>NZ_BCTT01000001.1 GCF_001590905.1 Serratia grimesii NBRC 13537
TAATTGCCCTACGTTTGTGGCAATTCCCCTTGCACGCAACTAACAGGTACCAACGAAATCATCTGTCAGGCTTAACTGACATGTATGACGCAACATTGGACCCATTCTTCAATTAGCCGCGAACTTTATCGCGCAGCGCCTGCTTTTCCTGCTCGCTGAGGAACGCCATTTTCAGGCCATTTTCTTGAGCGGTGCGGATCTCCGCCTCTGTCAGCCCGGCCTGTGGTGCCGCGACCAGGTATTCATGCTCAATTTCGATGCCCTGAACCGCCGGGTCGTCGGTGTTGATCGACGCCATTACGCCGTGGCGCAAGAATTTCGCCAGCGGATGCTGCGACAGTGACGGCACAGTGCTGGTCTGAATGTTAGAGGTCAGGCAGGACTCGATACCAATACCCTGTTCCGCCAGGAAATCCATCAATGCCGGATCTTCAACGGCTTTCACACCGTGGCCGATGCGTTCGGCACCCAGTTCGCGGATCGCCTGCCAGATGCTTTCCGGACCAGCGGCTTCACCGGCGTGCACGGTGATGCGCAGACCTGCATCACGGGCACGGTTGAAATGATTGAGGAACAGGCTGCCAGGGAAACCGAGTTCGTCACCGGCCAGATCCAGCGCGGTAATACCATCACGGTGTGCCAGCAGGCCTTCCAGCTCTTGCAAACAGGCGGCCTCGCCGAAGGTACGGCTCATGATGCCGATCAGGCGCACATCAATGCCCAAATCGCGAGAACCGGAACGAATGCCATCAATCACCGCTTCTACCACCCCAGCCACCGGTAACTGGTGTTTCATCGCCATGTAATACGGCGAGAAACGCAGTTCGGCATAGTGCAGACCGGCGTTGGCAGCATCTTCAACATTTTCGTAAGCGACACGACGACAGGCATCTAAATCGCCCAACACCGCCACACCCCAGTCCAGCTTTTGCAAAAAGCTGACCAGATCCGGTTCGGCATGGGTAATTTGCACGTGTGGACGCAGGGCTGCCAATTCGTCGGCCGGCAGGGCAAGGTTAAACTGACGGCCCAGATCGAGGATGGTTTGCGCACGGATGTTGCCGTCGAGGTGACGGTGGATGTCGGTCAGCGGAAGGCGGGAGTCAATCATGATGTGCACTCGTTATTTTGTTGTAGGTAAAGTGCAGATCAGTATAAAAACAAAATGATGAAAATTGCCATGTCGTTGCATAAAAAAGTGACATAAATCACAAATAATGCGGAATTTGCCGCATTATTTGACGTTGTTTAGGCCTTAATGACAGTCACTCCGGCTTGTTCCAACGGGGTAATCAGTGTGGCATCGGTCGAGCGTTCGACAATAATGCTTTGCGCCAGGGTGATATCACCAATCGCATATTGTGAGGCGGCATTCAGCTTGGCGGCAGAGGCCAACACCACGGTTTCGGCCGCTCGCGCCGCCAGCGCGCGTTTAATATAGGCCTCTTCAAGATCGCCGGTGCTCAGGCCGGCGGTGGGGTGTACGCCGGTCACACCCATAAAGTAAATATCGGCACGAATGTGCGACATCGCCTCAACCGCCGCCGCGCCTACGCTGACGATCGAATGTTTGTACAACCGCCCACCAATCAGGATCACTTCCACTTTGGGGTGATCAACCAGACCGACCGCGACGCTGGGGCTGTGGGTGACAATGGTGGCCTCAAGCGTGGGCGGCAGGTGTTTCACCAATTCAGCGGAGGTGGTTCCACCATCGAGGATCACCACCTGTCCGGGGGCGATCATTGCCGCGGCGGCTTTGGCGATCGCCCGCTTGGCGGCGGATTCCTGGCCGTTTCTTTCGGCAAAGGCAGCAATGGCAGGGGAGACCGGCAGCGCCCCGCCGTGTACGCGTTGCAGCAAACCTTCACTGTCCAGTTCGCGTAGATCGCGTCGCAGTGTGTCTTCAGATAACCCAAACATTTCACTGAGTTGTTTGGCCAGAACCTGTCCGTCTTGGGCCAGTTTTTCCAGAATGATCTTTTTACGTTGGCTGGTAAGCATGGCGTTTCCCCGTTAAATTTACTCTGCACGAAATATCTTGATCATACACGAAATTGCACGATAGTATCAATTTCCTTTCCTGCCTGTGGAGTTAACCAACATGACTGCTACCCAAGATCGGGTTCGTATTGTTGAAACCCGAGTGCTGTCCGATGACTGGTATCTGCTGAAAAAGACCACCTTTGATTTTTTACGACGTGATGGTGTATGGCAACGACAGAGCCGTGAAACCTACGATCGCGGTGACGGTGCGACTATTTTGTTGTTTAACCGGCAGGCGCAAACCGTGGTGTTGACGCGCCAGTTCCGTTTCCCGGTGTTCGTCAATGGCCATGATGGCATGCTGATCGAGGCCGCTGCTGGTCTGTTGGACAATGCATCGCCGGAAGAACGCATTCGTGCCGAAGCAGAAGAGGAAACCGGCTATTTCGTGCAAAATGTGCAAAAAGTATTCGAGGCTTACATGAGTCCCGGTTCGGTCACCGAGAAATTACATTTCTTTGTTGGTGAATACCACGCAGACAGCCGGGTCGGTGATGGTGGTGGAGTGGAAGCCGAAGGCGAGGATCTTGAAGTGCTGGAACTGCCGTTAACGGAAGCGTTGCAGGCAATTCGGCAGGGGGTAATCGTTGATGCTAAAACCATTATGCTATTGCAGTTTGTTGCTCTGAATCACACGCTGGACAAAATATGATGAAAGCTCAACTGATTTTGATTGCCGGTCCTTATCGTAGCGGCACGGATGGTGAACCCCAACGTATTGCCGCTAATTTGCAACGATTGGAGCAGGCCGCGCTTGAGGTGTATCAGCGTGGTCATGTGCCAGTGATTGGCGAGTGGTTGGCACTGCCCTTGGCAGCAGCGGCAGGTTCTACGCAGCATGGCGATGCTATTTGCGAAGAATACCTTTATCCGGTTGCCCACCGTCTGATTGCTCAGTGTCAGGCGGTTTATCGTATTGAAGGGGCGTCGGCAGGGGCTGACAATGACGTGCGGTTGGCCAATGAGCGTGGTCTTGCGGTGTATCACCGGCTGGCGGATATCCCCCAACTCTTGGCCTAAGCTTGCACTGGGTTCCGAGTGATATGTCTCCCTCTCCTAAAGGAGAGGGAGTTAACCGTGCGGGTATATCAAGCCTGTGCCAGCACAAACGTCAGTCCGCTAATCAGCTTGTCCATCCCGGCTTCAACCTTACTGCGCGGACAGCCGACGTTTAAGCGTAGGAAACCACGGCCTTCTTCACCGTAGGTGAAACCGGGCATGATGGCGACTTTCTCGCGCTCAATCAGCACCTGTTGTAACTGACGATCGTCAATACCTAACGGCCGCAGATCGATCCAGGCCAGATAGGTCGCCTGCGGTGGTTGCCAGCCCAGTACAGGGAATGCCTGATTCAATCGCTCTGCAACGTAGGTAAGATTGGCCTGCAGGTAATCGCGTAATGCATCCAGCCAGGGTTCTCCGTGGCGATATGCGGCAATATGCGCTGCTACAGCTAACACGGCGGGTGACGATAACCCATCGCGGGCCTTCAACTGTTGAGTGTAGGCATCACGAGCAGTGTCCTCGCTGATAAAACCGTAGGCGCCGGTCAGAGCCGGAATATTGAAGGTCTTGGAACCCGATGTCAGCAATGCCCAGGGAGTGGTTGCGATCTGGCTCCACGGGGTATGACGCTGTTTTCCCCATACCATATCCATATGGATTTCATCGCTGATCACACGCACATCGTGGCGCTCACAGAGCTCCGCCATGTGTTGCAGTTCCTCTACGCGCCACACTTTGCCGGTCGGGTTATGTGGGCTGCACAGCAACAAAATTTTGGTTTGAGGCCGTGCCAACAAGGCTTCCAGGTGCGCCATATCACACTGCCAATCATTGCCGTTTTTATGCAGGGGACAGGCCAGCAGTTGACGCTGATTCCCGAGGATTACCTTATAAAAAGCGTCATAAGCGGGGGTATGAGTGACCACGTATTCACCCGGTGCCGACCACTGGCGAATCAATTGTGCCACCATGTAAATCACCGATGGCCCATAGACCGCCATGTTGGTATCGATGGGGGTATTAAACCGCTGCTGATACCAGTGACGGACTGCACCAAGGAAATCTTCATGCTGCCAGCGACTGTAGCCGAGTACGCCATGCTGCAGGCGCTGTTGCAGCGCCTCAATAATGCAGGGGGCGGTGGCAAAATCCATATCGGAGATAGTGAACGGCAGCAGGTCATCGCTGCCAAAACGGTCGGCGATGTAATCCCATTGCGTGCACCAAGTGCCGTGCCGGTCGACCGGGGTAGAGAAATCAAACATGTGATGCTCCCTGCAAGGGTGCAGCAGGTTGTGCTGCAGCTATCAGTGAGTCTAATTCATCTTTCACCGATTGCACCTGCGGGCCGATCACCACCTGCAGATTGTGTTCATTGAGGTGTACCACGCCAATGGCGCGATGGGCTTTTAGCGCGGCGTCATCCACTTTGGTCATATCGTCGACCGACAGACGCAAACGGGTGATGCAGTTATCCAGTGAAATAATATTCTCACTCCCACCCAGTGCCGCCAGAATAGCGGGCACGTTGTAGCCTGACTTGCCGACTGAGCCCACAGGTGCGCTTTGGCTACCAGCCGTTTCGCTCTCGCGGCCCGGTGTCTTGATATTAAAGCGCTGAATGGAGAAGCGGAAAATGGCGTAATAGGCAGCGAACCAGATGGCGGCGACAAGGGGGACCAAATACCACTTTGTGGCGGTGCCGTGCAGGATGCCGAAGACGACAAAGTCGATAATATTGCCGTCGGTATTGCCGATGGTTACTCCCAGCAGTGCCATTACGGTAAAGCCCAGTCCGGTTAGAATGGCGTGAATGAGGTACAGGAAAGGTGCGACAAACAAGAACAAGAACTCGATCGGTTCGGTTGTACCGCCGACCACGCAGGCTACCACGCCGGAAATCAGCAGGCCTTTAATTTTATGGCGGTTTTCCGGTTTGGCACAGTGGTACATCGCCAATGCCGCACCTGGCAGCCCACCGAGAAAGGCTGGCATCTTGCCCTGTGACAGGAAGCGGGTCGCACTTTCGGCAAAGCCGGTCGTGGTCGGGCAGGAAAGCTGTGCCTGGAAGATAGTCAGTGCACCGCTAACGGTATGACCGCAGACATCCAGTGTGCCGCCCGCTTCGGTAAAGCGGATCAGCGCCACCAGAATGTGATGCAACCCAAACGGCAACAACAGTCGCTCGCCAGTGCCGAAAATCATCGGCCCAAAAGCACCAGCACCATTAATCACCCAGCCCAGACCGTTGATACCTGCGGCAAACCACGGCCAGATCAGCGGAATAACCAGCCCACACAGGCCCAGCACGACGGTCGTGACGATAGGTACAAAGCGGGTGCCACCGAAGAACGCCAGTGCATCCGGTAAGCGAATGGTATTGAAACGCTCATGCAGCAGATAAACGATAATCCCGACGATCACCGCACCCAGAATCCCGGTATCAATAGATTGAATACCGAGGATATTCTGGATGTTGTTGGCTTTCAGCACTAGCGGATCGGTCGTAGGTAAAATGCCGGTGGTAGTCAGGTAAAAGTTGGTCGCCAGGTTCAATACGGCGAACCCGACAAAACCGGAGAAGGCGGCAACCCCCTTGTTTTCACGCGCCATGCCCAACGGAATGGCAATGGCGAACATCACAGGCAGGAAGCTGAAGGCAAAGGAGCCGATCTTGCTCATCCAGGTGAACAGTAACTGAAAGGCAGGATGACCAATAAACGGCAGTAGGGTGATGACATCGCGGCTACTCAGCGAACTGCCGATCCCCAGCATGATGCCGCAGAACGACAGCAAGGCGACGGGCAGCATGAATGTCTTGCCCAGACTTTGGAAAAACTCCCAAAGCGTTATTTTTTGTTTTTTAGATGCTGGCATAACCGGCTGCTCCTGGCGAAAAAGCGTGCAAAAGTAATGTGTACCCTGTTAGGTAAAAATAAGATAAAACGTTTTACCTAGCAAAAATGCGCCGCTAATCACAATTCCAGCGTACGCTTTGCGGTGACAATGGTGATGTCAGTAAAACGTTTTACTGGCCAAACAGATTCGGTATACCATTTGTTTCAAGAGACATATTCCGTTGTCTTTCACGGCCTTGCTAAGCCGTGTAAGACGATGGGGACAAAATGCCCAGGATCGGGCTCGCAGAGGTTATGACCATCAAAAAAATCACCATCACCGATGTCGCCCAGCAAGCCGGTGTCTCTGTTACCACGGTTTCGTTGGTGCTCAGTGGCAAAGGGCGTATCTCATCTACCACCGTGGCACGGGTGAATCAGGCGATTGAACGCTTGGGCTATGTGCGTAACCGCCAGGCTGCGACACTGCGCGGCGGAGAGTCGGGCGTGATTGGACTGATTCTGCGTGATATATGCGAGCCCTTTTACGCAGAAATGACGGCGGGCTTGAGCGAGGTACTTGAGGCGCATGGCAAAGTGCTGTTTCTTACTCAAAGTGGCCGTGACGGTAAGGGGTTGATGCGGTGTTTTGATACTCTGCTAGAGCACGGGGTGGACGGCATTGTGCTGGCGGGGGGCGTCCGTCTGGCCGAAGGGCTGAAGGAAAAAGCGGCAGAACAGGGGGTGCCTTTGGTCTGTGCAGCACGCTCCAATGGGCTCGAAGGGGTTGACGTAGTGCGGCCCGACAACATGCAAGCGGCCAAAATGGCGACTGAATTCTTGATCAAACGTGGGCACAGCCAAATCGCTTATCTGGGCGGTGAAAGCAGTTCTCTGACCCGTGCCGAACGACTCGGAGGGTTTTGTTCCACGCTGGTACAGTATGGCCTGCCTTTCCGCTCCGATTGGATTATTGAGTGTGACTGCCATCAGCGTGCGGCGGCTGAAGCGGCTGAACGTTTGCTGCGGCAACACCCGAATATTAGCGCTCTGGTTTGCCATAAGGCATCGGTCGCGTTGGGCGCCTACTTTGGTATCGTGCGCAGTGGGCGCAGTATTGGTTCGGAAGGGGTAGACACCTACTACGGTCAGCAGGTGGCGTTGATTGGTTTTGGCGACGTGCCCGAAGCCGAACTGACCGAGCCGCCGTTGACATTGGTTTCCAGTTCGGCACGGGAAGTTGGCCGCAGTGCCGCTTCACGCCTGCTACAGCGGATTACGGATGCCGAACTGCCGCCGCAAAACGTCATCCTGCCACCGATGCTGATCAAACGCGGCTCGGCCTGATCTCAATCCTGCTCATCGTTGGCCTGTTGCAGCAGCCAACTGACAAACATTTTCATCGCTGGCGTCATATCGCGTGATTTCAGGTGGGTGAGCCAATACCCACCCAGATTCGCTTCGGCGGCGAAGGGGCGTTGCAAGACGCCTTCCCGGAGTTCTCGGGTAAACATACGTGCCGGGGCTAACGCTACACCGCTGCTGTGAATTGCGCCTTCCACCATCAGCCGAGACGAATCGAACACCGGGCCGTTAATACGCCACGGTGTGATCCCTGCTGCGGTGAACCAGCATTCCCATTCGTCTTTGCGGTAACTACGCATCAGCCGCTCATTTTGCAGGTCTTGCGGTGTGTGCAGGCGTTCAGCGACATCGGGTGGGCATAACACCGTCAGTGGTGCATCAAACAGTTTAACGTTATGGGTTGCCGGCCATCGGCCCTCACCAAAGCGGATAGCAAAATCCATCCCGTCAGCCGACAGATTGACCAGGTTGTTATTGGTCAGCACCCGCAAATCGATAAACGGGTGTGCTTCTCTGAAGGCTGCCAGGCGGGGCATTAGCCAACCGACGGCAAAGGTACCGACCACGGCGACTGTCAGCACCTCATGGAAATGCCCACCTTCAAACTGTTGCAACACTGATTCAATGCGGTCAAAAGCATCCGTCAATATTGGCAGCAGTGCCTGTCCTTCCTCGGTCAGATCCAGCCCACGCGGCAGGCGGCGGAACAGCTGAATACCCAACTGTTGTTCGAGTGTGCGTACCTGCTGACTGACAGCGGCTTGGGTCACACTCAGTTCCAACCCAGCGCGCGTAAAGTTCAGATGACGAGCGGAAGATTCAAACGCTCGCAGGGCATTCAGGGGAAGTCGGTTGCGCATAATGTTAGCCATAAGTTTTTCTTTATGCTGGCTGAAATTATTATCGCTTGTCAACTCAAGGCTAAACCACGATATTTTGCGCAGCTGTTGCGGTAATCACGCAGTCAGAAAAGGAATCACATCACCATCCAAGGATATTCGCGTGTTGAATGACAACAAAATCTTTTGTCATCGGCCGATACCCTGCAACCCATGAGCTTTTACATGATGAAAATAAATCGCCTGGCAGCCGCGCTGCTCGCCACATTGATCCTGCCTGCTGGCCATGCTGCCGATAAAGCAGACATTGACGCCATCGTTCAACCATTGATGCAGAAGTACGGTGTGCCGGGCATGGCAATCGCCGTGTCGGTGGGGGGAAAACAGCAGTTCTATCACTACGGCGTTGCGTCCAAACAGACAGGTAAACCGATCACCAACCAAACGCTGTTTGAGATTGGGTCATTGAGCAAGACTTTCACTGCCACACTGGCCGCGTATGCGCAAAATGAGGGCAAACTGTCGTTCTCTGAGCCAGCCAGTCGTTATCTGCCTGAACTGCGCGGTAGCGCATTTGACCATGTCAGCTTGCTGAACCTGGCGACGCACACTTCCGGATTGCCATTGTTTGTGCCCGATGAGGTAACCAACAACACACAACTGATGGCTTATTATAAAAACTGGCAACCGCAGCACCCGGCAGGTAGCACGCGCGTATATTCGAACCTGGGTATTGGCATGCTGGGGATGATCACGGCGAAAAGCCTCAACCAGCCGTTTGCTCAAGCGATGGAAAAGACTTTGCTGCCGGCCTTGGGCATGACGCATACCTATATCCATGTACCTACCGCTCAAATGGCCAATTATGCACAGGGCTACGACAAGCAAGATAAACCGGTGCGTGTCAATCCAGGTCCGTTGGACGCTGAATCCTACGGTATCAAGTCCAACGCCCGCGATCTGATCCGTTACCTGGACGCCAACCTGCAACAGATTAAAGTGACAGAAAAATGGCGTAGCGCACTTGCAGCGACTCATGTCGGTTACTACAAGGCAGGGGTTTTCACCCAAGATTTGATGTGGGAAAATTATGCTTACCCGGTCGATTTAGCTCGCCTGACCGAAGGCAACAACGCGGGGATGATCATGAACGGCACCCCAGCAACGGCTATCACGCCACCACAACAGGAACAGGCCGCCAGTTGGTATAACAAAACCGGCTCGACAGGCGGCTTCTCAACCTACGCTGTATTCATCCCATCGCAAAAAATCGCTGTGGTGATGCTGGCTAACAAATGGTTCCCGAATGATGATCGGGTTGCGGCGACCTACCGCATTGTTCAGCTACTAGATAAGCCGTGATCACCACAGGGGCGCCGTGGCGCCCCTGTTTTTATATTAACTCCAGCCTTGTTTACCGTTACGCAAATAAGGTAAAACGGAGGTTAATGCCAATATGGCTAATACCATCCCAATCCACAATGCTGAACGCAAACCATAACCTGATGCGATCGCCATACCGCCAAAATAGGAGCCACCACCTAAACCAATATTAATGACCGAGGTATGCACGGCATTAACCATTGGTCCCGGATGAGCTACGCTGACAATTCTCGCCATCATGGCAGGATTCATTGGTACGCCGGATAACCCAATCAGAATTACTGCGATAATAGCGATTGCTTGATATTCCGCGAATAACGCCATGCCCAATAAAGACAGACTCAGAATCGTTAATCCTACGACCATAATCGCCAGGCTGTGACGATATGCCAGTCGGCCCGTTATCATATTGCCCACGATATTGGCTAATCCATAAAGCATTAAAATAAAGGGCACGGCTTGCATACTAAAATTGCTTACATCGACCAATACAGGGACAAAGTAACTGAATGCCGCAAAGCTAGCACCCAGAATTAAACAGCTTGTTGTGCAGGCTTTCCAATAGGCTTTATTTTTAAATGCGTTGAGTTCCTCTGCCATTTTTAGCGTTCCACCTGCGGCCAAAGAAGGTAACAGGCGAGCCAGGGCGAGCAGGCAGATGAAAACCAGAACGGCAACCAGACCAAAGCTTATACGCCAGCCCCAGTGTTGATCAATGATGGTTGCAAGCGGGACGCCGAAAACGTTGGATACCATAAAACCAGCGATGACAACCGAAGCGGCGCGAGGGCGATGTTCGATAGGCACTAACGCCATGCTTGTTGCAAGCGAGAGACTCAAACATCCAGCACACAAAACGCCCGTCACAATTCGGATCGCAACTAAAAGGGAGTAATCCGAGATAAAGGCGCTCGAACCTTGCACGACGACATACAGAGATAATAGCCACAATAATGTGGTTCGATAGGGGGCTTTAAACTTGAGGAAAAAATAGGTTAATACAGGACCACCCAACATGACACCAAAGGCATAATAAGAGATCAAATGACCGACTTCACCTACGGTGATCCCAAAGGCTTCGGATAAGGTAGACATCATGCCTGCCACCATTAATTCGGCCGTGCCAAGTGAAAAAATAGACAGCCCCAAAACATACACTGCTAACGGCATAGTGTTAATATTCTCCTGGTATTTGAATGATCGTTACAAAAATAATTAATAAAATGGGTGGTTTTTTTATTTTTGTTTTATAAGTTGATTAACAGGCCAGCGACGACATCTTCGAGGGTATTTCTATCCGAAATGTTTTTATTCAACACACGTAAACCGTAATAACCGGCCATAAAGCCTCTGGCCATTTCAATTGCCGATGCGCGGGTACCGAGCTCTCCGTTCTGTTGGCCTTCGATAAACACGGCGACCAGTGTTTGTTCCAGGCGTTGCCGATATTCTTGATTCAGACTGGCGACCGCTTCATCTTTACTGCCTCGTTCCAGCGCGGAGAACAAGACCATGGCATCATGTTGTTCGGGCTGTGAGAGATCTTCGGCAATACCCCATAGCAGAAGAGTGCGTAATCGTTCTTTGACTAACCCCGGTTGTGTGAGAATCGCTAGTTGTGCTGACATAGTGTGCTCATGACTGCGCAACAACGCCTGCTCATACAGAGCTTGTTTGCTACCAAAGGCATTATATAAGCTTCCTCTCCCCAATCCGGTCCCATTGCATAAATCTTGCGCAGAAGTGCCAGCATAGCCATTGGCGCTAAAGACGGCCACGGCGGCATCAATGACATCCTCATCTTCGAACTGTCTTGGACGGCCTGGATAGATAGGTTTTTCAGCACTCATGGAGGATCGGGGGGCTTGAAATGAGTTGAGGCCGTATAGTATTGATTGTGGAACGATCAGTCAAATAATTTTCCATCTTATTCATCATGTTACATGAAGGTTGTTTTTATTGTTATTTATCAATGTGTTGATTGTTTTTCATTATCTTTAGGCCTTGGGGTTGTGCTGCTGAGCCCGCTTCTCACGCATAAAATCAATAAACACCCGTAGCTTGAGCGGCATGTGTCGATTGGCGGGAAAGTAGATGAAAAAGCCGGGGAAGTCACTGCTGTAATCCGCCAGAATTTCCACCAACTGCCCATTGTTGAGCTCGTGCTGTACGGTACTGGCAAAGCGTTGGGTGATGCCCAGGCCGGCGAGCACGGCGTCTTTAATCAGCCTGTCTTCGTTAAATATCAGGCTGCCACTGGCTTCCAGTGTGAGTTGCCCGCCGTCCTGCCTGAAATACCAGGGCTCAAATTTTCCGCTGCCGGGGAAACGGTAGCGCAGGCAGTTATGTTCGCTCAGGGCCTGCGGTGTCTGAGGAGTGCCGTGCTGTGCCAGATAGCCCGGTGTGGCGATGATCACACGCCGTTGGTTATTGTCGATAGGCACCGCAACCATGTCTTTTTGCACCATGGCACGCATACGGATACCGGCATCGAAATTGTCCAGTACCAAGTCAGAAAAGTGGTCGTCAGTAAACAGCTCGAGCTGTACCTCAGGGTAACGCGTCAGAAACTCCGCCAGATAGGGCATCACTAATAATGAAGCGGCTAACTGCGGCAAAGTAATGCGCAACAAACCAGAAGGGCGGCCGTGCAGGCTGCGGACGTCATCAGCAGCCACGTCTATTTGTCCCATTGCCGGGGCCACTCGCTGGTAAAACAGGCGTCCTTCATCGCTCAGCCGAACCGACCGGCTGGTACGATTAAATAACCGGACACCTAAACGTGTTTCCAGAGCCTGAATGTTTTGCGATACAGCAGGTGGGGTGACCCCAAGGTGATTGGCCGCCTGGGTAAAGCTGCCTAACCGGGCCACGGCTTCAAAAAATGGCAGTAACTGCAACAGTGAGCTCATCTATTGGTAATCTCTGCTTAATGATTCGTTAAGTAACCCGGTATTTAATTTTATAATAATCACATTAGACTGATTTTATTACCCCTCAGAGAGCAATAAAACATGTCGACAGTGAATCCGTCATTAGCAGAAAGAGTTCAGGCGGTCAGCCTGCGGGCGATTGAAGAAGAGCGTATCGTCGGCAGTGTGGTGTTGGTGGCGCAATATGGCACAGTCATTTACGCTGAAGCCAACGGGTACGCTGACCGTGAACAACAGCGACCTATGCGGCGTAAGACACAATTCCTGCTGTCGTCTGTGTCCAAGCCCTACATCACCTTGGCGGCGATGCGCATGATCGAACAGCAAAAACTGAGTTTGGATGATGCGGTCAGCCGCTGGTTACCTTGGTTCACGCCAATACTGCCCGACGGCCGTTGCCCAGAGATTAAAATCCGCCATTTACTGAGCCACACATCCGGGTTGAGTTACCGCTTTAATCAGCCAACAGATGGGGCATATCAGCGCTTGGGCATTCAAGACGGTATGGCGCTGTCGTCATTGACGCTGGAGCAGAACTTGCGCTTGTTGGCGCAGGCGGACTTGTTGGCCGAACCTGGTCGCGAGTTTAATTACTCACTGTCTATCGACGTATTGGGGGCAGTGCTGGAGCAGGTGGTGGGTAAGCCATTGCCACAGTTATTCAATGACTGGGTTGCACACCCGTTGGGATTGGAGAATACCGGTTTTTACACCACCGATGCCGACAATCTGGCAACGGCTTATTACGATACGGCTGCCCGTCCAGAGCCGATTCGTGATGATATGCGCTTGGCATTGCCGGAAGGTTTTGGCTTCGATATTGAATTATCGCCCTCACGAGCGCGTGATCCTCAGGCCTATGCCTCCGGTGGAGCCGGTATGGTCGGTGATGCTGACGACGTGTTGCGGCTGGTGGAAACATTGCGCAACGGCCGCGAAGGTATTTTACAACCGGCCACAGCAGAACTGATGCGCCAACCTCATGTTGGGGCAGAGGCCGAAATTCAGGGCCCGGGTTGGGGTTTTGGTTTCGGTGGCGCGGTGTTAGTGGACGCGCAGTTGGCGGCGACACCACAGCATAATGGTACTTTGCAATGGGGCGGCGTGTATGGTCACAGTTGGTTTTATGATCCGCAGACGGCATTCAGTGTGGTGGCGTTGACCAACACGGCATTTGAGGGAATGAGTGGGCTCTATCCGCAGCAGATCCGCGATGCGGTGTACGGGATTTAGCGATAAAAAAAGGGCCCGCCAAGCGGGCCCCAACTTATGCGAACAGAGAGTTATTGGGCTGGAGCAGGCACTGCGTCCTGCGCCGGGGCACCGTCATCAGCTGGAGCACCCAGCAGACCGAACGTGCCGATGAACTCCTGCAGTGACATCTTGTTGCCGTTCAGATCAACCTGATTGTCGGCGTAATGGAAGCTGCTGCCGATCACGCCGTCTTTCAATGTGGTCAGTTTGAACATCTGTCCCATTGCTGCCAAGCCTTGCACCTGCTGCTGCGCCAGTTTCTGAGATTCTTCGGCACTGTAGCCCTGCAGTAACGCAGTTTGTGAGGTGGTTTCAGTTGCCATCGCGACAGGAATGCTCAGGTTCGCATCCAGTTTTTTCACTGAACGCGCAATCAGTTGGTCTGGCGACTCTGCCGGAGAGCCTGCTTGTGCAGGGTCGGTCAGGTCCAGGTTCAGGGTAAAGGTACTTTCACCCTTGCTGTTTTTCCAGCTCAACGGTGCGACGCTAATGGTCGGGTTGCCTTTCAACAACAGCGGCAGGTTTTGCAGCAGGATATCGGTGGTTTGTTGCTGATAGGCGACAGGATCCATCGTTTGTGCCTGTTGCAGCATTACCATCGCTTGTTGGTTGTAACGGTCGGCGAACTCTTTCAGTGATTTTGCATCCAGTTTGTCGATTTTCAACGTCAACTTACCGGAGCCGAAGTCACTGTTTTGGATCTTCAACGCGTCCATGGTGTAATCGATCTGGCCGTTCAGATTACTGTCTTTTTCACCGAATTGACTTGCTAATTTAAAGCCGTCCAGCGTCAGGGTTTCTTTACCGTCAACGGCAACCTTGACCTGTTTCACGGCCATATTCTGGTTACCCAGGCTGAGATCGAACTGACCCGCGTGGGTATTGCTCTTCAGCGTAGCGCCCTGCAACTGGACTTGTTCGATTTGACCAAACTGGTTCGGGCCACTGATCACGGCGCTGTCGCTGCTGGCGTCCAGGGTGATGGCTTTCATATCGCGTGATACATCGGCATTGATGGTCGCACCGCTGAACTTCAGTGCTGACTTGTCTTTTTGATATTCCAGCGGGATCACGTCAATAGCAGACGAGGTATCGCCTGAGTAAGAAATGCGTGATTCAGCGGTGAACAACGATTTGCCCTTGGTGATCTCAAACAGGCCTTTGGTTGCTGGGGTGTTTTCCAGTTCGGTATGTACCGATGCCATGCTTGGCAGCAGGTTGAATTTCTTTAACTGGGCCAACGGGAAGGGACCATGGTCGATGGTTTCCATGAACGCGACTTCGTCACCGGCTTTCAGGGGAGCATCGTCAGTCGTAACGCTGCCGTCAGCGCGCAGGACATAGCGAATTTTGCTGCTGAAGATACCACGTTGGTAATTTTCATAACCCAGTTTGACACCGGCTTTTGGCAGATAGGCTTTGAGTTGGCTGTTGGCGTTATCAACCACTTCACCCATCCGTTGTTCGATCAGTTTGCCGGTGTACCAGGAAGCCCCGGTCCATGCTGCGCCAAGAACCACAATGACGCTAACAGCGACTAACGATTTTTTCATAGTTCTGTTCATCCTTATTAAGCCATCTGTCTTAAGCAGATGGATGGGCAAGTTTGGGCCAATAAAAAAACGCCCGCAGGCGTTTAATTGTGAAGGTAAGCCACTCTTTCAGCAACCAATTTGCGGAAATTTACCGAGCGTTTACGACAACAGGTTATAAACACGGGCGATTCGGCCCGAACCACTGACGCTAACCGGCGATTCAAACGCGCCGATAAAGCAGGATTCACCCGGTTTCAGTACCAATTGCTGGTTTTGTTTAGTTAGCACGGCTTCGCCGTCAACGCAGAACAAGATAGCTGCGCTATTTTGTTTCAGCGCCTGTGGATTGGCGGAAAGATCGTGTAATGAGAACGCGAAATCGTCAACCGGGATAGGGAAGAATAGCTCATCGCCGCGTTTTTGTGGCTCAGTCAGCAGGCCGGCAGCGGGTTGCGGGCGGAACTGTAGATTAGCCAGTAATTCTGGGATATCAATGAACTTTGGTGTCAGACCGGCACGCAGTACGTTGTCCGAGTTGGCCATTACTTCCAGTGCAACGCCTTTCAGATAGGCGTGTGGGGTTTCGGCATACAGGAACATGGCTTCACCTGGCTTGAGCTGAACCACGTTCAGCAGCAATGGTGAGAACAAGCCGCTGTCTTCCGGGTAGAAACCTGCGATAAAGCGCACGGTATCCCAAGGTTCACCCTGTTGGTTGTTCAACGCGGCTTTCAGTACGCCGAGTGCCAGCGCTTTTTGCTCGCCGCTCATCGCCAACAGGCTGGCAAACAGCGCTGACAAGTGGGTGACGTCAGGTTGTTGCAAGAACGCCGCAATATCGTGATGTGCACCGGCAAGTGGCTGCAACAGGGAAACAATATCGGACAATTCACGGAAGCCGTTCATCGCCAGGAATGGTGTCAGGGCAAACACCAGTTCAGGCTTGTGATTGGGATCTTTATAATTGCGCTCGGCCGCATCCAAAGGAATGCCCGCTGCGTTTTCTTTAGCAAAACCCATTTCAGCTGCGGACTTGCTTGGATGCACTTGAATCGACAGCGGCTGATCGGCGCACAGCACTTTAAACAGGAACGGCAACTCGCCAAAACGGCGGGCGACGTCGGTGCCCAACTGCTTGGACTGATCTTCATCAATGACATCGCGCAGTGAGCGCAAATTGCCGTCGGTACCTGCTACGCGTGAGCTGCTCTTCGGATGAGCGCCCATCCACAGCTCGGCCATCGGTAACCCTTGTGGGTTGGCGATACCATACAGCTGCGTTAATGCGTCGTGACTGCCCCACGCATAGTTTTGCACTGCGTTGATCATTTTTTGCATCTTGATAAACATCCTTTACGTTCGCCGCCGGGTGACGGTAAGTAGCTGACTGATTTATCCCCTTTGGTTTTCACGCTGCCATTTGAAAGCCAGAAGGGATAAAAGGCTAAAACAAACAAATTAGGTGAGCCCCATCCTACACCCGAACGACAGCGCGAAAGTGGTGTGTGATCAAACATGTGGCTCATCTGTGCCGCTGCCCCGCGGCGAGCAAAGTATAACGTGAGAGCACCAACAGTCACAATTCCCATATCCCTTGGCAAAGACTGCGGTGGCACAACAGAGCGCGGGGGAGGCGGAAAAAAAAGTGTGTTGCTACGGCACAGTTTAAATCTGATATGCATACCAAAATAAATATTATGGGCGCAGTGTTTTCCTCCAATATATTTCAATCTGTGTTTTTTGACGTGAATTATTACCGGGTGAATATATCTTTCATCTTAATTATTTCGATTTCATCTGCAATCACACAAATGGCTTAAATTGCCTAACAGCGTCGCTATACAGTGCACACCAATAAACCGACTCTTTGATAATTACTTACGCTGAGGCGCTAATGAAAAAACTTTTACTGGCTCTGGCTCTGTGCACTTCGGGTGCTAATGCGGCTGTTGTTGTTACCCATGCTTATGGTTATGGCGTTGCCAGGCCCGTGGTGGTCGCGCCCAGACCGGTGATCGTGGCACCACGTCCGGTGGTCGTTGTACCGCGGCCGGTGGTTGTGACACCAGCACCTGTGGTGGTGACTGCCGCGCCGGTGGCAACAACCACGGTCGCTCATCCAGTCGCTGCGGTGGCCGGTGCTGTCGGTGTGGGAGTTTATCGTCATAATGAGCGTCAGGATGCCTACGATGAAATCAACCATCTGCAAGACCAAAGAATTAACGCCTATAATCAACACCACCATTAATACTGTAATAAGACCTAAATATTAAGAGCGCCAGATGGCGCTTTTTTATTATTCAGTGGTGTCAGGTCCAAAAAAGAGGCGGGAATAGGCTGTCAGAAAATAATGCCCGCACACTGTCTATGACAATGGGGGAAAAATGCTGTGAGGCAACTCTCTTAATGCGAATAGTTATTATGTCACTATACTGGATGGGTGTGCCGGCGGGCTTGAGCACGTTGGCGTAATCGTACATTTTTAGGAATTGTACTAAGGAGATCGTGATGGCAGCCGTTCGTATTGAAAAAGACTCTATGGGACCTATCGAAGTGCCGGCAGATCGGCTATGGGGCGCGCAAACGCAGCGTTCTCTGGAGCACTTTCGCATTTCTTCTGAAAAGATGCCGACCGCTTTGATTCACGCGCTGGCATTGACCAAGCGCGCCGCGGCCAGCGTGAATATGGACCTGGGACTGCTGCCGGCCGAGCGGGCCAATGCGATTATCCGCGCCGCCGATGAAGTGCTGGCGGACCAGCATACCGATGAATTCCCTTTGTCAATCTGGCAGACCGGCTCTGGCACCCAGACCAACATGAACATGAATGAGGTGTTAGCTAATCGTGCCAGCGAGCTGTTGGGGGGCGTACGTGGCGAAGAGCGGCGGGTGCACCCGAATGACGACGTCAACAAGAGCCAAAGTTCCAACGACGTGTTTCCGACCGCGATGCATGTCGCAGCTGTGATTGCTGTGCGTGAGCATCTGATCCCCGAATTGAAAGTG
Source organism: Serratia grimesii NBRC 13537 (assembly GCF_001590905.1). Classification (GTDB taxonomy): domain Bacteria; phylum Pseudomonadota; class Gammaproteobacteria; order Enterobacterales; family Enterobacteriaceae; genus Serratia; species Serratia grimesii. The sequence continues at coordinate 18,204 of NZ_BCTT01000001.1, forward strand.
CTGCATAAAACCTTAAGCGATAAAGCGGATGCTTTCCGCGATATCGTTAAAATAGGCCGGACCCATCTACAGGACGCCACGCCGCTGACGCTCGGCCAGGAAATTTCCGGATGGGCAGCGATGTTGACACATAATCTGCACCATATTGAAGCCAGCATTCCACATATCTGCGAACTGGCGTTGGGCGGCACCGCCGTGGGCACCGGGCTGAATACACATCCGGAATATGCCGTTCGGGTTGCCAAGGCGCTGGCCGATCTGACGCAACAGCCGTTTGTCACGGCACCCAACAAATTTGAAGCACTGGCAACCTGTGATGCGTTGGTACACGGCCACGGTGCACTCAAAGGGTTGGCAGCTTCGCTGATGAAAATTGCTAACGATGTGCGTTGGCTGTCATCCGGCCCACGTTGTGGCATTGGTGAAATCTCCATCCCTGAAAACGAACCGGGCAGCTCTATCATGCCGGGTAAGGTGAACCCGACTCAGTGCGAAGCGATGACCATGTTGTGCGCTCAGGTTCTGGGCAACGACGTCGCGGTGAATATTGGTGGTGCCTCTGGCAACTTTGAGTTGAACGTGTTCCGCCCGATGGTGATCCACAACTATTTGCAGTCCATTCGCCTGTTAGCCGACGGCATGCAAGGCTTTAACGAGCATTGTGCGGTGGGTATTGAACCTAATCGTGATCGTATCAGCCAGTTGCTGAATGAGTCATTGATGTTGGTGACTGCGCTGAATACGCATATTGGCTATGACAAAGCCGCAGAAATCGCTAAAAAAGCGCACAAAGAAGGACTGACCCTGAAGGCATCGGCGCTGAAACTGGGTTACCTGACAGAAGAACAGTTTGATCTGTGGGTACGCCCGGAAGAGATGGTTGGAAGTATGAAGAAGTAATTGATTGTCTCAATGGCGCAGGGCTTACTTAAGGTAAGCCCTTTTTTATGGAGAGAAATAGATGTCACGTACCGAGCGTTTACTCGATCTGATGCAGATACTGCGGCGGCATCGCTACCCGGTTACCGGCCATGCGTTAGCGCAGGAAATGAAGATCAGTATGCGTACGCTGTACCGCGATATTGCCACGTTGCAACAGCAAGGGGCTGAGATAGTCGGCGAGGCGGGTGTCGGTTATGTGCTGCGGCCTGGTTTTATGTTGCCACCGCTGATGTTTTCACAACAAGAAATAGAAGCGCTGGTCTTGGGGATGCGCTGGGTAGGTCGCCGTGGTGACAGTCAACTGGCGGGGGCAGCCAATAACGCGTTGGCGAAAATCGCCGACGTATTGCCTGCGGCGCTGCGCGATGAGCTGGAGTCCAGCACGTTACTGATTGGCCCGATGGATTTAGTGAAAGTCGCCGATGAGACGCTGGTGCTGATTCGTGGCGTCATCCGTCAGGAGCGTAAACTCGCGGTGGATTACTGTGATCGCGATGGTAAGGTCAGTGAACGTATTCTTTGGCCATTTGCGCTGGGGTATTTTGAACAGACGCGAATGCTGGTTGCCTGGTGCGAGCTACGCCAGTCATTTCGCCATTTCCGTCTCGACCGCATTCACCGGGCGACGCCAATGGTGCAGCGCTATCCGAGAGGCCGCCGCTTGTTGATGAAAGAGTGGCATGAGGCTCATGGGATCCCTCCGCAGTAAATCATCACTGCTGCCAAAAACTGTCAGCAGACACGTTTAGCCTTGGGTTATCGGGAGCCAGTCGGTTCCCTTCAGCCATAAGGTGAGTACGATGACAACGCCGAATATGACCCTCCTGTACGTTGATAATCCAGAAAAGAGTGCTGCTTTTTACCGCCGGTTATTGGGGTTGGCACCGGTGGAACTTTCTCCAACCTTTGCGCTGTTTGTGCTGAGTAACGGCTTCAAATTGGCGATGTGGTCGAAACATACCGTGGAACCTGCCGCAACGGTTACCGGTGGTGGCGGAGAAATCGGCTTTATGTGTGAAGAGTCGCAACAAGTGGATGCGCTTTACCAGCAGTGGCATGAACAAGGACTTGAGATAATTCAGCCACCCGTGACGCTGGATTTTGGTTACAGCTTTGTCGCCATCGACCCGGACGGCCACCGTCTGCGAGTTTACAACCTCAGCGAGTAGGGACGTCGGTATAAAGATGCAGTCGTTTAACCAGCAGTCGTAGCGGTTTTGCGTCTGGCTTGTATTTGTGTTTGACCGCAGCGGCGTCGTAATTAAGCAATTCGCCAATTTTTGGCACTTTGGCACCGTGTTCCACCTGACACAGGGCAATTAGCGGCAGCGGGCAGGGGTGTTGCACCTGCTTTTGCTGCGGTTGATACCAAACCCGTGCGATAGGCTGTACTTTTACCGGGCGTTTGATTTTCAGCGCCGCTTGCTGTGGCAGACGGCTGACGTCATCGATCTCGCGGCTGACCAATTCGGCCCATTGCTCGCGATTATAGGGCGGGACTGCGCGGCCAGCCTTCAGACTTTTTTCCAACTGAGCCAGAATGTCGTCGCGTTTCACGTTCTTGATAATATGCTTGTTGGCCCAGCCGAAACGAACCGAATCCGGGTTCGTCAAAACGGTAAGAGTACGATAGGCGCTGAGGGTGATCAGGCCATGCAGGTGAGTGTGAACAAAGTCAAAACGTTGTTCCGGTGCCAGGCCGGAGTCGACGGTAATAATCTGCTCCAACTCGGCCTTGAGCCGGTTAATCAAAGCAACGTGCTCTTGTATTCTCAGGTATTCCGGTTGTTCCACCGCCAGGCAGATCACGCCGGGCAGGCGTACCGCCGCTTTACTGCTGACATTATGCTTGTTGTGGTGGATAAACAGCCGTTGGAAGTGCTCTAGCGCTAAATCACGCGCAGTTTGGCCAAGGTGCTGTTCGACAGCGATCTGCTCCACTGTCACATGCTCTTTGCCTTTTTCGATCTCCGGCAAACTGAACACCCGCCCAGCCAACAATCGCAGAGGAAGGATCTGCTGGTGGAGAGCGGCCAGCGCCTGTTCCAGCTCATTGAAACAAGCATTCATCCTGCTGATTAAACCGTACTTGTCCATTATTCACCTCTCATTTTAGTTACAACATACAATAAGAGAACAGCAAACAAAAGGGCAACATCAGCCACTGTGGTGAATTTAACCTCGCGTAGTCCAAGTCTGACAGGGGAATCAAGGTCACCGCCTGCGTGAATTAATCACAGGCAGGCGATGAACAGAGGATTAAATGCGTGCGGCTTCCGGTAATTTCTTCAGGTAATGTACGACCAATAAAGCCAGCAGCAACATCACGCTGATAAACGCGACTACGCCATTCCAGCCGAAACTGTGCCAGAAAACGCCGCCAAGTGTCCCCGCTACGCTGGAACCTACGTAGTAACAGAACAGATAAAGCGAGGATGCCTGGCCTTTGGCCCGGCGAGCGCGACGGCCGATCCAACTACTGGCGACAGAGTGGGCGGCAAAGAAACCCGCAGTGAACAGCATCATGCCAATAAAAATAACCGCTACCGGAGCTAGGGCAGTGATCAGAATACCGATCAGCATAATCAGCGTTGAAACCAGCAGCACGGGCCCGCGACCAAAACGGCTGGTCATGGCACCGGCTTTCGGTGAGCTGTATGAACCGGTCAGATACACCACCGACAGCAGGCCGACAATTGCTTGGCTGAGATGGTAAGGATCCGACAACAGGCGGTAGCCGATATAGTTAAACATGGTCACGAAGCTGCCCATCAGTAGAAAACCTTCGGCGAAGAGCAATGGCAGCCCCTTGTCGTGCCAATGCAGACGAAAGTTGATCAGCAAAGTGCGTGGACGCAGTGAACTTGCGCGAAAATGCGTTGAAGCGGGCAAAATGCGCCAGAACATACAGGCGGCAGCCAGGGCAAATAATCCGATTACGGCCAGTGACACACGCCAGGAGAAGAAATCGGTCAGCACCCCAGTCACCAAACGACCACTCATACCACCGATCGAGTTACCGCTGATATACAACCCCATTGAAAAAGCGACGAAGCTAGGATGGATCTCTTCGCTCAAATAGGTCATACCGACGGCAGCGACACCGCTCAGTGAAAGCCCTATCAGCGCACGCATCAGCAGGATGCCTTGCCAACTGGTCATAAAGGCGCATATCAGGGTGCAGATTGCCGCCAGCAGCAGTGCCACAACCATGACCGGTTTGCGACCGATGGCATCAGAGAGTGGGCCGGTAAACATCAGGCCGAGTGCCAACAAGCCGGTGGAAACCGACAATGACAGGCTACTTTCGGCGGGGGAGATGCCAAAGTCTTGCGATAAAACCGGCAGAATCGGTTGCACACAATATAGCAAGGCGAACGTCGCCAGACCGGCAGAAAACAACGCTAGCGTGACGCGTATAAATTGCGGTGTTCCGCGTTCGATGTAGGGAAGCTTGTTCAGGGTGGAACGTTGGGTTTTTGGCGCAGCAGCCGCATCGTCGTTGGCGGCTAGCGTCGACGGCATACTGGCCGTAGAACGCACAGGGGTTGTCACAGTTTTTCCTTACCGAACTTGGTGTGATTGATACCCGTCATCTTTCAAATTACAGCGTTGTTACCTGCATTCGCTTACGCCAGTCGCTTACTCAAGTAAGCGTTTGGGGATGTGCGAGCTGGGCGCCTGGCTGCAACTTGAAAGCTATTGGGCATATATCAGCATTTAATGAGTTAACAAAATCATAGGGAGAGGGCAGTTTTTTGTCTAATATATTAATAATTAAAATTGAGATGTTTAAAGTATGAATATTGAGTTGAGACACCTGCGTTATTTTGTCGCCGTGGCGGAAGAATTGCATTTTGGTCGTGCAGCAGAGCGCTTGCGGATTTCACAGCCACCGCTTAGTCAGCAAATCCAGGCGTTAGAAGAAATGGTTGGTGCGCGTTTGTTGGCACGTAACAACCGCAATGTCAGCCTGACGCAGGCGGGAGAAATGTTCCTGAAAGAAGCTTATCAGGTACTCGATCAGGTCGGCCGGGCGGCGGAGAAAGCGGCCCGTTTGGAGCGCGGGGAATTGGGGGAATTAACCATAGGTTTCACGTCTTCAGCCCCTTTTATCAGCGTCGTATCGCGTAGCTTGCGGGCTTTTCGGCAACAACACCCACAGGTGCATATTAAAATGCGCGAAGTAAACACCAAACAGCAGATCGAACCCTTGCTCAATGGTGAGCTGGATCTGGGTGTTATGCGTAATACGCGTTTACCAGACGCATTGAAACATCAGCTTTTGCTGTGTGAGCCGTTGGTGGCCGTGGTGCCGGAAGGGCACCCGTTAACCTATGTTGCACCAGGCACATTGCGCTTCCAACATTTAGCTGAAGAGCCTTTCGTGTTTTTCTCACGTGAGGTAGGCACCGCGCTGCATGACGAAATTTTATCCTTGCTGGCCAAAGCGGGGATCACCCCTTACATCACGCAGGAGGTTGGCGAGGCGATGACCATTATCGGTCTGGTGTCTTCCGGATTGGGTATTTCTATTCTGCCGGCGTCTTTCGCACGCGTTAAAATCGACGGGGTGCAATATTTGCCGTTGGCAGAACCGGACGCAATGACGGAAGTGTGGCTAGTGCACCATCGACAAAGGCCATTGACCGCAGCGGCCAAATCGCTAATGACATTGCTGTTAACCTGAATGTCTGGCTGGGTAAATAAAACACAATCCGCAGTGAAAGTGGGGTGAATTTGTGCAGCAAATCACATAACGAATCAAATAGTTGACGCTGTATTACAAAAGCCCCACCATAGCCGATAGTCTTTATTTAGAAGCGCGAAAAATAGTAGGAGCAGGTTTGTGATTGCTGTTGGGCAGCCTGGGCATATTGATCAAATCAAGCAAACAAATGCAGGGGCAGTTTATCGGTTAATCGATCAACTGGGCCCCATTTCGCGTATTGAATTATCCAAACGCGCGCAGCTCGCCCCCGCCAGTATCACCAAAATCGTTCGCGAACTGCTGGAAGCGCACCTGGTTAAAGAAACCGAATACCAAGAAGTCGGCAGCCGTGGCCGTCCTGCAGTGGGGTTGGTGCTGGACACTGAAGCCTGGCACTATCTGTCCGCTCGCATCAGTCGTGGCACCATTACGCTGGCGCTGCGTGATATCAGCAGCAAATTGGTGGTCGAAGAGCTGTTGCCTTTAGCCGCCGAGCATCCCGACCCCCTGTTAAAACGTATTCTTGGTGAAGTTGACCAATTCTTCATTCGTCATCAAAGCAAGCTTGAGCGGCTTACGGCTATCGCTATTACGCTGCCAGGCATGGTTGACGCTGTTTCTGGTGTCGTGCACCGCATGCCATTTTACGACGTAGAAGACATGCCCTTAGGCCCGGCGCTGGAAACGCGTACCGGTCTGCCGGTTTATCTGCAACACGACATTAGCGCCTGGACAATGGCCGAAGCCTTATACGGTGCATCACGCGGCAGCCAAAACGTGATTCAGGTGGTGATCGACCACAACGTAGGGGCGGGTGTGATCACTGGCGGTAGAGTCCTGCACGCCGGTAGCCACAGCGTGGTTGAGATTGGTCATACTCAGGTGGATCCTTATGGCAAACGCTGTTACTGCGGTAACCACGGTTGCCTGGAAACTGTTGCCAGTATCGAAAACATGCTGGAAATCGCGCAGCAACGTCTTGGCACGTCGATGAGTTCAAGTCTGCATGGCGCACCACTGACGGTTGAGTCGTTGTGTGATGCCGCGATGGCGGGTGATCAACTCGCGAAAGACATCATCCTTGGGGTTGGACACAGCGTAGGCCGGATTTTGGCTATCATGGTCAATCTGTTCAATCCGGAAAAAATTCTGGTCGGTTCACCGTTGAACCGGGCGGCGGACATTCTTCATCCGGCAATTGCCTCCTGTATCCGCCAACAATCGCTACCGGCTTACAGTGAGCATGTGAAGGTAGAATCCACGCAGTTCTTCAATAAGGGCACTATGCCGGGTGCCGCGCTGGTAAAAGAAGCGTTATATAACGGCTCTCTGTTGGTGCAGTTGTTGCAAGGATAGGCCATATACCCTCATTACCAATCAGTAATTCTTATCGTTTAACGACAAAAGGTTGAGCTACCTCAAGCCCCGTCGCCCCGGCATCCTCTAGACTTTTCCCGTTCGTCTCTTTCGCCGTCTTTGCGGTGATATTTTGGTTAACGGTGCATCTCGGGGCAATTAAGTCATGTTAACGCGTTTATTTGTTACAGGTACGGATACCGATGTCGGTAAAACCGTGGTTTCCCGCGCTTTGTTGCAGGCATTTGCTGCACAAGGCCGCTCTGTGGCCGGCTATAAGCCTGTTGCCGCACGCTGTCAGGAAACCAGCGAAGGCCTTCGCAATAAAGACGCTTTGGTTTTACAGACATCCTCAACCATGCCGTTGTCGTATCAAGAAATTAATCCTATCACCTGCCTGGAAGAGGTGTTTCACGCCCAGCCTACCGACGACATCAACTACGGCGTGATGAGCAGCGGTTTGCAGCATTTATCCGCGAAAGCCGATACCGTGGTGGTTGAAGGAAGTGGCGGTTGGCGTGTGTTGATGAACGACATGCGGCCTTACGCCGAATGGGTTATCCAAGAGCAATTACCGGTGGTTTTGGTGGTAGGAATTAAACTAGGTTGTGTTAGCCACGCATTACTAACCGCACAATCCATTATCAATGATGGTCTGCCTTTATTGGGCTGGGTGGCAAACCGCATTAATCCAGGTTTGGCGCACTACGCTGAAACCATCGAGGCGTTGCAGCAGCGCATTCCTGCGCCGCTGCTGGGGGAGATTCCTTATTTGCCGCGTGCTGAGCAGCGTGAGTTGGCGCATTATCTGGATATTACGCCTCTGCTGGGCCGTTAAGCATTGTGATAGACCGATACTGAACGTAAGCCACGTGACACGGTGGTTGCGATCACGCAAGCCAGCAAGATGCCAGGCAGCAGCGTATATTCACCGGTCATTTCGAACACCATTAATGCAGCCATAATTGGCGCGTGGGTGGTTGCAGCCAACAGCGTGGCCATGCCGGTTAACGCCATCAGCAGCGGCACCGCACTGCCTAATTCCGGCCAAAGGGCACATAATTGCCCAACCACTGAACCGAGTGCAGCGCCAACAAACAGGGTGGGCGTGAACACCCCGCCAGGCGCACCGGAACCGCTACTGGCGAGTACAGCCAGCAACTTGCAGATCAGAATCGCGCCAACCAATAATACCCCGGGCGGCGCGCTAAGCAGTGACTGCACCACGCTGTAGCCGTTGCCCCACACTTCAGGAAACAGTAACGAGAGTAACCCCACAATCAACCCACCGAGCGCCAATTGCAGTGGTGGCTTCAGACGCAATGAGCGGAAAGCATGGCCGGAAGCCGACATTGCCCATAAAAATAGCGGCCCGCAGACACCGGCTAATATGCCGAGTAGCGCCATCAGCAGATATTGTATTGGCCAAGGTGCAGGCAAGGGTTCGACCAAATACAGCGGCGCTTGGCCACCATTGAGCAGGTTGGTTACCAATAGTGCGCTGACGGCGGCAATGACCACCGGCCCGAGAGAGGCCAGCATCAGGGTACCAAACAGTATTTCAGCGATAAACAAGCTGCCCGCCAGTGGTGCATGGTAGGCACTGGCCATCCCGGCTGCAGCGCCGCAGGCCACCCATAGCTTCCACTCTTTCTCGTGAGTGAAGCGTTGGGCAAAGACCGACCCCACCAATGCTGCCAACAGAATCATCGCGCCTTCGCGACCGATAGCGCTGCCGCTCGATACCACCAGCAGTGAAGCCAGACATTTGACCAGGCTGGCGCTGACGTCGAGTCGGCCGTCGCCTGTTTCGATCGCTTCCATATAATCGGTGGGAGCTATCTGCCGCTGGTGCTGATAACGCTGATAAATCCACAGCAGCAAGCCGGCGGCCAGGCCACCCAGTGCAGGCGTTAATGCTCTGCGCCAGCCAGGTAACGCGGCTGCGGCAGCCACCAGGCTGCCTTCACCATGATCAAGCAACAACCACTCTAGCCCGAGCATTGCACGGTGAAACAACCAAACCACCAACGCGGCGGCAATACCAAGAAAAATGGCAATAAACAGACGGCGCAGCAGGGCGCGATAGTGGTGCAGGTGGACCAATCGTTTCATGCGTCAATAAAATCGTGAGAAAAATGAAAGGTTCAGCTTTGCATTGTGCTTGGCGGCCCGACCGAAGGCCAGAGAATCTTTACAGATTCGCCGATAGCTTCGCGCTTTGTTGGTTATGTAGATAAATTACCCTGACTTACAGTGACACTGTCACTATGCGTTCAAATGGTGCGCTTTACGCCAGTAAAAACAGCTAAGTAGACTCAGATAACGGCAGCGTTTCTTTCGGCTGGTATAATTGGGTGAAAATAAGAATCCACGGTTTGTAATAACGCTATGACAAATAACGAAGTATCTGCACCCATCGCACACCGTCCCTTGATCCTGATTGCCTGCATGTTGGCGATGTTTATGTCAGCGATTGAAGCAACCATTGTCGCCACGGCGATGCCGACCATTATTGGTGATCTTGGCGGGTTTTCCCTGCTCGGTTGGGTATTTGCGGTCTATTTACTGGCCCAGGCCATTACCATTCCAATTTATGGTCGACTGGCGGACCTGCTGGGGCGCAAGCGGGTATTTTTCTTTGGCGCATCGCTGTTCTTACTGGGTTCGGTACTGTGCGGTTTCTCGCCGAACATGTACTGGCTGATTGGTTTTCGGTTGCTGCAAGGGTTAGGCGCCGGGGCTATTATGCCAACAGCGACCACCATTATCGGTGATATCTACAGCCCTACCGAGCGGCCAAAGGTTATGGGCTATATTTCCAGTGTTTGGGGTGTGTCGGCGATTATTGGCCCTTTGCTGGGGGCGTTTATCGTCCAGCATTTACCCTGGGCGTTGGTATTCTGGGTAAATTTGCCGATCGGTCTGTTGGCGATGTTTTTCCTTGCTCGTTATCTCCCTTCTCGCCAACAGGTACGTAAACACGCGCTGGATCTGGCGGGTACCGCCTGGTTGACGCTATTTGTTACCGCGCTGCTGCTGTCACTGTTGCAGGCAGAAAACCTCGGTTGGTGGGTATTGCCTTTGTTGGTATTGGCGGCCGTCTCGCTGATGTTACTGATCCGCCAGGAACGACGCGCACCAGAGCCGTTATTCCCGCTGGCGCTGTGGCAAAGCCGGGTAATTGTGGCCGGTAATATTGGGGGGCTGGTGATTGGTGCTGCGATGATGGGGATCAGCGCCTTCCTGCCAACCTTTATTCAGGGTGTGATGGGGGGAACGCCGTTGGAGGCCGGTACCACGCTGGCATTAATGTCGATCGGTTGGCCGTTGGCCAGCACCTTTAGTGGGCGGTTGATGCTCATGACCTCTTATCGAACCACTGCATTGCTGGGGGCTTTGCTGTTGTTGGCAGGGGGACTGATTCTGTTGCTGCTGCAACCTGCCGGCGGTCTGTTATGGGGAAGGGTCGCGGCCTTTATGGTTGGTGCAGGTATGGGGTTGTGCAACACGACATTTTTGGTGTCGGTGCAAAACGCTGCGCATCACAGCATTCGCGGTATCGCCACCGCCTGTACGGTGTTTACTCGAATGATGGGCTCAGCCATTGGTACCGCTATTTTGGGTGCGACGTTGAACATCAATCTGCAAATTCGTTTGCCACAAACGGTCGATCCAGTGCAGCAACTGATGGAACCTGCAGCGCGTAGCGCGATGACGCCAGAAATACTGGTGGATATGACGCAACAGGTTGCCGCTTCGCTACACTGGGTGTTTTTGGTTTCTGCGCTGTTGTCATTGCTGGCGCTAGCGGCGGCGATGCTGATCCCGGCGCGGCACCGGCCACAGGGTGAAGGTGAAGAGGCGGAACAGGCGTAAAAGAGAAAGGGCGCCTAGCGCGCCCTGAACGGCAATTATTGCGAGGTTTTTGTGTCCTGACTGGTGCCGGTTTGCGCCGCATCACCATTGTCATCACCGTTACTTATGCGGGTATAGACAATCTTCTGTGTGTCATTTTCGCAGTGGCCTACCACCAGCCCGCCAGCTTGTTGGGCCTGGTCATTAGGCACAATATCCAGCTTGAAACCGGATTCTGGCACACCGTTGTTGACAATTTTCTGTGATATATCAGCCTTCACGCTCTCGCACGAGGCCAGGGCAGCTAGCGGTGCTGAGGCCATCAGCAGTGCACCCAGGATAAGCGCTTTTTTCATCAATTCATCCTTATTTGAGAATGGGCTTCCTTTATCAGGATAGCAGCAACGGCGTCGTGGGGTAACGACCGCCGCGTGCTGCGGCAAGATTAAGGATTAATCTGACGGCCCGTCTGGCGATCCAGGCACTTACGGGTGTTTGGTTCCCAGTAAGCGTTAACATTCAGGCTGTCATCGCAGCGCTCTTCGTTATCAATGGCCTTATCTACCTTGTCGAACTCTTTCTCCACGCGGGTGTTGACCTTATTGCGCAGAGATTTGGTGTCGTTGAACTGCTGTTTGCTCTGGCGAGCCGCTTCGGTGCTCATGGCACCGCTGTTACTGCCATCGACGGTAACGCAGGTACTGCCCTGAGTGCAGGTGGCGGCCAGTGCTGGCGCCTGCCAGGCACCCATCAGCATCAGCATAGCGACCGGCAGCATCCCGCGCAGCAGTCGTTGAGTCGAAAGTGTTTTCATCGTTTCATCCTTATGAGTTAGTGTTGCCTGAAAACGGCAACACTGGCTTACTGCGCCCTCTGGCGTGTTGATAAATATACCATCGCGCCCTTAGACTGCACCAGCCAAGCACGGCCTCGTTTACTTTATAGAGAGAAAGCTTTCCCATGGTCAAGACCACACTGTTATTTTTCGCCACGGCATTGGCCGAGATCATTGGCTGTTTCTTACCCTACCTGTGGCTGAAAAAAAGTGCCAGCGTCTGGCTGTTGCTGCCGGCGGCGGCGAGTCTGATGCTGTTTGTCTGGTTGCTGACGCTGCATCCTGCGGCCAGCGGGCGAGTGTATGCGGCTTACGGCGGTGTTTATGTGGCGACTGCGCTGTTGTGGCTGCGGGTGGTAGACGGCGTTAAATTGTCCGCGTTGGACTGGCTGGGGGCCGGTGTGGCCTTGGTGGGGATGTTGATTATTGTTTCCGGCTGGCGTACAGCCTGATAAACGGCGGCAGGGCAAGCCCTGCCACACACAGGATCAGGCATCGCGGTGGATGTTCAACCCGGCAAATGACTGACTAACCGGCATGATTTCCAGCGAGTTGATATTGACGTGACCCGGCAAGGTTGCCACCCAGAACACCGACTCGGCGATATCTTCAGGCGTCAACGCGTTGGCTCCGTCATATACCTTGTCAACTTTGCTGTCGTCACCTTTGAAGCGCACGTTAGAGAATTCGGTGCCACCTACCAGGCCCGGTTCAATGTCGGTAACGCGGATGCGCGTGCCGTGCAGATCGGCGCGTAGGCCGAGGCTGAACTGTTTCACGAAGGCTTTGGTGGCACCGTAAACGTTACCGCCTGCATAGGGCCAGTTAGCCGCGACGGAGCCGATGTTGATGACATGACCGATGTTACGTTCAACCATGCCAGGCAGCAGGGCGCGAGTCATGTTGACCAAACCTTTGGTATTGGTGTCGATCATCGTTTCCCAATCGTCAGCATTGGCTTTATGGGCCGGTTCCAGACCTAACGCTAGCCCGGCGTTATTCACCAGCACGTCAATTTGGCGGAGTGCCGCAGGCAGTTCGTCAATCACTTGCTGAATTGCCGCCCGGTTGCGTACGTCCAGGCGGACGATATGCAGCGGATCACCCAATTCGTCTTTCAATTCTTCCAGGCGTTCAATACGACGGCCGGAGGCAATCACCTGATGGCCTTCTCGGATAAAGCGTCGTGTAATAGCTTCGCCAAAACCGGATGTGGCGCCCGTGACAAAAATGATCATGTTGCTGTTCCTCAACTGTTTTTACCCTACATGCTAATAGGATTAGCATAATCCCACTTCAAGTGGCAGTGGTTATCGGCATCCACGATGAAAAACCGCTATCGCTGCTGCCAGACGGGCGGTTTTCGCTCAGTTTATCATGTGTGTTTTAAAGCCGGGCCGAGTAGAGCGACCCGATAACGTGATTAGAGCTGTGGGGGAACGTGATACACCACGCAGTCGTATTTGGTATTTTCACGTCGACCGGCCACTACACCACCTAAAGATTCGGCGATGCGCCGACTCGGTGTATTTTGCTCTGCCACCGGATAGATAAAGTGTTGCGGGTGGTAGCGTTCACTGGCCCATACCGCCATAGCGTGGACAATTTCACGGCCATAACCTTTGCCGTGCAGGTTCTCTTTTACCCAGATGCCCAGCTCAGGCGTAGTGCCGTGCAAATCGTGTACGCCACCCACACCAACAAACTGTTTGCTGTCACGCAGGCGAGCGATAAAAATCACTTCCTCGCCTTCGCGGATTAACGGTAACCAACCTTGCCACACGTTCTCAAACGCCTCCGGCGACTCCTCCGGTTCAAAATTCATAAAGCGCGTCAAGGTAGGGGTGATCGCCTGGTAAACATCGTCGGCGTCTGCTGCTGTAAAGGGGGCAATCATCAACCGGTCGGTGTTAACGCGGCACTGAGAAAGGTCACTGTGAATCATTATTATTACCTCGCTTTTCAGGCCAAAACGGCAAAAAATCCGCACCGGTGAAATGGGGCGGATCATCGATACTACGTTGATTGGCAGCAGATGCGACTTATTTTTGCAATCGTTGAGGTGCGTTCGTCAGTGGTGACTCTGGGGATTTTCTTTGACGAACCTCGCTACCGGCGTTTGCATTCAGGGTTGCACTGTCGAATACGGCCACCAGTGCAATCACACCGATGACCACAAATGCCCACTGAAAATCGGCCAATGGGATACGCTCAGTTGACTGTGGCATCAGCATCTCCGCCACTCGCAACGCCAATGCGCCGATGGCAATACCCAGGCCGCTGCCCATTTGTTGTGACACATTAAACAGGGTGTTGGCACCGCTCATCTGTGATTGTGGTACTTCTGAAAATGCCAGCGTATTGAGTGCGGTGAACTGCATGGAACGCGTCAGCCCGCTGACGAACAGCAGCGCCAGAATCAGCCAGGTCGGGGTTTGTGGCGTCAGCAGGGCACAGGCGAAAATAGTGGCGGCGTTCAACAGGCCATTGACCACCAGCGTGGTGCGAAAGCGAAAACGGTACAGCACCGCCGAGGTAAACGGCTTCATCACCAGGTTACCGGCAAATACCGCCAACACCAAGAGCCCGGCGTCGAAGGCGTTCAGGCCAAAGCCGATCTGGAACAGCAGCGGCAGCAGGAAGGGCACGGCGCCAATGGCGATGCGGAACAGCGCACCACCCCAAATAGTGACGGCGTAACTTTTTATGCGCATCGCCCACAGATTGATCAGCGGGTGCTCAGTGCGTTTGGCGTGACGAACCGCCAGTGCGCCTAATGCCAGGCTGCCGATAATACAGAGTGCAGGCACCCACCCAGAAAGTTGCGGGTGGTTGATCAAATCCAGACCGAACATCAGGCCGAAACAGGCAATCCCGGTTAACACGAAGCCGAGCGCGTCAAATGGCACGCCTTTCTGCGATCTTTCCTGTGGGATCAGTCGCCAGGCCAGCCACAGGGCGGCGATGCCCAAAGGTACGTTGAGAATAAAAATCCAGTGCCACGAGGCATAAGTCGTAATAAAACCGCCGACGGGGGGTCCGAGAATGGGGGCAACCAATCCAGGCCAGGTAATGGTGGCAATGGCTTTGATCAAATCGGGTTTAGCGGTATTGCGTAGCACCACCAATCGGCCAACCGGTACCATCAGTGCGCCGCCAAAGCCTTGCAGGATACGGGCTGCGGTGAAGGTAGGCAGGTTAATACTGGCAGCACACAACACCGATGCCAGGGTAAAAATTAGCACCGCTGCGGCAAAGATATTACGGGCGCCAAAACGGTTGGCAATCCAGCCGCTGGCGGGAATAAACACCGTTAACGTCAAAATGTAAGCTGAAATACCGATGTTCATGTCTACCGGTCGTACGCCAAAAGCGGCTGCCATTTGTGGCATGGCGGTAACAATCACTGTGCCGTCGAGATTCTCCATAAAAAAGGCACCGGCCACCAACAAAGGCAGTGCACTTGCACGTGAAAAAAAACTCATGGCAGAGCGCACCGAATGGCGCACAGACGGAATGCAGACATGACAAAAACCCCGTTTCAAAAATGTTAATGCCGGAAGGGTTTTTGAGCATAGCGCATTGGGCAGAGGTTAAAAAGAGGTTAGGTGGGTGATTATTAGCGGGCGCAGCGATTGCGCCCGCAGGAGCTTAGAACTTCACAGAGCCTTGCAGATACAAGGTACGTGGTTGGCCGATGTACAGCCCTTTATTATTGTCGTCATAAGCACGAGTGAAATACTCATGGTTAAACAAATTCTTAACGCCGGCGCCCAGGTTCAGCCCAGCCATTTCTGGCCCAAAGTCATAAGCGGCGCGCATGCCCCACAGCATATAGCCAGGAATGCGGCCGGTGCTGCCGTCAGCACTTTCGGCTACAGTGTTGGCGTTATCGGCAAACTGACTGGACTGGAATTCACTGTTGACATTAAACCGCCAATGTCCTGGGTTGTAATCCAGTCCCAGCGTACCCTTATGTTTTGGTGAGAACGGCACCTGATTTCCCCGGTAAGCACCATCTTCACGGATGGTTGCGTCGACATAGGCATAGCTGGCGTATACCGTCATATCATCAAGTGTCGGTGTCAGCTGTGACAGATCATAACGCAAGCTGCCTTCCAACCCGGCGTGACGGGTTTTGCCGCGCGCGGTGACGCTGTCGGTGACCTGATTGGAATCGTACTGATTATTGAAGTTGATCAGGAACAGGCCGATTTCCCCCTGCAGCGCATCGCTCTCATAGCGAGTTCCCAGCTCCCAGGTGCGCGCTTTTTCCGGCTCGATATTACCGCTGTCGACCGCTTTCCCCATCTGGCTGTATTGCACGGTACCGAATGAGCCTTCAGTGTTCGCGTACAGATTCCAGTATTCATTCAGGTGATACATCACGTTCAGCGCTGGCAGTGGCGCGTTATAGCTCACATCCAGACGGTTATTCTTGATGTAGTTGTTCTGATACGAGGTGATATGTTCGTAACGCATGCCCGGCGTGATGGTCCAGTCGCCGATATCGATACGGTCATCGATATAAAATGCGTGGGCATCGGTACCGGATTGGGTATCACGATCGTAAGGGCTACTGGTTGACGGCAGTATGCCGTTGCTGGCCTTGCTGTAATAACGCAGCTCGTGAGTGGACTCGCTAACATAGCGGTAGCCCACACCAACTTCATGCGCCGATTGTCCCCAACGGAAGCTTTGGCTGTAACGGGGCTCCACGCCGCGCACCCAGTATTCACGTGGGGACAGTGTCAGGTTCTTGCCCTGATCCAGATAACCGCTGCGCAGGGTATAGGTATAGAAACTTTGTACGTCGAACTTGTGTTGCTGGTCCGGCTGGTACTGATAGCCGAAGTTTGCCAACTGGCGGCGGCCCCAGAATTTGTCGTACGGACGCGTCGATTGAAATGGGTTAGCATTGTAATCTGCCCGGCTCAGACCGCCTGGCATGTCCGCTTCACCTTCATAATATTGCAGCAGGCTATTAAAGGTGTGTACGTCGTTGGGGGCATAGCGGCTTTTCAGCATCACGTCGTCAATTTTGGTCGAACTGTGTTCGCGCCAATCGCTGCCACGGGTGCCGGAATAAAGCAGTGCGCTGCCAAAACCGTTGTCGGCGGTGCCGCCAATCATCAGGTTACTGGTACCTTTCGGATGATCCTGACGGGACGTCGGACTCAGTTGACCTTGCATCCCAGCTTCCATACCGAAGGTCTTCGGGATAGCGCGAGTAACAAAGTTGACTACGCCACCGACGCTCTGGGGCCCATAACGAACGGCACCGCCGCCACGCACCACATCAACGGCATCCATATTGCCGAGGGAAACTGGCGCCAGCGACAGCTGTGGCTGGCCATAAGGGGCGAAGGGAACCGGAATTCCGTCCATCAGTACCGTTGAACGACTGGCCAGACGCGGGTTTAGTCCGCGAATACCGAAATTGAGTGCCATATCGTGGCTACCGGTGCCATTGTTTTCTGGTGCAACAACGCCAGGAACGCGGTTTAGCACTTCACGTAGTGTAGTGGCACCGGTTTTGGCGAACTCTTCTCGGCGGACGACGTCACGTGCTCCTGCGTGTTCGAACACGTCAATTTGTCGGCCTTCAGCCAGCCAGTCGCCCACGACGGTGATGTCTTGTTCTTTCTGCGTGGTTGGAATATTGATCAGGGTGTAGCCATTGCCACCGAGCGCCTTGGCTTGCAAACCGCTGCCGGCCAGCAGTGCGTTCAACCCTTGGTCGAAGCTGTAGTTACCATTCAATCCCGGCGAACGTTTGCCGGCGGTGAGTTTTCCGTCGACCGACAGCGCAATCCCGGCATGAGCAGCAAAGGTATTCAACGCGCTATCCAGATCACCTGCGGGAATATGGTATGCAGCAGCTGTTTGTTGTTCTGCTATCGCCGGTGCTGCGAATGCCAGACCTATAGCCATAGCCAGTGGCTGAAGTGGTTTTCCCCAAAAATTGGTCATGCTTTCTCCTGAATTATTCTATTTTTTGCTGCAGTGTTTTATCTGGAGTCGGATGAGAATGGAAAAGGGACAATCAAGAATGCGATTTTTTATCATTTTCATTTAAATAAATTAGGCGGGAACAATTTTTACCCAATAACGGGTAAAGCTTTGTACTCGTATCGGCAGGGTTTGGCTGAGTAAAAGAAGGGCGCGATCGGGGTCCCTCAGCGGGAAGCTGCCGCTGACACGCAAGTCAGCGACGGCGGGGTCGCATTCCAAACGGCCATGGCGGTAACGTGCCAGTTCGGTAATCACTTGGTCCAGACGCCATTGGCTTGCGTTGAGCACACCGCGGGTCCAGTCATCACCGGTATCAATTGCCTGTTGCGGGTTAAATGCTGTGGCACTAAAGCTGATTTTCTCGCCAGCGTTAACCCGGCGTTTTTCCTGTGGATGTTGTGCCAATTGGGCCTCGACGGCATGTTCAAGCACGGCCAACTGAGTGTGCCCTTCGGATTCACGTACCAGAAAATGGGTGCCAAGAGCGTGCATTGCGCCTTGCTGGCTCTCTACCCACAGTGGACGTGGGTCACGCCCGGTTATAAGGCTAATTTCACCGGTGTGCAGCAGGATCAGCCGCTTTTCAGTGGTGTAGTGCACATCGACTGCACTGGCGGTGTTGAGCACCAGTTGGCTGCCGTCGCTGAGGATGATCGGTTTGATTTCACCCGTGGCGGTGCGGTAGTCGGCACGCAGCTCACGCCCCAGCGGAGACTGATAGCCTATCCAACTGCCTCCAACGCCGAGCAATAGCAGCAAGCTTTTCAACAGCGTGCGGCGATCCAGTGTGCTATGGCGATCGGCCTGGTCGAGCGTGCGATAGCTAAACTTGCCAGGAACGCCCTGTAGTTGACTTTGTAGCGCTTCGACGCGTTGCCAGGCCCAACGGTGGTCATCATGTTGTTGATGCCAAGTCTGCCATTGCTGTCGTTGGCGCTCGGTGACATGTTCATCGCATAACAGAGCAAACCAGTGGGCGGCCATTTTTAGTGCATGGCGTTGTTCGGGGGTGATGTTGTGACTCATTACAGATATTCGTTTTCCAGGCTGAACAGCAGGCAGTGCTCGGTGGCTTTCGCCATATATTTCTTCACTGAACTGACCGACACACCAAGCCGCAACGCGATGTCGGCATAACCCAACCCTTCAAGCTGCGACAGTAAAAACGCCTGTTTGATTTTTGGGCCCAGTCCGTCGAGCATGCTGTCGATCTGCTGTAGGCTTTCCAGCAAACATTGGCGCTGTTCAGGTGAGGGGGCAAGAGCTTCCGGGGCTAATGCCAGCATATCCAGATAGGCACGTTCCAGTGTTTTACGACGGAAAAAGTCGACCATTACCCGTTTGGCCAGGGTGACCAAAAAATCTTTGGGTTCACGGATGGCGGTGGCGGAATCACTTTTTAGGATCCGAAGGAAAGTGTCTTGCGCCAAATCGTCAGCATCAAATGCGCAACCTAGTCGACGGCGTAGCCAGCCCTGGAGCCAACCATGGTGGGTCGCATAAAGGCGTGTGAGCGCATCAGAGGGATAAGGGGCTGTGGCTGACATGGATTCCGCGCTGCCGGTCAATAAAGATGCGCGGATGATAATTGAGAATGGTTATCGTTTCAAGTTTGATGCCGTCCCTGGCAGGGTGTTCCTCAACTTTCACTCAATCGTTGCCCTGTCGCGGCGTCAAACAGGTGGATTGCATTGCTGTTGGGTGCCAACCACAGCAACTGACCGCTGTCTGCATTCACCCGTCCGCTGAATTGGACATGCAGGCGATAACTGCCCCAGGTGAGATGTAGCAGGCTGACATCGCCCGTGATCTCCATCAGTCGCAGCGTGGCGGCCGGTTGCTCGCTGTCTTCCACTAAGTGGAAATCATGCGGACGCAAGCCGAGGATCACTGCGCTGCCAGGGATGGCTTGATGCCATTTTGCGGGCAGTGGAAACCACAATTCACCACAGGCCACACCGGGCCGATCGTCACGTGGTGTGACGATGCCTTCCAGCAGATTCATTGGCGGTGAGCCGATAAAACGCGCGACAAAGGTATCAGCAGGTGCATCGTAGATTTCCAGCGGTTTACCTTGCTGCACGATATTACCGTCTTTCATCACCACAATTTGGTCAGCCAGCGTCATCGCTTCGATCTGGTCGTGAGTGACATACACCGTGGTGGTTTTAAATTGCTGATGCAGTGACTTGATCTCGGCGCGCAGCTCCATACGCAGTTGGGCATCGAGATTGGACAGCGGCTCATCAAACAAAAAAACCTTAGGATTGCGAACCATGGCACGTCCCATCGCCACGCGTTGGCGCTGACCGCCTGACAATTCTTTCGGATAGCGCTGTAAAAGATGGTCGATCGCCAAAATACGCGCAGCTTGTTGTACCTTGGCCTGCTGCTCGCTTTTGGCCACTTTCATCACCTGCATGTGGAACGCCATGTTTTCCGCTACCGTCAGGTGCGGATAGAGCGCATAGCTCTGAAACACCATGGCGATATCGCGATCGGCCGGGTCCAGATCGTTAATTTTTTGCTTATCCAGCAGGATTGCGCCGTCGGTAAGCGTATCCAACCCGGCTAACAGACGCAGTAGTGTGGATTTTCCACAGCCGGAGGGGCCAACCAATACGGTAAAACTGCCGTCGGGAATGGTCAGGTTCAACGGGTTTAGCACGCGTTGTTTACCGTAGTATTTGGCTACTTTTACCAATTCTACACTTGCCATCAGACCATTTCTCCGGCGCAGGTTTTCAGGGTGTTCCAGTCCAGGTACTGGCGCGGTGAGCTGCTGATGGCATGACTTGCGGCATGGATACCCCAGCGTAATGCTACCGCAGAGGAATGGCCGCACAGGCAGGCGGTCAGGAATCCCGCGTTAAAACTGTCGCCGGCGCCGATGGTGTCGACCACCTTTATCGGATGTGCTGCCGCTTGCAACAAGCGTTCGCCACACCACATACGTGCGCCGTCTGGGCCGCATTTCACCACACAGGCGGCATCGGTCGGTTGTTGCCGGTTTAGAGTGCGGGCGGCAGTGTACAGATCTTCATGACCGGCCATGCCGCAGGTCTCCACTTCATTGAGTAACAGAATGTCGCAGAACGGCAGCCAGTCGGCGAGCTGCCCGCGCAGTGCATCACTCCAGCCTTGTGGCGGCCAGCCGGTATCAACCGCAATGCGGTAGCCGCGCTGACGCAGGGTTTGTAGCAGCGCCGGATATTCCGCCATCAAGGTGGTACACAGGAAGGTGCCGCACAGCAACACGGTGTCGCCAGTGCCGGCGAACAGCGGGATCTGATGCAATACATCGTCCTGACTCAGGCGGGTTATATGGCCCTGATTGCTGAAAAAGGTGCGCTCGTTATCGGGGTGCGTGACACCGAAGGTCAGTGAGGTTTCGCAACTGTAGGTTGGCCAGTACAGCGAACTTTCCGGGAACAGCTGTGCCAGCCAAGGGCTGAAATAGTCGTTGCCCTGGTTGGCCACCAACCGGTAAGGGGTTTCCAGCGCCGCCAGCGCCAGTGCGCAGTTACCGGCCGAACCGCCCGGGCGCAGTTCGCTGTGATCCAGCATCGCCTCGGTACCTTTTTGCGGCCACTGTTGCAATGTGCTCATGATTACATCGACGTTAATATTGCCAACCACATACAACGTGGGTCTGGTGTTGGTGTTCATCATATTAATTTCCCTGAATAAATTAGCCCTTGCTGCCGCCGCTGGTTAAACCGCTAACCAGCGTTTTTTGCAGCCAGATGGCAATAAAAAGAGGCGGAATGGCGGCCAGAATGCCGACGGCGGCGATCAAACCGTCATCGGTGGCACGTCCGGCGGTGAAACCGGCGATGGTCACCGGTAACGTCTGTGCCTGAATATTGCTGGTGAACAACAGCGCGTAAAAAAACTCGTCCCAGGCCAACAACCAACCGAATAACGCTGAGGCGCCCAGTGCCGGTTTGGCCAATGGCAGGGTAATGCGCAACAGCACCTGCCACTGACGCAGTCCGTCCAGCCGCGCGGCTTGCTCGATGTCTATTGGCAGGGCATCGAACTGGTTTTTCAGCATCCAGGTGAGGAACGGCAGGATCAGCGAGCAGTAGACCAGTACCAGACCGATATGGGTGTTCAACAGCGCCAACTGCTGCAAAATAAAGTACAGCGGCAGCACAAAGGCCACGGGGGGCACCATGTAAATGGCCAGGCTGGCAAACAGCCAGCCATCGCGTCCTGGATAGCGTGAAAAGCTGAACGCTGCGGGGATTGCCAGCAATAATGAAATGAGCGTAGCGCCGCAGGCCACCAGCAGGCTGTTGAATAGCGCATGCAGGAACAAGGTGCCCGGCTGGCCTGGCTGCATTGAAAGCAGGCTGTCGTAGCGTGAAAAGTCCCAATGACGCGGCAACCATTCCAGCGGTACACGAGTCAAATCAGCCGAGGAACTGACGCTCATCAGAAACAGCCACAGCATGGGGGCAAGGATTGAAACCGCCAGCAACAGCGCTGCACTGTAGCGCAGTACCAAACGAATTTTACGCTTCATCGGCGAGGCTCCTTCTGCGCTGACGGAACAGCATCAGCATGTACAACGCGATCAGCAGGCCGCATAGCAATGTCATCAACACCGCATGGGCTGCGCCGCTGCCGGCCCGCAGATAGCTGAACGACTCCTGGTAAACGAAGAAGCTGAGGGTCTTGGTACTGTCCATCGGCCCGCCACGCGTCATCACGTAAACGATGTCGAACACTTTGAAGGCATCAATCGTCCGTAGCACCAACGCCACCGCCAGCGGTGCCAGAATGGCGGGCAGGGTGATGGCTTGGAACCGTCGCCAGGCAGTGGCACCGTCCAGTCGCGCAGCTTCGTACAGATCGTCAGGGATGGATTGCAACGCTGCCAGCGTTAGCAGGGTAATCAGCGGGTAGTTCTTCCAAATATCCGCCAGCATCACTGCGTTCAGCGCCGAAGCAGGATCGCCCAGCCAACTGCGATAATGGTCAATCACCCCTAGTTGGGTTAACAGCGCGTTGATACTGCCGTAATCCGGGTTGAAGTTCAGCCGCCACATCGTGGCGTTGACGATGGTGGGTAGCGCCCAGGGCAAGATAACCAACACCCGCAGAACGTTACGACCATAGAATTTCTGGTTAAGCAGCAGCGCAACCAATACGCCAATCACGCCTTCAAATACCACTGACACCACGGTGAAATACAATGTGCGCCACAGTGCAGCCTGGAAATCCGGGTCGGTCAGTGCGTAGAAAAAGTTATCCGTACCGACCCAGGCGGGCGTTACGCCGTCGCCCACCAGCGCCACGTCGGTAAAGCTCAGCCATAGGGTGCGAGCCAACGGCCAGGCGGTTAACAGCAGCATCATCAGCAGCATGGGTGCCAGCAGCACCCATGCCTGACGCCGCTCACGTTGAGGTAAAGTGAGCATCGTCATCGCTTAACGCAGCCGTGCAGCGCTTTGGGTCGCGGCATCCAACCCAGCCTGTGGCGTGACCTTGCCCTGCAAAATTTGCTGCAAATCCTGTTGCAAACCGTTGGACAAGCGGGAGTAGTCAGCGGTTTCAGGGCGCGACAACATCACGTTCAACGATTGTTTGGCGGCGGCGATCAACGGCTCCTGATCCTTCTGCACTGCCGGATCATCGTAGGACGATTTCCAAATCGGCAGGCTCAGCTTGGCGTATTTGTCTTGCACCGGTTGTGAGGTCATATAGCTGATGTACTGCCAGGCCTGATCGGGGTGGGCGCTCGCCTTGGCGATACCAAGCCCCATCGAACCATTAACCGCAGAGACCTGACCTACCACCGATCCCGGAGCCGGGACAATCCCGACGTCACCGGCCACTTTGCTTTGCTTCGGATCGTTAGCCATGTTGTACATGTAGGTCCAGTTAAGGGCGAAGGCTGCATCACCGTTGGAAAACGCCTTGCGCACGTCTTCTTCCAGATACTCGCGGGAGTTTGGGTTGGTCAACCCTTTATCCAGAGACGCTTTCATATAGTCGACAGCTTGCAGTGAACCCGGCGTAGAGAAGGTTATTTTCCCTTGCTGGATAAACTGTCCCTTAAAGGCAGACACCAAGGTGGTGTAGTCGCAAACCAATGCCTCTGCCTGCGACCAGCTCCACACCAGCGGGTATTTGACCACGTTTTTCTGTTTCAGGATTTCTGCCTGTTGTGCCAGCTCCTGCCAGGTTTTCGGTGGGGCAGTGATCCCGGCCTTGGCTAGCATGGCTTTGTTGTAATACAGGTATTTAGTGTCGAGTATCCACGGCATGCCCCAGCGTTTGTCCTTATAGGTAACGGTGGTCATGGCTCCGGCAAAGATCTTGGCGCTGTCGTCGGCACTGATGCGCGAGGTAACGTCCTGCAACAGGCCGAATTTGGTGAATTCCGCCGGCCAGATAGCATCGAACAACACCACATCGTAGCCGTTGCTGCCGGCACCGCGCGCCGCGACGATTTTGTCGTGTAGCGCTTCGTAAGGGACGAATTCCAGGTTAACGGTAATATCCGGATGTTGTTTGCTAAAGTCTGCGGTCATGGCACGGATATCATTTTCGCTGTACGCCGCTTGAGTCATAAACAACGCGTTGATTTGCGTCGGGGCGGCATAGGCAGATGACAGGCTAAGCGCCAGGGCAGAAAGGGTACAGACTGCCGTAGCGGCAAGGGTATGGCTTTTCATTGTGCGTTCTCCGGTGTTGAAAAAGATTCTTAAATCAATTTGATTGCTTTATTGGAGGGCACCATACTGCAAAGACGATTTCCCTTTCTGCATAGGCAGTTATGACGACTTCCGGCACTAACCTTGAACATGCTCGTGCACACAACCGGCGCGTAGTGATAGAGGCTATCCGTCTGCACGGTGAACTGACCCGTGCTGAAATTGCCCGACTGACCTCACTGACGCCGCAAACCGTTTCAAACATTGCAACAGAACTGGAACAGGCCGGAATTCTCTCCTCGCACCTGCCGCGTCGTGCCGGCGGGCGAGGTCAACCGGCCACGCCGTTGACCCTGAACCCAGACAGTGCGTATTCCATCGGCATCCATCTGGATCACCAGTCATTGCTGATCATCGTGGTTGACTTATCAGGCAGCGTTCGTTTCCACCGGCTGATTATGGTGCAAAAGCCGCAACCTGCTGCGACCTTGAAACTGATTTGTGATGTACTGCAAGAAATGCGCCAGCAGCCGGATCTGAGCTGGGGAAAAATGTTGGGGGTCGGTGTCGTGATGCCGGGGCCGTTTGGCGTAGAAGGGATCTCATCTGTCGGGCCGACTACGCTTAACGGCTGGGAAAATATCGATGTAGTGGCTGAACTTAACGCGCAGAGCGGCCTGCCGGTGACACTGGAAAACGATGCTACCGTGGCGGCCATTGGTGAGCGTTTGCACGGTGTAGCCAGGCAGCTTAACTCGTTTATTTATTTGTATCTTGGCACCGGTCTTGGTGCAGGGATTTTCACCGATGGCCGAATTTATACCGGCCATGCGCACAATGCTGGTGAAGTCGGCCACATGATTGTGCAACCGGGGGGGCGGGCGTGTTATTGCGGTAATCAGGGGTGCCTGGAACGCTATGTTTCATTACAGGCGGCCTATGAAAGTTGCGGGCTGGATCCGATGCGCGCTATGCCGCAAGACCTGCTGACGTTACCACAGTCGCAGATCGACGCCTGGCTGGATACGGCGGTGCCGGCGTTACGTCAGGCGATTAACATTATCGAATGCATGTTTGACGCTGAAGCCGTGATTATTGGCGGCCTGATGCCGGAAAGTCTTGTCGAACAACTGATCAAACGGCTCGCGCCATTGCATCGCTCTGTGCGCAGTAAATACCTTGACGGTCTGCGTGTACGACTGGGGACCACCGGTGCGGATACTGCCGCATTAGGTGCGGCGGCATTACCCTTGTTTGATGAGTTTAACCCACGTTATGAAGTGCTATTGAAGTAATAAAACCCATTCCTCCATTTGTATTCTTGCCCAATATTGGTGCGCGCACACAATTAACGCAATATAAGCAAACGGTTGCTATTTAAATGCAACCGTTTGCTTATTCCTGCCTTATTTCCATTGATTCAGAATGTTGTGTAATTTGTTTTTATTGCTTTGTTTTTAAAGATAAATATTCAATAAAAAACCAACTGGCACGCTGATTGCTATTCTTAAATCAACACCTGCGATCGATAAAAAGACCGCGATCATTCCCTGGCCTGAATTGACTCAGCCGGGAGCTGTGCGCTGGTCGGTAAAGAAGGAAAGCAAAATGAGCATCCCATTCACCACGGCAATCCGTGGAAATTTTTTCGATATCACTGCCTGTGTGGATAATCCGCAACAGTTGAGTCAGCAATTACGCCATCTTCCTGACGGATTAATTCTGCTGAATGAAGGCACCATTGCCTGGTTTGGTAGTTGGCAGCAAGGGGAGTCGCTATTGCCGCCGGGATGTGAGGTCACACACTATCAGGACAAACTGATCGTGCCGGGTTTTATCGACACCCATATTCATTACCCACAAACCGAAATGATTGGCGCCTACGGCGATCAACTACTGGCGTGGCTGAAGCGTTATACCTTCCCGACAGAAAGCCAGTTCTGCTGCGAACATCATTCCGACAAGATGTCTGCGTTTTTTCTACAACAACTGTTAAGCAATGGCACAACTACGGCGCTGGTGTTTGGCACAGTGCATCCGCAGTCAGTTGAAGCCTTGTTCAGTCAGGCCGCGGCACTGAATATGCGCTTGATCGCCGGCAAGGTGATGATGGACCGCCACGCGCCGGACGAACTGTTGGAAACCCCGGAACAGAGTTATCAACAAACACGTGCGTTGATTGAACGTTGGCACGGTAAGCAACGGCTGAGCTATGCCATTACACCGCGTTTCGCTCCTACCAGTACACCGGCCTTGTTAACTCAGGTGCAACGGCTGCGTGAAGCCTTTCCAGATGTGTATTTGCACACCCATCTGAGTGAGAACCTCGATGAAGTGGCATGGGTGAAAGAACTGTTTCCGGACAGCCGCAGTTATCTGGATGTTTATCATCAGTATGGAATGACGGGAGAGCGGAGCGTGTTCGCCCATTGTCTGCATTTGGAAGAACAAGAATGGGACTGCTTATGCCAGACCCGGTCGGCGATCGCCTTTTGTCCGACCTCCAATCTGTTCCTTGGCAGTGGCCTGTTCAATATACAAAAGGCCTGGCAAAAACAGGTGAAACTGGGTATCGGCACCGATGTTGGTGCGGGTACCACGTTCAATATGCTGCAAACGCTGGGTGAGGCCTATAAGGTTGGTCAGTTGCAGCGTTATCAACTTTCTGCCTGCGAGGCGTTTTACCATGCCACGCTGGGCGGAGCCCGCGCACTGTCGCTAGAGGATAAAATCGGCAACTTTGACGTCGGCAAAGAGGCGGACTTTGTGGTGCTGGATCCTGCGGTGTCACCGTTGCAGAAGCTGCGCCATGAAAACAGTCGCGAACTGGCGGAACAGCTGTTTGTGCTGATGACGTTGGGAGATGATCGCAACGTTTACCGTACCTACGTCGACGGTAAAGTGGTCTATCGACCAGCTACGCATCAGGAGGCGGCATGATCCAGTTTCTGCTTAATCAAACGCTGAAAATCGAAACTGCGCTCGATCCCAACACCACGGTGCTGAACTATCTGCGTCGCGATCTCGGCCGTTGCGGTACGAAAGAAGGCTGTGCTTCTGGTGACTGTGGTGCCTGTACAGTGGTGCTGGCGGAGCCGGACGGCGAGCAATTGCGCTACCGTAGCGTAAACGCCTGTCTGACCTTTGTCAGCGCACTGCATGGCAAACAGGTGATCACCGTAGAGGATCTGAAACAGCAGGGAGAGTTGCATAGCGTGCAACAAGCGATGGTTGACTGCCATGGTTCACAGTGCGGTTTTTGTACGCCGGGGTTTGTCATGTCGATGTTCTGCCTGCAAAAGAACAGTGAAACCTACCAGCGTGAACAGGCGCAGCATGCGCTGGCCGGTAATCTGTGTCGTTGTACCGGCTACCGACCGATTTTGGCGGCGGCGCAGCAGGCCTGCAATACCAGAACACCTGACAGTTTCGATCGCGACCAGTTACAAACACGGCAGCGCTTACAGGCGATCCGCGCGGCGACTTTGGTGGCGTCTGCGGGAAAACGCTGCCTGTTGCCACAAACCCTCGATGAACTGGCGACGCTTTATCAACAACACCCCCAGGCCAAACTGTTGGCCGGTGGCACCGATCTGGCCCTGGAGGTGACACAACGCCATCAGGATTTACCTTTGATGATCGCCATTGGGCAGATTGACGCGCTCAAACTCGTCAGTTGGCAAGGTGATCGTCTGATCATTGGCGCCGGGGCCACGTTGAGTGACTTATCCCCGCTGCTGGCCAGCTATCACCCGGCCTTTGGCGAGCTGCTGGCGCGTTTTGCTTCGCAACAAATTCGCAATCAGGGCACGTTGGGCGGCAACATCGCCAACGCGTCTCCGATTGGTGATGGTGCACCGCTACTGTTAGCACTGGATGCACAGCTGACTTTACGCTGTGGTAGGGAACGTCGTGAACTGCCGCTGAAGGATTTCTTCCTGGGCTACCGCCAGACCGCATTGCAGCCGGGTGAATTTATTGAAAACATCGTGCTGCCAGCCCGTGCGCCGACTGACTTCCGTGCCTGGAAAGTGTCCAAACGGTTGGAGGATGATATTTCAGCGGTGTGTGGTGCCTTCAATCTGACCATTGAACAAGGCGTCATTCGTGACGCCCGCTTGGCGTTTGGGGGTATGGCTGCAACGCCGAAGCGTGCCTTGCTGAGTGAACAAAAACTGATAGGGCAGCCGTGGCAGCGTGCAACGGTAGAGCAGGCAGCGAAGGCGTTGGCACAGGACTTTACGCCGCTGAGCGACTTTCGCGCCAGTAGCGCCTACCGTTTGCTGGTCGCGCAAAACCTGCTGCGTCGCTATTTCATAGCGCTGACCGAGCCACAGATGGCAATCGAGGTGACCGCTCATGAGTCATAACAAACACAGCGAACAGACGCAGGCACAACTGGCCGAACACTTCCGTCAGTCGTTAACCAGCGGTGTGGGACGGAGTCGTAAACACGAAAGCGCCGACAAACATGTCAGCGGAGAGGCACAATACATTGACGACCGGCTGGAGTTTCCCAATCAATTGCATCTGGCGGCCAAACTGAGCGAACGGGCGCATGGACGTATAGAAAAACTGGATCTGTCCGCCTGTTACGATTTTCCCGGTGTCGTGCGAGTAATCACTTGGCAGGACGTGCCAGGTGAGCTGGATATTGCCCCGTTAACGTATGGCGATCCGCTGTTGGCGAAGGAAGTGGTGGAATATGTCGGACAGGTGATCGCCGTGGTGGCCGCGGAAGATCCTGAGATCGCCTGGCGTGCCGCTCAGGCGGTCAACGTGATCTATCAGGATTTACCTACCCAGTTGGACGTCACGCAGTCTTTGCGTGACGGTTTTGTTGTGCAGGAGGCACATCATCATCAACGTGGTGACGTTGAGGGCGCGCTGGCACAAGCGAAACACCGCATCCAGGGAGAATTGCACGTCGGTGGTCAGGAGCATTTCTATCTGGAAACCCAGATAGCCTCGGTGTTGCCGGTCGAAGACGGCGGCATGCTGGTCTATTCATCAACTCAGAACCCGACCGAGATACAAAAACTGGTCGCTTCCGTGCTCAACCTGCCAATGCACAAGGTAACAATCGACATGCGTCGTATGGGCGGTGGCTTTGGTGGCAAAGAGACCCAGGCCGCAGGCCCTGCGTGCTTGTGTGCCGTGGTGGCGCATCTCACCGGACGACCGGTAAAAATGCGACTTAATCGCCGTGACGACATGTTGATTACCGGTAAGCGTCATCCGTTTTATATTCGGTATGACGTCGGCTTTGACGACAACGGCGTGTTGCACGGCGTGAAAATCGACCTGGCCGGTAACTGTGGTTACTCGCTAGATCTTTCAGGTTCTATCGTCGATCGTGCGATGTTTCACGCCGATAACGCCTATTTCTTGCAAGATGTATTGATTACGGGTCATCGATGTAAAACCCATATTGCGTCCAATACCGCCTACCGTGGTTTTGGTGGGCCGCAGGGCATGATGGCTATCGAAGAGATCATGGATTGTATCGCGCGCTATCTTGCGCTCGATCCACTGGCGGTGCGTAAAACCAACTATTACGGCAAAGATCAGCGCAACGTCACCCATTACTATCAACCGGTGGAGCAGAACCTGCTGCAAGAGATCACCGCCGAACTGGAACACAGCGCCGACTATCAGGCGCGGCGTCAGGCAATTCGGCACTTCAACAGACAAAACCCGATTTTGAAGAAAGGGTTGGCGCTGACACCGGTGAAGTTTGGCATCTCTTTTACCGCCAGTTTCCTCAATCAGGCAGGGGCGCTGGTACTGGTTTATACCGATGGCAGTATTCAACTCAACCACGGTGGTACCGAAATGGGACAGGGACTGAACACCAAGGTGGCACAGATTGTCGCTGAAGTGTTCCAGGTCGAGGTGGAGCGTATTCAAATCACCGCCACCGATACCGGTAAGGTGCCGAATACTTCGCCGACGGCGGCGTCGTCTGGCACGGACTTGAATGGCAAGGCGGCGGAGAACGCAGCCCTGATCATTAAGCAACGTTTGATCGACATGCTGAGCAAGCAGCATCACGTCGATGCTGCGCAGATCACCTTCAATAATGGTCAGGTTAAGGTGGGAGATCACTATTTCAGCTTTGAACAGGTGGTTGAACAGGCTTATTTCAATCAGATTTCACTCGCCAGCACCGGCTATTACCGCACGCCGAAGATTTTCTACGATCGTGACCAGGCCCGTGGCCATCCGTTTTATTACTTTGCCTACGGAGCAGCCTGTGCGGAAGTCATGATTGATACCCTGACTGGCGAATACAAGTTGTTGCGCGCCGATATTCTGCACGACGTGGGCGATTCACTGAATCCGGCGATCGATATCGGTCAGGTTGAAGGGGGATTTGTGCAGGGAATGGGTTGGCTGACCAGCGAAGAACTGGTGTGGGATGAAAAGGGCAAGTTGCTGACCAATGGGCCGGCCAGCTACAAAATCCCGGCGATTGGTGATGTGCCTGCCGATCTGCGAGTCACACTGCTGGAGAACCGTAAAAATCCGGAAGACACGGTGTTTCATTCCAAAGCCGTGGGTGAGCCGCCGTTCATGTTGGGGATCTCGGTCTGGTGTGCAATCAAAGATGCGGTGGCTAGTCTGGCGGATTACCGCCTGCAACCTAACATTGATGCGCCGGCTACGCCAGAGCGCGTGCTGTGGGGCGTACAGCAGATGCTAAGTAGTGACATTGTCACTAATTTGATGCGGGAGAACGGTGATGGATGAGTGGATTGAGGCTCTGGCCGACCTTCGACGGCGCGGAGAGCCCTGTGTGCTGGTGACGCTAGTGGACGAATTGGGCTCCACGCCGCGTAACCGCGGAACTAAAATGCTGGTGACCACAGAACGGGCGGTGAATACCATTGGTGGGGGGCATCTTGAGTTTCAGGCACTGGCGATAGCCCGTGACATGCTTAAACAGGGGACTGCCATGCTGCGGCTGGAGCGTTTTCCTTTGGCGGCGCGGCTGGGACAATGCTGTGGAGGAACCACTAACGTGCTGTTCGAACCGCTGATACTCCCTCGACCACAGATTGCCCTGTTTGGCGCAGGACATGTGGGGCGGGCGTTGGTGAATATCCTTGCCACACTGCCGTGCCGGGTGCATTGGGTGGATGGTCGCGCAGCGGAGTTCCCTGCTGTGATCCCGGCCGGGGTACAACAAGAAGTTTGCGAAGAACCGCTGGAGATCGTCGACGCCATGCCGCCGGGCAGCTATTTCATCGTCATGACCCACGACCACGCGCTGGATCTGGCGCTGGCGGAACGGATTTTACGTCGTGGCGATGCCGGTTACTTCGGCCTGATCGGCTCGCTAACCAAACGCAAACGCTTCGAATATAAATTGGGTCAACGTGGTATCAGTGAACAGATGATTGACGGCATGCGTTGTCCACTGGGTCTGCCGGACGTGAAAGGTAAACTGCCAGCGGAAATTGCTGTGGCGGTGGCTGGGGAAATTATTGCCTGTTATGGGCGCTCACACGCTTAGTCAATCTTGGCATAATTTCCCTGCTTCAGTACGGGACATTGGATGCTTTTTGCTATTTATAAATAAATTAACGAATGGCGATATTAATTAATTTACAAAATCGCCATTGTTGTTAATTAACTAACGGTATGTTTTATATTTAAATTAAAAATCGTTAAGCCAGTCACAAGTTCCCATCAATAATTTTGCGGTTTCAATTCCCTCTATGTATATCTCTATTCATTAACATATTAATGATGAGTCTTGCGTCATGGCGCAGACATCGAAAACGTGCCGGTCGGTGCCAGTGCCCACGCCGTCTGGTCTGAGAAAACGCCAGTCAGGAGCAGGTATGAATTCCTTTACCGTACAAGAGAGTGCTGAACAGCCAACGGAAAGCGATCATGTCATTATCCGAAAACTGTTCAGACGTCTTATTTCTTTCTTATTTATCTTGTTTGTATTTTCTTTTCTCGACCGGATTAATATCGGTTTTGCCGGATTGACTATGGGCAAAGATCTTGGCTTGAGTGCCACGATGTTTGGCTTGGCAGCCACGCTTTTTTATATTACTTATTCGACATTTGGAATTCCGTCCAATGTCATGTTGGGGATTGTTGGCGCCCGACGCTGGATTGCGACCATTATGGTGTGCTGGGGAGTAGCGTCCACCCTGACAATGTTCGCAACAGGACCACTATCACTTTACGCTCTGCGGATGATTGTGGGTGTCGCAGAGGCCGGCTTCTTCCCCGGTATCATGCTGTATCTCACTTACTGGTTCCCGGCTTACTACCGGGCTCGTGCCAATGCACTGTTTATGGTCGCTATGCCGATCACCATGATGCTGGGCTCCATCCTCTCCGGCTATATTTTGGCGTTGGACGGTGTAATGAACCTGAAAGGCTGGCAGTGGTTGTTCTTGCTGGAAGGGCTTCCTGCGGTGGTGTTGGGCGTCGTGACTTGGCATTTTTTGGATGATGGCCCGCAGCAAGCGAACTGGTTAACCGCTACAGAAAAGGTGCGGCTGGGCGAAATGCTTGCGGCAGAGCAAGACAGAGGTGTCGCCACAGCACAACGGCTCGGTCTGCGCTCGGTGTTCACGCCTGTAGTAGTGTTGTACGCACTGGCCTACTTCTGTCTGACCAATACCCTGAGCGCGATTAATATCTGGACCCCACAAATACTGCAGAACCTGAACCAGGGCAGCAGTAATCAAACCATTGGTCTGTTGGCGGCTATCCCACAGTTTTGTACCGTTCTGGCAATGGTAGGGTGGAGTCTACGCTCCGACCGTTATCGAGAACGTAAATTTCACACTTGGTTCCCTTTTGCCGTTGCGGCAGCAGGTTGGTTGGTGACGATCATCTCTGCCCAGCCATTTTGGCAACTTACCGGAATTATTCTTGCGTCTGCGGGTTCCTTCACCGCCATGGCAATCTTTTGGACAACCCCAGATCACGTGATCGCCGCGCCATCGCGCGCGCTAGCCATTGCACTGATATGCGCGATCGGCAATCTCGGCTCGGCATTCAGTCCGGTGCTACTGGGCGTTCTGCATGACATGACAGGCAGTTTTTCTGCCGGGATTGGTGTGATGGGTATATTGCTGTTAGTGGGGGCCGCAGTGATCACGGTTATCCCGATGACGGAAACACCTTTACCGAAGGGCAATGCATCAGACTCGGTGTTCAGACCTCGTTGAGGCAACCCGCAGCTGATTGGATAGGTTAACAACGGAGAGGTAATGATGGGAAATACAGCAACCACCGGTCAGACCATGGTTCGCTCGCTTATCGCGCATGGCATAGATACGGTATTTGGTATCCCGGGTGCACATATGTACGATTTCAATGATGCCCTGTATCAACAGCGGGAGCAGATTCGATTCATTCACACTCGTCATGAACAGGGCGCGGGCTATATGGCTTATGGCTATGCCAAATCTACGGGACGCATCGGTGCTTATACCGTGGTACCCGGCCCAGGCGTGCTTAACTCCGGAGCAGCATTGTGTACCGCTTATGGTGGCAACACCCCAGTATTGTGTCTGACGGGCAATATCATGTCCCACCTGATTGGTCAGGGGCGTGGGCAATTGCATGAGTTGCCGGACCAACTCAATACACTGAGTGGAATAACCAAGGTCGCCCGTCGGGTCAACCATGTAACCGAAGCCGCTCCGGAAATGGCCGAGGTGATCGGCCATATGTTGTCGGGACGACAAGGACCCGGCGCTATCGAAGCCCCGTGGGATGTATTCGGCATGCAGGGGGTGGAGACGGAGTTACCCTTAGCCAATCTGCGCCCGGCGCCGGCGATCAATCCTGCGGCGATAGAGGCGGCGGCGAGCCTGATAGCACAGGCTAAAAATCCGCTCATCATGGTTGGCGGTGGTGCCGTAGCGGCAGGGGACGCAGTGGCCGAACTGGCTCGGCGATTACAAGCTCCGGTGACGTCACATCGTTCCGGTAAGGGTGTGGTGCCTGACGACTCGCCTTATGCGCTTAACTTTGTCGCGGGCTTCGACTATTGGCAACAGACCGATCTGTTAATCGGTATTGGCAGCCGGCTTGAACTGCAATTTATGCGCTGGCGCTGGCTGCCGAAGAATTTGAAAGTGATACGCATTGATATTGACCCAACCGAAATGGTCAGGCTCAAACCAGACGTCGCTGTTGTCGCGGATGCACAACAGGGTGTTGAGGCGTTATTAGCGGCACTGCCGCCCGTGCAGCCGGTGGATCGGCGTGCGGCGCTGAGTCGGTTGAACCAGCAGGCCAGAGAGCGTTTCTCCTGTGTACAGCCGCAGGTTGATTACCTTAATGCCATTCGCGCTGCGTTGCCGAGGGATGGTTTTTTTGTAGAAGAAGTCAGCCAGGTAGGTTTTACCGCTCGTTTCGCTTTTCCGGTGTATGAGCCGCGTCATTATGTGACCTGTGGCTATCAGGATAATCTGGGGTTTGGCTACAACACGGCACTGGGCGTCAAAGTGGCGCATCCAGATAAGGTGGTTATCTCAGTGTCCGGTGACGGCGGCTTTATGTTCGGGGTGCAAGAGCTGGCAACGGCAGTGCAACACGGCATCAATGTGATCGCCATCGTGTTCAATAATGGCGCTTATGGCAATGTGTTACGCGATCAGCGGGATAGTTACCAGGGGCATTACCTGGGGTCTGAGCTAACAAATCCGGACTTTGTCAGACTGGCGGAAAGTTTTGGTGCCTTGGCCTATCGTGCGACGACCCCTGATGAACTTAGAGTGCGGTTGGCGGAAGCGATAAACGCCGAACGTCCCGTGGTGATCGAGGTGCCTGTTGAGAGAGGATCAGAAGCCAGTCCTTGGCCGTTTATCCACCCTCAAGCACCGCAGTAACATGCGCAAAATTAGGCAGGTATCACGTGTAACGCTCGCGCTATTGAGCCTTTTTTGCAGCCAAAGGCTCAACAGTGCTGAAACGAAGGCACTTAGTGCACAGAGTAACAGCAGTGACGGCAAGCTTTACGGCGTGATGCCGACACCATAGTGAAATGGCATTGCGTGCCGTGCTGGCGGGGGTAGGATTCGCCATTTTGTCTGAACCAGCCTGTCGACATTTTTGGACGATGGCAGAGTGCAGCAAATATCACTGGCGTTGCCGTCTGCGCCGTTGCTGTTATTTGCCTGCCAAAACATGGGCGCTGTTGGACTTTATAAAACAGCGGCTCGATGTCGACCGAATCTTCTAATCACTTGTTTTTGCTCAAACTGCCAACTGCGCCTAAGCTAGGATGTGACTCAAGGGGAGATGAGCTTCCCGCGACATTATTCTGTGAACATGGAGGAGTTTCGATTTGATGCGTTTATCAACATTGGTGCTGGCGATCGGCATGGCGCTGGGTACCCAGGCACAAGCAGAAGAGACCAACTCGCACGCGGATCATAGCGCGTTGCCAAGCGGCCAGGCGAAGGAGGCTACCGTGACCGGCGAAGCCAACAAACACGACAATAAAAAGAACGAAAACCCGTTCTTCTACCAAAGTCGCCTGCCATTCCAGGCGCCCCCCTTCAATGAGATCAAAGAAAGTGACTATGCGCCGGCGATTGACGCCGGTATTAAGCAAAAGTTGGAAGAAGTGGAGAAGATCGCCAACAATCCAGCCAAGCCTGACTTTAAAAATACCTTCGTAGCCTTGGAGCAAAGTGGCGCATTGTTGTCGCGAGTGATGAATGTGTTTGGCGCCATGACTTCGGCCAACACCAGCGACGCATTACAGAAGCTGGATGAGGAAAGCTCACCGAAGCTGGCAGCGTTGGACGATGCCATTATGCTCAACAGTAAACTGTTTGCACGCATCAAGGCTGTTTATGAACAGCGTGACGCGTTAAAACTGGATCCTGAATCACGTCGACTGGTGGAAGTGACCTACAAGAACTTTGAGTTGGCAGGGGCTAATCTGTCTGATGCTGATAAAACCAAGCTGAAGGCACTGAACCAGGAAGCGGCAACGCTGAGCACTCAGTTTTCCAACAAATTACTGGCAGCGACCAAAGACGGCGCGCTGGCTATCGCCGATAAAGGCAAGCTGGACGGCCTGTCGGAAAGCGAACTGGCCGCCGCAGCCCAGGCAGCCGGTGAACGTAAGCTGGATAAACAATGGTTGTTGGTATTGCAAAACACCACCCAGCAACCAGAGCTGCAGAGCCTAAAAGATCGTGATACCCGCAAAGCACTGTTTGATGCGTCCTGGAATCGGGCTGAAAAAGGGGATGCTAATGACACACGCCAGACTATCGCTCGTCTGGCCAAGGTCCGTGCTGAACAGGCCAAGCTGCTAGGCTTCCCAAATTATGCTGCCTGGAAACTGCAAAACCAGATGGCCAAAACACCGGATGCCGCGCTGAGCTTTATGCGTAACATCGTCCCTGCGGCGACGGCCCGGGCCGAACGTGAAGCCAAAGACATTCAGGCCGTGATCGACCAGCAGAAAGGTAGATTTAAAGTCGAAGCCTGGGACTGGCAGTTCTATGCAGAACAGGTCCGTAAAGCAAAATATGACCTTGATGAGTCGCAGATCAAACCTTATTTCGAACTGAATAACGTGCTGAACAACGGCGTGTTCTATGCTGCGAATTTGCTGTACGGCATCAGCTTCGAAGAACGCAAAGATATCCCGGTTTACCAACCGGATGTGCGGGTTTATGAGGTATTCGATAAAGACGGTAAATCATTGGCATTGTTCTATACCGACTTCTTTAAGCGCGACAACAAGGGCGGTGGCGCCTGGATGAGCAACTTTGTTGAACAGTCGAAGCTGAAAGGCACCAAACCGGTGATTTACAATGTTGCCAACTTTACCAAGCCTGCGCCGGGCCAGCCTGCATTGCTGTCATATGACGATGTGATCACCATGTTCCACGAGTTTGGTCATGCGCTGCACGGCATGTTCGCCGATCAGGAATATCCAAGCCTGTCTGGTACCAACACGGCGCGTGACTTTGTGGAATTCCCATCACAGTTCAACGAGCATTGGGCCCGCGATCCTAAAGTTTTCGCGCACTTCGCCAAGCATTACAAAACCGGTGAAGCGATGCCGCAAGAACTGGTCGACAAAATCAAAAAAGCCGACAAGTTCAACAAAGGCTATGACATGACCGAGCTGCTGTCTGCGGCGCTGTTGGATATGCACTGGCACATGTTGAGTGCTGATCAACCGCAACAGGACGTGGATAAGTTCGAAGCCGAATCGTTGCAAAAAGACAAGATCGATCTCAGCTATGTACCGCCGCGCTACCGTTCCAGCTACTTCAAGCACATTTGGGGTAACGGCTATGCTGCCGGTTATTACGCCTATCTGTGGACCGAAATGCTGGCGGATGACGCTTTCCAGTGGTTCACCGAACACGGTGGCCTGACGCCAGAAAACGGCCAGCGTTTCCGCGACATGGTGTTGTCACGTGGCAACAGCCAGGATCTGGAAAAACTGTACATCGACTGGCGTGGTCAAGCACCAAGTATCGAACCCATGCTGATTAACCGTGGTTTGAAAGACCAGTAATAGGTTACGTTGGGTGCTGAGGCTGTTTGATGCTATACCCGTTGTCAGACGTTTAACCAAGTTCGTTATTAGGGAGAGCGTGCCGAAGGGGTCGTAGCAGCTTTAGCTGCCGGAGTCGCCCCTCGGTGCGCTAGGCCCGGGTATCTCGGGATCAAAGACAACTTTGTCATCAAATTAAGGACGCAAGCTTGCTTGCGTCCTTTTTTATTCCACGGGGACATGGCCGGTGTGATCGTTTATTATGCGCCGGTTATTTTTGACCCGTGAGCAATGAAGATTAAAATTCCCCTAAAGCGCAGTGTCGCCCTGATTATGCCATTGCTTATTTCCGCCTGTGGCACGCTGTCGCGCATGCCGACCGACACATCGTCGCTGGAAAGTCAGCGTCTGGCATGTAGTGGTGATCTACGCGCTGAAGTCGACAGTTTGGCGCAGCCGCTCATTGACGGTCAGCAGACACCGGGGCTGGTCGTCGGGGTGCTGACGGCAGATGGGCAAGCGCGTAGTTTTGGCTATGGCATGACGGACGCGCAGCAGCGCTATCCGGTCAATGGCAAGACGCTGTTTGCCGTGGGGTCGGTCAGCAAAGGGTTCATTGCCGAAGTCACCGTGGTGCTGGTTAATAAGGGCGTCCTGAATTGGGACGATACCTTGGCGACGTTGCTGCCCGTTGGTACACCGCTCAGCAAGGATGCGGCCAAAATTACCTTACTGCAGTTGGTGACACACACCTCTGGGCTACCGCGCCAAATGATGACGCCGGAGATGCTTGGTGCATTTGTCCGCTACCTGTTTACGGGGGATAATTTTTATCGCTCTCTGGATGCGCCAAAATTCCTCGATTACCTTGCACAGTTTGAAGCCCCTTCAGTGGAGGAACCGCGCTATTCCAATCTGGGTTATGCGCTGCTGGATTACATTTTGCAACGGCGAACTGGAAAAACGGTCGATCGCCTGACAACGGAAAATATCCTCCAGCCATTGGGGCTGACGCACACCAGTTACGATGCGCAGCAGTTGCCGGGTTACGCGCTGCGGGCTATTGGTCATGCGGGCGATCAACCCAAGTTTATTCGACGCGGGGAGCCGGTGCCGGATTGGCAGTTTTCTTCTTATATGGTCGGTGCCGCAGGGCTGTATACCGATGCCGATGATCTGCTGCGTTATGCGCAGGCGCATTTTGTCCCTACTGGTTCAGCGGCGTTGAACAAAGCCCTGAAAGATTCGTTGACCGTGCACTTTGCACGTACAAAAGAAGCCGCGGCCATTGCCTGGGTAGTGGATGATGTGGGGACTCAGCAGATTACGTATCAGGTCGGGTTTATCGGTGGTTACTCCAGCTATATCGGTATGGATCTGCGCCATAAGACGGCGGTAGTGGTGCTACAAAACAGTTTCAACTGGAGCAATAATATCGGCCACCGTCTATTGCAACGTATGGGCGAAGCCGCGGACGGGCATTTTACTTGCCAATAAGCCGGGCTCCGCGAACGGAGCCCAACACCCTTAGCGGTTAACCACTTTAGCGGGCAGAGCAATCACCAGTAACGAACTGATCAGCAAGCAACCGGCGAACGCCCAGAGAGCACCACCGCTTTTGCCTGTCAAATCCAGTGCCAGCCCCATCAGCGAGTTACTCACCAACCCGGCGATATTTGCCAGTGAACAGGCCAGGGCAAAACCAGTTGCCGCCGCAGTGCCGCGCAGAAAGGTGGCTGGCAGGCTGAAAAACACGGGTACTGCACCGATGATCGCCGCCTGAGCGACAGAGAACAGCAGCACGGTGGCAATGACGTTATGTGTGAAGAACGTGCTGCCCGCCATTGCCATTGCACCAACAATAAACGGCACGATGATATGCCAACGTCGCTCACGCATGCGGTCGGAGCTGGCACCGATCAGCAACATACCCAACAGGGCAGCGACGCTCGGCAGCGCAGTTAACATGCCGATGGTGGTAATGTTGGTCACTCCGGCGGTTTTGATAAAGGTCGGCATCCAGAATCCCATCGCATAGGCACTCAGCAGGATCGAGAAGTCTATGCCACCCAGCATCCAGACCTTGAGATTAAAGAAGCCATCACGGAAACGGTGTTTACTGTGGTCGGCCTCGGCTTCATCCTGCGCCAAATCATCGGCAATGCGCTGTTTTTCCTCGTCGGATAACCATTTGGCCTGCCCGAAGTTGTTCGGTAATACCCAAAAAGTCAGCACACCCAGCAGTACACTGGGAACACCTTCCAGCAGGAACAGCCATTGCCAGCCGTGCAACCCGTGGCGCATATCAAAATGCCCCATAATCCAGCCGGAAATTGGGCCACCGATCACGCTCGACAGCGGTAGGCCAATCATGAATAGCGCAATAATGCGACCGCGACGGTAAGTCGGGAACCACAGCGTCAGGTAATACAACACGCCAGGCAGAAAACCGGCCTCTGCTACACCGAGAAGAAAACGGATAACGTAAAACTGATTAGGGGTAGTGACGAACATGGTACAGGCAGAAAGCAGACCCCAGGTGATCATAATACGGGCAATCCATACCTTGGCGCCGACGCGTTGTAAGATCAGGTTGCTCGGTACCTCAAAAAGGATGTAGCCAACAAAGAACAATCCTGCACCCAAACCAAAGGCGGCTTCGCTCAATTGCAGTTGGTCGGCCATCTGCAACTTGGCTAATCCGACGTTGATACGGTCGAGGTAGGCCGCCAGATAACACAAACATAGGAATGGGATCAGCTTCCAGGTTATTTTGCGGTACAGAAGCGATTCTGCGCCCGCTTTCCCGGTTAACGGGGTTTCAACAATGGCCATGATGATGTCTCCAGGTGGTGCATTGTGGCCTCCGGAGGAGGAGCGTTGTGTGTTTGCTTGGAAGCCGCCCTGTCTCGGGCGGTCACCTGAGGCGCTTGCCGCGCCTTCTTTATTTTCAGCTCTCCATGCAGGTGAAACTCTGGATTACAGCCGGTTCAGATAATCGATAGCCTCCTGTTTTGCCACGACGTCGCCGTATTTACTGTCGATGTCGAACAGGTTGGCCTCATGTGGGCCAGGGTGACGATCGCCCACACATTCCCGTACCACTATGGTACGGAAGCCGTGCTGTACTGCGTCCACCGCACTGGCGCGGATACACCCGCTGGTGGAACAGCCGACTAACAGCAGGGTATCGACGCCGAGTGCCACTAGCATTGAGGCCAACGAGGTACCGAAAAAGGCGCTGGCATATTGCTTGGTCAACACCACTTCCGTTGTCCGCGGTACCACCTGTGGGCAAAACGCCGCCAGCGGGTTACCGTCCACCATGTCCTTCATAACCGGTGCTTTTTTCACCCAAATACCACCATTGGCAAAATGCCCTGCATGATAGCGGATATTGGTGTGGATCACCGGAATTCCCGTCTGGCGAGCGGTAGC
Source organism: Serratia grimesii NBRC 13537 (assembly GCF_001590905.1). Classification (GTDB taxonomy): domain Bacteria; phylum Pseudomonadota; class Gammaproteobacteria; order Enterobacterales; family Enterobacteriaceae; genus Serratia; species Serratia grimesii. Next base: position 59,543 of record NZ_BCTT01000001.1, read on the forward strand.
CAACAGCGCCATGCTTTCTTCGACCGCACTGACTACGCCGGGAGCGAACAATGAGGCGCCCTGGGTGGTGTAACCCTGCATAAAGTCGATCAGTAGCAGGGCCGGTCGCTGGCCGAAGCCAATACGGTTGCCCCAAACGCCGCTGTAGTTATCGCTGAGCGAGTCATTGGCTGTGGATGCCATGATTCCTCCTTAATAGGCGCCGGACAGCAGGGCACCGGCGCCGGGAACGATCGGTTCCAGTTCCAGTGCAGTCAGCATGGCGTAAGTGGTGGCGATAGCGGCCGTCAGCACCGGTTTTCCGGTTTGCGCCTCAACGGTAGCGACTGCCGGCAAGGACGGCATTTGCACGCAGGCGGACAGCACGATGGCGTCAACGTCGTTCAGATCCATCTCAGCGACAATACCGGGCAGTTTGGCCGGTTCATGACGGCCTACGGCCAGGTTGTCGGCAATTTCCAACGCCCGCCACACCGTGACCTCAATGCCTTCGTGCTCGATATAGTCCACCACCATTTGGGTCAGTGGCTTCATGTAGGGGGCCACCAGCGCAATGCGTTTGGCACCCAACACCTTCAGGCCATTGACCAATGCCCCTGCGCTGCTAATCACCGGGGCCCCGGCGTTATTGTCCTGGGTAACCTGCGCCAGCCGGGCCTGAGATTCACGGTGATAACCTAAGCCCATCGACATGATCGCTACCAGGCAGGCATACCCCAGTACATCTACCTGGGCGTCGGAAAGCTCCAGTGCGCAGCGGTCTGATTCGGCATCCATCGCCGCCAGTTCTGCCTTGCTGACGTGCTTCATACGCATGCGGCTGGAGTGAAAGGTAAAGCGTTCCGGACGGATCAACTGGCGTGCTGTCAGCATTGCTGGGATCTCGGTTTCCATCGTGGTGTTGGAACTGGGCACTATCTGGCCGATACGGTAATTTTTACTCATGACAACGCTCCTTAATTAATCCAGAAAATCGCCCAGGGCGCGGAAGAAACCGTCAAAGTCGTCCCACGGGATCATATGTCCTGCATTTTCAACGTGTGTGATAGTGATCTCCGGTTGCAATGTGCGGATCTCCGCCTCGTCTTCCGGTTGGATCACGCCTCCCAGGCCTGCCACCATCAGCAAGGTTGGCATGTGCAGCGCGGGGTAATCACGATGGCTGTCAACCTGATGAAAATCTTCATAGGCGCGCTGAATCGCCGGTTCATAGCAGGTGTGCAACCACTCGGCACGCAGTTGACGCTGTTGTTCGCTCCAGGTCGGGCAGTAGGCACGCATCTGTTCCGCGTCCATTCCCAACAGTGACTGACGAATCGAATCCACGTACCAAGGCCATTTGCCTGGATATTCACGACGGCCGGGCCCTGAAACAGGCGGATCGACCAATACCAATCGCCGAACGCCAACCGGTTGCAGTGCTGCGGCGCGCAGGGCAAAGCGCGCCCCCATTGAATGGCCGAGCAGGGCGTAGTTTTCCAGATTTAGTGCTAGGGCGAAGGCGTTGACGTCTGCGGCGCAGGTTTCGGCGTCATAGGCTAGATCCGGGCCGCTGGCAGACAGACCGCGGCCACGCACGTCCAGCACGTAGGTGTCGTAGCGCTCGGCCAGGCGTTCGGCAACAAAACCCCAGGTGATCGCTGGGCTCGTGATGCCGGGGATAAGGATCACTACGGGGCCTTGGCCGCCATAGCGCAGGTAGTGTTGACGAATGCCGTTAGCCTGCACGTTGGCGCCATACAGAAAGTGGCTCATGCGGCGTTCTCCGACTTCAGCGTCTGTGCGTACAGGTCATAACCATAAACCCAGGCCGGATCTTCCTGAGTGCGCAGGAAAGTGTTGGCATTGGAGACGGCCTGGACGCGGGAGGCGCGCTCTTTACGGTTGGCTTCATACAGTTGGAAAGCGGTGCGGTAGTCAGTCAGGCCAGTTTCCTGCAGACAGCGCGCCAGCATAGCGGCGTCTTCGATCGCCATCGCCGCGCCTTGCGCCATGTGTGGTTTCATTGGGTGGCAGGCATCACCGAGCAGCACCATGCGGCCTTCGCTCCACAGCGGTAACGGTTTACGGTTCAACAGTGGCCATTTGGTGACCTGCTCGCTGGATTCGATCAGCGCTTGCACAATCGGGTGATAGCCAGCGAAGGTTTCGTACATTTCTTCGCGGCTGCTGTCGATAAAACTGCCCTGAAAATCCCATGCAGGGTGTGGTACACCGCTGACATAGTAATATTCGTCACGTTTTTGAGTGGTGTAATAGACCATCAGGTGACGATCTGCCGACCACCATTTCACGCAGTCTTCAAAGCTCAGATTGTATTTGGCCAGCTTCTCACCGCGGATCAACGCGCGGTGGGCAACCCAACCACTGTAGGTTGGCGCTTCTGCCCCCAGCAGATGTTCGCGAATACGGGAGTTGATACCATCGGCACCAATCACGATATCGGCGCTGGCCTGGGTGCCATCGGCAAAGTTCAGCACCACTTCGTTGTCACGCTCCTCAATTTTGCTCAGACACTTGCCAAAATGCACAGTGCCCGGTTGCAGGGCCGCCATCTGCAACGCCTGTAAATCGCCCCGGTGCACCGTCACGTAAGCGGCACCGTACTCTTTACGTGCAAAGGCCCCCAGTTCAATCCGCGACAGGTAATCACCGCTTTCGGCATCGCGGCTGAACCAAAAATCCGGATGCGAGGCCATTTGTTCCAATGGTTGCTCGATACCGAGACGGCGGAAAATCTTCAGTACGTTTGGCCCCATATGGATGCCGGCTCCCAGGCGGGAAAACACCGGACTCTGTTCGTACAGGTCGACGGTAAAGCCGGCTTTCTGCAGCAGACCCGCGACGGCGGCGCCACCTAAACCGGCACCGACCACGGCAATGCGTTGTTGTTTGCTCATCATTTATCCCCTGACTGTTGGTTTTTTACCTGGGCATCTTAAGTGATGCCAGATGATCGATTTATAGTGTATACGCTAAGTAACGCAAAGTTGCACAAGTGTTAATTTAGATCTGGCTCACGCTTATCCATAGCCGATTTCTGTTAATATCATGTTAATCACAGGATTGTCAGGGGTTAAAATAGGATTTGCTTATGGTCGACTCCGACGCCTTGCTTCCTGGTTGATTTTGGTCTTAGATAACTAAAAGAGCGTATTCACTTTAATTTGCGCAAAATAACCTCACCGACACTGGGTGTGTCGGCCAACCCTTAGCGAAACAGGAGATACACCATGGCGGTCCATGATAGTCAGTTGGTTCAACTGTTCGAGCAGGTGCTTACGCTGTCGAAGGTTGATGCATCGCAAAGCGTAGCGATCCTGAAAAGTCACTATTCCGATGCGCGTACGGTGCGTGCCGCCACCGATGCAGCACTGCGCCTGGGTGCCAAGGTTTATGCGGTAGAACTGCCATCGTTCAACCATCCGCGCGCCATGGGTAATGACATGACGGCTTACTGTGGTGATACGGCACTGACCGGTAATCACGCGGCACAACGTGCTCTGGAGGCAGCCGATCTGATTGTCGACACTATGATGTTGCTGCACTCGCCGGAGCAGGAGCAGATCCTGAAAACCGGCACGCGCATTCTGCTGGCCGTTGAACCACCGGAGGTATTGGCACGGATGTTGCCTAATGCAGAGGATAAAGCGCGGGTGCTTGCAGCGGCTGCGGTGCTGGAACAAGCAAAGCTGATGCAGGTGAAATCCGCCGCTGGCAGCGATTTCCGTGCGCCATTAGGGCAATACCCGACAGTGACTGAGTACGGGTATGCCGATGAACCGGGGCGCTGGGACCACTGGCCGAGCGGCTTTCTGTTTACCTGGCCGAATGAAGAACAGGCGGAGGGGGTGCTGGTGTTAGAAGTGGGCGATATCCTGCTGCCATTCAAAAGTTATACGCGTGAACGCATTACGTTGGAGATCGACAAGGGCTTTGTGACGCGTATTCACGGTGGTTTTGAGGCTGAATATCTGCGGGAGTACATGAAGTATTTTAACGATCCGGAAGTGTATGGCATTTCGCATATCGGTTGGGGCTTGCAGCCGCGAGCGCAGTGGACGGCAATGGGGCTGCACGACAAAAATGACGGTATGTGCATGGATGCCCGCGCTTTCTACGGCAATTTCCTGTTCTCCACCGGGCCGAATACTGAAGTCGGTGGCACGCGCAAAACCCCGTGCCATATGGATATAGCGCTACGTCATTGCGACATCAGTCTGGATGGCAAGACGGTGGTGGCGGATGGTGAAGTGGTAGCGCCAGCAGCATCGCGAGTCAGCCAGGGTTAACTTGCTGCCAAACGCGGGGGTTTGTACTATTCTCGGTGGTTTCCATAGATGGTGAGAGTAACGCAATGACGCCCCCCGAATACCCGACTGCTGATAACGGCAAGACCGAAAATTATCATTTTACCGAACAGGTCGGGCACTTGCTGCGTAAGGTTTATCAGCGCCATGTGGCGATTTTCCAGCAAAACGTTGGCGATTCGCAACTGACCGCCGTGCAGTTTATTACCCTGTGCGCAGTGCGCGATATGGGCCCAAGTTCCTTGACCGAGCTGGTACAGGTGACGGCGGTCGATCAGGCCACCATTCGCGGCATTATCGAGCGGCTTAAAGCGCGCGATTTGATCACCGTAATGCCGGATCCTGTCGATCGACGCAAAGTGGTGGTTGGGCTGACTGATACCGGCGCCGCGCTGCTGGTGGAAACGGTGCCGCATGCGGCGACGATCACAGAATTAACTTTCGGTAAGCTTAATCCGGCCGAACGTATAGCACTGATGTTCCTGCTTAATAAAATGCTGGAAGACCAGCCGTCTGACTGATTCGCTACCCGCAACTGCGGTTGTCTGGTGAGTGCGGTGGCGGCGAGGTCACAGCCCACAGCCCACAAGACATACCCTATAGCTTTCAAATTGCAGCCAGGTGACCAACTGCGGTTTGAAAGATAACGGGTATAACCAAAGCGCAGGCGGAGACGCGACAATGGCGATAGCTGAAGTGCAATTGCCCAGGGAAGGCGCGATAAAAACACTGACGGAGCATCCGCTGATGCTGTCAGTCAACGGCGAAAATATTCATACCCGGGTCATGGCGGATACCCCTCTGCTATTGGTGTTACGTAACGATCTGGCGCTCAACGGCCCGAAATACGGCTGTGGCCTCGGTGAGTGCGGCGCTTGCACCGTGTTGGTCGACGGCATTGCCGCACGTTCTTGTGTGATCCCAGCGGTGGGTATGACCGGCCGCGCGGTGACCACGCTGGAAGGTTTGGGCGATCGCGACTGCCTGCACCCTGTGCAGCGCGCCTTTATCGAAGAACAGGCCGCGCAGTGCGGTTACTGCCTCAATGGCATGATTATGACCACCAAAGCCCTGTTGGATCGCAATCCGTCGCCCAGCGATCGCGAAATCCGCCAGGCGCTGTCCGGCAATCTGTGCCGCTGCGGCACCCATATTGAAATTCTGCGTGCGGTTCAGCGCGCCATCATTCTCTGCCGCAGTGAGGAAACCTCGCCCCATGACTGACGCCCATTCCTCATTACCGAGCCAGGCTGAATTATTACAGCGTCATGGCACCTTGCTGATTATCGATCAAATCCAACCGCCGCCGGGCCTGGTACCGAAAGGCCAGACGCCGAGCCTGAAACCCAAAGAGCAGGGGCTATTTATTGCTATTTGCGACAGCGGTGAGGTCTACGCCTTCAACGGCCATGTTGATCTCGGCACCGGTGTGCGCACCGCGCTGGGGCAAATTGTCGCCGAAGAACTCTACCTGCGTATGGAGCAGGTGAGCATGGTGTTGGGCGATACCGAAAGCACGCCGAATCAGGGCGCGACCATCGCCAGCGCTACGCTGCAGATTTCCGCCGTGCCGCTGCGCAATGCTGCCGCTGAGGCACGTCGCTGGCTGCTGCAACAGGCTGCGCAGCATTTTAACGTCACGGTTGAGCAACTGACGTTGAACGACGGCATGGTTGTTAGCCCCCAGGGACAGGTGGTGAGCTATGGCGAGCTGGTCACAGGTGTACATATTGAACTGCCGATTTCCGGCGATGCGCCGCTCAAGCCACAGGCCGAATATCGCCTGGTCGGCACCAGCACCGCGCGCGTTGATATCCCGGCCAAGGCCACCGGCGAATCCACCTATGTGCACGACATGCGGTTGCCGAATATGTTGCATGGGCGGGTGGTGCGACCGCCGTATGCTGGTTATGACAGTGGTGAGTTTGTCGGTACCAGTTTGTTGGCGGTGGACGAGCGGTCAATCGCACATATTCCCGGTATCGTTAAACTGGTGGTGATCGGGGATTTTATCGGCATCGTCGCCGAGCGCGAAGAACAGGCGATCAAGGCAGCAGAGGCGTTGCAGGTCAGCTGGAAGGACTGGCGGCGTAACCTGCCGCAGATGACCGATGTGGCGCAGGCGCTGCGTGATAACCCGCATTCGACACGGGTGGTGCATGACACCGGCAACGTGGATGCGGCATTGGCCGCCGCCGATCGTCGCTTTACCCGCAGTTATCTGTGGCCGTACCAACTGCATGCCTCGATCGGCCCCTCCTGCGCATTGGCGGACTACCAGCCGCAGCAGTTACGGGTGTGGTCAGGTAGCCAGAACCCGCATCTGCTGCGTGCCGATCTCGCCTGGTTGCTGGAATACCCGGAAGAACAGATCGACATTATCCGCATGGAGGCGGCGGGCTGCTATGGCCGCAACTGTGCCGACGATGTCTGTGCCGATGCGGCGTTATTGTCGCGTGCGGTTGGTCGTCCGGTGCGGGTGCAGCTCACCCGCGAGCAGGAACACCTGTGGGAACCCAAGGGCACGGCACAGTTGATGGAGGTTGACGGTGGGCTGGACGCCGCCGGTCATCCGGTGGCCTATGATTTTCGTACTTATTATCCGTCTAACGGCGCCCCCACACTGGCGTTGTTGCTGACCGGCATGGTGGAGCCAGTGCCGGTGGCTTATGAGATGGGGGACCGCACCTCGGTGCCGCCATACGAATACCCGGAACTGCGCGTCAGCATTGAGGACATGGCACCCATCGTGCGAGCCTCCTGGATGCGTGGTGTGTCGGCACTGCCGAATACCTTCGCGCACGAGTCCTATATTGATGAGCTGGCCATGGCTGCCGGTGTGGATCCGCTCGAGTACCGCCTGCGTTATATTAAGGATCAACGTGCCACTGAACTGATGCTCAGCACCGCCGAGCGTGCTGGCTGGACGCCGCATACCGAACCGATGCAAACCCCTGCGGAAGATGGTGTGCTGCGCGGGCGTGGTTTTGCCTATGCGCGCTATATTCACAGCAAGTTTCCCGGCTTTGGTGCCGCCTGGGCGGCCTGGGTCGCTGATGTCGCTATAGACAAGGTCAGTGGCGAAGTAGCGGTCACGCGGATTGTGGTCGGGCACGACGCTGGCATGATGGTCAACCCGGACGGCGTGCGTCACCAAATCCACGGCAATGTGATTCAGTCGACCAGCCGGGTGCTGAAAGAGCGGGTGACTTTCGAAGAATCGACCATTTCCAGCAAGGAATGGGGCGCTTATCCGATCCTGACATTCCCGGAGGTGCCAGAGGTGGATGTGGTAATGATGCCACGGCCCTATGATCCACCGCTGGGGGCTGGGGAATCCGCTTCGGTGCCTAGCGCTGCAGCTATTGCCAACGCTGTGTTTGACGCCACCGGCATTCGTTTTCGTGAGTTACCGATCACATCCGATCGACTGCGCGAGGCGCTGAACGGTCCGGATAGCGCCCGACAGGAATCCGCACCAGTGACTAAACCCAAGAGAAGTAAATGGTGGTTTGGCGGTGCGGCCGGTATTTTCGGTGCGGTGTTTGGCGTAGCGGCTACGGCACTGCCATGGCGTGCTGAGATTGCCCCAGTGGCAACACCGGGTTCCGGTACCTGGTCGGCAGCCACCCTGGAACGCGGCCGTCAACTGGCTGCTGCCGGGGATTGCGCGGTGTGCCACACCGCCTCAGAAGGGGCGACCAACGCCGGGGGATTGGCGATGGCAACGCCGTTCGGCACGCTGTATAGCACCAATATTACTCCGGATGTGGAAACCGGTATTGGCAACTGGTCGTTTACTGCTTTTGATCGGGCGATGCGGCAGGGCATTAGCCGCGATGGGCGTAATTTGTACCCGGCATTTCCTTATACGTCGTTCAGCAAGATGACCGACGGTGATATGCAGGCACTATATGCCTACATGATGTCGCAACCCGCAGTTTCGCAGAGTAATTCAGCTAATCAGATGCGTTTTCCGTTTAATATCCGTCCGCTGATGGCCGGTTGGAATGCACTCTTTTTGCGCCAGGGCGAGTTCCAGCCAGACGCTTCGCAAACTGAACAGTGGAACCGGGGTTCTTATCTGGTCAATGGTTTGGGGCACTGTGCGGCTTGCCATTCACCACGCAATTTGATGGGAGCGGAAAAGGGCGGCGCCAGTTTTCTGGCAGGTGCGATGGTGGACGGTTGGGAAGCCCCGGCGTTGAACCAACTGGCCAATGCGGATAAACCCTGGGACGAGGAGCAACTGTTCCAGTATTTGCGCAGCGGTCACTCTACCGAGCACGGCGTTGCGGCTGGGCCGATGGGGCCGGTCGTCAGTGAACTGGCTACATTACCGGAGTCTGATGTGCGCGCGATGGCCAACTACCTGATATCCTTGAGCAACCCGGTTACATTGAACGTAGAGCCGCAGGTTAAGCTGACCACTAATCTGCAACCTGTTCTGGGGCAACAGGTCGGTGAACGCCTGTTTCAGGGGGCCTGTCAGGCCTGCCACAGTGCCGCCAGTGGAGGGCCACAACTGTTTGGTGTCAGTCCGGATTTGGCAAACAATACCAATATCTTCAGCGATCGACCGGATAACCTGATCAATGTGATCCTACAGGGTATCGCCAAACCAGCCACCACCGATCTTGGTTTTATGCCGGGTTTTAAGGATAGTTTCACCGATCGTCAGGTGGCTGATTTGGTGAACTATCTGCGCCAGCGCTATGCCAGTGATAAACCGGCCTGGCGTGACGTCGAGGCGCAGGTAGCCAGATTGCGAGCTAATCCGGGCAGCCATTAGCAGTTACTGGCGATTGACGTTATTGCGTTTGCAGTAACGCGATCAATCGTTGCGCCGGTTACGGTAACTGGCGCGTGGCCCAGTGGTTGGTGTGACAACATGCGTTGCCGGGCGCATTTTGGGTAAAGAGATGATCCAGGATGAATCGGCTTATTCACCCGTCTGGTGTTGGGCGGCAACGCTTCTTTTAGCTGTAAAGAGGAAGAAATCAGGCCAGCGGCCCACCCATAATGGTTTCTTTCATGCCAGAGAGAATGCGTTCGCCGGTTTCGGTTTTCAGCTCTTCATACCAACTACGGGTGATCTCCATTTCTTTGCCGTGAGTCACATCGCAACGTTTACGTGCTTTGAGCACCAAATCCTTTACGCGATAGCTGCGTTTTTCCTGATAGCGTAGCAGTGCGTCTTCAATACCCAGTGAATTTGTCTGCAAGGCAATCGCCAGTACTACGGCGTCCTCCATTGCTGCGCATCCACCTTGGCCGATATCCGGTGTGGTACTGTGTCCGGCGTCCCCCAGCAATGCCACGCGACCGCGTACCAGTTGTTCGAAAGGTTCGATATCGTGGATTTCAATGCGGTTGATGGTGTCGGGGTTGATCGCCGCGATCAATTTTTGCACCGGTTCAGCCCAGCCCGAGAAGTAACGCTGTAGATCGGCCCGCGCGGTGCTGCGATCTTCCGCCAGCCCCGTGGGCAGTGGAACGTCGAAGAAAAAGTAGAAACGGTTGCCGGACACAGGCATTAGCGACACGCGTTTGCCTTCGCCGACAAAGGTGGTCCACTGGTCAGCCGGTGCGATGGATTCATCAATGGTTACCAGCCCGTTCCAATTGACGTAACCGGCATAGCGGCGATCAACGCCATGGCCCAGCACATACGGACGAATGACGGAATGGGTGCCGTCGGCGGCAATCAGGAAATCACCGCTGACCTGGCTACCGTCTTCGAACCAGGCCGTCACGCCTTCCGGTGTTTCTTCAATGCCGCTGACACGCTTGCCAAAACGCACCTGATCGCGGCCATAAGTATCGAGTAACATAGCTTGCAGTTCGGTGCGGGCTACCGGGTAAGGGCGTTCGCCAACGCTGGCGATGAGCGGGTCAAGGCTAAAGCGCGTCAACGTCTGGCCGTGCAGATATTCCTGATAGGCCATGTAGTGCATGGTGCCGCCGAGCGTGCGCAGCGGTTCTTTCATCCCCAAATAATTGAGGCATTTGACTCCGTTGGGCCAGATGGAAATTGCTGCACCAACCGGTTTGACCTCTTTGACAGCTTCAAAAACTTCGGTGTCGATGCCACAACGCTTTAATGCGATGGCGGTGCACAGACCGCCGATGCCGCCACCAATGACGATTGCCTTCATATTCTTCTCCTTCATAGCTATGCTGAGGAGAAGCAATTTCCATACCAGTCCGTGAACAAGGCACTGGCGCGGTATCAGGCGACGGATTGATGCAAAGTGGTGCAATGCATGAATGCGATAGTGCATTTTTGCACCAGAAAAGCCAACACGCTAAGTGCGATCCCGGTTTGCCAACTGGATAGCCAGGTTTTCAATGCGCTCTGCCATTTGTTTCGTCAGGGCGGTTAATTCTGTGTTTTGTTTTAACAGCGCCAGTAACTGATCAGATTGCTGCGCGGCGAGCGTTTGCCGTTGTGCCATGGCCTCATCCAAATCCTCACGGTGCTGAGCATCGGTCAGCGCATGCGCCTGATCGCGCTCGGCCTGACGGGTCTGTGCAAGCAAGATCAATGGGGCGGCATAAGCGGCCTGTAAGCTGAACGCCAGGTTAAGCAAAATGAATGGATAGGGGTCAAACTTGGTGAAACCTGCCAGATTGAGATAAATCCAGACGGCAACGACGACGGTCTGGCCAACCAAAAACGTGGGTGTACCGAAAAAACGGGCGAAGGCCTCAGCCTTCAACGCAAACCATTGGTCACCAAAGGTGTGGGTTAAGCTTTTCAGCGGGCGATAAAAACGAAACTTTTTATTGGGTTGCGACATGGCTTTCACACTCGTGGATATAATGAAGAGATACCTAATTTATAGCATGGGGGCCGAAATCCCCACGCAATACACAGCACAAATCCACCACAGAAAACCCCGCCTGAATGTTAAATAGACAAAATAATAGACTACGCTAACTATTAGCCCGTTGTGCTGGTGCATGCAGACGGTGCGTATAAAAAGAATGACTTCGCCGCATTGATTAAGGTTGATCGGCATTTTGGAGCTATGAGCAATGAATCTACCCGAAGTCCCGCTTACCCGGCGGCGTTTTATCGTCGGCGCCAGTGCGTTGGTGATCGGTGCCTATCTGCCGTCTACCGGCGCTCTGGCCCGCTCATCATCGGCTACCGCGCCTGAAATCAATCCTCATGCAGCCAATGCTTTTGTGCAGATTGACCAAGAAGGCATTGTCACTGTGATCAGTAAACATACCGAGGTGGGTCAGGGCGTATATACCGGCATGGCAACGTTGGTCGCCGAAGAGTTGGACGCCGACTGGGCGCAGGTGCGGGTCGTTGCCGCGCCGGTTGACACCAACGTTTACAAAAATCTGTCGTTCGGTTTCCAGGGCACCGGTGGCTCCAGCTCGGTAGCTAATGCCTATGAGCAGATGCGTCGCATGGGCGCCATGGCGCGGGCGATGCTGGTTCAGGCTGCTGCACAAAGTTGGAAAACCTCGGCGCAGGAAATTACCGTGCAGGCGGGCAAGATCCGCCACGCGGCCAGTGGACGTGAAGCGGGCTTCGGTGAGTTTGCCGTGTTAGCCAGCCAACTGCCTCCCCCCGATCCCGCTACATTGACACTGAAAGATCCCGCCAATTTTACCCTGATCGGCAAGGCCAGTGGCCTGCACCGGGTGGATTCATTGGCGAAGACCAACGGTACTGCGCAATTTACTCAGGATATTCATGAGCCGGACATGCTGACGGTGACCATCAAAAAGCCGCCGCGCTTCGGTGGTAAAGTGGCCTCATTTGATGCCAGCCAGGCGTTGGCAGTGCCGGGTGTGGTTACGGTGAAACTGACCGATACCGGCGTAGCGGTGTACGCCAAAAACACTTGGGCGGCGATCCAGGGACGTGAAAAATTGCAGGTGGAATGGGACGACTCGCAAGCCGAACGCCGCAACACTGAACAGATCTTTACTGAGTTCCGACAGGTGGCCCAGAAGACCGGCGTCGTAGCGAAAAGCCACGGCAATCCGGATGATGCTTTTGATAAAGCCGATAAGGTCATCGAAGCTGAATATACTTTCCCGTATGTTGCCCATGCGCCGATGGAGCCACTGGACGGCTACCTGTTCTGGGATGGCGAAAGCGTCAAGGCACGTTATGGCTGCCAGATCCAAACCCTCGATCATAAACAGCTGTGCGATCTGTTCCAACTGCCACCGGACAAGGTAGAAATTGAAACCATTTTGGCGGGCGGCAGTTTTGGACGACGTATCGATTTGGGCAACCCGACGCTGGGGCCGGATCTGGCAGCGGATATGGCGGCAGCAGCCAAAGCCATTGGCCCAGGTCACGGAGTAAAGGTGGTATGGACGCGTGAAGATGATATTCGCAATGGGTGGTATCGCCCGATGATTTTGCACCGGTTACGTGGTGCGATCCGTGGCGGTAAAGTGGTGGCCTGGAGCGATACCATCGTCGGTCATTCCTGGACGCTTAACAGCGCGATGACGGCACTGGTGGTTAATGGCCTCGACCAGATGATGGTTGAAGGCGCCAGCGAGGTGCCTTATAGCTTTGAAAGTTTCCGCTGCGACGCACATATCGTACCGGGCAAGGTGCCGACGACGTCATTGAGATCGGTCGCCAGTACTCACACTGGCCATGCGGTGGAAAGTTTTATTGATCAACTGCTACAGGAGACTGGGCAGGATCCTGTGGAAGGGCGTTTGGCGTTGATGGGGGATGCGCCGCGTGAGGCCGGCGTGTTACGGGCGGTAGCGAAAGCGGCCAACTGGCAAGGCGCGAAAGTGGTGGATGGTCGGGCGCGTGGTGTAGGTGTTGCCAAGGCATTCGATACCCGGGTGGCGCAAATAGCCGAGGTCTCTATCGGCGAAGGCGGTATTCCACGTGTACACAAGGTGTGGTGTGCGGTGGACTGCGGCGTGGCAGTGAATCCCGATGTGATTCGTGCACAGATTGAGGGTGGTATCGGTTATGGCTTGAGCATGGCGCTGTACGGCAACATCACATTGAAAGATGGCGTGATTGAACAATCCAACTTCAACAATTTCCGCCCACTGCGCATTGATGAAATGCCGGAAATAGAAGTGATTATTGTGCCTTCAACCGAGAAACCCACCGGCGTGGGTGAATTAGGTGTACCAACGATTGCACCTGCGGTTGGCAATGCGTTGGCGTTGCTCGGGCGGCCCCGAACTTCGCTGAGTCTGCCTTTACATCGACCGAACCGTGACGCCAGCGTCTGATCAAGGAGAACAGCATGATAACTTTAACCGTGAACGACCAACCGCTGACGTTTGATGGCGATCCCCATATGCCTCTGTTGTGGTTCTTGCGTGATGAAGCCGGGTTGACCGGCACCAAATTTGGTTGCGGTATTGCGATGTGCGGCGCGTGTACCGTCCATTTGGACGGCGTGCCGGTGCGTTCTTGTATGACGCCGGTCTCTGCCGCAGAAGGCAAGAAAATCACCACCATTGAAGCGATCGGCGAGACACCGACGGGCAAAGCGGTGCAGGCGGCTTGGGTCAATCTGGACGTAGTGCAGTGTGGTTACTGCCAATCCGGTCAAATTATGAGTGCCAGTGCACTGCTGGCCCAGAGCAAAAATCCGAGCGATGCAGATATTGACGCGGCGATGAGCGGTAACGTTTGCCGCTGCGCTACCTACGTGCGCATTCGCGCCGCCATCCACCAGGCCGCCAAGGCGTTGGATTAAGGGAGAAACCCATGAGCAACGCCCTGAGATGGCTGTTATGGCTAATTGTCGCGGTAGTGGTGTTAGCGGGCGGTTACGCGCTCTATACCTTGTTACGCCCGGTCGGCCCCGAGCCCGTAGCACCTATCGCCGGTGCACCTGCGGGGATAAGCGATAAATTAGCGCGTGGCGAGTATCTGGCTCGTGCCGCCGACTGTGTGGCTTGCCACACGGCGCCTGGCGGTAAACCCTTTGCCGGTGGTTTTGCCTTTAAGCTGCCGTTCGGCACAATTTATGGCACCAACATTACCGCCGACGCAGAAACCGGTATTGGTGGCTGGAGCGACGATCAGTTTGTGCGTGCGGTGCGTGAAGGGGTTGGGCCGCAGGGTAATCTGTATCCTGCCATGCCTTACACCTCATACACTGCCATGAGCCGCGACGATGTGTTGGCGATCAAAGCCTACCTGTTTAGCCTGCCACCGGTGAAGCAGGCTAATCCGCAAAATGGACTGTCGTTTCCGTTTAACCAACGCTGGGGCATGAAGTTCTGGAACCTGGCATTCTTCAATGAAAAACGTTTTGAACCGAACCTGAATCAGGATGAACAGTGGAACCGTGGGGCTTATCTGGCAACTGCGCTGGGGCATTGCAGTGAATGTCACACGCCACGCAACCTGGGCTTTGGTATCAATCAAAGTAAAAACCTCAGCGGTGAGGTGATCCAGGGGTGGTTTGCAGGCAATATTACGCCGGACCCACAAACAGGTATTGGGGGCTGGAGTGAGCAGCAACTGTCGCAGTATTTGGCAACCGGTCATGCGGAAGGTCGTAGCAGTGCTTCCGGCCCGATGGCCGAAGCAGTAGAAAACAGCCTGCAGTACCTCACGCCGGAGGATAATCAGGCGCTGGTGAAATACCTGCGCAATATCGAACCTATCGCCACCGACAGTGCCAGTACGGTAAACCTACAGCCGAAAGGAGCGTCATCTTCAAGTGCGGTATTACCGGGTGGGCAAGAGGATTCGCTGGGGCGCCGCTTGTTTGCGGGAGACTGCAGTGGTTGTCATCAGTGGAACGGTACAGGCCGCCAGAGTAAATATGCGTCTTTGGTCGGCAGCACCGCAGTAAACGATCCACAGGGCCGCAGCGTAGTGCAGGCAATACTCAAAGGTACGCGTATCAGTATCGGTGAACAGCACGAATTTATGCCGGATTTTGGCGCTCAATATTCGGATGAGGAAGTGGCTGCAGTAGCCAACTACGTGGTTGGTCAGTTTGGTGAAAAACAAGGAAAGGTAACGGCCAAGCAGGTCGCGGAACAGCGTAAGCAGTAGCCGTTGGCGAGGGGGATTGCTCCCCCTCGCTATCCATCAACGCCTGTGTCGGGACATCACCAGTTTATCCTTGGGGCGATCTTGCCAGTCGGCAATCTGATTATTGAAGTTATCTGCCAGAAGATAGGCCGGGGTTTTTGCCAGCCAGTCAGACAGCGAAATATCCTGGTAAATACCGTTATCCAATACAATTAACACCTTTAGATCCTCATCACCCATATTCTCAATGTAATGGCCAAAACCTTGCGGGACATAACCAACGTCGGTAGGTGCGTATTCTGCGGTCTGCGCGTGGCCGTGTGAGCTAAATACAGTCATGCGACCCTTTCCGGAAATATAGTATTGCCACTCATTGGCATTGGGGTGCCAATGTAATTCTCGCACGGCTCCGGGCTTGACGATTTCTATAATGCCGGTCATGGTGGTTGAGATTGGGAATTCTTTTGACGATACTAAATGAACGCTGCCTGCATCATTTTCAAAAAAAGGTTTTTGTTTCATTAATTCATAACGATGAGCCAACGGAGCATTATTCAAACCGCCGTCGTTGGCGGGCAGAGGGAGAGCCGGGGGGATGGAACCGCCGACAATATAGGCCTCACCCTGTTTTGCTTTGGAAAATACCGATGCCGGCATATTGACGCTTTTTTCCAACACTTCTTTGGGCATGTGCGCTACCCAATCGGTAATGCTGAAAGTACCGAATTCGGAAAAATGGCCGTTATCAAAGGTCAAGACAAAGTGCGCGCCGTCTGCCAGCGCCTGGATCGAATGTCCGTAGCCTTTGGGGAAATACCAGACGTCACCTGCGCCGAAATCCGCCACTTCGCACTTTCCTTCCGGGTCGATGATGGTGATGCGCGCATGGCCTTCCAGCATAAATGCCCACTCGGCGGCAATGGCGTGCCAGTGCAGTTCACGTACACCGCCTGGTTCCAGTGTCATATCAACCCCGGCAACACCTTCAGAAATCGGGAACTGTTCGACGGTAGCCTCTCTGGCCCAACCGTTGGGCAGGCTGCGCTTTTTACTGTTGGCAAAGACATACTTATAAACGTTTTGCGCATCGGCTGTGGGTTGGAAAGTACTGGGTGGGACAATATTACGATGTTCGTCGGCGCTGGTAGATTTAATCATACCACCCATGACGCTGGCTGCCGCTGCGCTGAGCGCAGAGGCTTTTAATATATCACGACGCGATAGCATATAACTTTCTCCAATATAGACTGCCTGCCAAAATACCGGCTTGGTTTATCTGTTTCTTATTGTCTACCAGTGTTAATTGCTGAATTTAAAATGTTCGGTGACGGTTAAATCATAGTGGGTTAAGCTGCGTTCGCAGCGAATAATTTATTTGTTTATGTTACCAATTGAGTGTGGTTGTAATTATTGATTTTGTTTTTAAATAATAATCTATCGTTATCAATTTAATTGCATTTTTATTAAATAAATCATAAACGGAATTAACCCATTAGGCCGAGATTTTTATTGTTGGTGTTATTTTAATCGGTTAATTCAACCTCGATATGTTCACGTGGGGCGTGGCGAACAACATTGCAGTGCATTTCCGAAAATTAGTGATGTCAATCACAAAGCTTAACGCAGGCTATTGCCGAAAAATCACAACTATGACGATACTTTCGCCGCGATCTTAGCGATCGTCAGACATTTTTATTACGGCGTGTTACTGCTCAGGCAGGCAAGACCAAAATAGGAATGCACCTCTCATTGCGATGAGGCGCATTTTGATTTTGGTCTTTTTTTTTGCTTTTTTACCGGGGAAACATGATGGATTACAAACAGCTGGGGTTAGAAATACTGGCGCGGGTCGGTGGCAAGGGTAATGTCAGCAAACTGACACACTGTGCCACCCGTCTGCGTATGGAATTTAATGATGACAGCAAGGTGAAGGCGAAGGCTATTGAGGCATTGCCGGGGGTGATCAGCGTGGTAGAACGCGGTGGCCAGTTCCAGATCGTGATCGGCAACAACGTGCAACAAACCTTCCGCACGCTACAAAAAGAAATTGGCAATCTCAGTGGCCGTCAAAGCGAAAAGACATCTCAGGCACGAGGTGGGGTCATTTCGCAGATTATCAGCGTGATATCTACTACGTTCACTCCCGTGATCCCGGCGATTACCGGGGCGGGGATGATAAAAGCGCTGCTGGCGATCCTCAAGCTGACGGGGGTGATAGATGCTGCCAGCCCGACCTATCATCTGCTAGACACCATAGCCGATGCGGCCTTTTTCTTCCTGCCGGTGCTGCTGGCTTATGGGGCGGCGATCAAATTCGAGTGCAACCCGATCTTGGCAATGACCATCGCCGGGGTGTTGCTGCACCCCAATCTGGCACAAATGCTGGCGGCAGGCACGGCGATTGATTTTATCGGCGTTCCTGTGCGTTTGGCAGATTACGCAGGCTCAGTGCTGCCGATTATTTTCACCGTATGGCTGATGTCTTATATCGAGCGCTTTGCCGAGAAAGTCTCACCGACGATGATCAAGTTTTTCACCAAGCCAATGATTATCTTATTGGTCACCGCACCGCTGGCGTTAGTGGTGGTGGGGCCGTTTGGCATTTTCCTTAATGACCTGGTTGCGGCTGGTGCGGCAATCGTTGACGGTAAAGCCAGTTGGTTGATTCCGATGCTGATGGGGGGATTACAGCCTTTCTTGGTGATCACCGGCACCGCCTGGGCCATGACGCCGATCGCCACTGGTCAGTTGAGTAAGAACGGTTTTGAAATGATCAATGGACCTGGCATGTTGGCATCTAACATTGCACAGGGCGCGGCAACTTTGTGTGTGGCTTTTCGGACTAAAAATAAAAACCTGCGCCAACTGGCGTCTTCTGCCGGTTTCACCGCGCTGTTGGGCATCACCGAGCCTTCGTTGTATGGCGTTACGCTCAAGCTGCGCAAGCCACTGATTGCGGCGATGATCGGCGGGGGCTGTGCAGGCATCTATGCCGGTTTGAGCGGGCTGGTTCGCTATGCCTTTGTCTCCCCTGGGCTTGCTGCACTCCCTGCGTTCATTGGCGAAAACCCGATGAATATCGTCCATGCATTGATTACCTGCGCCATCGCTATTGTGGTGACCTTTGCACTGACCTGGATACTGGGTTTTGAGGATCCGGTCGATGAGCAAGACGTTAAGACAGCAGAGCCACTCATTGACGGAGAACAGCAGATTTTCAGCCCAATGTCTGGTCAACTTGTGGCGTTGGATCAGGTGAATGACGATGTTTTCTCTCAGGGATTATTGGGCCAGGGTGTCGCTATACGGCCGCAAGAAGGGGTGCTACGCGCACCGCTTGACGGCGAGGTCGTGACCTTCCTGCCGTCGAAACATGCGGTCGGGATCAAGGGTGACAACGGCGTCGAACTGCTGGTGCACATCGGCATTGATACCGTCAATCTGGCCGGTCAGCATTTTAGTTCTACCTTGCAGATTGGCGATCGGGTCAGGGTCGGGGACGAATTGGTGTGTTTCGATCTGACGGCCATCACCGAGCTGGGGTATGACGTAACCACGCCGGTATTGGTGGTCAACAGTGAGGCATTTCCACAATTGAGTTGCCGACTGCCTGGTTCTGTGGGCTTTGGCGAGCAGATTATCACTCTCAACAATGCGAAACAGGGGCAAGCATGATTTATCAACGACTGAATGATTTCCCTGCAAATTTTCTGTGGGGGGCTTCCACTTCTGCCTATCAGGTGGAGGGCGCCTGGGACGAAGATGGTAAAAGCCCATCGATCGTGGACATGCTCGATCATCCGAAAGAGACCGCTGATTTTAAGGTCGCCAGCGATCACTACCACCGATTTCGCGAGGACGTTAAGTTATTTGCCGAACTCGGGTTAAAGGCCTACCGTTTTTCGATCGCCTGGTCGCGGGTATTGCCTAATGGCACGGGTGAGATCAACGCTGTCGGGCTGGATTTTTACCGTCAATTGATTGATGAGCTTTTGAGTCAGGGTATAGAACCTGTAGTGACGCTGTATCACTTTGATTTGCCTTATATACTGGAACGACAGGGCGGCTGGTCTCATCGCGCCACCATCGACGCCTTTGTCGAGTATGCCGGGGTATTGTTCGATGCCTTTGGCGATCGGGTGAAGTATTGGCTGACTATCAATGAGCAGAACACCATGATCTTGCACCCGGGCGCCATTGGCATGCCTAAAGGGGGCGAGTTGCCGTCCAAACGGGCGTTGTATCAGCAAAGCCACCATATGCTGGTGGCCCAGGCCCGCGTGATGACGTTATGTCACCAGCGCTGCCCGGGCGCTAAAATCGGCCCGGCGATTAACACCACTTCCATGTATCAGGAAACCTGTAACCCGCTTGACGCTATCGCTGCCCACAACTGGGAGACACTTCGTTGCTGGAGTTTCCTCGACGTGGCGGTACATGGTCGTTATAACCCGCTAGCCTGGCGTTATTTGCTGGATCGTGAACTGGCTCCGCAGATGGATCCGGGCGATGCGGCGCTGTTGCTGCAGGGCAAACCGGACTATGTAGCGATAAACTACTATTCTACCGCCACCATTGCCGCCAGCCGCGGCGACGCCTCCGACATCAGCGCACGTGCAGGCGATCAGCAAATCATGCTGGGAGAACCGGGAGTTTACCGTGCAGCGGAGAATCCGTTTGTTGGTAAAACCCGCTACGGCTGGGTGATCGACCCAGTTGGGCTGCGGTTAACCTTACGCAAAACCGCTGAACGTTATCATTTGCCAATATTAATTACTGAAAACGGCATCGGTGCCCCGGATGAATTACAGGCCGATGGTACAATTAACGATAATTATCGCATTGAGTTTATGCGTCAGCATGTCGAACAGATGCAGTTGGCGATCAATGACGGGGTAGAACTGATCGGCTATTGCCCGTGGGCGGCGATAGACGTGGTCAGCACTCATCAGGGCTATGCCAAGCGTTACGGGTTTATCTATGTCAACCGGGGTGAGCAGGATCTGAAAGATCTGCGGAGAATTAAAAAGCGCAGTTTTGACTGGTATCAACGGCTGATTGCCTCCGGTGGCCGGCAACGCTAAAAAATAAAGGGTGATGGCCGCGACGATGAAAGTCATTAAGGTACTCAATAATAGCCTGGTGCTATCGACGGATGGCGATAACAATGAAGTTATCGTTATGGGCAAGGGTATAGGCTTTAACAGCAAAGTGGGTGACATTCTCGATCCTGACGCGATCGAAAAAGTGTATGTGGTGCAAAATGGCCAAAAGGGTCGAGATTATCTGCGATTGATAGAAACGACGCCGGAAGAGCATATTGAGATTGTGCAGATGATCCTCGCAGAGGCCAATCGACAGCTCAACGGACGGATTAATGAGCAGATTTTCTTCACCTTGGCGGACCATATCAGCTTTGCTATTGAACGCTATCACAAAGGGATCGCGATCCAAAACCGGCTGTTATTTGAAGTAAAGCGTTTTTACCCGCAGGAGTTTGCGGTAGCGGCGCAAGCGCTGGCACTGCTCAACCAGAGGCTGAACATTAGGCTACCGGAAGAAGAGGCGGGTAACATCGCTTTCCATTTGGTTAATGGTCAAACCGATGTGCAAAATATGGAGCACACGCTGCTGGCGGTGAAGATGTTGAAAGATATATTCAACATCATCAAATATCACTTTCGCATCAATATCGACACTGATTCACTGAATTACGCACGTTTTTTGGTACATATGCAGTTTTTTATTCAGCGAATGGTAGAAGGACAACAGGTGGTATCGAAAGACGACTTTATTTTTGAGCAGGTAACCAAAGAATATCCACATGCTTATCGCGGTGCGTTACTGATCCGCGATTACGTGAAGAATCTGCTGCAGATGGAGATGTCGAACGATGAACTGCTGTACCTGGTGATCCACCTCACGCGTATTACCGACACACAAGACTAGTCAGTCGGCTGCTCACTGACCGCCTCTGTCACCAGATCGCGAAAGCGTTTGATGATGGCGGAGGCGCGATTGCTGCGTAATGCCAGGTAAAGTGGCGCACTCAACTGGGCACGATCGCTAATCGGTCGATAGATAATGCCATCCCCCCCCAAACGCCGCATCGAGGCAGGCACGATGGATAGCCCCAAACCGGCACCGACCAAACTGAGGGTTGCGGGCAGGCGCGGGGCTTCCTGAATGACGCGTGGGCTGAACCCTGCGCGGTGGCAGGCTGCCAGAATAGCGTCGTATAAACCCTGGCCCGCAGGTCGTCGATAAAGGATAAAGGATTCGTGGGTTAGTGCCTCCAGCGGCAGGGGTTGCTCACTGTTGACAGCCAATGGATGCCCGACCGGCAAAGCGACCAGCATGGACTCACGTAACACCGGCTCAATCGTTAGTCCTGGAATGCCTCCCACCGGCGAACGCACAAAGGCAACGTCAAGCCGCTCATCCACCAACGCGTCCAGGAGTTCTCCGCTGCCGGCCTCTTCCAACTGGGTGGTAATACCGGGCAGGATCTCACGATAGCGGCGCAGCAGATTGGGTACAAACGGATGCAGCGCGGCGGAACTGGTGAAGCCGATGGCAATATGCCCTTGTTCACCACGAGCTGCGCGGTGCACTGCTTCGGTCAAGTGTTCTGCACGCGCCAACAGGGCTCGTGCCTCATTGAATAGCACGCTGCCAGCCTCTGTGACGCGTACCCCGCGTGGCAGGCGTTGCAGCAGTTTGACCCCCAACTCATCTTCTAATCCTTGCAACAGCCGGGTCAGCGGTGGTTGCTGAATAAATAAGCGTTCGGCAGCACGGGTGATATTACCTTCTTCTACCACAGTAACGAACGCCCGCAAGCGGCGAAGTTCGATCATAGCCATACCTTATAGGTATCCTTATTGCTTCCGAAATGCATTAGACATCATGGCATGGCGGCGCGCATCATACCAGTCATCACAATAAGCAATGTGGAACGGACAATGTCTGAATCTGATGCGGTAAAAAACGATCAACTTGCGACCCCGCCAGGCAATGGTGAGTTGTTCTTGGGTTTTCTGATGCTTGGGCTGATTGGCTTTGGTGGTGTATTGCCGCTCGCGCGCAATATGCTGGTGGAAGATCGGCGTTGGCTGAGTGGCGAACAGTTCACCGAGCTGCTGGGATTGTGCCAGTTTTTGCCTGGGGGCAATGTGATCAACCTTTCGGTGGCCGTGGGGATGGAGTTTCGCGGCCTGCGTGGTGCTTTCTGCGCATTGCTGGGGCTGATCAGTGCGCCGACGGCGATAGTGGTCGGTCTGGGTATGGTTTACGCCCGGTTCCAGAATGATGCTCATGTGCAACATGTCTTTGCCGGATTGGCAGCGGCAGCGGCGGGTTTATTGCTGTCTACTGGAATCAAAATGCTGTTACCGTTACGCGGTAAATGGTTGGCGCTGGGGATTGTCGCACTCAGTCTGATTGCCATCGCCTGGCTGCGTCTGCCGTTACTCCCGACCATGTTGGTGCTGGCGCCGCTGAGTATTCTGCTGATGTGGTGGAGGAGCCCATCATGATCGGTGTTTTGATTTCGCTGGCGATTATCTTCACTGAATTGTCACTGTTGGCGTTCGGTGGTGGTATGACTATTTTGCCGGAAATGCAGCGTCAGGTGGTGGAGGTTCATCAATGGATGAGCGCGCAAGAATTCAGTGCACTGTTTGCTATGGCGCAGGCCGCGCCGGGACCGAATATGATGATCGTGCCGCTGATTGGCTGGCATGTGGCCGGTTGGGCCGGGCTGTTGGTGTCATCCGTTGCCAAATTCGGCCCATCGTCGATAGTCACGTTGCTGGTGATGGGCGCCTGGCGTCGCTTTAAGGATAAACCTTGGCGGCGCCGCGTGCAGAGTGGATTAGTGCCGGTTACCGTTGGGTTGGTGGCGGCGAGCGGAGTGTTGATTGCTGAGGCGTCAGCGCCCAGTTGGCCGTTGGCGGTGATTATTCTATTGGCAACGGTGTTGAGCATGAGCAAACGTATTCATCCGCTGTGGGTGTTGGCGGGCGGGGCGTTAATGGGATTGTTAGTCGCGTAATGAAAGGGCTTAGGCGGCAGAATAGTCACACTGCCGCCACGTAAACAACTCAGTGACTATGGGCGAGGTGTTAGCGTAAAACGAGCTTTGCCAGTGTGATTCATCACTTCATAGTGTTTTGGCGCGGTCAGCGCCAGAAACGCGACCATGCTGCCATCGGCATTGGTCAGTGTCATGCCGTCCGGTGTTGGGCGCCAGGCGACCGGCAATTCTTTAAGTGCCAGTGGGTGCAGGCATTGCGCGGAGGCAGTGAAGCGATAGGCGTTAGTGCCTTCAATGGGTTCATCACTAAGTTCAACGTTGCAGGTGGCGGCTTTGTCCTCAGCGTCGATCAGTTGCCAATGTCCCTTCAGTGCCGAGGGGGCCAGCAGAGGCAGTGAGCTGGCAAAAGTACTGTTGCTTAACATAAGGCTCATAACAACTCCTGTCAGGGCAACGCGCCGTAATGCGCGTAAAGAGATAAATCTCGGCATCGGCCACTCCTTACTAAAATCCGTTAATACCATAGCACGATCCCCGGTAATGGGTGAGTGAAGGGTAAGGGATTTTGATCCTCGTTTATTTTGTTTGTCTGATACTCTCATCAGTCTTATCGCTACCAGAATTAGGGCCATTTGGCCCTTTCTTTCCGTTTAGGAGCCGTCGATGCGTTATTTCTCGCAATTTGAGTTCGATACCCGTCTTGAATGGGGAGAAAACGCCATCGAGCACATGGCAGGTGATGCTGACTGTGTCATCATCGTTGATGTAATGTCATTTTCAAGCTGTGTGAGTGTTGCAGCCGCGCGCGGGGCAACGGTTTATCCTTACCCATGGAAAGATGCCACGGCAACGGAGTACGGTGACAGGTTAGGTGCTATCACAGCCAGTACTACTCGCCGCTTTGAAGGTGAAGGCTATTCTTTGTCACCGGCTTCGCTGGTAAATATCCCCCCGCAGACTAAACTGGTGCTTCCTTCGCCTAATGGTTCGGCGTTGGCTTTTAAAGCAAGAGATTCAGGGGCGGCCGTGTTTTGCGGTTGTTTACGTAATCTTGAAGCGACGGCCATCGCTTGTGCGCCATTTCAACATATTCTGGTGGTCCCTTGTGGCGAAAAATGGCCGGATGGCCGCTTGCGGCCGGCACTGGAGGATTGGGTTGCGGCGGGAGGGATTATTTCTCACTTGGCAAAGAGAAATTTATCGCCGGAAGCACAGGCCGCGGGAGCGACCTTCCGGGCGTTGACGATGGATGTATTGCGTCAGTGCAGCTCAACCTGCGAATTGGTTGAACGTGGGTTTACCGCTGATGTTGACCTCTGTCTGGCAATAGATACAGATGATAAGGCTTGCCGGTTGCAGAACGATCACTTTGTTTATGTCTAGCCGTTACTTAGCCTCGCTGGCTTCCAACGCGAAAGAACCCGTGGTGATGTTACCGGCGCGCTGATAGTGCGCGATGATCACCCCACTGGGTGAGATAACGGATTTAACCAGTTTAAAGGCGGCCGGTGATGCGCCATTACCGAACAGACGTTTACCGTCGCCGAGCACCAGTGGGTAGGTCAGTAGACGCAGTTCGTCCACCAAATCCTCCGCCAACAACAGTTGGATTAACTCGGTGCTGCCTTGCACCACCAGAGTCGGTCCTTGACCGGCTTTGATCTCTCGCAGGCGTGCGGCGACATTCTGACTCAACCATTGGCTGTTTTCCCATGTCAGCGTCTCACCGTGGTGGGTAGCCACATATTTGGTCGCCCGATTGAAGGTGTTGGCAATCTCTGCGTTGATCTGTTCAAAACCCTCTGCGTTGGGATCGGTTTCGATACGTGGCCAGTGTGCGGCGAAAATGTCATATGTTTTACGACCCAGCAGCAAATCAAACGGCTGAGAGAAGGTATCACCCATTGCTGCGGCAATGCTGTCATCCCAATAAGGTACTGTCCAACCACCAAACTGAAAGCCACCCGTCGTATCTTCTTGTGGGCCGCCAGGGGCCTGCATCACACCGTCGAGGCTGATAAACGCGCCAACAATAATCTGTCGCATGGTCGTCTCCGCTTCTATTGCTGTCTGTAGCGCAAAGTTTAGGCAGGCGTGGACGACAGATCCAGCTTGCGGATGCTTAGCGTTGTAATGCCTTAATCAGCGCACTGTTAAATTGTGCCGGCTCCTCCATCTGAGGTGCATGACCCAATCCGGGGAATTCGATCAGGTTGGCGTGCGGAATCAGCTTCGCCACCTGCTTGCCCAGTACGTTGTATTTGCCAAGGATGGCTTTAATCGCTGGTGGCGCGATGTCACTGCCGATGGCGGTGGTATCGGCGGTACCAATCATCAATGTGGTCGGCGTTTGCAGATCTTTAAACTCGTAGTACACAGGTTGGGTGAAGATCATGTCGTAAATCAGTGCCGAGTTCCAGGCGACCACGCGATGGCCTGGCCCATTGTTCAATCCGGCCAACATATCGACCCAGCGGTCATACTCTGGTTTCCAGCGGCCCACATAGTAAGTCTTCAACTCATATTGTCGAATCCCGGCCGCAGAGGTTCTCAGCTCGCGTTCGAACCACTGATCGACGCTGCGCCACGGCACGCCTTTAGCTTTCCAGTCTTCCAACCCAATTGGATTTACCATTACCAGACGTTCAACTGCCTGCGGATACATCAGGCTATAACGCGTCGCCAGCATGCCACCGGTGGAGTGGCCGATAATCACCGCTTTACTGATTTTCAGGTTATTGAGCAACGCGTGAGTATTTTGTGCCAACTGCTGAAAGCTGTATTGATAATGTTGCGGTTTGGTCGAACTGCAAAAGCCGATTTGATCCGGGGCAATCACTCGGTAACCGGCTTTGCTCAATGCCTTAATGCTCTCCTGCCAGGTAGCTGCACAGAAATTTTTGCCATGCATCAGCACCGCCGTGCGACCGTTGGCGTCGCCTTCTGGCGGCACATCCATATAGCCCATGCGTAAAGTTTGTCCCTGAGAGGTGAAGCTAAATTGTTGCAATGGGTACGGGTAGTGAAAGCCCTGAAGCTCTTGGCCATATTTTGGTGTTTCTGCGGCTGTCGCGGTCGTTGCGAATGTAATAAGGGCCGCTGATAACAGCCAACGATGAGAGAATCTCAGCATCCTGATGTCCTTATGAAAAATCGGCAGAGTCTGAGTATAGCCCCTAAGGTGCTGGTCTTTAGGATGAAAAGGGGATGTTCGCGATAACCGCCAGTGCACTGGCGACGGGTTTCAGTAAACCGGAACCACTATAGCCAGCCTTTGGCGCAGAAGTCATGACGAGTTTTGGCGACAAAGGGGAGTGCCGAGCGAAATGGGAAACAAGGCCTCTAAAAGAGAGATGAAAGAAAACATGCCAGCTTTTAATGTGTCGATTTTGCTTAATTAAAGTTAACTGGTGCACTAGAGTGCACCGACATGACTAGGTAAGTAACTGCACCAAACAACGCTTTTACTTGTGCCATTTCGTATCTGTTGAACTGAAACTGCCCCCCGAATTCAGACGGTTGTCCAGCATTCGGGGGCATACGTTATTAAATCTCTTTATTAATAATATCGGCAACGCGCAGAGCCATCGCATACCCGGTCAGAGTTGGGTTCACTACGGTGGAGCTGGGGTGGACGCTGGTGCTGGTAATAAAGAGGTTGGCATGATCGAAAGAGCGGCATTCGTGATTGACCACCGAGTCTCGTGGATCACTCCCCATGATGGTGGTGCCCATAATATGGGAACTGGGCACCCAGGCGTGGATATCATTCAGCACTTCAGTCGCGGCGAATAGGTTTTTGAACTGGTCATAGTCTTTATACAATCTGGCCATGGCGTTCATGGTGTATTCATGGGCAATATCATAGTTGATACGTGGGGTGGGCAGATCGAGTGCATCCCGCCGATTGCTTAAGGTAACCCGGTTTGCCGGGTCGGGTAATACTTCAACATACGATGCAATCTTCAAATAGCGCGCGGAATTGTGTCGAATCAAACGATCGAGCGTCGGGCCAACAATACCCTGATCCAGCAAGTGTTGGGTGATCAACTCATTAGGAACGGTGTTATCGAGGAAATGTCGAATCGCCGCATGTTGGTGCCGGAGTGGCGTGTCGCGCCAGGTGTTGATACTGCCTTGTTGGGTAGGCCCCCGACCAGCCCAAACGGGATCTTTTGCCAGCATCGAGATAGCACGACCGGTGTGGCCCATCATGTTACGGCCGACCTGATCAGACGAATTACCGATGTCTGACATCAACATCAGCTTCGGTATTTCCACCCCATGTGCCGCCAGGACGAAATAACGTGCAGTGAGACGCGTTCTTTCCCCTTGTGGGTTTTTATAATGGATGGCGGTGATCTTGTTATCCGGCCCTTTTTCGATACGGTAAACCACTGCATTCACTAACAGTTTGGCGCCGTGCTGTTCGGCCCATACGACAGGTTTATCTCCAGAGAACTGTGCTCCAATTGGGCAGATAGGTGCGCAGTTGTTATTACCTGCACAAATGGGCCGCCCTTGGTATGGCGTCGTCGCGCGTGCATTCGGCTCGTCAACAAAGTGATGGTTTACGGTTGATACCTTTTCCGCCACTTGGCGAGTGAGATAGGTCCAAGGTTGCATTGCCATGGGGTAAGGCTTGGATCGCGGAGGATAGGGCGTTTTCCCTTGTCCTCGCTGGTCGTCGGTATCCGAGCCACTGACCCCAATTTCTTCTTCAGCCCGCTGATACCAGGGCTCCAGCATATCGTAATCAATCGGCCAGTCGCGGCCATGGCCGTACAGCGTTTTCAATTTGAAATCGCTGGGCAAATTGCGCCAGGTTGCGCCGCCCCAATGCCAGGTCGTGCCGCCTACTAAACGTAGGAAAGCCGGTTTTTGAGTGATAGCACCGACGCTCTCAATGTAATCGTCAGAATATTTTCCCGTGGAGGACTTAGGCGCCCAAGGGACGTCCGGGTAAGGGCCGTTATAGTCCGACTTATTGCCGTACTGGCGGAATGCCTCCAGGATTTCCGAGCGCTTAACGCGCGGGCCTGCCTCTAAAATGATCACTGACCGCTGCTGTTTGGCAAGGCTATTGGCGATCGCGCCGCCCAGAATACCGGCACCCACGACGATAATGTCGCAATCATATTCAATGGACATAGTTTTACTCACTATTGATCTTTAATTATCTAAATTTGGCGTAGCAACCCAGTAATTAGGTCGGGCGCGGATATAGGTTGGGATGACGGTGACATCAAGGGTTTGTTGGAACATCAAGGCCTTTTCGTAACTCACGACGACGGCTTGGCGTCCACGACCAACATTACCGGTATAAAAACTTTCTATGATAAGCAGCGCGAATATCCGATCTTCATCCTCATTGGGCAGTGCGGAGATAAAGGATTGCACGTCCTGCGCACCGTTTGCCGCCAGCCTTTTTTCTAATGCCGCCAGCCTGACGCTAAAGTGGTCCGTGTGGGAGGCCATGGTTGAATACATGGCGGTCGCAAATGCCGGATCGAGTTCCGGTCTGTTGGTCAACTGCTGGGCCAGTTTAAAAAAAGTACCCGCTGAAGGTTTATCCTCAATCGACGTGAGTGGGGCTGATGCCGTATTGAACGACAGCAAGGCGGCCCCGACGATGGCGGTGCTTTTCAGCAAATGCCGTCGGGATAAACCATAGCTGGATTTACTTTTGCGCTCGTTTTTCATGACACGACATCCTAATTGCTGGTTCCACGGAGCTTTTTAACCTGATCAGAAGTCACCGTAAGCGGGTGCCCACCGAAGCTTTGCACCAGATATTCGGCCAGTTGTGCCACTTGTTCATTGCTTAATTGGTCAGCAAACGCGGGCATAAAGTAGTGGTCCTTGCCATTGTTGACTTCGGCTCCGTGCAAGATGACCTGAAGCAGATTGTTGGCGTCTGTCGCGCCGACCACGCTGTTGCCGACCATGGACGGATAATAGCCGTCGGCGGTTCCTGCACCGTCTCTGCCATGACAGCTGGCACAATTATTCAGGTAGATCTTGGCCCCCGGCATTACGTTTTGCTGTGTTGTTTGAACCTTGAAGGAGCGTGGTCTGCTCTGCTCATCGCTAACGGCTTTTATGTCCTTCAAATACAATGCAATAGCAGATAGGTCTGCATCTTTCATTTTGCTGAAACTGTGTGTGACGGCTTCTGCCATAGAACCGGCCGCCTGGGCTTTAAACGGGACATTGCCTGTTTTTAGATATTGCACGACGTCTCGCTGCGACCAGTTACCGATGCCAGAGGCTTTGTCGCTGGTGATGTTAAAGGCTTCCCAGCCGCCAATTTTCGCACCGGATAGAAAACCATCCTGGCTTTCGTCATAAGCTTTTTCTTGCATACCCAGCCCACGTGGCGTGTGGCAAGAGCCACAGTGCGCCGCACCCTGCACCAAATAAGCACCACGGTTCCACTCTGTGCTTTTATCAGGTTTATAGTGATAAGCGCCTTTATCGAGAAACAGGGTGTTCCAGGCTATCAGTGGCCAGCGTATGGTAAGTGGCCATGGGAAATCGGGCGTTTTATTTGGTTGATTAACAGGTTCTACCCCATGCATAAAATAAGCATACAGATTGGCAATGTCTTCATCGGTCAGTTTGGTATAAGACGGGAACGGCATGGCAGGATAGAGATTTGAACCGTCGGGTTTAATCCCCTCGCGCAACACCTTCTTAAAATCATTCAGTGAATACGTGCCAATACCGAAGGTTTTATCTGGGGTGATGTTGGTTGAGTAGATATTCCCCATCGGCAGAGGCATTGCCAGACCTCCGCTAAATGGCTTGCCGCCGGAGGCCGTATGGCAAGCAACACAGTCAGAGGCAACGGCTAAATAACGGCCTTTTTCCTGTGGAGTATCATTGCCTGTATCGACAATTTCAGCGTAACTCAATGAAGAGGATAAAGATATTACGGCGACGGTGACGCCGGCACAGATCTTTATGCCTAAATGAGTGTTTTTATTGCTCATTTTCATATTCCAAACCAACAAGTTGATATAAGTGGCTTAACTAAACCACAATACTGTAACGGTTTAGTATTAACTGTATTGATTTGTCGTTACGACTGTCAACGCTTACTTCTGGCGTGCCGCATTAATTGTTAATTCTTTGTGGGTTATATCGAGGGGCCAAAAATTCACATGGGGAATTGTTGATGTTTGGGCAAGCGCCTTACAGGAAGGCGCTTGATACTTAAACGGTCCTATGACGCCATAACGCACTCAACATGCTGGGTTTGGCGAACATTACCAGATTACCCAGCAGTATCAGGCACAGACCAACCACCGCATTCAGGTGCCATTGATACCCCTCGTAGAGTGTTGAAATGCTCAACGCGACCAGCGGGAACAACAGTGTACTGTAGGCTGCTGCTCCGGCACCAATACGGCCCAGCAGACTGAAGTAGGCTGCAAAGGCAATCACTGAGCCAAAAATTGCCAGATACAGCAATGAGCCGATATAGCGAGTGTTGAATTCAATCTGGAACGATGCTCCCTGAGACAGGGCGATCAATGCCATCAGAACTGCGCCGTAGCTCATCGCATAGGTATTGGTGGAGAGAATATCCAGCCCGCGCCGCTGGTGGCGAGCACTGATCATATTCCCCAGAGAAAAACCGTAGGTACCGAGTGCGCTCAGCCCAATGCCTTTCAACAGCTCTGGTGCCATTTGCGTGGCTGCCAGATCTTGCCAGAACAGGGCGACGATGCCGGTTAAGCCCAGGACTGCCGCCGGTAACAGGTTTGGGCTAGGGCGTTGGCGAAAGAAAATCATGCCGTTAACGGCATTGAACAGGACTGCCATTGAAAAAATCACCGATTCCAAACCACTGCTGATATAGGCTGCAGCATGGTAGAAGCAGTAAAAATTAAACCCGAACACGCAGCAGCCTTGCAGGATGCAAAACAAATGGTCTCGTGGGGCAATACGGCGCAAGCGTCGCATGAATAACAGAATGACAAACATCGTTATGGCGGCGACCACAAAGCGATAACTGATGGAAACAGGAATGGCCACCGGCCCTGCCTGCTGTAAGGTAATGGCAATCCAGGTGGTACCCCAAATCAGTACCACGGCAAGGTACAACAGCGCGTTCATAATAGACTCCGACAAAATAGACCGGGTCAGTATCCGTCGTGGCACGTTATCGCGCTTTCAGCGCATTGCGCGCAATTGCATATTCTTGCGCTTTTTTTGGCAAAAGCGTGGGCCAGCGTCTGGTGTGGCACGGCACCACTCACTACACTGGAAACATTGAAGAAAGCGGGGTTAGGTGATGTCCAGGTACAAAGCGTTTGAAACACTGCGGGAACATAACGCGCGGTTGCACAACAGTGTGCAACTGGGGTCCGGTGTGGAAATTGCGGCCTGGTCCAACTGTAACGATCGCATTACTCAGGAAAGTGCCGATCACCACACTTTGAGTCTGTATGTTGCAGATGGGTATGAGTGTTATCAGAAAGTGCCCGGTGGTTGGAAAAATGGCGGAGGGCCAGACCGCTTCTGTATTATGCCGCGCCAGTACGAGTCCACCTGGGATGTGCGCAGCGATTTATCTTTCGTACACCTTTACTGCACCGATCAGCACCTGCGTCAGGTGGTGGAGCAAACCTGGGATCGTAGCCCAGCCACGATTAATCTCGATCAGCGTGCGTTTGGTGAAGATCCAAAGATTACGCTGCTGTTCCGCCAGTTTCTTCTCAACTGCAACTGGCAGGAGAATGCCAATCAGCTGGTGCTCAGCAGCGCGACAACCCTCTTGATGTCGCATTTGGTGCAGCGCTACAGCCAACTGCACTGGACGTTGCCGCAGGTGCGAGGTGGGTTGGCACCTGCCGTCGCCAAGCGGGTGAAAGCGTATATTGAGCAACATCTTGACCAACCGTTGCTGTTGGCCGATTTGGCGGCGGAGGCCGGGCTGAGTGAATTCCACTTCGCCCGTATGTTTAAACATGATACTGGTTTGGCGCCGCACCAGTTCGTGATGCGTGCGCGGCTGCAACAGGCAGAAAGGTTGCTGTGCCACAGCGTACTGTCACTGACGCAGATTGCGTTGGAGTGCGGTTTTAGTTCGTCCAGCCACTTCAGCAATCGCTTCAAAGCGGCCTACGGATTTTCCCCAACACAAATGCGCCGGGGGCGTTGATACCCCCAACAGGAGAGAACATGGAACAGCAGTTCGCAGGACTGGGTGTGTTATTTATCGCTGGATTCGGGCCTATTACTCAGCAGACGGATAGCAGCAAAGCATTGTATGTTGAAGCACTGGGATTGCCCCTTAAACCAATGGAAGGCAATGCCGACTATCTGTTAACCGAACATGGTGCACTGGCAGGGGTGAAACACTTTGCGCTTTGGCCGCTGGCGCAAGCTGCACAATCGTGTTTCGGCAATGATCAATGGCCGGCAGACTTGCCGGTGCCACAGGCCTGGATGGAGTTTGATGTTGCCGATATGGCGGTGGCGACGCAAGGGCTGAAAGATCGCGGCTATCGCCTGTTGGTTGCCAACCGTGAAGAGCCGTGGGGCCAACGTGTGACCCGTTTACTCAGCCCGGAAGGCTTGTTGATCGGCGTGACTTATACTCCTTGGTTGCGGGATTAATCGCTGCTTATTACATTCCCTTTCCGCTGGAGAGGGATATTTTCTTTTTAAGAACACTTTATTATTAGCTTATAAAAAAACGAATTTAAACACTTCCTATATCCGAACTATATCCCCAATTAACGAAAGTAACTCCTGTTATTAAGATAAAATCAACACTCATGGATCGTTATTTCCTGTTCATT
Source organism: Serratia grimesii NBRC 13537 (assembly GCF_001590905.1). Classification (GTDB taxonomy): domain Bacteria; phylum Pseudomonadota; class Gammaproteobacteria; order Enterobacterales; family Enterobacteriaceae; genus Serratia; species Serratia grimesii. Next base: position 92,723 of record NZ_BCTT01000001.1, read on the forward strand.
GAAGCCAAATTAACGTAGCAAGTTAATGGTTACTTTTATCTCAAAATGAAATAGAGACAATTCTTATATTTCCTCTTCTATACTGAAACAATAATGATTCTTGTTTTCAACCATAAAAGGGAAGAGGGAACGATGAGAAAATTACGGATGGCAGGGATTGCAGCAGTAATATCCTTGGGGATGACAATGATATTACCGGTGGCAATGGCGGGAAATATCACCACATCTAATAAGGATGCTAGGGTGCAAAAGAATAATTCGAACTTTATTGCCGTGGGGAAAATCGTACAGGTCACTTTCGGTGAGTTTGCCTTCACGTTGGACTTTACTGATGACAAAACCATGACCTTTACTGGCATCGGAGCCGCATCTCAGGGGGTGACCGACACCGTGCAGTATACGGCGGTCGAGATACGCCCACGGGTGTATATGGTGTACTGGAGCGAGCCTAAGTCTGGCGATAATGTCACCCATGTTGAAGATTTCGAGCGTGGTGAGGTCTACACCAACATTGCCAGTAAAGACGGTACATTTACCCATTTGAAAGGGCAGTTAAAGATTGTGGGTCATTCAGGAAAATAAAGGAGCAGTAATGAAAAAGGCATTTATTCCGTTACTTATCGTCGGCAGTATGCTGGCCAGTTATCCTGTTCTTGCCGTTGAAAACAATGCGCCACAAAAGCGAACTGGGAAAAATCATCTGCACAGCCAGAAGAAATTAAAGGTCGTTGAAGATCTGTATGCCGGTTTCTTTAATCAGCATGACATCAGCGTGGCACAACGGTTGATTGTAGAAAACTACAAACAGCATAATCCGTTTGTCGGCGACGGTATTAAACCGTTCCTGGACTTCTTCAGCCAAAATTTTAAAGATAACCCGCAGTTCAGTGCAAAAATATACCGCAGTGCGGTCAGCGGTGATTTGGTTTTCGTCCACGTGTTGTATAAAAACAACCCGCAGGATCGTGGGACTGCCAGCGTAGATATTTATCGTGTAAATGATCAGGGAAAAATTACCGAGCATTGGGACGTCAATCAGGAAGTGCCTGAAAAATCGGCTAACGACAATACCATGTTCTAGTGCAACAGGGCCGCTGCTGCGGCCCTATTAATCACGCCGGGTCACCCTCGACTTTTTTAAACTGACTGCGAACCTGCAGGCAGTTGATCAACACCAGCACTGCCGTTACGGCGAATACCCAGCGGAAACCCATCAGTGCCGAAACACCTGAACCTATCAGCGGGCCGACCACATTACCCAGGTACATAAATGACTGGTTATAACCAAAGATACGGCCAGTGACTTGATCGGACGAATACTTCAGCAGCAGTGTCTGTACGGCAGGCATCAAGGCACCATCAGCAAACCCCAGCATAAACCTTAAGATCCCCAGTTGGAGTGGCGTTTCTACCCAGGCCATGATCGCGAACAACACCGTTGTTAACCCCAGCGCTGCTAACAAAATACGTGAGGTGCCGATACGATCGCCCAGCCGGCCGAGGCGCGGAGCGGAAATCAAAGCCGCAATGCCGGGAACGGCGGCAATCATGCCGCTAATGAAAGCAATGTTGCTGCTATCACCGGATAATTCCTTGATAAAAAGTGTCAGGATTGGGCTAATGGACGAGTTGGCTAATTGGATCATCAGCGTGCTGACAAACAGCGTAACGATCAGCGTTGGATAGGGCAGCGACTGGAATACCGCCTTGCCGCTCAGCCGATCGGCTTTTTTGACTTCGATGCGATGTTCTTTTATCAGGAACAGGGTAATCAGGAAACTGACAAACATCAGCCCGGCAGTGACAAAAAACACCACGCGTAAGCCCAGATGGTCGGCCATTAGGCCCCCTAATAGTGGGCCAACGATCACCCCGGTCACCGGGCCGGTAGATAAGGTGCCTAAAGCCCAGCCGCTTTTATCACGTGGCACCTGCGAGGCGACCAATGCCATTGCGTTGGGGATATAGCCGGAGGTTAGGCCCATTAACGCCCGTAATGCAAAGAGTTGATAAACATTAGTGACCAAGCCTTGCAGCGCAATCACGATCGCCATACCCAGGGACGCACGCAGCAACATCAGTTTACGGCCTTTGCGGTCCGCCAGGCTGCCCCACAGCGGCGATACCAATGCAGATACTAAAAAAGTGCCACTGAATACCAGACCGGACCAAATACTCAGAGATTGATGGCCGCTAATACCGAGCTGTTCGACATACAGCGGGAGAAAAGGGAGGATTTGGCTCATTGCCAGCCCGGTAAAGAAACAACCGAGCCAGACCGAAATCAGATTGAGTTTCCACGCTTCCATCAGCTTGTCGTACCACTTTGAATTAGGAGGGAATTATTGAGCAGAATAATAATAACACCAGTTATCAGACCGTGCCGGGTGAAATAAGTGAGCAAAAGTAAAACCCGCCGGGCGGCGGGGAGATTTACGGCTGGTTATCTTGCTCTACGGCGTCGTAAAGTCGCTGCAAAATATCAGGGAAGGCGGACTGCACACGGTTCCAACTCGGTACAAAAGGCTTATCGCCGGGATTTTCGCTAAAGGCGTGGCCCGCCTGTGAAATCACGCGGGAAAACAGTTCGACCGCCGATTCTTCGCTGTGACGATCGAAGCTCAATCCATTCATTTTTGCATCATGTTCGAAGGCGTCGATCATATCCAGCGCAGTGCGATAATACGTGGCGCGCAGTACACGGAAAGAATCGCTGGTAATCGGCACACCCTGTATCGCCAATTTGCGATACAGCGCTTTGGTAATGTCATTCGCCATACGTTGTAGGCCAGTATGTGGATCATCCTCTGACATGGGTTGATGTTTGTGGTCGTAATGGTCGGCAATGTCCACCTGGCAGATGCGGTTGGTGGCAGTATTGCGGTGGATTTCTGATAATACGCCGATCTCCAGACCCCAATCGCTGGGAATACGCAGGTTGTTGAGGATATGGGTGCGCATGGCGAATTCGCCGGAAAGCGGGTAACGATAGCTGCGCAGATAATCGAGAAAATCCGAGTTGCCGTAGACTTTTTGTAGCGATTTCAGCAATGGAAACACCAGCAGACGGCCCACACGGCCATTAAGCTTACCGCCAGCCACCCGGGCGTAATAGCCTTTGCAGAAATCGTAATGGAACTGCAGATTGGCTACGGGGTACAGCAAACGTGCCAACATGCGCCGATCGTAGGTGATGATGTCGCAATCATGCAGTGCTACGCAACTGCTACGACGCGATGCCAGGGTGTAGCCGACGCAGAACCATACATTGCGGCCTTTACCCGGTTCGTTGGGCGCCAGACCTTCAGCACTAAGCTGCTCGGCAATTGCCGTTAGACGCGGTCCGTCATTCCACAAAATGCGATGGCGTTGTGGCAGGCGCGAAAAGAAATTTTTGGCATGTAAAAACTGCTGATGGTTGGCACGATCCAGGCCAATCACGATCTCTTCCAGATAGGGCACTTGCGCCAGTATATCGACAATCTTGTCCAGAGCAGGACCTTCAAGCTCGGAATAGAGCGAAGGTAAAATCAGCCCCATGGTGTTGCGCCCGGAAAATACCTGCAACTCGTATTCCAGCTCGGCCAATTCACGCTGGGCGAGGTTATGGAAGTTGGTGATGATGCCGTCTTGGTAAAATTCACTCATGGTGGGCACTCCCGTTTAGCAGAAAATAGTCCAACCCTTCGCGCCACCCGTGTGGGCCTTGTTGCCGTGTGCGGTACAGACGACCGGCGAAGTCGCCCGGCAAGTCGAGTGGTTTGGCTTGTTGGCCGCGAATCAATACCGCCAGATTGCTGGCGTACAGCAACGAGAGATCATTGGGGCCATCGCCCAGACTGAGGGTAATTAGTGGGAAACCTTGGCTTAATGGAAAGCGTGCTGCCAGCCAGCGAGCGGCATTGCCTTTGCTGATCTGTTTGCTCATTACGTGATAAAAGCGCCCGCCCTGAGTCAGGTGTAAATCATGCTGTTCCAGCAACCTGCGCAAGCATTCTAGCTGTTGGGCAGTGCCTTCCCAGCGCAAGGGTTCGGAGCCCGTACGCTGTCGTGCCTGATGTGCTTGCGCCAGTGTCAATCCAGTCCATTGCGCTACCGTCGCGTCATCCACGTCAGCAAACCCCAGAAAGGCAAACCCCGTCTGGCGGCGCAGTTCGTGCAATGTTGTCGTCAGGTGGGTGTAATCCATACCCAGGGTTTTCGACGGGTAGTCGGGATCATTGTGCCAGCCTTCGGGGAAAACAATCTGCGCGCCGTTTTCAGCGATAAAGGGCCAGTGACTCAGCCCCAGTTGCTGTTGCAACGTGCAGACTTCGGCCGCGGTTTTACTGGTGGTAATGATCAGTGGTGTCTGAGCTCGTGCCAGACGATCAAGCCAGGGTTGTGCCGGTTGCCAACGGTAGCTGTGATGGTCCAGCAGTGAGCCGTCCAGATCGGTAAAAATTAACAGGTTGGGACTCAGCTTTAGCATTTCATCTCCATTCTATCGTGCACAATTCACTGATAAATAGGCGGATTACTTTGTTATTAACCGGGAAGTCGACAGCGATATCTTCGCCGTAAGGACCCTGGAATTGTGATGCGAGTCACAGTTAACCCTAACGGCTTCTCACCGGTGGTGCAAGTTTGCCGATTGCCGGCGGTTATGCTGTCATGGTGCTATAGCAAGGAAACAACGTTGATCAGGAGATGCGGGGCATGACATTTAAGCTGCGAGAAATGGGGGCGGCCGATGTGGTACCAGCCTATTCACTGTCGCAAAAAGTACAGTGGCCTCATCGGCTTGAAGATTGGCAGCAGTCGTGGTCATTGGGGGCTGGGGTTATCGCTGAGGCTGACGGCGTGCTGGTCGGTTGTGCTCTGCGTTGGCTGTGGGGCGAGTATCGTGGCACGCTAGGATTGGTGATTGTGGCTGAGCAGCATCGCGGGAAAGGCATTGCCAGGGCGATGATGCAGAGATTGATGGCCCCGTTGGGCGACTATCAGCTTCAACTGGTGGCAAGCGACCAAGGGAAACCGCTGTATCGGCAGTTGGGGTTTGTCGATAAGGGCCCCTTGGCGCAACACCAATACCGGGCGTTACCTGCGCGTAACACCGCGCCATTGCCTAAGGGGTTAAGCCTGCGTCCCGCATTACCGCAAGATATTCCCGTATTGAGTGCATTGGACTTTTCCGCCAGTGGTATGCAACGTCAGCCGCTGTTGGCCGCATTGTTGGCAAGTGCAGATCAAGCGTTGGTGCTGGAACGACAAGGTATTGTGGTGGGGTTTGCCCTGCGGCGTCGTTTTGGTTATGGCAGTATGATCGGCCCCGTCGTTGCACCTGAACTTGCGGGGGCCATAGCCCTGATTGATGCTTTGTGTCAGCCTTGCAGCGGCCAGTTCGTGCGGGTGGATACACCGCTGGACAGTGGTCTTAGCGAATGGTTGGTTGGGCGGGGGTTGCCCTGTATTGATACACCCACCATCATGGTCAGAGGCGAGTCTTATAGACCGAATTACGATTTTGCACAGACGTTTGCATTGGTTTCGCAAGCGCTGTCATAAAATTGAAAATCAGTGGTTCATGGCAGTGCATTGCCAGATGCATTGCCCAAATGTTGTGCAATAGTTATCAACTGATGACTATGTTGTAACCGTTGGCGCTGCTGTTCCTGCACCGCTGTACGCCGCCGCGCGAGAATTATTCCCCAGCTGTTCGCAATTGGCACAGGCCATGCATTGTCATCATCAGTCTTTGTTATCTTAGTAACAAAGGGTGGCGTGATGACAACTCAACAACAGCGGGCGAACTATGGCAGAGCATCCAGATGTAATCGCACAAATCGAAGCGTCCTTTGCAGTACAGACCCCGACCGGAAAACGTATTGCCGGATATCTGCTGGCCAATTTGGCACAGGTGCCGTTTGAAACCGCCGACAGTATCGCTCGCAGCACAGCCACCAGCGGCATTTCAGTCGGACGCTATCTACGCAGTCTGGGTTACCGCAATCTTGACGATTTTAAACGCACGCTGCGTGAACAGGGTACGGCGCTGTATCAACCTTGGGGTGTGACCGATCGCCTGGGCGCTTATCGCCAACGACGCGAACAGTCACAGCCGCAAAAACTGCGCCAGTCGCTAACGCTGGAGCTTGAAGCGATCGAGCATGTGTATCAATTAGCCGGTGGTGATGCTTTTGCCTTGGTCAGTCGACAGTTGGCGCAGGCGGAAGCGGTGTTTGTGGTCGGTATTCAGTCCACACGTGGCATTGCCAACGCCTTCTACAGCCATCTGGAATACCTGCGGCCCAAGGTTTACTACGCCGATGGACTGTCTGGTACCTACGTAGAGTCACTCAATTCAGAATTCAATTCACCGTATCTGGTGCTGACCGATACCCGTGCCTATTCAACTATCGCTCAGAAATACTGTCAGGCGGCCTGCGCGCGTGGGCTGCGGCTGGCACTGATTACCGATATTTACTGCCCCTGGGCACGAGATTATCCCATTGACCTGTTGCAGGTGAAGACTGACACCGGCCAATTTTGGGATTCATTGGCACCGCTGAGCTGCTTGTTCAACCTGCTGCTGTCCTCCGTGCTGGAACAAGGGGGGGCGGCGGTAGAACAACGACTGGCGAATAACCGCATCCTGCAAAAAGAATTGGGGCAATTTGAATCTTAATCGCTATGGGAAAATGCAATGAGTGACAATGTAACGTTAATCGATCTGGCAGCCACATTCCCCGACTTGCCGATTGATCTTAAATACGCCACCACGGATAACCTGACCGGTCGGGCGATCTACCGTGAAAGCCGCTGCTTGCTGCATCCTGATGCAGTGAAGGGGTTACGGCGCTGCTTATTGGCTACACGTCTGGCCGGTTTTTCTCTACAAGTGTTTGATGCTTATCGACCGCAGCAGGCGCAGGCACTGTTGTGGCTGGCATGTCCCGATCCACAGTATGTCACCAGCACACAAACCGGTTCACATCACAGCCGCGGTGTTGCGATCGATGTGACGTTGCTGGACACCAACGGTGTAGCGCTGGATATGGGCACTGGATTTGATGAGATGAGCGAACGTTCTCACCCGTTCTACCCTGACTTCTCTCCGGAGGTGCAACGCAATCGGCTGCTGCTGAATGCGGTGATGGCCGCCGGAGGTTTTCGCGGCATTGCCAGTGAATGGTGGCATTTTGAACTGCCTAACGCCGGTGATTACCCGCTGCTGGCCGATCAATTCGGCTGTTTTTCTTACGACTAAAACAACACACATTCAACGCATCAGGAGCTTTGTTTATGAATAAGATCAAATACGCCGCTCTGGCGGCTGCAGTGACGTTGGGCATGGTAGTCATGGGCCAGGCGCAGGCAGCGGTACCTAAAGACATGCTGGTGATTGGCAAGGCGGCCGACCCGCAAACGCTGGATCCGGCGGTGACGATTGATAACAACGATTGGACGGTAACTTACCCAGCTTACCAACGGCTGGTGCAGTACAAAACCGAGGGCGGTAAAGGCTCGACTCAGGTTGAAGGCGAACTGGCAGAAAGCTGGACGGCTTCAGACGATCAACTCGTCTGGACCTTTAAACTTAAACCGGGCAACAAGTTTGATGACGGTTCGGATGTCAATGCCGATGCTGTGAAATGGTCGTTTGAGCGCCTGATGAAGATTGGTCAGGGGCCGTCCGAAGCCTTCCCGAAAGACTTGCAGGTTACGGCGGTGGATCCGCTAACCGTGCGGTTCACCCTGAAAACTCCGTTTGCGCCATTCCTGTACACCTTAGCCAACGACGGGGCCGGTATTGTTAACCCGGCCATTGCCAAGGCTAATCCGGCCGATGAAGGTAAAGCCTGGTTATCGAATCACAGTGCAGGTTCCGGCCCGTACAAGCTAGATCGCTGGCAGAAGGGACAACAACTGGTATTGGTGCCGAACCCTCATTACAACGGAGCCAAACCGGCGTTTAAGCGTGTGACGGTCAAAATTATCGGTGAAAGTGCCACCCGTCGTTTGCAACTGACACGCGGCGATCTGGATATTGCCGAATCACTGCCGATCGATCAGCTCACTGCGTTGAAGAGCGAAAATAAGGTAGCGGTAAACGAATATCCGTCATTGCGGGTGACGTATTTATATCTCAACAACGGCAAAGCACCGCTGAATCAGGTGGATCTGCGCCGTGCCATCTCTTACGCGGTGGATTATCAGGGCATGGTGAAGGGGATTCTCGGCGGTAACGGCAAACAAATGCGTGGCCCGATCCCGGAAGGTATGTGGGGCTACGATGCTACCGCGCAACAGTACAGCCAAGATGCAGACAAGGCCAAAGCAGCGCTGGCGGCGGTGAAGGATAAACCCGCGTCGCTTAACTTCTTGTATTCGGTCAGCGATCCTAACTGGGAGGCGATTGCGCTTTCGGTACAAGCCAGCCTGGCGACAGTGGGCATCAACGTCAAGCTAGAGAAATTGGCGAACGCCACCATGCGTGATCGCATCGGTCAGGGTAATTACGATATCGCGATAGGCAACTGGAGCCCAGACTTTGCCGACCCCTACATGTTCATGAACTACTGGTTCGAGTCCGACAAGAAAGGGCTACCCGGAAACCGTTCGTTCTACAGCGATCCGCAGGTCGATGCACTGTTGAAGAAAGCGGTATCGGTGTCCGATCAACAGATACGTACTGCTGATTATCAGGCGGCGCAGAAAATCGTTATTGACCAGGCGGCTTATGTCTATTTGTTCCAGAAAAACTATCAGGTAGCGATGAACAAAGAAGTTAAGGGCTTTGTATATAACCCAATGCTGGAGCAGGTATTCAACGTTGGGCAGATGAGCAAGTAATATTCTTCGGGCAGCCGTTTGGCTGCCCATGCACCATGGGAAATCGCTATGAACGTTTGGAGCCTTATCCGTCAGCGTTGCTGGGGACTGGTGCTGGTGATGTTCGGGGTGTGCGTGATCACCTTTACCATCTCACACTTGATTCCCGGCGATCCGGCACGGCTGTTGGCCGGTGATCGGGCCAGTGAGGAAATCGTCCAGCACATTCGCCAGCAACTCGGGCTAGATCAGCCGTTATATGTGCAATTTGGCCGCTATGTGCTGGATCTGCTGCATGGCGATCTGGGGACATCTATCCGCACCGGGCGGCCGGTATTAGAGGATTTACGTGCCTTCTTTCCCGCTACATTAGAGTTGGCTTTTTGCGCGTTGCTGCTGGCGATCGCGTTGGGGGTTCCGCTCGGCGTGGTGTCGGCAGTTTACCGTAATAAATGGCCCGACCATTTGGTACGGCTAATGTCGGTGACCGGCATATCTACCCCGGCTTTCTGGTTGGGGCTAGGGGTAATCATTTTATTTTACGGCCAACTCAATCTGTTGCCCGGCGGCGGCAGGCTGGACGACTGGCTAGACCCACCCACGCATATCACCGGCTTTTATCTGCTTGATTCATTGCTGACCGGCAATGGCGAAGCGTTTTGGAACAGTCTGAGACATCTGATTTTGCCAGCACTGACCTTGGCGTTCGTACACCTCGGCGTGGTGGCGCGGCAAATCCGCTCGGCAATGCTTGAACAGTTGGGGGAAGACTACATCCGTACCGCGCGTGCCAATGGCCTCTCACACTGGCGGGTGGTGCTGGGCCATGCTTTGCCGAATGCGTTGATCCCTTCGGTAACGGTGTTAGGGCTGGCGCTGGGAGACTTGTTGTACGGCGCGGTGCTGACTGAAACGGTATTTGCCTGGCCAGGTATGGGGGCTTACGTCGTGGACTCCATTCAGGCATTGGACTTCCCTGCGGTGATGGGCTTTGCCGTTGTGGTGTCCTTTGCCTATGTAATGGTCAATTTGATCGTCGATCTGCTCTATCTGTGGATCGACCCGCGAATGGGGCGCGAGGGATAATGACGATGACTCAAATCGAACAACCGCCCGTGGCGGAAGTGCCGTTGCGTTTTGTCAGCCTGCGTCGTGCCTGGTACCGGGTACGTCGCAGTCCGCTAACGCTGTTGGGGGCGGCCATCATGATTGCTGTACTGTTTCTGATGCTGTTTTCGCCGTGGCTGGCACCGCATAACCCAGACGCTATCGATCTCACTGCACGGTTATTACCGCCTTCAGCAGAACACTGGTTCGGTACCGATGAGGTAGGCCGCGATCTGTTCAGTCGGGTGCTGGTTGGCAGTCGGCAGTCTGTGGCCGCCGGGTTGGCGGTTGTAGTGCTGGCGGGCGGTATTGGTTCATTGCTGGGCTGTTTTTCTGGTGTGATGGGGGGCACGGTGGATGCGCTAATCATGCGTTGCATGGACATCATGTTGTCAGTGCCCTCGTTGGTGCTGACCATGGCATTGGCGGCGGCGCTGGGTCCCAGTCTGTTCAACGCCATGCTGGCGATTGCCGTGGTGCGCATCCCATTCTACGTCCGGTTGGCGCGCGGGCAGACATTGACGCTTCGCCATCAGGCCTATATGCAAGCGGCACGTACCTTTGGCGCCTCACGCTGGCACCTGATCAGTTGGCACGTACTGCGTAATGTGATGCCACCGCTGGTGGTGCAGGCATCATTGGATATTGGCACCGCGATTCTGATGGCGGCCACACTGGGCTTCATCGGCCTGGGTGCGCAGCAGCCAACCGCCGAGTGGGGCGCGATGGTGGCCAATGGCCGGAACTATGTACTCGACCAATGGTGGTATTCGGCGTTCCCCGGGACGGCGATCCTGATCACCGCCACGGGGTTCAATCTCTTCGGCGATGGTCTGCGTGACCTGCTGGATCCTAAAACCCGGGGGCGTTGATGAGTGAAGCTACCGTTTTATCTATTGATGAGTTGCAACTGGAATTCCCGGTTTACGGCGGCAGTATCAAAGCGCTTAACCGTGTGTCGCTGCAGGTGAAGGCTGGCGAAATTGTTGGCGTGGTCGGTGAGTCTGGTTCCGGCAAGTCGGTGACGGCGATGATGACGTTGCGTCTGTTGGCTGAGGACGGCTACAGCGTTACCGGCGGCTCGCTGGAAATGTTGGGCACTGACGTGCTTAACGCCAGTGAACAGCAAATGCGCCAACTGCGTGGCGCACGGGTGTCGATGATTTTTCAGGAGCCGATGAGTGCGCTAAACCCAACGCGCAAGATTGGGCGGCAAATGTGTGAAGTGATCCGCCTGCATCAGCAGTTATCTTCGCAAGCAGCACGAAACAAGGCGATCCAACTGCTGCGTGAGATGCAAATTGCCGACGCGGAACGGGTGATGGAGCGCTACCCGTTTGAGTTGTCTGGTGGTATGCGCCAGCGAGTGTTGATCGCCATGGCGTTCTCTTGCGAACCGGAACTGATCATCGCCGATGAACCGACGACCGCACTGGATGTCACGGTACAGCGGCAGGTACTGCGTTTGCTGCAACAGAAAGCGCGTGCCAGCGGCACGGCGGTGCTGTTTATCACCCATGATATGGCCGTGGTATCGCAGCTGTGTGACCGGGTGTACGTGATGTATGCCGGACACGTGATCGAAAGTGGTACCACGGCCAGGGTGATAGACAACCCCCATCATCCGTACTCTATCGGATTGTTGTTAGCCGCGCCGGAACGTGCCGAACCACGCAGTCTGTTACGCGCTATTCCTGGCACGGTGCCCAATCTTAGTGCGCTGCCGACTGGGTGCGCCTTCAGTAATCGCTGTAGTCATGCTGACGCTCAGTGTCTGCAAACACCGCGGTTGATGCCATTAACGTCTGAACCCACCCAGCACGTGGCCTGTTGGCATCCGCAGTCTATTGATTTGGAGGGGCGAAATGAACGTTGAAGCACTACTTGAGTTGCGCGATGTGCGTCTGCGTTTTCCTGCCAGTTATAACTGGCGTGGCAAACCGCAAGAGTATGTGCATGCACTCAATGGGCTGGATCTCAATATCATGCGTGGCGAAACGCTGGGTATCGTCGGTGAATCCGGCTGTGGCAAAAGTACCTTAGCGCAGTTGCTGATGGGATTGTTAAAACCGAGTAGCGGCGAATTGCTGCGTGCACGCAACGAGGGTTCTTGGTTTGGCAGCGGTATGCAAATGGTGTTTCAGGATCCGCAGTCATCGCTCGATCCACGCCTGCCGGTGTGGCGCATAATCACTGAGCCGGTTTACGTGCAGCAGCATAACAGTGTGGCACAGCGGCGATCACTGGCGGCGGAGTTGGCACAGCAGGTAGGCCTGCGGCCGGAGGCGATTGACCGATTGCCGCATGAATTTTCCGGTGGGCAACGCCAGCGTATCTCCATTGCGCGAGCGCTGTCTTCGCAGCCGGATATCATCGTGCTGGATGAACCGACCTCTGCGTTGGATATTTCGGTACAGGCGCAGATCCTCAATTTGCTGGTGGAATTGCAGCGCGAACGCAATCTGACTTATGTGCTGATTTCGCACAACGTCTCGGTGATTCAGCACATGAGTGATCGTGTGGCCGTGATGTATCTGGGGCAAATCGTCGAACTGGGGCCGACCGCACAGGTACTGCGTCAACCGCAGCACCCCTACACACGGTTGTTGTTGGATTCGGTCCCGCGAGCAGGCCGTTCGCTGAGTGACAGCGCGATTGAAGACCGCAAGGGTGAGCTGCCGGGTAATCGCCAATTACCGCCAGGCTGTTTCTTCCGCGAGCGATGTCCGTATGCCGGTGAGGGGTGTCAACTGCCGCAAAGTTTACGGATTAATCTGGGGGGATCGGCGGTACGTTGCCATAAGGTGACATGACGGGCATAGTGGTTCCATGCCATTCACAGCGCCCCCTATTAAAATCTGGGGCACTGTGAATGGATGGGTGTCAAACAGAGGCTCAACGTGAAACGCAATCAGTTATTGGTTTCTTCATTCAATATGTAATAAGACACAGGAACAGTTTCCATCTTATTAGCTTTGTCGGTCGTCATCTTTCGTGCTAATGCGGCATCGACATTAATAAGCTGGCGGCCATCTTCATTGAACAACATTTTACTTATTTCTTCGTCATTATACGTGGTGCATTGTTTATACACGTTGCGGAATAACGCATTGTAACCGTCGGAGAACTGCTTAATTTGTGCTATTTCGTTTGGCTTTAAATAGTCTTGCTTGATGTTTGACGCGGCAGCGGGGTGCAGCATAAAACTGGCGGCGGGCATGGCGAGCCTTTCTTTACCGGCACAATAGAACATAGTTGCCGCTGAACCAACAAACGCCGAGTTAATCGTGGTAATGGGTACCGGTGAGCTCTTGACTGCCTCATAAGCCATGTAGCCGCTGGACATATCACCGCCACCGCTGTTGATATACAAATACAGATGTTTTAATTCTGGGTAGGTGGCGTTAATTTCATCGATGGAGGCAATCAGTTCGGTGACACTCTTTTCCGTGACATTGCCGACATACAGAATTTTGGCGGATTCGACGTTATTGTTTTTTATATTGCTCTTTTTGACGACAGATACGGTCGCAAAAGAGGTCGTTGAAAATACCGCTGCGCAGACAAGTGTTATTATTTTAAAGGTGTTTTTATGCATTTGAATATTCCTTATTCAATTAAGTCGTGCACTATTGTAAAGCGAGTTGGCGAACAGTTTTTGAATTAATTAGGTTGGTTTAGTGTTTATTTATCCCTACGAACAATACGGAAAGAATATAACATTGGCAACCGAGGCCAGTATTCACGACAGGCAAAGTGCAACGCACTCCACCTGTCTATCTATGCGGTTTCAGGGCATAGGCCAGTCGGTAGGGGTGTTGCTCACCACTTCGACATACATATCCCACGCGTTTGACCAGAAATGCACAAATCCTTCCTGGCTGAAACTGATGCCCATCAGGCCCATAACAAACCAACAGGTGGTAAATAGCCCCAGACTACTGAACATAAATGCCATACCGTTGCGGCTGGTCTTACGGCAAACGACATTTAGCTGACTGGCCAAAAACATCATAACAGCGCTCAGTAACTCCCAGCGCATCATAATAAAACCTGTGGCTATGGTACTCATCGAACATGATCCTTGGTGAAAAAGCCGCACCCGGCGGTGCGTCGGGAAATCAGTGCGGGCAAGGGTAGGTTAGTGTGATATGCGTCACATTGTAGCATCGCTGCAAATCATCGCTCAATCCCTGAGCGGGAGAAAAATCTGCATTTGGTAACATTCAAACATGCTGAAACATTTATGCCATTTCATTAGCAACCTTTTAATGGGGAGCGTTAGCCAATAACGCTATGCTTGCCGACTTTTCACTGCCCTGATTTATCTTGGGAAAATGTGACGTCAGACAGGTAACTCGCCACGTATGGCCCTATTAAAAGATAAAATTCGTGACCATTCCGCTGAGGAAATGTTGTTTATTCGCCGTGCTGGCGTGGCGATGGTGTTGGTTGTCGCCTGTTTTGGCGTGTTGATCGCAAACCTGTACCGCCTACAGGTTAAACAGCATGCTTTTTACCAAACACGATCCAATCAGAACGACATTAAAATGGTGCCGATTGCGCCGAGTCGCGGGCTGATATTTGACCGTAATGGTATCCCATTGGTGCGTAATATTACGCTGTACCAGATCCAGATTATCCCCAGTAAAATTGACAATATGGCTGCACTATTGCAGGCGTTGACGCCGATTGTCGATCTGACCCCCGAAGATATCACTGCTTTTCGCGATGATATGCATCACAACGGTCGCTATAAACCGGTGACGTTGAAAACGGGCCTGACAGAAACCGAAGTGGCACGTTTTGCGGTAAACCAGTATCGCTTTGACGGGGTGACCATTGATACCTATCAGCAGCGTGAATATCCCTATGGGGCTGAATTAGCCCATGTCGTGGGCTACGTCTCGAAAATCAATGACAGTGATTTAAAGCGGTTGGATAAAGCTGGTTTGAGTGAGAACTATGCTGCCGACCACAATATCGGTAAGCAGGGCATCGAGGCTTACTATGAGTCTGAACTGCATGGCACGACCGGGTATCAAGAAGTGGAAGTGGACAACCATGGCCGCGTGATCCGCCTGCTGAAGGAGCAACCGCCACAGGCCGGAAAAAATATCTATCTGACGCTGGATTTGTCTCTGCAACAGTACATCGAGTCGGTATTGAAGGGGCAGCGTGCGGCGGTGGTGGTTGAAGACCCGCGCGATGGTGGCATTTTGGCCATGGTTTCCAGCCCCAGTTACGATCCCAATCCTTTTGTGAAAGGCATCAGTTATAAAGCCTATAAAACACTGCTGACCAACCCAGATTTACCGCTTATTAACCGCGTCACGCAGGGATTGTACCCACCGGCCTCCACCGTGAAACCGTACATGGCAACGTCGGCGTTGTTTGCTGGTGTTATCACCCCCAACACCACTTTTTTTGGTGCGCCGACCTGGACACTGCCGGGCACCCAGCGCCGTTATCGTGATTGGCTCAAGAGCGGGCACGGTATGTTGAATGTGACCAAGGCCATTGAGGAATCTGCCGACACCTTCTTCTATCAGGTGGCGTTTGAAATGGGTATTGACCGCATCCACAGTTGGCTAAGCCAATTTGGTTACGGACAGGCGACGGGGATCGATCTGAACGAAGAGTATCGGGGTGTGCTGCCAAGTCGTGAATGGAAACAGCGGGTGCATAAGAAGCCTTGGTACCAAGGGGACACCATATCGGTTGGTATTGGTCAGGGATATTGGGTCGCCACGCCTATCCAGATGGTGAAAGCATTAACCACGTTGATCAATAACGGTAAGGTGAAAACGCCCCATTTACTGTATTCCATGCGGCAGGGTAATCAGGTAACGCGCTATTTGCCACCGAAGCAGGCGGCACAGGTAGGTGATGCCAAATCGCCGTATTGGGGCATCGTACGCAATGGGATGTATGGTATGGCCAACCTGCCGAACGGTACTGGCTATAAGCTTTTCC
Source organism: Serratia grimesii NBRC 13537 (assembly GCF_001590905.1). GTDB lineage: Bacteria > Pseudomonadota > Gammaproteobacteria > Enterobacterales > Enterobacteriaceae > Serratia > Serratia grimesii. The sequence continues at coordinate 108,620 of NZ_BCTT01000001.1, forward strand.
ATACAGCACCGTACCAGATTGCCGCCAAGTCCGGGACTTCACAGGTATTCGGTTTGAAAGAAAATCAGACTTATAACGCCAAAATGATCCCGGTGCGGTTACGTGATCATATTTTCTATACCTTGTTTGCCCCTTATAAAAATCCACGAGTGGCAATGGCGCTGATTCTGGAAAATGGCGGGGGTGATGGTGTGGTGGCAGGGCCAACCGCGCGGGCGATTCTCGACCATATTTTTGACCCGGCTAATGCGCCGCAGCCTAACGCGGACCAGAAAGTTAAACCGGAGTTAAACGACAGCGCGGATGTGCAACAGTAAACGCGTTTGTTTTTACTTTCTTACAAACTGCAATCTTCTAAAGATTTCCGTCAGGTTAGACTGAAATAATTACATAATCCGAATAAAAACGCAGGGTTAACAGTGGCGCCATCAACAAAAAAAAGCGGTAAAAATTATTCAAGCCTTCGCTTTGGCTGGATTTGCGGCGGGATACTGGTGTGCTTTTTTCTGCTGGCGTTCAGGGTCGGTTATTTGCAACTGCTGGAGCACCAGCAGTTGGCTGACCAGGCGGATCAACGGTCGATCCGCACGCAAGTGGTGCCAACCAATCGGGGAATGATCACCGACCGCAATGGCGAAGCTTTGGCGGTGAGTGTGTCATCACGAGATATTGTGTTGGATCCTAAGCATATTCTGGATACCAATACCGATACCAGTAATGAGCGCTGGCAAAGTCTGGCTAACGTACTGAAAATGCCGCTGAGTGAAGTGCAGAAACTAATACAGACGAATGCTCATAAGCGCTTCGTCTATCTGGCACGTAAGGTAGAAGACGATAACGCAAACTATATCAGTAAGTTGCATTTGACCGGTGTGAGCACAGAACAGGACTTCAGTCGCTTTTACCCGATGAGTCAGGACGCTGCCGGGCTTATCGGTATTGTCGGGCAGGACAACCAGGGGTTGGAAGGCATTGAACTGGGCTTTAACCACCTGCTGCAGGGCAAAAATGGTCTGCGGGTATATCAGAAAGATGGCAGCGGAGCGGTGATTGGCGTAATCAAAAGCGTCGATCCTGTGCCGCCACCGAACGTGACACTGAGTATCGATAAATTCATCCAGTATGTGTTGTACGCACAAATTCGCGACGGTGTGGTAGCCAACCAGGCTGATTCCGGTTGTGCAGTGCTGGTGAAAGTGAACACCGGTGAAGTGTTGGGGATGGCCAGTTACCCGTCGTTCAACCCGAACAACTATGCCAATACGCCGGCAAAAGATATACGCAACGTGTGTAGCAGCGACAGTTTTGAACCAGGTTCCACGGTGAAACCGGTGGTGGTGATGGTGGGGCTGGAACATCGTCTGATTAAGCCGGATACCGTACTGGACACTACGCCTTATCGGGTCAACGGCCACTTGATTAAAGACGTGGGGCACTGGTCGAAGCTGACCATTACCGGCGTGCTGCAAAAATCCAGTGACATCGCGGTATCACATATTGCGCTGGCGTTACCCGCAACCGTATTGCCCGCTGTTTATAAGAGCTTTGGCCTGGGTATGCCGACGGATTTGGGCATTGGGAACGAAAGCAGTGGCTATTTGCCGCAGCACCGCGAACGTTGGGCGGATATTGAACGTGCGACCTTCTCCTTTGGCTACGGCTTGCGCGTGACACCACTGCAGATGGCCCGTGAATACGCCACTATCGGTTCCTATGGTGTGTATCGTCCCTTGTCGATTACCCGGGTTACGCCACCCGTCATGGGGCAGCGTATTTTGCCGGAAGATACGGTAAGAACGGTGGTGCATATGATGGAAAGCGACGCTTTACCTGGTGGCAGTGGGCTCAGTGCCGCCGTGCCGGGTTACCGGTTGGCGATTAAAACCGGTACGGCAGAGAAGATGGGGGCTAACGGTAAATATGACGGGGGTTATATCAACTACACCGCGGGTGTGGCACCCGCCAGCGATCCGCAAGTAGCCTTGGTGGTCATGGTCAACAATCCGAAAGCCGGTAAGCACTTCGGCGGCTCGGTGGCGGGGCCGGTGTTTGGCAAGATTATGGCTCAGGTGTTGGAACATATGAATATCCTGCCTGACGCACAACCGCTGAACGTGGTGTCCCAGGTTAAGGGATAGCGCAATGCCCCCCGGTATGTAGGGGGGCGGTCTGATTAGAAGTAGTAGCCGATGTTCAGGTTAGTACGGAAATACCATTTATTGCTGCCGGAGGACTGGGTGCTGGTCCAACCGGTGGCATTCTCGGCACCGCCCCACGGGTTGGCGTTTTGCGCCCAGGTCAAATCAACCCACACCATCACTGGTAGGGCAAAGACCTGCACCCCTAGGGTATTCATTTTAGAGTCAGAACCGCCGTCTTTATCCTTCCACAACACGCTGTAGTCGTTATAAAAACGCAGTTTTTTCACTGGCCCCCAGGGTACCTCGACATCACGCGCCAGGTTGATTGATGCCGTGGTGGCCTGCGCCGGAATTAAATAGGCAGGCGTCAGGCCGTTACCCCCCATTAAAATTACCGAGTTGTTCGCTCCCTCAGGCCCTTTGGCATCATAAGAATAACGGATGATTTGCGTCGACAGATGCCATGGATCGTGGTTCACCAAAGCATGCAGGCCTGTTGCCCAGAAGGTGCCATTATCCCCGGTGTCATGATTATAGAGTCGGGAAACGGCCAGCGAACCGCCGAGCTCGTTGTTCCAGTCGCCCTGATGGAATTCACGCGCCAGGCGTAGGTTTACCTGGTCGCGTTTCTCGTTAGCTTGCAAATGCTGCGAACCGTAGTTGGTATTTTTCAAATCGTCGAAATTGCCCACTTCCGGCGCATAGCGCACCCCTGCCGGCATCATGCGGGGAAAATAGGCGGCATCCAGCGCCCAGCCATTGTCATGGAATTGGTATTTGGCACCTAACCCGTTATTGACCCCGAAACCGAGATAAAATGGAATGCCATAGGACCAGCCGAACTGTGGGTAAGGCTGTAAGCCAAAGGGTTTGAAAGGTGCGCCCAGCTGTAGGTCAGAACTCTCGCTCAGGTGATAACCAACATAGGCACGGTCTATGGCGTATTTCCGGTGGTCCTGAAACCAAAAGCCGGAGTCGAAGTAAGCTTCATTATAATTGCCACTGGTATCGATACGAAAGGCATCAAAACGTAAGTGGGGTGGGTTGCGGTAATTACTGCTGCCCCAGTCTTCATAACGATAATTGGCGCGCAATGCGCCACCGATATCAATGTTTTTATTATTATCCTCACTCTGCCAATGCAGATGTGGGAATGCCGAACTACTCTTCTTTTCCACAGGTTTTGTGACGGACTTCTCACTAACTGGCGTGAGGGTGCTTGCGTAACTCATTGGTGAAATTAGTAAAAATGCGATAATGGTTTTGCGCATAACGTTCCCCTGATGCTATCGGGTGTTTAAAAAGGCGAGCGTATTTCGCCATGAAATAATGGAATTGCTCGTTTTGTTTTATATGTGAGACAAGTTTTAGTTAAGTATTTATTATTTTTATTCGAGAAAGTTTCAAATATGAAACTTTGTTTCAAATTTCTTGTGAAAACTATAATCCTGACGTTCTGTAAGTCAAGAAATAAAAATAACCGGGCAGGGGAAGCGGTAACATCGGTTGTGAAGACGTTGTAAATCGAGGGCGAGTGTTAGCAGGGCTGGGGTGATATTATAAATGAGGTTTATGGTTCCGGCTTTATTTTGTGGAAAATAAGAACCGCTGACTTTATTAAGTGTTAATCAGAAATGATAAAAATAATAGATTAGCAAAACTTTCAGGTCGGTTATTTATCTTTAGCCCATAACCGACCCGAAATTTTATTTTTCTTGCAGGGATCAGCGACTGGTCTGGTGACCAATGATGCCGCCCAAGGCCGCACCACCCAGGGTTCCCAGTGTACTGCCATCAGTCAAGACTGCACCACCCAGTGCGCCGACGCCAGCGCCGATAGCGGTGTTGCGATCGCGGTGAGACATATTCCCACAGGCAGTCACGGAAAGCGTTGCCATGATAACAACCATTACGCCTGCGGCACGTTTAAGGTTCATAAGAGTTTCCTGGTAAATTGCCTAATTAACAGACAAAGAAAGTACTGATTAATCGGCCAGTAAAAGTTGAGATGAATGTATTCTTCCGGAAGAAAATAGAATAGGTAAATATTCTTAATTTTGAGAAAGCGCTTTTATTTAGCCACTGCTAAATGCGTGCTTGGTGATTAAAACATCAGCGCCCCCTTCAGTGGGATGGGCTGGGAGGTCATTCAAATCCGTTAAAAATCCGAAGGCTCGTCATTATTATGACTTTTCAGAGCGTCGGGTGGAGAGGCCGTAGGGGCGGATCAAAAGCCCTGGAGAGAGCATTTTTTTGCATTGCGGTAATGCAACTGTGTAAGTTACATTAGCGACGTAAGGTTGTGATCTCCATCACAGATTGAAATCAAGCAAAAATAACCTTAAGAAATTCCAGGGAAATACCCCTTTCTGGAAGGGTATTCCTCTGCTTCAAAACCAGGAGAAAACGATGTTAGAAATGATTGAGAGTTTGGCAACCGTGGTGATCCTGGTGCCGGTAATGATAGCCGTGTTGCTCGGCTCGATTTATGGCTTGGGTGAGTTGTGCAATATTTTCTCTGCCATTGGCAGAAAAAAAGACTGAATTTAATGCTCTGGGGGCGCAATGCCCCCCGATGCAGGTTTAACGCAACGTCGTCACAAAGTCGTATGTTTTTTGATACAACGGCCTATCAAATGTCGGTTATAGCCTAGCCGGTTTTCTTGCTTTTCCCTGACTTATCAACCAGGCAGTGGATGATACGTACTCATGGAATAAATTACCCTTCATTACGCCGTATTCCTCCCATGGGTAGATGACAGAATCATCGCCATCACGTTTTTGAACATGCTGCTATCAGGATTCGCCAGTGCGTTTACCAGCGTAAAATGATTGCTATGCCTGTCTTCCAGTAGCCTGACGTTGAGGCCTTTTTCTAGGCAGGCGTTGTAATAGGCCAACGTTTGGTTTTTAAACCCTTGTGTTTCATGGGCTCCGACGTCGAGCAGAATCTGCGGTGCATTCGCATTATCCGGCAGCATAAACAGTGGGCTGAGTGTTGCTGCTTGCTCAGGCATGAGACGCATCCAGTCGTTGACGTAGATATCACATAATGGGCGAATGTCGTACAGACCGCTCAACGCCAGTACACCCTTGATCACATTGACCGGGACCCGGTAAAGATGCTGCCAGTCATCGGCGATCAACATGCCACTAAGATGGCCGCCAGCCGAACTGCCGCTGACAAAAATTCGCTCGGGATCGATGCCATATTGGCTGGCATGGTGATAAAGCCAGCTAATTGCGCTGCGTACCTCACGGACGATCTCAGCGAGTGTGGCTTCCGGCTGTAAGGTGTATTCCACTGTAACGACTGCCACGCCATGGCGCGTGAAACTGGCAGCCATTGAACAGGCTTCTTCTTTACGTTGGGAGTGCCAATAGCCGCCGTGAATAAAGACCAGGAGTGGCGAAGGCTGGTTGGCTGCCGGGAACAAATCCAGCCGCTCTGCGGCACCCATTCCGTAATGAATGTCATAGATCCCCGGCGTTTGCGCTTTGGCCTCTGTGGCCAGCGCTGAGTATTGCGCCATACAGGCGTCAAAATCGTCAACCGAGGCACGGGCGTTGTATTGCACGGCGCGTTCAGCAAGGTCATTAAACATCAGGTCGATTTTCATCATGCCTCCTTGAGCAGGTTCTCCCATCATCTGCCCGAAGAGGTTTTGGTGCTTGCGCCTTAATGCGGGTCTATTTAGACAATGGCATGGCGTTCTATGCACTAATAAACTGCATGTGCTGCGTCTTCCGCCATGCTCTGTGCTGGAATAGGCTACTGAAAGATTCTTTCAGGAGACAACGCGATGAAGCGCAATGTTCACTATGCTACCGGCAATACAAACTCAAGCGGGATCCTCATCAGCCTTTCCCTGTCGATGCTGGTTTCATCGCTGGGTGCCAGCATTGCCAATGTGGGGTTACCCACGCTGGCACAGGCATTCAATACCTCTTTCCAGGCAGTTCAGTGGGTAGTTATTGTCTACCTGTTGGCCATCACTACATCCATTATCGCCATCGGTCGCCTGGGGGACCGGATGGGGCGGCGTCGTTTGTTGTTGTTGGGAATTGCACTTTTTACCTTGGCGTCTGGGCTATGTGCCGTTGCACCGGGTATTTGGCTGCTGTTGGTGTCGCGCATTGTGCAAGGCGTGGGAGCAGCAGTCATGATGGCGATGACTATGGCGTTGGTGGGAGAGACGATCGATAAAGAAAACACCGGTCGTGCCATGGGACTGCTTGGCAGTATGTCGGCGATCGGCACGGCACTGGGTCCGTCTCTCGGCGGTGCGTTGCTTTTTGCTTTTGGTTGGCGGGCGATGTTCCTGGTTAATATCCCAATGGGGTTGCTGGCGTTTATTCTGGCCTATCGCTACCTGCCGAGGGGACATCAGCCGTCACAAAAAGATCGCGGCAGATTTGATTTGCCTGGCACCTTGCTGCTCGGGATGACGCTGGCCTGCTATGCGCTATCTATGACGCTGGGGCGTGGTGATTTCGGTGCCATTAATTTGGCATTGCTGCTGTGTGCTGCGTTGGGGATCGGAGTATTTGTGCGGTTGGAAAACGTCACGGCATCTCCCCTAATACAACTGGCGCTGTTCCGGCAACCGGGGTTGGGTATTGGGTTGGCAATGAGTGCACTGGTGATGACAGTGATGATGACAACGCTGGTCGTAGGACCATTTTATCTGACGCGTGGGTTGGGATTGACGGTGGGACAGGCCGGATTGGCAATGTCTGCCGGGCCGACCGTGGCGGCTTTGCTCGGCGTACCGGCTGGCCGATGGGTAGACCGTTTGGGTGTGTACAGAGTCACTGCTGCAGGTCTGGCGATCATGGCCGCAGGGGCGGGCGTGATGTCGATGATGTCGGTAAAGCAGGGCATCTTGGGTTATCTGGTACCACTTTGTTTGATCACCTTGGGATACGCGTTATTTCAGGTCGCCAACAATACGGCACTGATGAAGCATGCTGCTCCTGAGCAACGCGGTGTGATTTCCAGCATGATTAATCTCTCACGCAATCTTGGGTTGATCACCGGTGCTTCCGCCATGGGGGCATTGTTCATGCTGGCGGCGAACACCAGTGACATTAAACTGGCAACAGCGGATGCCGTGTCAAATGGCATGCGTGTGACATTCCTGGCGGCCGGCGTGTTAGCGGTCATCGCGCTGGTGATGACCCTCTGGACCCAAACAGCCAGTAAGCAGGGGGGCGATTACAGCAGATCACCTCGGTAGGCGATATGAATTTTGTTGCCATCAACGTCGCGGCTCAATGAGTGATAAAAAGCGAGAGGCGACGAAAACAGCCTGACGTTATCAGGCTTTCTGTAATTTCGTGCTAATGGATGTGGTTCCAGCGCAGTCTTTACCTCTCGTTATTGCGCAGCCACGCCACTGTATCTTTAAGCGTTTGCTCCACCGGACGGAATGTCAGCCCCAGCTCCCGTTCACTTTTGGTGTGATTGAAATGCGAGCGATTAGCCTCTTTTACCATCAGACGCACTGTTGCCATACTGAGCAATACCGGTTTTCCGCTGAGACGGGCATAGGCCTCCTGGAGCGTTGCCACTAAGTACAGTAACGGCAGTGGCAGTGTGCGCGTTGGTGTTTTGACACCGGCAATGTTCCCCAACAGCGGTACCAGTTCGTGCATGCTCATATGGCGTCCGGCAGCCAAATAGCGCTCCCCGCATTTGCCCCGTTCTGATGCCAGGATCATGGCCAGAGCCACATCCCGTGCGTCGACCACGGAAAAGCTACCTGAGACTAATCCCGGTAATTTGCCATGTATTACGTCATTCGCCAATTGACCGGAAGAGGTGGGACCAAGATCGCCTGGTCCCCACATCCAGCCTGGCAAGATCAGGCAGCCGTTCATCTCTGGATACTGTTGCAGGAACTTTAACACCACATCATCTGCCAGTATTTTACTGCGGTAGTAATCATCCGCATCTTCGGGGCGTCGCAAGCAGGTTTCATCGATCGGCATGCCGGGTTCGCCGTTGAGCACCGCGATAGAGGATGTATGCACAAAACGGCGGATGCCCGCGTGGTACGCCTGTTCAAGAAGTTGCGCGGAGCCATCGACGTTGATTGCTTTCAGTTGCGCCCAGTGACTACCGCCCTTGTAGTTATCACGGAAATACGCCGCGGTATGGAATAACACGTCACATCCTGGCAGGTATTCGGCGAAGGCGGTTACGTCGGTCATATTGCCCGAAATCAATTCGATACTGTCTGTCGTTCCAAACTGTTGGCGACCTTTTTCAATCGAACGTACCAACGCTTTGACGTGATATCCCTGAGAAACCAGCTCACGTACCAGGTTGTTGCCGAGCAATCCGGTCGCGCCGGTGACAAACGCCGTTTTTATTTTCATCATGATTAAAATCTTACGTGGCTTTCAAGTTTCAAGTGATATTTAAATCTAGAGCTAGAGCTTTAAAATATCAAGTGATATCTTGAATGCTTATAAAGCAGCGTTAATCAACATAGATTTGATACCTATGAGAATGATAAAAAAACGATTATCTCGCGAAGAGAGCCAGCAACAGACTCGGGAACGATTGATTGAAACCGCACGCCAATTGTTCACTGTCAGGGGATATGGTGGCACCTCTATTCGAGATATCGCCAGCCAGGCAGGTTATTCACAGGGGGCTTTCTATTCTAACTTTGCTTCCAAGGAGGATTTGCTGTTGCAACTTTTACAGCGGCATATGGAGTCAGAAGCAGAGCAACTTACCCACCTGACCCAAAGTAATACTGGCAGCGCGGAGCAGGTGTTAGACGCGTTGGCGGCCTGGTCGGCCACGTTAAACCGGGAAGTGGACTGGTGCATGCTGTCGATAGAACTGCAACTCCATGCTCAACGCAGTCCGTCCTTTGCCGTTGAATATCAAACCATCTGGGATGCCCACCAGGAAAGAATTGGCACGGTGATAAACTCTCTGTTTCAACAGCTAGGCAAGGTACCGCCAGCAGAACCCAATGAGTTGGCTGCTGCTTTTATGGCGATGGCACATGGGTTGGCGTTGCAACGCACGCACGCGCAAGCCGATCCCTCCGGCCGATTGATTATGCTGTTTCTGCGCAGTCTGCTGACGGCGCCACCAGCAGACTGATCACGTTTTTATCCAACGGCAGACAGCGAAAATCGGTCATGATTTGCTGCTCTCCTGCGGCACTGATCGCCGTAACATAGCGTTTTCTGAATTCTGTGGGCGTCATACGGCAATATTTATTGAAGGCGAAAATGAGCTGTTTGTGGCCACTGAAACCGCAGCTGTAGCTGATCTCGGTAATCGGGATATTGGTGTCTTTTAACAACAGTTTGGCTTTGTTTATCCTGATCATGGTCAGATATTCTTTAAAGTTGTAACCGCTGATCTTTTTGAATGTTCGTGAAAAATGGTGGTAACTGACACCGGCATTCTCAGCAATAGTTGCCAGATTGAGCTCATCGTCAAAATGTTGGTTGATAAACGCGATGCCATATTTGACCAACTGTTGATCTTTCTTTCTGACGGTAAGTTGTTGCCGTACAGACATTGTTTCCCCCGCAGACAGCAGTGCGCCCAGCAGTTGATAGACCAAGGCAATACGGGTAAATGACGGTTGTGAACCGATCACATGCTCCAGCAGAGCGATGACACTATGCCTAACCTTCAAGTCTGTCGCGCGTTCTTTCTGGGTTGCCAACAGCGCATAGTCCATGATGGGGGCTGGGTGTGTTTCATCGAACAAGTTGGGGGAGAATTGAATCGTCAGTAATTGACTATTGGGTTTGTGTGCTTCTAACGAATGAATTTCGTCCGGGTTGATATAAAGCAGGCTGCCTGCGGCGGCAACCGAAGTAGCATGTCCCAGGGTGACAGAGAACTCGCCCGACAGAATGCAGATCAGCTCGGGAGCTGAGTGCCAGTGGGGTTCGCAATAGTAAACTTCGGCAGCGAACACATTCAGTTTTTCTGCGTCAAACGAGATCAACTCATAGCCGCTCCCTTCATGGATCGCCGTAGATGCTTGCCGATGCGATTTTAGCCTTGGCTGTTGCGTGACAGAAAATGGAAACATCAGCTCGGTTCTCCATGGGGTAAAGTAGGGCGCGTTATGTTGCGCCCGTTAGCAACTATGTCCTAACGCGCGTATCCGCGTCAGGGTCTTGCAGCGCTGCGGCTAACTCTGACCGGGTTATATCAATGGCAAGGAATTCCGTTAGGGCAATAAACAATCCGCAAAACAGATCTGGTGCAATGGCTATCAATTTTTCTCTTACCTGTGATTCTGGCAAGGCATTTTTACTGACGAGCAGTTTAACCACACGATCAAAAGCAGGCGGGTTATTGATCAGTTGTTGCAGCGAATTGTCTGCTTTTAGTGGCAGATAATAGGGTTTGACGCACAGACTGACTGTTGTGCTGATCGCAATATCTCGTGATGAACGTGCGACGTGAAGGTGATATTCACCGGCGTCCACAACCCAGGCAGCAAGAGCAGGGTGGAAACAGGCAAAATCTTGCCAGTTAAGCACCAACGTCACGGTTTTGGTTTCGCCCGCGTTAAGGTGAACTTTGGCAAAGGCTTTCAAGGCTAGTGCTTCGCGTGTCAGCTCCCCTTGAGGGGCGGACAGATATAGTTGCACGATTTCTTTACCCGCCATTTTGCCGCTGTTGGTCACGTCAACACTGACGCTTAACGCATTGCCTTCCAGAAGTTGTGAAACCGAGGTCGTCAGATTGGCATAACTGAACTGGGTGTAGCTCAACCCAAAGCCGAACGGGAATTGTGGCGTGAGTTTACGCCGGTCATAGTAACGATAACCTACGAATATGCCTTCGCTGTAGTGATGTCGCAGGTTTTCTCCAGGATAACTGAGCCAAGCGGGCGTCTCTTCCAGCGTGTTTGGAACTGTTATCGTCAACTTACCGCTGGGGTTGGCATGCCCGAACAGAATGTCGGCCACTGCGCGGCCCATACCTTGTCCAGCAAAGAAGGTTTCCAACAATGCCTTGCAGTCCGATAACCAAGGCATGACCACGGCATCGCTATTTGCAAGCACCACCACCACGTTAGGTTGTTGTCGGGCGACGGCACGAATCAGCGCGTCGTGGCTAGGCAAGATATTCAGATCTTTGCGATCGCCATTCTCCCCATCTTCGCCAATGGCGGTGCTGACGAAAACGATCGCGATATCGGCGTTTCTGGCCACGTCGACGGCGTGAGCTTGGGCGTCTTCATCGATACTGTTATCTTCAGGAGTTCCGATGGCATATTGGATCGTGAAATCATCACCAGCCACGTCAAAAATTTCATCGAGGGGGCGGTCGAGCCTATAAGGCACCGTTGTCGCACAACCTGAGCCTTGGATCACCGGTTCTTGCGCCGGCTTACCTAACACCGCGATGGTAGTTTTTCTCCCGGCTTGCAGTGGCAGAATATTGTCTTCATTTTTCAACAGGACAATCGACTCTGCGGCAAGCTGCTGCGCAAGTCGGTGATGCTGGTGGTAATCAGCTTTGACGCCCACTTTGCGGTGTTGCTGTACTTTGTCGACCAACGTCAGCATCCGCATGCAGGACTCATCGAGGACGTTTTGTGGAATTTCACCCTGATTGATCGCCTGCAATAACGTCTGCTTATCGTGTTGAGTTTCCGGCATCGCCAAATCGTTCCCAGCCAGCAGGGAGGCAGGACGGTCTTTGATGCCGTACCAATCTGACATGACCAACCCTTGGTATTGCCACTCATGGCGCAATACGTGCGTCAGTAACCAGGGATCTTGCGACGTCTGCGCACCATTGAGCAGGTTATAAGACGACATCAGGGTCCAGGGATTGGACTTATCGATGGCACGCTTGAACCCAGACAGATAAATTTCACGTAGCGCACGCTCTTCAACCACTGAATCCATTTCGGTTCGTCGGTATTCCGAGTTGTTTGCAGCAAAATGCTTCAGGCTAGCGCCGACGCCACCGTTTTGTAAGCCATTGATTAACGCGGCGGCAATATCGCCACTGACGACGGGATCTTCCGAATAATATTCATAGCCGCGGCCAGCCAAAGGTGTTCGACGAATATTGATACCCGGTCCGAGTAAAATACCCACGCCCATTTCCTGGCACTCTTTGGCTAAGGCTTCACCCATTTGGTATACCAAGTCAATGTCCCAACTGCATGCCAGCGTGGATCCATTAGGGAAACATGTCGCTGGCTTTGATTGGCTAAACAGCGCTTCAGAACCGCCTTTTTGTTCCTCTTGTTCAACGTCACCAGCACTTTGCCCAATCACGGCAAGAAAGTCAGTGATGTTCCAGTTTTCCCCTTGTTCAATCTGGCTGGTGCTATAGCGGACGCCATAGGTACCATCAGTCATGACAATGTCACCAATACCATGTTGCGGGAAGGCCGCTGTACGCCACAGGCCGCTGCCGGTGAGCAGTGCCACTTTTTCTTCAGCAGTCATGGCGGCTATGATGGCGTGGAAATCTTTTTTCATGTGAAATACCTGTAGGTTACTGTGCAACAAGCTTGCGTGATTCGATGTCTTTGATGATGTTGCGATAGGTGTTTTCATCCAGCGCATAGAAGAAAATAAACACCATACCCAGTGCAAACATCAGTCCGGGGAACAGGGTCATCATCAGATTGATGCCGTTTAACGCGTTGGTGCTGATATGGTCAGAAGAGTAATCAAAGTAATCGAGCATCAGCCCGGCGCATCCACCACCAATCGCCATGGCAATTTTGGTGATGAAATTAAAGAAACCATAAATCGCGCCTTCGGTACGTACCCCATGTTTCCATTCGGCGTACTCGACGGTATCGGCGATCATCGACCACATCGCCACGAAGCCCATTCCCAGCGTAATACTGAACAGACACACGCCTGTCATCACCAGGTAGCTGTTATCGCCCGCCATAAAGTACTGGAAAGACACGCCGGCAATCCCCACCAGCAACGCCAGTAACACCATTTTCTTTTTGCCCATCAGGCTAATGAGTTTTTCTGACAGGATCGTGCCGACCACATAGGCCGCAGACTGAATAGCAAAAAACTTGGCGGTAAAGGCTTCATCACCCAGTTGGTACTTGATGAAGTAAATCGCGATAGCCATCCACACCGTGTAAGCGATATAAAAAAATACCGTGAACATCGACAGATTAATGAGCGGTAAATTGCCTGAAACCGCGGTAATCATCTCTTTGAGTGTCGGTGGTTTTTGGTCGGGCAGGCTAACGACTCGCTCTTTGGTCATGCCAAAACATGCCAGGAAAAAGAAGGTCGCTAATAAGCTGAAACAGCTGACGGCGAACACATACCCCATTTTCTGATCGGTAAACTGCGAGATCAGCAAGTCAGCGCTGGTAGAGACAATCAGATAACCGACTATAGCAAGCACAAAACGGTAGACCGACAAGGAAGCTCGCGACCCTTCATGTTGCGTCAACATATTGGTCATGGCGGAATAGGGTGTATTGACGGTGGTGTAGGCTAAACAGTAGACAGTGTAAGAGATCAGCGCGTAGTAGAACTTGAACTCGCTATCGAAGGTGCTGAAACACAGAACGGTCAGGATCCCCAGTGGCACTGCGCCATACAGCAGGTAGGGACGGAGCTTGCCGTGGCGGGTGTGTGTTTTATCAATAAAGTAGCCGATAAAGATATTAAACAACGCGTCAAGAATACGCGCGATAACAAAGATTAAACTCGCCTGGACTGCAGTAATGCCATAGATGTTGGTATAGAAGAACAGCAAGAAAAGAGAGACAAACCCAAACGAAAGGTTAGAGGCCAGGTCGCCAAACCCATAACCGATTTTTTCTCGAACGCTGACCTTCACATAGCTATCAGAGGTGATTTCAACTGCTGCTTTCATATTGCTCGCTCATTCAGATTGGCTTCGTCATGAGTATACCGAGGGGGCATTTGGCAGCTTGCCACCCTTTGTCGAAACAGTTCCTACTTTTTGCGCCAATCTGGCTTTGTGATGAAGTTGTGAATGCCGTCACAGGTGGGGGGGCGATATGACTTCTGCATGTGCATCCCACAGCTTCATCAATGCCGTGACGGCATCATCCAGCACTCGGTAGTGGATACCGTCACGCGCCAGCGTCGAGACGCCCAACAGGAAACTGTCAAACAGGGTAGCAATGACGGCAGGATCCGTCTGTTTCACCAGTTCGCCGGTCGCGATGCCTCTTTGAATACAGTGAATAAAACCGTTCAATGTACGTTGGCGAGAGTCTGTCAACGGTTTCAGCACGGCCGCATGTTCATCTGCCCCCCCGGACATTACGGCCAAAGCCACCATACAGCCTTTGGGATGATGCTCTTCGCATTGCATTTTAACCGAGCGTCGCAATGACGTTTCAATGGCTTGTTTTGGCGGCAGTGAATCATCCCACAATGCATCGTTGACCCGTCCATAGCTATTGAGATAGCAAGACACCGTCTCTTTGAACAGGGCTTCTTTAGACCCAAAAGCGGCATAGAAACTGGGTGCGGTAATGCCGCCGCCAATGTGCGCCTTAAGTTGTGCCAGAGAAGTGGATTCATAACCGTGCTGCCAAAACAGATGCAGCGCTTGTTGGACGGCCTGGTCCCGATCGAATCGGCGAGGGCGACCCATTTGTGCCATAACTGACTCCCTGTGTGCTAGTTATATACTGATCAGTATAAATGTGATTGACACCCTTATCATACCCGCTTAGCATTATTATACCACTCGATACATAAATCAATTTACGTGACGGATCTCTGTCTTGAACGTCAGTTCTACCGTCAGAATCCTGATAGCTCTGGCGACACACTGGCGCAGATAACTGTTGCCAATATATATACCGATTGATACATAATGAGGTTATTGATGAGCCAGATTCCAATGAGGTGTAGTGAAGAGAGGGAGATATCCGGGCAAGCACAGCGTTTGCCCATGGCGGCGCTACTGGCACTGGCCATGACGGGTTTTATTTGCATTGCTACCGAAACCTTACCCGCAGGCTTGCTGCCGCTGATCGCTTCCGGTTTACAGGTATCGCCTTCGTTGGCCGGGCAGATGATTACTGCCTATGCATTGGGTTCCGTGTTAGCCGCGATCCCGCTGACGCTTGCCACTCAACGTTGGCGTCGGCGTCGTGTTTTACTGCTGACTATTGCGGGTTTCTTTGTCTTCAACACGATCACTGCCTTGTCATCCCACTATGTAGTTACGCTGATCGCGCGTTTTTTTGCGGGTGCTGCTGCGGGGTTGGCGTGGTGCCTGCTCGCGGGTTATGCACGCAGGATGGTAGTGCCGCATCTGCAAGGAAAAGCCATGGCGGTAGCGATGGTCGGCACCCCCATTGCCTTATCACTGGGGGTGCCCTTGGGAACCTGGTTGGGGGCGGTTGTGGGTTGGCGCACAGCCTTTGGTGTGATGTCAGTTATGACGCTGGTGCTCATGGTTTGGGTGCAGGTAAAAGTGCCTGATTACCCTGGCCAAGTTGGGCCACAGCGGATGCCGCTGTATAAGGTATTGATCACACCTGGCGTCAGGTCAGTGCTGGGTGTCGTTATGCTGTGGATGTTTGCGCATAATATTCTCTACACCTATGTTGCTCCGTTGGTGACACCCGCAGGCCTGGTTAATCAGGTTGATGTGGTACTGCTTATTTTTGGCCTGTCGGCGTTGGTCGGGATCTGGCTCACCGGCCGGGTGGTCGACGGCCATTTGAGGAAAACGGTGCTGGCTAGCTTGGCATTATTCGCGGTGACGACGCTGTTGTTGGGGATTGGCATTCACTCTGCGGTCGTGGTGTATGGTGGAATGCTGCTGTGGGGCTTGAGTTTCGGTGGTGCCGCAACATTATTGCAGACCGCGTTGGCAGATACCGCCGGTGAAGGTGCGGACGCTGCGCTGGCAATGAACGTCGTTATTTGGAACAGCGCTATTGCCGTCGGCGGTTTCTTTGGCGGTATCTTGCTTGATCGCTTCGGGGCCGAGTCATTCCCTTGGGCATCGTTGATCTTAATATTGGGCGGTTTGGCGCTGGTGCTGGCGGCCAAACGCCATGGTTTCTCTGCTGAGGCACGCCAAAGCTAATTGCGGCAGGCATTTCAGATGGCGCTAACCGGGCGCGCCATCTGATCTCAGACGTTATCCACTCGTGGGTTAGAGTGGGTCGGTTGGCTAGGATACTCAACCTGGTGCTTATGCAGATAGTCGCGTATGAGCTGACGGATCACCTGAGAAGGGGTGACGTCTTGTTGCAGACACAACTCTTCCAACGCTTTTTTCTTATCCGGATCAATGAGTACGGTCAAACGCGCCGTTTTCTTTTCCATGAGGGTGACTCCAGAGAATGATAATCAAAGGGTAATAACAAGCGCGCCGAGTTGCCTCAGCTAAAATGCAACCGCTCAATCTTGCGTGACAGATAACCAAGATCGCAATTGAAGCTCGGTCCAATCTCGGCAGAAAGGCGGCGCAGTAAGCTTAGCGGTGTTTCGACATCGGCAGGTGATGCATAGATAATCACATTGCCACTTGGCGCGACACAGTACAAAACAGTGTTAAATACGCGGTGTAAACTGTGGTACAGCAATGAGTCCTCATCGGGGACTTCATGGTAATTCAGCACCAGCCAACCCTGTGGTGAAAGCCGCGCGGCACATTGTTCGAGAAAGTGCTGGGTACCCTGTTGAGGATCCATCGTAAAGGCGCTGTAGAGGTCAGAAAAAATCAAATCATAATACCGCGTTGCGGCAGCCTGCAAAAAATCGGCGGCATCCGCGACGTGCAAAATCACCGTTTGGTCCGCAGGTAGCGTGAAATACTGACGAGCAACAGACACGACTGCCTGACGCAGCTCTACCACTTCCAGCAGCATATTGGCGTCATAGGCGTGCAGTGCACGTACCAAACCGCCACCTCCCAGCCCCAGAATTAGCGCAGCAGAAGGCGGTTGCCAGGCCACAGCCATCAGCATGGTTTTAATGTAATTGTGAACCGGCACCTGTGGTGCGCTGATACACATTTTGCTCTGCTCGCAGATGCCGTCAAAACGCAGGGTCCGGTAGCCTTTATGGTCGGACACAATAATTTCACCACAGTGGTCTTGTTCCCGGGCGATCACCTGACCGCGAGGAGTGAAATCCAGGGTATTAAGCAATTTATCAACCAAAGACATAACGTTTCGTTGAGCCTCCATCAGAAAAAACAACCTTACTTACGGGCACACATAAATTCGGCAGTACAGATACGACGGCCATTGACCGTGGCGCGGCCAGTAAAGCGTGCAAGGCCCGAACGTTGTCGAACAAAAGCGACGTCCATACGAAGTTGGTCACCGGGGCGGGCAGAACGGTAGAAGCGGGCATGATGAATGGCCGCAAAGTAATAATGTTCACCGGGGAGCAGCGGCTTTAGAAAGTAGTGTGCCAGCAGCCCTGTACTCTGCGCCAAAGCCTCCACCATTAATATGCCGGGGAAGACGGTTGTTTGGTGATGACCAGTCCAAAATGTGGGTTCATTGGCGGTAATGTTTTTGATGGCGCTTAGACGACCCTCCGAAATAGAGGTGCCGTCAGCCAGAATACGATCGACCAGCAGACAGGGAAATCGGTGTGGCAGGATGGATTGAACGTCCTGGTACTGTAGTGGATTACCATTCAGCGGCATGATTGATCTAGGTCCTGTCAGCGGAAGAGTTCAGCTTGCGCCAGACTCTGCGCTTGTCGAAGTGTAATAACATTATAATGTTATTATCATTAGATGGCACTAAGTGAAATTCGAAAAGTGATAGCGATGCACCTTTAGGTGACGGCGTCACTTTAAGTAGGCGATAAAGTACATATTCAATGAATTGATTTTTAATGTTTTATTTTAACAAAAGGCAGAGAGGTAGCCGCCATTGGGACATGGCGGCTGAAGAGGATCAGTGCTTGTAGCGTGTCAGTTTATCGAGGTAACCCATGACGAATGCGGAGAGCACAAAGGTGAGGTGGATGATCACATACCACATCAGCTTATTGTCCGGCACATTCTTGGCATCCATAAACACGCGTAACAAGTGAATAGAGGAAATGGCGACAATTGACGCGGCAACCTTGTTCTTCAGAGAGGTTGCGTCCATCTTGCCCAACCAGCTCAGTTTTTCTTTGTCGTCGCTGATATCGAGTTGCGAAACAAAATTCTCGTACCCTGAGAACATCACCATTACCAGCAAGCCGCCAACCAATGCCATGTCGATCAATGAAAGCAGAGTCAGAACCAGGTCTGCTTCGGCGATGGAGAAAATGTTCGGCAGAACATGAAGGATCTCCTGGAAGAATTTTATCGACAGTGCCAACAAGGCCAAAGACAGGCCAAAGTAAACTGGAGCAAGCAGCCAGCGAGAGGCGTACATGGCATTTTCTAGAAAGCGTTCCATAGTCATCTGAGTTCGTTACAAAAAGTGGGGCGTAGTATAACGCAAGAGGCCTGGAAAAAGGCAAGTTGCCGTGGCTCGATTGAGGGGGCCATCCCTGGAGATGAATACGTCCCGGCGCCATTGAGTTATTCACCCTAATAATAAGATATTAAAAAGATGATTACTCCATCATAAATTATTTCATCAAAATATATTGAGGTATCTGAAAATCATACTAGCATTTAAATGCTGCGATATGATGTTGCGGTAATTCTATATATCGAAATTTTATTTCTATATAACGGAAATGAATTAACCTACTGGAGATGGATATGGACAGTTCCCTAAATGGAAAGACCAGCGGTTGGGATGATGTTAATGATTTGCTGAATTATCATAATAGAGGTAATGATTTAACCATCAATAATAAGCCTTCTTTCGGTGTGGAAGAGGCTGGCAAGCAAATAGCGCGTAGTGAACAAACCTGGAATGGTATTCATGTTACTGGCAAAGGCGCTACCGTCACTTACTCATTCCCAGACTGGGATTATAATCAGAGTAATTTAAATTTCCGATTTGGCGTCAACAATCAAGATACCGGACTTAGTGCCTTTACTGCGGAGCAAAAAGCTCAGGCCAAACTTTCTCTGCAATCTTGGGCTGATGTCGCTAACCTTAAGTTTGTTGAGGTTGCCCCGGATCAAAAGTCCAATATTACCTTCGGTAATTATGAGGGTTCTGGCCAGGCTTATGCAATTAAGCCCTTTAGCGGTGCGGGTAACGACTATCGTGGGCATAATACCGATGGTCAAAGCTGGTTCAATATCAATTACGACTACGCTGATCCCCGAGATGGGGTTTACGCCAATCTGCATCCTGAATTGGGTAACTACGGTCGTTTGAGTATCACCCATGAACTGGGGCATACGTTAGGGCTGGATCATCCTGGTAAATATAATGCCGATGAAAATAACCCACCCAACTATAGCATGGCGAATTACGCCGAAGACACGCGTCAATTCAGTGTAATGAGTTATTGGAATGAGTCACTCACCGGTGGCGATAACGGCGGTCATTATGCCGCAGCACCGTTGGTTGATGATATTGCCGCTATTCAGTACCTCTATGGAGCCAATACGACTACGCGCACCGGGGATACGGTGTACGGGTTCAATTCTAATACCGGAAGGGATTTCTACACGCTGACGGACAGCAACCAGAAACTGGTGTTCTCTGTCTGGGATGCAGGCGGTAATGATACGCTCGATTTTTCCGGCTATTCACAGAACCAACGCATCAACCTGACAGAAGGTTCCTTCTCTGACGTTGGCGGGTTGAAGGGCAACGTGTCCATTGCTCTGGGCGCTATCATTGAAAATGCCATTGGTGGTTCCGGCAATGATGTTATTGTCGGTAATAACGCTGCCAATATTATCCACGGTGGCGCCGGTAATGACGTTATTTACGGTGGCGGTGGGCAGGATCAGTTATACGGTGGTAGCGGTAACGATATTTTTGTTTTCTCAGCGGTAAGTGATTCACCTTTCAAATCGCCTGATAAGATCATGGACTTTGAAACTGGTATCGACAAGATTGATCTTTCCTTCTTTAATCACGGCGATAAAGGTGCGGGCTTTATTCATTTTGTTGACGATTTCAGCGGCCAGGCAGGGGAAGCACTGCTGACTTATAATTCACAAAGTAATTTAAGTGAACTGGCGTTGAATATAAATGGTCAGGCCGCGCCAGACTTCTTGGTTCAAATTGTAGGACAGGCGAATACGGCGACAGACTTTATTGTTTAACTCTTACACGGTGGGTTATGCCCACCGTTTCCCTGTGGTTTATAATCGTCTAGTCTCGTAACATTCCTCTCCTACCCAGGTTCGTGCCGCCTTGTAAGAATGGCGTAAGCCACTGGGAATTACTCATTCTATTATTTCAATAATTCTGTGGCGATATTAGACGATCAAAATACGGTTCATGTACGTAACAGGCTTAAATCGATCCGCCACTTATTAATTTTGTTATACAGCGTGGTCCTCGATAGCCCGAGTAAACGGGCCGCCTGCCGCAGGTTACCACCGCTGGACTCAATCACCTGAATGATATGAGCACGTTCATTATCTTCGAGCCGGCTTGAAGGTGAGGCGTCCGGTTCTGGCGATATCCGCGTGATGTCTTCGGGCAGGTCGGCAACATCTATCAGTAATCCTTCACACAGGTTCACCATGCGTTCCACCAGATTTTCCAGCTCACGCACGTTGCCGGGCCAGTGCCAGGCATTCAGGTAAGCCATAGCGTGCGGTGAAACCTGTGGTGGAATCTTTTTCATCCGCGTGCTGAGCTTGTGAATAAAGCCATTGATCAACCCGGCAATGTCTTCCCGCCGTTCACGGAGTGGAGGAACCGGGATGGAGAGTACGTTCAACCGGTAATAAAGATCGCGACGAAACGCGCCTTTCTCGACCGCTTGCACCAGATCACAATGGGTGGCCGCAATAATGCGCACATTCACTTTTACCGGATGCGCCGCACCTATGCGCAACACTTCACTCTCTTGTAGTACGCGTAATAGACTGGTTTGCGCATCTAATGGCATTTCGCCGATTTCATCGAGCAACAAAGTTCCGCCGTCTGCCAGCTCGAACTTGCCCGCAGAACCCCCACGTCGCGAGCCGGTAAATGCCCCATCGACATAGCCAAACAGTTCACTCTGTACCAGGTCGCGGGGTAAGGCACCGCAGTTGACCGCAACAAAGGGTTCATTACTGCGCGAACCACCGTTGTGGATCGCTTGGGCAAACAGCTCCTTGCCGGTGCCGCTTTCGCCGGTGAGCAGCACCGTGCTGTCACTGCGGCTACAGGTTCGCGCCTGCATGATTGCTTCGCGCATGCGGCTGGCATGACCGTAAATCATCTCGAAGGTATAACTGGCACTGACCCCCATTACGCGGCGGGTAATGGCACGGATACGTTGATTTTCACGCACTGAAAGCACGCGCCCGTCATCCGGCGCGGGCATCAATGAAATCACACAGGAAAGAGCGGGTTTACCGGCTGGCATAAACACCATTTCACGATCGTTACAAAATGGCATGGTCAGCAGCGATCCCGATTGTGGGCACAACAGTGCGTCAATGGGGATATTGCCCGGTTCCAGGCCACCGAAAATTTGGCGGGCATACCGGTTGACGGTTTTCAGTCTGCCATGGCGATCACAGACCATGACACCCTCATTCAGCGTTTCCAGAATGGATTGTTGTTCTGCCAACAGTCTGTGCAGTTTTAGCTGCTGGCCAACGGCTTCTGCCGCGGCCTGCACAGTCCCCAGAGTATGGGCATTGAAATTGTCCGGTGTGGCGGTGAGTGTTAACACACCAATCATGACTCCCTCGGCGTTACGCACAGGTGCTGCGGCACACTGCCTATGGCGTTGGCGCAGGCCAATCTTCCAATTCTCACCGCTGAGTACATACACCAAACGCTGTTCCAGCAGGCAGCGTGCGGTGCAGTTGGTGCCCTGAACCTCTTCACGCAGGATACTGCCGACCGGTGTCATGTCTGCACCGCAGTAGTGGAGGGTGACACCATTAGCATCGGTCAGATTGATGTGACCATCGGGGTTATAAGCCAACAGGTTCTCCATGATGCTGCGCGCCACGGTAATAAGCTCGGCATTGTGCGACAGAATGGCCTGCAGTTGGTCTGCCGGTGGCGCGTGATAGACAAATTCATCGGGATCGATGCCGTATTCACGTGAGCGCCGCCAGGATTGTAGTATGGACTTGCGTATCCAACCTGGTTGCCCGCCATCGTTAAATGCCTGCCAGCCTTGCCAAAACAGGCTGTCCCATTCGCTGGCTTCCGGTCCTTCCGGCAGACTGAAAATCGGATCGCTTTCATCTTTGATTGGCCTCAGGCCTGCGGCGGTATGCATTGGCATCTCCGAATCGGAATGTAATGTTCATTTTATTGACATGTGAAATTGACATGTCAATTTAGTTGTCACTTTGTTATAGCTATCTGTGCAACGCCTCACAAATTCCCCGCGTTTTAAGCTGGCATCCCCTTTGCAATACCCACAGTGCACTCCGTTGCCCAATAGGGCGCTACTTCACATAAGGAATCACTATGAGTCATTCATCCCAACCCCTGCGTGTTGGTCTGATCGGTGCCGGCAGAATGGGCACCTTCCATGCAGAATCGTTGGCACGACGCGTGCCGGGCGCAGTATTGGCAGCGGTGGCCGATCCTTTGCCGGGTACAGCGCAGCGGCTGGCAGAACGCTTGGGCGTGAAAGCCTACAGTGATTTGCAGGCAATGCTGGATGATCCTGCAATTGATGCCGTAGTCATTGCTTCACCGGCACGCACACATGCGGAGTGGGTGATCGCTGCGGCTCAGGTGGGCAAGCATGTATTTTGTGAAAAGCCGATGGCCATCACGCTAGATGAGGCGGACCGAGCTATTGCCGCAGCAAAAAGGGCGGGAGTGGTTCTCCAGGTGGGGTTTAACCGCCGTTTTGTCAGTGGGTTTGCTGCCGCCATCGCCACCGTGAAGTCGGGGGAAAATGGTACCACGCAGCTCTCTCGTTCGGTGACGCGAGACCCCTTGCTGCGCGATCCGGCGCCGATCCCGGCGTGGACCATCTTTCTGGAAACCTTAATCCATGACTTTGACACACTGTTGCATTTCAATCCGGGCGCCAGGCCGGTAGAAGTCTATGCCTTGGCGGATGCGTTGGTGCGCCCGGACTTCAAGGACAAGGGATTGCTGGATACGGCCGTGGTCACGATTCGCCTTGATAACGGAGCTATCGCCACTGCCGAAGCCAATTTCCAGGCGGTCTACGGTTACGACGTGCGTGGTGAAGTGTTCGGCAGCAAAGGGATGTTACAGGCGGGCAATATCAACCTGAATAACTGTGTGCGCTATCACGCTGGCGGTATCGCCATTGAGACATCGAGGCAGGATACCGACTTGCTGCACGACGCCTACGTGGCAGAACTGACCGAATTCGCGCACTGTATTCAGCAGGGGCAAAGCCCACGCGCGACCGGTCAGGATGCACGTAATGCGTTGGAGATCGCACTTGCCTGTATTGAGTCGGTACAACAGGGCAAACCCGTCACACTTAGGGGGCAATGATGGCGCGTTATCAATTGTCCGTTTGTGCCGAGATGGTGTTTCTCGATCTGCCCTTTGTTGAACGTGTGGCACGTATTGATGCACTTGGCTTCGGTGTTGAAATCTGGAATTGGGCCAACAAAGACATCGATGCGTTGGTCGCTACCGGCGCGCGCTTCACGTCAATGACCGGCTATCTCACCGGCAACCTGACCGATGACGAAGAAATTGCCCAACTGCTACAAACCGCGGAACAGTCGCTGGCGATAGCACAGCGCCTGAACTGCCAAAACCTGAACCTGCACGGAACCGGTTTAGATCCGCAGGGGTTACCGGTAAAACCGGTGGGGACAGTGACTGGCGCAATGTGGTTGAAAGCAGCCGATACCCTGAGCGGCTTAGCGCAGATGGCGGAGCGCGCCGGGAAAGTATTTACGTTGGAAAACCTCAACTTACCACGGGATCACCCAGGTACGCCTTTCGCCAAAGCCTGCGACACCCTGACTCTGGTGGAGGCAGTTAACCGCCCGGGGCTGAAAATGAACCTCGATCTTTACCATGCCCAAATTGGCGAGGGTAACCTCATTGAACTGATTCGCCGCTGTGGCCCAGCCATCGGCGAGATCCAGGTGGCTGACGTACCGGGGAGGCAGCAGCCCGGCACCGGTGAGATCAACTACCGTGCAATAGCGCGCACTCTGGAGGAGATGGGTTACCAGGGCGTGGTGGCGTTGGAAGGATGGGCCTCCGGCGACAGCACTGAAGCATTGCAACAGTTTCGTGACCATTTCACTCGTTGATCCAAATAAAACCGGGTATTGGCCTGTTGCCCGGTACAGGCAGTGATGCGTTGATTTTAATAATAAATAAACCTCAACCTACAGGATGTCATCATGAAAACGAAAACGTTACTTTTGATACTGCTGAGCATGGTTATGGCTTTCAGCGCCCAGGCGAAAACCTATAAAGTCGGCGTAGCGCTGGCTAATTTCGATCTTAACTTTGTCTCTATTTTACGTTCGCAAATGGCGAGTGAACTTAAGCAACTGAATATGGATAGTCAGTTTGCCGACGCGAAAGGGGATGTGGCGCTACAGGTGCAACAGGTGGATGACTTTATCAACCTTGGGGTGGATGCCATCATCCTTAATCCTGTTGATACACAGGGCGTAAAGCCGATGATGGACGCTGCTGAGCGCGCCAATATTCCGCTGATTTTTGTCAACCGCAAGCCGGAAGTGAAGTTGGGTAAGGATATGGCCTATGTGGGTTCAGACTCGGCGGCAGGCGGTGAAATGCAAATGGAAGCGTTGGCCAAGAAAATGAATTATCGCGGCAACGTGGCAATCCTGATGGGGGCGTTATCGAACGAAGAGGCGCGCGAGCGCACCCGTGCCGTAGAAGCGGTGATCGCCAAATACAAAGACATGAAGGTATTGGAAAAACAGACTGCCAAATGGCAGCGCAATGAGGCGGTGGACGTGGTGTCCGGCTGGTTACTGAATGGTCGCCCGATTGACGCTATCGCGGCCAACAACGACGAAATGGCCATTGGTGCCATCATGGCGCTGAATCAGGCCAAAAATAAAAGCATCCTGGTGGCGGGGATCGACGGCACGCCGGACGGTCAACAGTTTATTAAAAATGGCGGCATGACGTTAACCATTTTCCAGGACGCCAAAGGGCAGGCCATTGGTGCCGTGCAGGTAGCCAAGGCGCTGTTGGAAAAACACAAGGTCGAGCCGTATAACTGGGTACCTTACAAAACGATCACTCAAGATAATGTGGCGTCGTTCGTGGCGGATAATCAGAAGTAGATGGTGTTATTGCAGTGGTCGGCAGATTGAATAAGAATTACTTTCATTTGCCGACCGTTATGCCATAGTGAAAGCCCTGTTGCCCGCTATCTGAACACGCGTACACCATGACAACCATGCCGTCTTTCGCAGTACAACATCAGCCCATCATCACGCCAGTTCCGCATCCCGAACGCCTAAAATTTACACCGCACATCCTATTGCATAGTGGTACCTTGCTGGAACAGCAGTCTACCTGGGAGGATGATCCGTTGATCAACGGTATCAAGTTGGCGCTCGTGCACAGTGGCGAGATGCAATGCCGGGTTACAGGGCAGGCTGAACGGCATATCGCCGAACCTTCACTTTGTGCATTCAGTAACCTTGGCGACTTCGCTGTGACACACCGTTTTAAACGGGATACCCCTCTGCGCTACACCATTTTGCAATTGGAGAGCGACGGCCAGGATCAACATGCCGAATTGTTTCCCGCAGCATTAACGTCTCGGGCAGGGCAGCCGCCGAAAATGGTTATCGGTCCGGCCCCCAAACTGTTATTGGCGTTGTCCACACAGATTGCCACTTGCCCGTTGCAAGGGGCCACGCGCGATCTGTATTTGGCGGGCAAGGCGATGGAACTCATCGCGATGAGCCTGCAACACCTGTCCGATGTCCCGTCAAAGGCAGTCGATCTACGGCTCACTCGCTCGGATATTGAACGCCTCCACGCCGCGCGCGATCTGTTGATTGCCAACCTGCCACATCCTCCGGGGTTGGATCGTTTGGCAGCACTGGTGGGGATTAACACCCGCAAACTCACCAACGGCTTCCGTCAGATCTTTGGCAACAGCGTGTTTGGATGGTTACAAGAGTATCGTCTGCAACAAGCCCACAGCATGCTCAGTACCGAAGAGACCAATGTGGCCACCATCGCCTATCGTGTGGGTTACAGCCCAGCACATTTATCCATCGCATTCCGCAAGCGCTTTGGCATTTCCCCTCGAGCGGTGATGGCGCGCTAACCGGCGGGCTAAATAAAAAGTCCCGCTGGCAAAAGTATCCCCACCTGAGCTCACCTGATTTTCCGCTATCGTAAGGTATGGAATTTTAAGGAGAGATCACGATGAAAGGGGCATTACATCGCCTGTTACGGCCGTATTATCGGTCTTTGGCGGCGGCCATATTTTTGCAGGCGTTGGCAGGCATATGTTCATTGATACCTTGGATCTTGCTGGGATATATCGCAGCAGAAACTCAACCTGTTGCTGAAATTCGCTGGCTGTGGCCTATCACCGTCAGCGGTTTGGTGTGGTTGTTCGGTCAAACATTGGCGTTGTATCTGACGCACAGCGTGGATGCCGGGCTTTGCCATCAACTGCGCTTAGCCCTGGCGGAAAAGTTGCAGCGTTTGCCGCTGAACTGGTTTGTACATCAGGGCCAGGATGGCGTAGCCCGTTACGTTGAGCAGGACGTAAGAGCACTGCATCAGCTGATCGCACACGCACCGACGGATTTGGTGAATTTGCTGATTGTCCCGTTGGTGGCCTTTGGCTATTTGTTTTCCCTGAATATGTCGCTGGCGTTGTTTGCGCTATTGCCTCTTTGCGCTGCAATCGGGGTGTTCCTGGCGATGCGAGCCTCTCGGTTTCGTGCCGATGTCGAACAACGCGACCGTACGATGGAGGAGATGCTGGAAAGCTACGGTACGTTGGCCAGTCATCCGGTGGCAGTGCGGCAATATCCGCAGGCCGGGGTACAAGCTCAGGCACAGGTGGCAACCGATCTTTTTGTTACGGCATTCAGCCATTGGGTACAGCGTATCGGCCGTTTGAGCGCAGGTATGCAACTGTTGCTGGGAGCGCCACTGCTTGGCGTTTGGGTCATCGCTGGCGCGTTGGGCTTGGGTGCGACGCCATTGCCGGTCGCTCAGTTGTGCGTATTTTTGTTGTTGGTTAAGGCAATTGCCGCGCCGCTGCAGGCGATGGGCCACGGCGGTGATGCATTGCGCAGTGCCCGACTGGCGGCGGAGCGGTTGAATGCGTTGCTGGCTACGCCAGACATGGTGAACGGAACACAACAGCCTGATCTGAACGCCCCAGCCGATATCGAAGTACAGGCGCTGAGTTTCCATTACGATAATCAACCAGCTCTACAGAACATCACTTTTTCGCTGCCAGCCGGCAGTGTCACCGCGATTGTTGGGCCATCGGGGGCAGGGAAAAGCAGCTTGCTGTTGCTATTGGCACGGTTTATGGACCCGGACTGCGGGCAAATTCGGGTCAGCGGTCACCCTTTGGCGAGTTTGTCTTCTGCTGGTCGTTTCCAATTAATCACCCCGGTATTGCAACAGGGATGTGCGCTGGCACGACCGTTGGATCAAAACATTGCGCTCTATCGTCCAGATGCCGATCAGGCCACCATCCATGCCGCGGCAAAGGCTGCCTGTCTGCATGAGGACATTATGGCACGGCCGCTTGGTTACCAAAGCATACCGGGCCAAGACTTACAGCTTTCAGGCGGTGAACTGCAACGCCTGTCTATTGCGCGCGCCTTGCTGTCACCAGCGCCAATTTTGCTGCTGGATGAACCCACGTCGGCGCTTGATCCGCAAACCGCCGCAGCCTTATTAGGTCGCCTACGTCAGCGATCTGGCACCACGGTGATCGTCAGTCACCGATTGGCCGATGTCATGGATGCCGACTGTATTTTAGTGCTGGAACGTGGGCAGTTGGTCGCCAGTGGCAACCACCGGCAATTATTAGCCGCCGGGGGGCTTTATCGCCGGCTTTGGGACAGTCAGGGAGACATTTATGGCTATTAATATGGCGTGCTTGAGATCTTTGGCTCCGCGGGATCGGGCTTCGCTGATGAAAACACTGCTGTGGATGACGGCGTGCGCCATGCTGGACGGTGTCGCTGGTCTGATGCTAGTGCCACTGATTGTTGCCTGGTTTAGTGGTGATATCGCGCAAATTTGGCTGGCATTGTGGGGCTTGCTGGCGACCACGGCGGTATATG
Organism: Serratia grimesii NBRC 13537; assembly: GCF_001590905.1. GTDB lineage: Bacteria > Pseudomonadota > Gammaproteobacteria > Enterobacterales > Enterobacteriaceae > Serratia > Serratia grimesii. The sequence goes on from NZ_BCTT01000001.1 coordinate 137,102, forward strand.
GTGGCGTGATGTTTTGGGCGACGCTGAAAGGGTATTTGGCCGGATGCACGGTAGTACGGATGTTGATCGGTGCCTTGATCCTGCATATCCCGCGAATTCCCGCTAACCTGCTTGGCCGGGTGCACTTGCCGAGTTTGGTACGTGGGCCGGTGTTGACGACCATGGCAATCCCGGCGCATTTGTTGGCTCCGCTGATTACGGCGGTAGTGACCCCTGCAACGGTTATTATTGGATTGGCGTTTATCGATTTTCCACTGGCCTGTTGCCTGTTGATCGCCGCTGTATTGTTAGGTGCGTGGTTACGCTGGGGAGGGCGACGGACGCTAACCCTGGAAGATCAGCTGCATCAGGCTGAGCACGACAGCGCCACACAGTTGGCTGAGTTTGGACAACAGCAAGCGTTACTGCGTACCACGGGACTGAATCAACAGGCAGGACAGCGGTTGGTACAGGCACTGACCGCCCAATACCAGAAAGTGGCGCATCTCCAACGACGCTCATTACCCATCACGTTGGTCTTTGCGGGTGCGGTACAGGCGGTATTCTTGCTGGTGTTAGTACTGGGGGCCTGGCGTGTCGGTATTGGTGCGCTGACAACCCCACTGTGGATCGCCGAAATGGTGCTGTTAGTCCGATTTATCGAACCCTTGGCGGCAATGACGCAGCTCGCCCAGTCGCTACGTAATGCCTGGCAGGCGCTAATGCAGGTATTCATGGTGTTGGAAACACCCGCGCTTCAATTTGCGCAGTCTGGCGACATACCGGCGGACAGCCATGTGATTGCGCGACAGGTCGGCTATCGCTTGCCGGACGGTACAGCACTGCTTAGCAACATTGACCTTGATATTCCACCCGGCAAATTACTGGCCATCGTCGGTCCATCTGGCGCCGGCAAAAGCACCTTGCTGGGTATACTGGCACGTAACACCGACGTGACAGACGGACAGGTGACTATTGGCGGAGTGGATATTCGTCAGCTTGACGCCCCAACATTGGCAGGGTGTCGCAATGTGTTGTTGCAGGATACGCCGCTGTTCCGGGGAAGTGTTCGCTGGAACCTCCAATTAGCTAACCCTGCGCTAAAAGAACATGAAATGCAGGAGGCACTGTCGGCGGTAGGTTTGCAGCAGGAGATCGCCCGTTTACCGCAGGGGCTAGACAGCGAGGTTGGCGTGGGGGGCGCTGCATTGTCCGGCGGGCAGCGGCTGCGCCTGTGTCTGGCACGAAGCTTGTGTGCCAGGACACCAATACTTTTGCTGGATGAACCGACCGCAAGCCTTGACTCACTCAGCGTTAACCGCGTGATGGCATTGCTGGCACGTCAGCGTGGACGAACAAGCTGTATTTATGTCACGCATAACCCCCGATTGGCGGCTCTGGCAGAGGATATTGTCATTGTGGCAGCAGGACGGTTACGTCGCAGGGGTAGCCATACTCAGTTGTTAGCCGAAGATAGCTGGTATCGTGAGTTTTGTGCCGAAAACAGCCAAGAGGCAGAGTAACGTTAAAATACAATAGCCGCAGACGTTGCGGCTATTTTTTGACGTTCGACACCATCAGGCTGCGGCTCGCGAGGGGGTCTTGGCCAACATCCGTAGCACTAATCCTCCTGTCGCCACCACTGTTGCTAATGCGATCACGCCAGTCCAACCGGCACTTTCCAGAATCTTGCTCCCTAAAGCAGCACCGCTCGCCATGCCAATAAACACCAGAGTAAACATGATGGCATTAAGGCGACTGCGGGCGGCCGGATTAATGGCGTAAATAATCGTCTGATGCGCCACCAGTGTAGCCTGTATCCCGAGATCAAAACCTACCGCGCTCAAGGCGATCAGAGCCAACTGTGCGGGTACTGACAGTAATGGCAGCAGAAACATCAGGGCAAATGAACACACCACCATGGCTGCGCCGATTTTAGTGACGTAATCAGGGCCATGACGATCGGCCAGTGCGCCTGCCAAGGGAGCAGCCAGTGCACCTGCCGCGCCCGCCAATCCAAAAGCACCGGCTACTGCGCTACCTAACTGATACCGCTCTGCCAGCATTACTGCCAGTGTTGACCAGAAAGCACTGAACGCAACTGACAACAAACCTTGCGCCAGGGCTGCACGCCGCAATTCCGGGTACTCTGCCCACAGCTTGCCTAATGAACGCAGCAGCGCCGGGTAGCTCAACGTGGTGTTGGGTTTAAAGCGCGGTAATACAGCCCCAATCGCGAAGGTAATAATCAACACGCCAACTGCCGCCAGGAAGTAAACGCTGCGCCAGCCAAAATATTCCGCGACAACACCGCTGAAGACACGCGACAGCAAAATGCCAGCTAACAGCCCGGTCATTACTGTCCCCACAGTTTTGCCTCGGTTGGCGTCAGAAGCGAGCGTAGCGGCTGCCGGTATGATGTCTTGCGCTACCGTAGCGGCTAAACCGATCGCCAGACTGCTGAGTAGCAGCAACGGGAATGAAGAGGAAAAACCACAAAGCAGCAAGGTCAGCGCCAACAGTACGCCTTTAACCCGGATGATCTGCCGACGATCGTGACGATCCCCCAGCGGGGCCAATAATAAGATTCCCAGCGCGTAGCCGACTTGTGTCAGTGTCGGTACCAAGCCGGTATCACTCACCCCGGCGTGGAATGCATCCCCCATAATGCCCAGCATAGGTTGGCTGTAGTAGATGGATGCCACACTCAGACCAGCGCCCGCCGCCAGCAGAAAGACAACGTTGGGGGAAAGCGTGGTGGTGTTATTGGTTGATGAAAGTAGGCTCATGTTGGTTATCCTGAACTCGTAAAGTGCGGCTATTTTTGCCGGTCTTCGCCGCAAACTGTAGCCCCCGTACAGGTAAAACTGTTATACGTATTACGTATGAATAAAAACTCATTTCCGAATGGCGACCGCATAGCCATGTTGCAAACGCTGGTACGTATTGTTGACAGCGGCAGCCTCTCAGCTGCGGCGGCGCAAATGCACACGTCACAGCCCACTGTCAGCCGGCGCCTACAGGTGCTGGAACAACTGCTGGGCGTTAAGTTAATCCAGCGCACGACACACACCATGAAGCTGACGGATGACGGCGAACGGTGTTATCAGCATGCGCGTAAGCTGATTGAACAGTGGCACATCATGGAAGATGAGCTACGTGGTACACGCGATGAACCGGTCGGCATATTGCGGGTGAGGGCGCCGCATGCCTTTGGTCAGGATCAACTGATTGGGCCGCTGGGCGATTATTTACAACGTTATCGTCAGACCAGTGTGGAATGGACGCTCAATGATCACTCGCCAGACTTCATTCCTGAAGGCGTGGACTGCGCGATCCACGTCGGTGCAGTGACCGATCCGTCGGTGGTTGCCGTATTATTGGCGGAAGTGCCGCGCATCGTGGTGGCGTCACCTGAGTTATTAGCAGGTAATGCGCCACTGAGCCAGATAGGCGATTTAGCGCAACTGCCTTGGCTGGCGCTAAACAGTTTTTATCGCAATGAAGTCACGTTAACCCATCACGACAGCGGTAAGTCCTGCCGTTTTGACATCGCGCCAAGGTTAAGCACTGACAGTCTCTACGCAGTGCGTAAAGCCGCGTTAAACGGCGTTGGGGTCGCAATGTTGTCATCCTGGGTGGTTAAACAGGATCTGGAACAGGGCCGACTTATCGCATTGATGCCGGACTGGCGGGCAGCCCCATTACCGATATATTTGCTTTATCCGTACGCCAGTTACTATCCGGCACGCCTGCGTAAATTCCTGGCGTTAATGAAAGAGGTGATGCCGCGTATCACAGGTGCGCAGCCGCCTGTTCCGTGAAAAGGGCGCACAGCGGAATTGGTCGTTATCGAAGGAATAAACAGCGCAAATGTAGAGTAGCAGTGGGTGGATTCAACCTGATTAGCAGCGGTATCTGTTTGATAATCGAAACAACAGTGACCGTCCTTTCCAATAGAGAGAATCGCCCATGCACTTTACCCAAGCCATTGCCAGACTCCCTGCTGATAGCTGCGCCAGCGGCCAAACCACGGCCCAATTGGGCGCGCCGGATATTGTCACCACGGGCCAGCAGTTTTTGGCCTACGTGGACACCTTGCTCCGACTGGGGTTAAAAGTGACAGTGTTACCTGCTGCACCGGTATTTCCTGACGCACACTTTGTTGAAGATACGGCAGTCGTGATGCCTGAACTGGCGGTGATCACCCATCCCGGTGCACCAAGTCGCCAGGGCGAAGTTGACACTATTGCCCCCTTGTTTGACGGTGAGCGGCCAGTGGTGCGGATGAGCGCACGCGGTCATCTTGATGGTGGTGATGTGCTGTTGGTCGATCGTCAGTTTTTTGTCGGTCTGACGTCACGTACGGACGAAGTCGGTATTGGCGAATTTGCCGCAGCGGTGGAACCCCATGGTTACCGAGTGACTGCGATTGAGGTGAGCGCCGGGCTGCACCTGAAATCGATAGTCAACTATGTTGGCCGCAATACCCTGTTGCTGACAGAAGCTTACCAGCACCATCCAGCCTTTAGCGCTTTCAACAGCATCGTCATTCCAGAAGCGGAGTCCTACGCCGGAAACACACTTTGGATCAACGATACGTTGATTACCCCCAAGGGCTATCCACAGACCTTGGCGCAAATCGAAAAGTTAGGGATGCCGATCGTTCAGCTCGACACCAGTGAATTCAAAAAAATGGACGGCGGCCTGACCTGCCTGTCACTTCGTTTCTAGTATTTTCTTTCACCGGGGATCTCAGCCATGAAAAAAACATTAGCCGTTTTATTGACTAGCCTGGCACTGGGCGGCCCAGCAGCGGCCCAGACTTTTGACACCATCAGTTTTGGCGTTGACGGCGGTTATCCACCCTTTGATGTGCTTGCGCCCAATGGTGAGATCACCGGTTTCGATATTGATATTGCCAACGCGCTGTGTACCCAACTGCATGCCAAATGTGTGTTCGTCAAACAACCTTTTGAAAGTATGATCGCCGCGCTTAACGCACATAAGTTCGATGCGATTATTGCTTCGCTGACTATTACTGATGAGCGTAAGAAGGAAGTGGACTTCACCGATCGTTATTACCGCAGTTCTGCCCAGTTAGTGGCACGCAAGGGCAGCGATTTATTGCCAGACGTCGCCAGCCTGAAAGGTAAAACGGTTGGCGTACAGACCGGCTCAATCCATGAAGCCTATGCGAAACAGCATTGGGCCGGAAAGGGCGTAAAAATTGTCTCTTATGCCAATCAGGATAATGTCTATCTGGATCTGATGTCCGGGCGTATTAATGCGTCGTTACAGGATAACACTCAGGCTGCCAGCAGCTTTATCGACACGCCTCGCGGACAAAAGTTTGCCTTCGCCGGTCCGGTGATCAAAGACAGCAGTATTTCCTCCGACGTGGGCATCGCCGTAGGCAAAGATAACCCAGCTCTACGAGATGCGCTTAACGGTGCGATCAAAGCCATTCGCGCCGACGGCACCTATGCGGCCATCCAGAAAAAATATTTCAGCTTCGATATTTACGGTGACTAAGCCGGCTCCGCTAACGCCGGCTGACCCGGCATTCAGTCAAATATGGGAGGCCGGGAATGGTCGTAGAGTATTTACCGTTGCTGGTACAGGGTGCGGCGTTGTCGTTGTGCGTGATGCTGGTTTCACTCGCCGTTGCCTTGGCGCTTGGGCTGATTAATGCAGTGATCAAACTGTTCGGTCCGCGTTGGTTGCGTTGGGTTTCAACGGGCTATACCACACTGGTGCGTGGCATTCCTGAACTGGTGATCATGCTGCTGTTGTTCTTTGGCGGCGAGATGCTGGTTAACGGTGCGCTTGGTCTGTTGGGGCTGGGGCCACTGCATTTCAATACTTTTATCTCCGGTGTACTGGCAATAGGCTTCGTGTTTGGCGCCTACTACACCGAAACTTTCCGTGGCGCATTTCTCACCGTGGAGCGCGGTCAACTCGAGGCGGCGATGGCGTATGGCATGAGCCCCGGCCAAGTGTTTCGACGCGTGCTGCTACCGCAAATGCTGAGTTTCGCCATTCCCGGCATTAATAATAACTGGCTTGGGTTGATGAAGGCCTCGGCGTTGGTGTCGATCCTCGGGCTGGAAGACATGGTGTGGTTGGCGGAGCAAGCGGGGCGCGCAACGCAAAAACCTTTCCTGTTCTATTTCCTGGTGGCGCTGATTTATATGGTGATCACCGCGATCTCCAGTTGGGGATTTAGCCGGCTATCGCGGCGTTATGCGCTGGCGTCGTCGAATTCGGCGGGAGTACGCTGATGAACCTGCAAAACATGCTGGAAGCCGTGCCGAGCTTTTTGTGGAGTGATGGCTCTGATGTGACCGGACTGGCAATGACCGCCAGGTTATTTTTGCTGTCGGTTGTACCCGGTTTATTGTTGGCGATGCTAATGGCGATCGGCCAGGTTTATGGCCCACGCCCCGTGGCTTGGCTCATCCGCAGCATCACCTATTTTTTTCGCAGTACGCCGCTCTACCTACAGTTAATGCTGATTTACTATGGCCTGTCGCAGTTTGATGTGGTGCAGTTGGGCTGGCAGAACGATCAGCCATTCTGGTTGCTGTTTCGTGATGCGACGTTCTGCGCCACGCTGGCGCTGGTGCTCAATACCAGCGCCTACGTCGCACAGTTGCTGGCCGGCATGATGGAAACCTTCCCGCGCCAGGAGTGGATTGCCGGCGAAGCCTATGGCATGAGCCAGTGGCAGATCATTCGCAGGCTGGTCCTGCCTGCAACGCTGCGACGTGGCATTCCTGCACTCAATAACGAAATGGTCTTCTTGCTGCATGCCACATCGCTGGCCAGTACCGTTACGCTGTTGGATATCACCGGTGTGGCGCGCGCGCTTTATGCCGCAACGTATTCGCCTTTTGTTCCGTTCCTGATGGCAGCAGCGCTGTATCTGCTGTGCACCTTCCTGCTGATTTTCCTGTTTTCACGAGCAGAACGCCGCTGGCTGGCGTTTATCCGCCGTGATTGATCCGGCTCAGGAACGTTTAATGGATTGTAATTCGGTCAGCGTCACGATTTTATCCACCCGAAACTTTTTGCTGGTTAGCCAGGTATCGGCCAGTAGCCGGTAGTTTTCCATGCTGCGACACCCGATACGCACCAGAAAATCGAAATTGCCGCTGACCAGCCAGCAGTCCAGCACTTCCGGCGTATTGCGCATTTCCTGCTCGAACGCCGGTTGGGAATGGCCATGGTCGGCCAGCGCAATCTGCGCCTGAATGACAAACGCATGTTCCGGCTCAGGCAATTCGATAATGGCGCTGTAGCCACGAATAATGCCGTCACGCTCTAACCCACGAACCCGCTCCTGGCAAGGGCGAGCGGTCAAATTGACCTGCTCGGACAGCTTTTGATAGGAAATGCGGCCATCCCGGCACAGTATTTCAAGGATCTTTTTGTCGATGCGATCAAGCCGGGCTTTTTTTTCCACAGATAGGGCGTCCAATGAAAAGTAAACATCATAAGTTACCTGAACATGCCTTGGGTGGGCAGCGCCAATTTACCAGTTTTCATTTCGGCGAGTCGGGTAAAGGTGAAAAGATCTACCTGCAAGCCGGTTTACATGCCGATGAACTGCCCGGCATGCTGGTGTTGCATTATCTTAAAAGATTACTCAGCCAGGCGGAACGGCGCGGGGAACTGCAAAGTGAAATAATCATTGTCCCGGTCGCCAACCCGCCGGGATTGGCTCAGGTGCTGCTCAATGGCGGCGTGGGGCGATTCGACCTGGTCAGTGGTCGTAATTTCAACCGAGACTTTCCCGACGTAACCCAGTTGTTACTCAACCACGCGTTCAGTATTGATGAATCCTTACATCAGCAGGTTCGTGCCGCAATGCGTGAAGCTTTACTGTCAGCACACGACACCAGCGAAGTCACGGCACTACGTCGCCAACTGTTGCTGTTGGCCTGTGATGCTGATGTGGTACTGGATCTGCACTGCGATGACCGAGCGATCTTGCATATGTATGCCGATCCGGCCTGGAGTGAACAGGCTGAAGTATTGGCGTGCTTTATGGATATTGGCGCAGTGCTGCTTTCACAAGACAACGGTGGCGGATCCTTTGATGAGGCTTGCGGCCTGCCTTGGCACCGTTTGGCGACACAACATTTTGCGCTAAAAGACCTGACACCCGGCTGCATGGCGGTCACGCTGGAGCTGCGTGGGCAACGGGATATTAGCCACGAACTGGCCAGTGTTGACGCTGAACGTCTCTATCGTTATTTACAACACCGGGGTGCCGTTGCCGGTGAGTCACCCGAGATCCCCCAGCGAGACGTGGCAATGCTACCGTTCGCCGCCGGAGAGATCGTGACAGCACCTGCCAGCGGTATTCTGTTGTTGCTACGTCAGCCGGGGGAGTGGGTAGAGGCGGATGAGGCCGTGGCCGAAATTGTCGACCCGATCACCGATACGGTAAAAGCGGTGCGCGCCAAGGCTGGCGGGCTCATCTACGCCTGCCGGCAAGCTCCTTTTGTCACCTTGGGGGCCGAAGTCATGAAGATTGCCGGTAAGACGCCATACCCAGGTGGCGGCGGGTTGGCGTCTTGATAGGGCTCCAACAGCCGATATTTATCGCACCAGCACTCGGCTAATTTCCGGGCCATAGCCGGTAATTGATAGCTTATCGCCGTCCAGCTCAACCACGGCGAACGGCAGCAGATCGTCGCCATCGACCATGCCCTTTAGGGTGATGAAATCGGTATTCCCCACGCGAACATAATCACCCAAATGATAATGACCGGCAAAGTAAGCGCGTACCTGATAGCGGCACAGCAGATCCACCAGCGCATTGCAGTTCCACAGGTTATGTTCATTGGCCGGTGCTAATGGGTAGTGCCCAAACACCACAACGGTTTCCCCTTTGCTTTGTGCGTCCGCCAGGCTGCACTCCAGCCAACGCAGTTGTTCATCACCGACGGCGCCGTTCCAGCTTTGCGCTTGCGGTTGATGCTCGGCACGGATACGGGCCAGCAACTGCTGTGCTTGTGCGTGTTCATCACCGTTGGCTTGATTGCAATACAGGCTGAGGTCATTACCGTCAATCACGATAAAGCGATAACCGTTCAGGCTGAACTGGTAATAGTGTTTGGGCAGCGCCAGCACAGGGGATTGCGCTGCCAGATGGCGGGATATCACATCGGCATCATGGTTGCCCATAATCACCGCATGCGGATGACGTAACTGCTGGTACACCGGCAACAGTTCGGCGTAACTGCTCCAGTTATCATCTACCAAATCCCCGAGGGTGGCGACAAAGGCCAGCGGCAAGTCATTAAGCTGAGTAATGGCCTGGGTCAGTTTACGCAGGCTGTTACGGTAGTAGCGGTTATATTCCAGATTGGGATCGGCATTGGCATATTGTGGATCGGCGATTAAGCCAAAGCGCAGGGCGCCCGACGCCATGGGCTCACCCGAGAATTGGGGTTGCTGGTAAAGAGAGCTAACCTGACCCAGGGCCAGAGACTGTGCTTCGGTGAGGTGTGAAGTCATGGGTTACCTGCTCAGCGCTAGCGAATGCCGGCGCGCATAAAGGATTGAACAAATTGACGCTGAAACACTAAAAACAACACGAGTAACGGCACAGAGGTCATCAGCGTCGCGGCCCCTATTAAGGCCCATTGCACGCCTTGCTCCGGTGCTGAAAATAGCTGTAGCCCCACTGTCAGCGGCCGTACGTTAACCGAGTCGGTAATGACCAGCGGCCAGAGAAAATCATTCCAGTGAAAGCTGATTGAGACCAAGGCAAATGCGACATACACCGGTTTCGCCAGCGGGATATAAATACGGCGTAATATGTAAAACCGGCTGGCACCTTCGACAATTGCCGCTTCTTCCAGTACCAATGGGATGCTTTTAAACGTCTGTCGCAACAGGAAAATAGCGAATGCTGAGGCAAAATAAGGCAGGGCAATCCCCAAAAGAGTATCGCGCAACCCCAAGGCGCCAATGGTCTGGTAGTTATTCAGGATCAGCACGTCAGGGCTGATCATCAACTGCAAGAGCACCAGAGCAAACAGTATGCCTGCGCCTTTGAGCCGGAACCGTACCAGGGCATAGGCTGCCATGGTAGCCAGTATCAGCTGAAAGAAAACAATCAGCAGTACCAGCGAGATGGTGTTGAGGAAATAGCGTCCAAAAGGGGCGGCATGCCAGGCATTGATAAAGTTTTGGGCGGTTAAAGGGGAGAAAAGGGAAAAACCGCCTTGATCGGCGGCGGGATGAATCGCTACCCAGGTCGCGACCAGGATCGGGAAGATCCACAGTAAAGCGGCCCCCCAGGTAAGTAAGTTCCAGCCAATACGGCGTAACGACACGGATTGTGTCGGCGCAGCGGTGAGGGAAAGGCTCATTGATAGTGGGCTCGCTTATCCAGCAAATTGAATTTAATTAACGCAATTGACGCCAAAATGACCAGCAACACGGTGGTCATTGCTGAGGCGTAAGGCAGATCCCAATAGCTGAACGCCGTACGGTAGATATAGAACAGCAGCAGGCTAGTGCTGTTGTCCGGTCCCCCGTTGGTCATGGCGATCACTTGGTCGACAATGCGGAAAGCATTCATCGACGCGTTGATCAGGATAAACAGTGTGGTTGGCATCAGCAGTGGCCATTGGATCCGTCTAAAGAAGTAGCCGCGTGACGCCCCTTCGATCTCGGCAGCTTCAGCCAGTTTGGGGTCAATCTGCTGCAGCGCGGCCAGATAAAAAATCATGAAGAAACCGGCTTCACGCCACACCGACACGGCCATCAGGCAATACAGCGCAGAGTCCGGATCGCCCAGCCAGTTCACTGCTGGCAGCGAAAACATCGCCAACAATTGATTCAATAACCCCACTTGAGGGGTATAGAAGAACAACCACAGATTGGCGATTGCTACCATCGGTAGCAGTGACGGAATAAAGAAGGCGGCGCGGGCAAATGCGGTACCGCGCATGCGCCGGTTTACCGCCAAGGCCATCAACAACGCTAATCCAACAGCCAGCGGAATGGTGATTGCCGCATACAGCAGGTTATTGCGTAAGGCCAGAATGAAGGTTTCGTCGTCCAGCAATGCACGGTAGTTTTCCAGCCCAACGAATTGGGCCGGTCGGTTATTGTGCGCTGCGCTGAAGACGCTTTCCCACACCGTAGCCAGCGCCGGATAATGGGTAAAGGTAATCAGAAAAACCAATGCCGGCAGAACCAACAAATAGCCATAAAGCTGTAAAGAGAAACGCTTATGGCGGGCGGCGGGCAAAGCAGAGTGCGATATGGTCATGCCGGCCCCGGTTATTGGTAACGTTGCAACAGGCGATCAGCCTGCTTTTGCGCGCTTTCTAACGCCTGCGCCGGGGTTTTGCCTTGTGTCACAGCCGCCTCTACGGCGCGGTTCAGCAACTCCTGAATCTGCACGCTGTTATAGGTTGAGAGCTCCGGTTGCGAATAGGCTAACTGCTCACGCGCGACAGTCGCTTGCGGGACATTGACCGCATATTCTTTCATGGTTGCGGTTTCCCATGCGGCCGGTGAGGTGGCGACATAGCCCGTGGCGATGCTCCAGCGAGCGGCTTGTTCTGGCGCTGAAAGCCAGCGCATAAAGGTCACGGCGGCTTTTTGTTGTGCCGGACTTGTCCCTTTGAACAAATACAAGTTGCCGCCGCCGGTTGGGCTACCGCGCTGCGTTTTCTCTGGCAGCATGGCGACCCCAAATGGGAACTTGGCGTTTTCACGTACGGTGGTCAGGTTACCGGTTGTGGTAACCATCATGGCGGTTTTGCCGTCGATAAAGTCCTGCGGCGTGGTACTCCAGGTAATGGCACCCTTTGGTGATACTTGATATTTCTGTGCCAGATCGGTCAGCCAGGTCAGTGCTTCAACGTTAGCAGGGGTATTAAAAGTCACGGCCGTTCCCTTGCCGTTATCCAAATGACTGCCATTGGTGGCTGCAATCCCCTGGAAGGTCCAGTAGCCAATCGGGGTGGAAGGGATCTCAATCCCCCATTGCTTAACCTCGTTGCCATTGCGCACTACCAATTTTTGACCAAAATCAACCACCTGTTGCCAGTTGGCTGGTGGGGTTTCGCCATTTAACCCCGCTTGCTGAAATGCCTGTTTATTCCAATACAGCACCACGGTAGAGCGCTGGAAAGGAATGCTCCAAACCTTGCCCTGGATTTTGCGAATAAATGCCGGGTAGAAACCGTCGATCCAGGCTTTACCAGCCTCATCATTAGCCAAATCACTGACCGGTAAAATGGCACCCGCGTCAATCAATGAATAGGCTTCGATATCGCCAATCACGGCAATTTGTGGGGCATTGCCGCCGCGGAAGGCGGTTAATGCTTTGGTCACTGTGGTGGCGTAGTCACCGGTATAAACGGGTTGAATACTGATATCTGGGTGCAGTTTCTCGAAATCAGCCACTAACCCTTCAACGGTATGGCTAATTTTCCCGCCGACGGCAATCGGATAGTACATTTGCAGCTTCACGGCATCCGCTGCCAGGGCAGAAACAGAAACGCCAAACAACAGCACGGCAGCGCTTAATGTAGATAAACGGATAGAGACGGACATGGTTTTCCCCTGAAGTAAAATAGTGCTTTTGATTATTGAACTGCGTATTGATACGTCACTGTCTGAAAGGCGTGTTCCAGGTGGTGGCAACGCTCACCACTGCTGGTTGAAAATAGGTACTGCGCCGCTGCTGCCCATTGCAGGCCAACCAGGCTACCCTCGGTAAAATGTTGCATGCCGGGTATTTTGACTGTGATCTGCCCCGGAACCGCAGGCAGATGGCATACGGCGAGCGTATCGGCGCCCATGTATTCCGCACTGAGGATCTGGCCGGTGAGGTTGCCACTGCCAGGAGCGCAGAGACGAATGTCTTCGGCGCGGATACCTAAACTCAGAGCCGTCTCCTGATGGCCAGGAACGACGGGCAGCGGTGCGTTACCGATATGGTATCCGCCGCCTTTGCGAGTTAGGGGGATGATGTTCATCGGGGGTGCGCCAATAAACTGTGCGGCAAAAATGCTGGCCGGGTTGTTATATAAATTGTCTGGGGTATCGTGCTGCTCAATGCGGCCATCGTTCAGCAGAATGATCTTGTCCGCCATACTCATGGCTTCAGTTTGATCATGGGTGACATACAACATGGTCAAACCCAGTTTGCGTTGCAGCGCACGGATTTCTCGGCGCATGCTCTGACGCAGTTTGGCGTCCAGGTTGGATAAGGGTTCGTCCATCAGACACAGTTTGTTTTGGGCTATCACCGCACGGCCTAATGCCACACGCTGTTGCTGTCCACCGGAAAGCTGTGCCGGCAGGCGATCCAGCAGCGGTTCTAACTCCATCAGCTTACTGATCTCCGCCAACCGAGCGGCAAAATGCTGCTTGTCTTCGCCCCGAGCTCGCAGGCCAAACAGCAGGTTCTCACGCACGCTGAGGTGCGGGAATAACGCATAAGACTGGAAAACCATAGACAGCTTACGTTGGGAAGGCGGCAGGGCCGTCACGTCACGTTGCTGGATCTGAATCATGCCGCTGTCGGCGTTCTCTAACCCGGCCAAAGTTCGCAGCAGGGTTGATTTTCCACAGCCGGAAGGGCCCAGAAGTGCAACAAAGTCACCTTCCTGCACGTCAAAGCTGACGTCATCCAGCGCGGTTTTGTCGCCCCAGGTTTTTTTGATGTTATTGAGTGATAAATAGCTCATGGCGCTTCTTAAAGTGGCGTGTTCTAGCCACCCTAGCCGCAGCATATTTATCTGGTATGAATAATTAATGACAGTTGTATGTCGCCCGGTGTAAACACCCAGGCAGGAAAGATGGCTTGCCGACCGTCGTCCATGTTAAATTTAACACCGAGACTCCGTAGCCCCTGATGACAAAGAGAATTTAACATGAAGAACGGCTATTTATGTTCCATTGCGATGGGCGTTTCAGTCGGGTGCATGCTGACCAGGATGTGTGACGTGGCTATGCCACTACGGGCGGTTGAATATCATCGATAATCACGCTGAGTCTGAGCCGTCAGTGACTAAGCGCACAGCCAAACCACGCCGCCCGCACGGACGGTGGGTCTACTATATTCTGCATGAAGATATTCTGTGGCCCTGCCCGGTAAAGTGGGAGTGGGAAAGCAGTTACCATGCCTGGCTGCCTTTTTACTATTCACCGACGCTGGAGTTTGTGGCCGGCAACCCTGCCAAAGCGACAAAAATTACGAAAACCAAGCGTTAATCTTTATTCTCGCTTATAAGCCCTGTTTGTCTCACTTGCTAACCATATTGTTTAACTCCCTGTTTTTAAACAAAACAGCGCCCACCTTGCCCTCAGCAATTACAGTAACTACATTAACAACTGGACTTTCAACGTAACCTGAGAGGATATGCCCTATGAAAGCTGCCGTAGTCACCAAAAACCACAGTGTAGATATTCAGGAAAAGCAGCTTCGCCCATTGCAGCACGGCGAAGCGGCACTCAAGATGGAGTGTTGTGGGGTATGTCATACCGATCTTCATGTCAAAAATGGGGATTTCGGCGAGGTACCCGGTATCACCTTGGGCCATGAAGGGGTCGGGGTTGTCACTTCGGTTGGCGAAGGCGTGACCTCGTTAAAAGTGGGGGACCGTGCCAGTGTTGCCTGGTTCTACCAGGGCTGCGGCCACTGTGAATATTGCGTCAATGGCAACGAAACCCTGTGCCGTTCGGTCAAAAATGCCGGTTACAGCGTTGATGGCGGCATGGCAGAGGAATGCATCGTAGTGGCAGATTACGCCGTCAAGGTGCCTGATGGCCTGGACTCTTTTGCTGCCAGCAGCATTACCTGCGCTGGGGTCACCACCTATAAAGCGGTAAAGATTTCCGACATTAAACCTGGGCAGTGGATCGCAATTTATGGTTTGGGCGGTTTGGGTAACCTGGCTTTGCAGTACGCCAAAAATGTGTTTAACGCCAAAGTGATCGCCATTGACGTTAACCAAGGGCAGTTGGATTTCGCAAAAGAGATTGGTGCGGACCTTGTGATCAACTCTAAAACTGAAAACGCCGAAGAGATTATTCAGCAAAAAGTCGGAGGTGCCCATGCTGCCGTGGTCACCGCCGTGGCGCGCTCTGCCTTTAACTCTGCCGTGAATGCCGTCCGTGCCGGGGGCAAAGTGGTTGCCGTGGGGCTGCCGCCGGAGAGTATGGATCTGAGTATTCCGCGCCTGGTGTTGGATGGTATTCAGGTGGTGGGCTCGCTGGTAGGGACTCGGGAAGACCTTAAAGAGGCTTTCCAGTTTGCCGCTGAAGGCAAAGTGACGCCGAAAGTGACTAAAAGGCCGCTGGGAGATATCAACGCGATCTTCGAAGAGATGAAGTCAGGTACCATTCGTGGCCGTATGGTCATCGATCTTTCCGCGTCTTAATGTAATAAGCAAACGGCAGGGGTAATGCTTGTCGGTTACGGCGGGCAAGCATTACTTTAAACAGGGTCTACCTTGGGAGCAGCCGGTTCCGCTGTTCTCAATCACTCGGGCGCGCCAGTATTGATAGCGCGACGCGCAACCCGATCAATCATGCGATGAGCAACCCGCGTCACGATTGTCAAAGCGAATCACACGATAGCCTTTTGCCACCAGACTTTCACAAAATAACACCGGCCAGCGGATCATCTGCGTGCCAAGACCGGAGATTAAAAGAAGGGGCTCGGCATGATTATCGCCGAAGCTGTCACAACTCAGATTGATGCCATTTACGTTGAACGTCTTCATTTACCCGTCCGATTCGATACTTCAGGACACATGCACACAGTATTTACGGTGCAGACATCAATAAGCGCCTTGCTTCATACCTGATCGTAGGCCGCTAAACTCATTGCGTAATTGCGAATGTCAGTAGGCCATTTGGCAGTAAGTTGGATGAATTTTTCTGAGTCCCCCGCGAACAATGCTCGTGAACTTTCTTCGAAGCCGGGCATATTGCCCGCCATTGTCGACATGAACTGGTAAGCACGTTCCTGCGTCCTGCGCTTATAATCACGGTCCACGGTGTTGCGCCTGGCCTCTTCAACGAGTTTGCGTAAGGCGACAGAGGCCCCTCCCGGCTGCGTCGACAACCAATCCCAATGGCGAGGAAGTAGCGTGACCTCGCGTGGGATCACGCCGAGCTTTGGTCTGCCACGGCCACGTGGCTGAAGTGAGGATTGAGCGCTATCGATGGATTCAGATGCTTCTATAGGGTCTTTGGCTAACCGAGCGATCGCTTCAGCGTCTGTTCCACGAATATCGACCTCTTGGACTCGGCCTGTACGGTCATCAAAGATCAATACCGGTTCAGTGGAACCTGACGCTATAGCCCGCTTTACAGCCAGTACGTTGGTTTCCAAGTTGCCACAGGCAATGCGTTTTACACCGTCAAAGCTGGTGAAGGAGGGGGTATCTACAGTTTTCATGGCGATATCGTCAGAGTTCCAATGTTGTATAATTATATCCGGGTAAAATTAAACATCAATTAATACCCGGATAAAATTCAAAATCGGCTTTGTTACTGACGATGTTGAGCGCCCCTGAAAGCATCAAACGCAGCGGAGATACAGAGGTGTGGGTTGCAAGGGACCCTGTTTTGGGTCCCTTGCCAGGTAGAGG
Organism: Serratia grimesii NBRC 13537; assembly: GCF_001590905.1. Lineage (GTDB taxonomy): Bacteria > Pseudomonadota > Gammaproteobacteria > Enterobacterales > Enterobacteriaceae > Serratia > Serratia grimesii. Next base: position 153,727 of record NZ_BCTT01000001.1, read on the forward strand.
TGTTATAGCTGAGGTCTAGAGACTAACGAACAGGCATTTGGCCTTATCCCGACAACAAATTAAAACAGCCCGAGTGGTTTTGCGTCGTAACTGACTAACAGATTCTTCACCTGTTGGTAATGCGACAACGCCACTTTGTGGGTTTCGCGGCCGACGCCAGAGTTTTTATACCCGCCGAAAGCAGCATGCGCAGGGTAGAGATGATAACAGTTAGTCCATACACGCCCGGCCTTAATGGCACGTCCCATACGGTAGGCACGGTTGACATCACGGGTCCACAGGCCGGCACCCAGCCCGAACTCACTGTCGTTTGCCAGTGCCAGAGCTTCGGCTTCATCTTTGAACGTGGTTACACCGATCACCGGCCCAAAGATCTCCTCACGGAAGAAACGCATGCTGTTATTACCGGTAATCAGCGTCGGCTGAAGATAGAAACCGCTCTGCAATGTTTGTTCATGGCTGGCGCGTTCACCACCGGCAATGATTTTCCCACCTTCATTTTTGGCGATCTCAATATAAGAGAGGATCTTGTCGAACTGCTGTTGAGACGCTTGTGCACCAATCATGGTGTCGGTATCAAAGGGGTCGCCCTGGCGAATGGTAGTGATACGCGCCAATACTTTCTCCATAAATTGCGGGTAGATCGACTCCTGGATCAGTGCGCGTGAAGGACAGGTACAGACTTCACCCTGGTTAAAGAAGCCGAGGATCAGCCCTTCAACGGCTTTGTCGATAAACTCCGGTTCGGCCTGCATAATGTCTTCAAAGAAGATATTAGGCGACTTGCCGCCCAGCTCCACGGTGCTGGGGATAATGTTTTCAGCCGCACAGGCGAGAATGTGTCGGCCCACCGGCGTTGAACCGGTAAAGGCGATTTTGTCGATGCGTTTGCTGGTCGCCAGCGCCTCACCGGCTTCTTTACCAAAGCCCTGAACCACGTTGAGAACCCCTGGTGGCAGCAGATCGCCAATCATTTCCAGCAGCACACAGATGCTGAGTGGCGTTTGTTCTGCGGGTTTGAGTACGACGCAGTTGCCAGCTGCCAGCGCCGGGGCCAGTTTCCAGGCGGCCATCAACAGCGGGAAGTTCCAGGGAATAATCTGTCCAACCACGCCCAGGGGCTCATAAATATGGTAGGCCACGGTATTTTGGTCGATCTCAGCGGCAGTACCTTCTTGCGCGCGCAGGCAACCGGCAAAATAGCGGAAATGGTCAATCGCCAGAGGGATATCAGCATTGAGCGTTTCGCGGATCGGTTTACCGTTATCCCAGCTTTCAGTCAGCGCCAGCAATTCTAGCTGCGACGCCATGCGATCGGCGATTGCCAGTAACACGTTGGAACGTTCTTGTACGCTGGCTTTGCCCCAGGTTTCTGCTGCGGCATGTGCGGCATCCAGCGCCAGTTCAATATCTTTTGCATCTGAGCGCGGAAACTCTGCGACTGTTTGACCTGTCATTGGGGAGGTGTCAGTGAAGTAGTTGCCTGAAACGGGTTCGACAAATTTGCCACCAATATAATTGCCATAGCGTTTTTTGAAAGACACCAACGAGCCAGGTAAACCGGGATGAACGTATTTCATGTAAACACCTCTCATGGGAACTGACACTGTAGGGTTGACGCCTGAATGCACGACGCCATCGCAGAAACCATAAGCATTACCTATGCCACATTGTGATGACACAGTACTCCATAAAAACAAAAGCATTTAATATCAAAAAGTTAATTTTATAAAATACCTGCTCGTGACAATAAAACCGTTGTCTTATTATTCATTTCTATTATTTTTTGTGTCCCATGTCGCAACGCATGAGACACATCTATGATACAAAAATGCAACACTTTATTTGGCGGGAGTTGGGTATGTTGCATAAAGACCAGACCACCCAGACCGGGTTTTCCTCTGATAGCGATAATCTGTCACTCCCCAGTACACTCTCAGAATCCTGGTTACGTAGCCAACACTATGGCTTGAACCGAGCTGACGATCTGGTGCCTTTTGTACGGCCTGCTTTGCTCAATGAAGTGCGTGGTCAAAACGGTTGGGTTGCGCAATTGGCACAGCCGCTGATTGCGCGTTTAGGCAACGAAATTAACCGCCAGCCCTCCATTGTGGTGGTCTCTGATGCCTGTGGATTGGTGTTGGAGACCTGCGGGAATACTGACTTTCTACATAAAGCGTCGCGCATCTCTCTGGCTCCAGGCAACTTGTGGGGGGAACAAGAGCGTGGCACTAACGCCATAGGTACTGCGCTGGCGTTGGGGAGCCTGTGCGAAGTCAACGGTGATGAACACTTCCTTAATCAGAATACAGGGCTTTATTGTTCGGCAGCGCCGATTTACCGGCCCAACGGCGTGATTGCTGGGGTGCTGGATATCTCTACACCGGCGCAGCGCCCTTATAATAATGCGCGCTCACTGATATTACAGGCGGTCAGGCATATTGAGCATCAGTGGGTGATGAGTGGCGTGACTGCTCAGCATTGGACGCTGCGGCTGCACAGTGATGCGCGTATGCTCGGCAGCGCACACGAGCTGGTACTGGTGTTCCAGGACGATGTCCTTACCGCAGCCAATCGGCTGGCGATGCAAGAGTTTAATCTCTCGGTGGCTTCTTTTGGCACGCTAGACTTTGCCTCACTGTTCCCGGATATGTCACGACAGGCGATGAATGCGCCACGCCAGACGCTGGCGATCAATAATCGCCACTATTACTCACTGTTGCAGATGCCGGAAAGGCATTCGCAAGTCGTTAAGCCGCTGGCACCGCCTTTTGATCGTGATGGCGCTGACAGGCAGAAAGCATTACGTATTCTAAATGCCGGTCTGGCGCTCTGTATTCGCGGGGAAACCGGCTGCGGCAAGGAGTATTTTAGCCAAAGGTTATTTGAGGAAAGTCGGCGTCGGCAGGGAAGTTTTGTGGCGATCAACTGTGCGGCACTGCCTGAAAGCCTGATTGAATCCGAACTCTTTGGCTATGCGCCAGGGGCGTTTACCGGTGCTAATCCCAAAGGGTACATGGGCAAAATCAGAGAAGCCGACGGTGGCGTATTGTTCCTGGATGAAATTGGCGATATGCCGCTGGGCTTACAAACCCGACTGCTGCGTGTGCTTCAGGAAAAAACGGTTACGCCGCTCGGCAGCCACATCTCCTACGCGGTAGATTTTTCGCTGATCTGCGCTACCCATCAGGATCTGGATCAGCAGGTTGCCGCAGGAGCCTTCCGCGAAGATTTACTGTACCGTATCCAGGAATTCAATCTGCGTATATTGCCGCTGCGTGAACGGGCACACGTGGATCGTTTTATTCTTAATCTTTGGCGTGAACTGGGGGGCGAGCAGCGTGGTATCAAGCTGGGGCCTGATGCCGTCGCGGCGTTGGTGCGTTATCCGTGGCCAGGGAATGTGCGGCAGTTGTTGAGCACGCTCAAGGTGTTGTTGGCTCTGACCGATGATGGCAATCTGATCACGCTTGACGATCTGCCTGAGCCGTTCAGCGCAGTCTCGTCATCTAGCACAGAGACCCTGACGGCACCGCAAGACATGATTGATGCCATCAGACATGCCAACGGTAATATCAGCCAGGCGGCGAAACGGCTGGGGGTATCACGCAGTACGCTTTACCGCAAAATGGAGAAAAGCAGGGGACGTGTGGCGGACTGACGGTAACCAAGGCCCACGCGTTGGGCCTTGGCGTTAGAATTACTTATCTCCCAATCCCAAAGGGTTAATTTCAGAATGTTCGATTTTCTCGTCGCTTTCTGCCCAACGATCCAACACTTTCAGGTAACTGCCATTGGCAATTGCACTATTGAGTGAAGCTTGCACGGCATCAACCAACCCATTGCCTTTTTTTACCGTGACCGCAATGTTAGCACTGCGTGGCCACCCGCCAGGCACGATGCCAACCAGCGTCGTTTTGCCGTTTAACTTCGCCTGATAAGCGCCGGACACGTTTGGACCAAAGGTCGCATCCGCCCGACCAGACTGGATGGCCAGCGTCGCGGCAGCCTTATCAGTGACGTAAATCGGCTGAAGGGCTGGTAAACCTTTCGCCTGGTTCTCCTTATCCCAGGCAAGCAGCACGGCCTCCTGATTAGTGCCGGAATCCACGATGATCTTTTTACCGGCAATATCCGGTGCCGATTTTATCGAAGTGATTTTACTGCCGGTCTTCACATAGAAACCCAGCGTATCCTGGCGATAGGTAGCAAAGTCGAATTTGGTTTTACGTTCCTGAGTCACGGTAATGTTATAAATCGCCGCGTCGTATTTCCCAGAGGTGACACCCAGTGGCCAATCTTCCCATGAGGTTGGTACCAGCTTGAGTTTCAGTCCCAGTCCATCGGCAACCAGCCGCGCAATATCCGACTCACTGCCAATCACCGTTTTATTATCACGGGCGTATAACCCAAATGGCGGGCCGCTGCCCAAAATTGACACCGCTACGGTTAAGGTATTGGGTTCGACGAATTTAAACCCTGCCGGAATTTTGGCCACAGCCTCGGCGCTTTTCACCGTATTAATGGGTGTTTCGTTAGCGACCAGATCAATGCCCGGCGCAGCATTAGCCAGAGAGGAAAGGCTCAAGAGTGCCGCCGCTGCGGTGAGTTTTGCGCTATACATCATTATGATTACCTGCATTATTATGTTGTTGGGGCGGTCAAGGCACTATCCTTCAAGCCGTTAAATCTGTGAACGAACAAAATTGGCTAACTAATTTTAGAAATGTCACGTTGTGCCCGCGTTGCGGCGCAGAGTGGGCTTGTGACCCTTAACTGAAAAAGAGAATGCGACATGAGAACTATTGCCATTGTAGGCGCGGGGCAATCTGGCCTGCAGTTGGCGCTTAGCCTGTTGGCTGAAGGCTATCCGGTTACGTTGATGACCAACCGTGATGCGGGACAAGTGCGTGGCGGCAGAGTCATGTCCAGTCAATGTATGTTTCACGACGCACTTGAGGCTGAGCGGGACCGGCAACTAAACTTTTGGGAGGAAGATGCTCCGTGTATTGAGGGGATTAGCCTGACACTTGCTGAGCCTCAATATGCGGAGCTGCCGATATTGCATTGGCGCGGCGACCTGGATCAATACGCGCAATCTGTGGATCAACGGTTGAAAATGGCCGGCTGGATGGAAGAGTTTGAACGGCTCGGCGGCAAGTTAGTGATTGCTGACGTCGGGGGCGAGGCCTTAGAACGGTTGACGGCCAGTCATGACTTAGTGCTGTTAGCTGCGGGCAAAGGTGACATTGTTAACCAGTTTGCGTTGGATACGCAGCGCAGTCGGTTTGATCGACCACAGCGTGCGCTGGCGCTGACCTATATTCATGGTATGCGTCCAATGGAGAGCGGGGATCAAATTAACTTTAACCTGATTCCTGGCGTGGGAGAGTACTTTACCTTTCCAGCGTACAGCCTGAGCGGCGTTTGCGACATCATGGTGTTTGAAGGGATTCCAGGTGGCCCAATGGACTGCTGGGACGGAGCTCATACGGCGGAACAACATCTGCACACAAGCCGGGATATCCTCAAACGCTGGTTACCATGGGAGGCGGAGCGCTGCAAAGACATCGAACTGACCGATGCGCAAGGCTTTATGGCGGGGCGTTTCACCCCTTGTGTACGCCAGCCAATACTGACATTGCCTTCCGGTCGTCAGGTCTTGGGTATGGCGGATGCATTGGTATTAAACGATCCTATAACCGGTCAGGGGTCTAACAGCGCAGCCAAATGTGCACGCCTTTATCTGGCACAGATTATCGCCCGCAGCGACGCGGCGTTTGATGCGGATTGGATGGAGCACACCTTTGAGCTTTATTGGGATTATGCCCGCCACGTCGTCAACTGGACCAACAGCATGCTATTACCGCCGCCACCGCATGTGATGGAGTTGATGTTTAATGCAGCTCATTCGGATGTGCTGGCGGACAAAATTGTCAATGGGTTCAACGATCCTACCCAATTTGAGCCCTGGTGGTTCTCGCCAGAGCGGGTATAGACTGCTATCTGAGTGACTCGACAGTAATACCGACCCTATTTTCGACCTTAAACGCAAAAGGAGGCCAAGGCCTCCTTTCAACAACATCATCGTTGATGTGCCTGAGTTACTCAGGAAATAACGTTGATGTATGGGTCAAACCAGAAATAGCCTTTGCAACTGCCATCTACATATAGCGTGAACTCAAGCCCGTAATTCAGAAGCCCGATAGAATCCCCGATATCAAATGTCACGTAAGGGTGGAAGGTGCGCGGCGTCGAGGAGGTGCCGTCCTGCCCAGCCATCACGCCGCCATCCCGCCAGTATGTGGTGAATGGTGCGTTATCATCGGCCCACTGAGGCTGCGTGGGCGCGTAATCAAAACTATATTCATCGTTGTGTCTTTCCATGAATGCAGGCAGGTCGAGCGGTTTGTCTTCCCCGAGTATATTAATCTGTGTATTAGGATCGGTAGGCGTACCGGTCACGAAGGTCTTAGGCGTTTCATTTCCCACTTTCCAGGAATGCGCGACGAAACGCACTGGCGCAATAATGATGTTTGGTTGACGGTTCAGATCCTCCAACCAGATCTGGATCTGCTCTTCCTGAGAGACCGGCACCGGATAATCACCGTCGAAATTCTGCGGGGTGGCTTTATCTTGGCTGACGAGCATTTTGGGATGATCAACCGCCACGGGGTTATCGAAGGTACCACCTTTAGCCGGAAGCGTACCCGTATCAACAGTAAAAATAATCTGTGTTCTCATTTATCACGATATGAACGCATCCCGTTCGCAAGATTTCTGGCGTATTGACATTATGAGGGTAGTTAACGCTCATCTGTTATTGTCATTACTCAGACGGTCTTGCAAACTTTCAACATTCACCCTTTTACAAAATAGTTAATATTTATCAGCACATATCGCTTATAACGATATGAAGCTGACGTATTTTTTCGCATGCTTGAACACGAACTACTGTGAAAGGCATTTTTCGGTATCATTACCACGTGATTTAAATAAGAATAATCAACGGGTAGTCCCGAAAGATATTCTCGATCAGTGATTCATTAATGGTAGTAAGTTATCTCTCACAATAATATGTGAGGGAGTTGCCATCATGAGTAAAATGATGGTTATTGAAAGATAGAATAGGCACGATTGAATATCAATGGCGAAAAGTAAATATAATTGATTAACGCAGGTGTGAAATGATTAAAATGGAACAAATAATGACGATATTAATCTCATAATGAATGATTTGCATGCCTGCCTGGTTAATTAACAATCTAACAAACCTTGTCAGAGTCTAGTGAAATTGTATGAATAAAATTGTAGTTATCTGTTTTTTAATTTATTTTTACATTAAGTAGAGTTCGGGGCAACACGGTTATTGGCCGTTTTTACTTAGGTAACATTTACTCCAGCATGTTGTTTTACGCGAACATTTTTCAGTTGAGCAGTGGCTTTTCTTAATGTGAAAATCCATTTCTTGGGTCGGGAATCATTAATGAATTGAATAAAAACATGCTGTTAAATAGCCTTGCTAAGGATGTTTGGTATTACGCACCCATCAATTTTATATATCATTTTTTAAACTCATGAGTATAGATAATAACTTTTTATCATTGACTTGTTATATTTTTAGATTGAGTGTGGTTGTGACTTTTTGTGTTAAATAAGTGACATTGCAAGAGAGGTGATTACCTTATTCTAAAAAGTATCGGTATTATAATATCCTGCGTGGTGATAGGGGCTGCCCGGTATTACTGTCCGGGCTATGTTTATTCGCTCACAGGTTTAAAGTGACATTTTGTCGCAGCATGTTAAGCACTTTTGGCGCTTCAACGGCCTGACTAAAAAGAAATCCCTGCCCAAGGTGATAGCCTGAATCACACAACGTCTGGCGTTGCTGTTCGGTCTCAATGCCTTCTGCAATGATATCAATCGACAACTTTTGCCCCAGGATCCCCATGCTTTCCACAATGCCCAGAATGGCCGGCTCGTGATTCATACGCCGGATGAAGTCGCGGTCCAGCTTAATGCAGTCCAGAGGGTAGTCCATGAGATGTGTAAAGGATGAATGCCCGGTACCAAAGTCATCAAGTGCTATTCTGATCCCCATTTCCTTGAGCATCTGCAACGCGCGCAGCACATACTTCGAACCATGTTTGTTGAACGCATGCTCGGTGACTTCCAGCTCAATCAGGTGATGCGGAATGTGGAACATCTGCAAACGTCTCAGGAACGTTTCAGCGTAGTTATCACGTAAAAACTCGATGGGGGACGCGTTTAACGATACCGGCAAAACTTCGATACCGGCGGCTAACCAGCCAGAAATATCGGTAAAAACCTTCATCTGCATGGTTTCGCTGAGTTTTGTGGCTAATTCGTAATCGTTAAACGCCTCACTGACCGTATCAGGCATCTGCATCCCCTTTAACGGACAATACCACCGCAGCAGGGCTTCAAAACCAATGATTGCGCCATTGTTCAAGCTGACCTTGGGCTGATAACTGGGGCGGATCAGATTATTACGGACAATTTGGCGCGCGTGATTAAGTTGTGCAGCACGTTCCTTTGCCTTATCCATCATTTGCGGATTAAACATATAAACGCCACCGCGGCCGCCGTCTTTGAGTTCGTACAGGGCGGTATCGGCGCATTTCATCAGTTCTGATGCATCACGGGCATCTTGAGGGTAGATCGCACCACCGATGCTCATACCACAATGCAGCGCCTTACCCCCATATGTGATCGGTGATTCAAGCTGCATCAAAAAGGCATTGGCGATCTTGAAAATATCTTGTTCGTTTTCGACGTCGCTAATCACTATCGCAAATTCATCGCCTCCTAAGCGGGAGACGAAGGAGTTGTTGTTCAGGTATGCCGTTAATCGGCGGGCTAAGACGCGTAACAGATGGTCACCTGCGGCGTGCCCAAGGGTATCGTTAACCAGCTTAAAGTGATCAAGATCCAGCAAAATCAGCCCCAGGGACGTATTGTTGCTCAAGGCTTGTTTCATTTCTTGTTTTAATTTCTTCTTAAATAAACGTCGATTGGGTAAGCCGGTCAATTCGTCATATTCACTGGCGATCAATAACCGCTTTTCAGCTATTCGCTGAGAGGTCACATCGCGGGAAACACACAATATATTTTGTATCTGTTCATCTTTGTCAAAAACGGGGCTAAGGATATTATCCCAATGTTGAAGCGTGCCCGTTGGTGAGGCACTGAGACCAGCGAAGCGGGCATTTTTCCCTTTTAATACTTTGCGCAGCGCCTTCCTGCCACTGTTGCGGACTTCGGGTTGCAGCAGCCCCAGCCAAGGCATGCCAAATTGTTGTTGGTTCTCATCCAAGCCCAAAGCAATGCTGCCTGCTTTGTTCATGTGCAGTACCGAACCGTCATTATTAATGACTTTGATGCAATCGACGCTGGCGTCGAGCATATTTTTCTGCGCTGCCAATGTTTCTGCCGTTAATTGCTTTTTCAGCATTTTTTCATGGATATCGGCACAGCTAAGATACCAATGCACTAGCGTAGAGCCCTGATCTTTTTTTGCGCCGAACGACAGTAAAAACCAACGATACTCACCGCTGCAATGGCGCAGCCTGGCTTCCTGAACGAACGAATCGGCGCTGAGCATAGACTGTTGCTGCAACATGGTAATGTGGGCATATTCGTCGGAGTGTAGGGCTTCTAACCAACCGACGTCATTGTGATCAAATGAAGAAAGACCGGTATATTCACACCACAATGTATTGAAATGTCCTCCGAGTCCCTTACCAACGCCAATGAGATTTGGTAAACCATTGAAAATTTCATTAGCGATATCAACAGGATGATTTTCATCGCTGTGCTCGGGTAAAACATTCATCTGTCATTTCCTCTGAGAACCGTCCGACATTTACGCTAAAAGAAACCATTTTAATAATATTATAGTCAGCGGCAAATCGTTCTATAGCCTAGTCTGTGCGATAAAAAGCCGCCAGAGAGAATGAAATATAATTCCGAGCAACACATTAGGAATACTCTCGTATTTAAGCGTTAAATTACTTCCATTGATTGCGTCTCGTTTATGATTAAATATCACAAATGCGTAGGGGACTGGATATAAAAAAAAACCCGCGGTTAGGCGGGGGCGGGAGATTTTCATGCGCGTTGAGATTTACTTATCAAGTGCATAGGCAATGACGTAGTCGCCACGATCGGGTGACTGACGTGCGCCACCGGCTGAAATTACAATGTATTGCTTACCTGTGGTCGGTGAAATATAGCTCATTGGTGTACCGCCACTGCCAACGGGCAGGCGCGCTTTCCACACTTCTTCACCTGTCGAAGAGTCAAATGCTCGCAGATAGTAATCTTGAGTACCGGCAATGAAGACCAGGCCGCCCTGGGTCGCCAGAGTACCACCCAGTGTTGGCATACCCACGGGCATTTGTGCCCGCATCTTGATACCAAACGGACCGGTATCCTGCACGGTTCCGGCCGGGACTTGCCACACCACTTTTTGCGTTTTCAGATCGATTGCCGACAGGGTACCAAATGGTGGTTTCTGGCACGGGATGCCCAATGGGGACATAAAGCGGTTTTTGTTCACGCCGTAGGGTGTGCCTTTCAATGGAACGGCACCCATACCTGTGTTGACTGACTCACCACCATTGCTGGCCGGTGTATTGGCATCGGTTTTCTGTGGGATCATCTGTACCCACAGGCCCAATCGCATATCGTTGGCGAAGATATAATGGTTGTTAGGATCGGTCGACAGACCTCCCCAGTTCATGCCGCCCAACGAACCGGGGAAACTGAGTGAAATGTCGGTGTCTGGTGCGGTGAACAACCCATCGTAGCGCATCGATTTAAAACTGATACGGCACATCAGTTGATCGAACGGCGTTGCGCCCCACATGTCCGATTCAGTTAGCTTTTCATTGCCAATCTGCGGCATGCCGACTGAGAACGGTTGAGTGGCTGAGTATTGTTCACCGGGAATGGTGCGCGTTTTCACTGGCAGCTCTTTGACTTCTGTCAGTGGTTTGCCGGTGTGGCGATCCAAAACAAAAATCTGCCCGGTTTTCGCACCAATCACGACGGCGGGTTTGGTGGTGCCATCTTTCATTGGGAAGTCGATCAGGCTAGGCTGCATCGGCAGGTCGAAGTCCCACAGGTCATTATGAACCGTCTGATAAACCCATTTTTCTTTGCCGGTAGTGGCATCAAGCGCCAGGATAGAGGCACCGTATTTGTGATCCAATGCGTTTCGGTTCGCGCCCCACAGGTCAACTGAAGAGCTCCCCATTGGCAGAAATACGGTATTCATCGCCGGATCATAGGACATAGGTGCCCAAGAGTTCGGCGTACTGCGCACAAAGGTCTGACCCGGCTTCAATACCGAGTTTGGATCTTTATTGCCTGGATCGAACGCCCAGCGCATTTCACCCGTGATCACGTCGAAACCACGCAATACGCCACCAGGCATATCAGTTTGCACGTTATCGGCCACGCGACCACCAACCACAATGGTCGTGCCGGCTAGCGTTGGCGCAGAGGTGAGTTGGTATTTTGGATCGGCGGCATCGCCCAGACCCGCTTTCAGATCGACCACGCCTTGCTTGCCAAAGTGTTGGCAGAACTCGCCGTTATCAGCATTGATTGCCACTAAACGCGCGTCGATAGTGTTCATCAGAATACGACGCTGACAGCTGTCACCGGCGGCTAAAATTGCCGGTGTCGCAGGCGTTGAACCTGGAACTGTTGGCTGTTGCAGTGGTTTTGTGGCATCAAAATAGGCCAATCCACGACAACGGTTCCAGACCTGGGATTTCGCATTGACTTCACGCTGCCAGATTTCTTTGCCGCTGTCAGCATCGACGGCAATCACGTTGTTGTGCGGTGTGCACAGGAAAATGCGGTTGCCAATTTGCAGCGGCGTTTGTTGATCTTCTGCGCCGTTGCCGTCTGGACTTAGCGGAATGTCACCCGTATGGAAGGTCCAGGCAACCTTCAATTCTTTCACGTTGTCGCGGGTGATTTGGTCCAGCGCCACGAAACGACTGCCGCCTGGCGTGTTGCCGTAGTTGTCCCAGTCTTTCTGTTGTTTGGCTTTATCCACGGGGATTAACGGCAGCTGTTTGCCACTGAAAGCGACGGTAGGGTGTGGCTGGAACATCTGTACGAATGTGCCGACCATGCCAACTGCCAGTACGGCGCTGAACAGGTAGGACAGTGTCGCCAGTGGGGCTTTACCTTCTGATTTACGCAGCGCAGGCCAGCTAAGGAAGGCCAGTAGCATTAAACCGGTAGGCACCATAAGCCGTGATACTAATGGCCAGAAATCAAACCCGGCATCGCACACTGACCAAATCAGTGTGCCAATGAAAACCAGCAAAAACAGTATTACTGCCGAAGATTTACGACGGAAGAATTGCACAGCTGAAAGCAGGGTGACAATACCTGCGATCAGGAAGTAGCTACTGCCGCCCAATGAGACTAATTTGCCACCGGCAATGGCAAAGAACAGACCGACGACAGTAAGGATTATCCCTAATAAACAACATGATAATGTAAGTTTTATACCCGGCCGGGTATTTGATTCAGGCATAGCGAAAAGACTCCAAGATAATGTTTTTCTTCATGTTTACCCCGAGTGTTTACGGTCATACATTCCCTGGTTGGGTGAAGACTTTGAACGTAAATCAAACGATGGAATTTCAGGATTGTACCATTTGATTCATTATAAAGTTAAGGATATGTTGCTTTTTGAGCGGGATTGTTAGACCTGCCTGCGAGCAGAGATGACAGCGGCGACGTTATTGACGTTATTAAAGGGGCAATGTTGTTTGTGCCACGACTAACATGCTGTATTCACCCGAAATATCACCATTATTATTTGTTGCACGACGTTATAATTAGACTAACCCTTATGAGGTATATCAAGTGATGGGGAAAGCATTTAATCGTCCATTAATTACCTTTGAAGAAAATTGGCATACCATCTTGTTTTCTGGATTAAACCAGTTTGCTGGTGAAGAGGTTAATGATTACTTCCTAAGCCCTGATGAAATCAGGGGGTAATAAGGATGCCAGCCTCTATGTGCAGGTAATATACAAAACATCGCTTATATTTTGTGTCATGGATAACTGTGGTGGATTATTTATTCTCTTTTCAGTTTCTTTAGTTACATAAGGTTAGAAAATTGAGTTCATTACGTTAATATTAGTATTCCACTATGCAGTGCTTCGATTGATTGGGCGTCATCGTTTTACTGTACTGCATAGTGGTCACTCGTAGTTTAAGATTTATTTTTCAGAAAAAAATCAACACCCCTCTCTGCGCATAAATAATCGCCATTTAACTTCTTCTTCATTAATTTAATAATACCGTCGCCGATGACATATTTGCGTCTATCTCTTCAGATATTTATCACCGAAAAACGTTGTTTAACAACACTCAATACAAATTGCCTCAACCAACGATGAGCGGGATCTGCCTCTAAACGGGGGTGCCACATCTGTGACACGGTAATTCCTCGGGTTTTTACCGGCAACTCAAAAACATAGAGTGTGGCGCCAGGCTGACCACCCGTGGGGTGATTTAACAGGAAGGAGGCGGGAACCAGTGCAACCAAGTCGGACGCCTGAGCTACCGCCAGCGCGGCGGGAAAGCCAGGCACCACGGCGGCAATCTTCCGTTCCAAACCTAATGCAGCCAGCGCTTCATCTACTGGCCCGGTTAATAAACCACGACGCGAGGCAACGACATGACCACAAGCGGCGTACTGTTGGGCGGTAATCTCGGGTTCTTGCTCAAATGGGTGTCCTTTTCTGACGACAGCAACAAAGCGGTCACGAAATAACGTCTGTAATCGAATTTCTGGCCCCATGTCTCCCAACACGCCAATCTCAAGATCGACCAATCCTTCGCGCAAATGTCGTGAACTCTTTTCTGGCTTAGGAGCAAAACACAGGCGCACCAAAGGGGCGACTTGTGCAGCCGCGGCGATCAGCGCTGCACCAAATGCCTCGACAAATCCTTCATTGGCACGCAGGGTGAAGGTGCGATCCAACGCGGCTAAATTCAATTCCGTTGCCGAAGGGCGAAGGACCGCGCGAGCCTCAAATACTGCGTTTTGCGTACGCTCACGTATTTCCTCAGCATAAGGAGTTAACACCATATGGCGACCCGCTCGGACCAGTAAAGGATCGCCAGTGACTGCACGCAGGCGGCTAAGTGTGCGGCTCATTGCTGAGGCGCTTAGTTTAAGGCGGCGTGCAGCACCCGCCACACTGCCCAGGGTAAGAAGCGCATCGAGAGCAATCAGTAAGTTGAGATCGGGTTCTGTCATGTCTGGCATCCTGAGCTATAAATGAATGTAGGCGTCTGGTGCATGTTATAAGTGCAAATGCTGCGTCTTCCGCAATCTACTCCGCATAGTTATATTTTCTACACGACAAAACAACAGAAATGCAGAGGAACTGAACAATGGCAACACCGTCTTCACAACAAAAAACTGTCCTGCTTATCGGTGCTTCCCGTGGTCTGGGGTTTGCCATGGTGGAAGAGTGCTTAAAACGTGGTAACAAAGTGATCGCCACTGGGCGTGCATCGTCTAAAGACGCTCTTTACCGTTTGGCTGAAAAGCACCCTGAAAATCTTGAGGTAGAGACCACGGATATCACGGAGCCTGAGCAGGTGAGTGCCTTACATGAACGACTCCGCGATCGGCATGTTGACCTGTTGTTTGTTAATGCAGGCGTTAAAAATGACGATCGTGAAACAATCGCAGACGTCTCGACCGAAGAGTTCACTCGGGTAATGGTGACCAATGCACTGAGCCCCATGCGTGTCATCGAAACCTTTAAGGACGTGGTCGTTCCTACAGGCACGATTGGCGTAATGTCCTCTGGTCAAGGGAGCCTAACGAATAACACCAATGGCAAGTTTGAAGTCTATCGGGCCAGCAAATCCGCACTAAATATGCTGATGCGCAGCTATGCGGCACGTAACAGTGACGATCCTCGGACTCTGCTGTTGATGGCACCCGGCTGGGTGCGTACTGAATTAGGTGGGTCAGAAGGGCGTCTGAGCATCGAAGAAAGCATTCCGAATTTGCTCAATACTATCGAAGCGTATCACGGGCGTTCAGGGCTGCATTACCTCGACTATCTGGGCAAAGTTGTGCCTTGGTGATAGGGAAGCGTCAGCCCGCCGCCTCGACGTGTGGGGCACGGGTTTATGGGGGCTGGAAAGTCTACGGCTGCAGCTCGTTGATAAGAAAGTCGATAAAAACCCTTGTTTTTGCAGGTAAATGTAATCGTGAGGTATAGACCATATTGACGGCCAGTTTGGGGAGTTCCCAGTCGCTTAAGACGGGGATTAAGCGACCTGATTGCAGATCCTCATGAATGACATAGGTGGGTTGGGCCAAAATACCCAGATTTTGCAGTGCGGCACGACGAATAAGAAAACCATCATTGGCTTCAACATAAGGCGTGAGAAATGTGGTGACTGACTCGTCGCCCCGTTGAAAAACCATTTTATAAGGATCGTTAGCGTAGGAATATAGCAGTAGTTGATGCTCAGCCAGTTCTAACGGGTGATTAGGGTAACCGTGGTGTTTTAAATATTCAGGTGTTGCGGCTAAAACGCGTTTTGTTTCCGTTAATCTTCGCACAATCAGACTTGTGTCGGGTTCATTTTCTCTGGTGCGAATAGCGATGTCGATATTATCGTCAATAATGTCGTAATAACGGTTCTCTGCAACGATATCTAAGCGGACATCGGGATAGAGTTGTTTGAACTTAGGTATTAAAGGGAAAATTAACTGAAGGCAAAGTGATAATGATCCCGTCACGCGTAACACCCCAGCGGGTTGATCTTTACTCGCGGTAACGGCGTCGGTTGCATTTTGCATTGCGCTGAGCGCAACTTTGGCATTCTCGTAAAACTGCCTACCGACCTCAGTAACAAATAGCCTACGGGTGCTCCGTTCTATCAATCTTACGCCGAGTCTATCCTCCAATGCCACCAGGTGGCGGCTTGCTGCCGCGTTCGACAAACTCAGCGCTTCTGCCGCTTTACTGATGCTACCCAACTCGGCAGTTTTCACAAAAAGCTCATACTCTGTCCAGCGGTCCATTAGCCTTTTTCCATTGGTGGAAATGTGATTTCCAGAATAAGACTTTTTCAATGCGATTGGAATTGACACTATACCTGCAGCCTTATAGCGAAGGTTATCGACGCTGAAGATCACGAATATGGAGCTATACATGACGGATATTTTACGTGTTGTAAAAGACTATTTTTCAATATGTGTTGATGGCAAGAATGTAGAACGGGTTTCCGACTTCTTTGCAGATAATGTCGTTATTCACAGACCTGACTGCGCCGCGCCTGTTGTCGGTTTGGCGCCTTTCAAAACAGCATTGCGCGCGAATGTCACCGATCGCTATGAATCCATTCATACGACGTTTCAAAAGGAAGTTGTCACCTCCGACACTGTTGTCGTGGCATTAACTCATGTGGCAAAAGGATCTAATAGTTGGCACGGCTTTGATGTCACTGGCAAAGATGTGACCTGGACATCGTTAACTTATTTTCGGTTTGGTGACGATGGGAAAATTATTGAGGAAATTGTTGAGCGCAATGAGTTGTTTATGGCAAAGCAATTAGGGATTATCGATTACGAATAAGGCAGCTTTAGTAATAAAAAAACCGATAACGGGAATGTTATCGGCTTTTCACTGCGGGTTAGGGCAGATTAGGCGGCAGGCAACTGCTGTGCAGTTTTATCCACTAGCGCCAGCAGGACTTTGATATCGTCCAGGCTGACCGTTGGGTTTAACAAGGTCATTTTCAGGCAGGTAACGCCATTAAATTCGGTCACCCCAACGTTGGCACGGCCTGACTCCAGCAACGCATCACCAATCCGCTGGTTCATCAACGCGACTGCTGCGTCGCCGCGCGCAGCCAATGTTTCAGGACGGTAGCGGAACAGTACGCTGGCCAATTGTGGTTGCATCACCAGTTCCAGCGCCGGTTGGTCACCGATATAGTGTGCAACTTGCTGTGCCAGCGTCACGCCGTGATCGATGATCGCTGCGTATTGCTGTTGTCCCAATGCCTCTAATCCCATCCACAGTTTTAAGGCATCAAAACGGCGGGTGGTCTGCAAGGATTTAGAGACCAGGTTAGGCACGCCCTGAGCTTCGTCAAACTCGGAGTTCAGGTAAGCCGCCTGATAACGCATCAGTTCATAGTGACGGGCCTCTTTCAACAAGAAAGCGCCGCAACTGATGGTTTGGAAGAATTGTTTATGGAAGTCCAGAGTAATGGAATCCACCAATTCAATACCATCCAGGTAATCACGGTACTTCTCGGAAAGCAGTAACGCACCGCCCCAGGCTGCATCAACATGCACCCAAATCTGGTGCTCCGCAGCCAATTCTGCAATACCGCGCAGTGGGTCGATCGCCCCGGCATCAGTCGTGCCCGCAGTGGCAACAATCGCCAGGATCTGCTCGTCATTGGCCTTGGCTTGCGCCAGTTTTTCGGCCAAATCGTTCAGATCCATTCGGGCGAATTGATCGGTTTTCACCAGCGTGACGGATTGATAACCCAGACCGAGCAACGCCATGTTCTTTTGCACAGAGAAATGGGCATTCTCAGAACATAAAACTTTAATCTTACGCAGATTACCCACCAAGCCATCCTGTTGCACAGAATGGCCTTGTTTGGCGAAGAAAGCATCGCGTGCCAGCATCAGACCCATCAGATTGCTCTGAGTGCCACCACTGGTGAACACGCCTGCATCGCCAGGCTGATAACCTACCTGGGTGCGCAACCATTCAATCAGCTTCATCTCGATGATGGTGGCTGACGGGCTTTGATCCCAGGAATCCATGCTTTGGTTGGTGGCGTTAATCAACACCTCAGCAGCTTGGCTAATCACCAGGCTTGGGCAATGCAAATGCGCGACGCACTGTGGGTGATGCACCGACAGGCTGTCTTTTAAAAAGTACTCAATCGCACGTTCGATTGCCGCCTGGTTACCCAGGCCCTGAGGATTAAAATCAAGCGTAATGCGTTCACGCAGTTCGGCAACGGTTTTCCCTTGGTACATCTCGGGTTGTTGCAGCCACTGCACTACCGCCTGGCTACTTTGCTCGATCGCTTGCTGGTATGCGTCGGTGCTTTGCGCCGAGGCTGCCAGAATCGGGTTTAACCGGGACATCGAATTCACTCCATACCTACAGGCTTAACGCCAGCGGCTAACAGGGCCTGTTCAAATTTGTCCAGGAAAATGCCCAGTTCATCGTTAGAGATCAGCAGGGAAGGTAACAGACGCAGTACGTTACCGTTACGGCCACCACGCTCCAGGATCAAGCCTGCATCGAAGCATTTTTTCTGCAGCAGAGCAGACAACTGACCGTCAGCCGGGTAGCAACCCATATGATCCTGCGCTTCGTTTGGTTTAACGATTTCCATGCCAATCATTAAGCCCAGACCACGCACGTGACCAATCACCGGGTAACGTTTTTGCAGCTCGGCCAGTTTAGCTTTCAGCCATTCACCTTGTGCGGCAACCTTATCCGCAACGTGGTTATCTTTAAGATGCTGCAGGGTGGTCAGGCCAGTGGCCATCGCCAACTGGTTACCACGGAAGGTGCCGGTATGGTGGCCAGGCTCCCAGGCGTCAAACTCTTTCTTGATACCCAATACTGCCAGTGGCAAACCGCCGCCAACGGCTTTGGACATCACAATGATGTCTGGCTCAATGCCTGCGTGTTCGAAAGCGAAGAATTTACCCGTGCGGGCAAAACCAGCCTGAACCTCGTCGATGATCAACAGAATGCCGTGTTCCTGAGTGACTTTGCGAATACGTTGCAACCACTCTACAGGGGCCGGGTTAACGCCACCTTCACCCTGAACGGCTTCCAGAATAACGGCCGCAGGTTTGCGCACGCCGCTTTCGACGTCGTTAATCAGATTTTCGAAATAGTAAGTCAGTGCTTTAACGCCAGCTTCGCCGCCGATGCCCAGCGGGCAACGGTACTCATGCGGGTAAGGCATAAACTGGACTTCCGGCATCATGCCGTTGATCGCTTCTTTCGGCGACAGGTTACCTGTTACCGCCAGCGCACCGTGCGTCATGCCGTGATAGCCACCGGAGAAGCTGATCACACCAGAACGGCCGGTGTATTTTTTTGCCAGTTTCAGTGCGGCTTCTACCGCATCTGCGCCCGATGGGCCACAGAACTGCAGACAATATTCCTGACCCTGTCCTGGCAATAAAGAGAGTAAATAAGCTGAGAACTCATCTTTCAACGGTGTTGTCAGATCGAGTGTATGTAACGGCAAGCCGCTGGTAATGACATTTTGGATGCTTTGGAGGACGTCAGGATGGTTATGACCCAGAGCCAGCGTACCCGCACCAGCCAGGCAATCAAGATATTGATTATTCTCAACATCCGTGATCCACACGCCTTGGGCTTTCGCAATTGCTAACGGCAATTTGCGGGGGTAACTCCTGACATTCGATTCAAATTCAGCTTGCCTCGCTAAATATGTTTCGTTGTTTACATTTTTTGAACTCACACCTAAATTATCAATACGGACTTTATCCGTCATCATATCTCTCCTACAACTGGGGGTATCGATACCGCCCGAGTTGAATTATTGAATGCAACAATTAACTACCGTGAGAAAAACGCGCCCAATATATGGCTTTTTACCCCCCGGCTCAATAGTTATTTAGCCGGGGGGTAATTATTGTTTTTTCGATAAAAATCAATAAATTGGTGCTTTATTAGCCAATAATGCCACCGTATGGACGTAACGGGAAAGTTGACAAGGCACGTATTGCGCCCGCAATAAAAGTAGGGGTACTAACCCAATGCACTTATTTTGCTGACAATTTTCTGATCGTAGCCAGGTTTACGCTTGGGTGTTTTTTAAGCAATAACTTATTATAAATAAATCGTTGCTTAGAAATTAAGCGAATTTAGGATGGCATAACCATAGTAAACGGGTGGTTATTGTCGTTAAATCTAAAATATAGGGGGTTTTATTGATGTTTTGTCTGCATGATTAATTCTTCTCCTGAGTCAGTAAAACCAGCAGAACCGTCTAAGCTGAATGAAATAAGTCAGTTACGGTGCGGTGTTAAGCCATTAAGGGTAACGGCTAGCCATGCAGGTTGTGAATCAGCATCGCCCAGTAATAAGCCGGAGTAACCTATGTACGAACCCTGTTTTCCAGAAAATGAAACCGAACGGCTATCGGTTCTGCATTCACTGAACATACTGGACACGAATTCAGTAGAGAAATTAGACCGGCTCACGCGCCTGGCCGCCAAATATTTTGGCGTCAGTATTGCCCTGATTTCGTTAATCGATCGCGAGCGCCAATGGTTCCTTTCTCGCTCGGGCCTGGAGGCACGGGAAACCCCACGCAATATTTCGTTTTGCGGTCACGCCATTTTGCAGCGTGACGCGTTGGTGGTGCCGGATACTGCGGTTGACCCGCGTTTCTTTGACAACCCCTTGGTCACCGGCGGGCCCAAGATCGGTTTTTATGCCGGGCAACCCTTGTTGTCACTGGACGGTCTGCCGTTAGGCACCTTATGCATTATCGACGGTCACCCACAGGCGTTCTCCTCAGAGATGGTGCATGATTTACGCGATTTTGCCGCCGTTATCGAAGAGTATTTGCACAGTATTGAGCGTGATATCTATACCGAGAGTCTGAAATCAAACCTGCAACGTACCGAAGCCCTGTTTGAGCAGACCTTTGCACAGGCGGCAGTGGGCATGGCTCTGGTCTCGCTGGAGGGATATTGGCTACGGGTGAACCCGCGGATCTGTGAAATGCTGGGATATTCTGAGAGAGAATTGCTGGATCGCACCTTCCAAGACATCACCTATCGCGAAGACCTGCACACTGATCTCGGGCTGTTGAAACAACTGTTAGCCAATGAAATAGACACCTATTCGATGGAAAAGCGCTATATCCGCGCTGATGGTTCAACAATTTGGGTTCAACTAACGGTGTCGCTCAATCGTTTGCCGAATGGAGAGCCTCATCATTTTATCTCGGTCATTGTCGATATCAGCGAGCGTAAAGCGGCCGAGGCCGACCTCTATGCACTGCAACATGAGCTGGAAGACAGGGTAGTGACACGTACCCGTGAGTTGAATTTTGCCGTCAATAAACTCAATCATGAGATTGCCAATCGGGCACTCACCGAGCTGCAACTGAGTAGTGAGAAAGAACGCCTGCGGGCCATTACCGATAATATGCCGGCCTTGATCAGTCAGATTGACGTCAATGAGCGTTATCTGTTCGCCAACAGTGCTTACAAAAGCTGGTTTGGTCTGGATGAATCTCAGCTCAACACGATGACCGTACAGGCATTTATGGGCGACGAGGCTTATGCCGTAGCCAGACCGATGATCGAGCGGGCGTTACAGGGGGAAACCGTCAGCTTTGAGAATGAGCTGCAAACGCGCCAGGGGACAGCGATCATTCATACCACCCTGGTACCCAGTGAAACCCAGGGCTTCTATATTCTGTCCATGGATATTACCGAGCTTAAACGTTTGCAGCGGCGGTTAGAATACGACGTCTCTCATGACATGCTGACCGGGCTAACCAATCGGCGGGCTTTCCTGCTCCGGTTAGGCGCAACGCTGCAGGCTTGTTGCCCACAGCAGCAGATGGCGTTGTTGTTTATCGATCTTGATGGTTTCAAAATGCTTAACGACAGCTTTGGCCATGATTTCGGCGATCTTATTCTGAAAACCTTTGCAGAATTGCTCAATGCCTGTGCCGGGCCTCATCACAGCGTTTCACGCCTCGCCGGTGATGAGTTTACGGTTATCCTCTGGCCTTTGGCACACCCACAACTGCAGGTCAGTGCCTTTTGCGAAAGTGTACTGGTCAAGCTGGCGGCAATGGAAAGAGTCGGCAATCAAAAAGTGAATCTCTCCGCCAGTATCGGTGCAGCCATTACTTCTGGCGGTGATATTACCGCCGAGGCCCTGCTGACCAAAGCGGACGATGCCATGTATCGAGCAAAATCCGCAGGTAAGGGGACCTATATTATCCGTTAATCAGAGTCCACGCTGGTGGCAGCCCAAACCAGGATAGTTGGGCTGCCGATAATGGGGACTAAAAGGTCAGCGAATCATAGTTTTTGCGCCGGTAATTCAGCGCGGACAATGCCCACAGCAACACAAACAGCACAATAGCGGCGTAACCGACGCTGCCCATATGGTCATTGAGAATCTCAACACCGTGCCAAAGGCCGCCTTGTAACCCCAGTTTGTCGGCCAACAAACCTAAACCTTCCAGGCCCCCAATCACCAAAGCAATCACCACGCTGGTGCCGGTAATGGTCATATTGTAATACAGCTTGCGGATCGGTTTATTGAAGGCCCAACCATAAGCGCCGACCATCACAAAGTTATCCAGTGAGTCGATCAGCGCCATGCCGCTGGCAAACAGCAACGGGAACAGCATAATCGACCAGACCGACAGGCCGGACGTGGCGCCTGCCGCGGAGATACCCAACAGACCGACTTCGGTGGCGGTGTCAAAACCCAGACCAAACAAAAAACCGACCAGATACATATGCCAGCTTTTATTCACCAGATTAAAAGCAAAGCGATACAGGCGTGTCATCACACCGCCGCTACCGTTAACCAGCAGAGCCACATCTTGTTCCACCAATTTTTCTCCGCGTTTCGCCTGACGGAAAATGCGGTAAACATCGCGAAAAATCAGCCAGTTCAATAGCGCCATGGCCAGCAGGAACAGTGACGAGATGAGCGTGCCCAGTGTCGCACCATACTGATGCAGCCAGCCAATGCGGTCGCCAAAGGCCAATGAAGTGGCGGCAATGGCAATGCAGGCCAGGATCACGATGCTGGAGTGGCCCAAAGAGAAGAATGCGCCGACGGAAACCGGGCGCTGGCCTTGCTGCATCAGTTTGCGCGTAACGTTATCGATAGCGGCGATATGGTCAGCATCCACCGCATGACGCAGCCCATAGCCATAAGCGAGCAAAGCGGCGGCGATTAACGCCGGGTAGCGATGGAAGGCGGCAAAAGCGGCCCCCCAGGCCAACAGATTTAGCGCCACCAGCGCCAGTAATAACCAAAAGGCGCGGGTATGGGTGTGGAAAAACTCGCGGTTTAACATATCAGGTCCTGTCAAAGGTAGAAGAAGAAGCCGGAGAGTGTTGGGCGCAGGCGACCAGCGCCTGACCCAGCGCCAGCCCGCCATCACCCGCCGGCAATTGCTGTGGCAGCAGTATTTGCAAAGGGGCCAGATGGTGCTGCAGAAGTTGACGCAGAAGACGGTTGTGCAAAACACCACCGCCTACCGCCACATGCTCAATGCCATGATGAGCAGCAAAATGTTTGGCCATATTCGCAAACCCTTGCGCCAACGCATCATGGAACGCCCAAGCCTGTTGCGCGGCAGGGGCCTGCCAGCCCAACCATTGCTGCCAGAACACGGATAAATCCAGCTGATTACCGCGAAGCGGTAACGTAACAGGGTGAGGGCAAGGCTCACTTTGATGGGCAAGAGCTTCAAAAATGCTGGCTGCTTCTCCCTCCCAACTTTGCTGTGCAGGGGCATAACCCAGCGCCGCTGCTGCGGCATCAAACAAACGACCGCATGAAGAGGCTAACGGCGCATTAATACCGGCGTTAATTGCGTGTAGCAGCGGTTGCCATGGGGTTTGCAGCAACGGTTTAGCCTGTGGATAGCGTTGCCAGTCCGGTACGAAACGTGCAAAGTGCGCGAGCTGATTACGCCAAGGTTGTTGTGCGGCACGATCGCCGCCGGGCAGCGCGACTGCCGGCAGGCCACCCAGATGGCGGCAACGACGGTAATCAAATAACAGGCATTCTCCACCCCACAAAGCACCGTTCTGCCCATAACCGAGACCGTCTAACGCGAGGCCGATCACGGCACCGCCGTCCAGCGGCCAGTGATGCTCAGCCAGACAAGCGGCCAAATGTGCATGATGGTGCAACACGGGTGTCACCGGCAGCGATTGCAGCGCAGCCCACTGGTGGCTGACATAACCGGGATGAGCGTCGCTTGCCAGCCGCTGCGGTTGGCAATGGTATAAGCCGATGAAATGCTGCATTGCCTGTTGCCACTGTTGCTGGATATCCTCCCGTTCTAAATCACCAAAATGCGCGCTGAGCAGGGCGTTATCTCCTGCGATCAGGCAAAAAGTATTTTTACGATCGCCACCCACGGCCAACAACGGTTGCTGAGCAGGAAAGCCTGGCGGTAGCGGCAGGGCGTCAGGCACGAATCCACGCGCCCGGCGTAGCATTTCATGGCCATTCGGCAGCAAACGAACGAGAGAATCGTCCGCACGTTGTACGATCTCGCGATTGTGCATGAGCCACAGATCGGCAATTCCGGTCAGCTCAGTTAACGCCTGGTCATTCGTTAATACTGGCCGCAGGCCTGCAGCATTGCCAGAGGTCATCACCAACGGCCGTTGTATTTCTTGCATCAAGAGATGCTGAATTGGGTTAGCGGGCAACATTAAGCCCACTTCATTCAATTGTGGGGCAATAGCCTCGGACAACGGTGACTCGGCAGACAGTGCCGTCAGGACGATAGGTGCAGCAGGCGACGTCAATAATGCCTGTAACCGCGGCAGGTCAACGTCAGCGGAACAGCGCTCCAGCCAACGGGTATCCGGTAACATCACCGCCAGCGGTTTGCTCGGTCTCCGTTTCCGTAGGCGAAGGCGATCGACGGCCTGGGTATTGGTGGCGTCACAAGCCAGGTGAAAACCGCCCAGACCCTTGATTGCCACAATGTGTCCGGCAGCCAAGGCAACGGCAGCCTGTTGCAACGCCGCTTCGCCTTGATACTGGGCCTCTCCTGGCGCGCCACAGCAGAACAGCTGTGGCCCACATTCGCTACAGGCCACGGGTTGTGCATGAAAGCGTCGGTCTTGCGGGGCGTGATACTCCCGATCGCAGCGCGGGCAGAGAATGAATGGCGCCATGCTGGTTGCCGGACGATCATAAGGCATCGTGCGAATAAGGGTAAAACGGGGGCCACAATGCGTGCAGTTGATAAAGGGATAACGGTAACGCCGATCCTGCGGATCATTCATTTCCTGTAGGCATTGCGGGCAGGTCGCCGCGTCCGGGACGATGTGCGTAGCCATAGCGCCGGACTGACTGGGGCGGATGCTGAAATCATTGGGGGCGTGCAGCCAGGTAAAGGGCCATTGCTGAATGCGATCGATCTGCGCCAACGGAGGCGCCTGTTGATGCAATACATGCAGGAACAACTCAAGTTCGACGGGCTGTACCAGACGAATCTCCACACCAGCACTGTCGTTCCAGACTTCGCCACGCAGGTTGAGCTGTTCGGCCAGTTGCCAGACAAAAGGCCGGAAGCCGACGCCCTGTACTTTGCCGCTGATGCGCAGCAGTAATCCTGAATGGGACATAGTTAATTACCTTCTGCGGGTTTTGTAGGGGCGCTGCATGGCTGCGCCCGGGGTAATCGGTTCGACGGCGACCGGGTTATCGGGGCGAATTATTCGCCCCCTACAAAGTTGACGGTGCCGCTTTAGAACACATCTTCTGCTGCGCGACGCAGGCGGGCCTTCATGTCGCTGTAGCTCTGCTGGGCATAATTTTCCGCCCAGTTCTGATCGCTAATTGCCGCCAGTTTTACCGCGCAGTACTTGGTTTCTGGCGTTTTGGAGACTGGGTCCAGATTTTCTTGGGTCAGTTCGTTACAGGCCCCAATCCACCACTGGTAGGTCATATATACCGCCCCCAGATTGATGCGTTCGTTATAGTTGGCGCGACTGATGACCTTGCCGCGGCGCGAGCTGACCCACACCAGTTGCTGATCGGCAATACCCAGCGCTTCGGCATCCTGTGGATTGATCTGCACGAAACCGGGTTCATCAGCCAGAGTTTGCAACGCGGCACAGTTACCGGTCATCGAACGGCATGAGTAATGGCCGACCTCACGCACGGTACAGAGCACCAGCGGGTAGTCTGCATCCGGGATTTCCGCTGGCGCACGCCAGGTGGTGGCAAATAATTGGCCCTTACCGGACGGCGTGGTGAACTGATTGCCCTGATACAGATAAGGCGTTCCCTGGCTTTCCAGCGTGGTACAAGGCCATTGAACATGGCCAAGTTCGCCCATTTTTTCGTAAGTGGCACCGTAAAACAGCGGGCAGAGTTCGCGCATTTCGTCCCAGATCTGCTGGTTATCGTCGTAATGCATCGGATAGCCCATCTCGGTCGCCAACAGACTGATGATTTCCCAATCGCGTTTGACGTTGTACTGCGGCTCAATGGCTTTTTCGAAACGTTGGAACCCGCGATCGGCACAGGAGAATACGCCACCATGCTCACCCCAGGAGGTGGCAGGCAGGATCACATCGGCCTGTTCGGCGGTTTTGGTCATAAAGATGTCTTGCACTATCACAAAGTCCAATGCGTCGAACGCGCCGCGCACCAGGCTCAGATCGGCTTCGGTCTGTAACGGATCTTCCCCCATGATGTAATAGGCCTTCACTTTACCTTCGTGCACCAAATGTGGGATCTCGGTAATGCGGTAACCGACGTTGGGATCCATCTTGCTGGCATCAATACCCCAGGCCGCAGCGAATTTGGCGCGGACGCCAGCGTCGGTGACGGCCTGATAACCTGGGAACTCATTGGGCAGGACGCCCATATCACAGGCACCCTGAACGTTGTTCTGCCCACGTACCGGGCCAACCCCCACATTAGCGCGTCCCAGATTGCCGGTAAGCAGCGCCAGACTGGCAAGGCCTTTGACCACATCGACAGCCTGACCGAATTGAGTCACGCCCATGCCCCACATGATGGTGGCGGAAGGCGCACTGGCGTAGGTGCGCATCGCCTGGCGAATTTGCTGGGCGCTAACGCCGGTCAGATGTTCCACGGCTTCTGGCGCATAATCCGCTAACTGTAGGCGGTAAGCCTCGAAACCTTCCGTGTATTTCGCCACGTAATCGCGGTCATACAGGTTTTCTTCAATCAGCGTATAGGCAAAGGCATTCACCAGCGCCATGTTACAGCCGTTTTTGATCTGCAAATGTTGGTCGGCAATACGTGCGGTTTCGATACGGCGCGGGTCACAGACGATAATTTGCGCGCCTTTCTCTTTGGCCTTCAGCACCCGGCGAGCCACGATAGGGTGCGAATCGGCACAGTTGTAACCGATGACCAGCAGGCATTTAGAGTTTTCGATATCGCCAATCGAGTTGCTCATTGCGCCGTTGCCCAATGTGGCCTGCAAACCTGCCACCGACGGGCCATGACAGACACGGGCGCAGCAGTCAACGTTGTTGGTCCCAATCACCGCACGCGCGAACTTCTGCATAACGTAGTTGGTTTCATTACCGGTGCCACGTGATGAGCCGGTATGCATGATCGCGCTGGCACCGTGTTTATCTTTGATCTGTTGTAAGCGTTGCGCGGTATAACGAATCGCTTCATCCCAGCTGACCGCTTCAAACTTGCCGCCTTTCTCACGGCGAATAAGCGGCTGGCTCAGGCGCGGGGTCAAGAGTTTGGTATCGTTTAGAAAGTCCCAGCCGTAATAACCTTTCAGGCACAGCTCGCCCTGATTGGTCACGCCATCAGCCGCCTCGGCACGGATGATTTTCCCGTTGTCGACCACCAGTTTCATTTTGCAGCCTGCACCGCAGTAAGGGCAGACGGTTGTGATTTTTTTCATCGGTTCAGTTCCTAAAACAGTGACGACAGGGTGTCGAGCGCGGCGCGACGACGTTTCTCGGCATTCATTTCTTGCAGCATATTGCGGTCAACGCAGTGCAGTGCATTAGTTGGGCAGGTTTCCATGCAGGCGGGGCCGCTATCACGACCGATACACAGGTCGCATTTGTGGGCTTCAGCTTTCTCGGTGGTGGCACTCATCACAGCGCCGTTCTGGCGGACAACCGGGCGGGTGATCACTTCCATCGCGCCGTAAGGGCAAGCGACGACACAGGTTTTGCAGCCGATGCAGCGTTCTTGCATCACCAGCACCATGCCGTTGGTGCGACTGATCGCACCGTTGGGGCACACATTGGAACAAGGTGCGTCTTCACACTGGCGGCACAGTACGGCGGTACTGACGTTAACGCCTTTGATCACATGCAGTCGCGGGGCGAAGCTGGCGGGATTTAGCGCTGAAATTTCCTGGCTTTCACTGTGTGCCATCACACAGGCGATCTCACAGGTACGGCAGCCGATGCATTTTTTGGGATCGGCGATGATAAACCGGTTCATCAATAACTCCTGGGTTACCCTTCAGCAGGGTATGGCAGTAGAAACGTTGTGACTTCTTTTAGGCATAAAGCATGCCAATTATTAAAATTCATTAAAAACATAGGATTAGTGAGGGTGTGACGATATGACCGACCACGCATCGACATAATTGACGATGCCGCGTCAGACATTCGTCACCACCAGTTGTGGGTAGCCGCCCTGGTGCGGCCAGTCATGCAGCCGCTGATGCAGGGTGGTTACTGCCTGCCTTACCGCCGCGCCGATCGGGTAGTAAAACGCCACCACCTCCGGCTGAATGCCGATAAAAGTAATATCCGGCACCGTTTCGCGCAGTTGGTCGATCAGGAAGTTGAGCGGCAGGTTATGGGTAGTCATGATGAACATGTCGGCAATGTCTTTTTCATCGATCACCCGGGTTTCTCCCGCGGCCAGCCCCATGTCGGTGGCATCGACAATCACCAGCCGTGAAGGGTGCAGCTCGCGGATATGGCCAATGTCGTTTTCCGGTGCGGCGCCGCCGTCAATCACCGTCCAGCCGTCGGGGGGATTGCCGGCACAGAGTTCTGCCAGCAGCGGTCCGGCACCGTCATCACCCATCATGCAGTTGCCTACACACAATAGAACGTCAGTCATCATGCCTCCGGACCATCAGATAAATGGCAGGTTCGTTTTCAATCGATTGCAGCAGGGCGATCAGCTGCTGGCTCCAGTCTTGCTGTTCCACGGTCATCTGCGGCGCTGCGGTACTCAAGGCAGTGGCTAACAAGTGGGTATGGCTGCTGTCGATACAAATTTCCCCAAAGCGATCGACCCCTTCAAGCTTGCGCCGGGCGGTGCTGCCTACGGGCAGGTGGGCCACCCATGCGTGGAACCCGGTCAGTGGGCAACTGAGTTTGGCCTCCAGGCAGTCGATAACACCCAGATGGTGGCCGATAGCCAGGCTGTAATAGATCACCTCCTGGGCTTTGGGTGGGGCCTTTTTCTCTTGCACGAACTTACGGCTTAGGGAGTAAAACACCACTTGAGCCTGGGAACCGGTCATAGTCGCAACTCCCCACGCAGTACCCGCTGATAGATACCTTGCAGGTTGCCGACAATCTCGCTCAGACGTAGATCGTCTTGTTGTTGCAGGTAAGCGCTAATGCGTTGTTCGACGGGGAGTGCACTGTCTGCTGCCAGCAATTGCATGAACTGGTCGGCGATTTGGCGACCATAGCGGTAGCCGGCCATCCGCCTGGCTTCCCGATCCAGTAATACCCGTAACGGTTGGGGGAGTTCAGGGTGCAGCAAATGTGCCGCTTCACCCTGGGTTTCATCATGCTGGCGGCCTTTGATTTTCTGATCCAACAGACCGAGCGCCATGGCGAAACCGTAAATGGTCGCGGCGGGCGTTGGCGGGCAACCGGGGATATAGACATCGACCGGTACGATGCGATCGGTGCCGCCCCATACACAGTAGAGATCGTGGAAAATGCCGCCGCTGTTGCCGCAGGCACCGTAAGAGATGCTGATTTTCGGATCGGGTGAGGCTTGCCAGGCACGGATCGCCGGGATACGCATGGCGCGGGTGACTGCCCCGGTAAACAGCAAAATATCGGCGTGACGGGGTGAGGGAACCACTTTAATACCGAAGCGTTCGGCATCGAACAGCGGCGAAATGGCGGCAAAAATCTCTATTTCACAACCATTGCAACCGCCGCAGTCTACCCGGTAAACATAGGCCGAACGGCGGATATCCTTCAGCAGGGTAGTTTTCAGCTTGGCGATGCTGTCGTCGAGGGTGATCGGCACCGGCAGGCCATTTTCATCGCGTGGGCCAATCAGTGGCGGATTCATGAGATGACCTCCCGGGTCAAATGACGGCCAATGTCAATGCGATCGGCCTGGGTCAGGTTTTGCTGTTGTTTACAGGCAGGACAGGTTTCAAACTGCGGACGGCGGGCGGCCATTTCTGCACTGCTCAGTCCAAGCAGCGCAATCGCATAATCTATTTCTTTTTGCGACGCATAGGCTTTACCGCATTGCCGGCAATGGCAAATGGCGAAATCGGCGTGTTCATACAGATCCTCTTTGCGCCACACCGCCAGCTCGAATGCCTGTGAAAGTCGGATGGCGGTGGTTGGGCAGACCTCTTCACAGCGCGCACAGAAGATGCAGCGACCAAGAAAAAACTGCCAACGTATTGTGCCGGTGGTCATGTCGGTCGACATGGACAACGCATTAGACGGACAGGCGTTAGCACAAGCCCCACAGGCAATGCATTGCTGCGGGTTATATTCGGGTTTGCCGCGAAAATTCGGGTCAATGACCAATGGTTTGGCTGGATAGGCCACGGTGGCAGGCCCGGTGTTCAGCACTTTTTTAATCAGTTTCAGCATGATGGGCTCCGGTTAGAACGGTTTGTTTTTCCGTTCGATGCCATAACGCTCAATTTCTTTGTACGGCACGATGATGGATTGGCGCTTACGCACGTCGACGATGGTCATCCTGTCGGTACAGGAATAGCAGGGATCCAGGCTGCCAATGATCAGCGGGGCGTCAGAAACGGTATTGCCGCGCAGCATGTAGCGCAGTGTTGGCCAATTGGCATAGGTTGCGGCACGGCAGCGCCAACGGAACAGTTTCTGGTTGTCGCCGGTCATGCTCCAGTGGATATCATCGCCACGCGGCGCTTCGGCGAAGCCCAGGGCAAAGCGGTGTGGAATGTAGGTGAATCCCTCCACGGCCAGCGGCCCAGTTGGCAAGGTTTGCAGACCAAACTCGATAATGCCAAGCGAGTTGAACACTTCGTGAATACGTACTTTAAGCCGGGAGTAGACGTCACAACCGTCCTCAACGCACAATTCCACCGGCAGTTTGGCGTAGCCGGCAAACGGATGATCGAGACGAGTATCACGTCGGTGGCCGCTGCCACGGATCATCGGCCCCACGTTGCTGTAGTCACGAGCCACTTGAGGATCAAGACGGCCAACGCCTCGGCTACGTTGTTCGGTATTCGGCGTACTGAGCAAGATATCGACCAGATCCACCAGCTCACTGCGCATTTGTGCCGCCAGCCGTAGGGTTTGCAACATGTCGTCTTTTAAAATATCGCGCCGGATGCCACCAATCAGGTTCAAACCGTAGGTTTTACGCGCGCCGGTCAGTATCTCAGCCATCTTCATCGACTGTTCACGCACCCGGAAGAACTGCATAAAACCGGAGTCAAAACCGACGAAATGGCAGGCCAACCCCAAGTTCAGCAGATGGCTGTGCAGGCGTTCCACTTCCAGCAGGATCGAGCGGATCATTTGGGCACGTTCTGGTACCTGAATACCCATCGCGTTCTCTACCGAACTGGTGTACGCCACACTATGCGTAAAACCGCAAATGCCGCACACGCGATCCGACAAGAAGGTCACTTCGTTGTAACCCATGCGGGTTTCGGCCAGTTTCTCCATCCCACGGTGTACGTAGAACAGCCGGTAGTCGGCATCGATGATGTCTTCACCGTCCACGAACAACCGGAAATGCCCCGGTTCATCTGATGTAATATGCAATGGGCCAATAGGCACCACGTTGGCTTTGCTACCGGCCAGGCTCTGGAACGGATAGGTTTCCACGTCGGTGGTTGGTGCGGGGCGTTGACGATAGTCCATGGCGTCTTTACGCAACGGGTAGAGATCGTCCGGCCAGTCGTCCGGCAGCACCAGTCGGCGTTCATCTGGCAAACCCACCGGGCGCAGGCCATACATATCGCGCACTTCGCGTTCACCCCAAACGGCAGCGGGTACCCGTGGCGTCACGGAAGGGAACTCCAGGGTCTGGGCATCAACTTCGGCGCGTACCGTGATCCAGCATTTTGTGCCTTGCTCCATCGACAGCACGTAATACAGCGCGTAATTGCCACACAGCGTGCGTTCGTCGTTACCAAACAGCACCGACAGCCAGCCGCCCTGTTGGTAATACAGCCATTCCACCACTTCCGGCAGCGCGTTGAGTTTGACGGTCACCGTCAGTTGGTCGGCCGTTTGCCATTCCGCCGCCAGCATGGCAGCGGGGAATTGTTGCTGCAATGCCGCCAGATAGTGCTGGCCTTGATGTTCGTTAGTCATTGTTGATTGCCTCAATCATTATTCAGCCGACGACCAGCCAGGAAACCAGCGCCAGAAATGCCAGTCCAAAACCGGTCCAGGTGGTGTAAGCGGTTTTCAAGAAACGCAAACGCGCCACGCTGTTTTCGATAACCGCAATCAGTGCCACTGCACACAGCAGCTTGAACAGCGCCAGTACCAGTCCAACCAATAATTGCGGCGCGTTGAGTTCTGCCGCTTGCCCCCAGGGCAGGAAAACGCCGAGGAACAATTGCAACACCACCAGTTGTTTGAGGCTGATGCCCCATTTCAGAATGCCTAGCTCAGCCCCGGAATATTCCGTCAGCGGGCCTTCCTGTAGCTCTTGTTCCGCTTCAGCCATATCGAACGGCAATTTGCCCATTTCGATGTAGGTGGCGAACGCACAGGCCAAGCCGGCCAACAGCAGCGGTAACCCGGCGTGGTGTGGCAACCCCAATACGCTTTGCACCATCGCGCTTAGTTGGGTGGAACCCGCAACCAATGCCGCTACCCACAAACCGAGTAGTAAAATGGGTTCAACCAAAATGCCCAACACGGCTTCGCGGCTGGCACCGATGGCGGTGAAGGGGCTGCCGGTATCCAATCCTGCGATAGCGAACACAAAGCGCACTACGGCGAACAGATAGATCAGTGTGATCACATCACCGATGGCGGGCAGCGGTGAGGCGGTGGTCAGCATCGGTAGCGCACAGGCGATGGCCAGCAAGGTGCCGGTCAACAAATAAGGCATGGCACGAAAGGCCAGGCCGGAAGCGCCCGGTGCCACGCTTTGACGCTTGAGCAGTTTGGCGATATCTCGGTATTCCTGTAATACGCCAGGCCCGCGTCGGGTGTGGATGCTGGCTCGCAGCACCCGGCTGATCCCGGCAAACAGCGGGGCAACGGCCAGTAACAGCAGGGCCTGTACCAAGCCGAGTAATACATAGGGATAGGTCATCGTTATCTCCTCAGGCAAAAGCCACAACCAACAGCACCGCCAACTCTACGGCGGCCAGACCGCGGCAGAAGGTAACGAATACGTTACGGTGTAACCCATCACTGACTTTCTCAGGCAGCCAGCGTCGCAGTTGATACAGCGGGGCAAACATTACTCGCAACGGCTGAGCAAAGCCGGTAGCGGTGATCACCATTGCGTCTTCATGCCCATAACCGCAGGCCCAGGCACTGCCTTGCACCCGATGAGGCTGGCGACGAGTTTGATAACGCGCCGCGATCAACAAAGGCAGCAGTGGCATCGCCAGCAATAAAATGGCGATCAGCGGAGTAGAAACCAGCGCATCAGTCACAGACAGGTTGTGTTCCGGCAGGGTGCCAATCAAGCGGGCAAACAGCGGGACGATCCAGGGGGCGCCCAGACCGCATAGCAAGCACAGTAATGCAGGCAGTACATGGCTGAGCGTCAGCCACAGGTTGGCCTGAACCGCATTCTTGGCAGCGGCGCTGCGCGGCGCGCCCAAGCAAGCGACACCAAATACCTTGCTGACGCACATCACCGCGAGTGCACCGGTCAAGGCTAAGGTCACTGCCAGCAACGGGCCAAACAGATGCCCGATAAAGCTGGGTGCTGCGCTGAAACGGAAGAGTCCCTGATAGATTAGCCATTCACTGGCGAACCCATTTAAAGGAGGCAGTGCAGCCATCGACACCAGACCAATCAACAGGGCAACCGCGGTCCAGGGCATCAGCCGCGCGAGTCCCCCCATTTTTTCCATGTCTTTCAGGCCGGTTTGTTGCTCAATGGCACCCGCCGCCAGAAGCAGTGCGCTTTTGAACAGGCTATGATTCAACAAGTGGAACAGACCGCCGATCAGGGCGAATGCGGTCAATAGCGGCAGTTGTAGCGCCATGCCGACCATCGCACCACCGATACCCAACAGGATGATGCCAATGTTCTCCAGCGTGTGATAAGCCAGCAAGCGGCGCAGGTCGTGCTCCATCAGCGCATACAGCCCGCCGAAAAACGCGGTCCCAGCGGCTAACAGCAACACCAGTAAGCCCCACCAAAGTGGCGGTGTGCCCAACAGATCCATACCTATTTTCATAATTCCCAGCAGGCCGACTTTCATCAGTGCACTGGAAAACAACATGGCGGCGGAGGCCGGTGAGCTACTGTGAGATTGAGGAACCCAGGCATGTAATGGCATCACCCCGGCAAAGAT
Organism: Serratia grimesii NBRC 13537; assembly: GCF_001590905.1. Classification (GTDB taxonomy): domain Bacteria; phylum Pseudomonadota; class Gammaproteobacteria; order Enterobacterales; family Enterobacteriaceae; genus Serratia; species Serratia grimesii. The sequence goes on from NZ_BCTT01000001.1 coordinate 188,318, forward strand.
GCCGAACCCGGTGAGTGCCAACAAAAACACGCCATTACGCAGTGCGTCCGGCAATGGCGTAGCGCGGATCACGCTGAAGGCCAAACTGTGGCTATGGGTATAAATCAGGGCGAAAGCGATAACCAGTAACAAGGTACCCAAGCGCATCAGTAAGAACTGGTTATGCCCGGCACGCAGGCTTTTGGCTCCTGGGGCATGGACTATCAGGAAATAGCCGCACAACGCGGCCAGCTCCAACAGTAACAGCAGCGCCAATGCATTATCAGCCATCACCGCGGCACTTAACGCCGACAGCATCAGGTTGGTCAGACCACCAATTCGCCCGCGAACGCGCGCGTTTAAGCTCAATATGCAGCCTGCGTGATACAGCGCGGTGCAGATACCGCTGAGGGCAATCACCAGCAGTAACAGTGCGTTAGGGCCACTGATTTCCACGGCATAATTCAGCCAGGGTAAGCGGGCGCTATGCAGCGGCGTAAACAGCATAGATAAGGCCGCCAGCAATGTGGCTATAGCACACAACAAGCTGCCGCCACTCAGTAGCTGGCTAACACGTGGCCAGGGAGAGATTAGCCAGCTCAACAGGGCGCAGAGCAAGTACCCCGCCAATGCCAATGTCAGAAGCAACAGTGGATCGGGCGTAATGGTATACATCATTAATTCGGCTCCTTGCGGGATTCAGGGGCGGCAACGAACGGTAACTCGGCACTGAGCGCCTGCATGGCGTTACGTCTTTTTTGCTCGCTTGCATTACGTACGTCATGATCAGTCACCAGACGGATGGCCTGGGTAGGACAGGTACGGATACACGCGGGGCCATCGGCACTGAAGTCGCAGAGATCGCACTTCACCGCCACGGCACGGACACCGGGTACGCAATCCAGGAAGGGGCTGATCGGGCGCGCTGCTTTGGGCGCGGGCAATGCCAGCGGGGTGTTGCAGTCCGCAGGGATCGCCAGCGGAGTACTGCCCCCGAAACCAATGGCGCCGAACGGACAGGCAATGCCGCACAGCTTGCAACTGATGCACAGGCTTTCGTTCAGTACGATGGCGTCATCTTGGTGGCGGATAGCATTGACCGGACATACCTGTGCGCAGGGGGCGTCTTCACACTGGTGGCACATTGCCGGTGCAGAGTCGCGGGCGTTGCGTATTACCTGCAAGCGGGGTAATGCCTGCAATCCATATTGCCGGTGTTCCGCAGAACAACTTGCCATACAGGTATTGCAGCCAATACACAATTTAGGGTCCGCAATAATAAAGCGGTTCATGCACACTCCTTGCTTCGTCATTTATGACGAAATCGTCAGTAAAAAATGACGTTTCGACAGTTTTCTGTCAGTGATTAACGCCGACAGTCAGACGGGTAAGGTTATTTTCTTCAGTGCGTCATAAATGGCATTGCCATCATGAAGAGAGTCAAACAAGCATTGGTAAATAACGGCTATCTTATCCAGATAATGTTCAAATACTGCCTGCGTATCACGGTTGTTTATTTTCCCGTCGACATTGCCGCTTTCATCCAGTGTGGCATGTGCAAAAGGGGCAAAATTTTCCGGTTCGTGTGCCGTCGCCAAATTAATGCGGTAGCAAATATCGCGACTGTAGAACCCCTCGCTTAATTGAATGCTGACAATAAAGTGGTTGAACAAAACAAAGCGCAAGTCGTCTTCCTGCCCATAAGTAAACTGATGATTAATCTTCTTTTTGGTGGTGGTGACTGCTTTGATTAACGTGCTGTGGTAGGTCTGCCACTGTGCCATCAGACGGTTGCTTTTGCTGGCGATATAATCGGCCTGGCTGGTTACTTCACTGATTGTACTCATTGTCCTCACTCAAAATTGATGATCATTGTCGAAATAGCTCCTGGTCAACGAGTTAAAGCATAAAGTGTGCCAAACATTTTAATTCCTCACTTATCCCTTTTATTTCAACCGTTGGCACTAAATTAAATGCGTAGCCAGCCCGTCGGCGATTGATGTAATTACTGTCGATGACATGACGCTCGACAAATATGTCAATTTCGGCTTGGCATCATATTTGCAGTGGTATTAATACAACGCGTTTTATCACCTTTGGCGGAGACCAGATGCACGAAATAACCTTGTGCCAACATGCGATGGAAATAATGCAGCAACAGGCTCGCCAGCATCGTGCCCAGCGTATTACAGCGGTGTGGTTTGAAATTGGCGCATTTTCCTGCGTGGAAGCGGAGTCTTTGCGCTTTTGTTTCGACATGGTGTGTCGTGACACCCTGGCCGAAGGCTGCGAACTGCATCTGGTGGAACAGAAAGCGCAGTGTTGGTGCCATGACTGCCAGAGAGATGTCCAGTTGCTGATACCGCAGGTTTTGGTCTGCCCGCACTGTAGCGGACGAAATCTGCGGGTACAGGCCGACGATGGCTTGCAAATAAAACGCCTGGAAATTGAATAACAGAGGGGAATGAATATGTGCAGTACCTGCGGTTGTGCCCAGGGTGAATTGACGATTGAAGGAGAAGTAAAAGTGCCATTCCGTCCGCAACGGAACAGGCAAGGCGATTTGCATTATGGTTTGGGGCTGGCCGGTACCCATGCGCCAGGTATCAGTCAGCGCCGTATGCTGGACATTGAAACCCGGGTGTTGGATAAAAATGATCGCCTGGCAGAACGCAATCGTCAGTATTTCGCTGAACAACATATTCTGGCGCTGAACCTGGTATCCAGCCCCGGTTCCGGCAAAACAACGCTGTTGACAGAAACGCTGCTGCGGTTGCGTGGTCAGCACCCGTGCGCGGTGGTGGAAGGCGACCAGCAAACCACCAACGATGCTGAACGTATTCGCGCCACGGGCGTGCCGGCGATCCAGGTCAATACCGGTAAAGGCTGTCATCTGGATGCCCAAATGGTGCATGAGGCCGCCCAGCGCCTGGAATTAAAACCCAATAGTCTGTTGTTTATCGAGAACGTCGGCAATTTGGTTTGTCCGGCCAGTTTTGATTTGGGTGAACGCCATAAGGTGGCGGTGCTGTCGGTTACCGAAGGGGAAGACAAGCCACTCAAGTATCCACATATGTTTGCTGCCGCACGGGTGATGCTGCTGAACAAAATCGACCTGCTGCCGTATCTGAACTTCGATTTGGCGGCCTGCATCGACAATGCCCGCCAGGTGAACCCCACCATTGAAGTGATTACCCTTTCAGCGACCAGCGGTGAAGGCATGGATCACTGGCTGACCTGGCTGGAGAAACAGTTATGTGTATAGGCATTCCTGGGCAGATCGTGGCGTTGGATGAAAACCACCGTCAGCATGCCTGGGCTGACGTTTGTGGCGTACAGCGTGAAGTGAATATTGCGTTAGTTCGCAAAGACGATGAACCGAGAGAAGCCATGATCGGCTGTTGGGTGCTGATCCATGTGGGCTTCGCAATGAGCCGCCTCGATCAGCACGAAGCCGAAGAGATGTTGGCGGCACTGCAAGCGATGGGGGAAGTCGAACAGGACGTGGCGCTGTTTTTAACGGGGGAAGGTCAACATGCACTACGTTGACGAATTCCGCGATCCGCACCGGGTAAAAGCCCTGTTGCAGCATATCCGACACCGTGCCGCCCAGTTGCCGTTTACCGCTGAGCGACCGCTACAAATCATGGAGGTGTGCGGGGGGCATACTCATGCCATTTTCCGTTTTGGCCTGGATAAACTGCTGCCGTCGCACATTGAGTTTATTCACGGACCGGGTTGTCCGGTATGTGTGTTGCCGATGGGGCGCATAGACGCCTGCTGCGAGATTGCCGCGCACCCGGAGGTGATATTTTGCACCTTTGGCGATGCGCTGCGGGTACCGGGAAAACAGGGATCTTTGTTGCAGGCCCGTGAGCGCGGTGCCGATGTGCGGGTGGTTTACTCTCCACTGGACGCTCTGACACTGGCACGGCAAAACCCGCAACGGCACGTGGTGTTCTTTGCCCTTGGTTTTGAAACCACCATGCCGGTTACAGCGATCACATTGCAGCAGGCACGGCAGGAAGGGCTGAAGAACTTTAGTGTGTTTTGCCAACACATTAGTCTGATCCCGACGCTGCGCAGTTTGTTGCAACAGCCAGATGTGCGCATCGACGGTTTTCTGGCCCCCGGCCATGTCAGCATGGTGATAGGGACCGAGCCTTACGGTTTTATCAGTCGGCAATACGGTAAGCCTTTGGTGGTGACCGGCTTTGAACCGCTGGATATCTTGCAGGGGGTGATGATGCTGGTTGAACAGTTCATTGGGCAACAGAGTCGGACCGAAAATCAATATCGCCGCGTGGTGCCGGAACAGGGAAACCTGCTGGCTCAGCACGCCATGAGCGAGGTATTTGTGCTGGGAGGCGGCAGCGAATGGCGCGGCCTTGGGACCATTGCCGACTCCGGTATTGCCTTAACACCGGCCTATAGAGACTTTGATGCGGAACGCCGCTTTCGGCCACAACATCGTCAGGTCGCGGACGATCCTCTTGCCCGTTGTGGTGACGTGCTCACGGGACGCTGTAAACCACGTGATTGCCCGTTATTTGGCCGCGGTTGTACGCCGCAAAATGCTTTTGGTGCCCTGATGGTGTCTTCAGAAGGCGCCTGTGCCGCCTGGTACCAATACCGCCGTGAAACAGAGGAAACCCCCGCATGAATAACGTGATTACTATGGCGCACGGCAGTGGCGGTGTGGCGATGCAACAGTTACTGGATACGCTTTTCTTACCTGCCTTTGCCAATCCACTATTGGACCAGCGTGAAGATCAGGCGCGGTTAAATTTGGCAGAGTTAACACAGCAGGGCGATCGACTGGCGTTTACCACCGACAGTTACGTGATTGACCCCATCTTCTTTCCCGGGGGGGATATCGGCAAGCTTGCCGTTTGTGGCACGGCGAACGATCTGGCAGTCAGCGGCGCCTGGCCACGGTATCTTTCTTGCGGTTTTATCCTCGAAGAAGGCTTGCCCTTGGCTGATTTGCAACAGATCGTTGCCTCAATGGCGGCGACTGCCCAACAGGCCGGCATTCGCATCGTGACCGGGGATACGAAGGTGGTACAACGTGGCGCTGCTGACAAAGTGTTTATCAATACTGCCGGTATCGGCGTGATCCCGCCCGATCTTAATTGGGCCGCTCAGCATATTCAGGCCGGTGATGTCATCATTGTCAGCGGCACATTAGGTGACCATGGGGCAACTATCCTCAATTTACGGGAAAGTCTGGGGATGTCGCTGGACGTCATCAGTGATTGCGCCGTATTAACCCCTTTAATTACGCCCTTACGCACTATCAGTGGCGTGCGGGCTTTGCGTGATGCTACCCGCGGTGGTGTGAACGCCATTTTGCATGAGTTTGCTCGTGCAGCACATGTCGGTATCGAAATTGAAGAGAGTCTCTTACCGATAGCGCCAGCGGTGAGGGGAATTTGTGAGTTGCTGGGGCTGGACGCCATCAATTTTGCCAATGAGGGCAAGCTGGTCATCGTCGCCGCACCTGAAGCCGAACATGCGGTTTTGGCCGCATTGCAAGCCCATCCCCTGGGAACCAACGCGGCGGTCATTGGCCGAGTGACGGCAGGGAGACAAGTGAGAATGCAAGGGGCTTACGGCATCAGCCGCTTACTGGATTTGCCACATGCCGAGCCTTTGCCGCGCATTTGTTGATCCTGTCGGGGGAGAACCTTGTCGCCCAGCGTTACACTTTGTGACGTGACTCACTAAAATCATCATCGCGACTCAGGCAAGTGATAAACAATGTCGAATGCTCAATTAGAAAAACAAGAATTACTGGAAATTACCCGCACGCTGCTCAGTCAGCACAACTTCGCCAATTTGCTGATGCAATTGCGTCAGGTGCTGCAACGTCAGCAACTGGCAGACCATGTGACGCTGGTGCTGTTTGATTTGTACAGTGAGCGAGTCAGCTTTCATGGGCTGGATGCGCAGCGGCAGCCGGTTATTTATCAGGATGAAACTCTGCTGTCCAATGGGCCGGTGAGCCGACTGCGACAAAGCCCGTTGCCGCAACGCTGGCAGAGTGATGATCTGCATGCGCGCTACCCACAAATCAGTGCGTTGGCGTTGTATCCACCCTTTAAACAGTATTGCCTGATGCCGCTGCACGCTGGCGGTACCCTGATCGGCGGTTGTGAACTGTTACGCAGTAGCCCGCAACCCTTCAGTGATGCCAGTCTGGTGCAGTTACAGACCCTGATGGAATTGGTTGCGCTGGCGGTGGAACAGATCAGGTTGCGTGAGCAGGCGGAAAACCGCCAACGTCAGTTGCGCCATGAGCGCGACGATTACCGTATTTTGGTCGATGTCACTAACGCGGTGCTGTCGAAGCTTGATCTGGATGATTTGATCGGCGAAATCTCCACGGAAATTCACCGTTTTTTCAAGATCGACGCCATCAGCATGGTGCTATGTGACGATAAAACCGATCAGGTGACCATCTACTCCACCCATTATCTGCAAGATGACGTGGTTGAACGGCAGCAATACAGTGTGCCGTTGGCCGGTACGTTATCGGAACAGGTGATGCAGAGCGGTGAGATGCTGCTGTTAAATCTAAAGCATTCCGATCGCCTGGCGGCTTATGAACGTCAGTTGTTCGATCTGTGGCATGACCAGATTCAAACGCTTTGCGTACTGCCGTTGGTGTTTGGCAAAAAGACCCTGGGCGTACTGAAACTGGCACAATGCCAACCGGACAACTTCAACGCAGCCAATCTGCGTGTGTTGCAACAGATTGCCGAACGTATTGCTATTGCGGTCGACAACGCACTGGCCTATCAGGAGATCAACCGGCTTAAAGAGAGCCTGGTACATGAGAACCTGTATCTGACCGAGCAAATTAACGGTAACAATCCAGATTTCGGCGAGATTGTCGGGCGCAGCGTAGTGATGTCTGCGGTGCTCAAACAGGTTGAAATGGTGGCAAAAAGCGACTGTTCTGTGCTGATTCTGGGGGAGACCGGCACCGGTAAGGAATTGATTGCGCGCGCTATACACAATCTGAGTGAGCGCCGTGACCAGCGTATGGTGAAAATGAACTGTGCAGTGATGCCAACAGGATTGCTGGAAAGTGATCTCTTCGGTCATGAAAAGGGCTCGTTTACCGGAGCGACAAACCAGCGGATGGGGCGCTTTGAACTGGCCGACAAAGGCACCTTGTTTCTGGATGAAGTCGGGGAAATTCCCATTGAGCTGCAACCCAAGTTGCTGCGGGTGTTACAGGAACGTGAGTTTGAGCGAGTCGGGGGTAACAAAGTAATTTCGGTTGATGTGCGTCTGATAGCAGCGACCAACCGCGATTTGCAGCAGATGGTGGCCGATCGTGAATTCCGCAGCGATCTTTTCTACCGGCTTAACGTGTTCCCCATCGTCATTCCTCCTCTTAGGGAACGTCCGGAAGACATTCCACAACTGGTGAAATTCCTGACCTACAAAATCGCAAGGCGGATGAAACGTACCATCGATAGTATCCCGGCGGAAACGTTACGTTTGCTGAGCCAAATGCCATGGCCAGGCAATGTGCGTGAATTGGAGAATGTCATCGAGCGCGCCGTATTACTGACACGCGGTACCGTACTTAACCTGCAACTGCCGGAGATTCAGTATCCTGTACCTTCGATGGCGTTGCCTATCCCCGCGGCGGAACCCATCCAGCCCGGCGAGGACGAGCGCCAGAGGATTATCCGCGTACTGAAGGAAACCAACGGTGTGGTTGCCGGCCCACGTGGCGCGGCACAGCGGCTGGGTCTGAAGCGAACCACATTGCTTTCCCGGATGAAAAAATGGGGGGTTTTGGTCAAGTAAGGGGAGTATAAAAGGCCAGAGCCCGGTGCTATCGGACTCTGGCATCGTTAGAGGCTTGATCTTAACTGTTCAGCTTTGTTTCGTCGTCAATATCAAGCGGCCTTTGCTTGCGGAGTAAATGCAACAGTAAGGACACGCGTCGCTCTGTCCGCTCCGGCGTGTCCGGCGGCAAGTTATAGCGCAAGGTATAACGCTCGTTTTTTTCATTGAAGAATTCGATGACAAGCACGGGGACCGAAGCCCCGACGACTTGTTGATAGTTCAATGAGATAGATGACAGGTCTCTTTTCATGAAAACACTCATTATCCATCAGCTCACGACAACGGTACGACGTGTTGATACCGCAATCCGGCCGATACCAAAACTCAGTGCGGCACCCAATAGCAGTATTAGTAAAGAACTCCATGCCGCACGGGAGACTTGTTTGGCAGCCACGTCCGCAGCTTCGCGAGCTTTCTGCTCAGCCTGAGCTTTTAGCTGTTCGACTTTTTGTACCGCCTGCTGATAAGCCTGGGCGTAATTATCAACGATCTGGGTTGCTTCGGCGTGACTCTTACCGGTACGTGCTGCAACGATGTTCACCAGCGCATCCTTATCCGCGGCGTTCAAAGCAGGTTCACCCGATTGCTTAACGCGTTCGAACCATTGCTTGAGCTCTGTGGCCGCCTGCGTTGGGTCAGTGGTTACATCCGTGGCTGATTGCTTGCCGTCCGTCGCCGCTTGTTCGGTTTTTTGCGTCAGCTTTGACGGGTCTAATTCAGTCTTACCGGTTTGCTTGAGTGTGGTAGTCAACTGATTCTCCAAATCGTCCCAGTCCAGACTAATACCTTTCTTATCAAGCTGCTGTTTGACGCTATCACCAATACCCGGTGCTGCTGCCGCAAGACCGTTACCTGCCAGAGATAGCCCTTTGCCAACGGCATTGCCGGCTAAACCGACAACGCCACTCGCCAACGAAATAACCAACCAGGTAGTCAGTAACGTGGTAACCGCCCAGCTCAACAGGCCGTGCAAGCCGCCGCGGTCCGGAGCCGTACGACCGGCGATAAATGCCCCTGCGGCCAAGGCGATCAGCGTGGAGACAAATAGCCAAATTCCGGTCCCAACACCGAAGCCGCTTAAGGGGTTGCCTTCATGCATCGGGTCCACGGCAGATGCGCCAACGGCGGTACCCAGAACGCTTAATATTAGGTAGGTCACCAGCGCCATGGCACTCCCGGCCAATATTGAGCCCCATGAAACGTGAAACGCAAAGCGATTGGATTCATAGACAGTGGTCATTGTTATTCCTTATATTTACTGGACAAGTGGTTGTATGCGCAGCAGTCAACCGCGCCGACTAAATCAGTCTGCCGCTCTGCACCACCAACCGTCCCGGTTCATTTGCACCGCTAGACCTAGTGCATTCACACCCCGCGAATGAATGACTTACGCACTATGCTGATCGTGAAGTCGCGTAACTTACAGGAGCTCCGATCGCCGCTCGGCGGCCCGAGACCTTTCGCCTTTTGGAGAAAACATGAGCCAGGCCGTTCTTGCCAGCGAAACTAACCGTAGCCAATTACAACAGATCATCTCAGGGCTGACTGAAGGGGTGATCCTGATTGAAATCGACCAGACTATTCTGTGGGCTAATGAAGCCGCTCTGAACATGCATGGATTGAGTCAGCTGAGTGAGCTGGGGGCAAATGCCCGTGAGTATGGCGAGCGTTTTGCTTTGCGCTATCGCAACAATCATCCTTTAACGGCGGATCAATACCCGATTAACCGGGTTGCCAATGGTGAGACATTTAGCGACGTACTGGTGGAGGTGAAACCCAGCACTGAGCTAGATTTCATTTGGGTGCACCGTTTACGCAGCCTGATTATCACCGATCACCAAGGACAGCCTGAGTTACTGGTTTTGATCTTGAGCGATGCGACAGAATGGGCAAGTGCAGAGGCGCGTTTTGAGAAAACCTTCAACGCCAATCCCGCACCCGCAGTCATCTGTAGCCTGAACGATCTGCGTTACATTAAGGTCAACCAAGGGTTCCTCGATATGACCGGCTATAGCCGCGATCAGGTCATGGGCAATTCGGTCTACGCATTGGATGTACTGGAGCAGGCAGAGCATAAAGAACAAGCGGTGCAGCGCCTGATAGACGGGGAAACTATTCCGCAGATGCAGGCTGAACTGAAACTGCCTGCCGGGGGAACTAAACTGGTGATCGTCGCCGGCCAGCCGTTAGACATTAATGAAAAAGATTGCATGCTGTTTACCTTTACCGATCTTGAGCCACGTCGTAAGGCAGAATCAGCGTTGCGCGAGAGTGAAGAGCGCTTTGCCAAGTCCTTTCGTCTGAGCCCAGTTCCTACGCTGGTATGCACCGCCGACAAGCAGCAGGTGTTGGATATCAATGAAGCTTTTATGAAGACTACCGGCTATGCCGCTGATGAGCTGATCGGTAAGTCGGTTGATGACATCAATTTTATCGACGGGCAAGGAGAATGTCAGCGCTTGTTTACCACGTTGGGGAAAACTGGCAACGTCGAAAGTCAGGATTTTAAAATCCGGAAAAAGGGCAATGAGGTGATCGACTGTGTGGTCTCAGCGGATGCGGTGAGTATTCAGGATGCCCCTTGTTACCTGCTCGTGCTGATGGACATTACTGAGCGTAAGCGTTCAGAACTTGAGTTGGTCGTTGCCATCGAGGAAGTGATGCAAGATGCGTCTTGGTTTAGTCAAACTCTGCTCGAGAAACTGGCTAATGTAAAAAGTATCAATAAGCCCAACCTGTCTGCATTTTCCTTCACCGATCTTACCGCCCGCGAACGCGATGTATTGGGGCTAATCTGCGAAGGCCTGCCGGACAAGAAAATCGCCACGCGGCTCAACCTTGCCCCCAATACCGTTCGCAATCATGTGGCTACGGTGTATTCCAAACTTGATGTGCATAGCCGCAGCGAAGCTATCGTCTGGGCCAGAGAGCGGGGGCTGTTTGCCGGCGAGCGACAGCCTAAAAATGGCAAATAGGGTGCAAATGAACTAGTCCTGCCCATGCAAACTGACCTTATGAACCATTGACTGCCAGATTAATATTGGGGAACCCGTACAGGTATCGGCGTGTAAAGACGCCGATGTGAACCTAACCTCAGGAGAGCATAATGAACAGCGATAAGATCAATGGTGTTATGGACAAAGTTGTGGGTAAGGCGCAAGAAGCGGCAGGTGACATGACTGGCGATGAACAGTTACAAGCCGAAGGTACCGCCCGCTACGTTGCTGGGACAGTCCAAGAGAAATATGGTGACGCTCTAAACTGCATCAGCGATGTGGTCAGGAAAAAACCCATCACTACCTTGTCAATCTTTGCCGGTGTGAGTTTATTGGCCGGTCTGTTGTTACGTCGTCGTTAAGATTGATTTAACTGCCATTTATTTCTGATATCGCCCGCATTTTGCGGGCGAACTGTTGCCAAATAGGCTTGTCATTGATAGCCAAATTCACTCATCCTCTATCGTCTACGCAATCATCTTTGTCAGCTATCCTTCCTTGAACAGAACCAAAACCATCTTGGGCTCTGTTTTGCGTCTGACGCATACGTCCTATATATTTATTAATAGGCCCAATGGCCGTTAGGGAATAGTGATTCTTGATCCAACTAGTCACCGATTACTAGGAAGCTATCATGCATAAAAGAACACTGGCGACATTGCACTACGAGAATATGCCTTACGACGGGGTGTACTACCATATCTTAAAACGTGAGGCGCAAGGGCACACGGCGCTGTTGAAACTTGATGCTGGCAGTAAGCAGTCGGCCCGCATGCATCCGGGCTGGGTTAAATTGATGGTCCTGTCCGGTGAGCTCAAAATAGGGGACCAGACTCTTCAGTCTCATGAAATGTTGATGATCCCGGCCAAAACCGCGTATACGGTAGAAGCCATAACGGAAGTTTTCTGTCTGGCGATTTCTGAACTCGATGGGGTTGAACTGGCCCGTTAAGGATTGTACTTATCAGATTGGCCTGGTGGGCGTCATGGCTTATCTGATGGAATTCCCCGTTCAAGCTACGGGGAGTTCTGATTTAGGGCGGTAAACGGCCTAAAACCTAATGAAAGAGATCGGTTTTGCCTGCTGACATCCGCTTGCCATCGTTTTTTGAACCGATATAACCCATCCAATCTATCCTGCCAGTTTCAGAACATCCCAATGTTCGTGCCTCTCACTGCAACGTCTTGAGCCATCAACAGAGAAGGGATATAAAACATTATTGTGACAAAATGACAAATTAGTCACTCATTGTGAATCAAGGCGCACAGAGATAAGCTATACCGATGAATGAGAAAATAAATACACCACAGACGCGGGGCCCCTCGGACCACAGTGTTCGCGATCAGGTCGTGGCAGCCGCTACCGAATATTTCGGACACTACGGTTATGAAAAAACCACAGTGTCTGATCTGGCTAAAGCTATCGGCTTTTCGAAGGCTTATATCTACAAATTCTTTGAATCCAAACAGGCGATTGGCGAGGTCATCTGTTCAAATCGGCTGGCGATGATTATGGCGCTGGTGGACTCAGCAATCACCGACGCACCTACTGCTTCAGAGAAGCTGAGACGCTTGTTTAGGGCCTTGTCAGAGACCGGTAGCGATTTATTCTTCCATGACAGAAAACTCTATGATATCGCCGCCGTCGCTGCACGCGATCAATGGCCGTCTGTGACAGCGCACGAGACGCATCTGTTGCAAATCATCCAACAAATCCTCCGTGAAGGGCGTGAGTCTGGAGAGTTTGAACGCAAGACCCCTTTGGATGAAACCGCCAGTGCGATTTATTTGGTTATGCGTCCCTATATCAACCCCGTACAGCTGCAATATAACCTGGAAACCGCCGGGGAAGCCGCGGTGCTATTGTCGGCCCTGATATTGCGTAGCCTATCGCCTTAATACAGTTGTGACCATTGACTTAATTGGTCACTAGTCGGAGAATGCGGTTCTTGTCTTGCCAATGACGTAAGGGAACCCCATGCTTCGGCTCAAACCTGCCACCATTGCCGCTTGCCTGTTACCGCTGGGCCTGGTGGGCTGTGATCACGTATCGACCGTCGACGATCCACGTAATAAGCCGCCGTTAGTGAGAACGGCGGTGGTTGAAGATGCGGTCGATATCTCCCGTGCATTCACCGGCGTCGTGGTCGCCCGAACTCAAAGTGATTTGGGATTCCGTGTCTCCGGCAAGATACTGGAACGTCTGGTCGATACCGGTCAGTCCGTCAAGCGCGGTCAGCCGCTGATGCGACTGGATCCGGTTGATCTTGGCTTGCAGGCACGAGCACAACAACAAGCAGTGGCGGCCGCCCGGGCGCAGGCTCGGCAGGCGACTGCCGATGAGACACGTTACCGTGGGCTAGTCACAACCGGCGCTGTTTCGGCTTCAGCCTATGATCAGATCAAAGCGGCTGCGGATACCGCAAAGGCGCAACTCAGCGCCGCAGAAGCTCAGGCAGATGTTGCGCATAATGCGTCCGAGTATGCTGTTTTGCTGGCTGACACCGATGGTGTGGTGATGGATACGCTCGCCGAGCCAGGACAAGTTGTCAGTGCAGGGCAACCCGTAGTGCGACTGGCACGCGCGGGGCAACGAGAGGCCATAGTACATCTACCGGAAACGTTGCGTCCGGCCATCGGCAGCGTGGCTATGGCCCGATTGTATGGCCACAACGCGGGAGAGGTTCCTTCAACATTACGCCTGCTTTCTGATGCCGCCGATCCTTCCACCCGGACGTTCGAGGCAAGGTATGTACTTAACGGTCCGCTGGCAGGGGCGCCCTTAGGAGCGACCGTCAGCCTCGATATTGTCAAAAATGAAAGTACGGCGACAATGCGTCAGGTCCCCATAGCAGCGCTGTTTGATCCAGGCCAGGGGGCCGGCGTATGGGTTATCGCTGGTAAGCAGGCAACCGTATCCTGGCGCCCCATACAAGTCCTTAGCATCAGCGACGATGTCGCGATGGTTACCGGCAATCTTAATGCAGGTGAGCAGATTGTGGCATTGGGAGCCCATTTGCTGCGAGACGGTGAACAGGTAAGGGTGACATCCGCTTTACCGGGAGCCGTCTATGAGTGAAGGACGCTTTAATCTCTCGGCGCTTGCCGTTCGCGAACGGGCTATTACGCTGTTCCTGATTCTTCTTATCGCAGTTGCCGGTATCCTTGCGTTCTTTGAACTGGGACGGGCAGAAGATCCTCCATTTACGGTTAAACAGATGACGGTTATCACCGCATGGCCGGGGGCGACTGCACAGGAAATGCAGGATCAGGTCGCCGAACCGCTCGAAAAACGGATGCAGGAACTAAAATGGTATGACCGCACCGAGACTTATACACGCCCAGGGCTAGCTTTCACCCTAGTGTCACTGGCAGACAAAACACCGCCTTCCGAGGTGCAGGAAGTTTTCTATCAGGCACGCAAGAAGCTGGGTGATGAGACTAAAAACTTACCCGCGGGCGTCATTGGGCCAATGGTCAATGACGAGTTCTCTGACGTGACCTTTGCGCTGTTTGCACTAAAAGCCAAGGGAGAACCGCAGCGTCTGTTGGTTCGCGATGCAGAATCTTTACGCCAACGTTTACTGCATGTACCCGGTGTTAAGAAGGTCAATATCATTGGGGAACAGGCCGAGCGTATCTTTATTTCATTCTCCCACGATCGGCTCGCCACATTGGGGGTTACCCCTCAAGAGATTTTTTCTGCGCTAAACAGTCAAAATGCCTTAACGCCCTCGGGGTCGATTGACACCCACGGACCGCAGGTCTTCCTCCGCCTTGACGGTGCCTTCAACACCCTGGCCAAGATTCGCGCCACGCCCATTGTGGCGCAAGGACGAACTCTGAAGCTTTCGGACGTCGCGACAGTGGAGCGCGGCTATGAAGACCCGGCGACCTTTATTATTCGCAACAACGGCGAACAGGCTTTGCTGTTGGGTATTGTGATGCGTGAAGGGTGGAACGGACTGGATTTAGGGAAGGCGCTTGATGCTGAGACTTCCAAGATAAACGCGGATATGCCGCTGGGTATGACGTTCACTAAAGTGACCGATCAGTCAGTTAATATCCGTTCCGCCGTTAATGAGTTTATGGTGAAGTTCTTCGTTGCACTTCTGGTAGTGATGGTAGTTTGCTTCGTCAGTATGGGGTGGCGAGTGGGCGTTGTCGTCGCGGCTGCTGTCCCCTTGACGCTGGCAGTCGTGTTTGTCGTCATGGCAGCCACCGGCAAAAACTTTGATCGTATCACCTTGGGCTCGCTGATACTGGCGCTGGGATTGCTGGTTGACGACGCTATCATCGCCATTGAAATGATGGTGGTGAAGATGGAGGAAGGTTACGACCGTATCAAAGCCTCCGCCTATGCCTGGAGCCACACCGCCGCCCCTATGCTGGCGGGGACACTGGTGACAGCGATTGGATTTATGCCTAACGGTTTTGCGCAGTCAACGGCTGGTGAGTACACCAGTAATATGTTTTGGATTGTCGGTATCGCGCTGATCGCCTCTTGGGGGGTTGCGGTGTTCTTTACGCCGTATTTAGGGGTTAAGATGTTGCCGGACATCAAGAAGGTTGAAGGCGGGCACGCGGCAATCTATAACACTCGCCACTATAATCGTTTCCGCCGCTTACTGACCCGTGTCATCACCCGTAAATGGTGGGTGGCCGGTGCGGTGATTGCCGCCTTTATCGTGGCCATCCTTGCTATGGGGCAGGTAAAAAAGCAGTTTTTCCCCACCTCCGACCGTCCTGAAGTGTTGATCGAGGTGCAAATGCCTTATGGTACCTCCATCGAGCAGACTCGTGTTGCCACCGAGAAAATTGAAACCTGGCTGAAAAAACAAGGTGAGGCCAAGATCGTTACGTCCTATATCGGTCAAGGCTCACCACGCTTTTATCTGGCGATGGCGCCAGAGCTGCCCGATCCATCGTTTGCAAAAATTGTGGTGCTCACCGACACCCCGTCAGCCCGTGAGGCATTAAAATTCCGCCTGCGAGCGGCGGTGGCAGATGGACTGGCCGCAGAAGCGCGAGTGAGAGTCACCCAGTTGGTGTTTGGCCCGTATTCGCCATTCCCGGTTGCGTATCGTGTTATGGGACCGAACGCCGATAAACTGCGTGAGATTACAGGCCAGATCGAGGCCGTGTTGCAAGCCAGCCCGATGATGAGAACCGTCAATGCCGACTGGGGACCACGCGTGCCGACGCTGCATTTCTCTTTGGATCAAGACCGGTTGCAAGCCGTGGGGTTAACGTCAAACAGCGTGGCGCAACAACTGCAATTTCTGCTCTCAGGTGTACCGATTACTACGGTGCGCGAAGACATTCGTGCCGTGCAGGTTGTAGGACGTGCGGCAGGGGACATTCGACGCGATCCCGCCAAGATTGAAGGCTTTACTCTGGTGGGGTCTGCCGGGCAGCGTATTCCGTTGTCGCAGGTGGGTGAAGTCGATGTACGGATGGAGGATCCCATTTTGCGGCGACGCGACCGTACCCCAACGATGACTGTGCGAGGGGATATTGCAGAAGGGCTGCAACCACCAGATGTTTCCACAGCGATACTAAAAGAACTCCAGCCGGTAATCGACCAACTGCCTGCCGGTTATCGCATCGAGCAAGCGGGGTCGATTGAAGAGTCAGCCAAAGCAACCAAAGCAATGTTGCCACTATTCCCAATCATGATTGCGCTGACGCTATTGGTCATCATTTTGCAGGTACGCTCTATGTCGGCAATGGTCATGGTGTTTCTCACTGCGCCGTTGGGCCTGATTGGCGTCGTCCCCACATTACTGCTGTTCCAACAACCATTTGGCATCAACGCCTTGGTAGGTTTGATAGCACTGTCGGGTATTTTAATGCGAAATACCCTGATCCTGATTGGGCAAATTGCTCATAATCAAAAAGCAGGCATGGATCCGTTTAATGCCGTGGTGGAAGCCACAGTACAACGAGCTCGTCCAGTGTTGCTCACGGCGTTGGCAGCCATATTGGCGTTTATCCCACTGACCCATTCGGTATTCTGGGGCACACTGGCATACACGTTGATCGGCGGCACCTTCGGTGGAACTATCATGACTTTGGTATTCCTGCCCGCCATGTACGCTATCTGGTTTAAGATCCGTCCTGACAAGGCATAACGTGATGATATTGTCACTTGTTTGCACGATAAAAGACTTCACTGGGCGAAGCCAACAATGGAGAAGGTCAAGATGTTGAAGAATATGTTCACACATTTTCCTGACGCCGCACTTAAGGCCGAAGCTGAAATCTTCGAGACAGTGTTATCGCAACCGAATGTGCATATTGAACGCATCATCTCTACCGGGCAATCAAGCCCGCCGGACTTCTGGTATTGCCAGCCGCAAAGTGAGTGGGTCATCGTATTACAGGGTTCTGCCGGCTTGCGGTTCGAGCATGAATCGGAGATACGGGTAATGAACGTCGGCGACTTTGTGAATATTCCGGCACAAAGCCGCCATCGCGTTGAATGGACAGATTTAAGCGGGCCGACGATTTGGTTAGCGGTTCATTACGGGTGAAAAAATCCCATGAAAGTAACCCTTAAATTTTAAATCGCGTCGGTCGATAAATTTCAGGAATGGCCAGGTTCTTGCCGGAAATCAGTTCTTCACTGACCATTCGCCCTACAGTGGCTGCACAGGTCACGGCAGGGTGCATAACAGCAACATAAACGCCTGTGACGCCACCCACGAACCCCATGACGGGATAACCGTCATGCAGCATCGGACGTTGACCCACAGATTGTCGGAGTAAATGGACTGATTCCGTCCCTTTCAGACTCTGTTTAATTGCTGCTAATGTTTCCAAAGCCACGTCTTCTGTGCTGCCCGTTGCTGGATAATCCTCTGCCGCCAGAATATCGCCATTCCGGGCATGACGAACCTCAATATCATTCCCCGAAATCAGAGTATTAACAACACGTTCACTGATACCGTATCGTAGCAAAATGGCTGGCGAAGCCATGACCGGGAGCGAGATCCCAATGGTTGTTAGCAGGGGAGAAATGCCTGTTCCGCAAGCCAGAATGACACTATCTGCGTTTACTACTTCGCGTGGTGTTTGAATGCCAGTGATTTGGCTTCCCGTTTTGATAAACCCGGTTACAGGGGTTTGAGTTTTCACTGTTGCACCAAGACTCCGGGCTTTATTCAATAGCACACGGGTAGCGTCTTCCGGATCAACAGCGCCATCTTGTTTCGCATAATATGCCCATAGCGGGGGAGCATTCATCGCGGGTTCAAGTTGGGAAATGTCAGACTGTTTAAGTATTTTTTCTTTATCTTGTTGGCCTGATAAAGCATCACCGTAACTCAGTGCGCCACCCCAGTGAACCGAGAGTTCCGGCACTTCTTGCTCAAGCCGATGCCAGTCTTCCACCGAAGCGCGACGAAGAAGTATATCTGGTGCATCATCGCTCACGGTTGTGTGGATCCAACCAAAAGAGCTGCCCGTTGCGCCTGATGCAGGTTCACTTTGATCAATGACAGTCACTTTGACACCGCGAGTGGCCAAGTGGAAAGCAATGGAGGCGCCCACAATCCCTGCACCCACAATAATCATATGTTTTTCAGCGCTGTACATACTGGCTTCCTGGCGTAAAAAGGGGGCCTGACTATCTCATAAAATAGCCATTTCGTGGATAGAAATACAGGAATCGTTTTTTGATTTATGCGTATGTAAGGCATTCACTTAAAAAGGTGAGTAGCGTTCCATTTTAGTGACAGCGTCACGTTATTAAGTTAAATACACACGCATTCAAGTGAGTAAAAGGCTGGCATGTTGACCGATTCAGCGGAATGTATGAGACCCGCCATCAACAACGCATGTTCTACGACGTCTGTCTGAGCGCCTGGAGGATAACGTTGAATGCTGCTGAGGATTGTAAACGGCTGGTGTAGTACAAGTAGTACTCAGGATAGGTGATACAAAATTCGTCCAATACTGTGACAAGTTTGCCTGCATCGATGTGATTTTGTGCTAACACCTTGGGAACAAAAGCAAAACCATAACCATCAACAGAAGCCTGAAGCGCCTGGTTGATACCGTTGACGACGATTTGCCCGTTTACCCGCAGTTTGTGCTCCTGCCCGTCAATGGCAAAAATCCAGGCTAAAGGTTCATGCGTGGGCAACAGCAAATTGATGCAGGAAAATGTCAGTAATTCACTTGGGACCGCGGGAGAATTGTGTGTTGCAAGGTACTGCGGGGAGGCGATCACCACCATCTGATGTTTGTTGCTGATGGGTATGGCGATCATATCTTTGGCGATCAAACCACCACGCCTTACGCCCGCATCAAAACGTTCTTTGGCGATATCAACCAAACCATAATCCGTGATGAGTTCCAATTTGACGTCGGGGTAATTTTTAAGGACCGGGGATAATTTAGGCCATAGGATTTGTTGAATAGCGTACTCATCGGCCGAAATACGCACCGTACCAGTAGGTTTTTCTCGCAGATCAGCTAATTGTTCAAGCCCTAATGAGATCTCTTCGATAGCCGGACCAATAAGGCTGAGCAGTCGCTCTCCGGCATCAGTCAGCGTAAGACTTCGGGTGGTTCTGTTCAAAAGTTTAAGCTGTAGCCTACGTTCCAGACTGCTGATCGTTTGGCTGACGGCAGATTGCGACGTACCCGCTTTTGCTGCTGCGCGAGTAAAGCTCCCTTCCTGAGCGACCGCCATAAAGGTGACCAGATCATTGAGGTTCTCTTTTATCATTTTATAAGCCCAACTTATAACTGAAATCTGATTATCCCCGCTAATCAAAATGAATGTCCAGTCTTAAGATGACTCATGCCATCAGTCAGTAGAAAACAAAAGTCTTACTGACCGCCGAATACTTATGAGGAGCGTGATGATGAACCAGAAGATAAGCTTCATTAATACCAACAACCCGATGATCTCTTTATCCGCTGTTATCTATTTCCCACCAGAGTTTAATGAAAACCGTCAATATCCAGCGATTGTCGTTTCACATCCTGGTGGTGGTGTTAAAGAGCAAACCGCTGGCACTTACGCCAAAAAATTGGCAGAGCAGGGTTTTGTCACCATAGCCTATGATGCCTCTTATCAGGGCGAAAGCGGCGGTGAGCCACGCCAGTTGGAAAACCCTTACATTCGTACCGAAGACGTCAGCGCGGTGATTGATTATCTGACTACGCTACCTTACATCGACAACGCACGCATCGGTGCCATGGGGATCTGTGCTGGGGCTGGTTATACCGTTAATGCCGCCATTCAGGATCGCCGCATCAAGGCTATCGGTACCGTCAGCGCAGTCAATATCGGTTCTATGTTCCGTAACGGTTGGGAAAATAATGTGAGCTCCATTGATGCATTGCCATTAGTGGAGGTGGGTTCCAATGCACGTACACAAGATGCCAACAGTACCGATATCGGCACCATGCCGCTGGCACCGATGAAGGAAGCTGATGCACCAAATGAGGAGTTGCGCCAGGCCTGGGAGTATTACCACACGCCGCGAGCGCAATGTCCGACTGCACCTGGATTCGCCACACTCCGCAGTCTGAACCAAATTATCACGTATGACGCTTACCACATGGCAGAAGTCTACCTGACGCAGCCGCTACAGATTGTGGCCGGTAGCGTGGCTGGCAGTAAATGGATGAGTGACGATATCTACGACCGCGCAGCCAGCGATGATAAGCGTTACCACATTGTCGAAGGTGCTAACCATATGGATATGTACGATGGAGAAGGCTATGTCACAGAGGCCGTTTCTGTCCTGGCTCCGTTCTTTGAGGAGACACTGTAATGAAAAATGTTCAAATCCAAAACGCAGATATGGCTTGGCACATTGCAGCCAACATTCATTTACCGGCGGGCTTTGATGAGTCGAAGAAGTACCCGACGATCGTTAGTGTACATCCGTTCGGAAGCTGCAAAGAACAGACTTCGGGTAATGTTTATGGCAAAGCGTTAGCCGAAGCCGGCTACGTGGTAATTGCCTACGACGCCAGCTTCCAGGGGGAGTCCGGTGGATTTCCTCGCTGGATTGAAGATCCCACTCAGCGTGTAGAAGATATCAGCCGGGTTATCGATTATGCCGTGACTTTACCGTATGTTGATGCTGAACGTATCGGCGTGCTGGGGATTTGTGGCGGAGGCGGTTATGCCATCAATGCCACCTTGACGGAGAAACGCATCAAGGCGGTAGTGAGCATCACAGGTGTTAACGTAGGCAGACTCTTCCGCGAAGGCTTCAGCAATTACGATCCACTCGGTGCGTTACAGGCCATGGCAACACAGCGCACGGTGGAAGCACGTGGTGGAGAGCTCCAGATCAATGAATTACTTCCCGCCAATCCAGAAGTGGCCAAAACGCATGGTCTGACAGAGCGTGATGTTTTTGAAGCCACGGATTATTACAAAACGCCACGCGGGCAACAGCCAGGAGGAACCACGCGCATGCTGTTTTCTCACGCACAGAAAACGTTAGCCTGGGACGCATTTGCTTTTGCAGAAACGCTGCTCAATCAGCCAATGATGGTTGTCGTTGGTGAGAAAGTCGGTGCCTTTGGTGCATTCCGTGATGGCATGGAGGTGTATGGCAGGGCGACAGTATCGAAACACCGCGAGCTGGTTTCACTGCCTGACTTTTCCCATTACGAACTGTACGACAAACCCGAAGCGGTTCGTGCAGCATTGGACAAGGTGATACCGTTCCTGGACACGCATTTGACCTAACCATTTACAACCGCGAACAGGCGGGCATTTGCCCGCCAAACTACCAAGATTGCTTATTTGTGCTAGGCTCCCGGCCCAATAAGTTGCCGTTGGATTTCCGCCCCAGGCATCATCGCCAACAGTCCCTCAATCAACATATCACCGGCGTCATGCAATGCTGATAAGGGCATTTCTGGCAGGCTTTCCAGGATAAACCACATCTGCTGACTTTCTACACTGAGGCGCGTTCTTACACCTTGGCGCCAGTTCCATCGCCGGCAGGTCACGCCCACATCATCACGCCATATCACTTCGCCAGATTCTGGTGACTCATAAGCAGGCAAACCTTCCTTCATGGTATCGAACTGTTCGCTTGCGTCTGCCAGGGTCAACCGCGGTGTGCCAACATAGGCTGCCAGATTTTCTCCACCCACCGGGATGGCATAACGCAGACTGACTGCATTATAAAGATCAACGATAGGATCGAGCCCCGTCAGTTCACCATCACGGAGCACTCTTTTACGCAGTGCTTCGGCAGAACAGGGGGTGCGCTTAGGTTTAGCACCAAAGCGTTTGAATACTTCGGCCCATGCTGCCAAGTGTGCTTCTGCCCATTCAGGTTCACCAACGGAAACCGCTTGGCAGGCCTGTTTTAGCGCAAGCTCACCCATCTCAGGATGGGTTACTGCCGCGGCTTTAACCAGGATGCTGAGCGCCCGAAAACCCGGAGCCATATTGGCAATATCGGTATCAATTGACGGAATAACAGAAAACATCGGATAATCCTATAATGACTAATTTATTTCATGATATCGACCAATGACCAATAAAGTCAATAAATCGACCGACTCTGGTGCGGACATTCATTTAGTCAGCGAAGCCGTCGCTGAGCGGATTAAAGCCTTTCGTAAACAAAAAAAACTTTCACTCGATGAGCTTTCACGACGTGCCGGTGTCAGTAAGGGCATGCTGGTAGAAATCGAAAAGTGCCAGGCCAACCCCAGCATTGCCATGCTGTGTAAGATCGCGGCGGCTATGGGGTTGTCGGTGGCAGATATTGTCGATGTGGCCAGCAAGCCGCCGGTGCATCTGATCCAGAAAGAGGAGATCCCAATTTTATGGACAGGCGAAAAGGGGGGAAGTGCCCGATTGCTGGCTGGCACCAGTGGTCCGGATATGGTTGAACTCTGGCGTTGGCACATGCATCCTGGTGAACAGTTTTCTTCTCCTGGGCATCCTGTCGGCACCTGTGAGCTGTTGCATGTGGAAAAAGGGACACTCCAACTTTCTGTCGGCGATACAACGTTGATCGTTCCAGCCAGTTGTTCAGCCGTAGCCAAAACGGATTTTCCACACCAATATGCCAACAACAGCCATGAAGAGCTTGTCTTTACTATGACAGTTGCAGAATTGCACGCTTAAAACTGCACTGTAAGCTCGTCTACTGTGGGGGCATTTCACTTAGGCTGACCGTTGCCGTACGCCCGGCGATCAAGGTTATGCCGCTGGGCACTTCATCAATGGCAACACGCACCGGAATACGCTGAGCCAAACGGATCCAGCTGAAGGTTGGATTGACGTTAGCGAGCAGATTGCCAGTGGCAGTGGTGCGTTCACTGTCATTGATGCCAGCGGAAAGTCCATCGACATGGCCATACAGTGGCCGTTGTTCACCCATGATGCGAATAATGACCTTATCACCGTTTTGAATTTGCCCCAGTTTGGTTTCCTCGAAATATCCGGCAATGTAGAAGCTGTTGGAATCTACCAATGCCATGATCGGCTGGCCTGCGGTCGCGTAGGCACCAGGCCGTAAAGAGAAGTTGGTGATGACACCATCTACCGGCGCATAGAGATCGGCACGCTGCAGGTTGATACGTGCTAACGCCTGATCGGCCAGGGCTTGGTCCAGATTGGCCTTGGCCAGCGACTGTGCATCACGGTGGTTGTCGCGCTCCTGCTGCGAAATCGCCGATTGCAATGCCTGATAACGCTGGTTCTCACGTCGTGAGGAAGCCAATTGTACGCTGGCGCGTTCCACGGCGGCGTCTGCCTGTTCCAGCGCGTTACGTAGACGCACTTTATCCAAAGTGAGTAGAAGCTGCCCTTTGTGCACCACCTGGTTATCGTGGATATGTACAGTGTCCACTTTACCGGAGACATCCGTAGCCAATGGCACCACGTCGGCGCGGATCTTGCCGTCACGGGTTTGCGGCGCATAGGTGTAATAGAGGTAAAGCTGCCACAACACCCATAACGCGGCCAACACGGCAATAAGGGTCAGCGCGGGGCGCAGAAGGACGACGGTACGTTCACGAAACATGGAATCCTCAGGGAGTAGTTAACAATTTAAGGCCATAGAAAAACAGTCCGGCCAAAATGAGAAATAAGGCGGTGTCGAATAATGGGCGCTGTGCCACCAAACGGTAGACCCCCGCGACACTCAACATCCATGACAGCACCATGCGCAGGAAAAATGCGCATACCAAACACAGCAGCAGCGGCGAAATGAAAACGCCATCAATATTGATTTCACCAATCATATTATGGGGTCCAGTGCAAAGCCGTAGGGAAGTGCAGCAACCGTAGTCGCGTGAGCGGCCGCAACATACGCCGGTCATTTTGCTGCCAGGCTTGTTGCAGCCCAGCGTCGATCTGGCTCAACAGCGTCGACGGTGTTTCTGCGGACAGGGATAGTTGGCGGAACGCAGTAAGTAACCCAGCGAGCCACACAGTACCGTTGTTGAATTCACCGGCTTGCTGCAACCGAATCAGATCGATGCCGGTCTTTAATCTGACCAACAGCTGCGGACTGCGATCGGACTGACCGATGGCGGACAAGCGACTTCCCAGGGCTGTAATGCGATCTAAGGTCCGTGCCTGATAGCGCTGCAAGTCTCGTTCGGAAACGTGCCGATTGATGCGCAGCATCTCGTGAGCATCTTGTCGCATCAACCGAACGACTGCCTGGTCGGTACCCCAGCGTCGGAACAGCGCCGCGCACAAGAAAGCGACATAGACGCCGATCAACGTACCTGTGGTACTTTCCAGATACAGTCCCATATTGTTTGCTGCGTAGTGCCCCTGAAAGTTGACGTTGCTGAGTGACAGCGCGATCGCAAGCGTAGCCAGCGGATTGCTTGCAGCCCACACACCCAGTGGCAATAGAAAAAGGCCCATCACAACCAGGAAGCTGCCGTAATCTCCGGCCAACGGCAACAACACGTAACTGAGCAGGGCGCCAAGGGCCATGGCGATGGCAGCGAAACGTCCAAAGGTCGCAATGGTGGTACCGGGGTTATCGCCAGAACCGAAGAAAGCAATAGCGACGATCCCCATCAGCACCATGTTGGCACCCTGTTCCCAGCCAGTGAAATACCATAAGCCGCACAGCAGGATGTAGGTTGTCAAAATACCAGCGAACATACGTACTGCCATGCCAGTATCTGGCGGCGGTGAGAATACGCGGTTGCGCATCATCTGCGACTGAAGTACCGCAGGCAAGGGTTCGCCATCAAGAAAAGCATTCAATTGTTGAACCTCGGTCCATAGCGTCAACCATTGATCGATGTGTTCCACCAGTTCGTCGACAATCAATTTCTCCCACGGCGAAAGTAATTCGTCGGAGGGTAACAGGGCGATCAAGGGCTTAGATTTTTGCGTATTTTCGCCGGCCTGATGACGTACACCATCCAACCAGGGGCGCAGCACCGGACGTAGGCTTATTGGCAAAGCAGCAATGCTGCTACCTATGGAAGAAAGCAGTGGCACGATTTGCAATACTCGCTGCTGTATCGATATTGCCGCCTGGCGGGTGCTTTTATCGACCGAACTGTCATAACCGAGAGTGGTCATCATCTGATTAAACGAAGCGATATCGCTCAACAAGCGAATGCGATCCGCTTCGGCCTGTACGTCGCCAGTATTGCCATCGAGACTGTCTTTTTGCCAACTCTCCAGGTCAGATAACCAGCCTTTCAACCGTGTGCGCAATACTGGCGCCAAAGACGAAGGGAACAGCACGCTGTCTACCAGCGTTACCGCCAGGATCCCTAGGCAGATCTCTGTGACGCGGGTTACCACCATAGTGAACATGGTGTCTGGGTGGTTAATGTAGGCAATGGCAACCAGCATCATGGTGATGGCGCCCAACTGAAAGAAGTAAGCACGCGGCGTGCGGTCGAGGTAAGAGATACTCAGCATCACCGAAGAGGACAAGCCAGCAACAGCAATCAACAGCACCGGGGTGTTGCTGAGAAATGCCGAGATCGCCAGCGTCAGCACGCCAGCAAATAGGGTGCCGCAAAAACGGTAGGTAGCACGGGCGCGCACGGCGCCACTGACCGGATTGCTCAGCACGCAGCAGGTTACCATTGCCCAATAGGGATTTTGCAGACCGATGTTTTCCGCCAGCGCAAAGGCCAACATGGCCGAAATAAATAGCTTCACTGCATATAACAGTTGCGGTTTGCCTACTCTCATTCCTCATTGCCAGCTTGTTGCAGGTATTGACTGGCGCGATCTTCGAACAGACGCAGAATGCGTGTGGCAGTTTCGATATCTTCCAACGGCACGTCGTGCATCAGCTCGACCCGCAGTTTGTCCGCTGCGGCTTCGATTTTTTTTGCCAATTCGGCACCGGCAGGCAGGATACGTAGGGTTTTAAACCGACGATCGCCTGCCGATTCCTGTCGTTCAAGAAAGCCTAGCGCCGATGCCTGATCCAGCAGGCGCACCAGCGCACCAGGATTGACGCCGACTTCTTCCGCCAGATCGCGCTGATTAATACCTTGCGGATTGCGGTGTACCCATACCACGACGGTTGCCAGCGACATAGAGATGCCGGATTTTGCTATCACCAACGTCGCAGCTTGCTTCCACACTCGGCGAACCGGTTGCAGTGCATTGGTGAGGGCATAGAGGGATTTTTCTTTTGATAACATGGGGGACCTCAATAAACAGTGCATATAGATTAAATGGCAACAGTTGCTTTGGCAATTAATTTTATACATCAAAATCAGTGATCATCGAGAATGAAAAACACGATAAAAGTGACGACGTCACATAAAGTAGATCTTATAAGCTGTTATTTAATGGGCATTGTGTACTCAACGTGACTATTGACAGACCTATCCTGATGAGGAATTTTATAATGAACAAAAATTAGCTTTATTCATTACCAACAACCCCATGATCTCTTTAACAACCGGAAGCGGTACGTTAAGCATTGGGCAAGATGGCCCCGATCCTAAACATATCGCTGATCTGACAGTGATAAAGGTAGGTTGGCATGGCGCGTTTTGAAGAGATCTGCAGAGGGATTAGTGCCAAATGTTTTCAGATTTCACGTAGCGCGATCAAAAAAAGGAGGGTGTTTTGACCGATTCGACACAACTATTGGCATTAATCCAATCCCTGGAAGTTAAGCTGCACCAGCCAGCAACGAGAAACAGCATCACGTCGGTTAGTGAGTTGCTGCATGATGAATTTAAAGAGATTGGGCGTTCAGGTAATTACTATGATAAACAGCAAACTCTGGCAGCACTTCAAATAGAACGTGGTCAGGCATCGATTTATTCCGAAGGGTTTAAGCTAGCCATCATTGCCGAAGGTGCGGTATTGCTGACGTATCGTAGCTTTCATCGCAGTGATGATGGTGGTGTTACTCGATGTACATTGCGCTCATCGATCTGGTTGTTATCTGCAAAAGACAATGGCGATCAATGGCAGATGCGTTTTCATCAGGGCACGCCGACGAGTTGTTGACACGGTAAATGTTGAGCCACAAATAATCACCAATGAATTGACGTTGGTTGCTGACAGAACCGCTAAAGAGAAAGGTGAGGCGAGTTATAGCCGGAATGGACAGCCTGGTGCGTAGCTATCAATGCAATTTAACTTATGTTGACTTACTATTCAGTTCATAAGTCTAATTTATTTATCATGTTGTTATATATAAAATTTATCCAATATTCACCTTATTCACTCACAATCAACTTCATGAACCACCTAAGAATGGATGTTTTATAGTCGTTTCCCATCCCTAATCTACAGTCTATGTTCATGAACCATGTGTAAACCTTGCGCTGGTAGGTTCAACCCTATTTTTCATAATTATCCGATTGATCTATTGATCATATCTTTTTTATTGGTAACATTTAGACATAATAAGACCATAAGTAGAGTTTATATCTCTGAGGGCGGTAGCGTTCACAAGCCAAAGTAAATAACGGTTATTTATTATTCCAATGATTTTAATTTCAAATGCATTTAATGCTATGTGTAATGAGTTTAAAAGACATAATAATTGTTAGATAAACTCAAGAACATGAAAAAAATTAATAATGACACTAAATCGGATTTTAACGTCCGACAAGAAAGAGGATAGGCGTAACTCACCGGCTATTACAGTATGCTCAGGCCACACGAATAATCAGAAATAAGTTGGGATAGTCAATGAAGGACTTCGAACGCAAAAAATATAAGACTTTATTTTGATAGCGCTGCATATACAGATGGTTTTTATATGAAATGAATTATACTTATTCTGGGTTGCTTTAGTTCGCACTAAAAATACATGAAAATACAGTGTTGAGGTGTTGTATGAAATTCCCATTCAATAAAAGTTTATCATCCATGACATTATCTCCTGAAAAAATTAAAAATATAACCATTCTCACAAATAATTTTGATAAAATTATTCTTATCAAGGCCATGTCGAATGGGAATAAATTGGGGTATTTGAACTTTACTCAATATGATGGTGCTAATTTAAAATTGGCCGATATTTTTGTTTTTGAAAACTACAGAAATCTAGGTGTTGGTACGGAGCTTCTAAAAAAATCTATTGAGTTAGCTGCTTCATTAGGTGTTAAAAAAATCTTTGGTGTTATGGTCGGAGAAATTGAGAGGCTAACAATTTTTTATAAGTCCTTTGGGTTTTCTATCATAGGAAAAAACATTGAACTTAACCTAACCAAGCTTGATTCTGATCATCACCTCACTGATTAAGAACAAACTCGAGTTAGTAGCTTTATAATAGAATTGCTGACAAACATGCTGATGTGGCGTTTTGTGAAAGAGGGGAATACCATTGTCGACTTATTTTTATTAAAAAACATTAATAATATAGTCTAAGGAGTTTATGCTGTGAATAATTTATATGTAAAAAAAGTTGGTAAAAGTAGTGTTTCATGGATATCTTCAACAGATGAAGTTTTAACTCCTTTGCAGATACTAAATACTTGGAAGGCTAATGATTTCATATTCAAGGAAGAAGATGAAGATAATAATAGGGCGGGGTTACGCCCACCGCAAATTGGCGGGATTCATGCTGCGTTAGGGCATGAGCGATCTGATAGTAGCACCTCGGCCACAATAGTTATGCCAACTGGAACTGGAAAAACAGAAACTATCCTTTCGATAATTATTGCTGGGAAGTTTGATAAAACCTTGGTGGTTGTACCTTCCGATGCTTTAAGAACTCAAATATCAAAGAAATTTTTAGAGTATGAACTACTAAGGAAGTTTGGTCTGATAAATACTAAAATTGAGAATCCAAAAGTTGCTATAATTAACCACGGAGTGAACGATGAAAATGAGTTAAGTGAAATCATCAATTCCAATGTCATTGTCGCCTCTGCTGCTGCACTGAGTCACTTTTCCGATGGTAATATTTCCAAGCTTACTAAGGCATGCTCTCACCTAATTATTGATGAGGCACATCATGTTACAGCGGCAACTTGGGCTAGAATTAAAAAACTATTCAGAAAAAATAAAATATTCCAGTTTACTGCAACTCCATTTAGAACTGATGGTTCAAGACTGGAAGGGAGGATAATATTTAATTACCCCTTAAGAAAGGCCCAGGAAGACAATTACTTTAAACCTATAGAGTTTCATCCTGTTAGAGAGTTTATTGAAGATAACGCAGACAGAGAAATTGCAGAGAAAGCCATATCATTATTAAGAAGTGATCTTTCCTCAGGACTTAATCATATAATCATGGCAAGAGCTTCTACGATAGCTCGTGCAAAAGAAATTTTCATTTTTTATGAAAAACACCCTGATTTAAATCCAATCATTATTAACAACACAACTAAAAAGAAAAAACAGGTAATCGAAGATATCAAAGCTTGCAAACATAGGGTTATTGTCTGTGTTGATATGCTTGGAGAGGGTTTCGATTTGCCACAACTTAAGATTTCGGCAATACATGATCCTCATAAGAGTATAAATGTCATGCTTCAATTCACAGGGCGGTTTACACGTAATACGGCTGGAGTTGGCGATGCCAAATTTGTTGCTAACATAGCTAATGTTGATGTTGGGGAAAGCCTAGATGAATTATACAGAGAAGACTCTGATTGGAATGTCCTTATAAGCAATATCAGTTCGCGAAAGATTCAAGATGAAAAAGATTATGAAAACTTTAAGTCTGGGTTCTCCAATCCTGGGAAATTACTTGAACTTGGATTAACTCCAAATATAAGTACCGTGATTTTTAGCATGAATTTATCCACCTGGAATCCTGAAAGGATATTAAAAAATGGAGGAAGAAATTTTAATGTTTTCGATTCAATAGTCAATGATGAGGAGAACTTGCTTATATTTTCTGTTAAAGCTCTTACAGCAGTTGGCTGGACAGACTCTAAAGAGTTATTTGATGAGTCCTGGGACCTCTACATTGCTTATTATAATAAAAACAAAAAATTACTATTCATTCACTCCTCTGCCAAAGATGGTTTGGTAACAAAGCTTGTTAAAATTATTGCGCCAAGCGCACTCCGTATTCAGGGGGAAAGGGTGTTTAGAACTTTTTCTGGAATAAAAAGATTAAAACTCCAGAATGTAGGCTTGAATAAGAATAGAAAAGGGTTACGTTACTCAATGCATACAGGGACCGAAATTAATGAGCAGATTCCTGATGTAGAGGCGAAAAGAGCCACAAAATCTAATATATTCGGTAAAGGATACGAAGATGGGAAATTAGTTACCATTGGTGGATCTCATAAAGGTAAAATATGGTCTATGGATAGCGACTCCATTGAGAAATGGATATTGTGGTGCGATAAACAAGCGAAAAAAATACTTGATGACACCATCGATACTAACGCTGTTTTTACTACTGCCATGCGCATGGATGAAATTGATAAATTACCAAGTTTAGAAATAATTGCCGTTGAGTGGCCTAATGAGATTTTAAGACGGAATGAACAAAAAATAAAAATATCAACAGATAATTGGGACGAGAATTTTTTATATTGTGAGCTTTCTTTAGCTAATGGACAGCCAATAGATAAAAAATCATTTCATTTAGAATTAAAAACCAAAGATAACGCCTGTAGTATCATAGGTACTTTTACTGCCAAAGGTCAAATAGAGTTTGAGTCAAGTGATAATTTGAAGATAGAGTTTGGTGAGAAAATATTGTTGTTAAAGGACTTTTTAAATGAATATCCGCCAATTCTATTCTTAGAGGACACTTCCTTTATTGACGGAGGGTTGAGAGTCCTCCCTCATGAAGATTACGAGTATTTGTATTCTCTTGACAATGTTGAAGATTGGAAATGGACAGGGGTGGATATATCTGTTGAGTCACAAACTTCCTCGAGACTCCCTCAATCAATTCAATATCATACCATTAAAAAAATTTCGAATAATTATGATTTTATATTTGACGACGATGGTTCTGGCGAAGTGGCAGATATTGTTGCAATCAAAAACATCAATGATATGGAATTAATCATCCATTTGTACCACTGTAAATATTGTTCTAAAGTAAAAGGGGTAGCAAAACCTGGAGCTAGAATTGATGATATCTATCAAGTTGTAGGCCAAGCTGTTAAAAGCGTTAGGTGGTTTTCTAACAAAGAGCAACTTATCCTGCGGTTAATGGAAAGAGAGAAAGGTCGTCTTGCTAAAGGATTACCTTCAAGGATTAACAAGGGAAAGTATGAGGATTTAATTCACCTCGCGAAGATTTCCAGATATTCAACTTTTAATTTGGGAATTACAGTTGTACAACCTGCAGTATCTAAAAAGGTTATGTCCCGTGAACAACTTATTGTTCTTGGCGCAACGGAAGCATATATAGATGATGTAACGGGCGTTAAACTTCGAGTAATTGTTAACGAATGATTATTTTATTAGATGATTTTTAAATAAAATATCAACATTCGAAATTAACTTGTACCAGGATAATATCGCCATGTGTGAATCACTGTTCGGCGGGCATCGCCGAACGCTTACAGTACAGGCCTATATGCTAGCCAATAAGGCAGAAGCGGCATTCCGGCTTTTGCAGCAATACGGCCCAGAGCTGATCGTACCCGACTATATCCAGGAGGCGCACTGTAAATATTGTTCTAAAGTAAAAGGGGTAGCAAAACCTGGAGCTAGAATTGATGATATCTATCAAGTTGTAGGCCAAGCTGTTAAAAGC
>NZ_BCTT01000002.1 GCF_001590905.1 Serratia grimesii NBRC 13537
TACAGGCCTATATGCTAGCCAATAAGGCAGAAGCGGCATTCCGGCTTTTGCAGCAATACGGCCCAGAGCTGATCGTACCCGACTATATCCAGGAGGCGCTAGCATGGATAAGAGAGTGATATTCGCTGTTGCCGGTTCGGGTAAAACCACGCTGCTTCATTAGTGATAACTCTTTTGGGGAGCCAGACTGATAAACTGGAGATATATAGGTACTGATTAAGAACTCAATGAATCGGATAACGGCCCGTGCGCGCAAAGCATTTGCTGTAACTGACAGAGGAAAGCTATTACACCAGAGGGCGTGGAGCGTCCAGACTCTAGGTAGTGAAAAAATGTTGTCATTTCGTCAATGGCAATCTTTGGATTGTGCATGGATACATTGAAACTGTGGCAAAACGTCACACTGTGTTTCTGCAAACAGAACTCATAGAAGAACTTGATAGCCTGGAGTGATGCTGACTGGGTTGATAACGAACGAAAGCCGAGGTGATCAACGCAGTAACGCAATGGATAGAGAAGAGGCAAGCAGGTTACCATATCCATTAACATCCACTGGCGTCGGTGACCAGGCACATCGAGCTGGGTCAGTGAGAACATGAATGATCAGTCCTGACAACATAACAAACATGAACCAAAATCTACTATGAACATAACAACAAAAACGCGAGCATTATCATAAAAGGTAACTGTCTGATTTGTAGCATGGGTAGAGCGACTCATGAAGTTATTAATCAATGTAGGTTATTTAACATAATATACATTATGCGCACCAAGGTGGCGTTACGTGATATCTACAGTTTTGGCTTTGTCATGGCCTTCATCCATGTAATGTTCAGGCTGTTCTTTGCGCCAGCCACACTGTACGACCTTGGCATTCAGGATCTTCAAAAACCATATTCACGACATCAAAGCCATTTTCATGCAGCAACTGCTGATACTCTGTTGGCGACAAACTTGAATGATACAGCGGCTCCCCTTGAAACTCGCCAATAGCTTCGCCATCGCTGGTGCCGCTGGTAAACATCAATGCCGCTTTACTCTTGGCATGTGCTGCGAAAATTTTAAACATCTGGCGTTGGTCATCACGCGGTAAATGAAAAAAACTATCCCAGGCGATCAGCCCATCAAACATTTCATTGAGCGCTAATGTGCGCATATCTATCACGCGCCACTGCTGATGTGGGAATTTTTTCTGGCATGCATCAATCATCGATTGCGAACTATCAATCCCCATAACGTCGAAACCCCGCTGACTAAAATATGCAGCAATTGGCATGCCGTTCCCACATCCGATATCCAATAACTTCCCGGTTACTGGCACCAAACTCAAAAATCTGTCCAACCATGGCTGCTCAAAGAGATCCGTTGGTCGTAGTTTTTCCCAGGCTTCGGCATGCTGCTCATATAATGAGATGATTTTCCCTGCTGAAGAATGTGTCATTTACCCTCCCATATTTTCAACATGTGCTTGAATCGACGGAATTTTATGATGACCGGACATAAATTTACTGTTATCTGCCTCAACCCTTGGTTACTGGCTTAAATATAGCCTCAAAACCCGCTCTTTTTTGATCGCGCTACGTGAAATCTGAGAAATGTTGGCTGTATTATCCTTGCAGAATTCACCAAAACGCACCGTTATAAGCATCTATTGAAAGCATAAAATGAGGCTTTTACGTGGCTGTGTATCAAGATGCCTTAACTGAACAATGCATTCTAATTTGGAACAACAGGAAAGGTTTTTGTGACATTGTCACATGGCTATCTGCCAGGCAGATTCTCTGTAGCCTACATACTCAGGATATTTGTGGTCTATTACGGGTTGAAAGCCAACTAAATCAGCATTAATTCGGATGGATTTAGGTGACATTGTCACTTAAATCCATCTTGTTACCCACTTATAGATACAGTCCTTACCGGCTCAGTTTCAGATTACATATGAAAGCAAGAAGGTCATTCCCAGTGCCAATACTGAAGCGATAAAGGTTGCTGTGGTGTAGTATTTGAAGGTTTCATTTAGCGTCGCACCACAATATTGCTTCACCAACCAGAATAACGAATCCGTCACGATGGTACAGCCTATGGCGCCAGAGCCAATGGCAATCGTCACAATCTCCGGGCTAACATTGGGATAAAGCGACAACATTGGCGCGACAATCGCTGTCGCCCCCATCATGGCAACGGTGGCGGAGCCCACGGCGGCATGTAAAATGAGTGCAACCAACCAAGCCAGCAGAATCGGATGCATATGCAGGTTGGACAGCATCAGTGCCAGGGTGTCCGCTAACCCGCTGGTTTTCAAAATACTATTGAATGCCCCGCCAGCACCGATGATCAACAAGATATTGGCGATAGAAGAAAAACCGGTTTCTGTGTGGCTCAACAGGGCGCTCATCCCCATATGGCGGCGTATCCCAAGCACGTAATAAGCCACGAACACAGCAATAAACATGGCGATAATCGGGTTACCGATAAACTCCATTGCAGCAAACAAGTGCCCTTCTTTACTCAGATTCAGCTCAGCGACCGTTTTAACAAGCATCAGCACGATCGGCAGCAAAACGGTAAACAGCGTTGCGCCAAGGGATGGTAATGTATGTTCTTCCCGCACGGCCAGATTTGAAAACTCTGGCGGTACCGCTTTAAACGGCAAGCGTTTACCCAGCAATTTCAGGAACAACGGCCCCCCGACCAGTGATGCCGTCAGCCCGACGATCAGCCCATAGACAATCACCGTGCCCACGTCTGCACCCAGCTTGTTTGTTACAAACAACGCGGCTGGATGAGGAGGAACGACGCAGTGCACCGCCATTAGCGCAGTACACAAAGGAATCGCCAACTTCAGCAATGAGGTATTGGTTTTTCTGGCGATAGAGAATGCCAATGGGATCAGTAAAACCACACCCACTTCAACAAACAGGGTGATGCCGCAAACCAAGCCGACCAACACCATAATGACATCGACAGAAAGCCAACGGCAACGCTGCAGCGCAATACCAATTCGCTCTGCCGCACCAGAAACCTCCATCATCTTGCCCAGGATGGTGCCCAATCCTATGACAGCAGCCAAGAAACCTAACGTGCTACCAATGCCATTTTCGATGGCATTGACCATATCAATCGGTCCCATGCCCATCATGCCACCGACAAAAAAGCTCGCTAGCAACAACGCCAAAAATGGGTGAAATTTAAATTTAACGATGGTCAAAATGATAAGCGCAATACTGGCGATCAGCGTGACAGCAACCCAAACGTGTGAATCCATAGCCTCTATCCCCTGCAATTAACCTGCCTTCATTGGACAGGAAAACGGCGATCGGTGACAAACGATAAAAATCCACGCTCACATGAGTAAAACAGAATCAAACGAGTGACTTACGCCAAGAAATGGTGCAATTTAGCGACATGGGTCAAGTTTACTCACCAGACTAGTGCGCTAAGCGCAGATATTTTTTAAGTTCCAGGGGGCGTTATGGCGGTAAATCACCTGCTAACAGGTCAACATCGTTCACTTAATGGTTGGCAATTATCACGGTTGTATACGTTTGAAGTCGCTGCGCGTCATGAATCTTTTGCGATGGCAGCTGATGAGCTTTCAGTCAGTCCTAGCGCGGTCAGTCATAACATTAATCAACTTGAGGCAAACCTGGGTATTCAGCTGTTTGTCCGCTCTCATCGTAAGGTGGAACTCACCACAGAAGGCAAACGGGTTTTTTGGGCGCTGAAGTCTTCATTCGGTACTCTGAACCAAGAGATTTTGGATATCAAAAATCAGGCGTTGTCAGGGTCGTTAACCGTTTACTCACGGCCGTCGATTGCCCAGTGTTGGATCGTGCCGGCACTGGCGGATTTCTCTCGCCGTTATCCTGCTATTAATCTGACCATTCTAACCGGTAATGAAAATGTGAACTTCCAGCGGGCGGGGATCGATCTGGCGGTGTATTTTGATGCGACGCCGTCTTCACAGCTCCATTATCAATACCTGATGGATGAGGCGATCATTCCCGTATGTAGCCCGGAGTACGCCAATAAATTTGAGTTGGTCAACTTTCCAGGCAACCTCTCCCATTGTACTCTGCTCCATGATCGGCAAGCCTGGAGCTATGACTCCGGTACCGATGAATGGCACAGTTGGGCGCAGCATTTCGGCGTAAATCTGGATACATCTCCGGGCATAGGATTCGATCGATCCGATCTGGCCGTCACTGCGGCCATGAACCATGTCGGCGTTGCTATGGGTCGTAAACGTTTGATCGGTAAACAACTCAGTACCGGTGAACTCGTGGCACCCTTCCCCAAAATGGAGCTGAAATGCGATCAACACTACTATGTGTCGACGCTTTCCGACCGCCAGTGGCCAAAAATTGATGCGTTCATTATTTGGTTAAAGGCATTGGGAGAACAACCCGCGTAATTGCCGGCTCCCCGCGAAAATATGCGTTGAGATTATCGAGAACCAACTGCGCCGTTGCCGCTATCGCTTCAGGTGATCGTCCTGCAATATGCGGTGTCAGAATCACATGGGTAGACTGGGTTAACTCGATAGGTACCGTGGGTTCACCCTCCACCACATCCAGCGCGGCGCCAGCAATCCGATGGTGTTTGAGAGCATCAATCAAGGCTAACGTGTCCACCACACTGCCGCGGGCAATGTTGATCAAAAATCCGCTGGGACCGAGAGCCGTCAACACGGCTGCGTCCACTATATGCCGGGTAGCGCTGCCGCCTGGCGTCGCGATAACCATAAAGTCAGCCCACTCCGCCAAGGCAATCAAGGTCGGGAAATAGAGGTAAGGTGTGTCTGCGCGCGGCCTACGATTGTGGTAAGCCACCGGCATGCCAAACCCCATGGCTCCTCGGTGAGCAATTTGCATACCGATGTTGCCTAGCCCAAGAATGCCAAGCTTTTTATCGGAGATCATGGGCCGCGCTTGCCGTGCTTGCTTCCATTCGCCTTTGCGCACTGCCGCATCAGCCTGCGGGATCCCACGAGCAATCGCCATCAGCAACGCAATGGCGTGATCAGCGACCGAGGCATCATTGGTACCGGGACCGTGGGTCACAATAATGCCGCGCGCTTGCGCTGCAACAACATCAACATTCTCATAGCCAGCGCCCTGCGCACAGATGATCTCCAGGGCTGGCAACATAGCCATTTCGTCTCTGCTAAGCCCCGTAGAACCGTTGGTGAGTACAGCCTGGATCTTGGCAGCAATATTTGGCGCTAGCATGACCCAATCCGCCACCGAGGTCGCGGTGTGCACATAAAAGCCAGCCCGTTCCAATTGCAGTCGAAACTCGGGTGCCAGTTCAACAATGATCAGCAGATGACGACGCATGGGAATACTCCAGCAAAGTGCTCATATTCAGCATAGCGTAATGATCCTCATGCCTCACGACGGAAAGTGCGAACAGCCAGGGGCAATCATACAAAAAGTAATGTCACACTTCCTAAAGCAAGTATTAATTTCCGTCGCAGATTACCGCGTCATTTACCTTGATACTTTCGATGAAAAATCCATCAGCGAAGTTATAACACCTATTTTATTGCCAGTATTATTCGCCAATGTAATCACGGTGACTATTAATGCTCAAAATGGTTGATAACGTGAGATGAATGGCATTTTACTTTGCGAATTAGCTAACTATGCATAAAATGTTTTAACATTTGCAGCATAAAACAGTACAATCCCGCCCGTTAATATCACGCTATTTTAGGATATATGTGTCGTTAATTCGAACTGCCACATCGCGAAGCTATCTCCCAGCTTGTTTGGGGATTTTTGCGATCCTGATGTTGTTCATCGCTCCGGTGATCTCTCGATCGCTGGAGCATGCACGCGTCGGGCAGTCTGAATCTGCGGGTATGTCTGATTGCGGTATGGATATGTCGATGCCCATGCATCATGAGCCGCCGCCAGCCCAGACCAGTAAGGTCAACTCGCACAGCATGCCGATGTCCATGCAGACCGGCAGCCACAATATGGCGATGATGATGGATGACAGCGCCTGTGGATATTGCGTATTGCTTATCCATGTGCCGCTGTTGGACCTGGCCTACTCCCCTCTGTTCTGGTCAGGTTCGTTGCTGTCACGCGCACCACCCGCTCATTATATCTTTCCATTATTCGCCCACGCGATCCACGCCGAGTCGCAGCCGCGCGCTCCACCAGCATCACCTCCTCTGATTTAAAAATTAATAGACCGCAGCCAAATAACACCTGTTGAAATGATTCAACCAGGCGGGTTAATCACGCCTGTAGATTCTATTGCTGCAAGTCATTATTCATCGCAACCCTTCTGACGTTATTTTTGTCGTCAAAACTGGGCCAAGATTTTATTAACGGCGGCGTTATGCTCCGGGCATATTTACGTCTCAATAATAGTCTGTTGCGGTGAAAGCTATTTTTAGCGTCAAAATTTGCATTAAGGAACGATGATGTTCGGAAAAACCAAAAATTATACCAAGCGCCCTCTGTCACTGCATATCAGCGCGGCAATGCCCCTGTTTATCCTGGCGGCCTTCAACAGTCATGCGGCAGAGCAGCACCAGCATGATACGGCCGTCAAAACGAATGACGGCGACGTGATCACCGTAACCGCACCGCTTTATTCACCAATGACCATAGTGACATCACCGAAAACGCCACGTCAGCCAGTACCCGCCAGTGATGGCTCGGACTATCTGAAAACTATCCCAGGCTTCTCGCAAATCCGTAATGGCGGTACCAACGGCGATCCCGTGTTCCGCGGCATGTTTGGTTCACGGCTAAAGATTCTGACCGACGGAGGGGAAATGCTGGGAGCCTGTCCTTCAAGAATGGATGCCCCAACGTCTTATATTTCACCCGAAAGCTACGACTTGCTGACCATAACAAAAGGCCCGCAAACGGTACTCTGGGGTGCCGGCTCATCGGCAGGCACGGTGCGTTTTGACCGTGAACGACCACGCTTTGATCAACCTGGCATCAAAGGCAATGCCAGCGTATTAGCCGGTTCAAATGGGCGTTGGGACGAAAATATCGACGCCAGTTTGGGGGGCGAACAAGGTTATCTGCGCCTGATGGGGAACAAATCGCGCTCCAATGATTATCAGGACGGCAATAGCCAACGCGTACCGTCGCGTTGGGACAAATGGAATGGCGATCTGGCGCTTGGCTGGACGCCAGACAATGACACCTTGCTGGAAGTGACCATGGGCCGCGGTAACGGTGAAGCCCGCTATGCCGGCCGCAGTATGGATGGTTCACAGTTCAAGCGTGAAAGTTTGGGCATGCGGTTTGAAAAGTCCAACATTGGCGAGGTGCTGGATAAACTTGAAGCTCAGGTTTATTACAACTATGCCAACCATATTATGGATAACGTCACCCTTCGTTCCCCCGGTCAGGGCGGCATGGCGATGGGACACATGGGCATGGGTCATATGAATATGGGGATGACGATGCAACTGGATCGCCGCACCGTCGGCGGGCGCGTAATGGGTACCTGGTTGTGGCAAGATTTCAAACTGGAAAGCGGTGTGGACACCCAAACTAACACTCATCGCAACAAACAGGGCGACGGCTGGCAGAAGGATGCGCAATTCCATAACTACGGCGCCTTTGGCGAGCTGACCTGGACCGCAACTGAACAAAGTAAGGTCATCAGCGGTGCACGCCTTGATCGCAGCCTGGTCGATAATTATAAATACGGTAATGACACCGAGCGTTCGGACACCTTGCCGAGTGGTTTTACGCGTATTGAGCATACGCTTACCGGCATGCCGCTAATGGTGTACGCCGGGATTGGCTATACCGAGCGTTTCCCTGACTACTGGGAGTTGTTCTCTCCGACCTTTGGCCCGGACGGCAGTAAAAACCCATTTGATAGCGTGAAGAGTGAAAAGACCACGCAAATCGATATTGGCGCGCAGTACACCGACAAACGCTTTAACAGCTGGGTTTCGGCATATCTTGGCCACGTGAATGACTTTATCCTGTTCAAGTATGATCCGCACCACGCGCGTATCAGCCAGGCCGATAACGTCAATGCCACCATTATGGGGGGTGAGATGGGCATGGGTTACCAACTGACCGAACATTGGAAAACGGATGCCAGCCTGGCCTATTCCTGGGGCAAAAACACCACTGATAACCAACCGTTGCCGCAGATCCCACCGTTGGAAGCCCGCTTTGGCTTGACCTACGAGCGTGGCGACTGGAGCAGCACGGGTCTTTGGCGCGTGGTCAGCAGCCAGCACCGTGTGGCGATCAACCAAGGTAACGTCGTAGGTAAAGACTTTGCCGATAGCCCGGGCTTTGGCGTGCTTTCTGCTAATGTGGCGTACAAGGTTAATCCACATGTAAAACTCAGCACAGGTCTGGATAACATCCTCAACAAAACCTACAGCGAGCACCTCAATCTGGCAGGCAACAGCACCTTCGGTTATTCATCCAATACTTCGGTAAATGAGCCAGGGCGTACCCTCTGGGCCAAGGTTAATGTAACCTTCTAAGCAGAGCCGGGCGATGCATCGTCATCGCCCGGCAGCACTGACCGACGCGACAATATGCTCACGTAGCCATTGGTGTGCCGGATCACGATGGGAACGCTCATGCCACAACATGGTCATTTCGAAGCCCGGTATCTCAACAGGCGGTTCAACGACCTGCAACGCACTATTTTTGTGTACCAGGCGTGAAGGCAGCATGGCCACCATCTCCGAATTTGCCAGCACCGAGATCACAAACAGAAAGTGTGGCACGGAAAGCACCACCCGCCGAGTTAAACCGGCGTCTGCCAGTACCTTGTCGGTGATACCGAAAAATCCCCCGCCGTCCGGCGACACCATTACATGCTCCAGCATGCAAAACTGCGCCAGTGACGGCGTTTTTTGCAAGCCTGGGTGCCCCGCACGACCGACCAGCACGTAACGTTCGCTAAACAGGATCCGTTGACGCAGATTAGGCGGTGAGCCTTCACGCGTATGAAAGGCTAAATCAATCTCACCCAATTCTGCCTGCTTCGCAATGCGTGATGGCACCGTTTCAATCACAGCCAGCCGACTATACGGTGCCGCAGCCCGTAACCCCATTAGCGCCGGTTGAACAATGGTCGACTCACCATAATCAAAAGCCGCCACGCGCCAGATGTTGTCCGCAATACCAGGATCAAAGGGTTCCGATGGTGATACCGCACGCTCCAGGGCTTCAAGCGCCAGGCGCAGCGGTTCTCGTAATTCATCGCCGCGCGCGGTCGGTCGCATGCCACGCGGCCCCGGCATCAACAAAGGGTCGTTAAAGATATCCCTGAGTTTAGCCAGATGCACACTGACCGCAGGCTGCGACAGGTTTAAGCGCTGTGCCGCCCGGGTCACATTGTGCTCGGCCAGCAAGGTGTCCAGCGTCACCAGCAGATTGAGATCCAGTCGTCTGATATTATTCACAGTAATACCTGTAATATTAGAAATTCATTTCTAGTATAACTGATAAGCGCCTACCCTGACTTCCATCAACCAATGGAGGTCCTGCTATGAATGTTTTGCTGGTCTATGCTCACCCTGAACCGAAGTCACTGAACGGTTCACTCAAAGATTTTTCAGTCCAACGTTTGGAGGCTGTCGGGCATCAGGTACAGGTTTCCGATCTGTATGCCATGCAATGGAAAGCCACGCTCGATGCCAATGACAGCACTGTCTCCCCATTAGGCACACGCTTTGATCCTTCGCTCGATTCCCAGCATGCATTTGCCAATGGATTACAGAGCCAGGACATTGAGCTGGAACAGGAAAAGCTGCTCTGGGCCGATACGGTCATTTTGCAGTTTCCCCTGTGGTGGTTCTCAATGCCGGCAATCCTTAAAGGCTGGGTTGAGCGCGTCTATGCCTATGGATTCGCCTATGGTGTGGGGGAACACTCTGACTTACGTTGGGGGGACCGTTACGGTGAAGGAACGTTGGCTGGCAAACGGGCAATGTTGATTGTTACTACTGGGGGATGGGAGTCTCACTACGCGGCACGGGGTATCAACGGCCCGATTGATGATATTCTGTTCCCTATTCAGCATGGGATCCTGCATTACCCCGGCTTCGACGTGTTACCCCCTTTTGTCATTTATCGTACCGGTCGAGTCGACGAGGCCCGATTTGCCGAGATGAGTCACGCCCTAGGACAACGTCTGGACAACCTGGCGCACACCGCACCGATCCCCTTCCGCCGGCAGAATGCAGGGGAATATGAAATCCCGGCATTAATCCTGAAACCCGATATAGCCCCTGAGCGGGTAGGTTTTAGCGCGCACATCAAATAATGATTAAGTGCACAGCATCTATCATGCTGTGCACCGTACTTTAATCAAGCGGGGAAATTACTGTGCAATTGAGCGAGAATCCGTAGAACAGCGAATAAATAGCTGCTCCGTCATCTGTTGGCCCCATTGTGTACCCGGTTGTTCATCTGCAAGCACGAAACCGACGCTTTCATACAGGTGCCGGGCTGCATCCAGCCCTTTGAACGTCCATAGGTGTGTTTCATCAAAACCCTGTTCATCACAGAAGCTCACGGCGTGGTTCAAAAGCTGACGGCCAACACCACGACCACGTAAACTGTCATCAATAATGAAAGCGCGCAGATGGGCGCGGTTATCTCCAAGAGTTTCACCATCAATGGAAACAGAGCCAACAATACGTTCCCCACTCACTGCGGACCAGGTTTGATTCTGTGGATGTGATAGCCGGTTCGCGAGTTCGGACAGCATCGAACCGACGGTAGCTTCAAAG
Organism: Serratia grimesii NBRC 13537; assembly: GCF_001590905.1. GTDB lineage: Bacteria > Pseudomonadota > Gammaproteobacteria > Enterobacterales > Enterobacteriaceae > Serratia > Serratia grimesii. The sequence goes on from NZ_BCTT01000002.1 coordinate 10,757, forward strand.
AAGGCACCAAAGCCCACGGCACGTGAATAATATTGCATGTGCATTTCGAGCGCCCTGCCGACGAATCCCGGCAAATAACCGCTAACAATCTCAATAGCCGGAGGAGCAACTGATGCTTCACCCAAACGATGCGCGCGCAACGCAGCAGCATAATGCTGTAAACCGTCGGCGATGTCGGCGCTGGCTCCTGCCGGCAGCTTAGCCAGGGCATTAAGTACCTGATGTTCAGCAAACCGATTAATCCCGGCCAGTGTCTGCTGCCCTTTTTCCGTTAACCGCAGTAGCTTTTCTCGAGCGTCACGCTCACTGGGCTGTGTGACTAGCTCGCCGGTTTTGATCAACTTGTTCAACATGCGGCTGACACTGGATTTCTCCAGATTGAGCACGCTACACAGTTCTGCCGCGGTATCCACATGCCGATCACCTATTTCAATCAATGCATGCACAGCGGAAGGAGGCAGATCCGTCCCTGCAAGGGTACTGCCCATAAAGCCCAGTTCACGCACTAAGTGGCGTGATGCATCCCTGATGGAGTGTAAATATGGACTTGGTTGAGTTATCGACATGATTGGCGCTCTGATATAGTTGTATCACGCAACCATATCAGAGTTGTTCACGAATTCAAGCGGTCGTTACGGCTTGGCCAAAAAGTACAAATGCAGTGTGTCTGGTGTAGCATGACATGGTTCAAGAAGCGATTTCAGGCATAGTAAACAGTAAACCCTAGGCATTACCCTCACCTTTTTTTAACTCTTTCAGGTATTTGTACACAGTTGCGCGGCCAAGGGATAACACATTGGCGATATAATCGGCGGCACTTTTGGCTTTGAAGGCACCTTCTTTATACAAATCGATCACCAGCTGCTTTTTCTGCTCACGGGTCAATGAACCCAGCGATGTGTTTTGTAGACGAATCCACTCATGCAAGAAGGTATTGATCTTCTCCTGCCAGTCATCTTTAAACAGCTGTTGAGGCTGTGGCTGCAAACGCGTAACCGACAGAAACATGTCTAGCGCATTCCTGGCGTCTTCAAACATGGCCGTGCTCAGATTGATGCACAAGAGATAACGGGGTAATCCCTGCTCATCCCGGGCGGCAATACTCACAGAACGCATTTTTTTGCCGTCCCAATTGAGCTTTTCGTAAGGTCCCGTTACCTGGCCATCGCTGTCGATATCAAAATCTTCCAGACCGGCGTCATCGCCAGGTTTGCGTTTTGACAGATTATTGGCCAGATAGGCGATTTTGTTGGTAGAGACATCGTGAATCACCACTTCCACGTTGGGAAAAAACAGCGCAGCGATGCCATCAGCGACTGACTGCAATAATTCAAGTTGGGACGTGGTTTTCAACACTTTGCTCTTTCTCCGTAGCGATTAAGCCATGATGATATTGGCCAATTTCTATCATCTGGTCAGCCGCTTAGCATACCTTAATTGCCCTTGAATGCCGAGCAGGAGAGCGGTCTTCCGCCCTCCTGCCAGTATCATTCTGCCTCTCGACTGCGTTGGTAAAACACGTAGCCTTCCCGAGCTACACTGTTTTTGATTCGGAAGCGCCAGACAACCGCCAGAGTGATAAACCACAGAGGCATGCTGCACAGAGCAATCAACGTGTCACGGTCAAATATCATCAGTACCAGCGTGAAAGCAAAAAACGCCAGTGTTAGCCAGGTCATGATTACCCCGCCAGGCATCTTGAAGGTAGAGCGTGCATGCAGTTCAGGCCGTTTTTTGCGATAAACCAGATAGGCCACCAGGATCATGCCCCAGCTGTAAACCACCAGTATCGCTGCCACGGTAGATACAATGGTAAACAACGTCATCACATTTGGCATCAGAATGAGCAGCATCGTCCCCACCACCATGCAAAAACACGAGAACATCAAACTGCGGATCGGAATAGCGGTATTCCGCGAAAGTATTTTGAACTGCCCGTGTGCATGCTTTTCCATCGACAAGCCATACAACATACGCGTACTGGAATACACGCCACTGTTAGCCGAAGACATGGCCGACGTCAGTGCCACAAAGTTAATCACCGCAGCAGCAGCGGGTAAACCTGCCTGATCGAAAAGCATAACGAACGGGCTACTGTCTGGGGAAATATGGCTCCATGAGGTCACGGCGATGATCGCCAACATGGAGAACACATAGAAGATGATGATGCGCACCGGGATGACGTTGATCGCCTTAGGCAGCACCTTTTGCGGGTTCTTGGTCTCGGCTGACATAGTGCCCAACAATTCGATGCCGGTGCAGGAAAAAATGGCAATCTGGAAACCGGCAAAGAAGCCGAAAATACCATGAGGCATAAAAATAGCGGGATCTGTGATGTTGTTGACCGACGCCTTAACACCGTCCGGCGAAGTCCAGCCAATGAAAACCATCCAGGCCCCTGTAACGATCAACGCAATAATGGCGATCACTTTGATAATGGCAAACCAGAACTCTGCTTCACCAAACATCTTCACCGACAGCATATTAAACAGACACAATAGCCCCAGCGTCAGTAAGGCCGGTAACCACGGCGAGACCTCCGGATACCAATACTGTATGTAGCCACCGCACACCACCACGTCGGCAATGCATGTGACCACCCAGCTCAACCAATAGGACCAACCGAGAAAGAAGCTGGCTTTGGGCCCCAGGTATTCGGAGACGAAATCAGCAAACGAACGATAGTCGAGCTTGGTCAGCAACAGTTCCCCCATTGCCCGCATGACCATAAACATAAAGAAGCCGACGATGACATAAGTCAAAACGATAGAGGTCCCAGAGAGCGCAATGGTTTTGCCTGAGCCCATAAACAAACCGGTGCCAATGGCGCCGCCAATGGAAATAAGTTGAATATGGCGTTCGCTTAAACCGCGTTGCAAGGTTTGGGCGCAGTCGGGCCCCTCGGTTGAAAGGGTATTCAACCGATGTTGCTTACTTTTTGTCATGGTGTTACCTGTCCGTCATTAAGGCGATTAAGCAGCTTGTGCCGCTGCAGCAGGAGTGAAACGCACCGGGCGTTTTACCGGCAAAAAAGAGATTCAGGCAAAACGAAGCCCGCCCTTTTGTTAAAGGGAAGTAAATATCTGTACACATCTGAAAACGGCTATTCTAACTGCGCTGTCGCCCACATTTAGCATGCGAGGCATGAGCGTGGCGGGTAATTGCTTTACTATCAGTTTGTTATAAATATTCTCGTTCAAGAAAAAAACGCTGCAAGCGCCGATTTAACATGAATTTAACTCTGGCGTCAGGAAACGGCATTGTCAACATGACACTTAAATAAAATGAAACTTTTTGATCACATTCAAGGTTCTGAAAAATAGATAAAAACGGGTTTTATGCATTTTTTATGCATAAAGTATGCGTAGTCAGCTAACCGCTTCTGAAAAAGTAATTAACTATTCATTTTTACGGCTCAAAACCCGCTGGCAACCGGCTTCCAGCCCGATGAGGGGGGGCTAACAAGCGGCATTTTTAATGGTAAATTTAGCGTCGCAAAAGTGTTATGCACTTAGTAATCCACGGTTAAACAAAATAAATACCTCTATATAAAAAAGGTTGGTTATGGAAAAGCTATCCTACGCTTCAGAAAGCAGCACAACGGCCTGGGCCACCTATCTGCAACAAATCGACCGCGTTGCGCCTTACCTGGGTGATCTGTCGCGTTGGGTCGATACCCTGCGTCACCCTAAGCGTGCGCTAATTGTCGATATCCCACTGCAGATGGACGACGGTTCAATCCGCCACTTCGAAGGTTTCCGCGTTCAGCACAACCTGTCACGCGGCCCGGGTAAAGGCGGTATCCGTTACCATCCAGACGTTGACCTCGATGAAGTTATGGCGCTGTCAGCTTGGATGACCATCAAATGTGCGGCAGTTAACCTGCCATACGGTGGTGCCAAGGGGGGGATCCGCGTCGATCCTTTCAAACTGTCTGAAAGCGAGCTGGAAAGATTGACCCGTCGCTACACCAGCGAAATCGGCTTTATCATCGGGCCACAGAAAGATATCCCTGCACCAGACGTGGGTACCAACTCTAAAGTGATGGCCTGGATGATGGATACCTACTCCATGAACCACGGCACGACCATCACCGGCGTAGTCACCGGCAAACCTATCCATTTGGGTGGTTCTCTGGGGCGTGAAAAAGCAACAGGTCGCGGTGTGTTCGTGACAGGTTGTGAAGTGGCTAAGCGTTTGGGCGTACAAATCGAAGGTGCTAAAGTTGCAGTTCAGGGCTTTGGTAACGTAGGTAGCGAAGCCGCTCGTCTGTTTGTTGGCATCGGTGCGCGTGTGGTAGTGATTCAGGACCACTCAGCAACGCTGTTCAACGCTAACGGTATCGATCTGACTGCATTGACCGAATGGCAAGCCAAGAACAAGCAAATCGCCGGTTTCCCTGGCGCTAGCGAGATCGAAAGCGAAGCATTCTGGTCTGTTGATATGGACATTCTGATCCCAGCTGCGCTGGAAGGCCAGATTACCCGTCAACGTGCAGAGATTCTCAGTGCCAAACTGGTTCTGGAAGGCGCTAACGGCCCAACCTACCCAGATGCGGACGACGTTCTGCGTTCACGCAACATCACTGTGGTACCTGACGTTATCTGTAACGCCGGTGGCGTAACCGTGAGTTACTTCGAGTGGGTTCAGGACATGGCCAGCTACTTCTGGAGCGAAAGCGAGATCAACGAGCGTATGGACAAGATTATGACCGACGCGATGATTCACGTTTGGAACAAATCCGAAGAGAAAGAGTGCAGCCTGCGCACCGCGGCCTATATCGTCGCTTGTGAGCGTATCCTGACCGCACGTAAAGAGCGTGGCATTTACCCAGGTTAATGCATTATCCCTCCCGGCTTGCTCTGCAGGCCGGGAGTCTTTTATGAGTGCCCCCTTCAACGCAACAGTCGTTTCAGCACCTTCCCAGTACTGGTCATCGGCAACCGCTCAACAAACTCGACGATACGCGGGTATTTAAACGCCGCCAACCGCTCTTTGGTCCACGCGATCAACGCGTCTTCACTCACCGGTTCGTCCAGATCCTTCATCACCACCACAGCTTTAATCTCTTCGCCAAGTGATGGATGCGGTATGCCAATCACTGCCACAAAGGACACTGCCGGATGGCGGATCATCAGTTCTTCCACTTCTCGCGGATACACATTGAAGCCACCGCGAATAATCACATCTTTTGACCTGTCGACAACAAAATAGAAGCCATCGGCATCACACCGTGCCAAATCACCGGTTCTAAACCACCCATTCTCCAACACCTCAGCCGTCGCTTCTGGGCGGTTTAGGTAGCCTTTCATCACGTTGTGACCACGCACCGCAATTTCACCAACCTGATCTATGCCTTCTATCGTTTTACCGGTGACATCAACCAACCGCACTTCAATACCCCAGATAGGTTGGCCAATAGACCCCACTTTGTTGACTCGCCCCGGATGGTTAAAGGTGGCAACCGGGCTGGTTTCCGACAACCCATATCCTTCAAGTATGTTGACGCCAAAACGCCGGGCAAAATCCTCAATGATTTGGACTGGCAAACTGGCGCCACCGGACACGGCCATGCGCAAATTTTTACGTAACAGTGGCAGGTCTGCTGTATCGTCCAGCGAGTTCAATAATGCCCAGTACATTGTGGGGACGCCGGCAAAAAAGGTAATGCCATGCTGTTGCATCAGCACGATAGCCTGCTTCGCATCAAAACGCGGCACTAACACCAGTGTCGCGGCCAAGGCAAAACCGGCATTCATCTGCACCGTGGAGCCAAACGTATGGAATAGCGGCAACGTGACCAAGTGACGATCGGGACGTTCCACGGAACTGTTGAACAGTTGTACTGAACCCAGTGCATTTAACACCAGATTGGAATGGGTCAGCTCCGCGCCTTTGGCACGGCCCGTGGTGCCACTGGTATAGAGGATTACCGCAGTATCAGACTCCACCGTGGTGGCACTGTCAAAATGGGGGGGTTGTGTACTGATGGCTTGGCTGAAGCGGTCACCTGTGAGCGGTATGCTGTCGCCAATAATAATAAACTCACGGCAGTTTTCTGCGGTTTCGAAGGCACGCCGCGCCTCTTCCCCCAGGGGCAATCCCTGACTCCCTTCGAAACAAAAGAAGGCCACCGCCTGTGAGTCTTGCAGGTAATACTCAAATTCACCGGCTTTCAACAACGTGTTCAAGGGTACGACTACCGCACCGACTTTGAGCACGCCATAATAAATGGCCGGGAACTCCCATATGTTTGGACAAGCCAGCGCCACCCTTTCTCCAGGTTGCACCCGCAGAGTGACAAGCAGATTGGCAACCTGATTGGCTCGGTGATTAAGCTCAGCATAGGTGAGTTGGAATGTGTCTTGTACCAGTGCCAAACGATCTGGAAATGAACGCGCACTTTCTTCAAGCAATGTGGCCAGGTTTAGCATGTGATGTACTCGTAAGCAGAGACCGGGTATCTCCCGGCGAGCCAATGGATGAGATACTGCGCCACCTCGCTGAGGTTGCTCTCCCTGAACAGCCTACGGCGGAAAAAGCCACGGCACCAAAAAGTATAGACAAGGTCATACCTGTGTACAGGTTCGCGTTCCCCTGTTCAATAGTCTATATGTTAGGCATTCTTTCCCTCCCAGAGGACTGCCCCCATGAGTAAGAAAAAGATCCTGATGCTGGTCGGCGACTATGCCGAAGATTATGAAACCATGGTGCCGTTTCAGGCATTGCAGATGATTGGTCACCAGGTTGATGCAGTTTGCCCCGACAAAGTTAAAGGCGACTACATTATGACGGCGATCCATGATTTTGACGGCGCACAAACCTACAGTGAAAAACCCGGCCATCGTTTTACCTTAAATGCAGACTTTGCAGCAGCGAAAGAGGAAAACTACGACGCCTTGTTGATCCCCGGTGGCAGAGCCCCTGAGTATCTGCGCCTGAACCCGCAAGTCATTAAACTGGTACAAGCCTTTGATGCCGCCCGTAAGCCAATCGCAGCCGTTTGCCACGGGCCACAACTGTTGGCCGCCGCTGGTATTTTAAAAGGCAGAACCTGTAGTGCCTATCCGGCTTGTGCACCAGAAGTGCAATTGAGTGGTGGCCACTATGCGGACATTGGCATTGATCAAGCGCATGTTGACGGTAATCTGGTAACGGCTCCGGCATGGCCTGCACATCCGCAGTGGTTGGCAAAATTTGCCGAGTTGCTGGCTTAATAGCACCATAAGAAAAGCCCGGTATTAACGCCCGGGCCTTTCTTTGTTATTTATATGCGATAAATACCACATAATGAATTTGGCCACGAACACACTATTTTATCCAGAATGTCACCGCGTCACTTTAGTTGTTCTATCAGAAAATGGATGTCATACAACCAACGTTTGGCCCGGGCAGATCGCACCAGCATATAAACATACAAGGGCCTGATCCTTTCTATTTCAAGATCCCAGTGATTACTGCGGCGCGTTGATGAAGAAAATAACAGTGCTGATTTTGATGCCTGCCGAAAATATAACTCATGATTGTAATTGCTGCTATCGATAAGAAAAGCGTCGAAATAGCCACGCATCAACGTCTCCGACACCGGTAACGACAGATTGAGCTCTTTGTTTATTTCCGTATTAAGAGTAACGGCTATCCCCCGTTTGAGGAGGCTGGATGGGTTATATCGCTCAATTACCGAGATCACCTGTTGCTGAATATCACTTTCCATTTCAACCTCAAACTATTTGGCTGCGAGAATGATGCAATATCATTCAGACCCTGATGGTTGTTACGAGTTCTTTACAGCGAGGTTATTTTCCTTTTCTTTACACTTTCACCACAGAATGAATATAACAATACGCAGAGCGGAGTCACTCCACCCTGCGTAATAGCGTTATTGTCGGCGATAAAATTTATTGGGTTAGCGAGGCATTATTGGCGATCACACCGTCACTCTGTTTTTCTGCGGTAATACCGCCCCCCAAAACTTTATACAGCGTAATCAGGTTCTGATACTCGGTTTGCCGGGCGGTAATCAACGACTGGCGGGCGGTATACAATGTCCGTTGCGCATCCAGCATCGTCAGATACGTATCCACACCCTGTCGATAACGCAGTTCAGCGAGGCGGTAGTACTCTTGTGACGCCGCCACATAGCCAGTTTGCGCTGCCAACTGTTCCTGAATAGTCCCCTTGCGTGCCAACGCATCGGCAGTTTCCTGGAAGGCAGTCTGTATCGCTTTTTCATAGGTGGCGACATACAGGTCTTTCTGCGCTTTGGTGTAATTCAACTGCGCGGTGTTATAACCCCCGGTGAAGATCGGCAGACTGATGCTTGGCGCGAACGACCAAACGCCAACACCTTTGCTAAACAGTGACGACAGTTCCCCACTCCCCACTCCGCCGCTAGCCGTCAGGCTGATCGATGGGAAGAACGCCGCACGAGCAGAGCCAATGTTGGCATTGGCGGCTTTCAGGTTATGTTCGGCCTCCAGTACGTCAGGCCGGTTCAGCAACACTTGCGATGACACGTTAGCCGGCATGTCTTTCATGATGCCTGACAGTGCTTCAATATCCGTTGGCAGCAGGTTTTCTGGCACGCTTTGCCCCACCACCAGATCCAAGGCATTCTTTGCCTGTGCGGCACTGGTGGTATAACTGGCCACGTCCGATCGTGCCTGTTGATACACCGTGTCCGCCGAGGCGACATCGACCATCGACAAAATGCCGTTTTGTTGGTTTTTGCGTGTTACCTCCAGCGACAATCTGGCGCTTTCCATCGTGCTCTTAGCCACGGCGAGATTACTGCGTGCAGCCGCAACATCAACCCAGTCGGTGACAATATCGGCGATCAACGTCAGACGCGTGCTTTTCGCCGCTTCTGATTCCGCCAGATAGGTTTCAAAGGTAGAACGCGACAGACTGCGATTTTTGCCGAATAAATCCAGTTCAAATGCACTGGTGCCTGCCGTAGCTTCGTAGCTCTGGCTTATTGCTGTGGCGTTACCGTTGCCGGTCAGCGCACGACCACGACTGCCATCCACTCCGGCATTAATGGTTGGGAACAAATCAGAACGCTGTTCGCCGTATAGCGCCCGCGCCGATTCGATATTGGCAATCGCTTCACGCAGGTCACGACTGCTGCTCAGCCCCATTGCCACCACCTGCCGTAACTTGGCATCGACCACATAGTCATGCCAGGGGATATCCGGGTAGCTCAATGACAATTTACCGGAAGGTGCGGCATATGCCGCCCCCTGCGGCAGATTGGCAGGAACCGGCGCTTGTGGGCGCTGGTAGTCTGGATCCAGCGAGAGGCATCCCGCCAGTAGCAGCGGAAATGTCAGAGTGATTAAACGTTGCAGCACATTATTCTCCTGCCTGTGGCGCAGTATTTTTTACCGGTGTAGCGAGGGGCGTTTTGCGTGAAAACATCCGGCGCACCAATACATAGAACAAAGGAACAAAGAAGATGGCCAATAACGTCGCCGTGATGGTGCCGCCAATGATCCCTGTACCAATGGCGATCCGGCTGTTGGCCCCTGCACCAGTGGAAACAGCCAACGGCAAGACACCGGCGCTAAACGCTAACGAGGTCATCAGGATAGGTCGCAAACGCATGCGGGACGCTTCTATGGCTGCGGCGATCAAGGTTTCACCCCGCTGGTATTTCTCTTCGGCAAACTCAACGATCAGGATCGCGTTCTTGGCCGACAAACCGATAATGGTCAGCAACGCTACCTGGAAGTAAATGTCATTTTCCAGACCGCGCAGCGTGATCGCCAACAGCGAGCCAACCACACCCATCGGCACCACCATCATCACTGCAAACGGAATGGACCAACTCTCATACAGCGCAGCCAGACACAGGAACACAACGACCAGCGAGATAGCATACAGCGATGCCGCTTGCCCACTGGTCAGCCGCTCCTGATAAGAAAGGCCGCTCCACGAGAAACTGCTGGCGGAGGAGAATTTTGCTGCCAGCGTTTCCATCTCATCCATCGCCGTGCCAGAACTGACACCGGGTGCGCCCTCACCGGTGATTTCAAAGGACGACAAGCCGTTGTAACGAGATAAGTTTTCCGGGCCGTAGATCCAATGGGAAGCGGCAAAGGCAGAAAACGGTGTCATGCTGGTGGTGCTTGTGCTGGATGTCCCGCGCACAAACCATTTATCGAGATCTTCCGGTTTGGAGCGATATTCCACGTCACCTTGCATATAGACTTTCTTCACCCGGTTGCGATCGATAAAGTCGTTGACGTAGGTGCTGCCGAACGCGCTGGACAGGGTGCTGCTAACGTCGCTGGCACTTAGACCTAACGCCTGCAATTTGTCGTTGTCGATCTCCACTTGCAGCTGCGGCGTATCCGGCAACGTGTTGGCACGTACGGCGCTCAGGCTCGGATTTTTACCCGCGGCGGCAATGATCTGATCGCGCATCACCTGTAGCTCCGCACGGGTGGTTGCCCCCTTGGCCTGCAACTCGAAGGTGAAACCGTCAGACTGGCCAAAACCATCAATCGCCGGCGGACTCATCGAGAAGACCTGCGCGTCGCGGATAGTGGCGAAGTGCGCCATTGCACGTTTGGCAATCGCATCGGCGGTATTCGCACTGCCGGTGCGTAGACTCCAGTCTTTCAGGCTAACGAAAGCCATACCGGCATTTTGCCCACTGCCGCTGAACCCAAAACCGTTAATGGTGAAAATAGTGCTGACATTGGCCTTCTCGTCGGTCAGGAAATAATCCTTCACCACGTCACTGACCGCAGCGGTACGGGCATTGGTTGCCCCGGCCGGTAACGTATACTGCACCATCACCACGCCCTGATCTTCGTTGGGCAAGAAGCCGGTCGGCAACCGCATATACATCACTGCGGCGGCGATCAACAAAAGGCCATACAGCAGCAGATAACGCATTGGGCTGTGGATCACCCGGCCAACTTTGTCTGCGTACTTTTCCTGCAGACGGTTATAGCCGCGGTTGAACTTGCCAAGCAGACCTTTGTTGGTCAGATCGTCATGGGCAGGTTTCAGCAAAGTCGCACAGAGTGCCGGTGCCAGCGTCAGTGCCAGGATCACCGACAGCACCATAGAAGCCACAATGGTGACGGAGAACTGGCGATAGATCACCCCGGTCGAACCACCAAAGAACGCCATTGGCAGGAATACCGCTGACAGCACCATGGCAATACCCACCAATGCGCCAGTGATCTCCGACATCGATTTTTCCGTTGCCTCGCGCGGTGGCAGTTTCTCTTCTCGCATCACGCGTTCGACGTTCTCTACCACCACGATGGCGTCATCGACCAACAGGCCGATCGCCAACACCATACCAAACAGGGTCAGCGTGTTGATCGAATAGCCGAAAGCGGCGAGCACACCAAAGGTACCCAGCAACACCACCGGCACGGTAATGGTCGGGATCAGTGTGGTGCGCAGATTCTGCAAGAACACAAACATCACGATCACCACCAACACCACTGCCTCGATCAGCGTTTTCACCACTTCTTCGATCGAGATGTTAATAAAGTCGGTGCTGTCTTTCGGGTAAGCTACCTTGTAACCATTCGGCATGGACGTTTGGTATTCCGCCACTTTTGCCTTAACCAATTTGGCGGTGTTGAGCGCGTTGGCACCGGCAGCCAATTTAACCGCAATGCCGGACGCAGGATGACCATTCAACCGAGCGCTGGAGGAGTAGTCCTCATTGCCCAGCTCAACCCGCGCCACATCGCCCAAGCGTACCAGCGCCCCGCTGCTGTCACTTTTCAGGATGATATTGCGGAACTGCTCCGGCGTTTGCAGACGTGATTGCGCCTTCACGGTAGCGGTCAGTTGTTGATCGGCTCCCGATGGCAAATCGCCGATCTTACCGGCTGAAACCTGGGTATTTTGCGCCTCAATGGCCGTTTCCACATCAGATGGCATCAATGAATAGGACGCCAGCTTGGTTGGGTTCAGCCAAATGCGCATGGCATATTCTGAACCGAATACCTGCACGTCGCCGACGCCCTCAATACGTGACAAGGGATCTTGAATGTTACTCACCAGGTAGTCAGAAATATCCGCCATGCTGGCCTTGTCCGTCTCGTCATACAGACCGACGATCAGCAAAAAGCTGCTCTGCGATTTCTTAACCGTCACCCCTTGGGCGGTGACCTCGGTCGGTAAACGGCTTTCCGCCTGCTGTACCTTGTTCTGTACCTGAACCTGGGCAATATCTGGGTCCGTGCCTTGATCGAAGGTCACGTTAATACTCACTGAACCGTCAGAACTGCTGGTCGCCGAAAAATAAAGCAACCCATCCAAGCCGGTGAGCTGCTGTTCAATCACCTGAGTAACGCTATTTTCCAGGGTTTCCGCATCTGCGCCCGGATAAGTTGCGGAAATGGAAATCTGCGGTGGCGACACGTCAGGATATTGCGAAATGGGCAGCGAATTGATCGACATCAGGCCGCACAACATGATGATGATCGCAATCACCCAGGCAAACACCGGGCGACGAATAAAGAATTGCGCCATGGTTACTGTTCCCCGCCGTTAGCCACAGCGGTATCCGCCTGTTTTTGCACGTCAACCGCTTTGACCTCAGCGCCGACAGCCACCTTGCTGGTGCCTTCGACGATCAACCGGTCACCTTCACTCAGCCCTTTACTGACCAGCCAACTACTGCCAATAACTTGCTCGGTAGTAACAGTGCGCTGCTCAACCTTGTTCTGTGCGTTAACCACCAGCGCGGTCGCCTCACCCTTAGCGTTGCGGGTTATGCCCTGTTGTGGCGCCAGAATCCCCTTGGGATCGACACCGTTATCAACTTTGGCGTGAACATACATACCGGGTAATAATTCGTGTTCCGGATTGGGGAATACGGCGCGCAGCGTGACAGAGCCCGTAGACTCATCTACCGACACTTCTGTCAGTTCAAGTTTGCCTGAGTGAGAATAAGGCGTACCGTCTTCGAGATTGATGGTTACCGGCGTGACATCGTCACGTTGTAACGAAGCCTGTTGTTTGCGTAATTTCAGCAGTTGGCTGCTGGACTGTGTGAGATCGACGTAGACAGGATCAAGCGCACGAATGGTTGCCAGTGCATCTGTCTGGCTGGCAGTCACCAACGCACCAGGGGTAACCGAAGAAATACCGATACGGCCGGAGATGGGCGCACGCACCTGTGTATAGGCAAGATTTATCTTGGCCGTTTCCAGCGCAGCCTTGTACTGTGCAACAGCGGCAACGGCTTCCAGATAGGTCGCCATTGCATCATCTGCATCTTGCTTGGATACGCCATTCTCTTTAACCAAAACAGCGTAGCGTTGCGCTTTCAGACGGCTGGAATTCACCGTGGCCTGGGCACTTTTTACCTGTGCGGCCGCTTGATCATAACTCGCCTGATAGGTCGCTGGGTCGATTTGATATAACACCTGGCCGGCTTTGACCTCCGCACCTTCGGTAAATAGGCGACGTTGGATAATGCCTTCCACCTGAGGACGGACATCCGAGGTCATGGTGGCGTTCACTCGACCGGTCAGATCACTGCTCAGCGTTACAGATTGACCATGCAGTGTCGCCACCCCAACCTCCTGCACGCCACTGGCGCCTGTGGGGGCGCTGCCACTTTGGCCATCACAGGCGGCCAGTAACAACGACAGGCTGACAAGAAAAACCTTTTTCCTTTGCATCGACTTTCTATCCTATTGAGAACGTTTATTCTCAATATATAGAAAGCGACGTTTTTAGTCTGACAGGGTTGCGTAAGGATTCAGTAAAATTGCATCGCAGAGCATGAAGAGAGCCGGTGCGCGCTTACGACGCACCGGCGAACAGGCTATTTCTTCCGAAGTGGGATATCTTTCAGCAACCAGGTTAACGCAAAGGCCAGTGCCATCACCACGGCGGCAATTTGGTACACCGAGTGAATCGCACCACCGAATGCCTGCAAGTAGTCCTGTTGCAGCGCTGCTGGTAGATGATGCACGGCAGTTGCCCCCAGTGAGCGAGGCAACTCAGCACCTTCAGGCAGTAGACTGGACAGACGGCTGTGCAATACGTTGGTAAAGATCGCGCCAAATACGGCGACCCCAATAGACCCCCCGATAGAACGAAATAGCGTGGCACTGGAGGTCGCGACCCCCATGTGTTTCGGCTCTACGCTGTTTTGTGCCGCGAGGATCATTACCTGCATCACCATACCCAATCCTAGCCCCAACAGGCTGATGTAGAGATACAACAAATGCACCGGGGTCGAGTTTTTCAGCGTACCCAGCAGTATCATCCCTGCCAACGCACATAACGTGCCGATGATCGGAAAGATGCGGTATTTACCGTGCTTACTGATCAACCGTCCGCTGATGATCGAGCTGATCATAATCCCGCCCATTAGCGGTAATAATTGCATCCCAGCCTGTGTCGGTGTGGAATCCTTCACCACCTGCAAATACAACGGCAGGAAGGTCACCGATCCAAACAGCGACATGCCGACAATAAAGCCTATTAATGCACACAACACAAAGGTGCGATTACGGAACAGCCCTAACGGGATGATTGGCTCACTCGCCAGTCGCTCTTCGTAGATAAACCCGCCTATCGACACCAGGCCAAAGGCTAAAATGCACCACAGTTGGCCGTCGGACCAGGCCATTACGGTGCCGCCCTGGCTGGTAAACAAGATGATGCAGGTCAATGCCGCTGCGAGATAGCTGGCCCCGAGAAAATCAATTTCATGTTTAACCCGATTGACCTTGGACTGGAATACCGCGCCAATCACCAACAGCGCAAAAATCCCCAGCGGCAGGTTGATATAGAAAATCCAACGCCAAGAGAAATGTTGCACCAGCACCCCACCAATCAGCGGCCCAACCACCGTCGCCAGACCAAAGACCCCGCCAAATAACCCTTGATAGCGCCCACGATCGGCCGGTGGGATCACATCGCCAACCACGGCCATGGTTACCACCAGCAAGCCACCCCCGCCCAGTCCTTGCAACGCACGCATCAGGATAAGTTCCGTCATATTCTGGGCTAACCCGCACAGCACGGAACCGAGCAAGAACACCACAATAGCGATCTGCAATACGATCTTGCGACCGAACAGATCGCCGAACTTGCCATACAGCGGCACCACAATGGTCGACGCCAGCAAATAAGCGGTCACCACCCACGACAGGTTCTCCAGACCACCGAATTCACCGACGATGGTCGGCAACGCAGTAGAGACAATCGTCTGATCGAGCGCCGCCAGTAACATGACCAGCAGCAGTGCTGAGAACAACAAACGGATCGAGGGGGCCTGTTCCGACACCCTGCCGTTTTCTTCGTTGCCTGCTACGTTATCAGTACCCATTTAAGTGAGCCCGCTTGTAATTAATTAATCGAGTAATTAATATATGAGTTATTCTTTTCTCCGGTCAATGGATCTCACCGCGATGACAGCACAAAACGTTCAAAAACCACGACGGCCCGGCCGCCCTAGCGGCAGCGCTAATGGCGCAGAAAAACGCGAGCATTTGCTCGACACGGCGCTGAATATGTTTGCCCGTCAAGGCATTGCTGATACATCGCTGAATTCCATTGCCCGCGAGGCCGGCGTAACCCCTGCCATGCTCCACTACTATTTTCACAACCGTGAACAGCTATTGGATGTGCTGATCGACGAACGTTTTCTGCCGGTAAGGCTTGCCGCTGGCAGTGTGTTTGACGCGCATACAGACGACCCGGTAGCCGCCTTCACCCAACTGGCGCAGCGGTTTATCGATATCTCGACTGATCATCCGTGGTTTGCCCCACTGTGGTTGCGTGAAGTAATGAGCGATAACGGCGTTCTGAAGCAGCGCATGAACGAACGTTTTGGTGATGCGCAACGCAAAACGGCGCTGCAATCGATCACTCGCTGGCAGGCAGAAGGCAAGCTGAATGCAGGCCTGGAGCCATCACTGATGTTTATTACCCTGTTTGGCATGACGCTGTTGCCATTAGCCACTGCGCCAAAATGGCAGCGCAATGACGATGATCATCCATTGAACGCTGACGTTATTGCCCGTCACGCCATCACGCTGCTTACCCAGGGGCTGGGACCACAACGCTGAAAGGTGAGATCGCTTAGAAAATGGGAACGAACGATTTGCGTTGGGCCGTATAGATGAGAGATTGTAATATAACGTCTTTAAGATCGAAGGGATTAACGATGAAACAGGAACGGCGTAAAAGATTGGCACAGGTCGCAGGTATCTCTTTCGCAGTCTATTTGATAACACATATCGGGGAGTTTCATTTTCCCAACTCCCTGATTAAAGCCTGCTTTGCTTCAATCATCATCACCCTGCTTTACGCATTCCTTTCAAGCCATTTCTGGAAAAAGTATGTTTTAAAACTAAAGGATTATCAATAAACTACTACTTCTCGAGCGGGTTTGTGGAATACACTGACAAGCCATCAGAATTATACAAACAGGGCCAAAAGTGGCCCTGTTTTGCGAATGCTATTTACACTGCCGGCAGTTGGTTGGTCACGCAGTGAATCCCCCCGCCGCCGGCGGCAATGGCGTCAATATTCACCTGTACCACTTCACGCTCAGGGTAAAGCTCCGTTAATAAATTCAGTGCTTCGGTGTCTGCCTCAGGGTCACCAAACTCCGGGGCAATAACCGCACCGTTGATCACAAAGTAATTGATATATCCCGCAGCAAAATCCGGATTACCCTTGCTGAAACGACTGCGACGTGGATCCATCGGGGGCGACATCGTATGGACCTTTAACTTGCGACCATCAGCATCAGTCGCTTGTTTGAGGATAGCCAGATGGGCCTGCGTCACCTTGTGGTCGTAAGATTCAGGATCGGTATCCAGATTGGCAACCACGACCCCTGGACTGGCAAAGCGTGCATAAAAATCGACGTGGGCATCCGTAATATCTTTACCTTTAATTCCCGGCAGCCAGATGATTTTGCGCAGGCCGAGCATGTCTTTTAACTCTTGTTCCACCCGGTCACGGCTCCAGCCAGGGTTACGGTTAGCATTGACCCAACTGCTCTCGGTCATGATCCCGGTGCCATGGCCATCCACCTCTATGCCGCCGCCTTCACCCACCAGTCCGCTGCGCCGTATATTGGCGACGCCGTAATGTTTCGCTTCAAATGCCGCCAGGCGCGAATCGTAGGTATGCTGTTGTTTGTTACCCCAACCATTAAAGTTGAAGTCCACGGCCCCCAGCTTACCTTTATCGTTAATCACAAAGTTGGCGCCAATGTCGCGCATCCAAATATCATCAAGCTCAGTGATAATGAAGGTCACATTGTGAGTACCGCATTTCTCTTCGGCCAATTGCCGTTCATTCTCTCGGCAAAACACCGTTAACGGCTGATATTGAGCGATTGCACGGGCCACTCGCCCCAAAGCATCTTGTACGCCCGATGTGTAATCAGCCCAAATCGCCCGCTGCGCACCAAAGGAGATAAACGCGCGCTGCTGCACCTCTCCTTCATCAGGCATACGCCAGCCTTCTCCACGTATAGCCTGTGCAGCATGGGCGGGTAACGACAGCCCCATAGAGGCTGTTAGGCTCATGCCGGCAATCAGGGATGCCTGCTTAATAAATTCGCGACGCGTTGACATGGTTTGCTCCTGTATTGCCATCATTGAAATAAGATATTCTGTTCAGCTGAAGACGGCATGATTTTGATGTAATACATGTTAAAGCTTCCAATACAGCCTGAACAAACGATACATTTAGCAGACACGTGATTAGACAGGCTTATCGATAATGTTAAAACACTGGCCGCCAATGAATGCATTACGCGGGTTTGAAGCCGCCGCCCGGCTAGGCAGCTTCCACCAGGCCGCAGACGAACTGCACCTCACCCAGTCTGCCATCAGCCAACAGATACGCAGTCTGGAGGCCTTTCTTGAACAACCCTTGTTCTTTCGCAGTGGTCGCAGCGTCAGCCTTACCGACGCCGGTCACGATCTCTATAGCACCGCACAGGTGATGCTTCAGCAACTGGCTATCGGTATCCGTCGTTTAGAGCAGTACCGTAAACCTAATCAACTGATCGTCAACACTACCCCGGCGTTTGCCCGTCACTGGTTGGTACCACACCTGAAGAGTTTTAATCGACTGCATCCAGATATCGACGTGTGGTTGTTCACGACCTTTGATCCGCCGGATATGGCGACAGAAACCATCGATTTGGCGATCCGCGACGATCTCAGTGCCCAAGCGGAATGCAGCTTCAGAATATTGCATCAGGATCGGCTATATCCGGCATGCCACCCTGACTTGCTGAACGTTGAGGCCGAACAGCGCACCACTTTGCATGGTGAACGCGAAATGGACTGGAGCCATTGGGTCCTTCAGGGCGGCATCAACATCGGGCAAAGCAGCCATGGGCTGAATTTCTCAGACCCTGGGCTGTTGCTGGATGCCGCCTGCGACGGTCTTGGCGTCGCATTGGTTAGCCAACTGTTGGCACAACACGCGCATGACAGAGGGTTGCTGACCTCTTTGACGGAACAAAATGTACGTGGTCCCAATTGGGCATGGCTGATTCATCGCGACAGTGAAAACAATCCGTTTACCCAACATTTTTGTGAGTGGTTGCTAACCCAATTACCTCACGCGGTTTAACGTTCTAGCTCACGGTTCCAGACGGTGAATAAAGCACGCCGGATTGTGCAGTGCTACTTTCAATCAAGCGCCCACAGAATGGCGCTAAGTGATTGTTGAGATTGAATTCACCTGTCATCGTTCAATTCGAAAAGGAACCGCTATGCATTCTGTCATATTGAAAACATTAGCACTTGGCGTGGCGCTTGCCACCTTCAGCCCCTCGCTATTGGCTGTGAATTTGAATGCCGGTGCCGTGGCGGCACCGGATCAATACGGCGCAAAAGTGGCCGCACAAATTTTGCAAGCTGGTGGCAATGCGGTAGATGCTGCGGTAGCTACCGCATTTACCCTGGCGGTAACCTACCCAGAAGCCGGTAATATTGGTGGCGGTGGCTTTATGACGCTGTACATCGACGGTAAACCCTATTTCCTCGATTACCGTGAAATTGCCCCAAAAGCGGCCACCAAAACCATGTACCTGAATAAAAACGGTGACGTTATTGAAAATCTCAGCCTGGTGGGCACCAAGGCGGCCGGTGTACCAGGCACGGTGTTAGGCCTGTGGGAGGCACATAAACGCTTTGGCAAATTGCCTTGGGCAGAGCTCCTTACCCCAGCTATCGGCTACGCGCAGCAAGGGTTTAAAGTGGCCGATCAGCAATATCAGTACCGTGAGGACGCCAATAAGCTGTTTGCCGGTCAAACCAACTTTGGTGATTACTTTGGCAACATGAAACCCGGTGCGGTGTTTAAACAACCTGAACTGGCTAAAACGCTGGAACGCATCGCCAACAAAGGTGCCGACGACTTCTATCAGGGTGAAACTGCCAAACTGCTGGTGGCACAGATGCAGCGTGATGGCGGCCTCATCACGCAGTCTGATCTGACTGACTATCGCGTGAAATGGCGCGATCCGATGCAAATCGCTTGGCGCGGTAACATCATCTATACCGCTCCGCTGCCCAGTTCCGGGGGGATCGCGCTGGCGCAGCTATTGGGAATAAAAGAGGACCGCGCTGCCGATTTCAAAGGTGTAGAACTGAATTCCGCACGTTACATTCACCTGTTGTCTGAGATTGAAAAACGTGTATTTGCCGATCGCGCAGACTATCTCGGCGATCCGGACTTCACTCATGTGCCTGTCGACAAGCTGATCGCCCCGGACTACTTGCAAAAACGGGCGGCGGAGATCAACCCAATCGCGATTTCACCGACCGAAAAGGTGCGCCCTGGGCTTGAGCCCCATCAGACCACCCATTTTTCGATTGTTGATGCCCAAGGTAATGCGGTCAGCAACACCTACACGTTGAACTGGGACTTCGGCAGTGGCGTGGTGGTGAAAGGCGCGGGCTTCCTGCTGAATGAC
This sequence comes from Serratia grimesii NBRC 13537, assembly GCF_001590905.1. Taxonomy (GTDB): domain Bacteria; phylum Pseudomonadota; class Gammaproteobacteria; order Enterobacterales; family Enterobacteriaceae; genus Serratia; species Serratia grimesii. The sequence goes on from NZ_BCTT01000002.1 coordinate 30,711, forward strand.
GAAATGGACGATTTTAGCGCCAAGCCGGGCGTGGCTAATGCCTTCGGTGTCGTAGGCAGTGACGCTAACGCCATTGAACCAGGCAAGCGCATGCTCTCTTCCATGAGCCCGACTATCATCACACGTGACGGCGACGTTAGTCTGGTCATTGGTACGCCGGGTGGCTCACGTATCTTTACCTCGATTTTCCAGGTAATCAACAATATCTATGATTATCACTTACCCTTAGAAAAAGCGGTTGCTGCGCAGCGCGTTCATCATCAGTTGCTACCGAAAGACACCATTTTCTACGACGGTTTTGCCCCACTGACTGGCAAAGTGGCCGAACAGCTGAAAGCGATGGGTTATAAACTGGAGGATCAAGGCTGGTATATGGGGGATATTCAGGTAATACGCGTTAACGGTAACACACCGGAAACCGCATCCGACCCACGGGGCCGCGGCATGGGACTGGTGGTGAAAAAGTAATATGATATGGCCGACCCGCACGTCGAATCGTGGGTCGGCCATCATTCAGTTATTGCTTACGCGTCCATGCGTCATTTTGGTCATTCTTGACCACCTCAATGAAGGATTCAGGCAGCAGATTGCGGAATAACCCATTATCTTCTTCAATAACGCTGACCATTTTGTCGACCATCTCCTGTGGATCGAACTGATCAAATGGAAACTTGAGTTTGCTATGGTCGATGAAGTTCACCTTTGGGTCATACCACTTCCTGAAACTCTCCATCATTCGATCGTTAAAACCTGTCAGATAAGGCCCTGGATTTACCGTCGCTACTTTTACGCCGAAATCAGCCAGTTCCATACGTAAGGATTCGGCGATCGCTTCCAATGCATGCTTAGATGCACAATATGCACCGGTAAAGGCTCCGGTAAGCAAACCTGCAACCGAAGAAACGAAAACAATCTTGCCGCTCTTACGCTCTGCCATTTGTTTAATGAATCCCTGGGTCAGTGCCATACTGGAGAACACATTGGTTTCAAACTGGGCACGCAGCACATCAATGGGCATTTCTGCGACAGCACCCGCCTCAGCAATACCAGCATTATTGAACAAGACATCGATATTCCATTTCCACGCGTATTCTCGATCACGGTGATCCAAAATATCCAACTTTTCGACCTGTAACTCGACGCCCCGCTGTTTTGCCGCCTCGAGCAGTTGGGTTACCTGTGGCGTGAGTTGCACACCGGCAATGACTTTATGCCCGCGAGCGGCCAACGCCAATGAAACCTCTCGGCCAAAACCCGATCCTGCGCCTGTCACTAATACCGTTTTTTTAACCATCTGATTATTTCCTCTATCCACATTAATATGACTTGCATTAACGGTCATTGCGGGCAATACCGACGTTGCCGCGACCACACCGCTACTGATAATAAATTTCCTTCGGGTTATTCCATACATGCGCCCTCCTTCTGCATAAGCAGAATGATATAAGCCAGTAAATAGTTATTTAATTAACGCGATGACTAATAAGTAATGAGCATTACTTTAAGCAGGTTTCTGCGATATAAGCATCCTCATGAGATTTGGCGCCTGAAATGCCAATTGCGCCAATGAATTCATCTGTGGATGAATAGACTGGTAGTCCACCAGCAAAAGAGGCCAATCCCTGATTACTGTGTTCGATAGACCATAATTCCTGACCAGAACCTGAAAGCTGCCCCAGATCGGCACTAGGTATGCGAAATAACGCTGACGTTTTCGCTTTCCTTTGGGCCAAATCAATAGCTCCCAGCGGGGTATTATCCATACGTATAAAGGCAATCATATTGGCACCGTCGTCATAGACACAAATGCAAACGGCCACACCCTGCTGCCGAGCTGCCGCAACCCCTCTGGCAATCAATTGCTGGGCATAGTCCAGCGATAGCGATCCTGACATGGTGATTCCCCCCTATTAATGTAATCTTGGGGGAAACTATAAAGTTGCGCTAGGATGTGAACAATACACACTCACCTGACAACAGTTGTTAGTTTATCTTATGAATAGACAAGACCCGCTTAACGGCATTCACTTGTTTTTGACCGTGGTCGAGGCTGGCAATTTTTCCCGTGCCGCGTCGATGCTTGGTGTCACACCTGCCGCAGTAAGTCTGAGGATTGGGCAGTTGGAAACTGAACTGGCGGTAAAGCTGTTTCATCGCTCAACACGCAGTGTCAGCCTCAGTGAGGCGGGTGAGTGGTTCTATCACAGCGTTGCACCTTTTTATCAACATATACTTAATGCCCGCGAAGGCCTGCATCAAAACCAAAACCTGCCGTCAGGCCATTTACGCATCACCGCTGTGCAAATGGCCAAAGAACTGCTCAAAGCGCCCTTGTTAGCCGAATTCAACCGCCGCTATCCACAAATCACATTGGAAATAAATTACGAAGATCATCTGGTGGATATTATTCAGGAACGCATTGATGTGGGTATTCGACTCGCGGATAAATTACAACCCGGTATGGTTGGCGTGCAGATCACCCCGGAGCTGCCATGTGCACTCATCGCTTCACTCAGTTATATTGAGCAATATTCTGCCCCAGAGACCATTTCCGATTTGCAACAACATCGCTGCATACGCTTTCGCTTCCCTGATCGCGGCGTATTGCATAAATGGGCGTTGACCGAGGGTGGAAAAGATCATGACATTGACATGCCTGGCGTATTTATTACCGACAATACAGAGGCAGTTATAGAGGCTGCTCGAGCTGGAATGGGTATTGCCCATGTATTTTTACGTCACCGGATAAAAAAGGAACTTGAAGCAGGCTCGCTGGTTGAAATAATGCCCGGCTCTTGTCGCCCTTTGCCACCCATGTGGGTCTACTACGCCAATCGGAAATATGTACCGAAGAAAGTCAGAGTATTTATCGATGAATTAAAACGTCACAGTCAGATGCTGTCATGGTAAAACAATGTCCCATTGTCCGACAGACAACAATGGGACATGAACACGATTACCCGCTGGTTTTATTCACTGCACCGTTCGCCAACTCGCCGTAAACCACCTGCCCGCGGAAACCACGACGCACCTGCTGGAATAACTCGCGGAACGCCGGATAATCCTGCGCCTGACAGAGGGTAGCTTCACCGTGAATGGCATTCAGCTGCAACCTGTGATTGACGATCACCTGTTGTCCATCTCGCTGCCATTTAACCTGATAATCACCCGCCGTATTGCGGAATTGCTGATCTTTTGGAATAGCAATAATGGGGATATTCGCAGGCAATTGCAGACGATATGTTTCATCATAGCGTTGCGCATTGCAATAGAATGGCGTTTCGTTCGTTAACGCGGCAGTGGTCGTATAAAGTGTGCGGAAAGACTTGCCGCCCGGCGGATTGGGCACGGTCATCCCACCCACAACGCCAAAATCGACATAGTCATCGGCTTTGAAACGGAAGCTGTAACTAAACTGTTTTTTTAGATCCAGCGGATCACCGCTCATCGCCACCTGCCCGCGCCCGTCGATGCCGGAGGAAGACATGATGGATTCCTCGGTCCGCGCCCGATTATGCGGATTAACTTTAGAGAAATAACCTCGCAGGTTGATCTCATCAACTTCACTTAATTTTCGTTCGGTTTGCCCACGCATTGTGCCCGACTGATCGAACACAACGTCAACATTGAGTGGGCTTTCAGTCCGTTGTGCATCATTGTTCGGGGTATGTGCCAATTTCGCTTCACGCGTCAATAACACCGGAACGCCCAGATCACCCTCCGGCAATTGACCAAAGCGTGCCCAAGGACTGGTTGAATCCAGATACACATCAAACTCAGGCACGTAAGTGATGGCATGGTTAAAGCGACCCAGCAGGGGCACTTCAGGCAGAATCGGTCCTTTCATCATGCCAATTAACACCGGCGAACTCTCTATCCCCTTGGCAGCCAACAGCGCCTCCAACAGCACCACATGATCCTTACAATCGCCATAATGGTTGTCGAGAATACTTTGCGCAGAATTAGGCTCCAATCCGCCGTTACCCAGGTATACCGCAACATAACGGATATTCTGTGCCACCCAGCGATAAATTGCTGCGGCCTGTTCACGGCGATCGTCAATGCCGACGGTGATGTGATCTGCCTTTGCCTGCACTGCCGGAGTGACCTTTGCCGCTTCACTGGCCTTCAACTGATAGGCTTTGGCCAGTTGTGGCCACTCGCGGTAGGTACTGGCCATAATGGTTGGGCTGAATGTCCAGCGATCTGCCGCCCAATTCTGCGCCTTCAGTGGCACGCTTCGTTGGTAATGCCAACGCCAGTAAGCCTGCCCATCACGGATCTGCGGCTTATCACTGCCTTCTACATCCCGAATATAAATATGCATTGGCAAATCTGCCGGCGCCTGCAAATTGACCTCTGCATCGTCAAATTGCTCGAATACACTAAAGGTTTCCCACAGACCAAAATAATCTGGGAAGTAAGGGACATTTTGGGTTTGGCGCAGCTGATATACGATACGAGACCCTGGTGCCAGGTTGGGGAATACGATCACTTTCACTTTACGGTCGGCATACACGGCGGCTGAAGCGCTGGAGTAGCTTTCCTGGGTATAAATGCGATCAGGTGCCACATCATGACGTTGACCGTCAGCCGTGAGCGTATAGGCCAAAACCACCTCCAGCGTTTCCATTTTCTCGCTGTAACTCAATCGAATTTGACTGAACTTCTCAACCGCTGCCTTGGTTTTAAGCAAGATCTCATAACTTTCGGTTTTCACGCTGTGGGCATTGGCAAGAACCTGATAGTCAGCACGGTAACGTACAAAGCTGAAGTCATTGCTGGCTGCCGCTTCCTGCCCTGTGGGCAAGGTCGAATCGGCGGCCAGCAACATGACAGGGTGTGCCGCCGTCAAACTGGTGAGCAGCAGTATCGATGGGATCGCTATTTTCATTCTCATTCCTTTGACAAAGAGTAACCGGCCATAAGGCACCGTATCCATAGAACCCTGGCACAACACTATGACAATCATTCATGTTCAATAAACATCGGGTCAACCCGGATGCATTATTCCATCAATGCGCAAAACTACCCTTGCTCTATCAACATGACCGCCGTGGTATCCGCTTCCAGGGCTTCAAAGATGTGCTCTCGATCGGCGGAATAACTGATGTAGTCCCCCGCGCTCAGTTCCACTGGTTGTTCTGTCGGTCCAATTCTCGCTCTACCGCTACTGATAATCACATGTTCAATGGTGCCCGGCATATGCGGCCGGGAAATACGTGATTCTCCCGGCTGAACGCGCAGACGGTAAATATCCCTTTGCGCCCCCGGAGGGCAAGTCGCCAACAACGTTGCTGCATAATTAGCGTGTTCAGAAACGGTAGTAACCCCTTCATTAGCGCGGATCACCTGAACGTGCTGGCGCGGTTGTGAGATTAACCGACTGACGGGTACATCCAGCGCCATTGCCAACGACCACAGCGTTTCCAGACTGGGATTACCACTGCCGGTCTCCAGTTGCGAGAGTGTCGATTTGGCTATGCCCGCCCGGCGGGCCAGTTCGGTAACCGTCAACCCAATTCGTTCGCGCTCACGGCGGATTGCGGCAGAAAGCAGGCCAATGGGTGTTGCGTTATTACTCGCATTATCGCTCATCGTTCACCATATCATCCATTTGTTCGACTTGACGAACACCTTGAGGATGTTCATCATAATGTTCAGTTGTTCATTTTAATGATATACACCAACATCGGCAAGCGCTGAGCAGATCAGGGAGAAAACGAATGAAAATAAAAACCAGCGGTGTGCTGCAGATGGTCCTTGCCATGGTGATTTCTGGCACCGTGGGTTGGCCTGTCATCTTACTGGGGCAGCCGGCACCCACAGTGGTTTTCTGGCGCTGTACGTTTGGTGCGCTGGCAATGCTTATTGTCTGTGCCTCGCTCGGCCAGCTAAGAAAAGACGTGCTAACTCGTCGCCAGGCGGCCATTGCGGTACTGGGGGGTATAGCACTGGTGTTGAACTGGACGCTGCTTTTCGGCGCCTACTCTTACGCTTCGATTGCTGTGGCTACGGTCACCTATCACGTTCAGCCTTTTATGTTAGTCGGGTTGGGGGTGCTGCTTTTTGGTGAAAAAATGACGGCGAATAAACTCGGTTGGCTGCTATTGGCCTTTGGGGGAATGTTGCTGATCATTATTGGCAAACAAGATGCCGGTAGTTCCAATGTCCATTACCTTACCGGCGTGTTACTGGCACTGGGCGCTGTCTTTATGTATGCGGTAACTGCAGCCATCGTCAAGCAATTGAAAGGCGTGCCGCCGCATCTACTTGTGCTCATTCAGCTCACCGTTGGCATGGTATTGCTGGCACCATTCGCCGGTCTGACTTCTCTGCCACCAACAGCCCACACGTGGCTACTATTGGCCACCCTTGGCTTACTGCATACCGGGTTGATGTCATCGTTGTTGTACAGTGCGATCCAAAAAATCCCCACCAGTCTGATCGGCGCATTGTCGTTCATCTACCCGCTAATGGCGATTATCGTCGACTGGGCCGTATTCGGGCACCGCCTTAGCTTAATGCAGTTGTTGGGCGCTGCCGCCATATTGTTGTCGGCAGCCGGCATGAACTTTGGTTGGCGGCTATTGCGAGCGAGTAAATCCGCCTCACAGGCCGAAGATCACTAACGGCTGCGACATCTACCAATGAGCCTCTTCGCCGTCGAATCGCATGTTACGGCTCGCTGTTACCGGTTTTACCCCCTCGGTCACATTACCGGTAACACCCTTTTTTAACATCCTTCAGCGTGATATCTGTCGCAAAACCGTCTGTGGAAAACCGCTTTTATAGCAATAACGACGTAACGCTATTTTTGAACAGGTGAAACCATGACGACCTATACGCCCGATGAAGTGCTGTTAATTGCCCCAGTAATGGAAAACCTGCTTGCTCGCCTTGATGCCACCTTTGTCGTGCATCGGTTATATGAACAGGCGGACCCGGTCGCCTTCCTGTCAACGAATGGACGTACTATCCGGGCTGTCGTCACCCGTGGGGACATCGGTGTCACAACGCCGGTTCTCGAACAGTTACCGCACTTGGGGCTGATTGCCGTGTTTGGCGTAGGAACTGACGCCATTGACCTGAACTACACCCGCAAGCGCGGTATTAAGGTCACCATCACCTCCGGCGCATTGACAGAAGACGTGGCCGATATGGCACTCGGGCTGCTGCTGGCAACTGCGCGTCAACTGTGTCACAACGACCGCTTTGTTCGTGATGGCCGTTGGCTACACGAAGCGCCAGGCCTGTCGGTACAGGTCAGCGGCAAACGACTGGGCATTTTTGGCATGGGGAACATCGGTCGGGCCATCGCCCAGCGTGCAGCCGGCTTCAACATGCGCATCCAATACGCCAGCCACCAACAGGACAGTTCACTGCCCTACACCTATTATCCGGATCTGCTGGCATTGGCGCGGGAAAGTGACTTCTTTGTGATTGCCATTTCCGGCGGTAAGGACAGCGCAGGTCTGGTGGATAAAGCGGTGTTCGATGCGCTACCGTCTCATGCGCTGGTGATCAACATTGCTCGCGGTAGCATCGTCAACGAAACCGACCTGATCGCAGCGCTACAAAGCGGTGCCATTGCCGGTGCCGGGCTCGACGTTTATGCCCACGAACCGCAGGTCCCTGCCGCGCTGATCGCTATGGATAACGTTGTACTGCAACCGCATATCGCCAGCGCTACCCAAGAAACACGGCAAAAAATGAGCGAGATCGTGTTTACCAACGTCGAAGCCTTTTTTAATCATGCGCCGTTGCCCCACGCCATTGAATAAATAACGCGTTTTCTTTCGATTTTATTACCGCCGAATAACAGAACCTCTTTGTCTGGAGGTTCTCCCTGCGCCTTATAAAGAGAGATCGCCATGGATAATAAAATACCCAACACCCGCTGGCTGCGGGTCATTGCACCGATCCTGATTGCCTGCATTATTTCCTTTATGGACCGGGTAAATATCAGTTTTGCACTGCCCGGCGGTATGGAAAGTGATCTGGGCATCACCAGTCAGATGGCCGGTTTGGCCAGCGGCATCTTCTTTATCGGCTATTTGTTTTTGCAGGTTCCTGGTGGACGTATTGCGGTTAACGGCAGCGGCAAACGCTTTATTGCGTGGTCACTGTGTGCCTGGGCGGTGGTTTCAATAGCAACCGGTTTTGTCACCAATCATTATCAACTTCTGGTACTGCGCTTTGTCTTGGGGATTTCTGAAGGCGGCATGTTACCGGTCGTACTGACCATGATCAGCAACTGGTTTCCAGAAAAAGAGCTGGGCCGAGCCAACGCCTTTGTCATGATGTTTGCGCCGTTGGGAGGCATGCTGACTGCACCGATCTCTGGAGCCATCATTAACCAACTCGATTGGCGCTGGTTGTTTATCCTCGAAGGCTTGCTGTCGTTAGTGGTTTTAGCCGTGTGGTGGTTATTGATCAGCGATCGACCACAAGAAGCACGTTGGTTACCGGCCCGCGAGCGAGAATATCTGATAACAGAACTCACGCGAGAACGTCAGGCACGCAGCAGAACACAACCTGTCAGCAATGCCCCACTGAAGGACGTATTCCGTAATAAAGGGCTAATGAAGCTGGTGTTGCTGAACTTCTTTTATCAAACCGGTGACTACGGCTACACCCTGTGGCTGCCCACCATTCTGAAGAACCTCACTGGCGGTAATATGGCCTCTGTGGGCTTCCTGGCAATTTTGCCTTTCGTGGCAACGTTGTTGGGGATTTACCTGATTTCTGTACTTACCGACAAAACCGGCAAGCGCCGTCTGTGGGTGATGGTTTCATTGTTCTGCTTCGCTGCCGCTTTGTTGGCATCGGTAGTGTTACGCCATAACGTGGTGGCCGCCTATATCGCGTTAGTGGTTTGTGGTTTCTTCCTGAAAGCGGCGACCAGCCCATTCTGGTCAATGCCTGGGCGTATCGCCTCAGCAGAAGTGGCCGGTGGCGCACGTGGGGTGATTAATGGTTTGGGCAACCTGGGTGGGTTCTGCGGACCTTATCTGGTGGGTGTGATGATTTATCTGTATGGGCAAAACGTTGCGGTTTGCGGATTGGCGGTGTCACTGATCATTGCCGGGATCATCGCATGGCGCTTGCCAAAAGAGTGCGACCTGACCGACAGTGAAACAGCGCATGATGCGTTGCTGGACAAGGCCAAACGGGCCTGAGTGACAATGAAAACCACAAGCGGGCAACGGCAAAATTTGCTATGTTAGCCCGCTGATTAAGGTCTGTTGTTACTCGCTGGATAGGTCTATGTTTACCCATAAAGCAATTGCCGAACTCAATACACTGGAGTTGATGGTTTATAACTACGTCATCAAGAATAAGAACCCAGTGATATACATGACCATTCGTGAACTGGCGGAGGCCGCCGGGGTATCCACGACCACGGTACTGCGTTTTTGCAAAAAAATGGGCTGCGACGGTTATTCAGAATTTCGTATTCGCTTTAAATTGTATCTTGAGCAAACCGAAGCACCGCCGATAGATTTCGGCACCAGCGAAATAATCAGTTTCTTTAAAAGTATCAACAACGACGAATTTAACCAACTGCTTGACCAAGCGGTACAATATATTGCTGCCGCAGAGCGTATTATTTTTGTTGGCGTCAGCACGTCGGGGGCGTTGGGGAAATACGGTGCGCGTTTCTTTTCCAATGTAGGAAAATTTAGCACCCATATTGATGATCCGTATTATCCTATCAACAGTGATATGTATAAAAGCGCGATCGCCATTATGCTTTCTGTGTCTGGCGAGACAGAAGAAATCCTGCGCCTTGCCAGCCAGTTCAGCCTGCATAACTGCAAGATCGTCAGCATCACCAACAATGAAACCTCATCACTGGCACGTATGGCAGACTTCAACCTCTCCTACCATGTTCCCCCGCAGCTGATTGCCGGACAACATAATATCACGACACAAATCCCGGTAATCTACATTATTGAAACCATCGGAAAGCGGCTGGGTCATATTGGCGCCACAAAATAAAACAGCCTGTTTTTTTAATGTGACACGTCACCTGAGAGGGGGATTTGTTATATCGTGACATTCAATTTCAGCTTGCTACTATATTCTCAGACGTGACCTTTCATTAATAATGGAATGAGAAACCAACGATGAAACAGCAACAGTTACCGAAAGATTTTCTGTGGGGAGGCGCCGTCGCTGCGCATCAGGTTGAAGGCGGTTGGGATCAGGGCGGTAAAGGCCCAAGTATCGCTGACGTATTGTCGGGCGGTGCACATGGCGTGGATCGTGTGATGACTGACGGTGTGCTGGAAGGCTATCGCTACCCTAACCACGAAGCGGTGGATTTCTACGGTCGCTACAAACAGGACATCGCGCTGTTCGCAGAAATGGGGTTCAAATGTTTCCGCACTTCGATCGCCTGGACGCGCATCTTCCCCAACGGGGATGAGCTTGAGCCGAATGAAGCCGGCCTGCAATTCTACGATGATCTGTTCGATGAACTGCTGAAATACAATATCCAGCCGGTAATCACCCTGTCGCACTTTGAGATGCCCTATCACCTGGTGAAAGAATATGGCGGTTGGAAGAACCGTCAGGTGGTCGATTTCTTCGTGCGTTTCAGCGAAGTGGTGCTGCGCCGCTATCAGCACAAAGTGAAATACTGGATGACCTTTAACGAGATCAACAACCAGAGCAACTATCAGTACCCGCTGTTCGGCTACTGCTGTTCCGGCGTTGTATATACTCAGGAAGAGAACCCTGAGCAGACGCTGTATCAAGTCTTGCACCATCAGTTTGTCGCCAGCGCCCTGGTAGTGAAACTGGGTCACCAGATTAACCCGGAATTCAAAATTGGCTGCATGCTGGCCTGCGTCCCCTTCTACCCGTACTCCTGCAAACCTGACGACGTCATGTACAGCGTCGAAGCCATGCACTCACGCTACCTGTACACCGACGTACAAGTGCGAGGCTACTATCCGTCGTATCTGTTGCGTGACTGGGAACGCAAAGGTTTTCAGATTGAAATGCAACCGCAGGACGCACAAACCCTGCGCGAAGGCTGTGCGGATTACATCGGCTTTAGCTACTACATGAGCAACGCCCTTAAGGCGGATGCGGTAAGCACGGGCGATGCGATGTTCGACTTCCCTGGCAACGTACCGAACCCGCACGTAAAAGCCTCCGACTGGGGCTGGCAGATTGACCCGGTTGGGCTGCGTTATTCACTGAACGTCTTGTACGAACGCTACCAGAAGCCGTTGTTTATCGTTGAGAACGGCTTTGGTGCTTTCGACAAGGTCGAAGCAGACGGTAAAATCAACGATGACTATCGTATCGACTACCTGCGTGCACATATCGAACAGATGAAAAAAGCAGTGATCGAAGATGGCGTTGATTTGATCGGCTACACCCCGTGGGGCTGCATCGACTGCGTTTCCTTCACTACCGGGGAGTACGGCAAACGCTACGGCTTTATTTACGTCGACAAACACGACGACGGCACTGGCACGCTCGAGCGTTCGCGCAAAAAGAGTTTTGACTGGTACCGAGGGGTGATCGCCAGCAACGGCGAACAACTTTAATACGTCAGTCCCTCATGTGAGCCACATCTTGTGGCTCATTTTTATTGAGTCACTTCACAGCGCACCCACAGATTCCCCCCTCCCAGACACTTCTTTTACACTGATTTCAACGCTCTCCCTGTCGAAGCATGATCCCTAACACCTGAAGACGACCTGACCTGTGTCCCGTTGATGAGCACCCTCGGATGTTAGCCATGTCTTCTGATCCAGTTTGGGTTCGACTGTAGATACAAGACTTATCTATGGCCATGCCTGAAAGAAACAGGCCTGATTCGAGAGGCTGCGGGCCGGGGTATTTATTTTTAAACGTTTCCCTCCAAAAGATGGTAGAAAGCATTTCTACAGTTAAAATAAAGGGATAGATGATGGGCACACGCGTTCACCAAGCCATAATGCAGGAGCAACAAATGCAAAATGAGACAACACACTCGGTCGGATATGACGTCAAGGTGCACCTCGTGAACGCATTTACCCGGGATAATTCTGGTGGTAACCCCGCCGGGGTCGTTCTCTACCCGCCGGACCTGAGCGCCGCGCAAAAAATAGCAATCGCGCGACAGGTGGGCTTTTCCGAGACCGCATTTGTCTATGCCGGTGAGGACACAGATTTCAAGGTGGATTTTTTTACGCCTGAAGGGGAAGTGGATTTCTGCGGACACGCGACATTAGCCGTTTTTTTCACCCTGGCTTCGCTCAATCTGCTTACACCGGGCCAATACATGCAAAAAACCAAGGCCGGTATTCTGAGTGTCGCCGTCAGCTCCCAGTGTATCGTTATGGAGCAAACCTTGCCGATCACGCGGCCAGGGCCTGATATCGAAGATGTCGCACTTGCCCTCGGCGTTCACCCAGAGGTCATTGCAGGGACTGGCTTGCCCATCGCGGTGATTTCAACAGGGTTACCGGACATTATTATCCCCGTGCAATCCGGCCATTTAGATAGCCTGCGACCCGATTATGACGCGATCGCCAACCTGAGCCGCACATTCGACGCTATCGGCTTCCACGTATTTGAACTGAGTCGCCATGCTGCCATCACAGCCCACTGCCGCAATTTCGCACCGCTTTATGGCATAAATGAAGAGTCCGCAACCGGTAGTGCCAGCGGCGCTCTGGGGTGCTATCTGAACCATCATCTCCAGCCCGGCGAAACGCACTTCCTGTTAGAGCAAGGGCGGGCCATGGGATGTTCTTCTCTGATCCAGGTGACGATTGAGACGCAGGCGCAGGCAATTAGCCGCGTTAGCGTCGGCGGACAAGCAATGATGGCCGGTATAAAAATGGTTAGACTTTAAAAGATAAATGAACGCGTTCTGCACAAATACGGGGTAAACCAGAAGAAAGGTGGTCTGCCCCAGAGTGAGATACTACGCGCAGTGAGTCATGTCAGAACCTTCACTCTTATACCCCCCATTTTTCCATTTTGGGTATATCGCCTTTACGTTCTTGGGGTTAGTAAAGAAGCGAACCCATGTCATTACATAACTTTAGGTTATGTAAAACACCGCTAAATTTCACTTTATCGTAACACTCTGGCTTGCGAGACTCAGAGTGGGGAATGACATTCACGCCCCTTCGCGCTGACACAACAATAAAACAGATCAGCCCTCTGCACCCTGCCCACGCCATGAGGATTTCCGCATGAGCCAGATAAATGAACTGTACCATCGCAACTATGATCTGCATCCGCCGGTCCTGGTGCCGGAATATAAAACCAGCATACTCCGCTCCCCCAAAAATGCGCTGATATCACTGCAAAATTCGCTCTCCGAGATCACTGGCCCCGTATTTGGTCAACATGAACTCGGCGCACAGGATAACGATCTGATCCTGAATTACGCCAAGCAGGGTTTGCCCATTGGCGAACGTATTATCGTGCACGGCTATGTCCGCGATGAAAATGGCCTCCCCATGCGCAATGCGCTGGTCGAAGTGTGGCAAGCCAATGCTGGTGGTCGCTACCGCCATAAAAAGGATCAGTATTTAGCACCGATAGACCCGAACTTTGGAGGCTGCGGACGCATGCTGACCGACAATAACGGTTATTACTTTTTCCGTACTATCAAGCCGGGCCCTTACCCATGGCGTAACCGGGTTAACGATTGGCGTCCTGCACATATTCACTTTTCGCTGTCCGGCGATGCCTTCGCCCAGCGGTTGATCACCCAGATGTACTTTGAAGGCGATCCGCTGATTGCCAGTTGCCCGATTGTCCGTGCTATCAAAAATGACGATGCCGTGCGCACGTTGATCGCCGGTCTGGACAAAACGGCTTCGGTTCAACTCGATAGCCTGGCCTATCGTTTCGATCTGGTGCTACGCGGTCACCGCGCCACCTTATTTGAAAACCGTTTGCAGGGGAAAGCATGATGCCGCAAAACTACCTACCGGAAACGCCGTCCCAAACCGCCGGGCCTTATGTACACATTGGCCTTGCTCCCCTTGCCGCGGGTTTTGAGATCTTCGAAAACAACTTTGGGCACGTACTGACCCAACCGGAAACCCAGGGTCAACGCATAACGCTTGAAGGACAGGTGTTCGACGGCAGCGGCACACCTATTCGTGACGTGTTGTTGGAAATTTGGCAGGCCAATGCCCATGGACGCTATAACCACCCAGGCGATCAACAACAGCACAAACCGCTTGATCCCACATTCCGGGGTTGGGGACGCAGCTGTTCCGACTTTGAAACAGGCCTCTACCGTTTTGACACCATCAAGCCGGGTGCTGTTTGTGGTCGTGATGGGCGGATGATGGCACCACATATTAACCTGTGGATTGTCGCTCGCGGCATCAATATTGGGTTACATACCCGGGTTTATTTTGCCGACGAGGCTACAGCAAACCAACAAGATCCTGTGCTGAATCTGATCGAACTGGAGGTACGCCGTAAAACGCTGATTGCCCACCCAGAACGTCGGGATAATGAGGTTGTGTATCGCTTTGATATTGTGATCCAGGGCGAAGGCGAAACGGTCTTTTTCGATCTGTAATTTCTGCCTGCCTGTGGCCGCAAAGAATCTGTACGCCAGTACAAATTTGCGGCCACCATCACTTGTTACCTCTGGGGAATTCTTCCTACACTGAGGTATGAAAAAAGCCAATTTATTTATCCAACGCATGCGTTTACGCCACATCAACAGCTTTGTTGCCGTGGCGCAAGAGCGCTCGTTGAGCCGTGCAGCCGATAAGCTGAGCCTAAGCCAGCCTGCACTGTCAAAGACGCTTAACGAATTGGAAGCGTTGACTGGCAACCGCCTGCTGGTACGTAACCGCCAGGGAACACGGCTGACTGAACAAGGGGAGCAGTTTCTCGGCTATGCCACTCGCGTGCTGGAGGCACTCACAGCGGCGGGACACGCGCTCGACCGGCTCGATGACGAACCTGCACGCGTATTGCGTGTCGGCGCGCTACCGACCACCGCACTGGGCATGTTGCCGCAATCCATCGGACAATATCAGCAGGCGCACCCTTATTCGCGCATTCAGGTCGTCACCGGTAAAAACACGGAGCTGTTAGCTCAGCTTAAAGCGGGCGAAATTGACGTGGCAATAGGTCGAATGGCCGATCCCGAAATGATGAGTGGACTGGCGTTTGAGTTATTACTGTTGGAATCATTGTTGATGGTGACCCGGCCCGGACATCCATTGTTAAGTGAAACCATCACCCTAGAGCGTGCGCTGAACTATCCAGCCATTATTTCACCAAAGGGCACGGTGCCGCGCCACAATACTGAGAACCTGCTTTCAACACAGGGATTCAGTCTGCCTGGCCAGTACATCGAAACGCTATCCGCCTCGCTGGCACGTCAGATGACACTGCAATTCGACTATCTGTGGTTTGTCCCCTCCAGTGCAGTGAAAATGGATATTTCCTCCGGTCAGCTTGTCCCCTTGCCGTTACCCACGCAGGGAATGGAGGAGGCCGTCGGCATTCTGACACGTAACGACGGTGAGCTGAGCGAGTCCGTACTGGCATTTATCACGACGGTGCGCCGTATCGCCGGCGCTGCGCGAAACGTTTAATCGGCTTCCCGGTCCTGCTCGGCAAACACTTCCGCTGCCAGATGGAACGCCGAATTTGCTGCCGGCAGACCGCAGTAAAGCGCGCTTTGCATCAGCACTTCTTTGATTTCGTCCCGGGTCACACCGTTGTTTACTGCCGCTTTTAAGTGCATCCGCAATTCGGCTTCCCGATTAAGCGCGATCAGCATCGCAATGGTGATCAGGCTGCGGCTATGGCGCGCCAGCCCCGGCCGTGTCCAGATCTCCCCCCAGGCGTAGCGGCTGATAAAATCCTGAAACTCTTCGTTTAACGGTGTGAGCTGGCTGAGGCTGCGATCAACATGGGCGTCTCCCAGCACCGCTCTGCGCACGTCAATGCCCTGTTGGTAACGTTGTTCATCGTTCATCTTGATGTGCTCCTGATATTGCAGCGGCAGCCTGTGCAAGTACCTGCTGAGTAAAGGCGTGTGCACTGCCGAGGTATTGCTGCGGATCTAACAGTTCCGAAAGCCGCTGTGCCGACAAATGCGCCATGACGACAGGATCCTCAAGCAGCACATCTAGCAGTGTTAGCCTTTGCGCCAACGCGTAATGGCACTGTTTTTCTATGTGTTGATGCGCTTGTTGACGCCCCATAACCTCACCCAAGGCCATAGTGACGGCTTCTGCCATAATTACGCCATGAGTTAACCTCAGGTTATGCTGCATCTGTTGTGGAAACACCTGCAAGCCGGAGATCAGATCACCCGCAGTATGCAATGCTCCTGCTGACAGCATCACTAACTCAGGCAGGCTTTCCCACTCTGCATGCCAGCCGCCCAAACCGCGTTCGTGTTCTTGCACCATGGCGGCATACAACCCACCGATCAACGCTGGTACGCGATTAGCCGCCGAGAGGATCACCGCGCAGCCCACCGGATTGCGTTTGTGCGGCATTGTGGATGACCCGCCACGGCCCACCGCTTCCGGCTCAGCCACTTCCGCCACTTCCATTTGTGTCAGCAAAGCGATATCACGTGCCAATTTACCCAGCGTACCGGTTAAGCCCGCATACCAACCCGCAATCTCCAGCAGACGATCACGCTGGCTATGCCAAGGCGCATTAGCGGCGGTCAGTTGCAATCCGAACGCTAACGCGTTCACCAGCCGCTCACCGTTATCCCCCAACGATGCCAACGTACCGGCGGCCCCACCTAATTGCAGTGCTAACACTCGAGGCGACATTTCATTGAGCCGGGAGCGGTAGCGCAACAACGCATCCAGGGTACCCGCCAGTTTTAAGCCCCATGTGGTCGGTAGTGCATGTTGCATCCAGGTCCGTCCAACCAGTATGCAATCCTGATGTAACGTAATGTGCTGCACCAGTGCCGCAATTAACCGGTTCAAATCGCGCTGCGTCAGTTCAATTGCTCGCCGCAATTGCAGCACCAATCCGGTGTCGATAGCATCTTGGCTGGTCGCCCCCCAATGAACAAAGCGTGCGGCTTCGGCCTGCTGCTGCGCCACGATGAAAGTGAGCTGCTTCACCAATGGGATCGCCAGATTACCGGCCTGTGCCGCCGATTGAGCCAAAGCAGCCGCATCAAATAAATGGCTGTGACACGCAGCGGCAATATGCTGCGCAGCTTCCGTGGGAATAATGCCCAAGTCAGCCTGAGCGGTGGCCAATGCGGCTTCGAAATCCAGCATTCCTTGCAGCGTCGCTGCATCACTGAAACAATGGCTTACCGCTGAAGGCCGTAGCAGCGGCGTCAGTAATTCCATAAATCCTCCAGGCAAAGGGCTGATTCTCCCGATGATGGCGTGACGTCGTCGGCAGCGTCAAGAACGATAAACGTGACCTTGGGCGATTATCGAAACATTGGCCAATTTTATTGGTTTTTGCGATTCCGCACGGATTACATCATCTGAAACGGTGAGCCGACGTAGTTTTCTGCCAACATCGTCATCGCGCTGCGCGACCTTACGGTGTATTGCAGTTCCGACAGCTGCAAACGCTGCTGGAATGCACTGTCGTCCTGATGGGTGTGCAGCATATTGGTCATCCACCAGGAAAAATGCTCGGCACGCCAGACACGTTGCAATGCATCATCGCTGTAGCTATCCAGCCGCCGCCAACTTTTGTGTCGGTAAAATTCATCCAAAGCCTGTGATAACAAGCAAACATCTGCCATGGCCAGATTTAACCCCTTAGCCCCGGTCGGCGGCACAATATGCGCGGCGTCCCCCGCTAACAGCAGCCGTTTACAACGCATTGGCTCAGTGACAAAGCTGCGCATGCCAACCACGTTTTTTTGGAATATCCGCCCTTTTTTCAGTGACCAACCGTCATGATTTTCCAACCGGCTTTCCAGTTCGTTCCAAATACGATCGTCTGACCATTGATCGACATTTTCCGTCGGGTCGCACTGGAAATACATGCGCTGCACCCCCGGTGAACGCGTGCTTATCAATGCAAAACCACGCGGGTGCCGTGCATAGATCAATTCATCACTGGACGGTGGTGCCTCCACCAAAATGCCGAACCAACCAAAGGGATAAACCCGGGTATAATCTTGTCGCAACCCGCCCGGCATCGCGGCACGACTGATACCGTGAAACCCATCGCAACCAATAATAAAATCGCAGTCAAGCCGCTGTTGTTGACCATTGTGGCGGTAATGTACCTGTGGTCGAACACCATCCAGTTCCTTAAGCTTTACGTCTTCAACCTCAAAGTAAAGCTGCCCTGCTACCGCTTGTCGCGCGGCAATCATGTCTTTCAACACTTCGTGCTGGGCGTAAACGGTGATCGCCCGGTCGGTTAGCTCAGTCAGGTCGATCCTGTGTTGCTGGCCACCAAACGCCAGACGGATACCATGGTGCTGCGTCCCCTCTTTGCGCATGCGCTCGCCCAGCCCGGTTTGATTGAGCAAATCCACGGTACCCTGTTCGAGCACGCCAGCGCGAATAGTGGACTCCACCGCCTGTTGGTCACGTGTTTCTAATACCACCGACTCAATCCCCTGTAGATGCAGTAAATGTGACAACATCAATCCTGCTGGGCCCGCGCCAATAATCGCAATCTGTGTACGCATGGTTATCTCCTATAACGCCTTGTTGAGTGAGCCGGACAATGCCGTCGCTTTTGCAGAAATGTGTTTGATCACCAACGCCAGCGCAGCCACCAGTGCCGGGATCGCCAGCAGTGTGAAAATGGTGCTGAACGTCAACTGCATTTGCATCAATACCCCCCCGCTCATCGCGCCCAGAATGCCGCCAAACCGCCCTAACCCCAGCATCCAGGCCACACCGGTTGCTCGCCCCTGTGTCGGATAGAAACCAGCAGCCAATGCCGGCATTGAAGACTGTGCACCATTCATGCAGGTACCCGCGATAAACACCGTCACGGCCATCAGTATCGGATCCGTGTAAACGTACCCAATGGCGCAAACAAACAGCCCGGTCAGCAGGTAGCCAACGGCCACGACTTTGTGCGGATTCATGCGATCCATTAACCAGCCGATAATCAGCACACCAATGCCGCCACCTAAAGGAAATAACGCGGTAATCAAAGAAGCCTGACGGATAGAAGCGCCCGTTTCCCGGATTAACAGCGGCAGCCAACTGGTCAACAGATAAAAAATCATCAACCCCATAAAGTACGTCAGACACAACATCAGGGTACCCAACAGATAACGCGGGGAAAAAATCACGCCCAGCGCCGACCTGGCTTTCACCTGGCCCTCTTCCACCAGGCTAAACAATGGTTCTGTGACATTGAGTGGTGCGATACGCTTAAGTACAGCAGCAATGCGCTGTGCCGGGTAACCATGCACCACCATAAAACGCGCAGATTCAGGTAGCGCGACAATCAACACAACCGCCAGCAGCAACGGCATCACCCCCCCCAGGACCATCACGCTCTGCCAGCCGAAATGCGGGATCAACCAAGCGGAAACAAAACCACCCATTGATGAACCCAGCGGGAAACCACAAAACATCAAATTCACCAACAGCGCGCGCTTGCGTTCCGGCGCATATTCCGACATCAGCGTGGCCGCATTCGGCATCGCGGCTCCCAGACCCAACCCGGTCAAAAAGCGCAGCAGTGTGAGCATCGGTAGCGTGGTAGCAAATGCCGTCAACAGGCTAAAACCACCGAAGAGGATCAACGAAAGCACCAAAACCTTTTTGCGGCCGATGCGATCTGCCAACGGGCCGGCAGTCAACGCACCGACGGCCAGTCCCACTAGCGCAGCACTCATCACTGGCCCCAGTGATGTTTTTTCAATCCCCCAGTCTTGTACCAATGAGGTGGCGATAAACCCGATGATTGCAGTGTCAAAACCATCCAGTGCCACAGTTAAAAAGCACAGAGTCAGGATCAACCACTGATAGCGGGAAAAGGGTTTTTCATTAATAAATGATTGAATTTCTATGGTGTTTTGCTGGGTCATAGAGCGCTTCCTAGGTTGGCCTGGCGAATTAACCCCGGCGGGAGCGGCCAGGCGTTTCCTTGGCAAAACCGCTAGTTGTGCGATTATCGAAACTTGGTTCGTTAATCGCCTTTTCATCAAAGCATCGCCGACAAAAAGTTTCAATATTGTTAAATTAATTAGCGTGCGATAACCGAACGGGAAAACAATGAAAACAAAGGAAGGGTTTAATTATCAGAAAGATGCATGGATTTTTCATCCATAGGGAACATGGGTATTTTGTGAGCTGATTAACATTGATGAAACATAGGACCACGGCAGCGCATCGGTCTGAGCTGCCGATGCGCTGCTGTGCTCAGTTCAAAGGCCTTTGGCGACTTCGCGGGGGGCCAACTGCGCCTGACGATTATATCCTTTGGCACCCTTCACAAAGATAGCGCAGGCGGTGATTAACGCCGGAATGGCAATAATGGCAAAAATGCGGTCGAACCCCCACCCCAGCGCCAACATTTCCGCGCCGGCGAAGGCACTCAGGATGGCACCAATACGCCCAACGCCGTGCATCCAGCTGGAGCCGGTAGCCCGTGCTTCTGTAGGATAATAATGAGCGGATAGCGCATTCATGCCGGTATTCGCGCCGTTCAGGCAAAAACCACAGGCCAATGCCACCACACCAAGCATGACCGTGTTATGGGCTGTCAGCCCAATCAATAATGTGAAACACGCGCCCAACAAATAAATTACGCCTAACGCCCGATGCGGATTCACACGATCCATTAACCAACCGGTAATCAGGGAACCGAAGGTGCCACCCGCCTGGTACAACGCGGTGATGACCGCAGCCTGCGCCACACTCAAGCCAATACCTTTAACCAACGTCGGTAGCCAGCTGCCCAGCAAATAGACCAGAAACAGCGCCATAAAATAGCCCAGCCACAGCATTACGCTACCGAACCCATACTGTCGTGAGACCACAATCTGCATTGCGCCTTTGCCCGGTTCCACCTGCGTCGGTAAGGTGTAACGCGTATTGGCATCCGTGCTGCCGGGTGCCAGTTTTTCCACAATGTTGCCAATGCGTTGACGGCTGGCGCGTTTGGTCACCAAAAATCTCACTGATTCCGGTAGCTTGGCGATCAACAGTGGCACGCACACGAGCGGCAGTACGCCACCAAGTAATAACAGAGCATGCCAGCCTCTGTGTGGAATGATCCACGACGCAGCAAATCCCCCCAGCGCAGCACCGAAAGTAAAGCCGCAGAACACCACGGTGATAACAAACGAACGTTTCTTTTCTGGTGCATATTCGGAGATCAACGTGCCCACATTCGGCATCGCCGCCCCCAGCCCCAATCCGGTCATAAATCGGAAGAAAATCATTTGTTCAATATTGTGTGAGAATGCAGTGACCAGCGTCCATACACCAAAAAAGAACACGCTATTGATAATGATCACTTTGCGACCCAACCAATCTGCCAGCGGGCCGGACAGTAATGCACCTATTGTCAGGCCAACCAGCGCTGCGCTGATCACCATACCAAGCTGATGATTACCAACACCCCATTCATTTTTCAGCTCAGGGGCGATAAACCCCATCAAGGTAATATCGAAGCCATCCAGAGCGATAACGATGAATCCCAGCAAAATGATCAGTTTCTGGTAACCACATATCGGACGATCGTTGATCAGCGTTCGAACATCTATTTCGTTTGAAACCACAATTTTTCCTTCGCGCAAACGCCCAACATGCCCATGCTCAATAATCGAACAAACCGTGAAATACCGTGCTGCTACTGTAAGAATTCCCGCGTGGGTCAGCAACGGAGATTATCGATAATCTGATGATTATCGAACCGTTAGGTACATTCACAACAAGAATAAATGTCACCCCATCACCACCAGTCAGGACATTACGCTGCAAGCTTATCCCTTACCTGGTCTTACCCTCCGCAAAACTTGCAGTTATAAGGCGAAAAATAATCTTGTTTAATGGCTTTAACGACGACTATTATTGCCACGAAATTTACATTCTCGTAACATGATGCCGTTCACAAAAGCGCAAATGCGGCGGATTGTATTGCCGAGTCACCCCGGTTACTCTTAACCGGTGTCCCCACAAAGATAAGTGACTGATGTTTTGAAGAATGATGAGATCCCCGCAACCAAGCGCAAAAACGACCCCGTCGGCCTGAAGCAACGCATTTTCACTGCGGCACTGACTGAGTTTGCCGAAGCGGGCCTAAAAGGTGCTCGCATGGAAAACATTGCCGAGCATGCTGCGACCACCAAACGTATGGTGGTTTATCACTTCAAAAACAAAGAATCACTCTACCTGGAGGTACTTGAACACGTATATCAGCATATACGTGCACACGAAACGGGGTTGGATCTACAGGCACTGCCCCCCGTAGAGGCCATGACCCGACTGGTAGAAGAAAGCTTTAATTACCATGCAGAACACCCTGATTTCATCCGCGTAATCTGCATGGAAAACATGATGCGCGGCCAGTATATCCGTCAGTCACCGCGGATTAAGGCCTTGAATCAGAGTGCATTGACACTGCTGGAGGAGATATTGCAGCGCGGCAAGCAAGACAGGCAGTTCACTCCAGACGCCAGCGCCGCAGACGTGCATCGATTAATCAGTAGCCTGTGTTTCCACTATGTCGCCAACCAGTATACTTTTAATACATTGTTTGAAAGCCATGAGCCGCCTGAAGATCAGGTGATCCATAACCGTCAGTTAGCGGTTGTGGCAACCCTGCGCTATCTGGCGTTGTAGGCACTGTCCCTGGGAGACTGTGATGACCAAGATCTCTGCTGGTGAAGAGATTGCCGCGCCTGATAGTTCACTATCCGCCTCCCGTGGCGATCCCTTCCGGGGTGACCCCAATTTTATGGCGTCACTGGCGCGAGGCCTTGAGGTCATCCAAGCTTTTACTCCGCAGCGCCGTCTGATGTCCATTTCACAAATCAGCCAGAAAACAGGCATTCCGCGTGCTGCGGTGCGCCGTTGCCTGTATACACTGAACAAGTTGGGGTTCGTTTACGCACAGGACGGAAAAAATTTTGAACTGCGTCCACGTATTCTGGCATTGGCTCATGCTTATCTCGGTGCCACACCACTGGCTACAGCCACCCAGCCAGTGCTCAAGCACATCAGCCAATTGCTGAATGAATCTTGCTCTATCGCCACGCTGGACGGTGACAACATTCTGTATATCGCGCGTGCTTCTGCCGAACGCATTATGACTATCGACTTGAACATTGGCAGTCGTCTGCCCGCGTTCGCCACCTCGATGGGACGTGTGTTACTGAGCCATCTTCCGGCAGACAAGTGCGAGGATTATCTGCAACGCATTACTCTTATGCGCTACACGCAATACACCATTGGCACGATCGATAAACTGCGCGACGAACTGGATAAAGTTCGTGCGCAGGGTTATGCAATTAACGATCAGGAACTGGAAATCGGCCTGCGCTCCATCGCAGTGCCGATTATGTCGATCAACGGCGGTGTTACCGCCGCGCTAAACGTGGGAGTGCAGGCTGGTCATGTACCCTTGGAAGCACTGACCGAACGTATCCTGCCGATCCTGCTGGAGGGGGCACAAGAGCTTTCGCTGCTGTCACACTAAACAACCTGTTGTGCGTTAGCCAAATATTTGGCCATTTCCACTTCGGGCACCATACCGCCGCCTGTGGCCCATACCAGATGGGTTGCATTCTTCATCTGTTCTTCATTCAGTCCCTGACTTGCCAGCCACTCGGTATCTGCCGTGACGCGCCATGGCCCAGGCATGCCGGCCAGGGCTGAAGGCTCAAGCTGAATGTGCTCATGACGATCCAACAGTCCCAGGAGTGCAAACATCTCGTCATCGCTGAGCGTGTAAAAACCGGAAAGCAGACGCTCCATCGCACGACCAACAAAACCGGATGCTCGCCCAACCGCCAGTCCGTCTGCCGCGGTGTGGTTATCAATGCCCAAATCCTGAACGGCAATGCCATCGTGCAGTCCGGTATGTACACCAAGCAGCATACAAGGTGAGTGTGTCGGCTCGGCAAAAATGCAGTGCACATGGTCACCAAAGGCCAGTTTCAATCCAAAAGCGACCCCGCCTGGGCCACCACCGACACCACACGGCAAATAAACGAACAGCGGATGTTGGGCATCAACCTGAATACCACTTTCGGCAAACTGACGCTTCAAGCGCCCGCCGGCAACGGAATACCCCAGGAACAGCGTCTGTGAGTTTTCATCATCAATAAAGAAGCAGTGTGGATCCTTCGCGGCCTGCAAACGCCCCTGTTCCACAGCAACGCCATAATCTTGCGCGTACTCAACCACGTTGACGCCATTATCACGCAGCTTCTGCTTTTTCCATTCACGGGCATCCGCCGACATGTGCACACTGACGCTGAAACCCAGTCTGGCACTGATAATGCCGATCGACATACCCAGGTTACCCGTCGAACCCACAGCAATGCGGTAGTTGCTGAAAAATTCGCGGAACTCCGCGGAGAACAACGTGGCGTAGTCGTCCGTCAATTGCAGTCGCCCTGCTTCCAGAGCCAGTTTTTCTGCATGTGCCAGCACTTCGTAAATCCCCCCGCGGGCTTTGATCGATCCGGAGATTGGCAAGTGACTGTCTTTTTTAAGCAATAAACGCCCACCCAGCGGCAGGCCATAGCGCTGATCGAGCGCCGTTTGCATCGCAGGAATAGCCACGACATCAGATTCAATCACCCCGTTGGTGATGCGTGTTTCGGGGAAAGCAGCGCTCAGATAAGGGGCAAAACGCATTAACCGTTGCTCCGCATCAGTCACGTCGGCAACACCGAGGCCGACAAACGGCAGTCCAGCCTTCAACGTGGTTGCTCGTGGGTTGAACCAGGTCACCGGTTTAAGGTCGATCAGTGCCTGCACCAGCGGGAATTGGGTAACCAATTGCTGAATCTGTGTCTTTTCCATTTTTGTTCTCTACGCTGCATAAAGGTTAGCTCTAGGGTGCAGCGATTCGTCGACGCTGACAAATGATAAAAATTCAGCCCTGCATGAGCAGGCTTGATGCAAAAAGGTGATTTACGTCAATTTACAACCCACAATGACGCCTTGCGTTACATTGAATCACCTAAATACCCCGCAACCGACATGGCTGCGGGGCTTCATGCGGTGTGATTGTTACCCACGAGCTGCCGCTTCTAACGCCGCAACATCCAGTTTAACCATCTGTAACATCGCCTCGGTTACCCTTCTCACCTTCATGGCGTCAGGGTCGCTCATAAGTTCTGTCAGTCGCTTGGGAACAATCTGCCAACTCAACCCCCAGCGATCGCGCAGCCAACCGCATTGCTCAACACGACCACCGTCACTCAGCGCATCCCACAGGCGATCAACCTCCGCCTGATCTGCGCATTCGACCATAATGGAAAAACTGTGGTTGAACGGATCCAACGGGCCGGCCTCTATCGCCGCATACCGCTGATCACCCAGCGTAAAAGCCGCCAGCTTTACGCTGCCTGCAGGGCCACTGGGAGTATCGGCGGGCAATGTGGAGTGCCAGGTCAGGGAAGAACCGGGGATAAGATCAATGTAACAACGTAGCGCTGCTTCCATGTCTTTCTCAAACCACAAGTGTTGGGTTATTTTCACAATATCCCCTCCGCTACTGGTCCAGGATAGATTCGAAGCCGCCGAAGATCATTCGCTTACCGTCAAACGGCATTTTATCGCCAAATGCCTTCATCCGCGGATCGGTCATCATCTTCTGATTCGCCTCATCACGTACGGCCTTAGACGGGTATTCGATCCAACTGAACACCACGACCTCGTCAGCTTCAGCCTTAACCGCACCGCGAAAATCAGTGAGTTTGCCATCGGGGACATCATTACCCCAACATTCGACGATCCGCGTAGCACCAAACTCTTTAAACAGGGGTGCCGTTGCGGCGGCCAGTTTTTGGTACGCCTCCTTATTGGCGGCTGGCACCGCCACCACAAAGCCTTCAACATATTTCATCGGAGATTCCTCTTGTCTGTTCGACAGTCGGTGTGGCGCAGGCGGAGTTGCCCACGCCCTCTTCCATTTTAGACGCCATTGGCGGGCGCAACCATTGACACCGTCGGGAGAAGTTTCAGAGGTCGGGGGAGTTTCGAGGGAGTAACTCTGGCGTAGCGACCCGATTTCGGCCACTGTTTTTGGCTTTGTATACCGCTAAATCTGCGATTTTCAGCAGGTTGTCCAGATTCTGTTCGGAACCGCCAATACAGGTGACCATGCCGATACTGACCGTGATTTGCAAATGGTTACCGGCTGGCATGGTAATAGCTTCAATTTCAATTCGTCGGCGCAAGCGTTCAGCCAGCGACATCGCATCCTGCGGTTGTTCGATCGGTGCGACGATCGCGAACTCCTCCCCGCCCATGCGGCCAAACAGATCCTGATCGCGCAGATCGCCCATAATGGCGCGGGTAAAGGACAATAACGCCACATCGCCGCCAGCATGACCAAAACGGTCATTGATCGATTTAAAATAGTCGATATCCAGCATCATAATGCAAACCCGTTCCCCTTTTTGACTGACCAGGCGAGTGCCACGCTGCATAAAGGCGCTACGGGTTAATACGTGGGTCAGTGCATCGTGGTTCGCCACGTGCTCTAATCTGCGTAACAGGGCATTTCTGGCAAAGTTCATGCTGGCGACAGCGATTGGCCCCAGCGCCAATAGCGCCACGCCCAACCGCATCGACACCGTGTTTTGCAATAATGTCATGTCGAGATTAATCGTGATCAGGCCCAGATCAATCGCCAAATGGCACCACAACACATAGGCCAACACGGCAATCATCGTACTGAACAGTGAGAACGTCATCGCCAGCCACAACAGGATTGGCATAGGGAAAATCACTGCACCTGGCCCCCCGATCAGGATGCTACAGATGCAGGCCAACGTCAGCAGGATTAACACTGCCACTTTTGTACAGGTGTTGTACCACTGACTGCGCAAGGTCACTGCCTGCGTAATGCCGCGTAAGTACCCTTTCCAGTCCACCGGGAAAGCCAGAATAAACGGCATCAAAGTGATGTAATTGGTGAACTCAGAAGACAACCACAACGCCAGTGAAGGCAGATATTGACGACCAAACAGCAACACTGAAGCGCCTGCCCCCAGCAATCCTGTAGCGGTCGCGCTCGCCAGGCAGATAGCGAACAGGTAAATGCTGGATGAGGTACGTTCCAGGGCTCGTATTTGCGGCGACAAACGCATAAACAGATAAAATCCGACCGCCACACCCGCAATATTGGCGCCATTGAGCAATATAGCTTTGTCCAGCGTACTGCCGGTGATCAGATCCGCTGCCAAATACCCCAGTATCGCCATCAACCAACCCACAGGGCTGGCGAGTTTAGGGTAACGCACCAGAACGGCCAGCAACACGGCATTGGTCGGCCAGAATGTCGCCAAAAGGCCGGTAGGCCGGCTTTCAATGCCAAAGATACAGGTAGCGAACACCAGCAAAAGAACGATCACTGCATGCTGTAATTTTGTCGCGCCAGATAACTCGGTGGTGTGCATCTTGCTTCCAGAAGCTTGCGAAGAGTACGGATAAAATCCTGCCTGCACAATGGCAGCGGATAGCCCGTCCATCATGCCCGGCGGTGCACGTAAAGTGAGCAGCCAGACTCACATTATTGCCACTTTTAGCGGACTGAGCACCCGTTAATTGACGGTTTCAAAATACTATTATGTATCAATCTGTAGCGTCATGGCGTGGCCTGATTCGTACACCCTTCGTCTGAAGATCGTAGAACCCTATGGAATGAAGATATTGCCAGATTGCGCTCCGCCGTGGCGCAATCTGTCTGAGCCAGACATCAAAACATTTTGCGATAGACGACAAAGCCTGATTTATCCGCCAGCTTGTCATACAGCTGCATGGCGGTCAGATTGGTTTCATGCGTGTTCCAGTAAACACGCGGTAATCCAAGACTTTTCGCTCTTTCATAAACAGCCGTGATCAATGCTCTCGCCACTCCTTTTCCCCTCAGAGCTTCGACGGTGAACAAATCTTGTAGATAGCAATTGGGCTGGAGCTGGATGGTGCTGCGGTGCAAGATGAAATGAGTTAGTCCAACCAAATCGCCCTGATATTCCGCCACCAATCCCTGCATGGGTTCATAGGCATCAAAAAAACGCGCCCAGGTTGTTTGTGTGATCTCATCCGGCAATGCCGTATGACCTTTACGGCCATAAAATGCGTTATAGCCCTGCCACAATCGATTCCATGCGTCAAAATCTCGTCGCTCCAGTGCCCTGACCTTAATCGCTTCGCTCATGATTTTCCTCTGTTTATTGATGTTCAATGTTCAGAATAGACTACCAAGAGTAAAAGAGCGGCGCGGTGCAAAAAGGTTTTGTGTTCGACGTCGCCTGATTGTCCTCACCACAATCAGACAAACATTCACTATCCAAATGGTACATACGCAAATTATAATAATAATGATAATCGTTTCTATTTATTAATTTGATATGGAATTGTATGCACCAGGTAGAAAGTCATCGTCTGAATAAAACAAAAAAGCGTCAGGCTCTTCGTTCACTCCCCTTCCTTGTCAGCGTCTTACCGGCACTGCCTTTTACCGCAGCCCTGGCAGAGGAGGATTCACTCACCGTCACAACCAACGCATTACCCGCAGAAGGCTACAGCACGGATACTGCCTCCACTGCCAGTAAAACCAACACACCACTCAGCGAAGTACCGCAATCTGTCAGTGTTGTCACACCCGAGATCATTAACGATTTCCAGGTCAAAAGTGTCAACGATGCCATGAAATTCGTCAGTGGCGTGACACAGGGCAACACGCTGGGCGGCACTGAAGACGGGTTCGTCAAACGTGGTTTTGGTGTCAACTCGGACGGATCAGTATTCATCGACGGTGTGCGTAGTAATCAGGGCTTGAGCATGGATGCCACCACTGACCGTGTTGAGGTGCTCAAAGGATCAGCTTCGCTGCTGTATGGTATTCTCAGCCCGGGTGGCATCATCAACCTCATCAGCAAAAAACCGCAATATGACTGGAACACCCGCATTAGCGGTGCCACTAACAGTTTTGGCGGCGGCAGCGGGACTGTCGACGTCACCGGGCCACTCGGCAATGGTTTTGCTTTTCGTTTTATTGCCGAACGTCAACACGAAGATTACTGGCGCAATTTTGGCACCGATGAGCATACGTTGATTGCGCCCTCGCTCAGTTGGTTTGGCGATAAAGCGTCATTCAACATTGCCTACAGCGAATACAAGTACGACATCCCATATGACCGTGGCACGGCCTTTATCAATGGCAAGCCTGTCGATATTCCTTATAACCGTCGGCTGGACGATTACGCCAACCATGCGTGGGGCAAGAACAAACGCCTCAACGCACATTATGACTACGCACTCGATAGCACCTGGACCACCCGTTTCAACTATGCCTGGATGCAACGTCGCTACGACAGTAATGAGGTACGTGCCACTGCGATCGACACCGCAACAGGCATTGTTTCGCGCCGTGCGGATGCTAATCGCGGCTTCAACCACCAGACCGACTATTACGCCTGGGATGTGATCGGGTCACCGACCGCACTTGGCATGCAACATGACCTGTTGGTAGGCGTAGACTATGAGAAAAATGAAACCTACAAGGCCTACTCCTACCGCGGTAAGGTGTCAAAAACCTTTAATATGTACAACCCGGTCTACGGTGAAACACCTGTGACCAACAGCAGTACTTACAATGATGCCCTGAGTAATCTACGCAGCACCTTGTACAGTCGTTCGGTCTACGCCAAAGACAGTATTCATTTAACGGACCAGTGGATTGCCGTCCTCGGGGCCCGTTACCAGTCTTACTACCAAAAAAACAGTAACGGCTTCCAGAACCCAAAAAACACGCTGAATGATAAGGATAATAAATTCCTGCCACAGGCCGGTGTGGTGTATAAGCTGACGCCTGCTGTTTCTCTGTATGCCAACTACAGTCGTTCTTTCACCCCATCTACGGCCGTGGATGACAACGGGAATGTTGCTACACCTGAAACCGGCACTACCTACGAGGTCGGCAGTAAATGGCAAGTGACTCCGGTGGTAGATGCGACGCTGGCGCTGTACCGCATAGACGAAAACAACATGTCGATCTTTATCAACGGCGTAACTCGCAGCATTCCAAAAGCGCGTTCTACCGGCGTTGAACTGGAGCTGAACGGAGAAGTCGCACGCAATTGGGATTTGACCGCCAACTACAGTTACGACAAAACCGAGATCGTCGAAGATAACCTCAACCCGGATAACGTCGGTAACCGCCTGGTTAATGCGCCCACCAACATGGGTAGCCTGTATCTCAGCCATCGCATGACGCTACCGTTGGTGCCTGGTGATGTACGACTGGGTGGCGGTGGTCGCTATGTGGGCCGCCGCGCAGGCGATCCGGAAAACAGCTTTACCATGCCGGCCTACACCGTGGCAGATGCCTTTATCGCATGGGACAGTAAGCTGGTTGGTAAACACACCCAGATCAAGCTGAACGTCAAAAATCTCTTCAACCGCGAATATTATGAGTCCAGTGCAGGTAATCTGCGTGTGATTGAAGGTGAACCGCGCAGCCTGAGTCTACAGGCAACGGTAGATTTCTGATCGTTATCCCCCGGACGCTGTCCGGGGAATCTTTTTCTGTCAGCAGAGCCTAAAGAAACACCCTGTGGGTACACAGGGTGACAAAATATCATCCGTGGGTACGGTGTTATTTCAGATTAAGCATTTTCCCGAGCAAAACATCTGTTGATTCGAGCATGTCCGTATCAATACCTGCGGAAGGTGTGAAGGTCAGCTCGCCAAAAATAGCTTTGCCGTTGGAGATATAGAAATCAACGCGTACAAACTCAAAGGGTTCAGATAATTTTCTCGCGTACTCAAAGAGCTCGTCATAACCATCAGGTTTCACAAACGCGTCAATTTCTTCCTGGCTGAGCGCCAGACAGTCTTGGCTATAAAACAAAAATTTAAAGTCTTTATCAAAGAAGTAATATTTCGGCATGCCGGAATCCCTGCCCACACACAGCAGTGTGCAGTATGGAACACCATGGAAACAGTATATTTTATAGTCATCAGGACCGTGGCCACTCGATGACTCGATGAATTTTTCGCCTATGATTTTTTTATTGATATTCTTATAGTTTAACTCTGCATAGACTTTCCAATAGTCACTTTCCATCCAGTTTTCAATGGTTTTAGAGGCTTGCACAATGTCTAGTGAGCGCTTGTCCTGGCAAATCAAATTGTAACCGGAACCGTGATTGCCCTTAATCACGAATTTTTCAGGCAACGAATCCCAAGGAATTTCATGAACCGAATCGCAGGCGAAATAGAGTTCATTAAGAATTTCCTCGCACCCTTTCTCTTTTATATATTCCCTAACCGCATATTTATCTGCACATTGCGTGATCAGTGCATTGTTGCTGTAATCGTTCAGCTTCAGGTAGTTTATCTTTTCGTTCCATGTGGCCGGAGGGTTTAAATTTAACGATTTCCCGAAGGCCTTTTTGTATATGTATTTCGCTTTAAAGGTCGGCGAAAATGTTGCCAATTGATTCATGATAAATTTATTAATGTGTTTTCTCATACAACCTGTCTCATCATTTGATCAAAATATTAAAACGGCTCCCGACAGGAGCCCAATAATGTCAAAACGATTAACCGTTATAACTCACTGCGCCATTGAATAATCGCCGGGGCCGTACTCAAATCAAATTGGTCTTCACCGAGAACCCGGTTAAGAATGCGGGCAGCTCGCCAGGCCATCAGGCTGAGTTGAGGATCGGCAATACCGTGGTGGTGCATGCTCGCATTGACGGCAAACAAACAGTTCTCATGCGCCCCTTCTCGCTCAAGGGTAAAATCAGAGGCAATACGGTACTGCCCATCATCCGTTGTTGAAAAACGTTCAGATAAGGCGTCAAGAAACTCTGGGCGGGCCTGTTCGTAGCCCGTGGCAAAGATCACCACGTCTACATCAAAAGCCTCTCGTCCCTGATCAAGATGATGCTCCGTCTCTAACTGATAAAAATTATCTTTGGTGTTTAGGGCCGTCACTGAACGGCTGGGAAGCAGGCGTACCCATCGTTTATTTTGAAGGACATCAAAGTGGTGGTACATGGCACGATAAATGGCTAAAAGCGACTCACTGGTGATCCCATCAGACGTCATTTTTTGTTCACGCAGCATGTGTTGTTTGGCTGAGCTGCCGAGGGTGTAAAAATTCTCGACATAATCAGGCGTAAAGTACTCGTTAGCAAATGCAGCTTCATCAAGCGCGTTGTAGTTGTTACGCCGAGATATCCAATTCAGTTGTTCTGGCTGACCCCATTCCCCCTGAAAAATATTGAGAAACAGATCGGCACCGCTTTGTCCTCCGCCTACAATTGCCACGCGCTTCCCACTCAGATTGGGTTTGCGGAACATCATTTCGCTGGCGTGAAAACACTGATCATTTTGCTGGGTCACACAGTCTGGCAATTTGATTTTTTTGCCAATACCTACACAGACATGCTTCGCGTAAAACACATCGTTCTGGGTGGTAACAACAAACTGCCGCTGATTCTCATCAAAGTTCACTGCGTGGACGTCCTGATTGAACGCTAACGAATCCAAGCCCGTTGCAGCCCAACTGAGATAATCGGCAAACTCTTCACGCGACACCGTATGTTGTTCTGTATTGAGGAAGCGGTAGAATTTCTTTCTTTTCACCAGATAGTTGAGAAAACTATAAGGGTTGGTTGGGGAAACGGCCGTCACCAAATCTTTCAAAAAGTTGGTCTGCATACTGCAGTCCGCCAGGATCATGCCTGGATGCCAAGAAAAATGCGGTTTACGCTCGAGGAATTTGCAATTAAACCCTGCGATTTCGCTTCCAAGTGCCGCAATACTGAGGTTGGACGGACCGATGCCAATACCGATAAAGTCCAAACACTGGTTCATTGTGTGTGCTCCTGAGTGAATACTTAGATTTATAGCGCTCTATTTTTAGTCTTGAAAATAACGGAAATGCAATCATTCATGACATTAGGATAATTACCCATCAAAACTAAATGCCCAATTAAAATCGACACCATTACCCTTCAACCCAGACGTCACACCATGACGGTCATAGGGCAGGATTATTATAATGGTTACAGTGTTCCGTCATCTCTCGCTCATAAAAGAGCCAACATATCTTACTTTTGATAACTCACTTTCATTTTAAATAGACGTTGCAGAGTCATAAAAAAAGAATGCTTAGGAAAAGAATCTCGAGGAAATAAAACAAATAGGTTAACAAAGGAGTTCATAACATGTCCCTATGTTAATCTCCATATTCCACATAGCATCATCCTTAATGAGACATTGCCTGACCAGACTAGCGCTAAAGCGGCATTCTGGCATGTGAAAAAAGATAATATCAAAGCACGCACGAGCGTTGTTAATGTAAAACTAAAAGTGAAATCGTAAAAAAATCATAAAACTTCACTTTCGTTTAAGCTCCATTGCAGCTAGGCCCCATCAATAAAATACACCACAATGAAAATATAATCCTTTAACATCAATGACATAAAAATTTAAGCACATAACCAATGGAACCCGCATCCCGCGACATCACGAGATCTGTATAGATTCTGCTCACTGACGTCATCGTCTTCAACATTTTGCAAGATTTGATATTCAACATAGTACTCACTGGCCCAGTTCACCTTTTCGTGAGCACATTATCCAAAATTTTCTCGTGGCTGGATGCAATATGCGCCGTGAACACGTACTTAATTGACAACAATAAAACGAGCACAACCTGTTCCGATAAAAAAGAGGAATAATGACAAGTTCAAAAAGGCGCTTTTCGTGCGGTTTTTGATCAGACACTTGGGGTTAGGATTTTTAATTTTCGTCGTTTTTGTCAAAGGAGTTTTGAACTTTCTGGGTAGTCAGCCTATATTTTAATTTTTAGTATAAGACGTTGGCTGGGTGAACGGCTCTCTGATGTGGTACCTATTGCAGAGTTGTGATGAATTATAGGTAAATTTCTGAAGGTTATTCCCCGAACACAATCACTGCATTCGGGGGAAATTTTTAATGATTCAATCAATACTGAGATTGTCTGGCCATTGGTATATCCTGGCTTCATAAGGGCGAAGGAATTGTTGCTCCTCATCATGACAATAATTGCCTAATAACCGTTGCCCCTTTTCCAATGCCAACACGTGTGGCGCTATTTGCAGTAATTTACTACTCAAATTGCACAGCACCAATACCTGCCGTTCGTCCAGGGTGCGGGTATAGGCGTATATTTGCGGGTGCGTCGCCAACTGTAATTGGTAACGGCCATAGACCCATACGGGATCCTGTTTACGTAGTCGAATTAATGCCCGATAAAAATTAAGCACAGAATCCGATTCTTCTCGCTGACGGGCCACGTTGATTTGTGCATAGTTCGCATTTACCGCAAACCACGGTTCGGCACAGCTGAAACCGGCGTTTGGTCCGTCGTCCCATTGCATCGGCGTTCGAGAGTTGTCACGCCCACTGCGCCCCAAAAACGCCAGGATTTGCGCCTCATCCATCCCCTGCTCACGTAACATGGCAAAGCGATTTCTGGCAGCAATATCGTTAAAATCGCTCAGGCTGTCGAAGCGAGTGTTGGTCATCCCCAGCTCCTGTCCCTGATAGATAAATGGCGTTCCCTGCATCAAAAAATACATCGTTGCGATGGCGGTGGCACTTTCACGCCAATAGTGCTTATCGTCGCCCCATTTCGATACCACGCGGGGAATATCGTGATTTTCGACATACAGCGCATTCCATCCTTTGCCTTCCAATAATGTCTGCCAGCGGGTAAAAATGCTTTTTAACCCCATAACGTCCATCCCGGCATCCTGCGTCTGCTGATGCCGGGTTTCCCACAATTTGACGTGCTCAAACTGGAAGATCATGTTCAACCGGTGATGTTGTTCGCCCACCCAATCTTCACCCTGTTCCGCCGAAGCACCGTTCATTTCCCCCACGGTCATGATGTCATAGCGGTTAAACACCTGTTCACACAGGTCATCGACATAATCCAGCAGGCCGTCGTAATTAAGGTGTCGTTCGAACGACGGAACGTAACGTAGGCCCTGTGGGTTGGGCATGTCGGTCAGCCCCGGCTGTTTTTTCATATGGCAGATGGCGTCGATGCGGAAACCATCAATACCCTTATCCAGCCACCAGCGCATCATGTCATACAGTGCCGCACGCACCTGTGGGTTCTCCCAATTCAGGTCCGGCTGACGTTCTGAGAACAGATGCAAAAAGTATTGCTCGCTGCCGGGATCATACTTCCAGGCAGAACCGTTAAAAATGCTTTCCCAGTTGTTGGGTTCTGCACCCTTTTTACCGTCGCGCCAGATATACCAGTCACGTTTAGCGCTGGATTGGGATGATCGGGACTCAATAAACCACGGATGCTCGTCCGAGGTATGGTTCACCACCAAATCAAGTATGAGCCGCATGCCCCGCGCATGCACTTCCGCCAGCAGGTGGTCAAAATCCGCCATGGTGCCAAATTCCGTCATTATGGCTTGATAATCACTGATATCGTAGCCATTGTCGTCGTTTGGCGAGCGGTACATCGGACAGATCCAAATCACGTCGATGCCCAGCCATTGCAAATAATCCAGCTTGGTCGTAATGCCATTCAGATCGCCAATACCGTCCCCGTTGGAATCCATAAAGCTGCGTGGATAGATTTGATAAACCACCGCCTGTTTCCACCACCGCACCGTTTGTCCGTCGCCCATACCCATTTCCTTTAATCAATTAATGCGTCTGTTCTGACGCCAGAATGCGCTGAAATGCCCGCCCCTGGCGATCGAACAGATAACAACACTCCACCG
Organism: Serratia grimesii NBRC 13537; assembly: GCF_001590905.1. Taxonomy (GTDB): domain Bacteria; phylum Pseudomonadota; class Gammaproteobacteria; order Enterobacterales; family Enterobacteriaceae; genus Serratia; species Serratia grimesii. Next base: position 66,640 of record NZ_BCTT01000002.1, read on the forward strand.
GCAGGCGAACGCCCACGGTATCACCGGCCTGAATAGTCGAACGTTCAGGATTACGCAATACCCAGGGTTCGCTGGCATTGCCGTTATCCAGATAGAGATAGGTTTCATTGCCCATATGCTCAACAAACATCACTTCCCCCTGAAACTCGCACTGTGCCTGCTCTCCGCCGCGAATATGCTCCGGTCGGATACCAACGTTGACACTTTGCCCCTCGGCCTCAGTGGGTGTAGCGATCGGCAATATCAATGCCTTACCGTTGTCCAGTTCCACTACACTTTGACGCTCACCGGCGCGGTGCAGAATTGCCGGAATCAGGTTCATCTTGGGCGAACCAATAAACTGGGCGACAAATTCATTGGCCGGCTGATCGTACAGTTCCAGCGGCGTTCCTACCTGTTCAACATGCCCCTGATTCAGCACCACAATACGATCCGCTAACGTCATGGCTTCGACCTGATCGTGAGTGACATAAATAATGGTCGATCTTAACCGCTTGTGCAGCGACGCCACTTCCATGCGCATCTGTACCCGCAAGGAAGCATCAAGGTTGGATAGCGGTTCATCGAATAAAAACAGTTTGGGCTCACGCACGATGGCGCGGCCAATCGCGACCCGCTGCCGTTGTCCACCCGAAAGGTCTTTTGGCCGACGTTCCAACAGCGGTTCAAGTTGCAAAATACGGGCGCTTTCACGCACTCGTCGGTCGATCTCTTTTGCCGAATGGCCCGCTAATTCCAGTGCAAACGCCATGTTCTTATAGACACTCATGTGCGGATAAAGCGCGTAAGACTGAAACACCATGCCAATGCCGCGTTCTGCCGGTGTATCGTCGTTGACGTAGTTCCCATCGATATACATGCCACCGCTACTGATCTCCTCCAGCCCCGCTATCATCCGTAACAAGGTGGATTTTCCACAGCCGGATGGGCCCACGATCACCACAAACTCCCCGCTATTGATATGCAGATCCAATGACTTGATAACCTCTGCATTAGCACCATAGCGTTTTTGCAGTTTTTCTAGCGTTAGTTGCGCCATACCCCTCCCGTTCGCACCACAATAGGCATCTCACGGGGCGCAAGTTCACGCCCCGTTATCCGGCTTATTTCAAGTAATCAAGCCACGGCCCCTGACGTGAAATCATCACGTCGACCAGTTCGGGGATTGCGCGGCATTTGTCGTTGACCGAATCCACCAGTAACGCCTGGATCACCAGATCGCGCGAGCCTTCAATCACCGCATCGGCGGTCAGATCGTGGATAGCAATCTGATTACTGAGCAAACCACCAATGCCTGCTGGCATATTCACTTTTATGCCATGCACACCTTTGCGATCGATAATGGCCGGCACCTCGACGGCAATAAATTCCGGCAACTGTTTAATAAACCCAAGGTTGGGGATATTAACCGCCGACTCTTCATAGCCGGCATCGGTCAGGATCCCTTCCATGATCGGCACCACACGCTCTTTCAGTTTCAGTTCGATTTTCGGCTGCACATGCCCCAGGTAATTGCGATAGAAGGTGTAGAAATCGAGAATACCGCGATGATCACTGACTTCACTTGCCCAACGAATGTACTCACCAAAGTGGCTATCACTGGTGATCGGCAAGTGATGGAACTTCTCCAGGATCTCTTTAAACAGTGTACGATCAGCCCAAGGATAGGCACTGTCTTTGCCACCCAGCGCATCACGCTCGGTACTGCCTTCTGTTTGCACCAATTTGCCGTGAGTACGGGTGTAGGCCAGAATGTCGCTGTAGCCCGGCAAACGGGAAAAATAGTCCGGTGCCTTGGCACGCACGTCGCCATACGCATCTTTACCGCTGTCTTTGTAGCTGGCCTCTAGCAAGACACTAAAGTGGTTTAACCCGGCAGCACGCAGTGACAGATTTTCGAACGTGGTGCCGAGCATTTCCGGTAAATAACGTTCCAGAGAAGCTATTTCGTGACACATGCCGACAAAATTAAGCTGCGGGAAGCGACGATGCACGGTAGTACAAATGCGGCTCATCGGGTTGGAGTAGTTAAATACCCAGGCATTTGGGCAAATATCGGCAACGTCAGCACAGATATCGAGGATCGGTGGAATAATCCGCAGTGAATGGAACAGGCCGCCAGGACCGCCATTTTCACCGTACACCTGCTGAATGCCATATTGCTGCGGGATTTGCCAGTCGAGATCCCACAGCGCAAAGCGATCGCCCACCTCGATGGAGATAATCACAAACTCCGCACCGCTCAGTGCGGTTTTACGATCGGTCGTGGCGCTGACTGTAAAGGGCAGATCTTCCGCTGCCAAAAAGTCTCGGGCGGTTTTCTCGGTCACCGCCAGTGCCGCAGGGTTGATGTCATGCAGCACAATCTCACTGCCGTACAGTGTCTTGCTCTGGAAGATATCCCCAAGTGTGCCGTAGCCGAATTGCGCGCTGCCCGCCCCCACTAAAACGATTTTTGTAGCCATTGCTTTTCTCCTGCTTCAGGGTTAATCGAAAATCAGCCTTTTACTGCGCCGTTGGTTAATCCGCTGACGATACGGCGCTGGAAAATCAGAACCAGTGCGATGATCGGCAGTGTGACGATGACCGAGGCCGCCATGATGGTGCCCCAGGGAAGTTCGAACTGAGAGGCGCCCTGCAACATGCCGATTGCCACAGGAACAGTGCGCTTGCCGCTGGAGATGACAAACGTCAGGGCAAACATGAACTCATTCCAGGCACCGATAAATGCCAGTAACCCGGTGGTCACCAGCGACGGTCCCATAATTGGCGCAAAGATACGGGTGATGATGATCCAGGTGCTTGCATCGTCGACGATTGCCGCCTCTTCCAATTCTGCCGGGATCGCTTTCATAAAGGTGGTCAGCACCCAAACGGTAAATGGCAATGAGAAGGTGGTATAGGACAATACCAACGCCCCGAGTGAGTCATACAACCCCATAAAACGTACCAACTCGAACATGCCGGACAGTACTGCCACTTGCGGGAACATCGAGACGCACAAAATGGTGAACAGCAGGTATTTACGACCGCGAAAACGAATACGTGCCAGGGCAAAAGCGGCGGTAATAGAGACCAACAAACAAATGCCCACCGTCAACGTTGCCACGGCGATGGAATTGAGCAGGCTGCGGGCAATGCCGTTATCCATCAACGCTGTCACGTAATTGCCCCAATGCAGGTTGCTTGGCAGATAAGCAACCTGGAACAGATCCTGCCCCGAGCGCAGTGAAGTGATCAGCGCGTAGTAGAACGGGAACAGGCAGATCACGCTGGCCAATGTGGCGCTGGCAAATATCAGCATTTTATGACCGTAGTGTTGCTGTTGGCGGTTCAGTTTCATGCCTGTTTCCCCTTGTCATTCAGGCGCCCCAACGTGAGGAAACACGCAGCGATACCCGCAACCATCATAAATACCAGCACGGAGGCAGCCGAACCGGATCCCATCTCCTGATAGCTGACCATGCGATCGCGAGCATAGCCGGACACGGACACCGTAGCCTCGCTGTTGGAGGTCAGCACATAGATCAGATCAAACACCCGCAATGCGTCCATCACCCGAAAAATCAGTGCGACAATCATCGCCGGCATAATCAGGGGCAACGTGATACGGCGAAACCGCTGCCAGGCATTGGCACCATCGACTCGCGCAGCTTCGTATAAATCACCTGGAATCAGTTGCAGCGCTGCCAGTAGCATCAAGGCCATAAAGGGCGTGGTTTTCCAGACATCGGCAATTACCACCGCCCACATTGATAACCCCGGCTCGGCCACCCAGGCCAATGGGGTCGCGATGATCCCGGTCTTGAGCAACAGGTCATTCACCACACCGTACTGATCATGGAACATCCACCCCCACATTTTGGCGGACACAATGGTCGGGATAGCCCAAGGCACCAGGATGGCGGTACGTACCAACCCTTGCCCACGAAATTTTTGATGCATCAGCAACGCCAACAACATGCCAAATACCAGCTCCAATGACACAGACAGCAAGCTAAACCGCAGCGTATTTCCCACGGCCAACCACCACAGTGGATCCGCCAGCACGCCGTAATGGTGCCCCCCTTCGGCCAGGTCCAGATAATTGGCGAAACCGACAAAGCGGTACTCATCTGGCGCATCCAGCATGGCGTCGGTAAAACTGTAAAACAGCGTGCGCAGTAGCGGCCAGCCTGCGACTGCGGCCAGCAACAACATTGCCGGGGCCACCAATAACCAGGCGATGCGACTACGCCGTTGCTGGTGGTTCAGCTTGCTGCGTCTGGCGGAACGTACCACCTTTGGTGCTGGGGTGGCCGTTAGGGATAAAGCGTGCGTATCGCGTTTCATGCATCAGACTCCAGCGGTTAATGGGTGATTGCACTGCCTTCAACGCCATCCTCTGGCTTTAATCCGTTCCAGTCGCTGCTGTAAATCCGCCACGGCCGTGACACCGTCACTATCTCCGCGTAATACGTTAAAAGTGGCGTTGTAGATCGCCCTCGATACCTGGGCGTACTGCCTTTTGGTTTGGGTCGCCGGACGTGGCATCGACTGCGCGAAGATACTTTTGAAATCGGCTAAATAAGGCGCCTGCGCCAAGACTTGCGGATCGTCATACAACGCGACCCGTGAAGGTGCCTGGCCCATTAATGCCAGCGCCCTCTTTTGCGATTCAGCATCACTGACAATTTTCAGCAGCGCGATCGCCGCCTGGGGATTTTTGGTATAACCGTTGATTGCCCACTGCCAGCCACCTAATGCACTGACGGATTCACCCTCTGCGCCTTTCGGTAGCGGCATTACACCGACTTTGCCACGTATGGCACTGCTGCTGTCCTGCGCCAATACGTAGGCGTAGGGCCAATTACGCATAAACAGCGCATCCCCATTTTGAAACACTGCCCGGGACTCTTCTTCCATATAACCGAGCGCGCCCTTTGGCGTAATTTTGCCGATCCATCCGGCCGCCATATTTAACGCCTGTGCCGCCTGTGGATTGTTGATTGTGATATTGCCTTGGGCATCAATAAAACTGCCGCCGTTTTGCGAGGCTACCCATTCGAGCACGTTACACGTCAGTCCCTCATAGGATTTCCCCTGGAACACGAATCCCCAAAAGTTTTTATGACCGGCGGCACGCTCCTCTTGTTGAATGCGCGTTGCTATACGGGTCAAGTCAGCCCAGGTCACCGGTGGTTGCTCGTCGTATTTTTCCAATAAGTCTTTGCGATAATAGAGTGCGCCACTGTCCAGATAGGCGGGTACCGCTTTAACCCGGCCATTAACCACATTGTTTTGCCAGGCAGCAGGGAAGAAATCCTGTTTGATGTCACTCACGCTGTCGGTCAGATCCAGCAGATGTTTGTTCAGTACGCCGATCCACACGGTATCAGCCTGGAACAGATCAATTGCGCTGGCATCTTTGGCAGCAAACAGTTGCTGAAATAACGACAGTTTTTCATCAGAGGCCGGGGGAAGATCGATAAATTCCAGGGTATGGCCGGTCTGAGCCTCAAAACGCTGCTTGATCTCATTGCAATATTGGCGCCCTTCTTTGCTGGGCGCACATTGCATCCGCAACGTATCGGCGTGCGTCTGACCGGACATCAGCGCCAATGTGGCGGCAACCATACTCGGAATCAGTCTTCTCATTGCGTCCTCTCTGGTGGCGACTGGGAATACCGGCATAGGAGCAAGCTATCGAAGGCGGGTCATTGGCGGAAATCGTTTTTCATCGCTACGATATAGAAACTTTCTATACCACCAGTGGAAAATATGATCGTGGACAAAATTCTGCGGCAGTTTATCGAAGTGGCAATGTTCAAAAATGTGAGTCATGCAGCAAACAAACTGTGTTTAAGCCAACCAACATTGACCCACAACATGAAGAAGCTGGAAGAGAATCTGGGAGTCCAACTGCTGGAACGCACCTCTACGGGCGTGAAAACTACCGAATACGGTGATTTGCTGCTGGAACAGGCGCAAATGATGCAACGTATTTACGATAATACGTTGATTAAAATGGCGTTTATTAAAGCACGCCAAGAGCAAAGTCTGCGAATGGGCACGGGTCATGCGTGGTGGTACATGTTCGTGCGCGACAGCTTCAATGCCTACCGTAAGTTGCACCCAATGGTGAATATTCATATCGATCTGGGCAATCATCTGCGTTTGATGGATCTGCTGTTGGGAGGCGATATCGATCTGTTTATCGGCCATGAAATTCAGGGATTGAACCCCAAGGCCGGCATCAGTTTTTTGCCGCTATTCAGTACCTCTGACAGTATGTTTGTCCGGTGTGGGCACCCGCTGCTGGGCAAACCGGTAGGCCCGGATGCGCTGCTGGATTACCCCTGTGTTGAGCTGACGCCGGATGAAAGCCGCTATCATCATATCGTGGAGGATATGCAGCCGAAAAAGCTGGCACGGAACCGTCTGCATCTGGCGGAACGGGTGATTTGCTCAACCAACTCAATGATGTCGGCTGTAGATATGATTAATGACTCTGATGCAATTTTGTTGGCGTATCCCTCCTGTATGGCGGGCTACTTTGCCGATTACGGCATTGAACCGCTGCAATTGACGCAGAATAGCCACCGCTGCACCGTCGGTATTTACCTGATGCGCGAAAAAGCGGATGCCCCCCACCTGATGCAGATGCAGGCATTAATGCAGCAGCACCTGGAGCAGATCCGCCCTCTGTTGGTGTAATTATTTTTCGCCGCTCAATGCGACCAGTGCCTGGTATAACGGCCGGGCATTCCCCGGACCTACCACCAACTGATACTCGGTGGTCTGTTGCGGCGTTTCCACCTCCAGCAATGCTTTTACGCCTGGCAGTTGCGTCATGCTTTGCCGTTTCAACCCTGAGCTATCACGCAGTTCTGCTCTAATACGGCTGGCACAGTAACGCAGTTTGGTCAGATTTTCAGCGCCGCCAAACGCGGCGAGTACTGATGCTGCCAACGGATGTTTTTCCATGATGCCTCCTCAAAAAATAGCCCTATGCCACCGCAGCATAGGGCCGCTGAGCGGCCAAAGTGAAATTGGTTTATTCCGGGGTGATATAGATACGTTCTATAACGCATGATTGGACGCTCTCAGCGCCTTACAGTGCATATACTTAAGAGAGTGTTCAGATCGGAGGTAAGTGAGATGAAGGCAATGATCCCCCTGTTTTTGATGCTGATGCTTTCTGGCTGCATCGGTAAAGGTGGCCCGCAAGACGTGCCACCACCACCGGTGCATAATGATCCACAGACCTGCAATAATACTGACGCCAGCGCCAACAGCGATTGCTCCCAATCTGTAGTACCAGCCATGCATTGAATGACATCGGCCCACCGTACATGGTGGGCCTTTGTGCCACCCACCGATTACGACGACTGTTCTTCGTCGTTGGCCATATTTTTCGCCTGTTGCTTCATAAACACCACTTCCTGCGGGCTGGACATATTGACCCGTTGCGCGCGCAGCAGTTTGAGAATATTAAACAACAGCTCACTTTTGGTTGCCCCCACCATGCGCGGACTGGCCACATAGCCGGTCACACTGAGGATAATGCCGTCCGGACCGAGCTGGCTGAAACGCACATACGGCGCAGGCGCCTCCAGGATAGCGTCATACTCCTGGTAGGCACTCAGCAAAATATTGCGTACCTGTTCCGGATCGATATCCGTTGGGAAGGTCAGTGCAATCGTCACCACCCCTTGCGCATTCCCCATCGTCGCATTACGGACGTTTTGTGAGATTAACTGGGAGTTAGGCACAATCATTGTCGAGCGGTCACTGAGTTGGATCTCGGTGGCACGCACGTTAATACGACGCACATCCCCCTCCACACCGCCAATACCGATCATATCGCCGACTTTCACTGGTCGTTCGGTCAGTAAGATCAAACCGGAAATAAAGTTCTTTACGATCTCCTGCAAACCAAAACCGATACCGACCGACAACGCACTCACGATCCACGCCAGATTGTTCCACTGAATACCCAGTGCTGCCAGAGTGATCAGGATCAGTAACACATAACCAACGTTACTGAATAACGTGACCAACGAGGCGCGAATACCGATGTCTGAAATGGTTTTTGGCAGTAACTCCTGACTGAGCCAACGCTGCGTCACCCGCAGAATATAGATGCCAATAGCCAGGCAAATTACCGCGTTAATCAGATTACCCGGCACAATATTCAGCCGTTGCAGCCCTTCACCACTCAGGATGGCGATAATTTTATCGAGTAGCGAGTTGGGCGTGGTGGTACCGAAAGAACCGTTAAACAGCGAGACAATCATCAACAACAGCAGAGAACATTTGGCAATGGCGGTAAAGATGATTGCCATTTGTTCCAGATGACGGTCTTTAAAGTTAAAGGACTTTTTGAGCATCTTGCCGCTGGCGGTCTGCGGCGAAAAAATTGCGCCACACAAATCGGTAGCGAACAGCAACAGAAAATAAAACGCCATTAATACCAGGGCTATCCAGATCACCTGATAGGTCAGGAAACGGGCGAAAGCGATATACCCCACTAACAATGAAAATAAGATCACTATCGAGCATACCAGGGTGCTCATGTGCAGCAATCCACTGATAGTAGAACGTTTCTCTACGTGTTCGCCCTGCTGTTCCAACTTACGGCGGATACGCTGAGAACGCAGCGGCATCGCCAGTAACACCATGCCGATTAAGCCAGCGACCAAACCATTACCGAAGATGGTGGTTGCCAGGCTGGCGCTAACCACATTGTTGATCAGCTCTACGGAACCAAACGCCAGAGCCAACCCGGCCAATAGTGGTGAGAAATAACGCAGCCCGGCGGCAACGGCATCATCCAGCGAAGCCAGACGCCATGAAGGACGGTTAAGTGACAACGACGCACGACCCAGTCCGGCAATCAGCGCACAAAAGATCCCTAAGCGGTAAAAACCTTCGGCGAAATCTTCCAGCATCACGGGCAGCGGCTCTACGCGGGTGAACGTGAGATACAGCAAATTCAACGCGATACTGGTGGTGATTACGGTGACGGTGACGGTCATCATCGCCATAAAACTGCGGCGCAAACGCCCGTCAGGCAGAAAACGAATGCTGGCCCAAGCCAGAAAACGCTCGGAGAAGTAACGCCCCCATGACCAGATAACCACGGCCAGCACCAGTAAACCGAGAGTGCCGTAACGCGAGTCCTCTTGCCAACTGGCATCCCAGGCCTGTTTCATTGCAGCATTAAACTCATCCAATCGCTGCATGTCACTGTCGGAAGGTTGCACCACAGGCGACCAAAACTTGGCGCCCAGCACACTCCCCGTGTTCAACGCCAACTGTGTTTTGAACGCCACACGGCGCAGATCGCTGATTTGTTGTCCCAGGTCGATCACGCTGGCTTTCATGGCCTGCGCCCGTTTTACAGCATCATCGAGTTGTTTTTTGCTGCTATTCAACGCATTACGTTGTTGCACCACGGCTGCGGTTTCAGCCAGCGCCCCAGCAGCAGGTTGCGGACCCAATACGTCCAATTGCCCCTGCAGCTTCTCCTGCGCCGGTTGCAGGTCGGTAGCCAGTTTCTCCAGGCCTGCCGCCAGATCGTCAGTCGCCAACTTCAACTTGCTGAGTTGGTTATCGTTACCCGCCTTCGAAACCTGCTGTTTAATGCTGTCTAACTGCTTCTGGAAGTTTTTCAGGGCAGCCGCGCTGTCCGGTGGGCTTTCGGCAACCGGAGTATCATCCTGTGCGGCAACACTGGTCAACGGCGCCCACTGCAAGCCAAGCAGTAGAAGCAGGAAAAACACAATTTGACGGGGCTTTAACATAAATTCGGTGCTCGACGTTTGCATGATAGACAGACGAAGCAGGCGGGTCGGTATTCACCGACCCGCCTGGCTAATCATAAACTGTAGTTATGATAACTGCTTAATCTCCGCTTAAATATCAGTATTACTCCCATTCAGCACGATTATTGATGCCGTCGAACCACGCGGCGTCCAACATGTTGAATTACAGCCCGCTTTTCCGCTTACTCTACTGATAATTCGAATGATTCACAGTGGCATAACCTACCAATGCGTTTTATACTCAGCTCACTCATTAACCAACATTATAAAAGGAGGATTACTATGCCGATGTGTGAATTGTTTTTTTACTCACACTTCTATAGTAATTGCCGCCGCTCAAGCATTACCGGTATCGTGCTGCGATAACCCAGGCTTGAGCGAAGCTTACTAAAATTGAGTCCCTTCCCTCCGGCTTACCGGGTTGTCGTCAGCGATGTTTGACGATAGGCATTTGCATGCCTGTAACTCTTGAGTAAGCAATGAGCACATTATTATCTGCACAATCTGTCGGTTTCGACAACGCGTTCGGCCCTCTGTTGGTTGAGGTTTCTTTCAGCCTGAAAAAAGGCGATCGCATCGGTTTAATCGGCCACAACGGCTGTGGCAAAAGTACCCTGCTAAAAATCCTTAGTGGTGATCTGCCTGCCAGTACCGGCAGCGTGACGCCTGCCCACCAGTGTCTGATGGCACGGGTAGAACAACACCTGCCTGATGAACTGCACGGCTGCACACTGCTTGATGCAGTACTGGCGCGACTGCCAGAAAACCAACGCGTCAGCGAAAGTTGGCAGGGAGAAGTCCTGCTCACCAGCCTGGGATTTGCGCCACCGTCATGGACGCTAACCGCCGGCACCTTGAGCGGTGGCCAACATACTCGTCTGCTGCTTGCACGTGCGTTAATCCGCCAACCGGACCTGCTACTGCTGGATGAACCCAGCAACCATCTGGATCTTCCTACCTTGCTGTGGCTGGAGCGGTTCTTGCAAAGCTGGTCTGGCAGCTTTGTACTGGTCTCTCACGATCGCTACCTGTTGGATCAGGTCACCAACTGCACCTGGATTTTGCGCGACAACACGCTGCAATTCTTCCGCTTACCCTGCTCTGCAGCTCGCAAGGCGTTAGAGGAACAGGATGCCGCAGATGCGCATCGCCGTCAGGCCGAGCAGAAGGAGATCGACCGGGTAGCCAAAAGCGCCCATCGATTGGCCATTTGGGGCAAGGTTTACGATAACGAAGACCTGGCTCGCAAGGCTAAACAAATGGAAAAACGCGTTGATCGGATGAAAGAAGAGCAAACTACGTTGACTGCGGGCAGCCAATGGCGGCTTAGGCTTAAAGGTGAGGCACTCGATGCCGATCGCCTGCTGGCCTTGCCGCAGTTGGACGTCCGTCCGGCTGCTCATGCACCGGTGCTGTTCCGTCTGGAGCAGTTGCGGATCAAAAGCGGTGATCGTATTGCCATCGTCGGACGTAACGGTTGTGGCAAGTCTTCACTGCTGCATCATTTGTGGCGGGAATACCAAGGTGCGACCCGCCGGGACGCGGTTTTCCATCCTCGGGTGCGCCTCGGTTATTACGATCAAAGCCTGCAACAACTGAGCGATAACGACACGCTGAGCGAAGCATTAACCCATTTCGCGCCACTGACCGAAGAACAGCGGAAAATGGCCCTGATTGGTGCCGGCTTCCCTTACCTGCGTCATCAACAACGTATCAGTACACTGAGCGGCGGTGAGCGTTCGCGCCTGCTGTTTGTCGGACTGACACTGGCTAACCATTCGTTATTGTTACTCGACGAACCGACCAACCATTTGGATATGGAAGGTAAGGAAGAACTGGCCGATACCCTGCGACAGTTTGAAGGCGCCGTGATGTTGGTCACTCACGACCGGATGTTGATCGAGAGCAGTTGTAACCGTTTCTTGCTGATTGATAACCAGCAATTGGAAGAATGGCACGATCTGGAACCGGTCTACTCCCGAATGGCTGAAACACCTGAGGTAGTGGCAATGACAACGCCGGACAGAGCTATCGCCACCAGTGAGTTACACCATGATGACGAAGAAATGCTTCTTGCCGCGCTGTTTGAACTGGAAAGCAAACTGCAAGAGGATCTGGCCCGTAAGCCTAAGCATCAAAAAATGCACTTGCAGCAACAGTGGCGCGGGGAAATCGCAACCCTCACCGCCCGATTGAATCTGGACTAACCTTCACAGGCCGCCTATAGGCGGCCTATTCCTTTTAGGAGGTGATATGAATCTTAATCTCAGGCTGGCAACCCGTGAGGAACAACCACTGCTGGCGGTCATGCTGCCCGACTACCTGCAAGAATTAGGCGCAGATGTCGACTACCCGCATTTGTCACATTATTGGCGCGAAAACGGCCGGTATCCCTATTTGATTTTAAATCAGGAACAGCCAGCAGGGTTTGCTTTGGTCCGCACGTTGGATCCCACCCCGACAATGGAAATGGCAGAGTTCTACATCACTAAACCCTGTCGCAAATACGGCATTGGTAAAAGTGCTGTGCGGGCATTGTTTAGGCTGCACCCGGGCCATTGGCAGCTGTCCGTGCTGGCAGATAATCCCGGCGGTCTCGCCTTTTGGCTGTCAGTGGTCCCCCCGACAGCGTACCGTGCGTGGATTGAGCAAGCGGGTAATCGGCCTCATTGGCGACTGACATTTTCGGTAGATATGACGTCCTGATAACCCCATGCACGCAAAAATAGCGCAATCGTAGTTGTCGCCAACCGGTGTAAATGGGCCTTATCCGGTATGTCGTCAGTCAACAACGCCGCAGGTAATGGGTACCCCATCACGGCCCCCAAAAACGCCTTGGCCTGAAGTTCAACGTCTTTGACGTCCAAAGCTCCTCGTTGTTGTGCCTGTTGTAATAACGAGACCAATCCTTGCAATACACGCCCAGAATCGCGTTGTTGCAACGTAGCGTATAACTCCGGACGCTGCTGTAACAGTTGGATCAATAATCGCTGAAAATGGAGATTTTTGGTTTGGAAAAAATGATCCTGCACCACGGTCGCAAAACGCATCAGAACCAAAGGAATATCCTGCGTATCACCCGCCAGAATCGCGTTGATCGGGGGCTGCATCATGTCCTTCATGTAATTGAAGGTCTCCAGCACCAGTGCATCTTTCCCGGGGAAATGGTTATACAGCGTTTGCCGCGTCGTGCCGGCCTCGGTGGCAATCACATCCAACGAAATATCCAACCCTTGAGTCAAAAACAACTCGCTGGCAGCGGCTAATATACGCGGTTTAGCCTTCATCGGGCGCCCTGGTTGGCGGTTGTTCATGGTGAATTTACTCCTGCCCCGCAGATATCATTACGAAAGGGTTATTTTTTACTTTTTATGCGTGCTAGCCCTTGTTTCACCAGCACAAAAAACAACGGCACAAATAACAACGCCAACAGTGTGCCAGAAATCATGCCACCGATCACCGCAATACCTATTTCACGACGGCTTGATGCACCGGCCCCGACCGACAACGCCAACGGGATGACCCCAGCGACAAATGCCAGTGACGTCATAACGATAGGACGTAAGCGCAGACGCGCCCCCTCCAGCGTTGCCGCCATCAGAGCCTGCCCCGATTTCATCTGCGCTTCAGCAAATTCAATAATCAGGATCGCATTCTTCGCGGACAGCCCGATAGTCGTCAGCATACCCACCTGAAAATAGATGTCATTTTCATAGCCGGCCAGTCGTGTTGCGAGCACGGCACCAACAATACCCAAGGGGATAATCAGCATCACGGCAATCGGAATTGACCAGCTTTCATACAGCGCAGCCAGACACAGAAAGATGAACAGCACAGACGCCAGGTAAATCCACAGTGTTTGGCCCGCAGCTACCTGTTCTTGATAGGACAATCCACTCCACTCAAGCCCAAACCCCGTTACATTGGCAATAATGCCCTGCATCTGAGCCATGGCCGTGCCTGAGCTTTCCCCTAATACGGAAGAGCCCTGAAGCTGGGTCGCTGATAGCCCATTGAAACGTTGCAGCATTTGCGGACCAGAAAGCCAGCGCGTGTTAGCAAAGCTGGCGAATGACGCCATACTGCCGCTACTGCCGCGCACGAACCACTGATTGATGTCATCAGGTGCAGATCGCGAACTGGCCTCACCCTGCATATAGACGCGCTTCACCCGTCCACGATCGATAAAATCATTGATATAGGCACCGCCCCAGGCAGCAGACAAGGTGTTGTTAATATCCGCCTGCTGCAACCCTTGCGCACTGGCCTTCTGCTGATCAACATCCACCTGGAGCTGCGCTTTATCTTCCAGGCCATTCACGCGCACTGCGGTCAATAATGGATTCGCACTGGCAGCGGTAATCACCTGCTGCTGGGCTAATTGCAGCTCATCATGACCGGCATTGCTTTGATCCTGTAGCCATAGCTCAAAGCCGCTGGATTGCCCCAAGCCGCGCACCGCAGGAGGAGACAAGACATTAACCTGCACATCCCGGGCACCTTTAAAATACTGGTTGGCACGCGCAATGATCGCCTGAGCGGTGTTCTCGCTACCATTACGCAAATCCCAATTTTTCAACTCCGCAAACGCCATGCCGACATTCTGGCCACTCCCCGCATTGTTACGTCCGACCACCATAAAAATAACGCTCAGATTGTCTTTTTCTTCGGTCATAAAATAGTTGGCAATGTTATCTGCGGCTTGTTGTGTTCGCGCCATTGGCGTACCAGGCGGTAACGTAAATTGCACCATGACAGAACCCTGATCCTCTACCGGCAGGAATCCCGTCGGCATGCGGAAGTATTGCCATATCATGACACCGGTAATCAGTAGCGCCACCAGACTGTAAAGCCCTTTGTGCGCCAAAATATGCGTTAACCCGCGGCCATATCCCTGCTGGCTGCGATCGACGACGCGATTAAAACGAATGAAAAACCAACCGCGCTTGCCATGGGATGCTGGACGCAGTAAACCGGTGCACAATGCGGGCGTTAGCGTCAACGCGACTAACACGGATAGCACCATGGATGAAACGATGGTAATCGAAAACTGACGGTAAATAATCCCGGTTGATCCACCCAGAAATGCCATAGGAATAAACACCGCAGACAGGACCAGTGCGATGCCGATCAACGCACTGTTGATCTCGCTCATCGATCGCAGCGTTGCCTGTTGCGGGGGCAATGCGTCCTCTTCCATCACCCGCTCGACGTTCTCAACTACCACGATGGCATCATCAACCAACAGGCCGATCGCCAATACCATGGCAAACAACGTCAGGGTATTAATGCTGTAACCCAGCAGCGCCAGAATGCCAAACGTCCCTAGCAAGACGACTGGCACGGTGATCGCCGGAATCAGCGTGGCGCGCCAGTTCTGTAGAAACAGGTACATCACTACTACAACCAGGATAATGGCCTCGATCAACGTCTGCACCACACCTTCGATTGAAACGGTGACAAAAGGCGTACTGTCACGAGGGTAAGCCACGTTTAACCCGGCCGGAAACTGCGGAGCCATACGTTCAACTTCGGCGCGCACGCTTTCCGCGACGGCCAACGCATTAGCGCCAGATGCCAACTGAATGGAAATACCCGCGGCCGGATAGCCGTTCAGGCGGGTTTGGTTCTGATAATTCTCTGCACCTATTTCAACCCGGGCAACGTCCCGCAGATAAACCGCCGAACCGTCAGTGTTGGTACGCAAAATAATGTTGCTGAACTGCTCTGGCGTTTGCAGCCTGGATTGTGCCGTAACGGTGGCATTCATTGCCTGGCCCGGTTGCGTAGGCAGCGATCCCAGTTCACCGCTGGTGACCTGTGCATTCTGCGCCTCTACTGCCGTTTGCACGTCTGAAGGCATCAGTCCATAACTGGTTAAACGGAGCGGGTCCAACCAAATGCGCATGGCATATTGCGCCCCGAACACCGTTGTCTCGCCAACCCCGTCCACCCGACTCAGTGGGTCCTGCAAGGCACTGACGAGATAATCATTGATGTCGACGTTATCCATTTGCCCACTGGTGTCGTACAACGCCACCACCATCAAACTGTCGCCCTGTGACTTAGTGACGGTGATCCCCTGTTGTTGCACTTCCTGGGGTAAACGCGAATTGGCTTGGTTCACCGCATTCTGAACCTGAACCTGTGCGATATCCGGATTGGTTTGCTGATCAAAACTCAGGCTAATGCGCGCCTGCCCGGCGGAACTGCTGGTCGAGGAAAAGTACAGCAGTCCATCAATCCCCTTGATTTGCTGCTCAATTACCTGGGTCACACTGTCTTCCACCGTTTTGGCCGCCGCCCCAGGATAGTTAGCCGTGACGGTAACACCAGGGGGTGCGATATCCGGATATTGTTCCACCGGCAGTGTCAGCAATGCCAGAATGCCCGCCGCCATAATGCAAATAGCCAAAACGGCGGCAAATACCGGGCGAAAAACAAAGAAATGCGCCAGCATGGCTCAATCTCCTCTCTGAATGAAAGGAGTAAACGGCAAATGACGCCGTTTCAGGAGGCAGTACTGTACGGACAACTGAGAAGGGATATTCATCGCGTGTCTCACCGGTTTATCCAATTTATTTACTTTACAGTAAAGTAAATAAATTGGATAAACAAGAGACCGAAAAACATCATCGGCGGTAAACACGCTAGACTTCCCAGGAGACTTTAAGTGACGCTGTCACACAATTAATGACGAAACAGGCTGCTGCCGGGTACACATCAGGCAACAGCCCACATCAGATATACGCGAGGAGCCGTCAGATTCAAATACCGGGCTTAGGCTTAATGGGTTCCACATGCCCCACTGCCCGCGAAATCGTCGGATAGCGTGCGCGCAGTTGACGTTCGATGCTGTCTACCGCAGCGTGAGCTGACACAATGGAGGCCGCCGGGGATACCCGACAATGGAAGTTGACGATGATACCGCCGGTGGTTTTACGTGCGCGAATGTTATGCACGTCCTGCACCATGTCGCCACTTTCCACTACCGTTTGCAGTATCTGACGAATATTGGCCAATTCATCCGGTGCAACATCCTCGCTGGCAATCCAGTGATGTGTTTGAGGCTCCAGATGAGTCTCGATCTCTGTGTCTTCACCAATCGCCTGTCGTAACAACGTTTCAATTTCGCTGGCGATGTCGTGTGCCTGCGCCACACTGGCGCTGGCCGGGACCGCGAGATCCATACTGATCGACATCCGTTCAGGCAATTGTTGTAGCGCCAGATTTTGCACTACGGCGCCGTGGTTGGCAGCAATCACCCGGATGCGAGTCGCCATGTCTTCGTCACTGCGAGTTTGTGGGTTGGCAATCACCGTGGCTTCGGCATGTGCGTACTGCTGTTCCAGGCGTTCAGCAATAGACTGTTTTAACGCATTAATGCGTTCTAAAGGTAAAGTACGACAGACGGCGACAGTCACTTCAATGAACAGGCTGGCCCCTGCGTTACGAATACGAATACTCTCGGTCGCCAATATCGCTGGGAAGATGTCGAGCAATGCACTGATTTCTTCCTTGGCGCCGGCAGGTGCCGTGTCCATCAAAGAATCGAAAGAACGCTTGCCCAGTTTTAGCGCCGCGACCACGATAAAACAGGCCACGATCAACGCCGCAATGGCATCTGCACGGTTGAAACCCAACAGAACAAAGACCATCCCCAGCAGCACAACGGCAGAGGCCAGCATATCGGAGAAAAAGTGCAGCGCATCGGCTTCCAATGCCGCACTGTCTGTCGCCTTTGCGACACGGTTCAACGCCTTGACGCGGAAAAAATCGATCACGATCGAGATCAACAGCACAGCGATCACCACTGGCGCGGCGACTATTTCATGGGCTTCACCCAATAGGCTTTTGCCCGCCTCATAAACAATCCAGCCTGCCGCCCCCAGCAACAGCAACACCTCAAACAGTGCCGCCAGGTTTTCGACCTTGCCGTGGCCAAAATGGTGGTCATCATCGGCAGGTTTATCGCTGATACGTACCGCCAGCCAGGTAATGCTGGTGGCAACAAAATCGGTAAGAGAGTGGATCCCTTCTGAAATAAGACCAATACTCCCGGTAAAAATACCGGCAGTAAATTTACCGACTGCCAATAGCCCGCTGGCTATCATGGAATTTCTGGCAACGGATTGCTTTTCATTTTGCATATTACGACTCACATTCAAATGGGTAATTCATTTTTTTATTTTAGTAGACCATTGCCAGACAAAAGCAACCAGCAGCATAGTACCCGAGAATGTCAGCATTAAACTAGAAAGGAATTCTGATTTTCCGGTTGAATAAAAATAAATCTCATTCACACCGACAGAGATCATCAAAATGGCATAAAGTAAGCCAAGAATAGAAATAATCATTATCATTATACTCCGAAACCCGCATCCAGCGGTCAGTATTTAAGCGCATCCTCCCCGTCGTAAATACAACACGTCGTGGAGGATGCATCCAGGCGGATCTTTAGCGTTCATTAATCATCCCATTTCGTGCTCATATAGGCTGCTAACAAGCCCAGTGAGCTGATAACACTCAGGAATCCTACAAAAATTGTCATGTTTCCCATTATTTCGTCCTCGGTTAATTATTATCGATAAAAGCCTCTTTAATTAAAAAGCGGATTAGGTCATTGCTCATGGATATTTACGCGCCTCCTGTTTTGTCAGATAAAATGCCCGCTCCGGCAGCGACACGGAGCGGATAGGTGTTTAAATCTCCAGAATGTACTGGGCGATTTTGAAATAAATAATCAGACCGGTGCCATCAATAAAGGTGGCAATAAACGGTGCCGAGACCACTGCGGGGTCGATACCCAGGCGTTTAAGCAGCATGGGTATAATCGAGGAAACAATGGCACTCCAGACGGTAATCGCCACCAATGACAGGCTAACGACCAGCGTCACGTCCATCCCCACGCCCATAATCCAGGCCCGCACCCAGGCTGCAACACCAATGGTGATGGCTATCAGTAATGAGGTGGACACTTCCTTGCGAATCACCGCCCCCAGGTTGCGCAGACTCACCTCGCCCAACGCCATGGCACGTACCAATGTAGACGTGATTTGAGTCCCGCTGTTACCGCCAGTCCCGATAAGTAACGGGATGAAAAACGCCAATGCGATCGCGGCTTCCAACTGCTCTTCAAACGCCTTTAATACATTGCCGGTATAGGCTTCTGCGACAAATAGCATCAGCAACCATACCGAACGCTTGCGCCATAACGCCCAAGGGCTGGTCTCCAGATAAGGTTTATCCAGTGGAAGACTGGCCCCCTGACGCTGTGCATCTTCAGTGTTCTCATCTTCAATCAGCCGGGCAATTTCTCGTTCACCCAGCACGCCTACCAACGTATTGTTCACGACCACCGGTACCACATCCAACCCGCCCTTAGCCAGTAAATGGGCGACATCATTGCGATCGTCATCGGGGGATACCTGGAAATAACTGTGATTGATCATCACCCCAACGGCTTTATCATGATCTTCACACTGCAATAACTTTTTAACCGACAGTGTGCCACGCAAATGATAATCGTCGGCGGTAACAAACAGCTGCGTCGGAATTTCTTCGGTTTTTAGTTGCGAAAGAAAATATTCTTTTGCTTTATTAACCGTCATATTTCCTGGAATAGTAATAAAATCGGCATTCATATAACCTGCAACCGAAGACTCATCAAGAGTTTCAGCAGAGGTTAGCGCCTGAGATGGGTGATTTTGATGTAACTTCATTATGTTAGTCCCTATTTCTGTTTGAACTTCAACAGCGAATCGCATAGGGGCGTTAACCACAGAGGGAGTGCAGACAGCCTATCTCCGCGTCCAGGTTTTAGCACTATACAACGTATCTGATGTATTCATCAGAAGTTACCTTGGGCTGAACCTTAATCCGATAAAGCCTGTCTTAACCTTGGGCATCTCTCGATGTCGTCAGATCAGTAACCTGTGTTTGTATAGGAGCCTCGCCAAACGAGATACTGCATATAAACTACGGGGGCAGTATAGGCGCGGTTTTTTATCACTGAGGAGAAAGTTGGCTAACCGTTTATGAAACATTTAGAAAAAAGTTTCGCGGCGGAATAATAAAGTGCGGGCCAGCACCCTCCCGACCCACGCTTTATTCTGACGTTAATGAGCAAGAATATACGCATTCTTGTCGTACAGCGGCCCCTGTCGGGTAAAGTCGATGCCTTTCACGTAGGGCTTGACCAGTGTGGCGTTTGCTTCGTAGTAAACCGGTGCCACCGGAGTGTCTACCGCCAGCACGTCTTCAGCCTGTTGGAAGTATTGTTGTACCTGCTGTGGCGTCTGCGCCGCGGTCGCCTGGTGCAACAAGCGATCGTAATTTTCGTTGGCGTATTTGGCTGAGTTTTCACTGCTGGTCGATCGGAACACGTTCAGGAACGTGGACGGATCATTGTAGTCCGCCAACCAACGGCTGAAAGCCACGCTGTACTGTCCGTTGTTGATATTGTCCAGCACTACCTTTCGCTCCTGATTCTGCAAGGTGACGTCCACGCCCAGGTTCTTTTTCCACATCGCACTGCTGGCGATCACTATTTTCTTGATGGTGGCGTCGTTGCTGTACAGCAGTGTGAAACGCAACGGATGCTCCGCATTAAAGCCCGCTTCCGCCAATAATTTTTTTGCTTGTGCGATACGTTGCTCGCGTGACCACCCCGCCTCTTGACCCGCTTGCAGTGTAAAGCCCCCAGCACCGGTTGGCGTAAAAGTCCAGGCTGGCTGCTGACCATAACCCAGCACTTTGGTGGCTATGATCTCTTTATCCAATGCCAGATTTAATGCCTGACGCACCCGAATATCATTGAAGGGAGCCTGTCGGTTGTTAAAGGCAAAGTAGCTGGTCGACAGCAGTGGATAGGTGATCAGCTGCTTATCACCCAGGCTGCTTTTTAACTGTTGGTACAATTCCGGCGGCGCACTGTAGCCCAATTCAATTTCACCGGCCCGGAAACGGGCCACTTCAGGGAACCCCTGTAACGGCAGGAACGTCACTTTATTGAGCACCGTGTGGGCGTTATCCCAATACTGGCTATTACGTTCCACCACCACTTTCTCATTCACCACCCACTGCGTCAGCTTGAACGCCCCGTTGCCAACAAAATTCTGCGGTTGAGTCCAATTTTTACCGTATTTCTCCACCACTTTTTGGTTTACCGGCAGCACAGGAAAATGCACTAACTGCTTAAGCAAATAGGAGTTCGGTTCAGCCAGTGTGACTTGTAGTGTGTTGGCATCCAACGCTTTTACACCCAGCTCGGTTGGCGGTTTGCTGCCGGCGTTAATCTCTGACGCGTTTAACACATAAGCCGAAGCCAAATAACTCCCGTAGGGGGATGCTGTTTTGGGATCAGTGAGGCGCCGCCAGCTATAGACGAAATCATCAGCAGTCACCGGATCGCCATTTGACCATTTGGCCTCCGGCCGCAGATGGAAGATCCAGACATTGCCTTGCTGCGTCCATGTTGTCGCCAGCGCGGGGATCACCTCACCGTTTTTACCCACCCGCAGTAACCCTTCAAATACGTCATTGAAGATATAAAACTCCACGTTACTTTCTGCCAGATTCGGATCAAGCGTTGCCGGCTCATAACCATTGGCCCGAACCAATTCCTGGACAGTAGCCAGTTGAGCCCCGGCAGGTACGTCAGCAGCGTTAACCGACACTACTGCCTGTAAAGAGAAGATGATTAGACCGGCCAATCCATTAAGTTTGAATGAATACTTCACGTCGATATCCCTTATTGGTGTTTTGTCGACGTATATATACAGCGAAGCAGTTGAATAAATTAAATGATTAAAAGCTATGACTCATAACCAAAAAAGCACAAGCCAAACAACATGAATTTCTTTCATAATCAAATAAATACCCGCCATCTCGGCGGGCTTTTTTACAATGACTGAAACAGCGTCAACTGTAACCCGGCCGGGGCTTCCAGTCGGTTATTGATTGAGTTAAACGGCGTGACACGGGGATCAGACAAAACCTGCGCTCCACCTTGAGCCAAACTGGCCGTGGTAGCCGCAATATCTGTCACCTCAAACGCCACCCGCACCCAGCCGGAGACACGTTTCCCCACTTCAATACTGTCGATATAAGCCGCTGTCGTCGGCTCTACCAGCTCCAGCGTAGCCTTGCCCGCTTCCAGGATAGCTACCCTGCCGTTGTCCGGCGGTACGGCGTCAACCTGAGTCAGCCCCAACCGATCGCGATAGAAAGACAAGGCGTTATCAAAATCGTCGGTGGTGATCACCAGACGAAGCTGTTTTACCGATGATGTAGACATGGTTATCTCCCGGGCACCTGGCTGAATAATGTTCATTTTTTAAGCTCAAGAAAGAAGATATCGCGCCGCCATGCCTTTTTTCAAAGTCATAGTTTTCAGCTAAGGGTGAAAAGAATTCATCAAGGCCACTGCCGCCGATAGACGTCATGGCTGTCGGTACGGATGGCAATCAGCGAAGCAGAACCCGCTGTCAACGATGTGGCAGGATAATGATTGCCCGTAATCCATGGGCATGGCGGCGGCTGTCCGCCAAGGTGAGTTTCCCGTCCAGATGGCTCAGTGTGGCTGCGACGATGGAAAGCCCCAGGCCCGAGCCGTGCTGCCCGCTCCCTTCAATTCGATAAAACGCATCCAACACCCGTTGGCGATTTTCAACGGCAATACCCGGCCCGTTGTCCTCGACCGTCACAATGGCCTTGTTGCCCACTACCCGGACCTGTAAATCAACAATGCCACCATGCGGGGCGTAACGTAGCGCATTTTCTACCAGGTTCCTCAGCAGGGTAAACATGTCAGCTTCATTCAGGGTTAAATGAACCTCGGTCGGCTGCCAGACCCCGAGATCAATCCCCTTGGCCTCTGCCAGCGGCAACAAATCTTCGATCACACTACGGAATACGGACTGCACCGACACCGGCGTCATCGGACGTAGCACATTTTGCTGCACCCGTGCCAACGACAGTAATTGTTCCAGCAGGTGTCTGGTGCGTTTTATGCCGTGTTGCATCCGCCCAAGGCGCTGCTGAGCAACTTCCGGCATCTCTGCTGTACTCAAGCGCTCCGCCTGCAAGGACAGTGCCGTCAACGGAGATCGCAGTTCATGAGCCGCATCGGCGACAAATCGGCGCTGGGTTTCAACACCGCCGGCAACTTTGCCAAATAAACGATTTATGGCTGCAATAAAGGGCGCAATCTCTCGAGGAAATTCATTGACTGGCAACGGCGTTAAATCTTGTTCGCCACGTTGTTCCAGCGCATGGGCAAGGCGGTGAATGGGTTGCATGCTTTTTTTAATCAAGTCAGCCACGACCAGCAACAGTATCGGAATTAAAACCAGCAAAGGAATCAGCGTTCGCCAGGCACTTTCCATCGCAATCTCGTCACGCTCAGATGTACGCTGTGCCACCGCAACCCGTGTTTCAGGCGAGAGGGTGCGTACCAGTACGCGAAAAGAAACACCGTCAACCGACAGCGTCTGGAAACCTTCGTTTAACGGTACGTTTGGTAGAAAATGTGCCGTTGTCACTCCTGTCGAAGGGAGTAACTGCACGATGACCGCAGCGTCATCCTCCTGACGCGCGGTCGCATCAGGTTGCCGCAGGCCAGAAAGCGTATCGCTGCGGACCAACCTGGCAATCTGTGCCAGCGTAGTGTCTTGCAGCTCGTGGGCTTCCTCAAAGGAGGCATAAAAAGAAAAGATCCCTGCCGCCAGAGCGACCACAACAATCGCGCTGCTCAGACCCAAAGAAAGCTTGAGTTGCAGGGAATCCATTACGCGTTTTTTGCAACCATCCATCCTACGCCCCTGATGTTTTTTATCGCTTCTCCGCCCAGTTTTTTGCGCAGTGCGTGAATGAGGTATTCCACAGCGTTGCTTTCCACCTCTTCCCCCCAACCATAAATCCGCTCTTCAAGCTCGCTGCGTGAAAGTATGCTGCCAGGGCGCAGCATCAGCGCGTATAACAGGGCAAACTCACGGCTCGACAAGCGACAGCGCAGGTCATCGTTGATCACACAAGCTTCATGTGACGCGGGATCCAGCCAAAGCAGGCCATTAGTGAGCACTGGCGCGGCATTACCGCCCTTGCGACGTAAAACGGCGCGCATACGCGCCAGGAGTTCTGAAATATCGAAAGGTTTGAGTAAATAGTCGTCAGCGCCGCTGTCCAGCCCTTTTAACCGTTCATCCAGTGCATCTCTGGCGGTAATGATCAGTACCGGTAATGTGTCACCTTTAGCACGCAACGCGGTCAACACACTGAAGCCGTCTTTATCCGGCAGACCGAGATCCAGCAGTAACGCGTCGTAATGCTGGCAAGCCAACGACGTGAGTGCGGTCTGTGCATCATTGACCCAATCCACGGCATAAGCGGCGTCCTTCAACGCGTCTTGAATGGCTTCGCCGATCATGCCGTCGTCCTCAACCAGTAACACCCTCATGCAGGCTCCCGCACTTTCCGTATTAGTACTGTAATCGCTTTTGCATCAGCGTCAGGTAAGTGACGAGGCTGATAATGATCGCCAAAAACAGGCCACTGGTACCGGCTGCACCCAGCCCCAGACCGCCATTACCAGCGGGCTGCGATAACAAATCACCGCAAGAGGCGCCCAGTGGCCGCGTCAAGATATAGGCGATCCAGAAACACAGCACACTGTTGGCGTTAAACAGATAATGTGCCGCTGCTGTGATACCAATCAATACACCAAACAACAGTGTTGAATAGCCGTATCCCAGTTGTAACCCTTCAGCAACCCAGTCACCGGCGGCAGTACCAAGGGCAAAGGTAAACAGGATTGCCGCCCAGTAAAACAGCTCCCGTTTCGGCGTATCGATGGCGTGAATCGACAGCGTACGTTCGACGTTGTACCAAACCATAAAGGTAGCGACCAACATCACGCTGAACAAGGCGGTGGAAAATGCCAACGAAATACCGAAGTGATCGGTAAGGTTATCGGTAATCAACGTACCAAATACGCTGATAAGCACCACGGCGATCCAGTACAACACGGGAACATAGCGTCTGGCGCGAATTTGGAAAAACAGCGCCACCAATAACAACCCACCCGTTATCAGTGAAGTATTGGTCAAGCCAAAGTTGAGATCCATGTTGAGGTAATCCGCCGCAGTTTCCCCCACGGTGGTGGACATCATTTTGATCAGCCAGAAAAACAAGGTGACTTCTGGCACTTTATTCAGCCAATTAATGGCAGGTTTTTCAGTGATTAAGGACATATCCAACTCCTGTGAATGAAAAATACAGGAGCCAGTATCGCAACCCACACTTAGCGCTGACTTAGGGCGCGAGTTTTGTGGCAGCGTGCTTTCTTAGCCCACGAATACCTTGTGCATGAATTGGCGCCTGGTGCTTAAACATAATAAATACTGATGAAAATCAGGCATCAGGGCAGATTATTCAGGCTGAAACTTAATTTTTCCTTAGGGTGAGATAATTAGTGAGCAAAATATAAAAATAAATTAATACGAATCGTTTTCACTATCATTATTAATGTTCTTATATACAATCAGGGCAGCCCAACGCCCGTTAGGCATATTTCGCTTTTATTCTCTGCACTCTCTAAACAAAGGATGACTGTATGAAGCTGCGTTTCTCTTCTCTCGGCCCGATTGCCTTGTTGGCATCGTCCATGATGCTGGCATTTTCGGCCAATGCAGCATCCCAGGATGAAGGCATCGTTATTTATAACGCGCAACACGAAAATCTGGTGAAATCCTGGGTTGACGGTTTTACCAAAGATACCGGCATAAAAGTGACCTTGCGGAACGGCGGCGACAGCGAATTAGGCAACCAACTGGTGCAAGAAGGCACGGCATCTCCAGCCGATGTTTTTCTGACAGAAAACTCCCCTGCGATGGTGCTGGTAGATAACGCCAAGCTGTTCGCCCCTCTGGATGCTGCGACACTGGCACAGGTTGAACCGCAATACCGTCCACAGCACGGCCGTTGGATTGGTATTGCTGCCCGCTCAACGGTGTTCGTCTACAATCCGGCGAAACTGACTGAGGCACAGTTACCTAAGTCACTGTTGGATCTGGCCAAGCCAGAATGGAAAGGTCGTTGGGCCGCGTCACCTTCAGGTGCAGACTTCCAGGCAATCGTCAGCGCATTGCTGGAGCTGAAAGGCGAAAAAGCCACATTGGAATGGCTGAAAGCGATGAAAACTAACGCCACCGCCTATAAAGGTAACAGTACCGTGATGAAAGCGGTCAATGCCGGTCAAATCGACAGCGGCGTTATCTATCACTATTATCCGTTCGTCGATGGTGCAAAAACGGGCGAAAACAGCAAGAACATCAAGCTTTATTACTTCAAACACCAGGATCCAGGCGCGTTCGTCAGCA
This sequence comes from Serratia grimesii NBRC 13537, assembly GCF_001590905.1. GTDB lineage: Bacteria > Pseudomonadota > Gammaproteobacteria > Enterobacterales > Enterobacteriaceae > Serratia > Serratia grimesii. Next base: position 92,828 of record NZ_BCTT01000002.1, read on the forward strand.
TCTCAGGTGGCGGTGTTCTGGCATCCAGCAAGCACCAAAAACAAGCACAAGAGTTCGTTAAGTGGATCACCGGTAAAAACGGCCAAGAGATTCTGCGCACCAACAACGCCTTCGAATATGCCGTCGGTGTGAATGCTGCCTCCAATCCAAAACTGGTCCCCCTGAAAGAACTGGACGCACCAAAAGTTGACGCTTCATCGCTGAATGGCAAGAAAGTGGTCGAGTTGATGACCGAAGCCGGGCTGCTGTAAGCCGGTTTATCAGTACAGAGAGCTTTTAACCCTATGTCGAATATAGGTTTCAATGCCGCGGGCTCAGCCCCGCGGTACGCTTCGACCCGGCGCCATCATCGGCCGGGACTGTTTATCGTGGCAACGGCCATTTTACTTTCCCTGTTGGCGCTATTGCCGCTGGGGTTTGTCATCAGCGTGGCATTTGAAACCGGTTGGCAAACGGTTAAAACTCTGGTATTTCGCCCCCGCGTGGGCGAATTGCTGTTGAATACTCTGCTGTTAGTGGTTTTCACATTACCCATCTGCGCCCTGCTTGGCGTGACGCTGGCCTGGCTGACTGAACGTACGACGTTGCCGGGGCGCCGCATCTGGTCTTTATTGGCAACAGCACCGCTGGCAGTTCCCGCGTTCGTGCAAAGTTACGCCTGGATCAGTTTGGTGCCCTCAATGCACGGACTGGGCGCGGGTGTCTTTATTTCAGTGATTGCCTACTTCCCGTTTATTTATCTGCCGGCTGCCGCGGTATTGCGCCGCTTGGATCCCGGTATTGAAGACGTCGCCACCTCGTTGGGTAGCCGACCGTTGGCGGTCTTTTTCCGTGTGGTGTTACCACAGCTAAAACTGGCCATTTGGGGCGGTTCACTGCTGATCGCACTGCATTTACTGGCGGAATACGGTCTGTACGCCATGATCCGTTTTGATACTTTTACCACCGCCATTTTCGATCAATTCCAGTCAACCTTTAACGGCCCAGCCGCTAACATGTTGGCCGGTGTGCTGGTACTGTGCTGTCTGGGGTTGTTGATGCTGGAAGCTGCCAGCCGCGGTCGGGCGCGTTATGCCCGTGTCGGCTCTGGCAGCGCCCGCAGTCAGACCGCGTATCGGCTTGGGAGGGTGACCACCCTATTCGGCCTGCTACTGCCACTGTGTCTCACGGCGCTGGCGCTGGGTGTGCCCTTTATTACACTGGCCCGATGGCTGGCTCTCGGTGGGCTTGAGGTATGGCGTAACGCCGAGTTATTGCCTGCCTTGCTGCAAACATTGTCACTGGCCGCCAGCGGCGCGTTACTGATCACCCTGTGTGCCATTCCAATGGCCTGGCTGTCGGTACGCTATCCGGCACGGCTGTATCGGATGCTGGAAGGCTGTAACTATGTAACCAGTTCACTGCCCGGCATTGTGGTGGCGTTGGCGTTGGTGACCATCACCATTCACAGCTTCCGCCCCATTTACCAAACTGAAATTACCTTGCTGCTGGCCTATTTGTTGATGTTTATGCCACGGGCCTTGATCAACCTGCGCGCCGGTATTGCTCAGGCACCGGTTGAGCTGGAAAACGTGGCTCGCAGCCTCGGACGTTCACCGGCACAAGCGCTATGGAGTACCACGCTGCGTTTGGCTGCCCCGGGTGCAGCTGCCGGTGCGGCACTGGTGTTTCTGGCCATCTCAAATGAACTGACCGCCACACTGCTGCTGGCACCAAACGGGACGCGCACGTTGGCTACCGGTTTCTGGGCATTGACCAGCGAGATCGACTATGTAGCGGCGGCCCCTTACGCTTTGATTATGGTGGTGCTGTCTCTGCCATTGACCTGGCTTCTTTATTCTCAATCCAAACGCACGGCGGGATTATGAGTACGCTTGAACTACACGGCATCAGTAAGTCCTATAACGCAGTTAAGGTGCTGGAGCATATTGATTTACAGGTCGAACAAGGCAGCCGTACCGCGATTGTCGGCCCTTCCGGCTCTGGCAAAACCACCTTGCTGCGCATCATCGCGGGTTTTGAAATACCGGACAGCGGCCAAGTTATGTTGCAGGGCCAGGCGATGGCCAACGGTAACGGTTGGGTACCGGCACACCTGCGTGGCATTGGGTTTGTGCCCCAGGACGGCGCGTTATTCCCGCACTTTACCGTGGCCGGCAATATTGGTTTCGGTCTCAAGGGAAGCAAACGTGACAAGCAACTGCGCATCGATGCATTGATGGATATGGTGGCGCTGGATCGCCGTCTGGGCGCACTGTGGCCGCATGAGCTATCCGGCGGGCAGCAGCAGCGGGTGGCATTGGCGCGTGCCTTGTCACAGCAGCCCAAGCTGATGCTGTTGGATGAGCCCTTTTCCGCGCTCGATACCGGCCTACGTGCCGCGACCCGCAAAGCCGTGGCAGAATTACTGGCGGAAGCTAAAGTTGCGTCAATTCTGGTGACCCACGATCAGACCGAAGCACTGTCGTTTGCCGATCAGGTCGCGGTGATGCGTAATGGTCGTTTGGCGCAGGTCGGCCCGCCGCAAGACCTCTATCTGCGGCCAGTTGACGAACCGACCGCCACCTTTTTAGGGGAAACGCTGGTGCTGTCCGCTGAGCTTGAACAAGGCTGGGCCGATTGTGCACTGGGGCGAATTGCCGTGGACGATCATCAGCGCCGCGGGCCTGCTCGCATTATGCTGCGCCCTGAGCAAGTCCAAATCAGCCAGTCTGAGGCACAACAGCAGAGTCAGGCGGTGGTGACCGGTATTGATTTCGCCGGTTTTGTCTCGACCTTAAATCTGCACATGACCGGCAGTAATATGGCGATAGAGATTAAAACCATCAGCCGCGAAGGTCTCCGTACCGGTTCTCACGTCAATCTGAACATCATCGGCCAGGCGCACATCTTTGCCGAGTAGACACTCAAGGGGGCTTACCGCCCCTTTAATCCTTAATCTTGTGCCGACACGCCCGAACGAAAAAACCTATCGCAGCCATCGTTGAGTAAAAACCCTTTCATCAACTACGATTAATCTGTGACCGGTGCAAGCATTCACCCGTCCGGAGATAACCCACAGAGGATTATCATAATTATTCATGTTGTTTGAGTCGCATCTCTTTAACGCGGCTAAGAAAGGTTAATTATGGCACGCACTACCCCCCTCGAACGCTACCGCAATATCGGCATCTCGGCGCACATTGATGCCGGCAAAACCACCACCACCGAGCGGATTCTATTTTACACCGGGGTCAGTCACAAGCTGGGCGAGGTGCACGACGGCGCAGCCACCATGGACTGGATGGCACAGGAACAGGAACGCGGTATTACCATTACCTCGGCGGCAACAACCTGCTTCTGGAACGGCATGCAGCATAATTACCCGCAACATCGTATCAATATTATCGACACCCCAGGCCATGTGGACTTTACCATTGAGGTCGAACGTTCCATGCGCGTGTTGGACGGCGCGGTCATGGTGTATGACTCAGTGGGCGGCGTGCAACCGCAGTCAGAGACCGTCTGGCGCCAAGCCAATAAATACAAAGTGCCACGTCTGGCGTTCGTCAACAAAATGGACCGCGTCGGTGCTGACTTTTTCCGCGTACGTAAAATGATGATCGAGCGTCTGAAGGCGAACCCCGTTCCGATCGTCATCCCCATTGGCGCCGAAGATCACTTCACCGGCGTGGTGGATTTAGTCCGAATGAAGGCCATTTTGTGGGACGAGGCAACGCAAGGCATGAGCTTCAGCTTTGAAGAGATCCCCGCTGAACTGCGCGACATGGCCCAAGAGTGGCGAGATAAAATGATCGAGGCCGCTGCCGAAGGTTCGGAAGAACTGATGGATAAATACCTCAATCAGATGCCGTTGAGCGAAGAAGAGATCGTTCGCGGCCTGCGCCTGCGCACCGTAGCGGGGGAAATCCAGCCCATGTTGTGCGGTTCAGCATTCCGCAATAAGGGGGTGCAGCGCATGCTCGATGCGGTGATCGAACTGATGCCCTCACCGCTCGACGTTCCCCCTATGGAAGGCCATGACGAGCACGACAATATTGTTATCCGCCGGGCGTCTGATGACGAAAAATTTTCTGCGTTGGCGTTTAAACTGATGACCGACCCTTTTGTCGGTCAACTGACCTTCGTGCGCGTCTACTCCGGTGTGCTCACCAAAGGCAGCAGTGTCTACAACCCGATCAAAAGTAAAAAAGAGCGTATTGGCCGCATTGTGCAAATGCACGCCAACGATCGCAAAGATGTCGAAGAACTGCACGCCGGTGATATCGCCGCCTGTGTGGGGCTCAAAGACGTCACGACCGGTGACACCCTGTGCGATCCTAACGCCATCATCACGCTGGAAAAAATGGTGTTTCCAGAACCGGTTATCGCACAAGCCATTGAGCCGAAAACCAAGGCCGATCAAGAGCGAATGGGGATTGCGCTGCAACGACTCTCCTCCGAGGATCCTTCTTTCCGCGTGCGCACAGATGAAGACTCCGGCCAGACCATTATTTACGGCATGGGAGAATTACACCTGGAAATCATCGTTGACCGCATGCGGCGCGAATTTGGTGTAGCAACCACCACCGGTAAACCACAGGTATCTTACCGTGAAACCCTACGTAAACGCGTGACCGACGTAGAAGGTAAATTCGTGCGTCAGTCTGGCGGTAAAGGCCAGTACGGTCACGTGGTGTTTACAGTAGAACCCAATGAACCGGGCAAAGGCTTCGAGTTTATCGATGAAATAAAAGGCGGTGTGATCCCGGGGGAATTTATTCCGGCGGTAAAAAAAGGCGTACTGGAAGCACTGAACAATGGCGTATTGGCCGGTTATCAGGTGGTGGATGTTAAAGTGCACCTGACTTTCGGCTCATACCACGACGTTGACTCTTCAGAGCAAGCTTTCCGCATGGCGGCGATCTTTGGCTTCAAAGAAGCCTGCCGTCAGGCTGACCCGGTCATCCTCGAGCCGATCATGTCGGTAGAAGTAGAAACGCCTGAGGACTACGCCGGTAGCGTGATGGGTGATCTGTCGTCTCGGCGCGGTATGGTGCAAGGGATGGAGGATCTCCCGGGCGGCGGTGGCAAGGAAATTCACGCCAAGGTGCCGCTGTCCGAGATGTTCGGCTATTCAACCACCCTGCGATCGATGTCGCAGGGCCGCGCAACCTACACGATGGAGTTCAGCCATTACGCTGAAGCCCCCCGGAATGTGGCCGAAGAGATCATCCACCACAGTAAACGTTAAGATCAGTGCCTGCCGTGGTACCACGGCAGGTGCTACTCCTTAGCAGCCAGTGACACCACCACCGGCTGTGGCTTAATCCGCATCGCGTACACCACGCCAATGATCAGGCAGGCAATGCCACCCACAGTCAACAACGGTGGCCACGCCTGACGCAGCATAAAGGTATAGGCTAGCCCTGCCAGAATTTCGAATACGATCAACGGCCCTACCAACACTGTTGGCAAACGCTGGCTCGCCTCATTCCAGCACAGTGCACCAATCCACGAGCACAGCATGCCAATAGCAATCATCAAAGGAATAAACACACCCGGTCTTGGACCAAACGGCAATGCAAATGCTGGCTGGGTCATCGCCAACTGCCCACAAACCAACAGATAGCCCACCAGCGCCAGCGGCAACGTCACCACCCCCTGCGCCGTCGCCCAGGTTGCAGGTCTTTGATTTGGGTTTTCCCGCAACCAGCGGGCATTGCGCAGCGGGAACCAGGTCCAACACGCCACTGCCACTAACGCCAGTCCCAGGCCACTGCTATAGCGCCAAACGTCGATCGGCGTCGTATTGCCTTGCAGTTCGGCAACATTAACCAGCGCCAATCCACAGGCGATCAACACCAAGGCTGGTGTCAGTTTGCGCCACGAAAGTCGGCCATCGTGCCGGCTGTAAAACAGATTCGCAGTTACCGAAATCACCACCGGCAATGTGCCGATAATCATGGTGGAAACCGGTGCGCCAGTACGTTGTATTGCACTGGCCAGACACAGGTAATACAACAAGTTACCGATAGCGGTCAGTTTTAACGCTGCCAACCAATCGTTACGTCGTAACTTTTTTAACCGATGGCGATCCAACCACGCCAGGGGTAACGCTATCAGGCCAAAAGCCAGGTAACGCCCGGTAGATTGCAACGCCGCAGGATACTCAGGGATCAATACTGGGCCGACAAAGATCAACCCCCACATCAGCCCAGCCGATAAGGCAAATAACACGCCAACAAACATAGTGACTCCATCAACAACCGGGCGAATCAGTCTGAGCCCGTGAAAAAACCTGGGGTCAGCCTAGCCCACTGATGCGAGGAAATATTGTATCAGGTTGCTGTTTTAGCGGGTCGTAACCTGTTTTTGATAACGCACAGGTGTGACACCGTAACGATTAGCAAAGGCGCGCGTTAAATGTGCCTGATCGGTTAACCCTGTCGCTGCGGCGACCTGTGCCGCAGGCATACCGCGTCCCAGCATCTGTTTGGCCTGTGACAAACGAATTGCCATCAGCATCTGCTGGGGCGACACATGGTATTCAGCTTTGAATTTACGCAGAAAATGATAGGGACTGAGGGAGACCAACGATGCCAATTGGTCCAAGGTAATAACAGCGGAGAAGTTGTCGTGCAGGTAACTTTTGACGATCTCAAAACGGTGCGCCGGCTCCGCCTTCAATGATTTGGCTACCTGGATATGAGGACGAAAAATAGCGATAACCTGCAATAATAGACTGTCAATCGTAAGCGGATCATGAGTTTGCCACAGTGCTGCCAGCGTGGCGGACAATTGCCGTGCCGCCTGAGGGTCTTGACGCACCGCATCGGTGAACCAAAACCCCTGCTCACCGGACAACAGTTCCAGTGTCGCCGGTTCCAAATAGAGCATGCGGTAATTCCAGCCGCCAACGGTTTCCGCCTCGCCGGTATGCAGTTCATCCGGGTTCATCAACACCAGCGACCCCGGCGCTGCCAGATGTTGCGCCCCACGGTAGCGGAAACGCTCGGCACCAAAATCGACGGTCCCGATGGCAAAAGCGTCATGTGTATGTGGTTCAAAAGCATAGCGCTCAATATGCGCGTGATAAAGCTCTACGCCCGGCACCTGAGACAACTGTCGGAACTGTGCGTTATCTTTTTCGAAAGGAAATTGCTGAGGAACACCCTGCACCGTACCGCCCCGTCTGTATGCCACTTGTGGTTGTATGATAGTCAAAGTGACGTAGTTTGAGTAGTGTACCGCCCGGTACTCTGGACGCTGCGGCGCATTCAGCGTAGGGTATTTTACCCAGTGTCTGGTACCTGCAATTGAGTACCGGCCTATCGATTATCCCGCCGCAGAGTGGGAACACAGTCTTTAACCCCCTGAAAGTAAGAGGCAACAATGTATCCAGATACTCAACTCTATATTGATGGACAATGGCGCAACGCAGTTGCTGGCAAAACCACACCCGTCACTAATCCCGCTACCGATGAGGTTATTGGCAGTGTGGCACACGCCACAGCAGCCGATCTCGATCTGGCGCTGACCGCAACCGAGCGCGGCTTCAAGATTTGGCGTGAAACCTCTGCCTATCAGCGGGCAAACCTGATGCGTAAAGCCGCAGCATTATTGCGTGAACGTGCAGAGAAAATTGCCGTGATCATGAGTCAGGAACAAGGCAAACCGGTGGCACAAGCCAAGGTTGAGATCCTTAACTCGGCGGACGTAATTGACTGGTTTGCTGGCGAGGCCAGCCGCACCTATGGCCAGATTATCCCATCTCGTAGCCAGGACGTTCAGCAGCAAACGCTGAAACTGCCGGTAGGACCGGTTGCCGCATTCACGCCGTGGAACTTCCCGATTAACCAGATTGTACGCAAACTGTCCGCCGCGCTGGCAGCCGGGTGTTCAATCATTATTAAAGGTCCGGAAGAAACCCCAGCCTCACCGGCTGAGCTGATTCGCGCCTTTGCCGATGCGGGCATTCCTGCTGGCGTGATCGCGTTGGTATACGGCACCCCAGCAGAAATCTCCGAATACCTGATCCCACACCCAACCATTCGCAAGATCTCGTTCACCGGTTCCACCCGCGTGGGCAAACATCTGGCGGCGCTGGCCGGTCAGCATATGAAAAAAGCCACCATGGAGCTGGGCGGTCATGCCCCAGTACTGATTTTTGACGATGCCGATCTCGATGCCGCCGCTAAAGAGCTGGCACTGGCCAAGTTCCGCAATGCCGGACAGGTCTGTATTGCCCCGACCCGCTTCCTGATCCAACAAGGCGTTTATGAAGCCTTTGTCGAGAAATTCACAGCAGCAGTACGCGACATCAAGCTGGGCAACGGTCAGCAAGAAGGTGTGACCATGGGGCCAATGGTGCTGCAACGCAGCGTAGATGCCATTGAAGCCTTCGTGAAAGATGCCATCTCCGAAGGGGCCAAAGCCACCACCGGCGGCAAACGTGTAACGGGTCCCGGCAATTTCTTTGAACCGACAGTGTTGCGCGATGTCCCCTTGAGTGCTCGTGCGATGTCCGAAGAGCCGTTTGGCCCGGTCGCCCTGCTGCGGTCATTTGCGACCTATGAGGAAGCTATCGCGGAGGCCAATCGCTTGCCTTACGGTTTGGCGGCCTATGCATACAGCCGCAGCATTGCGACCGTGAACGCGCTGGGACGCGATGTGGAAAGCGGCATGCTCAGCATCAATCACATTGGTTTTGGCCTGCCTGAAACACCGTTTGGCGGGGTCAAAGACTCCGGTCACGGCACCGAAGGCGGCAGCGAAGCGATCGAGTCCTATCTGGAAACCCGCTTTGTCACCGTGGCTGGCCGTTAATTAATGTAAGCGACAAAAAAATGCCCCGTTCTTACGGGGCATTTTTATCATCGGGCTTTGTCGAACAGTTCTCGTGCCGCCGGGGTTAAACCCAGCATATGAATGCAGGCATGTACCATGCCCGGCAGCCGTTCACAGCGAACCGCGACCCCGTCCTCCTGCAAACGCCTGGCATAATGCTCCGCCTCATCGCGCAGCGGGTCATACTCGCAACTCAAAATGGTTGCCGGTGGCAATCGGCTTAACGTTGCTGCATGCAAGGGTTCTGCGTAAGGATCGCAATTATTGTGCTCTTCAGGCAGATACTGACTCCAGCAAAATGCCATCACTTCCCGTGTCAGGAAATAGCCTTGTGCGTAATCGGCATAGCTGGTCGTATCCATAGCCCGGCTCAGTGCCGGGTACAGCAATAACTGATGATCAATCTGCGGGCCATCCCGGTCACGGGCCAATAACGCAACGGCCGCAGCCAAGTTGCCACCCGCACTGTCACCACCAACCGCGATACGTGTGGCATCGAACCCCCACTCATCCGCCTGTTCAATCACACCGCACAACGCCTGATACACGTCATCTAACGGCCGTGGGTAGGGGTATTCCGGCGCCAGACGATAATCAACCGACAGGATCATTCGGCCAGTAGCATTGGCCAGCGCCTGGCAAGGCCGGTCATACAACGCCAGTGAGCCCAGACACCAGCCGCCACCGTGGGCGTACAACATTGCCGGTATGGACTCACCGGTGTCCACTCCCAGCGGCGTGTAAGCACGAATGGCAATATCGTGACCGTCGTTGGCAGTGACCCATCCATTTTTAATCCCCCCACTGGCTTCCGCCTCGCCTTGCAAGTGTAACAGCCCGCTTTCTGCCGCAGCACGCATCTCAGACAGAGACTCCGGTGCCGCTGCCTGCGCCGCGACGGACAAGAAGTGGGCAATCTGCGGATTAAGCGGCATCAGCGTTACCCTCCAGCAAGAAAGGTACCACCAACGCAATAAACGCCTCATGAGACTCTTCGGTAATGAAATGTCCACACCCAGCGACCGTTTCACCACGCAGGTTAGTCGCGTTATCGCGCAACGTTAAAAAAGGCGCATCAGCGGTAGCATGCTCAGCTCCTATGGTCATTACCGGCATGGTAAGTTGAGATTCTGCGCGGCGTAGATTTTGCCGAATGGTCTCCGGAATGGCGCGGTAGTAATCAAAACCGGCTCGTAAGCTACCCGGTGCCGAATAGGCTGTGATATAGGTTTCCGCCGCGACCCGATCACGGCGATAAGACCAACGATTAAAGATATAGCTGAGGTACTCTCGCTCACGGCCCAACGTCAATGCCTCCGGCAGATCCGTCAGTTGGTTGAACATGAAATGCCACAGAAAAATGTTTTGTTCCGCGGGCACAAAAATCGGCGGTGCGGGCGCCAGCCCAGGGATCACCGCCTCCGTCAATACCAGCCCCGTAACCGCCTGTGGGAAGTCACTTGCCATCGCGTAGCCGATCCACATCCCTATATCATGTCCGACCAATTGATAACGCGCATGCCCCAATTGCAACATGGTTTGGTGCAACGTGGCTGCGACGCTGCCGGTGTCATAGCCGCCACGAGGCTTGTCTGAATCCCCGATACCCGGGGGATCCACCGCGATGGCCTTAAAACCGGCCGCCGCCAGTGCCTGCATGACATAACGCCAGGTGTACCAGGTTTGTGGCCAGCCGGGAATCAACAGCACCGGTTGACCTTCGCCGAGCGTGACACAGTGAATACGGTTGCCATTTACTCGCACATAGACGTGTTCGTGTTCAGGTCCATGTTGCATGGACCCGTTATTTTGCAGTGTCATTGGTGTTCTCCGTGAAGGAATATTGTGGCTCAGCGCAGGCCAAGCAACGTATTGATTTGCTGTTGGTCAACCGGCGCACCGGCAAAATCATCGAACACCTTGTCGGTAACATTGATGATATGGTCATGTATAAAGGCCGCCCCTTCGCGCGCCCCATCCAGCGGGTGTTTTAGGCAGCATTCCCACTCCAACGTTGCCCACCCTTGGTAACCATGCTGTGTCAGTCGCGAAAATATACCCTTGAAATCCACCTGTCCGTCGCCCAACGAACGGAAACGCCCCGCGCGTTCAGTCCACGACTGATAACCACCGTAAATACCCTGTCGCCCGGTCGGGTTAAACTCCGCGTCCTTAACGTGGAACATACGAATGAAATCCTTATAAATATCTATGTAGTCCAGATAGTTAAGCTGTTGCAGCACAAAGTGGCTTGGATCGAACAGTATCTGGCAACGCGGATGACCGCCAACGCGTTGATGGAACATTTCGAAGGTCACACCGTCGTGCAGGTCTTCGCTGGGATGGATTTCATAACATAAGTTCACCCCTTGCTCGTCACAGGCATTGAGCACCGGCAACCAGCGTTTGGCTAACTCATCGAAAGCCGTTTCAATCAACCCCGCCGGCCGCTGTGGGAACGGGAATAAATAGGGCCAGGCCAGTGAGCCTGAAAACGTGCCCATCTCGCTCAGCCCCAGTCGTGCAGAGGCTTTAGCCGCCAACAGCAACTGCTGGTGCGCCCACTCACCGCGTGCCTTTGGATTGCCGTGCAAAGCCGGTGGCGCAAAACTGTCACATAGCGCATCGTAGGCCGGATGTACCGCCATCAACTGACCAAAAATGTGGGTGGTCAGTTCGCTGACCTCAAGTCCGTGTTCTGCCAACATACCGACCAGATCGTCGCAATATGTCTGGCTTTCTGCGGCAGTAGCCAAATCAAACAGGCGGCTATCCCACGCAGGGATCTGTAGGGCTTTAAAACCGGTTTTTGCGGCCCAGTCGGCAATCGTCGGCAGGCTGTTAAAAGGTGCAGCATCGTCACTAAATTGTGCGAGGTGCAGGCTTGGACCTTTCAGGGTTTTCATCGTAAACTCCCATTGTTTGTCGATTGACAAACAATAGGCTCAAATGAATTCTTCAGCAAGCGAATTTTAAAAAATCGTTGGTGTTACAGTGGATTTAAGCGATCCTATTTCACTGAAAGTTCGATAAACAAGGGCAGATGAATGGCAGGCAGACCACGTGAGTTCGACCGCGAACAGGCATTAGTTAAAGCACGCGACCTCTTTTGGCGGCAGGGATATGAAGGCACATCGATGTCGGATTTAGTGGCCGAGCTGGGCATTGCCTCCGCACGTATTTACAAAGCGTTTGGCTCGAAAGAGCTGTTGTTCCGTGAAGCAATCGCCTGTTACGAAAGCCATGAAGGCGGGTTTGCCGATCGTGCATTCAGTGAGGAAAGCCGTGTACATACGGCAATAAAACGCATGTTATACGACGCGGTGGCGCTCTACAGTCGTGCTGATTTGCCACAAGGCTGTATGGTGGTTTCTTCTGCGGCCAGTGTCAGCGACGAAAACGCCGATATCAAAACCTGGTTGGCAGAACACCGCCGGCTACGCACTCAGGGCATTATTGAACGCCTACAGACTGCGGTAACCGCGGGCGAACTGCCAGCCGACACCGATGTCGAAAGCCTCGGTGATTATTTTGCCGTCTTCCTGCACGGCTTGTCGGTACAAGCTCGTGATGGTGTCAGTCGGGCCAGATTAGACGCCGCGGTGAAAATTGCGCTATCGCCATTGGAAAGCAGCCGTTAATCACTCCGGCATATCAAAAATCACCAGGGTGCCGTGGCTGCCCGCCAGCACCCGGTGAGGTACACCAGCGGCTGCCTGATACAATTGGCCGGCGTTGACCGTAATAGCCTCGCCCTGCACTTCAAGCCGCAACTGCCCAGCGATCACCAACAATCCTTCATGATAATCATGAACTTCATCGGCAATTGCCTGCTTATCCATCCGTAACACTTTGATGTTGGCCGAACCGACGCGTCCCAATACGCGGGAACGCCATGCCTGCGGTAAATCGGCAGCCAACGCGGTAAGATCGAACAATGACATAAATTATTCACTCGCAAGCAGCGCCCATCGCGCTACCGCAATTTACGCCCTCACGCGCAAACAGTTAAATAACCAATACTTTTAACCTATAGCCAAGCGGCTCAAACTGGCACTCTGCGGCTGATTTCAACAACCTGATCGCTGGGCAGATAGTAATAATCGGTCACGTGCATGCCATTACGCACCATCAACGCAAAAATGTTGCGCTGCCACGCTGGTAATCGGTCATTGGCTTCGCGGCGTACCACGGTTTCATGCCCCAGGTAATAGGTCGCGTCATCAAAATTCAGCCCGGTTTTCTGCGCCTCCACATGGCGTAATAAGCGGGGAATATGAGGCCGCTCCATAAAACCGTAGCTGGCGATACCACACCAGAAACCCGGCGACTGTTGTCGGATGACCAGCCGTTCAGCATTTGCCACACGGGGTTCGTTGACGATCATGATATTCAGTGTCAACACGGTGGCGTGCAGCGAACCATTACGCTTAACGTGCCATTTCATCACCGGCGGTGTGCCGTTTAGCGTACGAGTAAGAAATATTGCCGTGCCCGGCACTCGAGGGATTTTTTGCTCTTCAAGGTGTGCCAGAAAATCCGTCAGCGGCACGCTCTTTTCTCCCAATGTGCGAGAAGCCGCGAGCACCCCGCGATGCCAGATTAGCATCACGCCGTACACCAGGGTGGCCAACAGCAATGGGACATAACCGCCCTGCATCACCTTGCTAAGGTTGGCCAACAGGAAGCTGAGATCAACGATAAAGAAGCCGCCTGCCACCAGCAAACTGGTGACCACTCCCCATCGCCATACCTCACGCATCGCCACAAACAGCAGCCCAGTGGTCATGATCATGGTAAGCGACACAGCGATACCGTAAGCGGCAGCCAAATTATCGGACGACTTGAAGAACACCGTCAGGAACACCGTTACCGCCATCAGCAACCAGTTGATGGCACCAATATAAATTTGTCCGTAACTTTCCTCTGTGGTCTGTTTCACCTGCAAGCGTGGCAGCCAGCCAAGCTGGATCGCCTGACGGGTCATTGAAAAAGCCCCGCTGATAATAGCCTGGCTTGCGATGATGGTGGCCAAGGTCGCCAGAATAACCAGAGGGATTTGCAGTAACGGCGGACACAAGCGGAAGAAGATATTTTGAGTCACGTCAGCGCCCGACAGGATTAGTGCAGCCTGCCCGGCATAGTTCAGCAAGAGGCTGGGGAAAACAATGCCAAACCACGCGAGCCATATCGGCTTTTTGCCAAAATGCCCCATGTCGGCGTACAGCGCTTCTGCACCGGTGACGCAGAGGAAAACGCCGCCCAGCACCAGAAAACTGGTCACCCCATTAGAGAACAGGAAGTTAATGCCGTACAAAGGATTCAACGCCATCAGCACCGCAGGATGCTGGATAATCCCCCAGATGCCCAAGGCAGCGATGGAAAAAAACCACAGTGCCATAATCGGCCCAAACACCCTGCCGATAAGTGCAGTGCCCAGCGGTTGAATAGCGAACAGGCTGACCAGAATCACCACCGCTGCGGGTAAAATATAGGGCTGCGATTCAGGCAGAACAATATTTAACCCTTCCAACGCCGACAGTACCGAGATCGCCGGGGTGATCGCCCCATCACCATAGATCAATGCCGCACCAAACAGGCCGGCAAACAGCACCATTGGGCGGGTGCTTGTCTTACTGACCAACAGCGACATCAAGGCCATGATGCCGCCTTCGCCGCGGTTATCAATACGCATAGCGAACATCGCGTACTTTAGCGACGTGACAATCACCAGTGTCCAGAAAATCAGCGATAACAAACCGAGAATCACGGGTACGGAGGGTGCATCACCAGAGAGAAATAGCACCGTTTTGAAGGTATACAACGGGCTGGTACCAATGTCGCCAAACACCACACCCAGTGCGCCGCCTGCCAACAGAGTTAAACTCGATTTGTTGGGTTGTTCCGTGTCACTGCCGGCAGACATAACGTAATCCTCTTTGAAAATCGAACGGCTATCCAGTCTTAGTCTATGAATTATTATCGCTTCCCCCCAGCAAAGCTACTGCACGGGCCACGATAATCAGAATTGTCATCTGTCACCGGTACAGTGTGGCATGACAGCAACAGAAATGGCGTCTGCTGAGTAACGGTTTAAAAATGCTGGCTGATAATGGGCTATAGTCGTTGTGCTGCCATTACTCTCAAAACTCTCCCCATTCTGGTTTAAAGAGAGGTTAGATGAACGTCAGGCTCAATACGCACGTCTCCGCCCGGCGTTTGCTGCCCAACGGGTGGGATGTTATCGCCTTCCCGATGATTATCGGCACTATCGCGATGATGGCTGTTGGCCTGCATCAAACGATGCAGCCTATCATGACGCTAAAAACCCAGGCCATCTCCCTTGATCCCGCTAATCTACCGGAATATGCCCTGCGCACCACCTTGCGCATGCTTATCGCTATGGTTGCCGCGCTGGTGTTCTCCTTGGTTTACGGCACACTGGCAGCCAAGAGTCGTCGTGCGGAAAAAGTGCTGGTACCTATTCTCGATATCCTTCAGTCGGTGCCGGTACTCGGTTACATCTCTTTTACCGTGACCTTCTTTATCGCTCTGTTTCCCGGCCGGGTGTTAGGCGTCGAACTTGCCGCCATCTTCGCGATTTTTACCAGCCAAGCCTGGAATATGACCTTCAGTTTTTATCAATCACTGCGTACCGTGCCACGTGATTTGCTGGAGGTGTCACGCGGCTTTCATTTGAGCCCCTGGCAGAGTTTTTGGAAGCTGGATGTGCCGTTCTCAATGCCGGGTCTGATTTGGAACATGATGATGTCAATGTCTGGCGGCTGGTTCTTTATCGTGGCGTCAGAAGCCATTACTGTCGGTAATAACACCTTTACGCTACCCGGTATTGGCGCCTATCTCGCTCAGGCAATATTGAGCAAGGATTTGCACGCGGTAGGTTGGGTGCTGGTCACCATGACCGTGGTGATTTTGGCTTATGACCAGTTGTTGTTCCGCCCATTGGTGGCCTGGGCAGACAAATTCCGTATGGAAACCACCCGTTCAGCCAATGCGCCAAACTCCTGGGTATTGAACCTGATGCGCCGCACCCGGCTCATTCACCTGCTGCTGACACCGTTGGGTGCACTCCTGGCCAAGACTGCACGCCTGCGGCTAAATCTGCCCGCAATAAGACGCCGCCGTGTCAGCAACGCACAACGGCAAAAACGTTCACGCCTTATCGATCTTTGCTGGAACGGCCTGGTAATCCTGCTGACGATCGCCATTGCTTATCATGTGATCCTTTATGTGCAGACTGGGGTGACGCTGGCGGACGTCGGTCATGTGTTGATGCTGGGGCTCATTACGCTGCTGCGCGTCACCATATTGATTGCGATCTCATCACTGATCTGGGTTCCTCTCGGGGTACTGATTGGTCTGCGCCCCGCGCTGGCCGGTAAAATTCAGCCTGTTGCCCAATTTCTGGCCGCCTTCCCAGCCAACCTGTTGTTCCCAGTGTTCGTCATCACCATTGTGCACTTCCACCTTAACCCGGATATTTGGCTGTCTCCGCTGATCGTGCTCGGCACCCAATGGTACATCCTGTTCAACGTGGTCGCGGGAACCAGTGCCTTTCCCAACGACTACCGCGAAGCCGCTGCCAACTTCCATATTCGTGGTTGGCAATGGTGGCGTCAGGTCATGTTGCCGGGCATTTTTCCTTATTACATCACCGGGGCCATTACCGCCTCAGGTGGCGCATGGAACGCCAGTATCGTGGCAGAATTTGTGCAATGGGGCAGCACGCAGGTAACAGCACATGGGCTCGGTGCCTACATTGCACAAACCACCACCGCGGGCGACTTCCCTAAAATTATTTTGGGCATCGCCGTGATGTCGTTATTTGTCACCCTGTTCAATCGCCTGCTGTGGCGTCCGCTGTATGCCTACGCCGAATCCCGATTCCGCATCGATTAAGGAAGCGTTCAGATGTCAGATCCAAAAAACAGGGTTGCGCCAGTCGCCGGCACGGAAATCTTAGCAGTAAAAAACATCAACCACGGTTTTAACAAGGCACACAGCGAACAGCTGATCCTCAATGACGTTAATCTGTCTTTGCAGGCCGGGGAGATTGTCGGCTTGCTGGGGCGGTCTGGCTCCGGTAAGTCAACGTTGCTGCGTATTATTGCCGGGTTGATCGAGCCTACATCAGGCGCGGTAGACTATCTTGGCAAACCGTTAAATGGTCCGGCCAAAGGCATTGCCATGGTGTTTCAGACCTTTGCCCTTTTCCCCTGGCTCACCGTATTGCAAAACGTGGAGGCCGGGCTGGAGGCCCTGGGCATTGCAACCAATCAACGACGTGAGCGCGCACTGGCCGCTATTGACCTGATCGGTCTGGACGGTTTTGAAAACGCCTACCCCCGTGAACTGTCAGGCGGCATGCGTCAGCGGGTAGGCTTTGCCCGGGCGTTGGTGGTGGATCCAACGCTGCTGCTTATGGATGAACCCTTCTCCGCGCTGGATGTGCTGACGGCGGAAACACTGCGTACCGACCTGCTCGATTTATGGAATCAAGGCCGTATGCCGATTAAGTCCGTGTTGATCGTGACGCATAACATTGAAGAAGCGGTGTTTATGTGTGACCGGATCCTGGTGCTGTCCTCCAACCCTGGGCGTGTGGTAGCCGAAATAAAAGTCCCCTTCAACCACCCGCGTAATCGGCTGGATCCTTTATTCCGTCGCCTGGTAGACGACGTTTACGCCAAAATGACCGCCCGACCGATGGATGAGAGCGTTAAAAAAGGCCTGAAGCTCGGCACGCGTTTACCGCATGTTTCCACCAACCTGATTGCCGGTCTGATCGAAACGTTGGCTGCCGCGCCTTATTTTGGTCGTGCCGACATGCCGGACATCGCCCATTCGTTGCACCTGGAAGTGGATGACCTTTTCCCGATTGCCGAAGTCCTGCAATTCTTGGGGTTCGCAGATGTCCGTGAAGGGGATATCTTTCTGACACCTTCAGCGCGAACTTTTGCTGAGTACGATGTCCAGGCGCGTAAAGTCATGTTCGCCGAGCATTTACTGCGCTACCTGCCGCTGGCCGCGTTGATCAAAAGTGTGTTGGACGAACGTCCAGGTCACCGGGCGCCCCGTATGCGCTTCGAGCAGGAATTGGAAGATTCGCTGTCCGACGCCGCAGCGAAAGAAACGCTGGACACCGTCATTAACTGGGGCCGTTATGCGGAAATCTTTTCCTATAACGATCAGACCGAGTTTTTCAGCCTGGAAGACGTCGAATTCTGAATCACATCCGGCGCGGGGTATTCAAACCCCGGCTTCTTTCAACAGCCAGCGTTGCAGATTCAGTCCTTCAGGGGACAGTTCATTGTCTTGCCGCACGCACAGGTAGTAATCCCGGCCATCATCGATCGGCAGATCGAACAGCTTAACCAGCTCGCCACTGTTAAGGTAAGGGGTGATCAAGGGCTCACGCATCAGGGCGCACCCCAGTCCTGCCTGCACTGCCGCTAACGTCAATAAGCCATCCTCAAACATTGGGCCAGTGCTGCGCAATGGACGCCTGGCTCCGGCCAACTGAAACCACTGCATCCAGGTCGTGCGTTCTTCATCATGCAAAAGCGGCAGTGGTGAGAGTTGGTCTGGCGTATCGAGCACTCCGTGAAGCTTGATAAAACTACGGCTGCACACGGGTACCATTTTACCGGACATCAGCTTTTCACTGCGATAACCGGTCCATTGCCCCGCGCCAAAACGAATCGAAATATCAGCAGCATCACTGAGATAATTACGGTGATTAGCGTACACCACATTAATGTCAATCTCGGGGTTCTCACGTAGAAAGCCGTGTAACCGGGGAATAAACCACCCCATGCCAAACAGAGGGATCAAACTGATGGTCACCTGTCTGGATGCTGACTGTTCACGCACCTGCTCCGTCGCCTGACGCAGTACGTTAAATGCCGAGCGGATCGAACGGTAATATTCCCGCCCTTCATTACGCAGGATCAGCTTACGCCCTTGGCGCTCGGTCAGTGGCATCTGCAGAAATGCTTCCAGTGTTTTGAGCTGATGGCTCACCGCCGAGGGAGAAATCCCCAGTTCTTTCGCAGCACCGGTAACGCTGCCCAAGCGAGCAATAGCCTCAAACGCCCGTACAGCACGAAGCGGAGGATCATTCGGTAACGACACTGCATATTGTTCTGTTTTTTTCATATATTGATAATTTTGGTGAAAATTCTGTAAGGGTTATAATTTAATATACAAATAAATCAAACAATTAAAAACACACGTTTTTTGTATAAGAAATTATTTTTCCGTATTTTACAATTTTTTTTAATTCTCTACTGTGAGCGTCCTGAATCATTATTTTTCGGGACTCTCCCCTATGGATACGCTGATACAGCAGACCGTCAACGGCCTGATGCTCGGCAGCATTTATGCGCTGATCGCCCTGGGTTACACCATGGTTTACGGCATCCTGCGCATTATCAATTTTGCCCACGGCGATGTGTTGATGGTTGGTGCACTTAGCGCACTGTCCGCCATCGGTGTGTTGCAGCACCATTTCCCTGGTCTGTCACCGTACGTCGTGTTGCTGCTGGCGGCACTTATCGCCATGGCGGTATGCGCCTTGGTATCGATGAGTATTGAACGTCTGGCTTATCGTCGCCTGCGTAATGCGCCACGCCTGGCGCCGCTGATCAGCGGAATTGGGGTTTCGCTGCTGCTGCAAACGTTGGCGATGCTAATTTGGTCGCGTAATCCGTTGATGTTCCCACAACTGTTACCCATGTCACCTATCGCCCTCACTCAAGGTAGCGCCGAGCACGCACCGGCCGTGATCACCGGGACGGGTATCGCCACATTGGTCGTTGCCGTGCTGGTGATGATCGGGCTGCTCTTATTGGTTGAACATTCACGCTTTGGTCGCGCCATGCGCGCAACCGCGGAAAACCCACAGGTCGCCAGCCTGATGGGTATCGATCCCAACCGCATCATCATTCTGACCTTTGCCCTTGGCGGTGCACTGGCGGCAGTGGCAGGCATCATGATGGCCAGTAACTATGGCAATGCCGGTTTTTCCATGGGCTTCTTGCCCGGTATCAAGGCCTTTACAGCTGCTGTACTGGGTGGGATCGGCAATCTGCGTGGTGCGATGCTCGGCGGATTACTGTTAGGGCTGTTTGAATCCCTGGGCACCGGATATCTCGGTGAACTGACCGGCGGGACCTTCGGTAGCAACTATCAGGATGTTTTTGCCTTCCTGATTTTGATTGCCGTGTTGGTATTCCGCCCATCCGGGCTGTTAGGCGAACGCGTCGCTACCCGCGCCTGAGGACAAAAATGACTATTCTAACCACAACGATCAACACCGAAAGCCCACACCGCGCCAAACTCGGCGTAGTATTGTTTATGCTCGGCCTACTGCTGGCGCCTTGGGTGGCGGGTGCTGCAGGCGGTAACTACTGGGTGCGGGTGATCGATTTCGCGCTGTTGTACCTGATGTTGGCTCTGGGACTGAACATCGTGGTCGGCCTCACCGGCCTGCTGGACATGGGGTTTATCGCCTTTTATGCGGTGGGGGCCTATCTGACCGCGCTGTTGTCATCCCCACACCTGACCGAGCAGTTCCCATTGTTATTGCAATGGTTCCCGGATGGCCTGCATCTGTCGATCCTGTTGCTGATCCCCTTAGCCGCACTGCTGGCGGCGTTGTGTGGCATTTTGTTGGGTGCACCAACGCTGCGACTACGCGGTGACTATTTAGCCATAGTCACACTGGGTTTTGGCGAAATCGTCCGTATTCTGATGCGCAACCTGGACCGCCCACTTAACATAACCAACGGCCCGAAAGGGATTTCCGGCATCGATCCGGTCTCTTTGTTTGGCCTAAAGTTTTCCGGCATGCACCAATGGTTTGGTATCCGCTTTTCGTCGCTGTACCTCTATTACTACCTGTTCGCCGCTTTATTGTTGTTGATCCTGTTTATCTGCCTCCGTCTGCAACATTCACGGGTTGGCCGTGCCTGGACCGCCATTCGCGAGGATGAAGATGCAGCACGGGCAATGGGGATAAACACACGTAACTTCAAACTGTTGGCATTTGCCATCGGTGCCACCTTTGGCGGTATAGCTGGGGCGCTGTTTGCCGCGTTTCAAGGCTTTGTCTCGCCAGAGTCCTTTACCTTGCAAGAGTCGATCGCCGTTTTGGCCATGGTGGTATTAGGCGGTATGGGCCACATACCCGGTGTGATCCTCGGCGCTTTGCTGCTGGCTGCCCTGCCTGAATTACTGCGTAGCACCATGGGACCTCTGCAACAGGCGTTGTTTGGACAGGTGTGGATCGATCCAGAAATTATCCGCCAACTGTTTTACGGGCTGGCATTGATTCTGGTGATGTTGTATCGCCCTGCGGGCTTATGGCCGGCACGTCATCAACAGGGGGCAACATCATGACGCCACTCCTTACACTCAGCCACGTCAGTAAACGCTTTGGCGGGCTCACCGCTGTTGATGACGTCAGCATCAGTATTCACCAGGGGGAGATTTACGGTTTGATTGGGCCGAACGGTGCGGGAAAAACCACCTGTTTTAACCTGATCACCGGTCTGTATCGCGCTGACAGTGGCGAGTTCCGCTTACAGGATCGCCGCTACAAACCACAGGCCATAGATAAAGTGGCGCAAGCCGGTATTGCACGCACCTTCCAGAACCTGCGGTTGTTCAATGAGATGAGCGTATTGGAAAACGTGATGGTCGGCTGCCATCTGCGTACTCACAATGGGCTCTGGGCGGCAATTTCACGCCACCGTCGCGCCCGGCAGGAAGAACAGGCAACACGGGAGAAATCCTACGCGCTGCTGGAGTACGTCGGCATCAGCCAATTCGCCGATTATCGCGCCGGCGATCTGTCCTATGGCCATCAGCGTCGGTTGGAAATCGCCCGCGCCTTGGCCACCGAACCCAAATTGCTGGCACTGGATGAACCGGCAGCCGGTATGAATGCCGCAGAGAAAGTCGCCCTACGCGAGCTGTTGCAACGTATCCGTGAAAGCGGCAAAACCCTGCTGTTGATCGAACATGACGTCAAGCTGGTAATGGGATTGTGTGACCGCCTGACCGTGCTCGACTACGGCAAAGTCATTGCTGAAGGCGAACCGGCGCAGGTCCGACGCGAACCTGCCGTGATTCGCGCTTATCTGGGAGGCGCAGCCCATGTCTGAATCTTTACTGTCAGTCAAACAGTTAAAGGTGTCCTACGGTGGCATTCATGCCGTTAAAGGCATCGATTTTACGGTAAACAGCGGCGAACAGGTGACCTTGATCGGTGCTAACGGTGCCGGAAAAACCTCCAGCCTGCGTGCACTAACAGGCCTACAGCCCTTCGACGGTGAAATCTTGTTTGATGGCCGCTCTATTCGTGGTGTGCCACCGCATCAGTTATTGCAACAAGGGCTCGTCATGGTGCCGGAAGGACGCGGTATTTTCGCTCGCATGACGGTGCTGGAAAACTTGCAACTTGGTAGCTATTCGCGGCGCGACAAAGCAGCGGTACGACAAGATCTGGAGCAAGTTTGCACTCTTTTTCCACGCCTGCGTGAACGGCTTCAACAGCAGGCCGGACTTCTTTCCGGCGGCGAACAGCAGATGGTCGCCATGGGCCGAGCTTTGCTCAGCCGTCCCCGGCTGTTGGTGTTGGATGAACCCTCGATGGGCTTGGCACCCATTGTGGTTGAGGCCATTTTTGAGGTCATCAAAAACCTTTCACGTGACGGTGTCACGCTACTTTTGGTGGAACAAAATGCCCGGCTGGCACTGGCATCAACTGACCGCGCCTATGTGCTGGACAGCGGCAATCTGAGCCATTGTGGACGCTCTGCCGACATGTTGGATGATGAAAAAATCAAACAAGCCTATTTGGGTGAATAACCTTTTATTTTTAATCACACCGGGAGCTTTACATGAACAAGATAACTCGCTTTAAGCCGCTGGGGCTTGCCGCCGCCGTTTTAGTTAGCCTGAGTGCGGCATCACCGGTTCTGGCCGATGAAACTATTCTGATTGGCCTGGCTGGCCCGTTGACAGGCCCTTCCGCTCGCATCGGCAAAGATCTGGAGAACGGTGCACAGTTAGCGATCGCCGATGCTAATGCCCAAAAACCCACGCTGAAAGGCAAGCCGGTCATTTTTAAACTGCTGTCCGAGGACGACCAGTCCGATCCTCGCACTGCCGTTGCCGTAGCCCAACGTTTAGTGGACGAAGGTGTCGCTGGCGTGGTGGGTCACTGGAACACCGGTACCAGCATACCGGCAGCACGCATTTACCACGACGCAGGCATTGCCCAGGTCGCTCCGGTCGCCACCGGCCATGGCTATACTCAACAAGGGTTCGACACCAGTTTCCGCGTAATGGGCCATGACGATGATGGCGGCAATTATGCTGGCGAATATGCAGCCAAGGTACTGAAAGCCAAGCGTATTGCGGTAATAGATGACCGCACCGCCTTTGGCCAAGGGCTGGCTGATGAGTTTATCAAGTCACTGGCGGCTCAAGGTATACAGCCGGTGGCGCGTGAATATGTCGACGACAAAACTGTCGATTTCAGTGCGGTATTAACCACCGTGCGCAGCAAGAACGCCGATCTGATCTTCTTCGGCGGTGTTGATTCACAGGCCGCTCCGCTGGCCCGTCGCATCAAACAACTGGGGATGAATACCCCATTGATGGGCGCCGGCGGGTTTGTCAGCCAGACCTTTCTGACGCTGGCCCAAAAAGAAGGTGAAGGCGTAGTCGCACTGGAACCGGGTTTACCGTTGGAACAGATGCCAGGTGGCAAGGCCTTTGAGCAGGCTTATCGCGACCGTTACAAAACCCATATCGAACTGCATGCGCCGTTCGCCTACGACGCCACCCGGGTATTGATTGCCGCCATTGAGCAAGCGGAGTCTGCCGATCCGGCCGATTACCTGCCGAAATTACGGGCCATTCATTACCAAGGCGTCACTGGCACTATTGCATTCGATTCGCAGGGCAACCTGCAACAGCCGAGCTTCACCCTTTATCGGGTCGTTGACGGCAAATGGCAGCCGCAGAGCGTACTGGGCGGCGCCAAAACACAATAAAAATCAGTAAGGCAATGAGGAGCAAGGCGATGAGCGATGCAAAAAACGAGTTGGGTATTCTGGCCAGACGGCGCATAGAGGCGGAAATCATCAAACCGATCTATCAGATTCTGGTGCGTGAAATTGGCAAGGAACGCGCACAGGCGGTGATAGGTGAAGCCATCGAAAACGCCGCCATTGAGGCGGGCAAAAACTTTGCGGCACAGGAACCAAATGGCGCAGATTTGCAGAGTTTCGCCGCCTTGCAGTATCTGTGGGAAAAGGACGATGCGCTGCAGGTCAAGGTGATCTACCAGGACGAACAGCATTTCGACTACAACGTCACCCGTTGCCGCTATGCCGAGATGTATCACCAGATGGGATTGGGTGAAATCGGTCATCTGCTGTCCTGCGCGCGCGACAGCCAGTTTATTGTCGGCTATGCGCCGGATGTCGAGCTACAACGTACTCAAACCATTATGTCCGGTGCATCCTGCTGTGATTTCCGCTATGCAATCAAACCACAGGAAGAGAAGAAATGACGCAACGGGTGAATGGTGAGCGCTTGTGGCAAAGTCTGCGTGACATGGCACAGTTCGGCGCCATCCCGAAAGATGGCGTTACCCGGTTGGCTCTGAGTGAAGAAGATCGTCTGGCACGTGACCAACTGCGTGACTGGGCGCTGGAAGCCGGTTGCAGCGTGCGGGTCGATCGCATGGGTAATATGTTTTTGCGGCGTGAAGGTTCTCGCCCAGAGCTGGCACCGGTGATCACCGGTTCCCACGTTGACTCCCAACCCAAGGGTGGCCGTTTCGACGGTATCTATGGCGTATTGGCTGGCCTGGAGGTGATCCGTACCCTCAACGATCATCAGATCATCACCGAACGCGCCATTGAGGTCGTCAACTGGACTAACGAAGAAGGCGCACGCTTCGCCCCGGCGATGATTTCCTCTGGGGTATTTGCGGGCGTATTTGACCTGGCGTACGGCCTGTCGCGCAGCGATGATCAGGGCGTCAGTATTGGTGAGGCATTGCAGCAAATCGGTTACGCGGGCGAACATCCGGTTGGCAATATGCCGATACACGCCGCCTTCGAACTGCATATAGAGCAAGGCCCGATTCTTGAAGCAGAGAACATTGAAATTGGCGTGGTGACGACCGCACAGGGACAACGTTGGTATGAGCTGGAGATCACCGGTTTTAGCGCCCATGCAGGTACCACGCCGATGGATCGCCGGCGCGATGCCCTGCTCGGTTTTGCCGCCATGGTCATTGCTGTCAATAACATTGGCAAAGACTTCATGCCTGACGCACGCGCCACGGTAGGCATGGCGCAAATTACCCCAAATTCTCGCAATGTGGTGCCCGGTAAGGTGTTTTTCAGCGTCGAATTCCGCCATCCGCAAGAGGCGGTGCTGGAACAGATGGAACTGCGACTGCTGGCGGCCGTTGCCAAGATCGGCAGCGACGGTCTGAGCGCCCACGCCGAGCGTATTTTCCAGTACCAGCCGATACGTTTTGATCAAGGCTGCATCGACAGCGTACGCCAAGCCGCGCAGACACTGGGCTATTCTCATCGTGATATGGTTTCCGGCGCCGGTCATGACGCCTGCTATCTGAGCCGGGTAGCCCCGACAGCGATGATTTTCATTCCCTGCGTAGAGGGCATCAGCCACAACGAACTGGAAAATATCTCCAGCGAATGGTCGACAGCCGGTGCCAACGTACTGCTTAACGCATTACTGGCACACACCCACGCTTGAATGCACTGCCCCGGCTCGTCAGTCGGGGCATTAAAAAATATTCAACAAACTGGTTGAATATTCGCCTGCCTGTTCTATATTCAACCATATGGTTAAATTATCTTCCTCACAGCTGGACGCCATTTTCCGTGCGCTTTCTGATCCAACGCGTCGTGCGATATTACGTACGTTGGCCGATGGAGAGCACAGTGTTGGTGAACTGGCCGCGCCGTTGCAGATGTCGTTTGCCGGCGCCTCCAAGCATATCAAAGCACTGGAGCTTGCTGGGCTGGTGCAACGCACCGTGCAGGGAAGAAACCATATCTGCCGGCTTGAACCCGAGCCAATGGCACAAGCCATGCAATGGCTGCAAACCTACGAGCATTTCTGGACAGAGCGGCTGGACGCGCTGGAAATAGCGCTGCTGCAGCCCGAACCGAATCCTCCCAAGGAGTGAACTATGAACGACTACGGCATGATTATTGAAACCGGCACGCTGCGCATTCAGCGGCTGCTTCCCGGCCCGATCGAGCGGGTGTGGGCCTATCTGACGGAATCCGACAAACGCGCCACCTGGCTGGCAGCCGGTGATATGAAATTGGAAAATGGTGCCCAGGTTGAGCTGGTGTTCCGCAATTCCGATTTGACTGGCGTGCATGAGCAAACGCCAGCCAAATATAAAAACCTCAGTTGCAGCGTCAGCAACATCGGTCATATCACTTGCCTTTTCCCACCGCGACTACTGAGTTTTACCTGGGCAGAACAAGGACAAACACGCCCTTCTGAAGTCACTTTTGAACTCACAGAACAGGGCAATGCCGTGCTGTTGACGGTCACCCATCGCCGTCTGGCCAACCGTGACGAGATGCTTAGTGTGGCCGGGGGCTGGCACACCCATCTGGATATCCTGGTCGATCGCCTGCACGATCGTCAGCCACAGCCATTCTGGAGTACCCACGCCAAGCTGGAAGAAGAGTACCGGGCCAGACTCTAGTCAACTTTCATCCCGGCGTCTGAACGCCAGATAGCCGGTCACCAGCGTAAAACCGCCGACCAGCAACACCAGCAAAATAAAGCCGTGGTGATTGCTGGCCAGCGGGATCCCCCCCACGTTCATCCCGAAGAAACCCGCAACGATATTGATCGGCAGCGCCAGCACGGTGATCACTGTCAGGGTGTAGAGCGTACGGTTGTTCTGTTCCATCTGCTTGGCACCAATCTCTTCCTGCAACAGGCGAATACGCTCGGTCAGGCTGGCGAGATCGTTCAACACCACGGTAAATTCCTCAGTGAACTGGCGCAAATCTTGTACTACGTCGCGACTCAACCAGGCCGGTGGCCGGTTCAGCAAACGGAACAGCGCCGCAGGTTCCGGTGCCAGCAAACGCTGAAAACGTAGCAGCATACGGCGCATACGCCCCAGTTCAGTACGGTTACGTTTCACGTGACTGCTCAATAAACGGTCTTCAATGGTATCAACATATTGGTTAGCCTGCCGCACCAACTGCTCAAGGACGTCTTCCTGTTCTTCCAACAAATGTGCCAGCAATTCGGTGGACGATGTCAGTTGTAGCGGCCCCAACCGGCTAAGCAGCCGTTCGATCAAACGCAGAGGTTTGTGTCGTACCGTGACCACCAGCCCGCTGCAACAGTACAGCCACAATGTCGCGATCTCAGGGTTGTTTTCTTTCGGGTGGAAAATCACGTCGTTGAGCACGGCAAACAGATCATCTCCCTGCCGTTCAATGCGTGTGGTGTGCGAGCCATGACGGATTTCGTCGAAGAAAAAGTCGGAAATCGCAAAATGATTTTTCAGCCATTTTTCCGCAGCCGCATGATTCAAATTGAGATGCAGCCAGAGAAACCCCTCACCCGGCGACAATGCCTGATAAGCCTGACAAGCCTGCTGCGAAGAAACGCGCAGCGGTGGCTCTGCCGTGCGGAATACGTGACCGTAAATCAGCCCGGTGACTTCATCATCAAAATCAAGTTTGTGTAATTTTTCCGCAACCGTTTGAGCCATAACTCTTTATCCTGAATAACCGCACCAATTAATCATTAGCTCCAGCC
This sequence comes from Serratia grimesii NBRC 13537, assembly GCF_001590905.1. Classification (GTDB taxonomy): domain Bacteria; phylum Pseudomonadota; class Gammaproteobacteria; order Enterobacterales; family Enterobacteriaceae; genus Serratia; species Serratia grimesii. Next base: position 120,539 of record NZ_BCTT01000002.1, read on the forward strand.
TTTATATCAACCTTTAAATGCCAACGTTAATTATTTTCACTTTTCCTGATGATTAATATTAGCGTCATAAAAAAGTCACATTATTTCCCAATACTTTGATGGCAACAGCGTACGGCTCCGTCAGTATTCTAATGAAGTCTATCGGGAAGGTCCTTTATGAGCGAAAACAGCGCCGTTCAAGCGGGTGCGCCATCTGCACCCAGCCTGCCAAAAATCTATCAAAAGAACAGTCGACTCACTGTTCTTTTTTTTGTTTTTTTATTAGTACTGGGGATAGCTTTTGCCGGGGTTAATTTATTTAACGACGTGAGTGATGCCGGTGCAGTATATACCAGCTATGTCCCATTCCTTTTATTGGGGTTAGCGCTGTTGATTGCGCTGGGCTTTGAATTTGTTAATGGTTTTCATGACACCGCCAATGCGGTTGCCACGGTTATCTATACCCATTCATTGTCACCGATGGTGGCGGTTGTCTGGTCAGGCTTCTTTAATTTTCTCGGCGTGTTGCTTTCCAGCGGCGTAGTGGCGTTCGGTATCATTTCACTGTTGCCAGTTGAGCTGATCTTACAGGCCGGCACCGGCAACGGCTTCGCCATGGTGTATGCCCTGCTGTTCTCGGCGATTATCTGGAACCTCGGCACCTGGTGGCTCGGGTTACCTGCATCGTCATCCCATACTCTGATTGGCTCAATCATCGGTGTTGGGGTAGCCAACGCGCTGATTCACGGTCGTACCGGCACCAGCGGCGTGGACTGGGGACAGGCGATTAAAGTGGGCTACGCTTTGTTGCTTTCGCCAGTGATCGGCTTTGTGTTTGCCGCGCTATTGCTGCTGGCACTGAAAGTCTTCGTCAAAAATCGCCAACTGTATACTGCCCCCAAAAACGACTCACCACCGCCGTTGTGGATCCGCGGTTTACTGATCCTCACCTGTACGGGGGTATCTTTTGCTCATGGTTCTAACGACGGGCAAAAAGGTATGGGTCTTATCATGCTGATCCTGGTCGGTACCATGCCCATTGCCTACGCACTCAACCGCTCAATGCCACCCGAGCAAATCCCGCGGGTCGCTGCACTGGCAGAAGTCACCAAAAACCAATTGCTGAACCAGTTTCCGGCCGTCAGCCAGGCACAACCACGCGAAGTACTGACCGGTTATGTACGGACTAACGAATTGACGCCTGAAGTCGTGCCTGCATTGGCCCAACTGACTGGCGCCATCGGCGATCAAATCCGGCAATACGGTTCGGTCGACAAGATCCCCGCTCAGGCGGTTTCTAATACCCGTAATGACATGTATCTGGCATCTGAGGTCATTAAACACCTGAAGTCGGAAAAACAACTTCACATACCTGCTGACTCGCAGCGCAATCTGGATGCCTTGAAAAGCGATCTGGACAGCGCCACCCGCTTTATCCCGTTCTGGGTCAAGGTAGTTGTGGCCATTGCTCTCGGGCTGGGCACCATGGTGGGCTGGCGGCGTATCGTCGTCACCGTGGGCGAGAAGATCGGCAAAAGCCATCTCACCTATGCTCAGGGAGCCAGCGCCGAACTGGTGGCGATGACCACCATAGGTGCTGCGGATATTTTTGGGCTGCCGGTTTCCACCACTCACGTTCTGTCATCCGGCATCGCCGGCACCATGGCAGCCAACCGCTCCGGTCTGCAAATGTCCACTCTGCGCAACCTGCTGATGGCCTGGGTCTTGACGCTACCGGCCTCGGTGCTGCTTTCCGCTGGGTTGTACTGGATTTTCAACCATTTCTAAACCGGGCTAACACGGAGAATTAATTATGGCTATGCATGAATTTAACCGCGACGACAGCTTCAACCAGCGCCTGCTGCAAGAATTTTACGACAGCTATGACGAAGAGCTGGAAATGGAACTGGACGATCTGCGCTTTGACGATACCGAAGTGGACAGCGATCCGAAAAAAGCCTGGCGCAAACAGTACTTTCGCGAGTTGCTGCGTCTACAGGGTGAACTGGTGAAACTGCAGGACTGGGTTATGCGCACCGGTCATCGGCTGGTGATTATTTTTGAAGGCCGGGACGCCGCCGGCAAAGGTGGAGTGATCAAACGCATTACTCAGCGCCTGAATCCGCGCACCTGCCGTGTGGCTGCACTGCCGGCACCCAACGACCGGGAACGCACCCAGTGGTATTTCCAACGCTTTATTGCCCATTTACCGGCAGCAGGCGAAATGGTGCTGTTCGACCGCAGTTGGTACAACCGTGCTGGGGTGGAAAAAGTAATGGGCTTTTGCAACGACGAGGAATACGAAGAGTTTTTCCGCAGCGTGCCGGAGTTCGAGAAAATGCTGACACGCAGTGGCATCCAGATAGTGAAATACTGGTTCTCAATCACCGATGATGAGCAAGAGTTGCGTTTTCTCAGTCGTATCCACGATCCACTGAAGCAGTGGAAGCTCAGCCCGATGGATCTGGAAAGTCGCCGACGCTGGGAAGACTATACTGAGGCCAAAGAAGTCATGTTGGCACGCACTAACATTCCTGAGGCGCCATGGTGGGTAGTTCAGGGTGTCGACAAGAAAAAGGCGCGTCTGAACTGCATCAGTCACCTGCTTGAGCAACTACCTTACGAAGAAGCGGAAGGCAACGTGATCACCCTGCCACCGCGCAAGCGCAGCCCGGATTACAACCGTCACCCGGTTCCGGACACTATGGTGGTCCCAGAAGTGTATTGATGCTTATAGGGAGGCGGTACACCGTCTCCCTGCCTCTTACCCACAGCTCTGTCACGCCAAGATTGCCGCCCCGTTGAATCATCACCCTATTTTCTCCACATTTGCTGTGCAGACTCTTACTGATATTCATTCATCAGTCAGGATCATAGTTACGGTAGCCATGTCTTTATTTAATTCCATCGTTCGCACTCCCGCACGCCACTTCGGCGCCATTTTGGTTCTTACTCTGCTTTTCATACTGCCTGCCGCACACGCCGCTGCGCCACTGGCTCTACATTCAACATCGGTGTTGGTAGTCAATCAACGTACCGGTAAAATCCTGTATCAAAAAAAAGCCAACCGCGTACAGCCCATTGCCTCGCTGACCAAGTTGATGACGGCCATGGTTACGCTGGACAGCAAACGTCCACTGGGCAACAGGATGCAGGTCACGCCATCCGACCGTGATCTGTTGAAGAAAACCCACTCACGCCTGACCATAGGTTCGACTCTCAGCCGTCGCGATATGTTGCACATCGCCCTGATGTCATCGGAAAACCGCGCAGCATCGGCGCTGAGCCGCAATTATCCCGGTGGTCGCAAAGCCTTTGTGGCGAAAATGAATCAGAAAGCACGTGCCATCGGCATGAAGCATGCCCGCTTTTACGATCCGACCGGGCTGACACCAAAAAATGTTGCCAGCGCCAACGATCTGCTGAAAATGGTTAATCATGCCTACCGTTATCAGACCATTCGACGTTTTAGTACTGACAAACAGCAAATCGTACACCCTGGCCGAGGTCAGTTGGTTTATCGTAGCTCCAATGGGCTAATCAACAATCCCGCCTGGAAAATCCAATTACAGAAGACCGGGTTCACCGACGAAGCGGGCCATTGTCTGGTCATGCGGACACTGATCAAGGGGCAGCCGGTGGTAATGATCCTACTCGGTTCACAGCAACGTTACGGCCACTATAGCGATGCCATTCGCCTGAAAACCTGGCTGGAATCCTGACCTGATACGGGCGCGTTCATTACGCGCCTCTTTACCGTTCTGCGCATATCTAAATCCGTTTTTTATCAATGGAATATCCTATCCCCAATCAGTATTACGCCCGGGGCGTTCGGCATGATATTTGTCGTGGATAATTGATGATAAAGGAGCAGGAAAATGGCTTATGCCCTGAGCGTGTTGGAAAAAAGTCCGATAGCCGATGGAGAAAGCGCTGCACAAGCGCTTACACGCACGCTGCACCTGGCGCAGCAGGCTGAAATTTGGGGTTACCGCCGTTTCTGGCTAGCAGAACATCACAACACCGTGCAACTTGCCTGCCCTTCGCCCGAAGTACTGATTGCCTATTTACTCGGGCAAACGTCACAGATCCGCATCGGTTCCGGCGGCGTCATGCTGCAGCACTATAGTGCCTATAAAGTAGCGGAAAACTTCAATCTCTTGGCGACACTGGCGCCAGGCAGAGTCGATCTGGGGGTGGGCAAAGCACCGGGTGGACTGCCACTCTCGACCCAAGCGCTACAGGCTGCTCACGACCAGCAGAATAAACCGGATTTTCCTCAACAACTCGCCCAGCTCAACGCTTATTTGAATGATGATGCGCAACCGGGCCTGAGCGCCACGCCGCAGCCGTCACAACCCGCACAGCGTTTTCTGCTGGGTGCCAGCGAAGAAAGTGCCCAGTTGGCTGCCGAACACGGCTGGGCCTTTGTGTTTGCTGCTCACCTCAATGGCAATCAGGAGGACATTAAACGGGCGCTAGCACATTACGCCACGCAAAGCGGCGGGCGCAAAGCCCTGCTGGCTGTCGCGGTGATCGTCGCCGATAGCGCCGAGCAGGCTAATGCACTGACGGCGGGGATCCAGCAATACCGTGTGCACGTCACCGGTGGTCAAAGCGTGACTGTCGGCAGCCTGGAACAGGCAGAGAGTTTTGTGCAACAAGCCGGCGCAACCGATTATCGCATTGAGCCCCGCGAAAGCCACATCTTGCGGGGCACCGCTCAGCAAGTACGCCAGCAGTTGGACCAATTGCACCAGCAATATGGTGTGGAAGAGTTTGTGATTGATACCCCCATAACCCAGCCCGCTGCCCGTCTGACCTCTTTACGGCTATTGGCGCAGGCTTGATTCTGGGATTATTCAGTTAACCACGGTACCCGCACCGATCGCGACAATCAGATCCTGCGCCAGCGTTTCCAGTTGTGTTGAGATCAGGTTAGCCAAACTAACACGGATCGCCGGGCCGCTTTTCAGGCGGAACGGCTCACCACTTTGTACCAACCATCCGCGCTGCGCCATGATTTGACTGGCTGCGGCCTCTGAGCGTACCGGCAGCCAGATATGGACGCCTTCCCCCGGCGGCAAGGGAATGCCGCTCAACGTATGTAACCGTTCCGCCAATGCATCACGCCGTTGCTGATAGGCATGTTGCGCACGCACCAGTAAACCATCACGCTGCGCTTGTGCCCATAATTTAACGGCAATTTGCTGCAAGATATGGCTGACCCAACGCTCGCGAATGTATTGATCCGCACGCATCGCCTGCATCAGTTGCGGCTTGCCGCAGGCCAGCGCAATACGCAGATCCGGGCTGAGAAACTTACTCAAAGACAACACGTACAAACCGTTATCCTTGGCACATGGCAAATGCAAAGGCTGCTGTGACAACGGCCCCCAGAAATCATCAACGATCGCCAGACAAGCAGGATTTTTCGCTAAAAATTCACGCCAACTTTTGGCGCGTGCGGCGCTTAATGACATGCCTGTCGGGTTCTGTGCTCGCGGCGTCAGTATCACCGCACACCCCTGCTTGCTGGCGTCTTTCTCCGGCAAGCAACATCCTTGAGCGTCTATCGGCAAAGGCAGCGGTTTGAGGCGAAGATGCCGCAACAGCGTCAGTAACGGCGGCCAGCATGGGTCTTCCACCCACACTGAGGCTCCCGGTGCCGCATGGCTACGCAGTGCCTTCTCAATAGCGTCAAGCGCGCCAGAAAACACCGACACCTCGCCTAACGATGCCCCTTGTTGGGATAACCATTCGCCAGCAAGTTGACACAACGCCGGCAAATCACCGCTAACGTCATAGCCATTCTGCTGTGGGAATGCATCATCTGCACTCAGCGACAGTACCGGTAACAGTGTGGCGTCCAGGTTGCCGCTGGCCAAATCACGCATGCCTTCAGGTACTTGACGAACATTGCGCACGGCCATTAATGGTTGCTCAAGCACTTGTGTCCCTGCCCGACCGCGGGTGGCGACCAAACCGGCATCTCGTAGCTTGGCATAGGCGCTGGCAACCGTATTGGGGTTCACCCCCAACTCACCGGCCAGTTGACGCACAGGTGGCAGTAAATCACCCGGTTGCAAATCACCCTGCTTTATCTGCGTGCTGAACTGTTCAGCAATCTGGACAGCACTGCCGCCTTTTGCATACAATGAACCCATACATAAAACCTTTTTGTATTAGTTCAAACAAGATTACCTGTTTCGAACGGAAAAGTTAAGGGGTAAAGATGGAAAAACATTACGTACTCGATATTCAACATGACGGGAAAGCTTTCGCCCGTTTACAGATGCTCACGCCTTGGGCGGAGACTCAACTGCAACAGGCGCAAGCGCTGTTTCCCACCGAACAGGGTTACCAGTTACAGATCAGCCAAGTCAAAGAGCGCCGGATAGTTTATCAAAGCGGTATCGGCGGCATCACAATTTTGGGCGACACCCTGGAACTTGAACCTTATCCCAACACCACAGAGGTACAACAATGAAGAAAGTGGTCGCTATCAGACATGTCAATTTCGAAAATCTCGGTATTTTAGGTTCACTGCTTTCATTACGTGGCTATCAGATTGATTATTACGATGCCGGTCGTGACGATATCCGCGCCATCAATAATGAGGAAACCGATCTGTTGGTGGTGCTGGGCGGGCCGATCAGTGCCGCGCAACATTTTGCCGGCCAACAACACTATGCGTTTCTCAATGACGAACTGGCACTGGTAACACAGCGGTTGCAGCAAAAACGGCCTACACTCGGCATCTGCCTTGGTGCACAAGTGATGGCTCAGGCCTTGGGGGCCGATGTCGTCTCGCTCGGTGTGAAAGAAATTGGCTTCGCCCCACTGACCTTAACGGCAAATGAAGACTCAGTGCTGGCATCGTTGGGCGCAACGCCAGTGCTGCACTGGCACGGTGACATGTTTATGATCCCTGAGGGGGCTACCTGTCTGGCAGGTACCGAGATTTGCCCTAATCAGGCGTTTGAATACCAGGATTTTGCCCTTGGGCTACAGTTTCATTTGGAAGCCGATCACCACGACATTGAGCGCTGGCTGGTAGGCCATGCCTGTGAGTTGGAGTTAGCGGGTATCCTTCCGCAACGTTTACGCCAACAGGCTGCTCGTTACGGCACAGAATTAGAACAGCGCGCTCGGCAGGTATTTGCACAGTGGCTGGATAAAATTGAACCAAGGAAGTCCTAGATGCATCAGATTTCTCAACTACAACCACCGCAGATTGATGTGATCAGCATTCAATCCCAGGTGGTGTACGGTAGCGTCGGCAACGGTATCGCTTACCGTACCTTACTGAAAAAAGGGCTGGAAGCATTACAGGTACCCAGCGTGCTGTTCGGTTGCCCGCCTTATTACGGTGCTCCCAGCGGCGGTGTCATTTCCGCAGAGTGGTTCCGTGGTTTCCTGGAAGATTTATTGACCCGCGGTGTGATGTTGCGCACCCGGGCCGTGATTGTTGGTTATCTTGGCGATGTCAGTCAGTGCCACATACTGGAAAGCTGGTTGCAGCGCGTGCGTGCTATCAATCCGCAGATAAAGATTTATATCGATCCAGTGATGGGCGATTACGGTGAAGGCGTTTATGTCGATGAGCGCATCGTCGGTTGCTATCGTTCACCCTTTCTGGCATTAGCCAATGGCCTCACCCCTAACGGGTTTGAGCTAGAGCAGCTTTGCGGACACCCTTTGCTCAGCCGTGAGCAGACGCAGCATGCCGCAGAGGCATTGTTGAATGACACCACCGAGTGGGTGTTGGTAACCAGTGCACCAGGCGTGGCAGAAAACGACGATGAAGTGGGGTTACTGTTGGTCAGCCGCCACGAAGTGCAAAGCTATACCCATCCTAAAATCCAGTCGAAGGTCAAAGGCACCGGGGATATGTTCACAGCATTGCTCGTCAGCCATTTGCTGCACGGTAAGAATCTCAACGACGCCATCGTTACCGCCAGTGGCGAGGTATGCGACGTGTTGGCAGAAGCGGAGCATTTTGGTTGGGAGGAAATTGGGAGTTTACGTGCCTTGAAATAGGCCGGGGTGACGGGGCAGCCAGCTGCCCCACTCGTCTTCTTAACGCTTTTTCTTCTTATTGAAATCCAATTCGAACGCAAACACAGCACTCTGAATTTTTCTTTCCATTGCCAAACCCAATTTCATGAAACGGCATGACAAGCGTGAAAAACGCACCAATTGGTCGTCATCATCTAACTCTTGATCTTCATTGATCACCACCAGCTCCATATTGACCTTGAAGCTGCCATAGCTGCCAAGATCCAATAACGCCTTTTTGAACTGGAACCCGGGCTGGAGGTTTTCCGGCAGTGGACCATCCACGCGCAAACCGACGCCACCAGCAGAGAGATCGTGGATCCTCAACTGGTACTCGCTGCCGTCGGCATATTCGCCACTGCAGAGAAATTCACGCCAGTGTGGGGTAGTCACGCGAAACTGACGACGGCGCTGGATGTACACCAGTTCCTTCGGCAATTGAGTTGAACATGCATTAACGCCCTGATGATGGGTGGTTTCTGCCCGACCGACAGAGAACTCGATCTTCGCATCATGGCTTTCGATCACAATGGTACATTCGCCATCGACAACCGTCTCCGCCTCATCGCCACTGAACACGATATTATCCGGTCCGACACTCAGTAACAGACTCTGAAACTGTTGTCGCTCATTGACGACTCGCAGTGGCGTGCGCTGTTTACAAATTTCGCGCAAAATCGCCAGCACTTCAAAGCGCTCCTGCTTGATAAACAATCCGTTATCATTTTGCTCCACTCGTCGCTCCTGACTCTTCCCAATGACGATTTACACTTTCCTTACAGATATCATCACTGGGAATATTCCTAAAGTCAAATTTGCCAACGATACCAAGCCTGTGGCAGCAGTCTGGCAAAGCGTTTTGCCCAGTCTTGCTGACCTTGTTGATCCGCAATCAGATCCTGGCGGATCTCAATGCCGACGTAGGGAAGCTGCCGCCGCTCGGCATGCACCGGCAAAGTGTAATCCGTGGCATCAGTCATGGCATAAGGTTCGTTGACGCCCACGTCCAAATCCCCTTCTTCTCGCAACAGCTCGGCCAACAGCAAGGCGAACTCCGGTTGGCGATTAAACAACAACCCCACTTGCCATGGTCGCGCATTCCCTTTAAATACCGGCGTAAAACTGTGCATCGCAATAATCGCCGTCGGTAGCCCGGCACGTTGACGCGCGTCCAAGGTGTCGGCAATGGTTCGATGATAGGGCAGAAAAATCTCATGCTCGCGGGCTAAAGTTTGTTCAGCCTGTATACCGACATTGCCTGGGATCGGCGTCAACTCGGACACCTGAGGGATCGAGCTGGCGATACCGGGCGTACGATTACAGTCAATCACTAATCGTGAATAGCGCTGGTGAATCAGTGTGGTATCCAGTTGGCGGCTGAGATGACGTGAAACGTTTAGTGCGCCAATGTCCCAGCCGATATGGCGGTCAATCTCCCCCGGTGGTAAGCCCAGATCCCCCAAACGTTGGGGTATTGCCTGACCTGCGTGATCGCACAGTAATAAAAAGGGTGCAACACCCTTTGCTGTTTCAACCGCCACAGCGGCGGGATCATCAACGGTTAATAAAGACGGGACAAACGACTGTGGCATGAAAGACTCCGACGCTGGAACAAAGCCTTATCTTAGGCTATATCCCACCGCCGGCGCCAAGCCTCGGATTAGATCAAAAATGCATGAATGAGAAGCGAATCAATCTATACATGCATCCTGTGGCTGATGTACCGCAATGTAACGCTGGAAACGCGCCGGTTTAAGTCGGGTCAGATCGACCAGTACCAGGCCGTCAATGCAGTTGTTGAAAGCCGGATCAGTTCCGAAATCAATAAATTGCACCCCGCCTGGCTCACATAGCTCGGTATATTGTTTATACAGCGTAGGTATCGAACAACCGATGTTGCTCAGCAGGCTTTTCAGCCTGATCAGATCTTCCTGATAGTTATCGCCGGCAAACTGCGCCAACACCTGCGGCAACGAGGCAGGATAAGGCTGACGAGACTGCGCCAACGCATGATTAGGCGAGAAATACAGTCGATAGAAGGCAATCAACAGGTCACGCGCCGTCACTGGCATGCCACCGGAAATGGAAACCGGGCCAAACAGATAGCGGTACTGCGGATATTTTGCCAGGTAAGCGCCAATCCCCAGCCACAGGTAATCCAGCCCACGTTTGCCCCAATAGGCCGGCTGAATAAAGCTGCGGCCCAGTTCGATGCCTTGCGCCAGAATCGGTGCCATATCGCGGTCATAATGGAACAGGCTATTACTGTAAATGCTTTCCAGCCCTTTACGCTCTAACTGTTCGGCGGTAGGGATAAAGCGGTAAGCACCGACAATCTCCAACTCGTCCGCGTCCCACAACACCAGGTGGTAATAGTCGTCGTCATAGCTATCCAGGTCCCGACGACGTCCCGACCCTTCGCCAACAGCCCGGAAGGCGATTTCGCGCAGGCGGCCCAGTTCACGCAGAATAGGCGTACGAGCCTCATCCTGACGGCGATACAGGAAGATCTCTTTGCCGTCCGGCGTGACTCCTAACCGTTCACAGTTTGCCAGCGCCTTTTTCAGTTCCAACCGGTCTTCCGGCAAGGCGATCGGTGATTCACTGGCAAACAGTCCTTCTTTCCCCTGACCCAGTCGGTATACGTGACGACGGAAGCGTTCCGCCAGATCTTTAGCACTGGTATGCCCATCATGCCAGTTGGCGAACGGAATACGCCCGCCAACGCGGATTTTAATGCGTCCCCCTTGCTGTTGGAACATTTCCCGCACCAGCAAGAGTGTGGACAGAGGGCGATAAACCATCGACGTGAAATAAAACAGGTTGCTGTTACGCGCACTGATGTGAATTGGCACAATCGGCGCTCGCGCCTTAGCCGCCAGGCGCAAGAAACCGGTATGCCAGTGACCATCTCGTATGCCTTTCGGGCTCATGCGCGACACTTCGCCCGCGGGGAACAGGATCAACGCACCCTGCTTATCCAACTGGGCCTGCATGCCTTCAATTTGCTTACGGTTGGTCTTGTTACCCACGTTGTCCACCGGCACAAACAGGTTGCGCAGTGGTTCTATATAGGTCAACAGTTGGCTGGCGACCACCTTAACATCCGGGCGTACTGCCGCTACGGCACGCAGCAGCACCAGTCCGTCCAGCGAACCAATCGGGTGGTTGGCTACCAGCACCACCGGCCCCTGGCTCGGAATATTTTCCAGGTCACCATCGACCAACTCACAACTGAGGTTAAAGTAGTCCACCACCTGCTCGATCAAATCCAGCCCCTTCAGGTGTGGATAGTCGGCGGCAAACTGTTTGAATTCTTTTTCGAAGAGTAAAGTTCTCAGCAGGCTACGCTGCCAGGCAGGGGTTTTGCGGTGTGGAAATGCATCATGCAACAGAGAGTCCAAGCTAAACATCGCGTTATCTCCTGGCTTAGTCGCTGCAAACTTAAGCCAGCGCTATGACCCTAACATGTCAGTATCATGACAAAAAAATGAAATCCCTCGACCTATCAGGTATAGCAAATAATTGAAAACTTGGTGGCAACGGTGTGTACCGCGCCACCTGCGTCGCATTTTATGCCACTGTCTACAGCAAGGCTTCGATACGTTTGTTGACCGCTTCACGTAATCGCAGCAGTGGATCCGCCTGGTGCGGATAGCGTTTAAACGTGATGCGCATCCCCAGTTCCTGTTCAATCAGCGCCTCTACTGCTGTGCGATCGGTCAGGCTTTCCAATAGCTGTAGAGCGCGCATGTCTTGCAACCCCTGATGCAACACCCGGAGGCGTAACGACTCCACGGGTTCCAGATTATCGCCGGGATAGACCACAAAAGCATCACCGGACGGAAATGCATTCCGGCAGTCCGTCACGGCATAGGGATTCAGTTTTTCTCGTGAATGGCCGCTGTTATAGAAGTTGAAACCCCAATGCAAAAAACCGGTGATGTTGTACAAATAAAGCTGGATACCCAAAATACGATTACGTGCCGAAGGCTGAGCGAAGAAACGGTTGGCTACCTCTGTTTTTTGCACACAGCAGTAATAAGCCCACAACCCCGGCACCTGGTTTTCAATAAAAGGCGCGATATGATCAGTGGCGGCGACCGGTGTTTCCACTAGCCCCTGCTGGTAAAATGCATAGTCTGATAAGGCGTCAAACGTATGGAACCCCGCCAATAGTGGGCGTAACGTCGCACTGGCGCGTTGATAAACGGCTATGTTTTCCAGTGTCGGTTCATCCGAAATGTGGAACCACACGCGCTGCTGTAATTGCCGCTCGCGGAACCAGTCGGTCAGCGCCGGCAACAGTGCCTGTAGAAACTGTTGATACTCTTCAGCGTGGGCGTCGGTTTGCCAGCCGAACAGCGGACTCAGTGTGCCGTCTATCTCCACCATAATTTTCGGGGCGTGCGCCGCCCCCCACTGAGTAAACAACGGTGCAATCTCAAAGTGTTCAATGCCCTCTTCCTGCGCCATTGCCACCCATTGCGCCAGACGTTGGAAATCAAACCGGTAGCCCTGCGCAGACCGCTGTACGCCTACCAGTTGTACTGTGGTGCGCTCACCGCCGATGGCGGTATCAAGAGGCGGCGTGAAGATCGGTGTCAACAGCATGTTTATCCCACTACTGACTGCGCAGCGGACATAATTACGTACCGCCAGCCAATATTCGGGGCTGAACACCCTGAGGTGATAGTAGTCCGCAAGGCAGTCAGAATGCAGCCATTCGGTATGCAATAAGGTTTGCGGTGGCAGTGCCGCGGGGACGATATGCAGCGTCAGTGTCGCACTTGCCAGCACAGCATCAGTCGCAACATCAAACAGTGTCAGCGTTAACGGATAGTCACCACCGGCAACCGGTGTCAGCGGTGGGGTAAAGGTCAACCAGAGGCTGCCATAATAATGGCTGGGGGCAAAGAAACGACGATCGACCATAGGCGCCAACGGATCAGGAAATAACCCCGGCTCAGTACGCAGGTAGTTCTCATCGGTCTCGGCATAACAGGGAAAATGACTGGGTACCGATTGAACCTGACGCACATTGATATACTCTGCTAGCGGCCCTTCAAGGCGGCATCTTAATTCTCTTCGCGTTTCATTACCTACCGGGTGTAAGCAATAGACCCCTTGCCAGGAAACTATTTCGTTACTCAAGCCACTTAGTGTATTTATCTGTGAAACCTGTGGTGCATTACGGCTATGAAATACTTTTTCCAGACAATGGGTAAAGGTCAATGAAAGGCGCATAACATTAATCTCTCTTTTATTTCAAAATACCGGTGAGTGATTTTTAAGCTAAACCCTTTTATCGTCACAAACAATAGTCTCAATCAAAAATCGACGATGAGCCTGTTCAGATGTTGCGATATACAATTTTTTTGTTTATTTGCATCACAAAAATGAAAGATAGCCAAGCCTGCACAATAATAATGTTTTTAATCCCCATTATGGTGCAGGGGTTATCACTTATTCCTATGACCTCAGCAGGCCGTAAATGGCGTACGGCAGGGCTAAAATCGGCTCAAAAGGTTAACGAATTGTGAACAAGTGACGCTTTCGGTTTAGACTTCAACCCTTTCGATTTTAACAACAGTGAAACATTTATGCCCCATTTTTGGGCAGATCAGGGTGTATTGACACATTGAAAGTTAAGGGATAGAAAGAATTCACGTTACGAAAATATTTATTCGTCGTCCACCGAGGGGAAAGCAATGTCACCGATAAAAAATACCGGCCGTCTTCTTGTGCACTCTGCCATCGCGGCTGCATTATTATTGCCAACCATGCTATATGCCGCAGACCAAATAACGTTACGTTATGCCGTATGGGACAGAAACCAATTACCTGCCGAACAGGAGATTGCCAAGCGCTTTGAAAAAGAAAACCCTAACATTAAAATAACGATAGAATTAACCCCATCAGCACAATACTTTGTTAAATTAGATTCAGCTGCAGCTGGCGGCGTTGCCCCTGATATATTCTGGATAAACATGCCTTATTTCGTGCAATATGCCAAGAATGGCATAATGCAACCCTTAACACCTTATATTACCGGCAGTAATGTTAATTTAAATAACATCGTGACCAGTTCGGTAAAAGCGTATCAGTATGACGGTCAGCAGATGGCCATCCCTCGTGACGTAGATTCCATTGCCGTCTGGTACAACAAAAAGCTGTTTGACCAGGCTGGCGTCAGCTACCCCACCAACGACTGGGATTGGGACACGCTGAAAAGCAAAGCGGCAGCACTGAAAGCCGGCTTGAAAGGAAGCGCCTTCCCCTTGGTGATGGATCTGAGCATTGACGGCCAGGACAGCTACATGAACCTGTTGTTCCAGAACGGGAACCACATTGTGCCAAAAGACGGCCAGCCGACCGACATCGCCAATGATAAGTCGATCTGGGTATATCAGCAGCTGCAATCAATGATGAAAGACGGGCTGATGCCAAGCGCTCAGCAAATGAGTGAAGTCAAAACCGAAAACATCTTCCAGTCCAACCGCGCGGCGATGGTGTATGCCGGCTCATGGTTGGCGGCGCCCTTCGCCAACAATCCGCTGATTAATGATCATATCGGCGTGGTAATGATGCCAAAAATCGAACGCCAGTCCGGCGTAGCGCACAGTCTGGCATTTGCCATGTCCGCCAACAGCGCCCACAAGCCGGAAGCCTGGAAATACATCGAGTTTATGAGCTCTGAAGCCTCACAGACTGAGTTGGCAAAAGCGGTGATCCCGGCCAACAAACTGGCAGCCAAAGCCTGGGCGGCGGAGATCAAAAAAGTCGATGTCACGCCTTATATTGACACCCTTAACGTGACCGAAGCCTACCCTACTGCCGGTACCAATACGCCGAAATGGCAAAACATGTGGATTGCCAGCCTGAAGAAAATATTTATGGGCGCGGACGCCAAAGCCGAGATGGACAAGTCGGTCAAGAAGATCGAACGCGTCATGGAGCAGTAATCACCCCGTGCCGGTAGCGCCTGCCCGAAGGCGCACCGGCTGCGGAACACCGCAGAGCAGTTACAGGTGAGGAATGGCAACATGTCGCTGGCAGAAACGGCTACGGTCACCCTAAAACAACAAAAAAGTGTCCCACGACCGGCACTCAGCCGCCTGGAGCGCGCCGAGCGCTTCTGGGGATGGGTAATGATCTTACCGCTGCTGATTGGGTTGATAGTTTTCTATTTCATCCCTTTTTTGCAGAACATCTTTTACAGCTTTACCGATCTTAATCAGTTTATGCGCTGGACTACGCTCAGCGTTGATAACTACGTCAATCTGTTCGAAGACGACGACTTTTATACCGCCGCCGGTAACACCTTGTTCTACGTGGTGGTGTGCGTCCCTGTCAGCCTGAGTCTGTCACTGTTGCTGGCAATTGGCTTGAATCAGAACATCCGCGGCAAAGCGGTGCTGCGCACTTTACTGTTCCTGCCGGCAGTCACCATGCCTGCCGCAGTGGCCATGGTCTGGCAGTGGTTGTTCAACAAAGACTTCGGCCTGATTAATCAGGCGATTGGCTTCTTGGGTATTTCACCGGTGGCCTGGCTGTCCGATCCAGACGTGGTGCGTATCAGTGTTTCCATCATCATTATCTGGTCATCACTGGCGCTGAAAATCATCATTTTGCTGGCAGGATTACAAAGTATTCCACGCCAACTGTATGAGGCCGCTGACATTGATGGTATCAGCACCCTGCGCCGATTCTTCTGTATCACTCTGCCGATGATGGTACCGACGCTGTTCTTCGTCTCGGTAATGAGCTTTATCGAGATCCTGCAAGTCTTTGATGTGGTGTTCCTGATGTTTGACCGTGCATTGGTTGAAAGTGACGTGATGACCGTCACCAACCTGTTCTACAAATACGCCTTTTACCTGCAGGAGAAAGGTTATGCCTCTGCCATTACCGTGGTGTTGTTCGCCGTCACCCTGCTGATCACCCTGATTCAAATGATGATTGGCAAACGCCTGAAAGTCAGCTGAGGAGCCATGACGATGAGCATAAGTAAAAAAACACTGGTTTATCTGTTTATGGCCCTGGCGGCACTCGCCTCCGTCGTCCCTTTTATCTGGATGCTGGTTACCTCACTGAAAACGCAGGCCGAGAGTATCCAGATCCCGCTGACATTGCTGCCGACGCACCCCAGCATGCAGGCCTATAGCAAGATCATGCATGAAATTCCGTTTACTGATTTTTATGTGAACTCGCTGTTGGCGACATTCTTCACCGTCACACTACAAATGGTCATCGCCACCATGGCCGCTTACGGTTTCTCGCGTCTGCATTTTCGCGGCCGTGACGCAGTGTTCCTGGTCTGTATTTCCATTCTGATGGTGCCTGGTCAGGCGTTTCTGATCCCACAATTTCTGGTGGTGCAGAAATTAGGCTTAGTGAACAGCATCACCGGGCTGGTTCTGCCCGGTATTTTCAGTATTTACGCCACTTTCTTGCTGCGTCAGTTCTTCCTGGCAGTACCAAAGGAAATGGAGGAAGCAGCACTGATCGACGGTTACAGCTACTTCGCTATCTTCTGGCGCATCATGCTGCCCCTGATTCGCCCCGGAATTATCGCCTGCATCATCATCAACGGTCTGTGGAGCTGGAACAATCTGATGTGGCCACTGATCGTCAACACCACAACCGAGAAACTGACGCTGCCCGTTGGACTGGCATCGCTGTCCAGCCGCGCCGGGGTGGAATATCCGTTACTGATGGCCGGCGCACTGATGGCGGTAATCCCCATGCTGATGCTGTTCATTCTTTTCCAACGCTACTTCATCCAGGGCATCGCCAGCGCTGGGGTAAAAGGCTAACCGCGAACACAAGGTAAATAACATGGCCGGTATACAGTTAAACAATGTGAAGAAGGTCTATCCCAATGGGTTTAATGCCTTGCATGGGGTCGATCTGGACATCAAAGACGGCGAATTTATGGTATTTGTCGGCCCATCAGGCTGCGCAAAATCCACCCTGCTGCGGATGATCGCCGGTTTGGAAAGTGTCAGCGAAGGTCAGATCCTGATTCACGACCACTGCGTCAACGACACCATGCCAAAAGATCGCGGCATCGCGATGGTTTTCCAGAACTATGCGCTGTATCCCCATATGACCGTCTACAAGAACATGGCATTTGGTCTGATCGGCAAAGAAAGCAAAGCTGAAATTGATCGCCGTGTACGGGATGCGGCCGAAAAACTGGAAATCACCAATCTACTGCAACGCAAGCCGGGTCAGTTATCTGGTGGGCAGTGCCAGCGTGTGGCGGTCGGCCGTGCCATCGTGCGTAAACCCAAGGTCTTTCTGTTCGATGAACCTCTGTCGAATTTGGATGCCAAGCTGCGCGTCTCGATGCGCGTGCAATTGATCGAACTGCATAACCAACTCAAGCAAGAAGGTGCCGCTGCCACCATGGTCTATGTCACGCACGATCAGGTTGAGGCGATGACCATGGGTGACCGTATCTGTGTGATGAACCGTGGCGCCATCATGCAGGTAGACAAACCAATCAACCTGTATCACCAACCCGCTAACCGATTTGTCGCCGAATTCATCGGCAGCCCATCAATGAATCTGCACGATATGACGATTACCCGCACAGCTCAGGGGATTGGGTTAAGCATCGGTAGCGAATATCCACTTAACCTGCCACCGGCGCTGCAACAGCAATTAGAAAAATACCCACACCCGCGCGTATGCCTTGGCATTCGCCCAGAGTCCTTGCGGTTGTGTGCTCCCGGCAGCAGTAACTGCTTCCCGGCGAAGATTGTCACCATCGAACGCATGGGCAACGAAGAATTGCTGCACTGCGAACTGGCTGAGCTGCGGTTTGTACTCCGCATGGCGTCGCAGCCTGACTGGGAACCGCGTTTGGGAGAACAGATCCACCTGGCTTTCGATCTGTCCCGCGCACACCTGTTTGATGAAATCAGCGGCCAAAACCTCAAATAACAAGATCGGAGAATGTGCAATGTCGTCATCTCAACAAAATGATTATGCCGGTCGCCCGGTGAAGGTACTGGTTATTGGCGCTGGAGCTCGCGGGGAAATTTACTCACGTTACGCGTTGGCACATCCGGATTTAATGCAGGTGGTGGCCGTGGCAGAGCCGCGGGATATCTATCGGCAACAGTTTGTCGAACAACATGGCATAGCGGCAGATAACGTATTCACTGACTGGCAGCAGGCTGCCGACGCCGGCAAACTGGCCGATGCGGTGTTGATCTGCACCCAAGACACGCTACATCTCGAACCCGCGCTGGCCTTCGCCAAACAGGGTTACGCCATGCTGCTGGAAAAGCCGCTGTCACCGGATGCCAGTGAATGCTGCACTATCGTTGAAGAAGTGATACGTCAGAAGCTGATTTTCTCGGTTGGTCATGTGTTGCGCTATACGCGTTATACCCAGAAACTGAAGCAACTGCTGCGTGATAACGTGATTGGCGACATTGTCAGCCTGCAGCACCTGGAACCGGTAGGTTACTGGCACCAGGCCCACTCCTTTGTCCGCGGTAACTGGCGCAATGACGGTGAAGCCGCTTTTATGCTGCTACAAAAATCCTGCCACGACATCGACTGGATCCGCTACATCATGGAACTGCCTTGCGAGCAGATCAGCTCATTCGGCGGTTTGCGTCATTTTCGCCAAGAAAATCAACCCGCCGGGGCAGCGGACAACTGCCTGGACTGTGCGGTGGAAGCCAGTTGCCCCTACTCCGCCAAACGTATCTATCTTGGCGACGACCACAAAGCGACACCGGGCTTCCTGAGGGTGTTAACCCCAGAAGTCAGCCAGCCGCATCTGCTGGCGGCCCTGCGCGATGGTCAGTATGGCCGCTGTGTCTACCGCTGTGACAATAACGTTGTCGATCATCAGGTGGTCAACATGCAATTTACCGGTGGACGTACGGCCTCCTTCACCATGACGGCATTCACCCGGTTGGAAGATCGCCAAACCCGCATTTTCGGCAGCCACGGCTGTATCGAGGGTGACGGGCGCTACATCCGCATTACCTCATTCGTCGATGACAGTGAAACGGTCTACGACGTCGATGAGGCTGAAGACCTGCATACCATGTCCGGTCACGGCGGCGGCGATTACTATCTGATGCAGCATTTCATCGACGCTATTCGCACTAACGATCCTTCACAAGTGCTGTCAGGCCCAGCCGAAACGTTGGAAAGCCATTTGATGGTGTTTGCGGCTGAACGTGCACGCCGTGAATCTGCGGTGATCACCCTGGGCGGAGCGTAAATACGTGGAAATATCACAGATGCGGTACGGCTTCGACATTGGCGGTACCAAGATCGAAATGGCAGCCTATGACCGACAGCTTAAGCAAGTGTTTTGCCAACGCGTCAGTACTCCTACGGGCAATTACCGTGAGTTCTTGTCCTGTATCCACCAATTGGTGGATCGTGCTGACCGCGAATTACAGACCCAAGGCAGTATTGGCATCGGTTTACCCGGTGTGACCGACCCACGCAGCCGTAAGCAACTGGCCGTGAACGTACCCTGCCTGACCGGTCACTGTCTGGCTGACGATTTGGCTCACGAGCTAGCACGGCCGGTTGAAATTGAAAACGACTGCCGATGCTTTGCCCTTTCCGAGGCCAGCACCCCGCAGACCGAGCATCTGGCATTGGTGTTCGGCGCGATCATCGGTACCGGTGCCGGCGGTGGTCTGGTCATGAACAAGCAGTTGCATAAAGGCCGTAATGGGCTGGCCGGTGAATGGGGCCATACACCGATCTCCGCTCAGTTGGCACAACGCTATGATTTGCCGCTATTTACCTGCAACTGCGGTCTGACTGGCTGTTTTGAGCGCTACGTATCCGGCAGTGGGTTGTTGGCGTTAAGCCGCCATTTTGGCCACCCTGCCGACACGGTACCGGCGCTGATTGCCAGCTACCGTCAAGGTGAACCCATGGCGCAGCACCTGATGCTTATGTACGTCGATATTCTGGCCAGTGCGTTAGCCGGGCTACAACTGTTATTGGACGTGGACGCCTTCGTGCTCGGCGGTGGGTTGTCAAACGTCGGGGAGCTGTATGCACTGCTGCCACCCGCCATGGGTCATTGGTTGTTACCCGGCACTGAACCGGCAGCGATCTACCCACCGGTGCACGGTGACAGCAGTGGCGTACGCGGTGCCGCGTTATTGCGTCAAAGCTGGCAATAAAAAAAACAGTGAAAAGGCAGGCAGCAGAAAATGAATGACACAGCTTTCATCCTGCTTTTGGTAAATGACACCAGGCAGTGAATTGTTGCCTGATTAATAACGGATTACGAGTTTTCACTTTATTTATTCGTTGCTTTCGGTTGGACGACAACCGAAAGACAAAACAAGCATAACCAGTTGATACGTAAGATTTTTTATAAAATAACCGATTGCATTTCACTGTTTCGTTTGCTGTAATTCGACACGAACAACTGAAAGCACTCCTGTCAGATTAGCTGCGACGCATTGCGCCGCGGCCGGGTATGACTACAGCTAAATCAGGAGTCACGCGTTAATGATCAATACCGTAAAACGACGGGAATTAATTATCGACCAGCTTTGTCGTGAAGGCTCGGTGCGCGTCGAACAACTCAGCGCCCAGTTTTCGGTTTCCAGCGTCACTATCCGCAGTGATCTGCGCCAACTGGAAAAAAGCGGCTGTGCAGTGCGTGCTTACGGGGGCGCAATGCTCAATAAGCAATTTGCCTTCGATCGGCCATTGCAGGACAAGGGCCGTATCAATCGCGACGTGAAATTCGCCATTGCCTGCGCGGCAGCAGAATTAGTCAATGACGGCGATGCCATCATTCTCGATTCAGGCTCCACCACCAGCCAAATGGCACAACAGTTAGTCGGCAAAAAAGATCTGGTGGTGATGACCAATGCATTAAATATCGCTTTCGAACTGGCCAACAACGAACAGGTGGATTTGATGGTGGTCGGTGGCAGCGTACGACGTAAATCCTGGTCGCTGTATGGCCCCGCGGCAGAGCAGCATATGCGTCAGTTCCGTTTCGACAAGCTATTTCTCGGCGTTGACGGCTTTGATCTGCTCAGTGGTATCACCACGCCAGACCCCGGAGAAGCACAACTCAACCGCGCCATGTGCGATGTAGCACGCGAAGTAATCGCCGTCGCAGACGCCAGCAAATTTGGGCGCACCAGCTTTTGCATGATCCGTGAAATCGGCCAAATCCAACGATTGGTCACAGACAGCCGCATTCCGGAAAGCTACCTGCATGCGCTGAAGCATTTAGGGGTCGACGTCATTATCGCCGACCGTTAACCGACGTTTTTTAAGGAGTTTTCAACATGAATGGTTATTTTGCCTACGATGCGGGCTGGTTGGAACAACGGCATGCGCTGCATACCGCACGTGAAATCTGGCAACAGCCGGACCTATGGGCTGCCCTGCATCAACAATTACAAACGCAACAGACGCAGTGGCAACCTTTCCTTGCCCCGTTGCTGTCAAATCCTCGTTTACAGATTGTGCTTTGCGGTGCGGGCAGTTCTGCCTTCGCCGGTCGTGCGCTGGCTCCGTGGCTACGCGAGAAAACAGGCCGTGATGTGGTGGCTTATGGCACCACGGATATTGTCGCTAATCCGCACCAATACCTCGATTTGACGCGCCCTACGCTGCTGGTTTCTTTTGCCCGTTCCGGCAACAGCCCAGAAAGCGTGGCGACAGTGGAATTGGCCGATCAGCTGCTGCCCGAAAGCTATCACCTGATGCTGGTGTGCAACCCGGACAGCAAGTTAGCGCAGTACGCACACCAACGCGATAACGTCTGCTCCCTGGTGATGCCACAAGGCTCCAACGATCAGAGCTTCGCCATGACGTCCAGCTTTAGCTGCATGATGCTGTCCGCAGCGCTATTGCTTGGCCCACATTCCCTTGCCGAGACACAACGACCGTTGGCCGCCATGGTGGAACGTTGTCGTGAGCTTCGCGAGACACTGCAACCTCAAGTGAAAACGCTGGCTGCCAGTGGTTTCAGACGCTACATCACTCTGGGTGGAAGCTGTTTCACCGGGCTAGCGGAAGAGGCATCGCTAAAAATGCTGGAACTGACGGCCGGTCAGATTGTTACTCGCTACGACTCGCCGCTCGGTTTACGTCACGGCCCCAAATTTATGGTCGATAGCCAGACGTTGGTGCTTCTGATGTTCTCCAGTGGCGATTATGCCCGTCAGTACGATCGTGATTTGTGGAACGAACTGCAACGTGACGGTCTGGCAATGCAAATGGTTGGTTTGACCGGCAGCGCACAACCACTCAGCGACATGATACTGAACCTGCACCCTGCCGAAGATGACGTTTGGTTGCTGTTCCCCTACTTGCTATTCACTCAGATGCTGGCATTTGAAAGCTCGCTGGCATTGGGCCTGACGCCGGATAATCCATGTCCGACCGGTGAAGTTAACCGCGTGGTGAAAGGCGTCACCATTTACCGCTATCCGTCATCTGTGGCGTAAGGAGTCTCTATGTACCTGATATCCAACCGCGAAATGCTGTTAAAAGCGCAGCGCCAGGGTTATGCCGTGCCAGCATTTAACGTTCATAATCTGGAAACCGTACAAGTGGTGGCAGAAACTGCCGCAGAGCTGCGATCCCCGGTGATCATGGCCGGGACACCCGGCACGTTTAGCTATGCCGGCACCGACTATTTGATCGGCATCTGTCAGGCGGCAGCACACCGTTACGATCTGCCCTTAGCACTACACCTCGATCATCATGAAGAAATGGATGATATCGAATTCAAGGTCAAAAGCGGCATCCGCTCAGTGATGATTGACGGTTCGCACTTGCCCTTCGCACAGAACATCGCCAAGGTCGCCGAAGCCGTAGCGTTATGTCACCGCTATGGGGCCAGTGTGGAGGCAGAGTTGGGTCGCCTGGGTGGCCAGGAGGATGACTTGATCGTCGATTCCACCGACAGTTTCTTTACCGATCCAGCCGCCGCGCGGGAATTTGTCACCGCTACCGGTATCGACTCGCTCGCTGTAGCCATTGGCTCCGCGCACGGGTTATACCAGGGTGAACCCAAACTGGATTTCGAACGGTTGGCACTGATCCGCGAGCAGGTCGATATCCCTCTGGTACTGCACGGTGCTTCCGGCATTCCTGAGGCTATGGTAAAGCGCGCCATTTCACTGGGTGTCTGCAAGGTCAATGTGGCCACAGAGCTGAAAATCGCCTTTGCCGATGCCGTGAAGAGCTATTTCTCCCAGCACCCAGATGCCAACGACCCACGCAAATACATCGTACCTGGCAAGCTGGCAATGAAAGAGGTGGTGGCCGAGAAAATTCGCATTTGCGGTAGCAGCGGCATGCTGTAACCCAGAATAACGCTTCATGTCTGGTCGCAATGGCAATAGCCACTGCGGCCAGGGGGGTTATTATAGTGACCCAGTTCACAGTACATCCGCCACGTTCGCCTGCTAATCATTAAGCCGCCTTCACTATGATCTAAATCATGGTTTTAGCCACACCCCCTCCCTATTATCAAATTCGCTAGCACGAAGAATTAAGAATAGTATATAAGTCATTCAAGATTGATATGCGCAATAATTGTTCGAGAGTCGTCATTAACACCTCCGCTTGATTTTTATTTAATTGGCACCACTTATTTATTTATTTCATTTTAGAAAAGGAGTTAATAATGAAGTATTCTCTTATGGCACTCACACTATTGGCCTTTCTCCCAGCTACCTTACAGGCAGCAACAGGCCATGGCCACCCAGTGGCATCAGGTACCATTCGCTTTATTGGCGAAATCACAGCACCCGCCTGTACTATCAAACAGAGAAATGAAGGGCTCATTTCCAATTGCTTTGGTATAGGGACATCGAACAACAATGGTGCTGTCACAACGTCATTAAACAATATGCCACCGGAATTAGTTTCCAACGTGACAACCGAATCGGTAAATAACGATCATCGGTTAAAGAATATCACAATAAGCTACAAGTGATTTACCGTGGCATTTATTATTAAAACCTTTTTAACAGATAAAATAATATTTATATTTTATAAATTTATTTTATCACTTTGCACCATAACACCTGTTTTGTTCACATCATTACGTTGAGATGGGCAACCCCGGTTGCCCATCTTCATGTCCGGAATCCGCCATCGCTCCACTGCATTTCGTGTAATAATCGGCCCATCAAACGGGAGGAGTGATCAAAATGCAGACTTTTTTTATTGATCGTATGGCGACGCCAGTGGGCGAGCTGGTTCTGATTGCCGATGAACAGGATCGCTTACGCGCCATCGACTGGACAGAACACGAAGCGCGCCTGATGAAGCTGCTGAATACGCATTACCGAGCCGATCGTTTTCAACTGGTAGACAAGCACAATCCTGGTGGCCTGACTGACATCATGCAGCGGTATTTTTCGGGTGAACTGGACGTGATCGACAGCGTGCCGGTAATGACCGCGGGCACAGAATTCCAGCGCACTGTTTGGCAACAGCTGCGTCAGATCCCATGCGGTGAGATCATTACCTATGGTGAATTGGCAAAGCGCATTGGTCGCCCAACGGCCTCACGTGCGGTCGGCATGGCAAATGGATCTAACCCAATCAGCATCGTGGTGCCCTGTCATCGTGTGATTGGTTCACAAGGTGCATTGACCGGCTATGCCGGCGGCGTTCAGCGCAAAGCGTGGCTGTTGAAGCACGAAGGGTATTTACAAAACGATCTGCTTTAATCGTCGGGATATCGCAGTAAAGTGCGATATCCCGACGCTATTAGCGTGGGACGTAGTCCGGAGGCGCCCCACGGTCCGCTGACGTTGGGTAATAATCCGGCGGTACCGGTGAGGCTTGCTGCATGTCCGCGCTGCTATAGCCATAGGGCACCGGTACTTTATTGCCTTTGGCATACATACATTGGCTGTAGACCGTATCGTAGTGATCTTGTAAATCGCCCGTGCTACCCGACGCACTGTTGCTGGCTATTGAACTGCCTACCAGTAACCCACCGCCAGCACCAATAAGCGCACCGGGCCCAGCATCGCCAGATGCCGCGCCGATTAATGCGCCCGCTGCCGCACCAACCAGTGTGCCCGCCGCTGCCGTGCCTGCGGCATTGTTAGCCGCCGTTTGGGTACCGCCATTCACGCTATTTTGCGCGTAGCCGCGGCACAACGCCTCATCACGATTAAACTGTTCATAACTCTTGCCCGTGCCCGGTAAAGCCATGACATCCGGACCGGTGGGCGGTGAAACGCAACCACCCAGCCCAGTAGCCAAAGCCAGCAACGTGAAAACAGGAAGTAATTTCATCACTGATCCGCCTTAGAGTCACCGAGATGTCGGGCCGTCTGTTACCACTTTCATCCAGCCCTCAGGGCAACGTGCCACTTGCGGGTAATAACCCGCTGGACGCCGGCAGTAGTACGCGTAATTGGGAGCCTTTTCTATGTAATTCTGTGGTGGAGGCGGTGCTACATACACCACCGGCGGTGGCGTATAATAGACCGGCGGCGGGCCCCAAGGGATGCCAATCACCACATTGGGACCGTAGTATCCGTGCCCATAATATCCGTGGCCATAGTAACCATGACCGTAATAACCATGCCCATAGTAGCCGTGTGCAAACGAGGCAGCGCTGGCCGACATTAATGCTCCGGCCGCCAGCATCAATAACATGACCTTTTTCATCATTCACTCCTGAATCTGATTGTCACCGCACCCATAGTGAGCAAGATAACGCCACTGTGCGTTTTATCTGTGGCAACGATTGGGATGAATGCGATCAGTTTTCGCCAGTAAATGTGTACAAATATTGACTTGATACGGCGGAAAACACCTTGGGTGAACAGGGTTAAATATTGCTTACCTAAAAATACGCGGTGTGGAGCAGGCTTTCTCTATGAGCCGCGGTCACCCGCGTATCGGCTATCCACCAGTGTAAGTAACAAATAAATCAAAATATTTCAGGTAACTACAGAATAATCGACGGTATGGTTGTGTGAAATTCGCACAGAATGCCCCCGTTCTTATTAATGCTACCCTTATCACCTGCAGGAAAAGATGTTAAAATTGACGCATATCAATTATTGAATGAGCGTAATCTATGATCCCGGAAAAACGCGTGATTCGTCGTATCCAGTCTGGTGGTTGTGCGATCCATTGTCAGGATTGCAGTATCAGCCAACTGTGTATTCCTTTTACTCTTAATGCCCATGAGCTAGACCAGCTCGACAACATTATCGAAAGGAAAAAGCCTATCCAGAAGGGCCAGACCCTGTTCAAGGCCGGCGATGAACTGAAATCGCTGTACGCTATCCGTTCCGGGACAATCAAG
Organism: Serratia grimesii NBRC 13537; assembly: GCF_001590905.1. GTDB lineage: Bacteria > Pseudomonadota > Gammaproteobacteria > Enterobacterales > Enterobacteriaceae > Serratia > Serratia grimesii. The sequence goes on from NZ_BCTT01000002.1 coordinate 146,904, forward strand.
AGCTACACCATCACTGAACAAGGTGATGAGCAAATCACCGGCTTCCATCTGGCAGGCGATTTGGTCGGTTTTGATGCCATTGGCGGATTAAAACACCCGAGCTTCGCTCAGGCGTTGGAAACGTCCATGGTCTGTGAGATCCCCTTCGAAACGCTGGATGACCTCTCGGGTAAAATGCCTAACCTTCGCCAACAAATCATGCGTCTGATGAGCGGTGAGATTAAAGGCGACCAAGACATGATCCTGTTGCTGTCGAAGAAAAATGCCGAAGAGCGCCTGGCGGCGTTCGTCTATAACCTGTCACGTCGTTTTGCTGAACGCGGCTTCTCACCACGTGAGTTCCGCCTGACTATGACCCGTGGCGATATCGGCAACTATCTTGGCCTGACGGTAGAAACCATCAGTCGCCTGCTGGGGCGCTTCCAGAAAAGCGAGATCCTGAGCGTTAAAGGCAAATATATCACCATCGAAAACGTCGATGCCCTGTCGGTGTTGGCCGGCACGCCGCGTATTAACGTGACCGTAAACGCCTGATCCTATTGCTGGGTTAGTAATTCCGCAGAATTATTGACCCAGCACAACCTCTGCTGCTGTTCTGTTTTTCAATGTTGGGTTACTCTGTAAATTGACAGACTGTTGATTTTCAGCTGTAAGGAGGCCCTATGGCGAAGTATCAGAATCTTCTGGTGGCTATTGACCCCAATCAGGACGACCAGCCGGCATTGCGTCGCGCGGTGTACCTGATAAAACGGAATGGCGGGCGCATTAAGGCCTTCCTGCCTATTTACGACTTCTCTTACGAAATGACGACCCTGCTCTCTCCAGACGAAAGAACGGCGATGCGGCAAGGCGTTATTAGCCAACGCGCCGCATGGATTAACGAGCAATGCCGTTTTTACCTCGACGAAGGCGTTCCTATTGAAATCAAAGTGGTCTGGCATAACCGCCCTTATGAGGCGATTATTCAGGAAGTGATCGCCGGCAAGCACGATTTACTGCTGAAAATGGCGCACCAACATGACCGCCTCGAATCCGTCATTTTCACCCCAACCGACTGGCATCTGTTACGCAAATGCCCTTGCCCGGTGTGGATGGTTAAAGATCAACCCTGGCAGGACGGCAGTAGAGCCGTGGTTGCCGTCAACCTAGCCAGTGAAGAACCCTACCACGATCCGTTGAACATCAAGCTCGTACAAGAAACGGTTGAACTGGCGCAAAACGTCAACCAAACGGAAGTTCATTTGGTCGGTGCCTACCCTGTTACCCCCATCAATATCGCCATCGAATTGCCTGATTTTGACCCCAGTGTTTATAACGACGCCATTCGCGGGCAACATCTGATCGCCATGAAGGCGCTAAGACAAAAATTCTGCATTAAAGAAGAATTTACTCACGTTGAAAAAGGCCTGCCTGAAGAGGTTATCCCCGATTTAGCTGAGCACTTACAGGCGGGTGTCGTGGTGTTGGGCACCTTAGGTCGCACCGGCATTTCGGCGGCCTTTATCGGTAACACGGCAGAACATGTGATCGACCATCTGAAATGCGATCTGTTGGTCATTAAACCCGACAACTTCAATTGTCCGATCGAAGCTGATGAGGACGATGAGCACGACGACGAAGATTGATGTTTAACGCATAAAAAAAACGGGCCGAAAGGCCCGTTTTTATTTTGATGACAAAACTGCCTTTGACCCCGAGATACCTGGGTCTGGCGCACCGAGGGGCCATTATGGGACACATCCATGTGTCCCACCCTACGGGCCGACTGGAAGTCGTTCCAATTTGCTCCCGGCAAATTGGTCGGCGGACAAGCCGCTACGCCCCATTCGGCACGCTCTCCCTAATAACGGGCCTTACGCCTGCAACGCACGCAGTATCGCTTCCACACTCTCTTTGGCATCGCCAAACAACATCTGAGTGTTCTCTTTAAAGAACAGCGGGTTTTGCACGCCAGCATAGCCGGTGTTCATCGAACGTTTAAAGGCAATGACATTCTGCGCTTTCCACACTTCAAGCACTGGCATACCGGCAATTGGGCTGCGTGGATCTTCCAGCGCGGCCGGGTTCACCGTGTCGTTAGCTCCGATCACCAGCACCGTATCGGTATCGGCGAAATCGTCGTTGATTTCGTCCATCTCCAACACCACGTCGTACGGCACCTTGGCTTCCGCCAACAGCACGTTCATATGTCCCGGCAAGCGCCCAGCGACGGGATGAATGCCGAAGCGTACTTTGATGCCACGAGCACGCAGTTTCTCTGTAATTTCCGCCACCGGATACTGCGCCTGCGCTACCGCCATACCGTAACCTGGAGTGATGATCACCGAAGTGGAGTTCTTCAACTGCTCGGCCACTTCTTCCGCTGTGGTTTCGCGATACTCGCCCATTTCTTCCGCATTGCCGGTCGAAGAGCCGTCAGTACCGAAACCACCGGCGATCACGCTGATAAACGAACGGTTCATCGCCTTACACATAATGTAAGACAGGATGGCCCCCGAAGACCCCACCAACGCACCGGTCACGATCAGCAGATCATTGCTCAGCATGAAGCCAGCCGCTGCCGCTGCCCAGCCCGAATAGGAGTTGAGCATCGACACCACCACTGGCATGTCGGCGCCGCCAATGGAAGCCACCAGATGCCAGCCAAATGCCAGTGCAATGGCAGTCATCAGCACCAATGCCAGAGCCTGCCAGCCCACGCTGTCGGCACGAACAAACACCACCAGCAACAGGAAGGACACAACCAGTGCAGCCAGGTTCATTTTATGACGATTTGGCAGTGCCAGCGGTTTGGATGAGATAATGCCACGCAGTTTACCGAACGCGACGATCGAACCGGTGAAGGTCACTGCACCGATAAAGATCCCGAGGAAGACTTCGGTCAGATGGATATTTTCCATCACCGGCTCCATCGGTGCACCGTGATCCAGGTAGCTGTTTAAGCCTACCAGCACCGCCGCCAGACCAACAAAGCTATGCAACACCGCCACCAACTCTGGCATTTCAGTCATTTCGACTTTTTTCGCCAGATAGACGCCAATAGAACCACCGATAATCATCGCGATGATGATCCAGCCTACGTTGCCGGAATCCGGCCCGAGGATGGTGGCGATCAGCGCAATGGCCATCCCGGCGACGCCGAACAGGTTGCCCCGTTTTGACGTTTCATGGCGCGATAGGCCTGCCAGACTGCAAATAAACAAAATAGCGGCAACAATGTATGCAGCTGTAACTAATCCTCCAGACATGTGTTACCCCTTAGTTCTTGCGGAACATCTTCAGCATGCGCTGAGTGACGGTGAATCCACCAAAAATATTGATGCTGGCGATCAGTACGGCGATAAAGGAGAGGAAACTCACCCAACCACCGTGACCAATCTGTAATAGCGCACCGACCACGATAATCCCTGAAATCGCATTGGTGACCGACATCAACGGGGTATGCAATGCATGGCTGACGTTCCACACCACGTAGTAACCCACCACGCAGGCCAGCGCAAACACGGTAAAGTGAGACAGGAACTCTTTCGGTGCAGCATTAGCCAACCAGCCAAACAGAATAATCGCCAACGCCATCAAGCCATACTTCAGCCAAGGCGAAACGGGTTTTTCCACGGGTTTGGCGATCGGGGCTGCTGTCTGTGCCTGTTTAGGCTGGGCAGAGACCTGGATTGGCGGTGCCGGCCAGGTAACTTCGCCACTGCGCACCACGGTCACGCCGCGGATAACGGTATCGTCAAAATCGACATCGATTTCACCGTTTTTCTCTTTCGACAGCAGCTTCATCAGGTTGACCAGGTTGGTGCCATAAAGCTGTGAGGATTGGGTCGGCAGACGGCTTGGCAGATCGGTATAGCCAATGATTTTCACGCCGTTGTCGGTCACTGTCACGCGATCGGCCACGGTCAGCTCACAGTTGCCACCGTTTTGCGCGGCCAGATCGACGATCACGCTGCCTGGCTTCATCGAAGCCACCATCTCTTTGGTGATCAACTTAGGTGCAGGTTTACCTGGGATCAACGCCGTGGTCACAATAATGTCGACCTCGGCCGCCTGTGCAGCAAACAATGCCATTTCGGCCTTGATAAAGGCTTCGGACATCACTTTGGCATAACCATCACCACTGCCAGCCTCTTCCTCAAAATCCAGCTCGAGGAATTCCGCGCCCATGCTCTGCACTTGCTCTTTGACTTCCGGACGGGTATCGAAGGCACGAACAATTGCCCCCAGACTACCTGCCGCGCCAATGGCTGCCAGACCTGCGACACCAGCACCGATGATCATCACCTTGGCAGGTGGAACCTTACCGGCTGCTGTGATCTGACCGGTGAAGAAGCGGCCAAATTCGTGGGCGGCCTCAACAATTGCCCGGTAGCCCGCGATATTGGCCATTGAGCTTAACGCATCCATAGACTGCGCTCGTGAGATACGCGGTACCGAGTCCATCGCCATCGCTGTGACATTGCGTGCAGCCAGCTTCGCGATCAATTCAGGATTTTGCGCCGGCCAAATAAAGCTGACCAGGGTGCTGCCCTCACGCATTAACGCGATCTCGTCCTCAAGCGGCGCGTTAACTTTCAAAATCAGATCTGACTGCCAGACATCGGCAGTATCGGTAATCGTCGCCCCAGCGGCTTCGTAAGCGACATCGTCAAAACTTGCCAGTTTACCCGCCCCGCTTTCGATCGCGACGGTAAAGCCCAGCTTCAGCAGTTGTTCCACCGTTTTCGGCGTTGCTGCAACCCGAGCTTCATTGGCCAACCGTTCTCTTGGTACACCAATACGCATAATGTTCCCTTCTCACCTGTCTTTGATGATGTTTATTATCTTCTAACCCATAGCGATGGCGCCGGCTGACAAGTTTTTTCTTAACCTTGTCGGCAGCGAATTAAGGCGTCATCTATAACCTACTGAAAATATGATCGATGATCCATAATTGCTTACGCATTCAGGTCTGTTTTTACATAAAAATCCAGACAACGTTATGACAAATCGCAATTTAAAGTTAAAAAGCCCGCTGGAATGCCGTTTTCACGGGCACATTGTGACTATCGCTCTTCGGACAACATCTTGCGTTGCGCGGCTGGAACGCATGAAAGTTATAAAATTGTGAATAATTAACACTTATGACATCAAAGGCTTTATTATTGAAACTTATGGTGATTCTGCACAAAATAATCGGCACAATCCTTAGCGGGATTTGTCTCATGGGATGACATAAAATGCTGAGACACTGGTCGAGATTACATGTAATAATCGGCGGCTGAATTACACCTAAACAGTTCAGCACGTTATAAACGTTAATGCGCTAGGCGAAAGGATTTTTTATGAAGCTGAAGAACACGATCATCGCATCAGCCTTGTTATCACTCACTGCCCTGTCTGCTCACGCAGCGCAAGAGTTAACTCCTGAAAAAGCAGCGGCGTTGAAGCCGTTTGATCGCATCACGATTACCGGCCGCTTTAATGCCATCAATGAAGCTGTTGATGCCGTATCTCGCCGTGCAGACAAGCTGGGTGCAGACTCCTTCTACATTCAGGATAGCAATAACAGCAATAATGGCGGCAACTGGCGCGTCACCGCAGATCTTTATCATAAAGATGCGCCAGAAGTGAGCAAAGAGCCCAAGTACCGCGTTATTAATGGCGTCACTGAACTACCAAAAGAACAAGCCTTCCTGCTGGAACCTTACGATACAGTGAGCGTCAGCGGTTTCTACCGCAGCCAACCAGATATCAATGATGCCATCACCAAAGAAGCGAAAAAGAAAGGCGCAGCCTCCTTCTTTATCGTACGTCAGGTTGATGCCAACCAGGGTGGCAACCAGTTCATCACGGCATACATCTATAAAGCCGACGCGCCTAAGCGTGTCGTTCAGAGCCCGGATGCCATCCCTGCCGACTCTGAAGCCGGTAAAGCTGCATTGGCTGCCGGTGGTGCTGCTGCTGCCAAGGTTGAAATTCCGGGTGTAGCATCTTCAGGTTCGCCAAGCCGTGACGTAGGCCGTTTCTTCGAAACGCAGTCTTCTACCGGTCAACGTTATACTGTCACGCTGCCAAATGGCACCAAGATTCAGGAAGTGAACAACGTGACTGCCGCACAGATGGTGCCGTTTGATTCTGTGACCTTCACTGGTCACTTCAACAGCATGACTGACGTCTCCACCGAAGTGGCGAAACGCGCAGCCGAGAAAGGTGCCAAGTACTATCATGTAACTCGCCAGTGGCAGAACAAGAGCGGCGGTAACCTGACCGTCAGTGCCGACTTGTTCAAATAAGCTCCACTTTAGGGTTTACCATCGGGCAGCCATTGAGCTGCCCTTTTTTTTGTCGCATGTTGCCGCACCCAATTGAATAGTTTTTTGTAAATTTCGCATATTCAATCATTGCATCCACACCGATCCATCCGTAAAATTTGCGCCAATTTTTAGGGCTATTGTCTATTTGTTCAGTAATTGCCATTACGTTGTTACTGCCAAGCAGTTCCCTCCCAGTTGTTTATTCTGCGTTCAGGATCCGTCATTGGAAAAAAAACTAGGTCTTACCGCGTTAACGGCATTGGTACTCAGCTCCATGCTGGGCGCTGGCGTTTTCAGCCTGCCGCAAAACATGGCACAGGTCGCCAGCCCGGCCGCGCTGTTGCTGGGTTGGGCGATTACCGGCGTGGGCATCCTGTTCTTAGCATTTGCCATGCTGCTGCTTACCCGTCTACGTCCTGATCTGGACGGCGGTATCTTCACCTATGCGAAAGAAGGCTTCGGTGAGCTGGTGGGCTTTTGTTCTGCGTGGGGTTACTGGTTATGTGCGGTAATCGCCAATGTTTCTTATCTGGTGATCGTGTTCGCTGCACTGAGTCTGTTCACCGATCGTGGCGGCGAGGTCATTCTGGGTGACGGTAATACCTGGCAGGCATTACTGGCTGAGTCTGTATTGCTGTGGATCGTGCATGCATTGGTGTTGCGAGGTGTACAAACAGCCGCCAGCATCAATCTGGTGGCGACGTTAGCCAAGTTGTTACCCCTGGGATTGTTCGCCGTCTTGGCAGCGATAGCGTTCAAAATGGATGTCTTCACACTGGATTTCCATGGCGTCGCACTGGGTAAGCCCGTGTGGGAACAAGTAAAAAATACCATGCTGATTACCCTGTGGGTATTTATTGGTGTAGAAGGTGCCGTGGTGGTTTCGGCGCGGGCACGGCATAAGAAGGATGTCGGTCGTGCCACCATGCTGGCGGTGGTCTCTGCGCTGGCCGTCTATTTGCTGGTTACCCTGCTGTCATTGGGTGTGGTGCCACGCAGTGAACTAGCCGAGATGCGCAACCCGTCAATGGCCGTGCTGATGGTAGATTTGATTGGTCCCTGGGGTGATGTGATCATCGCTGCCGGGTTGATCGTGTCGGTCTGTGGTGCCTACCTGAGCTGGACAATTATGGCCGCAGAGGTGCCTCTTCTTGCCGCACAACATGGCGCCTTCCCCAAAATATTCCGTAAGCAAAATAAGAACCATGCGCCGTCAGCTTCCCTTTGGCTGACCAACCTTGCGGTGCAATTCGCTCTGGTATTGATTTGGTTGACGGGTAGCAACTACAACTCGTTACTGACTATCGCCTCAGAAATGATTCTGGTGCCGTATTTCCTGGTCGGTGCCTTCCTGTTCAAGGTGGCACTCCGTCGTCAGGATAAACGTTTGATGTTCGCTGCGGCAGGCGCCTGCCTGTACGGTATTTGGCTGCTTTATGCATCAGGATTGATGCACTTGCTGATGTCGGTTCTGTTATATGCACCTGGGTTGTTGGTGTTCATCTATGCCAGACGTGGGCATGATGACGTCAAGCTACTGAATCAACTGGAGAAAGGCAGTATTTTGCTGTTACTGGTGGCTACGGTGCCAGCTGGCTGGTTTATGTTGCAGTAAATAGTGTATGGCCGGGTGGGACCACCCGGTCAATTACCTTGGGAGATGCGCAGACTGATGGTCATGCGTTCTTCAACCTGAGAAATGATAACGCCCTCAACACACTCTTGTTGAATGGTCGCCAATTGCTGCGTATCTAACGCATACGGCAATTTAATTTCAAATACCGCCAAACCCTGCTGCTGAGCCAGATCTATCAGGCGCACAATATTGGCTTCGTCGCTGACCTGGGTGGACACGACCTGTAACGCCAACGCCTTCAAATGCTCTTTCCGCGTTTGTGTGGCACTTGCCTGAGACTTCAATACCATGCCAAAAAATGGCATCACACCATAGATTGCATCAACAAAGCGCCAGTGCTTCTTGCACGATGCAGACAGAAATTCCATGTAATCAAAGCAGATTTTTTCACTGCGGGCGACGGGTGCAAGGTGACTGCTGTTCATCCCTTCCTCTCATTGCCTATGTATTACATCCTGAAATGGATAATCGATGCGAAGCTTTAACGAATTTCCGCCGTATAATGGCATAATTCCCCTATTGTTTGCCAGTCTGTCCAGGAGCTTTAATCAATGGAACATCACAACTCAGCCCCAGTGTTGATAACAGGCGGCGCACGCCGGATTGGTCTGGCACTGGCCAGGTCATTCTTGCAACGCGATATTCCCGTTATTATTGCCTACCGCAGTGACTACCCGGCGTTGAACGAGCTAAAAGGACTGGGAGCAATCTGCATTCAGGGGGATTTTTCAACGCACGACGGTATTTACCGTTTCGCCGAGCAAGTCCGCCAAATCGCGCCTAAACTGCGTGCCGTGATCCACAACGCCAGCGCCTGGCAGGCAGAATCGCCAGAAGTGCCACCGGAGCACGTCATGGCGGCAATGTTGCAAATTCACGTTTACACGCCTTATCTGCTGAATCAATTGCTGGAGTCCTGCCTGTTAGGTCAGGGGCAAGCCGGTGCGGATATTATCCACCTGACCGACTATGTGGTGGAGAAAGGTAGCGATAAGCACATTGCCTATGCTGCCAGTAAGGCCGCGTTGGACAACATGACTCGCTCATTTGCCCGCAAGTTGGCGCCTGAAGTCAAAGTGAACGCCATCGCGCCGGCGCTGATTATTTTCAATCCGGGTGATGATGAGCCTTATCGCCAGCAAGCACTGGCAAAATCACTGATGAAAATCGCCCCCGGCGAGAGTGAAGTGGTTAACCTGGTGAACTACTTGCTCAGCAGCCGTTATGTCACCGGCCGTACCCATGGTGTTGATGGCGGACGTCCGCTGCGTTAGCACAAAGATCTGCATGGCGTATCGCGGAGCCCCGCGTTATGCTGAACGTCGTTATTCTGATAAAACCGCTGAATATGCATAAAATTGTTTTTGTAGAAGACGATCCTGAAGTCGGCAAACTGATTGCCGCCTATCTGGGCAAACACGACATTGAAGTGTTGATTGAGCCGCGTGGCGACAGTGCGCAGGCACGCATCGAGCTAGAACAGCCGGATTTGGTGCTACTCGACATTATGTTGCCTGGTAAGGACGGCATGACGCTGTGTCGCGATCTGCGCCCGACCTTCCCTGGCCCGATCGTTCTGCTGACCTCACTCGACAGCGACATGAACCATATCCTCTCCCTGGAAATGGGCGCTAATGATTACATACTGAAGACCACGCCGCCTGCGGTGTTACTGGCGCGGCTGCGACTGCACTTGCGTCAGCACAGTAATCAACCCAAGGAAGAGTCGAGCCAGCCGATCACCCAACACAATGCGTTGCACTTTGGGCTGTTATGTATTGATCCGGTCAACCGTCAGGTGACGTTGGGCGAAGAGACCATCACCCTTTCTACTTCAGATTTTGATCTGCTGTGGGAATTAGCCACCCATGCCGGTCAAATAATGGATCGTGAAGCCTTGCTGCAAAACCTGCGTGGTGTGAGCTATGACGGCCTTGACCGCAGTATAGATGTGGCAATTTCGCGCCTGCGCCGCAAGCTGTACGACAATACCCTTGAGCCATTCCGCGTAAAAACCGTGCGTAACAAAGGTTACCTTTTCGCCCCGAACGCGTGGGAGTTCGTGCAGCAATGAGAAAGCTCTTTGTCCAGTTCTTCCTCTTGCTTTTCGTGTGTTTCCTGGTGATGGCGATGCTGGTGGGGCTGGTGTACAAAGTCACCGCCGAACGCGCCGGTCGTCAGTCGATGGACGATTTGATGAAAAGCTCGCTGTATCTGATGCGCAGTGAGCTGCGGGAAATTCCACTGAAAGACTGGAATAAAACCATCGCTACGCTGGACTTAAATCTGTCGTTTAAGCTGCACATCGAACCACTCGGCAAACAGGATCTGAGTGAGGATCTGAAAAAAAGGCTTCGCCTCGGGGAGATCATCGCCCTCGACGATCAATACACCTTTATGCAACGCATTCCACGTAGCCACTACGTGCTGGTCGTCGGTCCAATACCGTATTTATTCTATCTGCATCAGATGCGACTGCTGGATTTGGCGCTGCTGGTGTTTATTGGCATGTCGCTAGCGTTACCGGTATTTCTGTGGATGCGACCGCACTGGCAAGATTTGCTTAAACTTGAAAACGCGGCTCAGCGACTCGGTGCGGGACATCTTGACGAGCGTACCCATTTTGACCCGACGTCCAGTCTGAACCGGCTGGGGGTGGCGTTTAACCAGATGGCGGATAACGTCAATACTTTGATCGCCAGCAAGAAGCAGCTGATCGACGGCATCGCCCATGAATTACGTACACCGCTGGTTCGGCTCCGCTACCGATTGGCGATGAGTGAAAACCTGTCCGATAGCGAACAACAAGCACTGAACCGTGATATCGGCCAGTTGGAATCATTGATCGACGAGCTGCTGACCTATGCACGGCTGGACCGTCCGCAGGTCGCACTCAATATAGAACCGCTCGATTTGCCCAAATGGCTAGAAGATAAGGCTGACGATCTGCGCCTAATCCACCCTGAACGTGAAATCGAGCTGGATATCCCACACACCGGTGATTTTGGTGGCGTGGATTTGCGGTTGATGGAACGGGTGCTGGATAACCTGGTTAACAATGCGCTGCGCTATTCCGAACAACGCCTGCGTATCGGCCTGTGGTTTGATGGTGACGACGCCTGTCTGCAGGTAGAAGACGATGGGCCAGGCATTCCGCCGGAAGAGCGAGAGCGGGTATTCGAGCCATTTGTCCGTCTGGATCCAAGCCGTGATCGCGCCACGGGTGGCTGTGGGCTGGGGCTGGCCATTGTCCACTCTATCGCTGTCGCCTATCAGGGCCAGGTTTACGTTGATGCCAGTTCTCTCGGCGGCGCCTGCTTCCGCTTCTGCTGGCCGGTGAAACCCAATTTCAATTTAAAAGCAGACCCGGTGTAACCCCGCCTACGCAGCAGCCTGAAAGGCTTAACGGGTTATCCGGATTACAATAATATGGAGCTAAACGATGACATCTGCACATAACCCTTCACCTTCATATGACGAACTACGCGCCCTTTTCACCCGATTGTCACGCTTCGGTCATCTCTCAGCCATTGCCGGTTGGGACATGCAAACCATGATGCCATCGGGCGGCAGTAAAGCACGGTCAGAAGCGCTGGCTGAGCTGAGTGTCCTGCAACACCAAATTTTGACGGCAGAAAAAACCGGTCGCCTGTTTGAACGTGCCCAACAGGAAACGCTGGATGACATAGATCAGGCCAATCTGTTAGAAATGCGCCGCCAATATGACAACGCAGTGCTGGTGCCTGAGTCATTGGTTGAAGCCAAATCGCTGGCAGGTGCACGTTGTGAACACGCCTGGCGTGCTCAACGTCCAGCCAATGATTGGGACGGCTTTTCAGAAAATCTACGTGAAGTGGTCAAACTTAGCCGCCAGGAGGCACAGATCCGTGCTGAAGCGGCAGGAACGAGCCGATATGACGCCTTGCTGAACCTGTACGAACCAGGCATGCGCAGCAGTGATATCGACCGTATCTTTGGCGATCTGAAAACCTGGCTGCCTGATCTGCTGCAAAAAGTGGTGGCCAAACAGGCTCAGGAACCTTGCCTTATTCCGCAAGGCCCGTTCAATGTCGATACTCAACGTCAACTGAGTTTGAGCGTGATGAAATTGCTCGGCTTTAACTTTGATGGTGGCCGTGTGGACGTCAGTGCACATCCGTTCTGCGGCGGCGTTCCGGAAGATGTTCGTATCACCACGCGCTACAACGACAAAGAATTCCTGACGGCCCTGCTCGGTATTGTGCATGAGACCGGCCATGCCCGTTATGAGCAAAATCTGCCGCGTGAATGGCTGGGTCAGCCCGTCGCACAGGCGCGCTCCACCGCTATTCATGAGTCACAAAGTCTGTTGTTTGAAATGCAACTGGCCCGCAGTAGCGATTTCCTAAAGATTCTGCGTCCACTGATCATCAAACAATTCGGTGAGCAACCGGCGCTAGAAGAAAATAACTTCATCCGCCTCAACCAACGCGTGAAACCTGGTCTGATTCGCGTAGACGCTGACGAGGTGAGCTACCCGGCCCACGTGATCCTGCGTTATGAGATTGAGAAAGCCTTGGTCGAAGGTGACATTGAAGTAGAAGACATCCCTGCGCTGTGGGGCGAAAAAATGCACCGTTACCTTGGTTTGGATACTGTCGGTAATTATCGGAATGGTTGTATGCAGGATATCCACTGGACCGACGGTGCCTTCGGTTACTTCCCTACGTACACTCTCGGCGCCATGTATGCAGCTCAGCTTTTCCAGACCATCGGTAAAGCGCTACCGACACTGAACAATGATATCGCCGAAGGTAACCTGACCCCACTATTCCAGTGGCTGAAACAGAATATCTGGCGTCATGGCAGCCGTTTCCCTACCGAAACACTGATCACGAATGCAACCGGCGAACCCTTGAATCCAGGTTATTTCCGTAAGCATCTGGAAAGCCGCTACCTGTAATATAATCCATTTCCCAGGCACGGCTAACCCCGTGCCTTTTTCCCCCTGCTTAACCTTCATTGTTCCATAACGCACAACCCCTGCCTGCGACGCTGTAGCTACAGAGTGCTGGGTCGTTACTCACAATATGTATGTTGTAACTAAAATGAGTTTGAAAGGCGCATGCCATACGCTGGGTTCAACATTACGATCATCGCTATTCACTGCCGGTACAACGTACGTCGGTGAATGGCTGCCCGCCACACAGAACCTCAAAACCTACGATGTACATTAGGTTACACGCCGAAACCAATCACTCACGGAAAGCATTCCGCTGTTTGCCTACTATCTTAACACCGGCCCCGCAGTGGGCTCGATACATGACGAGTAATTTGAGGAATCAACAATGAAAAAAGTATTAGCTCTGGTTGTTGCCGCTGCAATGGGTCTGTCTTCTGTTGCTTTCGCTGCTGACGCTGCCACTACCACCACTACTGCACCTGCGGCGACCACTACCACCACGATGGCTGCACCGGCCAAAACTACTCACGTGAAAAAACATCACGCGAAGAAAGCCCCGGTACAAAAAGCGCAAGCGGCTAAAAAGCACCACAAAGCCACCGCTAAAAAAGCCCCTGCTCAGAAAGCGCAGGCAGCCAAAAAACACCACAAAAAATCCAGCCATAAAAAAGCTGCGTAACAGCAATCTGATGTGAGGCTCCCCTCACCAGTCCAGGCTTGAGTTTTCCAACACCCGGTTCGCCGGGTGTTTTTTCATCGGGGGTTCTCATCATGCTGCGTCGCTACTTATTTGAAATTATTCTGGCCACTCTGATCCTCTGCGGACTGATCACCGCCTTTTTTTATCTGTAGCTGCACAGCCTTTCTGGATTAGAAATTATTGAAAAATCAATCACTGCCCATCCACACGGCAACGAAATCAGTCTATAGTTACCATTCAGTGTGTTTATGGATGACCCGTATTTTCCAGGCAAGAAACTTATGCGCATAACCGTTTTGTTGTTGCTGTGCTCATTTCCGCTCGCACTCTCCCTCTCAGCTCGGGCAGATAGCCCATCCGATGCGTCGGCCGCTGAGCAAACCCGCCTATTTTTTGGCAAAGATGAACGCGTTAAGGTCACGGAAACCGACGGTTGGCCGTGGCAAGCGATTGGACAAGTGGAAACCGCCAGCGGTAACCTGTGTACTGCCACGCTAATATCCCCTCATCTGGCACTCACTGCCGGTCATTGCGTACTGGCACCACCGGGCCAACTGGACAAAGCTATCGCGCTGCGTTTTGTTGCTGGTAATAAAACGTGGAAATATCAAACAAGCAATATTGAAACGTTGGTTGACCGCAAACTGGGTAAAAAGCTCAAACCTGACGGCGATGGCTGGATCGTTCCACCCGCGGCGGCGGCCTATGATTTTGCGCTGATTCGCTTGAAGGATAAAAACACCTTGCCGATTAAACCGCTGCCACTGTGGCAAGGCGACAGCAAGGCGCTGACCCAGGCAATGAAGCAAGCCAAGCGGTTAATTACTCAGGCTGGATATCCGGAAGATCATTTGGATGACCTTTATAGCCACCAAAACTGTAAAGTGACGGGTTGGGCACAACAAGGCGTTCTGTCGCATCAGTGCGACACTCTCCCTGGCGATAGCGGCTCTCCGTTACTACTGAAAACAGCCGATGGTTGGTCGTTGATTGCCATTCAAAGTTCAGCACCGGCGGCCAAAGATCGTTACCGTGCTGATAACCGAGCACTGGCAGTCACCGGCATTCGTGATGCGCTCGACGCATTGGCTGCCGGAAAATAAGCTATTCCCCTCCGGCGTGGGTGCCCACGCCGGTTTCTTCTCTCTCATCTCCTTTCATAAACCGCTTGGGTGTCGTGCCGGTAAACTGGCGAAAGAAAGCGATAAAAGCACTGTCACTGGAAAAACCCAAACGCTGCGCCACTGAACTGACCGACGGCATTTCCGCCAACAGCTCAATCGCTCGCATCAACCGCCATTGCTGACTCCATTGCTGATAACTCAATCCGCTCTCGCGTTGGAAAATGCGTGTCAGCGTTTTGGCATGCAGATTTAGCGTCTGTGCCAATTTCGCCAACCCCGGCAATTCATCGCACCCGTCAAGTTTTTCCAGCCAATGCGCCAGACGTCGGTCTCGGGGCAGCATCAGACCAGTGTTCTCCAACCGCGCTGCATGGAGCTCATTCACCAGGACCGGCAGCAAGTCCTGCGCCGTACGGCACTCCATAGCCAAATTGAATGGCCAATAGGCTATACGCTCCACCACTGCTGCCAATAAAGGATTGACCGCCAATACAGCACATTCTTGCGGCATAGCCGGCACCAATGACGGATCCAGATAGATCGAGCGGTAGGCAACCTGCCCACGAAGCTGAACCCGATGCCGGATACCACCGGGGATCCATAAACTGCGCGTTGGCGGCAAGATCAACCAGCGATCGGCCAGTGTCACCGTCATGCACCCGCGTGGCGCATACAGCAACTGCGCACGTTGATGCACATGATCTTCCGAGTCATGCCGGACTAACTCCGCCGCGATACCTAACACCGGCGCCAACCAGGCGTCTGGGTCAAAAACAGCCTGCTGGGTAATCAATGCCATCACCGATGTCCTTTTTTCGTTGTTTTTTGTTCTTATGATTGTAATTGAACATTTTGTCTTTCCCTATACTGACGCGATTATTCACCACAAAGGTTCATTTCCATGTCACGCTTCCCCCTGCCATTGATAGTGGTCACTATCATGGCCCCACAGGTGCTCGAAACCCTCTACAGCCCTGCGCTCACGGCAATACGCGTCGATTTCAATGTCAGCGCCGCTCAGGCCAGCCAAACACTGTCGATCTATTTCTTTGCTTTTGCTTTCGGTGTCGCATTCTGGGGGGTAATGTGCGATCGACTTGGTCGCAGGATAACTATGCTGGCGGGTTTGGCGATTTATCTTGTTGGCGCGGTTATCGCGTTGCTGAGCCAGCATTTCACCTGGCTGTTGAGCGCTCGCGCTACCATTGCTTTCGGCGCGGCGGTCGGCTCCATCGTGACGCAAACCATGCTGCGCGATGTCTACCAAGGGTCTGCGCTAGGCAATGTTTTCTCGACCGTTGGTATCGCCTTGTCGGTCAGTCCGGTACTGGGCATGTTAGCCGGTGGGATGCTCGTCGGTTGGGGCGGCAGTCTGGCGATATTTGCCGCTCAGTGGTTGCTGGCGTTGATTTTATTGGTTTGGTGCTGGTACGCCCTGCCGGAGACGCGACAGACCGCAGTCGCAATCAAGACAACAGCGGCGGGCAATGGCTGGGCTATCTTACGCGACAAACATATCTGGTATTCCGCGTTATTAGTCGCCGGTTTTAATGTCATGGTGTTCAGCTACTTCAGCCTGGCACCGTTCATCTTCGAACAACTGGGCCTGAGCAGCCAGCAATTCGGCTACTCTGGCATCGCATTAGCGTTAGGCAGTCTGCTTGGCGCATTACTGAACCGCTATTTACTGTTCAAAAGTATCAGTGCAAAAAAACAAATCCTGCTTGGCAGTCTGCTGGCGCTCAGTGCCGCACTGGCCTTGGTTTTCTGGCAGCACAGTCTGATGCTGCTGTTGCCTTGCACACTCATCACCGTGGCTTTCGGGTTGGCGATCCCCAACGTGTTAAGCCAGGCACTACACCGTTACCGGCATCAGCTCGGCACCGCCGGAGCCGTTTTCGGCCTGCTCTACTATCTGTTGATTGGCGCCGGACTGTCTTTAGCCGCCGTAGGACAAAGCCTGGCCGCAACCCTGTTATGCTGCAGCCTGCTATGCCTCTGCTGTGCAGGCTGCCTTTTTACGCCACTTAGCCTGAAAGCTGCTCGATAGTCTGCAAGATACGCTTGTCAGAGATAGGATAAGGCGTACCCAATTGCTGAGCGAACAAGCTCACGCGCAGCTCTTCTATCATCCAGCGCACCTCTTTTACCTCATCATCCTGCTGTCGCTTCGGCGGCAGCTTATTCAGCCACTGTTGCCAAGCCTGCTGCACCTGCTCCACCCGTATCATCTGTGCACGATCGCGGTGTGGATCGATAGCCAGCTTCTCCAGACGACGTTCAATCGCCTGCAGATACCGCAGCGTATCCGGCAAACGCTTCCAACCGTTGTTGGTCACAAAACCGCGATACACCAAGCCGCCAAGCTGGGCTTTGATATCTGACAGCGCCAGCGCCAACGATATATCTACCCGGCCTTTCAACCGTTTGTTGATGTTAAACACCGCAGTCAGGATTTGTTCAACCTGTTTGGCGACCCCAACCACTGTTTCATTCAACTCACCGCGCACCAATTCCTGCAAGCGGGCGAAGTTTTCCTCTTGCCACACCGGGCCGCCATGTTCTGCGATCAATTTGTCGATGCCACATGAAATGCAGTCGTCGATCAAATCCAACACTTTGCCGTAAGGGTTGAAGTACAGCCCCAACTTGGCTTTGTTAGGCAGTTTTTCATGCAGATATTTGATTGGCGAAGGAATATTCAGTAACAGTAAGCGGCGTGTACCTTGCCACATTGCTTGTTGCTGCTCTTGTTCGCTGTCGAACAGGCGGATTGCTACGCTGTCTTTTTCGTCCACCAGTGCCGGATAAGCTTTCATCGAATAGCCGCCGCGTTTCTGCTCATAAAACGCCGGCAGTGTGCCAAAACTCCAAATATGCAGATTGCTTTGTTCCAACCCATCGTCCGCCACCGCAGATAGCGTTTCCTGCACCTTGTCTTTCAATTGCAATTTCAGGGCCGTCAGATCTTTACCTTCAAGCAGGGTTTTGTGTTTTTCACCCACAACCCGGAACGTCATCTTAAGGTGATCGGGCACCTGATCCCATTGCCAATCTTCACGTGACACCGTCACGCCTGTCATGCGACGCAGTTCGCGCTCCAACGCATCAAGCAACGGCAATTCCAGCGCAGTTACTCGCCCAAGGAAGGCTTCAGCGTAATTGGGCGCCGGTACAAAGTTGCGGCGCACGGGTTTTGGTAACGACTTAATCAAGGCAATCACCAGTTCACGGCGAACACCCGGAATTTGCCATTCAAAGCCCTTTTCTTCTACCTGATTAAGAATTGGCAACGGAATATGTACCGTAACGCCGTCGGCGTCGGTGCCTGGTTCAAATTGGTACGTCAGACGTAATTTGAGATTGCCTTGATACCACGTGTTCGGATAATCCAGCGCGCTGACCTGATTGGCACCGTCCTTGATCAACATCTCTTTTTCAAAGCTGAGCAGATCCGCATTCTGCTTACTGGCGTTTTTCCACCAATTGTCAAAATGGCGTCCGGACACCACATCATTCGGGATGCGCTGGTCATAGAAGCTGAACAGGGTCTCGTCATCCACCAGAATGTCGCGGCGACGCGATTTGTGTTCCAGCTCTTCGACTTCGGCTCGCAACTTGAGGTTGGCACTAAAGAACGCATGTCGCGTTTGCCAGTCGCCCTCTACCAGTGCATGGCGGATAAACAATTCGCGGCACAATAAAGGATCAATGGTGCTGTAGTTGACCGCGCGCGCAGCGACAATCGGCAAGCCGAACAGCGTCACTTTTTCACTGGCCATCACCGCGCCCTGGGATTTCGACCAGTGCGGCTCGCTGTAACTGTGCTTCACCAAATGCTGAGCCAGCGGTTCTATCCACTCAGGCTCGATCCGTGCGGCAATACGTCCCCACAGGCGGCTGGTTTCCACCAGCTCAGCCACCATGGTCCACTTCGGTGGTTTCTTGAACAGGCCTGAGCCAGGGAAGATCGAGAAACGTGCGTTGCGGGCGCCGGTGAACTCCTGTTTGTCAGCATCTTTCTGGCCGATGTGTGATAGCAAGCCAGTCAACAGCGCGGTATGCACGCTGCGATAATCAGAAGGCTCACTGTTAACCGGCAGCCCCAACTCTTTCACCACCTGACGCAATTGGGTGTAAATATCTTGCCATTCACGTACCCGAAGGTAGTTCAGGAAGTCATTGCGACACAGCCGGCGGAACTGGCTGGAAGAGTGTTCTTTTTGCTGCTCTTTCAGCCAGTCCCACAGATTAACGTAGGCCAGGAAGTCGGAGTCTTTATCAGCGAAACGGCGATGCTTTTCATCCGACGCCTGCTGTTTGTCCATTGGACGTTCACGCGGATCCTGGATCGACAACGCCGCGGTGATGATCATCACCTCGCGCACGCTGCCACTCTTTTGTGCCTCCAGCACCATACGGGCTAACCGTGGATCAATGGGTAACTGCGCCAATTGACGCCCTTGCGGCGTGAGCTGGTAATGGCCATTTTCCGCTGTTTTAATCGCCCCCAGTTCTTCCAGCAGGCGCACGCCATCCAGAATATTGCGCTTATCCGGTGCTTCTACGAACGGGAAGGCCGCGATGTCGCCCAACCCGAGTGAGGTCATCTGCAAGATGACTGACGCCAGGTTGGTACGTAGAATTTCTGGATCGGTAAACTCAGGCCGTGACAGGAAGTCTTGTTCCGCATACAGGCGAATACAAATACCGTCCGATACGCGGCCACAACGGCCCTTACGTTGGTTGGCCGAGGCTTGCGACACCGGTTCGATCGGCAGACGCTGCACCTTAGTACGGAAACTGTAGCGGCTGATACGTGCTGTGCCCGGGTCAATGACGTACTTGATACCCGGGACAGTCAGTGAGGTTTCTGCCACGTTGGTCGCCAGCACAATACGCCGACCATGGTGCGACTGGAAGACTCGGTTCTGTTCGCTGTTCGACAGGCGAGCATACAGGGGCAAGACTTCAGTGTGTGGCAGATTCAGGCGGTTCAGCGCGTCGGCAGTATCGCGGATTTCGCGCTCACCGCTCATAAAGATCAGGATATCCCCCGGTCCTTCGCGGCCGAGCTCATCCACCGCATCGAAAATCGCCTGCAGTTGATCGCGATCGGTATCATCTGCGTCATCCACCACGGGACGATAACGCACCTCCACCGGATACGTACGCCCGGAGACTTCGATAATTGGTGCGTTATTAAAATGACGCGAAAATCGCTGTGGATCGATAGTCGCCGAGGTGATGATCACTTTAAGATCAGGGCGCTTTGGCAACAACTCACGCAAGTAACCGAGGATGAAGTCGATGTTCAGGCTACGTTCATGCGCCTCATCGATGATCAGCGTATCGTACTGCATCAGCAGCCGATCCTGTTGGATTTCAGCCAGCAGGATACCGTCGGTCATCAGCTTGACCAGGGTATTTTCCCCTACCTGATCGTTAAAGCGCACCTTATAACCGACGCTCCCGCCCAACGGCGTTTCCAGCTCGTCGGCAATACGGTTTGCGACAGTACGTGCTGCCAAACGTCGTGGCTGAGTATGGCCAATCAGCCCCTTCACCCCACGCCCCAACTCCAGGCAGATCTTCGGTAACTGGGTGGTTTTCCCCGAGCCGGTTTCACCGGCGACAATCACCACTTGATGGTCGCGGATGGCCTGCAGAATATCCTGCTTTTTCTGGCTGACGGGCAGGTTTTCCGGGTAAGTGATTTTTGGGCATGTCGCCGCACGAGACTGCACTTTACGCAGCGCAGTGGCTATGTCACTTTCGATTTCAACAGCCGCCGTCAACTGAGCATCGGGATTTTTGATTTTTCGTGCGCCCTGCAGCCGACGTTGCAGGCGTTGTTGATCACGGAGCATCAGCTCGCCCAGTTGGGCAGACAATGCCGCGAGCGGAGATTTCACGTTCGGTATTCCTTGTTTCATCGCTGCTGTATCAAGCATTAGCAACGGTATAATGATGTTTTAGCCATTTTTCAGCTTTAGCCGCGCAGAATATCACAAGCCGCTTTCTCCCCATAATCCCGCAGTTTATGTCTCAACAGCTTATTCAATAAAATCGAACAAAGGTCTCGAAATATTGCGCTATCACTGGTGAAAAAATGTGAATACAGTGTACTGCATGCAAGGGACGCTTCGTCCTGATGTCACTGTCATAACGTAAGGAATTACCGATGAGCAAAGTATTGGTTCTCAAATCAAGCATCCTGGCGGGCTATTCTCAGTCAAACCAACTGGCCGATTTCTTCGTTGAACAGTGGGCCAATACCCATGGCAACGACACCATCACCGTGCGTGACTTGGCTGCACAGCCGATTCCGGTGCTGGACGGTGAACTGGTTGGCGCGCTGCGCCCTTCCGATGCGCCGCTGACTCCGCGTCAAATCGAAGCACTGGCGTTGTCCGATGAGCTGATCGCTGAACTGCAGGCCAATGACACTATCGTTATGGCAGCACCGATGTACAACTTCAACATCCCGACCCAGCTGAAAAACTATTTCGACCTGATTGCCCGTGCCGGCGTCACTTTCCGCTACACCGAAAATGGCCCTGAAGGCTTGGTGAAAGGTAAACGCGCCATCATCCTGACCAGCCGCGGCGGCATTCACAAAGGTACACCAACTGACCTGGTAGAACCTTACCTGCGTCTGTTCCTGGGCTTTATCGGTATCACTGACGTTGAGTTCGTGTTCGCGGAAGGCATCGCCTACGGCCCAGACGTCGCGACTAAAGCGCAAGCCGATGCCAAGGCCGTGCTGGCACAGGTTGTCGCTGCCTGATGACCCACGCAGGGGTGTTATGCCCCTGCAAAGCTACAACAGAATGACCCAAGTCCTGTCAAACCTGCACTACCCTCATAAAAATCCAATGCTGTATTTTATTGCGCGCCTGATGGCGCGCTTTTTTTATTTTTTCAGCCACTGGCCGTTAATGCCCCGCACATACTCCCCAGCGGGGGCACGCGACACCAATTTCTGACCCGCCATACGCGCTACATCGTCGATAGCAATATGGTTGCCATCCGCGACTTGCTGGTATTTCTCGGTGCGCCCGGCATTGATATTTTTCACCAGTGTCAGTGTTTCAGCATCCTGCTTCACCGGTGCGATATAACCGCTGAGCGTTTCACCCACACGCCCCTGCTGTTTGGCCTCATCAAGTGTCAGTGCCATCGCCATGCTGCTGAACAACCAACCGGCGCCAATCAAGCCTAAGTAACGTTTTTTCATGTTGGCTCCTAGAACAAACCGCTTTGGTCTTTCAGCAGATTCTCTACATCTTTATCCACTTTGATGTGAATCTCGTGTTCGATCTTCACGTTCATGTTGATGGTGATCGGATCTTTAGGTGTCGCGACCTCGATGCGCGGCACGCAGCCACTCAGCATAGACATGCTCAGCGCGGCAACCAGCAAAGGTCCGCTAATAATTTTCATGGTTGTTCCCCAGGTTTTGAGAGGGCCTGCTCAAGCCACTCCTGTAAATTGTCGCCAAAGCGCAAACTGCGCCAAAGCTGAAACACGTTTTCTTGATGGCTATAGTTCAGGATAACCTCTCGTTTGGCGCTTTTTTGCGGATTGACGCCGTCAATTCGGGCTTTCAGCGTCAACTCACCGAGGTTGTCGAGATCAACGCGAGCCTGAGAGCGATTGATCTCCATATAGCGCAGCCAATCAATCGCTGCACCGGTCGCCAGATTATTGCTGCCAATCGCATCGGCCATGTCCTTGTCCAGCCGTAGCGTCAACATGCCTGAGTTAGCGATCCAACCGTTATGTACCAGCCATTTAGGGTGATTCAGGTACAAGGGTAACTCGCCATCAACACGTCCGGACATCGCAAACTGTTTTGGCTTCAGCGCGGTAAACAAAGCACTGAGATCTACCTTGTCTAACTTCAACACCGCAGCGTCATGCTGGGGCATTCGCAGTGCCGACAGGCTGATATGCCCATTCAATGCGTCCATACCAACATTACTCAACGTCAGCGGCGCGGGATCGCTATAAGGATAGGTACCTTGAAGATCGGCAGTGATATTCTGCATATCGAACAGGTTACTGAACGATTTGATCCGCAACATCACCGGTCGCTTGGCACCCAACTGCCACAGATGGTTTTTCAGCCGGTAAGACATGACAAAGTCCAGCCCACTCATCTCGCCGTCTTTCAGCCACATGCCACCATTTTTCACCACCCAGTGACCGCCAGCTTCAAAACCTTGTTCCCGCGCCGCGGAAAATGCAGATTGGGCATAAAACTCGCCATCGCGCAGTTTGATATTCAGATCGGGTGAAATCAGCGGTTGGAACACGTTCAGCGATTGTTTAGGCCACCAGCCTTCTCCGCGTAGACGCTCACCGTCCCAGCGGCCACGTAACGCGATCGGCCCAATTTTCTCCGCTTGCAGCTTTCCTTGTAATTGGAAGCTGTCCGGCGTTTTGCCCTGGAGTTGCAGTGACAGTACAGGGGCCGGCAAATACCCCCCGTTGGTGAAACTCACCTTGCCTGAAACCAGTTGCACTTCACCATTGAACGCAGGTGCTTGTTCATCACGCTGCCATCGCAATGGTTGGCTGAGACTAAGGCGTGGCGCGTCTACCGTCACGATGCTGTACTTCAAGTGATCAAAACCGGTAGAAAGGCGATCAAGAATCAGCGTGCTGTCCTGCCAACTGCCACTGCCGGCGACATCCCAGGCAGCTTGCAGCGGTGGCAACTGCCCATTGCCCCAGTAGCGCCATTGCCAATTGCCGTGATCCGGCCAAAAA
This sequence comes from Serratia grimesii NBRC 13537, assembly GCF_001590905.1. Lineage (GTDB taxonomy): Bacteria > Pseudomonadota > Gammaproteobacteria > Enterobacterales > Enterobacteriaceae > Serratia > Serratia grimesii. Next base: position 170,383 of record NZ_BCTT01000002.1, read on the forward strand.
TCTTGTGCCTTGCCATCCAGATGCAGTTTGAAACGGCCCCAGTAGCTGTCACTGGCGTTAATAATGGCCTGCAAACGCCCCGTAATACCGGCAGCCGTGACTTTTACGCCAGCCAATGGCAAACGTGCCTCTTCCAGCTTCATTTCTGGCGTGGCGTTACCCCACAGGCGCAACAACGACCCCGGCTGTAATACCAGCGTCGGGTTAAGGATAGTGCCGCTGATGATGCCGGGAATCGAGGCGGTCATTGAAAAGTCGGCCAGATTCGCCTGACCGGTCAGTTGGAAACGCAGATTGCTGTCGATCAGCCCGATCTTGCCCGGTCCCAACGTCAGCACCGCATTGCCTTTGCCGTTGTGGCCGTCGGTGATAACGTTCAAACGAGCGCTGATCTGGGTTTCATCAAACCCTTTGCTCCAGTCATGCAGCGCAATGCTCACCCCACCGTTAAGCGGCTGTTGGCTGTATGGCCAATGCCACTCACCCTGCGTAATACTGACCTGCTGCGGGTTAATTTCCCACGGCAACGTCGCCAAAGGTTTGTCTTCTCCCTTTTCCGTCAGCGTCAGCACCCCCTGCTGCTGTTGCCAGCGCATATCCAACAGCAACGGTTTTTTCAGATAGCCGGTCTGCATCTCGCCCTGTAGGGCTCCTTGAGCCGGGATGCTGTCCAAATCCAGCGGAATGGCGATCTTACCGGTCAGGTGCAGTGGTTGTTGACTGTTGGGCGCAGCCAAGGTCAGATCGTTGAGTGTTAATTGTTGATGTTGGTCCAATAACGCGTCAACGCTGATGTTTGGCCCTTGATACTGGACATGCTGACCTTCTGCGGAGCTGCGCACCTGCAATTTTCCGGCATAGTATTGCCACGGGGTCACGGCAAGATCCTTGATGGTGACATCCAGTAGCGGTAATTGCTTTTGTAATTGGTCTAATGCCAGCGGCGTACTGTTGGCGTCACTGGTAGGCAATTTTGATAAACAGGCGGTATCGACAGTCAGCTTGTCGCTGACCAGTTGCCAACGTCCCTGCTGATAAGCCAATCGGGATGGTCCGACGGCGGCAAGTAAGCAGTCCTGCGCCAAAAAACGGGCGCCATCCAACTGCAATGCCCCTTGTTGCCAGTGCAGTTTGCCCTGCAAAACCAACTGGCTACCTTGAGGCAGCCAGTGAGAAAGCACGCGCGGTAGCCAACGCGGCAACGTTTGCCAGAGCGCCAGCAGCAGGATCAGCGTGCTCACCACAATCCCTATGAATACTTTCAATCGCTTAGTCATTAAATGATTGCTTCATTCCTGAGTTAGGCACTATTTTCGGACCAAGGGCCGTTTAGGGTAAGTCTATGCCTGAATTAGCAATAATGATGGCATGAATTTGACATAGGGTGAAGTCAAGGCCGACGAAGATACCCCCTTACGGCCTTTTTGTAGCTATTGCTGTGGTGACTGTAAGTTTTAGTTACATATTCATCACATGAATGAGACCTATTTCGGACTTTTGTTATTGTCGTTACCTTTGATAATTAATAGTCTTGCAAGCATTCTAACAAAAGTCAGCTGCTAGCTAACTATACTAGAGAAGCCATTCCCCACACCCCCGTGGGGATTTTTTTTAGCCTCTGCTGAGCAACCTCCCTTACCTTCCTGCACGCAATGAATATCCTCCCTGTTTGAGCGTCACCAGCTACCTTTAATTGATACCGCTTCAAGTGATGGTGCATACCACTTTTTAGCGTTACCTAAACGGGCTAACCAATTGTAGAATTTACAAAAATCTGTTAAATTGATCACAAAATCACGCGGGAGAAACCACGATGAAATTGGCGATATACAGCACTAAACAGTATGACCGTAAATATCTCGAACTGGTGAATCAGCAGTTTGGCTATGAGTTGGAGTTCTTTGACTTCCTGCTTAGCAAAAAAACCGCCAAAAACGCCGCTGGCTGTAAAGCCATCTGCATCTTCGTCAACGACGACGGTAGCCGTGAAGTCCTCGAAGAGCTGGCAGCATTAGGCGTCGAGATCCTGGCTCTGCGTTGTGCGGGCTTCAACAATGTGGATTTGGATGCCGCCAAAGAGTTGGGCATCAAAGTGGTGCGCGTACCGGCCTATTCACCAGAAGCGGTTGCTGAGCATGCGGTAGGGATGATGATGTGCCTTAACCGCCGCATTCACCGCGCCTACCAACGCACCCGTGATGCCAATTTCTCGCTCGAAGGGTTGATCGGTTTCAATATGCATAACCGCACTGCCGGGGTAATCGGTACCGGTAAAATTGGTGTCGCCACCATGCGTATTCTCAAAGGGTTCGGCATGAAACTGTTGGCCTATGACCCATACCCAAGCGAGCAGGCGCTGGAGTTGGGTGCCGAATATGTCGATCTGAAAACCCTGTACGCACAGTCTGACGTGATCACCCTGCACTGCCCGCTGACGCCGGAAAACCATCACTTGCTGAACACCGACGCTTTTTCGGCAATGAAAGATGGCGTGATGATCATCAACACCAGCCGTGGTGGCCTGATTGACTCCTCAGCAGCGATTGATGCATTGAAACAGCAAAAAATTGGCGCTCTGGGTATGGACGTGTATGAGAACGAACGTGACTTGTTCTTTGAAGACAAATCCAATGACGTGATTCAGGACGATATTTTCCGTCGCCTGTCAGCTTGCCACAACGTGTTGTTCACCGGTCATCAGGCTTTCCTGACGGAAGAGGCGCTAACCAGCATATCGGAAACCACGCTGCAAAACGTGAACCAACTGGATCGCGGCGAGAACTGCCCTAATCTGCTCAATGCCTGATGTTTTTAGCAAGGAAGACAGATGATGATGAAGCCCATTGCTGTGGCGTTAACAACGCTCTTGTTAGCAGGATGTGGAATGAGCAAAAACGGTAAACCAGTCACAGAAAGTGATCTGTTACATCATAATTTTGCGCTGCAGAGCGTCGACGGCGAGGCGGTAAAGCCACACCGCGGCAACGGACCCAACATTGAGTTCGGTGAAACAATGCATGTTTCCGGTGCCATGTGTAACCGCTTCTTCGGCAATGGCCAATTGCGAGACGGCATACTGACGGTGAAAGGCCTGGCCTCTACCCGCATGTTGTGTCCCGATGCGCAGCTCAATCAGTGGGATGCCATGATCGGCGATGTGCTGGGTAATGGGGCAAAAGTTACCCTCAGCGCACAGCAGTTAACGCTGAGCGGCAGTGACCATACCCTGGTTTATAAACTGCGTGATTGGGTGCAGTGATCCCTGTTCACCAGGCTGCCCGGCGGCCTGGTGTTCTTTTCCGTTAGCCGGCGCTCGCGCAGGCGCCCTGGCCCAACGTGGATTCTTCGCACTGTTTGCCATTCGGCATCTGGCACATTCTGATCGCCTCGCCGTTCAAATTATGGGTCACGGTAGTGACGCCACCCACGATGGCGCAGTTTGCGCTTGTCTGTAAGCTATTGATTCTTGCGCTGTTGCCCTGCTGGACTGGTTCTTCATTCTTGCTGCTACAGGCGGCCAAAAGCAGTACGGCGCCGGCCAGCACCCATTTAGATGTTGTCATTATTCCACTCCTGAACCCGGAACTTCGCTGTGTAAAATCGCCATTGCTGATAACTCGCATCACTATTGCGGACGCGTTTTGTTATCTTTGATGCAAACCTATTTAATCTAGCCTGATATATAAATAATGAAAATATATTCCTGCAATTATTTGGCGTTTATTTGAACAGCGCAGTGATTATTATGGTTACCGGGTTTTTCCATCTTGTCGGCAGCACAGATATCGAACAGCCAGGGCGCGGCCCGAGAGCAGGTTGGCCTTAGCCGAATTCAGGGGCGATTGATGGCATACAGGCGATCTGAGGTGTGCCGAGTGGCTCGGGGCATAGACAGGAAAACAGTGCTTATGTTGGCTGCCAGGCAGAGGATAAAAATTGCAATAACAACCCTGCCGTGTGAAAGGCAGTGAGTATAATCAATACGTTATTTTCAGTTATTATTACTGAAGCTTTCAGCCAGCGTCACTGAATGTCACGCTGGCGTGTTTCACTTTAAAATAACAATTAGTGCGCCGCCGTTTTCGACAGTAAATTAATCACCAGTACACCGGCAATAATTAATCCCATCCCGAAAACTGCCGGTAGATCCAGTTTTTGCTGATAAACAAATACTGCAGCAATCGACACCAGAACAATGCCCATACCAGACCAGATAGCGTAGACAATACCCAGAGGCATGGTTTTCACCACCATCGACAGCCCCCAGAAAGCCACACCGTAGCCAACCACGACTACCAGTGACGGCCACAGGCGAGTAAAGCCCTCAGAGGCTTTCAGCATGGTTGTCGCGATCACTTCCGCAACAATTGCCATGGCCAAATACATAAATCCACTCATCGTTTTTTCTTCTGTAAGTTTGCCTGTTTACCAGTATGACGTGCCGGAAATAAATTGTCGTTAAACAACGATGACAATTCTCCATCACAGCATGATCTTAATTCAAGAAATATCCGTTTACAGCGATTTTTGTCGATTTATCATCCGCCACACAAACGCGATAAAGAGCCAATATATCCCTCTGCTAGACTTTGTTAATTACTGCAAGAGGTGACTTTTGCAGCTTTTTGAGCAATGAAAGGTAAAGTCGATGATTACTACAGATGGTAATAATGCAGTCGCTTCCGTCGCCTATCGCACCAGCGAAGTGATTGCCATCTACCCCATCACCCCCAGTTCGACCATGGCAGAGCAAGCGGATGCCTGGTCCGGTGACGGTCGCCAGAATATCTGGGGAGACGTACCACGAGTGGTGGAAATGCAGTCCGAAGGCGGTGCGATCGCGACGGTACACGGAGCGTTACAAACCGGGGCGCTGTCGACCTCATTTACCTCATCACAGGGCCTGCTGTTGATGATCCCGACGCTGTACAAATTGGCCGGTGAACTGACGCCGTTTGTACTGCATGTCGCCGCCCGGACCATCGCGACTCACGCGCTGTCAATTTTCGGTGACCATTCCGACGTCATGGCCGTACGCCAGACGGGCTGCGCTATGCTGTGCGCCAGCAATGTGCAGGAAGCGCAAGACTTTGCGTTAATTTCTCAAACCGCGACCCTCAACAGTCGCCTGCCATTTATTCACTTTTTTGATGGTTTCCGTACCTCGCATGAAATCAACAAGATCATACCGCTGAATGACGACGTTCTGCGCCAAATGCTGCCGCAGGATGCGATTGATGCACATCGCAGCCGCGCGCTGTCGCCAGACCACCCCGTGGTGCGCGGTACCTCTGCCAATCCGGACACTTATTTTCAGTCACGTGAGGCCACCAACCCGTGGTACAACGCAGCTTGCCAGCATGTGATTGATGCCATGGATAAATTCGCCCAAATTACCGGTCGGACATACCAGCCTTTTGAGTATTATGGCCATCCGCAGGCTGAACGCGTGGTGATTCTGATGGGGTCCGCTATCGGTACCTGTGAAGAAGCGATCGACGCCCTGCTGACCCGCGGTGAAAAAGTTGGTGTGCTGAAAGTCCGGCTGTTCCGGCCATTTTCCGCACAACACCTGCTCAGCGTTCTGCCGGAGACTGCAAAAAAAATTGCCGTACTGGACCGCACCAAAGAACCGGGGGCGTTGGCGGAACCGCTATATCTGGACGTGATGACCGCGCTGGCCGAAGCATTCAGCCGTGGTGAGCGTGCCAGTATGCCGGTGGTGATCGGCGGCCGTTACGGGTTGTCCTCAAAAGAGTTCGGACCAGACTGCGCATTGGCAGTATTTAACGAACTGGCATTGGATAAACCGCGCCCGCGCTTTACCGTCGGCATTTTCGATGATGTAACCGGCCTTTCTTTACCTCTCAGTGAAGACACCCTACCGCAGCGTGCTTCGCTGGAGGCGCTGTTCTACGGTTTGGGCAGCGATGGTTCCGTATCCGCCACCAAGAACAACATCAAAATCATCGGTAACAGCACACCGATGTACGCACAGGGTTACTTTGTTTACGACTCGAAAAAGGCCGGCGGCCTGACAGTGTCACACCTGCGCGTCAGCGAGCGGCCGATCAACTCGGCCTATCTGGTCAACCGCGCCGACTTTGTGGGCTGCCACCAGTTGCAATTTATCGACACCTACCAGATGGCGGAACGCTTGAAGCCAGGCGGTATCTTCCTGCTCAATACCCCGTACGGTGCCGAAGAAGCATGGTCACGTCTACCGCAGGAAGTGCAGGCAGTGCTGCTGCAACGTCAGGCGCGTTTTTACATCATCAATGCGGCGAAACTGGCACGTGAATGCCGGCTCGGGGCACGTATCAATACCGTGATGCAGATGGCGTTCTTCCACCTGACCCAGATCCTGCCGAGCGACGTCGCGTTGCAGCAATTGCAGGACGCTATCGCCCGCAGTTACAGCAGCAAAGGTCAGGACATTGTCGAACGTAACTGGCAGGCGCTGGCCGCCACACTCGACGCTCTGGTTGAGATCCCATTGCAGCCGGTTAACGACAACAGCCCAATGCGCCCTCCGGTGGTCTCCGACGCTGCACCTGACTTTGTCAAAACCGTGACTGCTGCGATGCTGGCCGGACTCGGTGATGCACTGCCGGTATCGGCCTTCCCGCCTGACGGTACCTGGCCGGTTGGCACCACTCAGTGGGAAAAACGCAACATCGCCGAAGATATCCCCATTTGGCAGCCGGATCTGTGCACCCAATGTAACCACTGCGTGGCCGCCTGCCCGCACTCCGCGATTCGCGCTAAAGTGGTTCAACCGGAAGCGATGGAACATGCCCCTGCCTCACTGCAATCATTGGATGTGAAAGCACGTGATATGCGCGGCCAGAAATACGTGCTGCAGGTGGCACCGGAAGACTGTACCGGTTGCAACCTGTGCGTTGAAGTCTGTCCGGCGAAAGATCGCCAGAATCCGGACATTAAAGCGATCAACATGGCGCCACGCCTGGAGCATCTGGCTGAGGAAAAAGCACATTACGACTTCTTCTTGCAACTGCCAGAGATCGATCCTGCGCAGCTCGAACGGATCGACATTCGCACGTCGCAGCTGATCTCTCCGCTGTTCGAATATTCAGGTGCCTGTTCCGGCTGTGGCGAAACACCGTACATCAAGCTTTTGACCCAACTTTATGGCGATCGGCTATTGATTGCCAACGCCACCGGCTGCTCATCTATTTACGGCGGTAACCTGCCCACCACGCCTTACACCACCAATGCCGAAGGCCGTGGACCAGCCTGGGCCAACTCGTTGTTCGAGGATAACGCAGAATTTGGTCTGGGCTTCCGCCTGACCGTCGACCAGCACCGCAGCCGCGTGTTGCGCCTGTTGAACACACTGGCGCCGCAGTTGCCGACACAGTTGGTTAATGCCTTGCAAATGGTGGATATCGCACCAGAACCACGTCGTAAACAGATCGCTGAACTGCGCGGCCTGTTGGCGAAAATCGAAGGTAACGACGCACGCCAACTGGCAACCGACGCCGATTATCTGGTGGATAAGTCTATCTGGCTGATTGGCGGCGATGGCTGGGCTTATGACATTGGGTTTGGGGGGTTGGATCACGTCCTCAGCCTGACCGAGAACATCAACGTACTGGTGCTGGATACCCAATGCTATTCCAACACCGGTGGCCAACAGTCGAAAGCCACTCCGTTGGGCGCAGTCACCAAATTCGGTGAGCACGGCAAGCGCAAGGCACGTAAGGACTTAGGTGTCAGCATGATGATGTACGGTCATGTGTATGTGGCACAAATCTCGTTGGGTGCACAGCTCAACCAAACGGTGAAGGCGATTCAGGAAGCTGAGGCCTATCCAGGCCCGTCACTGATTATCGCCTACAGCCCCTGTGAAGAGCACGGTTACGATCTGGCACTCAGCCACGATCAGATGAAACAACTGACCGCCACCGGTTTCTGGCCACTGTATCGCTTCGACCCGCGCCGCGCCGATGAGGGCAAACCTGCGCTGGCGCTGGACTCCCGGCCGCCAAACAGCAACCTGACCGAAACCCTGCTAAAAGAGCAGCGCTTCCGTCGCCTGAACTCACAACAGCCGGAGGTCGCCAGTGCGCTGTATCAGGCCGCAGAGAAAGAGTTGAAGGAAAAGTACGACTTCCTCAGTCTACTGGCTGGCAAGGGGGAAACATCCTCCACCGAGTAAACTATTGGGGCGCGACCGGTTCGCGCCCCGCTTCCAACCAGCTTTGTTGCATCGCTTCTTTCACCGCCCCCCGCACGTAGCTTTCTTTCCCTTGCCATTGCGCAGCATCAAATTGCGCCTTTTCAATCACCGCTTGATAGCGCGTAGTTTTCAGCATGCTGTCGGTTTGGATCAGCAACGGAACGATACGAACCCCGACTCGATCCAGACTCGGGTAAGGCCACGGATGCGCCGCGTCAACATACGGAGCCATAAAATCCAGAGCGGCTAATAATGAACTGCCCTGTTCCGTACGGTAATGCCAGAGATCAATGCCTTGCCGCTGTGCCACCACCGCCATCAACACCAACGCCTGTAGGTTAAAATAGCTGTAATGGAAAGAGCGAGTGCGCAGCAACTCCTGAGGCTGGGAACCATTGACGGCAAGCTGCAAATCCAACTTATGCTGCATCAACTCGGTCATATCACGCACGACATCATCACGCCCGAGCCAGGCAGCAATGCCTGCTACCTGTACGGTATACCAACTGCCGTGATTATTCTTTGCGGCAGCCTCCTGCTTACCGGCAGGGCTGTGTAACAACCAATCGAGGTAACGATCAAACCATTGTTGCATCTGGCTTTCATCTTGCGCCGTCCACCCCGGCGTCTGTTGCAGTAATAACAGGCTGTCGATAATGCGGGTGGCAAAATAGCGCCCATCGAGAATGCCATTACCGCGCCCACTGTCACGGCCCGGAATACCCTGGGCATAATTGAGATTTGGGTTCATCCGTGTTGATGGATCGATGAACCAGGTACGAATCAGGGCAATCGCCCGATCGCTGTAACGTTGTTGGCCGGAGAAATACCCCGCCAGTGCTAGCGTCTGTACGCGCTGCGTGAACTCTGCTAAGCGTACCCCATCACTTTGCGCATTTTTACTGGCCGGGTTCACCTGCCCATCGCGACGAACCCAGGGTAACCCGTTCGGTTTATTCGCATCTGGCCACCAATAAGCCCCCAGACTCAGATAGTCATGCTTGTCTCCGCTCGGCGGCGTCAGGCCTTTATCAGTGACGCTGAGCAACGGCTTTTGCAATGCACTGTCGGCATCACGTATCAAACGTTGATAGTTGGCATCCCCCTGAGTCTGTGTTTTTACCTGTGACAACTGTGGCTGCTGCAAGAAAATACAGCACTCAGTGGCGTTGGCGGCAAACGGCGTCAGGCAAAGCAAGAGAGCTGCCCGCAGGCAGGTACGTATCATCAGGCAGGTTCTCCGTTATGAGCAGATGCGACAGTGAGTATCCTGCCCGGTTTTGTGTGTCCCGGCAGATAAAAAACGTTTCTGGGCGTAAAAACCTGCGAACATCTGACGTCATCATCCACACCCTAAAAATTTTCCGGAAGGAACGTCTCACCCCGGACTTTCTTCATGGTTGTGATGACTAAAATGCGCTTGTGTTGTATTTAAAAACAGCGCATTGATGTGAGTCGGTTCAGTATCTATGTTCGATGTTTCAGGCCGGAACCTGGGCATATATTCAAATGTATTTATTGGCGGAATAATTTAGCAATGAGATGAATTCCACTCAGGAATTACCGTCACCCCTTCCTGATCTTAACGTTTTCATGGTTATCTTCTGCTTATATCTGAATGCTCATAATTTAGTTTTCTAGCAAGGAACGGAGATATTTTATTATTATTAACGACCATTATTAACCTTATCAGGATATGAGTGACGATGAGGTTAATATGATTTTCAATACCCTTCAGCTCCGCGAGAAAAAATTTAGCAATACCCGCGTTTCAGACCCCGTACTGAAAAGAGAGGTTTTACAGTTCAGCCTTATCAATGAGCTGGTAATAAAAGACGACCCAGAACAGGAGTTGATACCAGAAGCAAAACAACAGCAGTCCATTGACGAGCTGATGAAGTCCAGGCCCGATGGTGATTTATGGATTTTTGGCTATGGCTCTCTGGTCTGGAATCCAGCGATTCAGTATGCAGAAAGGAAGTTTGCCAGAATTAATGGATGGCATCGCAAATTTTGCCTGTCAATTACTGCACTACGGGCAACGGCCCAGCAGCCGGGATTAATGCTGGCCCTTGATAAGGCCGGATTTTGTGATGGTACCGCATACCGGATCTCAGAAGGCAATATTTATCAGGAGTTATCGCTGCTCTGGCGCAGAGAAATGATATGTAGCGGTTATATACCGCGCTGGGTACAGATAACGGATCACAATGACATACCCTTTGGCTGGGCGCTGGCTTTCACCATTGACTCTGAACACCCAAGGTACGTTGGAGATCTTGTTGAAAACGCGATTGCGCAACATTTATCTGTAGCTTCAGGTGGACTTGGAAGCGCCGCAGATTATCTTTTCAGGACCCATGAAGGGCTTCAGGCTAATGGCATTCGTGATAGTCATCTAGAAAGGCTCACCCGGCTTGTGCGTAACTTAATCAATTAAGAAGCAAGAAACAGAGTTTTATTTAATAGCCTGAGCATTAATTTATAAATAAGCCGGTTAAATACACCGGTGATGAATCAAAACATTAACAGAGGGATCCAAAATGAGTTCGAAACAAGAGCAAAACAAAGCTATCGTCGGGCGTTGGTTTACTGAATTCTGGGGAGAAACCCCGGACCTGTCTGTGGTGGATGAATTAGCTTCTCCTGATATGGTACTGCACTACTCATTGCATGAGCCACGACACGGTCATGCCGATATCAAAGCGTTCATGACGGATTTTCGCAAAGCATTTCCCGATCTGAACTTTTGGGGAACAGCAGATCTTATCGCTGAAGGTGACTACGTAGTGGGCCAATGGGAAGGCGGCGGTACCCACACCGGACCGGCACATAATGATTTTCTTGTGGGCGGGTTACCTCCAGCGACCGGTCGTAAAATGCATTTTACCGGGATCACTATTCTGAAAATCATCGATGGCAAAATTGTTGAAGAACGGGGACTGGACGACGGGGTTGCAGCCCTGACTCAGCTCAGTTTAATTGTTCCAACACGCGATATTTCCTGAGTCGTTACCCTGTTGATGAAAAAAGCCCGCATAGCGGGCTTTTTTCATCAACAGGGCATTGTACGACCATTGTCTGGTCGTGGCTGGTCTGGCTTCATCGAGTTCCTTACCGCTTTTTGATAGTAAAAAATTTGATCGCAATAAGCGGATATTTAACACCAGGGGCCATCGTTATGCTGAAAGTGTCAATCAGACATTGAGGTGAAAAATGAAACCTGAAGCGAATACCACAATACAGTATCTGTTCCGAGCCAAAAACGACGTCATTAGCGAGCCCATACTTTATGCCGTGACAACCAGTCTGTTTGGTTTGGTTCTGGTCGGATGTACTACACGCGGGATTTGTGCCATTTTTCTGGCCGATGACAAATCTAATCTCATTACGCAACTCAGACAGGCGTTCCCAGGCGCGGAGACGGCGGAATCTCCTGCAACGCTGACTCGTCAGGTTCAACAGGTTAAGGATCTGATTGAAAATAACGTAGTCGAGGGAGAAATGACCCTCGATATTGGTGGAGCGGTGTTTGAACAGCAGGTCTGGAAAGCACTCTGTGACATTCCTGTCGGCGCGACCCGGAGCTACAGCCGGATTGCTGCCATTATAGGCTCGCCTGATGCCGCCCGCGCGGTTGCCGGAGCCTGTGCGGCAAACATTTTGGCGGTAGCGATCCCCTGTCACCGTGTGGTCCGGCAGGACGGTTCCCTGTCTGGATACCGTTGGGGCGTGGAGCGAAAACGCGCGCTGCTGGCATTTGAGGCTGCTCACAGCGCCCCGGGGGCGCGGCAATGAACATCAATCATTCTCCCTGCACATCTCTGGCACAACGCTATAACTGGGAGGCGGCAGCCCGTTCACTTGACGACTTCGGCAACGCGGTGTTACCGACGCTGTTATCCCCCGAACAGTGTGATGCACTTTCTGCGTTATACGGACAGAAAGAAGGTTTCCGGGCCCGGATCATTATGTCCCGTCACGGCTTTGGTCGTGGCGAATACCAGTATTTTTCTTACCCTTTACCGAGCCTGCTCGATGAACTACGCCATTCCCTGTATGCCTGTATTGCACCACTGGCAAACCGATGGAACCGCTATCTGGGCATCGAGAACGCATATCCTGCGGAACTGGATGACTATATTCGACACTGTCATTCAGCCGGGCAAACCCGACCCACCCCGCTACTTTTGCAGTACGGTGTTGGTGATTACAACTGCCTGCATCAAGATTTGTACGGCGAGCATGTCTTCCCGATACAGGTTGCTATTTTATTGTCTGAGCCGGGTATTGATTTTGACGGAGGCGAGTTTGTGATGACAGAACAGGCATCGCGCAGTCGGCGGGCTGAAGTTGTAGCGCTGAACAAAGGTGATGCCGTTGTGTTTACGGTTAACCAGAGGCCAGTATTTGGCGGACGCAAGCCGGGGAAAGTCGCGATGCGACACGGTGTCAGCCGGATCACCCGGGGCCACCGGTATACGATGGGTATTATATTTCATGATGCGAGGTGAAGATGCAGTTTCCTGAAATGCTTGAAGAAACAGCACCTCCTCGCCGGATCCTACTGGGAGAGCAGGCATATTTACTGGGAGGTTTCGCATTGCCTTATATCTCTCAGTTGATCCCGGAGATAGAACAGGTGTGCAAGCTCTCTCCCTTCCGAAACATGGTGACTCCCGGCGGGTATGCCATGTCAGTCGGCCTGACAAACTGTGGTGCCCTGGGCTGGACCACCCATCGGCGAGGATATCAATACACCACACAGGATCCGGACTCCGGTAACGCCTGGCCGCCGATGCCTCTGGTTTTTACCCGACTTGCGACTGAAGCGGCCAGAGAGGCGGGCTTCAATGCGTTTATTCCGGATGCCTGTTTGATAAATCAGTATCTGCCTGGCAGTAAACTGTCATTGCATCAGGACAAAAACGAACGCGATTTTCGTTTTCCTATCGTTTCGGTCTCTCTCGGCATGCCTGCAATATTTTTGTTCGGAGGGAATGCCCGCAGCGATCCAACACAAAGAGTGTTCCTTCAGCACGGTGATGTCATGGTGTGGGGAGGCGTTGACCGGCTTCGTTACCACGGCGTCATGCCACTCAAAGATAATCCGCACCCTTTATTAGGATCGCGACGGATTAATTTCACCTTCCGCAGGGCAGGATGATTGATGGTGACTGACGGTAAGCCGGGAACCATAAAATGCTGCCCCTCCAGATAACAGACGGGAACAATACTGAAAATGAACCTCCAGCCCCCCTATCATGATCTCCCCCCAAAGGACCTCGCCAGGCAGCTTGTCATCGCTTATTTTGACAGTCTGGTCGCCGCTGACCAGGCCCGCTGGGCGATTACTCATGAAGGGTTGCGGGAATTACATCTCAATGATGGCGGGGTATACCTGTTGGAACAAAGCGGCGTAACCTGCCTGGCCTGAATAAGGCCCTTACGACAACTTGCCAGACGATTTCAGGATACAACAGTGAATAATACAACCACCGCCACGGTTCTGACCCGGGACGTCTGCCGTGATGCTGAATTGTTTTTGTCATCACTCGACAGTGACTGGGCAGAGCATATCAGAAAGACTGGGCATTGCCGGCATGAGACCCGACCGGAAAGAGAGCCTTATGAAGCGCTAATCAGGGCAATTGCTTATCAGCAGCTGCATGCAAAAGCCGGTGATGCCATTCTGGGACGCATGCTGTCACTGTTTCCATCACAGCGCTTTCCTACGTCAGAACAACTGCTGGCCTGCGACCCGGAATGTTTGCGTCAATGTGGCTTCTCTGCCGCCAAACTCACCAGCATTCTGGGGATTGCCCATGCACAACAGGAAGGGATCGTACCTGACCTTTCTACTGCGCTTGCTATGCCCGATGACGAGCTTATCAACAGGCTTACCTCCTTACGTGGAGTAGGACGCTGGACGGTAGAAATGTTCCTGATTTACTCCCTGGAGCGTGCTGACATTTTGCCCGTAGACGACCTGGGGGTCAGGGACGGTTTTCGGAGATTAAAAAAATTGGAAAGCTCACCAACGCCACGTCAGATGCGGGATATTGGACTGGCCTGGAGGCCTTTCAGAACCGTGGCAGCATGGTATCTCTGGCGTTTACCAAAATCGGAATAATGCCAGCAAGAATCGGAGTGTTTGCGGTCGAATTAAATTCTACCCTGTCTCCGTTACTCTAATGATGGGACATTTATTATGAGCAAAACCACGGCATATCAGACCGATGACGAACGCTGGATGGCCGTTCAGTTGCGTGATGCAGGTGCGGACGGACATTTTGTGTACGCTGTGCGTACCACCGGTGTTTATTGTCACCCCAGCTCGACCGCCCGCCTGCCAAAACGTGAGAATGTAGTCTTTTTCCGCACACAGGAAGACGCCGTGGCTGCAGGTTACCGGAGCAGCCGCCGGGCGGTTGCGGACAAAACCAGTGCAGCAGAAGGTCGTGCAAAATTGATCGCCCAAGCATGCCGCATGGTCGAAGCTGCCGAGACACCTCCGCGTCTGGAAGATATTGCGCAAGAAATCGGAATGAGCCCGTTCCATTTTCACCGACTATTCAAGTCTGAAACCGGACTGACCCCCAAAGAATACAGTTCAGCTTACCGGGCCCGTAAGCTGCGTGAGGAGCTGACCCAGCCGGGCGCTTCAATTACCGATGCCATCTATGATGCAGGGTATAACTCAAACAGCCGTTTCTATGAAGAATCGGATAAGTTACTTGGCATGCGCGCTCGTGATTATCGGGCAGGAGGGATCGGAGCGATTATCCGGTTCGCCGTTGGGCAATGCTCGCTGGGCGCCATTCTGGTCGCGCAAAGCCAACGGGGAATTTGCGCCATTCTGCTGGGCGATGACCCGGAAACATTACTTCGTGATCTTCAGGATCAATTTCCGAAGGCTGAGCTCATTGGCTGTGACAGTGAGTTTGAATCACTTATTGCACAGGTGGTGGGCTTCATTGAAGCCCCGTCTCTTGGGCTGCAACTTCCTCTGGATGTTCAGGGGACCGCGTTCCAGGAGCGTGTCTGGCTAGCCCTGCGGGATATTCCACCCGGCACCACCGTCAGCTATGCAGACATTGCCCGACAGATCGGTTCGCCCAAAGCGGTTCGGGCCGTTGCTCGTGCCTGTGCCACTAACCACATTGCGGTTGCCATTCCCTGTCACCGTGTCGTAAGGCAGAACGGTGATCTGGCTGGATACCGCTGGGGTATTGAGCGCAAACGTGAATTGCTGCGCCGGGAAACGGCTACAGATATCTGATGGAGAGCCTCACCATGCTGAATACGTTGACCCGGCTGAAAGAGATTGACTGGAACAACATTAACAATCAATTGGATGCTGAAGGATATGCTCTGCTGTCCGGGATGCTGGATGCCAGCAACTATCACGAGTTGACCGCTGCTGACCATAGGGTCGAAACACTGGAGCAACGTGATTCAGGTTGCGGGACACTGCATTGCTATTCTTCTGGTTTGCCTTCCTCGCTCGCGGCGTGGCGGGAAAGCCTGTATCGCTATCTGGTACCCACGGCTAACCGCTGGAATGAGGTCCTCGATGTCGGGTTTCGTTATCCCGGAAAGTGGGAAACGTTTCGGAAAATCAATCAGGATGCCGGGCAAGTCCACGAACTGACCCATCTGAACCTGCTGAATGCAGGGGATTATGCCTGTCTTACCCAGCAGAACGAGGGGGAGTACCTGTTCCCTCTCCAGATTGTGGCCGTACTGCCGGAGCCCGACAATGAATTTACTGGCGGCGAGTTTGTCATGACAGAACAACGCCCCCGGATGCAGTCACGGCCCCTGGTAGTCCCACTCAGACCCGGAGACATGGCCATTATCGCGACGGCTGAAAGGCCCTTTCGCGGAACGAAAGGTTATTACCGGGTAACCAGCCGGCATGCCATCAGCCGTGTGCGTTCCGGATTGCGGGTCGGGCTGGAAATGTCTTTCCACTGCAAGGCTTGACTGGAGGCCACAACCGATGGCCAGTGACAACAAAAGATATCTTCTGACGGATGAAACAGGACATGTGCAGGAAAGTCCCCTTCCAGGCACGCTGGGCGGACATAGGCGAAATAGGCTATATGGCAGGCTGGATTGTCGGGCTGCTCTGCAAGCTATCGCACGCGGGGGATATGTCCGTCACAGAGTATTCTTTGCCAATAAGGCCACGGCGATTGCGGCAGGATACCGTCCCTGTGCCGTCTGCATGCCAGAAGAGTATGCAGCCTGGAAGTCAGCGCTAGCGCCTGAAACCAAAAAAAATCAGCAGAAGGTATCCCTATGAACAGCTTATTTCCGGTTTCTGCCAACACCTCACTGCTTAGGGTCACGACGGATATGAATAAAAACCGATACCAGCGATATGACTGGCTGGCCGTCGAAACATCACTGGGTCAGGACGGATACGCCGTATTGCCTTCATTATTGACGCCAGCAGAATGCCAACAGATGGCAGGACTTTTTTTCAGTGACGAGCGATTCCGGAGTCATATCGTTATGGAACGCTATGCGTTTGGGAAAGGGGATTATAAATATTTCAGTAATCCGCTTCCCGATCTCGTCGGAGAGTTACGACAATCTTTGTATCCTGTTCTGGCACCTGTCGCGAATCGTTGGCATGCGGCAATGCGCATACCCGCCCGGTTTCCAGTCAATTATCAGGACTTTCAGCAACGATGCCATGATGCGGGTCAGCGCCGCCCTACTCCGTTATTGTTGCGGTATGAGGCTGATGATTACTGCTGCCTGCATCAGGATTTGTATGGTGAACATGTTTTCCCCTTCCAGGTGATCGTGTTATTGAGCCAGCCCGGACAGGATTTTGACGGGGGAGAACTTTTACTGACTGAAAGTAACCCCAAAAAACCCGGCCAGGCAGAGGTTGTCCCTCTACAACTGGGGGATGCCATCGTGCTGGCCGTAAATCATCGCCCGGTTCGTTCATCCAGGGGGTATTATCGGGTGAATCTGCGGCATGGTGTCTGCCGGATCTCTCGGGGGGAGCGATATTCCATGGGCATTATTTTTCACGATGCGAATTAGATTAACCCCAGCAAGGTACTCTGCCAGACCAACCTTTCCAAGCGTAAGCCTCTTTGATATTCGGCCCAGTGATCCACACTCTAAAAATTTTCCGAGAGGATCATCTTGCCCAACAAGGGGATAGCTGAGGATTGTCTCGCCCCTGACTTTCTTTATGGTTGTAATGGCTAAAATACGCTTATACTGTATATAAAAACAGTATAGAGAAATGCATTATGAAACACTTTTTCCCCACACCAACCCCAGAGAAACAGTTCATTCCGCTTTACGCCGATAAGGTCCCTGCGGGCTTTCCTAGCCCCGCGCAAGACTACATACACGCGCGGATTGACCTCAACGAGTACTGTATTAGCCACCCTTCGGCGACTTACTTTCTGATCGCCTCAGGAGAAAGCATGATCGAAGCCGGGATCACCGACGGATCCATGTTGGTTGTCGATCGAAGCATTAGTGCCTGCCACGGCGATATCGTGATCGCCAGTATCGCAGGTGAGTTTACGGTTAAGCGTCTGTGCCTGCATCCTGTTAAACAGCTTGAGCCAATGAATTCGAAATTCCGGCCAATACCGCTGCGCGAGGACAGCGACGATTTGAGCATCGTCGGCGTGGTGGTTTCAACCATCACCAGGCTGAAATAATGTACGCCCTGGCCGATGTAAACAACTTCTATGCGAGTTGTGAAACGCTGTGGCGTCCAGACTTGCGTGGCCGACCGATTGTTGTGCTGTCGAACAACGACGGCTGCGTGGTGGCACAGAGCAAAGAGGCAAAGCTCCTGGGCCTGAAAACAGGCGCGCCCTATTTCAAGATAAAGCATGATTTTGAGCGTGCCGGCGGCATCGCATTCAGCAGCAACTACGAGCTGTACGCCGATATGTCGATGCGAGTGATGGCCGTGCTCGAAGAAATGGCGCCGCGGACCGAAATGTACTCTATCGACGAAAGCTTCCTTGATCTTGCCGGAGTACAACATTGTGTCGATTTGGCCACGTTTGGACACCAGGTACGCACCCGCGTTCTGCAATGCACCGGCCTCACCGTCGGCGTCGGTATTGCCCAGACCAAGACGCTGGCAAAACTGGCGAACTACGCGGCGAAAAAATGGAGTCAGACCCAAGGCGTGGTTGATCTTTCCAACCTGGAACGACAACGAAAATTGATGGTACAGGTACCGGTTGCGGAAGTCTGGGGGATCGGACGCCGCTTAACCAAAGAGCTGCAAAATATGGGGATCAAAACCGCCCTGCAGCTGGCGGATGCAAGCACCACAATGATCCGCAAGCATTTCAGCGTGGTGGTTGAACGCACGGTGCGTGAACTGCGCGGTGAACCCTGTTTGTCACTCGAGGAGTTTGCCCCAACCAAACAGCAGATCATTTGCAGCAGATCATTTGGCGAACGCGTCACTGAATACCAGGATATGCATCAGGCGATCTGTATGCACGCTTCCCGCGCGGCAGAGAAACTGCGCGCAGAACACCAATATTGCCGGAATATCAATGCATGGGTTAAAACCAGCCCCTTCTCGACCAATGAAAAGTATTACGGCAACACCGCGAGCATCAGGCTCAATACGCCAACGCAGGATACACGCGACATCATCGCCGCCGCGATTCGATGCCTTGACAAGATCTGGCAACCCGGCCACCGCTATCTAAAAGCCGGCGTTATGCTACAGGACTTTTACTCGCAAGGCGTTGCTCAGTTAGACCTGTTCGATGAATATCAGCCGCGCCCCAACAGCGAACGCTTGATGGCCGCTTTGGATAAAATCAATCAGTCCGGCCATGCCGGGATCTGGTTTGCTGGACAAGGAAACCAACAGACATGGTCGATGAAGCGTGAGTTTCTCTCTCCCGCTTACACCACACGGGTGGCCGATTTGCCGCGTGCTCGCGTGTATTGAGAATCGGCAATCAGCGGGGTGTATGGATGAAATACCCAAGCAGCCCATAGAATGCTAAACTCGCTGCCTAAAACTTTATGCCCATAGTGCCCCCAATTGAGAACGAGCACGATTTAAATGTCAGAACAACAAACAGTTAGTCAAAAAGAACAGTACAATCTGAACAAATTGCAAAAGCGTCTGCGTCGTAACGTGGGCCAAGCGATCGCCGATTTCAACATGATTGAAGAAGGTGACCGTATCATGGTCTGCCTGTCCGGCGGCAAAGACAGCTACACCATGCTGGAGATCCTGCGTAATCTGCAGCAGAGCGCACCGGTCAACTTTTCGCTGATTGCGGTCAACCTCGATCAGAAGCAGCCAGGCTTCCCCGAGCATATTCTGCCGGCCTATCTGGAAAGCCTGGGGGTGGAATACAAGATTGTTGAGGAAAATACCTACAGCATCGTCAAAGACAAAATTCCTGAAGGCAAAACCACCTGTTCACTGTGCTCACGCCTGCGTCGCGGGATCCTTTACCGTACCGCTACCGAACTGGGTGCGACCAAAATTGCCCTTGGCCACCACCGTGACGACATTCTGCAAACGCTGTTCCTCAACATGTTCTATGGCGGTAAGCTGAAAGGCATGCCACCTAAACTGATGAGCGACGATGGCAAGCACGTAGTCATTCGCCCGCTGGCTTATTGCCGTGAAAAAGACATTGAGCGTTTCTCGGTTGCCAAAGGTTTCCCGATTATCCCGTGCAACCTGTGCGGTTCGCAGCCTAACCTGCAACGCCAGGTGATTGGCGATATGTTGCGTGACTGGGATAAACGTTACCCTGGGCGTCTGGAAACCATGTTCAGCGCAACGCAGAACGTGGTCACCTCGCACTTAAGTGACTTTAACCTGTTTGATTTCAAAGGCATCCATCACGGTAGTGACGTTGTTGACGGTGGCGATCTGGCCTTCGACCGCGAAGACATCCCCATGCAGCCGATCGGCTGGCAACCGGAAGATGCGGATGACGCCGTCCCGGTGCGTTTAGACGTTCTCGAAATCAAGTAAGCCCGTATTCCGCCCGCATGCTGCGGGCGGCTATTTTCCTTCTCCAGTTGTCGATCCCGCTCGCAATTTCAGCAGAATTCATCGGACAGTGCCGTTTTTATCCTATACTGTGTTTTTATACAGTCACCTGGAGATTACCGATGAACATCACCCCCTGCTTATCCCACGTTTCTCTTGGCAGCAATAATTTTGACGCCGCAGCTGATTTTTACGATCGCACACTTGCCGCATTAGGCTGCCGGCGGGTGTTAGAACATCCTGGCGCTATTGGCTATGGACGCGATTACCCGGAATTCTGGTTGCAGATCCCTATCGACGGAAAACCGGCTACAACCGGTAACGGTCTACATGTAGGGTTTTTCGCTACCAGTAAACAACAGGTTGATGATTTCTACCGTCAGGCACTGCAGGCTGGTGCGAAAGATGAAGGGGCTCCCGGCTCACGACCACATTATGGTGAAGCCTATTATGGCTGCTTTGTGCGCGATCTGGACGGGCATAAGATCGAGGCCAGTTTTTGGGATGAGAGCGCCGCCTGACGGAGCAAATTGCAGACAAAAAAATGCCGGTGATTAAACCGGCATCGTATGAATCAATGTGCTATGCAGTAATTCTAAATATAAGAAAGTAAGACAATTATGGAGCACAACGCCCATCGCTTGACGTTGCATTCACCTGCGAGAGAGATCATGCCCCATTTCCCCCCCGGAAAAGTTGATATCGCTCAATGTTAGCCGGGTTTTCAGGGCTTTTTGGCTACAGCCAACGACGTCGCTTCAGCCACCAGCCCACACCGAACACCAATGCGAGCAGCATCAGGCAAAACGTCCCAAAACCAAAGGGGGCTGTATTGCCAGGGATACCACCAAGGTTGACGCCAAACAGTCCGGTCAAAAAGGTGGTTGGTAAAAACACCATCGCCAACAAAGACATCGTGTAGGTACGACGATTCATGGCGTCGGCCATTACGGTGGTGATTTCGTCGGACAGGATCGCGGTACGTGCAATGCTGCCGTCAAGGTCATCCAGGCCTCGCCCCAACCGGTCGGCGATATCCTGCATACGGCGACGATCATCATCGTTCATCCAGGGCAAGCGATCGCTTGCCAAGCGGGAAAATACGTCACGCTGCGGCGCCATATAGCGACGCAGTACAATCAATTGTTTGCGGATCAACGCCAGTTGCCCACGTTCAGGGATTTGCTGCTCTAACAACGAATCTTCCAGATCGATGATCTTATCGTGCAAGTCTTCGATAAATTCACTGGCATGGTCTGTCAGCGCATCGGATATTTCCACCAGCCAATTACCGCTGTTTGTCGGCCCGCTGCCATTTTGCAGATCGTTCACTACCTGATCAATGGAGTACACCTTACGGTGACGGGTAGACACGATCAGTTTGTCAGTCATATAAACACGGATAGTCACCAACTGATCCGGCCGCGAGTTGGTGTTAAAATTGATACTGCGCAGCGTGATCATAGTGCCGTCGCCAACCCGACTGACACGCGGTCGTGAACTTTCTCCAGATAACGCCTCTCTTACCGCATCCGGCAACAGTGGCGTGGTGGTCAGCCACTCGGCGCTGGCTGAGTGTGCATAATCGAGATGCAACCAGCAAGGTTCGTCGCAGGTGACTTTATCTTCGTAATCAATCGGTGTTACGCCGCCCTTGCCGTCAAGCTGGTAAGCATACACTGCGTCAGGAACCTGTAACTCGCGCCCCTCAATGACTTCCATTCCTCATCCCCTCTGCTTTTCAGTTATCCGAGAGTCTAGCGTTATTGGTATGCAGATCAAAGACCAAGCTGTAAGGGTTGGTTTCTCGCTCGGGCCAGAACTCACTATACTTGTGCATGCAAAGGAGTGACTGAATACCCAACAGGAGAAAATCATGTTTGATATTAGTGCTGCGGATATTTTGAAGGGCGTATTTCTCCCTCTCATTACCCTGTTCATCGCCATCGTCAAAACGCCGTTTCGCATCAGGCAAGAAAACCACGGCAAATTACGCGCCTTGATCGAAGCAGTGGAATCTAACAAAGGTGAACGTATCCAACTGCTACTGTTCAGGGATTATATGCGTAGCAAAAACGCCAGCCTGCTTGAGCTCCAACAACTGCTGGCGCTGCCAGATGCTATTCGGGCGCTGGAACTGTATCGCTTTACCCACTCTCAACAACAGATACTGCGGGTGACGCCTAATGGCTTCATGTTGAGCGCGCGGGCAGATAATGGCTTTAAACGTTTTTTGCTGTCATGCCGATATTTCGTGCAGTATCTATTTTTTGTTAGCCTGCTGGTCCTGTTACCTGCTCTGGCACAGTTAGGTATGCAGCGGTTGGGCGTGATCATTACGCCATCATCGGTTTCATTCTTGCCAGGGGCTAAAATAGCCAACTACGGGCAATTGCTCTTCCCGGTCTTGTTATTCCTTATGACCATGGGATGGTTGTTATACATGACGTTCAAGCAGCTATCGCAAGCCGGTAACACCGGTGCCGAAACGCGCTTCTTTCGCTATTATCAACAAGCGCTGGAAGCAAGTAAGGCCCGTGAGTTGCTGAAGCAATTACGCGAATTTTTAGGTACCGCGGCAGGATGATGACAATGAAAGCAATTACGTTACTCTGCCGTCCGCTGAGCCTGGTTGGGCTCTTGTGCGCTTTCTACCTGCACGCCAGCCCGCCCCTGAACCACTATGCCGACACTTACCAACTACAACTGGCGGGATCAGGCCAACTGCCGTACTTTGTGGCTAAACCGCAGGCTAGCTCACCACACTCGGCGTTGGTCGTCATTCATGGCCACCCGCGAGATGCCGGTAAAACCCTACAGGCCGCAATTAAGGCCGCCCAACTGTCTGCCAGAACTGATGACACATTGCTGGTCGCCCCACTGTTCCCCGTCAGCGACAGCCAGGCCGCGCACTGCCATTCACCGGGTGTCCCCCCCGCACAGGCAGGTGATGCGCTGTGGAGCTGCAATTCCTGGATTGAGGGTGGCCTGGACTCTCTCGGTCAAACCAACTCATTTGCTGCACTAGATCGTCTGGTTACAGAACTGAAAATAAAATGGCCGCAAATACAATCGGTCACTGTCGCTGGGTTTTCTGCTGGTGCGCAGTTTGTGCAGCACTATGTTGGGTTCGCCAAACCACCTGCCGGCGTGACCCTGCGTTATGTCATATCCGATCCGGGCAGTTGGCTCTATTTTGATCGTCATCGACCGCAACCGATTAAAAACGCACACCCTATCGACTGGCAGGACTGTAACCAAAAAGGACGCTGTAGCTTTGAGTGGGTTGAAGGTAATACGGACACCTGCCCGAACGTCAATCGATGGAAATACGGCATTGATTCTACGCCTCCCTTCCTCGATCAAAACCCTGAGTCCGTGCGTCAGCGCTATGCAGCAGCGGAGATCATCTATATGGAAGGCGAGAAAGATACCGGTAATGCCCCAGGTTCGTTCTACAAAATACTCGACAAGTCCTGCGCAGCAGAGGCCCAAGGCCCCTATCGACTACAACGCGGTATTGCCTATGCCGCTTACGATCGGCGATTTATTGCCCCGCACGCCAAACGTGATTTGCTGATTATTCCTGGTTGTGCGCATGACGTGGCCTGTGTGTTTCCATCTTCTCTTGGTCGCAAGGCATTATTTAAGCAAGATGCAGACTAATAATAACCGTGATGAAATAAAACCAGTGCCAATCTCAGCGAATATAGTGAATAAAGCGCTGGCTAAGACGTCATTATTATGACTTAACATATTCACAGCAATTTTAATTCAAATTAACAATAAAAAATTAACACAAAGCTGTTCCAGCTCAAATTTCAGAGGCATATACTTCCCTAACTACGAGGAGGTAGTTATGTTACGTGACCATTTAAAATTAGATGACAGCGATACGCTGGAAAAAATCCGCAGTGTCAGTTTGCAAAATCAGGGCCAAGAAGAAATCAGTGAGTTTATCGTCAAGAACGCCCATGGGGCACAGGTTGGCAACGTCTCAGTCCATGACCATCTGAGCACTCGTCGCTCCTATCCAACCAGCTATCGCATTACCCAAACAGATATGGCAGGTCGCGTACTGGTCGATGCCATGCGAGACAGCTTATAACCTATAAATAACGCCAAGCGCCGTACAACTATTAATTACCCAAATAAAGACATCACCTGTTTACTTTTACAGGGGTCGTTGCCATGGTTAACATAAATCCCAGGGAACTTATTTCATCCTTCGGCAAATAAACATAATCCGACCCCGATTAACGGGGCCGGATTAAATATGATCAGTGCTTGGTAATATACATCGTCTGGCTATAGGCCACGTCTTCCGGATTGGTGATCGGGTAACCTTTCACCCAAGGTTTAATTAACCGGCCATTGGTGTACTGGTAAATCGGCGCAATCGGTGCTTGTTCAGCGATGATCTGCTCCAATTTGTTGTAATCTGTGGTCAGGGCCGCAGGGTTCGTTTCACGGCTGGCCTGCGCCAACAGTTTGTCGTAATCCGCACTTTTAAATTTGGCGATATTGCCACTGTGAGTAGAACTCAACAGCGACAGGAATGTCGATGCCTCGTTGTAATCCCCCACCCAAGAAGCACGCACTACGTCGAAATTACCGGTATTGCGACTATCGATATAGGTTTTCCATTCCTGGTTTTGCAACTTGACGTCAATACCCAGTGTTTTCTTCCACATTGACGCTACAGCTATCGCTATCTTCTGGTGGCTTTCCGACGTGTTATACAACAGCGTCAGCTTCAGCGGATTGTTCGGGCCATAACCGGCCGCCTGCATCAATGCCTTGGCTTGGGCATCCAGCTCCGCCTGCGGTTGTTGCTGTAACAGGCTCACTTCCGGTTTAAAGCCGGCGGTGACGTCCGGTGTGAAGTGATAAGCCGGTTTCTCACCGGTACCCAACACTTTCTCGGCGATAATTTTGCGATCGATAGCGTAAGACAATGCCTTACGCACCCGCACATCGTTAGTCGGCGCACGTTGGGTGTTAAAAGCATAATAGTAGGTGCCGAGCTGATCCGGGGTATAGACCTGGTCCGGAATGTCTTTCAGTAGCTTTTGATACATATTCTTCGGGAAAGACTCGGTGATATCGATATCGCCGGCCAGATAACGTTTGGTGGCGTTGGATTCCTGGTTGATCGGCACAAAAGTCACTTTGGTCAATACGGTATGCGCGTGATCCCAATAGTGTTCATTTGGCGCTAACACCAGCTTCTCGTTGACCACCCGCTCTTGCAGTTTAAACGCACCGTTCCCCACCAGATTACCGACCTTGGTCCAATCGTTGCCAAATTTCTCCACAACGGTCTTGTTCACCGGGAATAAACTGAAGTTGGCGGTCAGGCTGACAAAATAAGGCACCGGCTTGTTCAACTGCACTTTAAAGGTGTAATCATCCAGCGCCGTTACGCCCAGTTTGTCGGCAGGTAATTTACCGGCAATGATCTCATCCGCATTCTGGATACCCGCCAGTTGAGCAAACCAGGCAAAGGGGGACAGGTTTTTTGGCTCGACCAGCCGTTGCCAGCTATAAACGAAATCCTTTGCCGTGACAGGGTCACCATTGGACCAGCGTGCATCTTTGCGCAGCGTGAAGATATAGGTTTGGTTATCCGTTGTTTGCCAACGCGTAGCCACACCAGGGATCACCTTACCGTTGGCGTCCTGATTCACCAATCCTTCGAACAAATCGCGCGCTAGCTGCGCTTCCGGCAACCCTACCGCTTTGATCGGATCCAGTGAGGCGGGTTCATCTTTAATATGACGAACAATTTCCTGCTTTTCCGCCAGAAGGGTACCTGGGGGAACCTGCGCGGCCATTGCGCTGTTCAATCCTGCGCCAATCGCCACTGCACACAATGCCAAACGAAAACCCTGTTGAATTTTTTTTCTCGTCATTCTGATTCATCCCCAGTTAACCATCTGAATTTTTTATCTTATAGCACAAGATTAGACTCACCTAGAGTTCAAGACGGACAAGATGCAAAAACTGGGGGCCAGGCAATAAAAAATGCCCGCACGACAATGTCGATACGGGCATTTTTGTTTCAGCCGTTTTTATTCGTAAAGATGAATGCTGTTGATACGGTAGCTGAACTCTTCACCTTCTTCTTCATCAAAAATGGTGAAGAAACCTTTTTCAGCCAAAGGCTTGGCATAAATATCGGTTTTCTGCATCTGGCGCGATTCGGCATCGTCATAGCCATAATCGAGATAGAAGCTGTTTTTCTGGTAGTCGACGTGCAGGGTAAACGGATAGTTTGACTCATCGCCACGCCCGTCGTCGTTCTTCACCACGCCAAACCATTCCCCCTGACGGATTTGGTTTTCCTCGTCCACGCCGCACAGCAGCGTAATGGTATCCTTATCATTTTCGCTATAGCTGGCTACTATTCTGGCTACTGGCATGTTAAATCCCCTGTTTGGTTATTGGGTTAGCTTTGCCGATAGTATAACAACAGCGGGAGAAATAGCGGGCGTGCTTTATGGCATCACCAATCAATATTCAACACAGTTTTACCACGAGAGCCACCTGCTTTGCTTTGCGCCAGCATTTCCGGCGCCTGTTGAATAGAGACCAAACGCTCAACCGGCACCTGCAACTCACCACGCGCGACACTTTGTAACAGCTGTTCCAGTTCATCCGCGTTGATCTGTGCCTCAATGTTACCGCCCCGCAGGCCCTGTTGATGCAGTTGTTCAGGCGCAGTCGACCAAATGGTGCTTAAAGCCACGCCGCCTTTTTTCAAAATAACCAGCAAGGCGCTGAAAGCCTCGGCATTGCTGACCAGATCAATCAAACCGTCTACTCCCAGTGGATACTGTTGGTGTAACTGCTGCTGCAACGGTGCTCGGTGATGATCAATTACCTCTTCGGCCCCCAATTCACGTAACGCGGCTTCGGCATCAGCGCCACCAGTAGCGATAACTTTCAGTCCCTGTCGTTTAGCCAGTTGAATGACAAAACGCCCAACGCCACCGGTCGCGCCCACCACCAGCAATATCGCACCGGCCGCCAATTGCAGTTTTTCAACCAGTTTTAATGCTGTTCCGGCCGCAGTAGGCAGTGCTGCGGCTTGGGTCAAGCTCACGTCATCGGGTACCCGCGCCAGTACCGCACGCTGATCGATAACCGCATATTGTGCATAGCTACCGGCCCCCACAATGCCAAACAAAAATTTCCCGGCCACCCGGTCATTCACGCTGAATCGAGTGACATCATCAGCGATCGCCTCAACCACGCCAGCACCATCGGTACCGAGTACCAGAGGGAAAACGTGCGGTAATTTCCCCTGCAAAATACCTTCAGCGACTCGCCAATCAAACGGATTCAACCCGGCAGCGGCCAACTTGACCAGTATCTGCCCGGGTTGTGGTACCGGTTTGGCGATCTCTACCTGTTCTGGCGAAGTGCCGAGCTGCTTAACTGCAATGGCTTTCATGATGTACTCCCGTTTATCTATTCACGATAGAACCAGTGTAGCGAAGACAATGTCGTCCAACAGTCAGCAATAATCAGATTCACTGTTCGAGTATTTAGGACAATTGATTTTTATCACTGGTGAGAAATTGCTCTGGGAAAGTTAAGCTAAAGCGTAATACACTGAATAAAATGATAATCACTCTCGACCTTTAAATCAGGGACCACACCATGATCCAGCATCGACCGCGCAGTGAACGTGGCCAATTGGCCGTTGCAGGAGAGAATTACGGCAGTTCGTTGTTGGGCGCGCCGCTCCTCTATTTCCCGGCGGCCGTCAGCGGCCCGGAAACCGGGCTGATTATCGCGGGCACCCACGGTGATGAAGGTGCCGCTATTGTTACGTTGTCGTGTGCACTACGCAGCATCGCGCCAAATCAATTGCGCCATCATGTTGTGCTGGCGGTCAATCCCGACGGTTGTCAACTTGGGCTACGCGCCAATGCCAACGGAGTGGATCTCAACCGTAATTTCCCCGCGGCCAACTGGCGTTCCGGCGATACGGTTTATCGCTGGAACAGCGCGGCAGAAGCGCGGGATGTCAAACTCTCTACCGGAGGGCGCCCAGGCTCCGAACCGGAAACTCAGGCACTCTGCCATCTGATCCATCGGCTGAAGCCACACTGGGTAGTGTCGTTCCACGAACCTTTAGCCTGTATTGAAGACCCAGCCAGCTCGCGGCTTGGCGTTTGGCTTTCGCATAAGTTTGCCTTACCGCTGGTAACCAGCGTTGGCTACGAGACGCCAGGATCATTCGGCAGTTGGTGCGCCGACCTGTCACTGCCCTGTATTACCGCAGAGTTCCCGCCAATATCAGCCGATGCCGCCAGTGAGAAATATCTCGACGCCATGGTTGAATTGCTGACTTACCCGGGCTAATACCGGCTATGGGGCGAGATTAATCGCCCCACATTCAAAATCCAGCCCAGGTTCAACATCCTTCGCCAACCAGGTCGGCCCGTCCAAATCGACAAAACGTGCCCCCGGGGCCAGCGGCAACGCAGCCTTGATCGCCCGCGAGGTGCACAGCATGCAGCCCAGCATAATGGCAAAGCCCTCTTCCCGCGCTTGCTCGGCCAGCGCCAACCCTTCCGTCAAGCCACCGGTTTTGTCCAGCTTGATATTGACCATTTGATAGCGGCCAGCCAATTTGGCTAGATCACTGCGGGTATGGCAGCTCTCATCAGCACAAATAGGCAACGGATGAATAAAGTTTTCTAGCGCGCTGTCATCCGTCGCCGGCAGCGGTTGTTCCAGCATCGCCACACCCAAATCCGCCAGCAGTTGGCAACGGGACGCCAGACCTTCCACTTGCCACGACTCATTGGCGTCGACAATCAATGTCACATCTGGCACCGCCGCACGGATCGCCACCAATCGTTCGCTGATCAAATGGTTGTCTAGTTTGATCTTCAGCAATCGAGCACCTTGCTGCTCGAGTTCACGTGCGGCAAAAGCCATCGCTTCCGGCGAACCGATACTGACGGTTTGCGCCATCAAAATGCGCTCCGGTTCTGTAATACCACTGCGTTGCCAAAGGTTCTGACCATTCAATCGGCATTCCAAATCCCACAATGCGGAGTCGACTGCATTACGCGCAGCACCAGCCGGCATTAGGGCCTGCAAGTGCTCACGTGTCACACCTTGTTCGACAGCCACTGCCACTTCAGCAAGCTGTGCCATCACCGAAGTTTCACTTTCACCGTAACGGGGATATGGCGTACATTCACCAATGCCACGCACGCCCTGCTGTTCAATTTCGACCACCACCACTTTGGCTTCAGTACGGCTGCCGCGGGCAATAACAAAGGCAGTATGCAACGGCCAGGCTTCTGGGTAAAAACGCATGCTTCTCATAGCGGCTCCTGGGCGGAAATAGCGCATAAAGTCGGACAGATGCGCGGGCGGTTTTTTCGACACACTCTAATATATACAACTATTTAGCAAACTTTATATATCCAACCCACAATTGTTGACATAAACTGAGGCCAGGGTGTGAACCTAATGTTAAACACGGGCCGGAAGGCACGTCTATTAGGCTCATGCCCTTTGTACGTACCCAAAATAAAGGAATCAAGCTAATGACTCAGACAGTACATTTTCAAGGTAACCCGGTAAGCGTTGCAGGCCACCTGCCACAATCAGGCGAACAAGCCAAAGCCTTCTCACTGGTTGCCAAAGACCTGTCAGACGTAGCGCTGAGCAGCTTCGCAGGGCAACGTAAAGTCCTGAACATTTTCCCAAGTATTGATACCGGCGTTTGCGCGGCGTCAGTACGCAAATTCAACCAACTGGCCAGCGGTCTGGATAATACCGTTGTGCTGTGCATTTCGTCTGATCTGCCATTTGCACAATCACGTTTCTGTGGCGCAGAAGGCCTGAGCAACGTTGTTACTTTGTCTACCCTGCGTGGTGCAGAGTTCAAACAGGCTTACGGTGTTGAAATCGCTGAAGGTCCATTGGCGGGTCTGACTGCACGCGCGGTTGTGGTGTTGGATGGCCAGGACAACGTACTGTACAGCGAACTGGTGAATGAAATCACCAACGAGCCGGACTACGATGCAGCGCTGGCCGCGCTGAACTAATAGAAAAGGCCGGCGAATGCCGGCCTTTTTACATTGAAACGGGCGCTTATGGCGCCCGTTTTTTTTATTCTTCGCTTTCCCCTGTCGGCTTACGGCTACTTAAGCCATATTCCCGCAGTTTATTAGCGATCGCGGTATGCGAAACCCCTAAACGCTTCGCCAGTTTTCGCGTACTGGGGTAAGTACGGTACAACCGTGTCAGCACTGAGCGTTCAAACCGTTTGCTGATGTCGTCAAGTGAGCCGTCCAGCACTTCGTCACCCAGTGACATCTCAACCTCAAACTCAGGCAATACAATATCTTGTGGACGTAATTCGAAGCCTTCCGTTTGTGTCAGCGCACGGTAGATAGCGTTTTTTAACTGCCGTACGTTGCCCGGCCAGCCGTATTTACTGAGGAAACTACCCAGATCGTTCGCCAGCTTTGGTCGTGCCACACCCTGCTCATCGGCAAAGCGTGCAACAAACAGCTCGGTCAGCGGCATAATGTCCTGCGGGCGTTCACGTAACGGCGGAATAGTGATGGTCAGTACGTTAAGACGATAATAGAGATCTTCACGGAACTCACCACGCTGCACTAACTCAGTCAGGTTTTTCTGCGTCGCGCAGATCACGCGCACATCCACATGCACTTCGTGTTCTTCACCTACCCGGCGGAAAGTACCATCGTTAATAAAACGCAGGAGTTTTGTCTGCATGCGCGGAGACATTTCACCGATTTCATCCAGCAACACCGAACCGCCGTGCGCCTGCTCGAAGAAACCTTTTTTGCCTTCAAGCGCGTTTGGATACGCGCCAGCTGCATGGCCGAACAGCTCACTTTCCGCGACATCATCCGGCAGTGCAGCACAGTTCAGTGCCAGGAAGGGTTGTTTGCCCCGCGGGCTACGCAAGTGGCAAGCACGGGCCAAAATGTCTTTACCGGTACCGGTGTCGCCCACAATCAGCAGCGGCGCATCCAGCATCGCTAACTTGCGGGCCTGGTCCAGCACGTGACGCATTTTGGGGCTGGCGGCGACAATATGATCAAACTCGGTATCGTCATTCACCGACAAATTCTGTAGCTGACGTCCCATACGTGCCGTGGATTTCAGCATCACAACCGCGCCTACGGCGGCATTTTGCTGGTTTTCGTCTTCCAGATAGATTGGAGTGATATCCATCAGGAAATCCTGGCTGCGAATCACAACACGTTCAGATTGCGGCGTCGTCTGCTCGCTCTCCAACCAGCGGTTGAAGTTATAACCACCAATCAATGCGGTGGCCGTCTGATTACGGATCTTGTCTTCGCTGAAACCAAACAGTGCCTGCGCTGCCGGGTTAGCCAGTTCAACCTTGCCTTTCATATCAATTGAAAATACCGGTTCCGGCATTGACTCCAACAGTGCACGCAACGCACGGTGTTCACGCTCAGATGGCATGAAATTCACAGTACGAACATCTGTCACGCCGGCAATGCGGCGGATCTCCGCCATCAGCGCACGGAAGGTGTCAAAATCCAACTGGGAAAAATTGAGGTAAATGCGGCCGATGGGATCGATTTCGATGCCACGTAAATCGATGCTGCGCAATACCAAAAGATCGAGTAACTCTCGAGTCAGACCGAGACGGTCTTCGCAAAAAACTTCCAAACGCATCAGTATTGGCCTTATCTCTGCAGGTGCGGGGATGACTGGCGATGATGATACTCTCTCACCCCAAGCGGTAGAAGCAATCTGTCAGCAAAAGTTGACAGAACTCTGATTTATCGCTGTTGTTGATGATTTTAAACGCAAGTGAATAACACCATCGGCGTCATTTTAGCTTATATGTAGAGTGTTATCACAATCATCAATAAATTTTCAGATAAATATAATGCATTTGCAGGGAGATCGTCTTTCGTCAAGCGAGGGTTACGTATTGGTGTTATAGAAGAAGGCTCGAGGGCAGAATAAAGTAACGGCGCCCAAATGGACGCCGTTGGCCGATTATTTGGCTTTGTTGTCGCTTTTTTTCAGGGTGTCTTTCAATTGACCAACCAATTGGCTGCGGAAATCACCCAGTTTTGGTTTTTCCCCTTCCAGCCAAGGCAACGGACGGCACAACTCCATCGCCTTAATACCGAGTCTGGCAGTCAGTAAACCGGCACCGATACCCTGCGCTGCACGGGCTGACAGTCGGGCGGCCAAATCTTGCGACATCCAGTCCATACCCACCTCACGCACCAGTTCAGACGCGCCGGCAAAGGCAATATTCAACAACACTAAACGGAACAACCGCAAACGACTGAAGTAACCCAGTTCAATGCCATACAACGCCGCAATACGATTTATAAGACGAATATTACGCCACGCGATAAATGCCATATCCACCACAGCCAGCGGACTGACAGCGATCATTAATGTAGACTCGGCGGCCGAGCGGCTAATTTCACGCCGCGCCTGATTATCCAATACCGGCTGCACTAACTTGGCGTATAGCGCGACCACTTCTCGATCGTTTTGAGTTTCATGCAGCGACGCCTGCCAACGTTGCAGCGCGGGGTGCCCCTGATCAAGACCTGCCTGGCGTGCCAGTTTTTCACAAAACTCACGGCCTTTACCCAACCCGTGGCTATGTAACAGCTCACGCGCAACATCTCGCTCTTCTGCACGCTGGCGCAAACGGTATAAACGGCGCCATTCGGTTACGACCGACCCCACGCCAGCAAAGACGATCAAGCCGCCCGCCACACCCCCCCCCATGGCGATCCAATCTTGCTGGACCCAGGCGGTATGCACCCACTGGATACCCTGAGCCACCACGCTAATGCCGAACAACCCCAGCCCAGCGGTAACCATTTTGCGCCACAGGCTGCGTTTGGGTTTTAGTGCCGCGTTGATAATGCCTTCGGCGCGCCCTTCTTCCTCTTCTTGCTGTAACTCCGGCGCGGCAGGGAAAAAGTGCTCAGCCTGTTGCTCATCAAAGGCCACATTGGCGCGCAACACCGGTTCCTGCGGCGCTTGTAACGGTTCTTCAAAATCGATACGCGGTTTTATCGGCTCACTCATCGCAATTTATCTCCCAGTAGAAATTCCATCACCGCGTCCAGACGAATATGTGGCAATGGGCTGTCCACACTCATAGCACGTGGACGAAACTCATCGAAATGGAAGCCCTGATTCTGCCAAAATGCTGGCCCCGGCAAACGCGCGGGAACTTCGCCGGGGAATACCGTCAGCGGTGCGCCGTCGTTCAGACGGTTGCCCTTTAGCGCCGGGATCCGCTGTCCTTGATGGTCAACAATGCCACTCTCAGTGGCCTGCACCGAGGCTAGCCCGACGCAATCCATACTGATGCCCTCAAACGCGGCATTCTGCCATGCCTCTTGCACCAACTGTTGCAACAACGACACCAAATTGGCGTGCTGGTCGGCGGTGATATGATCGGCTTTAGTAGCTGCGAACATCAGTTTATCGATGGTTGGTGAAAATAACCGGCGGAACAGCGTGCGCTTCCCATAGTGAAAGCTCTGCATCAATTGGGTCAGAGCCAGCCGCATATCGTTGAATGCCTGTGGGCCGCTGTTGAGCGGTTGCAGACAGTCCACCAGCACAATCTGACGATCAAAACGGACAAAATGTTCTTTATAAAAGTTTTTGACGATGGTCTGACAGTAATAGTTGAAACGCGCTCGCAGCATGCCGATATTGCTGTGTTTATCTGCCTGTGCAAGTTTCGATTCGCCGAGACTGTCCACATTCGGCCACGGGAAGAACTGCAATGCCGGTGCACCTGCCAGATCACCCGGCAGTACAAAGCGGCCCGGCTGAATAAAATGCAGCCCTTCGCTTTTGCAGCGCAATAGGTAGTCGGTATAGGCCTGAGCTATCGCCGCAAGCTTGTTTTCATCAGCAGGGGCTAACGGATCACAACTTTTACACAGGTCCAGCCAAGGTTTGGCCCACTCGGCGCGATCGCCCTGCAGCAAACCAGCCATTTGCCGCGACCAAGCCAGATAGTCCTGTTCCAGCATCGGCAAGTCCAACAACCACTCTCCTGGATAATCAACGATCTCCAGATACAGCGTTGAGGTGTCTTTGAAATGACGCAGCAGTGAATCATTGGAACGGTAACGCAGCGCCAGACGAATTTCGCTGACGCCACGGGTCGGGGTTGGCCAACTCGGCGGTGTGCCATAAAGCTGTGCCAACCCTTCATCATAGGTAAAACGCTGGATACCGAGATCGCGCTGTGGAATGCGCTTCACGCCCAGCAGCCGCTCTTCGCGCACAGGCGAAAACAGCGGCATACGTGCGCCACTGTGAACGTGCAGCAATTGGTTGACGAAAGCAGTAATAAAGGCGGTTTTCCCGCTGCGGCTTAGGCCGGTTACCGCCAGACGCAGATGACGATCCATTCCGCGGTTGACCAGCGACGTTAACTCATTTTGCAGTCGTTTCATTGTTCTCCTTGGCATAACGCCCAAATACTTTGTTCAGGCCTTTGCGGAACAGCGGTTCCAGCACCAGCGCCAGGACAAAGCGAATCGGTTTGCGGCCGACGGTCCGCAACAGCCAGCCGGCCGCGCCCGCAGGACCGTAATTCAGTAACGCTATGATGATGACTTTAGACAATGTCTTCAACATTGCACCTGCTCCTTGTTTAAATCCACCGGATTTAACCGTGTTTGCGGCATAGGTTTTGTTCATTATCAATGCCCTCCGGCACAATTGGGTTCAAAAGGATGTAACGGGTGCAATGCCTGACCTGCGCCAAGCGCAGGCCTTCGCACGCAAGGTGGGGTTATAACTTGCGGAAACGGCTCTGCACGCCAAAAGTATCTGACGTCACATAGCGTTCAACCTGCCGCAATTGCTGTTCGCCACTGCCCAATTCATATTCAAGCTGGTCAAGCAACTGGCGCGGTGATTTTTGCTGTTCGCCTTCAAAGCGGCTGGCCGGTGCTTCGTCCAACACAAACACCAAAGCGAAATACGCGATCAAGGTAAAGAAAAACAGCCCGAAGAACATCGATAACACCACGATCACGCGGATCAATCGCACCGGCACGTCAAAATAATGGGCTAAACCGGCGCAGACCCCTTTCAGCATCCCTTCTTCGGGAACGCGATAAAGCTTTTTGCTGCCCAGAGTATTGTTCATCAAGACTGTCTCCAGTTCGGGTGTTCTGCATCAAGGATCTCTTCCAGAGCCTGGATACGTTCACGCATACGCTTGGCATCTTCAGCCAACTGCGCCAGACGCTGCATTTCCTGATGGCTCAGTTGAATACCGTTTTGTTGCCGATTGCTGTAATGCAGCCAAAGCCAAATCGGTGCGACAAACAACACAAAGATTGTCAACGGAATGGCAAGTAATAGAGCACTCATTTCTTTTCCTTCTTAATGCGTCTTGGGTTGGCGGCCACACCACCGTGGCCGCTGCCGCCTTACTCAGAGCGGTTCATTTTAGCTTTCAACGCCGCCAGTTGTTCACTGATCGCGTCATCAGCTTTTAACTCGGCAAATTCTTGATCCAGAGACTTCTTTTTACCGATGATGACGCTTTCAGCTTCGGCTTCCATGTGATCAATACGGCGTTCGAACTGTTCGAAACGCGCCATTGCTTCATCCAGCTTGCCGCTGTCGAGTTGGCGACGTACGTCGCGAGAAGACGAGGCTGCCTGATGGCGCAAGGTCAACGCCTGCTGACGAGCACGCGTTTCGGTTAGCTTGTTTTCCAGCTCGCCGATTTCGCTTTTCATACGAGCCAACGTTTCTTCTACGGTAGAGACTTCATGAGTCAACGTAGCGATCAGGTCAGCCACTTTTTGTTTTTCGATCAGTGCCGCACGCGCCAGATCTTCTTTATCTTTACGCAGTGCCAGTTCAGCTTTGTCCTGCCAGTCACTAAGCTGGTTCTCACCCTGCTCAATGCGACGCAGCAATTGTTTTTTCTCCGCCAGCGCGCGCGCTGAGGTAGAGCGAACTTCAACCAGCGTGTCTTCCATCTCTTGGATCATCAAGCGCACGAGCTTTTGCGGATCTTCCGCCTTATCCAGCAGCGTATTGATGTTGGCGTTCACGATGTCGGCAAAACGAGAAAAAATACCCATAATTCACTTCCTCTTGGTTCTGATGGCGTCTGAAGCGCCGCGTTAGGTCATACAGATTTCCCTAATACCTAATCAAAACCCGTGCCAACTTTTATCCAATTGAATAACAACGATTATTTATTTTTGACTCTCTACTCACATACTGTAGAGTGATTATTTTCACCAAACATTGGCGAATCTCATCATGAGCGAACAGTTAGAAAACCTGCTGGGCGAGGCAAACGCCTTTGTCGAAGTATTGGAGCAAGTCTCGAAACTGGCAAAGCTGAACAAACCGGTGTTGGTGATCGGTGAGCGCGGGACCGGTAAAGAGTTGATTGCCCACCGATTACATTACCTTTCCAACCGTTGGCAGGGGCCATTTATTTCACTTAATTGCGCAGCATTGAATGAAAACCTACTGGATTCAGAGCTGTTCGGCCACGAGGCGGGAGCCTTTACCGGTGCGCAGAAACGCCATCTGGGTCGCTTTGAACGTGCCGACGGCGGTACCCTGTTTCTTGACGAACTGGCCACAGCCCCCATGTTGGTACAAGAAAAACTGTTGAGAGTGATTGAATACGGTCATCTTGAGCGCGTCGGCGGCAGCCAACCGTTGCAGGTTGATGTGCGGCTGGTGTGCGCGACTAATGATGATCTGCCTGCACTGGCAGCGGCGGGCAAATTCCGCGCCGATTTGCTAGACCGGCTGGCATTCGACGTAGTCCAGTTGCCACCGTTGCGTCAGCGACAACAAGACATCATGTTGCTGGCCGAACATTTTGCGATTCAAATGTGCCGCGAGCTGTCGCTGTCGTTATTTCCTGGCTTTACCGAACGAGCCAAAGACACCTTGCTTGGCTATCACTGGCCTGGCAACGTGCGTGAGTTGAAGAACGTGGTGGAACGGTCAGTGTACCGACACGGTACCAGCGCCAGCGAACTGGACGAGATAGTGATCAATCCTTTTGCCCAAAGGGCAAGTATCCCATTGCCTTCCGCGCACGAAACACGTGACGATCGCCCCTCCTTACCGATGGATTTAAAAACATGGCAGTTGGCACAGGAAAAGGCGTTAATCGAAGCGGCGCTCCAGCAGGGAAGATTTAACCAACGCAAGGCGGCTGAACTGCTGGGTCTGACCTATCACCAGTTACGCGGTATGCTTAAAAAGCACGCGTTATTGCAAAATGGTGAGGCGGACGAAGAATAACAGGCAAAAAAAAAGCCAGCACCCGAGCTGGCTTAAAAAACACTGGAAGCAATGTGAGCAATGTCGTGCCTTTCACAGCTGAACCACCGTGTGCGTGGCCTTCCGTGAACTGCCAAATTATGATAATAGTTATCAGTATCATCTGTAAAGTACTTTGTTGAGAATTTTTCTCATTACCACACTGTCATTGTGCAATTACCACTCAGGGAAGGGATCGGCCATCTCATGCCAATAATCTATCCCCGCTGCCATTTCCTCATCACTCAGCAGGCAGGCGTCAAGTAAACGCGTTATTTCAGCCTCCTGCAGGTTCTGCCCAATAAACACCAATTCCTGGCGCATATCGCCAAAGGGCTCCACCCATTTATCCATAATATGCGCCCGTGTCTCTTCATCCTGTGGCCAGTTCTCTTGAGCAATGGCGCGCCAGAAAGTGCCTGCCAGCCCATAATGAGCGATGCCCCCGGCCTGACTCCACTGCCCAGCCTGGCGCGGGCGTGTCGCCAACCAGTAGAACCCTTTGGAACGTAGCAGCTTGCCACCGCCCCAATCGCCATTGATCACTCGGTAAAACTTATCCGGCGCAAAGGGCCGTCTAGCGCGGTAGACAAAACTGCTGATGCCATAGTTTTCAGTTTCAGGCAGGTGCTCACCACGCAACTCTTTAAGCCAGCCCGGCGCTTGCTGTGCTTTATCAAAGCTGAAGCTGCCCGTGTTCAATACCGCTTCCAATGGCACCTTGCCGGGAGAGATGGCGATAATGGTGGCATCCGGGTTCAGGCTGGCGAGCAACGCCATCACTTCACCCTGCTGTTCTGGCGTCAGCAGATCGGTCTTACTGACCAGCATCACATCGCAGAACTCAATTTGTTCTATCAGCAGATCCGCCACGCTGCGTAAATCGTCCTCTCCCAGGCTTTGGCCCGCCTCTTGCAGCGTTTGAGCCTGCTGGTACTGCTGGATAAAATTCACCCCGTCCACCACGGTGACCAACGTGTCCAGCCTGGCGAATTGCGACAGACTTTCCCCTTGTTCGTCCTCAAAGGTGAAGGTTTCTGCCACAGGTAAGGGTTCGGAAATGCCACTGGATTCGATCAACAGATAATCAAAGCGACCAGCCTGTGCCAGATCACGCACCGAAATCAGCAAATCTTCACGCAATGTGCAGCAGATACACCCATTGCTCATCTCCACCAATTTTTCCTGTTGGCGATCAAGCTGAACTTCATTCTCTACCAATGCGGCATCGATGTTCACTTCGCTCATGTCGTTGACGATCACCGCCACACGCATGCCCTGTCGATTATTAAGGATATGGTTCAATACTGTGGTCTTACCGGCGCCGAGAAAGCCGGAAAGCACAGTTACGGGTAATGGATTCATGGGATTCCTCACTCAAAACTCGTTGCGTAATGCCTGGTAGCCGCGAACCAATTCGACGTTGGTGGCAGCTACCTCTTCAGAAAATTGCAGTGCGTTGCGGTCAACCTGCGGATACAACGACAGATCGCTGTCAGCGCCGACACGTTCGGTTGATGGGATATACAGGTTTTCCGGTAACGTCACGCCGTCCACCACCGCGTTGTAACGCACCACACAACCGGAGCCGATATGGCAATTGAACAGCACGCTGTTAAAACCGATAAACACCCGATCGTCGATACGGCACGGGCCGTGAACGATGGCGCGATGGGCGATAGAGCTAAAACTGCCGATAGTGACCGCGGCACCACTTTTCGAATGGATCACCACGCCGTCCTGTATATTGGAATGGGAACCGATAATGATCGGATCCATATCGCCAGCTGCGTTCAGTTCATCCGCGCGGATCACCGCGTACGGCCCAACGTAGACAAAATCTTCGACAATCACCCGACCGCAGATAATGGCGGTAGGGTCGATATAGGCTTTCGGCGAAACCTGCGGCAGATGACCACTGGGGTTTTTACGTAACATCCTGATTCTCTCCCCAGCTCAATTCCGCCACCGCATTGTGTGCGTGCAGGCTCTCTTGATGCTCCACACGTAGCGAAAAGGCGCGGTGACTGCACTGACTGCGCAATGTTCGGTACAAACGGCGCGCGGCGTCCTCACAGAACATCAGGTTCTGCCCGTTGGCCAGGGCAAATGCCTGCTCATCCCGGCGTTTCACCATTGTCTGCAACGGTGTCCCCAACGCATGCTCGATACGATCAATTAAATTGACTACCGGCAAGGTCGTTTCGCTGTCATTCAATGTGATCGTCACCCAAGCCCAACTGCGCTGGCTGTGAGGTGTGGCAGGCATGCCCTGTTCTCCCAGCCAGTCGATAACCTGCTGTTGGTCAACCACGTCCGGCGCGTGTTCGAAATCAAACTGAAACTGCTGCTGTGCCAGTTGGCGACTCAGCGCTGCCGAACTTGGGCAAGTAGATGAATATGGCACACCGACCGTCAACGACAGCGTCAGCGCGCTTGTCAGCGTGGCGTCAATTTTCAACGGATAGGCTTTCCAGCCACGGTGTGGTGACAACAACGCCGGACGTGACAACAACAGTTCGCCGCTGATACTCAGATTTGCGCGGTCGCTGTTCTCCGGCTGTGACGCCAAAAAAGCCCGTAGCTGGTCGGCAATGCGTTGCGGCGTCAGTTCACCTTGAGTTAATTCATCCAACGCCAGATACAGGCGCGACATATGTATCCCACGTGCACCTTGGCGACTGGCTCGCAGATTGATCCCAGCATTCACTTTTGCCATCAGCGGCTTACCTGCCAATTCCAGCGGCAGTGCAATCCCTTGCATCCCGACCCAATCGAGCCCGACATCACTCATTGCGCCCTGCCATGCCTGAGCATCCGGCAGCGGCTGGCATGGTGGAAGTGCAACCTTGTTCATACATCCCCTTGCGATTATTGGTACATTGCCAGGGAACGGTAACATGAATTTGTTATGTTATAACATAACAAATATAACTTTTTTGTCGGCGACCATGAATTGTCCAATCAAGTAGCAGAAAACTCAGCCATTTTGCTCAATGGATTGGGCTGTTCGCCAGAGTGCGATACACTAATGCTATTGCTTATTAACCCATGAAGCCTCTATGCGTGGTTTACCCCTTTGGATCTTGTCGTTGTGCCTTACGAGCTCTGCTCTGGCGTCGACACCCCCTTCGCCCGCTGCGGCGCAGCCGTTGCCGGATATCCGCCAGAGCGGTTTTGTCTATTGTGTCAGCGGTATACTCAATACTTTTAACCCGCAGATGGCCAGTAGTGGCCTGACAGTCGATACTTTGGCTGCGCAGCTGTACGATCGCCTGTTGGATGTCGACCCGTACACCTATCGGTTGATCCCCGAACTGGCACAAAGCTGGGAAGTCCTGGATAACGGCGCCACTTACCGTTTCCACTTGCGCAAAGATGTGCCATTCCAGACGACAGCCTGGTTCACACCAACGCGTAAACTGAATGCTGACGATGTTGTGTTCAGCTTTGAGCGCGTGTTTAATCAGAAACACCCGTATCACGACGTCAATGGCGGCGAATATCCGTACTTCGATAGCTTGCAGTTTGGTGATTCGGTACAAAGCGTGAAGAAGCTCGACGACTACACGGTAGAGATCCGCCTGCAAGCGCCCGACGCCTCCTTCTTGTGGCATATCGCTACCCATTATGCGCCGGTACTGTCGGCAGAATACGCTGATGACCTGACGCGTGTAGGTCACCAAGAAATGATCGACCGTGAACCGGTTGGCACCGGGCCGTTCCTGTTAAATGAATACCGTTCCGGACAATATATTCGTCTGGCGCGCAACGATGTTTACTGGAAAGGCAAACCACGCATGCCACAGGTGGTTATCGATCTGGGTGCCGGCGGCACCGGTCGGCTGTCCAAGTTGTTGACCGGCGAATGTGATGTGTTGGCCTATCCTGCAGCCAGTCAGCTTTCGATTCTGCGCGATGATCCGCGTCTGCGACTGACGCTAAGACCGGGCATGAATATCGCCTATCTGGCTTTCAACACCCGTAAACCACCGCTTAATGATTTGAAAGTCCGTCAGGCAATTTCACTGGCGATAAACAACCAACGCCTGATGCAGTCGATTTACTACGGCACGGCGGAAACCGCCGCCTCAATTCTGCCGCGCGCCTCGTGGGCCTACGATAACGAAGCGCATGTCACCGAATTTGACCCAGCCAAATCACGTGAAATACTGAAACAGGCGGGTATTGAGTCGCTGAACCTGCGCTTGTGGGTGCCAACGGCATCGCAATCCTATAACCCCAGCCCGTTAAAGACCGCAGAATTGATCCAGGCGGATTTAGCTCAGGTCGGTATTAAAGTCACCATCGTGCCTGTCGAAGGCCGTTTCCAGGAAGCGCGGTTAATGGAAATGAACCACGATCTGACCCTCACCGGCTGGGCCACTGACAGTAACGACCCGGACAGTTTCTTCCGACCACTGTTGAGCTGCGCAGCAATCCGCTCGCAAACCAACTATGCTCACTGGTGTGATCCAGGGTTTGATGAAGTGCTGCAAAATGCCCTGCTGTCGCAGCAATTGGCACAACGAATCGAAAACTATCAGAAGGCGCAGAAAATACTTGAACAGCAACTGCCGGTGCTGCCGCTGGCGTCTTCATTGCGTCTGCAGGCCTACCGTTAC
Organism: Serratia grimesii NBRC 13537; assembly: GCF_001590905.1. GTDB lineage: Bacteria > Pseudomonadota > Gammaproteobacteria > Enterobacterales > Enterobacteriaceae > Serratia > Serratia grimesii. The sequence continues at coordinate 212,621 of NZ_BCTT01000002.1, forward strand.
GACATCAAAGGACTGGTATTGAGCCCGTTCGGCAATGCGTCATTCGCCGGGGTGTACCGTGAATCTGCGGAGGGGCCGAAAAAGTGATTATATTTACCTTACGCCGTTTCTTGCTGCTGCTTATCACGCTGTTTTTCCTGACGTTGGTCAGCTTTAGCCTGAGCTATTTCACACCACGCGCACCACTGAACGGCGCCGCGCTACTGGATGCCTATCAGTTTTACTTTGTCAGCCTGCTGCATTGGGATTTTGGCGTTTCCAGTATTAACGGCCAGGCGATCAGTGAACAGTTGCGAGAGGTGTTCCCGGCAACCATGGAACTGTGCCTTCTCGCTTTCACCCTGGCGCTGTTTATCGGTATTCCCCTTGGCATTATTGCCGGCGTGATGCGTGGCAAATGGCAAGACACCGCCATCAGCACCTTTGCACTGCTCGGCTTTTCGATGCCCGTGTTTTGGCTGGCGCTGCTGTTGATGCTGTTTTTCTCATTGCACCTTGGCTGGTTGCCGGTTTCCGGCCGCTTTGATCTGCTGTATCAGGTTAAACCAATCACCGGTTTCGCCCTGATTGACGCCTGGCTGTCCGACTCACCTTATCGCACTGAAATGATCGGCAGCGCGCTGCGCCATATGATCTTGCCGATTGCCGCGCTGGCGGTAGCACCAACCACCGAGGTGGTGCGCCTTATGCGTATCAGCACCGACGATGTGCTCAGCCAAAACTACATCAAGGCCGCGGCCACTCGGGGATTATCCCGGTTCACCATTATTCGCCGCCACGTGCTGCATAATGCCCTGCCACCGATCATTCCCAAACTGGGGCTACAGTTCTCCACGATGCTGACGCTGGCGATGATCACCGAAGTGGTGTTCAGTTGGCCAGGCCTCGGGCGCTGGATGATTAACGCTATCCGCCAACAAGATTATGCGGCGATCTCCGCCGGCGTCATGGTGGTCGGTACGCTGGTGATCACCATTAACGTATTGGCTGATATTTTAGGTGCTGCCACCAACCCACTGAAGCATAAGGAATGGTATGCCCTTAGATAACGTATACCGCGAAAAGAAAATGCCGAGCCCGCTACTCTATACCTGGCGGATTTTCTACGGTGATGCATTGGCAATGATTGGCTTCTATGGCGTGATAGCGCTATTGCTGCTTTCCCTGTTCGGCAGTCTGCTGGCGCCTTATGCGCTTGATCAACAATTCCTCGGCTATCAGTTATTGCCGCCATCCTGGTCACGGTACGGCAACGTATCCTTCTTCCTTGGCACTGATGATCTCGGTCGCGACATCCTTAGCCGCCTGCTGACCGGCACTGCCGCCACTTACGGCGCGGCGTTGTTGGTGACCGTGGCCGCTGCCGTCGTCGGGGTGATCCTCGGGGTATTTGCCGGTGTAACGCGTGGCCTGCGCTCTGCGGTGCTGAATCATATCCTCGACACCCTGCTCTCCATTCCTTCATTGCTGCTGGCGATTGTAGTCGTCGCCTTCCTTGGGCCAAAGCTTGAGCATGCAATGTTGGCCGTCTGGCTGGCGTTGTTGCCACGTATGGTGCGTACTATCTACAGCGCAGTGCACGATGAGTTGGAAAAAGAATATGTGGTGGCAGTACGTCTCGACGGTGCCTCTACATTGCAAATCCTGTGGTACGCCGTAATGCCGAATATTGTCGCGGTGCTGGTAACGGAGTTCACTCGTGCATTATCGATGGCCATTCTGGACATTGCCGCCCTCGGCTTCCTCGATCTTGGCGCACAGCTTCCGTCTCCGGAATGGGGAGCCATGCTCGGTGATTCGTTGGAATTGGTGTACGTAGCCCCCTGGACGGTGATGCTGCCAGGTGCAGCAATCCTGATCAGTGTGTTGCTGGTTAACCTGTTGGGCGATGGTATGCGCCGTGCAATCAATACAGGGGTGGAATAATGCCATTACTTGATATCCGCAACCTGACGATTGAATTTATGACTGCCGAAGGGCCGGTCAAAGCGGTTGATCGTGTCAGCATGACGCTGAGCGAAGGTGAAGTCCGTGGTTTGGTGGGCGAGTCCGGCTCAGGCAAAAGCCTGATCGCCAAAGCCATCTGCGGCGTCACTAAGGACAACTGGCGCGTCACCGCCGACCGCTTCCGCTTTGATGATATTGACCTGTTGCAGCTAACTCCGCGTGAGCGCCGCAAGTTGGTTGGCCACAACGTCTCGATGATTTTCCAGGAGCCGCAGTCTTGTCTGGACCCATCTGAAAGCATTGGTCGCCAGTTGGCGCAGGCGATCCCTGGCTGGACCTATAAGGGCCGTTGGTGGCAACGTTTTAACTGGCGTAAACGCCGCGCGATTGAGCTACTGCACCGCGTGGGTATCAAAGATCACAAGGACATTATGGGCAGCTTCCCCTACGAGCTGACCGACGGCGAATGCCAGAAAGTGATGATCGCCATCGCTCTGGCTAATCAGCCGCGTCTGCTGATTGCCGATGAGCCCACCAACGCGATGGAACCCACTACCCAGGCGCAGATTTTCCGCTTGCTGGCGCGCCTGAATCAAAACAACAACACCACCATTTTGCTGATCAGTCACGATTTGCAAATGATGAGCAAATGGGCCGATCGGGTTAACGTGCTGTACTGCGGTCAAACCGTGGAAAGCGCCCAGTGTGAAGATTTGTTGGCTGTGCCACACCACCCTTATACACAGGCGCTGATCCGCTCAATGCCGGACTTTGGCCGTGCATTGCCGCATAAAAGCCGACTCAATACGCTACCGGGCGCCATACCATCGCTCGAGCATTTGCCGATCGGCTGCCGTTTGGGGCCTCGCTGCCCTTATGCGCAGAAAAAGTGCATTGAAACACCGCGTCTGCGTCCGGTTAAAAACCACCTGTTCGCCTGCCACTTCCCGCTGAACATGGAGGAGCAATAACATGGAAACGCTGTTGGAAGTGCGTAATTTGAGCAAAACCTACCGTTACCGCACCGGGCTATTTCGCCGTCAGCATGTTGAAGCGGTGAAATCAGTTAGCTTTACCCTGCGCGAACGGCAAACACTGGCAATCATCGGTGAGAACGGTTCAGGTAAATCGACGTTAGCCAAGATGTTGTCCGGCATGGTTGAGCCTTCGTCCGGCGAGCTGCTGATCGATGACCATCGACTCAATTATGGCGATTACCGCTATCGTAGCCAGCGTATCCGCATGATATTTCAGGATCCGAGCACATCGCTCAATCCGCGTCAGCGTATCGGCCAACTGCTGGATGCCCCGCTGCGTCTGAATACGGACATGGCAGCTTCCGAGCGTGAACAGCACATCAACCAGACGTTGCGCCAAGTGGGGATGCTGCCGGATCACGCCAATTATTACCCGCACATGCTGGCCTCCGGTCAAAAACAGCGGGTAGCGCTGGCCCGTGCGCTGATCTTACAGCCGAAAGTGATTGTGGCTGATGAGGCATTGGCCTCATTGGATATGTCGATGCGCTCGCAAATCATCAATCTGATGCTTGAGCTACAAGAGAAGCATGGCATCTCTTATATCTATGTGACTCAGCATCTGGGGATGATGAAACACATCAGCGATCAGGTCATGGTGATGCATGAAGGAGAAATCGTTGAACGCGGCAGTACTGCCGAGGTATTGGCTTCACCGTTACATGATCTGACTAAACGTTTGATTGCCAGTCACTTCGGGGAAGCACTTACTGCTGACGCCTGGCGGCGTGATGGCGGCAGGTTCTGATCATCAAGTTATGAAGGAAATCTGCTCCCAAGCGGAATGCCTGTCAGTTAAGCCTGGCTGCTTTTTTTTTCGATCCCTGTAGACTCAGAGCAGTGGGAATTGCCATAAATATCCTCCATTTCTATGTATCCACAATGCCCGGCAATTGAAGGGGCCGAAGGCGCGGCCCCTCCACCCGCGCCTTCGCTTAACACCTTCTGTCCGCTGCGCGGATACCCTCGCTGCACCTGCGTTGTCGGGCGGGTCGGCTACGACAAACGTCCCTGTTTGTCTCGCCTCAACCGGCCTTCCCTGGCCTGTTGCCCCTGACAACGCCGCCTTGCTCGGCAGCCGGTGATGCGCGCCAAGGTCAACACCCACATTGGCTACCACCGGGCAACATATGCCCTCAGTTTGACGTTGCGTAATGAAAGACAGTGAAAATGATGAGATGAGCGCGGTGTTGGGCGCCCTTGAAGACGTCGAACGCAGGAACGACGCATAGGCGAAACCGCCATGGACGGCGGTTTCAGGCGAGACAGGCAGGGACGCCTGTCATAGCCGGCCGTGATGCGACGTGAATAAGTGAAAGCCGTTGGCGCAGCCAACCGTCTGATAGGGCAAAGGCGCGGGTTGCAAGGGGCCGCGCTTACGGCCCCTTGCTCGGTCGGAGCCTAAGAGCCTCAGGGTGCTTCGCTCGTTTATCGACCGAAATAACCTTGAACTCGCCAAAAGGACTTTAACTTAACGGCATTAACTCCCGATCGATTTTTTATTACCAGAATCTCACGGTGGTTTAGCCAAAATCCTCAAATACAAATTACAATTTTGTTATATATCATTATATTTTATTCCATTCAGTTATTGATTAGCACGTAACATTATTTTATCTCGCCAATCGAATCGGTGAGGATATCCCCTACGTTGAGCTTATTAAACGACAGGATATCGCACTGATGAACAGCCCCCGCCATCGCCAACTCGCGCAGTTTATGCTCGCTTTAGCCGCAGGTTTCTCTGTTTATGGTCACGCACTGTGTTGCGATGGTCAGTGCTAATCCTGTTATTTCATGCCCGCCTGCGGGCATGTTGCCTTTTGTCCTGCCGCCGTTGCTTAGCGCACCGGTGGCTGTTGCTCTTGATTAAGGATTATCCCCTATGGAACTACTACGTCGACAACATAATGCCCAGTGGTATCACGAAACACAAAGCAGCGTACGCGGTGATCAGCCGCTGGAGCCACAGGCGGCAGGTATTCGTGATCGGTTCTTACTCGGGCTGGGTGCCTTTGCCGACGAAGCGCTGAACACCGCACTCACTGCCCGCGCCGGTGTATTTAACGCCTCGCTTGCCAGCTACCACGTATTGTTTCCAGATAGGGTCGAGTTAACACGGACAGTGACACTGTCACCATACGATCGCCTCAGTACCGCGTTGACCGTAGCCCAGGTCACCGGTGTGCAGTCACTTTGTAGTCATTACGCTGCCCGCCTCGCCCCGCTATACAGCCCCGACGCCTCACGTGAAAGCAATATCCGCCTCGCACAAATCACCCAATATGCGCGCCAACTAGCCAGCCAACCCACTTTGATTTGCCGTAAAGCATTGCAACAGTTGAACGATGTGGGACTGAGTCCGGCGGACATAGTGACATTTTCGCAAATCATCGGTTTTGTCAGTTACCAGGCAAGAGTGGTCGCTGGCGTAGCGGCATTAGCCGGGCGGCCTGCGGGCGTGGTACCGGGTTTCCCGAAGATAGACGATGCGGCAGGAATAGAATTCACGGAAGAAGAATTGATCTGGCAATCCCGGTTATCGGTTGTGGCGTTGGAAGGCGCGCGCGCGGAACAACTCGACGTGCTTGATCAGAGCCACCCCGATGCCCGTAGCGAAACATATTATCTGTTGCTGGCCCATGATGCCCCAGCGCTACGTGAGCGCAATGGCGTCTTCAACAGCATCAATGCTGATGGCTACGGCTTATCCGCGCGGTTGAAAGCGTTGGCAACACTGGTAGTTTCCCGTATTAACGGCAGTCGTTACTGCGCATCAACCGTGGCACAGGATATTCAGAATGACACGCTAACAAGCGCGCTATTTGCCAATATTCACCACGGACTGGAAAGTGCGAATAATCCGGTATCTCATGCGGTGATCACTGTTGTCACAGACCTGACTCGCACACCGGAAAAATTCACTCCGCGCAGCGTACAGCCATTGTTTAACAGCGGCCTGAACCAGGCGCAGGCGTTGGACGTGATCCTGACTGGCGCACTCTACGCCTGGGAAAACCGTTTACGCCAAACCCTTGGTGACACACAAGGTGTCGGCGAAAGCCTGATGGAATAGTTATCGTAACAACCAGCCGCGCGCAGCATCAAAAAAGTGCTGCGCCAAAGGCGATGCGCGCCCAGGTTCAGCAACAACCACGGCAGCATGACGCGGCATTGCGGCGATGGCGATCTGCCGGTGGTGTAACCCAGGCATCATGGTCGGCAACAGGTTGCCAGGCGGGAATAATCCACAACCCAACCCGACAAAAATCCCCTGCAGCAACTGAAATATCGACGTAGTTTCCATACGTACATGCAACGTCAAACCGGCTTCACGGAAGTTTTGATCGAGGTAACGGCGGAAGTAACGCGTCGGTTCTGCCAAGCACAGTGGCAATGCAGCAACGTCCTCCAGCGTCAGTGGTGCGTCTCCCACCAATTCGGGAAAGTGTTCAGGGTGGAAAACCAACTCCACGCCTGCGTCCGCCAATGGTTGCGACTGAAAATGCAGCTCTTGCAATGTGGATAGTTCAAAGAAACCAATACCGATATCGACAGTATGCGCCGTCAGCGCTTCCAGTAACTGATCGGCGCTCAACACCGATATCCGGTAGTCCAACTGGGGAAACCGCTCACTGACTGCTTTTAGCATTTGCGCCAACGAAATACTGCATTGGGGTACAGCGCCGATACGCAGCGTGCCGTTAAGGCCATGCTTAAGCGACTCCACCTCCAGTTTCAAGCCCTGATATACCGATACAATCTCACGCGCCCAGGACAAGACGCGTTCACCTTCGGCAGTAAAACCTTCGAAGTTGTTCCCGCGGTTGATCAACGACACACCCAGCTCTTTTTCCAGATTTTTCAGCCGCATAGATAACGTCGGTTGACTGACAAAGCTGGCCTCCGCCGCACGGCCAAAGTGGCGTTCACGCTCAAGATTACACAGGTAGATCAGTTGCTTAATATCCATAAAACGACTCAGTAAATCACGACTGGCTTGAGTATATCATCGCTACCGAATTTCGGGCGCAGCACCCTGCGCCCAATACGTCAGAACTTCAGTTTTACCGCATCCATCAGTCGTGAGAACACGCCGCCTTGCTTAACCGGTTGCAATGCCACCAGCGGTAACGTCTTTAACACCTTACCATTGTTACTGATACGAATTTCACCAACAGGCTGCCCTTGTTCCAGCGGGGCATCCAGGCGCGGCGCAGTCACCACATATTGCGCCTTCAGTTTGTCCGCCTCCGTTTTCGGCAGACTGATGTATTGATCCTGTGCGCTACCCACCGCAACCTCATGGTGATCGCCGTACCATACCTTTTCCTGCCCCAAGCGTTGTCCCGCGCTGAAAAGATGTACAGTGGCAAAGTCACGCAGGCCCCAGGTCAGCAATTTGCGCGCCTGTTCTTCGCGCCCTTTCGAGCTTTTACCGCCCATCACCACCGCGATCAGCCGTCGGTCACCCTCAGTCGCTGAAGCAATAATATTAAACCCGGCAGATTCGGTATGGCCGGTTTTCAGCCCGTCTACCTGCAGTTTTTTGTCCCACAACAATCCGTTGCGGTTCTGCTGGGTGATACCGTTCCAGGTCAGCGATTTCTCGCTGTACATATGGTATTCCGCTGGCTCACTCATGATGATGGCACGTGAAATTACGGCCAAATCGCCTGCCGTAGTGAACTGACCTGGCGCGTCCAAGCCATGGACGGTTTCGAAATGGGTATTTTGCAGACCAAGCTGGGCGCTCTTTTCATTCATCAGTTTAACAAACGCGGCCTGACTGCCAGCCACATAATCCGCCATCGCTACGCAGGCATCGTTGCCAGAGTCAATGATAATGCCACGACTCAGATCACGAACCGTGACCCTGTCACCTGGCTTCAGGAACATCAATGATGAACCTTTGAATACCGGATTCCCCGCCGCCCAGGCATCTTTGCCCACAGTCACCACATCGTCGAGACCGATTTTGTGTTGATCGAGTGCATGATCAATCACCAGCCCAGTCATCAGCTTGGTCAGACTGGCCGGATTGCGGCGCTCATTCGCGTTTGCCTCTGCCAGCACTTGACCCGTGGTATAATCCATCAATACATAAGAGGCGGCGTCTATCGCTGGCGGTGTATTAAGGGGAAAGTTGAGTGGCGCATCTGCCGCCTGTGCTGTCAACGGCAGTAAAATTCCGGCTATCACCGTCAATGTTAAATGCTTCAATCACTGTTCCTCAGGCCCTATGGACAAAATAAAATACCAATATAATCTGAGGCATAGACTGCATTAATTGTGGATAAAGCGGAATCATTACTCTTTTTCAGCGGGTGTCATTATGCAACGATTTGTATGTTAATCATTTTCACGCGATAGACTTGCTCTATGCCGCCATAGCCCTATTCGATTAGACGCCCGTGCCTCACCCTCCTAAACTTGTGACATAAACACTGAAAACGCTTAAAAAAGCGTTCACTTTTTAGCTACAACCACCTGCGAAGACCAATATGAAATTCAAACCGTCAATAAAGCCTTATACCGGCGCGGCGGGCGGCTGGGGTTCACTCGAAGCCACCACTCGCTATGTGCTCGACAGCAAACAAACGTTAAAAAACCTACGCAACCTGATGCGAGTGAATAAAGCGCGCGGTTTCGACTGTCCAGGCTGCGCTTGGGGCGACGACAATCACAGCACCTTCAGTTTCTGCGAAAACGGCGCCAAGGCCGTCAGTTGGGAAGCCACGCGTAATGCGGTCGAACCTGAATTTTTCGCGGCCCATAGCGTCAGTACCTTACTACAGCAAAGTGACTATTTTCTGGAGTATCAGGGCCGACTCACCCACCCGATGCGTTATAACGCCGAAACCGATCATTATCAGCCAATCTCGTGGCCGGATGCGCTGGCGCTCATTGCCCAGCACATTAACAGCATGGATAACCCGAACCAGATCGAACTGTATACGTCGGGCCGTGCCAGTAATGAAGCATCGTACCTGTATCAATTGTTTGGTCGCATGCTCGGCACCAGTAATTTCCCTGACTGCTCCAATATGTGCCACGAAGCCAGCGGCGTGGGGCTGAAACAGAGTATCGGTGTCGGTAAAGGCACCATCCGTATGGATGACTTTGAAAAGGCCGATGCCATTTTCGTATTTGGTCAGAACCCCGGCACCAATCACCCACGCATGCTGCACAGTCTGAAAAACGCCGCCAGTCGCGGAGCCCGTATCGTCAGCTTTAACACACTGCGCGAGCGTGGGTTGGAACGCTTTGCTGACCCACAAAGCCCGATTCAAATGCTGACACCCAAGTCATCACCGATCAGTTCAGCCTACTTCCAGCCTAACCTCGGTGGGGATATGGCGGCGGTACGCGGCATTGTGAAAGCCCTGCTGGAAGGCCACCGCCAACGTCTGGCCGCCGGAGAGCCGGGCTTGTTTGATCTGGCCTTTATCGAACAGCACAGCGTGGGTGTGGAACGCTATTTGGCACAGGTGGATGCCACGTCTTGGGATCAAATAACCCATCAGTCCGGCCTCAGTGAAGCGCAATTGCGTCAGGCAGCAGCCATTTATCAGGGTGCAGAGCGCGTAATCTGCACCTGGGCAATGGGCGTCACACAGCATAAACACTCAGTACCAACGGTACGTGAAATCACCAACCTGCAACTGCTGTTTGGTCAATTGGGCAAACCTGGCGCGGGCCTGTGTCCAGTGCGCGGTCACAGTAATGTGCAAGGCAACCGGACAATGGGCATCGATGAAAAATCCCCCAAAGCACTGCTAGACAGTCTGGAAAAACACTTTAACTTCTCGCCACGACGTGAACAGGGCCATAACACAGTTGAAGCTATCGAAGCGATGCTGCGCGGCGAAGTGAAGGTATTGCTGGCATTAGGCGGCAATCTGGCCGCGGCGGCACCCGACACTGAACGCACCGCCCGTGCCTTACGCTGCTGTGATCTGACGGTGCATATCAGCACCAAACTCAACCGTAGTCATCTGGTGACCGGTAAAGATGCGCTGATCCTGCCTACGCTGGGCCGTACCGAACAGGACCTGCAGGCCAGCGGCCCGCAATACATCACGGTAGAGGACTCCTTCAGCATGGTGCATGCATCGGAAGGCGTCGGCAAACCGCTCGCGGAAACTCAACGCTCTGAAACCGCCATAGTCTGTGGTATTGCCGATGCCGTATTAGGCAACCAACAGCTCGACTGGCTGGAGCTGGCCGATGACTATTCGTTGATCCGCAATCATATCGCCGCCACTATTCCTGGTTTTGAGGATTTCAACCGTCGCTGTGATCAGCCCGGCGGTTTCTATCTGGGTAACGCTGCTGCGGAGCTGCGCTTTGCCACCCCAAGTGGTAAGGCGGAATTTGGCTCGGCACCGTTACCAGACAGCCTGTTCCCGCAACTGGACGGTCGTCAGGCGCCCTTCACGCTGCAAACTCTGCGCTCACACGATCAATACAACACCACCATCTATGGGTTGGATGACCGCTACCGTGGCGTGTATGGTCAACGAGAAGTGTTGTTTATTCATCCTGAAGATCTGGCCGCGCTGGATATGCAAGACGGCGAGTTGGTGGAGATCGAAACTCTGTGGAATGACGGCATCACCCGCAAGGTCAGCGGCTTCAAGCTGGTGAGCTACGATATCCCTCGGGGCAATTTGGCCGCCTACTATCCCGAAACCAACCCGCTGGTACCGCTGGCCAGTTTTGGTGACGGAACCGGCACGCCGACCTCCAAGTCGATACCTGTAGAGATCCGCCGTTGCGTTGCGCAACCAACGTTACGTATTGCCTGATCTGTTGCGCCCGGTTTACGCCGGGCGCGCTAATATATCGATCGCCGTCTGCAACTCATCAGAGAGTTGATGGCGACGCCACACGAAGTATAAATTGCTTATCCCTTCCTCCCCCATTTCCACCACTTTCAATTCCGATACCGGCAGGATCAGTGGCAACAATGACCCTGGAATACAGGCCACGCCACAGCCGGCTTTCACGCAGGCCGCCATCGCCGTGTACGATTCCATCTCTAGCGTCATACGCGGTTTTAACTGGCGTGAAGCTAACCAGTGATCGATCTTCAGACGAAAAGAACATTCGCGGCTGAAAGTATAAAACTCTAATTGCGCAAGGGTTGTCGCGTCCAACTGCGGCACCGAAGCCGGCATCAGCAACACCAAACGCTCATCAAACGCCGCTCGGCTGGCCAGCAAAGGATGTTCAATCGGCCCATCGGTTACCGCCAGATCGAGCTCACTGTCTATCAGCATCCGTTCCAGTACCAGTGAATCGCGGCTCAGTACATTGACCTGCATCTGCGGCTGGCTTCGGCGCAATTGAGCAATGCGGGCTGGCAGGTGGCTGACCAGTGAAAAATCCAGCGCACCTAAATTCAGCAAGCCCTGTTGCTGCCGACCTGCGAACAGCTGTTGACTGTGGTCCGCCAGCGCCAGGATTTCACCGGCTTGCTGGTAAAACAGCCGTCCTTTGGGCGTGACATAAAGTCGGTTTTTATCGCGGAAAAACAACTCACCGCCGAGTGAGTCCTCTAGTTCTTTGATACGCAAGGTCACGTTGGAAGGCACGCAATGTAACTCCCGCGCAGCAGCGGCAATAGTCTTATACTCAACCACGGCACAGAAAAACCTTAGCTGACTCAGTTTCATAAAGCATTCACTTTTAATTAGTGTTTTAGTTAAAAACAATCACTTTAGATTAGCATTGTTATGCCCTAGTGTCGTACCAACAACCTAAGAGGGATCCCTATGCCACTGAATGATTTACTGACTTTGCCAGGCGTTACTGCCCAACCTGAAACGGTCACCGACGGCTACGTGTTCAATCACACCATGATCCGCGTTAAAGACCTGACCAAAGCGCTGGACTTTTATACTCGCATACTGGGCTTTACCCCGGTGTATCTGGAAGAGTTCAAAGAAGCCGCGTTTACCATTTGCTACCTGACCCGCAGCCCACGCGACCAGATACCTCAGGATGACGCCGAGCGCAAACGCTGGGTTCTGGGCCAACCCGGCATTCTGGAACTGACCCATAATCACGGCAGCGAACAACAGGATGATTTCCACTACCACAACGGCAACAGCGAGCCGCGTGGCTTTGGCCACCTGTGTGTCACGGTGCCGGACGTACGCGCCGCCTGTGAACGTTTTGAACAGCTTGGTGTGAATTTTCAGAAGCGTCTGCATGAAGGCCGAATGAATTACGTGGCCTTTATTAAGGACCCTGATGACTACTGGATTGAAATACTGCAACCAACGCCGCTGCAGGACTGATTTCCCCTCACTTATCCCCGGCCTTCTGAGCCGGGGTTTTTCTTCCCGACGAGTGAACGCCCGATATTCTCTAAATTCACGCGCTAACGCGGTAAAACCGTGACGTTAGGCTTGCCCGCAGCGGGTGATTCGCGTAAAACTGTCAGCCGCAAATCTTGCCACTCACAACCCATTCACTGGACGATATGTTTCAAGATAACCCGCTGCTGGCGCAGCTTAAACAGCAACTTCACTCTCAGACCCCGCGTGTTGAAGGCGTAGTAAAAGGGACTGAGAAAGGCTTTGGCTTTCTTGAAGTAGACGGTCAAAAAAGCTATTTCATTCCACCACCGTACATGAAAAAAGTTATGCACGGTGACCGAGTGACCGCAACGCTGCATACCGAAAAAGAACGCGAAATCGCCGAGCCAGAAACCCTGATCGAGCCATTCCTGACGCGCTTTGTCGGTCGTGTGCAAAAGCGCGATGACCGTTTGTCCATCGTGCCTGATCATCCGTTGCTGAAAGACGCAATTCAGTGTCGCCCAGTGCGTGGTTTGAACCACAACTTCCAGGCTGGCGATTGGGCTGTCGCAGAAATGTGCCGCCACCCGCTGAAAGGCGATCGCGGCTTCAACGCCGATCTGACCCGTTTCATTACTGATGGCGAAGATCACCTGGCGCCGTGGTGGGTTACTCTCGCCCGCCACAATCTGGAAAAAGAAGCCCCGGAAATGATCGCTATCAGCGAGCCGGATGCCTCTTTGCCACGTGAAGATCTGACCGCGTTGAATTTTGTCACTATTGACAGCGCCAGCACCGAAGATATGGACGATGCGTTGTTTGTGCAGGACAACGGTGACGGTACACTGCAGTTGACCATCGCCATTGCCGATCCGACGGCATACGTCGAACAAGGCAGCGAACTGGATGAAATCGCCCGCAAGCGCGCCTTCACCAACTATCTGCCGGGCTTCAACATCCCTATGTTGCCGCGCGACCTGTCAGACAACCTGTGTTCACTGCGCCCTAACCAGCGCCGCCACGTGCTGGCTTGCCGCGTTACCATCGGTACCGACGGCGCATTGGCGGCTGACATGCGCTTCTTTGCCGCTGAGATCGAATCTAAAGCCAAGCTGGTTTATGACGAAGTCTCTGACTGGCTGGAAGGCATTGCCGGTTGGCAGCCACCGAGTGACGATATTGCACAACAAATCACTCTGCTCAAGCGTGTGTGCGATGCCCGTAACGCATGGCGCCACCAGCATGCGCTGGTGTTTAAAGATCGCCCTGACTACCGCTTTGTGTTGGGCGAGAAAGGCGAAGTGTTGGAGATCATCACTGAACAACGCCGTAGCGCCAACCGTATCGTTGAAGAGTGCATGATCGCTTCCAACGTCTGTGCCGCCATCGTGCTGCGCGACCATTTGGGCTTTGGCATTTACAACGTGCATACCGGTTTCGATCCGCTGCTGGTTGAGCAAGCGGTTACCGTACTGCAGGCCAACGGGGTCGAAGCCGAAGCCGAAAAACTGCTGACGCTGGACGGGTTCTGTGAACTGCGTCGTCACCTGGATGCACAGCCGACCCAATTCCTCGACAGCCGTATCCGCCGTTCTCAGACGTATGCCGAAATCAGCACGACGCCGGGGCCGCATTTCGGCCTGGGACTGGAAGCCTACGCGACCTGGACTTCTCCGATCCGTAAATACGGCGACATGGTCAACCACCGTCTGCTCAAAGCAGTTATCACCGGCCAGGCAGCCGAAAAACCGCAAGACGAAGTGACAGTCCAATTGGCAGAACGTCGTCGTCTGAACCGCATGGCGGAACGTGACGTGGGTGACTGGCTGTATGCGCGTTACCTGAAAGACAAAGCTGGCACCGATGAACGCTTCAATGCAGAAATCATCGACGTGACTCGCGGCGGCCTACGGGTACGTTTGCTGGACAATGGCGCAGTGGCCTTCATCCCAGCACCCTTTATTCACGCGGTACGTGATGAAATGGTCTGCAGCCAGGAAACCGGCACGGTCCAAATCAAAGGTGAAGTCGTCTATCGACAAGGTGACAGCCTGCAAGTCACCATCGCCGAAGTGCGTATGGAAACCCGCAGCGTGATCGCCAGACCGGCGGTATAACCTCGTGAGATGACCCTCACACAAGACAAACACCGGCGGGTAAACCTCCGGTGTTTTTTTTCACCATTTGAATACAGGCATCGAAGAGATCCGCCAGCACGGACAGTGCCTGAGATCACATGGACAACAGCAATGATTATTTAAAATATAAGGATTATAAAAATGACCGACTGGGATAAGGAAATCGCACGTCACAAGGAGACCAAAGGGTTCTTTTCCACGTTTTTGCTGATGGTGGCGCTGACATTCCTGCCACTGCTTTTCCCCAACAGGGAAAAATTAGAGGCAGAGGGATGGCTGGTCCCTATCTTATTGGTGATTGAATTTGTCGTTATCGTTCCGCTATACCTGAAATTTTATAAAAACCGCCCTTCTTTTGGCGCCGGTAATTTTAAACCCGCGACATTCTTTGGTTTCTTGTTAATCATTTTAGCATTGCAATTTATCGCCCCGGCTTTACTTGGTATAACCAAAACGGAAAGCTGGGTCATCGGGCAGGTTTCGCTTCAAGGAAACGTGTTTTTCCTGGTGCAACTTACCCTGATTATCCTCGCGCCCATTTATGAAGAAATCGTCTTTAGAGGCTGCCTTTACGGCGCATTTCAAACCTGGTTTGCCGGCGGTAAAATCGGGGCGGCGATAGTGACATCGATTCTTTTTGCCATACTGCATACACAATATGCGGATGCGCGCATGTTACTCATTCTGTTTTGCATATCATTGACGCTGATAGCCGCCAGAGTCAGGTCAAACGGCCTGTTAATGCCCATCAGTCTGCATATTGCCATGAATGGCATCGTGCTGGGTGTCAGTTATTGGGCAATTCAAGCATAGCTACCAGGCGATGCTACGGCGTCGCCTTTTTTATTTCAGAGTCAATGCACGCAACAACTTCATCACATTGTTTTTACGCCATTACTCAACCTGCTTCACATTTCTCATCCGACCTGCTTCTTTTCACGCGCAAAACTCCTACTTTTAATTTGTACGCATTTTCCATAAGAACACGTCTTTTTGTTTCTGCGCACCAAGGAGTTGTTGAACATGAAAAACGTCAAGTCCGGGATCATCTGGCTGGCGGTGGCGTTGGTGGGTGCATTTGCCTTCGCCATGCTGGCGCTAAGCCGTGGGGAACATGTCAATGCGGTTTGGCTCGTGGTAGCGGCGGTTGCCTGTTACAGCATCGCTTACCGCTTCTACAGCCTGTTCATTGCCAAGAAAGTATTTGAGCTCGACGATCGCCGCATGACGCCGGCGGAACGTCGTAACGACGGGTTGGACTACGTGCCCACCAACAAGTGGGTGTTATTTGGTCACCACTTTGCTGCTATCGCCGGGGCCGGACCTTTGGTGGGGCCGATTTTGGCAGCGCAAATGGGTTTTCTGCCCGGCACCATCTGGATCCTGGTTGGGGTAATGTTGGCCGGTGCCGTGCAAGACTTCCTGGTTCTGTTTATCTCTACCCGTCGCGATGGCCGTTCGTTAGGAGAAATGGCCAAACAGGAATTGGGGGCTTTCGCGGGGGTGATCACCATGCTCGGTGCACTGGGGGTAATGATTATTATCCTGTCGGCGCTGGCGCTGGTGGTGGTAAAAGCGTTGGCCGATAGCCCATGGGGCCTGTTCACTATCGCCGCCACCATTCCTATCGCGCTGTTTATGGGCGTGTATATGCGTTTTATCCGGCCGGGTAAAATCGCCGAAATTTCGGTGGTGGGCTTTGCCCTGATGCTACTGGCGATTATTTACGGTGGCAATGTGGCACAAGATCCCTACTGGGGTCCGTTCTTCACGCTGCACGGCACTACACTGACCTGGGTTCTGGTGGTCTATGGCTTTGTCGCCTCGGTACTGCCGGTATGGTTGCTGTTGGCACCGCGTGATTACTTGTCCACCTTTATGAAAATTGGCGTCATTATCGGGCTGGCGATTGGCATCGTCTTTGCCATGCCGGAAATGAAAATGCCTGCAGTATCGCGCTTTATCGACGGTAGTGGCCCTGTGTTCGCCGGTTCACTGTTCCCATTCCTGTTTATCACCATCGCCTGCGGCTCTATCTCTGGGTTCCATGCGTTGGTGTCCAGCGGCACGACACCAAAACTGGTTGAGCGTGAAAGTCATATTCGCTTTATCGGCTACGGCGCAATGCTGATGGAATCGTTCGTGGCTATCATGGCACTGATCTGTGCCTCGGTAATCGACCCGGGCGTTTACTTCGCTATGAACTCCCCAGCTGCGCTGATCGGCACCACAGTGGAGAATGCCTCACAGGTAATTAATAGCTGGGGCTTTATGATTACCCCAGAAACACTGACGCTGATTGCCAAAGACGTCGGGGAGCATTCGATCCTGTCTCGCGCCGGGGGTGCACCGACTTTTGCCGTGGGGATGGCACACATCATTACGGAAGTGTTTAACAGCCGCGCAATGATGGCGTTCTGGTACCACTTCGCCATTCTGTTCGAAGCCCTGTTTATTCTGACCGCCGTCGATGCCGGTACCCGTGCCTGCCGTTTCATGGTGCAAGATCTGGTGGGTGTTGCGATCCCAAGGCTGGCCAACAACCGTTCGTGGTTCGGCAACCTTGCCGGCACCACGGTAGCCGTCGCTGGCTGGGGGTTCTTTGTGTATCAGGGTGTGGTCGATCCACTCGGTGGCATCAACACGCTGTGGCCTTTGTTCGGCATCGGCAACCAGATGCTGGCATCAATGGCCTTGATCCTCGGTACTGTGGTGCTGTTCAAAATGAAAAAACAGCGTTACGCCTGGGTGACTATCCTGCCCACCGTCTGGTTGTTTATCACCTCAATGACCGCCGGCTGGCAGAAGATCTTCCATGAAAAACCGAGTATCGGCTTCCTGGCGCAGGCGAAGAAATTCTCTAACGGCATTGAACAAGGGACACTGATTGCACCGGCCAAGACATTAAAGGATATGGAAACCATCGTTTTCAGCAACCAGATTAACGCCGCGCTCTGTGCTTTCTTTATGCTGGTGGCGGTAACCATGCTGGTCTCAGCCTTCTTTGTGATACGCCGTGCACTGAATGCAAATCAGCCTACAGCGCAGGAGTCACCGATAGTTCTTCGTGAGAATGGTTGAAAGTATATTGTGATAATCAGGGCGCTATGGCGCCCTTTTCTTTGCTTGTTTCACACAGCTCAGTTCAACAAGTTTGTTCCAAACGCACCCTGCCAGTCTTGTTCAAATTTCTCTACTGCTGCCTGTACCGCCGGTGCAGCAAGGAACTGCTCTGCCACGTCAACCGGTAACGTGATGGCCTGACAGCCCGCCAGCAAGCACTCCAGTGCCTGACGCGGCGTTTTAAAACTGGCTGCCAGCACCCGAGCATTTGGCGCATGCAGCGTTAACAACTGTTGTAACTCGTGAACCATCTCGATACCGTCGCCGCCCTGGGCATCCAGACGGTTAACATAAGGAGCCACATATTCGGCACCAGCCAGTGCCGCCAACAGCCCCTGACCTGCGCCATAAACCGCTGTCCCAAGCGTAGGGATCGACATCGACGTCAGTTTTTTAATCGCTGCCAGCCCTTCAGAGGTCGCGGGTACCTTCACCACCAGCCCTGGCACTCGCTGATGAAGCAACGCCGCTTCTGCCACCATAAGTTCGGCATCGTTGGCCATCACCTGAGCAAACAACTTACCGGTGCCCCCCAGTGCATCACGCAGCGCCGGCAACACTTCCCAAATGGGTTTCCCTTCTTTAGCGATAATGCTCGGATTGGTGGTGACACCATGCAATGGCAAGATGCGCGCGAGGCGTTTTACTGCATTTACATCAGCGGTATCGAGATAAAGCTCCATTACGGACTCCTGAATCTTCTGTGGGCGAATTCAAACTCTCATCATAGTAGGACATACAATTCGTTTATGTTTGATCGAAGTCAAATCAACTTTCATTCGAAACAACTTTAATGAAATAAGAAAAGCAACCGAATGACAGGTGACTCGTGATATTCAATCTGCAACGCTATTCCACCCACGATGGCCCAGGCATTCGCAGCGTGGTGTTTTTGAAGGGCTGTTCGCTGAGTTGCCGCTGGTGCCAAAACCCGGAAAGCCGTGCACGACAGGCAGACCTATTGTTCGACCCACGCCTGTGCCTTAGCGGGTGCATGCTGTGCAGCGATGATAACCCACAGGTAATCCAGCGAGTAAACGATGATTTAGTGATTCAACGCGAGCTGCTCAGTCACAAGGATTATGCCGCATTGGCTGCCCGTTGCCCAACCGGCGCACTCAGCCTGTGCGGTAGCGCGATAAATATCGACGATATCATGGCCGAAGTGTTGCGCGACCGACCATTTTACCTGCGGACCGGTGGTGGCCTTACGCTGTCCGGCGGGGAACCTTTTATGCAACCGACAGTAGCGGCTGAACTACTGCGCCGCGGACGCGAAGCCGGTATCCATACCGCCGTGGAGTCCTGTCTACACACTCCCTGGTCGCACATCGCCCCTTCGCTCCCCTGGCTTGACCTGATGCTGGCGGATCTGAAACACGTTGATGAACGACGCTTTAAACAGTGGACTGGCGGATCCGCCAAACGGGTGATGGCCAATTTCCGCCGACTCGCCACCAGCGGCACCCGAACAACGGTGCGTGTACCGTTAATCCCGGACTTTAACGCCGATTACCGCTCGATTCGCGAGATTGTCGATTTTGCCGCCGATGAAGCCGGCGTCAAAGAAATTCATTTCTTGCCGTACCACACACTGGGCATCAACAAATACCACCTGCTCGGCGAACCCTATCACGCTGCCCGTACCCCGCTGGATGCGCCCGAACTGCTGGCCTATGCCGAGCAGTACGCCGAAACCAAAGGGTTGACCGCTATTTTGCGAGGATAACATCATGACCACGCTGGACTTGACCACCCTGACCGAACGCACCCTGGCCCATAAGAACGCACTGATCCATATCGTAAAGCCGCCTGTTTGTACTGAACGTGCACAGCACTACACCGAAGCCTATCAACAGCACCTGGATAAACCCTTGCCGGTACGTCGGGCTCTGGCATTAGCTAATCATCTGGCCAAACGCACCTTGCGCATTGACAATGATGAGCTGATTGTCGGCAACCAGGCCAGCGAATTACGCGCTGCGCCGATCTTCCCGGAATATACCGTCAGTTGGATCGAAGACGAGATTGACCAACTAGCCGATCGTCCAGGTGCCGGTTTTTCCGTTAGCGAAGAGAACAAAGCCATACTGCACCAAATTTGCCCATGGTGGCGCGGCCAGACGGTACAGGACCGCTGTTATGGTATGTTCACTGATGAACAAAAAGCCTTGCTGGCCACGGGGATCATCAAAGCCGAAGGAAATATGACCTCGGGAGATGCCCATCTGGCGGTGAATTTCCCACTGCTGTTAGAGAAAGGCCTCGACGGGCTACGCGACAAGGTGGACGAACGCCGCAGCCGCCTTCATCTCACCGACTGGCAAGAGTTACAGCAGGAACAATTCCTGAAGGCTATCGACCTGACCCTGGAGGCACTGAGCGCCCATATCCTGCGCTTTGCCAAACTGGCCCGCAGCTTGGCACTGGCAGAAAACCGTCACTGGCGGAGGGAGGAGCTGCTGACCATCGCGGCAAATTGCGAGTTAATCGCCCACCGCCCACCGCAGACCTTCTGGCAAGCTTTGCAGTTGTGCTACTTCATTCAGTTAACACTACAAATTGAATCCAACGGCCATTCGGTGTCCTTTGGCCGTCTCGATCAGTATCTGTACCCTTGGTATCGCCGCGATGTCGAGTTGGAGCAAACTCTGCCACGCGAGCGTGCGATTGAAATGCTGCACAGCTGCTGGCTGAAACTGCTGGAGATCAACAAGATCCGTTCTGGCTCGCACTCCAAAGCCTCGGCAGGCAGCCCGCTGTATCAGAACGTCACCATCGGTGGGCAACAACTTATCGACGGTGAGCCGTGTGATGCAGTTAATCCTTTGTCCTATACCATCCTGGAATCCTGCGGTCGGCTGCGTTCTACTCAGCCTAACCTCAGTGTGCGTTACCACGCGGGAATGAGCAGTGATTTTCTCGATGCTTGTGTGCAAGTGATTCGTTGCGGTTTCGGTATGCCGGCTTTCAACAACGATGAAATTGTTATTCCTGAATTTATCAAGTTAGGTGTAGAACCACAGGATGCCTATGACTATGCGGCGATAGGTTGCATCGAAACCGCCGTTGGCGGCAAATGGGGTTACCGCTGTACTGGGATGAGTTTTATCAACTTCGCCCGTGTGTTGCTGGCAGCGTTAGAACAGGGACGTGACGCCACCTCCGGCAAGATCTTCCTGCCGCAGGAATTGGCGTTGTCACAGGGTAACTTCAGCCATTTCGACCAGGTGCTGGGAGCCTGGGACAGCCAGATCCGCTACTACACCCGTAAGTCGATTGAAATTGAATGTGTGGTTGATAGCGTACTGGAAGATAACGCGCACGATATCCTCTGTTCGGCACTGGTGGATGACTGTATCGAACGTGGCAAAAGCATTAAGCAAGGCGGTGCAAAATACGACTGGGTTTCAGGTTTGCAAGTCGGTATCGCTAACCTGGGCAATAGTCTGGCCGCGGTGCGCAAATTGGTGTTCGAGCAGGGCGTGATAGGTCAACAGCAATTGGCTGCGGCGCTGGAGAATGACTTTGAGGGACTTGATGGCGAACAGCTACGTCAGCGACTGCTTAACGCCGCGCCAAAATATGGCAATGACGTTGATGAGGTTGACCAACTATTGGTACGTGCCTACCAGACCTACATTGACGAATTGAAGCAGTACCACAACACCCGTTTTGGTCGTGGCCCGATTGGCGGTACCTACTACGCCGGGACCTCATCCATATCGGCCAATGTGCCTTTTGGCGCAGCGACCCTGGCAACACCGGACGGACGCAAAGCACATACGCCGCTGGCGGAAGGTGCCAGTCCGGCTTCGGGTACCGATCATCTGGGCCCTACCGCCGTGTTCAATTCGCTGTCCAAATTACCCACCGCATCTATCCTTGGCGGCGTACTGCTGAACCAGAAACTCAACCCTGCGACACTGGAAAATCCACGCGATCGTGAAAAGTTGATGTTGATGCTGCGCACCTTCTTTGAGGCGTACCAAGGTTGGCACGTTCAGTACAACATCGTGTCACGGGAAACCTTGCTTGAAGCGAAGCAACATCCTGACCAGTATCGTGATTTAGTGGTCCGCGTTGCTGGATATTCCGCTTTCTT
Source organism: Serratia grimesii NBRC 13537 (assembly GCF_001590905.1). Lineage (GTDB taxonomy): Bacteria > Pseudomonadota > Gammaproteobacteria > Enterobacterales > Enterobacteriaceae > Serratia > Serratia grimesii. Next base: position 234,282 of record NZ_BCTT01000002.1, read on the forward strand.
TACCGCATTATCCCCTGACGCACAGGATGATATTATTGCGCGAACAGAACATACTATTTAAACAATAAATATTAGCGGCTGCACATTGGTGGTCGCACATCAGGTTGATATGAATTCAAGACAACAGACAATATTGCAATTGGTTAACGATCGCCGACGTATCAGCGTCAGCGATTTGGCCGCTGCCACCCAGGTATCAGAAGTGACGATTCGTCAGGATCTGAATCTGCTGGAAAAGCGCAGCTATTTGAAGCGGGTACACGGCTCCGCATTGGCATTGGAAAGTGACGACGTCGACGCACGTATGATGTCCAACTTTACGCTCAAACAAAAGTTGGCGCAGTATGCTGCTTCGCTGGTGAACGACGATGAAACCATCTTTATCGAAAGCGGCAGTACCAACGCGCTGCTGGCTCGCTATATCGCCGAGCGTAAACGCATCACGCTGATCACCGTCAGTCATTATATCGCCAATCTGCTGAAAGAAACCGACTGCGAAGTGATCGTGCTGGGTGGTTTGTATCAGAAAAAGAGCGAAACTGTGGTCGGCCCATTGACCCGCCAATGCATTCAACAAGTTCATTTCAGTAAAGCGTTTATCGGCATCGACGGTTACCACGCAGAGACCGGATTTACGGGCCGCGATATGATGCGTGCCGATGTGGTCAACGCGGTGTTGGCTAAAGGCGTTGAGAATATTGTCCTGACAGACTCCTCTAAGTTTGGTCAAATCCAACCCAACCCATTGGCACAGCAGGGTACGGTTCATCGAGTGATCACCGACTCGCGGTTGGCCCTGGAGTATCAGCATCAGTTGAAACGTCAGGGAATACGCTTGGAAATGGTGAACGATTAGCCGTTTAAACAGACAGTGAGGGCCACCGTTCGGTGCCCTCCTCAATATCACTGGCCGTAGTAGGCGTTTTTACCGTGCTTGCGCAGGTAATGCTTGTCCAGCAGCGTTTGCTGCATGTTCGTCAGGCCCGGCATCAGTTGGCGTGAAAAAACCCCCATATAGGCAATCTCTTCGAGTACCACCGCGTTATGCACCGCATTTTCCGCGTCTCTCCCCCAGGTAAAAGGGCCATGCGAATGAACCAATACCGCCGGGACATTGGCCGGATCCAACTGACGATCGCCAAAAGTTTCGACAATTACCCTACCAGTCTCCCATTCATAGCGACCGTTGATCTCTGTATCCCGCATCTGTCGGGTACAGGGAATGTCACCGTAAAAATAATCCGCATGTGTAGTGCCCCAAGCAGGAATATCCAAACCAGCCTGTGCCCAAATAGTGGCATGACGCGAATGGGTGTGCACAATCCCACCAGCTGATCCAAACTCAAGGTAAAGCACGCGGTGCGTGTCGCTATCCGATGACGGTTTTTTATCTCCCTCAACCACTTTCCCGCTTTCCAGTTCTACCACCACCATGTCGTCACGGGTCATCGCCGCATATTCCACGCCAGAGGGTTTGATCACCATCAGCCCCTTCCGACGATCAACAGCACTGACATTACCCCAGGTAAACGTCACCAGATGATGGCGTGGCAGTGCCTGGTTGGCTTCTAATACATGCTGCTTGAGCTCGTTAAGCATTGGTCTTTCCCGGTTAAATCTGTTGGGAATATTGTCGGCACGCTGCTCTTGATAGGGTATGGCGTAAATTGCTAAAGACCACGCAGGCTTCTGCTGGAAATTGAGATCTGCGAGAGAAAGGGTGAGTTGCCGGTGCATGGCGAGAGAATGTACTTTAAGACTATTTACCTGTTTATCGCTTACCAGAAGCTTATAGTGAATATGGGCAGAGGTTGTACACTTGGCCTTTTAATTATTCTGCCTTTAACAAAAAATGCCATTTTTTATGTCGATACTCTATGGGAGCCAATAGCAGGCCGAATCCGGGGTTAATGCCTATACTTAAACGGCACTCCCATATAGCCAATGCTAAGGAGAAGTCATTATGATGATTATCAATAAACGTTTCGCCACCGCCGCTTTGGCGCTTACGCTAGCGTTTTCACTCAGCGCTTGTTCCAACATGTCCAAACGTGACCGTAACACCGCTATTGGTGCCGGTGCGGGGGCAGTAGGTGGTGCAGTGTTGACCGATGGTAGCGCACTGGGTACGCTCGGCGGGGCCGCCGTTGGGGGGATAATTGGTCATCAGGTAGGCAAATAAACTGACTGACCGTATACAAATACCTCTGCCGACAGGCTGGCAAAAGCATTTTTGCTTTGACGTATTAGCCATAATAAAGATTATTTCAGGTCTGTTTTACCTTCAGTCGATGGCATCTTACCATCAACGGGTTAGCGCCCGGCAGCAGTACCCTAAAGCCATGCCGCAGTGTGATATCGCGGCATGGCAGTTCGCCAGATGCGGTTAACCGCCTGCCAGCTTGACCTTCATTCCTTTGCCTTCCAACAGCTGCTTCAGCAAATCACGCTTATCTCCTTGGATTTCGATGACACCATCCTTAACTGCCCCACCGCAACCGCATTTCTTCTTCAGCTCTGCTGCCAATTTATCCAAGGCTGCATCGTCCAAATCCACACCCGAGATCAGACAAACACCTTTGCCTTTGCGCCCGCTGGTCTGCCGCTGAATGCGCACGATACCGTCGCCCTTATCGCGCTGCGGTTTAACCTCTTCCTGTTTGATACGTCCACTGTCGGTGGAATAGACCAACCGGCTGTTACCATCACTCATTATCTGTTCCTCAAGCCAGTGAAGCGCGAATGGCGCTCAATGTGGCGGCAGGATCGGCTGATTGGGTGATCGGGCGCCCAATCACCATGTAGTCAACACCAGCCGCCTGTGCCTGTACAGGCGTCATGATGCGACGTTGATCGCCCGCAGCACTGCCCTCCGGGCGGATACCTGGCGTCACCAATTGGAACTGTTGGCCACAGGCCGCTTTCAGGCGCTCAGCCTCATGTGCTGAACACACTACGCCATCCAATCCACAATCACGGGTCAGACGTGCCAGTCGTTCCGCCTGCTCGGCTGGTGAGAGATCGATACCGATAGCCTGCAGATCTTCCGCTTCCATACTGGTAAGCACGGTAACTGCAATCAATAACGGTGCCTGGGCACCATAAGGTAGCAACGCTTCTTTCGCAGCAGTCATCATACGTGCACCGCCGCTGGCATGGACATTTACCATCCATACCCCCAACTCGGCGGCTGCCGCTACCGCATGGGCAGTGGTATTGGGAATATCGTGGAATTTCAAATCCAGGAATACCTCAAATCCACGGTCGTGCAAGTCGCGTACGACTCTCGGCCCAAACAGAGTGAACATTTCTTTGCCAACTTTTAACCGGCAGTCTCGTGGATCAATACGGTCGGCAAATGCCAGCGCAGCATCAATATCTGCGTAGTCCAGTGCTACGATAATCGGAGATGATTTTAAGTCATTGTTATTAATGTTATTTTCAGACTTCATTTCTTCTACCTTCTGTAAAATGGACGTAAATAGGCAACAACCTACCAAACTGACGCCGCATTCTACATGTCAGTTGACATAAATCCCAGCCGCAGTGCGCTCTGCCGTTAAGTAATGTTAGTCGTTGCTTCGTCATCAAGCGTCAATATAACCCCGCCGTCTTTAACTGAGCTGGTGTAAACCGCCGTAAAAATGCGTAAATTGTTAATCATATATTTTGAACAAGATACTCAGCATTATCAGATTTTAAATCCGCACAGATGCTTTATTATTCAACACATCGGAAGCGAAAGCCTTCCAACCTAAATAAACAGACTGGAGTCTATTATGAAAAACATCAAATATTTTGCAGCAGCCGCAGTTATCGCTATGACCTCTTTCGCCACCCTGGCAGCAGAGCCGATTGATATGCAGCAGGCAACCAGCCTGACCGCTTCCGGTGTTGTCTCCGCTGGCCATGCTACGACACTGAGCAGCCTGGAAGCCAAGCTAGCCGCTAAAGCCGACGCGCAGGGTGCAAGCAGCTACCGCATCATTTCTGCCGGCGGTAATAACATGCTGAGTGGCACCGCAGTTATCTATAAATAAGCACTTCAGTATGGGGCCCGGTCTACCGGGCTCTACCGCTTTTCCCCTTCAATATCGCGCGTTACTTCCTCGCCGTAATGTTACAGAAATATTAAATTTTTATTACACACTAGACTCTCACTCATGACTGGCTTAGCTTGAAGGCAATCTTCCCGCATAAAGGCTTCAAAATGAGCGAGATATCTACACTAACGATTAAAATCCCTCTGGAACTCAAAGAAAAAATTCGTGCCATTGCCGCCGATAACCAACTTTCTTTGAGCGCTGAGGTTTGTCAACGCCTTGAAAACAGCTTCGACTTACCGGCTAAAGCAGAAAAAACCGCTAAGAAATCGACGGAGTTGCATCATGGTGAAATCGATAATCAGGGGATTGAAGAGGAAATCGAACAGCCTCTGAACCAGAAAGAATTGAAAAAACTGCGTCAGTTACTGAAAGGTGGCGTGAAAGCCAGCAAGAAAAAATAAAGCTGTACCAGCATAATAAAAAAATGGGGCTAAATAGCCCCGTTTTTTATTATGCGTTATTGTCCATCCAGCCCACGAATGGGCTTAACCGATGACCAGGCTCGGCATGACGGGCAATGCCAATACAGAGAATGCGCAGTAAAGCCACACTTATGGCAGCGATAACGCGGCTTGGTCCGTATTTGTTCCCCCACCATATCGCGCAACAACAACAGACTCTCTTTCGCGCGGCCGTCTTCAGCATCCGCCAGGTGATAGTCCATCAAACGGTAAAATACCCGCATCGTCGGATGGCGCTGTAACTGGCGGTTAATATACACCTGCACCACATCACGCCCTTCATGCTGTTCAATAATCTCTGCCAGCATTAATTCAGCAGTGGCACCGGTATTTTCTTCAACACACCGTTTGAGGAAGTCAGCCCAATCCTGTTGTTGTTCCAGGTGCTGGTAACACTCATGCAGCATCGGTAGCGTTTCGCTCACCAGCTCTTTATCTTGATTCAACACCCGCTGTAACGACTCTACCGCTTTGGCATATTCGCCCTGCGCCATATAAATGCGGCCAACCATAATCGATACGCGAGCACACTGTTTGTCAGCCGAGGCTGCCCGCTTCAGCAAGCCCATCGCTTTATCGAGATCGTCACTTCCCATCGCTTGCAACGCCAGTTCACAATAGAAATGTGCTATTTCGATACGCTGTTTGTCTTTCCCTAACTTGACCAGCTTTTCAGCCACGTCAATGGCTTTTAACCAGTCACTGGTTGCCTGATGGATCACCAACAGTTGCTGTAACGCCGAAAGCCGGAAATCTTCTTCGCCGATTAACTGGCCAAACATGTCCTCGGCACGGTCATACATCCCGGCAGCCATATAATCGCGGCCCAGTTGCTGTACCGCTAACAGGCGTTGTTCGAAGGTCAGGGAGGCGCTTTCCATCAACGCTTGATGGATGCGGATAGCACGGTCTACTTCACCGCGTGAACGGAACAGGTTACCCAGCGTCAGGTGTGCTTCAACGGTGTTACTGTCCTCTTTCAACATATCAAGGAACAGATCAACCGCTTTATCTTGCTGGTTGGAGAGCAGGAAGTTAACCCCGGCCACATACTCACGCGACAGACGGTTGGCTTCCTGTTGTTTATCCTGTTGAGCACTTCTGCGCCCCATGTACCAACCGTACGCGGCAGCCACGGGCAGCAACAGAAACAGCAGCTCTAACATAGAAGATTATTCCTTGCTAACAACGGACTGAGCTGCCGGCTCAGCGGGTTGTTCAAGCTGCAATTCCAGCCTTTTGATTTTGCGATCGGCCCGCCCCAGTGCAATACGGGTGCGTAGATAGAACAGGCCACAAATGACCCAGCCGAGAACAAAACCAGCGCCAAACAACGTCGCCAACAGGGTCGATACGCGATAGTCGCCCTGCGCAACCAGATAGTTAAAACTCACAACCTGATCGTTATGCGCGCCCAACGTGACAGAAATCACGAAAATCACCAGAACCAACAAAAAAATCAGCAAATATTTCACATTCTTTCCCGCGATGCCGAGTTAATCGGATGAACTCTACCCTATAGCTTTCAAGTTGGTCGCTCTAACGCGTCCTTGCGCTCGCGGCATTTGTACATTCCTGTACAGCATAGCCAGGCGACCAGCTCGCTCACCTCCAGGCACTTACTCAAGTAAGCAACGGGGGTGAGCGAGTGCAGATAACAACGCTGCGGCTTGAAAGATGACGGGTATATGCCAATGCGTGGCGTCCCTAACCATTAAGTTAGCATTTCCCATCGTGGCAGGGAAACCCTGCGGCACGATAAAACCACATATCTGCTGGCATATTCGACAGTAAACGACGCTCCCGAACAAATTAATGAGAAAGCTTCTCAAAATAATGGATTAATAAGGATATGGGGACATTTATACGAATTGCAATGAAGGTATGTGTAAGTGGTGAATGCGGCGTCATTACAACACCGCATTATGTGACATGGTCACTTATGACTATTTTGCCGCGGTTCTTTCCGCGATTTCATGTTGCTCTTGCGGTGGCGGGGTCAAAGGACCAAACCAGCGCTGCGCCAACCAACACGCTATCGTCACCAACAGCCAACTGATCAGGGTCGCTACTACCAAATCACGCGGCCAATGCATACCCAGCAGTAAACGGCTGCCCATGACGCCCGTTGCCCACAGCATTAATACCACCACGGTCTTATAGTGCCGACGTGGCCACAACAGCCCTACGCCCAGCAGCGCCCAACTGGCGGCAAACATCGTATGCCCCGAAGGGAATGCAAAGCCTGTCTCAAATTGCCAATGTTCACGCAGCCATACCGGCACCAGTGTTTGGTCTTGTAACTGCTCTTTCACCAACCCACTCCGCTCTTTGCGGTTGAGCGAGTAAAAATACTTCTCGTCAATATGATGGGTTGACTCCAACCACAATACAAAGGGTCGCGGCTCCTGAACCCGATCTTTGATAATGGACTTAACACCCTGTCCGATCAAAATAGACGCACTCAGCAAAACCAGCAGGCCAATGGCGGGCTTGATGCGAAAACGCAAACACCACAAGAACCAGGCACCGAGGATAATGCTGGTAAGAATGCCCCATGGCGACGTGACCGTTTCTGTCATCCAGTACAGGCCTTTCAATAGCCGTCCGTCACCGCCCGGCTGCCATTGCCAACCGGAAAACCATACTGCCAATGGCATCAGCAACAATATTATCGCCCCTGCTGCCGTACGTTTTGCTATCTCAAACATTCCAATCGCCCTTTGTTTAAGCCAATTGGCAGTGTAACAATCTTGCAATATCGATAACACTCGAAAAATTAAACAGATAAAAAACCTATTGCAATAATAGTTGGCTGAAAACGTTGGATGCTGATTTGCTGAGCACCTCAGGGCAAGAAGTTATGGCAAAATAGCCGATAATTAACGAAATGCCGATCGTCGTTTCGCATTTTAATACTGGTCAGTTCACTGTACCGGACGTAGGATGCGCAACCATGATTGAATCGGAAGTATTTGTGGAGAGCAACATGCAGCTTAAACGGGTGGCAGAGGCCAAATTGCCAACACCTTGGGGCGATTTCCTGATGGTAGGATTCGAAGAACTGGCTACCGGGCACGATCACCTGGCGCTGGTGTTCGGGGATATTTCTGGCACAACGCCGGTACTCTCACGCGTACATTCTGAGTGTCTGACGGGTGATGCATTATTCAGCTTGCGCTGTGACTGTGGTTTTCAACTGGAAGCCGCACTGGAACATATTGCGGAAGAAGGTCGCGGTATACTGCTCTACCACCGTCAGGAAGGTCGCAATATCGGGTTGCTGAATAAAATCCGGGCTTACGCTTTGCAAGATAAAGGCGCTGATACCGTAGAAGCCAATCACCAGTTGGGCTTTGCTGCGGATGAGCGTGATTTCACTCTTTGTGCAGACATGTTCAAACTGCTGGGTGTGGATGAGGTCCGTTTACTGACCAACAACCCTAAAAAGGTTGAGATCTTGACTGAAGCCGGCATCAACATCACCGAACGTGTTCCCTTGATCGTTGGCCGTAACCCGAAGAACGAACGTTACCTGGCCACCAAGGCTGAAAAAATGGGCCATTTACTGGACCAAAAGTAATTTCCGCTCGGAAAAATGAGGGCGCCATGAAAGGCGCCCTTTTTATTACAGCATTTTCCTGATCACATAGTGCAGGATGCCGTCATTTTCATAGTAGGTTAGCTCATTACCGGTATCAATACGGCAACGAGTATTAACCACTTCCTTCCGTCCATCGGCATAAGTGATTAGCACCGGTACCGTCTGTCCTGGTTTCAGCGTTTGTAACCCGCTAACACTAATCTGCTCATCCCCACTCAACCCCAACGTTTTACGTGTCACGCCTGCTGGGAACTCTAGCGGCAGAATACCCATGCCAATCAGATTGGACCGGTGAATACGTTCAAAGGACTCTGCAATCACAACCCGAACACCCAATAAACGAGGTCCTTTCGCTGCCCAGTCACGGCTGGAGCCAGACCCATATTCTTTACCGGCAATCACCGCCAGCGGGATATTTTCCTGCTGATACTGCATAGCCGCATCGTAGATAGACAGCTGATTTTGTGACGGAATATGTCGGGTGTATCCCCCTTCAACTCCCGGCACCATTTCATTGCGGATACGGATATTGGCAAAGGTACCGCGCATCATCACTTCATGGTTACCACGACGTGAACCATAGGAGTTGAAATCCAATGCCGCAACGCCATGCTCACTTAAGTAACGCCCCGCTGGGCTGTCGCGTTTGATGTTCCCTGCCGGTGAGATATGGTCGGTGGTCACTGAGTCGGCCAGGATGGCCAGAATACGTGCGTCCTTGATGTCCTGCACCGGATCCGGCTGCACCTTCATGCTGCTAAAGAACGGCGGATGGCGAATGTAGGTAGAGTCCGCCTGCCATGGATAGGTGGCCGAACCGGCAACCTGAATCGACTGCCAGTTGGCGTCACCGTCAAATACCGCACCGTATTCCTTATGGAACATCTCGGTACGAACCTCTTCCACCGCTTGGGCTATTTCTTTACTGCTCGGCCAAATATCTTTCAGATAAACCGGCTTACCATCATGCCCTTCACCCAATGGATCCTTGGTAAGATCGATCTTCATACTGCCAGCCAGTGCATAGGCGACCACCAACGGTGGGGAAGCCAGCCAGTTGGTTTTCACCAGCGGATGAATTCGGCCCTCAAAGTTGCGGTTACCTGACAGCACCGCGCCCACGGTCAGATCGCCCTCTTTAATCGCCTGCTCTATTGGCTCAGGCAATGGCCCTGAGTTACCGATACAGGTGGTACAACCGTAGCCGACCAGGTTAAAACCGAGCTCTTCCAGGTAGGAGGTCAGCTTGGCACTGTCGAAATAGTCAGTCACGACTTTGGAACCCGGTGCCAACGAGGTTTTCACCCAAGGCTTGGTTCGCAAACCCTTTTTCACCGCGTTTTTCGCCAGCAGACCGGCTGCCATCATCACGCTTGGGTTCGAGGTGTTAGTGCAAGAGGTAATGGCCGCGATAACTACCGCGCCGTTATGTAGCTCATGCTCTTGCTGGTTCAGGGTGAAGGTTTTGAATTCGGACTTGCGTTGCTGATTGCCGATCTCGAGTTCGGTCGCGGCATTGAACGCCTTAGGCACTTCCGGCAGCGCCACGCGATCCTGCGGACGTTTCGGCCCCGCAAGGCTGGCGACGACTGTCGACATATCCAACCCCAGTGTGCTGGTAAAGACAGGTTCATCACCCGGATGACGCCACATGCCTTGCGCTTTCGCGTAGGCTTCCACCAGCGCAATTTGCTCATCACTGCGCCCACTGAGCTTCATATAACCCAGCGTCACCTCATCCACCGGGAAGAAACCGCAGGTGGCACCAAACTCTGGCGACATATTGGCAATGGTAGCCCGGTCAGCCAGCGGCAGGTCGGCAAGGCCGTCACCGTAGAATTCAACGAATTTACCCACGACACCGTGCTTACGCAGCATCTGAGTTACGGTCAGGACCAGGTCAGTGGCGGTGATACCTTCGCTAAGCTTACCGGTAAGTTTAAAGCCCACGACGTCCGGGATCAGCATTGATACCGGCTGACCAAGCATTGCTGCTTCAGCTTCAATACCCCCTACTCCCCAGCCAAGAATACCCAGGCCGTTGATCATGGTGGTATGGGAGTCAGTACCGACCAAGGTATCCGGGTAGGCGATACGCTGACCGCTTTCGTCAGTGTGCCATACCGTTTGGCCGAGATATTCCAGGTTAACCTGGTGACAAATACCGGTGCCTGGTGGTACGACACGGAAACGGTTGAAGGCTTTCTGTCCCCAACGCAGGAAGGTATAACGTTCGTGGTTACGTTCCATCTCGATACGCACGTTTTCTTCAAACGCGTCGTCATCACCAAATTCATCCACGGTAACCGAGTGGTCAATCACCAGATCGACCGGTGAAAGCGGGTTAACCTGGTCAACATTGCCGCCCAGTCGTTGTACCGCTTCGCGCATTGCCGCTAAATCCACCACTGCAGGCACACCAGTAAAGTCCTGCATCAAAACGCGAGCCGGACGATAGGCAATCTCACGGTCAGCATGGCCGGTCTTCAACCAGCCAACGATAGCTTTCAGATCGTCAACCTGCACGGTATCACCATCCACATGGCGCAGCAGGTTTTCCAACAGCACTTTCATTGATTTTGGCAGCCGGTCGATATCACCCAGCTGTCTCGCTGCCAGTGGCAGACTGTAATAGCCATACTCGCTATTCAGCGCAACCAGCTTATCCATACTCGTTTCACGAAGATCGGACGACATAGCTCCTCCATTTCTTATTATGTCTAAAACAGGGTAATCACTGAGGTCTTATTTAAAGATAACACAAAGATGATGTAACGTTTTGATAACAACACGTTTTGATCATAACGATAGGCAGAAGCAATCAAGAATAAAGAAGTCGTTTTTTCCCAGAGAGTTAGGTATTAACTGGGGAAGGTACGAGAAAATCTGGGGCGCAATACGCCCGTATGGAGCGCATTCTGTTACGCTTCCTTTCCACTAACGCGAAAGAAAGACAAGCCCCCACGCAGCGGCCTAACAAAACACGAGCTACAGTATTGGCAACCTGCTATGTTCTTCATTTATCGGATGAAACCATGTCGCTCCATCGCCTTGCTTAGCGATAGATAACAGCAGGTCAATGCAGACATGGTCGACAGAGTAATGACTGGGTAGAACATAAAAACTAAGGAGTGGTAAGTGGCATTTTTGGGATTCGTCAGTGAACGGGAGTGCCAAAGATGGGAAGGAGCTTCGCCGTATCTTCCCGCTTTCAGCTTTTACGAAAAGCATCAATCAGAGCCTATCAATGCGTCCCCTGAAGCCATTATCCAGGCCGTGCTTTCTCTGGATATGACGGAAGATCCGATCATCCGGCGGTTGCTGATGCTCCGCCAATTACCAGGCAAACTGCGGCAGTTACTCAGTAAAACAAAAAACATAGAACCGTCAGCAGCGTTTGGTTTCGATACCTTTACCTTGCTGCAACATGACAGTCATGAGGTTTCACTGGGACTGACCGGCCGTTTTTGGCGTCCAATGTTAGACGTGGAAAAGCTGGAAACCGCGGAGGAATTTCACCGTTTTAGTAAGCCTGATGCAGCCAAACTGGTTTTACGCTTTTGCGTCACTCAGGAGAGTTCAGGGTTGGCAACGCTGTGCACCGAAACCTTCGTGTGGTGCCCTACACCGCAGGTAAAAGCACGGTTTGCCTGCTATTGGGCAGCCATTCGCCCAGCCAGCGGTTGGATAAGGCGGCGTACCCTGCTTGCCGTGCAACAGAAACTGGCACATGCGTTAGTTAATACATGACTGATGGATGACATAGAGAAGAAGTAATAACCGCTCAGCGCCATTCTCAGCACGATTGAGAAGCGCGCAGGAGAAAGGTGAACAACATGGATGAGATGAAAAGCAGAATGTAAAAAACAGAGAGGGGTCGGCCCCTCTCCGATTATCAGTGATTAACCCAACAGCTTACTTTTCCGGCAGCTTGATGTCCTTGAACATCGCTTCGATTTCTTCGTTCGAGCGTAGCGCAACTGCGTTATCGACTACGTCACGTGTCAGATGTGGCGCAAAGCGCTGGATGAAATCGTACATGTAGCTACGCAGGAAAGTGCTGCGGCGGAAGCCAATCTTGGTGGTGCTGAAGGTGAAGATATCACGCGCATCTACGGTCACCAGATCAGGATCTTGTACCGGGTCCACAGCCATACTGGCAATCACACCGACCCCAAGCCCAAGGCGTACATATGTTTTAATCACGTCAGCATCAGTCGCCGTGAACACGATGCGTGGTGTCAAGCCAGCGCGGTTAAACGCGGTATCCAGCTCAGAACGCCCCGTGAAACCGAAGGTGTAGGTAACAATCGGGTAAGCAGCCAACTCTTCGATGGTAATGTGGCTTTTACCGGCTAATGGATGATCGGGCTTCACCACTACCGCACGGTTCCAGTGGTAGCACGGCAGCATGATTAAGTCGTCGTAAAGATGCAGCGCTTCGGTGGCAATAGCAAAGTCTGCAGTGCCTTTGGAGACGGCTTCTGCGATTTGCGTCGGCGACCCTTGGTGCATATGCAGCGACACGCGCGGATAGCGTTCAATAAAGCCTTTGATCACGTTAGGCAATGCATAACGTGCTTGGGTATGCGTGGTAGCGACGTACAGTGAACCCTTATCCGGGTAAGTATGCTCACCGGCGACGGCTTTTATCGCATCTACCTTGGACAAAACTTCACGTGCAATACGGATAATTTCCAGACCTGCCGGCGTTACCTGAGTCAGATGTTTCCCGCTACGAGCGAAAATCTGGATACCCAGTTCATCTTCCAGCATCCGTACCTGCTTGCTGATACCGGGTTGTGAGGTATAAAGCCCTTCTGCCGTCGAGGAGACATTCAGGTTGTGGTTAACCACTTCCACGATGTAACGAAGCTGCTGCAATTTCATATCTTATACCATCCTAGGTTAAACACTGCGCTGAGCCGCAGCCAGGTATATCGGTGTCGCCCCGGTATGCTGAAAAGAAACAAGCCATAAACACAGTGTTTCATCCAGATGCTGAATAAACCGCCGCTATTAATAAGCTTTAATCATAAAAAAACTTTTTATATAACCATTATATCATGCCACAGCTTCAAGTATAGATCCGCGTCACACTCTGGTAACGATTATTTTGCATTGCGATCAATATGAAATCCCCGGCCCAGGAAGGAAAAAACAGCAAAGGATAGATCCGTTCTCAGGCTTTAGCCAATAAAAAAACCAGCCACATGGGCTGGTTTTTTATGTTGCATTCAGGCTGCAAATTTACTTTTTACCTTCAACCCATTTGCCATCTATGTAGAAAGCAGACCAACCAGTGGCTTTTCCGTCTTTCTCAGAGGAGACATACTGTTGTTTGGTCTTGCGGCTGAAACGTACCATGGTCTTGTTGCCTTCGGCATCTGCAACCGGCGCATCCGCCAGATAACGCAGTTTTTCAGGCAGGCGATCCTTGAAACGGGCCAACTCTTCTACCAGCGGCGCACGGGTTTCGCGCGATTTAGGGAAAGTGTTAGCAGCCAAGAAGACACCGGCCGCCCCGTCACGTAGCACAAAGTAAGCATCCGATTTTTCGCATGGCAGTTCCGGTAATGGAACCGGATCTTCCTTCGGTGGTGCTACGTCGCCGTTACGCAGGATCTTGCGCGTATTTTTACATGTCTCATTGGTACAACCCATGTACTTACCAAAACGCCCCATTTTCAGGTGCATTTCAGAACCACATTTATCGCACTCAACGACGGGACCATCATATCCTTTCAGGCGGAACTCGCCCTCTTCGATCTCATAGCCATCACATGCAGGGTTGTTACCACATACGTGCAATTTGCGCTGGTTATCGATCAGGTAGCTGTCCATCGCAGTGCCACATTTCTGGCAGCGGCGACGGGCACGCAACGCGTTGGTTTCCGCATCATCCCCTTCGAGGATGTTCAGCACTTCTGTTTCTGGCACCAGGTTAATGGTGGTTTTGCAGCGTTCTTTTGGCGGCAACGCATAACCAGAACAACCCAAGAACACACCCGTACTCGCTGTGCGAATGCCCATCTGACGGCCGCAGGTTGGGCAGTCAATGCTGGTCATCACCATCTGATTCGGGCGCATGCCGCCCTCTTCAGGATCTTTTTCTGCCGTTTCCAGCTGTTCGCTGAATTCGGCAAAGAACTCATCCAGTACCGCTTTCCATTCTGCGTGGTTGTTGGCTACCTGATCCAGGCCGTCTTCCATACGGGCGGTGAAGTCATAATTCATCAGCTCGCGGAAGTTCTCTTCCAGACGGTCAGTAACGATCTCACCCATTTTTTCTGCGTAGAAACGGCGGTTTTCAACACGCACATAACCACGATCCTGAATGGTGGAAATGATTGACGCGTAGGTCGATGGACGGCCGATACCCCGTTTTTCCAGCTCTTTTACCAATGACGCTTCGCTGTAACGCGCTGGCGGCTTGGTGAAGTGCTGGCTTGGGATTAATTTTTGCAGGTCGAGTTCGCTGCCGACTTCAACAAACGGCAAGGTACGATCTTCATCACCCTTACGCAGAGCAGGCATCACTTTGGTCCAGCCATCGAAACGCAGCGTGCGGCCTTTGGCGCGCAACTGGAAATCACCGGCTTTTACCGACAGCGTAGTGGAATCGTACTGCGCAGGTGTCATCTGACAGGCCACAAACTGCCGCCAAATCAACTGATACAGCTTCTGCGCATCCGCTTCCATGTCTTTCAACTGTTCAGCCAGCACATTGACATCCGACGGACGGATGGCTTCATGCGCTTCCTGCGAGTTTTCTTTGCTGCTGTACTGGTTCGGTGCTTTCGGCAAGTATTTGTCGCCAAAGTTATCACCGATATAACCACGCACCATGTTGAGCGCATCCTGGCTCAAGTTGGTGGAGTCGGTACGCATATAGGTGATGTGACCCGCTTCATACAGGCGCTGAGCCATCATCATGGTTTTCTTCACGCCAAAGCTCAAACGGGTACTGGCCGCTTGCTGCAACGTGGACGTAATGTAAGGCGCACCTGGTTTGCTGCTGGTCGGTTTGTCTTCGCGATCCAGTACGGTGTAGCGGGCTTTTTCCAGCAGTTTAAGTGCTGCATGAGTCTGCTCACGATTAACCGGCTTGAACGGTTTGTCATGGGCATGAGTCACTTCCATCTGCAACGCGGTATCACCCTTCGCTAACAGATCAGCGTGCAATTCCCAGTACTCTTCCGGTACGAAGGCTTTGATGTCGCGTTCACGCTCCACCACCAGTCGTACAGCAACGGATTGCACTCGCCCGGCAGACAAACCACGGGCAATTTTTTTCCACAGCAGTGGCGAAACCATGTAACCCACAACGCGGTCCATAAAGCGACGCGCTTGTTGTGCGTTAACACGATCAATGTTCAGCTCACCCGGCTGTTTAAACGCGTTTTGGATCGCGTTTTTAGTGATTTCGTTAAATACCACACGGCTAAAGCGTTTGTCGTCACCACCGATAACTTCCCGCAGGTGCCAGGCAATGGCTTCCCCTTCGCGGTCAAGGTCCGTTGCGAGATAAATGTGGTCGGCGTTTTCCGCTAACGACTTTAACTCGGCGACAACTTTTTCTTTACCCGGCAGGATTTCATATTGCGCTTCCCAACCATGGTAAGGATCGACGCCCATACGATTTACCAGCGCCGTCTTCTCATCTTTTTTAACTTTAACTTTCTTCTTGGCTTTGTCTTCGGTTGAGTCAGCGCTCTTTTTGCTGGCTGAGCCACTGGTCGGCAAATCACGGATATGACCGACGCTGGACTTCACCACGTAGTCATTACCTAAATATTTATTAATAGTTTTGGCTTTTGCCGGGGACTCAACTATTACGAGAGCTTTACCCATATTTACCTTTACCTAATTTTATTTCTTCTAAAAAGAAGTCTTTTATCTCGCCGTGCCGCAGCGGTTCATATCTCTTTTTTATATTGCGGCAGTCTGGCAAGAGATCAACATGTTTTTTTCTATTGGTTGCTTAACTGCTCAACCTGAACGCAAGTTGTTGATCCTGCCTGCTATTCACCCATGCCCCAGAAGTATGGCTGTGTGAGACTCATTCATGGCGTAAACAAAACCTTCCACCCGACGCCGCAAAATCCCACACTGTACCTGATAAAAAGCGTCACGCAACCTAATTAGCACGGAAAGGCAGATTTCGCCAATCGCCAGATACTGCTAGACATCCAGACGGCAAATAAACCTTAGTCTGTTTGCGGATAAATGCGAACTGGCGTTAGAATATGTCCAGAATTTATGATTGGAGTGTAATAAATGCGCACTAATACCTCACCCATTGATCGTGAAACCTTACTGCAAGAAGCAAATAACCTTATTCGTCACCATGATGATTATATGCATGGCATGATTGCGACTGAAGTTGAACAAAAAGGCAGCGTTTTAGTTTTCCGTGGTGAATTCTTTTTGGACCAAGATGGATTGCCAACGGCAAAAACTACTGCCGTATTTAATATGTTTAAACACTTGGCCCACGTGTTTTCTGATAAATATCATTTAGTCGATTAAGCATTAAAAAAGGGGGGCCAAAGCCCCCCTTCTGTTTAATCGTTACGCTTAAAGCAGCGGCTTTTCACCCCGTTGCCACCAACGTAATAACAGACGATCGACACTTTCCGCCGCACTGCCGGTGAAACGGTCCATCATGCGTTTACGGCGTGCATAACGCACCCCGATCACCTCATGGTTTTCCATTTCAGCAATCAGCAAATCGTCGCTGGTGCCTATCGCGTCGATTAGCCCCTTCTCTTTTGCTTGAGAACCGAACCAATGCTCACCGGTCGCGACACTATCAATATCCAGTGATGGCCGCTGTTGATGAACAAACTCTTTGAACAGTTCATGAGTCTCGTTCAGATCTTCACGGAACTTTTCACGCCCCTGTTCTGTATTTTCACCAAACAGCGTCAACGTACGTTTGAACTCACCGGCTGTGTGCAATTCAACATCAATATCATTCTTTTTCAGCAAGCGATGGAAGTTCGGGATCTGTGCCACAACACCGATTGAACCGATGATAGCAAAGGGGGCTGCAACGATACGGTCCGCCACACAGGCCATCATATAGCCGCCACTGGCCGCTACCTTATCTACCGCTACCGTCAGGCGAATACCGCCAGTGCGCAAACGCGCCAGTTGCGACGACGCCAATCCGTATCCGTGCACGACGCCACCAGGGCTTTCCAGTCGTAGCAGAACTTCGTCCTTCGGTGTAGCCACCGCCAGTACTGCCGAAACCTCCTCGCGCAACGAGGTGACTTCATGGGCATCCATGCTACCTTTGAAATCCAATACATACAGGCAAGGTTTAGCGGCCTCAACTGCCCCTGCTTTAGCCCGCTGTTTTTTCAGTTTATCGTCGGCTTTGGTCTGCTTTTTGAACTGCTTGAGCCACGTCTTTTGTTCCGCTTCACCCATGCGTGCCAGACGCATATCGCGCTGCATATCTCGATACTGTTCACCAAGGTCAGTAAGCTGTAGTTCCCCTTTCTGTCGGTTCTTACGTTGCCCCAGGCTGACCGCCAGCAAGGCCAGCGCAGCGATGGCAATCACTACCGTCGCGACTTTGGCCAGAAATAGGCCATAAACAGATATAAACTCCACAGATTCCGCCTTTATTAACAGGTTGTTAGTATGACTTCATTCATTCTAGCCAACCGACGTAGTGGCTGTCGCGGCTAAATAAAAATTCCTTGTGCTGCTTCTTTACTATGTGGGCGCATTTTGGCTTACCCAAGTCGACGCTGTTCCATTTTTGTTACAAAAGAATGCCGATTCTGCCGCCTAATCATTGAAAATACGATCCATTTGAGGCATATAACACGGATTCTTCATCAACATGATGAGCCAAATTCGCTGTGAGGCCATGCATGCAGTTGAGCCGTTGCTCCTGCCGTGGCCTCTCAATTCACACCGCTCCCCGATGTAAGTGGGAGACCAGCCACCAAGGCGCGAGGAATTATTGTGCACTACCAACCCAAGCAGGATTTACTGGAAAATCGTATCATTTTAGTCACAGGTGCCGGGGACGGTATTGGCCGCGAAGCAGCACTCACCTACGCCAAATTTGGCGCGCAATTGATACTGCTGGGCCGTACCGAAAGTAAGCTGCAAGCGGTGCAGGCCGAGATTGCCAAATTCAGCAATGCGCCAACTTATATCATCACGCTGGACCTGCTGCATACCACCCAAGAACAGTGTAAACAAGTGGCGGACGAACTTGCGACGCATGTCCCGCGCCTGGATGGCGTGCTGCATAATGCAGGCCTGCTCGGCGATATCGCGCCAATGGCTGACCTTTCGATGGCAATGTGGAACGAAGTCATGCAGGTAAACGTCAATGCGACATTTATGCTCACTCAAGCCCTACTGCCGCTGCTGCTGAAATCCAATTCAGGTTCACTGGTATTTACCAGCTCCAGCGTCGGTCGTACGGGACGCGCCAACTGGGGTGCTTATGCCGTTTCAAAGTTCGCAACTGAAGGGATGATGCAAGTCTTAGCCGACGAGTACAAAAGTCGCAACTTGCGGGCAAACTGTATCAATCCTGGTGGAACGCGTACCCAAATGCGTGCATCTGCTTTCCCAAATGAAGACAAAAGCAAGCTGAAAACTCCGGCGGATATCATGCCGCTCTACCTCTATCTGATGGGGGATGACAGCCGTCGTAAAACCGGCATGAGCTTCGACGCCCAACCTAACCGTAAACCCGGCGCAGCCGAATAAAGGGGCTTTATCATGGCTGAAGATCGTCACCAACAACGTCAACAACGTTTAAAAGAACAGGTCGACGCCCGCATCGCTGCAGCACAGGACGCTCGGGGTTTACTGCTGGTGTTCACCGGTAATGGTAAAGGCAAAACTACTGCAGCATTTGGCACCGTAACACGTGCCGTTGGCCACGGTATGAAAGCCGCTGTCGTTCAATTCATTAAGGGTGAATGGCCAAACGGTGAAAAAAACCTGCTGCAACAGCATGGCGTTGAATTCCAGGTGATGGCGACCGGCTTTACCTGGGAAACGCAGAACAAAGCAGGAGATACCGCCGCTTGTCAGGCTGTATGGCAACAGGGTAAGCGTATGCTGGCCGACAACAGCCTGGATCTGGTGCTACTGGACGAACTGACCTATATGGTCAGCTATGGCTATCTTGAACTGGATGAACTGCTGGAGGCGCTACGGCAACGTCCTGTGCACCAAACGGTAATTATCACCGGGCGTGGGTGCCATCGCGATTTGTTGGAATTAGCAGATACGGTTACGGAGATGCGACCAGTAAAACACGCGTTTGACGCGGGAATCAAAGCGCAACAGGGCATTGACTGGTAATAGTAAAACGCCGCAGTCCTGAGGGCTGCGGCGTGATGATTAACTACGCTTGCTTGGTTTGCCAGGTTTACTGCCCGGCGCACTACGGCGACCGCTACCGGCAACCTGGGTGTGACGCTTAACGGCACGACGGATTTGATTGGCTTTCACTCGGCGGCGTTCGCGCTCAACCGGCATCTTGCTGACGGTTTCCGGCTTCAACTCAACCAGTTCACGCAGATAGTTAATTGCCGGCAATTCCAGCTCGGTCCAACCGCCACGCGGCAGGCCCTTCGGCAAATCGATATCACCATAACGTACGCGGATCAGACGGCTAACCTGGACGCCAACGGCTTCCCAAAGGCGACGTACTTCACGGTTACGTCCTTCGGTCAGGGTAACGTTATACCACTGGTTAATACCTTCGCCACCTTGGAAAGTAATGGTACGGAAAGCGGCTGGGCCGTCTTCCAACTGAACACCTTTACTCAATTGCTTCACTTTCTCGTCGTCAATCTGGCCAAATACGCGTACTGCATATTCACGCTCGACTTCACGACTCGGGTGCATCAGGCGGTTTGCCAGTTCACCGTCGGTGGTGAACAACAGCAAGCCTGAGGTGTTAACGTCCAGACGCCCTACCGCTACCCAGCGTGAACCACGCAGCTTAGGGAGACGATCAAATACCGTTGGACGACCTTCAGGATCGCTACGGGTACAGAGTTCGCCTTCCGGCTTGTAATACGCCAGTACGCGGCAAACTTCTTCTTCAGATTCTTTAATCGAAACAACATGACCATCCAGACGGATTTTCATTGAAGGGGTTACTTCAACGCGGTCACCCAACTTGGCAATTTTACCGTCGACGCTAACGCGACCGGCTTCAATAATGGTTTCGATTTCACGACGCGAGCCATGACCGGCGCGCGCTAAAACTTTCTGTAACTTCTCGCTCATTGAGCAACCTCTAGTGTCGCCTTCACAGGCGTCGGGGGGATGACCACCGCGGCGTCTGGCGCCACGACAGTAACAATACGTTTACTTGGATCGAACCGCGCATTATACAGGCTTTCAATAGGGTTGAAACCCACTTTATTATCCGACCGATTAACCAAAGTTATTGAGGGTAAGATAGCGCAGAAAAAACGGTTTTCGGCTCATATCAACCGAGCAGTAATCCCCGCGTCAGTGGGCCTGAGCAGAAATCATGATAATCGAGGGAAAGGGTATCGTAGGGAAACGCTGTCATTTTTTCTCCTGGACGTCCTATCCCCACATCGGTAAGGGGGCGTGTACGTTAGCGGTAAAATGACAGCGTTTATCGGCTTCATTAATTGAAAGTAGTGCTAAAAAGGGGTATTGCACCCCAACGAGAAAATACGCACTAAACGAACAACTTTAATGCCGTGCACACGGGTAAGCGGCGGTTAACGCCAACATAATTACCGAAGGTGCAGAATAATGTAGCTGTTCAGGGTGCTCATTTAAATACTGCATAACTGCATCTGAAGCCGTGCCGACGCTCATTCCAGCTTCCGGGCAAATACTACGGTTACCCTGCATAGAAAAGGTATCAAACACACCCGCGACATACCCCATAAACATCCCGGCATCGAGAGCTTCAGCGACGGTAGCTGACCCATTCTTATTTTTCACATAGCCGCTGGTTTCAGACAGCAAAGCGCTGCCGGAATAAAAACCTGCACTGGCCGCAGAGGAAAATAATAAAGCCGCCAAAAAAGAAACCCGTTTAATCATCGCTACGCATCCTGCCTAATTATCAATTTTTGATAATGTAGAATAGCGGTTTTAACGATAAATGACGCTGTTTCAGTCACTTTTCAGAAAAATGAGCAAACATTATGGCCATACATCAGCGGAAGGGTGTTGGGTCACCCGCGCCCTCGCGCACCACTTCCGGTGCGGACTCCGTCAGGTCAATCACCGTGGTCGGCTGCTGCCCCAGGAAACCACCGTGGATCACCAGATCAACCTGTTTCCCTAAATGATCACTGATCTCCTCCGGATCAGACTCGGCGAAATCATTACCCGGCAGCATCAACGTGGTCGACATCATTGGTTCGTTAAGCACTTCCAGCAATGCCAGCGCAATCGGGTTCGACGGTACACGCAGACCGATGGTTTTACGCTTGTCGTTCATCAAGCGCCGCGGCACTTCCTTGGTCGCTTTCAGAATAAAGGTGTAGTTGCCGGGCGTGTTGTTCTTGATCAGTCGGAACGCGGTATTGTCGACATAAGCGTAAGTCGACAGCTCAGACAGATCGCGACACATCAGTGTAAAATTATGATTACCATCCAATTGACGGATACGGCAGATACGTTCCATTGCCGATTTTTCTTCCAGCTTGCAGCCCAGCGCGTAACCAGAATCGGTGGGATAGACGATCACGCCCCCTTTACGTAGTACATCCACCGCCTGATTGATAAGACGCGGTTGTGGATTGTCTGGATGAATATAAAAAAGCTGACTCATGACTTGCTCCTAAAATGATGCACGCGGGCGGCAACGCCCACGTTAAATCAATCGACTTTAGCCAGTTGTGGTAGCGGCCAATCACGCCACACAGGCTCAACTCCGCCAGGTAACCACAGTTTACGGCCCAGTTCGATCCACGAGCAGGGTTGATGAAAATCAGACCCCTGCGACGCCAATAATTGATATTCTTGCGCATACTTTGCCAGTTGCGAACGCTCATGCGGTGCCTGCTGGCATTGGGCAATTTCCATTGCGTCACCACCATGTTCTGCAAAATGCGCCAGCAGCCGCTTCAACCATTTAGCCGTCAGGTCGTAACGGCCCGGATGCGCGATCACCGCCTGACCACCGGATTGATGAATCACATCAATGGCTTGTTCTATTGTACACCACTGTGGCGGAACGTAACCGGTTTTGCCTTTAGCCAAGTATTTCTTGAATACCTGGGCCATATTGTCTGCCATACCGATTTGCACCAGGTAACGCGCAAAATGGCCACGGGTCACTGCCCCGCCATCTGCTAATTTTTGCGCCCCTTCAAATGCACCCTCAATACGTGCTTTAGCCAATCGCACACCTATTTCCTGTGCACGGAGGTTACGGCGTTCTGTCTGTTCGGCCAGCAGTTGTACTATCGCCGGATGCGAGGTTTCAATACCCAGACCGACAATATGAATCTCGTGGTTTTCCCACAACGTGGAAATTTCCACCCCGTTAACCAATTGCAGCGGCAGTGACTGCTCAGCAATGGTTGCGGCGGCGGCGGCCAAGCCGTCTGTGGTGTCATGATCGGTAATCGCCAATACACCTACACGCATTTCAACCGCCCGCTGTACCAATTGCGCCGGCGTAAGGTAGCCGTCAGAAGCGGTGGTATGGCTGTGGAGGTCGTAGAGAGTAAATGCGGAAGGCTGGGGGCTGCTGTCTGTCAAAAGAAATATCCGGCAATGGCTTGGCTTTCTATCATACCCGCGAAAGCCCGTTGGACGGAAATCTATTATGGCGCAATGCCGTTTCCTCTTGATGAAAATAATTCACACTTAGCGATAAAACATTGTACAAAAAGAGGGTTGACTTTACTCTCGCGAACCAGTTAACTAGTACACAAGTTCAGGGCACTTCCCTGGTTGGATGATAAACAAGAGAGCACAGAAATGAACAAGCAAACTTCTCTTCTTCGTTGGTGGCGTACTTCCCTTTTTCGGGCGGAGTAATCACGCATACCTGTCATCTGACACTGCAGATTCCCTAAGCCCGCTGGTAACGCGGGCTTTTTTTTGGACAAATTTTGACTGGAACGACACATGATGAACATCAAACCACAACTCAAATTACTGAAGGCGGAGGCCAGTTACCGGGGCGACCCCACTACCATTTTCCATCAATTGTGCGGTTCGCGCCCGGCAACCCTGCTGTTAGAATCCGCAGAAATCAACAGTAAGCAAAACCTGCAAAGCTTGTTAGTGATCGACAGCGCTTTGCGCATCACTGCACTGGGTCGCACCGTCACGTTGCAAGCCCTGACAGCCAACGGCGCCGCGATGTTGCCACTGCTGGATGAAGCACTGCCGGCTGAAGTACAAATTCAGGTGCGCCCTAACGGCCGTGAACTGACCTTCCCATTGATTGATGCGATCCAGGACGAAGACGCCCGCCTGCGTTCACTGTCAGTGTTTGATGCACTGCGCACCTTACTGACACTGGTCGACTCTCCTGAAGACGAACGTGAAGCTGTGATGCTCGGTGGCCTGTTTGCCTATGACCTGGTTGCCGGTTTCGAAGACCTGCCTGCGCTGCGTCAGGATCAACGTTGCCCTGATTTTTGTTTCTATCTGGCGGAAACGTTGCTGGTGCTGGACCACCAGCGCGGCGTTGCTCGTCTACAGGCCAGTGTTTTCACTGCTGACACCGCAGAAGAACAGCGTCTGCAGCAACGTTTGGAACAGCTTCAGGCCCAATTAAAGCAGACACCGCAGCCAATTCCTCATCAAAAACTGGAAGGTATGCAACTGAGCTGCAACCAGACCGATGAAGAATACGGCGCAGTGGTCAGTGAATTACAACAGGCCATCCGTCAGGGTGAAATCTTCCAGGTGGTGCCATCACGTCGTTTCTCACTACCGTGCCCAGCACCGCTGGCAGCCTACCAAACGCTAAAAGACAATAATCCAAGCCCGTACATGTTCTTTATGCAGGATGACGATTTCACCCTGTTTGGTGCTTCGCCGGAAAGCGCACTGAAATACGACGCCAACAACCGTCAGATTGAGATCTACCCGATTGCCGGCACCCGCCCGCGTGGTCGTCGTGCCGATGGTTCATTGGATCTGGATCTCGACAGCCGTATCGAACTGGAAATGCGCACTGACCACAAAGAGCTGGCCGAACATTTGATGCTCGTCGATTTGGCACGCAACGATTTAGCGCGCATCTGCCAGGCCGGCAGCCGCTACGTGGCCGATCTGACAAAAGTGGATCGCTACTCTTTCGTCATGCACCTGGTTTCTCGGGTGATTGGCACCCTGCGTGCCGACCTTGACGTGCTGCATGCGTATCAGGCCTGTATGAACATGGGTACGTTAAGCGGTGCCCCAAAAGTGCGCGCCATGCAGTTAATCGCCGCCTCTGAAGGCACCCGACGCGGCAGCTACGGCGGAGCAGTGGGTTATTTCACCGCTACCGGCGATTTGGATACCTGTATTGTCATCCGCTCCGCGTATGTTGAAGACGGTATTGCCACTGTGCAAGCTGGCGCCGGCGTGGTGTTGGACTCTGTTCCTCAGGCGGAAGCCGATGAGACTCGTAATAAAGCACGTGCCGTGCTGCGTGCCATTGCCAGCGCGCACCAGGCCAAGGAGGTGTTCTGATGGCCGATATCTTACTGCTCGATAATGTTGATTCCTTTACCTACAACCTGGTCGATCAGCTGCGCGCCAGCGGCCACCATGTGGTGATTTACCGCAACCAGATTTCTGCCGATGTGATTATTGAACGCTTGCAGCAGTTAGCTCAGCCGGTTCTGATGCTATCACCGGGCCCAGGTACACCGTCTGAAGCGGGGTGTATGCCTGAACTGTTGCAACGCCTGCGTGGCCAGTTGCCGATTATCGGTATTTGCCTGGGGCATCAGGCGATTGTCGAAGCCTACGGCGGTCACGTTGGCCAAGCCGGTGAAATCTTGCACGGCAAGGCCTCGGCAATCAGCCACGATGGCGAAGGCATGTTTGCCGGTATGGTGAATCCCTTGCCGGTGGCACGCTACCATTCACTGGTAGGCAGCAATATCCCGGACGAGCTCACGGTTAACGCCCATTTTAACGAAATGGTGATGGCAGTACGTAATGACCAGCATCGCGTATGCGGTTTCCAGTTTCATCCAGAATCGATCCTGACCACCCATGGCGCGCGTTTGCTTGAGCAAACTCTGGCCTGGGCGCTGGCGAAATAACGAGGGAAACGACCATGCATACTATTCTTGAAAAATTGTACCGTTCTGAGTCGATGAACCAGCAGGAAAGCCAGCAATTATTCAGTGCCATCGTACGCGGTGAGTTAGAGCCAAGCCAACTGGCAGCCGCGCTGATCAGCATGAAAATTCGTGGTGAGCGTCCGGAAGAAATTGCCGGGGCAGCCAAAGCGCTGTTGGCCGATGCTCTGCCGTTCCCACGTCCGGATTACCCTTTTGCCGATATCGTCGGCACCGGGGGCGACGGCACTAACAGCATTAATATCTCCACCGCCAGTGCCTTTGTGGCGGCGGCGTGTGGCGCAAAAATAGCGAAACACGGCAATCGCAGCGTTTCCAGCCGATCAGGTTCATCAGATTTGCTGGCGGCATTTGGTATACGTCTTGATCTGCCGGCGGATCAAGCACGTAAAGCGTTGGATGAGTTGGGCGTATGTTTTCTGTTTGCGCCGCAGTATCACACCGGCTTCCGCCATGCGATGCCAGTACGCCAGCAGTTGAAAACCCGCACGGTATTCAATGTGCTTGGCCCGCTGATTAATCCAGCCCATCCACCGCTGGCACTGATCGGCGTTTACAGCCCAGAATTGGTGCTACCAATAGCGGAAACCCTACGCGTACTGGGTTACCAACGCGCGGCCGTGGTACACGGCGGCGGAATGGATGAAGTGGCGATTCATGCCACTACCCATGTGGCCGAATTGAACAACGGTGAAATTGAGAGCTACCAGTTAACCCCGCAATCCTTTGGGCTGCAAAGTTACCCGCTGGAAGCCCTGCTGGGCGGCTCACCGGAAGAAAATCGTGACATTCTGGCACGGTTGTTACAAGGTAAAGGTGACCCGGCGCACGCTGCTGCGGTAGCCGCTAATGTGGCGCTGCTGCTGAAGTTATTCGGGCATGAAGACCTGCGCCAAAATGCGCAGCAGGCACTGGACATGATTCACAGCGGACAAGCTTACGAGCGCGTTACCGCACTGGCAGCAAGAGGATAAATGATGCAGGAAACCGTGCTCAACAAGATTGTTCGTGATAAAGCGCAATGGGTCGCAGCACGACAGCAACAACAGCCACTGGCCAGTTTTCAAAATGAAATCGTCCCAAGCGAGCGTGCTTTTTACCACGCACTACAGGGAACCAGAACGGCGTTTATTCTTGAATGTAAAAAGGCATCCCCTTCCAAGGGACTGATTCGCGAAAACTTTGATCCTGTAGAGATTGCGTCGGTATACAAGGATTTCGCCTCGGCGATTTCAGTTCTGACCGATGAAAAATACTTCCAGGGTAGCTTCGATTTTCTGCCACTGGTCAGTAAGACAGTGACACAGCCAGTACTGTGCAAAGATTTTATTATCGATCCGTATCAGATCTACCTGGCTCGCTTCTATCAAGCCGACGCTATTTTGCTGATGCTTTCAGTGCTTAACGACGACCAATACCGTCAGCTAGCTGCTGTCGCACATAGCCTAAACATGGGCGTACTGACGGAAGTGATCAGTGAAGAAGAACTGCAACGGGCCATTGCTCTGGAAGCGCGCGTGGTCGGTATCAATAACCGCGATCTGCGTGACCTGAGTATCGATCTGGATCGTACCCGCCAGCTTGCACCACGCGTCCCGCATGGTGTGACGGTGATTAGCGAGTCCGGTATCAACAATTACGGTCAGATCCGCGAGCTAAGCCACTTTGCCAACGGTTTCCTGATCGGCAGTGCCTTGATGTCTGAAACCGATCTGCGCGCCGCCGTGCGCCGGGTGATTTTGGGTGACAATAAAGTCTGCGGGTTGACCCGGGCGCAGGATGCTGCTGCGGCTTATCAGGCTGGAGCCGTCTACGGTGGGCTAATTTTTGTTGGGCGTTCGCCACGCTATGTCGATATCAACCGCGCACGTGAAGTTATTTCCGGGGCGCCTCTGAAGTACGTCGGCGTGTTCTGCGATGCGCAGGTAGATACTGTAGTGAAAACCGTTGAACGTCTGGGCTTGAGAGCCGTACAACTGCATGGTGCGGAAGATCAAAATTATATCACCGCCCTGCGTGCCGAACTGCCGATCGACTGTCAAATTTGGAAGGCGCTGAGCGTGAAAGACCATTTACCGACGCGCGATTTGCAGCACGTCGATCGTTATCTGCTGGATAACGGCGCGGGCGGTACAGGACAACGTTTCGACTGGTCAGTGCTGCACGGTGAAAACCTGGATAACGTCATGTTGGCAGGCGGTCTGGGTGCAGACAATTGTGTTGATGCAGCCAAACTCGGCTGTGCCGGTATGGATTTTAATTCCGGCGTTGAGAGCCAACCCGGTATTAAAGACCCTGCTCGTCTGGCGGCGGTTTTCCAAACGCTGCGCGCTTACTGAACATTATTAACGGATAAAAACGGGAACTATAATGACGCTGCTTAACCCCTACTTCGGCGAATTTGGTGGCCAATATGTGCCGCAGATTCTGATGCCGGCCTTAAAACAACTGGAAGAAGCTTTCGTCAGCGCACAGCGCGACCCGGAGTTTCAGGCTGAATTTATCGACTTGCTGAAAAATTACGCAGGTCGTCCTACGGCATTAACACTTTGCAAGAATCTCACCGCAGGCACTAAAACCAAGCTGTACCTGAAGCGTGAGGATCTGCTGCACGGTGGCGCTCATAAAACCAACCAGGTCTTGGGCCAGGCATTGCTGGCGAAGCGCATGGGCAAAACCGAAATCATTGCCGAAACCGGCGCAGGTCAGCATGGTGTAGCCTCAGCATTGGCTTGTGCTCTGCTCGGCCTGAAATGCCGTATCTACATGGGCGCCAAAGATATTGAACGTCAGTCACCTAACGTATTCCGCATGCGTTTGATGGGCGCAGAAGTGATCCCGGTGCACAGTGGGTCTTCCACGTTGAAAGACGCCTGTAATGAAGCGTTGCGCGACTGGTCCGGCAGTTACGAAACCGCCCACTATATGTTAGGCACCGCGGCAGGCCCACATCCGTACCCAACCATCGTACGTGAATTCCAGCGTATGATCGGCGAGGAAACCAAAGCACAGATGCTGGAACGTGAAGGACGTCTGCCGGATGCCGTCCTGGCATGTGTTGGCGGTGGTTCCAACGCTATCGGTATGTTTGCCGACTTTATCGATGATACCAGCGTTGGTCTTATTGGCGTAGAACCTGCCGGTCTGGGGATTGAAACCGGTCAGCACGGTGCGCCATTGAAACACGGCCACGTCGGTATCTATTTCGGCATGAAAGCCCCGATGATGCAGACCTCAGAAGGCCAGATCGAGGAGTCCTACTCCATTTCTGCCGGACTGGACTTCCCTTCCGTCGGGCCACAACACGCCTACCTGAACAGTATCGGTCGCGCCGAGTATGTGTCGATTACCGATGACGAAGCGCTGGACGCATTCAAAGCGCTATCGCGTAGCGAGGGGATTATCCCGGCGCTGGAGTCTTCCCATGCACTGGCACATGCGTTGAAAATGATCCGTGAAACGCCGCAAAAGGAACAAATTCTGGTGGTTAACCTGTCCGGACGTGGCGACAAAGACATATTTACCGTTCACGACATTCTGAAAGCACGGGGAGAAATCTGATGGAACGTTACCAGCAACTGTTCGACCGCCTGGCAAGCAACAAGGAAGGCGCCTTCGTCCCATTCGTTACTCTCGGCGATCCAAACCCGGCGTTGTCATTGCAGATCATCGATACTCTCGTTGAGGCTGGTGCAGACGCCTTAGAGTTGGGTATCCCGTTTTCCGACCCGCTGGCCGACGGCCCTACCATTCAAAGTGCAGCACTGCGCGCTTTTGCCTCTGGTGTGACACCGACCCAATGCTTCGAAATGTTGGCTGCTATCCGTCAAAAACACCCTACGATCCCGATTGGTCTGCTGATGTACGCCAACCTGGTATTCCATAAAGGTATTGATGCGTTTTATCAGCGTTGTGCCGAAGTCGGCGTTGATTCGGTGCTGATTGCCGACGTGCCATATGAAGAGTCTGCCCCGTTCCGCGCTGCAGCGACTCGCCATGGCATTGCACCTATCTTTATCTGTCCGCCAAACGCAGACGATGATTTACTGCGTGAAATCGCCTCCCACGGTAGAGGTTACACCTACCTGCTGTCGCGTGCCGGTGTCACCGGAACCGAAAGCCGTGCCCAGTTGCCACTGCATCACCTGGTAAACAAGCTACGCGAGTACCATGCCGCACCTCCGTTGCAGGGGTTTGGTATTTCCGAACCTGCGCAGGTTCGCGATGCACTGAAAGCGGGGGCTGCTGGCGCAATATCCGGCTCGGCCATCGTTAAGATTATCGAACAGAACCAAAATCAACCGGCAGAAATGCTGAAGCGACTGGCGACTTTCGTCAGCGACATGAAAGCAGCGACACGGGCTTAATCCCATCAACAACAGGCGCAGTGGATCGCGCCTGTTGTTAACATCTTGTTTCCCCTCAAAGTTGTGCTTTTTTTTTACACCTAAAATTTGTACAAACCCAATTCTTGTCTCACACTTAGCCTTGCGCGTCGGGCATTTCTATATTTTGAGGAGTGCACTACGTATTCAGGTGAAAACCCGAATGTAGTTTCAACAATAACATTGCATGGAGAGTAATTTATGAAGCTATTTAAAACCCTTTCGGTCTTATGCATGGCAGCCGTTGTGGCATTCGCAGTGAGTGCCTGCGCGCCGACAGCGAAATCTGAAGGGACTGGCGGTTATATTGACGATACGGTAGTGACAACCAAGGTGAAGTCAGCGCTGCTGGCGGATAAAACCATCAAATCTACCGAAATCAGCGTTGAGACCTTTAAAGGCCGCGTGCAACTGAGTGGTTTTGTCAGCTCAAGCGCCGATGCCAACCGCGCAGTGCAGGTAACACGTGGTGTAGCGGGTGTGAAATCCGTTGATAACGTTATGCAAATCAAGTAGCGATAAAAAAACGGAGGCGCAGCATGCGCCTCCCTGTTTCACACCTGTCAGAAGCGATAACCTGCCCCGAACATAAACACCCACGGATCCAAACGCGTATCAATGCTGTGGTGATTACCGTCCGCATCATCAAAGCGGGTCTTGGTCTCAATGTTCATCCACCACACTGACATGTTCAGCATCCAGTGCTCATCCAGGTTGTAATCCAGGCCCGCTTGCGCAGCCACACCCCAAGAATCTTTTAGACTCAGGTTGCTCAGCCCAGCGCCTTTACCATTGTCATTGAATTTTTCATCAAAGAAAGTGGTGTAGTTAACACCCAGACCCAGATAGGGACGCAGTTTGTCCTGCTTGTCGCCAAAATAGTACTGTGCCATCAAGCTCGGTGGCAGATCGCGTACTGTCGCGATGTCACCGTTCACTGCCGAACCATTCAGCCCAACCTTGTGACGAAACGGCGTTGCTGCCAACAATTCAACACCAATATTGTCTGTAACCATATAGCCGAAGGTCAGCCCGAGTTGGGTGTTATTATCGGCGCTGAATGATCCCTGCCCCAGCACGTCGTCAGATCCGGCATTTGGCCGTACCGTTGCCGCGCCAGCGCGGAAAAGAAAATCACCTGCCTGATGCGCACTTGCCAACATAGGCGCCATCATCGCCGCCAATACCACCAGAGTTGTCTTTTTCATTATCCATTCCATTTGTGTGGTTATCATCCAAGGGGAATATACCTACTTACGGGTATTTATGATCCCATCGAGATCACATCTTATGTGTAAAAGTTTTAATTCCTACTAAAAACAAGGTTACCTAAGGGACTAATAAATCAAGGATTGATCTGAATCAAAAAACGCCTTTTGTTGCAAATTATCCACATGTTTAAATTTCAGTTGCTAAAAAAAACGCCGCTGCGTAATTTCATCTTCCGTGTTGGTTTTGGTTGGTGCCGTAAGGAGTCGGTGAGCAATCAAGATGAGCGAAATTCTAAATCCCTGTGTCAGTTGCGGCGCGTGCTGCGGCTATTTTCGAGTGTCATTCTATTGGGCCGAAGCGGAAGATGGCGGCGGCGTGGTTCCTATATCCCTTACTGAGCCGTTAACCCCCTTCCTGCGCTGTATGCAGGGGACCAACAGCAAGTCCCCACGCTGTACCGCACTCGACGGTGAAATCGGCAAAGCTGTTTCTTGCTCTATTTACCTCAATCGTCCCAGCCCATGTCGCGAGTTCGACCAGTCCGGAGAAAACGGTCTGCGCAATGAAGCCTGCGATCGTGCCCGCGAACGTTATGGTTTGCCGCCTTTGCCCGTTCCCTTGGCTTTATCCTTGCCAATAACGGTGATTGCCGAAGAAATCGCCGCAGTGCAACTCGCGGGGTGCCACAGCAGCGCGGAACAGGGTACAATCGCCCACTGATTTTTGATTTATACCCAAAATAATTCGAGTTGCATCGCGGCGGCAACAAAACGCATCCCCTGGCGCATACGGTAGTACGTGACCAGGGTCAGCGCAGGAAGCCAACAAAAATGCAACTTGAAGTATGAAAGGTATCTCTCTGTTTCTCGATACCAAGGAGTCTGCATGCCTATCACGGCCAACACGTTGTACCGTGACAGTTTCAATTTTTTCCGTAACCAACTGACCAGTATCCTAATGCTGGCGCTGTTGACCGCGTTCATTTCTGTGTTGCTCAATCAGGCTTTCAGCCCTGACGTTGAGCAGTTGAAAATTCTGAGCGCAACGGAAGGTGACTTTGCTGCATCCGCCGGTATGGGGATCCAGGAAATCATTCAACAAATGACCCCAGAGCAACAAATGGTGTTATTGAAGGTCTCAGCCGCCGCCACGTTTTCTGCATTAGTGGGTAACGTGTTGCTGGTGGGTGGGATGTTGACGCTGATTCGCCTGGTTTCCCAGGGGCAGCGTATCAGCGCACTGCGCGCTATCGGGGCTTCTGCACCGGAGCTGCCGCGTCTGCTGCTGCTGCTGTTTATCTGCACGTTGTTGACCCAACTGGGCCTGACGCTCTTTGTCGTGCCTGGCGTGATCATGGCAATCGCTTTCTCGTTGGCGCCGGTCATTACCGTTACCGAGAAAAAAGGCGTCTTTGCCTCGATTAAGCTGAGTTGCAAGTTGGCATTTGCCAATGCACGCGTGATTGTTCCAGCCATGATGCTCTGGCTGGCCGCAAAACTGCTGGTGCTGTTTTTGGTGAGCCACCTTTCAGTGCTGACGCCAAACGTCGCTAGTGTAGTGCTGACTGCGCTGAGCAACCTGGTTTCCGCACTGCTGCTGATTTACCTGTTCCGTCTTTATATGCTGCTGCGCAGTTAATCTTGCGGCAGGAACCTAAAAGGCACGCTTCGGCGTGCCTTTTTTGCTTATTGGGCTGCAGGCGGCTCTGCCTGCTCTTTGCTCTGAATCAACTTCAGGGCCAGGTATAAATCCGGTACCAGGATTAATTCCCGGTCGCGCCCTAGCCGATTGATACGGAACCAGCGTGTCAATTCGGTTCGCCGCCCAGCCAGCACCAACTTAACGTTACGCTGTAACAAATCTCGCTTTAATTCGTCGATCGCGGCCAGCACACTGATATCCGCATGGGTAAAACTGGCGACTGCATCCACAACCACCCAGCGCGGTTGAAACGGTGTACTGTCCACCAGATTAAGTATCCGTCGTTTGAAATAGGCCACATTGAAATAAGTCAGCGGCGAGTTGAAGCGATACATCATCACCCCTGGCACCACCTTTATGCCGTTATTGTTGCCCATTGAGTGGATCATACCTTCATCATTGACACCCAAGAGCTGTTCAGTCGGACGAAACACCGTGCGCAGAAACTGCATCAAACCTAACAACACCGCCAACCCAATGCCACTGATCACCCCCACCAGCAGTACACAAAGGAAGGTAAACATCGCCAACCTGAATGCCTGAGCATTGCGACGCCGCATCACCCAGATACCGCGGATATCCAGCAGAGACCAAGCAGCATACATCAGCACCACACCCAAGCCCGCCACCGGAATGAATTGCAACGGTGCCATCAGGAATAGCAAGACGAAAGCGATCACTGCCGCTGCAATGATCGATACCAACTGACTTTTACCACCATTAGCATCATTGACTGCGGTACGCGAATCTGCCCCGCTGATGGCGAACCCCTGCGACAGCGCCGAGACGATGTTCACTAACCCGAGTGCACGGAATTCAGCATCCGCATTCACCTCATAACCGTTTTTCGCCGCAAAGCTGCGAGCAGTCAGCATCATACTGACAAAGCTCACCACCGCGAGGTTAAGTGCCGGGATGACCATGTCACGCAGCAAACCTGGCTGGAAATCTGGCCACTGTACGATAGGCAACACATCACTGAATCCCCCCACCGTCACCACACCATGTTGTTGCAACCCGCCAACCCAGGTGACAAAAGTAACCAGAACGATAGCAAATAACGGCGCGGGCCAGTTAGGGCGCCATTTTTTGAACCCGATCAGCGTAACCAGGGTCAATAACGATACCGCCATCGTTAGCCAGTCGCTGTGCATCAGATTGCCCGGCAATGCATAGATACGTTCAATCAATTGCGCCGGGTGCACGCCAAATCCGAACACCTTGCCAATCTGATCGACAATGATGGTAATCGCCACGCCGTTCAGCAAACCGCTGAGTATTGGCCGTGAGAGCAAGTCGGCCAGTGCGCCCAGCTTGAAGCGGCTGGCCAACAGACACCAGGCCCCCATCATCGCCGTCATCATAATAGTCAACTGCCAGTGGCGCTCCATATTACCCGCAGCTAACGGAGTCACGACGGCAGCAATGACGGCACAAGTCGCTGCGTCTGGCCCCACAATAAGCTGGCGCGAGGATCCGAAAAACGCGTAGGCAACCATCGGTAAGATACATGAATAGAGCCCGACTACTGGGCTGACTCCGGCCAATTCGGCGTAGGCAATCGCCACCGGCAATGCCACGGCAGCAACGGAAAGTCCGGCGCGTATGTCCGGTTTGAGCCAACTGCGTTGATACCCTAATAAATGCGTCAAACCGGGCGTAAGCGCCTGGAGAGATTTCCACTGCATAAACTATTTTCCGTTATAAATTATCCGGCTATTATTGCGCGTATCATGCGATGCCAGTGCCGTGCTGGCAATCTACCCGCCGCGAACTCGCGACCTCAATCGTAAGTTTATGCAAATTCCTGCTTTCATGGCGGAAATCCGGTGGCTAAACGCCGATAATCAGCACTTTCCAGCGGTACACAGAGACCGCCAAATCCGGTATAGTCGGCCGATGAACAGATGATGGATTGATTTATGAAGCAGTTTCTTGATTTCCTCCCGTTAATTGTCTTTTTTGCATTCTATAAGCTCTACGATATCTACGTTGCTTCTGGTGCGCTGATTGTCGCTACGGCTCTGGCGTTAGTGTTCACCTGGTTCAAATACCGCAAAATCGAAAAGATGACGTTGATCACCTTCCTGATGGTATTGGTGTTCGGTACTCTGACGTTGGTGTTCCATAACGATTTGTTTATCAAATGGAAAGTGACAATCATCTACAGCCTGTTCGCGCTGGCGTTACTGATCAGTCAACTGGTGCTCAAAAAGCCGCTGGTTCAACGTATGCTGGGTAAAGAGATAACGCTTCCCGATAGAGTCTGGAACAACCTCAACCTGGCTTGGGCCGTGTTTTTCCTGGCTTGCGGCTTGGCAAATATTTACGTGGCTTTCTGGCTACCTCAGAGTGTGTGGGTTAACTTTAAAGTGTTCGGGCTGACCGCGCTGACGCTGATATTTACCCTCCTCAGCGGCGTGTATATTTATCGGCACATGCCGGAAGAACAGAAAAAATAGTTACAAAATTGTTAATGCCCGTGGCCTTTGCTACGGGCAGTATAGTGAAATCCCTTCATTGATAAGCAGACAGCTATGACTCAACAACGACCTTTACCTAGTGGCGAAATGGTGCTGCGAACGCTGGCGATGCCGGCAGATACCAACGCCAACGGTGACATTTTTGGCGGCTGGCTGATGTCGCAGATGGACATCGGCGGCGCTATCCAGGCGAAAGAAATTGCCGAAGGCCGCGTCGTCACCGTGCGTGTCGATGGAATGACCTTTCTGAAGCCGGTCGCGGTGGGTGACGTGGTGTGTTGCTACGCGCACTGCATTCGCACCGGACGCAGCTCCATCACCATCAATATCGAAGTGTGGGTCAAGAAAGTGTCCTCTGCCCCAATCGGTCAGCGCTACCGTGCAACCGAAGCGGTGTTTACCTATGTAGCCGTGGATGACGAAGGTAACTCACGTGCCCTGCCAGATGGCAAGATGAACTTCCGCGTCGGCTTCGAAGAATAAGCTGAGATGCAGGCAGTAAAAAGGGTCGCCATGGCGACCCTTTTTTATAGGTATCAATATCAGTTCAATTCCGTGGTGCCGTTAATTTTAAAGCGAATGTTTACGGTACGATCTTTCGCTTCTTTGGCTTCATAACGCCACTTACGTAATGCCTGTTTCACTTCACGCTCAAACATATTGCGTGGTTCTGCTGACAGGATACGTACGTTACTCACGCGACCATCACTGTCGATATCAAACTGTACCCGCACATTGCCTTCAATTTGTAAGGCTCGGGCGCGTGGTGGATAAATCGGGTCAGCGCGGCTGATCGGTCTCGGCCCCACATCACGCGAATTTCCCTGGACCGGTGCTGAAGGTGCCTGTTTCACCGGCGCTTTATCGATAGCCTTAGCCGGTTCGTTGTTTTCAAACGGTGACGGCTCACGCGGTTCCGTTTTCTGCGGCTCGCGTTTAACTGTTTTTTCGACCTTCGGTTTAGGTTTTGGCTTCGGCTTAGGTTTTACCGGCTCAGGCTTCAGGATCGCCTTCGGTGGCGGCTCAGGAATGGGTTCCGGTTCCGGCTCGGGTTCAGGCTCAACCTGCGGCTCTGGCTCAGGTTCGGCTGGCGCAGGCGGTGGCGGCTCCGCCATCGCGGCGGTATTGACCATCATGACGCTGATCGGCGCATCTTCTGGTTTCGGTAACTCCATCACTTCCTTGACGGAAGCATAAAGTAAACCCACCACCAGGGCGCTATGTAAGCCAACTGACAGGACAATCGGCACGGACAAACGACGATTAAGGAACATCTTTTTTAGCGGCATAATGATTCTGTTTCCTCTGGTTCGCCAAGTTTAAATGCAAATAGCAATCATATTCAATAACGAATGGCAAACTATCGCTCTAATCGTCATTAATCATCGCTAAAACCTGCAAACTCATGGGGATATTAACCTTTCATTTGCCTTTTAACTGAGGCTTTTACACGCTTTATTAACCTGATTTACCGTGATTAAAATAAAAAAACCCGCCTTAGCGGGTTATCTTTCACCAATGTAGCGCTATTCTTCATCACCATAATACAGCACACCCAACTTGATCAGCGGTCTGCCCTGCGCTTTACGGTGCAAGTTGGTATCGCGCAATGAATAGACACAGCCGCAGTACTCCTGCTGATAAAAGCGCTCACGCTTGCTGATATCAATCATCCGCGACGCACCGCCTTTTTTGCGCCAGTTATAATCCCAATACGCCAGGTCTGGATACTTTTCCGCCGCGCGTATGCCGCAGTCTGTAATTTGCTGCATATTCTTCCAGCGAGATATGCCCAGCGAACTGGAAATGGTGTCGTACCCGTTTTCGTGCGCATAAAGTGCCGTGCGTTCAAAACGCATGTCGAAACACATGGTGCAACGGATCCCACGTTCTGGTTCGTTCTCCATGCCTTTAGCACGGGCAAACCAGTTGTCAGTATCGTAGTCGGCATCGATGATAGGCACACCATGTTGCTCAGCAAAACGGATGTTCTCGTCTTTACGCAATAGGTATTCTTTTTGAGGATGAATGTTCGGGTTATAAAAGAAAATGGCGTATTCGATTCCAGAAGCCTGGATCGCTTCCATCACCTCACCGGAACAAGGCGCACAGCAAGAGTGCAGCAGCAGCTTGCGTTTGCCCGCAGGTAAGTCGAGTTTTTCTCTAACCAGTTCCGTCATTTCCTCACCTCTCAACCCTTGTCCTATTAAATCGCGCGGCCGCACTATACGAATAAAAACGAGTCGCTTCAAGGTATAAGCGCCAGCCATAGGCAAATCCCAGCGGGCAGGCATTCCCTTGTATCCCCTTTTGCGCTACTTTAAATTTACCGTTCTATAGCAATGATTTTAAAGGTGAAACATGCTTTATCTGATCTACGCGCAAGACGTGCCCAACTCATTGGAAAATCGCTTATCAGTGCGCCCTGCACATCTGGCTCGCCTGCAGGCATTGCGTGATGAGGGCCGCCTGGTAATTGCAGGTCCAAATCCCGCCATCGACAGCAACGATCCTGGCAGTGCCGGTTTCAGCGGTTCTACTGTGATTGCTGAATTCGCTTCATTGGCAGATGCTCAAGCTTGGGCCAAGCAGGATCCTTACGTCGCCGCAGGCGTATATGCTGACGTGACGGTAAAACCCTTTAAGCAAGTATTGTAGTTTAGGTTCTGCTTAAGCGGGTTAGGCATGGCACCTTTCCCGCTCTATATCGCAGACAAAAAAAAGCCAGCACGGAGTGGCTGGCTAAAGGGTTCTTCGAGGGAATATCTTGTTCGGTAACGTTACTCCCTTCACCTCTCGGTTCGCCATCTATTGATGTAATAGGTAAACCCACTTCTTTTTTGGTCGCTGAATGGAATATTCCCCGTGTTGTCCTACACTTGAGCCGTAGTCAGAGCACAAATTTATCAATTCTTTCTACCTTCCAAAAGGAACAGTGATGAAAGCAACTAAATATCTCTTGGCAGCACTGGCATTTGCCTCTTTCTCTTCCATGGCAGCCATCGAAATTACCAAAGAAGAAGCGGCGAAACACACCGAAATTGGGCCGGTTACCATCTCACAAGACGGTGATGACACCGTTGGTATCGACCATACAAGATTGTCTAAAGCGGTCGATGAAAAAGGCGGTAAGTACTACGTCATTATTGGCCGTGAAGGGAAAACCACCTTCGAAACCATCAATGCCGTAGCCTACAAATAATACCGGCATACCTGGTGAAATATTAACGCGGCGGGCAGGCGATGCCGCGTTAATCGTGAACATCTCCAGCTATTATTTATCCTGTTGCAATACCACTGACTGAACATCCGCGAACATGCTGTCCCACTCTGACTGGTCAATGTCCATCAAACCAAAGAATCTCAACATAAATGCACCCTCAGTCGCCAGGAAAGCCACCCGCGCACGCTTGCCCTCTTCGGTCGTTAAATCCAGACCGGTAATCCGGCTGCGGTACCAATCTCGTGTGCTGTCCAAATGCTCAGGGGTTTGGATCAAGGTTGCCATCAGACCTGCCGCCTTAGCGCTGGAGGCTTGATCAGAGCTCCGGGTTGCCTGCATATGTGCTTGTACTGTGGTCGTGGCAGAGGGATTTTCCCCGGCAATGGCATCAAACACCTTGTCATACGCCTTGCCCCAACGTTCAAACATTGCGTCAATTAACGCATCTTTGCTACCAAAGCAGTACTGCACCCCGCCCTTGGAAATTCCCATTGCCTTGGCAACGGAATCAATGGTCAGCCCGGCGGCACCTTGGGTAGCAACAATCTCTTCAGCCACATCCAAAACCTTGTCACGATCGATGCTGCGTTGACGTCCCATTGATAAACCCTCTTTTCAATACATATGTACGGATATATATTACAACCAGTATACCACCCGAAGCCTTTGGGTGGTTACCTAATGGCAACGCATCCGCGTCGCCCGCTTTTTTTGGAATAATATTATGCACGTAAACAACCGTTGGTTGATCCTGGCAATGATCTCCAGCGCGCTATTTTTGATCATCATCGACATGACGGTGTTATACACCGCCTTGCCACGACTCACGCAGGCGCTGGATGCCAGCGCGTCACAGAAATTATGGATCGTAAATGCATACCCGCTCGTGGTCGCTGGTTTATTGCCCGGCGCAGGTATGTTGAGCGATCGTATTGGTCATAAACGGCTGTTTATTGCTGGGCTGCCTGTTTTTGCCGTCGCCTCTCTGTGTGCAGCCTTTTCTCCGTCGGCCGAATGGCTTATTGCCGCCCGAGTGTTCCTTGCAGTTGGCGCAGCAATGATGATGCCGGCGACCCTGTCCATCGTCCGACATGTATTCACCGACGAGCGTGAACGCGCCTTGGCGATTGGTATCTGGGCCGCCGTCGCTTCCGGTGGTGCTGCCCTCGGCCCTGTGGTTGGCGGCGTGTTGCTGGAGTATTTCTGGTGGGGATCGGTGTTTTTGATCAACGTCCCTGTCGTCCTGCTGGTACTGCCACTGGCGTGGCGGTTGATACCTCACTGCGGAGGAGAAACTCAACGTCCCTACGATATTCTTGGGTCGGTACAGATCATGGCAGGTTTGGTGGGCTGTATCTATGCACTGAAAGAGCTGAGTAAAGCGTCACCCTCCTTTACTGCATTAGCGTTTGCCGCCACGATCGGTATTTTGGCGCTTTGGTTGTTTGTCCGCCGCCAACGACAGCTGCCTTTCCCGATGATCGACTTCTCTTTGTTCAAGAACCGGTTGTTTGCTGGTGGTGTAGGGGTAGCGTTGGTGTCAATGGTGGCACTGGTGGGCGTGGAGTTGGTGTTAACCCAACGCTTACAGTTAGTGCTTGATTTGAGCCCATTACAGGCCGCGCTGTTTATTCTGCCGATCCCACTGGCATCCGCCTTGGCTGGCCCACTAGCCGGTTTATTACTACCGCGCTACGGTGAGCGCAACATGATACTTGGCGGCTTACTCCTGACAGGGCTCGGTATCGCCGGTCTGGCCCTGCTTTATCAAAGCAGCCTGATGTTGCAGTTGGTTTGCCTGTTTATCGCTGGCTTTGGTATTGGCGGCGCCATCACTGCCGCATCAACCGCCATCATGCTGAATGCCCCGGAAGAGAAGTCCGGTATGGCGGCATCGATCGAGGACGTCTCCTATGAACTTGGCGGGGTTCTGGGTATTACACTACTCGGCGGATTGATGACGGCTGTTTATAGCCACAGCCTGGTGCTACCAGATAATTTATCGGTGAGTAACATTGCCTACGACAGTATCGATGAAGCCCTAAGATTGGCCGCCAATCTGGCTGTCGAACAAGCAGAACAGCTTAAACGACTTGCGCGCCTGGCCTTCGACCGTGCATTTATCGTCGTTTTGTTTACTGCGGCGTTACTGATGGCGGTGGGTGCTGGCGTGGCAAAAATGGCCTTGCGCAAGTAATGACACAAAGCCGCTTTTGTTGTTAACGCATTCTGCTTAAACTGATTTGGCAATTTGCTTTACGGATTTACCGGCATTGGTTTTAGCGATGGCAGTGATGCCTTTGAACGACTTTAACCACAAGATAAATCCGGTTACTGTGTTTGTTATGGATATTGTGTGACTCATCGAAACAAATAATCAGGAGAAGATTATTATGGCAACGACGAAGAAAGCAGCGAAAAACCATATCGGCCTGGACAGTAAACAATCGGCAAAGCTATCAGAAGCGTTAAATGCGCTACTGGCGAATTATCAGGTGCTGTATATGAACGTGCGCGGTTATCACTGGAACATTTCAGGCCCGCACTTTTTTGAACTGCACGTCAAATTTGAAGAGACCTATAACGATCTGCTGACCAAAGTTGATGAACTGGCAGAACGTATTCTTACTCTGGGTTCACAACCGCGTCATGCTTTCAGCGATTATCTGAAAACTTCCGACATCAAGGAAGATACTAACGTCACTGATGATAAAGGCACGCTAACAGGGTTGCTGCACGGTTATTCAGTGCTGTTGCAACAGCAACGCGAACTGCTGGCACTGGCCGCTGACGCAGGCGATGAAGGTACTGCCTCACTGATGAGCGACTACATCAAAGAGCAAGAAAAGCAGGTTTGGATGCTTAACGCTTATTTGGGTAAATAACCCTTACTGCACTAAACAAAACAGTCCCCTTAGGGACTGTTTTCGTTTACCACTCGTACGCCACCACAAACAGCAATGAACGCCGGTGCTGGTCATCCAGGCGTCGCCGCACCCGAATAATATGCCGATTACTGCACGACTGGCGCTCCAACCAGCGATGCCTACGGCGCTGACTCTGCCGCAACATCCGCCAGCGGCCCACCTCGTTTCTACTGCGTCTCATCGTTTCGTTACTCGTTCGTCAAATGCCAACGGCGGGCATTATAGCCCTTTCACCGCACGATCCAAGCCACAGTTCGCTGCTTTTCACCTTCTCTGAGCGGCATGATAACCGGGACAAAATGTTTTTTTATTTACAGCAAGTCCCTTAAGCCAATCATATTTTTGCAACATAAGCGCCGAGAAAAGGTTTCACCTTTACCATTCTGTGCGTACACTCATCATTGGTGGTTTGCGAACGGGATTTTTCGCCTTTATGACAACATTTTATACCGTAATCAGTTGGCTCATGGTATTTGGTTACTGGCTACTTATCGCCGGGGTGACGCTGCGTATCTTGATGAAACGCCGGGCAGTACCATCCGCGATGGCTTGGCTGCTGGTTATCTATATTCTGCCGCTGTTTGGTATCGTGGCTTATTTATCTTTTGGTGAGTTGCATCTGGGTAAACGC
Organism: Serratia grimesii NBRC 13537; assembly: GCF_001590905.1. Lineage (GTDB taxonomy): Bacteria > Pseudomonadota > Gammaproteobacteria > Enterobacterales > Enterobacteriaceae > Serratia > Serratia grimesii. The sequence goes on from NZ_BCTT01000002.1 coordinate 276,330, forward strand.
CGCGCTGAACGCGCCAAGGCGATGTGGCCCTCGACCGCACGCTGGCTCAGCGAATTAAAAGAGAGCCAACGTATCTTCGCCACCGACTACAGTGAGGTCGCCAGACCTCTGTTCCAACTGTGCGATCGCCGCCAAGGTATTGACGGCGTGAAAGGCAACCAACTCCAATTACTCACCACCACTGACTCAACGCTGAAAGCGTTAATCCGTGATATTGAACTTGCACGCCATAATATTGAGATGGTGTTTTATATCTGGCAGCCCGGCGGCTTGGTTGACCAGGTGGCCGAATCACTGATGGCTGCTGCACGCCGTGGTGTGCACTGCCGCCTGATGTTGGACTCTGCCGGTAGCCTGCAATTCTTCCGCAGCCCCTATCCTGGCATGATGCGCAATGCCGGTATCGAAGTGGTTGAAGCGCTCAAAGTTAACTTGTTCCGTGTATTCCTCCGTCGAATGGACTTACGTCAACACCGTAAAGTGGTGCTGATCGACAACTATATTGCCTACACCGGCAGTATGAATATGGTTGACCCACGTTACTTCAAACAGGACGCAGGTGTCGGCCAGTGGATCGATCTGATGGCGCGCATGGAAGGCCCGGTTGCCAGCACCATGGGCATCGTTTACGCCTGTGACTGGGAAATCGAAACCGGTAAGCGCATCCTGCCACCACCGCCGGACGTCAATATTATGCCGTTCGAACAGGAAAGCGGTCACACCATTCAGGTTATCGCCTCCGGCCCCGGCTTCCCGGAAGAAATGATCCACCAAGCCCTGCTAACCGCGGTTTACTCAGCGCGTGAGCAGTTAATCATGACCACCCCCTATTTCGTACCAAGTGACGATCTGTTACATGCCATTTGCACAGCCGCACTGCGTGGTGTTGAAGTCAGTATTATTGTCCCACGCGACAACGACTCAACCATGGTGCGCTGGGCAAGTCGCTCTTTCTTCTCAGAGCTTCTGGAAGCAGGCGTGCGTATTTATCAGTTTGAAGGCGGCCTGCTGCATACCAAAAGCGTACTGGTCGACGGCCAACTCAGCCTGGTCGGCACGGTGAATCTGGACATGCGCAGCCTATGGCTAAACTTTGAAATCACATTGGTGATCGACGACGACGGTTTCGGCAGCGATTTAGCCTGTGTGCAAGATGACTATATTGCCCGCTCGCAGTTGTTGAACGCCAAAGAGTGGCAGAAACGGCCGTTCTGGCATCGTATTGTTGAGCGCCTGTTCTACTTTTTCAGCCCGCTGCTGTAAATGCCGTAGCGGCCATGCTTTATACCCTTACCGTAGATGGCAGCATACAGCACCGCCACCTATCTGAGGATGAATGAGCTGGTCGCCTAGCTACAACTTGAAATTCATAGGGTATAATGAGGAATCATTTGTTATCAGGATTTAATTATGGATTTGAATAACCGCCTTACTGAAGACGAAACGCTGGAACAGGCTTACGACATCTTTTTGGAGTTGGCTGGCGACAATCTGGATCCGGCGGATATTCTGCTGTTCAACTTACAGTTTGAGGAGCGCGGTGGCGCAGAGCTGTATGATCCGGCAGAAGACTGGTCAGAACATGTAGATTTTGATCTGAATCCGGACTTCTTTGCCGAAGTCGTGATTGGCCTGGCGGATAGCGACGGTGAACCGATCAACGACGTCTTTGCCCGCGTCTTGCTCTGCCGTGAGAAAGACCACAAGCTCTGCCACATTCTGTGGAAAGAGTGAGTTGCCATCCGGCATAAAAAACCCGCCCATTTGGCGGGTTTTTTATTGGCAAAGGTACCGCTTACAGTGGATCAACCTTGAGACATGACACCGCATGGCGGAAGCTGCCTTCCAGCAGCGGGCGCGTCTTGGCGCATTCCGGTCCGGCAATCGGACAACGAGTGCGGAACACACAGCCGGATGGCGGGTTAATGGGTGAAGGCAGTTCCCCTTCCAACAACTGGATCTGTTTCTCCTTCTCCTTGTCCGGATCCGGGATCGGCACCGCCGACATCAACGCTTTGGTATAAGGGTGCTGCGGGTTATGGTACACCTCGTCATAAGTGCCCAGCTCCACGGCATGGCCCAGATACATTACCAACACGCGGTCAGAGATGTGTTTTACAACCGCCAGATCATGAGCGATAAAGATCAGCGATAGGCCCATTTCACGCTGCAGTTGCTGCAACAAGTTGACCACCTGCGCCTGAATCGACACGTCCAGCGCCGAAACCGGTTCATCGCAGATCACCAACTTAGGTTCGAGGATCAAGGCACGTGCAATACCGATACGCTGACACTGTCCTCCAGAGAACTCATGCGGGTAGCGGTTGATCAGGTTAGGCAGCAGGCCCACCTTCAGCATCATCGCTTTAACCTTGTCCTTCACTTCCTGGCGCGGCATTTTCGGATAATAAGTACGCAGAGGTTCAGCGATAATTTCACCGATCGTCATGCGCGGGTTCAGCGACGCCAGAGGATCCTGGAAGATCATCTGAATATCACTACGGGTTTTCCGCCAGTCCATATCGCTCATGCCGAGCAGATCTTTACCTAACCAAGCAACACGCCCGCTAGTGGCTTTTACCAGGCCGATAATGGCGCGGGCAAAGGTTGACTTGCCACAACCCGATTCACCCACCACGCCCAGAGTTTCCCCTTCAAACAGACGCAGCGTTACGCCATCAACCGCCTTTAGCGTTTTCGGCGGCTGCCAGAACCACTGTTTGTCATCATGAATGTCGAAATGCACTTTCAAATCGGCCACTTCGAGCAACACTTTTTTGTCGGTTACCGTACTCATACCAACGCCTCCACCGGTTTAAAGCAGGCACGCAAGCGCCCTTCACCAAACTGCTCCAATGGCGGAGCACTCGAACATTGCGGCATCGCGTACGCACAACGTGGCTGGAACGGGCAGCCTTTCGGCAGACGCAGCAGATTCGGCGGGTTACCTGGAATGGTCATCAGTGCCTCGCCTTCGGCGTCCAGACGCGGTACTGCATTCAGCAAGCCGATAGAGTACGGATGGCTCGGATGATAGAACACATCACGTGCACTGCCATATTCCATGGTCCGACCGGCGTACATCACCAGCACTTTATTACAAATGCCGGCCACAACGCCCAGGTCGTGGGTAATCATAATGATGGCAGTGTTGAACTCGCGCTTAAGCTCGTTCAGCAGCGTCATGATCTGCGCTTGTACAGTCACGTCCAGCGCGGTAGTCGGTTCATCGGCGATGAGCAATTTCGGCCGGCACAGCAACGCCATCGCGATCATGACACGCTGACGCATGCCGCCGGAAAACTCATGCGGGTACATACGCATACGCTTACGTGCTTCCGGCATTTTAACCGCGTCCAGCATGCGGACAGACTCTTCAAATGCTTCGCTTTTGCCCATTTTCTTGTGCTGCATTAGCACTTCCATCAACTGCTCACCCACACGCATATAAGGGTTGAGAGAAGTCATTGGGTCCTGGAAGATCATCGAAATCTCTTCCGCACGCAGCTTATTGAGCTGTTTTTCCTCCAGATTGAGGATTTCCCGGCCATTAAATTTGGCCGAACCACCGATGCGCCCGTTGCTGGCCAGAAGCCCCATCAGCGCGAAGGCCGTCTGGGATTTACCTGAGCCAGACTCCCCCACGATACCGAGTGTTTCGCCGGCACGCAGATCAAAATTCAGATCGTTTACGGCTGTCACATCACCGTCCGGGGTACCGAAGGTCACGCGCAGATCTTTTACATCCAACAACAACGACGACTTAACGGCGGTGTTGGTTTGCAATTGTGGATTTTCAATGGTGCTCATGATTGCACTCCTTAACGATCTTTCGGGTCGAGGGCGTCACGCAAGCCATCGCCGATAAAGTTGAAACAGAACAGAGTGACAACCAGGAAACCCGCCGGGAACAGCAGCAACCACGGTGAAACTTCCATCGAGTTAGCGCCATCGCTGAGCAATGCCCCCCAACTGCTTAAAGGTTCCTGAGTACCCAGCCCCAGGAAGCTAAGGAAGGATTCAAACAAGATCATGCTAGGCACCAGCAAGGATGCGTAGACCACCACGACACCAAGTACGTTCGGCACGATATGGCGCAACACGATATTGCGGCTCGAAACCCCACACACCAACGCCGCTTCGATAAATTCTTTACGTTTCAGACTCAGAGTCTGTCCACGCACGATACGCGCCATATCCAGCCACGACACCATGCCAATCGCCACAAAGATCAGCAGGATATTTTGACCGAAGAAGGTCACCAACAGGATCACGAAGAACATGAATGGGAAGGAGTTGAGGATCTCCAGCAAACGCATCATGACCGAGTCAATTTTACCGCCCAGATAACCGGACATTGCGCCGTACAGTGTTCCAACAATCACCGCCACCAGCGCAGCCGATACACCAACCATTAATGAGATACGCCCACCAATCGCCACGCGCACCAACAAATCACGACCGGATGAGTCTGTACCAAAGTAGTGCCCCGATTCAAAGCTTGGTGCGGCCGACATCATCGCCCAGTCAGTATCGTCATAGGCAAACTGTGATAACCACGGAGCCACTATGACAAACAGGGTGATCAGCGCCAACACAAACAGGCTGCTCACCGCTGCGCGGTTATGCACAAAGCGGCGGCGGGCATCCTGCCACAGGCTGCGCCCTTCCACTTCGAGCTTTTCGCTGAAGTTCTCCAGAGCCTCGCTGTTCTTTTTCGTCAACATCATTTGCGTGCTCCAGCTTAATAACGAATTTTTGGATCGATAACGGCATACAGCACATCAACGATCGCGTTAAACAGAATGGTCAGGCCACCCACCAGAATGGTCAGGCTCAATACCAGAGAGTAGTCACGGTTCAACGCGCCGTTAACAAACAACTGGCCGATACCAGGCAGACCGTAGATAGTTTCGATCACCATCGAGCCGGTGATAATGCCGACAAATGCCGGGCCCATATAAGAAAGCACCGGTAATAACGCGGGTTTCAACGCATGGCGCAAAATAATGCGGCGCATCGGCAACCCTTTGGCGCGAGCAGTACGGATGAAGTTTGAATGCAGCACTTCTATCATCGAACCACGCGTGATACGGGCGATACTGGCAATATAGGCCAGTGACAACGCCACCATTGGCAAGATGATAAATTTCGGCGCACCGCCGTTCCAACCGCCACCTGGCAGCCATTTCAGCGTGATGGCGAAAATCAGTACCAATAACGGCGCCACCACGAAACTGGGTATCACCACCCCGGTCATGGCAAAGCCCATCACCGTATAGTCCCATTTAGTATTTTGATTCAACGCGGCAATGACGCCGGCACTTACCCCCAGGACCACCGCCAGCAAAAATGCGGCAAGACCCAATTTGGCAGATACCGGGAAAGAAGCAGCCACGAGGTCATTTACCGAATAATCCTTGTATTTGAATGATGGCCCGAAGTCCCCCTTCGACAGCTGAACCAAATAATGGCCATACTGCTTCCAGATCGGATCGTTCAAATGATATTTGGCCTCGATATTGGCCATCACTTCTGGCGGCAACGCGCGTTCGCCGGTAAATGGACTACCGGGTGCCAGACGCATCATAAAGAATGAAATGGTAATAAGGATAAATAGTGTCGGGATCGCTTCTAACAAGCGACGAAATATAAATTTAAGCATTGCCCTAACCCTGTGCTGCAGCCTGATAACGGCTTATTATTCTCAACATATACCGGCGGCTTTCACCGCCGGTACTTACCGTATCAATGCTTGATGATGTACAGGTTTTTGTCGTACACGTTATCAAGTGGGTCTTTACCGGTATAACCCCCAACATAAGGTTTCACCAGACGGGCATTCACATAGTAATACACCGGCACAATCGCTGAGTCTTTATCCAACTGAACTTCAGCTTTTTGGTACAGTTCTGCACGTTCTTCTTTAGTTTTCGCTGTCAGCACGTTCGCCATCAGCTTGTCGAACTCCGCGCTCTTATAGTGCGGGGTGTTACTGCTGCTGTCAGACAACATCATGTTCAGGAACGAACTTGGTTCGTTGTAGTCAGCACACCAGCCAGCACGCGCGACATCATAGGTACCCTGATGGCGAGTATCCAGGAAGGTTTTCCACTCCTGATTCACCAGTTTCACATCTACACCCAGATTTTTCTTCCAGATAGATGCAGCTGCAATCGCCAACTTTTTGTGCAGATCAGAGGTGTTATACAGCAGAGAGAACGTCAGTGGTTTGTCTGGGCCGTAACCCGCTTCAGCCAACAGCTTTTTCGCAACTTCGTTACGTTTTTCCTGCGTCCAACCGAACCACTCCGGTGGCATCAATTTAGCGCCATCAGTGTAAGGTGGTGTGAAGCTGTAAGCTGGCAGGTCACCCTGGTTTTTCACTTTATTGGTGATAATGTCGCGATCCAGACCCAACTTCAGTGCTTCACGTACACGTTGATCGGTAAACGGCGCTTTCTGGTTGTTAATTTCATAATAATAAGTACACAGGTACGGATCGACGTGAACTTCTTTCGGGATCTCTTTCTTCAATTTCTGGAACAGTTCAATCGGCATGTTGTTATAGGTCATGTCGATTTCGCCAGTGCGGTAGCGGTTCACATCGGTAACTTCCGATGAAATAGGCAGGAACGTGACTTTATTAATGATGGTTTTCGCGTTATCCCAATATTCCGGGTTACGTTCCAGGACGATACGTTCGTTAACAATCCAATCTTTTAATTTATAAGCGCCATTGCTGACGTAGTTTTGTGGCAGGGTCCACTTCTCACCAAACTTCTCGACTGCCTCTTTAAACACTGGCTTCATCGCATAGTGTGGGGTCATTTCAACCAAGTAAGGCACCGGCTCGGTCAGGGTGACCTGGAAGGTGTGATCGTCGATAGCTTTTACGCCCAGCGTTGATTTATCTTTCTTGCCGGCGATGATGTCATCCACGTTTTCTACGTGAGCATATTGCAGATAGCTGGCATAAGGGGAAGCCGTTTTCGGATCAACAACGCGCTGCCAGCTATACACGAAATCTTGTGCCGTTACCGGCTTGCCATTCGACCATTTTGCGTCTTTACGCAGATGGAAGGTCCACACTTTAAAATCTTTGTTATCCCAGCTTTCCGCTACACCTGGAACGATAGAACCATCTGGACCGTTGTTGGCCAAACCTTCCATCAGGTCACGCGTTACGTTGTTTTCTGGTACGCCTTCAATTTTGTGCGGATCCAGGGACTGTACTTCCGAGCCATTGTTTTTAACGATTTCTTGCTTGTCCGCCAGTTGCACGCCCGCTGGCACAACGGCCGCAAAAGCACTTCCGGTTGCTGTGATGCCCAGAGCGGCAATGATGCCGACTGCAAGGATGGTTTTTTTCGTGATGTTGGTCATGTGTATACTCCAGTTTTTATTATCACAGGCTCGTCGTGGAGCCTGCGTTGCCCGTGAGCGGACCTTGTTAAACCGACTGCCGAGGAACGAATACGGCAGTTGGCCTTCCCTGTATTACTCACCCTTGTTAGCGTGACGTAATACCCCTCGTTACTGCTTGATGATGTACAGGTTTTTCACATCGGTGTAATCCAATGGGTCTTTACCGGTAAAGCCTCCCACCGACGGTCTGATCAGGCGCGCACTGACGCGGTAATACACCGGGATCAGCGCCGAGTCTTTATCCAACTGAGCCTCCGCCTGCTGATACAAGGCTGCACGCGCAGCCTCATCCGGCGCTTTTAGCGTGCTGGCCATGATGGCGTCAAACGTTGGGCTCTTGTAGAAAATAGTGTTGATGCTGCTGTTGGAAAGCACCAGATTCAGGAAAGCACTTGGCTCGTTATAATCACCGCACCAAGTGGCCCGCGCCACGTCATATTGCCCCTGATGGCGGCTTTCAAGAGAAGTTTTCCACTCCTGATTACGCAGCGTGACATCCGCACCGAGGTTTTTCTTCCACATTGACGCCGCAGCGATCGCCTGCTGTTTATTTTGATCGGAGGTGTTGTACAGCAAGGTGAATTTCAACGGATTGGCCGCATTGAAGCCTGCCTCGGCTAACAGTTTTTTCGCCTCTGTATTACGCTGTTCCTGGCTCCAACCTGCCCATTCTGGCGCAGTGAATTTGGCGCCCTCCGTAAAGGTTGGCGTAAAGCTGTAGGCCGGAATCTGACCCTGCCCCATGATTTTGTTAGCGATGATGTCGCGGTCCAGCGTCAGTTTCACTGCAGCACGCACCCGCGGATCGGTAAAGGGTGCACGCTGGTTGTTGATCTCGTAATAAAAGGTACACAGATAAGGGTTAACGTGCAGTTGCTCAGGGATCTCTTTCTTCATCTTCGCAAACAGATTCGGTGGGATGGCGCTGTTGGTGATATCAATTTCACCGCTGCGGAAGCGGTTGACATCACTGACCTCTGAAGAAATTGGCAAGAATGTCGCCTTATCGATGACTGTTTTCTTGTTGTTCCAGTAGCTCGGGCTGCGTTCAAGCACAATGTGCTCATTCACCACCCACTCGTTCAAACGGTATGCGCCATTACCGACATAGTTCGCAGGCAGCGTCCATTTGTCGCCAAACTTCTCGACGACCGAACGTTTTACCGGCATCAATGCCGTACGGCTTATCATACTAATAAAGTACGGCACCGATTCACTCAGGGATACCTGCAGCGTTTTATCATCGATAGCTTTAATACCGAGAGTCTGCGGACTTTTTTTCCCGGTCAGGATATCGTCGATATTTTCAATCTTGGCGTACTGCAGATAGCTGGCGTAGGGCGAGCCAGTTTTCGGATCGGCCAGGCGCTGCCAGCTATAGACAAAGTCCTGCGCGGTAACTGGCGAACCATCACTCCATACCGCGTCGGGACGCAGATGGAAAGTCCAGGTTTTGAAATCCTGGTTTTCCCACTGGGCCGCCGCCGCCGGCACCACGTGCCCATTAGCATCGGTGCTGACCAGCCCTTCCAACAGGTTAAGAATAATATTACTTTCTGGTATTCCCTCGACCTTTTGCGGATCCAATGAAGCCACTTCCGTGCCGTTGTTAATTACAATGCTCTGCTGCTCTGCCAATTGCACTCCAGCCGGAACATCGACCGCCTGAGCAGAATAAACGGCGCTGACACTCAGCAAACCGGCAATGAACATAGCCAATGGAGTACGCTTTCGGGTTTGCTGCATGGTCGAGGCTCCTTTTCACCAACAAGCATTGCTTATCGATATTCGTGAAGTATTTATAAGAATTCTAAATAACAGGCACCAGCAAAAATCATTCCCACTTTGACGACGCGATACGGTTAATTACGCGTAGAAAGTTGCTCGGAAATTAGCAGAAGGCAAATTCCATAGCCAATAATTTTTACAGAAATGTTAAGCAATTCTCTTTTATTGCATCAGGCACGATCTTCCCCCCTGACGAGCAAGAGATGAGATCAAGCAATAACAGCATGATTTTTATCACAAAAAATAAGAACAAAACAGCAAAAGCCATGCACAGCAAACCAACGCGCCAAGCAAAGAAACATTCAGTTAACAAAGTCGAACTTCAAAGAACAAACATCTGCTTATGTGCGGTTAATCACTAATAACACCTGGATGAAAGCGAGACAAGCCCTACAGAATGATGTGATTAAATTAACAGCAGATTTTATATTCAGAAGGCAAAAAATGGCAATAACGGCGGGAGATAAAGGCTGAAAACAGCGCTTAGGGGTTTTATTGAACAACAAATTGAGATTTATGCCACATTGTGGTGCACACTGAATAGAATTCATTCATATTGCGCACTATATTAATGCGAACCAATAATTGATTTTAATTTTTAAAAATAATTTGAGCCACGAATAATACTGTTCGCGGCTCAGCGAGCAGATTACAGCAGTCCAGGGAAAATGGCCTTGATTCCGGTAACGATAAACTCAATCCCCAATGCCATCAGCAGCAACCCCATGATTCGGGTGATCACGTTAATGCCGGTTTGCCCCAATAAACGCACCAATAATGGAGCGGCACGGAACAACAACCAACAACAGAAAGCGAACAACGCAATAGCCAGAGTAAACCCCAACAGGTTTTGCCAGCTGTGGTAGCGAGAGCTCCAGACAATCGTAGAGCTGATAGCACCCGGCCCAGCCATCAGTGGCAACGCCAGCGGTACGACACCAATACTTTCACGGATCGCGCTCTCTGACTTCTCTTGTTTATTCTGTTTGTCCTCACCCAGCTTCCCACTGATCATCGACATCGCAATGGTCACCACCAGGATACCGCCGGCAATTCGGAACGAATCAATAGAGATACCGAACATGCGCAAAATCCCTTCCCCCAAAAAGAGTGAGGTCCACAGGATAATGGCGACCGACAGGTTAGCCGTCAGGTTTGTTTTATTGCGCCCTGCCGCCGCTTGGTAGCTGGTCATGCTAATAAACACCGGCAAAATTCCCACCGGGTTCACCAGCGCAAACAGGCCGACAAAAAATTTAATGAAGCCGGAAAAATCCAACAGAGATTGGCCCACAAATGACTCCGCTTTAATAGCTCTAAAAAGTGACACTGCCTACGCGCGCTAATGTAATGGAATTACCACGGGTAATCCATTGGTCGTGAGCGGGATTTTTATCTATTCATATCCGCACTGATAAAATAATTCGCTATTGTTAAAGCAATGTACGGTTTATGATTTTTTATGTTGAAAAAAGTGCCTGCCATCGCAGTTATCAAGAATAATTCTCAAAAACCACGGCTGAATGGTGTCAGCTTGCGTTTTTTATGATTTAAATCACAAAATCACTAACCAAGAGTAGTTAAGCTCTTAGTCGTAGTCAGGGAGTAGAACAGGTTAAGGAAAAAGTGGCATCTCTGTTCGGCCCGCTGTCTTCTCCTGCTGAAGCATCGGGTAAAGCTCTTTAAGCAAATCAGCAGCATGCGACACAAAAAGGTGGAAAGCCTTTGTTTTTAAAACAGCATTTTCCATCATTCTGTCTATACTAGTGGCTCGCACGGCTGATTTACTGAAAGAGTTTAACATTATCAGGAGAGCATTATGGCTGTAACAAATGTCGCTGAACTGAACGAGCTAGTTGCACGAGTCAAAAAAGCCCAGCGCGAATATGCCAACTTCACTCAAGAGCAAGTTGATAAGATTTTCCGCGCTGCTGCCCTCGCCGCTGCCGATGCCCGTATTCCTTTGGCCAAATTGGCCGTCGAAGAATCCGGTATGGGTATCGTTGAAGATAAAGTGATCAAGAACCACTTCGCATCAGAATTTATCTACAACGCCTATAAAGATGAAAAAACCTGCGGCATTCTGGCCGAAGACCATACTTTCGGTACCATCACCATTGCAGAGCCTATTGGCCTGATTTGCGGTATCGTGCCAACCACCAACCCAACTTCTACGGCCATTTTCAAAGCGTTAATCAGCCTGAAAACCCGTAACGGCATTATCTTCTCCCCACACCCACGTGCGAAAAACGCGACTAATAAGGCCGCAGATATCGTGCTGCAGGCAGCGATTGCTGCCGGGGCGCCAAAAGACATCGTAGGCTGGATCGACCAACCTACCGTTGAACTGTCCAATCAATTGATGCACCACCCTGACATCAACCTGATCCTCGCAACCGGTGGTCCAGGCATGGTGAAAGCCGCCTACAGCTCCGGCAAACCGGCAATCGGCGTTGGTGCAGGTAACACCCCTGTAGTGGTTGACGAAACTGCAGATATTAAGCGTGTCGTTGCCTCAATTCTGATGTCTAAAACCTTCGACAGCGGTGTTATTTGCGCCTCTGAGCAATCTGTCATTGTGGTTGATTCAATCTATGATGCAGTGCGCGAACGTTTCGCTACCCACGGTGGCTACATGCTACAGGGTAAAGAGCTGAAAGCCGTACAAGACATCATCCTGAAAAACGGTGGCCTGAACGCAGCTATCGTTGGTCAGTCAGCGCCGAAGATCGCTGAGATGGCTGGCATTAAAGTGCCGGCAAGCACCAAGGTTCTGATCGGTGAAGTGAAACTTGTTGATGAAACAGAACCTTTCGCTCACGAAAAACTGTCCCCTACACTGGCCATGTATCGCGCTAAAGACTTTGCAGACGCCGTCAGCAAAGCAGAGAAACTGGTTGCCATGGGCGGTATCGGCCACACCTCTTGTCTGTACACCGACCAGGATAACCAGCCGGAACGCGTTGCCTTCTTCGGCGACAAGATGAAAACCGCGCGCATCCTGATCAACACCCCGGCATCTCAGGGTGGTATCGGTGACCTGTACAACTTTAAACTCGCTCCGTCTCTGACGCTGGGCTGCGGTTCCTGGGGCGGTAACTCCATCTCTGAAAACGTCGGTCCAAAACACCTGATCAACAAGAAAACTGTAGCGAAGCGAGCAGAAAACATGTTGTGGCATAAACTTCCGAAATCAATCTACTTCCGCCGTGGCTCATTGCCTATCGCGCTGGAAGAAGTAGCGACCGACGGGGCAAAACGCGCCTTCATTGTGACCGACCGCTACCTGTTCAATAACGGCTATGCTGACCAGATCACCTCTGTTCTGAAATCACACGGCATTGAAACAGAAGTGTTCTTTGAAGTTGAAGCAGATCCAACACTGTCCATCGTGCGCAAAGGCGCTGAACAGATGAACTCCTTCAAACCTGACGTGATCATCGCGTTAGGCGGCGGTTCACCGATGGATGCGGCGAAGATCATGTGGGTACTGTACGAACATCCTGAAACCCATTTCGAAGACCTGGCGCTGCGCTTTATGGACATCCGTAAACGTATCTACAAGTTCCCGAAAATGGGCGTCAAAGCGAAAATGATCGCCGTGACCACCACTTCAGGTACCGGTTCAGAAGTAACGCCATTTGCAGTAGTGACCGACGACGTTACTGGACAGAAATACCCACTGGCTGACTACGCACTGACACCAGACATGGCCATCGTTGACGCTAACCTGGTTATGAATATGCCGAAATCCCTGTGCGCCTTTGGCGGCCTGGATGCGGTGACCCACGCACTGGAAGCGTATGTTTCAGTACTGGCGAACGAATACTCTGATGGCCAAGCGCTGCAAGCGTTAAAATTGCTGAAAGAATACCTGCCAACCAGCTACAAAGAAGGTGCCAAGAATCCAGTCGCCCGTGAGCGTGTGCACAATGCTGCAACCATTGCCGGCATCGCATTCGCCAACGCCTTCCTGGGGGTTTGCCACTCAATGGCCCACAAACTGGGCTCTGAGTTCCATATCCCACATGGTCTGGCTAACGCTATGCTGATCTCCAACGTTATTCGCTACAACGCGAACGACAATCCAACCAAGCAAACGGCTTTCAGCCAGTACGACCGCCCTCAGGCACGTCGTCGCTACGCAGAAATCGCCGACCACCTCGGCTTGAGTGCACCGGGTGACCGTACCGCACAGAAAATCGAGAAGCTGCTGACTTGGCTGGACGAGATCAAAGCTGAACTGGGTATCCCGGCATCAATCCGCGAAGCCGGTGTGACAGAAGCTGACTTCCTGGCTAAGGTCGACAAACTGTCTGAAGACGCCTTTGACGACCAATGTACAGGTGCCAACCCGCGCTACCCGCTGATTGCCGAGTTGAAGCAAATCATGCTGGATACCTTCTACGGGCGTAAGTTCAGTGAGGCGGTTGATGAAGAAGTTTTGGCGGCACCCGTTGCGGCTAAAGCAGAAAAGAAGACCAAAAAATAACGGTTAATTAAACCAGCAAAAAAACCGCCGAAAGGCGGTTTTTTTTCTCTTACGCTGTACTTCAAACTACCTGGCAATACCGTCGCACTAAAGTGCTGCCAGAAGGCGCTCTACAGCATCCAGATGTTACTCTAATGCCTGTAGCGCTTCCTTGTAATGCTTACGGCAAACGGAGACGTAGCTCTCGTTACCGCCTATCACGACCTGCTCACCGGTATGCATCGCCTGCCCACTTTCATCCAGCCGCAGTACCATGTTCGCCTTACGCCCACAGTGGCAGATGGTTTTCAATTCCACCAGTTTATCCGCCCAGGCCAGCAAGTATTGACTGCCGATGAACAACTCACCCAAAAAGTCGGTACGCAAGCCGTAACACAGAACCGGAATATCCAGTTGGTCCACAACATCGCACAGTTGCTCGACCTGTTCCTTCGTCAAGAACTGACTTTCATCCAACAAGACGCAGTGTACGGGCTGCTGTTGATGTTCCTGCGCGATCATCGCATACAGCATCGACTCATTATTATAGAGCTGTGCCTGCGATGACAGACCGATCCGCGAGCTAACCTTGCCGACACCGAAACGGTGGTCTATTTCGGCAGTAAACACCAGTGTACGCATACCACGTTCTTGATAATTATATGAAGATTGTAACAACGCAGTAGATTTCCCTGCGTTCATAGCAGAGTAATAAAAATAAAGTTGAGCCATGGGCCCGCGACTCCAATGGTATAAGAAATATTCAGACACTGATTCAGCAACCAAGTGTACCATAACCTGCCACCCTGCTCACGCCTTCGGTTTAATCAATATCCCAGCCAAACGAATACCAAACTTTCAAATGAAACATTCCATTCTGCACCACTGCGCTTTTACATCTATTTACAGGACGATCCCTGTCTGTCATCACATTTAATTACTGCTAATGATTAGCATCAGGCATTAATCGTCAATCAGAAAAGAGAAACCACCAGCATGACTCCTGGTTGGTAAAGGATTAAATCTATTAACGCCTGCTGACAGTACCCCAGCGTATTTAATGGCATAAAAAAGCTAACAACACAGTTCTTGACGTTATCTTTACTCGTATACCCCCATTGTTTACAGTGTTTGCATACTAAAGCGCGTGATTTAACCCACAAAACTCATCGTAATATTGATATAAAACACAATTATAACTTAGCCATGAATGCCCTTCTGGCGCGGTAATCATACCGGCACTGTTGAAAATTTGACTTAAAAATTGAGCTTGTAATACTTATGTCTCCTCCTTATATTTGCCAGAGAGTTCTGATTACACCTTTTTAAAAGATGAATTTGAGCGTTCCTTTCAATTTGTCTATTGCAGAAAAGAAAAGAGCACTCTATTATTATCCAGACGCCCCCACCAATATAATTTGAGACTAGGACAATGAGCGAAGCATTAAAGATTTTGAACAACATCCGTACTCTACGCGCACAGGCAAGAGAATGCAGCCTGGAAACGCTGGAAGAGATGCTTGAAAAACTGGAAGTTGTTGTGAACGAACGTCGCGAAGAAGACAGCCAGGCTCAAGCAGAAGTTGAAGAACGCACCCGCAAACTGCAGCAATATCGTGAAATGCTGATTGCTGACGGTATTGATCCAAATGAACTGCTGCAAACTATGGCTGCAACTAAAGCAGCAGGTAAAGCTAAACGTGCAGCACGTCCGGCCAAATACCAATATAAAGACGAAAACGGTGAACTGAAAACCTGGACCGGCCAGGGCCGTACCCCAGCAGTGATTAAGAAAGCTATCGAAGAGCAAGGTAAATCCCTGGACGATTTCCTGCTGTAATAGCATTTCGCTGCATGTTAAAAAGGCTCCTCAGGGAGCCTTTTTGTTATGTCTAATTCCCGGAAAGCTAGATTATACAAACTCGGTTTTACACAATAATCTGAAGTAGACCGTCTCTTTCATTCACTTCTCAGACTGCCACCCTGCCTTTCCTGAAGCATAAAAAAGGGGCCAAAGCCCCTTATAGCATTTTACGCACAGCTCAATTACTGAGCGTTATAAAATGACTTATACCATTCAACAAAGCGTTTCACGCCTTCTTCAACACTGGTTTCCGGCTTAAACCCTATCACACGATAGAGCTCCGCAGTATCAGCACTGGTATCTAGCACATCGCCAGGTTGCATTGGCAACATATTCTTGCGTGCTTCGATCCCTAATGCCTGCTCCAATGCCTTGATATATTCCATCAGCTTCACGGGCGTGCTATTGCCGATATTATAGACATGATACGGCGCGGAACTGGTTGCCGGTGAGCCCTGTTCAACTGTCCAGGCTGGATTTGGCTGAGGAATAACAGCCTGCAACCGAACAATAGCCTCTGAGATATCGTCGATGTAGGTAAAGTCACGGTGCATCTCCCCGTGGTTATATACATCGATACTTTCACCAGCCAATATGGCTTTAGTAAATTTAAACAGCGCCATATCTGGGCGCCCCCACGGACCATATACGGTAAAGAAACGCAAGCCAGTGGTAGGCAGACCATATAAGTGGGAGTAGCTGTGTGACATCAGCTCATTAGCTTTTTTAGTTGCCGCGTACAATGAGATCGGATGATCGACAGAATCTTCGGTTGCAAATGGTAGCTTGCGATTGAGGCCATATACCGAACTGGAAGAAGCATATAACAAATGCTCGACTTTATTGTGGCGACACCCTTCCAACACATTTACATGCCCGATAAGATTCGCGTCCGCGTACGCCAACGGATTTTCCAGCGAATAACGCACCCCGGCTTGCGCCCCCAGATGAATCACTCGCTGAAATTTATGCTCGGCAAACAACTTTGCCATACCTTCACGATCGGCCAAATCCAGTTTAATAAACTGAAAAGCAGACTTATTCGCAAGCAGGTCAAGGCGGGCCATTTTCAGACCCACATCGTAATAATCATTCAGGTTGTCGATGCCGACAACCTGATGCCCAGCGGCCAACAGACGCTCAGCAGCGTGATAACCAATAAATCCTGCCGCACCTGTAACCAGGAATTTCATATATATACCTTAAATAACCGGCTGAATGGATGCACCGCGACCGATCGCATAATAAGTAAAGCCACGGTTTTCCAAACGCTCTGGATCAAACAGATTGCGACCATCAAAGATCACCGGTTGCTTCAGCGCGCTTTTGATTATGTCGAAATCAGGTGCACGGAAGTTTTGCCATTCAGTGCAGATAACCAGCGCGTCAGCACCATGTAGCGCCGCTTCTTTGGTGCCTACCAGCTTCAGGTCATCACGCTGGCCATAAATGCGCTGCACTTCGTTCATCGCTTCAGGATCGTAGGCCTGGACGGTGGCACCGGCTTCCCACAGTTGCTCCATCAGAACACGGCTGGAGGCTTCACGCATATCGTCAGTATTTGGCTTGAATGCCAAACCCCATAGTGCAAAAGTTTTGCCTTTTAAGTCTTCACCAAAGTGATGCTTAATAAACTTGGTCAGCTTATATTTCTGTTGGTAGTTAACCTGCTCAACAGCCTGCAACAGTTTTGGTTGGTAACCGATATGTTCCGCAGTGCGGATCAGTGCCTGGACGTCTTTCGGGAAGCAAGAACCGCCGTAGCCGCATCCTGGGTAGATAAAGTGGTAGCCGATGCGGGAATCAGAACCGATACCTTGGCGCACTTTCTCAATATCCGCACCCAACATTTCGGCCAGGTTAGACATTTCGTTCATAAAGCTGATTTTGGTTGCCAACATGCAGTTGGCCGCGTACTTGGTCAGCTCAGCACTGCGAATATCCATCATAATCATGCGATCATGATTACGGTTAAACGGCTCATACAGCTCACGAATAGGTTCGATCACATCCATGTTATCGGTACCAATAACGATACGTTCCGGACGCATGCAGTCCGCGACTGCCGCACCTTCTTTCAAAAACTCCGGATTGGAAACCACGTCGAAAGGTACAGAGCTACCGCGTTTCTGCAACGTTTCTTGCATAACCTGGCGGACTTTATCTGCAGTACCTACCGGCACGGTAGATTTGTCGATTACCACTTTGTGCTCGGTCATGTGTTCCGCAATGGTACGTGCTACAGCCGTCACATATTTCAAATCGGCAGAACCGTCTTCGTCCGGTGGCGTACCTACAGCAATGAACTGAATGCTACCATGCGCAACACCTGCTTTCGCATCGGTGGTGAACTGCAGACGGCCAGCTTCATAGTTTTGTTGCACCAACGGCGTCAGGCCGGGTTCAAAAATAGGGATGTTCCCTTTCTTCAGGTTTTCGACTTTACGTTCGTCAATATCAATACACATAACGTCATGGCCAACCTCAGCCAGCACCGCTGCCTGTACCAGACCAACATAGCCAATACCAAAAACTGTTACTTTCATGGGAAAATCCTAGTTTTTCAAATTAAGATGAAAGATAAATAAATTATTTCTTATCAGCGGCCAACAATTGGCTCAACCACTGCGAAAACTCTTGTCCCAGCCCGGCATGGCGCATGCCATATTCGACAAATGCCTTCATATAACCCAGCTTGTTACCACAATCATGGCTAATCCCTTTTAGGTGATAAGCCTCTACCGTTTCTTGCTGCATCAGCATTTCAATACTGTCGGTCAGCTGGATTTCACCGCCAGCGCCCGGAGGTGTTTTTGACAGTAACGGCCAAATATCTGCAGAAAGCACATAGCGACCAACGATGGCTAAGTTAGATGGGGCTTCATCCGGCGAGGGTTTTTCGACTACGCTGACCATCGGGGTGCTTTCACCTGGCTGCAGTTCATACCCTTTACAATCAGCTACGCCGTAATTACCCACATCTTTATGAGGTACGGGTTCGACCATAATTTGGCTGACACCGGTTTTTTCAAACCGCTCTAACATTTCGTGCAAATTATCTTTTTTCAGATCGGCGCTGTACTCATCGAGGATCACATCCGGCAAAATCACGGCTACCGGCTCGTCACCAACCAGTGGATAAGCGCACATAATAGCGTGCCCCAACCCTTTGGCTACCCCTTGACGTACCTGCATAACAGTTACGCCTTTCGGGCAAATAGACTGCACTTCGTCCAGCAACTGACGTTTCACGCGTTTTTCCAGCATCGCTTCAAGTTCGAAACTGGTGTCAAAATGGTTTTCGATCGAATTCTTGGAGGAATGGGTAACCAACACAATCTCGTTAATCCCAGCCGCAATACATTCATTGACAACGTATTGGATCAAGGGTTTGTCAACCAGCGGCAGCATTTCTTTTGGAATGGCTTTTGTCGCTGGCAACATCCGTGTTCCCAAGCCTGCAACCGGGATCACAGCCTTTCTGACTTTACGATTTACAGCAGGCATTATTTCCTCTCTTAATATTGCTCATTTTGTGAGCTTTTTCGCCATATGAAAAACCTTCGGAGTATACCAGCTTATGAGTGTCTGGCATTAACCGCAGCACAAATAGAAAAAATTTAAGACAATTACCCAACCAATGGCCTGAGGAAGAAATAAGCACATCGAATATTTGTATTTCAAATAATGTTTTTAGAGGATCACGTTATTCGGTACTGAGCATCAACCGCAGTCTGCCTCCAGATCCCCAAACCTGACACTGCCAGGCTGCACAATGCTGGCTGATTTGATTCATGTAGGTCGCACCCAGCGTGCCAAGCGGCACCCCATTGTTCAGTTGAATTTGGCTATCACCGGTATTAACACTGGCATGAAGACCCGCTGAGACTAAAATCAGGTTTTTATATTCGGTGTGATAATAACCGACCAACAATGGGAATTGTCCTTCCAGTTTGCCTTGACGTAATAATTGATTAACTTGCTTTAACAATGCGGTCATTTGCGGCAACCGATGACGCTGATTAGCTAAATGATCCTGTAACAAGCCATTAAATAAAGCGCGTAACAGCAACGCCGCCAATACACCGTTATCTCCTGCGCGAGTTACATCCAAACAATAGAACGCCAGATCCTTATCCGACAGCGCTGCAATATCCAACACCAATCCAGGGTTCTCGCCCGTCGTTAATTGTCGATAATTAATGCGACAATGAGCAATGGTCTGTTGTACCGGAGGCTGTAACTGCTTGAGCAACTTTACGGCTTCAGAAGGATTTTTACTCAATGCATCCCAATCCTGAAGCAGCTCTGCTTCCTCAATCGCCTGGGAGGTAAACATATTGGGGTAGAGACAACCTAACACAGCTTCACGCAGGCGGTTAAGATCGGTAACGGGCTTTAACAATACATCCTGTACACCCAAACGCAGTACCTTGGCGATATCCGCCATTTTATCGGTGGCTGATATCACCAGCACCGGAATTTGCACACCTTGTAGACGAAGATGCTCAACAAACTCTATCCCGTCCATTTCCGGCATCGCCAGATCGCACAAGATTAAGTCGGGCTTCACGTCGTCCACGGCACTCAGCGCTTGCAAACCATTGGTCGCCTCACTGGTTTCCGCACCCAACGATTTCAAATAGCCAACAAGCACAGAACGAAAAACCAGTTCGTCCTCAACGACCAAAATGCGCTTGTGAGTCAATGGTAATGCCATCAGCCGAGCCTCTTCCCTTTCAATAGTGTAATAGTGGCTCAAAAAGGCCATTTCTGCTTGTCGGAAATGGGCCTTATCTCAGACCACCTCCGCAAAATCCGATAATTATTTGTTTTTTATCAACGGTAAAAGCATATCAATCTGTTTTTCAACGGCCAGTTTACCCGCTGCAATCGCTTCATCGGCACGGTGGAAATCCAACGTCGAAATTTGCGGACAATAGGGTTGGAGCAAGACATCTGGCGGGTCACCTGCCATACGATTACGTTTCAGTCTATTTTCCAATACCTGGATCGACGTTCCCATAATTTCCATCGCTGTTGGCGTAAAATTAGGCTTTCTGTTCGTCATTTTGCTGATACGGTCTCTTAACCGTCCTCGCCAATTATCCGTGGGGATATCGCCTGAAGTTTCTGAGTCATGCTGGCGTACAGAGAACAAATCCTGCTGCATCAGATGCGCATCATGTTGCAAGTCAACGGCAATAACGAGATCGGCTCCCAATGCACGAGTTAACGAAATGGGGACAGGGTTCACTACCGCACCATCCACTAGCCAATAACCATCAAACCACACCGGTGCCAACAAGCCGGGCATACTACACGACGCACGCACTGCCTGATGAATATCCCCTTCGGTCAACCACAACTCTCGCCCGGTACTTAGGTTCGTCGCCACTGCACCAAACTTTAGCGAACACTCGGCGATATCGTTGATTTCTAATAATTGCCCCACCGCATTGAACACCCGCTCACCGCGCAACAGACCGCCACGCTGCCAAGAAAGATCCATCAAGCGGATCACATCCCAATAGCTAAATGAACGAACCCAGGTCTCCATGGCCGGCAAACGGTGGCTGGCAAAAGCAGCACCAACCAGTGCACCCACTGAGCAGCCGGCTACTATATCGACTTCAACACCCAATTTCTTTAGGGCGTTGATCACGCCGATATGCGCCCACCCTTTAGCGGAACCCGCGCCCAATGCCAGTCCAATCTTCATTTTTCGCATCATTCCGCCTCTTCCCGGTGAATTGTATCAACTCTGCTGCCAGCGTAGATTGTCACGATCGAATAATGTTAGGTAACATATGCGCTAAATCCCTTTCAGCATCGGCCCGTTCTTATTGTTCCGGCCATTTTAGGAGTCAACTTGCCAGAATTATGCCCCTGCGGCGGCGGACTGGAGTATAGCGTATGCTGCGAACCCTACATCAATGGCACCCAAACGCCACTGACCCCCGGTAAGTTGATGCGTTCACGCTTTAGCGCTTATGTGAATCACAACGTCGATTACTTAATTGCGACCTGGCATCCCGATTGTCATGCCGATGAGTGGCGTAACGCGATCGTTGATAGCTTCAAGAACACCGAATGGCTCGGCCTGACGGTGGTAGAAGAAAAACAGGGCCATGAGAACGACGAAGGTTTTGTCGAGTTTATTGCCCGCTTCATCGACGGCAGCACAGGCGAACACAAGGCAATGCACGAACGTTCGCGCTTTCTTCAGCTTGAACAACGCTGGTACTATATTGATGGTACCAAACCCCAGCCTGGCAGAAATGCGATTTGCCCCTGCGGTTCAGGTAAAAAATATAAAAAGTGCTGCGGTCGTTAACCGGCAGTCACTGCGACCCATAGATTTCAGACCGCTGCCATTTCGGCAGTCGTTTGAAAGTGAAGACTATAAAATGCTCGCCTGCGCAGACAGGACGTTCAGTATCAGACAGGATCCTCATCGCCATGCCACATCAAAATGTCCAAAGAAAAGTTTTGCGTACCATTTGTCCGGATGCCAAAGGCCTGATCGCCAAGATCACCAACATCTGTTACAAGCATGAACTCAACATTATTCAGAACAATGAGTTTGTTGATCACCGCACCGGTCGTTTCTTTATGCGTACCGAGCTGGAAGGTATTTTCAACGATACGACTCTGCTGGCAGATCTCGACGGTGCATTGCCGGCAGGTTCCGTTCGCGAACTGCATAATTCCGGTCGCCGCCGCATCGTGGTTCTGGTGACCAAAGAGGCACATTGCTTGGGCGATCTGCTGATGAAAAGCGCCTACGGCGGCCTGGATGTCGAGATCGCCGCGGTTATCGGCAACCATGATACTTTGCAAACCCTGGTAGAGCGTTTCGATATTCCGTTCCATCTGGTCAGCCATGAAGGCCTGACACGCGATCAGCACGACCAAAAAATGATGGCTCAGATCGACCAATATCAGCCGGACTATGTGGTGCTGGCCAAATATATGCGCGTATTAACCCCGGCATTCGTTCAACATTACCCGAACCAGGTGATCAATATTCATCATTCGTTCCTGCCAGCCTTTATCGGGGCACGGCCTTATCATCAGGCTTATGAGCGTGGAGTGAAAATTATCGGGGCCACCGCTCACTACGTTAACGATAACCTGGACGAAGGCCCAATTATCATGCAGGACGTGATTCATGTCGATCATACCTATTCTGCAGACGATATGATGCGTGCTGGACGTGATGTAGAGAAAAATGCGCTCAGCCGCGCGCTGTATCACGTGCTGGCCCAGCGCGTATTTGTCTACGGTAACCGGACTGTCATTTTGTAATTGCTCAATAAAGCGGTGCCTTTCGTTCAGGGATGCACCGCCACGGGCAAAAAATCGGCAAACGATTCATTTTCTGCATTTCAATACTTTACACGCGCTCTTCATTTGATATGATGCGCCCCGCTTACCGAGACAGATGTTTCGCAAGCAAGGCCAGTGGTGGGGTTCCCGAGCGGCCAAAGGGAGCAGACTGTAAATCTGCCGTCACAGACTTCGAAGGTTCGAATCCTTCCCCCACCACCATCTTCTCTCTGTTTAGAGTGAAGGCGCAGTAAAGAAACCGGCCAGGTTTCTTCCGGATGATACCGGAACTACAATTTGTAAAACCATGAATACCATGGTGGGGTTCCCGAGCGGCCAAAGGGAGCAGACTGTAAATCTGCCGTCACAGACTTCGAAGGTTCG
>NZ_BCTT01000003.1 GCF_001590905.1 Serratia grimesii NBRC 13537
CCTTTTTATATATCCCCCAAAATCAAATCAAACCTGACAGCATCCATATCACCCCTTACCGGGAAGGATGAGAAGCTTCGACAAGGTTCGAGTCTCATGCAATGAGACAACGCGCTTCAGCGCGGCCCACAGGGTAAGGAGTGCAACGACGAGTAATCCTTCCCCCACCACCATCCTTGTATGCCCCCCAGATTTAAATCAAATTTGAATGCTCCATATAACTCCCAAACGGGAAGGATGCGAAACGTCCAGTATTACACTGTAAATATTTCCCTTCAGCCTCTCAGATTTATCATTTATCAATTCCCTTAACCATTCAGCAGATCCTCAACTTGAACTCCGGCTAACAATTCGCTATACCACTGACTTCTTTAATGCAGTAAGGAAAGAAGTGCATGCGTAACAATATCTGCGTTTTTTGTGGCGCCAGTGAAGGCGTTAACCCTGCTTATGCCGATAACGCACGGCAGTTGGGCCAAATACTTGCCGCTCAAGGCCGACGCTTAATCTATGGCGGCGGTAAGAAAGGATTAATGGGCATTGTGGCTGATGCCGTGCTGGCCGCCGGTGGCGAGGCCATTGGCATCATTCCTGAACGATTGGTAGAAGCAGAAACTGCACACCGTGGCCTGACTGAGCTGGAAGTCGTACCCGACATGCACACGCGTAAAGCCCGCATGGCAGCCCTGGCAGATGGTTTTATCGCATTGCCCGGTGGCATAGGCACGCTGGAAGAGTTGTTCGAAATCTGGACCTGGGGACAGATCGGTTACCACAGCAAACCGGTCGGCCTGCTGGATGTAAACGGTTTTTATCGCCCGTTAAACGGTTTCTTGCAGCATGTGGCCGATCAAGGCTTTATGCGTCATGACTACCTCAACACCCTGCACATCAGTGACTCTGCGCAGACCTTGCTGCAGCAGTTCGACGATTACCAACCAAAGACTTACGATCGCTGGGCGAAATAACACAGCACGCCGCTGGCGGCCATTGCCGCTGGCCTGCGTTACATTTCTGGCTAAACTCTGCTACTATCTCAACACATTTTTCTCGTAAAAACGGCATCGCTCATGAAGTTTGTCTCTTTTAATATCAATGGACTGCGTGCGCGTCCGCACCAACTGGCCGCCATCATCGAACAGCACCAGCCTGACGTGATTGGTCTGCAAGAAACAAAAGTTCACGATGACATGTTCCCTCTGGAAGAGGTCAGCCAGTATGGTTATCACGTGTTCTATCACGGCCAAAAAGGCCACTACGGTGTAGCGCTGTTGACTAAAGAAAAACCGCTCGCCGTACGTCGTGGTTTCCCGACCGACGAAGAGGACGCACAGCGCCGTATCATTATGGCCGATCTGGCGACGCCTCAAGGCACACTGACGGTGATCAATGGTTATTTCCCTCAGGGTGAAAGCCGCGACCATCCCATCAAGTTCCCCGCCAAAACACGCTTCTATCAGGACTTGCAGAACTACCTGGAACAGCAAATGTCGGTAGACTCCCCCGTCCTGGTGATGGGTGATGTGAATATCAGTCCAAGTGATTATGATATCGGCATCGGCGAAGAAAGCCGCAAGCGTTGGCTGCGGACCGGTAAGTGCTCGTTCTTGCCGGAAGAGCGTGAATGGATGGACCGCCTGCTGAACTGGGGTCTGGTAGATACCTACAGACATGCAAACCCAGAACGTAACGATGAATTTTCATGGTTCGACTACCGTTCACGCGGTTTCGATGAAAACCGAGGTCTGCGTATCGATCTGCTGTTGGCCAGCACGCCACTGGCTGCACGTTGCACCGCAACCGGGATCGATTATCAGATCCGCGGAATGGAGAAACCCTCGGATCATGCCCCGGTCTGGGCGGAATTCTCGCTGTAATTAACTCAACCCCGGCCATTGCCGGGGTTTCTCTATGTGGTACAGATGAAAACAATCGATGTCGTCGCTGCCATCATTGAAAAGAATGGCAAAATTCTCTTGGCGCAACGCGATGCCAGTAGCGATCAAGCTGGTCTGTGGGAATTTCCCGGTGGGAAGGTCGAAGCGGGTGAAAGCCAGCCACAAGCACTGGCACGTGAACTGGATGAAGAATTGGGGATTATCGCCAGCGTCGGCAACTACGTTGCCAGCAACCAGTGGCAGCAAAGCGAACGCACGATCCGTCTGCATGCCTGGCGTATTGAAGCGTATAGCGGTGAATTACAAAATCGCTGTCATTCCAACTTTGTGTGGGTAACGCCGGAGCAGGCGTTTGACTATCCTCTGGCCCCGGCTGATGTACCGTTATTAGGCGCCTATATCACTGCGCGGCAGACAGAAACTTAACCATAAGCGTTACGATGTCACTTCTTTAATCGCACCCAGACCAAGGGATTGGTCCCAATCACATTGGGATCACGTACGCACTGCAGCGTTTCCCCTTCTACCTTGAGCACTGCACCTTCAGAATAGTTTTGATTCTGATAAATACAACAGCGGCTGCAAGGTTGTACCGCAGGCTGGGCGGCAGCACTTTTCGCCGTGCCCCAAATTTCCGGAGATACCGGCACAACGACATCCACGTCGCCACGATGGGCCGTTGCTGCAGCGGAAAATAGCAGTGTGCCAGTCGCCAGCATCAGTAACCTGTGATTCATTCACTCTTCTCCCGCGCCTTACCGGCGCTTTTTTTACGTTTCTTCGCCCCGGAGGAAGGTGACGGCGGCAACCCGCGAAACGCCATACTCGCCCGGCTCTGCTTGGCCTGATAAATCAGCTCCTGCAAAGTACCTACCAGAGGTTGCATAAAGTCCTGATAGCGACAGGATTTTTCACTGATTTGCGTCAGTGTAGCTTCCCAGTTAGCCGTCATATCAGGACGGGCAGCAATATCCGGCAACGAATGGATCAATGCACGACCCGTTTCACTAGAGTGAATATAACGTCCCTTTTTATACAAAAATGCCCGCTTGAACAGTAATTCAATGATCCCCGCGCGCGTGGCCTCGGTTCCTAAACCATCGGTCGCTCGCAGGATTTTCTTTAGCGCTTTATCCTGAACGAAACGCGCAATACCTGTCATGGCGGAAAGCAGACTGGCGTCGGTGAACGGCCTTGGGGGTTGGGTCTGACGCTCAACCACCTCACCGCGCTCACACAACAGTTCGTCATCTTTTGCCACCACCGGCAACGGTGCGCCTTCGTTTTCTTCATCACGCTCTTTACTGCCCAATAACGTCCGCCACCCTGCCTCTGCCAAAAAACGTGCCTTGGCAATAAACTTGCCACCAGCAATATCCAGCTCAATCACACACTTGCGGAACATAGCGTCCGGGCAAAATTGCATCAAATATTGACGCGCAACTAACCCGTAAACATTCAATTCGTCCTGACTGAGGTTCACCTTACTGGCACGGGCGGTAGGAATAATGGCGTGGTGAGCATCCACCTTCTTGTCGTCCCAACAACGATTACGACGATCGCTATCGATCACCGGCTGTGGGTAAAGATCTGGTTGATGAACACTGATGGCGTTTAAGACCGAATGACGTCCGGCGAAATGTTCTTCCGGGAGGTACCGACAATCGGAACGTGGGTAGGTGATCAACTTATGGGTTTCATACAACCGCTGACATACATCCAGCACCTGTTGCGCGCTCAGGTTAAAGCGTTTAGACGCTTCAATCTGTAAGGTCGACAGAGAAAACGGCAACGGTGCAGTATCTGATTCCCGTTTATCATTATAAGATGTCACCAGCGCCGGCTGGCCTTCGATACGCTTGAGCACATGCTCTGCCAATGGCCGATGCAGCAAGCGCCCCTCTTCGTCCTGATAAGGCTCACAGGACTCGCTGGGTTGCCAGAGAGCGACAAAACGCTCCTCTTTTGGCGTCACAATGTGTGCTTTCACTTCGAAGAAGTCTTTCGACACAAAGTTTTCAATCTCTTCATCACGCCGAACCACTAGCCCCAATACCGGCGTTTGCACCCGTCCAACAGACAGCACGCCATCATAACCAGCATTGCGCCCCAAAATAGTGTAGGCGCGGGTCATATTGATGCCATACAACCAATCAGCACGTGAACGAGCCAATGCGGAAACGCACAGTGGGATAAAGTCGCGGTTATCACGTAACCGTTCAATAGCGCGTTCTACCGCTTGCGGGTTGAGATCGTTAATCAGGCAACGGCGAACACTTTGACGTTTTTCCGGCGTCAGTGCCAAATAGTCCAGCACTTCGTCCACCAGCAACTGGCCCTCGCGATCGGGGTCACCAGCATGCACGACTTCGTCGGCGTCCTGTAACAGCTTTTTAATGGCATTAAGCTGTTTGCTCACCGAAGGTCGTGGCTGCAATTGCCACTTCTCAGGAATAATTGGCAGGTCAGCCAGCGACCAACGCGCATAACGGCTGTCATAGGCATCGGGTTGCGCTTGCTCTAATAAATGACCCACACACCAGGTGACCACATCATTGTTACCACAAGTGATAAACCCGTCGCCGCGGCGATGCGGTTTGGGAAGTACGTCGGCAATGGCGCGCGCCAAACTCGGTTTTTCGGCAATAAACAGTCGCATTATTCACCGTTATTCTGGCTGTACGTCATCAGGAAATCTCTTACTTCAGCATAATTCCCGCGGAAGACAATTCGCTGGGATTTCTTTTCCAATTGATAGTGATACATCGGATCGTAGTAATGCTGCAACAACAACACCAGCCACTCCTGATGTCCATCACTATTACCGCTGGCATATTGGCTCTGTAATGCCCATTCCAGGCGCTGCGTCAGCTGTTGGAAACGTTCCATCCCCAAGCGACGGCGAATGGCAAACAGGCCGTGATGCAGATACTCACCGTATTTATGCCAACCCAGCTCTGCCCCATAAACCTGTTCAAATTCGAGCCGCATGCGGTCAATGTATTCGTGCTGCAACCGTGCCAATCGCACCTCAAAGGGGTCGTCTATCACCGCCACAGGTGCTTGCTGCATACGGTTGAAGATGGGTAATGGCAGATTATTGCTGCCGATAATACGCCCTTCATCCTCCAGTACCCAGCGGCGGCAGCCACCATGCTGTTTTTTCAGCAATAACACAGCCAGACGATTCTCAAAATCAATCTGAGTGCTTTGATCCACGAGCGTTCGGCCAAAAGATGAACCGCGATGGTGTGCGGCACCTTCCAGATCGACCCCATCGGCCAGTTCATTGATTAACAGCGTTTTACCGCTCCCGGTATTGCCACCGATCAACACCATTGGCAATTCGGCGCTCTGCTCCAGCGTAGTGAGCAAGAAATTGCGCAGCGCCTTATAGCCGCCTGTAATACGTGGGTAGGCAACGCCAGCTTCACGCAGCCACTGCTGTACCAATTGTGAACGCAGACCACCACGGAAACAGTAAATATACCCTTCTGGCCATTGAGCGCATTGCGCCAGCCATGCCGCTGTTCGTTCTTCACGTAGTCTGCCCGTAACCAGGCTGTGACCCAATGCAATTGCAGCCTGCTGCCCCTGCTGCTTGTAACAGGTGCCGACCGCTTGCCGTTCTTCATCATTCATTAACGGCAAATTCATTGCATTGGCGAACGCGCCCTGCTGAAACTCAACAGGGGCACGCACATCTATCAGCGGAATATCTTGCAAAAAAATACGGCGATAGTCTTGGGTATCCACCCGCTCTAGCGTTACGGACACTACACAACCTCTATCAATGGCTTAGCCGGCACTGGCGCATGGAGTTCACCAATAGCCTGGAGTTGAATACCATGACGTTCGGCAATGGCCAACACCTGCGGTTCCGCCGCCGGTAACACAGCCAATAACAAGCCACCAGAAGTTTGCGGATCGCACAGCAGTTGACGCTGTAAATCGGTCATTTCACCGACCAAATTGCCATAACTGTCAAAGTTACGCCCCGTGCCACCCGGCACGCACCCTTCGGCGATATAACGTTCGATGTCCGGCAGCTTCGGCACCTGATCAAACCATACCGTTGCCTGTAGGCCTGAGCCCTGGCAAACCTCACTCAGATGTCCCAGCAGACCGAAGCCCGTGACATCGGTCATCGCCGTCACACCCTCGACGTCGGCAAAATCCGCGCCAGGTTTGTTTAGTTGGCACATGACTTCGGTTGCCAGTCCTTCATGTTCAGGACGTAGTTTGCTCTTCTTCTCGGCAGTGGTCAGAACACCAATACCCAACGGCTTGGTCAGGTACAGTTTGGCTCCAGCCTGAGCGGCACTGTTTTTCTTCACCCGTTCAGTATTAACAATACCGGTGACCGCCAGACCAAAAATAGGCTCAGGCGCATCAATAGAATGGCCGCCAGCCAGAGCAATACCCGCCTGTTGGCAAGCATAGCGCCCACCGTCGATCACCTGTTGTGCCACTTCCGGCGGCAGCGTGGCAATCGGCCAGCCAAGAATAGCAATCGCCATGATCGGCTTTCCACCCATGGCATAGACATCGCTGATCGCATTCGTCGCGGCAATACGGCCAAAATCAAACGGGTTATCGACGATTGGCATAAAAAAGTCGGTGGTGCTGATAATGCCAACACCGTTACCAATGTCATACACCGCCGCATCGTCACGAGTTTCATTGCCAACCAACAAACTCGGATCGACAAATTTCTCCCGCTCACTGTGCAGAATAGTTTCGAGAACTTTCGGTGAGATTTTACAACCACAGCCAGCGCCATGGCTGTACTGGGTTAAACGGATCGCTGGCGATGACATATACCACTCCCTTCGGTTAACGGCATTCAAGATATCATAGGGTAGCGCTTGCCGACGGGATTGGTAAGAGCAGGTTGTCGATAACCGAACAGCCTGCTCAGAAACAACACAGAATGGCGGGATTTAGTGCATTTTTTCCGCAACCCGCGCAGGGGATCAGAAATAGCTGACGAATGGAGTGCTGTCTGGAGCGATCACTTTGGTAGACGCTTTTAGCTGAGGTGTGCCCAAATACAGGAATCCAACAATTTCATCCTGTTCGCGGCAACCAAAAGCGTCACGAACCAAAGGATGTTCGGTCCAGGCACCCGTGCGCCAGATACCGTTAAACCCCTGAGCCAATGCGGCCATCTGCATTGCCTGTACCGCACAACCGGCGGATACAACCTGCTCCCAACGCGGTACCTTGGTTTCTTCGGTGCAATGCGCCACCACAGTGATAATCAATGGAGCACGAAATGGTGCCTTTGTCGCTTTTTCTATCGCGGCATCATCCATTTCGTCTTGTTTTGCAGCAGCTTGTAACAATTGGCTAAAACGCTCCAGCCCCTGATCTTCGATCATCACGAAACGCCATGGTTGCAAAGCACCGTGGTCTGGCGCCCGCAGACCTGCGTTAATGATATTCTGACGAACCTCACCTGTAGGCGCAGGGGCCGCGAGGCGTGACGCAGAACGGCGATTCAGTAAAAGATCCAGTGCATCCATCGTAAACTCCTGATAACAATTTTCATTACGATCACGTTAACATAGCTAAACGGCGAGTGACAGTCTCGGCATTACCCTCTGTGACCCACGATTTAAAGCTGACATTTCCTCGCCCGCTCATTAGGATAGCGGAACATTCTCGACTCTTGTTGGAGAGCACATGCGCACATTGTGGCAAATCATTGCCGGCGTTTTTAGGTGGACATGGCGTCTGCTGAACTTTATCAGGGAACTTATCCTCAATCTGTTCCTGGTGTTACTGATCTTGGTTGGGGTGGGTATTTATCTGTCGTTCCAGAGCTCAACCACCCCAGCCGTCCCTACTCGCGGGGCATTACTGGTGGATCTGAGCGGCGTGGTCGTTGACCAGCCTTCAATGAACAACAAAGTGCGCCAATGGGGCCGCGAACTGCTGGGCGCTTCAAGCAATCGTCTGCAGGAAAACTCCCTGTTTGACGTCGTTGACAGTATCCGTAAGGCAAAAGACGATAAAAACATTACCGGCATGGTATTGCAGTTAAATGACTTTGCCGGAGCCGATCAGCCTTCGCTGCAGTATATCGGCAAAGCGCTGCGTGAATTCCGTGACAGCGGTAAACCGATCTTTGCCATCGGTGACAGCTATAACCAGACACAATATTATCTGGCCAGCTACGCCAACAAAGTTTACCTGTCACCGCAAGGTGCGGTCGATCTGCACGGGTTTGCTACCAACAACCTTTACTACAAGTCGTTGCTGGAAAAACTCAAGGTCACGACCAACATCTTCCGCGTTGGGACCTATAAGTCCGCCGTTGAACCGTTGATCCGTGATGATATGTCACCGGCAGCTCGAGAAGCTGACAGTCGCTGGATTGGGGGTCTATGGCAGAACTATCTGGAGACAGTAGCAGCTAACCGTCAGATCACGGCGCAACAGCTGTTCCCTGGGGCCGCAGGCGTGCTGAGCGGTATGCAGGCTGCCGGTGGTGATACGGCCAAGTATGCACTGGACAACAAGCTGGTCGATGAACTGGCGTCACGAACCGTCATCGAGAATCAACTGATCAAGACCTTCGGTTGGGACAAACAGGCGAATGATTTCAACGCCACCAGCATCTATGACTATCAGCCGAAACCTACACCAGATCAAGGCGGAAAAATCGCTGTGATCTTTGCCAATGGCGCAATCATGGATGGTCCGCAAACGCCGGGCGCCGTGGGTGGTGATACCACTGCATCAGAATTGCGTCAGGCACGACTGGACCCAGCTATCAAAGCCGTTATTTTCCGCGTTAATAGCCCAGGCGGCAGTGTCAGTGCGTCTGAAGTTATTCGCTCCGAATTGGCTGCTGTGCGTGCCGCTGGTAAGCCTGTAGTGGTCTCAATGGGCGGTATGGCTGCCTCAGGCGGTTATTGGGTCTCTACACCGGCGGACTACATCATCGCCAGCCCGAGTACCCTTACCGGCTCTATCGGCATCTTTGGGGTGATCAACACCTACGAGCAGACGCTGGACAGCATTGGCGTTCATACTGACGGCGTAGCAACCTCACCGTTGGCAGATTTGGCCGTCACCAAGGCGCTGCCACCAGAGTTCTCGCAGATGATGCAACTGAACATCGAAAAAGGTTATCAAAACTTTATCGATCTGGTCGCCAAATCCCGCAAAATGACACCGCAGCAGGTTGATCAGATTGCTCAGGGTCACGTGTGGCTGGGCAGCGATGCCAAGACCAATGGTCTGGTCGATCAACTGGGTGACTTCGACGACGCGGTGAAGAAAGCCGCCGAGCTGGCACAATTGAAACAGTGGCAGCTTAACTGGTTTGTTGATACCCCAAGCCTGACCGATATGGTCCTCAGTCAGTTTGGTGTATCTATTCACGCTATGCTGCCGGCGGCTATCCAGTCAATGCTACCTGCCCCGTTGGCGTCAGTAGCCATGGCGGTCAAAGAGCAACCAGGTTTATTCAATAATCTCAACGATCCACAAAACCGCTATGCCATCTGTTTGACCTGCGGAGAAGTCCGCTAACAAATTAATCCTCAGCCCGGCACCCGCCGGGCTTTTTTTCTGCGCTTATCCCCCTATAATTCAGCCCATCTAATTTCTGTTAAAACAATTACTATGCAAAAGAAATCGATTTACGTCGCCTACACCGGTGGCACCATCGGCATGCAGCGTTCTGAGCACGGCTACATCCCGGTTTCCGGCCATCTGCAACGTCAACTGGCCTTAATGCCAGAGTTCCACCGACCGGAAATGCCAGACTTCACCATTCATGAATACGCGCCGCTGATAGACTCCTCAGACATGACGCCAGAAGACTGGCAACATATTGCCGATGACATCAAACTGAATTACGACCGTTATGATGGCTTTGTGATCCTGCACGGTACCGACACCATGGCCTTCACCGCATCTGCGCTGTCGTTCATGCTGGAAAACCTGGCCAAGCCGGTGATTGTGACCGGCTCCCAAATCCCATTGGCGGAACTCCGTTCCGATGGCCAGACCAACCTATTGAATGCGCTTTATCTGGCTGCTAACCATCCAGTGAATGAAGTCAGCCTGTTCTTCAACAACAAATTGTTCCGAGGCAACCGCACCACTAAGGCGCATGCTGACGGTTTCGACGCCTTTGCTTCACCCAACCTGCCGCCACTGTTGGAAGCCGGTATTCATATCCGTCGCCAAAACGGCATCGATAGTCCGGCCTGCAACGGCGAACTCAAGGTTCATGACATCACGCCACAGCCGATCGGCGTAGTGACAATTTACCCAGGGATTTCCGGCGCTGTAGTGCGCAACTTCCTGCTGCAACCAGTGAAAGCATTGATACTTCGCTCTTACGGCGTGGGTAACGCACCACAAAAAGCAGAGTTGGTCGATGAATTGCGTGATGCTTCTGAACGCGGCATTGTGGTGGTAAACCTGACACAGTGCATCTCCGGAAGGGTAAACATGGAAGGTTATGCCACCGGTAATGCCTTGGCCCATGCCGGCGTCATCAGCGGATTCGACATGACCGTTGAGGCCGCCTTGACCAAGCTGCATTATCTTCTGAGCCAACCGCTAACACCGGAACAAATCCGCAGCCAAATGCAGCAGGATCTGCGTGGTGAGCTGAGCATTAGCGGTTAACGATTCCACACCACGGAGTAGAAATGAAAACAGCCTTGTTGCTTATCGATTTGCAAAACGACTTTTGTCCCGGTGGCGCGCTGGCGGTGGCGGAAGGCGATGCCGTGATCGCCGTAGCCAATAAGGCCATAGCGGCCTGTAGCGCTCGCGGTGAGCCGGTGGTCGCTAGCCAGGATTGGCACCCCGCCAATCACCGCAGCTTTGCCGTCAATGCCAATGCACAGGTTGGAACCCTGGGTGAACTCGAAGGTTTACCTCAGGTCTGGTGGCCAGTGCACTGCGTGCAGGAAAGTCAGGGTGCCGAGTTTCATCCACAACTAGAGCAACAACGTATTAATGCCGTGTTCCGTAAAGGCCAAAATACAGGCATCGATAGCTACAGCGCTTTTTTCGATAACGGGCACCGTTCACACACTGAACTGAACGCGTGGCTGAAAGCGCAGAACGTCACTCACCTTGCCATCATGGGACTAGCGACTGACTACTGTGTGAAATTTAGCGTGCTGGATGCACTGGCGCTGGGGTATCAGACGTCGGTGATTATCGATGGTTGCCGCGGTGTTAATTTACAGCCAGACGACAGCCAGAAAGCCTTTCAGGCCATGCAAGAGGCCGGAGCGCAACTTGTGACATTGTCACAGATTCTCTCGCAATGATGCAAACGGGCGTGAAGCACGCCCGTATCCTCTCCGTTTGAAACCTCGATATCGCTCACATTCCGACCATTCTCCTGTGATTACATCTTGTTCGCATGCAGTGCTTTTGCTGTTATGAACAGTGATGCATTGCATCAATGAGTTATACGCATCCGGGGCCCATTGAGCCCGGCTTTATGTTACCGCCTTAGGCGGTTTCGGTCGGCCTTGCCGACCAAAGGAGATGACATGGCATTAACCCGTAAGCTGCTGCCTTTACTGGTAGCGGTACAGCTTGGTATGGCTGGAACCAGCATGGCTCACGCTGCTTCTTATCTGTCCGTTGGTTATTTCAACGGTGGGGGTGACGTTACTGCAGGCCCCGGTGGCGATATCAATAAGCTGGACGTCACGCAAATCACCCACCTCAATTACTCATTCGGTCTGATCTACAACGACGAGAAACAGGAAACCAATCCGGCACTCAGAGATCCCGCTCGTCTGCACCAAATTTATCTGTCACCCAAAGTGATGGCCGATCTGCACTTGCTGCCCGTTCTTCGTAAGCAAAACCCTGAACTGAAAGTGTTGCTGTCCGTTGGTGGCTGGGGTGCTCGCGGGTTCTCCGGTGCTGCTGCAACACCTGAAAGCCGTGCCGTTTTTATTCGTTCGGTACAGCAAGTCATTAAGCAATATCACCTGGACGGAATCGACCTCGATTGGGAGTACCCGGTGAACGGTGCCTGGGGCTTGGTAGAAAGTCAGCCGGCGGATCGCGCTAACTTCACCCTCTTGCTGGGGGAACTGCATAAGGCTCTGGACAAAGGCAAATTGCTGACCATCGCCGTCGGCGCCAACGTGAAAAGTCCGCAGGAATGGGTGGATGTTAAGGGCATTGCGCCCTACCTCGACTACATCAACCTGATGACCTATGACATGGCGTACGGCACCCAATACTTCAACTCTAACCTGTATGACTCCAAACAGTGGCCGACTGTCGCTGCCGCCGACCGTTACAGCGCCAATTTTGTCGTGGATAACTATTTGGCCGCAGGGTTAAAGCCCGCGCAATTGAACCTGGGTATTGGTTTCTATGGCCGGGTACCAAAACGGGCGACAGAACCGGGTATAGATTGGGACAAGCCAGACGCGGCTAAAAACCCAGTCACCCAACCCTATTTCACTGCCCGTGAAATTGCCGTGTTCAAGTCCATGGGCTTGGATCTGACCAAGGACAGCTATTTCAAATACAACGATATCGTCAGCAAACTGTTAAACGATCCGCAGCGGCGCTTCACCGCACATTGGGACAGCGATGCTCAGGTCCCTTATCTGACGATGAAATCTGCCGAAGGCAAGCCGCTATTCGCTATTTCGTACGAAAACCCGCGCTCGGTTGAACTCAAAGCGGACTACATCAAAAGCAAAGGGCTGGGGGGCGCGATGTTCTGGGAATATGGTGCAGATGACAATAACCGGTTGGCACATCAACTGGCGGAATCACTGGGAATTAATAACGTGAAAAGTTAAATCAACGGGGCGATGGCAGCATCGCCCCGCTGTCAGATTTACTGCGGCTTTAACTTGACCAGCGGTTCTGCAATGAACTGCTGTTTCAGTTCTTGCTTACTCTTCATCACTATCTGGCCGTCAGTGCCGATGCTCATATGCTGCGGATCAGTATTGTGCAATGACTGCCACAGCATCACTGCCTGCAGGCTATTTTCTTTCTGTTCCGGGGTCAACGCGACACCATCCTGCCATTTACCCAATTCAACCGCCAATACCAGGCGTTGATAGATTTCCGGCGTCATCGCGGCAATCAGATCTTTCACGTCCATCAGAGCACTTCCTCACTCGTGGAAGAATAATTAGCTGAATCGATTTTTCTAACTGAATAATCGTTAGCCTGCCGTTTTTTCACCGTTCTCGCCGTCGGTAAAGCTAAGCGACGCGGAATTAACACAAAAACGTTCGCCGGTCGGTTGCGGGCCATCCGGGAAAACATGCCCCAAATGCGCATCACAATGACCACAGCGAATTTCAACGCGATGCATATTGTGCGTATTATCATCAAGATAACGAATAGCATCGTCAGATACCGGCTCATAGAAGCTTGGCCAGCCACAACCGGAGTCATACTTGCTGTCGGAGTAGAACAGCGGCTGGTTACAGCACAGACAATGGTACACGCCCTCGCGTTTGTTGTGCAGTAATTTACCGGAATACGGAGCCTCAGTACCACGCTCTTGGGTCACATAACGTTGGATTTCATTCAGTTCCGTGCCCGGATGGTCAGGGGTTGTCTCTTTAGCCATTTGTGCGATTCTCTGAATGTGGATAATGTCAACGAAAACAATGAGTAATAATAACAAAAAATTAACAACACTGCAGCGGTTTTTGGCCTAAACTGTAGCCCATAAAGGTCACGCCATAACGATATGTGATACCGATCACATATATTAAACAGGCTGACTTTATACTTAGCGGTTTGACCCCATATAACGGATGAGGCCGAACGCAAACGGAATGTGCAATAAGCACTCAAACCAGCGTCCCAGGTTTGATTTGCAGCAAGAATTGACACGATTCCGCTTGACGCTTGGTAAGGTTTTTGTAATTTTACAAGCAACCTTTTATTCACTAACAAATAGCTGGTGGAATATATGACTATCAAAGTAGGTATCAACGGTTTTGGCCGTATCGGTCGCATTGTTTTTCGTGCTGCTCAAGAACGTTCTGACATCGAAATCGTTGCAATCAACGACCTGTTAGACGCAGAGTACATGGCTTACATGCTGAAATATGACTCTACTCACGGCCGCTTCAACGGCACTGTAGAAGTTAAAGACGGCCACCTGGTTGTTAACGGCAAAACCATCCGTTGTACCTCAGAAAGAGATCCGGCTAACCTGAAGTGGAACGAAGTCAACGTTGACGTCGTTGCTGAAGCAACAGGCCTGTTCCTGACTGACGAAACTGCACGTAAACACATCGCTGCAGGCGCTAAGAAAGTTGTTCTGACTGGCCCATCCAAAGACGACACTCCAATGTTCGTTATGGGTGTGAACCACAAATCCTACGCAGGTCAGGAAATCGTTTCTAACGCTTCTTGTACCACCAACTGCCTGGCACCACTGGCTAAAGTTATCAACGACAAGTTCGGTATCGTTGAAGCGCTGATGACCACTGTGCATGCAACTACCGCAACTCAGAAAACTGTTGATGGCCCGTCTCACAAAGACTGGCGCGGCGGCCGCGGCGCATCCCAAAACATCATCCCTTCTTCTACCGGTGCAGCTAAAGCTGTAGGTAAAGTTATCCCAGAACTGAACGGTAAACTGACCGGTATGGCGTTCCGCGTTCCAACTCCGAACGTGTCTGTGGTTGACCTGACTGCTCGTCTGGCTAAACCAGCTTCTTACAAAGAAATCTGTGCTGCTATTAAAGCCGCTTCTGAAGGCGAGCTGAAAGGCGTGCTGGGCTACACCGAAGACGAAGTAGTTTCTACCGATTTCAACGGTGAAACTCTGACTTCTGTATTCGATGCTAAAGCCGGTATTGCACTGAGCGACACCTTCGTGAAACTGGTTTCTTGGTACGACAACGAAACTGGCTATTCCAACAAGGTTCTGGATCTGATCGCTCACATCTCCAAATAATGGATTGATGTTAAGTGATGATGAGGGCGACATTTGTGTCGCCCTTTTTTGTTTCTACGGCGAACAAAAGGCAATCTGATGAACGAAAAGATTTTCACCCTACCCGTTACCGAACAAATTTCACCTTACATCAGCCAACGTCAGCTCGACGAACTGCCTGTGGTGGTGGTTTCCCACCCCAAAGTACGCGCAGCAATCTCATTGCAAGGTGCGCATCTGTTAGCTTGGCAACCTAGCGGTGCAAAACCGGCTATTTGGCTGAGCAACAGCACGCCGTTTAAAAAAGGAAATGCCATCCGTGGTGGCGTACCTATTTGCTGGCCCTGGTTTGGTCCGGTGGCAAAACCCTCACACGGTTTCGCCCGCAATCAGCCATGGGGTCTAACGGCGCATGACGAAGACGAAAACGGTGTCATCCTGACATTCACACTGAAAGATAATGAGCAAACTCGCAGCTTATGGCCACACGCTTTTACACTGATTGCCCGCTTCAAATTGGGTGAAGAGTGTGAAATCGAACTGGAATCCCATGGCGACTATCAGGCAACCGCTGCACTGCACACGTATTTCCAGATCGGTGATATTGAACAGGTTAAAGTCGCCGGTCTCGGTGAGTCGTATATCGATAAGGTAGCTGGCGGCTCAGAAGCACGTCAGGTGGGCGATGTGACCTTCGTTGGGCAAACTGACCGGGTTTATACCAAACCAGATGCATTCAGCCTAATCAAGGACGCATCGCTACAACGCACCATTGAAGTTCATCACCACCATATGAGTGATGTGATTGCCTGGAACCCAGGTGTGGAGCTTTCTTGCAGCATGGCAGATATGCCGAATGACGGTTATAAAACCATGGTTTGTGTGGAAACCGGTCGCGTCAGTAAACCCCTGGTTGCCGCAGGTGAGCAACCGGCTCGGTTGGCAGTGACCTTCCGCATCCGTCACACCCTGTAGTCTCTGTAAGCGCGGTCAATACAACCTTTTTGAACCGCTGCACCACAGATGTGCAAAAGGGGCGTTAACGCCCCTTTATGATGCATACGATGCACAAATATTGTGCAGCGACTGATTAGAAGCTGTATTTCACGCCCGTCATCAACACGCCGGTGTAAGATTTATCCACCATTGGGCTGTCTTTTACTTCACTAGCCAGACGGATGTAACGCCCCATAAAGAAAGCATCCCAATCTTTGTTGATTTGATAGTTGGCGCTCAGCTCAACATACGGCGCCCAGCTATCGCTTGGGGTGTAGCTATCCAGACCACTACGACGAGATTCGTTTTCACTGACGCCATAGTAATATTTGTTCTGGTTTTTGCTGCTCCACGACACACCGGCACCCGGTACCAGCGTGAAATCGCCCAGATCAAATTTATACAGATAGGCAAAATCACCCACCATACCGTTGCTGTAATTCAGCGTGTCGCCAGTAAAGGTGGTGCGCAGAATGCCCCACTTCGCGAAATGCGAATAAGCCAAACCAGCCATCAGCGTGCCGCGACGCTTGTCCAACTGCTTCATGCGATCGTCATCACTGTCACCTGGGCGATAGCCCAACGGTGAGAAGTAGCCCATCAGACTCAGTTGATTTTCCTGATCTTTCCACAGGTAATAACCGGCGGTCAGCGTACGGAAGTAGAAGTCGTCACCTTCATAATTAATAACGGGTACCGGATACACGCGGTCCTGATAACCACGATACGGGTCCGGACTAACCAGTGCGGAAGCACCGAGTGACCAAGTTCCAGCCTGAGCACTTTGCGCACAAACCATTGCGGAAGCGATAATTGCTAGCGTTTTGAGTTGAAAAATCTTCACTGGTTCTTTTTCCATAAATAACAGAGTTAATAGCAGGCTTAGTTTATGTGAAAACTTCGTTACGCGCTGAATCTTTACAATGGAAAACGACTAAGATCGAATAACTTAGAACAGAAATATGAATTAATCATGGCAGAACAGTGACGTTTTTTGCCGCAGGCCGCGCCAGACAAGGCATTTGATACGCCTGTAATAACTGAGTCATTGATATGACTTAAAAAAAGCTTTTTATGACGCAGGAAATTTTCTGGTATGCAAACTAAGCTTAAATCAGAAGGTGAATGAATCCTGAGCCAGTGGCAATACAGCGCAACTCGCGATTATAAGCGCACCAAGTTGGCATACGGGTTGCTGTACTCAGGGATAACTTCTTCTTTCGGGGGCCAAAAGACTATCACTAGCTCCCTTTAACCTGTGCTAATAACGAAAGGACGGGCATCGCCATGAACATATTTGACCACTATCGCCAGCGCTACGAAGCTGCCAAGGACGAAGAGTTCACACTGCAGGACTTTCTTACCATTTGCCGGCAAGATCGCAGTGCATATGCCAATGCGGCCGAACGTCTGCTGATGGCTATCGGTGAACCAGTTATGGTCGACACCGCGCTTGAGTCGCGCATGTCTCGCCTGTTCTCCAACCGCGTGATCGCACGCTATCCAGCATTCGAAGAGTTCTACGGCATGGAAGAAGCTATCGAACAGATAGTCTCTTATCTGAAACATGCCGCGCAGGGGCTCGAAGAGAAAAAACAAATTCTTTACCTGTTGGGCCCTGTGGGCGGCGGGAAATCATCGTTGGCGGAACGCCTGAAAGCGCTGATGCAGCTCGTACCGATTTACACACTGAGTGCCAACGGTGAACGCAGCCCGGTCAACGATCATCCGCTGTGCCTGTTTAACCCGCAGGAAGATGCCAATATTCTGGAAAAAGAATATAACATCCCGAATCGTTATCTCGGCACCATCATGTCCCCGTGGGCGGCAAAACGCCTGCATGAATTTGGCGGCGATATCACCAAATTCAAAGTGGTGAAAGTACGCCCTTCCATCCTGGAGCAGATCGCCATCGCCAAAACGGAACCGGGTGATGAGAACAACCAGGATATCTCTGCGCTGGTCGGTAAAGTGGATATCCGCAAGCTGGAAAACCACGCTCAGAACGATCCTGATGCTTATGGCTATTCCGGCGCCCTTTGCCGTGCTAACCAAGGGATCATGGAGTTCGTAGAGATGTTCAAAGCACCGATCAAGGTGCTGCACCCTCTGTTGACTGCCACCCAGGAAGGTAACTACAACGGTACCGAGGGGATTTCTGCCCTGCCGTTCAACGGCATTATTCTGGCCCACTCCAACGAATCCGAATGGGTGACCTTCCGTAACAACAAGAACAACGAGGCCTTCCTGGACCGTGTTTATATCGTCAAGGTCCCGTACTGCCTGCGCGTGTCGGAAGAGATAAAAATCTACGACAAACTGCTGGATCACAGCGAACTGACCCATGCCCCATGCGCCCCTGGCACACTGGAAACACTGGCACGCTTTACCGTACTTTCACGCATGAAAGAGCCTGAAAACTCGAGCATTTATTCTAAGATGCGCGTCTATGATGGCGAAAGCCTCAAGGATACCGATCCGAAAGCCAAGTCGTATCAGGAGTACCGCGATTATGCGGGGGTTGATGAAGGCATGAACGGCTTGTCCACCCGTTTTGCATTTAAAATCCTCTCAAGGGTATTCAACTTTGATCACGCGGAGGTCGCCGCTAACCCGGTACACCTGTTCTACGTACTGGAGCAACAAATCGAACGTGAGCAGTTCCCGCAGGATTTGTCAGAGAAATACCTGGAACATCTGAAAGGCTATCTGATCCCGAAATACGCCGAATTTATCGGTAAAGAGATTCAGACAGCTTATCTGGAATCCTACTCGGAATACGGCCAGAACATTTTTGACCGCTACGTGACTTATGCAGATTTCTGGATCCAGGATCAAGAGTACCGTGATCCGGATACTGGACAGCTGTTCGATCGCGAGTCCTTGAATGCTGAACTGGAGAAAATCGAAAAACCAGCTGGCATCAGTAACCCGAAAGACTTCCGCAACGAAATAGTCAACTTCGTGCTGCGTGCCCGGGCTAATAATAGTGGTCGTAACCCTAACTGGACCAGCTATGAGAAGCTGCGTACCGTGATAGAGAAGAAAATGTTCTCGAACACCGAAGAGTTACTGCCGGTTATTTCGTTTAACGCTAAAACCTCAACGGATGAGCAGAAGAAACACGACGACTTCGTCGACCGTATGATGGAAAAAGGCTACACCCGCAAGCAAGTGCGTCTGTTGTGTGAATGGTATCTGCGGGTCAGGAAGTCTTCATAACGTCTATGTCCAAGATAATTGGAGTTGTATCAGCGGCAACTGAGCCCATCCCCAGGAGCGTACAAAGAGTACGTGACCTGGGGAAACCACCAAAGATACAGCCTCAAATATGACGGATATAATGAGAATTAGCGTCATGGAGATGGCATAGAAAGTTGGCAACGTCGTTTGGGGGATGTATGGCGTATTTTATTGACCGACGGCTTAATGGCAAAAACAAGAGCATGGTTAACCGCCAGCGTTTCTTGCGCCGTTACAAGTCGCAAATCAAACAGTCGATTGCCGAAGCCATCAACAAGCGTTCGGTCACCGACGTAAACAGCGGGGAATCCATCTCGATCCCCACTGGTGATATCAACGAACCGATGTTTCATCAGGGTCGCGGTGGCACACGCCACCGTGTTCATCCTGGTAACGACCACTTTGTACAGAATGATCGCGTCGAACGCCCTCAGGGCGGTGGAGGCGGTGGCAGCGGTCAGGGCAATGCCAGCCAAGACGGTGAAGGCGAGGACGAATTCGTCTTCCAAATCTCCAAGGACGAATATCTTGACCTGTTATTTGAAGATCTGGCCCTGCCGAACCTGAAAAAGAATCAGTATAAGCAGCTCACCGAGTACAAAACCCATCGGGCCGGTTATACGGCCAACGGCGTGCCAGCCAATATTAGCGTAGTGCGTTCGCTACAAAATTCACTGGCACGACGCACTGCGATGACCGCTGGCAAACGACGCGCGTTACATGCGTTGGAGGACGAACTCACCCA
This sequence comes from Serratia grimesii NBRC 13537, assembly GCF_001590905.1. GTDB lineage: Bacteria > Pseudomonadota > Gammaproteobacteria > Enterobacterales > Enterobacteriaceae > Serratia > Serratia grimesii. Next base: position 19,814 of record NZ_BCTT01000003.1, read on the forward strand.
GATGGAAAACACCGAGCCGGTGCAACTGTTGGAAGAGGAACGACTCCGCAAAGAAATTGCTGAATTGCGCAAAAAAATCGAAAGCGTGCCCTTTATCGATACGTTTGATTTGCGTTACAAAAACTATGAGCGCCGACCCGAACCTTCTAGCCAGGCGGTTATGTTCTGCCTGATGGATGTTTCCGGCTCCATGGACCAGGCCACCAAGGACATGGCGAAGCGTTTCTATATCCTGCTCTATTTGTTCCTGAGCAGAACCTATAAAAACGTTGATGTGGTGTATATCCGCCACCATACGCAAGCGAAAGAAGTGGATGAACAGGAGTTCTTCTATTCACAAGAGACCGGTGGGACCATTGTTTCCAGTGCGTTGAAACTGATGAATGAAGTCGTTGAAGAGCGTTATGACCCGGCGCAATGGAACATCTATGCTGCACAGGCGTCAGATGGTGACAACTGGGCAGATGACTCACCGTTGTGCCATGAACTGCTGGCAAAAAAACTACTGCCAATGGTGCGTTATTACAGCTACATCGAAATCACCCGCCGCGCCCACCAGACGCTGTGGCGTGAGTACGAAGACTTGCAGGCTAAATTCGAAAACTTTGCCATGCAGCATATCCGCGAACCGGATGATATCTACCCCGTATTTCGTGAGCTTTTTCACAAGCAGACTGCATGACTAACAATATGAATAACAGCCGGTTAATCTAATTGGCCGGCTGTTTTTTAGCAGAATAAATTGCTTAACGATATTCATACTCACTATCTCGATTGAACCCGTCCCCAACCCTGCCTCTTCGCAAATCAAAACAACAAGATAAAGACCATAGACTGAGTTACTTCACCTTGAAGGTAAAGCGCAGGCACGCTCGCTAAGGTAAATCCTAATTATCTCTTCTTTATCCAATGCTCATTGCGCAAGTTAGGAATAATCCTATTTAATGAATGGCCAAATTGCCATCTTAGGTGAGTGCTATGGAGTTCCTTCCAATTGCAATCATCGTCGTTTTGATCGCAGTTGTTGTATTTTCCTTTGTGATGTATTTGAAGCAAAGAAAGGTAAGTACTTTCAACACCAAGCGGAAACGACGCTAGGACGCCCCTCCACAAGGAAGTGGTCCCCCTTAACGCTTCTCCTACTGCCCTACCATTTTCTTCTCTACAACACATGCTATGATTTCGTTTGGATGAATACTGTGGAATTTTGTTGAGGATATTCTGATACCTGCACCATTTCGTCTTTTCCCCTTGTCGCTGAAATTTAGCTGCGCTACTGTCGCCATCTGGACACACACCACACCAAAATCAGAATAGAATCCAGTTTGTCGCTATCATCCCTTAATCCCGCCGCTGTGCGGGATTTTTTTGGTATCAACCTACACGAGTCAACGAGATAGCACGTCACTCACCCTACTGACAGAAATTGACAGTGGCAGCCTTTAAGCTTGGCACTCCTGCGAGGGATTCGACCTCGCTCTACACCAACAAATGCAGGGAGCTACACCCCAATGAAGCGCGCCATCACCGTTATTACTGACAATTTTTCCGATTGGGAAACAGCGTTAATCAACTCAACTTGCCGGGGTTATTATGGTTTCGATGTCCGCTTTGCGGCCCCACAAGGCGTCCCAGTCATCTCCTCCAGTGGAATGCTTGTGACACCGCAATTGCCAATCGAGGCCATCCCGCTGGACGAAATTGATTTATTAATCATTTGCGGTGGTACGGCATGGCAGACAGAACACGCACCGAATATCAGCAGTCTGGTGGCTGATGCACACCGTAAAAATATCGTTGTCGCAGGTATTTGCGATGGAACTCGCGTGTTGGCGCAAGCGGGTGTGCTTGATAACTGCCGTCATACCTCTAATTCGGCGGAAAACTTGTCGTCAGTATCAGGCTATCGGGGAGCAGCGTGCTATCAAGATGTACCTTATGCCGTGGCCGATCAGCGCGTTGTGACAGCGCCGGGGAGCGCCCCCGTCAGCTTTATGACAGAAATTTTAGCGATGTTGGGGATCAGCGACAGTAACATTCAGGCTTATCAGGCAATGCATGCGGCCGAGCACAGTAAGCCGGCTTAACCCGCTGGCGCGATGATCACCGAAAAAGTCCGTAAGCCACTAAAGTGAAACTAGCTGCCCAGCGTACAGAACTGGCCCTGTAGGCTGGCCAGTTGGCGAACCACCGGCTGGCTCCAGGCTGATGGCGATGGTCATTCCCCTGGCTAACTGAATCTGATCCAGTGTCAGTCTGGTCACGTCTTTTGCCGCAACCAAACCCAAAGACACCGGTTTTTCCCCGGCAGGTATCGCCCACAGTTGCAGACTGTTTGTCGCAGCAATTTGTTGCGGATTAATGGGGGTGAGTTGCAGATGCTTCACCGCTTTGTCCAGGCTCAAAATCCACTGCTCGCTACCAGTTTGCCCGCTACTCAGCACCAACGCAGGGGTAAACTCGGGTGTTTGTTCGATAAAACGCGGCACCAACACCACTGCGGCCAAACCGGCTGCGAGTGCCCAAGCAAGATAATCCCAGCGCCACCGGCGTTGGCGTGCTAAGGGTGGCAGGCTAAGCTGGATTTTCTTCCATACCCGTTCAGGCGGCGTGATCGGTATCAAGGCGTGATCGAGAGGAGCTAGCAACCGCTGCCAACGCGCCACCAATACGGCCAGCTCTGGTTCGTGGCGAATTCGCTGTTCCAGTTTGAATCTCGCCGGACCGCGCAGCGTGCCTAACGCATACTCCGCAGCCAGGGCTGAGTCGTACTCCCCCCGGTTTTTCATAATCCCACGCAGTCTTTTAGATGGTCGAGAGCTCGGCGGATCCAGCTTTTAACCGTGCCAAGCGGTTGTTGAAGATAAACGGAGACTTCACCGTGCGACATCCCCTGATAATAGGCAAGTACGATGCTTTGTCGCTGGTCGATGGGTAAATGCTCCAGACACGCCGAGAGCTTTTGTCCCTCTTGCGAACGCTGTAACGCCTCGGCGGGCTCAGCGAAACTGCCAACCTCAACATCAACATCAACAACCTCATCCTCACGTTCTGCCGCCTTCCCACCCGCACTGCGTAACCAGTCAATGGCACGGTTGCGTACAATGTGTGTCAGCCAGGTCAGTGGAGAACTGAGCTGCGGATCGTAACTGGCAGCCCGATTCCATACGCTGATGAAACTTTCATGTAACACTTCTTCTGCCCAGGATTGTCGCCTGAGAATACGCAAGGCAATGGCATACAAACGCGGCGATGTTTGGCGGTAGAGTTGCTCAAAAGCCTGACGATCGCCACGACCAATGGCTTTCATCATCGCCACATCATATTCTGGTAAGGGTTCAGTCATGTCCCATCCTGATTAAGGTGCGGGGGCTGTCGCTCAGGCCACCCGCACCAAGTATAGACCCAATTTATTTAGGCATCAGGACGGTATCAATAACATCAATCACCCCATTTTTCTGGTACACATCATAGGTGCTGATATTCGCTATATTGCCCTTTCCATCTTTAAGCTGAATATTGTGTGGCCCATTGTTCATGATCCACAAAGGTTGCCCATTCACCGTTTTCAATTCAGCTGATCCCTTACCGTCATGGATTTTCTTCTCCAGTTGCTTCATGTCATACCTGCCTGCCACGACGTGATAGGTCAGCACACTGGTCAGCAACGCCTTGTTTTCCGGCTTCAGTAAATTATCAACGGTACCCGCAGGTAATTTGGCAAAAGCAGCATTGGTAGGTGCGAAGACAGTAAATGGCCCTTGCCCCTGCAGGGTATCTACCAGCCCTGCCGCTTTAACCGCAGCCACCAGTGTTGAATGGTCTTTGGAATTAATCGCATTTTCGATAATGTTTTTACTCGGATACATGGCGGCACCACCGACCATAACCTGATCAGACATCATGGCAGCAGCAGACACGCCGCTGAACAGGACAGATGCACATAAAACGCCAGTAATAAGCTTTTTCATGACCATTTCCTCGAAGGTAAGGGAGGTAAAGTTTTGCCTCACATCCGGATATACGTACGAGGAGATGCTTTTGGATGCAGCTGATGAAAAATTATTTAAGCAGTTAAGATCTGTAAATGAAAAACCCCACAGCCGTGGGGTCTTGGAATGCACAACCTTTACGACGCGTTGGCTGCATCATCAATTAAAGCCGCTATTTCCTGAGGGTGTGAAGCGAGAGAGGCATGACTGGCATTCAACGTAATGACTTTTTTCGCTTTTAACCGTGTTGACATACGTTGTTGATTCTCTGGCGCAATCATCCGGTCGCTACTGGAGATTTGATACCATGATGGTTTGTGCTTCCACGCAGGCTCAGTAATAGCGTTACCGAAGGTACTGGCCAACGGCGCCTTTTGCGTCACTGCCATCACCAGAGCTTCATCAGCAGAAAGATCCTGGCAGAAGCTTTCATGAAATTTATCTGCTTTAATCCATAAATAACCGTCACTGTCCGGCACCAGATTCGCCGCCGCAACGGGAGGATGTTCTTGCGTAATTCCACCAGGGCTTTCACCAGCATCCGGGGCAAACGCGGCGATATACACCAATCCGACGACATTCGGTAGATTACCCATTTCACTAATAACCGCACCGCCATAAGAATGACCGACCAAGAGCACCGGGCCGTCCTGCTGCGCCACCATCTTACGCGTGCGTTCAGCATCATCAGCCAGCGATGTCAGTGGTACCTCAACGGCGTGAATGGAGTGATAACCCTTACGTGACAATTCGGTAATGACTTTGCTCCAGTGCGCTGCACCGCCCCAAAATCCATGCACCAGGACTACTGTAGGTTTTGCATTCATTACTGATTCCCTCTTTAACGTGGAGGCGCTACGCCAGACCTGTGCAATGAGTGCTGTGATCCTTCCAACATCCTCAGCCCTGAATCAAAACGCCTTATATGCCCTGTTGTATATAGTTCACATCCGTCGCTTTCAGCAATAGCTACGAATAGTTAACTCAGGGTCCATCCACCCGCGCATTCCATTGAGCCCGTGTTATTTCCCAGATTTCCGTAAGCATACGACCGCCGACATAGTCATTTTCTTTCGTTGCGACCACACGCATACCGCTATGCTTAGATATACGTCGTGACGCCAGGTTATTTTTTGCCTTGGGTACCCTCAATACAGCTTGCCCCAGCACATTGAACCAGTAATCTGTCACAATCTGACTGGCTTCCGTCATCAATCCCTGACGTTGCCATTCCTGAGCAAGCCAAAAACCACGGTTGCTGCCATCGCCAAGACTCAGGTTAATCACGCCGATCAAATGCCGCTCATCCTCTTGCCGTCGGATAGACCAAAACCAGCCAGTACCCGCAGCCATCGCCGGTAATGCAACATGATTGATAAACTCAAGCGCGGCCCCCTCAGGGTATGGCCAAGGTATTTTGCTGGTCATGTGGCGTACGATTTCCCATCGTGGAAACAAATGCTGAATATCTCCAGCATCTGCGCGTTCCAATGGCCGTAATACCAATCTAGCGCTGACTAATACGGGAATATTCATGGGACAGTCTCCAATACTTATGGGTGGTCTTGGCAGCAAAACACTCACTCGATGACATTAAAACTAGGATTTATACCTATTACGATCTAAAATCCCATGTAAAAACAATAAGAAGTAATTTCACCAAAACCGAAAGGGAAGTTTTACATGAAGGAAATGATCTCTATCCTTTTTATCGCAGGCTTGTTGGCGATGCTGTTTTCATGGCTGTTTGTCTATGGCCTCAACATCCATTAGGGTCTCATAAAGATAAAAACCCCGGCACGTACAAACGCCAGGGTCAGTCGTGCTACACGACATTCATGGATGCATTTCCACTGAAAATGCCGGGAATTAGACAGCCTAGCGACTATTGTTTCGTCTGGATCCAGAAGGCGTGGATCAACCCAGGGAAGTAACCCAGTAAGGTTAAGATGATATTGAGGATAAACGCCCCGCCGATGCCTTTATCAAGCAATACACCCAGTGGCGGCAGGATGATGGTAAATACGATTCTCCAAAAGCCCATAATTGCACCTCATGTTGTTCTATCAGCCTCCAACATATTACATCTGCTTAACATTTTCAAATTACCTCATCACTGAATAACCTTATAAACCTGCGGCAGACATAAGTATCCACACATAATGTAGTTATATATTGCAAATTGAACAAACAATTAATAAGCGTTGATTATGTGGAATTAAGCTCCTAGAATTTACGGCTTAAAAATACAACTGGGATTGGTTTCATGTCGTCGCTGTGGGTTGCAACACAATACTTTTATTTAATTGGCCTGTTCGTTTCTATGATTTTTACCTACTTGGTCAGTCGGGACACCATAAAGATTCGTTTTATCAGTGCATTAACGATTGGTTTGACCTGGCCTCTGAGCTTGCCTGTAGTGTTGATGTTCTCCTTGTTCTAGCGCTATAGAAACCGCCCCGCCAAATACCGACGGGGCGATACTGGCCCTTTCCTCAGAAGTCGTATCCTACCGTTGCCACCACGGTACGTTCCGCTCCCCAGTAGCAATACCCAGTGCCGTAACACGCAGCAACGTACTCTCTGTCCGTCAGGTTATTCACATTCAATTGCACATAGGCACCTTTCAACGACGGATTAACACGGTCCAAATTCATTCGCACCGAGGCATCCAGCAACGTCACAGAAGGAATACGCAGCGTATTTTCATTATCCGCCCACTGTTTACCGATATAACGCACCCCAGTACCAAGTTCCACACCGTAAGCAGCCGCGTATTTTCCCCATAATGATGCCATTTGTTCTGGCACCAAATACGGTGTATTGCCGTCGTTGCCATCAATCGCATCTTTGAACTTCACTTTGTTATAGGTATAGCCAGCAATCAGATCGAGACGATCTGTGAGCTTGCTACGAGCCTCGAGTTCAACGCCCTGAGAATGCACCTTACCGGCAGGCAAATAATAACTTTGCTGTACAACACGGTTGGCTACATCTTTCTGCGTCAAATCATAAAGCGCCACGCTGTAGATTGATGAACTGCCTGGTGGCTGATATTTCAAGCCCACCTCATACTGTTCGCTGGTGCTCGGTTTCAGCATATGCCCGTTCTGATCGGGCAGCGCCTCTGGTGTCACTGCCGTGCTATAGCTGGCATAAGGTGAGAAACCGCTATCAAAGTGATAAAGCAACGACGCGCGCCCGCTGAAGTTATCATCATTACGCGCATCGCTGGTGCCCGTATTAAACACCGTATTTTTTGATTCTATCCGGTCAAAACGACCGGACAGATTCAGATACCAGTTCTGCAGGCTGATTTCGTCCTGTAGATAAAGTCCTGTCTGCTCATAGTGGCGTCTGGAATCGGTCTGTGTCAGGTTGGTTAACCCTGCGCCACCGGACACGCCGGTATAGGGATTCACCTTAGAAGCCCCTGCTGACTCGTCCCACAGGTTGTTACGAAAGCGCTGGTAATCCAGGCCCAGCATCACTTTGTGCTCCAGTAACCCGGTAGCAAAATCCGCTTCAAGTTGGTTATCGACAGCAAACGCATCTAACGACGTCGCCGAACCACTGTAATAACGGTTCAGTAATTGGTGTTCTGGATCCCAGCCAATCTGGTATACCTGCTGTAATTCAACATTAGAATGGGTATAACTGGCATTTTGCCGGAATGACCAAACATCGTTAAAACTGTGTGAGAAAGCATAGCTGTAGATTTGCTCCCAACGTTTGAACACATTACGGCTGCTTTCACCATCAAAGAACCCTCGGCCCAGTTTGTCTCCGGAGCTTGAGTAGAGACTGCCATCTGCCGGCACCGCGCTGTGATAGCCGCCAGAGGGATCCTTTTGCAAATAAGCTTTCAACAGTAACGAGGTATTTTCATCGGGCTGCCACAGCAATGATGGTGAAATAGCATAGCGTTCTTCGCGCTGGTGGTCATACATGGTTCCACTGCTGCGCGTCATTCCTGTCAATCGATAAGCCCACTGATCCGACAATGGACCTGTCACATCAAAAGCGCCACCTTTGGTGCTGTTATTACCGGCACTGAGGTTGACGTGCCCCTGCGTGTCGAATTGTGGCCGCTTGGACGTCAATGCAACCAACCCGCCCGGAATACTCTGCCCATACATCACCGAAGAAGGCCCTTTGATAATATCGATACGTTCCAGGAACCAGGGATCAACCTGCAAAGCATTGTAGGTGCCACCGTCACTCAGTAAACGTAAACCATCAAGGAAAGTATTATTAACGTCACCGCCATGGAAACCACGCAACGCAATGGTGTCATAGCGCGTCGCACCACCGGAAAAATTGGTAAAAACACCGGGTGCATATTTCAAAGCATCATTAACCGTTTGGCTATTCTGATCGGTCATCTGCTGGCGTGTAACCACCGAGACAGACTGCGCAGTCAGGACCAATGGCTTGTCGGTTTTATTGGCCCCTTGGCTGGTCGTGGCCTGGTAACCTTGTGTTTGTGCTTCTGCCGTATCGGCGGGTTTTGCCGTGACGACAAGTGTATCTTCAGCTAACGACGTCAACGGCAACAAGATCGCGAGTGCACATAAAACACACGACCGTTTGACAGGAAAAATCATCGGCATGCCTGTAATCCCTGGTAAGTATCATTAATTCGCACTCTATAAGCAGACCAGCCAGTCACACTGAGTAATGCCGTCCATAGAGGTTTCTTCGGTGCATTTATTTAAATGCAAATAATAATGATAATCACTATCTTTATCCATAATGATTTACAATATACGTTGGCTTTTTATGAGCGATCGAAGCGAGTCAATCCACAAACGCCCTTATAGTCACAGTGGACATAGCTTATTGAAAAGAAAAAATGCCAGCACAAGGCTGGCTAGAGAGTTAGAGTAAATGGAACAGGAACGTGCCGGATATGGGTGGCGCATAAGGAGACACTCCTTCTCACCCTTACCAGCCAAAAATGATAACGATTATCATTATATTTTGAAAAGTGCTTACTATCTTCAACTTTCACAACCACTGGGAGGTTGACCTTCAACGAGGTCTGGTGAACCGGGCATACAAACGCCCTATCGTTAACAGCGTGCCCCAAACCAGAATATTCACCCCACTCCATACGATGAATACATATATAAAGGTTTGATAAATGGGAATCCCTCTATCGGCGGAGAAAGGATTAAAATGCCAAAATCGAATAATGACGAAAGGGTTCAAGTTAAACCACTTAAAAAAGAAAGCGACAAGCATTGGCGGAAGGAAAAAATAAAGACCCAGCGTAAAAATCAGCAGATACGCTGCAAAACGGCTATTTTTATAATCTTTCATATCAATGATTTACCATTAAAATTCAACTAAAAACGCCACAAGCCGTACTGTTTGAACAGACCTGACATGCACTGATTAGTTCCCCTTCGGGGGTAAAATAAAGCCTGTTTGGCGTTTCAAATTCATTTAGTTTTTGGGTGCTATAACGCTTGTCAGCTCAGGAGGCTTCAATGATACCGGACTATTGCTCTATACAGCCAACCCCCAAAAAACTCAAAGTCATCTATGGCTGGTATATATATACCGTCTACGCACAGTTGATCTTTAATATTTACCTGGCGGTTTATAACGGCTGTGTCAGGCGCCCGATTGAAGCACCGTTGATCTCCGTGTGCCACAGCCTGTTCATAGCATTTATACTCTATCACGTGTTGAAAAAACGCACGCATTTTGCGTGGATTATGCTGGCCTATTACATTCTGATGCGGCTGTATTACGCCAATGTGCTGCATATCGAATTCAATGCATGGAGCCGTGGGCTGGTATTCATTTTTCTGACCCTGCTACTTACTGGCACAGTCGCCGTAGGGCAACTGGCAACACCACCGCTGCGTCAGGATTGGTTGGCACGCCTGGGCTGGCGGCAATGGATAACACTGGCTGGTGTGGCGGGTATATTGACACCGCTGATTACCATCGATTATTTAGGCTGATCGCCGGTCATTATCTTGGGATATGGGGCTCTGAGATATCCACCAGGCGGCATACCTTGGTGTAGTTGTTAGACTTTTCACATATTTTATCAGTGACAAAAACGCCAAGGTAGCTCAATACCAGCAAATAACCGACCATGCACAAAATGAAAATAAACGTTCTCACCGATAAGACCAACCCGACAACAAAACCCTGAGCATCATACCTTGGTTACCCTGCCTTAGACTATTTCAAAGTATTTTATAAATCCGCAGGTCTTTACATATCGGCAAATCGGATGTGACTACAGGCCAAAATGAGCACTCATACTCATGTTCATTTTGTATGTCTGTGAACATGGTGCCTGCTTGATACATCTGGGTTACGCCAATGTCGCCCCCGCGTTTGGCCGCCAGAGCTAACGGCGCATCCTCACCCGGTTTGTAGTAATATTATGCACGACCTCACTCAGCCGGGAGACCCAATGCACCATCTCATGTTAGACATTGAAACGCTGGACATAAAGCCGAGCGCAGTGATTCTGGTCGTTGCCGCTGTTTTTTTCGACCCGCAAACTGGTCAACTCGGCGCTGAGTTTGAAAACGCCGTCAATAGCCAAAAAGATCAACCCGGTAGAACCATCAGCCTGGATACCGTCGCCTGGTGGGCGAAGCAATCAGATGAAGCTCGTAAGCTGGCTTTCGGCGGCACGGAAAGCCTTAAGCGTACACTGACCAACCTGAGCCGGTTTATCCATATGAACAGCACCGATCAGGTAAAAGTCTGGGGCAACGGCAAGGAATTCGACTGCACCATCCTCGAGCATGCCTTTCAGCAGCTTGAAATGCCGTGCCCGTGGAAGTTTTGGGATACGCAAGATGTCCGTACGGTGATCACACTGGCCGAACTGCTGGGTTTCAATCCCAAGAAAGAACGGGCATTTGAGGGCACACCTCATCGCGCATTGGATGACGCCAAACATCAGGCGCGCTACGTAGCAGATACGATCTCGGCACTCTACTATCGCAAAAGCTCCGCACTGTAAGTGGAGCAGACAGACGAAGCGTTGGCCGGCTGATGTTTTGCCTCTTTCTATTTAACGCCAGAGTCTCTACTCTAGCCCTCTTTGTCACTCGGATGTGCTGTTTTTGTTATGCAAAAATTTCTGTTTCTGCTTCTTAGCCTGGTGCTACTCGGTCCGCTGGGCATCGATCTCTATTTACCGACTATCCCCGCGATCGCTCTCGGCCTTAACAGCAGCGAAGCGCTGATTCAGTCCACTATTTCTCTGTTCATCCTGGTGTTAGGCCTTGGACAGATTATCGCCGGCCCATTAGTGGATAACTACGGTCGTAAACCGGTAGCACTGGCAGGCATTGTGATTTACATGCTTGGTGCTGCCATGGCTGCGCTGGCAACCACACCAACGGTGTTTGTTGCTTCGCGCCTGCTGCAAGGTGTAGCGGTTTGTTGTACTGCGGTAGTGGCATTCAGTGGCGTACGCGACCGAATGAACGGTGACGATGCTGCGCGCGCCTTTGGTTTTCTCAACGGCACGCTGAATATCATTCCTGCACTGGCGCCGCTTCTTGGTGGTCTGCTAGCCGAAGCCTTTGGCTGGCGCGCACCATTCTGGTTCCTGGTGTGTTACGCCTTAGCCGTATTGGTGCTGATCGCCCTGCGGCTGCCAGAAACTCGCCCGGCAGATACCGTGCGTGTCAAAGGATTACCGGTGCGGCAATATGCCCGCATTCTCAGCGACCGCCGCTTTCTGTCCTTCGCAGTCGTTAACTCTGGCGCCATGGGTATGGCGCTGACTTATGTCTCACTGGCACCTAACGTGTTGATGGGAACTGCCGGCCTAACACCGTTGCAATTCTCTCTGGTGTTTGGCGCTAACGGCTTTTGGATCATGCTGGTGAGTTTTTTCGCAAACCGGATTATTCACAAAGTCGGACGACCAATATGTCTTGCGACCGGCGGAATGTTGATGGGCATCGGCTGTATTGGATTACTGCTTGGCGTGTTTTTACTGCCAGGGTCAGCACAAACTCATTGGCTCACCTATATGTTACCGGTCGCTTTCGCCTGCGCGGGGCTTGCCTTTGTTATGGGGCCGGCAACCAGTTACGCGCTGGAGCCGTATTCCAACGAGGCTGGTGTTGCTTCAGCATTAGTGGGCTTTGTACAGATGGCCGGTGGTGCGGGACTAGGCTTGCTGGCAATGGCACTGCCGTTACAACCCAAGTTGTCATTGGCACTGGTGATGCTGGTAGGTTGCCTGCTGGCGCTGCACGCACGGCAGCGCAGCAAGCAAATTAAAGGTCAATTGAAGAAAGTAGCCTGAGGCTTTTAAGCCTCAGTGGTCACAGGCACTCTGACGGCCAACGCCGTCAGTAATTCATAACCCAACGTGCCTGCCGCGGCGGCAACATCGTCAACCGGCAGGCGCTGCCCCCAAAGCTCAACTTCCGCCCCGATACCCGCATCGGGGCAAGGCGTCAGATCAACCACCAGCATATCCATCGAAACCGTACCTAGCGTTCTCGTCAGCACACCGTCTACCCAGACAGGTGTCCCGGTCTGCGCATGGCGCGGATAACCGTCCGCATAACCACAAGCAACTACGCCGATACGTTGCGCGCCCTCGGCACGGTATCGCCAACCATAGCCAACCTGATCACCGCGCTTCAGCGTTTGAATACCAATAATTTCGCTGCTCAGCGTCATGGTGGGCTGCAAACCGCTATCAGCAATGTCACGCCATTGCCCACTAGGCGAAGCCCCATAGAGCACAATGCCTGGCCGCACCCAGCTACCGTGGGTTTCTGGGTGCCACAGCGTGGCAGCAGAATTAGCCAAACAACGCGGCAACGGAATAAGCGACGCAGCATCTTCAACGGTCGCCATTTGCTCTACTACACCCTGAGGGCCGTCAGCGGTGGCAAAATGGCTCATTACCGTCATATTCGCAATATTGCTTATCTCCCGCGCTTTTAACCAAACGGAGTGCAAACGTTCCGGTACAAATCCCAAGCGATTCATACCGCTATTCACTTTTAGATAAACATCTAGCGGCGCCGACAGTTTAGCCTCAGCTATCGCCGACAATTGCCAATCACTGTGCACTGACGTCGTCAAACGGTAGTGATCGATCAGGGCCAAATCTTGCGACTTGAAGAAACCTTCCAGCAGCAGAATCGGCCCCTGCCAGCCCGACTCTCTCAATGTAATGGCTTCGGCGAGATCCAACAGAGCAAAACCGTCGGTCTGTGCCAGACTGCGCCAAATGTGTTTAATACCGTGCCCATAGGCATTGGCCTTTACTACCGACCAGACTTTAGCACTGGGTGCAAAACGACGAACAACCTGCAAGTTATTTTCAAATGCGCCAAGGTGCAGCGTGGCGGAAATCGGGCGAGGCATGGGCACTCCTACGGGCCTGCGAATGCAGTCACGGGCCAACGCCCGTGACAATCACGTCAATAAATTAGGTTTTTAACGCGCGGGATGCACATCATTTAAAGGACCGGCATAGAGGTTACGAAATCCAGCGCTGTAGCGCGCCACCCCCAAGTCGTCTGAAGGAATAGCCGGCGTGATACCAGAGATGAGATCAGAAAGTAGCTGGCCAGAACCGCAGGCCATTGTCCAACCCAAGGTGCCGTGCCCGGTGTTCAGGAACAGGTTTTTCAGCGACGTTTTACCGACAATCGGTGTGCCATCCGGCGTCATCGGGCGCAGACCGGTCCAGAAGGTCGCTTCTTCAACTCGCCCACCATTAGGGTAAAGATCACGCACAACCATCTCAAGTGTCTCCCGCCGCTTTTGCTCAAGCTGCGTATTAAAACCAACAATCTCCGCCATGCCGCCGACACGTATACGCTGGTCAAAACGAGTAATGGCGATTTTGTAGGTTTCATCCAGAACCGTCGAGAATGGGGCCGCAGCCTCATCCGTAATCGGGATGGTCAGTGAATAGCCCTTCAGCGGATATACAGGGATCGACACCAGGTCGCGCAGCAGCGCAGTGGAATAGGAGCCGAAAGCCACCACATAGCTGTCAGCCTTGAAGATTTCACCGCCGCATTGCACACCACTGATTTTGTCGCCTTCCACCAGCAAGCGATCAACGCTGCGGTTATACAAAAAGGTAACTCCTGCTTGCTGCGCCAGTTTAGCCAGTTGCTGGGTAAACAGTTGGCAATCACCGGTTTCGTCGTTTGGCAGTTGAAGACCCCCGGTCAGCTTATGGGCTACCTGTGCCAATGCAGGCTCAACGCTAGCCAGTTGGTTGGCTTCCAACAGCTTGTAAGGCACGCCGGCATCTTCCAGTACAGCAATGTCCTTCGCCGCACTTTCAAACTGTTGCTGGGTTCGGAACAATTGCAGCGTACCGCCTTGGCGGCCTTCGTACTGGATGCCGGTTTCCTGGCGCAGTGCCTTGATACAGTCACGACTGTATTCCGCCAACCGCACCATCCGCCCTTTATTGGTCATATAGTGTTCAGTGTTGCAGTTTTTTAGCATCTGCCACATCCAGCTCAGCTGGAAACTGCTGCCATCAAGACGAACAGCCAGCGGCGCGTGGCGCTGGAACATCCACTTAATCGCCTTCAGTGGCACACCCGGCGCAGCCCACGGAGCTGCATAACCCGGTGAGATTTGCCCGGCATTTGCCGCGCTGGTTTCCATCGCAGGACCAGGCTGACGATCAATAACCGTGACCTCATGCCCCGCCTTCGCCAAATACCAGGCACTCGCAACACCAACAACTCCACTACCTAAAATTACCACTCGCATCGCTGACTCCAGCTCAAGGCATCACAAAGCATAATCTTCTGCTCACAGGAAATTAACTCAGTGGAAAAATCCGTCCAACATCTTAGTCATCAAACGTGACAACATTCACAATTAATTTATCGTTCATGGCCGGTTCTTTTGCAATAGCTACCTATAAATAGCGATAAGATGTTGTGAAAGCCCGATTTAAGAGCGAAACAATGACCAATATGCTAGCAATGACATCATTGACAGCACAGAAAAAAACCATGGCATGCAACATGGATTTAACAGAATATAAAAATGAAACAACGGCGTTACGGCAGGATAAAAAACCATAAAAACAGGATTAAACTGCCACAACCTTTTGCAGGCCTTCCAGCCCTCCTCAGCAGAAAAAACTCACAAGAAAATCCCTCTGGCACGTCCTCATTGGGAATCGATGAGTCAGATCGTTGAATTTTTAAGCTTTATATCATTATTCCCTCTGCCCAGATTGAGCTACGATTGATCTAGGGTCTGCCGTTTGAGCAAGGTCCGTAATAACGAGGGTGCGCTGATGACTACTTCAACACATGACAAGGTCAAGGAAGATAAACGTCTGAGTGATGGACCGGACTGGTCGTTCGAACTGCTGCAGGTGTACCTGGAGCACATCGATCGCGTGGCCAAACATTACAAGCTCGACACCTACCCTCATCAGATCGAGGTCATCACCTCAGAACAGATGATGGACGCTTATTCGAGCGTCGGCATGCCGATTAACTATACCCATTGGTCATTCGGTAAAAAATTCATTGAGACCGAGCAGCGTTATAAACATGGGCAGCAAGGCTTGGCCTATGAAATCGTGATCAACTCTAATCCCTGCATTGCGTATCTGATGGAAGAAAATACCATCACCATGCAGGCGTTGGTGATGGCGCATGCCTGCTACGGGCACAACTCCTTTTTCAAGAATAACTATCTGTTCCGCAGTTGGACCGATGCCAGTTCTATCGTCGATTATCTGCTGTTCGCCCGTCACTACATCAGTCAGTGCGAAGAACGCTATGGCGTTGAAGAGGTGGAGAAGCTTCTCGACTCCTGCCACGCCTTGATGAACTACGGTGTTGATCGTTACAAACGACCTCAGAAGATCTCATTGGTCGAAGAAAAAGCCCGACAAAAAAGCCGCGAAGAGTACCTGCAGAGCCAGGTAAATACGCTATGGAAAACCCTGCCGCGTGTCGAACGTGAAGAGGCACCAGAGCAGGCTCGCCGCTATCCAAGTGAACCTCAGGAAAATATCCTCTATTTCATGGAGAAAAATGCTCCGCTGCTGGAACCATGGCAACGTGAGGTTCTGCGCATTGTGCGTAAAGTGAGCCAGTATTTTTATCCGCAAAAGCAAACGCAGGTGATGAACGAAGGTTGGGCGACATTCTGGCACTACACCATCCTTAATCATCTGTACGATGAAGGTCGGGTAACCGAACGTTTTATGCTGGAGTTTTTGCACAGCCATACTAACGTGGTGTATCAACCGCCTTACAACAGCCCTTATTACAACGGTATTAACCCGTATGCACTGGGCTTTGCCATGTTCCAGGATATCAAACGCATTTGCCAATCGCCGACAGAGGAAGACCGTTATTGGTTCCCGGACATTGCCGGTAAAGACTGGTTGGAAACACTGCACTTCGCCATGCGTGACTTTAAGGATGAAAGTTTCATCAGCCAGTTCCTGTCACCGAAAATCATGCGTGACTTCCGGCTGTTCACCGTGCTGGATGACGACCGTAATAACTATCTGGAAATTGCGGCGATCCACAATGAAGCAGGCTACCGGGCAATCCGCGAAGAGCTTTCGGCGCAATATAACCTGAGTGATCATGAACCTAACATTCAGATCTGGAATGTGGATTTACGTGGTGATCGCTCGTTAACGCTGCGTTATATCCCGCAGGACCGTGCGCCTCTGGACAAAAGTCGGCGTGAGGTAATGAAACACCTGCACCGTCTGTGGGGGTTCGACATTATTTTGGAACAGCAAAACGAAGATGGCAGCGTCGAGCTATTGGAACGGTGCCCACCACGACCGACACCGTTATAACCTTGCAACCATAACAAAAGGGGCGCCACTGGCGCCCCTTTTACATCATACGGGAAGACTTCTAACGACGGGCTTCGGTCAGGTCGCTTGGCATAGTGCCTTGCATGCTTTGCCAAATGGCGCCGCTATCTTTACCGTAGTTACGCACGCAGTCCATGACCTGATCATATGACTTCTCATGACACAGCGTCGACAGCTTGCTATAGAAAGTCAGCGCCAGCTTGCGAGACTCCGGGTTTGAGAAGTAGTAACGGCCAACACGGGTGTACAAGCCTTTTAGGCCGTTGAAGATCAGACCGTAAATCGGGTTGCCTGAGGCAAACGCCAAACCACGGAAAATTTCGTAGTCCAACAGATTGAATGCATCCGCCTGATCTTCCACTTGGGTGGCTTTCGCCAGCACTTCCTGAGCGGCCTCTGGATGATTACGCACCGCTGCGCGAATAAAGATCGCCGCAATATTGGTGCGAACAGACAGCAGGTTGTCGATCAATTGAGGGACACTTTGGTGATCAAGACGTGCCACTGTCTCAAGAATATTGAGGCCAGATGTTTCCCAGAAATTATTTACTTTGGTCGGTTTGCCATGTTGAATGGTCAGCCAGCCATCACGGGCCAGGCGTTGTAAAACTTCGCGTAACGTGGTGCGTGTAACACCAATCAACTCTGAAAGCTCACGCTCCGCGGGCAAAATAGAGCCAGGGGGGAAGCGATTATTCCAGATACTCTCGATAATGTATTCTTCCGCGAAACCGGCAGGACTCTGCGCCTTTATGACCATGTGTTTGACGTTCCGTAGCGACGATAATCAGTAATAGTAGTCGGCTGATCATACCAGATCGCCAAAGCATGACATAGCGTGAGCGAAAAACATTAAACGAAACTGTGCATAAAGTGGCAAAAATTGTGCAAAAACACCGCGTCAGAGAAATTTCACGTCGTAAAGCAAGCCCATGTTGCATCTGCCCCGGCAGCATTGTTAGGGTAATATGCGATAACTTATTTTCAGGACGTGTAACGCATAATGGAAACAACCTTACGCAGTGCCCTGGTGAAAAACTTCCTTGGGCAATCACCTGACTGGTACAAACTGGCCATTCTCATTTTCTTGGTGGTCAATCCGCTGGTTTTCTTTTTCGTCGATCCTTTCATTGCAGGTTGGCTCTTTGTCGTTGAATTTATTTTCACTCTGGCAATGGCGCTAAAGTGCTACCCGCTGCTACCGGGCGGTCTGCTGGCAATTGAGGCCGTGCTGATCGGTATGACCAGCCCCGACCGTGTGAGCGAGGAAATTGCTCATAATCTGGATGTCCTGCTGTTGCTGGTATTTATGGTGGCAGGTATTTACTTCATGAAGCAGTTGTTGCTGTTCGTCTTCACCAAGCTACTGTTAAACATTCGCTCTAAAATGCTACTTTCTTTGGCATTCTGTTTTGCGGCAGCGCTATTGTCAGCCTTCCTCGATGCACTGACGGTAGTCGCGGTGGTTATCAGCGTCGCGACCGGGTTTTATTCGATTTACCACAACGTGGTGTCGAACCGAACTGACAGTAATGCCGATGTTGGTGACGACAGCACATTGGTAAGTGAGGATAACAAACAAACACTCGAGCAATTCCGTGCGTTCCTGCGTAGCCTGCTGATGCACGCAGGCGTTGGGACCGCGTTAGGGGGGGTGATGACCATGGTTGGCGAACCGCAAAACCTGATCATCGCCAAAAGTGCAGACTGGGGATTTGTCGACTTTTTCCTGCGCATGGCACCAGTGACGCTGCCGGTGTTGGTCTGTGGTCTGTTGGTCTGTCTGCTGGTCGAGCGTTTCTGCGTCTTCGGGTACGGTGCAAAACTGCCGGACCGCGTGCGCGAAGTGCTGACAGAGTTTGATCGTCAGGCTACCGCCGGACGCAGTAAACAAGAACAGATTAGGCTGGTGGTTCAGGCGCTGATTGGCGTTTGGCTGGTTGTCGCGTTGGCCTTTCACCTTGCGGAAGTTGGCCTGATTGGCCTGTCGGTGATTATCCTCGCAACCTCTCTGTGCGGCGTCACCGATGAACACGCCATTGGCAAAGCCTTCCAGGAGGCACTGCCCTTTACCGCCCTTCTGACGGTATTTTTCACCGTGGTGGCGGTAATCATTGAACAACATTTGTTCACTCCGATCATCCAATTTGTATTGCAGGCTGACCCTTCATCTCAGCTGTCGCTGTTTTATCTATTTAACGGCTTACTGTCTTCCGTTTCTGATAACGTGTTCGTCGGCACGGTGTATATCAATGAGGCACGCACGGCATTTGCAAACGGTGCTATTTCGCTCAAACAGTTCGAAATGCTGGCGGTTGCCATTAACACCGGAACCAATTTACCGTCGGTCGCCACACCGAATGGCCAAGCGGCATTCTTGTTCCTGCTCACCTCAGCGCTGGCTCCCTTGGTACGCTTGTCCTACGGGCGTATGGTATGGATGGCTTTACCCTATACTGTGGTCTTAACCCTTGTCGGCTTGCTGTGCGTGCAATTCACTCTGGCCCCAATGACTGACCTGTTAACCCAGTGGCACTGGTTGACGCTACCGTCGATTGACGCTGCTGCACATTGATCGTGTTACCCTCCCCGCTGTCAGCGACTATTTTTGTGCTGAATACGCTCCAGGTGGCTGGCAGCGGGGTTGAATTGGTTTACACTGCCGGTTCAATTGCTTACTGCATGGAAGAATAAATATATGTTGCAATTCTTTAACCGTTGCTCGCAGGGGCGCGGTGCTTGGCTGTTGATGGCCCTGACTGCATTGGTACTGGAATTAGTTGCACTCTACTTTCAGCACGTAATGCTGCTGCAACCCTGTGTGATGTGCATTTACGAACGCTGCGCGTTGTTTGGTATTCTGGGTGCCTCACTGCTTGGTGCCATTGCGCCAAAAACGCCACTGCGCTATGTCGCTATTCTGCTGTGGATTTACAGTGCCTGGGAAGGCCTGCAACTGGCGTGGAAACACACCATGATCCAGCTGCATCCTTCGCCGTTTAATACCTGTGATTTCTTCGTCAGCTTCCCTTCCTGGCTGCCGCTGGATAAATGGCTGCCAGCCGTGTTCCATGCGTCAGGTGATTGCTCTGTGCGCCAATGGGAGTTCCTGACACTGGAAATGCCACAGTGGCTGGTCGGCATCTTCACTGCGTATCTGTTGTTCGCCATTATCGTGCTGCTCGCGCAATTTGTCCGCCCGCGACGTCGCGACCTGTTTGGCCGCTAAGCGCAAAAGAATAAAAAACGGCGCCCCAGGGCGCCGTTTTTTATCGAGTTATTGATGATCTTCAGAGGTAAGTCGGTATTAAGTATGTGTAAGGTAATAAACAACCACAATCAGCGCACCAGCCACGGCAAACAGACGTATCATTTTCATTATTTTACTCTCGGAACTTAGCGTGAGAGCGGTCAAACTACCTAACCTTATGTATAAAAAGAAGCATCCGAACAGGTTTCAGTACGTAATTTACATAACATTAAGTTAGTAGCGTGAAAAGTCGCATGTGGGGGCTAATAAATTACGCGTTCGGGATGAACGGCGTGAGAGGCTGAGACATTCAGTGTTCTAACTCATCTGCTTTATACAAAAAAACTCATCATAGTGATGCATTATTGCATCAATATTTTGATGAAGTTTTGCCGAAAAATCCTTATAGTATCTGCAAGTTAGTATCACCGATTTCCCTGGTGTTGTTGTGTGTCTTGCCCCTCATCTTTGCAGGGGCTTTTTTCTTTATTATCTCACCAAATCGGTTTAAATACGTTCACCTCTGAATATCCCCACTCTCCTCTACCACGAGCCGCATAACGTCTGATAACACCCCTACGCGAATGGTGTCCTGATCTCTGTAGCATTTTCATGTCGAGCGGTACGATTCGGGCATGCACAGGAGAAACGGAGAGGAAGCTGCATCGGCACCGATGCACTGGTCGCGGTTAATCACGAGTCAACACGCTTTTATCACTTAGACATTTTAAAGTGTATGGTTGAGCTCATATTCTTATACGGCTTGTTTTTTTCATATCGCCACTGTGCCATCGCGATAATAGCCTTATCATCAAAGAGTCCGCGAGGTTTTGAATCGATAATTCTAACCTCACTAATTTTCCCATCGCTCCCAACATCAAACCGCACTTTAACATAACCCTCTATTTGATGGTCATGAGCATAGATTGGATAAACCGGTAAGACTCGAGACAAAAGTTTTGGTTTGGGGCCTTGTGCTGCATCGGGCGATGTACACGCACTGAGAATGAAGATAATAAAGAACATCAAAGGCTTCAACATAGCAACACCCTGTTGGCAAAAGTATAAAGCTCAGTCTAACTCACAGGTAATGAAAATCATTATCAATAAAATACATGACTGGAGGCCGTTGAGCATGTCAAACGCCAATTTGGTAGGAATCACCACGTGCAAAGCCCTGGCGATTTCCTACCTAATGGAATCCTTTTCTTCTCGACGTCTCAGCGTGCCCAGCTTGGTTTGTTCAGGATGTGATCCTGCCAGTCCACCACTTCACTTTCGCGTACGGCAATATGGCGTACGGTAATACGTTCACCGTGCATCGCCGCCTTGGAGCCGCTAACCAGCGGATGCCACGGAAATAAAGGCTTACCTTCACCAATCAGGCGATATGCACACGTCGGTGGCAACCAGTCGAAAGTCGTAAGATTTTCACGCGTCAACTTGATGCAATCCTCTTCCAGCTCAAAGCGGCGCTCATAATTGCGGCACTGGCACGATTTAATGTTCAGCTGGTTACAGGCTACGTTGGTGAAATAAATCTCGTCGGTGTCTTCGTCGATCAGCTTATTCAGACAGCATTGCCCACAACCGTCGCACAGCGATTCCCACTCTTGTTCTGACATTTCCGCCAGCGTTTTTTGTTGCCAAAAAGGGGTTTGTGACATGTTCGCGTCCGGTATAGGTAAATGAATAGATAACCTGCGTACAGGTTTTGAGGGTGCACTATATAGATATCCCAGCCAGATAGGAAGGCTGAAAACACTATATAATCATAGCGATAACAAAGTATCGCTTAAAAAAAACGCTATTTAAAACAACGGTATTCAACATTGCACGACATCACTGTCGGGCGATTACTCTATGTTTTCGGTGGTTTAGAACACCGAACTTATCGCTCAATTATACGTACAAATCGCAGACCCATCACCTTTCGTTTTTTCTCATGGTCGAATAAGCCCGTTCTCAGTCTCAAGATAAGATTCATCTCATAAAGCACGTTACGCCGCCCTAAGCAGCATAATCCTGCTATGGTTAATGTTCGCCTTTATACGAAATAGGGAGCCAAATATGTTTGGAAAAGCAGAAGATAAAGTGAATGAAGCTGCCGGCGCCGTGCAGGAAGCCTTTGGTAAAGCCACAGACTCGCCAGAACATCAGGTTAAAGGCGCGGCCCGTAAATACGCCTCTCAGGCCAGCTACGCAGCACGCGATGCGGCCGATACGGTGCGGACCCAGGTTGAATCCAATCCACTGGCAGGTGTGGCCATCGCCGCTGCTGTTGGCATTGTTTTCGGTTTCTTGCTGGGCCGTAAATAAACCATTTACTCAGCTATAACCGAAAAAACAAAAGGCCCCGTGGGGCCTTTTTACGTTGTTTCAATGTAGTTTTAAATCACACGTGTCGTTAGTGATTTACCGTTGAGCGTGATTTTCAACATGTCACCCGAACTCATTGGGCCAACGCCTTGCGGTGTACCGGTGAGAATAATGTCGCCAGCACGCAACGTGAAAAAACGGCTCATGTAACTGATCAGCGGTAAGATCGGCGTAATCATGTCACGGGTATTGCCCTGCTGACGTACTTGATCATTAACCGTCAGGGACAGTTCTGCGTTTTGCGGATCACCAAACTCTGCCACAGGAATGAAACCGGATATCGGACAGGATCCATCAAACCCCTTGGCTTTTTCCCAAGGTTGCCCCGCTTTCTTAAAGCCGGCTTGCAATTCACGCAATGTCAGATCAAGCGCAACACCGTATCCGGCGATAGCACGAGCCACACGATCTTCATTCGCTTGTTTTAACGGCGTGCCAATCAGCACTGCCAGCTCCACTTCATGGTGCACCGAACCGAACTCTTTGGGGATCGCCACCGGCTGACGGATATCACAGAGCGCCGTTTCGGGCTTAATAAAAACTACCGGTTCCGCAGAGGTTGCACTGCCCATTTCCTTGATGTGGTCAGCGTAATTACTGCCGACACAAACCACTTTATTCACTGGAAAATCAAGTAATGAACCCTGCCAGTCTCTATGTTGATACATACCGCCTCTCCCTACAATCATGTAGGGGCTTAGCATGCTAAGCCCGTTATTCCACGCGCTGGTGGAGGCACCGTGGTCTTTATCTATTGCCCGATGCCGTCAGCCATCATACCCACACCGATCGCAAAATAGTAAGAGCGATTCCAGTGCATAATTGTGCGGAAGTTATCATAAACCAGGAATGCACGCCCTTGCATGTCATCCGGAGTGATTACCCAACCGCGTAAGGTAGAATGCGGCAGAGCCGAACCGTCAGGGCGACGCACACCACGCTTTTGCCATTCATTCACGCTATGCGCCTGACTATCTTTCAACCCCACATTATCGGTGTCGAAACCGGCAGGCAATGTAACCTCTCGCCCCCAACCGACACCCGGCTCCCAGCCTTCACTCGACAGATAATGGGCCGTAGAAGCAAACACATCATCAACGTTGTTCCAAATATCAATACGGCCGTCCCCATCGCCATCCACCGCATAGTGAAGGAACGACGTCGGCATAAACTGGCACTGGCCCATCGCACCAGCCCAAGAGCCTTTCAGCTGTTCACGGCTAACATGCCCCTGTTCGAGGATTTGCAACGCCGCCATTAACTGTTGACTGAAGAACGCCTCACGACGCCCTTCAAACGCCAACGTGGCAAGCGCGGATATCACATCTTCACGCCCCTGAATCTTGCCAAAGGCACTTTCCATTCCCCACAGCGCCACCACATAACGTCCTGGCACACCATAACGTGCAGTGATGTGCGACAGCTGCGTCTGGTACTGCCGGTATAAGGTTCGCCCTTGCGCAATCTTGGCTGGCGGCAATACTCGCTTAAGATAATCATCCAGCGTAATTTTCTTTTCTGGCTGACTGCGATCTGCCTTTATGACCCGATCAACAAAATGCACACTGGCAAAAGCACTTTCAACGACGGCCGGGCTGATGCCTTTCGCCAATGCTTGGCGTTTTAGCTGCTCAACATAAGCGGGAAACTGCGCAGGATCACGGCCGGTTTCGGCAAGCGTGCTCTGGGCCGGCGGGTTGGTTACCCCCGGTAAAGTGGCCTGCTGAGGAGTCACAACCTGCGCCCCGACCTGCTGGCCAACACATCCCAGCGCCAGCAGAGTCAACACCGTCGTTATCGCCGACAATCTCATTACACAGCTCCTTTGTCAGTTTAGGGTTACTGATCCAGCGTAGCCCCTGTGCGCCAACGACGGTTATTTTTTATCGTTAGACAAATGCTGGTTTAATAAATTTTCCAACGGCGGTGGAACCTGCAGATAAAACCCTTCTTCTTTCAGGGCTTCCTTCACTTTTTCAATATCCGCCGAGGCTAACTTTTCCCGACCTTCAAGCGAAAGCATCATGGCCAATTGTGGCGTACCGAAACTTTTCATCAGATCTTCAGGCACGCGAGAGAAATCGTCTTTTTTTTCGACATAAAGATAAGTTTGATCGCGTTTCGAGCTTCTATAGATCACACAAAGCATGTTTTTAACTCTATTTAATTGGGGCAGCGTCTTGCCTGGATATAACTCTGACTATAACATGCTTATAGTACTTCGGAATATCGCACCCCGATTGGTATTCCGGGGATTTAAAGTTGCTGAGACTGAGTCAGGATAGATGTCACAATCGCCAATTGAGCTAAAAGGCAGCAGTTTTACCCTATCGGTTGTTCATTTGTATAATTCGGAACCCGAGGTAATACGTCAGGCATTAGTGGAAAAAGTGGAGCAAGCGCCCGCTTTTTTGAAAAATGCCCCTGTTGTTATCAACGTTGCGACGCTGAACGGCGACGCAAACTGGAAAGAACTTCAACAGGCTGTCACGGCAGCAGGACTGCGCGTTGTAGGTATCAGCGGTTGCAGAGATGAGCGGCAAAAACGTGCAATAGCCCGTGCCGGGCTGCCGTTATTGAACGAAGGCAAAGGCCAAAAGATGGCTGCCCAGGAACCGGCTCCCGCGCCTGTCCCAGTGGTGGATCCCAACGCCCCCGCCAAGACGCGCATCATCAGTGCTCCTGTCCGTTCCGGCCAACAGATTTATGCCCGCAATAGCGATCTGATTGTGACCAGCAGCGTCAGCGCCGGCGCCGAATTAATTGCCGATGGCAATATTCACGTCTATGGCATGATGCGAGGTCGTGCGCTGGCCGGGGCATCCGGTGATACACAGTGCCAGATTTTTTGCACGCACCTGGGTGCTGAGCTAGTCTCTATCGCAGGGCAGTACTGGTTGAGCGACCAAATCCCGTCCGATTATGTCGGGCAGGCCGTACGACTCAGCCTGTTGGATAACGCTTTAACCATACAACCTTTAAATTAAGCCCTTTTGACAAGGAATCCATTTCATGGCACGCATTATTGTTGTTACATCGGGTAAAGGGGGCGTTGGCAAGACCACTTCAAGCGCGGCCATCGCTACCGGCTTAGCCCAAAAAGGGAAGAAAACCGTGGTAATCGATTTCGATATCGGTTTGCGGAATCTTGACCTGATCATGGGCTGTGAACGCCGGGTTGTTTACGATTTCGTTAACGTCATTCAGGGTGATGCCACACTGAATCAAGCGTTAATCAAAGACAAACGCACGGAAAACCTCTTTATCCTGCCAGCATCGCAAACACGTGATAAAGACGCGCTGACCCGCGATGGCGTTGAGAAGATCCTCAACGATTTGGGCGAGATGGATTTTGATTTTGTGGTCTGTGACTCTCCAGCAGGGATCGAAACTGGTGCACTGATGGCCTTGTACTTTGCTGACGAAGCCATCATTACAACCAACCCGGAAGTCTCCTCGGTACGTGACTCTGACCGTATCCTCGGTATTCTGTCTTCCAAATCCCGTCGTGCAGAACGTGGCGAGTCAGCCATTAAAGAACACTTGCTGTTGACCCGTTATAACCCAGGCCGCGTTAGCCGTGGCGACATGCTGAGCATGGAAGACGTGCTGGAAATCCTGCGCATTCCACTGGTCGGCGTTATCCCGGAAGATCAGTCCGTACTGCGGGCATCTAACCAGGGTGAACCGGTAATTCTTGATGCTGAATCAGATGCCGGTAAAGCCTATGACGATACCGTTAGCCGCTTGTTAGGGGAAGAACGCCCCTTCCGCTTCATTGAAGAAGAGAAGAAGGGTTTCCTGAAACGCCTTTTTGGGGGATAAACCATGGCATTACTAGACTTCTTTCTGTCCCGCAAAAAGCAGACAGCCAATATAGCCAAGGAACGGCTGCAGATTATCGTCGCAGAACGTCGTCGCGGGGACAGTGAGCCCCCGTATCTACCTGATTTAAAACGCGATATTCTGGCGGTAATTTGCAAATACATCCAAATCGACCCTGAGATGCTGCACGTGCAGTTTGAGCAGAAAGGGGATGATATTTCGGTACTTGAACTCAACGTGACATTACCGGAATCGGAAGAAGTAACTAAATGAGTGTGACGCATTAATTACCCCCTGTATATTTTCTTGCAGGGGGTAACTGTATGCATACCCAGTTATTGAGATAAAAAAGACCCAATTATCATTTTTACCCTTTGGGATTAATCTCAATTAATCTTGCGTCACTGTTGTTTAGAGTAAATGCTGGTAGTAAGAGTCAGTACTTCAATTATTCCTAATAAATAATCAGAGCAGTGTTTCCTTACCCTGCCCTGACTTTTTAAATCCGATTAATAATCCTTCAGAATGTCCTGAAGCGGCGTCGATAATAAATCACCTCGCCAACCGCTGACTAATTCTGGCAAGTTGTCGCCACCTTTCAATTTCCAATGCCAATTCAGCAACTGATTAATCTGCCGACGTGATGCCAGCAATTCGCTGCTCAGCCCACTTTGCTCACTAACAATGACGATCGCCGCTTTGATTTCCTTGAACACCTTCTTATAACCAGGTTGATCGACCAGGTTCGACAATGGTTCAGGCAGGACGGATTCATCCAGCTCGGCGGCTTCAGCAACCAATGCCAATAATGTTTTACCGTGATAGCGAATTTCCGGGCCGCTTAAGCCCAGTGAGTCCAGTTCCCCTAAAGAAGTGGGCATATGACGCGCCACTTGCCAGAGATTCTCTTCACGTACCACGAAATTCACTGCCAGATCGCGTTCACGGGCCTGACGCAGGCGCCATTCCGCCAGTTTCTGCAAACACCCCAACTGACGCGGACGTAATTGCCAGGCATTGGTGATTTCACGGTAGGCCAATTCCGGCGCCAACGTCTCGCTACGGC
The DNA here is from genome assembly GCF_001590905.1 of Serratia grimesii NBRC 13537. Classification (GTDB taxonomy): domain Bacteria; phylum Pseudomonadota; class Gammaproteobacteria; order Enterobacterales; family Enterobacteriaceae; genus Serratia; species Serratia grimesii. Next base: position 47,182 of record NZ_BCTT01000003.1, read on the forward strand.
GTTGACACAACAACAGGCATTCATTGCTTGCAGCTGCCGTCCAACCAGCCTCCTCCGTCTCCTGCACGAGCTGTTTAGCCATTGGCAACAGATAGAACACATCAGCCGCAGCGTAGACACATTGTTTTTCTGTCAGTGGGCGAGCGAGCCAGTCGGTACGGGCTTCGCTTTTATCCAGATCCACCTGCATATATTCCGACACTAACGTCGCAAAACCGCACGATAATGGTCGACCAGTAAAGGCTGCCAGGATCTGGGTATCCACCATCGGCGTCGGCAGCGTTTTGAACGCATTGAGGAACACTTCTAAATCCTCACTGCCGGCATGCAGGAACTTCACTATCTGGGTGTCACTGAGCAACTCGATAAACGGCTGCCATTGCTTGATTGGCAAAGGGTCAATCAGGGAAAGTTGTTCACCGTCGTATAACTGAATCAGACCTAACTGAGGATAGTAGGTGCGCGTTCTGACAAATTCGGTGTCCAGCGCAATCTGGGCATGCTTTTTCGCCTGCTCGCAGACCTGCTGCAATCCGGCATCGGTAGTGATCAACTGATAGTTCAAAACGTCATTCTCTTGGTCGCTTTCATGATTCAAACACAACAACGCCGGCATTCACCGGCGTTGTTGATCTGTAAGGCGTGGATGATGACCTAGGCGGCATTGGCCGCCACAGGTTTTTTCTGCTCATCACGCAGTTCTCGCCGCAAAATTTTACCGACGTTAGACTTCGGCAACTCGTCGCGGAACTCAACAATTTTAGGCACTTTATACCCGGTAAGCTGCCGACGGCAATGGGTCAACAGCTCTTCTTTGGTCAGAGATGCGTCTTTCTTCACCACGCAGATCTTAACCGTTTCACCGGATACGTCATTCGGCACGCCAATCGCCGCGCATTCCAACACTTTTGGATGCTGACTGACCACTTCTTCGATCTCGTTCGGGTAAACGTTAAACCCAGACACCAGAATCATGTCTTTCTTACGATCGACGACGCGCACAAAGCCCATGTCATCCACTGTAACGATATCACCGGTCGCGAGCCAGCCATCTTTTAATACTTCATCCGTCGCATCCGGCCGTTGCCAGTAGCCTAACATAACTTGCGGCCCTTTGACCCACAGTTCACCCGGCTCACCTACCGCAACATCATTGCCATTATCATCCACCAACCGAATATCAGTAGAAGGCACCGGCAAGCCGATGCTGCCGCTATAGTGTTTTAAGTCATGTGGGTTACAGGTGACCAACGGTGCGCATTCTGTCAGACCATAGCCTTCCAGCAAGTGCTTACCAGTAGTTTCTTCCCATCTGTCCGCCACGGCTTTTTGCACCGACATGCCTCCGCCTACTGAAAAACGCAGCGTCGAGAAATCCAATTGATGGAAATCGCTATTATTGAGCAGCGCATTGAACAAGGTATTGACCCCGCTTAGCGCGGTAAACGGATAGCGCCCCAGCTCCTTCACTAACCCTGGAATATCGCGCGGGTTAGTGATCAGAAGATTGCGGCCGCCTAGCTCGATAAACAGCAGGCAATTCACGGTTAATGCAAAGATGTGGTAAAGCGGTAATGCGGTGACAATCAGCTCCTGACCGTCACGGAACAGTGGCTCGTAGGCGGCTTTAGCCTGTGCTACGTTCGCCTGCATATTACGGTGTGTCAACATCGCGCCTTTCGCCACGCCGGTCGTACCACCGGTATACTGCAAAAACGCCAAATCAGAGTTGATGATATCAGGCTTAACATACTGCTGGCGGCGCCCGCGTTGCAGTGCGCTGCGGAAAGAAATCGCAGCAGGCAGATGATATTTGGGGACCAGTCGCTTAATGTATTTCACCACGAAGTTAACCAAGGTGCCTTTCGCCGTAGAGAGCTGGTCGCCCATGCGCGTCAGGATCACATGTTTTACTTGGGTGTTGAACACCACTTTTTCCAGCGTATGAGCAAAGTTGGAAACGATGACGATGGCACTGGCCCCGCTGTCATTCAGCTGGTGCTCCAGCTCGCGCGGCGTATACAGCGGGTTAACGTTTACCACCACCATACCGGCACGCAAAATACCAAACAGCGCGATCGGATACTGCAAAAGATTAGGCATCATCAAAGCGACACGATCGCCTTTCTGCAGGCCCAGCTCGTTTTGCAAGTACGCTGCGAAGGCTCGACTGCGCTCTTCCAGCTTACGATAGGTCATCACTTCGCCCATGTTGATGAAAGCCGGTTGATCCGCATAACGCTTAACCGCATTCTCAAACATTTCGACCAAAGATGAATAACGATCGGCATCGATCTCTGCCGGAACATCTGCCGGGTAACGTTTTAACCAGACCTTATCCAAGGTATTACTCCTGAAATCATTACTCATTATCATCATCGCAGCCCCTAACTCGCAGCTAAACCATAACAATATTTTAACTCAGCAGACCAGTTTGAGTTTTAAACATTATTCAGGTTGCGATGTACGTCACTAATTGGCGGTAATTCCCTGCGCCAAAAGAAAAAGGCGGCCGGAGCCGCCCTCTAAAAACTGTTAACATCAAGCGAACACTATTCGGTAACGATAGTTTGTACCTGCGCCGGGCCAGGATTATACCAGCCGTAACCCACGCCCCAACCGGGGCCCCAGGTTCCGCTACGCCAACCCCACGGCCCCATCGGCGCCGGTGGCATCATGACCTGTTGGGTGAGATGCCAACGTTTGTAACCGGTGGCATTCATGGTGACAAATTTGTACGGCGTCATACCAATCTTACCGTCTCTTACACCCGTGATCGGGCCGACAACGGTAACCAACTGGCCTCTGAAGTCAACCGGCTCCAGGAAACCGTTAACCGATGCCAGCAGCCGCCCCTGCGACGGTTCGCCCAAAATCGGTCGTGCGCCTGAATCTAGCGGCACCGTAGCGATTTCTAATACGGTCCGTCCCTGTTCGTTCGCAACATTCACCACGGTACCGCCAAAACGAGCTTCAGCACCCACAAACAGATTCGGCGCATTCTGTACCGAAGATAACTGCTGCACCGGCGTTTCCGTGCTGCCTTTGATCGCATCAGGCACAGTGACACAACCCGACAAAGCGAGCGCACCGCAGGCAATGGCCAGCAGCGACATTTTTTTACTTACAGTGTGAGTTAACATCGTCGCAATCTCCTGAAATAGCTATAACTTTGACATCAATACACAAAGCAAGTTGCAGGACATTCATTTCCTGGCATCAACCAATGCACAATAGGCTTCGGTTATTCGCGACCAGGCAGTTTTTTCCAGGTGACTTCATTGCGCAGGTAAGTCGGCTCGGCATTTTCTACCTGTACTGCCAGCCCTTTTTGCCAAGCTTGCAGTGCTAACGGCAGCATATCTTCCGCCTGCGGTAGCAGTATTTGCCCATCCCGCAGGGTTAAGGAAGAACCCGTAACCAGGTCAGGATAGGTTTGCCAGCCAGTGCCAACATGTGCCCATTCACCTTGCAGACCTTGCGCTCGTTCCAGCGCCTGCGGTGGAGAAAGCACAGCTTCACCTTCGCTTTCCAGCCAGCTACCGTCTTGTTGACGTTCAAACTGCCCCCAATAAACCTCACCCATGCGTGCATCTATTGCTGCCAGAACGCGGTTTGCGCCAGTGACGCGCCAAGCCCCTTCTGCCATAGTTTGCAAAGTAGAAATACCCAGCAATGGCAACCCAGCCCCTAATGCCAGTCCCTGCGCAATACCAATGCCAATACGCACGCCGGTAAAGCTGCCAGGCCCACGGCCAAAGGCCAAAGCATCAAGCTGATTAAGGGTTACACCGGATTCCGCCAGCACTTGCTGCACCATCGGTAAAATGCGTTGCGTATGCTCACGTGGGCACAGCTCAAACAGGGCGTGGATTTCGCCTTGATTCCAGAGCGCAACGGAACAGGCTTCCGTCGCTGTATCGATCGCTAAAATTCGCGTGGACATGCCAACCTCAGGCGGGAAAAAAACAGGGTTTTTCATACAGGGCGCGCATTGTAGCACAGCCCTGTGGTCACGCCTATCCGCTAGCGCTCGGCCTGCAGGAAGGCAATCGCCTGGGCAATATCACGGGTACGTGGCGTCGGCGGTAAACTGTTGAGGAATACTTCGCCATACGGTCGCATCACCAAGCGGTTATCACAGATCACCAATACGCCGCGATCGTCGGTATCGCGGATCAAGCGGCCAACGCCCTGTTTGAGGGTGATAACCGCATCCGGCAGTTGCACGTCGTTAAACGGATCGCCACCACGTAACCGACAGTCTTCAATCCGAGCTTTCAACAAGGGATCGTCAGGCGAGGTAAACGGCAATTTGTCGATGATCACACACGACAATGCGTCGCCACGCACGTCCACCCCTTCCCAGAAGCTACTGGTCGCCACCAGCAGCGCATTACCAGCCTCCACAAACTGCGCCAGCAGTTGTCCTTTACTGGTCTCCCCCTGCAGCAGAACCGGCAACGTCATGGTCGCGCGGAACTCTTCCGCCAGTTCACGCATCATCTGGTGCGAGGTACAAAGGAAGAAACAGCGGCCGTTATTGGCCTCAATCAACGGACGCAGCATGCGTGCCAGTTGCCTTGCGCCTCCAGGCTGATTCGGGGATGGCAGGAAGCGCGGTACACACAATAAGGCTTGTTTTGCATAGTCGAACGGACTGGCCAGCAACAACGTTTTGGCTTTGTTCAGACCCAAACGATCGGTGAAATGCCCCATTTGTTCATTCACCGACAACGTTGCCGAGGTAAAAATCCAACTGCCTGGTTTTTCATCCAACAGCTCACGGAAGCGATCAGCCACCGTCAGCGGCGTTAACGCCAGCACGAAATGGCGTGAATTGCACTCATACCAGTAGCTGAAACCCGGCTCATTGACCTCTTTCAAGCGTTTGAGGCGTGCACGGTACAGCGTGGCACGCTCGAAGGCAGCGTCCAGCAGAGCCGAACGACCAAGAGACAGTTTGACCACGTCGTAGCACAGCTCCAACGCGTCATCGAGCAACAGTAAGGCACGTTGCACGTTTGGCTGGCTCAATACCTCACGCAGGTTGCCGCGAAAGCCTGGTTCACCCAGCATCAAACGGAAGTCCTGCGTACTTTGGCTGAGCCGGTCGGCACTTTTTTGTAGCTGTGCGGCATCGCGAACTTCGGTACGGTAAGCAATGGAAATGTCTTTGGCCAGATCCAGCAGTTGGCGGCTAGTGAGCTGTTTGCCGAAGTACTGACTGGCGATATCCGGGATCTGATGCGCTTCATCGAAGATCATCACGTCAGCTTCTGGGATCAACTCAGCAAAGCCTCCCTCTTTCACCACCATATCCGCCAGGAACAGATGGTGGTTCACAACCACCACATCAGCATCCATCGCACGGCGACGCGCCTTAACCACGAAGCAATCTTTATACAGTGGACAGTCACTGCCCAGGCAGTTATCGTTGGTGCTGGTCACCAAAGGCCAGACGAAGCTGTCTTCAGCGACGTCACTACAACTACTGATATCGCCCTCTTTGGTCATTGACGACCATTTACGCAGATGGACCAAATCGATCAGCGCCTGTCCAGCCAGCTCTCCGCCCGCCATCGACTGTTGCTCGAGACGTTCCAGACACAGATAGTTTGACCGCCCCTTCAGCAACGCCATCTTGCCTTTGTACTTCAGCGCTTTAGCGACAGTAGGCAAATCGCGTGCATAAAGCTGATCCTGCAGCGCTTTTGAACCGGTGGAGATAATCACTTTACGATCGGCCCGCAGTGCCGGTACCAGGTAGGCATAGGTTTTACCGGTGCCGGTGCCAGCTTCGACCACCAGCTCCTGCTTGAAGTTAATGGCTTCGGTGACCGCTTCCGCCATCTGCCGCTGTGCTTCACGCGGTTTGAAACCTTTGATTGCCTGCGCCAGGGCGCCGTCTGTTGCGAAATCGTCTGTCACGCTATCTCTCTGCCGATGTAATTCAGCATTGATTATGCCAATCCTGCTGCACGGCTACCACCGACTTTTACCCGATGGCTTTCACGTCTTCGTTAGCAGCAGGCTCGCTTGTCCCCAAGCGTTGACTTAAGTCACTCACTGGGAAGACAACAACGCGGGTTTAACGTCGCGCATTTCTGTCGATGGCTGTGATACCCTTAAGGTGATGATGATATGGAGATAACTGAATGAATATCGAACGAATTGATCCTGCCGATCGCTGGTCTGAAGCCGTAGTTCATAACGACACCGTCTATTACACCAGCGTGCCCGAAAATCTGGATGCTGACGCTACAGCACAAACCGCCAACGCCCTGGCAGCGATCGACGTGATCCTGGCCCGTGTGGGTTCCGATAAAAGCCGAGTGCTGGATGCCACCATTTTTCTGGCGGACGGTGCCGACTTTGCTGCGATGAATGCCGCCTGGGATGCCTGGGTAGTGGCAGGCAGTGCCCCCGTGCGCTGTACTGTGCAAGCCAAGCTGATGAACCCGAAGTACAAGGTTGAAATCAAAATCATTGCCGCACTGTAAAAACAAAAAACCGCAGACGATAGCGCCTGCGGTTTTTTACTTGTTGTCAGTTGATTAAGCCAGCTTGATGATTACCATCCCCGCCAACAGTAACACCAGACCGATCCAACCTTTGGCATTCAGTCGTTGACCGAACAAGATCCAACCGGCAGCAATAGTCGCGGCAATACCAAAACCGCCCCACAGGGCGTAGGCAACCGACAGGTCAATTCCCTTTACCGCCTGTGCTAACGCACTGAATGCCCCCAGTACTGACAGCAAAGACAGGAGACCCATCCAGACTTTACGGAAGCCGTCAGACATCTTCAGGAAGATGTTAGCGACAATTTCCAACACGATCGCCAAGCCTAAAAAACCGATGTGGTACAACTCAAGCTGTTGCATGGTTGTCACCTCGCGGACTGACCTGTTTTCGTGGTTTGCGAGTACCAGACTTCACCAAAAGGATACCGGCAATTAACGTCACCAAACCCAACACTTTCAGTGCCGAGATAGGTTCATCAAACCACAACACGCTAAACAGCGTAATGAACAGGATACCGATACCTTCCCACAATGCATAAGCGACACCCAAGGCAACACGCTTTATCGCTAATGACAGCATCACATACGATGCGGTGATCATGACATACATCACTATATGACCGGTCATGCCGCCGCTGATGCTGGCGTATTTCATTGACAAGGTACCGATAATTTCGGCCACGATGGCCAAACCTAAAAAGATCCAATAAATCATAATTTCTCTCCCAAACGGCGAATAACGCACGCTAAGGCGTATTTATCCCGATTTATCTCGTCTGACAGGCGCAACAAGGCGCTGACGACGCAGAGATCCCTGGGGATAAACTGACCCAAACGTATTAAGAAGGTTTGCCCGGTTAAGCGGAATGACGAAGGACTGAGCCTGTCACCAGCACCGGTTAAGGGAGAAAGACGCTATAACTCGCTGCACCAGTGATGCTCACTGGCAAGGATGGCAGATAGGAAAAGCTGGCAAGTAGAGGTTCTGAGGGTAATTCCATTAGTTGTCATCATAAGTATTCTCTATTCTCAGCCGCACATTATCTTGTTACACGGAGTGCGATTTGCCCAATATCCTCATCAAGTAAAATTTTCAACTGTGATAGTTGTACCACAGCAAAAATTATAAAGCAAACCCCTGTTTTTGCAAAAACCATATAAAAAAAGTTTAAAAATAATAAAGTTAAGTAATTTAAAAATAAAAAAAGGTTCAACATCATGTTGAACCTTCGATTGGAACGAGTCGGCCAAATAATCGTCAAACCCAGGCTCGGCGCGGGTTACGCTGTAGCACCACTGACAGCGGTACGCGCCAGTTCGGTGATGCGTGCGTAGTCACCATTTTCTAACGCATCGGCTGGTACTAACCAAGAGCCGCCGATACAAAGTACACTTTTCAGCGCCAGATAATCACGGTAGTTATTCGGGGTTATACCGCCAGTCGGGCAGAAACGCACCTGTGGGAATGGTCCGCCGATCGCCTGTAACGCCTTCACGCCACCATTAGCTTCCGCCGGGAAGAACTTGAACTCGCGCAAGCCATGATCCATACCCAGCATCAGCTCTGAAACGGTGCTAATGCCTGGAATTAACGGAATGGAACCTGCGGTTGCTGCCTTCAGCAGTGCCTCTGTCAAGCCTGGGCTGATGGCGAATTGCGCCCCCGCTTCGGTCACTGCCTGTAATTGCTGTGGGTTAATCACCGTACCGGCTCCAATAATCGCTTCCGGCACCTCCGACGCGATAGCACGAATCGCGTCCATGGCGCAGGCAGTCCTTAATGTGACCTCCAGTACGCGCACGCCACCAGCTACCAACGCCTTGGCCAAAGGCACTGCATGTTCCAGTTTATTGATCACAATCACCGGAACTACCGGGCCTGCGGTCAGGATCTGTTCTGCGCTGGTTTTCCAGTTTTTCATTGTTACTTCTCCATTACTTACGGGTTATCAATGGCACGCCCCTGCCACAGGGCCCCGCGAATCAACGCAGGCGTCCGGCCGTACCCCAAGTGATGTTGCGCCCGGTATTGCGGGCAAAAAAATGCCGGCAGATAAACTGCCGGCAGAGTTATTACTCGAACTCGTTCCAGGAACGGCCGTCGCGAGTGATCATCGCGACTGACGCTACCGGCCCCCAGGTACCGGATTGATACGGTTTCGGCGCTTCGTTATCGGCTTTCCACGCGTCCATGATGGAGTCGACCCACTTCCATGCCTCTTCCACTTCGTCGCGACGCACAAAGAGCGCTTGAATACCGCGCATAGTTTCCAGCAGCAGGCGCTCGTAAGCATCCGCAACGTGCTCCTGGTTGAAGGTTTCGGAGAAGCTCAGATCCAGCTTGGTGGTTTGAAGACGGTGCTTGTGATCCAGACCAGGCACCTTGTTCAATACCTGAATCTCGATACCTTCATCCGGCTGTAAACGAATGGTCAGTTTGTTCTGCGGCAACTGCTGGTAAGAATCGCTGAACAGATTCAATGGCGGGTTCTTGAAGTAGACAACCACTTCGGAACATTTGGTCGGCAGACGTTTACCTGTACGCAGGTAGAACGGCACACCCGCCCATTGCCAGTTATCAATATCCACACGAATGGAGACGAACGTTTCCGTATTACTGCTTTTGTTCGCCCCTTCCTCTTCCAGATAGCCCGGCACTTTTTTACCCTGTACGAAACCGGCTGTGTACTGACCACGCACGGTGGTTTCACGGACATTGGTCTGATCAATACGACGCAGTGAACGCAGCACTTTCACCTTCTCGTCACGAATACGGTCGGTGGTCAGATCCGCAGGGGGTGACATCGCGATCATGGTCAGAATTTGCAGCAGGTGGTTCTGGATCATGTCACGCATTTGGCCGGCTTGGTCAAAGTAACCCCAACGCCCTTCAATGCCCACTTCTTCCGCCACGGTGATCTGCACGGAGTCGATAGTACGGTTGTCCCAGTTGGACGCGAACAGTGAGTTTGCAAAACGCAATGCCAACAGGTTCAGCACGGTCTCTTTACCGAGGTAGTGGTCAATTCGGTAAACCTGAGACTCATTGAAATATTCCGCGACCTGATCGTTGATCACGCGTGAAGACGCGAGATCGGTACCAAGTGGCTTTTCCATGACGACACGTGCTGGCTCGTGGTTCAGCTTGGCTTCGCCCAAGCCTTTGCAGATCGCGCCGAAAGTGCTTGGCGGCATCGCAAAGTAGTTAATGGTGGTGCGATGCTTCTGGTCCAGCATTTTGCCCAGTTTGGCAAAGTTCTTGCTGTCGTTCACATCCAGGTTGCAGAAATCCAGACGCGCGCTCAGCGTGGCCCAGAGTTCGTCATCCAATTTTTCTTTCATAAAGGTGCCAAGCGCTTCCTTGACCACTTTGATATAGGCTTCTTTATCCCACTCGGCACGGCCGACGCCGATAATACGGGTATCCGGGTGGATATGACCGGCTTTCTCTAACTGGTACAGGGAAGGCAACAGCTTACGACGCGCCAAATCGCCTTTCGCGCCGAAAATAACCAGGTCACACGCCTGGGCTGTAGAGGTTACCGCCATGTTCATCTCCTCGTTGCAGGATATTTGTAATTTTCTTACATTACTAATGTACTCTCTTTAACTACGGCCAGTAAACCCGGATCAAAAGTAGAAAAAAAGCCCTGGAAATTGCAGTGTTAAGCGTTATCTGGCGTAAATGCCGCTGACCGAACGAAAAACTGTAATTTTCTGTCTTTTTTGACACTCTTTTACCATTATGAAAGTTAGACACAGGTCATGTTCTGATGAAAAAAGACTGCATACCCTCTGTCTACACTGCCAACGGTCTCCAGCACGTAGTATATTTTCACTAAACCGGCATTGATTTCTCCTTTGATTGAAATCGACATACCCTATGAGTGACTCTCGTTATATGAATACGCTGGAAAAAATCCAGAGCCATCTGGAGCTACTGAGCAAATCTGAACGGAAAGTTGCAGAGGTGATCCTGGCCTCTCCGCAGACCGCCATTCACTCCAGCATCGCGACGCTGGCCAGGATGGCGGACGTCAGCGAGCCTACCGTCAACCGTTTTTGCCGCCGTCTTGATACCAAGGGCTTCCCTGATTTTAAGCTGCATTTGGCACAAAGTCTGGCCAATGGCACACCTTACGTAAACCGTAACGTGGAGGAAGATGACAGCGTCGCTTCCTATACCGGTAAAATTTTCGAATCCGTCATGGCGAGTCTGGATACAGTAAAGGCAAATTTAGATATTGCAGCAATCAATCGTGCTGTTGATCTGCTTACCCAGGCAAAAAAGATCTCTTTCTTCGGTTTAGGTGCCTCGGCAGCCGTCGCCCATGACGCCATGAATAAGTTTTTCCGCTTCAATATCCCGGTAGTCTACTTCGATGATATCGTCATGCAACGTATGGGGTGCATGAACTCCAGCGAAGGTGATGTGGTGGTATTAATCTCCCACACCGGCCGCACCAAAAATCTGGTGGAAATGGCGCAGCTTGCGCGAGAAAACGACGCTACGGTGATCGCCATTACCTCACGCGACACCCCTTTGGCACACGAAGCAACGTTGGCGTTATTGCTCGATGTCCCCGAAGACACTGACGTTTATATGCCCATGGTGTCTCGAATTGCGCAATTAACGCTCATCGACGTTCTCGCTACCGGATTTACCTTGCGTAGAGGGGCCAAATTCAGAGATAACTTGAAGCGGGTCAAGGAAGCGTTGAAAGAATCGCGCTTTGATAAGGGTGTAGTTATTCCCAATAATTTCGACTCGTAACCGATGTGAAAAAAACTGTCGGTCAGGATAATCTGAACGGCAGCATTAGAGGCAGTACCCTGTTAAAACGCTCATGCGGGTAACCCGAGTGAAACATCAGTGTAGTAAAATTACATTTCACTCCTGGTTTCGTTATCCGACGTTATCGCAACACCAATAATTTGCTTCACCAGTCAACGGAGTAATACATGTCCAGACGGCTCAGAAGAACCAAAATTGTTACCACACTGGGTCCGGCTACTGACCGCGACAATAATCTGGAAAAGATCATTGCCGCTGGCGCTAACGTAGTTCGGCTAAACTTTTCCCATGGCAGTGCTGAAGATCACCAAGCTCGCGCTGACAAAGTGCGCGAAATTGCTGCCAAGTTGGGACGTCACGTCGCTATTCTGGGTGACCTGCAAGGGCCGAAGATTCGTGTTTCCACCTTTAAGGAAGGCAAAATATTCCTTAACATCGGTGACAAATTCCTGCTCGATGCCAACATGTCCAAAGGCGAAGGCGATAAAGAAAAAGTCGGTATCGACTATAAAGGCCTGCCTGCCGATGTTGTGCCGGGCGATGTGCTGCTGCTGGACGATGGCCGCGTACAGTTGAAAGTGCTCGAAGTTCAGGGCATGAAAGTCTTCACCGAAGTGACCGTTGGCGGCCCACTGTCCAACAACAAAGGTATCAACAAACTCGGTGGTGGCCTGTCCGCTGAAGCCCTGACCGAGAAAGACAAAGCCGATATCGTCACTGCAGCAAAAATCGGCGTTGACTACCTGGCTGTTTCCTTCCCACGTACCGGCGAAGACCTGAACTACGCACGCCGCTTGGCACGCGATGCCGGCTGCAATGCCAAGATCGTATCCAAGGTTGAGCGCGCCGAAGCCGTGTGCAGCGACGAAGCTATGGATGACATCATCCTGGCTTCTGACGTAGTCATGGTAGCACGTGGCGATCTGGGCGTCGAAATCGGCGATCCTGAGCTGGTCGGCATCCAGAAAAAACTGATCCGCCGTGCCCGTACACTGAACCGCGCCGTGATTACCGCTACCCAGATGATGGAATCGATGATCACCAACCCGATGCCTACCCGCGCCGAAGTCATGGACGTGGCGAACGCCGTGCTGGATGGTACCGACGCCGTTATGCTGTCTGCTGAAACCGCAGCCGGTCAATACCCGGCGGAAACCGTGGCTGCGATGGCCCGTGTTTGCCTGGGCGCGGAGAAGATCCCTAGCATCAATGTCTCCAAACACCGCCTGGACGTGCAATTTGACAACATTGAAGAGGCTATCGCCATGTCTTCAATGTACGCGGCAAACCATCTGAAAGGGGTTACCGCACTGATCGCCATGACCGAGTCCGGGCGCACTGCTCTGATGATGTCACGCATCAGTTCCGGCCTGCCTATCTTCGCCATGTCACGTCATGAGCACACACTGAACCTGACTGCACTGTACCGCGGTGTTACACCGGTGTACTTCGATAGCCACGAAGACGGCGTCATCGCTGCCAACGACGCGGTTAATCGCCTGCGTGATAAAGGCTTCCTGGTCTCTGGCGATTTAGTGATCGTTACCCAGGGCGACGTAATGGAAACCGTTGGTACGACCAATACCAGCCGTATTTTGCGCGTCGAATAATCACTACTGATGCCGGCCGTTAACTCGGCCGGCATTTTTCCCCGCACTGCCCTTTCCCCTGTTAAACTCCCCTCCAGTCGCCGCTCGGCAAACGGAGAGCCATTGATGCTTCATCAACACCCACAGCAAAACCACACCACACACGCTCTGGATCTGGACAGCCAGGGGCTGGAAAGTTTGGATGATGCCTGCCTGCAAGGCAATTCACTGCTGAAAATCAGTTTATATAACAACCGGCTTCGTGAACTCCCGGCGCAAATGTTCAAACACACAAATTTGCAGGTGTTGAATATTTCCTGTAATCAACTTGGTGAACTGCCGAACGGCATTGGCCAACTGCAACGTCTTGCCATGCTGGATTGCGGCCACAACAAAGCCACTCACGTACCTGCAGCAATTGGTGAGTTGCATGATCTGACCTATTTATATCTGAGTGATAATGCCTTTTGCGATCTGCCCATCGAATTGGGTCGGTTACGCAAATTGCGCTATCTGAATGTGACAGATAACCAGCTAACTCAATTGCCAGCGGCTATCGTTCAACTCGACGCATTGCAAGAGCTCCGGTTGTACAACAACCAAATTGCTGCATTGCCTGGGGCTATCAGTCAGTTAACTGCACTGCGGGAACTACATCTGATGAACAATCGCCTGACGACGCTGCCAGATGAGATATCTCACTTGTCCGAGCTGGCAGTGCTGGATGTTGAAAATAATGCCATCAACCTGCTACCAGATGCTTTATGCCATCTGACCCACCTGACCGACCTCAACCTACGCGCCAATCAGTTACAGCAGTTGCCCGCCGATTTTGGCCTGCTAACCGCGCTGACCACGCTTGATCTGCGGGCCAACCGTCTGAGTACTCTGCCGGCTAGCATGGCGGCATTGACCCGTTTACGGCGGTTGGATCTCCGCTGGAACAACTTTGCCCATATGCCTTCCGTGTTGGAGCCACTGATTGCTCAAGGCTGCATGGTGCATATTTAGACCCAGCAACAAAAAGGGCCAGACACCTGAAGATGGCTGGCCCTTGGCCGTCAGCAAAAACTTCACTTAACGATATAAATCGTCACGTGAATAGGGTTCAATTTCCCCTTCTTTGCGCGTTTTCAATAGTTTGAGGATCCAGGTGTACTGTTCTGGGTTCGGCCCCACCAGATTCTCAACCTCTTCATTCATTCGTCGTGCAATATAGTGATCATCAGCCGTGGCCAAATCATCCATCGGCGGGCGAATATGAATATCCAGCATGCTGGTTTTGCCATCATAGACCGGGAACAGTGGCACAATGGCTGCACGACAAACCTTCATCAAACGCCCAACAGCCGGCAGCGTCGCCTTATAGGTCGCGAAGAAGTCGACGAACTCACTGTGTTCTGCACCGTGATCTTGGTCAGGCAGATAATACCCCCAGTAACCCTGACGCACTGAGCTGATAAACGGCTTGATACCGTCATTCCGTGCATGCATTCTGCCGCCAAACTTACGACGCACCGTATTCCACAGATAATCGACTAATGGATTGCTTTGATTGTGGAACATCGCCGCCATCGGCTGGCCACGAGCCGCCATCAGCATTGCTGGTACATCTACTGCCCAGCCATGCGGTACCAGGAAAATCACGTTACGACCTTCTTCACGGATTTTATCCAGCACTTCTTCCCCATGCCAGCGAACGCGCTTCAGCACTTTTTCCGGTTTAGTGCAGGCCAGTTCCGCCATCAGGATCATCGATTGGGGGGCCGTGGCGAACATCTCATCAATGATGTGCTCACGATCGCTTTCCGACACCTCTGGTAAACAGTACAACAAATTGATACGGGCACGACGCCGGGCACCTTTAGCGACTTTGCCTGCCAGTTTGCCAACCGCACCAAGCACCGGATCGCGCAGGCGCGCAGGCACCAGTGAAATACCGGCCATCAGCCCTGTACCTAACCAGACGCCCCAGTAGCGCGGGTGGTAAAAAGCTTTCTGAAATTGCGGGATGAACTCAGGATTTGATTTTTTTTCGTTTTGCATGCACAAGCTCTTAACTTAGCGGTTCGGCTAATCATAATTGCAATGATTGATTTTGCAATTAACAACGGCGAAGCGCCAATATAAAACAACATCGGCCCGTAATCAGGCCGATGGAATCACTGGCGCGTTAACGCGCCCTGACAAATGGATTAATCTAACTGCAGTTGAGGAACTACTTCTTTCACCTGTGCCAGATAATCGCTGCGATCTTTACCGGTCAAACCTTCAGATCTTGGCAGTTTCGCCGTCAACGGGTTTACCGCCTGTTGGTTTGTCCACATTTCAAAATGCAGATGTGGCCCCGTAGAACGACCGGTATTGCCGGATAAAGCGATGCGGTCACCACGTTTTACCTTCTGCCCTGGCTTAACCAACAGCTTTTTCAGGTGCATATAGCGCGTGGTGTACTGACGACCATGGCGGATCGCCACATAGTTACCCGCTGCTCCGCTACGTTTGGCGATCAACACTTCACCGTCACCTACGGCCAACACAGGGGTACCGACTGGCATCGCAAAGTCGACACCTTTATGCGGTGCAATGCGCCCTGTCACAGGGTTAACCCGGCGTGGATTGAAGTTGGAGGAAATACGGAACTGTTTCATGGTTGGGAAACGCATAAAGCCACGCGCCAGACCGGAACCCTGACGATCGTAGAATTTACCGTCTTCGGCACGAATAGCGTAATAGTCTTTACCGCCGCTACGCATGCGAACCCCCAGCAACTGGCTCTGCGCACTCTTGCCATCAAAATGTTCACGGGACATTAATACAGAGAACTGATCGCCCTTGCGCAACTTATGGAAGTCCAACTGCCATTGCAGCGCTTTGATTACTGCATTGATCTCTGCACGACTCAGACCGGCATTACTGGCGCTGCTGACAAAGCTGCCGTTTAAGCGACCACTAATGACATTGTTACGCCATTCGCCCTGCTGAGATTCCTGAGTTTCTTTGAAGTTGTTACCTGTACGATCATAGGTGCGGGTCTCACGGCGGGACACTTCCCAGGTCAAACGCTGCAAATCGCCGGCTTCGTTCACTGTCCAAGACAACTGTTGGCCGATTTTCAGATTACGCAGATCGCGGTTTTGCGATGCCAATAGCGTGACGTCCGACATATCGATGCCATATTGGGTCAGAATACTGCCCAGTGTATCACCCGTCGAAACCACATATTCATGCACTCCATCCTCGCCGGCGACCTTCTGGTCCAGCTCATCCTGTGGGATGTCATCATCGGGGGTGGGTTGGTCGAGATCGATCGGTTCACTGGCTTCGGGTAACAAGGAACGTAATTGGCTGGATTCTAATTCAATGCTCTTAACGATGGGGTTATGTTCTGGGTGATAAACAAAAGGCCGCCAAACAGCGACGGCCAATGTAACGACTGTCAACGACCCCAGCATGACGCGGTGGGGCCGTGGCAGGTTGTTATACGCCAGAGCGATAGTTCGGACTATCTGCTGCACTCGATATTATCCTCATAATCTTTACTTCAGGCAGCTCACGTACTGGTTTGACAACTGAGTCAGGAAATTCCCGTAGCTGTCTTTCCCCAGTGCGATGCCGGTGCCTAGCGGATCCAGCGTTCCTGAACGCACTTTGGTCCCTTTGGCAACAGCATTGATTACGGCCGGCCTGAATTGTGGCTCAGCAAAAACGCATACTGCTTTCTGCTCAACCAACTGTGTTCGAATTTGGTGTAAGCGCTGTGCTCCAGGTTGGATTTCGGGATTAACGGTAAAATGGCCCAGTGGGCTCAAGCCGAAGTGTTTTTCAAAATAGCCATAAGCATCATGAAAAACAAAATATCCCCTACCTTGCACAGGCTTAAGCATGTTACCAACATTTTTGTCAGTTTGCGTCAGCAGATTCTCGAACTGGCGCAGGTTTGCGTCTAATTTGTCCTTATTTTGTGGCATAAGTTCCAATAACCTGTCGTGAATCGCGATCGCGGTCACTTTTGCCACTTCCGGGGACAGCCAAACATGCATGTTATATTCACCGTGGTGATGTCCATCACCTTCATCATGACCAGCATGATTATGCGCGTCGGTTGCATGATCATGATCGTGGTCGTCGTCTTCTCCCTTCATCAACAATGGTTTCACGCCACTCAGTTCGCTAATGGCTAACTGATGTTTAGCCGCTACTGGCGCTAACGATTTTGTCAGGAAAGCTTCCATATCTGGACCTACCCACACCACCAGATCGGCGCCACGTAGACGCTGAATATCGGATGGTCGCAACGCGAAATCATGCGGTGATGCGCCATCTGGCAACAGCACTTCTGTTGGCGTTACCCCATCAGCAATTGCAGAGGCGATAAAGCCCAGTGGGCGAATGGAAGTCACTACCGCCGCAGAGGCGCTGCTCAGCGGTCCAGCCATTATCAATGCACTGGCCAGCAGCGTGCGTTGTAACCATTTATTTTTCTGTGCCATTATCCGTAATCCCGTCGTTTTCGTCAGCGAAGCGTGATATTATAACATTCGGTTAGTTCTGCAAAATGTAATCATGAGATGTCCACACTGACAACGCTAAAAAATATCTCCGTCTCCTTTGGCAACCGCAAAGTGCTGTCGAATATTTCGCTCAGCCTGCAGCCAGGTCGTATTCTGACGCTGCTCGGCCCAAACGGTGCGGGCAAATCCACGCTGGTACGCGTGGTGTTGGGGCTGATTGCACCAACTGAAGGCACACTGGAACGCGAGCCAGGCTTACGTATCGGGTACGTGCCGCAAAAACTGCACCTCGACGCCACCCTTCCTCTTACCGTCAGCCGCTTTATGCGCCTGAAACCCGGCGTTAAAAAAGCCGATATTCTGCCTGCGCTTAAGCGTGTGCAGGCAGCGCACCTGCTTGAGCAACCAATGCAAAAGCTCTCTGGCGGTGAAAACCAGCGCGTGCTGCTGGCTCGAGCTTTACTGAACAAACCGCAGTTGCTGGTGCTGGATGAACCCACACAAGGGGTTGACGTCAATGGCCAACTTGCGTTGTACGATCTGATCGATCAACTGCGCAAAGAGTTAGGCTGCGCGGTACTCATGGTATCTCATGACCTGCATCTGGTGATGGCGAAGACCGACGAAGTGCTGTGCCTCAACCAACATATTTGCTGTTCCGGTGCGCCGGAAGTGGTGTCGATGCACCCTGAATTTATCGCCATGTTTGGCAACCGTGGCGCAGAACAACTGGCGGTCTATCGCCACCACCATAATCACCGTCACGACCTGCAAGGACGAATCGTGTTGAAGAAAACCGGGGGCCGTGAGGCATGATCGAACTGTTATTACCCGGCTGGCTCGCCGGGGTGCTGTTGGCTGGTGCCGCCGGGCCACTCGGCTCATTTGTGGTCTGGCGCCGGATGTCTTATTTTGGTGATACTTTGGCGCATGCCTCACTATTGGGTGTGGCGTTCGGCCTGCTGCTTGACGTGAATCCCTTCTACGCGGTGATTGCAGTCACGCTGGTGTTGGCTCTGGTGCTGGTGTGGTTGGAGCGTCGGCCACAACTATCCGTTGATACCCTGCTCGGTATTATGGCGCACAGCGCACTCTCGCTGGGATTGGTGGTGGTCGCTCTGATGTCCAACGTCAGGGTCGATCTGATGGCCTATCTGTTTGGCGATCTGCTGTCGGTCACGCTCAACGACATTTGGATGATTGGTATTGGTGTTACTCTCGTGCTGCTGATCCTGTGGTGGCAATGGCGTAATCTGCTGTCGATGACCATCAGCCCTGAACTGGCACACGTTGATGGCGTCAATCTGGTACGGGCACGTACCGTGTTGATGCTGGTCACAGCGCTCACCATTGGGTTGGCAATGAAATTCGTCGGCGCGCTGATTATCACGTCGCTGCTGATAATCCCCGCAGCTACCGCACGACGCTTCGCTCGTACACCGGAACAAATGGCCGGATACGCAGTACTGGTTGGTGTGCTTGCGGTGACCGGTGGGTTAGCCTTCTCGGCATTTTACGACACGCCGGCCGGCCCATCAGTCGTCCTGAGTGCCGCCGTGTTATTTGTGTTGAGCTTATCTAAAAAGCAGCAAGCCTGATCCCAGATAGCTACCGTCGTAAAAAGGGCCGCACTTAGCGGCCCTTTTTAATGCTGGCGATATGATACTTACTCTTCGCGCACCATACCAAAGTGCTTATACGCATGGTTGGTGGCCATACGCCCGCGCGGTGTACGTTGGATAAACCCTTGCTGGATCAGGAAGGGTTCGATAACGTCCTCGATCGTTTCCCGTTCCTCGCCAATCGCTGCCGCCAGGTTATCCAGGCCAACCGGCCCACCGGTGAACTTGTCGATAATGGCCAGTAACAGCTTACGGTCCATGTAGTCGAACCCTTCGGCATCAACGTTCAGCATATCCAGCGCCTGCATCGCCACGTCACCGTTGATCACACCATTAGCGCGGACTTCGGCAAAGTCACGTACCCGCCGCAGTAAACGGTTAGCGATACGCGGAGTACCACGCGCCCGGCGAGCCACTTCATGAGCCCCTTCGTCCGACAGATCTAGCCCCAGGCAATTAGCGCTACGTGAAACAATGTGCTGCAAATCGGCGACCTGATAAAACTCCAGGCGTTGCACAATGCCGAAACGATCGCGTAACGGCGAGGTCAGTGAACCGGCACGGGTGGTTGCTCCCACCAGTGTAAAAGGCGGCAAATCGAGTTTAATCGAACGTGCAGCTGGGCCTTCGCCGATCATAATATCCAGTTGATAATCTTCCATCGCCGGATACAACACTTCTTCCACCACCGGAGAAAGCCGGTGGATTTCATCAATAAATAGAACGTCGTGTGGTTCGAGGTTGGTCAGCATCGCCGCCAAATCCCCTGCCTTCTCCAGCACCGGGCCGGAAGTGGTGCGTAAATTCACACCCATTTCATTGGCAACGATATTGGCCAGCGTGGTTTTACCCAGCCCTGGAGGACCGAAGATCAGCAAATGGTCCAGTGCATCGCCACGCTGCTTGGCCGCCTGAATAAAGATTTCCATCTGTTCGCGGACATGCGGCTGACCAACATATTCCGTCAGCAGCTTCGGCCGTATTGCGCGATCAAGAATTTCCTCTTCATTGATCGGCTCGGCAGAAATCAGGCGATCGGCTTCAATCATTCTCTACCTCTTATCGACGCTTACAGCGCGGCACGCAACGCGTCGCGGATCAGGGTTTCGCAATCAGCGCCCGGCTTGGCGATTTTACTTACCATGCGGCTGGCTTCTTGCGGCTTATAGCCCAATGCCACCAGCGCAGAGGCGGCTTCTGCTTCGGCATCCACCTCAGCCGTTTGCGCAGAGGTAGCAGGAAGCGTGATTTCGCTGCTGTTGTTAAACAGATCGCCGTTAAGCCCCTTGAAGCGGTCTTTCATTTCTACGACCAGGCGCTCTGCGGTTTTCTTGCCTACACCCGGTAATTTTACCAGGGACGTAATCTCTTCACGTTCTACAGCACTGACAAACTGTTGTGCAGACATACCGGACAAAATGGCCAATGCCAATTTTGGTCCTACACCATTCACTTTGATTAGCTCGCGGAACAGCGCACGTTCTTGCTTATCGTTGAAGCCGTACAGCAGTTGTGCATCTTCGCGCACCACAAATTGGGTAAACACGATAGCCTCTTGCCCCAGTTCCGGCAGCTCATAAAAACAGGTCATCGGCATATGCACTTCATAGCCCACACCGTTTGCCTCCAGTAATACCAGTGGCGGCTGCTTTTCCAGAATATATCCTCTGAGACGACCTATCATTTACCCTCCTGCAGAATTCGTGAACATGGCCTTCTGCCATGCCGTGCTGGTAAAGCTTATAACATAAAAAAGGCTGGATGAATATCCAGCCTCAGTTATCACTGACTAAGCACTACTTTAAACGCCCACGCGCCAGGTTCAATCGCCCTTCACTCATCCGCAGCACGTTTTGACTGAGATGGCAGTGGGTAATGGCAATCGCCAGGGCATCGGCGGCATCAGCCTGAGGGTTAGCCGACAGTTTGAGCAACGAACGCACCATATGCTGCACTTGCGCCTTTTCTGCTGCCCCCGTGCCGACCACTGTCTGTTTTACCTGACGTGCCGCATACTCAAACACTTCCAGATCCTGGTTCACGGCAGCGACAATCGCCACCCCGCGGGCCTGCCCAAGCTTGAGCGCCGAATCCGGGTTTTTCGCCATAAACACCTGCTCTATGGCGAAAAAATCCGGTTTAAACTGAGTGATAATTTCGCTGACACCTGCGTAAATCAGCTTTAACCGCGTCGGCATGTCATCCACTACGGTGCGGATGCAGCCGCTGGCCACATAGCTTAACTGACGGCCTTGCTGACGAATAAGGCCGTAACCGGTGACGCGTGATCCGGGATCGATACCGAGTATGATCGTCATCCCTACACCCACCTTGCGTTAAGCATTAACGTCGCCAGGCGCTGCCACACAGCAGCGCCATACTTCACGCTGATTACAGCGTTGCTGCAACTTCGTCGGAGATTTCACCGTTGTGGTAAACCTCCTGCACGTCGTCACAGTCTTCCAGCATGTCGATCAGACGCAGCAACTTAGGTGCAGTTTCTTCATCCATATCGGCCTTGGTCGATGGGATCATGGAAACTTCCGCTGAGTCAGCGGTAAAACCGGCAGCAGTCAGTGCATCTTTTACTTCGCCGAGATTTTCCCACGCAGTGAACACGTCGATCACACCATCGTCGTAGCTAACGATATCTTCAGCGCCAGCTTCCAGTGCTGCTTCCATTACCACGTCTTCATCCAGACCCGGTGCGTAAGTGATTACGCCCTTTTTGGTGAACAGATAAGCCACTGAACCATCGGTACCAAGGTTTCCGCCGCATTTTGTGAAGGCATGACGCACTTCTGCCACGGTACGGTTACGGTTGTCACTCAGGCATTCGATCATGACGGCAGTGCCGCCCGGGCCGTAACCTTCATAAATGATGGTTTCCATGTTGGAATCATCATCACCGCCCACACCGCGTGCGATGGCACGGTTCAAGGTGTCACGCGTCATATTGTTGGACAGCGCTTTATCGATAGCCGCGCGCAGACGCGGGTTAGCCCCCGGATCGCCACCGCCCAGTTTCGCGGCAGTCACCAGCTCGCGAATAATTTTGGTGAAAATTTTACCGCGCTTGGAATCCTGCGCTGCTTTACGGTGCTTTGTGTTGGCCCACTTACTATGACCTGCCATAAAAATCTCCGAAAAAAATTACTGGACTGAATTAATCACAAACTCTTCAATCGCCTGCTGATTGCTCCAGGACTTGGTCAATTTCACGGCTTCCGCCGCGTCAAGCCACTGGTAGGCGTGATGCTCGGTAATCACCGGATCTCGCTCTTCAGGCAAAGCCAGACAGAACCAATGCTCTTTATTGCGCGTGGTCCCCGGGGCATAGCGATGTCGCAAATGGACAAAGAGTTCAAACTCCACACAGCGCTGGCAATCGAACAACGGCAGATTCTCTGCTTCGATATCGATGCCGACTTCTTCCTTGACCTCACGCCGTGCGGCATGCGGCGGCGATTCTGCGTCCTCCAGGCTGCCGGTAACCGACTGCCAGAATTCGGTATCATCGCGCCGCTGTAACATCAGCACCCGGCCACTGGAGATGGCATAAATCACTACCAGAATAGACTCGGGTCGCTTGTAGTTCATCACTCGCTCTCTTGTTCCGCAGAGGCTTTCTTCACCACACAGATAGCCAATTCCTGCAGCGACGCCGGGTTGGCGAAGCTTGGTGCTTCGGTCATCAAACAGGCCGCAGCCGTGGTTTTCGGGAAGGCGATAACGTCACGAATGTTGTCAGTACCGGTCAGCAGCATCACCAGACGGTCCAAACCGAAGGCCAGCCCGGCGTGCGGTGGTGTACCGTACTTCAATGCGTCCAACAAGAAACCGAATTTCTCACGTTGTTCGTGTTCGGTAATGCCCAGAATGCTAAAGACCGTCTGCTGCATTTCACTGCGGTGAATACGTACAGAACCACCACCCACTTCATAGCCGTTAATCACCATATCGTAAGCGTTGGCGATGGCGTTGGTTGGCGTTGCTGCCAGCTCTTCCGGGCTCATGTCACGTGGAGCAGTGAACGGATGGTGCATTGCTGCCAAACCACCCTCACCGTCTTCTTCGAACATAGGGAAGTCAACCACCCACAGCGGTGCCCAACTGTCCAATTTGGTCAGGTCCAGATCGCGGCCCAGTTTCAGACGCAGCGCGCCCATCGCATCAGTCACAATCTTGAAGCTGTCAGCCCCGAAGAACAGAATGTCGCCTGACTGCGCGTTAGTGCGCGCCAGGATCGCTTCCAGCACTTCCGCGCTGAGGAATTTGGCGATCGGGCTCTGTACGCCTTCCATACCGGCAGCACGGTCATTGACCTTCAGCCAGGCCAGGCCTTTAGCGCCATAGATGTTAACGAAAGCACCGTACTCGTCGATCAATTTACGGGTCAACTGTGCACCACCAGGTACACAGATGGCAGCGACGCGACCTTTAGCATCGTTGGCCGGACCGGAGAATACTTTGAACTCTACGTCTTTTACCAGATCGGCAACGTCCACCAGCTCCAGCGGGTTACGCAGGTCTGGCTTGTCGGAGCCATAACGGCGCATCGCTTCTTCGAAGGTCATGATCGGGAAATCGCCCAGATCAACGCCCTTCACGTCCAGCCACAGTTCACGTGCCAATTTTTCCATCACTTCACGCACCTGTTCGGCAGTCATGAAGGAGGTTTCCACGTCGATCTGAGTAAATTCAGGCTGACGGTCAGCACGCAAGTCTTCGTCACGGAAGCATTTAACGATTTGATAGTAGCGATCGAAACCGGACATCATCAGCAACTGTTTGAACAGCTGTGGTGACTGCGGCAACGCATAGAATTTGCCTTTATGCACACGACTCGGCACCAGGTAGTCACGCGCGCCTTCCGGCGTGGCTTTGGTCAGCATCGGTGTTTCGATGTCGAGGAAGCCGTGGCTGTCCATAAAACGGCGCACAAAACTGGTGATTTTGGCACGGGTTTTCAGGCGGTCAGCCATTTCCGGACGACGCAGATCCAGGTAGCGATACTTCAGGCGCGCTTCTTCGCTGTTAACCTGGTTGGAGTCCAGTGGCAATGGCTCGGAGCGGTTGATGATCTCCAGGGCATGAGCGAAGACTTCTACTTCACCGGTAGCCATATCTTTATTGATCTGGCTGTCCGGACGTGCACGCACTGTGCCGACGATCTGGATGCAGAATTCATTACGCAGGTCATACGCCTTATCGAACGCGACCTTCTGGTCCGGATCGAAGAACACCTGCACGATGCCTTCGCGGTCGCGCATATCAATAAAGATCAGGCCGCCCAGATCGCGACGACGGTTGACCCAACCACACAGAGTGACTTCCTGGCCCACGTGGGACAGATTCAACTGCCCGCAATATTCAGTACGCATACGCTATCCTTTTGGCTTAAGCCGATGCCGCGCGGGCTTTTGGCACCTGCCACACGGCTGTTTTCTGATGATTTCTGATGAACTCTACTTCTTGCCCGGTTTGAAGTCTGTTGCATACCAACCGGTGCCCTTTAACTGGAAACCCGTGGAAGAAATCAGCTTAGTTAACGCAGGCTGCCCACACGCCGGACAATCTGTCAGCGGCGCATCGGAAAATTTTTGCAGTTTCTCTAACCGAAGGCTGCAAGCACCACATGCATATTCATAAATCGGCATAGGTCTTTGGCGTAAAGTGTGTTGAAAAAAGGCGATCATTATAAAGGAAATTCATGCGCCAGATAAGTGCGAACACAGCTTTGTTGCAGCACTAAATGACGTGTTTTTGCCCGAAGTAACACATTGATTAACAAATTTCCCATTAACCGGTGACGCTTTTTTCACGTAGCCTGAATCAACACTTGTTTAGCGCACGGTTTCGTTTGTGCGCATTTCATCCACCTCGTAACGAGATATGACCATGTTGAAACTTGATGCCCAAACCACTGCCCTGGTGTTGATTGATTTGCAAAACGGCATTCTACCTTATGCTGGCGGGCCGCACAGCGCCGAGAGTGTTGTTGCCCATGGTGCACAGCTTGCTGCACGCTTTCGCTCCCTGGGTGCGCCGGTGATCCTGGTTCGTGTCGGCTGGTCAGATTCTTTTGCCGAAGCATTGAAACAACCCGTGGATCAACCTTCTCCTGCACCGGCTGGCGGATTACCGGCTAACTGGTGGGAGTTTCCTGAAGCCCTGGCGGTAAGCGACAGTGATATTCTGGTGACCAAACGTCAATGGGGCGCATTTTATGGCACCGATCTCGACCTGCAACTGCGTCGCCGCGGCATTAAATCCATCGTGCTTGGGGGGATTGCCACCAACATTGGCGTAGAATCTACCGCCCGTGCCGCCTGGGAACACGGCTACGAGTTGGTGATCGCCGAAGACTTGTGCAGCACAGCAAACGCCGAAATGCACCAATTTGCCTTCAACAACATCTTCCCACGCTTGGCACGCATTCGCAGCACCCGTGAAATTCTTGCCGCATTCGGCGAGTAACGTTAATTTGTAAACTGACGGGAATAATTAAGGAAGATGCCAGCGTGATGTATATCGGACTCCCACAGTGGCAACACCCAGCCTGGAATCGTATCGGGCTGCGCGATCTGGCGGATTACAGCCGCTATTTTAACTGCGTAGAAGGCAATACCACCTTCTACGCATTACCTAAACTGGAAATCGTCCAGCGCTGGCGCGACATGACCACCGACGATTTTCGCTTTTGTTTCAAATTTCCCGCGACCATCAGTCATCAGGCGGCATTACGCAACTGCGACGCCGATCTACACGCATTTTATCAGTGTCTAAGCCCAGTTCATCAACGTATTGGTCAGCTTTGGCTACAATTACCCGCAGCTTTTGGCCCGGCGGAATTACCGGCGATGTGGCAATTCTTTGACGCGTTACCGAAAGAATTTACTTACGGCGTGGAAGTGCGTCATCCGGCATTCTTCGACAAGGGTGAAGAAGAGCGGTTGCTAAATCAGGGACTGCATCAGCGCGGCATCAATCGGGTGATCCTCGACAGCCGCCCCGTGCATCACGCCGCGCCCAACAGTGCAGCAGTGCGCGATGCCCAACAGAAAAAGCCCAAGCTACCGGTGCATGCATTGGTGACGGCCAATAATCCGTTGGTGCGGTTTATCGGTGGCGACGTATTGCAGGACAATCTGCGTTGGTTCGATGCCTGGCAGCAGAAACTGCCCGTTTGGCAACAGGACCACCAGCCCTTCTTATTTATTCATACGCCAGATAACGGCGATTCCCCGCAGCAGGCGCAAAAAATCTGGCAGCAGCTCCATCAGGCTATTCCGAATTTACCGCCGCCGCCAGACTGGCCGGAGCAGGATGCACTGTTTTAACCGATTAATCTGACCAATTACATCAGATTTTTCCTCGCGACAGTGATTGCAATGGCAGCTATGATGCTCGCTGCCAGTTTTGGTTAGGGAATGGAGTTAAAAATGGTAAGCGCGCTTTATGTTGTGCTCGGCGCATTGTTGTTGATCAAACTCTCTTATGACGTGGTTAGGCTAAGGATGCAATACCGTGTTGCTTACGGGGACGGTGGCTTTTATGAGCTACAGACGGCCATCCGCGTGCACGGCAATGCCGTAGAATACATTCCTATTGCCGCCGTACTGCTCGTGCTCATGGAAATGAACGGCGCTGAAATATGGATGATCCATATTTGCGGCCTGATGTTGATGGCTGGCCGTCTGGTGCACTACTACGGCTTACGTAATCGTGAAGTTCGCTGGCGTCGTTCAGGCATGGCGGCAACCTATATTTCGTTGGTGTTAATGGTATTAGCCAACATTTTCTATCTGCCGTGGGATCTTATTTTCAGCCTGCATTGATCCCCCGTTGCTCCTCAGGCGGCTACGCCGCCTGCTTCCGCTGCGCTTTCTTGCCGTTATCTGTTAGAATATGCCCCTTCGAATTCTGAACTGATTTGCCGCTATGCCAAACCGCGATACTCTTTTTTCTGCCCCGATCGCCAAATTGGGCGACTGGACCTTCGACGAACGTGTTGCTGAAGTGTTCCCTGACATGATTCAGCGTTCCGTTCCCGGCTATTCCAATATCATTTCAATGATTGGCATGTTGGCAGAACGTTTCGTTCAGCCCGACAGCCAGGTCTATGATCTTGGATGCTCTCTGGGCGCAGCAACGCTGTCGATGCGACGGAATATCAAAGTGGCGGGTTGCAATATCATCGCCGTCGACAACTCTCCGGCCATGGTTGAACGTTGCCGCCGCCATATTGATGCCTTCCGTGCCGACACGCCGGTAGACGTCATCGAAGCTGATATTCTCGACATCAAAATCGAAAACGCCTCGATGGTCGTATTGAACTTTACCCTGCAATTCCTTGAGCCCGCCGACCGTTTGCGTCTGCTGGAAAAGGTCTACCGTGGGCTACGCCCAGGCGGTGCCTTGGTGTTATCAGAGAAGTTCAGCTTTGAAGATGCTGATGTCGGTGAATTGCTGTTCAACATGCATCACGATTTCAAACGTGCCAACGGCTACAGCGAACTGGAAATCAGCCAAAAGCGCAGCATGCTGGAAAACGTCATGTTGACCGACTCGGTGGAAGCCCACAAGGCGCGCTTGAAACAGGCAGGTTTTGAACATGCGGAAGTTTGGTTCCAGTGCTTTAACTTTGGTTCACTGATCGCCTTAAAATCGGGAGCCATGGCATGATTGAGTTTGGTGACTTTTACCAACGTATTGCGAAAAGCAACCTCAGCCATTGGCTGGATACCCTACCAGCACAGCTGAGTGCCTGGCAGCGTGAGTCGTTGCACGGCAAATTCAAACAGTGGTTTAACTCCGTTGACCATCTGCCTGCACTAACACCAACCCACCTCGATTTGTTGAATGGTGTGCGTGCCGACATGGACTCGCCACTGTCACCAGGCCAGTTGGAAGGCATCGAGAAGATGCTGCGCACCATGATGCCATGGCGCAAAGGGCCGTTCTCGTTGTATGGCATCGATATCGATACCGAATGGCATTCTGACTGGAAATGGGATCGCGTGCTGCCACACATCTCACCGCTGGCTGGCCGTACCATTCTCGACGTTGGCTGCGGCAGCGGTTATCACCTGTGGCGTATGGTGGGTGCTGGTGCCCAATTGGCGGTAGGTATCGATCCGATGCAACTGTTCCTGTGTCAGTTCGAAGCCGTGCGTAAACTGCTGGGCGGCGATCAGCGCGCTCATCTGTTGCCACTCGGCATTGAGCAACTGCCTGAATTGGCCGCCTTCGATACGGTATTTTCGATGGGCGTGCTATATCACCGCCGCTCTCCGTTGGATCACCTCTATCAGTTGAAAAACCAATTGGTCAACGAAGGTGAGCTGGTGTTGGAAACTTTGGTGATAGAAGGCGATCGCAATCAGGTGCTGGTACCGGGTGACCGTTATGCGCAAATGCGTAATGTCTATTTTATTCCGTCAGCCGAAGCGCTGAAGTGCTGGTTAGAAAAATGCGGTTTCGTCGACGTGAAGATCGCCGACATGTGTGTCACCAGTACCGATGAACAACGTCGCACCGATTGGATGACCAGCGAATCACTGGCCGAGTTCCTTGATCCGAACGATCCGAGCAAGACTATCGAAGGCTACCCAGCTCCACTGCGTGCCGTGCTGGTAGCGAAAAAGCCGTAACCCCCCTCCTGCTTTAAGGGCTCAGCAGATGTTGGGCCCTTACCCCACGGTATAAAAACACCTGCTAAACAAAGTCCCCTGACGCTTTCGTTTCGTCCTGTTGTGTCATGTTCCAGCGGCATAGGATCGCTATATTGAAAATGCCTCCACCTCCTAGAATGGCGATGAACCCAACAAAGGATAACGCCATGACGACATTACAATATATTGAGAGTATCAACGCACTCAGAGCCTATGCACCGGCAGAGAATGATCAGGTCGTATTTCTGATTTCCCATCAGGCAGGTAGTCATCAAGGAAGCGGTAAGTTTTACTATGACACAACGGATAGCACCAGCGCTGACAACAATGGCACGGTGATTGTCACCGCCACAGGCGCGCGTTGGAAAAGGTTTGCTAAACAGATCACCTTCGATGATTTTGGTGCGGACCCAACGGGTGCAACCTCTTCAGATGATGCTGTAGAAGCCGCCATCAAAGCGGTTTCTTTACTGAAGAACAAGATCGTCTTTACCAGCAATAATGCACAATATCTGCTTAACAGAGCCACCCCTATTGCCGTACCTGCGGGGGTCACCCTCAAAGGGAATCGCACTGCCATGGCGCAGGGGCCTTCTAGCAATACGACCAATGGCCCTGCCCGCGCGGGACTTTCGGACGACAGCGCATTCATTATCCGTAAACCGGTGGGGATTACATGCTTCACCTGTGCTCGGGACGTGGTCTTTGATGGCTGGTCTTTCTTGTATCCGGATCAAATCTATACCGCGGAAAGTAGTACGCAATTTAGACAATACGGTGCAACGATCACTTCCGCAGGCACCCTGTCGGTATCACATTGTCGCTATGTGGGTGCTTATGACTTCGTTAATGCTAGTGGCGAAGCCAATTACTTTAACAGTATTTACGGCTGGGCTATCCGTTGTGATTATAAGGTCTCCGGGAGCCGCGAAATAAACAGATTCACTAATGTCCACGTCAATCCTAACGTCGTACGCCCGACAGAGAAAGCGGTCACCGCCTCACTGACAGTGGAAGGCTCATGCGCTTTTAACTTAGACCATCATGACAATACCTTTTTGACCAACGTTTTCTCCTATGGCAAAAAGGTCTTCCTGAGATCCACAACTTTGGGAACCAGTTACTTAGGTGGTATCAGTCTGACTAACTTTATGGCCGACCGTAACGGCACCTGTTTTGAGATCGACTCTGACTCAGCTGCGAATATTCAGATCGCCAACGGCTCCTACATTAATGATTACGGCGATCTCGACGGGGGCTTCCTGGTGTTAAAGAAATCGGTATCCCGCAAAAATATCACGCCGGTTCAAATCTCCAATGTAACGTTTTCAACCGCCAACAACCCTAAAGGAACACTTTCACCGCAGGCTATTTATTTTGCAACGGATAGTGGCTATCAGTTGGCTTTCAGTAACAGTGCTATGCCTCTATGGACAAACGGTGCACTTAATAACGCCAGCGGATATAACTTGCTCAGAGGCGAAATCACTATTGCTCAACGTGCATATCAGCTGACATCTGCACCGCAGAACTACCTCAATAATGCCAGTCTGATCGATGTCGATACCAATAGTCAGCCAGTCAATTGGTCGATCGACGGCAATTTGACGGCAAACAGCAATCAGATCACATCGACGGGTGTTAACCCAGGATACAAAGGCATTCTACAGCGAGTACATCGGAGTATCGGTTCCAGAACCTTTTGGGCCGTCGCCTCATCCATTGGTGACCCCAATGCCAGTGTGCCACCCGGCACGCCAGTGCCAAGTATTTCAACAGGAATATGGGCGCGTGGTTTTAACGATGGCTATACCGATCTTATCGAAAGTGGCACGGTGCCTTGGGTACAGATAGGCAATCTGTTTTACGCACAGTTTCATATGAATAATACCCGGACAATTCACGACATCCTGGTCAACCCCGGTTCAAACGGTAACACAGTGAAAATTATTGCTTGTGGCATCAGCCCCGGACAAATTTTCAATTTTAGTTCCCAAGCATTACGCTAAGTAACATTAAAAAGGCCCCGACAAAAATTGGGGCCTGCTATTTATTTATGCTTATGCGCGTACCGTGGTTTCTTTCAGTCAGTGCAACGATAACGGGATACTTATGCGCTCTGCGCCAACGGATCAACCAGCGCCAACGCGTTTTTCATCGCCTCTACCATTTCGCCATCGACGCAATAGTGGCTAAATTCGTCAACCTCACTGTCTGAACACATGGTCACGCCAGCTTTGCGATAGCGCATGGTCGAAGGCACTTCATGACCGGATGAGCTATGCAGCTCCTGAATGCCAATATCAACAAACTTGTGCAAGTTGCTGAGTCGCACCCCCGCTCCGGCCATAATCACTGGCCCCTGGCTGGCCTGCACCAGATCACGCAGCAATGGCAAACCCAACTCTGCATTTTGCTGCTGACCGGATGTCAGTATCCGTGCAACGCCCAATTGCGTTAACTGATCAAGCGCGACCATCGGATTCTGGCACATGTCAAAAGCACGATGGAAAGTCACCGCCATATTTCCACTCAAGCGCATCACTTCGCGCATACGCTGCAGATCGATATGCCCTTCTTCATCCAGCATTCCGACCACCACACCGGCAAAACCCATATCGCGGATTTGCGCAATATCATGCTTGATCACGTCAAAATCTACGGCGCTATAACAAAAATCTCCACCACGCGGGCGGACGATCGGATGCACCGGTACGCTGACGCTGTCCCGCGCCAACCGTAATGAACCATAGCTGGGTGTCAAACCGCCCTCACTCTGACTGGCGCAGAGTTCTATGCGATCAGCTCCTGCCCGCTCAGCCGTCAGCGCGCAATCGACGCTATAGCAACAAACTTCCAGTTTAATCATTGTCACCCCCAGATGACGGCTAACATGTGACGGCAATTGTTAATTCTTCAATTTCTCACGTAGGCTCATACAGAGCCCCTAAATAATTAGAGCTGCATTACGCAACAAAAATGCAGCTTCAAAAACCAGTTCAGGGTAGTAACTATGGCATTCAATTTTGATCAATGGGTAGACCGTAGTCACAGTGACAGCGTTAAGTGGGATAAATATCGTGACCGCGACATTATTCCGCTCTGGGTTGCTGATACCGATTTCCCATCACCACCCGCTATCATCGCTGCATTACAGCAGCGAGTTGCTCATGCTGTGTTCGGCTATGGTCATCCGTCCCCTGAACTCATTGAAGTTTTTACGCAGCGTATGCTAGAGCGCTATGGCTGGCGTATCAATCCTGAGTGGCTGATTTTCCTGCCTGGACTGGTTTGTGGCCTAAATTTATGCGTGCGAGCCTTTACGGCTGAAGGCGAAGGGACACTGGCACCATCCCCGATCTATCCCCCGTTTCGCAAAGCGGCTAAATTCGCCGGGCGTTCACAGCTGCCAATACCGCTGACACTGGAGGATAAGCGATGGGTGTTGGATTTAACCGCCATCACAGGACAGCTCAATGGCAGAGAGAAATTACTGCTGTTATGCAACCCACAAAATCCGGGTGGCACTGTCTATAGTAGGCAAGAGCTGTTGCAACAACATGCGTTCGCTCAACGTCATGACCTGATCGTCTGTTCTGATGAAATCCATTGTGATCTGCTGCTTGAACCCGGTTGTCAGCACATTCCCTTTGCCACGTTAAATGAGGACGCAGCACAGCGTAGTATTACGCTAATGTCACCGTCGAAAACCTTTAACATTGCCGGACTGGGGGCCTCAATGGCGCTTGTTCCCAACACCGCTTTGCGGCAAAAACTGATCCGAACACGCAGTGGCATCGTACCTGAAGTGGATATACTGGCGCTGGTTGCCGCGCAAGCAGCCTACCAGCACGGACAAGATTGGTTGGATGAACTGTTAGTTTATCTGCGTGCCAACCGTGATTTGGTGACCGAGCGTATTAATGCCATGCCCGGTCTGCAGCTACAACCGATTGAGGCGACTTACCTGGCCTGGATCGACTGCAGTCAACTGGCCGTCGACAACCCGCACGCCTTTTTTGAACAGGCTGGCGTCGGATTAAGCCCGGGCCTGGATTTTGGTAACCGGCATTTTGTCCGTTTGAATTTTGGCTGTCGGCGCGAGCTACTCAGTCAAGCATTGGATCGTATGCTGATAGCCACCCGCTCGCTAATCCCTGATTAACGTTGTTCGCTAGCGACAACGTCCCTAATAGAGTAAGGATGAAATTTGATCGTCACGGTGCCGTCGGTAATCGCCAACGTCGGGTTCGGCAAACGTTCCCCTTCAGTCTGTGGTGAACTCTGTTTCAGTTTTATCCCTTGAGCCAACAGCGCTTCATCAGGCAACTGGGCCAGTGCCCGTGCGTAAAGCGTGGCTGGATCGCCAGCAAGTACCAGTTCCACATGCTCCCAGCCTTCTTGCGGATAACGTTTATCACCGGGATAAGGCAACTCTATGCAGTCAATCTGCCATGGACCCACTTTAAGTGGTTGTTGGAGATCGAACAGGTAAATTGGGCGCCCCTTGATTATCGCCTCTGACAGCAGTGAACCACACTGTTGTAGCCCTTCGCGCCAACGATCGGCCGTTGTGTTTTGATGGCAACGCACCGATATGTGGTCCGCACTGAACTGTGTTAAATCCAGGTGCAACTTCTCGGCAAACCGATTCAGCGCCTGTTCAAAGCGCGGCAGATCCAGCGCTAAATCGTTAAGTTCGGCAATGGCCGCAAAAGTCGTCATAGAATCCTCGAAACAACGTAAAGCGATTTTCAGGTGGTGTAATTTACACGCCGGAGCCATAGCTATCCATACGGAAACCTCCGGCAAGCAAACTTTTTTGGTACAGGATGTCCTCTTTGCCTAAACCGGGAATGTCGCTGGTCATAAAAAGCACAAAATAACAATTTATTCAGATTTTATTACAGCGTGGTTTCGTCTTTGCCAGTTTTTAATTCCAAAAACTGATTGTGGCATAAGTTTATAACGTTTAACCATGGCAATATCCTTAGGAATACTACTAACTTATTAAGTTTTAAAACCGTAATAACAATGGCTAAATATGATTAAAAAGAAAGCAGAAAACGGCATAATGCAAATGTCATTTCAATTAAACAAATAAATCAACATGCTGTTTTTTAATGAATTTAATTTATAACAACATGAGAATCGTCCTAAACAAGATTCACGCAATTGCGTGAAAATATCATTTAAGCTACTTTAGTGAAAATTGATTTTGAGATAATTAGCCATGATGCTTTTAATAATATCCCTGCTATTGATCGTTATTGCCGCATATGCGATATACCGTCATTTCAAATCACGACGCAATAACACATTGGATGGCGGTCGACGGAAAAAAAGGCACTGATTTTGCCTATTGTATCTCTTCACCCCTCTCTCTTTTTGACCCATTTACTTCTCTCATTTCGCGCGCCGCGACTTTCAGCTTATCCCCTCGCCAACTGCTGACGTACTCACTCAAATCGGTTACAATTACAGGCTGTTTTGTGGTGGGCCGCCGTCTTGACGTGCAGCCAGGAAGCCACCTTTGAATCCCGTAGGGGCATGGCACACGGCCCCTCGTTCGTCATTAAGGTAACCCGGTGAATATTCAGGTTCTTCTTTCAGATAAAGTCAGCCAGGCGCTGATTGCCGCAGGCGCGCCAGCCGATTGCGAAGCGCAGGTCCGTCAGTCAGCAAAAGCACAGTTTGGTGACTATCAGGCCAATGGCGTGATGTCCGTAGCCAAGAAACTCGGCATGCCACCTCGCCAGTTGGCAGAAAAAGTGGTGCAACTGCTTGATCTCGGTGACGTCGCCAGCAAAGTAGAAATCGCCGGCCCAGGCTTTATCAACATCTTCCTGAACAGCGCATGGGTCGCACAGCAAGCCGACCGTGTCCTGAGTGCACCCAAACTGGATATTGCGCCAGTCGAACAGCAAACCATCGTTATCGACTACTCTGCTCCCAACGTAGCGAAAGAAATGCACGTCGGCCATCTGCGCTCCACCATTATCGGTGACGCTGCTGCGCGTACTCAGGAGTTCTTGGGCCATAAAGTGATCCGCGCCAACCACGTCGGCGACTGGGGCACCCAGTTCGGCATGTTGATTGCCTATCTGGAAAAAATGCAGAACGAGAACGCCAGCGATATGGATCTGTCCGACCTGGAACAGTTCTATCGTGAAGCGAAAAAGCACTATGACGAAGACGCCGACTTCGCAGAGCGCGCTCGTGCCTACGTCGTTAAATTACAAGGTGGCGATCAATACTGTCTGAAAATGTGGCGTAAATTGGTCGACATCACCATGGCACAAAATCAGCTGACCTATAACCGGCTGAACGTGACCCTGACCGAAGACGATGTCATGGGTGAAAGCCTGTATAACGCGATGCTGCCAGGCATCGTCGCTGATCTCAAGGCCAAAGGTCTGGCGGTAGAAAGCGAAGGCGCAACCGTGGTATTCCTTGATGAATACAAGAATAAAGACGGGGAGCCTATGGGTGTCATCATCCAGAAGAAAGATGGCGGCTACCTGTACACCACAACCGATATTGCCTGTGCTAAATACCGTTATGAAACACTGGGTGCCGATCGCGTGCTGTATTACATCGACTCACGTCAGCACCAGCATTTGATGCAAGCCTGGACCATCGTGCGTAAGGCCGGTTATATCCCGGACTCTCTCTCGCTGGAACACCACATGTTCGGCATGATGTTGGGTAAAGACGGCAAGCCGTTTAAAACCCGCTCAGGTGGCACGGTAAAACTGTCTGATCTGCTGGATGAAGCCGTCGATCGCGCAGCGAAGCTGATTGCCGAGAAAAACCCGGACATGCCGGCAGAAGAAATGAAAAGTCTGGCCAATGCCGTTGGCATCGGTGCAGTGAAGTATGCCGACCTGTCAAAAAGCCGCACTACCGATTATATCTTCGACTGGGACAACATGCTGGCGTTCGAAGGTAATACCGCGCCTTATATGCAGTATGCCTATACCCGTGTCTCTTCCGTATTTAAACGTGCTGGTGTCGACGAAAGCAATCTGACCCTGCCATTGGTAATGACGGAAGAACGCGAGATTACGCTGGCGACGCGTCTGCTGCAATTTGAAGAAGTCATCACTACCGTAGCACGCGACGGCACACCGCACGTGATGTGTAGCTACCTGTATGACTTGGCGGGTCTGTTCTCCAGCTTCTATGAACACTGTCAGATCCTTAACGCAGACAGCGAAGAAGCTCGTCAAAGCCGCCTGAAACTGGCGTTGCTGACCGCGAAGACGCTGAAAGCCGGTCTGGATACACTGGGTATCGAAACCGTCGAACGTATGTAAGCCATTCGCGCTGAATACGAAAAAGGGTCGCCGCGGCGACCCTTTTTTATGCTTTGAAAACGGAGAATGTCCGCTTATGCCACTCGACGGGCAAAATCTCGTGGACGGAAACCCAACCCCCCCAATACACCAAAGTAAGCCACGACACCGGCGACAACCACCAGCGACAGACGCAACAAACGTTCAAGCATATTGCCTTGATCCCAGGCAGGCATCAGCCACATCACACAGACTAGCACCGCTGACATCACGATCACCGCAATCACCAGTTTGGTCAGGAACATCGCCCAACCCGGCTGCGGGTGGAAAATCTTCTGCTTACGCAACTGCCAGTACAACAGTGAAGCGTTAAGGCAGGCCCCGAGACCAATCGACAGCGAAAGGCCGGCATGTTTCAGCGGACCGATAAACATCAGGTTCATCACCTGGGTCAAAATCAGCGTGATAATGGCGATTTTAACCGGCGTCTTAATGTCCTGGCGCGAATAAAATCCTGGTGCCAACACCTTGACCACGATTAACCCCATCAAGCCGACCGAATAAGCGACCAGTGCGCGCTGCGTCATCGCGGCATCGAAGGCACTGAACTTACCGTACTGGAACAGCGATACCGTCAAGGGTTTGGCCAAAATACCCAGAGCAATGGCGCTCGGCAACGCCAATAAGAAGCATAGACGCAGCCCCCAGTCCATCAAGCGGGAATACTCGTCGTGGTTGCCGCTGGAGAAACTTTTTGCCAAAGATGGCAGCAGAATGGTGCCCAGTGCCACGCCCAAAACGCCAGAAGGAAACTCCATCAGACGGTCAGCATAATACATCCAGGATACCGAACCAGAGACCAGGAACGAGGCGAAAATGGTGTTGATTATCAGCGATATTTGGCTGACAGAGACGCCAAAAATTGCGGGTCCCATCTGCCGCATCACACGCCATACACCGGCATCGCCAAGCTTAAGACGTGGCAGCACCAGCATGCCGATCTTCTTCAGGTGTGGGAGTTGGTAACCCAGTTGCAGCACACCGCCAACCACCACTGCCCAGGCCAGCGCCATCACCGGCGGATTAAAGTAAGGCGCGGCAAACAGCGCAAAACCGATCATGCTGACGTTCAGCAGCGTCGGCGCAAACGCCGGGATCGAAAAGCGGTTCCAGGTATTGAGGATCGAACCGACCAATGAGGCCAGCGAAATCAGCAGAATATAAGGAAAGGTGACGCGCAGCAGTGACGACGTCAGGGCAAACTTGTCCGGTGAATCGACAAAGCCCGGTGCGGTAATGTAAATCACCCAAGGAGCTGCCAACATGCCAAGCACGGTGACCAGTGCCAGTACCAACGTTAACAGGCCGGAAACGTAGGCGATAAAAGTACGTGTCGCCTCTTCCCCCTGCTGACTTTTATATTCAGCCAGGATAGGCACAAAAGCTTGGGAAAATGCCCCTTCTGCAAAAATACGCCGCAATAAGTTGGGAAGCTTGAATGCCACGAAGAAGGCATCTGTTGCCATACCGGCACCAAACACCCGCGCCACGATAGCGTCACGGGCAAAGCCCAGCACCCGTGAGAACATCGTCATAGAGCTGACGGCTGCCAGTGATTTTAGTAGGTTCATGTGGTTTTTCTGATATGCCCTGTAAATGTCGACGCCTGCATCAGCAGGCGTCAGTAAAACTATCGGCTCAGTTTACCCATCCGCAGCAGAATAGCTACCGCCATATGTTACATAGAGTTATCTTATAAACCGGCATCAAGCAGCAGTTTTTCAATCACCCGCTGGGCAACAATGGCCTGCTCTCCGGCAGTTTCTGGTGCAGTTTGATTACTAACAGAAGCGATAAAATGGCGAACTGCGCCGTCAAAACCGCGTTGCGCCAGTGTGGTCTGCCAACCAGGAGCCGGTTGTTCCAGAACACCGTGAGTATCTTCTCGTAACCACTGACGCATATCGTTCAACTGATATACCGCGCCATCTGACACTGCCTGAACGCTTTCGCGTTGACTGCCGGCCCGGCGATGCATACTGGTGGTTACCTGTGTTTCGCCACACTCAAAATGATGCTCGGCATATAACAGCTCGCCACTTTCCGTGCCACGCAGGCAACCACTGAGTAGTTGCCCTGTGCCGCCTCCCAGCCACAGTGCGGTATCCACCACGTGCAAATAGTCATCCAGCAAGGTAAAACGCATATCATTGGGCCCAACGCTGTCCGCACGGTGTTTGTCCATGCGGAGCGACGCAGGTTGACACATATCCTGCTTCAACTGCTGATACAACGGAGCAAAACGGCGGTTAAACCCTACCATCAGGGCTTTGCCTTGTTTTTCTGCCAAGGCAATCAGTTGTTCGCCCTGCTCCACGGTTTCGGCCAAGGGTTTATCGACATAAACGTGAACGCCGTAATGCAATAATTCGCTGATCACCTGAAAATGGCTGGCGGTACTGCTGTGCACGAACACGGCATCGCATTGCTGTGCTAGGCTGTCTAACCCCGAGAAGCAGGCCATACGATAGCTGTCACATATTGGCTGTGCTTTCTGTTGGTTGGGGGAAAAACCGCCAACCAGCGTCCAGTCCGCCGCCTGGCTCAGGATCGGTAAATAGGCTTTTTGTGCAATGCCACCCAACCCCACGACACCAATGCGCAATTTACTCATCTGCACCCCGAGCCAATAACGCCTGCAATTGTTGTTTAAGCTGCGCCACTTCATTTTCCAACGCGGTCACACGTCCGTGCAACGCTGTCTCATCAGACGGCAACGCCTCCGCAGGTGCCTCATCTATTTGGCCGCAGAATAAATGCATAAACCGGCTTTCACGTTTACCCGGCTCCCGGGCCAGACGCACCACAAAGGGGCCATCCTCACGGGCGCTCAGATTGGCCAACACCTGTTCCACCTCAGTGACGTCATTAAATTCATGCATGCGATTGGTACGGGTGCGGAGCTCACCGGGTGTTTGTGCACCACGCAGCAATAAGGTCGCGATCACGGCCAATTCTGCTGTTGACAGTTTTAACTGGCCGAACTCTGAGTTGCAGAAACGGTGTTCATATTTTACAACCCGATTACCGAATCCACTTAATGTACGTAAAAAATGCTTTTTCAGCAGCAGATCAAGGTGTTGTTGTACCTCACTTTCCGCCAGATCCATCACAGGTTCACGGTTGGTTTTCTGGTTACAGGCCAACGTAATACCGTTAAGGGAAAGTGGATACTGATCTGGAGTCGTGACCTGCTTTTCTAACAGACAGCCGATCACTCTGGCTTCTTTAGCGCTTAATTCATATTTCATTGTTTGGCCTCAGCGTGGTGGTAGCCATTCTTTATTGGTTAATGCGGTCAATACGTGATCCCGCCACTGCCCGTCGATCAGCAGATAATCCTTGGCATAACCTTCACGTTCAAACCCTAGCCGGGTCAACAACGCACCGCTGCGCTGATTATGCGGCATATAGTTAGCCATGATGCGGTGCATCCGTTGCTGACGCAGCATATAACGGATAGCAGACTGCAACGCTTCATACATCAGCCCTTGCCCCTGCCATTTCTCAGCTAATGAATAGCCGAGGAAACAAGCATGAAACGAACCGCGCAACACGTTGCTAAAGTTCGCCACGCCCTGCACTTCATGTTCGTCTGGATCGAGCAGGATAAAATAGTAGGCGCTGCCCTGCTTTTGCATTTCGGTGATCATCCCCAGCCGCGCTTGCCAACCGGAAGGATAACAGTGGCTTTCATCCCGTACGGGTTCCCAGGGTTTGAGGAATGCACGATTTTCGGCATAGTATTCCGCTAACCGGTAGGCATCGCGTTCATGAACTAAACGGACGACCATCCGATCGGTGGTGAGGCGTACTTTTGGTGATGCAGAGCGGTAGCCAAACATCATTTCCCCCGCAGTCAGAACGGTTCGATAAGAAGTATTTATTGGGCGCATGTCCGGATAATTATCCTGCGGCAGATTTATCCTGAGTCATTATTTCTCAACGACCAGCGCAGAACCGCATTTACCCTCATTTAATATAACCGCAGCCAGCCCAGGAGGTAAAACACAGACAGCTCAGTAAATAAGCGATTGGCCATTTTACGGCTATTTTTGTGCGGTTTTGCCGTGCAGGTAACGTATTGACGATAAAAAAATATTATCTACCCCGCCCCTATCGGCAATCCTGGATTGGGTACAAACTAGAGCGGTCGCACTCCTCTCCCTCTTAATTGCTCGTGGTGAAGCATGTCTCTGGTATCGCAAGCTCGGAGCTTGGGTAAATATTTTCTATTACTCGATAACCTGTTAGTGGTTTTAGGCTTCTTTGTGGTCTTTCCACTTATTTCGATCCGCTTTGTCGATCAGCTTGGCTGGGCGGCAGTCGTGGTCGGCGCCGCGCTAGGTTTACGGCAGTTAATCCAACAAGGCTTGGGGATTTTTGGTGGTGCGATAGCCGACCGATTTGGCGCCAAACCGATGATTGTCACCGGTATGCTGATGCGCGCTGCGGGCTTCGCCACTATGGCAATGGCCGATCAGCCCTGGTTACTCTGGTTTTCTTGCGCCCTTTCCGCCCTCGGCGGCACGCTGTTTGACCCACCACGCACGGCATTGGTGATTAAACTCACCCGTCCACATGAGCGTGGCCGTTTTTACTCCCTATTGATGATGCAAGACAGCGCTGGTGCAGTGATTGGTGCCCTGATCGGCAGCTGGCTGCTGCAATACGATTTCCA
Organism: Serratia grimesii NBRC 13537; assembly: GCF_001590905.1. Taxonomy (GTDB): domain Bacteria; phylum Pseudomonadota; class Gammaproteobacteria; order Enterobacterales; family Enterobacteriaceae; genus Serratia; species Serratia grimesii. The sequence continues at coordinate 87,945 of NZ_BCTT01000003.1, forward strand.
CTTTGTCTGCTGGGTCGGCGCGGGCATTTTCGTACTGGCAGCAGGCTGGAACGCCTGGCTATTACCTGCGTACCGTATATCCACCGTGCGCACGCCAATGAAGGAAGGCATGATGCGCGTATTACGCGATCGCCGTTTCCTGACCTACGTATTGACACTCACCGGTTATTACATGCTGTCGGTACAGGTCATGCTGATGCTGCCCATCGTCGTTAATGAAATCGCCGGCTCACCGACTGCGGTAAAATGGATGTATGCCATTGAAGCTGCACTGTCACTGTCACTGCTTTACCCATTGGCACGCTGGAGCGAGAAACGTTTTCGCCTGGAACAACGGCTGATGGCAGGCCTGCTGCTGATGACACTCAGCCTGTTGCCAGTGGGACTTGCAACCAGCCTACAGGGCGTCTTTACGCTGATTTGCTGTTTCTATCTCGGCTCTATCATCGCCGAACCGGCACGTGAAACCCTGAGTGCTTCGCTGGCAGATCCGCGGGCACGCGGTAGCTATATGGGATTCAGCCGCCTGGGCCTGGCACTGGGTGGCGCGTTGGGTTACACCGGCGGTGGTTGGATGTATGACACCGGTCATGCGATGAACATGCCAGAACTGCCGTGGATTCTGCTCGGTATTGTCGGTTTTATTACCCTGTTCGCGCTTTATTGGCAGTTCAACCCACGTGGTGCTACCACCGCCGTTGTGCGCGGAGGCTGAGTTTTTTCTCTAAGTTGCCAGAAAATCAGCCGAATTTCCCATAGCTGCTATCCTGATAGTAAAAACACAAACGGGAGACGTTGGCGATGACTAATGAAGATAAATTACCGCAGCTGCTGGAACACATGGTACTGAACCTGCGCATGCTTTATGCACGCTCGACATTGGTAGAAAAAGCGCTGGCCCATATTATTGCTGAAAATGCCGACCTGAAGAGTAACATTATCAAACAACTGCAGATCGTCAATGCCACCACCGAACGTGATAAAATCGATCTGGAAGAAGCGCGCATGCATCTGATTGAAGTGATCAATTCCGTCCCGATAAAGAAATAATCCTCGCGTTGATCCGCGCATGATGCGCGGATCAAACAATAATAACGCACCTTCCAGCAAGAACTCTTCGCGACAGCCTCAGTATGCTGTGATAACTATTGCTATTAAAACCTGACAACCGGAGCAAGCATGAAACTGTTTATCTACGATCATTGCCCATTCTGCGTTAAAGCCCGCATGATTTTCGGCCTGAAAAACCTGCCCGTCCGCCTGGTCACCTTACTCAACGATGATGAAGCGACGCCTGTCAGTATGATCGGCAAGAAAATGGCGCCTATTTTGCAAAAAGAGGACGGCAGCTATCTGCCTGAAAGCATGGATATCGTACATTACGTCGATAATCTTGACGGCAAACCACTGTTGACGGGTAAAACCAACCCAGCGATCGCCGACTGGTTGCAGCAAGTCGGCAGCTATAGCATCAACTTATTGCTGCCCCGTTTTGCCAATGCTGACTTCGAAGAATTCGCTACTGATAGTGCACGTCAGTACTTTACCGATAAAAAGCAGGCATCAATCGGTAATTTTGCTGAGCACCTCGGTGACAGCGCCGATCTTATTACCCAATTGGAAACTGACCTCCAGGCACTTTCCACGCTGATTGTATCCCCTGAAGCAGTCAACGGTACGTTGTCTGAAGACGATATCCACCTGTTCCCACTGCTGCGTTCGTTGTCCATCGTCGCCGGGCTGACACTCCCGGAAAATGTAGAAGCCTATCGCAACCGTATGGCACAGCGCAGCGATATACCGTTGTTGTTCGATATGGAACAGTAATCCCTCGCAATAAGGATATAGCGCGCAAATGTTAAAAATGGTGCTCGTCACCGCCCGCGATCGGGCGAGGCTGAAAGAAATTTCCGCAGTGCTCATCCGCTACGGACTACAAGATGTCATTCGCCTGCTGGGCCTCAGCACCCTGTTAAGCGGCAATGACGTCGGCGGTGAACCGCAAGACAACCAAACATTGCCGCAGCGTTTGCGCGCCGCGCTGGAAGCGCTCGGGCCAACCTTTGTCAAATTTGGTCAAATTCTGGCAACTCGCTCAGACTTGTTGGATCCAAGTTGGACTGACGAGCTTGATCGTCTGCATAGCCAAGCGGCCACTCTGCCGTGGGACGAACTGGCACCGCAAATTACCGCTGATTTGGGTGGAGATCCACACAACCTGTTTGCGGAGTTTGACGACGTGCCACTGGCTGCTGCATCGATGGCGCAGATTTACCGTGCCCGACTGCACAGCGGTGAAGCCGTGGTGGTCAAGGTGTTGCGTCCTGGCTTGGCGAAGACCATTCATGCCGATTTGCGCTTGTTAGCCTATTTGGCGGAAACCGTAGAACAGCAAAGCCCGGCATTGGCCCGCTATCGACCACGTCAGATGGTGCGAGCGCTGGCAACCGCACTTAATCATGAACTGGATCTGACTCACGAAGGCAATAACTGTGAACGGGTCGCCCAACAGTTTGCTCAGCAACCCGATGTGGTCATCCCGAAAATTTATTGGCCATTGTCATCAAAACGTCTGTTGGTGCAGCAGTTTTTGCCCGGCATTGCACCAGAAAATCCGCAACAACTGGCAGCAGCAGGTTTCGATGGCCCGCTACTCGCACAACGCGGTGCTCAAGCCTTTATGAAAATGGTGTTGGAACACCGTCTCTACCACGCCGACCCACATCCGGGCAATGTCATGGCCTTAGCGGATAACCGTGTCGGCTTTATTGACTTCGGTATGGTCGGCCAGCTTTCCGAACGGCGACGCAATCAACTATTGCTGTTGCTGCAAGCCATTGCCGAGAGGGAATCCAGTGGGATCGTCAATACGTTGATCGCCTGGTCAGACAGTGATCCTTTGGATCTTCTGGATCTGGAGTTGGCGGCCCAAAACTTTCTCGATAAGCAGGCCTCTGCCACCTTAACCTTGGGTAAGGCACTGGCTGATTTGCTGGTAATGGCACGCGAACATCAGCTCGCGCTGCCACCAGATCTGGTGTTGTTGTTCAAGGCCTTAATCACCGCAGATGGCGTTCTGCACCGATTAGATCCCAACTTCGATATCATCGCTACCCTAAAGCCAATGCTGCAACAGGTCATGTTGCAGCGTTACACGCCAGAGGCGGTGCGGCGACGCATGCTAGCGCTGGGCGGTGAGGCACTCGACGCAGGTGAAGAGCTACCGCAAACACTACGCCTGTTAATGCGCCGGCTGAAACGCGGTCAGATCAGTGCCGACATCAACCTCAAGAACATTGATCAGCTAAGCAAGGCGTTGGAACGAGCCGCCGTCACGCTGGCTATAGCCATCGTCACCGCCGCCTTCACGCTCGGCCTGGCACCTTACCTGATGCAATCATCGGTGCGCTTGTGGGGTATCCCAGTGTTTCCTGCACTGGGTGCACTGGCCTGCCTTGGCGGCGTATTGTTGTTGGTGCTTCGTCTGCGACGCTGAACAGTTTCAGTGTTATCCGATAGGTCATGGCGGATTTCCCGCGCACTATCAATATTATCCCACGTTCCGGAATGGGCGCTGTATACTGCGCCCATAGCAATCGGGGCACCTTAGTCGCCCCCTACATGTGAGTACTTATGAAGAAGATTTTATTGGGCGTCGCTGCCCTGGCATTCGTCGGCGCATTGGTCGGTTGCAATCAGCTGACCCAATACACGCTCAGCGAGCAAGAAGTGAACGATTATCTGCAAAAACATAACGATTACCAAAAGCAGATCGGTGTACCGGGGTTGCTGGACGCCAATATCGTCCTGACGCAGTTGCAGAGCCAAATTGGTCGTAGTGAACCCGGCAAGGTTACCCTGTCTGGCGATGCGAAAGTGAATATCACTTCGATCCTCGGCCCGCAAACGGCAGATTTGAAGCTAACGTTGAAAGCGCAGCCGGTCTATGATCGTGAGCAAGGCGCGGTATTCCTGAAGGACATGGAATTGACCGACTATAGTGTGCAACCAGAGAAAATGCAGACAGTGATGAAAGCACTGACGCCTTATCTGAATCAGTCACTGAAATCCTACTTCGACCAAAAACCGGCCTACGTTCTGAACCCAGACAACAGTAAAACAGAGGCAATGGCCAAGAAACTAGCCAAAGGATTGGAAGTCAAACCGGGAGAATTGGTCATCCCATTTACAGACTGAGTCCAGTCTAAAACAAATAGCCCGCTGATAAGGCGGGCTTGATATTTTCAGAAGGGCAAACGAAAACGGCCCCGCCAGAAAATCAGCTATTACTGTGGTTCACTGTAGGTGATTTTGCCCACGTTGCAGTCGAGAGTGACATTGTAGGTTTTATCCTGCTTAGTGCCGCGGACTGTTAACGGCACCTGCCAGACTGCATCTTTGCCGGTAATAGCTTCCGGGCTTACCCAGGCGATCGGGGTAGCGGTACCAAGCAGCTTTTTATCCGACTCCCAGCGCGTAATGCGGTTTTGTAGATAATCGCGTTTCACCTGAGCGGCCACGTCTGCCGGTTGCAGACCCATACATTGCGCCACTTTGGCGCTACGTTGCTCTTGCGCCTGTACCGTCGTCGTTAAACCAGCCATGGTCAACAGTGCTACGGCTAAACTCAGACCTGTTGTTTTCATATTCCCTCCAGTTGTGATTTACGCTATCCGCAGGCATTTGCCCTTGGCTCACAACTGGTCTGGCGAAAGATCAGCGTTTCGCGAAGGTGATGACAAACAGCTCATCCAGCCCCGGATAGATTTCCTTGATCACCTGCTTCAGCTCGCTGAGCGACATGTTTTCCTGCCGAGCATGCAACTCGGTTAACGCATCCAACCGTACCGGCGTGACTGACAGTACTTCAATCATGCAAAAGAATACGTTGTCTTCATTACGGCTAACACGTAAGACCTCACCGGGTTGAAAGTGAGATTCACTGGCATCCCGAATGGTGATGGTCTTGAGGCCTGCCAAGATGTCTTGTTCAAAGCGACTGAAGAAAGTTATTTCACGGCTCATTCTAGATCCTTTTTCATCACATTGCCGCAACATAAGTCATTATGCTGCCTGCTTTTCTGACGCAGATCCCTCTTTTGTGGTAGGGACAGGTTTTTCCGCTTTAACTTTGGCCGGTTTCTTCGGTGTTTCTACCGGCGCCGCGCCGCGCAGAATTTGCCCCAGCACGTCTTTATTTTCCGCCAGGAAGAAACTCAGCCCTTCACGTTGCTCGTCATCCAGGGTCAACGGCGCCTGCTGCAACCATTCACCGAGGCTGTCAGCCAGATCCAGCATTTTGTCGTAAGCATCGGCTTCTTTCTTGGTTGCGAAAGTCATCTTTTCCTCACCGTTTCTCACCACCACATAGTGAACTTCAACTGCCATGTGTGCATTCCTCAAAGGTTAGAATACTGTAATTTTATACAGTATAAGGTGATTTTACGCAGGGATGCAAGTGCACCCCTGACGTGATTTATTTCAACAACCGCACCTTGCAGTTCTTACCCTTGATTTTACCCTGTGTAAGCTGTTGCAGTGCCTTACGGGCGCTAGCTTTGCGGATTGCCACATAGGCATGCACGGGGAACATATCTATCTTGCCCACTTCAGCGGCCGTTAACCCGGCGTCACCGGTCAAGGCACCAAGAATGTCACCAGGACGAATTTTGGCCTTACGCCCACCGTCAATACACAAGGTCACCATCTCGGCCTCAAGCGTAGTATTACTCGCACCACTCAGTTCAGACACCGGTGCCCAGTTAACACTTATCTGCAAATACTCTTCGATCGCATGCGCACGCGCCATTTCCTGCGGTGTGCACAGGCTAATTGCCAGGCCACTCAGGCCAGCGCGCCCGGTACGACCAATACGGTGTACGTGCACTTCTGGATCAAATGCCAGCTCATAATTGACGACCAGCTCCAGCTCTTTAATGTCCAGACCACGCGCTGCAACGTCGGTCGCCACCAGCACGCGGCAGCTACGGTTGGCAAAACGCACCAGCACCTGGTCACGATCGCGCTGTTCCAGATCACCATGCAGTGCCAATACGCTTATACCGCGTGCTTCCAGCGCTTCATATACGCTCTGGCAATCGCGCTTGGTGTTACAGAACACCACGCAGGAAGACGGTTGGTAATGACGAATGGCCGACACCAACACCGCTGGACGTTGATCGCGGGTGGTTTCGTAGAAGCGTTGTTCGATGGTGGTTTGTTCTTCGCCATCGTCCACTTCCACATTTAACGGATCGCGCTGTACACGTGCGCTGATACGTTCAATACCATTTGGGTAAGTCGCCGAGAACAACAGCGTCTGGCGCTGTGGCGGCGTATAGCTGATCACATCGTCGATATCATCGGCAAAGCCCATGTCCAGCATGCGATCGGCTTCGTCCAATACCAGCACTTTCAGCTCGTCCAGCACCAGCGTTTTCTTACGCAGGTGTTCCTGAATACGCCCAGGTGTTCCCACCACGATATGCGGTGCATGCACCAAGGAGTCGAGCTGGGGTCCCATAGGCTGGCCACCACACAGAGTCAAAATTTTGATGTTCTGAGTGAAGCGTGCAAGACGGCGCAGTTCTTTGCTCACCTGGTCAGCCAGTTCACGTGTCGGGCACAGGATTAGCGCCTGCGCAGCCACCTGAGCAACGTTAATTTTGTCCAGCAGGCCGATGCCGAACGCCGCCGTTTTACCGCTGCCGGTTTTTGCTTTGGCACGTACGTCCTGCCCTTTCAGGATGGCGGGCAATGCAGCAGCCTGCACCGGTGTCATTTCGGCATACCCCAATTCGTTGAGGTTGGCCAACTGTTCGGCTGGCAGCGGCAGGGAAGAAAAAGAAACTGTGCTCACGGCGATAACTCTTATATGGCAAATGGAATGGCGGCGTGCCTATGGGCAGCACCGAATTAACCGCAGATGATAACAGAGATAGGGGGGATTACGGATTTCACACATAAAAAAAGCCGCTACTTGCGGATTTTGGCGTCAGTGACAGCAATACGCTTGCCTTCGGCTGCATACGCAAACGTTTTCGTATATACTGCTCGCCCATTATCAGACCGCTTTACACTCCACAGATCCAGGTACGAGACTATGTTAACTATTGGAACCGCCCTGCGCCCATCCGCCACTCGCGTTATGCTGCTCGGCTCCGGCGAGCTGGGAAAAGAAGTTGCCATCGAATGCCAGCGTTTGGGACTGGAAGTGATCGCCGTTGATCGCTACGCTGATGCCCCAGCCATGCACGTGGCACATCGCAGCCACGTTATTAACATGCTGGACGGCAACGCGCTGAAAGCCGTGATTGAACAGGAACGTCCTGATTATATCGTGCCTGAGATCGAGGCTATTGCCACCAGCATGCTGGTTGAGCTTGAACAGCAAGGGCACCATGTAGTGCCATGCGCCGAGGCAACTCGCCTGACAATGAACCGCGAAGGCATCCGCCGCCTGGCCGCAGAAACGCTTGGTCTGCCAACCTCTCCTTATCGGTTTGCTGATGACAAAGAAGCATTTCTGCAAGCTGTCGATGACATCGGCTACCCCTGCATCATCAAGCCGGTCATGAGTTCCTCCGGCAAAGGCCAAAGTCTGATCCGCACCCCAGAACAACTAAACGCGGCTTGGGAGTACGCCCAACAAGGTGGCCGTGCCGGCGGCGGCAAAGTGATTGTCGAAGGGCTGGTTAAGTTCGACTTTGAAATCACCCTGTTGACCATCAGTGCCATTGATGGCGTGCATTTCTGTGCACCGATCGGTCATCGTCAGGAAGATGGGGATTACCGTGAGTCATGGCAACCTCAGCAAATGAGTGATCTGGCACTGAGCCGCGCGCAGGCGATTGCGGAAAACGTGGTGAAGGCGTTGGGCGGTTTTGGCCTGTTTGGTGTGGAACTGTTTGTTTGTGGGGATGAGGTGATTTTCAGCGAAGTTTCTCCACGCCCGCATGATACCGGTATGGTGACCCTGATTTCGCAAGATCTGTCCGAGTTCGCCCTGCACGTTCGCGCTTTCCTTGGGCTGCCTATTGGTGCGATCCGCCAGTTTGGGCCGTCGGCCTCTGCGGTGATCCTGCCTCAACTGACCAGCAGTGATCTGCGCTTCAGCGGTCTGGACCGCGCCCTGCTCGGCCACAATCAACTGCGCTTATTCGGCAAACCAGATATAGATGGGCAACGTCGGATGGGTGTCGCGCTGGCTACGGCAGAAAGCATAGCGCTGGCAGTTGTATCAGCCAAACAGGCTGCGGCTGCGGTCTTGGTTGAAGGATAATACTTTTTGGGGCCGGCTTGCCGGCCCCTGCAACATCAATAGTTTTCGTCTTCTTCCGAGTCATCATCAGCCTGATCGTCCGGCCGTTCCTGATACTCTTCATCGTCTTCGTCATCAAACAGCACGCTGACCTGGTCACCCTGATGTTTTTCGCGGATTTCCTGTGCAACGCGCGCAATGGCTTCACCACTGCTCATGCCTTGTTCCATCAAAAAATGGATACGATCCGCAGCTTCCTGCTGCTCTAGATGGCTCAGTGACGGCATACCTGCAAGCATGTGTTTCTCTCCGGCAAAATGGAGGGCGAGTATACCCCCTAAACCGACGGATCCCAACGCTTGTTATTCAGCAGCCGGTTGTGAAACATGTTCACCATGCCGCCACTGTTTCAGGCGATGAAGCCAGAGTATGACGTGCCAGCCTTGTTTTAGGCCACGCGCGTTGGCGAACATGGCGCGATCAATACCGCGTTGGTAGAACTCATCGGTGATTTGGCACTGTGCAGCCAACTCAGGTTCACGGCGGATACTGTGGCAAATCCCCAATGCTTCGCGCGCGATTTGCCAATGGAAAGCGGGTCTGATGTCAATTTTTCGTGCGTAACGCTGGTTAAGAGCCATCAGCATCTCCACTATTTTCATATAATGGCGCTGATATTCCACGTTAGCTTTACCAATACGGCGGCGATTGCTGATCGATTGCTCGTGAACGCGCTGGCGATACAGCGGCTTACTGATGTATTTCACCCGCTTGGCATTAAACATCACTTCGGTGGTCCAGGGTATATCCTGGTGATGTAATCCCGGTTCGAAATACAGCTGATGCTGTTTAATAAAATCAAGACGATAAACGGCTAACCAAACCACATGAATAAATTTTCTTGATTTCAGCGCACGCTCCAACCATTGAGTGCCACTGATAACATGCGTATCGCTTAGTCGATTTGGCGGAATAATCGGTTGAAGTTCATCCGCATGGGTGAAATAACGTTCACCATTACACTGCATGACATCCAATTGATTTTTTTCGGCCAGCTCAATGAGCGTTGAATACATTTCAGGCGCTAATAAATCATCGGCGTCAGGAAAGGCAACATATTTGCCTTTGGCAACAGCCAGCCCGGCATTGCGTGCACAGGATACACCGGCGTTACGCTGATCAATGACAGTAATATGTGAGTACTGTCGAGCATAACGATGGGCAATATCGCCAGAGCCATCGGTGGAACCGTCATTGACGATGATCACTTCCAATCGCTGTTCCTTTTGGGCCAGCAATGACGCCAGAAAAGGTTCAAACAGCTCACCCACGTTGTGCAACGGGACAATAACACTCAGCATTAGGGGCATAGGCAGCTCTTCGCAAAAGTAACGAATGAATATTTTTAAAAATATCAGGGTGCATTTAAATAAAGTGAGGCATTCACCAGTCGATTTATTCGAAGGCTTAAATGCGTCTTGTTACCATTTATATTTTTATACGCGCACTCTCACAGGCAGTAATTTATCACCCAAAATACAGAACATCTTTACCGTACTTAATACGAATGGATTCCTGTACTCTCGGCTAGTGATAACAATCAAAAATAATAACCAAATGAAACTAAAAACTGATTCTTCTGTTTTTAGCTTTAGATATAAGAAACATATCAACCATTGACTGATATAATTATTTTTAACATATTAGATTATAGCTAAAGTCGCAAAAAATGCTTCATTTGCAAAATTGTTTACTCGCCGTTTATGCAAAGTGTGCTTCACCTGCCGATGCCAAGACATGCACCCGCCGGTTGAATATGGCAGAATAGCCAACAGAAACAGCCGTCTGTTAGTCAGGTTTATTGAGGCCCATGAGCATAACCGCACCGAATATTAAGTCTTTACCTTATACCCGCACCGCACTGTTAGAGTTGTTTGCACCGCTTGCACAACAGCCTTGGGCGATGCTGTTGCATTCCGGTTTTGCCGAACATTCACACAACCGTTTCGATATCCTGGTCTCCGCGCCCTGCGCTACCTTAACCACCCGTGGCTCCATCACCGAGATCCACTGCGGTGAAGAGCATTGGCAATCTTCGGAAGACCCTTTCAGCCTGCTGCAACAGCAACTGGATCAACTGAATCTGCACCCCGAGATTGATACCTGTTTGCCATTTCAGGGGGGCGCACTGGGGTTGTTCGGTTATGATTTGGGCCGCCGCGTGGAAAAACTGCCGCAATTGTCTCTGGCCGATATCACGTTGCCGGATATGGCAGTTGGCATTTATAACTGGGCTCTGATTGCCGATCATCACCGACAAACGCTGACATTGTTGAGTTATGAGGATGTAGAGCAACGTTGGCAATGGCTCCGCGGCCAACAAGCTGAACCCCGACAAGCATTCACTTTAACCAGTTGCTGGCAAGCCAATATGACGCGACAACAGTACGGTGAAAAATTTCAGCGTATTCAGCGCTATCTGCGCAGTGGTGACTGTTATCAAATCAATCTGGCACAGCGATTTTCTGCTGAGTATCAGGGCGATGAATGGCAAGCATTTCAGCAATTGAGCACCAGTAATCGTGCGCCCTTTTCCGCGTTCTTACGGCTGCCACACAATGCCGTCCTGAGCGTTTCACCCGAGCGTTTTCTATGGCTGGAGAATCACCATATCCAGACTCGCCCGATTAAAGGCACCCTGCCACGCCTGGCCGAACCTGAACAGGATGCTCAACAAGCGCAACGGCTGGCGAGCTCCGCCAAAGATCGTGCGGAAAACCTGATGATTGTCGATCTGTTGCGTAATGATATTGGCCGTGTCGCCGAGCCTGGCAGTGTGAGGGTTCCTGAGTTATTTGTGGTCGAACCCTTCCCGGCAGTGCATCATCTGGTTAGCACCATCACGGCGACCCTGCCGGAACACACCCCTGCGACCGAACTGCTGCGCGCGTGTTTCCCAGGCGGTTCCATTACCGGTGCGCCCAAAGTGCGTGCGATGGAGATCATTGAAGAATTGGAGCCACAGCGGCGCAACGCGTATTGCGGCAGTATCGGCTACATCAGTGCCTGCGGCACTATGGACACGAATATCACCATTCGCACACTCATCACTGAAAACAACCGTATTTACTGTTCCGCCGGTGGCGGCATCGTTGCTGACAGTCAGGAACAAGCGGAGTACCAGGAAACCTTTGATAAAGTTGGCCGCATCTTGCCACAACTGGGGGAGTTTACCGCTTCGTGAACCAACCGACTTATCCAACCTCATTGGCAGCCTTCATCAGTCGTTTTCAACTGCAGCTGCCGCAGGCGTCGCAAATCTCACATAACGTTCGCCCGGCGGCGGTGTTAATCCCTATTATCTGCCGCCCCGAGCCTACGCTGCTGCTCACCCGTCGCGCTGATTCACTGCGTAAACACCCTGGTCAGGTCGCCTTTCCTGGCGGTAAAACCGATGCCGACGACGGCTCAGCGATTATCACTGCCCTGCGAGAAGCCCATGAAGAAGTGGCGATCCCGCCTCAAGCGGTCACCATTTTGGGGCAACTGGCGCCTCTCGACAGCAGTACCGGCTTCCAGGTCACTCCTGTTGTTGGTCTAATCTCTCCAGATGTACGATTTGTCGCCAATGCGGACGAAGTGGCCGATGTTTTTGAAATGCCATTACACGAAGCACTGACATTATCGCGTTATTATCCACTCGATATTCAGCGTGCCGGTCATTCACACCGCATTTATCTTTCCTGGTATCAGAGCCAATTTGTCTGGGGGCTAACCGCCGCCATCATTCGGCGCCTCGCACAACAGGTCAGCATTTAGCGTTAATTCCGTGACGCAGATCACAAGCCAAACGGTTACCTGCACAACAGACGTGGGTAAAGCGATCGGCATCACTTCATTCGTTTGCTTTTTCAACTAGCTTCTGGTTATCAGAGTTTTAAAAAAACTGTAAACCCTCTCTTCAACCTTACGAAATACCTGTAAAATACCGCCGTCCGGAATAAACCACTATGCAAGCAAGGTTTAAGCGGGTGCGTTCAGCAGTGAAAGCTGGCGCGATTGCCATTAACGGAGTTTAGGCAGCGGAAGGTTCCAGGGCCGGCCGAATGTCTGAGGCAATCACTAACAGAACTAACACCACGGATTATTTTATTTCATGCGAAAAAGACAGCCGAACCCGTACGGTCCTTTTACAATATCGCTGTTCCCTGCGCGGTTTTTAACCGATGCAGCCATAACAATATGCCTCTAAGGAGTTTTAGCGTGATTAGCGTTTTCGACATGTTTAAGATCGGCATCGGCCCGTCCAGCTCTCATACGGTTGGACCGATGAAAGCCGGCAAACAGTTTGTCGACGATCTGGTAAATAAAGGCCTGATGCCTTCTATCACGCGTGTTGCTGTAGATGTTTACGGCTCACTCTCATTGACCGGTAAAGGTCACCATACCGATATCGCTATCATCCTCGGCCTGGCAGGTAATATGCCGGATACCGTTGATATCGATAGCATCCCGGGTTTTATTCGCGATGTAGAACAACGTCAACGCCTGATGCTGGCCAATGGCCTGCATGAAGTCGATTTCCCACGTGATGGCGGCATGGTTTTCCGCAGCGACAATCTGTCACTGCATGAAAATGGCATGCAAATCCACGCCTTCGCTGGGGATAAACAAGTTTTCAGCAAGACTTACTATTCAATCGGCGGCGGTTTTATCGTCGATGAAGAAAACTTCGGCAAAGCCGACGAACATGAACTGAGTGTCCCATACCCGTTCAGTTTTGCTCGCGAAATGCTCGATCACTGTCGTGAAACCGGGTTGTCCCTGTCTGGCATGGTGATGCAGAACGAACTGGCATTGCACAGCAAACAGGACATCGAAACCTATTTCGGCAACATCTGGCAGACCATGCGCGCCTGTATCGATCGTGGCCTGAATACCGAAGGCGTATTGCCGGGCCCGCTGCGTGTTCCACGCCGCGCATCCGCACTGCGTCGTCTGCTGGTTTCTTCCGATAAGCTGTCCAGTGACCCAATGAACGTGATTGATTGGGTCAATATGTTCGCCCTGGCAGTGAACGAAGAGAACGCAGCAGGTGGTCGTGTCGTCACAGCACCGACCAACGGCGCTTGCGGCATCGTGCCGGCCGTGCTGGCGTATTATGACCACTTCATTGAGTCCGTCAGCCCTGACATTTACATCCGCTACTTTATGGCTGCGGGTGCTGTCGGTGCGCTGTACAAGATGAACGCCTCTATCTCCGGTGCCGAAGTCGGCTGCCAGGGTGAAGTGGGCGTGGCCTGTTCAATGGCTGCGGCCGGCCTGGCTGAACTCTTGGGCGGTAGCCCGGAGCAGGTTTGTATCGCGGCGGAAATCGGTATGGAGCACAATCTGGGTCTGACCTGTGACCCGGTTGCCGGCCAGGTTCAGGTGCCGTGCATCGAACGTAACGCCATTGCTTCCGTGAAAGCGATCAACTCAGCACGCATGGCCTTGCGCCGTACCAGTGAACCTCGCGTGTCACTGGATAAGGTGATCGAGACTATGTACGAAACCGGTAAAGACATGAACGCTAAATACCGCGAAACTTCTCGCGGCGGTCTGGCGATCAAAGTGCAGTGCGATTAACTTCCTCACCCCGCCTTTACGGCGGGGTTTTTCTTGGTAAGAACGCTGGATAATCAAACCGCTAACTCACACCAAGTGACAACGTCACTATAAAATATGTCGACACTGTCACGCCGATCCTGCGGTTAACCCCCAATTTAGCCCTCTGTTTCGCCAAATTTAAATAATTTACTGGGTTACCATCACTCTTGTATAACGACAGGCTAGAATTAGCCAAGTATCATTTAGGGCAGTTTGGCCTGGCGGTGATTTTGGGCTGGCTTACCGAACAAGGATTTAGCGATGTTGATGACCCAACTTACCGTGACCAAATACCGTTATTACCGTTGGCTGCTGGCCGGGGCGGTTGGGTTGGCTATTCTGCTACTCTCACTCTACACCCGCTATTATCAAGAACTTGGCACTATCGAACAAAACCGACAGTTTCTCGCTACCCGTACCGTCGCCAAGATAAACGATTTGCTGACGCCCGCCAGACAACAAGCCGAGCGCTCTATCCCGCTGTTGGACCAATCTTGTGAAACCGTGATGTCGGCACTGCGTTTTCGGGCCGCACAAAACCAAGCTTTGCGTGCCATGCTGTTGGTCAAAGATGGCGTTATTTACTGTTCCAGCCTGTTCGGCGCACGTAAGTATGATTTCAGCGCTATTTTGCCCACCATAGCAAACGATGGCGCGACACTGGTGTTGCGCCCTTCGTTGACCGTCGCCAAAGGCGTACCGACGCTGATCATGTGGACACCCGTTGCGCCCGATGATAACCGCAACGGCGTTTTACACGTTTTCAATATAGAGTTGCTGGCAAACTTTCTGCTGGAACCTCAGGAACCCTATGCACAGCGCGTGGTGTTGAACGTCGGCAATTACAGCCTGGAATATGGTCGTCGGGAGATCTTGCGCAGCGATACACTGACAGCAGACCTGCGGTATACAGCAAAATCTGCGCAGTATCCGTTCTCGATCTCACTGTTTGGCCCTCAGGCTAACGTGCTGGCGCTGGCGGCGTTGCCGCGTCATATCCCATTGTCATTGTTAATCAGTTTGTTGGCGGCCTATGTGGTGTATCTGCTTACGGCTAACCGCATGAGCCTGTCGTATCATATTGGACACGCCATTTCCCATCGTGAGTTCCGCGTTTACTGTCAGCCGATCATCAATGCCGAAACCGGCCGATGTGTTGGCGTTGAAACCTTGTTACGCTGGAAAAACAAACGCCAGGGGTGGATTTCGCCTGATGTATTTATCCCGCTGGCAGAACAGCATGGCTTGATCATCTCTCTGACACGCTACCTGATAACCACCGTGGTCGATAATCTGCACTTGTTCCCGCCCCGCCCCTCTTTTTATATCAGCATCAACGTTGCCGCCGAGCATTTCAACGGGGTTACGATCATCGACGACATCCGTCGTCTGTGGCTGCCAGCCCACCCTATGCCATCACTGATGCTAGAACTGACCGAACGTACGGCATTGTCGGAAATTCAGTATGAGCAAATCAAGACGCTGAAAGAAATGGGTATTATGCTGGCGATCGACGATTTTGGCACCGGACATAGCTCCCTCAGCTATCTGAAAAAACTCAGCCCTGACGTATTGAAGATCGATCGCGGCTTTACTGCAGCCATCGGTACCGATGCGATCAACGCGACCGTCACAGATACCATCATTACCCTGGCGCAGCGTTTGAAACTGAAGTTGGTGGCTGAAGGGGTAGAAACTGCCGAGCAGGCGGATTATCTACGCTCACGTGATGTGAACGCCTTGCAAGGTTTCTATTTTGCCAAGCCAATGCCTATCAATGTATTTCCGTTGTGGTTACAACAGTATGAATCGCGGTTACGGACAGTGAATCAGCGGGACGAGCGGCAGAAAGAACATGAAATCAAGCCGGAGGCG
The DNA here is from genome assembly GCF_001590905.1 of Serratia grimesii NBRC 13537. Classification (GTDB taxonomy): domain Bacteria; phylum Pseudomonadota; class Gammaproteobacteria; order Enterobacterales; family Enterobacteriaceae; genus Serratia; species Serratia grimesii. The sequence continues at coordinate 103,729 of NZ_BCTT01000003.1, forward strand.
TGATGCCTCCGGCCCGTGATATTACTGATGCTCCTCGTCTTGAGGTTCCACTTTGGTGATACGCACCAGCTCGATGCGGTACTCAGACACCTCAATGATCTCGAAGCGCAGTCGGTTAAGTTCAACCACGTCGCCCGCCGCGGGCATTTGCCCATAGTGGGACAGCAAGAACCCTGCTAGCGTGGCATAGTCTGCCGTTGGGCTAACCAGATCTTCGCAGTTCAGGGCCTGCTCCAGTGAGTGCAGATCGGCTCCGCCCTTCACCAGCCACGCTGTACCCTCAACCACAATATCCGGCGTTTCGTCCTCATCGGGGAACTCACCCGCGATCGCCTCCAACACATCCAGTGGCGTAACCAATCCCTGCACGACGCCAAATTCATTGGTCACGACGACCAGACGCCCTTTGGCACGTCGCAAGACCGCCAGCAGGTTAATCACATCCATGGTCTCCGGCACAACAATCGGCGGAGTGCGCGCAGCGAACTCTGCGATATCTTCGCCCCGCTCTACTGCTACCAACAAATCCTTGGCACGAACCACACCGATAATCTCATCGAGAGAATCCCGGCATACTGGGAACAGGCTGTGCGGCGTATCCAGTAATTGTTCGCGGACTTCTTCGCGGGAACGATCGCAATCTACCCATGAAATTTCAGTACGCGGCGTCATGACGCTGCGCAGTGAACGTGAGGCCAACGTCAACACCCCGCTGATCATATAGCGCTCTTCCGCAGCAAAGGTTTCATTTACCGGCATCGGCACCGCTTCATCTGTCTGCTGTGCACGTTGTTGCCCCATCAGGCGCATAATCGCTTCTGCGGTACGCTCACGCATCGGACGATGCGCCTGGTGCTTGATAAAATTACGACGTGCAATTTGGTTAAACAGCTCGATCAGGATCGAGAAGCCAATCGCAGCGTACAGATACCCTTTAGGAATATGCAGACCAAAGCCTTCGGCGATCAAGCTCAGGCCGATCATTAACAGGAAACTCAGGCACAGCACCACAATGGTCGGATGCGCATTCACGAAGTTTGTCAGCGGTTTTGACGCCACCAGCATGACTACCATGGCGATAATAACTGCTGTCATCATGACCGGCAGGTCGTTCACCATACCCACAGCGGTAATTACCGCGTCGAGCGAGAACACTGCGTCAAGGATCACAATCTGCACCACCACAGCCCAGAACTTGGCGTAGCCACGGTTAGCGCCATCTTGGTGTGTCTGTCCCTCCAGCCGTTCATGCAGCTCCATGGTGGCCTTGAACAACAGGAATACACCACCGAACAGCAGGATCAAATCACGACCGGAGAAGCTAAAGTCTGCCACGCTAAACAACGGCGTGGTCAGCGTTACCATCCAGGAAATGACCGACAACAGGCCCAGACGCATAAACAGCGCCAGCGACAAACCGAGTATACGCGCTTTATCACGCTGCTTCGGCGGCAGCTTATCGGCCAGAATGGCGATAAACACCAGGTTGTCGATACCCAGTACAATTTCCAATACCACCAGTGTCAGTAACCCAGCCCAAATTGAGGGGTCCATTAAAAATTCCATATCAGACTCCGAAAAAAAGACAGGATGGCCGAGCGATGCTCAGACGTGACGATGCCGACGCAGGATTCGCGCAAACAACAGCAAGATAACGGGATTGTAGTACCGGGGGATGGCCGAACGGCCGTGTGACTTGTGCTACGCCAGCAGGTGGCGGGTGGAACCTTGAAAAACAGTAACTTCGGTGACAGTCCATAGGGTGGGCTGAGGCCCTTCACTCCTAAATATGAAAGAAGAAATACTCTATCAGGAATTTTTTTGTCGGCAAAGAAGCTTTTTTACCTTCTGCATCGTCTTGTAACAGCTCTGTTGTTTAATTCCGCAAACATCGCGTTAGGACTTATCTGAGCGTTCAATAACAGAGCAATGTCACAAAATTTATTTTTTCACTCACTAAAATAAATAGCGCTGACGTGGTTCAACACACACAGGCTTTTGAAACTGCGCGAGAAATGTTAAGAGCGGGTTTCCAAATTTCTACCATAATGTATCTGAACCACGGAAGTGACCTGCCAGGAAGCAAATGAACTAAAGAACGACACAATCCGTGCATGAAGTTCAATGAGGAGGTAGCGAGTGGCAATAGCTATTATCATCGGCACACACGGGACCGCAGCGGAACAATTGCTGAAGACGACGGAGATGCTATTAGGCGAACAGGACAACGTCGCTTTTATAGATTTCGTCCCCGGTGAAAATGCCGAAACGTTAATCGAGAAATATAACGGAAAAATCAGCGGACTCGACACCAGTGGTGGCGTCCTGTTTCTGGTGGATACCTGGGGCGGCAGCCCTTTCAATGCGGCTAGCCGCATCGCCGTCGATAAAGAAAACTATGAGGTCGTCACCGGGGTTAACATTCCCATGCTGGTGGAAACATTCATGGCAAGAGATGACAACCCAGGCTTTGACGAATTGGTCGCGCTGGCGGTGGAAACTGGCCGTGAAGGCGTGAAAGCCCTGAAGAAACCGGCAGAAGAGAGTGTTAAGCCCGCGGCACAACAGAGTTCTCCCGTCGCAAAACCCGCAGCGCCACAGGCGCCTCTGGGCCCCAATGACCACATGAAGATCGGCCTTGCCCGCATCGATGACCGTTTGATTCATGGTCAGGTGGCCACCCGTTGGACCAAAGAAACTGACGTCAGTCGCATTATCGTTGTCAGTGACGAAGTCGCCGCCGACCACGTCCGCAAAACCTTACTGACTCAGGTTGCCCCACCCGGCGTCACCGCACACGTGGTTGACGTAGCGAAAGCTATCCGTGTTTGGAATAACCCCAAATACGCTGGCGATCGCGTGATGTTGCTATTCACCAACCCCACTGACGTGTGGCGTTTGGTGGAAGGCGGTGTGGACATCAAATCGGTGAATATCGGTGGTATGGCATTCCGTCAGGGTAAAACCCAGGTAAATAATGCCGTTTCTGTTGACGAAAAAGATATTGAGGCGTTTAAGAAATTAAACGAGCGCGGTATTGAATTGGAAGTACGTAAAGTCTCGTCCGACAGTCGGTTAAAAATGATGGACCTGATTAACAAGCTCAATTAATGGCGACAGCCAATAATTATTTTACTCAGAGATCTTTGGTCATAGGAGAAGTGCAATGGAGATTACCACTCTTCAGATTGTACTGATATTTATCGTTGCCTGTATCGCCGGGATGGGTTCCGTCCTCGACGAGTTTCAATTCCACCGTCCGCTGGTCGCCTGTACCCTGATCGGCTTTATTCTCGGTGATATGAAAACCGGCATCATCATCGGCGGTACGCTGGAGATGATCGCCCTGGGCTGGATGAACATCGGTGCGGCAGTTGCGCCAGATGCTGCGTTAGCGTCTATCATTTCTACCATTCTGGTTATTGCCGGCGGGCAAAGCGTCGGTGCCGGTATCGCCCTGGCCATACCGCTGGCGGCGGCCGGACAAGTTCTGACCATCATCGTGCGTACCCTGACTGTCGCCTTCCAGCACGCAGCGGACAGTGCGGCGGAACGCGGCAGTTTGCGCGCCATTACCTGGCTGCATATCTCCGCCCTGCTGCTGCAGGCGATGCGTATTGCTATCCCGGCGGTTATTGTCGCCATTTCGGTGGGTACCTCAGGCGTTCACGCACTGCTTAACTCGATCCCAGAAGTTGTCACCAGCGGCCTGAACATCGCCGGTGGGATGATCGTGGTCGTCGGTTACGCAATGGTGATCAACATGATGCGTGCCGGTTATCTGATGCCATTCTTCTACCTCGGCTTCGTGACAGCTGCCTTCACCAACTTTAACCTGGTCGCACTTGGTGTCATCGGTGTGGTGATGGCGGTGCTTTATATTCAGCTCAGCCCGAAATACAACAAGTCTCAGGTTGTACAAGCTGGCCCGGCGAATAATGACCTCGATAACGAACTGGACTAGGAATAGGTGAGAGAAATGGTTGATACAACAGCTCAAAAGAAACTCACGCCAGCCGATATTCGCGGTGTGTTTATGCGCTCGAATCTGTTCCAGGGTTCATGGAACTTCGAACGTATGCAAGCGCTGGGTTTTTGCTTCTCAATGGTACCGGTGATCCGTCGCCTGTATCCGGAAAATAACGACGACCGTAAACAGGCGATTAAACGCCACCTGGAGTTCTTTAACACCCACCCTTACGTGGCAGCGCCAGTGCTTGGTGTGACCATGGCAATGGAAGAACAACGCGCTAACGGTGCGCCTATCGACGATGCGGCCATTAACGGTATCAAAGTCGGTTTGATGGGACCACTGGCTGGCGTGGGTGACCCGATCTTCTGGGGGACTGTGCGCCCGGTATTTGCCGCGCTCGGTGCCGGTATTGCCATGAGTGGTAGCCTGCTTGGCCCGATTTTGTTCTTTGTCCTGTTCAACCTGGTACGCCTGTTGACCCGCTATTACGGCGTGGCTTACGGTTATCGCAAAGGGGTTGATATCGTCAATGATATGGGTGGCGGCTTCCTGCAAAAACTGACGGAAGGAGCGTCCATTCTCGGCCTCTTTGTCATGGGTGCGTTAGTTAACAAGTGGACGCACGTGAATATCCCGCTGGTAGTCTCGAAGATTACAGACCAGACCGGGCATACCACGGTGACCACAGTGCAAACCATCCTCGACCAACTGATGCCGGGCTTGGTACCACTGTTGCTGACCTTCGGCTGTATGTGGCTGCTGCGCAGAAAAGTGAATGCGCTGTGGATCATCATCGGCTTCTTTGCCATCGGTATCTTTGGTTACTGGGTTGGATTGCTGGGCCTGTAAGTCTGTTGACAGCCGGGGGGAAACCCCCGGTTTGAGTTTGTTGTTTAGCCCAAGGTACTCGGGCCTAGAGCACCGAGAGCGCTCCGATGGACAAGCCGCTACGCTCCCCCTTCGGCACGCTCTTCCTAATAACTGGCTCTGCCAGCCGTATGCCCGGGGGAAACCCCGTTTTTTTATCTGTGGAGTTAAAGATGTCGCTGACCGATGGCGTATTACTTATTTTCACCGCGCTAATGCTGGTGTATGCGATTTACGACGAGTTCGGCATGAACTTGCTGAAAGGCAAAACGTTACTCAAGGTACAGTTAAAACGTCGTAATCGGGTTGATTGCCTGATTTTTGTTGGCCTCATCGCGATACTCATCTACCGTAATGTCACCACCCAGGGTGCGGTATTAACCACCTATCTGCTTATTTCTTTAGCACTGATTGCCATTTATATTTCTTATATCCGTTGGCCCAAGATGTTGTTTAAAGCGCAGGGCTTCTTCTATGCAAATACCTTCATTGAATATAACCGTATTAAAGCCATGAATTTATCAGAAGATGGCATTCTGGTGATAGATTTGGAACGACGCCGATTACTGATTCAGGTTACTCAATTAGATGATCTGGAGAAAATTTATCACTTTTTTGTTGATAATCAGTGAATAAAAAACAACCTTAATCCTACCGCGGCCCGCCCTGCGCTGAATGTGGGTAATTAATCACCAGCGCACAAGGCTACCTGATTATTATTTACGCAACATTGTTGCACTCGCCTACATTATATTCCTTCTTGCATGCTTCATTAATGAAAACAATTATCAATTCCGAAAAAATATCCATTTGGAATAAGGGTTGTTGCTGGCGGAAATAATATGGTATGGTTGCGCCGTCATTGGGGAGTAGCCGGTTTCTGGACAATAAAGCACCAGAAACGCCCGTATCAACATACTCGTTTTTTCATTAAAACGTGGTGCGGGCAGCCAGGTAAGGTTGGCGAGACCATAGACACGTAACTCCGTCGTATGGTTGGGGGTGGGTTACGTGTATATGGAGCCGCCCGGCCGAGGCTATTTAACATGAACTTGTCAGCTACACTCATTCTCGCTTTTGGCATGTCTATGGATGCGTTTGCCGCGTCGATCGGCAAAGGTGCCAGTCTGCATCAACCCCGTTTTCGTGAAGCCCTGCGTACCGGACTCATCTTTGGTGTGGTCGAAGCTATTACCCCCATTATCGGTTGGGGTATCGGCCTGTTTGCCAGCCAATACATTATGGAATGGGATCACTGGGTCGCTTTCTCGCTGCTGTTTATTCTCGGCATGCGCATGATCGTTGAAGGTGTCAGAAATCGTCCAGATGAAGTGGAAAAAGTGAAACGTCACGGATTCTGGCTACTGGTCGCTACCGCTATCGCCACCAGCCTTGACGCCATGGCTATCGGTGTCGGTCTGGCCTTCTTGCAAGTGAACATTGTACATACCGCCATGGCGATTGGCATGGCCACCATGATTATGGCGACATTAGGCATGATGATTGGTCGCTTCATCGGCCCACTCCTCGGCAAGCGTGCGGAAATCCTCGGTGGCGTGGTATTGATAGGCATCGGTATCAATATCCTGCTAGAGCATTTGGGCTACCTCGCCTGATACCGCTAAACGCGAAGAAAAACCTGCCAAAGGCAGGTTTTTTTGTTTCTAAACCCTCAATCACCCTGCCCATTACCGGCTGCCGTCATCGGCTTAGCGGAAAGCTTGAGCGCGAAAAACCACCCAGCAGCTGCAATCAATGACAACCCGATGGCACTGCACACGGCGATATAAATACCGCAGGCCTGTGGCAGGAGCATTGACATCAACGCGCCAAAGATCGCCACACCAAACGCCGACCCACTTTGCCGGGCAACGTTAAGCACCCCAGCGGCAATTCCCGCCCTTTCATTCGTGACTTCATTCATTAGCACCGACGTGGCTGCTGGGGTAATCACACCGGCTACCAGGCCAAGCAACGGCAAACACAGCGCAATACGCCAGTAAGGTGGGTTTTCCACCAATACCAACAAACCGGCAAATCCCAACGCATAAAGCAGCAAACCATAAAAGACGACCCGACCTGCCTCTAATACTCGAACCAACCGACCAGAAATAAAGCTGCCAAACGCGACCATGATGGTTAGTGGAAGAAACGCCAGGCCAGCCTGTAATGGCTGCCAACCGCGTACCGTCTGAAAATAGAGACTGAGCAGAAAAAACGCGCCATAGAACACCAGCGCTGAGACCAACGAAACTAATGCCGCCGCGGAAAACATTGCGTTGCCAAATAACATCAAGGGCAACATCGGCTGTCTGCGCCGGCGCTCGATGGCCACAAACATCAACCAACTCACGACTGCAATAGCAGTACCACAGATGATCCAGCCCGAAGTCCAGCCAAGCCTTGCGCCCTCGATCAGTACGGCCACGGAACTGGCTAACGCCATGATCACCGCCCCTTGCCCGGCATAATCCATTTGCCGTAAGGTTATGACCGAATACGTTGCCTTAATGCGCAGGGTAAGACCGATACCCACGGCAATCACGGGTATATTGACCCAAAACAGACTGCGCCATCCTAAAAGTGCGATCAGCACACCGCCGACCAACGGACCCGCCGCCATCGCCACCCCACCGCATCCAGCCCATATGCCAATAGCCGCCAGCCGTTGTTTCGCATCGGGAAACCCCGTATTAATCAGCGTTAATGAACTGGGCACCAGTAACGCAGCACCAATACCCTGAAGTGCTCGGGCAACCACCAGCTCTGGCAAAGTTTCCGCTAACCCACAAATGGCGGAAGCACCTGCAAAAACCGCCAATCCGCCGAGATAGGCCCGTTTTGCACCCAACCGGTCCCCCAATAGCCCGCCACTCAATAACAAGCTGGCAAACGCCAACGTATAAGCATTTACCACCCACTGCAAACCGCTTAGCCCAGCGCCCAATTCAGCTGCAATCGACGGCAAGGCGACATTAACAATAGACGTATCGAGAATGACAATGACATAGCTGAGGCTGGTCGCCATCAAGACCGATGTTTGATACTGATTCAAGTTTGCCACGCGCAGCGGCTCCCGCCAGAAGAAATAGGCATTGACTATAAGCAACGATTCGCCTGGAATACTTCGAGCCGTATCGAAGCATGCTTCAAGCGTTTAAAACATCACCAGACATCCGGGGAGGATAACGCCGTGGGTCAACATAATATTGCCATCGTGGCGCACCTGATTGCTGAACCGGTGCGGGCGGTAATGCTGATCGCACTGGCTAACGGCAATGCCCTGTCCGCCAGTGCCCTTGCAGAGGTATCTGGGGTCACCCCACAAACCGCCAGTTCACATCTGGGTAAGTTGCTCGACGGTGGGCTATTGAGTGTCGAACAAAGGGGGCGCTACCGCTATTACCGCCTTGCAGGGCCCCATGTTTCACATCTGCTGGAAAGTCTGGCATCGATAGGACCTGTTACCCCTGCCTGGCGCAGCACCCCCAATCGGTCTGCACGCGAGATGCGCTTTGCGCGCTGTTGTTACGATCATTTGGCCGGAAAGGTCGGTGTGGCGATAATGCGCGGTTTACTGGAGCAAGGGCTGATAACCGAAAACGGCTTGCGGGAATATGTACTGACCCCCGCAGGCGCCGATTGGCTACAGGAGTTGGGCATTGAGGCCGCTGCTTTGACGTCTGGTGAGGTGAGTAATGGACGCCAGTGTCTGGATTGGACAGAAAGACAATATCATCTTGCAGGACCACTGGCGGCTCAGTTGCTGAAAGCTTTTCATCAGTGCGACTGGTTACGGAGCCTACCGGGCTCCCGAGCACTCGCGGTTACCCCAACAGGATGGCTGGCGTTGAAAAAGTATTTCGCCCTCACGCCTGAAAACCTGGAGGACGATACTTTTCATGATCAACCACTCTGTTCACCGGTTTAATCGGACTGGCGGCGGTACAGCGCTATCGCAAAATCGGTTTCGCAGGCGAACACTTCACAGCCTTTGAGATGCTCCTGCACCTCTGGGGAGGCCCGCCAGGCAAAAGGTGTCATCTGCAACAGATTAGCCGCCTGTTCTCCCGGCAATGTCATCGGATACGCCAACGATTCAACCCGTTCACAGTCAAAACCTGCGAATTGCTCATCCTGCTCTTCATGCAGTTGTACCTGCTGATAGACCTGCTCTTTCAGTTGGTACAAATGGCGTGGGCCCGGCGATACCGTCACGACAACCCCGCCGGGTTTCACCACCCGCGCCAACTCTTCAGCCTTGCAGGGCGCGTAAATACGCAGTATGGCGTCCAAAGAACCGTCAGCAAACGGCAGGCGATGGCTGGACGCGACACAAAATGACACCGCAGGATAACGCTTGGCCGCATAGCGGATTGCTACTTTGGCGACGTCCAACCCATAAACCGTAATATCACGCTGTTGCGCCAACCGTGCAGCTACCTCCGCCGTGTAATACCCTTCGCCGCAACCGATATCCAGCAAAGCCTGTGCGTCAGGTGCCAACGTTTGATCCAACAGCTCTGCCACGCGTTGCTGCAAAGGTTGATAGAAACCCGCATCAAGAAATGCACGCCGTGCCTGCATCATTTCAGCACTGTCACCCGGCTGCTTCGAACGCTTATGTTGTACCGGCATCAGGTTTACATAGCCTTCTTTGGCACAATCAAACAGGTGGTTAGCGTCACAACGCCATTGCTGATGAGAAAAATGAAGTGGCTGATGACACAGCGGGCACTGATAAGACATGGTTTGGATTCCAAAGAGATACGGCGCGGCTAGTCTAAAGAAGGCTTCTATGCGATGCAAGGCACATCCCGTATGGGTCTAGCCAAGGAGGAAAAAAACTGACTACACTGACGTTAAGTTTTCTGACGCAGGCAAAAACGTTATATGACTGATTACTCCCTACTGCTCAACACCATTCCGTCCATTCAACACGGTTTCGGTAATAAGAGCGCACTGCTTCCTGGGCATTTACAGCCCTACCGCACCACCTTGCCGGAAAAAAAGCAGGTCCACGGCACGCGCATTGTTGACGTCACACAGGCAGCGCAACTCTGCGGTGAAGCTGATGGGTTCTATACCACCCAACCGGGTATTTTGCTTAGCGTGTTAACAGCAGACTGTCTGCCCGTCATTTTCAGTCGTCATGATGGTTCAGCGATTGCAGCGGTGCATGCGGGCTGGCGTGGGCTATTGGACGGTATTCTGGAGCAACTGGCGGCACGTATCCGCCGTGATGACTCAACGGCCAACTGGGTGGCTTCCATCGGCCCTGCTGCCGGCCCATGCTGTTATGAGGTGAACGAAGAACTGGTTGCACGCTTCAAGCAACAGTTGCCACTGCCCATGACGTTAATCAGCCCCCACTATCGCCACCTGGACCTGGCAGCCATTGCCGAATCCAAACTCCGTGAACTTGGGTTTGCCGACGTTGACCTTGCCGGGAGCTGTACCATCTGCACGCCAAATACTGATTCTCTCCAGCCGCAGCGCTTTAAATACACCAGCTACCGTCGAAACAGCCATCGACGTGAGCAAGATCCGAGCCATCCGGGTATTACCGGACGTAATCAATACGCAGGCATTATTATTACCGGCAGATAATAGAAACGAAAAAACCCGCACCAAGGCGGGTTTTTTGTACAGCTGACGCTGATTAGATTGCAGTAACGTTTACTGCAGATGGGCCTTTCTGGCCATCTTGGATTTCGAACTCAACGTTCTGGCCTTCAGCCAGGGTTTTGAAGCCGTTACCCTGGATTGCAGAGAAGTGTACGAACACGTCTTTGCTGCCGTCAGCTGGAGTGATGAAACCGAAACCTTTAGACTCGTTGAACCACTTAACTTGACCTTTGATCTTTGCCATCTTGAGTATTTCCTTTGGATTGTTTAAACCGCCCGTAGGCGTTACATAGACAAACTAGAGTCGTTACTGCTTGAGGCACTAAGATAAGGATCGGCAGAGAAGCGGTATTCAACGCTAACGTTTTTACTCAGAACTTCTTTACTGAAAATGCCACACATATACAGAACTGTACCTCGTTTTACCCAGATGCGTTATCACATACTCTGTATTCGATGGCAAGCCATTTTTAATCACTGATGGAGCTGTCGCACATATTTGAAACGGTCGAGAGCAACATAAGCTTAAATAGACTAAAAGATGTTGAAGCCTTAGCTATTTTCTGCTTAACACTTACACCACGCTACACTCCGCATCCTGACTGAATTTTAACAATTCTTTCATCCAATTGACCCACGCATGTTGCAACATATAAACCCAAACGGACGCTTAGAACGTTAAAAATTTTGAATCTTTATGGAATTTCTTATACAACATTTGAATATCGATGAACGGGCGCATTTGATATCGGATGATCCGACCATTAAGCCGCCATCTGGATGGCCTAACGCGGATACCACCGCCATCCCGGTACTCTACCTGCCTGCAACAGTGAAATAATACTGAGGCTCATTATTGCCATGAGTGACGGTGGCCATAATTTGTGCAACGACGTTATCGTCACAAAAATCAAATAGCGTGCCACTTTAGGGTGCATAAGCATGCAAAATCAGAATTTACGCACTATGACCGTGCAGCAGCCAATAAATAGCGCGTTCGTAACGGGGATTAAATAACGGCAATAACATTGAGGTTTGTGGGAATGTATCGCGGAATTAGATCTTAAAAACAGAACGGGTATTTGCTCGGCCAATAACAATGTCCGTTTAGTGTATTAATTTTACCTTTTCGTATACGTCATCTCTATTCATAGCGATAGCGTAACCCCGATACCGGATAACACCAGCAACGACCCAGACATGGCTACAACCCGCAACCGAGCTGGCCTGCGGGTAATCACATTGCGCACTCCGGCCATGCCGGCCAGAGGGTTAACGCTTAAGAGTTAGACTCAAGCGCAATGCGCTCGCCAATTTTGATTGGCCGGAACTGGTGCAGCTCTATTCCTGCTGAACTCAGCGCCAGATTTAATTGCTGAGGGGGCTCATCCAAAGACTCATCAGCTAACTCAAAAACCCCCCAATGGATAGGAATTACCCGTGGCGCATTTAATTGTTGGTACAGCGTCACCGACTGCTGCGGATCCATATGCTGTTCCTGCATGAACCAACGTGGTGCATAAGCGCCGATCGGCAAAGCCGCAACGTCAAATGGCCCTAAACGGGTACCAATATCCACCAAGCGATCCGAATAACCGCTGTCGCCAGAGAAATAAAAACGCAGCGTCGGATGATGAATCACCCAACCACACCATAGGGAACGGTTGCGGTCCCAGAACGTGCGCATGCTCCAGTGACGCGCAGGCGTGCAGTGAAACGTCAGATCGCCCAATTGCAGGCTATCCCACCAATCCAGCTCTTCGACTCGCTGCAGACGATAACGCCTGAACCAATTTTTCAGCCCTAACGGGACAACAAAGGTCGCATGAGGAAAACGCCGTGCCAACTGCCGAACCGTACGTCGATCAAGATGGTCATAATGATTGTGTGAAATTAATACCACATCCACCGTCGGTAACTGCTGCACCGTCAACGGCGGCGGCGTTTTACGCTTCGGGCCATAGAAACTCAGCGGTGATGCACGCTCTGACAATACCGGGTCGATCAGGATATAACGCCCCTCAAGACGCAGCAGCATGGAAGCATGCCCCAGCCACCAGATGCTATTATCGCTGCCGCTAAGGTCAGCACGCTGCCACCAGCGCTCTGTGAACTGCTGATACCCCATTTGCGGCGGTTTGGGTAACCCTTGCTGCTTACGCTCATCCTGCCAGCGCTTCAAATCCCCTTCCCGACGCTCAGAGGGTTCCGGATTGCGAAAGCCCTGCGGGGTATGGTGCGATTTGGCGGCATCATAGTAACGATTGGTTATCTTCATCCAGTTGCTCTCCTGACCACTGCGGACACCCTGCACGGGCAGGTTCGATAGCATAACAAGATACGCGATCATCACGTGTTGTGAACCGTGCTCACATTGGGGGGACCTTTTCGCGTATTGTGTTGTCACAGTCCTTGTGAGAATGCCAGGGCCGCCTAGAGCCTGTTAAGCATCTCTTAAGATCCTTATGATTTACTTATAGGACATTCAGAAAAGGAGAAGTTATGAGCCGTTCTACATCACGCAAATCACGTGTTCGTATGGGCCGTATCCGTAGCGCGATGCTGGCACAGATGCAGTATTGGAAAATGTATGCCGCGATGAAACTACGTCGGGTACGTGTGCCGGCACCGTTGATGGTGTTATTGGGGGCGTTGGTCAGTGTCTTCATGCTGGGCATGCTGATGCTTAGCGTGGTCGCTATCGATGTCATCACCACCCTGTTCTTGCTGTGCAGGAAAGTCTTGGGGTTGGGCCGCGCAAATCCAGGCAATGCCTTTATGCCACGCAGCTAAAGGTTGAACCGGAGGCGCACCTGGCGCCTCCGTTAACGCTTATCGGCGTACTTTAGCGCTTTTACGGCGCGTCAGCATAAATCCTATCCACAACAGCAAAATCCACACTGGCATCAGCAAGACCGAAATACGGATCCCTTCACTGAAATACATGATCACCAGAATCAGGCTGAGGAACACCAGGCACAGATAGTTGCCAAACGGGTACCACAGCGCTTTGAACACCGGGATGACGCCTTGGCGATTTTTCGCCGCACGGAACCGCAGGTGTGCCAAACAAATCATCACCCAGTTAATCACCAGGGTGGACACCACCAGCGCCATCAGCAACTCAAACGCCTTGCCGGGCATCACATAGTTGATAAGTACCCCCACCGAAGTCACCAGCGCCGACAGCGCAATTGACAGCATAGGTACACCGCGCTTATTCACTCGCGTCAATGCCTTTGGTGCATTCCCCTGCGTCGCTAAGCCAAACAGCATGCGGCTGTTGGCATAGACTCCGCTGTTGTACACCGACAGAGCAGCCGTCAGTACCACAACGTTAAGGAGCGTCGCCACCAGGCTACTGTCCAGTGCATGGAAAATCATGACGAACGGGCTACCGCCTTCCACAACCTTGTGCCAAGGATAGAGCGAAAGCAGTACCGTCAACGAACCAATATAGAAAATCAGGATGCGATACACCACCTGGTTAGTGGCCTTCGGAATACTGCGACGTGGGTCAGCCGCTTCAGCCGCAGTGATACCGACCATCTCCAGCCCACCGAATGAAAACATGATCACGGCCATCGCCATCACCAGCCCTTCGATGCCATGCGGCATAAAGCCACCCTGCTCCCACAGGTTATTGATGCTGGCTTGCGGGCCGCCATTACCACTCGCTAGCAGCCAGGCGCCAAAAACGATCATGCCAACAATTGCCACCACTTTGATGATGGCAAACCAAAATTCGGTTTCACCATACAGACGAACATTGACCAGATTGATCAAGTTAATCAGTACAAAAAACACGGCGGCGGACACCCAGGTCGGGATGTCTGGCCACCAATATTGAATGTAAATGCCGACGGCGGTCAGTTCGGCCATGCCGACTAAGATAAACATCGCCCAGTAATTCCAACCGGACAGAAAACCGGCGAAATCACCCCAATATTTATAAGCAAAATGGCTGAATGATCCGGCAACCGGCTCCTCAACCACCATTTCACCCAACTGGCGCATAATCAAAAAAGCGATAAAACCGCCGATGGCATAGCCCAATAGCACCGAAGGACCGGCCATTTTAATGGTCTGTGCGATGCCAAGAAACAGGCCGGTGCCAATGGCACCGCCCAAGGCGATAAGTTGTATATGTCTATTTTTTAAACCGCGTTTTAGCGGGGTATCCTGATGCTGACCGCCCATCTTATCCTCATTTGGCGTGGGATCCTGTCGAGCCTGCACAAGATTTCGCCAATTAATAAATGTATCTGCGGGCGGCTTTTTAACACTTAACCCCGTGAGCATCAAGGAGTAGCGCCCCGGCAAGGGTGGCCAGGGCGCTATTTTATACTGGGAATCACCCCAAAATGGGGGTGTTTTTAACCGGACAAACCGCACAGTTTAGTGAGATTTCGGGCGCCGATCATCAGCGTGGCGACGTACGATTGGCGGCGCGTTACCACCTCTACGGCCACACGATCGTTTTGATATTTTATCAGGTAGGTGGAAGGCCAGCCCTGTCGGCGCTGACCAAAGCTTTCGGCATGACGATCGATTGCCGCATGGGCAATCACCAGATGAGACAAGTTTTTATCACCTTTAATAATGCGCTTCATAAACAGGCTCCGCCAGAGACAGTTCTGTTGTCATAAAAAGGGAAAAATCATCAGTAATTCTGGTGTTTCAACGTACCATTTCGCTGTTTTGCTGACTCAGCAGGAAGCAGATCATCGCTGCGCGCAGTGGGCTGTTGCTGTCCGCCTGCCATTCGCCACGCTGGGTAATCATACGTGCCTGCCACTGCGGGTTATCACTGTGACTGTCGGCATTGAGACTGATTTTGTTGGCGCAGATAATCGGCCAGGCATCGGAGGGATTCTTGCAATAATCTTTACCTTTAACGCCGCCGTAGGGATACCATTTGTCCGGGTTCTCTCCGGTGATCAACGCAATGCTGCGGTTCACCTCGGCGTCGCTTTCTTCATACCATTTAATCATCGGCTTTATCCATCTTTCGTAGAGTTGGCGCTACATTACGATGCCAATACGACAGATTTATGACAACAAGAGAGCTTTTCACATTATCTACACTAATGTTTTTCAGGCTTTAACTTTTCACTGCGGCTGATTACACTTTTACTGGTTTATCTCGCTCTGGAATACCTCTGATGCTGAACGGCCTTAACCACCTGACTCTCGCGGTTCGTGACGTCGATCGTAGCTTCAATTTTTATATCAACCTGTTGGGGTTTGTGCCACATGCCCGCTGGCAAAACGGAGCCTATCTGTCTCTTGGGGAACTATGGCTGTGTTTGTCATGGGACGCCGCACGAACAGCAAACGCAACAAGCGACTATACCCATTATGCCTTTAGCGTTTCGCCAGCAGATTTCGCAGAGGTGGCATTACGACTGCGCCAGGCAGGCGTTAAAGAGTGGAAAACCAACCGCAGCGAGGGGGAATCACTGTACTTTCTTGACCCCGATGGGCATCAATTAGAAATTCACAGTGGTGATTTGGCGAGCCGTCTTGCGGCATGCCGCGCACAGCCCTATCAGGGGATGGAGTTTTTCTGAGTGCTGCGGGTGGCATAAGGATCGCCCCACCACCCGGCTCACTATTTGATTAACGCTCTGGGATAAAACCTTTGAAATCCAGCGCCGGACTGAGATCATCATCGTCAGTTACGCTCTCGCCACGCGCGCTTTGCGCCAGGCTTTTCAATAATGCCGTTTGCTGACGCTGCTGCTCGGCAATGTCCTGCAGCAGACGAATTTGTTCATTGGCACGCACACTGGCGCGATTCACCAGGAACCAGACCCATAATCCCACCAGCAGTGCCAACGCGGCGATGGCCAGTGATACCAGGCCATTAAGACCAAAACCTAAATCGTACATGGAAAACCCTACCTACTGCTAAAAACAGGCGGACATCTTAGCACTCTGGATATGGACGCGAACATCGTGATAGAAAATTGTTACGCACCGCTACGCATCTCACCATGGAACAAAGCGGGTGACAGAGCAAATACCCAACGCAAAAGTTCCTCCTTCATCGCAATAGCTATCCAGCGCCAGCAGATAAAAAAATACGCAGGCCGCGAGGAAGGCGATTATCACGAAGATTTTTTTCCGTAACAAATTTAGCAGCCTCATTGTTATCTTGGTAATCTATTGATCATGCTATCACAGCCAACTTAAACGAAGTTTAACCTGTCGTTTAGAAACCAGCTTGAAGGTGATTTTTCAGATTGTTACCGTTGCCCCCGACGCCTGCGCATGGCTATATCATCGCAGCAACAATACATAACAAGGAGTCCCAATGGGCAAGCTGATTAAGTGGGTGGTGGCGCTGGCGGTGCTATACGGCGTATTTTTATTTTCGGGGTATGGCATGCTGGTCGGCAGCAATAAAAATGTGGGTGGTCTGGGATTACAATGCAAGTACATGACGGCGCGCAATCTGGTGATAGCGCAATATCTGCATGGTGACAACGGACTGATTGGCGTTGCGGACTGTCCACTGTTTAAAAAAGTCGAAACGGTGGTGGATTGATCACCACCGTCCAAAACCGCCGCTATGCGGCGGTTCCCGCATTTAGTTACGGGTAAACTTCATTTCAATCAGTGCAATCGCTTTTTCGATCGCCCGCCGGGTCACGGGATCAGCACCGGCAGGGTGAGTGGAAAAATCGATGCTTTTCAGCTGGCTTGCCATTTTGTCACGCACCTCGGTTGGCGCAATAACGTCAATAACATCCAAAATCTGCTTGATCACCAGTTGGCAGGCAACCAGGTCGGAGGCCAATTCCTGATCGTTGCTCAGCATGTCAGACATAATTACTTTCCTTCTTAATTCAGACGCCGCACAGAATAGCATGCCGCCTGACGCTTTGCCGCTCCCTGTCCGTTTGCCACTGAATTTTCAACGTTCTTGCGCATTGGACGTCAAAACACTCGACTAAATTGACCTATACTCAACGTTTGAACGGTGCACCTATCGGCGTACCCTTCAGCCACAACCCAACAGGAGAAAAGTTATGGCAAACCACAATGTGAAATCCTGGGCTACCGTGCGTGAAACCTCGGTTGAGATTGCCGAGGCTATTTTTGAACTGGCAAAAAATGATGAAGTTCTGGCACAAAAAATTTGGGAAGAAGGCAGCGATGAAGCGCTGCAAATCGCATTTGCCAAAACCAGTGCCGATCAACTGTACTGGGGTGAAGAAACCGTAGAGCGGAAGAACGTCTGATTGGATTGCGCTCACCAATAAAAAGCCCGGGTCACTTACGCGCCCAGGCTTTTTCGAAAGTCGATCAAACCCCATTGGGGGTCATGTTGTTCCCTGAAATCACGGCTCTTCACCTCCCACACCTTCCGCATTATTCATTCTCATCACCGGTGTCACCATGAAAGCGGCAACACCCACAATTACAACCAGAGTAATAATCACTGTCATTAACATGCGATCACCCCATCAACGCTGAATTGTCACGGCTGACTCTGCTTAGGCTGTTATTTATTGCGACCTGAACCACTTTATCAGCGGTAGCGGGCAACTTCAGATTAGCCGTTTTCCCTTCTCACTGACAAGCCACTTGACGATGGTTTTTCCGAATAATTTCACCTTGATGTGGGCGGCTTTTTGTCCGTGGCGGCAAGTTGTGTATACTTCAGCGCTATGTAGATCTCACACAGACGCACTGATGATACAAGAACATCACCTCTCATTAGTCTGCGCCCTCAGTAAATGGGTCGAAACTCACCTCGGACGAGTGATCCATCTCGAAGAGTTGGCCGAATACTCAGGCTACTCTCTGTGGCACATGCAGAAGCTGTTCAAAGAAGCGACAGGGATCTCGCTGGGTAAATACATCCGTGAGCGTAGACTTGCCGGTGCGGTTTACCAATTGCGCAGCAGTGACGCCTCTATTTTCGACATCGCGCTCGATTTTGGTTTTGGCTCTCAATCACATTTCACGTATATGTTCAGAAAGCGGTTCAATATCACGCCTTATGATTTTAGGCAGGATCTGAGCGTGGATCTGCACATCGCCCCACCGCTGCACGTGATTCATCAGAAAACAGCCTGACTGGATTTCCCGCCGCCCCTCACGGCGGGTTAATGCGCCCACACCACGATCAATAAGGCAATCAATGCAGGTAATGCTTGTACCCTGAGAATTTTACGACTCGCCGTTAGGCCACCAAATACGCCTGCCACCAGCACACAACCAAGGAAGAATATCTGCACTGCGGGATCAGCACGCCAGACACCCCATGCCAGACCTGCCGCCAAAAAACCGTTATACAACCCTTGATTGGCTGCCAATATCCGCGTTGCAGCTGCAAATTCTGCTGTGGTAGCGAACACTCGCCTGCCTGTCGGCTTCTGCCAAAGGAACATTTCCAGGATCAGGATATACAGATGAATCGCAGCAATTAACAACACGACGACGTTAGAGAGAATTATCATTGCACTTCACAAGGTTAATTAGAAATTGGTTTAATAAGTATTAACTGTCTTCTGAATATTGCGAATATCCAGTCATAAAAAAACCCGCCGTAGCGGGTTTATTGCATAATCATTCAGAGTTAGTTCAGAGCAACAACCAGCATGGCTGCAATTGAGATCCAAAACACCGCCGTTGCAATAACAACATGGGACAATCTTGCACGATAGAGTACTTGGCTCATAATAACCTCACAGGCTTCTGACTAGCGGTAGATAACATCACTTCTTGAGAGTTATCTTAATCCACTGCTCCGACCTTTTATTTGCGCCAGATCACTATTTCCCAGATAAACTATATCGGTACTAAAACATGTAATTGCGATCACATTAATTTAACGTTAATAGAGCCAAATGAATAAAACCATCCCGTTGTTATAGCTTGAAGATATCAAACATCGCTCCAGGGCAGCTGTGGCGCGGCCATCCGAGGACCAGAATAGCCAACAACATCGGGGAAACGTATATTCCCCTGCTCCCAGTCAAGCTGTGCACGCGTAATCTCTGGCTTACTGTGTCCAACAAAATTCCACCAAATGAGAATATCCTCGTTTAATGGCACGCCGCCGATTAATAATGCGCGACTGCCCTTCCTGCCATGTAACTCGATACGGTTAAGATTCTTACCTAAATAGGCAAACTCATCAGGTGAAAATTTTTCATCATTAACCCCAAATGCACCAATAAGGGGCAGAAAACCTATTTCAAAATCGTCTCGCAAAGGAAGCTGCAAATATCCGTCTTCCTGCCATTCCAAATCAATGGCGATTAACGGCGAAAACGTTAAAACCGGAGAACGGTATTGTTGAAACTCCCCCACCAGCAACGTCTGCTTAACCCCATCGCTCAGCCAACACGGCAAGTCTGAATAATGATCAAAGCGTGGTGACATATCGGCATATTCGGCAGGCAGCGCAATCCACAATTGTGCGGCATGTAAACGTCGCTCTTCCCCCGTAGATTGTTCCGTATGTGCAATACCACGGCCTGCGGTCATCAGGTTAACCTGCCCAGGGCGTATGACCTGTTCACTGCCCAAGCTGTCGCGGTGCAACACTTCGCCTTCAATCATCCAGGTGAAGGTTTGCAGCCCAATATGCGGATGTGGCCCTACGTCCATACCTTGTGAGGAGCCACTAAATACCGATGGTCCGGCATGGTCCAGAAAGCACCATGCGCCAACAGTACGACGTTCACGTGTGGGTAACGCACGATTAATCGCAATGCCACCGACTTCAGCATTGCGCACAGCAATGCGTTGGATCTGACGTACACCATCGATGACAGGACAATCACGGGAAGATGAAGAATAAGTTGGGCGGGAATTGCTCATCGTAAAACACCTCCAGAACGGCACACAGGTTGAGTGAGTTGCTGGACGCCAGCTTAACATGAGCAAGCGACCAGAACGCAACCTGGGAGGCAGGACGCTAAGGCGCCCTTATATAGCAGCCTTTTATATCGATTTCATCACGCGCATGCTTTAGATCAGAGAAGTAAGTCACACCAAAAAGTATTGATACGACTAACAACACGGAAACCAGAAGGCCAATAATAGCCAACAGCTTGGTTTCATCGTGGAGATTGTGCTCCATTTTATCCCCTGTATTGAACGACGTCATGTCAGCCACAACGTGACTGACAGCGTAAAAATGATCAGGGAGCAAGACGCTATCGCCAGCACAATGATAGCAAATTGCGCATCTCCCAAAGTTTCACGGTAATTTTTATCTTGTGAGGTATTACGCTGTTGTTTCACAGAATCTATCTTAACTCATCACGCGTTAACGTTATTGTGAGGGGTGATTGATAAATAAAAAGCCCGCCATAGCGGGTTTGTCAGATTCCGCGCTCGATACCGCTCAGACCTCAGTTGGGCTGAGACGCTATCAATTTTCCTCATCAGGGTCAACACTCCCCCCAGATGATGAGGATGAACGGCGTGGGACATTCATAAATTTTATTAAAATACCAAAATAATTAGACCAACTTATACCAATTGTGATTAAAAAGCCCGACCAAAGATCGGGCTATACCAAACGCGTCCGTATTATTGCGGAATACGCAGAACCTGACCCGGATAGATCTTATCTGGGCTAGACAGCATTGGCTTATTCGCTTCGAAGATTTTGTTGTACAGATTCGCGTTACCATACACTTCTTTCGAAACAGCGCTCAAAGTATCGCCTTTCTTCACCGTGTAGAAACGGCTCTCTGCGGCAGATTGTTCAACCGTCACCTTGTCTTCTACACCACTGATGCCGGCCACGTTGCCGAGTGCCACCAGAATTTTCTCTTTCAGCTCTTGGCTGGCTGCATCGCCAGTCACCACAGCTTTACCGTCAACCACCTGTACATCAACTTTATCGGTGCCCGGCAAACCCGTTTTATTGAGATGATCCTTCAGTTTGGCGCTTTGATCTTCGGCTGTTGCATTGCCGGTCACTGTGTCCCACAGTTTTTCGCCCGCTTCTTTGACGAAGTTAAACAAACCCATATTCACTCCTTTCGATGGTTACAATGTTGCGTTGACTTAAGGCCTGTTAAGCTTAGCACTGCAAGAGGGATATTCAATTGGCCCTGAGGTATTAAGCGGTTAGAGTAATCCGAAAGTGCCGCTTTTCACTGCAAATCCGTCTCTTCGGGCCGAGCCAGACATGAAACAATTGCCATTTTTACCTACAATAAAGGAACGGAGAGATTGATGAAGGATATAAGACGCAATGTACGCCTTGGTGATGTTTGTCTGTTATCTGGATGGTGGCTGCGCTGATATCGTGGTGGACGTCCTGCGCGATGAACGCCAGTGTCTAATCAGTATGAAAGAACAAAATCTGCGTCACGCCGGTTGCTTCCCATTTGAGGACTTCATCGACGGCTTCTGGCTCCCCGCCAACGAATATGCGCCGATGTAAAACACCCATCGACTTTTCTGCTAGTTTCTTCTGAGGAATTTCTGAATTCACTGGAAAGCCAGCATACCAACGATGCTTTATTCCACGATTTTGCTAAATTGCTTCACCCGAACGATATGGAGACGGCACCATGACCGTATCTACCCTTTCAAACGAACATTATGAAGCCCTATTGCGCGACGTCAGCCTGGTGGTTGGCGGCGCAGTAATTCAACTGATCAATCTCAATAAAAAAGTCTCCGGCAATAATATTCTGGCCCATTTGGTTAATGAAATTGAGCATGAGACCAATCAGCAGCGCTTTGCCTCATTGCGCTCCGCCATCGAAGTGATGGGTCAAGCCCCGAAAGGATGATAACGCCCCAATAAATAAGGCAGAGCTTACGCTCTGCCTGGTTACCGTTTTTTCCCGACACAGGAAGAAGAAGGTAATACCGTTGAAACTTAGAAACGATAGGTCAGGTTAACCGCGACAATATCGTCGGTGCTCAGTTTCAGCTTGTTATCGTCGTTCAGCTGGTTGATTTTGTAGTCAACGTAGGTGTACATGTTCTTGTTGAAGTAGTAAGTCGCACCCACTTCCACGTATTTCACCAGATCGACATCACCGATCCCTTCGATATCCTTGCCTTTGGACTGCACGTAGGCCAGGGAAGGACGCAGACCGTTCTCAAATTGGTACTGGGCCACAACTTCGAAGTTCTGTGTTTTGTTGGCAAAACCAGAGACACCGTTACCGCTGATTGGTGTCATGTTACGCGTATCGGCATACATCGCTGCCAGATAAACCTGGTTGGCATCATATTTAATTGCCGTGGTCCAGGCCGTAGCGCTGTCGCCTTTACCGTAAGCCAATTTTTTCTGATCGCTAGTACGGTTAGAGTCAGAGAATGCTGCCGCCACACCGATACCCGAGCCGCCGATGTCCTGATAATCCAGGGACATGCCGTAACCATCACCGTTTTGCTTGGTTACACTCCGGCTGTCACTGTCGTTTTTACCTTGATACTGCAACGCCAGGTTCAGACCTTCTACCAAACCGAAGAAATCACGGTTACGGTAGGTAGCCAGACCGTTGGAACGCGCAGTCATGTAGTTATCGGTGTAGCTGTAGGAGTCCCCGCCGAATTCCGGCAGCATATCGGTGTAAGCTTCTGCGTCGTATACGACACCGTAGTTACGGCCGTAATCAAATGAACCGTAGTCGGCAAATTTCAAGCCCGCAAAGCCCAGACGGGTTTTGGTGCCTTTGGAGCCTTGCGCTTCGTCGTGGTTCGCTGCAACCTGGTATTCCCACTGGCCGTAGCCGGTCAGTTGGTCATTGATTTGCGTTTCGCCTTTAAAACCCAGACGAACGTAAGTCATATCACCATCTTCACCTTTATCTTTGCTGAAAACATGTTTGGCAGCAACGCGACCGTAAAGATCGAGCTTATTGCCATCCTTATTATAAATTTCAGCCGCGTTGGCAAATGAGGTGATTGCCCCAAGGGCAATAGCTAAGGCTAATACACTGCGTTTCATCATTTATTTTCCTAGATATTATAATTTTTAAATCCTGCCCATCACGCCCAATTTATGGTTTGGGCTGTGATCTTTATCATTTAGTGTTTTATGAGCGCCCCTAATAAAGGAGCCATGTGACATTAGCATCATGAATCCAAACTTAAAATAAAAAAGTTCATAAAACACCGTGGATAAAGCATGTTTATTTGTAACTAAATATTACAATATCGCAAATAAACAAACCATTGATTAGTAATGAAATTTATCACATATCTTATAACCATATTGGTGCAACGCACCTTTTTGGTGCAAATTAGTTTCTTTTTGTATGCTTTCCATGCGATCTGCAAATATCATGAAAGTTAGCATGGTTATTAATAACGTTACTTATTTCACATTTTTATCTGAGTAAAGTCATCAGGCGAATTTAGTGCGTCAAATCACGTTTTAATCAAAGTTTTTACTGCTTCGAATAATTAATTCTATTCAACGCATCAAAAATGACAGCAGGAAATGATTAAAGAAAAAAATGGCAATAACGAGCAATAGGATATAAAGAGGGATAAATAAGAGGAATTAGCAGCATTATATAGCGCTGTTATTTAATGTTGCAGCTAACATCGCTGCAACATTAAATTGTACAAGTATAAAACGGTATTCGGCACTAACGATTCAATACAGCGTGCTCCGCGGTGCTTCAATTAACACCATACCGGCACGCAGACCTGATGCAACCTTAGGATTAGGGAACAAGATCCACTCACTGGCATGCTGAACCCGGTACTCTTCACCTGGCTGCTCACATAACAGCGTCCCCTGCTTGAGTTCGGTAAAATTGGCAGTATCGTCACTGAGATGCAGCCTAAACGCCTCACTGCGCTTGATAAGCGATCGCTCTACACGGAACACTCTCAGCGCATCGCCAGGACGCTGCGGTAAAGGCTCATTACTCACTGCGGCCTGCAATGCGCGGTTGATAGCGGCAAATTGCTGCAAGTCGTTACTGCCAAACGGCCGTGCCTTGCCCAGTTCCAGCGTACAACTGGCGGCTCCAGCATGTTCACTGGTGAAATGACTGAAGGTGCCGCCCGGCGCGCTGTGGATCACCAACGCATCCAGGTCGGCAGCATCCAACAATGCCAGCATATCTGCACTGTAAGGCCGTGTCTGGAAAGGCAGAATACCAAAACGTGGCAACCGAGAATCGCGGATCGCCGTATGCAGGTCATAATGGAATCGTGCCGCTTTCTCTGCGTCGAAAAACGCCGCAATAATCTGCTCAAGTTGCTGTGCCCGCGCGGTTTCGCCACTGTGTTCAAAATCACGATGACGGCCACCAAACATCCGGTTCATATCACTGTGCAAGTAACGCTGGCCAGCCCGCATCGCCGCAGGATTGCCCAGCACTACCAGCAACCTAACGGCTAATGGACGGGCTCCAGTAAGCAAATCCATGACCAACTGATTCAGCAGTTCAATGGGAGCAGTTTCATTACCGTGAATGCCCGCAGAAACAACCACTGCTTGCTGATAATCCTGCCGCGGCGTTATTTCCAGCAGGCCTTCGCCCAGCCAACGCCAACGCAAATTTTCGTTCTCACCCTGTTGCTCAGCGGGAACCTCCCCCGCCAGCGTCAGGGCCAACAAATTAAACATGGTGGCTTCGCCTATTGTTGGAATGGATAAACCGAGCCCAACCCGAGAATTGACGTCAGGGCATCCAGTGCATCACGCCCTTCACGCAGCAGTTGCGGATCGGCCAAATCATTTTGCGTCAGGCGATCGCGGTAATAACGATCAACCCACTCATTCAACGTAACAAACAGCGTATCGTTCATCATTACACGCGGATTAACCGCCCGTAACTCTTGCTCATTCAATGCCACGCGTAACCGTAAACAGGCCGGTCCACCGCCGTTACGCATGCTTTCACGCAGATCGAACACCTTGATTTCATCGATCGGCCCGCCGCCAGCCACCATCTCACTCAAATAGCCCCACACACCACTGTGTTGACGCGATTCTTCCGGCACCACGATCATCATTTTGCCATTGGGCTTAGTCAGAATCTGGCTGTTAAACAGATAGGTCGCGACCGCATCGGCCACAGAAACCCGTGCTGTCGGCACCTCAATTGCCACCAGCTCGCTGTCCAGCGTCGCCATCTTGCGGCGCACGTCATCCAGGGCCTGCTGCTGCTGATAAAATGCCTGTTGATGATGGAACAACACATTCTGGTTACTGACAGCAATCACATCATTATGGAACACGCCCTGATCGATCACAGCCGGGTTCTGTTGTACGAATACCGTATGCTGCTCATCCAACTGATGCAGGCGAGCAATTGCCTCACCGGCTTCGCGTGTTTGACGTGCCGGATAACGTGTCGGGGCAGTTTCGCCACCAAATTCCTGGCGACCATAAACAAACATTTGCACACTACGTTTACCGTAGTCGCCGCCCAATCGGTTGTGGTTGGCTGCACCTTCATCACCAAACAACGCCACCTGCGGCAAAGCCTCGTGGTGAGCAAAATGACGCGGATCGTTAAAAATCGCCCGCAACACACCGGAGGTCGTTTCAGCCTCAATCGCACGGTGGAATTTATTGTTCAAGTTGGCGGCAGTAAAATGTACCTTGCCGTCAGCACTGTCAGCCGACGGTGACACCGTGGCCGCATTGGCGGTCCACATACAAGACGCCGAGCTTAATGCGGACAACAGACGTGGAGACTGTCGCATCGCCTGTGCCAAGACCGCCTCATCGCTGCCGCTGAAGCCTAACTTGCGCAGCATTGGCACATGAGGTCTTTCCTGTGGCGGCAAAACCCCCTGCTGGAAACCGAGATCCGCCAAGGCCTTCATCTTCAGCAGCCCCTGCTTGGCCGCCAGCTTTGGGTTCGACACACTGTTTTGGTGCTGTGTCGACGCTTCATTACCAAATGACAATCCGGCGTAGTGATGCGTCAGGCCCACCAGACCATCGAAATTGACTTCATATCCTGACATGTTGTTCTCCTGGGGCCGAGCAGGCTCGACCCTGCACAACAAAGAGCTGAGTGCTTAGTTAAATGAGAGTCCTGGCGACAGACTGGCTGGCAACGTCAAACTTTCGCTTTCCAACGACGCCATTGGCCAGGCGCAGTAATCCGCTGCGTAGTAGGCACTCGGACGGTGGTTACCGGAAGCCCCAACACCGCCGAAGGGTGCTGCACTCGATGCGCCAGTCAATGGTTTATTCCAGTTGACGATACCCGCGCGAGCTTCCAGCAACAGGTGATCAAAACGCTCACGCTGCGGCGATACCAGACCGACCGACAGGCCATAGCGCGTCTGATTAGCGATACGCACCGCTTCATCAAAGTCGTTATAACGAATGATGGTGGTCAGTGGGCCAAAGTATTCTTCATCCGGCACGTCTCGCACGCCAGTCACATCAATAATGCCTGGGCTCAGCAACGCACTACCACTTTCTAACCGTTGCATGGTCAACAAGGCTTTTCCGCCCAACGCCAGCAAGTGATGCTGCGCCGCCAGCATTTTTTCTGCCGCTGCCGAGGAGATCACCCCGCCCATAAACGGCTGTGGTTCAGCATCCCAGCGACCAATGCGCAACGCACTCGCCACCTGCACCAAACGCTCGATAAAGGCATCGCCCTCACTGCCACGTTTCACCAGAATACGGCGTGAACAGGTGCAGCGCTGACCGGCAGAAATAAATGCCGACTGAATAGCCAGATTAACCACCGCATCACGATCGTCGATCTGATCGATAATCAGCGCGTTGTTACCGCCCATCTCCAATGCCAGAATCTTTTCAGGCTGCCCCGCCAATTGGCGATGCAGGTGATAACCAGTGCCGGCACTGCCGGTAAACAACAGGCCATCAATGTCTGCGCGGGCGGCCAGAGCTTCACCGGTTTCACGCCCGCCTTGCACCAGGTTGATCACCCCATTGGGCAAACCGGCTTGCTGCCACAGCTTCAACGTTTCTTCAGCGGTCTGCGGCGTCAACTCACTCGGTTTAAACACCACGGTGTTGCCCGCTAACAGAGCCGGGACAATGTGACCATTGGGTAAATGGCCCGGGAAGTTATAAGGCCCAAACACCGCCAACACCCCATGCGGCCGGTGTCGCAGTACTGAAACACCGTCCGCCATCGCCGTCTGGCTAACACCGGTACGGGTCTGATAAGCCTGCAGTGAAATCCCCACTTTACCGATCATTGCCTGGACTTCGGTCAGCGTTTCCCAGCGCGGTTTGCTGGTTTCGCGGCTGATCACCGCAGCCAAATGCTGTTTGTGTTCTTCCAGCAGCGCAGCAAAACGTTTCACTATCTGCTCGCGTTGCTCAAAAGGCGTACGTGCCCAGGTTGGGAACGCCGCACGAGCCGCTTCACAGGCCGTGGCAACATCGCTACCATCGGCAGCGTTTGCTTGCCATAGCGCCTGATTATCGACCGGATCAGTTTTGCTGAATTCAGCACCGTGGCCTTGTTGCCATGTGCCATTAATAAACAGTGCAGGATGTGACATTACGCTTTCTCCTGTGCAATAAGGGGGATAACCCGCACCGGGCTGCCTTGCTCAACACCCAACGCTGCTACTGTGGCCGCATTAAGATGTAGACGGTCGTCATACAGATCGGCATTGACCAGCAGTGCGCGGTAATTCTGATAATGATCGTTGGCCACCAGATAGAGCGGCGCATCAGCGCGCATCGGCGTCTCGTCCAGCACCACTTTCACCAGACGGCTTTGTTTGACCGCACGAATCTGATCGATTTCCGCTTCCAGTGTTGGGCCACCGTCGAAGATATCGACATAACCCTGGTAACGCAGGCCTTCCGACTCCAGTACCCGGCGCGCCGGTACTGTCTGCGGGTGCACTTCACCAATCACTTTTTGCGCGTCTTCAGCCAGGAAATCGACATACAACGGGTGTTTCGGCATCAGCTCGGCAATAAATGCCTTTTGCCCAGTGCCGCTAAGGTAGTCCGCCTTGGCGAACTCGATAGAAAAGAAGTGGTTCCCGACACTCTCCCAGAAAGGTGAGCGGCCATTTTCATCGGAGAAACCACGCATTTCAGCAATCAGCCGAGCGGAGAAACGCTCACGGAAAGCGGCGATGAACAGGAAACGCACCTTCGAGAGCAATTTACCGTTTTCACCGTGGCGATAATCCGGATCAAGGAACAACGTACATAATTCGGAATGACCAGTGTGATCATTGCTGAGGAACAGCGTCGGCACCGATTTATACACATTCAGCTGTTTAGACGCATGCACCTGGGTGCCAACGCGGAAGCTGTACCATGGCTCAGTAAGCCCAACGGCCACTTCAATGGCGCAAACCCCAACGGCCTGCTGGCGTTCGCTGTCCTCCAGAACAAACAGATAACACTGCTCACCACGCGGAAGTTCGCCTTGCCAGGTTTTTAACGCCCGCTCAATGCGTGCCGACAAGGTATCTTCATCTTGTGGCAGGGAAGTGAGACCGATGCCGGACTTGCCGGCCAGCGTCAATAAGTCAGCCAAATCGCGACGCTCTATAGGGCGAATAATCATCATAATGCGAACCTCGTCTTAATCAGGCTGCGCCGGTAAGGGCGCAGCCTGTGTATTAGCTGCAAATCCGCGCCACGGCTCGCGCGAATCGCGCCAGCCCCTCTTTCACATCCTGTTCTGGGATGATCAGTGAAGGGGTAAAGCGCACCACATCCGGGCCGGCGATCAGGGCAATCACGCCCTCTTCGTTGGCCAATTGCGTGATCTGTTTCGCCTTGCCGGCATAATCTTTGGTCAACTGGCAACCAATCAGCAGGCCACCGCCACGGATTTCAGAGAAAATCGGGTACTGCTGATTAATCTTGTTCAAACCGTCGAGGAACCACTGGTGGCGCTGTTTAACCCCATCCAGCACTTCTGGCGTATTGATGATAGAGAACACCGCACCTGCCACTGCTGTCGCCAGCGGGTTACCGCCGTAGGTGGTGCCGTGCGTACCGACGCCCAGCGTTTTAGCCAGTTCATCAGTGGTCAGCATCGCGCCGATCGGGAAGCCGCAACCCAGCGCTTTCGCCGTAGTCAGCACGTCAGGTACCACGCCGTATTGCATGTAGGCATACAGGTCACCAGTACGGCCCATGCCGGTTTGCACTTCATCGAAGATCAACACCGCATCATGGCGATCACACAATTCACGCAAGCCCTGCAGGAAAGCAGGATCGGCAGGTAATACACCACCCTCGCCCTGAATCGGCTCAACAATCACCGCACAGGTGTTGTCGTTGATCACGTCTGCCGCCGCCGCCAAATCGTTAAACGGTGTATGGGTGATGCCGCCCGGCAATGGCGCGAAATCTTTTGAATACTTCGGCTGTCCGCCGGCAGAAACTGTAAACAGCGTGCGGCCGTGGAAGGCGTTGTTAAATGCGACAATCTGATTTTTGCTGCTGTTGCCCTGGTCCAGCGCACGTTTGCGTGCCAGTTTCAGTGCCGCTTCGTTGGCTTCCGCCCCGGAGTTACAGAAGAACACCTTGTCGGCAAAGGTGGCGTCAATCAGCTGTTTTGCCAAACGCAGCACCGGCTCATTGGTGTAGCCGTTGCCCAGATGCCACAGTTTGCCCGCCTGCTCCACCAACGCCGCCGTCACCACTGGGTGAGCATGGCCCAACGCGTTGACCGCGATACCACCGGCAAAATCGATGTAAGACTTACCCTGTTGATCCCAGACCTGCGATCCTTCTCCCCGCACCAAAATAAAATCAGCGGGGGCGTAAACCGGGACCATCCAGTCATCGAAAGACTGGCGGGTAACTGCGATTGGCTGTTCCATAATGACCTCATAACTTCAGCAAAGACTGAATTTTGACTGTAAGGGCCGTTCCTGCCCGGATGTTCCACAACAAAACAAAAAAACTGCGCCGCTAAATCCACTTTTCGACCGGTGATAACTCTGCCTCTCACCGTCTATTCAGAAACAAATCTGTTACATCAAACGCGTTTTTCGCTATTTATGCCGGGTATCAGGTCCTGGAACGGGGAATAAATGTTAACGAGCAGTTAAAATACATGCCGTTTGATAAAGAGTGTAGAGCAGCTATCGTGCCAAACTGGGATTTTCGGCGAATTTTGCGTTTTTTTGCGCTAAAACAACGGGTTACAATGCATACTTATTCAATAAATATGCATTGGTAATGAATAATTGGAAAAATAAGGCGAAAAATCATCGTTGGCTGCGAAATCCTATTCAATTACAAAAAACTTCAATAATTCTGATCGCGCTCGCAAAAATAATTTGGCCTGATTTGCGTCCCATCACACTTTTGCCTCACATCAGTGCAGGCAATGCACCTTATGCGTGCAAACCCACGTCAGCTAAGGCTCTGCGCGACAGAATGCGGATCATCATTGGGCGTATGTTTGCTCAACCCCGC
This sequence comes from Serratia grimesii NBRC 13537, assembly GCF_001590905.1. GTDB lineage: Bacteria > Pseudomonadota > Gammaproteobacteria > Enterobacterales > Enterobacteriaceae > Serratia > Serratia grimesii. The sequence continues at coordinate 134,565 of NZ_BCTT01000003.1, forward strand.
GTCAGATCTCATATTTGTTAACTTAGCGAACAAATTGTTGACAGTCTGGGAGCGCGATAATAGGTTAATTTCAATGGAACACGTGTTCCATGATGAAAAAACACACACCACATCGACTGCACAGCATCGGGGTTATCATGGCTCATTTCTGCTTGCGTACTAACCATAGGATCACCGGGACCGCACTGGCCGTGCTGCTGGGCCTGCCCATTTCCGTCAGCGCCAACACCAGCATTACCTTCGCCAACTATTTGCCGAATGATTACATCAATAAGGTGATTAAAGATTTTGAGGCGGCGCATCCGGACATTCAGGTGCAGTCGATCAAATGCGGGTTCGCCGACTGCCACCAAAAACTGACGACCGCGCTGGCCGTTGGTCAAGGTGCCGCCGATATCTTCAGCGTCAGTACCATTAAGCTGGGCAGCTTCGCCAACTCAGGCGGTCTAAACAACCTGAGCGCCCCACCATTCAGCATCGATAGCCAAGGCTGGCAGTTTGATCCTTCAATGGTCAGTCTGGCAAAAGGTAGCGATGGCAACATCTATGGTGTGCCTTACGATACCGGCCCGGTAATCATGATCTACCGTAACGATATGGTGCAAAAGGCGGGGATGAAGATTGAAGACATCACCAAAAGCTGGGACAGCTTTATCGCCTTCGGTGAGAAGCTGAAAAAAGAACAAGGCGCCTATTTGCTGCCTGCCGCTACCAGCCTGATCAACCCGCTGGTGGTGGGCATGAACAGTGAACCGGGCAAGCCGGTATACACCAAAGATGGCAAACCCAATCTCGATTCACCGCAAATCAAACAGCTGATGACGGTAATTAAAACGCTGTATGACAAAGGTCTGGCGGCTTCGCTCGACGGTTCAACCAATTCGCAGGAATACATCAAGCTGTACCGCCAGGGGAAACTGTTCGCGGATATCGACGGGCCGTGGGACGAAGGCCGTATTGAACAGGAATTGGATCCGGACGGTGCCAAAGCCGGCCTGTGGCGTGTCACGGGCGTACCGGGCAATATCAAGGTTAATGCCGGTGGTACCACACTGGTGATCCCGAAACAGAGCAAAAACGCCCAGGCCGCATGGCAGTTCATTCAGTACTTTATGCAACGAGATGTGGTGATTGATGCCGCTAAAACTGCCGGAACCCTGCCAGCCCGCCTTGACGTGTATAACGCGCCCTACTTTGACACACCGAGCAATATTCTCGGCGGGCAGCATTCGATGCGCTACTACGCCAGTCTGGTGCCGGATCTGAAACCGGTCGCCTCATCGCCAGAGGACAATATCGCCAACGAAATTCTTAACGAAGCGGCGAAGAAAATTCTGGTGCAGCATCAGGACATCGACAGCACCTTACACGATGCCAACAAGCTGCTGGAACGGCGGATGCGCGCTTTGTAATCATCAGATACGGCGGCCAGTCGGCCGCCGACTTTATGTTTCCGTCGGTTCGGGGAGTCTATGCGTAAGCGATTTTTCAAAGGGCTGCTGCACGATCACCGCACCGCCTACCTGCTGCTGCTGCCGTTTATGCTGCTGTTCGCGGTGTTCAACGCGTTCCCGATCTTCTTTTCGGCTTTTCTGTCATTTCAGTCGTGGAACCCGGTCAAGGGCCTCAGTTCGATGAAATTTGTCGGGCTGGATAACTTTTACTACGCCTTCACAGACGATGCCTTCTGGGTGTCACTGGTCAACACCATCAAAATTACGCTGGTGTCCGGCCTGTGCCAGCACCTGTTTGCGATTACCCTGGCTTACTCACTGCTGCATATCATCGTGCGCGGCAGACGCTTTTTGAAGGCGGCGATCTTCCTGCCCTACATCACCTCTTCCGTTGCCGTCAGCCTGATTGTGTTCAACCTGTTTTCTCCGGTCGGCATGGTTAACGAAATGCTCAGCGGGCTGGCGACCAAATTGCACCTCAACGCATTGGCCGCCGCGTTACCCATCAACTTCTTTGACAGCGACTGGATCCGCTTCACCATCGCCAATCAGGTGACCTGGAAGTTTACCGGCATCAATACGGTGATTTACATGACAGGCCTGGCATCAATCTCACCGGACCTGTATGAGGCCATTGAGCTAGACGGCGCAAACCGTTGGCAGAAATTCCGCTATATCGCGCTACCGCTACTGGCGCCCTTTATCTTCTTCGCCACGCTGATGACGCTGATTGGCAACATGCAATTGTTCAACGAACCGATGATCTTGACTCAGGGTACGGGTGGCGTTGACAACAGCGGTCTCACGGTGTCGATGTACGTGTATAAAACCGGCTGGTCCTATCTGGATATGGGTACCGCTTCGGCGATCTCCTGGATATTGTTCCTGTTGATTGCCGTGGTCAGTGCGCTGGTGTTCTGGGGCTTTGGCAAGCGCGGAGGATTAAAAAATGAACGCTAACGGCCGCCGTTTCGACACCGGAAAACTGGTGATTTACCTGTTGGTCTCCTTGTTCGCTTCGTTGTCGCTGTTCCCGTTCTATTGGTCTGCCTTGCTGGCAACGCAGGACACCCGCAGCATCATGGGCATGTCGTTGCGTTTTGGCAGCCACTTGCTGGAAAACTACCGCGGGCTGGAACAACAGGTGCCCTTCACCCGCTCGCTACTTAATACCCTGTATGTCACCGCCATGGCGACGTTGACCAGCGTATTGGTTTCCGCTGCTGCGGGTTACGCTTTCAGCGTTTATCAGTTCAAGGGCAAAAAGGTGCTGTTCACCACCCTGATGCTGACCATGATGGTCCCCAGCGTGGTCAACCTGGTGCCCTACTTCTTCGTCATCAAAAGTGTTGGCCTGCTGGATCAGTTTGCCGCCGTTTGGCTACCTGCCGGGGTGAACATCTTCGGTATCTTCCTGGTACGCCAATACGTCAGCGCCTCATTACCCAGCGAAATCCTCGACAGTGCACGTATGGATGGCCTGAACGAACTGCAGATTTTCCTGCGCATCGGTCTGCCACTGATGCGCCCGGCGCTGCTGACGGTAGCGATCGTGGTGGTGGTCGATACCTGGAACAACTTTATGCTGCCGTTGGTGGCATTACAGTCACCGGATAAACAAATTCTTCAGTTGGTACTGCGTAGCCTGAGCGGTGCCACCGCCACGCCGTGGAACCTGGTAATGACCGGCAGCTTCCTGGCGATCGTGCCGCTGCTGATTGCCTTTATCTTCTCGTCCAAACAAATGATGGAGAGCCTCACGCGTGGGGCGGTCAAAGGGTAACTTATGCAATCAATCGATATTTACAGCGTTAACGGCGCGGCTGCGCAGCAGCAAGTCATCTTGTTTGCTGCCGCAGAAGATCAACTGCCTGCCGCACTGCAAAATGCCGGCCTGCAACGGGCTAGCATCGGCGTACTTTATCCACTGGGCGAAGGCCGATTTGGGCTCAACATCGGCCCCCTTCTGGCCCCTGCCGCGTTGCAGGATGCCGGTGCCGTTATCGCCGCGGGGCAAAAAGACTTTGGGCTGCAACAGTTGAGGCTGACCTTAGCCCCAGACCTGACGGCAGACGATGAGACCTGGCGCTGGCTGTTGTTCGGCCTGCGTCTGGGTGCCTACCGCTACCAGCACCACACCAGCGTAACGCTGGCCGATCCAACGCTGCAACTGGGCAGCAAAGATGCAGCTACGCAAGCTTTGTGCGACTGGGCAAACCTGCATGCCGAAGGCGTGATCGCCGGTCGTGAGCTGATGAATAAACCCGCCAATATTCTCTATCCGGAAAGCTTTGTTGACGCAGTCGCGCAACTGCCATTCCGTCATCTACGCCAGGAAGTGTTAGGGGATGAACAAATGGCGGCGTTGGGCTTTGGCGGCCTGCTCGGGGTCGGTCAGGGCAGCGCCCGGGCATCGCAGTTGCTGATCCTCGATCACCATCCGGCCAACGCTCGTCACACCCTGGCGCTGGTCGGTAAAGGCGTCACCTTCGACAGCGGTGGTATCAGTATCAAAGGCGCGGCACGCATGAGCACCATGAAGTTTGATATGGGCGGAGCTGCCGCAGTGGTGGGCGCAATGCGTATCATCGACGCACTGCAATTGCCGATCCGCGTCATTGGCCTGTGCGGGCTGGTGGAAAACATGCCCTCTTCACGCGCCCAGCGCCCTGGCGACGTTGTGACCATGCACAACGGCAAGTCGGTGGAAATCATTTCGACTGACGCTGAAGGGCGTATGGTGTTGGCGGACGTCATCAGTTATACCCAGCAACGCTTCCAACCGGATTACCTGTTGGATATTGCTACCCTGACCGGTGGTGCAGGCGTAGCGCTAGGCAAGGAATATGCCGCCATGATGGGCAACGACGATGACTTTCTGGCGCAGGTCACCCAAGCGGGCAAGGCTAGCGCAGAGCCGGTATGGCCAATGCCACACGGCGGCTGGTATCGCGGCGTGCTGAAGTCTGAATTTGCCGACTACCGTCACGGCGGAGAGGATCCGCATGGTAGCCCGTGTGTGGCAGCAACCTTTATCAGTGAATTTGTGCAGCCTGGCCAACGCTGGGCACACCTGGACATCGCCGCCATGTCGACGGATATGCCGCACCGTAAGCTGTACGCCAACGGTGCCTCCTCATTCGGTGTGCTCTTGCTGGCACGCCTGAGTTCCCTGCTTGCCCAAACGGAGCGCTGATGGCTTACGTAGAATTGGTTGATATCAACAAACGCTATGACAACGGCTATCAGGCCGCCAGTAACGTCAATTTGCAGGTGGAGAAAGGCGAGTTTGTGGTGCTGCTTGGCCCGTCAGGGTGCGGTAAATCGACCACTCTGCGGATGATAGCGGGGCTGGAAACCCTGTCTTCCGGTGAATTACTGATCGACGGCGAACGCATGAACGAAGTGCTGCCCAAATACCGCGATATCGCCATGGTATTCCAGAGCTATGCGTTGTACCCGCACATGACGGTGTACGAAAACATGGCGTTATCATTGAAAATTAAAGGAATGGCCAAAGCAGAGATTGCCAGCCAGATTGCCGCCGTCGCCGAAATGCTGCATCTGACCGAATTTCTGAAGGTTAAACCGGGCCAGCTTTCTGGCGGACAACGCCAGCGTGTGGCATTGGGGCGCGCCATCGTCCGGCGTCCCAAGGTGTTCCTGTTTGATGAACCGCTGTCCAACCTTGACGCCAAACTGCGTAATCGCATGCGCCAAGAGCTGTCGGCACTGCACAAGGCGATCGGTGCCACCATTATTTATGTCACTCATGACCAGGTCGAAGCCATGACCATGGCCGATAAAGTGGTGATCATGAATCAGGGCAAAGTACAGCAGATCGGCACACCGCTGGACCTTTATCATCGGCCGGTTAACCGTTTTGTCGCCGAATTTATCGGCTCACCACAGATGAATTTGTTCGATGTGCAGGTACAGGTTCAAGGTGCGCAGATTGTGCTGCAAGGTGATTCAGGATTAGTGCTACCACTGGCTACGGCCGATTTCCCGGCACTGACGACCCAGGCTGGTGCCTGGCTAACGCTGGGTTGCCGCCCGGAAGCCTGTAGTATCAGCGCACCACAGGTGGAGCCGCACCTGCGCGGTACGCTGGTGTACAGTGAAAATTTGGGGGCAGAAAGCAATCTGTTTGTTCAGGGTGACAATGGCGCACAATACATCGTGAAACAACATGTTCAGCAGCACTATCCAAAGGGGTTGCCACTGGCAGTGACGCTGGATACCACCGCCCTACACTTTTTTGACCCGAAGACGGGTGAGCGTCTGGCGCCACACGGGGAAACAGTGTTGCCGACCGGCATTCTGTGAGACCATATCGCCGCTGCACATCCTTACCGCAGCGCCCTGTTTCCCGTTGAGTACTTGTACCATGCCGATTAAAAAAGTCACGTCTCACGATGTCGCCCGCGTTGCCGGCGTTTCACGCACCGTGGTTTCCCGCGCCTTTTCCAATCAAGGGCGGGTCTCGCAAAAAAACCGTGAGCTGGTGATGCGTGTGGCCAGTCAGTTGGGCTATGCACCCGATGCTATTGCCCAAAGCCTGCACACCGGTAAAACCGGCTTTGTCGCCGTCGTGGTTAACCACTTTCATGACCTGTCTGATCTGGAGTTTTTCGATCGTTTGGTGGAGCAGTTGCAAAACAGCAACCGGCAGGCGGTGATGATTCGGCTGGAAGGCATTGAAGATCCTGCCAGCTATCTCAAACAAACCATTTCTTATCATGTCGATTCTGCTGTGGTGTTCGCCGACAACATTAGCGCTCGCACAGCGAAGGATCTGTTCCGTATCGCTACACCGATTATGCTCAATGGGTTAGCCGGTGATGCCCTGTGCGATGCGCTCAACGCCGATGAGGCTCCCAGCCTGCAACAACTGGCAGCGCTAATGGCACAAAAAGGCCAACGACAGGTAGCGGTCCTTGGTGGGCGCAGCAGCGCCAAAGGCGAACAAGTGCGCCAGCAGACCTTTTTAACGCATGCGGCTGCACAGCAATTGCAGATCGTGGCGCAACTCAGCGGCGACTACAGCTATCAGAGTGGTTTCAAACTGGCGCCACAACTGCTGGCGGCACAACCGGCCCCACAGGCTATCTTCTGCACGGCCGATTCGATGGCGATGGGCGTGATGGATTATATTCGTTTACATACACCGCTGCGCATTCCACAGGACGTCGCGGTCTACGGCTTTGACGATATCCCGATGGCCGCCTGGCCGAGCTATCAACTGACTTCGGTGCGGCGGGATATCAGCGCGATGATCGCCGCCATTGTACAGCTGGTTGAATTACGCAGCAGCAGCCCGCAGGCTGCGCCGCAGCAGGTGACCATCCCCACCGAACTGGTGGTACGTGCCTCCTGTTAACTCCGCCCTCAGCGGGTCGTTATAATCTCGGCATGACGCAATTCTGGTGCCGCCATGCCGGTTTGCCACAGCCAGTATTGGATAGGACCAGGACAGTTCAGACTCACCACCTTGTGGTTGCCGTGTTTATCGACGGCATGGATCGTCACCCCTTCGGTATAACCGTCCTTCAGGTAGTTCAGATCTTCGATCGCTTCATATACCGCCTGATCCAGCGTCATCCCCATCTTCATGTACAGCACGACGGCGCGACTGGTGCCACAACGGATGGTCATTTCCCCGGTATGGGTGCAGGCACAAGCGCCGTAACGGCTGTCGGCATAAGAACCGCTACCAATGATTGGGCTATCACCCAACCGCCCTGGGTATTTCCACGCCCAACCAGAGGTCGAAGTAGCAGCGCTAAGTGTTCCACCGCCATCAAGCGCTAAAAATACCGTGGTATCGCGTACTCGCTCGGGATCAGTGGCATTATTCGACAACCCCGCCAGTGGAATATTCGGCCAATCGCGTCGCTGCTCTGCGCTCATCGCCTGTTCCAGCTTCTCCCACCACACGCGTTTGGAATCAGCTATCAGGTTGTCGCCCGCCAACGCCCCTATTTCGGCCGCGAAACGTGCAGCTCCGGCCCCCACCAGAATTTCGTGGTTAAGATCTTCCATTACCCGGTACGCTACCTCCACCGGATGCAGGTAGCCTTGTAATGCTCCCACTGCGCCGGTGCGCAAGCTATCACCGTCCATTACCGAGGCGTCCAATTCCATCTCACCCAAGACATTGGGCCAGCCACCATAACCAACGGTGCGCACGCTTGGATCCAGCTCCACCAGTTTGATGCCATCAACAATGGCGCGCAGGCCGTTGTGCCCCTGTTGCAGCCGTTCGGCCGACAGACCGATGCCCGGATGTCCTTCAGAGTTTGCAATTACAATCATAGGGTTATGTTTCCTGCACGGCGTTGACCGATAAAAGAGATGCACCGGGGCCTCCGGTGATTACCGCCAATGGAACACGTGTTCCATCGATAATTAAAAAGTATCGTTGCCCTGCTGAAAAGTCAAACTCTGGCGGCGAAAAGCGTGGCGCAACACGTCTTTTCACTGCGTGCTGTACGGCCAGCAAACACCAGCCGTTCGACTACACTGTGATCTCGACCGCAAAGCGCTTGAGGAGCCATGATGTCTAAAAAAACTGTAGATCCAACCCAACCGGCAGCACAGTACGATATCCGTACCTTTCTGGACGCGTTGAATGCCGGTGGCGGCAAGCCGATGGAAGAGATGAAACCAAAAGAAGCGCGTAAGGTGTTGGAGGGTGCACAACGCAGTGTCGACGTGCCGCTTCGCGAGGTCGAGATCAGTGAGAAAACTATTCATGTTGAGGGACAGGACATCCTGTTGCACATCGTGCGACCAGCCAAGGTCAAAGAAGCGCTACCGGTATTTATGTTCTTCCACGGTGGCGGATGGGTGCTGGGTGACTTCCCTACCCATGAACGGCTGGTACGGGATTTAGTCTACAGTTCTGGCGCGGTCGCGGTATTCGTCAACTATACTCCCTCGCCGGAAGCCCATTACCCGACCGCCATCAATCAGGCCTATGCCGCCACCGAATGGGTGGCTGAATACGGCGAGAAAATCAACGTTGATGGCACGCGGTTGGCCGTGGTCGGCAACAGCGTTGGCGGCAATATGGCAGCGGTGGTCAGCTTGATGGCCAAAGAAAAAGGCACTCCGGCGCTGCGCACTCAGATCCTGCTGTGGCCAGTGACGCACGCCAGCTTTGATACCGACTCTTATCACCAGTTTGCCGAAGGCCACTTCCTGACCCGCAACATGATGAAGTGGTTCTGGGACAACTACACCACCGATAAAGCGCAGCGTAAGGAGATTTACGCCTCACCGCTCAACGCTACGCTGGAACAGTTAAAAGGCCTGCCGCCAGCGCTGGTACAGACCGCTGAACTGGATGTTCTGCGTGATGAAGGTGAAGCCTATGCCCGACTGCTGAACGCTGCCGGGGTGGAAGTCACCTCCACCCGTTACAATGGCCTGATCCACGATTATGGCCTGCTGAACCCCATCGCCCATGTCCCAGCAGTGCATTCAGCTATCCATCAGGCCGGGCGAGCACTGAAGCATTATCTGGCCTAAGTCACTCGGCATAATGGCAAGCCACCCGGTGCCCCGGTGCCACCGTACGTAACGCCGGGGCCAATTCCCGGCATTGTGCGGTAGCCAGCGGGCAGCGAGTGTGAAAGCGACAACCGTGCGGCGGTTGTGCAGGGTTAGGCAGCTCCCCCTGGACCATCGCCTGCGGCTGCCGTGAAGGATCCAGACTGGGTACCGCCGCTAACAACGCCTGCGTATAAGGGTGCCGAGGCTGGCGAAACAGGCTATCGCGATCGGCGCTCTCAACAATCTGACCAAGATACATCACCGCCACGTCCTGACATAGATGCTCCACCACTCCAAGATCGTGTGAAATAAACAGGAAGGTGACCCCTTGCTGCTCCTGGAGATCAGAAAACAGATTGATGATCTGCGCCTGGATCGAAACGTCAAGCGCCGAAATCGGCTCGTCGGCGACGATAAACTCCGGCTGCAAGATCAGCGCGCGCGCAATACCGATACGTTGACGCTGACCACCGGAGAACTCATGCGGAAAACGCCCATACTGTTGCGCCGATAATCCGCAGATCTCCATCGTGTCGATCACCCGGTCACGCAATGCGCTTTTATGCACCAGCCCATGCTGCAACAGGGCTTCGCCAATCGCATCGCCAATACGCATCCTCGGGTTTAGCGAGCTGTAAGGGTCCTGAAACACCAACTGCATCTTCGGGCGCATGGCACGCAACTGGCGAGGACTGAGTTTATCCAGCGCCTCACCGTTGAATAACACGTCACCGGCAGTTTTGTCATACAGACCCAGCAACGTGCGACCCACGGTGGTTTTCCCACTCCCTGACTCACCGACCAGGCCGAAAATAGTGCCTTTGCGAATACCAAAGCTGACATCATCCACCGCCCGCAGTTGTCCGGTTGTTTGTCCAAACACCCCTTCACGTAACGGAAAATGCTTCTTCAAACCTCTCACTTCCACCAAAAAATCAGACGGCATGGAAATGCGCTCCCGCGTTGATAAAGCAGGCGGACTGGCGCTGCAAAGTACCGTACAGAGGGGGAATGCCGTCACGGCAACGTGCACTGGCCTGAGTGCAACGATCGGCAAACGCACAGTGATCGGGCAGATTGGCCAGATCCGGCACCTGGCCGGGGATCGAGTACAATCTGCGCCGCCGCTGTCCAGCTACCGGTCGTGAAGCCATTAATCCTTGGGTATAGGGATGCTGTGGGTTAGCTAACACCTCACGCGTATCTCCCTGCTCGACAATCCGTCCGGCATACATCACCACCAGTCGATCGGCCATCTGGGTTATCACGCCAAGGTCATGGGTGATCAGCATCATCGCCATGTTATTTTTGCGGGTTTGCTCACGCAGCAGCGCCAAAATTTGCGCCTGCACGGTGACATCCAACGCCGTGGTCGGCTCATCAGCAATCAACAAGGCTGGCCGACAACTGATAGCCATGGCGATCATAACGCGCTGTAACATACCGCCAGAAAGCTGGTGCGGATAACGGGTCATCAACTGCTCCGCTCGCGCCAGCCCGACCTCAGTAATCAGTGCCGTCGCCTCGTGCCAGGCCGCCTTCGGCGAAGTACCATGGTGACGAATCAGCGGTTCCACCAACTGTTCGCCGATCGTCAGTACCGGGTTCAGTGCGCTCATCGGCTCCTGAAATATCATTGCCAGTCGGTTGCCACGCAAATCACTCATCTGTTGCGGACGTAGTTTGAGCAAGTTTTGCCCGTCGAAATGGATTTCACCGCCGTCTATCTGTGCCAGCGGCTGCGGTAACAACCCCATCAGCGCCATAGCAGTAACGCTTTTACCGCAACCGGACTCACCGACGATTCCCAGCGTCTGTCCTGCATGCAATTCAAAGCTCACTTGCTGTACCGCACGAACCCGCCCTTGCTCGCCATTGAAAGCCACCGACAGTTGATTAAATGCCACCAGTGGTCGGCTCATCGTCTCACCCCTTTCATTTTCGGATCGAGTGCGTCCCGTAGGCCGTCACCCAGAATATTAATAGCCACTACGGTGATAAAAATGGCCAGACCTGGCGGCATCCATAGCCAGGGGCGACGCTGAAAATCAATCAGGCTGTTGGCAGCATCCATCATATTGCCCCATGACGGCGTCGGCGGCACCACACCCAGCCCCAGATAACTGAGCGCTGACTCACTGAGAATGGCATTGGCGACACCCATGGTCGCCACCACGACCAAAATAGGAATGGTATTCGGCAACAGATGACCGAACAAACGTCGGCGTGTGGACAGACCCAAAACCTCTGTCGCCAACATAAAATCACGCTCTCGCAATGACAGGATCTGCCCACGCACCAACCGTGCCAGCGATGGCCATCCCAGCAGGCTGAGCATGATCATCACCATGTAAATGCGGTAGTCCGGCGAAACATCCAGTTCGGACAACATAGCCCCCATGATAATCAGCAGTGGCAAGCTGGGAATGGTCATCAACAGATCGGCAAAGCGCATGATGAGCCTATCTACCAACCCGCCCAGATAGCCTGACAGCGCTCCTAGCAAGTAACCAAGCGTGACGGACAGCAGCATGGATACCAGACCGATGGTCAGCGAGATACGGCCCGCCAACAACAGACGAGTATAAATATCGCGACCGAGAAAATCGGTGCCTAGCCAGTGTTCGGCATTAGGCGCATGGTTGATGTTTAGCGCATCGCCGGCATCGTCTTGCCAGGGCGACAGCATCGGCCCGAAAATGCACAGCACCGCCAGTATCAACAGCAACAGCAGCGAGGCCATCGCCAAGCGGTGGCGCCGCAGCCGTTGCCAGGCCTGTGCTGCCGGTGGCGGCGACACTTGCGCCAGTGCGGGGAGTTGCGCCTGCCGCCAGCGGCGACGGCGTCCAAAAAACAGCGTTGCCAACATGTTCACCTCAAACGAATTCGCGGATCGGCATAGGCGTACAGAATGTCCGCCAGCAGATTGCCCAAAATGGTCAGCACCGCCAGAAACAGCGTAAACCCCATCAGCACCGGGTAGTCGCGCGCAGCCAGTGAATCAATATGAATGTGCCCCGCCCCGGGCCAGTTGAAGATTTTTTCAGTGATCAACGCCCCGGAAAACAGCGCCGGTAATTCAAAACCCAGCAGCGTGATGATGGGCAACAACGCATTACGCAGCGCGTGTTTGACGATCACCGTTTTTTCCTTCAGACCTTTGGCCCGGGCGGTACGGATATAGTCCATGCGGATCACATCCAGCATGCTGGCGCGGAAATAACGCGTCAGGGTACCCGCTTGTAACATCACCAACGCCAGTACTGGCAGCAACAAATGCGCCGCCACTTCCACCACCCAGGCCAATCCGGTCGCCTCACTGCCGGTGCGCAGCATACCGCCCGCCGGTAGCCAGTGCAGATCGACGGCAAACCATTTGATTAACAACAAGCATAGGAAAAAGGTCGGGAATGACATCGCGCCGAACACCGCCACCGTGACCAGATGATCAAACAGCGAATAGGGCTTCATCGCTGAGGCCACACCGACCGCCAACGCAATGCCCCAGTAGAGAACCAGCGCCACTGACGCCAGCAGGAACGAATTCCAGATATACTGATTCAGCAAGGTACTGACCGGGATTTGGTACTGCAACGAAAAGCCGAGATCGCCTTGTAGCAGACGTCCGAGCCAATGCAGATAGCGGGTAAACAGCGGTTGATCCAACCCATACAGTGCCCGCAGCTCAGCGGCGCGCTCCGCGGTCAGATTGATATTGCCATCAATAAAGTCGCCGGGCGTCAGCGCGAAGATGAAGAAAATCAACAGCGACGCCAGTAACATCATTGGAATGGTTTGCAGTAAACGGCGCAGGATAAAATTTCTCATGGTGTTTTCCATCGCCGCCGCACAACATCGCGCGGCGGCGCATTGCCGTTACTGAGCCAGTTTGACGTCCGGTAAACTGCCAGTCAGACCGTTGTAGACATCCGGCTTAAAACCGGTGACGCGGGCACTGCTGGCACTGAGGACTTTACGGTTCCCCAGCAGGATCACCGGTGGATCCTCAGCCAATACCTGATACAGCTTATGGTACAAAGGCTTGCGCTGTTCAATATCCAACGTGGCGTTAGCCTGGCTAATCAGCTGATCCACCTGCGGGTTTTTATAACCGGTTTCACTCATCTGACTGATGAAGTCACGCACCCCGTCATGCGGGTCATTCAACCCACTAGTGCTCAGCGATGCCAGGTCGTAATTGCCCGCCTTGCGTTGCGCCAACAATGCATTGAAATCCAGTACCTGCGGCTTTAATAACACCCCGATCTGCCGATAGTTGTCTTTAGCAATGGGCACTAGCGCATCGTTAATCAACTTTTTGGTCACCAACAGTGTCAGTTCCAGCTTTTTGCCGTCTTTCTGACGAATACCGTCTGCACCGGGTATCCAGCCGGCCTGATCCAGCAGATGTTTCGCTTTGTTGGCATCGTAAGCGTAGGGATTGATGCCCTGCGGATCATAGGCCCATGAAACGGGAGAAATAGGCTGATTAGCCACCGAGCCATAACCTTGGTACACCACCGTAATCAGTTTCTGACGGTCCAGGCCGTAGATCAGCGCCTGACGTACGCGTGCGTCCTGTAACGCCGGGCGCTTCACGTTAAAATCCACCCGACTGTAGTCGCTTGAGCTGTACAAGTTGATGTTGGCAAAGCCCAAGAGTTTCAGCTGTTCAATATCATCGGGCTTTGAGGTGAAGGCGTCGTAGTCGGTTTCGCCGGTTTGGAACAACTGGAAGTTGGTGGCCGGGTTGGTAACGCGGTAAATAAAGCGCGCCACCGCTGGCTGACCGAGATAGAAATTAGGGTTGGCGTGGAAGCGAATCTCCTGCCCGGGAATGTATTTGTCGTAAATATAAGGGCCGTTGCCCAATGGCTTGCCATTCAATGCGCGAACGCTTTCCAACTTACCGCGCTGATAGTCCTTGCCGTAATACGTTTTCGACAATACCGGCCCACCGATCAGTTGCAGCGTGGTGGCACCCGGCTGGGTGGTGGTGATCTGAATCGTCCGATCGTCGATCACCTTCAATCCGCTGATGCCAGGCGCAGTGCCGTTTTTGTATTCCGCGCCGCCTTGAATATGCGCCGGGGTAATGTCGGTTTCACCGTCATAGGCCGGGTCATGCAGCAGCGTCAACGTAAAGGCGATGTCTTCTGCTGTTATGGGTGAACCATCGCTGTAAACCAGATTGGGGCGCAGCTTGATGGTATAAACCCGGTTATCCGGGCTGACCTGCCAGGATTGAGCTAACCGCGCTACCGGTTTACCTTCACTGTCCAGGCCAATTAGCCGGGTGAAGATCACGTCGGTGACGTTCTCATCCCAACCGTTGGTGAACAGATAAGGGTTAAAATTACCCTGTGGCTCGAGGATACCTGCCACCACGGTGTCTTTACGCAGCTTGGCAGCGTTCGGTACCAGGCTGGCATCGCTGGCCGGCGTGATCCCTTCTGCCAGCGTTTCCGCCTGTGCACTGCATGAAAGACTTATTGCAGTAACCAACGCCAACGGCACCAAACGTTTTTGCAACAGCCTGTTTATCTTATTTTTTATTCTGCTCACCACTGCCCCTTGTCTACCCGTTGATAAAATGTGACAAAATTTATCGCAGAGTAATGGGCGGCCGGAGGGCTGTCTAACAACGAAACCGGCATTCCATTGCCGGAAAAAGCATTATGAATTTTTCTATTGCGAAACTCGGCTGGCCTGTGTTGCTCAGTCTGCCGGTTCAAGCTGCCGGATAAGTTTGGCTAAGGTTTTTATCGCCGCTTCGTGCTTGTCGTTCCAGTCAAAAGAGGCATTCAAACGGAAGCAATGGTTGAAATGGTTGCCGGTAGTGAACATTCTGCCCGGCGCAATACTCACCCCGAGTGCTAGCGCTCGCTGATACAGCTCCATCGACGACAACGCCGGATCCAGCTCCAGCCACAGGAAATACCCCCCGTCCGGTTGGCTGACTTTTACTGTGGGTGGGAAATGATGTGCGATAGCCTGGCGCATCATACTTTGGCGCTGTGCCAACAACCGTCGCAAGCGCCGCAGATGCGTATCGTAGCCGCCGTGCAGCAAATAATCGGCGAGCGCCAACTGTGTAGGGACGCTGGTCGATACGGTGCTCATCAACTGCAACCGTTGGATTTGCTGCGCATAGCGCCCCGCTGCCACCCAACCCACACGAAAGCCCGGAGCCAGGCATTTGGAGAACGAAGAGCAGTGTAAGATCTGTCCACCACTGTCCAACGCCTTGGCCGGTTGCGGACGTTCGGCGCTAAAATACAGCTCGCCGTAGACATCATCCTCGATCAACGAAATCTGACGCTCACGCAGTAAGCTCACCAACCGCTGCTTATTATCGTCTGGCATGCTGGCACCCAATGGGTTCTGGAAGTGGGTCATCAGCCAACAGGCCTTGATCGGGTACTGCTCCAATGCCTGCTCCAGCGCGTCCAAATCGATACCGTCCTGCGGGTGCGTAGCGATCGCCACTGCTTTCAGCCGCAGTCGCTCCAACGCCTGTAATGCGCCATAAAAAGCCGGCGATTCAATCGCCACGTAATCCCCCGGTTGAGTCACTGCCTGAAGACTTAAACTCAATGACTCCATCGCCCCGGCGGTAATCACAATTTCGTCCGGTGCCACCTGCATGCCACTCAGAGCATAGCGTTGGGCAATATGGCGCCGTAACGCATCATTACCGGGCGGTAAGTTAGCCAGTGAACTGTGTGGCGTAAGTTTGCGCGCAACGCTGCTCAACGCCCGCGCCAGTTTGGGTTGAGCAAACAAGGTGGCGTCAGGAAACGCCGAACCGAAAGGGACAATAGCCGGATCTTTGCATGCCTGTAACACATCAAAAATGAAAGTGTTGATGTCCACCTGCTCGCTCAGCAGCATTTTTTCGCCGCTCACCGGCTGTGGCAACGGTTGCGGACGCGCCGCTACGTAATAGCCCGACTGTGGCCGCGCGACGATCCAACCCTGACTCTCCAACAGTTGATAGGACTGCACCACCGTCATCAGACTCAATCCTGCACGTTTACCGCTTTCACGCAGTGATGGCAGTTTATCCCCCGCCCGCCATACCCGGTTCTGGATCTGTTCGCGAATCTGTTGCGCAAGCTGCTCGTATCTGGTCATAGGCCCTAACTGTTATATAAAAAAGTGAAATAACTGTCACTATTATAGTCACTGTACTCCGTGATTAACTTGGCGCCAAGCTTTCCACAGAAAAATTACCGCTATACTGAAGAGGCCATTTTATGTTCAACCCAAGGAGGCGCCATGCTGGGTCTTGATGCACTGGAACTTGCCAGAATACAGTTCGCCTTCACCGTTTCTTTCCATATTATTTTTCCGGCGATTACCATCGGCCTGGCCAGTTATCTGGCGGTGCTGGAAGGTTTATGGCTGAAAACGCGCAATGAAACCTACCGCGATCTGTACCATTTCTGGTCAAAAATTTTCGCCGTTAACTTCGGCATGGGCGTGGTTTCCGGCCTGGTTATGGCCTACCAATTTGGCACCAACTGGAGTTTCTTCTCCGAGTTTGCCGGCAGTATCACAGGACCGTTGCTGACGTATGAAGTGCTGACCGCCTTCTTCCTGGAAGCAGGTTTCCTGGGTGTCATGCTGTTTGGCTGGAACCGCGTCGGCCCCGGCCTGCACTTTTTCGCTACCTGCATGGTCGCGCTGGGCACACTGATTTCCACCTTCTGGATCCTGGCGTCCAATAGCTGGATGCAGACGCCTCAGGGACACGAGATCATCAACGGTCAGGTAGTGCCGGTCGACTGGCTGAAAGTAATTTTCAACCCGTCATTCCCGTATCGACTGTTGCACATGTCAACCGCCGCCTTCCTGTCTTCGGCGTTCTTCGTGAGTGCCTCTGCCGCCTGGCATTTACTGCGCGGTCGCGACACGCCTGCCATGCGTAAAATGCTGTCGATGGCGATGTGGATGGCACTGATTGTCGCACCAATACAGGCGATGATCGGCGATGCCCACGGCCTGAATACACTAAAATACCAGCCGGCAAAAATTGCCGCCATCGAAGGGCACTGGGAAAACCCGCCGGGGGAAGCTACACCACTGATCTTGTTCGGTTGGCCGGATATGCAGCGTGAAGAAACCCGTTTCAAGCTGGAAGTCCCCTACCTCGGCAGCTTAATCCTGACCCACAGCCTGACCGAACAGGTACCGGCACTGAAATCCTTCCCACCGGAAGACCGTCCGAACTCCACAGTGGTGTTCTGGTCGTTCCGCATTATGGTGGCGTTGGGTATGTTGATGATCCTCGCCGGGGTCTGGAGCCTATGGCTACGCTGGCGTGGCGGGTTATATCAATCCCGACCCTTCCTCTATTTCATTCTTTGGATGGGGCCTTCCGGATTGCTGGCGCTGCTGGCGGGCTGGTTCACCACCGAGATAGGACGTCAACCGTGGGTCGTTTATGGCCTGCTGCGTACCAAGGATGCCGTTTCTGCACACGGCGACCTGCACATGAGCATCAGCTTATTGGCGTTTATCATCGTTTATTGCTCGGTATTCGGCGTGGGTTACTCCTACATGATGCGGTTGATTCGCAAAGGGCCGCAGCAGCATGAAGTGCACGAAGATGACACCGAAGGCCGACCGGCACGTCCGCTGTCTGCGGTGAAAGAAACTCTGGATGACAGGAGCTGAGCATGGGCATTGATCTTCCGCTGATTTGGTTTGTGATCATCGTGTTCAGCACCATGATGTACGTGGTAATGGACGGCTTTGATTTAGGTATCGGCATCCTGTTCCCCTGGGTTAAGGACAGCGGTGACCGTGATGTGATGATGAACACCGTCGCCCCGGTCTGGGACGGCAATGAAACCTGGCTGGTACTGGGTGGTGCGGCGCTGTTCGGCGCCTTCCCATTGGCTTACGCGGTAATCCTCGACGCGCTGGCCATTCCGCTGACCCTGATGTTGTTTGGCCTGATCTTCCGCGGCGTAGCTTTTGAGTTCCGCTTTAAGGCCACGGCAGAAAAACGCCACATTTGGGACAAGGCGTTTATCTGGGGCTCCATCTTCGCCACCTTCAGCCAAGGGGTCGTGGTGGGCGCCATCATCAATGGTTTCCCGGTCAATGGCCGCACCTATGCCGGTGGCGCCCTCGACTGGCTGACGCCGTTCGCGCTGTTTTGCGGCTTGGGGCTGGTGGTGACCTATGCGTTACTCGGCTGCACTTGGCTGGTGATGAAAACTGCCGGCGACTTGCAGGCACGCATGTATCGGTTAGCAACACCGCTGCTGGTGATCCTGCTGCTGGTGTTGGCAGTCGTCAGTATCTGGACGCCGATTGCTCACCCGGAAATCGCCACCCGCTGGTTCACGTTACCTAATCTGTTTGTGCTGCTGCCCGTGCCTATATTGGTACTGCTCAGCGCCTGGGGCATCCAGCATGGTGTGAAAAATGCTGGGCATTACTCGCCGTTCTTGCTCACTCTGTTGCTGGTATTTCTGGGCTTGAGTGGTCTGGGCATCAGCATTTGGCCGCTGTTGATTCCGCCGTCCATTACCCTGTGGCAAGCCGCGGCACCGCCGCAAAGCCTGGGTTTCATGCTGGTGGGCGCGCTATTTATCATTCCAATTATTTTGGTTTATACCTTCTGGAGCTACTACGTGTTCCGCGGCAAGGTCAGCCATGAACATGGTTATCACTGATGAGGGAAGAAACTATGCAGGATAAAACCTCACCCGCACCGGCGCCCTGGTGGAAACGCATCGGCTGGCTGGTCGTGATCTGGAGTGCCAGCGTACTGGGGCTGTTTGCAGTCGCTTCGATGTTCCGCCTGTTGATGAATGCAGCGGGTATGAGATCGCATTAACCCAGGTGTTGTCTGGCAAGCGTGGGCGGTAAAATGCCCACGCTAATAACTACTCCGGTTTGCGCCCCATCGCGCTAAGAAAACGCTGTTGCAAACGCAATAACTCCCCCAGTTCCAACACCCGATAGTCGATACTAAAACGCGGTGCCACCTCAGCAATGATACGGCTTAATGCCGGGTAATGCCGGTGACTCCAGTGCGGAAACAAATGGTGCGTCAGATGCAAATTGGCACCGCCCAACCAATAACCTAACCAACGTGGTCGCGGAAACCAGTCAAACGTCGTGGCAAACACATGATGATACCAGCCGTGCGGTAACGGCCCCTGCGCCGGAGCCTGATAAAACTTCGCCTTGGCCCAATGGGTACCAATAATCAGCATCACAAACAGCAGCGACGAAAGCATCTGGCTCAGCAGATAAACCAGCACTATTTGCCCCACACCTATCGCTGGTGGTAACAGGTAACAGGGGATGGCCAGCGCCAGTATCAGGTGCGCAGTTTTGCCCATCAAAAACACAGTCCAGCCACGTATTCCCCGCTGCGCCATTCGTGCCGTAACCCGGGTTTGCCCCGCCCGATCCAGCCAATCGAACAACCAGATGTAATACGGGAAGGTCATCGCGGCAACCAGCGGCCAGTAAAAACGCTGCGCGCGCATAAAAGGCCGCCAACGCTGGAACGGCGTCTGACGCAGTACGCCGTTGGCATCGATATCAGGATCGTAATGCTCGATGTTGTTGTGTGCGTGATGAAAAATAACGTGTCTTACTCGCCAGCAATCGGGATCTAATCCAAGCGGAATACTCACCAGGCAATTCAGCCAGCGATTGGCCCATGGCTGTTTGAAAAATGCGTTATGCGACGCATCATGGACCACGTTCACCGTGAGGAACATGCCAATGAAAATAAAACCGAAGTAACAGGCAAAATACGCCCAGATACTGTGTTGTTGCAGACTCAATGCATAACAAAGCGCACACAGCGCCAGCAGTATCAATACCTTTGCCAGCATGCCAATATCAGCAAAACGGTGATCGCGACTTTCGGCCAGATAATTCTGTGCAGCCTGCATCAATGCGCGGTGCAGACCAGAGTCATCACGCTGAAAAGCCAGCGGGCGCAACGGTGTCATGGCTGCCCCATCCGACGTAAGAATTGCTGTTGCTGTGCCAGCAGTTCGCGGTAACCAATGCAGCGATATTCCATACCATGCTGCGCCGCCAGTTGCGCCACTATGGCGGCCAGCGCCGGGTAATGTCGATGATTCCAACCGGGGAACAAATGGTGGGTCAGATGATAATTCAACCCGCCGGTCAGATGCTGTAATCCACGTGGTGAGGTTTCCCAATCGCACGCAGTAGCAAAATTGTGTCGGTACCAACCGTGCGGCATGCTTTCGCCTTCCGGCACAGAGTAAAACTCAGCCTGCGCCCAATGGGTGCCCAATAACAAGAACACCACCAACAGTGAAGCGCACATTTGACTGAGTGCGTAAGCCAACAACACCCATTGCCAGCTGATGCCGTTCTGTTGACATAACACCAGCGGTACTGCCAGTACCAGCAGCAGATGGCCAATCTTGCACAGGATAAACACGGCCCAACCACCACCGCCCGGTAAAATGTTCTTTTCATGCAATGGGGTTTTACCCATGCGATCCGACCAGTCAAAAATCCAGGCGATATAGGGCAGAGAGAGTGCGGCAATCATCGGCCAATACAGATGTTGATAGCGCATATGTTTACGCCAGCGCTGGAACGGCGTCTGGCGAAAGAAACCATTTTCCTCGGTATCCAAATCATAATGTTCAACATTGGCATAAACATGGTGATAATCCACGTGCCGCACGCGCCAGTAGTCTGGATCCACCCCCAACGGCAACGTGACTAACCGTCCTACCAACCGGTTGGCCCAAGGGCTGCGCAAAAAGGCATTATGCGAAGCATCATGATTCACATTCACATTGAGCAGCATCCCCATCATCACAAACAGGAAATAACAGCCGAAAAACGCCCACGGCTGTTGCTGCATCACGCTCAAAACATAAAAACCACAGCACAACACCAGCAGCAGTGCCGCTTTAGCCAGTCGCCAGCCGTCGGCATAACGGTGATCACCCGCCAGATACGCGTGCGCGGCATGTTTGAGCGCACGATGAAACGCCTGTTCGCCATCGGCAGGAAAACGCAGCGGTGGGAGTGCGTCAGCCATGCGACACTCCCGTCGGAACCGGCTGTTTCGCCCGGCCCCAACCTAATGCCACGCAAACGCCGTGCAGTGCGATAATGGCCATCGCAATTTGCCAATAGCGCTGCGGCCACCCGAGATAACCGATGAACAACAGCGGAATACTCAGCGTAATCACCAGCCAGGCCACAATCGCCCAGCGATGCCCTTCTGTCATGCCGCCCAACGCCATTGATCCAAACGCCAACAGGACCAACAGCGTCATTTGCGGCCAGTTAACATCACTGTAGCCGTAGCCGTACTGGTAAACATAACCTATGACCAGCGTAAACAGCAGCATCGCACCGCTGAACACGCTAAGTGCTGAGCAACGGAAACGCCCCGTTGTCGCTTTAGGCCGCCAGGACAGACGTAAATAACGCAAGAAAGGAAGATTGCTCGCCCAGAACGGATTGGCGGACGGCTTATCGCCACTGACGCCATACACAAATGGCGTTTCAGGCAGGTTCGGACAAAAAGTACCGAACAACTTATCCCAGAAGATAAAGCTGCCGCCAAAATTTTTGTTCGAATAGGCCAGGTCTTTAACGTGATGCACCCGATGATGCGCCGGCGTGACCAGTATTTTCTCCAACAGACCAAGCTTAGGCGTTAGCGCATTATGGTTAAACAGCTGAATGCTGTAGTGCAGGATAGACACCGTGACAAACACTGACAACGGCACACCCAGCAGCGCCAATACTAAAAAGAACGGGATCGACGTTAGCGACGAATACCAGGAATTGCGAACCCCCAACGAGAGATTGAAATGCTCCCCCTGGTGATGCACCACATGCACCGCCCACAGCACCCGTAAATAATGGTGCAGGCGATGCAACCAGTAAAAACCCAAGTCCCACGCCAGCAGGGCAAACAGCCACATTAGCACCGGTGGCCAGGTATCCAACAGGCCCAGGCTGAAGTGTGCTGCCACATAGCCATAGCAGGTGATCTCCAACCCACGGAACAGCCACAGCATGATATGACCGGAGTTCAGATTGAACACCAGATCGTGCCAGTTCACCTGGCGCCGCTGCGCGTATTGCAACACCAGCGCCTCACC
Source organism: Serratia grimesii NBRC 13537 (assembly GCF_001590905.1). Lineage (GTDB taxonomy): Bacteria > Pseudomonadota > Gammaproteobacteria > Enterobacterales > Enterobacteriaceae > Serratia > Serratia grimesii. Next base: position 156,727 of record NZ_BCTT01000003.1, read on the forward strand.
AATGACGACAAACAGCATGAACAGGATCGGCATCGCCAGTTCGCTCATCCTATTTCTCCTTTGACGGTATCTCGCCGCACGCTATTGATGCGCTGCACCACCCAACCGGCAATAAATGCCAACAGTGCCCCACTGACCAGATCAACCAGCAAATGGCGACGCAATTGCAGGATGGAAAACGCGATCGCCAGCGCCCATACCATGAGCAACGCCGTTCTCACTTTACGCTGCTTATCGCTCAATGCCCACACGGCCAACACCGTCAGCGCCATGTGTAGCGAAGGCAGGCAATTTTGCAGTGAATCAACCTGGGTCAGTGCCGCCAGCAGTTGTGAACTTAACCCGTCCCCCTTGTCTTGCGGATAAACCAAGGTCGTTGGCCACAACAGGTATATCGCTCCAGCGCCCACTGCGGCCAGTTGCATCGCTGCTCTCAGCCATTTGACCCGCTCAATCGGCGCTAACAGATAGCCGAGCGGAACAATGATAAAGAAAGACAGATACAACCAAATGGCGGTCGGACTAAACGGGATCCCGCGGTCAATTGCTGATGGCGGGAGCACTGTGCCCGTACTTTGTAGACGGTCGGTTAACGTATAAACGACGCCCACGAGTCCCCAGCCCAGCAACATCTGCCACAACCGATACGCGATCATTCTCATCATGCCCCCGCCTGGCGGATAATCCGTCTTCTCTTACGATCAAACTGCGGCATCACCGTCTGTACCGTCCGTTGCCACTCCAGATTCGCGGTCGCAATGCCCTGTTGTTCAAACAATGCCGTTAGCTGTGACTGGCAGTGAGCCAACTCAGCCTCGCTGCAATCGGCGATCAGATGCAATTGCGTCTCACCGTATTGGATCAGCCGGTAATCGCTGGTCAGCGGCAACGCATTGGCAATCGCGCGGCTGCACACGTCGGCAAATACCACCTGTGGTTGTTCAAACCTATTGGGCAACACCAGTTGATCGTCACGCCGCCCTTCAATACGCGCAATCGCCATTGATCGCTGCCCACAAGGGCAAGGTTCCGTCTGTTTGACCAACACATCATCCAGCCGGTAGCGCACAATCGGTTGGGTGCTACGGGTAAAGTCAGTGATCAACGGCGTAAAACGCTGCTCATCAATCCACTGCGGTTCAATATGCAAGAACTCTTCGTTCAGATGCAGGGTACCGTGCGCACAAGTAGCCGCCAGGAAGCCCTCAGTGGCCTGATACACCTCACCTACCACGGGAAAAACCTGCGCCAGCAGACGCCGGTCTTGTTCTTCCAGCACTTCTGCCACCGAAATCACCTTCTTTACCTCGAGATGAATCTGTTTGGCTAACACCGCTAGCGCCAATGCGCGCAGTACCTGCGCCGGTGCGACAATGATGGTGGGTGCCTGCTGCTCCAGCCGGGATAGCTGTGGGGTAAAAGGCGCAAAAAGATCGTAAAACACCAGACTCAGCCAACGATTGTTCACGCTGTGATACAGGTTATTGTCCGCCCGCAGAAACAGCGCCACGCGTTCACCGGCAAACAGACCGTCCGGCAGCATTTTCGCCAGCATGCCTCCGGCCCAAACCTGTTGTTCACGTGGACTGACGACAAAAATGCCACGTTGTCCTGACGTCCCTGACGACAGGCCTACGCTGTATTTCCCGATTTTTGGCGTGAAATCCCGTTCCACCTCACTGCGTTGCGCGCAGGCTAACAGTGCGTCGCGTTGCAATCCGGCGGTGTTCATTTGATCGAACTGCGCCATCATCAACGCCTTATCCATCAGCGGCCAAGTGGCGATCGCTTGCCGGCTGACACGCCGGAAATAAGGGCTTTTAGTCAACACGCTCCGGGCAAAGCGTTTTAGTTGCCTCTTCTGGTAGGCTTCCAAAGAATGGCGATCGGAAAAGACTAAACGGCGGGCCCGAAAGTAGTGCCACAGTGTCATTAACGGGATCATAAATCCCCCTCATGGCACAGCAGGATCTCGGCATTACCACTCGCCCACAACTGGTTCAGCCGCTCCAACGTGCGATAATAGGCATTAGAATCCTCCATCACCAGGTTGGCCAACCGTGAAGGCCCACGCAACTGCTGGTAGCTTAACGGAGACCAGGCAGCGTCGCTGGCCAGCAGTGTCCAACCGCTGTCCGTGAGGATAAATGCACCTATATGGCCGGCAGCATGCCCTGGCAGGTCTACCAACACGATTTGCCCGTCGCTGCCCGGCAACGCATACCCGCGATCGAAGGGTGCGAGCAAAGCAGGTAGGCTGACCTGAGGAAAACCTTCGATGAACGTCAGGTTAGTCTCGAAACTCTCTGGAATCAGGCCGGGAATAAAGGCGCGTTTTAACGCTGCAAAGCCTCGCAGTTCACGAGTTTGCCGCCATCCTTCACCGGAACAGATAAAACCGAGGTGCGCGAAATCACGCAGCCCGGCAACGTGATCTGCATGAAAATGTGAAACGATTAACGCCTGGATATCATTGGCGTCATAACCTGCGGTGCGCAACTGGTGTGCCAACGATTCTCTGGGATCGAAATACACCGGCGTCATCTGCCGGTAAATGCGGAAAATGCCAGACTGCGTCTGCTGCTGGAAATAGTGCGCGTAGCCAGTGTCCCACAGCCAACGTCGTTCTCCCACCTCCAACAGATAAGCACGTGCGGGGAATTTGCACACCCGGAATCCTGCGCCACGCAACGCCATACAACCGATATGGGTACAATACCCCACGTCAAAAACGGTCACCTTAGCCATGCAGCGCGCCCCCCTGCCGTTTAAACCATTCGCCGGTCATACGAATTCCCTCATCCATCGAATAGCGCGGCAGGTAGCCCAGTTCTTCAATAGCACGGGTCTGGCTAAGCGTCATATCGAAATACACCGCCGCCACGCTATAACGGGTCAGCAGGGGTTCTTTGCCGGTAAAACGGGCCAGCAGTTCCAAACAGCCTGCCAGCACACTCAGCAAGGGATAAGGCACCGCCTGTAGCCGATAACGTAATCCCAACTGCTGACGCAGCAACGCATCCAGCATATCTGCCAGCCGTTGTGGTTGATGGTTTGTGATGTTGTACACCGCGCCGGAGGGCAACCGATGCTGACGGCTCGCCAGATCCATCGCGTGCACCACGTTGAGCACGAAGGTCAGGTCCAGTAGCGCGTTCCCTCCACCGGGCAAGCGAAGCACGCCACTATCGCGGTCCAACTGTTGCAGCAGGCGTGGCACAATCACCCGGTCATGCGGGCCAAACAGCCCTCTCGGGCGAAGAATAATGTAGGTGGTTTGCGGGTAACGGAGCACCCGCTCCTGCAACCGTTGTTCCGCAGCGTATTTGCTGGCCGCGTAATGATTGGCGAAACGACGGGCGCGGTATCCTTCATCAACATATTGATGAACGTTAAAATCAAAGTAAATCGCCGGCGTGGAAATATGAATAAAGCGCCGCACGCCACAAACCCCTGCCGCCTCCACCAACTTTTCTGTGGCAACCGCATTGGCCTGATAAAACTCGGCCTTACTGCCCCACGGAGAAGACTTTGCCGCACAGTGCCACACCCAATCACAGCCCAGCATCAATTGTCGACACTCTTCCGCCGTGGCCTGTGCTAAATCCAATGGGCTAAACTCGGCCCCCAGTAGCCTCAGTTCTTCTCCAGCCCGCTTGTCGCGCCCGGTAGCCTGCACCTGATAACCCGCGTCCAGCAACCACTGCGCCGCATTGCGCCCTAGCCCACTGGTGGCCCCCGTGACCAACACCTTCACGGCAGCAGTACCATGCCAGCCAGCGATAACCCGGCGGCGGTACCAATCAGCATCACCGGTTTCCCTGGGTTAAAGCGACCATCGGTAACCGCAGCATGCAGTGCCGTGGGAATAGACGCCGCAACCTGATTGCCGTGATAGCGGTAAATATCCACCAGTACCTCGCTGGACACATGCAGGCGCTTACGCATATGTTCAAGTGACAGATGACTTGCCTGATGCGGCACCACCGTGGCGATCTGCGCCAACGTCAGGCCGCTGGCAGCAAGCAGACGAGCCAGGTAGTCTTCGATCAACGCCGAGGCCTGACGGAACAGTTGTTTACCTTGCATATGAAACAGGAAGTCGCTGCCTGTCATACCGGCCCGCGGATTACGTCGGGTCCCTCCGGCACGGATCTCACACAATTCGCTGCCTTCGGGGTAGGTTTCCACCAGGCTGGCCAGAATGCCACTGGTTCCATCACCCCGCTCCACAATGGCACAAGCCGCCCCGTCGCCAAAAATCAGTGAGGACTCTTCGTGATCCCAGTCGATGCCGCGCGAGGCCAAATCTGCCGAGATAATCGCAATACGTTTATAGGTCCCGGCATTGAGCAAACCGGCAGCCACCTGCATCGCAGAGATAAAACTGACACAGCTGCTATTAATATCGAAGCCTGCCGTACCGGGTGCCAAACCGGCGATTTTGAGAATGTGCGCAGCAGTACAAGGCAGCGCTTGCACTGAGATCGCTGAAGCGGAAATCAATAAGTCGATGGATTGCGCGTCGATATTGCAACGGGTCAAGGCATCCTGTAACGCGGCAACGGCCAGCTCAGCCTGACTCGCATCATCAGCAGCGTGATAACGGTGGACGATGCCGGAGCGTTTTTCGACGTAACCGACTGGCTTGCGCAACAACCTGTCCAGAGTGGAAGATTCGACGCGATTAGGCGGTAACGCCGCCCCAGTAGCGATGACTTTAAGAGGCAGCAACGCAGGTGACGAAAAAGAGTGTATTGTCATTATTGTTGTTGATTAACCTGACTATCCATAAAGCGATCTCCCGGCGCTATCCTACTAACAGCGGCGAGTCATCCCCGGTTTTAAATCCCAAAGTGCCCGCAAACAGGGGCTATTGATTGTTGTTATGCACTGCAAACAGCCGGCAGGCGCCGACGAATAATTGTAACAATACTGAGATATTAAGTTTACGGCAAGGAAGCAAAAATAGGCAGGCGAAGGCGTAAAAATTGTAGGCGGGAAGAGTACACCGCCGCTGTTATACAGCGGCAGTGTTTTGATGCTCAGCGGCGGTTGCGTACCAACTGATAGCGGCGAGTCAGATACTCTAGCGGTACACTCCAGATATGTACCAGGCGGCAGAACGGGAACAGCACGAACAGTGTCATACCCAGAACCATATGCAGTTTAAAGATTGGAGCCACCCCTACCAGATGTTCTGATGCACCAGCGTGGAAGGTCACCACAGCCTGCGCCCAACCCACCAGTTTCATCATTTCACTGCCGTCCATATGTTGGGCGGAGAACGGAATGGTCAGCAAACCGAGGCACACCTGCACCACCAATAGCGTCAGGATCATGATATCGGCAAAGCTGCTGGTCGCCCGTACCCGTGGATTGGTCAGACGGCGTTTGAGCAACAACGCACCGCCGATCAGTGTCATCACACCGCAGGCACCACCGGCAATCATCGCCAGCTTCTGCTTCACATCAATCGGCAGGAAGGATTCATACATCCAATGCGGCGTCAGCATGCCGAGGAAGTGCCCGGCAAAAATGCCCAGAATACCGATGTGGAACAGGTTGGAGGCCAGTCGCATCCCTTTTTTATCCAGCATCTGGCTGGATCCGGCACGCCAGGTGTATTGGCCGTAATCGTAACGCAGCCAACTGCCGATCAGGAAAATCGCTCCCGCCAGATAGGGGTAGATATCGAAGAAGAACTGATTTAAAAATTGCATGATTAGCGTCCTTTGGTTCCGGTTAGCGCATCCGTCAGGTCCAGGTATTGCGGTGCCACCGCGCCGGCAAAACGCCGTTGGTGCGCCACTTGCTGCGCCGAAGCGCAGCCCTGCTCGCCTAGAAACTTAACTTGTTCCTCTTCCCATACTGCGTCTAGTGCCTGCGGCGTGTCATCGCGAGCTTCTTTTGCAACCTGGGACTCCAGCGTTTGAGACTGAACTTCACTGCCAGATAACACCAGCAGCAGATCAAACAGTACTGCATACGGACTTTCACGCTGTTGTAACCGCGCGCCAAGCAGTGCCAGGATCGGCGCAATATCCTGCAACCCACCCGCGGCCTGTTCCTTGCTGCGGCTAGCGAGATACTCCAGATACAGCGGCAAGAAATCCGGCAGTTCGCGGCTGTCGATCTCCAGCCCGGCTTCGCGGTATTGCGCCATCAGATCGACCATGGCCTGGCCGCGATCGCGCGACTCGCCATGCACATGCTCAAACAGCAACAGTGAGGTGGCGCGCCCTCGATCGAACAGCTCACAGTATTCGGCCTGCACGTCCAACAATGGGCGAGCGCAAAAACGGCGAATAAACAAGATCAGCTGTGCACTGTGATGCAAATCCAGTTCGCTGGCCGGTTCCAGCGCTTCAACCAGCGCCTGCTGATGGTCAAACAGCGCCTGCTCCGGGTAGTCCAGCAGGCGAGCAATCACTTTCAGGCTGATCATGAGGCATCCTCCTGACGCGGCGTTTTCTTCGTCACATCAATAGCGTCAATGCGGCGGCTGTTGAACAGGTTGAATTTACCGTCGCTGCCGTGGCAGCCGTCGCCAAAGCTAAAGCCGCAGCCTTTGCTTTCCGGGAAGGCAACACGTGCCAGTTCGCGATGGCTGGACGGGATCACAAAGCGGTCTTCGTAGTTGGCGATCGCCAGATAGCGATACATCTCCTGCGCCTGCGCTTCGGTCAGCCCCACCTGTTCCAGTGCGCTGGTGTCCAGTACGCCGTCAACGGTTTCTGCCCGTTTGTAATGGCGCATCGCCAGCATGCGCTTGAGCGCTAACAGCACCGGCGTAGTATCGCCAGCGGTCAGCAGGTTCGCCAAATATTGCACCGGAATACGCAGGCTTTCCACGTCCGGCAGCACGCCGCTATGCGCCAGCTCACCGGCATCGGCGGCAGATTGAATCGGTGACAATGGCGGCACGTACCATACCATCGGCAGCGTGCGGTATTCCGGATGCAAAGGCAGCGCCAGTTTCCAGTCCATCGCCATTTTGTATACCGGCGACTGCTGGGCGGATTCGATCACCCCTTGTGGAATGCCGTCGGCCAACGCCTGGGCAATCACCGCAGGATCATGCGGGTCGAGGAAGATATCCAACTGGCTCTGGTATAAATCCTTGTCGTTTTCGACCGCTGCCGCCTGCTCAATACGGTCGGCGTCATACAGCAGCACGCCCAGATAGCGAATGCGACCCACACAGGTTTCCGAACACACCGTCGGCTGACCGGATTCAATGCGCGGATAACAGAAGATGCACTTCTCGGACTTGCCGCTTTTCCAGTTGAAGTAGATCTTTTTGTACGGGCAGCCGGTCAGGCACATGCGCCAGCCGCGGCATTTATCCTGATCGATCAGCACAATGCCGTCTTCGCCACGCTTGTAGATAGCACCACTCGGGCAGGTCGCGACGCAGGCCGGGTTAAGGCAGTGTTCGCACAGGCGCGGCAGGTACATCATGAAGGTGTTTTCGAACTGGCCGTACATCTCCTTTTGCATATTGTCGAAATTTTTGTCCTTCGAACGTTTGGAGAATTCGCCACCGAGGATCTCTTCCCAGTTCGGGCCATTTTCAATCTTCTTCATGCGCTGGCCGGTGATCAGCGATCGCGGACGGGCGATCGGCTGATGCTTGCCCTGTGGCGCGGTATGCAAGTTTTGGTAATCGTAGTCGAACGGCTCGTAGTAATCGTCCAGCGCCGGGACATCCGGGTTGGCAAAAATCTTCGACAACAGACCGACACGACTGCCCATGCGTGGCTCAAGCTTGCCGTTGATTTTACGGATCCAACCGCCTTTCCACTTTTCCTGATCTTCCCAGGCGTGCGGATAACCCACGCCGGGCTTGCTTTCCACGTTATTGAACCAGGCGTACTCCATGCCCTCGCGGCTGGTCCAGACGTTTTTGCAGGTCACTGAACAGGTGTGGCAACCGATGCATTTGTCCAGGTTCAGCACCATGCCAACTTGCGAACGAATTTTCATTTTGCTTTCTCCTGCTGGCTGCCCTGCGAATCGTCGTTACCCTCACCGTCTAACCAGTCAATACGGTTCATCTTGCGCACCACCACGAACTCGTCGCGGTTAGAACCGACAGTGCCGTAATAGTTAAAACCGTAGGCCAGTTGCGCGTATCCCCCAATCATATGGGTCGGTTTCGGACAGACACGGGTCACCGAATTATGGATACCGCCGCGCTGGCTGGTGATTTCCGAACCTGGAATATTCACGATGCGTTCCTGCGCGTGGTACATCATGGTCATACCGGACGGGACGCGCTGGCTGACCACCGCCCGCGCCGTTAACGCGCCATTGGCGTTAAAGGCTTCGATCCAGTCGTTGTCCTCAATGCCCAAGTCTTTGGCATCTTCTTCACTCATCCAGACGATCGGTCCACCGCGCGACAGGGTCAGCATCAGCAGGTTGTCGCTGTACGTGGAGTGAATGCCCCATTTCTGGTGCGGCGTCAGGAAGTTCAGCGCCTTCTCCTTGTTGCCGTTCGGCTTCTGGTTCAGCAACGGCTGCGCGGCACGGGTGTCGATCGGCGGGCGATACACCAGCAGGCTTTCGCCAAAGGCACGCATCCACTCATGGTCCTGATACAGCTGCTGACGGCCGCTGAGGGTGCGCCATGGGATCAGCTCATGCACGTTGGTATAACAGGCGTTGTAAGACACATGTTCATCTTCCAGGCCTGACCAGGTCGGGCTGGAAATGATTTTGCGCGGCTGCGCCTGAATATCGCGGAAGCGGATTTTTTCATCTTCCTTGTTCAGTGCCAGATGGCGGTGGTCTCGGCCGGTCATCTTGCCCAACGCGTCCCACGCCTTGACCGCGACCTGTCCGTTGGTTTCCGGTGCCAGCGCTAGGATCACCTCGGCGGCATCGATGGCGGTTTCAATCTTCGGCCGACCGGCAGCCGGACCTTCCGCCTTCACGTAGTTAAGCTGTTTCAGGAAATCAACTTCGGTCTGGGTGTTCCAGCTAATCCCTTTACCGCCATTGCCCAGCTTATCCAGCAGCGGCCCCAGCGAAGTGAAACGCTCATAGGTAGCCGGATAATCACGCTCTACCACCATGATGTGCGGCGCGGTAATCCCTGGGATCAGATCGCACTCACCTTTCTTCCAGTCTTTAACGCCATAAGGCTGTGCCAACTCGGCGGCTGAATCATGCTGGATCGGCAGCGTCACCACGTCGGTTTCCTTGCCCAAATGCCCGACACAAACTTCAGAGAAGGCCTTGGCAATACCTTTGTAGATCTCCCAATCGCTCTTCGAATCCCAGGCCGGATCGACCGCCGCCGACAGCGGGTGAATAAACGGATGCATATCCGAGGTATTCATGTCGTCTTTTTCGTACCAAGTGGCAGTTGGCAACACGATGTCCGAGTAAAGGCAAGTGCTGGACATGCGGAAATCAAGCGTTACCACCAGATCCAATTTGCCTTCACCGCCGTTATCCAACCATTCCACTTCCTCGGGCTTAGCGCCGCCCTGCTGGCCCAGATCCTTGCCCTGAATACCATTTTCAGTACCCAGCAAGTATTTGAGCATGTACTCATGGCCCTTGCCGGATGAGCCCAACAGATTGGAACGCCAAACGAACAGGTTACGCGGGAAGTTCTGCGGGTTGTCTGGCTGTTCAGCGGCAAAATTCAGGGTGCCTTTTTTCAACCCTGCAACGGTGAAGTCCAGCGGTGATTGACCAGCGGCTTTCGCCTGTGCCGCCAGATGCAGCGGGTTGGTACCCAGTTGAGGTGCCGACGGCAGCCAGCCCATGCGTTCAGCACGCACGTTGAGATCGATCAGACTGCCGCCAAAGCGGGTCTTGTCCGCCAACGGCGACAACAGCTCTTCAGTACCGACAGTTTCATAGCGCCACTGGCTGGAGTGGTTATAGAAGAACGAGGTACTGTTCATATGGCGCGGTGGACGTTGCCAGTCGAGGCCAAACGCCAGCGGCAGCCAACCGGTCTGTGGACGGAGTTTTTCCTGGCCGACGTAGTGCGCCCAACCACCACCGCTCTGACCAACACAGCCGCAGAAGATCAGCATATTGATCAGGCCACGGTAGGTCATGTCCATGTGGTACCAGTGGTTAACACCGGCACCAACGATAATCATCGAACGGCCATGGGTTTTCTCGGCGTTGTCGGCAAACTCACGGGCAATGCGGATAATGTTGTGACGTGAGACGCCTGTGATTTGCTCGGCCCAGGCTGGGGTATAAGCCTTGACGTCGTCATAGTCGGTGGCGCAGTTGGCATCGTTCAGACCACGTTCGAGGCCGTAGTTGGCCAGGGTCAAATCGTAAACGCTGGTCACCAACGCGTCGCTACCGTCCGCCAGACGCAGGCGTTTTACCGGCAGCGTGTGCAGCAGGATTTCGTCCAGCGCCACGCTGTTGAAATGTTCGCTCTCGGTACTGCCGCTTTTAATGCCGCCAAAGTACGGGAACCCGACTTCGGCCACTTCGTCATGCGCACCCAGCAGGCTGAGTTGCAACTCGACTTCCTGCCCGTCTTCACCGGCGCGTTGTTCCAGGTTCCATTTGCCCTGCTCACCCCAACGGAAGCCAATCGACCCCTGCGGCGCCACCAGCTCACCGTTGCGCTGATCGATGGCAACGGTTTTCCACTCAGGGTTGTTTTCCTGGCCCAAACCATCCACCAGATCAGCGGCACGCAGCAGGCGACCGGCGGCGTAATAACCCTCTTCGCGCGGTTCGAGCATCACCAGCATTGGCATATCGGTGTAACGACGCACGTAGTCCCGGAAGTAGCCCACCTCACGATCCAGGTGGAACTCTTTGAGCATCACGTGGCCCATTGCCAGCGCCATGGCGCTATCGGTACCCTGCTTCGGATTGAGCCACTGGTCGCACAGCTTGGCGACCTCCGCGTAGTCCGGCGTGACTGCCACGGTTTTGGTGCCTTTGTAGCGCACTTCAGTGAAGAAATGAGCGTCCGGGGTACGCGTCTGCGGCACGTTGGAGCCCCAGGCGATAATGTAGGAAGAGTTGTACCAGTCGGCCGATTCCGGCACGTCGGTTTGCTCGCCCCAGGTCATTGGCGAGGCTGGCGGCAAGTCGCAGTACCAGTCGTAGAAGCTCAGGCAGGTGCCGCCAATCAGCGACAGATAGCGGGCGCCGGCGGCGTAGGACACCATCGACATCGCCGGGATCGGTGAGAAGCCGATAATGCGATCCGGGCCGAAGGTTTTGGCGGTGTAAACGTTAGACGCGGCAATCAGTTCATTCACTTCTTGCCAGCTGGAACGCACAAAACCTCCGCGTCCGCGTGCGACTTTGTAGCTTTTGGATTTTTCTGCATCACTGACGATCGAGCCCCAGGCATCGACCGGATCGCTGTGCAGCGCCTTCGCTTCACGCCACAGTTTGATTAGGCGTTTACGCATCAGTGGGTATTTCAGTCGGTTGGCGCTGTACAGATACCAGGAGTAGCTGGCGCCACGCGGGCAACCGCGAGGTTCATGGTTGGGCAAGTCCGGGCGGGTACGCGGATAATCGGTTTGCTGGGTTTCCCAGGTCACCAGACCGTTTTTCACATAAATCTTCCAGCTACAGGAGCCGGTACAGTTCACCCCATGGGTGGAACGCACAATTTTATCGTGCTGCCAGCGGCTACGATAGCCGTCTTCCCAGTCACGGTTGGTGTTCAGCGTCTGGCCATGATCGCCCGAAAAGGGTTCCGCCAACTGCTTAAAATAGCGGAATCGGTCTAGAAACTTGCTCATCCGGAGTTCTCCTGAAGGCTTTTATAATCTTATCGTTATAAGGAACGACGTTGCTCAATCTGCCGCCAGCCTACTAATGCGGCTCAGCCTGCAAATTGATTGCGATCAAGAGAACGGAGGGAGAATAACGGCGACAGCGGCGTGACTACCCCTAAAGTATCAGGGCAGAAAAAAGCGTTAATCCATTGAAAATATAATAAAAATTATGATTTAGATATTCGGTGGGATGTTCTGCGAAGTGCGTTGGGGTATTTGGGGGTAGGATGCGGATCGGCGTCCGCATCCCTGGCTGCAAGGTTGCTGTTATAGGTAGAAAAGGCACGCTACCCAAGATCCATCTCGTGCCCTATCCATTCACCGCTATCGCGGTTAATCACACGTAGATACTGCTCATACTCCTGTTCACCGTAGAACAGGTTCAACAACGGCGTTTTATAGAATGACTGCCACATTTGCCCCAGCATAATCGGCCGACGCGGGACATAGATGTTCTCGATCAGGTTATAACCTGTCGCCATCAACATGAAGCACAGAAAGAAGTAGTTAAACCTGCCGCGAATGAACGACCCCTGATGAGCAATGTAGTAAAACAGCAGGAATACCGACGCCACACTGGCATAGCGGCTGGCTGCCTGTAGCGAACTGGAACACAGGAAAACAAACACCACCAGCCATGCCGCAGTGTTTTTGATGTCCCCAGCCTGATTGTGCATCGGATGAGACAACATGAATACGCCGAGAAACAGCGCCGGGAATAACACAATCAAGAAATTAATCATCCCGTTAGCGTTGCCAGACGTCAGGTAGTCGCTGGCATACATACCGGAGGTATACACATCGGAATAGCTGTTGATGCCGGAAATCGTAATATGGGAAACGATAAACGGCAGTGCGAACTTCGCGGTCAGTAACGCGATGGCGCTAAACACGACCGTCAGCAAGCGATTTAGCCGCATTACCCGGCTGCATAGAAACACCCCGACCAGTAACATGCTGGAAAAATGAGTCAGCATGGCAAACAACATCAGGCCAGCGGCAAGTGGTCGATTCTGTTGATGGCAAAACAGCACCATCGCCAGCGTCATCACAGCCATCGAGAAGCCAAAGCGCAGCCCCATGCCGATGATAAACGGGTTGATCAAAAACAGCACGGCCAGATGCAGCAATACAAATTGCCGCGGCGAAAATGCCTTGCCGGAGTGCAACATGACAATATTGAGCGCGGCAAGATAACAGTAAACCGACAGGCCAACGTATAACCCTGGAATGATGTAAAAAGGGATACCCAACGTTTTGAAAATATAAAAGTTGGCGTACAGCACTACGTCCACCTTACCCTGAATGACATCACCCAGGCTGGTGGACGAGTTAATCGCATCATAGTTGGCGAAGTGGCGGTAGAGATCCGCCAAGGGCGGGATCTTGATAAAAAAGAAGAAAAAACACAGCGCAATCAGCAGATAAGCCGCCGAATTTTTCTTTCCCACCCGCAGCGTGGCGATGCTGTGCAGCAAAGCAAAAAGCGGAACCGTCAGCAACAGCACGCTACCAATCAACGTCGAACGTTCAAAGCGCATAATCTTCCTCTGGAGGGGCGTTGTTCTTTTATCTTTTCGGGTAACGCATCAGAACGGCACGCCACGGAAAAACACATTACGGATGATATTCTTCATATACACACCGGCCATCAGGCCACTGTTGATGTAGATGATGCCCTTTAGCCCATACAGCACCCCCACCAGACGGCTCTTGCAGTCAGTAATGATGCGCGAGTTAATGCAGGTATGACGCAGGCGAATGATCTTGCGTGCGCGAGGCGATATGTGCGGCATCAGCCGCTGTTCGAACTGCATTTTATTGCGATAACCGATAATGCCTTTCGGGCTGGAGGTGATCCGTTCACCATCGTGATCGTTGTGCACCGCCAGCCGTTCATGCAGAGTGCCAATGTGAGCCCCGGCAGCCAGTAGCCGGTAAAGGAAGATATGGTCCTGGTAGCGTGGGGTGTTGAAAAAACCGCGTACCGCGATCGCTGTACTGCGCCGCATCATGATCATCGGCGTGTAAGCCACTCCAGCCAACATAAAGTCTTCCAGGCCTTCGCAACGCGCCCGATAGTAATGCTCGGCGCTGATTTTCCCCTCTTTCAGAATATCCATGTCGCACAGGCTAACGTCGTAATTACCCTGCTGCATAAACGCTAACTGGCGGGCGATTTTTTGTGGATGGTAGTAGTCGTCATCATCCAAAAACGTAATGTATTCCCCGCGTGAACGCAGGATCCCACTATTACGTGCCTGAGCGCCCCCGCCGTTGTGCCGACGCGGATAATAGATAACCTGCCCCCGTTCGATATATTCGGCCAGACGTTCCTGAGTTGCGAGGCGATGGGCATCGCCCTGTGGATTATCATCCACCACGATGATTTCCAATGGGCTGTGGGTTTGCGCCAATACACTGTCAATAGCGCGAGCCAGCAGCTCACTGCGGCCATAGGTGGGTATTATGACGCTAACGGTGATACTCATAGTTTGATTCTGCCTGTAGGGGGCGAATAAATTCGCCCCGGTTGACATGGGCGCAGCATGCAGCGCCCCTACGCGATGGAGAAATGAACGAACATGGCGCCGCTATCCGCGCAGGTTATACAGCCGGGCCATCAGGTAGTAAGCCAGCGGACTGTGGTAGAACAGCCGGTTTTTGCGGCTGAGCATTTTGCGCTCTTCAGCACGCAGACTCGAGTAACGGCGTTTCAGCTCGCGGGTTTCGCGCAGTGCGTCACGCACCCCGAAAAAGTCCAGCCCCACCAGCAAACGCGCCTTCAGCGTGGTGACGAAAAGAATCGAATAAAGTCCGTTACCTACCCCTTGCCGGCGTCCGCTGTCGGCACCGTCGATCGCATAATCCAGATCGTCCAGATCGCGTCTTTTGGGGGCGCGCGTAATGCCATTCGGGTTGGCGCGATACCCTATCAACGGTGTGTCACAAACCACAATACGCTCCGCTTTCAGATACAGTTGCGGAATTAACTGAATGTCTTCAAAGTTTCGTCCCGACGGAAAACGTGCTTCATTGAAGAGAGTTTTGCGGTAAATACGCGCCCAGGCGAACCACATGCTGCGGTTGAAGCTGTCCGCCAGCAGTGCCCTATGGCTTTCACTCTGCTGTGGGGCGGCATTGCCGGGCACAATGGCCAACGTGCAGTCAGGTTGGATCTTCCCATTACGGATCGCCGAGAAGCGCTGAGCATTGAACGCCACAATGTCCGACAGCGGATTATCTGCCAGCAAACGCCCCAGAATACTGAAGTACCCTTCCAGCAAAACATCATCGGAATCCAGGAAACCGACATAACGTCCTTCAGCCAAGGCGATACCGCTGTTACGCGCTTCGCTCAACCCTTGGTTGTCCTGGCGTAAAATGCTCACCCGTCGCTTATGTTGGGGGTAGCGACACAGCACCTCTTCGGCGATGCTCATGGACCCATCAGGACTCCCATCATCCACGATGATCACCTCTGCCCAATCAGGCAGTTGTTGCAGCACCGAGCACAGGCATGCCTCAATATAAGCCTCAACCTTATAGACCGGAATAATCAGGCTCAGGGTGGTATTCATGACAGGTTATCCTTTATTTTCTGTTTGACGTTGCACCCAGACTGCGCGGCTGCCCATTGACGGCAATTCAGCGTCGATCTGCCCACGCCCTTCAACCTGCCAGCCTGTAGGTAAATCAAAACGTGCCGACATTGGCCGGTAATAAGGGTTGGCTATCAGCACCAAGCCGCGTTCACCATTGATAAACAAACGGGCAGGAATGGCGGTATTGTTGCCTTGTAACAGCGTGCTTTCGCCCGAGAGCAGATAGGGGTTAAAACTGACAATCTGTTTACTCACGCTGGCGACGCCTTGCCAGATGGCATCGAACTCCTGCTGGTTAAAGCCACCACGTTGGCGTTTGTAGAATAGATCGGTATAGGAATAGAACAGGATGCCTTGGGCACCGCCAATCAACCCTAACCAAGCCTGGTTGCGGATCTCCGCCTCCGTTGGTTGACGTGGTTTGCGGTTGGGCGCGTACGCAGCGTGATCCATAATCTGCATCACCAGCCAGGCCCCTTTCACCTGCCGCGCAACCTGACTGGTTATGCGGGTGTATTCAAGTGTCCGCGTCAGATCGGCATCTCTGCCAACCGGGTAAGGATCACTGGCCAACACGTCCGAACTGTTGAAGTAGGCGTTGAGGGTGCCGGTCTTGTCCAGCACCTGGAACGTCAGGTGATCGGGATCCAACTGTTTCACCTGCAGGTGTTTTTGCTCAATCTGCGGCACGTATTCTGGCCCCAACTCATCGTTGATGTACCAGGCCAGCAGATTGGGTTCATTTTTGAATTTTTCCACATAGCTTGCCGTCAGCTGCGGGTAGCTCATGTGGGTTTCCGGAGCAAAACGGGTACCGGCGTACATATCCTTGAGTGAGAAAATCACCTGCAAACCATACTGCTGCGTTTTGCGGAAATAATTGTAAGGATCGCGACCGGTACCGTAGTTGTAATTAAGCAGTGTGTTAAAACCGGCGTCACGGATGCGTGTCAGATGTTCATCCGTTGCCATCTCGCCATACATATAGATGCCGAGTGGGAAGAAACGTTTACCCTGTTTGAGGGTATAGCCTTGTGCATCCAACGCCACTTTGGGCTGAGCCCGCCCCACGCTGATGGGCATCTCACTGCGCTGGCTTCGCTGCGAAGCCACATCCGTCACCTGTTGTTGCAGGCGATATTCCCCGGCAGCCAGTCCCGCCGGCAGCGGAAATTCCACTTGCTGTTTGCCACTGATGGCATAGCGGCGGCTGTCACTTTTCACCGGGGTATTTTTGTCGTTCACCAGTGTACTGTCGACCTGGACCTGTTGCGGATCCACCACTTCAATCAGGCTTGATGCCGACCCCTTGCTGCTCCGCATTTGATATAACTCAGGCGCGACGGGTTGCTGGCAGGCGTAAACATCATCAAACCAGGCATTACCGGTAGTGCCTTGGCGCAGATACACCCCGAGAACCACCTTCACCGCCCGTGGTGGCACCCGAAAATCGCCCGTGACCGGCTGCCAACCGCTGGTGCCCAGGATACCCTGTGGATAGCTACCGGCCAAAAAACGACCTTGGTCGTCATAGCTTTCGATAAACACGCTCGCGCCCTGATTTTCTCCCTTACCCTTCAGGTTCTCACCACGAACCCAGACACCAAAAGCCACTTGCTGGCCCGGTTTGACTGCCAGTGTCTGCACCATATTGTGGTAATTGGCAGGATTGTGATTTTGATAGAACAGGCTGCTCTGACCGTCGTGCCCGCCGGGCACCACTTCTGCGGAAGCCAACGACCAACCTGCCCCCCCTTGTTCAAAGCCGGGGTTCGTTAACAGATTGCCGCCACAAGGGGCGGCATTAACCAGTCCTGTCCACCCAGCGCCCGCCAACAGGCAGGCCGAAGATAGCTTGCTGAGGTTCATTGTCTTTTCATCACCGCGCTGTACAAATAAGAGAAGAACAGATAGCACGACTTCTGATAGGACAACCCCAGATGACGGCGGTAAATCTGCCATTGCCAATCCGCAGCCTGAATTTTATTGCCGGACAACGACTGGGCGGAAAGGCGGTAAAAGGCCAGCGGCTCGGGAATACAATACGCCAGATGGTTACGTGCTTTTTCCAGCACCGAGAGCCACATCACGTAGTCCTCATGACCGACCTTGCTCTGATATACCTTGCCGACCTGGCGTTGGTTGTACATACCAGTCAGGTTGCCGATCCAGTTACTTTTCAGCATGTCGTTGTAGGCGATGATTTCTCCCGCTCCCCGGTAGTTCTTCACCCGGTCAGGGTCATCTACGAAGGTGTAATAATGGGAGCACACGACGTCGTAACGATCGGTTTTTAAGATACCGACCTGGCGCGCCAGCTTGTTGGGGTGCCAGACATCATCGCTATCGCAAAACGCAATATAATCACCGCGCGCGGCTTCAATCGCGATATTGCGGGTTTCGGCTACGCCTTGGTTGGTGTTATTGCGAATGTAAGTCAGACGATCGTGAATAAAGGGCTTCACCACATCGGCGGTATTGTCCGTGGAAGCATCGTCGATCACATACAGGTGATAATCCTGATACGTCTGGTTCAATACACCCAGAATGGATTGCTTGATAAAACCAGCGGCATTGTAGGCTGGCATGATAACTGACACTTTTTCCATCTTAACCTCCAGCGATAAGCTGTTGCCATTGGGGATAAATACGCTCGGGGATAAACTGCTGCGCCCGCGCCAGCGAATGCAGGGAGAAGCGCTGGCGCAGTTCACCGTCATCAATCAACGCCAGCGTGCGTTGGCTGAACGCCTCGAGATCGCCTTCGGCCACCAGATAGCCGTTATCACCATCGTCGATCAGTTCGGCGGGCCCCGTCTGGCAGTCAAACGCCACCAGCGGCAGGCCAAAGCTCATCGCTTCAATCAGCACCATCGGTAAACCTTCATAACGTGATGTCATCAACAGCATTGAGGCTTGGCGATAGTGGCTGGCGATATCGGCCGTCGCCGGCAGCAGTGTGATCTGTTCGGCAAGACCGGCAGCCTCAATTTGCTGCTGTAACGCCTCACGGTCCGGCCCATCACCGACGATATGCAATTGCCAGCCCACAGCCTGTTGTGCCACGCGCTGCCAGGCCGCGATTAACCGGTCAAACCCTTTCTGATAACACAGTCGCCCCACCGCCAACGCCACTGGTTGTTGTAGGGCCGGCTGCGGCGGCTGCACCGGGAACGGTGAAACGTTCTCGATTACCCGGCATTTCCGTTCAGGTACCCAACGACTGATGATGGACAGATCTTTCTTCGTCAGCAGTACCGTGCGGTCACCCAGCCGGTAAACCAGCACTTTCAACCACTTCATCGGCCAGGCGTACTGATGAAAACTGACGTGTTCACTCAGCAGCAGACGGCTGTGTGGGCACAGCAAGCGCAGATACGGCACCATGATTGACGAAAGTTTCCCCATCGATACCGTGACAATGACGTCATAACGGCCCCGCCGCAGCGACCACGCCAGTCGCCAGGGCCAGAGCAACGTTCTGCCGGGCATAAAACGCAAAGTGACGTCGGTTTCTAACGGATAAAACGCCCGATCACCGCTGATCGACACCAGATCCACCTGATGACCCAAACGCGCGGACAATGCATTAGCCAGACTGCTGGCTACCCGTTCGGTACCGCCTTTCTCGGCGATGTTTTCAATCACAATCGCTACTTTTCGTTGCTGCATGTCATCTCCGAAACCCCTCGCGGGCGGTACGCAACAGACGTCCCCCTAACGGAAACAGCCCCAATCTGGCTAGACAGTCCCCGTACAATTTAATGGCCTTAAACTTGCTGCTAAGGGCATGGTGTTCTGTGCGTGATGAGTAATAGTTGAAAGCCTGCAGATTCTCGCTGTACAGCGAAGCCAGCAGATGTTTGCAGGCAAAACCGCTGATATAGCGCCCGCTGGCGTTCAGGTAAGCGTCAATAAATTGTTCACTGGCGTCGATGCTCATCCGGCAGCGATCGGTGTCGGCATCACCGCAGCGGATAAATACCCCGCGCCCTTCGTCAAATGCCACCTTCGCTCCCAGGTTGGTGGCATTGACCAAAAACCCCCAATCCTGGTATTTGTAGAGAAACTCCGGAAATAAAAATCGCCGGTCAGTCTTTTTACGCAGGCTGATGGTGGAAGTCCGAATGTCCCCCATATCCAGGAATAAAAAATCCGCGCCCGTTGCCCCCTCCTTGTAATCAAACATATAACTGCGGGTATTCCTGTCACTCACCGTGGTGTAGTTGCCAAAAATAATGTCTATCCGCGTATCCTGATGGCGTTTCAGACGGCGAATAATATAATTGGTACTGAATGAATCCTCCGGTTCCAGAAAGAAAACCACGTCTGCACTCGCCAATCGGAAACCGGTATTACAGGAGACAGCCGTATTACTCCGTGTTTTATTTTCATGCAGACGTGCCCGGCGATTAGCGACCAGCAGGCTGCGCATTTTTTCCAGCTCTGGTTTATCTGAAGCATTATCGACCACGATAATTTCATAATCGAACCCGGAGCAAGCATTGGTCATACGGG
The DNA here is from genome assembly GCF_001590905.1 of Serratia grimesii NBRC 13537. Taxonomy (GTDB): domain Bacteria; phylum Pseudomonadota; class Gammaproteobacteria; order Enterobacterales; family Enterobacteriaceae; genus Serratia; species Serratia grimesii. Next base: position 176,648 of record NZ_BCTT01000003.1, read on the forward strand.
CTAATGTTACGGCCAGACTGGCTGAGTTATTAAAAACGGGCATGACAATTGATAAGTCCATTTATTACCTCAACAATATATTTTCATTTGGCAAAAAAATAATAATGCCAACGGAATAGTTTGTTATCCCAGCATATCCTTGTCCGGTTATTATCCCCCATGCTGACGCGGGTAAAATGCACGCAGCCTACCGGTTATTCAGCTAATCCTGGAAATAACCTCCCCACTCCTGTTCAATAGTTTCCGGCGTCAATCTTTGCAAACCGGCTCCTGGGGTAAACGTCAGTTCACCAAAATAAATTCGCTCCTCCACTTGATAAAAATCGACCCGAACATAAGAGAACTGCTCTGCAACCTGCGTTGCCAGTGCCAACATTTTTTCCAGCTTACAGGGCTTATCCATAGGCACGTCACTATTGGGAACGCCCAGACGGATCTCGGTACGGTTCCAGTTGGCGTCAAAGAAATCCCGGCGGTGATCGATAAAACGCAGATAATCAATCTGGATGAAAAACCGAACCTCCCCACCACGGTTAAAACAGTGGATCTTTATGTCATTAGGCGTTTTGCCGTCTTCAAGCAGCATTTTCTCGACCATGACGCAGGGCGTAATATCCTTATAGTGACGTTCACGGTATACCTGATAAAAATTCTGTCGCAGCCAACTGTTTGTTAACATCCTTAATTCATTAAAGCTGGTCTGGCTTTTATCGAACACCAGCTTGTTATAGCCACTGCCGTGATTCGCCTTAATGACAAACGACTCCGGCAATGCCTGATACATCGCTTCAGTTAATTCACTCCCATGTGCATAAAGTTCAATCAGGTACTCTGCCCCCCACAACTTTTCAATATACTCTCTCACCAGATACTTATCGGATAATTGAGTATACATCGCCAAAGGATATACCTTTCTACGCATCAGTTTTTCGCTATATCCCACTGGCTTAGCCAAATGTGGAACTTTACGAAAAAACAAAGCATATTTTAACTGATGATATAATGCGTCGGGTATATTGCGGTAAAAACCCTTCACCAGATTATTTAGCATAAAGTTCTCGCACCTTCCCTATTAATTGAGGTAAACAACGGTAGCAGGTGACCTGCAGCCGGGTAATTTGTCCTCTCCTGAAAAAGCCATTAAGTACAAAAAATGAAACAAACTCGGTGATCAAGGTTGAAACCGCAGCACCCCAAATACCGTAACGCGGTATCAACACCAGATTCATCAGCACATTGGTCAATGCGGCCAACGGCATTTTTATTGCGATAAAGCGATATCCCCCAAACAGCACAATGGCCCGATAGGACACGGTACCCATCACCGAAAATAGCGACGTCACCGAACACAGTGCCAAAATAGTGGCGGTTTCGCGGTAACTGTTGCCAAACATCAAGGCCACGACCGGGCCTGGAAACAGTGATAACAACACAATCACCGGCATCGAAAGTAACAACACCACCAGATACAACAACCGAATGCGCCCTTCCTGCTCGGCCAATGTGCGCGCATTGGCCACCCCTGGCATCATCGAGGTGATCAATGCTATAGGCACAAAGATCCATCCCTGGCTCAAGGTGATGGCTGCGCTGTATAGCCCGACACTGTGCTCACCCAAATAGTTGCCAATCATGATCTGATCGATACGTGTGTAAATTACAATCGACAAACCTGAAACGGCCAGCGGCAACCCTACTTTCAACAAGTAACGGCCGTAACGCCGTTGATGACGTCGACTGATCGGCATCATGCCGCCTTGTTCACGGCGAAACAGTACCCAACGAACTGTATAGGGAATCAGGCTGCTCAGCACATAGGGAATGGCAAACCACTCCAGCGATAGCTGGGCATGCACTAACGCCAGTCGCAAAATGATCGACAACAACAGCGCCAGGTTATTGATCAGCGTGTTCAGCTTCGATTTCAGCAGGGCATCGTAATAAATCTTGTAAACGTCCTGAATGGAGAAATAAGCACTGGCGAGCATCAGCGCCATCATAATCTGGCTGGTCCGGTCCTGCGTCAGTAGGGCCCAAGCCATCAATGGCACGGCGATCAGCGCAAAAAGCCGACGCCGCAATCGCATGGAGGCCAGCATCAGACGAATACCGCTGTGCCGCTGCCGTGCAACACGGTTGAACAACACCGCATCGGCCCCCAATTGCACCAGCGGCACGGCAATCGCAATCACTGACAGCAAGTAGTTGATCAGCCCGTATTGCGCCGGCCCCAGATAGCGCGCCACATATACCGAAACGAAAATGCCTGACAGGCTTAGCGATACCCGTTCCAACATCAACCACAGGGAATTCATCAGCATCGCTTTCATGCGGCTACTGGACCTTTTCCTGATGGCTGGGGTACGCAAAGGTATAGTAACCGGCGTCGTTAGCCGTTTTCTTCACCATGCCGTTTAGGATCACCCCTTTGATGGTTACCCCATTTTGTTCAAAACGTCGGATGCTGGTTTCGATTTGCCGGACGGTATTAACCTCAAAACGCACCACCATCAGTGCGGTACCGGCGTGATGTCCGACAATCGCAGCATCAGTCACTGCCAGTACGGGTGGCGTGTCGATCAACACCAAATCGTAGTGCTGCCCAGCCCAGTGCAGGAAGTCAGCAAAGCGTTGATGCATCAACAATTCGGACGGATTGGGAGGAACCTGGCCACGAGGCACGAAATCCAGATTGGTGATGTCCGTTTTCTTGACTGCCTGATCTGGCGCAATCAGTCCTGACAGCATGTCAGACAATCCACCCTTGGCGCTGTTGTTCAACCAACGATGCAGAAAACCTTTTCGCATATCGGCGTCAATTAACAACACCCTCTGACCTGCCTGCGCGATCACCACCGCCAGGTTGGTGCTGGTAAAGCTTTTACCACTGGCAGGACTGGCACCGGAAACCATCAGAATGTTGTTTTTGGCTTCCATCATGGCAAAGTGCAGGCTGGTCCGTAGGCTGCGAATCGCTTCAACGGATAAATCGTCAGGCGCTTCCTGCGCCAGGATCGGCAGCTTGTCGCCACCATTTTTGGTCAGCAGTTGCTGTTGAGCGCGGTTACGCTTTTGTTGCCATGGTGACAACGGCACCGTGGCATACACACTGATCCCGCGTTTTTCCAGCGTATCCGTATCGCTGATGCCACGATGCAGCGCCGCACGCAATACCACCACCGACGCCGACAGTACGCCCCCCAACAACAACGCGAAGAACACGATCATCACTTTTTGTGGCTGCACCGGACGCAGACCGGTTTCCGCTTCATCAATAATACGGATGTTGCCCACGGTGCCTGCTTTGCTGATGCTCAATTCCTGCTGCTTGTTCATCAACTGCATGTATACCTGTTGATCCACCTGCACATCTCGGGTCAACCGCAGAATTTCCTGTTGGGTTTTTGGCAGGGTTTGCACCTGTTTACCGAGGCGAGCCTTTTCTGCTTCCAGCGTGGCCCGCTTTTCTAACAGGGCGCGGTAGGCTGGATGCACGCGGGTATAAAGTTTAGAAATTTCAGCTTCTTTGAACGTCAGCTCATTCAACTGCCCCTCAAGCTGAACCTGAGTATCCAGTACGGATTTGGCCTCCAGAGACAGATCCACTGAATCGTTCTGCTGACGGAACTGGTTAAGCTGATTCTCGGCGTTGTTGAGCGAGGTCTGAGTGCGTGGCAGTTGTTCATGCAGGAATGCCAGCATACGTTGAGCTTCTTCAGTCTTGCGATCCACGTTCTGTTGCAGATAATTGTCGGTAATACTTTTCAACACCGCCTCTGCACGCTGGGGATCTTCGCCCGCCAGACTGAACGTCATGATGCCGCTTTCTTTACCACCAGGGGCGACATCAAGAATGTTGCGCAGATCGTCCACCGCTCTTTGTCGTGGCACATTAACGACCGTGAAGGTCGTGCCCGGCAACGCGTCCAGCGCAGCCACATTGAGCGCCCAATCCCCCTGCTGCAGTGATTGTCCTACGACACCATTGAGCAGGTTTTTTCCGTCATAGCTCAGGCTGTATCGTTGTTTATCACCTACCGTCAGCGTCAGTTCCTGCCCCTGCATCGCTGCGGGTGTCTTCATTTCGGCGATACGCAGTACCGGCGGCGTTTCCCCGCTCAGGCGGGCGATGCCCTTACCGAACAGCGGGAAGTAATCGGGACTGATACGCACCGTCAGGCCAAGATCGTCCACAGTTTTGCCAATCACGTAGCGCGATTTCGCCAGAGAAACCTCATCCTGCGTTGCCGAGTTCTGACCGATTGAGCCGATTGAACTGTCCAATGTTTCACGCAGTAACGAATCGCCTGAAAGCTGCTTTTCCACCTGTACCAACGCGGTCGCCTGATAGATCGGTGTCGCCATCAATGCATAGGCACAGCCCAGTATTCCAGCCACCCCTGTGACCAGCAGAATACGCCAACGGTTGTCCCACAAGGGGCCAATCAACCGCTCCCATTCTAATTTGTCGTCCTGCTCAGCCATTACAATTGGCAATGCGTTATTCTTCATCATCAGTATTCCTTAAGTCACCGTTGCGGCTTTACCAGTTACGGAGCCGCAATGTGGCCTCGCTGAGGTCGTTAAAGCTGGAAATAGTCGGTACCAATTGGCTGATCAGGCGATTCCAGCGCGCTATCGGCGCCGCCGTGACGTACACCACGTCATAAGGTTCCAATTGGAATTCAGTGCCCATCGCCAGCGCAGCGGCGTCGGACAAGTCGAACTGGTACAGCGACGCTAGCCGCTTAGGTTGTTTACCGCCGTTCGGACGGATCACAAACACGCCCGTGGCGTCGGCCACCGTTTGACTAATGCCTTCAGAACTGCCCAGCGCCTCGGTCAGCGTCATGCCGCTACGATCCATTTTCAGCGTCGACTGCTTGCCAACCTCACCCATCACAAACACTTTCAGTTCGTCGTTGCGTGGCACATAGAGAATGTCACCTGGCGCCAGTAAACGGTTCTGGCTGATATCGCCACGTTGCATCAACGCCTGCAGGGAAATAGGTTGCTCTTTGCCGTCATGCGTCAGCACCACGTTGCGCCAGTCGGCGTTATCGGTCAGCCCACCTGCCGCATTAATCGCATCAAGAATTGTCAGCGGCACGTTGGTGACAGCCTGCTGCCCGGAGGTTTTGACTTCGCCGGTCACATACACCTTCTGCGAGCGGAATGCGGCAATGCTGACATCTACCTGCGGGCTTTCTACGTAGGTTGCCAACCGGCTGGCGATTTGATTGCGCACTTCAGAGACCGTTTTACCGACGACCTGTACCCGACCGATGTAGGGATAGAAGATCGCGCCATCGGCATGTACCCAGTTGCCGGTGTCACTGGCACTGCGGTATTGCCCTGCGGGCGTGGTCAACTCGGGATGATCCCAGACAGTGACGTTCAGCACGTCGCCGACCCCGATACGGTACTGATAACTTTGCAGACGCTGGTCCAGTGCCAGATTTGGCCGCGCCACCGGTTCTATCCGGCGCATTTTTTCCAGCAACATCGGCGTAACGCGATACACCTGGACCTGCTTGTCCAGGTCGAAATTTTCGTCCTGTTGGATGACTTTTTCTTTTCCCTGAGTCGGGAGGTGTGAACCCGGAAACGTTGTACAACCGCTAAGCAAGGCGCTGGACAGCACCAATGGCATCAAATGAGGCAAGTGAAGGTTCATAACAGTACCGTGAAAAACGGGCCGCCGTTGCGGCCCGTGGGAGGATTAACGATCGGCGGTAGGGTTATCAGTAAAAATCCTTGCCTGGCGCGGTTCGTGCAACAGGGCAAAATAACCGAAGAAACAAAATATAAATGCCAATAGCATTTGGTAATCCGGCAGTTTCAGCACTTCACTGCAGATGCCGACACAGGCCAACGTGACCGCCAACATGCAGCTCATACCCAGAGCCTGCCGCGCATTGAGACCGCGGCGCATCAAAATATGGTGCAGGTGATCACGACCGGCCTTGAACGGACTTTGGCGACGCAGCAGACGGCGTACCATCACGGTGACCATGTCCATCAGAGGAATGGCGATCAACCACAGCGCGGTCACCGGCCGGATTACTGCATCCTGGCCTTGCGTGGCGATGACCAATAGCCACAACACGCTAAAACCAATGACCATGCTGCCAGCATCACCCATGAAAATTTTGTTGCGCGCCCCAAAAACACTCAGGTTGAACAACAGGTAGGCAGCCAAGGCTGCGATCAAGCTCAGGCACCACAATGCCTGTTCGTCATGCCCTGCCAGACCAAATAAAATGGCCAATGCCAAAAAGGTAACGCAGGACAGTGCCCCCAGTTGGCCGTCGATACCATCAACCATGTTATAGGCGTTGATCGCTCCCCATACCGCCAGCGGCGTGACCAGTAAAGCGGCATAACCCAACAACAGTTCCTGATGGCCCCACAGATAACCGAAAGAAGTAAGTTGCATCCCTGCCGCCAGCATCATCGCCAGCGCGATCCCTCCCTGCACAATGACGCGCGGCGCCACCGGCAGATCGAAACGGTCATCAAGCACGCCCAGCATCACTAACGCCGTGACGCACAACAAATAGATCGTACTGTGCGGCAACCAGTCTGGCTGCCAGAACGTTACCAATGTAATGCTGAGATAAATAGCAATTCCGCCGACCAGCGGAATATGTCCCTGATGGCGTTTGCGCGCATTGGGCTTATCCACTAGTCCCACTGCCAGCGCGGCGCGACGAGCAATAATCACCAACACCAGTGCCAAAATAAATATCACGCTCAGTTGATATAACATTGTTCCTCCAGCGAATAAGCACGCTACCGCCCTTGAGTTACAGCTCCCAATGCGCTATTAACAAAAATAAAATTGACAGTGCCAGGATATAAGTCAGCATGAGTCAATCCTGTTAAATACAGATTTATCCGCTTGTCAGCGGCGAAAAATAAATAACGTTCTCCCGTGGGAAAGTTATCTCTAAGAAAACTCGTGCTTAATTGTTTTTTCGATTGCCGAATCAAGATCGACTGGCGCTACGAAATCACTTTGCACATTGCTTTTAAATTGCGTTCTGGCACAAAATTTCTGTACACGAACACGGCTAATAGGGAATTTACGGTGACTTATTTTACTCAGCATATCTAATGCCGTTGCACCGCAGATTCCAAATACATAGGGAATGCGAATAGTCTTATTATTCCTGCCTAATGAAGAAGAAATAACATCGACCAGTTGATTCATGGTGAAGTCAGGTTTATCCACATAATTACTGACCTGATATGTCGCCTGCTGATCGAGCGCGTGCTCCAGCCTGGCCGCAATGTTTTCAACATAGGCCATAGACTTCATATTATTACCACTGCCAATCATCACAAATCGGCCGCTGGCGATCTGCCGGAACAAGTTATAAACATTGCCGCGATTATTTTCGCCAAACACTACCGTGGGGCGGATAATGGTTAACTTGTTATTGGCGTCGGCTTTACGCCAAGCCTCGTAGACATATTCAGCTTCTAGCTTGGACTTACCGTAATGGTTAAAGGGTTCAAAAAGCCCTTCCTCGCCGGTTTCTTTGGTCACAAAGCCGTAGACTGCCACAGATGAAGTAAAAATAATTTGCGAGATATTTAACGCGGAAGCCGTCATGCAGACATTACGCGCGCCATCAACGTTAACCTGGTAATACAGTGAGATAGGATCAACATTATCCTGATGTTCAGCCGCAAGATTAATCACGGCGTCACAACCAGCCAAGGGCTGCCGCAATGTATCGGGTTGAGTTACATCGCCAAACTGATAGAGCTCAGGAAATTGTTCGCTCTGCTTCTTATCCACAATGGTCAACACCAGGTCGTTACGCGCACTCAGACGTTTAACCAGACGCGTTCCGATAAAGCCAGAACCCCCGATGATAGCTACTTTACGCTTATCCATAATTTGTCACTCAGCTCGGTTTTCCATTATTCCCACCACAGTATTGGGGCAGGACGCTTATTCGCGCTAAATCATGGAAACCAGACTGGACAAATCATCCTTCACTTTCAAATAACAAATAATGAAATAATAGTCTTGGAAAAATGTAAAATTATGGGGAAAGATGAAATCGTCTTACACGCTAATTTTTAACATCGTAAGCAACCTGATATTGCATGGTTTTATTCGGTAATATGAGATTAATCTTACCGCTCCCTTGAACGCTGGATGTTTCATATTTCACCGGTCGTTTCAATCGTCCTTGTTTGGGATCGACGCATTCTATGGTTGCCAGTTCCAGGCTCTCGCCTTCATACAAGCAAAGCAACGTTTGTGGGCTATTGGTCCGCGCGTTGTTCAGTGTCAGCGTCAACACAACACGCGTATTGTTTTGAATATCATTGATAATAGGTGGCCGGGTTTGATTCCCCAGAACGTATGAAAAATGTGAAATAACCAGTAAAGACGCGAACACCGACAGATATTTCACAATTCTGACGGCGGGAACGGAGAAAAATCCGGCTGGTGTGACCGACTTTTTTCTTATCGCCGTATTTTTAAGCGATTCGGGTACCGCAGTTGGGGAGGATGTCGCGATATCATCCTCATGTTGTTCTATTTCTTCAACACTAATCCCATCATCTTTATTTTTACTTTCAGAAATTTCCGCTTGAATATTATCATCGGTGTCATCGCCAATATTCCATATTTCATCGTCGACATATTCTTCCTCTTCAGAAATAAAGTGAAAAACAGCCTTGTTTTCTACCTTATATCCTAAGCGCGGAATAGTTCTGATAAGGGTATGCTCGGCATCACCGATTTTTTGACGAATTGATTTAATTGTTTGATTTATCGTTGAATCTGAACAATAAGTACCTTTCCATATATTTTCTATAATTTCTGTACGGGTAACCAATTCGGGGGATCTGGCGACAAGAAGTGAAAGGATTTGATACTCCTTCCAACGCAGGCGGAATTTTTCCCTGGACGGTGTCAGAACATCTAGATTCCTAATCTTTATTCTTTTATCAAGATTCACTTTTAATTTCCTTAGCGTGCCTGTCCTGCACACTTTGTATAGAAATATGAAAAAATGTTCAAGAAATTAAATGTAAACTCAACAGGTTGCATTCATCAGATATTTATTTTTATAAAAATTTGCTGATTTCATTTTTTACTTCACCTCGCAAACGGAGGATAAGATTGTCTGAATGTCTCTATTTCCCTGTTGGCAACATGGTTTCTTATCATGTTAACCGGCAATAAAACAAACTTAATGCATTGTTTTTAAAGAAAAAAATAAATAATGTTGTTTACTTGTTAACTAAATGAAATTGTGAAATTTCATAATGCCGTCAGAAAGTATCACCTGTTTTTCCGCTTAATCTGATTGTCAGATAGCCTACAAAAAGCCTACGAAAACAGAATGAGAGTTATCTGATTTAATCCTTCACATGGCATTAAGTTAAATATAGCACCAAATACAAAGGCATATTGTCAACTTGGTGACACAAGTCTCGAATAATGAAAAAAACACGAGTTTCATTGTCATGCCAAGTCCCATCTTACGCACATTTCCTTTGTAAGGATTCAGACAGGGAAATGAAAAATATCTCCCAATGATATTCCAGATCATCATTGGCTAAAAAAACAGAACTTGAGAGATGCATCTATAAACAAAGGGAAAATCAGTGCGGGATAATAAGAATATTACCTAAAGGCGGGAAATTTCACTCAGGGCGTAAAAATATCACATGAAGAAGATAAAGAAACTGTCCCTCCCCTCTTGAGGAGGAACAGATTATACCCGATCGCGAGGTTATTTTTTGCGACCGTAGACCACCCAGGTGATCACGACACAGAGTACATAAAATACCAGGAAGACTTTCATTGCCCCAGCTGGTGAGCCCGTCATCGCTAGCGAAGTACCGAATGCCTGCGGAATGAAGAAGCCGCCAGCCGCGCCAATTGCCGAGATAAAGCCCAGCGCCGCCGCAGAATCGGTAACCGCCTCACGCTGGGCACTCTCGTCACTGCCGCCGCTAGCTTTGACTCGTTCGACAGTGATTTTCCGAAAGATCACAGCAATCATCTGGAAAGTGGAGCCGCTGCCCAATCCGGCGGTCAGGAACAGCAACATAAATACGCCGTAAAAGGCCATAAACGAACCGCTATCACCGGCCCCCGGTAAGGTCAGGAACAACAATGCGGCAAATACGGCCATCAGTACGAAGTTAATCAGCGTGACACGAATGCCGCCAAAACGGTCGGACAGCGCCCCACCTACAGGGCGAGCCAAAGCACCAAGGAAAGGGCCGAAGAAAGCATAATGCAGTATCACCACGTCCGGAAACTGAGTTTTAGAGAGCATGGCGAAACCGGCAGAAAAACCAATAAAGGAACCAAAGGTTGCCAGGTACAACAGGCTCAACACCCACAGATGACCGCGTTTAAGTACCGGTAACTGTTGACGCAGTGACGCTTTGGAAGCCGCCAGATCGTTCATGCCAAACCAGGCGGCCAATGTGCCTATCAACAAGAACGGCACCCAAATCCAGGCCGCATTTTCCAGCCATAGCTGGCTACCGTCCGGCTGTGTTTGGCCCGTGCCGCCAAATACGCCGAATATGGCGACGGAAATCACCAACGGGGCGACCAACTGCATCACGCTAACGCCTAAATTGCCCAAACCACCGTTGAGCCCCAGGGCGCCCCCCTGTCGTGCTTTAGGGAAAAAGAAGCTGATATTGGCCATGCTGGAAGCAAAGTTAGCGCCAGCAAAACCACACAACAGCGCGATGATGACAAACACGCCATAAGGGGTTGTGGCGTCTTGCACTGCAAACCCTAACCACAAGCAGGGTACCAACAGAAAACAGGTGCTGATCGCCGTCCAACGACGACCACCAAACATGGGGATAACGAACGAATAAGGCACGCGCAGAATAGCGCCAGACACAGAAGGTAACGCAGTGAGTAAAAACAGCTGATCGGTAGTGAAACTGAAACCGACTTTGTTCAGATTGACCGCCACCGCACTGAACAGCATCCAAACGCAGAAGGCCAGCAGTAGGCAGGGAATGGAAATCCACAGGTTGCGGTTGGCAACGCGTTGACCGCGCTGTTGCCAAAATGCGGCATCCTCAGGCTGCCAGTCCTGAATAACCGCGCCTGTTTGTTTTGATAATGACGTTGCAGATTGCGACATAAAAACCTCAGACACAGGGTGATAACTTCGCCCACCCTAGGCGGCGCTCTCCTCGGCAAAGTTGATATAAATCAACCCGGATGCAGGTAGCAAATGACCGGAAAACCCCCACCAGCCCTTTATGAGTAAGATGCTATATCCCGCAAAAACAAGACAAATCAAAAGATTAAAAAATGCCCGATGCCACAGTGACGCACTCGCATCCCTGCTTGGAAACTAGGGGGTACTTCGTTAGAGGTATGGGGTTATGCGCGGGGATAATGAAAAATAATGCTGAATCGTTACTCTACTCGCTGGAAACCTGCTTCTGCCCTCAGGTTTCCAGCTGTTGTATTGCTTTGCCGTCGGGGATCAAAACCTAATGAAACGCCTGTTAGCTCCGCTTTCCATCGTTAACCAGGTGGCCATATTGATGCTGCTTCTGGGCATCCTGGGTGTTGCTGGCATGAGCATTTCCGCCTGGATGTCGCAAAGCATTCAAGGTAATGCGCACGCCATCAATAAAGCCGGTTCGTTACGTATGCAAAGTTATCGCCTGCTGGCACAAGTGCCGTTAAATGCCCACAGCGAAACACTGATTCGCGAATTGGACCAGGATGCAAACAGCCCTGATTTGCAACGCTCAGTAGAACAAGAGCAGCTGACCGAACAATTCCAGGCACTGAACAATTATTGGCAATTAACACTGTTGCCACAACTGCGCGATGCCCGTCGACCTGCCGATGCGGCTGCACAGGTTGCACATTTCGTCTCACTGCTGGATACGCTGGTTTCTGATATAGACCATCACACCGAACGCCGGCTACTGACAGTAACGCTGGTGCAGGCGGTGTTTATCGTGCTGACATTGCTGCTTTTGGTCGGCACCATTTGCTATCTACGCCGTCGCTTGCTGCACCCATGGCGCCAGTTGGTGGCGATGGCACTGTCGGCAGGCCGTGGCGATTTTAGTCGACGCTTTGCTCAGCGCGGCCACCAGGATGAAATGGCCTCGCTCGGTGGCGCGTTAAACACCATGTCCGACGAATTGGCCACAATGTACACCGGGCTGGAACAACGGGTTGCGGAAAAAACCGCTGACTTGCAGCAAAAAAATCAGGTGCTGAGTTTTTTGTATTGTGCCAGCCGCCAGTTACACGCCAATGAGCCGCTGTGTAGCCGACTGACGCCAATACTCAATAAGTTACAAGCCTTGACGCCATTGCGTGCCATTCAGGTGAGATTGTACGAAAACAATAGCCAGGAACAATTTGTACAATTGAGCGGCAACCAGCCGCTTCGACCGGAATACTGCAACAACCCGGTCTGTAGCGCTTGTCTCAGTGATGACGGCCCACAGCACGCCGATCTCCCGTTGCTAAGCTGGAGCCTGAGCGACAAGCTGGGAGATTACGGTGTCATTGTCGCGCAACATACGTCGCAGCAGCCACTGAATGATGACCATCAGCAGTTGATAAACACCTTGGTTGAACAGTTGACCAGCGTGCTGGCTATCGAACGCCAGGTTGATCATCAACAACAGTTGATGCTGATGGAAGAGCGCGCAGCGATAGCCCGCGAGCTGCATGATTCCATCGCCCAGTCACTGTCGTGCCTGAAGATGCAAATCAGTTGTCTGCAAATGCAAGGCGCTGAGCTGTCACCCGCTAATGTGGCGCTGGTTCAACAGATGCGCGAAGAACTGAACATTGCCTATCGGCAACTGCGCGAATTGCTGACCACTTTCCGTCTGCGGTTAACCGAACCGGGGCTACTGGCGGCATTGCAGTCGACGGTACAGGAATTTAGCCAAAGGCTCGGCATCACCATCAACCTCGATTATCAATTAACGCCACGTACAGTGCCTGCGTATCAGGCCATCCATCTGTTGCAGATTGCCCGTGAGGCGTTAAGCAATATCCACAAACATGCCCAGGCTAGCCAGGTAAACATTCAGGTGATCAATCAACGAGGGGAAGTGACCCTGAGTGTCAGTGATAACGGTCGTGGACTGCCGAAAAATACCGACCGCCCTGATCATTACGGCCTGATAATTATGCGCGATCGCGCCAAAAGCCTGCATGGCCGCTGCGAAATATTACCCCGCAGCGGCGGCGGCACTGAAGTCCGGGTGGTATTCAAGCCGGACAACCACGCCATCGACTAATGGGAGAAACCATGACCACCGAAACTGCCGCCACTATTTTATTGATTGATGACCACCCAATGCTGCGCAATGGCGTAAAGCAGCTTATCGGCATGGATCCGCGCCTGCACGTGATCGCTGAAGCCGGTAATGGCGAACAAGGCGTCACACTGGCCGAAGAGCATGATCCGGATCTGATCCTGCTGGATCTCAACATGCCGGGTATCAACGGCCTGGAAACGCTGGATCGTCTGCGAATGACCGCGCTCTCCGGACGTATTGTTGTGTTTAGCGTATCGAATCATGAGGATGACGTAGTCAGTGCGCTAAAACGCGGCGCCGATGGCTATCTGCTGAAAGACATGGAACCCGAGGAACTGCTAAAAGCCTTGCATCAGGCAGCAACCGGTCAAATGGTACTCAGCGAAGCCCTGACGCCCATTCTGGCCGCCAGCCTGCGTGAGAACCGCCCCAGCGCCGAGCGTGATATCCAGCAGCTCACTCCGCGCGAGCGCGATATTCTCAAACTGATTGCTCAAGGTCTGCCAAACAAAATGATTGCCCGTAAGTTGACCATCACCGAAAGCACCGTCAAGGTGCACGTTAAACACCTATTGAAAAAAATGAAGCTGAAATCACGCGTTGAGGCCGCAGTATGGGTGCTACAGGGAAAGAACGGCTAGTTATTGCCGTATAACGGCCCAGTCTCTGCCGGGATAGTTGGCGGTTGCAGTATTTTTACCGGTGGCAGACCTTCATCGGCACCGGCAGACAACGCCAACGGTGTCGTCACCTGCAGTTGAATCCAGTTTGAGGTCACCAACTGGTGCTTGTCATCCTCCAGCGTGACCGATAAACGGTAGCTATTGCTGGCACCAGGCGAGTCATCCCATTGCGGTACAATCAGGCTCCATCCATGCGGATCATTACTGTTTTGCGACGGCGTCAAGCTCAGGGCCTGCGTGTCCCCCTGCCAACTGACGTGAGTAATCTTGTTGGCTGTTTTGATCTCCAATACCAACGGCAGCGTTTCTCCAGGATTCAACTGCCAGGGTGGCGTCGCCAAGAACACCTGTAACGTTTTACGCTGACGGAACGCCATCACCGGCACATTTTTCCGTTCAATGTTGTCATAACGGCTGCCGCGTAACGACTTGGCCTGAGCAACATATTCTGGCGATATCTGTTTCACCAATGGCACGCCCAGTCGATAGCTTAACGCCAGCTCGACCTGATCCTGACTGACCCCACCTTCGCCCATTTTGTGCAGCGCTTTGACTGTGACCAAGGGTACCGGAGTATAATTTACCCCCAACTGCATGGCGCGCGGGTCATTTTGCTTTTTACCACTGCCAAACAGGTCAACATTCTCTCCCCAATACTGCTCATAGCTGAGCGAGCCACCAATCTGGCGATAAAATGGCAGGTAACCCTGCGTAGTAATGTCATAACCACTCGCTGGCCGGCTAAGGAACTCAGCGTTATTCGCCTGTTGCGCCAGAGCAGATAAGGGATAGTAATAGTTTGCAGAGAAACGCAGGAAATCGCCCCAGGCTTCCGCGCCCAGGCTGGCACGGTTATGATGGCGTTCGAAATCACTGTCGAGCACCGTGTTATACCCCAACAACCAATCGCCAGCGACCCAACGCTGCCCAACGCCCAGGTTGCCTAGCGAACCGCCCGTTTGTTGCATCAAACCAATCTGGCTGTAAGTCAGCAAGCCGTTGACATCATACAGTGGGCTGAACAACTGACCGCTGCTACCGGTAAAATCCCCTTGATCGGACATCACCAGTGACAGTTTGGCGTTACCCAGGGGTGAAAGCAGCTCCTGAGCCTGCTGTTGCAGTACGCTACTGGCCTGGCCTACCGCATAGCTCTCGGCACGGGTGCGCACCTGTTGGCTCGAAACGTTATTCAGGTTACGTTCACCCAGTTGTTTGGCCATGGTGGCCCACTCTTTTTCGCGCTCCGCGTCATTCGACACGCTGCCGCCCAATTCAGGCAGACTATCGTTTGTGCTCGGTTGCTGGGTAACCTTGTCTGGCGCCGGTGGGGACTCGGCATAGGCGGGTAACGTACAGGTGAACGCCCCCAACAACCACGCGGCCGGTGAGTAGCCAATAAGGCGTGAGAGGAAATGAATGGCTTCTATCACTGTATAACGTGCTTTTTGTGTAACGTCTGTCATTACGCAGTCACCGCCTCCTCATCCAGAGGACGTGGCACATAAACCTTTTTTTGCTGCAGCCACTCCCGGCAACAGACACCCAAACGGTCACACACTGGCTGTACAGAGAGCATCTCTCTGTCGGGTGCCGGAACACCAAAGTGCATCATGAACCCCAAAGTCTAATCGGTTTCTGATGAGAAACAATCAGATAAACCTCATTCATTGTTGTGACAACGTCACCTAAAACAAAATTTAGCCAGAGTGTGTTGCCGCTATCAGACTCATACTTAAAGCCCCACACCTAAAGGGTAAAATTCACTTTATTTCATTATCAATTTTGCCGAAAAAAAGAGCATCGCCAAACAGTGAATCAAACTAATCCATTGATTATAAATATAAATTAAAAATATCAATGTGTTTTTCATCACCCCGTACAACGCTTTGCGACCCTCCTCGCAAGACTGAACAAAGGCAAATCATTCACTCCCTGCCCATCGTGTTTTGCCGCTATTTTGAACACTATTTTCAGCTCTACAAGGACGTTTTATGCTCGATAGTCCACAGTTTGATCTCTGGTATCGGGGCTTGTTTATCCTGGCTATGCTCCTTTCGGCAGCGGCGGCAATACGGCTGATTGATTCCCTGTCACAGGGGCCTATATCACCTCCGTCACCCCAGACAACGCGTTGGATCTGGTTGATAGCCCTTGGTGCCGGGTTAGCAGCTCTGCCCTTCGGTATCCCACTGCCACAACGTGTCCTCTTACTGCCGGTGGCCGCCCTCTTGCTCGCGCTGGCGTTCATCGACTGGCAATGCCGCTTGCTGCCGGACCGCCTGACACAACCGTTGCTGTGGGCCGGACTGTTGGTTAATCAGCAGGGCTATTTTGCCTCACTGACTGAGGCAGTCACGGGCGCTACCGCCGGTTATCTGTCTCTGTGGCTGCTCAATGCGGCCTATCGTCGCAGACACGAAACGGACGGCATTGGCCAGGGAGACTTTAAACTGCTGGCGGCATTGGGTGCCTGGACGGGATGGGCGGCTTTGCCGGTACTGGTCACTGTCGCAGCGGCCGCCGGTCTGTGCACCACGGCAGCAGCCTGTTTATTGCGCAAAACCGACTGGCATTCACCGCTGCCATTTGGCCTTTATCTGGCTGTTTCCGGTTGGTGGGTTCTGTTGTCAACGGCAGAGATTGGCTGAACGCCTTTTCACGGTGAAATCACCTTATTTCACCTTTATTCACCCTGACATAGCCCGTCCAGTCCCGTGGGCTGCTGTTATAGCCGAGTGTTGAGACCACTGTTATGGCGAGTGCCCGCCTGTGCCACTATGATTTATTTAATCAAACATGGGAGGTTGTATGATCGGTCGTGGTTTATTCGCACTCATGCTCGGCACGGCATGTGTTACCGGTTCACTGTCGTTTACGACACAGGCCGCGGGCACCTTTACCCTCAGCTCACCGGCATTTCAGGACGGCGGTACGCTGGCACAGAAATATGCCGGAGCCACACCGGGTAACGCCAGCTGCACCGGCGACAACATTTCGCCACCGCTAAGCTGGACCAACCCGCCGGCAGATACCAAAAGCTTCGCCCTATTGTTGTCCGATCCAGAGGGAAAAGCCGGTCTGGGCGTCAGTCATTTAGTCGCCTATGGCATCCCTGCCACCACCAACGGATTCGCTGAAGGCGATCTCACCCAAGGTAAAGGCTTTGTCGGTGGTAAAAATTCGCCCGGTACCGCGGTTTATCATGGTCCCTGCCCACCGGCCGGCTCCGGGTTTCATCACTATACGTTTGTGCTGATCGCCACCGATCTACCGCCTCATGCGCTTGGCCCAGGATTAACCCGTGAGCAACTACTGGAGAAATTAAAGGGCCACGCCAAGGGCGGTGCGGGGATTATCGGTCGCTTCGGCCAATAATCGCTCAGGCGGTTAGCGCCTCTATCGGTCCCAAACAGCTCCCGGCACTGGGGGGAACATGTCGGGTTACTTACTCACGCGATCCAGATACAGCATGCTGTTGGCGATATCCACGTTGGCGTCTTTGACGTTATCGCGCAGAGCCACCAGCGTTTGTCCCTGCAATGCCACCACATAAGGTGAACGGGCCTGTAATTCGCGCTGCAAGGCGACGTAGCGTGTCGCGCGTTTTGCCCCGTCACCTTCCGCCGCCGCTGCGCGGGTTTCCGCACTCAGTGCCGGGATGTTCCACTGGGTACGCCATGCCAGGGTTTTCGGCCCGTCGGGCACGTTGTAAGCAAAGGCGCTGGCGTTAGTGTTCGGATCCAGATAGTCGGCCCCCCAATAGGTGAAAATGGCCTGGAAATCACGACTGCGCATTTTGCCCCACAGATCGCTTTCCACCACCGGATGGATATCCAGTTGCAAACCTGCCTTGGCAAAGCTGGCCTGCAGCGCTTGGGCAATATCGGTATACGGTGGCTGGTTGATGACGATCAGATCAATATGCGTCCCTTCAGCGATACCGGCGTCATGCAGAATCTGTTTGGCCTTGTCTACGTCGAGTTTGAACGGTTGATCGTCGATGGCACCGTCCAGCCCGAGCGGCAGAAAGGCTTGGTGGACGCGGTATTGTCCCTTCAGTAGGTTGTCAGCTATCGCCTGATAGTCCACCAACCAGCGCGCAGCCTGCCACAATGCAGGGTTGCTCAATGCCGGCGTCTGTTTGCTGCCGGTGTTAAAGCCGAGGTAATAGACTTTGGACGAGTCCTGCTGCTCTATCCTCACACCCGGCTCTTTACGCAGCGAATTGAACTGATCGGCCCCCAGATCATAGGCCACGTCAGCATCCCCCTTGAGTAACAACAGCCGTCGAGTACCGGCATCGCTGACGTTCTTCAGCAGCACCGTTTTCAATTTGGCTTGCGGTTGAGCGTAGTCGTTGCGACTGAACAACAGTGCCTCATGCGGGACATAGTTGCTGACGCGATAAGGCCCGGCCCCTGCGGAATTCGACCGTAACCAAAGATTACCGTAGTCACCCTGTTGGCTGTGCTCATTCAACAGTTTTTCATCGACGATCGACGCTACCGGCGCAGTCAATAGTCGCAACGCCAGCCCGCTGCCGATATTGGCCGACCAACTCACTTGCAGTTGGTTGTCACTCAGCTTCGTCAACTGGCTCGCTACATTATCCGGCGTCCAGCCGAACTCGCCGAGAATAAACGACGGTGCTTTGTTCAGTTTCACCGCCCTTACCAACGAGAAGATCACATCCTCCGGTCGCACCGGGTTGCCGGAAGCAAAACGTTGGTTAGCTTTCAGGGTAAAAATCAGGCTGTGGCCGTCCGCACCCACCTCCCAGCCACTGGCCAGTTCCGCTGCCAGTTTTTCCGGTGTGCTACGGTCAGGCGTAAGTAGCCGCTGATACAGATTGACCAGGTTGGCCGAACTGACAGTTTCAAAGCTTTCGGCCGGATCCAGACTGATGATGCCTTCCAGCGAACTGACCACCACCAGTGTGTCTTTTGGGGTAGCAGCCTGCGCACCAACGCTCGCCGCCAGGGCGCTGAACAATAAGGTGGGGATTAACCGTTTCATGAGATGCACTCTCCAGAATCACGCGGATGCGCTATTTTTTCGAGTGTAGAGGCAGTGACTTAGCAGAAGAACGACTATAAATTGCTTTATTTATTACGCAGATGAATATACCCGCCGGGTTAAGGGCGGGCAGTTTTCAGTTCACCAAACGGCCGTGCGCCATCGCCACCGAGCGATCGCACATGTGGTCAATCACGTCGGCATCGTGGCTGACCAGGATCATCGTCAGGTCACCTGCCCGTTTTAGCTCATTGAGCAGGTTGAGGATCTCCGCCTGCACCGACATATCCAGTGCCGAGGTTGGCTCATCCAGTAACAATAGCTTGGGTTTTAGCAGCAGCGCACGCACTATCGCCACCCGTTGGCGCTGACCACCGGAAAGCTGATGCGGATAACGATCTAACAACCGGGGGTCCAACCCTACCTGACGAAAACCGGCGCTGATTTTCCTTTCGATGTCACTCTCTTTCAGCAATTTCAGCGGCTCCGCTAATGTGCGCAGCAGCCGGTGCTTGGGGTGTAGCGAGGCGTAGGGATCCTGAAAGACCATTTGCACCTCACGCCGCAGCGTGCCGGTAAAAGGCCGTCCCGGCTGTAGGTCATGCCCCAACAGCTGGAACCCCCCGCTCCAATTTTCATTCAACCCAGCCAGCACCCACAACAGCGACGACTTCCCACAGCCGGAAGGGCCAACGAGGCCGAAACACTCACCCTGCTCAATATGCAGGCTGACTTCATGTACCACGGTGCGCAATTCATAGCCCTGCCGGTGGCTGACACTGAGGTTATCCAAAGTAATCAAGCTCATTTCAGTGACTCCAGCAACGCGCGATCCAATACGGGCAACTGTTTACCGTGCGTTTCCCGACTTGGCCGACACGACCACAGTGTGCGGGTATAAGGGTGAGTGGCTGTTGCCAGGCGATCAGCAGGTAATTGATCCAGCAGTTCACCCTTGTACATCACCAGCACCCGCTCGCAGTAGTGCGCAACCTGCTGTAAATCATGGCTGATCAAAATCAGGCCCATATTGCGTTGCTCGACCAGATTCTCGATCAGTTGCAGTACCTGATCGCGCATCTGGTGATCAAGCGCCGACGTTGGTTCGTCGGCAATCAGTAACTGCGGATCGTTAATCAGCGCAATCGCCAGCATCACACGTTGCCCCATACCACCGGACAACTGATGTGGGTAGCGTTGGCGTAGCGCGACCGGATCGGGCAACCCCACCGCCGCCAGCATATCCAGCACTTTCTCCCGCCGTTCGGCACGGCCCAGGCGGGTATGCAGTAACAGTGGCTCTTCCACCTGACGACCAATTTGTTGAGTCGGGTTTAGCGCATGTTTGGGATCCTGCATCACCATTGCCACTTTGTTACCACGCAGACGGTTCCACTGACGTTCATTCAGCCGCGTCAGATCCTCTCCCCCTAACGTCAAACGCTGCGCCTGCAATTGTAACGGCGGTGGCAAAAGCCCCATCAAGGCGCGCGCGGTCAAAGATTTGCCCGAACCAGATTCTCCCACCAGCGCCAACCGTTCCTGTCCCATGCTGAAAGAAATACCTTTGACCAGTGGCTGCGCCCCTGGCAGTGCCACCGACAGCTGTTCAACGATCAATAAATTGTTATCAATGCCCATGTCGAGGATCCATTTTATCGCGCAGGCCATCGCCCAACAGGTTAAAGGCCAGACTGGCAAACAGGATTGCCCCACCCGGTGCAGCGGCAACCCACCACTGATCAAAAATCACTTTACTGCCTTCAGCCACCATCGATCCCCATTCCGCGGTTGGCGGTGCCACACCCATACCGAGAAACCCCAAACCGGCGGCAGACAAGATAATCCCACCCAAGCTCAACGCAGCACGAACCACCGCACTCGGCAGACACAGCGGCAAGATATGGCCGGCCATCAGCCGCAAACCGCCAATGCCTTGCATACGTGCAGCCGCCAGATAATCACTGCGGCGCAGCGCGAGTGTTTCCGCCCGTGCCTGTCGGGCAAAAGAAGGCCAACTGGTCAATGCCAGAGCCAGTGCGCCATTCATCAACCCTGGACCGAGTACCGCAACAAACGCCAATGCGATTACCAGGCTTGGCAACGACAGAAAAATATCGGTCACGCGCATCAAAATACGCTCAACCCAGCCACCGAGGTAACCGGCGCTGATGCCCACCAATAACCCAATCGGGATGGTCAACAACAGGATCAATGACACCAGAATTAGTGTTGGCCGCGCGCCATAAATGACCCGTGACAACAGATCACGCCCAAAACCGTCAGTACCCAGCCAATGACCGGAAGACGGCGGCAATAAACGCATCTCTATATGCTGTAGATTGGGGTCAAAGGGGGCTAGCCACGGAGCCAGCAATGCGGTGAGGATCAAGATCGCCACCAGCGTGGCACCCAACGTCAGCGCGGTCATTTTGCCACGCGAGCGATAACCGGTTGCCGGCTCGTTCTGGGGTTCATGTTCAGAAAGGTATTGGCTCATCGGGTTCGCGGGTCCACTAAATAGGTCAGCGCGTCAGCCAGCGCGTTAAGCACCACGAAACAGGTGCCAATCAACAATGTTGCGCCAAGAATTGCCGGCGTATCTGCGGCAAACAGTGCCGTGGTCAGATAACGCCCAACCCCCGGCCAGGCAAACACCGTTTCGGTC
Organism: Serratia grimesii NBRC 13537; assembly: GCF_001590905.1. Lineage (GTDB taxonomy): Bacteria > Pseudomonadota > Gammaproteobacteria > Enterobacterales > Enterobacteriaceae > Serratia > Serratia grimesii. Next base: position 198,344 of record NZ_BCTT01000003.1, read on the forward strand.
AGCACGGCACCTTCCAGCAAACTGGCATAGGACAGTGACAATACCGTAATCAGTGTGCCGAGCACGTTGGGAAAAACATGGCGCAGCAAAATCCGCGTGCGGCTGGCGCCTTTGGAGCGGGCCAGAGTCACGTATTCTTTATTACACTCTTCCAGCATGGCTGCACGCAGCAAGCGTGTAATACCCGCCATCGACAGCAATGCCAGTGCGACCACCGGCAACCACAGGTGACTGATGGCGTTATAGAACATCTCACGATCGCCAGACAACCAACTGTCAATCAGGATAAACCCGCTGCGCGGCTCCATGCTGTACAGATAGATATCGTCCAGGCGGCCCGGCCCTGCCGACCAATGCAGCGTGGCGTAAAATAACAACAATCCCAGCAGGCTAAGCCAGAAAATAGGTACTGAATAACCGATCAACGACAACAGACGTGCCACGTTATCCAGCCAGCCACCCGGTTTAATCACGGCGAGAAACGCCAACGTAATGCCGCCAACCGCACCGAGGATAATGGCGCAAGTTGCCAGTTCCACCGTCGCTGGGAAGGTACGCAGCAAATCGCTCAGCACAGGTTGCGAAGTAATGCGTGAGATCCCCATATCCCCGTGTGCCAGATGAACCAGATAACGCCAGAATTGCACCGGCAGAGGTTGATCCAACCCCAGATCGTGGCGTACCTGTGCATAAGTGGCTTCGCTGGCGTGATCACCGGCGATCTGCAACGTGGGATCAATTGGCGCCAAATGCGAAAGCATAAAGGTGAATAACAGCAGGCCAAGCAGTGTTAGCGCCAATGACAGCAAGCCGGTGAACAGCCCGCGGCCCCAGCGCCAACTACGCCGGGCGAACCCGGCGGAAGAAATACGGCTTATCATTACTTACTGACCTTGCTGTAGAACACCATGTCAGGATTGATGCCCTGCTCGTAACCTTTGAGGTTGTCACGTACCGCAATCAGGCTACGTGCCTGTAAGCCAATCACAAACGGTGAACTTTGTTGAACGGCTTGCTGCAACTGTTGGTAATCCGCCACCCGTTTAGCGGTGTCATTTTCCGCCGTTGCCGCCAGCGTCAATTTGCTCAGCGCAGGAATTTGCCAGTTGGCACGCCAGGCCAAGGTTTTGCTACCGTCTTCCGGGTTATAGGCGAAAGCGGCGGCATTGGTGTTCGGATCAAAATAGTCCGGCCCCCAGGAGGTCAGCGTCGCATCGTAGTTCAGGGATTTAACCTTGGTAGAGACTTGCGCACTGAGACCCGGCACCAGATCCACCTTCACGCCACCCTGCGCGAAGCTGGCCTGCAATGCCTGAGCAATATCCAGATACGGCGGCTGATTGTTGACCTCCAGCTTAAAGCTGACGTTTTTCAGACCGGCCTTAGCCAGAATCTCTTTAGCCTTAGTCGGGTTAAAGCTGTAAGGCTGATCCTTCAGCGCCCCCAGATAACCCTCTGGCAGGAATGCTTGATGCGTCTGGAATTGGCCTTTCAGCAGGTCGTCGGCGATACCTTTATAGTCGAATAACCAGCGCGCCGCTTCCCAGAAGGCCGGGTTACCCAGCGCCGGTGACGCCTTGGCGTTGAACTGCAAGAAATAGAGCGATGCGTACGGGATAGCCAACGGTTTGACGCCCGGCTTACCTTTCAGTGCCGCCATCTGGTCAGCCCCCAGGTTACGCGCAATGTCCGCATCTCCCTGCTCAATCAACAAACGACGGGCGGCTGGATCCGGCACGTTTTTGATCAGGATGGTTTTCAGGTTTGGTGCGCCTTCAGGCGAGGTAGGATTGGCGTCAAGCACCACCACTTCATGCGGCACATAAGTACGGATTTTATATGGGCCACTGCCGGCAGAATGGCTGTTCAGCCACTGGTGTCCCAAATCATCACCCTGCTGATGCGCCAGCGCTTCTTTGGCATCGACAATCGAGGATACCGGAGCCGAAAGCAGGCTCAACACGAACGCCGGGCTGACGTTTTCGCTCCAACTGATTTTTACCCGTTGATCGTCCACCTTGCTCAGGTATTGGTCGACATTTTTAGCATTCCAGCCCAGTTGAGTCAGGATAAATGACGGCTCCAAATTCAGCTTCACCACCCGTGACAGCGAGAAGATCACGTCCTCCGGGCGTAACGGGTTACCGCTGGCAAATTTAGCATCCGGGCGCAGCGTAAACGTCAGGCTGCGGTTATCACTGCCCGCCTGCCATTCACTGGCCAGTGTCGGTTTAAGCGCGATCGGGTTTTGAGGATCCGATTGAATCAGGCGTTGATACAGACTGTTGAACGACTGCACCGTGGTTAATTCAAACCCTTGAGCCGGGTCAAAACTGACAACGTCATCGATTGACTGAGCAATCACCAGGGTATTGGCTGGGGTTGCTGCCTGCGCGCTGAAACTGGCCGCCACAGCCAAAAACACCAAAGAAAGAACGAACGCTTTCATCAAAATCTCTCCAACCGGATGGAATTTATAGTAATTTCGCGAGTGTATGTGAGAGCCATCGGCAGGCGAAGGTACTTAAACAACTATAGATATTCTTTTTATGTCTATAGCTGAGATTTTGATTATTAAGCAGGCGACACTCTGTTATCAGCACGCCATCAAGGAGCTAAACCAAGCCATATGTAACAGGTTTACGTGCCAATTCGTAGAAGAGAAAACAACATTTGAGGATGTGAAACAAAAAGACCTAACCTCCCCCCAAAACTCTCAACTCAACAGCAAAAAGAAACCGTGAACACGATTATTCGCCAATAAAGCCGCGGGCAACAAACACAGCCACAATCGCCGGAAGAAACTCTCCTGTGGAACAATTGGCACAATGAAAAAACAAACGCCGCAAGGTTAGAAAGCGGCATCCGCTCTGCCTTTCGCCGGACACAGTGTCTGGCCCGGCTTCCGTCATTTCCCTGATCAAATTTGGTAGTCGATCACCGCATCGAGCTGTGAAGAGAATACCTTGTCTTTAATTTCCGTCAGCGACAGCGTCGGGTTACATAGCTGGATAAATCGCCATGCATAGTTACGTTGTAACTGGCTGCGTTTTAACCCTAACCAAACGGTATTGGGTTCAAACAAGTGTTCGGCATTGAGGCTGACCAACCCGTGGTCACGCTCCTTCTCGTACGACATGTCTGCCAGCACGCCAACTCCCAACCCCAGTTCAACATAGGTTTTGATCACGTCAGAATCCTGCGCGCTTAGGGCGATATCCGGCGTCAAACCAGCCGCCTTAAAGGCGCTGTCCAGCCGCGAACGACCGGTAATCCCCTGACGATAGGTGATCAGCGGTAAGGTGCTGAGCATTTCCAGCGTCACCTGGGGTTGGCGGGTCAATTCATGCCCTTCCGGCACCAAAATGGTGTGATGCCAGCGATAATAGGGAAACGCAGCCAAGGATTCGTCACTCATCAACCGCTCACTGGCAATACCAATATCGGCTTCGCCGGAAGCCAACATACCGACGATTTCTTCAGGACTGCCCTGATTCAGTACCACTCGCACCCGCGGATACAACGCGCGGAATTCTTTAATCACCCCAGGCAGGCTGTAGCGCGCCTGAGTATGAGTGGTAGCAATGTGTAACTGCCCAGCGTCGTTGCTGCTGAATACGTCCGCCAGACGGCGGATATTATTGGCGTCGTTCAGGATGCGTTCCGCCACCACCAGCAGCTCTTTGCCCGGCTCGGTCATGCCTAATAAACGCTTGCCACGACGGATAAATATCTCAATGCCCAGTTCTTCTTCCAGCTCGCGAATATGACGACTAACCCCGGATTGCGAGGTAAATAACGTGTTGGCCACTTCGGTCAGGTTATAGTTGCAGCGCGCCGATTCCCGAATGATTTTTAATTGTTGAAAGTTCATCCACTCCCCCTGTCGATCACTATTGTTAATCACAGTGATACGGAATCTGATCTAAGGGGACAAATAAGAAATAACCTTTAGTTATGCATTTTCATGCTAAGTACATTTTTCACCAGGGTGAAATCACTGTTTCATCACCAAAAAATCCATGAATGCATTTAAAATTATAGAGTTAAATATCCACAATTAAAATATGGATTATATCACCATACAGAATAAAGTTATTAACTATAGGTATTAGATATATATAGCCTAAATAATTCAAGTAGCGTCGTGGTGGCACTGGCGACGGATGGACTAAATAGCAACACAGCCAAGTATAAGGGGGATAAACGAAAAGAGGCTCAATATGTTGAGCCTCTTGATATGCAGAATGCCTGTCAAGCCGTTGCTTCGCCCCCGATAGGGCCAGAGGTATTCTGTTGCAGCCACTGCTGCACATAACTAACCAAATCACCGATGCAATCGTCCTTCATGCCGTGGTTTTTTAGCTCGTTATCCAGCGCGAACAGATACTGGGCATTGGTGCCTAATGGCCCGCTGGCGCTGGCGATCAACGGGGCGATCACCTGGTGGCTGGTATCTTCTTCAAACAGGGGATGCTGTGAGTTCATCACAAACACCAACGCGGTGACGACTTCACCCTCGGCAAGTCGAAGATCACACCAGGTAGGCAAATAACAGTTGGTCACCATTTCGCGCTTCCACAGCAGTTCCAGCTCTTCGCGCAGCTTGCTTTCGGGCAGGCGGAACGCCAGACCGGTGGTATTGCCGCCCTCTTTCAGCGCCAACATACGGCCAGGCTGATGCAACGTACCGCGCCCGGCGGTCAACCGTAAACAGAAGGCGCGATGCCAGCCTTGCAGCGTGGCCGGTCGCACCTCTTCAGATTCAAATACCGGATTCCACATCAGTGAACCGTAGCCGAAGACCCACACAGGGCTGTTATCTGGCCGACGGGATAAAGTACAATCCAGTGAGGCCGCACGCTGCTCTGATGTCAGTAACAGCGACTCCTCAATGGTGCCGAATGCTGTTTTGCAATCCGCATTTTGCAGAAAATCTCGCGTTAACACCTTAACAACCTCCCGGGAATAGGATTGCTCATACTCCCTAGCCACTGTTCAATCTTAATTATTGTGTGCGGAATTTTATTAATTAATTAAACCTTTCCACGTTAATAAAGACCTTATTCTTTTCTCGGTAAGCAATCAAGTTTCAAACGATGTTTAAAGTGAAAAAGTATTTGTACTCACGAGCAATAATATCGAAAGTTAAAATACTAAATCTAAGCATGTCGAGATTTCTCTTTCTCTCATTCGTTAAACGCCTGGAAAGCCGATCGCTATCCAGTCACCGAATTGGATGACCAGGCCGCTTCAAACAGCAAACAATTCTCATTATCAAATGGCATGGTATACTCACCGCCAAACGAACATAAGGAGAACCCCGTGACTACCGAAGCCCCACGCTCACGCGCGCCCTACCTGATTGCAGTCAGTGCCATTCGCGATATTACCCCACACCTGCGTCGTATCACTTTTACTGCGCCCGACTTGTGCTATTACCCGGCTAACGCTGCTGCCGCACACATTAAGGTTTTCCTGCCGCTTGATGGCCAGATGCAACCGGACCTGCCAACACTGACCGAAAATGGCCCACGTTGGGCAGCGGATGCAGTACGTCCGATAGTTCGTACCTATTCCATCCGTTCGGTACGTCCGGAACAGGCAGAAATCGACATTGAGTTCGCCATACACGATCACAGCGGCCCGGCAGTTAACTTTGCCCGTGAAGCTAAAACCGGCGATAAAATTGGTATCAGTAATCCCGGTGGCCCTAAACCGATGCTGCCACAGGCCGATTTCTACTGCCTGGCTGGCGATCCTTCTTCATTACCTGCACTGGCGGCATTGTTGGAGCGCTTACCGGCACACAGCGAAGGTCATGCTTTTATCCGTGTTGATACCCCCGCCGACGTGATCGACCTGAAAAAGCCTGCGGGCTTTGAGCTGAGCTGGATTATCGGTGGCACCGAGAAAACCGCCGAATTAGTCACGCAGTTTTGCGCCTTACCGTTGCCACAAGCCGACACTCAATACTGGCTCGCGGGTGAAGACCGCTTGGTGGTCGAACTGCGCCGTTACCTGCGCCGTGAGCGCCAATGTGATCGTAATCAGCTTTATGCCGTACCTTACTGGCGTGAAGGGCTAAATGAAGAGGGTTATCATAATAAACGGCATGAAATTATGGATAATATTGACGACTGATGAGAATTTTTCCCTTTATTAACGGTGTCATACACACACAAACTGCAATTTATGTGCCGTTAATGGATAAAATCAATCTCACTACGTAAAAATAAGTAAAGAAAACCGCATCCCGTGCGGTTTTTTTGTTAACCTAGTCACAGTTTGCAAGCATTCGCTTTTGCAAGTGAAACAACATCACATCATTCCCCGGCACGCACCACCGGGTGTATCCTATTATTATTAATTAAAAATACATTCTGGATGCGCGAAATTGCCTTTCACGGCAGCCAGCGATGACGGGACCACGCTTTTTGAGAAGGAGTACCATCGAAATGAAGTCGCAAAACGATCCTGGCCGATCCAAATCCCGCCACACTGAGTATTCGCTGCTTTTCCCGATCGCCGCGCTGGTGGTGCTGAATCTGTGGGGCAGTACCAGTAACTTCCCACTGATCGTCGGCATTAACATTATTGCTTTGATCGGTATTCTCAGCAGTGCCTTCAGCGTTGTCCGCCATGCTGACGTATTGGCCCATCGTTTGGGTGAACCCTACGGCTCGTTGATCCTCAGCCTGTCAGTGGTGATCCTGGAAGTGAGCCTGATTTCAGCGTTGATGGCGACCGGCGATGCCGCGCCGGCTCTGATGCGCGATACGCTCTATTCCATCATTATGATTGTCAGTGCCGGGCTGGTGGGTTTTGCCCTGCTGCTTGGCGGCCGCAAATTTGCTACCCAGTACGTTAACCTAGGCGGCATTAAACAGTATCTGATGGCGATTTTTCCGCTGGCGGTGATTGTACTGGTGTTCCCGAGTGCGCTGCCGGGCGGTAACTTCACTACCGGTCAGGCGCTGCTTGTTTCAGTGATTTCTGCCGCCATGTATGGCGTATTCCTGGTGATCCAGACCAAAACTCACCAGAGCCTGTTCGTCTATGAGCACGAAGACGACGATGGCGACCCGCACCATGGTAAGCCTTCCTCGCACAGCAGTGCCTGGCATGCCGTTTGGCTGATCGTGCATCTGGTTGCGGTAATCGCGGTGACCAAGTTTAATGCCAATCCGCTGGAAGGTTTGTTAACCAAGGTAAATGCCCCGGCGCAATTTACCGGCTTCCTGGTCGCCCTGCTTATCCTGTCGCCTGAAGGTCTGGGAGCACTACGAGCAGTATTGAATAATCAGGTACAGCGCGCCATGAACCTGTTCTTCGGCTCGGTGCTGGCTACCATTTCCCTGACGGTACCGGCGGTCACCGTCATCGCCACACTGACCGGCCAGACGTTGATCTTCGGTTTACAGACGCCGCATATCGTGGTGATGCTGACGGTGTTGCTGCTATGCCAGCTTTCGTTCTCCACCGGCAGAACCAACGTGCTGAACGGCACTGCGCACCTGGCGCTGTTTGCCGCCTATATGATGACTATCTTTGCCTGATCAACCGATGGGCGCACGTGCTGCGCCCATCGTCTTTACACCAAGAAGATTATATTGCGAAAAACACACCCGCCGCGATACCGCCAAACAGAATCCATTTAATGATGTAATAGCCAGTACGGTTCCACGCTTTTAACCGTTTCCCCACTTTGCGCACCGCATAAATGTACTTGAATAGCTTATTGACGCCACCGGTACGATCGCCCTCTTCATTTGGCGCGGTAGCCGCACTCATGAGGTTACGGCCCAACCAATGGTTGATACCTTGTGCCCAGCGAAAACGCATTGGTCGTTCTATGTCACAAAACAGAATCAGCCGATTCTGCCCACTCTGGTTTTCGGCGAAATGCAGATAGGTTTCATCAAACATCACACCCTCGCCGTCACGCCAACTGTAACGTTCGCCATCCACTTCAATAAAGCAGCGATCATCATTCGGCGTAATCAACCCCAGGTGATAACGCAACGAACCAGCATAGGGATCACGATGACGCGGTAAACGGCTGCCATCTGGCAGTTCAGCAAACATTGCGGCCTTGACCGAAGGCAGGCTGCGCAACAGCGCGGTTGTTTGCGGGCACAGGCTCATCGCCGAAGGGTGGCTGTCTTCATACCACTTCAAATAAAAGCGCTTCCAGCCGGTTTTGAAGAATGAATTGAAACCGGCGTCGTTAAATTGATCCGACGCTTTAATCTGTTGGATCGCCATTAACTGCTGCCCTTCATCACGGATGGTTTGCCAATTATCCCGTAACGTCTGTAGCTCTGGGAATTGCTCCGGTTTCAAATAGGGCGTAGTCGGCACGCGTGAAAACAGGTACATAAAAACATTCAGCGGTGCAGTAAAGGTGGAATGATCAGAAAGTTGCCGCCAGAAGGTATAACGCACCCGCCCACGGTAATGCACATACACAACGCATAAAATAAATAGAAGTAAAATAATGTATTTCATGATTGAACCGCATTGAAGATCCCAACACCCTGTACGCCAATCCAGCGTACACCCCAGTTATTTCCTTTTGGCGGTTGAATCGCGTCGCCCGTCTGGAACACCACTAATCATTAACGCTAATTAAACGAAAATCTATACAAAAAACCACAATAATTTACACAAAAGCTAAACGAGCGGGGTTTAATGGCAGCAAAGAAAAAGGCCGCCGAAGCGGCCTTTGGTTAACAGGCAGGTTTTAACTGTAGGCGTTGAGCGTGCGCTGGCACAGGGCGGAGCGGACGCAGTCTTGTTTATCAAAGCGGATGATGCCAATCATTTCATCCTCTTCGAAGCGCTCCATCGCGTCGCTGAGGCCGGACTTCACGCCGCGCGGCAAGTCGCACTGGGTTATGTCACCATTGACGATTACCGTGACGTTCTCACCCAAACGAGTCAGGAACATCTTCATCTGGCTGGCGGTAACGTTCTGGGCTTCATCCAGGATAACTACCGCATTTTCGAAGGTACGCCCGCGCATATAGGCGAAAGGCGCGATCTCTACCTTGCCGATTTCCGGACGCAGGCAGTATTGCATAAAGGACGATCCTAAACGGCGCACCAGAATGTCATACACCGGACGGAAATAAGGAGCGAACTTCTCAGAAATGTCCCCGGGTAAGAAACCGAGGTCTTCATCCGCCTGCAAAACCGGACGAGTAACAATAATCCGATCCACTTCTTTATGTATAAGGGCTTCTGCCGCTTTCGCAGCGCTGATAAATGTTTTGCCGCAGCCGGCTTCACCGGTGGCAAAAATCAACTGTTTCTTATCTATGGCTATTAAGTAATGACCCTGAGCTTCGGTTCGCGCCAAGATGGGAGAGCTATCGCGCTTATCTCGCGCCATGCCGATAGACTCAACACCACCCATTTGTACCAGCGAGGTTACGGACTCTTCTTCAAGCTGGCGATGACTACGAGCGTCACGACGAATAACGCGTTTCGCTTCACGACGTGCTTTGATCACTGCTTTTTGTCTCATAGTGGCACCTTACAGTTTGTTTCACCTACCGCAACGGCCTGGCCGTGCGATTATGTTTCACATACAGATGAGGTTTTGGCTCCCTTTTGAGCCACCAATAGCCAATAAAAAAAGTGAATACACAACGGGCTTTTCGGCACGCCGATTTTTCACGGGATAACGCGGTTGCGTAATTAAACGTAGAGTAAAAAGTGACAAGAATTTGGAATGACGGGAGTGTAGTTTGGTCAGGAAAAGAGAGTCGGAGAGAGAGCCCTCGTTACAACGAGTCATCAGGAAAGGTCTGTTATTTTTTCTTTCTAGCCCAACCAAGGACTTTACCATTAGCGATCCCCGCAGTGATATTTACAGCTTCGAGCTGTGCACCGTGTGAAAACTACCGCCAGATGATTACAGTATAATGACATTCAAACCTTGCGCGTTGCTAAAATGTAAAAAAATTTAATCTTTTTTGTTTTTAGACGCTGCCAGAACACTATATCACGCCGATTACGTCATTCAATAAAATTTTTATCAACTTGCAGATCAAATAGTTATGATTAAAACCCGTGAATGACATTTCGGTTTCCTGATTAAATTTTGCACAATCAAAAAACTGCCATTCTCACTCAATTTATAAATAAAAAAGGCGGGAAAGCTCCCGCCATGGTGTTCTTTGATTACGTCGGTACACTCACGTTTCGATTACTCAAAGGTATAAGAAACGCTCAGCCCACCGCCCCAGTTTCTCCCCGGAGCCGGTTCGTAGTAACGGCCATTCCCTTCATTGACGATTACCGACCCCACATATTGCCGATCAAACAGGTTATCTACCCGACCGAAAACATTAAGCATCCAATTGCCTACTGGATAACGGTAGCCGGTATTTAAGCCCACAGTGGTATAGGCCGGAGCCTGTTCAGTGTTGGCATCATTTACCTCGATATCGCTCATATAGCGAACCTCCGCACCGGCATACCAACCTTCTGGAGGGGACCAGGCCAAAGAGGCAAAGCCCATATTACGCGCGATGCCTGGCATACGGTTGCCACTTGGCACATTGTTCGCTGCCGAACACTGGCTATCACCGCATACATCATCACGATAGCGCGCGTCCAACAACGTCCAGGCCAACTGGACACGCCAGTCGTAGGCGAACTGCTGATCCAGTGCCAGCTCCAGCCCACGTCTGCGGGTTTGCCCGGCATTTTTGTAACTGGTACGCCCGTTGCTGCTTTCATCCACCACAATTTCATTACGTGTGTCGGTTTGGAAAACGGCAGCGGTCAATAGTCCATTACCAATGCGGGTTTTACTGCCCAACTCCACCGTATCGCTGGTTGAAGGGTTCAAACCAAAGTTGAGCCCTGCCTGATCGCCGGAACGGTAAGACAGCTCATTAATAGTCGGTGTTTCAAAGCCACGACCGGCAGACAGATACAGGTTCCAACCGCTCATCACGGCATAGTTGAGCGATCCGGCTGGTAACCACTTATGATAACTGGCACTGCCACTGTCATCGCCATTGCTGCCGGTGATGTAGTGATCGTTGGAATCAAAATTGACGTTGCTGTAACGCATGCCCATATCCAGCGTCAATTGTTGGGTCAACTGCCACGACGTTTGCAGGTACGGATCCACATTCCACATCAGGTTACGCTCGTTCCGACGCAGCGCACCTTCGGTGCCAAGTTCCGTTACGCCGTTAACCTGAGTAAAGTTTTCATACCCTTTGCGCTGTTCGGTCATGGTTTCATAGTCCAGCCCACCGGTCAGGGTATAAGGCACACCCAGTTCGCCACGGTGCGTCCACCGGGTATCAATCCCCTGATAGTGACGCGTCAGATCAATCACTCCACCGGGATGCTGCGCACTACGCTGTTGTACCGCAACCGGGATCGACTGGTATTGCGTGGTTTCACGCTCACCGGCGTACATCATGATGCTCAAGTCATCATTGACGCCCATCTGGCGCTCATAATGCAAACCGGCCTGGGTTTGCGATGTGCTTTTACGCGTATTGTATTGATCGGCGCGTGGCGCCTGACGTGGATTATCATGCCATTCGGCTGACGTCAGCCCCCCCGGATCATTGGCATGGATATCGACACTGTTGAATAGCAGCGTAAGCGTGCTGACATCGTCGATCCGCACACCCAGTTTGGCATTGCCGAGATTTTTCTGCGCACCACTGTGATCACGGAATCCTTGGGTAGTAAAACGCGTGCCAGAAATGGTGTAGTTAACATCACCCGCGTGGGTCCCGTCACCGGTGGCCCCGGTCGCCTTGACGCCATAGCGCCAGGTGCCGTAACTGCCAAAGTACGAACTGGCTTCAAGGCGGGTAGGCTGTTGGCCCGTTTCAGTTTCCACGTTTACCATGCCGCCTGATGCGTTACCGTAAAGTGCGGAAAACGGCCCGCGCAACACTTCCACCTTTTCGACCGAATTCAGGTCTATGTTCGACGTTTGCCCCTGCCCATCCGGCATGGTGGCGGGAATACCGTCAACATAAATACGCACCCCACGCACGCCATACATCGAGCGTGCGCCAAAGCCGCGCACCGATAACTGCAAGTCTTGCGCATAGTTCTGGCGATTTTGAATTTGCAGGCCAGGTACGCTACCCAGACTTTCCGACAGGTTGATCTGCGGTCGTGCCTCACGGATTTGATCGCCCGTGACCACGCTGACGGCCGCCGGGGTTGAGAGTTCAGAAAGACCGCTGCGCTTGGCAGTGACCACCATGGTCTGTTCGCTATCCTTGTCCTGCGCAAAGCTGGCAGAAACAGGCAGTAGTGCTGGAATAACCAGCGCTGAAACTGCCAACCGGTTTTTATGAGTGCTTTTCATCAGGAGAATGCCGTTAAAGGGATCGAATTATATGAACCATTTGGAACGTTATGGCCTACATGTTAATGCTTTTAACAAAAAATAAAAATAGTTAGCCTAATTAAAGCCCGGTCCCCCAATTGCGCAAGGCCGCTATTGATTTTAATTAACAGTGGTTCATCGTGAATGGCAGAAATAATGAGGCGGGGAAATCCCCGCCAGATGAGATGTGACTTACGCCTTTAGCAGCCCACTGCCCAGGTAATCATTGGCGTCATTTACCCCCGGTAGCGCAAAGAAATAGCCGCCGCCGATAGGTTTGACATACTCTTCCAGTGCCTCGCCATTCAGCCGTTTTTGCACCGTCAGGAAGCCTTTTTCCAGATCGGCCTGGTAGCACACAAACAGCAGCCCCATTTCCAGTTGGCCGGAATTGGATACGCCGATCGAATAGCTGTAGCCACGGCGCAACAGCAAGTTGCTCTGCGTTTGTGGCGTGCGCGGGTTTGCCAGGCGAATATGCGCATCCATCGGGATCATTTTACCTTCGGGATCTTGGGCATAGTCTGGCTCGTCATGCTCATGCTTCATACCAAGCGGCGCCCCGCTGTGCTTCTCGCGACCAAAGATGGTTTGCTGTTCCTGCAACGGTGTGCGGTCCCAGAACTCCACGTGGAAACGGATAATACGCGCAGCCTGATAGCTGCCCCCTACCGCCCATGCGGGTTCCCCGGCATTGTCGGCGACCCACACCACCTGATCCATCAGTGGTTTGTCATCGGTTTTCGGGTTGGCGGTACCATCTTTAAAGCCCAACAGGTTGATCGGCGTTTCCTTGCCTTTGCTGCGTGCCGCGTGAGCGGAAATAAACCCTTCTCGCTTCCAACGCACGCTGAGCAGATCCGGCGAATGCTTGATAATGTCACGCAATGCATGGATCACCGTCTCATTGGTATTCGCACAGATCTGCAACACCAAATCGCCGTGGCACAGGCTGGCATCCAATGAATCATTGGGAAAGCGCGTCATTTTCTGCAACCGCAGCGGTTTATGCGCCTGCAGGCCGAAACGTTCGTCAAACAACGAGGTGCCAACCGACACGGTGATAGTCAGGTTATCCGGATAAATTTCCGGTCCCATAATGCCCGAATCAAGTGGTGGCAACTTGGGATCCACTTCCGGTGCCTTACCGCCCGTGGTCAAAAATGCAATGCGGGTTGTCAGTAGCCGAAACAGCCGCTCTAAATCCTGTTTGTTACTGGCCAGCACGTCGAACGCCACCAGCATCATTGCCGCCTGCTGCGGCGTGAGGATCCCGGCCTGATGTACGCCATAGAACGGCTGCTTCTGCCAACGTTCGTCCTGCGGCACTGCCAGTGGCTCGGCAGCGCTATCTTTTGCCTGAGCCAAACGGCTGCCACCCAGCGCCAAAACGCCGAGCCCTAACCCTTGCAGCAAACGACGACGCGACGGTGACGCCGCGCCTTGGAATTGCTGATGCAGCCCGTTTTCCGGGCCGATCTTGTTACTCATAGTGCTTTGCCTCAATCCAGACCCAGAACGCCACGCAGTTGTGACAGGTCTTCCGCCAGAGTCGTGATTGGTCCTTTCATTGCTTTACGATCGGCATCCGTCAGCTTCTCGTAAGACTCATAACCCTCTTTGGTTTTGTATTTCGCCAAAATGGTATCGACGGTTTTGAAGTTGGCGTCAATCTTGTCCAGCAAGGGTTTGTTCGCCTTAACCAATAGCGGACGCAGCAGGTTCACAATTTTTTGTGCGCCGTCGACGTTGGCCTGGAAGTCCCACAGATCAGTACGGCTGTAACGGTCTTCTTCACCGCTGATTTTGCTCGCTGCCACTTCCTCGATCAAACCGGCTGCACCACCGACCACTTTGCTTGGCGGGAAGGTCAGATCGTTCACGCGTTTTTGCAGCTCAACGGTGTCGTTGTACAATTGCTCAGCGTACTTGCTCATGTCTTTGGTGGTGTTGTCAGCAAACAGCGCTTTTTCCAGACGGTGGAAACCGGTGAACTTCGGATCTTCTGCTTTCTTCTCGTAATCGTCTTCACGGGCATCGATACTGCCGTCCAGATCAGAGAACAGCTCAGCAATCGGCTCAATGCGTTCGTAGTGTTGACGCGTTGGAGCATACAGTTTGCGCGCCTGCTCCACGTTGCCGGCTTTTACCGCATCGGTGAACAGTTTGGTCTGTTTAACCAGCCCTTCCACTTCTTTGGTCACGTATACTTTGTATTCGGCAATCGGCCCAACCAAATCCATTGTATTAGGTTTACCGTCAGTTGCGGCGCCAGCCGCAGCCGTCACGGTCAATTTTCCCTTCGGATTGCTGAGCAACCCACAGGTCATATCGTACTCACCCGCATCGAGATTAGCCGTCATTTTCTGAGTGAAGCCTGGCGCGATATTTTCGCGCTCTTCTACCACCATCACCCCTTTCAGGATTTCCCACTCAACGTTTTTTTGACTGGTGTTGTGCACCACAAATTGGGTTTTACCGGCCGGCACTGTCAATTGCATCGGCTCACACTGTTTATCGTTTACGGTAATCTTTACCTGCGGCACATCTGCCGCCAAGGCATTAATGCTCAGCGCAAATGCCGGGAGAGCCAGTAATGCTGCGTGCAACGCCTTGCGGCGGAATAATGGAGTAGACATACAAATTCCCTATTAAAATTAATGATTGATTTTACGTTGCGCCGAAACTGCTGCCGGTTCCGCACGCTGCGGGAGGAAAAAGAAAATCAGTGCTGGGATCAGATACAGGAAATAGACCGCCACTTCGCTTACCGTTGGCGCTTCCTGATAGCCGAAGATACCTTCGAGCAGGGTGCCAAACAGCGAATGGGTTGAAAGGTGGTTGCTGAGATCGAAGGCGATATCCTGGAAGTGGTTCCACAACCCGGCTTCATGGAAGGCGCGGATCGCACCTGCGGCCAGACCGGCAGCAACAAACAGAATAAACAGGCTGGTCCATTTGAAGAATTTAGCCAAGTGCAGCTTCACACCGCCCCAGTAGATCACCATACCCAGTATGATTGCGGCAACCAAACCCAGTACCGCACCGATCGGTGCTGCCACCCCCACGTCTTGTTGGAAGGCCGCCAGCAGAAAGAACACCGATTCCAGCCCTTCGCGGGCTACAGCAAAAAAGACCATCGCCACCAATGCCCAACCCTGGCCTTTACCGGAGTTGAGCGCGCTGTCGATCGCCCCTTCCAGATGTACCTTGACCGACTTGGACACTTTACGCATCCAGAACACCATATAGGTCAGGATAAACACCGCCACCACCGCAACAATGCCCTCAAACAGTTCTTGCTGCTTCTGTGGGAATTCGCCAGTGGTTTCATTGATGAAAATACCCAGCGCCAGGCACAGGGCAGCGGCAACAATCACCCCTATCCATACCACACCTAGCCATTGACCCCGCTGCGTACGTTTTAGGTAGCTGGCGATCAGGCTGACGATTAACGCAGCCTCAAGCCCCTCACGGAACATGATAAGGAAGGGAACAAACATAAGTAATAACCCCTAAAAAGGCATCTGCTGCAAAGCGCACGCACGCCGAAAACGGCGGCAACGCCAATGTAAAGAAAAGTAAAACACAACGATAGTGATTATCATTCTGGCTGGCGGAAATACAAGAGCTGCAAGGGTGATTTTTTCTAATCAAATGTCGCCAGTTGTTTCAGGCAAATGACAGAAAACCACGGTGACATAAATGACAAAGGGCGCATTAAGCGCCCTCAGACTGATAACAAACCTCATTCCTGCACAGAGCGAGTAGAGATCGATGAATAAAAAATCAGGAAAATCAATTTATTGATTTTCGGCTGATCACTACAAAGCAGGAAAAATCACGCTTTTTCCTGCTTTGTCAGCAACCTAAGGGCGCATTAAGCGCCCTTTAAGATGATTAACCCGAGAGGATTAAACGGTTTTGAACTCGGCTTCTGCCTGGTCGAAACGTTCGGTGATGGTCGCCGAAGGTTTGCGGCCCATCAGGCTCACCACAACAATAGCGATGCAGCCGAGCAAGAAGCCAGGGATGATTTCATACAGCCCCAGCCAAGCGAAGTGTTTCCAGACGATCACAGTGACCGCCCCCACCAGCATACCGGCCAATGCGCCATTGCGCGTCATGCGTGACCACATCACAGAGATCAGTACCACCGGGCCAAAGGCCGCGCCGAAACCGGCCCATGCGTAGCTCACCAGACCCAACACGCGGTTTTCCGGGTTTGCTGCCAGGGCGATAGCCACCAATGCCACAACCAACACCATCAAACGCCCGACCCACACCAACTCACGTTGGCTGGCACCTTTACGCAGGAAAGCTTTGTATAAGTCTTCAGTAATCGCACTTGAACAAACCAGCAACTGGCAGCTCAGGGTACTCATGACTGCCGCCAGAATCGCCGACAGTAGAATGCCTGCAACCCAAGGGTTGAACAGAATCATCGCCAGTTCGATAAACACGCGTTCGCCGTTCTGCGACACATTACCCGCCAATTCCGGGTTGTTGGCAAAGTAGGCAATACCGAAGAAACCAACGGCAATGGTGCCTGCCAGACACAGAATCATCCAGGTCATGCTGATACGGCGTGCGCTGCGGATAGTGCGGTGAGAGTCTGCCGCCATAAAACGCGCCAGAATGTGTGGTTGACCGAAATACCCTAAGCCCCAACCCAGCAGCGAAAGAATAGCCACAAAGTTCAGGCCTTTCAGCATATCGATATTGGCCGGGTTCTTCGCCTCAATCACCAGCATTGACGTGTCGATACCGCCAACGGCAAAGATCACAATCACCGGCGTCAGGATCAACGCGAAAATCATCAGGCTGGCCTGTACAGTGTCAGTCCAGCTCACCGCCAGGAAACCACCAATAAAGGTATAGAGGATAGTGGCAGCAGCACCGGCCCACAGCGCCGTTTCGTAGCTCATACCAAAGGTGCTTTCGAACAGACGCGCACCGGCCACGATACCGGAGGCACAATAGATAGTGAAGAATACCAAAATAACAATGGCTGAAATCACCCGCAACAGCTTGCTGTTGTCTTCAAAACGGCTGGTGAAATAATCCGGTAACGTCAGGGCGTTATTGTTAGCTTCGGTATGAACACGCAGCCGCCCCGCCACCAGTTTCCAGTTAAAGTAAGCACCGATCGTCAGGCCAATGGCAATCCAGCTTTCAGAAATGCCGGACAGGAAGATGGCGCCCGGCAGGCCCATCAGCAACCAGCCGCTCATATCCGATGCGCCGGCAGAGAGCGCGGTTACCACGCTACCCAAGCTACGGCCGCCAAGAATGTAGTCGTCAAAGTTATTGGTTGCCCGGTAGGCAAGTAAGCCGATTAACACCATCCCGAAGATATACACCAGGAAGGTCACCAGCATTGGTGTGCTCATTATCATGAAATTCTCCACTCTCATTATTATTTCGCGCTGCCCCTTCTTCATTGAAAATGTATCTGTGCTGGTTGTAAGCACGCCTTTCAGTCACGCTTGTAGCGCTGAGGGCTCTTGCTCTTACCACGTAGATACCGTCTCAATGTCTTTGGGCATATAGCGATAGTTACTGCTTGCCAATCCGCCGGAACGAGGCGAAATTGCGGACACCCCGCAGGTGAAAATAGTTTCCACCCGTAATTGTCTGACCGCTGGCTATCCTAGTTGACCTGTTCATTATCCAACAAGACATTTAACAACAAAGTTACACAAAGTTTACCCTGCGTCACATTTAACCGCTCTCACAGTTGCACCATCCACAACCAAAAAGAGTTGCACCTCATACAAACCCAGCCTTACCCCTGATATTGCTGGGGATAACTCCCTTAAATACTCTCTTCATCCCCTTTGGATAGCCTGTTTGTCAAAAGCAGCAGCAAGAACCGTGCCGGTTATTGATGTTAAAAAACTGATGAAACTCACACTTCGCTCATCAGCTTGATTTAACACGGTTGCACAAAGTTGCAACATGCAGGATATTGTCTGCATTCATCACAGCACACAACGCACGAACCTATCCCAACAAGCTATCTGGCCCGCAGTTTGTATAGCCTGATGGGATAGGTTCTTAAACACAGGAGTTGGATTGGCATGGGCACTACCACTATGGGCGTGAAGCTCGACGAGGCAACTCGCGATCGCATCAAAAGCGCAGCACAGCGTATCGATCGCACGCCGCACTGGCTGATCAAACAAGCCATTTTTAATTATCTCGAGCGTCTCGAGAACGGTTCCGATATTCCTGAAATCCCTGCACTTGCCGCCGCCGGCCAGGCCGAAGCGGACGACATTATGCCGCAAGTGCAAGAAGAGTCCCACCAGCCATTCCTTGAATTTGCAGAACAGATTCTGCCACAGTCGGTCAACCGTGCTGCGATCACGGCGGCTTATCGCCGTCCTGAGACAGAAGCGGTGCCGATGTTACTCGAACAGGCGCGATTACCTGCCGATCTTGCCAAAGCCACCCATAAGATGGCTTACGACATCGCCGAGAAGTTGCGTAACCAAAAGAGTGCAAATGGCCGCGCCGGAATGGTGCAAGGTTTGCTGCAAGAGTTCTCACTGTCCTCACAGGAAGGCGTGGCGCTGATGTGCCTGGCAGAAGCCCTGCTGCGTATTCCAGATAAACCAACCCGTGACGCGCTGATCCGCGACAAAATCAGCAACGGTAACTGGCATTCCCACCTCGGCCGCAGCCCATCCCTGTTTGTTAATGCCGCCACCTGGGGCCTGCTGTTCACAGGCAAACTGGTGTCGACCCATAACGAAGCCAACCTGTCTCGTTCACTGAACCGTATTATCGGCAAGAGCGGTGAACCGCTGATCCGCAAAGGCGTGGATATGGCGATGCGCCTGATGGGCGAACAATTCGTTACCGGTGAAACCATCGCCGAAGCGCTGGCAAATGCCCGCAAGCTGGAAGACAAAGGCTTCCGCTACTCCTACGACATGCTGGGTGAAGCCGCCCTGACCGAAGCCGACGCACAGGCTTATCTGGTGTCCTACCAGCAAGCAATCCACGCGATCGGCAAAGCCTCTAACGGACGTGGCATCTATGAAGGCCCAGGTATTTCGATCAAGCTTTCCGCACTGCACCCACGCTACAGTCGTGCGCAGTACGAACGCGTCATGGAAGAGCTTTATCCACGCCTGCTGTCACTGACTCTGCAAGCACGCCAATATGACATCGGCATTAATATCGATGCCGAAGAAGCCGACCGTCTGGAAATCTCACTCGACCTGCTGGAAAAGCTGTGCTTTGAGCCACAATTGGCTGGCTGGAACGGCATCGGTTTCGTAATCCAGGCCTATCAGAAACGCTGCCCGTTCGCCATCGATGCCGTCATCGACATGGCACAACGCAGCCGCCGCCGCCTGATGATCCGTCTGGTGAAAGGCGCCTACTGGGACAGCGAGATCAAACGCGCCCAAATGGACGGACTGGAAGGCTATCCGGTATATACCCGCAAGGTCTACACCGACGTTTCCTATCTGGCCTGCGCACGCAAACTGCTGGCAGTACCGAACCTGATTTACCCACAGTTCGCTACCCACAATGCCCATACCTTGAGCGCCATTTACCATTTGGCCGGCAATAACTACTACCCAGGCCAGTATGAGTTCCAATGCCTGCACGGCATGGGTGAACCGCTGTATGAGCAAGTGGTAGGTAAAGTGGCCGACGGTAAACTGAACCGCCCTTGCCGTATTTATGCCCCGGTCGGCACCCATGAAACGCTGCTGGCATATTTGGTACGTCGCCTGCTGGAAAACGGTGCCAATACCTCATTCGTTAACCGCATTGCTGATGCCACGCTGCCGCTCGATGAGCTGGTTGCCGATCCTGTCAGCGCGGTCGAAGCGCTGGCCGCCACAGAAGGCCAAATTGGCCTGCCACATCCGCGCATCCCGCTGCCACGTGAGCTGTATGGCGAAAAACGCACCAACTCCAGCGGTCTTGATCTGTCCAACGAACAGCGTCTGGCCTCCTTGTCCAGCGCACTCCTGACCAGCGCGACTCACCCATGGCGTGCAGAGCCGATCATCGACGCAGAGCTGGATCAAGGTGTTGAACAACCGGTGATTAACCCTGCCGAACCGGGCGATGTCGTCGGTTACGTACGTGAAGCCACCGAAGGTGAAGTCAGCCGAGCGCTTGATGCCGCCGCTGCTGCCGGCCCAATTTGGTTCGCCACCCCACCGTCCGAGCGCGCCGCGATTCTTGAACGTGCCGCTGAACTGATGGAAGGTCAGTTGCAAAGCCTGCTGGGTATTCTGGTACGCGAAGCCGGTAAAACCTTTAATAACGCCATCGCAGAAGTCCGTGAAGCGGTCGATTTCCTGCATTACTACGCAGGCCAGGTACGCGATGACTTCGCCAATGACAGCCATCGTCCACTTGGACCGGTCGTCTGTATCAGCCCGTGGAACTTCCCACTAGCAATCTTCACCGGCCAGATTGCCGCTGCGCTGGCAGCAGGCAACAGCGTGCTGGCCAAACCGGCAGAACAAACCCCATTGGTCGCCGCACAGGCTGTGCGTATTCTATTAGAAGCCGGTATTCCGCAAGGCGTGCTGCAACTGCTGCCAGGCCAGGGTGAGAGTGTCGGGTCCGTACTGGTTAACGATGCCCGCGTTCGCGGTGTGATGTTTACCGGCTCTACCGATGTTGCCGGTATCCTGCAACGCAGCATCGCCGGCCGTCTGGATCCACAAGGGCGTCCAACCCCATTGATCGCCGAAACTGGTGGTCTGAACGCCATGATCGTTGACTCTTCGGCGCTGACTGAACAGGTCGTGACCGACGTAGTTGCTTCCGCCTTCGACAGTGCCGGTCAACGTTGTTCTGCCCTGCGTATCCTGTGTATTCAGGAAGACGTGGCAGACCACACCTTGCAAATGCTGCGCGGTGCAATGGCCGAATGCCGCATGGGTAACCCTGAACGTCTGTCTACCGATATCGGTCCGGTGATCGATGCCGAAGCCAAAACCGGTATCGAACGTCATATCCAGGCGATGCGCGCCAAAGGCCGCAAGGTCTACCAAGCGGCGAAAGGCAATGTGCAGGATGAGAAAGAGTGGTCACGCGGCACCTTCATCAAGCCAACCTTGATCGAGCTGGACAGCTTCGACGAGCTACAAAAAGAGATCTTTGGCCCAGTGCTGCACGTGGTCCGCTTCCAACGTACCAATCTGGAGTCGCTGGTCGATCAGATCAACGCCGCCGGTTATGGCCTGACGTTGGGTATCCATACCCGCATTGATGAGACCATTGCCCGTGTAACTGAACGCGCCAAGGTCGGTAACCTGTACGTTAACCGCAACATGGTCGGCGCGGTAGTCGGCGTGCAACCGTTCGGCGGCGAAGGTCTGTCCGGCACCGGTCCGAAAGCGGGCGGTCCGCTGTACCTGTACCGTTTACTGGCTAACCGCCCGGATGACGCAGTACAACGCACCCTAAATCGTCAAGATGACGAGCGCCCACTGGAAGCCACCGCGCGACCACAACTGCTCAAGGCACATCACGCGCTGGAACAATGGGCCGTAGCTGAAAAACAGTCGGAACTGGTTACCTTGGCACAACGCTACGCCGAACTGGGCCAGGGTGGCACCATGCGCCCTCTGCCAGGCCCGACCGGCGAACGCAACACCTATGCCCTGTTACCGCGTGAGCGTGTCCTGTGCCTGGCCGACAATGAGGCGGATGCCTTGACGCAGTTGGCTGCGGTATTGGCAGTAGGTAGCAGCCTGTTGTGGCCAGAAGCCGAGCTGCAGCGCAACCTGTATCGCCGCCTGCCAGCAGCCGTTCAGGCCAGCATCAGCTTCAGCAAAGATTGGCAGCAGGACAAGGTCGAGTTCGACGCCGCCATTTACCACGGTGACGCCGATCAGTTGCGTACCCTGTGCGAGCAAATCGCCCAGCGTAGCGGCGCGATCGTTTCGGTGCAGGGTTTTGCCCACGGCGAAACCAACATTCTGCTGGAACGCCTGCTGATCGAACGCTCGCTGAGTGTTAACACCGCTGCTGCCGGCGGTAACGCCAGCTTGATGACCATAGGTTAACTATCTCTGTTAATCAGCTTTAGGGCGCAGCGAAATGGCTGTGCCCCTTTTTATTTTATTGGCAACCAACCTGATAGCAGTCAGTATCCATCGGGCCGAACCATGTTCGGCCCCTACAACTTCTTCGAACTTCTGTAGGGGCGCTGCATGCTGCGCCCTGAACATGACAACGATTCCTTGCTAAACACTCCGCACAATCGCTCTCCGGACATGTTTTATCCAGCCAAACTCTGGTTAGGTATCCGAAATTCAGGAGGATAAATGACACATTTTCACTCGAGAAAGCCCCTTCGTTTACGCCATTATGACTATGCCTCTATCGGTATCTATTTTGTGACGATTTGCACACAGCAACGACAGTGTCTTTTCGGTAAAATTGACAATTCGATCATGCTGCTGAATGCCAATGGGATCATCGCTAAACAATACTGGTTGGAAACCCCTCAACATTTTACCCATGTTCAGTTAGACCATTTTGTCTTAATGCCGAACCATATACATGCACTGTTGCATATTCGCGAAGAAAATGGGGCGCCCCTTCCAATAATTATTCGCAGTTACAAAGCAGCTGTTACACGCCAGTTGCAACGTCCTACATGGCAGCGTAGTTACTGGGAAAGAGTCATCCGAAATGAAAGGGAATTGGCGTTAACTCGGGAATACATTGCGAATAATCCTTCACAATGGGGGACGGATAAAGCCGAGGATTATTAATTTAAAGGCCGAACATGTTCGGCCCCTACAGGTTATTGATTCAGGAATTTATCGAGGAATTGCTGGGTACGCTGATGCTGCGGATTAGCAAACAGTTCTTTTGCGGGGCCTTGTTCAACGATACGACCGTGGTCCATAAAGATGGCGCGGTCGGCGACATCGCGGGCAAAGCTCATCTCATGGGTCACAATCACCATGGTGCGCTTTTCTTCCGCCAGCGAACGAATGGTGTTGAGCACCTCGCCCACCAACTCTGGATCGAGTGCGGAGGTCGGTTCATCAAACAGGATCACTTCCGGTTGCATCGCCAGCGCACGGGCTATCGCCACCCGCTGTTGCTGCCCACCTGAAAGACGACGTGGATAGGCCGACTCTTTACCGTTCAAACCCACTTTGGCTAACAGTGCCCGCGCACGTTGTTCGGCAGTGGCCTTTGATTCACCTTTAACGATGACCGGACCTTCAATAATGTTCTCCAGCACCGAACGATGCGGGAATAAATTGAAGTTCTGGAACACAAAACCCACCTGTTGGCGTAAAGCGCGCACCAACTGTTTCTGTTTGCTCAGCGGCTTGGAACTGTCGATCATAATATCGCCAACCTGAATAGTGCCAGAATCCGGCACTTCCAGCAGGTTGATACAACGCAGCAAAGTAGTTTTGCCCGAACCACTAGGCCCAATAATCGCCACCACTTCGCCCGCACTGACCTCCAGATCAATCCCATGCAGCACCGTTTGACCTTTGAATTTCTTGGTCAATTGCTTCACATCAATGGCACTCATGCATTACTCCTGATCCTGGCGGTTTACGTGGGCTTCCAGACGGTTTTGCAACGCTGAAAGCAAGGTCGCCATCACCCAATAAATCAACGACGCCGCCAGATACATGGTAAAGACTTCCAGCGTACGCGAGGTGATCAGTTGCGCCTGACGGAACAGCTCTGGCACCTGAATGGTCGCTGCCAGCGAGGTGTCTTTCACCAGGCCGATAAAGCTGTTACCCAATGGCGGTAATGCGGTACGGGCCGCCTGCGGCAGGATCACCCGACGCAGCGTTTGCCAGCGGGTCATACCGATGCTGGCTGCGGCTTCCCACTGCCCTTTTTCGATAGACGAAATTGCCGCTCGCAGGGTTTCTGAGGTATAGGCCGCCGTATTGAGTGACAGGCCAATCAACGCCGCTGGGAAGGGATCAAACTCGATACCAAACTGCGGCAAACCGTAGTAAATCATGAATAGCTGCGCGATCAACGGCGTGCCACGGAACAATGACACGTAAAAGCGCGACAGCCATGACAGCGGCCATAACGGCGAAAGGCGCATCAGCGCCAGCAGAAAACCGAGCAGTAAGCCAAGCGCCATGCCCCCCAGACTGAGCTGGAGGGTGAGTATCGCGCCCCGCAATAAAAATGGCGCTGAATCCAGCGCCAGTTGGATACTTTCGTGCATTATTTAGTTACGTCCGCGCCAAACCATTTGTCAGAGATCTTCGCCATCGTGCCATCTTTTTGCATCTCGGCGATTGCCTGATTAATCGCGGCCAGCAGTTCCGGGTTGTTTTTGCGTACGGCAACGCCAGATTCCTGACGAGAGAACGCAGGACCAGCGACGGCCAGCGTATCACCGGTTTTCTTCACCAGATCCAATGCGGCCAGACGATCAACCAAAATAGCGTTAATACGACCTACGCGCAGATCCTGATACTTGGTTGGGTCGTCATCGTAAGTACGCACATCAACACCCTGCACATTATCGCGCAGCCACTGCTCGTAATTGGTACCCAGACCAACACCGACTTTCTTGCCTTTAAGATCTTCCGGCTTGGTGATGGTGCCCTCATTGCCCTTTTTCACCAGCGCCTGAATACCGGAGATGGTGTAAGGGGTGGAGAAATCGTATTTCTTCTGACGTTCTGGCGAGATGGTCACCTGATTGATCACCACATCGATACGTTTAGAATCCAACGAAGCCAGCATACCGTCCCATTTGGTCGGGTTCAGTTTGGCTTTAACACCAAGATGCTGTGCCAGTGCATTGGCAAAATCCACTTCGAAGCCCGTCAGCTTGCCATCTTCCCCCTGGAAGCTGAACGGTGGATACGTGCCTTCCAGCCCAACCACCAGCGTCCCGTGATGTTTTACCTGCTCCAGCAGGTTATCTGCGGCGTAGGTTTGCGTGCTCAAACCGGCTGTCAGTGCAACGGTCATCACGCCCAGTAGCAATTGACGACGAACTTTAGAAAAGACCATAAACACCCCATCTGTTGTTTATCTTTTTTGATATCAGCACTTTAACAGTGTGACCGCCTGCATGAAGGAATATAACCTTATAAATATAGTTCAAAATGGAATAACAAATCTTGTTCACACCTGTGGATGGTAGGCAAACAGCGCTGGCGCACCGCCGGTATGAATAAACAAAATCGGGCCGTCATCGCGGAAACGCTGTTGAGCAATGCCGTCGATCAAACCCGCCATCGCCTTGCCGGTATATACCGGATCCAACAATACCCCTTCCTGCTGTGCCAATAGCTGTATCGCTGCCAGCCCTTCTTCATTTGGCATACCATACTGCGGCGCAAAGTAATCGTCCCACAGTTGGATTGGCGTCAGTTCGTCGATGTCCAACGAACAAGCCAGCGCTTTTTGGATCAGCTCAACCTTGGGCAATTGGTCAATCACTTTACGCGATACGGTCACACCAATCAGTTCAGCCTCTGGCAACAGTTGTTGCAGGCCAACCGCCAGCCCGGCATGTGTACCGGCGCTGCCGGAAGCCACCACGATGGAGCTAAAGGCGACGTTACTACGGCGACTCTGCTCAGCAATTTCCAGCGCACACTGCACGTAACCTAATGCGCCCAGCGCATTAGAACCGCCCACTGGCACCACGTAAGGTCGGAAACCTTGTACTTCGAGACGAATCGCCAAATCGGCTAATTGTTGCTGTGGATCGTGCAGCGCATCGCACATCACCACTTCTGCGTTGAACAACCCAAGCAACAGGCGATTGCCATTGGTCAGGTAGTTTTCTTCTTTGGTGTCGATCGGATTTTCCAGCAACGCCACACAGTGTAAGCCCAGCTTGGCCGCCACCGCTGCCGTTTGGCGTACGTGGTTAGATTGAATAGCACCGGCTGTCACCAGCGTATCTGCCCCTTGACGCAAGGCATCAGCGGCAAGATATTCCAGTTTTCTCAATTTGTTACCGCCCATCGCCATCGGCGTGACGTCGTCACGTTTGATGTAAATTTCACGACCGAGGTAATCTGAAAGGCGAGACAGTTTTTCGAGCGGTGTCGCAGAGCCGACAAAATCGAGGCGCGGGAATTGCGCCAGTTGTTGTTGCAGATTCACAACTTCCCCCAGGGAATAAAGTATCAACATCTAAAAGATAGATTTAGCAGATGTGAACTTAATAATCACTCTTTATTCGTGATGGGGGATAGACGAAACCCCCGGCTGGTACGCCGGGGAGACGAGATCAATAGCTTTTCTGCCAGGCGAGATACTGGTCGTATTTACGCAGTGCGATACGGTAATTGTTGTGTGCCGCGGAGGGCAATTCTTCAATAATACGCTGATGGCTGGCATTGTTGGCAAACTTGTCTGCCGGGTAGTTGCGTTCCACCAACATCTCATCCAACCGGCGCAAGCGCACGACGTATTCGCGGATGGTGCTGTGGCTCATTTCGGTCTGCTCAAACAAGTACTGTTTAAACGCCATAATATCGAAATAGCTCGGATGGCTATTACAGGAAATCTCACTGCAGAAACGGCACAGCGCAGTCAGTTCATTTTGCACATTCAGCCAAACATGATCATCAATGGGCTGATCCATGCGTGCAATCGCGTCTTTGTTAATGATCTTGCCGCGGAATACTAACGCCATACGATCTAATAACTTGCCACACTGGGAGCAGTGAGTCTGGCTGTGCTTGTAATCTTTCAAATAACGGCTCAGCGGCCGTTTTTTCAATAATATTCCTGGCATAAAGACAGTCCGATAATCGCAATGGTGATCAGGTTGAAGGGTAACGGTTGAAGACATGTCAGTTTTCGTTCGCCAGACGAGCACGCAGGCGTTTAATCGCCTGACTATGCAATTGGCTGACACGCGATTCCCCCACGTCCAGCACGGCGCCGATCTCTTTCAGATTCAACTCTTCCTGGTAATACAACGTCAGCACCATTTTCTCGCGATCCGGCAACGCTTCGATGGCGTCGATCACCCGTTGGCGCAGGTTCCCCTCCAACAGATGATGTAACGGATTGGCCTCTTCGTGCCCTTCCAGCAGCGGTTCCGCGCTTTCGCCATGCTCTTCCCGCCATTCGTCGTAGGAAAAAAGCTGGCTGTTATTGGTGTCCAACAGAATTTGACGATACTCATCCAGTGATATATTCAGCGTCTGCGCGACCTCCACTTCACTGGCCGGCCGGCCTAGCCGTTGTTCCAGTTGTCGCATCACCTGCGCGACTTCACGCGCATGGCGACGCACGCTGCGCGGCACCCAGTCACGGCTGCGTAGCTCATCGAGCATGGCACCGCGGATGCGTTGCACCGCGTAGGTGGTAAAGGCTGTTCCTTGCAGGGCGTCATAACGCTCAACGGCGTTCAACAGCCCGATTCCTCCGGCCTGCAGCAGATCGTCAAGCTCCACGCTGGCGGGCAACCTGACTTGCAGGCGCAACGCCTCGTGGCGCACTAACGGTACGTAGCGCAACCAGAGAGAATTTTTGTCCATCACGCCTTCGGCGGTATACAGATCGCTCACTATGTCTAAAACCTGCGGATAAGAGAGTCAGCGCTATTATCCGTAGGGGGCAAAATGCCAATCGGCTGAACAGTCGTACAAAACAGGCCTTATTTGCGCCATGCAATAACTCCGCAGCGCGCGACCATAAAAAAACCCCGCCGGAGCGGGGTTCTTTGCGACAGGTTAATCGAGGAGAGTCGATTAACGCAGCAGGGACAACACGTTCTGAGTAGACTGGTTAGCCTGTGCCAGAACAGAGGTGCCAGCCTGTTGCAGGATGTTGGCACGGCTCATGTTAGACACTTCGGTCGCGTAGTCAGCATCTTGAATACGAGACTGAGAAGCAGACAGGTTGTTCACGGTGCTGTTCAGGTTGTTGATAACAGAATCGAAACGGTTCTGTACCGCACCCAGAGAAGAACGCAGACCGTCAACCTGTGCCAGCGCTTTGTCCAGGGTTGCCAGTGGGTTTTTAACGCCAGCGTCAGCTTTGGAATCAGCCACTTTACCATCATCAGCAACTGTAGCTTTGGTGTAAGCAACATTACCCGTTGCGTCATCTTTGGTTGCGATGAAGTAAGCTGATTTACCGTCTGCGTCGGTACCTGAAACCAGAGTCTGGCCTTTAGCCAAGCCGCTCACATCAGCATCGGCCTGTTTTGTTGCATCGCTATCAACAGTGATCTTGGTACCAGTAGCGATTTCAGCGCCCGCTTTTGCAGATTTAGTGCTAACGTCGAAAGTATCCAGACCCAGTTGCTTAGCGTCGATTTTCTTCAGGTCGATATCGATGGTTTCACCGTCGTTCGCGCCAACCTGGATGGTCAGTTTCTGATCGCTGCTCAGCACTTTCACGCCGTTGAAGTCAGTCTGCTCGGAAATACGGTTGATTTCAGCCAGACGCTGAGTGACTTCGTCCTGGATGGATTTCAGGTCGCTGGATGAGTTGGAACCATTCTGAGCCTGTGCGGTCAGACGACGGATGTTCTGCAGGTTGTCGTTAACTTCGTTCAGTGCGCCTTCAGTGGTTTGCGCCAGAGAGATACCGTCGTTCGCGTTACGAGAAGCCTGAGTCAGACCTTTGATGTTAGCAGTGAAGCGGTTAGAGATTGCCTGACCCGCAGCATCGTCTTTAGCGCTGTTGATACGCAGGCCAGAAGACAGACGCTCAATCGCAGTACCCAAAGAAGACTGAGATTTGTTCAGGTTGTTCTGCGCCATCAGAGACAGGCTGTTGGTGTTAATTACTTGTGCCATTATATGCTTTCCTTACGAGTCAGTTGCGATCTTCGCAACATTGTTAAAAGGTTCGGGCTGCTTTGCCCACGGCGTCAACCACCGTCCCATCAGGTATCGGCTCTCCCCTTGCAACCTTTAGAAATTTTTTATTTTTTTTTGCATATTCGGCAATAGAGTAAATAACGCGGTTTTTCCCTCTTCTATTGCGCCATCGGTTTTTTATTTTTTCGGTAAACTTTTTCTCCACTGGGCCGATAACGCGTAAAGCGAATAAAGTCATTATCAAGGAGAATTACCAATGGCATCGATCAGTTCATTAGGTCTCGGCTCAGGACTCGACCTCAACGGCTTACTGGATAAGCTGACCAAAGCTGAACAGCAGCGTCTGACCCCTTACACTACCAAACAGTCAAGCTACAACTCTCAAATCACCGCCTACGGTACGCTGAAAAGCTCGCTGGAAAAGTTCGACAACTTGAGCAAAGAGATGGCGAAAGAGGACTTCTTCAAAGCCACCACCGCCACCGAACACGACGCCTTCAAAATCACCACCAACGCCAAGGCCGTGCCGGGCAACTATGTGGTGGAAGTGAGCCAACTGGCTCAGGCGCAAACCCTGACCACGCAGGCGCCAATCAACGATCAAGGCGCTAAATTAGGCACCGAGGGCGCTACCGATCGTTCTCTGACGATTACCGCAGGTAACCCACCGAAAGAGACCAAGATCCCGCTCAGCGACGATCAAACCTCACTGGTGGAAATGCGCGACGCCATCAACAGCGCCAAGGCCGGTGTAACCGCCAGCATCATGCGCGTAGGCGACAACGACTATCAGTTGGCGATCAGCTCCTCCACCACCGGTGAAAACAACAAGGTCTCCATTAAGGTCGATAATGACGACAAGTTGGGCGACATCCTGAACTACGATTACACCCGCGGCCTCACTTCGATGAAAGAGACGGTGCCTGCGCAAGATGCCAAATTGGAGGTAAACGGCACGGCGATCAAACGCAGCACCAACTCGATCAGCGACGCCTTGCAGGGCGTGACCATCGATCTGAAAACCAAAACCAAGCCAGACGAAAAACAAAACCTGGTAATCAGCACCAATACCGCAGGTACCACCGACAAGATCAAAGAGTGGGTCGACGGCTATAACTCGCTGCTGGATACCTTCAACTCACTGACCAAATTTACTCCGGTCAAAACTGGCGAGGCGCAGAATGCCAGCAACGGCCCCCTGCTGGGTGATAACACCCTGCGCGGTATTCAGTCATCGATTAAAAGCGCGCTCAGCGCAGCCCAAGACAACCCCGAACTGAAAGGCCTGGGCAATCTGGGGATCTCCACCAACACCAAAACCGGTAAGTTGGAAATCGACAGCACCAAGCTGAAAAAAGCGCTGGATGATAAACCAGACCAGGTCACCAACTTCTTCGCCGGCAACGGCAAAGATACCGGCATGGCCACCGAGATCCATAACGAGATCCAGAATTACATCAAGTCCGGTGGCATCATCGAGAACTCGACCAAAAGCATCAATACCAACCTCGACCGTCTCAATAGCCAGATAACTACGGTCACCGCCAGCATTCAAAACACCATAGATCGTTATAAACAACAATTTGTACAGCTGGATACCATGATGTCCAAAATGAATGGCACCAGTAACTATTTGAGTCAACAGTTTAAATAATCACTTTTTAACCAGGTAAAAAAAAGCATGTATAACCG
Organism: Serratia grimesii NBRC 13537; assembly: GCF_001590905.1. Taxonomy (GTDB): domain Bacteria; phylum Pseudomonadota; class Gammaproteobacteria; order Enterobacterales; family Enterobacteriaceae; genus Serratia; species Serratia grimesii. Next base: position 229,229 of record NZ_BCTT01000003.1, read on the forward strand.
TAGCGGCACTCAGGCCTATGCACAGGTCAGTTTGGAAAGCGGCGTGATGAGCGCCAGCCCGCATCAGTTAATCGTGATGCTTTTCGACGGGGCGCTTAGCGCCCTGTTACGCGCACGGATACTGATGAACCAGGGTGATATCGCCGGCAAGGGTCAGGCACTGTCAAAGGCCATCAATATTATTGATAACGGCCTGAAGGGCGGTCTCGACCACCAGCAAGGTGGTGAAATGGCCGATAATCTGGCAGCGCTGTATGACTATATGAAGCGGCGCTTGATGCAAGCCAATCTGCACAATGATGAAGCAGCGATCACCGAAGTCGTCAAACTGCTGGAAAATATTGCTGACGCCTGGCGCCAAATTGGCCCTAATTATCACCCTTCTCAGGACGCCGTGTAATGGAACGTCAACAGCAGTTGTTAGCCGCCTATCAACAAATTTTCACCCTGAGTAGCCATATGATTGTATTGGCGCAGACCGGCCGGTGGGAAGAACTGGTCGAACAGGAACTGGCCTATGTGACGGCGGTAGAAAAAACCGCCGCCTTTACCGGGCAGGCTGGCCCGTCAATGGCGCTACAGGAATTGCTGCATCATAAGTTGCAGCAAATTCTGGACAACGAAACCGAATTGAAACGTTTGCTGCAACAACGCATGGACCAATTGAAAGAATTGATTGGCCAATCAACGCGCCAAAACGTGGTCAACAGCACTTACGGTCAGTTTCACGATCGCGCTCTGCTGTTAGGAGAGCCACAAATCAGGTGAAACCGTGACAATAACGGCGACGTTGGAATAAATAGCAGCATGTACTATTATTCCCCGGTTAAGTCAGGATATTAATCCATGGCATTTGAATTATTCAGATAATGGGTAATTAGTAAAAATGCACAATTTGAGCCATGCTCTCACTTTCACGGATAAGCATCACTCCAACACGGACGTTTTCTGTTCAGCAGGAAATTTATTTTTGATAGATAAAACACGCCGCTGTGCTTCACAGCATATGGAAAAATGTTGCTCCAACGCCCATCAAAGCGTAAAGATATTCACAGATAATGGCTGCGAAATGAATATCGATGGAACGTACAATTAATATTTGTCCTGGAATTGGTGCATCGGCACACATCATTCAGCATACTGAATTATTATTCCCTTCAGTTTATTTTGAGCAACCACATCTGTACCTGGTACAACAAGGCCACAAGCGCATACGTTGGCAACAGCGAGAAATCGTAGCTCATGCGGGCGAATTGTTGATTATCGACGGAGGCCAAACCGTAGATATAATTAACGGCCCTTCAAATGATGGGGTTTTTAGTTGCCAGTTGCTAACCTGTGACCCACAGCTGTTCACGGCACAGCCGGGCGCCGTTGAAACAACATCCTCGACACCCTTCGATGCGGTGCTGGCGTTACGCAACCTACCTTGTGCCTTGATGCACAGTTTTGAGACCACCAGCCTGGCGCTGGCACTAAAACACCGTTTCCCAACGGCGATCATTCGCCACAAAATGCTAGAAATTCTACTCTGGTTAAAACAATTCAATATCAACTTTATACACAATGAAGCCAGGAATTTAACCCAACGGGTGCGCCGCTGTCTGGCGACCGATCCCCATAATATCTGGACGGCGGCTGAGGTAGCGGAAACATTGTCGATGAGTGAAGTAATGCTACGACGCAAGCTGTCGGCAGAGAACACATCACTGCGTAATCTGATGATCGACGTGCGTATGAGCAGCGCATTGGCGCTCCTGCAATCTACCGATTGGCCGATATCCGTCATCGCCCAGCACGTAGGTTATGAAAGCTCTTCGCGGTTCGCCGAACGTTTCCGTAAGCGTTTCGGTTTTGCTCCCACGGCAGTTCGTGGACATCAACGCGCAATGGAACCCAGTGCGATTCGCCCCGATCACTTCAGCATGATGCAAGAACAGGAGTGATAGCCGCAGGCGTAAATTAAATCATTGAACAATGAGATCGTCGTTTACGTAAACAGGATTAGCGCAAAACGACCAGGTGGGATAGCATCAGCAAAGCATTAAAACTGTCAGAAGTGAATAGGCCATGCTCAACGAAAAACTGCTGTTTTCCCTGGTTGTGTTACTGCTCGGCATGTGGATTCTTGGCTTACTGTATGAAGAAGAAGCCATGCGAATGCTGGCGGGGAAATAAAACAGCAAGGCCACGAACGTGGCCCCAATTGTTTTAACTTTGTTTAATTAAAATGCTTATTAATACAGTTAAAACGATAAGTATTAAAATACTTAACAACCGCCATCTACGTTCACTTTTACCGCTCATTATCTTACCTGGTAATTGAAAGGTCTTTACACCCTAAAATTATAATCCAGCGATCAACGTGACAATTTGCGCTACATCGTGGTTTATGCCCTTCTACTCCGTCGATTGATGCACATTACGTTGCAATAACGCCATTAGCATGCAAGTGATTCTTCAAAATGACATTACTAAAACACGGGCATCTTCCGGCAATCAAGGCGCTATAAGGGCCAATCTGGCGGGAAGTTGCGCCACTAATTGGTCTATCGCCAGTCTGACTTTTAACGGTTGGTAAGCGGCATGAGGCCAGACGGCATTGACGGGGAAATCGACACTGTCATAGCTGCGCATTATCGCCACCAAGCGACCTTCAACAACGTGCTCACGGGCCAGCCAATACGGCAGCCAAGCCACGCCAGCCCCACTTACAGCAGCATTGGTAACAGCTTGCATGTCGTCCATCAGGATTCTTGCCTGCGGCCTTATTTCTTGCAGACGGTTGTCGTCGTCCCTAAGTTGCCATTTCTGGACAATACCCGCACGTAAATACCCTACTGTCTGATGTTGACTGAGATCGTGTAACGACCGCGGTTCGCCACAGCGCTGTAAATAGGCCGATGACGCACAAAATGTCATGCCGTGGTGGCCTAACTGCCGGCCTACCAGACTACTGCTGTCAGGCAACGCACCAATACGAATAGCCAGATCAAACCCTTCGTCGATCAAATCCACAGTTCGATCGCTAAAGGACAGTTCCAGCGTCAATTGCGGATGCTGTAGCGCCAGTTCCGTCAGCAACGGCGCTATGCACAAATGGCCGAACAACACGGGCATTGACACACGCAACCTGCCGCTGGCTTGCACTTTACCGCTATCGAGCAAGGCTTCAGCATTGTTAAGCGTCGCCAGTGCCTGTCGGCAATGCTCATAAAACAGCACCCCCTCATCCGTCAGACTTTGGCTACGTGTTGTGCGCAGGAAAAGCATGACCCCCAGCCGTTCCTCCAACCGAGAGATAATTTTACTGATGGCAGAGCGTGTCAGATGCAGTTTTTCAGCGGCATTAGCGAAGCTGCCTGCTTCCGCTACGGCGACAAATACCGGGATCCCACTCAGTTCAGTTCTCACCTTATTGCTTCCTTTTTGGAATCAATGATGTGAAACACTATCACCACTGGTGAATATTCAGCAATGCTAACATGCATTATCTCGAACACCCCAACGGCCCAACTGACACATTGGGGCTTATTCAGACCATCATCAGGAAAAGATCATGAATAATATATTGGTACTCAAATCCAGCATCATGGGCGAACAATCCCACACAAATAGACTGATCGATACCTTCTTGAACGAACGCAACACCAAGGGTGTTTCAGGATAACGTCGTAATACGCGATTTGGTTTCGCTCGACTTACCCGTGCTGGACGCCGAATTGTTCGGTGCATTACGTGGCAGTGAAACCCTAAGCGCACGGGCCAAAGATGTCGTGGCGCTCTCGGACCAATTAATTGCCGAGCTTAAGGCCAGTGATTTGGTGGTGATTGGTGCGCCGATGTACAACCACAACGTACCAACACATTTAAAAAATTGGTTTGATTTGGTGGCGCGAGCCCGTGTGACATTCAACTATACGGCGACTTATCCGGTCGGTTTGGTCGAAGGCGTGCGTGCCTTGGTGATCAGTTCCCGTGGCGGTATACATGTGGGTAGAGAAACCGATGCGGTTACACCCTACCTGCGTTCCGTTTTAGGCTTGATGGGGATCAGTGAAGTGCAATTCGTTTATGCGGAAGGCCTGGATATGAAACCACATGGGCGAGGCCAGGGTATGGAAAGTGCTCGTCATCAACTTGCCGCGCTACTTTCTTAATCGTCCTCTCCGATAAATCATGGCCTCAAACACGAGGCCATGCCCATCACACCGCCATATTCATTATTTCCTGGTAGGCGGAAACCAACTTATTACGCACTTGCACACCCATCTGTAGTGAGACGGATGATTTTTGCAAATCAACCATGACGTCATTTAGGCTAATGCCCGGGACGCCCACTTCGAAATCTTGCGCCTGTTTGCGCGCGGCCTGCTGGGTATCGCTGATCTTGCCGATCGCGGCTTTCAGTTCACTGGCAAAATTAACGCCTTGTGCCGACGCACCTTGCCCCATTGACCCAGCCTGAATCGCTGTGGCCTGCAATTGCTGCAATACCCCTTCAATGCCCTGAATTGCCATTCTGACCTCATATACGCGTCATACTTCGAGCCGCCTCGATGCAACTCGAACTATTTTAGATATAAACATAATGCTGCCGGCCCTTATGACGACAGGCACTACTTTGATGATCCACACCCTATCACAGCGTTTTTATCCTAAAGCCGCTAATTAACTGCAAAAAACCCGGCTTATCGGGCCATCAAAATTCCCCTCAAGGGCAAATAATGGCATGCCCAGAAATGGGAGCGCCGCTATTCAGAAGAAATGTGTATCAGGGAGTCTGTTTTGTCACACAACGCTAACCACATCGTTCATCAGCCTGGCAGGGAGCTACGCCGTGGCCCGCACCGGATCCTGAGCGTCATTGAAGGACACTGGCTAAAATGAGTGCTTCAATTACCGCCACCGAAAGCCGCGATAATGGCCTGCAAGCCATGTGGAATCGTCTGCGCGCCAACCCCAAAATCCCACTGCTGATTGCCGCTTCCGCTGCCATCGCCATTGTGGTCGCGCTGCTGTTATGGGTAAAAAGTCCAGACTACCGCGTTCTGTACAGCAACATTAACGATCGCGACGGCGGAGCCATCGTCACTCAACTGACGCAAATGAATATCCCTTACCGCTTCGCCGAAAACGGCGCAGCGCTGCTGATCCCCGCCGATAAAGTGCATGAAACCCGTTTACGCTTGGCACAATTGGGCCTGCCTAAAGGGGGAGCCGTAGGCTTCGAACTGCTGGATCAGGAAAAATTCGGCATCAGCCAGTTCAGCGAGCAAATCAACTACCAGCGTGCGCTGGAAGGTGAACTGTCACGCACCATCGAATCACTGGGACCGGTACAAAACGCCCGAGTGCATTTGGCTTTGCCAAAACCTTCGTTGTTTGTTCGTGAGCAAAAATCGCCTTCCGCGTCGGTGACACTGACGCTACAACCCGGCCGCGCATTAGATGACGGCCAGATCAACGCTATCGTTTATATGATTTCAAGCAGCGTTGCTGGTTTGCCGCCGGGCAACGTTACGGTGGTCGATCAATCAGGTCGCCTGCTGACCCAGTCTGACGGCGCCGGTCGCGATCTGAACGCGGCACAGCTGAAATATGCCAACGAAGTAGAAAACCGCTACCAACGACGGATCGAAGCCATTCTGGCACCGATGGTCGGCAGCGCCAACGTGCGTGCCCAGGTCACCGCGCAGATCGATTTTGCGACCCGCGAGCAAACTGACGAAGAATACCAACCGAATCAGCTACCGAATAAAGCCGCTGTACGCTCGAAGCAAATGAGCCAAAGCGATCAAATTGGTGGGCCACAAGTCGGCGGCGTACCGGGTGCTCTGTCGAATCAACCTAGTGCCCCCGCTGTTGCCCCGATTGAAACCGCTAAACCGGCTGCCGCTGGCAATAACGCCAACACTGCCAATACTGCCGCGCCACGCAGTGCTGCTACTGGGCCGCAGAATAGCCGTCACGATGAAACCACCAACTACGAGGTCGATCGCACCATTCGCCATACCCAGCAAAAAGCCGGGACGGTGCAGCGGCTGTCGGTTGCGGTGGTGGTCAACTACAGCGGCACGGATAAAAATGGCAAGCCATTACCGATGAGCAAAGATCAGTTGGCGCAGATCGAATCCCTGGTGCGTGAATCCATGGGCTTCTCCAGTGCCCGTGGCGATACCCTTAATGTGGTCAACGCACCGTTCACTGATAACGAAGTCACTGGTGGTGAGCTGCCATTCTGGCAAAGCCAGTCATTTATCGATCGTCTGTTCGACGCGGGCCGCTATCTGCTGGTACTGCTGGTCGCTTGGCTGCTTTGGCGCAAGCTGGTACGGCCGCAACTGCAAAATCGTCAGGCTGTGCAAAAGGCCGCGCTTGCCGCCGCCAATGCGCCAATGGTTAAACCAGCCGACAGCACGAAACAGAGTAATGAGGAGCTGGCGCAGCACCGTAAATCGCAGCAGCGCGTCAGTGCAGAAGTCCAGAGCCAGCGGATCCGCGATCTGGCTGATAAAGACCCGCGTGTGGTCGCTCTGGTAATCCGCCAATGGATGAGTAACGAACTATGAGTCTGACCGGAACCGAAAAAAGCGCCATCCTGTTGATGACGCTGGGTGAAGATCGCGCCGCCGAGGTGTTTAAACACCTCTCCTCGCGTGAAGTCCAGCAGTTGAGTGGCACCATGGCCAGCATGAGTCAGGTATCGCACAAGCAGTTGCACGAAATACTGCGCGAGTTTGAAGATGACGCCGAACAATATGCAGCGCTGAGCGTTAACGCGAGCGACTACCTACGTTCTGTGCTGGTCAAAGCGTTGGGTGAAGAGCGTGCTTCAAGCCTGTTGGAGGATATTCTCGAATCTCGCGAGACCACCACCGGCATGGAAACACTGAACTTTATGGAGCCGATGAGCGCCGCCGATCTGATCCGCGACGAACACCCACAAATCATCGCGACCATTTTGGTTCACCTGAAACGGGGTCAGGCGGCAGACATTTTGGCGCTGTTCGACGAGCGACTGCGCAACGACGTGATGTTGCGTATCGCCACTTTCGGTGGTGTACAGCCGGCAGCGCTGGCGGAACTGACCGAAGTTCTGAACAACTTGCTCGATGGTCAAAACCTCAAGCGCAGCAAAATGGGCGGGGTACGTACCGCAGCCGAGATCATCAACCTGATGAAAACGCAGCAGGAAGAAGCCGTTATCGACGCTATGCGCGAGTACGACGGTGAGCTGGCGCAGAAAATTATCGACGAGATGTTCCTGTTCGAAAACCTGGTGGAAGTCGACGATCGCAGTATCCAGCGCCTGTTGCAGGAAGTGGAAGGCGAATCCTTGCTGGTTGCGCTCAAAGGCGCGGAACAGCCGCTGCGCGAGAAGTTCCTCAAAAACATGTCGCAACGCGCCGCCGACATTCTGCGCGACGATCTGGCCAACCGTGGCCCGGTACGCATGTCGCAGGTAGAGAACGAACAGAAAGCCATCCTGTTGGTGGTTCGCCGTTTGGCAGAAACCGGCGAAATGATTATCGGCGGTGGCGAGGACACCTATGTCTGATCGCATTAACACCCTGCCCTGGCAGCCATGGTCGCTTAATGATCTGAATGAACCCAAGCCAGAGATCGCCCCGTTGCCGGTGGCGGAAACTTACAGTATTCCAATGGACGACACTGTCGTCCAGGAACAGCAATTGGCCCAGTTGCGCTTGCAGGCAGAGCAGCAGGGCCAGCAGCTTGGCTATGCTGACGGCCACCAAAAGGGTTACGACGCAGGATTTCAGGCCGGAATGGAAGAAGGTCGTCAGCAGGGTTTGCTGGAGGCACAACAGCAGCAACAGCCTCTGACCGCCCACTGGCAACAACTGGTGACCGAATTTCAGCACACGCTGGACGCGCTCGATAGCGTTATCGCCTCGCGTCTTATGCAATTGGCGTTGACCGCCGCCAAGCAGGTGCTCGGTCAGCCGCCCGTGTGTGACGGGACCGCCCTGCTGGCGCAAATCCAGCAGTTGATCCAACAAGAACCGATGTTCAGTGGCAAACCGCAGTTACGTGTTCATCCAGATGATTATCAGCGGATAGAGCAACAATTAGGCGCGACGCTCAGCCTGCACGGCTGGCGACTGCTGGCTGATGGCCAATTACACCCAGGTGGTTGCAAGGTCAGTGCCGATGAAGGCGACCTCGACGCCAGCCTGGCAACACGCTGGCATGAACTCTGCCGCCTTGCCGCACCGGGAGACGTGTAATGACCCTGCGCCTCGGCCGCTGGCTGACGTCACTGGACACGCTGGAAAAACGCATCGCGCACACCCCGACGGTACGTCGCTATGGCCGTCTGACACGCGCTACCGGGTTGGTACTCGAAGCCACCGGGCTGCAATTGCCGATAGGCGCTACCTGCCTGATCGAACGTCACGACGCCGGTGAAGTTCAGGAAGTGGAAAGCGAAGTGGTCGGTTTTAACGGTCAGCGGCTGTTCCTGATGCCTTTGGAAGAAGTGGAAGGCATTGTCCCTGGCGCCCGGGTTTATGCCCGGGTCTCGTCGGAAGGGCAAAGTGCCAGCAAACAATTGCCACTTGGGCCGGCATTACTGGGACGCGTGCTCGACGGTAGCGCCAAACCGCTCGACGGCCTACCGGCCCCGGAAACCGGCTATCGCGCGCCCTTGATCACTGCCCCGTTCAACCCACTGCAACGTACGCCGATCGAACAGGTGCTGGACGTCGGCGTACGCACCATCAATGGCCTGTTGACCGTCGGTCGCGGCCAACGTATGGGTCTGTTTGCCGGTTCCGGCGTGGGGAAAAGCGTACTGCTGGGCATGATGGCGCGTTACACCCAGGCCGATGTGATCGTCGTCGGCCTCATCGGTGAACGCGGCCGCGAGGTCAAAGACTTTATCGAAAACATTCTTGGCCCTGAAGGTCGAGCACGTTCGGTAGTCATTGCCGCACCGGCGGATGTTTCCCCTTTACTGCGTATGCAAGGGGCCGCCTACGCCACCCGTATCGCCGAAGACTTCCGCGATCGTGGCCAACACGTACTGCTGATTATGGATTCGCTAACCCGTTATGCCATGGCGCAGCGTGAGATCGCCCTGGCTATCGGCGAACCTCCGGCAACCAAAGGCTATCCACCGTCCGTCTTTGCCAAATTGCCGGCACTGGTCGAACGTGCCGGTAACGGCATTAGCGGCGGGGGATCAATTACCGCCTTTTATACCGTGCTGACCGAGGGCGATGACCAGCAGGATCCGATTGCCGATTCGGCGCGTGCCATTCTTGACGGGCACGTCGTGCTATCGCGACGGCTTGCCGAAGCCGGTCACTACCCGGCGATCGACATTGAAGCCTCGATCAGCCGTGCCATGACGTCACTGATTGACGACGAGCACTACCGCCGGGTACGCAACTTCAAACAGATGCTGGCCAGCTATCAGCGTAACCGTGACTTGATCAGCGTCGGTGCCTACGTCGCAGGCAGCGATCCACTGCTGGATAAAGCCATGACGCTGTATCCGCAGATGGAGGCCTATCTGCAGCAGGGTATTTTCGAACGCAGCGGTTACGACGACGCCTGCCAACAGCTACAACAGTTGATCGTTTAACGTCACTAAAGGCGCAAATCCGATGAAACCACAGTCACCCCTCATTACCCTGCGCGATCTGGCGCAGGATGCGGTGGAACAGGCAACGCAGCAATTGGGCCAGGTACGCAAGGCACAACAAGCCGCTGAACAGCAGCTTTCCATGCTGCTCAATTATCAGGATGAGTACCGACAGAAGCTGAATAACCAACTGAGTGGCGGCATGGAGTCGTCCAATTGGCAGAACTACCAGCAGTTTATCGGCACGCTGGAACAGGCCATTACCCAACATCGACAACAACTGACGCAGTGGGGGCAGAAGGTGGACCACGCCATGAAACAGTGGCAGGACAAACAGCAGCGGCTGAATGCCTTCGAAACCCTGCACAGCCGCGCCCAAAGCGCGGAGCAGCAGTTGGAGAACAAACGGGATCAAAAACTGATGGATGAGTTCGCTCAACGCAGTGCACAAAGGAATCTACATCAATGAACCTCAACGCTTTGCCAGGCATATCGACCCAGAGCGATACAGGCTTACTGCCGGACACGCAGCTGTCGTTGGACGAGTCGTCACTCTCCTCCGCCTTTGCCCAATTGCTCGGTGCTCGCGTACTGCCTGCCGATAAGTCTGCAGGAAAACTGTCACCCATGGCACTGAGCGCAGAAGATGAATCAGCACCGCTCAGCCGCAACCAATTGACTCAGCTACTGGCCGCATTCGGCGAGCGAGATGGGCTTATTGCGCCGTCGTTACTAAGTGACAGTCCGCAGTTGGCGAGCGACACCAGCGAAGATCTCCCGTCTAGTCAGCCGTCTCAAGACGCCGCTCTGCGGCCTGCCGGTGAGATTGACGCCGCCACACTGCAAGCCCTGTTTGCCATGCTGCCCATGGCCGCTCCCCCTTCTGCACCGGACACTGCCAAACTGACCATTGAAGGTGACCCGGATGCCACTCAACCTGCCGCACTGGGTCAACAATCTGACGCCTCTGGTAGCCCGATAACCAACGCACAGAAAACCGCGACAACGCTGACCAAAGAGTCACCACATGTTGAAAGCCGTGCTGAGAACATCCCGCAACAGACAGCCTCAGCCGCAATCCATGACAAGATGGATACCGCCTCGCTGAAATTCAGCGCAGATACGCAACCTCAGGCCCAGCTCAATCCTCATATGGCACCACCAGTGTCCAGCCCGGTAGCCGCGCCCGCACCAGCCACTTCGCTGGTCACTGCCCCACCAACACCTCAGTTGAACGCTCAACTTGGCAGCCCAGAATGGCAACAGGCTTTGAATCAGCAAGTGTTGATGTTCCATCGTAACGGCCAGCAAAGTGCCGAACTGCGGTTGCATCCGCAAGAGCTGGGGGCGCTGCAAATCACCCTCAAGCTCGATGACAATCAGGCGCACCTGCACATTGCCTCTGCGCACGGCCAGGTACGCTCCGCCGTCGAAGCCGCCCTTCCCCAACTGCGTCATGCATTGGCCGAGAGCGGCATCAATCTGGGGCAAAGCAGCGTCGGGGGGGAGTCCACACCTCAGTGGCAACAGGCACAGCAACAACATGCAGAGCAACAGGGCCGATCGGATTACCGCGATCGCCACGGTGACAGCAATCTGACCGCCGATGCTCTCAGTGCCCCGGTGGAATTGCAGTCCATGGCCCGCGCAGTCAGTGGCGTTGATATTTTCGCCTGAGTCACTGCAAACGTCCAAGCTGGCACGCTTTTCTCTGTCTATTCTGGCTATTGCGCGCCGGAATAGACGCGATAATACCGTTACATGTCATGCGTGTGGCTTTTGCGCGCGCTATGCCCGATGGTTTTCAGGGTTCGTTCAACATGGCGGTCACTTGCAAAACCAAAACAGGAATTTGATTTAGCTATGTCTCAAAATACCCTACCGGCAGCACCAAAACGCTCCCTTCTGGTCATCCTGCTGGTGTTGATCGCCGTCGTCACCAGCGGCGCGGCCGGTTATAGCTGGTGGCAACTCAAGCAGCACCAGAGCGGCGCGCAGCCTGCCGCCAAACCACAACCCCCGGCCGCACCGGTATTTATGCCGCTGGACACGTTCACCGTCAATCTGATGACGCCCGATAACAACCCCGATCGCGTGTTGTATATCGGTCTGACATTACGTTTGCCGGACGAAAATACTCGCCGCCAACTGAACGATTTTCTGCCCGAGGTGCGCAGTCGTCTGCTGATGCTGCTGTCTCGTCAGGAAGCGGGCCAACTGAGCAGCGAACAAGGGAAGCAGCAACTGGTGGCGCAGATTAAGGACGTGCTTAGCCCGCCGCTGGTTAAGGGACAACCGAAGCAGGTGGTCAGCGATGTGCTGTTCACTGCCTTCATATTGCGGTAATCACTATGGGCGACAGCATTCTTTCACAGGCAGAGATCGACGCCTTGCTCAACGGCGACAGCGCGGGTGATGAACCCGAAGCCGTCACCAGCAACGAGAGCGAGGTCAAGCCGTACGATCCGACCACCCAGCGCCGCGTGGTACGCGAGCGTCTGCACGCGCTGGAAATCATCAATGAACGTTTTGCCCGGCAGTTCCGCATGGGGTTGTTCAACCTGCTGCGTCGTAGCCCGGACATCACCGTCGGCCCGATCAAGATCCAGCCGTATCACGAATTTGCCCGTAATCTGCCGGTGCCGACCAACCTCAACCTGGTGCACCTGAACCCGCTGCGTGGCACAGCATTATTCGTGTTCGCACCGAGTCTGGTTTTTATCGCTGTCGATAACCTGTTCGGCGGCGACGGACGCTTTCCAACGAAAGTGGAAGGCCGCGAGTTTACACCCACTGAACAGCGGGTGATTAAGCGCATGCTACGCCTGGCTCTGGATGCTTACGGCGACGCCTGGAGCGCGATTTACAAGATTAATGTGGAATACGTTCGTGCTGAAATGCAGGTGAAATTCACCAATATCACCACCTCACCGAACGACATTGTGGTTACCACGCCGTTCCAGGTGGAGATCGGTGCGCTGAGCGGTGAGTTCAATATCTGTATTCCGTTTGCAATGATCGAACCGCTCCGCGAACTGCTCACCAACCCGCCGTTGGAAAACTCACGGCAGGAAGACAGCCACTGGCGTGAAACATTGGTGAAGCAGGTACAGCATTCCGAACTGGAACTGATTGCCAACTTCGTCGATATCCCAATGCGGCTGTCGAAGATCCTGAAGTTGCAGCCAGGGGACGTATTACCGATTGATAAACCGGACCGCCTGATTGCCCACGTGGACGGCGTACCGGTTCTGACCAGCCAATATGGCACGTTAAACGGGCAATACGCCCTGCGTGTTGAACATTTGATTAACCCTATTTTGAATGCTCTGAGTGAGGAACAGCCCAAATGAGTGATCCTAAGCAACCGTCTGGCGAAGGAAAGGAATCCGTGGACGATCTGTGGGCTGATGCGTTTAACGAACAGCAAGCTACTGAAAAAACGTCTGCGAGTGACGCCGTGTTTAAATCGCTGGAACCGCAGGATGCAAGCGGCAGCCTGCAGGATATCGATCTGATCCTGGACATCCCGGTCAAATTGACCGTCGAACTGGGCCGCACCAAAATGACCATTAAAGAGCTGCTACGTCTGTCGCAGGGATCTGTCGTGGCGTTGGACGGGCTGGCGGGTGAACCGCTGGATATTATGATCAACGGTTATCTGATTGCCCAAGGCGAAGTCGTGGTCGTGGCCGACAAGTTTGGCGTGCGCATTACCGACATCATCACTCCTTCTGAGCGCATGCGCCGCCTGAGCCGCTGATGAATCCAAGCACGACCGCGCCTAACGCAGGCACTTTGCAACCTTCCGCGCCGGCACTGCCGGCCGGTTCAGTGCTGATGCAAGTCAGCACTGCGCTTGGCGGTATCCTGTTATTGATCCTGCTGGCCGGTTGGCTTTTCCGTCGTCTGGGGTTTGCCCCACAGGCGCGTAACAGCAAACTGCTTAATCTGCGCGCCAGTTGTCAGGTTGGGCAACGGGAGCGCGTGGTGGTGATCGAGGTGGATAATACCCTGCTGGTGTTGGGCGTCACCGCCCAGCAAATCACCCCTTTACATACCCTGCCCGCGCCACCGCAAGACAGCACCGCAGCCGACACTGCGCCACCGGCTGATTTTCGCCAACTGATGCAAAAAGTTCTGAAACGTCCGGAAAAATCGGCATGAAATTCCTCGTTCCTTATATCGCCTCGTTTGTCCGGGGCAAAAAATGCCTTTACGGAATAGCCACTGCCCTGCTGTTAGCCAGCCCGGCGGCTTTCGCGCAACTGCCTGGGCTGATCAGCCAGCCACTGGCCAATGGCGGCCAAAGCTGGTCATTGCCGGTGCAAACACTGGTGTTGCTGACGTCGCTCAGTTTCCTGCCCGCTATGTTGCTGATGATGACCAGTTTCACCCGCATCATCATTGTCCTTGGGCTGTTACGCAATGCGCTGGGCACCCCGTCAGCACCGCCGAACCAGGTGATGTTGGGACTGGCCTTGTTCCTGACCTTTTTTATCATGTCACCGGTGTTCGACAAGGTCTATCAGGACGCTTATTTGCCGTTCAGTCAGGATAAAATCGGTTTGGATGTGGCCCTGGATAAAGGTTCACAACCGCTGCGCGAGTTTATGCTGCGTCAAACACGTGAAACCGATCTGGCACTGTACGCCAAACTCGCCAACCAACCACCACTGGCCGGGCCGGAAGCAGTACCTATGCGTATTCTGTTGCCTGCCTACGTCACCAGCGAGCTAAAAACGGCGTTCCAAATTGGTTTCACCGTATTTATTCCCTTCCTGATTATCGATCTGGTGGTCGCCAGCGTCTTGATGGCGTTAGGGATGATGATGGTACCGCCGGCGACCATCTCGCTACCGTTCAAACTGATGTTGTTTGTGCTGGTCGATGGCTGGCAGCTGTTGCTCGGCTCACTGGCGCAAAGTTTTTACTCGTAACCCGGCGCTCACGCCACCTCTGAAGGAAGCATAATGACACCCGAATCGGTCATGGCACTGGGCACCGAAGCGATGAAAGTGGCGCTGGCGCTGGCGGCCCCCATGCTGCTCGCCGCACTGGTCAGCGGCCTGGTGGTCAGCCTGCTGCAGGCCGCCACCCAGATTAACGAAATGACGCTGTCGTTCATTCCAAAAATTCTGGCAGTGGTCGCCACCATCGTGATTGCCGGTCCATGGATGTTGAACCTGCTGCTGGATTATATGCGCACGCTGTTCACTAACCTGCCAAATCTGATTGGTTAATCATGCTCACATTTGACAGCGCGCAGTTTGGCGTCTGGCTAAGCCAATACTTCTGGCCATTGCTGCGTATTCTGGCGCTAATCAGCACCGCACCGGTATTCAGCGAAAAGCAAATCAGCAAGAAGGTCAAGGTTGGTCTGGGCGGGCTGATCGTCATACTGATTGCACCCGGGTTGCCCATCAGTACTGTCCCTATTTTCTCTGTAGCCGGATTGTGGCTGGCGGCTCAGCAAATACTGATCGGTGTAGCGCTGGGCCTGACGATGCAATTTGCCTTCGCGGCGATACGCTTGGCTGGCGAGGTGATCGGCATGCAGATGGGTCTGTCGTTCGCCACCTTCTTTGACCCCAGTGGCGGGCCGAATACGCCGGTCTTGGCGCGGCTACTCAACTTACTGGCCATGTTGCTGTTCCTCAGCTTCAACGGCCACCTGTGGTTGATTTCACTGTTAGTGGACAGTTTTCATACCCTGCCGATCCAGGCCGAGCCTTTGAATGGCAATGGATTTCTGGCGCTCACTCAGGTGGGCTCATTGATTTTCATCAATGGCATGATGCTGGCATTACCGCTGATTTGCCTGTTACTAACGCTGAACCTGGCACTTGGCCTGCTCAATCGCATGACCCCTCAGCTGTCGGTGTTTGTTATCGGTTTCCCGGTCACCATGACGATTGGCATTATGACCATAGGCATGATGATGCCGATGTTAGCGCCATTTTGTGAGCACCTTTTCGGCGAATTCTTTGATCGTCTGGCCGATGTTCTCAGCAACATGACGCCTTAACGTCATCCTACTTATGCGGCTTAACGGCCGCTCCTCTCCGAACAAACTGGCAGTAAATACCCTTTCTCGCTATAAAAAGTTGAAAAAAACAGATAAACACTATTTGGCTTCGATTATTTTTATTGCCTTGAATAATAAAATACCCCCCTTAGAATGACCTTATTAAATATAAAGCCATCAGTAGAAAACCACCCTACCAATCCGTTAGCCATCACAGAATAAAATAAAGGAGTGAGATTAAATAAAAAAATCCACAGGGAAGTAAAAATAAAAATGGTATTCATCCAGCATCCACAAGGATAAAAATAGTCGCTCACCGGGGTCAGCCGGCGGGGCGGACGCATTTATTATCTGCGGTGTTTTTACCTCTACTCTCAGGAGCATAGAAATGAAAGCGAAAACCAACAGAAGAGCACGTCGAGCTTTGGGCCTGGCACACTGGGCAACCAACCGAATTCAAATTGCACTCTGTCCATCAGCAAATGATGGGAAATGGAAAATGGTTAAAAAGAAAAAATAACCCGGCAGCTATAATTAATTATGGATATATAACATCTGTAATTATTCCTCAGTCCGCAATAAATACCTTGGCGTTTCCCAACGTTAAATAAGGCGGATGTGACACATCTATTTTGTGTGTCTGTCGAAAAAAAGGCACGTCACTCAAACCTTAGTGGGGGAAAGAGTGACGTGCCAAAAAAGTGCGCCCGGTTTCAAGAATCCCCTTCCCCTGTGTTACAGCGATAAGGTCTTCTAAGCACACCCAAAGAGTGCCCCTTCGTCTCTCTAGCTTTAGCTTGAGAGACAAAGGGTATGGTTGGTTCTCTACTTCAACGTGAAAAACGACGGGAATTAGCGGTTCATTTGGAACAGCGACATACCCTGCATGTCGCCGAAGGTCTTGTATGATGCCTGCAACGCGGCCTGTTGCATAAAGTAAGCTGAGATCGACTCAGCCAGATCCGCGTCCGTCAGTGCACTCATCTGAATTTGAGTGGACATGTCGCGCTCTTTACCGATGCTGTCCAACTGATCCATCTCTTGCAATTGGCTGCCCAGTTCGGCACGCACGCTAAGCACCTTATTGTAGGAGTTGTCCATGCCGCGGTTAGCCTTGGCCAGGGCATCGGTCACCTGTTGCTTGGTGGCATCGTCTGCGTCCTGCAGCGGTGTTTTTAACGCTTTCAATGCAATGTCGATGCTCTCGAAGACGTTGGAAACTGGCGCGCTGCCGTCCGGTTCAGGTTTCGGGTTACTGGTCAGCGACATGAACACCTCGTTACCAGGATGTCCGATGGTCATGGTACGGTTAGCGTCCACCTTCTGCTGGACCGCCTTGTCGCCGCCTTTGTAGCTCACAGTGCCGCCTTCATCGACAAACGGCGCCTTGTCATTCACATAACCGCCGAACATGTAGTTGCCGTTGCCATCGGTGCTGTTGGCCTGATTGAGCAACTGATCTTTCAGTCCCTGCAATTGAGTAGCCAGTGAATCACGATCGTTATCGCTTTCGGTGCCGCCAGCGTTGACGATCAACGATTTGATATCGGCGATAGTGGATGTGGCGCCAGCCAGCACGGTTTCTTCCATCGACACGTTCTGACGGGCAAAAGTGCGCGCCAGCGTATACTGGTTATTCTCAGCCTGGGACTGCGACAACATCACCGCCTGCGATGCCGCCAGCGGATCGTCGGATGGATTGATCACCCGTTTGCCCGTCGACAACTGTTCAGCAGCCTTCATAAACAGCGACTGGTTGCCAGTGATGCCGGACATGTTTTGTTGATACATCATGCTGGTACTCATGCGCATGCTGTAGGTTCCTCAAAATGAGCGGCCGACCTCCGTGTCAGAGGCCGGACTGCGGTTAAATCAACGGATGCTTAACAAGGTGTCAAACAGGGAGCTGGCGGTTTCAACCACCTTCGCGTTAGCCATGTAATATTGCTGGAAACGCAACAGCTCACCGTACTCTTCGTCCAGGTTGACGCCTGAAATCGACTGTTGTTGTCTGGCCAATTGCGTGACGATGTTAGCCTGTGAGGTCGTCGCCACTTTGGCTGATGCGGTCTGGTTACCAATACTGCTGACCAAACCGGCGTAGGCGCCGCTAAAGGTCGCTTTACCGTCCACCAACTTCTGGGTTTGCAGATCGATCAGTTTCGTGATGTTTTCATTGTTACCGCGGCCACTGCCTTCTTTATTGGAAGCAGCAATTTTTGAGGTGTCGGTAATGGCGACCTTCAGAGTCCCCGCTACATCACTCACCGGCTTCACGGTAAAGCTGTCTTTAGCCTTAGCGTTGCCGTCAATACCGACCTGCAACCCATCAAAGCTCAGCGTCGGCTTGCCATCGGCATCTGTGCCCGCAGTGGCATTGACCTTGACGTTGTCCGGCAAACGGCTCACCTGCCAATTGCTGCCGTCAAACTCAACGCGATAATCATTAGCTTTCACTTTGCTGGTATCGGTGTAAGACACCGACAATGACGCATCACCGGTATTACGGGTGTTATCCACCACGCGGCCGCCGCCGAAGCTGAAGAAATCGGTACCGGCATCGTCATTCAGATCGAAACCTTCACGGTGCTGCTGGTTAAAGCTGTCCGCTAACGCCAGCGCAATTTGCCCCAGTTGATTACGGGCACCATCCAACGTTTCGCTGCGGAATTTGAGCACACCACTCAGGTTGCCACTGTTAATCTGGCTCTCAGGTACTTCAGTAGCGCCATGGCCACGGTCATACCCCAGGGTCATGCGGGCAGGATCGCTGCTGGAAGGCACCGCCGCTACCTGGTAGGTGGTACTGCCTTGTACCAGTGTCAGGCCGTTGGCAAATGAAACCGTGTAGGCGTCGCCATCTTGCTGAGTCACTTGTACACCAACCACTTTATTCAGGTCCGTCACCAGTTGATCTCGCTGATCCAGCAACGCATTCGGCTCGCCGCCGCTGCCACGCAGACGGGTAATCTCATCGTTCAGGTTAGCGATCTGCTGGCTGTAGCTGTTGATCTGCTGCGCGCTATCACTGATCTGCTGATTAACACCACTGTCCATATCACGCAGATACTTGTCCGTGTTGTTGAACTGGTTAACCAGACCGTTGGCCTTGCCCAGCACGGTTTGACGCGATGCATCGTCGCCAGGATGGCTGACGATATTTTGCAGGTTGGTGAAGAAGTCCTGCATGTTGGTCGACAAGGTGTTGGTTTTGCTCGCCAGCAAGTTGTCGATCTGTGAGATTTTATCGTAGTAAGTGCCCTGCGCTTCCGCATTGCTTTGCGCACTGCGCAGCTGATTAGTGATGAACTGGTTGTATTCGCGATTCACGCTGGTGACGGTCACGCCGTTGCCGATAAAACCGTTCATGGTGCTTAAGCCACCGTTCTGCGCCAGGATGGCAGTCTGGCGGTTATAGCCAACCACGTTGTAGTTGGAAATGTTGTTACTGACGGTACTGAGCGCCACCTGAGCCGCATTCAGCCCGCTCATCGCGGTATTGATTAAGCTATTGGACATAAGAATTCCTTTTGCTGCGGTGCCGGTGGCCCACAGGGTTCAATTAAGCTGCTGAGCCTTTTCGCTCAGCCTGTCTCGGTTATCGGCAAAAAACGGGGAAACTTGATAGGGAATTGCTGGCCTTTATTCATGATTCATCACTTTCGCAAATTCCAAAATCATCAGCGTGCCAACAAAGCACTCCCCGGGAACTGGGCCAGCTACATGACCGGGGGTGACACCCCGGCCATGTGGCCCGTAAGGGATCAGGCCCACAAAGGGGCCGAATAACAACAAACAGCTAACGGCGTAGTAACGTCAAGAATGAAAGGGGTTTAGAACAGATCCTTCAAGTCATGGGTGTAGGCTTTTATTACCTGTTCGCCCGTGTTTTTCATCTGCTGAATGACACTGACCAACTTGTTGGCATATTGTGGGTCAGTGGCGTACCCGGCCCGCTGCAACGCATGTGCCGCCTGTTCAGGACTGCGAGCGTTGGCCACATCGGCATAGCGCGGATTGTTGGTCAGCAGTTTGACGTAGTCGGCCATCGCCTCAACGTAAGACCCGTAAACGCGGAATTTCGCCTTGATTTTCTTCGCCGCCCCCTGTTCAAACTCGGTGGTGGTGATCTCGGTAACCGGGCCGTCCCAGTTGCCGCCCGCCTTAATACCGAACAGGTTATAACTCGGCGTCCCTTCGGCAGTCGGGATCTCGCGTTGACCCCAACCTGACTCCAACGCTGCCTGCGCGACAATCAGCTGATGCGGAATGCCGCTCTGCTGGCTGGCGACACGCGCCGGGATCGACAGACGGGCAACAAAGTTGCCGTTATTTAGCGTCAATGGCGCCGCCGAGGGTGCTTTCGGCACCGCACGGCGGATCATCTGCTCCAGCGCCTGATTTGGCAGCGTTTGCAGCACCTCATTGTCCAACGCCATCGGCGACAAGCCCGCAGTTTCACTCGGCACAGTATTGGCATTGCCCATCTGTTTGACCATCATGTCGGCCAGCCCGAGTCCTTTCTGCGACATCTGCTGGGCGATCTGCTGGTCATACATTGAGGTGTAAAGCCGCGTTTGATCGCTGCTCAACACCCCGTCCTGCGGTAGTGCGGCGCGCATGCTCTTTAGCATCATCTGCACGAACATGCCTTCAACCTGCTGGGCCACCTGTTTCAGGTTACCTTGCGGATCCGCGGCCGCGTCACGCTTCAACCCATTTAGCGCCTGGGCGTCATAGGCCGCGCCCGACATCGCCATCAAATCACCGGCCATCAGATAATTTCCAGCTTAGCGCGCAAGCAACCGGCACTTTGCATCGCCTGTAGGATCGACATCAGATCGATCGGCGTGGCCCCCAGTGCATTCAGCGCACGGATCACGTTGTTCAGGTTGGCACTGGCATTAACCTTTTGCAGCGAGCCACCCTGCTGTTGTACGGAGATCTGGGTATTTGGCGTCACCACCGTCTGCCCGCCGCCAAACGGCGTCGTTGGCTGGCTGACGGTATTTTGTCGATCGACCACCACTGACAAATTGCCCTGCGCTACAGCACAAGAATCCAGGATTACATCGCGATTCATCACGACCGAACCGGTTCGTGAATTGATTATCACCTTGGCGTCAATCGCCCCAACGCTGACGTTAATGTTCTGGATTTCCGCCAGGAAGCGTACTTGTGAGCTGTTGCCCTGTGGCACCAACACCTGAATGGTGCGGGCATCCAACGGTGAAGCGGTACCGCCCCCACGCTGGCGGTTGATAGCGTCACTGATCTGCTGCGCCAGCGTAAAATCTTCATCATTAAGCTGTAGGTTAATCACCCCGCCGGCACCGAAGGTCGTTGGCAGTTCTCGTTCAATGGTCGCGCCATTGCTGATACGGCCACCCGCCAGTTGGTTGACTTGCACGCTGCTACCACCGGCTGATGCGCCAGCGCCCCCGACCAGCACGTTGCCCTGCGCCAATGCATAGACCTGATTATCCACCCCCTTCAGCGGGGTCATCAGCAAAGTGCCGCCACGCAGGCTCTTGGCGTTACCCATTGAGGACACCACCACGTCAATATTCTGCCCGGTACGTGAAAACGGCGGCAACTTGGCGGTGACCATGACGGCCGCCACATTTTTCAGCTGCATATTGGTGCCCGGAGGCACGGTGATGCCCAGTTGCGACAGCATATTGCTCAGGCTCTGGGTGGTGAACGGTGTCTGCATGGTCTGGTCGCCAGAGCCGTCCAGCCCCACAACCAGCCCGTAACCAATCAGGGCGTTATCGCGAACCCCTTGCACCGTAACCAGATCGCGAATGCGCTCTGCCGCCACCGGCAGACTCATTGCGCTAATCAGCAGCGCCATTAGAATTTTATTTAACATTGTGACCTCATTCACCCTACCTAACAGGCATTATTGACGCGGGGCAGTTTGGGGACAGGCAGCGCGGTAGAATGATGCGTACACAGAGTACATCGCCCTTCCGAGCACTGCCCAACCTCAAAATGGCAAGTAAAATAGCCTGTATTTAAAACGGCGAAACATTTAAGAAGAAGCGTTGTAACCAGCCCATGGTCTGCGCCTCATTGATATAGCCGTTACCGACGTATTCAATACGCGCATCCGCCACCTGAGTAGAGGTAACAGAGTTGCTGCCGCTGATGGTGCGCGGGTTGACCACCCCGGAGAAACGAATGAATTCAGTGCCCTGATTGATGGCGATCTGTTTTTCCCCCACCACGTGCAGGTTGCCGTTGACCAAGACCTGGTTAACCGTCACGGTAATGGTGCCGCTGAAGGTATTGTTGGCGTTGGCCCCGCCCTTGCCACCGAAGGTGCTGTCGCCGGAAATGTCCATATCGGCACGTGCATTGCCCAATAAGCCGTCCAGATAACGCGGTGATGTGGCAACGCCGAATTTGCTGGCACCGTTGCGACTGGCGTTGGCGGATGAGCTCTTGCTGGCACTCACGTTTTCCTGTAGCACGATGGTCAGGGTGTCACCAACGTTGCGCGGACGACGATCTTCAAACAGCGGCTGATAGCCGTAGTTCATCGGCTGTACCGTCTGGAAAATAGAACCGTTCGGTACCGGCGCCCCCGCCGGCGCAGGCTGCGCCGTGGTAGTCCCATCCACCAAAGGTTTATGCGGAATGTAAGCGCAGCCGCTCAGCGTCAGCATCATCATTCCCGCCAGCCAGCGTTTTCCCTGCCGCGGCAGGGTTGCCATTGAATATGTGGTTACCACGGGTATCGCCTTTGTTTCACGAAATTGGGGTTACGGGCGCAGCATGCTGCGCCCGTCAATTACAGTTGCGTCAGTTTTTGCAGCATCTGATCGGAGGTCGATACCGCCTTACTGTTGATCTCATAAGCGCGCTGGGTCTGGATCATGTTGACCAACTCTTCCGCCACGTTGACGTTGGAGGTTTCCACATAACCCTGATACAGCAAGCCGGCACCGTTGAGCCCCGGAGTGCTTTCGTTAGGTGCACCTGAGCTTTGGGTTTCCTGATACAGGTTCTCACCGACGCTTTCCAGACCACTGTCGTTTACGAAGGTGGTCAATGTCAGTTGTCCCACCTGCTGAGCGGCGGTTTGCCCCTGCTGTGTGACGCTGACGATGCCATCGCGGCCGACAGTGATACTCAAGGCATTGGCCGGTATGGTGATCGCCGGTTGTACCTGGAAACCGCTGGCGGTCACTAGCTGACCATTCTGATCAATCTGGAACGAACCATCACGGGTATAGGCCTGGCTGCCATCTGGCAACATGACCTGGAAGAAACCCTGCCCCTTGATGGCAACGTCCTTGCTGTTGTTGGTCTGCGACAGGTTACCCTGGCTATGCAGACGTTCGGTCGCCACTGGACGTACGCCGGTGCCGATCTGCAGACCGGAAGGCAGCGTGGTTTGCTCGGAGGATTGCGCCCCCGGCTGACGCATAGTCTGGTACAACAGATCTTCAAACACTGCGCGTTGGCGTTTGAAACCGTTGGTGCTGACGTTAGCCAGGTTGTTGGCGATCACGTCCATATTGGTCTGCTGCGCATCCAGACCGGTTTTGGCAATCCATAACGATGGGATCATTGATTATTTCCTTGCTACTTAGCTCATTGATAACAATGAGTTGGCGCGCTGTTCGTTTTCATCCACGCTGTGGATGACCTTCATTTGCATTTCAAAACGACGGGCGTTGGCGATCATGTCGACCATGGTCTCCATCGGCTTGACGTTACTGCCCTCAAGCACCCCCGGCATGACCCGCACCAGCGGATCGTTCTGCAGTTGGTTGCCACGCTGTTGCCGTGTTTCTGGCGTCAGATGGAACAGACCGTCGTCACCGCGCATCACTTCACGCGCATCAGCTTTCACCAATTTCAGGCGACCTATCTGCGCAATGGTATTAGGTGGGTCGCCAGCATTCAGCGCCGAGATTGTGCCGTCGGCGGCGATAGTGATCTCCGACGACGGAGGGACTTCAATCGGCCCGCCATCGCCCATCAGCGGCATCCCCTGTACCGTCAACTGCCCGGTGGAAGAAACCTGGATGTTACCGTTGCGGGTATAGGCTTCACTGCCGTCCGGCAGACTGACGGCCAGAAAACCGTCCTGTTGCAACGCGACGTCCAGCGGACGCGCGGTGTAGTTCAGCGCCCCCTGGCTCATGTCGGCACCCGGTGTCGAAGCCGTTACCAACGTACGCGTCGCCAGACTCGGGCCGTCTACCGGCACTGCGCGCAGCGCCGACAGCTGGGCACGAAAGCCCGGCGTCGAGGCGTTTGCCAGGTTATTGGCGGTCACCGCCTGCTGGTCCAGCGTCTGCCGTGCCGCACCCATCGCGGTATAAATCGCGTGATCCATAGCTCAATCCTATTAGCGCAGGCTAACCAGCGTTTGCAGGATGGAGTCCTGCGTTTTGATGGTCTGAGCGTTCGACTGATAGTTGCGCTGGGCAACGATCATATTCACCAGCTCCTGGCTGAGATCGACGTTGGACGACTCCAGCGCACCACTGGCCAATTTGCCGAGGCCGCCGCTGCCTGCCAGACCAACACGTGGTTGGCCTGAGGCGCCAGTTTCTTGCCACACGTTATCGCCCTGAGAAGACAAGCCTTCTGGGTTGGAGAAGTTAGCCATCACGATTTGGCCCAGCACCTGAGTCTGCTGGTTGGAGTAGATACCCACTACCGTACCGTCGTTGTTGATCTGGAAGTTGGTATATTCACCTGCCGCATAACCGTCCTGCGAGATCTTACTTATGGAACTTTTGGATACGTTCTGCTGCATGCTGCCCGCGAAGTTAAGGGTGAAGGTTTGCTCCGGTGCACCGTCTTTGGCGACCATCGGAATTTCCATGCTGAATTCACCCGGCGCTCCGTTGGTACTTGTGGTATTAATCAGGTTACCACTGTTACTGAACTCCATGGTGCCAGCGTTGGCCGGTGTCGCGCTGCCGTCCTGGGTGTAAACCTGCCACTTGTTGTCGCCAGTTTTCACAAAGTAGGCGTTGATGTTGTGCGCATTGCCCAGCGAGTCATAGGTGGTCATAGCTGAGACAAAGTTATATGAATCCTGATTGGTCGGATCGAAGGTTTTATGGGTGGGCAGCTCACTGGCAGATGCCAGGTTAGCCACCATGGAACCCGCGGTGGAAGCCTTGGCGTTCATCATGCCTTCAGGAATGCTCAGCGGCACCGGGTTAGCGCCCTGCTGGATGGTCGGCGGCGTACCGGCAGCCGGGTAGCCGGTCAGTTGCAGACCTTGCATGTTGGTCAGGTTACGGTTTTCATCCAGTTTGAACTGGCCGTTACGGGTGTAAAAAATACCGCCGTCCTTGTCCTGCATGCGGAAGAAACCGTTGCCGGTGATGGCCACATCCAGCGCACGGCTCGTGCCGGTGGTGGTGCCGCCCTTAAAGTTCTGGGTGATACCAGACACCTTAACGCCCAGCCCAACCTGCGAACCGGCAAACATGTCGGCAAAAGAAACGCTGCCAGATTTAAAGCCGGAAGTGGCTGAGTTGGCGATGTTGTTACCAATCACGTCCAGGTTGGTTGCTGCCGCGTTTAAGCCGCTTACTGCCTGAGAAAAGGCCATGTCATTCTCCGAATAATGTTTAGGCTTCCATACCCGTCATACTCCAAGCTGCAAGTGTGCAGACCGCTTTGACTCACCCGAATCGGCTACCTAAGTAAGCACATCGGGAATCGTTCAGTGGTCTCCCCTGCGACTCGAATTATTTTGGATATAACCGAGTGAAATACATTGTTGTGCTATAAGATTTGTCGAACTTCTTCCAGTGTGGCGCTACCCGCCAGACCGAGATCCAGCTTGGCACCGTTGCCATCGCGGATGACGCCGTTGACCATGCCAAAATGCAGGCTGCGTGCCACCAGCTGTTCGCCATTGCCCTTGGCGTTGATCGCCACTTTGTAGGCGCCGTCAGGTGCTGCACTGCCGTCATCCACCGAGCCGTCCCATGTGAACGAATGTACGCCTGCGGTCAAACCGCCGATCTCGATGGTGCGTACCACTTGTCCGCTGGCATTGGTGATGGTTGCGGTGACCTGATCTGCGGCACGTTCCAACTCAACACCAAATGGCGTGGTGCTCACCTTGCCGTCTTTGCTGCCGGCCAGGATGTTGCTGCCGGGTACCATCACACCATGACCGATAAGCGCAGTGGCCTGCAGCGACTGATTGCTGTTGATCTGGCCGGAGATCGACCCCAGCGTGGTGTTGAGTTTCTCGATGCCCTGAACGGTATTGATCTGCGCCAATTGACTGGTCAGTTCATTGTTCTGCATCGGGTTGGTGGGATCCTGGTTCTTTAACTGCGCCACCAACAGCGTCAGGAAGCTGTTGTTCAGATCTTGGCTGTTGGTGGTTTTGCTGTTGGCACCGATGACGGTGTTATCCAGCGTTTCATTGGTAGTTGCGGCAATAGCCATGGAAATCTCCGGTTATTGACCCAACGTCAGGGTTTTCATCATCATCGACTTGGTGGTGTTAAGCACCTCGACGTTGGCCTGATAGCTACGGGAGGCAGAAATGGTGTTAACCATCTCACCCACCACGTCAACGTTCGGCATGCGTACGTAACCCTTGGCGTCTGCCAGCGGGTTACCCGGCTGATACACCATGCGTTCCGGTGCCGGATCGTCCACCACCTGCGCCACGCGTACACCGCCTGTCGGTTGTCCTGGTGCAGCCGCCACTTCGAACACGACCTGTTTGGCGCGGTAGGGTTGACCGTCCGGGCCAGTCACGCTGTCGGCGTTGGCCATGTTGCTGGCACTGACGTTCATGCGTTGCGACTGCGCGGACAGCGCAGAGCCGGAGATATCAAATATATTCAGTAATGACATGAACCTTATCCTTGTTGCAGCACCGACATCATCCCTTTGATCTGGCCGTTAATTAACGTCAGATCGGTCTGATATTTCAGGCTGTTATCGGCGAAGTTGGTGCGTTCGCGATCCATGTCCACCGTATTGCCGTCCATCGACGGTTGATCCGGCACGCGGAACAGCAAGTCGAGCTGTGGTGGCTGCATGTTCTGCGCCGGAATGTGGCGTGCAGAAGTCATATTCAGCGCAATACCACTGCCGCTGACGCGGCCCTGTTCCAGCACCTTATTGAGTTGACTGGCGAAATCGATATCCCGCGCCTGATAGCCCGGTGTGTCTGCGTTGGCGATGTTGGCGGCCAGTATTTCCTGCCGCTGGGCGCGCAGGTTCAGCGCCTCTTGACCAAAGCGCAGAGCAGCGTCCAGTTTGTCGATCATGCTCCCTCCGCGAGGTTAGAATTTGGAGCCGACAGCATAAACGCCCCTTCCGCCAGCCTATCGCAGGAATAAGAGCAAAATGCGTCGCTATTTATCTGCTTAGCCTACGCGCAGTACGGGTACACTTACGCGCACCCTGATGGCTATTGAGGAAGCAATGATGAAAGGTAAAATTCTGCTGTTTGCCATGCTGATGTTCAGCATGAGCGCACACGCCGAAGATTTGGCGATGCAGATAGATCGCTTCATCAGCAGCCAGTTCAGTGGGAGTCAGGTACAGGTTAAGGTGCTGGTGCGTACACCGTCATCCCAGTGGCCACAGTGCGAATTTCCACAGCTTTCTCTGCCACAGAGTGCGCGCCGTTGGGGTAATATCAGCGTCTCGGCGCGCTGTGGGCAGGAACGGCGATTTATCCAGACACAGGTCCAGGTGATAGGGAAATACCTGGTGTCGGCACGCAGTATCAGTGCCGGTAGCCAGCTAACGGCGGCGGACATCACACTGAAAAGTGGGCGGCTCGACACACTGCCCCCACGTACATTAAGTGAACCCGGTAAGGCTCTCGGAGCCATCAGCCTGCGGAATATCAGCCCTGGTCAACCGCTGACCTTCTCGATGTTACGTCGGGCCTGGGTGATTAAGGCCGGTCAGTCAGTTCAGGTGACTGCACAAGGAACCGGATTTAATATCAGTGGTTCGGGCAAGGCGATGAACAATGCTGCCGCTGAAGACAGCATCCGTGTACGCATGGCTTCCGGGCAAATTGTGAGTGGCATAGCCGGTGACGACGGTACGATTCGCATTACATTATAAAAAAGGCATACCCAAAATAATTGGCGTTACATCGCGGCACGTCCGTGAGCCACCCAGAACCATAGCAAACTGTGTTGCTGGGACGAGTAGATGCAGTCAACAAAGATGCAACTTCACGTATGGCGGGTATAAAGGTTTATAAAACCTTGCCGATAAGAAAACCATAAGCAGTATTTTATCGGCCACCAGGGCCGCAAAATGTCAGCCATGGCCTGTATGGCGATGGCATCGATGGAGATTAACCATGAGTATCGATCGCACCCAGCGACTGCAACCCGTCCCAACGGTGCAACCGCGTGAGACACCAGCTGAAAACCAATTTCAGCCGCGCAAAGCCGTCCAGACAGAAAGCACTGTCAGCGGTACCCAGGTAAAATTGAGCGACGCGCAAGCGCGGTTAATGCAACCGGGCACACAAGATATTGATATGAACCGAGTGGATGCCATTAAACAGGCAATCCGTAACGGCGAGCTGAAAATGGATGCCGGCAAAATTGCCGATGCGCTGCTGCAAGACGTGCAAAATGACGCCCGGTGGATGTCAAACGGCAACCCAACGCCAGAGGCTTGATCGGGCACTGCCGCCAGGTTAAGACTAAGGGACTCTTTGAAAGGTGATTATTCGCAATGGAAAATCTGGCGCAATTGATTAATAAGCTGCTGGAAACCCTGAATGCGCTGGATACAGTGCTGACGGAAGAACATGACTTGCTCTGCTCAGGCCAATTACCGGGCGTCGCGCTGCAACGCGCTACCGACGAGAAGAGCCAGTTACTGGCCACGGTAAACTATTTGGAACAGCAACGGCTACGTCAGGAAAGTGCGCAAGGGCAACAGGCCCCTTATTCCTCACATCCGCACCTGGCAGAGGCTTGGCAACGCGTACAGACGCTCAGCCAACAGCTGAGAGATAAAAACCAGCATAACGGCATGTTGCTCAATCAGCAGATCGATCATAACACTCAGGCGTTGGCGATCCTCAGCAAGCAAAATAAATCGCTTTACGGCCCGGATGGCCAGTCACGCAACACCAGCCTACTGGGGCGAAAGATCGGCGTTTAATCAATGGAACCTCACCCGGTCACGCTACCGTTCAACCGGGTGCCTCCCTTCCTATTGCATAGCCTCTCGCACTTCCTGTGCCACTTTATCTAACCATCTGAATTTATTTTCGTAATACTGCGCATACCTGGCATTTCCGGCTGTTCTCTCCCTTCCCGCCCATCCACCCTGTGCTGGTTTTTAAACCACTTGATCTATACCCTAAAAGGGGATAGTTTTACAGGGAGTGTGAATGACCGATATTTACCTCACCAAAACATTTCAGGCATTCGCTGCCCACGAACGCATTAGCGACGCCACGGTGATCCAAGCTGCGCGAGAAATACAAAACCAACTGTACGATGCCAATTTGGGCAGTTGCGTTTATAAGAAACGAGTCGCCCGCGCGGGTGGCGGTAAACGCGGCGGTTACCGGGTGCTTATTGCCTTTCGAGATGAGGACCGGTTTTTTTTCATGCGGGGATTTGCCAAAAATGAAATGGACAACATTGCCAGTGATGAATTAGTCGGGTTGAAACGCCTTGCTGCGCTCTATCTGGACTATTCCCCTTTCAGGCTTTATCAGTTGGTTAATGACAAGAGGTTAAGGAGATTGACCTATGAGCAAGATTCTTGCTGAAATCCACCAGGAAGTGCAGGAGCTGCATCAGGCAGGATTTGTCGACGATGTCACTATGCGGACGTTTGACATGCTGTGCTTACGCCCGGTTAAACAGTACACCGCTGCGGACATTCGCGCCCTTCGTGAGCGCGAAAATGTCAGCCAGCCTGTATTTGCTCTGTATCTGAACGTCAGCAAAAAAGCAGTACAAAAATGGGAACGTGGCGAAGCCGTTCCCAACTCCGCCGCGATGAAGCTTCTTTCACTGGTAGAACACAACGGCCTGGCAATTCTCGCCTAATCTATTATTCGTAATTAACAATCACCTGATTGCTGATCACCCGCAGTGGCGGGTTTAGGCTACCGCGTGCCTGCACATAATAAACAAAACGTAGCTCGGCGTTGGCCGGCTCTCCCTGTAACCCGGTGCTGCTACCACTGCCGCCGCCCAGCGCAATACAGCGGGTTAAGGTGCAGAGCTGTGCTTGCATACCCGCGGGTTCGCCAGCCAGTAGTTGATAGCGCCAACTGACGCTGGTGATACGTGCATTGCCATCCGGTAACGCATTAGGCGCCCGCAGCCCTGGCGATTCACCCCGCTCGCCACCGTATTCCAGCGTGGCACCGACACTGTCGGCAACCCAGGAACCCGATATCGCCTGTGCGCTCAACGGCGGCAACAGCAAAATCAACGCCAGAAGCCGTTTCATTAAGCTGCCCCTATCGTGGATGTCATGCGGATTTGTCGATCGTCGTTAATTTCCAGATTCGACAGCACCACAATCTGCGGCAGACTGCGACGCAGGAAGCGTGCCAGCAACGCCCGCAGCGCGTGGTTCACCAACAGTACCGGCGGCGCACTGAGCATTTCCTGTCGCTGAAGTGCCTGCTTGGCCTGTTCCAGCAAACGATCCGCCAGCCCCGGTTCGAGACCA
Organism: Serratia grimesii NBRC 13537; assembly: GCF_001590905.1. Classification (GTDB taxonomy): domain Bacteria; phylum Pseudomonadota; class Gammaproteobacteria; order Enterobacterales; family Enterobacteriaceae; genus Serratia; species Serratia grimesii. The sequence continues at coordinate 259,564 of NZ_BCTT01000003.1, forward strand.
CCCCCGCCCTGTAGTGCTTGCAATAACAAGCGTTCAAGTTGGGTGTCCAAACCAATAACCTGAATTTCACCGTTACCCGGGAACCACTGCTGGGTGATCGCCCGTCCCAATGCAACTCGCACCACAGTGGTCAGTTCATAAGGATCGGTTTGTGACGGTGCGTGCTCCGCCAGGGTTTCAATAATCGTGCGCATATCACGGATCGAAACCCGTTCAGCTAGCAGGTTCTGCAATACCTTATGCAGCGTGGTCAACGTCACTACACCGGGCACGAAATCTTCGGTCAGCTTCGGTATATCCTGGGCAACACGATCCAACAGTTGCTGCGTTTCCTGTCGGCCAAACAGCTCGCTGGCGAATTGACCAATCAAATGATTAAGGTGAGTCGCTACCACGGTGCTGGCCTCAACCACGGTAAAGCCCTGGATCTGCGCCTGTTCACGCAATGCGCTGTCAATCCATACGGCTTCTAATCCAAAGGCAGGATCGGTGGTTTTGTCGCCGGCCAACTCACCCACGGCGTTACCTGGGTTGATCGCCAACCAACGTCCCGGTTGTGCTTCGCCACTGCCGATTTCTACGCCTTTCATCAAGATACGGTAGCTCGCAGGGGGCAATTCCAGGTTATCGCGGATATGCACTACTGGTGGCAGGTATCCCATCTCCTGCGCAAACTTCTTGCGGATGCCACGGATACGGCCGAGTAGCTCGCCGTTCTGTTGGAAATCCACCATCGGGATCAAGCGGTAACCGACCTCCATACCCAAAGGATCTTCCAGCTGTACGTCAGACCAACTGGCTTCCACCGCCTGCGGATTATCCTGCGCTATCGGCGCTTCTTGCACCTTCGGTTCTTGCTGATCACGCCCGCGCAGCCACCACGCTAACCCTAACAGACCGGCGGTGAATAGCAGGAAGACCAGGTTCGGCATTCCCGGGACCAGACCCAGTAACCCCAACACAGCCGCACTGAGTAGCATGACGCGCGGGTTGTTGAACAGTTGGCCAACCATCTGTTCGCCAACGTCCTGATCGGTTGCCACGCGGGTTACGATAACACCCGCCGCAGTGGAGATAACCAACGCGGGGATCTGCGCAACCAGGCCGTCACCGATAGTCAGCAAGGTGTAAGTTTCCGCTGCTGTGCCGAGCGCCATCCCGTGCTGAAGTACGCCGACCAACAGGCCACCGACCACGTTCAACACCATGATCATTAAACCGGCTACCGCGTCACCACGTACAAATTTACTGGCACCGTCCATCGAGCCGTAGAAATCAGCTTCCTGTGTGACTTCAGAACGCCGTTTTTTCGCGTCCTCTTCACCGATCAAACCCGCATTGAGGTCGGCGTCGATCGCCATTTGCTTGCCCGGCATGCCGTCCAGCACGAAGCGTGCGCCGACTTCTGCAATACGTCCTGCACCCTTGGTGATAACCATAAAGTTGATTAACACCAGAATGATAAACACCACAATACCGATGGCGAAGTTACCCCCCACCAGGAAGTGGCCAAAGGCCTCTACCACGCGACCGGCAGCCGCAGAACCCGTGTGCCCTTCCATCAGGATGATACGTGTCGATGCGACGTTGAGCGACAGGCGCAATAAGGTCGAGAACAGCAATATGGTAGGGAATGCGGCGAATTCCAGCGTACGCTGGGTGAACATCGCCACCAGCAACACCATGATCGACAAGGCAATATTGAAGGTGAACAACAGATCGAGGATAAATGCCGGCAACGGCAGCACCATCATCGACAGGATCATCAGAATCAGTATCGGGCCAGCCAGCACCTGCCACTGTGTATCTTTAAAACTGCCCGGCAAACGAAGCAGGGCGGCTAAATTAGCCATCAGAGTTACTTTCTCCAGCAAAATCCAGTGCTTCCGGCACCGGTAAACGTTCAGGTTTTTTCGGGATCAATCCCCCTTCACGCCGCCAGCGTCTTAGCTGGTAAACCCAGGCCAGAACTTCGGCCACGGCGGCATACAAGGTCGCGGGTATGTGTTGTCCAATCTCGCTGTGCCGATACAAGGCGCGCGCTAATGGCGGCGCTTCCAGCATCGGGATACGGTGTTCTGCACCCAGTTCACGGATACGCAGTGCAATTTCGCCGGCCCCCTTGGCCAGCACTTTCGGCGCACTCATTTTTTTATCGTTGTACTGCAGTGCGACAGCGTAATGCGTCGGGTTGGTGACGATAACGTCAGCCTTGGGTACGTCTGCCATCATGCGCCGGCGAGCAATGGCTCGCTGTTGCTGACGGATGCGCCCTTTTACGTGCGGATCACCCTCTTGTTCTTTGAATTCGTCGCGGATGTCCTGCTTGGTCATCTTCAGTTTTTTGAAGTGGCTCCACAGCTGATAGAACACGTCAAACGCCACCATCGGCGTCAGTCCGAGCACAACCAACAGACCGCAAAAGATGATCATGTGTAGCGCATTACCCAATGCATCGAGCGGCTGTTGCGTTACCAGATGCAGCATCGCTGCCCAGTTGTGCCACAGGAATAAACCGGTGATCCACCCGACCAACGTCGCCTTCAGGATGCCCTTCAATAGCTCGGCCAACACCTGGCTGGAAAAGATCCGTTTTAAACCCGACAGCGGGTTCATACGCTTTAAATCAAACTTGAGTGATTTACCGCTTAGCAGTAAGCCGCCCAGCAACATAGGGGCAGTGATCGCCACCAGCGTCAGTCCCGCCATGATCGGTAATAGTGCCCACACCGCCTGCCGTAATAGCATGCCCAACTGGTGCAACATCTGTTTGTCGTTGCTGACCATGCCATGATCGAAATTCAGACCCTGCGTCAACATTGCCGCCAGCTGTTGCGCCATGTTGCCGCCGGAGACCCAGATGATCGACAACCCAGCCACCAGCATCAGGACCGATGTCAGCTCACGCGAACGCGGGATCTGGCCATCTTCGCGCGCCTTTTCCACCCTATGGGGGGTGGGGGCCTCGCTCTTTTCCAGATCGCTGTCTTCAGCCACGGGCGCGCTTCCTGTGCGGGGGGAATAAAATTGCCGCCAGCATGCCAAAAAAATGCTGATTTCATTGATGGAACAACGGGGAAAAAGGCAGGTTATTTGCGGGATGACAGTAAGTGGGAGACACCCTGTTCGCTGTAGACATCAGGGACGCAGCCAAGCCGCGTCCCTGAGAGCGTTAGAAACCGAGGCTATCGAGCAGGTCGTCGACTTGCGCCTGGTTGGCAATCACGCCGGCACCATTTTGGTCGAGCTGCGGTCCATTGAGCAGGCTGTCGTTCGGCTTTTTCTCTTTCGCCGGCTGTTCCGGAATATTTTCCATCAGCACCATCAACAACTGCTTTTCAATCTCCTGCACCACGTCCATCATGCGTTTGATCACCTGACCGGTCAGATCCTGGAAATCCTGCGCCATCATAATTTCCAGCAACTGGGCGTTAGTGAACGCCGTGTGCTCTGGCACCTGCTCCAGATACTGACGGGTGTCGGTAACCAACTCGCGCGCGTCGTCCAACTCAATCGGATCGGCAAACCAGTCGTCCCAGCGGCCTTTCAAGGCTTTGGCTTCTGACTCCAGCTCCGCCTGACGCGGTTGAGCCGCCTCAACGCAGTTCAACGCCCGTTCCGCCGCCTGCGCCGTCATGGTGACCACGTAATCAAGACGATCGCGTGCATCCGGGATTGCCTCTGCCGCCTGGGCGATCGCCTGATCGAGCCCCAGTTCGCGCATGCTGTCACGTAGCATACGTGTCAGTTGGCCAATGCGGGAGATGATCTCCCCCGCGGTTGCCGCATCGCTGGCAGGCATTGGAATGTCTCTCATCGCCCTCTCCTTACATGCCCAGTTTTTCAAAGATCTTATTGAGCTTTTCTTCCAGCGTTGCCGCCGTAAAAGGTTTCACCACGTAACCGCTGGCGCCAGCCTGAGCCGCCGCGATAATATTTTCTTTTTTGGCTTCTGCCGTCACCATCAGCACCGGCATAGCCGCTAATGCGCCGTCAGCCCGGATAGTTTGCAGCAATTCCAGACCATCCATGTTTGGCATGTTCCAGTCGGAAACCACGAAATCGAAATCACCAGCACGCAGTTTATTCAGCGCATCTGCACCGTCTTCGGCTTCTTCTACATTGTTGAATCCTAACTCTTTCAGCAAGTTTCTGACGATACGACGCATTGTGGAGAAGTCATCCACCACCAGAAACTTGAGGCTCTTGTCTGCCATTTTTATTCCTAACCTTTAAATTATTCCAAACAACGGCCACCTCGCGGCAGCCATTAGCGATAACCCTATCAATAAGGGCATAAAATCAAATACGTAACGCTTGTCCGCCGGCAATTTGTGCCAACATGCGCTGACTCATGCGATCCAGCTCCACCACTTCATTGACACCACCAGTGGCGATCGCCTCACGTGGCATCCCGAAGACCACACAACTGGCTTCGTTCTGTGCCAACGTATAAGCACCTGCACGATGCATTTCCAACATGCCTGCCGCACCGTCATTACCCATACCTGTCAGGATCACCCCCACAGCATTGCGCCCGGCATATTGCGCGACCGAGCGGAATAACACGTCCACTGAGGGGCGATGGCGATTGACTGCCGGGCCGTCATGCAGCTTCACCTGATAGTTGGCCCCACTGCGTGACAACTCCATATGCCGGTCACCCGGCGCAATGTAAGCATGACCCGGCAGCACGCGTTCGCCGTCTTCGGCCTCTTTCACCGTGATCTGACAAAGCTTGTTCAAACGTTCGGCAAATGAACGGGTAAAGCCCGGCGGCATATGCTGAGTGATCAGCAACGCAGGGCTGGTTGCCGGCAAGGGTTGCAGCACCTGACGGATGGCTTCAGTGCCCCCGGTTGAGGCACCAATGGCGATCAACTTTTCACTGCTGAGCAAAGGTGCATGGCTGAGGATCGCCGGTGCCGGGCTGTTGGAACGCTGTGGTAAACGCGCTTTGGCCGCCGTGCGGATCTTCTCGGCAATCAGTTCGCTGTATGCCAGCATGCCTTCGCGAATACCCAACTGCGGTTTAGTCACGAAATCTACCGCCCCCAACTCCAGTGCACGCAGCGTAATCTCTGAACCTTTGCCCGTCAGTGATGACACCATCACCACTGGCATCGGCCGCAGACGCATCAGTTTTTCAAGGAAATCGAGACCGTCCATACGCGGCATTTCGACGTCCAACGTCAGCACCTGTGGGTTAAACTTTTTGATCAGATCGCGAGCAACCAGTGGATCGGGTGCACTTGCTACCATCTCCATATCGGGATGGCCGTTGACAATCTCGGTCATCAATTGCCGCATAAGCGCCGAATCGTCTACGCACAGTACTCTGATTTTATTCATTACCTCTCCTTGGTCAGGCCATACACGGTCTGCCCACGCAAGTAGAAATCCCGGCTGATCTGGCTAAAGTTCTCGGAGTGACCGGCAAACATCAGGCCCCCCGGTTTAAGCAAGGGTACAAAGCGGCGCAGAATGCGCTCTTGTGTCGCCTTATCGAAATAGATCATCACGTTGCGGCAGAAAATAGCGTCAAACTGACCCGGTAGCGCCCATTCAGGGGCCAGCAGGTTGAGTGACTGGAAGTTCACCCGCCCCGCCAACTCAGGCCGCACCCGTACCAGTCCCTGATGCGGGCCGGTGCCGCGCAAAAAGTAACGCTGCATCTGCGTCGGCGTCAGAGTGCGTAAATCTTCCTGTCGATAAACCCCAGCCTCGGCCTTTTCCAGCACTTGGGTATCAATGTCACTGGCCCATACCTGGCAGCCAGTGGCACGTTGCCCCAGCACGTCACTCAGGGTGATCGCAATCGAATAGGGTTCTTCCCCTGTCGATGCAGCAGTACTCCACACGCTATAACCGTTCGGTCGCTGACGCGCATGCTCCGCCAAAATGGGGAAGTGATGCGCTTCGCGGAAAAAGGCCGTCAGGTTGGTGGTCAGCGCATTGATAAATGCCTGCCATTCAGCACTGTTTGGATCGCTTTCCAGTAATGCCAGATAGTCGCCAAAGTCATTCAGGCCTAATAAACGCAGGCGACGCACCAAACGGTTGTAAACCATCTCTCGTTTGTGCTCCGCCAACACAATGCCGGCACGCTGATAAATCAGTTGGCTGATACGCCGAAAATGCACGTCCAGCAACGGCAAGCGTTGCACCATCTGCGTCAATAATGTCGCAGGGTCACGATGAGGAATCGACGGCGCCGGTTTCATACCATCTCACTCAGAAAAAACGGGCTGCTTATGCGTTTTGACAATCTGGGGCTTCCTTTACCACGGGTGAAACTGCGTCTTTCGCGTTAACGGGGGCAGCGAAGTTATCGTCCGCCAGGCGGAATACCGATACTGCGTCAGCCAGAGTAATTGCTTGATCTTCCAGTGCAGTCGCCGCCGAAGCCGCTTCTTCCACCAATGCGGCGTTCTGCTGGGTTACCTGATCCATCTGGGTCACCGCCTGTGTCACCTGTTCGATGCCGCGGCTTTGTTCGTCTGACGCGGAGGCGATCTCACCCATAATGTCGGTAACCCGAGTGACCGAACGTACGATGTCCTGCATGGTGGCGCCGGAGTTTTCCACCAGTACCGAGCCTTGCTTCACACGGCTGACTGACTCGTCGATCAAACCTTTAATTTCTTTCGCCGCCTGTGCACTACGCTGCGCCAGGTTGCGCACTTCACCAGCGACCACTGCAAAGCCACGGCCCTGCTCACCGGCACGTGCTGCCTCTACCGCTGCATTCAACGCCAGAATATTGGTTTGGAAGGCAATGCCGTCGATCACGCTGGTAATAGCACCAATCTTCTGAGAGCTGTTGGCAATGTCGTGCATAGTGGTCACCACGTCGCCCGCCAGCTCTCCCCCCTTGGCTGCGGTTGTTGAAGCATCCCGTGCCAATTGTGAGGCCTGACGTGCGTTATCGGCGTTTTGTTTCACCGTGGCGGTTAACTGCTCCATGCTGGCGGCAGTCTCTTCCAGTGAGGCAGCCTGCTGCTCAGTGCGTGAAGAGAGATCGTTGTTACCCTCAGAGATTTCCTGCAAACCAATCAGGATTGACTCAGCTCCGTCACGTACCGCACCCACAGTGCCAATCAGCGATTGTTGCATCCGTTGCAGGCTGGCGAATAATTGACTGATCTCATTACGGCCATACACCTGGATCGGCGTGGCCAAATCGCCGGCGGCAATGCGATCAAAATGACTGCGCATAATATTCAGCGGCTGCACCAGCATGTTACGCAACCACCACATGGCGCTGCCGGTGACCACGATCAACATCAGCACTGCACCCGCTACAAACCAACCGGACAGGGTGAAAGATTGTTGATTCGATGCATTGGCTTCGCTGACATTCGCGTTCACCAGTTGCAGATACTGAACAAAATCGGCTTCAAACAGATCCTGGGTTTTCTGCGTCGGCTGATCCATAAACGCCTGCAGATTATCGTTCTCAAGGAAGGTAATAAGCTCACGCAGCGCACCGCGCAGTCGGTCATAGCTTGCCTTGGTGGTTTCTGTCAGTTGCTGTTCCTGTTCGCTATTACGCGGTACCGCCAGGAACTGGTTAAAATAGAGATCTGCTTTCTGCAACGAACTGCGCGCATTGCCCATCAGTGAGTTCACCTGATCTTGCGGCAACTTGAGTGCTGAACGGGTACCGGCGCGGTTCAGTGTGTTGCGTGCCTGCAGCAACGACACCCAACTTAAGCTAAGAGCGTCACGCTGTTGGCTGCCGAGAGTGATCAGGTTCAGATTATGGTTATCGGAACGGAAAGCGGTATACGACAAGCCGCTGGTGGCCAACTGCATAACACAAAAAGTCATCAACAACAGAAACAGACTGGTAGAGACGCGGATTCGGTTAAACACTGTGAACCTCCTTGCAGCCGGCCGATGGCCAGCTTACGACGGGGAATCGGCCTCCCCCAGAGAAGGAAGGAGGCCCAAATACCGGTTAGAACGTTTCCCAGTTATCCTGTGGATCGCTGGCGTTCATTTTTTTATGATTGAGTACCGGTGCTACTGCTGCCTTGCTACTGACAGGCATTTTGAACTCGTCCTGGCCTGCCGCTTTAAGGCGGAATACCGCCACTGACTGCGTCAGCATGCTGGCCTGTTCTTCCAATGCCGCTGCCGCCGAGGCGGACTCTTCCACCAACGAGGCGTTCTGTTGCGTGACGCGATCCATTTCTGCCACGGCCTGGCCGACCTGATCGATACCACGGCTTTGTTCATCGGATGCCGATGCGATCTCACCCATGATGTCGGTAACACGGGTGACTGCATTGACGATGTCGCCCATGGTTTCACCGGCGCTTTCCACCAGTACCGAGCCCATATCAACCCGGTTGACAGAGTCTTCGATCAGACCTTTGATTTCCTTCGCCGCCTGTGCGCTGCGTTGCGCCAGATTACGCACTTCACCAGCCACTACTGCAAAGCCACGCCCCTGTTCACCGGCACGTGCCGCTTCTACCGCTGCGTTCAATGCCAGGATGTTGGTTTGGAAGGCAATACCGTCGATCACACCCGTAATATCAGCGATTTTCTGCGAACTGCCGGCGATGTCATGCATGGTCTGCACCACATTGGCCACCACTTTGCCGCCTTTCTGCGCGGTTTCAGAGGCGCTCAATGCCAGTTGGCTAGCCTGACGGGCGTTTTCGGCGTTCTGTTTCACTGTGGCGGTCAACTGCTCCATGCTGGCAGCGGTTTCTTCCAGTGAGGCAGCCTGCTGTTCGGTGCGTGAAGAGAGATCGTTGTTGCCGGCGGCAATTTCGGATGCGCCACTATAAATAGCGTCTGCGCCCTGACGTACACCGCTGACGGTCTCGATCAGTTCGCTTTGCATATGTTTGAGGCTGGCGGCCAACACGCCCATTTCATTACGGCTGGTCACTGCGATCGGCTGAGTCAGATCGCCGGCGGCAATCATCTTGATGTGTTCGATCATACGGTTAAGCGGACGCACCAGAATGTGGTGAATACCGCTCCACACCAGCACAATTACCGCCAACACTGCCGCCAGCACTACCACTAACGTCCAGATAGCGAAGCTGAAGGAATTATTGCTGTCTTCCACCGCGCTCTGGTAAAGCTTGTCGTTCTGAGCCAGGTAGGTGTTGTAGATATCCTCAAAGGCGTCCTGATAGCTTTGCGTCGGCTGGTCAAAGAAGGCGTTGATCTTGCCCTCACCCAGCAATACGGTCAGTTCGGTCAGCGCACCGTGCAGAATGCCGTATTGCTGCTTGAGTTTTTCGGCCGCTTGCGCGTCCTGACGAGCATTGAGAGGAATTTTGTCATAGGCGGCATAATGTTGCTCCGCTACCACCAGGTTGCTCTTGGCTCGCGCCAGCAACTCGGCAACGGTGGCGCCGCTACCAATGTTATTGGTATCCATCATGTGGCGGATACCGGCACGGTTCAGTGTGTTACGGGCCTGCAGCAGGTTGACCCAACTTTCGTTCAGCTCTGACTGTTGCTGACGAATGGTCTGCAATACCGTGAAGTTTTCTTTGTCATTCTTCAGTGAGGAGAAAAAGAGCCCGCCTGAAACCAACTGCAAGGCGCCAAATAACACCAGCACCAGTAACAGGCTGGTGACCACCTTCATACGATTAAACATGTTTTCCCTTGTTGAACGCCCGCGCGGACAGGCCCTGATTACGTTGATTGACAGAGTTATCGGCGCGGCAAGGAAGAACTTTATGCAGGGTGGTAACTATTTTTATGTAGGGGGTGTACACATAGGTTCCCAATTCAGGGCGCGGCATGCGGCGCCCCTATGGGTGACATTGAGGTTCAGGGCGCAGCGTGCCACGCCCTTTTTGCTAAATCAGGCGCTTTTTGCCACGCTGTCGACCAATGACATCTCTTCGCTGCTCAGCAGCTTTTCGATATCCACCAGAATCAGCATGCGATCACCCAGTGAACCCAGGCCAGTCAGGTATTCGGTAGCCAGTGTGACGGCAAACTCAGGGGCCGGACGGATCTGTTCGGTAGTTAACGACAGTACATCAGACACGCCGTCAACCACGATACCCACCACACGCTGACCAAAGTTCAGGACGATCACTACGGTGTTTTCATCATAGGACACGTCCTGCTGAGCAAACTTCACTCGCAGATCGATAATCGGCACAATCACGCCACGCAAATTGGTCACGCCTTTGATAAAAGCCGGTGTATTGGCAATACGCGTAACCTGATCGTAACCGCGGATTTCCTGCACCTTGAGGATATCAATGCCATATTCCTCATTGCCCAAGGTAAAAATCAGGAACTCTTGCCCTACCGTTTCGCCAGCCAGTTTGCTGACGGTTGCCAGTCCTGCCATGTCATTCACCCTTTAAATCAATAGATTAATTATTATGCAGCTGCGTCCGTCTGACGCTGTTCGCGGTTCAGCGTTTGCAACGCCGAGACATCGACGATCAACGCCACACTGCCGTCACCGAGAATAGTGGCGGCGGAGATCCCCGGCACTTTGCGATAGTTGCTTTCCAGATTCTTGACCACCACCTGGTGCTGACCGATCAGTTGATCCACCAACAGCGCATAGCGACGGCCGGCACTTTGCAGGATAACGACAATGCCTTGGGTCGCGTCAGTTTTAGCACCTTCAACGTCAAACACCCGGAACAGTTCTACCAACGGCAGGTATTCACCACGTACTTGCAGTACCCGTTCCCCCCCGGCCAGCGGATGCAGATCTTCGGCCTGTGGCTGTAGTGACTCCATCACGGCATTGAGGGGCAGAATAAACACTTCATTGTTAACTTTGACCGACATCCCATCGAGGATCGCCAGCGTTAGCGGCAGCAAAATACGGATAGCGGTACCCTTGCCTGCCTGAGAGTGAATTTCTACATGGCCACCCATTTCCTGAATATTTCGCTTAACCACGTCCATGCCGACACCACGACCAGATACGTCCGTCACTTGTTCGGCGGTCGAGAATCCCGGAGCGAAAATCAGCATACCGACGTCTTCGTCACTCATGCTGTCGCTGACCGCAATACCTTGCGATGCTGCTTTGGCGAGAATTTTCTCACGGTTCAGACCGGCGCCATCATCGGTGACTTCAATACAAATATTGCCACCCTGATGTTCTGCTGACAGGATCAGGTTACCCACTGCCGACTTGCCCGCCGCAACACGCGTTTCCGGATCTTCGATACCGTGATCCAAACTGTTGCGCACCAGGTGTGTTAATGGGTCGATAATGCGTTCGATCAGACTTTTGTCCAGTTCGGTAGAGCTGCCCTGCAATTGCAGTTCGACCTGTTTGTTCAGCTTACTGGCCAGATCACGAACCAACCGTGGGAAACGGCTAAATACGTACTCCATCGGCATCATGCGGATCGACATTACCGACTCTTGCAGATCGCGCGCATTGCGCTCTAACTGGCTCATGCTGTTCAGCAGGTCGCCGTGATTCACCGGATCCAGGCTGCCAGAACGCTGCGCCAACATCGACTGGGTGATCACCAGTTCGCCCACCAGATTGATCAACTGATCCACTTTTTCTACCGCTACGCGGATACTGGTAGATTCGCTGGCCTTGGCGCGCGGTTTAGGCGCATCAGCAACCACAGGGGCCGGTTTGGCGGCAGCTACTGGCAGGGCCTCAGCGACGACAGGCTCAGGTTGCGGTACAACAACAGGCGATGGCTCGGCCTGCGGCGGCGTGGAGAAGCTGATTTGCTCCGGTTCCAGCACAAAACACAGCACCGCACTGATGTCGTCTTCACTGGCGGAAGTCAGTAGCGTCACTTCAAGGCTGCTGTCTGTTTGATGCGGGTTCTTCACCTCGCCCAAATTCCCCAGCTCTTCGAGCATCAGCGGGACTTCGTTCGGCTTCAGGCCGCACAAGCAAACGCGCATCCCGCCTTCGATCGCCTCAGGCGCAGCAACGGCATGTTCAGTCACGGGTTGTGCAGCGGGAGCATCCTGCTGCTGTGCGTCTAATGCAAGCTGCCGCAGCGCCTGACAGATATATTCAAAGCTGTCGGCATCCGGCTTTTGCGACGTTTTGTAGGCGTCCAGTTGCTCCTGCATAATGTCTTTGGTTTCCAGAAACAGGTTGATAATTTCGGTACTCAGGCTCATTTCCTGACGCCGCGCACCGTCCAGCAAGTTCTCCAGCAGGTGGGTCGTTTCCTGCAGCACCGAGAAACCAAAGGTAGCCGCACCGCCCTTGATCGAGTGTGCTGCGCGAAAAATGGCATTCAGTGGCTCAATGTCCGGAGCCAACGGATCCAGCTCCAGCAGATGTTGCTCCATGTCGGCCAGCAACTCGTCTGCTTCATCAAAAAAAGTCTGATAAAACGCACTAATATCCATGCTCACGGGGTCACCTCTGCTGTGAGTCGCTGTTAGTCGGTACTGGGACAGCCACCGGCTGCTCCGGTGCAATGAGGGTGGCCGGCGCTGTTGCCGATGGTGCCAGCGACTTTAGCTCGACCGGCTGAGCGACATCCATTGCGTTGCTTTCGCCATTTTCGTGTTCAATGCCCTGCTGAGTTTGCTTGTTCAGCACCAGCACGGTGATGCGACGGTTGATGGCGTCATCGGCACCGTGCTGTTTCAGACTCATGGTGGCAGCCATACCCACCACCCGCAGTACCTTCCCTTCCGACAGCCCACCGGCGATCAGCTCACGCCGTGACGCATTGGCGCGATCGGCTGACAGTTCCCAGTTGCTGTAACCCCGTTCACCCGTGGCGTACGGAATGTCATCGGTATGGCCAGACAGGCTGATTTTGTTCGGCAAGTCGTTCAGAATGGGGGCAATGGCCCGCAGAATATCGCGCATGTAGCTTTCAACTTGCGCACTGCCGGTTTTGAACATCGGGCGGTTCTGGCTATCGATGATCTGAATGCGTAGCCCCTCATCCATCATGTTGATCAGCAGATGCGGACGCAGCGCTTTCAAGCGCGGATCCGACTCAATCAGCTCATCAAGCTTTTCACGCAGTTTGTTCAGACGCAGTTCTTCGTCACGCTTTTCCAACGTGTCAATTTGCTTTCTCACCAACCCGTCCTGTTGGGTCGGATCATCCCCGCCACCTGGGATCGGGCTGCTTTCCGAACTGCTCTTATCGCCCGTGGTCAGCGCCACTTTTAGCGGTGTGCGGAAGTATTCGGCGATTTGTGTCAGCTCTTGCGGGCTGGCGATTGCCAGCAGCCACATCACCAGGAAAAATGCCATCATCGCCGTCATAAAGTCGGCATAGGCAATCTTCCACGAACCACCGTGATGGCTGGCATGATGCGACTTGCGTTTTCTGACCAGAACAACCGGGTGATTCTGCTTCATGCCTGTTCTTCTTCCGTCGCCTGCTGTGCCGGCGCTTTCACCCGACGCACATGCTCTTCCAGTTCAACGAAGGACGGGCGTTCAGTGGTGTATAACGTTTTACGACCGAATTCGACTGCAATCTGCGGGGCGTAACCGTTCAGGCTAGACAGCAAAGTGACCTTGATGCATTGCATCATCTTCACGTTTTCGGCACTTTTCTGTCGCAACAAAGTCGCCAATGGAGAGATAAAGCCGTAAGCCAGCAAAATACCGAGGAAGGTGCCGACCATCGCGTTGGCGATCAACGCACCCAGTTCCGCTGCCGGACGATCGGCAGAAGCCAGTGCGTGCACGACACCCATTACCGCCGCGACAATACCAAAGGCCGGCAACGAGTCACCGACCATCGCCAGGCTGCCTGCCGGCACCTCGCTTTCCTGTTCAAAGGTTTCGATCTCTTCGTCCATCAACGCTTCGATCTCAAACGCATTCATGTTGCCGCTCACCATCAGCCGTAAGTAATCGGTAATAAACTCTACGAGGGTGTTATCGGCAAGAATGCGCGGATAATTAGAGAAAATTTCACTTTCCTGCGGATTATCAATATCAAACTCGAGGGACAACATGCCCTGTTGGCGGGATTTGGCCAATAGCCGGTACAGCAGCGCCATCAGATCCATGTACAAATCTTTGCTGTATTTCGAACGACGCATCAGCTTGGGAATGGCACGCAGAGTGGACTTTATCGCCTTACCGTTGTTGCCCACGATAAAAGCGCCGATACCCGCACCACCGATGATCAAAAACTCTGCCGGCTGATAAAGCGCGCCCAGATGCCCCCCCACAATCAGGTAGCCCCCAAAGACCGCACCCAATACCACGAGATAACCCAAAATAACTAACACACGCATTCCTTAAATTAACAATGTGGATGGAAGGTGGGATAAGCGCACTATTTGAGCCGTATCGGCGCAACGGGCTAGGCTGCGCCGATGGGTCCGTTCTGCCGAACCCTGTGTTTAACAACTCTGTTTATGCCCGTCTTACTTCAAGTTGCAGTGGTGTTGACTGCAACTTGAATCATTTAGGGTATAGGTCTGGATAAGCCGGCGCTGTCGCCGGCTCAAATAGCGCGTTTAACCTGCTCGTCCAGCAGTTGAGGAATAATATCGGCCAGTTGCGGCGAAAGTTTACGTCTTTTTACTGCGCGGGATGGGGGTTGGCATAAACTGCAAACAAAACTGTTCAACGGCTGGTGTGCGTGAGTAATAAAAGTACCGCCACAGCAGTTGCAAGCGGAAAGCTGTAGCATGCCACTGTCGACGAAACGCACCAGCGTCCAGGCACGGGTCAGTGCCAACAATGGCGCCTCACCCGGTTGATGAGGACACTGTTCCAGATAGAGACGGTAGGCTTTAATCACGGCCTCAACACCGGTACAGTGCCCACTCTTCATCAAGAAGCTATAGGCGTTATAAAACATCGATGAATGGATGTTCTGTTCCCAGGTCATAAACCAGTCAGTCGAGAACGGCAACATGCCTTTTGGCGGCGGACTGCCGCGCAATTCCTTATAGAGCTTGATCAAACGCCCGCGGCTGAGCTGTGTTTCACTTTCCAGCATCTGTAAGCGGGCGCCCAACGTAATCAGCTCCATTGCGAGCTGAATATCCTTGGCTTCCTGAACAATACTTTTTTCTGCCATCATCAAGCTCTTTTCTTCGTCGCGCTACCGTCTTTACTCGATAGTTCTTGCAGTAAATGGCTTGATAGCAAAATGCCCGTATGGATTTGCTGAAGATCGTCCACGCGTGACTCTTTCGTCAGGCGTTCAATAGTATTGTGATCGTTAAAACGGAAGTGACAGACCAACTGGTTGGTCTCAGCCAGTTTGACCATTTGCGGTAACGTGAGTTGAGCAAGTGCGTCAGCCATGGTTTCATCAATACCCAGACGGAACATCGCCGATGCTTTTTCATCATTAATCAGACGCTGTGCTAAAAGTAAATATGACAGATTAATGTCATAAATATGCTTAAGTAATTCAGACGTACCCATATTCCCCATCCCGACAGACTATGTTTAAAAACATACGCTGGGTGATAATTTTTATCGCCCGTGACCTGGGTTTGTTCCCGAAGTTGGCAAATGAATCTCTGATAACAGTCGTTATAAATTTTTCAACATCACTAAATTCGGACCATCATTCAGTATTTGATACGTGCGTAAACCAACGTGTATGGATGTACAGCATTTTGCTTCAGCAGTGTTTAGCCACCGTGAAACTATTTTTACAAAATTAATAAGATTATTCCTAATGCAGCGCAACTCTACCCCCGATCCATTAGCACACACAATGTAAGTAAGCGGCAATTTTAAATACAATGTGATCTAGATCACAAAAATAAAAAATATTTAAGCCAAATATCCTTTAACCAGTACGTTTTTTAACCTTGTTTTTGCTCACAAAATAGCCATAAGTAAAAAAACGTCTTAAAAACAATGTATATAAGCCAAAAAAATATCTTTTTTAGATCAATTCGAACAAAAGCATTACCAAACTAAAATAACAGAACAAAAATCTGCTCGTAGGCGATAAACACAGTATAAATAACCGTTTAATAAACAATAAACTATCCGCATTGAAAAATAACGCATGTAAACTATAAGGTTATTGGGTTTCGGATTTGACTTAAATTTTGCAGTATTAGCTGTTTTATTTTTCTACGAATGCTCACGTTCGGTTAACAAGGTCTCACCTACGTTGTGAACAAGAAAACAGACGTAACGATATGTTTCTGGACAAACGGAGCAAAAACGACAGGTTTTTGCTGTTTTTTGACTAAAGCATCCCAAGACGATTTATCGGCAGCATTAATTAAAACTTTAATAATTTTTCATTGCCGCTTAAAAATAGTTAAATCCCATCGAATGCCGATGAATCAATTAAAACCGCCCTACTTCATCCACCTCTCGTATAAAATAAAACACAGTTTCGTTTTATTTTATGAACTGGTTTCATTATAGCTTGTGGGTTTCACGTTACGGTCAGCAGATCATTCGCCCAGGCTCAGCTATGCCAAGGGCGTCATATTGGTTGGGGAAAATATATTCACTCCCTACCATCGCTGAAAGTGACGGATCTACCGACAGGTATAATGTACCCACCTGAATGGGGCAGGCTCCGTTGTCAGCCTAACTCGCGCCACCGTCATCCTTAAGACCTTGGCAGGCGCCCTGCCTGTGGGTACTGGCAGCACCTTCCAGCCTCACGGCCGGATTTCTGCACCTGAGACTTTCCTTATTTAGCAGTTTGATCAGCAGGATGGCATTGCCGAGAGTGCACGGGCATATTATTATTCTCTGGCAGGAACACCTGCGCACAGCCGATTATTACCGTATTGCAATTTATTTATTTGAAATTAATTTTTCAGGTCGCACATCACGTTTTTGCTGCTGTCATGATGACAGGGTGATGTTTCTTCGTCCGGCTACAACTATTAACAGGCTATATTTTAATCATGACTGATACCCTGGATTACCTGATGACATTCCGTAAATGCACCAGTTTGGACAGCGTAGAAAAAGTGTACGATAAACTTAACTATTCTATTGATAATGATATTGAAATCAGCAACATGTACCGTGCAGCGGATCACCGTCGCGCCGAACTGGTTGCGGGTAAATTGTTCGATTTGGGTAAGGTACCAAAAACGCTGTGGGCACAAGTGCTATAATTGCCCTTAATTACTCACGCGTGTTCTTTATCTTTTATTGCTAAATAACGGCAATAACCCGGGATTTATTGACACGCGTGATACAAAACACATTTATTAACCTCACCAGGCTCTACCCTTTGCCCTAAGAACAGGAAACAGGAGTGGAAGATGGGATATCAAAACGTTTTGGTTACCGTCGCTGTGGCGGCAGACAGCCACCGCCTGGTTGAAAAAGCCGTCTCTATCGTGCGTCCCTACAATGGCAAAATCACCCTGCTTAGCATGATAGCCAATCCAGAAATGTACAATAACTTCGCGGGGCCGATGCTGGGGGATTTGCGTGCATTAATGGAGGAAGAAACGCTGCTGTTTATGGAGGAGTTGCGCCTGCGAGCCGATTACCCGATTGCCGATACGTTAATCGTACACGGCGAGTTGGGTGACAGCCTGAGTTACGCCAGTCGGCAACAGACGTTTGATCTGGTGGTTTGCGGCAACCACAGTGACAGCATGATGAACAAAGTCTCTTGTTCTGCGGCGCGCTTTATCAATACCAGCCACATAGACGTGCTGATCATCCCTCTTTAATACTGAGCACGTAAGGCCATTTCCCCTTTCCAATGATTGACTAGACTTAGGGGCTCAGTCCGCATAAGGAGCTCCTGATGTCTCAGTCTATGCACCAAAACCGCCGTTTTCTGTTAGCCTCACGACCACACGGTGAACCTACCGCTGACAATTTCCGCCTGGAAACAGTCCCGACACCGCAACCCGCCGCGGGCCAGGTACTGCTGCGCACCGTTTATCTGTCACTTGATCCCTATATGCGCGGTCGTATGAGCGATGCCCCCTCGTATGCACCACCTGTGCAGATCGGCGAAGTGATGGTTGGCGGCACGGTATCACGCGTTGTCACATCACAGCATCCCGACTTCAAACCCGGCGACTGGGTATTAGGCTACGACGGCTGGCAGGATTATGCATTGTCTGACGGTAGCGGTTTACGCAACCTCGGTCCTCACCACGCTCACCCAACACGCCTGCTTGGCGTATTGGGTATGCCTGGCTTCACGGCTTATATGGGCTTGGCGGAGATTGGCCAGCCGAAACCTGGTGAAACCCTGGTAGTTGCAGCAGCCAGTGGCGCCGTCGGATCGGTGGTCGGGCAAGTCGCTAAACTGAAAGGCTGTCGTGTTGTCGGCGTCGCCGGTGGTAAAGATAAGTGCCGCTACGTGGTGGAAGAGCTGGGCTTCGATGCCTGTATTGATCACCGTGCACCTGATTTTGCTGCACAGTTGGCCGCAGCTTGCCCACAGGGCATCGATATTTATTATGAAAACGTCGGTGGTGCCGTGTTCGATGCCGTGATGCCACTGCTGAATACCCAGGCACGTATTCCTGTCTGCGGCATTATCGCTCACTATAACGCAACCAACTTACCTGCCGGACCGGATCGTCTGCCGATGCTACAAGGGCTGATTTTACGTAAGCGCATCCGCATGCAAGGTTTTATTATTTTCGATGACTTTGCAGAAGGTTTTGACGCATTCCTGCAGCAAATGAGTGAATGGGTTGAGCAAGGAAAAATCAAATTCCGCGAAGACCTGGTCGACGGACTTGAGAATGCGCCACAGGCATTTATGGGTCTGTTGCAAGGCAAGAACTTCGGCAAGTTAGTGATCCGCGTCGGCGAAGACTAACTCCTGAAAGGGCGCAGTCATCGGCTGCGCCCTCACAGTGACTCAATGTAAAGCACCGCCAGTCATCGATAAATCCTCTCCGACTGTCAACGTAGTATGCACAATACTGCGTACCGCCTCGATCATCGTCGCTAATGCCATACTCGGTTTGCCGGGATGATTAACCGCCAGCTCATGGCTATAAGGGATATGGACAAACCCACCTTTCATTGCCGGATTCTGCTGAGCGATGTGATGACTCAAACCATAAAAAAGCTGGTTACAGTTATAGGTGCCCGCTGTTTGCGACACCCCTGCCGGAATCCCCAACTGGCGCAGATGGTGCACAATCGCTTTTACCGGCAGCGTCGAAAAATACCCTACAGGCCCGCCATCCACTACGGGTATATCTATTGGCTGGTTACCGGCGTTATCAGGAATACGGGCATCGATCAGGTTAACGGCTACCCGCTCAACGGAAATCTCAGCACGCCCGCCGGCCAGCCCAAGACAGATCACCGCCTTTGGACGCAACGTGTCGATAGCCGTAATCAGCTGCTGGTTAGACAATCCCAGCACGCAGGCCAATTGGCAGACAACCACCTCAGCACCGGCGATCATTTCCCCCGCTAACGCCTGTGCAACCTGCCATGACGGATTAATCAGATCTCCATCAAATGGCTCAATGCCCGTCACCAATACCCTTTTCATCATCACACCTTATGTTGTTATTGAATCAGCGTGCTCTCAGCCTAAACAACGCGGTATGATTCTGGAAATGGATTATCTATATATAGAGTATTCATAAAATGAATTTATCCAGCGTCGATCTCAATCTTCTGGTGGTGTTTGAAACCTTGTACCAAACACGCAATGTCACCGCCGCCGGCCGCAGTCTGAACCGCGCCCAGCCTTCGGTCAGTAATGCACTGACCCGACTGCGCACCCTGTTTGGCGACCCATTGTTTGTTCGCAGCGGCGGCAGCATGATGCCAACCGCACGCGCCCACCAGCTAATGCCGCAGATACACCCCGTACTGGAACAAATTCGACAGGCATTGACGCCGCCGACCCATTTCGATCCGGCTACGGCAAATCAACGCCGCTTTAGGTTAGCAGCCGGCGACTATGCCGATATCACGCTGTTGCCTACCATCATGAACCGACTGCGCCAGGACGCACCCGGTATTGATATTCGCGTTTCGCGGCTGGATCGCCGCACGATAGTGCAACAACTTGAGCGAGGGGAAATCGACATTGCCCTGGGCGGCCATCTGGATGCAGCGGAAGGCATGCGGGTGCAACCGTTATTTAACGAGAGTTTCATTTGCATCGCCAACCAACATCACCCGCAGTTTGCTGCCGGGAACTGGAGCTTGCAAGAATATATCAGCCTGCCCCACGCGCTTTACGCACCGTCTGATGATGGATCTGCACGCGGGATCATCGATCGGCGTTTGGCTGAAATGGGGTTGGAACGACGGGTTGCCGCGACGTTCTCCCATATTATCGCACTGCCTGCTGTAGTCGCTGGTAGTGATCTGATCGCCACTCTTGCCTACAGCGTCGCCAAACAGTTTTCCGATCCGAAAAAGGTCTGTTTCCTGCCACTGCCCACGGAGCTGGCAGTGGCTACGTTTTCGATAGATTTGATCGCCGGTCGACAGGCCAAGCGAGATCCAGCGCTGGCCTGGCTGTGTGACACCATTGCCCAGTTAAACTTTGGCGAAATCGAGGTTTAATCCCAGCAGTTCGGGATTAGGCCTTATATTTTCTGCACCGTCTGATAAATATCGAGGTCAAAATAACCGTCGGCTTCACAGTCGTTAAGGTAATGCTCGTAACTGACGCCTGCCGTTGGTTTATAGCCACTGGCTGGCAGTTCTCTCTGATAGAAATCCGTCCAGGCTTTGCCAAAATCGCCATCGGTGATCCGCACGTTATAGACGCCGTATAACCCGACAGGCAGCATTTGCACAGCAAAACCCTCACTGGCCGTCGTCGGCAGTACAAAGTCATCCGGCACGGTAAATACCACATCGGCCCGCAACTGTTCAGGTGCCACCTCCGACGGATCGTCCCAATACAGCACCAGCCATTTGCCTATCGGAACGCCCTGTTGTTGCTGCCAGGCCATCAGCCGTTGGCAGCCCAGAGGAATGGTTTGCGGGTAAGGCCCGACCACCCGCACACCCACCACTTTTTCCGCCGGCTTATCTTCTATTCTGATCGTCATCACTCTCTCCTCACCGCATTAGGGGATGTCGCCTAAGCGCCAATTTCAGTGCGCACATCCAGTAGCTCAGGGAAGAAGGTCAACTCCAGCGCCTTTTTCAGGAAACTGACCCCACTTGAGCCGCCGGTACCCGTTTTAAAACCGATGATGCGTTCCACTGTCTTCATATGACGGAAACGCCAAAGGTGGAAGCTTTCTTCAATATCCACCAGCTTTTCAGCCATTTCATAGGCTTCCCAATACTTTTGCGGGTGGTCATAAATCTCTTTGAACGCGGGCAACAGGTTCGGATTACGCTGATAAGGCTGCGTCCAATCACGTTCGATACACTCTTGAGGGATAGGCAAGCCATGGCGGGACAGATAGAGCAAGTATTCATCGTACAAGCTTGGCGCTTCGAGGATCGCTTTCAGCGCAGCGTGTTTTTCCGCATCGTTACTGAACACGGCCAGCATTGCCGCATTCTTGTTACCCAGTAAAAACTCGATGGAGCGGTATTGGTGAGACTGGAAACCTGAGGAGTTGCCCAGCACGTCACGGAACTCAACATATTCCGACGGCGTCAGGGTTTCCAACACCGCCCACTGTTCAAATAACAGACGTTGGATCTGTTTAACCCGCGCCAGGATCTTGAAGCAGTGGCTGAGTTTGTCTTGCTGTACCAAAGCCCGTGCCGCTTGCAGCTCATGCAGCATCAATTTCATCCACAGCTCAGACGTCTGGTGCTGCACCACAAAGAGCATCTCATCATGATGCTGCGGGTTAGACAGCGGGTGCTGACAGTCCAGCAGTTGGTCCAGGCACAGGTAATCACCGTAGCTCATGCGTTTGGAAAAATCGGTGACAATCGCGCTTTCTAATTCCCGTTTGTTCATCTGTTCTCTCCGCTGCGCCCACGACCGGAAGCGGTGTGTAGCGTGCTGCAAACAGAAAACAATAGTACATAACCCCCCGTTCCGAATGACTATAAACGAGAGTTACCTCGCAGATTTTAGCCTTGAAGAGACGGCGCTCATGTCGGCGAGCGCTTTCTGTTCATCTCCTGCACAGGTTATCCCCGTAGCGCTCATCCACGGGGACTTCCTCAGCCATTCCCACAAGTAAGCATCACCCTCTTTACTCACTCCTGTGCGGGTGAAGATTGAGGTTGAATATAATCCCGGCGCAGCACCATGAAAGATCTTTCAAAGGTGATCACCGTTTCTCCCGTGGATTTGATCCCCAAGGTTTCCACCGTGATAATGCCTTTATTAGGTTGGGATTTTGAATGGCGTTTCGCCAGGATTTTGCTCGTTGCGTAGAGCGTATCTCCGACAAAAAGCGGATCTTTTAATCGCACTTTTTCCCACCCCAGGTTAGCGACTGCCCGGGCCGACAATGCCTGCACCGTCATACCGCTGACCAGAGCCAACGTAATGCTACTGTTCACCAGAACACGACCATACTCGACCTGGGCACCGTATGCCTGATCGAAATGTAAGGGGTGTTGATTCATCGTCAATAAGGTCAACCACGTGTTATCAGCCTCACTGAGCGTACGACCAGGCCAATGTTTAATCGTCATGCCAGGCTCGAAATCCTCGTAATCGCCACCGTGCTCTTCAACATATTCGTTGTCGCCAATCCGCCTTAACATGCCGTTTTCTCCCTGAATTCGTAAAGTGCGAGCGCAGCCGCCGTATCTTCAATAGCCAAACCTACGCTGCGAAATAGCGTGGTCTGCCCTTCATTAGCAGCAACCTCACCAAGAATAAGAGCGCCGAGTTCATGAAGATGTGCAGGCTGGATATACCCTTTATTGAGGGCAGTGCGAACCTCCCCGGCATCTTCCTGAGCAGAAGGCCCTGTTTCCACCACGACAAACGCCGTTTTCAATAAAACGGGGTCCACTTCAATCGCGTCTTCGTGGGTACCACCGATAATATTCAGATGTGCTCCCGGCACGACCCAATCGGCTGCAATCAAAGGCTCGCAAGAAGACGTGGACGTGGTGGTACAGATAATCTCTGCACCTTGCACTGCGTCGAACAGGCTCTGACAGATGACAACCTGAGCCGCCGTCACCGTCCGCGCCCACTGCACGAACGCTTCGGTTCTGGCTATTGTGCGGGAATAAATCCGCACTCGGGCAATCTGACGTACGGCAAGCATCGCCAACAAGGTTGCCCGAGCCTGTACACCCGCCCCCAGAATGGCAAGGTCAGCGGCCCCCGCAGGAGCACACAAATGGGTTGCCAAGCCTGCAACCGCGCTGGTTCTCACGGCGGTTAACGCAGCACCATCGAGTAACGCCATCATCTGACCCGTATTGATGTCCGTTAGCACCACCACGCCGTGAATCAGCGAAAGCCCCTTCGTGGAATTACCGGGCGTCAGCGTGGTTATCTTGACACTGGCAACACCGCGTTTCATCCACCCCGCCGGGCTGATTAACATTTCGGAAGGACCATGGTTCAATAACATTCGTGACGGTGACTGTTCTTTCCCACTACGTAAATCCTGGAACACGTCACTCAGGCTGGCCATGACATGCCGAAGTGGGGTATTCCCCGACATTTCGGCTTCACTTATGATTCGCATCGTCACAAGGCGACCCTCTTCAATTCAGCCACCACCTCAACGATAAGGTCTTCTTGCCCGGCAACGACTTGTCGTTTTCCCAGTTCGAAAAATACATCACGTGGATCGACCCCTGCGGTACCTGCATGGTTGATGACCGGATTTTTGAAACCCGAAAATACGCCTGCCAGGCCGCTAACAATGCCCAGAGAGTCGATCATCGGTGGGGTAACCATTAACTCGCGGGCCGCAAGCTCTGCGGCATCAAGGAAGCGATAAAGATCTATACCCGTTTTAAACGCCAGACGCTCTAACACTGGCACCAAAACTTCCAGTTGGGTATTCCCCGCTCCAGCGCCGAATCCTCGCGCGCAGCCATCAATAATGGTGGCCCCAGCTTGCGCAGCAGCCACCGAGTTAGCTACCGCCATCCCCAAATTGTTATGCCCGTGGAAAATCAGCGGCACATCAACCTGCATTCGCATCGCCGTGATGCGCGCAGTAACATCCTGAGGCAGGAGACTGCCGGCAGAATCCATGATGCCGACAGCCTGTGCGCCGTACCCCACTAACTGTTCGGCCTGCACAGCCAATTCCATAGGCGTTGCCATGTGGCTCATCATCAGCACCGCGTGCGCTTGCGCCCCCTGCTCACGCAACCATCCCACGTGGCGTTCGGCGAGGGTAGCTTCCGTACAATGCGTGCCAATGCGAACCACATCCGTGCCGTGGGCAAGCGCTTTTGACAAGTCAGCGATGGTTCCCCAACCGGGCAACATAAACACGCCCATCCTGGTGTTTACCAATGCCTCACGCACGATAGCCAGCATCTCATCATCGCTTAATGCGGCGCGCCCTACCTGGTAAGAGGACGCGCCAAGCCCGTTCCCGTGACCAACTTCAACAATTGATACGCCCGTTTGATCGACAGCGGTCGCGTAGTCTCGCAACTGAGCCGCGGTGAGTTGGTGTTTGACCGCATGCTGGCCATCACGCAGGGTTGAATCGTTAATTAGGATAGCCATTAGCGCCCTCCATTTTGTTTCGAAAAGCGGCATACTGTTCAGCAACCAAAATGGCGGCGGAATTGATCAGATCCAGGTTCCCCGCGTATTCAGGCATCACACTGCTACTGGCGACAACCTCCAGAGAAATCGACACTCGCCCTTCCGTGACCTTGCACGCTGTCAACGTATAACCCGCTGAGAATTCACGCACCGCGGCAGCCGCAGCTGCAACAACAGGCGTTATCTGTTCCATTGTCGCGCCCGGGATATCGGCAAAAATCGTGACTCTGAACATGGCTGGCGGTGCTGCTGGACTGATGTTGAGGATTGCCTTGGTATTTGCCACACCGGTGAACGCGCTGAGTGCAATCTGCGTTGTTTCCACATATTCATCGATGTTGATTCGGGTCGCTCGCCCGAGAATGTCACTGGCGACCGTCGCTACCACTTCGATATCGTTAATGACAAAGTGCTGACTAAGCGCATGCAGGATAGGTATCGATGCCTGCCCGCCACAACTGATTAGACTGACATTGCGATCGGCCAACGCGTCTGTTCCCGTCACTGTTGGTACTATCATTTTCCCAACATGACTGGGTGTTAAGTCGATCAGTAACGTGCCTAGCGGGCGTAACAGTTCCCAATGTTTGACATGTGACATCGCGTTAGTGGCGTCGAACACCACATCGAAGGGTTTTGGCGCGGCCAAAATAGCGTCAATACCGCTAGCACTGGTCGGGCAGCCCAACTGGGCTGCGATTTCAAGACCGGCGGAATCCTTGTTACGCCCTGCGAGCAATTGGCAATTAAGTAAGGGTGAACGGTGTATTTTATTGACCAGATCCATGCCAATGGCACCAGTCCCGATAACGGCAACGGAAAGCGTCATGGGTTGCTCCTGTCGAATCGCGCAGCCCACGCCTTGCCTAACCCCAGAGTCGTCCGGGCCATACGGGCAAAAGGTGGCCCCACCATGTGCCCATCCAGCAAGGCAATTCCCCCTTCGGCTGCCTGGACGGCATCGGTAATGCGACGTGCGATCAATAACGCTTCTTCATTCGGCCGCAGCGCTGTATTGATCAACTCAAGTTCGCTGGGATGCACGGTGGCTTTACCGTGGAAACCCAAATCTTTGGCGTTTTGAATTTCGTTTGCCAATACCTCGGGTTCGGAAAGACGGTAATTGGCGGTATCAATGCAACCAATGCCGTGTCTGGCACTCGCCAAAACCATGGCCTGACGAGCCGCCAACATCCCAGACCAGGTAATCTGTACACCAAGGGTGGCGGCCAAATCTGCGGAGCCAAAAATCAATCCGTCAGCCACTGACGCCACATTATCAAGATCGGTAATGGCTTCTACAGTCTCTATGGTCAGATAAATTTCTGGGTACTTGCCTGCGGAAGCGAACGTTTCACGCAGAAAAATAACCTCGGCAGGCGACCTGACCATGGACATGACGATGAAACCCGGTGTGGCGCTGCCGCTGCAAAGCATGACTACATCATGTAACGCATCAATCGTACCCAGTGCATTGATTCGCACGGCAATATTTGCAGACGCTGGAGCATTATCAAGAGCAGTACGGCAGATCACCCTTCCTTCGGCTTTGGCTGGGCCTGGAACGGAATCTTCCAAATCAATCAAATGGACATCAGCATCATAAGACAGCGCCTTAACAACGCGGTTAAGTGATAAAGCCGGCGTGTACAGAATGCTACGGGGAATAGCGCGTGTGATATCCGTCATTGAGGCGCCCTCACTTCAGCCAGAATCTTGCACAAACTTCGAATTTGCTCTTCTGTTTGCCCGGCACGCATCATGACCCGCAAGCCAGCGGTGCCTTTAGCGACAATAGGGAAAAATACCGGGGAGACATAAAAACCGGCCTCGATTACCCGACGCCCTTCTTTGATCACCGTCTCATCGCTCATCGGCACCAAACGGATCGGGTAAGTATTGCCGCTTTGCTCTGTTGGTATCAGTGAGTCGAAGAGTGAAATGTTGTCGTACAGTTTCTTCTGCAACAGCGGCAATTCAGCCGTTCGGTGAATGTCTGCGGAGGCCAGGCTCGCACCAATCGCAGCCGTGTTTAGATTTTGTGAATAGTTGAGCCCACCGCCAAAACGCTCGACCAGACGTAGCATCTTCTGCGAATAGCCGTTAAGCAATATTGCCGCACCGCTGGTACCGAAAGCTTTGTTGAGCGTGACCACCATTATGGTGTTCTCATTCAACGCCGGGCTGTGCGAGCGAACATAGCCGATCCCGCGCTCGCCATACGCGGAGATAGAGTGGGAATCATCGTAAAACACCATTAGGCCGTATTTGTCTTGTAGCTCGGCCAACTCTTTAACCGGCGCATATCCCCCCAGGCTATCGCTGCCATCAACCACGTAGCAGACCCGTTCGTATTTCTTGCAGCAGTCCTTGATGAAGTCGAGGTCATGGTAATTGCAGGTAACAACCTCGGTTTCATCGGCACAGGCAGGTTTAGCCGCAGCCAGCGACACATGAGCGTGCTTGTCGAAGATCATTAAAGGCCGCACACCGTTACCCAAATGCCCGGAGGCGATCAAAGGGAGCAGTCCCCCACTGATGCTGCTGGCCGACACGCCGCTGAGAACATCGGCCTGGAACAGTTCGCCGAGCGACTCCTCCAGCGCTTTCAGCACCGGGAGCTGAACCCGGCTACGGGCGATGCAGTGATCCAGCACGCCATAACGACGAATGGCATCGATGGCCCCCTCGATGACCTTCGGATGGGAATCCAGATTCAGGTAAGAACAACAGCTAAAGTTGATAAACTGATGGCCACTTTGGGTCGACAAAAGATCATTATCGAGCCCGGCAATAATCCCTGCGAGCCCATTCTGCTCTGACATATCCCAGAAAGGGTTACCAATACCGATAGCTTTGTCATTGTTGCGAAACTGGTTAGTTGGGACAATCCTCTTACGGCTGGTCATCAAGTTCCTTCCTTCTTGGTAGGTTCTGGTTGATAGTTGTAGATGCCTTTGAACTTGCGGTAGGCGGCAGTGTAGAGTGCGGAATACAAGACATAGGGACGGCGCAGGATTTTTAGATCCCACAACCAAAAATTCACGTTGATGTTTAGATCGTCTAAAGATTCAGCCTGATGCCACCATCCCAGCGGCAAATAGAGCATCTCGCCGGGCTCTAAAATAAAATCACGCTTTTGTGATATTTTCGCCGCCAGGCGGGGAAAACGTTGGGGGTCAATATTATTAAAATCGAAGACCTGTGACTTATCGCCAAACCCCTTGAGAATAGAACGCGGGTAGTAATCCCGGCGGCCGGGTGGAAAAAGAACGAATCGCTTTCTTCCCTGCAGAGAAATATTAAAATTCTCCAATTCGTCAAAGTGGCTCTGTGTGAAAACTCCGTGATAACTGATCCACAAATTAGCCGCATTCAACCCACGCCGAGAGGCTAACAACGAAAACGCGTCGAATCCGAGAATGGCATTAATATCTTCCGGACGGTGCATAATATTGGAAACCACGCGATACCACGTATTATTGTCTTTCTGATATTCTTCATTCCCCAAAAAACCACGCAGCTGTATTTTCATGGTTTTCCAACGCTCAGTATTTTCCTTATTACTGGCTTCCCGGAATAAGGTGACGTTATCATCACCCAAGCGCTGTGCGATAAGATCATTCGCGCTATGACTGATATCCAGGGGTAAATCTGTGATAATCACCGGGACATCGGCTCGAAATATGGCCTCAACGCCCATGGCAACAAATTCATTAAAGGTAATACGGGGAACGGGAATACCCGTTGTTAACTGGTTCACGATTGCCGTTTTCCTGTCTCGGTAATAATATTGAGATAGCCCATTAAATTGGGCTTGGCGTTGACTTCTCACTGAGTAATGACTGGCTGAACAGACTGGCTAACAAGGCGAGTACGCCGGCAGCAACGGCGATCCAGGCGACGTGAGCGGCTCCTGCCTGATCAGACAGTTGCCCGCCTACCGATACCCCTAAGGAAAACCCCAGCCATCCGGCACTGGACAACCAGGAGAACCCTTCAGACAGGCACCCTTTCGGGGTTAGGGATTCCAAAAGGTTACTGCAAGTGATTAATAGCGGCGCCACCGATATACCGGCTATAAACGCAGAGATGCCCATAATGATGGGGGCATTGGTGAACACGAGAGGAAGCGTCCCTGCACACAACGTAGCGGAAGTGATAAGCAGTAACCGTGGTTGCGGTATAGACCAGTTCATCGCACCATAACAGATGCCACCCACCAGACTACCCGCTGCACAAAGCGACAACAGCACGCCGGCCAGAGTGGGATTGCCCGCCTCTTTTGCAAAGGCAATCATCATGACGTCGATAGCACCGAGGAAGATGCCCACTGCGGCATAGGAAATCATCAGCCGACGAACCCACGCCATGCTAATGGCCTTGCGGGTATTTTTATCGGTTTTCTGCACAATAACGGGCTCTGAACGCCGATGCAGCACCAGTGCCATAGAACCACTGAACGTAAGTATGGCGCACAAGATCAAACCTGCGGCAGGGTGTAACACGGTTGCTAAAACAATGGCTATTAGCGGCCCCAATAAGAAAATAATTTCATCGAGAACCGTCTCTAATGCATACGCCGTTCGTAATGCCTCATCGGTAACCATCGACGCCCAACGCGTCCGAATAAATCCATCAACCGGTACGGATGAACAACCAATACAAATAGCCGCAGCCATGATCGCCCATAGATGTGCGTTGAATAGCACTAAGACGATAAGTAGCGCTATTGCAATGACATGACAGCAGCTGGTGGTAATAAGGACCTTTCGCTGACTTATTTGGTCAGCAAATCGACCCAAAACGGGACTGGCTAACGCTTGTGTAATCATTAGCGTTCCAGCGACAGTGCCTGCGATCCACAGCGAGTTAGTGGTTGCAGAAATTAACATGATGCAGCTAATAGAGCGCATCGCCACAGGAAATCGAACGAGCAGACCAAATAATGAAAGCGTAGCATGTCCAGGTCCGGACAGTAATCTAGTATAGGAAGCAAAACTGAATGTAGACTCAAGGTCTTTTGTTTCCATAAAGGACTCTCGTTAATAAAATTAGGTATACGCCAGCGACCAGATATATCAATTAAAATATATCCAATCACTTATCATAAGATGCGTACAACGCGGAAAATCATTAATTTATAAGATTCACATTACCGCTGGCGTGTAATTAGCACTCAGAATTAACCCCACTTTACCTACAGCGTAGGCAGCTTAGTATTTTTAATATTCACAGCATCGTGATTGATAATGATTCATGCCCCTCTTGGAAAATTAGAAAATCAAATAAGAACATTTAATAAGATGGGCATTAAGAATTAGCAACGCTAATCAATATTTACAAGAGCATTTTTGCATCACAATACTGCATTTATGCATTGTGATTAAAATACAATAGGTTACCTTATGATTCATGTGAAAATATAATTCCTGGTTAGCCTATAACACCATTTACTCCAAAATCTGTTGGGTGGCCTCGTTTGCATCACGGCACCGGAGAAAACTGTGCCGTAATCGACAGTTTTCTTATCTATTGAAGCCAAGTATTGGTACTGCGCTTTACTTATGATGAAGGTTTAGCATGCTGGGACATTGACCCAGATATTTCACATTTCACAAGGAGAAAAGCATGGCTACAGGCATTGGCGGTTGCACGCCGCAAGACGCCCTGGAACAGTTGCAACCGTTAACGGACAATCCGCCTGACATTGCCGCCAGTGAGTACCGACAACGCATTCAACAAGCACAACACCTGATGCGCCAAAACGGCATTGACGCCTGCTACATCAATGCGGGTAGCAATTTGCTCTATTTTACCGGGACCCATTGGTCGCCCAGCGAGCGCATGGTGGGCGCAGTGATCCCAGCTGAAGGGGAAGTCGCCTATATTGTGCCCTGGTTTGAAATCGGTACGTTCAAAGACGCGCAAGTTGTTGAGGCCGAGATATTCAGTTGGCACGAAGAGGAAGACCCCTATCAGCTGTTCTTCACTGTTCTGGCTTCTCGTGGGCTGGCTGGCCACGGTCGTCAGTACAAAATAGCCATTTGCGAAACCGCGTCAGTGACACTGTTCCTTGGTTTGCAGCAGCATGCAGGCAACATGAGCTTGATCAGCTCACAGCCTATCACCGGGCACTGCCGTAGCCGTAAATCGGCAACGGAAATCGCACTGATGCAGACGGCCAATAACATTACGTTGCGTGTACAGCAGGCCGCAGCAAGTATATTGCGTCCAGGTCTCACCGCCAGAGAGCTGGTCGATTTCGTCGATAAAGCCCATCGTAAAATGGGCACATCAGGGTCTTACTTTTGTATTGCGCTATTTGGATCGGATAGTGCGTTCCCGCACGGTGTGAAAGAGCCTAAGCCGTTGCAGCACAACGATGTCGTGCTGCTCGATACCGGTTGCCGCTACAAAGATTATTTGTCTGATATTACCCGCACCTATGTGTACGGTGACGCCAGCGAGCGGCAACGTTTCGCGTGGCAAGCCGAACATGAAGCGCAGGCCGCGGCGTTTGCGGTTATCGCACCGGGTGTGCCCTGCCATAAAGTGGATGATGCTGCGCGCGAAGTGCTGGTCTCTCATGGCTTCGGGCCAGATTATCAGTTGCCGGGCTTGCCACATCGTACCGGACACGGTATTGGGCTGGACATTCATGAAGCCCCCTATCTGATCCGTAAACACGCGCAGCCGCTCGATGTCGGCATGTGTGCCAGCATCGAACCCATGTTATGCCTGCCGGGTGAGTTCGGTATTCGCCTTGAGGACCATTTTTACGTCACTGAGAACGGAGCTCGCTGGTTTACCCCACCAGCAAAATCCATTGACGATCCTTTCGATATAGCCCCCTGAAAGCACATCCGGGCGGTGCTACCGCTCGGATTTATACATCGAGGAAAACAACCGATAAACACCGAACGTGGATAAGAGGTCACACATCCCCCTGGGGCCTCATTGCATCACCACAGATGCCCACGATCAAACTGCGGTTAATCGGTTGGCGTAAACGTGAAAATAGATTAGTTTTAAGCTCTGACTTTCTAATGCACCGGATGCTATGACTACCCAAACGCAACAACCTCAGGCTGTTTTCAGCCCTGTTACTCGCCATGCGATCTTCCTGGTCGCAACATTATCGACACAGCCAGCACACCCCGCGACAGTACGTGGTTGGTGCGCCGATATCAGTGGCGTGATCCGTTCCGTCGGTAAAAGATCCCCAGCAGGTAACTTAACCTGCGTCTGCGGATTTGGTTCTACAGCCTGGGATCGGCTATTTGGTCAGCCACGTCCGTCACAACTCCATCCTTTTCGCGAAATAGGCTCCGGTGCCCGCATTGCCGTTTCCACACCCGGCGATATTCTGTTGCATATCCGTGCCGATGAGATGGATCTGTGCTTTGAACTCGCAACCCAGTTAATGAACAAACTCGGCGATGCCGTAACGGTCATTGAGGAAGTTCACGGTTTCCGATATTTCGATCAACGGGCAATGATTGGCTTTGTCGACGGCACAGAAAACCCTGAGGGACATGAAGCCTTCGACTACACGGTGATTGGCAACGAAGACGCCGCGTTTTCTGGCGGTAGCTACGTGTTGGTACAAAAATACCTGCATGATATGAAGGGCTGGAATTCACTGACCGTTGAAACGCAAGAGAACATTATTGGTCGTCACAAACAATCCAATATTGAGCTGGATGAAGACGTCAAACCTTCATCATCTCACAGTTCGTTGACCACACTGGTGGATGAGAATGGCGATGAAGTCAAAATCTTGCGTGACAATATGCCCTTTGGTAAACCCGGCATGGGCGAGTTTGGCACTTACTTTATTGGCTACGCGCGTTCCCCTCAACCTATCGAACAAATGCTGGAAAACATGTTTGTTGGCCGCCCGGCAGGCAACTATGATCGCCTGCTTGATTTCAGCCACGCGGTCACCGGCAGCCTGTTCTTTGTACCCTCGGCGACCTTGCTAGAAGACTTGGCCGAACGCAATGCCCCAGAAGGAGTGCCTCAGTAACCGCCCCACGGCCTTATTTTGTTTACAGCAGCAGCGCCAGTTCCATTGCCGTGCGCTGCAACTGTGGCAATACCCGCTCACGCAATTCAGCCGACGATATTTGCGAGGCGTTGACGCCCACGTTCATCGCCGCCACGACCCCACCTTTACGTGAATGCATGGGCACCGCGATCGAACGCAAGCCTATCTCCAATTGCTGATCATTGATGGCATAACCCTGTCGGCGCACTTTCGCCAACTGTTCACGCAGTTGCTGTGCATTGGTCACGGTGAACTCGGTCAGCGGTTCGAAGTTCACTCGCGACAGATAATCTTCCAATTGCTCTTCATTCAGCGCGCTAAGAAGCACCAACCCCATGGACGTCGCGTAGGCGGGCAAACGGCTGCCCCGACCCAGATCGATTGTCATGATGCGCTTAACCGATGCACGGGCGATATAGAGGATATTGTCACCGTCCAGCGTCGCTACCGAGCAAGATTCGTTTAGCAGTTTACTGAGGTAATCCAACGAATTTTGCGCGGCTTTCGCCAATTCGGACGAGGAAAGATAGGCATGACCAATGGTCAGCACCCTTGGCAGCAGCCGGTAATGGCGGCCATCGGGGCAATGCACAAAACCCAAAGCACGCAGGGTGTACAGACATCGACGCACCGCTGCACGCGGAATACCGGTGATTTGACTGATTTGAGAAACAGACATTTGTGAATACTGTGGCTGAAAAGCCTGCAGTACCTCCAACCCTCTGGCCAATGAGGCCATAAAATTAGGGTCCCCTTTGTATTGATCGTTGCTTAAATCACTGATTTCCTGCAAACGACGCAATTCTCCAGCGCCAAATTCCGACACGTCACTCATCCTGATCTCCCATTCAATCAACCTGCCTATTATATACCCGTCGCCTTTCACGTTGCAGCGCTGTTACCGGCGTTCGTTCACTCCAGCCACTGACGAAAACCCCGAGCCCGGTGTCAGTGAGTGATTTAGCTACCTGCATCACAAAATTCATCGCCAACTTATCAATGTTTCGATAATCGCACAATGAACTGATATTCGCACTTGCTGCTTAATTTTTCATCCCATAAATTGATTTCAGACCCCTTAATACGGCGCTGACAGATTCTCAGCATACCGAGGAGAGCAAATGATCGATAAAAGTGTGGCATCCGCAGACGCCGCTGTCGCTGATATCCCTGACGGCACAACCATTATGGTCGGTGGTTTTGGCCCTGCCGGTCAGCCTTATGCGCTGTTGGATGCGCTGATTCGTCATCGTCCGCGCGATCTGACGTTGATCAGCAATAACGCCGGCAACGGGGATTTTGGCCTGGCAGCGCTGCTGAAGGCCGGCTGCGTCCGTAAGGTGATCTGCTCATTCCCACGTCAGTCCGACTCTTGGGTATTTGACGATTTATACCGCCGTGGCGAATTGGAGCTCGAGTTGATCCCTCAGGGTAATCTGGCGGCACGCATTCAGGCTGCCGGCGCTGGGCTCGGTGGTTTTTATACCCCAACAGGCTATGGCACCGAACTGGCACAGGGTAAGGAAACCCGCGAAATTGACGGTCGGCACTATGTATTTGAACTGCCGCTGAAGGCCGACTTTGCGCTGATCAAGGCTGACAGGGCCGATCGTTGGGGCAACCTGCTGTACTACAAAACCGGGCGAAACTTCGGGCCGATTATGGCGATGGCCGCCGCCTGCACAATTGCCGAGGTCAATCGGATGGTGCCACTGGGTGAATTGGATCCCGAAAACATTATTACGCCAGGGATTTTCGTCCAGCGCCTGGTGACCACACCTGACCACTCTGCGCAGTTGTCGGCTTAAGGAACACTCCCATGAACAAACTCACTCATCAGCAATTGGCCGAACGCATTGCCCGTGACATTCCTGAAGGTGCCTATGTGAACCTTGGCATCGGTATTCCGACGCAAATCGCCAACTACCTGCCCGCAGACAAGGAGATCTTCCTGCACAGCGAAAACGGCATTCTCGGTATGGGTCCGGCCCCAGCGGAGGGCCAGGAGGATCCCGAGCTGATCAACGCCGGTAAACAACCCGTCACTCTTTTGAAAGGTGGCTGTTTTTTCCATCACGGTGATTCTTTCGCCATGATGCGTGGCGGTCATCTGGACATCTGCGTGCTAGGTGCTTATCAGGTTTCTGAACGTGGCGATTTGGCTAACTGGAGCACCGGCGCTCCGGGCGCTATCCCAGCGGTCGGCGGTGCGATGGATTTGGCAATTGGCGCGCGTCAGGTGTTTGTGATGACCGAACACCTGACTAAAAAAGG
This sequence comes from Serratia grimesii NBRC 13537, assembly GCF_001590905.1. GTDB lineage: Bacteria > Pseudomonadota > Gammaproteobacteria > Enterobacterales > Enterobacteriaceae > Serratia > Serratia grimesii. The sequence continues at coordinate 294,463 of NZ_BCTT01000003.1, forward strand.
CGAATGCAAAATTGTCCGTCATTGTACCTATCCCCTCACCGGTGTCGGTTGCATCGATCGCATCTACAGCGATCTGGCGGTGATTGACGTCACGCCTCAGGGTCTGGTGGTGCGCGAAATTTTCGGCGGGTTAAGCCCGCGTCAATTACAGGACGTCACCCCGGTCGAATTGACCTTTGATTTGCAGCACGGAGAACAACCACATGCATCCAGCCTATCTGTGTGACGCGGTTCGCACGCCTTTTGGCCGATTGAATGGCAGCCTGGCCACCGTCCGCGCTGACGATCTGGCCGCCTTGCCGTTGAAAGCACTGCTGGCGCGTCACCCCCAGCTTGACTGGACCGCCGTGGACGACGTTCTGCTCGGTTGCGCCAATCAGGCAGGAGAAGACAACCGCAACGTAGCGCGTATGGCGTTGTTGCTGGCAGGCCTGCCGGTACAAATACCTGGCTGTACTCTGAACCGTTTGTGCGGTTCCAGTCTGGATGCGGTCGCGATGGCGGCTCGCGCGATCAAAACCGGTGAAAGCGAACTGATGATCGCCGGTGGTGTGGAGAGTATGTCCCGCGCCCCTTACGTGATGGGCAAGGCAGAAAGCGCCTTCAGCCGGGCGATGAAAATAGAAGACACCACTATGGGGTGGCGATTTATCAACCCGCAGATGCAAGCGCTGTACGGCGTAGATTCCATGCCGCAAACCGCCGAAAACGTCGCCCGGCAGTTCAGTGTCAACCGCGCAGACCAAGATGCCTTTGCACTACGCAGTCAGCAGCGTACCGCTGCCGCGCAGGAGAGTGGTTTTTACGCCGACCAACTCATCGAGGTCAGCATCGCACAGAAGAAAGGCGAGCCACTGCTGTTTTGCCAAGACGAACATCCACGTGCCACGACGCCAGAGGCGTTAGCAAAACTGAAACCCGTGGTAAATCCACAAGGCACGGTCACTGCCGGTAATGCCTCTGGGTTGAACGACGGCGCATGCGCCCTGCTGTTGGCTAGCGAAAACGCACTGGTTCGCCACAGTCTGCAACCGATGGCACGTATTGTCGCCAGCGCAGTGACCGGCATTGAGCCGTCGATCATGGGCTTTGCGCCAGCCGAGGCTGTACGCAAAGTGCTGAAAATTTCCGGACTCCGTCTTGATCACATGGACGTGATTGAACTTAACGAAGCCTTTGCGGCGCAAGCGCTGGCGGTGACCCGCGAACTGGGGTTGAGCGATGACGCTGCACAGGTGAATCCCAACGGCGGCGCGATCGCCCTCGGACACCCGCTGGGTGCCTCCGGCGGCAGATTGGTGATGAACGCGGCCTGGCAATTACAAAAAACACGCGGTCGCTACGGGTTATGCACCATGTGCATCGGCGTCGGCCAGGGTATCGCCCTCATCATCGAACGGGTGTGAAACGGGGAAAGAACATGGATATCGATTATCGCCTCGATGGCCGCGCCGATGCGCCGTTGTTAGTACTGTCCAACTCGCTCGGCACGACCTTTGACATGTGGCAGGCACAGTTGCCCGTGCTGAGCGAACATTTTCAGGTATTGCGCTATAACCAGCGCGGACACGGCGCCACACCGCTGCCGGCAACGTCGCTGCAACTTGCAACGCTGGGCCAGGATGTGATCGCTCTTCTCGACCATTTAGGGATCAAAAAAGCCCACTTTTGTGGCATTTCGATGGGTGGCCTGACCGGGTTATGGCTCAACCGTTATCACCCGCAACGCATCAACCGATTAGTGGTTGCCAATACTGCCGCGCGTATTGGCAGCCCCGAAGGCTGGCAGCAGCGAGCACAGCAAGTGCGTAACGCAGGGCTCGCGCCGATCGCGGCGGCATCGCCGGCTCGCTGGTTCAGCGAGGCCTTTTTACAGCAACAGCCCGAACAGGTTGCCCCGCTGGTCGCCGGGCTAGCAGCCGGTAATGCCGAGGGTTACACCGCCTGCTGTGATGCATTGGCGCTAGCAGATCTACGCACCGAAGTCGCCTTGATGACACGGCCAATGCGGGTGATTGCCGGCGAACAAGATCCGGTCACTACGGTTGCGGACGCCGAATTTTTAGTGGTTAACGCCCCACGGGCTGAACTGCACTGTCTGCCAGCATCACACATTTCCAATATTGCCTGCCCGGACCTCTTCAACCGCAGCGTTGTCGAGTTCTTGACTGAGAAGGAATAGCGTATGGAACTTCATATTGAACGCATCGACAGTTGGCTAGTCGATATCCCGACCATCCGCCCACACAAGCTGTCCATGGCGACCATGGGTTGTCAGACGCTGACGCTACTGCGCCTCACCTGCGCCGATGGCCTGACCGGCTGGGGCGAAGCCACCACCATCGGCGGACTGAGCTATGGCCCAGAAAGCCCAGAAGGGATCAAGTCGGCGATCGACAGCTATCTGGCACCGTTGTTGCGCGGAAAAAGCTTCAATGGGCTAGCGCCGCTGGTCGCACTGATGAATGCCCACGTCAAGGGCAACACCTTTGCCAAATCAGCGCTGGAAACCGCCTTTCTCGATGCGCAGGGTAAACGCCTTGGCTTGCCCATCAGCACCCTGCTCGGTGGTGCGCTGAGCAACACTTTGCCGGTGTTGTGGACGCTGGCGAGTGGCGATACACAAAAGGACATCGCCGAAGGGCAAAAGCTATTGGCGGAAGGACGGCATAACGCCTTCAAGCTGAAGATCGGTGCCCGATCACTGGCGGATGATCTGCGGCACACCCAAGCGATTAAACAAGCCATGGGGCCCGAGGTCAGCATTCGCGTGGACGTTAATCAAGCCTGGGACGCGGGTACTGCAGTACGTGGGATGGCAGCACTGCAAGACATGGGGATCGATCTGGTTGAACAACCTGTGGCGCTGTGGGACCGAACCGCACTCACTCAACTTAGCCAGCGCTTTACTCTGCCGATTTTGGCCGATGAGGCAGTCGCCGACGCTCACGACGGCTATGCCTTGGCGGCCGGTGGTTTTACCGGTGCCTATGCGCTGAAAATCGCGAAAGCGGGCGGACCGGCACAGGCATTGAAGTTGGCGCAAGTGGCGCAGGCTGCCGGCATTACACTTTACGGCGGTACCATGCTGGAAGGCACGTTGGGCACCGTAGCGTCACTGCATGCCTGGTCAACGCTGAACCTGGACTGGGGCAGTGAGATGTTCGGCCCACTGCTGCTGAAAGACGACGTCGTTTCTACACCGCTCACCTTCGCTAACGGCCAGGTCCGCTTGCCGTCCGGCCCTGGATTGGGGATAGACGTTGATGAAGACAAGCTGCAATTTTACCTGCGTAAATAAACGGGGAACATCGCTATGCTATTTAAAGTAGAAATGATCGTGAAACTGCCCATCGATATGCCAAAAAGTGTTGCCGATGACATTAAGTCGCGTGAAAAAATATATTCTCAGGAATTACAGTTATCCGGTAAATGGCGGCATATTTGGCGCATAGCCGGCAGTTACGCCAACATCAGTATTTTCGATGTGGAAAGTAACGCTGAGCTGCACGATATATTATCCGCCCTACCACTCTACCCTTATATGGATATTCGTGTTGATGCCTTGTGCAGGCATCCTTCATCTATTCGCGACAACGACAAATAAAAAACGGGACAACACCCAAATAAATTATCCGTTAACGGTGGTTATTCTCATACCCTACATAATAAGCAATGAGGAATTCGCAATGTCTATTTCCTTCGATCAGCATCAAGACGTCATTAAATTACTGGAAATCAGCAGCGGCTTTACCAGCGAAGGCGGCGATCCGCGCTTCAAAAAAATCATCCATCAATTGCTGGGCGACATCTGCCGGTTGATTGAGCAGTACGACATCACGCCAGAGGAGTTCTGGCAGGCGGTAAATTATCTGCATACGCTGGGTGGCCGTCAGGAAGCGGCGCTGCTGGCGGCAGGCTTGGGACTGGAACACTATCTTGACCTGCGTGATGATCAGCGTGAACAGGCACAAGGGTTAACGGGTGGCACACCGCGCACCATTGAAGGGCCTTTATACGTCGCCAATGCGCCACTGAGCGAAGGCTTTGCACGTATGGATGACGGGGCCGATGCTGGTGAAGTGATGTGGTTGCATGGCCAAGTCAATGACGCCAACGGCAAGCCGCTGGCTGATGCGGTAGTGGATATCTGGCACGCCAATACGCTGGGGAATTATTCATTCTTCGACAAGTCACAAAGCACCTTTAACCTGCGCCGCCGGGTAAAAACCGACGCCAAAGGGCGTTATGCCGTGCGCAGTATTTTGCCTTCCGGTTACGGCTGCCCACCCGATGGCCCAACGCAGGCGTTACTTAACAGGCTAGGACGCCACGGTAACCGCCCGGCGCATATTCACTTCTTCGTTTCTGCACCAGGTCACAAACACCTGACCACCCAAATCAACCTCAACGGCGACCGCTATCTGTGGGACGACTTTGCTTTCGCCACCCGTGATGAGTTGATTGCCGACCCTGTGAAGATCACCGATCCGGCAGTTGCGGCGCAACGTGATCTTCCCGGTGCACATACGGAAGTCAGTTTTAATTTTAGCCTGTACCCTAGCGCCGACGATGATAATCAACAGAAAATAAAGCGAGCCCGTGCGCTGCAAGATTAATTTATTAAGATAATAACAATAATAAAAATATCAATAGCGGGTAATGGAACCACATTACCCTCTCATTAACTCTGCCCATCCTATACGAGGTCATTATTATGAACTCACAAAGCAACACGCTTTTTTCAGACCTGAAAGCAAAAATAAATAATGCGCTGGTTATAGACAAAGAAAAAGGTATCTACCAATGCAATCGCGCGATTTTTACCGATGAGTCTCTGTTTGAGCTGGAAATCAAAGCGATATTCGAAGGCAACTGGGTCTATTTGGCCCATGAAAGTCAAATAGCTGAGCCAGGCGACTATTACACGCTAACTGTGGGCCGCCAGCCGATTATCATTACCCGCGATAAAGATAACCAGTTACACGCCATGATTAACAGTTGCTCCCACCGCGGCGCGATGCTGGCTAGCCGCAAGTCGGGCAACAAAACCTCCTTTACCTGTCCATTCCACGGCTGGACCTTCAATAACGCCGGCAATTTGCTGAAAGCCAAGGATGAAAAAACCGGCGCTTACCCGCCCTGCTTCAAGCAGGCAGGTTCGCACGATCTGAAGCAGATGCCACGCTTTGAATCTTACCGCGGCTTTCTGTTCGGTAGTCTGAGTGATGAGGTCTTGCCGCTGGCGGATTATCTGGGTGACACCCGACAGGTCATTGACCTTATCGTTGATCAGGCAGAGAACGGCCTGGAAGTGCTGAAAGGAGCATCCTCCTATACCTATGACGGTAACTGGAAACTGCAGATGGAAAACGGCGCTGATGGTTATCATGTCAGCGTCGTGCACTGGAACTACGCCTCAACTATGTCACGTCGCAACTATGAGGCTAACTGCACCCAAACCGTCGATGCCAACGGTTGGTCAAAAAGCACGGGTGGCGTGTACGGTTTCGACAATGGACACATGCTGTTGTGGACCCGGGCACTCAACCCCGAAGTCAGACCAGTGTTCAAGCATTTCAGCCGTCTGAATGATCGTTTTGGTGCAACCCGCGCCGACCTGATGGTGAATGAAACCCGTAACCTGTGTCTGTATCCCAATGTCTATTTGATGGATCAATTCTCTACACAAATCCGTGTGGTTCGCCCCCTTGCTGTCGACAAGACCGAAGTGACCATCTTCTGCTTCGCGCCCAAAGGTGAAAGTGCAGAGGATCGAACGCTGCGTATCCGTCAGTACGAGGATTTCTTCAACGTCAGCGGTATGGGGACACCAGACGATCTGGAGGAGTTCCGCGCCTGCCAGCAGGGTTATAACGCCGGTAACCTTCCCTGGAGCGATATGAGTCGTGGTGCCACCCGCTGGCTGGAGGGAGCCGACGAAAATGCCCGAGCCATGTCGATCAACCCGTTATTGAGCGGCCCGCGTTCCGAAGACGAAGCGCTCTACATCAGCCACCACCATCATTGGCAACAAGCACTTCTGCGCACACTGCAAAACAGCGAACAGGCCGAGGTACTGCCATGAACAGCCTGCAACAGCGTATTGAACAGTTTTTATATCGCGAAGCGCGCCTGCTGGATGACCGGCAGTGGGAAGACTGGCTACATTGCTACAGCCCAACGGTGGAATACTGGATGCCTGCCTGGGGAGATGACGACCAACTGACGCAGGACCCACAAACGGAGATCTCACTGATTTACTACCCCAACCGTGAAGGGTTGGAAGACCGGGTCTATCGCATAAAAACCGAGCGCTCAGCCGCCAGTACGCCAGAGCCACGTACCATACATCAGATCAGCAACGTTGAACTGCTGGACGAAACACCGCAACGCGTTGCGGTACGTTACAACTGGGCGACATTTAGCCACCGTTATCAGAAAACCGATGTGTTCTTCGGCACCAGCCGCTGCCTGATCGCCTTAGACGGTGAACAGCCGCAGATCTTGCGTAAAACCATACGGCTCAACAACGACTATATCAGTCAGGTTATTGATATTTACCATATTTAGCTGTCCTGTGAGGTGAGTATGTCTTTTACCCTAGCCCTTAACTTTGAAGATGGTGTCAGCCGTTTCATTCAATGTAACCCTAATGAAAAGGTGCTCGACGCCGCCTACCGGCAAAAAATCAACCTGCCGATGGACTGCTCAGACGGTGTGTGCGGTACATGTAAATGCCGCTGTGAACAGGGGGATTACAGCCTGGGCGATGACTATCTGGACGAAGCGCTGTCCGAACAAGAGGCGGCCCAGCGTCTGGTGCTGACCTGCCAAATGGTGCCGACTTCGGACTGTGTCATTGATGTCCCAATGGCATCAACACTGTGCAAAACCGGCAGTGAGGAATTCAATGCGACTGTCACCTCAGCCATTGCTTTATCAGACAGCGCCATCGAATTTTGCCTGACACTGAACGACGAGAACGGTATCGCTTTCCTACCTGGGCAGTACGTCAACATCGAGGTACCTGGCAGTGACGCCAGCCGTGCCTACTCATTCAGTTCACGCCCTGGCAGCCAGCAAATTTCCTTCCTCCTGCGTAACGTACCCGGCGGCATGATGAGTCGCTATCTGGCTGATAAAGCACAACCGGGTGATTCGATCCGCCTCCGCGGCCCACAGGGCAGTTTTTACCTGCGCACACCGGTCCGACCGATGCTGTTTTTGGCTGGCGGTACCGGATTAGCCCCCTTCCTATCAATGCTGGAACAGTTGGCAGCCAACGGCAACTCGCAACCTGTGCATCTGATCTACGGCGTCACCCATGATCATGATTTGGTGAAACTGGAACAGTTGGAAAGCTATCGTCAACGTTTACCGAACTTCAGCTATTTGAGCTGCGTCGCCAGCACAACCTCGCAGTGGCCGCATAAAGGGTATGTCACCCAGCATCTCGACCAAAGCCAGCTCAACAATGGCGATCTGGATGTTTACCTGTGCGGTCCACCGCCCATGGTGGAAGCAGTACTCAGCGACTTCCAACGTCGCGCCTTCACACCTGTCAGCTTTCACTATGAGAAGTTCGCCCCCAGCCAGGCCAGCTAAAGGAACTCAATATGCATAAATCACGTTTCAGCGGGAAGGTGATGGTCATCACCGGTGCCGCTCAGGGCATCGGAAAGGCTGTCGCGGAACGGGCCGCTCAGGAAGGTGCCAAGCTGGCGCTGATCGATCGTGCTCCTTACCTTACCGAGGTCGCCGCTACCCTGAGTGAACGCGGCACCGACGTCATCGCCTTACAGGCGGATCTGGAATGCTGGGAAGAAACCCGCGATGCACTGGAGCAGGTTAAACAGCATTTTGGTCAACTGGATATTCTGGTGAATAACGTTGGCGGTACCATTTGGGCACGCCCCTTTGCCGAGTATGAGCCACAGCAGATTACAGCGGAGATCCAGCGCTCGCTATTCCCGACGCTATGGGGATGCCGTGCGGCCTTGCCCCATATGTTGGCACAAGGGCATGGAGTCATTGTCAATGTCTCCTCGGTTGCAACCCGAGGCGTTAATCGCGTGCCTTACTCAGCAGCCAAAGGCGGTGTCAACGCCTTGACTCAATCGCTGGCGTTTGAATATGCCGGTGCCGGCATCCGTATCAACGCCACCGCACCAGGCGGCACCGAAGCCCCACCACGTTTAACGCCGCGCAACCACGAACCGCCGACGCCACAGGAAGAAACCTGGTATCAACAGGTGGTTGATCAGACGCTAAGCAGTAGCCTGATGCATCGCTATGGCAATGTGAGCGAACAAGCCGACGCTATCTTGTTCCTCGCCAGTGAGGAAGCCAGCTATATCAACGGCACCGTGCTACCTGTGGCCGGCGGGGATTTAGGCTAGGTATTGACTGCCCACCGGAACCGACCACATGGCTCGTCGTTGCGAGCCATGTGGTTATTTTGCTGCGATTCGTTGTCCCTGCGCATCAATGACCGGTTCGCCATCTTCTTTACTGAATGGGCCTTGCTGCGCATCCGGCAGGATATCCAGGACCACTTCCGACGGGCGACACAGCCGGGTACCGAGAGGCGTTACCACGATCGGCCGGTTAATCAGCACCGGCTGCTGTAACATAAAGTCGATCAACTGATCATCGTTCCACCCCACATCTTCCAGCTTCAACGTGTCGTAGGGTTCGACATTTTTACGCAACAAGGCGCGTACAGAAATGCCCATATCAGCAATCAGTTCAACCAGCTGTTCACGGCTGGGCGGTGTTTCCAGATATAAAATGACAACCGGTTCCACCCCACTGTTGCGGATCAGCGCTAGTGTATTGCGCGACGTGCCACAAGCCGGGTTGTGGTAAATCTTGATGTTGCTCATAACGTTCTCTCTTGGATTAAGACGAAAGCGACAGGCGCAGCGCCAAAGCGACCAACGCGACAAACAGCACCGGGAGCGTCATCACGATGCCCACGCGGAAGTAATACCCCCAGGTGATAACGATGTTTTTCTGCGACAGCACGTGCAACCACAGTAACGTAGCCAGGCTGCCAATCGGGGTGATTTTTGGCCCCAGATCGCTGCCTATCACGTTGGCATAAATCATCGCCTGTTTAATCACTCCCTCAGCGCTGCTGCCATCAATCGACAGTGCCCCCACCAACACCGTCGGCATGTTATTCATAATAGAAGACAGAAATGCGCTCAGGACACCCGTCCCCAACGTCGCTGCCCATATCCCTCGCTCTGCCAGCGCGTCAAGCACACTCGACAGCAAGTGGGTTAATCCTGCGTTGCGCAGACCGTAGACCACCAGATACATGCCCAGAGAAAAAACCACGATCTGCCAAGGAGCACCGCGCAAAACTTTTCCGGTGTCGATGACCTTCCCCCTTTTGGCTACAACCAACAGGATCAATGCGCCAATGGCGGCTACCGCGCTGACCGGCACGCCGAGCGGTTCCAGACCAAAGAAGCCAACCAACAACAATACCAATACACCCCAGCCGGCTTTAAAAGTTGGCAAATCGCGAATGGCCTCCCGCGGCCGCCTCAACAGCGCCAGGTCATAGTTCACGGGAATATCATGACGGAAGAACAGATGCAGCATCACCAACGTGGCCACGATAGCGGCAATGTTCACCGGCACCATTACAGCGGCATACTCAGTGAAACCCAGTTGGAAATAATCCGCAGAGACAATATTCACCAAATTGGATACCACCAGCGGCAAGCTTGCGGTATCGGCAATAAAGCCAGCGGCCATCACGAAGGCCAATGTGGCTCCCGGGCTGAACCCCAGCGCCAGCAGCATGGCAATCACAATCGGCGTCATAATCAGCGCCGCGCCGTCATTGGCGAACAACGCCGCCACCGCAGCCCCCAACAACACAATATAGGTGAATAACCACCGCCCTTTACCCTTACCCCAGCGTGCAACGTGCAGCGCCGCCCACTCGAAAAAACCGGATGCATCCAGCAGCAAACTGATCAGAATCACGGCGATAAAGGTAGCGGTCGCATTCCAGACAATCTGCCAGACCAGTGGAATATCACCGAGATGCACCACGCCAGTCAGCAATGCCAACACCGCCCCGAGTGAGGCGCTCCAGCCAATGCCTAACCCTTTGGGTTGCCAGATCACCAAAATGAGAGTCAGGATGAATATTGCCCCGGCCAGCACCATTACAACTCCTTAGTGGCTTACGCCAAACATATATGAAATTTCGTATATATAAAGTTAAAAAATTTTACGCTATCGACAAACAGCCCCATTCCCCGCCGCGCGTTGCACCCGTTCAGTCACCTGTTGCTGTTGGCTAAGATAAGCCTGTTCGATGATTGCTGCCGCCCATGCCGGCATATGCGGCGACAGTCGGTAATAAATCCATTTGCCTTCACGGCGATCAAGTAGCAAGCCACTTTCGCGCAACATAGCAAGGTGACGGGAAATTTTGGGTTGTGACTCAGCCAATGCACCAGACAACTCACACACGCACAGTTCACCTGCCTGGCGCAGCAAAAGCACCACAGTAAGGCGGGTTTCTTCCGACAGGTTTTTGAACAATTTCAGCGGCGTCAGTGATGTCATAAATGGGCTCCCAGAATAAGGATAATCATCATAATCCGCAGAGAAAGGATGTCAACAACACATATGAATTTTCATATGTAACTATATAGATTATTCCCTCCTTCGTATCCAGCGACAAAGCCAGGTTAAGTTTTAGCTATCGATTCTATACGCCAAAGCGACTGTTCATTATGTGCTATTCCCCTACAATCAACCTGTAACCAAAACACGTATTCTCAACGGAGGCACGATGTACAACTTCTCACGTTATCAGGCAAAAGAACTGGCGTTGGCTTATATGAGCGGCAAGAAACACGATTTATCTCCGCAGGAATTTCTGCAGCAGCTGAAAAGCAGTGAAAAATCGTTCGATTATCTGTTGAAGCACGGCAGCGAGCAGCCGCGTGAAGTGCTGGTAAAAAGTTTCTGAAAGCCAAGCCATAACCGTAATAACACGCTCCACGCCGGTGGCGAGCCATCAGGCCCGCGTATTCCCGGCTGAGCAGCAACTGGGTTATCGCTGAAGCGGGATATCCCAATAAGGTTGCTCTCCACCCAATTGCGCCAGTAGGAAGTCGACAAACGCCAATACTTTGGCTGGCAGGTATTTGCGCTGTGGGTACACGGCATAAATGGCATGCTCTGGTAGCCGGTAAGCAGGCATTAGCTCAATCAGTCGACCCTGTGCGATATCATCCCCGACAATAAAGGTCGGCATCTGGCAAATCCCCAAACCGGCGATCAACGCTTCGCGTAATGCCTCACTGTTATTCACCTGATAATTACCGCGCGGTTGAAAACGCACTGCTCCCGCAGGCCCCTCAAACTGCCATTCACTCCCGCCACGGAAATAGCTGTAAAACAAGCAATTATGCTGAGCCAACTGCTCCAGATCGGTCGGTGTGCCGCTGCGTGCCAGATAGGCGGGGGCGGCGCATAATACACTGCGGCAGGGCGCAATACGCCGGGCAATCAAGCTCGAATCAGCAAGTTGACCAATGCGAATAGCCAGATCAAATCCCCCATCGACCAGATCAACCACCTGATCATCCATCATCATATTGATCTCCATGTCCGGGCAAGCTGCCAGGAAATGGGGAATCAACGGCGCAACGTGCAAGCGGCCAAACACCATAGGCACACTGATCCGCAAACACCCTTGTGGCTGTCCTTGTAGACGGGTGACCACATCCTCTCCCTCCTGTGCCACAGCACAGGCATTACGGGCGTAGCCAAAATACTGCTCTCCCGCTTCGGTAAGGCTCAGGCTACGCGTGGTGCGCTGCAGCAATTGTACGCCCAGCGAACTCTCCAACTGGGCGATGCGTTTGCTGACCGCTGATTTTGTGATGCCTAACCGCCGGGCCGCCGCTGAAAAGCTTTCGCATTCGACAACCGCCACAAATATGGGGATCGCCGCAAAGTTATCATGCATTTATCGTCAACTTTTACTCAACAATGAGTTTCCATTTTAATAGATTATGCCAAAAACGAAAACAATATAGCCTATGTGTCAACCCAAGACAGGATTTGACACGATGATACGCGAACGTTTTTCCCACCCTCTGCTGGCACTGGCCGCTGGCGCATTATTGGCCCTAATGATTGGCATAAATAGCCTGTTAGCCAGCTATAACTCCCCACTGTTTGCTTCATGGGTGGCGCACGGCATTGGCGCGATCACCGCCTGGCTGCTATTGCTCCTGCTACGCCGTCGCACCCCGACATCTGCACCTTCAATGCTGCCTGCGAGTATTCCCCGTTGGGCTTATTTGGGGGGAATTCCCGGTGCCCTGACAGTGGTATTAGCCGCCATTACCGTCAATAGCCCTTTAGCACTCTCCGGCAGCCTTGCGCTTATGCTCACCGGCCAGGTTTTATTTGGCATGGTGTCCGACAGCTGTGGCTGGTTTGGCGTGATTAAACGCCGACTCAGCATTAACGATATTATTGCCACGCTGCTGATCCTCTCCGGCTGCGCCCTCCTCATCTTCCTGAGATAAATTTCATGTTAACCCTGGTCCTACTCGCACTGTTTAACGGCATTTGCATCAGCATCAGCCGTGCAATCAATGGTCGTCTGTCGTTAAGTCGCGGTGCTTTCCACGCTTCGCTCTGCAATCACATTGTCGGTTTTCTGTTCCTCAGCCTGCTGCTGGCAGTCATCGGCGGGTTCACTGCCAGTCCCTTTGGTCACGCACCTTGGGGCGCTTATCTTGGTGGAGTCATTGGGGCGTTGTTTGTGGCATTGAATAGCTACGTGCTACCTCGTCTCGGCACCCTACGTGCCGCATTACTGATCATTAGCGGCCAAATGCTAACGGGAGTGGTAATAGATCGTCTGCGCGACAACAGCGGCTCCGCCAGTGTGCAACTCCTTGCCATTAGCCTGATCATACTGGGCATCTATCTGGCACGAATGAAAAAACCTCTGACGACGTGGCTCTATGAATGTATGAGACCAGGCGATAAATTTCGCACCTAGGTACGAATAATTGCAATATTCGCATCTTGATACGAATTATTGACATATTCGTCTTTAGGTGCGAACTTTACTGACATCCTACCGCTTCCGAGCAAACTACATGCCCGCACAAATCAGCGTGATCACCGGCGATCTGGTCAACTCCCGGCAATTAGATACCACTAACTACATTACCGGCTTAAATGCCCTGCTTAGCCAACTGCAACAGGCTAAGCTTATTCAAGCGTTTGAAGTTTTCCGCGGTGATGCCTTTCAAGCCGTGGCTGAACCTCAGTCCGGTTTACTGCTGGCGGTCTATATCCGCATCGCACTCAAAGCAATGGATACCCGGCATTGGGACGCCCGTATCGCCGTAGGCTTGGGCGCGGGGCAGGCAAAAAATGCCGGCTATGGTAGCGCCTTTGTGAATTCGGGACAGGCGCTGGATGGCCTGATGAAAAATTGCCGGTTAGCTCTGAAAAATGACAATGACCAAACAAATGCCATTGTCAGCGATCTATTGCCAATGTTAGATCATGTTGTTAGCCGCCTTTCCCAGACCGAAGCGCGGATAGTCCAAGCACGTATATTTGCTACCACCAATCAGGAAGTGGCAGAAAAGCTGCAAAAAGCCGCCTCTACGGTCTCAGCAACGCTCAAACGCGCGGCCTACGAGGAAATCATGCGGTTTATTCACGCGATTAACAGGATCACCTGAATATGGATTTGAGTTACGTACCCTTGCTGACCTGGTTGCTGATCGCCCACGTGCTTGCAGACTTTCCGCTGCAGCCACACAGTTGGGTTGAAGATAAAATCGTTCACCGTGGGCGTTCCCGTTTCCTGTTGCTACACGCCTTACTGCACGGCGTGCTCGCTGCTTGGGTGGTTGCCGGGTTTGCGCTGCTGCATGGTGGTTTGTCTTCCCTCCAGGTCCTCACTGCATTGTTGGTTGTCGCCACCAGTCACTGGCTCATTGACCTACTGAAAGTCACCTTATTGGCACGCCTCAGTCAGGCAAGTGGGTTCCTCCTCGACCAATGTCTGCATCTGACGGTAATTGTTCTGCTGTGGCTATTCTTGGCACCCAACACGTACGGCCTGTTCACCGCACTCGGCTCTGCCCTTATCAGTTGGCAGTCTGGCCTGGTTGTATTGGCTTACCTCTTGATTTATATGCCGCTGGGTATTTTGATTGGCCAATTGCTGGCGCACTGGACACCGCAAATGCCGTCTTCTGCCAAAGCCGATAATGACTCCCTTTTACGTGCAGGCAAACAAATCGGTTATCTGGAAAGAACGCTGATCCTGACCTTTGTATTGATTGGGCAGATTCCGGCAATCGGCTTTTTGTTGGCGGCCAAATCAATTTTTCGCTTTGGCGATTTGCGGCAAAGTGATGACAAAATGCGTACTGAGTATGTACTGCTCGGTACGCTGTTTTCCTTTACGCTGACCATTATGCTCGGCCTGCTGGTGAAAAAATTGTTTTAGGGGCGCAGTGGCTGCGCCCGCGTGAATCGCGGCGAATAACTTCGCCGCGACAGAAACATCCGAGAAAAATTACAACCACTCACCGAAGCGGCGAATATAGAAACGCTTCATCATCTGCGCCACCACACAGTAGCTGATCAAGGTCCCCGCCAACCACGGGAAGTATTCCCACGGCAGTGGCTGCAATCCGACCAACGCGCCAAGTGGTGAGAATGGCAGATAGATACCCAACCCCATCACCAAAATCGTGGTCAACAGAACAGGCAATGCTGCGGTGCTTTGAATAAACGGAATCTTCTGGGTACGCAGCATATGCACGACCAGCGTTTGCGACAACAGCCCCTCGATAAACCAACCGGACTGGAACAAGGCCTGATGCTCTACGCTGTTGGCGGCGAAGACAAACCACATCAATGCGTAAGTGGTGATGTCGAATATTGACGACGTTGGCCCTATCCACAGCATAAAACGACCAATGTTTTTCGCATCCCACTTCCGTGGTTTACGCAGAAACTCTTTGTCCATCTTGTCCCACGGCAGAGACAATTGAGAAATATCGTACATCAAGTTCTGGATTAACAAATGGATCGCCAGCATCGGCAGGAACGGGATAAATGCGCTGGCCACCAACACGGAAAATACGTTACCGAAGTTGGAACTGGCGGTCATGTTCAAGTACTTGATGATATTCCCGAAGGTTTCACGTCCCTTGATCACGCCCTCTTCCAACACCATCAGGTTTTTTTCCAGCAAAATGATATCCGCCGACTCTTTGGCGATATCAGTACCGGTATCCACCGAGATGCCCACGTCTGCATCGCGCAACGCTGGCGCATCATTGATGCCGTCACCGAGAAAACCGACAGTATGACCATTCGCCTGCAACATCTTCAGCACCCGTGACTTCTGTAGTGGCGTCAGTTTCGTAAAGACGGTGCGCTGCTCCACTTCACGCGCTAACGTTGCATCATCCATTTCGGCAATTTGTGGACCGGAAAGCGGCTCACCCGGCTCCAACCCAACATCACGACAGATTTTGCAGGTGATCACCGGGTTATCACCGGTCAGTACTTTCACTGCCACGCCGTTTTCCTGCAGTGCGGCTATTGCTTCCTGCGCACTTTCTTTCGGTGGATCGAGGAAGGTCAAGAGTCCCTGGATCACCATATCGCGTTCATCGGCCACGCTCAGTGGCAAGGCGTTTTTCTGCTCACCCAGTTCCCGCGTGGCCAAGACCAGCACGCGGAACCCATCCTCGTTATATTGGGCCGCAAGCGCCTGCAACGCTTCACGTCGAGCCTGATCCAGCGGTAAAATCTGCTGCCCTTCACGCACGTGGGTAGCGATTTCCAGCATTTCCTCCACTGCCCCTTTGCAAATCAGGCGCTGTTGGTGGTTTTCATCCGCGACCACGATCGACAGGCGGCGACGCACAAAATCAAACGGCAGCTCGTCAACCTTGCTGAAACGCCCCAGAGCTTCAATACCCGGCTTGCCGCGGCCAAAGCGGATCACCGCTTGATCCATCAAGTTTTTCATTCCACTCTGGTGGAAGCTGTTCAGCCACGCCAGATGCAACACCTCATTATCTCTGGCCCCGCTAACGTCCAGATGATGTTCGAGGATGATGCGATCTTGGGTCAACGTGCCGGTTTTGTCGGTGCAGAGCACGTCCATCGCGCCAAAGTTCTGGATGGCGTTCAGGCGTTTGACCACCACTTTGCGGCGTGACATCGCTATGGCACCCTTCGCCAGGTTAGAACTGACGATCATCGGCAGCATTTCTGGCGTCAGCCCAACGGCCACCGCCAAGGCAAACAACGCCGCTTCGCTCCAGTCGCCTTTGGTGAAACCATTGATCAACAACACGATCGGTACCATCACCAGCATAAAGCGGATCAGCAACCAACTGACGCTGTTCACACCGCGGTCAAACGCCGTTTGCGAACGAGAGCCGACAATCGATTTGGCCAATGAACCAAAGTAGGTACGTCCCCCCGTCGCCACCACAACCGCCGTGGCCGTGCCGCTGGCGACGTTGGTACCCATCAGGCAAATATTCGACAGTTCCAACAACGCATGTTCACTGGAAACCTCATCCTCGCTCGATTTTTGGCTGACGTTACCCATCGCATCGTATTTCTCGATCGGGATTGCCTCTCCGGTCAGGATCGCCTGGCTGATAAACAGATCGCGTGAGGCCAACAGGCGCACATCAGCCGGAATCATATCCCCGGCGGACAGCTTAATAATATCGCCCGGTACCAGTTCACGGATGGGGACTTCCAGCGTCAATGGCTGCGCACTGTAACTGCTGCGACGCAGTACCGTTGCGGTAGTACGCACCATCGACTTCAACGTTTCCGCCGCCTTGTTGGTACGGTATTCCTGCCAGAAACGCAGCAATCCACTGAGTGAAACCATTACCAATATGATGATCACGCCAGTGAGATCGGTTTCTTCACCGCGCCGGGCAGGCAACCAGTAGTCGGTAAAGAAACTGATCGCAGCCAGCACCATCAGCACAAAGATAAACGGGTTATTGAACGCGGCGATTAACTGTACCAGCGCGTGCGGCGCCTTCTCATGGGCAACCTGGTTAACGCCGAACTGCTCGAGACGTTCAACCGCATCGTCCTGAGTTAAGCCATTGCGGTTACATTTTAAATTAGCCAGCGTCTGCTCAACGCTGTTTTTCGCCTCTTGTGCGATGGCGTAAGGCGCCTTTATTTTATCGCGACGGCGAGCTGTTTCATTAATATAGGTCATAACACTATTCTCTTATTTTACTCTGCGCACAGGGATACCCCGCCCGATTAACAGGTGAATAAACACAGAGTGGAATTTATTTAGTTAGCGTAATTAACGCGATTCATCACCGCGCCATACACGCTGAGCAATTAACGTTTCGGGGTCACCGTCCATGACGCCTCCTTATCACTGAGCACAGTGAATATTTATCAATAATTAAACAGGTAATTCAGATGCGATACGCCAGCGTACGGCGCTAACACTTTTCTCGAGACTGACTCGGCAGACAATACCTTCAATTTCTTTTTGCACCGAAGGATTCGCCGTTATTTCTGCACAAACCTCAAGTTGACCAGGAATGGAAATATCGGCACTACGTAATGATTGCAGCCTTAATGCCACGCCATTGAGCGCCTGCAATATCAAGGTACGTACCAATATTTCATCTTGCTCGCCGCAGGTAACCTGAATGCGGTAGCACACCTCGAGATCGGTTGCCTGCTGCTGAGGTTGCAGATTGATGCGCTGAGCGGCTTCACGCAACAAGATGTTGGCACACAGGATCACCAGTGTTGCCAGCACGGCATTCCAATATTGCCCCAGGCCGCACAACACACCAATCGCCGCTGAACACCACAGCGTAGCGGCAGTATTCAAACCGCGGATATTCAGCCCTTCACGCATGATCACGCCCGCCCCCAGGAAACCAATCCCTGAGACAATCTGTGCGGCAACCCGCCCGGCACTGGATGGATCGGTCGACATCGAGCTGAGAATAAATACGGCTGCACCGGTCGCGACTAATGCATTGGTGCGCAAGCCAGCCATACGTTGGCGCCATTGCCGTTCGGCGCCAATAATAGCGCCCAGGCTCATCGCCAGTAATAAATTTAAAACAAAAGGAGTCATAGCCATGACTTTCCCCTTAAATAACTGCAGGAGATAAAATCATGTGCTTTTTAGCACACGCAAAATTGCGCCGATAATAAGTCAGCGATTGAGCGTATTAGTGCCTGGAGGGAAAAGGCTGTGGCTGAAAGTGGCCATAATAACGTCCAAATCAATTCACCCGATGCCAATAGGCAGCAGGAACAACTATAAGATTCGGGTTTGCACAGCTCGGAATAACGTGAGAGGGGTGCTGCCCGCCGTTTTCGGCAAGCAACAAATCAAAAGAGGATTGGTCAGCTTGCCTTGTTTATATCACTGCAACTAAAACTGTCCAATTGTGTTTCCTCATTGAAATTTTGGCTGAGTATAGTGACGCTGAGTGATGATGTAAAGGCGAATTTATTAAACGAAAATTAAACTCAATAATTACTCCTATTTGATGCGTCACACAATTATAACGGATTAACATTGGGCAAGTGAGTGATTACCGATAAACTTCCCCCCTAACAGGACAATCATCCCTAAGGACATCCCGCTTGATGAGCATGCTTCGACTTTCCATTAGCCTCGCCCTGCTTGCCGCTTTTCCTACTAAGGCTCTCATTTTGGAGCAGGGTGCACTCCGTTTCGATATCGATCCGGCCACGTTGCAGATCACGGTAAACAAAACTCAAGTCAACCAGGCTCAGGCCATACAAACCGTGACTGCGCTGCAAAGCACCACCACACAGGCAAGCTGGCAATGGCCAAACAGTGCGATAAACGTTAGCGCCCGGCTGGACGGTAGCGATCTGCGGCTGAGCTTCAGCAGCAACCGGGCACAGACAATGACGTGGTTCACCCTGCCACCGCAGGCAACCACCCTGCTGCTGCCCATTGGCGAAGGCAGCCGCATACCGCTGGATAATCCCGTTTGGCAACATTATCTGGTCAAGGAAATGACGCCGCTGGATACCAACTGGGATCTGAAGCTGCCACTGTGGAGCCAGCAGCAACAGGGTAAGGTTTATAGTTGGCTATTGTTGACCCCCTTCAGCAATCAGGTCAGCTTCGCCAGTGGGAAAGACGCCCTCACTATGCGAGGCAGCCATCAGTTCAACCGTTTTAATCAACAGCAATCTTTCGACGTCTTACTGCACGTGGGGGACACCCTGTTGTCCGGTGCACATCGCTACCGTGAGTATTTGCAACAAAACGGTCAGTTTAGCACTTTGCACGATAAAATCCGCACCGCGCCGGAAGGCGAAAAGTTGATTGGCGCTACGCATATTTATTTATGGGGTGACAAACTGTTGGCGCCGGCTGACGTGAAAAATTGGTCGGGCATGTTGTCCTGGCTGGTCTCTCCCGCAGGGGAAGCGTTGTGGAAAAAAATGGATGCCGATAGCCAGAAAACCGTACGAAAACTGGCAGGAAAAAGCCCGGAAGGCTGGCAGCAGCAAGCCTTGGTTGATGCTCTAAACCAAGCACTGCTGGCGCAGGTGCCGCTTAACGCGACGCCAGATGAAACGGGGTTCCTGCAAGCACAACATCAGCAAGCTGCTCACGTCAGGGCGTTGGCGCAACGCCAGCTTGGGGCCTATCTCGCACCGGCGGACAGCTGGGGCCAGGGGCTGGCGAAACCGCTGATCGACACACTGCACCAAGCCGGACTCCCCCGTCTGTGGCTAGGGACAGATAACTGGACCGCCGAATTCCTGCATCCGCAGGCGGTAGAAAGCGCCAAAAAATCGGGATACCTGATTGCCAGTTACGACTCTTACGACACCGCCATTCCCCGCGGGGTCAACGACAGTTGGCTGACAGCTCAACTGCCGGCATCACTGCGTGAAGAGTGCGCCATCGTACGCGCTGACGGAAGTAAAAAACCCGGCTTTGGCAAACAGGGTTATTACCTGAATCCAGGCTGTGTGCTGCCCTACTCACAGCAGCGCATGCGTGACCTGGTACAACTGGCCGGTCTGAACAGCCTGTTCCTCGACGTTGACGGTACCGGGATGGTGTCCGATGACTATCAGCCCAATCATCCAACTGGCGCAGAACAAATGGCACAGGCCCGCAATGCGCGACTGGCCTGGTTCAGCAATACCCTCCGATTGCCTCTCGGCTCCGAGGATGGCAATGCGGTAACCGCCCGCCACATTATGTTTGCCCACGGCATGGAAACCTGGGGTTTTGGCTGGGGCGATAAGCAAATGAACCAGGATAAATCCTCTCCTTATTATCTCGGCGCATGGTGGCCCAATGCCCAACCGGCCTTCTTCTTCAGCCCGGCCAAGGTGAAGGAACCCTATCGCACCCTAGAGTTCGATCCACGTTATCGCCTGCCAATGTACCAGGCCGTGTTTCATGACGCAGTGATCAGCAGCCATCACTGGAATTACGACAATCTGAAATTTAGCGATGTTAAAACCACGCGTAGCCTACTTAGCCAGTTATATAACACGGCCCCCATGTTCCACCTCAGCCGTGCGACGTTGCAGGCACGCTTGCCACAAATCAAACAAGCCGATGCTGCTTTTCGTCTACTGCACCAAGCGTTGTGGGATAAGGCATTAATCGATTTCCGCTGGCTGGATAACGCAGGTTGGGTGCAGCAAACCACGTTCAGCGATGGCTCAACGCTGACTGCCAACTTTGGTGAGCAGCCATTCAATGGCATCGCCGCCCAAAGCCTGCGTGCCAAACTGGCGGACGGCCGTATCCTGGACTATACCCCGTAATTGAGCGCCAATGGCACTCACAAGCAATGATGAAAGATGGCTCAACTGCTCCGCCGTCATGTCGGTCGGAGTGCACAACACGTGACACAGGCCCCGACCAGCAACCTGGAGTTGATGATGGATACCCTTACGCAAACGCTGCTCTCAGAGATCAGGCAACATCTGGGAGGGCATACTGCCCCAGCGGGGCCGTTGACAGTCAGTGGTGAAGGCGCACTGAGCAGCGCATTCCCCGTCACCGAACTGGCAACTGCCTGCTGGAGTGCTGCGGGGTTAGCCTGCGCTGAACTGCTGAAACACAATCAGGCTGATGCACCACGCGTCTTTGTCGATCGCCGGTTGGCGTCGTTGTGGTTCGGGTGGACATTGCGGCCGTTGGGGTGGACATTACCCGCGGCCTGGGACGCACTGGCAGGTGACTACGCGACCTGCGACGGTTGGATCCGTCTGCATACCAATGCACCGCATCACCGCCGCGCGGTAGAGCACGTGCTCGGTCCACATCAGGATAAAAATGCGCTGGCGCAAAAGGTGCTTACGTGGAAAAAAGGCGATCTGGAACAGGCGGTAATTGAAGCCGGCGGCTGCGCGGCAGAGATGCGTTCGACAGAGGCATGGCGGCAACACGTGCAGGGCAAGAGCGTTGCACTGGAGCCACTGATTCATCAAGCGCAACAAGCAGAAGCCCCGTTGCCAAACTGGGGCCTCCCTACTGCCAGACCACTGTACGGCGTACGGATACTGGACCTGACACGGATTATCGCCGGGCCCGTTGCCACCCGCTTTCTCGCCGGGTTGGGGGCGGACGTATTGCGTATCGATCCTTACGGATGGGATGAGCCCAGCGTTGAACATGACGTGATTCTCGGCAAGCGCTGTGCACGAGTGAACCTGACAAATGCCCACGATCGTCACACCTTCGAACATCTATTGAAAAACGCCGACGTCATCGTCCACGGCTACCGCGCCGGGGCGCTGGAAAAACTGGGGTATGGCGCTGAACAGCGTCGAGCCCTGTCGCCTGGGTTGATCGACGTGTGCCTGAACGCCTATGGCTGGACAGGTCCATGGCGTGGAAGACGTGGTTTCGACAGTTTGGTGCAAATGAGTTGTGGCCTGGCAGAATCAGGTATGGCCTGGAAGGCTGCCGCGGTGCCTGTGCCGCTGCCGGTACAGGCGCTGGATCATGCAACGGGTTACCTGATGGCGGCAGCGGTACTGCACGGCATGCGTCAACGACGACAACAGGGCACTGGCTATAGCGCGCGTTTGTCTCTGGCACGGACAGCACAACTGCTGCTTGACCATCCTTACCCACAGCAACATTCGGTGACACCGCTGGCCCCTGTCGAGACCTCGGATGAAAACCCTGAAACTGAACTTACGCATTGGGGCGCTGCACAACGCCTTATCGCTCCGCTACGGCTGAACGGTACCGCACTGCTCTGGGCACTGCCCGCAACTACCTTGGGCAGTTCACAGCCGGAATGGCTACGACGCTAACTTCCGGTTAGCTGGTGCTGCAACCAGTGCAATAAGGCTTCGACTGCCGGCGTCAACCCGGCGGTCTGTGGCCAAACCAAATAGAAGTCCACCTGATCCAGACGTTGCGCGGGTGCCAGTGCCACCAGTAGCCCTTCTGCCAGCACATCACTCACCAGCCGTTTTTTGACCAGCGCGATACCGAACCCTTGTTCGGCTGCACGGATCAATAACCCCGCATCATTGAACAGGGCCAATGGTCGTTCACATGCCATGTGCTGATGTGCGACAAACCAACTACGCCACGGTGTGACGTCATGCTCTAACAGTGGCATGCCTGGCGCTCCATTATCGAATGCGGTCTGCCACTGTTGCGCCAGAGCGGGAGTGGCAACTGGTACCACTTCGCCAGAGGCAATGCGCTGCGCTTGCATATCGGCCCATTGCCCATTGCCAAGCCGTATAGCCGCATCGAACCCTTTGCGCGATAGATCCTGCACGGCCAACGATGCATCAATATCCAGTGCAATGTCGGCATAAGTCGCGTGGAAAGATGGCAGGCGCGGCATTAACCAATAATGTGCAAAAGAAGGCAGCACGCTGATACGAAGCGCCTGGCTTTGCGCAAGGCGTCTGACCCGGCCTATTCCCTGTTGCAATGCCAACAGTGCCGGCTCGGCAACCGCCAACAACTCACGGCCGGCAGCATTTAGACGCAGACCCCGCCCTTGTCGTTCAAACAATGGACAACCGATCGCTTGCTCGAGCTGTTGAATCTGCTGGCTGATTGCGCCGTGGGTAAGATGCACCTGCTGGGCAGTTGCGCGCAGATTTTCTAACCGCGCGGCAACCACAAAGGTTGGCAGAAGATGCAGTGGAATACGCTCACTTGACATTGGTTAGCTCTGCTATCCAAAAAGGTTATTTTTCATCGATTTTCGCCACAAAGCAAATGGTCTAGGGTATCCCTCTAGCCTCTTCACATCCGGATCCCCCATGCACCCACGTTTACAGCAAGATCTTAACCAGTTTCCTAAGATACTCGAGCACACCCGTCAATTAGCTGACAGCTTCCTGGCGGGCGTGAAACAACGCCCGGTTTGCCCGCCGTTGGCTGCACAACAATTGCAGCAAGGGGATGATCGGCTGGCAGAAAATGGCGACGGCGCGTTGGCGGCGTTGGACGGCTTCTGGCAGCGTTATGCTGATGGCCTTTCTGGCAGTGCCGGGCCACGTTACTTTGGCTTTGTCACGGGTGGCGCGACTCCAGCCGCGTTGGCCGCGGATTGGCTGGTTAGCACCATCGACCAAAATAGCCAACTGAGCCACGACACTGTTGCTGCTGCGATTGAATTGGCAACCATTGTGCAGTTAAAAACCTTGCTTGGCCTGCCCGAGGCATTCAACGGCAGTTTTGTCAGCGGCGCGACCATGGCGAACTTTGTCGGTATTGCCATCGGCCGTCAGTGGTTGGGACAACAACGTGGGATTGATGTTGCCGAACAAGGGCTGGCGGCGTTAGGGCCCATTCAGGTGCTATCGGCAAATGCACACTCAAGCAGTGTGAAAGCACTCAGTATGCTCGGTATCGGTCGTGACGCGCTTAATATTATCGACAGCCAGCCCAATTCTGAGGCTATCGACCCAGAAGCGCTGGAGCGCCATCTGGTTGCCAGTAGCGGTGTGCCAACCATCGTGTTAGCCAGCGCCGGAACTGTCAATACCGTGGCCTTCGACAATCTGCCACGCCTGTTGGCACTGCGTGAACGCTATCCATTCTGGCTGCATGTTGATGCTGCCTTTGGCGGTGTCGCGGCCAGCTCACCCCAATATGCCCCTCGGCTTGCGGGCTGGGAGCAGGCGGACTCCATCACCGTCGATGCACATAAATGGTTAAATGTACCCTACGACAGCGCGATTCAATTCAGCCGTCATTTAGCGTTACAGATGCAAGTCTTCCAAAACCACTCTGCCTATCTGGAAGCACCAACGCTGCGGCCGGACAACTACCTGCATCTGACACCAGAAAACTCACGACGTTTCCGTGCGCTGCCGCTGTGGATGGCGCTAAAAGCCTATGGCCGCAGTGGCATGCAAGATATGGTTGAACGTAATGTGCAACTGGCGCAGCTATTGGGCACAGAGCTGGATGCCAGCGAGGGCTTCCAACTGCTGGCACCGGTTAATCTTAACGTTGTGTGCTTTGCACTTAACAACGTCGAGGGAGATGCCACTGCCGCCCGCGATCGCTTTATCGCCCAACTCGATCGCCAGGGTATCGTACGCTGTACCCCCACCCGCTATAACGGGCAACCGGGGATCCGCGCGGCGCTGGTCAATTGGATGACTCAAGAGGCCGACATTCATCTTGCGTTGGAATCCATGCAACACTGCCGGCAAGCATTGGTCTGAAAACTCAAATTAGCGGTGCGCAGATGCGCTCCGCTCTATTATTACTGCCAGAACCTGCCCTTTCCTGCACTGGATAAGCGACTCACCCTCGATGAAACGAAAAATAGTTCAGCAAAACAAATTAATCACTCGCTGACATTTTTCACATTTGCCTAAATAGCACGAATGGTCACATCAACTCTTTGTTATATCGCCAGTTTTCGTAACAAAAAAATGAGCTAATGTTAACTCAATGTGATTATTGAATATCATAAGTGATAAAGAATGAAAGAATTATCATTATCAAAAACAAAAGAATTAATCATAATATTATGATAATATTATTAAAAATAAAAACACGCATAGTCGACGGAATGTGATTTGCCCAGGAAGTAAGCTAGAAAATGTTAAAAAAACAACACATGAATTTTTTTTAAGAATTTTCCTAGCAATCTAAAATTTCGTTTCGTGACATGATGGGCAGATTCAATGATAAAGATACCAGCAGGCAAGCGGCTCAAGCACAAATTGAGGTCGCAGCCTCACAGCGCTTCCACCAGCAGATTATTCTGACTTAAGCTAAACTTATAGGTTCACAGTGTTAATTAGTTTAGAAAGAAAATATCGTTGAGAACCGTCGAGTTTATTGATAGAACACTGCTTATACGTGATTTTTTTGTTCCTTTTTTTTTGCCTTTTAGGCTTCAGGCTTTTTCTTTTGTTACCGCGGTAAAACGGATTTAAGTGGGGGTGCGATATGCCAACGATCATTATGGATTCATGCAGCTATACCAGATTAGGTTTAACAGACTACCTGACAACACACGGAGTAAAAAAACGCCAGATTAATGCGATTGGCAATATTGACGACCTGCATGAAAAATGCAGCAAGTTGAAACCCAGTCTGGTCTTTATTAACGAAGACTGCTTCATACACGAAGCCAATGCTACCGAACGTATAAAAGGGGTGATTTCACTGCACCCTGATACTTTATTTTTCATTTTTATGGCTATCACCAACGTACATTTTGACGATTATTTATATGTTCGTAAAAATGTCATCATCTCGTCAAAATCCATCAAACCAGAGACTATGAATCAACTACTTAGTCACTATCTGGAGAGAAAAGCCCCCCGTGCGGAAAAAAGCTCATTTGACCAAACACCTGTGACACTGAGCCAGACTGAGTCAAATATGTTACGCATGTGGATGTCAGGTCAGGGAACTATCCAGATATCCGACCAGATGCAAATTAAAGCCAAGACCGTCTCTTCCCACAAGGGAAATATCAAAAGAAAAATTAAAACGCACAACAAGCAGATTATCTACCATGTTGTTCGTTTGACCGACACACTGACCAGTGGAATATTTGTCAATAGCCGCTAGTTAAAAAGGTTGTCGTATACTGTGCCAAACGTTGGTTTTAAATGTCGTTCAGACCGTCGTACTGAAAATTTCGCATTTAAATAACCTAAATACCTGCTCGCGACGACACGCTCGGCCGCGACGGGTATTCCCGCAGTAAAAACCCGCTTATTAATACCACCCCGGAATCATTACCACGCATAACCCTTGCGAATTAAATTAATGCACTGAGAAGTATCGCATTTTGCGAAACAATTACTTGGGTACAGCCTGCCGTAATTCAACGAAGGTACCATCGCGGCTGTCAATCTCGTTAAAGAACCACACGCCCGCAGGATAGTCCTCCAAAGAAACCAGATACATTACCCCTTCATTAAACTCCTCTACCGCCAGGATCACACCTTCACGCCGCTGTTTACCATCCGTTTTTACCGTGACCAGATCGTTAACTTTCATGCCTTACCCCATCATTTATCATTGATGTCAGTGTATTACAGAATGAGGTGTGAAAAATACCGTACACAGTCAGTTAATCTGCAGCTCATCTGCATAGTGCTTTCCTAAAGCGTAGCAGGCGACCGTGCTAGCGGCTTTTCACTTTCTTAACGTTTTGTCCGCAGAATCTTAAGTCCGCAACAGGTAGTCTGTTCATCGGTGCTTCCCCCCAGAGAAGTACCAGCAAATGAAGAAGTAACAAGGAACTTTTGCCCGCAGACTTGCGGGCTTTTTTTTGCCTGCGATAAATTACAGACACAAAAAAACCCGCCTTGGCGGGTTTTTATTAATCAGCAGAAGCCGATTAGATAGCGGTAACGTTAGCCGCTGACGGACCTTTAGCACCGTTCTCGATAGAGAACTGTACGTTCTGGCCTTCAGCCAGGGTCTTGAAGCCTTGATCCTGGATAGCAGAGAAGTGTACGAACACGTCTTTGCTGCCGTCTGCTGGAGTGATGAAACCAAAACCTTTAGACTCGTTGAACCACTTCACTTGACCTTTGATCATGTTAGACATGTCTAATTCCTTCAATATTAAATTTACGCCACCATGGGCAAGATATAGCCGGTCATCAGTTACTTATGGAGGCACTAGAAAGGAAATTCGTCAGAGAAGAGCTATCTAGGATAACGCTTTAAATTTGAACTACTTTACTCAAAATGTCGTGCATAAATAGGTCTGTACCACAGGCCGAGAAGCATTAACTCATGATGGGACTTTAATAGCAACTCTTTTTGTTAGCCCCTTTGTGGAAACGGGGCTAAACGCACAGGATTCAATCCATTTTGCTCAATTTATCGTCATTTCTGGCGGTGTTTTCCGGATAACGGAGGCAATGCAAAGCCACAATACTTGCAAAATAAGGCTTCTGTTTCGTGGCCACCCCGTTGACATTGTTCACAATTTCGCCTTTCACGGTTACGTTGCAGCTCCTGTGACATATAGGCCGTCAGGATGCCGGTCGGTACCGCGATGATCGAATAGCCCAACAGGATGAGTACCGAAGTCAATAAGCGCCCCACCGGCGTATGAGGAACGATATCACCGTATCCCACCGTGGTCAGCGTCACCACAGCCCAATACACTGATGCCGCCAGGCTGGTAAAACCGCCGGTCCCTCCCTCAACGGCATACATTAGACCACCGAACACACACAGCACCACGGCGACAAAACCAAAAAACATCGCCAACTTATGGCGCGCCAGCTTAATGCTGCGCCAAATCATCCCCATCTCACTCATATAACGCAGAAGCTTCAGGACCCGTAGCACACGCAGTATTCGCAAAACGCGCAACAGCATCACAAACTCTACCGTCATATGTGGGAACAGCCAGATGATGTAGAGCGGCAGCACCGTCAGCAAGTCAACTACGCCAAAAAAACTGAAGGCATAGTGTTGCTCGCGTGGTGTACACCACAGTCGCAACAGATACTCGAGAGTGAAAATGACGGTAAAAACCACCTCCGCCCAGAAGAAAAGATAAATAGCTTCCTGGCCCGGAAAATACAAAGCGCTACCACCCGGCTCAAGAAACAACAGAACAACGCTGAGTAACGCCGTACTGACCCAAAACGTTTCCATTCGTCGGCCAGACCGGAAATGATTGTCGAAGAGCAGCCGATAGCTGCGTTGGCGCCAGCCGAGCACCGCGGTGTTAATGGTCATAGCCTGATGTCTTATAAAGAGAAGTTGCTCATATACTAGCCCTGAACATGAGCGCAGCCAAATCCCCAATCCCAACAGGTGTTACACATGATAGTAATTCTCGTCTCTCTGTTTTATAGTTGCGCTGCGTAACTATAAAGGGAGATCGACCATGCTGAGATGGCATACGCTCGCAGCCTCTTGCTGCACCGCTCTGTTGATGCTGAGCACCCCAGCCCTGGCGCTGGACCTGTCTTACACCGCTCCGGAGCCTAGCATCACACCAGCACCTGCCCCGCAAAAGGCACTCGGCCCGACGAAGAAAACAGGCAAACCTCCTGTGGTCTGGTCAGAGTCAGAAGACAAAACCGGTTTTCGCGTTGATATGGAGTGTGATCACCCTGGCTGCAGCCGCCAACGCTCCAACATGTATTCAGGCATTAACGGCCCGGTAAAAAAAACCGATCGTCGTCGCCAGTCAGATCCTTACTCCACCAATCAGGATCCTGAGTACAGTGTGAACATGGGATATCAATGGTAGCCGCTCTTTAAGAGTTATCCCTATATCGGTGACGGCGTACGGTTCATACAATGAGGTTCTGTTCACCACTTCTCCTGGTGCTGAGCACAACAAGCTGTGTTGCAATTTTTTATGCGCCTCCCTATAGGCGCTTTTTTTATGCTTAAATATCAGTCACCTGCCGCCTTACAGAATGGTCTCATTGCGCCATAACGTGATTACTGTCACAAATAGCCGCTCCTTAGCCACGCTATATCGGAGGTTGGCCAGATGGCGACTGAATATGTATCTTTGCTGGTGGTGTTAGCCGGCATCGCAGGGTTTGCACTGTATAAACACTTTAAATCACAGAAGAAAAACACCCTGCTGCGTCCGCACGATCGTTGACGGAAGCATTTCTGAGGCAGGATCTTCACACCCTGCCTCAGGCCACAAAATTGCACCCTGTCATTTTTTTATCACAAAATTGTCACAATACAGCCATATCATGGTCGCGACTATCCGCACTGGCTTAACACCAAGGATTTCGTTATGACCACCATAAAAGCAACAAACCACCAGGAAGCAGAAAAGCTGATCCGTTACGGCACAGCAAAAAAAATTGAACTGGCTTACGACATCGACAGTGATGACTTTTTCCAGCTCGCCAGCCTATGGTGTGATAGAGGCGCCAAAATCTCCAAAGGGAAAGAACATTTTATCGTGTCGTTGAAAGGTTTTCGCATCCCTCCGAACGATTAATACCCTGCCGCCCCTGCGGCGGCGCCCCCTTCCCCTGTATTAAACCGCTCAATGATCTACATTCCCCCTTCGGCATTTCTGTAAGATAAACATGAATTACAGCAGGCGGTTACCTACACTGGTTACTGCGCCTGAACGCCAACTGAGGAGAATCACCATGTCAGCCAGCCCACTGCTGCCCAGCACCATGAAAGCCATCGAAATCAGCCAACCAGGTGAACCCGAGGTTTTAGTTGCCGTCCAACGCCCCTTGCCGACCCTGCAACAAGGGGAGATCCTGGTGAAAGTCGCCGCCGCCGGGGTTAACCGTCCTGACGTCATGCAACGCCGCGGCCAATACGCACCACCGCCCGGCGCATCTGATATTCCTGGTTTGGAGATCGCAGGTACTGTGGTTGCCACCGGCGTTGGAGTGCAAAATTACGCCATCGGCGATAACGTTTGTGCTCTGATTGCCGGCGGTGGATATGCAGAATACTGCAAAGTACATGAAACCAACGCGCTACCGGTACCGCAGGGCTTTAGCCTGATAGAGGCTGCGGCCATCCCCGAAACCTTCTTTACCGTTTGGGTCAATGTGTTCCAACGCGGTCACCTGAAAGCCGGTGAAACCGTATTGATCCATGGCGGTACGTCAGGCATTGGCACTGTTGCGACCCTGCTGGCGAAAGCTTTCTGCGCCCATGTGATCACCACCGTCGGCTCTGAAGAGAAACGCCAGGCCAGTCTGGCACTGGGTGCTGATGTGTCGATCAACTACCGCAGCGAAGATTTTGTTGAACAAACGCGGCATGCCACCAACGGCAAGGGAGCAGACGTCATTGTCGATCTGATTGCAGGGGACTATGTGGCGAAAAACTACCAAGCGGCGGCGATGGATGGCCGCATTGTGCAAATCGGCACCCAGAATGGCGTGGTAAAAGAACTGAATCTGATGCCGCTGCTGATCAAGCGCCTGACCCACACGGGCTCAACCCTGCGCGCGCGTAGCGTAGAGGACAAAGCGCAAATTGCCGCCGATTTACAGCAAAAAGTGTGGCCACTGTTGGAGCGCGGTGCGTTGAAACCGCAAATCTTCAAAACATTCCCATTGGAACAGGCGGCAGAAGCTCATGCCCTGATGGAATCCAGCCAGCATATTGGGAAAATCATGCTGACTCTCTAACTCGCGCAAAGCCCCCGCAGCCAACGCTGCGGGGAAACCTCTAAGCACCAGGCGTATGTACGTCTTCAGGTGTAGAGCCTGTATTAGCTAATTTCTCTTGCGCCAGCGCTTCATCTTCACTGTCTTTCTCCAGGCTTTCCTGCTGTGCCCCCTGTTTTGGTGAATACACCAGTTCCACCAAAATAGGGAAATGATCCGACCCTACGCTGGGTAAACGGCGCAGCGCACCCAGCACAAAATCATCACTGTGGAACACATGATCCAATGGCCAGCGCAAGAACGGATAGCCAGCATGAAAGGTACTGAACATGCCACGTCCACGGCGCGGGTCCAACAAACCACTGACTTTGAGGAACAGTCGCGTGGTGGTCGACCACGCCACATCGTTCAGATCGCCGGTCACAATGACTGGGTACTTCGATTTAGCCACACTCTTACCAACCATCACCAACTCGGCATCGCGATCTTCTGATTCTTCATTCTCCGTCGGGCTTGGTGGCATCGGATGCACACAGTGCAAGCGCACCTGCGGCCCTTGCGGTAAATGCACCATCATATGCATCGACGGGATCTGCTCATCCACCAGGTATTGAATTTGAGCATCGCTAAGTTTCAGCCTTGAATAGACATGCATACCGTACAGATTATCCAGCGGACACTTCAGCGTGTGGGGATAGTCCTGTTCCAGCACCGACAGTTGTTGCTCCCACCAGCTGTCGGTTTCTACAGCGACCAGCACGTCCGGTCGCTCGGTGGCCACCAACGCCAGCAGTTTATCCGCCTGGCGGTTAGGGGTTAACACGTTGGACACCAAAATGCGGATACGTGGTTTCTTCTGGTAACCGGTAAAGTCCAGTACCTGGGGTTTGCTCAGCCGGGTATAAGGGTAAATCCACGCGGCCTGATACACAGCACAAGCCAGATTTACTGCCATCATGCCCCAGACCCAAGGTGACAAGGGCACGAACAGCAGATTAAGCAACAACACCAATAGGGAAAGCACCAGTATTTGCAGGCGGGGGAAATCCCACACCCGAATCCACCAGGCTGCCTGCTTCGACAATGGCGCAATGGTCACTAGCGCCAGCAAAAGCGTCAGTATGGCGGTAATCCCTGTCACGTTTAATTCCTCATTATCGGCGTGGCCTGTCGGAATGACGGCCTCCTGACTGCCGTATCAAACGGCAGCCAAAGATTGCCATAAAAAATGCCTGCCCCGCCAGCAAGCTTAAGGAATAATCTTGCGACGGCGGAATTCATCAAACAGCGTAAACAGCATCGCCTCCGTCTCAATAAAGGTGTGGAAGCCAAAACGGCGCGCCTTACTGCCATCCGCGAACATGTCGTAATCCCACGAAAAAACAAAGTCGGCAAAGCGCCAGCTCGCTACCGCGCCATAGTTCGTTTCAGCCAAATCATGCTGTTGTACGAGGTGTTGCCACAGCGCGCTTTTATCCGCCATCACCGAGTCCAGTACCATCGGTAACGGCGGAGCTACCTCCATGTCAAAATAGGCGGCAATTTTGGGCCACAGCTCGCTCCAACGGAACAGATCGCCATTATTGATGTTAAACGCCTGATTGGCCGCCGTCGGTTCTGTTGCCGCCCAGAGCGTAGCGCGCGCCAGTAGTCCGGCATCGGTCATTTCCAACAGGCTGTGGTAAGCCCCCGGTTTACCGGGAAAACGCAACGGTATCCCCAATGCCTTGCTAATAGAGGCATAAACGGCGATGGTCAGTGCCAGGTTCATCGGATTACCCAATGAGAAGCCCCCCACCACGCTCGGGCGGATTGCACTCCAGCGCCAGTTTTTTCCCTGCTGACGCCGTTCCAGATAACCTTGCTGCTCAAGATTAAACTCCGGCGGCATGTGTCCGGCATCACTCTCCCGCGCCGGTGTTTTAAAGGGGCCCAGATGGGCACCATAGACTTTATAGCCCTGCATTAGGCTGATGTGTTCCAGTCCTGATGCAACCGGCTCCAATGCTTCCACAACATGGGTTAACATCGCCAGATTCGGTGCAACCAACCCCGCCCAGTCAGGCGCATCCTGATAGGCCGCGTAAAAAATGTGACTCACCTGAGTCAACGAACGCAAAGCGTCCTCCGTTGCCTGTGCATCCAACAGATCGACAGCCAGATAACGCACCTGCGGTCGATCAACGCCCCCACGCCTGGACAGACCAATCACTTGCCAGCCCTGTTGTTCCAGCTCATCAATCAGCTTGCCGCCAATAACGCCGTTAGCGCCGACCACCAGTGCCAATTTGTCGTTTTGCATATATGCCCCACTCAGTATGAATTGATGTATTCACTGTGAGTGATAAGCAAAGCTTGCGGTATAGGGCTTTTCTTACTAACACTTATAAGTAAATTCTATAGGTGGGGTATCAATGGACACACTGAGCGCCATGAAAACCTTCGTCCGCGTCGCCGAACTCGGCAATCTCTCTGCGGCGGCCCGCGATCTCGGCCTGACCCAACCGGCTGTCAGCCAACAAATCGCCGGTTTGGAGCAACAACTTGGTGCTAAGTTGTTATTTCGCAGCACGCGGGCCGTAACGCTGACCGACGCAGGAGCCGGTTATTACCAACAGATCAAACCGATTCTTGCGGCGGTAAACGACGCTGAAGAAGCGTTACACGGATTGAACCAGAAATTGCATGGCCCATTGCGTATTCACGCGCCAACGGGATTCGGCCAACAGCACCTGACACCGCTGGTCATTGCCTTTCAGCAACAACATCCGGCGCTGAATATCGAGCTGCTACTGGATGACCGCCGCGCCGATGTGATAAGTGAAGGCGTCGACGTGGCGATTCGTTTTGGCGAACTGAATGCACCGGGCATCGTCTCGCGGCGATTAGGGGGATTGCAACGGCTCTTGGTGGCATCACCGGAATACCTGGCACGGCATGGCACACCGCAAACACTGGCAGAACTGGCAACACATTCGCATGTGCGCTACAGCGGTTTGACCGACGGTGACTCACTGACATTAATCGGCCCTCAGGGTGCCGAGATGGTCAATCTGCGCCCGGTTTTTCGCGCGAACAATACCTTTTCACTGCTGGCAGCCATCGAGGCAGGGTTGGGGATTGGTGGTGCACAGCGGCCGCTGATTGGTCGACAACTGTCGACCGGTACGCTAGTGCCTGTTTTACCGGCCTGGCACTATCCGCCAATGGCATTGCATGCGGTGTATCCGACCGCGCGGTTTATTCCCCGCAAAGTACGGGCTTGGGTGGATTACTTGCAGGAAGCGTTAGGAGACATTGAAGGGATAAGTGTGAATCATGCCCCCGACAATGCGCCGAGGGCATAAGCATTATTT
The DNA here is from genome assembly GCF_001590905.1 of Serratia grimesii NBRC 13537. Lineage (GTDB taxonomy): Bacteria > Pseudomonadota > Gammaproteobacteria > Enterobacterales > Enterobacteriaceae > Serratia > Serratia grimesii. The sequence continues at coordinate 328,506 of NZ_BCTT01000003.1, forward strand.
GAACAGTTTACCGACCATATCGCCCAGTTCGTTACTGTCTTGCTGCACTTCGCCATTTGGCGATGCCGCGTCAGCGACCGTTGGCAGGAACTGCGCAATCGTGGCTGATGCCTGAGCCGGGTCGATCCCCAACTTTTCGGCCAACTGATTAATCGCATCGCTGCCCAGCGCCTGCTGCACGTGATCGCCGTTAATCTGCTGGTTTTCACCGTTGCCCAGCCATGAACCGACCACATCGCCGAATTGCCCCTGACGGAATTTGTCCAGAATCGCCTGCAGGCCACCCTGTTGCTCAACCCATTGCATGATAGCAACGTAATCCAGGCCTTTACCGTTACTGCCGCCCAGAATGTTGCCCAATACGCTATCAAACAGACCCATGGTAATCTCCTTCAGGCTGGCGGCATAAGCCGCCGGCCCCTGTGACTTAACGAAAAAGGGCCGCCGTAGCGACCCTATTGATCAGCACCGAATCAGCTTCTGATCTTTCTGTAGACAAAAAGTACTACCAGAGCACCAATTACCGCGACAACAAAGCTGCCCAGGTTGAAGCCGTCAACACGACCCATACCGAAGAAGGTACTGATATAGCCGCCGACAACTGCACCGATGATCCCCAGGATGACGGTCATGATAAATCCGCCACCGTCTTTGCCCGGCATGATCCATTTAGCCAGGATACCGGCGATTAAACCAAAAATGATCCAGGAAATGATGCCCATTTTTACTCTCCCTATTACCTTTTGCCTAAAAGAAACCCTATCACCAGACCCAAGACGGCGCCTGCTCCAACCCTGATCGATATTTTCGCACTGGTGTTCCCTGTGCTTGCCGTGACCGGCAGCGCGATACAGGGTGAATCGCGCTAAACACGCATCTTCACACTGTTACTATAGACAAATATCAGCAGTTTACACATTTCCGTGTGTCTGAATTTGTCTGTACATAAAACAACCACATTCACCTAACTGTCATTTCTGCGCGCTATAATTAAGATGAATCTTCCCGCAGGAGACAGACCATGACCAATGCACCATTTTTGCTGATACTGACCGCGCTCTACGCCCTGGCAGCTGTCTGGAATGGCTCTGCCATTCTCCTGCTGATGTAATGTTACACATCTTTTGTCACTTTATTGTCGGCTTTAAATGTGTCTTATTTTTTCAGCACATTTAATTGGCTGAAAATGAATAACAAATCTCACTACGTTTAGATAAAAATCCCATAAGCCACCAGGCCTCAGGTTTCGCAAAACGGCTTGATTAAGTGGCTAAACCACTCGGCAAACGCGATGAAACGTGCCGAACGCTGGCGGCGATGCGGGTAAAGCAACGCAATACCCATCGCTGGCGGTCGAGCCTGCGGCAAGATCTCGCACAGGCTGCCGTTATCCAGATGATGCTGAACATCAAACCGGGGTATCTGCATCAACCCCAGCCCTGCCAAACAACACCCGATATAGTTTTCTGCATTGTTAACCGTCACCCGACTGCGCAGCGTTTTTTCACCGTACTGATCGCCCTGTTGCCACGACCAGGTATCTGCGCCCACCAGTGTGGGCTGCGCATACCCCACCACCCAATGATCGTCCAATTGCGCAGTCGTATCGGGGACACCGTAGCGTTGTAGGTAAGCCGGGCTGGCGCAGTTAATCATGCTGAGTCGCCCCAGCGGTTGGCTGACCAGACTGCTGTCGCTGAGGCTACCAACGCGAACCACGCAGTCGATCCCCTCCTGAATCAAATCGATTGAGCGGTCGCTGGCACTGAGAAACAGCTGAATGTCGGGGTACTGAGAAAAGAAGTCAGGCAACGCCGGCACAATCATCCGCCGGGCAATACGGCTGGGGACATCGACGGTCAGACGACCATCAATTGGGCCATTTTGGCGGTGAAAAAGGCTTTCCAATTCCTCCACGTCACCCAGCAGGTTACGTGCTTTCTCGAGCAATAGCTCGCCGTCACTGGTCAGTTGCACCCGACGAGTGGTGCGATGAAACAGACGAGCGCCCATTTCATGTTCCAGTTGCTGTATTGCCGCCGACACCGTGGTTTTTGGCATCATCAAGATTTGCGAGGCACGAATGAAACTGCCCACCTCGGCAACCTGGATAAACACCCGTAATCTCCCTATTTTATCCACCGATTGTCCATCCTGATAAACAGGCTGCGGCACGCGCCGCAGCAGAACTGAGATTAACGGGTAGTATAGCCACCGTTGGCAAACAACGTCTGCCCGGTGATCCACCAGCCATCGGTGACCAAAAATTTGACGATAGGCGCAATGTCCTCAATGTCGGTCAGGCCGGTTTTCGAGAACTTACTCAGTGCCGCAGCACTGCTGTGATATTCCACCGCTTCCTTACTTTCCTGGCCGTAGAAAAATGGCGTATCCATTGGCCCCGGGCCGATAGCATTTACACTGATCCCCCGTTCGCCAAACTCTTTGGATGCAGCGCGGGTGAAGTGTTCTACTGGCGCCTTGCTGCCTGGATACACCGCATAAAACGGCGTATAGGCAGCCAGCAATGAACTGACGATAGTCACAATGCGCCCGTTGTCGGCCAGATGTTTACCTGCCTGCTGGATAAAGAAAAACGCCGCCTTGGCGTTGATGTCAAAACTGCTGTCGTAATCTGCTTCGGTCACGTCGGCAATCGGTTTTTTGATCACCAGACCGGCCGTATTGATCGCAATATCCACTTTGCCGAACGCCTTGACCGCCTCTTCAAACAGGCGCGCCACGTTACCAGGCTGAGTCAGATCGCCCTGCACCGCTATCGCCTGCGCACCCGCTGCTTTCACTGCCTTCAGCGTGTCTTCCGCTGCCGCTCGAGTCGCATCGCTGTTGTAATGCACCACTACGGCTGCCGCACCGCTAGCCGCCAGATCACGTGCCACCAGGCCACCCAAGTTCTTCGCACCACCAGCGATCAAGACGACTTTTCCATTCAAAGATTGCTTGCTCATTACAGTAACTCCGTTAGTGAAGGTTGCAACGAGTATAGGAACTGTGACCGCCCAGATAATCTGTCCAAATTGGGATGAACTATCCCAATTTTCTGACCAATAGGCCCCTACACTGCAAGAAATCTTTACCGCGTGATCGCTCGCCGGGCATTCAGCGCAAATCGCACTACACTTGTAAGTTGCCAACGGCAATAGTCGCAAATAGAAACTATTGCTTCCCGCCCGTGGGCAGCCAAACGTCCTGACGGGCCATAACAGAGGTCAATGTCATGTTGATTCAACCCTATCTATTTTTTAGCGGTAACTGCGAACAGGCGGTTAATTTCTACGTGGCGCAGCTGGGCGCTAAACTTGAGATGATGATGCGTTATAAAGAGATGCCGGAAGAAGCCAAACAAGGTAACCCACAGGATGTCAATCCAGAGTCCATCATGCATGCACGGTTATTGATTGGTGAAACGGCCTTGATGGCCTCCGACGGCTGTCCACAAGATGGCGCTGACGCATCACATAAAGGATTTGCACTGTCTCTCAACCCGAGCAACGTCGATCAAGGTCGCGAGCTATTTGAAAAGCTCTCACAGGGCGGTCAAGTGACTATGCCTTTCCAGCCCACCTTTTGGGCCAAGGGTTTTGGCATGTTGACCGATCAGTTTGGTGTTAATTGGATGGTTAACGTTGAATAATTTGTCATCTCGGTGCGGTGTCCGCCGCTCATAGCAGCCATCGCACCGCCAGCCATCAGTTGTAGTGATACCAGTCGTATGCCGCCATGGCGAATAACACAAACATTGCAGCCAACAGCACCAACCCTAAACGCCAGTAGGGCGATTTACGTCGCCGCCAGGCAAACACAATCATTAATGCCAGCACCCCCAACGTCACCGGATAATAAACAACCAACGTCAACAAACTAATAATGATGTAATCAGACATGCCAGGTTCCCTTATTATTCTTCTGTCCGGTTTTATGGCGAATTGTATACCGATGAATTTCGCGTTGTCTCTAGACTAACACTGCTCATCACCGTGTTTGGATGAGACACGGCATACGACCCACGCACGATTCAGGGCGGTTATATTCGTTAGGCATTTTACTCATTTTGCGCAAGGGAGTAGTGGTCTGCGGGATTAACGAATAAGATGTAGGATTGTTCTTAACACGATTTGAAGATTGTACAGCAAGGGTGACATGACACAGCAGCAACCTCAGGATGCCGAACAGCCACGCAACGGTAAAAATTCCCCGTTATTATTCCAGGCCGGCGTATTTGTCGTCATCGTTGCCGCCACGTTGATCCTGTTTAACGCCTGGCAAATTTGGAATGCGCACCAGCGTGACCTGCAAAGTGCCGACCATGAATCTGCTAATCTGGCCCGCTCCTTGGCACAGCATGCTGATGACACCTTTATGCAGACAGACAGTACGCTGTCCGATCTGACCGAACGCATTCAAAGCGATGGACTGGGCCAAAAGCAGCAGTTGCGCCTGCAAAAAGTCATGCAATCCCAGGTCGGTAACCTGCCTCAACTGCACGGCCTGTTTGTCTACGATGCGCAGGGAAATTGGATCGTCACCTCATCGGGAAGGTTCGTACAAAACGCCAACAATGCCGATCGCGAGTATTTTAAGTATCACCTCGATCATAACAGCAATACGATCTACATCGGTAAAGTGGTACGTAGCCGTTCTACCGGCGATTTAATCATTCCGGTGTCACGACGCTTCAATAACCCGGACGGCAGTTTTGCCGGAGTGGTATTGGCCACGCTGTATGTCGACTATTTCCGTCAGTTTTACGATACCTTTGCGCTGAACAGCGATGCGTCGCTCAACTTGCTATTGGCGGACGGCACCATCCTCTACCGCCGCCCTTATTCCATTGCCGCGATCGGCAAGAACATCTCTGACGGCGTGCTGTTTCGCGAAATCCTGCCGCACTCGGAATTCGGTAATGCCACCATCATCTCACGTTACGACAAAGTGGAACGGATCTATGGTTATTCGCGGGTCAACCGTTACCCATTAGTGATTGCGGCGGGCTTATCGAAAGAGGATGCTCTGGCCGACTGGCGCAACGACTCTGGCGTGTTTGCCCTGGGTGGGTTCACTCTACTGGCGATTCTGTTGGCGTTGGGCCTCGTACTGATGCGCCAAATCAACCACAGCGTACGAACCGAAGCAGAACTCATGCGCACCCGAGATCAGCTCACCAGCATCAATCGCACGCTGGAAGAACTGGCACTGCTGGATGGTCTGACTGGCCTGGCCAACCGCCGTCAGTTTGATATCGCGTTAAAAAATGAGCTGATGCGTGCTTCACGCAATTATCGCAGCGTGGCGCTGTTGATGCTGGATATCGACTATTTCAAGCAGTACAACGACATCTACGGTCATGTCGCCGGAGACCAGTGCCTACAGCAGATCGGGCAGATGCTCAAAGGGTTAGCCAGCCGCAGCAATGACATCATGGCCCGTTACGGTGGTGAAGAAATGGGCATTATTCTGCCGGATACCGACGCTCAGGGAGCCTTAATCTTCGCTGAGCGCGTCATCGAAGCGGTACGTGATCTGAAAATACCGCATAGGGGCAACCCGCACGGCATCGTCACCATCAGCATCGGTATCTATGCCAAGGTGCCGCATATGTATAACGACACACCTATTGGTTTTATCAATCAGGCAGACAGCGCGCTGTACCAAGCCAAAGAACAGGGTAAAAACTGCATTTACACTGCTTAACATTCTGGGCCACCTCCGCAGGAGGTGGCCCAGCGATAAAATAACCGCTTAGCTCAAAAAAAAAATCCAACCCACTGATTAAAAACAAAAAATATAATTAACTCATTAATTTATTCTCATCGAGAATTAATTAACGTTCAACAAATCTATTTTTACCTATTCGTGCGCTTAGCACCTTCGTTTAATGTCTGTTTACTATTTACCGCATTTTAATAGTGCTACGCTTGAAAGCGAGTTCCTATTAATAATAATTAATAAAACCCAATGAAATAATCCCCCTTGGTTATAAATACCTTTCAAATTAAAAATATTACACCCTAAATAATTCGAGTTGCAGAAAGGCAGCAAGAGTGTGAGTCCCTATGCGTTTACTCGAGAAACTAACTCGGTTGAGCGCTCGCAGTTAACACACCTGCAGCTTGAAGTATGACGGGTATAAAGCATCAACCTTCGCAAGGAGATATTATGCGTGCGGATAACCTAACGCCTGAACAGGCGGTGATGAATTTGCCACAACGGCAGTGGGATGCGGTTCCTTCGTCCCTTCCACTCTCCGCCGTCGAGGCACTGGAACAAGGTAAGATACTGTTTTTACCAGAGCTGGCTTTTTCATTATCGACAGAGGAACTAACGCTATTAGATCCATCACTGGTCGATGCCAAACGTAAAAACATCAGCTATTGGCCGGAAATGAATAAACTATCCGGCGTGGCGGTCGCAGGACAACAGCCACAAGTCCAGGCACTGCTGGCACGCTATTACCAGTCCTGCCGTCAGTTGATCTCCGGGTTATTACCGCACTATCAGCAAACGCTGCATTCCCCCACCAATAGCCTGCGCCTGCATCCAGTATCGGCCTGGCGTGCAACCAGCTCATGGCGTAAAGACGACAGCCGACTGCACGTAGATGCCTTCCCTTCTCGTCCAAATCACGGGGAACGCATCCTGCGAATCTTTACCAACATCAATCCTAACGGAGAGCATCGCCAATGGCGTATTGGTGAGCCTTTCCCTGAATTAGCGCAACGTTTTATACCCCGTCTGTCGCGCTATTCCCCGTTGAGTAGTTGGTTGCAACATAAAGTCGGCATTACCAAGCGCCGCCGCAGCCATTACGACCACCTGATGCTGCAACTGCATGACGCAATGAAAGCCGATCAACACTATCAGCAGCAGGGCCCGCAACTGGCGCTGGATTTGCCACCGGGCAGCAGTTGGATCTGTTTTTCCGATCAGACGCCGCACGCGGCAATGGCCGGTCAATTTATGTTGGAACAGACCTTCCTGCTGCCGGTCAACGCCATGAAAAATCCACAACAATCGCCGCTGAAAGTGTTGGAAACACTGCTGCACCAGCCATTGCTTTAGTCCAGTTCCGTCAGCAGGGTTTCCCCCTGCTGCTGCATCAATTGATAATGTGTGACCTCGCTGTGGCGACCAATCAATTCAGCCAGTTGAGGGGAATGGCTGGTGATCCACAGCTGGCTGTAGCGGCTAGCTTCAGCAATCAGGAGCGCCAATGCCGGCAGCAATTGCGGATGCAGGCTATTTTCAGGTTCATTGAATGCCATAAAGGCCGGAGGTCTCGGACTAAGCATCGCGACCGCCAGGCAGAGAAAACGCAGTGTGCCGTCGGAAAGTTCCGCGCTGTCCAAAGGCCGTAAAATACCTGCACGGTGCATCAAGAGTTGGAAACGCCCTTGTGGCGCCTGTATTTCAAACTCACTGTCAGGAAAAGCTTGCGCCAATATGTCGCGCAGCAACTCTCCGTTTCCAATTTCACAAATGGTTTCGAAGGCAGCAGCCAGATTGCTCCCGTCGTGTGCCAGGATAGGCGCACGGATCCCCACTTGCGGCGTACGCAGCGGCGAACCCGGCCATACGGCAAACTCATGATAGAAACGCCAGTGTCGCAAATTTTCACGCACCTGTGATACTTCCGGATACAAATGCGGATCGGCAAGCTGACCAAACACCGACTCTTCTGCATGCAGGCTGGCGGGATAAGTGGCACGCTCACCCTGTAGGTTCGTCAGGAACGCACTTTGGTTACGTCGTTCAAGCACCCGGGCTGAAGGCCGGCGGTCGTGACCGCTAACCCACAGTGATTCCTCTTTAACCAGTGGATCGAGCTGGAACAAACTCTCTGTCGGATCAGGGAAACCCAGCTGTAACTGGTAGTCGAAGTCATCCAGCGTCGCTGACAGCAACATTCGTTTTGGATCACCCCGTCTGTCACCCGGGCGTAGCCCTCCTGCCCACATCGCTTTTTGAATGCCGCCCTCTTCTGCCAACGCCGCAGACAGCCGACCAGATGCAGCCTCGTGTATCAACCGCACCGCTTTATACAGGTTGGATTTTCCACAGCCGTTCGGGCCGCTGATCACATTCAGACGGCCCAATTGCAGTTGCAGGTTGCGTATAGAGCGAAAACCGCTCAGTTGAAGTTGTTGGATCGTCATCGGCGCAATCTTTGCTCAAGGGTATGGCGCATCTTAACATAGGCACCCTACCCCCGCCGCCATCAGCTTGCCGGTGCGATATCCCCTTCCTGACGCGCCACCAACGTGAGGATGCTGTACAACGCAACCGCTTGTTGATGCTGATTGAGCACCTGGACGTCCCATACCACCACGCCATGCGGGCGATCTTCTGCAGTCTTCTGCGGCTTACGGATTTTTTTCTTGCAGGTCAGTCGTACCTGAATGGTATCGCCAATCTTCACGGGTTCGATAAAGCGCAAGTTTTCCATGCCGTAGTTAGCAATCACCGGTCCCACACCTGGGTCAACAAACAGCCCGGCCGCGGCGGAAACCACAAAGTAGCCATGGGCGACTCGCTCGCCAAACAGTGACTCGGCAGCGCCGATCTTATCCATATGCGCATAGAAATGGTCACCGCTCAGGCAGGCAAAGTTAACAATATCGGCTTCGGTAACGGTACGACGTGCAGTCAGCAGGCTTTCACCCAGTCGCAGTTGTTCAAAATATTTACGGAATGGATGAACCGGATCCTCAATCACCGTAGCACCACGCACCCACTCACGTCCGATTGCCGCCAGCATCGCCGGACTGCCCTGGATAGCGGTACGTTGCATATAGTGTTTCACCGCCCGCAACCCACCCAATTCCTCACCACCGCCGGCGCGTCCTGGCCCGCCGTGTACCAGCATCGGCAGCGGCGAACCGTGACCGGTGGATTCCGTCGCTGCATGTTGATCCAGAATCAGCATACGACCATGGGCGCAGGCAGTGGCGCGAATGAACCGCGTCGCCAACGCTTCATCAGCAGTGACCAACGATCCCGCCAGGCTCCCTTGGCCCATCAAAGCCAGTTCAATCGCCTGTTCGGTGTGTTGATAAGGCATCAGCGTTGCCACTGGGCCAAACGCCTCAGTACCGTGCACGGCCTGATGAGTAAAGGGATCGGCGCAATACAACAGGGTAACCGGGTAAAATGCGCCGTTTTTCGCACCGTCCCCCATCACGTCCAGTTTATCTGCCACCGCGCCGCACAGGGGTTCGCAACCGTTATGCAGCAGGAAATCAACCTTTTGTTGCACGTCATCGCGTTGCTCGTGGCTGACCAGCGCCCCCATGCGTACCTGTTCCAATTTTGGATCACCTATCGTCACGCCAGCCAACCGCTGCAACAATGCCTGCTGCACGTCCGCCACCCGCTTCGCCGGTACGATAATCCGCCGAATGGCCGTACATTTCTGCCCGGCCTTGGCGGTCATCTCACGACATACCTCTTTGATAAACAGCGCAAACTCTGGCATCTGTGGCGTAACGTCTTCACCCAACACACAACAGTTGAGTGAGTCAGCTTCCATGGTGAAAGCAATAGATTTCTCCAACAGACGCGGATGTGCACGCAGCTTCTGACCGGTCTGCGCCGAACCGGTAAAAGTCACCGCGTCTTGGTAATCCAGATGTTCAAACATGTCACCTACACCGCCACACACCAACTGCAATGCACCTTCAGGCACCAGGCCACTGTCGATAATCAGCCTGACCATCGCCTGCGTTAATTGGGCCGTGGCCGTTGCCGGCTTAATGATCGCCGGCATGCCCGCCAGCCAGGTGGGCGCCAGTTTTTCCAGCATCCCCCAGCAAGGGAAGTTAAAGGCATTAATGTGTAACGCGACACCGGGCCGCGATGTCAGTACGTGGCGGGCGGCAAACTGAGACTGCTTGGACAGGGGAATCAGTTCATCCTCCGGCCACAGGGTATCGTCCGGCAGTTCGCGTCCCGCCAACCCGGCATAGGCGAATAGCGTCGCTATACCGCCCTCAATATCGACCCAACCATCACTGCGCGTCGCGCCGGTCTGGTATGAAATCTCATACAGCGACTCTTTATGCGCCAGCAGGTGTTTCGCCACCGCTTTCATCATTTGTGCACGCTGCTGGAAGGTCATTTGTGCCAGCGCCCTGCCGCCCCGGTTACGTGCATACTCCAGGCTGGCCGCCAGTGGTAACCCGTCGGAACAAACCTGATACAGCGGCTCGCCGGTGACAGCATGATGGATTTCGCGGGCGGCACCCTGACCGAACACCCAACCGCCAGAAAGGTAACTGTGTAACTGCTGCATTTGCTCCTCCGGAATTCATAAATTTACACAACAAGGATTAATTACGTATCACATATTGTCCAGCTCCCGCCAAGGTAAAATTTAACAAAGTTAAAACACAACGCATAAAAACCTCGCTAAAAAGAGGTTCTGGTGTGACTTGTTGATTTTAAATATCTATATATAACAATAATATAAAAATACTCATTGTGAGTGCCATCGCAAAACCACACAAATGTCATTTGATCTTTTTGTTATCAGTTTGTAGCCTTAAGGTTAGTTAACGTGATTCACATTTTTATATTTAATGTGAAAAATACGAATCACCAAGAGGCAAGCATGACAACTGACGCGCAACAACAGCAGCACTTCGACGACAAAATTGCGGCGGATACCTCCATTGAAGCCAAAGATTGGATGCCGGATGCCTACCGCCAAAACCTGATCCGCCAGATTGGTCAGCATGCCCATTCCGAAGTGGTCGGCATGCTGCCTGAAGCCAACTGGCTCACCCGGGCGCCCACCCTGCGTCGCAAAGCGGTATTGCTGGCGAAAGTACAAGACGAAGCCGGACACGGCCTGTACCTCTACAGCGCAGCCGAAACCCTGGGTTGCTCGCGTCAGGACATCTACCAAAAGATGCTCGACGGCAAGATGAAATACTCCTCAATCTTCAATTATCCGACGCTCAACTGGGCGGATATTGGGGTGATTGGCTGGTTGGTGGACGGCGCGGCTATCGTCAATCAGGTTGCCCTGTGCCGCGCGTCTTACGGCCCTTATGCACGCGCCATGGTGAAGATCTGCAAAGAAGAAAGCTTCCACCAGCGTCAGGGGTACGAAGCAGTAATGGCAATGGCCAACGGTAACGAACACCAGAAAGCGATGCTGCAGGATGCGATTAATCGTTTCTGGTGGCCGGTGCTGATGATGTTTGGTCCAAGTGATACCGACTCTCCCCACAGCGCACAAAGCATGGCCTGGAAGATCAAACGCCACAGCAACGATGAACTGCGGCAGAAATTTGTCGACAACACCGTTCCACAATTGGAAGCCCTGGGGATGAGCGCGCCGGATGCTGACTTGGCATGGGACGAAGCCGCCGGTCACTACCGTTTCGGCGACATTGATTGGAGTGAACTGCACGAGGTGATCAAAGGGCGTGGGCAATGCAATCACGAACGCCTGCAGGCCAAACGTCGCGCCTGGGAAGACGGTGCCTGGGTGCGTGAAGGCGCTCTGATCCACGCGTCAAAAAACACCTCAACCGCTGCATAAAAGGAATCGATGATGACACACGTTGAATGGCCGCTGTATGAAGTGTTTATCCGCAGCAAACAAGGGTTGGCACACCGCCACGTCGGCAGCCTGCACGCCGCTGATGATCAGATGGCGCTGGAAAATGCCCGCGATGCCTATACCCGCCGTAACGAAGGCTGCTCAATCTGGGTGGTGCAGTCCAGCCACCTGATCGCCTCACAGCCTGAGGATCGTGAAGCTTTCTTCGATCCGTCTGATGACAAAATTTACCGTCATCCGACGTTCTATACCATTCCCGACGGCATCAAGAACATGTAGAGGCGGTTATGACCCTTAACGATCCGCGAATCACTTATATCCTGCGTCAAGGCGATACGCCACTGATCCTCGCCCAACGGTTGTGCGCCTGGTGTGGGCACGCACCGGAGTTGGAGATCGACCTCGCACTGGCGAATATTGGCCTGGATCTGCTTGGTCAGGCACGCAACTTTCTCGGTTATGCCGCCGAGCTGGCGGGGCCGCAATACAGCGAAGACCGTTTGGCTTTCGGTCGTGACGAACGCGAGTTCCACAACCTGCTGCTGGCAGAGCAACCCAATGGCGGTTTCAACGACACCCTGGTACGCCAGTTCTTGATCGATGCCTATCACGTACAACTGCATCAGGCCCTGAGCAACAGCCGTGATACTCAACTTGCCGCTATCGCCGCCAAGTCGCTAAAAGAAGCGCATTACCACCTGCGTTTCAGCCGCGGCTGGATGATTCGTCTGGGTGACGGTAGCCCGCTCAGCCACCAAAAAATCCAGCAGTCGCTGGACAACCTGTGGCGCTTTACCGCCGAACTGTTCCACGCCGATGACCTGGAGCAACAATTAGCCGAACAAGGTATCGCCGCCGATCCTCGTCAGCTGGAGGCACCGTGGCTGGCACTCGTGAATGACACGTTACAACAGGCCACTCTGACGTTACCGACAGAGCAGGCGTTCCGCCATGGCGGCAAACAAGGGCAGCATAGCGAGCACCTCGGTCCACTCCTGGCGGAGATGCAATTTCTGCAACGCGCCTATCCGAACGCGAACTGGTAGGAGGCCGTTATGAACATCACCCGGCTACAGGCCGCTGAGATCCCGCAAATTTGGCACTGCCTGCAACAGATCAGCGATCCGGAACTGCCGGTGCTGTCGATTACCGATCTGGGCATGGTGCGCGACGTTGAAGCTGAGGGGACCGGCTGGCGCATTACCTTTACGCCGACCTACTCCGGCTGCCCCGCCACCGAGTTCCTGCTTGAGGCAATCGAACAACGCCTGGCAGAGGCCGGGTTCAGCCCAGTAAAAGTGACGATCCAACTCAGCCCAGCCTGGACCACCGACTGGATGAACGCCGCTGCACGCGCACGGTTGCGGGAATATGGCGTTGCGCCGCCACAGGGACACACCTGCGACAAGCCGCAATTGCACGGCCCGGTCCCTTGCCCGCGTTGCGGCAGCACCCACAGCGAGAAAATCAGCGAATTTGGTTCCACCGCTTGCAAGGCGCTGTACCGCTGCTGCGATTGCCGTGAACCCTTCGATTACTTCAAATGTATTTAGGAAACGCCATGACGGTCTTCCATCGCCTGAACGTCGCTGCCATCGAGCGCGAAACGCCGGACGCCGTAGCCATCACACTGCGGGTGCCCGAAGAACTGAAAGGTCACTATCGCTACACGCCAGGTCAACATTTGACGCTGAAGGCGCAGATCGACGGTGAAGAGTTGCGCCGCTGCTATTCCATATGCAGTTCGCCACAGGAAGGGCTGCTACAGATTGGCGTAAAAGCCATTCACCAGGGGCGATTCTCCTCATTCGTTAACCGCATGCTGAAGGTCGGTGACGCGCTGGAGGTGATGGTGCCACAAGGGCGTTTCGGCTATCAGCCACAGGCAGAAAATAGCGGTAACTATCTGGCCATTGCCGCTGGATCCGGTATTACGCCGATGCTGTCGATCATCAAAGCTACGCTGCAACTCGAGCCACACAGCAGCTTCACGTTAATTTACGGTAATCGCAGCAGCCGTTCGATGATGTTCAAAGAGGCGCTGTCCGATCTGAAAAACCGCTACCCACAGCGCTTTCAGCCGCTCTACATGTTCAGCCAGGAAAACCTGGACAGCCCATTGCTCAGTGGCCGTATTGACCGCGATCACCTGTTGGCTATCGGCAATACCCTGCTGGATTACCGCGACTATGACCACGCCTTTATCTGCGGGCCTGAAGCCATGATGGACGATGCTCAAAGCGTGCTGGAACAGGCTGGCGTACCCACTGGGCACATTCATAGCGAACGTTTCAACACCAGCGGCATTGCCGCTCGCCCGATGAATGATGGCAACCGTAATGCCACCCAAGTGGAAATCTTGCTCGATGGCCGTCGCCTGAATATCGAAGTTGGTGCACAGGATGACAGCATTCTGGATGCGGCGCTGCGTCAGGGCGCCGATCTGCCCTACGCGTGCAAAGGTGGGGTGTGCGCCACCTGTAAATGCCGATTAAAGGCCGGCCAGGTGGATATGGCCGTCAATTACAGCCTGGAACCGGATCAGTTAGCCGCAGGTTACGTATTGAGCTGCCAGTCGTGGCCTCGCGGCGACGGTGTGGTCTTGGACTTTGACGTATAGGAGCCACCAATGGAAACCCCTTTGATCCTGCGGCAGCAACACCAACGCGTAGTGACACTGACACTGCACCGCCCAGAGGCCCGCAATGCCCTGAATACTCCGTGCCTGGAACAGCTGGTTTACTTGTTGGAACACGCCGACGCCGATGCCAGCGTTGGCGCAGTGGTGATTACCGGTGCCCCTCGTTTCTTTGCGGCTGGCGCCGATTTGCATGAACTGCAACAGCAAGACCTGCCCGCTGCGCTGACAGATCGCCGTCCACTGTTGTGGCAACGGCTGGCGCAATTTAGCAAACCCATGCTGGCGGCGGTCAACGGCTATGCACTCGGCGCCGGCTGCGAGTTGGCGCTGGCCTGCGACATCGTTATCTGCGGAGAAAACGCGCGCTTTGGCCTGCCTGAAATCACGCTCGGTTTGATGCCGGGTGCCGGTGGCACACAGCGATTAATCCGCTGCGTCGGTAAATCGCGTGCCAGCCAGATGGTGCTAACGGGAGAAGCCATTAACGCAGCAGGCGCGTTACAAGCCGGATTGGTCAGTGAGGTGTGCGTGGATGCGCTAACGCTGGAACGTGCACAACAGATCGCTGATCGCATCAGCCGGCAAGCACCGCTAGCACTGCGTGCCGCCAAACAGGCATTGAAACAGGCTGAAGAAACCGGCCTTAGCCAGGGGTTAGCCATTGAGCGCCAGCAATTTGTCACCCTGGCTGCCACCGACGATCGCCGTGAAGGCATCGCCGCCTTCTTCGAAAAACGTACGCCAAACTATCAGGGGCGCTAATTTATGGATAATGCATTGATTCTCACCCACCTCGAAGCCGGGGTGCTGACCCTGACCCTCAACCGGCCGGATCGGCTCAATAGCTTTAACGATGAGATGCACCGCCAGTTAAGTGAAGCGCTTACTCTCGCCGAACGGGACGACAAGGTACGCTGCCTGCTGATCACCGGTGCCGGGCGTGGTTTTTGCGCCGGACAAGACCTGAATGATCGCAATGTCAGCGTGGAACAGCAGGCGCCAGACCTCGGTCTGTCAGTGGAGCGTTTCTATAATCCGCTGATCCGTCGCTTGACTGCCTTGCCAAAACCGGTGGTGTGCGCCGTCAACGGCGTAGCAGCAGGCGCAGGCGCTGCTCTGGCGCTGGCCTGCGATATCGTCATTGCTGCCGATAACGCCAACTTTATTCAGTCATTCTGTCGTTTGGGCTTGGTGCCGGACTCTGGTGGTAGTTGGTTCCTGCCACGCTTAGCAGGCCACGCCCGCGCCATGGGCATGGCAATGCTGGGTGACAAAGTCAGCGCACAACAAGCCCTGGCCTGGGGCATGATCTGGCAGGTGGTGGCTGCGGATGAACTGGCTGCCACCAGCCAAACGCTGGCACAACATTTGGCTACTCAACCCACCTATGGGCTGGGGCTGATTAAAAAAGCCCTCTACAGTTCGGCGAACAACACTCTCGATCAACAGTTGGATCTGGAGCGCGATCTTCAACGCCTCGGTGGCCGCAGCGACGACTACCGTGAAGGGGTCAGCGCCTTCTTCGCCAAACGTCCTCCTTCTTTCAGCGGGAAATGAACATGAACCTGCCGAACGTCAACGCAAGGGTCGCGGTGATTGGTGCCGGAACTATGGGTATAGGTATCGCCCAAGTGGCGGCAAGTGCCGGGCATCAGGTGCAGCTGTTTGATATCGCCGCCTCCGCAGCCCAACAGGCGCTCAACGCGCTCGGGCAACGATTGCGCCAACGGGTTACCGCAGGTAAGGCCGATGCAGCCAATACCGAAGCGTTGCTGGCACGCATTCAACCGGTGGATGCATTGAGTCAACTGGCCGACAGTGAATTGGTGATAGAAGCGGTAGCGGAAAAACTGCCGATCAAGCAGAGCCTGTTCCGCGATCTGGAAGCCCTGTGCTCCCCTGCCACACTGTTTGCCAGCAACACGTCATCACTGTCGATCACCGCCATCGCGGGCGCCTTGCAGCACCCACAACGCTTAGCGGGTCTGCACTTCTTTAACCCGGCACCCTTGATGAAGTTGGTCGAGATCGTCAGCGGTCTGGACACCAGCGCCGAAACCGTGGCCACACTGCAAACACTGACTCAACAATGGGGTAAACAAAGCGTCCTGTGTCGCTCTACGCCAGGGTTTATCGTGAACCGTGTAGCACGGCCTTTTTATGCAGAAACCCTCCGCGCTTTGGAAGAGCACGTCGCCGATGCCGCCACGCTGGATAGCGTCATGCGAGACGCGGGTGGCTTCGCCATGGGGCCACTGCAATTGACCGATATGATTGGTCAGGACATCAACTACGCCGTGACCGAATCCGTATTTCAAGCCTTCTTCCAGGATCCCCGTTTTACACCGTCGCTGGTTCAACAAGAACTGGTCGCCGCCGGGCGTCTGGGGCGGAAAAGCGGTCACGGTTTTTACCGTTATGGCGATCATCCCCAACCGACCGCCAACTACTTACCTGCCTCGACGGCAGCGTTACCGCGCAGTATTACGCTGCACGGCGATCCTACCGGCATGACTCTGCTGGACGATTTACTGACGGGAAATGCGGTCACGATCAAACAACCTGGCCAGACCAGCGTATTTGCCCGGCTCGACGAAGTTACATTCATGTTAACAAATGGTAAAACAGCTAGCCAAGTCGCCGATGAAACCGGAACCCCCGTGGTGCTGTTTGATCTGTCCGCCAATTATTCGCAGGCTTCTACCGTCGCAATAAGCTGCGCGGCGCAAAACGATGCCCGGCATAACGCCACGGTAGTGCGCTTACTGCAATCTCTTGGCAAAAAAGTGATTCAGTTACCGGACTATCCCGGCCTATTGGTCATGCGCACCCTTGCCATGCTGGCTAATGAAGCACTCGATGTCGTAAACAAGGGCGTCGCCAGTGCCGCCGATACCGATCACGCTATGTGTTGCGGCGTTAACTACCCTCGCGGCCCGCTGGAATGGGGGACCGCCTTAGGCTGGCAACAGATCCTGACCACGCTGGAAAACCTGCAACACTATTACGGTGAGCCTCGCTACCGTCCGATGCCGCTGCTGCGCCACTACGCGTCCCTCTCTTCAGGAGCCCAATGATGAACGCCAATACGCCCCATGCGCTGGCGCAACGCTGCGCCGAACAGATGTTTCAACAAGATACCTGCGCGCAGGCAATGGGCATGCGTGTGGATGCCGTGGACGCAGGTTTCGCCCGCGTCAGCATGATCGTCGGTCCGCAGATGCTCAATGGTCACCAGACGTGCCATGGCGGTCAACTGTTTAGTCTGGCAGACACCGCCTTCGCTTACGCCTGCAACAGCCAAGGGCTGGCCGCTGTGGCATCCGGTTGCAGCATAGATTTTATCCGCCCCGCACTGGCAGGCGATCGCCTGACTGCCAGCGCAGAAGTGCGCCATCAG
Source organism: Serratia grimesii NBRC 13537 (assembly GCF_001590905.1). Taxonomy (GTDB): domain Bacteria; phylum Pseudomonadota; class Gammaproteobacteria; order Enterobacterales; family Enterobacteriaceae; genus Serratia; species Serratia grimesii. The sequence continues at coordinate 346,134 of NZ_BCTT01000003.1, forward strand.
GGTAAAACAACGGGGTTGTATGACGTGGAAATCGTCAATCAACTGGGCAAAACCGTCGCCTGGTTCCGCGGCCGCGCACATCGTCTGGGCCACCACATTCTAGGGGAGCAACCATGAAACAGGCGTTTATCTGCGACGGCGTCCGCACGCCAATCGGCCGTTACGGCGGCGCACTCGCCAACGTGCGTGCTGATGATTTAGCCGCGCTACCGTTGCGTACCCTGCTGGCCCGCCATCCTCAGGTGGACTGGTCGTTGGTCGATGACGTTATTCTGGGTTGTGCCAATCAGGCCGGGGAAGATAACCGCAATCTGGCGCGCATGGCGGCGCTACTGGCTGGTCTGCCGGTCAATGTGTCCGGCACCACAATCAACCGCCTGTGTGGCTCTGGATTGGACGCACTCGCCATGGCGGCACGCAGCATCAAAGCCGGTGAAGCCGAGCTGGTGTTGGCGGGCGGTGCAGAATCGATGACGCGAGCTCCACTGGTGATGGGTAAGGCTGACAGTGCCTTCAGCCGCCAGGCACAACTGTATGACACGACTCTGGGCTGGCGTTTTATCAATCCGCTGATGCAAGCACAATTCGGTACCGACTCGATGCCAGAAACGGCCGAAAACGTGGCGGCACAGTTCAACATCAGCCGTGCCGATCAAGACGCTTTCGCATTGCGTAGCCAGCAACGCACTGCCCAGGCACAAGAACGAGGATTGCTGGCACAGGAAATTGAACCGGTTAGCCTCAGGGGCAAAAAAGGCGTGAGCACGCTATTCAGCCAGGACGAACATCCACGCGCAGACACTCAGTTGGCGCAATTGCAGGCGCTAAAAACCCCTTTCCGCCAACCCGGTACGGTGACCGCCGGTAACGCATCCGGCTTGAATGACGGGGCGGCAGCGCTGATCGTCGCCTCGGAAACAATGGCTCTAAGCCAGGGATTAACGCCGCGAGCACGTATCGTTGCCACCGCCACCTGCGGTGTCGAACCTAGCCTGATGGGCATGGGGCCGCTGCCTGCGACCCGTAAAGTGCTGGAAATTGCCGGTCTTAGCCTGGCGCAAATGGACGTGATTGAACTGAATGAGGCGTTTGCCGCCCAGGCGCTGGCAGTATTGCGCCAGCTTGGCCTGCCGGACGATGCACCACAGGTAAACCCTAACGGTGGTGCGATCGCCCTGGGCCACCCGCTGGGTATGAGCGGTGCGCGTTTGGCGCTTGCCGCCCTGTTTGAACTGGAACGGCGTTCCGGTCGCTACGCACTGTGCACCATGTGCATCGGCGTCGGCCAAGGCATCGCCATGATTATTGAGCGAGTTTGATCCCCGAGGCTAACTATGACAACTAATCCACAGCCACTCGATGCCATTGAGTTCGCCTCGCGCGATGAAATTGAAGCGTTGCAATTGGAACGTCTGAAATGGACGCTTCACCACGCCTACAACAATGTGCCTATGTATAAACGCAAGTTTGATCAGGCGGGCGTCCACCCTGACGATCTCAAACAGCTGAGCGACCTGACCCGCTTCCCCTATACCACCAAACAAGATCTGCGTGACAACTACCCCTTCGACACCTTCGCCGTGCCGATGGAACAAGTGGTCCGTATTCACGCCTCGTCGGGTACTACGGGGCGGCCAACCGTCGTTGGCTATACCCAACGTGACATCGACAACTGGGCGGATATTGTTGCCCGCAGCCTGCGAGCAGCCGGTGCCACCGCCAAAGACAAGGTGCATGTGGCCTACGGCTATGGATTGTTCACCGGCGGGCTGGGGGCACATTACGGCGCGGAGCGGCTTGGGGCAACCGTGATCCCCATGTCCGGCGGCCAAACAGAACGGCAGGCGCAGTTGATCCTGGATTTCAAACCTGACGTGATCATGGTGACCCCTTCTTACTGTTTAACGTTGATCGACGAACTGGAACGCAAAATGGGCGGCGACGCTCGTGGCTGTTCGCTGCGTCTTGGGGTATTCGGTGCCGAACCCTGGACCGAAGCATTGCGGCACGAAATCGAAAGCCGCATGGGTATCAAGGCACTGGATATTTATGGTTTGTCTGAAGTGATGGGGCCTGGGGTCGCCATGGAATGTGCAGAGAGTGGCGGCGGCCCAACGATTTGGGAAGACCACTTCCTGCCGGAGATCATTTGTCCGGAAACCGGCATCGCGCTGCCAGACGGACAGCACGGCGAACTGGTGTTCACCACCCTGACCAAAGAGGCGCTACCGGTGATTCGCTATCGCACCCGTGATCTCACCCGCTTGCTGCCAGGTGACGCGCGTCAAATGCGTCGAATGGGCAAAATTACCGGCCGCTCCGACGACATGCTTATCATCCGCGGCGTCAATGTCTTCCCGTCACAGGTGGAAGAACAAATCATGCAGTTCGAACAACTGTCGCCACACTATCAACTGCAAGTCAGCCGCAGCGGACACCTGGATACGCTGGCGGTGCGTGTTGAATTGAAGGAAGCGGCGCTCAGCCTCAGCCATCAACAACGCTGTGAGATCTGCCACCAGCTTCGCCACCATATCAAGTCGATTATCGGCGTCAGCACCGACGTCAGCATCGCCAACTGTGGCGACATCCCGCGCTCGGAAGGCAAAGCACAACGCGTGGTTGACTTAAGACCGCGTTGATTGTGCGGGCGTCACGGATGACGCCTTAATGAATTGTGGTAATGTTACGCTTCATCGACGGCTAACCCATGGAAAAATATGGAACATAAACTGGATGAGTTTATCCACCATGCAATAGACGCTCAGCCGATCAGCGGCACCTCACTGATTATCTCCCTATACGGCGATGCACTCAGCCATCGCGGCGGAGAGGTGTGGCTCGGCAGCCTAAGTGCGCTGCTGAAAGCGTTGGGTTTCGGTGACCGCTTTGTACGCACCTCGGTATTCCGCCTGCAAAAAGAGGGTTGGCTGGACGTCGAAAAAATCGGCCGCCGCAGCTTTTATCGAGTGACCGAACAGGGCATGCGTCAATTCCGCCACGCAGAGTCGAAAATCTACCTCAGCGAACCGCCCGCCTGGGATGGCAAGTGGGATTTGCTGTTGCTGGAAGGGGCTGAAAAGAACGACCGCGCGCGGCTAAAAAAAGAGCTTGGCTGGTTGGGCTTCGGCCAAATAGCCAATAACCTGATGGCAGCCCCGACGCACGTGCAAACCGACGTGACGGCGCTGCTTGGCGAACTTAACGCCAGCGAACAGGTGATCTATTTCCGTGCAGACTATCCCTATAATCGCTCAGAGCATACCCTGCAACAGCTAGTGGCGAGCTGCTGGGCGCTGGCTGACGTTGCCGCCGATTACCATGAGTTTATCGTTTCTTTCCGCCCGCTGATGGCGCTACTGCGCGAAACCGATGACGCGCTGCTGACACCCCAGCGCTGTTTCCAGATTAAGCTATTATTGATCCACTTCTTCCGGCGCGTGGTGCTAAAAGATCCTTTACTGCCGGATGCCTTGCTGCCTACCCAATGGGAGGGGCAAATCGCCCGTAATCTGTGTATCAATATTTATCAACGAGTGGATCGTGCCGCCACCGAGTATGTCAGCGCATTGGCGGAAACCACTATCGGCACCCTGCCCGCCCCAGCAGCAGGTTATTACCGACGCTTTGGCGGCCTGCCGCGCGATCCTTCACTTTAAGGAAATTTTACGATGCCCGTGTATCAGATTGACGGCCTAACGCCAGTCATAGACCCCAGCAGCTATGTCCACCCAACCGCGGTGTTGATTGGCGATGTGATCGTCGGTAAACACGTGTATATCGGCCCAAACGCCAGCCTTCGTGGTGACTTTGGCCGGCTGGTTATCTGCGACGGTGCCAATATTCAGGACAACTGCGTCATGCACGGTTTTCCGCAACAAGACACCGTCGTGGAACAGGATGGTCATATCGGTCACGGCGCGATCCTGCATGGCTGTCGCATCCGCCGTAACGCCATGGTTGGCATGAACGCAGTGATCATGGATGGTGCGGAGATCGGTGAAAACACCATCGTGGGCGCGATGGCATTTGTCAAAGCCGCCGCAGTGATCGACGCCAATAAGCTGGTGGTCGGCAGTCCGGCGCGCGTATTGCGTGACTTGACCGAACAGGAGTTGGCCTGGAAAGTGGCTGGCACGCACGAATACCATGATCTGGTGCTGCGCTGTAAATCTTCACTGCAAGAAGTCGCGCCACTGAGTGAAATCGAGCCGGGTCGTCAGCGCTTAAGTTTTGGCGACCACCTGATCCCAAAAAGTCAGCTTTAAGTTTCGCGAAATACGCTATTCCGTCAAAAAGTGGTTTACAGTAAATACCCTGCTTAACTTCTTTTATCTGGACCGGAATAGATGCCAAGAACGGCCAAAACGGTTGAAGTCCCCGCCATCGGCGAGCTTGATCGCCAAGCGGGGCAACTTAGCTTACAGCTTGCTCAGGCGTTACGGGCAGCCATCAATAAAGGCGAATTGAAAGCGGGCGATCTGTTGCCCTCCACCCGCGTGCTGGCAAGTGCATTGCAGCTTGCCAGGGGAACCGTGCTGGCTGCCTTCGAGCAACTGACGGCAGAGGGATTTCTAGAGGCGCAGCCCGGCTCGGGTACCCGCGTCGCCCTGTCACTTCACCGCCAGCCCCCGGCACCGCTAACTCCGGCGAATATGTGTGACATCCCCCTTTCCAACCAGGCGCAGGCATTGGCGCAATTCGCCAGTCAGTTACGGCCACTGCCACCGGTGCCATTCACCGTTTCAGTACCGATCAATGATACCGCGCCCGACGATGTCTGGCGCCGACTCGGTAACCGTATTCGTGCACGGGGCCCCGGTGCCCCCGCCGGTTATGGCGAACCGCTCGGTGCATTGGCGTTACGCAAGGCCGTCTGTGAATACGTCCGTAAATCCCGCTCGGTCCTTTGTACACCGGAACAGGTCATCATCACCTCCGGCACTCAACAAGGGCTGTATCTCGCCACGCAAATTTTGCTGGACGCCGGTGACACCGCCTGGGTGGAGGATCCGGCCTATCACGGTATTACCGCCATCTTTAACAGCGTATTCAGGGATCGAATCATGGCCAGAGTCCCGGTAGATGCGGAAGGCATAGACGTCACGGCGGCCAAAAAGATCGCGCCACAGGCCAGAGCCGCCTTTGTCACCCCTTCTCACCAGTACCCGCTGTGTATGCCGATGAGCATGACGCGTCGGCTCGAACTGCTGGCGTGGGCCAAGGAGAATCGCGCCTGGATTGTTGAAGATGATTACGACAGTGAAATGCGCTATTCCGGTCATCCGTTCCCTTCATTGCAGGGGCTGGATCCGGCCAGAGTTGTCTACCTGGGTACCTTCAGCAAGATCTTGTTCCCTTCGTTGCGACTGGGTTATGCCATCGTACCAAAACCGTTAGTGGACGCCTTCTGCGGTGCGCGCGTGCTGATGGATCGCCACCCACCCAGTGCCGATCAGCACGTGCTGGCCAGCTTTATGGCGCAGGGGCATCTGGATCGCCATATACGCAGGATGCGTGGCGTCTATGCGGAAAAACGACGTGTGCTTACCGACGCCATCAACGCACATATCTCTCCCGATCTGGCGACCTTGCACCCCAGCGATCAAGGCATGCATATGTTGTTATGGTTAAAGGCCGGGCTGGACGACAGGCAGGTTGTGCGCCGCGCTGCCGAGGCAGGTGTGGCAGTGAGTGCACTCTCGCCGATGTATGCCAGCGACAGCGGGAAAAACGGGTTAATACTCGGATTGGGCGGCTACGATGAGGCACAAATCCACCGTGCCGCCCAAACGCTGAATCAGGTACTGGTGTCGCTAGCCAACCCAGGGTAAGCCGCAACTTACCCTCGCAGATTATCGCGAAAACCGCTTCGCGCCGTACACGCAAACCAATACCCCAGCCATTACCGCGATCATGGATGGCTGGATAGTTTCATGCAGTATCAGTCCGGCAAGCGCCAGGCCGAAAAACGGTTGCAGCAATTGCAGTTGCCCGACGGCGGCTATGCCACCCAGCGCCAAACCGCGATACCAAAAAATAAAGCCTATCCACATGCTAAACAGCGAAATGTAGCCCAGAGAAAGCCACGCCCCGAGACTAACCTGCGGCCATGCCGCAGGGGCAGATCCCATGGCAACCGCTGCGGTCAGCGGTAATGCCACCACCAGCGCCCAGGAGATCACCTGCCATCCACCGAGCTTACGCGTCAGTATCGCTCCTTCCGCATAACCCAGCCCACAAAGTAAAACCGCAGCCACCATAAACACGTCACCGATCCAGGAGCCGCCCGCTCCCTGGCTCAATGCGAAGGCGGCAACGAATACGCCACCCAACATTGAAAACAGCCAGAACGCGGCCTTCGGTCGTTCCCCTCCCCGCAGCACACCGAAACAGGCGGTGGCCAGTGGCAACAGCCCGATATACACCAGCGCATGAGCCGACGTGGTGTGCTGTAAGGCTAAGGCTGTCAGTAAAGGAAAACCGATGACCACGCCGACCGCCACCAGCACCAACGGCATAAGATCATGGCGCTGCGGCCAGCGTTGGCGCATCACCCCAAGTGCAGTCATGGCCAGAAAGGCGGCAATTACCGCCCGCATCGCGGTCAGGAACAGCGGTTCAAACTCCAGCACCGCCAGTCGTGTCGCGGGCAAAGAACCGCTAAAAATTAACATCCCCAAAAAACCGCTGGTCCATCCTTGGGCCGAACGCTGCGCCCCCGCATCGCTGACCCGGACGATAACGCTGTTTTTTTCTGTTTCACTGCGCATTGCAAGACAACTCCACAATCCCGAAAGACCCTTTATTCTCCGGTTAAAGTGGTTTATTTACAGAGCCACATAATCACATTTTTTACTGAACCAGTTTATTCCACACTCGGTGTTTCCATTGCCGCAGGCACTGGCTGATGGCGGCTATAGAAGAAATAGATGGCCACCAACAACAGGGTGAACGGGATGCCAAACCACAGCGTCATTTTGAAAAACTCGGTGAACGCCGTCGAAATCAACAGTGCAGCCATCAGTCCTGCACCGGCCAGCGTGGTGTATGGGAATCCCCACATACGGAATTTCAGGTGTGTTTGGCGATGCTGACGGCGGAAAAACAGATGGGTGACGAAAATCATCAGCCAGGTAAAGCAGGCACCGTATACCGAAATCGACATCATGGCGGCAAACGATTTCTGCGGATACACCAGGCTCAGCACGATCGACACCACAATGCCGATACATGACATCGCCAGTGCACTTACCGGTATACCGCGTTTACTCACTCGACCAAGTGCCGCCGGTGCTTGCCCGGCGCGTGACAACGAGAACATCATGCGCGTAGTAATATACAACTGGCTGTTCATCGCCGAGAGCGCAGCCACCAACACGATAAAGTTGAAGATACCGGCAGCAGCAGGCAAATGGATCACGTTCATCGCGACCAGGAACGGGCTTTCGCCGGTACCCGATTGCCGCCAGGGCACGATCGCCAGCATCAGCGCAATCGACAGCATATAAAAAATAAACAACCGCAAAATGGTGCCTTTGAACGCAGTTTTCACCGCAATCACCGGGTTTTTGGCTTCACCGGCAGCCACTGCGATCATCTCGATACTCAGATAGCTGAAAATGGACACGATCACCGCAAACCACATCCCCTTAATACCAAACGGGAAGAAACCGCCGTTTGCGGTAAAGTTTTGAACACCAAACGCCGGATTCGCGGAGAACACCAGAATGCCGATACCAATAGCGATAAAAGCCGCGATAGCGACCACTTTAATGGTCGACAGCGCGTACTCAACCTGGCCGAATGACTTGACGCCAATGACGTTAATGACGATAACCGCCGCTGAGAACAACAGCACCCAAGGCCAGATTGGCGTGGTCGGGAACCAGAACTGCATATACATGCCAATGGCAGTGACTTCCGTCCCCACCGCCAGCACCACACAGGACCAGTAGGAATAACGCACCAGGAAACCAAACAGTGGACTGATGTAAAACTCGGCATAGTCTCCGAATGAACCCGGTGTCGGGTGTTCGGAGGTCATTTCCGCCAAACACCCCATCAGCAGCAGCGCTACAACACCGCCAATAAAATAGCTCAACAATACGCTGGGACCCGCCATCTGGATGGCATAGGCACTGCCGAGAAACAGCCCGGTACCGATCGCGCCACCTATCGCCAGCATCGACATCTGCCCTGCGGTGAGCTGTTTCTGCAACCCGCCCTGCCGCCGTGCTATTTCGTCAAAACCTTTCATCTGTTTCATAGCAGTGTCCTACCTTATTCACGCAGTACGGGTGACATCCAGAATGGCGGCAGTAACATAGTCGACATTATTTTGATTCAGGCCAGGCAGGCACATACGACCAGGTGCGACCAGGTAAATGGCATAGTGTTGTCGTAGCCGCTCAAGTTGCGGTTGGTTTAGCCCGGTGTAGCTGAACATGCCTTTCTGATCGCGGATACGACGGTAGTCCAACTGTGAACCACCTTGCTCCAGCCCCGCAGATAGGATTTGCCGCATCTGTTTGATACGCTGCCGCATACCGGCCAGTTCGTCTTCCCACTGTTGCCGCAAGCTTTCGTCCGCCAACAGCGTTTCCACAATCTGACTGCCATGGGTCGGTGGGCAAGAGTAGCTGCGGCGGATCAGTGTTTTCAGTGCGCCTTTAACGTTCGCTGCACTCTCTGGACTGGCGCAACGCACCGAAAGCCCGCCCAGTCGCTGGCCATACAACGCGACATTTTTTGAAAACGAGTTGGCGACCAAAAACGCCAGATCGGTTTTCAGCGCTTCGCGCAAGGCAAAGCAGTCTTCTTCCAGACCGTCACCAAAGCCCTGATAGGCAATATCAAAGAACGGCAGCAAGCTGCGACGCTGTAACACTTCCAGGGTGGCACGCCACTGTGCCTGGCTAAGATCGGTGCCGGTTGGGTTATGACAACACGGGTGTAAAAGCACCACACTGCCTTCTGGCAGGCTATCCAGCGTGTCCAACATGGCGTCGAAACGCAGACCACCGTTCACCTCATCAAAGTACGGATAGGTATGTACCTTCAGCCCGGCACCTTCAAAGATTGCCCAATGGTTGGCCCAGGTCGGGTCGGACACCCAAATATCGTGGCGGGACAGGTATTGATGAATAAAATCCGCCGCCAGCTTCAGGGCACCAGAACCGCCAACGGTCTGCACCGTGGTGATGGACGATGAGGTCTGCTCGCCAAATAACAAGGCCTGCACCTGTTGGGCAAACAGCGCCGAACCTTCGATCGGCGGATAACCGTGTGGGCGGCGTTGTTCAAGCAAACGCCGTTCGGCTGCCTCAACCGCCTGCATCAACGGGATTCTGCCGTGCTGATCGTAATAAAGGCCAATACCCAGATTTACTTTCTGCGTATTTTCATCCTGTAAATACGCTTCCATCAACGACATAATAGGATCGGCCGCAGAGCGGCCAATGTGATTAAACATAGCGATTCCTTAACTCATTATTTAATGAATTTTCAGGTGAAATTACTAAAAATATCTTTTATAAATTTAACGACCCAGCACACTGACCGCATCGTTAAATATTACAGCTATAAACTATTCAGCGGTGGCGCTGACCGTTATTTCTATTTTCATTCCAGGCACCACCAATTTATCAACAATTACCGTTGAACGATTAGGATAAGGATAATTAAAATAGTTCTTATAGATTTCATCGAGTAATTTAACGTCACTCACATCGGTGAGATAAACAATAACCTGTAAAACATTGTCGCTGTGGCTATTTGCTGCCTTCAGCGTCTGTGCAAGATTATCGAATGTCAGGGTAATCTGTTTTTCCGGTGCCCCGGTTTCAATACTGCCGTCTGATCTAACCGGGCCATGGGCGGTGAACAGCATGCCGCCGCCTTTGGTCGCCCAAGAGAAAGGTTGGCCAATCTCCGGCAGGCCCGTTTCAATGATACTGCGCATGGTTTATTTCCCCGTGGTGATTAACTGGCGGATCAGCGCCCCATCTCTGGCGAACAGCGAATCTAACACGTTGTAATGGTTAGCTCCGGCTACCGCGACCAGGCGAGCGGGCAAGTGTTTTTCATGCAGCGCGGTGTAATAGTGCTGCGACTGCCCAATCAGTTCCGGCAGCTCTGCGTCGCCATAAAACAGCGTCATGGGCTTTATGCATTCAGGAATCTGACGCGCCGGACTCAGCTGGGTAATTTGCTGTGGGGTCAACTGCAATTGCCGATTAACATAGCTGTTTAACAACGGCTCCAGCTCATAAATACCGCTGATCGCCAGCACGACATCAGCCACCTCATGATGCTGCCAAAAGCTTGCCAGATGACCGCCAGCAGAATGCCCGCACAGATAAACCGGCGCTAAATTATCCTGCCCCAAACGATGTTGAATAGCACCCAGTGCCACTCCTGTTTGCCGGCAAATATCGTCCAGAGTGGCGTGAGGTGCCAGAGTATATTCCAACAGGATCACATCAAAGCCCAGCGACAAGGGCACGTCGGCAATAAAAGCAAAATCATCTTTATTACAAAATTGCCAATAGCCGCCGTGAATAAATATTAATGTGCCTTTATGTTCTTTATCGGAATATAACCAGTCGAACACTTCCCGTGGGGAATTACCGTAGGCAATATTACGTTCACTACGCACTTGGCGATAAACATGCTGACTACGCGTTTGAAACGACGTCAGGATCTCATCTTCATTGTCTACCGTAGCACCGTTATCGTAATCCCCTGGGACAAGTTTCATATATTAAACTTCGTTTATTATTTAAGATATGCGTTAACTATTAGCACCGGGAATAATATTGTCAAGAAGGGAACAGCAGCAATGCGGGCCTGGTAATATAAATCTTTTTAGCTGCCCAATAAGTTTAACCAGTGAAACTTATTGGGCCTGAGTCTTTATTATTCTACCGGCTGAATTTGTGCTAATTGGCTTAGCGCTTGCCAGGCATAATCCCAGAATGTCCGTACCTTTAGCGGCATTCTCTGTGCGTTCTGTGCCACCAATTGCACCGGCATTGGCAAGGGTTCGTAGGACGGTAACAGGCGTACCAATGTCCCCGCAGCCAAATCGTCCGCGACCTGGTATGACAACAGCCGGGCGATGCCCTTGCCTGCGCGCACCGCCAATAACTGTGTTTCAACCTCGTTAAGCAGCAAGCGCGGCGTCAAACGTACTCGCTCGCCGTTCTCCTGTGGGTCAAAACGCCATTCACGCAGCGACGCACGCTGAGTACCGACAATGGTGTCATGATCCGCCAACTGCGCCGGTTCTTGTGGTTCCCCGCGTCGTGCCAGATAGGCCGGGCTGGCGACGGTTACCCGCGACACCTGCCCCAACCGCCGAGCCACCCGGGAAGAATCTTGCAGATGCCCGATACGTATCGCCACATCCAGCCCTTCGTCGATCAAGTCCAGATTACGATCGTTTAGCACCATTTCAATCTGCATCTGCGGATAGTGGTCGAGAAATGCCATCACCACCGGTGCCACATGCTTGCGCCCGAACTGCACCGGCGACGTTATCCGCAACAGACCGGTGAGCTGAGTATCCACCGTGTCCAACACGGCAGCCTGATATTCATGCAGCAGCACGTGAGCGCGTTCCACCAAACGCAACCCCGCCTCAGTCGGCGCGAGCCGCCGGGTGGTACGTTCGACCAAGCGGGCACCAAAGCGCTGCTCCAGCGAGGCAATGGCTCGGGTGATCGCCGGTGCAGAACGCCTTAGCTTACGACCGGCTGCGGCCAGACTGCCGTGCTGGATCACTGCCACAAAGATCGCCAGTTCGTCCAACCGATCCATAGATTGTTCCATAAAGTGAAATTATCAATTTCTACATTGCCGGATTTCGCTCACTGCCTGCAAGAGTATGCTAATAAAAATTGTTCAGGAGCCTCATCATGCAAAAACTAAAACTTTACGGTACCCCGCTTTCCGGCCATGTTCACCGCGTGGCGTTGCTATTACGGATGCTTGCACTGCCGTATGAATTTATCGAGGCCGGCGCAGAGGTGCGCCAGAGCGAGCACTTTCGCCGCCTAAACCCTTTCGGCCAGATCCCGGTCCTGGTGGACGACGATCAGGTGCTGGCCGACAGTAACGCCATTCTGGTGTATCTGGTCAAACGTTACGCACCGGGCAGCCATTGGCTGCCGGAATCCCCCATCGCGGCAGCACAGGTGCAGGAATGGTTATCCAAAGCAGCCGGAGAAGTGCGCTACGGGCCGGCCTCAAGCCGCTTGATCGCTCAATTTTCTGCGCCAGAGGATTATCAGAGTGCGTTAGCGGTCGCCGCCCGTTTTCTGCCGCATATGGAGCAACATCTGGCCAACCGTGCTTTTCTAGCAACTGACGAGGCGACAATTGGCGATCTGGCCTGCTACAGCTATGTTGCGGTGGCCCCAGAAGGCGGGATTTCTCTGGCCCCTTATCCGGCGATCCAACGTTGGGTGGCACGCATCGCAGCGTTGCCCGGTTTCTTCGCCATGCCAACGCTGCCGGAACCCGGCAAGAGGTAACTGATGAACCAACCGATGTTTCACCCCGATGAACTGCGCGCCCAGACGTTAGCCGGTTTTGATCGGGTCAGTGGCGGCATTTACCCCAGCATGCCAGAGCAACATCGTGCGTTTTTCGCTGCACTGCCTTATCTGTTTGTCGCCACACTGGACAGCCAGGATTGGCCGGTGGCGACACTGTTCAGCGGTCCACCCGGTTTCCTGCGCTCGCCAGACAGCGATCACCTGCGTATCAGCGCCCCCCGGAGAAGCGACGATCCTGCGCAGGCTGCCTTGCAAACGGATAAACCGGTGGGGGCATTGGGGTTGGACTTCAGCAACCGGCGACGCAACCGTGTCAACGGTATTATTGGGCGTACCGACAAGAACCGTATTGAGATCGACATCAGGCAGAGTTTTGGTAACTGCCCGCAATATATTCAACGGCGTGAGCTGTATCCAGCAACCAGCTCAGCTTCCCCGATTGAACATCTCACTGCGCTGGACGCGTCGGCGGAGATGTTAATCCGCCAGGCTGATACCTGTTTCGTCGCCAGTTGTGCCCATGCAACGCTCGAACAAGGTGGTGTAGATATTTCACACCGTGGCGGTAAACCAGGTTTCATTCATTTGGAAAACAATAGCCTGTGGATACCCGATTTTCGTGGCAATCGCTATATGAACACGCTGGGTAATTTGCTTGCGGAACCGCGGGCGGCACTGCTGTTTGTCGACTTTGAACACGGGGATATTTTGCACCTGCAAGGGGAAACACACATTCTCTGGCAAGCGGATATCGGGCAAGGCGTGGCAGGGGCAGAACGTTACTGGCGTTTCGATATACGCAGTGCATGGCGCTTTTCGCAGGCCCTGCCGTGGCGAGGCCGTAATCTTGAGTTCTCCCCGGCAACGCTGAACACCGGGGTGTGGTCGGAATAAAAAACCCCGCTTTGGCGGGGTCAGTAGATTGATTTTATACGCTGTGTTCCACCGTTGCAGCGGCTTGATAAAGCTGGCGGAAATAGTTCAGACGTTCGAAGAACAAACGGCTTTGCGACTCCGACATATTACCGGCCACTTTGCCGGCGTCGACCTCTCGCCCCTGCCACTCCATCAACGCAATACTGGAAGCCAAAAAATCCATTTCTCCGCCGCCATAAAGATGTCTGTCCACTGATTTCATCATTTGCACACTCCTTTTAATCACATCGAAAAGGGTCATATGCCTGCTAACTTCAGTATCGTCTCGAACGCGGGCATTTTTTGTACAGAAGGTGCTCAAGGCAGTAAATTGATTTCTTGCCACTGATAGGGCAAATGAAGGCGGAAAAGTTTGCTAGGGTAAAGGGTAGCCATTTGGGATAGATCACCCCGTGTTGAATTCTGAAAAAGGAAGATAACCGATGAGCAATCACTTCTCTGCCACCCTCAAAGATGCCTCACTGTTTCGCGAAGCCAACTATATCGATGGGCAATGGCTGCCGGTCAAAGACGGCCAGTGTCTCAAGATCCACAACCCCGCAACCGGTGAGTTACTCGGCCAGGTACCGGCTTTGGGCGCCAAAGAAACAGCACAGGCGATTGCCGCCGCCAAGAAGGCCCAGCCAGCCTGGCGTGCGCTGACCGCCAAAGAACGGGCCGGTAAGCTGCGCCGCCTGTTTGAACTGATGATGGAAAACCAGGACGATCTGGCGCGCATCATGACCGCAGAACAGGGTAAGCCGCTGGCCGAAAGCCGCGGTGAGATTGCCTACGCAGCGTCCTTTATTGAGTGGTTTGCCGAGGAAGGCAAACGCGTCTACGGCGATACCATCCCGCAACCCCAGTCTGGTCGCCGTATCATCGTGCAGAAAGAACCGATTGGGGTCTTCGCCGCCATTACACCCTGGAATTTCCCGGCGGCGATGATCACCCGTAAAGCGGGTCCCGGCTGGGCCGCAGGGTGTACCGGTGTGATCCGCCCCGCCAGCCAGACGCCATTTTCGGCACTGGCCATCGCGGTACTGGCTGAGCGTGCCGGCCTACCGGCGGGGGTCTGCAACGTGATTACCGGCCCAAGCCAGGCCATCGGTGCTGAGCTGACCGCCAACCCCGACGTACGCAAACTTTCGTTTACCGGCAGCACCGAAGTAGGCGCACAATTGCTGGCACAGTGTGCGCCTACGATCAAAAAGACCAGCATGGAACTGGGCGGCAATGCGCCGTTTATCGTGTTTGACGATGCCGATCTGGACGCCGCCGTGACTGGCGCAGTGGCCTCCAAATACCGCAATGCCGGCCAAACCTGCGTGTGTACCAACCGTTTCCTGGTACAGGACGGTATTTATGACGCCTTTGCTGAAAAGCTGAAAACCGCGGTAGAAAAACTGAAAGTCGGTAACGGAATGGACGATGGCGTGACAATCGGCCCCTTGATTAATCCAGCGGCCGTGGAAAAAGTCACTGAACATATCGATGACGCGGTGCAGCACGGCGCATCGATTCTGTTGGGGGGGAAACCCCACTCGTTGGGCAATAACTTCTTTATGCCAACTATTCTGACCGACGTGCCTCGTCAGGCCAAAATCTTCCATGAGGAAACCTTTGGCCCGGTAGCACCATTGATCCGCTTTGAACACGAAGCCGAAGCCATTGAACTGGCTAACGATACGCCATTTGGCCTGGCATCGTACTTCTATAGCCGGGATATTGGTCGGGTCATGCGCGTCGCAGAAGCGCTGGAATACGGCATTGTTGGTATTAACGAAGGGCTGATTTCTACCGAAGTCGCACCGTTCGGCGGGGTGAAAAACTCCGGGCTGGGGCGTGAAGGATCGAAGTACGGTATCGAGGATTATCTTGAGATCAAATACCTGTGCCTCGGTGGGCTAGACAGCTAACCGCCTGATGCGCTGATACGGTCTGCATAATGCGGGCCGTATCAGCATTGATTGCGAATCCTGTTCGGGTTAACCGACCCGGAAAGAGAGTCCGTCTTCTGAGCGTTGTTTAAGTGAGATTAATAATGGAATTCTCCGCCGCCATCCCTATTCTTCGCATCTTCTCGGTAGAAAAAGCCAAAGAGTTTTACCTGGATTTTCTTGGCTTCACGCTGGATTGGGAGCATCGCTTCAGCGAAGATCTGCCGCTGTACGCACAAGTCTCCCGCTCCGGCCTCACCTTGCATCTCAGCGAACACCACGGCGACAGCACGCCGGGCTCTGCGGTGTTTATCCCCATGGGTGATATCGACGCGTTACATCAGGAACTGTCGGCCAAACAGTATCGCTATGCCAGACCGGGAGTTGAAACGGTCGATTGGGGGAAAGAGTTAAACATCACAGATCCCTTCGGCAACCGCCTGCGCTTTTGTCAGCAGATAAGCAACAGCTGACAACCTTTCAGCGCGCAGGCATCACTTCTGGTACTGCGCGTCACTGACCTTCTCCATCCAGTCAACTGGGCTGCCGTTAAGTGACTCAGCGATAGCAATATGGGTCATGGCAGTCTCCGGTGTCGCACCGTGCCAGTGTTTGACATCTTCCGGGATCCAAACAATATCGCCCTGGTTCATTTCCTGGATCTCGTCACCCCACACCTGGATCCAGCCTCGCCCTTGGGTAACAATCAACGTCTGACCAAGCGGATGGGTGTGCCAGGCAGTGCGAGCACCTGGCTCAAAGGTCACGGTCGCGCCGCCCACGCGGGCCGGCTCACTGCCGGCAAACGGCGCATCGATCCGTACCTTACCGGTAAAATACTCTTCTGGGCCTGGACGGGAGGGTTGTGAACCACTGCGTTGGATTTTCATTTTTTTCTCCGTTTCGACCAAAGTAGCCGACGTTAATATAAACAGAATAATTGTAGAGGCTGCCAGTCACTTCACCGGGTAATGCCTAAAGCATGATGAAATGCACACGACAAAAGATACCCTTCACTCTGCAACGCGACTAGATAGCTAAATGCGCAAGGAGCTATGAGTTGAATTCATTAATTGTCGCCGCCGCCGGCAAACGGCTAGAATATCGCCATGAATTCTGCCCATGCTGTGAGGCCGGGATGTTAAAAGAGAACTTTAACGATTTAATTTCATTTCTGGTGGTCGCCCGTGAACGCAGCTTCACCAAGGCCGCAGCAAAGCTTGGCGTATCCCAATCGGCATTAAGCCATGCCATTCGGGGCCTTGAAGAGCGGCTTGAGCTGCGTTTATTGACGCGTACAACCCGTAGCGTTGCTCCTACCGAAGCCGGTGAGCGGTTGTTCAACAGCCTCGGTCCGCGCTTTGCCGAAATTGAAAGTGAGCTGGATGCGCTGAGTGAAATGCGGGCGCGGCCAGCCGGTAATATTCGCATCACCGCCGGTGAGCATGCCGTCGATTCGGTGCTATGGCCGGTACTGAAATCGTTTCTGGCTGACTACCCGGATATTAATGTCGAAATTACGGTGGATAACGCCCTGACCGACATTGTTGCTGGCCGCTTTGATGCCGGTATTCGCTTGGGTGAACAGGTGGCTAAGGACATGGTTGCCGTGCGTATCGCACCGGAAATGCGTATGGTGCCGGTCGCCTCTCCTGCCTATTTTGAACAATACGGCATACCGAACACCCCACAAGAATTGCAGAATCATCGTTGCATCAATATGCGTTTACCGACCATGGGCGGGCTTTATGCATGGGAATTTGAAAAAGACGGTAGAGAGATCAAAGTTCGCGTTGATGGCCAGTTAACGTTTAACAGCCTGCGCCAACGTATTGAGGCGGCGTTATTGGGTTTCGGTATCACCTTTGTCCCCGAAGATACCGTCACCCATGAGCTGGCTGATGGCCGTTTAGTGCGCGTACTCGACGCCTGGTGCCCGCTTTTCC
Organism: Serratia grimesii NBRC 13537; assembly: GCF_001590905.1. Classification (GTDB taxonomy): domain Bacteria; phylum Pseudomonadota; class Gammaproteobacteria; order Enterobacterales; family Enterobacteriaceae; genus Serratia; species Serratia grimesii. Next base: position 363,498 of record NZ_BCTT01000003.1, read on the forward strand.
CCGGTTATTACCTCTACTACCCCAGTCGTCGGCAGCACACGACGGCCTTCGCCCTGCTGGTAGAGGCGCTACGCTACCCGCGCCAATCCTGAATCCCCCTGCCGACGGCTGCGGCAAGGGGCTGGTTTCAGCGCCCGATATTCTGTTGCAGGTGCGCAGGATAACGGGCGCCCTGCACTTCAATGGCGGCAAGCGCTCCTTCAATGCTGCGCAATTCATCCGTGCTCAGCGCTATCGCAGCCGCCCCCAGATTCTCTTGCAGGCGATGTTGCTTGGTGGTTCCCGGAATAGGCACAATCCAAGGTTGTTGCGCCAACAGCCAGGCCAACGCAATCTGTGCCGGCGTGACACCTTTTTGCTGTGCCAACTGCCCAAGCACGTCCACCAGCACCTGGTTGGCCTTACGTGACTCCGTGCTGAAGCGCGGAACGACGTTGCGAAAGTCACCCTTGTCAAAGGCGGTATTTTCATTGATCGCCCCTGTCAGGAAACCTTTCCCCAACGGGCTGAAGGGCACAAAACCGATGCCCAACTCTTGTAATGTCGGTAAGATTTCTTTCTCTGGCTCGCGCCACCACAGCGAGTATTCACTTTGCAACGCCGTCACCGGCTGCACGGCATGGGCACGGCGAATGGTTTGCGCCCCAGCCTCTGACAAACCAAAGTGCTTCACTTTCCCTTCCTGGATCAATGCCTTCACGGTACCGGCGACGTCTTCAATCGGTACATTGGGATCAACCCGGTGCTGATATAGCAGATCAATAGTTTCAATATTCAGGCGCTTCAGTGACCCTTCCACCGCCTGACGGATATGTTCCGGCCGGCTGTTAAGCACCTGTTTGCCATCCGGCTGCGGCAGTTCAAACCCAAATTTGGTCGCAATCACCACACGATCACGCACCGGAGCCAACGCTTCCCCGACCAATGTCTCATTGGTGAAGGGGCCATACACTTCAGCGGTGTCGAAAAAAGTCACGCCCTGATCGACAGCCGCACGAATCAACGCGATCCCCTGCTGTTTGTCAGTCGCCGGGCCATAGCCAAAACTCAACCCCATACAACCCAAGCCCAAAGCTGAGACTTCCAAACCCCTGTTACCCAGTTTACGTTTTTGCATTTTTGCCTCCAAAAGTGTCGCGCTGGCCACCACTCACGCAGGGCAGCCAAAGTGTGATTACTGTAGGAGGACGGTCGGCAAATGACTATGCGTTAAATGTGCTTGAGCTTATGAGCTACATTCATAAAACCAACAAATAATCGTAAAAACAGCACAAGGTATGCAACGAAAGAATAACAATTAGAGTAACCTAGGCGCGCTTCAGGCGATGCTGACGCACCCGTTTACGTTCATCTTAACGGCATCGCTGCGTACGACGCCTGACTCAGACTTGTTTTTGGTTTTACCCCCGATAGTAGAGTTTCTTCAATCATCCAAAACTGTCCTCTCCATTTTTTGCTGCCACTGCCGATTGGCATTGGTGATGAGGGAGGTTGCCAAACATACGGGACGGATTTTTAGGGAGAAACCGCGTGTTTTTTTGGATATGGCTTAATCTCTAAATCGGGGACTTTTCATTTTGGTAAGGATAATACTATGCAAAATAAAGCATCATTGTCGCCGCTCATCATCATCACGGCTCTGTTTGCCGCGTTGAGTGGGCTTTATCTGCTGGGAGGCGGCATCTGGCTAGCCAAACTCGGCGGTTCACTGTACTACATCATCGCCGGCCTGGTTTTGCTGGTTACCGCCTGGCTGCTGGTTCGCCGCCGCGCCACTGCACTGCTGCTGTATGCCGTGTTTTTACTCGGCACCACAATTTGGGCACTGTGGGAGGTCGGTCCGGACTTCTGGGCGTTGACGCCACGCCTGGACGTTACCTTCTTCTTCGGCCTGTGGCTGGTGTTGCCGTTCATCTATCACAAGCTGATTGCCAGCGGCAAGTTGGCCTACAGCGCACTGAGTATCGCGCTGGTGTTTACCGTCGCAGTCCTGGCCTATGCCGTATTTAACGATCCGCAAGAGATCAACGGCACCCTTGAACCGGCCCAGGTGAAGGTTGCACCTCAGGCATCAGACGCCGATTGGCCAGCCTATGGCCGTACTCAGGAAGGCACGCGTTATTCGCCACTGAGCCAGATCAATGACAAAAACGTTGGTCAGCTTAAAGAAGCCTGGACCTTCCAAACTGGCGACCTGAAAACCGCCAACGATCCGGGGGAAATCACCAACGAAGTAACCCCGATTAAAATCCGCGACACGCTCTACCTGTGTACGCCTCACCAGAAGCTGTTTGCACTGGATGCGGCCACCGGTAAACAGAAGTGGAAATTTGATCCTCAGTTGAATTTCAACCCGACCTTCCAGCACATCACCTGTCGTGGTGTTTCTTACCATGAAACTGCCGCAGCAGCAGGCTCGGCGACAGACGCGTCTCCGGCAATGTGCGCACGCCGCATTTTCCTGCCAGTGAATGATGGGCGGTTGTTTGCGCTGGATGCCGAAACCGGTAAGCCTTGTGCCGACTTCGCCAATAACGGCGAACTCAACCTGCAAAGCAATATGCCGTATGCGACGCCAGGCCATTATGAGCCGACGTCTCCGCCGGTGATCACCGACAATGTGATCGTGGTCAGCGGTGCGGTCACCGACAACTACTCCACCCGCGAGCCATCCGGCGTGATCCGCGGATTTGACGTCAACAGCGGCAAACTGCTGTGGGCATTTGATCCGGGCGCCAAAGACCCTAACGCGATCCCAGCAGACGAGCATCACTTTATCCCGAACTCGCCTAACTCTTGGGCACCTGCTGCCTACGACGCCAAGCTGGATATTGTCTACCTGCCGATGGGCGTCGCCACACCCGATATCTGGGGCGGCAACCGTACACCGGAAATGGAGCGTTATGCTAGCGGCCTGCTGGCGCTGAATGCCACAACCGGCAAACTGGTCTGGTTCTATCAAACCGTACACCACGACCTGTGGGATATGGACGTACCGGCGCAGCCAACGCTGGCGGATATTACCGACAAGAGCGGCAATAAGGTGCCGGTAATCTACGTACCGACCAAGACCGGTAACATCTTCGTCCTGAACCGTACCAACGGCGAATTGGTCGTGCCAGCGCCAGAAAAACCGGTACCACAAGGCCCAGCCAAAGGCGACCGTCTGTCACCGACTCAACCTTTCTCAGAGCTGACCTTCCGCCCTGAGAAAAAACTGACTGGCGCAGACATGTGGGGGGCGACCATTTACGACCAACTGGTCTGCCGCGTGATGTTCCACAGCCTGCGTTATGAGGGCACCTTCACCCCGCCTTCTGAACAAGGTACGTTGGTATTCCCAGGTAACCTTGGCATGTTCGAATGGGGCGGTTTGTCTGTCGACACCGATCGTCAAGTGGCTATTGCCAACCCTATCGCACTGCCATTTGTGTCAAAACTGATCCCACGCGGTCCGGGCAACCCAATTGAACCGCCAGCCAACGACAAAGGCGGCAGCGGTACTGAAGCGGGTGTGCAACCACAGTATGGCGTGCCGTTCGGCGTCACACTGAATCCGTTCCTGTCGCCACTTGGCTTGCCGTGTAAACAGCCAGCCTGGGGTTACATTTCTGCTGTAGACCTGAAAACCAACGACATCGTGTGGAAAAAACGCATCGGTACCGTGCGCGACAGCTCCCCGCTGCCGTTGCCGTTCAAGATGGGTATGCCGATGTTGGGTGGACCGGTTTCTACTGCGGGTAATGTGTTCTTTATTGGCGCGACCGCAGACAACTATCTGCGCGCCTTCAGCGTGACCAACGGTGAAAAACTGTGGGAAGCGCGGTTGCCAGCCGGTGGTCAGGCAACACCAATGACCTATGAGGTTAATGGCAAGCAATATGTGGTCATTTCCGCAGGCGGTCATGGCTCATTCGGCACCAAGCTGGGTGACTATATTGTCGCTTACGCCTTGCCGGATGCGAAATAATCAGCACCGTTGAGTTAACGTAAAAAGCACGCCGCAAGGCGTGCTTTTTTACTACAGCAAAGTAATCATGCCGTACCCAGCGGTTATTCCACGGTCAATTTCACCACCGCCGACGCTTGATATTCACCCACCGGTGCGGCACCACCACTTTTTAGAGCAACGCTCAAATCAGCCTGTACTGCCGATTTCTCGACGGTGTATGTCTCCCCTTTGACGCCCTCTTTTGTACCCACCTTAAGGGCAAGGGTCAGATCATCGGCGATCTTCTCGCTACTACTCCCCGATGCAAAGGCAAAGGTCACTTTGACGGTGGATTTTTTATCACAGCTAATGGTGTAACGCGCTTTCTTTGATTTACCCGAAACGGCGGCAGGCTTCAGTTCGCCAAAGTCGATAACATCGGGCCCACTAAGTCCACACACCGGTGGCGGTATGCCATCCCAAGGTTGGTCGAGGGTAGACCAATCGTAATTCGAACCAGATTTAGTAACACAGTAACCATAGGTTCTGTATGACTTCTTAGAAGGTGGAATTAAATCATCGAGCAAACCCGACGACATCACTTCCCCAAGATAACTCTGCCCTTTCAATCCAGCTTCTATCCCGCTAGATGAACATCCCTCGATCTTCGCGATTCTACTATATGTGCTAGTGTGGCGAGCCCACGTCGTCTTCCCTAGCATGTCAGTCCCGGCGAAAAATTCCACTAACAGACAGCCAGCGTGGTCGCAGTTAAATCCGCCGGCCGTCTGATTAAATTTCGTCTTCACTTGCGGTGACTCAACAGTCACTGTGACCGAACTCCCTGGTTTTTCATTGGGGATATTCAAGACAGCGAACGACGTCGTGCAATAGAACCAGAGGAACAAAACAACAATACGTTTCATAAGTTTTCTTCGTCATTATTAAAGTGCTGGCAGAAACCGTTCATTCCGACCGCCTGATTATTCATATTCCAGATTAAAGGTCGCCACCGCACTAAAAGGCCCACGCTGAATACTCTGGCGTTTACGCGCTTCTGGCTCCGCCTGCACATAAGCTTGCAGCCTTAACACATTGTCACCGCTGACCAATCCCTGTTGTCCCCAGGGTTTATTCATCGGCAGCCGTTTACCACCCGGTGTCTCCATCCCGATGGCAATGCCCGATGCCTGACTGCCCGCTGACAACGCTAACAACCCCGGCAAAGCTGTATTCTCAATGCCACTGAATGTGACCTTCACCGTTTTTGCCAGGCTCAGATCGCACTGCGTCAGATGCAGGGTAAACCCCTGCCCATGCGTGCGGTTATTCAGATACAAGAACTTGTCGATCACCGTGCCAAAATCCAGCGTAATATGCTCCTCACCCGGCGGGATCACGCAGGGTTCTGCCACCAATGCCCCATGAAAACGCAGGTTATCTGCGGCTTGCGCCCCTGGCATGGCTAACAGGAACCCTAATGCCATTAAGGCAGGTCGCCCGTAAAATCCGCTATGGTTCACTGGTACACCGCCTGCAACGTTGCCGTCGCCTCGAACTCCCCGGCCTTTAACTTGGCGCCAGCGCGCTTGACCGGTGCTGCCATCAGCACTGGGGGCTTGTCGACACTGACAGGAACAGGCGAGCCTAAGGTAAAAGGCAGGCCGTCACGGGTGAGACGAATACCCAGATCTTTGACGTTGGTGCTGACCGCCGCGTTGTCAAAACCGCTCGGTATACCCGTCAGCACCAGCGCCATCACCAAGCCTTTGCCGCCCGGTTCGCAGGTGATGCTATAGTTCACCGGCTGTCGATAGTTCACTCCATCCACTTTGTTCACCCCCACCCGATCGCCGAAGTTAACATCGATGCGCTGTCCCTTGTTGATCAGGCATGCCGGGCGTATAACGGTCACCTTGATTTTTACCTGCTGCTCGGCGGCATGCACCGCTCCAGCAAGCAACAATAGCCCCAACACCCACCCCTTCTGAGCCAGACAGCGCATGTCGCCCTTCCTAGTCATAGTTAAATCGCACGTTGATCATTGCCGAATACACCCCAGCTTGCAGCGGTGCCTGAGTGCGTTCTGGCGTCACGCTATAACTCAACACACTTTGGCCCGGCACCAGCAACAACGGTGCCCCGCGCTCACCCAACCGCACATCCCGCCCCTGTGAGTCCTTCAGCCGTAGTCCCAATCCCTGAGCGCCTTGAACCCTCACTAATTTTGGATTATTGGCGTCCATCGGCGCGGTAAAACTCACCGAGACCGCCGGCTGGTGAGGAGCCCACAGCAGGCCACCGCTGCGGTCGTCCCGCTTGTTGGCCGGGCTGCGCAAACAATCTTCCAGTCGCAGTTCTATCGCCACCGGCACACCCTGGTTCCCTACCTGTTGCAGATGGGCGCTACCCACACCACCCAAATCAATATCCTGCCTGGCGGAGGTCATCGTCAGTCTACAGGCGCTCTCAGTCAGCGCACCGCGTAAGCGCAGCACCCCATGAGCCCCGTCAACATTGCCTTTATCGGTGTGCCCCTGTTGCGCCGCGCTTGCTTCCGGCAATAACGCCAATAGGCTAACCAGTACCACCGGCACCATCAGTACCGCCATCAACTGCAACAACTGATAGCGCCGCTCATACCGCAGCCAATAACCCTCTTCGTCACTTTTGTTCCCTTGCCGCATACCCCGCTCCTTGTTCACCACCACGATTTCAACGCGGTTTGATTGGCGTTGCCGTGCAGTGCTCGCCATTGCAGCTAAATTGCAACTGCGGGCGGCCGCCATAGTCGTTGACATAGGTCAACACCGGACTGCCGCCCAGCGCTGCCACGCCTACGTTCAATAAGCCACTGCTCTTTGGCGCCACCATCAGTGGCTCAAAATCACTGGCTCCAGGGCCATTAACACTGCGACCACCGTCCACCAGCGTGACAAAATACGCGGAGGGGTTGTTAACCCGATAACGGTCGCCCTGTTTGGTCAGCGTCAGTTGTTCCTGCCAGGGTTTCGCATCGTGGGCCACGGCCAACGCCTGCGGACGGTAGAACAGCTTGATGCGCGTTTGCAGCGCCAACTGCAGGGTATTTGGCTTGTCACTTCTCGGCGGGATCTCGCGCAAGTTGAAGAAAAACAACGTCTCACGATCCTGCGTTAACAAATGGGTCGCCGGCAGCCCCTGAATTTTTATTTGGCTTCTGGCCCCGGCCTCCAGACGCTGTACCGGCGGTAACACCGTTAGCGGGCTGGTGATTTTTTTGCCCTGTGCGTCTTCGATCCACCCCTGCGCCAGGTACGGCAGCTGTTTGTTCTCATTGCTGATGCCCAAGCTGGCCGACCTGTCACCGCCGTTAAACACCACTCGGGTGCGATCCAACGCAATCGCCGCCTGTGCCTGCTGAACGCCCAGCGCCACCAGCAGCACAGTCACATAGGTAAAAGTTAATTTGTTCATTACAGTCATTGTTGTTCACTCGTTATCGGGTTATTCACGCTTGCTGATATAAAACCGCCGGGGTTAGGGATAACGCTCACACGGCAACAACAGCGCACTCACGTCGTTGTGTGGAACCTGCACCGGCAGCGCCAGCTCACACTGAGCCTTTCCCCCCCAACGCACCTGCATCCTTTCGTTCGGGTTCATTCCCGTCAGATAAACACTGCCGCCGTCGTTGACGATTCCTACTTCCTGCTGCTTGCTGTTGAGCACCGTGGCGCCGAACGGTGGGCTGGAACCATCGGCCAGCCTGATCACCGCCATCGCTTTATCGCCAGTGATCACAGCAAAGCGCCGGTAACCAATGGCCCCTTCGGTCAGGGTTGACTGCACAACCGATTGGGTCGCTTCGGCGTTGTCTGGCAAGGTGTTGAGATCAATACTCACCTGATTGCGGTAATAACTGCTGACGTCCGTCACGATGGCTTTGCCAAAAGCATTGGTCTTGACGATAGATCCGTAGCCACGGATCGGAATGGCCGCTACGCCGTCGGTATCCACCAGCATTCGCGCTGTGCCGTTCATGCCGCCACGGTGCAACGCCGCACCTTGCAGGGTGGCGGTTGCGCCACCGGCTAGCGAGACGCCCAACGAGGAGTAACGGCCTGCCAGATAGCTGGCATTGGCGTCGATCAGTGCCATATCCCCTTCGTGGCTGTAATAGCCGCTTGCCGTGCCGCCACTGCGTGCCACGCCGCTGCTCAGGCGGTAACTGTCGCCATTCTCCAGCCGATCGTAGTAGCCAAGGCGCTGGCTGTTGTCATAACGGCTGTAGCTGCTGTCATAGCTCAGCGTTCCGCTACCGCCCCACGGCAGCGACAACGACAAATACATACCGTCGTCATTCGCGCCGTTGTATATATTCCGGTAGCCCGTCAGTGACAGATTCAGGTTGCGCAGACGGCCAAGGTCAAGGTTTTGCGCCAACGTCAGGGTATAGCTGTCGTTGGTGGGTTGATCCCAGTAGGTCTGATGGCTGTAATTGAGGTAAGCACTCAGCCCCAACTCACGGAATTGCTGGTTAAAACTCAGCGTATAACGCTCCTTGCTGCCGCCGTTGCGTCGCCCGTCCAGGCGTGCATCCAGATATTCACTCATCGACAGGTAATCTCGCTCAGAGAAGCGGTAAGCGGCGAATTGCACCTGGCTGTCAGTCTCTTCAAAACGTTTCGCATAGCTCAACCGGTAGGAGCCACCGCTCAGTCGCCCCTGTTCCGGCAACGTCGCGCGTGCCTGAGTAGCGTCGAACGACAGCGCGCCAAACATCATCAGGTCACGCCCCATTCCCAACGACAGCGCGTTATAGTCACCACTGCCCACACCGCCGCCGTATAACGACCAACCGTTATTCACCCCCCAGGAAAACTCACCGGTGGCAAACAGCGGCCCATTAGTACGGTGCTGCCAATCTGACGGTCGTCCTGATGCCAGCTTATAGCGCACCTGCCCCGGCCGGGTTAGATAAGGGATAGTGGCGGTGTTCATTCGAACCTGTTGAACACTGCCGTCCTGTTCTTCCACACGCACGTCCAGCTCTCCAGAAACCGCGTCGTTGATGTCCTGAATGCGAAACGGGCCCGCAGCTACCTGTGTTTCATACAACACGCGCCCCTGTTGGCTGATCACCACCTTGGCGTTAGTACGGGCCACCCCAACCACTTCCGGCGCATAACCACGCAAGTTTGGCGGCAACATGTTGTCATCGCTGGCAAGACTGGCGCCGGTAAAGCGCACACTGTCGAAAAGATCCGAATAAAGGTAGTTTTCCCCTAGGGTCAACTTGGCCCCTAGCGGCGCAAGCGCGCGGTAGGCGTAATAACGGCTCCAGTCCCAGCGAGACTGAGCGCGTTGGCCGCTGTCCTGACGGTCATAACGGGCCTGCCAATCGGCACGCAACCGCCAGGTGCTCAGGTTAGCTCCCAGCGTGCCGTTACCGCTCAGGTGGTAACCACGCACCCCTTGCTGTTGTTGGGTTTGCGCATTGAGGTAATAGTCCATCAGCACGCCCGGAATACCGTTATCCCAACGGGACGGTGGATCCCAGTTTGCGGCGCTGTACTCCAGATAGGCCTGTGGCACGTTGATGGTCAAGCTGTTGCTGCCCAGATCAGCCTGAGCCGTCATCCCCGCCAGGCTGCCCGGCACCAGACACTGTTTCTGATGCCACCAGGCTAACGTGGCCTGCACCTTGGGCTTTAAGGCAAACTGCGCCACCATTGCCGGTGTAATACAGGCTTCACTGCCCTGCGAGTCATCACCCGACGTATAAAAACTCACGGGTTGGTCAGGAATATCTTGCTTATTAATCCGTAGTGTCATCACATAATCACCGGGCATAATGTAGCCACCGCGTGAAAATTGGTTTAAGTCGATATTTTCCCGGTCATTCACATCCAGCACATCAGTATTAAATTGCACTTCACCGGCCCAGGAACAATAACTTATGCCGCCTAACAAACAGGCAAGCCACATTCCGAAAATACGTGGGCGAAATGGCAATAACAGTAACGAAGGGTTATCCATAATCCTCAAGCCTTTATGCTTAACTGAATGCCGTCGTGGGCTTATTCGATGCGTAATAATAAATTCGCTGCCCCTCCCATCGATAATGCATCGGGAGAGATTTTCACATTAATACCGATATATCCGTTTCAGTAATAATCTAATTTAAATCGAACGGTGGAATAAAAGTCCCCCGCCCGCAATACTTGTTGGTTACCCACTAGTCGCAGTGAATAATTCAGCAGCATCTCGCCCGGCATAATATTTACTGCCGGTAAAGCCTCACCTGGGGTGGCGATATATCCGCGCTCATCGGTAATTTGCAAAGCGACACCGCGCGCAGCACCAGACACACCAAACCCACCGGTATCAGGACTACCGTCAAAGGTAATCTGAAAGCGCCGCCAATCCGGGAGTGCCGGATTGATTCGGCCCAGTACACAATTCACCAGATGTATACGGAATGCCAGTGACTGCCCCCGCCCCTCACGTACAATCTGACCAAACGGGAGTGTCGCCATATCGATGGTCTGATAACGGCTGCCAGTATCAATAGCGCAGGCGGTTTCAATAATGGCGCCTTGCATATTAATCCGTCCCCAGCCGGACGACATGGCCCCCATTGCAGGTTCTGCAAGGAATAAACTCAGCAATGCAAGCGCCGTCATAGCGCGAAAAAAAGGGAACATAGGCACTCCGACATCGGCAGCGGTGACAGAAATACATGCGGAAATCCGCATGTATTTTTTAAGCAAGGTGTTACTGATAAGCCAAGGTAAAGTTGACTACGCTTTTGAAATCACCCGGCACAACCGCTGCATCTTTGACGCCATCGCCTTTCAGGAACGCGGAGAAACTCATGGTATTATTGCCATCTTGCAACACCTGCTTTTTGCTTGGCGTATTCAGTTTCAATGGGGAACCATCGCCGTTGGTGAGTGCGATGCTGGCGCCTTTCGCCGCACCGGTCATACCCAGCAGACCGTTTGCGCCCTCAATACCGGTAAAGGTGGTGGTGACGTTTTTAGCCGTACCCAATACACAACCTTCGAGTTTAACTTCAAAGCTTGCAGGCTTAGAGCTACCGCCATTAGCCAGCGCCACGTTAGAAACCTGACCCAAATCAACCGTCTGATTAATATCACTCAACGCAATAGAGCACGGCGCATCAATAATTGAGCCACTGAACGTAACCGTTCCGTGCCCCTGATCGCCAGCCGCATGCGCTACAGAAATGGCACCCAGAGACAAGATAGCTGACAACATAATTTTGTTTAATTGCATGATTGGTTTCCTTTAAGTCGTATTAGTTAATAAGTCACCTTGTTATATATCGGCATTACCCGACACACATATTAAGAGGGCAATTTACTCATCTAACTGCCCACTCCCTGGCAACGAGAAAAATGGTAACCCTTACGACAATAAACAGCAAAATAATCAAATAATTATCACAATAACGATATTAATAACTTTTTAAATTAGATAATTTATATTTTTATTCTGTTTTGAGTAAAAAACAGACAAGTCACTTGGTAAATATAACCAATGAAAACAAATAAAATATATCTTGAAAAAATAAACTTGACCGGATTAGGAATAATCTTGTAAATTAATTTGACGCCAGCATAAAAAAACGCTCATCTGTGCATTACCGTTCACAAAATTATTGACAGCCATAAAAATGAAATATGTACTAAACCTGACAGTAGCATTTGACTTTGATAGTAGACGGTTATCTCTTCGCAATGATGACCGGATTTTTATTGATTTAACCAAACCGGCCACACGCTTATTAATTGAACTCATCAAAAACAACCGAACCAATACCTCCAGAGAAGACTTGCTGAACAACGTCTGGATTAATTATGGATTTTCCGCCTCAAATGCCAGCTTAAATAACTACATCAGTGAGTTAAGACGATCTTTTGCTACGTTGGAAATGAACAGGGACGTGATCATTACTATCCCTAAAGTTGGTTTCAGGCTGGATGCGGACATTCAGACCATTGCCAGATTTGGCTCTCCAGAAACCTGTAAGGAGCAGGTACTGGATGATTTATCGGTAGCCGCAGAGCAGCCGGACGATTCCACAACACAGGTAAAACGAGAAGGCTCTCCCGCACCGCCCATAGATATCGTACCTCCGCAAATCGAGGCTGGCAGTAACACTGCCGCGGTTGCGAAAACCACAAATTTAAAGGCCACAATAAAAATAAAACTGCTGTCATTGTGCCTGGCGCTGTTGGTTCTGTTCATCTACTTTATGGCAACAAAGCCAGACAATACCGTCCCGGTAGAGCAGCTCTTCCAAGAGGGGCAGTGCACGATATACTCACTTGGCCCAGATAAAGACACGCCAAATATGCTGAGCAGGATCAAACTGCACATCGCCAAAATGAACATAGACTGCCGCAGCGTAAAGCGCGATGTTTTCTATATTGAAGAGCTGCCTGAAAAAAACGTCAACAACACAATTTTTATTTCGGTTTGTGATAAATCAGAGGACAACCAGTACAGAACCTGTCGAAATAAATTTGAAGACACACGGAAAAATATAAAGTGAAAACAGTACATTGCGCACCAGCAATCATTATTGCTGTCATTTTAACAGCATCTGTAATTTTGATAATTTGCAACAACCGTCCGCAAGACATTGAAGAGTTTAACTGCCATGCCCAACTGAGTCAGAGTGCCTATACCAATAACAACACAGGCGAAACCATACGCACGAATGCTTTCGTTACCGTTTTTTTGACAAAGAAAGACGGCGGTTTTTTTTCAATGGCAGGTACCATCGAGAATGGTGGTGTCATTCATGACCTGAGAAGAGTAGCTAACTTCTCTATTTCACAAGAGACCTTGCTCGGGATGAGAAAAATCATAATAAAAAGTGTGGACATTAGCCCCAGCGACAACACACCCGACAAAATTTGGAACGATTATGTTGTGCCTGAAAAGGCTGGAATACCGTTGTATGTAAAACTAAAAAAAATAAACAGCAACACTATCGTCATTAATTCGCTGTCGCTCCCTTACCTAATGTGCGTTATGCAGAAGAACTGAAGACAGTAATATCCCACGCATAGGCCTAGAATCCTGATATTACCGCTGAAACCCCATGCCGATCCACGTCTCTCTACCCTTTTGGGGCAGAGAGACGTGTTTATTTAACACATGCCGATGGGTATATCCTGTAAAATGACGATTCGCTAAAAAACCAAAGCATGCTCAAATTCATTTATAAAATAGATAAAAAATATAAACCGAATAATAAAACAGTATAAAAAACCATATACTCATGCTAACGACAATTATTTTGCCATGAAAAACTCAAGAACATATTATAAACCTATTGATTTACGCTCATGACATAAACCATCACTGCCAGAAGATGGCACAGGCGCATAACAATGAAACGAAAAATAACTATCTTGTTCATGGATCAGAATCGTTACTTCACGGAAGGGTTGCGTCAGGGGCTCTCTCATTATTTCAACGACCAAAATATTAACGCTGTTTTTACCGAGAACACGGCATATAAAAATACCGCCGACGTCATATTTTTCGCCGTCGAATCACGTAATAATATGCAGCATCATTATTCATTAAAGTTAATACATCCATCAAGGCAATGCCTGCTCTTGATTACCGAACGCGACCAGATTTTGCCGCAGAACTCCCCTTTACTTAAGGCGTGTCGCCGTATTATCAGCCGGGAAAGCAACATTGATAATGTCATACGGCAAGTAGAACGCTCACTCGCCCTACAAGAAATTCCTGGAGAGACGGATGCCGATAAACACACTGCGCTGTCGTGCAGAGAGTTCGATATTATGCTTCACCTGTCGTTTGGCAACAGTAACTCTGCCATCGGTCGTCATTTGAATATCAGCGAGAAAACTGTCAGTAACCATAAACGGTCCGCGATGCGCAAACTGAATCTACATCGAGATTTTGAGCTTAATTATTGGCTATTACATGGCGGCCTTTACAGCGTCAATAGAGGACAACAGCGTTAGACTCATAACCCCTCCCTCGTGACCACGCTACACGGGCTGCCACCTGCCCCGGCTAACTCGCGCGTAGTTTGCCCCTACAATAAAATTTCACTTCACATATTGATAATGATTATCATTCGCAATATTATAACTCCGTTGGCCCCGGCAGTGGCCGACAATCATCTCTACATTACAGGCAGTCGTACGGCAGGCCGCCTTCGGGCGGCCTTATTCGGAGGCATATGATCGAACACAGTGATCGGCAAGAATATAACGTCACCCCCGCGAGAGTGGCATTCATCCATAACAACACGGAGAACGCTGTATGAGTCAACAGCCACTGACCGCTATGCTGATGCTGGTTTATGTGCTGCTGATGGTGCCTGCACTCTTCGCAATCGACAACCGCCTGAGCACGACCCGCTGGGGCCAGGGTCGCCTCATGCGCAAGACGGTACAAACAGGGTTCGTTATCGCTCTGACGCTGCTGTTTTTCGGCCTCATGACGTTATTGTATTGATGCAGACTAACTTACTGCCACTGGCAGCGCCCCCTCTTCCTTCACCACCGTCGTTTTGCTACTCAAGGCAAAGGCTGAGATCAGGGTAAACAGCAATGCGATGCAGCCGAGGATCAGATACGAGGTTTTAAACCCGTAATTGACGTACATCAGGCCCGCCGCATAAGACATGCCAATGGCCGAAAGCTGCTTGAAGAAGCAGAACCCCCACAGATAAATCGATGCCGAGAGGTTAACGTTAAACTGTGTCGTGATGTATTTGAAAATACCCACCAGCAGGAAAGGGACCTCAAACATATGCAGGGTTTTGAGGAAAATCACCGCCGTCACTGAGTCCGCCTGGGACGAACCAATAATCCGTACAGACATTATCAGCCCGGCTATCAGCAACGCGTTCTTTCCGCCAATGCGGTTGATGATCAAGGGTGCAAAAAACATGATAAAGGCATTAAGAAACTCGCCTAGCGTCGTCACATAGCCAAACGCCTGCGTCCCCGCGTGGCGATCGCTGAAAAACGACGTGAAGAAGTTGGCGAACTGCTGATCGAACACGTCGTACACGCAGGCCACCCCGACGATATACATCACCAGGCACCAAAATTTACGCATTTTCAGCAGGCTCAGCGCCGCTTTTAATTTGATGGGTTTGTGGTTCAACGCTAAGCCATCCGCGACCGCCAGCGTGTTGTTTTGCTCAGGTTTAAACAAATAAAGCAGACCGGCCAACACCAGCGCAAAGCTCGACGCCAGCCAAAACGCAAACTGGTTGTTAATCGTGAACATATAACCGACGATCGATGCGCAAATCGCCCAGCCGATACAACCAAATAAGCGCGCGCGGCCATACTCAAATTGGCTGCGTCGGCTCACCTTCTCAATATAGGCTTCTATCGCCGGCGATCCCCCACTGCACACCAGCCCCAGGTAAATACCGCATAACAACGCACCCAGCACAAAGTTGGTTTGCAGCAGCGGCGAGAAGACATAGATAAACAAAGGCGCCAGAAACAGCAGCAGAAAGATGATCATCCACAACAGATGCTTTTTCAGGCCAAATTTGTCGGTGACAAAACCAAAGATAGGCTGGAATACCAAGGCAAACAGCGCCATACAGGCGAACACTAATCCAGTTTGCTGTTGATCGAGCTGGTTGACGTCATGCAACCAAATCGGAAAGAACGGCAGCACCGCACCCATGATAAAGAAATAGAAAAAACAGAAAGCACCGAAGATCCAAAAGTTCTTGTTCTTTAAATAAAACATGGCTCACCATCCCATTTATGACGGCGCAGGAAACCCTGCGCCTTGTGCGTTTTGAGGAGGTAATACAGTTAGTTCAACGATCAGTGGTAAGCAGGCAGCCAATTACCGTGGGCTTCAATCAACTCGTCACAAAGTTTACGAATATCATCAATCGACAATTCAGCAGACGTATGCGGATCCAATAGTGCTGCATGGTAAATCGCGTCACGTTTATGGGTTACTGCGGCTTCGATAGTCAGCAGTTGGGTGTTGATATTGGTGCGGTTGAGCGCCGCCAGTTGCTCCGGTAAATGCCCCACGTAACATGGCGAGATGCCCTGCCCATCCACCAGACAGGGCACTTCGACACAGGCCTCTGCCGGTAAATTGGTAATTAAACCCGTATTAAGCACATTGCCGCCAATCTTGTAGGGACGATCGGTTTCCATCGCTTCAATGATGTAAGACGCATACTCATGCGTACGGGTGTGTGTCAGGTTGGCGTCATTGGTCAGCGCCAGTTTACGTTGCTGCCATTGTTCAATCTGTTCAATACAGCGGCGCGGGTACTCGTCCAGCGGAATGTTAAAGCGCTCAATCAGTTCCGGATAGTTACGTTTAATCCAATAAGGCATGTACTCCGCGTTGTGCTCAGAAGATTCGGTGACGTAGTAGCCGAAGGTTTTCATGATTTCATGGCGCACCATATCATCGTGCTTGCCTTGCAAGGCATTGGCGCGGCGTTTGATCTCTGGGTACAGATCCTCGCCATGGCGACGAACATCCAGCAACCAGGCCATATGGTTAATGCCTGCGATGTGGAACTGCACATCATCGGTCGGCATATCCACGCTTTTCAGCAGCGTTTCTGCGCAGACCTGCACGCTGTGACACAACCCCACCGTTTTCACCCCCGTATGACGCAGCATTGCACCAGTTAAAGATGCCATCGGGTTGGTATAGTTCAACAGCCAAGCATCTGGGCAAACCGCTTCAATATCCCGGGCGAAATCAAACATCACCGGAATGGTGCGCAGTGCACGGAAGATGCCGCCTATCCCCAGGGTATCGGCAATGGTTTGCTGCAAGCCGTACTTTCTGGCAATGGTAAAGTCGGTGATAGTACAAGGATCATAACCCCCGACCTGGATAGCATTCACCACATAGTTGGCATTTTTCAATGCCGTACGGCGATTTTCCACCCCAAGATAAGGGGTGATCTTCGCCCTGCCGCCATTTATATTGCGGTTGATATTGTTCAACATGGCGCAAGATTCGTTAAGGCGCGCACTGTCAATGTCATATAGCGCGATATCCACTTCTTTCAATGCCGGCGTCGCCATGATGTCGCCGAGTACGTTCTTGGCAAAAATGGTGCTGCCCGCGCCCATAAAAGTCACTTTAATCATCGTATTTCTCCGCTGCACGTGTTTTCGATAGGCTGAAATTACCCTGCAACGCCTGAATGAGATATGGATGAATGTGACCGTGTTATGGCGAAAAATGACGCACCGCAAAAACTGTGAGCTAAGTCGGGATTTGATGGTAACCCAGCCGCGACACTGCCATTACACTGCTACAGTGAATGTAAAAACAGGGACAGTATCTGATGCATAAGAGCTTTACGCTGAACCAGACCGACAATATTGAGCTGAACCTGTACCAATATGGCGAGGAGAACTGTGATAAAGGACATCGCTTTGGCCCCGCCGTACGCCAGCACTATTTATTTCATTATGTGATAAGCGGTACCGGCGTCCTGCATAGCGAGTACGGTTCATTTCCCGTTGTTGCCGGAGAGGGTTTTTTGATTCACCCACACGACGTAACCACCTACTGCGCTGACAAAAAAGATCCCTGGCATTACATGTGGCTGGAAGTCGACGGGCTCATTGCCGGTAAGATTTTCGAAGAATGCCGTCTAAGCCGTCAATTCCCGATTTATCGGCCCAGCGAAACTGGCGATGATGCCCAGGCACTTCACCATCTACGGCAGATCGTGGCCCATGGCGATGAACACCGGCTGAAAGTCCTCGGACTGAGCTATCTGTTTTTTTCTGCGCTGATCGCCAATTCGGTACAAAGCAGCACCGACTACCCCAGTGACAAAACACTGCATCTTCACAAGGCCGTTAAACACATAGAAAACCGATACCATGAACACCTCACCATTGCGCGTCTGGCAGACTACTGCAATATCAACCGCAGCTATCTGTGCAGGCTGTTCAAAGGCGCATACGGCATTGGGCCGAAGGAATACTTACTTAATTTCCGCATGAATATCGCCGCCAGCCTGCTGCGTAATAGCCAGACGGCAATCAAAGTGGTAGGGATTTCTGTCGGTTATGAAAACCAACTGCACTTTTCCAAAGCCTTCAAACAGGTCCACGGCCAATCGCCGGCGAAATGGCGGCAAGAAAACGCTCAGGAACCACGATCCAGCACGTGACGATCAAACATCGTTACTGCCTGCCACAGCGCTTTCCTCAACAGCATGCGATTTTACGCGCGGGTACTTCCACAACCAGCGACCACTGACCATACGCCAATAGAACAAGGCACCGCGTACCGCCCAATCCATAAACATCCCCAACCAGACACCAACGACGCCCATTCCCAGCATAATGCCCAGCGTATAACCGGCTACCACACGGCAGCCCCACATGCCCAGCATCGACACCCACATGGCAAAACGCGCGTCGCGCGCGCCTTTCAAACCGGCAGGCAGCACCCAGGATGCAGCCCAGATCGGCATAAAGGCGGCATTAAGCCAAATCAGGACCTTCACCACCTCTTTCACGTCGTCTTGTTGGGTATAGAATGCGGCGAACACGCCGGCCAATGGCGCCGTCCCCCAGGCGATCACTGTAAGTCCAATCGTCGCTAGCCAGAAGATATGCCGCAGTTGCCGTTCTGCCTGGGCTATCTGCCCTTTCCCCAGACGTTTTCCCACAATAATGGTCGATGCCGACCCCAAGGCATTGCCCGGTAGGTTAATCAATGACGCGATAGAGAAAGCAATAAAATTGCCGGCGATAACATTGGTGCCCATACCGGCGACAAACATTTGTGTCAGTAACTTGCCACCGTTAAACAACACCGACTCGATGCTGGCGGGAATACCGATCCCCAACACTTCCCAGAGGATATTGAGTTTTAATGGGGTAAAGTAACTTTTCAGTGTGATGTGCAGCGCCGGGTTAAAACCGATCATGAGGACATAAATAATCGCAATAGCACCGATATAGCGCGAAATGGTCAGCCCCAGCCCGGCGCCGACGAAACCCAGGCCGTGCCAGCCCAACATGCCATAAATCAGGATGCTACTGATGATGATATTCAGGATATTCATGCCGCCGTTAATCAGCAGCGGGATTTTGGTATTCCCGGCGCCACGCAGCGCGCCGCTGCCAATCAGTGCAATGGCAGCAGCCGGGTAACTCCATACCGTAGTTTGGAGATAGGACAGTGCCAGCGCCTTTACCTCTGGCGTGGCAGCACCGGCGATCACATCAATAATTTGTTCGCCCGCCAGGTGAATACCCGCGGCCAACACCAAGGCAACCAGGGTCATCAACACCAAAGATTGACGTGCCGCCGCGCGTGCTCTTTTACGATCCCGCTTGCCCAGGCTGAAAGCCACCACCACCGTAGTCCCCAAGTCCACGGCGGCAAAGAACGAGATAATCACCATGTTGAAGCTGTCAGCCAACCCCACCCCGGCCATTGCTTCCTTGCCGATCCAGCTCACCAGAAAGGTACTTAAGACCCCCATCAGCAGGACACAGGCGTTCTCCATAAAGATCGGCACCGCCAGCGGCGTGATCTCACGCCAAAACAGCACGCGGTAGCTTTTCCGTTTGGCGTACCAGGGGGTATTTTCTACACGCTGACGCAGGGCGGCA
Organism: Serratia grimesii NBRC 13537; assembly: GCF_001590905.1. Lineage (GTDB taxonomy): Bacteria > Pseudomonadota > Gammaproteobacteria > Enterobacterales > Enterobacteriaceae > Serratia > Serratia grimesii. Next base: position 383,097 of record NZ_BCTT01000003.1, read on the forward strand.
TATGGGTTCAAGATCGGCTCATGAGATAAAAGTGAAACAACATTTCAAATAATGAGCGACAGATGCTTATCCTGCAAAGAATATTTTGAAAATGCGCCGAGAATTGGGGATTGCCAGGTGCGCAGCGTGCCGCACCGGCATTAATCATGCACTCACTACTCCATATAGTCTTCCTGATCGGACTTTGCTGCGGCAATAAAGTTCGCGGTGCGATTTTCCATCGAAGCGCATTTATCCGACAGCAACTGGCGGTCCTCCAGCACAGCCAGATAACGTGCCTGGGCCAATGCCGGCAATTTCTGATAGCCCGCGGCATGGGTATCCCAACCGCGATGCTCCGCTACCCGCATCGCGGTACGTTGTAATTTAACATCATCAGGAATGTCCGAACGGTGGCAGTTTTGTCGCAGGAAATGGCTACCAGCCAACATAGTGGAAAGATGATCCAATTGCGCTTGCAGCGGTGGAGCCGGTTTATGCTCCTTTTGCTGGCAACCCGCGATAAGTAACAATGCCGCAGCGCCAACAATGGAAGTGCGTAACAGTACAAACATAGTGATTACCCGCAAAAATAGTGATGGTTAAAATGATATTAGGTGAGCCATAAAATACTGCAAGGCGATGTACGGGCATTATTTCTGAGGGCGATGGGGAGAAAAGGCACAGTACATAACGAGCCGAATGCTGGTTGAAAACACAGTATTTACCGTGCAATGATAACGAAACACCTAAGGAGATTGGATGAAAACCGTCGAAATTCTTTTGTATAGCCTACAGCCCAATACTGGCGTGGCATTTCATCAAATTATGCATGAGATAAGTGTGCCATTGCACCTGGACTGCGGCATGGATGTCGTTCGCTACGGTCAATCCCTGCATGATCCGGACAACTATTATTTAATCCGGGCCTACGATAGCGCAGAACATCTCGAAGCTTCCCAAAATGCCTTCTATAGCAGCCATGCCTGGCGTGCAGGCCCACGGGAATCCATCATTGCGCTCATCGCCACCAGCATAAAATCCGTCATTACACTGGATAACGTCGCACTTGGGGCATTAAGGCAAGCTGACTTATGAACAACGCCAATGCGATGCGTTATTTTTTGGCTATTTGCTTACTCATTGCGACAATTAATCACCTTATTGCCGGCGTGAAGTTTGGTTTTCTCTGGGATTATGGTTACGGCGAGCAGGCATTCTTCGTCAGCCGTCTATTTTGGGGCAGTCTGACTTTCCTTGATCCGCTGGCGGCCTATCTTCTTTTTGCCAAACCCAAGGCCGGTATTGCCAGTACGTTAGCCATCATTACCCTTGATGTCCTGCACAATGGCTATTACGTTTACCTTAATCACCAATGGCTCGAACCTTTCTTTATCTTCCAATGTGCATTTCTGGTTATCAGCTATCTCTTTGCCGTCAGAATAAAAAGAATGGGTTTTGTTCAGGCAAGACAGTAAAGGGTGAAGCCGTAGGCAGCAGAAGTGATTTTTGATCGCGATGGGGCATGTGAGGCGTGGATCACAGACAAAATCGTCTGTAAGTGATTGAATAATGGCGGAGAGAGGGGGATTTGAACCCCCGGTAGAGTTGCCCCTACTCCAGTTTTCGAGACTGGTCCGTTCAGCCGCTCCGGCATCTCTCCTTCAAGTGCTTGCTATCATGCCCCTTTTTGCGGCATTTTTACAGAGTTAGCCTCCAGCCGAATGTGCAAGTGACGACTTTACGAGCAACGCGATGATTAAATGGCCGTGGAAAACGCATCAACCGCAGGCGGAAACGCTTGCCCAGTGGCAAGACGCGCTGGCAATTCCCCTGCTCTCTCCGCTGGACGAGCGGGAACAACAACGGCTGGTTGCCGTTGCCGGGCAGATTTTGCAGCAAAAACGCATTGTCCCCTTACAAGGGCTGGTGCTGACGTCGCAAATGCAGGCGCGCATTGCCCTGCTATTCGCCTTGCCGGTAATGGAGTTGGGCGCCGAATGCCTCGACGGTTTCAATGAGATCTTGCTCTATCCGACCCCTTTTGTAGTGGAGGATGAATGGCAGGATGATTTTGGGCTGGTGCATTCCGGGCCAGTAGTACAATCTGGCCAAAGCTGGGAACAAGGGCCTATTGTGCTCAACTGGCAGGACGTACAAGACTCTTTTGATCTCTCCGGTTTTAACCTAGTGATCCACGAAGCAGTGCACAAGCTGGATATGCGCAACGGCGGCAGCGCGACAGGCATCCCACCTATTCCGCTACGCGATATTGCCGCCTGGGAGCATGACCTGCACGCCGCGATGGAAAACCTACAGGACGAGATCGACATGGTCGGTGAAGATGCCGCCAGCATGGATGCCTACGCCGCGACCGATCCCGCCGAGTGCTTTGCCGTGCTGTCAGAGTATTTTTTCAGCGCCCCCGAACTGCTGGCCAACCGTTTTCCGGCGCTGTACCAGCATTTCTGCCGTTTCTATAAACAGGATACGCTGGCACGTTTGCAACGCTGGCAAGCTGACGGCGGCGCAGAACTGCTGTAACCACGCCCGTATTGCTCAGATGCTGAGCAGTCGCACCGAATCGGCGAATTTAGCGTTGACACACTCTGGGTGGCTGGATATGATGCGCCCCGTTCAGACAATTCCTCTGTAGTTCAGTCGGTAGAACGGCGGACTGTTAATCCGTATGTCACTGGTTCGAGTCCAGTCAGAGGAGCCATATTAGAGACGCCCGCTTAAGGAAACTTAAGCGGGCGTTTTGCTATTGCGCCGTTTCACACTTTCCCTTTCTCGCTAACCTCATCTTGTTGATCTTCTGTTTTTACTCGCATATAGTTAGGCGCCATACTACATGGCGAGATCAATCATGAAACTCGAGCAAAAATACCTCTCCCTGCTTCAAGAAGCTCACCGACGCCAGCTTCCTGATCTGGAGAATATTCGATTATGTTTTCAGACACTCTCGCTGGCTTCAGCCATCGATCGGGATTGCGCCTCACTGCTGGCACCTTATGCCCTGTCTGAAGGCCGCTTCGTCATGTTGTTCTTGCTTGATGCCGCCAAAGAAGGGCTGGCACCTAATGAACTGGCGGAAAAAGCAGGCGTGACCCGCGCTACAGTCACGGGCCTGCTAAATGGCCTTGAGCGAGAACATCTGCTTGAACGCCACGCCGATATCAGTGATCGCCGTGCACTGCGCGTTCGACTGACTCACAAAGGTGAACACGTTGCCAAACAGGTATTTGAGCAACATAGCCAATGGATTGCGGGATTGTTTGGAAACCTCTCCGCTGGCGAACAAGCTCAATTGGGTTTGTTACTTGAAAAAGTCGCAGCCAACTTAACGCCGGTCGAAGAGGAGCCATCGATATGAGCCACTCTCCTACACGTAAAGGGGCAACCCGCGTTTCAGACATTGCTCCTGATATTCTGGATGCATTATCCCGTGGCGAGCAACAGAGCGCCACACTGGTCGAGGTATTGGCCCTTGACCAAATCTTATTGTTACACACCGCTTTTCCTGCCCTTTCCCCCCACGCACTACAAGCTGCCGAATCGGCTTGCAAGCAAGGAATCGTCAAGCGAATGGAAGGCATTGGTGCCATTTTACTGAGTGAACTTGGTACAGCAGGCATTGAACAATGCATGGCACACCGTTCAGATACAGTACGAGGCTGGGCCTGTTTTATGATTGGGGCGCAGACTGAAATGTGCTTAACCGAAAGACTGGACGCCATCCGCCCTCTGGCTGACGACGGTCATTTCGGTGTGCGTGAATGGGCTTGGCTGGCGGTACGCCCGCATTTGGCGAAAGAGCTCGATAAGGCTATCGAACACCTGAGCGTCTGGACAGGTGCGTCCTCTGAGCGTATTCGTCGTTTCGCCAGTGAAGCATTGCGGCCACGCGGCGTTTGGTCTGCGCACATCGCGGCACTTAAACAACAGCCTGAACGCGCATTACCCATTCTTTCTCCGTTGCGGGCTGATCCGTCCACCTATGTGCAAGACTCGCTGGCCAACTGGCTCAACGATGCCGCAAAAAATACCCCCAAGTGGGTAATGGATTTGTGTCAGCAATGGTTGCAAGAATCCCCCTCTGCCGCGACCCACCGTATTTGCCAACGCGCGATGCGCAATCTGAAATGAAGGAGAAACTGCCCATGGCCCATTATCTGATTGAGTTATATTCCCCCAATGCAAAATGGGAAGCGTTGCCCGCCGAAGAACGGCGGCAGTTCATCGACAACATCCAACTTGCGATGGGCAATCTATCCCACCTTGGCGTCGACGTTCTGGCATTGGGTGAAACGGACAGCACTGTCGACAAACCAACGGAGCATCGTTTTCTGGGTATCTGGCGTTTTGCTGATATTCAAACGCGGGATAGGTTGCTGGCGGGCATTAAAGCCAGCGGCTGGTATAACTACTTTGACCATGTCAATGCCGCGGGGAGTGCCGCTGGTTTCGAGACCCATTTAGCTACGTTAGCCGCTGGCTAATCACGCAGTAGCCCCTCATGAGGTGTAATATTACGCCGATATCAGGCACCACGAATGGTCCCACGCCAGACAAAATCGGCGTGGTACAACCGTGTTTCACCCGGCATCTCCTGCCCTAATGCCGGCATCATGCTCTCTTCTTTCTTTTCTTCCGCCATCAGCCACGAGACCGCATCCTGCGCAAACAACGCCACCGGTTGAGTAAATGTGGTCAGGTTGTAAGAGGACCAGGCCGCCTGCGGAATATCATCGTAACCTGCAACACACAGGTCCTCTGGAATGCGGAGCCCAAAACGATGCCGCGCCTCATCCATAAAACCGCAGGCCAACAGATCGGTCACGCAGAAGACCGCGTTTGGGCGCTCGCGCCGGGTCAGCAGCCGGTGTGCCAGGATCTGGCCGCTTTCATAAGACGTGGTGCCAAAACGTTCAACGCTCACCTGCAACCCCGCACCTTCTGCCGCCTGAAGAAAGCCGCGTTCACGCGCCATCAGGCTGGGCGTGCCGGCCAATGAGTTGGCAAAAGCAATGCGCTGGCAACCTGCACGGGCAAACGCCATTACCACCCTGCCCGCCGCCTCTTCATTATCGAGTCGGATGCTGAGTGACCCCGGCAAGGTGTCGTTGCGGTTAATCAGCACCAGCCGCTGACCATGCTTGTGGCACAAGCGGGCAATGCCACTGTCCGGCATCCCAGAAAGCACAAAAGAGGCATCTGCCCGAAAGTTAATTGCCTGCTGCAATGCCTGGGAAACGCTGTCATCAGAGCGATCGGTATTAATCAGCATGGCAATTTTCCCCGCATCCTGCAGATGTTGGGTCAGCAAGCGAACCAGGCTGGCCCGATAGGGTGTCGCCAGCTCTGAGACGATCAGGCAGACGATACCGCTACGGTTACGCACCAACCCCCTCGCCAGATGATTAACGTGATAACCCAGTTCTTCCGCCGCGCGCATCACCCTTTCACGGGTCGTTGCGGACACGCTGGCACCGGGCGTATAAGTCCGCGAAACGGCCGAGCGGGAAACTCCGGCCAATTCCGCCACATCTTTCGCACTGATCATCACCTTATCCACTGCCATCTTCACATCCATCAGTTTGTGCTCTGGGAAAAGTTTGCCGCACTTTGCAAAGCTGTGCAAATTTTTATCGGTTAAATTGTTTCGTTTTTGTGACGGATAGGTTGAATTGTTTCATCACGCGATTGACAGCACAATTTTTATCCTCTAGTTATTTGCACACACGTGCAAAAAAATAGGCGACAACGTATCGCCACCCTACACAACCAAGGAGAACACCATGCATCGCGTTACTCTGATAGCGGCCCTCGCCGCTGGCTCTGCACTCTCTGCTTCACCTGCTTTCGCCGCTGGGAAATTGAACATGATCTGCTCCGCCGATGTTGTGGTCTGCGAACAGATGACCAATCTATTTGAGAAACAACACCCGGACATCAAAGTCAGTATGGTGCGCCTTTCCGCGGGTGAAGCCTATGCGCGTATTCGTACCGAAGCCCGCAACCCACGCACCGATATTTGGTGGGCAGGCACGGGCGATCCCCATATGCAGGCCGCCGACGAAGGGTTAACCCAGCCGTATAAATCTCCACTGCTTGATCAACAGCACGACTGGGCGCGCAAACAGGCTGAAAGCGCCGGCTACCGTACCGTCGGCGTCTACGCCGGGGCGCTGGGTTGGGGTTACAACACCAAGCTGTTGGCAGAGAAAAAACTCAAGGTACCTGCCTGCTGGAGCGATTTGCTGGATCCGGCCTTTAAAGGCGAGATCCAGATGGCCAACCCAAATTCGTCCGGTACCGCCTACAACACCCTCGCCACATTGGTGCAAATCATGGGGGAAGAACCGGCCTTCGATTATCTGAAAAAACTCAACGCCAATATCTCACAGTACACCAAATCTGGCTCTGCGCCGGTGAAAGCTGCGGCACGTGGCGAAACGACCGTCGGCATCGTTTTTATGCATGACGCCGTCGCAATGCAGGTGGATGGGTTCCCGATCAAAGCGGTCGCGCCTTGCGAAGGTACCGGATTTGAAATTGGCTCCATGTCTATCGTCAAAGGCGCGCGTAACCTCAATGAGGCCAAGGTGTGGTACGACTGGGCACTCGGTGCTGACGCCCAGTCACACATGAAAGATGCCAAATCCTTCCAGTTACCCTCGAACCGTAACGCGGCCATTTCCGAATACGCGCCACGCTTTGAGAACATCAAACTGATCGATTACGACTTTAAAACCTACGGTGCGACAGAGAAACGTAAGGCACTGCTCAGCCGTTGGGATAAAGAGATCGGCGCCAGCGCCCAATAATTCACGTCCTTTTCCTCACGTATGTTATGCGCTCTGCGATAAACCGGGCGAGGCAACACTCGCCCGTGCAAGCAGGGTGAAGGAAATATAAACACTCGAGGTTACGATGAATGCTCAAAACCGCCGCCTTGACGGGGCTCTTGTGCTGGGCGCATTGGCTTTGCTGCTACTGCCCTGGTACAGCCTGGAGGCCGGGTTCTTTGACTTTGGCTGGCTAAGTACGCTGTGGCAGGATCAAGCAAGCGCACCGGCACTGTGGCAAATTCTGGTGTTTCAGCGCCCCTGGCTGACAATCGCTTTACTGATGCTAGTGGTTTGCGCACTGGCGCGCTTGCTGCACGTTAGCCGTTTGCGCTCACAGCTCCTGATGTGTGCCAGTGCCATCGGCGTTGTTTTTCTTTTATTTGAAGGCCATGCCATCGGCTACAGCGGTTGGAATTGGCAATGGAGCGAGCATCTGTTTGGCGCGCTCAGCGACGGTCAACCGGCGTTTGGCGCGGGCGCTATTTTGCTGATCACCACGTTTCTGTTGCTGTTCTCTTTTGCACTTGCCGAACGCGGTGTGCTGAAAGGTGATGCCTTTGTGGTGGCTGCCATTGTGCTGCTGGTCGCGCTGGTCACCACCTTTGTGCTTTACCCGGTGCTGAGCATGTTTGTCGCTTCCGTACAGGACGTAGACGGTTCATTTAAACCCGATGGCCTGATCGCCAATATGCAAGACCCGGCGATTTGGAGCCTCAGTTGTCTGAAAGGCGGCAGCTGTGGCACCGCCTGGCGAACGCTGACGTTGGCGCTGATGACAGCCAGCGGTTCTACGCTTCTCGGTCTGGCTTTTGCGCTGGCTGCTACACGCACGCCGTTGCCGTTTAAGAAAGGTCTACGCTTACTCACCGTCCTGCCAATCATCACGCCGCCGTTTGTGATTGGCCTGGCGCTAATGCTGTTGTTTGGCCGCGCCGGCGTCGTCACCGAACTGCTTGCCAGCCTGTTTGGCATTGAGCCAGGTCGTTGGCTGTACGGGCTGACCGGTATCTGGATTGCCCAGGTACTTTCCTTCACTCCGATCGCCTTCCTGGTACTGATTGGCGTGGTAGAAGGTGTCAGCCCCTCACTGGAAGAGGCCTCACAGACACTGCGGGCAAACCGCTGGCGCACCTTCCGTTATGTTTCACTGCCGCTGATGGCACCCGGCTTGGCCAACGCCTTCCTGATCAGCTTTATCGAAAGCATGGCGGACTTTGGTAATCCGATGGTGCTTGGCGGCAGCCATGGCGTGCTGTCGACCGAGATCTTCTTCTCGGTGGTGGGTGCGCAGAACGATCCGAGCCGTGCCGCGGTTCTGGCAATCATCCTGCTGTGCTTTACCCTCAGCGCCTTTATTCTGCAACGCCTGTGGCTGGCCGGGAAAAGCTTCGCTACCGTGACCGGCAAAGGCGATTCGGGCATGCACTGTGGGCTGCCGCGTGGATTGCGTTATGGCGTGTACACATTGGTCATCCCTTGGGGTCTGTTCACGCTGGTCATCTACGGCATGATCCTGATCGGCGGTTTCGTCCAGTCATGGGGACTCGACAGCAGCCTGACGCTGGGCCATTACGCCCGTGCCTTTGGCTTCCAGTGGAATGGTGGTCAGATAGTCTGGACCGGTGTTGCCTGGAACTCGTTCTGGACTACGCTGGAGATCGCGTTGATCGCCGCACCACTCACGGCCATCGTTGGCCTGCTCACTGCGTGGTTAATTGTGCGGCAGAAGTTTGCCGGTCGCCAAACCTTTGAGTTTTTATTGATGCTCAGCTTTGCCATTCCCGGCACGGTCATCGGTGTCAGTTACATCATGGCTTACAACCTGCCACCGCTGGAGATCACCGGCACCGCGCTGATTCTGGTCGCCTGTTTTGTGTTCCGTAATATGCCGGTTGGTGTGCGCGGTGGCATTGCCGCCATGAGCCAACTGGATCGTAGCCTGGATGAAGCGTCACTGACGCTACGCGCCAGCAGTTTCCGCACCCTGCGTAAAGTCATACTACCACTGTTGAAACCGGCGATCAGCGCAGCGCTGGTGTATGCCTTTGTGCGTGCAATTACCTCCATCAGTGCGGTGATTTTCCTGGTTAGCGCCCAGTACAACATGGCCACTTCCTACATCGTTGGATTGGTCGAAAACGGGGAATACGGTGTAGCTATCGCCTACTCCTCCGTGCTTATCGTCGTGATGTTGGCGGTAATCCTCACCTTCCAGTTGCTGGTCGGCGAACGTCGCCTGCGCCGCGCAATCCGTATTGCCACACCGCCGGTGACGCCTCCACCGGCTCTACATCAGGAGAATGCCGTATGACTGCCATTTGTTCCGGCTCGGTGGTGTTTGAGAACGTCACCAAACAGTTTGCCGATTTCACCGCCGTACCCGGCCTGTCACTCACCGTCGAACCGGGCACACTGGTGACATTGCTCGGCCCGTCTGGCTGTGGCAAAACCACTACCCTGCGCTTGCTGGCAGGCCTGGAACACCCAACCTCTGGCCGTATTCTGATTGGCGGCAAGGACGTCACGCATCTGCCCGCCAACGAACGCGACGTCGCGATGGTGTTCCAATCCTACGCATTGTTCCCGCATATGAACGCGCTGGACAACGTCATGTACGGTTTACTCGCCAGCGGCCTGCCGCGTAAAGAGGCACAGGACCGCGCACGCGAGGGGTTGAAACTGGTTGGCCTGGAAAACATGGGCCAACGTCTCCCCGCAGAGCTCTCTGGTGGACAGCAGCAGCGCATTGCCGTAGCGCGTGCGCTGGTATTGGAACCGCAGGTGTTACTGCTTGATGAGCCATTATCCAACCTTGACGAACGCCTGCGTCGCCGTGTTCGCACCGAAATCCGTGATTTGCAGCAACGCCTCGGTTTCACTGCGGTATACGTGACTCATGATCAAGAAGAAGCTTTAGCGGTCTCCGATAAGATTATCGTCATGAAAGAAGGGCATATTGCCCAACAGGGCGCGCCTCAGGAGCTTTATCATTCACCAGCATCCGTGTTTATCGCTGACTTTATGGGCGAGGCCAATATCTTGCCCTGTGATATTGAACGCGTCGAGGATGGTGAGGCGCTAATCACCCTCGGCAGCCGTCAGTATCGGGTTCCGGGTACCAAAGCACGCCCCGGCACCGCGCAACTGTCGGTACGCCCGCAATTTATTACTCTGCAGCCGGAGCAAGCTGGCGCATTAAACGGGGAAATAACCCATAGCACCTGGCTCGGGGACCATATCGAATATGAAGTGAAAACCGATCTCGGTGCGCTATTCATTGTCGATGTACAGATGGAGCGCCAACTGGCGCCAGCCACACGCGTGGCCGTTGATTTCAAATCTCAGGGGCTGGCACTGATAGCTCAGTGAGCCTCAAAACGTTAAGGATCAAACATGAATGAGCCCATTTCCCAGCGTCTGTCGCTGGCCGAACAGGCGGCGCGTGCCGCCGGCACCAAAGCGCTGGACTATTTTAACCGTCGTGAAAGCCTGGTGATTGAAACCAAACGTGATGCACAGGACGTGGTATCCATTGCCGACCGAGAAGTTGAACTGTTGATCCGCGAACAGATCGCCAGTCAGTTCCCGGACGACGGTTTTTTGGGGGAAGAGTTTGGCTTGCAACCCGGTAACTCAGGTTACACCTGGGTGGTGGATCCCATCGATGGCACCAGCCCGTTTGTTAACGGCATGCCAAACTGGTGCGTGTCCATCGCCGTGATTCACCACGGTGAGCCGGTGATCGGTGTGATCGTTGCACCCTGCCAGCAAGAATGTTTTATCGCGGCACGCGGCGCGGGGGCGACGCTCAATGGCAAACCGCTGCGGGTAGACCCAAAACGTACGATGCAAAACCACGTCACCGGTTTTGGCGCTAACAGCTATGTCACACCGGAACGCGTCGGTGAGATCGCCGCCGGTATCACCGCGTCGGGCGGCAATTTCTTCCGTAATGGGTCGGGTGCCATGATGCTGGCTTGGGTTGCAGCCGGACGTTTGGTGGGTTACTACGAACCCTATATGCATGCCTGGGACTGTCTGGCGGGTTACTGTCTGGTCAACGAAGCCGGTGGCTGGACGCATCCGTTCAATACCGACGGGGAACATCTACTGCGTGGCGGGCCGGTGCTGGCCGTCGCGCCAGGGGCCAAACAAGATTTAATGCATATCGCACAACTGTAATTCAGACGGCTCACAAATCTGTTTAGGGTTAAACCGGTGGGGTCGAGCCTGTTCGACCCGATTTAACCCATTGATTATGCTATAGGGCGCAGTATGCAGCGCCCTTATTCTTAGCACCTACAACCCGCGTTTTTCCATCAACACAGCCAGATCAACCAAACGGTTAGAGAAGCCCCATTCGTTGTCGTACCAGGCCAGAACCTTGACCAGATTCCCACCAATAACCAACGTCGAAAGCCCATCAATAATGGATGAACGTGGGTCGCCTTTATAATCGCTCGATACCAAAGGCTCATCGCTGTAACCCAGAATATCCTTGAGTGGGCCCGACTGCGCCGCCTGACGGAACGCGGCGTTGATCTCTTCAGCCGTCACGTCACGTTTCAACGTCACCGTTAAGTCAACGATAGATACTACGGGCACCGGCACACGTAACGAATAACCGGTTAAACGCCCGTCCAATGCCGGGATCACCTTGCCAAGGGCTTTCGCGGCACCGCTGGAGTAAGGCACTATCGACTCCGCTGCGGCGCGAGCGCCACGTAAGTCTTTTTCCGGTTGGTCATGCAATGCCTGGCTGTTGGTGTAGGCATGGGTGGTATTCATCAGGCCATATTCAATACCGAAGGCCTGATGCAGGACCTGAGCCGCGGGCGCCAGGCCGTTAGTGGTGCAACTGCCGTTGCTGACCACACGGTGCTTCGCCGGATCGTACAGATCCTGATTAACGCCCATCACTATCGTAATATCGTCGTCTTTGCCCGGAGCCGAGATAATCACTCGCTTGGCCCCGCCTTTCGTGATGTGCACTTCGGCCTTGGCTTTGTCAGTGAAGAACCCCGTCGCTTCGATAACGACGTCAACGCCCACGCTTTTCCATGGGATAGCGGCCGGATCTCTTTCGGAGAAAACATGAATCGGCCGACCATCGAGCAGTAGCTGGTTTTCACCGGCTTCAACATTGGCTGCCAATGTGCCCGACAACGAGTCGTATTTCAGCAGATGCGCCAAGGTTTTGCTGTCGGTTAAATCGTTGATCGCCACTATCTCAAAGTCACTGCGCCCCAACGCAGCACGCAACACATTTCTGCCGATTCTGCCGAATCCATTAATGCCTACTTTGACCATGATCTACTCCTTCGTTATTGGCTCTGCTGCCAATGTAGGTCGAAGGCGTTATGACGTAAATGACGTTTATAGATCAATTTACGCCAACACGCGTGAATGGAAACGTTCGCGATACTCGGTAGGTGTCAGTTGTAAATGTCGTTCAAAAACGCGCCGCAGATTGAGACCATTACCAAACCCGCAGTTCATGGCGATTTGCTCAATACCTTCAGCACTCTGTTCCAAACGTTGCCGGGCCAGATACAGGCGCCCTTCTTCAACAAATTTAGCGGGTGAAATGCCCGTCTCACGCGTGAACACGCGGGTAAAGTTTCGCGGGCTCATCGCGACCCGCTCTGCCAGTTTCTCTACACCGAGATCGCTGGACAGGTTTTCCAGGATCCAGGACTGGAGATCGCGGATCGGGCCAGGGGTTTTAGCCTGATTCAAAGGATAACGACTGAACTGCGCCTGACCGCCAGGCCGACGCAGGAACATCACCAGGTCTTGCGCCACTTCGCGTGCCTGAACAAAACCGTAATCGTCTTCCACCAGCGCCAGGGTGAGATCGAACCCGGAACTGACACCGCCGGAGGTCCAGACAGAGCCATCCTGAACATACAGCGGCCCATTTTCGACGTGTATTTTGGGGAAGCGGGCCTGCAACGTTTCCAGCAGTCGCCAATGGGTGGTTGCCCGGCGTCCATCGAGTAAACCAGCCTCTGCAAGTAGCAAAGCGCCACCGCATACCGACGCAATACGTCGCGCTTTAGGTGCGGCGCGGCGCAGCCAGTCGACAACGTAGGCACTTTCTTCTTCGGTCGCGCCTTTTCCGGTCACTATGATGGTGTCGCGCTCCTGATCAGGATCGAGATCCGAGAGACGATGATCGGCGAGCAGATTCAATCCAGACAAACCGTGCACCACCCGATGGGGTTGCGTGGTGGCCAGCGACATTTGATAAAGCGGCGCGTCATGAGGCCTCAAGCGGTTGGCCTGCATCAGGATGTCAGCGATTCCCGCCGACTCGAACAACATGCCCCCTTCGGGGACGATAATCAGAAATGTATGCATGTCCTTAAAATACAAATTGAACAAAATAAGTCAAGAACGTGTTATCCGCAGAGGCACGTTAGTTTGCTGCCCCTGCTTTGAATTTCAGAGAAGCCCACCACAGGCGGTTCAGGCGGGCTTGTCGTCATCGAACTATCAGCGCCAACCCAGCGCCGGGGCGACATGCGTCAAGATCGATTCAATCACATGGGCGTTATAGTCAACGCCCAGTTGGTTTGGCACGGTCAACAGCAAGGTGTCCGCTTCGGCAATGGCTTCGTCCTGCGCCAGTTGTTTGATCAACAGCTCTGGCTCAGCGGCATAACTGCGTCCGAATATGGCTCGGGTCTGCTGATCGATATACCCCACCTGATCGCCTTCCTGACCGCTATTGCCGAAATAACTGCGATCCTGCGAATTCATCAATGCAAAGATACTGCGGCTGACCGACACACGGGGTTCGCGCTGATGCCCTGCTGCTTTCCAGGCTTCACGGTACTCGCGAATTTGCTTGGCCTGCTGCACGTGAAACGGCTCGCCCGTTTCGTCATTTTTTAACGTCGAGCTTTGCAGGTTCATCCCCAATTTCGCCGCCCAGACTGCTGTGGCGTTCGAGCTGGCCCCCCACCAGATACGATCCCTCAAGCCTGCGGAGAAAGGCTCAACACGCAACAGTCCCGGCGGGTTGGGGAACATCGGCTGTGGGTTCGGTTCGGCAAAACCTTCACCACGCAGCGCATCGAGTAACACCTCGGTATGGCGACGGGCCATATCGGCTTCGGTCTCGCCTTCGGCGGGCGTATAGCCAAAGTAACGCCAGCCCTCAATGACCTGCTCGGGAGAACCGCGGCTAATGCCAAGCTGCAAGCGTCCACCAGAAATCAGATCAGCAGCACCGGCGTCTTCGACCATATAAAGTGGGTTTTCATAGCGCATGTCGATCACACCGGTGCCGATCTCAATACGTCGAGTTTTTGCGCCAATGGCAGCCAACAGCGGGAACGGCGAGCCTAGCTGACGCGCAAAGTGATGCACGCGGAAGTAAGCCCCATCCGCCCCCAATTCTTCTGCCGCGACAGCGAGATCGATGGATTGCAGCAACGCATCCGCAGCAGAACGGGTACCCGACTGTGACGAAGGCGTCCAGTGACCAAACGAGAGAAATCCAATTTTCTTCATAGGAGTAGCCCTTAGATTCAATTATGACCGGATTACAGTGACAAAAATGCCCCCGCTCAGGCCAGAAAAATTGTGTGCGATCGCACTAAACGAACCGTTTTGAGCTAACGAAAGACGCCCTTATTGCAGCCCAACTCGACCGCCCGATCGTTGTAATCAAAAAGTAAATATCGTATAACAGGCTCCTCCGAGGGGTGTCCTGTTACGGGCTGAGATGGCGCAAGCCGAACCCTTTGAACCTGATCTGGGTCATGCCAGCGAAGGGACGGGTCGGCAATAACACCATCAGTCATTGCCTGTTCATACCTCAGCGCGCCCGGATCTCCACACACTTTTGGAGGTCCCATGTTTACCCCTCAATTTGATAATGGTCTTTACGGACGGCTGCGCCAGCAGGCCGGTAGCCACTGGCAGGACTATGTCGCACACCCTTTTATTCAGCAACTGGCTGCCGGCACACTACCTGAGCCCGCATTCCGCCGCTATCTGACCCAGGATTACCTGTTCCTGATCCACTTTGCCCGCGCCTATGCGCTGCTGGTCAGCAAACTGCGGACCCTGCCGGAGATGCGTGCGGCCACCGCCTCCCTCAACGCCATTGTCGCCGAACTGCCTTTGCATCTGGCCTATTGCGCAGACTGGGGGCTGAGCGAACCAGACATTGCCGCCGAACCTGAGGCCGCAGAAACCCTCAACTACACCCGCTATGTACTCGATATCGGCCACGCCGGTGATGCGCTTGATCTGCTCGCCGCGCTGATGCCCTGCGTCGCCGGTTATGCCGAAATTGGCTTGCGGCTGCTGGGCGACCCTGCCACGGTAATGGAAGGCAACCCTTATGCCTCATGGATCCGTAACTATGGTGATCCTGCCTATCTGTCCGGGGTGCAGGCCGCACTCGATCTACTGGAAAACGTTGGTCACCAGCGTGGAGCTGAAAGCCGACTGGCCGAACTGTCGACCATCTTCACCACGGCGACCCGGCTGGAGTCTGCCTTCTGGCAAATGGGGTTGAATGCCAAATGAGTAGCGGTAACGCTCAGTATGACGGCGTGCGACCGGGTATTCAGGTGCGGGATTTGACTCTGCGCTTTGGCCAGCAAGTGATTTTCGACCGGCTAAATTTCGATATCGCAGGCGGCAGTTTTGTCGCCTTGCTCGGCGCAAGCGGTGCAGGGAAAACCAGCTTACTGAAGATCATTGCCGGGTTGGCGAAACCCACGTCCGGCACGGTCACAGGCAGCGATGGCCTGCCGATCCCCGGCCGCATCGCTTACATGGGGCAAAAAGATTTGCTCTATCCGTGGCTAACCATTGATCAAAACATTAGCCTCGGCGCACGGCTACGGGGTGAAAAAGTCGACCGTTCCTGGGCAGAACATCTGCTGGAACGCGTAGGTCTGAGCGGGTATGGCAGTGCCTTGCCGGCGGCCTTGTCCGGTGGGATGCGCCAACGCGCAGCCATCGCCCGCACCTTGTATGAGCGCCAACCGATCGTATTGATGGATGAACCTTTCTCGGCGCTGGACACCATTACCCGCGCCAAAATTCAGCAGCTTGCCGCCGATCTGCTGGCACAACATACCGTGTTACTGATTACCCACGATCCCATGGAGGCCTGCCGCCTTAGTCACCGCTTGCTGGTCTTGTCGCGCTATCCCGCCGGCATTGACGACAGCCATGTCATTGAGGGCCTGCCGCCACGTGCACCGGACGATCCCCAACTGCTGAAAAGCCAGAGCGAGCTGCTGCTGCAACTGGTGAGGGCAGCCGAATGAAACCTATGGTGGAAAGCCGCCTGTCACGAATACGCCGCAGCCTGACAGTATTTGTCGGTCTGTTATTGCTATGGGGATGGGTCACCTTGGGTGATATACCCGCCTTCCTGTTGCCTTCACCGTCTGCGGTCGCGCAGGCGCTTTGGAATGACCGGGCTTATCTCGCTTATCACACGCTGATTACGGCCTCAGAAATAGCCTGCGGCCTGCTGGCAGGGGTGTTGCTGGGGGCCGCGCTAGCACTGTGCATGATTTTCTCGCCACGGCTGCAACGCTGGCTGATGCCCCTGGTGCTGACCAGTCAGGCGATCCCGGTGTTTGCGCTGGCCCCGCTGTTAGTGCTGTGGTTTGGTTTTGGCATGAGCGCCAAAGTGGTGATGGCGGTGCTGGTGATCTTCTTCCCTGTCACCTCCGCATTCTTTGATGGACTGCGGCGGGTCAATAACGACTATCTCGACCTGGCACGAACCCTGCGCGCCTCCCCCTGGGCCCAACTGCGGCATGTGCGGCTGATGGCGGCGTTGCCGGCCTTCGGTTCCGGGCTACGCATGGCCGCCGCCGTCGCCCCGATAGGCGCCATCATCGGCGAATGGGTCGGTTCGGCGGAAGGTTTAGGTTACGTAATGCTTAACGCTAACGCACGCATGCAGACCGACGTCTGTTTTGCTGCGCTGTTTATTCTGGTGCTGATGACCGTCTTGCTCTGGGTGACGGTAGACGCGCTGCTGCTACGCCTTATTAACTGGGCGCCGGAAAATGACTGATAAAAGGAATCAACAATGATTAAAAATACCCTCTGCGGGCTGCTGCTCAGCGCTACGCTGGCCGGGCAAGCAACCGCTGCCGAAAAACTGACGCTGGTGCTCGATTGGTACATCAACCCCGATCACGCGCCTATCATGGTGGCCGAACAGATCGGTGCTTTCAAGGCCGAAGGCCTCGACGTCAAGATTGTGCCCCCGTCTGATCCCGCGTTGCCCCCACGGCTGGTTGCAGCAAAACAGGCCGATCTCGCCATCACTTATCAACCACAATTGCATTTCTTTGCCGATCAAGGTCTACCGTTAATGCGTGTGGGCACCCTGATTAACTCACCGCTGAATACCATCATCACGCTGGATAAAACCATCACCACTCCTGCTGGCCTAAAGGGCAAGAAAATCGGCTATTCGGTCAGCGGTATTGAACAAGCGACGCTGGCAACCATGCTCCAGCATGAACATATCAACCCCAATGACACCCACTTGATCAACGTTAACTTCCAGTTGACCAGCGCCTTGCTGGCAGGACAGGTCGATGCGGTTATCGGCGGTTATCGCAATATTGAAGCGCTTGAATTGAAGTTACAGGGAAAAGATCCGGTGGTGTTTAACGTTGAAGATTACGGCGTCCCCGCCTACGACGAACTGATCATCGTCGCCAATCGCGACACCGTCACAGAGCCGAAAATTAAAAAATTCCTCGCGGCACTGAAAAAAGGCAGCGATTACCTGCACGCCCATCCTCAGGAAAGCTGGTTAGCGTTCGCCAAAGCCCATCCAGAACTGAACACCGAGCTGAACAAACAGGCGTGGCAGGCCAGCTTACCGCTGTTTGCGCGCGATCCGGCCAAGCTGGATAAGGCACGCTATCAAGCCTACGAGCAATTCCTTTTCGACAACAAGCTGATCAAGAAAATCACCCCCGTGGAACAATACGCGGTGGAACTGCATTAAGCCGTTATCGGGCGTAGCATGCTGCGCCCTTATCTATAACGCCCTATCTCAATGGGGAAGCCATACAACACCATGATTGGCCTCTCTCTTCACTGGCGTGATTAGTGTCACACTATTGTCACAAAAACGTCCAATCACACTCTGACGCACCGGAGCAATGCAAACACGCATTGCCCTGACGGTTTCAATGCGCTATACCCTCCTCTTTCTCGCTGCGGCAGCGGTCAGCGGCGTTGGCCAGGACAGTAAAGTTTTTCTTTTTAATTAGACAGGGTACGGTGGATGGTTTCAGCATTAATCTCGTTTGCACTTTTTTTAGCCTCAATTTTAATCTACCGGACCCGGGGCGCTGCCAACCGTTGGTGGCTTGCCACTCTGCTGACACTGCTGGGCAGCTATCTGATCCTCAACGTTGTCCTGATCGCCAGTAACTATTTTACCGGTGACGGCATTACCGATGCGGTGATCTACACCCTCACCAGTAGCCTGAAAGGCGCGGGCGTCGGAAAATACCTGCTGCCGTTTATCGGGCTACTGGCCGTCCTGGCGCTGATCTTCGCCGTACTCACCTGGAGTCTGGTGCGGCGCAAAGCGAAAAGCAGCAGCGTGGTATACAGTGTGATTGCCGTGCTGCTGGCCTTGTTTTCCGTCGGTACCACCCCCGCCTTTCAGGATATCTCCCTGCTGGTCAGAAGCCAGATCAGCGGCGATACCGCCGACTTTGATACCTATTACAAAGCCCCCAAAAGAAGCGTACAGGGCAAGGCCCCGAATCTGGTGTATATCTATGCTGAGAGCCTGGAAAGAACCTACTTCGATCAGCAACTTTTTCCCGGACTGGCTGACGAACTGAACCAACATCGCGAAAACAGCATCGACTTCAGCAACACCCAACAGTTGCCTGGCACCGGCTATACCATTGCCGGCATGGTGGCCTCGCAGTGTGGCATCCCGCTGTTTGCCCCTTTCGACGGTAACGCCTCCAGCGCCGTGTCCACCTTTTACCCGGAAAACGTCTGTCTGGGCGATGTGCTGAAGTCCGCCGGTTATGACAACTACTTTTATCAGGGTGCCGAGCTGGCCTTTGCTGGTAAAGACACTTTCCTGAAATCGCACGGTTTCGATCATGCTTACGGCTTCAAAGAACTGCGTGGGCAGGTCAGCGATCCAAGCTACAAAAATGACTGGGGCTGGTACGACGATACCGTTCTGGATGTGGTGTTCGACAAGTTTGTTGAGCTGTCTAAACAGAATAAAAAGTTTTCACTGTTTGCACTGACCGTGGACACTCACCACCCGGATGGTTTTATCTCCGCCAGTTGCAGTAAAAAATCATTCAGTTGGCAGAACAAAGAGAACCGCTCATTAAGCGCGGTCGCCTGTAGCCAGCAGCACATCGCGGCGCTGATCGACAAAATCAAGGCATCCGACTATTTCAAAAATACCGTTATCGTGGTGTCCTCGGATCACCTGGCGATGAACAACACCGCCTATGACATTCTGACCAAGCAGAAACGCCGTAACCTGTTCTTTATCATTGACGGCACTCGCCCGCAGACTGCGCTGCATAACGAGAAACGCAGCACGCTGGACAACGGTGCCACAGTGTTGGACGTGATGGGCGGCGATAACTACATTGGCCTTGGCCGCAGCAGTTTCTCTAGCCCAACGTTGTCCACCGTTTTCATGAATATCGATGAGAAAATCAACGCCTGGAAACCGGCAGTGGTGAAACAATGGGGGTTCCCAAACAGCATTAGCAATTTCACCTTGGGCAATCAGGGCAACAGTTTTACCTTTTCCGGCATTACCTTTAAGGTGCCGTTTATCCTGAAAGTGACGGATAACAAAATTGAGCCGATGTTTAATGTTTACCTGTCAACACCGCTGAAAAAACAGCTTGCTGGCCTGGGCGCAGGTGAAAAATTCGTTTGGGTCGACAAGTGTTATGAAATAGGCCGGATATGGGCACCCGAAATGGCGCTGAGTACCGAAACCTGTGTTGCGTCAGGCAACCTGGCTTCACCGCCGCAGATTGTGCAGGCCAAAGGGGGGAGCTACCGTGGCAAAGTCAGCTTTAGCAGCCCGGAAGCAGACAGCGTTGCTGCTTATCAACGTGCCATCGAACAGTTGAACGTGGACGATGCTGCCGTTAAATATCAGGCAGATGCTATTGCATTTATGCTGCCGGGCATGCCGGAACAAGTGAAGGCAATTACCGGGGTTTCCAGCGTTGAAGACTGGGGGCGCTGGTCAGATGCCAATCTGGCACCAACGGTGAAAATCGACTATGTCGACCCATTACCGTCCGTCTTCGATCTGGTGTTACGCGCCCGCGCTTACGGTAAAAACATCGGTGAACCGATCTCCGTGCGCGTCGGTGAGCAAGAGCAATTTGTGACACTCAGTGAGCAGGACACCACCGTGACCCTGCGTTTCGACAATACCGGCGGCGCACGGAATATCAGCATCACCCCACCTGCACCGACTGAACCGCAGGAGGGTGCCAGCGGTGGCTTTACCCCGAAAAAACTGGGTATTGGCCTGGTATCATTGAAGGTAGAACAGGCCGCTCCCGCCTCCTGATCGTTGCCTTGCAGAGGCGCTGCATGCAGCGCCCACGTTATTCGGGGCGAATTTATTCGCCCCTTACCGTTTCTCCAAAGCTTTTGTGCCCATCTTCGGCTAACCTGTGGCTGTGAATTAATATCCGCCTGCCTCCCACCACGAGTAGGGAGAACCAAGGAGAGAGTATGAGCAGTCAGCAATCCGGCACCGGCCTCACCCCCACTCAGGCGATCGACAAACTGGAAGCGTTGTATGACGCCTCAGTTGCCGCGCTGCGCCAGGCTGTGGGGGATTTTATTAGTCACGGCGGCCTACCCGACACACAAGCCCGTACGACAGGGTTGTTTGTTTATCCGGAACTGCGCGTTAGCTGGGACGGCACATCACCCGGCCAGACTAAAACCCGCGCCTACGGCCGCTTTACCCATACCGGTTGCTACACCACCACCATCACCCGACCACAACTTTTCCGCCACTATCTCATCGAGCAGTTGACGATGCTGGCGAACGAATACGATGCGCATATTGACGTCAGACCATCACAGCAGGAAATTCCGTTCCCTTACGTGATTGACGGTTCCAACCTGATGTTGGATCGCACGATGAGTGCCAGCCTGGCACAGCATTTCCCGACAACCGAGTTGGCGCAAATCGGGGATGAAACTGCCGACGGCCTGTTCCACGCCACCAGTACCTTCCCGCTGTCACATTTCGACGCGCTACGGGCCGATTTTTCACTGGCGCGGTTACGCCACTACACCGGCACCCCGGTGGAGCATTTTCAGCCCTTCGTGCTGTTCACCAACTACACCCGCTACGTGGATGAGTTTGTCCGCTGGGCCTGCGCCGAAATAGCCGACCCGGCCAGCCCTTATATTGCGCTGTCCAGCGCCGGTGGCATCTACATCACGCCGGAAACGACCGCGCCAGACCAGGCCGTTTCTGACTTGGCCTGGAAAAATCACCAGATGCCGGCCTACCATCTGATCTCACGTACCGGCCAGGGCATCACACTGATCAATATTGGTGTCGGTCCGTCCAACGCCAAAACCATCTGCGACCATCTGGCGGTACTGCGCCCTAGCGCCTGGTTGATGATCGGCCACTGTGGCGGTCTGCGTGAAAGCCAGTCGATTGGTGACTATGTATTGGCCCACGCCTATCTGCGTGATGATCATGTGCTGGACTCGGTGTTACCACCGGATATCCCGATCCCCAGCATTGCAGAGGTACAACGTGCGTTGTATGACGCCACCAAAATGGTCAGCGGTATGCCGGGTGAAGAAGTTAAACAGCGTCTGCGCACCGGCACCGTAGTAACCACCGACGATCGCAACTGGGAACTGCGCTATTCCGCTTCTGCGCTGCGCTTTAACCTCAGCCGCGCGGTCGCCGTCGACATGGAAAGTGCCACAATTGCGGCCCAGGGTTACCGTTTCCGGGTGCCATACGGCACACTGTTGTGCGTATCGGATAAACCACTGCACGGTGAAATCAAGCTACCAGGCCAAGCCAACCGCTTTTATGAAGGAGCAATTTCAGAGCACCTGCAAATCGGTATTTGCGCCATTGATTTGCTCCGTGCGGAAGGCGATCGCTTACATTCCCGTAAGCTGCGGACCTTTAACGAGCCGCCGTTCCGCTAACGCGCTTCGCCCTACTACCGATCGGCTGAGCCTGACGCGCATTTTTTATTCGGTCTTTGTCAGTTCAGTACAGGAAGAAGTGCCGTTCATTTCTCTGCCACCGTCATGAACGGCAATTGAAGGGGCCGAAGGCGCGGGTTGCAAGGGGCCGCACTTACGGCCCCTTGCTCGGCCGGAGCATAAAAACCTGAAGTGAACAGCATTCCCACTTTTGCGGGCTTTTTAACTTTTCATCCTCAGACCGTTGATGTCTACGCCGCAAATCTGTTACAACAGCGGCTCCCATTCCCCAGTCATTATCACTCATATGATTGTCAGACCTCAGCAACACTGGTTCAGGCGGCTTTTCGTCTGGCACGGTTCGGTGCTCTCCAAAATTCTGTTTCGCCTTAGCCTTAACATCGCAATGTCGATCGTTGCTGTGCTGTGTTTTCAGTGGTACGAACATCTGGGCGTCAAACTCACACTGGCCCCCTTCAGTCTATTAGGCGTGGCGATCGCCATCTTCCTCGGGTTCCGCAACAGCGTCAGCTATGCGCGATTCACCGAGGCGCGGCTGTTATGGGGCAGCTTG
The DNA here is from genome assembly GCF_001590905.1 of Serratia grimesii NBRC 13537. Classification (GTDB taxonomy): domain Bacteria; phylum Pseudomonadota; class Gammaproteobacteria; order Enterobacterales; family Enterobacteriaceae; genus Serratia; species Serratia grimesii. The sequence goes on from NZ_BCTT01000003.1 coordinate 405,732, forward strand.
TTGATCGTCCAGCGTTCACTGCTACGCCAGATCAAAAGCCTGCTGCCTCAGCAGGATGAGGCAGCGCGTGAATTTGCCGCCCTGCTGATGGCATTCAGCTACTGCCTGAAACACCAACTGCGCGGCACCGATATCACCGCCGATCTGCAACGCCTGTTACCCCACGCTGATTTACGGGCGATTGAAACTAGCACTTCTCCCTGTAACCGTCTGCTGTTGATGATGGGGCAATGGCTGGGAGAGAAGCGGCAATCGGCACAGCTGTCAGATATGCTGTTTCACAGTATCGATCAGAACCTCAATCGACTGTCCGAGATCCTCGGTGGCTGCGAACGCATTGCCAATACGCCGATCCCGTTCGCTTATAGCCTGATCGTTCACCGCACGGTATATCTGTTCTGCACGCTGCTGCCTTTCGCACTGGTGCCGGACCTGCATTACATGACGCCATTGGTGTCGGTCTTTATTTCCTATACCTTCATCTCACTGGACTCTCTGGCAGAAGAACTCGAAGATCCGTTCGGCACCGCCGCTAACGATCTGCCACTTAACGCCATGTGCAACGCCATTGAGATCAACCTGCGCGAAATGAACGACGAAACCGATTTACCACCAGCGGCGCGACCGGACAGCCATTATCAACTCAGTTAATTGACGACAATTTCAGGTGCGGTGATGACCGCACCTGAAACGGCATGCGCATGCTATCCTCTACCAAAACCCCCTCCAACACCTTCGGTTTCTCACTGGCACTGTCGCTCCCGGAGGAACGCCAGACACCACCAGCATCAGGCTCAGTTCAGGCGGCCCCCGACATCAGCAAACTTAAGCGGGAAAGCCTGTCCTGATTACTGCACCAACGCCAGCACGCGTTTTTCCTGACTGCGGCTGGCGGCGATTGACAGTAAAATCTCTTTCACCACCAACGCTGGCGCCGACAACGACTGCTGACTGGAGATACACAACGACAACGGGACGCTTAACGACGGCGTATTGATGCGTGCCATCCACGCCTTCGCGGGGCCAATCATCGCGCGCGCCACCGACTCCGGCAAAATAGTGGCGCCAAGGCCGCTGGCGATAGCCGCGCTCAGGGTACCTGGGGATTCAATTTCACCAATTACGTTGGCCGCCAGCTTGCGCACTGCCATGGCTTTATCCACCTGGTTCCGCACCACATCACCCTCGCGTGGTAAGAACAAATTCAGCCGCGCGACATCAAGCAGATCAACACTGTTGCCGGGGTTTGGTACCGCACGCGTCGCCACCAGATAGAGATCTTCCCGCATCAATGCTGTGGCCTGCAAACCGGTGGGCATTTTAGTCCCGTAAATTACCGCCATATCCAGGTTCTGGTTGGCGACCTGCCCGGCCAACGTTGAACCGATGTTCTCGTTCAAACTGAGCAAAATACCTGGGTGCTGATCGCGCACCGCCTGCAACAGCGGCAAGGCCAGTTGAGACGCCAGGCTACCCGGTGCCAACCCAACGGATACATGGCCGCTCATTGCCTGTCCGGCACTGTTGACCGCACTTTGCGCCTGCTCACACTGGCGCAAAATGGTTTGGGCATGCGCATAAAGAATGTTACCGGCCTCGGTCGGCATCACGCCACGCTTGGTGCGGATCAGCAGTTGCTGTTTCAGCTCCCCTTCCAGAGTGGCCAATTGTTGGCTGAGCGCTGGCTGAGCGATATGTAGCACCTCTGCCGCCTGCGTCAGGCTGCCAATGTCGACGATTTTCACAAAATACTTCAGACGTCTGAAATTCATATTGCCTCCGTCATGCCACTTAACTGCGTATGTTCAGGAAGAAATACAGCAAGATCTGGGCCAGACCGAAACAATAAGAGAGCATATGAACTAATCGACGGAAAAATAAGAAAAAATGATGCTGTCGTCGATAAAATCGCCAGATGACGCGACGGGAAATAACAAAAGTGTGCACCAACATAAGGCATGGCAACGGTGGCAAATGGCCATCCCTGGATCACTGCGCAGCAGTGCATCAATAAAAGCGATAAAAAGCAGCAGGTTGAATAATCTTGCAGCAAACGAAACGGCAAGGTGTTTTCAGGCTTTACAAGCCAGAGCCACCTCGCTATTATTCGCCCCGTTCACACGATTCCTCTGTAGTTCAGTCGGTAGAACGGCGGACTGTTAATCCGTATGTCACTGGTTCGAGTCCAGTCAGAGGAGCCATATTAGAGACGCCCGCTTAAGGAAACTTAAGCGGGCGTTTTGCTTTGCGTCAAATCCGATCGTCGGCGAAAAACGGTCGTCATTCGTCAGCAGGCTAAAAATTCGTTATTATCCGCTCCCACTCTCCATCCGGCAGCCTGATGTCTACGATTATCGATACCTTTATTGCCCCACCGTGCCATGACGAGATAAAGACGCTCTATCAGGACGAGCATCTGGTGCTGATCAATAAACCCAGCGGGTTGCTTAGTCTTTCGGGGAAAAATCCGCAAAATCTGGATTCGGTACACCACCGATTAGTACAGATCTTCCCTGGCTGTACCTTGGTTCACCGCTTAGACTTCGGTACATCCGGGCTGATGGTAATTGCCCGCAATAAAGCGATCAATGCTGCCCTCTGCCAACAGTTCAGCCAACGTGCGGTGACCAAGGTATACAGCGCATTGCTCTGTGGGCATCTGGATGATAACGAAGGGATAATAGACGCAGCGATAGCCAAAGACCCGGCGTTGTTCCCGCTAATGTCAATTTGCGCAATCCACGGTAAACCCGCTCGCTCCCGCTATCGGGTGGTTGAACGCTTTTACCATGAATTGGAAGACGGGACGTTACTGCCATTGACGCGAGTCCAACTCATCCCGGAAACCGGACGTACTCATCAGCTCCGCATCCACTGTCAGCAGTTGGGCCACCCTATTTTAGGCTGTGATCTGTATGGCGGCCTGCTGGTGCCAGGCACCGAACAAACACCGCGACTGATGCTGCATGCCAGTGAGCTGCATTTTGTTCATCCCATCAGCGATGAGCTGATCAAGGCCCACAATGCCAGCCCGTTCTAAACGCGTTTCACTGGATTCCGCTGACGTCCGGTGATTATGCGGAGTATGTATCTCTGATGATGGTTGCCGTGCATATCCCAGCGCGCAACCCCCTTTGATTCCTGATGTGAAACTTGTCGGCCAGGGGCTTTTGTCACAATACCAGCCGCTACCCTACCCCAGATCATGAATATGACTCATGTCGTAATGAAATTAAGTCGCTTTCACTCCGCTAATGGCTCTGGCATAAAATATGCAATGTTAACTTATTGACAACATGAAGACTGATGAATCAGAAATCCAGTAACCGCTGGAAAATAAAGAAATAAATTCATTTTTCATGTCAGAACCCAGGGTCAAGATTACGATGAATAAAGATTTTACCTTTACGATTAAGCGCAGTTCCTTCGATGAAAACTATAACCCTTCAGAAGGTACGCGTATTACAACCAACTTTGCTAACTTGGCCCGAGGAAAGAATCGCCAGGAGAATTTACGCAATACTTTGGTGATGATTGATAATCGGTTCAATTCATTAGCCAATTGGGATAACCCCAAGAGCAATCGCTATTCTGTCGAACTTGAAATCATTTCCGTTGAGATGAGTATTGAAGGCAATGGCAATACCTTCCCAGTGATTGAAATATTAAAAACAAATATTATTGATAAGAAAAACAACGAGCGCATTGAAGGTATTGTGGGGAATAATTTTTCTTCTTACGTACGAGATTATGACTTCAGCGTATTGCTGTTAGAACACAATAATAACCAACCCCAATTTAACATTCCAGATAACTTTGGGGATTTGCATGGGAACATATTTAAATATTTCGTTAACTCAAATGAGTACAAAGAGAACTTTAAAAAATCACCTGTAATATGCTTAAGTGTCTCAAGTAAAGATACCTATTACCGGACGGGGAACCAACATCCTGTATTAGGCATTGAGTATCAGCAGAATGATTCTTCCTTGACTGAAAAATATTTCAATAAAATGGGGTTACAGGTTCGTTATTTTATGCCTAAAAATAGCGTTGCGCCTTTGGCTTTTTATTTTTCTGGTGATTTACTTAGTGATTATACTGATATTGAGCTTATCAGTACGATCAGCACGATGGAGACTTTCCAGAAAATTTACCGACCTGAGATTTACAATAGTAACTCTGCCGCAGGACAATACTATCAACCCAGCCTGAATCATCAGGATCATTCATTAACAAAAATTGTTTATGACCGGGAAGAACGCAGCCAGTTAGCTATTGAGCAGGGGAAATTTACTGAAGAGCACTTCATCAAGCCATACAAGAATATTCTTGAACAATGGTCCGCTAACTACGCTCTTTGATTAACCGAAAATAAAAGGTCATCTATTATGAAAATATTACTTCCCACTTCAACTGCTGGCAGTTTGCCTAAACCTTCCTGGCTTGCACAACCAGAGACACTTTGGTCCCCTTGGAAATTGCAAAATGAAGAATTAATTGAGGGGAAACAAGATGCACTGCGTTTGTCCCTGGAAGACCAACTGCGGGCAGGCATTGACATTGTCAGTGATGGCGAGCAAACGCGCCAACACTTTGTCACTACGTTTATTGAGCACCTCAGCGGCGTTGACTTTGAGAAACGTCAGGTCGTTAAAATTCGTAATCGTTATGATGCGAGTGTACCGACCGTCGTGGGTGCTGTGGCGCGTCAAAAACCTGTTTTTGTCGAAGATGCCAAGTTTTTACGTCAGCTCACCAAGCAGCCTATTAAATGGGCCCTGCCAGGGCCTATGACGATGATCGATACGCTCTATGATAGTCACTATAAGAGCCGCGAAAAGCTTGCGTGGGAGTTTGCAAAAATTCTCAATCAAGAGGCAAAAGAATTAGAAGCTGCTGGCGTCGATATTATTCAGTTCGATGAGCCTGCCTTTAACGTATTTTTTGATGAGGTGAACGATTGGGGGATCGCCGCGTTAGAAAAAGCCATTGAAGGACTTAAATGTGAAACGGCTGTGCATATCTGCTATGGATATGGCATCAAGGCCAATACCGATTGGAAAAAGACGTTGGGGTCAGAGTGGCGACAATATGAAGAAGCTTTCCCAAAACTGCAAACATCTAATATCGATATAATCTCACTGGAATGCCATAACTCGCATGTCCCAATGGATCTGCTTGAACTGATTCGCGGTAAAAAAGTAATGGTTGGGGCCATTGATGTGGCAACCAACACCATAGAGACACCAGAAGAAGTCGCCAATACATTACGTAAAGCACTTCAGTTTGTAGATGCCGATAAACTCTATCCTTCTACCAACTGTGGCATGGCTCCCTTGTCTCGTCAGGTTGCCACAGGCAAACTCAATGCCTTAAGCGCGGGCGCAGAGATCATCCGCAGAGAACTCTCAACGAAATAACATCGCTAAATATTCGGTCTATCTAAAGGAAATCCCCAGGGTGTTAGGCGTACAGCACAACCTGACTAATGTGGAACGATAAAGTGCGAAGTTGTTTAGTGCGTTTGTATTTTGAATAATGTCTACTTTGCCACTGAGCAGTCCAGATGACATCGGGCTGCTTAGAGCAAACAGCAGAAGTTCACGATTTCTTATATGGTCGAATAAAGGGTGTGCTCCTCTAGAACGCCGAAACTCTACCGTTTTAATAAAGTTATAGACTAATTAACACACCGGAAAGCCATCAAAAATGCGAATGACTTCATCTTTGATGGTTTCTGAATCCGTTGTTACTCAGCGCGGATAATTACCGACAGCACGATTCACTGCCGCCCATGCCGTCATGACATCTCGTTGGCTCATGGCCAGCGCCTGCCTTGCCTGGATATTGCTGCGCTGTGCATCCAACACATCGATAAAATTGCTAAGTCCGCCATCGTAACGTGCCTGGATTAGCTTCAGTGCCTGTCCGGCACTGTCCGCGCGAATCTGCTGCTCGTTTAATTTTTGCTGCGCCGCTGCATAACGACTTAAAGCATCATCAATTTCCTGCCACGCCTTCAGAACTGTTTTGTGGTAATCGACTGCAGCCTGCTGTTGAACGGTTTCCCGCAAAACCACCGTCGCTTTTCGACGTCCTCGGTCAAACAAGGGCAGATTCAGGCTCGGTCCTACTGACCAGCTGCGGCTGCCCCACTCAGTAAAGTTATCTGCACTGTAGGTATCCATACCAATTCGTGCGCCCAATGTAATACTCGGGTAAAGTTCGGCTTCCGCTACACCAATTCTCGCCGTTGCCGCATGAAGACGGGCTTCTGCAGCCCGGATGTCAGGTCGGTTGAGTGCCACTTCGGACGGAATACCCATGTGCAATGGTGGCAAATTGCCCGGTTTTAAGCTGTCCGCGTGATATTGCAGCTGCTGCTGCAGCGCACCAGGCCGTTCGTCCAACAGCAAGAGGAGCTGGTTCATTGCCACACCTTCCTGTGCCTGAAGGTCGATCAGGTTCGCTCGGGTGGCAGCCAGTTCACTGCGCTGCCTTTCCTGACTGGTCTCATCCAGCTCTCCACCCTCTGTTCGTGCCTGAATCAGAGAAAGGCGTTCATCCAGCGCTTTTTCATCCTGTTTGGCGAGCATGATTTGCTGCTGAATGCCACGCAAGTTGTAATAGTTATTCACCACATCACCGACAATACTCAGCCTTGCCAGCTCCAGCATCGCTTTCTGGGATTGAACATCCGCGTCAGAAGCTTCTATTGCGCGGCGTACATGCCCCCACAGATCGACTTCCCATGAGAAATCCAGCCCACCTTGATACCAGTTCGACGGCGCAGCCATCAGCTGTATGAGTTCATCTGGGTTGGGCAGCGCTTCTTTCAGAGCTCGCGTTGAAGGGCTGTTCTCGCTTTGCTGGATCCGGGTGACACTGCCAGTGGCGTTCACCGTTGGAGTTTGCTGCGAAGCGGTTATCTGCTGCTGTGCACGGGCGCTAGCAAATCGCAACGTTGCGGTGCGAATATCCGGGCTCGCCGATAAGGCTTTGGTAACCAGTGCATCAAGTACAGGATCGTTATAGCGTTTCCACCACTGGTTATCTGAAACGGCGTTCCCTCCTGGTAGCGTATGCAACGCGGCATCACCGCTGCGCCAGGTTGTCCAGTCTGTTGGTGCATCTGCCTTTGGCTTTTGGAAATCCGGACCAACTGTACAACCACTGATGAGAGTCAGTGCAGTCATCGCCGCCAGCGCGGATAATGCATGACGATTGAAAAGTGAAAAACGGTTATTCATCTGGATCTCTGCATCAGTAGAGTCGGTTACGAAACAGCCACGCGGCCAACGGCATGGTGATAACTGCCATGGCTATCATGGGAATAAAATCAAAAGCGACGTCGCTAAACCCAGCGCCTTCGAGATAGACCCGCCGCACAAGATCAATGGCAAAACGCAGTGGATTAGCATAGGTCAGGGTATCAAGCACCGCAGGCATGGTTTGCACAGGAGTTAGCAATCCGGAAAGCAACATGAGCGGCATGATGAGTAAGAAGGTGTACAACATGGCCTGTTGCATGTTGATGGAAACCGCTGAAATCGACAGCCCCAGACCGACAGCTGCAATATTGAAACTGAGCAGCCCGAAATAGAGAAGAAACAGCGACCCGTTCATTGGGATCTGGAACCAGAATAATATGACCAAGAGGATGATTGTCGATTGCACCAACCCAACCAACACCGGTGGGATGGCTTTGCCAATTAGCAACTGCATGGGCGTAAAGGGTGTGACCAGAAGTTGGTCAAAGGTCCCCTGCTCCCGTTCTCTGGCGACCGAAAGAGCCGACAACAACAACGTCTGCATCATACTGATTGCCGCAATCAGCGTGGGCATCAATCCCCATCGAGACTCAAGATTCGGATTATACCAGGCGCGGACCTCAACATTTATCGGTGAAAGGTTGCCTGTCCTGCGCTGGTTAAAGTCGTTGACCACCGCGCTGATATAACCTGCTGCCGCACCTGCGGTAGAGGAATTACGGCCATCGAGGATCACCTGCAATGGTGACGTCAGTCCCTGGTTAAGCTTATTTTCAAAATCAGGTGGGAATGTCAGTACCATCAAGGCTTTCCCGTCCATTACCACCTGCTGAATTTGCGAGGCTGACGTCAGCGTGGCGGTTCGGTTAAATACGCCAGTCCCGTCCAAGTGCGAAATAATTTGTGTTGAAGCCTGACCCCGGCTTTGATCCAGTACAGCATAGTCAACGTGGTTAACATCATAGGTTGCCGCGTAGCCAAACAGTAACGCCTGCATAAAAACGGGAGCAATCAGGATCACTCTGTTGGCGGGTTCTTTGACAATGGTCAGGATTTCTTTTCTTATCAGAAAGCTGATGTGCCGCAGCCATTGTTGGAATTCAGATATCATGCGCTACCTCAGCCGTTTGCGAAGGGAAAGTCGTGAGGCATTAATCAGGATAACCGCATAGAGCAGCAGGATGCCGCATTGGCGGAAAAACATCGGCCAGTCATCACCACCCAGAAACAGCGTCTTGATAAGTGACATGAAATGGGTTGCGGGTAAAATCTGACTGACAACCTGAACGACTATCGGTAAGTTACGGATATCAAAAACAAAACCAGATAGCATCATCGCAGGCATAAAACTCGCAATCAGTGCAATCTGGCTGGCCAAAAACTGGCTTGGCGCAAAGCCTGATATGGTCAACCCCATCCCCAGCGAGACCAACAAATACAGTAGTGAAGACGTAATGATGGCGAAGAGAGAGCCTCTGATTGGGATCGCAAACAGGTAATGCGCAGCAAGCAGGCAGATAACGAGATCGACAGTGCCAATCACCATATAAGGTGCAAGTTTGGCCAACACCAGTTCCAGTGGGCGAACGGGTGTAACAAACAAGGCTTCAAGTGTTCCCCGCTCACGCTCACGGGCAATCAGCAGTCCGGTAAGAAATGCCCCAATCAGCGTCAAGATGAGGACGAGGATCCCCGGCACAATAAACCAGGTACTGATCCCGGCTTCGTTGAACCACATGCGTTGTTCAATGGATACCGTGCCTGTCGTTGACGCGAGATTTTGTCTGTCAGACTCAATCGCCGTCTGCGTACCCAATGCACCGATGATATAGCTCTGTGCCGCAGAGGCAACGCTGGTGACAGCCCCGTTGAGCAATACCTGCAATGTGCCATTTCCCGACGCCGTGCTTTCGGCATAGTCTGAAGGAATCCGAACAATGGCATCAATCTCATCTTTCTGAAGTGCTGCCTGCGCAGCAACGAGGCTCGGGTACTCCTGCACGGAGAGATAACGACTACCCTGTAATGCGGTAAGGACCTGATGGCTCTGAGTGGTATGCTGCTCCTGCACCACCGCGACACGCGCCGTGCTCAGATCAAAAGAGACGCCGTAACCAAACAGCAAGATCAGCACGATGGGCAGTAGAAACCCGACCGCAAGGTTGCTTTTATCGCGTATCAACTGGCGGGTTTCTTTGCGGGTCAGCGAGATCAGACGACGAAGGAACGTTGAATCATTCATTACTGAGCTCCTTTTGAGCCACCTGAGCACGGGAATTTTCGACAATGGCAATAAAGGCAGTATTCATGTCTGCTGTATGGTCAAGTCCTGCGAGCTGACGGACTTCTTTAGGCGTACCCAACGCCAGCAGCTTTCCCGCATCCTGAATCGCAATCCTGTCGCAATATTCGGCCTCCTCCATAAAATGCGTTGTGACGATAATAGTGATGCCTTTGTTCGCCAGTTCGCCAATGGTGTACCAGAACAGACGCCGCGCCAGTGGATCGATACCGCTGGTCGGCTCATCGAGAAAAACAATTTCCGGTTCATGCAACAAAGCTACTGCCATGGATAAACGCTGTTTGAATCCTCCAGGCAGTTCGCCGCTAATGGCATCCGGACTCAGTTCAAATTGCTTCAGAGAAGCCTCTATCTGGCGGTTCAGTTTTTCACCAGACAGGCCATAGGCTCCCCCAAAGAAAGTCAGGTTGTCCCGTACGCTGAGGTTGCCGTAAAGGGCAAATTTCTGCGAGACGTAGCCAATACGGGCACGCGCTTTCGCCCGCGCTGTGCGCAGGTTCATTCCGGCTACTTCCAGTTGCCCGCTGGTCGCAGGCAGCAACCCACACAGCATACGGAACGTGGTCGTTTTCCCTGCGCCATTCGGCCCTAACAAGCCGAAGATTTCGCCGCGTTTGACGTCAAAAGAGGTATTGGCAACCGCGGTGAAATCACCAAATTTTCGCACCAGATCTTTCACGACGATGACCGGCTCGTCACTGTCGCTATTACTGTTTTGTGCGGAGACCATTTCCGCTTTTACCGGCCCGCCAGGCGCAGTCGAATCGTGCTGCTGTGCTTGATGCAATAACAACATGAAACCATCTTCCAGTTCTGCTTCCCTCGGAGTGGCATTCACTTCACGCGGTGTGGTTTTATCATCGGCAGATAGGCAGATAAAGCGGACGGCATCGCCTTTGGGTACTGCATCAGCAATGGCGTCGCGCTTTTCGAGTAGATGAGCCTGTAAAATACGTGATTTAGTGCCTTGTGCAGGAACGGCCAACCATGTTCTACCTGCGGCCTTCTGACGCAGCATTTCAGGTTTACCCTCTGCGAGGATTTTGCCCTGATTCATCACATAAATTTGCGCGCAGCGCTCGGCCTCGTCCATATAGGCGGTACTGATGATAACGCTCAGTTTTTCATCTTTAACCAGCTGTTCGATGATTTTCCAAAGATCACGACGAGAGAGAGGATCAACCCCGACGCTCGGTTCATCAAGCAGCAGCAAATCAGGGGAACGCACCAGCGTGCAGGCCAACCCCAGCTTTTGCTTCATACCACCTGAGAGCTTTCCGGCTGGGCGCGCCGTAAAGCGGGTCAAATCGGTTATCGACAGCAGTCGTTCGAAGCGTTCTTGTCTGACCTGCGAGGGAACGCCATGCAAATCCGCGTACAAATCGAGATTTTCCTGCACGCTGAGATCCTCATACAGCCCAAAACGCTGCGGCATGTAACTGATGCGGTTTTGCACTGACTGCGGATCTGCGGTCACATCTGTGCCCAATACGGTCAAGCTGCCTGAACTGGGTTCATAAAGCCCGGCAATCAGCCGCTGAAAGGTGGTTTTCCCCGCACCATCAGGGCCAACCAGCGCAGTCAACTCCCCAGCACGAATGTTAAGCGTCAGGCCATCCAGTGCACGCGTTTCAGGAGCATTTTTGGTGACACCTGGAAACAGACGCACCAAGTCGTGTGCAATGACGACATGCTGATTATCAGTTACTGGCATCGCGCTGATTCTCTGGCTGAGTATTGATAGTCACCGTTGCGGGTTGCCCCATACGCAGAACGTTATCAGGGTCGTCAACGACAATGCGGACTTCAAATACCAGATTGGTTCGCAGATCTTCAGTCTGGACAGATTTTGGCGTGAACTCAGCCACAGATGAAATGAACCCAACTTTGCCAGTTACTGGTTTATCCGGAAATGAATCAGTGAAGACCTCTGCCGGCATGCCAGATTTCACACGCCCCAGATCACCTTCATTCAGCCATACGCGGACCCATTTCGGCTTGCTAAGAGCCAGGGTATAGACCGCTTTTTGTGGACCGGTCATGTCACCGGGTTCCTGAAGACGTGCCCGGACCACTGCATCTACAGGAGAACGTAATTCTGCCTGCGAGAGATGGTATTGCATCAACGCCAGCTGTGCCTCGGTAGCGCGAACCTGCGCAACGGAAGCTTCACGTTGCTCTGAGCGCACACCTTTTTCCATCAACGTCAGGCTGGCCTGACGCTCTTTCACGTTAGCCTGGGCGATACGGAGATTACTGCGGGCCGTGTCCAGTTCCTGCTTACTGACCCCCTTTCCTCCTGTGCTGGCGGAAATGCGTTGAATGCGGCTGATGTCTTCAGTTGCTTTTTGTAATTGGGCCTGTGCCGAGGACAATTGGGCTCGGGCCTGAGCCAGTTCTTCAGGCCTTGCCCCAGCCTGCTGTTCACGCACCGTTTGCTTCTGCGCATCTAGCTGCGCCTGGGCCTGCTGCTCCTGAATTTTCAGCGCACGAGTATCCAGCGTGGCGATAACCTGTCCGGCACGAACCTGATCGCCCTCATCGACAGTGAGCGTGCTAATACGGCCGCTGTCTTCGAATGCCAGTGAGACCTGGCGAATGTCGACATTTCCATGCAGCGTCAAGTGACGCTTATCTCCATCGTGACGACCAACCAGCCAGAAAGTCGCCACGGCAATGATAAGAGCCACAACAACTACCCCGGCGATGATTTTTTTATTCATCATAAAAATGTCCTGATGTTCCCTGAGACACTTAGTTTAAATTCAATTTAAACTTTAATTGTGTAATAATAAACCCTTCTTGTCGAATTAACTTATCTGGAAGTTGTGGATTATGAGCAGAGCGCGCCGAAGCGATGGGAATATCACCCGGGAAAGCATCCTCGAAGCAGCAGGAGAGCTGATCGCAGAAAAGGGATTTGCACAGACCACTAACAAAGAAATTGCTAAAAAAGCCAGTGTTGATCTGGCTGCAATCAACTATCACTTTGGTGGACGTGACGGGTTATATCTCGCTGTACTGACACATGCCCATCACCATTATCTGGATGGTGAGCAACTCGCACGACTTGCTGCATCTGAGCTACCCGCAGAAGATAAGTTAGGCACTTTTCTGGAAACGTTTCTGTCAAAACTGAGCAATCCGGATGACTGGCATGGCAGAGTGTTTGCACGTGAGATGTTGTCTCCATCAGCACAACTCGGTGATTTTATTAATGCTGAAGGTGCTGGAAAGATTCAGTCGGTAAGGCGGATTGTGGGTGAAGCAGCAGGTCTCTCAGCAGAAGATCCCCGCTTGCTCCCTTGCATGCTGAGTGTAGTTGCACCCTGTATGATGCTGATGGTGGCGGGTAATCGTATACCAGGACCTGTGAAGGAAATCGTCGCGATGCAAACGAAAGTGCTCACGACGCATTTCAAACTTTTCTCTCTGGCCGGATTAAAAGCTATACGTGAGAACAAACCAAGCTGATTGATTCAGGAATAGTTAATCGTCATCGGTTAACTGGCCGCGTTCTTTTTAAAAGGTTGTTTAGCGCTTACTGAACGCCAGCCGGGCTGCAAATAACAGAAAAATCATACCTGTTGTACGATCCAGCCAACGGATCACTTTCTCTTTTTGCAGCAGGGATGCCAGCGGACGCGTTGCACCAATCAACATCATTGACCAGGTAATACCAATCGCCATATGAATACTCACCAGCGCAAAAGTCCAGATAACGGGTGAATGCCCCTGTGGTATAAATTGGGGTAAAAAAGAAACATAAAAGATACCCACTTTAGGATTCAGGGCATTACCGAGAATGCCTTTCAAGAACCAGTTTGAAGCAGGCTTTCCGGAAGTAGCTGCGACTGCAAATTGCTTCCTTGGACGCAGCAACATATTTATGCCTAGCCATGTCAGATAAGCTGCGCCGCAGTACTTTAGAATGTCATAAGCAAGTTCTGAAACAGCGATAAGTGCACCCAAGCCGAAGGCTACCGCCGCCCCCCATATTAAACAGCCGACACTGATACCAAGCGCAGCATGAACGGCCTGTTTTCTGCCTTCAACAGTCGCCGTTCTTAATACCAGTGCGGTATCCAGGCCCGGTGTTAAGGTCAACAGTACAGCGGCAAAACTAAACGCCAGAAGCGCGTCCATAACGGACATAGCACAATCTCCAGGTCATTAAAATTACGTACGCGTGCTGGATTATGGATTCCAGCCCCTTTCACTTTACGAACACATCGTATAAAGCTTACTTATCCGGGTCACGGCTTTTCTTATTTCATCAAAGGAATGTGGTGTGCTGCATTAAAGTCCTGCGATTTTGAACCACCAAGATAATCTGCGCCCTATTTATCAACCCCCCGTGCTGTTAGTAATGTCCCCTTTTTGCATTTAACAACCAACACAATAACAAGGGCCTTTGGATTGCCACTACAACATACCGCCGTAGTTTTTATTCATGCCGGGGAGTAACCTTTCATGGAAGAAAAACCTTAATTTTTACTATTTTTCAAATAATTAACAGTCATCACCACTTCAAAAAGGACCCAGCCTACTGCCTGATGGGCCCAGATTGTCGGTCAGGATCTTTAGCAATGCACGGACTTTAGGTAATGCCTGACGGCTTTTGAGCCAAGCCAAATTAATCGGCAGACCATCGGTGGCCAGATGGGATAACACTTCAACCAAGGTACCCTCTTCAAGCTGTCGTTTCACCAACCAGGTGGGCAATTGTGCAATGCCGTGCCCTGCCAATACCGCGGTGAGCTGCCCTTCTGCATCGCCGATCGCCACCCGCGCGGGTAACACCTTTTTCTCGCTGCTGTTGGGTTGCACTCCGGCAAAATGCCAGGGCGTGGGCAGACCGTTTCCTTCGCCGTAAACCACGCAGCTGTGATTTTCTAAATCCTGCTCGGTTTCCGGTGTACCCCGCTTTTTCACGTAGGACGGTGAAGCACAAAAAATATGTCGTTGTGCCCCCAGATAACAATGCCCCAAGGTATTTGGCCAAATATCAGCGCCACCGATACGTACGATGATGTCGATACCTTCTCTTACAGGATCAACAAAGCGATCAGAAAAGGAGATATGCGGCATCAACAACGGGTGATCCTCAATCAGCTTCAGGATCACCGGTAATGCATGCAGACGGCCATAGGAAGCAGGCAGATCAACACGCACTTTACCCTGTGGTTGGGCGTTTTCGGCCTGTATTGAGAGTTCCGCCTCCTCCAGTTCGCCAAGCACGCCGGTGCACGTGCGATAAAACGTTACCCCCGCATCAGTCAGTGACAATCGCCGCGTGGTGCGGTGAAACAACCTAACCTGCAAACGCGCTTCTAAACGTGCAATGCCTTTACTGATAGCAGAGCTGGTCAAATTCATGCGTTCTGCGGCGGCAGTAAAGCTGCCCATGTCCGCCACACAGACAAACAAGTCGATACCTTTCAGTCTTTCTGAAGAATACATAGCCCACCAAATTGATGAATTTAATTCCATAAACTTGGTAATTTATAGCCTAAATAGGAATATTTTTCTCAGTAAACTCCTCTCTATCGCCAGGCATTAGACCCATGCCTTATTCAGTTATAAACAAAAGGAGTTTATTCATGCGCATAACGAAACCCAGGGTGCTGATTACCGGTGCCACCGGCCAGATAGGCGGTGATACTCTGCGTATTCTCCAGACGGACCCTTCCATCACTCTGGTCGCTGCCGTGCGCTCATCGCAAAAAGCTGCGCCTTTTGAGGCTCAAGGTATTCGCACTGTCATTATGGATTTTGATAAAGAAGACACGCTGGTGCCCGCGCTACACAGCATTGACCGTGTCTTTCTGGCAACCGGTTACACCGTCGACATGTTGCGTCAGAGCAAAGTGTTTCTCGACAAGGCAAAACACGCAGGTGTGCAGCATATTGTGCACCTGGGCGCCTGCGGCCGTGACGATACCACTATTGCACACTGGGCCTGGCATCAACTGATCGAACGTTATATTGAAGCCTTAGATTTCTCCTTCACGCATTTACGACCAGAGTGCTTTATGCAAAATCTGATCGGCTACGGCGGTGTTCCGGCGGTCATCAACGGCGTCATTGAGCAATACACCGGCGATGCCCCTTTCAGTTGGGTGGATGGTGAAGACGTTGCGCTGGCAGCGGCCTATTCACTGCTGCATCCTGAAAAACACGCGGGCAAAACTTATCGTCTGGGTTATGACGCCAAGTCTTATGGCGAGATCGCTGCCATGATGACCGAAATACTAGGCCAATCGTTCCGCTATGAAGCACATGATCACCGCGTTTTCCTCGAGAATATGCGGCAATCCGGAGCCGAAATGGCTTATATGAATTGCGTGGGTGACAACCTGCGGCGCATTGCCGAACGTGATATTCCCGGCGTCGAGGAAACGTTTGATAACTTCCCGGAAATAGCAGGCAGAGAGCCTGTGCGCTGGCCTGCGTTTATTCGCAAGCACCGGGCCGCTTTTGCCTATTAAAATTTACTAGTACGCCATTATCAGGCCCCTTCGCTCAAACCCGAACGGGCCTTTATGTACACTCATCCCACCGTTTGATCCCACCTCTTACTCACTGAATTAAACATAAAGATTATGCATTCCCTGCATGCCTGAGCCGCCTGAAACAGAATGTGGAGATATTGTGAATTTGCACTTCCTTTACGATAAATGCAAATGATTATCGTTACCATAATCATTCAATAATATTTGCACACACTTTCAGGGATAAGATGCATGATTTACACAAAAGCTTTCAAATTGAGACCGGGCGCGATACTGCTGGCAGGGTTGATTAGCGGTAGCGGCTATGCCGCTGATGATCTGGCGGGTGAAAGTGAAGAAATGGTGGTCTTGGCACCGGCAGAGGAACAATTAAAACAGCAACCTGGCGTCTCCATTATTACCGCTGAAGACATCGCCAAGGATCCTCCGGTCAATGATTTATCCGACATTATTCGAAAAATGCCTGGCGTGAACCTCACCGGTAACAGCGCCAGCGGCAGCCGGGGCAATAACCGTCAGATCGATATACGCGGGATGGGGCCAGAAAATACACTGATCCTGATCGACGGCGTCCCGACCACGTCACGTAATTCGGTCCGCTATAGCTGGCGCGGCGAAAGAGATACCCGCGGCGATACCAACTGGGTGCCAGCAGAAATGGTTGAACGTATCGAGGTTCTGCGGGGCCCGGCGGCGGCACGTTACGGTTCCGGTGCCGCAGGTGGGGTAATCAATATCATCACCAAGCGCCCAACTAACGACTGGCACGGAAGTTTATCTCTGTTTACCAATCAGCCAGAAAACGACAAAGAGGGGGCGACAAAGCGCACTAACTTTAGCCTCAGCGGCCCATTAGCTGACGATGCACTCACCATGCGGTTATACGGAAACTTCAACAAAACCGACGCCGATGCTGCTGATATCAACACGGCACAAAACGGTTCCTATGCTGCCGGTCACGAAGGCGTGCGCAACAAAGACGTCAATGCCCTCTTCTCCTGGAAAATGACCCCAACGCAGATCGTTGATTTTGAGCTGGGCTACAGCCGCCAGGGGAATATCTATGCCGGCGATACCCAGTACAGCAACGGTAACCTTAGCCCGAACGATCTGGTGTCATCACTGTACGGGCAAGAAACCAACCGTCTATATCGCCAGACCTATGGCATCACCCATAACGGCATCTGGGATTGGGGGCAGTCACGCGTCGGCGTCTATTACGAAAAAACCAATAATACCCGCCTGCAAGAAGGGTCTACCGGGCGTGTGGAAGGGATGATAAACAGCGACCAATACACGACCAGTCGGCTGCAAAATGTCAGAACTACCGGTGAAGTGACACTTCCGTTAGACCTGTGGTTAGACCAAACCATGACGCTCGGTGCAGAGTGGAACCGGGAACAGCTTAACGACCCCGCATCCATGCAGGTCACGGACGCCAGCGGCATCACCATTGGCGACATATCCGGCGATCCTGGCGGCCGCAGTGCTAAAAACAGTGCTGAACTTAGCGCTCTGTATTTCGAAGATAATATCGAAGCCGTACCCGGTACTTTGCTGATTCCCGGCCTGCGTTTCGATTATCACAGTAAATTCGGCAGTAACTGGAGCCCGAGTCTCAACGCTTCACAAGAGCTTGGCGACTACTTCAAACTGAAAGCGGGCATTGCACGCGTATTTAAAGCCCCTAACCTGTACCAATCCAGCGAAGGCTACCTGCTTTCTACCCGTGGCAACGGATGCCCAAATAATATTGCCTCAGGAAGTTGCTACCTGATGGGTAACAACGATTTAGATCCCGAAGTCAGCATTAACAAAGAGATTGGTCTGGAATTCGCCTATGAAGGATTCAATGCCGGTATCACCTACTTCCGTAACGATTATAAAAATAAAATCGTCTCGGGTACCGATCTGGTGGGCTACGCCTCTAACGGTTACAACATTTTACGCTGGGAAAATGGCGGCAAAGCGGTGGTCGAAGGCTTAGAAGGCAGCCTGGTGATCCCGGTGATCAAAGATCGGCTTAGCTGGCGCACCAATGCTACCTACATGATCACATCAGAGAACAAGGAGACCGGCAATCCACTTTCCGTGATCCCCAAATACACCGTCAATACCATGCTGGATTATCAGTTGACCGATAAGCTTTCAACCAATGTCACCTGGACCTTTTATGGCCGTCAGAAACCACGTGAGTATGCCGAAATCCGCAATGAAGTGGGTTCGCTGGCAACCAATGAGGTGGGGGCCTATTCCGTAGCAGCGGTTGGAGTGAATTATGATCTGGCCAAGAACCTGCGTCTGAATGCAGGCATAAGTAATCTGTTTGATAAGGAGTTGTATCGTGAAAACGAAGGTGCGTCGACTTATAACGAACCCGGCCGCGCTTATTATGCTGGTATGACGTTGTCATTCTGATTGACTAAGATGCAGATTAGCCCGTTCGGGGAAACTGAGCGGGCCTTTTAGCGTTCAAAAACTTCGCCTAGCCACCAGAAAAGCACCAATGACCAACAATACACCGCCCAAGAGTGCAGGCAAATTTTCGCGCAGTGCCGCTGGCCCGGCTTTGTAGATATCCACCATCAGCCCCGCAACTAACTGGCTGGCAACCAGGACGGCAATGGTAGTCGCCGCCCCCAGCTTCTGGTAGCCCAGGATACCGGAGAAAACAAAAAATGAACCCAGCAAACCGGGCAGCAACATCCATATCCTGAGTGTGCCAGTCACCTCCGCCAACGCGCTCACGCCGTTTTTGGCAAACAATAACCCCATCAATAACAACAGGCCAACGCTGGAGTTGATCACCAACGTAATCAACACCGTCGACACACTTTCAGTAATACGCACCATTAGCAGGTTCTGGATAACCAGACTGATCCCGGCGGCCACCAGCAGCAATAGCATGATATTCATAGCGATCCTGAATTTTTCGGCACGATTAACGGGCCGGTGGCTCGTTGTTGTCATCGAGTTTTAACTGCAAGAAGGTCAAATCCAGCCATTTACCGAACTTGGCGCCCACTTCGCTCATCCGTCCGACCATCTCGAACCCCAGATTGATGTGCAACTGCACGGAGGCATGGTTACCGGACTCAATACCCGCCACCATCACATGTTTGCCAATTGCCCGCGCCTGCTCAATCAGAGCGATCAGTAACGTTTTACCCACTCCGCCACCACGGCAATCCTTGCGGACATAAACCGAGTGTTCGACAGTGTGCCGGTAACCATCCCAGGCCCGCCAGTCACCAAATGAGGCATACCCCATCACCTCACCCGCCTCATTAACCGCGACCAATACCGGATAACCCGCAGCTTGCCGTTCCGCCATCCAGGCCTCACGGTTCGCCGCGTCGACGCTAAGTTCATTCCAGATCGCCGTCGTATTAAGCACAGCATCATTATAGATAGCCGCAATACCTGCACTATCGGTTATAGTCGCGTTACGGATAAGCATGTTGACCTCTTGGTTGACCGTCCACTATCATACTACGATATGAATAATAAATTAGACAACCTAAATCAACGCATCGGCGCGCGGATCCGCATCGAACGTGAAGCACGCCATTGGTCATTGTCCGATCTGGCCGAAAGGGCCGGAGTTTCGCGTGCCATGGTGCACAAAATTGAACGCGGTGACAGTAGCCCTACGGCGATGTTGCTAGGTCGCCTCTCTGGCGCGTTCGGCCTGAGCATGTCAAAACTGATCGCCCGGGCGGAAACGCAAGAAGGTCGGTTGATGCGCCAACAGGATCAGCCGGTTTGGGTCGATCCCGACAGTGGCTACATCCGCCGTCATGTGTCTCCGCAGTCGGATATGCCACTCGATCTGGTGCGCATTGAACTGCCTGCCGGCGCGGAGATCCCCATGCCAGCCTCAGCCTACGCTTTTATGCGGCAACTGCTTTGGGTGCTGTCAGGTTCGTTGGTGTTTCAGGAAGGCGAAACCCGCCATGAGATGGCTGAAGGTGATTGCCTTGAACTCGGTCCGCCCACCGATTGTGTATTCAAAAATGAGAGCGCCGAAACCTGCATTTACCTGGTGGTAGTGATGAACAAGGCCTGACGCTGTCAGGCCCTAAACGGATGACGCTTAACGTTGTGGGTCCCGGTTATAGCCTGCGCAGAAAAATTTCTCGGCCAAGCGATTAGCGCCGCCAGAGAAGAACTCACTCATCAGCTCCCCATTGAGATCGTAGGCCCGGCAAAGCAGCCCGGCCTCGAACGCTGCCTGATTTTCATCTCCTAAGCTTTCCGCCAAATGGTGGGCATACCCCAACACAAAACCCCGTTTGTAGTCACAGCAGAACCGGGATAACTGATCGGGTGGGCTGGCGTCCTGCGCTTTTAAACCGGCCATCAGTCCCTTGCCGAAGTGATTGTTCATGGAACCCCCTTTTCTCACAATGATCGCTATATAAAACATTATATAGCGATCATTGTGGCCATGGACATACTCACAAAGTTTTACCTCAACGTCTTACGGCATAAAAAAGCCCGCAGAGCGAAACCCTGCGGGCTAATCAGTCTTTGAAGATCTATTACAGGGTGAAGTTCAGCCCTTCCACCACAGTCTGCTCAAGTGGCAAACGGCCTGAAGGGATCTCTTTTTGCTGCAGGAACTCAGGCAGACGGGATTTATCCCCCGCTTTACCGATAGCCACGATGCCATGCACTTGATAGTTGTCAGGCAGATTGAGCGCAGCTTTGATTTTATCGTGATGGATGCCCCCCATGCAGTGGGTCAGCCAGCCTTTCAAATGTGCCTGCAACGCCAGGTTAGCCCAAGCGGCACCGGCATCGAAGGCGTGGCTTGGGTTACTCACTTCTTTTTCACCGTTCAAACTGGTGGTTTTGGAGATGACCACCACCAGCGCCGAAGCGTGTTGCGCCCAACCGCGGTTAAATTCAACCAGGAAATCCAGGTAGCTGTCCCAGCTGGCCGAACCATGTTTGCTGTAGGCAAAGCGCCATGGCTGAACGTTATACGCTGAGGGCGACCAGCGCGCGGCTTCAAAGAAGCTCAGCAGGGTTGCATCGTCAATAGGATCATTCGCCAGCGCGCGCGGCGACCAACGTTCAATAAACTGCGCATCAATCGGGTGATCGGAAATTCTTGGCTGGCTCATGGACATCTCTCTCATGGGTATGGAATAACAACGTTATCTGATATTCCCATGACTCACACCAGCAAAACTTTTATTTTGTGCTATTGCTCAGCGCAGGAGCTCTTGTTGCAGCCAATCCAGGAACGCCCGTACCGGCGGATGTCGTTCGCGACCCGGTACACACAGTGCGGTATAAGCGGCACCCGGCACGCGTATTTCCGGACGATAGGAAACCAATAAGCCATTACGTACCAGATCGGACACCATCACCGAACTGGCCAACACCAGCCCCTGCCCAGCCACCGCTGCCTGCAACGCATAATGCTCTTCGTCATACGCCCGTAACGTCGTGTGCTGTTGCCACCAATCAACCCCGGCAGCCTGACACCACTCGCGCCAGCCGTTTTCATACAAGGTAGAGTCATGCCAGCGAACAGTGATCAGTGCGGGCGTCTGCTGTTCCGCTGCGCACAGACCTGGGGCACCATAAACACCAAAACTCTCCTCCAGCCGCGCCGCCAGATGCAACTGCGGGTAGTTTGCACTGCTGTAGCGAATAGCAATGTCCACACTGGCGTCCTGCTGTAGGTCAATAACCTCGCCGCAGGCTTCCAGGCGGACCAGATAATGCGGATAGGCCTGATAGAACCGCCCCAGACGCGGGACTAACCACAGTGCAGCGAATGAATGGGTGACCGAAACACACAATGAGCCGGCGCTGGGTACAGGGCGTAGCGCATCCAACGTCATTGCCACATCAAGCAGCGCAGTGTGCACCCTGGCAAACAGGCGTTCACCCTTCTGCGTCAATCGCACGCCGCGCGGTACCCGATCGAACAAGGCGAAACCCAATTGCTGTTCAAGGACTTTGATCTGATGTGACACCGCCGTCGGCGTAACCGCCAACTCCAGTGCGGCTTGTTTAAAACTGCGCAAGCGGGCAGCGGACTCAAAGGTGCGTAACGCAGTAACCGGCAGCGTGGCAAACATGGTGTTGGTTCCGTAAAGGTGAATTCAATTCATCCTGGCAGAGTAAAGCTCATTTGTCGCTGACGCTGAACACGCCGTAAATTGACTATTCACACTCGTTGCTAGCAAACGGAGAGTTACATGAATTCATCTAATCACCCAAAACATCTTATCGTATTGGTCGGCAGCCCACGCCGTGACGGCAACAGTGCCGCTTTGGCCCAAGCCGTGATGACCGGCGCCGCCGAGGCAGGAACAATAGCCAGCCTGCATTTTCTAGATGATTACATCAGCGGTTTTCTAGCGGATGAGCGCCATGCAGCACCGCCTTCCGACCGTTACGGTGAACTGTTCCTGACACATTTTCTGCCTGCGGACGCGGCTGTGTTTTGCACCCCACTTTACTGGTATGGCATGTCGGCGCAAACCAAAGCCTTTTTCGATCGCTCTTTTAGCTATTACGCCAGCACCTACCCCGATGCGGAACAGGTGCACCAGCGTATGAGCGGTAAGCGCATCGGGCTGACCGTGGCCTCAGAGGAAACGTACCCTGGTGGTGCTATGGGGATTGTGCATCAGATTCAGGAGTTCAGTCGCTATACGCATTCCGAGTTTGTCGGCGTGGTACAGGGGGCAGGCAACAACCGCGGTGAAATCAGCCGTGATCCACGCAATCCACTGCTGGCCGCTCACGAGTTGGGACGCGATATTTTCACTCGTCACTACTCGGATTACCGAGTGGATACGCCACGCAGCCCGCAAGTTTGGCAACGTTGATTCGCCAAAAGGGGCAGTTTGCTGCCCCTTTATTAAGGTTGCGCAAGTATATGTAGCAATATATTGCCGCCCATTGGCCCGTTAGGATAAACATCATATGATGTGTCCGTCAGACCGGCACGCCAATCAACTCAAAGTGAAATAAGATGTCAAAACAATGGAAAATAACGGCAGCCAACGCCTGTCTGCAGGTGTACACCCGGTTCGGCGGCAGCGTTAAAGAAAAAGCCAGTTTTCATCCGGGCCTGACGTTTAATCGCATTGTTATTTTCTCCACCACCGCACTTGGCGATCTTATGTTTAATACGCCAGCTATTCGCGCGGTGCGTGAACGCTACCCAACGGCACACATCACGCTTATTTCAAGCTATAAAAACAAACAATTGGTCGCAGAAAGTCGTTTCTTTAATGATGTTATTTATTGGGATCATAAAGCAAAAGACATGCTCAGCGTTATTCACCAGCTGCGTAAACATAAGCCTGAACTGGCGATCATCCTTCACTCCAAATCCCCTTATGACGTCATTGTCGCCATTACCGCCGGTTGCCACTATGTGTTCAAAGATGCTTACGGCAACAAGGCCACCGGCATGGAGCCCTGGCTGAGCGGAGTCAGCCGCAGCACCGGCGGGCATTTAATTCAGCGCAAGTTGGATCTGGTGGCGCAATTGGGGTGCCGCACAGACAATACCGAGATGTTTATTCCCATTGAGTTTCCACCGGTGAATAAAACCAGCGGCAAAACCCTGATTGGTTTCCAAATGGGGGCTTCCGAAACCTTACGTTGCTGGCCCGTTGAACGTTTTACTCATCTGGCCAAACTGCTGCTGGCGCACTCGCCACACAACCAGATTGAGTTAATTGGCACCCCTAAAGAGCTAGCCATCGAAAAGGCCTTCATGGCCGGACTGACGGCTGCCGAGCAACAACGCGTGGTCAGCCACATGGGTAAAACCACCCTGCCGCAACTGCTGGCAGTGATGTCAAACATGCAGGTTTTGGTCACCGGCGACACTGGCCCCCTGCATCTGGCCATTGCCCTCAAAACCCCCACCGTCAGCCTGTTTGTCACGGCAAATCCGCAGCATACTGGCCCCTATCAGAATAGCGAGTTGCATCAGGTTATGTACGTGCCCACGGATACGATACAGCTCAGTGCAGCCCAACGTCGCCAGCCGCTTAGCATCATCACTGAGCATCAGGTTTTTGATAAAGTGGCGGCTGCGCTTCAACGCGGCTGATCAGCGATCGCATGGGTAGGTTGGGCAAACACCATGGCCAACGGGAACCAAAACAGGTACCAAAACTCGGCCGGATTGGCGATAACAAACATGCCCTGCGAGCAATAGAAAATCAGCATGAAAAAATACAATGCGGCTTCCAGCCGTCGCCCGGCGTTGAGATGGCGTACAGCGAGCACTGCGCCAAATACCAGTAATCCTGCAAACAGGCTAAACCCGACCAGCCCCCCCTTGAGTAATGCCCCCAGGTACAAGCTATGCGTCGTATGAATAAACTCGCCGGTGTAATTGGTGAACGTCAGTTCTTTATCAAATCCATAGCCAAAAAATGGCGCCTGCGCTATCAACATCCCACTATGCTGCCAAATACTCATTCGTACAAAACTCTGCTGATACAGTTCTTCAAAACGTGTAATCAGCATCTCGCCAATGGGTGAAAAAACAACCACCATTGCGGCAAGTATCATCGCGGCCACAATAGAAAAAACCGTTTTTTTATTCAGTGCCAAGTAGGATGTGGTTAATGCCAGTGCGGCTAGCAGGGCAATCAAAGGCCCACGGCTTTGCGTCAGCACCATAAAAGCAAAAAGCACCGGGATCGACAGAAGGGCTTTTTTTTGTTGGGTATCACGAAAAACAATCAGGCTTAAAATAATCCCCAACGCAGCATAGCCGGCAAGGTCTATCACATTACGCGGGCCGGGATTGGCGTCAGATGTTTCTCTTAGGGTATAAATTACACGGTAATCAACCCATGCCAGATACAGGCATAGCAAGGTGATGCCGGCGATCACCCCGCACAGTAAAAGTGTACGTCGTGGACTTTCCAGCACAGTGATCAACAGGCCAAGATAAATCAGGATATAAGCACTGTGCGTCAAAGTTGACGCCATATTATCCGGCGTGCCCCCCCAGAGATTACTGGCAGAGTAATAGGTGAGAAAACATGCGGCCAGCAGTATCCCCACCACCGTCGAACGTCTGTTAAGCCAGACTTGTCGAAATGCAGGTTTGGAGAGCAACGTAAGCAGGAAGAAAAATGCTGCGATATGGAATAAATTATTTACCCGGGTGAAACCACAGAAAATAGCACTGAAAAAAGAGAATGCCAGAAAAGCGTAAACAGAGATCAATGCCGTTACATCAGTTCTTTTTGAAAAAATCATTACAATCAACCTTTTCAAAAATACTTGTATCTATGGCACTCCCCAACGAAAAATTCCTTACGACAATATTCTTTTTTTTCATTCTTTCTCCAGCATGACTAAACGCCGGGATAATCAGGTCATCAACCTTCTCCGGTAAGAAGGTTGGCAATTGGTTTTCCGGTGTCTCATAAAATCGTGGCAAGTGGAAATTGTTCATATCCAGCCCTGCAATAAAGAGCTGTTTAAACCCCAAAAAGGCAATTATCTGAAAAGCCCAATACACCACGGTACCGGCATCGAAAATACCATGTCGAATGTCATGGCTAAATGCGATGGATTTACAGACCGGCGAGAAATCAACACACTGATCATGGCGATAATGCTCCCACAAAGCCAGCGGATTGATTTTGGGGTTATAAATTTTGAAGGCTGCGTCCTCAACCACGGCAAACCGGCATTTCACCCCGGCCAACGTGAACCGGTCAATTATTTTCGCCACGCCGTGTACCGTCGTAAACAGGATTAAGTCAGACTCAAGGATAATATCCTGGATAATATCCGGCCGCCGATCGATAAAGCCCATATCGACAATCACGTAAAAGCGAAAGCGCACCTGTTGGCTTAAGGAATAGGCACCGTTGACTCCGATAGCCGGCATATCCGGGATATCGCTAAAGCACATTTTTTTTACCGAGGGTCCCGTTGCCGTCAGCAATACCGGCCCCTGCCAACTGTCTTTCAATGCTGACAAGGTCACTATCGGCACTGTTTGTCTTTTGTACTCTAATACCGCAATTTCTCCGCTTTCTGCACGTTCAATTTTCACATACGGCCAGAGGTTTTCATTGTGCCGGTAAGGCCGTGTATGAGAATAACGATATACCTGCTTAAAAAAACTTCCCATCGCGCCGTATCCCATCGAAAATGCGTCCTGCCAAAATTAGCTGTCTATTTTTGAATTAAATTCACTGATGGGCTGAGTATCGGAGTATTAGGGGTGATGGGGCAATTTTTTCAATTTGAATTATTCGTCATGATAATGACAAGAGATGTGTGTATTTGTTAATCAGGTTAATAATGTGTAGGGAACAGTAATTATTATTTTAATTATACCGGGGCGAATAACGTATCCCCGGTTATTTCAGCTAGGGCTTTGCACTCACTTTACCGATCGTCGAAGGGTTCTCCAAGGGTCAACATCAGCCGATTCGCCCAGGCAAAGAAGGCCGTTGACTGTACCAGATCCAACAGGGCTAGCTCATCCAACCCCAACCCGCGCAGCTCCGCCAGATGAGCAGCATTAGCCTGCGGCGGCGTAGCAGACAATGCAGCGGCAAAGTCTATTAGCACGCGCCACGGTTCTTCTTGCCCTTCACTCAATATCTCTCCCGGCGCTACGTCCAGCAGACGTTGCACCTCATCCGCCTGCCTGGACAATTGCGCTGCCTTGCGAGCATGTACCGAAGCGCAATAGATGCAGCCATTCACCTTGCTCGCGACCGTCGCCGCGAGTTCACGATCTTTACGCTCCAATCCGTCCGAGGTATAGAAAATCGCGCGATCCGCTAATGTCCGCTGTTCCAACACCGGATGATTGCGGGCCAACAGACGGAAATATTCCGAATCGCTATGCCCAAAGCGTGTCAACAGCGCCTGACCTGCTGCGTCAAATTCCGTCAACGGTTTAGCGGCAATCCACGGCTCCCAGCCCAGTTCCTGACGCGTAAATACCGGCGGCGCATGGCGACCACGCAGCGTGGTCGATTCGGTACGCCAACGGCCTGCCCTGACCGGCGCACCAACAGCGCCCTCTTCTATCGGCTTGCCGCCAAGCAACCTATATCCCGTCAGCAGACGGCTTTGAAAGCTGACAAACGCGATCAGTTGCGACAAGGTGACAATATCGTCCAGCGACCAACCGGCCTGTTGGAGCACCTGTAGATGTTGCGCGTCGGCACTGGCAGGTTTAAACGCCAGCCGCTCGGCATGATCCAGAGCTGCCTGTAAATGTGCCCCTTCCTCTGCACCACCTTGTTGTTGCAGCAATGCCGCATAATGCGTTGAGAGTGGCTTGTCTGCATGCCATTCGCTGATACGCTGCGCGATTTGCAGCCGCTGCGCTAAGGAAAATCCGCCCACGTCTGCGGGGGAAAACAGCGCAAGGTAACTGGCATGAATCGCATCTGTCGCCGCCTGCCGTGTTGCTCTTGCCTGTGCCAGCGCAGAACCGGGCGCAATCTCTGCCAACGCAGCCAACAGGTCTTCATTGTTCAATTGTGCAGTCATACCTTTTCCTCAGCGTGATGTTCATAGGAGACAGTAATAGGTGTACGACGTTGCCAGCCCAGTTCAGGCGCAACATGACGGGCGATTAATTCAATCGAACGCAGGATATGAGCATGCGGTGGATCAATGGAATGCACCTGAAATGCCAGGTCAGTCACCCGCGCCAGCGCACTGTCTTTCTGTAAAGAAGCAATGACCTGATCCGGGCTGCCAAGATGCACATCAAAGGCGCGGATCAGCCCATCGAGCGATTCATCAGACGGGCGATGGCCGCTGGCTCGCAGGCGCTCAAGCCCACGGCCAAGTCCCTGCGCGGCAAAATCTCGTGCCAGTTGGCCATTGTCAGTGACCAATGCCGTGCGCGAGCCCATAATGCGCGGCGCGATCCCCGGCGGTAACGCTGCCAGATAGGCGTCAATAATCGGGTTCTGCAATTCGTCTAGCGGCAGATCCGGTGTATCTGCCGGACGTGGTTGAGTCCGCGACAGCATCAGGCCGTCACCGGCGCGTCCGGCGCGTTCGCCCCCTTCCACCGAAAAAGTGGCCTGCCAAACCCGATCAGCCAACTGAGGTACCGCCGGATACAAGCGATTGGTTTCATCACCCAATGCCTCGCCGCGCCAGGCACGCAGCAGAATGTTGAAGTTGTCGGTGAACACTGCGTGGCGCTGCTGAGCATCGAACCCGAAGGCGCTGAACGAAGACGGCGTACCACCGGCGGCAATCCCCACCTCTAGCCTGCCGTCGGACAGCAGATCCAGCACGGCGGTATCTTCCGCCACACGAATGGCCGACTCCATCGGTAGCGTGATCACCCCGGTGCCGAGCCGGATATGGCGAGTACGCGCCGCCACCTGCGCCAAAAATACCAACGGAGAAGGCAATCCTCCCTCATCCTCATGAAAATGGTGCTGTGCCACCCAGGCGCTATCAAACCCGGCCCGTTCGGCATGTGCAATCTGTTCGGTCGCCAGTCGGTAGCGCTGCTGCGCACTCCCCTGATCCAGTAACCGGGTGAAAAAACCGAGTCTTTTACTGCTCATAGATCGCATCCTCAACCTCAGGCGGTTCGGCATTAAACTGACGACCGGGAATGGCCTCAATCAACTGACGGGTATAATCACTGCCAGGCAGGGCGAACAGCTCGCCAGTCTCGCCATTGTCCACCTGTACCCCACGGTGCAGCACCGAAACACTGTGTGAAATCTGCCGTACCGTCGCCAGATCGTGTGAGATAAACAAATAGGTCAGCCCCAGTTCCTGCTGCAAATCCTGCAACAGTCGCAGGATCTGCGCCTGTACCCGGACATCCAATGCCGACGTCGCTTCATCGAGCACCAGCACGCGTGGTTGCAAGACCAGCGCACGGGCGATCGCCACCCGTTGGCGCTGGCCGCCGGAGAGTTCGCGGGGTTTACGACTCAGCAATTCATTCGGTAGCGCGACCCGTTCAAACAAATCCCGCACC
The DNA here is from genome assembly GCF_001590905.1 of Serratia grimesii NBRC 13537. Lineage (GTDB taxonomy): Bacteria > Pseudomonadota > Gammaproteobacteria > Enterobacterales > Enterobacteriaceae > Serratia > Serratia grimesii. Next base: position 434,823 of record NZ_BCTT01000003.1, read on the forward strand.
CGGCGATAGCGCTCCGCTTTGCCCAGTGGTTCAAAATTTAGCAACGGCTCTTCAATCACCTGATACAGCGTTTGCGATGGATCGAGCGAGCCGAATGGATTCTGGTACACCAACTGAATACGGCGGCGGAACTGTCGCAGCGCTTCGCCTTTCAACTGGGTAAAATCGACCCCGTCGATAATGATTTGACCGGCGTCCGGTCGTTGAAAACCGAGCAGGCAGCGCGCCAGCGTGGTCTTGCCGGAGCCAGACTCCCCCACTAACGCATGGGTGGTGCCGCGCGGTACGCTAAACGACACCTGATCCAACGCACGGTAGGTTTTGCTACCGGTGCCATTCAGGCGGAAGTCTTTCACTAACCCATTGACCTGGATCGCCTGTTCTTGCAGGGCATGCCCGATAGGTGGCCGCGGCGTGGCGTGGCGCAACGACGGTACGTCGGCAAACAGCTGGCGGGTATAATCACTGGCAGGCGCGCCCAACACCGCGGCGGTTACACCTTGCTCCTGCACCCGGCCATGGCGAAACACCAGCAGCCGGTCGGCACGCTCCGCCGCCACAGCCAGATCGTGGGTCACCAGCAACACCGCCGTACCGAACTCTTGCCGTAACTCGTCGATCAGATCGAGGATGCGTTTTTGCACCGTGACATCCAGCGCGCTGGTTGGCTCATCAGCAATAATCAACGCAGGTTGTAAAGCAATGGCTATCGCAATCAACACGCGCTGCTTCATGCCGCCGGAAAGCTCGTGCGGGTACTGACGAGCCCGCAGTTCCGGGTGCGTCAGACCTACACGGGTCAACAGAGCAGCCACTCTCTGTTGCACCTGCTTACGCGGTAACCGACTGTGAATATTGAGGATTTCCGCCACCTGTTCGCCAATGGTTTTTACCGGGTTGAGCGAGCTGGACGGATCCTGCGGGATCAAGCTGATTTGCGCGCCGCGCACGGCGTCCAAACGCCGCGACGACCAGTGGCTGATGTCAGTTCCGTTGAGGCGGATGGCCCCTTGTTCCAGACGACCATTTTCCGTCAGCAGGCCAATGATCGCCTGCGCGGTGGTCGTTTTACCGGAACCTGACTCTCCCACCAGCGCCACCACTTCTCCGGGCTGGATCGAGAACGATACCTGGTGAACCACACGCTGGCTGCCGGTTGCGCTCTGATAGGCGATAGACACCTGATCCAGCTCCAGCACCGGCGTCGCTGCCGATCGTTGCAATGCAGTCTGAAGGCTCATCGTTGGGTTCTCCCGAATGAACGGCTGATGCGGTTGGTCGCCAACACCACTGCCACTACCGCCAGCCCCGGGAAGGTCGTCAGCCACCAGGCGGTCGAAATGTAGTTGCGCCCTTCAGCGATCAATAGCCCCCATTCCGGCGTCGGCGGCGGGGTGCCATAGCCCAGAAAACTCAGAGTCGCGATCGCCAGAATAGCGCTGCCAAACTGCAACGCCGAGAAGGCGATCACCGATGTCAGCGAGTTCGGCAGAATGTGCCGCCATAGCACCGCCCAGAAGGTGCCGCCGCTACCATAGGCCGCCTCGACGTAATCACTGTGGCGCACCCGCACCACTTCGGCACGCGCCAGGCGGGCAAAGTTGGCAACCGAAGTAATACCGACGGCGATGGCGGCATTAACCGTGCCAAAACCCAACAAAATAATAATGCTCAGTGACAGCAGCAAACCGGGGATCGACAGCAACACATCAACGAAGCGCATCACTGCCTCATCGACAATTCCCCCGACTGCACCGGCAATCAGCCCCAACGCTGTGCCCAGCACTAACCCCAGTGCAACTGCCACTAACGCGGCAGACAGTGTCTGCGAAGCGCCATACACCATACGTGCATACAGGTCGCGCCCGAGTTGATCGGTGCCCAGCCAATGTGCGCCGCCCGGCGCCAGCCTCTGGGCGCTGGCAATGCCTTCTGTACCGCTGTATGCGGTAAATAACTGCGGTGCCAGCGCCCAGAGCACCGCAATGGCGATCACCGCCCACGCCAGCAGCAGCGTCAGCGGTACCCGACGACGACGCGGACGGCTGGTGGATAAGGTCCCTTCGCTTTCCAGTCCACCCAAATCACGCTCATGCACGACAGTTTTTTCAAAGGAGATACTGCTCATACGGCGGCTCCTGTGTGGATTTTCAGACGGGGATCCAACAGTGGGAACAGCAGATCCACCAACAGATTGAGGCTGACGAAAGCGGCGGCCGAGATCACCACAATGGCTTGTAACACCGCCACATCCTGATTCAGGACTGCCTGTAAGGTCAGTTGCCCCAACCCGCTACGACCAAATACGGTTTCAGTGATTAATGCACCCGCAATAAGCTCGCCAAGCAGAATGCCCGCAATCGTCAATGTGGGCAGCATGGCGTTGCGGGCTACATGGCGCCATAGCACCCGGTTACGGCTGGCACCTTTGGCGCGTACCACGGCAACAAACGGCTGAGTCTGCACCTGATCAATACAGCGGATCAGGATCTGCGCCAGTGGCGCGGAGATCGGCACGGCCAATGTCACAATCGGCAAAATCAGTCCCTGCCACTCACCCGGGTTAATCACCGGGATCAGCTTGAGTTGAAACGAGAAAACCTGAATAAGCACGATACCCAGCCAGAAGGTCGGCACCGAGACAAAGAGCGACGGTAGCGATTGCAGTGTCGATCTTAGCCAGCCAAAACCACTCAGATTGGAAGTAAAAGCAATTGCCAATGCCAGGATCAACGCTACCGTGAACCCCAACACCGCCAGTTGCAGCGTCGCGGGCAGGTTAGTCGCCAACAGTTCGGTCACCGGCACCCCAGCCTGAATGGAATACCCGAGGTCACCGCGCAACACATTGCCCAGCGCATGCAGGTACTGCTGCCACAGCGACACATCGGCACCATAGGCGGCGCGCATATCAGCGATCTGGGCCGGACTGAGCCCCATATCCGGGTTCTGAAACTTAATCAGGATGGCATCGCCGGGCAGTACCTGCAGCAAGATAAACGACAGGCTAAAAGTCGCCCACAACACCAGCAGCGCCAGCCCAATGCGCCGCGCCAAATATCGGCTCATCATGACCTCCTTAGTGTTTCTCTAACCAGGCACCGTAAAAACTCGGGCGACCGACAGCTTCGAAACTGACCCCCTTCAAATAAGGCGCACCGGCAAACACCTGCGGCTCTTCGAAGAACGGGATCACGTAGGCCTGATCGAGCAGATAGTTTTGCGCTTCACCGGCGATAAGCAGGCGTTTTTGCGCATCCACCTCAGAGGCAATGCCCAACAGCAAAGCGTTGAGCTTGTCATCTTTGAACGTGCTGTTTTTACCCGTCCCGCCTTGCTGCAACAGCGCATCACGGTTGGTCGGGTAGAACTGGCTTTTGATCACGTCCGGATCGGCCCGTCCCACTTCCACCACCGCTGCGGGCGTTTTTTGTGGATCAAGGTTATCCGCCACCCGGCTGCCGGCATCCCCAGCCAGAATATTCAAACGTGCGCCAACCTTGCCCCACTGCTGAGAAACCAGTTGCAGCACCGCTTTATTCTGCGGCTGTGGCAGTGATTCATAGATATTCAGCAGCAGTTTTTTACCGTCTTTCTCGCGCAGACCATCACTGCCCTTTTTCCAGCCCGCCTCATCCAGTAGACGGTTGGCGAGTTCCGGGTCAAATTTCAGTTTGGCGGACAGGTCGACAAAACCGGCGGCAGAAGAGGCAATCACCGATTTGGCCTGCGGGTAGTTAACGGAGAACAGCGTATCGACAATCTGCTTGCTGTCAGTGGCGTGCAGCAACGCCTGACGTACGCGCAGATCGCTCACTAACGGGTTATCAGGCCGGAAAGCAACGCTGTCATTGACGCCACGCGTTGGGGCTGCGTAGATAGTGAAGCCCTGGTCCTGCGTTTGCTTCTCGTCGTAGGCCTGGATCTGGCGAATAAAGTCCGCCTGCCCAGCCTGCAATGCGCCGATACGCACACTGTCTTCCCCAGTGACAATCACCTTGATACCGTCCAGATTAGCGCGCCCTTGCTGGGCCAGTTTGGTGGGTCCCCACTGATAATCTTTGCGCACGCTAAGATCTACTTCGCGTCCCAGCGTCTCGCCGCTGACCACGAACGGGCCGGAGCCGATGATATGGCGTGCATCACCCAGTTCGTCATAGTGGCGGTTTAAGGTACCCAGCGAAACCAGCCCCGACCCTATGGTGGCGGTGCCCTGCAGGAAACCCGGTGACGAACGCTTGAAGTAAAATTTGACGGTTAACGGGTCAATCACTTCGCTATGGTCATAGTTATTGATGACCTCGGACACCGGCAGACGTTTTTCTTTATTGCCCAAACCAAAGGTATCGAAATTCTTCGCCACCGCGTTGGCATCCAACGGTGTGCCATCGGAGAAGGTCACGCCGGGCCGCAACTTGAAGGTGTATTCGGTTTTGTCGGCGTTACTGCTCCAGGATTCGGCAATCCACGGTTCAATCTCCAGCGTTTTAGGGTTCTGATAGGTCAGTTTGTCGGTGATCTGGTTGAGAATGCCGCCGTTGGGGTAGAAACCGCCGGAAGGCGGATAAAGATTGCTGTGCGCCTGCTGCTCCAGGTAGACGAGCGTGCCGCCCTGCACCGATGCTAGCGCCGGACTCATCACCGCCGCCAATCCCAATGCCACTGTTATCCCGCTGGTTAATCTATTGAAAGAGAAATTAAACATAGAGTGCCACGCCTTCTTTATTTCGGAATATTAAATTAGGTTGCACCTCCCCACTGTGCGTGAACGCCGCTGGTGAGCATTTCTCTACGCAACCAACCGTAAGCGTCAAGGTTTGCGGTGGCGCATAAACGATGAGCAACACAGAGGCGTTGGAAATGCACCCAGCCCTCTGGGCCTCGTTCCTAAAACCTGTACTCAGCGTTGTCAGGCTAGGACATAGGCCCACTATGTCCGTCACCTTCCACCTTGATTACAGGCTTTAGGACCAGCGACGGCGCCGCGAACAGTGGGAAGGCACAACCTCGATAACAAACCAAATTGGCGGGGAGTTGAACGAACTAATTTCGCTAACCAATGGCGGAAAATGCACAAGGCGGTGACGGTTGGCAGAAAAGGTGTTTTGTTATAACGTATCGAAAACCAAACCGGGAAGACGAAAATGAAAATCCAACTTTCTCTGCTGTTCCTTGGGCTGCTGGCCGGGCAAGCCGCCGCGTTTCAGTCCAAAGTGCCCGAACCGCAGCCGGAAAATGCACGCGCAGCGGAAAACAGCCTCGAGAATCTGTTTTATGGTTTTCACGCGCTGGACGCGCAGGCGGTCAACATCGGCACCTGTGCAGCGCTGCCACAGGCGGGATGCCAGTGCGCATTCTGCACCATGCTACGACAGGCCGGGCCGATGAAATAGTCGCCGGCTCTGTAATCAACCCAGCTCGTACTGCACAATCAACTGCCCTTTTTTCACCTTTAGCGCAGTGATGTTTACCGTGCCAAGTTCAGCCAGCGAAGGCACATGAGTACCGCCGCAGCCATAGGCCGGCAGTTCGCCAAATCCGACCTGACGCAGGCCGTCAACCGCCAGTTGTTTGCGTGGGAAATCCGCCGCAATCAACCGTGCCAGCTCCGTTTGCAGGAAAGCCTGATCCAGCGTTTGCGGTTCCGCGCCCGGTGCAAAGGTGATTCGCCCTTCGCCCGGCCAATGATGCGCCTTCACCGGTTGCCAGCCACGCGTTTCACCCAACCAACCGATTAAGTGCCCGGCAGAATGCCAACGGGTATGCAATCGGCGCAGTTCGCCATCAATCTGTACGTTCACCCGCCCTGCGGGTACGGGTTCCGCAGTAAAATGCAGCACTTTGTCACCCTGCTGCGCCACACGTAGTACCGGGACAGTGCCAAGTTGGCCGCCGTCGGCCGGTTGACCGCCGCCCTGAGGGTGAAACAGCGTGGCGTCCAGCTCTATCGCGTATCCACCCTCTTCAATCGGGGTGCAGACCAGCACCTGCGCTTCGCCTTGTAAATCGTCGCTGTAATAATAAAGTCGTTCGGTCATGGTTTTTCTCCTGATTAGAGAGCCCATTATATTCATGCCATAATCAAAGGATAATCCGTCAACATTACAATGGACCTTTGCGCTGTGAGCACAAATCTCTCTCATTCACTGCTGGCCGAAATGGCCATGTTTGTTCAGGTGGTAGAGAGCGGCAGTTTTTCCGCCGCCGCTCGTCGATTAGGCACTTCTCCTTCCGCCGCCAGCCGTAGCGTAGCCAAACTGGAACAGGCGTTGGCGTTACAACTGTTGCACCGCACCACACGCAAGCTACGCCTGAGTGAACAAGGTGAAGAGGTGTTTCAACGCTGTCGCAACATGCTGGACGCCGCCCATTCCGTCATGGAATTCAGCGGCCGTGGGACGGTAGAGCCTGAGGGGTTGATCAGTGTCAGCGTACCCAAGGCCGTAGGCCGCTTTGTATTGCACCCACACATACCAGAGTTTTTACGCCGCTATCCCAAGGTGGACGTTCGCCTGCGGTTGGAAGACCGTTATATGGACTTAATTGATGATCGGGTCGATTTGGCGCTGCGCATTACCGAGCAGCCTTCACCCGGCTTGATAGGCCGCCAGTTGATGACTATCGAACACCTGCTGTGCGCCACGCCCGCTTATCTGGCGCAACACGGCACACCACAACACCCGCAAGATCTGGCACATCACAGTTGTATTTATCTGGGTGAAACACCTAACGACGCCCGCTGGAAATTCAGGCGAGCCAGTAAAACGGTGGCGGTAAATGTGCATGGTCGCTATGCCGCTAACCATACCGGCGTACGCTTGGATGCGGTGAAACAGCATATTGGCATTGGTAGTCTGCCCTACTTCACTGCCCGACAAGCGTTGGACAGCGGTGACGTGGTGCAAGTGCTGCCGGAATGGGACTTTCTTAGCAGCTACCACGGTGGCCTGTGGTTATTGTATGCACCCAATCAACACTTGCCACCCAAACTGCGGGTGTTTATCGACTATCTGGTCGCCTGCCTGGCTAAAGAGCCACAGTTAAAGCGCCTTACGTAGGGTAATGTTTATACGGTGTGGCCCCACCAACGAATGGTAGCCTTCTTTGATCGGCATAATGCCGTGAAAACATAGTCGCGATGGGCCGCCCCACACTACAACATCCCCGTGTGCCAAGGGAATGCGCTGTGCCCGATCGCTGCGCTGCATACCGCCAAACTGGAACACCGCCGGTAGCCCCAGGGAAACGGAAACAATCGGCGAGCCAAAATCATGCTCGTCTTTGTCCTGATGCAATGACAACTTACTGCCCGGATCGTAGCGGTTCATCAGGCAAGAGTCCGGGACAAAGGGGGCAAAACCTGCCTGTTGCGCCGCTTCATCCGCCAGCGCCATCAGAATATCCGGGATCGGTGGCCAACGTTTACCGCTGCGCGAGTCACGCTCAGAGTAGCGGTAGCCACGGCTATCACTGCTCCAGCCGTTGCCGCACCAGCTCATCGCCACTGACATCACATGGCCGCCCGGCGTGGTCATATGCCGCCACGGCACCTGGGCGATTACCCCATTCACTGCCGCCAGTAACTCCGGGCCATGATCGCGCACAAAGCCGTGCATCACTACCGCACCTGGGGCAATCTGCTCTCGCCACGGCGGCGGTACAGCGTCTTCAAATAGATCGAGGGTCATTGCAAAACACCTGTATTAATACACAGTGTTTATTTTAACCCGCCACTGACGATTGTCCAGTGTGATACGCGGCATTGTTGTCAGCACCAAACTTCACTAGAGTGGGCGGCAATAAAATCAATAACTTTTCAGGACAGTCCGTGATTAAAGGAATAGCACTTTCCGTTATCGCCTCGATATTGTTCGGCGTGATGTATTACTACACTTCCACTCTGACGCCACTCGACGGCGAACAGGTGTTTGGCTGGCGCACCCTGCTGACGGTGCCATTCTTGACCCTGTTTATGCTGTATTCCGCCGACTGGCGCAAAGTCAGTGAAACGCTGTACTGGATAAAACAACGGCCTCGCCGCCTGCTGTTTCTACCGCTGAGTTCGGCGCTGTTGGGGGTGCAACTGTGGTTGTTCCTGTGGGCGCCGCTGCACGGCAAAGCGTTGGAGGTGTCACTGGGTTATTTCCTGCTGCCGCTAACGATGGTGCTGGCGGGCCGTTTAATGTTCCGCGATCGGCTTTCTCTGCTGCAAAAACTGGCGGTAGCCTGCGCCATTATCGGCGTTGGTAATGAGCTGTATCAGGTGGGCGGCGTCTCCTGGACCACGCTGGTGGTGGCGCTGGGCTATCCGCTTTACTTTATTTTGCGCCGCCGTTTTGGCACCGATAACCTCGGCGGGCTGTGGTGTGAATTGACATTGATGTTACCGGTAGCCGCCTGGTTCGCCTTCGGTGGCAACGGGCCACTGGCGGCGCTGAGCATCAGCCCGGCACTCTATTGGCAGGTTCCGTTGCTGGGAGTAATCAGCGCCGCTGCGCTGGTATGCTATATCCTTGCCAGTCGCCTGCTGCCATTCAGCCTGTTCGGTCTGCTGAGCTATGTGGAACCGGTACTGCTGGTGGTGGTGGCGTTGTTACTTGGCGAGACCATTGGCCGGGATGAATGGCTAACCTACATTCCGATCTGGCTGGCCGTGTTGTTGTTGGTGTCGGAAGGCGCCCGCCATCTGTTACGCAGAAGGCAGATTTAGCGCAAACGTGACAGTGCAACGATAGTACTTATTTGATTAAATTACTCTTTATAAGAAAATAAAGGTTGTGACGTCGTCACCTTCTTGCCAATAGCGCCCGCTAAAACAGCGCCCAGCATGGCAAGAAGGTGTGAGCTGCTTGAGCAGTTCCAATTCAAAGGTCTGTTGGTACGCATCGAGCGCCACCAGGCGCGCATCGAGAAAATCAAAATAGTTGCGCACCTGCGGGTACAACGCTTTGAACAGGCTTTCTTTGGCGGAGAACACCAACGTCAACGCGTGGTTAAATGCCAGCGGTTGAGCGCGAAGGTATTCATATTCCGTCTCGCTGACGATAGCCCCCCACAGCTCCTCCGCCCGTGCAGTGGGGATTAACGTTTCAACGTCCAACCCCACGCCACCCAGCCCGCTCTCCCGATGCACGGCGCAAAGCGCAGTATTTGCATTATGGCTGATTGCACCGGCAATCCCCTGCGGCCACTGCGGTGCACGGTCTTCACCACGCAACAAGGTGAAATCAGCAAATCCCTGAGGTATCAACAACGCCCGCGCCAAATAACGCCCGGCCAAATATTCCGCCCGCCTTTTGGGTACCGCCCGCGTCAAATGATCGGGGATTGCCATGCCAATGTCAGCGAAGCAGCTGTCCTGATAATTTGCCAAAGAAAAACGGCAACGCACAACCTGCCCCGGATAATCATCCAGGTTCAGCCATTCAATATTGGGGATAAAAGATGAGAACACGTGTCGTCCATGTTGAGTGCGCAGACCGCTAATTTTAGACGCCGAACTGAAAGGCAACAATGATTATTCCTCTCCCCCGCAACCGGAGGAGAGGAACGGCAGGATTACAGAATGCCTTTCATGGTTTTCTCGAAATCACTCCAGGCGCAATATCCCTGTTTATCAATCGGACAACCCTTTAACGCCATCGTCACGCGTTGCGGTGGGGTCTTGAGCGTCAACGGGGTGGCATTACGCAACTGATCGGTAGATTGATACACGTACTCAATCTTCAGCAAGTCACGATCATTTTTCTTATCGTGCCAACGCTGGAACACCAGCTTGCCCCCAATCGGGGTTTTCTCATATTGATGCGGCAGTTGGTACGGCTTGAACTCCATCGCTGACAGCAAAGAGGCAATGTTAGAGTCGTGGCCCACCAGCACCGTGACTTTCGGCGAATCTGGCTTGCGTTCGCCAATCAATGCGCCGTTGATGTAGGTCAGCAGCGGCTTGGCCACGTTCTGCGCCACCACTGGCGAGGTGAATAACGAATCCTGATAGCCATCTTTCAACTGCGCCAACTGCTTCCACTGATGTGGCGTGGTGATTTTGCCCCAGGCGACATCTTTCATCGGAAAGCCTTCGTAATATTGCAGCATAAAGGCATCCACCAGTGAGTTGCCTACCCGCAGTGGCCCAGCCACACCCGGCTCTTTGCCCGGTACCGCACTCATTTTGCTGGCTTCTTTGGTCAGATCACAGTGCTTGTCGGTTTTACAGGCGCTGGAATCTTTGTAATCGATGATTTTTTCCAATTGCTTATAGGCCGCATCCAGTTTCAACGAGGCCAGTTCGGCGTTCATGGCACCCAGCGCCTGTTGATTGAAAGCTTCGCTGTTGTCAGTGATGATCGGGTTGAAGGTCGGATCCATCTCCCCCATTTTGTCCTGATGGTGCACGCTGACATCACAGCCGGGGAAAGCACCGTTGGTAAAGAACTGCGCAGTCGCGACCGTGCGTTGCAAACTGTTGGCATAGACATAAACACTGCCGGCAGTCGGGCAGCCTTCCTGCGGCAGTACCCCAGTTTGCTTTAGCCACGCATTAAAATAGTGCCCCATGTAAACTTCCAACACCCCGCCCTTGGTGGTTAACAAGCCACCCGGAGTGTCCCAAGTCGGCCAGGCTTTGGGCGTTGACTGCGCCAGCACGCTGCCGTTATTGGCCAACGGTGCACGCAGGTTATGGCGACTCATCACCAGCACCTGTTCCAGTTGGTAGTCGTTGGTTTCCGCCAGGGCAGTCCCTGTCATAAATAACGGCAAGCACAGCAATAAGGTTTTTATTTTCATCCGCAGAGGCTCCAGGAATATGATTATTTTTAATGTGTTAGCTTTGTCGTCGTTATGATGGCGAGGTTAACGGGGAAAGTGTGTGATAGGTATCACAAGGAGAGGTCTGCCCAGCGACCATCCGCAGATGGCCGCCGTTAACTCAAAAACTTACAGCCACAAACGCATGATTGGCCAGCCGATCAACAGCAGTGCCGCGATATACACCACACCGAGAATACCGCCCATACGCCAGTAATCTTTCGATTTCACATAGCCGCAGCCATAGATGATCACCCCTGGGCCAGTCGCGTACGGTGTCAGTACCCCCATGATACCGATCGACAACACCAGCAACATTGAGAGTTGTTCCATCGGAACCCCCGGTAGCCCTTTGCCGACCGCCAGGATCACTGGCAGCATGGTTGCAGTGTGCGCTGACAAGCTGGCAAACAGATAGTGAGCAAAGTAAAACACCAGCACCAGAGCCACCACCGTCATATTCGGTGAAAAACCGTCCAGGTGGGTGCTCATGGTCTGAGCAAACCAGTCGATAAAACCGGAACGTGTTAAGCCATTGGCCATCACCACCAGCGTCGCCAGGTTAACCAGTGTGTTCCAGGCGCTGGAGTATTTGGTGATCTCCTTCCAAGACACCACGTGCAATGCCAACATCAGCGAGACCGCCAACAGACAAACCGTTGTTGCGTCAAGCACCTTGCCGCCAAACACCCACAGACACAGGCTGAGCAGCACCAGACCAATCAGCGTGTATTCCTTACGCGTCAACTTGCCCATTTCACTCAACGCGGTATTCGCCCAGGTCGCCACTTCGCTACTGTGGGTCACACCCGGTTTGTATAGGTAATAGGAGATCAACGGCGCGATAATCAACAGCAACAGCCCAACCGGCAGGAACGCCAGGAACCACTGCATCCAACTGATATGCACCCCGGCGATCTTACTGACGAACTCAATCCCCAGCACGTTGGGCGCAGCACCGGTGACAAACATTGAGGAGCTGATGCTGGTGCCCACCACCATCATCCACATCAGGTAGCCGCCGATACGGCGCGAGGAGGGATCATTGGGGAACGAGTCAAACAGCGGCGGCAGGTTTTTCACCACCGGGAATACGGTACCACCGGTACGCGCGGTATTGGACGGGGTAAAAGGTGCCAACAGGATATCGATGATCACCACGGCATAGCCAAGCGTCAGCGTTCGCTTCCCCATGAACTTCACCAGAAACAGTGCGATGCGTCGCCCTAACCCCGTGGCCTCATACCCGAGCGCAAAGATAAATGCGCCGAATACCAGCCAGACGGTGGTACTGGAGAACCCTGCCAGCCCCCATTTCAGCGCTTCTTTACCGGCCTTAAAGCCCGGTTCTGCCAGTTCCTGCGCACCAAACAGCACCCAATTGGCACTCAGCACACTGAGTGTCACAGCGATAAAACTGATCGCCGTCGCCGGAATAGGCTCCAGAATCATGCCGACAATCATCGCCACAAAAATGGCGAAATAACGCCAGGCCTGCGGCGGCATACCGTCGGGCGTGGGTATCCAGAGCAGGATCGCCAACACCAATAACGGCGTTAGCGCTTTCCAGATTTTTTCCTTGGTTTCGGACATAAGTTTCTCCTGAAGACGAGTTATTGTTTTTAGTTCGGTAACTGAGCCAACAGCCAGGTGACAATCAACAGGTCAGCGCTGCCGCCGGGGCTGAGATTGCGCGTGATGCATTCGGCGTCGAACCGCCGTAGGTGAGTAATACCCGGCTCACCCTGCGCGCCCCCCTGTGCCAGCAGCTCAGCGGCACGCTGTTGTAACCAGCGCAAACCATCAATGCCGCCGCGCGAAGCCACGTTGGTGTCATCGTTGTTGGCCATTAACCACAGCAGGCTGTCCATCAGCGCTGTCTGCTCGTCGCACCCGGCATTCAGCCGTTGTCGATACAGCGGCAACGCACCGTTAATCACCCGTTCAAAGCCAGACTCCGCTTCGCCGCGAGCGCCGCTCAGACCATGCCTGGCGTACAACCGTTGCCCAGCGGTTTGTAACGCGTTGTGCTGTTGCAGCTCACGTGTCACCAGCCCGCGACACATCGCCGCCACTTCGACACACAACGACGTGGCATCGATGACGTGTTGCCGCTGGGACAGACGACCGAAAGCGGTACACAGCAAGCCGAGCGAAAATACGCTGCCTTTATGGGTATTAACGCCGCCCGTGGCCTGGAACATGTGGTTTTCACAGGCCAGGCCGAGTGGGCGCAGCCGTAGGAGCTGCTCGGCTACCGGGCGACATGCATCATCACGGCCCTGACGGATAAAACGCGGTAGCCAGATACCGATGGCGCGGGCGCTGCGGTAAAAATGGCCAATATTCATATCCCGGTGGGCACCGTTGTTATGGCGATCCACCAGCCCCGGTTTGGGTGTCAGATTCACTTCCACCAGCAGTGCACGGTAGGCGGTGTGGGCAAAGCCGTTAACCTCCGGCTGAGGCGTGCAGCTGGCAGGATCAACGGGTAGCGAGCGCATCATTGAGCATCCTTTCCATTTCTTGCAGTAACTCTTCACTGCTGTGCTGCCGCTGGCGGGCGCAGAGTTTGGCCGGTTGGTTACACAACAGGCAACGACGTTCCGCCATCCCCAGATCACGACGCGACAAAATGCGCCCCTGTGCGTCCAGCACGTCGATATCCCACAAGCGGCCAATCGGCTGTTGCACCTCTAATTGAATGGCGCAGTCTTTCACCCGTTGAGCATCCGCCTGCAGCGCCATAAAGCCTTCACAGCCGGTAGACAGCGCCAGCGTTTCCGACTGTAGGCACTGCCAACCCTGCTCGCGCCCCATTTGCTGCAACGCCTGCCAACCTAGGTTGAAAATATTGCGCGTCAGACCGCTGTCTTTTATCGCACCAGGTACCACCAGCGTCAGCACCAGCAGAGTGGATTGATGTTGCGACAACCACGCCAGTTGGCGTGCCCGGCGGCATTCACGGCTGGTAAGCAGTTCAGGCAGGCTTACTGCACGGTTGGCGGCGAGTTCTGGCAGGACACAAGGCATAGGCTTACTCCACCACCTGATGCACCACGTCTATCACTGAACCATCGCGGTAGCGCACGACCGCCACCACTTTGTCGGTAAAGGCGATCGGCTCCGGCTCCCCGGTCAGCAGCAGCGCACGCTGACGCAACCACTCGATGCCGACTACCGGCAAACCGGCCTCTTGCAACCGCTGCGCCAGTTCCGGACGGGCCGGGTTAACGGCAATACCATGATCGGTAACCAAAATGTCGATACTGGAACCCGGCGTCACACAGGTGGTCACCTGCTCTACCAATGTCGGGATGCGGCCACGTACCAGCGGTGCCACGATAATGGCCAACCGTGCAGCTGCTGCGGTATCACAGTGACCACCAGAAGCCCCGCGCAATACACCATCGGAGCCCGTCAGCACGTTAACGTTAAAGCCGGTGTCAATTTCCAGCGCGCTCAGTACCACCACATCCAACCGATCGACCGAGGCCCCCTTCGAGCTGAAATTGGCGTATTGGTTGGCGCTGATCTCGATATGATGTGGGTTACGCGCCAACGACATCGCCGCTGCGCGATCAAAACTCTGCACGTCCAGCAATTTGGCGATCAGCCCTTTTTCATGCAGATCCACCATGGTCGAAGTGATACCGCCAAGCGCAAAACCCGCCCGCACGTCACGTGCACGCATTTTGTCTTCCAGAAAACGCGTCACCGCCAACGAAGCACCACCGGTACCGGTTTGCAGCGAAAAACCTTCGGTAAAGTAACCGGAGCCGGCGATCACTTCGGCGGCCCGGCGGGCGATCAGCAATTCGCGCGGGTTGGATGTCATACGGGTGGCATCGGCACCGATCTTGTCAGCGTCACCGACCTGTTTCAGTTGAACGATCAGATCAACCCGATCCTGCGCCAGGCTGGCCGGATGATGTGGGTACGGTACGATCTTCTCAGTGAGTAGCACCACGGTACCCGCAGCATCGGCATCTACTTTGGCGTAGCCCAGCGAGCCACAGCAGGCTTCCCCGCTGTAGCCGTTGGCATTGCCGAACTCATCGCAGGCCGGTACTCCCAGGAAAGCGACGTCAATGCTCAACTCGCCGGATTCGATCAGGTTTACCCGGCCACCGTGGGAGTGGATCTGCACCGGTTCGGCCAGCAGGCCACGGGAGATGGCATCCGCCAATGGGCCGCGCAGGCCGGAAGTATAAATACGGCTCACCACTCCATTACGGATATGACCGACCAGCGGTGCATGGCATTCGCTCAGTGAACTGGAAGCCAGTGTCAGGTTACGGAACCCCATCGCTGCCAGTGTTTCCATCACCTGATTCAATGCCAGATCGCCGCCGCGAAACGCATGGTGGAAAGAAATGGTCATGCCGTCCTGCAAACCGCTGCGTCGCACCGCCTGTTCCAGCGTGTCACAGCGTTTGATATCACGTGGTTTGCGCGCCTGTTGATTGGCCTTGGAGGCATCCTGATAGCAGCGTAAATCCGCCAAATTTTTCAGAGTCATCAGTCGTTGTTGACGTTTCATTATGCTTCCTCTCCGTGCTGAACCGATGCTTCGCGGATGCCGGAGAGCGCTGCGCGTTGCAATACCAGCCGCGCGCGTTCAATCACCGGGCTGTCGACCATCTTGCCGTTGAGCGACACGACCCCGCGCCCTTCCTGCTCCGCCGCCGCCGCGGCATCCACCACCCGCTGGGCGTGAGCCACTTCCTTGGCGGTTGGCGCATACAGGTTGTGCAGCAGTTCAATTTGCCGGGGGTTAATCAGGGATTTGCCGTCGAAGCCGAGCTGTTTGATCAGCGCCGCTTCCTGCAGGAAACCCGCTTCGTTATTAGCGTCGGAATACACGGTGTCGAAAGCCTGAATACCCGCTGCCCGTGCCGCCTGTAGTAACGAGCAACGTGCAAACAGCAGCTCAATGCCTTCCGGTGAGCGTTCAGTACGCAGATTGCGCACGTAGTCTTCCGCCCCAAGCGCAATACCAACCAGGCGTGGGGAAGCGTGAGCAATCGCCACCGCCTGAGTGATCCCCGCCGCCGACTCAATCGCTGCCAGCAGACCGGTGCTGCCGACCGGGCGTCCGCAGTCGGCTTCGATAGCAGCAATCTCACGATCCATGTCCACCACGTCCTGCGCACTGTCGGTTTTCGGCAGGCGAACAATGTCCGCCCCGCCGCGTACCACCGCCTGTAAATCTGCCAGCCCATAGGCAGAATCCAGTGCGTTAACGCGCACAATGGTTTCCACCTCCTGATACAGCGGATGTTGCAGCGCGTGGTACACCAGCCGCCGTGCCGCGTCCTTTTCACGCAGAATCACCGAGTCTTCCAGATCGAACATCAACGCATCGGCCTGATAAATAAAGGCGTTACTCACCATCGCCGCATTGGCGCCCGGCACGAACAACATGCTGCGGCGCAGGCGGTGTTTATTCAGCTTTTTCATTACGCGCCCCCCATGGCAGTTGACCATTGTCACTGGCACGCATCAGCGCCGTTTCCAGCCGGGCTCGTAGCACACAGTCAAGTGCACCTTTGTCATCCACCATCACTTGTACCGGCTCCACCTGATAGTGTTGCAATACCTGTAGCAGCGTCTGGCGAATGGCTTCACCGAACTGTTTTTCCACGCTGCTGGCGATCAGCAGATCGTGTTCCGGCCCCTCTGCGGGCGCGATGCGTACCATGACATCACTGGATTCCAGCGTGCCGGCCATTGCTTCTCGGATAATTTTCATCTTTCACCTGATTGTGCGGATTCAAAGGATTTTGCCGCCGGTTTGGCCCGGCGCTGCGTTTGCAAATCTTGTAGGTAGTAGAGGGTGTCTGGCGGAACCAGTGGCGCAGCAGCGTGAAAGTCGCCAGCAGCCAGCAGTTTGCGAACCCAAGAGGCGGAGATCGCCACACCCTGATATTGCAAACGCTCAATTTCTACCAGCGCGATAGGCGGGCTGGACAAAGCTGGGGTTTCCAGCCAGTAGCGCATGTCACGGTTGTACTTCGCAGTGACTGCGCAGAACGGTTCGTTGCCGACAAAACGGTGGGTGATACCCAGAGCGGGTGCCAGATACTGACGAAAGATCTTCAGATCGATTTCGGTGTAGCAATCGTCGGCAATGCCCTGGTCTTTAATGAAGTAACACGGGAATGTGGCGCGTGAAATGACGTACTGGGATCCTTCATGCACGGTCAGATTGGGAATATCCGTCGTGCCCGCCAGCACCAAGCGCCGTCGGTCTTCGTAGCTGAAACGTGAGGTGTCTTCCTTCACTAAAAACAGGTGCAGCCAGTCGCACTTCTCTGCTGCCTTGCGCACCAAGTATTGGTGCCCTCGCGTGAAAGGGTTGGCGTTCATTACGATGCTGCCAATGGTGTTGCCCGGCCGACGCTGTCCCGCCAACTGCGCAGCATAACGCTTCAAACGGCATGGGCTGTTTTCCATCAGCACCACGATGCCCGGCACACGGGCAATTGGGTAGAAGCCACACTGACGGAACAGCGGTTCATTTTGAATTTTGGTATAAATAAATAGTTGGGTGTGATGGCGTTCATACGCCAGATTCACCAGTTCGGTTGCCAGCGATAACGCCAGCCCTTCACCGCGCATTTGTGGGCTGATGGCAACGCATTTGATAATATTGTGTGCAATGCCACCGCAAGCGACCAACTTATCGTTTTGTGTAACGGTAATAAATATTTCAACCGTAGTATCGATATTCAGATCGTTACTGCGCAGGAAGGTATTAATCTGTGCAATATTTTTATGATCTGACCTTTTCACTCGGTTAAATACGGCATCGCCCAACATAACACGCTCTCTGGATTAACCATTAAACAACAAATTAAAAACAAATAAGAACATCAATTAACATCTTTCGGATAATTAAAACCTTAAAAACCATAAAGATAAAACCGTTAAAACCTTACTACTGACGTAATAAAACAATGGTAAGCAGAAAAAAACATCGAATTATTGACCTATTTCACAAACCCCTTCCGGTTAATAAGTTATTTAATGTTCTTTATTTACTTAATTATTTTTATGGTGTTTATTACTGAGATAATCTTTATTTGATGATGCAATTCACTTACATTTACTTAGCATATTTATTTCAATCGTAGGTTTTACTATGGAATGGTTGAACATACTGATCGTCGAAGATGAAACGCCGCTGGCAGAGATGCATGCTGAATTTATTCGGCAGAACGGGGGGTGTCGGCAAATCTGGCTGGCCGGCACCTTGGCGCAGGCGCGCATGATGGCCGACCGCTTCAAACCGGATCTGATCCTGCTGGATAACTTCCTGCCCGATGGTCAGGGTATTGAGCTGCTGCGGGAACTGACGTTAAAGGGGTATACCGGCGGTATCGTGTTTATCACTGCCGCCAGTGATATGGATACCGTCGCCGAAGCGCTGCGTTATGGGGTGTTTGATTACCTGATCAAACCGCTGGCCTATGATCGTCTGACCCACACCTTATTACGCTTCAGCCAGCGGCGCCAGGCGCTGAAGGACAAAGCGCGCCTTAACCAACGTCGTATCGACCAGATGTTCAACACCTATGCACGAGGTGAGCAGCAGGCAGCATTGCCGGCAGGTATCGATGAATTGACGCTGGTTAAAATCCGCGCCTTGTTTGATCCCCCGACGGAAAGTCACACAGCTGAAAGCGTTGCGCAAAAAATGGGATTAAGCCGTACAACTGCACGTCGCTATCTGGAATTTTGCACCGCCGCACAACAACTGCGTGCCGAAATCATTTACGGCAAGGTGGGCCGTCCACAGCGGATCTATCGTTCTCTTCCCCCTGAATAAACGGTTATTTGATCGGCCCTGCAAGGTTGTATGTAACCGCTTTACTTTTCTTGTACTCGTCAGCATCTTATTCGGCATGATTTAATAATCTGCCGACAGGACGATCGCCGATGAGTAGCCTGCCCCATCCTTCCCTGAAAGACATTCTCGCTCGCCAGGACTGGCAAAACCCGGCCTGTATCCATTACCAGCGGTTAGCGGCACATCCACCGTTTTCCAGCTGGCGCGAACTGAACGCTGCACGTGACGATGTCGCCAGTAAAAGCCGGCAAACACTAAATGGTGACTGGTGCTTCAGCTATTTTGATCGTCCAGAGGCGGTGCCGGACAGTTGGTTGCAGCAGGATCTGCGCGACGCTGATCGGCTTAACGTGCCGTCCAACTGGCAGCTTGCCGGTTATGATGCGCCGATCTACACCAACGTCCGTTATCCCATTCCGGTTAATCCGCCACGGGTACCGGAACAGAATCCGACAGGCTGCTATTCCCGGCACTTTACGGTTGATCCTGCGTGGTTGGCTGAGGGGCAGACACGCATTGTCTTTGACGGCGTCAACTCGGCGTTTTATCTGTGGTGCAACGGTCATTGGGTTGGTTATTCACAAGACAGTCGCCTGCCCGCTGAATTTGATCTCAGTCCCTGGCTGTTGGCAGGTGAAAACCGGCTGGCGGTGATGGTGCTGCGCTGGTGCGATGGCAGTTATCTGGAAGATCAGGATATGTGGCGTATGAGCGGAATTTTTCGCGACGTCACCCTACTGCATAAACCAGCCACACATCTGAGCGATATTCGTATTACCACCCCACTTTACGACAGTTTCTGCCGCGGCGAACTGGTGGCAGAAGTCCACGTCAACCGGCCAACGCAGCACCGGGTGCAGTTGCAGCTGTGGCGCGATGGCCTGCTCGTGGGGGAGAAAACCCAGGCGATCGGCAGCGAGATTGTCGACGAACGCGGTGCCTATGATGACCGCACTACCCTGCGCCTGCCGGTAGAACAGCCGGCGTTGTGGAGCGCGGAAACCCCCACGTTGTACCGTGCAACGCTTGCTTTGCTGTCAGCAGAGGGAGAAATCATTGAGGTGGAAGCTTATGATATCGGCTTCCGCCAGGTAGAAATCAGCAATGGCCTGTTGAAGCTGAATGGCCAGCCGTTGCTGATTCGTGGTACCAACCGCCACGAGCATCACCCAGAGCACGGACAAGTGATGGATGAGGCGTTAATGCGCCATGACATCCTGCTGATGAAGCAACACAACTTCAATGCGGTGCGTTGCTCACACTATCCGAACCACCCGTTATGGTATCGGCTGTGCGATCGTTATGGCCTGTATGTGGTTGACGAAGCCAATATTGAAACCCACGGCATGCAGCCGATGAACCGATTGTCTGACGATCCGCTATGGTTGCCGGCAATGAGCGAACGCGTGACGCGCATGGTGCAACGGGATCGCAACCACCCTTGCATCATAATCTGGTCTCTGGGCAACGAGTCTGGCCACGGCAGCAACCATGACGCCCTTTACCGCTGGGTGAAAAGCCAGGATCCCACTCGCCCGGTTCAGTACGAAGGTGGCGGTGCCAACAGCCCCGCGACCGATATTCTCTGTCCAATGTATGCACGGGTCGATCAGGATCAGCCGTTCCCTGCCGTACCCAAATGGTCGATCAAAAAGTGGATCGGCCTGCCAGATGAGTCGCGACCGCTAATCCTGTGTGAATACGCTCATGCGATGGGTAACAGCTTTGGCGGCTTTGACCGTTACTGGCAGGCTTTCCGCCAGTATCCGCGCTTGCAAGGGGGCTTCGTTTGGGACTGGGTCGACCAGGCGCTCACCCGCCGCGGCGAAAACGGTGAGGAATACTGGGCTTACGGCGGTGACTTTGGCGACACACCTAACGATCGCCAGTTTTGTCTTAACGGGTTGGTATTCCCCGATCGCACGCCACACCCCGCGTTGTTTGAAGCGCAACGTGCACAGCAATTTTTCCAGTTTACCTTCGACGCCGATACGCTGACGCTAACCGTCAGCAGCGAGTATCTGTTCCGCCATACCGATAACGAGCGGCTGAATTGGCGGCTGGAATTGGATGGCACAGAGCGCGCCAGCGGCAGCGTTGATCTCTCCTTACCCCCACAAGGCAGCGCCCGTATTCATCTGATCGACCGTTTGCCGATGCTCCACCAACCCGGCGAACTGTGGCTGAATGTAGAAGTGGTGCAACCCCAAGCCACAGACTGGTCCGAGGCGAACCATCGCTGTGCCTGGGACCAATGGTTAGTACCACGTTCATTGCATCTGCCGCCGCCCACACCGAACGGCGTAGCGCCACAACTCAGCCAAAATGACCAGACGATTGTGATCAGCCACGGCAGCCAACGCTGGCAGTTTACACGCGACAATGGCTGTTTAACCCAGTGGTGGCAACACGATCGCCCACAATTGTTGACCCCGCTGCACGATAACTTTGTCCGCGCCCCACTGGATAACGACATCGGTGTCAGCGAAGTCGAACGTATCGATCCCAACGCCTGGGTCGAACGCTGGAAGCTGGCGGGCATGTATCGGTTGGAAGAACGCTGCACGCTGTTGCAGGCTGATCCGTTGAGCGACGGCGTACGGGTGGTGAGCGAACATCGGTTCGGGGTTGATGGACTAACGCTGTTGCGCAGCCGCAAACAATGGCTGTTCGACAGCCAAGGCACGGTCAGCGTCAGTGTCGACGTAGAGATCGCCGCCAGCCTGCCACCACCGGCACGTATTGGCCTAAGCTGCCAACTGGCAGAAATCCATCCGCAGGTAAAATGGTTGGGCCTCGGCCCGCATGAGAACTACCCGGATCGCCGCCTCGCTGCGCAATTCGGCCGTTGGCAACTACCGCTGGAGGAGTTGCACACGCCGTATATCTTCCCCGGCGAGAATGGCCTGCGCTGTGACACCCGCAGCCTACAGTACGGTGACTGGCACATTGACGGGTTGTTCCACTTCTCGCTCAGCCGCTACGGCCTGCGCCAATTGATGGACTGTAGCCACCAGCACCTGCTGCAACCGGAAGCCGGTACCTGGCTTAATCTGGACGGTTTCCATATGGGGGTTGGCGGTGACGATTCCTGGAGCCCGAGCGTCAATGCGGATTACCTGCTTAGTCGCAGCCATTACCATTATCAACTGCGTTTAAAACGCGCAGAGCTAGGCTAAATCTGCCAAAACCTCAACGGGTTGCGCATTCTGTAAGCAAACAGTCACAGAATGCGTAATCCGCCTTTGACATGCCGCCAACACCCCGTTATGATTCCGGCCGTTCAAACGA
>NZ_BCTT01000004.1 GCF_001590905.1 Serratia grimesii NBRC 13537
TTTAGAAAAGCCCGCTCAGGGAAACCTGAGCGGGCTTTTTGCTTTTGGCGTTTTTGACCGACGGTTATGAGCGAAAAGCGGACATGCGATGTATTTAAAACACTTACTGGCGGTGATCAAAGTAGATAGATGACAACTACAATTTTATGAATTGCTATGTTATGAGGTCACAATGTAAGATTTGTTATCTTACGATCAGATGAGCGATAATGAAATGCTTAATGCTAACAAACTTTTAATTTCTCAAAAAGATTATTTTATTCTAGTAGGAAAAAATGGGAGTGGTAAAAGCAGGCTGCTGCATGATCTAGCAGAGAGTTTACATAATTCAGGCTACAGCACCATCACGGTATCAAATACTCTATTTGATAAATTTGAAGTTCATCCCAGAAGCCTTAATTATAACTATATTGGAAGTAAGTTAGGTAGAAACTTCCCTGCTCAAGCTATAAAGAACACTCTTTCAACTGAAAGCCAAAAAAAAGTAAGTCGCATTTTTTCAGTTTTAAATCACATCGGCTATGAACAAAAAATTGGTATCAAGATAAAGTTTAGGAAAAAATTCAAAGACGCAATTAAATATTCTAGAAATGCATCTGGTGATTATTATCCAATTTTTTTCGACAGCAGCGACCAAGAAATCCCTGATGAACTTAAAATGGCAATTGATAAAGCTATTCATCAGATAAAACATGGTTATAGTATATTGGCATGGCTGACCAGTAATGATAATGTATTTTATGAGGGTAATTTCGATTCTTATTTGTGCTTATTAAAGTTTGAGCGGATTTTAAAAAAATCAAAAATAATATCTAATATAGATGTCTTTTTAAGTAAAGACGATCATGCATTCCCCCTAAGTCAAGCAAGTTCAGGTGAATTATCGTTTATCGCTTTACTTGTTCATATTTCGTTTTGTGTAAACGATCGTTCTTTTATATTTATTGATGAGCCTGAAAATAGTTTACACCCCAAATGGCAAAATGAATACCTAGAGCTTTTAAGAGGATCGATAGGTTATAATAAATGTATGGTTGTTGTAGCGACTCATTCACCTCTAATTATTACTTCAATGTCAGAGGGCAATCAAGTTTCAATTTACAAACGTGGAGTTAATGGATTTGAAAAAGTAAATTCTTACGATGAAAACAATGAAGAATTATATATTGATTACTTTGACACACTAACGCCTAAAAATAGAGCATTATCTAACAGATGCGTGGATATTATAGACCAATTTACTGTTGGGGAAATTTCATTACAAACTGCGAGGGACCGTTTGTCAAAGTTTGGGGAAATGGCAAATAATTCCGCCCAAAAAGAATTTCTTTCAGGCGTAAATTCATTGATTACAACAGTCAATTTTAAAAAATGGAAGGCTCATGAGTAATATTTCATTCCTTGCTGAAGAGCAAGATTTAATGAACCACGCAATAGCGGAAGGCCATACTTTCTGGAGGGATGAAACTCTAAGTGCTCTTAAAAGAAAAATTAAAGATTATTTACGTGAAAAACAAGGAGAATGCTGTTGTTATTGCTCACGAAATATCGATGATGAATTTAACATGGTGCTTGATATCGAACATGTCATTCCAAAATCAAAGATTACATCTGAAATGTTTGAAATGATGAATCTAGCCGTATCTTGTAAAAGATGTAATATGAGAATTAAAGGAGAAGATGTATCATTCATTAATGATGAATTTCAGCATTTTAAAGAAACTGGTGATTACTATCTATCTGGTAGCTATAAATTTATTCATCCTAATCTTGATAGTTGGGATGAAAATCTTATTTACACTGTAGTTCAAGTCAATAGGAGAAAGATAGTTTATTATCATGTCGTTCGGGATAGTTCTAAAGGGAGTTATGCAAAAAAATACTTTGAGTTGGATAAAATACAAGCAAATACTTTTGATGAAGCACAGGGCGCCACTAGTAGAAAAGAGCCGATAGATCCTACTATCGCCGAAGAATATTCAAGGTTAGTAAATTCTATGTTAGGCTGAAAATAAACCTCGTAATATATTCCGAGAGGAATTCATTAACTTTTAGTTAAAAAAAGTCCGCTATTGGCACAGAGCAGACTGCTAGAGCTCTTTGGACACAATCTCGCTTTGAGCCGACTTTTTGATGCTTGTTCTGGCTACCCTTCCTTTGCAGATAACATCGTAGAACGATCAATACATGTAGCGAAGTGTTTAAACCCGCTTTAAGTAACAAGCAACTATTGATGCTCATTCTGGTGGTCTTGACAAGACTCGAATTCAGGTTTTGCTTGTTATTCAGCCATTTATGGCAAAGGCGATCCCAGTCAGATGAGCCATATTTAGAAAGGCCCGCTTAAGGAAACTTAATCGGGCTTTTTGCTTTTTATCCTGTAATCACGTAACGGCAATCCTTACGTTGCGGTTAGCAGAGCGAACCAAACTCCATACTCATGGGGTCAATCATCGCCAAAAAGACTTCGCATACCGTTTCTCCCTGCCAGGATGCGCAAATTGCCTCAGCACAGAGTTGATCATCCGCAAAAGCCATATCAATAAAGACGCCATTACCCAAACTGACCAAATATTGGTTTTTCCAGCCAGTTTGATGCGCGAGATGACGTTCTATCATGGCGTTATAGGCCGCATGCATCGTGCTTTCGTTAACACCCGGTTTTAGACGAAATCGTCCTATTTCAATGCCGTATCCTTTTCTGACCACCGAGGTTTGAACACGCGGTGCCACATAGTGCCCCATACTGTCCAAGTGGCTTACGGAAGATCTAAAACTCAAGAATTCTGGCAAACTCGCAACCGCTTTTGCCGCAACCTGTGCTTCCTCATGGCTTCGCCACACGACCAGATCAACACGTTCGCAAGGGACATCCATACCTGAGAAGGCGATCCAGTCGATGTAACCGGGAAACCGTTTCAGTTCACGTTGTGCAATGTCTCTGGCGGTGTCTGCCACTTGCGAGTCTTTCACCTGGTAGGTCACTATTTCGTAGCATAGAGGGGTCATCTGAACTCCATTATCGTCATGAAATGAAGCCTGAATCGTATTACACTCCCCTGACAGGTTTTGTCAGGGTGGTTCACCACATTTAATGAAAACCATACGGTTATTCACTTTATTAGATCATCTTCGCAGTCGCATACATCCGGTCTCAGCTGAAGTGTTGGCACACACTCTGAATGTGTCTGTCAGAACAATCTACAGAGACATGGTGACCCTGCAGGCAATGGGCGCACCTATCCGCGGTGAGTCAGGTTTAGGCTACTTGCTCGAAAAGGGACACTTTCTACCGCCGCTCAATTTCGATCATGACGAGCTGGAGGTGATTATGCTCGGCATGCGAATGATGGCCGCACGGGGTGATGATTCTCTTTCAGCCGCAGCTGGCCGTGTCTCAGCTAAAATTGGTGCCGTGATAGATGTTAAACATACCGATGCTTATAAGCGATTGCCTCTCAGGGCGGTATCACGACACACCAAAGAAAAAGTGAATGCCAATAAGCATCTGACGTTTCTTCGAGAGGCGATTCGTAAAAAATCTCTATTGAGCATTGCTTATGTCGATCTCCAGGGACGAGAAAGCAACCGGATAGCCCGTCCGCTTGGTTTAACTCTATTCGATGAAGTATGGTTACTCACGATCTGGTGTGGAACACGCTCAGATTTCCGCAACCTACGAGTTGATAATATTGTGTCTGTGACAAACACTGGAGAACGTTTCCGGCCAGAAAGCGGAAAGTTATTTGAAGATTATCTGAAAACACTGTAGCAAAAACCTGTCGCTTATTATCACATACTGACAATCCCAACATGCCCACCTGCTCTCCCTCAAGGCACTGAGATTATCGGGACGGAGGGAACATGAACAATCAACACATCAATAGTTAACTGGTTGATGAACTCAAAAGAGAAAGACGTGTAAACCCCCATAAAACGATTTTCATGGCCAAGCATGACCAGATCTATTTCTTCCTTATCGATCACTGCTTGGACGTCTTTAAATCTATGGATACTGACGATCGATTTTACTTTGACGTCAAAATGCGCAGATCCAATCAAACGGCTTAGCATCGCCTTAGCCTCGATCACTTCATGTGACTGACGATCCTTGGTTAAGGCATCGCTGGTGTAATCCAACTCTCTGTAGTCTTCGCTGATATGCCCCAGCGTGATACAGGTGCCCATTTCTTTCGCAAGGCGTTCGGCATGCGCCAACATGAGCTGACCATCTGTCTCATTTTGGACCAACAACAACGCATGCTTATAAATGTGCATACATCACCTCTCAACAGCGTCACACCCAAGAGACGCTCTTTTATCCTTCAGATGTCTGCCAAGGAAAACCTGCAATAGTTAATACGCTACCGCCTTACAAGTATAAACGCGTATTTAGTGCGCAGAAATACCCACCAGGTTAAAGCTGAACAGGCTTTTGACCTGGTATCAAATTTTAATCTCGCCGTTGCGGATCGCCACGCCGATCGCCTGAGCGGTAGTGGTCGCGCCAAGCCGTCGGCGTATTCGGCGAAGATGGTTTTCCACCGTTCGCTCCGATAGCCCCAGAGTGGCAGCGATGTCAGCCTGGCGCCGCCCGGCAGCGGTCCAGGCCAATACTTCCCGCTCACGCTCTGACAGCCTGCCGATCGTGGTCGCTGCTGGCAATTCAAGCAACCTACGCGCAGAGACAAAAGCCGCAGAGCCCACCATTAACATAGCCAATCGAATTGACGGAGAGCTTTCAATACACTCACCACCCAAACTGACCGCACCTTCCAATCCGGACGGGCCAAATATCGGGACCTGCACCCCATGAACGCCTCGGCCACGAGGCGTGCGAACAATCTGATAGCAGGCCCCCTTTTCTGCCCTCACTTTGCTCCAGAAAAAAGGCTCTGTTGCCTGCAGCATATGTCGGGTTACCGGACAGTGCCGAAGATAGGTTACGGCATCTACAGTTTCGCCGTCGCCGAACCAATTGCCTTCGACCCAATAGATGCGATCAACTACCTCATCCTCCGAAGTGGCAGTAGAAAATAACACGAAGCGATCAAACCCCTTCGGAGCTGCGAATGTACGAATCCTTTCCTGAATGCCAGAAAGGGTATCAGCACGCTCAATAGCCAGTGCGGCGAGAAAGGCCTCTTGAGCAATATCCACGCTCACCGCCTAGCGACATCGGCCAACAGCGTCTGTGCAGCCAGCTTGCCAAGATTGTTGGAAGCCAGTGGACTGTCGCCGGTCAGCAGCCGCCGATCTTTATGCACCTTGCCGGTGATATCTGTATTGAGGATTACAACCCCCAACTCACGCAACCGCTCGCCAACCAGCCAAGGCATCGGACCGGGGATATAGCCGATATCAATATTAGCGCCGGTATCGAGTGCATCTGGGAACACACAGATTTCGTACCCGCGATACAAGAAGTCGTCTTTGTCCTCTCCAAGTCCAGCGGCCAGTAAACCGGCAGGGCCGTGGCAAAGCGAAATAACGTAACGATCATTGTCGTGCGCCCAGAACAGCGTCTTCTTAACGTCTTCACTGGTGGGGATATCGTTAAGCACCCCGTGACCACCCGGAATAAAGACGGCAATATAGTTGCCAGCGTCCAAATCATTTACCACATCAGAGAGTTTTTTCGGTTGCTTGAGCTGGCTGCGGTATTTTTCATAAGTGGCTTTGACCGCCTCATCCTCGCCAGGGAAGGCCCACATTTCCAGCTTGACCGGATCGCCCGACGGCGTGGCGATATCTATCTCAAAACCGGCAAGATCCATGTGGTACATCGGCAACAGCATTTCGACTGGGTGGTTGCCGGTAGAAAAGAATTTGCCGTTTTGCATCATCAGATAACGCTCCTGTGAGGCGATCATCAATACCTTCCATTTCCCCCCCCGATACGCGTTGGGGTAACTGACGCCGTCAAAATCGGTTTTGGACGAAGTGTACTGCGACAGTGAGTAAGGTGATGGGAAGAAAGCATTTTCTTCCGCGATATCAGGAGTAGGGTTACGATCTGCGGATAGTAAATCAGTCATGATTATCTCCTTATTTGAGTTACGGTTTGTACTGCTGTTTCAGCTTAAGTAAGAGATACCAGAACCGCAATGAGGGATATCCCTTAATAAAGCTTTTTGGCCTTAATATAACATGTCAGCTCAACTTACGTGGCATGATGACAAACGCTTCATCAGCCCCCTCTTCACCTTCATATCGATATTTCCTCACGGGTACCTGGAAATATTCTTCCAGATAATTTTCTTGAAGAAGGTCATTTTTATCACCAAAAACATAGTGTTTTTTATCCATTAGCAAGCACTTGTCAGAGATACACTTCGCGTAGTTGATAAAGTGTGTGTTGAAAATGATAGTAACCTTACTTTCCCTTGATAGTTTCCACAGCATATTAATTACCTTAGCTTGATTTTTGAAGTCCAAATTAGACTCTGGCTCATCAAGAATAATCACATCTGGTTCCGCGACTAATGCTTTGGCAAAATAACACATCTGCAATTCACCGCCACTGATCTGATTAATGGACTTGCCTCTAAGCCGCCCAATATCAAGTCTATTTAGAATGTCAGCGGACTTATCGAAATCCTCTTTACCTGGCTTCGAAAAAAAACCATTACGTTGTGAGCAACCAAAAGAAACAAAGTCAAGAACACTGTAAGAAAAATGTAATTTTTTCGCCTGAGGAACATAAGCGATTCGCGCTTTTCTGTTATCAACATCGTCAATCATGCAAGTGCCAGACGCAGGCTGATAGATACCCGACAGGCTCTTCAACAGAGTCGTTTTCCCTGCGCCATTTGGTCCCATCACTGAAAGAATGTCTCCTTTTTCGAGGTGAAAGCTAATATTGTTTATAATCTTTCCTGAACCTTTAAAACTAAAGGTCAACTTTTCAACTGTTATCATATCTACGACTCATAATGAAAAGCAGTGCAAATAACGGAGCCCCAATCAGTGAAGTCAAAATTCCGATAGGAATCTCTGCATAAGTGGCGCTTCTGGCAATATTGTCAATAATCAACAAAAATAATGCCCCAGCAAGCGCTGATGCAGGAATCAACCTACCGTGGTTACAACCGAGCACGCTTCGGATCAGATGAGGGATAACTAGTCCAACCCAACCTACAACGCCAGCAATAGTAACTGAAGCAGAGACCAACACTGACGATAAAAGAAGTAATGCTATTTTTAATCGTTGTGGATTAAGACCGGAAATTTTAGCTTCGTCATCCCCTAGCGAGATAATATTCATGCTCCATCTTAATTTATAGATTGCAAAGTAGCATATCGCATACAGCGGAATAAGCCAGTACACCTGCTCTTTGAGCACTGAAGCAAAACTTCCCATTAACCAAAAAACGATGGCTGGCAACGTATCCTGTGGATCAGCCACATACTTTATTATCGATATAAAAGAAATAAACACCGAAGCAATGATAATTCCTGACAGAATAGTAGTTAGTTCATCTTGCCGCTTCTTGAAGTAGCAAATACCAAAAACAAACAATAAACTCAGAATACCAAAAAATAATGAACATAACGAGCTCAGTGCAAAAGGAAAACTGAACAATATTCCAAGAGCGGCACCAAAAGCAGAGGCAGAAGAAGTCCCCAACACATCCGGACTGGCCAATGAGTTTTTCAACACGGCTTGAAAAGTGGCACCGGCAACAGACAAACCACCACCGACCATCATCACCGCGATGATTCTTGGCACGCGCAAACTAAAAATAACAGAGTAACTGGCTTCATCCTTTGCAAACCATTTTGTATGGAATAAAACCTTAATTACGTCGCTAACCGACAACGAGTATCGGCCCAAAAATAGGGAGGCGACGGCAACAAGACATAAAGTCAAAAATAGCCCAGTCATTATTACAGTATATTTTTTCCTATCCGGCATAACCACCATCCCCATCAAAAAATTTTAATTATTATATTTATCACTATGAAGTTATTTACGTACGTTACCTTTGAGCCAGAACCTCATTCAGTAAATTTTCCGGTATGGCGTATGAGAACATCTTTTTATAATAATCTCGTGTTATATTCCTCAGTTTCTCATCACTAATATATTCTGGGTTGTATTTGCTGATCATAAATAATGGCAACAGCGATGTTTCAGCAGAGAGTCCTCCCCAGTTATGTATCCCCACCGGTGTTGAGTATACCTTACCGTTTTTTACCGCTCGGAGATCTTTCCAGTCCTCACCTGGGATTTTGTCTTTCAACAGAGCGTTGGCACTGCCGAAAACAACAAAAATCACGTCGGGATCCCACTGCATTATCTGTTCCATCGAGACATTTATATAACGTGCGGCATCGCCGCTAACCTGCAAACCATCAGCAACATTTTCCATCCCTGCCATTTTCAGGTAGGTATCGCCATACGTATGAGGGCCACTTACCTTGAGCTGTTTGCCATCACTTTCTTCAAGATACAATGCTCTGACATGTTGCTGCCTGATATTGGCGGCGTAAGGACTGATCATCTTCAGTGTGTCTTCCCAAGCGCTTTTAAATTTATGCGTATGGGGTAATCCAAGCGTTTCCGCAAACTTATTCTCCCAATAAACTTGGGTTACCATAGGTTCATACTTTGTCTCACCACCAGCGTCGAGATTAATGACTGGCACCCCTGCCCGCTCCAGGTGGTCATCCTGACTTTTGCCATAGTAATAAATAATGTCCGGCTTGAGACTAATCAAAGATTCCATATTGACCGTATAATCCTTATTGATGAAAGCCGTAGTGATCCTGCCGATATCCGGCTTCATATCCTTCATCACATTCATATCGGAATGCGAAAAAGCCCAAGGGCCAACACCTATGACATGTTTATATGCTGCATCGTTGGCCAAGATCACGCCAAATGGACAATTACCGGTAATAATAATTCGATTATATTTACCAGGAAGCGGCTGCAGTATTTCGGTATCTTTTCCAGTATTTTTTACCGTAATAGTACCGTTTGCGCTGGTGGTCGTCGGTAATGAGAACGCCGCCAACAAAATGGTAGCGAACAACTTAATTTTAATGGTCATAATTCCCCCTGGTGCTATCTTACTGATGCATGCTTTTCTTATTTCCACTTATTCAGCGTCACTAGGCTACCGAAGCAGCGATTCCTGCTGCCACAATGGTTAATCCGGCTACAATAACAATTGCGGTCGTGGCAACAGCACCACCGCCAACCAACGCAGCCGTCTTGCCTTTGGAAATATCCTGCCGCTCTAGGAAAGAGATCTGGGTAAAGGGGATAATTTTCCCCGTATCGGCAATAATGGCGTTAGGTTCGATTTTCGCCACACTAATCTCACCACCACTGCCATCCTTTAATCCATACTTCAGGTGATCACCAATATAAACCTGGGGCTGTAGATGGTAATAATGCCCATCCTGCCCGATATCCTTTTGCTGCAGTGACACAGGGTTGTATGTAGTACAACCGCAAAGCGAAAACATCACCAACCCGATGATAAATGGAACCAATCTTGCCAATTTCATTGAAAACCTCAAACTTATTTATACATGGTTAAAACACGTCCAGATTTAAATCGCATATAGCTAACAATTAAGGACAGGAATGAAAAAATAGCGCCCGCAACCAAACTTATGTCAGTTGCCTGAGAACCGTAAAAATTAAAAAATATTGCGACCAGGGCTGAGCCGACAATTTGCCCAACCAACCGCGAACTCCCGAGTAATCCGCTGGCAATACTGCTATTTTCGTGTGATACCGCTGTCATGATCAAGAAATTATTGGGTGACTGAAATAGCCCAAAACCTATACCACAAATCGCTACACGCCAAACAATCGCCGTATTTGATGGAGTATCTGGAAGATAAACCATCAACAGCATGCCCATAAGCAAGAAAAATAATCCTGTTACCGCAATAATGTTAGGATCATATTTTTTGATGAGATCGCCAGAAATCAGAGATGTCACCATCGTCGCTAATGGCCATGCGGTAAGCAATAAACCGATCTCCACCACGTTTCTTTGCAATATATTATGAAAATAAAAAGGCAGCGACACGTAAGCCAGCAACTGTGTGCTATAAGAAAGCATCGACATCAATAGTGATAGCGTCAATGTAGGGTTACGAAATATCGTCACCGGAATCATCGCGTCAGTTTTTTTTCTCCGTTGATTCCGGTAAAGCAGAACTGCCAATGCAGCGAAAATTACAACGTTTACTGCTGCCGATAAGAAAGAACTCTTCGTCATGCTCAACGTAAATGATGAGAAAAAAATAAACAGAGCAAAAACTAAAAAAGCACCTCCTGCATCAAATTTTACAGTACGGCGTGACTTAGGAGCTAAGGAGATAATACTCAACAACAGCGACAGGCAAGCAATAGGAACATTAATGGTAAATAACCAATTCCAATTGGCCAGAGAAAGTATTGTTGAGGCAATTGATGGCCCTGCCGCTGCGGATACAGAAACCACCATAACGTTAATCCCCAGCCCACGCCCCAATAACCTATCCGGATAGATCTCCTTAATCAGCGCTGCATTGACACTGAGAATAGCGGCTGCACCAAAGCCTTGCACAACTCTAAACAGCGTCAAGGTATCTAGCGTTTCTGACAGCGCACATCCCAAAGAAGAAAACGCAAACAGAATAACGCCGGCAATGAAAATATTTTTATTGCCAATAGTTCTCCCCAATGCGGCAAACGGCAACAGAGAAGCTATGACCGCAAATTGATATGCATTAATGATCAATATTGAAGCAGCTTCCGAAACGGCAAAATCTTTCGCGATAATGGGTAACGCCACATTTGCGATAGTGCTATCGAGTATTGCGATGACGGTGCTGAGGGATACGGCAAGCACAGCCAAAACATTCAATTTATCTTTTTCATAGGGTTTTTTATTCATCTTACCGCCCCTGGACGAGAATCTGCATTTATGCCGAAGGCAACCGGTGCTCCTTACGGAGGATTCGCTTTAATGAAAACGTTATAACATAACAATCTCAAATGATATTAATTATCATTTGAAATAATTGATTGCATAATGTTTCAAATTTGAAATTAACAATTTAAAAACATAAAAAACACAACAAATAACACCAAAACAACAGAATAAATGGAATCATAAACCTCAAAAATTCATGAAATGAAATAGAAATTAACGCCTGTTAACAGTCAACGAGTCGAGCGATCATTGTTGTTATGTTATAACATAATACAAATTCATACCCCCTACGGTGGCCCCAATGAATAAGAAAGACCCACTACAAATTAGAGCATCCAGACGTACGATTATTTTGGCCGGACTGGCTGCACTGGCTTCAAATATCAATATTTCACAAGCCCATGCGCAAAATCCGCAACGCAAAAGGCAAATGCCGATGGCTCCAAACGGTAAAAGACCACACAAGAAATACCTGGTCGTGCTTGATCCGGGCCATGGCGGTATTGATTCAGGTGCTATTGGCCACGCGGGTTCACTGGAAAAACATGTGGTGTTAGATATCGCAAAAAACGTCCGCGCCTTGCTCATTCAGCATGGCATTAATGCTCACCTGACGCGTACTGACGATGTTTTTATTCCGCTTTATGATCGGGTGAAGATCGCCCATCAACATAATGCCGATCTTTTTATGTCTATCCATGCGGATGGTTTCACCTGCCCTTCCGCCTGCGGTGCTTCTGTTTTCGCCTTATCCAATAAAGGCGCCAGCAGCGCAATGGCAAAATACTTATCGAACAGTGAAAATGCGGCCGACGATTTCGCCAGTCCCTCAGTCATAAAAAAAGATCGTTATTTGCAAAAAATACTTTTCGATTTGGAACAGACTGAAACAGTAAAAGAAAGTCTTTTCCTCGGCTCTCACATCATTAAACATATTGCGCCAATGCATCACCTTCATTCCAAAAACACGGAACAAGCAGCATTTGTGGTATTGAAATCGCCCTATATTCCCTCAGTTCTCGTTGAAACCTCTTTCATTACCAATCCGCAAGAGGAAAAACTGCTTGGAACTCCAATGTTTAGGCATAAAATAGCCACGGCGATTACCCATGGTATCTTGAGTTATTTTAATCATATGAAAAATGTTTGATAAAATATAATAATAAAAATATTACTGAAATACTTTTACTTTCAGAAGCATCATGCTGAGCAAACAAATAAGAGAGGGAATTGAACGCTCGCTTTCGTTAGCGAAAGTACTATTCACTCAAATTTCTCACTGAGACTCTGAAAATAAAAGGATTTTCTCGCTGATGTTAATACGTATTTATCCTCACCGGTTAGTAGAGTGCCTTTGTGCGCTATCGATATTTTTTTGTTCCAGCACCTTTGCGATTTCACTCAAAGACAATGGTCAGGATCGGTTGGATTTTTATGGCACCATCATCGCCAGACGTTATTCCAGCAGTAATGTTCGCAATGACGGTGACCGCAGTTATATCTACTTTGGTTTGTTAGGAAAAAGAAAGCTCAGCCAGTACTGGAGAGCCTATGCACACTGGGAATATACCGTCAGCTTTGCCGATGCCAGCAGGAACAGCACAAGACTGGCCTACATAGGCATGCAGAATCCAGCATTAGGCAGTATCGATATTGGTAGAAATTGGGGCGTCTTATATGACGTAACATCCCTAACCGATCGTTCTCCATTATTTAGAGAAATGTCTTACAACTATATCGATAATTTCATGCGCGGCCGAGCACTCAACCTACTGACTTATCGTAAAAAAATAAAATTATTACAGAGTAACGCCGCTATCGCGCTCCAGTATCAATTCAAAAGTAATAGTGATGAAAAAACGGTAAGTAAGCAGAATGGTAATGGTATCGGTGCTTCTTTCATTTACGCGCTGACGCCTACGATTACCACTATTTTCTCCGCATCATCATCTTTATCCACTCAACAACAGGGAAATAATGCCGGTTACGGAAAAAAAATAAACACTCTGGCTGAAGGGGTGAGATATGCCAATAAAAGAACCTATCTCGCTGCAGTGTTTACGCAAAGCAATAGTGCCATAAAACCGCAAAAAACCGATAATTGTGGTTCATCTTCCAGTTATGAAATCCTCGCTAAATACCTGCTGACGGATAAGCTCCAGCCCAACATTGGCTACACGCGCCTTATGCAAACCTACTCGGGAAAAAGCGAGAGTTTATTGAATTACGAAGAAGTTGGTTTCAGCTGGTTGTTTAATAAAAACATGCAAGCATTTTTCAATTATGAGTTCAATAACATGAGTAAAAACAACCCCAACGTCGATGCGTCTGACAAACTCGAAGTGGGTATAAGTTATCACTGGTAAGTGAAGAACAGGAGCTTGCGGGTAGCATCCTGTTTCCCTCACGTTATAGCTATCAATTTTCGGGTCATAAATAGTCAGGAACTATCACAACATTCAACTATACCTATTTTATCTATCCGCAGGCGCTGACTAAGCTTATCCATGAGTGTTCCTTCGCTCTTTACCGGCTCAGAAGATAAAAATCTATAGTATTCAAAGAGGTTATGTTTTTAGCGCAACACCCGACGCGAGCATTGGCCCGCGATGTCACGTTAACAGCTCCTCAGGTACAGGACAGACAGGGCCTGACGAGCGAACCTACAGAAGCAGAGAGCGCACCATGACAACTGAAAGTAAATGCCCGTTTTCCGGCAGCGGTAAGCCAAATACACCGCGCCGCGGCCCTTCAAATCAGGACTGGTGGCCAAACCAACTTAGCCTGAAGCCGCTGCACCAACACTCTTCCCTTTCCGACCCGATGGACCCTGACTTCGATTACGCCAAAGCCTTCAAGAGCCTTGACCTGGCCGCCGTTAAACAAGATCTGCACGCCCTGATGACCGACTCACAGGATTGGTGGCCGGCAGACTTTGGTCACTATGGTGGTCTGTTCATCCGTATGGCTTGGCACAGCGCCGGTACTTACCGTATCGGTGATGGTCGTGGTGGCGCAGGTGAAGGTCAGCAACGTTTTGCACCACTCAACAGTTGGCCTGACAACGTGAGCCTCGATAAAGCCCGTCGCTTACTGTGGCCGATCAAACAGAAATACGGTCGCAAAATCTCCTGGGCCGATCTGATTATCCTGACCGGCAACGTGGCGCTCGAATCCATGGGCTTTAAAACCTTTGGCTACGCGGGGGGTCGCGCCGACACCTGGGAACCGGATGACGTTTACTGGGGATCGGAAAAGATCTGGTTGGAACTGAGCGGCGGTGCGAACAGCCGTTATTCTGGCGATCGTGACCTCGAAAACCCACTGGCAGCCGTGCAAATGGGGCTGATTTACGTCAACCCAGAAGGCCCGGACGGTAACCCTGACCCGGTCGCAGCGGCACGTGATATTCGCGAAACCTTCGCCCGCATGGCAATGAACGACGAAGAGACCGTGGCGCTGATAGCCGGTGGTCACACCTTCGGTAAAACTCACGGTGCAGGTCCAGCATCGCACGTCGGTGACGATCCAGAATCTGCGGGCCTGGAGCTGCAAGGCCTTGGCTGGCAGAGTAGTTTCGGTACCGGTAAGGGGAAAGACGCGATCACCAGCGGTTTGGAAGTGACCTGGACGACCACCCCCACCCAGTGGAACCACGACTTCTTTAGGCACCTGTTTGAATACGAGTGGGAGTTGACGCAAAGCCCGGCTGGCGCACATCAATGGGTAGCCAAAGACGTCGGAGATACCATTCCAGATGCATTTGATCCGGCGAAAAAACAGCGCCCCACCATGCTGACAACCGATCTGTCGCTGCGCTTCGATCCAGCGTACGAAAAGATCTCACGCCGCTTCTATGAACATCCTGACCAGCTTGCTGATGCTTTCGCTCGCGCCTGGTACAAGTTGACCCACCGCGATATGGGGCCACGCGCTCGTTATCTCGGTCCAGAAGTACCGGCAGAAGAGCTGATTTGGCAGGATCCGATCCCAGAAGTCGATCATCAGTTGGTCAACGATCAGGATATCGCTGCGCTAAAAACCCAAATTCTGGCTTCCGGTTTGCCGATCTCAGTACTGGTATCCACCGCCTGGGCTTCAGCGTCTACTTTCCGCGGTTCCGATAAGCGTGGCGGTGCCAACGGTGCGCGCATTCGTCTGGCACCGCAGAAAGACTGGGCAATCAACCAACCGGCTCAACTGGCGCAAACACTGGCCACGCTGGAAGGGATCCAGCAGGCGTTCAACAATGCCCAGTCGGGTAACAAACGCGTTTCGCTGGCAGATCTGATCGTACTGGCCGGTGTAGCAGGCGTCGAGCAGGCAGCGATCAACGCAGGTCATCCTGTCAGCGTGCCCTTCACGCCGGGCCGTATGGATGCGACACAAGAGCAGACCGATGTCGACTCCTTTGAAGCGATGGAGCCGGTTGCCGATGGTTTCCGTAACTACCTGAAGCGCCAGTTCAACATTCCGGCCGAAGCCCTACTGGTCGACAAAGCGCAGTTGCTGACGCTGACGGCACCGGAAATGACGGTACTGGTCGGCGGGTTGCGGGTGTTAAACGCCAACGTGGGTCAAAGACAGCACGGCGTATTAACCCAACGGCCGCAGGCACTGAGCAACGACTTCTTCGTCAACCTGCTTGATATGGGCACCACCTGGAAACCGGTGGGCGATGATGGCGTGTTTGAAGGCCGCGACAGCAAAACTGGTGCGCTGAAGTGGACGGCAACACGTGCTGATCTGATCTTTGGTTCACACTCTCAACTGCGGGCACTGGCGGAAGTCTATGGCAGTGCCGATGCGCAGGCGAGTTTTGTGCGGGACTTTGTTGCCGCCTGGAATAAGGTGATGAACCTCGATCGTTTCGACCTCGCCTAAGTGAGAACCACAGTAACGTCGCCCGCTTAAGGAAACTTAGGCGGGCTTTTTATTCTCCGTTAACCGGGAATAGCCGCTCACCAAGAAAATCGATAAACACACGCAGTTTTGGGGCCAAATATTTGCTGGAGGGCCAGATAATCCGGAAAGAACCCTGATGCTCAACGAAGCCTTCCAATACCTTTTGCAGTTCACCGTGTTGCAGAGCCCTCTTTTCCGATATTGGGCTGGTGCTGGTCGCTGTCGGACTGGCCTGGCTGGGTCATGCATTGGCGGCAAATAACGGCAACGGATTGATAGCGCCAATGCTGTTGGGGCGGTTACATTCCCACAACAGCGCGGCGGAGCAAACATGATTGCCCGCCGCGGCTGTTTTATTCCCCTGGTTTTTCTCTTCCTAAATGCCGCAGATCAAGCGACAGGAAGTGATGCACCTGCGGTTTTTCCGGACCAATATGGAACTGCAGCGCGGCCTGTTGCAGATCGGCATCAGCATGTGAAACACGTTGATGCTGGCGCAAATGTTCTGCCCAGGATTCCACCATGAACCACTCCATCACGCACTGTGGATCGGCAGTATGCTCAGTCAGGCCCCAGGCATAGGCACCGTCGCGACGCCGCACACGTGAAAGCTGATGCAACGTCCGCAGGAACTGCGGACGATCTTCCAGCCGCACGCGGTATTCGACCTGGATCATCACTGGTCCACGATCGTTCTCTACCGGTGTGTTGAGCAAGGGTTCCGGCCAGTGATTGGACGGCTGCAGATCGGCTTCCCCTTCCGGCAAACGAATACGATGAAACGCCAGGGAAATCACTAACAACCCAATGCCGCCCGTCAGCAGCGTGGCTGCCACGCCGATCTCTTGGGCAATCAACCCCCACAACAAGCTACCGGCAGCCATAGCACCATTGAACACCATCAAATAAATCGCCAGTCCGCGCCCACGCACCCAGTTTGGCAATACCCCTTGTGCTGCCCCATTCAGCGATGTCAGCGCGATGATCCAGCCGGCACCCAGCGCCAACAGCAGTAATACCGCCAACCACTGCGGCGGGGCCAACGATAACAGTGCCATCACCACGGCGGTAATCACTGCCGCCAACAGCACCAAACCATCAGCGTTTAGCCGCTGGCGTAACCGCGGCAACAGCACCGCACCGCCTATCGCTCCCGCCCCCACGGCGCCCAACAGGATGCCGTAGAAACCTGCGGTACCACCCAACATCTGCCGCGCCACTAATGGCAATAACGCCCAAACCGAACTGGAGAATACGAAGAAGACCGCCGCCCGTAACAACACGACGTGCAGTTCACGGCTGGCGCGGGCATAGCGAATTCCGGCGCGGAAAGCGCCAAAGAAATGCTCGGAAAGGCCGTTATCCTCCACCTTGGGTCTGCGCCACCACAGTAGAGCTGAAACGACGAATACGTAGCTAAGTATGTCAGCGCCGTAGGCTGCGCCAGCGCCAAAGCTCGCCAACAACAAGCCTCCCGCCGCCGGGCCAATGGCGCGGGCGATGTTGATCCCCAGCGAGTTCAGCGCAACTGCATTTCTGAGATCGGCACGCGGTACCAGCTCGGGTACGATAGATTGCCAGGTTGGCCCCATCAATGCCCCACCGATGCCGCCGATAAAGGTCAAGACCAGTAAATACTCAACGGTCAGCGCGCCACTTTGCGACAGTAACAATAAGGTGCCGCTGACGCAGGCCAGCAGAATCTGGACAAAAATAAGGAAACGACGGCGGTCAAGAATGTCTGACAATACCCCCGCCGGGATTGCCAGCAGGAACACTGGCAGTGTGGCCGCTGTCTGCATCAATGCCACTGCCGATGGATTAGAGGATAAATCCGTCACCAGCCAGGAACTGGCGACGTCGCGCATAAAGCTACCAACGTTGCCCAATACCGTGGCCCCCCACAGCACCGCAAATACCGGGATCTTCAACGGCGCGAAACCGCCGGGTGCTGCTTTGCTCTGTGCCGATTCAGCCATCGTTATGCTCCTTGAGATCGTAAAGCGCGACCAGCAGCAACGCACCCGCCAGCCCAATATGTTCAAAAAATCCGTTCATACCGGTAAAGCGCTCCGGCGGGCTCATTTCCCAAAAACGGTTAGCCATCAGCGTGGCGGCCAGGGTAAATCCGGCCAGCGCCATCGCGCCCAGCCAGCGGTAAAAACCCGTCAGGATCAGTGCCGAAGCCCCCAGTTCAAGCACAATCACCAGGCTGGCAAACAACGCTGCCGGCTGTAGACCAAAATGGGTCATCTCCGCCATAGCCCCATTAAAATCCAGCACTTTGACCAAACCGCCCTGTATGTAGGCGGCGCAAATCGCCGGCAACATCAGCCAACGAAGCAAGGGAGTATCAACAGCATGTCTGACTCGAGAAATAAAAGCGGCAGCGCTCATGGTCGGCTCCGGTTCCACAGGCAAAACCCCCGTCCGGGGGTAAGGGTCAAGACTGGATAAACGCCAACAGATCGGCATTAAACTGTTCAGGGTCGGTTTGTGCCAACCCGTGTGAAGCACCGGGATAGACTTTCAATTCAGCCTGCCTGACAAGCTTAGCGGCTTTCAAAGCCGATGCGGCAATCGGCACAATCTGGTCGTCATCGCCGTGCACCAGCAGCGTCGGTTTGTCGATGGCCAGCAGGTCTGCGGTGTAATCGACTTCGGAAAACTCACGCACGCAGTCATACAACCCCTTCACCCCGCCCTGCATGCCCATCAGCCAGAAGCTGTCCGTCAGCCCGCTATTGACCTCGGCCCCCTTGCGGTTGAAGCCGTAAAAAGATACCGCCAAATCCTTGAAGAACTGCGAGCGGTTTTCTGCCGTTCCGCTGCGAATGCCGTCAAAAGCGGACATCGGCAAGCCCTCTGGATTGGCCGGACTCTGGAGCATCAGCGGCGGCACCGCGCCCACCAGCACCACCTTCGCCACCCTTGCGCTGCCGTGACGGCCAATATAGTGCGCCACTTCACCACCACCGGTTGAATGCCCCACCAGGATCAGATCCCGCAGATCCAACGCTTCGATCAACTCCGCCAGGTCGTCTGC
Source organism: Serratia grimesii NBRC 13537 (assembly GCF_001590905.1). Lineage (GTDB taxonomy): Bacteria > Pseudomonadota > Gammaproteobacteria > Enterobacterales > Enterobacteriaceae > Serratia > Serratia grimesii. The sequence goes on from NZ_BCTT01000004.1 coordinate 18,898, forward strand.
ATAGCGGTCCATGCTGTTGCCGTCCCAGGTCTGGTCGGAACGCCCATGGCTGCGGCGATCGTGCGCGATAACGCGGTAACCGCTTTGGCCGAAGAAGAGCATTTGGTTATCCCAGGCGTCGGCGGATAACGGCCAACCGTGAGAAAACAGGATGGGTTGCCCACGGCCCCAATCCTTATAGAAAATACGGGTGCCATCTTGGGTGGTCAGGATGCTCATAGGGTGTCTCCCGGTGGTGATAAGGGTAGGTTTTCCGGGTTAACAGTAAGGCAGGAGAGGAAACGGTGATAACGGAATTATTTTCGGATGATCGCGAGTTTTTTTGCTGAAGATACCGGCCTTGCCTCAGTGCGCAACGCCGGTTGAGTCCGTTAGATATTTTCCAGATCGATGCCGCGTGTTTTGGGACCGAATACCCCAATGACCACCATCACAATCAGCATGCTGGCAACGATAAACACAATGACACCCACCGAGCCACTGTATTGCAGGATCATGCCAATAATCAGGCTGCTGAATACCGTCGACAACCGACTAAAAGAATAGCAGAACCCGACAGCACGGGCGCGGATGTAGGTCGGAAATACCTCTGACTGGTAGGAATGATAACTGTAGGTCAGCCAAGCATTAGACCAGGTGATGAAAAACCCGCACAGAATTAGCCACAGCGGGTTGTTCTGCATAGCAAAAAGCGAACCGAAAACAACCGTGACCAGACAAGAAAGGACTATTTGCCATTTGTTTTCCATCTTGTCGGCATAGCGACTGCACAGCAGCGACCCCAACGGATAAGCCAGAGTAATAAAGAAGGCATACAGCAGACTGTGGGTGATCGACGCGCCCTTTCCAGCCAACAAGGCGGGTAACCAGTTACCAAAACCAAAGAAACCTATTGCCTGGAAGAAATTCATCACCACCAGCATCAAGGTGCGTCCACGGTATCGCGGCGCCCAGATATCTTTAAAGCTGCCCTGCGCCGGTATCTCGTTTTGTATCCCGGTATCGCGCAATGGGAACTCTGTTGTTTGGACAACACCGCAACGGCGCTCCATAGCCAACATCACTTGCCGGACCTCTGCGTAACGTCGCTGTTGCGCCAACCAGCGTGGCGATTCCGGTAACCCTTTACGCACCAGCCAAATCACCAGTGACGCCACCGCACCGGCGATCACCACATAACGCCAGCCACTCAAGCCCAGAATGGTTTGTGGAACCAACCACCAGGACATCAGCGCCACCGTCGGGACCGACAGAAACTGAATGAAAAAAGAAAAAGCAAACGCCCGGGTGCGCAGATGTGCGGGCACCCATTCGGTCAGATAGGTATCGATCGTCACCAACTCAATCCCCAGTCCGACACCGACCAGAAAACGCAGGAAGATCACCCACTCTGCCTGGTGCTGAAAAGCCAGAAACAAAGAAAACACGCCATACCAGGCCAGCGCAAACATAAAGGTCGTGCGTCGGCCAAAGCGATCGGCATAGGGGCTGAGCAGGCTGGCACCGATAAACAGGCCAAGAAAGGTCGCGGAGGCAAACGCTGCTTGATCAGAGACGCCGAACACACCTTGCGTCCCCGTATGGAATATACCTTCTGCGATTAAACCGGTGCTGATATAACCGGTTTGAAACAGGTCGTAGAGTTCAAAAAAGCCCCCTAACGCCAGCAAGGCGATAAACCGCCACAGGCCAGCTGAGGTCGGTAATGCATCAATTCTCGCTGACAGATCCTGTTCATGGATAGGCGATTGGGCCACTCCATTGTTTTCAGTAACCAAATAGCCACTCACCATTAACCATCCCATAACACAATCAATAATTTTCTATGCTATAGGCTCGGTGTCGGAGTTAAATATTTAATTAGCAGACTATGAAAAATAATTAAGCATAAAAAACTGCAGCAATCTGTTTTGCTGAGAGAAAGTTTAATCGGGGGGAGGAAACCTGATAGTGAGCTCAAGGCGCACTATCAGTAAGAAGGCGGTTAGCGGATGTGGTGGTGTTGGAACCGTTCACTGCGGTAAAAGTTCAGCAGGCACCAGCCAAGGGCGATCAACGCCAGCGGAGCAGCGACAAAACCTATGTTACCCATGCCCAGATACTGGCTAACCTGATTGCCCAGCAGTGCACCAGCGCCGATGCCGAAGTTGTATAACCCGGAGTAAATCGACATGGCGACATCGGTCGCATCCGGTGCCAGATTCAATACCTTGGCCTGCATGGATAAGCCAATCGCCATGATTGCCATGCCCCACACGGCAAACAATAACGTCAGATGGTTTTCATTGCCGGAGGCCGGTAACAGCAACAGCAGGCTCAACATCAGCAACGCGATGGCACCGATGAAAAAGCCAGAAGGGAAACGTTCGCTATAGCGGCTAAACAGCAGGCTCCCGATGATACCGGCAGCACCGAACAGCAGCAGCATCAGCGTCGTGAAGTTTTCCGACAGCCCTGCCACGGTCTGAATAAAGGGCTCGATATAACTGTAAGCGGTGAAGTTTGCTGTCACCACAATAATGGTCAGCATATACAGGCTGACCAGTGCCGGGCGCTTAAACAGCATGGGTACGCTGGCCAATGAACCGGAATGTTCGCTTTTCAGCACCGGCAGCAAACGCCACAGCAGCACCAACGCCAGCGTGGCACAGACGGCGATACCGATAAAGGTCATACGCCAACCCAGGATCTGTCCAACGATACGCCCCAGCGGCAAGCCAAGTACCATCGCCAGCGCAGTACCGCCCGCCAGCAAGCTCAGTGCCTGTGCTTTTTTGCCTGCGGGTGCGACACGGATCGCCAGTGAGGCGGTGATAGACCAGAATACGGCGTGGGCTAGCGCAACACCTGCGCGGGAGATCACCAGCGTGGTGAAGTTCCACGCCACGGCGGTCAACACATGACTGGCGATAAACAGAATAAATACCCCGATCAGCAGCTTACGCCGCTCGATCTTGCTGGTCAGCAACATGCACACTAATGAGGCCGAGGCGACGATCCAGGCATAAATAGTGATGATTAAACCCACCTGCTCGGTCTGCATCGAGAAGCTTTGGGCGATATCACTCAGCAAACCCACCGGAATAAACTCCGTGGTATTGAAGATAAATGCCGAGACAGCAAGAATGACCACGCGCAACCAGGCAGTTGAGCGAGAGACCTGAGTGTGTTCCATGTTAAACGGGATCCGGGCAGGTGCGGGAAGTAGCGATATTTTAACCAATCGGTGGGACAAATGCGATATGCGTCACACTTTTATTGGGGTGTTTTTTTCTACAGTTTTTTCCGCTAATGGTCTGCTCGTTGGCAAGCCATTAGCGGATCAGAACGCGGTTTACTGACTAATACAGTGTTTTAATGCATCAACCGAAGTCGTAATGCCGGCATCGACGGACATCGTCAGATCTTCCATCTCTAACGATACCCAGTCGTTGTAGCCCATCATGCGGACTACCGAGAAAAATGCCTTCCACCACTGCAAATCCTGGCCGCAGCCAACCGCGACATAGTTCCAGGCACGCTCCGCAACCTGTTCCACTGGCCGGGTTTCCAATAGCCCGTTGACCGCCATCATGCCACTTTCCAAGCGCACGTCCTTGCCGTGCACGTGATGAATCGCGTCGCCTAAGCGCCGGGCAACCGCAATAGGGTCAGCACCCATCCAAATCAGATGGCTGGGATCAAGGTTTAGCCCCACCATCGGCCCTACCGCGTCACGCAACCTGAACAATGTGTCCGGGTTCCACACCAGCATGGAACTGAAGTTTTCCAGCGCAAACTTTTCGATACCGAACGCCTGCGCTTTATCCACCAGCCGCTGCCAATAGGGGATCGCCACTTCGTTCCATTGATAATCGAGGCAGTTTTTCAGCGTCGGTGGCCAACTGACGGTATAGGTGATCCAGTTAGGGATGCTGTCACCGGGCGATGCGGGTGGTAATCCGCTCATCATGACGATTTTTTTTACCCCCAGGCTAGCGGCCAGCGCCAAGGTATTGTCGGTATCATGGCGATGTTTTTCCCCCAATACACCCGGATCCAGTGGGTTGCCAGAAACGTTCAGCGCGGCAATTTTCATGCCGCGGCTTTCTAATGCTGCCAGCAACCGCCGACGTTTGCCGGCGTCCTGTAATAAGGTAACGGTATCCAGATGCGGTGCTGAAGACCAACCGCCGGTGGTCATTTCCACGCCAAAAACGCCCAGTTCACCCAATCGATCCAACATGGCTTCAAACGGCAGGTGGCCCAGACTATCGGTACAGAAAGAAAGCTTCATGTTATGTCTCCGCAAAGAAAGGTTTATTCGAAGGCCACCCAGCGGGCACCCTCGTTGGCGGAACGTACGCAGTTTTCAATCCAGCGCACACCGTCGATCCCGGCGTCGATATCCGGATACACCAATTGCGCCAGCGCCTGCCGATCGCCCCGGTTGCAGGCATCAATCGCCAGAGCAAATTTCAGGTAGATGTTGGCCCAGGACTCGGTCAGCCCTTCGGTATGCAGCGCCCCCAACCGCTCCCAGGCGTTGCAGGTCTCGTCCAGATATGGCATGCCGCGATACAGTGTCTGGTTCGGTTGCCCCTGCACCTCATAGCGCAGCTCGCTGGGATTGACATCACTCCACTCCAGACTGGCTTTGGATCCGACGATACGCATGCGCTGGCTACTCATTGCACCGGCATTGACCGACGAGGCCCACATCCGCCCCACCGCGCCATTGGCGTAGCGCATCATCACCAGTGCGTTGTCTTCCAGCGGCGCGCGCGAAGGAATAAAGCTTTGCCGATCGCACAGCAGTTCACGGATCTGCATTTGCGGCATAACCAATTGAGACAGGTAATAGGTGTGGGTGGAAATGTCGCCCAGTACAAAACTGGGGCCGGAGATGTTGGGGTCGATACGCCATTTTTGCGCTTCGCTGAGACGATCAACTTCGTCCGTGGCATTAAAACCGTGGGTGTATTGCAGGTCTACCATGCGCACTTCACCGATCTGCCCACTGGCAATCATGGCACGCATTTGCAGCAACAACGGATGGCCGGAAAAACCGTAGGTTACGCCAACGATACGGTTTTTTTCCGCCGCCAACGCCTTGATTTCATAGGCCTCCTGACGGGTAAAAAACAACGGTTTTTCACAGATGACGTGCAGCCCAGCCAACAGCGCTGCACGGGTGATTTCATAGTGAGTGCCATTAGGCGTGGCCACGGATACCACTTCGATCCCGTCTTCTCTCTGCGCCTCTTGAGCAAACAGCGTGCGGTAATCCGCGTAGCAACGGTCAGCGTCAACCCCCAGATTTACGCCAAACTCACGGCCACGCTCCGGCACAATATCAAATGCCCCCGCCACCAGCACAAAAGCCGTGTTATCCCGTAATGCGCCACAGCGGTGCTTGTAACCCACCTGCCCCAGCCGCCCACCACCGACCATTGCCCAACGCAGAGGACGTGCCGTTCTTCTTTCGCCATTCAACATAGTTGCTCCCGAAGTCTAACGTTGCCAATAATTCTGCCGCATTGCACCCGGGTGCAAATTTGAATGCACCCGGGTGCAAAATCAGGTGGCAACTTGACCGCAAAACAAATGCCACTTGCGATGGACTATTGGAGATGGTTAAAAATAAGTCAAATACGCTATGAGAAATCTGCTGCTTAGGATCACACATTGCCGATAAAAGGATCCTGAGCCTTGCCCGGTTTGCCCCATAGATTCCACCGCGTGCGGCGGTCACTCCCGCATCTGACAGCGCTGTGCTAATCTGTTGAACCCATACCGTTTTTTCTTCACGAGCGAAAAATGATGGCGAAAAAACCCGGTTCTATCCCGGCACCGACTGCACGTAAAGCGACGGCCAGTGATGTGGCAGCCCGCGCCGGCGTGTCTAAATGGACGGTATCGCGCGCCTTTACGGACGGCGCATCGATCTCGCCGCAGGCGATGCTGCGCGTTCAAACCGCAGCACGCGAATTGGGTTATCGCCCTAATCTGCTGGCGCGGAGCCTGTCGAAAAAAAGCACCCGCATTATCGGGCTGGTGGCGGACGAACTGAAAAACCCGCATATCTTTACGCTGCTGGACGAAGTCACCCGGCACTTGCAAAGCCGCGGCTATATGGCATTGCTGCTGAACATCACCTCGGAAAACGACTATGAATCGGTGCTGACGCTGGCCGATCAAATGCAGGTGGACGGCCTGCTGTTTCTTGGCACCCTGCTCAATGACCGGCTAATTACGCTGGCGCAGGATATTCACCATATTCCGCTGGTGGTGCTTTATCGCTACAGCGAAAGCCCGTATATCCAGGTATTGGCGACCAATGGCTATCAGGCCGGGCAAGAAATCGGAGAATTGTTACTCGCGCAGGGTCATCAACGCATGGGGTATCTGGCAGGGCCAGTGAGTGAATCCACCCAGTTACGCCGTCTTGACGGTTTTCGTGCAGCATTGGCGGAGAAACAACGTGACATCAGCGTGGTGCTACAGGCTCCGCATTATCAACGCCTCTGCGGCATGGAGGCGTTTACGGCCTACCTGGCCGCCACCCCGCCGGAACAGCGGGTTGAGGCGATTTTTTGTGAAAACGATATTCTGGCGGTAGGCGTGATCGACGCCATGCGTGCCCTGCCGGACTGCGCACCCATTGCCGTGGTGGGCTTTGACGACATTGAGCTGGCCGCCTCCCCCAGCTACCAGTTAACCACCTACCGCCAACCCATGCAGTCGCTGATTGCCGAAGGCATTCATTGTCTGACACAGGCTTTCGAACCCGGCGGACAAACGTTGTATACCGGAGAATTAATCATCCGACAGTCGCATATTAAACAATAATAATATCAAGAGACGGCGAGAAATCTGGTTACTCTATTGAGGTCATTATGTCAGCTATCTATGATTGGTCCGTGTTGGCATTACGCCGTATTTACGATCGTCGCATTAGCGGTACACCCGTGCTCGACAGTGCACACCTGTTCCCTGATGCCCAGCGCTTTACCGGCCAGTGGCAACAGATACGTGAAGAGGCGCTGACCGTAGCGGAAGATCTGCGTAATATTCCGCGATTTCACGAGATTATGATCGAACAGGCGTCGATCTCCGACAATGATGCGCGCGACTGGCGTATGTTTATCATGAAAGCCTATGGCCAGCCGATTGCGCGTAATCTGGCACGCTGCCCAACATTGGCTGGGCTGATTGCCTCATCCCCCGACGTCCTTTCCGCTTCGCTGTCCTTCCTGGCACCCGGGAAACAAGTGCCGGCACACCGTGGCCCGTTCCGCGGCATTCTGCGTGGCTATCTGGTGTTATCGATGCCTAAACGTGCCGATGGTCTGCCTGCCGCCGTGTTGAAAGTTGACGGGCAAGAATACCGCCTGAACGACGGAGAATTTATGCTGTGGGACGATACCTTCGAACACGAAGTCTGGAATGACAGCGCTGAGGTGCGCACCGTGTTGCTGCTGGATATCCGCCGCCGCGATTTACCCTCCGGGCTGCGGATCCTGTCCAGTGGCATCATCGCACTGGTGCGGCTGAACGTACGCTGGATCCAGCGCCAGTTCTAGGCGCCGCCCAGATAAGCTTTCCTCACCTCCGGATCGTTTAGCAGCTCTGCGCCGCTACCGGTCAGACGGATTTGGCCGTTGACCATGACATAGCCGCGATCGGACAGCTTCAGCGCATGGTTGGCATTCTGTTCCACCAGAAACAACGTCATGCCCCCACGGGTTAACTCCTGCAATATGCTGAAGATCTGTTTGACGATGATCGGTGCCAATCCCAGGCTCGGCTCGTCCAGCAACAGCAGTTTTGGTCGACTCATCAGTGCCCGGGCAATCGCTAACATTTGTTGCTCACCGCCGGACATGGTCATCGCGCGCTGGTTACGCCGCTCCTTTAGACGTGGGAACAGATCGAACATGCGCAACAAATCCTCATCTACATAGCGATTGCCAATGGTAATGGTGCCCATCAGCAGGTTTTCCTCCACGCTCATGTCCGGAAAAATACGCCGCCCTTCGGGGGCCTGAGCGATGCCGCTGCTGGCGACATAATGGGTAGAACGCTGGCTGATGTCCTCACCGCGAAACAGGATCTGCCCGCCGCTGATACGCGGCTGACCGAAAATCGACATCAGTAACGTCGACTTACCCGCACCGTTGGCGCCAATCAGCGCCACCGTTTCCCCTTCATTCACCTGCAACGAGACCTGCTGCAACGCCTGGATCGGACCGTAAAACACGTCCACGCTGCGAAACTCCAACATCACATTGCTCATCCCGCCAGTTCCTCTTCATCTGCGCCAAGGTAAGCGGCGATCACCGAATCGTTATGCTGGATTTCTTTCGGCGTGCCTTCGGCGATCACATCGCCGTGATCAAGCACGATCACCCGATCGGAGATCTCCATTACCATACCCATATCGTGTTCGATCAACAGCACCGTGATGCCGTGATGCTGGCGCAGAAAACGGATAATACGGCTCAGGGTCGCCGTCTCCACCGGGTTCAGTCCGGCGGCAGGTTCGTCGAGACAGATCATCTCCGGCGTGGTGCACATTGCTCGCGCGATCTCCAGCCGTCGCTGCTGGCCGTAGGACATTTCCCCCGCCAGTCGGTTTGCACAGTCCACCAGTTCCACCACTTCCAGCCAGTAAAAGGCACGATCCAGCGCCTGGCTTTCTGCCCGGCGGTAACCCGGCGTATTGAGCACGCCGGCGATCAGATTGCGGTTGCTCAGCATGTGCTGCGCCACCAGCAGGTTCTCCACCACCGACATTTCGCGGAACAAACGGATGTTCTGGAAGGTGCGCGCCAGCCCGGCACGATTGACCAGGTGGGTGCCGCCAAACATTTTGTAGTAAACGCGCGAGCCCAGGCGTTTCGGGTTAACCCAGTCACCGGCGCGGAATTTCTGCCCCAACACCTGGATCACGTCGGTCGGCCGCTTATGGGTGTTGAGCAGGATCGCGCCGCCGGTGGCGCGATAAAAACCGGTCAGACAGTTGAATACCGTGGTTTTCCCGGCACCGTTGGGGCCAATCAGCGCGGTGATGGAACCGCGCTCTACAGCCAGATTGACGTCATTGAGTGCCTTGATGCCGCCGAAATGCATCATCAGATGCTCAACCTTAAGGATAGCGTCGTTCATGGCTCTACCCCCTTGCGCGGAGCAAAGCTGGAACGACTGATGCGCACCAGCCCACGTGGCCGCCAGATCATCATCGCCACCATCAACACGCCGAACAGCAGCACCCGGTACTCGGCGAAGCTGCGCAACAGCTCAGGCGCCACCGTGAGCACAAACGCCGCCAGCACCACGCCGATGGTCGACCCCATGCCGCCCAGTACCACGATCGCCAGGATCAACGCCGACTCAAAGAAGGTGAATGAGGTGGGATTGACGAAGCCCTGATAAGTGGCGAAAAACACCCCGGCCAGCCCGGCGGTGGAGGCGCCCATCATAAAGGCCGACAGCTTCACCAGAACGTGGTTCAGCCCGAGAGAACGACAGGCGATTTCATCTTCGCGCAGTGCCTCCCAGGCGCGGCCGATTGGCATACGCGTCAACCGGTGCTTGATATACAGCACCAGCAGCACCACCAGAAACAGCACGGCATAGATAAAAATAAACTTCAGATTAGGGTTATAAGCAATCCCGAGGAATTCGTGGATCGGTACGCCGCCGTCCTTCGCTCGCCGGCCAAACTCCAGGCCAAAAATCGTTGGGGCCGGTACAGAGACACCGTTGGGGCCACCGGTCAGCGACATCCAGTTATTCAGCACCAGACGGATAATTTCCCCGAAGCCCAGCGTGACGATCGCCAGATAGTCGCCGTGCATACGCAACACGGGGAACCCCAGCAGCGCACCGGCCAGCGCGGCCATCAATGCCCCCAGCGGCAACATCGCCCAGAACCCCAGCCCAAGATACTGGTAACCCAGCGCCAACCCATAAGCACCAATGGCGTAGAACGCCACATAGCCCAGATCAAGCAGCCCAGCCAGGCCCACAACGATGTTCAACCCCAGCCCAAGCAATACGTAAATTAACCCCAGTATTGCTACTGTCAGTAGGTACTTGGTGGCAATAAACGGGAACAACAGCGCGATAACTGCCATTAACGGAACTCCCCAACGCAGACTGGTTTTGGCCCCAATCGGCCGGACATAGACGCCGTCGTTACCGCCGTCAAAGCGCGTTAACAGCTTGCGGCCCGGTGCGGTCTGCAAAAACAGGCTTAGCAGCAGTCGCCCAGCCATCACCGCCGCGATAATCCACACCAGACGGCGCGGCTCAAAATTAAAGCTGTATCCGTTGAGAACAATACCGACGATCGGCCCAAACACGATCAGGGCGATCAGCCCAGCCAATACGGCGTCCAGCAGGCTGCGTTTAATGTTCAGCCCTTGGTGAACCAGAGATTGCGACATAGTTTTCCCCTCAAACCTTAGCGACCATTGGTCGTCCGAGCAGGCCCTGAGGGCGGAAAATCAGGATCACCACCAGCAAGCCGAAGGAAAATACATCTTTGTAATCCGAGTTAACCATACCGGCAAACTGCGCCTCCGCGACACCCAGCAGCAGGCCACCGAGCATTGCACCGGGCAACGAACCTATACCGCCCAGCACCGCAGCGGTGAAGGCTTTAATGCCGATGATAAAGCCGACGTAGAAATCAAAGGTGCCGTAGTTCATGGTAATCAGCACCCCGGCCAAACCAGCCATGGCGGCACCAATCACGAACACCAGGGAGATCACCCTGTCTGTGTTGATACCCAGAATGGACGCCATCTTGCGATCTTGTTGGGTCGCGCGGCAGATACGCCCCAGGCGGGTGTGCTGAATGATGTAAGTGAGGATAGCCATGCCCAGCAGTGAGGCGACCAGGATAAACACCTTGGTGTAAGTGATTTGGATCACCCCGCCGTCAAAGTTGAGGCGGAACACGCCGTCCAGCAGCGTCGGGATCCCTTGCTGGCGCGGCCCCTGGCTGATTTGCGCGTAGTTTTGCAAAATCAGCGACATGCCGATGGCGGAGATCAGCGGTGCCAGACGAGTAGAGTTGCGCAAGGGTTTGTAGGCGATACGCTCGATCACCCAGCCATACACGCCAGTAACGACGATGGTAAATACCAGCGTGCCGAGGATCAGCAGCGGGAAGGATTGCAGGCCGAAGAACGACAGCAGTGCCAACCCAATGGCGCAAAGGTAGGCGGAAATCATGTATACCTCGCCGTGGGCGAAGTTAATCATGCCGATAATGCCGTAAACCATGGTGTAGCCGATGGCGATCAGGCCGTAAACCGCGCCGAGCGTCAGGCCGTTGATCAACTGTTGCAGAAAGAAAACATCCATAATGAGCAGTCTCGCCTGGTGGGACCGCAAGCTGGTGCAGACGCGGCCCAAGGGAAGTATCGGCGCGGACCCGCCAAACACGCGGATCCGCTTATGGGTTAATCCTCTATGAATTTCAAGTGACAGTTAGGCGGCAAGTACGGGAGTCCCCAGAAGCTTAGGTTCACTAAGTGACTGGGGGAACGTATGCAGCCAACAACGCTGTGGCTTGAAAGACGCCGAGGATTTTAGAGTTGGTGATATTTGCCTTTATCGTCCCATTGGTAGACCACGTAATCCGATACCTTCAGGTCGCCCTTCTTATCCCAGGCCTTTTTGCCCATTACGGTATCCACATCATGCGATTTCAGCCATTCGCTGGCCTTGGCGCTGTCTTTGCCACCGGTCGCGTTGAACGCCGCGGCGATCGCCTGAATAGAGGCGTAGGAGTAGAGGGTGTAACCTTCTGGTTCAAAACCGCTGGCACGGAACTTGGCGATCACTGCTTTACCTTCCGGAATCTGGCGCGGATCGTTACCGAAGGTCATCAGCACGCCGTTGGTATACTGTGGCCCACCGGCAGCAGTCACCAGCTCTTCGGTCACGATGCAGTCACCGGAGAAGAACTTGGCGGTCACGCCCTGCTCACGCATCTGGCGCACCAATGGCCCAGCCTCTGGATGGCAGCCACCGAAATAGACCACGTCAGGTTTAACCGAGGCGATCTTGGTCACCAGTGCGTTGAAGTCTTTTTCACCGCGTGACAGCCCTTCATACAGCACTTCCTTCACGCCGCGCTTGTTCATCTCTGCTCTGGCGGCATCTGCCAACCCCTGACCGTAGGTGTCTTTGTCGTGGATCACCGCGATGCGTTTGGCTTTCAGAGTATTGAGCATGTAGTTGGTGGCGATCACCCCTTGCTGGTCATCACGACCGCACATGCGGAACATGTTGGCCATGTTGCGCTCGGTGATCTGCGGGTTGGTTGAGCCGGGGGTGATGGCGATAATGCCGGCCTCGTCATACACCTCGGAGGCTGGCATGGTGGAGGAGGAGCAGAAGTGCCCCACCACCGCCGCGACCTTGTCCTGATCCACCAAACGGTTGGCAACGGCGACCGCTTGTTTAGGTTCGCAGGCGTCATCCCCTTGAACCAGTTTGATTTTTTCCCCTTTAATCCCGCCTGCAGCGTTAATATCCGCTGCCGCCTGCGAAGCACCACGCCAATACTGATCGCCATAGGTCGCATTCGGCCCAGAGAACGGCCCGGCGACGCCGATAACGATATCGGCCTGAGCATAAAAAGCAGAACCTAAACAACCGATAAGCAGAGCAGCGAGCGGACTTTTAATCAATTTCGATGACATTGTTGTATTCCTCAGCACTGTTTTTAGATCCCAAATAATTGGCGCTGTATCAAAGCGGCGAGAACACCGATACGGCTTCAAGTATCACAGGTATAGCGGAACGCCCAGAGGCGTGGAGCAATCACTTTATGTGTAGACGGCGAAAATAATTTGCGCGAGAGCGCAGTCGCATTCCCCGCATTTAAACAAGCAAAAATCTAGCCATTGTGACGGCCAATACATATTTTCTGTCCATTCATCCTACATATCAGAGAGAAAATGCGAGGTTTCAGCGCCGTCAGGAGGCTCTGTGAGGGGATCTGCTGGCTAACTCGTCGCAATATTTTTCTGCGGTATTATCCGTTCATCTACGGCGATATCGCCCTGCGCACCAGAAGCGTGCAATGGCCGGTGCAAACCCAACGCCGGGGATTTTTGGGTGAAAAACAGCGTGGATAAACAAGATGAGTGCCGAAAAACAACGCAACATGCTCATTACGACAGCAAACACACTTTTTTCGTAGTTTAGTGCTTTGACAAAGCCGCACCACCCCGCTATTATTCGCCCCGTTCACACGATTCCTCTGTAGTTCAGTCGGTAGAACGGCGGACTGTTAATCCGTATGTCACTGGTTCGAGTCCAGTCAGAGGAGCCATATTTAGAGAAGCCCGCTCAGGGAAACCTGAGCGGGATTTTTGCTTTTGTTTTTTTATCGGTGGTTAGGAGCCTGTGCCGGATATGTCAGCGTTCCAATCTGTGACGGTTGCCAAGTGACAACACAGGTATTACTGGTAATATTTAAGCTATCGAAGAGGGACAGCACAGTTCTAAATTATGATTTTAGTCAGGACTGTTTGAACAGATAGGGAAGCTTAAAATAGATGAGTAGGCGTCTAAACAGAGATTACCGTACTAAAATAAGAAATATTCCCCGCCGCTTAAAAGCGCTTAACCGTTGGGCGGAAACCTTCCATGATCCAATCCTCGCAGATTTTCCAGAAGACCAACGCTACTGGAACTACAAAATTCCTGTAGATGTCAATCTTGTTGAGGGAAAACACAGTGTCCAGAAAACCAAAGCAGCCTGCGCGCAAGCGTTAATTGACGCATGTTCTAATTTAATACTTGCAACAGCCGGCTCGAGCTACAGCCCGCGAATTACTTCTGTTATCTGCCTCCCGGATATGTTTACCAGCGAAGTCTGTCTTTACCATTCTGAAGAGTACTATCAGGGTTTCATATGCGAAAGCACTTCTGAAAATGTGGCTTCATCGATCATTACGGGGCGTAGCCTTGCTGAAGAATGGGGATTAACTCTGCCAGAGAATGTACAGGAGTTGGGGACCTCGCTTGAATACTATGGCGGTGACGATCCCGATGAATGGTTTACAGGCGAACGTTGGTACTATGGCCAAGTGTTATAAAAGCGCGTTTAATGTCCGTTTCGCATAGTGCCAGCCTCACAGTGAAACGATGCCACCTTATGTTGCTAAGGATATATTGCTCAATTTCTGATGCATGAAATCAATAAGCGCTCTTGTTTTAGCGGGCAAGTAACGCCGATCTGAATAAAGTGCAAACAATTGCAATGGGGCTGCCGATTGTTCAAACTCAACCTCGATTAACCGTCCATCGCTAATGTAGGGTTGGCAGGCTTGTTTCGATAGAATTGCAAAACCGACACCTGATACCGCAGCCCGTCCTGCCATCTCTCCGCTGTTTACCCGATAATGCCCATTAACCTTAATTGTCTCGAATCCTCCCTTTGTATTGACAAACTGCCAGGGGGCACCTTTCAGTGCACTTACCGTTGTAATGCAGGGTAATTCTTCAAATTGCTGGATATGAGAAGGGGTACCATAACGCTGAATGACGGAGGGAGCTGCAACAACGGTGCAAGGGATAGTCATCAGATGACGAGCTATGTAGTCACTGTCATCCATCTGACCCCGGGTAATAATGATAGCTAAATCCAAATCATCTCGCAGGGATTCGAGGCCCGACAAATTTGTGACACAGCTGATCTCCAGATCCGGGTACAGACAGGCGAAATCGGCAACAACAGAACCCAGCAATGCAGGGCCTATTTCATTGGGAATACAGATGCGTAATGGGCCCTTGAGTTGCATTTGCCGCAACGTTAATTCTGTCTCAGTTTGCTCAAGTGCCTCCAGTAATGGCTTCGCTCGGGTATAGAGTAGGTGCCCCGCCTGGGTGAGTTTCATGTGTCGGGTGCTGCGCTCAATAAGCTGAAGATTCAGTTTTTCTTCTAACTGAGAAATACAACGACTAACATTTGATGTCGGCATTTCAAGGACTTTCGATGCCCCGACAAAACTTTCTCTTTCAACCACAGCAATGAATACTTTTAGGGTATTAAAATCAAGAGCCGAACGCATCAACTATCCCATATTTGATAATAATGAATGCCATTTCTACCATATAATACATACCATTGATAGCGGTTAAACTCAGGGTATCTTTTATCCATAGGTTGCTTGCTATGCCACTGGCCACACAGACGTTTAACCATAAAACTCTCATGCGGATAGCCATTGTAATGGCTTTTATCCAGTTCACTAATGCGCTGGAATACATGGCGTTGACGCCTGTTTTTGCTTTTATGGCCGATGGATTTTCGGTTCCTGTATCATTTTCTGGCTATGTTTCTGGTATGTACACACTGGGTGCTGTCCTTTCTGGAATTATTGCTTTTTATATGATCGACCGGTTTAATAAAAAACAATTCTTGGTCAATAATATGGTGCTGCTGTGTGCATTAACATTTTTGTCCACACTCACGACTCATTTTGACACTCTACTCGTACTACGATTTTGCGCAGGATTGGTTGGTGGTACGACAATGGGGGTGGGTACGAGCATTTTGATAAACTATGCCCCAGCGAACTTACGTGGAAAAATGCTGGCAACGGTGATTGCATCATTCTCGATGGTGAGTATCGTCGGCATGCCAGCTATATTATTTTTGTGCACGCACTATGGTTGGCATACTGCGCTGTGGTTAATCAGCTCACTTTGCCTACTGTCTTTACCGTTGATAGTATTTATTATCCCCAAGGATACGGTTCCATCAAGCGTGAAGGTTAATCTATCTATTGATACCCAAACCTTACTTTTCGCCTCTTGTGCTGCAATAGTACAATTTAGCCCAATGCTAATTATTCCGATTTTGACGCCATTAATGACGCAGTATATGGGAGCACAACAAAACCTATTACCCTTATTGTTCTTAAGTGGAGGGATTGCAGGTTATCTGTCTACAAAAATAACCGGTGTTCTAACATCGCGTTTATCTGCTCTGATGTTGGCAACAATTTCAACGCTGTTCTTTGTAGCAAGTTTGCTGATTCCTGCGATGGACTATCATAATGCATTTCTATTTATAACCTTATTTCTTGGAGCCTCATATAGCCGACTTGTTTCCGCTTCGTCGGTTGCTGTCCAGTATCCTGAGAATGAACAACGAGCCAGTTTTTCTTCACTACAGGCAGCAATTATGTCCCTGATAACAACTCTCGCATTCTTTTTGTCTTCCTTATTACTACCTGACCAGGGAATAACAACGCAAAATCTAAACAGACTGTTAGCTGTAAGTGCATTAGCCGCAGCTGGATTTCCTGTAATGGTCATAATACTTCAGAAGAAACTGGCCAAACGGACTATCCAGCCTGACCATCTCATCATTGATTAGCATAACATCCGCCTCTGGCACAAAGCGGGCATGTATCCTCACTATTGCTCCAGTAGCACCACTTAATGTCCGGTGAATGAGCGTTCGTCATGCTGACCAAGCCAGGTATTTACAGAGCTGTCTACACCCGTATTTAACGGATAATGTTTCTGTAAATAGACCCATTTTAGAAAGCTCACGGGCTCAGTCCAGTATAGCCAGCACGGTGTCATGGGCATTTCGCGCAGTAATGCGGTAGGATCTGTCTACCTCAGCACCTGACTGAATGATATACGCCGTCAGATCGAACCGTGTAAGTTCATGCCGCGTGCATAACCCCATCATGTCGCGCCAGGTCAGAACCCCAGATGCGTTCAGTTCGTTTTCTATCAGCGTCCATTTAGCCGCAGGGATGACATGTTCTTCCAGTTGCCGTAACGTATGTCGATCGCTGACAACCAGCCATCCCCACCCTCGCGCGTGCGCCCATGCCCGACCCGCAATGGCTTTTGCACAGTTGATGCTTAAGGCCATGCTGTCTGTTGGTTTAACTTCGACAAGCAGGCACCGGCCATCAAGGGTCGCAACGAGCAGATCCGGGTAATACTTTCGGAGTTTGCCTTTAAAACTGTACGGAATAGCAACGGGTTGTTCCTGATAAAAGGAAACCTGGTCGCTGCGCTCCAACAGCGTCATGATATCTAGCTCAAGTCCGGACTCGTACTGGACGACGCGTTCGAGCTTCTGTGAGTAAAAATGACCGGCGATATCCGAATCATTGACTACTCGCTGAGAAGAGAGCTGCGCTGCCGGTGGTGGCGGAGCGATGACTGAGGGCCAGTCTGTATTATTTAACCAGCCGCTGAGCACAGATTCAATTCTCTCTTTCGCGGCTCGACTCCGGTCCAGCTCGCGCAACTTTGTCTTTTGTAGTCGTGAAATAGTGGAGAAGAATCCCACAATTTCCACTCTCTTAACCTTCAGAATACCGGCAGTGCAGAGAATGAACTTCGCGGCCAGTTCAGGCGACGTCATAAAATCACGGTGAGCGATACGATGCGCCCATATCGCTATTTCATACGAGGAATCACTGACTGCGATAATAAGCTTTTTAAGAGCGGCGCCGGGGGTTCCCTCAAAGCGAGACTTAGCCGCTAGCCGCCTGAAGGCCCGCTCCTGAATTTGTCTGACTCTCTCACGGGAAACGCCCCATTTGATGGCGATCTCAGCGAGTGTATGGGGATACTCATCTATGCCGAAACGCATCAGAAGAACATCACGATCGCGCTCCTTAGATAAACTCTCCACAGCCGCACTAACCAGCATGATGACATCGGATTCACTGGCTACATAATCCAGAAATTCCGTGTTGGGGACGAAATCTGTTATTTGCTTTTCGTCTGGCGTTTTACCGCTCGCTCCCGGCATCGCTGCACATGACGAAACAGCTTGCTCACCAACCCTCTGTGGTATCCCTATTTCTTGTTTTTTTTCCGGGGCTTTTTCTGTTGCAGCAGACAGACGCAGGGCATTGATAAGACATGCCCGTTCTTGACTTCGTGTTTCGTTGAAATAGCGCGCCAGATCACACACTGAAGCAATATTGTTGTTCTGGCAAAATTCAGAGGGGAGCAAACGCTTAATCGCGCCATATATACCTCCAAACGTACGCTGATGACGTTCGGCAAGCTCACTTAGCGTGAGACCCTGCTCTATTGCTAAGATCAGTTGCTGAAATTCTTCTTTACCCCACGGAGCTCCATGGCGCGCTGGAAAGTTTTTGGTGGTGGTTTCAGACATAGCTTTAGCGATATATCCCTATTTTTCGTTACGAACTGCCTCACTGAAAGCGCATGACGTCCATTTACGGTGATAATGGTAGCAAATTCAGTCTGTGGCAGAAAACAGCCGCACCGACATTAGCCTAATTATTGGATCTCTGTTCCTTCCCATCTCCCAATAACAATGTCATTGCTCCCGCAGCCCCCGTTTTGTTCCTAAGCAACGCTTTCGGCTGAAAGCTCCAGAGTAAATACTATCCTGATAGCGAGTGGATTAATGGTACTTCATCCTTTACCTAGTGGTGAGCCACAGAGGTCCACTTTAGCGAGAAGCGGAAGTAGGCACTTTTGCTCCCACAAGAGTGTCTACATAAACAGTCGCAACTCAGCCATGTTCCCGTCCCCTGCGCAATACTTTGGCGCACAAAACCGGGAATGTGTACGTAAGGTGCTGCTTCATTAGAGAAAATTGAGTGGAGTGGACTGGTCTCGTCGGCAGGCTGAAGGTAGCTGATCCCGGCAGACGTTTTTCGGTTTGTCGGGCCGAAAGGTAAGTAATACTATAATTTTTAAAAGCTTAAAATAAGTAAGATGCATAAACATGAAGTTAAAGGACAGACATGACAGCATATTCAAACTCTGATGCGGCAAGGGACTTACGCCCGGCCTTAGACAAGGCGCCCGCAGGCGCTGTGAACGGAGAATGGTTCTTTATCACCGAGCAGGCTGGAGTCTCCTCACGGTCCGGAGGCTACATGTATGCAGACGGGAGTCACGTTGCAGAGGGTAACCACTCCTTTCAGAAGATCCAGGAGGTTGTCGAGAAACTCGAAGCATCACGGATACAGCCCTTTAATAAGGTTATTGTTCGCTGGACAAGGTCTAAAATACCGTTAGTACGGGGGCGCGTTACGGTTGACACAATATTCGACGAGGCAATTGTACCGCGCGGTCCTCAAAACCCGATTTATGAGGCAGCCGCTGTAGCAAGGCGAGCTTTTTGGGAAATGTATGGCGGCGTCTCAGATGGCTTTGCTGCTGAACGAGGTGACGTAAATGTACACAACCAGACGAAATGGTTCGGGCCCCATCGCCGGGTGATCAACACTAAGAGTAACACCAAATTAACGCTGGCCACTGATGGCCTCTCGACGCCCTGGGCCGGCATTGCAGACCCGGAAAATGGCGTAGGATGCGAACTTTTCATGGAATTAGATGCTTCGGATATTACCAGCCATCAGATTGATGACTGGGCTCATCTATTAATTAGCTTAGGAGATCTCGTTGCCGATGGGCATGAGATCGCTGCCGATGTTGAAAAATATGGAGCAATCCTGTTTTGCACTCTTACAGGCGATTATAACCCAATGACCCGGATCATTCTCAGCCGTGATGGTCGTAGGATTGATAATTTGCCTTTCGGTTCAGTTCCGCTGATCCGTGTAACGCCGATAGCAGAGTCAGAGATTGAACACCTGGACCAATCCGATGAATGGGCATCAAACGCAGCAAGACATGCTCTCGCGGAACGGCGGATAGAAACATAGACAATTATCACGAAGTTATTCATGCCCCTTACGAGGCAGAGTGAGTGAGTCACCTTCCTTAAAGGAAGAACAGCATCAAATGATCGAACCTTGTTCAGCTGTGAGCGAAAATGGACGTTGACTATTCTGTTCAACGTCACCAAATTCAGCCCCTAACCTTCAGGTCTTCGCGCGTTGGACCTTGAAAGTAGATGCTACTTATATGGCAACTGCGAGGTTGAGCCAGCACAAAACGAATCGTTTCCCAGATCGATCGCCCATTCATCAGACGCTCCCCCATTCTGGATTGATTATCGACAAATGTATCTAACCCACTAAGTTCGAAATCCGGTGGGTACAACCCAGTAACACGTATGTTTTCTTCGGACAACTGCTGGGACAGTTTAGTTGTAAACCCGCTAAGCCCATGTTTGCTGGCGAAAAAAGCAGGATGCGCAATTGAATCCGTAAAATTCGGAATCCCACATGCAGATATAATTGAGACGATATCAGCGCTGTCTGAACGTCTTAACTCAGGCAACAATGCCTGAGTCAGTAGGATCGAACCTGTCAGGCCTGAACTGATGGTATTGATAATTTCTGTGTCAGGTTGATCGTCTAGCGTTCCTGACAACCACTGAGCAGCATTGAGGATTAAAATGTCTATGGGCTTGTCTGAAGTTAACAGCTGTGAAGAAAACTGAGAAAGGGATTCAGGCTGGGTTAAATCACAGATATATCCTTTTGCAATGCCGCCTTCAGCAGTGATGATGCTGCAGGTTTTTTGAATATCATCAGCCCGCCGCGCGCAAAAATCCACTTCGACGCCTTCTCGCGCCAACCACACGCACAGCGCCTGACCAAATCCTCCGCCTCCACCGGTAATAACAGCTCTTTTACCTCTCAGCATCTTCATGCATCCTTTTATCAATGAGTATGTGTTGATGGAGATATAGCATGGGAAGGCGGAGTGATATCTTTCAGTTAGTGCCCTTTTTACATGAGGAATATAAATAAGCTGCACTGCAAACTGTTTAATAGCGTGCCAGGGGATTAGCAACTTCCTCTATTGGCACAAAACTGCCTATGGCAAGAACGTGGGGCATCATCCAAGCACTCTGTAGATCTCGGAAATCACCTGCATCGTTGCGTCTTCAATCATTCCTTCATTACGGCATAAAACCCAGCCGTGATTTGCAATTTCTTGCTCGAACGCCTTGGTACAAGCGACATGCTCTTCCAGCTTATAAATCACCGTGCTACTTAGCCCACGCGGTCGGGCCGCGGCCCTCGCCCATGAAATATCAGGCGCAGTAACAACCCCAACATGCAGGTCTGGTGTGCGCACGTTTCGCTCAATGTTAAGTTGTAAAATCTCTGAAAATGGAACCATCCGGCGAAACGCGGCATCCGACGGGTACCAACGATCCATCAGGATAATGCTGTCCGGGGGCTGTTTAGTCAGCACTTGCTGGGAAATCCAGGCACGGCTATCAGCAAGGCGCTTACAAACCTCCAATTCCAAATCCAGGCTGGGATTTCTGGCGAGCTTATTAACGAGGGCCATTGTTTCCCCTCTGTAAGGATCGCTTTTTTTCTCGCAAAGTCGGACCACCTTCTTGTTGTCTGCCCTTAGTACTTTCGTAATGGCCTCCAACAGTGTGGTTTTACCGGCTCCTTTAGGCCCATCCAGAGAAACAAACAGTTGACGACTCATTCTTGAAATGACGATTGATATAGGGTTTTTGTATAGCGTGCATCTGGCAAAAGCATCTTACTTCCTTCGTTTGAATAGCGGCCCGCTCTGCGTTCGTTGGATTAGGTACCCTAACTCAAGGTCACCCTTATCAACATCAGAAATGTGAAACATTAGTTATACCTGATTCATTTTTAGCTTTTAAAGCTACCCTATCTTTTCTAATTGGCCTGCCCGCCTTTGATTATCACATTGAAGCTAGCTTTTCAGGCATCCGGCGACGAGGATGATGGAGTATGAAGTCTGCAAAGAGTGAGTAGCAGACGTTTCACGGTAAATTCCCCGTCGACTGCGGCAATCACTATGCTGTCATGTTCAGGTTTTTCTGCGCGGTCAACGATCAGCAGGTCACCCGACAATATCCCGCCATCGACCATTGATTCCCCCGTTGCACGGATAAAGTATGTTGCTGCCGGATGACGAATAAAATCATTTAAATCAAGTGATTGTTCAATATAATCGTCGGCTGGGCTTGGGAACCCAGCAGGGCATTGCGCACCGAAAAATGGCAGCTTAAACGTGATTTCTGGTGAAAATCTGAACAGCTTGGTAATGGTCATCGTTTCTATATCTTTGCTGTATAAATACACAGTAATCATAAGCGAAACAGATAGACCTGCAAGCCCCGCAACCGCGATGCTGACAGGGCAAGAAGTAACTCAATAATTATCCGAATGATTTAGCTTGCCGGAAACGCTGATTTTTACCGACGATTGCACACACGTTATCCACTAAATTTGTGGATAACGTTGATGTTTCCCGTGGCGCAGCGCCTCATTCTGTCTCAGGTACCCTTCAACTGCAGTCAGTTGTTCACACAGCTCTGTCAGGGCAGCGGTTGAATCCGAGGCGAAGGCTCCGACCGCACCGGCCGCCACGATACTGTTGGTCACCACGGCCAGCCAGTCGGCGGCGCTGCCGGTCTCTGTCAGGCCAAACAGCAGGCCTCCCACCAGAAGTACCAGGCAGGTCAGCGCTGCACTGATCACGGCCGTCAGGACGACATCCCCTGCCCCGCGGGCTATTTTGCGCCAGCATACCGTCACGCCGGGCTCGTTCGGGCGGGGCGGTATCACATCGGCAGCGTGTTGTACCGTGCCCGTAACGCGGCCTTTCCTGCCCTTGATACGGCTGAACAGTGTCATCATTTCCCCCTGCGGTCTCCGTGGCCGGCGGGGGGTGAGGACGGGGTATTAACCCGCAATGTCCAAGTTGCCTTTTTCCAAGATGGATTGAATATAAGCATTTTTTCCAGCAAGTGATGCAAAATTACCTCGTTCAACAATTCCATCCTGATCCAATACTATTATCTCATCTGAGTAATCAAATGTTGAACGCCGGTGACTGATATTGATGACGATAGCTAAAGGGTAGGCCGATTTTATGTTTTTCAGCACTGCTCTTTCATTTACAATATCCAGTGACGAGGTGACTTCGTCGAGAATAATGATTTGTGGCTGCCGGAGAAACAATCTGGCCAATGACAGGCGTTGTCGTTGCCCACCTGACAAGGTCATACCATTATCTCCTATTGGCAAATCTAACAATTCAGCGGGGCTGTCGCAGGGAATATCATTAAATTGAGCCAATTGCAATGCCGTGAGTAGTTTTTCATCCGATGCATGCGGGCTCGCAATTTGTAAATTAAAGCGAAGAGTATCCATGAAGATATAGTCATTTTGTGATACATGAAACATTAACTCCGCTCGTGTCTTATCCGACATTTCATTTATTGGTGTTTCATTAATATAAATATGGCCTGAGTCAGGTGTGAGCTCACCAGCAATCAGTTTAGCCAGGGTACTTTTCCCGGCTCCGCTTGGGCCGGTCAAGGTATAGAAACCTGGATTTGAGAACGTTAAATCCATGTTGTTTATTGCGTTCGTTCCATTTTTTTCATACGAAAACAGGACCTTTGAGAGCGTCACAGAGATATTTTTACCTTGGGCCTTGTTCATCACCGGATGATCATTTCGGGGGGGCGTGCCCATATCAGTAACAAACTTATAAAGCGATACCATGGATTTTTGCATTGCGGTATACATGGAGCCGATATTCTCAAGGGGAGCAGCCAATAGCATAATGTAGGAAGATACCATAACAAAGTGACCTAGAGTGATATCTTGACTCATGACACGATAAAAGGAGAGTAAGAAAGAGGCACCAAAAAATAGAACGCTTAAAATAGACTCAACCAACAGAAACCGGAAGTCGGCCTTAAGCAAGGCTTCATGTTTCGCTTCTATTGAATTGAGTAAGTTTTTATATCTACCGAACAAAAAATCATAAGAGTTGCAAACTCTAACTGCATCTATATTCTTAACACTGTCTGTGATTACGCTGTATTTTTTCACTGAGGAAGAATAAAAATCAGAATACAGATTAACAATGCGCGGGTTAAATTTTCTTTTCGTCCAAAGATAAATAATAAAGTAAAGCACGAAGAGCAATGCAACAACCACATCTCCAGACATCAATATTATTGAAATGCTAAACAATAATTGCAGGAGTGGGGGTAGCAAGTTGTGCGAGATGTTTCTCAGTAACGTTGTCAGTTCGTCAACCGCCTGATTCAACCTCTGTGTGATATCACCGGTATTCTCATTTTTCGTCATTTTATTGGAGGTAAACAAACTTTTAAAATAACTATCTGTCAGACTAATGACAACGTTGTTACGCAACGACGTTATCAAAATAAAGCTCACTGCCGAGGATAGTTTTTTTATGCTCATCAGCGCAATATAACTAATGGCAAGACCAATAACCGCAACGGATAAATTGTACTCTTTTATCTCGATGGCATTGACCAGATATGACATAATGACGGGTTGCACTGAAAAAAGCAGCGTGGTGATAACGGAAATTAACACGACATAGACAAACTGCCGCTTTACCGTTTTATTTGATGAAGCTCTGAAGTACTGAAACAAAAACAAAAGTTTTTCCATATTGGAGCCTTTTATTTTTTATAGTATGGCGGGGCCCCACCATACTTTGTAATCAACGGTCAGATAAAGTATTACCTAACATACAACTTCAATTAAGTCTTAGAGGTAGTCCAAATGTCACCCTTACCGACTTGCGTATCCGTCATAGTTGTTGTCTTGATCAAAAGCAAATCTTTTTCAGTTAACATAAATGCTCCTTTGTCGATAAATTAGCTAAATAGCATACATTTTTCACTGTATGCTATTTAGATCACTTAATGATGAGTCATAGAGAAGATGAATACACTTACAGTAAAATCTGATGATGTTATCCCACTCTGAGAACAAAAATGCCTCACGTATACTGAGTACATACCCACTACGTGCTGCGTAACACAACTCGGTGAGCGGGATGTAATCGGATAAGGTATTTCTTAGCATCATATTAAAAAAAAGCCTGGATGTGCGACCGTTTCCGTCTAAAAGTGGATGAGCGTGTACAAACATAACGGAAAAAGCAATAGACACAAACAAACTATGCTCACCATTATTTTTTAGTGCATATTCACGTAGGGAAAGTAGCGTCGTTCTAAGCATTGATA
Organism: Serratia grimesii NBRC 13537; assembly: GCF_001590905.1. GTDB lineage: Bacteria > Pseudomonadota > Gammaproteobacteria > Enterobacterales > Enterobacteriaceae > Serratia > Serratia grimesii. The sequence continues at coordinate 43,865 of NZ_BCTT01000004.1, forward strand.
TATCAATAAACTCGGTGTACCCACCGTCTTCATCAGGGACAGTCCTTATATTTCCCGGCCTAATAATGTTAGACTCATCTTTTATTTTACGTCCAGCTTCACTGATAAATTCAATGAACGAGTCATCACTGAATAGTTTGTCTATGAAAGTAGGCCCCGTATTCTGATAGAAAGAAAATTCTTTAAAACTGGTCGCGTTCTCACTGGGGAATATTTTGGGATCGACATGATTACTGAGGCGATGTTGCAATAATTTTATCTTGTCTGTGTTTATTACCTCATTAGCATTGCTGACCAGTTTTTCATACCCAATATTTGTTCTCTGTAACAACCGCTGAGTTCTATCCAGCAACACAAGACTATCCTTATGAAGATGATTTACATCAGGATATGCGATCGGTTGTAGTTTGATGACATTGCCATTTAAAACGTAGTTTTCCATGCATCCCTTCTATCTATAATCCATCCAACTCCCAGCGTAACTTCATTTTTTTACATAAATATTTCTTGTTTGTTAACATTTTATTTCCCACCCTCTCGTAAATATTTTCTTGCTCAAACTCCGTATACGCATAATGGGGTCCGCTTGGAAAACGGAAGATATCCCACGTTAAGCCTGTTTTTTAAGCAAAAATGACAATCCGCTTCGAGCGAGAAGCGGACCTGCTCATGTTCATGGTATGACTAGCCGCGCAAATCAAAGCGAGATTTTTGAAAATCGCGGTACACCGCCTCATTAGTGAAGGCCGGAAATGTGGCTTTCTGGGCTGCTGATTTTACCGCTTCGCAATATGCTTTATTACCGTCACTGGTTGATATGTTTAAAGCCGTGCCATTCTGCGCAAACTCGATATGCAACCGACACTTCTTCCCTTTCCAGTTTTGTGGCTCAGCAAGTTTTGCATTTATCGCTGCTCTGATCGCCCGCGCTTGCGAGCCCCACTCATCCCGATCATCCCAGTTGCCAGAACCGCAATTACCCAGTGCAGTGGCTTTATGGCATCCTGAAGGTTGTAATGGTGCGCAACCCATTGCCAGACTGGCCATAAATGCCAGCATAGACATTTTAATTGCCATTCGATTCGCTCTCACTCCTTGCTCCCTCATTCGATTAATTTCTTCATACACACTGAGATATTGTTCCGTCATTACTGGCGCATTTTCAACTACTCGTAATGGTAATGACGTGGTCGCCATTACGTGGTCACTAACTCCCTATTGATAACTTCAAACAATTTTTTAAAGGTCCGCTATTGGCACAAAGCTGACGGTCAGATTGCTTCCAGAGTATCGAAATCACACCTAGTCCCAACAACTCCGTGCTCCACCCTAAATCAACAACTTCACCCGATCATAAATCAGTCGGTCCTCGAGCCGCGCGGAGCGAGCATGCTGGCGCAGGGTGCGGATCAGGTTATCAATCAACGCGTGGGCAGCGGTGCTGAGGATGCTGTTGCGCCTGGTGACAATGTTCAGCCGCGCCAGGTCGCAGCCTTCCTGTAGCGCCAGCGGTTGCAGCCGTCCGGCAAACTGCGGTAAACCTATCAACGGTACCGGGCTCCAGGTACACATGTCTGCCGACTCCACCATTGCCTGCAACATGCCGAGGGAATGCGCATGAATAATGCGGTTCGGATCGAGTTGAGCGCCGTGTCGGCTGAACAGTTGCTGGATTAAATCATCATAATTTTCCGGGGTGTAGTTCAGTACCCAATCCTGCTCCAGCAATTGGTGGACTGAGGTGCTTTGGGCCAACGGATGGCCGTGGCGCACCATCACCGCCGTTTCATAATCCAGCAACGGCTCACAATGAAACTCCTGCGGTGCCATCGAAGCCGGAAGCGGCGTGATGGCAAAATCCATCGTGCCCTCTCGCAGCTGGGATTGGGCGTTGGCCATCAGACTTTCAAACAGCTCCAGTTTTACCCTCGGCATCTTTTTGCGAAAGGCCACCACCGCCGCCGGTAACACCGTCAACATCAGCCACGGCGTGATCGCCACTTTCACCTGCTCTTGCGCCAGCCCACGCAGGCCCGCCATCTCATTGTTGGCCTGTTCCAGTTGGTTCAACACCAGCCGCGCGTGCGCCAACAACGTTTTTCCATAAGGCGTGAACCCCAACCCGGCGGGTGTGCGGATCAGCAACGGCAATTCCTGTTGCTGTTCCAGCTCTCGCAAGGCCCGCGTGACCGCCGCCTGTGAAAGCCCCAATTGTCGTGCGGCGGCGCGGATGCTACCACCGTCGGCACTGGCGACCAAAGCCTGTAACTGATGTAGTTTCATCACGCCCCCTGACAATCATAAGTTGTCAGCATAACCGAACGACGGCTCCCCGGGCAAAAGGTTGTTTGTTAGTCTCCGAAGTACCTTGTTCCCGGTTATCTTTCGCGTCGGGGAGTGAACATTCAATCGGGATGCCGCAATGGGAAATTTGCTTGTTTTACCTGAAATAGCCGCTGTTCATCACGAAATGGTCGCCATTCGCCACCATATTCATGCGCATCCAGAGCTGGGATTCAATGAGTTTGCTACCAGCGATTTGGTTGCAAAGCTGCTGACCGAGTGGGGTTATCAGGTCACGCGTCACATAGGACAAACCGGGGTTGTCGCCACCCTGCAACGCGGCGTGGGGAAATCGCTTGGCTTGCGGGCCGATATGGATGCGTTGCCGATTGAAGAAACCAGCGGACTGCCTTATGCCAGCACCCATAGCGGCGTGATGCACGCCTGCGGCCATGATGGCCACACCACAATGCTGCTGGCGGCAGCGCGCTATCTGGCACTGCACTCTGACTTTACCGGCACTCTGCATCTGATTTTCCAGCCGGCAGAAGAAGGTGGCGGTGGTGCCAGAGTGATGATCGAAGATGGGCTGTTTGAACGCTTCCCTTGTGACGCGGTGTTCGCCATGCATAACGTGCCCGGCTTCCCTATTGGCCAACTGGGCTTTGCCAGCGGCCCCTTCATGTGTTCAGCCGATACGGTCAACATCACCCTGCACGGCCACGGCGGCCACGGTGCGGTCCCGCAACACACGGTCGATCCGGTGGTGGTCTGCGCAGCCATCGTGATGAGCCTGCAAACTATCGTGTCCAGAAATATTGATCCACAGGAAACGGCGATCATCACCGTGGGGGCGATCCAGGCCGGTCTTGCCAGCAATGTGATCCCTGCGACTGCCACCATGACACTGAGCGTGCGCGCACTGAATGCCGATGTACGTCAACGGCTGGAAAACCGCATTACCGCACTGGTTGAAGCGCAAGCCGTCAGTTTTGGTGCCCGGGCAGAAATTGATTACCAGCATGGTTATCCGGTGCTGGTGAACCACGCAGCGGAAACCGAACTGGCGCGTGAAGTGGCGCTGGACTGGGCGGGCGAACAACAGCTAATTCCATCACTACGGCCATTTACCGCCAGTGAGGATTTCGCCTTTATGCTGGAGAAATGCCCCGGCAGCTATATCTCAATTGGCAATGGTGAAAGCACGCCCGGCAATTCACTGCATAACGCCGGTTACGATTTCAACGACGCATGCCTGCCGATTGGCGCAACGTACTGGGTCAAGTTGGTTGAACGCTTTTTGGCTTAATGGCCTTTTGAACACCACAACACTGAGGAAAATGAAATGAAAACAAAAAGTAGCCTGGTTTTATTGCTGCCACTGGCGTTAAGTTTCGCGGCCTTTGGTGGAGAGTTCAGCGGCAAAGTCATTAAGCTGGGCGTCGACCCCACCTATCCGCCGTTGGAATACAAGACTCCACAGGGTGCGCTGACCGGATTCGGTGTCGATATTGCGCAGGCAATGTGCGATCAAATGCAGGCCAAATGCATTTGGGTCGAAAGCAGTTGGGATGGGATGATCCCGGGGTTGCAGGCAAAAAAGTTTGACGCCATTGCCTCGTCCATGACCATTACGCCGCAGCGTCAGGCGCAAATAGCCTTCTCGGATAAAGTGTCCAATGCCCCGGCACGGTTGGTAGCCCGTAAAGGCAGCGATCTGCAACCTACCGCGGCTTCGCTGAAAGGCAAATCCGTTGGCGTACAACAGGGATCCAGCCAGGAAGCTTACGCCAACGCGCTATGGCGACCAGCTGGGGTCAATGTGGTGTCCTACCAAAGCCAGCAGGAAGCCAATGAAGATTTGGTCAATGGACGGTTGGATGCGTCACTGTTGGCCAGTGTCAGCGCCAGTGAGTTTTTCCATACGCCTGCCGGGAAGGATTTTGCCTTTACCGGTGCTGAGCTCAATGACAGCAAATATTTCGGTATCGGCGACGGTATTGGGTTGCGTAAAGAGGATACGGCATTGCTCAATGCATTTAATGCCGCGCTGAAAGCGATCATCGCCAACGGCACTTATAAGAAAGTGAACGATAAATACTTTGATTTTGACGTGTATGGTTCAGGGCAATAACGGCGGATTGGCGGGAAACAAAAAATAAAAGGGCCAGGCAAATGCCCGGCCCGATAAAAACGGTTACTTCACTTCGCCCATAGCTTTCAGCTTTTTGGACAGTTCGCGACGTTCTTTAGACAGATCGGCATTTTTGATGATGTAGTCATCAACGCGATCTTCATAGTCGCTGCGCATGTTGCCAATGATGCCCTGAACGTCTTCAATGCTCATGCCTGGCTTGATGTACTCACTCAGGTTGTCGAGTAGCAGCACACGCTTTTGGTTATCACGAACTTTCTTTTCGTTGTCGATAATTTCGCGTTGCAGCTTATTTTTACGGCGGAACATACGCACAAACTCCAGAACGTCCTGGAAACTCGGCTTATTTGCATTATCCATCTTCATACCCTTGCTTTAGTAATACACAGATTCATTTGCTTACGGCCACAATGATACCAAGATACAGGTTTGTGGCGGTCAGGCACAACACTCATCGCCCTATCTTACTCACTTTGCTGTCCGGACAAAAACCCGAAGCGCCTGCTTCATGATCTGACCCCCTATTCGCGCCCGGTAGCAGTACAGACCTTGAGCAGGTCGCCCAGTTCTTCCAGTTGTTGTGTCAGCTCCATGCTCAGCCAGACATAACCGTAAATTGGCGCTTCGCCGTGCTGACTGACACTGGCTTCCTGCATCAGCGTTTTCAGTTCAGCGGCGATTTCGCTTAGCTCGCCTGCCACGACAGATTGTTGCGCTTGTGGGCCATTACGCATCGTGTCCGCCAATGATTCAAGCGACCGCAGCGTCAGCAATTGCGCACTGCGCAGGGTTTTCGCATTCAGCATAATGAAATGGGTTTCACGCGAGGCCCAATAAGCGTCCGCCAACAGCTCCAGAGTACAGACCAGATTGCGGCTCAACGTTTGTACCGCTTCAAATACAGCCGGAGGAATATGGGTTTCTTTACTGCTGGGAACAATCAGGCCGCGCAATTTGACCACCTGATTCAAGAGATCTTTCAACTGCGGTTCCAACCGCGGCCGCTCTATCATGTTCGGTGACAAATAAGCACCGTAGATTTTACTCGCGCTTTGCAAGCAATCCGCCATCTGCATACGCCACAGAATGTAGGCGCGCTGAGGGTAAATGCTGGTGAACAACAACGCCAGCAACGAACCAAAAATTACGTCACCACTGCGCCACAACGCGGTATGCATGTCACCTGCCCCCGCGCCACAAACCACCGCCAGTGTAATCCCCACCAACAGTGCCATATAGGGCCGCTTACCGAGTGTCAGATAGCCGCAGAAAAACATCACCACCCCGCACCACGCCAGCATCAGCGGTAGCGAGTAGAGTTCGAGATACAGAGCAATCAGGCCCGAGGCTGCACCAAACACCGTACCGGCGATACGTTGCAGTGCACGTTGCAACACATTCCCCCAGAACGAAATCGGCCCCATCACCACCACTAAAGTAATCAATGGCCAGGTCCCTTCCGGCACCGCGAGCAAACGAATCAGCAGGAAGGTCAGGATAAACGCCAGCCCAATGCGCACACCATGCACAATGCGGTAATGGCGATAAGTCAGACGTTCAAACGACGATATTTTTCTGTCGAGGCGCACAATGCATCCCGTTATGAGGGGCGAGAAAGTACATTAGTTTAGCGGAGGAAGAGGGGTAGAGAAAAGGCGGATAAGGCGTCCCTCACCCGCAGTCAGTCCTTAAGCAGCATATTTATCCACCAGCGCCTGTAAAATGGCGGCGGTTTCCACATCCATCACCCCATCATACTGGCGTTGACGGAAATGCAGTTGGAAGGCACGCACCAGTTGGCGATAACCTTCAGCGTCAACCGCTGCCGAGGTGTCATAGCCATATTTGGCGAACAGCGCCAATAAATCAGCTTGTGCGGGCACGCCATGGCATTGATATTCATGCTGGTGTCGTTGTTTCACCGCATCCTCATACCAGGCGCCAACCCCGGCTTGATACAGCTGATGCCACGGGAACTGCGGACCCGGATCGCTCTTGCGGCCCGGCGCGATATCAGAATGCGCCACCACGTTAATGGGGGTGATATCCGGATAACGTTGCAGGATATTTTGCGCCAGTTGAGTTACCGCCGCAATTTGCTGCGGGTTAAACGGTGGGAAAGTAATGTCTTCACCATCGCCACTCGCCAGATTGACGATCTCAATGCCAATCGCCGTATCGTTGAGATTAGAGCGATTGCCCCATTGGCTTGCACCGGCATGCCAGGCCCGTTCATCTTCATCCACCAAATTAAAGATGCGTACACCACTGAAACCGGCTGCCTGATAGGTTTGATCTTCCGGATCCGGCACCAGGTAATGGGCGCTGACCGATTTGCCGGTCAGTGACTGCACGGAATCGGCAAAATTCTGCGCCGTGTAATGCAGCACCAAAAAGCGCACCCGGTGGCCAAAGCCGGCTACCGAACGGTAGCTATTGTAATCAATACTGAACATCGTAGATTCCTTGTTAGTTAAACTCGCGTGCCTCAGTCACTGTAGGAGACGAATATATTCATCCCGGGTCAACCAGTCCCAACATGCTACGACCCTACAATGCCTTCGTGGACCCTGTCCACTCATTAATATTTAGCTAATTGCTAAATTTAAAGCAAGATAAATTTAGCAAAAACGATATTTACCTTTTTGCTAAAGAATGCGATCATCCGATGATGGAAACCAAAGAAATAAGACGCAATAATTTGCGCGAGCTGATGGCCAGCTATGCCCGGCAGGGCATCAACCAGAACGATTTCGCGGTGCTGGTTGAATCCTCTTCGCCAACGCTGAGCCAAATTACCGGTGAAAAATCCTCCCGCAACCTTGGCGATAACCTTGCCAGGCGGATCGAGGCCAAACTGGATCTGCCCAAAGGCTGGTTCGACGTTTTCCATGAAAAACAGTTGGTGCACCCGTTCGATAACGTGGCGGCAGAGTCGGATTTTCAACCTGCCCGCCTGAAACCGGTAGTGTGGGAAGATACCGAACAGGACAAGGAAGAGTTTGTGGAAATCCCCCTACTGGATATCAATTTTTCTGCCGGCGATGGCTGTTATGAAATCGTTGATCGTGAAGAGTTTTCACTGATCTTTCGTCGCTACTATCTGCACAAGATGGGGGTGGCGGTCAATGCGGCGCGTATCATCCGTATTTCCGGCTCCAGCATGGAGCCACGGCTACAAGATGGCGACGTGGTGGGCATCAATACCGATGACACACGCATCCGCGAAGGCAAAACCTACGCGATTCGTCATGGTAATTTACTGCGGGTCAAAGTGCTGATCGAACAGCCTGACGGCGGTGTCACTATTCGCTCCCTGAACCGGGAAGAATACCAGGACGAACACCTGAGTTATCCGCAGCGTAAAGACCAACTGGTGGTGCTGGGCCGCGTTTTCTGGTCGTCTTCATCCTGGTAATGGGCGGGATACAATCAGGCGCCGCTTAGCGGCGCCATCCTGTTATTTGAAATCCACGACCATCTGCTGCTGGATAGACAAACCGCGGGTAGACTGCACGCAACGGGCGATGTAGTCGGTAAAACGCGGCGGTTTCGGCATGCCCAGCTTAAGAATTTTGTCGTTGCTGAAACGCACGTTAAGCATGGCGAAAGATCCATACAAACGCATCGCTTTCAGCATCAGTCTTTCGTTGCACGGCCCGAAAATATCTTTCAGTTGCTTGCGCATGTTCAGCAGTGCTTCGTAACTGACCTGTGCGTAATGGTCGCCAAGCGGTGGTTTTTCCAACGCGGCAGCAATAGCGCGATCAATATCTGCGAAGCTGACACTGCTCTCTTCGCCAGCGGAAATATGGTAAACGTCATTATCCAGCGTTTCGCTGTTCAGCAACATCACCATCGCATCAGCACAGTAATCGACCGGGATCACGTCGATGTTGTCCTGCAGCGAGCACATGAATTTACGCAGCATCAGTGCCATGCTGAACACCCAGAAAATACTGCTGGATGGCTGGCACCCTAAACGGGTGTGCCCAACAACGATAGAAGGACGAGCAATCACCAGCGGCAGTTGCGGGCAGTGTTGACGCATTAACTGTTCAATCGTGGATTTAGAGCGGGTGTATTCCACCAGATGCTCAGCCGTTTCTTCAAACTCACCACTTTCCGCAACCAATGAACCCGGTTCCGGTGCACAAGACATTGCGGTACCAACATGCAGAAAACGTTTTAATCCCGGTACCTGCGCCATTCTTTCGGCAAAGGCCAATGTACCTTCAACGTTAACCTTCCAAATAAGCGGGTTATTGCCAAATGAAGCGACAGCGGCACAATTGATAACGTGCGTTACATTGTTAATACGTGTGTCCGCTAAAAAATTAGCAGGCTCACTTAAATCACCCAACAATATATTTTCTATCGTGATTTTAGAGAATAAATCGGATTCAATATTAAACTTCTCCATATTAATCCGAATACGCTCCAGCCCCTGCTGCGCATTTTCAGCTCGCACTAACAGAAGATAGTTAATTTCCTGATTTTCATTCAGTAATTTTTCGAGCACTGCACCACCGAGAAAGCCAGTAGCGCCGGTCAACAGCAGAGTTTTCATAATATGCACCCACATTGGCATTGAATGCTGCTGATTGTATGCGGGGATATTTAAACAAATATTAAATGGAACTCAGTGGCACCTATTTATCTTTTCTTAATATTATCTTAAGGAATATCCTGAAACATCACTGAGGTATTTGGTAACACATTAATAAAAAAACACCCATAATAAATGCGGCCGTTTACGGACCATTGATACAAACTCTGATTTAATTTCCTGGTAAATGTTATTCCCTTTTTTCATCAGGAGTATTTATGAGCTATAACCAAAAAGTTTGGTTGGGCATCCTGGTCCTGTGCAGTGTCTTCTGGCTGGCGGTGATCGGCGGTATTTTCTCGATCCATGAAGCCTACGAGCGCACAAGCCTGCAAAGTCAGCAGGATTTCACAACGCGATACTCTCAGCATTATCATGGCACTGCAACACCGAACCACGGCCTCCAGGCGCGAACGCCAACATCCTGATATGCCCCCCTGAATGGGTAGGGACAAGCATGTCTAACGATCTTATGATGCCCTTTAGTTCATAGGGAGAATAATATGGATCGAAAGCTGGATCGCTTACCGCAAGCCGAGCGTGAGAAAATTGAAACCGACTTACTCGCTCTCAGCGTCATTTATAACGAACGCTATGGCATTGCCGCCAATACTGCCCATGCCGAAAAACAGGTGCCCGATTATTTGCGTTCCTACTTTCATCTGCGCCTAAGCTACTATCGCAATGCGTAATACCGCGCATTTCGGTGATTAACGCTAACGACTCGTACATCTCGCCGTTACAATAGGAAAATATTCCCAACGCCACGTGAGAGATGCGATTTTGAGCAGCAAGGCACCGGCCACATTCTACATTCACGACTACGAAACCTTCGGTAAAAGCCCATCAATGGACCGCCCGGCGCAGTTTGCCGGTGTGCGTACCGATATGGATTTCAATATCATCGAAGAACCACTGGTCATCTATTGCACCCCGGCCGACGACTACTTGCCTGATCCTGAAGCGGTGATGATCACCGGTATTACGCCGCAATTGGCACTGGCAAAAGGTGTCAACGAAGCCGAGTTTGCGCGCCAAATTCATCAGGCATTCAGTGTGCCTGGCACCTGTATTCTGGGTTACAACAATATTCGTTTCGATGACGAAGTCAGCCGCAATATCTTCTACCGCAGCTTCTATGACCCCTATGCTTACAGTTGGCAAAACGGTAATTCCCGCTGGGATCTGCTCGATGTGATGCGTGCTTGCTATGCATTGCGTCCGGACGGTATCGTCTGGCCGGAAAACGAAGATGGCTTCCCCAGCTTCCGTCTGGAACACCTGACCCGTGCTAACGGCGTTGAACATGAGCATGCCCATGACGCCATGTCGGATGTTTACGCCACCATCGCCATGGCCAAGCTGGTCAAACAAGCGCAACCGCGGCTATTTGACTTCCTGCTGCAACATCGTAACAAGCATAAGCTGAATGCCTTGATAGATATCGCAGAAATGGCTCCGTTGGTACACGTTTCCGGCATGTTCGGCGCAGCGCGTGGCAATACCAGTTGGGTCTCGCCGTTGGCCTGGCATCCGGATAACAAAAATGCGGTCATCATGTGTGATTTAGCCGGTGATATGACGCCATTGTTGACGTTAAGCGCTGATGAATTGCGCGAACGGCTGTATACCCGCAGAGACGACCTGGCACCAGGCCAATCCCCGGTACCGATCAAACTGGTGCATATCAACAAATGCCCGGTACTGGCACCCGCCAAGACCCTATTACCAGAAAACGCGGAACGCTTGGGGATCGATCGCCAAGCTTGTCTGCAAAATCTGCAATTGCTGCGCCAACACCCACAAGTACGCGAAAAAGTGGTGGCGTTATTCGCTGAAGCCGAACCGTTTAAGGGCTCTGATGACGTCGACTCCCGGCTTTACGACGGCTTCTTCAGTGATGCTGACAAAGCGGCAATGAAGATTATCCAGCAAACTAAACCGCAAAACTTGCCGGCGCTGGATCTGACCTTCAGTGATGGCCGCATGAAGGAACTGCTGTTCCGCTTCCGGGCCCGCAACTACCCCAACACGTTGGATGACAGTGAGCAACGTCGTTGGTTGCAGCATCGTCAGGAAGTACTGAGCGCCGAACGGGTACAGAGCTACGTACTGCAACTGGAGTCGCTATATAACTTGTACGAAGGTGATCAAGAAAAGACCGCGCTGTTGAAAGCGCTGTTTGAGTACGGTAAAGAATTGGTCGGCTGACAAAAACAAAAAAGGGCGCCGAAGCGCCCTTTTTTAATGCACAACGCCGTTAAGACTTATGCAACGTCTTCGCTAGCCTGTGGAACTGGCAGGCGGAAGCTGCGGGTGACGAAGGCCAGATAAATCAGACCAATCGCTGCCCACACCAGACCCAATGTCATTGAGCTGGCTTCCAGGTTCAGCCACAGCGCGCCTACGGTCAGTGCACCCAGAACAGGCAGAATCAGGTAATTAAAGGTGTCTTTAACGGTACGGTTCAGCTTGTCGCGGATATAGAACTGCGAAATGACCGACAGGTTCACAAAGGTGAACGCCACCAGCGCACCGAAGTTAATCAGTGCCGTCGCAGTCACCAGATCAAACGATACTGCAGACAGTGCAATCACGCCGACCAGCAACACGTTCAATGCCGGGGTACGCCATTTCGGGTGTACGTAACCGAAGAAACGCTCCGGGAATACGCCGTCACGGCCCATCACGTACATCAGGCGTGAAACACCGGCGTGCGACGCCATGCCTGAAGCCAGTACGGTTACGCAAGAGAACACCAGGATCACCGACTGGAAGAACTTGCCGGCTACGTACAGCATGATTTCCGGTTGGGACGCGTCAGGATCTTTGAAGCGCGAGATGTCCGGGAAGTACAACTGTACAAAGTAGGACACCACAATAAAGATGACACCACCAATCAACGCCGTCAGGAAGATGGCTTTTGGGATCACGTTTTCCGCGTCTTTGGTTTCTTCAGACAGTGAGCTGATACCGTCAAAACCGAGGAACGAGAAGCACAGAATGGTCGCACCGGTAATCATCGGCACCACATGCGCACCCTCAGACCAGAACGGACGGCTGCTGATCAGCGTGCCGGCACCTTCACCATGCGAAATGCCGTTCACTACCAGGAACAGGAACACGACCATGATCGCCACCTGCACCACCACGATAATGGAGTTCAGGTTCGCCACCAGCTTAATGCCGCGCAAGTTGAAAATCGTCATCAACGCGACCAGCGCTGCCACGAAGATCCACGAAGGCACGCCCGGGAAGATAGCTTCCAGGTAAATTTTGGCCAACAGGATGTTGATCATCGGCATGAACAGATAGTCCAGCAGCGATGACCAGCCCACCATAAAGCCAACGTGCGGGCTAATGGCCTTCTGGGCGTAAGTATAGGCAGAACCGGCGGACGGGAATTTCCGTACCAGTTTGCCGTAGCTCAATGCGGTAAACAGCACCGCCAGCAGAGCAAAGGCGTACGCAGTGGCGACGTGACCATCGGTCAGGCCGGATACGATGCCAAAGGTATCGAAGATGGTCATTGGCTGCAGGTAAGCCAGCCCCATCATCACTACCGGAACTAAAGTCAGGGTTTTACGTAGTTGTGCGCGTTGAGCCGGAGCGGCACTGATGATGTTATCGGACATGACGCAGCCCCCCCTTACCTTCTGCCTTGCGGAGCGTAGACACGCCAAGACTTAAGGTTGCGGGGAAACTTCGCAACGAGCGACTGAATTCAAAAAGAAGGGGATTGGAAGCTGGATAACGAGTCAAGGCGGCCTTGGCTGCTCCATAATCGCTGCGACCGCAGCGGAAACCGGCGGGCACCGGTGCTAAAGTGAAAAATTGCCCCATCTTTCTTATCCTCATGAGTCACGACCATAAAGTTTTGTTTGATCGCGCACGAAACTATTTATCTATCCGGATCGGTGTCCGGCCTCGCTTGGTGTATGAAACGCACAGTTTGTAGTACATAAATGCAAAAAAAATAACCGACGCGTTAAAACGTCGGCTATCTGCATTAGGGATATTTTGCACCAAAAACCCTCCTGATGACAAGATCAGGAAGGCCTCTTAAACAAATTCTTTTCGCGATCGTTCGGAAAACCGCCCTTACGGGTGAATTAATCCGCTATCCTCAGCATCGCTTACTCAGCTAATACTGCTTAGTTTACGCTCCCTCAGGCATTTTTCAACATCCAGTCGATCTCTGTTTCCGTCACTAAGCGTTCAAACTGCATCAATTCGTCCATCTTGCAGGCATGATAAACATGGGCAAAACGTTCTCCCAGATACTGCGTCAGCTCATGCTGGTGCTCAAACTCGTATAGCGCATCGCTTTGGCGGATCGGGAACGGCAGCCCTTCTTGTTCGAGCCCGTTACCGGTCACCGGTTCAGGCAACGGCAGTTCATTGTCCAACCCGTACAAGATCCCGGCGAGGATCGCGGCAACCACCAGATAGGGGTTTGCATCCGCGCCCGCGACACGGTATTCCACGCGATGATTCTCTGGTTCACCACAGGGAATACGCAACGCGACGGTGCGATTATTGTGTCCCCAAGAGGCTTGAGTGGGTACATACATACCCGGCTGGAAACGACGGAAAGCATTAACATTGGGCGCCAATAGTGCCATTGACGCCGGCATTAAGGTAATCATGCCGGCCAGCGCACGGTGCAGTAATGCAGAGTCTTCGCCGTCCGCTTGTGCGAACACGTTGTTACCGTTGCCATCCAGCATGCTGATATGCACGTGCATACCGCTACCGGCGTACTCTTCATAAGGTTTTGCCATAAAGGTGGCGTGCAGATGATGATTCTCCGCCACCATACGTACCAGGCGCTTTAACCCCAGCGCATGATCGCAAGCCAGCAGTACATTATCGGTATGCTTTAGGTTTACCTCGAACTGGCCGGGTGACGCCTCTGCCACCGCACCGTCAGCCGGTAGCCCCTGCATCTGAGCCAGGCTATCGATGTCGTTCAGCACTTCTGCAAAGTGATTTAGGTTATCCAGCGAGTAAACCTGACTTTGCACGTTGCGTTCCTGGGTACCAGGTGCGCAAGGGGGTTGTAGGTAACCCTCAGAGTCTCGTTGCCTGTCAATGAGATAGAACTCCAACTCTACCGCTACCACCGGGAACATGCCTCGCTGGCGCAACGCCTGCCACACTCGGTTCAGGACATTACGGGGTTCAACGTCAAAGGGAGTACCATCTTCATCCAGCATGGTCAGCAACACCTGACCGATATTATCCGGGTCCGCTGCTGACGGCGTCAACGAACCAAGCACCGGCATACAGACACGGTCTGGCTCCCCCAACTCCTGGCCCAGGCCCGCTTCTTCCACCACATTACCCAGAATATCCATAGCGAATACCGAGGCGGGGAAGTAACTGCCTTTTTCCAATTTTTTCAGTCCGGAGACAGGAATACGTTTACCGCGGAAGGAACCATTCAGGTCAGTGAGAAGGATATCGATATACTGCGTTGAGGGATGGCGTTCCAAATAGTGAGCAACTTCACGTTGGAACGCGCTACTTCGCCTCTCTTCATTATGCTGTGCAAAATTTTCAACTGCTGCGATATTGGTTTGCATACATCACCCGCCATTATGCTCTGAGGACGCTGCCGCGCCCGCCTGCCGATAGGTTCAACACATGGTCTGATTTCTCTGTAGACTGCGCCAGAACAGGCGCTCAAAATAACATCCATAATATGAAACATAGCTTTAACACAAATGGTTTGCAAATGTTACAATGCTGTTTGATTATTCGCCACCGACTGCTAAATTGATAAAATATTGACCGAAAAGGTGTTAACTGCCTTTTTATGTACAGAATTTCGTCCGCCAGAACGGGGGTGACCATGGGCAATATATTTTCCAAATTCGGCACAACTACCGATATCATGCAATGTCGATATCACTCAGACAGGCACCTGACACCGATATTCATTTCTGCCTGTCGTCCCTACCAGAAGGAAGTACCGCTATGAGCGAAGTCAGCTTGGCGCCAGGTAAGCGCCTGTCACAGATCCGTCTGCAATTGGGTTTGTCGCAGCGCCGAGTCGCCGAACTGTCCGGGTTAACCCACAGCGCAATCAGCACCATCGAACAGGATAAAGTCAGCCCGGCTATCAGCACGCTGCAAAAACTGCTGAAGGTCTATGGTTTGTCGTTGTCCGCGTTCTTTGCCGAACCTGAAACCGCGAATGAACCCAAAGTGGTGATCGACGCCGAAGATTTGATCGAGATCGGCAGCCAGGGCGTGTCGATGAAGCTGGTACACAACGGCAACCCAACGCGCAATCTGGCGATGATGCTGGAAACCTATCAACCCGGTACGACCACCGGTGAGAAGATAAAGCACCAGGGCGAGGAGATTGGCACTCTGCTGGAAGGTGAGATCATGCTGACTATTAATGGCCAAACTCATTGCCTGACTGCTGGACAAAGTTATGCCATCAACACCGGTATTCCCCACAGTTTCAGCAATACCTCTGCACGCGTCTGTCGTATCGTCAGTGCACATACACCGACGACATTCTGATAAGCCGGATAAGGGCGTCGCGTTGCCCGCGATTCCCTTTTCCCTGCCTTCCGTTTAGTGATGTCGTTTACGCTGGACAGATCCCTTTGTCGGCTAAACATCATTTTCGTCTCAGTTATTCTATTTAGTGTGTTGCGTGAATCGAAATCTGTGTTACAAAAGACTATCTTTAGCCATCTAAACACCTAAACGTCTTTAATCACACTATGCCAACCACTACGCCCTCATGTCTCGAGATGCGCAATATCTCGATCGCCTTTGCCGGATTCAACGCGCTGCAAAACGTCGACTTTACCCTGCTGGGTGGGTCTATCCATGCACTGGTCGGCGCGAATGGTGCCGGGAAGTCCACACTGATGGCGATCCTGTCCGGGGCGCATAATCATTACCGCGGTGAGATCTTTATCGACGGTCAAAAAGTGGATATTCATTCGCCACTGCAAGCCCGCCAATATGGGATCCACGTGGTGCAGCAAGAAGTGGATGTGGCACTGATTCCCACGCTGTCAGTGGCGGAAAACATCATGCTCGATTGGCTTAATGAACCAGGCCATTTGCTCAATTGGGCACAATTGTACCGGCAGGCCGCCCAACTACTGGCCCAGTTGGATTTGACCATTAACCCACGCCAGCGTTTGGCAGACTGTACGCTGGCGGAAAAACAGCAAGTACTGCTCGCACGCGCACTGTCACACCGCTGCCGTTTCCTGGTACTTGATGAACCCACCGCTCCGCTCGATCGCGCCGAAAGCGAACGCCTGTTCCGCGTGGTGCGCCGCCTGCAGTCCGAAGGGATCGGCATTGTCTTTATTTCACACCGTATTCACGAACTGAGTGAAATCTGCGATCGCTTAACGGTACTGCGCGATGGCCGCCATGTCAGTGAAGATGCTATGCAAGGCCTGAATGGCGAGCAGATTGTTGAGAGAATGCTCGGGCACCGGTTAGACGATATCTTCCCACCGCGACGCCCACCGCACGGATCACGCCCGTTGTTACAGGTAGAAAACCTGCACGACCGCCACAAACTACGCGACATCACTCTGCAACTGCATCAGGGGGAAATTCTCGGTATCGCCGGGCTGGCCGGTGCCGGTAAAACGGAGCTGTGCAAAGCGCTGTTTGGTGCCTCTCCGGCCCGCATTGAACGCGGTGAGCTGCTGGGCAAGCCCTGGACGCCTCGCGCTCCGCATCTTAGCGTCGAGCAAGGGTTGGCACTGGTACCGGAAGAACGGCGTAAAGAAGGCATTTTTATAAACGAAGCTATTCCGATGAACCTGAGCGTCAGCGCCGACGACAGCTTCTCACGCTGGAGTCTGTTCAGTCGCCGCCAGGAACTGCGCTGGGCTCTGGATATCATGCAACGCCTGAACATTCGCGCCTCGGGTCCTCAACAGCGGCTGGCAAGATTGTCTGGCGGCAACCAGCAAAAAGTGGCCATTGGCAAATGGCTGCGCGGTGATGCCAGCGTACTGATTTTTGACGAACCGACCAAGGGTGTGGATATCAAGGCCAAACAAGAGCTGTTCACTGTGATCGACAACCTGGCACGCGAGGGGAAAGGCATTATCTATGCCTCCGGCGAGTTCTCGGAGCTGGTCGGCTTGTGTGATCGCATCTGTGTGTTGTGGGATGGGCGGATCGTGGCGGAACTGAACGCCGCCGATATTGATGAAGAAACCTTATTACTGTATTCCACCGGAGGAACCCCAGCGTGAGTAAAGAATTATCCCTACAAAATGCGCAACCCTGGCGCCATCAGTTGTTTGAGTTTCTCTACAAATGGGGGATGTTACTCACCGTTGTTGCTCTGATCGCTCTGTTCGGACTGGCATCGGATAATTTCCTCGATCCGAACAACATCATCAACATTTTGCGCTCTATCGCGATCGTTACCGTGATCGCCATTGGTGTGTCCATCTCACTTTCGGTGGGCGGCTTCGACCTTTCTGTCGGCTCCACCGCTTCACTCGCTAATGCCTTGGTGGTTTCGCTGTTCGTTTGGTATGGCTTCGGCACGACCGGCGCGATTGTACTGACACTCCTGATTTGTACGTTGGTCGGTCTGTTCAACGCCTTCCTGATCGTGGTACTGAAAATTCCTGACATGCTGGCGACACTGGCAAGCTTGTTTGTGATCCAGGGTGTGGCAATGACCTACAGTTACGGCGGGTCAATAACCCAAAACATGCTGCTGCCGAACGGCGATATGGCTGAAGGCCTGATCCCGGATATCTTTTCTTCACTGGGTCAGGTGCCGATCATTGTGCTGATCATGCTGGCAGTCACCATAGTGGTGCAGCTTTTTCTGTCGCTGACCAAACACGGCCGGCGCATGTACGCCATTGGCGGTAACCCGGAGGCCGCGCGTCTGTCAGGCATTCGCACCGTACGTTACAGGGTTGCCGCCTATGTCATTTCTGCCCTGCTGGCCTCGCTTGGCGGCATATTGCTGGCGTCACGTATTGGCTCTTCCCAGGTGAATGCCGGTGGCGGTTATCTGATGGATGCCGTCGCCGCCGCCTACATTGGTTTCTCGTTGGCTGGCTCCGGTAAACCTAATGCACTCGGCACATTGGTGGGTGCTGTGATCCTCGGCGTATTGCAAAACGGTCTGGTGATGCTTTCCGTACCCTACTATGCAATGGACATCATTAAAGGTCTGGTACTGGCCCTGGCGTTAGCGATTACCTATATCCAGAAACGTTAATGTCTACACCGGCGCACGCCTTGCTGTGCCGGTTTTCCCTTTAATTCATACGGTTAATCTTTCCCTCCCACTTTAAATATACAAATGATACGAATTATCATTTGCGTTTACATTTTGTTTAAAATCCTTACAATGGCCTGACGAAATACTGACGGAACGACGATTCTCGCAACGACGGGGCCCGTTTCTACTTATTATTCAAACCGTTAAAACGACACTTTGTCGATTTACATCAGACCAGGAAAGGTTTGCCTCATGGAAAAGCCACGTTATAACTCGCTTACTGCACTGATTATTGCTTCACTCGGCAGCGCCAGCGCGTTTGCCGCACCACAAAATGACGCTCAGGACACCATGGTGGTGACCGCCTCCGGTTTCCAACAAAAAATCCAGGACTCCCCTGCGTCTATTTCTGTGATCCCACGTCAGCAAATTGAAGACAAAGCCTACCGCGACATTACCGATGCGTTGAAAGACGTGCCGGGCGTGGTGGTGACCGGCGGTGCCAGCAGCAGCGATATCAGTATCCGCGGCATGTCCTCCAAATACACCCTGATTCTGGTGGACGGCAAGCGCGTAGACACCCGTGGCACCCGCCCGAACAGCGATAACTCAGGCATTGAACAAGGTTGGTTGCCTCCGCTGGAAGCCATTGAACGAATCGAAGTGGTGCGCGGCCCGATGTCTTCGCTGTATGGCTCCGACGCGATGGGCGGCGTGATCAACGTCATCACCCGCAAAACATCCACCACTCAGGCATGGAAAGGCTCGCTGCACGGCGATTCCACCTTCCAGGAAAACAGCAATTCCGGCGATATCTTCCAGACCAACGCCTACGCTTCCGGCCCGCTGATTGAAGGCCTGCTGGGCCTGCGGGTTAATGGCCTGCTGTCGCGCCGCGCTGAGGACAAAATCCTCAATGGTTTTAACGAACAACGCATGCGCAGCGGCACCGCGGTATTCAGCCTGACACCGAACGAACAGAACGATTTCGATTTCGAAATTGGCCGCTCTTTGCAGGATCGCAACAGTACGCCGGGCAAATCCATGGCGACCGAAAACTGCCGCAATAAAAAGTGCACAGCTAACAGCGCCAGCGACAGCCTTTACACCCGAACCAACTACGCTGTAACCCACAACGGTTATTACGATTTCGGCAATACCAACAGTTACATTCAGCGCGAAGAAACCAACAACCCGGGCCGTAACATGAAGATGTACAACACCATCTTCAATACGCAAACCCAGTTTGACCTTGGTAACCATATGCTGAATCTGGGCGGCCAGTACCGCTACGAGAAATTGAGTGACGGGGGCAACCAGTTAGCATCGGCAGATAAGTTGAACAAACTGACGCGCTGGAGCTGGGCGCTGTTTGCCGAAGACGAATGGGCGATGACCAACGACTTCAGCCTGACCAGCGGTATCCGTATGGATCAGGACCAGAACTACGGTAATCACTGGACACCGCGCATGTACGGCGTCTGGCATCTGACCGAACAATTTACGCTGAAAGGCGGCGTTTCCGCCGGTTATCGCTCACCGGATCTACGCCAATCCTCCGCCGGCTGGGGGCAAATCACCGGCGGTGGCCGTACGTCAATCATCATCGGCAACCCGGATCTGAAACCAGAAAAGAGCCTGAGCGAAGAGATCGGTGTGATGTGGGATAACCAGCAAGGCCTGAACGCCGGTGTAACCCTGTTCAATACTGATTTCAAAGACAAGATCACCGAAGTACGTCGCTGTGATAGCGGTGACGGTGATGCGCAATGCATGATCGGTACCACGCCATATTACTTTATCAGCGACCGCACTAATGTCGATAAAGCCAATATGCGCGGCGTAGAAGCGACGTTCGGTTGGGAAATCACCAAAGACTGGCAGTTGACCACCAACTATACCTACACAACCTCTGAACAAAAGAGCGGTGATTTCCAGGGCAAACCCTTGAACCAAATGCCGAAGCATATGGTTAACAGCGTATTGGACTGGCAGGCCACTCACGACGTCAGCCTGTGGTCGCGCGTTAACTTCCGCAGCAAGACATCGGACTACATGAGCCGTTCGTCGATGGCCAAAAGCACGCCGTCTTACACCTTTGTTGACGCTGGCCTTAGCTACCAGGCGAATAAAAACCTGATGGTGACCGGCGGGGTTTACAACATCCTCGATAAGACCGTTGATTACGATAACTACAATACCGTGTTGGATGGCCGCCGTTACACCGTCGGCATGACCTACAACTTCTAACGCTACCCAGGGCGCGCACTCAAACTGCGCGCCCTTTTTATATCCCCCACCCGAGGAAGCCTCTATGACTTTACGCCGCTCCCCAATGGTTATTGCCCTGCTGGCCTGTATGGCGCTGGCTGGCTGCACCAACAAAACCCGCACCACCGTTATCGATGCTCCGGCAACGGTCAGTTTTCAACATCTTAACGGCACCACCGACGTGAAAAAGCACCCGCAGCGTGTAATCGTTCTGGACTATGCGTCGCTGGAAACACTGCAACTGCTGGGTGTCGAGCCTCTGGCGCTGCCGGGCAACCGCACAATGTTGCCGGACAGCCTGAAACAGTACCAAGATGCCAAATACCTCAACGCTGGGACACTGTTTGAACCAGACATGGCTACGCTGCGCGCGGCCAAACCGGATCTCATTCTGATTGCCGGCCGCTCTTCTAAGGCTTACGCCGAACTGAGTGCCATCGCGCCGACGTTAAATATGGCGATTGATCCGCAAGATCAACTGGGTAGCCTGAAGCAACGCACACTGCAACTGGGCGAGTTGTTCGATAAACAACAGCAGGCACAAGCGGCGGTCGACAAACTGGACGCTGAGATTGCAGCAATCAAGCCGCAGGTAGCCAACGCCGGGCGTGGTCTGGTTGTACTGTTCTCCGGCGGGAAAATCAGCGCTTATGCGCCTAAAAGTCGCTTCAGCTTCACCTATGATGCTCTCGGGTTCAAATCGGCATTGCAGAGCGAAAACCCCGATGTGCGTGGCAACAAACTGTCGCCCGAGCAGGTCGCCAAGTTGAATCCTGACTGGTTGTTTATCATCGATCGTGACGCGGCCACCGGCCGTCCGAACGCGGTTGCACCGCAGAAAATACTCACCAATACGGCGCTGAAAAACACCGTTGCAGTCAAAAAGGGTCAGGTAGTGTATTTGCCGGCGGCTGAGGTCTATCTGTCAGGTGGCATTATCACCAGCCAACATATTGTCGAACGCGTCACTGAGGCGCTGAACAAGAAGTAATTGAACAGGCCCGGCGATACCGGGCCTTTTTGGTTTAGATCACGGGCTGGTTCACCAACCCGTCGATCAACACCTGAGGCGTCCCTTGCGAGCAACGCTCAATGCGCCCGCGCACACCATAAACACGCGCCAAACTCTGTGGCGTGATCACCTCTTCTGGCGCACCGTCAGCAATCAATTCCCCGTCTTGTAGCATCAATACATGATCACCATGGCGCAAGGCTATGTTGATGTCATGCACCACCACCACGGTGATGATATTGCGTTTACGGGTTTCTTTACGCACCAAATCCATCACGTGGAACTGGTAGTTAAGATCGAGTGCACTCAGCGGTTCATCCAGCAACAACAGCGAAGGCTGACGGATCAACGACTGTGCCAATCCGACCAACTGCTTCTGACCGCCAGATAGCTGATCAAGATAACTCAGTGCCAAATGGGCGATTCCAAGTTGCTCAAGCAACGCCATGACTTCCGCCTCACTGCCCGCATTGCTACGGCCACCCGAGGCACGTTGCGCCACGATGATCGATTCCAGCACGTGCAAATGCACCCCAGCGGGCAGCGATTGTGGCAAATACACGACCTTTTCTGCCCGACGGGCAAAAGGGATCTGCATCAGATCGATATCGTCCAGCCACAGTTGCCCCTGAGCTGGGTTTAATCCCGCCAGTGAACGCAGCAGCGTCGATTTACCGCTGCCGTTTGGCCCTAGCAGCACGGTAATTTGACCACGAGGTAACATGGGAACCGCCAGATCGGTGATCACCTGTCGCTTCGGATAACCGGCGGAAAAATGCTCAATACGCAATCCCTGACTCATACATTCCCCCGGTGACGCAGAATAATGCTCAGGAAGAATGGCACGCCCACCAGCGAGGTGACGATGCCGACCGGAATAATAATACCCGGGATCAGGTTTTTCGACGCCACGGAGGCCATCGACAGTACCAGCGCGCCAATCAGCGCACTGGCTGGCAGATAGAAACGGTGATCTTCACCGAAAATCATGCGCGCAATATGCGGTGCCACCAGGCCGATAAAACCAATCGGGCCAACAAAAGCGACGGCTAATGCAGAAAGAATACTGATACGCAGCAACGTGGTCAGACGCAGGCGGCGCACGTCGATACCGAAGCTCACCGCCCGATCTTCACCCAAACGCAGTGCGGTCAACTTCCAAGAACTCATCATCGACAACGGCAGCAACACGGCAAATACACCAAGCAGAATACCCAGCTTGTCCCATGACGCACGCGCCAGGCTGCCCATGGTCCAGAACACCAGCCCCTGCAACGTATCTTCGCTGGCGATAAACTGCATCATGGAGACCAGTGCATTAAAGGTGAACACCAACGCAATGCCAAACAGCACCACACCAGACGTCGCAACCCGCGTCCAGCGCGTAATGCCATCGAGCATCAGTGCCGCGAACAGAGCAAAAATAAACGCATTGGCGGAGATAAACCACTGATCAGGAATGCCCGGTACGCCAATCCCCAACACGATAGCCAGCGCTGCGCCAAACGCCGCGGCTGAAGAAACCCCGAGGGTAAATGGGCTGGCAAGCGGGTTGTTCAGGATGGTTTGCATTTCTGCACCAGCTAAACCAAGCGCAAACCCAACCACCACGGCCATCAACGCATAAGGCAAGCGGATATCCCAAACGATCACCCGCGTACCGGCATCAGCCGCCGCAGGATCAATCAACGTTTGCCACAGAGAGGACAGTGAAAGTCCGGAAGGCCCCATGGTAAAGTCCAGCAGTAGCGAACCCAAAATCGCCAGTGCCAACACCCCCATCATTAATAAACGGTGGCGGAGAATATGGTGATAACGCCCCATCACATTGACGTTGGGTTGCCCCTTGGCCTCAGGGATAGGATCGGTGGATACGCTCATTATTTCGGATACCTGTTACGACGATGACCATAGCGGCTGAAAAGGGCCGCTTGAACCTGATAAGCAGCCGATAACAATAAAGCAAACGATAATACTTATCAATCATATCAATAGCTATTACCTGTCATATAAAGATGTAACACTTTATTTTATAACGCTATTCACGCATTCATGCCGATAACCCTATAAAAGCACACAGGGTTAACAATTCCGAAAGTTACGCCCCACCCCGCCCAACTGTGACAAAACGCAACGAAACCACATAGAATCCGAAGCCTGACCGCCAAACGGTGTGCTAATCGCGCCAAACCCGTTCCTTAGGGCTTATTGGCGAGGTCCTTATTAATGAGGCTGTAATGAGAAGTCGACTCCCCACGTTAACGCCTAAAAGGCCCGCTCTGCTGCACTGGCTGGTACAAAGCCCACAGCATACGGATGATGCCCAATTTCAACGCCAAATGCGGCTTACGTTGGTGCCTTCTCCCGCAACGCCCTGGTTAAATACCGCCGGTGTGGCACTGCTGCTGCTGGGTTACATCTGGTTGAGTCATCGCGCACTCGGTGCCGCGCTATTGGCCTCGCTCTTACTGCTGACCGGCGGCCGTTGGTGGCTGATGCGCGTCAGTCCGCCCCGCTGGCCAAATGCAATGCTTGTAACGATGCTATTGTGGTGTGCACTGGTGGGCGCAACCGCCCTGTTGGCTATGTTGTCAGGCCGTATGGTACTGATCCTGTTCGCCGGGCTATTGATTACCGGGCTGGCTTTCTGGCTGATGCAGCGCCATGCCGCAGCACCGCGTTTTGCCTTGCTGGAAATCATGTTGCTGACACTGCCTTATCTTGTAGTCGCACCACTATCACGTGTACAGAATCTGTTTTTACTGGCAGATATCATTCCGCTTTGGCTCCTGTTAGCCCATGGACTGATCGCGTTTTACCATCGCCAGGTCACTCAACACGTCACTCTGACAGCCGAAAAACAAAAAGCGGCTCATCAGGATCGTTTGACCGGCTTCCTTAACCGCGCAGGCGGCGAGGCCGTCATGCAGGAAGTTTGTCGGCCGTCAGCAACGATGCATCCGCTTTCTCACCTGTTTATTATCGAATTCACTCCACTGGCTGCGCTGTATCAAAGTCACGGCGTTCTCATCGGCGATGACGTATTACGCACCATTGGCGAGCGCTTAAAAATGCTGGTGCGCCCAAGTGATTTTGTCTGTCGCTATACCGGAGGCCAATTTCTGATCCTGGTACACGGCTTACCTTACGGTTCTGAAGGGGAGTTTTTGGCGCGTATTGTTCCGCCGCTGCAAGCACCCTATGATTTTGGGGCTTTTGGTGAGGTATCGCTGCACCTGAACACGGGCGTGCTGGCATTAACGCAGGATTATCAAAAGGTAGAGAATCTGATGGCCGCCGCGCAACACGCGCTGACCGTAAATAGGAAGGAATAACGTGGCGGTATCCCGCCACGTTGTATACACGCTGTCTTTCAAGCTGCCGCCGAACCTTTCGACCGCAGCTTGAAATTCCCAAGGCTTATATAGAAATTACTTCACGTCCATTTTCGGGAATTCCATTTCGCTGTACTTCACAACACGGGTGCCGCGCGTCAGCTTATAACCGAACCAGATAATCAGGAATAGTGGAATGCCGATATAAGTGGCAGTCACACCGTACCAGTCAATGCGGTCTTGCAGGAATGCCTGATAGTTCTGTCCCAGCGTAATGATCAGGCACAGGACGAAGGCAAAGATTGGCCCCAGCGGGAAGAAACCGGAACGGTATGGCAGATCGTTCAGATCGCGTCCCTGAATCATATAGCCGCGACGGAAACGGTAGTGACTGATGGCAATCCCCAACCACGCGATAAAGCCGGTCATCCCCGAGGTGTTCAGCAGCCACAGATATACCGACTGGTTGCCGAACATCGAGCTCAGGAAGCACAGCCCTGCCACCACGGTCGTGGCATACAACGCGTTGCGTGGCACCCCACCCTTTGACAATTTGGCAAAGATACGCGGCGCTTTACCTTCCGATGCCAGGGTAAACAGCATACGGGTGGATGCGTACATCCCAGAGTTACCGGCGGACAATACCGCAGTAAGAATAACCGCATTCATCACCGCAGCAGCAGACAGCAGACCGGCGTGCTGGAAGACCAGCGTGAACGGGCTGACGCTGATGTCTTTCACATCGTTACGCAGCAGGCTCGGATCGGTATAAGGAATGATCAGGCTGATAATCAGGATGGCAAAGATATAGAACAGCAGGATACGCCAGAACACCTGACGCACCGCGCGTGGGATGTTTTTGCCTGGGTTTTCCGACTCACCGGCAGCGATACCGATAAGCTCGGTCCCCTGGAATGAGAAGCCGACGATCATCGCCACACCAATCATTGCCGAGAACCCGCCGGCAAACGGCGCGTCGCCAATGGTCCAGTTCTGCCAGCCTGCGTGTTCGCCGCCCTTAAGGATGCCGAAAATCATCAGCACACCAATACCGATGAAGATAATGACGGTGGTCACCTTGATCAGTGAGAACCAGTATTCTGCTTCACCGAAACCTTTGACCGAAATGTAGTTCAACAAGAACATCAGGCCGAGGAACAGTGCGCTCCAGATCCAGCCGGGGGTATCCGGGAACCAGTAGGTCATCACCAACTGCGAGGCTACCAGGTCAACGGCGATAGTCACTGCCCAGTTGTACCAGTAGTTCCAGCCCAGCGCGAAACCAAAGCCTTCTTCGACATATTTGGCGCCGTAGGTGGAGAAAGAACCCGATACCGGCATAAAGGCCGCCAGTTCACCCAGGCTGGTCATCAAGAAGTAGACCATCAACCCGATCAATGCATAAGACAGCAGTGCCCCGCCAGGGCCAGCCTGAGAAACCGTAGCGCCAGAGGCGACAAACAGACCGGTGCCGATAGAACCACCAATAGCAATCATGGTTAAGTGCCGCGCTTTCAGCTCGCGCCGCAATCCGGGTGCTTGTTGCCCCGATGTTTTTATATCCTGCTGAGCCATTCTTACCCTATCTGCTGGTCAAAAAAAATGAGGGCGGATTGTAACAAATACCCGCCAGCGAACTAGTAACATTGCACTGATATAAGATAGCTTCATAATTCAGGGCTAATTATTAGCAATGGTCTGGATGGCCTTACTTACTGTCATTAATGTGACAGGGAGCAGCTTTTTATGCTTTGTTTCACCTTACGGAGACGTTATCAAGGCTGAAACGCGCAATAACTGAGGAAACGCTGTAAAGCATTGGAGATGTGCTTTTGCCGATGATGGATCAAATACAACGTGCGCATTAACGGAGGCAACGGCACTTGCAGCTCCACCAGCACGCCGCTGGCCAACTGTTCGCAAATCACCCGGCGCGACAGGCAACTGATGCCCATACCATGGCGAACCGCGTGTTTTATCGCTTCTGAGTTGCCCAACTCCATCACTAACTGGAAGTGCGGTAAATGCGCCAGCAGCAGGTGATGCAACACTTCACGCGTACCCGACCCGCCCTCGCGCAGGATCCAGGGTGCATCAGCCAGCATCTCCAGGGTCAGCGGTTGCCCCGCCAACGGGCTATCCGGCGCAGCGAACACAACCAACTCATCTTCCAGCCATGGCTGAGTGACCAATTCCGGCATATGACAGGGCCCCTCGATCAGCCCCAAATCAACCCGAAAGTCAGCGACTGCACCAATCACGTCCTGGCTATTGCCGACGTTGAGTTCCAGCGGAGTAGAAGGAAAATCATGCCGATAATGGGCGATCATCTCCGGCAGCATATAATTGCCGATGGTGCTGCTGGCACCGATACGCAGCGCGCCGCCATCATGACGGAACAATTGTTCAATTTCTCCCGCCTGTTCCAGCAGCGCCAGCGCTTTCGGATACAGCAGTCGGCCATGCTCGTTGATGACCAGACGCTTGCCGACACGATCGAACAACTGCACGCCCAACTGCCCTTCCAGATCGGCCAGCGCGGCACTGACCGCCGACTGTGATAACGCCAGAACTACGGAAGCCTGCGTGGTCGAACCGCTTTTAAGCACTTCGGTAAAGACTTCTAATTGACGTAAGGTAATATGCATAGCGTCTCGGTATTCATCAAAGGTGACGTCGAATAAAGTCACTGAAATTAATGCAAAATCTGCGCTGCTGACCGGCAACAACGCACAGGGTGAATACTATTAATGTTACCACGTTTGCAGAAATCAGTATGAAAGCCGCCGATGCCGATTAACCACTTATTCAGATAAGTTATAAACATATAATCAATTTCTCTTTTATGCGGCAAGAACGTAGTCTGTGCTCAAGAATTTGATTAAAAGGGCTGACTTATGGCGACCAATACCACACATACTTTTCCATCGCGGCAATTTCCCCTGTTCGGTTTACCTCACTTAGTACCAGGACTCCTGTTGACCGGTGCCATCACCGCGTTGGCGGTCTGGGTGGGTGATATTCCATGGGTGGCCGGATTGGGGCTGGGCGCGCTGACACTGGCGATTTTACTCGGCATTGTGGTGGGCAATACGCTGTATCCCTGGTTACAACCGAACTGCCATGGCGGTGTTCAGTTCGCCAAACAACGTTTGCTGCGGTTGGGCATTATCCTTTACGGCTTTCGTCTCACGTTTCAGCAGATTGCCGATGTGGGCACGACCGGCATCATCATTGATGCATTGACGTTAACCACCACTTTCCTGCTGGCCTGCTGGCTGGGCAAAAGAGTATTCGGGCTCGACAGTCATACCACTATGCTGATCGGTGCCGGCAGCAGCATCTGCGGTGCGGCAGCGGTAATGGCTACCGAACCGGTACTAAAAGCCGATGCCAATAAAGTGGCCGTAGCGGTAAGCACCGTAGTCGTGTTCGGTACGCTGGCGATCTTCGCCTATCCGTGGTTGTACCATCTGAATGAGCAATTCCAGTGGCTGCCGTTTAATCAGGAAAGCTTCGGTATCTTCACCGGTTCAACGATCCACGAAGTGGCGCAGGTTGTTGCCGCTGGGCATGCCATCGGGCCGGATGCTGAAAATGCTGCGGTGATCTCCAAAATGATCCGCGTAATGATGCTGGCACCGTTCCTGGTTGTGCTCTCAGGGTTTATCAGTCGCAGTCGTAGCACTGGCAACACCGGTGAGAAAGCAGAAAAATCTGCCATCACTATTCCTTGGTTTGCGGTGCTGTTTATTGCCGTCGCTGGGCTGAACTCGTTCAACCTGATCCCGGCCACGCTGGTGAAACATCTGATTACTGCGGATACCTGGATGCTGGCGATGGCCATGGCGGCACTGGGGCTGACCACCCACATCAGCGCAGTGCGTCAGGCCGGGGTCAAACCGATTCTGCTGGCGACCTTGCTGTTCATCTGGCTGATTGTTGGCGGTATCGCAATTAACCTGCTGGTGCAATACTTCCTCTGATTCTCCGTACTGTTCTTCCCTGTCTTTAGGCCCGCAATCGCGGGCCTTAGCTTTTCCAGCCATTCAATCCTTCCGCTATCAATGCCATAATGACGCCGATTACACAGGAGAATGAAAATGAAGTTTGTCGGTGCACATGTCAGCGCGTCAGGCGGCGTGGATCAGGCGGTTATCCGCGCGCACGAATTAGAGGCGACCGCATTCGCCCTGTTCACTAAAAATCAACGTCAATGGAAAGCCGCTCCGCTGCCTGCTGACGTGATCGATAAGTTTAAAAGCGCCTGCGCGCAGTACGGTTACGGTCCGGGACAAATCCTGCCACACGACAGCTACCTGATTAACCTCGGCCACCCGGTAACCGAAGCCTTGGAAAAGTCCCGTGAGGCCTTCCTTGATGAAATGCAACGCTGTGAGCAACTGGGGCTGACGCTGCTGAACTTCCACCCTGGTAGTCACCTGTTGCAGATTGATGAAGACAAATGTCTGGCGCGTATCGCCGAATCCATCAATCTGGTGCTGGATAAAACAACCGGCGTGACAGCGGTAATCGAAAATACCGCCGGTCAGGGCAGTAATCTGGGCTTTAAATTTGAGCATTTAGCGGCAATCATCGACGGTGTGGAAGACAAAAGCCGCGTCGGTGTCTGTATCGACACCTGTCACGCCTTTGCTGCTGGGTACGATTTGCGTACCGAAGAGACCTGCGAGCAGACGTTTAAAGAGCTCGGTGACGTTGTCGGCTTCAACTATCTGCGTGGCATGCACCTGAACGACGCCAAGAGTGAATTTGGCAGCCGTGTTGACCGCCACCACAGTCTGGGCGAAGGCAATATCGGTAAAACGGTGTTTAGCTATATTATGCGTGACTCACGTTTCGACAATATCCCGTTGATTTTGGAGACGGTGAACCCGGATATCTGGGCGGAAGAGATCGCCTGGCTGAAAGCGCAGCAGTAATTACCGTCTAAAAAACGGGGCTTGGGCGCTAATGTTTTTCTGTGTGGACTTATCTAAGTGTATTCGCAACGTTTCGGTCGATAAGACTGCGAGGCTCTACGTGGTTTATGCGCACCGACCGAGCAAGGGACCGTAAGGCGCGGTCCCTTGCAACCCGCGCCTTTGCCCCATCAGACGGTTGGCTTCACCAACTTCCCTCTCTTCGTCTCGTCGCATCACGGCCGGCTACG
>NZ_BCTT01000005.1 GCF_001590905.1 Serratia grimesii NBRC 13537
TAATTGCCCTACGTTTGTGGCAATTCCCTTTACACGCAACTAACAGATACCAACAAATAATCTGTCAGGCTTAACTGAACGGCATTAGGCGTATGCAGCGTAATTATTTGGCCTGACGGAAACTCTTCGCCTCGGCCGGGGAGTTGACCATCACGCCATCTACACCCAGCGCCAGCGCTTGCTGATATTCCACCGGTGAGTTAATACCGAACAGAATAATGTGTGCCGGCCCTTGCGAACGGAAGCAGTCGATCGATTCTTTATCCCAGGTTAAAAACGCCTTGGAACGACCTTCACCCAGCGTAAATTTTTCCACCACTTCTACTTCACGCTTCAGCTCCAACCCGTACCAACGCGGTTGCTGATTGTCTGGCTTCAGCTCGCACTGATGCGACAGACTGATATTTGCCAGCAGGTCACGGGTTTCATCGCGGGTCTCAAAGCGTTTAATAGCGTTAGGTAGCGCCTGCAGATATTTGGCATCGGTGGAATACACGCGTGTGCGGTCCAAGCTGTTGGTCTTCTCCAATGTCGCCAACAGGGCTTTGCCGAATTGAACAGGATCAGCATCCGGTGACTTGATATCCAGATAGAAGTTGACCTTGGGGAAAGCATCCAGAATTTCATCCAATCTTGGAATGCCAATACCTTTTCCCCGGAACGGGTGTGCATCATCTTTGGCGAATGACCAACCTGCATCGACTTTTGCCAACTGCGCGCCGGTAAAGGCGGACACCAATCCTTGTTCGTTGGTCAGCGCTTTCAGATCAGAAGGGCGGTACAGCACGATTGCACCGTCTTTGGACTCCTGCAAGGTGATCCAAATAGCGTCGGCGCCGTTTTTCAATGCAGTTTCAATGGCGACGCGGGTGTTTTCAGGTGCGTCGGCGGTACCACCCCGATGTGCAATAATGGCGGGGGCAGCCTGAGCGGCAATAGATATCAGGGATAAGGCAGAAGCGAACAAATAGACCGATAATGTTTTCATGTAGGGTGCCATCCTGTGCGAAGCGTTATTGTTGTCAGTCACTGAGGTAATTAATTTCCACAGCGTACTATTGAAAAATTACGCTTTTTTAACAAGTCGAAGATAATTGGTTGAAACCTTGTTTTCTCCGAACTGAACCGAGGCTTGAGCTTTCCATTTTTGCCTGTATACTTATACAGTGTTATTGGAGGCGCGATGCGTAAAATCATTCATGTCGATATGGACTGCTTCTTCGCGGCGGTAGAAATGCGCGATGATCCCAGTTTGCGCGATATTCCGTTGGCGATCGGCGGCAGTGCCGACCGACGTGGGGTGATCAGCACCGCCAATTATCCGGCACGTCGTTATGGTGTGCACAGCGCGATGTCGACGGCAATGGCACTCAAGCTTTGCCCGCATCTTAAACTGCTGCCAGGCCGTATGGCTGCCTATAAAGAAGCCTCACAACATATCCGCGAAATCTTTGCGCGCTATACCCCACTGATTGAACCGCTATCCCTGGATGAAGCCTATCTGGATGTGACCGACTGCATCCAGTGCAACGGCTCGGCGACGCTGATCGCCCAGCAAATCCGTCAGGCTATTTCCGATGAACTGAACCTCACTGCGTCAGCCGGTATCGCGCCCATCAAGTTCCTCGCCAAAATTGCTTCAGAGCTGAATAAGCCGAATGGCCAATACGTCATCACGCCAGCACAGGTGCCGGAATTTTTACAGCAGCTGCCGCTGAGCAAAATCCCCGGCGTGGGCAAAGTGACCGCGAAACGGTTGGAAGAAGTGGGGCTGATCACCTGCGCAGATGTGCAGCAGTACGATCTGGTTGCCTTGTTAAAGCGCTTCGGCAAGTTTGGCCGAGTGCTGTGGGAACGCTGTCAGGGGATCGATCTGCGCGAGGTTTCGCCGGAACGGTTGCGCAAATCGGTGGGAGTAGAGCGTACGCTGGCGGAAGATATCCATGACTGGGAAGAGTGCGAAACATTGATCGTCGATAAGCTCTATCCCGAGCTGGAGATGCGGTTGCGTAAAGTGAAGCCGGATCTGCATATCGCCCGGCAAGGGGTAAAACTGAAGTTTCAGGATTTTCAGCAAACCACGCAGGAACATGTCTGGCCGGTGCTGAATAAAGACGACTTGATCAACGTGGCACGGCAGGTATGGCGTGAGCGGCGTGAAGGGCGTGGTGTGCGTCTGGTCGGGTTGCACGTAACGCTACTGGATCCCCAACTTGAGCGGCAACTGCTGCTGCCATGGGAATAATAAGGGCGCAAATATTTGCGCCCTTGGTTTGATCACTAAGTCATCTGTAATATTACGCGCGTTCCGGGATCGCTTTCAGCAGTGCGGTCAGCAGCTTCCAGTACAGGCCCACGCTTTCGATATGCACCTGCTCATCCGGCGAGTGTGGCCCGGTGATGGTTGGCCCAATCGACACCATATCCATATTTGGGTACGGCTTTTTGAACAGACCGCATTCCAGACCGGCGTGGATCACCATGATGTTTGGTGTTTTGTTAAACAGATCCTGATAGATCTCACGCACCAGATGCATGACCGGTGAGTCAGCATCAGGCTGCCAGCCCGGGTAACCACCTTTAGGCGCCACTTTGGCGTTAGCCAACTGGCCCAGAGCGGTCAGCATACCTACCACATAATCTTTACCACTGTCGATCAGTGAGCGGATCAGGCAGATGATTTCTGCTTCGCTGTCGCTGGTGGTGACCACGCCCACGTTCAGTGAGGTTTCTACCACGCCTTTTACTGCGTCGCTCATGCGGATCACGCCGTTTGGCGTGCCATTGAGCAGCGCGACGAAACGCTGCTGGCAGTCGGCGGTCATTGCCTGAGACGCACTGGTGGTTGGCTCCAGCAGTACGGTAATGTTCTTCTCTTTTGCGGCCAGTTCATTTTGCAAGGTTGCCAGGAACACCTGGGTCAGTCCTTTCAACGCATCGGCTTTTTCGGCCGGTACGGCAACCACCGCAGAGGCCTCACGCGGGATAGCATTGCGCAGCGTACCGCCATTCAGATCCAGCAGGCGCAGGTTCAGCTCAGCGGTATGATCAAACAGGAAGCGTGCCAGCAGTTTGTTGGCGTTGCCCAGACCCACGTGGATATCGGCACCGGAGTGACCGCCCTTCAGGCCCTTGATCGTCAGCTTCAGGGTTTGGTAACCGGCAGGTACCGCTTCGCGCTGCAGTGGCAGGGTGGTGATGAAATCAATACCACCGGCGCAACCCATGTAGATCTCGCCTTCTTCTTCAGAATCGGTATTGATCAGGATATCCGCTTGCAGCCAGTTAGCTTGCAGCCCGAATGCACCGTCCATACCTGCTTCTTCGGTCATGGTCAGCAGCACTTCCAGCGGGCCGTGCTCAACGCTGTCGTCGGCCAGCACTGCCAGTGCAGAAGCCATACCGATGCCGTTGTCGGCGCCCAGCGTGGTCCCGCGTGCTTTAATCCACTCGCCGTCAATGTATGGCTGAATCGGATCCTTGGTGAAGTCGTGCACCGTGTCGTTATTTTTCTGTGGCACCATGTCCAGGTGCGCCTGCAGGGCGACCGGTTTGCGGTTTTCCATACCCTTGGTGGCAGGTTTACGCAGCAGGATGTTGCCTACATGGTCACGTTCGGCGTGCAGGTGTTTCTCTTTCGCCCACTCGAGGATGTGCTGTGCCAGCGCTTCTTCATGATAAGAAGGATGCGGAATAGAGCAGATTTTGGCAAAAATATCCCACAGCGGCTGTGGTGAAAGTTGAGACAATTCAGACACTATAAGTCTCCTGTAACAGCATTCTCGGCAGTGCGGGAATGCCGCTCGGTTAGGGTTAGGGGCATCTGTGCAGCTTTGGCACGATCTCCAGAGAATATCACTTTATTCGGGGCGGTGCCCGTACCGTATTGCGCTGTTCAAGCGCTTGATCACACTCGTTTGACTCGCCATTGTTCATTTATTCAGCATCAATCACCATATGAAATACTTATGAAATTCCAGGTACAACTGGTATTTGATGCGGTCAGTCTTTATAATCTCGCGCAACCTTTTTTCCCCTGATTACTGAGTAAGCCGCACCACTGCTGGCTGGGACACCATTCTATGAGCGAAAAATACGTTGTTACCTGGGACATGCTGCAAATGCAAGCGCGCAAACTGGCTCACCGCCTGCTGCCGGTTGAGCAATGGACTGGCATTATTGCCGTAAGCCGCGGCGGTCTGGTACCGGCTGCCTTACTGGCACGTGAACTGGGCATTCGCCACGTGGATACCGTCTGCATTTCCAGCTATGATCATGACAACCAACGCGAAATGAAAGTGCTCAAGCGCGCAGAAGGCGACGGTGAAGGCTTTATCGTGATCGACGATCTGGTGGATACCGGCGGTACTGCGAAAGCGATCCGTGAAATGTACCCGAAAGCGCATTTCGTCACTATCTTCGCCAAGCCGGCAGGCCGCCCGCTGGTGGATGACTATGTGGTTGATATCCCGCAAGACACCTGGATCGAACAGCCATGGGACATGGCGGTGACCTTCGTGCCACCGATCGGCGGCCGTTAAGTTCGCCACACTGATTCGTGAAAACGCCCGGCTCTGCCGGGCGTTTTTGTTTCTGATATTCGCCCCTGGACCATAGGATGTGCATCAAGGCAGCCAGCGAGTGCTGCTGGTGCAGATACCGCTTCAAGTATGACGGGTATATCGCGCCAGAGTTCGGTACACTACTTCGAGTTAATTAGTAGGCTGTTTGCGGCCTACGGCCAGATTTACGGAGGCTGTTGTTACCATGGCACAGGCCAACCTTTCTGAAATCCTGTTCAAACCCTCATTTAAGCACCCAGAGACCTCGACGCTGGTCATGCGTGCGCGCAACAAAGTCAGTGCAGAACTGCATTCCACACTAGAAGGCAATACCGTCAGCAACTGGTATCGCATGCTTAACCCACTGATGTGGGCCTGGCGCGGTGTCGATCCGATTGAGATCAACGAAGTGCTGGCGCGCATTGCGGTTGCTGATGTGGAACACACCAACGACAAGTGGCTGGATACCGTAGTCGGTTACCGTAACGGTAACTGGATCTACGAATGGGTGCATCAGGGCATGCTCTGGCAGCAGCGTGCACTGGAACAACAGGACCCCTTGATCGGCGGGCAGTACTGGCTCAATGCGGCCAACTTTTACAGCATTGCCGGTTACCCGCACTTGAAAGGGGACGAACTGGCCGAACAGGCCGAGGCGCTCTCTAACCGGGCCTACGAAGAAGCTGCGTTATTACTACCGTACCAGTTGAAAGAACTGGAGTTCCGCATCGAAGGCGGCAGCAGCATTACCGGCTTCCTGCACATGCCGGAAAAAGGCGAAGCGCCGTTCCCAACGGTGCTGATGTGCGGCAGCCTGGACACGCTACAGACTGATTATCACCGCTTATTCCGTGACTATTTGGCGCCACATGGCATTGCCATGCTGACCATTGATATGCCTTCCATCGGTTCTTCTTACAAGTGGAAACTGACGCAAGATTCCAGCTTCCTGCACCAGCAGGTGCTCACTCAACTGGCCTCGGTGCCGTGGGTTGATCATCAGCGCGTCACTGCGTTTGGTTTCCGTTTCGGCGCCAACGTAGCAGTCCGTCTGGCCTATTTGGAGCCGCAGCGGCTACGGGGTGTGGCTTGTCTGGGGCCGGTGGTGCACCGCCTGCTGTGTGACATCAACACGCAGCGACATGTACCGGACATGTATATGGACGTGCTGGCTAGCCGTATGGGCATGGCCAACGCTTCGGATAACGTGCTGAAGATTGAGCTGAATAGCTATTCGCTGAAAACCCAAGGGTTGTTGGGCCGCCGCTGTCCGACGCCGATGTTGGCCGGTTACTGGGATCAAGATCCGCTCAGCCCGAAAGAGGAGTCGCAACTGATCGCGTCGTCTTCTATGGACGGCAAACTGATCGCCATACCGCGCGCACCTGTCTACAGCAGTTTCCACAAGGCATTGCTGCAAATGACACATTGGATGAAAGATAAAATGCGTTAAATAGTTGCTAAATTTTAACAATTTGTTAAAAAGAGTGGTCTACATTGAGGAGGTTAAAGAATGACGTTACCGAGTGGTCACCCTAAAAGCCGACTAATGAAACGTTTCGCCAGCTTGGGGCCGTATCTGCGTGAAGGGCAGTGTGAGAACGACCGTTTTTTCTTTGATTGTTTAGCCGTTTGCGTCAATGTTAAGCCCGCGCCAGAGAAGCGCGAATTCTGGGGCTGGTGGATCGAACTGCATGCTGAAGATACGCGCTTTACTTACGCCTATCAGTTCGGCCTGTTTGATAAAGAAGGGCATTGGACGCCGGAAAAGATTAAGGATACTGAAGTCAAAACCAAGCTGGAAACCACCCTGCGTGATTTCCACCGTCGCTTGGGCGAGCTGCTGACCACAATGGAACTGACGTTAGAGCCTGCCGCTGATTTCAAAGAAAAACTGATTAAACTTTCCGCCTGACCCCGTTTGACCACAAGTATTCTGCTGATTTCGCGTTGTGCCTGTTGGCATAACGCGTCTCTCCTGTTACAAAGTCCCTAAGCATTATTCTTCTCATCTTATACGGCAGAAACACTATGAACGGCAGCCAGACACTGGTTGTGAAATTGGGCACCAGCGTGTTGACCGGCGGATCGCTGCGTCTTAACCGTGCCCATATTGTCGAACTGGTACGCCAGTGCGCACAACAGCATGCAGCGGGTCACCGCATCGTTATCGTCACCTCCGGCGCGATTGCAGCCGGGCGCGAACATTTGGGCTACCCCGAACTCCCCGCCACCATCGCCTCCAAGCAGTTGCTGGCGGCGGTCGGGCAGAGCCGGTTGATTCAACTGTGGGAGCAACTGTTTTCCATTTATGGCATCCACGTCGGGCAGATGTTGCTGACGCGTGCCGATCTGGAAGACCGTGAACGCTTCCTCAACGCGCGTGACACCATGACGGCGTTGCTGGACAACCGTATCGTGCCGGTGATCAATGAGAACGACGCGGTTGCGACCGCAGAAATCAAAGTGGGCGACAACGACAATCTGTCGGCATTGGCGGCGATCCTGGCCGGGGCTGATAAACTGTTGTTGCTGACCGATCAGCAGGGCCTGTACACCGCTGACCCACGTAATAACCCGCAGGCAGAGCTGATCCGAGAAGTGCACGGCATCGACGACGCACTGCGCGCCATCGCTGGCGACAGCGTTTCCGGCCTGGGCACCGGCGGCATGGGCACCAAGCTGCAAGCCGCTGACGTGGCCTGCCGCGCCGGTATCGATGTGATCATTGCCGCCGGCAGCAAGCCAGGCGTGGTGGCTGACGTGATTGAAGGCAAACCGGTGGGCACCCGTTTCCACGCGCTGGAAACCCCATTGGAAAACCGCAAACGCTGGATCTTCGGCGCACCGCCGGCGGGTGAGATCACCGTCGACGACGGTGCGGTCGACGCCATTATGGCGCGCGGCAGTTCGCTGCTGCCGAAGGGCATCCGCGAAGTCAAAGGCGACTTCTCCCGTGGTGAAGTGATCCGCATTCGCAACCTGACGGGGCGCGATCTGGCGCACGGTGTCAGCCGTTATAACAGCGACGCGATGCGCATGATAGCCGGTCACCACTCGCAGGAAATCAGCGAAATTCTCGGTTATGAATACGGCCCGGTGGCAGTGCACCGTGACGATATGATAGTCAGTTAAGGAGTGAGCATGCTAGAGCAAATGGGGAAGGCCGCCAAACAGGCTTCCTGGCAACTGGCGGTGCTGAGCACGGCGAAGAAAAACCAGGTACTGTCGGTGATTGCCGACAGACTGGAAGCCGAAAGCGAAGTGATTTTACAGGCTAACGAACAGGACATGGAACAGGCACGCGCCAGCGGGATGACCGAAGCGCTGCTTGATCGCCTGTTACTGACCCCGGCACGCCTGGCGGCGATCGCCAATGACGTGCGTCAGGTATGCCGTTTGAACGACCCGGTCGGCCATGTATTGGACGGCAGCCTGTTGGACAGCGGGTTGAAGCTGGAACGCCGCCGGGTACCGCTCGGTGTGATTGGCGTGATTTATGAAGCACGGCCTAACGTCACCATCGACGTTGCCAGCCTGTGCCTGAAAACCGGCAACGCGGTGATTCTGCGCGGTGGCAAAGAAACCCACCACACCAACCAGGCGACGGTGAAAGTGATCCAGCAGGCGCTGGAACAGTGCGGCCTGCCGGCTGCGGCGGTACAGGCGATTGAAAGCCCGGACCGTGCGTTGGTGAATGAGTTGCTGCGCCTGGATCGCTACGTCGACATGTTGATCCCACGTGGTGGTGCGGGCTTGCACAAGCTGTGTCGCGAACAGTCGACTATTCCGGTGATCACCGGCGGTATCGGCGTTTGCCATACCTACGTTGACGACAGCGTTGATTTCGACAAAGCACTGACGGTTATCGAGAACGCCAAAATTCAACGTCCAAGCGCCTGTAACTCGCTGGAGACGCTGCTGGTGAACCGCAACATCGCCGCAGAGTTCTTGCCTGCCTTGAGTACGCGAATGGCGGCGGTGGGCGTCACCCTGCATGCTGCGGAGAACGCCATGCCGCTGTTGCAAGACGGCCCGGCAACGGTGGTGGCGGTAGCGGCGGAAGATTACGACGACGAATGGCTGTCGTTGGATTTGAACGTGGCGCTGGTGGATGACATCGATCAGGCTATCGACCATATTCGCACCCATGGCACCAGCCACTCCGACGCGATCCTCACCCGTTCACTGAGCAGCGCCGAGCACTTTGTGCGTGCGGTGGATTCAAGCGCGGTGTACGTCAATGCCAGCACCCGCTTCACCGACGGCGGCCAGTTCGGCCTGGGCGCAGAAGTGGCCGTCAGCACCCAGAAACTGCACGCCCGTGGCCCAATGGGCCTGGACGCACTGACCACCTACAAGTGGATTGGTTACGGTGATGATTTGGTTCGTAGCTAAGTTTTAGTTTGGTGTTTAAAAATGTAGGGGCGCAGTTCATTTGGACTGCGCTCTTTTTATTTTGGGGGAGTTTAGCGTTGCTGGCCTAAGCGGAACCTTATCTGGCAGTCGGCTTTGTGCCAGGAGCAGACGTTAAAAAATTATGTAGATACAGTTAGCATGCTCAGATTTATAAGTTAAAATAG
Source organism: Serratia grimesii NBRC 13537 (assembly GCF_001590905.1). Taxonomy (GTDB): domain Bacteria; phylum Pseudomonadota; class Gammaproteobacteria; order Enterobacterales; family Enterobacteriaceae; genus Serratia; species Serratia grimesii. Next base: position 9,146 of record NZ_BCTT01000005.1, read on the forward strand.
CCGTGCACGGTAAGGCTGTTATCATCTTTTGATAGATACAAAAATATAATCATGAATAAAAGTTATTATTTCGAAAGTAAATATAAAAAATGGTCCATTACAGCCGTGGTATGCATCATTATGGGCGGATGGTTCTGGTATATGTTATGGGCAACAAGTATTTCCCATAATACCATTTTACAAAAATCGGTGCCTGAATGGACAACGTATATTTCTTTTGGTGCATTGATTGGAAGCTTCTCTTCTATTCACGCTTTTTATCTTCGCACTTTTAACAAAACAATAAAGTATCTTTCTAAAGCATTCTTTGGCGGTTTCTGCCTGGGATTTGTATTGAGCTTAAACTGTTACGATGTCTATGTTTATCTCTTCCCAGAAAAAATAATTGGCTATGAATCTGAATATGAGGTTGTCTTCCCTGGGCCATCGAGGGGTAAGCATGGGCATTGTGAAGCAGGTATCTGGTTAAAAGATCAGAACACCACCAGATGGATACAGCTTTGTACAAATAAAGAATTTCTGCGCAGCCACCGTAAGCAAGGAATGACAGGGGTATGGGTATCAGCTCGTGTTAATAAAATTGGAACCTACATCGTGAAATACGAATTTATTTATATGTAAATGAAGTAATCTTAATGTATTTCAATCGCTTGGGTCGAAACTTTTTTCTGTCTGTGAAAATGAATGATAGTCAACGTCTGCTCCTCACTCATAGCTGACGTTGTTCTATTCAGGGGATAGAGCTGGGTCAGAAATGCTCGACTTTACAGATAATCTAGCCATTTATGAGTGAGTGGTGCGATACATCAAGTACCAACTGTTTTCACGAACAAACGATAATGAAAGCAAACAAAACAAGGGGCCAGGGCAGTAAAAACCACCCGAAGCCCCCAGTATTATCCCATCAATATTTCCGCTATTTCTTAACCATAAGGTGTTTGCGTTCCTCTTTACTCATCGCCTTGTTTGAGCTGGAAATAACGCAGTTATATTCTTTGCCTTTATTAATGACCATAAAGGTACTGACGGGGTTTTTAAAATCTTTGCCGATAGTGAAATAAACATAGTCCTGCGGCAAAGAACTTGGTTTAAAGGCACCAAACGCGTACATCCCTTCTATGCCGAGAGCGGATAAATCAATCGTCAGTTCCATCGGCTGTGTGGCCATCGGGGACGGGAGCATAGATTTCGCTGACATCATCATCGAGCTGGGGTTAACGGTATATTCGCTGGTGACTTTCATCCCGACATACTTGGATTCAGGCATTGAAAGTTCTTTCATACAGGCCGCGTCGTGCTTGGGCGCCGGGCTACCATTTTCTTGTACGGCATGCACGTGCTCCAGGGTAACCGTCTCTTTGCCGGTCACGGGTTGTTTGCTGTCTGCTGCGTGTGCCATGCCGGCCATTGTGATGGCGGCAACTGTCGGTAGAATAATGCCAGTCATTATTTTCATTACTTTGCTCCTGACTTTTTATGAGTGGAAAGCGCTATTAACTTTCCCATGTGTGTAGCCGATAGAACTTAATTAATGAAATCATAGGCGGCACTATGTCGTCTCATGTAAATGCGAGACAGGACAGAGTTAACCTAAAAATTAACTGGCGTTTTAAGCTGAATAAAATGAATAAACATTACTGTGACTTTGTTCGCCAGCGGGATGGCATATTCGTTGTATGAATAACCTTAGTCAAAATCCGGAATAGATACAACTCGATATATAAGAATTTTTTATCTTGAATTTAAGGGGAATGTAAGGAAACGATATAACTCATTTTCTTACAGAGAGTTATGTTTTTCTGCGGTGGGTTTGTCACTAATGATTGCATGCAATCAGGTCTTTCTCTAACTAATAAGGTAATTTATTATTTCAATTGATATGTATGCATGTGGTCATTAATTTTTATTTTTAAGTTATTTTCCTGTCTGGAATAGACGCTATGTAATAAACCGCTCTTTAACCAATGGCCTATCAGCGGTAGGGCGGTTTATTAGCAGGCCAATTTTGCGTGATGTTAGCGTTTTTTTAACCGTGGAAGCATACGTACCAGCACATTGTCCTTAACGAGGTAGTGATGAAACAACGCCGCCGCCGCATGCAGCCCAATCAGCCAATAGCCGAAGGCCGCCAGCGTCTTGTGCCAGCCGATAATCATCCTTGCCTGCGGCCGGTCGGCGACGTCGGCAAAGGGCATTGGAAGGCCAAACAAAAACCACTCTTTACCGCCCAGATAGCGGGAATAGACGCCCAGCACCGGCAGCGTCAGCAGTAACAGGTAAATCAGGGTATGCACCAAATGGGCCGCGCCGGTTTGCCATTTTGCCGGTTTCGGCTCGATGGCAGGGCTGGTGTGGCGCCAACGCAGGAACAAACGGGCGATCATCAATACAAATACCGTCACCCCACAACTAAAGTGGGTCACTACCAGTACGTACCACAGTGGGGTGCCTGGTACGGTAAAACCTCTCAGCTCAATGGTTGTGCAGGTGATGACCAGAAGGATCGCCACCAGCCAGTGCAGACGGATCTGCATTGGCATATAAGAGTTCTGCACCGGGTTACCTTTTACGCTCAAATAATATGTTTGCTGATGGTAACCAAATGTTAACGGTGAGGAAAGTGCCTGCGCGTTTCCCTGGTCGCCAGCACCTCTTTCAGAACCCGTAATCCCGCCATTTACGCTCCACCCGTTGTTTAATTTCATCCGGGTAGGAATGTTCGAAGCAGGCCGTGGTGGCGCGCATCTTGCCGCTAAATTGCTCCGGCAGCAGGCAATTGATGATCATTTTACCGCCGTGCCCGGCCTGTTTGTCCTCATCATCCAGATAAGGCACCATCGGGATGCCGGGCTGGCCGGTAAAATCGTAAAAATCGCGTTTCGGGTGGCTGCGGGTCGCCAGCGCCCACACCACCTGGTTGATGTCGGTGATGTCTATATCGTTGCTGACCAGCAAGATTTTGGGTACCAGCCAGGCGACGTGCGAGTTGAAGAACTTCTCGACGATCAACTGCACGAAGCCGTCTGCGTCGGTATGCATCGTCGCCAACCGGTCGGTATCTACCGCCAATACCAGCCAGCAGGTAGCAGCCTCGTAGGAACACCAGGCCATGTCGATCGGCAGGTTCTCTTGGCGGCAGTGTTTCAGCGCCTCGGCGGAAATCATGGTACCCCAGATAGTGTGGTTCTCCTCTGGTGGCGTACCGGCGACGCAAATCGGCAGAATAGCGCGATCGCGGAAGGTGATGGCTTTCACGTGAAATACCGGCTGCTTCTTACCTTCAGCGAACGAATAGCCGTGGTATTCGCCCATCGGCCCTTCCGGCGCAGTTTCATCGAGGCTGATTTCTCCCTCCACCACAATTTCCGCCGTGGCCGGTACATACAGGTCATTGGTTTCGCATTTCACCACCTCAACGGCTTCGCCGGTCAGCGCGCCGATGTAGCCCGGCTCACTGGTCCAGGCGGGCAGCGGCATACCGGCTACCGCCATGGCCGCAGGCGGGGCGCCCAGCACCATCGCCCAGGGGGTATTTTTACCCTGTTCGCGCCACATGCTGTGGACCATGCCGATATGCTGCTGGGGCATCGCCGGGCCCACCAGCGTGTTTTTATCGTGCAGCATAGCGCGGGCGACCGACCAGCTGTCCCATTTGCCGTCGGGCGACTGCACGATATGGAAGCCGTAGGTGGCGAAATAGCGTCCGCCATCTTCCTGGTGCAGCAGCGGGATGGGGAAAATGTTCAGGTCGACGTCCGCGCCGCTGAGGATGTTTTCTTTGCAGGGCGCTTGTTGTGCGATCGTCGGTGCAATCGGCGGCTGGTCAGCGGCGGCGATGATTTTTTCGAGGATTTGTTTCGGCGTAGCCTGCTTCGGCAGGTTGAAATGGGCGGCGAGGCGGGAATAGGCCTGCCCCGGTTTGCCACTCATGCCGGCAGGCGCGCCGAGAATGCGAAAGTTACGGTTGTCTCCGGCCAGCGCGGTGAACAGCGGTGCTGGCGCCCGGGTTTCATACACTTTGCGCACGATGGCGCCCACCTCCAGAACGGGATCGACATTTTCATCGATAACCACCAACTCCTCATTTTTTTGCAGATAATCCAGGTAGGTGCGGAAGTCCACCGCCGCTGATTTATGATCCATTTCATCACCTTCGGGTAAGAAGCCAGTCTTCAGATTACGTCGGAAAGGTGGATAGAAAAAATTGATGTTATTTGTTAGTTTTATAAAAAATATTTATGGCTACAGAAATGCAAGAAAAGATGCTGCAGTTGGATCTGCGCTGGTTAAAAACATTTTTGCTGGTGGCGGATACTGGGTCGATGACCGAAGCGGGCGATCAGTTGGCCCGTACACAAGCGGCGATTAGCACACACGTTAAGAACATCGAAGATGCGCTCGGTAAGAAGGTGTTTAATCGCACCGGTAAACGGTTGGTGCTCACGGCCACCGGCACCGAATTGCACTTTCACGCGCTCAAGATCCTTCATGTTTATAACCAGTCGATGCTTTCTCTGCAGCAGAGCGCCATCAAGGCCACCGTTCGTTTCGGTATTGCCGACGTCTATGCCGAAAAATATTTACCGCCCATCCTGCAATGCCTTCATCAGCATTATCCGGATGTTGAGCTGTCTTTAGTCTGCCTGCCTTCCTCGGCGCTGATCCCGATGATCGATAGCAAAGCGCTCGATCTTGCGCTGGTTACGCAAGAGGAGCCGCTGCGCGGCCAGTGGCTATTCAGTGAGCGGATGTTCTGGGTCTGCGACGCTACCGCCGACATCGGTCGTCTGCGACCGTTGCCACTGTCGCTGTATGAATTCGGCAGCCGGGCGCTGGAACAGATGGCCGCTGCGCTCGACACGCTGGAAGGGGGTTATCGGGTTCTTTACACCAGCCCGAATATTGCGGCGCAGAAGGCGGCGATCGCCACCGGTCGTTGTCTGGCGGCGATCGCCGAATGTCATATCTCGGCGGATATGCGCATCGCGGACAACCCACAGTTGCCGCCCTTACCTGTGCTGAATGTGGCGCTGATTGGCGCCCACGGCAGCAAGCAGCCAGGGCTGCTGGAGGGGATCGGAGGGCTGATTGGGCGGTTATTTGCCCCCACCACCGGCAGGGGCGAAGGCGGGGATTAGTTAACTTTGGCCTTGGCAAAGTCACTGCCGTTAACGTCAACCACATAGCCGCTGACGTTGCTGCGGGTGGCGTAGAACACCTTGCCGTTAGCCAGTGGCAGCAGCGGAGCCTGTTGGGCAAAAATCACCTGCGCTTGCTGATAAAGCTTGGCGCGTTCAGCAGGGACGCTGACCTGAATCGCCTGCTGGATCAGTTTGTCATAACTGCTGTCGCACCAGCGGGCGGCGTTGGCACCGGTTTGCACGCCTGCGCAGTTGAGCAGGGTAGCGAAGTTATCCGGGTCACCGTTATCCGACATCCAGCCATACAGCGCACTTTGCTGTTCCCCTTTGCGCAGCCCGGCCAAGTACTGGCCCCATTCCCAGGTGACAATTTTGGCTTTCACCCCCACTTTTGCCCAGTCGTTTTGAATCATCTGGGCAATCCGCCGTGAATTAGGGTTGTAAGGCCGTGCCACCGGCATCGACCAGATGTCGGTCTCAAACCCTTTCTCCAGTCCTGCCTGTTTGAGCAGTTCACGCGCTTTTTCCGGGTTGTAAGCATATTCAGACAGTTTGTCGTTATAGCCCAGCATGCCTGGCGGCAGTATCGAATAGGCTGGTGTACCGCTGTCTTTAAATACCGCAGCCACAATCGCTTTTTTGTCTACCGCGTAGCTCAGTGCCTGGCGTACCAGCACGTTATCAAATGGCTTCTTCTGGGTATTGAACGCCAGATAGCCGACGTTCAAGCCGTCGATACTGTTCAACTGCAGGTTTTTGTCGCTCTTGATGGCGTCAAACTGTTCCGCCAGCGGGGCAGGGATGATCTGGCACTCATTGGTTTTCAGCTTGGCCAGCCGGGTTTCCGGATTTGGCGTAATGGAGAAAATCAGGTGTTTGCTAGCCACCTCACCCTGCCAGTAATGTGGGTTGGCGATGTAGCGGATCAGGGAATCCTGTTTGTACTGTTGCAGCGCGAACGGACCGGTGCCGATAGGCCAGTTATCGACATTTTCCGGTGTGCCTTTTTTCAGCATGGCATCGGCATATTCGGCGGAAAGGATCGAAGCGAAGTCCATCGTCCAGTCAGCCAGGAATGCGGCATTAGGCTGGCTCAGGGTAAAGCGCACGTGGTCGTTATCCACCGCTTCCACTTTGGTGATCAGCTTGTCCAGCCCGGTATCGGTAAAGTATTCGTAGTTGCCGCCAGACACCTTGTGATACGGATTATTGGGGTCTTTTTGACGCATCACGGTGAATACGACGTCCTCGGCGTTGAAGTCACGCGTTGGGGTGAAGAACTTATTGCTGTTGAATTTCACGCCCTTGCGCAACGTAAAGGTATAGGTTTTGCCGTCCGGGCTGATGGTCCACTCGGTCGCCAGTGAGGGCGCCGGGGTTTTATCGCTTTCACGCAGTGTCAGCAGGCGGTTGTACAACACCTGCGAAGTCGCGATAAAGGTGGTCCCGGAGCTGGAAAGCTGCGGGTTGAATGATTCCGGTGAGGCCACGGTGCAATAGACCAGAGTATCCGTTGCGGCCAGTGCGCTGCCTGCCGTCAACAAACCGGTTCCCGCCAATAACAGACCCACAGTGCTTTGTTTAAAATGCATAAAATGGATGGCTCCCTCAGGTTAATTGAGGACACTGCCGCCGCTGTGGCATTCAGGCAGCCCTCAATTTAAATATAAGTGATTGATAGAGGATATGGGAACTGGTGGTTGATGATTGATTTCTGGTCGTCAGGTTGTCTGTGATGTCAGCATAGTGGGGGAAATTGTATGCTTAGGTAAATAACTCCGATTTTTCAGCTGTCTGACAGAAATGTTATCGGCATGTCACTTTGGGGTCAGCAACCCCTGCTTAGAATCACCTCACCAGGCTGAATCTGGCCCGGTCAATCAAATGAGGTGGTTATTATGAAAACGATTAAATATGTTATGGCGGCGTTTATTCTGGCTGCGGTTTCAACCAGCAGCTTTGCCGCTAACAGCGTCAACTCCGGCGAAGGGCTGACTAAAATCGGTGTGGTCTCCGCTGGCGGAGCACTGACGCTCTCCAGTCTGGAAAATAAACTGGCGAAAAAAGCCGATCAGGCCGGAGCCAGTTCATACCGCATTATTGCCGCCAGTGGGGGCGATAAACTCCACGGTGTGGCGGTGATTTATCAATAATGGCAGGTAAATGCCGTTTAACCGGGGCGGTGTCGTCACCACGGCCCCGGTAGCCCAAATATGTAGCCGAGTTCTTTTCTTGTTGCCCCACCATTAGCGGTACCTATTCAGCCTCTCGCCTTTCTTTTTTGTCGCATGAACAGATTATTCTATATTCATGAAAATGATAATAAGTGTTATTATCATTTTCATTTGTAACTGAATCGAAACATTTTCAGTGCGGTGAGATGGACGTTTTAACACGACGACATCGTCTTGCTGTTACGTGCGCCAGGGGGGCAAGCACGCAAACCACAATAAAAAGGATCACGCCGGGCAGCCTGTAAATAGGTCGTCAGGCCGTGTCCGGTATTTACCCCGTATTAGCCGTTATTAGACGTAATCTGCGGCGGCGGGGTTTTGGCTTCCGTTGTTTCAACATTTGTTTATGGCTTATCAAAGGTAGGTAACATGTCGGAAACTGTTTTGGCTACAGAATGGCTGCCGCTGACACCGGCGCAGTTAGACTTCTGGGAAGAATTTACTTTGCATCCCGGGCAGCCTTTTTCCACCGTCGCCCACGTCACTGAATTATGCGGAGCGGTAGACGAGATGGCGCTGTGTCGGGCGATTACCCTCACTCTTGCAGAAACACAGGCATTTGCATTGCGGTTCAATGCAGGCAATGGCGAACGTCCGCCACAGCAGCGTTATGATCCTTCGTGGGCACCGGCGTTGAACCGTATTGACCTGCAAGAGCAGCCGGATCCCTATCAGTCCGCGATGCGCTTGATACAGGCGGATATTGCGCAACCCAGGGATCTGCGCAACCAGCCGTTGGCGGCAATGTGGTTAATCAAACTGGAGCCGTCTCGCTTTATCTGGTTCGTTCGTGCGCATCATATCGTGATCGATGGATTCGGTATGGCGTTAGTCGAACACCGTTGTGCGGCGCTGTATGCGCACTTTCTTAGTCACCATGCCATAGGGCAAGCATTGGGTGCGTTCGACGCTTTCCAGCATCATGAGCTGGCCTATGTCGCTTCTGAACGTTGTACTAAGGATCGTCTTTTTTGGCAGCGTTATTTACCGTCGTCACAGACGTTACCGACGGTACGCAAAGGCGGCAGGGAATATGGTGTGAAATATCTGAGCACCAGCACGGCACTGCCGGACGAGATCTCGCAGCGACTGCGTTGGCTATCGGAGCGCAGCGGCATCGGCTGGCCTGATCTGCTACTGACACTGTCAGCCGCCTGGTTATTCTTTACCTTGCCACCGTTACCGCATGATAGGGGCGATACGCGCACCATGTGGATGCCAGTGATGAACCGTCGTAGCAGCAAGGCGACCAACACGCCCGCGCTGGCGGTTAATACACTGCCGTTTTTGGTCTCGCTGGGTGTGGAAGAGACACTCGGGCATTTTCTTTCCAGCATGGCGCAGACGTTGCGAGAGCTGCGTAGCCACGCTGGTTACCGTCTGCGGCAGATAGCCGCCGATCGCGGCGTGACACCTGCTTCGCGTTTATTTATTTCCCCATTTATCAATGTCCAGCCGTTTGATCCTGCTGGTTTTAGCGGGTGCAACAGCACACGCAAGGTACTGGCGGGTGGCTCGGGTGACGGCGCTAATCTGACTTTCCGTGGTCGCACTGATGCTGACGATTTACATCTGGATATTGATATCTACGTGCAGCAGTTCCCTGATATTGGGGTTGCTGACTTCGGCAACGCCCTACAGGGTTTTTTACTGCGAGCATTGAGAGAAGAGGCGTTGGAGACCAGGGTTGGTGAACTGGTAGCGGTGCCCGCCTGATTGCGAATAACCCGGCGTAATAGCTAAACCAATAGGGGTTGAACACGTTCGACCCGATTTACTCCTGGATGATACGAGCGGGCGCAGCACATACCGCGCCCCTACGTTTAAACCGTATTAGCGCGCCAGCAGTGCCGCGACCTCCCGTGCATTTTTGCAAGGAATAAGCAGTGTGGGTGGCAGACGGGTGCCGAAGGCATCATTGAGCTGGGTAGCCACTTGCCTAATGTGCGGCAGTTTCAGCCCCATGCTGATAAAGGCTGTTTCTTCTCCCCACTCAGGGCGTGGCGTTGCACCGATAGCCTGCAAATAGATAGCCAAAATCTTATCGCTGTTTACCGGTGGTGAACTTGGCAACGGCGCTGCGCAGGCGTTCAATCCCGCTGCTGCACGATCAACACTGAACGCGGCACGGATGCGGTGGCGGTCTGTTTTACCGTTGCCGGAAAGCGGTAGCGTTTCAGTGTGGATAAAGCGCGTTGGGATATGAGTGCAGGGCAGGTAGCCGGTGGAAAAGGCGCGGATGGCCGCCAACGACAGCGGTTTGTCGTCATGGGTAAGGTACATCGCTCCCAACGTGGCTTCTGCATTATCTCCGCCAGGATAGTCCACCACCACAATGTCGAGGATCGCCTCGTGCCCACGCAGTACATCTTCAATCTCCGGTAATGAAACGCGCACGCCACGGATTTTCACGTAACCGTTCACCCGGCTGGCGAACAGAATATTACCATCTGCACGATAGTAACCCTGATCGCCGGTGCGGAAGGCACGCAGTGGTTGCCCGTCGGGGCCGTCCAGAGTGACGAAGTCATGCTGTTTTAAATCACCGTCTTCCAGATAACCCAACGCCAGATTAACTCCCGCTGTATGAATACGGCCAACCACCCCTGTCGGGCAATGGGTGCCGTCGTCATGGCAGATAAAGTATTGGTTGGCCGGCAACGGTTGCCCATAGGGCACGGTGCCGGTGTCCTGTTTTGCAATTGGGTGCCAGATGCTCCAAATGGTGGTTTCTGTCGGGCCACCGAGTGAGAACAGGCTGATATCCGGGCGCAAACTCCGTAATAGTTGTACTGTTGCCGGCTTGATGTAATCGCCACCTTGGGCCACCAGGCGCAGTGAGTGCAGACTGTCGTCGGTTTTGCAGGTGAGCAGCATTTCCAGAATCGCAGGCACCGAACACCACAGGCTGACACGATGGCGCTCTACCAACTGGTTCCAACTGATGGCGTCTTTTTCCTGATGCGGTGCCGGTAACACCAGTGTCGCTCCGGCGCTGAGCGAACCGAACAGATCAAACATCGACATATCATGGTGCGGCGGCGTGACCGAGATCATCACGTCATCAGTGGTAACCGCCCAGCGTTGCAGGGTTTGGCCGATGACGTTGGCAGTCGCGCGGTTGTTGAGCACTACGCACTTCGGTTTGCCAGTGGTGCCGGAGGTATACAGGTAATAGCTGGCCTCGGTGCTGACGCTGCGTTCGGCCAGCGTCTGGCTGTCGGGCAATGCCGGGTTGCCTGCTGCCGGATCACGCAATTCTGCTGGCGTCACCCCATGCAGCGTATCGAGTTCACCGTGATGGACCACCAGATCCGGTCGACAGTTAGTCAGCAGATAAGCGGCACGCTCTGGTGGTGAATTGATGTCGATCGGCACCCAGATAATACCTAGCAGCGCACAGGCCAAAGAGATCGTCACATGTTCCGGGCTGCGTGCCAGATACAGTGCCAATACATTGCCGCGCCCCAGACCACGTTGTTGCAGATTGGCCATCACGGTGCCGATCTGTCGGCCAAGTTCTGGGTAAGTCAGGCTTTGTTGATCGCAAATCAATGCAGGTCGTGGCTGTGGGTCGTTAAACAACCGTTCAGCCAACTGTGCCAGGTACGGATAGGCGGTAAATGTCGCCTCGTTTTGGTTATGGCGGTAGTGCTGATAATCGATAAATTGCGCCGGGGTGATCTCCAGATCGCCACCCTGGCAGATTAACGTTATCCGGCGTTGCAGGGCATCCAGCATCGTCTGCACCTGCTCACCGTCCAATGCCTGTTCGGCATAGTCGACACACAGCAGCAAATTCTTGTCGGCATCTTGCGTCAACCGAATATCGATCGCCACCTGCGGTGTCTGCGTCACGCCGTCATGGTAGCGCACGGGGGCATTGGTTGGCAGCGTCTCCCAGCCTAAGCAATTGGTGAGGATCACAGGCAGCGCAGGTGATCCCTGACTGCGGTTAAACAACTGTCGCGCCAAATCAACACCGGAAAATGTGAGATGGTCGAGCGCACCTAATACGTTGTCTTGTAATGCCTGCGCACGGCTGACAAAGGTGCCGCCCTGACGCGCATAGCGCACCGCCACGAAGGTGGAAGCGTTGCTGAGTGAGCCGTCCGCAGCTGGAAAGGCGACAGGGATACCGACGCACAGTTCGCCATCGGTGGTCCACTGCGCCAGCGTATCAAGGATCAGTGCAGACAGGCTGCTGTTACGCAGCAATGCATGAGCAGAACCCAGTCGTGAGAACTGCTTTAACGTCTCGCGTGGCAGGGTTAGGTTGGCACGGCGGTAGCGTGAAGACTTGATATTAGCCAATGGAGTACGCCACGGTAGTGCCGACGGCGTGGTGACGTTCTGCAACTTGGCTTGCCAATAGGCAGCATCCGCCTGGCGCTGTTCTGCGCTGGCGACGGCAGGGGGTGTCGGTGGTGCAACGGGCTGCAGCGGAGCATCGTCAAATAACCGGGCAATTACAGTAGAAATACCCTGACCATCGAGGATCATCGCATCGAAGCTGGTGAAAATCACGGTGTCGTATTGGGCGCCTGTGGCGTCCTGTCTCTCCGGCAACTGAATGACGGCGATACGCCACAGAGGCTGTGTAGGATCGTGACGCTGGTGCGAATATTGATTGCGCAGGGTTGCCAGCTGTTGTTGTGCGGCCTGATGATCGAGTGCCCGCAGATCATGTCGATCCAAATTCAGCGTGGCTTCCGGCCGAACATGTTGAGTAAATCGCTGCGGATCGATGCAAGTGCGAAGCGCCGCGTAATGTTGTACCAGTTCACTCAGTCGACGTTCCAACCGCACCACGTCCAACTGCAGGCCGCGATATTCGCGAAAGTCGTGCATTGCCACGCCGCCGAGCGGCCATTGTTCGCTGCGCCCGAGCAGATAAGCCTGCTGTAGCGTGCTTAATGGTGTCTCCATGGTATATCCCTATTGTCGCTAACCAACGAAAAAGAAAGCAGGGCGCGTGAGGCTACGCACCCGGAACCGATATCAGGCTTTGGGTGCCAGCACCTTCAGCAGCATTTGCACACCTTCAGCAGCATTGGGCGCCCGTTCGCAGATCAAGGCGGCAAGTGCCGTAGGGGTAGGGTGGGCCACCACATCTTCTGGGGTCAGCGCCACCGACAGATATTTGTTAAGCACGGCCAATAAGGCCAGCAGGCCGTCCTGCGGCAGTTGTAAGGCATTGATGTCATCGTCATCACCCAGTTTGTCGTCTGGGGCAACACGTGCTAACAGTCGATGTAGCAATTGGCGTACCGGCACTTGGCGGTCCAATGCGTGTGCGGAGCATTGTGACAACCACTGCGTCAGTGGTTGATTGAAACTGTCTGGCCGGTTGGCCGCCCGTTTCAGCAGCGCGCCGTAGGTGGCGAACAACTGTGGCAGCAGCCGATCCGGAAAAGCGTCCAGGCGCACGTCCCAGTTGATCAGAATGCCGCCGTTGGCGTGTGCTACCTGGGCATCTAGTGCGACCTGCGGGCCTTGGGAAATAACCCATTCCAGCGGACCAAAGGTACGGGTGACGTCGTCAGAAAACAGCGCTTTCCCGTGGATACCGAAACCGGCGGTAAAGACCACCGGCGAAGGCTGCATACTGCCTTGTAGCCGTGAAAGATCACGCATCACACTGACGCCGGGATAGTCGGCATGGGCAATCAACTCCGCTAGCTGCGTCATCAGGCGCTGGCAGAAGGCGGGCAGGTTTTCCGCCGGATTCAGCGTAATGCCAAGAAGAACCAGATTGGAAAAATCGCCAATGATGTTGTCGACATTATCTGCTTCCCGGTGGAACAACGGCACGTTCAACCGGAAGCGTGACAGGTTCCAGCCATAGCCGACGGTTACGGCAAACAGCGCCAGAAACAGTGATGAAAGCGTGATGTGATGTGCTTTGGCGGTATCTTCCAGCGCTTTGGTTTCTTTGGCGCTCAGTTGCAGCGCCAGCCGATCGCTGCGGCAGTGATCAGGCGTGCGTAACAGATGCGGAGCGGGGGGTAACTGAGTCAGACGTTCACGCCACCAGGTCTGCGCACGGGTGCGGCGAACCTGTAACGCCGTGTCGGCATGTTGGCGGTCCAGGTAGTCAAAATAGGGGACGCTGTTGTCATCGGGCGCTGTTGGGCATTGATGATAAAAACGCGCTAAATCCTCCATCAATACACGAAAACCCATCGCATCCCCGGCAATCATGTCCAGATCCACATGCAATCTGCTGTGGCCACCGGGCAACAGACTGAGGCTGATATCACAGGGAACACCTTGTTCCAGCGGCAATTTTTGGCTGCTTTTTGTCTGGCGTTTATCGGCAAGCCGGTTGGCAACGTGGAGGGTATCTGCGTGGCTAAAATCGTCCAGATGCAGGCAATGTTGAGGGCCACAGGCGTCAATCGTCTGCTGGCCATCTGCTGTCACGCGCAGGCGCAACATGGGGTGATGTAGGTAAAGAGCGGTAACGGCCTGTCTCAGTCGTTCGACATCCAGGTCATTGCAGTTAAATTCCGCATACAGGTGGGCAGACACGCCCCCCAGCGGCGCTTCAGATTGCCTGCCAACCCAGTAGGCAGCCTGCATCGTAGTCAACGCTTTCATCGGGTTTCCATCAGTATTGAGAGACTGTAAGAATATATGTCAATGTTAATGGTAATGAAAACCATTACTATTTTTATTTGCCTCAATAACACATGAAAAGAATGCGGTTAATACAGCTCTCTGCTCTTTTTTTGAAATTGTTAATATCAATATAGTTATGTTTTATATTCATTTTAAATTAAATTATTGGTTTTTGTCGTTACGGGTAACTTCTGTTTTATTCCTTTGGGTTATGACTTTTCATCTACACATTTATTTTCTTAAGTGATAATGATTTGCATTAAAATATGTAAAATATTATCATTATTAACATTTATTTACGTTTCCAGACAAAAAATCTGCTTCCGCCCGCTGTGCGTCTGGGGTGGGGCGGTTGTCTGCGGCAGGGATATGCAATAGCAAGGTCAGGAAGGCCGTAATGCCATTGTTAGTGTGAGAATCAGCGTCGTTACCTATGTGAAAACAATTAAATTTTTGTGCATCTGGGATGAAAGGAGAATACATCTATGAGCAAGCATTTAGCGGCTCAAAGGCATAAAATCGTAGGAAACAAGGAAAAAGCAGGCTTACAGGCCATTGGGGCATTTTCCTCACTATTTCTGGGTCTTTGCTCTCTGTCTGTAGGGAATGTTAACGCAGCAGCATTAGACGATAAGGTTCAGGAAACCGCAGACAGCAAACGTAACGACAACTGGCAGGACTCTGAGAGCCTGTTAGTGACCGGCGAAAAAATTAAACGCAGCATTTTTGATACCGGCTCCAGCGTACAAGTGTTCGACAGTGAGCGGATTTCTTCTATGCCCAATGCGTTGCAGGTTCCCGATTTGCTTCGCATGACCCCCAACGTGGTGGATTTGGGGATTGGTAACAACCTCCCAACGGTGCGCGGTATTGACGGTTCCGGGCCGAATGTCGGCGCCAATGCTTTCCTCAGCGGCACCCGCCCGCGCCTCAATCTGTCACTCGATGGCCGCTCATTGACCTATAACGAGCAGGCGTTCGGCCCGCAGTCGCTGTGGGATCTGGATCGTGTCGAAGTGTTCCTTGGCCCACAGAGTTATATTCAGGGGCGTAACGCCATTGCCGGCGCCATCGTGATGACCAGTAAGGATCCTACTTTTGACTGGGAAAGTGCTGTCAAGGGTGGGGTGGGTAACCAGCATTCATCACAGTTATCCGCCATGGCATCCGGCCCGCTGGTGGAAGATCAACTGGCATTCCGCGTTAGCGTTGATCGCCAGCGTCGCCGCAGTTATGCCGATCTGCCGGCTTATGCCCCGGTGGGGGATCCACGCGAGGTTGAAGCCACTACCGCCCGCGCCAAATTGTTGTTTAACCCGGCAGGTATGCGTGATCTGACCACCAAGCTGACCTTTAACCATTTTGGCAGCACCTCACCACAAAATGAGAGCCTCAACCCATTGGTTCACCCGACCAATCCACGTCATGACCCACGCCGAGCGGTGTTTAAAAGCAACTCGAACAGTGGCGTCTGGGATCTGGCTTGGGAGCAATCCGACAGCCTGACGCTCGAAAACCGGGTGATCTACACCGACTTTAATATCAACCGCCCTACAGCCTACAACATCCAATATGCTGAAATCGGTGGTAAAGAAGTGCATGTCGAGCCCGTTGCGCGCTTTGGCGGGCCGGACAGCCGCTTGCATGGGTTGGCGGGGTTGCGTTATTTCCACGCCAAGCAGGATGAGTTCGTCAATATTTTCGGCGGCTCCAGCTTTAAGGATAAAACGGACACCAATTCTGCCTTTGCCGAACTGACCTACGCCATCACGCCTGAGGTCGATCTTACCGCCGCCAGCCGTCTGGAGCGTGAGCACCGTCAGCGTACCGGTGGCAGCCAAGCCGTGCGTATCGACTTCGACGAAACCTACACAGTGTTCCTGCCGAAGCTGGACCTGGCCTGGAAGCCGACGGATACCCAGACTTACGGCGCCAAAGTGGCACGTGGTTATAACGCTGGCGGCGGTGGCATCACTATCGGCAAACCGGTGGTTAGTTATACCTATGGTTCCGAGTATGTCTGGAACTATGAGTTGTATACCCGTCATCACCTGAAAGATGCCAATGTCATTCTCACCAGCAATATCTTCTACAACGACTACAAGGACATGCAACTTCCGTACTCGTTGGGGCCAGACTCGTCGGTGATTCGCAATGCTGACAAGGTGGAAACCTACGGTGCGGAGATGGGGGCAACCTGGCAGCCGCGTTGGGACTTCGAGCTGTTCACCAACGTTGGCCTGCTGAAGACCAAGATTAAGAAGTTCTCGGGCAGTGGTGTAGAAGGTCATGAGTTAGCGCGTGCGCCAGCTTATACCGCCAACATGGGTGCGAAGTACCAGTTGATGGCTGGGCTGGAACTGAGCGGCAACGTCGCATTCTCAGATTCTTACTACTCACAGTACGACAATGACTCTCGTGGACATATCGGTTCTTACTGGTCGGCAAATACCCAACTGGCGTACACCTTCGCCTATGGTCGCGCCACCCTGTATGCACAGAACCTGTTTGATTCAGAACGTCGTGTGATGGTCAGTGGCAATGACGTGTATACAGCGTCCCAGCAGCGTCCGCGCATGGTTGGTGCTGCACTTGAACTGACATTCTGATGCCGTAGCAGCCTGTCTACACAAGGGGCGTATCAACGCCTGAGGTTGTTGACAATACTCGACGGTTTAAGGGTAGGGGCGCGGCAAGTTGCGCCCAATAGCATCATCGAAGGGGTAAATCGGGGCGAACTTGTTCGCCCCCTACGGTTTAGCACTTGCGTGAGTTTGTCAGCAGTCAGAGGGGCGTATTGACGTCTCTTCTTATCGTCAGCATTCCCCGATGTTCCGGCGTGGCCGGGCACAAGGAGATAAAGCAGTGAGCGGTTATTTTGACAATATTCTCAGCGATGACGAGGCCCAGCGTCTGGATCTGGCGTTCGAGACCCTGGGTGTTCGGGCGGATGACGCCAGTCAGTCATTGAGCGAAACGGAAGAGCTGGCGTGGTTCATGCACCAACAGCGGGGTGATGGGGGGAGTCAGCAGGCAATGGCCTGGCGGTTAGGCGGTGAGCCGGACATCGGCAGATTGGTCAGTGCGCTGGAAGCCCTGGGCCGATTAATGCCGGAACTGGATGTTCGCTATGACTTTGATGACGAGCAAGGTTTACGCAAACTGCGCGCGAATACGACCCTGAACCCGATAAGTATTCAGGCAGTGGCGAATGAGCAACAGGCAGTTAGTCACTTGTTGCAGGCGCAGGCCACCCCTCTCGAATTGGCACGTGAAGCGCCGGTGCGCTTTTGGGTTTTCACCGGTAATGATGTGGTATTGGGCGTCGTGGCGCACGATATTTTGGTGGAAACGTTGTCATGCCGACAGTTATTGAAGACGTTATCGGCACTGTATAACGGGAATGACCCTGCGCAAGGTTTTGAGGTGATACCGCCGGTTGCGCCACTGCCAGAAGCGACAGCCCTCGTGCTGCCGTGGCCGCGACAGGCGATGGCATTACGGGATTACCGCACATCTGTTGTCCAGGATGACGTTCTGGTACAGACCGGGGTGCGTATAGCGACCCGTGTTGCGCGTAAAATCCTGCCTGTTGCTGATAACCCGGCGACGTTATTGGCAGCGATCGCTGCTCGTTTTGGCCGCTTTATCTCAGCCCAGTCCGGTGGATTGCCGGTACAACTCTGCATCCCGCAGGATGATGCACAGCAGGCACTCGGCGTGGAAACCTGGATGAGCGCTGCCCGGCTGAAACGCCTGACGCTACACCCTGCTGATCCCGAAGTGGAAAACCGGCTGCTGGCGCAACAAACGGCGGAAGCCCCCAATCCACAGGTGGCCCAATTGTTGGTGACCTGGTTGGCGGACCCATCTGTGGCTCTGCAACTTGACGGTGTCAGTGCTGAACGACTGTTGCTGCCGCCGCTGCACACGCCTTTTGAATTGGTGCTGGCGCTGAGCCTGCCCGATCCGGATTCGGTGGTACTGGAACTGATCGCGGATCCTCGTTTAACACCGCACGCAGCCCCGTTCCTGTTAGAGCAGTTTGTCGCTTTCCTGGCGGGGCGGACTATCACGACGGCGCTGCTTCCTGCCGTTGAGCAGCCGTTAGCTGTAGTTGAGCACGCCTTGCCCGTGAATGATGGGCAAGAAAATGACGCGATCGCCCAACTGATCCTAGCGGAGTTCCGCGAGGCGCTGGTTGCACCAGAGATGACCGTTGATGAAGATTTCTTCGATCGCGGCGGGCATTCGCTGGTGGCCACCCGAGTGATCGGCCGTTTGCTTAGCTTGCATCGTATAGAGCTCAACATTAACGATCTGTTCAGCCATGCCACTGCCCGCGGTTTGTCGGTTTATGCCAAACGTCATGTTGCGACAGCGCCGGCAACGCAGGAGCTCGTCACGCAACAGCAGGGCGAAGCCGTCCAGGCTCCGTTGTCGCTGGCACAACATTCCCTGTGGAAAGTTTATGAGGCGTTCGGTCACGACGAAATCTTCAATCTGCCATTCGCTATTAGCTTCCTTGATCCGGTAGATGAAACGGCGTTGCGCCAGGCATTTATTGATGTGATGACACGCCACAGCGTATTGCGTTCGCTGTTTATCGAGCGCCACGGTGAGGTATGCCAGCAAGTGGTGCCCGCCGCTGAACTGTTGGACTATGCCTGGTTCCGCTTCTCTCATGAAACACCGGCCGGTAACGGCAGTGAATTGCTGGCCAAAGCGGGCGAACACCGCTTTAACCTCACCACGGAGCTGCCGCTGCGTGCCACCTTCCTGCGTGACGCGGCAACCGGCCAGCAATTGTTGTCGTTGCTGTTCCATCATGTCGTGCTGGATGAATGGTCGCTAAACCTGATGATGGACGAATTGGGCATCGCCTATCGCTACCGTGTCGCGGGGCAGAAGCCACAATGGACAAACGATGTGCCGCAGTTTTATGCCTTTGCCCGGCAGCAACAGGCTGGCGGTGTCGCACAACAGCATTTGGATTACTGGCTGGATAACTTGCGTGATGCACCGGTAGGGCAGCCGCTGTTCCAGCAGGAACCATCACATCATCCTGCCGTACCGGCAGAGGCCGATGTCAACGGGGGATGGCTGGAGTTTGACGTCGATCCTGCGGTGGCGGATGGGCTATACGCCCAGGCCAGGAAGAACAATGCCTCATTGTTCAACGTGGTTTATGCCGGTATCACCTCTGCTCTGCGCCTCCTCGGCGGCCCGGCAGATCTGCTGGTGGGTACGTCTACCTCCGGGCGCAACGACGCTGAGTTCTTCGACACCATTGGCTACTTTACTACCGTGGTGGTGCACCGGGTGCGCTTCGCCGAGCAACTCACGGTGGCTGGCCTGATCGAGCAAGTCAAGAACACCATCAATGGCTCGATGCCCTACACCGATATCCCAATTGATCTGGTGGAAGAGGGGTTATTTGGTGCGCATGCCGATCGCAAGAATCACATGTTCGAAGTGTTCATCCAGATCCACAGTCGCATCAAGCTCAACGGGGCATTCACCCTACAAGACGGCAGCACGGTAGCGTATCGCCAGGTTGAACCGGAGAAAACTGAATCACTGCTCGGTTTGCAGTTTGAAGTGATGGAAGAAAACCTCGACGGCGTGAAATCCCTGCGCGTGATGATGACCTATCGAACCGATCACTACACCGCGCAACAGGCGGGGCTGATCGCCGATACCATTCAACACGTGTTCTTGCATTTTTCCCAGCAGGACGGTGGGAATATGCCGCTTGCGGACCTGCCGCCGGCACCGCAGCAATGACGTTGTTCACCCTAACTGACTTTATTACTTTCATGGAGATAAATGGATGTCTGGAACAATAGGATCACCTCGCGCTTTACTGTCATTGTTGATCGCCACGTCGTTGGTGGTGGCCGGTGCGGCTCAGGCTCGCGACACAGGGATCAAACCTGAAGATATCAAGCGTCAGCCATTATCGTCGGCATTGGTGGAGATGGCTTATAGCCCAAGCCAACAGTCGCTGTTTGTCAGCGCCCCGGACTGGAAGGAAGAGGCTCGCTCTCGTGTGTTGCGTTTAGATCCAACCACGCTGGCAGTGCAGGCGGAAATCCCTCTGCAGGTGAAAGGCTTCGGCGTAGCGCTGGATGATGCCGGCCACCGGTTGTATCTGACACAAGGGTTTAACGGCTCGGTCGGTGTGGTGGATACCACCACCAATCGTGCGGTTGGCAATATTACCGTGACTGAAAAGTCGATGCTTGAGAAGACGTATAAAGACGCGGGTATCACCGGCAAACGGCTGGAGTTCCTGCTCGGGGAACTTAAGCGTTTCAAGATCACTGAAGACTACCAGTACCGGATCCGTGAAATGAAGTACGACGCGCAGACTGGCCGTCTTTTCTTACCTGGACTGGGGTTCGGGGTGGATAGCGTGCTGTTTGTAGTGGATACCCGCAACAAAAAACTGGAGAAAATGATCCCCGGTTTTGGCTATAACGCGGTAGGTATCACGCTTGATGAGAAAGGACGGCGCGTCTTTGTCTCCAATATGCAGGGGCAGCTGATCACGCTGAATGCCGATACGCTGGCGATCACATCCACCAAAGAGATCCAGGCGGATCAATTGCTGAACCTGGTGTATGACGGTAAGAACAACCGTCTGTTAGGTGTGGATCAGGGGATCGATCGCGACAATTACCGCAACACGCATCTGGGGCACGATTACGTGAAGCGCAGTAGCGGGCACCGGGTCTTTGCATTAGACGCGGACAGCGGCAAGGTATTGGCCAGCGAGCTGACCGATGAGGTGCCGATTGGCCTGCTGTTGGACGAGAACAATCAACGGGTATACGTCACCAACCGCAAAGGGGTTCGTGTTGAGCACGGAGTGGGGACGCTGACGGTGTTTGACTCGAAGACCCTCAAGCGACTGCAGACGGTAGAGTTGCCACCGCACCCGAACAGCCTGGCGCTGGATACCAGCAACAACGTGTTGTTTGTGACGGTGAAAAACGACGGTGCCAGTACTAAGACCGGTAAACCAGAAAGCGTCGTGCGCATCCAACTACCAAAAAACTAGTTTTACCCTATTGCGCCAGTGAATGCTGGCGCAGTATCTCCTCGCCAAACCTCAATGCATCGGCAACCTCAGGCTTATCATAGGTACACATTCCGTGCTTCTGTGCCGCCAACGTGATTGATCACCACAGCAACGCAGATCTACACTGCAAAGCACAGGCAAACGCCGCTTTACCTTAAGTTTGATCACCCAGAGATATCAATAAGGGCCTCCCATGAATCATTTTCGTCCCGTTGCACTGGAACATGCCAGCCGCTTGCTTAACCATGGCCCGACGGTGTTGATTACCAGCAGAAGTCAGGATGGTGCACGGCGCAATGTGATGGCTGCCGCCTGGTCGATGCCGGTTGAATTTACGCCGCCGCGGATTGCTATCGTGGTCGATAAAAATGCGCATTCCCGACAGATGATCGAAGAGAGTGGGGTGTTTGGCATCTGCATTCCTGCGGCGATGTTTATCGACACGACTTATGCAGTGGGCAACATTTCGGGGCAAGAAGTGGAAGATAAATTTTCCCGGTTCAATATTGCTACGTTCCCCAGTGCCAGTCTGAACGTGCCCTTGATAGAGCAAGGGTGCGTGGCGTGGTTGGAGTGCCGCCTGTTACCTGAAAGTGGTGCGCAGCAGAAATATGATACCTGTTTTGGTGAGGTGATTGCCGCCGCCGCAGACGAACGTGTGTTTCACGGTGGCCGTTGGAGCTTTGCCGACGCAGATCCGCAATTGCATACTATCCATCATTTGGGCGCCGGTAATTTTATTCGCAGCGGCGATACCCTGCGAGCCAAAGCATTGTAAGTGATTCCCCCTAGCGCCTGTGTAGGGGGATATTTTAGCTATTGCGTGTCCAATCACTGACATTAATCGTTGTGCGCGTGGCGGAACTCCGGAGCCTGTTTCTCTGGCGCTTTCTTATGCGGCTTTCTGAGTGGTTTTTTATTGTGGTGTGGTTTGGGCTGCACTTTATTGCTATGCGGTTTCTTATTATTCTGATGAATAACTGGTTTGCCATTATATTCACTGACAGGAGGTGCAGCAAAAACCGATGTGCAATTTAATAACAATACGGCTGAAATAACAAATAGTAGTTTTTTCATTATGATGACCTGCACGCTAAATTTTATATTCTTGGTAAGTGTCAACGATATGAGCGCTATTTAACGTGGCCCGTTAAAATAATGTCCGTGCCCGCCTGGACCACCACGCCCACCGCCACCGCCGCCACCCGGTGGTGGGAATATACAACCGGAAAGCATTGCGCTAATAGTCAGCGCGCTGATGAACATCAGAATACGACGCATAATATACCCTTTTAACTTTACATTGAGGTGGCTAGTATCATCTTCTGCTGAGGGTGTTAGCAATATGGAAAGGGTAGGGAAACCGAAAAGGTTCTGTAAGTAGGATTATTCTAATCGAGAGGGTTACGGCTATTGAGACAGCACGAGTTAATATCCGGCGCTGAGCATTTCATCTCGTAATAAATCGACAATCGCTGGCTCTATGTCAGGGAATTGTCGGGTAATATCGTCAATGGCCTCTGCGACCGACGTGGCCGAAAAGGTACCGGAAAAAGGTAACAGTGGGAGGCTGGCATCACTGTCAGGGAATTCACCGCTGATGGTTCCGGTAATCACACCGGCTCTCTTTTCTGCGGTGAAGTCATATTCACCAACACTTTTATTAATCGCTGTCATTTTTACCTCGGTTCAGGCACTCCTGCGACAATCAGCATCCTCTTTCAAGCATAGTTCCTGGGCTGAGGAATACCACTGACAGGCCGCGCTATACCTTTGATGTGCGTCAATCCCACATAAACACAAGGTAATAAAGCCTGGCCTTAAGCCGATAATTTGATTATAAACACCGGCGTTAGGGACAATGATCTCATCTGAATTGGAGTAGGTATGTTGGCTAAAATTAATCGACTGATCGCCGGTACATTACTGGTTTTGTTACTTCCGACCATGGCTGCCGCGGCGGATTTTCGCGCTGGCGAACAATATAGTCGTCTGGATAAGCCTGTGGCCTCTGCGCCTGCGGTCGTGGAGTTTTTCTCCTTCTATTGCGGCCCGTGCTACCAGTTTGCTGATACCTACCACGTGGGGAGCACCGTCAGCCAGAAGCTGCCTGAGGGCACTAAACTGACCAAATATCACGTTGGCCTGATGGGGAAACTAGGCAATGAGCTGACCGAAGCCTGGTCGGTGGCGATGGTGATGGGCATTGAAGATAAAATTGAAGGTATGCTGTTTGACGAGCTGCAAAAGAAACGTGCTATCAACAGTGAAGAGGATATTCAGCGGGTGTTTGCCGCCGCCGGTGTTGACGCTGCTGCTTATGAGAACGCACGTCACAGCCTGCTGGTGAAAGGCATGATTGCCAAACAGAATGAAGCGGTGAAAGCGCTGGATGTACGCGCAACGCCATCATTTTATGTTTCCGGTAAGTACAAGATCGATAATGCCGGTATGTCGAGCCAAAGCATCGACGGCTACGCACAAGAGTATGCGGCCGTCGTTCGCTATTTGCTCGACACCCAGCCTTAAGCATTATTTTCCGGCAGGCAGGTCCAACGCGTGACGCAGTTCTTCGCGGGCCTGCTGGTATTGCTGCTGGAAATCTTGTTGGTGTGAGATCTGCTGGCTGATCACGCTACCGGCGATCCGACCCATTTCAATGTCCGACGGGTAGTGAATACCGGCAACCACGCGGTTGTCGCCGTATTGCCAGGCGCGAGCCATGATCTCGGCGCGTTTTTCCGGCACCATATTGGCCAGCGTAATGCCCATCAACGTGCCCAGCGTGGTGTGACCGGAAGGCCAGGAGCCGGAGGTAGAGCGTTTTACAATCGGTTCAATGCGGCTGTCCAGCATATGTGGACGCGGACGTTTCCAGAAGTCTTTGGCGGGATCAACCACGGCGGCTTCTGTCGCGACAACACGTTCAAAGAAGGCACTCAGTACCGGCAGCGCTTTGGCATTGAATTTCGGCCCCATAACGTTGCTATATACCCAAACATTTTCTTCCGCATCCGCCTTGGCCTGTGTGGCCATTTCCGGCGTCCTTTTCTGCTGCATATCCACGACTTCTTGCAGTTCCCGTTTGGTTTGCACGGAGTCATTGGCTGGCGGCGGCGGCAGGATCTGGGTCAGGTCAACCTGCTGTGCAGTTGTGAAGGGTTGTGCGTCTTCGGCGGCATAAACGCTGAACGCAGGCAGGGCGACAGCGGTGAATAAACACAGTGCCAGCGCAGATTTTTGTAATAATTTCATTAGGAATACCCATGGTGTGAAGGTGGCTGTCATCAAACTGAGCTCTATATTTGGCGAGCAATGTGATGGTTACATGAAGGGGACGTGTCAATTTGATGACTGCGCCTGTGTTGTGGGGGCAATCTGTGATCCCTGCGCCAGATCCCGGTCACGGCATTGATTGTATGTTATCGGATTGTTATGTTGGTTTTCTGTTCAATGCCGCTTGCGGTTCGACAGCGTTCATCGCTGATGTTTGAAGGGGAAGCCATGACAATTTCCGCACAGAGCAGGGAAGTCGGCTTTGAGGAGTGGCTGGCGAAAATCAATTCCGCCTGTGGCCGGTTTTGCGCCAAGACGCTGGGGCCTGGGTTTAGCGGTGCGATGCAAGAGTTCCGCGCCCATGCGCTACGCCTGAGTGTGGTTGATGCTGCCCATACCCGCCTGTATCGTACCCATCAAGAGATTGCCCGCAGCGACGGTTCGCACTTTTTCACTGTCTTTCAATTGCGTGGCAGTTCATTGATGGAACAGGGAGATCGGCAGGCGGTACTGTCTGCCGGCGACGTCACATTGATCGACGCTTCACGTACCAGCAGTTTTACCTTTCAACAAGATTCCCGCCAAATTTCGTTACTGATGCCACGCAGCTATTTCGAACAGTCTGCGCACGCGCCCGATTTGCAGTGTGCACGGCGTCTCGACGCACAAAACAGCGTAGTGCGACTTAGTCGGCAACTGGTGTTGGGCTGCATGCAAGACCCGCAGATGAGCGCCCCGGAGAGCGAAGCGATATTGAGCGCCGTCGCGACGTTGTTACATCCAGCGCTGGTCGATCGCGAGATTGAGGTTGATAGTCACCCGCGCAGCTTCACCCGAACGCTGGCGTTTATCGACACACATATTCAATCACCGCAGTTGCGGCCAGAATGGATTGCCAGTGAATTGGGCGTGTCGGTACGTAGTCTGTATCGGATGTTTTCCCGCCAGGGACTGGTGGTGGCGCAATATATCAAGCACCGCCGTCTGGATCTTTGTGCGCAGGCTCTGAGCCGTGCGCCGGAACGACAAAAGTTGGCAACTATCGGTTATGAATGGGGTTTTACCGATCACAGCCACTTCTCTACTGCCTTCAAAAGCCGTTTTGGCGTTTCGCCGAGCGAATACCGCAAACAGCATCAGTAGCACCATAAAAGGGGCTACTGATGCTTTGGACCATTCTTAGTAACGAATGCACACGGATTTGGATTCGGTATAGGCATCCAGCCAATCCGGGCCGAAATCACGCCCGCTGCCCGACTGTTTGAATCCACCGAAAGGCATATTGGCGTCGATCAACGTATGGGTGTTGACCCAAACCGTACCGGCCTGAATGCGTGGCGTGTAAGCCATCGTGGATTGCAAACTGGTGGTCCACAGACTGGCGGTCAAACCGTAGTCGGTATCGTTGGCCTTTTGCAGTGCTTCTTCGGCGTCTGCGACACGAATCAAATTGACCACCGGGCCAAAGACCTCTTCACGCGTCAGGTTCAGCTTGTCGTCCGGGTTAATCACCAGCGTTGGTGGGATATAGAACCCCTGTGAGTCTGGCCCGGATGCGCCGCTGATCAGCTCTGCCTGTTTGGACCTGGCGTCATCCAGATACGCGGCCACCTTATTGCGGTGATCGCTGGAGACCAGTGGGTTGATCTGCGCACTGGCATCCATTCCCGGCCCAACGGACAGTGATTTCACTGCCTGCTCGAACCCAGCCACCAGAGTGTCATAGATCGGCGCTTCAATATAAATTCGCGAACTGGCGGCGCACACTTGGCCCTGATTAAGGAAGCTGCCGGCCATCAGACCTTCGATGACCTGTTGTGGATCGGCATCTTTCAGGACGATAGCCGGGTTTTTACCACCGAGCTCCAGTGTTACACGTGTCAGGCGGTCCGCTGCGGCGCGCGCGATCCCTTTGCCAACGGGTGTGGAGCCGGTGAAGCTTACTTTGGCGATCAATGGATGTTCGGTCAGCGCTTTGCCACAACCGCTACCTTTACCGGTTACCACGTTGAATACCCCTGGCGGAATACCGGCTTCGGTTGCCAGTTCGGCCATGCGCAATACGGTAAGTGGGGTGGTTTCTGAGGGTTTGATGACGATAGAACAACCTGCGGCCAGCGCTGGCATCACTTTCCACATGGCGATCATCAATGGGAAGTTCCACGGCACAATACCGGCGACCACGCCAATCGGTTCTTTGCGGGTATACACCTGGTATTTGGCGCCTGGCGGCATCGGGATCGACACGTCTAGTGTCTGCCCGGTGATCTTGGTGGTCAGCCCGGCGGTGTAACGCATCCAGTTTAGCGTGCAGCCAACTTCGAACATACGCGCAATATTGATCGACTTGCCTTGTTCCAGCGTTTCCAGTTGTGCCAACTCTTCGGTGTGTTGTTCAACCAGATCGGCATAGCGTAATAATATACGTTCGCGCTCTGCGGGTAAGCGTTGTGCCCAGACCCCAGAGATAAATGCGTGGTGGGCAGATTGGACGGCGCGTGCGACGTCCTGCACGTTGGCGTCTGCGGTAGAGGAAATTTGCTGCCCATCGGCGGGGTTATACACTGCCAACCGACCTTCGGCGCTGGATTCACACCATTGGCCGTCGATATACAGACCATGATGACGATCGAGAAAACGTGAAACGTTGTCCATCACTGCTAGGGTATTGTCAGGCATACGCCCTCCGGTCAGACAAAATAGGTCGTACCCTTAATCCTTGACGCGACATTTGTGTTGGCTCTTCTCATCCGAATCACTCACTTGTGTCAGCTCATCGGGATTCGGTCGTTAGCCGCCTTGATGCAACGCCAATTATTTTGGGTAAATCGTTAACCTTTAAAGTCTACAGCAGGCAGAGAAGATCGACTTTTGTCTGCCTGACAATCGGTTTGCCCTGCGTGACATAACGGGGGAAGGCTAACGGCTGAACAAGTCAGCCGTTGTGAGCGAGGTTAGGAGCTGAGAGTGGCCAGGCGGGTAGCGAAACCGAGGAACAACAGGCCAATCAGACCGTTACCCAGTTTTGCCAGACCTTTCTTGTGATTAAAGAAATGCGCCAGCATCGCGCCGCTAAAGATCAGCGTAGTCATGTAGATAAAACTGACTGATTCGAGGATCAACGCCAGAATAGTGAACGAAAGGCCGGTGTGGGCATAGTCAAAGTCGATGAACTGCACGAAGAACGAAACATAAAACAGGATCGCCTTCGGGTTGGTCAGACTGAGTGTCAGTGATTTACGCAGGATGCTATGGCTGCCTTCAACCTGAGGATGTTGCTCCGCATTTTTCTGGATAAAGGTGGCATAGAGAATTTTTGCCCCCAGGAACAGCAGGTAAATCGCACCGAGAAATCGCACCAGCGTAAACAGGAATGGCGTCGTACGGATCAGTGAGGCTACGCCAATATAGGCGCAAAAAATCAGGATAGCATCGCCAATAAACACGCCCAGTGCGGCGGTATAGCCAGCGCGTACGCCACGTGTAACACCGGTTTTTAAAACGTATAGCGTATTCGGGCCTGGCAAAATGATGATGAAAATCACCCCGACCAGATAGGTCCAAAGATTCAGGACGCCAAAACTTTCTAACACAATAACCTCTCCATGCGCGGAACTGACAACCAATAACACTGGCTACACCCGTAGCCGGGCGCGATCCTAACGCCGTAACCACGGGTTGGCAACGTAATAAACTTCATGTTGTTTGCCGCATTTCGGCGCTGGCAGTCATGAGCCCGTTATACGGGGAGCGCGGGAATTTTATGGCTTGCGTGCCAGAAGCGTGGCAAAACGCAAAGAAATGCGATTGCCGGCAGCATCGGTTTTGTGTAATTGGCCAACGTCTTCGTTGTATTTAAGCACGTCCCAGTTGGCGTAATAGTTATTCAATTCACCCGCCTTAAAGGTGAACGGGAAGGGCAGAGCGCAAGGATAGTCTGGGGTATCCATCGCCGCGACGATCAGGTTGTAACCGCCACTGACAGTGCTGTCCTGCATGTTTTTCACCAGCGAGGGGATCTGCGCCGGATTGAGGAACATAAATACCACAGTGGAAAGAATAAAGTCGTACTCACCGCTGAAGCTACGCGTATTGAGATCCTGCACGCTGGCGCGAATGTGCGACAGGCCTTCGCTGTCGATAATGCTGTTGAGATTATCAATCGAGGGAGCGTGTTTGTCCCAGGCGGTGACATCGAAGCCTTTCAGATTGAGGTAGAGCGAATTGCGTCCGCCGCCACAGCCTAGATCCAGCGCTTTACCGGGCGCGATACGCTGCACGGCCTCAATCACTTCGGAATGGGTGCGCGTCAGTTGGTGCTTTTTGTGGTAGTAATCTTCAGGCGAACAATAGAAAGCCAGTTGGCAGGTCATATCATCAGAAAATGAAACGATGCGATGCCATTGTTGTGGTTCGATAAACGGCGGTTGGCTCTCGGGGCTAAACTGCCAGGTTTCGGTGGTTTCGCCCTCTTCGGTCATGAGCGCGAAGGTCAGCGTGCCACTCAGCAGGGTGAGTTTGGCCCAGGTGCCACTTTGGGTGTTGTGCTTTTGCTGGAAACTTTCCGGTAGCGTGGTGCTGTTCCATTCTGGCAGGGTTTTATAACACAGCAGCTCAGTCATGCATCTCTCCTTGGATTCTGCATTGCCGCACAGAGCGGACCAGCAGAATGATTTTATATGTTGCATATAAAATACATGTTTATTGTTGCATTGAAAATGCCCACGATCATGAAAGGCGCGATTTAGAGTTTTCGGTACATTCGCGTGTTGACGGCCTTGAAGCCGAGTCGGGTATACAGTCTGGCTGCGCTCGGGTTGTCGTCGAAGACTGCCAACTCGGCATATTCTGCACCGGCAGCTCGCCCGGCATCCAACACTGCGCTGAGGATTTTCTCACCGTAGCCTTTGCCACGCCGGGCAGTATCCACTTCAAAATCGTAAACAAACAGCTGTTTACCGAAGGTGCGTTGTTTAATGCTGTACCAGACGATGGCAATATTCTCGGCTGATCCACTCACGCGTGCACAAACCAGCCGATGATTTGGCGTTGCCAACCCATTGGGCAGGGCGTCGTTGTAGGACGCGGTTGCTTCCACCCGTGCCTGCTCCTGGCTTAACAGCAACGAACGCGCCAGATCACAGGCATATTCTTCTATCCCGTGAACGCGGTAACGCTCAAAGTCCTGCTGGTTCATGTCTATGAGTTCAATCATTACGTTATTCCTTTACGGTTGATGCGCTGTCATAGCTGGGTTCCGGTGGCAGGTGAACACATTTAAACTGGATCACGGCCCTCAGCTGGGCTAACGTCAGTGCAGTTTATGCTAAAACGATCAGGGAAAAGATGCTAATTCGCCGTTTTATCAACCCGATAACTTTGCGTCCGTTGAGCCTGGCTGCGCTGATGGTGTTGGCCGGTTGTACCACTAAAACGACGACGACGACGCCGGTACAACGTCCGGAAGATGTTAAAGCCCAACTGGTAAGGCTGATGCCGGCCAATACCGCCGATCGTCAAGGGTGGGCCACCGACATCACTGCCGCTTTCGCCGCACAGGGCATTGAACCTAGCTCTCAAAACCTGTGTTCGGTACTGGCAGTCACCGAGCAGGAGTCGACCTTCCAGGCAAATCCACCGGTACCGGGGCTACCCAAAATTGCCTGGAAAGAGATCGACCGCCGCGCTGACCAGCTGCATATTCCTAATTTTCTGGTGCATACCGCCTTGCTGATCAAATCATCGAACGGTAAGAGCTACAGCGAGCGTCTGGATAAGGTACGTACCGAAAAAGATCTTAGTGATATTTTTGATGACATGATCAATTCGGTACCGATGGGCCAAAAACTGTTTGGCAACCTGAATCCGGTGCATACCGCTGGGCCAATGCAGGTGAGTGTCGCCTTCGCCGAATCACATGCCAAAGGCTACCCGTACCCGATTGACGGTACCATTCGCCGTGAAGTGTTCAGTCGCCGCGGTGGCATGTATTTTGGTATCGCCCATTTGTTAGGCTACCCAGCGAACTACAGCCAGCCCATTTACCGCTTTGCCGACTTCAATGCCGGTTGGTACGCCAGTCGCAATGCGGCGTTCCAGAGTGCGGTCAGCCGAACGACGGGCATTCCGTTGGCGCTGGACGGCGATTTGATCAACTACGGCACTGACAAGCCGGGTACCACCGAGTTGGCAGTACGTACACTTGGCAAACGGCTGGGTATGAGTGATTCGGCGATTCGTCGGGCGCTGGAGAAGGGAGATCGACTCGAATTTTCTGAGACCGATCTGTATGAACGGGTGTATGCCCTGGCGGAGAAAAGTACGGGCAAAAAGCTGCCGCGGGAAATGCTGCCGGGCATTCAACTGGAAAGCCCGAAAATCACCCGTAAGCTAACCACTGCCTGGTTTGCCAAGCGGGTGGATGAGCGGCGCCAACGCTGTATGACGCGCGCTTCGGCCGGTTAAACCAGCGGAGTGCTGAGAAACACCGGGTGTTTTTCGGCATTGGCGGAAAATGCCGCCACTGCTGGATGTTGATCGGCGCTAATCTGCCCGGGCAGCATGTGTTGGGTGAAGCTCCAGGCAACCGCCACGCTGACCTCTGCGCTGCCCATCAAGTGCGGTATTGCAGCCTGCGGTAACTGCTTTTCCAGTTCGGCGTAGGCTGCCAGTAGTTGGCCCTGAATGCGATCCAGCCAGGGCTGGTGCTGCTTTTCTTGTGGGCGAAGTTGCTGTTCATAAACGATCTGCACCGTTTTTTCGCAGGCCGCCAGTGCCAAACCATTTAGTTGCAGGGCGCGTAGTCGTTCGGTGCCTTGGGTCGGTAGTAAGAGCCTCCCTGTGGGGGAGATGCCTGCGGCGTATTCCAGAATAAGTGAAGAATCCATCAGTATTTGATCGTCGTCCAGCACCAGTGTTGGGGCTTTCACCACCGGATTAAGGGCTTTAAATCGGTCGAAACCGCTAAAGACTGAAATTGCGTGGTGCTCAAACTCGATCCCCAATAATTTCAAACAAATAGCGACCCGGCGCACATAGGGTGAATCCAGCATGCCAATCAGTTGCATCTTGTACTCCTGAGCGCGTTCGCCCGGTTTAAAGTGAATGAATAAACGTTACCAGCTGTTGAGCGACGGTTTCCGGTGCATCCTCCATGAGAAAATGCCCCGCCTGCGGGATCACCTGTAGCCTGGCGCCGGGAATATCGCTCTGCAAACGGTAAGCGTAACTGACTGGTTGCCACTCATCGTTCTCACCCCACAGGATTTGCACTGGCAGACGTAGCTCTGGCAGGCGCTGAGCAAAGTCTTCAGTATAGCGCCCGTCGTAATGGGCGATTTGATGTTGATAAAATGCCGGTTGGCCGACCACGCCGACGATCGGTGCCAGATAGTGCTGTAACAGTTCTCCGGTCATCAGCGATTTGTTGAACACGGCCATTTCCAACTGACGCGTTAGGGTCTGTACGTGCTGTGAAGCGTCTAAGATGGCGTACTGACGATAGTGATCGCGAATGCTGCGCCAGGTGGGCGAAGGCCAGGAGTCGTAGCTGCAAATATCCGCGATGGTCAGCGACTGAAAACGTGTGGCATGTTTGAAGGCCGCACGCAGTGATAACGCGCCGCCAATATCGTGGCCAAACACGTGGGCAGAATCCAGTTGCCAGTGGTCCAGCAGGCCGAGCAGTAAATCTGCCTGTGCAGCAATTGAAGTGTCTGCCGACAATGGGCGTTCTGATGCGCCGTAACCCAGCAGATCATAGTAATAAACCTGGAAGCCGGCCGCCGTCAGGCGGGGCAGCAAATTTCGCCAGATGATCGAATGGGCAGGGGTACCGTGCACCAATACTAGCGGTTTACCTTCCCCGTGTATGCCGGTGGCAATGCGATATCCATTGATGATAACTTGCTGATTAACCAAAGAAGTTAGGCTGTTCATGATAGTTTATCCCCGTTGTCACGTCGAATACCCACCATACCCATCACCTTTTCATGACGCCAATGACAAGTTATGGTGATTAAATCCAATTTTTGTCATGAGGTGGCTATGAATCAGCGTTTGTCCATTGATGCATTGCGCGCGCTGCAGAGTGTTATCGACACCGGCAGCATGACGCGTGCGGCGCATCAGCTAAGCCTCAGCCAGTCGGCAGTGAGCTGGAAAATCAAACGGTTGGAGGAACAATTGGGTCGCACTCTGGTCGATCGCCAAGGGGTCTCTTTGACCGCCACTGTGGACGGTGAGGCGCTGTTGTTACATGGGCGACAGATTTTGCAGGCTCACGATCGGGCACTGGCGCATTTCTCTCCCTCTTTATTGCAAGGGAGGGTGCGTTTTGGTGCCACAGAGCAGATGTCACTGCCCCAGTTAGCCGCGTTGCTTGCGACCTTTACCCATCAGCATCCGCAGGTTGACGTGCAGTTGGTCATCGATCAAAGCCAGGTTTTGCGTAACGCTTTGGCCCAAGGGGAGTTGGATCTGGTTCTGCATCAGCAGTTCTGCGATCAGTTAAGCGCGGAAGATGTGGTGTTGGCAACGGAGCAAATTCATTGGTGTGTGCCGCCGGGGTGGCGTTTTCAGCCAGGTGACGGCGTGAAATTGGTCAGCTATGGGCCGGACTGCTTTTACCGCCGGTTGGCTGAAGAGCGCCTGAGCGCCGCGGGTATTGCCCATAAGGTCACGGTAGAATGCCCTTCGGTATCCGGTATGTTGGCCGCGATATCCGCTGGCATGGGTATTGGTCTGCTCAATCAGCAATCTGTCGATCGACGGGTGCAAATTGAAACGGCATTTGAGCGTAAGTTGCCTTTGCCGACCGTAGCGCATGCGTTGCGCTTAGGGGCCAGGCGGCAACACCCGCTACTGCAAAGGTTGCAGCAGCAGGTTGTGCAAGCTTTGGGGCAGCCCGCCGTGCTTTGAACGACGGCGGGTACTGCCGGGTTATGCGCGACGTGGATTGGTCAGGCCGAAGTTAAAGTTATTGCAGCGGTTGCAGAATTCTTTCATTACCGGCGGAGTGTCCATCATGGGCACCTTCACTTCGATAAAAGCCAACCGATCTTGACGTGAGGCGTGTTCCAACGCCAATTCCAACTGTTGGGTAGTTTCTACGGCCACGCTGAACGGTGTCGCCTGGGTATTGAGTACCGCTGGTAGTTTGGCGTAGTCCCACGGCCCGATATCGTTATACGACGAGTTTTCTCCAAGAATATAGCGTTCGATGGTGTAACCGTCGTTATTAATCAGGAAGATAATCGGCTTCTGATCGTAGCGCAGCAGGGTGGAAACTTCCTGGGCGGTGAGCTGGAAAGAGCCATCACCGATAAACAACAGATGCCGCCGATCCGGCGCTGCCATCATGGTACCCAACAGTGCCGGCAGCGTGTACCCGATTGATCCCCAGATCGGCTGATTGACCACCTGCACGCCGTCCGGCATGCGCATGCCGCCAATCGCGGCGCCCGAGGTGCCATTTTCTACCACAACCACGTCATCGGCCCGAATAAAGCGTTGTATACGTTGCCATAAATAAGTCTGATCAATGGGTGTTTCGCTTGGTGTCGCCAACCGATGACGTGCCTCAGGCAACGGGTTCGGATGGTGATCTGCCACCTCTTCACCAAGTGCCAACAATGCCTGCAACAGGTCTGCTGCAGCGACCGCCGGGTAGGAAGTGTTACCCAGATTTAGCGAAAACGGTTGGATATCAATTTGCGCGTCGGACGGGATCCTGTGCGAGAAATAGCCGGTAGTGGAATCCACCAGACGCACACCGAAGCTCAATACGCAGTCGGCATGTGCCATGTGTTCATACAGTTCGGGGCGCGACAGATTACCGCTGTACCCGCCCATCCAACCTGGTGTGGTTTCAGGAATAATGCATTTTGCTGTCGGCATGTTGGTCAGTGGAATCGCGAATTTATGTGCGACGTCGATCACTAATTGCTGTAACTGAAAACGATCTACCATTTGGTCGACCAGAATAATCGGTTTTTTTGCGAGTTTTATCTGTGCCAGCAGCGCCATTGCCGCCAGTTGCACATTATATTTGTCGCTAGGTGGTAATTGCGGTGCTGCGACTGCCTGAGTGATTTCAATTTCTACGTCACAAATATCAGAAGGCAGTTGCAAATAAACCGGCTTCTTTTCCGTCCAGGCTCGGGAAATAACACGAGGAATTTCCACTGCGGCATTTTCAGGTGTGATAAGTGCTTGGGCAACGGTAAATTGTTTAAAGCAGTTCATGACATTATCAAAATTGCCGTCCGCCAGCGTATGGTGCAACAACAGGTGGTTTTTCATCGCGTGCAGTGGTGGGGTACCGGACAAGCAAACCACCGGAGCGGATTCGGCGTAAGCGCCGGCAATGCCGGATAACGCGGCTAGATCGCCGACGCCATAGGTGGTGATCAGTGCCCCGGCGCCTTTTAGCCGCGCATAACCGTCGGCCGCATAGGACGCATTCAATTCATTACAGTTACCGATAAATTCAAGATGACTATCCTGCTCGATCAATTCCAGCAGCGCCAGATTATAGTCGCCGGGCACGCCATAAATACGATCGATGTTCAGGGTGCGGAGCTGTTGCAGGATGAAAGCTCCAATAGTGATTTTCATGTGTTTCTCCGGATTTTTTATCTTTCTTTTATCAGGCAGAGAGCAGCAAATTACATTGCTGGCGATGTTGTGTAGCGAACAATTAAATAACGCGTTGCCCGGTTCATTCAGGGTGGCGCTCATTAGCTTTAACAATTATTTAAACTGTCGGCTTGTTCAAGTTGAGTAAGAGGTATGGGGGGCCAGTAGGTTGTATTCGCGGGTTTACGCTGTGATAATTCACTATAAATAGTGTGGATATTACCGGTGGTATTTTTCATCGAATGTAATAGAGATGTAAAATCCGGCTTCTCTAGCCAGATCATGCCGGGGTTGATGAACGTCCGGTACTTTACCTGTGGGCTACGTTGCCCGTTGTAACCTGAAAATTAGGGGTTGAGCCGTACTATACTGTGGTATGTAACTGCATATTTACACTGTCATTGCGTGTGCAAAGCCACAGTGGGGTTGGATCGCCTGTAAAACGGGGTTTTGGTAGCAACCAAAAACGTGATCGCTGTTACATTCGGTTGCCGGTTGCCAGTAAACATTTTGCTACGCTCAGCGTAGAAAAGAAGTTATATCGCATGCCGATACGGTGTCCATTCTTCTGGGCATCGCCGCTATTGCGGAGTATTCCGACAGACGCTGCCTTGGGCTCGCAGTAGCCTGTGCGCCCGGAATCTCAACGCCGGGCTTTTGTCACCGGAGGAGCAATTAAACTTAACCAAAGGACAACGAGGGGTAAGAAACCGGTTGGGTAAATAAGATACAGCTTGATCTTGATGTGGCGATCGGTAAGAATCGCCGGCCTTATTTTTTACAGGAGTTTATGATGCTTTTTAAACGGACAATTTTGGCTTGCTCAATGGCGTTGATATTTTCTGCACTACCTTCTTACGCTGAGGTTGGTGCAGAAAATAGCAACGCCACGCAGGCTGAAAAACCGGGGTTATGGCAGCGTTTCACGGATAACGTGGCTGAGACCTGGAACAACTCACCGAATAAAGATATCTATCTGCCGGCTATCACCTGGCACAACCGTTTGACTTACAGCCAAGAAAAAATCGACTCGTACAATGAGCGGCCGTGGGGCGGTGGTTATGGTATCTCGCGTTACGATAAAGACGGTGACTGGCACGGCCTCTATATGATGGTGTTTAAGGATTCGTTCAATAAGTGGGAACCGATCGGCGGTTACGCTTATGAGAAGATCTGGCGTCCACTGGATGACAAGGATTTCCGTCTGGGTCTGGGCTTTACTGCCAGTATCACCGCGCGTGACAACTGGAACTACATTCCTATCCCGGCCCCCTTGCCACTGGCGTCTATCGGTTACAAACGCCTGACTTTCCAGGCCACCTATATTCCTGGCACCTACAATAACGGTAACGTGTTCTTCGCTTGGCTGCGTTGGCAGTTCTGATTACCGGCGGGCCGTTCGGTCCGCCGTTCTCTATCCACCTTGTTGTACATTCTCCCCCCAGAAAATTACCTGAATTCTGAAAAAAGTGCGGCGGTGCCAGATAAAAGGAACTTGTCGCGGGAGGTGGCGTCCGAAGAGGTGACCCGGCGCATTGCGCTTATTGCACATGATATGCCCAGCAGATTTCCCGCCCCCTAGAGAGCACGGGAAAGACGAAGGGATAGCAAGTTAAACAGGAGTTTTATCCCATGAATACCAAGCATCGTTTACTGTTGGCGCTGACATTGACCACGACCCTGTCTTGCGGGGCGGCTCAGGCTGCCGGACTGATGGATTCCCTCAGCAGCGCAGCCGGCGAACTGAGCAAGTCAGGTGGCAGCACAGGCGGCACTTCGCTGTCTTCATTGACCGGTTTGTTGAACGGTGGCGATAAAGCATTAAGTTCCAGCAGCATGACTAACGCCGCCGGTATTTTGCAGTACTGTGTGAAAAATAACGTCTTGTCAGCCAATGGGACCGAGGCAGTAAAAGACCAACTGCTGAGCAAGCTGGGTATCAGCAGCACTGAAAATGCCAAAAGCCAGGACTACCAGCAAGGGCTGGGTGGTTTGCTGCAAACAGGCGAAGGCAAGAGCCTGGATCTGAATAGCCTGGGGACGTCGCAAATCACCGAAAAGGTGAAGCAAAAGGCCTGCGATCTGGTGCTGAAACAGGGCGCGTCCTTTATTTCCTGATAGCGTAAACGGCGGAGTGCTTCGGCAACCGCCGTTTTTATTTTTACCCCGTCATATTTCAAGCCGCAGCGTGGTTGGTTACACGCAGCCACCTTGTGACTTGCGAAGTCAGTGCCTGAGGATGAGCGATTTGCTACTTCTCGGCAACGTGAAATACAGAGGGGTTATAGAGGAAGAATGAACAAAATTCTAATGGTCTCCCTGTTGGCAGGGATGGCGATGCTACAGGGCTGCACGATGAAATCCAACGACGCGCCACCACCGCCACAGATGAAACCTATCGGTATGGCAAATCCAGCAGATGTTTATTGCACAGAGATCGGGGGGAAATTAAATGCTAAGCAAAATGCCAATGGCCAGTACTCCACCTGTACCTTGCCTAATGGTCAGGAAATTGAAAGCTGGGAGTTGTTCCGCCGCGATCACCCAGTGAAGAAATAAGTACTGTCGTTAAAACTCGCGATCGCTGATGGGCTGCAGTTTCACGCTGCCGCCCGTTTGCGTATTTAACGGTAGCCGCCAGTCTTGATGACTGCTGAGGGTGAAAGGCCTGGAGCGGAAGTTACAGCCGCTTTTGATATTTCTGATTTTCATCACGTATTCACCGGCCGGATTGGTCTTGATGTTGAAACTGCCGGCTGCGGGAATAAATACCTCGGCCAGTTGCTGTGGCTCCCCCGGTGTTTCCAGTTTGACCAGCACCGCAAAATCGTTGTTTTGGTTGTCCAACGTCAGTTCCTGCAAGCGGCCAGTGGTTTTGCGTTCCGGTTGATGCAAGTAACCGGCTGACGGTGGCCAGGGCTGGCCTGCATTATCGTGCAGCGGGCCACCGCATTGCTCGCGTGCCTCTCGCAGTGGCAATTCACGCTGGATAGCCCGATTGTAATCAGTGGCCGTAATGCTGATAAACTCATCGTCATTTTGATGCGCGCGTAGATAGCGTTTAGCGCTGAAGACCCCAGCGGCAATCAGCATAAAGAAGATAAATATTGTCAGGCGATTCCTGAAAACCCCCCCGAACAGCCTGCCCGGTAATTGAAATAGCCACTTCGCAATTTTTGACAGCATCTTTTTCCCTTCGCGCCCAAGCCGTTACGTTCTGCGGTAACGTTGCTTGCCTCAGTATAGCCAAATCGTTCGAGGTGAGTTGATCTGCCCGATGAAATTATTGCGCAGTCATCCGATCCCTTCTTCCAGCAGTAACAACAATAAAAACCCCGCAAAAAACATTGCGGTAGCCAGTGGTGTGTCTTTACCGCCTTCATGTGCTTCGACCAGCAGTTCTTCCGTGACCAAATAGAGTAGGGCAATCAGGCCGAAAGCCAGAAAAGCCGTTAACCAAAAGGCACCCAGAGTGGCAATGGGGGCGCCCAACATCCCGCCGAGGGGCAGCAACAGCGCCAGACCGGCGACTGCCAACATGGCTCTTATCCGTTTGCCGAGGAAATCACGCAGA
The DNA here is from genome assembly GCF_001590905.1 of Serratia grimesii NBRC 13537. Classification (GTDB taxonomy): domain Bacteria; phylum Pseudomonadota; class Gammaproteobacteria; order Enterobacterales; family Enterobacteriaceae; genus Serratia; species Serratia grimesii. Next base: position 47,720 of record NZ_BCTT01000005.1, read on the forward strand.
TCGCCTACGATTGATAATCCCAGAAACAACACTTCCAGCGTTAGCGCCAGGGTCAATAACAAACCGGCTTTCGCACCAGCGGCAAAGGCGATCCCCAAGACCAAACCATCGATAAATATATCCACGCCGACCGCTGCCACAAAGCCGATTGGCCCCTGAGCACGTTCTCCCAATCGTCTGACTAACAGCATCAACAGCACGCCAGCGGCACCCCCGAGCAAAACAGCCCAAGGTGATTGTTGCTTGAGATCAGGCAGGATTTCGGTCGCAGCGGCGGCAAACACAATACCGGCGGTAAAGTGATGAATGATGCGCATGGTCGCATCGCCAGGGCGGCGATAAAGCGCTACGGCGGCGCCGACAACGGTAGCTGCGGCGGGGAACAGCGTATAAAGCACGGCAGAAGTCATCAATATTCCCTTATCTGTGACGTAAGACTTTAGTCTAGCTTAGTCACAGCACGTCGACTTGTGGCATAAATCATTTGTACGTTTTTATACGTTTGTGTACATTTATGATCACTTGTTCGCCATCGAGAAACAGAATGTCCAAACTGTTACCCAATCAACGTCATGAGGTGATCCTCGCTACGCTACAGCAAGAGGGGCGGGTGCTGGCCGTTGACATGGCGGAACGCCTGAAGACGACTGAAGCGACGATCCGACGCGATCTGCGCCAATTAGCGGCGCAAAACTTGTGCAAACGTATCTATGGCGGCGCACTGGCCCCCACGCCAGCAAGCGGACCTATAAGCTCGCGGTTACATTTGAGCAGTAATGAAAAACAGGCATTGGCGCTGGCTGCACTGGAGTTGCTCAAAGAAGGGCAGATTATTTTCCTTGATGCCGGCAGCACCCACCTTTATCTGGCTGACCTGCTGCCGCGCGACCAACGACTGACCGTGGTGACTAACGCGCTGAGTATCGCCAGTAAAATGCTGGAACAGCCAGGGATTCGCACTATTTTGATTGGCGGTGAACTGGATGCTGATATTGGCGGCTGTGTGGATGCCAAAGCGGTGCAGGAAATTGACGGTTTCCATTTCGATCTCGCGTTTACCGGCATTTGTGCCTATGACCCCATCAGTGGTTTTTCGGCGATGAGTTATCAGGATGCTCAGTTCAAGAAACGTCTTCTGACGCGTTCTGGCAACGTGGCGGTGTTGTGTACCGACGACAAACTCAACACCTACGCCCCTTATCCTTTTTTGGCCGCCAGCCGCGTTGATTATTTGGTCACGCCGTCCGGTCGGCATCCGCAGCTTGAGCAGCAGGTGACTCACAGCGGCGGCAAAGTGTTGTACAGCGATTCATCTACGGGAGAGTGAAATGAAAATAGCCCATGTTGCACTGTGGACCCGCGATATTGATGCGCAGGTAGCGTTCTGGCAGCGTTACTTCAACGGCATTGCCGGGGAACTGTACGTTAGCCGTAACCGTCCTGGGTTTGTGTCCCGCTTTGTTAGTCTGGCCACAGGTCCGACGCTAGAGATTATGGGCTTGCCGGATTTACTGCCAGCGGAGCAGGCCAATGAACGCGTTGGTTGGGCGCATATAGCCCTGTCGGTCGGCGACGAAGGTCTTGTTGATCAGTTGGCGCAGCGCGCGCAGCAGGAGGGGATCTTGCAAGCGCCGCCACGCCGGACTGGCGATGGATTTTACGAGGCAATCATCCGTGATCCTGATGGTAATGCCATAGAAATCACGGCCTGATCACTCTTCTTCAATAGTGGCGAACTGCTGCGCCAGATAATCGAGCAGCAGCCGTACTGCCGGTAATTGTCCACGGCGTGATGGGAAGACCGCATGCACCACGCCGCCCTGAGGCTGCCAGCCAGGTAACAGCTGTACCAGTTCGCCACGCAACATGTCGTCGCGCATCATCATCGACGGCAGTTGCACAATTCCGGCCCCGGCAATCGCCGCGGTTCGCAGCATCAGCATGTCGTCGGTGACCAGCCGTGGCGTATGCTCCCATTCCATTTTTTCACCGTCGGGTCCGGTCAACTGCCACAGGTGCTGTGCACGTGCCGGTCCGAGATCCAGCGTGGGGTATTTACGCAATTCCTCCGGTCGTTGTACCGGGCCGAGGGTTCGCACCAGCGCAGGACTGGCGGCGATGCACCAGGTCCGTTGTGCCAAAATTTTCAGGACCAGATCGCTATCTTCCAACGGCGGTGGCCGCACGCGAATTGCCAGATCCAATCCTTCACCTACCACGTCAACTCGGCGGTTGGTGGCATCCAGGTGCACCGTGACTTTTGGGTAATCGGCCATAAAGGCCGCCACCATGCTGCCGACACGGGTATGCAGGATGGCCACTGGGCAAGACATACGCACGGTGCCGCATGGCTCAGCGCGAGTTTGTTCAATCGCCTGCTGCGCTGCATCGGCTTCAACCAGCATCGCCTTACAGTGCGTGTAATAGTTCAGGCCCACATCGGTGACGGAAAAGCGCCGGGTTGAGCGTTGAATAAGGCGCACACCCAGCCGCTCTTCTAATAAGGCTACGCGGCGGCTCAGTTTTGACTTTGGTATGCCCAGAGCGCGACTGGCGGGGGCGAATCCCTGATGATCAACCACGCTGGCGAAATAAAACAGATCGTTTAAATCGGTGAACATCGCCTCTCCTTATTGTCCTATATATAGAACACTGAGTGTACATCTTGCCTACTACTGCAGCAAAGGGGGCTGGATTAAACTTCTGGCATCAACTTAAGGTCGTGAGACCTGAAACAGGAGTTCAAGATGAAAAAAATTCTCGGTATTTACAACAGCCCTGAAGCCCACTGGGTTGGTAATGGTTTCCTGGTGAACTCGCTGTTCTCCTATAACGATCTGGGGGCGGAAATGAGCCCGTTCCTGCTGTTGGATCATGCAGCACCAACCAAGTTTCGTTCTGCCTCTGGTACACGTGGCGTCGGTCAACATCCGCATCGCGGGTTTGAAACGGTCACTATCGTGTATCAAGGGGAAGTTGAGCACCGTGATTCTACCGGCAGCGGCGGGGTGATTGGCCCCGGTGACGTACAGTGGATGACCGCGGCTTCTGGCATCTTGCACGAAGAATTCCATTCTCGGAATTTCTCGCGCAATGGCGGCACCATGGAAATGGTGCAGCTGTGGGTGAATCTGCCAGCCAAAGACAAAATGGCCGAGCCGGGTTACCAGACGCTGTTGAATGCTGACATTCCGGTCGTTCCGCTGGCGGATGGCGCAGGGCAAATTCGGGTCATTGCCGGTAACTTTGACGGTCACGACGGCCCGGCACGCACCTTCAGCCCGCTCAACGTTTGGGATATGAAGTTAAATGCAGGTCATACCACCACGCTGACAGTGAAAGAAGGCCATACGTTGGCGCTGGTGATATTGCACGGTGCTGTTCATGTTAACGGCGAGGAAGTGGTACGTGAAACCCAAATGGTCAGGTTTGACCGTGCGGGGGATTCGATCACTATCGAAGCCAATAACGATGTTGCTTTGCTGGTGTTGAGTGGCGAGCCGATCGATGAGCCTATCGTTGGTTATGGCCCGTTCGTGATGAACAGCGACGCGGAAATCCAGCAGGCTTTTCGTGACTTCAACGGTGGCAAGTTCGGCAGCATGGCGGCAGTTCACGACGCCGGGTAAGTACCAATCCACACCTCAGAACCGATCCGGAAAAACAGCGCCGGATCCGGTTCTACACTTAACGATAACCTCTGTGTTCTGGCTTTACGGCCAAGGGCACGCTTTAGCCGCAATAATCAAAACCCAACAGGAGTAAACCATGACTGCAAATTACAAACGCCTCGACAAGGATCAGGCTGCCGTATTGCTGGTGGATCATCAGGCAGGGCTGCTTTCACTGGTACGTGATATCGATCCCGATCGTTTTAAAAACAACGTGCTGGCGCTGGGTGATTTAGCGAAATATTTCAACTTGCCAACCATTTTGACTACCAGTTTTGAAGACGGCCCTAACGGCCCTCTGGTTCCCGAGTTAAAGGCCCAATTCCCCGACGCGCCCTTTATTCCACGCCCCGGGCAGATTAATGCGTGGGACAACGACGACTTCGTCAATGCGGTGAAAGCCACTGGGCGTAAGCAGTTGATTATCGCCGGGGTGGTTACCGAAGTGTGTGTTGCCTTCCCGGCTCTGTCAGCCCTCAGCGAAGGTTTTGACGTGTTTGTCGTTACCGATGCTTCCGGCACGTTTAACGAACTGACACGTCAATCGGCATGGAGCCGCATGGAAGCCGAAGGCGCACAATTGATGACTTGGTTCGGCGTCGCCTGCGAACTGCACCGTGACTGGCGCAACGACGTGGAAGGGCTGGGTGCGCTGTTCGCCAACCATATTCCTGACTACCGCAATCTGATGACCAGTTACAGTACGCTGACCGGCAGTAAATAATGCTGTGACACAGGAAGTAAACGCCGAACGTTCTTTACACAATCCTTAAGCTTTCATCACGTTAGCGGTAGGATGTAAGCAAAGATCATCGGCGTGAAAAGGTCGTGAAAAGCGGCTTTCTCATTGGCCGGGAGCGGGGTAGGTTAGGCCCATTCCCGGCAAATGAGGTCATGACATGAAAAATGTAATCAAAGTACTGGCACTGCCTTTTCTGGCTGCTGTGACGCTGTTCAGCGTTAGCGCATTTTCTGCTCCACCATCGACAGATAAAGGTGCACCACCGCAGGCAGAACAAGGCTTCCGCTTGCCACCGTTCCCGGGCGGACATCTGCCTAAGCCTGGTTTTTGTCACGGTGGGGAGCTGTTCTGCGCAACGTCTGCCAGTGATAACCCAACCGAAACCATCAATAAGCTCACTGCGGTGATCCCGACAAGTAGCGCCAAGCATTATGAAGTCCGTGTTTCCGTCGTCGCACTGCCGGATACGCCGCCTGCTCTTCCCGCGCCATAAACAGATCGGCTGGTTCTGAGGGGGAATGCAGGGTAGTCTGAGGAAGTTTTCCTCAGGAGGCAGGATGAATCTGTCAACGCTCCCCCCTTATCTCCAACCCGGCGATCGGGTGCTGTTATTCGATGGCGAATGCAACCTGTGTCACGGACTGGTGCGGTTTTTGATCCGCGCCGATCGGCAGGGCAAGATCCTGCTGGCCACGGTGCAATCGGTGGAGGGGCAAGCGATCTTGGACTGGTTGGGGTTACCCACCGACCGTTTTGACTCCATTGTGTATCTTGAACAAGGGCAGCACTGGCTACGTTCGGCGGCGTTTTTTCAGGCTTTGCGCCAGCTTGGTTGGCCCTTTCGGTTACTGGCACTGGCTCGCTTTCTACCATCACGGCTGTCCGATGCGTTTTATAACATGGTGGCCAGCAATCGCTACCGGCTGTTTGGCCGCAATCAAGGCTCCGCCTTGCCCGGAGAGCATCTACCGGGACGTTATTTACGTCATCGTTCTGATAACACTCGCTGAACTTTACGCTTCTTTACCCTTTAATTGATTGAAATGTCAGCACTCTGGCCGCATATAATGGAGCGTTCAGCCAAAAAGGAGAGTGTATGGGAATCAGTGAAGAAGAGCATATCCGCCGTTTAAGCCAGGAAAAGAATGCGGTGGGGAATACGGCGAAATGGGTAGCGATTGTCTCCGCTGTTTACTTCGCCATGATGGTGTTTTACGGTCATCCGATGGGTGTATTGACGATGTCCGGGCTGATTTTTGTCGTCTCCACCACCACCTGGTTGAAGAAGCGTCAAAAGGTGAAGTCCTACCGCAGGGTACTGGCGAAAATCAACGATGAACCACCGGCTCAGCGGCCCTGATATTCACTGCTTGTGATGCTGTAAACCAGACTTGGTGCGTCACCAGGTACGTCATCCAAGGTATCGACCAACCGTAAACCCGCTTTTTCCAGCACGCGGCATGAAGCTCGGTTTTTTTCACGCACAATAGCGGAAATTTCTGCCAGCCGTAGATGCTCAAAACCAAATTCGAGTGAGGCCTGTGCCAGTTCTGTGGCTAACCCACCGCCCCAAACCTGCGTATCAAAACGATAACCCAGATTCACCGTGCGCTGCGCGACCAGTGGCCGCCAGGATATCCCACCAAAACCAATGATCCACTCCGGTCGGTCAAGCTGCGCTATAGCCCAAGAGCCGTACCCCTGATGTTGCCAATTTTCGATCCGTTCCACCAAAGCCTGCCGCGCCTGTTCCTCGCTGACAATGGGCCCCGCAGGGTTAAACCGTTGAGTGTCGGGATCGCCAAAAATGGCATAAAAGCGGGCAAGATCGTCGGCCACGGGCGGACGCATCAGCAGCCGGGTGCTAACAAAAGGGTCGCTAGGGTTAATGTGTGGCATGGTTTCTCGTCACCTGCTGTGATAGGGCAGGTTTAACTGTAGACCAACGGTGCGGGGGAAGGAATATATAACCCCTCTCCGTGCGGAGAGGGGCACAGTCTTAGATAAACGAGTCGTCGTCGTTGTAATCGTCATCAGAGAAATCGGTATTGTCGTCGTTTTGATAATCCGCGTTCTGGAACCCATTATCCTGATTGAGGAAACGGCTATCGCCACCGTTATTAAAGGTATCGAGATTGTTGGATGCATCAAAATTACGCATTGCGCTGTCATCCACCGGTGTTGCCGGTGTCTCATCAATAATGTTCACAATCTCTTCCGGCTGAGAATGACGGAACATACCGGTTAGCATATCGGCTAGCACTACACCGCCCGCTACGCCGGCTGCGGTCTGCAATGCGCCACCGAGGAACCCGCCGGCACGTGAAGGTGCTGCCTGTTGCGGTTGGCTGTAAGCGGGCTGTTGCTGTTGTGGCGCGTAGCCTGCTTGCGGCTGATTGTTCCAGGCTGCGTTGTTCTGTTGTTGTGCCTGATACTGCTCACGTGGGCTTGGGGTGTTGCGGTTCCCGCCACCAAACAGACCGGCCAGGAAACCGCCGCTGCTTTGCTGGTTGGCGTTATTTTGCTGCTGTTGGGCAATCTGGCTTTCCAGATCTTTCACCCGTTGGTCCAGTTGCTTCAGCGCCGCTTCCTGAATGATCATTGCCTGCGCCATGTAATAAGGTGCGGAAGGCTGTTCACGGATGTGCTGATTGATTTGCTGCTCTGCCTGGAGATCCCTCTGGCCTGTCTTGGTCTCGGCATCTTTCAAGCGGCCAAACAGACCATCGATAAGGCGTTGTTCTTCAGATTGCATAGGATTACCTCAAGGAGATTAATAACGGTACTGGATGATCGATATCATCGGTAGCTCTCACCCTAGCGCGTTTGTATGAAGCAATAAATAAATGGCAGGTAAACCTGATTATGAATTTGTTACCAGTTACGGCAAAGGGATCAACATAACCAGTTTTAGCCCGCTGTTTTCCGCCGGATGAAACGTCAGTTGCCGAAAGCGTAGGGGGCCCTGCTGGGGATGTTCGAACACCCTTTCGCCACCTTCGCGTGCCATGACATCGTGTTGTTTCCACCAGTGGTTAAAAGCTTCGCTGTTGTGGGTCATATTGCGGACGAAGGCACGCATCTCTTCGGTATTTTGGTGGTGGCTGGTTTCGGCGCGAAACTCGGCGACGACACGTCGCGCACGATCTTCCCAGTCGCTGACCAGCGTTTTCGCCAATGGGTGGAAAAACATAAAGTGCAGCAGATTGGGGGTGTTGGTTTGGCCTAGCCAACCGCTGAACAGGCTTTCTGCTGTTGCATTCCAGGCTGCGACATTCCAGGTGATATCCAGTAAATAGCAAGGCACTGACACCTGATGAACGCTTTGTAAAACAGCGCTATTAGCCGTTTCCTGATGCTGCTCTTGTTCGGGATCGGTCACCCGTGCCAGGGTAAATAGATAGTGGCGTTCGGCATGCCCCAAACGGAGTGCTTTGGCAATGCGTGCCAGTGTATGCGGAGATATGGATACCTCTCGCCCCTGTTCAATCCAGGTATACCAAGTGGCACTAATGCCGCTGATTTGCGCCAGTTCTTCACGGCGCAGGCCACTGGTACGACGGCGTGGCGCGCTGGGTAAGCCCAGCATTTCCGGCGTAATGCGCTCACGGTGAGCTCGCAAAAAGGCACCGAGTGCTTTGGGGCCGGATAAGGCTTCTGATTGCATAGACTGGTACCCCTGATACTAGGATAACTGCTTATATTGTACCCGTATATTAAGCTGATTATAGTAACAAAAGTCATCCGACACAGGCGTAAGCCATACAATAAATGGGGCACATATGAGCAATAATAACAGTCATAAAAATGCGGTTGATCGTCAGTTTGGCGAGCAGGCCAGCGCTTATCTGACCAGCGCAGTCCATGCGCAGGGGAAAGATTTACAACGACTGGGGTTGTTGCTGGAGCCCCATGCCGACGCCAGGCTGCTTGATCTGGGCTGTGGTGCAGGACACGCCAGCTTTACGGCCGCGGCTAAAGTCGCGCAGGTGGTAGCCTACGACTTATCGGTACAGATGTTGACGGTAGTGAGCCAGGCGGCGGTAGATAAAGGTGTCAATAATATCCAGGTACAGCAGGGCGTAGCCGAATCACTGCCGTTTGATGATGCCAGCTTTGATCTGGTGATCAGCCGTTATTCGGCGCACCACTGGCATGATGTTGGTCAGGCGCTGCGCGAAGTCCGACGGGTGCTGAAACCGGGGGGAAAAGCCATCTTTATGGATGTGGTATCACCAGGGCATCCGTTGTTGGATATCTATCTGCAAACTGTTGAAGTCTTGCGCGACACCTCACATGTCCGCAATTATTCACCGGGAGAATGGCTGAACGTGATAACAGAATCTGGGTTACAGGTACGAGAAGTCACGTCAGATCGACTGTATCTGGAATTCAGCAGTTGGGTGGAACGTATGCGTACGCCAGAACATTTCGTTACGGCTATTCGCGCTTTTCAACAAGGGGTTTCTGACGATGTGCTGCAGCATTTCGCCATCCAGTCAGACGGGTCATTTACCAGCGATATCATGATGTTTGAAGTGAGCAAGGGATAAATAACGCCAGGGCAGCCAATATACCCTTCATCTTTCTGCAAGAGACACGCGGAAAGTCATCGGATATAGCGGCTGCCCTGACAGAGCATTGCCGGGTATAAATTACTTCTTGTCTTCCAACAGGCAGCGATAAATCAGGCCGCCGATAGCACCACCTACTAAGGGAACTAACCAGAATACCCAAAGCTGTTGCAATGCCCAGGTACCTTGGAAGATGGCTACGCCGGTACTGCGTGCAGGGTTAACGGAAGTATTGGTTACCGGAATACTGATCAAGTGAATCAGTGTTAATGTCAAACCAATCGCCAGGGGAGCAAAACCTGCGGGTGCACGTTTATCTGTCACGCCATGAATAACAATCAGGAAGAATGCAGTCAGCACCAATTCAATGACGATAGCGGATTGCAGAGAATAACCACCCGGTGAGTGTTCACCGTAACCGTTGGAGGCAAAGCCGCCAGCTGTTGCATCGAAACCTGCTTTACCGCTGGCGATTAAATACAATACCGCCGCTGCAGCAATCCCGCCAATAACCTGAGCAATCACGTAAGGAATAACATCTTTCGCGGCGAAACGGCCACCGGCAAACAACCCCACGGTAATGGCTGGGTTAAAGTGCCCGCCAGAAATATGGCCAACGGCATAGGCCATTGTTACCACGGTAAGACCAAAAGCGAGCGCAACACCGAGAAAACCAATACCCAGTTGTGGGAATGCTGCTGCTAATACTGCGCTACCACAACCACCGAACACCAACCAAAATGTGCCAAAAAATTCGGCAAAAAGTCGCTTTGACATAGATTCCATCCTACGGAAAATACTAACGGGCGTTAGCACTAAAAACTATAGAACACCTTTTTCAATTAATGCAGGTTTCTATCAGGATTTTCTTAATGCACCTTGAATAACGGTGGATATTAAATCTCTGGGAATTAACTTTGTCTATGCGAATACGGCTATATTTTTCTAATTACGGTGCGTTTGCTGGTTTTTTTATCTCTGTTATAAGAATTTACCCTAAGCTTAAGCGATAGGTTTTTTTTATGAAAAATAGCCAGCGTTAAATTTTAACTATCATATGTTTTTTCCATTGGTTTTGTCTGCGTTAATTGTTAATTCCTATTTGCCATCTTTAATTTTCAAGATAATTCATGGCATTAGGGTTGCCTGTCATGACATTGTCATGTGAGGTTAATACATTGGCTAGTTGCCAACCCTGCATTCTTAATTTTGAGCCATAACCATGAAAATAAAATCGGTTTCACTGTTAATCAGTTCGTTATTTCCCCTGTTGTCTTATGCCGCCGCTGACGTCGAAGTTGCACGCTATATTGTCAGTTTTCCTGGTGGTGAGCGTGTGAGTTATCAGGGCGCTTTCGCTAAAAACTTCCCACAGGGATTACCGGTAGGGATAGGTTCGGGCCTGGTATTCAATGGCCGTGAAGGTAACGACCTGTTGTTGACCACTGTGACCGATCGAGGGCCGAATGCCGATGCGCCTGCGATCGGCGAACAGGACGCCAAAATTTTCGCTAACCCTGCTTTCGTCCCGCTATTAATGGATATTCGTGTCGGTAATGGCAAAGCCGTTGCCAGTAACTCACGCCCGCTGCATGACCAGCAAGGGCCGATTAGCGGATTGCCATTACCGGCGGGTCTAATTGGCTCCACCAATGAAGTCGCGTTAAGCGACACGCTGAAAACCTTGCAGGGTGATCGACGTGGGTTGGATACCGAAGGCATTACAGAGGATGGTAAAGGCGGTTATTGGCTGTGTGACGAATATGGCCCATTCCTGATCCACATCGACAGCCAAGGTAAGATCCTCGCCAAATACGGCCCAACAGCGGAGCAGGGCGAACTGGCGGTGGCTGGTGGATTGCCGAATATTATCAAGTGGCGTCAACCTAATCGTGGTTTTGAAGGCATTACCCGCCTGCCGGACGGGCGTATTTTGGCAGCGGTGCAGAGCACGCTCGATGTTGAGGGCAAAAGCAAGAACAAGGCACAGTTCACACGTCTGATCAGTTTTGATCCCGTTAGTGGCAAAACGGCGATGTACGGCTATCCAATCGATATCGACAGCTATAAAAAGGCCAAAGACGCCAAAGTGGGGGACATTGTGGCTGTAGACAACCAACATATTCTGTTGGTTGAGCAGGGCAGCGATAAAAACAAACAGATGATCAACAAGATCTATTTGGTTGAACTCAGCCAGGCAACAGATCTGTCAGCTTTCGATGGTAAAGGCAAAGCATTGGAGTTTGATGATGCAAAGGAACTCGCCAAACGTGGTGTGACGCTGGCACAGAAACGGGAAGTGGTCGATCTGCGTAAGCTAGGTTGGCAGCAGGAGAAAGTTGAAGGTCTGTCGCTGATCGACAATCGCACGTTGGCGGTAATTAACGATAACGATTTCGGCCTGCAGGCCAGCCTGATTGATGCGGAGCCAAAGGCGAAGAAAATTGGCGATTATCAGTTGGATAAGCAGGGCAACCTGAACCTGGACGGTAAATCAGTGCCAACCAGGATCGAATTACGCCCGCTGGAGAAACCGGAATCGCTCAGTGAACTGTGGGTCCTGACGCTGCCGCAACCGCTTAAGTAATCATCACGACAGGGGGCCTCGCCCCCTGTTTTCCTTCCTTATAAGATAGCGCCGTTGTGAGCTTGTTGTGCTCTGCTGCGTGAAATGCTTTCCCATACTGCGACCACGACCATAATCAACGTGGTCAAACCGTTTACCATCAGTAAATCAGTGAGATAAGCAACCGGTGCCAGTACTGCCAGCGCGATAAGCCCCACCAGATGTGACAGTGGGAAGCGGCGATAGACCAGTCTTTTGTACAAAGCATTGGCAAGCAGATAAATGGCCGGTCCAAAGAGCAATACCGCTGCCGTTACGTTGTTAATATGTCCGTCGGGATGGGCAATAACCAGTTCGTTAGCAACGGCACAGACGATAATTGCACCTACCAGTACCACGTGCACATAGTGGAAGTTCGCACCCAATTGGCCAGGGTTTTCCGCTTGGCTGATGGCATGGCTGCCGGCTTTGCTGCTGGTATCAAAATAGACCCACCACATTGCCAGGCTACCGATAAACGCGACCAGAGATGCAATCAGTACCGGTGCAGTCCAGTACTCCATTTCGCTGAGGGTGGAGCCGGTAATCAGAATGGTTTCACCCAGCGCCACTATTACGAACAACTGGCAGCGTTCCGCCAGATGATGGCCTTCGATGGTCCATTCGCTGCTGCTGTCGGAGCGACCGAGCACGGGTAGACGAAAACCGAACATCGGTGAAACGTATTCGCACAGCACGGCTATTGCCCACAGCAACAGCCGATGATTGCCTTCCGTCAGTCCACCCAAGATCCAGAACACTGCCGAAATGCACATCCAACCGAGAATGCGGCGGAAGTTCTGTTTCAGCGGATGGTCAGCTGGCAGGAGATTTAAGACCACCAATGAGCGACCCACCTGGATCGCCACGTAAAACAGTGCAAACATCAGTCCGCGCTCGCCAAATGCTTGTGGTAACGCAGAAGAGGCAAATAGACCCAGCAGCATGATGGCGAACAGCAGGATGCGGATTGGCCGGGTATCCGGGTTAAACCAGTTGGTGACCCACGCTGTGTATTGCCACGCAAGCCAGACGGCGAACCATAACAACAGCGTTTCGAGCGCGCCTGTCAGCGTCAGGTGGTGCAGCAGATAGTGAGAAAGTTGGGTAACGGCAAAAACGTAAATCAGATCGAACAACAGTTCTGAAAATGACACTGAGGCACCATGGCCATCACGCACACGCAGTAAGGTTTGCGACATAGGGAGTCCTTCCATAATGATAACCTTCAGAAATAGCGTAGTTCAGTCGCAGGGTGCTGAGAGAAGAATCTTAAAAGTGAAGGTTTTTATCTCCCATCGCCAAACGGACTTTTAATTGTCATCTGTCGGGGGTAGAGTGGCAGCATAACCCCGAATTACCCAGCCAAAGACATACCTGCACGCAATTCCTCCTTATTTTCATCACAATGATTGATGTTCTTTACATTGGATTACGTCTGCTTTCATTGCCTGATAGATAATTAACTCCACTGATACGAGAAAATAAACAAAAACATCTGGAGCTTATTATGAAACTATTACCTGGCATCGCAGCAGTTCTTTTGGCAGCCGCTTCATTTTCTTCCTTTGCAGCGCCGTTGTCATCAGTAAAACAGGTCAATACTGAACAGGCTAGCAGCATGCAAAGCCTTGGTGTAGTGTCGGTTTCCGGCATTAGTGGCTCTCCGGGTGATGCCGTTCACGCGCTGAAAGAAAAAGCTCAGGCGGATGGCGCCAGCAGTATCCGTATTATCGGGCTGGACACTCCGGGGGATTCCAGCGATTGGCGCGGTAATGCAGAAATATATCGTTAATCTCTTGGCATTAAATAAATTTCGGTCGCTGTAAATGGTGGCCGATAAAATAAACAGCTGTGGAATATAATCTGACCGGTAATGTTGTTGATTGATTACCTAAAGATTATTTCCGCAGCTTTTTTTATTTTTCGTCTGTTGGTTGCATTTCATTACAACTGTGTCGGTGGTTTTAGGAAACATGTTAATGAATACTTAAGGAATTGGGTTCAGATTGGTGGCTACTCAACGTAAGGAGGCCCCAATGTTAAATGCGACACGGCTGCAACTGAAGAACCACTTTACCTATCTCCAGCAGTTTATGGCTTCACCACGTACTGTTGGTACGCTGGCGCCTTCGTCCCCTTGGTTATGCCAAGCGATGCTCAATCAGATTGAATGGACAGGCGCACTGTCGATTGCAGAGTTAGGCGCGGCTGACGGTGTGTTGACCAAACGTATATTGGGGCGTATGCGCGCCGATGCATCGCTTGAGGCGTTTGAAATTCAATCTCATTTTGTGCATCAGCTGAGGAAAATTGACGACCGCCGTCTGCAGGTGATGGATCGTTCTGCCGAAGAGATGGCCCGTGACTACGACGTGGTGTTCTCTTGCCTACCGTTGTTGTCTATCCCGCTTAAAATCAGTATTCGCATTTTGCAACAGACACAGCAGTGCTTGCGTGCACGTAATGGCACGCTGGTGTTGTTTCAATACAGCCATTTGTCGGAAAAACTGCTGTCTCGCTATTTCCATTGGAAACGGCTACGTGTGGTACGTAACTTTCCCCCTGCGCTGGTCTATATCTGCACGCCGCGTTAACTAAAGCTTTTTTTCCATCACCACCACGTCGCCGCCATATTGCTGGCGACGCTCTATGGTTTGCCAGCCCCAACCTGAATACAACGCCTCGGATTTATCGGTAATCAGGTGCAGGACAGGGTGGTTGCGCTGGCGCGCCAGTTGCACGATGGCTGCCTCCAGACGCTGAGCAATACCTTGGCGTCTGTGGTCTGGGTGAACAAATACGCCTGCCAGCCAAGGGGAAAGATCCATCCGGTGATGATCGTCACTTGGCCATAGGCTAGCCATACCTAACGGGCATTCTCCCTCTAGCACCAACAGCGTGGTGTAGTCTTCACTGGGTTGCGTGCATTGGGCAAAACGTTGGCGTGTGCGTTCCAGTGAACCACCGCGCTGTGAGCCCCATTGACCAAATGCCCATGCGGCACAGACGTCGCTAAAGTGGGGACATTCCACCAATGGAATAATACGTTGGGTCATTTCTTCATCTCCTGGATTACCTGCCACTCTAGCCCACCTTTTATTGGATTATCGACCGATTTTTTAACTTTATAAAACCGGATTTACAGCGGTTTTGCATGTATCAGCGTCGAAACAGCGTAATTGAGCGGATTTGGCTCGTCCGGCGTGCGTTGTGATTGAAAGTGCTAATGAGAGTGATTATCATGCGCGCATATTCTTACGTTTATCCGGCCCATTCATGCGCAATCCCCTCGTTTTACTGCTGCTTTCTCTGTTGCTCGGCGTTTTTAACGTTCAGGCGAAAATGGTGACTGATATCACTGGCCGTCAGGTCGAAGTGCCGGATAACCCGCAGCGCATCGTGTTGGGCGAAAGCCGTATGTTGTATACGCTGGCATTATTGGAGCCGGGGAACCCCGCTCAGCGTATCGTCGGCTGGCCGGAAGACATGGCGCGTTTCGACGCGCAAAGCTGGCAGCTCTACACACAAAAATTTCCACAGATCAAAGCGATCCCTTCCATCAGCAAGGGGAATTTCCGCCAGGTTAATAGTGAAAACCTGATCAAGTTGAAGCCGGATTTGGTGATTCTTGCGCGTTATGCGCGTGAGGAAGGTGACAGTGATTTGTTACTAAAAACGCTAAATAAAGCCGGAATTGCTGTGATCTACGTCGATTTGCGGGTCGACTTGCTTAATAACACCGTGCCGAGTGTTCGATTGCTGGGCGAGGTTCTCAATCGTCAGCAGCGGGCGGAGCAGTTTATCAGCTTCTACCAGCAGCATATGGCGGTAATCCAACAGCGATTGGCGGGCTACCAGGGGCCAAAGCCCAAGGTGATGCTGCATCTGCACCTTGGGCGGCGCGAAACCTGTTGTACTACGGCGGCACATGGCAACCTTGGTGATCTGCTGGCTTTTGCCGGCGGTGACAATATCGCCAATGCCAGCATCAAAGGCGTTTATGGTGAGCTGAACCCGGAAACCATTCTGACTGCCAATCCTGACATCTACATTGCCACCGGTATGGCTGGGCCAGAGGGCAAGCGTTTTTCCGATCTGCGCCTTGGGCCATTGGTCACTCAGAAGGACGCTGACGAAAGCTTTCGGCAGATCATGCAAAAGCAACCAATGCTCGCCAACCTGAAAGCGGTAAAAAACCACCAAGCCTGGAGCATCTGGCACAACTTCTATCTCAGCCCTTACCACGTTGTGGCGGTTGAGATGTTCGCTAAAGCTTTCTACCCGGATCTGTTTGCAGACATCAACCCGCAGCAGACCTTTAAGCAGTTATATCAACAATTTTTGCCGTTACCTTTTTCAGGGACCTATTGGAGTCAGTTAAATAATGAATAACACCCAGCGTGGCTGGTGGTGCGCATTGCCTCTGGCGGCCTGTGCATCGGCACCGGCGTTCAGCGCCGACAAAACAGCAGAAAAGAGCGAAACTCTGGTGGTGGTTGGTCAACCAGAATCGGACGGTGTGAAAAGCTATCAGCCGCTGACAAGCGTGACCGGCACCCGTACCGAAACCAGTCTGCTGAACGTGCCACAGGCTATCGATGTCGTTCCGCAACAAGTGATTACCGATCAGGCTGTTAGTAGCCTGGACGAGGCACTGTATAACGTTAGCGGCATCACCCAGGCAAACACGTTGGGAGGGACTCAGGACGCGGTAATGAAACGTGGCTTTGGCGATAACCGCGACGGCTCAATTCTGCGCGACGGGGTGCGTTCGGTGCAGGCACGCAACTTTACTCCGACCACCGAGCGGGTTGAGGTATTGAAAGGTCCGGCCTCGATGCTATACGGCATGGGTGAACCAGGCGGAATGATCAATATGATCACTAAAAAGCCGCAGTTGCAGCAGCACACTCATGTGGAAGGTTGGGGTAGTAGCTTTAAGGGCGGTGGCGGCCAGTTGGACGTTACCGGGCCACTGGGGACTTCAGGTTTTGCCTATCGGATGATTGTCGATCACGACGAGACTGACTACTGGCGCAACTTTGGACGTAATCGCCAAACGGTGATCGCGCCATCGCTGATGTGGTACGGCGAAAGCACTACGGTACGCGTGGCTTACGAACATATGGAATATTTGGTGCCCTTTGATCGCGGGACCATCATTGATTCACGCACCGGTAAGCCGGTGAATACGCCGCGCGACCGACGTTTTGACGAAAGCTATAACGCCACGCGTGGCGATCAGGACAGCGTTACGCTGCAAGTTGATCAAGTACTGAACGAGAGCTGGAAAAGCTCGCTGACCTACGCCTACAGCCGCAATAGCTACAGCGACAACCAGGCGCGCGCGTTGGCACTGAATCCTGATACGGGTGTGTTGTCACGCCAGGCCGATTCCACGGCCCATGCTGTCAGCCATGCCAACGCGGTACAGCTGACGGTCAATGGCGACGTCGACTGGGGAAAAACCAACCACCAGATGCTGTTCGGGTTTGATTTTGAAGATAACCGCACCTATCGCGGTGATATGATCCGCGGCAAAAAGAACAGCGATTTCAACATCTATAATCCGGTGTATGGTCTGATGCCCACTTCGAATGCTGTCAGTGCTAAAGACAGTGATCAGCGTGAAAACCTCACCAGTTATGGCTGGTTTATGCAGGATTCTGTCCAACTGACCGAAAAGTGGCTGGTGATGGGCGGGTTACGTTATGACGCCTTTGACGTTTTTGCCGGGAAAGGGCGGCCATTTGTCACCAATACCGACAGTTCTGATAGCAAATTGATACCGCGCGCCGGGGTCGTCTACAAGCTGACGCCTTATGTCTCGCTGTACAGCAGTTACACAGAATCTTTCAAACCGAATTCTTCCATTGCCAGCCAGATTGATTCGCTGCCACCGGAACAGGGTAAGGCCTGGGAAGTGGGTAGCAAGGTTGAGTTACCCAACGGTATTACCGGGACTTTGGCGCTGTTTGATATCACTAAACGCAACGTGATGGTCAACGAATTGGTGAATGGTGAAACTGTCACCCGTACCGCAGGGCGCGTACGTTCCCAAGGTGTGGAGCTGGATGTTGCAGGCAACATTACCGACTCATTGAGCCTGATTGGTTCTTATGCCTATACCGATGCACGCGTAGTGGATGATCCTGACAACAAAGGCAAAGAAATGACCAACGTGGCGCGTCATACTGCCTCGCTGTTTATGACGCAGGATCTGGGCTCTACGGGGTTATATAGCGGAGATAACGTACGAGTGGGCGCAGGGGCACGTTATGTGGGGCGCCGTCCAGGCGATGCCGCCAACAGTTTTAATCTCGACAACTACACTGTTGCCGACGCTTTTGCTGCTTACACTCTGCCGGTGAATGGCTATCGGGTGAAATGGCAGTTAAACGTGAAGAATCTGTTCGACAAAACCTATTACCCTTCCAGCGGCGGCAATTTGCGCGTTGCTGTGGGAGAACCACGTGAAGTGGTGCTGCGTGCCAGCGTCGACTTCTAATGGTGTGAGAAGGAACCCGTTCCCGGCGGCGGGTATCTGCCGTCGGGATATTTTGGTTAAATAGCCGCCCCTCTCGTTAAGGAGATCACGATGGGCCTGCAAATACGTTTGGCACAACAGCCGGATATTACTCAGATGATCGCCGTTGAGCGCTCGGCAGCGCAGCTCTTTCTGCAGCATCCCGCCTGGTGTTTTATTGCCGAAGAACCCGGGATGAGTCCTCAGCAGCATGCTGATTTTATTCAGCGGCAACATACGTGGTTGATGGAAAGTGCAGCGGGGGAGGTGGTCGGATTTATTGCTGTCATACCGCAACCGCAAGATTGGCATATCGCCGAGCTGTCGGTCGCCGCAAACTGGCAACGTCAGGGTATCGGTCGTCGTTTGATCGCGGAAGTTGCCGCGCAGGCGGCATTGCAAGGTGCGCAGCGTTTAACGTTGACGACGTTTATTGATGTGCCCTGGAACGCACCCTATTACCAGCGCCTTGGATTCAAACCGATCGCCGTCGAGCAACTCAGTGCAACATTGAGGCATCAGTTGGCTGAAGACAGCGCGCATGGCTTTGCTGCAGATAGCCGCTGTGCCATGGAATTTACACTATCGTAAATATTGAAATACAGGTGGATGGCGGTATGATGCAGCAACTACGCCATCGCACGATCTGCACGCCGGATTCTGGTGTGCAAACGCAATCACGTCACCGTATAAGGGACAACCCGTAATGACACAAACCATTTTCATGGTCGGCGCTCGCGGAGCCGGTAAAACCACGGTGGGCAATGCACTGGCGTTGGCACTGGGCTATCAATTTATCGATACCGATCTGTTTATGCAGCAGACCACGCAGATGAGCGTGGCGGAAATGGTAGAAAAAGAAGGCTGGCTGGGGTTTCGCCGCCGTGAAAGCATTGCGTTGCAAACCGTGACGCAACCGTCAACTGTAGTTGCCACCGGTGGTGGCGCAATCCTGGCAGAAGAGAACCGTCGCTTTATGCGTCAGCACGGTACGGTGATCTACCTACGCTCACCGGCTGACGTGCTGGCACAGCGACTGGAAGAATACCCACAAGACGCGCAGCGCCCAACATTGACCGGCCGTCCGATTGCCGAAGAGATGTTGGAAGTGTTGGCAGCACGTGAAACCTTGTATCAGGAAGCTGCGCATTACGTGATGGACGGTACCGGCAACCCGCAACAGGTGGTGGCACAGATCCTGGCTGCTTTACAGCGTGAAACGGTAAAGTAATCCGTAGATGACATTGGCGGGCACAGTAGGTTGTGCCCGATTCGCCTGCATTTCCCCTCTGTTCCCCCTCACTGTCGCTTTATTGTGCCTAACTGCATCGTTAGCTTCAGGTGCCTGCGGTTTGGGGTGGAAAGACTAATCACGTCCCTGAACAGCTTGGTGCGACGTAAAATACAGCCCCGGAGTGATGCCAAAGCGTTGACGGAAAGCGGCAATATAAGCGCTGACATTTTCGTAACCGTACTCACCGGCAATCCGATTGACGGATTCACCGCGCGACAATGGCTCCAGTGAGCGGATCACACGGGCTTGCTGACGCCAGCGGGCGAAAGTGACGCCCGTTTCGCCAATAAAGCGGCGGCTCAGAGTGCGGACGCTCAGTCCGGCCCAGCTAGCCCATTCAATTTGACTCCGGTTGTCAGCTGGCTCGTTCAGCAACGCACGCGCAATTTTCAACAACCGTGCGTCCTGCGGTAGCGGCAATTGCAGCGGAGTGCTTTCCTGCGTGCGTACCTCATCCAACAATACCTGTAATAGCCGCCGTTGCGGCGCGTTCAACCTTTGCCCAGCGAAGAGGGTAATGCGTTCCACTAACGCTTGAATTAATCCAGAGGCGGTGCTTAGACGCGGCTGTTCCGGTAGTCCACGACAGTAAGTTTCCGGCAGATACAAACTCCAGCCTGCAACATTGCCGCACGCCAGCGCCTGATGTGCGCAATGGGGTGGCAACCAACCGATATTACCTGCGGTCATTGCCCATTGCCGCTCGTGGGTTTCCAACGCGATCATGCCATGGGTTAACAAATAGATTTGCCCGTCGGTATGTTGGTGCCACGGTGTCAGGTGCTTTTTTTCATGCCAAAGTCGCTCGCTTTGCAGAATCATAATGATTGGCCGATTTTCAGTATAAAAAGTCTGAGTACGGTTATTATGCCATGCTCAGGCAACGCTATGATCTCCGCATCATGCAATTGTTGGAGAAGGCTGATGACCTCGAATACCCCAACCGCCATAGTGCTCGACGCGTTGCAACAGATCGTTGCTTCCCCAAAACACCAGCCAGCGCTGATCGCTGAATTCTTCTGTGCGGATTACCAGCAGAAGGTGGATGGCAAAACGCTCGATTATTCGCAGTTTGTTCAGCATATGGCATTGCTGAAGCAACTCACCCGCAGCATGACTCTGACGTTTGTCGCGGTTGCTGAACAGGGCAATGCTGTGTTGACGCACCATCAGGTGCGAGTACTCAAGCGGGATGGTAGCTACAGTCTGGTCAAGGTGCTGGCGCATTTCACTGTGCATGACGGCAAAATCAGCGCCTGCGATGAATTGACACAATTGCTGGAAGGTGGTCACGACGATCGCGACCTGGGGTCACGCGTGTCGGTATAAATACCGCTGCTATACTTAAGCTTGTGGAATCACACGGGAGATCAGCATGCGCGAAAATGACCGACCTGGTTATCCGAGAACCGCCCGAGTGGTCGCCGTTGACCGGGGCGATCCGAGTTTGCATATGCACCGTTTTGAGGTGCGAACCGATGACATTGAGCCGAACACGCTGCTCAGTGAGCATCCCACCGAGCAGGAAGCGCTTGATGCCAAGCATCGCTACGAAGATCCTGCGCTGGAAGATTAATTGATATCCCCAGAAACCGGCGTCAGGCCGGTTTCTTTATTCACTCCATTGTCCACACTCACTCATTTTCTCATTACGTGATGCAGAATTAGCATGACATGCTGGTTTATACCGCCATCATCGAATAATTGCGTGGTAATTAACGGGTTTTATCGGCGTTATTTTCTGCATTTAATTTAACAAAGGATCATGCGCTGGTATTAATCGGCAGAATGAAAAATAAACTGCTTGACGATAAGTTGTACGAGTTTTAGTTTCTAATTATCAAACAGGAACTTGGTTCCATATAGTGGAACAAGGCAAATTATGACAACCCTGGAAAATGCTGCAGCGGTATTAAAATTATTTTCACAACAACAGATGATGCACGGTCAACCCGGTATTTCATTTAGCGATGTGGTAAATCAATTGGCGCTGCCAAAAAGTACCGTATCGCGCCTGCTGCAGACCATGGAAACCCAGGGCATGTTGGAGCGCGATCCTGACAGCAAGTTGTATAAAATCGGGCGTTTGTTGTTATCAGTATCCAGCCATTATTTGTCGACACCCTTGGTAGACAGTGTAGCCTCCAGCATGGTGCAGCTTAGCCAACAGACCTACTGTACGGGGTATGTTTCAGTACTGGAGGCACAGGAGATCATGGTGATGCGCATGTTCCCTGGTCGCCAATTCCTGCAGGTGGTGACGCCAGCGGGCAGTCGTTCACCGGTGGCGGAAACGTCTGTGGGGCGGGCAATACTGGCGCGTGAGTGCGATGAGCAGGTGATTACACGTTTTGCCACTGGTTATCGCGCGGTCTCACCTAATGCTCCACAAACGTTGGATGCGCTGTTGAGCAAGTTGGCGCAAATCCGTCTGCAAGGTTGGTCCTTGGCACGCAACGAAACGCTGCATGGCATCAGTTCGCTGGCGACTGCGGTGACCAATAAACATCGCAATGAGACCGTAGGGCTATGTTTATCCTTCGCTACACAGGAGGAGGACAAACCGTTTTCTCCCAGTGTGCTCGAAGCATTGATGGCGGTATCACGGAAATTAGCAGAAAAATTTGGTGATGATTATTGGCAACAGATCAAATAACGCACCGAAAACAAGCCGCTAGCCCCTCTAATTAACGAAATCAACACCAGGGTATTCGTTAATTATATGAATTAGCGTTGTGGGTAATAAATAACGCAGTCAGCTCACAGTTCCAAATAATGGAACTGTGATGGGTGTCTTTCGCCATAAAAATATTATTGCCGTGCGCCAGTCAATATTCAGGGGAATGAAAAAGATGAAAGAAAATATACCCATTAATCCATTGAAAGATATCGGTACGTTGCTGGTGATGGTGTTGCTGTCCATCGTTGGGGCTATTATTGGCGTACAACTGATTACCACGTTGGGTGTGACGCCCAATACGTCGATTATTGGTGCATTGCTCGCCATGTTGTTGGCGCGTATTCCGCTACAGATGTTTCAACGTTACCGTTCGGTACATACACAAAACTTGGCGCAAACGGTGATTTCTTCCGCCACGTTTGGGGCTGCCAACGCATTGTTGATGCCGATTGCCGTACCCTATGTGATGGAACAACCGCAGTTGATCTTGCCGATGTTTTGCGGGGTTGCAGTGGCGATGCTGCTCGATGCCTATCTGCTGTATCGCATGTTTGACACCAAAATCTTTCCCGCAGCCAATGCCTGGCCGCCGGGCGTTGCAGCAGCGGAGGCGATTAAGGCCGGCGATCGGGGTGGCAAGCAGGCATGGTTACTGGTGGTCGGCGTGGTGGTGGGTATCGCCGGTTCGATGCTTAAGATCCCAATGGCCGCATTCGGTACCGCGTTTATAGGCAATATTTGGGCATTGAGTATGTTTGGTGTGGGTCTGCTGTTACGTGCTTACGCAGAGCCAATGGCAGGGTTCGACATCAACGCTCATTTTATTCCCCATGGCGTAATGGTCGGTGCCGGGTTGGTGGCGTTGATCCAGGTCGTGCAGGTGATCCGCAGCAAACGAGCCGATACAGCCGGTTATAACCAGGCCGATACCGAGGTGCGTAAGGCTCTTGGGTTGGGCGCTGTGGGTTATATCGTTATTGCCGCACTGTTGGCGTTGGCGGGGGGATTGTACAGCGAGATGTCGCTAACGATGTTGGTGCTGTTTGTGATTTACGCCGCGTTTGCTGCCTTTGTGCATGAGTTGATTGTCGGTATTGCCGCCATGCATTCCGGTTGGTTCCCCGCTTTTGCCGTGGCACTGATCACGCTGATTATCGGCATTCTGATTGGTTTCCCACCGTTGGCACTGTGCGTGCTAACCGGATTTACTGCTGCTACCGGTCCGGCGTTTGCCGATATGGGCTTTGATCTAAAAGCCGGTTTTATCTTGCGTGGCTACGGTAAAGATTTGCAGCATGAGCTGTTGGGGCGCCGGATCCAGCTGTTCGCTGCACTGATCGCCTTTGTCATTGCTATTCCTGTGGTGTACTTCACGTATACCAGTTACTTCCTGCAGGACTTGATCCCACCGGTCGCACGTGTGTACGCCAAAACGATCGAGGCGGGGGCTCAACCGGGTATTGCTTACAGTCTGCTGATCTGGGCGATCCCTGGCGCCATCGTGCAACTGATCGGTGGGCCAAAACGCCAACTCGGCGTGTTGCTAGCCACAGGCCTGTTGATCAACAACGCGCTGGCGGGCTGGGCGGTGATTGTCGGCATTATTCTGCGGATCCTGATTATTCGGCGTTGGGGTGATAAGGGCCGCACGCCAATGGAGATCATGGCCGCCGGTTTTATCGCTGGTGACGCGCTGTACAGCTTCTTCAATTCCATATTTTCCAGCAAAGGGAAATAACCATCCGGTTAAATTGTGAGGTCAGCCAATTATGAGTTTGCAACAAACGCTGCAGGTTTTTGAATTAATTGATAGTGCCTATGTGAACGGTCAGCAGGTGGTCGATCTATTCACGGCCTACCCCGGCATCCGCGCCAGCACGTTGCGTGCCAGTGGGCCGAAGGGCGCGACCGACTTCGTGCGTATCGAGATCCCTGGCAGCGCCGGTAAAAGCCAGGGGGGAAATGCGCCGACGTTGGGCATTATCGGCCGGTTGGGTGGTATTGGTGCACGGCCAACGCGTATTGGCCTGGTGTCTGACGGCGACGGGGCGATAGCCGCGGTAGCCAGTGCGCTGAAGCTGGCGGAAATGCAGCGCAAGGGCGATGTGCTGGCGGGCGATGTGATCATCACCACCCATATTTGTCCGGATGCCCCGACTCGTCCGCATGATCCCGTCGATTTTATGGATTCGCCGATCGACGACGTGACGATGAACGATAATGAAGTGGTACCGGAGGCCGATGCGATTTTGTCCATCGACACCACCAAGGGGAATCGCATCATTAATCACAAAGGCTACGCGTTGTCGCCAACGGTGAAAGAAGGCTACATCCTGCGGGTGGCCGAAGATCTGCTGCGGATTATGGAGATGACCAGTGGACGACCGGCGGTGACCTTCCCGATCACGACGCAGGACATAACACCGTACGGTAACGGAGTGCATCATCTGAACAGTATTCTGCAACCTTCGACTGCAACGTCGGCACCGGTGGTTGGCGTGGCGATTTGCACCGAGTCGGTGGTACCGGGTTGCGGTACCGGTGCCAGCCATGAAGTGGATATTGCGTTGACCGTCAAGTTCGCGGTGGAAGTGGCGAAAGAGTTTGGGCGCGGCACCTGTCAGTTTTACCAGACCGATGAATATGCGCAGCTGCTGGCGTTGTACGGCAGCCTGAGCCACTTGCAAAAAAGGAAATAACCTGATGAATGCCTCATTGGCTACGCTGACGATCGGTCAGGCACCACGCAACGACATCATGCCATTGTTGTCTGCTTATCTGCCTGCTGAACAGGTGAGGCATGTCGGATTGCTCGATGGGCTGAATGCTGCCCAGATTGACGAACGCTACAGGCCACTAGAGGGCGAGAAAGTTTTGGTGTCTCGCCTGCTGGACGGTACGCAGGTCATGCTGGCGGCTTCACGGGTCGAGCAAGGGTTGCAGCAAAAAATCAGTGAGCTTGAAGCAGATGGCTGTGAGGTGATTTTGCTGTTGTGCACCGGTGAATTCGGCCAACTGCACGCACAACAGGCGCTATTGCTGGAACCGGACCGCATTATTCCTCCACTGATTTCTGCCATTGTCAGCCAACATCGGGTGGGTATTGTGGTGCCGGTTGCAGAGCAAATCACCCAGCAAGCGAGTAAATGGCAATTGCTGGCGACGCCGCCCTGTTTCGCCGTGGCCAGCCCCTATCTGGCAGATGACGCTGCGTTGGCATTGGCCGCGTGCGAGCTACAGCAACAGGGGGCGCAAGTGGTGGTGCTCGACTGCATTGGCTATCACCGTCGGCATCGTGACTTCTTGCAGGCGCGGCTTGAAATCCCGGTGTTGTTGTCCAACGTATTGGTTGCCAAGCTAGCTGCTGAGCTAATTGACTGATTTAAAAATAGAATAAAATCGCAGGCTGTTGTCTGAAGCCGCTGCACGGCGCGGTTTTGGGCACGAATCCAGAATGGCTAGCTGGTACTCAATCACCCAGCAGAACTTTACTCTGCGCCACGATCGCATTTCGCGAGAAAAACCAGTGACAGATCAACCGCAATCCCCCAATATGGATTTCCCATAAAGTTGATTACGCGGGTGACAGTTATGCTGAAAGTGAACGAGTATTTTGCCGGAAAAGTGAAGTCTATCGGTTTCGATAGTAGCAGCATCGGTCTTACCAGCGTCGGTGTTATGGAAGAGGGTGAATACACCTTCAGCACTGCCCAGCCGGAAGAAATGACTGTGATTACCGGGGCATTGAAAGTGTTGCTGCCGGGCTCACCGGACTGGCAGGTGTTTACGCCAGGAGAGAAATTCTTCGTACCGGCCCACAGTGAGTTCAACCTGCAAGTGGCCGACGCGACCGCCTATCTGTGCCGTTATTTAAGTAAGTAATCCATACCCTTCTTACTTGAAGCTGCAGCGTTGTTGGCTGCGTGCACTCACCCCAGTCACTTACTTGAGTAAGCTCCTGGGGATTCTCGCACTTGCCGCCTGGCTGCAACTCCAATTAATTTGGGTATGCGGTGTGTTTTGCAAAGGCGCAACAATTTGCGCCTTTGGCGATTAACGCTGAGCTTCGCCACCCAGAGCTTCGATGGTGTTCTTGATTAACGCTGCCAGTTCGCTGGTCATCAGGATAAAGTCGGCGTCAAAACGTTGAGCAAAGTCGTCACGATCGATGTCGTCATTCTGCTCACGCAGCGCATCAGCAAACTTCAGACGCTTCAGCGAGCCGTCGTCCGCCAGTACCAGTTGAATACGCTCTTGCCAGTCCACCGCCAATTTGGTCACCAACTTGCCGGCTTCAATGTGCACTGCAATCTCATCGCTAATCAGGTTCTGTTTTTTGCAGCGAATAACGCCGCCGTCTTCCAGAATTGCCTTCAGTTCCGCTTCATCCTGAATGATGAAACCTGCTGGCAGTTCGCCGGAACGCACCCATTCAGTCAGCGTCAATTCAATCGGGCTTTCCATGGTCAAGGGGACCACTGGCAATGAACCCAGACTCTTGCGCAATAGCGCGAGTGTATCTTCCGCGCGTTTAGCACTGGCAGCATCAACCATGATCAGATCGTTGACGGTATCGATCCACATGAACGTCTGGTTAAAGCGGCTGAAGGCACGTGGCAGCAGGCTGTGCAGCACTTCGTCTTTCAGCGCGTCTTTCTCGGTTTTCTTCAGTTTGCGGTGCTGTTCACCTTCCAGGCGTTCAATCTTGGCCTGCAGCTCTTGTTTGATGACCGGCGACGGCAGGATTTTTTCTTCCTTGCGCGCGCAGATAACGATTTGGCCGTTAACCGCGTGTGTCAGTGATTCGCTGTGGGAACCCATCGGGGAGACCCAGCCGGTTTTCGCCATGTCCTGGCTGCCGCACGGGGTGAAAGCAAAAGCGCTGAGTTGTTTTTCCATTTCATCCGCGTTTAGCGCAACTTCGCGGCTCAAACGGTAAACCATCAAATTCTTAAACCACAGCATAATGTTATCCCTGGCTGGGCGTGCATCTGGCACGCTTATTCATCAAAAGCAGGGCGGCATAATAACGAATCAGAGGCGAAAAATCGCCTCATTCCCTCTGAATTGCGTCGTCGACCGCGTTTGAGCGACGTGCCCGTTGCAGCGCTAACGCCAGCTGACGCTGGCTGAAAGGCTTGCGCAGCAATTCAACATTAGGCAGCGTATCTTCGTGATTACGACGTATATCTTGACCACTGATCAGCAGGGCTGTGATGCGCGGATTAATCTCTCGCGCCAGCCCAATCACCTGTGCACCGTCCAGTTCACCCGGCAACATCAAATCGCTTATCAGCACCCCAATATCTGGGGTTTGTCGCAACAATGCCAGCGCCTCATGGCTGTCCGCGCAGTCCAGCGTCAGGTAGCCGAGCTGGTGTAGATGTTCACACAGCGTATGGCGCACGTCGTTTTCATCTTCCAACACCAGCACCAGATTGTTGCTGCCGTCATTTTCCTCAGGTGTCAGGGGCGGTGCTTCAATCTGTGCTGGCGTAGGCGCTCGTGGCAACTGCAAGCGCACCAACGTACCTTGGCCCGGTGTGGTTTCAATCTGTACCCGGCCACCTGACTGGCGAACAAAGCCGTAAACCATCGACAACCCAAGTCCACTGCCGCTACCCACGGCCTTGGTGGTGAAGAAGGGTTCGAACACCTGCGCCTTGACCTCTTCCGACATGCCACATCCGGTGTCGATCACCTCCAGCGTCACCATGTCCTGCTTCTTGCCGCCGCTGCGCACCACTCTTTGGTTGTAGGTCCGGATTTTCACTATTCCGCTGCGGCCCTCCATGGCGTCCCGGGCGTTGACCACCAGGTTGATTAGCGCATTTTCTAACTGATTAGCATCAACCCACGCTGGCCAGCCGGGATGCTGAGACTCAATGACCAGTGAGAGCGTTGTGGGCAGTGAATGACGTAACAGCTCTTGCAGATTATCCACCAGAACGTGAAGAGTGATGGCCTGTGGATGCAGTGCCTGTTTACGAGAGAACGCCAGCAGTCGCTGGGTGAGTTGCGCCCCGCGTTCAGCCGCTTTCAGTGCGCGGGCAATGCGCTGTTCGGTTTGTGCATCTTGGGTCTGTTGGGTCGTCAGTTCCAGACTGCCAATAATCACTGCCAGCAGGTTATTAAAATCATGCGCCAATCCGCCGGTGAGCTGACCGACAGCCTTCATTTTCTGACTGTGCAGCAGTGCTTCTTCTAACGCTTTACGCTCAGTACGTTCCAGCACCACGTTGACCACACCTCGATTGGGTACCGGGCTAAAACGCAGCTCGACCGTACGGCCATCACTTAGCCGGAGCTCCTGCGGCTGAGGCAGTTCACTGGAGAGATTAGCCAACACCGCATCCCAGCGTTGACCCGCCGGAGGTGTCACGTGTTGCAGCAGTTCGCGGTAGTGTTGGCCCCGGTGTAACTGGTGTTCGTTTAATCCCAACAAAAGAGGATATTGCGGGTTCCACACGACCAATTGGCCGTCGTTATCAAAGAGCGCGAAGCCGTCACGCATGGCCAGAAACGTGGTTTCCAACTGGGTACTTTTCTCCTTCAACAGGCGGGAGGTCTGTTCCAGCGAGGCGGTATTACGTGCAAAAACGTTGAATGCGCGCGCCAGGTCGCCCAATTCATCGCGGCGTTGCAGCGCGGGTACGCTGACATCGCGCTCACCACGCGCCAGCCGCGTCATGGCGTTAGCGATTGCTGTCAGGTTCGAGCCAAGGTTGCGGTAGATATACAACCCAGCGAAGCCGGTAATCACCAACGCCAGCAGTGCGAACAGGCCAATAAATACGCTGATGGAACTGAGCTCATGGTGGGTTTGATGGGTTCGCAGCTCCGATTCGTCCGCCACCTTCTGTACGTAGAGATTAATGTCGTCATTGAGCATCGCCACTAACGCTTTGATATGGTAGGTATAATAGGCTAGGGCGAGATCGCTTTGTTCTAATTCCAGTGTTTCTGGCAGTAGCCGTTGTTCGTTTTCCCGAAACTGCCGCATTTTCTCATCCACTAACCCATTTGGGCTGTTTTGCGGCCAGTAAGCCATGACGCTATCAAGCTGTTGGGCCGCGGCCTTAGGCGTTGGGGTTTGAATGGCGATGGCCAACAGCCGGTCAATCTGACTCAGTAGCGGTTGCGAAGGTTGATTCAGGTTAAGGCGTTGGTTAAGGCTGGCGATATGTCGCAGCGTACTTTGTGACTGATACAAGCCGCTGAGCAGAATATTGCGTTGCAGGTGTCGTGCGTGGCCGAGATCCAGCATACGGGTCACACTGGTTTCTAATGCGTTACTGCGGCTGATGATGCGTTTGACCAGTGCGGGTTCACTGTGTGCCAGCGGCGCTTCTGCCAACCGGCTGAGTGAAGCCTGTAGTGCCAACTGAGTCTGTTTAAGCCGGGCGGATTCACTTTGATACTCCAATGCACCCACCACTTGCGAAAGCCGAATGGCAGCGGTCGCCACGTTTGAGGTGTCCCGGCTCAACGCCATACTGCCGTTCATCTCTTTCAGTGTCTGTGCCTGCACCTGTTCTTGCAGTTTGCCCGCATGGTTAAAGCCGACGATCGCTACCCCGCTGACCATCAGCGTCACCGCCACCACCAGCAGGTTGAACATCAGCAAGCGCCCACGTGCGCCGGCAAGGAATGGCAATCTGCGCATCGTATCTCCCGTAACTGACTGTTCGCAGTATAGATCCTCGTTCCATTAACAATATGACAAAGATGAACAGCCGCTGACATTTTGCATTTATTTATGCGTGGTTAACTGCGCTTAATCCGAACCGCAACCTGAGGTATGACGATGAGCGCAACCCCGATTCTGGAAATGCACAACATCGCCAAGAGTTTTGGTCAGTTTTATGCGCTGAAGGGCGTCAACCTGACGGTTTATCGCGGGGAGATCCACGCGCTGATGGGTGAAAACGGCGCGGGTAAAAGTACCTTAATGAAAATATTGGCCGGCGCGTATATCGCCAGCAGCGGGGAAATTTTTATCGATGGGCAGCCGTTTGCCATTAAAGGGCCAAAAGATGCCCTGGCGGCGGGTATCACGCTGATTTACCAGGAAATGAATCTGGCACCGAATCTAACGGTAGCGGAGAACATTTTTCTGGGCAGCGAGATCCAGCGCGGCGGCCTGGTGAAGCGCCAGCAGATGTTGCTGGAAGCCCAGAAGGTGATCGATCGTTTGGGCGCGCAGTTCAGTGCCGGCGATCGGGTGATGAGATTAACCATTGCCGAGCAGCAACAGGTGGAAATTGCCCGTGCGTTGCACCGCAACAGCCGCATCCTGGTCATGGATGAGCCGACGGCGGCGCTTTCTTCGCGAGAGACGCAGCGGTTGTTTGAGTTAATCAAGCGTCTGCGCGATGAGGGGATGGCGATCATTTACATCAGCCACCGTATGGCGGAAGTCTACGAGTTGTCGGATCGTGTTAGCGTGCTGCGCGACGGGCAGTATGTCGGCAGCCTGATGCGCGACAAACTGTCTGCCAGCGAATTGGTGCGCATGATGGTGGGCCGTCCACTGAGCGATTTGTTCAACAAGGAACAAGGTATTGCTGTGGGCGAGCCGCGCCTGACGCTACACGGCCTGACCGATGGCAAGAAAGTGAAACCGATCAGTCTACAGGTGCGTGCCGGAGAGATCGTCGGTCTTGCCGGGCTGGTGGGCGCGGGCCGTTCCGAACTGGCGCAGTTGATTTTCGGTGTGCGCAAGTCCAGCGGCGGTACGGTAGAAATTGATGGCAAACCGGCCAATATCCATTCACCGCGCGACGCCATTGCGCTGGGCATCGGTTTTCTCACCGAAAACCGCAAAGAGCAGGGCTTGTTCCTCGATCTGGCTGCGCATGAAAATATCGTTATGGCGACGCTGGAGCGCGACGGACGCTATGGCCTGCTTAACCGACGAAAAGCACAGCGAATTTCCAGTGACGCCATCGGCCTGCTGAATATCCGCGTGCCACACGCCCAGGTTCGGGCGGGTGGCCTGTCTGGCGGTAACCAACAAAAACTGCTGATTTCACGTTGGGTGGCGATCGGCCCGCGCATTCTGATCCTCGATGAACCGACACGCGGTGTTGACGTCGGTGCCAAGAGCGAAATTTACCGCATCATGAGCCAGATGGCGCAGCAGGGGGTAGCGATCCTGATGATCTCTAGTGAACTGCCTGAGGTCGTAGGCATGAGTGATCGGGTTTACGTGATGCATGAAGGTAGCATCGCCGGGGAGCTGAACGGCAGTGACATCAGCCAGGAAAACATTATGACGCTGGCCACTGGCGTCGAACCCGTTTTGGAGAGCGCCAGCCATGAATAATTCTACCCCTACGCTCAAGGAGCCTGCCATGACATCGAACTCGCTGCCGCCAGGTGCAAAGAATCCAACGCTAAAACGGGCATTGTTGGGCGATATGATGCAAACCGTCGGTATCTTGCCGATATTGATCTTGATCGTCGCTGTGTTCGGTTTTGTTGCGCCAAACTTTTTTACCGATGCCAACCTACTGAATATTGCCCGGCAGGCATCGATTAATATCGTGCTGGCAGCGGGCATGACCTTCATCATTCTGACTGGCGGTATCGATCTTTCGGTAGGTTCGATGTTGGGGACCACCGCCGTGGTGGCAATGGCTGTCTCATTGATGCCGGGCTTCGCCGGGATGTCGATTCCGCTGGCGCTATTGGCCGGTTTGGGCATGGGGCTGTTTAACGGCTTTTTGGTGGCCTACGCTGGCCTGCCGCCGTTTATCGTGACGCTTGGGACATATACCGCCCTGCGTGGTGCCGCTTATCTGCTGGCCGACGGCACCACCATTATTAATTCCAATATCAGTTTCGAATGGATCGGTAACTCCTATCTGGGGCCGATCCCTTGGCTGGTGATTATCGCCTTTGCCGTGATCGCGCTGTGCTGGTTCATCCTGCGCCGTACTACGCTGGGTGTACATATCTATGCCGTGGGCGGCAACATCCAGGCGGCACGCCTGACCGGAATCAAAGTCGGCGCGGTGCTGCTGTTCGTCTATGGCATGAGCGGTTTGCTGTCAGGGCTGGGGGGAATAATGAGTGCCTCACGGTTGTACAGCGCCAACGGCAACCTCGGCATGGGCTATGAGCTGGATGCGATCGCTGCGGTGATCCTCGGTGGTACCAGCTTTGTCGGCGGCATTGGCACTATTACGGGCACGCTGGTGGGGGCGCTGATTATCGCCACCCTGAACAACGGCATGACGCTGATGGGCGTCTCTTATTTCTGGCAGTTGGTGATCAAAGGGGCGGTGATCATCATAGCTGTGCTGATAGATAAGTACCGCACCCGCAACTACCAACACTAATTTCTTACCCGTCGTCTTTCAAGCTGCAGCGTTGTTACCTGCACTAGCCCACCCCAGTTACTTAACTTTAGCAAGGGCCTGGGGATGAACTAGCTGGGCAGCCTGGCTGCAACTTGAAATGCATAGGTAAGGTTGAGTGATAGAGATCAGTTGGTTGGCGCCCACCGGGGCAAGTTTTTCGTAGATCAGAAAATAATGAGGAAAACACTATGCGTTTCAAGCCATTGATTACCGCTTTACTGGTTACCGCTGCGCTCGGCAGTGCCTCGTTGGTGCAGGCGAAAGAGTTGAAATCGATTGGGGTTACGGTAGGGGATTTGGCCAACCCATTCTTTGTACAGATCACCAAGGGCGCTGAGCTGAAAGCGCGTGAATTGGCGGGCGATAAGGTTAACGTCACGCTGGTGTCGAGTGGTTATGATCTTGGCCAGCAGGTGGCGCAGATCGATAACTTTATCGCTGCCAAGGTCGATATGATCATTCTCAATGCTGCGGATTCCAAGGGCATCGGCCCGGCGGTAAAACGGGCCAAAGATGCCGGTATCGTGGTGGTGGCGGTTGACGTGGCGGCCGAAGGCGCGGATGCCACGATCACCTCGGATAACACTCAGGCCGGCGCCATGGCCTGTAAATACATCAGCGATCGCCTGAAAGAGAAAGGCAATGTGGTGATCATCAATGGGCCGCCGGTATCTGCCGTACAGAACCGGGTTGAAGGTTGCATGACCGAGCTGAAGAAACATCCGGAGATCAAGCTGCTGTCTTATAACCAGAACGCTAAAGGCAGCCGTGAAGGCGGGCTGGAGATCATGACTGCGCTGTTGGCGGCCAATCCGAAGATCGACGGTGTCTTCGCGATTAACGATCCGACAGCGATCGGTGCCGATCTGGCAGCGAAGCAAGCACAACGTAGCGAATTCTTTATCGTTGGCGTAGATGGATCGCCGGACGGGGAAGAAGCACTTAAACGTGGTAACTCCTTGTTTGTGGCGACGCCTGCGCAGGATCCCCAGGTTATGGCGGCCAAGGCGGTCGAAATCGGCTACGACATTCTGCAAGGTAAACCTGCACCGACCGGCCCAGTGCTGATCCCGGTGACTATGATCGATAAAAACAATATCGGCAGCTACAAAGGCTGGACGGTTAAATAATCTCTTATCGGCGGGGCCTGTAATGTCAGGCCCCACATCCTTTCATCGCTTCCGGAGGTACCATGAACCGTTCCGCCGTGAACCAAATTCTGCAGCAAACCCAGCACTTTTTTGCCCGTTTTGACGTTCAGTTGCCACCTTTTGCCCATTTCAGCCCCGCCGTTTGGCGGCAGCTTGATCACCAACCGTGGCAAGAGGTGTTTGACCTGAAGTTGGGTTGGGATGTCACAGCGTTCGGCGGCGATGATTTTGCCCGCCAGGGACTCACGTTGTTTACCTTGCGCAATGGCTCACCCGGTGGGCAACCCTACGCCAAATGCTATGCGGAGAAGATCATGCATTGCCGTGAAGCACAGGTAACGCCGATGCATTTTCACTGGCGTAAGCGGGAAGACATCATCAACCGTGGCGGCGGCAACCTAATCGTTGAGTTACACAATGCGGACTCGCAGGAAGCGTTGGCTGAGAGCGCTGTGACCGTAACGTTGGACGGCTGCAAACAGACCCACGCAGCCGGTTCACGGCTGCGGCTGGCACCGGGAGAAAGCATTTGCCTGACGCCGGGTATCTACCACAGTTTTTGGGGGGAAGAGGGCTTCGGCGACGTGCTGGTAGGGGAAGTATCGACGGTAAACGATGACGACAATGACAACCGTTTCCTGACACCGCTCAGGCGTTTTAGCCAGATCGAGGAAGATCAGCCACCGCAGTGGTTGTTGTGTAACGAATACTTGCGCTTTATCGATTAAGGAGAACCACCATGGCATTGATTTCATTGGCACAGGGGCTGGCACATGCGCGTCAACAGGGCTATGCGTTAGGCGCGTTCAATGTTCTCGACAGTCACTTCCTGCGGGCGCTGTTTGCGGCAGCGCAGGCGGCTCGGTCACCTTTTATTATCAATATTGCAGAAGTGCACTTTAAATATGTCTCACTGGAGTCTTTGGTGGCGGCAATTAAAAGTGAAGTGGCACAGCATGATATCCCTGTGGTGTTGAATCTTGATCATGGCCTGCATTTCGACGCGGTGGTGCAGGCGTTGCGGCTGGGGTTCAGCTCAGTGATGTTTGACGGATCCGGTTTGAGCTACGAAGAGAACGTGCGTCAGACGCAGGAAGTGGTTCGCATGTGCCATGCGGTCGGCGTTTCGGTAGAGGCTGAGCTGGGTGCGGTCGGCGGTGACGAAGGCGGCGCGCTGTACGGCGAAGCCGACAGCAATAAATTTACCGATCCGCAGCGGGCGCGCGAATTTGTCGAATTTACCGGTATTGATGCGTTGGCGGTGGCGATTGGCAATGCTCACGGCAAATACAAAGGCGAGCCGAAGCTCGATTTTGAGCGATTGGCAGCTATCCAACAGCAGGCAGGGATTCCGTTGGTGCTGCACGGCGGTTCTGGCATCAGCGATGCTGATTTTAAACGGGCGATTGGCCTGGGTATTCACAAAATTAATTTCTACACGGGTATGTCACAAGCCGCGCTGGGGGCGGTTGAGCAGCGGATAACGCAACGTCACGCGATTTACGATGAGTTTGCCGAAGTGTTATTAGCGGTGGAACAGTCGATCAGTGAAGTGGTGCAACAGCAAATGCATATTTTCGGCAGTGCCGGGCGTCTGTGATGACTCGCCGCGGCATTGTTTCGGCGGGCAACATGCTGGTGGATCATGTACATCAAATTGCCCACTGGCCACAGCCGGGCTGGCTGGTGGAAATTGAACACAGTCAGCGTGCCACCGGCGGCGCGCCACTTAATGTGTTGTTGACGCTGGCGCGTATGGAAACCGGTTTACCGCTGGCGGCGCTTGGGCTGATCGGTTGCGACGCCGATGGTGACTACATTTTGCAGATGCTGACGCAGCATCGGGTCGACAGCCGTTTCGTACAGCGCAGCGAGGTGGCAATAACGTCAATGTCACAAGTGATGACTGAACCGGGTGGGCAGCGGACGTTTTTTCATGCGCTCGGTGCCAATCGGCTGCTGGATCTGGCCCATTTTGACGCTTTGGACACCGAGCATAAAATTTTCCATCTGGGTTATCTGCTGCTGCTCGACAGCCTTGATCGCCCAGATGAGGAGTTCGGCACGCGCAGCGCACGTCTTTTGGCACAAATGCAGCAGCGTGGATACCAAACTTCATTAGATTTAGTGTCGCGCCAGGGTGATCCACGTTATCGGCCCTTGGTATTACCGGCTTTGCGCTGGCTGGATTATCTGGTGATCAACGAACTGGAGGCCGGTGAGTTTACCGGACTGGCGCTGCGTGGGGCCGATAATAGGTTGCAACAGCCGTTGATGGCGCAGGCCGCAGAACAATTATTGCAGTCCGGCGTGCGGCGAAGAGTGGTGATCCACTGCCCTGAAGGTGCCTACGGGCTGGAAACGTCGGGTGAAGCACGTTGGCAGCCGTCGTGGTCTGTGAGTGAAGCCGAGATCGTCGGAAGCGTTGGTGCTGGGGATGCCTTCTGTGCCGGAGTGTTATACGCCAGCCATGAAGACTGGTCTTTGGTGGAGACGTTGCAGCTAGCGCATGCCTGCGCGCGTTTCAACCTCTTATGCGCCAACGCGATTGATGGCGCACAACCGTTGCCGGAATTGCTGGATTACATCAGGCGACAGCCACTGGCTGGCTGACGTCAGCAGCAAAGACATAACCCAGTCCGCGAATGGTGCGGATCAGTTCGGGCTGATGTGGATTGTTTTCGATCTTACGCCGTAGCCGCATGATCAATACGTCGATGGTACGATCGAACACCTCCAGCGTTTCGCTGTGGGTGAGTTCCAGCAGACGATCGCGGGTCAGCACTTTACGCGCATGTTGCACCAACGCCAGCAACAAGCCGTATTCGCCCTGGGTGAGATCAACCGGTTGTCGCTGTGGGTTATGCAATGTGCAACGGCTCGTGTCCAGGCACCAACCATTAAACTGCCAGCCTTCGGGTTTACTGGGGGAAAGGGGAGCCGGTTCCAGCGCCAGTGCGCCGGTACGACGTAATACGGCTTTGGCGCGGGCAACGACCACGCGTGGGTTGAAGGGTTTGGCGATGTAGTCGTCGGCGCCCATTTCCAGACCGACCACCACATCGGACTCGGAACCGAGCCCCGTCAGCATCACTACCGGTAGATCCGGTCGCAGGCGATGGATCTGTTGTAGTACCAGCAAGCCATTGGTGTCCGGCAGGATCATATCGAGCAGTACCAATGCAATATCCGGCTGCTGGTTGATTAAGGTTAACGCCTCACTGCCACGGTGGCAGACATGGACGGTAAACACGTGTTCATTGAGTACGTCGCAAAGCACGTCACAGATAGCGGGATCGTCATCGACGATCAATATGGCAGGTTTCATCGCTGCTCTCCGGATTATATTATGCGGAAAATGTTATCAATAGGTTAACTGCTTAAGTGCAGTGTACCCGATGGCTAATTAATAAGCGGCAGACGGACGTGTTCGGATGTGGAAATTGCCATCACCGTCACACTCGACGGTCATTGAGTGATCCTGGCAACTGAATATATTAGGCTGTGGCAACGTTGTGGTGCATTGAGGAGAAAAATCGTGCGCATTGGTATCGACCTGGGTGGCACCAAAATTGAAGTAATCGCGTTGGCCAACGATGGGCAGGAGCTGTTCCGTCATCGTATTGCCACGCCGCGTCATGACTATCAGCAAACGCTGGATGCCATTACCGGTCTGGTGATGCTGGCGGAAGAGAATACCGGCCAACAGGGGTCCGTTGGTGTCGGTATTCCCGGCACATTGTCGCCCTATACCGGTCTGGTAAAAAATGCCAATTCGGTGTGGCTTAATGGCCAGCCTCTGGATAAAGATTTATCAAGAATGCTGGCAC
This sequence comes from Serratia grimesii NBRC 13537, assembly GCF_001590905.1. GTDB lineage: Bacteria > Pseudomonadota > Gammaproteobacteria > Enterobacterales > Enterobacteriaceae > Serratia > Serratia grimesii. The sequence continues at coordinate 85,163 of NZ_BCTT01000005.1, forward strand.
GCGAAGTGCGTATCGCAAACGACGCTAACTGCCTGGCGGTTTCTGAAGCTACCGATGGCGCAGCCGCCGGCAAACAAACGGTGTTTGCGGTGATTATTGGCACCGGCTGTGGTGCAGGGGTGGCAATCAACGGTCAGGCGCACTCAGGCGGTAACGGTATCTCTGGCGAATGGGGACATAACCCGCTGCCGTGGCTGGACGATGACGAACTGCGTTTTCGTGCAGAGGTCCCCTGCTACTGTGGCAAACAAGGCTGTATCGAGACCTTTATTTCTGGTACGGGTTTTGCCACTGACTACGCACGCCTGAGTGGCAACCCGCTAAAAGGGCATGAGATTATGACGCTGGTGGCGCAAGGCGATGCTTTGGCGGAGCAAGCTATCAGCCGTTATGAACTGCGGCTGTCGAAATCGCTGGCGCATGTGATCAATATTTTTGATCCTGACGTGGTGGTGCTGGGCGGTGGTATGAGCAACGTGGACCGTTTGTATCAGCATGTGCCACAGTTGGTGAAGTCTTGGGTATTCGGTGGCGAATGTGAAACCCCGATCCGCAAAGCCGTGCATGGGGACTCCAGCGGTGTTCGCGGTGCAGCCTGGTTGTGGCCGCAGCAGTAACTGTTGCAAAAAAGCGCGGGCTTGCCCGCGCTTTCGTCAATGCTCTGCACAAAAATAGACGCCGAAATTTTTCTAACGCTATTTCACTTCGCTTTCGCTACGCACCCGTTCGATATGTATAGTCAGAAACATCATCTCTTCACTGGTTAACTGATGCTGGTAGTTTTTTTCTATGTGTTGGTTGATTTTCCCCGCGCAGGCGAAGGACTCACGGTATTTCTCTTTCACCACCAGATAGAGCGAATCATCATCGCTGTCGACGTAGTTTTTCCCTAGCAGGCGCTGTGCGAAAAACTTGAGATGGGTGACAAAGCGATGATAACTCAGGGCTTCTTCGTTATAGTCAAAACGAAAGTGGTATTTGACGATGTTGAGGATCTCCTGCATCACGCGGGTGATATGCAGGGTGTTGTGCATCTCATCATTCAACTGCGCGTTGACCAGATGCAGGGCGATAAATCCTGCTTCGTCTTCCGGCAGGGTGGTGCCCAGCCGTTGGGCGATTAGCGCCAACGCCTCTAGCCCGACGGCAAATTCGCCCGGGTAGAGTTTTTTGATTTCCCACAGCAGCACGTTTTTAATGTCCAGCCCCTGTGCATGGCGTTGTAACGCAAAGTGGATGTGATCGGTCAGTGTGATGTAGACGATGTTGTGCAGCTTGCCTGGAAGACGTTGGCGGGCGAGGGTGATGATTTTGTCGGCGGTGGTTACACAAGCCAATGGGATCTCTGACAATAGCGTTTTAAAACGCTCAGCCATTTCGCTGCCGTTCAGCGTGAAGATCTTCTCGATCAAACTTTCGTCCAGCAGATCTCCAGCTTTCTTTTTAAAACCAATGCCTTTTCCCATCACGACAGTCTCTTCCTGACGGTCGTCCAGCGTAATCACCACGTTATTATTGAGTATTTTTGCGATCTTCATGGCTATTCCCGGATGTTTCAGCGCGCTGAAAACGAAAAAACCTGACGCACGGGAGCGATCCTGTGCGTCAGGTTTTGCCTGTATTGAGATATCTCTACCCTCGGTATTTTAAGCGGTGGCTTAAAAAGCGGCGGGCATACAGTAACAATCCTGTTATTAATAGCATGATAACGCTTGTCCTCGGCGGCTCAATGCTTTTCAGCGCGGACTGCCGCCGTGGTCACATTTATCCTCTGTTGCCTGCCAGTAACCTCGGATTATTCTAATCGGAACTGCGATTCCAGCCGGCTGATGCCAAGCCCGTTAACCTTTTTCACTTTAATCTGCACCGGAATACGTTCTTTCATCGCTTCAACGTGACTGATCACGCCAATGGTTTTCCCAGAGGCATTCAGGCTGTCTAAGGCATCCAGCGCAGTATCGAGGGTTTCTGCATCCAGCGTGCCGAAACCCTCGTCGAGGAACAGCGAATCGATACTGGTCTTGTGGCTGACGAGATCAGACAGCGCCAGTGCCAGTGCCAGACTCACCAGGAAACTTTCGCCGCCGGATAGTGTACGAGTGTCGCGTAATGCATCTGCTTGCCAGGTATCCACCACCAGCAGTTCCAGCGCGTCGCTGGTTTTACGTTGCAGCAAATAGCGTCCATGCAGCCGGCCAAGTTGGTTATTGGCCAGATATACCAGGTGATCAAGGGTTAATCCCTGAGCAAACTTACGGAATTTATCACCCTCTTTGGAGCCAATTAACTGATTGAGATAGCTCCAGTCGTCGTACTGCTGCTGGCTTTGGCTGATTTGCGCAAACAGCGACTGTTGATTGATGCGACGCATGGCGTCACTTTCTAACTGATTACGCACTTCACCCTGTTGTAGCTGCAAGGTTTTTAACTGTTGTGCCAGTGTTTCCAGACTCTGGCTCAGGATGTGAGGATCGGCCTGAGTTTCATCCAGCCCTTCTGGGCGCTGTTGTTGGTGTTGTTGCAGGCTGTCAACGGCCTGTGCCAATAGTGCACGGGCTTCAACGTGTCGCCGTTGTAATTGTTCTTTGCAGTGTTGCAACTGTTGGCGTTGGGCATCATCCAGCAATGCGGCACTGAACGCGGCTTCGTCACTGAATTCACTGGCGGTGAGTGCCTGCAACCAGTCTTGTTCTGCCTGTTGCAGTCGCTCGGTTTGTTGCAATAGCTGTTGCTGCAATCCGGCAAGTTGGCCGCTCAGACGATCGCGTTGTTCCTGTGCCTTTTGCCACTGTTCTGCTGCCTGATGGCTGGCCTGCTCAAAGGCCGTTTGTTGAGCGCGTAGCTGCTCGCGAACTTGTACGACCTGTTGTTCGCCAAACAATGCCAGTCGTTGCGCACGTTGTTCACCAAGCGTGTTTTCGCCTTGTTGCCACTGTTGGTACAAGTGTTGTTGCTGCAATTGAGCGTCGGCGTAGCTTTTCTCCAGTAAGGTGAAACGCTCATCCAGGCGCGCTTTTTCCTGTTGCGCTTGCTGCTGCTGCACCTGTAGTACGGCCAGCGCATCCTTGGCTTGCTGCACCGCCAGTGCCGCCTGTTCGTGCTGCGTCAGACGCTGCTGGCCTTCGCGCTCTTGTTGTTCGCAGTCGTTCAACCAGTCATGCAGACGTTCGGTATCCTGCAAGCCAAAATCAAATGCCAGCGGCGCCGTCAAACGTTGCCAATTTTGCAGATGTTCAGCTAATTGCTGTTCATCGTGTGCAATGGTCTGCTGTTGGCGCTGTAACTGTTGTTGCAGGCTATCGTAACGCGCCCGCAATTCGACGCCTTTCTTTTGTAATGCTTCGGTCTGGATTTTCATTTCTTCCAGACGTTTTTCGGTTTCTGACAGCTTTACCGCTTGGTATTGCTCAACTGCCGGATGTGCATTTGAGCCGCACAATGGGCAAGGCTCACCGGGTTGCAGACGCGCTCGCTCGGCTTCCAACCCCACGATCCGTTTTTCCAGCTCTACTGTTTTTTCAACGTCGGTTTGATGGGCTTTCTGTTGTTTATATTGTTGACGGGCGAGTTCCAGCTGTGGTTCCAACTGGGTCAGTTCGCTCTGGCCTGCACGTAGTTCTTGCCGTTGCTGTGTCAGCCGTTTGACGATTTGTTGTGACAGTGATGACAGGCTGAAAAGCTGTTGCCGCACGGGGCGCAGATCGGCCAACTCAGTCTGACGCTGGCGCAGTGCTGCCAGAGGTGCCTGCATTTCCAGCGTATGTTGCTGTTGTTGCTGCGTCGTCAGTGCGGCAGTGAGAACGTTAAGCTTTTCCTGGTGTTGCCCGGCCTGTGCGGTCAACTGGGTACGCTGAATGTCGAGTTGTTCCAGGTCCGCTTTTTGTTTCGTACATTGCTGTACCGCGGTATCGAACGCGTGTTGCCGTTCCGCCTGTGTTTTTTGCAACTGGGCGATCTGGTTATCAAGTGGAACGATTTGCTCGTCAATCAGCCGCTGCTGTGTTTGTTGCTGTTCGACATGCGCTTGCAACTGGGTACGCGCTTTTTCCATCGCCTGATGCAACGGTTCCATTTGAGCCAGTTGTTGCGTCTGCTGCTGTGTTAACAGGGTGATTTGTTGTTGCAATGCCTGTTGATCGCTGCGGCAGCGGTTACGTTCGTTAAGCCGTGGCCGCAGTTTTTCTGCCGGTTCGCTGCGTGCCAGTTGCTGTAGTTGCGGTTCTGCCGCGGTTTGCTCCAGCTCCACAGCATTCAGCTGGCGTTGATATTCCTGCTGTTTTTGCTGCGTTTGTAGCCAAAACTGCAACCAGTTCAACGCTTGCTGCTGCTGGCGGGCTTGCCCGCTGAGGGTGCTTTCTTGTGCCCCTAATTCAACTAACTGGTTTTCCAGTTGTTGTCGTTGTTCATCATTCAGCAGTTCAATACCACTGGCACGTTGATGCAGCGCGTCCAGTTCGATCTTGGCCTGTTTGTGTTGTTCGAAAACCCGCTCAGAAAGCTGACCGTAGATCTCGGTGCCGGTTAACTCTTCCAGTAGCTCGGCACGGTCATTGGCGTCAGCATTGAGGAAAGCGGCGAACTGGCCCTGAGACAGCATCATCGATTTGGTAAAGCGCCCGAAATCCAGCCCGGTAATAGCGGCGGTAAGATCCAGCTTGTCGCGTACTTTGTCCGCCAGGATCTTGCCATCCTCACGCAGTGCCAGCTCTACTTTAGGTGCCTGCAGATTACCGTCTGGCGCATTTTTGGCGCGTCGCTGGCTCCAGAAGGCGCGGTAGCCGACGCCCTTAACCTCAAACTCGACCTCTGCCAGCGACTCGGCTGTGTGACGCGTCATCAGTTCGTTTTGGCTCGGTGTGACGTTGAGGCGCGGTGTTTGGTGGTACAGCGCCAGACAAATGGCGTCCAACAGGGTAGTTTTACCTGCACCGGTGGGTCCGGTGATGGCGAACAGCCCATTGCTGGCAAAGGGCTCGGCGGTGAAGTCTATCTTCCATTCACCCTGTAGTGAGTTGAGGTTTTTTAATCTCAGGCTGAGGATTTTCATTGGCTCGGCTCCTGGTCGTTCTGCTGCACCGACTCGACCACCTGCTGGAACATCTGGTTCATGCGTTGCCGACGTTCTTCGTCCATTTCAGGCTCTTGTGCCAGCCGTCGCTCGAAGACCTCATTGACGCTCAGTTCGTTGAGCGTTTCTTTGTCCTGCTGTTCAATGGCCTGACGCCGCTGCTCTTTACTGCGGCGCAGTAACACCACCTCCACCGGCAGTTGATCGGCCAGTAACTGGATACGGCGCTGAATGTCGCTGAGATAATCCTGTGTCGCGACTTCGATATCTAACCACACTGGCAACTCGCCTTTATAATCGGCAAACTGCTGCAATTGTTGCTCTATCTGCGCCAAATCGCCCTTAATAAGCTGCATCGGCTGAAAGCTGGGAATGTCCAACGCGTTGACCTGTTGCAGGGCGCCTGCGGCGAAGTCCACCATAAAGACGCTTTTTGCTTTGCCCAATTCGTCGAAGCTGAGCGGGATCGGCGAGCCGCTATAGCGAATATGCTCGGATTTCGCGACGTTCTGCGCACGGTGAATATGCCCCAATGCGATGTAGTCGGCTGGCGGAAAAGCTTGGGCCGGGAAGGCGTCCAACGTACCAATATAGATATCGCGTACGGAATCGGAGGTGGTGACACCAACGGTCGTCAGGTGGCCCGTGGCAACGATAGGCAGTGCCAGACCGAGTGCATCGCGGCGTGCACAGGCTGCGTGATAGAGCGTCTGGTAATGTTCTGCGATGGCTTCTTGCAGCGCCTGCTGTTTTTGTACGCCTGATTCACCGGCACGGCTGGTGAGCAGATCTCGCGGGCGTAGGAACGGGATGGCGCACAGTACGGCACCCGGTTGGCCGTCGCGTTGATTCAGGACCACGATTTGCTGTTCGGTTTCAGTCTGCGCGTTGGCGATCACGGTCGTATTCAGGCAAGACAGCAATTCACGCGATTCATTTAAGGTTGCCACTGAGTCATGGTTACCCCCCAGTACCACCAATTGACAGCCGGTGTGCTGTAGCTCCACCACGAAGCGGTTGTACAGTTCGCGGGCATAGCTGGGTGGGGAGCCGGTATCGAACAGGTCCCCGGCGACGATCAGTGCATCCACCTGATGTTGCTCGATTTGGGCGATCAGCCAGCGCAGAAAAGCCTGGTGCTCGGCGGCACGGCTTTTGGTAAAAAAGTACTGGCCAAGATGCCAGTCAGAGGTGTGGATCAGGCGCATGACACTCCCGGGGCGATAAGGTAATGGCGGTGATTATAAAGGGCACTGTGGCCGCTGTCGTGACGGAATCATTATGACAACTGAATGATTTTTCTTTGACGTTGGAAATAATCGCTATGCTTACTGCCTATAACAGCCCGTTTTTTTCATAAAAGTGTCACAAAACTGACGCATAATGGCGCCGCAATGAGGCTGTGCCCCGCCATTGGTCGTGGCGCCGGCGCAGACCCAAAAGCATGCTGTCAAGGCAGAGGAGGGGACATAGCGGGATTATGTTCGAACCCGACAACGCAGGCAGCGAGTTTTTGAGGCGCGCCCCTTCGGGCTGGAGCCATTTAAGCGTGTTGCTGTGTTGCTCACCGCTTATTTGGCGCCACCAAACCTCGCGGTTTGCGCCTTGCTTCACGCTTAAATGACCGCCAGCGGTGCTCACGAGCAATGGCGGGACACAGCCTAATAGATCGCTAACACATTGGCAGGATTGACGATGGCAAGACGCATACTGGTGGTGGAAGACGAAGCGCCGATCCGTGAGATGGTGTGCTTTGTGTTGGAACAGAATGGTTACCAACCGTTGGAAGCTGAGGATTATGACAGCGCAGTGACGCGCCTGTCTGAGCCGTTCCCTGATTTAGTGTTGCTCGACTGGATGTTACCCGGAGGTTCCGGCATTCAGTTTATTAAACATATGAAGCGTGAAGCACTGACCCGCGATATTCCGGTGATGATGTTGACCGCTCGTGGTGAAGAAGAAGATCGGGTACGCGGCCTGGAAGTTGGGGCTGACGATTATATTACCAAACCCTTCTCACCGAAGGAGCTGGTAGCGCGTATCAAGGCGGTAATGCGCCGTATTTCACCGATGGCGGTGGAAGAAGTGATTGAAATGCAAGGGCTGAGTCTGGATCCTTCTTCACACCGGGTGATGGCCAACGAGCAGGCGCTGGATATGGGGCCGACCGAGTTCAAACTGTTGCACTTCTTTATGACCCACCCAGAGCGAGTTTATAGCCGCGAACAGTTGCTTAATCACGTTTGGGGCACTAACGTTTATGTGGAAGACCGCACCGTTGATGTGCATATCCGCCGACTCCGTAAGGCGTTAGAGACCAGTGGTCATGACAAAATGGTTCAAACCGTTCGGGGCACAGGCTACCGATTCTCAACGCGCTACTGATCGCGCCGCGCTGGAGAATATGCCGTGTTAGAACGTCTATCCTGGAAGAGGCTGGCCCTGGAGCTGGCCCTTTTCTGCTTGCCTGCCTTATTGCTGGGGCTGATTTTCGGTTATCTGCCTTGGTTGCTGCTGGCCTCCGTGCTGGCTGCGCTGGTATGGAACTTCTACAACCAACTTAAACTTTCTCACTGGCTGTGGGTCGACCGCAGCATGACACCGCCACCTGGGCGCTGGAGCTGGGAGCCGCTGTTTTACGGCTTATACCAGATGCAACAGCGTAACCGTCGTCGACGTCGTGAACTGGCGTTGTTGATCAAACGCTTCCGCAGCGGTGCGGAGTCACTGCCCGATGCGGTAGTGATGACCACCGTTGAAGGTAACATCTTCTGGTGTAACGGTTTGGCGCAGCATCTGCTGGGTTTCCGTTGGCCAGAGGATAACGGCCAACACATCCTAAACCTGCTGCGTTATCCGGAATTCAGCCACTATCTGCAACAGCAAGAGTTCTCTCGACCGTTAACGCTGCAGTTGAACAATGAGCATTATGTTGAATTCCGCGTGATGCCCTATTCAGAAGGGCAGTTGTTGATGGTTGCGCGTGACGTTACGCAAATGCGCCAGCTGGAAGGGGCACGCCGTAATTTCTTCGCTAACGTCAGTCACGAGTTGCGTACTCCGCTGACGGTATTGCAGGGTTACCTGGAAATGATGAGCGACGAAGAGCTGGACGGTTCGTTACGTGGCAAGGCATTGGGCACCATGCAGGAACAGACACGGCGCATGGATGGGCTGGTCAAGCAGTTGCTGACATTGTCGCGTATTGAAGCCGCCCCAAATGTCGAAATGAACGAACGGGTCGATATTCCGTTGATGCTACGTGTGTTGCAACGTGAAGCGCAGTCACTGAGCGGCGGTAATCATGAGATTACTTTCCGGGTGAACGAACAGCTTAAGGTCTTTGGCAACGATGACCAGTTGCGCAGTGCGGTATCCAACCTGGTGTATAACGCGGTAAATCACACGCCAAAGGGCACCAATATTGAGGTGAGCTGGCAACAAACGCCAAACGGCGCGCAGTTCCAGGTCAGTGATAACGGTCCCGGTATCGCTGCTGAGCATATTCCTCGCCTGACGGAACGCTTTTACCGCGTTGATAAGGCCCGTTCACGCCAGACTGGCGGCAGCGGACTGGGGTTGGCGATCGTTAAGCATGCATTAAGCCACCACGATGCACGTCTGGAGATCCTCAGCGAGCAGGGCATTGGCACCCGATTCATTTTTACCTTGCCTAACCGGTTGATTGTTCCCGCAGCTTTATCAGAGAATGCGGTGAAAAATTAACGCGCGAGAGGCTGGCATGATCCGAATTACCCGAGGGCTACTGCTTTGCCTGGCGCTGCTGGCAAGCCGTGGCGCATTGGCGCAGCCGGACGGCATGCTGTCCGGCAACTTGTCGAGTGTCGGTTCAGATACGTTGGCAAATCTCATGGCGCTGTGGGCGCAGGATTTCAGTCAGCATTATCCCAACGTTAATTTGCAGATCCAGGCCGCGGGGTCCTCAACTGCACCAACTGCACTGGCGGCAGGTGCGGCGCAGCTTGGGCCGATGAGCCGACCGATGAAGGCGGCGGAGGTTTCGGCGTTCGAGCATCGCTATGGCTATGCGCCGCTGGCCGTGCCGGTCGCCGTCGATGCGCTGGTGGTGCTGGTCCATCAGGACAACCCATTGCGTGGGCTTAACCTGCAGCAGCTTGACCGAATTTTTTCCGCCACGCTGCGCTGTGGTGAAAACCAGCCGTTGACGCGCTGGGGGGAATTGGGATTGACCGGCGATTGGCAGCAGCGAACCTTGCAACGTTTTGGGCGTAATTCGGCCTCTGGAACTTACGGCTATTTCAAATTGCGTGCGCTGTGCGGCGGTGATTTTATGCCGCGCGTCAATGAATTGCCCGGTTCTGCATCGGTAGTGCAGGCCGTTGCCGGTTCACTAAATAGCATTGGATACGCCAGCATCGGTTTTCGGGCCAGTGGTGTGCGGCTATTGCCGTTGGCGGAGTCTGGGGAAAACTACATCACCCCCAATGACACCAATGTACGCAATGGCAGTTACCCATTGTCGCGCTACCTGTATATCTACATCAACAAAGCGCCCAACCAGCCGTTGGAGCCGCTGACCGCTGCCTTCCTCGATCGTGTGCTGTCTGATACCGGGCAAAACCTGGTTAATCACGACGGCTATCTGCCACTGCCCCCCGATACCTTGCGTAAAACACGATTAGCATTGGGCTTAAAATAAGCGCCCAGGAACAACTATCATGATTTGGCGCTACGCGTGCGGCGATGAACCTGCCGCGTTCTGGGTCTTTTGACGACAGACGCAGTGGAATAAGCTACAAAACGTAATGCGCGCCATTTGGCGGGTTTGCTAAGGGCAAAAACCTGTTCATACCGCGCGGAAACTGAGTGTTTATTGGCGTTTTCGCGCGACCAATAGCTTTATACTTCACGTTTTGTGAGATGCTTGCTCAAAAATGATACAAATCATGTATTGTATATTTATTGATAGCCACTATGATCGACTGGTGCTGAAAGATTATCTGGTCGATAGCTCTGCTTTTTGTCATGCGCCTTGCCTTTCAGCGCTATAAACGTTTAACTTAGGCCTCGTTGTCGGACTAAACCTCCATTTATAACTCTTAAAACTCTGCCCATCATCATGAGTGGTCACTTTCGAATAAGGACAAAGCGCCGGACGTTATGCGTTTTCTGCTCTTATTGGTCTCGCGATGAAATGGCAAGCCGGCAACCGGGTGGGGCATAACGCCACCACGTATCGGGCACTTTTTTTCATTTGAACAGGCAACACGACATCGTATGAGTCATCGTTTAACGTCAAAAGATATTATCGCATTAGGTTTTATGACCTTTGCCTTATTCGTCGGCGCCGGGAATATCATTTTCCCGCCGATGGTCGGTTTACAGTCCGGTGAGCACGTCTGGACTGCAGCTATTGGCTTCCTGATTACTGCCGTCGGCCTACCTGTGATGACGGTGATCGCGCTGGCGCGTGTCGGTGGCGGCATTGATGCTCTGAGCACGCCAATTGGCCGTCGCGCGGGTCTGCTGTTGGCGACTGTCTGCTATCTGGCTGTGGGCCCACTGTTTGCCACGCCGCGCACCGCGACCGTCTCCTTCGAAGTGGGTATTGCACCACTGACCGGCGATGGTGCCATGCCGTTGTTTATTTATAGCCTGGTGTATTTCGCACTGGTGATCGGCATTTCCCTGTATCCGGGCCGTCTGCTCGATACCGTGGGACACGTGTTGGCACCACTGAAAATTGTTGCGCTGGGTGCGCTCGGCATTGCCGCGCTGGCCTGGCCTGCGGGTACGCCAATTCCGGCGACTGAGGTTTATCAGAACGTTCCGTTCTCTACCGGCTTCGTTAACGGCTATCTGACTATGGATACGCTGGGCGCGCTGGTGTTTGGTATCGTTATCGTTAATGCCGCGCGTTCCCGTGGTGTGAAAGATGCCGGTCTGCTGACGCGTTATACCATTCTTGCTGGTTTGATCGCCGGTGTGGGCCTGACGCTGGTTTACCTGAGCCTGTTCAAGCTGGGTTCTGGTAGCGGTGTACTGGTTCCTGATGCCACCAATGGCGCAGTGATTCTGCATGCCTATGTACAAAACACCTTCGGTGGATTGGGCAGCTTCTTCCTGGCAGCGTTGATTTTCATCGCCTGTATGGTAACAGCGGTGGGCCTGACCTGTGCTTGCGCCGAGTTCTTCGCCCAGTACCTGCCGTTCTCCTATAAGACGCTGGTGTTTATCCTGGGGCTGTTCTCAATGCTGGTTTCAAACCTGGGCCTGAGCCATCTGATTCAGATCTCTATCCCGGTGCTGACCGCGATTTATCCGCCGTGTATCGTGCTGGTGGTGCTGAGTTTCACCCTGCGTTGGTGGAACAGCGCACCGCGAATCATCGCGCCGGTGATGTTAGTCAGCCTGTTGTTTGGTATCCTTGACGCGGTGAAAGCGTCCACCTTCCAGCATTTCTTGCCGGATTGGACCAATCACCTGCCATTGGCTGATCAGGGACTGGCATGGTTGCCGCCGTCGCTGTTGATGCTGGTGCTGGTCGCAATTTATGACCGGGTTTGTACGCGCTCTGAAGTGACCGCGCACTCCTAATTCCCCGGCTAAATTTTGGGCCACGGACTTGTCCGTGGCTTTTTTACGTTTAAAAAACACGGGTTATCTTCATGCAACAACAGTCACCCGCCGCCCCTGCGGCCAATAAGCTGAAACGCGGCCTCAGTACGCGTCACATTCGCTTTATGGCACTGGGCTCGGCTATCGGCACCGGTTTGTTCTACGGTTCGGCGGACGCCATTAAAATGGCCGGCCCGAGCGTTTTGCTGGCCTACCTGATTGGCGGTATTGTCGCCTTTATCATCATGCGCGCGCTGGGCGAGATGTCGGTCAACAACCCGCAGGCCAGTTCGTTTTCACGCTATGCGCAGGATTATCTTGGCCCGATGGCTGGGTATATCACCGGCTGGACCTACTGTTTCGAAATCCTGATCGTTGCCATTGCCGATGTGACCGCTTTCGGTATCTATATGGGCATTTGGTTCCCTGAAGTACCGCATTGGATTTGGGTGCTGAGCGTGGTGCTGGTGATAGGCGCCATCAACTTGATGAGCGTGAAGGTCTTCGGTGAGCTGGAGTTCTGGTTCTCGTTCTTTAAAGTGGCCACCATCATTATCATGATTGCTGCGGGTATCGGCATCATCATCTGGGGGATTGGCAACGGCGGGCAACCGACCGGGATTCATAACCTGTGGTCCAACGGCGGTTTCTTCAGCAACGGCTTTATTGGCATGATCCTGTCGCTGCAACTGGTGATGTTTGCCTACGGCGGCATCGAAATTATTGGTATCACCGCCGGTGAAGCTAAAGACCCGAAAACCTCGATTCCCAAGGCCATCAACTCGGTGCCATGGCGTATTCTGGTGTTTTATGTCGGTACGCTGTTCGTCATCATGTCGATCTACCCGTGGAACCAGGTGGGGACTAACGGCAGCCCGTTCGTGCTGACCTTCCAGCATATGGGCATTACTGTGGCGGCGGGTATTCTTAACTTTGTGGTGATCACCGCATCGTTGTCTGCAATTAACAGCGATGTGTTTGGTGTTGGCCGCATGCTGCACGGTATGGCCGAACAAGGCCACGCGCCGAAGATGTTCAGCAAGGTCTCCAAACGCGGTATCCCGTGGGTCACGGTTGTGGTGATGATGTTCGCGTTGCTGCTGGCGGTATACCTGAACTACATCATGCCGGAAAATGTGTTCCTGGTGATTGCCTCACTGGCGACTTTCGCGACTGTGTGGGTGTGGATCATGATTTTGTTCTCGCAGATTGCTTTCCGCCGGAGCCTGAGCAAAGAGCAGGTGAAGAACCTGGCCTTCCCACTACGAGGCGGCGTGTTCACGTCAGTGGTGGCGATCATCTTCCTGGTGTTTATCATCGGTTTGATAGGTTACTTCCCAACCACACGCGTATCCCTGTATGCGGGTCTGGTATGGGTCGTGGTGCTGTTGGCAGGGTATTACTTCAAGGTTAATCGTCAGAAAAAATTGACGGAGCTGGCACAACAGCAGGATTGAAAATAAAAACACCGGCCTTGCGCCGGTGTTTTTTTATCGCTTATCTTCCGGTTCGTCGTCACCAGAGGCGCGGGCTTCAATACGCAGACTACTGTCGTTCAATCGTTCTTCTTGCTCTTCGCCTGCTGCGCGCGACAGTATCTCACGGATATCCTGCATATTCCGGCTCAGGGTACTCAGTGCCGGTTGTAAGGTGCGGCTCATACGACTTTCGTCCAGTGAGGCGCTGTGCAGGCAGCTAACAAACATCAGGGCGGCCAACAGAGTAAACAGCCGATGGCGTAATGATTTCAGCAATCCTCTTTTCCTTCAGTGCGCGTTAATCAATGTATTAACGCTGTTTTCATGCCGAAAGAAAAGTGTACTGAGACATCTGTTGCCCCTGGGTTGAGAGTCATTACCGGCAGAAACAGTTACGTCAGTCTGCGTCAGGAAATCTCTGCGGTCTGCCGCATTTGGCTGAGCATGCTACGCATGTCGTTGCCAGTTGGCGTTTGATGCACCCGCAGATCGAATTCGTTAATGACCGCCAGAATATGGTCAAAGATATCAGATTGAATACTTTCGTATTCCGCCCAGACCGTGGTATTGGTGAAGGCATAAATTTCCAACGGCAATCCCTCTGGCAGCGGAGCTAACTGGCGCACCATCAGCGTCATATTTTGGTGAATATGCGGGTGGGCGCGCAGATACGCCACCAGATAAGCACGCAATGTACCCAAATTGGTCAGGCGGCGGCCGTTGAGTGGAGAACTGAGATCTACGGCAATCTGCTGGTTATGCTGGCTTAACTCCTGCGTTTTATCGTTCAGATAACGATGCAGCAGCGGATTGCGGTTCAGCCGCTGTTGCTCTTCATCCGACAAAAAATGCACGCTGGTAGTATCGATATTGATGCTGCGCTTAATGCGGCGTCCACCGGATTCCGACATTGAACGCCAGTTCTTAAAGGAGTCGGAGATCAGTGCGTAGGTCGGGATGGTCGTCACGGTATTGTCCCAGTTACGTACTTTTACCGTGGTCAGACCGATGTCGGTGACTGCGCCGTCCGCACCGTATTTTGGCATCTCCAACCAGTCGCCGATGGTCAGCATGTCGTTGGCGGAAAGCTGGATACCGGCTACCAGCCCGAGGATCGGGTCTTTAAACACCAGCATCAGTACTGCGGTCATCGCCCCCAAGCCGCTGAGCAGCAGCAAGGGCGATTTGCCCATCAGCAGTGACACAATCATGATGCCAATCAGAATGGCGGCGACCAGCTTCAGCCCCTGAAAAATACCGCGCAATGGCAACTGGTTTGAAATCGGGCTTTGACGCAGCATTGCCAACAGCGTATCGAGCAAAGAAAACAGCGACAGCAGGGCGAAGCCCATGATCCACACCTGAGCAGCGGTGACAATAATCGCCTGTGTCTGGCTGCCTGCGTGGAGCCACAGTACCGCCTGCAAATTAATGATCACCCCTTGCAGTAGCAGAGCCACACGCTGGAATAGCTTGTATTGGGTAAGTGCTTGCTGCCATACCCGTTGCGATTGCTGACCGCGACGTTGGATCGCCGCCAATACGACGCGATGCAACACCAGGTGGATCACTACCGAGATGAGAACAATCAATCCCAGCACCATCAGCAGAGACATCACTCCACTGAATTCCAGCCCAAACTTCTCCAGCCACAGGGTTATCTGTTGTTGCATTACTGCTCCTTAAAAAATGCGCAAAAAATATCCAATACACTCAAAAGACGTTAGCCTAATGGCTGCGGGCCATAATGTGCGCCTGTTTACCCTTTTTTACATAGGGTTGCCGCTGACTGACGCTCTCCACCCCCCGGCTCCTCCCCGAGTTTGCAGGCCAGAGAGGAGGGGGACTTGCACTCAACGTGGCATTGTTCGTGGCATTGAATAACGTCGTCGATTTCGTTTTGTACAGCAGGAGAACAGTATGCTTAATGCCTGGCATCAACCGGTCCCGCCCTTCGTGGTGAAAAAGGGACAACGCCTGGATATCACGCTCTGGTTACAAGGGGATGATCTGCCCGAGCGCGTGTTCTTACGCGCCGAGCCGGATAATGAAGAATGGCTGTTGATCATGAAAACGCAGTGCGTTGAAGGTATGTCTCGCTATCAGGCCAGCCTGACGCTGAATGAAGGAGAGCCGACTCGCCGTTACTGCTTCAAACTGGTTTGGTGCGATCGGCAGCAATGGTTCGGGCCACAAGGGTGGTCGGTGACGCCGCCGGGACAATTGGCACAGTTTGCGGTCGATGTACCTGATAGCAGCCCGGTCTGGGTGGCTGACCAGATTTTTTATCAAATTTTTCCCGACCGTTTTGCCAGTAGCGGTGGCGGGCATGGTATTCAAAGCGGCAGCTATCGCCATCATGCTGCGGGTTGTGAAGTTGTACGCCATGACTGGCAACATCCGTTGGAAGACCGTCATGCCGCATCCACCTTCTATGGTGGTGATTTGGATGGTATCAGCCAAAAGCTGCCTTATTTGCAAGAGTTGGGCGTAACGGCGCTGTACCTGAACCCGATTTTCACCGCGCCCAGCGTGCACAAATACGATACCGAAGACTATTACCAGGTCGATCCCTATTTTGGTGGTAATGCTGCTTTGCAACGTTTGCGAGTGAGCACTCACAAGGTAGGGATGAAACTGGTGCTGGACGGGGTGTTTAACCATACCGGCGATTCGCATGCGTGGTTTGATCGCCACCAGCAAGGTGAGAACGGCGCTTGCCACCACCCAGAGTCGCCGTACCGTGGCTGGTTTAATTTCTACCCTGATGGCCGCGCGCTTGATTGGAAAGGCAATGCCAGCCTGCCAAAACTCAACTTTGCCGAACCGCAGGTCGCAGAGGCGATTTATCGCGGTGACGGCAGTGTGGTGCGCCACTGGTTACGCCCGCCGTACAGCATTGATGGTTGGCGACTGGATGTCGTGCATATGTTGGGGGAGAACGGTGGCGCAACCGGCAATTTGCAGCATTTGGCGGGGATTTATCAGGCGGTAAAACAGGAAAACCCGCAAGCTTACATACTGGGTGAGCATTTTGGTGATGCACGTCGTTGGCTGCATGCCGGTGTGGAAGATGCGGCAATGAACTATATGGGGTTCGCTCTTCCGGTACGGGGGTTCCTTGCTGGGCTGGACGTAGCGCATCATCCGGTTCAGATGGATGCCGCGGACTGCGTCCAGTGGATGGATGACTACCGGGCCGGGCTGCCACATGGCCGCCAACTGATTCAGTTCAACCAGCTTGATAGCCACGACACCGCGCGTTTTCTGACGCTGTTGCAAGGCAACCAAGCGCGGATGCGTATGGCAGCGGTGTGGCTGATGAGTTGGATCGGTGTGCCTTGTTTATATTATGGCGACGAGATTGGCCTTGATGGTGCTAACGACCCGTTCTGCCGTAAGCCGTTCCCGTGGGATGAAAGCCAGTGGGATCAGAGCCTGTTGGTCTTATTCCAGCGCATGGCGGCGTTGCGTAAACAGAGTCTGGCGCTGCGTCGTGGCGGCTGTCAGGTGTTGCATGCCACCGGTGAAACGCTGGCGTTTGTGCGCATCTATCAACAGGAACAGGTGCTGGTGGTGTTACAACGCGGAGGCAGAGGCGCAGTGACGTTGCCGCACAGTCCGCTGCTGGCCGCAGGTAAATGGCAACGGTTGGAAGGGAATGGCGAGTTGAATGACGAGCAGAGTGCTGTGTCCCTGCAACTGAACGAGGAGTCGGTAACCCTGTGGCGGCGAGTGGGCTAAGGGTGTGAAGGGGCCGATATACCGGCCCCTTAGTGGGTTAGTGGGCGTTCACACGCCCAGTTAGATCAATAACCTACTGCGGAACCGGCTGGGCGGCGGACGTCATTCGCGCCATACAGGTAACCTTCGCGTACCTTGCCAGAAACTGCGGAGTCGTTTCCGGAGTTAGCAGGCGTAACGCCGACCGCGCCAGGTAAGCCAACCAGGATCAGTTCGGCGGCGCCCCATGGCGTTTGTTCTACCATCTTGTAGCCCATACCACTGAGCAGTTTCAGCGTATCGGCAGAAACCCCACGCTGTTCGTAGTAAACCTCATCCGGCAGCCACTGATGGTGGATCCGCGGCGCATCTACGGCCTCTTGCGGCGCCATACCGTGGTCGATCACGTTCAGTGCGGTCTGCAAGGTAATCGTGATGATGCGCGATCCGCCTGGCGAACCTAGCACCATAAAGATTTTATTGTCTTTGGTCACCAATGTCGGGCTCATTGACGATAGTGGGCGCTTACCGGGGGCAATGCTGTTGGCAGTGCCTTGCACCAGCCCATAGAGGTTTTTCTCCCCGACCTTGACGGTAAAGTCGTCCATTTCATCGTTGAGGAAGAAGCCGGTGCCAGGGGCAATCACCACCGCACCAAAGCGACCGTTGACGGTATAGGTAGTAGAAACGGCGTTGCCATCATGATCGACAATCGAGTAGTGGGTTGTTTCCGGCTTTTCGTGGGGCTCCATACCGGGTTGGACATTCTCTGACGGTGTGGCTTTGTCAGCGACGATTTTCTTGCGGATCTCCTCGGCGTAGCTCTTGCTGACCAATCTGTCGATCGGGTTTTTGATGAACTCCGGGTCACCGAGATAGGTATTACGGTCCATATAGGCGTGGCGCATGGCTTCGGTCATGGTGTGGATGGCCGCCGCCGAGTTAAAGCCCATGCTTTTCAGGTCGTAGCCTTCGACCACGTTAAGGATTTCGCACAGTGTCACACCGCCTGAGCTGGGTGGCGGTGCCGAAACAAATTTATAGCCGCGATAACTACAGGTAATCGGCGGGGTTTCGGTGACGTTGTAGTTGGTGAAGTCGACCGCCGTCAGAATACCGCCGCCCTGTTTGGCTGCCGCTTCTACCGCTTGCGGGATTTTACCTTTATAAAAGGCATCCGGGCCGTCTTTGGCGATGGCTTCCAGGGTATTGGCCAGGTCGCTTTGCACCAGACGATCGCCCGGCTGCAGCGCCGTGCCGTCTGGGCGCAGGAAAATCTTGGCGGATTCTGGATCCTGCTTAAAGCGTGCGACAGTGGTATCGAGGATGTCGGTATCGGCACGGGTCAGTACAAAACCCTCTCGCGCCAGTTTGATTGCCGGTTCCATCACCTGTTCACGGCTCAGTTTGCCGTATTTCTTGCGTGCGGTTTCCATGCCAAGCACGGTGCCTGGGACACCCGCCGCCAAATAACCGTACAGACTGGCCCCTTTCTTCACGTTACCGTCAGCATCCAGGTACATGTTGGCGCTGGCCGCTGCCGGTGCGGTTTCGCGGAAGTTAATAAAGGTATCGGTGCCGTCGGCCAGGTGCACTGTCATAAAGCCGCCGCCGCCGATGTTGCCGCAACACGGGTTGACTACCGCTTGCGCATAGCCCACGGCTACGGCCGCATCAATCGCGTTGCCACCCAGTTTAAGGATATCGACACCGACCTGTGAGGCCAGATGTTGAGATGTCACCACCATGCCATTTTTGGCTTCGACAGCCGGATTGGATGCGGCATACAGGCTACTGCTGACGAGCAGCGCTGCCATGGTCAGCGGTTTGCTCCATTTTTGTAAAAACATAGTTATTCCTACCCTGTCAGTTTTCTTATTGTGTTTGGCTTGCCATTTTTGCAGTGCAAACTGCGGGCCAGCGTATTGATACTAGCTACAGTTAAGGGATTGCGCGGAAAACAGCCGGGGAAATGTGAGCGGAAACAAGGAAATGAAGCACGGAAAGGGGGCAGGCCGCCCTAATTTGGCGCAAAAAAAACCGGCCACAAGGGCCGGTTGATACACTCACAGGCTGAAATTACAGCTTGGAAGCGTTCTCGGACAGGTATTTAGCTACGCCGTCTGGAGATGCGCCCATACCTGCTTTGCCTTTTTCCCACTGAGCCGGGCACACTTCGCCGTGTTGCTCGTGGAATTGCAGTGCGTCAACGGTACGGATCATTTCGTCGATGTTACGGCCGATTGGCAGGTCGTTAACAACCTGAGCGCGAACCACACCGTCTTTGTCGATCAGGAAAGAACCACGCAGGGCAACGCCTGCTTCTGGGTGCTCGATGCCGTAAGCTTTCTGAATTTCACGCTTGATGTCAGCAACCATTGCGTATTTCACTTCCCCGATGCCGCCATTCTCGACTGGGGTTTTACGCCATGCGTTGTGTACAAATTCGGAGTCGAATGAAACGCCAACCACTTCAACGCCACGCTTCTGGAATTCTTCATAGCGGTGATCGAAAGCGATCAGCTCAGAAGGACATACGAAGGTGAAGTCCATCGGCCAGAAGAACAGGACAGCTGGTTTGCCGTTCAGGTGCTTCTTGAAGTTGAAGTTTTCAACGATTTCGCCGTTGCCAAGTACGGCAGCTGCGGTGAAGTCAGGGGCTTGACGAGTTACCAGGACCATAATTACTCCTGTAATAGGTGTTAAGGGGTTGATGTAAAAGCAAGGGCCAGTATAGGGGCCACGACTTGGTGAATAAAGGGTAAAAGACCAATCAATGAGATAGCTTTTACCTATCAAAGTCGGTGATTAAATTTAGCGAGCTTTAAAAATAACCTTTTCCCATAAAAGGGCAAGGCTTAAAAAGCAATTTATTGTAAAGCGTCGCATTTTCAACGGTTTTGCTTGGGCCTCACAGCTTTTTATCTTTGGCTTGTTGCATCATCTGCGGATAAAACTGCCAAAATTGTATTTCAAGCTGATGGTAGTTGCGCTCTACGTCGGCGAAGGATCCAGCCAGTGCCGCCAAACGTGGACGACGGCTAGCCATACCCGCCAGCACGTTGCCGATAAACGGCAGTTCCGCGTAACGCTCCAACCAGCGTTCCGGCCATAAATAACCATTTAAATTCTGGAAGCGCGGTGGTGTCATTGGCAAATGCGGGGCGATCTGGTTGCGGGCTTGCTGAGTAAAACCCTGTAGGCTGAGAGAAGGCTCCAGTTGCTGCCAGTGACGCGCCAGGAAGTGATCCCACACAACGTCGAGTGTGATGGGGGCTACGCGCCGATGCTCATCAGTGAAATAGTCGCGACAGGCTTTTACCTGAGGCAGGCTATCGGTTAGTACGTCGACACGGCGGTGCATCATAATACCGGCCACCACGTCGGGCTCGTACTCGCCTACAGGGTTGCCGCGCACGAAGTCGGCCAACAAATTGCCCAGTAATGAGCTTTCAGCCAGTGAGGCTAAATGAAGATGAGCGAGATAATTCATCCGGCAACTATACCTGAAGTCATGCAAATCCTCCTTATTTCTTGCCGCTGACCGCCCGCAGCTTTAGACTAGGCCGCCTGTTTTTTACCAACCAGTCCTATATTGAAGAAGTGAATAGCCATGCGCGTCGCCGATTTTTCGTTTGAACTTCCCGAGTCCCTGATTGCCCACTATCCCCAACCAGAGCGCAGCGGTTGCCGTTTGCTGCAGTTGGACGGGCCGAGTGGGGAGCTTAAGCATGGCGTCTTCACCGATCTGCTGGATAACCTGGAAGCCGGCGATCTGTTGGTGTTCAACAATACCCGAGTGATCCCTGCGCGTATGTTTGGCCGTAAGGTCAGCGGCGGCAAGATTGAAGTCCTGGTGGAACGGGTATTGGACGATCATCGGGTGTTGGCGCATGTGCGTGCTTCTAAAGCCCCTAAGCCGGGCACCGACCTGCTGCTGGGGGACGACGAAAGTATCGCGGCCACGATGGTTGCGCGCCACGATACCTTGTTCGAACTGCGCTTCAATGACGAGCGGGATGTATTCACTATCCTTAATGCTGCCGGTCATATGCCACTGCCGCCGTATATCGATCGCCCGGACGAAGATGCCGACCGTGAGCTTTACCAGACGGTTTACAGCGAAAAACCGGGCGCAGTAGCGGCCCCGACAGCCGGACTTCACTTTGACGAGCCGCTATTGGCTGCGCTGCGCGAGAAAGGCATTGAGATGGCGTTTGTCACCCTGCACGTGGGTGCGGGCACCTTCCAGCCAGTGCGGGTGGAAACCATTGAAGAACACGTCATGCATGCCGAATATGCAGAAGTGCCGCAGGAGGTGGTTGACGCCGTATTAGCCTGCAAAGCGCGCGGTAAGCGTGTGGTGGCAGTCGGCACTACCTCGGTGCGTTCGCTGGAAAGCGCCGCTAACGCCAGCAAAGAGGCGTTAATTGCCCCGTTCTTCGACGACACCAGCATCTTTATCTTCCCGGGTTACCACTATCAGGTGGTTGACGCGCTGGTGACCAATTTCCATCTGCCGGAATCGACGCTGATTATGTTGGTTTCCGCTTTTGCCGGTTATAAAAACACCATGCATGCCTATCAGCAGGCAGTGGCCGAGCAGTACCGTTTCTTCAGCTATGGCGATGCGATGTTCATCAGCCGTAATCCGCAGGCGGAACAAGAGTCCGTCGGCGCAGATCCCCAGTAGAGTTCAAGACGTAGGGGGAGGTAAACGAACGAGGCCCTAGGCGCTTACTTAAGTAAACGTCTAGGGTGAGAACACGAAGTCAATATATCCGCAGCTTGAAGTATGACTATTATAATTATATTGAGTGATTTCCGTAGGTGGAAATCACTGCTTTCTGCATTTTTACTCTATATTCCTCTGGTACTATAATGCTCTCTGATATTATATACTTGGATGTTTTTTATATTCCAACGGGTTGTGTGTGTGCGTTTTAATAACATCGTGGCGTTTGGTTTAAATTAATTTCACTATTTTTTATTGTTTGTTTATATTTTTTAAAATTATCAATGCAAATAATTTGTATTAATTTTGATGTCAGTGGTTATTTTGTGATTTTCAATTACATGATTTTTGTTGTGTGGTGAATGCCACAAGATAAATCAATTACTATATATATTCACTGGTATTATAATCTTATTGGTCACTATGATTATGAAACATTGTTAAATGCAGATGTTATAAAGTGTTGTTGTACCAACACCACTTAAAGGGATGTTTTTGAATATCGATAATGGATTGCATTAGCATGGGTGATGTTTTTATTTAGTTTAAAGATGACTTTTTTGATGGGAATAGAGTGATAACGGTTCGTATGTCACAGTGTCTAATCCGTTTATCAAAAAAATAATGACTATGTCATCTGCTGTAGAGGTGTCATTGTACAGTTACTGTTAGATAGCGCTTCATCGTTATTTAATGCTGAGATAAACGGGTTTTTACTTCATTAATCTATTTTTTAGATATAAATAAGGGTATTAATTTATGAGCAATAGCGAGGGTTTAAATTTAATCAGTCGATGCAAGGATATTGCAACACTTAGAACAATAAATCCAACGGAGAACTTACAGCTTATTGATGTTGCTGAATACACTATTGGAGGGAAAGTTGGGGGTGGTTATTTCGTTTATGATATTACAGACACCAATAGTATAGATGATGGTGGTAGCGTGATTGTGGCTACCGGAGGTGCTCGTTGGAAGAGACGTACTGAGCAACTATTACCAGTTCATTTCGGTGCTGTGCCAGGAAATAGTGTTGATGCAACCGAGGCTTTGCGCCGCTATATATCTGCGTCAGAAAACCGAACTGTAGATTTCCGAGGAAGTTATTGGACGATATCAGGGACGCTTGATTTGATGAAGGTTTCTGGGGTTATTGCTGATAATTCCTGCATATTCAAAGTAAATCCTAAGGAGTTTAACGGTGAGTGGGTAATAACAATTGGAGATCCAACATTAAAATATAATCAAGGCCGTGCTAATCGTGTTGTAATTATTGGTAGTTTAATCGTCGATTCTACAAGTCGCGATGTTCCATTAAATGGAGTGTATTTAAAGGGGCAGTGGTTTAATATAGGGCATATTCGTGTTAATAATTTTAATGGTATTGGTATAAAACAGGAGGCTGTATGGGATTCAACAATTGATAGAATGTCTATTGAACTATGTGGCAACTCAACTTCATTTGCATATTCTCAAGAGGGTGGAGGCGATACTCATAACACGACACATATAAAATCATTGCAAGTAGAACAGTCATATAATAAAGCAATTAAAATGACCGGTGCTAGAGATGTTATAAATAATGTCCATTGTGAAAGGACATATATTACAACGCTAGATGATGGTTCAAAAACTACGTCAGGGCTTACATACATAACATGCTATTTTGGTCTTGGTAATTCAATAATAAACCAAGGGATCATTGATGCATATGCAGGACTGAAGGCACCAGATGGAACCCCTTGTTTGACTGCAAGTACATCCATAGTCTTGGCAATGGATTTCTCTACAATGAATAATATTTCAGCGGCCGAGTCTGTTGTTTCTTGTGGCTTTGGACGCCAATCAGAATATAATGGTTTTACTGTCAAGGATATTTATATAGCAGAGCCGGCTGAAAAAATAACGTTACGTTCACCGAGAATTACTGGAACTGTTTATTTGGGTTCGGAAGTTATTGTAGAGAATGGGGTTATAAACAAGTTAACACCAAGAAATAATGCGTATAATATTATTGTAAGTGGTGGTTCGATAGTTACGCTAGATTACACACAAAACATTAGAGGGATGATAACATTTAATAATGTGACAATTTCAGAAGATATCTTGGATTTACGAGCTCCGGCAGGCTCTGGTTCTGGAACCTCTATCGGTGCACTGTACTCTCCAACTATATTTAATAATTGCAACCTAAATAAAGTGATTGGTTATTTCGGCTCAAGGGCTATTTTCAATGGTGGTCGTATTGCAACTGTTGCATTGGCATCTCAGTCTGCTTTTGAATTTTATAATGTTAAGGTTAATACTTTCGGCTACTCAGGTAACCGAGCATTTATAACTCGAGGTGTGCAAGCTGATACGGTGATAGCTTGGTCGGCACCAACTCACTATATTTGGCCTGTCGGTACGATAACTGAGCGTGTGGGGGGGGCTGCAAGTGGAGTAGGAATTATATATGTAAACCGTGGCAGTTTGGCTCAAGATTGGATGGCAATAGTATCAGTTTAATTAGTAGGTAAATGTGTACGTAGATATTTCTCTTTGCATCTAGAGAGAATGTAAATGTGTGAAGAATTTCTTCAAATTATCACGAAGTAGCATAATTAGTTGGTGATAGGTTGGACTAGAACTAGGCCAGAAAATTAACATAAATCCACAAAGACTGGCCGGTATACGTATATGGGTACTGGTTGGCTTGTGGTGCGGGTTTGATGGTTGGTAGAATGCGCCTCTTTTTGTATCACGCCAGACTGTTTCTCTGGCGCTGGAGGCTTTGTGAAGTACGAATTAGACACAACCGATGGCCGCGCTCGCCGTGGCCGCCTGATCTTTGACCGTGGCGTGGTGGAAACCCCAGCCTTTATGCCTGTCGGTACTTACGGCACGGTAAAAGGCATGACGCCGGAAGAAGTAAAAGAGACCGGTGCACAGATCTTGTTGGGCAACACCTTCCACCTGTGGCTGCGCCCTGGGCAGGAGATCATGAAGCTGCATGGCGATCTGCATGATTTCATGCAGTGGCATGGCCCGATCCTCACCGATTCTGGCGGCTTCCAGGTGTTCAGCCTGGGCGCGATGCGCAAAATCAAAGAGGAAGGCGTACATTTCCGTAACCCGATTAACGGCGATAAAGTCTTCCTCAGCCCTGAAAAATCGATGGAAATCCAGTATGACCTGGGTTCCGACATCGTGATGATCTTCGACGAATGTACGCCGTACCCGGCAGACTGGGACTACGCCAAGAGCTCGATGGAAATGTCTCTGCGCTGGGCAAAGCGCAGCCGTCAACGTTTTGATGAACTGAATAACAAGAACGCTTTATTCGGCATTATCCAGGGCGGTGTTTACGAAGATTTACGTGATGTATCAGTAAAAGGGCTGGTGGATATCGGTTTTGATGGTTACGCTGTGGGCGGCTTGGCAGTAGGCGAGCCAAAAGAGGATATGCACCGCATTCTTGAACATGTTTGCCCGCAAATTCCGGAAGATAAGCCACGTTACCTGATGGGCGTTGGCAAGCCGGAAGATCTGGTTGAAGGTGTGCGTCGCGGTATCGATATGTTCGACTGCGTGATGCCAACGCGTAATGCCCGTAACGGCCATCTGTTCGTGACTGACGGTGTGGTAAAAATCCGTAATGCCAAGCACAAGGATGATACTTCTCCGCTGGATAAAGACTGTGATTGCTACACATGTCGCAATTACAGCCGTGCCTACTTGCATCATCTCGATCGTTGCAACGAAATACTGGGTGCCCGATTGAACACCATTCATAACCTGCGTCACTACCAACGCCTGATGGCGGGTTTACGCGAGGCCATTGAACAGGGTAAATTAGAGCTGTTTGTTGCGGACTTCTACGGTCGGATCGGTAAACCGATTCCACCTTTAAACGCTTGAATTAATAATTGATAACTTAATGAGGGAATTTCAATGAGCTTTTTCATTTCTGACGCCGTCGCATCCGCAGGAGCTCCGTCTCAGGGAAGCCCGTACTCTCTGATCATTATGCTGGTGGTTTTTGGTCTGATTTTCTATTTCATGATCCTGCGTCCACAGCAGAAACGCGCTAAAGAGCACAAAAAACTGATGGATTCGATCGGTAAAGGTGATGAAGTGCTGACCACGGGTGGCCTGATTGGCCGCGTAACCAAAGTGGCTGACACCGGCATCATCGCCATTGCGCTGAACGACACCACGGAAGTGATGATCAAGCGTGACTTCGTGGCGGCCGTTCTGCCGAAAGGTACCATGAAGGCCCTGTAATTTTGTTTTCCCTAAGGGAATTGCCGTGCTAAACCGTTATCCTTTGTGGAAGTATCTGATGTTGATCGTGGTGATCATCGTCGGTCTGCTTTATGCGCTTCCCAACCTCTATGGTGAGGATCCGGCTGTACAAATCACTGGCGCGCGCGGTGTCGCCGCCAGTGAAACTACGCTGGACCAAGTCCGTACCGTATTAGAAAAAGACAAGATCGCGAGCAAGTCGATTGCGCTGGAAAATGGCGCAATCCTGGCTCGCTTTAGCAATCCTGATATTCAGCTGCGCGCCCGTGAAGCCTTGATGGCGGAGTTGGGTGACAAGTTTGTTGTTGCGCTGAACCTGGCTCCGGCTACGCCAGCCTGGTTGGCCATGCTGGGTGCAGAGCCGATGAAACTCGGTCTGGACCTGCGCGGTGGTGTGCACTTCCTGATGGAAGTGGACATGGACACTGCGCTGAGCAAGTTGCAGGAACAGACAATGGATACCCTGCGCAGCGAGCTGCGTGAAAAGGGCATTCCTTATGCGTCTATCCGCAAGCTGGACA
This sequence comes from Serratia grimesii NBRC 13537, assembly GCF_001590905.1. Classification (GTDB taxonomy): domain Bacteria; phylum Pseudomonadota; class Gammaproteobacteria; order Enterobacterales; family Enterobacteriaceae; genus Serratia; species Serratia grimesii. The sequence goes on from NZ_BCTT01000005.1 coordinate 111,575, forward strand.
ACAATGGCGTGGAAGTGCGTTTCCGTGACGATGCTACCCGCGATCAGGCTATCAGCTACCTTAGCCCGCGTCAGCGCGATATGGTGTTCTCTGCCAACGGCACCAACACCCTGAAAGCCAGCTTGACGGATGCCCGTCTGAGCGAAGCTCGCGAATATGCGGTGCAACAAAACATCACTATCTTGCGTAACCGCGTTAACCAGCTCGGCGTTGCCGAACCGCTGGTACAACGTCAGGGCTCTGACCGTATTGTGGTCGAGCTGCCGGGTATTCAGGATACTGCGCGCGCCAAAGAGATTCTGGGCGCTACCGCGACGCTGGAGTTCCGTCTGGTTAACACCAATGCGGATGCCACAGCGGCAGCCAACGGCCGTGTGCCGGGTGACTCAGAAGTAAAAGACACGCGTGAAGGCCAGCCAGTTGTGCTGTACAAGCGTGTGATCCTGACCGGTGACCACATCACTGACTCGACTTCCAGCACTGACGAATACAACCAGCCGCAGGTTAATATCTCTCTGGATAGCGCCGGCGGTACGGCCATGTCTAACTTCACCAAGGACAATATCGGTAAACCGATGGCGACCCTGTTTGTGGAGTACAAGGACAGCGGCAAAAAAGACGCCAACGGCCGCGCAATTCTGGTGAAACAGGAAGAAGTGATCAACGTGGCTAACATTCAGTCGCGTCTGGGCAACAGCTTCCGTATTACCGGCATTGGCAACCCGAACGAAGCACGCCAGCTTTCGCTGCTGCTGCGCGCCGGTGCGCTGATTGCGCCTATCCAGATCGTGGAAGAGCGTACTATCGGTCCAACCCTGGGACAGCAGAACATCACCCAAGGTTTGGAAGCCTGCTTGTGGGGCCTGGTGGCATCCATCGTATTTATGGTGGTTTGGTACCGTAAGTTCGGCATGATCGCAACCACGGCGCTGGTCGCCAACTTAGTGCTGATTGTCGGTGTGATGTCCCTGTTACCAGGGGCGACGCTGACCATGCCGGGTATTGCCGGTATCGTGCTAACGCTAGCGGTAGCGGTCGATGCCAACGTACTGATTAACGAACGTATCAAGGAAGAGCTGAAGAACGGACGTTCCGTTCAACAGGCGATCCATGAAGGCTATAAAGGCGCGTTCTCCAGTATCGTTGACGCCAACATCACTACCCTGATTACCGCGATCATTCTGTACGCAGTGGGCACCGGTTCAATCAAGGGCTTTGCGATTACCACCGCAATCGGTGTGGCGACGTCCATGTTCACCGCAATTGTCGGTACCCGTGCCATCGTCAACCTGCTTTACGGCGGCAAACGCATTAACAAGCTGTCTATCTGAGGAGTGCGTTGTGGCACAGGATTATACTGTTGAACAACTCAACTACGGCCGTAAAGTCTATGACTTTATGCGCTGGGATTACGTGGCCTTCGGCATCTCGCTGGTGCTGCTGATCGCGTCAATCGCCATTATGTCGGTGCGTGGTTTTAACTGGGGTCTGGACTTCACTGGCGGTACCGTCATTGAAATCAGCCTGGAAAAACCTGCCAACCTCGATCTGATGCGCGATACGCTGGAAAAAGCCGGGTTCCAGGACCCGGTTATTCAGAACTTTGGCAGCAGCCGTGACGTGATGGTGCGTATGCCACCAGCGACCGGCACTGCAGGCCAAGAACTGGGTAACAAAGTGATCGGCGTGATTAACGACTCAGTCGATAAAAATGCCACCGTGAAGCGAATTGAGTTCGTTGGCCCAAGTGTGGGCACCGAATTGGCGCAAAACGGCGGTATGGCACTGCTGGTCGCATTGATCTGTATTTTGATTTACGTGGGTTTCCGCTTTGAATGGCGCTTGGCGCTGGGGGCGGTTATCGCGTTGGCGCACGACGTGATCATTACCATGGGTGTGTTGTCGTTGTTCCGTATCGAGATTGACCTAACCATTGTCGCTTCATTGATGTCGGTTATCGGTTACTCGTTGAACGATAGCATCGTGGTTTCTGACCGTATTCGTGAGAACTTCCGCAAGATCCGCCGCGGAACGCCTTACGAAATTATGAACGTGTCGCTGACCCAGACGCTAAGCCGTACGTTGATGACATCCGGTACGACCTTGATGGTTGTTCTGATGTTGTACATCTTCGGTGGTGCGATGCTGCATGGCTTCTCTCTGGCGATGCTGATTGGTGTGTCTATCGGTACCGTATCCTCTATCTACGTTGCGTCTGCGCTGGCGTTGAAACTGGGTATGAAACGCGAACACATGCTACAGCAGAAAGTGGAAAAAGAAGGCGCAGATCAGCCTTCGATTATGCCGTGATTTGCCCGTGAGTTGAAAATACAATGCCGGTCGGTTTATTCCGACCGGCATTTTTTTGCTTATAGATCGTGACTTTTTGGTCTACGAGCGTTCAATCGACGTCAGTTGGTTGAGTGAGTTCACCAGTTCTGCAAGACTGGTCGCCTGCATTTTTTCCATCACTTTAGCCCGATGAACTTCTACAGTACGAACCGCGATAAAGTGCCGATCGGCGATCAGTTTATTTGTCATCCCTGCAGCTACCGCACGGGCGATCTCGCGCTCGCGCGGCGTCAGTGCGCTGAAACGCTGTTGCAGTTGGTGGCGTTCAACTTGGCGTTGAGAATGCGCTAATCCGCGTTCGAGTGCTTCAATCAGCGGAGCGGCGGCAATCGGTTTTTGCAAAAAATCCAGTGCTCCCAATTTCATTTCCGCTACCGCCATAGAAATATCCCCGTGACCGGTGACAATCACTACCGCCAGCGTACTTTCCTGCCGACGCAGTTGCTGATGAACTTGCTGTCCGTCCAATCCAGGCATACGGATATCCAGCATGACTACGCCACATTGATAAAGATCGACCTTGTCGACAAAGCGTTGGCTGTCATGCCAGATTTGTACCCGATAATTCAGCCCTTCGAGTAAAAAGCGGCAGGCATCGGTAACGGCAAAATCGTCATCGACCAGGTGTATCAGCGCCATGGCGAGTTTCCTTTTGAATAACAGGGAAGTGCAGGGTAACGCGTAGCCCTTGCCGTTGAGCAGGGGCAGCATAATTTTCCAGTGTCAGATCGCCACCCTGGCTCTTTAGCAGTTTCTGGCAGATCACCAGCCCTAACCCGAGTCCCTCCTGTTTGGTACTGCGAAAGGGCACGAAGGGTAATGCCAGTTGTTCAGCGCTCAGGCCACCGCCATCATCCTCTATGAGTAACCGTTGTTGATGTTCGTCGGTTTCCTGCCGCAAGGTAATGTGTTGGGCACCGGCTTGCAGGCTATTACTCAATATATTGGTGAGCACTTGCTCCAATAACGTTGCCTGGCTGTACAACTGGCTTTGGGGCGGGATTGCAAGAGTTAAGCGACACTGTGGGTATTGTTGTTCGATCTGCATCAATTTTATAAGGTGTTCCACCAGTGGGCGTAGCAGGAGTGGCTGCGCGCTTTCATGTTGTGGGGTTTTACTTGCCCAGCGACGCAAATTGACAATGCTTTCCGCGCCACGTTGCGCCTGCTGGCCAATCTGTTCGAGTATCGGCAACAGTTCGTGCTGGCTATCGCTGCGCTCAAGACGAATACGGCATCCCTCCGCATAATGACGGATTGCGGCCAGAGGTTGGTTCAGCTCATGAGCAAAGCCTGAGGCCATCTCGCCCAGAGTGCTGAGTCTTTGCGCTTGAGCCAAGGCCGTTTCTCTGGCACGTAACGTCTGATGCATCTGTTCGATCTGACGTCCACGTCGGTGTACCAAATGCCCAATCCACAGATGGTTGGCTCCGAGCAACACCATCGCGCCGATAATGGCGCTGAGCAACAGCAAGTGCTGTTGTGCCCAAAGAGATATGTCCTGCCAGAGTGAACGTTGTGTTGGGTGAAGATTCAGGTCATGCAGCAGCTGATTGACCTGGCGGGAGGAGGCTGGGGCACCCCAAACAGGCAAACCGGGTATTTCCATTTGCAGTAACTGGCGGGCCAACTCATCGGCCAGTCGATCAGGCACATGGTTTAAGGCCGCAAATGACCAATTAGGGTAAAGCTCCGTGCTGGTCAGGCAGTGCTGGTCGCTGTGTTTTTCCAGCAGGGCGCGATAGTCACTGGCTTGTAGCAGTCCTTCCGTTTGCATTTTTTCCAGCAGACAAACCGGCACAATCACGGCGTCCAGTGCGCGATCGCGCAACTGATAAAGCAAGGCATCTGCCGGGTAACCGCTGAAGTGCAGTGTCAGATCTTTTTCTGGGCGCAGACCCGCGCCAAGGAGTTCTTTATACCCCAACAGGTAACCGCCAAATGCGTCAGCGGCGACTGCCCCAACTTTTTGACCGACGAGCTGGCTGGCGGTGGTGATAGGGCTATCGTGTCTCACCAATATGACACTGCCGACCACATTGTTTGATGCCTGTTGCGACTGTTGGGAAGAACGCAGTGAAACCAGCCAGCGCAATGGGTAGCGGTTATCCAACTGGACGTATTGTGCCGGGTTGGTGAGCAAAAAGTCGACGCGTTCACTGCGGACTGCGTCACCCATACCTGACAGGTTCACCGGCGACAATTGGAAGTGATCGTCGGGAAACTGACGATTGAGATGGTCGACCAAGGGTTGCCACTGGGCCAGTGCATGAGCATCGCCGCGCAGCGCGAGCACCGCGATAGTCCATTGTCCCGCCCAGGCAGTGTTTAACCAACTGCTCAACAACAGGAATAGCACTGCTCTTTTCACATCATCTCCGCTTTTATGATCCGTATCACCGGGTTGAATTGTCCTGGATCAAGCCGACGCCGGGAATGTGGTAAACCACAATATTGGCGATCGGTTACCGTTTTTACACTCCGTTGTATCAGTTCCCCGGCGAATACTTATTGGGAGAAATCAATGGACAGTGGGAAACGGCAATTTTTACAACGACTCGGTGCGCTGACCGCCGGTGCCGCGCTGGTGCCATTGGCGCAATCAGGGTGGCAGTTGCAGCCGGCTCGGCGGGAGGGTGACAGTAAAAGGCGCATGGCAATGTTGATTGATCTGCGCCGCTGCATCGGTTGCCAGGCATGTACAGTCAGTTGCGCAGTAGAGAACCGGCTACCGCAGGGGCAATTCCGCACCAGTGTACAGCAATATCAGGTCACCCTGGAGGGCCAGGATTCGACAACCAACGTGTTGTTACCGCGGTTGTGCAACCATTGTGATAATCCGCCTTGCGTGCCGGTTTGTCCGGTACAGGCAACTTTCCAGCGTCAGGATGGCATCGTGGTGATCGATAACACCCGCTGCGTCGGTTGTGCCTACTGCGTACAGGCCTGCCCTTATGAGGCTCGGTTTATCAATCACGAGACCCAGACTGCCGACAAGTGTACTTTCTGCGTGCATCGGCTTGATGCCGGCCTGCTGCCCGCTTGCGTTGAATCTTGCGTAGGCGGCGCGCGGATGATCGGTGATCTTAACGATCGGCAAGGTGCACTAAGACGTGCTCTGGATGAACATCAGGCGCAGCTTAAGGTACTGAAACCGGAACAAGGGACCCATCCTCAGGTGTTCTATCTGGGGCTTGATGAGGCATTTGTCAGTCACGTTCGGGGACAACCGGCGCTGTGGCAGGAGGTGCATTCATGATCCGCGAAATTATGGCTCGTCCACAGGAAATCGCCTGGTTACCCTGGGCGGTACAGTACTTTTTCTTTATTGGCATGGCATGCGGCAGCATCATTATTGCCGTCTGGTTGCGCTGGCGCGAGCCAAATAAGACGTCACGTCTGGAACTGGCTGCTGTGTCGTTGGCAGTGGTAAGCGGTACCGTCGCACCGCTGGCTTTGAGTGCAGACTTGCATCAACCCGCGCGTATTTGGCATTTCTACGCGTACTTCACCCCATGGTCATGGATGTCTCTCGGCTCGCTGTTTTTACCGCTGTTTACCCTATTAGTGGTCAGCTATTTCGTCTTGTTGCTGCGTAATCAGTTAAGACCGAAAACCTTGCCGTTTTGGGCGCGTTGGTTGATGTTCCGACCGGCATGGCGTGAGGAAACGTGGCTACGCTGGGTGGCGTTGGCCACCTTAGTGTCGGCGGCTAGCATCTTGCTCTATACCGGACGTGAAGTTTCTATTCTGCGGTCGCAGCCGCTGTGGTTCAGCCTTTGGCTGCCTTGGTTGTTGTTGATGACGGCCATGCAGGCCGTTTCGCCACTGCTGGCCTATTGGCTGCGTCAGGATGTTCAATGGCAACCACGTCTGGCACGTTATCAGGCCGTCACGCTTGTGCTGTTGTGTCTTTCTTGCCTTGGCTGGTGGGTGGATGGCAGCGCGTCTTCTTCTGCGTTACACCAGTTGTCGACTCAGGGCATGGTCTGGTGGATGGCTGGTATCGCTTTTGTCGCAATGACGTTATTGCTGTTGGTGTTGGCAGGGCGAATGTCCAACCAGCGGCTAAGTGCCAATGGGCTGCTGGGACAGTGCGTTGTGGCATTGTTGCTCTGCTGGGGTGTGCGTTGGATGTTGCTGATGCAAACCCAAACGCTGCCCAAATTCAATGTCGTGGCCAATCCCTATGTGTTGCCGCTTGGTAGCGAAGGGTTGCTGGCGATTCTGGGTACCCTGGGGTTGTGGATAGCGTTAATCATTGGAATTCGTGAATTGCAGCACCGGCTGATGGAGAAAAAACACTATGGCTAAGTCAACGCGGCGTCAGTGGTTAAAAGGCGGACTCGCACTGGGTGGATTGACGCTATTTGGTGCCAGTTATAGCGAGATGGTGCAAAAAGTCTTTACCGGCTTGCGAGACGGCAGCAGTGGTAAATTGACGCTGGACAGGATCAGCGCCAACGCGCTCCCGACAGAAGGGATTCGACACCCTGATGGCTGGCAAGCTAATCCACAGCAGGCGGTGTCCATGACCCAATGTTTTGGCTGCTGGACGCTTTGTGGTCTGCGGGTCAGGGTTGATCGTGACAGCAACCAGATATTGCGGGTGGCGGGCAACCCCTATCATCCCTTGTCTCACGATCACCACTTTCCTTATCGTTTGCCGGTCAGTGACGCGCTCAACCGTTTGGGTGGCGATGAAGGCCTGGAGCAGCGATCGACAGCCTGCGCCCGCGGAGCGACTTTATTGGAAGGGCTGACCAGCCCTTATCGGGTACTGGAACCGATGAAACGGGTAGGTCCGCGCGGCAGCGGTCAGTGGCAACGGATCAGCTTTGAACAGTTGATCCATGAGGTGGTCGAGGGCGGTGATCTTTTTGGCGAGGGGGCGGTTGAGGGATTACGGGCGATCCGCGATCTTGATACACCACTCGATCCGAAACAACCTTCACTGGGGCCAAAGGCCAATCAGTTGCTGGTCACCAATGCCGGTGATGAAGGCCGAGACGCTTTTATTAAGCGTTTTGCACAGAATGCTTTTGGGACGCGTAACTTTGGCCATCACGGGGCTTATTGTGGGTTGGCCTACCGTGCGGGATCCGGGGCCCTAATGGGGGATCTGGAAACGAATGCGCATGTGAAACCCGATTGGGATCACTTGCGTTTTGGGCTGTTTCTCGGTACTTCGCCAGCGCAGTCCGGCAACCCGTTCAAACGACAGGGGCGGCAGTTAGCCAATGCCCGCATGCGCGATGAATTCCGATACGTGGTAGTGGCGCCAGCATTGCCCTTGACCACCACGCTGGCCAACGATCACAACCGTTGGGTGCCGGTGTTGCCGGGCACTGATTCTGCATTGGCGATGGGTATGATCCGCTGGATTATTGAGCAAGAACGTTATAACGCCGACTATCTGACATTACCTGGCGAGGTGGCAATGCAGGCCGCCGGGGAAAAAAGTTGGACCAACGCCACGCATTTGGTCGTGATCGATGAGGATCATCCGTTGTGTGGGCAGTTTTTGCGTCAGGTGCATTTGGACGGTGTTACAACCGGGGAAGCTGAAAGCCCGTCTTTGGTCTGGGATGCACAGCGGGCTGAGCCGGTATCGTCGAATGAGGCTCTACAGGGGCAGTTGCGGGTGGAGCAACAATTACGGCTGGCTGATGGTTCGCAGGTTCAGGTTCGCTCGAGTTTCCTTTGCCTGCAACAGGCTGCTGAGCGTTTTACGCTGACTGAATACGGCAGCCGGTGTGGTGTCAATGCTGAGACCATTGCGGCACTGGCCAAAGAGTTCACGTCTTACCAGCGGCAAGCGGCGGTGATTGCTCACGGTGGCATGATGAGCGGTAACGGTTTCTATAACAGTTGGGCTGTGATGATGCTCAATGCGCTGATCGGTAACCTGAACCTGAAGGGCGGCGTCTCGGTAGGCGGCGGTAAGTTCAAGGAGTTTGCCGATGGGCCGCGTTATAACTTGAAAACCTTCCCAGGCATGGTGAAACCGAAAGGGCTGGTATTGTCGCGCAGCAAACAGGCGTATGAACAATCAGACGAGTATCGTCGCAAGGTTGAACAAGGGGAGAAACCCTACCCGGCCCGTGGGCCATGGTACCCCTTTGTGGCGGGACAGTTCACCGAACAACTTGCTCCGGCGCTGATGGGTTACCCCTATCCGCTAAAGGCCTGGATCAGCCATATGGGTAACCCACTTTACGGTGTTGCCGGCCTGCGTGAAGTGATCGAAAGTCGCCTTAAAGATCCACGGCAACTTCCGCTGTTTATTGCAGTCGATGCCTTTATTAACGAAACCAGTGCCTTGGCAGATTACATTGTGCCGGATACGCACAACTTCGAAAGCTGGGGGTTTACGGCACCCTGGTCAGGCGTGATGGTGCGATCGAGCACTGCGCGTTGGCCTGTCGTCCCGTCGCGAACTGTGAGCACGGCTGAGGGGCAGCCGGTGGCACTAGAAAGCTTTGTCATTGCGTTGTCGAAGGCAATGGCGCTGCCGGGGTTTGGTGATGCCGCCCTACAGGATACGCAAGGCAATGCTTTTGGGTTGCACACTGCGGAGGATTATTACCTGCGTGCTGCCGCCAACGTGGCTTTTGCAGGAGAGCCATTGCCTGAGGCAACAGAAAGCGAGCTACGATTGACCGGCGTGGACCGCCTGCAACCGGCGCTAGACACGGTGCTGAAAGCTGATGAACGGCTGCGGGTAGGTTATATGTTGGCGCGTGGCGGGCGTTTTGCGCCTTACGAGCAAGCCTGGAAAGGGGATGAAACCGGTCCGCAATGGAAGAAGGGACTGAATATCTGGAATGAAGAGGTGGCACGTCACCGCCATGCGATGACGGGGGAGCGTTACAGTGGGTGTCCGACGTACTATCCACCACGTTTTGCCGACGGCTCAGACGTGGGCAAACACTATCCACCGGATGTGTGGCCGTTCCGTTTGATGTCGTTTAAGTCGCATCTGATGAGCAGTTCGACAGCGCCGATTGACCGCTTGCGTGCGGTGAAGCCAGTTAATCTGGTGGCGCTTAATCCGGTCGATGCTGTGCGCTATGCGTTACAGCATGGCGATCGGGTTCGGTTGCAGACCCCAGGTGGCAGCGTTGAGGCGCAAGTCAGCTTACTTGATGGCGTGATGCCGGGTGTTATTGCTATCGAGCACGGATACGGTCATCGTGAGATGGGAGCACGTGCGCACTTGCTGGATGGGCAGCCGATGGCGGCAGACCCGCGTATTGCCGCCGGCATCAATCTCAATGATCTTGGGTTGCCCGACCCGACCAGAGAAATCAGTAATAGCTGGCTTGATTGGGTCAGCGGCGCGGCGGTACGTCAGGGATTACCGGCAAGGTTACAACGGCTGGGATAATCTGAAGGCCCAGTCATCGATGATTGGGCCTTATTTTTGTCAGTTTTGCGCGGTAGCTACCGTAACAGGTTCTACGCTATGCAGCCGCACAAACCCCAGTTGTTCAGGTGCCAGGCCGCTGAAGCGTAGCTCAAAAGTATGCTCTGATTTAGGCAGCAGTGAGTCTGCACTGGCGATAGGTTGCGAAAGGGAATCTGTCGCCAGGGGTTTGCCGGTGGCAGGATCCAACTGGCCCCATTCCACCACTGCTTTGAACGCGGGCAGGGATGCCTGTGAAAGCGTGCGGACGTGCAATAAGGCTTGGGTGCCGTTAGCCTCGGTTTTCACGTGGCTCAGTGACACGCTCAGTTCGCCGAGGCTGCTCTGCAAGCGTGCGGCATTGTTGGCCGCTGGCAGCAGATAAACACCGCTGGTGGAGTTTTTATTCAGCTGGTTTTGCTGTTCCAACGCGGTAGCCTGATTAGTCAGGGTGGTTAACTGCTGATTCAGCGCAACTACCTGATTGTGCAGTTTTGGCACCTCGTGGTTTTGTGCGCAACCTGTCAGCAGGGCCAGTGTGCTCAGCAGGATAATCTTGGGGTAATGGGTTGTCATCGCGGGGATTTCCTATTCAACATCTCCTTTTATCAGCTTAGTCCGCCTGGCGGGGAAAGTCATCCAAGCCCTTCTTCGGCCTGTCGTTCCGGATGCGGGCTCGCAACAAATGGCCGACGGCCTTTGTTGTGGCCGCACTTCGGGGTAAACTGCTCTTAACTATGAAAACGTTTATCAGGACGTGTTATGCATTGCCCTTTCTGCGCCGCTGTTGATACCAAAGTCATTGATTCCCGTTTGGTGGGTGATGGTTCGCAGGTGCGCCGTCGCCGCCAGTGTTTGGTTTGTAATGAACGTTTCACCACCTTTGAAGTGGCTGAGCTGGTGATGCCACGGGTAATAAAAAGCGATGATGTGCGTGAGCCATTTAACGAAGACAAGCTGCGTCGTGGCATGCTGAAGGCGTTGGAAAAACGCCCGGTCAGTTCTGACGACGTGGAAAACGCGATCAACCACATTAAATCCCAATTGCGTGCCACCGGCGAGCGCGAAGTGCCAACCAAATTGGTCGGCAACCTGGTGATGGATGCGTTGAAAAAGTTGGATAAAGTCGCCTATATCCGCTTTGCCTCGGTGTATCGCAGCTTTGAAGATATTCGCGAATTCGGCGAAGAGATCGCCCGTCTACAGGATTAAGGGACCCTTCATGCATAACGATGAATTCTACATGGCACGCGCCTTTGAACTGGCGCGGCTGGGGCGTTTCACTACCGCACCGAACCCGAATGTCGGCTGTGTTATTGTGCGCGATGGCGAAATCGTTGGTGAAGGTTACCACCTGCGAGCCGGTGAACCCCATGCAGAAGTCCATGCGCTGCGCATGGCGGGCGAAAAAGCACGTGGTGCCACCGCCTATGTTACGCTGGAACCTTGCAGCCATCATGGCCGCACACCACCTTGCGCCGATGCACTGGTGGCCGCTGGGGTTGCCCGTGTCGTAGCTGCGATGCAAGACCCGAATCCAGAAGTGGCGGGGCGTGGCCTGTACAAATTACAGCAGGCGGGGCTGGATGTACGTCATGGTTTGATGCTAGCCGAAGCTGAAGCGGTGAATCTGGGCTTTCTCAAGCGGATGCGCACCGGTTTCCCTTATGTACAATTGAAACTTGGCGCCTCTCTCGATGGTCGTACGGCGATGGCGTCCGGTGAAAGCCAATGGATCACCTCGTCCGAGGCACGCCAAGACGTACAGCGGCTGCGAGCACAAAGCGCGGCGATTCTCAGTACCAGTGCCACTGTATTGGCTGACGATCCATCACTGACGGTGCGTTGGGATGAGCTGGATGCCGAGACTCAACGTATTTACCCACGAGAAAACCTGCGGCAGCCATTGCGCATTATCCTCGACAGCCAAAATCGCGTTACTCCGCAGCACCGGGTGGTGCAACAACCGGGGCCAACCTGGCTGGCACGTTTGCAGCCGGATGACCAGGTTTGGCCACAGGATGTCGAACAACTGACCTTCCCGGCACATGGTGCGGGGATTGATCTGGTCGTGATGATGATGCAATTGGCGAAACGACAAGTGAACTCCATCTGGGTCGAGGCTGGCGCGCACTTGGCAGGAGCTTTGTTGCAGGCCGGGTTGGTCGATGAGCTCATTTTGTACATCGCGCCAAAATTGTTGGGCGATAATGGCCACGGTTTGTGCCACTTACCGGGCCTGGAGCATTTGGCGGATGCGCCGGAATTCGTATTCAGCGAAGTGCGGCACGTCGGGCCCGATTTGCGGTTGCGATTGAAAGCAAAATACTGATTTTAATGTCTGAGTGTCGGGATTGTTGGTCTTTTACAACACCGACAGCACAGGCTGGTGCTCGTTAATAATTGGCGTTACATCAAGGCGGCAAGCGCATGTATCCCGATGAGCTTACACAAGTAAGTGATTCGAGTAGGGGAGCGTAGCCAACACAGATGCAGCTTCAAGTATGACGGGTATAAAGAATATGATAGAATCCGCCCCCCTGCGGGGTACTGAACCCATTTTTAAGGAAAGCCCATGAAAGTTATCGAAGGTGTTGTTGCTACTCCAAATGCCCGTGTGGCGATTGCAATTGCACGTTTTAACAATTTCATCAACGACAGCCTGCTGCAAGGTGCTATTGACGCACTCAAGCGCATTGGTCAGGTTGCTGACGACAACATCACTGTTGTCTGGGTCCCGGGCGCTTACGAGTTGCCGCTGACTGCACGCGTGCTGGCTAACACCGGCAAATATGATGCAGTGATCGCACTGGGCACCGTTATCCGTGGGGGCACCGCGCACTTTGAATATGTCGCGGGCGAAGCCAGCTCTGGCCTGGGCAGTGTTTCTATGAACACTGAAATCCCGGTTGCCTTTGGCGTGCTGACAACCGAAAGCATCGAACAGGCTATCGAACGTGCTGGCACCAAAGCAGGCAACAAGGGCGCTGAAGCGGCTCTGACCGCACTTGAAATGATTAATGTTATCAAAGCTATTAAAGCCTGAATTTAGTTAAGGGGAATTCCGTGAAACCTGCTGCTCGTCGCCGCGCTCGTGAGTGCGCTGTTCAAGCGCTTTACTCTTGGCAGTTGTCTAAAAATGACATTGCCGATGTTGAACACCAGTTCCTGTCGGAGCAAGATGTCAAAGATGTAGACATCGCCTATTTTCGGGAGCTGCTGTCCGGCGTGGCGGTGAATGCAGGTCTGCTGGATAGCCTGATGGCACCTGTCCTGTCGCGCCAGCTCGAAGAGCTGGGCCAGGTAGAAAGAGCCGTTCTGCGTATTGCGCTGTTTGAGCTGAAAATGCGTGAGGATGTGCCTTACAAAGTGGCAATCAATGAAGCGATCGAGTTGGCGAAAACCTTCGGCGCTGAAGACAGCCACAAGTTTGTGAATGGTGTGCTGGATAAAGTGGCACCAAGCATCCGCAAGAAAAAATAAAGAATTAAGGCCGGTATCCCCGGCCTTAATTTCATCTATTGGAATATGACCATGGCATGTGGCGAATTTGACCTCATTGCCCGCTATTTTGACCGGTTTAAGAGTCTGCGCCGGGACGTACAGTTGGGCATTGGAGATGACTGCGCACTTCTGACAGTGGCAGAAAAACAGCTTTTGGCCGTCAGTACCGACACTCTGGTTTCGGGCGTTCACTTCCTGTCGGATATCGATCCGGCCGATCTCGGCTACAAAGCACTGGCCGTCAATCTGAGCGATTTGGCCGCCATGGGCGCCGATCCCGCTTGGCTTTCACTGGCATTAACCCTGCCGGACGTGAATGAGCCTTGGCTGAAGGCGTTCAGTGACAGCCTGTTCGAACAACTTAATTATTACGGCATGCAGTTGATTGGCGGCGATACCACACGCGGCCCATTAAGCATGACGTTAACCATTCACGGCCTTATCCCAGCGGGTCGGGCGTTGACCCGCAGCGGCGCTCGCATTGGTGACTGGATCTACACCACCGGTACGCTGGGTGACAGCGCCGCCGGTCTGGCTATTTTGCAGGATCGTCTGCAGGTGGTGGACGTTGACGCACGTAATTACCTGGTTGGTCGTCATCTGCGGCCACAACCACGTGTATTGCAGGGACAGGCGCTGCGCGATCTGGCCAGTTCGGCGATTGATATTTCGGACGGTTTGATTTCGGATCTGAAACACGTGCTTAGCGCTTCCGAGTGCGGTGCGCGGATCAACCTCGATGAGCTGCCGTTGTCACAGGCGTTAAGCAGCAATGTGGACGTTGAGCAGGCATTGCGCTGGGCGTTGACCGGCGGTGAGGATTACGAACTCTGCTTCACCGTGCCGGAAATCAACCGTGGTGCACTGGAGGTGGCGTTAAGCCATCTGGGCGCTGACTATACTTGTATTGGTCAGATTGGCCCGCTTTCCGAAGGCATCAAATTCTACCGCAACGATGAAGCAGTGGAATTGCCATGGCGTGGCTTTGACCATTTCAGTGAAGGACAGGCGTAACATGGATGAAGCTAAACGCCGCTTGCGGATGAGTAATCCGTGGCACCTGCTGGCAACCGGCTTCGGCAGTGGTTTGTCGCCAGTCATGCCTGGGACGATGGGATCACTGGCTGCGATTCCGTTTTGGCTGCTGCTGATCCAACTGCCTTGGCAACTGTATTCACTCTTAGTGATGTTCAGTATCTGTATCGGTGTTTATCTGTGCCATCAGACCGCCAAAGACATGAAGGTGCACGATCACGGCAGCATCGTCTGGGACGAGTTTGTCGGTATGTGGATCACGCTGATGGCACTGCCGGTCAACGACTGGCAATGGGTCGCAGCTGGTTTCGTGATTTTCCGTATTTTGGATATCTGGAAGCCATGGCCGATTCGCTGGTTTGATCGCAACGTTCATGGCGGCATGGGCATCATGGTCGATGACATCGTCGCTGGGGTGTTTTCCGCCGGTATTATCTACCTGATTGGGCACCACTGGCCGGTTGGGTTGTTCTGATGACAAGGGCGCAGTGCAATACTGCGCCCTTGAGCACCACGCTACGCTATTCAAATCCTGTCACATGATGCGGCACATAGGCCGTTTCCAGCTCGGCAATTTCCTCCGGTGTTAACGTAAGATCGACGGCGGCGACGGCGTCTTCCAGATGGTCATGGCGTGATGCGCCGATAATTGGGGCGCTGACGACCGGCTTACTCAACAGCCACGCCAGTGCAACTTGCGCACGGGACACACCGCGTTCTTCGGCAATACTGGCTACGCGCTCTGCGATAATGGCATCGATGCCTTCGGTTTCATCGTACAGGTTTTTACCAACCTGATCAGACACCAGCCGTGCAGTGCTTTCTCCCCAGGGGCGTGTTAAGCGGCCCCGCGCCAGTGGGCTCCATGGCAGTACTGCAATGCCTTCGGCAGCGCACAGCGGCAGCATCTCACGCTCTTCTTCGCGTTGGATCAGATTGTATTGATCCTGCATGCTGACAAAGCGTGTCCAGCCGTGCAGATCGGCGGTGTACAGCGCCTTGGCAAACTGCCAGGCGTACATCGAGGATGCGCCGATGTAACGCGCCTTACCGGCTTTCACCACTTCATGCAGCGCTTCCAGCGTTTCCTCCAGCGGCGTTTCATAATCCCAGCGGTGAATCTGCAACAGATCAACATAATCGGTGCCCAAGCGCCGCAAACTGTCGTCGATGGACTGCATGATTTTGGCGCGCGACAGCCCGCGCTCCAGATTGCTCAGTGGGAAATAGACTTTGGTGGCAATCACCACTTGGTCACGGCGGGCATAATCGCGCAGTGCTCGACCAACAATCTCCTCACTGCTGCCATCTGAGTAGCTGTTGGCGGTGTCAAAGAAGTTGATACCGGCATCCAGGGCCTGCTTCAGCAGCGGGCGACTGCTTTCTTCGGGTAGCGTCCAGGCGTGATTGCCACGGCTGGGTTCACCGTAGGTCATGCAGCCCAGACAGATACGCGAGACGTTCAGGTCGGTGCTGCCCAGTTTCAGATACTTCATGCTTGCCTCCCGTGTTAGCACAGAACTTTAACTGTAGCGGATTTTCAGGAGGCAGAAATGAAAACGCCCCCGCAAAGCGGAGGCGTCGGTCAATGTGACGTAGGGATTATTGCGCCAGCCATACATCGATTTGCCGCTGGATGCCTGCGGTATCCAGACCCAGATCGACGCGGACTTCTTCCTGGCTGCCCTGAGAGACAAAATAATCCGGCAGGCCGATATTCAGCACAGGGACTACACGGCGCTTGGCCATCAGCAACTCGTTTACGCCGCTGCCGGCACCGCCCATAATGGCGTTTTCTTCCAGTGTAACCAGTGCATCGTGGCTGGCCGCTAGTTTCAGCACCAGTTGTTCGTCAAGTGGCTTCACGAAACGCATATCCACCAACGTGGCGTTCATGGCTTCCGCCACCTGTGCCGCTTCCGGCAACAGGGTCCCGAAGTTCAGGATTGCCAGCTTTTCACCTTCGCGGCGGACCACGCCTTTGCCTATCGGCAGTGCGCTGAGCGGCTCCAGTGGTGCACCGGTGCCGTTGCCACGTGGATAGCGCACGGCGCTTGGGCCTTCATTATAGTGATAACCGGTGTACAGCATCTGACGGCACTCGTTCTCGTCGCTTGGCGTCATGATCACCATGGTTGGGATACAACGCATGAATGACAGATCGAATGCACCTTGGTGAGTCTGGCCGTCGGCGCCGACAATGCCGCCACGATCGATAGCAAACATCACCGGTAACTTTTGAATGGCGACGTCGTGAATCAACTGATCGTAAGCACGTTGAAGGAAGGTGGAATAAATTGCCACCACCGGCTTATAGCCGCCAATCGCCAGCCCGGCGGCGAAGGTCACCGCATGCTGCTCGGCGATAGCCACGTCAAAATATTGCTGTGGATAGTCACGGGAGAATTGCACCATGCCAGAGCCTTCACGCATTGCGGGAGTGATGGCCATCAGCGAGCTGTCCTTGGCGGCCGTTTCACACAGCCAATCACCAAAGACTTTTGAATAGGTTGGCAGGCCCCCCGCGCTTTTCGGCAGAGTACCACTGGCTGGATCGAATTTGGGTACCGCATGGAAACTGATTGGATCTTTTTCCGCTGGGGCGTAACCACGGCCTTTTTTGGTCATGATATGCAGCAACTGCGGGCCTTTCAGATCGCGCATGTTTTTCAGCGTGGCAACCAGACCCTGGACATCGTGACCGTCGACTGGGCCAATGTAGTTAAAGCCCAGCTCTTCGAACAGCGTGCCCGGCACGACCATGCCTTTCAGGTGTTCTTCGGTGCGTTTGACCAGCTCTTTGATTGGCGGCAAGCCAGAGAGTACTTTTTTTCCGCCCTCACGCAGGGTGGAGTAGAGTTTACCGGAAAGCAGCTGTGCCAGATGGTTATTCAGGGCACCGACATTCTCTGAGATCGACATTTCGTTGTCGTTCAGAACCACCAGCATGTCTGGGTTAATGTCGCCAGCGTGATTCATGGCTTCAAACGCCATACCAGCGGTGATTGCGCCATCGCCGATCACGCAGACGGTGCGGCGATTTTTGCCTTCGCGCTCCGCTGCTACCGCCATGCCGAGCCCAGCGCTGATCGATGTAGAGGAGTGGCCAACCGACAGCACATCGTATTCGCTTTCCGCACGCCACGGGAAAGGATGAAGGCCATTTTTCTGACGAATAGTGGCGATTTTGTCACGGCGGCCGGTCAGAATTTTATGTGGGTAGGCTTGGTGGCCAACGTCCCATACCAGGTGATCGAACGGTGTTTGGTACACATAGTGCAACGCCACCGTCAGTTCGACGGTACCCAGCCCGGACGCAAAATGGCCGCTGGAGCGGCTGACGCTGTCCAGGAGGTATTGCCGAAGTTCGTCACACAGTTTCGGCAGGCTCTCTTTTGGGAGCGAGCGGAGTTCATCGGGATTTTCCGCTAGCGCCAAGGTCGGGTATTTGGCTATATCAAGACTCATTCGATACTCATATCAGAGGATTTTACCCTTCATCTTTCAAGGTGCAGCGGTGTTGACCGCTTTCTCTCATCCCGGTCACCGGGATGACCCAGTTCCGGGGGTTTCGCTCAGTTTCCGCCTGGCTGCAACTTGAAATCAATTGGGTATTACGTCACACGTTAATTGTCGCGTTCAATAATGAAGCTGGCTAACGCTCGCAATGGCGCTGTGTTATAAGATTGTGCTGCCAAAGTATCTAATGCAGCTAAAGCTTCCTGATAGAGATCCCACGCTTTTGCTTTCGCGCTGTCAAGCCCGAGCAAAGCTGGATAGGTGCTCTTTCCATGTTGCTGGTCTGCGCCTTGGCGTTTGCCTATTTTTTCGGTTTCGCCGACCACATCTAAAATATCATCCTGTACCTGAAACGCCAGACCAATTGCGGCCGCGTAACGGTCGAGCTGCGGCAACGCTGCACGGCCAGGTTCACCCGCAGCCAAGGCTCCAAGGCGAACTGCGGCGCGGATCAATGCGCCGGTCTTATGGCGATGGATCTGCTCCAATGCTTCCAGGCCAACCTGCTGATCTTCGGCTTCGAGATCCAGCGACTGGCCACCACACATACCCGCAACACCGCTGGCGGTAGCCAACTCGGAAACCATCGCCAACCGATCACGCAACGCCACATCGGGCATATCGGCATCGGCCAGAATGGAAAATGCCAGCGTTTGCAGGGCATCGCCGGCCAAAATGGCGTTGGCCTCACCAAATTTGATGTGGCAGGTCGGCTGACCACGACGCAGGTCGTCGTCGTCCATTGCCGGCAGATCGTCATGGATCAGTGAATAGGCGTGAATGCATTCTACCGCAGCTGCGGGCGCATCCAAATTATTCAGTGATACACCAAACATCTGCCCAGTGGTGTATACCAGGAACGGACGTAGGCGTTTGCCGCCCAGCAACGCGCCATGACGCATTGCCGCCACCATATTGCCATTGTTGAACGGCAACGGTGCGATAAAATCCAGCAGCGTGCGGTCGGCCCGCTGGCGTAACGCCTGCAACTGGTCAGAAAAAGCGGTTTGTTGGACGGTCTCGGACATGGTGATTACTCGGCATCCGGTGTGAAAGGCGCCAGTGCAGTATCATCGGCACTGTCGTTAAGCAGAATTTGTACGCGTTGCTCCGCTTGTTGAAGCTTCTGCTGACCCTGACGCGCCAGCTGTACGCCACGCTCGAACTCATTGAGTGCATCTTCCAACGGCAATTCACCCGATTCCAGACGCGTTACGATGCTTTCAAGCTCGCTGAGGGAGCTTTCAAAGCTGACGCTTTGCTCTGTACTGTCTGATTGTGCAGGTTTTTTCGGCATAATTTTCTTTTTACATCATCATGTGAACAGTAGCGCCAGAGCCTATCCTAGCGGATTTTGATTAGCAAATCATGGCGCGCATGTGTGGTTTTGTGCACCGAGCCCCACCAGATGGTGGTATACTCTGCGCCGCAAATGCGATTGATAAAACATTCGGCAGCCCCGAGGGTTTTATCAATCGCATATACATTGTAAATCCTTTTCCCACGTAATTCTGACAATAAAGACCGCCATGAAGTTTATCATTAAATTGTTCCCGGAAATCACCATCAAGAGCCAATCTGTGCGCTTGCGCTTTATCAAGATCCTCTCGACCAGTATCCGCAACGTCCTGAAGCAGTATGATGAAACACTGGCGGTTGTCCGTCACTGGGATCATATCGAAGTTCGCGCCAAAGATGAAAATCAGCGTCCGATTATTGCTGACGCACTGACGCGCATTCCCGGTATACACCACATTTTGGAAGTGGAAGACCGTGACTATACCGACATCCACCATATTTTCGAGCAGACGCTGGAAGCCTACCGTGAACAATTGGAAGGTAAAACCTTCTGTGTGCGCGTCAAACGCCGTGGCAAGCAGGACTTTAACTCCCAGGACGTTGAGCGTTACGTCGGCGGCGGTCTGAACCAGCATATTGAAAGTGCACGCGTTAAGCTGTCGCATCCGCAGGTGACGGTCAATCTGGAAATTGAAGACGACAAGTTGATGTTGGTGAAAGCCCGTCGTGAAGGCATCGGTGGTTACCCTGTGGGTACACAGGAAGACGTGTTGTCGCTGATTTCTGGTGGTTTCGACTCGGGTGTTTCCAGCTATATGCTGATGCGTCGTGGTTGCCGCGTACATTATTGCTTCTTCAACCTGGGGGGCGCGGCGCATGAAATTGGCGTGCGTCAGGTAGCTCACTACCTGTGGAACCGTTTTGCCAGTTCGCACAAGGTGCGGTTTATCGCTATCGATTTTGAACCTGTGGTGGGCGAGATCCTGGAAAAGGTCGAAGACGGCCAGATGGGTGTGGTGCTTAAGCGCATGATGGTTCGTGCTGCTTCGCAGATTGCCGAACGTTATGGCGTGCAGGCACTGGTGACCGGTGAGGCCTTGGGCCAGGTGTCCAGCCAGACGCTGACGAACCTGCGCCTGATCGACAACGCGTCCGATACGCTGATCCTGCGTCCGCTGATCTCCCACGATAAAGAACACATCATCAAAGTGGCGCGTGAGATTGGCACCGAGGATTTTGCCAAGACTATGCCGGAATACTGCGGCGTGATTTCGAAAAGCCCGACGGTAAAAGCAATCAAAGCGAAAATCGAAGAAGAAGAGGGTAACTTTGATTTCAGCATTCTCGATCGTGTGGTGAGCGAAGCCAAGAACGTGGATATTCGTACTATCGCCGAGCAGACGCAGGAACAGGTTACCGAAGTGGAAACCGTGGCGGCGTTTGGCACTGACGAGGTGATCCTGGATATTCGTTCTAACGACGAACAGGAAGACAAGCCACTGAAGTTGGATCAGGTTGAGGTAAAATCACTGCCGTTCTACAAGCTCAGCACCCAGTTTGGCGATTTGGACCAGAGCAAAACCTACCTGCTGTACTGTGAGCGTGGCGTGATGAGCCGCCTGCAGGCGCTGTATTTGCTGGAGCAAGGGTTCACTAACGTGAAGGTCTATCGACCATAATCCACTTCATACTTAAAGCTGCAACTGTGTTGGCTGCGTACACTGACCCGGTCACTTACTCAGGTAAGCTCCCGGGGATTCCCGTACTAGCCGCCTTATTGCAACTCCAATTATTTTGCGGATTTTAGACTTTATTTCAGAACGGGGGATTAATCGCGGAAATCGTACATCCCCGGTATTAACACCAGCTGAGCGGCGATCTCCGCCGCTTTGGCTTTACCCAGCAGCAAATCAATCAGCTTCAGCGCAAACTCCATTGAAGTTCCCGGCCCCTGGCTGGTGAGCAGATTAACGCGCGCATCATAAACCACACGGCGCTCCATCCATTTATCCGCGGGAATGTGTTCTTTCAACCCTGGGAACCCGGTCATATTGCCGATGGGGAACAGATCGTGGTGTTGTAACACCAGTGCCGGTGCTGCACAGATGGCGGCGACGATATGGCCTTGCAGATGCATTTGGCGCACTTTCTCCACCAGCAGTGGACTGTCACGAAAACATTCGGCACCTTTCAATCCGCCGGGTAGCACGATGGCATCAAAAGGCTCGTCCACAATCGACACCAGCGGGGCATCCGCCAACAGTTTAACGCCGCGTGAACAGACAATTGTCAGATCGCCATCGCTCGCCACACTGGCCGTGGTGACTTTAACGCCTGCTCGCACCAGCAGATCGATGGTGGTGACGGCTTCGGTTTCTTCGCTACCAGGTGCCAGGCAGACCAGCGCCGATACGCTCATATTCATTTTCCTTTCGCTTTATCAATTCAAACAGCCGCGCATTTTCTGGCAGGGTTACGCCGTGGCTACGTGCGCGGCGCAGCAGGTAGCCGGTAATGTAGTCGATCTCTGTGTGGCGTTGGGTACGGATGTCTTGCAGCATCGAAGAAATGTTGTCTGCGGTACTCTGGATCACGGCCATGACGTACTGTAGCAACCCCTCGCAAGAGGTGTGGTAGCCCTCCATTTCCATCACACTGGAGACTTCGCGGCAGATAGCTTCAACTTGCTCTGGATAGCGCTGAAGATCACCATTACGGCAGTTATACAGCGCCGTTAACGGGTTGATCACGCAGTTGACGGCTAACTTACACCAATTCGCAGAGGCAATATTATTGTGCCAGGCGACATCCGGCAACGCTTGATGTAACACCTCTGCCAGGTGGCTGAGGGATATCGCCGCAGGGGAGGTCGGGCCAATATGAGTGGTTCCGCCAGCGACATGGATAATAGTGCTGCCGTCATGGCGTGCTGCATGGGTTGTCGTCCCCTGCAATATCGGCTGGTTGTTTGCTGGAAGTTCGTCCTGAGTACCCATACCGTTATGCAGTAACAGGATGGCACAGCGCGGGTTTAACTTCGGCAACAGCGCACTGACTGCGCCGGACACCTGCCAGGCTTTCAAGGTGACCAGTAGCAATTCACTCTGCGCCAAATGTTCGGGATCGTTAGTGGGCAAATTACGGTTGAACGAGGGGCCATTAGGCTCAATTACGTTCACTGCGCAGAAGGGTTGTGGCACACGTAACCATCCCTGTACGTCGTGGCCCTGCTGATAAAGCCGAGAGAGCCACAGCTGTCCGAGCGCACCGCAACCAAGAATAGTTATTTTCATCCAGACTCCTTGGGGGAACGGGGATATCGCTCAATTACTGTCGTATAATTATAGACTTTTCTGCTGTTCGACGGGTTATTCGCCAACAGGTTAGGCAGATTTTGCCTGAGGCCTTAAAGCGGTTATCATGCTCGGCATCGAAATCGCCTATCGCATTAGGCTCTCATTCAGGAGGAAGAAGTATGCCATCTTTCGACATTGTTTCCGAAATTGATATGCAGGAAGTGCGTAACGCCGTTGAGAACGCCACGCGCGATCTTGGCACCCGTTGGGATTTCCGTAACGTGCCGGCCAGTTTTGAGCTGAACGAAAAAGACGAAAGCATCAAAGTCGCCAGCGAGTCTGATTTCCAGGTGCAGCAGTTGCTCGATATTCTGCGTGAAAAGCTGAGTAAACGCAGCATCGAAGGCAGCGCGCTTGAGATCCCGGAAGAAATGACCCACAGCGGTAAAACCTACAGTGTGGACGCCAAGCTCAAGCAAGGTATCGAAACCGCCCAAGCGAAGAAAATCGTCAAGCTGATCAAAGATAGCAAGCTGAAAGTCCAGGTACAGATTCAGGGTGATGAAGTGCGGGTAACCGGCAAATCACGTGACGATCTGCAGGGCGTGATGGCGCTGGTACGCGGTGCCGATCTGGGACAGCCGTTCCAGTTCAAGAACTTCCGCGATTAAGGTTTTTGCGACGGTGAAGATCTTGAAGGGCCAGCTTGCTGGCCCTTTAGTTAGATGACAAAGTTGTCTTTGAATCCGAGATACTCGGGCCTAGCGCACCGAGGGGCGCTCCGGCGGGCAAGCCGCTACGACCCCTTCGGCACGCTCTCCCTAATAATGGGCTTTGTCAGTAGTCTGAAGGGCCAGCTTGCTGGCCCTTTTCTTTACAGTGAATTCACCAGCGCTTCCAATTGGCCGCGGTTGGTTTGTTTGGTATCGACCTTCACGTAGGCGCTGCGTTCTTCCGGCACCACTATCGCTTCCGCCACACCCGGCTGGGCTTTCAGACGGCTTTCCAATGCTGAATCCTTCACGGCCAGTTCCGACAGGGTAATACGCAGGCTACTGACGTAGGGCGGTTCTTGCATGGTACTGCTGACCAAGAACCAAATGGCAGCCAGCACCGCGCCAGCGATAAACACCAGTCCAGCGCCTTGGAGGCCATACAGGAAACCGCCCAGACTGCCACCGATCGCCACGCCAATAAACTGGCTGGTAGAGTACACGCCCATCGCTGTGCCTTTATAGCCTGCCGGAGACTCTTTACTGATCAGTGAAGGCAAGATTGCCTCCATGACGTTGAATGCCATAAAGAACAGCTGTACACCCGCAATAATGCCCCACAGGTGTGCGCCGGACAGCCACAACAGTATTTCAGCGCAAAACAGTACCGCCACGCAACCCATGAAGACTTGCTTCATTCGGCGTTTCTTCTCGGCATAAATGATAAAGGGTACTACGGCGGCAAAAGAAACCAGCATGGTAACCAGATAGACAATCCAGTGTTCGCTTGGTACCAAACCGGCTTTTTCCATCGCCAATGGCAGTGCCACGAAGCTGGACATCAGCAGAATATGCAGGCACATGATGCCGAAATTCAGTTTTAGCAGACGGGAGTTGCTCAGCACTTTGCTGAAACTACCGCGAACTATACTGGATTCACGGTTCAACACGTGATGGCTTGCGGAAGGCACAACCGCTAGAGTAATCACGATACCGGCCAATGCCAGCACGGCAATCATCCAAAACAGTGCATGCAGACCGAAGGCGTGGGTGACAATCGGGCCGACGACCATGGCAATTGCGAAGGTAATACCGAAGCTGACCCCGATAAATGCCATGGCCTTGGTACGGTTCTGTTCCCGAGTGAGGTCAGACAGTAACGCCATGACTGCCGCCGCGATAGCACCAGAGCCTTGTAATGCCCGACCAAGAATTACGCCCCAGATAGAATCGGTTGCGGCGGCGATAACGCTGCCAAGCGCAAAGATCAGCAACCCGCCGACGATCAGTGGTTTGCGGCCGATACGGTCTGAGATCAGACCAAAGGGGATCTGGAAAACAGCCTGCGCCAGGCCGTAAATACCGATGGCAATACCGATCAATGTTTCGCTGGCACCGTTCAACGCCATGCCATAGGTGGTCAGTACCGGCAGCACCATAAACATGCCGAGCATGCGCAGTGAAAATACCGTTCCTAATCCCCAGGTCGCCCGACGTTCCAGTGGGGTCATTGCATTATCGTTCATTAAAACCTCATTAAAAGCCATTCCGTCAGGTTATCGGTGATAACGCCTGATGGGATAGCTTCTGTTAAAACTGCGTCATTTTAGTGTGAAGGGCAGGGGGGGTAAATCTAATGTTGTTTAGCAGATATTACAGTTCGTCGGCTTTTGGGCGAGACAAATAAAATGGGCCGCGAAAGCGGCCCATTTACAGACGATTTGGCTTACCAGACGTAAGTCATCAGCGCTTCCGGCGCCGCTGTGGCGCTGAAGTCGATAGACATCATGACGCTCAGCGAGGTAATGGCAACGATCGAGAACACGAATAGCTTACGTGCCCAAACGCTGTCATTTTCGGTTTTGTAACCACGCAGTGCCATGCCCAGCCACCATACGCTTACCGCCGCAGCGACGATCAGGTATTTGTAGCCAGCGTAGCCGCCCAGGGTCAACATCAGAGTGGCAATCATAAACGCCACAATGTAGACCGTGATGTGGTTCTTCGCGACCGAAATGCCTTTGACGACCGGCAGTACCGGAATGTTGGCTGCCTGGTAATCTTTAAAGCGGAAGATGGCAATCGCATAGGAATGCGGCATCTGCCACAGGCTAAAGATAGCCAGCAGGATCAACGCACCAGCGTCGAACTCATTGGTGACTGCACAGTAACCGATAACCGGTGGCGCAGCGCCCGACAAGCTGCCGATCAACGTGCCGTATACCGAGTGGCGTTTCATGTACAGGCTATAGACACCGACATAAACCACGAAGCCCATCACCGCCAGCCACATGGCCAGCGGGTTGGCACCGATATACAGCAACGCAAAGCCCGCAATACCCAGAGCGGTAGCATAAACCAGGCTTACACTCGGCGCGATCAGGCCCTTAACCAGCACCCGATTCTTCGTTCTCTCCATTTTCTTGTCGATGTCGCGGTCAATGTAGTTGTTAAATACACAGCCCGAAGCGACAACCAACGAGACCCCCACCAGGGTGGCGAGAAACAGGGGATAGTCGATGCTCCCTTTGGAGGCGAGCAGGAATCCCCCGACGACAGAAATTAAATTGCCGAAAATAATTCCTGGTTTAGTTACTTGCAGGTATTGCTTAATCATCACGTCCAGCTCTGCTCTTAATCGACCATCATATTGATGTTGAGGTTGTACATAATCCAGAGTGAACCCACAACAACGATACCGATGATCATAGCGGTGAACAGCAATGCCACCAGGTTCCAGCGCTCTTCCGATGAGGTATTCATGTGCAGGAAGTAAATCAGGTGAACAACCACCTGAATCACGGCCATGCCGACTACAACCGCCAGGATAGTGGAGTGAGAGGCCGCGCCGCTCATCACCATCGCAAATGGAATCACCGTCAGGATGATCGACAGAATAAAGCCGATCAGATAGGTCTTAACGCTACCGTGGCTTGCGCCGCCGTGAGAAGTTTCATGGGATGAATGACTCATGACATAACCCCCAGCAAGTAAACAACGGTGAATACGCAGATCCAGACCACATCCAGGAAGTGCCAGAACAAGCTCAGGCACATCAGACGGGTTTTGTTAGTTGATGTCAGACCACGCTTGCTGACCTGAATCATCATGATAACGATCCAAACCAGGCCGGTAGACACGTGCAGACCGTGGGTAGCAACCAGTGCGAAGAAGCCGGACAGGAACGCACTGCGGTCCGGACCATAGCCTTCAACGATCAGGTGATGGAATTCATAGATTTCCATCGCTACGAAGCCCAGACCAAACAGGAAGGTCAGGAACAGCCAGGTATTAACGCTGCCAACCTTGCCTTTGTTCATGCCGATCATCGCCATACCGTAGGTGATGGAGCTGAACAACAGCAGGAAGGTCTCAACCAGAACAAACTTCAGATCGAAGATGTCTTTGCCAGAGGGACCGCCAGCGGTCCCGTTCACCAGTACTGCATAAGTCGCGAACAAGCTCGCAAACAAAATACAGTCGCTCATCAGGTAGATCCAGAATCCGAAGACTTTGGTCTCTCCTGCGTCGTGGTGCCCATGCTCTGCATGGGCTGCGTTATGGTTAGTCAGAGTATCAGTTGACATGTTTCACGCCTGCTTTGCTGATTTGTTCATAGTGTTGGTTTTCAATGCGCTCGATTTCATCAACCTGCACATAGTAATCAACATCTTCATCGAAGCTCTTGGCAATCCAGGTCACGATCATACCTACGAAGGCAGCGATCGCCATCCACCAGATGTCCCAGATCATCGCGAAACCAAATACCAGGCTGAAGCCAGCAATAATCACACCGGCACCGGTATTTTTCGGCATATGAATCGGTTCGTATTTCGCCGGTTTCTTATAAGCTTCGCCTTTTTCTTTCATGTCCCAGAACTCATCACGGTCATGAATCTGTGGCACTACAGCAAAGTTATAGAACGGCGGTGGAGACGAAGTAGACCACTCCAGCGTACGAGCACCCCATGGGTCACCGGTCAGGTCACGGTTCTGCTCACGGTCACGCACACTGACGTAGATCTGAATCAGTTGGCACAAGATACCGCAGGCAATCAGAGCCGCGCCGCCAGCTGCTACCAGCAGCAGTGGGTGGAACTCTGGGTTGATGTTCTGGCTGATACGACGAGTCATACCCATAAAGCCCAGAGCATACAGCGGCATGAAGGCCACGAAGAAACCGATGATCCAGAACCAGAACGCACGGATACCCCAGGTTTCGTTCAGCGTGAAGCCGAAGGATTTAGGGAACCAGTAAGTCAGGCCAGCGAAGCAACCGAACACCACACCACCGATAATCACGTTATGGAAGTGGGCAATCAGGAACAGACTGTTGTGCAGCACGAAGTTCGCACCCGGTACTGCCAGCAGAACGCCGGTCATCCCACCTACGGAGAAGGTGATGATGAAGCCGATGGTCCACAGCATTGCGGAATTGAGCTGAATGCGGCCCTGGTACATGGTGAACAGCCAGTTGAAGATTTTCACCCCGGTCGGGATGGAAATGATCATGGTGGCGATACCGAAGAAGGCGTTAACGTTCGCGCCGGACCCCATGGTAAAGAAGTGGTGCAGCCATACGATGAACGACAGAACGGTAATCGCGATGGTTGCCCATACCAGTGAGGTATAGCCGAACAGGCGTTTTCTTGAGAAGGTCGCGGTGACTTCAGAGAACACACCAAACACTGGCAGAACCAGGATATACACCTCTGGGTGACCCCAGGCCCAAATCAGGTTGATGTACATCATCATGTTGCCGCCCATATCATTGGTAAAGAAATGGAAGCCCAGGTAGCGATCCAGGGTCAGCAACGCGATGGTAACAGTCAGAATTGGGAAAGAAACGATGATCAGGACGTTAGTACACAGCGCCGCCCAGGTGAACACCGGCATCTTCATCAGAGGCATGCCAGGAGCACGCATCTTCATGATGGTTGCGAAGAAGTTCACACCGGTCAACAAGGTACCCAGACCAGAAATCTGCAGACTCCAGATCCAGTAATCGACCCCGACGCCAGGACTGTATTCCTTACCTGATAGCGGCGGATACGCCAGCCAACCGGTCTGCGCAAACTCACCCACCCCCAGAGAGATGTTGATCAGGACGACACCCACCACGAAGAACCAGAAACTCAGGGAGTTCAGGAACGGGAAGGCAACGTCGCGCGCACCGATTTGCAAGGGTACAACCACGTTCATCAGGCCGACCACGAAAGGCATCGCCATGAAGAAGATCATGATTACGCCGTGGGCGGTAAAGATCTGGTCGTAGTGGTGCGGTGGCAGGAATCCGGCCTCGCCGGCGGACGCAAGCGCCTGCTGGCTACGCATCATGATGGCATCGGCAAAACCACGCAGCAACATAACCATTGCCACGATGATGTACATGATACCAATTTTTTTATGGTCGACCGAAGTCAGCCAATCGCTCCATAGCCATTTCCACTTGCCGAAATAGGTTATCAGCGCCAGCAGTGCCAGGCCCCCGATAACAATTGCAGCAACGGTGACCATGATGATCGGTTCGTGGTACGGAACCGCATCAATCGTTAATTTTCCCAACATCAGTTATTCCTCGGCTCCGGCGTGAGCTGCATGTTCACCCATGTCCATACCCTGGCTCATGTCCATACCTTCGTGCGTGGTAGCGCCCTTGTGCATGTTCATATCGCCCATAAATTTGCCAATAGTTTCTTTGAACAAATTCGGTTTGACACTGGAGAAGTACTCAACCGGGTTATTTTCACTCGGCTCTGCCAGTTTGTTAAAGTCGCTGGTGGCGTTAAGGTTAGTCGACGATGCTTTCACCTTGGCAACCCACTGATCGAAGTCGCCTTCGGTTGGGGTGACAATGGCGGTGAATTTCATGCCGGAGAACCCGCGACCGCTGAAGCTGCTGGAAATACCGTCGTATTTGCCGGCTTCATTGCCGATCAGGTGCAGTTTAGTCTGCATCCCGGCCATCGCATAAATCTGCCCGCCTAACTGTGGGATAAAGAACGAGTTCATTACCGAGTTAGAGGTGATTTTGAATTCAACTGGAACGTCTTTCGGGAAAGCCAGCTCATTAACTGTTGCGATGCCTTGTTCCGGGTAGATAAACAGCCATTTCCAGTCGAGCGACACCACTTCGATCGTCATCGGCTTCTTGTCAGTGACAATCGGCTTGAACGGATCGAGTTCGTGGGTAGTCTTCCAGGTAATGGTGCCAAGGATGGCGATGATAATGATAGGAATGGTCCAGACGACCGCTTCGATTTTGTTGGAATGTGACCAGTTCGGACTGTATTTGGCGTCTTTGTTGGAAGCACGGTACTTCCAGGCAAAGGCGAACGCCATAAAGATAACTGGTACCACTACGATCAACATTAATGCGATTGCAGTGATAATCAGTGTCCGTTGCTCAACACCAATTGCTCCTTTGGGGTTCATCAATACCATATTGCAACCACTGAGCATTACAGTGGAAGCAATTAATGACAACATCCCAATACTTTTATTGTATTTCTTAAGTCTCATCTAACGACCTCAATTACAAAGGCTCTATTGTCGTTTCATGTGTGCGGGCATTTTACGGGAAGGTTGCAGTACTGTAAACATGCTTAAGGGAGTGTCAGCGCCTTGTTGACACTTTCTGTTAAGGGTGTCACAGATGTCACGCTGCGTGACAATTTACTAATGGCAACAACGCGTTGGCACGCTGAATCGTTCCGGGTGGAACCTATGTTAAGGAAAACTAAAGGTATGATGAGTTTGGCAGATTAAGCTGTCGTTTTTAAATACGCAGTAAAGGTTTATTTAATGTAAAATAAATGTGTATTAAAAGTGAATTTAATTTTATTTCCGAGTGCGTTACTCGGAAATAAAAAATAATTTACTCGCCAATTATGTTTTTTATCCGAAATAAACTCATCACGCTGATGCATTTTTGCCGACCGGTGTGAACACCGGTCGGTGATATCACGCCAATTTAGTACGGCGTAGTGCCAGATAGTCCAGCATACTGCCCATCGCAATGCCTACCAGACTCAACGCGGCACCAAACTGCAACAGTCGATCAGCCAGATCTGGCAAGGCACTCCAGTCAAGAGCGTTGGTGATCAGCAGAACCAACCACAGCCCCAACAAGGAGCAGCCTAGCGTCAGCATGCGCAATGCCCAACGGTAAAACTGGCGGAACTCGGTACGTGGCATAAAGTCATCGGTACGCTGGGTATATTCCAGCGTCTGACGACACAGACGCAGCAGCAACAGCCCTGGCAGGGCGGCGACGATCGAGAACAAATAGAATAGCGGCCAGCCGTGCGCTTCGACAAACCAGCCGGCAATAGGGCCCACATAAACACGCCCGACGGCGGACAGTGCAGACAAAAGGGCAAACTGGGTGGCGGAAAATGACTTGTTGCACAGTGTCATCAATAACGCGACGAAGGCTGCTGTCCCCATACCACCGCACAGGTTCTCCAGGAAGATAGCACTACCCATGGTCATAATGTTTTTATCGGTAACAGCAAGGATCCAATAACCGAGATTGGAAACTGCTTGCAGGATACCGAACAGCATCAGGGCGCGGAACAAACTGAGGCGCTGCATCAGCACGCCGCCAAACAGCGCACCGACGATGGTGGCGAACAGACCCAGTGTTTTATTCACTAAACCAACTTCCCCAGCATCGAAGCCAACGCCGCGGATCAGGAAGGTGGTGCTCAGGCTGCCGGCAAAGGCATCGCCCATTTTGTACATCACGATCAACAGTAAAATCAGCCAGGCGTTGTTACGTGCGAAGAAATCACGTAACGGGGCAACCACGGCTTGTTCCATGGTGCGTGGTGCTGGAATGCTGTCGTCCGGTTCAGGGGCCATTAAGGTGGCGGCGATACCAATCAGCATCAGTCCTGCCATCAGCCAATAGGTTGACTGCCAGCCGAAGTAGCGATCTGCCAGCCAAAGTGCTAACCCACCGGAGACCAGCATCGCCAGACGATAGCCCAGAACTGAGATAGCGGCGCCGGTGCCGCGTTCTTCGGCGTTCAGTAGATCGGTTTTATAGGCGTCAAAAACGATATCCTGCGATGCAGAACAGAAGGCGACCAGTACCGCCAACGCTGCCAGCCACCAAAGATCTTGCGCCGGTTGCATAAAGCCCATCGCGACGATTGATGCCACCAGCAGTAATTGGCTGATCAGCAACCAGCCGCGCCGCCGCCCGAGGAATGGCGGGGTATAGCGGTCCATAAAGGGTGACCACAGGAATTTGAACACATAGGCCTGTCCAACCAGAGAGAAAATACCAATGGTTTTCAGATCGATGTTTTCGACGGTCATCCAGGCTTGTAGCGTGCCGGAGGTCAGTGCCAGTGGCAGACCCGACGCAAAGCCCAGCAGCAGGAGGATGGCAGAATTACGCTGGGTGAAGATATTCAGATACTGTTTCGACATGAGTTCCCTGTCTGCACCGCCCGACGATCCGGGCGGCACAAGGCGAGCGCGGCTTAACGCGCGTTTTGCTTGATAAAGTCGTTGACGCTGGTGTCTTGTGCCATATCGGCAATAACGTCACCCAGCACGCTGTTGACTGCGTTGGTGATTTTCTCGTTGGTTGCGGTGAAGGCGCCCTGAACGTTATACGTTGAGCGGTAGTTCTTCACCTGCTTGCTGCCGTTCTTCGCCTGAGCGATGATCGAAATATCAGCCTTGGTGGTGATGTTGTAGCGGAGATTACCTTCAGAGACGTCCGCATACAGATTATTCACGACGATTTGCAGGTCAACTGCACCGTCTGCGCCAATCATGTAGCCGCGGGCGCCCATTTGTTTCTCTAACACTTCTTGCAGCAGGAAGCGCAGATCACGTGAAGGCGTCAGCGTCACAAGCTGACCGTCGCGATTCACTTTTGCCAGCGCCTGATCTTTACGCTGATCCGCACCGTTAATGCTGATGGTTAAGCCTTGCAGCGTGGGATCTTGCTGTGGCAGTACGATCTTTGGTGTCACGTTCAAGGTATTGCTGCTGGTAGCACAGCCAGCCAGCATCAGTGCGGCCAACAGTGGAAGGCAAAGTTTTTTCAACATAGTTACTGTCTCATTCTCGATGGATTTTAAGGTGCTGCAAACTGCCAAAGACAGAGCGGCGGGTTTGAGCACGCTTTCTGTAATAATCAGAGCGGGATAGCCAACAACAAATTGTCGACATCATAGCATCGCCGTCAGCCGGAGGAAGCGCAGAACGCACCGGAGTGACAAATTTTTACCTGCCGTTGATAAAAACATGCTTTTTTGGCTGCCTCAATCAGATAAACCTCAAGCGGCGGTGGATGTTGACCACTTTTTACCCGCAAGAAAGAGAAATTTACCTGAGGAATGGTCTAAAAGGGGGGAAAGCGGCTAATATTGAAATAGATGGGGCGGTCCTCTGCCGGTGTAGTAAAGGAGATCCTATGATTCGCGAGCAAATAGAAGCAAAGTTAAGGGCGGCGTTTGAGCCCGCGTATCTGGAAGTCGTTGATGAAAGTTATCGTCATAACGTTCCGGCGGGTTCAGAAAGCCATTTTAAAGTCGTATTGGTTAGCGATCGCTTCGTCGGCGAACGTTTTCTGACGCGGCATC
This sequence comes from Serratia grimesii NBRC 13537, assembly GCF_001590905.1. Classification (GTDB taxonomy): domain Bacteria; phylum Pseudomonadota; class Gammaproteobacteria; order Enterobacterales; family Enterobacteriaceae; genus Serratia; species Serratia grimesii. The sequence continues at coordinate 144,309 of NZ_BCTT01000005.1, forward strand.
GTTCAATTTACGGCGTGCTGTCAGAAGAATTGGCAGATGGTGTCCATGCGTTGGCATTGCACACCTATACCCTGAAAGAGTGGGAAGGTTTGCAAGATACCGTGCCGGCATCTCCTCCATGTCGTGGGGCCGGTACCTTAGCCTGATGGCTAAATTTGCGGTATCAGTGGAACTTTGACCACGAATTGGGGTATTACTACAGACGAATTTTGGAACGGCCTGCGGGCCGTTTCTGTTTTTGACGACGACACAGCCGATGCGTCATGCAGCTAAGGCCGGGTCGGTTTCGGCGGCCTTTTGACGATCAAATCGACAAAAGTGTGAGTTTTAGCGCGCCGCCGCCACCTTGCTTTCCTCGACTCGCTCCGCATGCGCCGCTATAATGTCGCGTCTTATTTTTCCGGAATGGTTTCGGGACGCTTCTGTCATCAGGAAACTCGGTTCTGTAATGTAGCCGTCCTGGTTCTTGGAACGGAGTTGACCGAGCACTGTGATTTTTTTGAGGTAACAAGATGCAAGTTTCAGTAGAAACCACTCAAGGCCTTGGGCGCCGTCTCTCTATTACTGTACCCGCTGATACAATCAAGCAGGCTATTAAAAAAGAGCTGATCAACGCGGCAAAAAGCGTTCGTATCGATGGCTTCCGTAAAGGCCATGTACCGATGAACATCGTTGAGCAGCGTTATGGCGCTTCCGTTCGTCAAGACGTGCTGGGCGAAGCGATGCAACGCAGCTTTGTTGATGCGATCATCAAAGAAAAGATCAATCCGGCTGGCGCACCAAACTATGTGCCGGGCGAGTACAAAGAAGGTGAAGACTTCACTTTCGCCGTTGAGTTCGAAGTGTATCCAGAAGTTGAGCTGAAAGGCCTGGATGGCATCGAAGTTGAGAAGCCAGTTGTTGAAGTTAACGACGCTGACGTTGACACCATGCTGGACACCCTGCGCAAGCAGCAGGCGACCTGGAAAGACAGCGATCGCGCAGCGCAAGCTGAAGACCGTGTGACTGTTGACTTCTCTGGTTCCATCGACGGTGAAGAGTTTGAAGGCGGCAAAGCCTCTGACTTCGTACTGGCTATGGGCCAGGGCCGCATGATCCCAGGCTTCGAAGAAGGTCTGGTTGGTCATAAAGCTGGTGAAGAATTCACCATCGACGTTAACTTCCCAGAAGATTACCACGCTGAAAACCTGAAGGGCAAAGCGGCTAAGTTCGCTATCGTTCTGAAGAAAGTTGAAGAGCGTGAGCTGCCAGAGCTGACTGAAGAATTCATCAAACGTTTCGGCGTGGCTGATGGTTCTATCGAAGGCCTGCGTGCTGAAGTGCGTAAAAACATGGAGCGCGAGCTGAAAGGCGCAGTGCGTAACCGCATCAAGACTCAGGCAATCGACGGTCTGGTCAGTGCTAATGAAATCGACGTTCCTGCTGCACTGATCGACGGCGAAGTTGACGTTCTGCGCCGTCAGGCTGCACAACGTTTCGGCGGCAACGAGAAGCAAGCACTGGAACTGCCACGCGAACTGTTCGAAGAGCAGGCTAAGCGTCGCGTAGTTGTCGGTCTGCTGCTGGGCGAAGTAATCAGCACCAACGATCTGAAAGCTGACGAAGATCGCGTTAAAACGCTGATCGAAGAAATGGCTTCTGCTTACGAAGATCCAAGTGAAGTTGTTGAGTTCTACAGCAAAAACAAAGAGCTGATGAACAACATGCGCAACGTTGCTCTGGAAGAACAAGCAGTTGAAGCCCTGCTGGCAAAAGCGAAAGTGACTGAGAAAGCCACTACCTTCAGCGAGCTGATGAACCAGACTCAACAGGCGTAATGTCTGTACGTCGGGGCGCACATGTTGCGCCCTTGGGACCGGCTTGCTGGATCCTGGCGTTAAAAAAGCCCGTAACCTTCGGTTGCGGGCTTTTCTTTTTGCCACGTCGCTGATTAATCTCAGGTTAAGCGTGACAATATGCACTATATTTACACTGTTGCTCTTGGAACAGTCTGGCATGATGTTTACTGCCAGTAACGTGGGTACGCAGGGTAACCGCTAAAAATACATTGCCGGGCTTGAAATTCTCTCAGTGGCCCCAATCTGTAAAAAGTATATGTATACCCTATAGCTTTCAAGTTGCAGCTAGGCGGCCAGCTCGCTCATCCCCAGGCGCTTACTCGAGTAAGTAACTGGGGATGAGCGAGTGCAGGTAACAACGCTGTGACTTGAAAGATGACGGGTATAGGCTGTTTGCCAGAGTGCGCGGGATAAGAAAAACCGTCGGGTACGTGTGGCGTGGGTCGAATGCTTGAGCATAGTCATCATGACCGTTCTCAAGTAGAATCGGTGTAATAGGGTGTAACCCTGGCCGCCAAGGCAATTTCTATTAGGAGACGGTAATGTCATACAGTGGCGAACGAGATCAATTTGCACCTAACATGGCCCTGGTGCCGATGGTGGTAGAGCAGACTTCACGCGGGGAGCGTTCTTACGACATCTATTCCCGCCTGCTGAAAGAGCGCATTATTTTCCTGACCGGCCAGGTTGAAGATCACATGGCCAACCTGATTGTGGCGCAGATGCTGTTCCTTGAAGCAGAAAGCCCGGAAAAAGACATTTACCTCTACATTAACTCTCCGGGTGGCGTGATCACTGCTGGCATGTCAATCTATGACACCATGAAGTTCATCAAGCCGGACGTCAGCACCATTTGTATGGGCCAGGCGTGCTCGATGGGCTCGTTCCTGCTAACGGCAGGTGCCAAGGGCAAACGCTTCTGCTTGCCGAATTCACGCGTGATGATTCACCAGCCGCTGGGCGGTTATCAGGGCCAGGCGACGGATATCGAAATCCATGCGCGGGAAATCCTGAAGGTGAAGGCACGTATGAATGAGCTGATGGCGGAGCATACCGGCCAGTCATTGGAGCAGATCGAACGCGATACCGAGCGCGATCGCTTTATGACCGCGGAAGAAGCGGTAGAATACGGTCTGGTTGACGGTATTCTGACGCACCGCAAGTAGCACCACGCGGCTGGCGAGGTAATATGTGCGAGCCGATAGACTATAGTAATCAGAGCGGGCGCGGCTCGCTCTGGTGAGCATTATCGGCATTCCCGGTATGAATTTGGGGCGCACGGCCGCCGTGATTTTCCTGCGGGACAAAGACTAAAGAAGAGGTTTACTGATGACAGATAAGCGCAAAGACGGTTCAGGAAAGCTGCTGTACTGCTCTTTCTGCGGCAAAAGCCAGCATGAAGTGCGTAAGCTGATTGCCGGTCCGTCAGTGTATATCTGCGATGAATGTGTTGACCTGTGTAACGACATTATTCGCGAAGAGATTAAAGAAGTTGCCCCGCATCGTGAGCGCAGTGCGCTACCGACGCCGCACGAGATCCGCCACCATCTGGATGACTACGTCATTGGTCAGGAGCAGGCGAAGAAAGTGCTGGCGGTTGCGGTGTATAACCACTACAAACGCTTGCGCAACGGCGATACCAGCAACGGTATTGAGTTGGGCAAAAGCAACATTCTGCTGATTGGCCCGACCGGTAGCGGTAAAACCTTACTGGCGGAAACCTTGGCGCGCTTCCTGGATGTGCCTTTCACCATGGCCGATGCCACCACACTGACCGAAGCCGGTTATGTGGGTGAGGACGTGGAGAATATTATCCAGAAGCTGTTGCAGAAATGTGACTACGACGTGCAGAAAGCACAGCGCGGCATTGTCTACATCGATGAAATCGATAAGATTTCTCGTAAGTCAGACAACCCGTCCATTACCCGTGACGTTTCGGGTGAAGGCGTGCAGCAGGCATTGTTGAAACTGATTGAAGGCACCATTGCTGCTGTACCGCCGCAAGGTGGTCGTAAGCATCCGCAGCAGGAATTCCTGCAAGTTGATACCTCGAAAATCCTGTTTATCTGTGGTGGCGCATTTGCCGGCCTGGATAAGGTGATCGGTCAGCGCGTCAATACCGGTTCCGGTATCGGCTTCGGCGCAACCGTGAAGGGTGAAGCAGAGAAAGCAACTGAAGGCGAATTGCTGCTGCAGGCTGAACCGGAAGATCTGATTAAGTTTGGTTTGATCCCAGAGTTCATCGGTCGTCTGCCAGTGGTCGCTACGCTGAGCGAGCTGAGCGAAGATGCACTGATTCAGATCCTGAAAGAACCGAAAAATGCTCTGACCAAACAGTATCAGGCGTTGTTCAATCTGGAAGGTGTCGAACTGGAGTTCCGTGAAGAAGCGCTGAATGCTATCGCCAAGAAAGCCATGACACGTAAAACCGGTGCACGTGGCCTGCGTTCTATCGTGGAAGGCGCGCTGCTGGATACCATGTATGACCTGCCATCTATGGAAAGCGTCGACAAAGTGGTGATCGACGAGTCGGTCATTGCCGGTCAGTCCAAGCCGTTGCTGATTTACGGCAAGCCGGAAGCACAGGCTTCAGGCGAATAATTCGCCAGTCAAACCAGAAAGTTAATACCAAAATGGGGGATTTTATCCCCCATTTCTTTTTCCTGCATTCTTGCCGTTGAATGTAAGAGATTCATCCCCATATACTCATTAACCAGATTTTATGAAACGTTTGATGCTTGCGTCTCATGAGATTCCCCTCAACCTGGCGGAAGTTAAACTTAAGAGAGAGCTCTATGAACCCTGAGCGTTCCGAACGCATTGAAATCCCCGTCTTGCCGTTGCGCGACGTGGTGGTTTATCCGCACATGGTGATCCCGTTATTTGTTGGCCGGGAAAAATCGATTCGGTGCCTCGAAGCAGCAATGGATCATGATAAGAAGATCATGCTGGTGGCACAGAAAGAGGCCTCAACGGATGAACCTGGCATTAATGATTTATTCTCTGTCGGTACCGTAGCGTCGATCCTGCAGATGCTGAAATTGCCTGATGGCACGGTAAAAGTGCTGGTAGAAGGCCTGCAGCGGGCACGTATTACTACGCTTTCAGACAGCGGTGAGCATTTTGCTGCCCAGGCAGAATATCTTGAGTCGCCGGCAATTGATGAGCGTGAGCAAGAAGTCCTGGTGCGTACTGCCATCAATCAGTTTGAAGGCTACATCAAACTGAACAAGAAGATTCCACCGGAGGTGCTGACGTCATTGAACAGCATCGACGATGCTGCACGCCTGGCGGATACCATCGCCGCGCACATGCCGCTGAAACTCAGCGACAAGCAATCCGTACTGGAGATGTTCGATATTACTGAACGTCTGGAGTACCTGATGGCGATGATGGAGTCGGAAATCGACCTGTTGCAGGTTGAAAAACGTATCCGTAACCGCGTCAAAAAACAGATGGAAAAAAGTCAGCGCGAGTACTATCTGAATGAGCAGATGAAGGCGATTCAGAAAGAGCTGGGCGAAATGGACGACGCGCCGGACGAGCATGAAGCGCTGAAGCGTAAGATTGAAGCGGCCAAAATGCCGAAAGAAGCGCGCGAAAAAACCGAAGCGGAACTGCAAAAGCTGAAAATGATGTCACCGATGTCTGCGGAAGCGACCGTTGTACGCGGCTACATCGATTGGATGTTGCAGGTACCGTGGAATGCACGCAGCAAGGTGAAGAAAGACCTGGTCAAGGCCCAGGAAGTGCTCGATATCGATCACTACGGCCTGGAGCGCGTCAAGGATCGTATCCTTGAGTATCTCGCCGTGCAGAGCCGCGTTAGCAAAATCAAAGGGCCGATCTTGTGTCTGGTAGGGCCTCCAGGTGTGGGTAAAACCTCGCTGGGCCAGTCGATCGCTAAGGCGACCGGCCGTCAATACGTGCGTATGGCGCTGGGTGGCGTGCGTGATGAAGCGGAAATCCGCGGGCATCGACGTACCTATATCGGTTCAATGCCGGGCAAACTGATCCAGAAAATGGCCAAGGTTGGGGTGAAGAACCCACTGTTCCTGTTGGATGAGATCGACAAAATGTCTTCGGACATGCGTGGCGATCCTGCTTCTGCACTGCTTGAAGTGCTGGATCCGGAACAGAACGTGGCGTTTAACGATCACTACCTGGAAGTCGATTACGATCTGTCCGACGTAATGTTTGTTGCCACCTCGAACTCGATGAACATTCCTGCGCCGTTGCTGGACCGTATGGAAGTGATCCGCCTGTCAGGCTATACCGAGGATGAGAAGCTTAATATCGCCAAGCAGCACTTGCTGCCGAAGCAGCTTGAGCGCAATGCCCTGAAGAAAGGTGAACTGACGGTAGACGACAGCGCGATTGTCGGTATTATCCGTTTCTACACCCGTGAAGCTGGGGTGCGTAGCCTGGAGCGTGAAATCTCCAAGCTGTGTCGTAAAGCGGTGAAAACGCTGCTTATGGACAAGAAGGTCAAGCATATTGAGATCAACGGCGACAACCTGAAGGATTATCTGGGTGTACAGCGTGTCGATTACGGCCGTGCAGATACCGAAAACCGTGTGGGCGAAGTTACTGGTCTGGCGTGGACGGAAGTGGGTGGCGATTTGCTGACCATTGAAACCGCCTGTGTACCGGGCAAGGGCAAGCTGACCTACACCGGTTCTCTGGGTGAAGTGATGCAGGAATCGATTCAGGCAGCACTGACCGTCGTGCGTGCTCGCGCGGACAAATTGGGTATTAACCCTGATTTTTACGAGAAGCGTGACATCCACGTGCACGTACCGGAAGGCGCCACACCGAAAGATGGTCCAAGTGCTGGTATTGCGATGTGTACAGCGTTGGTTTCCTGTCTGACAGGCAACCCGGTTCGCGCCGATGTGGCAATGACTGGTGAGATCACGTTGCGTGGTCAGGTATTACCTATTGGTGGCCTGAAAGAAAAACTGCTGGCAGCGCATCGCGGCGGTATCAAAACCGTGCTGATTCCATTTGAGAACAAGCGCGATCTGGAAGAGATTCCAGACAACGTTATCGCCGATCTGGAGATTCATCCGGTGCAACGAATCGATGAAGTTTTGAACCTTGCGTTGCAAAACCCGGCCTTCGGCGCACTGCCGGTAGCGGCAAAATAGTGACGAATCGCAAAAACCATTGATAAAACTTATGCTGGCAAGTCATTTCGGACTTGCCAGTCTTTTTTTGTACCGCTAAGTTAGAAAGCTATCGACCCGCGTTTTGTCACGCTTTCGGTGGCTTGCCAAGGTTCGATGGGATTGATATAACAGCTGCGCTGTCGCAACCGTAGGGATTTTTCGGTGCGACGATTGAATTCTAGAGGGGATGATAGAGTGAATAAGTCACAACTGATCGACAAAATTGCCGCAGGTGCTGATATTTCCAAAGCGGCAGCTGGACGTGCTTTAGATGCAGTCATTGCATCTGTTACCGAATCCTTGAAGGAAGGGGATGACGTGGCTCTGGTTGGTTTCGGTTCTTTTACAGTGCGTGAGCGTTCAGCCCGTACTGGCCGTAATCCACAAACCGGTAAAGAGATCAAAATCGCGGCAGCCAAAGTTCCGGCCTTCCGTGCAGGGAAAGCGCTGAAAGACGCAGTAAACTGATTGTTTGCGTCTAACCGTTTAGCGTTACAGGGTTTTGTAATAAACAATCACCTGACGCAACGGTGCTGGTAAGGTAAGATATAAGGCGCATCAGATTGATGCGCTTTTTTTATTTTTGTCGCAGGGAACGCGCCTGCGCAAGGGTGTTTTTAATCCACATCACAGCGGAGTGTTGTCACACTATGATGGACAATTTACGCGCGGCAGCTAATAACGTCGTGCTCAAAATCATCCTGGCCCTGATCATCTTGTCATTTATTTTGACCGGGGTGGGTAACTACCTGATCGGCGGTTCCGGCGATTATGCAGCGAAAGTAAATGGTCAGGTGATCGAGCGCGCTCAGCTGGAACAGGCTTTCCAAAGCGAACGCAGCCGTATGCAGCAACAGCTGGGTGACCAGTTCTCCGCACTGGCGGGCAATGAAGGCTACATGCAGCAGATGCGCCATCAGGCGCTGTCACAGTTGATCGACAACATGCTGCTGGATCAATACGCCAAGAAATTAGGCCTGAGCGTCAGCGACGATCAGGTGAAGGACGCCATCCGCAAGGCGCCTTATTTCCAGACTAACGGCCAGTTCGATAACGCGAAATATCTCGATCTGATTAGCCGCATGGGTTACACCGCCGATAACTTTGCGCAATCAATGCGTCAGCAATTGGTGAACCAGCAAGTGATCCAAGCCTTCGGTGGTTCTGGTTTCATCTTGCCATCTGAAGCTCAGGACATGACAGCGCTGGTGTTACAGCAGCGTGATGTGCGTTTGGCAACGCTGGATCTGAAAGCCTTGCAGGCCAAGCAGACCGTGACTGATGATGAGCTGAAAGAGTTCTACAACCAGAACAAGAACAGCTTTATTGCGCCGGAGCAGGTCAAAGTAAGCTATATCCCGATGGATGCTGCCTCTATGCAGGACAAGGTGACGGTGACCGACGCGGATATCAGCGCTTATTACGACCAGCACAAAAGCAGCTATGGCCAACCTGAACGCAAGAATTACAGCGTTATCCAGCTGAAAACTGAGGCAGAAGCCAACGCTGTATTGGATGAGCTGAAAAAAGGCGGCGATTTTGCCACTCTGGCGAAAGAAAAATCTACCGACATCATTTCACGCCGTACTGGCGGTGAATTGGGTTGGCTGGAGCCGGAAACCACAGCAGACGAACTGAAACAAGCCAACCTGACCGAAAAAGGCCAGCTGTCTGGCGTGGTGAAATCCTCTGTAGGTTATCTGATCGTGCGTCTGAACGATATTGAACCTGAGAAAGTGAAGCCGTTGAGCGAAGTGCATGATGCCATCGCCAAACAGGTTAAGCAGGAAAAAGCCGTAGATGCGTATTACGCATTGCAGCAGAAGGTAAGCGAAGCCGCTACCAGCGATAACGAGTCCCTGGCATCAGCAGAAGAGGCCGCGGGCGTGAAAGCGGCGCACACTGACTGGTTTACTCGCGATGACATCCCGGCGGCACTGAACTTCAAACCTGTGATTCAGTCGATTTTTGACGGTTCACTGATTGGTGAAGGGGGTTCTCCCGGGAGCAACTCTGATGTGATTACCGTTGATGGTGACCGCGCCTTCGTGATCCGTGTTTCTGGCCACAAGCCAGAAGGCATTGAGCCGTTCGACCAAGTCAAAGATCGCGTAGCTGAATTGGTTAAACGCAATAAAGCGGAACAGGAAGCGAAACTGCAGGGCGAGAAACTGCTGGTTGAGCTGAAACAAGGCAAAGGCGACGATGCGATGAAAGCTGCAGGCCTGAGCTTTGGTAGCGTGCAGAAGATGGCACGTGCGCCGGAAGACAGCCAACTGGTGCAGAGCGTGTTTGCGTTGCCGCATCCGCAGGAAGGTAAGCCCGTTTACGGTATGTCGCAGGACAATCAAGGTAACGTAGTGCTGGTTGCACTTGATGCCGTGAATCCTGGCACCTTGCCAGCGGAAGAAATGAAAACCTTCGTCAGCAAAATGGAAGAAGGCGCTACCGGCGTGTCCTTCGACTCTCTGCTGGCCAGCTTGCGTAAAGAAGCCAAAATCACCATGGGCGCCGCTGAGCAGCAGCAACCTCAGTAAAACACCGCAGTTTTCTGCAACGCAATGTAATCCTAAAAGGCCGCTTTCGCGGCCTTTTCCATATCTGAAATCCGTTAATTGCTGAAGATCGTCCGCTGCGGCAAGGTGAGCTTGCTGTTAAACACAAGGAGGATACAGCATGCAACTTACAGAAATAAAAGCGGTTAATGGCCGTGGAGTGAGCTTCAAAGCGTTGTTGGTGGCCGCACTGATCTGCCTTGCAGGACCGTCACTGGCGGCGGAAGAGAAAATGGCGACCGGGCAGGTGCTATCAACACCGTCGGCTAAGGCAGGGCAAGGCGCAGAGGCTGGCGTGGCTACCAATAATGAGGTGTCAGTCAGCATTAATCAGGGGGATGCTGAGCAACTGGCCAGCGCGCTGAAGGGCGTGGGGTTAAAGAAAGCGGAGAGCATTGTGCGGTATCGCGAGCAGAATGGCTCCTTTACACAGATTGAACAACTCCAGGAAGTGCCGGGCATTGGGCCGGCCTTATTTGAAATGAATCGTGCACGGCTCAAAATGTGATGTTACTCACAGCTGAGTGGCAAAGTGCCCATGCAGCTCTTTTTCCTCTGCTACATTTTACAGGTCTTACCAGTTTGGCGGGTTGACCAAACGCGTAAAGGAGCCGCCAGCGGCTCCTTCTTTACTGTAATCACCAGGCAGGAGCAGCCGTACACTATGCACCAGACCTTTATCAAAGTCCGTGGTTATCATCTTGATTTTTATCAACATGTTAATAACGCCCGCTATCTGGAGTTTTTGGAAGAGGCGCGCTGGGATTGGCTGGAAAATCAGGAGGGTTTCCGCTGGATGACGGAAAATAACATCGCCTTCATCGTGGTGAACATTAATATAAACTACCGCACACCCGCGTTGTTAGGGGACAAACTGCGTATCGACAGCCAGATGGTGCAGCTTAACGGCAAAAGCGGTGTGCTGAGCCAAAAGGTGATACAAGATGCTGCAGGCACGCCAGTGGCAGATGCCATGCTGACCTTCGTTTGTGTGGATCTGAAAACTCAGCGGGCACTACCTATTGAGGGGCAACTGCGCGAACATTTGCAGGCACTCACGCCGCCGGAAGAGGGTCAGTAAACTAACGGGCGGCAATTCTGCCGCCGTTCTACCTGTCATATTTCAAGCTGCATCCGTGTTGGCTGTGTTTACTGACCGTCTCGACGCAACTCAAATTATTCAGGCTATCTTCACTCAGACCAGACCGGTCTTCTGCTTCAGGCTTGCCATGACTTCGGCTTTGTTGATTTGGTACTGCTGTAGGCCGTTAGCACGTAGATGGCAGGCGGCACATTCACCACAACCGTTGCCCTTGATGCCGTTGTAGCAGGTCAGTGTTTCTTGCTGCACCAATGCTAACTGATGATAGTAATCCGCCAGCGCCCAGGTTTCTGCTTTGTTCAACCACATCAGCGGTGTTTCAAAACGGATATCACGGGCGATACCCAACACTATCGCGTGATTCAATGCTTTGACAAATTCGTCTCGGCAGTCCGGGTAGCCGGAGAAATCGGTTTCGCACACGCCGGTGATCACGGCTTCTGCTTCAACCTGATAGGCATAGATCGCCGCTAGCGTCAGGAACAAAATGTTGCGGCCTGGCACAAAGGTACTTGGCAGCGCATTTTTTTCATCTGGGTTGTAGGCGGGGACCGGAATATTGTCACGGGTCAAGCTGCTGATCGCCAGTTCGTTGAGAAGACCTACATCCAGCAGCTTGTGCGCTTTGGCCCCCAGAGCCACCGACAGCTCCTGAGCCACCTCAATCTCAGCGCGATGGCGCTGGCCGTAATCGAAGGTAACGCAGTGAACTTCGTCATACTGCTGTAATGCCTGGATCAAGCAGGTCGTGGAATCTTGTCCACCGCTGAAAACGACAACCGCGCGCTTCATAAAATCACCTTATTGGATTTGGCCTTTCCCGACACACAATCGGGCGGCAGGATAAAAATGCGTTGCGGCAGCAATGGTAGCAGAAATAGCTGAATACCGCAGGGGCACACCTGTGTTCAGTCTGCTGAGAGCAGTTCTGTATTTTTTACCGGCGGCGGCAACCAGGCTTGGCAGAAGTCGAACCAACCGTAGGCAGTCAGGGTAACGCCATGGATGCGTGGTGGCGCGCTGATTTGATACTGGTAATGAAACAGGGGAGTGATGATCGCTGCTGTCATCAATTGCCGATAATAATCTTTTAACTGCTCATGACGCTGTTGCTGTGCTGGAAGTTGTTGGATCTTTTGTAGCGTCTGTTGCTGATGCTGCCAGCGAGAATCAGGCAGAATACCGCGCCACAGCGTATCTTGCCGTAGCCAGCTTTCTAATGTTGCCTCTGGCGACTCCCCAATTAGATTGTCCGCAAGTAGCAGGTCGGCCTGCCCGATTTGCTCGGCGCTTTGCCAGCGTTTGCCCGCGTAGTAGCGCACATCCAGTTCACAATCGTGTTGTGCCAACAGTTGCTGTAATGCAACGGTGACCGTTTCCAGCTCCACTGGGGGCCGGTACAACAATCTCAGCTTGGCTGGCAGGGCAATATGATCATCGACGTGATGTTGTGGGATCGCCCAACCGGGTAGCATTTCGTGGCTGGGGGTGATGACACTGTTTGGAACCGGCAGATTGGCCAGCAAACCGGATTGCTGGATCAACATCAGCAGCTTTTTCCCTTGTGCCTCACTGAGCACGCCGTGTTTTAAATTCACCGCCAGATAGCACCAACCCAGGCTCATACTGCGTTGTACCGGTCGGGCCAGTGCCAGGTCTTCCTGTTGGCCAATGGTAATGCGCACAGGGTGTTGGCAACTGGTATAAGCATCGCCGGTTTGCAGTTCCGGCGTGATCCAATACTCAATACTCTCCAGATAGGGATGCTGCAAATGGTAAAACGCGTGTTGTTCCAAACGCACCAAATGTGGTTCGTTGAGCGTCAGTTTAAACGGGCCTGCACCAATGCTTGGCGTATCCGGATGCGTGAGCAGACAAGGCAACTCTGCCAGTCGGTGCGCCAGCCAGTAATCTGGATGCTGTAAATCAAACTGCAAGCACAGTGCATGCGGCAGACTGAGGGTGACAACGTTGGCCAGGCTGGGTTGGCTACGCGGATGTTTCAGCAGCTTTTCCAGCGTTTGCAGCAGTTGTTGCCCAGTCAAGGGGTCGCCGTTGTGCCAGCGCAATTGGCTGCGCAGAAAGAACTGCCAACGCAAACCGTCATGGCTGATTTGCCAGTGATGCGCCAGATCCGGTTGTGGCTCGGTATTACCGGTAATAAAGCGCGTCAGGCCGGCATGCAGAGTGGCGACCAAATGCTGTTCTGCACGGCCGGTGAGTGTTAGGGGATCCAGCGATTCCAGCGTCCGGTAGTAAGGGATACGCAGCGTTGGGCTGCCTGCCTGCCATTGGCCACCGAGATGTGGGTTGAGTAGTTTCTGTAAATGTTGTGGATCCAACTGCGCCATTTCCAATGCGCCCTGATGATCGCCATCATGTAACAGCCGTTGCAGGTGGGCGGCGCGGAGCTCATCGGGTGTTTTCAAACAATGCAGTCGTGCACGTTTGCCACGTCCGGGCTGCGACTGCCAGCTCAGCCAACCTTGATCCTGCAATTGCTGCACCAGGGTGCGGGCATGACGCTCACTGCAATAGAACATGGCGGCCAGCTCGCTGATGGTGATAGCGACTGGTGTACCACCCAGTTGCTGGTACAGGCGTTGGTATTGGCTGAGGCGGTGGGTCAGGCGCATGATGGGAAATCCGGAACAGTTTTCCAGAATTGTTCACTATTACTTCCGTAAATACCATCCCATACTGCAGGGACTGTAATCGCGTTCACATTCACGAGGTCTTTATGTATCGCCTGGCGGCTTTTGATATGGATGGCACTTTGTTGACACCGGATCACCGGGTTGGGCCGGAAACTCTGGCGGTGCTAAAGCAGCTTGTTGAGCGGGAAATGGTCGTCACCTTCGCGACCGGGCGTCACTATCTGGATGCGCAGCCGATCATGGCGCAACTGGGCCTGCAAGGCTACCTGATTACCGGCAACGGTACGCGAGTCTATGACAATCAAGGGCAGCAGTTGCATGCCACCGATTTGCCTGCCGATATTGCCGAGGAGGTATTGCATACCCATTGGCGCACCGACGCCAGCATGCACGTATTCCGTGACGAAGGCTGGATGACGGAGTTCGCGGTGCCGGAGGATATGTTACAGGCACACCATTTGAGTGGCTTCCACTACCAACTTACCGAAGTGCGGCGCTTGCCGGCGTTTGGCAACAGCAAGGTTTGTTTTGTTGGACCGCACGAAGAACTGCTGAAGCTTCAGGTGCAGTTGCGACAGCATTTTGCGGCCCGTATCGACCTCTGCTTCTCCGCCTATGAATGTCTGGAGGTCTTGCCGTTAGGCTGCAATAAGGGCTCAGCGCTGGACACGTTAAGCCGTCATTTGGGGCTGAAAATGGCTGACTGCATGGCGTTTGGTGATGCGATGAACGACAAGGAGATGCTGGCGGCGGTAGGACACGGTGTGGTGATGGGGAATGCCCTGCCACAGTTAAAGTCATTATTGCCACAGCTACAGGTTATCGGGCATTGCGAACAGCAGGCAGTGGCTCACTATTTACAACATTGGCTGCGTTCACCTTACCTCACCTATTCCCCCGAATTATGAGGTTTTCCTTACAGCCAGCCGGGTATGACTTACCCGGCTTTTTTTATCCCCTCGGTGTTTCACGCCGCCATCTTGTGGGCCGCAACGCGAAATCTATGGGGAATGAGGCCGATTTACAGGTCAGCTAGTTGCGCCAGATACGGTTTCAGGTCGCCGATATTGTTGCTGACCCATTCTTCGTTGTAATAGGTATCCAAATAACGTTCGCCGCTATCGCACAACAAGGTGACGATCGAGCCTTGTTCGCCGTTTTCCCGCATCTGTTTTGCCAGCTGTAATGCACCCCAGACGTTAGTGCCGGTGGATGCGCCCACTTTGCGCCCCAATACCGTCTCCAGCCAATGGATAGTCGCAACGCTGGCGGCATCTGGCACACGTAGCATGCTATCGACCACGGAAGGGATAAATGATGGCTCGGCACGAGGGCGGCCAATGCCTTCAATCCGGCTGCCACAACTGCCAATAAGGGTGCGGTCACGCTGGTGGAAACAATCATAGAATACCGAGTTTTCCGGATCGACCACCGTCAGGCTTGTGTCGTGCCCCTGATAGCGGATATAGCGGCCCAGCGTTGCTGAGGTACCGCCGGTTCCGGCGCTCATGACGATGTGTTTAGGGACCGGGAACGGTTCGCGTGCCATTTGACGGAAAATACTGTCGGCGATGTTGTTGTTGCCACGCCAGTCGGTAGCACGCTCGGCGTAAGTGAACTGATCCATATAGTGACCGTTGAGCTCTTTCGCCAGTTGTTCGGAGACGGCGTAAATCTGTGCTGCATGATCGACAAAGTGGCAACGACCACCGTAGAACGCGATCTGCTCAACTTTGCGGCGTGCGGTACAAGAAGGCATCACAGCAATAAAAGGCAAGCCAATCAATCTGGCGAAGTAGGCTTCAGATACCGCTGTACTGCCGGAGGATGCTTCGATAATGGTGGTGTTTTCGGTGATCCAACCGTTACACAGGCCGTACAAGAACAGCGAGCGCGCCAAGCGGTGCTTCAGGCTGCCGGTCGGGTGCGTGCTCTCGTCTTTCAGGTACAGGCAGATACCGGGAAATTCAGGGAGGTTCAGGCGGATCAGGTGCGTGTCGGCGGAGCGTTGAAAATCCGCTTCTATTTCACCGATAGCATATTTTACCCAAGAATTTGTCATCATCTGGCCTCAGAATAGGGGAGCTTATTTACCGCATAATATAGCCTGCCGCTAAGAAAAAAGGATTGCCATTTTTCCTGTTTAATCGCCTAATGGGAGAAAATTATTCTCCTGGTTGACGATATGCTAGATAAAACAGACCGTAAATTACTTTGCATGCTGCAGCAGGACTGTACGCAGCCGCTACAGGCGCTGGCGGATGCGGTCAATCTCACGTCGACACCCTGCTGGAAAAGGCTCAAACGGCTGGAAGAAGAGGGCTATATCCGTGGACGGGTTGCGCTACTGGATAACGAAAAGCTCGGCCTGGGTCTGACAGCATTTGTGCTGATCAAAACCCAGCAGCACAGCAGCGAGTGGTATCAGCAGTTTGTGCAATTGACCAAGCAGATGCCGGAAGTGCTGGCGTTCTATCGCATGGCGGGAGAATACGATTACCTGATGCAGGTGGAGGTGGCGGATATGAAGAGCTACGACAGCTTTTACAAACGCCTGGTGAACGGTGTGCCGGGGTTAATCGACGTCACTTCCAGCTTCGCGATGGAAAAAATCAAATACACCACTGCACTGCCGGTTCCTGAGTGAAAAGTTCACCAAATTGGCGAAGTAACGGTGGTATCCTACTCTGCTGAGGCAGAATAAGAGATGAACCAATACCTTTTGAATTTCAAGTTGCAGCGAAGCAACCCGTTCGCTCCCGCCAGGCGCTTACTCTGATAAGTAACTTGGCGAGCGAGTGCAGGCAACAATGCTACGGCTTGAAAGGTGACAGGTATTTAAATTCTGGAATAAAACTGCGTGAAATTATTTGCTCAAATCGGCTGGTATTTCCGCCGCGAGTGGCGTCGCTACCTCGGGGCGGTGGTGCTGCTGATCATCATTGCCATATTGCAATTGTTGCCGCCCAAGCTGGTGGGGATCATTGTGGATGGCATCACCGAAAAACAGATGTCCGGCGGGGTGCTGATGGCATGGCTGGGGCTGATGCTCGGTACTGCCGTGGTTGTTTACCTGCTGCGTTATGTGTGGCGGGTATTGCTGTTTGGCGCGTCCTATCAACTTGCCGTTGAGCTGCGTGAAAACTTCTACCGCCAACTTAGCCGTCAGAATCCTGCCTTCTATCTGCGTCACCGCACGGGTGATCTGATGGCACGTGCCACCAACGATGTCGATCGTGTGGTGTTCGCTGCCGGTGAAGGGGTGTTAACGCTGGTCGATTCGCTGGTGATGGGATTGGCCGTGCTGGTCGTCATGAGCACCCAAATTAGCTGGCAGCTGACCCTGCTATCGCTCATTCCTATGCCGATCATGGCGATAGTCATCAAATATTATGGCGATCAGTTGCACCAGCGTTTTAAATCAGCGCAGGCCGCGTTCTCCAGCCTGAACGATCAGGCGCAGGAAAGCATGACCAGTATCCGCATGATCAAGGCGTTTGGCCTGGAAGATCACCAGTCCAATCAGTTTGCTGAAGTGGCTGCCCAAACTGGCGCTAAAAATATGCATGTGGCGCGGGTAGATGCCCGTTTTGACCCGACGATTTATATCGCCATCGGTACTGCCAATCTGTTGGCCATCGGCGGCGGCAGTTGGATGGTAGTGAACGGCTCCATGACGCTGGGTCAACTGACCAGCTTTGTGATGTACCTCGGCCTGATGATTTGGCCCATGCTGGCGCTGGCCTGGATGTTCAACATTGTCGAGCGCGGTAGCGCAGCCTATAGCCGTATTCGCAGTTTGTTGGACGAAGCACCTGCGGTGACGGATGGCGAGCATAGGTTGCCGGCCGGACGCAGTAGTCTGGCCGTTGATATCCGGGCGTTCCACTATCCTGGCAATACGCACCCGACACTGCACGATGTGACATTGAAGCTGGAGCCAGGGCAAATGCTTGGCCTATGCGGCCCGACCGGTGCCGGTAAATCGACGTTGTTGTCGTTGATCCAGCGTCAGTTTGATATTGATGATGGCCAGATCAGTTATCAGGGGTTGCCGTTGACTCAGGTGAAGCTCGACGATTGGCGTTCACGCTTGTCCGTGGTTAGCCAGACGCCGTTCTTGTTCTCAGACAGCGTGGCGAACAATATCGCGCTGGGCAATCCGGGGGCAACGCAGGAACAAATTGAGCGAGCAGCTCGGCTGGCCAGTGTGCATGACGACATTCTGCGCCTGCCTCAAGGTTATGAAACCGAAGTAGGCGAGCGTGGCGTGATGCTTTCCGGTGGGCAGAAGCAGCGTATCTCTATTGCCCGCGCCTTGTTGCTGGATGCGGAAATCCTGATCCTTGATGATGCGCTGTCGGCGGTGGATGGCCGTACTGAACATCAAATCCTGCATAATCTGCGTAGCTGGGGACAAAACCGTACGGTGATTATCAGCGCACACCGGCTATCGGCATTGACCGAAGCCAGTGAGATTCTGGTGATACAGCACGGTGGCGTGGCGCAACGTGGCCAGCATGCGTCTCTGGCGGCACAGCCGGGTTGGTATCGCGATATGTATCGTTATCAGCAACTGGAAGCAGCGCTGGATGAGGCTCCTGAAGGCAGTGAGGAGATGTTAACCAATGAATAAGGTGCAAAAGCTGTGGCCGACGCTGAAACGGTTGCTGGCTTATGGATCGCCGTACCGCAAACCGCTGGGGTTGGCGGTATTAATGCTGTGGGTCGCAGCTGCGGCGGAAGTCGCCGGACCCATTCTGGTCAGTTACTTTATCGATAACTATGTCGCCAAGGGCCAATTGCCGTTGATGATCGTCTGTGGGTTGGCCGCTGCTTACATTCTGTTGGAGTTGCTGGCGGCGGCTTTGCACTATTTTCAGGCATTGCTGTTCAACCAGGCGGCGGTTGGGGTGGTTCAACGTCTGCGTACGGATGTGATGGATGCTGCGTTACGTCAACCGCTGAGTGCCTTTGATACACAGCCGGTCGGTCAGTTGATCTCGCGGGTAACCAATGACACGGAAGTGATCAAAGATCTGTACGTGATGGTTGTGTCCACCGTGTTGAAAAGCGCCGCGCTGATTGGTGCGATGCTGGTAGCAATGTTCAGTCTCGACTGGCGTATGGCGCTGGTGGCGATCTGCATCTTCCCGGCGGTGTTTGTGGTGATGGGGATTTATCAGTATTACAGCATACCTATTGTACGCCGGGTACGTAGCTATCTGGCGGACATTAACGATGGCTTTAACGAAGTGATCAACGGTATGGGGGTGATTCAGCAGTTCCGTCAGCAGATCCGCTTTGGTGAGCGCATGAGCGCCGCAAGCCGTTCTCATTACACAGCGCGTATGCAAACCCTCAGGTTGGATGGTTTCCTTCTGCGCCCACTGCTCAGCCTGTTTTCGGCGTTAGTGCTGTGTGGTTTGCTGATGTTGTTCGGTTTCAGTGGTGAGGGGGCAATTGGTGTCGGGGTGCTGTATGCCTTTATCAACTATTTGGGCCGTCTGAATGAGCCGTTGATTGAGCTGACGTCGCAGCAATCTATCCTGCAGCAGGCGGTGGTTGCCGGTGAACGTATTTTTGAACTGATGGATCGTCAGCAACAGAGTTACGGCACGGATGAACGTCCGCTGGAAAGCGGGCGCATAGATATTGACGATCTGAGCTTTGCCTACCGCGATGACAAAAAGGTGCTGCAGCATATTTCGTTGTCAGTACCTTCCCGCGGCTTCGTGGCGCTGGTCGGGCATACCGGCAGCGGTAAGAGTACGTTAGCCAACTTGTTGATGGGCTACTACCCCGTTAACCAGGGAGAGGTGCGTCTCGATGGACGTCCGCTAGCCAGTCTGTCACACCGTACGTTGCGACAAGGTGTGGCGATGGTGCAGCAGGATCCGGTGGTGATTGCCGAGTCAGTACTTGCCAACGTGACGCTGGGACGCAATATCAGTGAGGAAGCGGTCTGGCAAGCGCTGGAAATGGTTCAACTGGCTGAGCTGGTGCGCGGTTTCCCGCAAGGTATTCACACGCGTTTGGGTGAGCAGGGTAACAATCTTTCCGTGGGGCAGAAACAGCTATTGGCGATGGCCAGAGTGCTGGTGCAGGCTCCGCAGATCTTGATCCTCGACGAAGCGACCGCCAACATTGACTCAGGCACTGAACAAGCGATCCAACGGGCGCTGCGGTTGATACGCGAACATACCACGTTGGTGGTGATCGCCCACCGCCTGTCGACCATTGTGGATGCAGATACTATTCTGGTACTACATCGTGGTCAGGCTGTCGAGCAGGGCAATCATCAGCAACTGCTGGCGCAGCAAGGGCGTTACTACCAGATGTATCAGCTGCAACTGGTTGGTGAAGAGCTGGCTGCCGCCAACCGCGAAGAAACACAAACTGCATGATTTCTGAGGCCGCTTTAGCGGCCTCAGACTGCTGACAAAGCCCGTTATTAGGGAGAGCGTGCTGAAGGGGGCGTAGCGGCTTGCCCGCCGGAGCGCCCCTCGGTGCGCTAGGCCCGGGTATCTCGGATTCAAAGATAACGTTGTCATCAAACTCAGGCCGCCTTAGCGGCCTCGTTCTATTCCCACCACGCACCACAATCAAGCATCGCTGCGTTTTAAATCCCTTTCTCTGCACTTTTACGACGCGTCACGCACCAAAATAGTGCGCAATATTTAATCAATTGCCTGTGCGCTAGCCTACCGTTGGCTAACGGTGTTGCGTTATAGCCCTGCTCAGTCAGTTAATTTGCTGAATTAGCGTACAAAACCATTTGTGGCATAGCCTTTGCTTTATAAGACTCGTATCCGGGGTGAGTTTGGGCTTAATTCGTGGAGGGGCAATATGAAGCTGGTGACCGTGGTGATTAAACCATTCAAGCTGGAGGACGTGCGTGAAGCCCTATCCTCTGTAGGTATTCAGGGGCTGACCGTAAGCGAAGTGAAAGGCTTTGGTCGCCAGAAAGGGCATGCTGAGCTGTATCGCGGCGCTGAGTACAGCGTCAACTTCTTACCCAAAGTTAAAATCGACATTGCTATCGCTGACGACCAGTTAGATGAAGTAGTTGATGTCATTAGTAAAGCTGCCTATACCGGAAAAATAGGTGACGGCAAAATTTTCGTTGCCGAATTGCAACGTGTCATTCGCATTCGCACCGGCGAAACAGATGAAGCAGCACTGTAATCACAGGCTCAGTAAAGTAATGGGGATGGATTGATAATGAAAAAACTTTTATCCATGTTGGGCCTGAGTACGGTAACCATGGTTCCTTCTTTGGCCCTGGCCGCTCCGGCGGTCGCAGACAAGGCTGACAACGCCTTCATGATGATTTGCACCGCTTTGGTGCTGTTCATGACCTTGCCGGGTGTGGCGTTGTTTTACGGTGGTTTGCTGCGTTCCAAAAACGTGCTTTCCATGTTGACCCAAGTGACGGTCACCTTTGCTCTGGTGTGCGTGTTGTGGGTGCTTTATGGCTACAGCCTGGCTTTCAGCGAAGGTAACGCATTCTTCGGTGGCTTCCAGACGGCGATGCTGAAGGGCATCGGTATCGACAGCGTTACCGGTACTTTTAACCAGATGATCCACGTGGCGTTCCAGTGTTCGTTCGCCTGTATTACCGTTGCGTTGGTGGTGGGGGGCTTTGCTGAGCGTATCCGCTTTTCTGCGGTGGTGATCTTTGCGGCTATTTGGTTCACCATTTCTTACCTGCCGATTGCCCACATGGTGTGGGGCGGCGGTTTCCTGGCCACTGACGGCGCGCTGGATTTTGCCGGCGGTACTGTTGTGCACATCAACGCCGCCAGTGCCGGACTGGTTGGTGCTTATCTGCTGGGCAAGCGTGCCGGTTTCGGCAAGGAAGCTTTCAAACCGCACAACCTGCCAATGGTATTTACCGGGGCTTCTATCTTGTACATCGGCTGGTTCGGCTTTAACGCAGGATCTGCCAGCGCGGCTAACGGCATTGCGGCACTGGCGTTCCTCAATACCGTAGTGGCCACCGCAGGTGCGATCCTCTCCTGGACCTTTGCCGAGTGGATTGTTCGTGGCAAACCTTCACTGTTGGGTGCTTGTTCCGGCATGATCGCCGGGCTGGTTGCCATCACGCCGGCTGCGGGCACCGTGGGCGTTGGCGGGGCGTTGATTATCGGTCTGATTGGCGGTATTGCCGGCCTGTGGGGCGTGGTCACGCTGAAGAAATGGCTGAAGGTCGATGATACCTGTGATGTGTTCGGTGTGCATGGTGTGTGTGGCATCGTTGGCTGCCTGCTGACGGGGGTATTCACCTCTGCATCACTGGGCGGTACCGGTTACGCGGAAGGCGTTACCATGGCCCATCAGGTGTGGATCCAGTTATTGAGTGTGGTTATCACCTTAGTCTGGTCCGGTGTGGCTGCCTTTATTGCCTTCAAAGTGGCGGGCGCCATTGTTGGCCTGCGCGTCCCAGAAGAGCAAGAACGCGAAGGTCTGGACGTTAACAGTCATGGTGAGAGTGCCTATAACCAATAAGCCTTAAAGAAGAGCGGTGCGCTAAATAACTAGAAAATAATGATGATGCAAAAAGGGCGATGATGACATCGCCCTTTTTCTTTGGTGGAGATTAAGCTTCGCGTTGGCGGATCACGCCTTCCTGTACTGTAGTTGCAACCAGCACGCCATCACGGGTATAGAATTGGCCGCGTACAAAGCCACGGGCGCCAGAAGCAGAAGGGCTCTCCACGACGTACAGCAACCAGTCATCCATGCGGAATGGACGGTGGAACCACATTGAATGGTCGATCGTCGCGACCTGCATGCCAGGTTCCAGGAACCCGACGCCGTGTGGCTGTAGCGCGGTTGGCAGGAAGTTGAAGTCAGACGCATAGCCGAGCAAATACTGGTGGATACGCAGATCGTCCGGCATGGTGCCATTGGCGCGGAACCATACGTAACGGTTCGGTTCTTCCACGCTGCCTTTCAATGGGTTATGGAATTTGACCGGACGCATTTCAATCGGTTTCTGCCCGATAAACTTCTCACGCACTTTGTCTGGCAACATGTGTGACAGCTTCTGGGCAATCTCCGATTCAGACATCAATCCTTCCGGAGGCGGCACATCTGGCATGGTGTTCTGGTGCTCAAACCCGTCTTCTGGGCTTTGGAAAGAGGCCGTCATGTAGAAGATTGGTTTACCGTGCTGAATAGCGCTGACGCGGCGGGCGCTGAAGCTGTTGCCGTCACGGAGAATTTCCACGTCATAAATAATTGGCTTACTGCTGTCGCCGGGACGCAGGAAATAGCTGTGAAATGAGTGCACGCTGCGTTCAGCCGGCACGGTTTGCTTGGCTGCATACAGCGCCTGGCCAACGACTTGGCCGCCGAATACTTGACGTAGTCCCAGGTCTTCGCTTTGACCACGGAACAACCCTTCTTCAATTTTTTCCAGATCCAGCAGATCTAGGAGGTTTTGCAGTGCCTGGCTCATAAAATTACTACCCTTTTATAATCATTTTGAGCAGTGTGCGGAATATCACGGCAAGACGTCAATATATTGCGTTAAAGCACAGGGAAAATGGACTGAATACTGAGCATTATTAGAGGGCTAAATGATTAATAGGCAGGACTAAATGGATTTTTCAGTGTTTTGTGCTAAGTTTAATGAGTGCGGTGGTGAAAGCCACCAACATGTTGATAATAAAAAAGGAGACCGATCCATGAAACTCTGGCAAATCGTAGGTGGAGCAGCAGCATTAACGATCACCCTGGCGGGCTGCGCCCAAAAGAGTGCGAAAGTGCCTACACCGACCGCGGGAAACCCAGCGATTGCGCAAACGCAGATTCAGGGCCCGGCGGTGACTGGTTCGGTTAACATTCGCCAGCGCATAGCGCTGCCACCGGATGCGGTACTGACAGTCACGCTCTCTGATGCCTCCCTGGCGGATGCGCCATCTAAAGTGATCGCCCAGCGTGCGGTTCGCACTGAGGGCAAGCAGGCGCCGTTTAATTTTGTACTGCCGTACAATCCGGCCGACATACAGCCTAATGCGCGCATTATCCTAAGCGCGGCGATTACGGTAAATGGTCAGATGACCTTTATTACCGACACGATCCAGGAAGTGGTTAATCGTAATGGCACCCGTGCCGACCTGCTGTTAGTTCCCGTGCAGGGCATTCCGGTTCAGGCAACGCCAACAACGATGCCGTAACTCTGCATTCCTGATGCAGTAAACTATCAACAGCCTTTGCGCTCTGGCCAAAGGCTGTTTTGTTCTTACCAGCGCCAGCCGTAAATCAGCAGATCAACCGTGCTGTGTTTGCCGAAGATAATTCCCTCCTCAAGCAATGCTTGTCGTTGGCGTTGGAAATCCTCACCTTGCTGCGAAATTTGCCCGTGCCGGTTAATTACCCTATGCCAGGGTAGGCTGCTGCCTTCAGGCAGACGCCTGAGTACACCGCCGACTTGCCGAGCTGCACGCGGTGAGCCAGCCAGCTGTGCAACTTCTCCATAGGTCGTGACCTTGCCATAGGGAATGGCAGCCACCACGTGGAAAACGCGTTGGCTGAAGGAGGCGTCTTCTGGTTCCATTGTTGTCTTCCTGCGCGAGTAAAACCCCAGGCCAAGAGTGTGCCACAGACGAGGTGGGTAAGAAAACAGCGGTTGGCCCGGGTTGGCTTGCTATTTGGCGGGGCATCGCCGATAATGCCCACCGCTTCAGAGTACAGAAGCCGTCAATGGGGGCCCTGTTGGTTCTCCCGCAACACTAACTTGTGAACTCGGTCAGATCCGGAAGGAAGCAGCCGTAGCAGGTGACGTGTGTGCCGGGATGTAGCTGGCAGGGCCTCCACCAATTTCTAAGCCCCATCGCCTTTTTCCCGTCATTATTTTTAGCACTCTCTCTGCACTCAACAACACGCAAGAACAACGTAGAAAACATAGCCACAGAAAGTGGTGGTGAACTGCCAGAAGCGCTCTAAATGCGCAAATAGGGCGGGAGAATTTACCGCGGCGTGTGAGTTTGCGATATGTTTCGGATTTACCCTGCGACGTAGAAAGCCGCAGGGCATGAGTGTTACGGAGTTACAATATTGAACCAGAATTCAAAGTTATCCATATAGCCTAACATTTCGTCCATTTTTGCTCCGTTCCCCGTCACTTTCACTTCTCCCTTATCTTCCGCCTGTTTTAGCGTTTCCTCCTTGAGGATGATTTTATTCAACGTGTCGCGGTTAAGGGTGAGGGTAGCATCGGCATCTTTGGCTTCGGCATTGGCGGTGTGGTTTAGCACCCCGTTTTCCAGTTCCAGCTTGTACTTGCCACCATCATTACCAAGATCAATGTTAAACACGGCTTTGGCCTTGCCCGCCTTTTCTCCGTTGATATGCACCGCCAGGAAGTCAAAGAACATTTCCGGCGTCATCGCTCGCACGGTATCTGGGCTGGCGGTATTCGGGGTTGGTCCTTTTACCACGCCGTTACGCAGTTCTTGCGCGCCAGTGAGATAGAAGTTACGCCATGGACCAGATTCAGCCTGATAGCCCAGTTGTTCCAAAGCATCGGCTTCAAGATTGCGCGCATCCTGATTCTTCGGATCGGCAAAGACTATTTTACTGACCACCTGAGCAACCCAACGATAGTTGCCTTGATCAAAGTCGGTTTTGGCTTTTTTGAGAATGGCGTCAGCGCCCCCCATGTAATCGACAAATTTTTTCGCAGCTTCTTCTGGAGGTAGCTCGTCCAGTGTTGCCGGATTGCCGTCAAACCAGCCAAGATAGAGCACATATGTTGCTTTAACATCATGGCTTACAGAACCATAGTAGCCCCGGTTCGCCCAGGTTTTTGCCAGGCTGTCCGGCAGTTTGAAGTGCGCGGCTATTTCATCACGGGTGAGGCCTTCATTCGCCATCCGTAGGGTCTGGTCGTTAATATAGCGGTAAAGATCACGCTGGCTTTTAAGAAGGTTTACGACATTCTCGTTACCCCAGGTTGGCCAGTGATGCTGAGCCATAATGATTTCTGCTTTGTCACCCCAGCGAACTATCGCTTCATTGATATATTTCGACCAAGGTAGAGGTTCGCGAATTTTTGCGCCACGCAGTGAGTAGGTATTATGCAGCGTATGGGTGACATCTTCTGCCGCTTCGATGAGCTTCTTCTCTTCGATAAACCACAGCATCTCTGATGGGGCTTCAGAGCCTGGTGCCAGCATGAAATCATAGGTAAGACCGTCGATAACCTCCTTTTGCCCATCTTTTTCAATGATGTTGGTTGGGGCTATCAGGGTAACGGTACCCGCCGATGTGGTTGTGCCCAACCCGGCACCCACCTGGCCTTTAGCGTCCGGTTTAAGCAGGTTGCCGTACATATAGCTGGCGCGGCGGCTCATGACGTTACCCGCCATGATGTTTTCCGCCACGGCGGCTTCCATAAAACCGGCAGGCGCATAGACTTTCACTTTGCCTGACTTAACATCTGCTTCATCGACAACACCTCTCACGCCGCCATAGTGGTCAACGTGGCTATGGGTGTAGATGATGGCGACAACAGGTTTTTTCCCTCGATTTTTATAATAGAGATCCATACCTACTTTGGCGGTTTCTGCTGAAACCAACGGGTCGACTACGGTTACTCCCTCTTTACCTTCAATGATGGTCATGTTGGAGAGGTCTAAGTTACGGATCTGGTAAACGCCATCCGTCACCTCGAATAACCCACTGATATTAATCAACTGAGACTGACGCCACAGGCTCGGATTAACGGTGTCGGGGGATTTTTCGCCTTCCTTGATGAATGCATATTGCTGCGGATTCCAGATCACATTGCCTTGTTCACCTTTAATAACCTCGGTTGGCAAAGGAGCAATAAAGCCTTTATGAGCGTTAGCAAAGTCGGTGTTATCAGAAAAGGGGAGTTGATCGTACAGTGCGTCATTCGCTTGCTTGGTTGCGGAGGCTGCGTCTTTCGGCGCAACTTCAGCCCAGGATGGGACAGTGACGGTCGAGAGTACGCCCGCTAATGCCAGTCGTCTCATGATTGGTGTTAATTTCATTGGAATCCCCGCTGAGGTTTAGATGGCGAAATATCAATAACTGTGGTTTCCCTTGTAACGATTTGTAACTCAAATATTAAATGTAATAGATGATTAAGATTGAGCAAGTTTAAATAAAAAGAGCATCGCTGATAGATTATTTGACGAAAGAGGCTTAACTTACTACATGGGAAGTGTTATTTGTTTTTTAACGAGCTGGCGTCGTTTTTGATGTTTTGATTGAATTTTTTAGTCTTTATCCTCCTGCGTTGTGAATAAATACCTTTTAAAATCATGAAATTGTATTTTTATTATCTTTTCGTTTTGTATTTTCTCTTGGTTTCTTTATGTTTTTAATTTCATATAGGAATTTTATTAATATTTTTATTGTCTTAACGGGTTTGTAATGGTTATTTTTATAATTGATATTTTCATGATAACAGGGGGGAATGATCGAATTTTTCATTATGGATAGGAAAACGAGTAAAATAGAATGTTTCAGATTAGAGATAAGAACGGAAGGTAGGGGATGCCGCTATTTGATAGGGAGTCAATAAAAGTGGTTTTGCGCGGAAACTGTTAACGTGTTGCGCTGGGTTTCTACAGCGCAACACGTCAATATTAGTGTCTAACCAGCGTAGCGAAATAGTACGCCAGTGGGATCGCCAGTAGATAAAGACCCACAGGCACTTCACGCCACTTACCGGCAATCACCTTGATAATGATATAGAACAGCAACCCACCTGCTATGCCAGTACCAAAGCTGTTGGCGATCAATGTGATCATCACCATCATCAGTACCGGCAGGCCGTCGGTAAAGTTGGCCAAGTCGACTTTGCGCAACCCGCTGAACATATTAAGGCCGATCAAAATCAGCGCTGGTGCAGTCGCTTCTTTTGGGATCATCAGGGCAACCGGTGTGAACAGTAGCATCAGTAAAAACATCACCGCCGCAGCGAGTGCGGTTAGCCCGGTTTTTCCGCCAGCTTCGGCGGCTGCTGAAGACTCGATCAGCGCTGTGGCGGCAGGAATACCGACACAAGGACCGAGGGCTGCGGCGATAGAGTCCACCATGAAGGGGCGGTTGATGTGCGGCATATTACCGTGCTCGTCCAGCAATCCGGCTTCCCCCCCCACGGCCAGCGTCGTGCCCATGGTTGAGAAAAACTCCGAAGCGAAAAACACAAACAGATAGGGTAAGAAGGCAATATTCAATGCGCCGATCAGATCGACATGGCCGAATACTGGGGCCAATGAATGCGGCATCGCCATCAGGCTGGTTGGCAGATGTGTTACGCCGAATGGGATGCCGACCAGAGTAGCGAACAGGATCGCCCAGAGAATAGCGCCGGGAATGCGCCGGGCCTGTAGAGCAATCGCCAAAAACAGGCCACACAATGCAATCAATGCACCGGGCGCAGTGAAGTCACCCAGCATCAGCGCATTGGATTTTGCGTTGGCCAGTACCAACCCGGCGTTGCGGAACCCCAGTATCGCGACAAACAGCCCGATAGAGGCCGTTAGCCCAAGCTTGATCGATTGCGGTACCGAGCGAGTGACGACTTCACGTAGCCCTAGCCGGGTTAAGACGAAAAACAAAATACCTGACCAGCAAGCGATACCCAGACCAATTTGCCAACTGATGCCTTCACTGCCAGCCAATGTCACGCCCACCAGCACTGAACCGCCGATACCCGGCCCAACAATAAACGGCAGATTGCCGTAAAATGCCATCAGCAAGGTACCCAACACGAACACCAGAATGGTGCCTGTGGTGACTGCGCCTTTATCCATACCCCCGACGGCCAGTAATCCGGGGATCACGACCAGCAGATAGGCCGCAGCCAGAAAACCGGTGATCCCGGCCAGGCATTCGGTTTTGACACTACTTTGCCGCGCGTGCAGTTGAAAACGCCGCTGCAGCCAGCCCCCTGGTGTTGGAGCAGGTACTGAATTTTCTGCCATGAAGGCAATCTCCCGTCACTATACCTGTCGTATTTCAAGCGGAACGGCCTGGCCGCAGCTCGAAATCTATAGGTTATCTGTTGTTATTATGTTTGTTTTTATGCTGGTGTTTCCCAGCAGGCGATCAGTGGATCGACAATCTGGCGCGTTGTGCCGTCAGTCAGGCCGAGATCGGTCAGGTGTGGTCCGGCGTTGCATGCCAGGCACGTGCCTTCTATTGCTTTGAAAACCCGGTAAGGCGGTTCCCAATCAGCGATCTGTGCGCTCATATCGCGCAGATTTCTAAACTGTTGTGCCAATTCGGTCGCGGGCAGGTCCGAAAGCATGCCGGCAATCGGCATCGCCACCTGTGCCAGTATTTTTCCGTTTTGACTTAAGGCCATGCCGCCGCCAGTGGCGATTAGGGCATTGGCGGCCTGCGCCATATCGGCAGGATCACGCCCCAGTACCACCAGATTGTGTGAGTCATGCGAATAACTGGTGGCGATAGCGCCACGCAATTCACCCCAACCTTCCAGCAGCGCCAGTTGTGGCGTGGCTTGGTGACGACCATGACGGTGCTGAACCCAAATCAGGCTAAACCCATCTGGAATCTGTACGTTACCGTTACGTACTTCGGCCGTTGTTTCCCCCCACTGGGTAAAACGAGCCCCCTTAATGTGACGCAGAGTCGCTTTGCCATGGTGGATGGCGGGAATCTTCAGTATGAAATCGTCTGCAACCAGCGGTTGCAGTTGTAAGGTATTACGTGGTGCTGCGACATTCGGGTTAGCGTTGAGGGGGGCCAGCATCTTGCCGTCTTGTGCTATCAGTTTCCCTGCGACGTAGACCTGCCGCGCGCACAATGACTCCAGAGAATCAAATACCACCAGATCAGCGATGCGGCCTGCCGCAATCAACCCGAGATCATTGCGTTGTAAGCGGATGGCGGCATTGAGCGTAGCCATGCGTAGTACATCAGTTGCCGGCAACCCCTGTTCGATCAGCATATTAAGCAACGCCACAATGCCGCCTTTTTCCAGCAGCATGTCGGGTGGCACATCGTCGGTGCACACGGTGACTTGTGAGGATAGGTGCGGGAGCGTTTTCAGTGCTGTGACGATCTCTGGTAGCAGGTAAGGGTGAGACCCTCTTATTTCTAATGTCAGGCCCGCGCGTAATTTTTCCAGCGCATCTGCGCCGGAGGTCAGTTCGTGGTCAGAAGTAACACCCGCTGCCAGATAGGCTTGTAGTTGAGCACCGCTCAACCCACGTGCATGGCCTTCAATCAACTTGCCGCTATTTAGCCCGGCATCAAGGATTTCGAGCATGCGATCACTGCCATTGAGTACGCCATGCATATCCATGACTTCTGCGACACCGCCGACTTCCGGCCATGCCAGCATGGTTTCCATCTCTTGACCGCCAAAGTCAGCGCCAGACATTTCTAATCCCGGCGTGGAAGGTACGCTCGAGGGCGCAGCGCAGATCACCCGGAGCGGCAAGCCTCGGCTGGCATCGACGGCATAACGCACACCAGCAACGCCGAGTACGTTGGCCAGCTCGTGCGGATCCCAAAAGATCGTCGTGGTCCCTTGGGCGACGACGATCTCAGCGTAGCGTTCTGGTGGCAGGTGCGAGCTTTCAACATGTACGTGGGTGTCGATCAGCCCAGGGCTCAGGTAAGCACCGGCCAAATCTTGTGTCAGTAAGGCGTCAGTCATTGTGCGGCAGGGGTGAACACTGGCAATCAAGGAACCAACGATGCCGACATCAGCGTGGCGAATCTCACCGGTTGCCATGTCAATTAACGCGGCGTTTGTCAGCAGTAAATCGAAAGGAAGTTGGCCTAATGCGGCTTTCACCGCACGCTGGCGTTCGCTCGTGCTGGTGCAATGAGTGGTCATGGTAATTACCCGGCATAATGATAGGGTTGTTACTCTAGGCGGGCGGGCGGACTTTGCACAGATGATTTAATTTATCGCCTGATAAGAAACGTTTATGCTGTCGCAAACGTTTACTTTGTTAGCTGACGGAAACCTGACATGTCTGAACCCTGGCGCCGATTGCCCGCGCTTTCTCTAAAGCAGATCCAATATTTCGTTACCTTGGCGAGATTGCGGCATTTTACCGATACGGCAAACCGACTGGCGATCAGTCAGCCGGCATTGAGCAGTGCGCTGCGGCAAATAGAGTTGGTGTTAGGGGGGAAGTTGGTGAACCGCACGGCCTCTGCGGTGACATTAACAGAACAGGGTGCGGCTATCTTGCCACATGCTGAGCGGCTGCTGAACGTGGCACAGGCCGCGTTTGACGATATGCAGCGTATTATGTTGGCGGGTGGCGACGGCACCGTGCGTATCGGGCTGGTACCCTCCGTCAGCGGGTTATTATTTCCGGCGGTGCCGCAATTACTGGCGACGCATTTTCCTCGTCTGCGTATCGAGTTTCATGATCAAACGAATGACTCACTGTTATTACAGTTAGATAACGGGTTAATCGATTTTGGCATTGGTGCGCTGGATAGCTCAGTGCCTGAGTCGCTGGAGATATATCCGTTGCAGGAAGACCCATTTGTGGTGGTTATGCGTCGTGATGATCCCTTGGCTGAATCACATCACTTACCGTGGCGACAATTAACCCGCCGGGATATCGCTGTTTTTTCTAAAGGGAATATCAGCCGATTGGTGTTGGCACTGGCCGAAAGTCACCGTTTGAATTTAACCGCGCGCTACCAGGTGGATTTTTTAGAGACGTTATATGGTTTGGTGCGTTCGAAATTAGCGGTGGCAATTTTACCGCAACTTTACACCACACATTTGAATGATGACGAATTAACTGTGGTTCAGCTGCAACAGCCAATGTTAAGCCGCACCGTGGCGTTAATGCGCAGCACACACAGAAACCATCCAGTATTAATTGATGATTGTTTCCAATTGTTATTGCAAGATTTCCAACAGCGAATGAAAGTCTAGGAAGTCAATGGGATAAATACGCTAGCAGGGGAACATTGAAGCCGATGAATGTATCGGCCCAACGCATTTTACACCGGGACTATCTTACAAACTTCCAAACGGCCGTTGGGATTTTATCGTACAGCTTATTCATGGTGAGCTCAGCCAGACGATGGTCGGCTGCAGAGTAAAACAACTCGAGCTCATCATCTGAAAGCTCATATTTGTTTTTTTCAATGACGCGTTCCAGTGTGTCAATTGTGGTGCATTTACGTAAACGCATCAGATAATCAATTTTAGTCATGATAACCTTTGGTGTAATAAACCGTAGAGAAGAATAATTTGGGGATAATTATCCCCTAAGTTTTCATTGTCGTACAGATGTCCTCTCCTGAGAACATTCTGAATAATCGCGCCTTGGTTTTTTGCCAACGACGCAAATCGGAATCATTTATACCGTAACTGCTGAACAGCGTGTAGGTATCATCGAGATACTCTTCGACTAACTCCGATAAATCACTTTCGTCCATGTATTTAATTTTATAACTCATCACAAACGAAGCAATATGTTCTATCAACTCATTAAGCTGAAGGTTGACGGAAGATGTCGGATCGTTCACCCAGCCGTGGTGACTGTCGCCCAGCGTGGCAATGCCTTCATCATACAGGTTTTCGCACAAGAATTTTAGCTGAGCAATATCGTGCCTTTTAGGCGAATACTCATCCATATCATCCCCTCCGTAAGTCTTAATTTCGGTGTTGATAACACTCTGTGAGTAAGCTGATTTACATCATAGACGGAGACAGCTTAATGAAGATGACAAAATAAACTTTCCGTATAATGAATATAAATCATTTCTTCGCATCTGGCCTGCTGTTATTACGTAAACTTACAATTCATCTGCTGTAGATGGACGGGAGTTATCAATGATGTCAAAGATGAGTCCCTGTTCGGCTACGCGAAAAGTGACACTATCGCTGATGTATTCCTCTGCACTGATATCCAGACAGGCATTGAAAATTGTCCATTTATAGCGGTAACTCATTGAATACTTATCATTGCTCAGTGCTTGAATATCAAGTATTTCTAATGAACCTTCGGCATAACGCGCACTTTCTGAATAAAAACTCAAGCCGCTGGTCAATGCCGGTTCCAACTCTGACATTTTATCGATGATCACTTTCTTTAGTTTTTTAACAGAAAGTGCTTCCGTCATTGTTCGACAGTGGAGAATTAGATCCATTTAATGCCTGACCTTATGGCGTTCCTGTCTAATTATCTTACTCCTTTTTGAACACTTCGTCGGTAAACTTTTCGTTAACTGAAGGCTTTTTTACACTAACCCAACGTTGTTTATCGGTTAATAACCCTGATGTTACTCAGTATATCTCTAAAGGAGTAGCCCTTGTTTTCGAAAAGGGTGATGTGTCGGCAGATGCTTCACTTTATCGTTACGTTCAGTTGCACTAATCACTGAGTGGGCACTTGAGCTGCTGAAGTCTTTGTGATGTTATACTGTAACAACTTAATCTTCTGTCGTCTGATCATGAAACTGACATCCACATCACACGATGGCGCTGTGCCGTCATTGCATTCACTGTTCACTGCTTCTGCAGGATTACGCTGCGGCATCGCTGCCTTGCTGTTGGTCTTACTCTGGTTGGGCATATCCTGGGCGGTGGCATTGCCATGATAACGTTACAAGAGGCGGTGATTGGTTACGGCGGGGCACCTCTGTTTCCACCGCTCAGTGGCCACTTTGCTGCGGGTTCTCTTACCGCGGTTGTCGGGGTAAACGGCGCCGGAAAATCGACGTTGCTGAAAACGTTGGCTGGGCTTTTGCTGCTACAGAACGGCAGCCTGTCCTTTAGTGGTAATACATTGCCGCGGATGGCGTATTTGCCGCAGCAGGCTGAACTGGATCGCCAGTTTCCGATCGTGGTGAGCGATCTGGTGGCGATGGGAAGCTGGCCGCAGAGTGGCATGTTTGGTGGGTTGCGCAAACGCGTTGCACTGCAAATTGCTGAGGCGTTAGATACCGTGGGTATGACGTCGATGGCACATAGTCCGGTTGGCGAGCTTTCCGGGGGGCAACTACAGCGGGTATTGTTCGCACGTCTGCTGGTCCAGCAGGCACCACTGATTTTACTGGATGAACCTTTTACCGGTATCGACAGCGCGACGACTCAGTTGTTGTTGCAAGTGATCGCACAGTTGCATCGACAAGGGAAGACCGTCATTGCGGTACTGCATGACATGTCGATGGTGGCTAATCATTTCCCTCAAGCATTGTTACTGACACCGGAGTGCTGCCACTGGGGAGCTGCCAGTCGGGTGTTGGAGCATATCCCCGCGTTGAATGTCGCCAGCCCACTGGTATGTCGTGTGGCGGTGGCGCAATGATGTTACTTGATACACTCATTGATCCCTTTGCCTCATTCGGCTTCATGCGCCGTGCGTTGGTTGCTTGCTTTGCACTGTCGCTTAGCGCCGCACCGCTAGGGGTTTTCCTGTTGCTTCGGCGCATGAGTCTGGTGGGTGATGCGTTATCCCATGCGGTGCTACCGGGGGCCGCGATCGGTTATCTGATTTCCGGCATGTCACTGATCGCAATGGGGGTCGGAGGGTTTATTGCCGGTTTGGCAGTAGCGATGTTGTCCGGATTGGTCAGCCGCCGGACGCCGCTGAAAGAAGACGCCAGTTTTGCAGGTTTTTATCTGGGATCACTGGCGCTGGGAGTGACATTAGTTTCGCTACGGGGGTCCAGCGTTGATTTACTGCACGTGTTGTTTGGCTCGATCCTGGCGGTGGACACGCATGCCATTTTAATGGTGGGGGCGATAACCAGCTTCTCTTTATTAGTGTTGGCCGCGTTGTACCGTGCGTTGGTGATTGAATCTTTTGACGCCACCTTTTTACGCGTCAGCGCACCACGCTGGTTGGCGCTGATACACGGGATGTTTCTGGCTTTGGTGGTGATCAACCTGGTCGCCGGTTTCCAGATCCTCGGTACCTTAATGTCGGTTGGACTGATGATGTTGCCTGCTGCCAGCGCACGTTTTTGGGCGCGCAATCTGCCGCATACGTTGGCGGTTGCTATGGGGATTGGCATGCTTTCGAGCTTTGTCGGGCTTGAATGGTCGTACTACGCGTCATTGCCCGCTGGTCCTGCGATAGTGTTGAGTGCCAGCGTAATCTTTTTTGCTTCGATTCTGTTTGGGACGCGTGGGGGAATCTACTCTCTCGCGCGCCGTTGAGAAGTGCTATGTGCAAGGAGAAAGTATGAAACGTTTACCTATATCGCTGGCAGTGGCTGCTCTGCTGTCCAGCCCATTGGCTATGGCGAAGACAGTTGACGCTGTCGCCAGTTTTTCTATCCTCGGTGATATCGTCAAGCAGGTAGGGGGAGAGCATGTCAATGTCTCTACCTTGGTAGGCCCGGACGGTGACCCACACAGTTTTGAACCGTCGCCGAAAGACAGCAAACTGCTTTCACAGGCGGATGTGGTGTTTGTCAGCGGTCTGGGGTTGGAAGGATGGATCGATCGCCTGGTCAGCGCGTCAGGTTACAAAGGGCAGGTGGTTACAGCATCGCAAGGGGTTAACTCACGGCAGATGAATGAAGACGGTAAGGAAATCACCGATCCCCATGCCTGGAACAGCATGAAGAATGGCGTGCAGTATGCGACTAATGTGATGAATGCGCTGATTGCTGCCGATCCTGAAGATGCCAACTATTTCCGTCAACGTGGCGCGGAGTATATCCAGCAGTTGCAGAAGTTGGATCTGTGGGCAAAAACAGAATTTGCCGCAGTACCACAGCAAAAGCGTAAGGTGCTGACCAGCCATGATGCTTTTGGCTATTTTGGGCAAGAATATGGCGTCACCTTCCTTGCCCCAGTCGGTTTCTCTACCGAGGCCGAAGCCAGCGCCAGCGACGTGGCCGGTTTGATCAAGCAAATCAAACAAGAAAAGGTTAATGCTTACTTTATTGAAAACCAGACAGACCCACGCCTGGTGAAGCAAATTGCCGCCGCCACGGGGGCCAAGGCTGGGGGGGAACTGTATCCGGAGGCCTTATCCAAAGCTAATGGTCCAGCAGCCACTTACGTGCAGGCATTTAAGCACAATGTCGATACTCTACTCGGCAGCATGAAATAACGGATTCGCCCTGTCTGTCAGGCAGGGCATTTTTGGTGTTACAGCTTTCTCCATAAAAAAAGCCCCGTTGAGCAGCAACGGGGCTTTGCGACAGACAGATGGCACTGCATTACTTACGTTTTTTCTTACGTCCCTGTACCGCTTTAAAGCGTGGGTTACTTTTACAAATCACATAGATACGACCTTTTCGCCGCACGACTTTGCAATCCGGATGACGATTCTTCGCCGAACGCAACGAGCTCAAAACCTGCATATCGATTCCCTTTTACTTACTGCCAGTAAAGAAGCGACCAAAACGCTGCTGGAAGCGTGCAGTACTGCCTTCTTTTGAGAACTCTTTCTGCTTGCCCGTGTAATACGGATGAGAAGCGGAAGAGATATCGAGAGTGACATACGGCCAGCTCTCACCTTCAAGCTCAATGGTGCGGTCGGTCTTAATGGTCGATCCCACCTTAAAGTAGGTATCAGCACTGAGATCGTGGAACACGACGGTGCGGTAGTTTGGGTGGATGCCTGCTTTCATGATGCACTCCAATGTAATGTTATACTATAACAATAATTATGCGCTGCACGGCAGAGCGGATCAAGTACAAAATGCATCAGTAGATGAATTAATGAGAGCGATTTGCATTAAGCGGATGAAGCAAAAGAAAAAGGCCGCATAAGCGGCCTAAGATTACGGAGGAAGTGACTTGTGGTTAAAGCAACGACTTACGCGCTGCAATAAACAAAGGATATTGTCTCTGGTTTACTCCAAACATCCGAAAACCCCGTTTTTCGGGTGTTTGCCACCAAAAAAAAGGCCGCATAAGCGGCCTTTGTATTCAGAGGTAAGCGGTCACTGTGTTATCAGTGATGCTCGACCGGATGGCTGTGTTCTACATCCTCAGACTTCTTGCTGAAGCGACGGCGAACCACCACGAAGAAGACCGGAACAAAGAAGATGGCCAGAACGGTTGCGGTGATCATCCCGCCCATAACGCCGGTACCTACTGCGTTCTGTGCACCGGAGCCTGCACCGCTACTGATAACCAGCGGTAGTACCCCGAGGATGAATGCCAGTGAAGTCATCAGAATCGGACGAAGACGCATACGTACCGCTTCTAATGTGGCTTCTATCAGACCTTTGCCTTCTTTATCCATCAGGTCTTTGGCGAATTCCACAATCAATATGGCGTTCTTCGCTGACAGACCTATGGTGGTCAACAGCCCCACCTGGAAGTACACGTCGTTGTTCAGGCCGCGCATCGTGGCTGCCAACAGCGCACCGATAACCCCCAGTGGCAGAACCAGCATAACCGAGAACGGAATTGACCAGCTTTCATACAATGCAGCCAGACACAGGAACACCACCAGAATCGAGATGGCATACAGCGCAGGAGCCTGGTTACCGGACAGACGTTCCTGATAGGACATACCGGTCCAGTCATAACCAATGCCGCTCGGCAGTTTCGAAGCCAACTCTTCCATCATGTTCATTGCTTCACCGGTACTCTTACCCGGTGCAGCCTGACCCAGAATTTCCATGGAAGGCAGGCCGTTATAACGTTCCAGACGTGGTGAACCGTATTCCCATTTCGCGGAAGCGAAGGCGGAGAACGGAACCATCTGGCCGCTAGTGCCACGAACAAACCATTTGTTGATGTCTTCTGGCAACATACGGAACGGTGCGTCAGCCTGCACGTATACTTTCTTCACACGACCGCGGTCGATGAAGTCGTTAACGTATGAACCACCCAGTGCCGTTGTCAGCGTGCTGTTAATGGTGGTGATGCTAACACCCAGCGCCTTGGCTTTCTCTTGGTCGATAATCAGCTTGAACTGCGGCGTATCTTCCAAACCGTTTGGACGCATGCCCACCAGTAAGTCCGGATGCTTGGCTGCCATACCCAACAACTGGTTACGTGCTTCGGTCAGTTTTTCATGCCCCAGGCCACCCTGGTCAATCAGCTGGAAGTCGAAACCGGTCGCGGTACCCAATTCGATAATCGCTGGCAAGTTAAACGGGAATACCAAGCCGTCTTTAATTTGCGAGAACGCACCCATGGCGCGGCCTGCAATCGCCGGCACTTTATTCTGTTCACCTTTACGCTCGGACCAGTCTTTCAGGCTGACGAACGACAGACCGTTGTTCTGACCATTACCGTTAAAGCCGAAGCCCGCAACGGTAAACACAGAAACGACGTTATCTTTTTCTTTGGTCAGGAAGTAGTCGGTGACTTCTTCCAGTACCTTAGAGGTACGCGCTTCGGTGGCACCCGCTGGCAACTGTACCATGGTCAGCAATATGCCCTGGTCTTCGTCCGGCAGGAACGAAGAAGGCAGACGCAGGAACAATAGCCCCATACCTACAACGATCAGCAGGTAGATCACCAGATAACGACCAGTGCTGCGCAGAATGCCCGCGACGCTGTCGGTGTAGTGGTGGGTGCTCTTTTCGAACATGCGGTTAAACCAACCGAAGAAGCCGGTTTTAACCCCGTGATCGCCCTTCGGCACAGGTTTGAGCATGGTGGCGCACAGTGCTGGTGTCAGGATCAACGCAACCAGTACTGACAGTGCCATCGCAGAAACGATAGTGATGGAGAACTGACGGTAGATAGCACCCGTTGAGCCGCCAAAGAATGCCATTGGTACGAATACCGCTGACAGCACCATGGCAATACCGACCAACGCGCCCTGAATCTGCTC
This sequence comes from Serratia grimesii NBRC 13537, assembly GCF_001590905.1. GTDB lineage: Bacteria > Pseudomonadota > Gammaproteobacteria > Enterobacterales > Enterobacteriaceae > Serratia > Serratia grimesii. The sequence goes on from NZ_BCTT01000005.1 coordinate 182,390, forward strand.
CATCGATTTCTTGGTGGCTTCTTTCGGCGGGAGTCCCTCTTCGGACATCACACGCTCGACGTTCTCTACCACCACGATGGCGTCATCCACCAACAAGCCTATCGCCAGCACCATGCCGAACATCGTCAGGGTGTTTATCGAGAAGCCAAACGCCGCGAGAATCGCAAAGGTCCCCAGCAATACTACCGGTACCGCAATCGTTGGGATCAGCGTTGCACGGAAGTTCTGCAGGAACAAATACATCACCAGGAACACCAGGATGATGGCTTCGATCAGCGTTTTTACCACTTCGTTAATTGAGATTTTAACGAACGGGGTCGTGTCGTACGGGTAAACCACTTTCATCCCTTGAGGGAAGAAAGGTTGCATCTTGGTCAGCGCGTCTTTAACCGCTTTCGCGGTGTTCAGGGCGTTGGCGCCTGTAGCCAGTTTGATACCCAAGCCAGCAGCCGGTTTACCGTTATAACGCGCGGTAACGGCATAGCTTTCCGCACCACGTTCAATGTGTGCGACATCTCTCAAGCGAACCTGAGAACCGTCAGCATTCACCTTCAGCAGAATTTTACCGAACTCTTCTGGAGAGGTCAGACGGGTCTGCGCAATGATTGATGCGTTAAGTTGTTGACCTGGCACCGGTGGCATCCCACCCAATTGCCCTGCGGCAATCTGGTTGTTCTGCTCGGTGATGGCGGACGTTACGTCCGTCGTGGTCAGTTGGAAATTGTTCAGCTTGTTTGGATCCAACCAGATGCGCATGGCGTACTGGGCACCAAACAGTTGCACTTCACCCACACCGGATGAACGGCTGATAGGGTCTTTGATGTTAGAGGCTACATAGTCCGCGATATCGTCCTGAGTCATGCTCGGATCGTCGGAAATGAAGCCAGCAACCATCAGGAAGCTGCTGCTCGATTTTTCAACTTTCAGGCCCTGCTGCTGTACTTCTTGTGGCAGCAGCGGTGTAGCCAGTGACAATTTGTTCTGAACCTGAACCTGTGCGATATCAGGGTCGGTGCCAGAGTTAAATGTCAATGTAATGGTGACGCTACCAGAGGAGTCACTGGTGGAGGACATGTACATCAGATTATCGATACCGTTCATATTCTGTTCGATAATCTGAGTGACGGTATCCTGCACCGTTTTTGCATCCGCGCCTGGATAGTTTGCGGAAATACTGACCGCTGGTGGTGCAATAGTTGGATACTGCGCAATAGGCAGTTTCATTATTGCAAGCACCCCCGCCAACATGACGATGATGGCGATTACCCAGGCGAAAATCGGGCGATCTATAAAGAACTTAGCCATGTCTTACCGGCTCCTTTTTATGACTTCTGCGCTTCAGACTGCGGCTGCTTTTGCGCCTGAGTGTCAACTTCCTGCACTTTTACCTGAGCGCCTGGGCGGGCTTTCATCAGACCGGTGACAATCACGCGGTCGCCGGCTTTCAAACCGTCGGTAACCAGCCATTTGTCGCCAATCGCCTGATCCGCTTTCAGTGTGCGCAATTCGACTTTGTCGTCAGCGCCCACGACCAGCGCGGTAGCTTCGCCACGTGGATTACGTGTTACACCCTGTTGTGGTACCAGCAACGCATCGCTACGTACACCTTCATCCAGACGCGCACGAACGAACATGCCCGGCAGCAGGATATCGTTCGGGTTCGGGAACACGGCGCGAATAGTGATGGAGCCCGTGGTTTCATCAACTGTGACGTCAGAGAATTCCAGCGTGCCTTCTTGCTCGTATTGCGCACCGTTTTCCAGCAGCAGTTTCACCTTGGCCTTACCGTTTTCCTGTTTCAGCGCACCGCTGGCCAGTTCTTGCTTCAGACGCAGGAAATCGTTGCTCGACTGTGTGACGTCAACGTACATCGGATCAAGTTGCTGCACGGTGGACAGTGCAGTGGTCTGGCCGTTAGTCACCAGCGCACCTTCAGTTACGGCAGATTTGCCGATACGTCCGGAGATCGGTGAAGTCACTTTGGTGTAAGCCAGGTTGATGCGTGCGGTTTCCACTGCGGCTTTTGCAGCGACTACTGCGGCTTCTGCCTGCTGCAACGTGGAGACAGCGGTATCGTAATCTTGCTTACTGATGTAACTGGTACCCAGCAATGGTTTGTAGCGGTTTACCGTGACGCGCGCGATCGATGCGCTTGCCTGTGCTTTGGCCAAATCGCCTTTGGCACTGTCATAGCTTGCCTGATAGGTGGCAGGATCGATCTGATACAGGGAAGACCCTGCTTTGATATCACTGCCTTCAACAAAGTTGCGTTTCAGGATAATACCGCTGACCTGAGGGCGAACTTCGGCGATACGATACGCAGCGGTACGGCCAGGAAGATCGGTAGTAATGTTGAGAGGCTCTGCCTTCAATGTCACTACACCCACTTCGGGAGCCGGTTGTTGGGCGCCTTGCTGTTGGGTTTCTTTATCGTTACATCCTGTAAGCATTAAGCTGCCTGAAAGCATCAGAACTGCCGCCAGAGGCGTTAACCCTCTGTTTTTGTTCATAGAAAAACCTCAAGTGTCCGATTTCAAAATGATCAATGGATCACAAGCTTTAAAACCCATTGCTGCGTTAATTATATGTGCGTGCTATGGTACATACATACGCGAATGTATGTAAATCACACTCCCCCGAAAAAACAACGTCATGGCACGAAAAACCAAACAGCAGGCGCTAGAAACTCGACAGCACATACTTGATGCTGCGGTGCAAGAATTCTCTGAACGTGGCGTTTCTGCAACGTCACTGACAGATATTGCCACCGCTGCCGGGGTTACGCGTGGTGCAATTTATTGGCACTTCAAGAACAAGGTAGACCTGTTTAACGAAGTTTGGGAATTATCAGAGTCGAAAATAGGCGATCTCGAACTAGAGTATCAGGCAAAGTTCCCCGAGAATCCACTGCGTATTTTACGAGAAATTCTGATTTACATTCTGACAGCTACGGTCGATGACAGCCGCCGGAGAGCGCTGATGGAAATCGTTTTCCACAAGTGCGAATTCGTGGGTGAAATGATGCCGTTGCAGGAAGCACGTAAAGTGCTGTATCTGGCCGGTTACGAACGCATCGAGTCGGTACTGCGAGACTGTATGGGCCATGGCCAATTGCCTGCTGATTTACATACCCGCCGTGCGGCGATCATCCTGCACGCTTATATTACCGGCCTGATGGAAAACTGGCTGTTTATGCCGGAGAGCTTTGACTTGAAAGCAGAAGCCACGATGCTGATAGATTCTTTCCTCGAAATGGCCCAGTTTAGCCCAACCTTGCGTATCAAGCCGGAAGAGCTGGCGGCACTGCCGTGCAGCGTCGAAAGTCATCCTTTATAGGAGAAGCACTATGTCATCTGTTGTGTTGATCGCCAATGGCGCCGCCTATGGTCACGAATCGTTATTTAATGCATTACGCCTGGCGATTGCGCTGAAAGAACAGCAAACCGATCTCGATCTGAAACTGTTCCTGATGTCTGATGCGGTGGTCGCCGGCCTCGCTGGGCAACAGCCGCATGAAGGCTACCATTTGCAGCAGATGCTGGAAATTCTCACTGCACAGCAGGTACCGGTGAAGCTGTGTAAAACCTGCGCGGATGCGCGGGGGGTTAGCCGGTTACCGCTGGCTGACGGCGTAGAGATCGGCACGTTGGTTGAGTTGGCGCAGTGGACGCTGGCGGCCGAGAAAGTGCTGACGTTCTGATTCCGGTACATCTGTACATCACCAGCAATGCTTTTCTTATTCTTTGGCTATCTGCGATCGTGATAATCTTTCTGCTTCTTTATTGATTCGAAGCTAAATCATGCATCGCAGGTTAGTTAAACGCCCTTTTTCAGCGTTACCCTCGTTCCTTGGTGTGGATCTCTGCCGCACGCTTGTCCTATTTTTGTTGATCGCGGTTTGCGCGGTCTGCCAGCCCACGGCCTATGCTGCGCTGAATGGCGATCTACCGTCTCGCAGCGAAATTCAAAGCCAACTGGATGCGTTGAATAAGCAAAAAACGCTGACGCCGGTGAATAAACTGACCCAGCAGGATTTGACCCGTACGCTTGAACTGTTGGATGCAATCGAACGCACCAAACAAGATGGGGCCCAGCTTAAACAGCAACTGCAATTGGCTCCGGGCAAATTACGGCAGGTGACCGCTGATCTAGAGGCGTTGAAAGTGCCGGTAGACAGTGCGGCTGCCAGAGCTGAACTGTTGCCGCTTTCGCTACGCCAGTTAGAAACCCGACTCTATCAGACGCTTGACGACTTGCAGACGGCGCAAGAAAACCTGTCGACTTATAACAGCCAACTGGTTTCATTGCAGACCCAGCCAGAGCGGGTACAAAGCAGTATGTATACTGCTTCGCAGCGCCTGCAGGAAATCCGCAACCAAATCAATGACCAAACGCCGGGCCAGAGTTCATTGCGCGACAGCCAGTTGGTGATGCTGGCAACTGAACAGACGTTGCTCAACGCGCAAATTGATCTACAGCGAAAAAGTCTGGAAGCCAACACCACCTTGCAGGATCTGTTGCAGAAGCAGCGGGATTACACCACCGGGCACATTGATGCACTGGACCATAACGTGCAGCTACTGCAAGAGGTGGTCAACAGTAAGCGGTTGACGTTATCGGAAAAAACCGCGAAAGAAGCACAGAATCCGGAAGATGCGACAGATATTCAGCATGATCAGTTGGTCAGCAAAGAGCTGGATGTTAACCGGCAACTTAGTCAACGGCTGATCGCGGCGACTGAAGAGAGCAACGTGTTGTTCCAACAGAATATTCGGGTGAAGAACTGGCTCGATCGTGGCTTGCAGGCGGAACGCAATCTGAAGGAACAAATCCAGGTACTGAAAGGCAGCCTGGTGTTGTCGCGCATTTTGTATCAGCAGCAACAAAGTCTGCCGCAGGGAACGCTGGTGGCTGATATGGGGACACGCATTGCCGATCTCCGTCTGGAGCAATTTGATATCAACCAGCAGCGTGACGATCTGTTCAAGGGTGATGATTACATCAATAAGTTGGTCGCCGATAGTAAAGAAAAAGCCAGTGCGGACGTGCTTGATGCCTTGAATGAAATCGTCGATATGCGGCGTGAGCTGTTGGATCAGTTGAATAAACAGCTCAGCAATCAGTTGGCACAATCGATCAGCTTACAGATCAACCAGCAACAGTTGACCAGTGTTAACACCTCGCTACGAGATACGCTAACCCAGCAGATTTTCTGGGTAAACAGCAATAAGCCGGTCGATTTGGCATGGTTGAAAGCATTGCCGGGGGCGGTCAAAGATCAAATTGCCGCGCTCGATTTCAAAATAGACATCGGCAAAATGCTGCAAGGTGGGTTGAATTCATTAGTCATCCTTATCCCGCTGTTGCTGTTACTGGGTTTGCTACGTTGGCGCTATAAGCTGATCGACAATCATTTGCAGAAACTGGCGAATGATGTCGGGCAGTTAAAGCGCGATAGCCAATTGCATACGCCGAAAGCCATTATTTTGACCCTGTTGAAGGTATTACCAGGTTCGGCGCTATTGCTCGGCGCCGGTTTCTGGTGTTACCGGACAGATATTGGCCTCAGTGACTTTATTTGGGCACTCTCGCAGCAGTTAGCGATGTTCTGGCTGGTTTTCGGCTTTACCTATCGTCTATTGGCGCGTGGCGGCATCAGCGAGCGGCATTTCAACTTTTCTGTTGAACTCTGTGCGCACTATCGTCGTCAGACGGTGCGCTTGGGCCTGGCGCTACTGCCGTTAATCTTCTGGTCAGTGCTGGGTGAGAAAGCGCCGTTACGACTGGTGGAAGATGTTATTGGCCAGGTGGTGGTGATGCTGACATTGGCGCTGTTAGCCGTGCTGGTGTTCCCAATGTGTCGCGACAGTTGGCGTGAGAAAGGCTCACATGCGGTGCGGTTAGTGATCGTCACTGCTATTGCAGCGACGCCGCTGATTTTGCTCGGGTTGATGTTCGCCGGTTACTTCTACACCACACTGCGCCTTGCTGGCCGCTGGATCGACAGTCTCTATTTATTCTTCCTGTGGAACATTGTTTATCTGACCGCTATTCGCGGTTTGAGCGTTGCGGCGCGGCGGCTGGCATATCGGCGTGCGTTGGCTCGCCGTCAGAGTTTGGCGAAAGAGAAAGAGGGGGCAGAAGGGGTCGAGCCGGTTGAAGAGCCACCTTTGGCGCTCGATCAGATCAACGAACAATCGCTGCGTCTGACCACTATGGTGCTATTTATTATCTTCGCCAGCGCTCTGTACGGTATTTGGTCGGATCTGGTGACGGTGATTTCGTATCTGGACAGCATCACGCTCTGGCATTATACCGCGACCGTTGCGGGCAGCAGCGTGGCACAGGCGGTGACGCTGGGTAATATGATGGTCGCGATAGCTGCGGTGATCGTCGCTTACGTCATGACCCGCAACCTGCCAGGTTTACTGGAAGTGGTGGTGTTGTCACGGCTGCAGTTGCGGCAGGGGACGTCTTACGCTGTCACGACCATACTGACCTATCTGATTACCACCGTGGGCGCTGTGACCGCACTCGGGTCGCTGGGTGTCTCTTGGGATAAACTGCAGTGGTTGGCCGCCGGTTTAACCGTAGGGTTAGGGTTCGGTCTGCAGGAGATTTTCGCCAACTTTGTCTCTGGCTTGATCATCCTGTTCGAACGGCCGATCCGCATCGGCGACACCATTACTATCGGTAGCTTCTCCGGTTCGGTCAGTAAAATTCGCATTCGCGCCACGACCATCACCGACTTTGACCGCAAAGAGGTGATCATCCCGAACAAAGCGTTTGTGACCGAGCGGTTGATCAACTGGTCTCTGTCAGACACCATCACCCGTGTATTGATCAAAGTCGGTGTGGCTTATGGTTCAGATCTGGATAAGGTGAAAGCGGTGTTGTTAAAGGCAGCGCACGATAATCCGCGGGTAATGACCGATCCAGAACCGCAGGTATTCTTCCTTAATTTTGGTGCCAGCACGCTGGACCATGAACTGCGTCTTTATGTCCGGGAATTGCGTGACCGCAGCTATACCGTTGACGAACTGAACCGTTCGATCGAACGCCTGTGTCGTGAGAACGACATCAATATTGCTTTCAACCAGCTTGAAGTGTACTTGCACAACCAGCAGGGCAATGAGGTGCAGGAAGTCAAACGGACACTGTCACCGGGAGAAGGTGGAGTATCGGCAGGATAGTGGGATGAGAATCAAGGGTTCAGCGCAGGCTGAACCCTTTTTATTGCCCGACAGGCAGGTAGGGAGAGGTCACACCATTGCGTTGCAGCTTTTCCTGATAATCCCGTTTGACGATATCCAACGCCGCCAGTGCGGTGGCTGGATCGATCTCATTGCATTCCAACAGGTAAATCAGATCTACCGCCAGTTGCAGTTCTGGTGAGGCATTTTCTAGAGACATAAAACCCACGTTTTAATTGAGATGAATGAGTGATGCTTCGCTTCGGCTGAGTATAGTGAACAAGATCCTCGGAGGGGAATAATCATTAAAATATTGTGATAAATCTTCAAAAACCGTTTTCTTTGCGCTCAATACTGCGTTCAATGCGCGCCAATGCTTGGCGGCAACGCATCAATCGACCTTCCAGCGCCGCGAGTTCATGTTGTAGTTTTTGCTGTGCAGCCAGCGTCGTTTGTCTTCCTAAAAGACTTTCCCGATCTTGAATCATTGCAATGATTCGGCGCTCATAATCCTGATGCTCGGCCAGCTTGTGATACAAATCGACTGCCGCCACTTCCTTGGGTTGATTCTTGCGGCGCAGAGCTTGAGTCGCAAGCTCGCGCTGCAGAGCGGTGATCTGTGCTACCAGCCGCTCGGCCAGAAAGGCAACCTGCGTCGTGCGTTTGTCGTTGGCAGCGGTCTGCAATTGGGTAAAGTTCTTTTGCACTTCTGTCAGGTAATCGCGCAGACGTGTGCCGCGGTTGGAAAACAGCGCTGCGTCAAAGCGTGCCTGCGGAATAGGGGCATCGCCGCGCGGTGTGATTTCGCCGGCAAGAACCGTGATCTGTTGTTCTAACACGTGTAAAAGACGCTGAGTGCTCACGTTGGCTCCATAACAATGAGATTGGGTTCAGCTTGCCCGCGATCACGCCGTGAAACAAGCGCCACGCGCATATTCCGGTTGCAGTGGCTGGCGATGCGGCAGATGCCGGTGGTAAAGTAGCCGCCAACAGGTCCAAGGATGAAGGAGTGACATGACACGTTGGTTATTGATTATCCTCGGTTGGCTGGCGGTAGTGCTGGCAACGCTGGGCGTGGTATTGCCGTTATTACCGACGACGCCGTTCCTGTTGCTGGCCGCTTGGTGTTTTGCCCGTTCGTCGCCGCGATTCCACTCTTGGTTACTGTACCGTTCATGGTTCGGGTCTTATCTGCGTCATTGGCAGCAGCATCGTGCGTTACCGCCTGGGGCCAAATGGAAGGCCGTGTTGGTGATCGTGCTAACCTTTGCGGTTTCGCTATGGTTGGTGAAAATCTGGTGGGTACGCGGGTTATTATTATTGATGTTGGCCATTCTGCTGGCCTTTATGCTGCGTCTACCTGTTGTTGACCTGCCGCAACAAAAACAGCGCTGATTGTGGCTTATGATAGTCAGTAGCTTTTAGGCTGCAGCTTGAAAGATGCAGGCGACAGTTGCATTTGTCCGCCAGTTTGCATAGATTTGGGCGTTTTCGTGCGCGGGGTGCTCCCCATTTCCTGTTTATCGCGGGATTGGGTTTCAGACGACCTGCGTGCAAGTCATTAGGCAGTTTTATCAGGCAATAATTATGACCGCTACTGCACAGCAGCTTCAGTTTATTAAAGACAGTATCAAAACCATTCCGGACTACCCTAAGCCGGGCATACTGTTCCGTGACGTCACCAGCCTGCTGGAAAACCCGCTGGCCTATGCTGCCAGTATTGAATTACTGGTTGAGCGCTTCCGCGAAGCGGGCGTCACCAAAGTGGTGGGCACCGAAGCGCGTGGTTTCCTATTTGGTGCTCCGGTTGCGTTGGCGCTGGGCGTGGGTTTTGTACCTGTACGTAAACCAGGCAAGCTGCCGCGTGCGACCCTCAGCGAAAGCTATGAGCTGGAATACGGTACTGACAAGCTGGAAATCCACACCGATGCTATCAACGCGGGTGATAAAGTGCTGGTGGTTGACGATCTGCTGGCGACAGGTGGCACCATTGAGGCGACAGCCAAGCTGATCCGCCGTTTGGGTGGTGAAGTTAAAGACGCAGCATTCATTATTAACCTGCCGGATCTTGGCGGTGAAGCGCGTTTAAACGGCTTGGGTATCGAATGCTACAGCCTGGTCAACTTCGCCGGCCACTGATTTAAAATTTATATCCCCAATAGATTTTGTCTCACCGCCAGGCGTGTGCATATGTTGCCCATAACGCGGCGGCACGAAAGATGATGGGGATAAACAGCCTCGCGGATCGCCACGAGGCTGTGTTAGCATGACCCTCCAGATTACTCGACTTTTCCGGTATTAATGAGCTATCAGGTTCTTGCCCGTAAGTGGCGCCCTCAAACGTTTGCAGATGTTGTCGGACAGGAACACGTCCTGACTGCGCTGGCTAACGGCCTCTCGCTGGGGCGGATTCATCACGCCTATCTGTTCTCGGGAACGCGTGGCGTGGGTAAAACCACCATTGCGCGCCTGCTGGCCAAAGGCCTGAACTGTGAAACCGGCATCACCGCCACACCGTGCGGTCAATGCGATAACTGCCGCGAGATTGAGCAGGGGCGTTTTGTCGATCTGATCGAGATTGATGCCGCGTCCAGAACCAAGGTGGAAGATACCCGCGATCTGCTCGATAACGTCCAGTATGCGCCCGCCCGTGGCCGCTTCAAGGTTTACCTGATTGACGAAGTGCACATGCTCTCGCGCCACAGCTTCAATGCGCTGTTGAAAACGCTGGAAGAGCCACCTGCACACGTCAAATTCCTGCTGGCAACCACTGATCCGCAAAAATTGCCTGTGACCATACTGTCACGTTGTTTGCAATTCCATCTCAAGGCGTTGGATGTCGACCAAATCCGCAGCCAGTTGGAAACGGTACTGCAAGCAGAACACATCACCAGCGATCAACGTGCATTGCAGCTTTTAGCGCGCGCCGCTGACGGTAGCATGCGCGATGCATTGAGCCTCACTGACCAGGCGATTGCCATGGGGCAGGGGCAGGTAACCACCGCCACGGTTAGCCAGATGCTTGGCACACTCGACGACGAACAGCCACTGGCTATCCTCGAGGCGTTGGTGAGTGCCGATGGTGAAAAGGTGATGGCACAGGTAGCGCAGGCCGCTTCGCGCGGTGTCGATTGGGAAAATCTGCTAGTCGAAACGTTGGCATTGCTGCACCGTATCGCGATGGTGCAACTGCTGCCATCGGTGCTGGACAACCATTACGCCGCTATCGAACAGCGGCTGCGTGAGTTAGCGCGTACTTTGCCGCCGACAGACGTGCAACTTTATTACCAAACGCTGCTGGTCGGGCGTAAAGAGCTGGCTTTTGCACCGGATCGCCGTATGGGGGTTGAAATGACCCTGCTGCGTGCGCTGGCGTTTCACCCGAAAGCGGTGATTCCAGAGCCGGTCGCGATGGTGCAGACGGCACCCGTGCAATTGACACAGCCCCAGTCTCAACTGGCGCAACCACAACAGTTTCAGGATGCGCCACCGCCGTTAGGGCAGGCTGCACCGCAGAACAATCAACCGGCGCATTTACCGGATGCCACCGCGCAATTATTAAAGGCGCGAACCCAACTGCTACGGCAGCAGGGAGCATCCACACCAAAAAAGAGTGAACCGGCGGCGCCTGGAAAAGCGCGGCCGGCAAACTCAGCACTGGAGCGGTTGGCTTCCGTGACTGAGCGCAGCCAGCAGCGCCAGGCGGAAAAGATCGTGCAGGAAAAACCGGCCAAGCCGGAAGCTTACCGCTGGCGAGCATTAACCGAGCCAGAGGCCGAACCGGAGCCGCTGGCTACGCCAAAAGCACTGCGTACCGCGCTTGAGCATGAGAAAACGCCTGAACTGTCAGCTAAGCTGGTGGTTGAGTCGTTGGAGCGCGATACTTGGGCCGCGGAAATCGATAAGCTAAAAATTCCGAAACTGGTACAGCAACTGGCATTAAACGCGGTTAAACAACAGCTGGAACCGGGTAAGATTTGTCTCCATCTGCGGTCGTCGCAGCGTCACCTGAACTCGCCATCGGCGCAGAAGGTGCTGACTGATGCGCTCAGCGAGCTGTATGGCAGCCCGGTTGAGTTGACCGTGGTGGAAGACGATAATCCAGCGGAGCGGACTCCGCTGGAGTGGCGACAAGCCATTTATGAAGAAAAACTGGCGCAGGCGCGTCAGTCGATCGTTGCGGATACCAATATCCAGACGCTGCGCCGTTTCTTTGACGCGGATCTGGATGAAGAGAGTATTCGCCCCATTTAAACGCCGCGTAAAGTGCGCGGCCCTAGCGACGAGAGACGACTATGTTTGGTAAAGGCGGTCTGGGCAACCTGATGAAGCAAGCCCAGCAAATGCAAGAAAAAATGCAGCAGATGCAGGAAGAAGTCGCCAAATTGGAAGTGACGGGCGAATCTGGTGCTGGCCTGGTGAAAGTCACCATCAATGGCGCGCACAACTGCCGTCGTGTGGAGATCGATCCGAGCCTGATGGAAGACGACAAAGATATGCTGGAAGATCTGATCGCTGCGGCGATCAACGATGCAGCACGTCGTATCGACGAAACCCAGAAAGAGAAGATGGCATCCGTGTCCAATGGCATGCAACTGCCACCTGGCTTTAAGATGCCGTTCTGATGCAAACCAGCCCGCTCCTTGAAACACTGATGGAGGCGTTGCGTTGTCTGCCGGGCGTAGGCCCTAAATCGGCGCAACGCATGGCATTCCAGTTGTTGCAGCGCGATCGCAGCGGTGGAATGCGCCTGGCGCAGGCGCTGACCCGTGCCATGTCGGAAATCGGTCATTGTGCCGATTGCCGCACGTTCACCGAGCAAGATATTTGCACCATCTGCGCCAATCCGCGCCGTCAGCAAAACGGCCAGATCTGTGTGGTGGAAAGCCCGGCTGATATTCACGCCATTGAGCAGACCGGTCAGTTCGCCGGGCGCTACTTTGTGCTGATGGGCCACTTGTCGCCGATGGACGGCATTGGGCCTGGCGATATCGGTTTGGATCGGCTGGAGCAACGGCTGGAAAAAGAAAGCATTACCGAAGTGATCCTGGCCACCAACCCAACGGTGGAAGGTGAGGCTACTGCCAACTATATTGCCGAGATGTGTGGTCAGTATGGTGTGGTTGCCAGCCGCATTGCCCACGGCGTGCCGGTGGGTGGCGAACTCGAGATGGTTGACGGCACCACGCTGTCACATTCATTGGCAGGTCGCCACGTCATTAAGTTTTAATGTTTTCCTCTGACGGGGCTATCTGGCCCCGTCAGTTATTCTGCAAAAATTTCCCGCCAGTCGCTTGAAAAACAACGTCCTTACCCCCACTTGATCCTCATTGTCCGATTTTGGTAGCTATTGTCTTTGAGGTAATCAATGAGTATGAAAGGTCAAGAAACCCGTGGTTTCCAGTCTGAAGTAAAACAACTGCTTCATTTGATGATTCATTCGCTGTACTCCAATAAAGAAATTTTCCTGCGTGAGCTGATCTCCAATGCCTCAGACGCCGCCGACAAGCTGCGTTTCCGTGCATTGTCCACACCTGAGCTGTATGAAGGTGACGGTGAGCTGCGTGTACGCCTGTCCTTCGATAAAGACAAACGTACGTTGACCATTGCTGACAACGGCATTGGTATGAGCCGCGAAGAAGTGATTGAAAACCTGGGTACTATCGCCAAATCAGGTACCAAGGCCTTCCTGGAATCTATCGGCTCTGATCAGGCTAAAGACAGCCAACTGATCGGCCAGTTCGGCGTGGGCTTCTACTCCGCGTTCATCGTGGCGGATAAAGTGACCGTTCGCACCCGCGCTGCCGGCGCTGCTGCTGATCAGGGCGTGTTCTGGGAGTCTGTTGGTGAAGGTGATTACACCATTGCTGACATTAGCAAAGAAGATCGCGGTACTGAAATCACGCTGCATCTGCGTGAAGGCGAAGACGAGTATCTCGATGCCTGGCGCCTGCGTTCGGTGATCGGCAAATACTCCGATCACATCGCACTGCCTGTTGAAATTGAAACCAAAAACGAAGAAGACGGCACCGTTACCTGGGAGAAAATCAACAAAGCACAGGCTTTGTGGACCCGTGGCAAGGCTGACGTTACCGACGAAGAATACAAAGAGTTCTACAAGCACATCGCGCACGATTTTACCGATCCGCTGAGCTGGAGCCATAACCGGGTTGAAGGTAAGCAGGAATACACCAGCCTGCTGTATATCCCGGCACAGGCACCTTGGGACATGTGGAACCGCGATCACAAGCACGGTCTGAAGCTGTATGTGCAGCGCGTATTCATCATGGACGACGCTGAGCAGTTCATGCCGAATTACCTGCGTTTCGTGCGTGGTCTGATAGATTCCAACGATCTGCCGCTGAACGTTTCTCGTGAAATTCTGCAAGACAGCCGCGTAACGCAAAACCTGCGCGGTGCGCTGACCAAGCGTGTACTGCAGATGCTGGAAAAACTGGCTAAAGACGATGCTGAAGGCTACCAGAAGTTCTGGCAGCAGTTCGGTCTGGTGTTGAAAGAAGGCCCAGCGGAAGATGGCAGCAACAAAGAAGCCATTGCCAAACTGCTGCGTTTTGCTTCGACCCACGGCGACAGCTCGGCGCAAACCGTTTCGCTGGAAGAATACGTTGGCCGGATGGCAGAAGGGCAGGAAAAGATCTATTACATCACTGCTGACAGCTATGCTGCCGCCAAGAGCAGCCCGCACCTGGAGCTGTTCCGTAAGAAAGGCATCGAAGTGCTGCTGCTGTCCGATCGCATTGACGAATGGATGATGAGCTACCTGACCGAGTTTGACGGTAAGCCGTTCCAATCTGTCAGCAAGGCGGACGACGCGTTGGACAAACTGGCGGATGAAACCGAAGAACAGAAGGCCGCTGAGAAGCAGTTGGAGCCGTTTGTTGATCGCGTGAAAACGCTGCTGGGGGATCGTGTGAAGGATGTGCGCCTGACGCACCGCCTGACGGATACGCCGGCTATCGTTATCACCGATGCTGATGAAATGAGCACCCAGATGGCAAAACTGTTTGCCGCGGCAGGCCAGGAAGCTCCGGCCGTGAAATACATTTTCGAACTGAATCCGGAGCATGCGCTGGTCAAACGCGCATCCGATGTGGGTGATAACGAACAATTCGCTGAATGGATTGACCTGTTACTGGATCAGGCGCTGCTGGCTGAACGTGGCACGCTGGAAGACCCAAATCAGTTTATTCGCCGTATGAATAAGCTGTTGTCCGCATAATTTCGATTATATACGCCTCTACCCTGTGTGTTAGGGGCGTATTTTTTTGTTTTATCACTGATTTTCCGCGTTTTATCCTCTGTTTTACTCCCTGTGTTCCGCAATCGATTTCCTCGCGTACCTTGAGCCAGCCCCCCCTGAAATGGTATGGTTGAGCGTTTTCGCAATTTTATAAAAACTACATAGCAAGGGGATTTACGCAATGCGTATCATTCTGCTGGGCGCTCCGGGCGCTGGTAAAGGTACTCAGGCTCAATTCATCATGGAGAAATACGGTATTCCGCAAATCTCTACTGGTGATATGTTGCGCGCAGCCGTGAAGGCCGGCAGTGAACTGGGCAAGCAGGCGAAAGAGATCATGGACGCCGGCAAGCTGGTGACCGATGAGCTGGTAATTGCACTGGTTAAAGAACGCATCACCCAGGAAGACTGCCGTAATGGCTTCCTGCTGGACGGTTTCCCACGCACTATTCCACAGGCTGATGCAATGAAAGAAGCCGGCATCAACGTGGATTACGTGCTGGAATTTGATGTGCCAGACGAACTGATCGTTGATCGTATTGTTGGCCGTCGCGTACATGCGCCGTCTGGCCGTGTGTATCACGTTAAATTCAATCCGCCACAGGTGGAAGGTAAAGATGACGTGACCGGTGAAGAACTGACGACGCGTAAAGACGATCAGGAAGAAACCGTACGTAAACGTTTGGTGGAATACCATCAGATGACTGCACCGCTGATTTCTTATTACAGCAAAGAAGCTGAAGCAGGTAACACCCAATACCGTAAAATCGATGGCACCCGTAAAGTGACCGAAGTGAGCGCTGAACTGGCGACCATTCTCGGTTAATCGGTTTTTTATTGCTGTGCGTAACGCCAGGCCTTAGGTCTGGCGTTTTTTTTGTCTTTTTCTGCCGAAGTGTGATCGCCCCGGCTTGTTGTCGCACTGCCCTTTAATAACCCCGTGAAAGTGGCGTATAACTGCCTGCATTTCCATCATTAGCAGGAGCCGGTATGCTCAGACCCACCAATTTGCTGGCAGAATCCACCGCACGCCAGATCGTGCAGCGTGCGATGGGCATCATCAATCATTCAGTCAACGTGATGGACAGTAACGGTGTCATCATTGCTTCCGGTAATCCTTCACGCCTGTTCCAGCGTCATGAAGGTGCTGTGTTGGCACTGACCGAGAATCGCGTGGTGGAAATCGATGCAGTGACCGCTACGCATTTGAAAGGTGTGCGACCCGGGATCAACCTGCCATTCAGTTTTCGTAGCCAGCAGGTGGGCGTGATCGGCATTTCTGGTGAGCCGGCGCAGGTACGCGCTTATGCCGAACTGGTGAAAATGGCGGCGGAGCTGATGGTAGAGCAGGCGGCTTTGCTGGATCAAAACCAGTGGGAAAAACGTTACCGTGAGGAACTGGCGAATCAGTTACTGCAACCACAACCGGCATCGGCCTCACTGGAGGCGATGGCTGCCTATTTGGGCTTGGATCTGCAACAGCCGCGTATTGTTTGGGTCGTCGAATTGCAAGATCCCCAACCACATTTGCTGCGTGAACTGCTGACAGAACTGGAACATACCCAACGTGAAGCCCTGATCGCAATTACTGGCTTCAACGAAATGATCCTGCTGCGGCCAGCCTGTCTGGTGCAAGGTGAGTGGAGTTTGAAACAGGAGCGCAAGCAGGCACAACAGTTGCAGACTCAGCTTCAATCGCGCTTTAACCTGCGCCTGATAATCGGCGGATTCTTTAACGGTGAATCAGGGTTACATCGTTCAAATCTGACGGCTCGCGCTACGCAGGCGATGGCGCAGCGACTGAAGTTGCGCCATAAGACACTGTTCTATCAAGATTTCCCGTTGCCATCATTACTGTGTGATTTAGGTGAGGACTGGCGTGCTCAGGAGCTTTCTCGGCCCTGGCAGGTATTGGGTGCCAGCGATGAAAAAGGGGTGTTGCGTAGCACCCTTCGGCACTATTTTTCGCGGAATTGTGATCAGACGCAAACCGCTGCCGAGCTTCATATTCACGTCAATACACTCCGCTATCGCTTACAGCGCATTGAGGCTATTACGGGATTAAAAATCAATCAGTTAACTGACGCGCTACAGTTATATATCGGCATGTTGATGCACGAATGAATTGTGTAAAGCCACAACTTTGTGGCGGACAGCCGCGTAGGTTTTTGTGGCTTTCTCTCACGCTAATACCCGAGGCTCAGGATATGTTTTCCCCACACCAACAACGGGGAAAATAATAATGACAACGGTATCCACGCTTGGGGCACTGGTAGCATTGATCGTCGCTATCGTCCTGATTCTACGCAAGGTCCCACCTGCATATGGCATGATTGCCGGTGCATTGGCCGGTGGGTTATGCGGCGGCGCCGATCTGGTGCAGACCGTGACACTGATGATTACCGGGGCTCAGGGCATCACCAATGCCGTGATGCGCATTCTGGCGGCAGGGGTGTTGGCCGGGGTGTTGATTGAGTCCGGTGCCGCACACACAATTGCCGAAACTATCGTTCGTAAAGTCGGAGAAACCCGCGCGCTGCTGGCATTGGCAGTGGCTACACTGATCCTGACTGCGGTCGGTGTATTTATCGACGTAGCGGTGATCACGGTGGCACCTATTGCGCTTTCAATCGCTCAAAAAGCCGGGATATCACGTGCCGCCATTTTGTTGGCGATGATCGGTGGCGGTAAGGCCGGTAACGTGATGTCGCCAAACCCGAACACCATTGCGGCTGCCGACAACTTCCACGTACCGCTGACCTCAGTGATGATGGCCGGTATCGTGCCTGGCCTGTGCGGGTTGGTGGTGGCTTATCTGCTTGCCCGACGTTTGAGCAACAAGGGCGACAAGGTGATGGCGGAGGAATTGACTCAACATGCCGAAGGATCCCGTCCGGGCTTTGCGGCGGCGATCAGTGCACCGTTGGTTGCTATTGTGTTGCTGTCGTTACGTCCCATTGCGGGGATTGCCATTGATCCACTGATTGCGCTACCAGCCGGTGGACTGGTGGGGGCATTGCTGATGGGGCGCATCCGTCAGTGCAATCAGTTTATGGTTTCAGGTCTGTCCCGTATGGCACCGGTAGCGATTATGTTGCTCGGTACTGGCACGCTGGCAGGCATTATCGCCAACTCGGCGCTGAAGGACGCGTTGATTAACGGATTGACCCACACAGGTATGCCAGCCTGGTTGCTTGCGCCGCTGTCTGGGGCCCTGATGTCGATGGCGACCGCTTCCACCACAGCCGGTACCGCCGTGGCATCCGGCGTATTCAGCAGCACCTTGCTGGAACTGGGGGTCAGTGGGCTGGCCGGCGCAGCGATGATCCATGCCGGTGCTACGGTGCTGGATCACCTGCCACACGGCAGTTTCTTCCACGCCACTGGCGGCAGCGTCAATATGGCCGTCCATCAACGGCTGAAGTTACTGCCGTATGAAACCCTGATCGGCTTTACCATCGCGGCCGTCTCGGCGTTGATGTTTGGCGTATTTAATCTGGCGGGATAAGGAATACTGATGAAAACGCTGAAAAAAGTGGTTATTGCCCCGGACTCGTTTAAAGAGAGCCTGAGTGCGTTGGAGGTGGCTGAGGCCATTGAGCGCGGGTTCCGCCAGGTCTACCCACAGGCCCAATATGTGAAACTGCCGATGGCAGACGGCGGCGAAGGTACGGTGGATTCCATGGTGGCAGCCACCGGCGGGGAAATCGTCAGGGTTGAGGTAACGGGTCCGCTGGGCCAGCCGGTTCAGGCCTTTTACGGATTGTTGGGGGATGGGGAAACCGCCGTTATTGAGATGGCGGCGGCTTCTGGCCTGCACCTTGCACCTAAAGCGCTGCGTGATCCACGGATCACCACCAGTTACGGTACCGGTGAACTGATCCTGGCTGCGTTAGATCGCGGTGTTAAGGCGATTATTCTTGGCATCGGCGGCAGTGCCACTAACGACGGTGGCGCCGGTATGATGCAAGCACTGGGTGCCAGGCTGCTGGATGATAAACAAAATCCACTGTTGCCCGGTGGCGCGGCATTGGCGCAGCTAGCGCAAATCGATCTTTCAGAGGTAGACCCACGTCTGCAACAGGTGAGCGTGACCGCTGCCTGTGACGTGGATAACCCTTTATGCGGCCCTCATGGCGCTTCGGCGGTGTTTGGCCCGCAGAAGGGCGCAACGCCTGAAATGGTGACGCAGTTGGATTCGGCACTGAGCCATTTTGGCAGTTTGTTGCAGCAGGCTACCGGCCGTGAAGTGATCAACACGCCGGGGGCCGGTGCAGCGGGCGGAATGGGGGCGGCCTTGCTCGGTATGCTCAACGCTCGCTTACGGCCGGGAATTGAAATCGTGATTGAAACTTTGCGACTGGAAGAGGCGCTTTGCGACGCCGATCTGGTGATCACCGGAGAAGGGCGACTGGACAGCCAGTCGATCCACGGCAAAACGCCGATTGGCGTGGCAAGGGTAGCCAAACGCCATGGCTTGCCGGTGATCGGGATCGCTGGCAGCCTGTCGAAAGATTATCAGGTCGTGCATCAGCACGGTATTGATGCCGCTTTTTCAGTGCTTGACCGTATTGTCACCCTGGACGAAGCCCTGACGGAGGCGGCCGATAATCTGGAAGTGACGGCACGCAATGTGGCGGCAGTCTGGCAGCTGGCACAAGGGCAGAACATGGCTTAAGTTTCCCGCCTTCATCATGGGTAGTACCTGTTGCTGATATCGGTTCCGACAAGGCGCTTTTCCGTTACAATAGGCGCCATTAATCGATGTTAACGCCCTGACCCAGAACGGGGGGTTAGCTTGCAAGGAATCAAGGGGAACTGAGATGAAGCAAGAGAAACACGGGGTACTGCTGGTGA
The DNA here is from genome assembly GCF_001590905.1 of Serratia grimesii NBRC 13537. Taxonomy (GTDB): domain Bacteria; phylum Pseudomonadota; class Gammaproteobacteria; order Enterobacterales; family Enterobacteriaceae; genus Serratia; species Serratia grimesii. The sequence continues at coordinate 201,701 of NZ_BCTT01000005.1, forward strand.
ACCTGGGCACACCGGATGCTCCGACCTCATCGGCGGTAAAACGCTATCTGAAGGAATTCCTCAGTGACGACCGGGTGGTTGATACTTCGCCGTTGATTTGGTGGCCGATCCTTAACGGTGCGATCTTGCCGATACGTTCACCGCGGGTTGCCAAGCTGTATCAATCTGTGTGGATGGACGAAGGTTCACCGCTGTTGGTCTACAGCCGCCGTCAGCAGCGCGCACTGGCTGCGCGGATGCCGAATACACCGGTAGAGTTGGGCATGAGCTACGGCTCGCCGAGTCTGTCAGAGGCTATCGACAAGTTACTGGCGCAAGGGGTGACCAATCTGGTGGTATTGCCGCTGTACCCGCAATATTCCTGCTCAACCAGTGCGGCGGTCTGGGACGGGGTGGCGCGGATACTGAAAGGCTATCGTCGACTGCCTTCGATCAGCTTTATTCGCGATTATGCGGAACACCCGGCCTATATTGCTGCACTGCGCCAGAGCGTTGAACGTTCCTTCGCAGAGCATGGTCAACCGGATCGTCTGGTATTGTCATTCCACGGCATTCCCAAACGCTATGCGCGCCTTGGCGACGATTACCCACAACGCTGTGAAGACACGCTGCGCGCTCTGACCGCCACGTTACCTGTGGCACCAGATCGGGTGATGATGACGTACCAGTCGCGCTTTGGTCGCGAGCCATGGCTGACGCCTTACACCGACGAAACCTTGAAAAGTCTTCCTGCACAAGGCATTAAGCATATTCAGCTCATTTGCCCCGGTTTCTCGGCGGACTGTCTGGAAACGCTGGAAGAGATCAAAGAACAAAACCGTGAGATCTTCCTTCATGCAGGTGGTGAGAAGTTCGAGTATATTTCTGCGCTGAACGACGAACCGGCACACATTGATATGATGCAGCAACTGGTGGCACAGCGCTTCTGATCCTCAGTGCGCAAAATGGTGACAGCCATCATCAATCGGGCAGGAATGTGCTAACATTCTCTGCCTGTTAACTGCCACTGCCGCCAATTACATGAAATTTCCTGGTAAACGTAAGTCCAAACACTATTTTCCGGTGAACGCCCGCGATCCGCTCTTACAGCAAGTTCAACCTGAAAATGAAATCAGCACCTCGTATGTCGTCGGCATTGACCAGACGCTGGTAGATATTGAGGCAAAAGTGGATGACACTTTTGTCCAGCGCTATGGCCTGAGCCTCGGGCATTCTTTGGTGATTGAAGATGACGTAGCCGAAGCGTTATATCAGGAATTGATCGACAATAATCTTATCACCCATCAGTTTGCCGGCGGCACCATCGGCAATACTTTGCACAACTATTCAGTGCTGGCTGATGACCGCTCGGTGCTGCTCGGCGTGATGTGCAGCAATATCAAGATTGGTAGCTACGCCTACCGCTATCTGTGCAATACCTCCAGCCGTACCGATCTTAACCACCTGCAGGCGGTTGACGGTGCCATTGGGCGCTGTTTCACGCTGATCGGTGAAAGCGGCGAGCGTACTTTCGCTATCAGCCCAGGGCAGATGAACCAGCTGCGGCCGGAAAGTGTGAAGGAGGAAGTAATTGCCGGTGCCTCCGCATTGGTGCTGACGTCCTACCTGGTACGTTGCAAAGAAGGGGAGCCGATGCCGGCTGCGACCATGCAGGCGATTGAGTTTGCCAAAAAGCATGATGTACCGGTGGTGCTGACGTTGGGAACCAAGTATGTCATTGCCGACAACCCACAGTGGTGGCGTGACTTCCTGAAAGAACACGTTTCGATCCTGGCGATGAACGAAGATGAAGCGCTGGAACTGACCGGGCTGAGTGACCCGTTGACTGCGTCGGACATGGCACTTGAATGGGTCGATTTGGTGTTGTGCACTGCCGGGCCAAATGGGCTTTATATGGCAGGTTACACCGAAGAGTCTAATAAGCGTGAAACACAGCACCCATTGTTGCCGGGGCATATCGCCGAATTCAACCGTTATGAGTTCAGCCGTGCGATGCGGCGCGAAAGTTGTGAGAATCCATTCCGTGTTTATTCCCACATAGCACCCTACATGGGTGGGCCTGAGAAAATCATGAACACCAACGGTGCCGGTGATGGGGCATTGTCGGCGCTGCTGCATGATATTGCGGCCAACGGTTACCACCGTAATAACGTGCCGAACTCCAGTAAACACGTTCGCAGCTACCTGACCTATTCTTCGCTGGCGCAGGTGTGTAAATACGCCAACCGCGTCAGCTATCAGGTGTTGAATCAGCATTCGCCACGCTTGACGCGCGGTTTGCCAGAGCGGGAAGACAGTCTGGAAGAGTCTTACTGGGAACGGTAAAAAACGAAAGGTCCGGCGAGCCGGACCTTTTTTGCATCATTTGTTATATCAGATCGGGCAGCCGCCCATTTTCTCTTCTTCAGTCAGCGTATCCAGTTTAAGGATATTCAGCATGCTGTTGGCGATTTCCCGTTCCCCCATCACCACCTGATTCGCCCCGCGATCGGAGATATACGACACTTCGTCATCGTAGTGCGCCCGGGCGATAATCTCTATATTTGGCCGCTTGGTCCGCGCAGAGGCCACGATCTCGCCGGCCTCATAACCGTTGGGGATAGTCAGCAGCAGCCAGCGTGCACAGTCGAGTCGTGCCAGATCCATGATCTCCGGATTCGCTGCATTGCCCAACACTGTTTTGATGCCTTGCTCGCGCAATGCCTCAACCCGTGGGCGCGAATTCTCGATCACCACCAGCGGAATGCCAGCTTCGGCCAATTTGGCCCCCAGCAGGCTACCAACACGGCCATAACCGACCACCAGCGCGTGATTGCACATATCGACCGGGATCTGCTTCTCGTCTTCTACCGCTTCTTCCAGGATTTGGTCTTCAATGGTCTCGGTCTTGGCCAGATAACGCTCGAGCAGCGTGAACAGCAATGGATTCAACATAATCGACAAGATGGCCCCGGCCAGCACTAAATTGCGACCGTGTTCAGACATCATACCCAGCGTGATCCCAAGGCCAGCCAGAATGAAGGCGAACTCACCGATTTGTGCGAGGCTGGCGGAAATGGTCAGCGCGGTGCGCTTGGAGTGGCCGAACATTTTCACCAGCAGGAAGGCTGCTGCCGATTTACCGAACACGATAATCGCCAGTGTTGCCAGTACCGCCAGAGGCTCGTTGATCAAAATCATCGGATCAAACAGCATGCCGACCGACACAAAGAACAGTACGGCAAAGGCATCGCGCAGCGGTAGAGTGTCGTGGGCCGCTCGATGGCTCAGCTCTGACTCGTTCAGTACCATACCGGCGAAGAATGCCCCCAGTGCAAAGGAAACGTCGAACAGTTTCACTGCGCCATAGGCTATGCCTAGCGCCAATGCCAATACGGCCAGGGTAAACAGCTCACGCGAGCCCGTACTGGCGGTTTTCGCCAGGATCCACGGCACCAGGCGACGGCCAACCACAATCATCAGCGCGATAAAGGCGATGACTTTACCAATGGTCATCGCCAGTTCAATTAACAACTGGCCGCTACTGGCGTTGTTATTGCCCAGCATATTGCCGAACGCAGGCAGTAACACCAGCGTCAGCACCATCGCCAGGTCTTCCACGATCAGCCACCCGATGGCAATCTGCCCACGCTGGCTATCGATCAACTGGCGTTCTTCCAGCGCACGCAGCAGCACTACGGTACTTGCGGTGGACAGACAGAGACCGAATACCAGACCGGAAATTAAATCCCAACCGAGCAGTTTTGATAGTCCCATGCCTAGCAAGGTGGCGACGGCAATCTGGGCCACGGCACCGGGAATGGCGATATGTTTTACTGCGAGGAGGTCTTTAAGAGAGAAATGGAGGCCAACACCGAACATCAACAGAATCACGCCGATTTCCGCCAGTTCTGGAGCCAGCGAGGTGTCGGCAACAAAACCGGGGGTAAAAGGGCCGGCGAGCACACCTGCGGCAAGGTACCCCACCAGTGGGGAGATGCGCAGGCGATTCGCCAGCATACCGAGGAGGAAGGCGAGTACTAACCCTCCGACAATAGTGGTGATTAACGGTGTTGAATTATGCATCCAGACTCCTTCTAGCTATGCATGGCAGCAGAGGGGAAACGCAACAAAGTTACGAAAAGATACATTTAGTTTATTGCATTTGTTCGCGTTACGCTTAGCTAAATTGAGCTATTTTGTGAAAAAGCAGAGGATTCCGCTTTTTACCGGTCAGTAAGGGGATTTAACACTTAATAATTCAAATAACATGGGTTTGTGTTGAAGAAGAGCCGGTTGAACGTCAGCATTCAACCGGTATTAATGCAGGGTTATTGTGAGTTATGGTCAATATTGGGCAGTAACGCAGTGATAATGCCGATTAACGGCAGGAAAGCACATATTTGATAGACTAACTCGATACTGGTCAAATCTGCGACATAACCAAGAACTGCCGCGCCTAACCCACCCATACCAAAGGCAAAACCGAAGAATAATCCGGAAACCATGCCTACTTTACCTGGAATTAGCTCTTGGGCATAAACCAGAATAGCGGAGAACGCTGACGCAAGGATTACCCCTATAAATACCGTCAAAATACCGGTCCAATACAGAGATGCATAGGGTAAAACAAGCGTAAATGGCGCTGCGCCCAAGATGGAGCCCAAAATGACACGTTTTCTTCCTATCTTATCACCAATAGGGCCGCCAATAATGGTGCCTGCGGCGACGGCGAACAGGAAGGCAAACAGATGGAATTGGGCGTTTTGCACTGAAACACCGAACTTATGCATCAAATAAAAAGTGTAATAGCTGCTGATACTCGCCAAATAGAAGTATTTGGAGAAAATCAATATCAGCAGAATGCCAATTGCATAGGTAACGGTACGTTTTGGCAGCAGTTTTACCGAAGAGGCAGTTTTGGGCTGACCTTTCGTTGCACGATGCTGCAACTGATACCACTTACTGACCTGCAACAACACGACGATAGCTAACAGTGCTGCTAATGAAAACCAGGCTACGTTGCCTTTGCCATAAGGCGCGATAATCAGCGCCGCCAGCAGTGGCCCAAGGGAGCTGCCAAAGTTACCGCCAACCTGGAACAGCGACTGCGCCAGTCCATGCCGACCACCGGAAGCCATACGCGCTACGCGAGAGGATTCCGGATGGAACACCGAAGAGCCGGTGCCAACCAGTGCCGCTGCCAGCAGTACCAGCGGGAAGGTATTGGCGACAGACAGCAACAGCAACCCGCATAGCGTAAAGCCCATACCGATCGGCAGCGAATAAGGTTGTGGATGCTTATCTGTGTAGTAGCCAATCAGTGGCTGCAATAAAGAAGCCGTTAGCTGATAGGTCAGCGTAATCATACCGATCTGTACGAAACTGAGGCTGAAGTCAGCCTGTAAGATCGGGTAAATCGCCAGGATCAGCGATTGAATCATATCGTTAAGCAGGTGAGAGACGCTGATGGCACCAAGAATCGAGAATGCAGTCCCTTTAACCGCGCTGCCTTTAGCCGGTGGGATGGCAGTATCGCTACGGTCGGTCATTTTATTATTAGCCTGGTAAGTTTTAGAGGACAGAGCAGATATCTTAGCAAGTTGGTCAATATTTGCCATATCCGACATAATTTGACGCACATCGCAAAAATTTGAAATTAGTTGCCTTCGTTTCGCGCTACACTTTCGTCCATCTCAAAAAAACAGTTAATAATCATATGGAGTTCCGCCATGCGCTTTTCGTTTAATACCACCGCATGCGCGTTGGCTGTGTCCCTGACTTTCCTGTCGGGAGCCGCCAGCGCCTGGGAAAAGGATAAGACCTACGACATCACCATTTTGCACACCAACGATCATCACGGCCATTTCTGGCAGAATGATCACGGTGAGTATGGCTTGGGCGCACAGAAGACACTGGTGGACAGCATTCGCCAGGATGTTGCAGCCAAGGGCGGTAGTCTGCTGCTGCTGTCGGGCGGTGATATCAATACCGGTGTACCGGAGTCAGACCTGCAAGATGCCGAGCCGGACTTCCGTGGTATGAATCTGGTAGGTTATGACGCGATGGCGATCGGTAACCATGAGTTCGACAATCCACTCAGCGTTTTGCGCCAACAAGAAAAATGGGCAACCTTCCCGCTGTTGTCGGCCAACATTTATCAGAAAAGCACTCAGCAACGCTTATTCAAACCTTATGCCTTATTCGATAAGCAGGGCATCAAGATCGCAGTTATCGGCCTGACGACCGATGATACTGCCAAGATTGGTAATCCAGAATATTTCACCGACATCGAGTTCCGCGTACCAGCGCAGGAAGCTAAACAGGTGGTCGAACAACTGCGTAAGGACGAAAAACCGGACGTAATCATCGCCGCGACCCATATGGGCCATTACGATGATGGCAACCATGGTTCCAACGCGCCTGGCGACGTGGAGATGGCGCGCAGCTTGCCTGCAGGTTATCTGGATATGATCGTCGGCGGCCACTCGCAGGATCCGGTCTGTATGGCTGGTGAAAACCACAAGCAAGTGGATTATGTGCCGGGTACCCCGTGCTCACCGGATCGTCAGAACGGCACCTGGATCGTACAGGCGCATGAGTGGGGCAAGTACGTGGGACGTGCCGATTTCCAGTTCCGTAATGGCGAACTGAAATTGGTCCATTATCAACTGATCCCTGTCAATCTTAAGAAGAAAGTGGAAAAAGCCGACGGAACCAGCGAACGCGTGTATTACACACAGCAGATCGCAGAAGATCCGTCGATGATGAAATTACTGACGCCGTTCCAAGAGAAAGGCAAAGCCCAGTTAGATGTGAAAATTGGTAGCGTTAACGGCAAATTGGAAGGCGATCGCAGCAAGGTGCGTTTCGTGCAGACCAATCTGGCGCGTGTACTGCTGGCCGCGCAAATGGAACGTGCCGAAGCTGACTTTGCGGTGATGAGTGGTGGTGGTGTACGCGACTCGATTGAGGGGGGTGACATTACCTATAAGAACGTGCTGAAGGTACAACCGTTTGGCAATACGCTGGTCTACGTCGAGATGAAAGGCAGTGACGTAGAAAAATACCTGGCGGTAGTGGCCAACATGAAAGTGGATTCCGGAGCCTACGCGCAGTTTGCCAACGTCAGCTTGACGGCAGACGGCCAGCAGGGCGTTAGCAATGTCAAAATCAACGGTGAGCCGCTACAGGCTGATAAAACGTACCGCATGGCGACCCTGAACTTCAATGCGCTGGGCGGTGACGGTTATCCGAAGCTGGATACCCTGCCAAGCTACGTCAACACCGGTTTTATCGATGCCGAGGTGCTGAAACAGTATATTGAGAAGCACTCACCGCTGGACGCCGCGGCCTATGAGCCGAAAGGCGAGATTGTTTATCAGTAATCTTCCGGCGGCTTTTACCGGTTAAAAGCCGCCGTTTATCTTCCTCCACATTGCCACGCCTCTGAATAAAAGCACTCTAATATTATTAATTTCAATATTGTTTTCCTTGTCTTGCATAGTTGTATTTCTATTTTCTTTGTCTATACCTTTAGGGTTAATGATTTTATTTTTCTTAAATCATAATTTTCCAGGGGGAAATATCATCGAAATTATCGTGATTAAAAAGGAAAATAAATGCACAGGACAATGATACTTTTATATGGCGTATTCGGCTATTTAGGCGGGGTGGTCGGTTTTATTTTGCTTATTTTATTACTTAACGGCTGGGGACTAAGAAATATGGTCGCCATCGTAGGGGAGGGCAGTATGTGGCCCTGGCTGGTGAATGCCGGTTTACTCCTGCTGTTTGGCCTGGTGCACTCGGTGATGGCCCATGAAAGGTTCAAGGTTCGTTTGGCGTTGTCCCTGGCGCTGGAAAGAAGTACCTATGTATTGATTGCCGGTTTGTTGTTGGCATTGCTGGCGCTCATGTGGCAGCCACTGCCGGGTGCCTTGTGGCGGTTGCCGCCGGAAAGTGTCGCCGCATGGGGACTTAACGGCATCAGCGTGCTGGGCTGGTTAGTGGTCTTTGCTTCAACCTGCATGATTAGCCACACCGATTTATTTGGCTTGCGACAATCCTGGTTGCAGTGGAGAGAGCGGCAATATACCGACTTGCCTTTTCAGGTCAGAGGATTTTACCGACTGACGAGGCATCCCATGATGACGGGAATATTACTGGCCTTTTGGTTCACTCCCGAGATGACCACTGGGCGCCTGTTATTTAATTCAGGAATGACATTATATATTTTGGTGGGCGTATATTTTGAAGAGCGCAGCCTGGTTAAAGCACTGGGGCAGGATTATCAGCAGTACTGTCGACAGGTGCCGATGTTGTTGCCACGAATGAGGGGGCGTAATAAGCCGGTGGAGTAATGAGATCCCGCGGCCGATGCTGGGGCGCCGGCCGCGTATTGATGGTTTTTCAGTCGCGCTTGGCGATATCGGCAAAGCTGCCGGCCAGCAACCGGCAAAGATCTTGTGCCGCCAGTTCGATGTCCAGCCCGCGTTTACCGCCGGAGACGTAAATGGTGGCGAACTGCTGTGCCGGGCTGTCGATCACCGTTGGTAGCCGCTTTTTCTGCCCCAGCGGACTGATGCCTCCCACCAGATAGCCTGTAACACGCTGTGCCAACAGCGGATCGGCCATTTCTGCTTTCTTTGCACCCAGCGCGCGGGCGACCTTTTTCAGATCTAATTGCATGGCGACCGGGGTGACAGCGACGGCCAGATGTTTGGCATCACCATTCAGTGCCACCAGCAGTGTTTTGTAGACACGGTCGGCATCCAGTCCAAGCTTCTTCACCGCTTCATCACCGAAATTGGTTTCTGCACTGTCGTGATGGTACGGATGAAGGGTAAATGCGACTTTTTGTTTCTCAAGCAGGATCACTGCGGGCGTCATCGTGTTTTCCTATTTCCCCCTGCGAGGGGAGTTGCAAGACGAGGCAACAAAATTACAAAAATATAACGGTAACAGCAACCTGAGAGACTGTTACGTAAAGCGGGTTGCCAAGATGTTCACTGGGTTGCTACCCTGTCTATTGTAACCGTTAACACGGTTGCTATGCGTATAACTAAAATACAAGAAATTCCTCTTTGACTGGCCAGTAGCGATATTGGCCACTTTTTTACTCTGCTTGCAGCATCGCTGGCAGGTTATCTTCGCCGTACAAATGCAATGCACCTACAGCTACCACGTAATTGCCAGCCGGTAATTTCTCCAGCTTTTTACGCCAGTCGCGATTGCGTTGATGCATCAACACATCATACAAACCCGCGCTGAATGTGGCGGGCAGCGTTTCCAGTGCGCCGCTGGGTTTTGCGTCCAGCCACCAACTTACCATGGTTTGCAGAAGTCGGGCGTTGGTATGCCAGTGTTCCAGCGTATCGCGCAACAGCGCCATGCCGCCTTCCGGCAATTGTTCCAGCATCGCCAACTGTTGCTGCGCACCTTCTAACTCGATCACCTTTTTATGCTGCGCCCTTGCGGCCTGCAATAGCTGATAATCCACCCCATACTCAGCACGTAGTCCTAATCGTTGGGCCTGACGCGCCTGCATCATCAACGCCACTTGCCAACCAGGCAGGGTAGAGAACGATTCTGCATCGGTACCCAATTCCTGGCATAGCGTTAATAGCTGCTGGAACTCTGGCTCCGAGAGTCTTTGTTCAAGTTCCGGTTGCAGTTCAACGTGGTCGAAAGGAGAGGCGGAATCGGTGATATCGGCTTCAACAATCAAGGCATCTGCTTGCTTGAGGCGCGCGGCCAATTTAGCGGGCAGTGGGGCCATATCAACCGTACCCATATGAATACTGCCGACCAAATGGAACTGACGATCGCCAGGCAAGCGAATATCCAGTGCCGGGTAAGCGTAGGTCATTGGGGAAATCAGACCGAGAAAGGCAGCGATACGACGTAACAGTTGACCCATACAACGTGACTCCTGGAGAACTTGCTCGCCTTTCAGCTTGAAAGGGGAAGGGCGTAACCTTTTCCCCATGCTAAACGCTAAGCGGCATACAAGAAAGCCTGAAGAGTGAAGGAATTATCCCAAAGGAAACGGGGCGCAGTGATTTGCGCCCCATTGGCATTCAGCGTTTGGGTTTAAAACGCAGCAACCGGTTGGCGTTACTGACGACGGTGATAGAAGACAGTGCCATAGCGGCACCCGCCACCACTGGGCTGAGCAGGGTACCCGTCAGCGGATACAGCACCCCGGCGGCAATTGGGATGCCGAGCGTGTTGTAAACAAAGGCCCCGAGTAGATTCTGCTTCATATTCCGCAGAGTGGCTTTCGACAGTTCCAGCGCATCGGCAACGCCGTTCAGGCTATGGCGCATCAGGGTGATGGCGGCGGTTTCAATAGCGATATCGCTGCCACTGCCCATGGCGATGCCGACATCGGCCTGTGCCAGCGCAGGGGCATCGTTGATGCCGTCACCGATCATGGCTACCCGATGGCCCTGTGCCTGCAACTGTTTAATTGCCTCGGCTTTACCGTCTGGTAGCACACCGGCAATGACCTGATCGATACCGGCTTCTTTGGCAATGGCGTTAGCCGTCACCGGGTTGTCACCAGTCAGCATCACCAGTTGATAGCCCTGGCGATGTAAACGTTGCAGCGCCTCAACGCTGTCGCTGCGCAGTGGATCGCGGATGGCGATCAACGCAGCGGGTTTACCGTCGACGGCCAGCAGTACTGGCGTAATACCGCGTTCCGCTTGTTGCTGCATCTGAGCATCCAGCTCCGCGGTTATCACTGCCTGATGCTGTTGCAACAATGCTGCATTGCCCAGCAGTAGTTTCACTCCGTCCACTTCGCCACTGACGCCAGCACCCCGCAGCGTGCGGAATTGCGTGACTTGTGGCAGCGTTTGCCCTGCTGCGTGATCAACGATGGCTCGTGCCAAGGGGTGGCTGGCTCCCTGTTCCAACGCGGCAGCCCAAGACACCACCTGTTGTTCGTCTACCTGGTTAAAGGTGAGGATCTCCACCACGCGCGGCTGGCCTTCTGTCAGGGTACCGGTTTTATCGAAGACTAATGTGTCCAGTTGGCTTGCCTGCTGCAATGCATCGGCATCACGGACCAACACGCCAAACTCCGCAGCGCGTCCTACGCCAGAGATGATCGACATCGGCGTTGCCAGACCCAGTGCACAAGGGCAGGCGATAATCAGTACCGTGGTGGCGATCACCAGTGTGTAAACCAATTGCGGCTGCGGGCCAAAAATGTACCAAATCGCGGCGCTGAAAAGCGCGATAGCCACGACCGCGGGTACGAATACCGCAGAAATACGGTCCGCCAGTTGGCCGATCTCCGGCTTGCTGCTTTGCGCTTGCCGCACCAGCTTAATGATGCGCGCCAGCGTGGTTTTGCTGCCAATGGCACCGGCACGGAACAGTACGGTGCCATCATCGACTACCGTACCGGCATGAACGGTGTCGCCAATGCTTTTCTGCTGAGGTACCGCCTCACCGGTCAGCATCGCTTCATCCAGCCAGACTTCGCCCTGAATGATCTCACCGTCAACCGGGATACGATCACCGGTAGTCAGCCGCAATGTCATGCCGAGCTGCACTTGCGCTAACGGAATACTTTTCTCACCGTCTTCGGTCACCAGCCGTGCCGTCGGTGGCGTCAGATCCAATAGACGTTCCAGCGCCTGTGATGAGCGCTGGCGAGCGCGTTGTTCCAGCGCATGACCCAGGTTGATCAGCCCGATGATCATTGCACTGGCTTCGTAATACAGATGCCGCGCCGCCATTGGGAAGAAGTCTGGCCACAGGTTAACGCTGATCGAATATAACCACGCGGCGCCGGTGCCGAGTGCCACCAGCGTGTCCATGGTAGCGCTACCGTTCATCAGCGCACGCCAGGCGTTACGATAAAAGTGCCCACCGGCAAATACCATCACTGCCAGTGTAATCAGGCCGACCAACAGCCACGGGCGCTGCGTTTCCGGCGTCAGAGACATGCTGCCACCGAACAGGCCCCAGGCCATCAGCGGAATACCCAGCGCCAGGCCCAGCGCGGCCTGCCAGCGGAAGCGTTTCATGTTAGCCTGCGCAGTCTGCTGTTGGCGTTCGCGACGTTCGGTTTCGTCCTGGATCATTTCTGCGCCGTAACCGGCTTTTTCGACTGCGGCGACCAATGTCTGCGGATCGGCACTGCCGGTGATCAGCGCGCTGCGCTCTGCTAAATTGACGCGAGCTTGCTCTACGCCCGGCACGCTTTGCAGCGCGTTCTGCACTTTGCTGACGCAGCTGGCGCAGCTCATGCCACTGAGCAACAGTTGCACGCTGTCATCATCGTTTTCGTTATTGGCTGCTGGAAGGGAATACGGGGCCGCTGCCTGGGTTTCCGGCAAAGTTGGGACTGATTCAGTCAACGGCTCAGATTTTGGGTGATTGATGGCTCCGGCGACGCTGGCGTGATAACCGGCGTCCTCTACCGCGGCGATCAGCGCCTCGGGGCCCGCATCGCCATAAACTTTGGCGCTATCAATGCTGACATCGGCGGCGATCACACCCGGCACAGCTTCCAACGCTTTACGAGTACTGGCGGCGCAGTGCATGCAGCTTAGGCCACTCAACTGCAACTCGGTATCTGCGTGTTGCGCCACAGCGGCCTGATAGCCAGCGGCAATCACACTGTCGATCAGGGCCTGACTCGGCGCATCGCCGGTCACCTTGGCATAATGGACATTGACCTCTGCCTGTTCGACATCATTGCGGCTTTCCAGGGCTTTTTTCACCCGTTGTGCGCAATTCATGCAGGTCAGCCCCTGCAATGCCAGCACGGTGGTTTGTGACATGATTCGATTCCCTCGCTCAAGTGCGGTGTTTAAAGGTTGACCGCTTGACCTATTTTCACTAAGAATGAAGCTTAAACCTTCCAGCAAGGGGAAGGTCAAGGGGGAAAAATGAATATCAGCGATGTGGCAAAAAAAACCGGCTTAACCAGCAAGGCAATTCGCTTTTATGAAGAAAAAGGCTTGGTGACCACACCGATCCGTACCGATAACGGATACCGCAGTTACAGCCCGAAGCACATCGAAGAACTGACGTTGTTACGCCAGGCGCGGCAGGTGGGCTTTAATCTGGATGAGTGCCGAGAGCTGGTGGCTTTATTCAATGATCCGGCCCGTCATAGCGCGGATGTAAAATCACGCACGTTGCAAAAAGTGGCGGATATTGAAAAGCACATCACTGAGTTGGGTGAGATGCGCCAGCGTTTACTGGCGCTGGCGGATCAGTGCCCAGGCGATGACGGGGCAGACTGCCCAATCATTAATAATCTGGCAGGGTGCTGCCATACAGAGAAAAGGTGAAGGAGTTAGCTTAGCGACTATCTGCTGGATGACTCGGCTTTTGTTCGCTGAACAATCATACAACCTACCTACATTTCCCCCCGTTGAAATACCTCTTACTGTTGCCATGTCCATGAGGACTCCATTCACTAAGAGGTTTTCCGTTATGAATATTTGCCCTGATATCGCAACATTGCGAACCATCATCCCTGCCTCTGCTGAGGAGTCCATCGAGGTTGTTTCTTACTATCCTGACTGGCACGGAGACGATAAATTACAATCGGGCGGCGGGGTTTTCATTGCTTCCAATGCTCCTGGCCTTATTGATGATGCAGGTATTTATATAAAGCCTAATTCACAGTGGACATGGGTTCGCGTGTTGAATAACAACTTGGTATCACCAAATATGTTTGGTGCACGAGGGAATGGCAGTACAGATGATACCAGTGCGCTAACCGCGGCCTTTTTGACGACATACGACACAGTTTGTCAGCAAGGTGCGACCTACATGACGACTGACACCGTACGAATTAGAAATGGGAATCCTAATAAGAAAGTTATTAATCTTAATGGCGCAACAATTAAAGCTAAACCCGGCCACCTGAAACCATTTTTTGCCAATGAAACCTCTACACCTGAAGCCTATGACTATTTACATGGCGTGGAAATGTTTGGCGGTATGCTCTATGGCTGGGTAAAGCGTGAAAGTGTTTATCATCAGGTTTCTGCACATAACGGATTTGTTGCTGGGGATAAAAGTTATTTCTATCATATGACTGTGCGGGGATTCTGTGATGGTATGGTATTGATGGGCGATTCTGTCGCTTTTGATGTGGATATTGATGAGTGCCGGGATAATTTAATTGTTGTTAAAAATAATGATAATGTAGTCAGTAATATTACCGGTGGTTATTGCCTTGGAGATGGTATTTTAGTTAAAGGTAGTAAAAATATTGTTGCTAAAGTCACTATTGTGGGGGCAGGGATCCCAGCCAGTACTTTTGAGCCGGGTTATGTGTCTGGTTCTATTATTGCTTTTGGGCAGGACAGTAAACTCGATGGAACCACTTCTGATTGTTATGTCATTGATATAAAATGTGGAGTATGGGGTGGTGGTGGCGTTATTGTTGATGGTGAAAATAATTTTTGTGACAACGTTGAGGCAGGAGACTGCTACTATCTTGAACAGACAAATGCTTCTGCCATCTTAAATGGTGCACCGGCAGTGTATGCCGGTGGCAGCAGGCACCGTATCAATAATGTTACTGTTGGGCATTGTATTCGAGGGGTGGAAATACATAATGGATCAAAAAATAATCTTATTGATAATATTTCTATCGCCTCATGCCGAGTGCATCCAGGATTAAGTGCATCGGGTACTCAGTCGGATTGCCGCATTGGTAAATTAACTTTTGGACGCCTGATTGGTAATAAAGCTTTAGATCTTAATATGAGTGGCCTGATTATAGATCAGATTATAGTTAATGAGTATGCAAGCGCCTTCGGCAGCGGTGGGAGCCTTTGTAGTATTAAGAAATCAGCATCAATTGGTAGCTTGGTATTTAACAGTAAGTCGGCAAATAACATGCTGCCTGTAGTGTTGATGGAGGAAAATGCTAACATTGAGAGTCTTATTGTGAACAACAACAAGTCCGTTTGTTTGCAAACTACAGCAAGTGTCACCCAACTGCCGCAGAATTTGACCATTCAACAAACGGCAGATGCCATTGACTCAGCAGTTAAATTATTTGGAGACGGAGCTTCACTCGTTAAAACCTGGCAAATTAAAGGTAACCCTACAATCCTGCCGAGCATTCGAGGTACAGATACACGGTTAACCATTGAACACTATCCATCCGACAGTCTGCCGTGGAAAGTGGCCTATCCTGCCACCTCAAAAGTCATCATTCTCAGTTCGGAATTAATGGCATAGATAAAATAAGCCGGGGTAACCCCGGCTTAATGATTTAACGGGATTGTTGGGGTAGTGCGCGGATCACCAGAGTGATGCCTTCGACAGCGATCACTTCGACTTCGGTGCCCACAGCCAGGTCTTCATTGGCTTGTGCACGCCAACTGCTGTCGCCGATGTTAATGCGGCCCATGCCATTGTGCATCGGTTCTGTCAGTGTAGCGCGGGTGCCTATCAACTGACGATTACGCTGATTTAGCACCTGCGAACCGCTAGAGGGCGCAGCCGGGCGTTGACGTAGCCAGTACCACCACAGATAGGCCACGACAACCGTCAGCACGGAAAAGATCACCCCCTGCCATTCCCAGGCCAACTGCGGTAATAGCCAGACAATTGCACCGACCACCACCGCAGACACACCGCTCCATAACAGGTAGCCACTGGCGCCAAGCATTTCTGCCGCCAGCAACAGCCCGCCGAGGGAAAGCCAGAACCAATGTGGGTTTGCTGCAATCTGTTCGAGCATGATTACTTGCCTTTGGTCTCTTTCAACAGTTCGGCAATGCCACCTATTGAACCAAGCAGGCTGCTAGCATCCAGCGGCATCATGACGACTTTACTGTTGTTAGCGGAGCCGATTTTCTGCAACGCATCGGTGTACTTCTGCGCCACAAAGTAGTTTACCGCCTGGATATTGCCGCTGGCGATCGCGTCGGAAACCAGTTGCGTGGCTCGGGCTTCTGCTTCTGCGGCACGTTCACGCGCTTCCGCCTGCAAGAATGCCGATTGACGTTCGCCTTCCGCTTTCAAAATTTGTGATTGCTTGTCACCTTCTGCACGAAGAATGGCTGCCTGGCGTACCCCTTCGGCCTCCAGAATGTCTGCACGCTTGGTCCGCTCAGCTTTCATCTGGGCGTTCATTGAGGCAATCAATTCGGCCGGTGGGCGTACATCGCGGATCTCGATACGGGTGATTTTAATGCCCCACGGGTTAGTGGCTTCGTCGACGATGTGCAGTAAACGGCTGTTGATGCTGTCACGTTGCGAGAGGATTTCGTCCAGCTCCATGGAGCCAAGCACAGTACGGAAGTTGGTCATGGTCAGGTTGACGATTGCCAGTTCCAGGTTGCTGACCTCATAGGCGGCACGTGCTGGATCGACGACCTGAATAAAACACACTGCATCGATAGCGACGTTGGCGTTATCGCGCGAGATGATTTCCTGTGAAGGAATGTCCAGCACCTGCTCCATCATATTAATTTTTCTGCCGATGCGATCCATAAACGGCACCACCAGGTTCAAACCAGGCATCAGCGTTTTGGTATATCGGCCGAAACGCTCCACCGTCCATTGGAACCCTTGCGGAACAATTTTGACGCCAGCGAATACGATGATTAGCGCGACGACAATCACGATTGGGATAAGGGTAAACATGGCAAACCTCCTGTCAGACATATGTAAACAGATATTACGCCAGCTGCCGTGTAAAGACTAATAAATCGGGGGCATTGAACAATTAACATTCCAAATAGGCATGTTTCCAATAATTTTAATTCATTTCATGATGTTGTCTGCCTTGGCTACAGTAAAAAGCAATGTCGCTTTTCACTTCAAATATTTGTCATTTTTATTTGCGACTATGCTTTTTGAAATGACATCTTGCCAAGGATTGTTATGGACTCAATCAGTGTTGATGAACTTGCCCCGAAAAAAGATCGTTGGTATCGCATTGTGGAAGAATTACTGTCCGCAGCGGGTATTACTATCAACGGCAGCCGTGCCTGTGACATCAAGGTACATAACCCCGCCTTGTTTAAACGCATTTTGCAGGAAGGGTCGCTCGGGTTTGGTGAAAGTTATATGGACGGTTGGTGGGATTGCGAGCGGTTGGATGGGTTATTTACCCGCATTCTGCAAGCCGGCGTTGATGAGCGGTTGCCAAAAAACCTGAGTGACATTGCGCGCATCGCCTATGCCCGGTTATTCAATCGTCAGTCTCGTAAACGTGCCTGGCAGGTGGGCAAAGAACATTACGACATCGGCAATGACTTGTTCCGCGCGATGCTCGATCCCTATATGCAATATTCCTGTGGTTACTGGAAGGACGCAGAAACGCTGGAACAGGCGCAGTTAGCCAAGCTGAAAATGATCTGCGAAAAGCTGCAATTGAAACCGGGGATGTCATTGCTGGACATTGGTTGCGGATGGGGCGGCTTGGCGCAGTATGCGGCAGAAAACTACGGCGTATCAGTGCACGGTGTGACCATTTCGGCTGAGCAGCAAAAGTTGGCGCAAGAACGCTGTGCTGGCCTTGACGTCGAAATACTGTTGCAGGATTACCGTGACTTGAACCGCCAGTTTGACCGCATTGTTTCTGTCGGCATGTTTGAACACGTGGGGCCAAAAAACTACGACACTTATTTCCGTGTCGCGTCACGTAATCTCAAACCCGACGGCCTTTTCCTGCTCCACACTATTGGTGCCAACCAAACTAATCTCCACGTCGATGCCTGGATAGACAAATATATCTTCCCCAATGGTTGCTTGCCTTCGGTACGCCATATTGCCGAAGCCAGTGAAGGGCGTTTTGTGATGGAAGATTGGCACAACATTGGTGCTGACTATGATCGGACGCTGATGGCTTGGTATGAGAACTTCAAACAAGCGTGGCCGATGTTGTCCGAGGGGTATTCTGAGCGTTTCGAACGGATGTTCACCTATTATCTGAACGCCTGTGCCGGAGCATTCCGCTCGCGTGATATTCAGCTGTGGCAGGTGTTGTTCAGCCCGAAAGGCGTTGAAGGTGGGGCACGAGTTTACCGCTAAATCCCCTTCGTCTTTCCAGCTAAAGCGTTGTTGGCTACATATTCGAACCCTGGTTACTTAGTTATCTAAGCTCCCAGGGCTTCTCACGTTTGCCGCCGAGATGCAGCTTCACGTATGACGGATATTTAGTAGAGCAGTGAGTAGAGCTGACGACGATACTTACCCGCCAGCGCGTCGCCGGTGCCCAGCGCGGCCAAAATATCCATCAGCGTTTTACGCGCATTACCGTTGGCGGCGGCGAGATCTTTCTTCAGATGCCCCATCAACAGTTCCAGCGCCTCTTCATTACGCCCAACCTGATGCAGTTGCAGTGCTAATTGCACGGCTAAATCGACGTTTTCCGGTTGCTGCTCCACTTGCTGTTGCAACAGCTGAATTTCCGGCGTGTCAGCGGCCTGTTTCAGCAGTTCAATTTGCGCCAGCAGGCCCTGATAACGGGTATCTTTATCCTGCAAAGGAATGGTCGCCAGCACGGCTTCGGCATCTTCTGTGCGGTTCAGCGCGATCTGGGTTTCTGCCAGCGTCAAACCGATATCACTGCGTTGCTGGCTGGCTTGCCAGGCGTCTTTCAACAGCGGTAGTGCTTCTGCCGCATTGCCTTCTGCCAACAGCTCGGTCGCCTGAGCCAGTTTCAGGTCTTCTTCCTTCGGCAGGAAACGTTGCAGGAGTTCACGGATCATCTCTTCCGGCTGTGGGCCTTGGAAACCGTCGACCGGCTGACCATCTTTGAACAGATATACCGTCGGCAGCGAGCGCAGGCCAAATTGGGCGGCAATGGCTTGTTCGGTGTCACAATCTACTTTTGCCAGCAGAAATTGACCGGCATATTCCGCCGCCAGCTTATCGAGTATCGGGGTGAGTTGCAGACAGTGTTGGCTGCGATCCGACCAGAAGTAGAACACCACCGGCATGGACATTGATTGTTCCAGCGTCTGGTGCAGGTTTGTTTCGTTAATATCAACAACAGCTTGAGCTAGCATGTAATTTTCTCTCTGATCTTGCGGAGCCATTGGCATTGAAATGGGGGCGAAGAGGCATTCTTCAACCCCGTCGGCCAAATTAACCGTTGCTGCGCAACACCCAGTCCAGGCAACGGCCAGGCAGAATGCGTCGTAATACGGTGAGCGCGTGCGCCAGCAGGGTCACCGGATACCGCAGTTTTGCCTTCGGGTTTTCCAACGCGTGGCGTAATTTGGGTAAAATGGCCTCTGGTGGCAGCGTCAGACGCTTGGCGATACCGGGGTTATGCACCGGCTTATCACTCTGCGCCTGATTGACGTTTTGAGTAAAGTGGGTGGAAATTGGGCCGGGTTCAATCAGGCTGACCTGAATACCTGTGCCGTGCAGTTCCATCCGCAGCGCGTCGGACCAGGCTTCCAGCGCAAACTTGCTGGCGGCATAGGCACCGCGCCCGGCACTGGACACCAGCCCCATCACCGAACTGGTCTGAATAATACGACCCTCGCCGTGCGGCAGCATCGCCGGCAACAGCAACTGGGTTAATTGATGGGTGCCGAACAGATTGGTGGCGAACTGCCGTTCCAACTGCTGACGGGAAATGCTGCTCAGCGGGCCGTAAACGCCAAAACCGCCGTTGTTGAACAGCCCATACAGGCGGCCGCCGGTCAGTTCGATCACCTGGGCGGCGGCACGCTCGACGCTGGCACTGTCGTCCAGGTCCAGCTCAATGCCTTCTAGTCCAAGCTGACGCATATTTTCCACGTCTTGTGGCTTGCGACAGGCGGCCAGCACCCGGTAACCGCGGTTACGCAGATCCTGCGCTGCAATTAATCCAATCCCGCTGGAACAGCCGGTTATCAACACTGCTTTTTGCATAACTTTACCTAGTGTACAACCCTATTTAATTAGACTCATGTTTTACTAGAGGTTCCAGGCGTTCCGCCATCCAGGTGGCGATAAACGGTTGGGCATCCTTATTGGGATGCAATCCGTCATCCTGCATCCATTCCGACTTAATCACCACCTGTTCCATGTAGAACGGCAGTAGCGGAATGTTGAACTGCTTAGCCAGCGCTGGGTAAATCGCGCTAAAGGCTTCGGTATAACGGCGGCCATAGTTGGGGGGAATACGGATCTGCATCAGCAGCGGCTGTGCGCCAGCTTGCTGCACCAACGTGATGATTTGGCTAAGATCGCGCTGCAGGTCCTGCGCCGGGAAGCCGCGTAGACCGTCGTTGGCACCCAGTTCGATCAGCACCCAGCGTGGCTGGTGTTGTTTCAGTAACTCAGGCAGTCGCGCCAGTCCTTGTGCGGCGGTGTCGCCGCTGATACTGGCATTGACCAGTTGCGGATCACCCGGTTTTTTCTGCCATTGCTCGGCCAGCAACGTCGGCCAGGCTTGCGCCACCGGCAAGCGGTAACCGGCGCTTAAACTGTCGCCTAAAATCAATAATGTATCGGCGGCGACAGCGCGTAAACTGAATAATCCCAACAGCAAAAGGAAGGGAAGATGCCAGCGGAAAACGTTCTTGAAGTTCATCATCTTAGTAAACACGTTGGTCAGGGTGAGCATCAGCTCTCCATCCTTACCGGAGTCGAGCTGGTTGTCAAACCCGCACAGACAATTGCCCTGATTGGCGAGTCCGGCTCGGGCAAATCAACGTTGCTGGGGATCCTCGCCGGGCTGGACGACGGCAGTGAAGGGGACGTGTATTTGTTGGGCGAATCGCTGACCGCACTGGATGAAGAGGGCCGCGCCGCGCTACGTGCTAAAAATGTCGGCTTTGTATTTCAGTCATTTATGTTGGTACCCACGCTGAACGCACTGGAGAACGTGCAGTTACCGGCGTTATTGCGTGGTGAAAGCGATCGTCAGAGCCGCGAGCAGGCGGTGCAGTTGCTGGAACAACTTGGGTTGGGTAAACGTCTGACTCACCTGCCGGCGCAGCTTTCTGGTGGCGAGCAGCAGCGGGTAGCGTTGGCGCGGGCGTTTAGCGGTCGGCCACGGGTGCTGTTTGCCGATGAACCGACCGGGAACCTTGATCGCCAGACAGGCGAACGCATTGCCGATTTACTGTTTTCCCTTAACCGTGATTTTTCCACCACGCTAATCCTGGTGACCCATGATGAAACGCTGGCGGCACGCTGCCAGCGGCGGTTGCGCCTGCGCGAAGGCAAGCTGTGGGAGGAAGTATGATCTGGCGTTGGTTTTGGCGGGAGTGGCGCTCGCCGTCACTGCTGATCGTTTGGTTAGCACTGACGCTGTCGATGGCTTGTGTATTGGCACTGGGCAGCATCAGTGATCGTATGGATAAGGGCCTGAGCCAGCAGAGCCGTGATTTTATCGCGGGCGACCGAGTATTGCGGAGCGCTCGTCCGGTACCTGAAGGCTGGTTGTTGGACGCGCAGCAACAAGGACTGAAAGTCAGTCGACAGTTGTCGTTCACCACCATGACCTATGCCGGGGATCGGCCCCAGTTGGCGGATGTGAAGGCCACTGACCTGGCCTATCCGCTGTACGGCAAGCTGGAAACCCATCCTGCCAACGTCCAACTGGCACCGGGTAATGTATTGGTCGCCCCACGTTTGCTGGCGCTGCTGAACGTCAAGGTGGGGGATACGCTGGATGTTGGTGATACTCGTCTGCGTATCGTCGGTGAAATAATTCAGGAGCCAGATTCGGGCTTCAACCCGTTCCAGACCGCGCCACGTATTATGATCAATCTGGCGGACGTGGACAAAACCGGGGCAGTACAGCCGGGCAGTCGGCTGACTTATCGGTATATGTTTGCCGGTACTCCGCAGGATATTCAGCGTTACGAGGCCCGGCTGACACCACAACTTAAACCCGATCAGCGCTGGTTTGGGCCGCAGGAGTCTGGCAGTGCGTTGGGTAAATCATTACAGCGTTCGCAGCAGTTCCTGTTGCTGTCGGCGCTGCTGACACTGCTGTTATCTATTGCCGCCGTGGCCGTGGCGATGAGCCACTATTGCCGTAGTCGTTACGATCTGATCGCTGTATTAAAAACGCTGGGGGCGGGTCGCAGCGCGTTGCGTAAGTTGATTGTTGGCCAGTGGCTGGCAGTGATTCTGCTGGCAGCCGCCTGTGGTGGACTGATCGGGCTAGGGTTTGAAGCCGTGTTAATCCGGTTGCTGGCACCTGTGCTGCCAGCTGAACTGCCCGCGGCGGGAACCTGGCCGTGGCTATGGGCAATTGGTGCGTTGCTGATGATTTCGCTGCTGGTGGGGTTACGCCCATACCGTCAGCTACTGGCGACTCAACCACTCCGGGTATTGCGCCGTGATGTGGTGGCCAATGTCTGGCCACTGCGCTATTTCCTGCCGGCGACGGCGTTGATTGTCGTGGTATTGCTGATCGCGCTGATGGGAGCCAGCACGCTGTTGTGGTCTATCCTCGCCGGTATTTTGGTGCTGGCCTTGTTGTTGGGCGGTATTGGTTGGGGCAGTTTGCTATTGCTACGCCGTATTACGCTGAAAAACCTTGCTCTGCGGCTGGCGGTTAATCGGCTGCTGCATCAGCCCTGGGTCACGATCAGCCAACTGGCGGCTTTTTCACTGTCGTTCATGTTGCTGGCGTTACTACTGGTTCTGCGCGGTGATTTGCTTGAGCGTTGGCAGCAGCAACTGCCGCCGGATAGCCCGAACTACTTCTTGCTAAACATGACCGAAGCGCAGGTGCCACAGGTGAAAACCTTCCTGCAACAGCATCAAATTAAACCGGAAACCTATTACCCGATTGTCCGTGTGCGCCTTACGGAGATTAACCAACAGGTGGCGACCGAGCGGGTGCATGAGGACGATCCGGGCGGCGAGGCGGTAAATCGTGAGCTGAACCTGACCTGGCTGGCGGATTTGCCAGCGCACAACCCTTTGCTGGCAGGCAGTTGGCCGCCGAAGGCTGGGGAAGTCTCGATGGATCAGGGCATTGCCGGGCGGCTCAAGGTCAAATTGGGCGATACCCTGACCTTCAGCGGTGATACCCAGTCATTCAGCGCCAAAGTCACTAGCCTGCGGCAGGTGGATTGGGAAAGTCTGAAACCGAACTTCTATTTCATCTTCCCGCCGGGTGCATTGGATGGCCAGCCACAAACCTGGCTCACCAGTTTCCGCTACGACGGGGACGGGCAGATGTTGACCCAGCTTAATCGGCAGTTCCCGACGCTCAGCCTGCTGGACATAGGTTCGATCCTTAAACAGGTGGGCGGCGTGTTGCAGCAGGTGAGTCGCGCGCTGGAAGTGATGGTAGTGTTGGTGGTGCTTTGCGGCGGTTTGCTACTGATGGCGCAGGTGCAGGTAGGTATGCGCCAACGGCGTCAGGAACTGGTGGTGTACCGCACGTTGGGGGCTGGCAAGCGACTGTTACGCAGTACGTTGTGGTGCGAGTTTGCCCTGCTGGGGCTGGTAGCTGGCATTGCCGCCGCGGTGGGCGCAGAAGCGGCGTTGTGGCTGTTGCAGAGCCAGGTGTTTGACTTCCCATGGGCGCCGACGCCTGTGCTGTGGTGGGCGTTGCCGTTACTCAGTGCGTTGCTGCTGTCGCTATGTGGTGGTTGGCTGGGCGTGCGGTTGTTGCGTGGCCAGGCATTGTTCCGCAGTTACGACGGTTAACTTGCCGTTATTAACAGGCGGCTCAGGTAATCTGGGCCGCCTGAACCAAATATTGTTCCTTTCACCTTGTCACTCCCATGTATTGATAACTCCCCATATTTAATTTGCGCGCTTAGCCTATTGGCTCTCACCTTTGGCAGAGTATGCTGTGAAATCGATTACATTTATAGTTAGGGTTACTAAAATGAATACCGCGCGTTATGGTAAAAAGATGTTACCAGCCTCGTTATGATAAAAGGATTAGTATGACTATTATTCATTAAAATCAATTATAAAAAGTCATTTTATGGTCTGGTTGGTTTTTGTGTGTTAAAAATAAAATAATGTAATCGTTTCCACTAATGTGATCGCACTCACTTCTCTCGGATGAATTGCCTCCTATCATAACGACAACTTAAGAACGTTATCGATCGGAGGCTGTATGAGTACTACCGTCAAGGTTGCGGCGGCGGAAAAAAGCCAAAACAATGCAGGTATGACTTTTTTCGTCTGTTTTTTGGCTGCGCTGGCTGGGCTTCTGTTTGGTCTGGATATCGGCGTTATTGCGGGTGCTCTGCCATTTATTACGGATTCGTTCCATATCACGAGTTCTCAGCAGGAGTGGGTGGTTAGCTCCATGATGTTTGGCGCCGCGGTCGGCGCTGTTGGCAGCGGTTGGATGAACTTTCGCATCGGGCGTAAATACAGCCTGATGATTGGTGCAGTTCTGTTTGTACTTGGCTCGTTGTGCTCTGCGGCGGCGCCAAACGTGGAAATACTGCTGATCTCCCGCGTTCTTCTTGGGTTGGCGGTAGGTGTCGCATCCTACACTGCACCCATTTATCTGTCTGAAATCGCGCCGGAAAAAATTCGCGGCAGTATGATTTCTATGTATCAATTGATGATCACCATTGGGATCCTGGCCGCTTACCTGTCGGATACCGCGTTCAGTTATACCGGTGCCTGGCGCTGGATGCTGGGGGTGATCACTATTCCTGCCGTATTGCTGCTGATTGGGGTGTTTTTCCTGCCGGATAGCCCACGCTGGTTGGCTTCACGTAATCGTCATGAGCAAGCGCGTCAGGTTTTGGAAAAACTGCGTGACAGTAGTGCTCAGGCACAGAACGAACTGAACGAAATTCGTGAGAGCCTTAAGCTGAAGCAAAGTGGTTGGACGCTGTTTAAGGACAATAAGAATTTCCGACGTGCCGTTTTCCTCGGCGTGCTGCTACAGGTGATGCAACAGTTCACCGGGATGAACGTCATCATGTATTACGCGCCGAAGATTTTTGGTCTGGCGGGCTTTGCCAGTACTGCGCAGCAGATGTGGGGCACGGTTATTGTTGGGTTGGTTAACGTATTAGCCACCTTTATCGCCATTGGTTTGGTTGATCGCTGGGGGCGCAAACCGACGCTGACGCTGGGCTTTATCGTCATGGCTGTCGGCATGGGGGCGCTGGGGACGATGATGAATGTGGGGATGAATTCGCCGACAGAACAATACTTCGCCATTATTATGCTGTTGATGTTTATTGTCGGGTTCGCCATGAGTGCCGGCCCACTGATTTGGGTACTGTGTTCAGAGATCCAACCGTTGAAGGGCCGCGATTTTGGTATCACCTGTTCCACAGCAACCAACTGGATTGCCAACATGATCGTAGGGGCGACGTTCCTGACCATGCTGAATTCACTGGGCAGTGCTCACACCTTCTGGGTTTATGCGGCACTCAATGTCGTGTTTATTTTCATCACGCTGGCGCTGATCCCGGAAACGAAGAATATCTCTCTGGAGCATATTGAGCGCAACCTGATGGCTGGCAAACCGTTACGTAAAATTGGCTCACGTTAAGTCATACATGCGACCCGCCATGTGGCGGGTTTTGCGCCAGACACTGATTAAGGGAAAATTATGACGATTCTGGTTACCGGCGGCGCCGGGTACATTGGTTCACACACCGTACTGAGCTTGTTGGAACGTGGTGAAGATGTGGTGGTGTTGGACAATTTGATCAACGCATCTGAAGAGTCTTTACGCCGCGTGGAACAGCTGACAGGTAAAGCCGCAGTGTTCTATCAGGGAGATGTGCAGGATGCCGGTTGCCTGAAGCGCATCTTTGAGGAAAACAACGTTATTTCGGTGATCCACTTTGCCGGCCTGAAGGCGGTGGGGGAGTCCACCCAAAAGCCCCTGGAATATTATCAAAACAACGTGGCAGGCACGCTGGTGTTACTGGAAGCGATGCGGCAAGCGGGTGTCCATCAGTTTATCTTCAGCTCCTCCGCCACAGTATACGGTGAGCACGCCCCGGTCCCTTACCGGGAAGATATGCCGATCGGCGGCACCACCAGTCCTTACGGTACGTCCAAGTGGATGGTAGAGCATATCCTGCAGGATTTTGCCAAGGCCGAACCGGCATTCTCTATCATTGCACTCCGCTACTTTAACCCGGTGGGCGCGCATGAGTCCGGTTTGATTGGCGAAGACCCTAGCGGCATCCCTAATAACCTGCTGCCTTACATTGCCCAGGTGGCCATTGGTCAACGGGAAACGTTGAGTGTGTTTGGCGGCGACTATCCCACTAAAGATGGTACGGGCGTGCGTGACTACATTCATGTGATGGATGTGGCGCAGGGCCACTTGGCAGCGATGGATTACTTACCGCAGATAGCTGGTTTCAAAGCCTATAATCTGGGTTCCGGGGTAGGTTATTCGGTGCTGGAAATGGTGAAGGCGTTTGAAAAAGCCTCGGGCGTTACCATTCCTTATCAGATTTTACCGCGTCGTGCGGGCGACTTACCTGCCTTCTGGGCCGATGCGGGGTTAGCGAAAAAAGAACTGGGTTGGCAAGTTCAGCGCGGGTTGGATGTGATGATGCGTGATACCTGGAATTGGCAAAGCAAAAATCCGCAGGGCTATCGCCGCTAGCTTTTCATCGGCAATAAAAAAGGGTTCAGCTCTATGAGTTGAACCCTTTGAGTTTGATGAAAATGTTGTCTTTGAACCCGAGATATTCGGGCCTGGCGCACCGAGGGGCGCTCCGGCGGGCAAGCCGCTACGACCCCTTCGGTACGCTCTCCCTAATAACGGGCTTTGCCAGCAATCTGAAAGGGTTAAGTTTACTGTGAGTTGAACCCTTTGTTTTTGGCACGGATAAACGTTTAAGCCAGTTTTTGCTGCGCCCAGGCCAGACCGCTTTGGTATTCGGTCGGCAGCAGCGGTGCCAGTGCCTGCAAGGTCTGCTGCAATACAGCAGCGTCAGGGTCGTTCAGATTTAGGTGCCCGACCTTACGACCTTCACGCACCTCTTTTTCGTACCAGTGCAGATGCACCAACGGCAGTGCTAACCATTGCTGATTTACCGCGGTACCGATCAGGTTGACCATCACTGATGGCGTGCTCACAACGGGTTTCGGTAGCGGCAGAGCGAGAATGGCACGTAAATGCAGTTCGAACTGGCTGATGGACGCGCCGTTCTGCGTCCAATGGCCGCTGTTGTGTACCCGGGGTGCCAGCTCATTAATCAACAGGCGATCGCCAACGATAAAGCATTCCATTGCCATCACACCGACGTAGTTCAGCTCATCAAGAATGGCTGTCAGCATCTGTTCGGCTTGTTGCTGCAAGGCCGGGTTAGGCTGCGGTAAGGCGACGCTGGTGCGCAGAATACCCTCTTCATGCAGGTTATGGGTCAGCGGATAGAACACCGACTTGCCATCGTGCCCACGCGCCCCAACCAATGACACCTCGCCGGAAAAGTTAATCCCTTGTTCGACGATACATTCACCGTAGGCGTCTGCCGGTAACTCGGCTTCCTGGCCTGGGCGTAAGCGCCATTGGCCACGGCCGTCGTATCCGCCAACACGGCGTTTGACGATTGCCAGTTCGCCTAAGGTAGCAAACACCTGTGGCCATTCGTCGGCGTCAGCCAGCAGTTGCCACGGCGCTGTGTCCAGGCCCAGTTGATCGAGCAACTGTTTCTGCGTCAGGCGGTCCGCCAGGCGTGGGAAAATATCACGGTTGACGAAGCTGTTATGGGTTGCCAGTTCGCGCGTCAGTGCCGTTTCCGGCCAGCGCTCGATCTCAGCCGTGATCACGCTGTTCTGATAAGGCACGGCTTCCGGCTCGGCGTCGATGCCAACCGGATACACGGCGATACCCAGCGGTTCGCCTGCTTGACGCAGCATGCGCCCCAACTGACCATTGCCTAGTACGCAAACCGGCTTCATGCTTCCTCCCGCGGATCCGGATTGTTCAGTACGTCGTCGGTCTGCGCTTGACGCCAGTCTGCCAGACGCTGTGCCAGCAGGGTGTCGTGTAACGCCAAAATTTGTGCTGCCAGCAGGGCGGCATTGGCGGCACCGGCTTTGCCGATTGCCAGCGTGCCAACGGGAATGCCACGTGGCATTTGTACGATGGAGTACAGGCTATCTACACCACTCAGTGCGGCACTTTGGACCGGCACACCCAGCACCGGAACCAGTGTTTTCGCGGCCAGCATGCCCGGCAGATGCGCAGCACCGCCTGCACCGGCGATGATCACGTCAAAGCCATTAGCACTTGCCTGTTCGGCGAAGCTGAACAGCTTATCTGGCGTACGATGAGCGGAAACGACTTCGACATGGAACGGGACATCGAGCGAGGTCAGGACTTCGGCCGCAAACTGCATGGTAGCCCAGTCACTTTTCGATCCCATTACAATTGCGATTTTAACCCCAGCGTGGGTGGCTGAAGCGGCGTTGGCTCCCATGGGTGTAAGGCTCCTGTAATTGTACAAACGACGGCCGGTTGCCTGCGGCGGGAGGCCGAATGAGGGCGTAGAGCATACCATGAGCGCACGGCAAGGAAAACGGTTGCGTCGACGGTTTTCACCGTCAAAAGCGCGAATTTTTTACTCGCGCAATATGTCAGGAACTTAGAAGGGGAATTGGATCAATTCGACAGCGTCAGCGCTGACTTTGATCATTGAGCCTTCAACGTGCCAGGCACCCAGTACTGCGCGGTGGCCTTTACCGTTGCTCAACGTTAGTTCATGCACGGCTGGACGGTGTGTGTGGCCGTGGATCATCCAGTGAACGTTGTGACGCACCATCGCCTGCTCAACCGCTTGAGGGTTGACGTCCATAATGGATTCAGACTTGTATTGGTTGCTCTGCTGGCTACGAGCACGCATTTTGGCTGCGATCTTAAGTCGCCAACGCAGCGGCATTGCCAGAAACAGCTTTTGGATCAGCGGATTGTGCACTTTACGGCGGAACTGCTGATAGGCCTGATCGTCGGTACACAGCGTGTCGCCATGCAGGATCAGGATTTTTCGACCATACAGGTCCAGCACCTTCTCTTCCGGCAGCAGTTGCATACCACTGGCGCGGGCAAAGCGTTTGCCAACCAGAAAATCACGATTACCGTGGATAAAATAGCAGGGCACACCAGCCTGTTGCAGCGTCTTCAACGCAGTGGCGATCTCACCGTGCAGCGGCTCGGGATCGTCATCACCGATCCAGGCTTCGAACAGGTCGCCAAGAATGTACAGGGCGTCGGCGTGGATGGCATCTTGCTGCAAAAAACGCAGAAAACCGGCAGTGATTGCCGGTTCCTGTGCGCTTAAATGCAGATCTGCGATGAACAGCGTGTTCATGCAGCCGCGATTACTCGCTGACGGTAACGCTAGTGATGATCACGTCTTCTACCGGTACGTCCTGGTGCATGCCGCTGCGGCCAGTTTTCACGGCTTTGATCTTGTTGACCACGTCCATGCCTTCAACCACTTCAGCAAATACACAGTAGCCCCAGCCTTGCGCGTTTTCGCCGCGGAAGTTCAGGAAGTCGTTGTCAGCTACGTTGATGAAGAACTGTGCGGTCGCGGAGTGTGGATCGTTGGTACGCGCCATTGCCAGGGTACCGATGGTGTTTTTCAGACCGTTGTTGGCTTCGTTCTTGATGGTAGCCTTGGTGTCTTTCTGGTTCATGCCAGGCTCGAAACCGCCGCCCTGAACCATAAAGCCATTGATAACACGGTGGAAAATGGTGTTATCGTAGAAACCTTCACGGCAGTAGTTCAGGAAGTTTTCAACGGTAACCGGCGCTTTGTCAGCAAAGGTGTTGATAACGATGTCGCCGTGATTAGTGTGGAAAGTAACCATAGTTTTAGTCCTAACAAGATGAAGTGAGATGTCACGTAAAGCGAGTGAACAATCAGACCGCCGTTATAACATATCTCCTTTAATGAGTCAGCAGCGGCTAAACCGCGCACAGTCTGTGGTAAAAGTGATTTTGTTATATTATAACGTTAGTGGCGATCGCTGATTTATCACTGTTTTCCACCATTGAGCTCAGCAAAGCGCGGCCTTAACCTTGCATTAGCTCAGGCTTCGGGTTTCAATACACTGCTGGGTGAATCGCCTAATTACCATTTTTGTTATCACGCACACCACGGAATGTCCCGATGCTAAAGATTTTTAATACCCTGAGTCGTCAAAAAGAGGAATTTAAACCCATTCATGCCGGTAAAGTTGGCATGTACGTGTGCGGGGTAACCATCTATGACCTGTGTCATATCGGCCATGGGCGTACCTTTGTTGCTTTCGACGTTGTGGCGCGTTATTTGCGTTATCTCGGCTATTCGCTGAACTACGTGCGTAACGTCACCGACGTTGATGATAAAATTATCCGCCGCGCGACAGAGAATGGCGAAAGCTGTGATCAACTGACCACGCGCATGCTGGCGGAGATGCACGCCGACTTTGATTCCTTGTTGATCGAGCGTCCGGACATCGAGCCACGAGCTACACAGCATATTGCTGAGATTATTGAGATCACACAGCGTCTGATCGACCGTGATCACGCATACGTAGCCAGTAATGGCGACGTGATGTTCTCTATTGACAGCGATCCGCAATACGGCCTGTTGTCACGCCAGGATCTGGATCAGCTACAGGCCGGTGCACGCGTAGAAATCGACGACGTGAAGCGCAACCCGATGGATTTCGTGCTGTGGAAGATGTCCAAGCCGGGCGAACCGAGCTGGGAATCTCCGTGGGGTGCAGGGCGTCCGGGCTGGCACATTGAATGTTCTGCCATGAACGGCAAGCAGTTGGGCACCCATTTTGATATCCACGGTGGTGGTTCTGATCTGATGTTCCCGCACCACGAGAACGAGATTGCTCAGTCAAGCTGTGCGCATGACGGCCCGTACGTGAACTACTGGATGCACTCCGGTATGGTGATGATCGACAAAGAGAAAATGTCCAAGTCATTGGATAATTTCTTCACCATCCGCGACGTGTTGGGTTACTACGACGCTGAAACCGTGCGTTACTTCCTGATGTCCGGCCACTATCGCAGCCAACTGAACTACAGCGAAGAGAACCTGAAACAGGCGCGTACTGCACTGGAACGTTTGTACACCGCGCTGCGCGGTACCGATGCCAACGCTCAACCGGCCGGCGGTGAAGTCTTTGAAACCCGTTTCCGCGAAGCCATGGACGACGATTTCAATACGCCGGAAGCCTACTCAGCCCTGTTTGATTTGGCGCGTGAGGTTAACCGTCTGAAGGCTGAAGACCTGAATGCAGCAAATGGGTTGGCAGCGGAATTACGCAAGCTGGCGAAGGTGCTGGGCCTGTTGCAGCAAGAACCTGAATTGTTCCTGCAGAGTGGCGCACAAGCTGACGATGCTGAAGTGACAGAGATCGAAGCCTTGATCAAACAGCGTAACGACGCCCGTAAAGCCAAAGATTGGGCGCTGGCGGACGCTGCGCGTGATCGCTTGAACGAGATGAACATTGTGCTGGAAGATGGCCCGCAGGGGACCACCTGGCGCCGTAAGTAATCCACATACCCTCATACTTGAAGCTGCATCTGTGTGAGCTGCGAGTATCCACCCCAGTCACTTACTTGAGTAAGCTCCTGGGGATGAATGCTCTGGCTGCCGTGATGCAATTCCAATTATTTCGGGTATAGACCACCGACAAACAAAAAAGGCGCTGAATTAACATTCAGCGCCTTTTTCTATGGAGCACGGTTTACGGCTTAACAACAACCTTGCCGCCGTTAAACTCCACGACCTGATCGGCAACGATTTTGCAGCGCTTACGCGTTTCAACTTTACCGTTCACTTTCACCTGCCCATCGGCGATGACTTCTTTGGCGGCACCGCCACTTTCACACCAGCCCTGGAACTTGAGCAGGTCGCACAGTTCGACGTGCGGGTGATTATCCAGATTAAAAGTTTCCATACTGCCTTACTTATTTAGGTTGAACGTCGTGATAAACCTCGCAGGCCTGCAAGGTATTTTGGATCAGTGTAGCAACGGTCATTGGGCCAACGCCACCCGGAACCGGAGTAATATAGGCCGCGCGTTCGCTGGCGGCATCGAATTCTACGTCGCCGACCACTTTACCACTTTCCAGACGGTTAATGCCGACATCAACGACGATAGCACCCGGTTTAATCCAGTCGCCTGGAATAAAGCCTGGTTTCCCGACCGCAACTATCAGCAGATCGGCATTTTCAACGTGGTGGCGCAGATTTTTGGTAAAGCGGTGGGTCACCGTCGTCGTGCAACCAGCCAACAACAACTCCATGCTCATTGGGCGACCAACAATGTTGGATGCGCCAACGACCACGGCATTCAGACCGTAGGTATCGATGTTATAGCGTTCTAGCAAAGTGACGATACCGCGTGGTGTACATGGACGCAGCTTAGGCGAACGCTGGCACAGGCGACCGACGTTGTACGGATGGAAACCGTCGACGTCTTTGTCCGGATGTATGCGTTCCAGCACTTTGACGTTATCGATGCCAGCGGGCAGCGGCAACTGCACTAAAATGCCGTCGATCTCGCCGTCAGCATTCAGCCGATCGATCAGCGCCAGCAATTCGGCCTCACTGGTGGTGGCAGGAAGATCGTAGGAGCGGGAGATAAAGCCCACTTCATCACAGGCACGACGCTTGCTGGCGACGTAAATTTGTGAGGCTGGGTTTTCGCCAACCAGCACTACCGCCAGGCCCGGAGCACGTTTACCTGCGGCCAGACGTTGTTTAACTTGCTCAGCCACTTCGTTTCTAACCTGCTGCGCAATCGTTTTACCATCAATAATCTTTGCTGACATCAGTGAGGAAATCCATCAATTAAGAAAAGCGGGGAATGGGGCTATTTTGTCAGAAGCGGAGCGCGCTGTCAGGCGTTGAATCGTGATCGACTGCGTTTGTCGGGTGTGATTTACGCTTTTTTTATACCAACAGAATGATCCTCTACGCCTTTTTTACTGCTCACTGCGTAGGCTGTTGCTATTCACACTGCGGTATTCGCGTCAGCCGTAGGCGCAAACGGAGCAACAATCATGATGATCATTACCCGGCTACACCCATTGCATCACCAGATTGATAACCCCGCTGATCTGCCCAAGCATGTGGGGGAAACGGTGTTTGATTCGTCGATGCATCCCGCTGATGTGGCACAGCTGATTGCGTTGCACCAACTCGGTACACATAAAGCATTACCTTCCTGGAAAGCACGGCTGAGTGCGCTGTGCCGGAAGCTGTATGTATGAGAAACACCGGGGGGATTGGCCTTATGCTGCTGGCATGGATACCAATAGGCCAGGCTTCGTTAAATGCCGCGCCAGTCAGCACCGTCTTAAATCAGCAGTTAGTCGCAGCTTGCAACCTGTTGACCACAGAGCATGCTGATTGGGGAAATATCAATGCGATGGTACGCTCGGCGCGCATTTGCCTGCAACGCCCTGCCGGGCAGCAGCAATCGGAGCGTATTCCTGAACCGAGCGATTCTGGGCTGGCTCAACGTAGCGGCAACCTGCCGTTGAGCGTAAACCAAGGTAAATGATGGCGTTAAGTGAATTCGCGGTAACCGCAATGGCTGAAAATTCGCCATAAAGTACGGCTGCCGCCGTAACGTCATGAAAAGGCATTGACTCAGTAACCCCTGACCGTATAATCGCACTCCGCAACTCCGGTTGCCGCATCCCAATGCGCCCTTAGCTCAGTTGGATAGAGCAACGGCCTTCTAAGCCGTAGGTCACAGGTTCGAGCCCTGTAGGGCGTACCATTTAAACTCAATGAGTTACGCAACCCCCCTCACTAAAAATCACACATCCAAAAAGTTTATGTAACGGCTGGTGTAAGTAAATTTTCTCAACACCCATCAACGTTAATGTGGACTAGCCAGCATCCCCGGAAAGTACTTAGCAATGATGTCATTCATCCTTTCAATCAGATCCAGGCGTTTAAACGTCAAATGGGCAGTTCCCTTCTAAAAGTAACGAATACTGAAGAACTCATCTTCGTAAACATCCTTCGACGGGTTGTCCCGAATATGCTCCATCAATCGAGTAGTAACATCGCCACGGTTGTCGGGTATCGGTTTACCATCCAGCAGAAATAGCATTCGCTCCAGATCCGCCAGTTGATCCCTACGCCAACCCCAGTTCAAGCTAAATCCCCAGCGATTGTGACTCACCAGATTGTTGACGATGATCTTTTTACCAAAGCTGCAGGGACTATTGGTTTTGTAATCCCACGACAGCCCTTTAAAGACATTGATAATGCCGCGCTCAAATACATCCATTTTGTTCCAATGTAGCTCCTCAAAAGTACTGAGGATATTTGCCTCGCTGATGGCGGGCAGATCCCCCTCCTCCAGGTTCTTATGCCACTGGTCACGGGCCTGAGCATCCATCAAGGCCATCATGCCAGACTTCAACATCAAGTCTCGCCAGATACTACGGTCAATATTGCGGGTGACGGCAGGCAGCGCTTTATCTACCTTTTCGGTCATCCAGCTATCGTAACGGTGCCCGGCTTTCATCGCCCAGTCTTGCGCTGTGCCACCGCCAATTTCTGAGGTTAGCCGTGAAATGGCATCAAGCTGCTGAATGAGTTGTTCTATCTGTTTCAGTGCGGTATCGCGGCCAGTGACCACACGTTCGATATTGGTCGAAAGGATAAGTTCGTTGTGATCTGTTAACACGTCGGGTTCTGTTTGCATTGTTAACCGTCCATTAAAGCAAACACGCCTGCCGGAATTGGCAGGCGCATTATGCGATGAATAAAAAGAGAGGAAAGTGCAGAGGTAAAAATCAGGAATGAGGCTCGAAGAATTTACGTATTCATTAATCCGGTAGCCCGCTTTGCTCTGAGAATATCTGTAGCGGTCAGAAATGGGGTTTGCTCCTGCCAAGTGAATCTTTTGCGGTCAGTGCGCACCAGCTCATAGCGTTCAACCAAGAAATTCACCGCATCAGCCAATGTTATTCCCGCTTCGATATGTTCCTGAATGGCCGCGTCCTCATGGAATGGCGTGTCGTTGAGTGTCAGGCCGTAATGTTGCTCCAGTAGATACGTTAAAAGTTGCTGCCAGACCTGCACAGGTGACAGGTGTGACGAAACCGGCAACGTGGCCGGTACAGTTGAGATTTGCATGAGTTGAGTCTCTTAATAAAGGAGGAAAAGGTTTGAAGAATTACGATGCAGGGATAAAGCTAAAAATCAGTCTTTAACCTGTTTTGAGGGATAAATTGCGATATATACATACCCATGACTACCCAACGTATCGGCTTCACAGGTCAACCCATTACGGTACAGCGTGACGCAGTGCGCGTACCGGGGATTCAGTTCACAGGAGAGCAGCATCAGCTCCAGATGTGTGACAAAATGCGGAAAAGCTTCATCCAGATCTCGGGCCTGCATCTCGCTGAACGAACCGTTGAATCCTGCCCGGTCTGCCAGGAAATGCAGACGATGACCTTCCTGCACCAGCCGTGCTCCAAAACACGGTGTGATATCTCGTTTAAGACCCCAGGTTTGTGTAACGTCTTTATTCATAATTTTATTCCTGTTTAAAGAAGACCATGTTCGGCGAAAGAGAATATCTGCCTGCCGCCGACAATCAGGTGGTCAGGCACCCGGATCTCCACCAGCATCAGCGCCTGTACCAGTCGCTGAGTGACAGCCTTGTCTGCCTGGCTCGGGGCGACCTCCCCGGAAGGATGGTTATGGGCAAATATCACTGCCGCCGCATTAAAGTACAGGGCGCGTTTTACCACCTCGCGGGGATGAACTTCAGTGTGACTGATGGTGCCGGTAAAGAGCGTTTCGTGGGCAAGCAGCTGGTTCTGGTTATTGAGATACAGCACGATAAATTCCTCGCGCTCAAGGGTTCCCATCTTGAGCCTGAGCCAGTCGCGAGCGGCCTGTGTGGAAGTGAATGCCACACCCGGTTCGCGCAGATGGTGGTCAAGCAGACTCAGGGCTCGTTTAATGGTGCGCTGTGAGGTCAACGGTAGTTCTGGCGTAAACAAGGTCAGTTGTTTCTCCATGGCAAAACTCCTTAATCAATGGTAGTAAGGGTGGCACTGGATTCGGTACGGAGACGTAATGGGTGTATTCGAGCAGGCAGGTGGCAATACGAGTGCGAAATGTATGAGGATACGAAGCCAGTAATGAACCAGTGGTTCATACCCAATCACAGTATTAAAAATAAAAAACCCCGCAATCCAGTGAGGATGCGGGAGAATACATAGGGATAATATCTATCTGTAATTATTTAGAAAAATGTATTAATCGAGTTCTATTATGAGATTGATCCGTACAGATACTTCTTGGATATGATCGTCCGCTTTGTGCTGAAGCGGACATTGCTGGCTCATGGTATGTTAGTTTAAGGGGGCAGGTCATGCTCTGTATTCCGCCGTGGTACAATAGTTGCGCAATTCATACCAATGGAGCGTTACATCGTGAAAATTGTTTTCGAGGTTAATGGAAAGAAAGTCCCACTAAAATCTTTAAAATACATAAGCAAAAAAGATCAACTCGAAGTAATGAAAAACTGGTTCTTTGAAAACTTTGAAGATCCGGCAAATGCTTGTCCGTATGAAAGTAGAGAAGGTGGCTATGCTTACATATATGGCGGGCCGTATGATGCGAGCGAAGAACTACAATCCATCTTCGATCAATATGTTAAATATGAGTATATAGAGGAATTAGTAGATGACTTACAAACACAATGTTTTGACTGGTCTGGAAACTCAAATAATATAGATGATTGGTACGATGATGATATCTACGACGCTGTAACGTCTTCCGGTAATCCGTATTTAAAATTCATTGACAATATCGATAAAATAAAGAAACTTGCAAAAGACAAAACTGAAAAACAGCAAAAAGACCACTTACTTAGTTTGCTCTACACGAATGTTATTACAGCTTTGGAAACGCTTTATGTTGAACTATTCATTAACTCTATAGAGAAAGATGATGTTTACATAGCCAATTGTATAGAAAAAGGTAAGACTGAATTTAAAGTAAGCAAAGATATTGCTGCGTTGCCTTTCAAGGGTGAACCCATCGAGAAAATTAGGGGAGAGCTAATCAGGTCAATCAAGGAACACTTGATCAGTGCAAGCTGGCATAGCACTAAAAAGGTAATCGACCGCTATGAAGCTACATTCG
This sequence comes from Serratia grimesii NBRC 13537, assembly GCF_001590905.1. GTDB lineage: Bacteria > Pseudomonadota > Gammaproteobacteria > Enterobacterales > Enterobacteriaceae > Serratia > Serratia grimesii. The sequence goes on from NZ_BCTT01000005.1 coordinate 238,753, forward strand.
ATATAAAAGTACAAAAAGACTGTCCGATAGAAGCTATTGAATTGGCAACCCTCAATCGAAATCACTTAGTGCATCGTGGTGGAAAGGATAAAGAAGGGAACCTCGTAGTGATTACAGACCAGGCTCTTGAAACGCTGATTGAAAATGCATCGAACCTGGCAATTATGCTCTACAACAGTTTAAATGTAGCAACGAATAAAACCACCATTTTACAACCAGATGACAAACCGTTCATTCATGAATTTTAATAGCGCAGGTCATACATGGATATTCGCACACGAAAGACAAAATTTTTAGAGTCGTTAGATTCAACTGAAGTGATACGCAAAGCAGTAAGTCTCGCTATAGATTGCATTATTGATAATAATAATAGTAATGAAGATACCCCCTTAGTTATTACCAGCTATGATGATTTCTGTAGAATCCAGGTGCTAAATTATGTACAGGAATTTTGCGAAGCTGCATTCCCCGATATGGATGAATATTACTTTAATCCTAACATACTTCGCATCAACGGCAAGACTAGTGAAGAAGCTTGTATTAACTTAATTAAACTCTTAAGAAGTACAAAAGGCATACTATTCTGGTCAGATGCCTCATCGTGGTTCGCTAGCCTCCCCGACGGATTATTCCATGTTGTTAACATTGATCAAAAAATCGTTACTCGCGGCCTTAATAAGAAAAACTCTAAGCCGACAATAATCAATAAAGATTACAGCGTAGATACACTACTATCAGAGCTATTTTTGAATGGCGCACACATGGAGCAAACCAACGTACGCAACGTTTCTGAGGGAGACATGAAGTTCTATGATGAATGCCATGCTGGATTAATCAGACCAATACCCGCTCCAATAGGCGCGTCATACGATGAAGAGATCACAATTAATTCTCCAGATTGGCAAAAGCTCGCGTGTGTAGCTTTACGCCGCTATCAGTCAAAGGAATGTCATGACGGAATGCAATGGGATACAACCGATCATGGTTGGATTGATGTAATCGCATATCCGTTCATCGACGAAATACAATCAATGGATAATAGTGGTTATCGACAATGTTTAGTTGGGCTAGTCACAATAAACAATTCAAATGCAAATTCCCCGTACCTATCTACTGTTTGGATTCATCCATTTTATCGCAGGGGAGGGGCATTAAGTAAGTTATGGCCAAAATTACAAGAGTTATATGGAAGTAACTTCGAAATTGAGCAACCTAATGAAAATATGAAAGCATTTTTGAAAAGAGTGAAACATGCTGATTACTAATTTATGAATCAGCCTGTGGAGTTAGGGTTGGTGTGAACAAGTGGGGTAACAGCCTCAACGTGATGCTATGCAGATTTATAACATGCTAAACATCTCAAAAGAACCCCATTCGTTGTCATGACCTGCTCCCTAAGAATTCACACAGAAGGTTGTTAGCAATGTCCGTTGATCGCTCATAGCAGACCTGATGACCACCCCGCCTATCTGCTGCGTGCCAAAAACGGTCATGCACGACCTTTTTCGGGATTGGTGGTAGACAGCGTACCATTCATGTTTTGCTTCTCTCCGACCGCTCTAAGCCCACCACGCATGACCGGGGATGGGTTTTATGAAGCGGTGAATGCAGATCCGGACGGGAACCGGGTTGAGCTGGTGGGGTGTGATCTTTTGAAAAACGCATGCCGATCCTTGTATCGGGTAGTTTAAGTTTCCCGAGTCTGATAATAATATATTAAAATTCACACAGATAAGTTATCAATGCCCAACAAGCATAAGGGAGCAACCGTGGACATAGCAGAACATGACGTCAAATTTGCTTGGGCTCGTTTTTATGAGGCTTTTGCCAGCGCGTTACTGACCTGGCGGAACCGGAGAGACAAATTAGTCAAAGGCATTCACCTGATTGCCGCAGAAGTCGACGGGATGTCCCATCTACAGGACAAACCCGCCAAGGGTGAGGCCTTTCCTTTAAAAGATATTTGTCCGTTTACTACCATGGGCTTGTTCAATCGCAGCCTGACCGACACCAATCGCAAAATTATTGCCGCCAGGCTGGCGAATTTATTGGGCGTGAACGAACCGGTTCCCGACTCCTTTGCCGGTATCCCGCTGCTGAATAACCAAAAATCCTGGTTCTTTGGTTATGAAAGGTCGCGCGATCCTGAAGACATTGAACGCTTGTGGGAGATGTTCTCCCAGGCAATGACGTTTGCGGATAACCAGAATACGAATTCCGCAGACTTCACTTCCGCATATGACATCGCTTCTGCAGTGATGAATGTCGGCTGGAATCTGACCATGGGGCTGTACTGGACCCGTCCCAGGTTCTACCCCACTTTAGATAGCCAGTCGCAGTATTACATCCAGAAAGTGTTAAATATTAAGATCCTTAAAAACGGGGTAAAAGGTCGCTGCAGTGGACAAAGCTATCTGACCATTATGCAGGCGCTAAACAAGGCCTTTACACAACCCAACTATCCGGTTCATTCCTTCCCGGAACTCTCTCTGTCAGCGTGGAATACCGATCTTAGCCAGTCTAAAGATGAAGTGGAAAATCGAACGTGGAAAGCGTCTCTACTGAATAAAATTAAGGCGTTATGCCTGAAAAAAGAGAGCCCTTATTTCACTGCTTCGGAGTTGAAAGAAAACTACCTGGACGTATTCAAGGCGGAACGTCCTGAGAGCAAAACGGTTACAAGCTCAATCTACTTTTATCTGCAGAAATTACGCAATGATGATGAGTTAAAATTCCTTGAGTCCGGAAATTATGAATACCTGAATTTTGAAAAAAACGAATCCCAGACGATAACTGAGGAAACAGTCGAAGAGAGTGCGCCGCCAACAAAACTCACTCACGCGCCTTACGCCATCAGTCATCTGATTCAGGAGGGCTGTTTCCTGGAAAAAGCGAAGATCCAACTCACACTTCAGCGCCTGGTCGACAAGAAAAACCTGATCCTACAAGGGCCACCAGGAACAGGGAAAACCTGGCTGGCGCGCCGCCTGGCGTACTGCTTAATGGGAGAACAAGCGCCTGAGCGTATTAGCGCGGTGCAATTTCACCCGAACCTCTCTTACGAAGACTTTATTCGTGGCTGGCGTCCAGGAAAAGAGGGGCGATTAACGCTAATCGATGGACCTTTTGTGAATGCAATCAAAACTGCGATCAATAATCCTGCCGCGAAATATGTGGTGATTATTGAAGAGATTAACCGTGGCAATCCGGCGCAAATATTCGGTGAAACACTCACGTTGATGGAAGCCGATAAACGCACACCGACCGAGGCGCTGGCGCTCTCCTACAGTGAAAATACTGATGAAAAAATCTACATACCTGAGAATCTGTATATCATCGGCACGATGAATATTGCAGACCGCTCCCTGGCACTACTCGACCTGGCACTGCGTCGCCGTTTTGCATTTATCGATTTAAAGCCAGCGTTTAATGACGCGTGGAAAAACTGGGTAAATCATAAATTCGCAATTGATTTAGATCTGTTAGCCATCATCGAATCTCGACTGACGGCGCTAAACGAGATGCTGGCAAAAGATGTCACCTTAGGGCCGCAGTATTGTATCGGTCACAGCTACGTCACCCCAGCCACCGGCCAGCAAATCAACGAAGCTCAGACCTGGTATGAACAGGTCGTCGATACAGAGATCTGCCCTTTGCTAGCCGAATACTGGTTTGATGCCCCGAACAAAGTCGACGAAGCCAGAAAAGTGTTATTAGCAGAATGACGACAATCACCGGGAGTGAGCAACATAAAGCGTCACGCATTCCCGTGCGAAATCTTTGGCTGCTGATGCTGTACGCTTCAGATCTGTTTCGCCAGTTGGGACGCAGTCATATTGCGGTTGAAGATAACCCGGCAGAAATACCCGACCTGGTGGCGACAATCTTGCTACATGAGATTGCGCTGCGCCGTCATCGCAATTTAAGCATGGGATACCAAACCCGTCATGCGGCCCTGAACCGGGTGAGAGGACGCATTGATGTACTGTATACGGCCAGTCATCAGTTGCTGGAGCGGGGTCGGGTCGCCTGCCATTTTCAGGACATGACCCTCGACAACCCACGAAACCGCTATGTTCGCTGCGCGTTAGAACGTCTGACCCCGATCATAGCGAAGCCATCGCTGGCAGCAGATTGCCACGTTATGGCAATATCACTTCGTCGTGAGGGAATAAATGGAGGGTATCCTGACAACCGCGAACTGCCCTCGGTGCGGCGTTTTGGACGCCATGATGCCGCTGATAAACCGATGGTCGATGCCGCACAATTAGCTTTTGAACTGCTGATGCCGACCGAAGATCAAGGGCAACATCTTTTGCCCGCGCCCTCAGATAATCTTTACTGGATGAGAAGGCTATTTGAAAAAGGTATTGCGGGCTTTTATCGTGTACACCTCGCCAAAACAACCTGGCGGATCTCTGCCGGGAAAGAGCTGAAATGGGCGTTGAGCGAGCAAAGTGCGGGCAGCGCAGAGATTTTTCCAACGATGAAGTCTGACATTATTCTTGAACACAAGATGGCCCAGCAGCGCATTATTATCGATACCAAGTTTAATGCGATCCTGACAAAGGGCTGGCATCGGGAACAATCCCTACGTAATAGCTATATTTATCAGTTATATACCTACCTAAGAACACAAGAGAGCCAGGCGGACCCACTTTCGCTCAATGCTGCTGGCCTTCTGCTTCATCCCGCCGTTGGCTATATGATCAATGAATATGTTGTCACTCAGGGACATAAGATCCATTTTGCTACGGTAGATATGGCGGTAGATGCCAAAACAATTAAAAGACAATTACTGGAATTAGCCCATGATTGCGCGGGAGTCGCGGCTGATGGCTTGCCACCTCATAAAGCAGTTGCTGCAATATAATCTACTATTGCAGCAACGTAGCTGTTACCCGACGGAAGATTAATCATCCGGGACTTCTCCCGATGAGTTCAAGTAGCAGAACAGCAAGTAGCTCTGTCAATGGGTTTTCCAGAGTGATTTTGCCGTGGCGGAACTCTACGCAACAGGAAGAGGCATTCAGCGAGCATGGGGCTGAGCTGATATCTGGTGATACAGATTCAGGCACGATCTCAAAAGGTAACAGTGCCGGGTGAACTATGGTTGCCGGAAGACGCCGTGATATGCGGCCCTCGTTTTGCCACAGACGTAGCCACTTAAAGATGAAGTTGTGTGCAACCCCATTTTCACGAGCAATCTATGCAACATTGTCGTCGGGCTGAGAGGCTAGTTCAACGATGCGAAGTTTAAAGTCGATGGAATAGACAATGCGGGATTCGGTTCGTCATCCGGCGTATCACAGCTGTAGCCGGTATAACGTCGGCAATCAAAGCTGCAGGCAGGAAGCACCTGCAGCTAGTATTTTTAACACATCAACAGCGGCACTCTTCTTCTTTTTCAGCACATTCTTCACAAACTCTACAAGAGCAGAAGTCTTCAAGCTTGTTGCACTGGTTACATTTTTTGCAGGTACAGTCAGACTCTTTCTCGTCACAGTCCTCACAAATCCCACAGATACATGCACTCATCATGTGTCCGCACTTTTCACAAATTTTATCCATAATTTTTCTCATCCGCTGAATAAACAAACAATCTCAACATAATACGCGAATATTTTATCATTCCTTTTGCTTTAAAAAAGTGACGGATCAGAAACTTACATTAGTTTCAGTAGGTGGAGATGAGTTATAGCTGTTTTTCTTGGTGTCGGCCCAATTTGAAAGCGCTATTGGATTTCTGTAAGAGGACGCTCCAGGATGCCCCAAATTAGTCCATCGTAGATAAGTGCCGAACTTTAACATGAGTGAAAGTGAACGAAGAGCGATGGAGATTCAGCGACAAAAAAAGAAAACCCCAGCAGCCTGGTGGCCGTCGGGGTTGGATTGCATGTCGAAAATGAATGTATCAGTCGTTAGTGCAGTTCGCTAACGTTGGCAGGACCTTCGTGGCATTCTTCAGGTCAGCACTGAAGGTACCCGCTTTCCGGTCATTGACGTAGACCTCGAACTGCGAGGCCTTGCGAATATCCATGATAAAGCTGTACCAGGCGTTATCCCCGTTACGCCAGCCCAGGCTGGACGGAATGGCGTATTGCTGATGGTTCATCACCACCGTGATATCGGTACCGTCATCATGCGAACTGACCGTTTTATCTCCCGCGAGGGTAAGAAAAACCGAGTGCTGGTAGATACCGTTCTGGTCCGGATTTTCCGTACAGTTGATGGTAAACATCTTCCCACTGGCGTCCGTCACGCTGTATTCCGCATTGCCCTGGCCGTAACCCTGCTGCCAGAGTCCGGGAACCGCAGAAGCATTAAAGCTCGCGAGCAGTACGCCTGCCAGCGCAAACCGGCTGAGTGAATGTGTTTTCATTCCTGTTTCCTTTATCTTTATTTTTATTCCTGATTATCAGGATTTGACGGTGTCAGCAGCCGTCCCATCAGTTTGCCGTCATGGGAGTATTCGAAGTATTTTTCCTTCGTATACGGGTCCGTGACCTCGTGGTATTCCAGTTTGATGTTGTCAGCAATACACAGCGCATTCATCAGCGGCTGCACGGTTTTTTCCTCCATATCCACCAGGTAGTAGTAACTGCCGCCCTCGCAACCTTCCGGCGACTGGCGGGTACGTAAGACCTGCAGGGTGAGACCGGTGGAGAAGCCAATCTGTGCCCATTCCTCACTGACATCATCCTGGCGGCTGACTACGTCACTGAAGCGCGGAGGCGTGAGGTCCTTAAATTTGCTGATGGCTTTCAGGTCATCACTCCTGTCATCGCAGGCGCTCAGCAACAGGGGGGTGGCAACCAGTGCCAGCAGAGGGAGTGTTTTACGTTTCATTATTTTTTTCCTGAAATCAGACGAACTACTTTGGCAAAGACATAAATCCCCACGAAAATGCCTACCGGAACACCGATGAACGGCGTCAGCGCAACACTGGCGGCACCGGCTGCGCCACCGCCCGTCAGCAGTGCAGCAACGGTGCCAAGTGTCAGGGCCGTGAGGCTGTCGGACACCCCGGTTTTGTTGAGAATGATGACGATGACAACAATGGCGATAATGACAATAACGGGCATAGGGCTCCTCCCTGTTGCCGGGTTGATAACAAAGCCTGTGCTATTCCGGTGAGTTGTCAGCCGGAATAAACGCAAGCAGTGACTGCTGTATAAAGCGAAAATGGGGCAAGGCCTGAATGAACACCGGGTCTTCAGCCAGGCGGCACAGACTGTCATTACGGCGGAACGTCTCCTGCAGGGGCTGAACCAGATGGATTTCATCCAGGGTGAATACGGCGATATGTCCGCCGTGCTCACCCACCAGGTACCAGGCCTGCTGGTGGATGAGCAACCGACAGGGAGCCAGTCGCTCACAGCGCTGTCCATCCGCAATCAGCATCACCCGCCTGTGCCCGGTAATAGCCTGAATCAACCGCCAGAAAGACAATGAGCCAGACGGTGAAGGGAGTGGATTGGCGGGCGATATCACGCAGGGAGACTCGTCACACATCAGCAGTGCGTTCACCAGGCGGCGGTCAAGGCCAGGGAAAAGCCCGGCCAGCCCGCTCCTGTGGGCAAAGATAAGCACATCTGGCACCATCTGCATCTCACTGCCAGCAGTACGTAAGCGGCAGTAGCCGGACTGATATTCCAGGTCCAGATACATCAACCGCTCACGAAAATCCCGCCGCAGTGTGCGCACCGACACGCCAAACTCAGCGGCCAGTTTGCGTACGCTCAGCGTTTCCCCCGCCACCAGACGGCTGATTATCAGTGACAGCCTGACAGCCAGCCGGTCATGGCGGCGTTCTGCCTGTGTCATGAATGGTTCTCCGTGAAAGTTAACTGACTGAAAATGATGTGAATACTTTAAAGAGGGGTGCGGACAGGGTATGGACACTGCAGAAACTATTTTTCATTTCTGCAAAAGTCAGATGTGGTGGGGGTTACAGGTCATCTTCGAGGGAGTGAGATCTGTCAGTACGTTGCAATGCGGACAGGTGGTGTCCGATATTAACAACATGGCAACAAAGGTAATGACTACTGCAGTTGTGTAAGCAATGTTTCCGCCATCACCCACAGTGCCCGGTTAAGCTTCACATCCCCGTCAATGCCACGTACGGCACGAGTGTGCGTCCGCCCGCCTTTAACATTACGGCCACTGAGTCCGCCCTTAATCAGGTTTTCCTGCACGCGCTGATAGGTGGTCCACAGGTCATTGCTGTAATCTTCGTAACGGCGGGGAGTGAGAACCTGAGCTTCGGTTACCGGCTGGTGGTCCTCGCCAAAGCGATAAGTGATAGCGGCTTTTGCCAGTGCCTGACGGGCCGGAGGTGGCAGCATCAGCGACTGCATCGCATCGCGCTTTTCCTCCACCCGGTCAAAAATCCCCAGCACCTCATACGCCCCTTCTATCACCTGACTTACCACGTCTCCTTTATGCGGAACCCGTACCTCGCCAAAGGTCTCACCGCAAATCAGCCCGTTCTGGCAAACCTGACGAAACAGCCCCGGCAGCATCTGGTACGAGCTGGTGCCATCGTGCGAATTCAGCAGAATGATTTCCGGCACCTGTTTACCGGTGATTTGCCCGGCACGACGCAGGCGCAACATGTGTTTGGTATGCTCGCGACGCTCCGGGTCACGTACTCGGGTCTGGCAGGCAAAGAAGGGCTGAAAGCCTTCATGGCGAAGGCCGTCCAACAGGGTAATCGTCGGGATATAGGTATAACGCGCACTGCGTGATTTATGTTTTTCCTGACTGAACACGCTGGGCACAAAGCGCATGAGCTCATCATCAGTCAGTGGGCGGTCACGACGAACGAGGTTCGCCGCACCAAAGCGGGAAGCTAAACGGGACATATAACACCTCAGATATCTGGATTAACGACAGGAAGTAAAAGAAGGAAACTCAGAAGAAAAAATCCCATACGGCGCGGGCCACAGAGACCACCGTGTCACGTACGGCGCGTATTAGCGTGCGTACCGGGGCGGGTACAAGGGGAACATTGCAGACTATATCCAGCGCGGCACCGACCGTTTCACCAAAATCACTGCGCGCTTTCTCCTTTACCTGTTTAGTACGAAAGGGGCGCTGCAGTTGCGCCACCACCGGACTGCTGGCCTCACGCGGCAGGCTGCGGATCATACGCTCTGCCATAACCCTGAGTCCCCACTTCGTGCGCACCGATACCGCACAGACCGGATGAACAGGTTGGAACAGCTCGTGAAGGGCAACGATTTTACGGCTGATGCTGCGCTTCTGAGCAGTTGACACTCCGCCAATGAGGCTGTCTGTAGGTTCAATCTTGTCAGCCTGACTGATAACGAAAAGCACTCTGCTCCGGTACTGCTCACCAATGACCTGACGGTAAAACTGCTCATCGACTGCCAGTGCACGGTCATCGGCTTTAATCAGCCACAGCACCAGGTCAAGCTTCGGTAACTGCTGGTGGTAGAGTGTCGCGTACTCTGTATCGCGCTGTTCGTTTTCACCTACACCCGGTAAGTCGACCAGTAACATGCTCCGCTCACCGACCTTCAGCCGGAAGCGCAAGGGCTCACGGGTACAGGCTGTCACATCGCTGACGGGTGAAACTTCCCCCTGAAACAGGGCATTGCATAACGATGATTTACCGGCACCAGTTTTGCCCATAATGCCAATGACCGGCTCATAGTTGGTGAGCAGACGAATCTGCTGCATGAGCCGCTCTGAGGCCCATTCTGGTAATCCCTTGAGTGAGTCCTGCAGGGACTGTAGGCCTTCTTGATTTCTCATGGCATCTCCTGAAATAAAGAAAACAAAAACGGCGAATCCGTTGTGGATTCGCCGTTATGGTGGTGCGTTCAGGATGATGATATATGCTTGAAATTTTTTCGAATGCGTGAGCTTGTTGAAAGGTATAAAATTTGGGGTATCTACCTTTTTATCTCAATTTTTATCCAACGGGAATGATCTATGCTTTGCTTGGGATGAGGTCGTTTTGGGCAAGACGAGACATCCTGGTTGCATAAGCTATTTTAGATTTAATACCGAACGATGAGGCTGTCATGACTTCTGAAAGTGCAAATAATCCTGAAAAGCTCGAAGGATCGCTTATCGATATTGTTATCGAGGGCTGGCGTTTCGCGCGTGTGTTCACTCGCTTGATCAATAAAGTTGATGCAGGTGAGAGCGCTCGCTACATCAATCAAGTCCGCTATTTCCAGAAGAAATTAGAAGAGAATCTTGAGGCGGGGGGACTTAAGCTTGTGAATATAGAAGGACAGGTTTTTGACTCTGGAATGGCAGCATCTGCCCTTAATATTGGGGATTTTGGTCCTGATGATGTTCTGGTTGTCGATCACATGATTGAACCCATCATTATGGGAACAAACGGGCTGCGGAAGCAAGGCACAGTTATGCTCAAGAAGGTACAGCAATGAATTATATCGGCATCGATCTCGGTACTACGAATAGCGCAATTTGTTCTTATAATGGTGAAAAAACAATAATTTATAAAAGTCCAGATCAAAATGATGTTACGCCTTCTGCGATATTTATTGACCGCCGTGGTAATAAATATCTCGGGAAACGAGCCTATGACAGTGCAGCGAAAAACCCCGATAATGCTGCGACAAAATTCAAGCGGATCATGGGGACAAGTACGCCAGTTAAACTAAGCGCAGTGGATCTCACAATGACACCTGAAGAATGTTCAGCTGAAATTCTCAAGCTTTGTTTTGGTTATCTTCCTGAAGAGATGCGTAATGGCGGGGTGGCTGGAACGGTGATTACTGTTCCCGCTGCGTTCAATCAGATGCAGAAAGATGCCACATTAAAAGCGGCCGAAATGGCTGGCTTAGGTAATGTAGCATTAATGCAGGAGCCTGTTGCTGCCGTAATGTGTGTCATGAAGCACCGTACCGCTGACGGGATCTTTTTAGTGTTTGACCTCGGTGGTGGCACGCTTGATATCGCTATCGCGGAAAGTATTAATTCGCGTGTTAGTTTACTTGCTCACGGCGGTGTGGCGATGTGCGGTGGTACTGACTTTGACCGCTCGATTCTGGATAGTGTAGTAAGGCCCTGGCTTGTCAGTACTTTCGATTTACCCTCGGATTTCTCGACGAACAAAAAATACAAACCGCTAATCAGAATGGGTCTTTGGGCAGCGGAGAAAGCCAAAATCGAGCTTTCGTCTAAAGAAGAGACAGTCATTATTCTGAACGAATCTGAAATTGGGGTGACTGACGAATCCGGCGAAGAGATCTATGTGGATATTCCTTTTACTCGTGCACTGCTTGATAGCCTCATCGCTCCTAAAGTGGCGGAAGCTGTTCAGTCAGCTCGCGAGACAATCGAAAAAGCCCAGCTCAGTTCTCATGATATTGAACGTATTGTATTTGTGGGTGGCCCGACGCAGTACAAGCCCCTACGTGATAATGTTGCCTTTGAGCTAGGTATTAATGCTTCAACAGACGTTAACCCAATGAGCGCAGTCGCTGAAGGTGCGGCTGTTTTTGCAGAGTCAATTGATTGGGCATCGCAAAGCCGTGGGCGTAAAACTTCTCGTGGAGCATTAACCACTGGCGGGGATTTGGCTCTTACCTTCAACTACATCGCAAGAACACCAGACATTCGCGCTAGAGTGGTGGCAAAACTCGACAGTGCTGCAATCGACGGCGCAGAGTTCCAGATTGATAGCCTAGACACAGGCTGGTCATCCGGGCGCTTGGCTCTGAAGAATGGCGCTCAGGTGGAGCTCAATCTGCCTAAGCCTGGTGATAATACTTTTAAGATTTTTGTTTTTGATGCATTGGGTGGCCCTATGGGCCTTAAAGAAGACAAAATCATCATCGCACGAACCGCAGCTAGTATTGATGCTATCCCTGCATCTCATTCCATCAGTATTGAAGCCCGTGATAAGCCTGGCGGCCCATTGGTACCTGTTTATCTGGTACGCGAAGGTGACCAATTACCGAAGAGAGGAACCGTCTCGTTTAAAGCACAAGAAACTTTGCGAGCGGGCAGCGTAAATTCATTAAAATTTAAACTTTGGGAAGGTGAAATTACTGACCCTATCAGCGATAACCGCTTCATTGGTATGTTTGAAATCAAAGGATCGGATGTTGATGAAGATATGATTGGCGCAGGTGCCGAGCTTATTTGTGAATATGAAATTCGTGATTCCGGTAATATCGCCCTTGATGTGTCAATCCCTTCTATCGGTAGCTCGTTCCATAGTGGGCGCAACTTCTATTCGCAACAAGATGCTCAAATAGATTACTCCAGTGCTTCTAAATTAATTACCGAGCAGGCTGCAAGCATTCAACAGCGTCTTGATGAAATGGAGGCGAATGTGGATGATCCAAAGCTAATCCAGGCTCGTGAAAAACTGCAGCAAGCGCAGGCTATTCAGATGGGCGAAACAGATCCTGAGACTGCCAAACAGGCGATGGATGATATTCAAGAGGTGAAGCGCCTCCTTGCGATTGCGAGAAAAAACAATCTGAGTACTATCAGGCAACTAGAGCTAGGTAAAGTGGTATCACTTTTTGATGAGGTGCTGCGTCAATATGCTCGACCTTCTGAAGCATTATCATTTGATAACTTGGCGAAAACCGCTCAGCGCGCAATTGATGCTAAAAATCCTGATTTTGAAGCTTTCCTTAATGAACTGCGCAACAAAAACTTCAGCATTCTTTGGCAGCAGGATTGGTTTATTTCTGATCGCTTTAAATGGCTTTCACAAAACCAATATCTTTTCCCGGATACTAATGAGCATGCGCAACTGTGTGTTGCAGGCGAACAGGCTCTGGCGAACAATGATGCTGAGAGACTCAGAGATGTTGTGGTTCAGTTGGACTCCATCAGGATTATTTCTGGTGACGAAGACGAGTTGATGGCTAGTGCGAATATTCTGCGGGGATAAGCAAAGTGATTGTACCCTGGCTGCCTGTTGGCTTCCGTTTACTCGATGGAAGAACACTTCGTTTTACACTTTTCGAAGGGGAAGGCTGGCAGATTATCGAGACAGTTGAGCGAAGTCGGGCACTGATTGTACTCGACTCACTCGAACATCGTTGGCTTTCTACAGGGATCATTGAAGCGGGACAATTTCAGTGTTTCGAGTACGGCTCGCAACAATTCCATCTAATGCCTGATGTTCAACGTTCAGCTTTGTGTCCCGTCAACCTAAGCAAATCGCCTGACAGTAAAGCTGAAGCACTGGCTTTTGCTCAAGCCTTTAAAGCGACGCGAAACATTGATGCATCATCATCTCTGCATGATGCGTTGTATGTAGAGAAGCTTTGCAGACTGCTTCCCGTTTATAGCTCAGAAGCATTTATCACGGACGACGTGGTTCTTGGGCAATGGCTGACTGGCGGGATGAGAATTTCCATTCGTGCCACTGATCAATTAAAGCAGGCGCTGACTTGGCTGAGCTCGAATCATTTGGCTGATGTTATTGGCTCCGCTGGCTTTAATTCAACGGCTTCACAGAACGCTTTTAAACCAAATAATGGCGAAAGCGATGAGGAACAATGGGGGCTTGAAAAACCATGCGAAGAGCGAAGTATAAAAGCTGCTCAACGTGCTAACAACATAGCCCCTTTTGAACTCGCAGGACGACCAGATCTGAGCACTTTTTTTAACGAACATATCATCGATATATATCGCAATAGCGAACAGTACGCGATGATGGGGATTGTCTTTCCGGCCCCAGTGGTCCTTCATGGGCCGCCTGGTTGTGGCAAAACGTATGCGGTTGAGCGGCTGGTAGAATATCTCGATTGGCCGTGTTTTCAGATAGATGCCTCGAGTGTCGCGAGCCCCTATATCCATGATACCAGCAAAAAAATTGCTGAGATCTTTGATAAAGCAATTGAGCAAGCTCCCGCGGTAATTGTCATTGATGAAATGGATGCTTTTCTTGCCGACCGACGAGGGGGAAGTGACCAGCATCGCGTGGAAGAAGTGGCTGAGTTTTTACGTCGCATACCGCAAGTGCAGAACCACCAAGTGCTCATTCTGGGGATGACAAACCGCATAGATATCATCGACCCAGCCATTTTAAGGCGTGGACGCTTTGACCATATAATAAAAGTGGATTACGCCAGCGAATCAGAAGTTCAAGCATTGCTGGAAAATCTGCTATCGGAATTGCCAAAAGATGACGATCTGGATTTAGTTGCTTTAGCTTCTGCAATGGCGTATCGGCCTCTTTCAGATGTCAGCTTTGTGGTGCGAGAAGGTGCTCGTCTGGCTGTCCGGTCGGGGAAATCCAGGGTATCGCAGGAATATTTACAAGCGGCACTGGACGCCACGACATCACGTAGTGATAAAGATGACTCACAATACCGGATCGGATTTATTTAAGGGGACAAGGTGCAGGACTATCATAAACAAAACAACAATAAGCGCCCAATGGGCTTCGCTGGGCTCGCCTCTATGGTGTCGGATGTAGATGACATAGTAACGCAGGAAATCTGCAATGTAGGAATAACCTCAAAACCGCAATCGGCTGTAGCTACCAGTGCCGTCATCACAACCCCAGTTTCACCGAGTACATCTTCGCCGCAACCTCAGTATCAAAAGCCTGCGGCGCCAGAAAAGCCTAACAACAAAGGCCGAAACTGGATCATTGGCCTTGCCGTTATTGCGGGAGTCTATTGGCTGGCAAACCGCCCGGATGATGCTCCGCCGTCTTCTACTTCAGCCAACAATTCTTCGACTTACTTACCCGCTAACGACACCTCGTCTACAGCAAGCAACTCTTCAGCCCCCGAGCCCGAAACTTCACCGATTGACCAGGTGCCACCTGTAGGGACAAACCTGGTCCTAAGTCGCGCGCAAATACGATACTGCCTTGCGGAGGGTATCCGCCTTGATGCGGCCAGGGGGGCACTCAATCCTCAAAGTAACGCCGACACAAAACTCTTTAATGAATATATTGCCGACTACAATGCGCGTTGTTCGAGCTATCGCTACCATCAAAACGATTATGATAATGCCAATCGCGACGTGCAACAAAGGCAGTATGAATATCAAAATGAAGGACGTGCCAGATTCTAATACAACCAATGGCAATACACCGTAATACCTAACAATGAAACGGCTTTAACCGCCTTTTGTGGCGTCAATTTAGGAAAAACTGCAATGTCTTTTACACCAGATGAGGCGTCTTTAACTACGTCATCCTTGCATAGCAACCCGTTTGCAGTGTTAGGGGTCACGGTGAGAAATGATCGAAGAACTATTGTTGAGCAAGCTGAGCAGCAATCTTTACTACATGATGCTGATGAGTGCCAACGAGCCCGAAGCATGCTGACGAATCCGAAAAATCGTGTGGCAGCAGAAATGGCCTGGCTACCTGGCGTTTCGCCCGACCGCGCAAATCGTTTACTGGACAATTTACTGGTAAATACTATGTCAGTTCGGAGAGAAAGAAATCTCCCTTCGCTTGCGCACTGTAATTTGATGGCCGCCGCTTTTGACGCGGTTTCATGTGAATACGCGGCTGACTACCTGGCAGAGTTTATTCTTGAGTTTGCGACACAAGTCGATGAATGCGATTTGGAACAGATAACAGAACAGATCAATGATGATCGCGTCTGGTCCGGGTTCACAAGCGTCATGAGTGGCGAACTTATTGAGACAGAGTTCTACGAGCGCAAGCGAATTTACAATGGTGTCGTTAAAGATGCCCTGAATCGTCTGCCGTCAGAAACCTTACTTGAGACACTGGCAATTACAGTCCGTTACGCAACCGCAGAAGGACATGTGGCTGCGCCAGAGCTGATAAATGAACTACTTGATGCTTATGATATAGAAATTCAGTCGGTACTTGATAAAGAAGATGCCAATATACAACGAGTTATCTCGACGATTCGTGAACAAATCCCGGATGGCGAAGAGTCAGTTTTACCGTTACTCAATGCGTTGGAAAAACTGACTAAAAATTGGGACAGGTTCACTCGACCTATCCAGCTTGGCTCTAAAGCACGTGGAATCGATCACGAGAAAAGCGTCCAACTCGCCTGGTCACTGCGTAACCTCTCACTCGAATTGTACAATCAGCATGACATGCTCAATGCAGCTACGCGCCTGACAGAAATTGAACGTGAAGTATTCTCTGAACTGCCTCAATTTATTGAGAAAGTGAAAGAAGACGAAGCTGCACTCGCAGAGTTCCATATCGAGCGAGTTGAAGAGCAAAAGAAAAATGATGAATGGAATGAATCCATTACCTTCAGCGCAGTAGTTGGACGAGTTTTCAAAGATAAACTTTCTATTTCACCGTCAGGAATTGACTGGGATGGACGACATTATTCATTGGAAGATATCAACGCTCTGCGCTGGGGTGCAGTTCGTAACTCGGTGAATGGGGTGCCAACGGGTACAACCTACACCATTGGTTTTACCAACTCCTTGTCCTCCGCGTATGGTCTGAATAATTCAGGTGGAGCCGTTATTACACTTAAAGATGAGAAGGTGTTTAATGGATTCCAGAACGCTCTGTGGCGTGCTGTGGGCATAAGATTAATCATCAATATGCTAAAGAATCTCGATGATGGAGAAAAAATTACCATCGGTAGCTTTATCATAGATGATGCTGGTGTTACGTTGCTAAAACATAAATTCTTTGGCTCGACAGAGAGAGTTCGTGTGGGATGGTTCGATGTTGTTGTTTCAAGCAGTAATGGTGAATTCATTATTAGCTCAAAACATGACAAAAAAACCTACAGCTCCGCTTCATACATCAATGATTGGAATACTCATATTATAGAAATGATAATCAGAGGTGCATTCAAGAAAGGTGTTAGAAATCTTAGTGACTATTTGAAAGATTAACGTTATCTGGTTGGGGCCTTTCTCGTATAAGAAAGGCCATTGTCTCAAAAAAATAAATCACCCTCTGCTACAACCGAAGTTCCGATCTCCACCGCCAAATAATTTAGTATCAAACTTGGCTAAATAATCTAAACGATTCAGTAGGTTGTTGTATTCCGTTTTAAAGCTGACATCATTGACATCTAATATATAACGACAATTTTCAGGATAATGAACTAATCCGGGATAATCATCCAGTTCCAACCCCAGTGCACTGTACCATGCCCTTGCAATCATCATTCGTAGATTACTTTCAGTTTCATAATCTCCCAAGTGATAATAGGCATCTTTATTAAAAAAAAGACCAAGATGAAAGTGACATTTACCCTCATCAGAAAACTCCCGCACCCAAACATGACGAACACGGTTTGGATATATTCTTTTACCGGGGACTGCTCTAGCTTTCTCATTGGCCTCCAGTATGGCATTTAACGCATTTCGGAAACGTGATATCGCGCCAGGCTCCAGATTAGGAAAGCAGCAAACCGTATCACCTCTATCTAAAATAGGGGGGTAATGGGCATCAACACGTAATGCCATTGTTCTAGGGAATTCACTGACAGCATCATTAACGACTCGCTCAATATGCTTTCTATAGGCGAGCACATGCTCACCATGGGAACCATGATATAATTCCATATGTATACCCTTGTAGTTAACTCTACGGTTTTCTAAAGCCGTATAGAGTAATATGATAAGACACAGATGAATGTCTGTAGTTAATTAACTGTTGATAGTAATCATTGCTATATAATACCTTTCCAACAATTGAACTTGTTATCAAGCCAACATCCATGCAGTAAAAAACTTAAAAAGTAACTCTGCAATTATAATCACCCAAAGATACCATTATCCCAGTGTCTTTTTACCGTGGAAATGCTTATTCCTAAGATCCTTGCCACCTTGGATTGAGAATAATGCTTAGCCTTCTCATTCTGAATTAGAGGGAAATATTTACTTCCTTCAGGTCTTCCCTGCATTTTCTTTGAGTTTGTATTGTTAGTAGGCATCTTTGTCCTCCTCTAGCTATTGGACACCAACTCCAGACTGGTGAGATGTATGCAAACTAAGTGGTTATGCTTAATATTGGTATCAGAATGTATGGTTAACTTCACCGTTAAAGGGGTTAATGATGATGGCGTCTCTTCCTTTTATCGCCTTTTGAGGTGCATCGCCTTCGGCAATGACCGGAACCATTACCGCTAGATCATTTGTGTAATAAATTGGTATCCAGCAATAGCATGATTGTTCAGGGTGGATTTTATTTCGTTTCAACACTGCTTCAACTCCAAATGTAATAAGTTCAAAGGTTGGCATAATCACAATACTGCTAAAATCAAAAAAATAATCATCATAAACTGTTTCTTTTATCAGAATGATATTCGATAACCCTCCTGCAATAAGATGCTTGTGATTCACGCGTCGATCTGTGTAAATAAAAATTGCTTTTTTCACATGAAAACTTTTTATAATGCATGAGAGCTTTTCATGAATTAATTTTTTTTCACTCTTCCCCATCTTATCATGAGGTATTTTGTGTGCATAAAAATCCTGATCGATAACTTCGTTCCTGTGTCGAATATGAGTGTTCCATACAGAGTAAAAAAACTCTTCATAGGTTAATTTCGGCTCACTCCGTGATGTTAAGGATTCCTTCTCTTCAAAAATACAGCCTAATGTTGACTCTAAAGTTTGAGCTATATGATATTGCGATGTTATTTTATTTAATACTGGGGCAGTAGCGTTTAACAAAAATGATATCACTTCTGATCTGGAGTATCCTTTTGCATGGCTATAGTCATCAATTGCATCAATAGTAGATTTTTTGTTTGCGCTGAAAGTGATGCGTTTTTTCATATGTATCCTTGAATTTCGTTAATGTAAAATGTGATAAACAGTGATGATTTATTCTATGCTATTAATGGATTGTTTATGTTAATTAAGCCAGCTATTCTTTAGAATAGCTGGTGAGTTATTACTCTGAGGCCTATGTTAGTTACAATATGCTGAGAAGGTTAATAGGAATCTATCAATGTCTTTGCGTAACCAATAATGTCGGCTGTTAATTTTCTTTGGGCGCGGTAAACCATTAGGCAGTTTGTCTTGGCAAAGCCATTTTCTAATTGTTTGGGCTTTAAGATTTAGTAGATGTGCTAACTCACTTGTGGAAACAAGTTCAGATAGAGGTGTTTTAGATTGCTCATATATGCTCATGCTACCACCCCAATGATTGAGATGCAGGCATATACAAAGGGGAATGAAATTAAAAGGGAAAACAAAGACCAAGCATAATACGAAGAAAAGAGGAATGAATAAGCTTCAGGATCGGGGTCACTACCATCACTTGAACCTGATGAGGTACTTTTAACTGATTTTGAAGAACTACCCTGCGAGTTTGGAGCCTGATTTTTGTACGGAATGATACGTGCAATAAAATTACCCAGTACCGTATTACGATTATTTTTTTTGTACAAGGAGCCTTTTCCATTGAGGTATTCAAGGGCAGCTTGAATCCTCACGTGCAACTTTTGTCCCCGAAATTCGGACTCAGCACAGCTTTGTTGCGACTTACTCGAATGAATACCCCATCGTGTTCTGATAGCCTTTGAGCTAGTTTGCACAGAACACATCAAAGAACTAGACATAATGATTTATCTCCTGATTTAAAAGTGGACGATGGAATTTAAACCTTAAAATATACTTATGTCAACAATAGGTGTAGTTCTGTAATCTATTGATATTAAATGAAATCAACACATATCAACGGTTATTTTTTTGCAATATTTGCTTGCTGTAAGATCCACCTCTCAATTTTTTCATGCCATTTCCTTAATAAATCTAATGGGCGGCGGCGATAGTGTTTCTCCGCTAAAGCACTAGGTTTATGTCCCATTATCTGAGCAACAATTCCTGTTGGTACTTCGACCCATTCGGCCAGAGTACCGAAGCTACGACGTAAACCATGAAGGCTGATATGTGGCAGGTTCGCCTGACTTAATGCTCGATTATGTGCCTTTCTTGGCTCGACAATTCTGCCGCTCTTACTGTCACTACAGAAAACCCAGCTGTCAGTACTAGTGTCAACATTCGAAAACTTAGCAAGTTCAGACAAAATAGCCGAGACATATGGTGTCAGTGGAATTGTTCGTTCACCTTCGACCTTATCTTTAATACGCATACTGGACCATTTGAAATCAATATCGGACCAGCTAAGGGATGCGATTTCCTCACGCCTTGCACCTGTAAGCAAAAGAACTTGAAGATAAGTTGAGATCACCGGATTGCTTAGCCGCTTTACTTCTGCGAACCAACCTTCCAGCTGTTCCTTTTGAAGACAGTCATCGGCCTTGCTGGCTGAAACCGGAACCATTTTTCTGACATTGCGATCTTGTGTGATGTCGGAGGGAATAATGCCTTGATACAGCTTATGGTCATTTACCCACTTTAAGAATGTACGAAGCACACGGTAAGCATTGGCCGTAACGGTTGGGCGTGTCTGCCTTTCTCTTGTTAGCCACTCAGTAATGAGCACCGGAGATATTTCAGATAGTGGTAAATCAAGGAAAAATGCTAACGGCGCGGCAATAGTTAAACCATCACCTATCTTCCTGGCATTTCCACCACGATCTGAAAGCCTGATATGGTCTGCGAGGTAGCGCGGAGAATAAGGGCGTTTAGTTTTAGCACTGATGCCAGTTTTCAATTCCTTGAGGTATTCTTCCCATGCGGCAGAGAACATAACTTTCCCTCTGCGTGATTCAGCCTGCTGTGATTCTACGGCAGCAATTTTCTCGGCCTTAGCAATTCTGGGATCTATCCCTGTATCTATAAGCGTCTGAAGTCGCCGTGCTTCACTACGGGCATCATCAATTTTCCAGTCACTAATCTTGCCAATCGTCATACGCAGAGTTTTACCAAGAAACACACTCTGGAAGATAAATGCTTTTGTCCCTTTAGTTGCACGGCAAGCCAGCATTGTTACGTCTGAATCCCAAAGAAACTCTTGTGATTTTCCGTCAGTCAGCTCGAATTTACGCAACCGTTCAAAGGTGAGTTTTTGTCTGGCAAGCGCCATTTGTTGCCTCCTGAAAGAATACTTACACCGAATTCTAATGTAACGGCTGGTGTAAGTAAATTAGAGCTATAAGCATCAACATCGATCATTTTACATCAACACGACATTTCAGTTATTATCATGTTTATAAAGAAATTTATTTATTTTTAGGTGATTATTTAGAGGCTTAAAAGCATATAACCTTCGCACTTCTAAGCCGTAGGTCACAGGTTCGAGCCCTGTAGGGCGTACCATTTCGATTCAATCGCTTACGCAATTCCCCATCCTGCTTGATTTCCCTCTTGTGTCGTATTTGCGTCGCTCACGCCTAATATGGCGTCAATTTTTCGTGCCTGCTCGGTTAGATGGTTAGGGGCCGGATGCGCGTATCCGAAAATTAGCGACTGAGCTTTGCCTGGCGTACCAAGTTGTTATATCCAAATGACATGATGATGATCCGGTGTTAGTAGATGCCCTGATGGAGCACGATGCAGCTTTGTAAATATTGGCAAAGTGTCTTTTTTCAATACGTTTGTATTGATATGGTTCTGCGCACCTACAGGGACTGAGCCGAGAGTGTCATGGTATTTAAAGCCAGAATGGAAACAGCAAGCCGCCAAGAGTTGGGGGCGTTGTTGAGCAATAACTTTGAATTAGTTAAGGATATCCTTGGTTATCCACCCTACGTCGGAAAATGCTGTGGTCCGGTATGGTTGGCTAACCAAAATGCAATACGGCAGACCACTCAGGAATTACCCGTAAAGGATATTTTAGCGACCTTGAACGAGATGGGAAAAGGTCACGCAGCAAGGGCATTTTGGTGTTTGCTTGAATCGGATATTCAACGCCAGCTGGCCCCGAAGTTGGATAACTCTCTACTGAAGAATATCTTTAGTGGTCTTCGCTACGGCGAATTGGTCGAGTTCTTGTGTGGGTTTAAACCCGTTGAAATTCCTTCGCTGGTGGCATTGTTGCCAAAGGCGTTAAAGTCACTGATGAAGGAATTTAATGGCAACCTCGGACGTTTGTCTGATTATTTAAAGACTGAAGGACTAACGGATAAAATAGCGCCTGCAATAGCAGCCGAGACTATTTTACGTTCCAGTATTACCTGGGGAATTATTTTGAATGCATTACCGGTAGTGTGTGTCATTATTTTATAACCAGAATAGGGGCTCACAGGGGCGCCGACCTCAACCGGCCATCGAACCAAAAAGCGCACCAACGCCCGATGACATCGCCATCGCCAGGGCGCTCCAGAACGTAATGCGAACCATACCGGGACGTATCGGGGCACCCCCTGCTTTAGCGGCAACACCACCCAGGATGGCCAGAGATATCAATGCAGAAAGAGCAATGGCTGGGATCGCCCACGCGCCAGTGACAATCATGGCGACCAGTAAAGGCAAGATGGCCCCCGTCGAGAAACTCGCAGCAGAGGCCAAAGCCGCCTGTAAGGGGCGGGCAGTGGTGATTTCTGATATGCCTAGCTCTTCACGCGCATGTGCTGCTAAAGCGTCATGGCGCATCAGTTTTTCAGCCACTTGTTTTGCCAGCGTAACGTCCAGGCCTCGATGGACATAAATTGCTGTTAACTCACGGTGTTCACCTGGGTAGTCAGCATCCAGCTCTGCTTGTTCTTCCGCTAGCGCCGCTTTTTCTGTATCGGCCTGAGAAGATACGGAGACATATTCGCCGGTCGCCATCGACATCGCTCCCGCGACCAAACCGGCAATGCCGGTTAGCAAAATACTTTGGTGAGTGACGTTGGCCGATGCTACCCCCAGCAGCAAACTTGCAGTAGACACGATCCCATCATTAGCACCAAGGACTGCGGCTCTGAGCCAACCTATCTTCTCTATGCTGTGTCGTTCTCTGTGCATGAGGGCACTCCCTTTAATAGCGTTTATGGCTGTCTGTCAGCATGTTGTGTTCAAGCCTCTTTAGTTTAGCGTGGTACGGCTTTTGGGACGGCTGCTGGCAGGAAAATGCGTGAGTATGTTCTGTCTTGGACCGGGTATCTGTGGGGGGAACACGGAGTTCATGGGCGGAGTGTCAAATAATGTGGTTTTTCCGGCAAAAATTCACGGACTTTTTCGCGATGATTGAGTCGCCATTTACCTGTTCTCGGCAATGATGACACCGCGTCTCCACATTGTGTGGAACAACCCGGCGGAATGCGGCTATGTCACTGCAACAAATATCAAATACTCCCATGACGAGCAATAGGGTGAAGGGCATCGGCTATAGATATTATGCGTATCTGATCGTCATATTCGCAGCCGTAATTCGGTTTATTTCTTTAACCGACAAATATTTTTGGTGTGACGAGGCATCCAGCGTTCTGACCAGTCGCTATGACGTGGCTGCATTGTTGTACCATGCTTCTTTTGACGTTCATCCTCCGCTTTATTATCTGTTACTGCACGCTTGGATGGCCCTGTTTGGTGACAGCATCTTGGCGGTCCGTTCGCTCAGTTTAGTGTTTGGCGTCATTACGGTCGCGTTGACGATCAAACTGACCCGCTGGGTTGCCGGCAAACGGGCAGCGCTGCTGGCCGGCTGGTTAGTGGCAATCATGCCGATGGCGGTGCGCTACAGCCAGGAAGCACGGATGTATGCACTGATGGGGATGTTGACGATTGCAGCCACC
The DNA here is from genome assembly GCF_001590905.1 of Serratia grimesii NBRC 13537. Lineage (GTDB taxonomy): Bacteria > Pseudomonadota > Gammaproteobacteria > Enterobacterales > Enterobacteriaceae > Serratia > Serratia grimesii. The sequence goes on from NZ_BCTT01000005.1 coordinate 262,341, forward strand.
ATGGCGTTGGTAATGTGGCTGAAAACACCGGACAACCGCCGCTATTTATTCGTCTATGCGCTGTTGATGACGCTGAGTTTTTATACTCACTACTTCACTATTTTTGCCTTATTCAGCCATTGGACCGTCTTGCTGGTATTGTCGTTCCGGCGTGACGAGCCGGTGAATTATCTCAAACAACCGGTGTGGTGGTTGACCAATCTGACGATAGGGTTGGCCTATATCCCGTGGTTGTTAGTGCTGTTCAATTTGTTGGCGCATATTGCCGAGCTGAGAGTTGGTGGGGACGTAGGTTGGATCCCAAACGTATTATTGAGTGATCTGCCCGCCATGTTTTGGCGTTTTTTCATCGGAGACGATGGCCGAAACTATTTCTGGGGTATTTTCTGGTTATTGCCGGCGCTTTTTATCGGGTTATCTTGCCTGCTGATGTTGCAACGCGGAGTGGCAAGCAAGTTTAAGCTGTTGGTGTTCTGTGGCGTATTTATCCCCGTTATTTTGGTCTTTACGATTTCCTGGCGGACGCCGCTGTTTGTTGACCGCTATTTATTTTTTGCGGCACTAGGTATTCCGATTATTTTGGCGGTCATGATTTCAGAAAGTAAAAGCAAGGTTCGTGGAGTCTCGTTGTTGCTATTTTTTAGCCTGCTGTTTGGCAGTGGGTTGCGTCATGATTACTCATCAGATAAAGATGAATTTAAGGGAATGGTGCATTATATCAACAGCCATTATCAGCCTGATGATGTTGTGGTTGTGAGTAATATGTTTAATTACTTGAGCTATGTGTATTACAACAAGAAAACGTATCGTGCTCTGTTGTATACACCGCCGAAACCTAATGGCATTTCCGGTAAGCCCAATGCCTACGGGTTTGGTACCTTTTTCCATGATCGGGCGGCACAAACCTACGTCGATAATCTCAAGTCTCTTTCTGCGACCCATCGACGGGTTTGGTTGGTCAGCGGTGGTGATTTCAATCAGGATTTTGGCCGCTCTCAACCAGGTTGGGTTAATACCAATACGTTTAAAAGTGGTGGATTCGAGTCACGGTTGTTCGTTGTTCGTCCCGTAAAATAAGAAAGGGGGGGATTCCCCCCTTGACCCCGTCAATTAAAGTGGGCTATCACGTAAAAATGAGATCCCCAACAGCCATTCATCATTTGTCCTCTATTTTCGTCCACACCCACCTTGAATATGCCTAAGGCTGGTCTATGCTCAAAACGGAAGTATTTCCAAGCCCGTTTTATGCGTGCGCTTGAATAATAAAATAAAATTCCTAAATTTCGGGTGATGCTTATGATTAGGTCTCTGATATGGCTTCTGGCATGGGCATCTTTATTTTCATCATTTCAATTGGCTGCGGCAGAACCGCGACAGTTAGCCTCTGTTCAAGAACAAGCCCGCACCGTTTATATTTTTCACCAGCCCATTGTTATGCTACAGGCGAAATTTGGCCTGACCACGCCGGAGGAGCGGGTGCTGCGTATTCGCAATACGCTGCGCTCGTTAACGGAAGAGGATATAAAACACCCCATTAAAGTGATAGCTGTTCAGCGATATGGGCAGCAAGGGCGCTTGTTGACCATCAACGACAAACCACTGATGCTGCTGGCCCAGGGCGATCTGGATGAGGGCGATGATCTTACACTCGACCAAGCCACGGAACGTGTGTTGGCACGGTTTGATGCCCAACGTTCATCTCTCAAGGACCAATACGCGTCGAGCTATCTGGCCATTGCAACGCTGAAAGCCGTGGCAGCAACATTCTTACTTGGCTTGCTGTACTACGTCGCATTCAAATCCTGGCAACGGGTCAAAAAATATTACGCGGAGAAAGTGCTGCTTAAGCGTGGATGGATACCGCATAGCTGGCGAGAATTTCTCGGGGCATTCGAAGTTAGGTTTTACGCGTTATTAATGTTTCTGTTGGGGATTACCGCTTTTTACTTCTGGTTAAGCTGGCTGTTTCGCCAATTTCCTTGGACCCGCATTTGGGGGGAATCATTGGGTAACTGGTCGGTGGATGTTTTACAGAAAATCTCGCTGTCAGTTATCTCAGCATTTCCAGGGCTCGCGATTGTTCTAATTATTTTCCTCATCACTGCCTTTATCCTTAAGTTATTGAAGGTACTTTTAAAACGTGTTGAAAACGGACAACTGGAGATTCCCGGATTACACAGGGAAACCGTAGGGGCGACGCGTAAGCTGATTTCGGTCATGGTCTGGTTGTTTGCTTTGTCGGCAGCTTATCCTTTTTTACCTGGTGCTAACTCACTGGCTTTTAAAGGGATCAGTATTTTCTTTGGGCTGATGCTGACCTTAGGCTCGGCAGGTGTAATGAATCACGCGATGAGTGGGTTGGTCTTGATTTACTCCCGTGCGCTGCGAAAAGGAGATGTGATTCGTATCGCCGACAATGAAGGGCAGGTGAGTGAAGTCGGTATGTTAGCGACTAAAATAATCACACGTGAAAACTATATTGTGACTGTCCCTAATGCCGTGGTCGTCAGCGGAAAAATCACCAATCTCAGCGCGCAGAACCCTGGTGGTGGTGTGAATCTGACGACCAGCATCACTATCGGCTACGACACCCCCTGGCGCCAGGTTCATGCCATGCTGGAGCTGGCAGCAAGTCGCACCGAAGGTGTTGATCATCAGTCTCCTCCGCTGGTACGTCAATTGAGTTTGATGGATTGGTACATCGCCTATGAACTTCAGGTCAGGTTATTACCGGGGGAGTCGTTGGCAGGGGTGAAGAGTCGACTGCATAGCCACATTCAGGACGTGTTTAACGAATTCAACGTACAAATCATGTCACCGAATTTTGTAAACCAACCGGAGAATGCCGTAATGGTAGCCAGTGAAAACTGGTTTGCAGCCCCAGCGATCTCTCCGGATAAGCAGGTATGAGCAAGGTACACATCTGGCTGTGTGCAATAAGCATAGTGGTGATGCAACCGTTCAATACCGGTGCTACCGGGTTTATTGATGCTGACGATGGCATGCTGGATATGGGCGATTATCTGAGCGATAACCGCTACGGATTTTTACCCGTCCCTATGGTGATTACCGAACCTGCAGTGGGTTACGGTGCCGGTTTATTCGGTCTTTTTTTACATGATTCCGCCGCCCATCGTCCTTCACCTGAAGGACATTTTATTCCCCCAGCCATGACATTATTCGGCGGTGGTGCAACGCAAAACGGCACCTGGTTCGTAGGCGGAGGACACCGTCATACCTGGAATGATGATCACATTCGTTATCTTGTCGCGCTGGGTTACGCAGATATCAACCTAAATATTTATACCGGCGATGTAGAGGGTTTTGGCGATGGTAAGGGGGTTAACACTCGCACAAAGGGTTATGGCGGGACACAAAAGCTGCTGTTCAGAGTGGGGGACAGTCCTTTATTTCTCGGGGCGTCGCAGTTTTACGCCAATATGGATATTTCAGCGGATCAACCGTTAATCAACCATGCTCTACAGCGTGTATTGGGTGAGTCTAGTTCGACATCAGGCACGGGGCTGGTGGTGGAGTACGACACCACAGACAACTTTTTCTATCCGCAAAATGGGGTGTCACTTACTGCCGAATACCAGTTTTACACCCATTTTTTAGGCGGTGATTATCGCTATGACTTGCTGACTGTCGATGGGCAGTATTTTTACCCGCTGAACACATCTTTAACACTTGTTGTTGCCGGAAATTATCAGTCGCTTTCAAACGCCGATAACCATTTACCGCCGATGGCACGTCCGTATATCGATTTACGCGGGATCTCCCGTTATCGCTTTCAGGGGGATTATGTTGGCACCGTACAGACACAAGTCGAGTGGCAGGTTGCCCCACGTTGGATCCTGCAAGGATTCGTTGGTGCGGGGAGCAAGTCGGGAGCGGGGCGATCTTTTTGAAAAAACACAGGTAGCGTGGGGGAGTGGCTTCCGTTATCTGATCGCCCGCAAATTCGGGCTTCATACCGGCATTGATGTCGCTTTTAGTGACAATGAGCAGGCCGTTTATTTCAATGTGGGTTCCGGGTTGTAGACCCCCCGAAACCTGGCCTTAAACACCCTGTATAACTGAGGGAGCTTGATGATGATGCTAAGGCGTAGAGAGTCGGATAGCGTTAATTTTTGTGCCTGGCGGGTCGCGCTGCCGTTGCTGTTTTTATCGGGAAGCGCGTTTGGGGCCACCACTGAAACAACGCAAAGTGATAGTACGTTTCCCATATGGGGAGATGAGGCCCGAGCACGCGGCTACTCAATACCATTGCCGTTTGGTGCAAACCTCAGCTATATGAATATACGGCAGAATGTGGATGTCGATAGCATTACCTTTTCCGGGTTAAACCTCGGCGCGCATCCTATTCCCTCTGATTTGTTTAACATCGATGTGGCGCATACGCGCGAGCGCAGCAAAAGCGAAAACCTTCGCCTCGATATGTGGGTTTTCCCCTTCCTGAATATTTATGGGCTGGTGGGATACACCAAGGGATCGTCTGTTTCTAACGTTTCAGTGGATGCAGATCCCTCACTTTATACCGGGCTGGATCGTGTGATCGCTGCGGCGGTCCATCGTCTCAATACTACCGGTGATTTGCAAAATATCGATTTCACACTCGACTTTAAAGGCACCACCTACGGCGCTGGTTTTACACTCGCAGGGGGTTACGGCAATTGGTTTACATTGGTGGATACCAACTACACCCAAACCGATTTTGATATTCTCGATGGCAAGATATCGGCCACAACCATTTCGCCACGCGTGGGCTATCGCTTTAATTTACAGGGGATTTCTGGGCCATCTCATTTGGGCATTTGGCTTGGTGCCATGTACCAGGATGTTCAGCAGGAGTTCAAAGGAAAGCTTTCGGACTTGCATATGCCCCCAGAGCTTCAACCGCTGATAGCGGCGGTCAATCGGGATGATTCAGGACGTTTTGATGTGAAGCAGCACCTGACTTCCCCATGGAATATGTTGGTTGGGGCGCAATATGAAATCACGCAAAACTTTAATGTGCTGACCGAAATAGGTTTTAACGATCGCAACAGTTTCTTCCTGGCGGGTGAATACAGATTCTGATGAATAAGCCCAGTATCTCGATCGGTATCTTGCTGAGTATGATAATGATGCAGGCGAACGCTGAGAGCGTGTCGCGTGAATCCATTGATACCTTTTTGGGCAAACTTGGCGCGGATAATCAATACGATCCTGCGCGAGGCATTAACTGGAGCATCCTCCCAGGCCCATTTTATACACCGGAGCTCAAACTGGGGCTGGGTATCGCCGTGGCAGGGATTTACCGTGTTGATCCTACCGATAAAAAAACGCAGAACTCTTCCATATCACTTACCGGGCTTATCACCACCAGCGGTGCGTTGGGTCTGGGGCTGACAAACTATACGTTTTTTCACGATGATCAATGGCGGCTTTTTGTTGAAGGCTCGGTGGCGAAAGTCCCCACTAAATTTTGGGGAATAGGCTATGACGCTGCACAGGGTAGCGAGCAGAAATACACCGAGGATTCATTTCGTCTCCACCCTCAGGTTCTGTATAGGCTGGTGGGTAATCTGTATGCCGGGGTTGGTTGGGATGTTTCGTCCTTGCACGCGTCAGTAGATCAACCGCATGCGGGTGATCTTTTTTCGCGTTATGACGTGCCGACCTCTTCGGTAAGTTCAGGGGCTACGATGGCGTTAAACTACGATTCGCGAGACGTGATTACTCGCCCACGGAAGGGGCAGTTTTTCAGCGCAGAATACAGCCTTTTTGACCCTGAGTTAGGCTCGGATACCCGGTTTACCGCGCTACAGCTGCAATATAATTACTATCTTGCACTTAACGACGCTGATGTTCTTGCGTTCGATGTGTGGGGGCGTTTTACACAAGGTGACGTTCCCTGGGATCGGCTTTCTGAGGCGGGCGACGATAGACGTTTACGCGGGTATTACAAGGGGCGTTATCGCGATAAAGACGTGGTCAGCACGCAGGTGGAATACCGTAAGCAGCTTAGTTGGCGACACGGTTATGTGTTGTGGGTGGGGGCCGGTGCATTGGGAGACAGCCCGCAGAATTTATCTCAACATCCGCTCTTGCCAACAGTGGGGGCTGGCTACCGTTTTGAAGTCAAACCGAATATGAATATCCGCCTCGATCTGGGTTTTGGAAAAGAGAGTGCCGGGTTTTATTTTCAAATCGCGGAGGCTTTCTAATGCGTGGGCTTCTTCTCACTTTGCTGTTTGTGGTCTCTGGGTATTACAGCATGCCCGGCAAAGCGGAAATCTTACCCGTTGGGCAGGCTAAACGGGTTTGGCCTGTGGCACAACATCTTGTTGCGCCTGAATCACTGCGACCGTGCTGTGCATTTGGCTATGATCTTCAGGTTCGTGCCGTAGGGATGCCGATCCCTGTCTACCAGATCGGCAATGTACTCACTCTCAGTACACTGGGAAAACACCATTACAACGATAGTGCGCTTGAGGCGGTGAAAAATATCGTTGGATTGAGCGAGGAAAAAAATGGGCTGATCTATACCCATCGTGGAGGGTTTATTGATATCGCCCATGTGCGGGACACTGCGGATAACACCTTTTACCTCTTTACCCGCATTTATCCGTCACTGGGGCAGCGGCAACGTATTTTTTATAGCGAAGAACTGGGGTTAAGGCGGGTTCAGCTCTATTCATTTGTACCGCCAGCGTCTAGTGTGAAGCGCTATACATTGGCAGCCTGGCTTGCTGGACATTTAGCGTTCCAACTGGCTCAGTGGCATGAAATCGCCCAGTGGTATGGCTTCCAGTCTGTACCGGGGTTCTCAGAAGAGATTTCTGCATTCTCGCCTGAAGATCTTTACTCCAATTTATTAGGCGCAAGGCTCGCGATTAACGTACTTTTACAGGGGCATGGCGATACGGTGGAGCACTACAACACCGCTATGGAAAAGGCCCTGCTTAAGGCACTTATTCAGCTTGGCGCAGTTAGCAAACAGGAAACAGAACGAAAGTTTCGTGAGGTTGACGGTGACTGGTGGAATAGCAAACGCCGGGTGCCAGACAAATTCCTCGTGCTTAATCGCAACTATGATCTCAGTGAAAATCGCCTGCCTACACCCGTACCTTTCGAAAAGATCACACCTGTACGTTTAACGATGCCGGTAAAGGTCGCGGGCGTTGAAATGAAATTAATAGGTGAACTGCAAATTCATAAAGGCCACGATATGCAACGTCTTAAATCCCCGGAAGGGTTCTATGTTCCCGCCCAATTTATTGAATTAGCCGAACAGGCAAAATTTGCCGATCAGATTCAATTACAACGTATAAATAAGTGACCTGTTCTACCTGTTGCCCAATAAAGGCAAGGGGTGGGGACATCACTTTTCGTCAGGAAGGAAGTAGTGACCGCATTTAGGGCAAATTATGGTGATGTTTTTACGCACCTTTCGGCTATTTTGTTCAGAAACGTGAGCGCACTTTGGACAGGTCATTTTTACTGAGGTGTCGCTGAACATCTTAAGGGCTTCAAAGATAGACATATCTTTCACCGGGTCGATGTAGGGAACCTCACTTTACCATTCAGCGTTATCAATAGCCCTTCATTGATTGTTTATTAATCATTTTTGTGAGCGCGATGGGGGAATTTTGCGGCCATGAACAGAGGGCGCAGAAGCAAAAGTGTCACATTTCCATCCGACGTTACATCTGCCGGATCAACCTTACGCAGGGATGACAGTTCTATACATTAAGGCTGGTAGTTTAACAGCTACCCGATGATGTTGTGTGTTATCCATTCCCTGTAGTGTAGTACCCATCCCTGTTAAGTTTATCCCGCCTTGAGCGGGATTTTTTTTATCTGCGGGAAATGACTAACTCTCCAAACATAATGTCGCGCGAGGCCTGCAACGCCAGAAAATCATGAGGGAAACCCAGCTCAATAGCACTGGCTGTTTCCAGACGTTGCCACTGATCTTCCGTTAGTTTGACTTCCAGCGCTCCCAGGTTATCTTCCAATTGTGGCAGCGTGCGTGCCCCGATGATCGGCGCTGTCACTGCCGGGTTGCGCAGCGTCCAGGCCAGGGCCACTTGCGAAGGACTGAAACCGGACTCGTCGGCCAATGACTGCACGGTGTCGGCAATTGAAATATTGCGCTCGGTTAGCATGCCCTTGTTGCGTACCATTGCGCGCCGGGTACCGTTCTCTTCCCCCTGCGGCTGTAAGTCTTGCCGACTGTATTTACCGCTTAATATGCCCCCGGACAGCGGCGACCATGGGATAACCCCAAGGCCCAGTTCCTGTGCCATGGGGATCAGTTCGCGCTCTACGGTTCGTTCCAACAGGCTGTATTCGATCTGTAAGCCAATCAACGGCGACCATCCGCGCAAATCGGCCAGTGTCTGCATTCTGGCAGCTTGCCAGGCGGGGAGATCCGAAACGGCCAGATACAACACCTTGCCAGCGCGTACCAAATCGTCCATGGCACGCATGATCTCTTCAACGGGCGTAGTGGAGTCCCACGCGTGCAGATACAGCAGATCAATATAATCGGTGTTCAGACGCCGCAGGCTTTCCTCCACGGAGCGAACCATGCTTTTACGGTGGTTGCCCCCCGAGTTTGGGTTGTCAGGCTGCATTGGCAGTGTGTATTTGGTGGCGATCACTAAGCGATCGCGACGGCCGGTAGAGAACGCCCCAATAAAGCGCTCGGCGCTGCCCTCGGTATAGCGGTTGGCGGTATCAATAAAATTACCGCCGTGGTCGATATACGCATCGAATAGCCGGCGAGCTTCTGCCTGTTCTGCGCCCCAGCCCCAATCGGTACCGAAGGTCATGGTGCCAAGTGCCAGTGGCGAGACGCGAAGGCCAGAACGGCCCAAAAGGCGGTAATGGTTCAGGGCAAGTGATGTTTGCATGGGCGTTTCCTCTGTGGTTTTCCTCAAGGATAGGCTCCGCTGGAAGTGTATTGAATACGCTATAATCTTCATGAATTATTAAGCGTGGAGAGCATAATGAGGGGGAGTGACTTCGCAGAACTGCGCGCGTTTGCGGCCATTGTTGAATATGGCAGTTTTGCTCGCGCGGCAGCGCAATTGGGTATGTCTGCTTCAGCACTTAGTCAAACGCAGCGTAATCTGGAAGCTCGGTTGGGTGTGCGCCTGTTGAACCGTACTACTCGCAGTGTGGCACTGACGCAGGCGGGGGCGCTGCTCTTGGCCCAGCTGCAGCCGGCCATGGCCGAGATTGAGTCGGCTGTTACGCAAACTGCGGCATTGCGATTGCAACCCGCGGGCACGCTACGGCTCAATGCGTCCAGTCTGGCGGCTATCCATTATCTGGCTCCGTTGCTGGCCCCATTTAATGTACATTATCCTGACATCATTGTGGATCTGAGCGTTGAGGATCGGCTGGTAGACATTGTGGCTGCCGGTTTTGACGCAGGTGTACGTCTGCACGAGCGGCTGCCAAAAGATATGGTGGCAGTTTCTCTCGGGGAGAAACAGCGGATGTGCGTGGTCGCATCGCCCACTTATCTGGCACGCTATGGAACGCCACAAACCCCCTATGCGTTACGCCAGCATCGCTGCCTGAATACCCGCTGGCCAACCAACGGCAACCTTTATCGCTGGGAGTTTGAGCGTGACGGAGAAACATTGGATGTTGCAGTAGAAGGCCCGTTAATTGTGGATGATCCGCAAGTTCTGGTGCGTGCGGCCGCTGATGGGTTGGGAATTGCCTATTTATTTGAGAGTCAGGCGGCAGAAGCTGTACGTGATGGCCGATTGTTACCGCTATTGACGACCTGGACGCCGCCATTTCCTGGATTTTACCTTTATTATCCCGCCAACAGACAAATGCCCCGTCCACTTCGTGCCTTTATTGATTTCGCCCGGCAGCAAGGCTCGAAGGTTGCGGGGGCATGAGCAGCGTCCGGTTTTTTTGAATAACTCTGTCAGATAAATTTGGTATTCACTCCAGAGCCAGTTGATTAGATTGGATCACATTATCCTCGAGTGCCGTCGGCGCTCTAATACAATGATCTGGAGTCCATTATGGCGAAGACAGTGGTTGTTTTTCATTCCGGCTACGGCCACACCGAGCGTTTGGCAAAAGTTGTCGCTCAAGGGGCTGAGGCGGAACTGATCGCTATCGATCAGGAAGGCAATATCAGCGAAGAAGCCTGGCAGAAACTGGATGAAGCGGATGCCATCATCTTTGGTTCACCGACCTACATGGGCGGCCCATCCTGGCAATTTAAGAAATTTGCGGATGCCAGTTCAAAGGCTTGGTTTAGTCGCAAATGGCAAGACAAGGTTTTCGGTGGGTTTACTAACAGTGCCAGCCTGAACGGTGATAAGCAGGTGACGCTGATCGCGCTGCAAACGTTGGCTTCGCAGCACGGTGGCCTGTGGGTCAGTTTGGGGTTGATGCCGGCTAATACCAAATCGGCACAGCGCACCGATGTAAACAATCTGGGTGGCTCAGTAGGGCTATTGGTGCAAACACCGGCCGATGCCAGTGTGGATGAAATGCTGTCTGGTGATTTGGAAACTGCCAGCTTATACGGCCAGCGTGTTGCAGGCTTTGCCGCCAAACTGGCGTAATGGTTACTCCCCCTTTCGTCAACGAAAGGGGGTTATTGCCCTCGTACTGTGCTTTTTTATACGCATGCCTTGCTCATTTTCTCTACACAATTGAAGCGTAAAGTGGTGCATGTTATTAGCCTGCTTGGGCTAACACTGCATTTCGTACAAATATTCCCGGTTCCTAGACCGGGTTTTTTGTTGCTAAGGTGTGCTTAAGCTTCTGGCGATACAATGAGCAATAGCACAGACATGCAATGGCTGTGTCGTAACTGTCGATTAGCTGCTCTTCAAGCGAGCCCGCACTGTGCGGGCTTTTTTTATGAATTGCGCTTCTGGACAACTTGCTGGAAAATATTGGGCAGCAGAGCAGCGAAACAGTAAATAATACCCATTTTAATTTTATGGTTTTTTGCGTTAATGCTGATTGGCATAGGTTTGCGCTATGCTGATAGATATCTCTGGATATTATTGTCGGACGAGTGGCCATTAATCTCGTTTTGAATTGTCTGTATTTTTTACGTTAAGGTCCGGTTGTCATGTCCTCCTCATCATGTTTGTCGAGGGAATATGCGTAGAATTGCTCTGGTTATTATCAATATATGGGTAAGGCGATGAACGCCAGAATAAACACCAAACATGGCTTGCCTGCCACCATCCAGTTGATCACACTTTTTCTGCTGGCATTTTTACTTTCACTACTGGGTATTTTTACTCGCCCAATAGGCTCACTTTCCCTGTTTTGGCCGGTGAATGCGATTTTGCTTGGCCTGTTATTACGCAAGCCGGCTTATGCCACTCCTGCGGGGTGGCTGATCACCTATCTTGGGATGATTGCTGCTGATTTGGCTAACGGTGAAAGCCTGTCACTGGCGATGTGGCTTAATGCTTGCAACATGTCTCTGATTGGCACTGGTTATGCCGTAATGCTGATGCTGCCGAAGTCGCAACGCCGGATGGGTAAACCTCAGGCCATCCTGTATATGTTTACCGCCAGCCTGAGCGGGGCCGCAGTGGCATCGACTTTGTCGATATTGCGTAACGAAAGTTTGTACAACAACACGGCAGTGATCGCTTGGCTGGCGTGGTTCAGCGAGCAATTCTCGACCAATTTGCTGTTGTTGCCGGTGCTGCTGGCAGCACCCCGGCTCAAGCAATTGCTGCGAATGCAGATCAACTGGCAACTGCGTGCCGGTATGCCACTGTTGGCCTTGTTGTTTTCGTTGGTGTTCAGTGTCTATATCGGTGGGCCTGGCGCTATTGCTTTCCCGATCCCGGCATTGTTGTGGTGTGCGGTGCGTTACCAGCTATTCACGGTGACCTTGCTAACACTGCTGACGGGCATGACCGAGATCAGCAGCATTTCCGCCAACCTGATGCTGTATGAAACGCCGAACAATCATAATGCGTTTCTCGATACGCTGATGTCAGCCCGTCTGGGGATCGCCATGTTGGTGATGGGGCCGTTGATCCTGGCGAGTTCGATCGCCGTTAATCGCAAGCTACTCCGGCGGCTGGAGCACAGTGCTAATCACGACTTTCTTACCGGGGTGTTGGCGCGTAACGCACTGACACGCAAGGCAGGCGAGTTGTTGGATCATAAACATAAGTCGAAAGAGGCGGTGTCGCTGCTGTTGATCGATATCGACCATTTTAAGCAAATTAACGACACCTACGGCCATTTGGTTGGCGATCAGGTATTGGCTTCATTTGCGCATGTCGTTCGGCGCGAACTGCGTCACGATCAGCTATTTGGTCGCTTGGGCGGGGAAGAGTTTGCCATCATGCTACCGCGTGCACTGGCGGCTCAGGGTTTGGCCCTGGGGGAGCATTTGCGGCAATTGGTAGAAAAGGCCGATGTGTACCCCAGAGGGAAAACGCCGTTGAACATTACCATTAGCGTCGGTGTTGCCAGTTTGGCGATGAACGAAGTGAAGTCGCTGGAACAGCTCATGAATATGGCAGACATTGCGCTTTATCGCGCCAAATCGCAGGGACGTAACCGTGTTGAGTCGTTTAATGTGGTCAGTGGTAACAGTATTGGCCACATTATGTTCAAGTAGGTTTTTTTAGTTCTGTTTAGGTTCAAATTCTGTGCCGCAGTTTGGGCAGATCAGCATGACATTTTTTCGTAGTGTGGCGCACTTTTGGGTGGTGACGTAGGCGCATTTAGGGCAGGCGATTTTAGTCGAGCGGTTGATAAAGCCTTTAACACTACTGGTATCAGACATAATGAATGGCCTGTGTCAGGTGAAAACCCACGCTAACACAGGTGATATCAAATTGCTTCGAATGTTTTATCGCCGTCATTCTTCAAGCTACAGCGGTCCCGGAGTTACTGTAGGGGGGCGATTATATTCGCCCGACTAGTGCGGGTGCCGCATGCAGGCCCTTACCAGACCTGAGGATGAGCGAACTGCAACGTGACATGCAGAGGCATATGCGGTTGACAGTGATTAGAGGCTTTTCAGCACCTTCAGCGTTTCATCCATGTCGATCTCGTGTTCCGAGAAGGTATAGGTGTCGTTCTGGAAAGTGGTGATTGTCAGCATACGCAGCGTCTGCATGGTCTGCGGCGCATCTTCGGACTGCGGGCGAATGCGATTCATCAGCAGGCCTACAGACAACACCGTGTTTTCTTTATCCACGTCCGCTTTCACCGGCACTTCTTTGGTGAAGGTGTTGAAGGATTTAATGCTGGTGATTTTGATTCTTTCGTTGGCGATGATGATGTACTTGCTCGATGCCAGTACCTTGACCGCAAACGCCGAAGGGCCTTTGGTGTTGTTGGTCGGCTCGAAAGTCACCGCCGCGTTTTTCTTAATCAGCTCCGGATTCTGCACTTTAATCACGTGAAAATAACGATTTTCCCCGTTCTCATCGGTAATAAAGCCGAAGCCTTTGTCTTCAAAAAAAGTCGTTATCTTGCCGTTCATCATCATTCTCATAAAGTCGTTCAATACAGTGCTTATGATAGCGCGGAATGCCTTGCAGTGACAGATTGTGTGCCCAGCATTTGATAATGCAATAACGGCATTTAGCGGGTTTCTACCCACATGCTATTTTCAGCCTGACGTTATTCATTTCTGAAAGGGAAAATCGATGGGAATTAAACGGCTGAATCATGCGGTGTTGTATGTCAGTGACGTGCAACAGAGCGCGGATTTTTATCATCAGGTTCTGGGTTTTAAGCTCAAAGCCTCCGATAGCCCTGACAAAGCAGTGTTTACCCAAGCCGCTGATTCGGACAACGATCACGACCTGGCGTTGTTCAGCAAAAATCTGGGACAGCAAAGAGCGGGGGTATTTCGTGCTAACGGTGAACCACCGGCGGAAAACGAGCCGCCAGCCGGGTTGTACCATTTGGCCTGGGAAGTCGACAGCCTGGAAGAACTGGAGCGCATTCGTGATCAGTTGGCACAACGCGGTATTCTTGGGCTTGAGGAGGACCATGGTGTACATAAGAGTATTTATGGTCACGATCCGGACGGGTTACTGTTTGAAGTGACCTGGTTTATTCCGCAGGCACTGTTAACTGAACAAGATCGTCATCAGCGTGGTATTAAACCGCTGGATTTTGCCGCCGAAAAACGCCGTTTTACGGTGGCATGAATATACGGGGCGCGTCTTGCGCCCCACCGGTTACAGCACCTTATTGAGAAAATTGATGGTGCGATGATGTTGTGGATGGTTCAGTACTCGACGGGCATCACCCTGTTCGACAATTTTCCCATCGACCATAAACACAATGTGATCTGCGGCCTCGCGTGCAAAGCCAATCTCATGGGTGACCACCACCAGCGTTACGCCAAGATCCGCCAGTCCTTTGATCACGTCCAAAACTTCCCCAACCAGCTCTGGATCGAGTGCTGAGGTGGGTTCATCAAAGAGAATGACTTTTGGGTTTAATGCCAGCGCGCGGGCAATAGCGATGCGCTGTTGTTGGCCACCGGACAGATGGCGTGGGTAGGCGTCTGCTTTGTGACGCAGACCGACGGTATCCAGTAATTGATAAGCCACGTCTTTCGCCTGTGCTCGCGAGTAAATTTTATGTACCACGGGCGCTTCAGTGATGTTCTCCAGTACCGTCAGGTGAGGGAACAGATTGAAGTTCTGGAACACATAGCCGACATTGATGCGCTGCTTGAGAATGGCATTCTCTTTAAGCTCGTACAGTTTGTCTCCCTTGCGTCGGTAGCCAACGTAATCACCGTCGATACGGATGAAACCTTCATCGACGCGTTCCAGATGGTTGATGGCTCGTAATAGGGTAGATTTCCCCGAACCGGATGGCCCGAGAATCACTGTGACGGTGCCCGGCTGCAACGTTAGGCTGACGTCATCTAGCGCCTTGTGCTTACCGAAAAACTTGCTCACGTTACTGATTTCAATCAGACCACGTGCGGGAACTGGCACGAGGTTGCGGACCGGCGCTTCGCGCAGGGCATAATAATCAATGGCTTCGGACATGGGATTCTCCTAACGTTTTAACCAGCCAGCCAGTTTCTGCCATGGCGTAGGCGGGAGTTCGCGTACCGCGCCCCGGGCGAAATAGCGCTCAATGTAATACTGAATGACTGACAGCGCCGTGGTAATGAACAGGTACCAGATGGTGGCGACCATCAGCAGCGGGATGACTTGCTGGGTGCGGTTGTAGATAACCTGGATGGTGTAAAACAGTTCCGGCAGTGCCAGCACGTAGACAATCGAAGTGCCCTTCGCCAGGCTGATAATTTCGTTGAAGCCCGTGGGGATGATGGAACGCAGCGCCTGTGGCAAAATAATACGGAAAGTGCGGCGATAACCCGGCAGACCCAGTGCGGCGGCAGCCTCATGTTGGCCGTACTCCACGCCGATAATGCCGCCACGGATGATTTCTGCGGTATAGGCAGATTGGACCAACGTGAGCCCGAGTACAGCGACAGAAAATTGGCTGAGAATATCAATGGTCGGGTAGCTGGCGAACACTACAGAAGTAAAGGGTATGCCCAGTGAAATCGCGTCATACAGGTAAGAGAAGTTATACAGGATGATCAGCACCAGAATCAGTGGCAGCGAGCGGAACAGCCAGATATAACCCCATGCCAAGGAGGCCAGCAGGTAAGACCGCGACAGTCGTGCCAGCGCCAGCAGTGTGCCGAAAATGATGCTGAACAGTGTGCCGAGAAGCGTCAACAACAGGGTTTGCCCCAATCCTGACAGAACCGCAGGCGCAAAGAACCACTCGGCGAAGACACCCCACTCCCAACGTTCGTTAACTGCCACTGACTGGATGATTGCAGCCAGAATAAAGACCGAAAACAGCGCGCCCACTAGCCGTAATGGGTAGCGTGCGGGCACCACTTTTAATACTTCTTGTTTGGACATCGCAGGTCTCCTGAAACAGATAAAAGGGGTAGGAAGGGGACAATCCCCTAGGCAATCTTCCTTTCCGATGCGCAACAGACTGCGCCCGCTGTTATCAGGTTTTTTCGAAACGGCAACCGGCCGTCATAAGGCGGGTGGCTGTAGACTTCACTGTCGACGGTGGTATCGAACTGTGGTTGATAGCCATTGTTTAAATACAAGCCAACGGCTTCTGGTTGACGAAAACCGGTGGTCAGATAGAGTTGGCGATAGCCTTGTTCCCACGCCAGTGTTTCCAACTGCTGCAACACCCGTTGTGCCAGGCCCTGACGGCGCAGATCCGTCCGCGTCCAAATGCGCTTGAGTTCAGCGGTTTGCGGATCGTAGCGTTTGAACGCCCCCATAGCGATCGGCTCCCCTGCGCGCAGTAGCACGATAAAAGCACCTTGCGGCGGAGCGTAGAGGCTCAAGGATTCCTGTTCCTGGTCACCAAAATAGTCGCCATAGCGTTGGCGGTACTCACCGAACAACCCTGCAATTACCGGTTCGATCAGCGGATCGTCCGGCAGCGTTTGGATAAAAACGTCATTTGCCATCTGTATGCTCCTAATCGCCCAGGCTGTTATGTTTTAAGGGGCGGACCCTAAAGGTTGTTCGCATAACGGATATTCCTGAAAATACATGGGTTATTGCGTAAATTGATTCGGTGGCAACTTGAGGCCAAGGTGCTCGCGTAGCGTATCGCCGCTGTAATCGCTGCGGAACAGACCACGCTGTTGGAGGATCGGCACCACGCGATCGACAAAGTGGCCAAATGAATTCGGTGTACCACCGCTAATGATGAAACCGTCGGCGGCATGCGTGTCGAACCAGTTTTGCAGACCGTCCGCCACCGCTTCCGGTGTTCCGCCGAATACCGGGCGCGGTGAAGCCGCTTCCAGCGCGACTTCACGCAGTGTCAGATTACGTTCGCGAGCATTGCGCTTGATGGTATCGGTGGTGCTACGGAAACTGTTTTGTCCGAGCTCCCCGATATCCGGGAAAGGCTCATCCAGAGGATGGCGGGAGAAGTCGTAGTGCTCAAAGTAGCGCCCAAGGTAGTTGAGCGCGTTGTCGATGCTGACCAGTCGTGCGGTTTCCCAATACTGACGCTCCACGTCTTCATTGTCGTCACCGACGATCACGCTGACACCTTGGAAGATCCGTAGGTCATCCGGTTCGCGCCCTTGTTCTACCAGCTGTTTTTTGACGTCATGATAAAACGTCTGGGCTTGTTGCTGGGTGTCATGGTGGGTGAAGATCGCGTCAGCATGTTTGGCCGCTAACTGTTTGCCGTCTTCCGATGCGCCCGCCTGGAACAGGATCGGGCGGCCTTGTGGTGTACGGCCAATATTCAGTGGCCCTTGCACCGAGAAAAACTCACCCTGGTGATTCAGGGTATGGAGTTTCCCGGCACTGAAGAATTCGCCGCTGTACTTGTTACGCACAAAGGCGTCGGCTTCCCACGAGTCCCACAGCCCTTTGGTCACGTCGAGGTATTCGCTGGCAATGCGGTAGCGCAGGCTGTGCTCTGGGTGCTCGGTACGTGAGAAGTTCTTTGCCGATCCTTCCAGCGGCGAAGTCACCACATTCCAACCGGCGCGGCCCTTGCTCAGGTGATCAAGGCTGGCGAATTGGCGCGCAACGGTAAAGGGATCGCTGTACGAGGTAGATAAAGTGCCCACCAAGCCAATTTTACTGGTGGCGGCAGAGAGGGCGGCAAGCAGGGTTAGCGGTTCAAAACGGTTAAGAAAATGCGGAATGGATTTTTCATTGATATATAAGCCGTCGGCCACAAACACGAAATCCAATTTACCCTGTTCGGCTTTCTTTGCCGTGGCAATATTAAAGTCGAGATTAATACTGGCATCGGCAGTGGCATCCGGATGCCGCCAGGCCGACATATTTCCTGATGCACCATGCAAAATGGCGCCAAGGCGCAATTGTCGTTGATTCTTCGCACTGTTGCTCATTGCTATCACCCTGTTAAGTGCCCATGCGGCGCTATCTGTAGAGCTCCACTATTGATGAGCGACATCAGGATGTAAAACAACAAAACAGCATATTCAAATGTTGAAAATAGCAAATATAACAGCGCAGAAATAATAAATCGCAGCGCAGAATACCCTGCACTGCGAAATAATTATTGGGTGAGTCTTACACCTTGCTAGTGGTTTTTTCTGGTGCAGTAGCTAATTGTTGCAGCGTGCGTTCTGCCAATAAGTCAAAATATTGTGAGGCGGGGAAAATCGCCTGCTCATCCGGATTGAAGCGTGGATGATGCAGACCGAACTCACTTGCTGAGCCGATACTGACAAAAACGCCAGGGACATGGTGCAGATAGAGGGCGAAGTCTTCACCGCCCATTTGCAATTCGGCCTCTTCTACCCGATAACCCGCTTCGACAGCGACAGTTTTACTGAACGTTGCCCAGCGTGCGTCATTCACAACCGCCGGTGGCCCGGCCTGCCAGTGCAGTTCAGCTTCTGCCCCAAGGGACGCTGCTACACCGTTAATAACCTGGCGGATTTTATCCGGTACCTGGCGGCGTACCTTGTCACTATGGGTACGCACGGTACCTTCCAGTTCCACGGTCTGCGGCAGGACGTTCCACGTGTTGCCGCCCTCAATGCGCGTAACGCTTACCACCAGCGACTCCAGCGAGCTAAAGCTACGGCTCGGCAGGGTTTGCAATGCATTCACAATTTGGCTGGCGGTAACAATAGTGTCTACACCTTGTTCCGGTTTGGCGGCGTGCGCACCTTTACCGGTGATCAGGATCTGGAAGCGGTCGACGTTGGCGTAAAACGGGCCTGCGCGGGTAGCAAAGGTGCCAGTGGGCAGTTCCGGCGCATTGTGCAGGCCGAACACCGCGGCCACGTTATCCAGCGCACCGGCGTCGATCAGGTGCTGGGCGCCATTGAACGTTTCTTCTGCCGGCTGAAAGAAAACACGTACTGTACCCGGCAGAGTGGCCTCGCGTGCTTTTAACAAATGTGCAGCGCCAAGCATGACCGAGGTGTGAAAATCATGCCCGCAGGCGTGCATTACGCCGCTGTTCTGTGAACTGAACGGAACGCCGGAAATTTCTTCGATTGGCAGCGCGTCAATATCACCGCGCAGCGCAATGATCGGTCCCTTCCCACTGCCGATTTCGGCCACTACGCCGGTTTTCAGCCCCAGCGGTAAAATACGGATACCGGCCTCTTCCAGCCAGCGGGTGAGGCGGGCGGTTGTAGCAAACTCGTGATTGGACAGCTCAGGGTTCTGATGCAGTTCACGGCGGTAGGCGACGATTTTTTCGGCCAGTTGGCAGGTCATAGTCTTGGCTCACAGTGGTTAGTAAGCTTTAACCCTAGTGCAGGGCGGCCGGAAGCAAAAAGACTATCTGGTTATATTTCATAGCGATTGTGTCTGCATCACGATGGCAACGTGCGTTGACTGGGCGTGAAACAGGCGTTCGGTCGTTGTTCGCCAGGGTTTTAAGAGGATTGGACTACCCAGTGCGGCAATGTCCAAGAGGACACATGCTTTACACCGTTTGAGACGGATTTTTTCACTTTTTATCGGTTTTATGTGATCCAGGTTGTGGACAAAATCCCGTCTAATTGCTGTACTGTACTGGACACACGTTTTGTGTCTTACATTCACGTTAAAGGTAAGTTTGATGTCTAAGATTAAAGGTAGCGTTAAGTGGTTTAATGAATCCAAGGGCTTCGGCTTCATTACTCCGGAAGATGGCAGCAAGGACGTTTTCGTTCACTTCTCTGCTATCGCTAGCAATGGTTTCAAAACTCTTGCTGAAGGCCAGCGTGTAGAATTTGAAATCACGAACGGTGCCAAAGGGCCATCTGCTGCTAACGTTATCGCTATCTAAGCTACAGTAGCCGAAATTCTTAAAACCCGCTCCTTGAGCGGGTTTTTTATTATTATTTTGCTGTAACTCAGGCCGGTTGTTTACGTACCAGTAAGCTAAACAGCAGGATGGCGATGGCGTAACAGCCCACAATAGTCAGTGCCATCGACACGCTGGAAGTACCGCCCAATCCGGTGAGTGGCACGCTGCATGCCCCAAGCGCAAACATGCTCACGCCGATCAGCGCAGATGCGCTCCCTGCCTTGTCCCCCTGGCTTTGCATCGCCAAAGATGATGCTGTAGGGCCGACAATCCCGATCACCGCCACCGAGAAGAATAGCGGTACCATCAGCAGTCCTAGTGGTGCGTGCAAAGCGGCAGCCAGCAGCAACAGCAGCGATGAGACCGCCGCTAATGTTAAACCGCCTTTGAGTACCTTCCTTTCACCAAAATGTATGCTTAGACGGCTGGCGACCTGCGCAGAAATGATCAACCCGACGCCATTGACGGCGAAACACAGGCTGAACATCTGCGGGCTGAGGCCATAAATCTGCTGCAACACGAAAGGCGAGGCGCCGATATAGGCGAACATGCCTGCCATGACAAAACCCTGTGTGAGGCACAGGCCCATGAATTGGCGCTGGGTGAGTAACCCGCCCAGAGATTGCAACATCGCCAAGATCCCGCCCTGGCTGCGACGCTCTGCAGGCAGTGATTCATGCAGTTTCAAACTGGCGAGAGTAAACAGCAGTACTGCGATGGCTGCCAGAACACCGAAAATCCCGCGCCAGTCCATAAACTGCAACATCGCGCCACCCAACACGGGTGCAATGATGGGGGCCAGGCCGTTGACCAACATTAGCAGGGCGAAAAAGCGAGTCAGTTCGTGTCCGGAATAGAGATCGCGGGCGATGGCACGGGAAATAACGGCGCCACCCGCACCTGCCAAGCCTTGTAACAGGCGGGCGATCAGTAATTGGTCGATATTGGGTGCCAGTGCACACCACAGGGAAGCCACCAACAGCAGTGCCAGCGAAAGCAGCAGCGGGCGCATGCGGCCAAGTTTGTCGCTGTAGGGGCCAAAAATCAGCTGACCGACTCCCAACCCGAGCAGACCGGCAGTCAGACTGAGCTGAGCCGTGGAGGTAGAAGTATTTAGCTCACCTGCCATTTCCGGCAGGGCAGGTAAGTAGAGGTCGATGCACAGCGGCCCTAGTGAGGCAAGCAGGCCAAGCACGAGCGCGTACACCAGACGTTGTCTGGCTATTTGTCTGGTCATGTGGATTAGGGTTTCCTGAACAGGTGAGAGATAGCTTGTTGGTATAGGCCGTTCAGCAAGCTGATATCGGCTTTTTGTGTGGTGAGGATGCGATAACCGGTGCCTTCGCTTAAAACGGCAATAAATTCCACCCTGGCAGCGATTTCCTGCTCGCTGAAATGCGGGTAGAGCCGCTGTAAGTTCTGGCAAACATGGTGGAACAACCGTGTTTCTGCATCGCTGAGCATTTTCGCCACGATTGGGTTGCGGGTGGCCTCGGCAGTGACCTCCAACATCAACATGTGATCGGTTTCGCTTTCACCGGGTTGTTGAAACAGAGTACGTGCTGCCAGAGTGCCGGCGATCAGGTTGATATGATCACCGAGATCTTCCAGACGCCGCATTTTACTGGCGATGATGCGATTGACGATCTCTTCGATGATCGCGTCTTTGTTGTCGAAGTAGCGATAGATCTGGCCGACGCTCAGTTGGGAACCTTGCGCGATTTCCGCCATGCTGGCGGCGTGAAAACCGTGCTGGCGAAAACAGAGTTTTGCCGCGTCAACAATCTGATCGCGACGCGCCTGTACTTTAGCCTGCCTGCTGTCGCTGGTGGATATCATGTCCCGATCCTTTGCCAAGAGAAGTAGGGTTCACTTTCTGGGTGTGAACGTTCATTCTCAATTGTAATGCAACTATGGCAATAGGCAATAGCACAACTGTAAAGGTCGTGTCGGGTGCTGAACGTTAGGCGAACAGATAAACCTTGATGAAGGTGCCAACAATCAGCAGACACAGCAGAGTCGCGGTAATTTCAGTGGCGGTTTTTGGCAGGCTAAACATCTGAGTTCTCATCCAGTTGGGGATACTGGATGAGATTATGCGCAGGGCAGATTAAGGAAACATTAAGGCAACGAAATTGAGCTCACTGCCCGTTAATCCAAATCACCAGCATAAATGCCAGCAGGGTCATTGCTAGCGAGCCCGCCAGGTTGAGCAACATATTGGCCAGAGCCCAGGCGAAACGACCATCCTGTAGCAAATACACCACTTCCAGAGAAAAGGTGGAAAAGGTGGTCAAACCGCCGCAGAAACCGGTAGTGATCAGCAGCTTCCAGGTGGGATCCAGATGCGTCATCCGGGAGAAGATTGCGATAGCCAAGCCGATGATAAAGCCGCCCAGCAAATTCACCGCCAGTGTTCCCAAGGGAATATGGGCATTAAGCGGGTTCATCTTCATACTGATGGTCCAGCGCAGTACGCTGCCCACACCGCCGCCGATAAAAACTGCCAATAAAGAACTCAACATGGTCAAAACTGCCTTTCATTAAATGGGAAGTCAAACTCAGAAAGGTCCAGGCACAATGCTACGCACCCCTCTGAGAGGTTACGTAGACATCATCAGCCTGTGAAGGCGGTTATGGAGGAATGTCATCTCCGTTGTTTAGCGTAGCAGTTTTACTGCGCTGGCTGGATATTACACCTG
Source organism: Serratia grimesii NBRC 13537 (assembly GCF_001590905.1). GTDB lineage: Bacteria > Pseudomonadota > Gammaproteobacteria > Enterobacterales > Enterobacteriaceae > Serratia > Serratia grimesii. The sequence goes on from NZ_BCTT01000005.1 coordinate 284,900, forward strand.
GCGCTGCCTATTTTGTAGTATCGGTGGTGACAGGAGCAACAGAAATGAAAGTGAGGGCAGCAGTATTGGCAGATAAAGACGCCATTGTGGCATTGATGGAAGCGTTGGATTATGCCGGAACAGAATCCTTTATTGATACGCGTTTGATGCAACTATTAGCTCATCCTGACGAGGCATTATTGGTGGCGACAGAAGGCGATGAGGTGCAGGGCGTGTTATCACTGCATTTTCTGCCCCAACTGGCATTGGCTGGGGATATTTGCCGCATCAGCTACTTCTGTGTTGACGATAATGCCCGTGGCGCAGGGGTTGGTCAGCGTTTGCTGTTAGAGGGGGAGGCACTGGCACGTCAACGCGGCTGTGACCGCCTTGAAGTGCATTGTCATAGCCGTCGGGAACGAGCACATGCGTTTTACCAGCGTGAGGGGTTTCGTGAGGTACCTAAGTATTTTGCTAAGTTATTAAGCTATTAATTAACGCGTTTAGTCGCGGGTATGGCCAGTTCCAGGCGATTACGCCCGTTGTTTTTTGCCCGGTACAGCGCGTTGTCAGCGGCTTTTAACCAGTCCAGATAGCCGCTCATATCGCTGTGGTAATCGGCAATACCGGCGCTGATATTCAGCCGTAGCTGTGGCGCTTCACGGAAAATAATATCATTCAGTCGTTCCTGAATACGTACCAGCGCAATACTTGCCTGCTCAGCGCTGGTGTTTGGCAGCACGGCACCAAACTCATCTCCGCCGTAGCGGCCAACAATATCCACTGCACGTAATCCAATTAACAGCTCTTCTGCCAGCACCGCCAGTGCCTCGTCACCCAGCGCATGTCCGAAAGTGTCATTGATGGTTTTAAAACGATCGATATCCATCAAAATCAGCGTCGCGCTGTGCTGGTAGCGCCGGCAACTGTCAAATTGGTGATGCAGTAAATGTTCCCAATGACGGCGGTTGTACAATCCGGTCAGGCCGTCACGCATGCTGATACGCAGCAGTTCCTGTTTTTTCTCCGCCAGTCGCTTGGCGGTACGGTAAGTCACCAACCCCAAGAGTGTGGGGTAGAGGTAGATCATCGGCAGGCACAGATAGATCTGCAGCGGCGTGCTTTGTGGTTGAAAGGGAAAGCCCAGCAGTGCACTGATCGCCAGGGCACTGAACACTTGCAAGGCCAATCCTTTAAGGAACAGTGATTTTCCAGCAGAGGCGATATTGTTCATGCCCATCATTGACAGGATGACTACCGACGGTAAGGCATTGAAAGCCATCATCGCGACCCATAGCCCACCAAAAAACGAATCGATCAGCAGGTTACGGATTTCAGCCTTGAAAGGCATGGTGGAGCGGCGTGCCCATTGATAAGCAAGGTGTGGCCAGATAAAACCATGGAAAATCAGCAGGCTCCATACCCAAGGGGATGTTTGCTGCGAATAAAGCACCGAGAACACACAGATAAAACCGACCCCGAGGCCGACAGTACGAGGCAAATAGGTGCGTTTGGCAAAGCTGAGGCCGGAACGTCGGGTATCAATGACTGAAGGCGTGTACATCCGGCAACTCCCCAATGAGTAGAAGGACAGCGTACCATGCAGCTACGAAACTCAGAATAGTCTGATTAATGTTCAAGGCATTTAAAATGGCATCTTGGCGCAAGATCTCACTCTGTTACATGTTGCTGTTGTTTTGGCTCAGGGAAAGTAGGTAAATATTATCAGGCAAGGTTTGTTTTTTCGCTGCGTCCGCAGCGCTATATGAATAAGAAGGTGAGTATGGAAGGTCTCAGTATTACCAAACTTCTGGTGATTGCGGTGTTGATCATCTTGCTGTTCGGTACCAGCAAACTGCGTTCTCTGGGCGCAGATTTAGGCGCTGCACTGAAAGGCTTTAAAAAGGCTGTCGGTGATGATACGACACCGCCACCAGCAAACACGGCTGAAAGCCAGTCCAACCCACAGAGCGTGGAAAAGAAAGACCAGTAATTACGCTTTTTGTTGGGTAATAAAAAACGGATGCCACAAGGACATCCGTTTTTTGCCGTTTCCGTGATTGGAAACGTAACAATTCATTGCTGCGATTACTTCACTTCCATCCCTTTTGCCTGTAAATCGGCATGGTAGGACGAACGCACAAACGGACCGCAAGCGGCATGGGTGAAGCCCATCGCCATCGCTTCTTCTTTCATTTCATCGAACTCGGCCGGGCTGACATAACGCTGTACTGGCAGGTGATGACGGCTTGGCTGCAAGTACTGGCCCAGAGTCAGCATGGTGACGCCATGGCGACGCAGATCGCGCATGACTTCAACGATTTCCGCATTTGTCTCACCCAGACCGACCATCAGGCCTGATTTGGTTGGGATGTGCGGATGTGCTTCTTTAAAGCGTTCCAGCAACTTCAGTGACCACTCGTAGTTAGCGCCTGGACGAACCTGACGATAGACACGTGGCACGTTTTCCAGGTTGTGGTTGAACACATCCGGTGGTGTTTCGGTCAGAATTTCCAATGCGCGATCCATACGGCCACGGAAGTCTGGTACCAGCGTTTCAATCTTGATGGTCGGGTTTTTAGCGCGGATGGCAGCGATACAATCGGCAAAGTGCTGAGCACCACCGTCGCGCAGATCGTCGCGGTCAACCGAGGTAATGACCACATAACGCAGACCCATATCGGCGATGGTTTGAGCCAGTTTCTCCGGCTCGTTAGCATCCGGGGCGACTGGGCGACCGTGTGCCACGTCGCAGAATGGGCAGCGGCGGGTACAGATAGCGCCCAGGATCATAAAGGTGGCTGTGCCGTGGTTGAAGCACTCAGACAGGTTCGGGCAAGAAGCTTCTTCGCACACCGAATGCAGACCGTTTTTACGCATTGCGGCTTTAATGCCTTGAATGCGCGTAGAGTCAGCAGGGAGTTTGATTTTCATCCACTCGGGTTTACGCAACAGCTCCTGCCGTTCGGTGACCACCGTTTTAACCGGGATCAACGCCATTTTGTCTGCATCGCGGTATTTTACGCCGCGTTCCATCTGAATTGGTTTACTCATAATCGTGCAGGTTCCAGTTACGAAGCTCGACCTTCGGGTAGCCGAGTAAATGAACAAATTCCTGTACCAGGACTGGGTGTACGTCTTCAATACCAACGCCAGGCACAAGCGCGCTGACCTGCGCCATCTGCATGCCGGCGTAACCACAAGGGTTGATACGCTGGAAAGGGGTAAGATCCATGGCGACATTCAAGGCCAAGCCGTGGAATGAACTGCCTTTACGGATCCTCAAACCCAACGAACAAATTTTTTGCTCCCCCACGTAAACACCGGGCGCATCCGGACGGGCGCGTGACTCGATGTTGAAGTGGGCAAGGGTATTAATAACGGTATCTTCAATAGCCGTGACTAGCTGGCGAACGCCAACTTTGTTGCGTTTCAGATCAACCATCACATACATCACCTGTTGCCCCGGACCGTGGTATGTCACCTGGCCGCCACGATCGCTCTGAATCACCGGAATGTCACCCGGCATTAACAGATGCTCGGCTTTACCGGCTTGGCCTTGGGTAAACACGGGCTGATGCTGAACCAACCACAGCTCATCGGGCGTGGTCTCGGTTCGGCGATCGGTGAAGTTGTGCATGGCTTGGGATACAGGCTCGTAGGGCTGCAACCCCAGCTGACGCAAAATGATCTTGTCTGGTTGCAAAAGAGTCATCGCCAGGTTACAGAAGTGGTAATGCCATTATACCGGGCGCTCTGGCCCGCGACCAGCATTTCGCTGACCAAAAATGCGCAACCCGGGCAGAGAATACTCTGTCCCGGGTTGAAAAGCAGGTGTTTGTGCTGGAATTACAGCACCATGCGGACAATTTCAAGGTTGCCCAACTCATCATATAAGGTTTCCACCTGGTCTATATGAGTCGCGTTGATGGTGATGGACACGGAGTGGTAATTGCCTTTGCTGCTCGGTTTAACCTGTGGGTTATAATCCCCAGGAGCATGGCGCTGCACCACTTCAACCACCTGGTCTACCAGCTCGGGTTGTGCCAAGCCCATTACTTTGTAGGTAAATGAGCAAGGGAATTCGAGCAGTTCGTTCAGTTTAGTTTTCATGTGCGCTCCAGAGTGCGGCTATCAATATAGCGATTCTATAAATTATAACTCCCGCCGGAGCGGGAGTTAAAGTTAATCAGTATATGGGGGCGATTTCGCCCATTTCAACTGTTAACCGAACCAGTGGTGGAACATCAGTTTGATGTAATCCACGATACGACTGAAGAAACCACCTTCTTTCACTTCGTTCATCACCACCAGTGGGCGCTGATCAATGGTTTTGCCATCGAGCTGGAAGTTGATGCTGCCGACAACCTGGTTTTTAGCCAGAGGGGCATGAATTTCTGGTGTGTTCAACACGTAGCTGGCTTTGAGATCTTTCATTCGGCCGCGTGGAATGGTCAGGTAAACGTCTTTGTCTACGCCCAACTCAACGCGATCCGTATCACCGAACCACACTGGCTCAGAGGCGAACTCTTTACCCACTTTCAGTGGTGCAACGGTTTCGAAGAAGCGGAAGCCCCACGTCAGCAGTTTTTTGCTTTCGGTTTCACGGCCTTTATAAGTACGACCGCCCAGTACCGCAGAGATCAGGCGCATCTGGCCTTCAGTTGCAGAGGCAACCAGGTTATAACCTGCAGCATCGGTATGACCGGTTTTGATGCCGTCCACGTTCAGACTGGTATCCCACAGCAAACCGTTACGGTTCATCTGGCGGATATTGTTGAAGGTGAACTCTTTTTCTTTATAAATTGCGTATTCATCTGGCACGTCGCGGATCAGCGCTTGGCCGATCAACGCCATATCGCGTGCCGAGCTGTACTGACCCTGTGCATCCAAACCGTGTACGGTTTGGAAATGAGTGTTTTGCAGGCCCAGCTTACTGACGTAGGTATTCATCAGATTAACGAACGCATCCTGGCTACCTGCCACGTAGTCGGCCATCGCCACACAGGCATCGTTGCCGGACTGCAGGTTAATGCCGCGGGTCAGCTTGGAAACCGGTACGCGGTCGCCTGGCTTCAGGAACATCAGCGAAGAGCCCTTGAATACCGGGTTGCCGGTTGCCCAGGCATCTTGTCCGACGGTAACCAGGTCTTCCTGACCGATTTTGCCTGCTTTCAGCGCCTGGCCGATGACGTAGCTGGTCATCATTTTGGTCAGGCTGGCTGGGTCGCGACGCGCATCGGCGTTCATTTCGGCCAAAACTTTACCGGAGTTGTAATCAATCAGGACGTAGGCTTCCGCATCGATCTGCGGTACCCCTGGGATCATGGTCTTGATATTAACGTCATCGGCATGCGCAACAGTAGTTGCACTCATCGCGATAACGGTGCCGAGCGCTATGCTCTTGATTAAACGGAAAGAAGTTACTTGTTTCATGATCGAGACTACAACATCCATGAGGGTAAAGTTAAAAACGAGCCACACTATAACAGATGAGATCCCGGCAGGCATTAGCCAATCCTCTGACTCATCGCGCTTTACTGGCTTTAGCTGAAAGAAAATGTTTCAGCTAAAGGAATGGTTATCAGTCGCGATTTCTGCCGGAACTCTGTTTAAGGTGCAGCAGTGACAAAAGATTGTTGCTGCGCTTCGGTAGCCAGGCGTTGTTGCAGTTGAGCCGCTTGTTGGCGACTGCTGAACGGGCCTAACTGTACGCGGTATACGTTGCCGCTGGCGGCCACTTTACCCGGCACGCCAAATTTTTGGCTCAGGCTTTGTTGCCAGGTCTGTGCACGTTCAGCACTGCTCAGTGCACCAACCTGGACGACATAGCTTCCGCCAGAAGCCATACTGCTTGCACCAACGGCTGCTGTGGCAGCTACTGGGGCCGCAATGGCGGCAGCGTTAACTGCAGGTTCAGGTTCGGATCCTTCCAGTACGCCTGCCGGGACGGCACTCGGTGCACCCAGGAAACCGCTGCGGCTACTATTACTGGTGGTTGCTGCTGGGGCGTCATCGCCGGTATTCAGGCTGCTGTTGTCAATCGGGCGTACTGCGGCACCGCTGGCGACAGGGATATCCTGTTGTACGGGAGTCCCCATGCTGCTGGAACCGAGATCCGGACGAGAGGGCAGTGCGTAGCTTTGTTTGGCAACGGTGGTACCAATGGTGCCAGGGCCGCTCAAGGTGCCGTCCGGGGCAACATTGATGAAATCAACCTTGACCTTGGTGTTGTTGGACAGGTTCAGGCGATCGGCAACGGCTTTTGACAGATCGATAATACGGCCTTTGGTGTAAGGCCCACGATCGTTAACCCGAACCACCAGTTGACGGCCATTGGCCAGGTTAGTTACGCGCACGTAGCTTGGGATCGGCAGCGTTGGGTGTGCGGCGGTCAGACCGTTAGGATCGAACTGTTCTCCCAGGGCCGTGGTGTTACCACGGGCTTCTTCACCATAGGAACTGGCCAGACCGGTTTGCGAGAAGTTCTGCGGATCTTTCACGATGCGGTAAGTGTCGCCATTAACCTTATAATCCTGCATGTTATTAGGGTTATAGGGTTCATATTGAGGCTCAACGCCGCCGATTTCCACCACGGGCCCGTTATAGGGCTGCTGCGGTGGCGCTTGCTGTTCCGAGGTCGGGGCGGTACAGGCGGAAAGTAACACCGCGACTACGCCGACCCAAAGCCATTCCTTACGCATTACTCACCTCTTATAAACTTTTAGACATCATTTTCCGATGCGTGTGAATCGACATGATGATGCCGAACCCGGCCATAAGCACAATCAGCGCCGACCCCCCGTAGCTGACCAGAGGCAAAGGTACGCCAACTACCGGTAAAATGCCACTGACCATACCAATGTTAACAAACACATAAACGAACAAAATCAGCATCAGGCCACCGACCATGACTCGGCCGAAGGTGGTTTGTGCCTTGGCAGCGATCATCAGCCCGCGGATAATCACCAGCAGATACAGCGCCAGAAGCACCAGTACCCCGACCAACCCTAACTCCTCGGCCAATACCGCGAAGATAAAGTCGGTGTGGCGTTCCGGCAGGAATTCCAATTGCGACTGGGTACCGTGCAGCCAACCCTTGCCTGACAGGCCACCGGAGCCAATGGCGATTTTTGACTGAATAATATGATAGCCGGCGCCCAGTGGGTCGGTCTCCGGATCGAGCAGCATCATGACGCGGTCACGCTGATAACCGTGCATCAGGAAGAACCACAGTACTGGGATAAAGGCGGCCAGCAGTAGCGCGGCCACGGCGATCAGCTTCCAGCTCATGCCGGAAAGGAACAGTACAAACAGACCGGAGGCGGCAATCAGAATTGAGGTCCCCAGATCCGGCTGTGCCGCAACCAACAGGGTTGGCAGGAAAATCAGCACCAGTGCAATGGCGGTATTCTTCAGCGAAGGCGGACAGACATCGCGGTTCATAAAGCGCGCCACCATCAGCGGCACGGCAATCTTGGCGATCTCGGACGGCTGGAAGCGCACAAAACCGAGATCAAGCCAGCGCTGCGCGCCTTTACTGATCTGGCCGAAAGCGTCTACCAGTATCAGCAGGATCACGCAGAAAATATACAAATACGGCGCCCAGCTTTCATAGACCCGCGGTGGAATTTGCGCCATGACGGCCATCACTATCAGCCCCATGACAATCTGGCCGATCTTGCGCTCCATCATGCCAATATCCTGGCCGCTGGCGCTCCACATCACGAACGCGCTGTAGACCAGCAAGGCCAGAATTAAGAGCAGGAATGTGGGGTCGATATGGATTTTGGTCCAGATCGAGCCCTTTTGTTGGCTTTCAGTCATGTTCTACCTTAATCACCCTCTACGCCTGGTGGCAGTGGGGCTTCAGATGGTAATTGCGTATTGTTGTCGCCCAGCAAAATGTGATCGAGGATCTGACGAGTGATCGTCCCGACCGCCGGACCGGAGCCGCCGTTTTCCAGAATGATGGCGACCGATACCGTTGGATTGTTATACGGTGCAAAGGCGGTCATCAACTTATGGTCACGCAGGTGTTCCGCCAGTTTGTGGGCGTTGTAGGTTTCGTAGCCGAATACCTGTGCGGTACCCGATTTCGCCGCGGCTTTGTAAGGTGCATCCGAGAAGTACTTACGCGCCGTCCCGTTCGGACGGTTGGCTACACCATACATGCCATCTTTGGCAATTTCCCAGAAGCCAGAATGAATATCGCCGATCTGCTTGCTCTCTTCCTGTGTGAAGGGAACCAGGGCACCATTGATTCTGGTGCTTTGCAGCAGGTGTGGCGTTTTGACGTTGCCGTCGTTAATCAGGGTGGTCAGTGCCTTGGCCATCTGGATCGGTGTTGCCGTCCAGTAGCCCTGACCGATACCTACCGGAATGGTGTCACCCTGATACCAGGGTTTTTTATAGCGTTTGAATTTCCACTCGCGGGTCGGCATCAGGCCGGAACGTTCTTCGGATAGATCGATGCCGGTATATTCGCCGTAACCGAATCGGGTCAGCCAAGTCGACAGGCGATCGATACCCATGTCGTAGGCGACTTGATAGAAGAAGGTATCCGCTGATTCTTCCAACGCCTTGGTGACGTTCAGGCGGCCGTGGCCCCATTTTTTCCAGTCGCGGAAGCGTTTTTCTGAACCGGGCAATTGCCACCAGCCGGGATCGAACAGGGTGGTATTTTTGGTGATCACCCCGGCGCTGAGCGCCGAGACGGAAATGTATGGTTTCACCGTTGAGGCCGGTGGATAAAGCCCTTGTGTGGCACGGTTGATCAGTGGCCGGTTCGGGTCATTCAGCAGCCCCTGATAGTCTTTACTGGAGATGCCATCAACGAACAGGTTCGGATCATAGCTGGGGTTCGAGACCATCGCCAGAATGCCACCGGTGCGTGGATCGCTTACCACCACTGCCGCGCGGCTGCCGACCAGCAACTGCTCAATATAGCGTTGCAGGTTGAGATCCAGTGTCAGGTAAACGTCTTGACCGGCAGAAGGGGGCTGTTCATGCAGTTGGCGGATCACTCGGCCGCGGTTGTTGACTTCAACCTCTTCGTAGCCGGTTTTACCATGGAGAGTATCTTCGTAATAGCGTTCAATGCCCAGCTTGCCGATATCATGTGTCGCGGCGTAGTTGGCCAGTTTGCCGTCTTTATCCAGCCGTTCAACGTCACGGTCGTTGATCTTCGACACATAGCCGATCACATGGGTCAGGGCAGAACCATAAGGGTAGTAGCGGCGTTGATAGCCTTTGACTTCGACACCCGGGAAGCGGAATTGGTTAACCGCGAAACGCGCCACCTGCACTTCGTTCAGGGCGGTTTTCACCGGGATAGAGACAAAACGGCGCGAGCGTTTGCGCTCTTTCTCGAAATTGGTGATGTCGTCATCGGTCAGATCAACCACTGGCCGCAATGCCTGCAGCGTGGCCTTAAGATCGTCGATCTTTTCCGGCATCAATTCCAGTTGGTAAATCGTGCGGTTGAGCGCCAGCGGAGTGCCGTTGCGATCGTAGATTATGCCGCGACTGGGGGCGATGGGCACCAGTTTGATGCGGTTTTCGTTGGAGCGGGTGCGGTAATCTTCAAAACGGACGATTTGCAGATTATACAGATTGGCGATGAGGATGCCGGTCAGCACCAGGATGACCAAGAACGCCACCAGGGCGCGGCGTACAAACAGGGCCGATTCAGCCGTATAGTCGCGAAAAGGGTTACGTTCTATTTTCATCCCGCTGCTTTATTTCACTCTGTCACGGTTACCACCGGTTATTCCCGGTGGTAAGGATGATTTGTTGTAATACTCCAGGCGCGATAGAGGCTTTCAGCCACCAGAACGCGCACTAAAGGATGCGGCAATGTCAACGGCGAGAGCGACCAACTTTGTTCGGCTGCGGCCTTGCACGCAGGGGCTAGCCCTTCTGGACCGCCAATTAACAGGCTGACGTTGCGGCCATCCTGCTTCCAGCGTTCGAGCTGTTGCGCCAACTGCGGTGTTTCCCACGGCGTACCGGGGATATCCAGCGTGACAATACGATTGCCTTTGCCCACCGCCGCCAGCATCTGCTCACCTTCCTTTTCCAGAATGCGTTTGATATCGGCATTCTTGCCGCGCTTGCCCGCCGGGATTTCGGTCAGCTCAAACGGCATGTCTTTCGGAAAGCGGTGCAGATAATCCATAAAGCCGGTCTGCACCCAGTCTGGCATTTTAGTGCCGACCGCTACCAGTTGCAGTTTCACCGCTTAGCTCCAGAGTTTTTCCAGCTCGTACAACTGACGGCTTTCTTCTTGCATCACGTGAACAATCACTTCGCCTAAATCGACAACGACCCAGTCAGAAGCTTCCTGACCTTTCATGCCGAACAGTTCCATACCCGCGTTGCGCGCTTCTTGCACAACGTGGTTGGCGATCGACATCACGTGACGGGTCGAGGTACCGCTGCAGATGATCATGCAATCGGTGATGCTGGATTTACCCTGTACATCCAGAGCGATAATGTCTTGGCCTTTCAGGTCATCAATTTTATCGATGACGAAATCTTGGAGCGCTTTACCTTGCAAAGGTTCCCCCTCGGGTGTGTTCGGTTCATTCGACTGCGGCGGGCAACTGCCCGTATTGCGGCCTGAATCAATGATAAGTCGGCAGGATGCCGCTGAAAGCCAGCTGGTGACTGCCCGGCCAGCTAAGGTTTCCGGGGTTTTCAGCGAATACCTGAAAAATAGCGGCGCAGTATATCATGCGGCTCTCGCTAGCGATATAAACCCTGTAACTCGATATAGCGTTGTACTGAACGTGGTAATAAATCGTCACAGTTGAGGCCTTGATGGCGGCGCTGGCGGATTTCAGTGGCAGAAATTTCCAACTGTGGTGTATCTGCCAGATAGATATAGCCTTGAGGCTTTAGGCTAAGCTGTGTGGCATCGGTCACCTGATGCTGTTCCAACCACTGTTGCAGTTCTTGGGTGTCCATCCGATCATTGTAACCCGGACGGGCCAGCACCAGCAGGTGACAGGTATCCAGCAGCGATTGCCAGCGGTGCCATTTGTGTAACGACAATAGCGAGTCCTGGCCAATAATAAACGCCAGTGGCAATTGAGCGCCACGTTCTTTACGAATGGCTTCCAGCGTCTCTATGGTATAGGACGGCGTTGTGCGGTGCAGTTCACGGTCGTCCACGGCAAATAACGGGTTATCGGCGATGGCCAACTCCACCATTTTCAACCGTTGCTGGGCATTAGCCTCGGGCTGAGGGCGATGCGGGGGAACATGGTTTGGCAACAGCGTGACTCGGCTCAGGCCAACCTCTGCCGCGAGTGCTTCTACCGGCCGCAAATGGCCGTAGTGAATCGGGTCAAAGGTACCGCCAAACAACGCGTGCAGAACGGTGGTGTCTTGCGTTTTAGTGGGCATCTGAAAAACTCGTGGCCAGAGGTTTGCCGCACAGCAGCATTGACAGGGTTTCCAGCTCCGACCAAACCGACTGGCCGTAATCCTGCTTAAGGGTGATTTCAATCTGTGCCAGCAGATGTACTGCTTGGCGCAATTGGGCACCGGAGAGCCGCTGTAATGCTTGCGTGACCAGGTTACGACGGTTTTGCCACACCTTGTATTGATCAAACAATGTGCGCAATGGCACTGACGCCATGCGTCGTTGCAGGTTCAGCAATTGCAGTAATTCGCGCTGTAGGGTACGTAGCAGGATCACCGGTTCGACATCTTCCTGCTGCATCTGTTGCAGGATATGCCAGGCACGTTTACTTTTCCCGGCCAACAAAGCATCCAGCCAGTGGAATGGCGTGAAGTGCGCGGCGTCGTTTACCGCCAGTTCAACGCGCGGCAATGTGAGTTTACCGTCCGGATGCAGTAGTGACAGCCTTTCGAGCGCCTGCGACAACGCGAGCAGATTGCCTTCGTAGCAATAACACAGCAATTGATTGGCTGCGTCGTCCAATTCCAACTTCATGGTTTTGGCGCGCTGTGCTACCCAGCGTGGCAACTGCGCCTGCTCTGGCGTCTGACAACTGACATAAGCACCATGCGGAGTAAGTGCCTTGAACCAGGCGCTGTTTTCTTGCGCCTTGGTCAGGCGTGGCCCACGCAGTATCAGCAAAATATCGTCATGCAGCAGGGCTGCCAACTTGACGAGCTGTTCACCGATCGGCGCGGTTGGCCCGTTCTCAGGGAAGATCAGCATCAGTGTCTGGCGGCTGGCAAACAGACTCATGGCCTGACAGATGCTGAAAATGGCGTCCCAATCGGTATGGGCGTCAAGCGAAATGCTGTAGTGCTCGGTGAACTGCTGTTGCTGTGCAGCCTGACGGATCAGATCCTGGCTTTCCTGCAACAATAGCGGTTCATTACCACTTAATAAATAACAAGCGCGCAGCCCCTCTCGGAGCTGCGCGGCAAGTTGTTCAGGATAAATACGAATCATTGTGCTGCGAGACTTGCCGCTTTTTCACCGGCGGCCGCTGCTTTTTGTTGCGTTTCTTCTTCTGCCGCATGCACGGTCAGCAGTTTGCGTACCAATTGCTGGGCTGCCTGCTCACGCATTTCCTGGCGAATAATCTCCTGCTCGGAGTCTTTAGCCAATGCGGTCAGCGGGTTATCGAAGAACGAACGGAACACTTTCACGCTCAGCGGGTACAGATCATGACCCGGGAGCAGCACCTGTGCCTGAACGGTTAGCACCATTTGGTACTCAGCGGTTTTACCGTCCTGGAAGATAGACGCGGTATCCTGGCTTTCAGTTGCGCCAATGATGCGCAGGGAAGGGAGATCCTTACGTTTCGCATCTTTGACAATGGTTACGCCGCTTAGACGCAACTGTTCACGCACTGCACGGGTCAGCGGACCATAAGGGTCTGCGCTATCCAGCAGTAGCGTTTTCATTTCTGAGGGCACCTGCGTGGTTCCACGCAGGTGAAAACCGCAGCCAGCGGTGACCAGCACCGCCAACCCCAGCAACAACGTTAGAATACGATGTCGCACAACGCCTCCTTGTGTTAACCCACAACCAGGTTAAGCAATTTGCCCGGAACATAGATCACTTTACGAACCGTAACCCCGTCCAGATATTTAGCGACCAGATGTTCCTCAGCAGCGCGCGCGCGCACTTGCTCTTCGGTTGCATCGGCTGCCACAGTGATTTTAGCGCGAACCTTGCCGTTTACCTGCACAACGACCAGCTTGGAGTCTTCGACCATAGCTTGCTCATCGGCTTGCGGCCAGGCTGCTGTATCCACATCACCTTCGCCACCCAGAGCCTGCCACAGTGAGAAGCAAACGTGTGGCGTGAACGGATACAGCATCCGTACCACAGACAGCAGCGCTTCTTGCAACAGCGCGCGATCTTGCTCGCTTTCTTGCGGCGCACGGGCCAGTTTGTTCATCAGTTCCATTACCGCGGCGATCGCGGTGTTGAACGTCTGACGACGGCCGATATCGTCGGTCACTTTAGCGATGGTTTTATGCAGATCGCGGCGCAGCGCTTTTTGATCTTCGTTCAGTGTCGCAACGTTCAGCGGCTGAACTGCACCTTTTTCCAGATGTTCGTAGGCCAGTTTCCAGACGCGTTTCAGGAAGCGGTTTGCCCCTTCAACACCGGATTCCTGCCATTCCAGCGTCATTTCTGCCGGTGAAGCGAACATCATGAACAGGCGCACGGTATCCGCGCCGTATTTCTCAACCATCACTTGTGGGTCAATGCCGTTGTTTTTCGACTTCGACATTTTGCTCATGCCAGCATAGACCAGTTCACGACCTTGTGGATCGGTGGCTTTAATAATGCGGCCTTTGTCGTCACGTTCAACGTTGGCGTCGACTGGAGAAACCCAAACGCGCTCACCGCTGTTGCCGGTGTAATAGAAGGCGTCTGCCAACACCATTCCCTGACACAGCAGGCGTTTTGCCGGCTCATCGGAATCCACCAGACCTGCGTCACGCAGCAGTTTGTGGAAGAAGCGGAAATACATCAGGTGCATGATGGCATGTTCGATGCCACCAACATACTGATCAACCGGCAGCCAGTAGTTGGCGGCGGCTGGGTCCAGCATACCCTTGTCGTACTGCGGGCAGGTGTAACGCGCGTAGTACCAGGATGACTCCATGAAGGTATCGAAGGTGTCAGTTTCACGGAAAGCAGGCTGACCATTTACGGTGGTTTTCGCCCACTCTGGATCGGCCTTGATCGGGCTGGTGATGCCGTCCATTACCACATCTTCAGGCAAGATCACCGGCAGTTGGTCTTCCGGTGTTGGCATCACGGTACCGTCTTCCAGCGTCACCATTGGAATTGGCGCACCCCAATAACGTTGACGGGAAACGCCCCAGTCACGCAGACGGTAGTTCACCTTGCGCTGGCCGACGCCTTTGGCGACCAATTTGTCGGCAATGGCGTTGAAACCGGCTTGGTGATCCAAACCGTCAAACTCGCCAGAGTTGAACAGCGTGCCTTTTTCGGTCATCGCTTCGGCTTGCACATCGGGTTGGCTGCCGTCGAGTGCCAGCACGACCGGTTTGATCGGCAAACCGTATTTGGTCGCGAACTCCCAGTCACGTTGATCGTGAGCAGGGACTGCCATCACGGCACCTGTGCCGTATTCCATCAGTACAAAGTTGGCAACCCAAATTGGCACTTGCTCGCCAGACAGTGGGTGGATGGCGAACAGGCCAGTAGGCATGCCTTTCTTTTCCATCGTCGCCATTTCGGCTTCGGCCACTTTGGTGTTACGGCACTCTTCGATAAATTCAGTCAGTGCAGGGTTGTTCACTGCACCTTGCTGCGCCAGCGGGTGGCCCGCGGCAACGGCGACGTAAGTGGCACCCATAAAGGTGTCAGGACGGGTGGTATAAACCGTCAGTTTCTCATCGCTGCCCGCCACGTCAAAGGTGATGTCCACCCCTTCAGAACGGCCAATCCAGTTACGCTGCATGGTTTTTACCTGCTCTGGCCAGCTTTCAAGCGTGTCCAAATCGTTGAGCAGTTGATCGGCGTAGTCAGTGATTTTAATAAACCACTGAGGGATCTCTTTACGCTCAACCTTGGTGTCACAGCGCCAGCAGCAGCCGTCGATAACCTGTTCGTTGGCCAACACGGTCAGATCGTGTGGGCACCAGTTCACCGCGGAGGTCTTTTTATAGACCAAACCTTTTTCGTACAGCTTGGTGAAGAACCACTGTTCCCAACGGTAGTAATCTGGATCGCAGGTGGCGATCTCGCGATCCCAGTCATAGCCGAAGCCCAGCAGTTTTAGCTGGTTCTTCATGTATTCGATGTTGTCGTAGGTCCACGGAGCCGGTGCGGTGTTGTTTTTGACCGCAGCACCTTCCGCCGGCAGACCGAACGCATCCCAGCCGATCGGCTGTAGTACGTTTTTACCTAGCATGCGCTGATAGCGCGAGATCACGTCGCCGATAGTGTAGTTACGAACGTGCCCCATGTGCAGACGGCCTGATGGGTATGGCAGCATGGATAGGCAGTAATACTTTTCCTTGCTCGCATCTTCGGTAACTTTGAAAGTTTGCTTCTCTTCCCAGTGAAGCTGTACGTTCGATTCTATGTCTTCTGGACGGTATTGCTCTTGCATGGCGGCTGGTGGTCCTGTAGGTGTAAAACAGCTACATCCGTAGCATTCTGTTGAGTACTTATAGATCCGCATAGCATAGCTGATAAGACCTCTCGGCAACAACACCAAGCGCCCGACTCCGCGTATTTAAAAAATCGCCGCCATGATATGACTCACATCTTGAGGATCCCGTGCGTTGCCAAGTGACATCAGCAATTTACCGCTAAAATGATAAGAGCTACTTTATACCCGTCATCTTTCAAGCCGCAGCTAGGCGCCTGGCTGCAACTTGAAAGCTATAGGGTATGGGAGGAAAGCCCTGTCACGTAAGTTCATCGAGGAGAGATTATGAACAAGGTTGCTCAGTACTACCGCGAATTGGTGGCATCTCTGACCGAACGTTTGAAAAATGGCGAGCGTGATATCGACTCACTGGTTGCGAGCGCTGAAAAACGGCTGAATGAAGCCGGTGAGCTGACGCGCGAAGAAGTGGAGCAGGTTACTCAGGCAGTACGGCGCGATTTGGAAGAGTTTGCGCGTAGCTACCAGGAAAGCCGGGACGAATTTACCGATAGCGTTTTTATGCGGGTGATTAAGGAGAGCTTGTGGCAGGAGCTGGCGGATATCACGGATAAAACCCAGTTGGAATGGCGAGAAGTCTTCAAAGACGTCAGCCATCATGGCGTTTACCACAGCGGTGAAGTCGTCGGTCTGGGTAACCTGGTGTGCGAACAGTGCCATCATCATATGGCATTTTACACACCAGAAGTGCTGCCACTATGTCCGAAATGCGGTCACGATCAGTTCCAGCGTCGTCCTTTCGAGCCTTAATATTCCCACGCCCCGGACTTCTCCCACAGAGAAAGAGCCGGGGCAGGAGCATTGCCATTAACCAAACAGTTTCTTCATCAGGTTACTGAGAAAACCACCGCTAGCTGGGGCTGTTGCTATTTCAGGTTGACTGACGGGCGCGATGTACTGCGCAGCAGGCACTTTCTGAGCTACTGCAATACGGCTGTCCTGCGTCGCTTTTTCTGCTGCTTCCGGCCCGTAAGCAAAACCTTCCGCCAACACGAACTCCACGTCAGTAATACCGATAAACCCTAAGAACAGCTTCAGATAAGGTGTGATCAGATCTGTTGGCGTATCGGCATGGATACCGCCGCGGCTGGAGATCACGATCGCTTTCTTACCGGTGACCAGGCCTTCTGAACCCTCTGAGGTATAACGGAAGGTTTGGCCAGCACGTGCCACCAGGTCGAAATAGATTTTCAACTGGGTCGGGATATTGAAGTTGTACATTGGGGCGCTGATGATAATGGTGTCGTGCGATTTCAGTTCGGCAATCAGCTCATCGGAAAGCGCCAGCGTCTTTTGCTGACGTGGTGTTAAAGGCTTATCGCCGGCACTAAAGCCGCCAATGACTTCGCCATCCAGCTCCGGCAGGGTCGGATTGGCCAGGTCGCGGAAGGTAAAGCTGTCACTTGGGTGTGCTTCACGCCACTGTTGAACAAAAAAATCGACTAATTTTCCAGACTGGGAGTAATCACCCAGGATACTTGATTTCAGGACCAGTATACGACTCATCGGGTATTCTCCAGGCTTGGTCTAAGGTGTCAGTGCTGCTATGCATTTGATAGCATCTTAGAGGCAAGCCTGGATCAGTGATAGCGTAAAAATTCGCTGAGTTAAATCAAAAAAATTGAATGTATGAGGGTGCTATCAATCAGTAACGCGCCACGCGTTCGGTTAACAGATTGATAAACCCTTCGCGGTCAATGTCGGTCAGCACTTCCACATTGGCCGCTTTGCCGTTTTGCCCGAAGATATCCACCACCGTCATCCCCTGGGTGTACTCCCCTTTGGTTTCTACACCGACCCAGCGTTCGATACTGCCAAACAACTGTGGTGCCAGTAGCCAGGCGATGGTGCAGGGGTCGTGCATTGCGGCACCGGGTAACCCGCGCGGGTGACTGAGATACAGCGGCAGGTAGAAGTCGAGCATTTCTGCTACGGCCTGCGCCACAGGGTTTTTGATGTTCCGGATACGTTCAATATCCTGTGGCAGCACCAACGCCTGGTGAGTCACATTCAACCCCGCCATAGTCATTGGTACACCGGATTTCAGGACCATTTCGGCGGCTTCCGGGTCGACGAAAATATTAAACTCCGCCACCGGGGTGGTGTTGCCGGCGTTCATGCCGCCGCCCATAAAGACGATACGCTCAATGTTGCTTTTCAGCTCAGGGTATTGAGCCAGCAGCAGGGCGATGTTGGTCATTGGGCCGGTGACCACCAGTGTGATCGGGTCTGGGCTGCTGCGCAGCAGGCTGGCGATCAGTTCGACGGCGGTTTGTGTGACCGGCTTGATGGAGGGTTTTGGCAGATGGGTATTGCCCATGCCGGTTTTGCCATGCACATAGTCGGCAATCACCAGCTCACGCATTAGTGGGCCCGCAGCACCGGCGGCGACAGGAATATCTTCGCGTTTCATCAGCGTCAGCAGGCCGAGCGCGTTATGCAGGGTTTTCTCCGGCGTCTGGTTACCGGCAGAGGTGGTGATGGCTTTAACGTCCAGTTCCGGAGAACTCAGCGCCATAGCAAGGGCAATGGCATCGTCGAGGCCGGGATCACAATCGATAATGATAGGGCGAGGCATATTTATCTCCTTTTTACCCGTCGTCTTTCAAGCTGCAGTGTTGTTACCTGCACTCGCTCACCCCAGTTACTTACTCAATACTCAAGTAAGCGCCTGGGGATGAGCGAGCTGGTCGCCTAGTTGCAACTTGAAAGCCATAGGGTAGAGTTGTGTTCCGAGCATCGGATCAAAACCAGGGAGAAACAAGCGCTTTTAGTGCCGGGAGGGGAGAGATGCGCCCCGAATGGAGCGCATGCATATTGAGACAAGTGTTGTTTTTTTCCTGAGATACCCGGGCCTAGCGCACCGAGGGGCGTTCTCCCTAATAACGGGCACGAGCGCATCAGTTAAATCAGTGCAGGATTTTTGCCAGGAAGTCTTTGGCACGTTCCGATTCTGGGTTGTTGAAGAAGTCGTCTTTATTGCGGTCTTCGACAATTTTGCCTTCGTCCATAAAGATCACCCGGTTGGCCACTTTGCGGGCAAAGCCCATTTCGTGGGTTACCACCATCATGGTCATGCCTTCGTTCGCCAATTCAACCATAACGTCCAGCACTTCGTTGATCATTTCCGGATCGAGCGCAGAGGTGGGTTCATCGAACAGCATGGCGATAGGATCCATGCACAGCGCACGGGCGATAGCCACACGCTGCTGCTGGCCACCGGAAAGCTGGCCGGGAAACTTGTTGGCATGAGCGGTCAGACCGACGCGCTCCAGCAACTTCAGGCCTTTCTCGCGTGAGGCGGCTTTGTCGCGTTTGAGCACTTTAACCTGTGCCAACGTCAGATTGTCGATGATCGACAGATGAGGGAACAGCTCAAAGTGCTGAAACACCATGCCGACTTTGGAACGCAATTGCGCCAGGTTGGTTTTCTTGTTGTTGACCGGCGTACCGTTCACCAGGATATCGCCCTGTTGGATCGGCTCCAGGCCGTTGACGGTTTTGATCAGGGTGGACTTGCCTGAACCTGAAGGACCGCAGACAACCACCACTTCACCTTTTTTGACTTCAGTGGTGCAATCGGTCAGAACCTGAAAGTGACCGTACCACTTAGAAACATTTTTCAGGGATATCATCAAACAGTCCTTTTCTTCAAATAGCTTACCAGCGCCGAGGCGGCGAGACTGATAACAAAGTAGACAAAGCCGGCAAACAGGATCATTTCGACCTGTGTACCGTCGCGCTCACCGATGGTGGAAGCGGTACGGAAGAAGTCAGCCAGGCTCAGTACATACACCAGAGAGGTATCCTGGAAGAGTACGATGCCTTGGGTCAGCAGCAGCGGCACCATGGCGCGGAACGCTTGCGGCAAGATCACCAGCCTCATGGATTGCCAGTGGGTCATACCTAATGCCAGCGCTGCTGAGGACTGACCGCGCGAAATACTGATAATGCCGGCACGGATAATTTCCGAGTAATAGGCCGCTTCAAACAGGGAAAAGGCTACCATAGCCGAGATCAGGCGAATATCGGTTTTCGGTGATAAGCCTAGAACCTGTTGTAATAAGCTTGGAACAACAAGATAGAACCACAGCAACACCATAACCAATGGCACTGAGCGGAACAGGTTGACGTACACGGCAGCGAACCAACTGATCGGCTTGAACGGCGACAGTCGCATGACGGCGAGAATGGTGCCCCAAAGGATACCAACAACGATGGCGGTCACGGTGATCTTCAACGTGATGACCAGACCCTGCAGGAGATAGGGGAAGCTTGGGACAATGGATGCCCAGTCAAATTCGTACATTATTTACTCCCCATATTGCCGGGCAACTGCACTTTTCTTTCTACCAAACGCATAAGCAGCATGATGACGGCATTGATGCCGATATAGGCCAGCGTAATTGCGGTAAAGGATTCATAGGCATGCGCTGAGTAATCGAGCAATTTGCCCGCTTGGGCAGCCATGTCGACTAATCCGATAGTGGAAGCGATGGCGGAGTTTTTGACCAGGTTGAGCATTTCCGAGGTCATCGGCGGCACAATCACCCGGTAAGCATTCGGTAACAGCACGTAGCGATAGGTTTGTGGCAACGTCAGGCCCATAGCCAGCCCGGCAGCTCTCTGGCCGCGTGGCAGTGACTGGATGGCGGCACGAACCTGCTCGCACACACGTGCAGCCGTAAACAGCCCAAGGCACAGCATTGAAGAAACAAAGAACTGCACGTTAGGATCGAGTTCAGTTTTGAACCACATGCCGATGTTGGTAGGCAGCAGTTCCGGGATCACCAGATACCAGGTAAAGAATTGTACGATCAGCGGCACATTACGGAACAATTCAACGTAACAGGTGCCAAGGGTGGAAAGAAAGCGGTTGGGTACGGTACGCAAGATACCGAATAGCGAACCGACAAAGAAAGCGATAATCCACGCACAGACGGAGAGGGCTACCGTTACCTGAAAGCCAGACCAAATCCAGCCGAGATAAGTGGTATTCCCAAACGGGGCCTGCTGCAGAAAGATACCCCAGTTCCAATCTATTGACATAACAAACTCCGTTAAGCGGGCGCAGAGCGCCTAAAGATTGATGACTATTCAACGCCGATGGCCCCGCGGCCAGTCGGGCTGACTTATGTGTGCGGGCATCAGTGGTTCGTTATAGGGGAAAATGCGAGAGGGGAACGGCCTCCCGCATTCCTGTCTGTCCCAGTCATCAACAGGGCTGGTTTGGCCTGGTGGCCGCCGCAGCTCTTGTTCTATTAGTTCAATGCTTTATCGTTAGGTTCTTTGAACAATTTCTTCATGTCGTCTGACAGTTCGAAGTTCATGTTGAGGTTCTTTGGTGGGATAGGTTGTTTGAACCACTTATCGAACCATTTTGTTGCTTCACCTGAAGTCTGTGCCTGAGCGATAGTGTCATCGACCAGTTTTTTGAACTCAGGATCGTCTTTACGCAGCATACAGCCGTAGGCTTCTTGAGATTGCGGCGTTCCAAGAATTTCCCATTGGTCCGGTTTCTTCGCTTTCGCGCGCTCACCTGCCAGCAGGGCGTCATCCATCATAAAGGCCACGGCACGGCCGCTTTCCAGGGTACGGAATGAGTCACCGTGGTCTTTGGCGCTGATGATGCGCATGTTCATTTTGTTGCTGTCGTTCAGCTTATTGAGCAGCACTTCAGAGGTGGTACCAGACGTCACGACGACCGGTTTACCTGCCAGATCTTTGAAATCTTTAATGTCAGAGCCTTTTTTCACCAACAGGCGGGTGCCGACCACGAAGATGGTGTCGGAAAAGGCGGCCTGTTTTTGGCGCTCAAGGTTGTTAGTGGTTGAGCCACACTCGAAATCAAAGGTCCCGTTTTGCAGCAGCGGAATACGGTTCTGTGACGTTATTGGCAACATTTTTACCTGCAGGTTAGGCAGGTTCAGTTTTTTCTTAACAGCATCAACGATTTGGTTGGAGTAGTCCTGGGAGTAACCCACAACTTTCTGCTGGTTGTCGTAGTAGGAGAACGGCACTGATGATTCGCGGTGGCCGACAACGATCACGCCGTTATCTTTGATTTTCTTCAGCGTACCGGTCAGTTCTTCCGCATGGGCTACGCTACCCGCCATACCGATCAGCAGTAACGATAACGCCAATTTACGCATTTGCATGGTCCAACTCCTTTGCTGTTGTGGTGGCTCAAATTCAAAGAGCATCAGATTCAAAATGGAGGTCTATTGCTTAAGTTATAAAGATAGTCTTAGTACTGATAACCGTTAGAAAATAGCCGATTGTGAACGGATTGAAACTAAAATGTTTCATTTTTTGAGACGCCACGCGCACCAAATTAATGCAACAAAATCTCAATGCACCTATATGGTGCCGCTCATGCTCTCGAGTTGTGCACAAGTGCGACAAAGCGTCAGTAAAAGTAAATCGGTCATCAATTACAGAGTAATTAAAGCAAGGAGTGTGCCAGAAACGTTGATTTAGCAATGGTTTATGTCAGCCGGGTTTCAAACTGTGACGATATGAGAGGTTATGGAAAAGCGGGGCATTGAGGCGGGGGCGTGCCAACGGCAACGCCCCACGGGATTATTTACGACGCAGTTTGAGGATCAGCGCCAGGCCACCGAGCAGTAAAGTAATTGTCCACAATGGCGTGGCGCCAAAGCGGGCATAAGGTGTGATGCCGGTGGTTGGTGTCATTTTCACTTCTAGTACCTTACGGGTGAACTGCGGAATCTCCGCGATCACCTCGCCGTTAGCGTCAACGGCGGCAGTGACACCATTGTTGGTACTGCGCAATAGCGGACGGCCCAACTCCAGAGCACGCATACGCGCCATCTGGAAGTGCTGCCACGGGCCGATAGAATGGCCGAACCAGGCGTCATTGGATATGGTCAACAGGAAGTTGGTATCCGGACGGAAGTTATCGCGAACCTGTTGGCCCAAGACAATTTCATAACAGATCGCCGCAGTCAGGTTATATCCCTTCACACTGAGCTGTGGCTGGACATAATCGCCACGGCTGAAGGAAGACATGGGTAGATCAAAGAATGGGGCCAGTGGGCGTAACAACGTCTCCAGCGGGACAAATTCGCCGAACGGCACTAAATGGTGCTTGTTGTAGCGGTCTTTGGCCGGGTAGGTATAGGGTGTGGGTTCGCCCAATACAATGGCGCTGTTGTAAATTTGCTGCCCCTGCGGTGTTGCACGCACGTCAACAATGCCGGTGATCAGGCTGCTGTTTTTTGCACGCATCAGATCATCCATCATGGTCAGGAAACCATTCTGGCTGGCTTCATAGTCAGGGATGGCGGATTCCGGCCAGATGATGATCGGCGCTTTGCCCACATAAGGGCGCGTTTCATCCAGATAGGTCTGTAATGTGCTGACCAGCGCCTTCGGATCCCATTTCATCGACTGGGCGATGTTGCCCTGAACCATCGCGACGTTGACTGCTTTGTCCGGCTGTGGGGTAAACCAGTGCAATTGGCGCAGTGGCCACGGTAACAGCAGCAGCGCGATGGCAACCACCGCTGGCGTGATACGGCGCTGATTCACGGCATACACCAGCAGCCCGGCGATCGCCATCAGAATAAAGGTGATGGTATCGACCCCCATCAGCGGGGCGATGCCTTTTAACGGCCCGTTGAGCTGGCTGTAGCCGAACTGTAGCCAAGGGAAACCGGTCAGTACCCAACCACGCAGAAACTCGGTCACTTGCCACAATACCGGCGCGGCAATGGCCAGGCGGTACCAACGGGTGGCAGGCCACAGTCGTGCCAGCAGCCCGGCAAACAGCCCGGTATACAGCGACAAATAGGCGGCCAGTAACGCGACCAGGAAAATATTAACGGAGAAGGGCATGCCACCGAAGTCGGCAATGCTGACGTAAACCCAGTTAATGCCCGTACCGAATAGACCGAAGCCCCAACAGAAACCAAGTAAAGCGGACTGTTTGGTTGTGCGATTCAGGGTAACGGCCAGCAGGCCAAACAAGGAGACAATGGCCGCAGGCCAGATATCGTAAGGAGAAAATGCCAGCGTACCGCTGGCACCGGTCAACAGCGCCAGTAGGGCGCGAACCCACTGGCGTTCAAGGAAAGAGGCTTTAGCCATGTTTAATTTAGTCTTCCAGTTTCGGTTGCGGAGAATCGTCCGGAATTTTTACATGAACCTGGATGATACGTCGACTGTCGGCCATCGCAACTTTAAATAGGTAACCTTCGATTTCAATGGTTTCCCCCCGCGCAGGCAGATGACCGAAGGCTTGCATCACCAGACCACCGATGGTGTCGACCTCGTCATCACTGAAGTGAGTGCCGAAGGCTTCATTGAAGTCTTCAATCGGTGCCAACGCACGCACGGTATACATGTGACGGCTGAGCTGGCGGATATCCAGATCGTCTTCGTCATCATATTCATCTTCAATTTCGCCGACAATCAGCTCCAGAATGTCTTCGATAGTGACCAGGCCGGATACGCCGCCGAATTCATCAATGACAATGGCCATGTGATAACGCTGGGAGCGGAACTCCTTCAGCATCCGGTCAACTCGCTTACTTTCCGGCACCACCACTGCGGTGCGCAGCACTTTGTCGATGCTAAATGCTTCAGATTCTGCCCGCATAAACGGCAGCAGATCCTTGGCCATCAAAATGCCTTCGATGTGATCTTTATCTTCGCTGATCACCGGGAAGCGCGAGTGGGCGGATTCAATAATCACGTCCAGGCACTCTTCCAGCGTTTGGTTGCGCTTGAGCGTCACCATCTGGGAGCGCGGAATCATGATGTCGCGCACGCGCTGCTCGGCGATATCCATCACGCCTTCCAGCATGTCTCGGGTATCGGGATCGATCAGGTCGTTTTGCTCGGAATCACGGATCAGCTCTACCAGATCACCACGGTTTTTGGGTTCGCCGTGGAACAGCTGGTTAAGGATAAGAGTAAAGAACCCCTTCTTGGGACTGGGGCTGTCATTGCTTTGTGAATGGTCGTCGCTCATGGCGTTTTAGTTAACATCACTCATGTCAGAGTTAGGGGAGTCAGCGACAGCCCCATACAGGGGCTGTGGGGAAATCAGCTGACGTCAGAGAGGGTCTTTTTCCGCCAGGTACGGGTCCGGG
Organism: Serratia grimesii NBRC 13537; assembly: GCF_001590905.1. GTDB lineage: Bacteria > Pseudomonadota > Gammaproteobacteria > Enterobacterales > Enterobacteriaceae > Serratia > Serratia grimesii. The sequence goes on from NZ_BCTT01000005.1 coordinate 309,648, forward strand.
TAGCCCAGGCCGTGCATGATTTCGGTTTCCAAAGACTCCATTTCTTCGGCTTCATCGTCTTCGATGTGGTCATACCCTAGCAGATGAAGGCTGCCGTGAACAACCATATGCGCCCAGTGCGCTTCCAGTGCCTTCTCTTGCTCAACCGCTTCCTGTTCAACGACCTGACGACAGATGATCAAATCGCCAAGCAGCGGTAGCTCGATACCCGGTGGGGCTTCGAACGGGAATGACAGCACATTGGTGGGTTTGTCCTTACCGCGATAAGTCAGGTTTAATTCGTTGCTTTCGGCCTCGTCTACCAGGCGAATGGTCACTTCGGCCTCTTCTTGAAACTGCGGTAGCACACCTTCCAGCCAGCGCTGGAAGGTGGCCTCGTCTGGCAGACCGTTACTGTCTGCACAGGCAATCTGCAGATCCAAAATCACCTGACTCATGGTATCTCCTGCTCGGAGGCGATAGTCGCCTCGCGCTTACGTTGTTCGTTAATGGCGTCTTTGCGTTTCTGTTCGGCGGCTTCCCAGGCTTCATAGGCGATCACCACGCGGGCAACGACCGGATGTCGCACCACATCTTCGCTGTGGAAGAAGTTGAAGCTCAGCTCTTCGACGTCCGCCAGCACTTCCATCGCGTGGCGCAGGCCGGATTTTTGGTTGCGTGGCAGGTCTACCTGCGTCACGTCACCGGTAATCACCGCTTTTGAGTTGAAGCCGATACGCGTCAGGAACATCTTCATCTGTTCGATGGTGGTGTTCTGGCTTTCATCAAGGATGATAAACGCATCGTTGAGGGTACGACCGCGCATATAGGCCAGCGGCGCAACTTCAATCACATTGCGTTCAATCAGCTTTTCTACACGCTCGAAGCCCAGCATTTCAAACAGGGCGTCGTACAAAGGGCGCAGGTAAGGATCGACCTTTTGACTCAGATCCCCGGGCAGGAAGCCCAGTTTTTCACCGGCCTCGACGGCAGGACGAGTCAGCAGAATACGACGAATGTCCTGACGTTCCAGTGCATCTACCGCGGCAGCAACCGCCAGATAGGTCTTACCGGTCCCCGCAGGGCCGATGCCGAAGGTAATGTCATGATCGAGAATATTGGCGATGTACTGTGCCTGGTTCGGCGTACGCGGTTTCACCATGCCACGTTTGGTTTTAATGGTGACGGCTTTACCGTAATCCGGCACGCTGTCAGCAACCTGTTCCAGCACCCGACTTTCTTTGATAGCCAGATGAATCTGTTCCGGATCGATATCCGGAATGACACCGCGGATAGGGGAGGTGTCCACATACAGGTGGCGCAGAATATCGGCGGCGGCAACCACGCACGGGTTCTTGCCAATCAGCTTAAAACGATTGTCACGGCGGTTGATCTCAATACCCAACCGGCGTTCGAGTTGTTTGATGTTCTCATCAAACGGGCCGCACAGGCTGAGTAATCGCTTATTGTCTGCCGGCTCTAACAAAATTTCTTGTGTTGCGACGTTCAAACTATTCCTCAAGGCTCATATCGGGCCTGGTTGATTTTCGGTACGCGCATTCAGGGCAAAACCTGAGGTTCTCTACCTTGAATTATTCATGGTGCGACGCACTGGCGCAAGTTTACCCATGATCTATCTGTGCGCCGACGGCGAAATTCAAGGGCTGATAGAGGAAAAACGCGGCCTAAACAGCCGCGTAATAACGTGAGAATAATGTCTGCGGATCAGTTCTTTTTCACGAACTCGGATTTCAGCTTCATTTGACCAAACCCATCGATCTTACAGTCGATGTTGTGGTCGCCTTCCACCAGGCGGATGTTCTTCACCTTGGTGCCAATCTTCAGCATTGAAGAGCTACCTTTGACCTTCAGATCTTTTACCACGGTCACGGCGTCGCCGTCGGCCAGCAGGTTGCCGTTGGCATCTTTGACAATCAGTGCATCGTTGTCTTCTGCTGGGGCGCTGTCGCTCCACTCGTGGGCACATTCAGGACAGATGAACATGGCGTTGTCCTGATAGGTGTATTCGGAGTTGCACTTCGGGCAGTGTGGGAGTTGCATGTTATGTCGCCTCTTTAATCAAAAAAATAAAAAAAGAAAATTGCCGGGCGCGTGGCCCGACAGAGAAATAATAAGGATAAACATTATCGTGGCGGCGGGAAGCGCGACCGCCACGTTTAGCGCCAGGCGAAAACAGCGTTAGGGTTGGTAGATGCCGACACCCAGAGCGTTTTCTTTGCGGGTACGGGCGATCACCGACTGCGGGGATTCATGTACGCGCAGATCCATCTGCTGTTCGGTACGCACCACTGCGCCACGCAGTGAGTTGGTCAAGACTTCGGTGATTTCCACATCGACGAACTGGCCGATCATGTCTGGCGTGCCTTCAAAATTCACCATGCGGTTGCATTCGGTACGACCGGCTAATTCCATCACGCTTTTGCGCGAGGTGCCTTCCACCAAAATGCGCTGTACGGTACCCAGCATGCGACGACTGAACTGCAGGACCTGCTGATTGATGCGATCTTGCAGAATGTACAACCGCTGCTTTTTCTCTTCTTCGCTGACGTCATCAACCATATCGGCCGCCGGGGTGCCCGGACGTGACGAATAAATAAAGCTGAAGCTGGCGTCGAAGTTGATCTCGGCAATCAGGTTCATGGTCTGCTCGAAATCGGCCTGGGTTTCGCCCGGGAAGCCGATGATGAAGTCTGAGCTGAGCTGAATGTTTGGACGCGCCTTGCGCAGTTTGCGAATGATCGCTTTGTATTCCAGTGCAGTGTGCGCACGCTTCATCATGGTCAGGATGCGATCTGAGCCACTCTGCACCGGCAGATGCAGGAAACTGACCAGCTCTGGCGTATCTTCATACACGGCGATGATGTCGTCACTGAACTCGATCGGGTGGCTGGTGGTGAAACGGATGCGATCAATACCGTCAATGGCCGCCACCAGACGCAGCAGTTCAGCAAACGAACAGATGTTGCCGTCGTAGGTGGCACCGCGGTAGGCGTTGACGTTCTGGCCAAGCAGGTTCACTTCCCGCACGCCTTGCGCTGCCAATTGTGCGATTTCGAACAGCACGTCGTCGCTTGGGCGGCTGACTTCTTCGCCGCGGGTATAAGGCACTACACAGAAGGTACAGTACTTGTTGCAGCCTTCCATGATAGAGACAAAGGCCGTTGGCCCCTCAGCGCGTGGTTCCGGTAGCCGATCGAATTTTTCGATTTCCGGGAAGCTGATGTCGACCACCGGGCTGCGAGTGCCCTGCACGTGGTTGATCATTTCCGGTAGGCGGTGCAGGGTCTGCGGACCGAACACCACGTCTACGCAGGGGGCACGCGTACGGATCAATTCACCTTCCTGGGAGGCGACACAGCCGCCCACACCGATGATCAGCGCCGGGTTTTTCTCTTTCAATAATCTCCAGCGCCCCAGCATGGCGAAAACTTTCTCTTGCGCTTTTTCGCGGATCGAGCAGGTGTTCAGCAGCAGCACGTCCGCTTCTTCGGCGTTTTCGGTCCACTCGAAGCCGTGCGTGCTGTTCAACAGGTCTGCCATTTTTGATGAATCGTATTCATTCATCTGGCAGCCCCAGGTCTTTATATGTAGTTTTTTCGTCATTGACTTGCCATTACTCAGTGCGGAGCGAAAGTTGCGATACGCGACATGCAGGGTGCTATTGTAAACATTTGACGCCGTTGTGACCAGCGTGGGGAAAACGGCATGCAACCTGAAGCCAAATTAAAAATCCGTTACACTGATGCCAAACGCCATGCCGGTGGGGATGGCGATAATCCACTAAGAAAATATAGCCAATATGAACACTTCTCAAAAACGGTATGACGCCGTGGTGGTCGGGGGCGGAATGGTCGGTGCTGCCGCTGCTCTGGGGCTGGCGCAGGCCGGTTGGTCCGTGGCCTTGCTGGAACATCAGGCGCCGCAAGCGTTCGATGCGCAAAGTCCACCGGATCTGCGCATTTCTGCGATTGGCTGCACATCGGTGGGGTTACTCAAACAACTTGGTGCCTGGCCAGCGGTACAAGCCATGCGTACGGCACCGTATCGTCGCCTGGAAACCTGGGAGTGGGCATCTTCACGGGTGGCATTTGATGCCGTCTCGCTCGGTCTGCCTGAACTGGGTTTTATGGTGGAGAACCGCATTCTGCAACTGGCCCTGTGGCAACAATTAGAGCAATGCGAAAATCTGACGCTCTGCTGCCCCGCCAGACTGCGTTCTCTGCAACGTGCCGATAACCATTGGCAAGTGACATTGGACTCTTCTGAGACGCTAGAGGCGCGTCTGGTGGTGGGGGCTGACGGTGCCAACTCACAGGTACGCAATTTGGTGGCTATTGGCACTAACGGTTGGCAGTATCGCCAGTCCTGCATGCTGATCACCGTCGATACCGGAGCACCGCAACAGGATGTGACCTGGCAGCAGTTTTTCCCTTCCGGGCCGCGTGCTTTCCTGCCGCTATATGATCAATGGGCTTCGTTGGTGTGGTACGACAGCCCACAACGCATCCGTCAGCTGCAAGCAATGCCGCCAGTGCAGTTGGAGCGGGAAATCGCAGAGGCGTTTCCTGCACGTCTGGGGGCGGTAAAAGTACATGCTGCCGGCTCGTTCCCACTGGCACGTCGACATGCTCAGCGTTATGTATTGCCAGGTTTGGTATTGCTCGGTGATGCGGCCCATACCATTAATCCACTGGCTGGACAGGGCGTTAACCTGGGCTATCGCGATGTGGAAGCGTTGTTGGCCGTAGTGAGTGATGCACGGGAGCAGGGCGAGGACTGGAGCAGCGAAGCGGTGCTAATGCGTTATCAGCGTCGTCGCCGTACCGATAATCTGCTGATGCAAAGTGGTATGGATCTCTTTTATACCGCCTTTAGCAATAACTTGGCGCCGCTCAGCGTGGCTCGCAATATTGCACTGATGGCAGCTCAGCGGGCGGGCAAGCTGAAGGAGCATGCGCTGAAATACGCGTTGGGGCTGTAGTGAGGTTTTCCTGTAGGGCGCAGTAGGTTGCGCCCGCATAACACGATTTCACCAAGCGCAGAAAAGCAAAAAGCCCGCCGAAGCGGGCTTTTCTAAATGTGGCTGGGGTGCCAGGATTCGAACCTGGGTATGCTGGTATCAGAAACCAGAGCCTTACCGCTTGGCGACACCCCAATGGTGTGACAGTAAAATATGGTGGCTACGACGGGATTTGAACCTGTGACCCCATCATTATGAGTGATGTGCTCTAACCAGCTGAGCTACGTAGCCATTTGTCGATATTTTACTTTCAAAGTCAAAAGTGATGATGGCTGGGGTACCTGGATTCGAACCAGGGAATGCTGGTATCAAAAACCAGTGCCTTACCGCTTGGCGATACCCCATCAACATGTTTAACTTTTTTTTTAGCATCGACCATTTAAAAAATGGCTGGGGTACCTGGATTCGAACCAGGGTATGCTGGTATCAAAAACCAGTGCCTTACCGCTTGGCGATACCCCATTAGATGCCTGCAACTCGATGAATGAAATGGTGCGGGAGGCGAGACTTGAACTCGCACACCTTGCGGCGCTAGAACCTAAATCTAGTGCGTCTACCAATTTCGCCACTCCCGCAAAAAAGATGGTGGCTACGACGGGATTTGAACCTGTGACCCCATCATTATGAGTGATGTGCTCTAACCAGCTGAGCTACGTAGCCATCTTTTTTCGCGCAACCTTCATCGGCGTTGCGGGGCGCATTATGCGTATATGGCCGTTTTGCGTCAACAAGTTTTTTCCCAAAAAAGCGACCTGATGTGTTGTTTGTCTGGGTTGTGAACAGTATGGCGATAAAATCATCAATTCAGGCGATTAATGGTTGAAAACATCAACAAAAAGGCGGACCCGAAGGCCCGCCCAAGGAATAAAACGTCGGACGATTATTTGTAGGCGGCTTGGTGAACGCCGACTGCACGACCAGAAGGATCGTCCATCTTTTTGAATGACTCATCCCATTCGATGGCTTTCGCTGAAGAGCAGGCCACTGACGGGCCGCCTGGTACGCATTCGGCCGCGCTTGGCAGTGGGAACAACTCTTCAAAGATTTCGCGATACAGGTAGCCTTCTTTGGACGCAGGCGTGTTGTACGGGAAACGGAAACGTGCGGTTTCGAGCTGTTGATCGCTGATTTGCTTGGCAGCGACTTCTTTCAGCGTGTCGATCCAGCTGTAACCAACGCCGTCGGAGAACTGCTCTTTCTGGCGCCAGGCCACGCTGGCAGGCAGATAGGACTCAAAACATTCGCGCAGGATATGTTTTTCCATTTTGCCATTGCCGCACATTTTGTCTTTCGGGTTGATACGCATCGCTATGTCGAGGAATTTTTTATCCAGGAAGGGTACGCGTGCTTCTACACCCCAGGCAGACATTGCTTTATTCGCGCGAGCACAGTCAAACATATGTAGTGCCAGCAGCTTACGTACGGTTTCGTCATGGAATTCGCGTGCATCCGGCGCCTTATGGAAGTACAGGTAGCCACCGAACACTTCGTCTGCTCCCTCGCCAGACAGCACCATCTTGATACCCATCGCTTTGATCTTGCGTGACATCAGGTACATCGGGGTCGAGGCGCGAATGGTTGTCACGTCATAGGTTTCGATGTGATAAATCACGTCGCGAATGGCATCCAGGCCTTCTTGCACGGTGAAATGAATTTCATGGTGCACGGTGCCCAGGTGGTTTGCTACTTCCTGCGCGGCACGCAGGTCTGGGGAGCCATCTAAACCGACGGCGAATGAATGCAGTTGCGGCCACCAGGCTTCGCTGCGCTCTTGATCTTCCACGCGGCGTGCGGCGTATTTTTTGGTAATGGCGGAAATTACGGAAGAGTCCAGGCCGCCAGACAACAGTACGCCGTAGGGCACGTCGGACATCAGGTGACTTTTCACCGAGTCTTCCAGTGCGTTGCGCAGGGCATTGGCGTCGGTGACGTTGTCTTTGACATTGTCGTAATCGAACCAGTCACGCTGGTAATATTCGCGGATCTCGCCGTCCTGACTCCACAGATAGCTGCCTGCCGGGAATTCTTTAATGGTGCGGCAAACTGGCACCAACGCTTTCATTTCAGAGGCGACATACAGGTTGCCGAATTCATCATGGCCCATGTACAGCGGGATAATACCCAGATGATCACGGCCAATCAGATAAGCGTCTTTTTCTGAATCATAGAGTGCGAAGGCGAACATGCCCTGTAGATCGTCGAGGAAATCGGTGCCTTTCTCTTGGTACAGCGCCAGGATCACTTCACAGTCGGAGCCGGTCTGGAACGCATAGCGATCGCTCAGTTGTTGGCGCAGCGCCTGGTGGTTGTAAATCTCACCGTTAACAGCCAGAACGTGGGTATGTGCCGCGTTGTACAGCGGTTGTGCGCCATTGTTGACGTCGACAATCGATAGGCGCTCATGCACCAGAATGGCTTTATCGCTGGCGTAAACACCGGACCAATCCGGCCCGCGGTGGCGCATGAGACGGGACAGCTCCAATGCTTTTTTACGCAGTTCAACGGGATCAGACTTCAGATCGAGCACACCGAAAATAGAACACATATACCGACTCTCCTAACGACTTTTATAGACTGTGATGTTGTTTTTGCTGTTATAGGCAGCATGGTCGGCTCATCAATGATGGCGCGCTTTTGCTGCGTTGTGTTTATGAAAATGCGTCAAAACCAACAGGGGATGCAAGCGTTTTAGCGCTGCGCTAGAAAATAGTTGTTTGGGGTAGGGTGAATATTAGCGGATGTTCGGTTAATGATGGTTAAAATTAACGATAATGCAATTTTTTGATGAATAGATGAGTTGCCGGAGAATTTTACCGGCAACTCATTGCGGACTATCAGGCAGTCAACTGCCAGAGTGTGAAGGCTGCATCCGGTGTCCATCCGGCGTTAGAGGTGTGTGCTTGCAGGCAGGTGTATTTCTTTCCTTTGTAGGTCACTAGATCACCGGTTTTGTAGCTGTGGTTGTTTTGCCATTCAGTGACACCAGGATCCGGAGGCGTGCTGCCGTCAGCCGTTTTCACGGCGAGTGCACTGCTCGGCAATGAGGTGTTGCCCTTGTTATCGGTAGTGGTGACAAAATAACTGTATTGCGTTGCCGGTGTGAGACCGCTGTCTTGCAGTGACAAACCACCGGTTTGGCCGATCGCGGTGCCGTTACGATAAACCGTATATTGGCTGACCGGATTGGCGCTGTTGGCCGCCGCCCAGTTCAGCGTAAGGGATGTAGACGTTATCGCGCTGGCGTTTAACGCCGTTGGCGCATCAGGCTTTCCCGGCGGTGGTGTTACACCTCCCTGGATGAGTGCGGCATAACGTGTTTTGAATTCCCAGTTATAGGCCACACCGGCTTTGCTCTTGCCATTGTCCCAGTTAACCGACCAGGTCATCAGACCTTTGATAGACAGCCCTTTGGCATCAAGGCGTGCAAAGGCGTTATATACGGCTTGCTTGTCGACCACATACCCGGTAGCGGCTGCATCATTGTTGGTTGGCAAGCCGATAACAAACTTGGACGCAGGGATTTTGGTGTAACCACGGGTGCCAGTAACCAGACTTTCCGTCAGGTAATACAGAAAATCTTCTTTCATGGCATCATTATTTTGAGTGATCCAGGCACCTTTACCACCATTGGCTTCATCGACCCAGATCCCATCACCGCCCTGATTATAATATTGTGGCGCGATAAAGTCGTAATAACCCTCGAGTGCATTAATATAATCCAGGTAAGTGCCGTTGGTACGTAAATAAGGGAATTCTGGCGCCATGCTGACAATGAAGTTTTTGCCTTCTGCTGCATAATGTGTTTTTACTTTTTTCAATGCTGCTGGTAAGACGGTCTTATTATTAGCAGCGCCAATGGCGGCTTGTTCCAGATCGATGTCCAAACCATCAAAACCGTAGGTTTCCACCAAACGGATAATTTCATTAGCAAGCCGGTCTTCGTCGCCGGTTTTCAGGTCGATGTGAGCGTCAGCACCGCCCAATGAAATCAGCACCGCACGGCCCTGGCTGTTCAGTACGCCGACCTGACGGCGGAACTCGGCATCAGACAGGTTGTAAGGCTTGAAAGTTGGGATACCTTCGCCTTTCATAAATGCCACAGCAACCACGTTATATTCAGCCGGGATGTCTGTCAGGTTCATATTGGCGAACTGACCTTGCTGGTAACCGTCACTGGCGCCTGCGGCCCAGTTATGCCAAAAGCCCATCATGATTTTCTTATTGGACATGTCTGGCATGATTGTGGCGTCATCTGCGACTTGTGCATTAATAATATTATTGGTGCTCATGGTAACCTCGTTATTTTAGGTAAGATTATTTCCACTTGCCGTCAATAGGGATTATTGGCGGGGCGTAAATATATAGTGCGGATTTTTAACGAAGATGGAGTGAAACCTTTAGCGGGCAATAATAAATTAAATTCAACGTGGGGGAATATAGCCTAAAAATAGGAATATCCTTGATAAGACAAATTTGTAAGTTCACGGAGACATAGATAATTGTGTGGCTGGGCGCATAAACGCAGCCTCAAGTATGACGGGTATAAGGGTGGCCGTAATGGCCACCACAGGCATTAGAAAATATTGATATCGGCAACGGAAGGGAAGATGTAGCTCGGACGGAACGGCATGGTTTCTACATCGTTCAACGTCGAAACGCCAGACAGGACCAAGACGGTTTCCAGACCCGCCTGGAAGCCCGCCAGGATATCGGTGCGCAGGTTGTCGCCAACAATCACGGTTTCTTCCGAGTGCCCCTGCATTTTGTTTAGTGCGGCACGGATGATCCACGGACTTGGTTTGCCGACGTAAAATGGTTTACGCCCGGTAATTTTCTCAATCGGCGCACAGAGTGCACCACAGGCCGGTACGAAGCCATGCCCATGAGTATCCGGGTTAGTGGCAATGAAGCGTGCGCCATTATTCACGAAGTAGGCGGCTTTGTGCATCATGTCCCAGTTATAGGAGCGAGTTTCACCGACGATCACAAAGTCTGGGTTGATATCGGTAATGGTGAAGCCGGCTTTATACAGTTCGTGGATCAGTGCACCTTCACCGACCACGTAGGCTTTTTTGCCTTCCTGACGGCGCAGAAAGTCGGCGGTAGCCATGGCTGAGGTATAAAAAGCGCTCTCTGGGACGTCAAGCCCGGCAGCGGAGAAGCGGTTCGCCAGATCTTGCGCGGTCTGTGACGGATAGTTCGTCAGAACGACCAGTGGCATACCTTGTTCCTGAATACGCGCCAGGAAAAGATCGGCACCGGGGACCGGCGTGTTGTCATGCAGCAGCACGCCGTCGATATCACATATAACGTTTTTGATTGTCATTGTTGCTGTTTCTCATGATTTGCGGCAGGCAAAACGCGAAGATAGCACACCTGCCTGAAGCGGCGGATCAGCTTTCCAGCAATCGCTGCAATAGCACGCCGTTGAGCATCGCCCGCTTGGCCAGGGCGAAAGCGCCGATCGCCGAGCGATGATTGAGTTCGGAGGTGACCACCGGCAGATTCTTGCGGAAGTCCTTCAGCACCTGAGTGTTAATGCAGCTTTGGATTGCCGGCAACAGCACTTTTTCCGCCTCGGTGATTTCACCGGCGATCACCACTTTCTGTGGATTAAACAGATTGATGGCAATAGCGACGGCTTTGCCGAGATAACGACCGACGTGCTCAATCACTTCGCTGGCCAGCAGATCACCGCGGTTAGCGGCTTTGCAAATGGCGGCGATGCTACAGTCGTCGAGCGTCAGCTTGCTTGGGTAACCTTGGGTCAACAATTGGCGTACGCGGTGTTCAATTGCGGCGTTCGCGGCAACGGTTTCCAGGCAACCGAAGTTACCACAGTGGCAGCGTTCGCCCAGCGGGTCGATCTGAATGTGACCAATTTCACCGACATTGCCGTTGTTGCCCAGGAAAATCTGGCCGTTGACGATAATGCCAGCACCGGTACCACGGTGCAGACGCACCAAAATAGAGTCTTCACAGTCGCGGGTGGCACCAAAGTAATGCTCAGCTAATGCCAGGCTGCGAATGTCATGGCCGACGAAACTGGTGACATTAAACCGTTGTTGCAGGTTGTCGACCAGCGCCCAGTTGTTGACGCTGATGTGCGGCATATAGCGCACCACGCCTAGCGCAGGGTCAACCAAGCCAGGCAGGATCACTGCAATGGCAATTAACTCGCGCAGCTTGCGTTGGTAGCTTTCGATAAACTGTGAAATGGCGATGAACAACGCATTTTCCAGTGTCTCCTGGGTACGCTCCGGCAACGGGTAGTGTTCTTCACCAAGCGATTTCCCGCTCATGTCGTACAGGGTGATGGTGGCATCATGACGACCAAGGCGCACAGCCACGGTATGGAAATGCCGGGTTTCGGAGACAATGGAAATGGCGCGGCGACCGCCGGTGGAGGCTTGCTGATCGACTTCTTTGATCAGCCCGCGCTCCAACAGCTGGCGAGTAATTTTAGTGACGCTGGCGGGCGCTAGCTGGCTCAGTTCGGCTATTTGAATGCGCGAGATCGGACCTTGTTGGTCGATCAGACGGTAAACCGCCGCGCCGTTGAGTTGCTTGACTAAGTCAACGTTCCCTATCTGTGCCTGTCCGCCAGTACTCATCAATAATTTTACTCGCTGTTCATTAAATTAAACCTCGTTACCGTTAACGAGCGTTTTGGTGACCTTAAAATCACGGGTAAATGCGGTCAGGTTCGCCACCTTACCGGCTTCGATCGTGCCTAAACGGTGATCCACGCCGATGGCGCGTGCTGGATACAGCGTTGCCATACGCAGTGCTTCGTCCAACGCGATACCGACGTGCTCAACGCTGTTCTTCAACGCGTCAATCATGGTCAGCGCAGAGCCGCTCAGGGTGCCGTTTTCGTCTACGCACAGCCCGTCGCGATAGTATATTGTTTTACCGGCGAAAATAAATTGGTCAATATCGGCACCCGCCGGAGCGGTAGCGTCAGTGACCAGCACCAATTTATCACCTTTCATGCGTTTGGCGTTACGGATACTCGCCCAGGCCACATGATGACCGTCAGCGATAATGCCGGTATAGACTTCCGGCGTATCGAAAATTGCCCCCATCAGCCCAGGTTCACGCCCGGTAATATATGGCATCGCGTTATACAGGTGAGTGGCGAAGGTAATGCCGGCAGCAAAGCCTGTGCGGGCCTGATCGTAAGTCGCATTCGAGTGACCGGCGGACACTACGATGCCTGCTGCGGTCAACTGCTTGATAAAGTGTGGCTCAACCATTTCCGGTGCCAGCGTGACTTTGGTGATCACATCAGCGTTGGCGCACAGGTAGTCGATCATCTCGCTGGTTGGCTTGCGGATAAACGCTGGGTTGTGGGTGCCTTTCTTCAGCGGGCTAAGGTATGGCCCTTCCAGATGCAGGCCAAGCGCCTGATTCGGATGTTTTTTCAGATAAGCGCGCATCACGTCGATGCTGTGCTTCATAAATTCGTCGCTGCTGGTGATCAGCGTAGGCAGATAGCTGGTACAGCCGGATTTTTCGTTGGCACGCTGCATGATTTCCAGCGTCTCTTCCGAAATGGCGTCCAGCGAATCGTTAAATTGCACGCCGCCGCAGCCGTTAAGCTGCACGTCAATCAAACCGGGGGCCAGGATAGCGCCACCCAGATCGCGCGTTTCAATGCCGGCCGGCAGCTCAGCCAGCGGGCAGACTCGTTCAATCAGCCCATCAGCGATAATAACTGCGTGGTCGTCAAGTACGTCGTGGCCGGTGAAAATACGGCCGTGGGTTAAAGCGAACATCGTAGCCCCCTGCAAGAATTAAAGACTCTTAACGCTTTCCGCTTCTAATTCGCGGAAATATTTAACGGTTTTGACTTTCAGTTCCATGGTGGATGGCTCATCGCACACCACAACAGCTTTGGCATGCAATTGCAGGCAACTGATAGTCCACATGTGGTTGATATTGCCTTCCACTGCGGCTTCCAGAGCTTGTGCTTTGGCGTGGCCGGTCACCAGAATCATCACTTCTTCTGCGTCGAGCAGCGTACCTACACCCACGGTCAGTGCAAACTTCGGTACCAGGCTGACATCACCGCCGAAGAAGCGGGAGTTGGCGATACGGGTATCTTCAGTCAGCGTTTTGATGCGAGTACGCGATGCCAGAGACGAAGCTGGCTCGTTAAACGCGATATGACCGTCAATGCCGACGCCACCCATGAACAGATTGATTTTGCCGTAGGATTTGATTTTTGCTTCGTACTGGCGGCACTCGGCGTCAACGTCCGGTGCATTACCATTCAGCAAGTTGATATTTTCACTTGGGATATCAACGTGATCAAAGAAATTACGGTACATGAAGGTATGATAGCTTTCCGGGTGTTCCTGCGGCAGGCCAACGTATTCATCCATGTTGAAAGTCACCACATGCTTAAAGCTTACTTCACCTGCTTTGTGCATCGCAATCAGATGTTTGTACGCTTCCAGTGGAGTACCACCGGTTGGCAGGCCGAGCACAAACGGACGCTCCGCAGTAGGCTTGAATGCGTTGATGCGCTGGACGATATGGCGGGCGGCCCATTTGCCGACTTGTGCAGTATCTTTCAGTGGGATAAGTCTCATCTAACACCTCTTAGGGTAAGTAAACTAAAGCTATACTGGTTCGAGCCTGTGCAAGAGTCCTAAGCGTAACCCAGCTTTATGATTCTCGCGTGAAGCGTCAGGTTCGATGATTTTTTTAATGATAAAATAAGTTTTGTGTGATGGCTAGCAATGTGGCAGCTAAAGACTGCTTTTTGGTGATATAAATCACAAAAAATGAGGTTTTAATTTGCGATACGAAATAATTTTTTTACACTCCACTTGTTGTCGCTCGTCCAGAGTTAATCGCAGTGTGTGATGGCGCTTGCGTAAAATATGATAAAGCCCATAAAAGGGCATTAGGGGGAATATTAAGGTGAACATACTCGGCTTTTTCCAAAGATTGGGCAGGTCGTTGCAACTGCCAATCGCAGTACTGCCCGTTGCGGCGCTTTTGCTACGCTTCGGGCAGCCTGATTTACTCAATATTTCGTTCATCGCACAGGCCGGTGGATCAATCTTCGATAACCTGGCGTTAATCTTTGCTATCGGTGTGGCGGCAACCTGGTCGAAAGACAATGCCGGTTCCGCTGCATTGGCGGGCGCGGTGGGTTACTTCATCCTGACCAAAGCAATGGTCACTATTAACCCAGCAATCAATATGGGTGTGTTGGCAGGTATCATTACCGGCCTGGTGGGCGGTGCGGTTTATAACCGCTGGTCCGGCATCAAACTGCCTGAGTTCCTCTCATTCTTCGGCGGTAAGCGTTTCGTCCCAATCGCTACCGGCTTTTTCTGTTTAATCCTTGCTGCTGTCTTTGGTTATATCTGGCCACCGGTACAGAATGCTATCCACGCAGGCGGTGAATGGATTGTTTCCATGGGCGCGATCGGTTCCGGCATCTTCGGTTTCGTTAACCGTCTGCTGATCCCAACCGGTTTACACCAGGTACTGAACACCATTGCCTGGTTCCAGATTGGTGAGTTTACCAATGCTGCCGGCACCATCTTCCACGGTGACATCAACCGCTTCTATGCAGGTGACGGTACTGCCGGGATGTTCATGTCCGGCTTCTTCCCAATCATGATGTTTGGTCTGCCGGGTGCGGCATTGGCCATGTATTTCGCAGCACCAAAAGAACGTCGTCCAATGGTGGGCGGGATGCTGCTGTCTGTTGCGTTGACTGCCTTCCTGACCGGTGTAACCGAGCCACTTGAATTCCTGTTCATGTTCCTGGCTCCGCTGCTGTATCTGGTCCACGCTATCTTGACCGGTATCAGTCTGTTTGTTGCTACGTTGCTGGGCATCCACGCTGGCTTCTCCTTCTCTGCAGGCGCCATCGACTATGTGTTGATGTATAACTTGCCGGCTGCCAGCAAGAACGTCTGGATGCTGGTTGTGATGGGCCTGGTCGCTTTCGCAGTGTACTTCGTGCTGTTCTCTATCATTATCCGTGCGTTCAACTTGAAAACTCCGGGCCGTGAAGATGCGTCTGATGATGTCGTCGCACCTGAAGCTAACAGCAATACGGATGAAGGCCTGCGTGCACTGTCTCGCAGCTACATTGGTGCCATCGGTGGTTCTGACAACCTGACCGGCATTGATGCCTGTATCACGCGTTTACGTCTGACTGTTAAAGATTCTTCAAAAGTACTCGATGCAAGCTGTAAGCGCCTGGGGGCTTCAGGCGTGGTGAAACTGAACAAGCAAACTGTTCAGGTTATCGTGGGATCTAAAGCTGAAGCTATTGCTGATGGTATGCGTGCAGTCATTGCTACCGGCCCGGTTCCTGCGGCAGAAGTCGCACCGGCTGCTGGCGTGAATGTCGCAAAATCACAGGCCGTACCTAATGCACCTAAAGTGGCCTTTGAGTCGCTGGTGGCTCCGGTAACGGGTGATGTGGTGGCGTTGGATCAGGTTCCTGATGAAGCCTTTGCCAGTAAAGCCGTCGGCGACGGCCTGGCGATTCGCCCGACCGATAAAACCGTAGTTGCACCTGCTGATGGTACCATTGTGAAAATCTTCAATACCAATCATGCATTCTGTCTGGAAACGGACAAGGGTGCGGAGATTGTGGTGCACATGGGTATCGACACCGTAGCGCTGAACGGCCAAGGCTTCAAACGTCTGGTTGAAGAGGGTGCTGAGGTGAAAGCCGGTCAGCCAATCCTTGAATTGGATCTGGAGTTCCTGAACGCCAATGCTCGTTCGATGATCAGCCCGGTTGTGGTCAGTAACTCTGACGATTACGCGGGTCTGACGGCGCTGGCGACCGGCTCTGTGGTGGCTGGCCAGACCAAACTGTTTGAGATCCAAAAATAAACTGTTTTACCTGAGTAGTACCCAGGGTGTTTAACGAGTCATGACGGAACGCACCCTACCTTTGGCGGGAAGAGAGTAATCTCTTCCCGCTTTTTTATGGATGATGAAGAGATAAGGGGGCCCTGAAAGGGGGCTGCGATCCATCGTGGTGCAATGCTCCGCATTTTTCGTGAAACAAACGGTTGTTTCCGGGCGTGGCTTGTTGGATCATAGGCGGTTATGTGTAGCACTTTGCATTGAGGAATAGTGAAATGAGTGAGGCAGAAGCCCGCCCAACCAATTTTATCCGTCAGATCATTGATGAAGATCTGGCGTCAGGGAAACATGCGTCTGTTCATACCCGTTTCCCGCCAGAGCCAAATGGCTATCTGCATATCGGCCATGCTAAATCCATCTGCCTGAACTTTGGCATTGCCCAAGATTATCAAGGCCAGTGCAACCTGCGTTTCGATGACACTAACCCGGTAAAAGAAGACATCGAGTTCGTTGAGTCGATCAAACACGACGTGGAGTGGTTGGGCTTTGAGTGGAGCGGTAACGTTCGTTACTCCTCAGATTACTTCGATCAACTGCACCAGTATGCGGTGGAGCTGATCAGTAAAGGCTTGGCCTATGTCGACGAACTGTCGCCTGAGCAGATCCGTGAATATCGCGGTAGCCTGACCAAGCCGGGCAAAGACAGCCCATACCGTGGCCGCAGCGTAGAAGAGAACCTGGCGCTGTTTGAGAAAATGCGCAACGGTGAGTTCGCCGAAGGTGCCGCTTGTCTGCGTGCCAAAATTGATATGGCGTCCTCGTTTATCGTGATGCGCGATCCGGTGCTGTACCGTATCAAATTTGCTGAGCATCATCAGACAGGCAACAAATGGTGCATCTACCCGATGTACGATTTCACCCACTGCATTTCCGATGCGCTGGAAGGGATCACCCATTCGCTGTGTACGCTGGAGTTCCAGGACAACCGCCGTCTGTATGACTGGGTGCTGGATAACATCACTATCCCTTGTCATCCGCGTCAGTACGAATTCTCGCGTCTGAATCTCGAGTACGCGATCATGTCGAAGCGCAAGCTGAACCAGTTGGTGACTGAGCAGATCGTTGAAGGCTGGGATGACCCGCGTATGCCGACCGTTTCTGGTCTGCGTCGCCGTGGTTATACCGCTGCGTCAATCCGCGAGTTCTGTCAGCGTATCGGCGTGACCAAGCAAGATAACAACGTCGAAATGATGGCGCTTGAGGCTTGTATTCGTGAAGAGCTGAATGAGAATGCGCCACGTGCGATGGCCGTGCTGGATCCGGTGAAGGTTGTCATCGAAAATATGACCACCGGCGTGGAAATGGTGACCATGCCTAACCACCCGAACAAACCGGAAATGGGCAGCCGTGAAGTGCCGTTCAGCCGTGAAGTCTATATCGACCGCGCTGACTTCCGTGAAGAAGCCAACAAGCAGTACAAGCGTCTGGTATTGGGTAAAGAAGTACGTCTGCGTAATGCATATGTGATCAAGGCAGTGCGCGTTGAGAAAGACGCTGAAGGCGAGATCACCACTATTTTCTGCAGCTACGATCCAGATACGTTGAGCAAGGATCCTGCCGATGGCCGCAAGGTAAAAGGCGTAATCCACTGGGTGTCTGCTGAGCATGCGCTGCCGGCGGAAATTCGTGTGTATGACCGTCTGTTCAACGTGCCAAACCCGGCGGCGGCAGAGGACTTCCTCACCACCATCAACCCTGAGTCACTGGTTATCAAGCATGGCTTCGTGGAGCCAAGCCTGGCGGCCGCACAACCTGAAAAAGCCTACCAGTTCGAGCGTGAAGGTTATTTCTGTGCTGACAGCCGCTATTCCTCGGCTGAACACCTGGTGTTCAACCGCACGGTTGGCCTGCGAGATACTTGGGCTAAAATTGACGCCTGAGTACTGAAATGGTGTTAACGCGAAAAAGCGCAACGTGAGTTGCGCTTTTTTTATGCCCGCCTTCGCTGTTTATTCCCTTCTAAACGTTTTATTTTCTCAATCTATTTTTAAATTTTTATCTGCCCGGTGCATCAGTAATTTCTTGATATAAATCATTAGTAATATAACATTGTCTTATATATTCGCGATGCGAATTAATGTCATTTAGAGAGCGCTCTCATATTTTTTCTTCTGACTGACCTTTTTGATTAAGCTGAAACCATTAATCGTCTCTGGTTGACCTTGTATCATTATTTATTCTGATTTTATTGAATTTTTTATTCGACAGCCTCTTTGCATAGCCACGTAACAAAATCTCATCGATATGTGCTCTTTGTCATACTTTGACAAATCTCTCTCATAATTCATTTGATAATTCGCGTCGCGAAAAATAGTCTAGCTGTAGCAATAAGTGCTGTGGGGTTTGAGCTCTGTCAGCATTATTTTTTACCCGGTTGGGTTTTTTATTAGCAGTCGTGCAGGGCAGTGGTGAACACGGGCGACTGCAACTTTTAAAGTTAAGTCAAAGAGGAATTTCATTATGGGTACGCACGGTGCTCAGCGTAAAACGCTGGCGCTCGCAGTCGCGGGTGCGCTGTTGGGAACAGGGTTTGCCATGGCCCCTGAGGCGAAAGCCGCAGGGTTTGTCGATGATTCCACGATGACCGGCGGTGTTTATTACTGGCAGCGTGAGCGCGACCGTAAAGATCTCAATCCGACCAGTGACGATTACAATAAATACACCACTAACCTGTCACATTCGACGGCCAACCTGAGCCTGGATTTCGCGTCGGGTTACGCCTGGGACATGTTCGGTCTGGACGTAGGGGCCTTTACCGCCATTGAGCTGGCCGAGTCCAGTGCCAGCGGCCATCCGAACGAAATTGCGTTCTCTTCCAAAAACCGTACCTATGATGAAGATTACAGCGGCGATAAAGGCGGCATCAGCCTGTATAAAGCTGCAGGTAAATTCAAGTATGGCCCTGTCTGGGCACGTGCCGGTTATATCCAGCCAACCGGCCAAACTCTGCTGGCTCCGCACTGGAGTTTTATGCCGGGCACCTATCAAGGGGCTGAGGCTGGCGCCAAGTTTGACTATGGCGACGCAGGGGCATTGAGCTTCTCCTACATGTGGACCAATAAGTACAAAGCGCCATGGCATATCGAAATGGATGACTTCCGCCAGAACGATAAAAAAACGGGCGTCTCCTACCTTCACTCCCTTGGTGCGAAGTATGACTTTAAAAACGACTTTGTACTGGAAGCGGCATTCGGTCAGGCCCAGGGCTATGTAAACCAGTACTTCACCAAAGCATCTTATAAATTCGATCTGGTAGGCAACCCGTTGACGACCAGCTATCAGTTCTACGGTACGGAAGACCGTATTAGCGACAAGAATGATCCTAACAGCATCTATGACGGGTTAGCTTGGTTGCAGGCGCTGACTTTTGGCTACACCACGGGGCAGTTTAACTGGCGCCTGGAAGGAACCATGGTCAAGGCCGAGGGCAACCAGGGTTACTTCCTGCAACGTATGACCCCAACTTACGCCTCCTCCAACGGTCGTCTCGATGTGTGGTGGGATAACCGTTCCGACTTTAACGCCAACGGCGAAAAAGCGGTTTACGCCGGTGTGATGTACGACCTGAGCAACTGGAACCTGCCGGGTATGGCCGTGGGCGGTTCTTACGTTTACGCCTGGGATGCAAAACCGAGTACCAACCCAATGTATGACCAGAGCCAGCGACTGAAAGAGAGCGCCTGGAGCCTGGACGCGATGTACACCATTCAGGAAGGCCGCGCCAAAGGCACCTTACTGAAACTGCACTACACCCAGTATGACAACCACACCAACATCCCAAGCTGGGGCGGCGGTTACGGCAACATTTTCCAGGACGAGAAAGACGTCAAATTCATGGTTATCGCGCCATTCACCATTTTCTAATGCGTTCCCCGGCGGCAACGCCGGGGACAGTGTTTTCGCCACTTAACGGGAAAATTTTGATGAAAAAAATCATGTTGATGTTGGCCGCAACTGTCACGCTGAGTGCTTGTGTACAGCCAGCAGCACCGCCGGAAGATGTCAAATTGAAACAGGCTTACAGTGCCTGTATTAACACCGCCGAAGGTTCGCCAGAAAGGTTGCAGCCATGTAAGGCAGTACTGAATGTGCTGAAACAAGAGAAACAACATCAGCAGTTTGCCGAGGAGGAAACGGTGCGGGTGATGGATTATCAGAACTGCATTCAAGCGGTTCATAGCGGCAACGGCCAGGCTTATGACGCCAAGTGCGGCAAAATTTGGAAAGAGATTCACGATAACAATAATTAAGGATGATGCTAAAGATGAACAAATTCAAATTGAGTGCGCTTGCTGCATTGACGGCAACCGTTGGATTATTTGGCAGCGTGGGGAACGCGATGGCCAATCAGCAATTGGTGGATCAACTTAGCCAGTTGAAACTGAATTTGAAAATGGTCGATAACCGGGCCGCAGACAGTGGCCTGGATTGTGGGAAGCTGGGTGCCGATTGGGCAGCATGCAATAAGGTCTTGATCAGCCTGACCAATGATAATCAGGAGATTAAAGGCCACGACTGGGCGATTTACTTCCACAGCGCTCGCCAGACAATGCGGGTGGACAACGATCAATTCAAAATATCTCACCTGACGGGTGATCTGTATAAACTGGAGCCCACCGATAAGTTTACCGGTTTCCCTGCGGGGCAAACGGTTGATATTCCTATTATTGCAGAATACTGGCAGTTGTTTAAAACAGACTTTGTGCCGCGCTGGTATGCCACTTCAGGTGATGCCAAGCCAAAAATCCTGATCAATACCGACACCGAAGATCTGAGTCAGTTTGTTGCTCCCTTTACGGGTGACCAGTGGAAGCGCATCAAGGATGACAACAACATCTTGATGACGCCAGCCTCCCGCTTCACAAAAAATGCCGAGCTGAAAACCTTGCCGACAGCGTCACTACGCGGTCAGATCGTACCCACGCCGCTGGATGTGAAAGTACATCCTCAGGATGTGGATCTGCGTAATGGCGTAGCACTGGAGTTAAGTGCACTGTCCAAACCGGCAGCAGATGCGGCAACCCAACGCTTTGCCTTATTGGGTATAACCCATAACGCGAATGGGTATCCGATAAAGACTGACATCCAGCCAGGAAAATTCAACGGCGAGTTGGCGGTGCCCGGTGCCTATGAGTTGAACATTGGCAATAAGGGAGCACAGGTCATCGGTTTCGATCAGGCCGGAGTTTTCTACGGCCTGCAGTCTATCCTGTCGCTGATTCCTTCCGACGGCAGCGCTAAAATTGCCATGCTGGATGTTAAAGATGCACCGCGCTTCCAGTATCGCGGCATCTTCCTGGACGTCGCACGTAACTTCCATCAAAAAGATGCGGTTTTGCGCTTACTCGATCAGATGGCGGCTTACAAACTCAATAAATTCCATTTCCACCTGAGTGATGATGAAGGTTGGCGTATCGCCATCCCCGGCTTACCGGAGTTGACGGAAGTCGGGGGGCAGCGCTGCCATGATTTGAGTGAAACTACCTGCTTGTTACCACAGTA
Source organism: Serratia grimesii NBRC 13537 (assembly GCF_001590905.1). Classification (GTDB taxonomy): domain Bacteria; phylum Pseudomonadota; class Gammaproteobacteria; order Enterobacterales; family Enterobacteriaceae; genus Serratia; species Serratia grimesii. The sequence goes on from NZ_BCTT01000005.1 coordinate 331,087, forward strand.
CGGTCATGGGCCTGACGTCTACGGTGGGTTCTTCTCTCGTCAGGATTACATCGACATTATCAAGTACGCTCAGGCGCGCAAGATTGAAGTGATCCCAGAAATCGATATGCCAGCGCATGCCCGTGCAGCCGTGGTCTCAATGGAGGCACGTTATAAAAAGCTGCATGCTGCGGGTAAAGAGCAAGAGGCCAACGAATTCCGTTTGGTGGATCCTACCGATACCTCTAATACGACCTCGGTTCAGTACTTTAACCGCCAGAGTTACCTTAACCCATGCCTGGACTCATCTAAGCGCTTTGTCGATAAGGTGATTGGTGAGATTGCCCAAATGCACAAAGAGGCAGGCCAACCGCTGCGTACCTGGCATTTTGGCGGCGACGAGGCGAAAAACATTCGTTTAGGTGCCGGTTATACCGATCGTACCAAGCCAGAGGCGGGTAAGGGCATCATTGATCAGAGTAAAGAAGACAAACCGTGGGCGAAGTCCCAGGTATGCCAGGCGATGATTAAAGACGGTAAAGTCGCGGATATGGAACACCTGCCAAGCTACTTTGGTGTCGAAGTTAGCCAATTGGTGAAAGCGCATGGCATCGACAGAATGCAGGCTTGGCAGGATGGCCTGAAAGATGCGAAGAATGCCAAGGCTTTCGCTACTGAACGTGTCGGGGTGAATTTCTGGGATACCTTGTATTGGGGCGGTTTTGATAGTGCCAATGATTGGGCCAACAAAGGCTACGAAGTGATCCTGTCCAACCCGGATTATGTCTACATGGATTTCCCGTATGAGGTGAACCCGGACGAGCGTGGCTATTACTGGGGCACCCGTTTCAGTGACGAACAGAAAATGTTCAGCTTTGCCCCGAACAACTTGCCGCAAAATGCGGAAACCTCGGTTGACCGTGATGGCAATCATTTTACCGCCAAGAGCGACAAACCTTGGCCGGGCGCTTACGGTATCTCTGCCCAGATGTGGAGTGAAACCCAACGCACCGACGCAGAAATGGAATACATGATATTCCCTCGCTCGTTGTCGGTGGCAGAACGTGCATGGCATCGGGCAAGTTGGGAGCAAGATTACCAGGCGGGTCGGGAGTATAAAGGCGGGGAAACTCACTTTGTCGACACGAAGAAACTGGATCGTGATTGGCTGCGCTTTGCTAACCTTCTTGGCCAACGAGAGCTGGCAAAACTGGACAAAGGTGGCGTGAGTTATCGGCTGCCAGTGCCGGGCGCTCGCGTGGTAGGTGGCAAACTGGAGGCGAATATCTCGTTGCCGGGTCTGGGCATTGAGTATTCTACGGATGGTGGCAAGCAATGGCAGCGGTACGATGCCAAAACTAAGCCTAGTGTCAGCGGTGACGTGCACATTCGTGCAATAAGCCCGGACGGTAAGCGTTATAGCCGCGCCGAGAAAGTGTAAATCCTGAACCACGGCCCGTCTGTTCGCAGGCGGGCCGTTATTGATCCTTAATTGCAGCGACCGACGGTAATCAGAGATGAATTCGATACGGCTGACCTTTATGGTCGTTGCTTTTTTTTCCGGGATTGCCGGGGCGCTGCAAATACCGACCCTAAGCCTGTTCCTCACCACGGAGGTGCGGGTTACGTCATTATGGGTTGGTTTTTTTTATGCGGTTAACGCTGGCGTCGGCATTATTGTCAGCTTTTTGCTGGCAAAAAAATCAGACCGCCAGCGTGACCGGCGCAATCTGATTTTAATCTGTTATTTATTGGCGGCAGGGAACTGTCTGTTATTTGCATTTAATCGCAATTATTTGACGTTAATAACAGCGGGCGTGCTGTTAACTGCCATCGCCAATACCGCCATTCCGCAATTATTTGCTCTTGCCCGTGAGTATGGAGAGCGGTCATCGCAAAACGTCGCGATGTTCAGCGCGATAATGCGAGCCCAACTTTCTCTTGCCTGGGTCTTTGGTCCGCCATTGGCTTTTATGCTGGTGGTGAATTATGGCTTCACAGCCATGTTTATTTTTGCCGCGGGGATATTTCTGTTAGTCACGTTGTTGGCGTGGTGGATATTGCCCGAGGTGGCTCGTATCACCATCAACAGCGACATCGCAATGCAGCAAAAAACGGTCTTTGATAAAGACGTTGGCTTGCTGTTTTTTGCCTCGGTATTGATGTGGACCTGCAGCGCCATGTATCTGATTGATGTCCCACTGTATATCAGCGCCGAACTGGGTTTGCCACAGAGCCTGACGGGGTGGGTTATGGGCGTCGCTGCGGCCATTGAAATCCCAATCATGATTTTGGCTGGGCGCTATGTGAACCGTGTTGGCAAGCGCCTGATGATGGCCGGTGCAATGGTGGCTGGCGTGTTGTTTTATGCTGGAATGCTGTGTTTTACCTCGGCCAGTGGACTATTGGCCTTGCAGGTATTTAACGCGATATTTATTGGCATTATCGCCACCGTCGGCATGCTGTATTTCCAGGATTTGATGCCGGAACGGGCCGGTATGGCGACGACGTTGTTCACCAACAGCATTTCAACCGGCGTGATCCTGGCCGGAATATTACAAGGGATTCTGACCGAATACGGGCCGCATTCCTCCGTTTATCTGTTAGCCGTGTTACTGCTTTTTATTGCTTTACCTGTCGGTTTTAAAGTCCGGGAAGTTTAGGTGGTTTCTGAGTGAGTCGTTTATTTTTAAACACAAACAAGGATACATGATGGCTATATTGGTGACGGGCGGCGCCGGTTATATCGGCTCGCATACTGTATTGGCACTGTTAGAAAGGGGGGAGAATGTTGTCGTATTGGACAATCTCTCTAACAGTTCGCCAGAGTCTTTATTTAGAGTGGAACGATTAACGGGTAGAAAAGTGATTTTCTATCAAGGAGATATTCAACAGCATCATCTGTTGGACCATATCTTCCGGCAGCATGATATTCATGCTGTTATTCATCTTGCAGGTTTGAAATCTGTCAGGGAATCTACCGAAGAACCGCTGAAATATTATCAAAATAATATCTCAGGCTCGCTGATCGTGTTGGACAGAATGCGCCATGCGGGCGTTAATCAGTTTATTTTTAGCTCTTCAGCCACTGTTTATGGACCTGCGGAATATACCCCATTGACGGAAAACTGTCGTGTCGGGCAGACCACGAATCCTTACGGTACTTCTAAGCTGATTGTTGAGCAGATCCTGGCGGAGTTCGCTTCCACTGCGCCGCAGATGGCGATTACCGCATTACGTTACTTTAATCCAGCTGGGGCGCATGAGTCAGGCTTGATCGGTGAGGATCCCGCCGGCATTCCCAATAATCTTCTGGCGTATCTGGCACAGGTGGCTATTGGCAAACTCGCGGTGTTGCCAGTGTATGGCAACGACTACCCTACCAGTGATGGTACTGGGGTACGTGATTATATTCATGTTATGGATCTGGCCGAGGGGCATTTGAAAGCGCTGGATAACCTGCAGCCAGGTTTTAACGTCTATAACCTGGGTACCGGAAAAGGTTACTCGGTACTGGAAATTATTCAGGCATTCGAACGCGCCTGTGGGTTCAAGATCGCCTATCAATTTAATCCCCGGCGTGCGGGTGATATAGCCGAGTGTTGGTCCGATCCGTCATTGGCGGCGGAAAAACTGGGTTGGCAAGCCAAGCGCAGCCTGGAAAAAATGGTGTGTGATGCGTGGTCTTGGCAGAGCAAAAATCCGCAGGGTTATGGTCCTCCGGCACCGCTGTCATCAATAAGGATGGTAGCCGATGGAGCTTAACAAAGGGCACTTGGGGATCCTGCAGGATGATCTGTTTCAGGCCGAGTATGAGGCGAGATTAAGCGAGCTGAAGTTTGAATTCGTGAAGTACCAGCGTCAGTCTACGCCAGCGATAAAGGCACGTTATCAACGCGGGGTGGCTCAACTGCGGGACTGGTTGTCTGCACGGGGTCACTTATTTGATGCCGTGCGCTGTTCTTCACTATTTTGCGTGCCGACGCGGCCTCTTGCCGCACAGGAACAATTGCTGCATCGCATTTGGCTGGGCGGTGCCATTCCTGACGATGCCAGAGAGGTTATTTCTCAGTGGGGAGATGCGCAGCAGGCAGTGAGTCGTGGTGAGGCTCATGACTGGGTCGGCATGTTATGGGTTTGGGACACACAGCAGCTGGCAAAGGATGCCTATTTCATTGCTTCTCCCGAGAGTCTGGGCGGCCAGTTGGGAGAGTACGATGCCGGTAACCATCGCCTACAGGTACATTCGTTGAGTGAACTGGCGCAAAGAAAAGTCGGTAATAGTCTGGGCTTTATTCATCAGCTTCATGATAAACGCTACTACGCCACACTTTCCGACTACTTCCGCTTTTTGATTTTGATCGAGATGGGCGGCGTGTATATGGATATCGACACGCTTCCCCACCGTTCGGCGACACTGTTTCTGATTAAGCCCGAGCTGCCGGATTTTCTTCAGTTTCGCCCCGGAGGTGAGGTTAATCACGTCAGTTGGTTGAATCTGTTTCTCGACGAAACTGGAATGATCATCAGTCGTAAAGGAGATATGTCGTCATGCAGGATGTTGGCGGGGCTTGATCAAATTTACGCGGGAGAACGCCGTGAGGTCCCGGAAAAGAATTCGGTTTATGAACGGAAACTGTTTGATCCCTTTTATCAGCTGTGGAGCCGCCACATTGAACGCACTTTCCTCAGTCATGATCGCTTTTGTCAGAATTATGGTGTCCATTATGACGCTGCCCCGCAGGCGGTGACCTGTGGTATTCGTGGTATGCGCCTGCTGGAAGATGTGATCACCAATGAGAGGCTACCGCTGTCGCAAGAAGAGGAGCAGAGCTACCGGCAATGCGTTAGCCGGTTGGAAAGGGTGGATTGGCAACTTGAGCAGCCGCTGGATTTGGCACGCTATGCGGAAATATTTACCGTCGATGAAGTACCTCGCATGGCTTATCCGGCGCAGATTCGGTCCGATATCGACCATTACCACTACTATTCGGTGCTTTCTCATGATCGCCGGCTTGATCGGGTAAACCAGCTTTTTGGTGAATATTTGATTGCCGATAACAGACGGCAGATAGCGGCAGGGAATTACTGGCGATCTACCGTGGGGGTGGGGGAGGCGATGCTGCCTGAACCGCAAGGATCGTTGCATTTCCTGGCGGGACGGCGGGTGGATGAAGCGGATAAGACCCGCATGGCAAAGCTGATTTTTAGCACCAGTTATCTGGAATACTGTTCTGTTGGCAATCGCGCCGGTCTGGATCTGGTGTCTTTGCAGCAGGCGCAAAATATTGAGCCTTACCTAGACCTGATTACTGTGGCTTATGATCGGCGCGGGGAATTTATCGGTTTTTTCAATGCGGCGACTGTCAGTGAACTGTATGGCATAGACGCGGATTACCTTTATCGCGATGAAATGAAACCGCTTGATGAGGCCTATGACAGCTTTGTGAAAAGTCACTGTGTTGCTGACGACTATTTTGTCTGTAGTTTGGCGATTGAGAGCCAATATCGTGGGCTGGGATATTTTAATCAAATGTTTGCCCTGATTAAGCTGCAAGCGGATCAGCGACAGGCGAAAAACATCGTGCTGTGCGTATGGCAACGCAGTGATGCCTGCCAAATTTATTTGAACAAGGGGTTTCGTGTTCGTGGTGTGTTCGACCAAGCCAAGGCGCTGTTTTTTGATCGGCTGTTATTTCTTGAATATGCATTGTAACGAGTTTACCCATCCGCGTGTCGGCGGGTGAGTTGACGTTGAAGTGAGTGTAAGTGGGAAGCGAGAAGTACCGTGGAGAAGTGCCGCTGCAATTGTTGTCATTTAGCTATTATCTTTCCCCGGGCCTGTCCGGGGATTTTTTTATCTATTCATCGCAGAGCTACAGGCATAAAAAAACCGCCGTTAAGGCGGTTCTCAATACCGTTTTAGGGCATTATTTTTTGTCGTGCAGAGTTTCGTCTTCGCGGCAGTCGCCAGTTTCACAGTGGCCGTACAGATACAGGCTGTGGTTGCTGAGCTTGATGCCGTGCTGCTTGGCGATATCACGCTGACGCACTTCGATAGATTCATCGCTGAATTCGATCACTTTGCCGCAGTCCAGGCAAATCAGGTGATCGTGGTGATGTTGCTGGGTCAGTTCGAACACGGACTTGCCGCCTTCGAAGTTGTGACGAGTCACAATGCCTGCATCATCAAATTGGTTCAGTACGCGGTAAACCGTAGCCAGGCCAATTTCTTCGCCCATATCTATCAGTTTTTTGTACAGATCTTCCGCACTGACGTGATGGCATTCCGGATTTTGCAGTACTTCCAGGATTTTGAGTCGCGGAAGCGTGACTTTTAAGCCGGCCTTCTTCAATGCGGTATTGTTGTCAGTCATGCGGATTCAGTCCTGTTACTATGCTAATCAAGTTGAGGCGTTCTCGCCTGTGGCATCGGTCGGCACAAAGTGTTAATTGCGTCTCATTATAGAACCGGTTGGCCTAAATAGAAACCGCCGGTTGTTAACAAAGATATAATTGCACTATTGCATGTTGCACACGCAACGTCTTGATGGATGGGATAAACCGATATCTCAGTCTACCTTGACGATGTGAGAAGTTACAAATGTGTATCTTCTATTGCAGTAATCCGTACTGCCGATGACGGCCCTGCCGGCAACACTATGCACTTTGCAGGGCTTTTGTTCAACCTTTGGCGTTACCCGACGATCTCGGCCAGGCTCAACTCTTCGACGATTTGTTTTACCCAACCTTCGACACGTTCATTGGTCAGCTCTGGCTGGCGATCTTCGTCAATGGCAAGGCCAATGAAATGGCTGTCACTTGCCAAACCTTTCGACGCTTCGAAGTGGTAACCTTTAGTCGGCCAGTGGCCTACAATGGCGGCGCCACGTGGTTCAATGATGTCGCGGATAGTACCCATCGCATCACAGAAATATTCTGCGTAGTCTTCTTGGTCGCCACAGCCAAACAGCGCAACCAACTTGCCGTTAAAGTCGATCTCTTCCAGCGTTGGGAAGAAGTCATCCCAGTCGCACTGGGCTTCACCGTAGTACCAAGTCGGGATACCGAGCAACAGGATATCGAAACCTTCCAGGTCTTCTTTGCTGCTTTTGGCGATGTCGTGCATTTCGCAAACATCATCGCCAAACTGTTGCTTAAGAATTTTCTGGATCATCTTGGCAATGTTTTCGGTATTGCCAGTGTCGCTGCCAAAGAAAATGCCTACATTAGCCATATCGCGTATAACCTTTAAATTCAATAAATTGCATTACACGATGTTAGCGCTGACTACGATAACACCGATTAAAATGATGCCATGGCAAGGGAAACCCTTACCGGTAATTGCGTATCATGCCAGAAATTTACCCCGGGGTTTTATCACGTTTATGCGATACCGGGTGGAATATACACTAGGTATAAAACGATGTTGATCGGGCGTCATCCTTAACGCCGCGCCGCATGTGCGGCTGCAATGATCAATGTTCTGGCTGGTCGTCTGCCAGTTGCGCCAACAGCATTTGCTCAATAAGTTCGCTGCGACTGATATTACGCTGTTCCGCCAATTTGTTCAGGGCGTCCACCGCATCCGCGTTGATCTTCAGTTCCACACGCCGTAAGCCACGGACTTTATCGCGTCGAAGCTGATTACGCTTATTGATTCTAAGCTGTTCATCTCGGGATAGCGGGTTGGTTTTCGGGCGCCCCGGACGGCGTTCATCTGCGAACAGATCCAGCGTCGTGCGATCCGTTTGTTCTTTTGCCATAGGTAGCGGTACTGCAAGGGAGTTTGCATCAAAAAGCGCGTAAACGCTTCTGGATGGTTCGGTTAACACACTTCGGGCCAATAAACCCTAACCCAAATTCACCCCCAGCTTGGCGCTATTAAACACGCTTAGCACGGCGGCAAAATTATAGCGCGCCATATTACCCCAGCAGATGGAGCGACGACAATGTTTAACTGAGCCGAAAACGCGCTAAGCCGTTATCTTTAGCGCGTTTTTTCACCAGATAGCCGTTTTAGGTTGGATTCCTGCTCTAACAAGGCGCCGTGCGACTCAGGCTTCGCCGAGAAAACGGTGTATGGCACGTAACACGGCTTCTGGTTTTTCCGCATGAACCCAGTGCCCAGTGCCTGCAACCACGTGCGCACGTGCCTGTGGGAACTGGCGGGCAATATCTGCGCGGTAGCTATCTTGGACATAAGGTGAAAGCCCACCACGAATGAACAGTGTCGGGTGTGGCCAGGCGGGCACTTCTTGCCAGCCGGTGATATTTTCATATTGATCGATCAGCGCCAGCAGGTTGAAGCGCCATTCGCCCTGATGGAATGACTTCAGCAAGAATTGGATCACACCTTCTTCATCCAGATAGCTGCGCATCAATTCCGCAGCTTGCTGGCGCTGAGTGATGCCAGCTGCGCTGACGGCTTGTAACGCGGCAAAAATTTCGTCGTGGCGGCGAACCTGATAATCCACCGGCGCCACGTCAATAATGATCAGTTTGTCCACTCGATCTGGTGCGATCGCCGTCAGTGCCATCGCCGCTTTACCGCCCATTGAATGGCCGATAACAATGACCTTCTCCAGGTGCAAATCATCCAGCAGTGCCAGCAGATCCTGGGCCATTTCCGAATAGGTCATTACCGCTGAACGTGGCGACAGGCCGTGGTTACGCAAGTCGACTTTAATCACGCTGTGCTGCTGGTTAAGGTCGCGCGCCAGCACGCCCAGATTGTCCAGATTGCCAAATAGCCCGTGGATCAGCATGACCGGCAGCGCTGCGGACTCAGTAGCCAGCAATTGATAATGTAATTTCATGGTGAAGTTCATACTGAGAGAGATTCAGATTAGGTTATCATGATTAAAACACACGATGAATATACCCGTTGCCGTGCTGCCGCTTGAAATCCATAGGGTATAACGCGGATTTTTCATGGTAAGGTGCGGGTTTGGCAACGCGGATGCTGGGCGGACTCTAGGTAATAGTCTGCTTTTGCCGTGTTGGGGCACATTGTTATGTTCGCTCCCGCGCTTTTAACCTTATAATCCCATGGCTTGAATGCAGGATCTGGCTTCAGGTTCTAAGTAGAAAAAAACAGTACTGGATAAAGATGAAAACTATTGAAGTCGACGAAGAGCTTTACCGCTATATTGCCAGCCACACGCAACATATTGGTGAGAGCGCGTCTGATATTTTGCGCCGTATGTTGAAATTTACCGCCGGTCAGCCGTTACGCGCTGCACCAGCTGCCAGCGCACAGAGCGCCGAGCAGGACAAAATTGTTGCTGCACCGCGCCCGCGCGATCGCGTGCGTGCCGTGCGCGAACTGCTGTTGTCGGATGAATATGCCGAGCAGAGCAAAGCGGTGAACCGTTTTATGCTGGTACTTTCCACCCTGTATACCCTCGATGCGGCGGGTTTTGCCACCGCAACTGAAGCGTTGCATGGCCGTACCCGTACTTATTTTGCAGGCGATCAACAAACCCTGTTGGCGAATGGAACGCACACCAAGCCGAAGCATGTTCCAGGCACGCCTTATTGGGTGATCACCAATACCAATACCGGTCGCAAACGCAGCATGGTGGAGCACATCATGCAGGCTATGCAGTTCCCGACGGAACTGACAGATAAAGTTTGCGGCACTATCTAATTTAGCGAACAGCCCGTCATGGTGGCCGTGAGCGACATATTGCCAGGCCGCTGGACAGGGATTAGGGAGATATGTCGATGGCGAATAACCCACGTGCCGGGCAGCCGGCTCAGCAAAGCGATTTGATCAACGTAGCCCAGCTGACGTCGCAGTACTACGTACTGCAACCGGAAGCGGGCAACGCCGCACATGCGGTGAAGTTCGGGACCTCAGGCCATCGTGGCAGCGCTCAACGCCACAGCTTCAATGAAGCCCATATTCTCGCTATCGCGCAGGCGATTGCCGAAGTACGCCATCAGCAAGGGGTTACCGGCCCATGCTACGTGGGTAAAGATACTCATGCGCTGTCAGAGCCGGCCTTCATTTCTGTATTGGAAGTGCTGACCGCCAACGGTGTGGATGTGATCGTGCAGGAAAATAACGGTTTTACACCGACGCCTGCGGTATCTCACGCTATCTTGTGTCACAACCGCAATGGCGGGGCATTGGCTGACGGTATTGTTATTACCCCATCCCATAATCCACCTGAAGACGGCGGCATCAAATATAACCCGACCAACGGCGGCCCGGCTGACACCAATCTGACCTCAGTGATTGAAAAGCGTGCCAATGAACTGCTGTCATTGCAGTTGAAAGGCGTGCAGCGTCAGTCACTGGATAAAGCCTGGAACAGCGGCCATGTGCACGCGCAGGATCTGGTGCAGCCGTATGTTGCAGGCTTGGTGGATGTGGTCGATATGCCTGCCATTCAACGTGCTGGTCTGAAGTTGGGTGTTGATCCTCTCGGAGGGTCAGGCATTGCCTATTGGCAACGTATTGCTGAGCACTACAAGCTGGATCTGACGCTGGTAAATGATTCTATCGATCAGACCTTCCGCTTTATGCATCTGGACCACGACGGTGTGATCCGCATGGACTGCTCGTCAGTTCCGGCGATGGGTGGCCTGCTTGCGCTGCGTGACAAGTTTGATCTGGCGTTTGCTAATGACCCGGACTATGACCGTCATGGCATTGTGACACCGGCGGGCCTGATGAACCCGAACCATTATCTGGCGGTATCTATCAACTATCTGTTCCAGCATCGTCCGCAGTGGGGCGCTGATGTGGCGGTGGGTAAGACGCTGGTTTCCAGCGCGATGATTGACCGTGTAGTGGCTGATTTAGGTCGCAAGCTGGTTGAAGTGCCAGTGGGCTTCAAATGGTTTGTTGATGGTCTGTTTGACGGTAGCCTGGGCTTTGGTGGCGAAGAGAGCGCTGGTGCATCGTTCCTGCGTTTCAACGGCACACCTTGGTCGACTGACAAAGACGGCATGATCATGTGTCTGTTGGCCGCTGAAATCACTGCGGTGACTGGCGAAAACCCACAGCATCACTACGATGATTTGGCCAAGCGCTTTGGTGCGCCGAGCTACAATCGCATCCAGGCACCCGCAACGTCAGCGCAAAAAGCCGCGTTGTCCAAACTGTCGCCGGACATGGTTAAGGCAGATACTCTGGCGGGTGATCCGATCACCGCCCGTCTGACCGCAGCACCGGGCAATGGTGCACCGATTGGCGGCCTGAAAGTGATGACTGATAATGGCTGGTTCGCGGCACGACCTTCCGGTACTGAAGAAGCCTACAAAATTTACTGTGAGAGCTTCCTGGGTGCTGAACATCGCGAAAAGATTGAGCATGAAGCTGTCGATATCGTGAGTGCGGTGCTGGCTTCCGCCAAGTAATTTCTCTTTTGTCTGATAAAAAGCGCTGTTTTTACAGCGCTTTTTTTATGCCTGCAATTTAGATATATCTTTTTTGCAAACGCCGCTTGCGCATTTAGATATATCGATCTAGATTAGATATATCGAAGTGAGTTAGATATATCTAAATCACCTCGTCAACGAACTATCTATTGAGAGGTATAACTATGTTTCACCGTTTAGATTTACACCGTCGTCATGGTTGTCACCATGACAGCGAAGAAGGGCACGATCATCGTCGTCGCGGCGGGCGTCATCACTTTGGTGGTGATCACGGCGAAGAACAAGGGCGTGGTGGGCGCGGCGGACGTGGTGGGCGCCACCGTATGTTTGAACATGGCGATCTGCGGTTGGTGCTGCTGGCGCTGGTGGCACGTAAACCAAGCCACGGTTATGAGCTTATCAAGGCGATTGATGAGGCATCCTCCGGTCTGTATGTGCCAAGCCCTGGCGTGATTTATCCAACGCTGACACTGCTGGAAGAGCAAGATTTTCTCGAGCCGATCACCAGCGGTAACGGTCGTAAAAGCTACCAAATTACCGAATTGGGCCAACGTGAACTGCAAAAGCACCAGGCCGCTGTCGACGTGATCCTGGCCCGCTTGGCCGGTGCTGGTCGCGGTCATCATCATCACGGTAATCTTGCTGAAGGTATCTCTGACGCTATGAACCGCCTGCGCAGTTTACTGCGGGGTAATGTGATGCGTGCCGATCTTTCACCGCAGCAGGTTGAACGCATTAATGCCGCATTACTGACCGCCGTAGCAGCGATTGAAAGCGAAATGAATATTGCCCCAACAGTACAGGAGAATGACTGATGCCAGGCCACCGTTTCCGCATCACCGTTGAGGCCCTGAGCGATCGCAAAGGCGAGCCTGTCGACAAAGCGCCACTGAGCTTTGAGGTGGAGAACCACGACGACATCCTTGGCATTGTCGAGCGCATCAAAGCGCGTGAAGATCTGAACTTTGGCGAGAACAACAGTGCGGCTTTTGCCGTTGGCCTAAAGTTGTTTTCTGAAGTGATGATCGAAAACCGCAAGCACCCGGTATTTGCACCGCTGCGCGAAGCGTTCAAAGAGTTTATGGTGGGGTTGAAGAAAGGCCCGCAACAATAGGGGCGCCACATGCTGCGCCCGTTTAATCGAATACTACGCCTATTAACTTCAAGGCATAAAGCGGTAACCGACGCCGGTTTCGGTCAGTAAATGTTTTGGCCGGGCCGGATCGGCTTCGAGTTTTTGTCGTAGATGGCCCATATAAATCCGCAAATAATGGCTATGTTCGACATAATTCGGCCCCCAGACGTGGCTCAGTAGCTGACGCTGGGTGATGACTTTACCGGAGTTCGCCAGCAGTTCGGCCAGCAGACGAAACTCAATCGGCGTTAGATGTAGATCTTCACCCTTGCGCAATACCCGACGGTTGATCAGATCGACGGTAATTTCGGAGAAGCTCACCAGCGGACTTTCCTGTAGGCTGCCGGAATGACGGCGTAAGGCAACCCGTACCCTAGCAAGCAGTTCACCGATACCAAAGGGTTTGCTGAGATAGTCGTCTGCTCCAGCGTCCAGCGCGGCAATTTTGTCTTCTTCGGCATTGCGCGCTGACAGCACAATCACCGGAATAGCGCTCCATTGCCGTAAATCGCGGATATAGTTAAGCCCGTCGCCGTCCGGCAACCCTAAATCAAGAATAATCAGATCCGGTTTGCGCGTACCGGCTTCAATCAACCCGCGTTGCAACGTTTCACTTTCAAACACCCGCAGACCTTCACTTTCGAGCGCGGTGCGGACGAAACGCCGGATCTCTTTCTCATCTTCGACAATCAGAATATTGGTTGGCGTATTGCTCACAAGACTCCCGGGGCTTGATTAAAGATCAAAGGCTTCATTGTCTATTTCCGGTGGTTTTTCCAGCGGTAGCACAAAGCGGAAACTGGCACCGCCGTTGGCACCGTTTTCTGCCCAGATACGGCCACCATGTACTTCAATAATGGCACGGCAAATCGCTAACCCCAAACCCACACCGGGGATCGCAGATTCTTTATTGCCACGGGAAAATTTATCAAAAATAAGCTGCTTTTTCCCTTCGGGAATTCCCGGGCCATTGTCCCAGACTTCGACTTCCAGCCATTCAGGCAGAGTATGGGCACGAATGCCGATAGTAGCATCGTAGCCGGCATATTTATTGGCATTTTCCAACAGGTTAGTGAAAACCCTCTCCAACAAACTGCCATCGCAGTTAACCAATATCTGCTCTGGTGGCAGCTCAACCTTGATCTGATGCTGAGTCATCAACGGTTCCAGCATATGCAGTGATGCGCCGACGATCTCTTCCAGTGACTGCCACTCTTTACGCAGGTTAAAGCCACCCGATTGAATACGTGCCATGTCCAGTAGGTTGTTCACCAGCCGTGTGGTGCTCAGCACCTGTTGGCGGATTTGACTCGCTTGTGGCGCATGATTGGAGCCTTCTGCCGCTAGGTCGAGCGTCAGAATTTCCGCCTGACCGAACAACACCGTCAGCGGGGTGCGTAAATCGTGAGACAGGGCCGCCAAGAGCGAGTTGCGCAGTTGCTCGCGTTCAGCATCCAGTTTGGCTTCCTCGGCACTGCGTGCCAAGTGTAAGCGTTCCAACGCACTGGCGATTAAGACTGCAAAGGTCTGGAGCAACCGCTGTTGTTCCGGCACCATCAGTTGGCGAAGGTTGCTGGGTTCGATGGCCAATAAGCCAAAGGTTTGTTTCGACGTGGCTAATGGCAGCAGCTGATAGGGGACTCCGGGCAGGGTGTCGGTACCGGCACCGGCAGGCATGCCCTTATCAAAGCTCCAGCGTGCGATAGCTTCATCCACCGATAACAACCCACCGGTTTCCCCGACCATTTGCTGCAACTTACCGTCCTCCTGTGGCAGCAACAGCACGGTTTTTGCCTGGAAGCTACTGGAGAGGAAATGGCGGCTGGTTTTGGCGATGTCTTCGGTTGTCAGTGCCTGGCTCAGCCCACGGGAGATCTCATACAGATGACGAGCACGTTGTTCACGATAACGTGCGACGCGGGCCTGATAACGAACGCCGGCAGTCAGGTTGCCGATGGTAATGCCAACAATCAACATGACGGCAAAGGTCAGCAGATATTGCATATCACTGACGGCAAACGACCATTCGGGCTGGACGAAAAACAGGTCAAAGCTGGCGACGTTGATCACTGCCGCCAGCACGGAGGGCCAGCGGCCAAAGAACAGCGCGACAATGGCAACACCAAGTAAGTAGACCATCACCAAGTTGGCTTGGTCGAAGCCCGGCAGCAGCCACTGGGACAGCAGGGTGATCAGGGCGCAGAGTGCGACGGCCACCGCGCAACCGCGCAACTGAATTCGCCACTTTTCGGTAAAGTTACGATTATCATGCTCTTTACCTGGCGGCGGAAAACTGTCGTTTTCCAGTGCGACAATCACCAAGTCGAGATCAGGGCCGAGCCGACCGAGGCGGTCGGCAAAGCTGCCGCGCAGTTTCCAGCGTTGCTCACTACGACGACCAATAATGATTTTGCCCAGGTTGTGCTCACGGGCATAACGCAGCACTGCTCGTTCTTCATAAGGCTCGGACAACGTTGCGGTTTCGGCACCCAATTCCTGTGCCAGCCGCAGCGCTCGCAGTATTGCCCGACGTTGATTCTCCGGCAAGCGGTGCAGCTTTGGTGTTTCCACATATACCGCGTGCCAGTGGCAACCCAGTCTGGCTGCCAGGCGGGCGGCGATACGCACCAGCTTTTCGTTGCCGCTATTATGGCCGACGCACAGCAGAATGCTGTCGCGGGTATGCCAGACGCGTTCTCGGCCTTGGGTATCGCGGAAGGCACGCATCTGATCATCAACCCGATCGGCAGTGCGGCGTAACGCCAGTTCACGCAGGGCAATCAAGTTGCCTTTGCGGAAAAAGTGCTCGATAGCACGTTCGGCTTGACCGGGGATATACACCTTGCCTTCATTCAGGCGCTGACGCAGATCGTCCGGCGGCAGGTCAACCAGCACCACCTCGGTGGCTTCGTCGAAGACATGGTCGGGCACTGTTTCGCGTACTCGCACCCCGGTTACGCCGCCCACCACGTCGTTTAGGCTTTCCAGATGTTGTACGTTGACCGTGGTCAGTACGTCGATGCCTGCATCCAGCAGTTCTTCCACGTCCTGCCAGCGTTTCGGGTGGCGTGAGCCATGGGCATTGCTGTGCGCCAGTTCGTCCATCAGGACCAGCGCCGGGTGGCGAGCGAGTGCGGCATCAAGATCAAACTCCTGCACCACCCTGCCGCGATACTGAATGCGCTTTTGTGGTAACACATCTAACCCATTCAGCAGGGCAGCGGTTTCGCTGCGACCGTGGGTCTCCACCACACCCACCAGCACGTCCAGTCCCTGGCCACGCAGCCGCTGCGCCTCCTGCAACATGGCGTAGGTTTTGCCCACCCCGGCGCAGGCGCCGAAGAACACCTTCAGGCGGCCACGGGGTTTTTCATTGGCCAGCGCCAGCAGGCTGTCAGGGTCGGGGCGCTGTTGTTCCTCATCCACCATTGGAGTTCCTTTTGCAGCAACGTAAAGCGGGTCCGGCATGCCGGACCCAATACTTACCCTTTAACACTTAGGGCATTATTTCAATGCGTCGAGTGCCAGATTTAATTTCAGCACGTTAACTACCGACTCGCCCATAAAATTGGGGATCGCCTGATCGGTGCTTTCATCAATCAGTTTGGCGATTTGTTCCGGTGCTAATTGACGTGCCGCAGCAACTCGGGCCAATTGGTATTGCGCCGCCGCAAGCGAAATTTGTGGATCCAGGCCACTGCCAGATGCAGTCAGCAGATCGACCGGGATCGGGCCTTTCATCGCTGGGTTGGCTTGGCGCAATTGCGCTGCACGTTCAGCGATGGCTTTATCCAGCGCCGGGTTGGTGGCAGCCAAGTTGCTGCCGGCAGACGCCATGGCATTATAGGCTGAATCACCGGTGGCAGAAGGGCGTCCCCAGAAATACTCCGGTTTAGTGAAGTTTTGGCCAATTAACGCCGAGCCGATCACGTTGTCCCCCTGATGCAGTAGCGAGCCGTTGGCTGTGCGGGAAAACAGTAACTGCGACAGTCCGGTCGTCAACAACGGGTAGGCGATACCAGTAATCAACGTCAGCAGGATCAGCATAACCAGCGAAGGACGTAAGTAAGACATAGTTATTTCCTCTCAATTATTAACCGGCAATGTGCAAAGCAACCAGGACCAGATCGATCAACTTGATGCCGACAAACGGGACTAACAGACCACCGACACCGTAGATCCATAAGTTGCGACGCAGCAGTGCGGCAGCACTCATTGGCTTGTAGCTCACCCCTTTCAGCGCCAGTGGGATCAAGAACACAATCACCAATGCGTTGAAAATAACCGCCGACATAATGGCGGAGGCAGGGGAGTGCAGATGCATCACGTTTAGCGCGTTCAACTGTGGATAGGTTGCCGCGAACGCCGCCGGAATAATGGCAAAATACTTGGCCACGTCATTGGCGATACTGAACGTCGTCAGTGAGCCACGTGTCATCAGCATTTGTTTACCGATATGCACCACTTCAATCAGCTTGGTCGGGTTGGAATCCAGATCAACCATGTTGCCCGCTTCTTTGGCGGCCTGGGTTCCCGAGTTCATCGCTACCGCGACATCGGCCTGTGCCAGTGCTGGGGCGTCGTTGGTACCGTCGCCAGTCATCGCGACCAGGCGTCCTTCCGCCTGATATTGGCGAATCAACGCCAGCTTGGCTTCCGGAGTTGCTTCCGATAGGAAGTCATCCACCCCGGCTTCGGCGGCGATAGCTGCCGCGGTCAGTGGGTTATCACCGGTGATCATTACCGTTTTGATGCCCATTTTGCGCAGTTCGGCGAAGCGCTCTTTGATACCGCCCTTGACGATATCTTTCAGTGCGACCACCCCCAGCACACGTGGGCCTTCGGCCACCACCAACGGCGTGCCGCCGGTGCGTGCCACGCTGGCGACCAAATCGTCCACCGCTTGCGGGAAGTGGCCCTGATTAGACTCTACGTGGCGGCGAATGGCATCCACCGCGCCTTTACGGATCATGCGGTCCTGCACGTTGACGCCGCTCATGCGCGTCTGTGCGGAGAAGGGCACAAAGGTGGCATTCAATGCCTGTAGATCACGTTCGCGCAGGTTGAAGCGTTGCTTGGCCAGTACCACAATGCTGCGGCCTTCCGGCGTTTCATCGGCCAATGAAGACAGCTGTGCGGCATCGGCCAGTTCCTGTTCTTTTACCCCAGGTGCCGGCAGGAACTCGGAAGCTTGGCGGTTACCCAGCGTGATGGTGCCGGTTTTATCCAGCAGCAACACATCCACGTCACCGGCGGCTTCTACCGCCCGGCCACTGGTGGCGATGACGTTGGCACCCAGCATACGGCTCATGCCTGCCACGCCGATGGCAGACAGCAGACCACCAATAGTCGTAGGGATCAGACAGACCAGCAGTGCCACCAGTACGGTGATGGTGACGACAGAACCCCCGTTGGCGGCTTCCACGCTGTATTGCGAGAACGGGAACAGGGTGGCTGTCGCCAGCACGAACACAATGGTCAGCGCGACCAACAGAATAGTCAGTGCCACTTCGTTCGGAGTTTTACGGCGTTTGGCGCCTTCCACCATGGCAATCATTCGATCAAGGAAGGTTTCGCCTGGGTTGACGCTGCACTGCACCACCAGCCAGTCGGACAGAACACGGGTACCGCCGGTCACCGAGGAGAAGTCGCCGCCGGATTCACGTATAACCGGGGCAGACTCACCGGTAATGGCGCTTTCATCGACCGATGCGCCGCCTTCGAGCACTTCCCCGTCGCACGGAATGGTGTCACCGGCCTCTACCAGGACGATGTCACCTTTTCGCAGACTCTCGGCGGAAATTTTCTCGGTAGCTCCATCACGGCGCGGCCCGGCCAATTTTTTCGCCCAACTGGTTTTCTTGGTGCCCCTCAGGCTCTCCGCCTGGGCCTTGCTGCGCCCCTCGGCCAGCGCTTCGGCAACGTTAGCGAACAGTACGGTGAACCACAGCCACAGAGCAATGCTACCGGTAAAGGCCGCATTACCCTCCGTCTGTTTGGCGAGGAGCGCTAACCAGATCACCGTGGTCAGGATGCTGCCGATATACACCACGAACATCACTGGGTTACGCCATTGGGTGCGCGGATCCAATTTTTTCAGCGCATCGATCAGCGCGGTACGGACCAATGCCGGTTCAAACAGCGCGCGTTGTTTGCGAGTCATCTTTATTCTCTCTTCCTATTTCATTCCCTATGGATTTCGAGCTGCAGCTAGGCGACCAGCTCTCTCATCCCCAGGCGCTTACTTAAGTAAGTAACTGGGGTGAGCGACAAATCTGTCGGGAACAGATTTGAACGCTGCTTGCAGCGGCCCCGAAGGGGCAAGGCCCACGGATGGGTCTTGTAAAGCAGGTAACAACGCTGCGGCTCGAAAGGCGACGGGAATGCGTCGGTTATTTGGTCAGCCAAAGTTGCAAATGCTCAGCCACCGGTCCCAGCGCCAGTGCCGGTACGAAGGTCAATGCGCCCACCAGCAGTACGGTGCCGATCAACAGGCCGATAAACAGCGGCCCATAGGTTGGCAGGGTGCCGTTACCCGCCGGCTGCCGTTTCTTGACACACAGCGAACCGGCAATTGCCAGCACCGGCAGGATCACCCCGAAGCGGCCGACGAACATGGCAAAGGCCAACAGCAGGTTGTAGAACGGCGTGTTGACGCTCAGCCCGGCAAAGGCGCTACCGTTGTTGTTGGCTGCGGACGACACGGCATACAGCACTTCGCTAAAACCGTGTGCACCTGGATTCAGGATACCGGCGCGTCCTGCGTCGGTAGCGATGGCCAGTGCCGTACCCAATAGCACCAGCGTCGGTGTCACCAGAATCGCCAGCGCGGTCATTTTCATGTCATAGACATCAATTTTTTTGCCCAGGTATTCGGGTGTGCGGCCAATCATCAAACCGGCAATAAATACGGTCAGCAGGACGAACAACAACATGCCGTACAGACCAGAACCGACGCCGCCGAACACCACTTCACCAATTTGCATCAGCCACATGGGCACCATGCCACCCAGCGCAGTGAAGGAGTCATGCATGGCATTGACAGCACCGCAGGAGGCCGCAGTAGTCACCACCGAAAACAGGCTGGTGGCGAGAATGCCAAAGCGTGATTCCTTGCCTTCCATGTTGATGTTGCTATTGCTGCCCAACTCGCTCAAATGCGGGTTACCCGCCAGTTCGGCAAACATGACCACAACGACCGCGACCACAAAGATCAGCGCCATTGCCCAGATCAACGCGTGGCCCTGACGGTTCTCCCCAGCCACACGGCCAAAAGCGAAACACAGCGCGCACGGGATCAAGAAGATCGCCAGCATCTGCACAAAGTTGGTCAGCACCGTTGGGTTTTCGAACGGATGCGCTGAGTTAGCGCCAAAGAAGCCGCCGCCATTGGTACCGAGCATCTTGATCGCTTCCTGTGAGGCTACCGGTCCCATTGGCAGCGTCTGCTGCGCACCTTCCAGCGTGCTGATATGCACGTAAGGCAAGAAGTTTTGCAGTGTGCCTTGGCTGACGAAGAACAAGGCAATCAGCAGTGAAATGGGCAGTAATACGTATAGCGTCACGCGGAATATGTCGATCCAGGCATTACCGATGGTGGCACTGGAACGGCGAGTGAAGGCGCGGATTAAGGCAAATGCCACCGCGATACCGGTCGCGGCTGACAGGAAGTTCTGTACTGCCAATCCCGCCATCTGACTGAAATAGCTGAGTGTGCTTTCACCGCTGTAGGCCTGCCAGTTGGTGTTGGTGACAAAGCTAACGGCAGTATTGAACGCCAGATCCCAGGACAGGCCGGGGAAGCCCTGCGGGTTAAGTGGCAGTGAACCTTGTGTCATCAACAGCACGAACAGCAAAGCCAGACCGAGCAGGTTAAACCACATGATCGCCAGCGCGTACTGCCACCATTTCATCTCAGCGGTAGTATTGCCACAGCAGCGCCAAACGGCAGCTTCTAACTGACGCATTGCTGGCAGCGGTTCACCTTCGATCAACCGTGCCAGAAAACCGCCCAATGGACGTGCTAGCAGCAGAAGCACCAGTAGGAAGCTGGCAATCAATAAAAAGGCTGAAGCCGCCATCAGAAATCCTCCGCATTGAACAGGGCATAAACCAGATAGCCCAACAGCAGCAGGACCAACAGCGCACCACCAATAACGCTGATACTCACAGGACACCTCCAGAGGTGTAGTTTTTGATAAGGCGAGTGTAGGGAGGGCGGTAGAAAGAAGATGAAAAAATAGCGTGGGCCGGTGTAAAAAAAGTATAAAAATGGCTGAAATTACAGCGAAAAATGGCTTTTTGACGGTGTTTTTTTGAGCGGGGGCGCTCTTGAGCCAGCATGCCGTACTCACAATAAGCTGTTTGGCGTAAATAGGCTGTGAATATCCACAATGTAACCAATGGTTAGTTAATTATTAACCTTGGTGTAACAAAATTACGTAATGATGTATTTAATTGCGATTTTTTGACCTATTTAGTGGTCGGATGAGTAGTAAACTTTCATCAATTGCGCTAAAATTTTGTCCAGTTACCAAATGGTCTCATTTTAATTGTTTACGCCAGTGCTGTTTCCAAGATAAATCAACGGCCAGGCGTTTTTTGAGGAGGTTCGCATGTCTATCTATCACGCTTATTCATTGCATCGGATTCTCCTGCGCCGCAGCGCAGTGATCCTGGCAGGTGTATTGGCTTTACCGGTAATGCTTTTCCGTAGCGACCGCGCACGTTTTTACAGCTATCTGCATCGCGTCTGGTCAAAAACCAGTGATAAGCCGGTCTGGCTGCAACAGGCGGAACTGGCGTCCTGCGATTTTTACTGATCGTTGGCGTCGTCCCGTAAAACCCTCGCTTTACAGCGGGGGTTTTTTTATGGGCGCGGTTCAGTCATTGTACCGGTAAGGTTCGTCCCCAGAGGGAAATTCCTCTACACTTTTAACATCATTCAACGCTGCGGGAGCCTATTGATGAGTGACAAAATTCCTATCGGGATCAGCGCCTGCCTGCTGGGTGAGAAGGTGCGATTTGACGGCGGCCATAAACGCTTGGCCTTCGCAGTAGAACAACTGGCACCTTATGTGCGTTTTGAAGCGGTATGTCCGGAAATGGCGATCGGTATGCCGACCCCGCGCCCGGCGCTGCGGTTGATCAAAAAACAACATCATATAGCGTTGCGCTACAGCAATGACGACAGCATTGATGTGACCGACCAGATGCAGCAGTTTTCAGCACAACGCATTGCTGCCTTGCAGCATTTGTGCGGTTACATTGTTTGCGCCAACTCGCCAAGCTGCGGTATGGAACGGGTCCGGCTATATGACGATAGCGGCGAAGGCGCGCGTAAAAGCGGTGTTGGGTTGTATACTGCCGAGCTGCTGCGGCAAATGCCCTGGTTGCCGGTGGAAGAAGACGGGCGGTTGAACGATGCGGCGCTGCGGGAAAATTTTGTAGAGCGCGTTTATGCGCTGTATGAATTGAACATGCTGTGGCGCAAAGGATTAACCCGGGGTGGGTTGATCGCCTTTCATAGCCGTTACAAGCTGTCGCTGCTGGCGCATTCACAGCCGGAATACCGTGAGTTGGGCCGTTTTGTGGCTGACGTGGATAAATGGGCGTCGCTGGAGGCATTTGCCATTGAATACCGTAGTCGCCTGATGAAACTGTTGGCCCACAAGGCGACGCGCCGTAACCACACCAACGTGCTGATGCATGTGCAGGGTTATTTCCGCAGTCATCTGAGTTCTGCGCAGCGCCAGGAACTGGCACAGTTGATTGATCGTTATCGGCAGGGCGTACAGCCGCTACTGGCACCGATCACCCTGCTTAAACATTACATGGCTGAGTACCCCGATCGCTATCTGGCCGATCAGCGCTATTTCGAACCCTATCCCGAGGCGTTGCGCCTGCGTTATGGCCACTAACCGACAAGGAGTTTTATGACCACGCATCTGGTCTGGTTGCGTAACGATCTGCGTATTACCGACAATAAAGCGCTGTACGCCGCCTGCAGCGATCCTGACGCACGCGTGTTGGCCGTGTTTATCGCTACCCCGCAACAATGGTTACAGCACGAAATGGCACCGCGCCAGGCGGCATTTATCCATGCCAATTTACTGCTGGTGCAGCAGGCTCTTGCTGAGCGTGGCATCCCACTCGGCTACCATCAATGTGATGATTTCGCCACCTCGGTTGACTGGTTGGCCGCTTACTGCGAGCAGGAGCAGGTAGATAGGCTATTTTACAATCGCCAGTACGAAATCAACGAACGCGATCGTGATCAACAGTTGGAACAGTGTTTAGCCGGAAAAGTGGTTTGTCAGCGTTTTGATGACAGCCTGTTATTGCCACCAGGTAGCGTGCAAACCGGTGGCGGTGAAATGTACAAGGTCTATACGCCGTTTCGTAAAGCTTTTATTCAACGCCTGACAGAATCGGACGTCCGTTCCCTACCTGCACCCAAAATGCGGGCTGGTGGTGCGCTGCCAATAACCGCCGTACCTGAAGCGTTTAATTACCCGCCTGCAGAGGCAATGGGGGATTTCCCCGCAGGAGAAGAGGCGGCGCTGCAACGGTTACGTACTTTTTGTCGTGAGCAGGTGCAAGATTACCTTGAGCAACGAGATCGGCCTGCCATTGCTGGCACCAGCAGCCTGTCGCCTTATCTGGCGATTGGCGTCTTGTCGCCGCGCCAATGTTTTAACCGCCTGCGAGCTGAATGCCCGCAGGTATTGGAAAACAGCGATAGCGGCGCCTTTGGTTGGCTCAATGAGCTGATCTGGCGTGAGTTTTATCGGCATTTGATGGTGGCTTATCCTGTGTTATGCAGGCACCGTCCCTTTATCGATTGGACGGATAGGGTACGCTGGCGGAATAATCCAGAGTTATTGCAGGCCTGGCAGCAGGGCGTAACGGGTTATCCGATTGTCGATGCAGCCATGCGCCAGTTGAATAAAACCGGTTGGATGCACAACCGGTTACGTATGATCAGCGCCAGCTTTCTGGTGAAAGACTTGCTGATTGATTGGCGCGCTGGCGAACGCTATTTCATGTCACAGCTGGTAGACGGCGATCTGGCGGCCAATAACGGCGGCTGGCAGTGGGCAGCGTCAACCGGTACCGACGCCGCGCCATATTTCCGCATCTTTAACCCGACCACTCAAGGCGAACGTTTTGATCCGCAAGGCACTTTTATCCGTAAATGGTTGCCCGAGCTGGCGGATGTACCGGACAATGCTATCCATCAACCCCATCGCTGGGCGGATCAACAGCAGCGTGTGCTGGATTATCCGCTGCCGATTGTCGACCACAAGCAGGCGCGGTTGGAGACGCTGGCAGCCTTTGAAGCGGCGAAGCGCGGGGAATATTAAGGCAACAGCAAGGAGCGACATAATGATGAAAAAGGTGCTGGCCCTGTGCCTGAGCGGTTATTCAGCCCTGGCGATAGCTGGTTTTGATGTCGTGGCGTTAGGTGTGGACGGTGGGGTTAGCGACGGCAATCTAACCTCCTACTTGATCCGCAGCGACAATCAGTCGCAGTATCTGGCGCTGGATGCCGGTTCGCTGCTGCCAGGTATCGCCAAAGGGCTGGAAAAGGGCAGTTTCCCTCAAGTCACCCCTGAATTGGCTGCGCCTTATACCTCGCAAGGCTACATATTCCGCCAACTGATAGGCGCTTATTTTATCAGTCACGGCCATCTCGACCATGTGGCGGGGCTGATTATCGGCTCGCCGGAAGACAGCAAGAAGAATATCTATGCCCAGGCAGATACCATTCTGACCCTGCGTAATCATTATTTTAACTGGAAGGCTTGGCCAAACTTCACCGACTCCGGCAATGGTTCGCGGTTGGGCACTTACCGTTTACAAACGGTGAGGCCGCAGCAACGTGTGACTCTTGGCGTCACCGGCTTGACGGGCGTGATGTATCCGCTCAGTCATGACCGTTACCCGTCATCGATGTTGCTGGTGTCCGACCGCAGCGGGTCTTTTGCTTATTTCGGCGATACCGGGCCGGATGCACTTGAGCAATCACGTAATCTGGATAGCGCCTGGCGTGTGCTGGGGCCGTTAATCGAACAGAAAAAACTGAAAGGGATGATCATCGAAACGTCCTACCCCAATGAGGTGGAGGATAAAAATCTGTATGGGCATTTGACGCCAGCGTGGCTGCTGAAGGAACTGAAAAATCTGACGCAGTACAGCGGCGGCGAAGGTTCACTGAAAGATTTCCCGGTGGTGATCAGCCATATCAAACCCAGCCTGAAGCAAGGTGACGACGTGCGTGCGACCATTAAGCAACAGTTGGAACAGGGCAACAGCCTGGGCGTAAAATTTATCCTGATGGAACAGGGCGAACGGCAGACATTTTGAATTGAAGAGAGAACTTTATGCGTAACCTCGATCTGGAACAGTTGATCAACAGCGAACTGAACACCGCCGCGTTTCAGGATTACGGGCCAAATGGCCTGCAAGTGGAAGGGCGGCCGCATGTGCAGCGTATTGTTACTGGTGTTACTGCGTGTCAGGCCTTGCTGGATGCCGCAGTGGTACACCAGGCGGATGCTATTGTGGTGCACCACGGTTATTTCTGGAAAAACGAAGCGCCATCGGTACGCGGTATGAAACGCAACCGACTGAAAACTCTGCTGAGCAATGATATCAACCTGTATGGATATCACTTGCCGCTGGACGCACATCCGGTGTTGGGCAATAACGCGCAGTTGGCACATTTACTCGGGATCCGGGTGATTGGCGAAGTGGAGCCGCTGGTGCCGCACGGCGAATTCGAGCAGCCATTGACCGGTATTGAACTGCAACAGCGTATCGAAAGCCGTCTGGGCCGTTCTGTGTTGCATTGTGGTGATAATGCGCCGGCGCATATCCGCCGCGTCGCCTGGTGTACCGGCGGCGGTCAGGGTTTTATCGACAGCGCGGCACGTTTTGGCGTGGACGCTTTCATCAGTGGCGAAGTTTCTGAACAGACTATTCACAGCGCGCGGGAAATGGGCATTCATTTCTTTGCGGCTGGTCACCATGCCACTGAGCGTGGTGGTGTAAAGGCGCTCGGTGAGTGGCTGGCCCAACAGCATGGCTTTGATGTGACCTTTATCGATATCCCCAATCCCGCCTGATTTTCCTCCCAGGATCCAGCCCGGTTTTTACCGTGGCTGAATCCTTTTAATAGCCTAATCCCTTATTTTATCAAAGGTTGTTCTATTGACAGCCAGAGCGCTGTCGCGCATAACAGATAGGTTTTGCAAATAATAAAAGACGACAGGGATAAGGGGAAAAGGGTGCAACGAGCACGATGTTACTTATTAGGTGAAAGAGCGGTAGTGCTTGAACTGTCGCCGCCGGTGACGCTGTCGAGCCAGCAGCGGATCTGGGCGCTGGCCGAAAAACTGAATCATCATCCCGACGTGCGTGAAGTGGTGCCGGGTATGAACAATCTTACGCTGCTGTTGAATACACCGAAGGCTGACGCGGAAGCGATGTTGGTGCTGTTACAAGAGGGCTGGGACAGTAAGGAAAGCCTGGTACCGGAATCACGTCAGGTGGATATTCCGGTTATTTATGGTGGCCAGGATGGGCCTGACCTGGATGAAGTGGCTCGCCACACCGGTATGACGCCACGGCAGGTGGTGGAATGCCACTCCTCAGCGGCCTACGTGGTTTATTTCCTTGGTTTTCAACCTGGTTTCTCCTACATGGGCGGTATGCCTGAAAAATTGGCGACGCCGCGTCGCGCCGAACCACGCCTGTCAGTGGCAGCAGGTTCTGTAGGCATTGGCGGGAGCCAGACCGGTATTTATCCGTTGGTCACTCCCGGTGGCTGGCAGTTGATTGGGCGTACACCGTTGGCGCTGTTTAATCCTTATGAAATGCCACCAACCTTGCTGCGCCCCGGCGATAGCGTGCGGTTTGTGCCACAGAAGGAGGGCGTATGTTGAAGATCTTGCGTGCGGGTATTTACACCACGGTGCAGGATCTGGGCCGTAACGGTTTCCGTCGTCTGGGGATCAGCCAGGGGGGCGCTCTCGACGAACCTGCGTTGAGGATCGCTAACTTGCTGGTAGGTAATGACGCCAAGGCTGCTGGTCTGGAAATCACTCTTGGGCAATTCAGCGCCGAATTTACCCAGCCAGGTTGGATCGCTCTGACCGGTGCCGGTTGCGATGCGCAGTTGGACGGGAAACCGCTATGGACCGGCTGGCGTTATCCGGTCAATGCGGGTCAACAGCTTGTTCTGAAAATGCCAAAACGCGGCATGCGTACTTATCTGGCGATAGCTGGTGGTATCGCTGTTCCGGAAATGCTCGGCTCCCATAGCACCGATAGCAAAGCGGCCTTTGGCGGGCTGGAAGGGCGCAATCTGCGAGATGGTGACAGTCTGCCATTGGGGCAGGGACGTTTATTGCCACAGCAGAGCACTGGCGTAAAGCAATTGCTGTTCAACAATCGCATCCGTGCGTTGCCAGGGCCGGAATATGATGAATTCAGTGAAGAGGCGAAAGAGGCTTTCTGGCGTACCGCTTGGCAACTGAGTCCGCAGAGCAATCGTATGGGGTATCGCCTGCATGGCAGCAATGCGTTAAACCGCACCACCGATCGTGAAATGTTGTCACATGGCCTGCTACCGGGCGTCGTACAGGTGCCACATAACGGCCAGCCAATCGTGCTGATGGCTGATGCACAGACTACCGGGGGTTACCCGCGTATTGCCTGCGTGATCGAGGCCGATCTCTACCATTTGGCACAGATTCGTCTGGGTGAAGCCATCCACTTTGTTCCCTGTACGTTGGCAGAGGCGCAACGTGCCAAGGCTGAACAGGAACACTTTATCCAACAGATTGCCTGGGGGTTAAATGATCGTTGATTTGAATGCCGATCTTGGGGAGGGTTGCGCCAACGATCAGGCGCTGCTGCAACTGGTCAGCTCGGCCAATATTGCCTGCGGTTTCCACGCCGGGGATGCGCAAACCATGCGTCAATCGGTGCGTTGGGCACTGCAATACGGTGTCGCTATTGGCGCACATCCAAGCTTTCCCGATCGTGAGAATTTTGGCCGCACCCGTATGCAATTGCCGCCAGAGACAGTGTATGCGCAAGTGGTGTATCAACTTGGCGCACTGGCCGCGATCGCCCGTGCTGAAGGTGGGGTGATGGTACATGTGAAGCCCCATGGCATGTTGTACAACCAGGCCGCGGTAGAACCGGAACTGGCGGAAGCTATCGCCCGGGCGGTTAAAGCGGTCGATCCGACATTACGGCTGGTGGGGCTGGCGGGCAGTGAGCTGATCCGCGCCGGTCAACAACAGGGGCTCACAACACGGCAGGAAGTTTTTGCCGATCGTGGCTATCAGGCCGATGGGACGCTGGTGCCGCGTGGTCAGACTGGGGCGCTGATTACCAGTGATGACCTGGCGTTGGCACAAACACTTGAAATGGTACGTCACCATCGGGTTCGTACGTTGGACGGCACTTGGGCCGCCGTTCAAGCTGAAACCGTCTGCCTGCATGGGGACGGTGAACATGCGTTGGAATATGCACGCACATTGCGCGAACGTTTTGCCCTGGAAGGCATCAGCGTCAGCGCTGAATAAAAATAATTAAATACATACAACACAAACACAAACACACAACACAACATTACCCAATGAATTTCGAGTTGCAGGTAACAACGCTGCGGCTTGAAAGGCGAAGGGCAAAAGGGAGATATAATGGAACAGGCCGTTAATCTATGGCCACTGATCGGCATCGCCGCCATCGTGGTTGGATTTGTTTTACGCTTTAATCCTGTGCTGGTAGTGATTGTCGCCGGCATTATCACCGGGCTGGCGGCACTGATGCCGCTGGATACTATCCTGGAAAAATTGGGGGAAGGCTTCCTCAATACCCGTAACCTGCCGCTGATCTTGCTGCTGCCACTGGCGGTGATCGGTCTGCTGGAACGTCACGGGCTAAAAGAACGTGCGCAGGCGTGGATCGCCAAGATCAAAAGTGCTACCGCCGGACGGTTGTTGATCGTCTATCTGTTTGTGCGTGAAATCACCGCCGCCATGGGGCTGACCAGCCTGGGTGGTCACCCGCAAATGGTACGCCCGTTGCTGGCACCGATGGCTGAAGGGGCGGCAGAAAATCGCTATGGAGAATTGCCAGAACGTACGCGTCACCGCCTGCGTGCTATGTCTGCTGCTACGGATAACGTCGGGTTGTTCTTTGGTGAAGATATTTTCGTGGCCTTCGGCGCAATTATCTTCATGCACAACTTTATGCTGGAGTCTGGTGGTATTCAGACCGAGCCATTGCATATCGCACTTTGGGGTATCCCAACCGCCATCTTCGCCTTCCTGATCCATTCATTCCGGCTTTACCGGATGGATAAACAGCTCAGCGCTGAACTTTCGCAGCTCAATCAGGCGGCGTTGCAGGCCAAAGGAGATGCCCAATGACTTTCCAACAACAATATCTCTACTGGTTGGCGGGCGTGGTGCTGTTGATCGTGGCAGTGATGTCTTTCCGCGATCGTGCCAATCCACGCCGTATCACCACGGGCCTGTTCTGGGCGCTGTATGGTCTGGTTTTCCTGGTCGGTGACTGGACTTATAGTCTGTTAGGTGACGTACTGGGTGAGGGCAGCAACGAGAAACGCATGCTGCACATCATTGTCGGCGTGGTGGTGGTGATCATGGCATTGATCGCCGGCTTTGGCGGTGTACGCCTTGGTAGCTATCACCAGCGTACTCCACAGCAGCGTGAAGAGAGTGCCAAACGCCTGGGCAACCGGCTGTTTATTCCTGCGTTGGCCATCCCGGTGGTAACGGTGATTGGCGTGCTGTTGTTCAATAATATTCCGGCTCTGCAAACCGCGGTATTCGGCAGTGGCAACCACGCCACCCTGATTACTCTGTTTTCTATGACTGCAGGTTGTTTGCTTGGCCTGGTTATCGCAGTGAAAATGACCCATGAAAAAGCGCTGCAACCGATCCAGGAAGCGCGTCGCCTGCTGGATTCCATCGGTTGGGCGTTTATTTTGCCGCAAATTCTCGCCACGCTGGGCCTGTTGTTTACCGCTGCTGGTGTCGGCACGGCCATTTCTCATCTGACTCAAGAGTATCTGGCGGTCGACAATCGCTTTATTGCCGTAGCGGTTTACGCCATCGGTATGGCGTTGCTGACGATGGTGATGGGCAATGCCTTTGCTGCTTTCCCGATCGTCACTGCCGGTATCGGTATCCCGATCCTGGTATTGCAGCACGGGGGGAACCCAGCGGTTATGGCGGCTATCGGCATGTTTTCCGGCTATTGCGGCACGCTGATGACGCCAATGGCTGCTAACTTTAATATTGTACCGGCGGCGTTACTGGAACTGCCGGACAAGAATGCGGTGATCAAGGCACAGGTACCAACTGGGGTGTTGTTGCTGCTGGTTAACGTATTCCTGCTTTATTTCCTGATGTTCCTGTAAGGAGAACGCATGCAAAAGGTATTGATCACGGGTTTTGAGCCCTTTGGCGGCGAACGCGTTAATCCTTCGTG
Source organism: Serratia grimesii NBRC 13537 (assembly GCF_001590905.1). GTDB lineage: Bacteria > Pseudomonadota > Gammaproteobacteria > Enterobacterales > Enterobacteriaceae > Serratia > Serratia grimesii. The sequence continues at coordinate 361,133 of NZ_BCTT01000005.1, forward strand.
GGAAGTGGTCAAGCAACTCAATGATATGGAATTTGCTGGCGCGCGCATTATTGCGCGCCAACTGCCCTGTGTATTTGGCGCGGCGTTGGAAGCACTGAATGCCGCGATTGATGAGGTGCAACCTGTGATGGTGCTGGCTATCGGTCAGGCTGGTGGTCGCACCGACATAACCCTTGAAAGGGTGGCGATCAACATCGATGATGCGCGTATCCCCGATAATCAGGGGCAGCAGCCAATAGACGAAACTATCGTTGCAAGTGGGCCTGCCGCCTATTTCAGCACTTTGCCGATCAAGGCAATGGTGAACTCGATGCGTGAAGCCGGTATCCCGGCCTCGGTATCACAAACGGCAGGGACCTATGTCTGCAACCATGTGATGTACGGTTTGTTGCACCGCTTAAGTGACCAACAGGCAATCAAGGGTGGGTTTATTCATATCCCTTATCTGCCGGAACAGGCGGCGGCGCACCCTGGTGCACCGAGCATGGCGGCGAACACGGTATTGTTTGCCCTCGAGCTGGCGATATCCATTGCATTGCAGGTGGAACATGATTTGAAAGTGGTTGGCGGTGCAACACACTAGCATGCGTCATTCCCCGGTGCGGCTTGCTGTACCGGGGCTTATTCAGGAGTATTCATATGCCGGAAGGACCGGAAATTCGCCGGGCGGCAGATGCACTGGCAGCGGCAGTGCTCGACCAGCCGCTGACCGAGGTCGGTTTTGCTTTCCCCCAGCTTAAACATTATCGCAACCAGTTAATTGGCGAGCGCATTATTGCTATTGAACCGCGTGGCAAGGCGCTGCTAACCCATTTTTCCAACGGATTGACGCTGTACAGCCATAACCAATTGTATGGTGTATGGAAGGTGGTGAACGCGGGGGAGATACCTGAAACCAAACGTGATTTGCGGGTACGGCTCGAAACAGCCGAACGAGCAATTTTGTTGTACAGCGCGTCGGAGATTACCGTCGGGCCGCGTGAGGAAATCGAGCAGCATCCGTTCTTACAACGTATCGGCCCCGACGTACTGGATATGACGTTAACGGTGGCCGCAGTGGAGCAAAGGCTGCTGTCACCGGCGTTTCGCCGTAGGCAACTGGGGGGGATGTTGCTCGATCAGGCTTTTCTCGCGGGGTTAGGCAACTATCTGCGTGCTGAAATTCTCTGGCAGGCAGAGTTGGCACCTCAACATAAGCCGCAAGAGTTGGAGCCTGACATTTTACAGCGACTGGCGGAGGCTTTATTGGCAGTGCCGCGGTTGTCTTACCAGACACGTGGACAGGTGGATGAAAACCGCCATCATGGCGCACTGTTCAGTTTTAAAGTATTTCACCGCAGTGGTGAACCCTGTGAGCGTTGCGGTGCGATGATCGAGCGCACCTCGCTGTCTTCACGCCCTTTCTATTGGTGCCCTGTTTGCCAGAAATAGTAAAAAAAACGCCGCCCCTAAGGACGGCGTCTTGCTGCAATACGTAGGGTAAAGCGGCGTTATTTGTTTTTCACTTGAGACTTGAAGTCACGCTCGGCATAGCCGGTGTACAACTGGCGCGGACGGGCAATTTTGATGCCTTCGTCATGCATTTCGTTCCAGTGTGCAATCCAGCCGATGGTACGGGCGATGGCAAAGATAACGGTGAACATGGAAGAAGGGATCCCCATCGCCTTCAGGATGATGCCTGAGTAGAAGTCGACGTTAGGGTAAAGTTTCTTCTCGATGAAGTACGGGTCGTTCAGCGCGATGTGTTCCAGTTCCATCGCCACTTGCAACAGGTTGTCGTCCTTCTTGTTCAGTTCTTTCAGCACTTCATGACAAGTTTCGCGCATCACGGTGGCGCGTGGGTCGTAGTTCTTATAGACGCGGTGGCCGAAGCCCATCAGACGGAACGAGTCGTTCTTGTCCTTGGCGCGCTTGATGAACTCTGGGATGTGCTCAACGGTTTTGATCTCTTCCAGCATCTTCAGTGCGGCTTCGTTGGCGCCGCCGTGCGCTGGTCCCCACAGGGAAGCGATGCCAGCAGCAATACAGGCAAACGGGTTAGCGCCTGAAGAACCTGCGGTACGCACGGTTGAGGTGGACGCATTCTGCTCATGGTCTGCGTGCAGGATCAGGATGCGATCCATTGCGCGTTCCAGCACTGGGTTCACCACGTATTCTTCACACGGAGTGGCGAACATCATATGCAGGAAGTTGCCGGCATAGGACAGATCGTTACGTGGGTAAACGAACGGCTGGCCCAGAGAATATTTGTAACACATGGCTGCCACGGTAGGCATTTTGGACAGCAGGCGGAACGCGGTGATCTCGCGGTGACGCTCGTTGTTGACGTCCAGTGCATCGTGGTAGAACGCCGCCAGGGCGCCGGTTACACCACACAGCACAGCCATTGGGTGTGAGTCACGACGGAAACCACGGAACAGATGGGTGATCTGGTCGTGGATCATGGTGTGACGGGTCACGGTGGTTTTGAAGGTCTCGAACTCTTCTGCGGTTGGCGTTTCGCCATACAGCAGGATATAGCACACTTCCAGATAGGAAGACTCTTTCGCCAGTTGTTCGATCGGGAAGCCGCGATGCAGCAGTACGCCTTTGTCACCGTCGATAAAAGTGATTTTTGATTCGCAGGAAGCGGTAGAGGTAAAGCCGGGATCAAACGTGAAATAACCTTTGGAGCCCAGGGCGCGGACATCGAGGACATCGGGGCCCAGTGTCGGGGTTAATACGCCCAGTTCGATTGGAGCTTCACCATCATTAATGGTTAGCGTCGCTTTCTTATCAGTCATTTACAGTCTCCTTTGCGCCTTATTTTAAAAACCTCTAACAACTGAAATACCTTAATTCTCCTCAGGTTGCCCGCAAAAAATGGAGCGGACGCTAACTCTGTGAGCGACTGCGCAAATGCGCGGGTAGGGTACAGAGTGCTAACCAGGCGAACGAGGTGGGTGACCAGTTGTTAACGATTCATCGGAATTCGTTATGTTCTGTTAATCTTACCTACGACGTGTTCGGGGGTGGTTGAACCTATCCCAATAAACTGTTTTATATGCCTTATTTGTTCTTATCTGCGGCAATGTGCTGCAAATGCGATCGGCAAAAACCGCCATTGGGATAGGTTCTTTCAAATACACTGTTGCATATCCTGAACATCGGGGGAAGTGTATCTGCTGACCTATAGCGCATCATAGGGCCGTTTGTGCCCCTATATGTAATGGAATTGTTGATCTCTTGTCAAATCAGATAATTAATTTTATGCTAATTGTGAAATCCGTGATCTAAATCACTGTTCGGGGGAAATGTTACCAAAGGGATTGTATGGGAATTGTAATCAGAATGTGATCCTCCTATACTGCCGCCAGGTCTCCGGGATACCCTGAAGTAGGAGCACCCAGCGTTATAACTACGCGCCGTTTAAGCACAGAGGATGTTGTTGTTTGAGCGCGTGACGTGTGAGGGTTTTGGCTCTTAACGCTGTCTGATCCCCGCCCAGGCCGGAGGAAGGAAAATAATAAGAGCTGTGTGGGCAAAAACGTGAAAAAACAAAGACCTGTCAACCTGGATCTGCAAACGATTCAGTTTCCCGTAACTGCGATAGCGTCCATCTTACACCGAGTCTCTGGCGTAATTACCTTCGTTGCCGTGGGTATCCTCCTCTGGCTGCTGGGCCTGTCACTCTCTTCCCAAGAGGGTTTCATGCAGGCTGCTGCCATCATGAATAGCTTCGTTGTCAAATTCATATTCTGGGGCATCCTCACTGCGCTGGCCTATCACATTTGCGGTGGCATTCGCCATTTGTTAATGGATTTTGGCTATATCGAAGAGAGTTTAGCCGCCGGTACCCGTTCTGCCCAGGTGGCGATCGGTCTGACCGTCGTGCTGTCAGTTCTGGCTGGAGTCCTCGTATGGTAAACAATGTTTCTGCATTAGGACGCAACGGCGTACACGATTGGTTGTTACTGCGTGCTTCCGCTATCGTCATCACCCTGTATGTTCTGTATATCCTGGGCTTTTTTGTCACGGCTCCGGATCTCACCTACGAAATCTGGCGCGGCTTCTTCGCCACCTCTATTACGAAAGTGTTCACGCTGCTGACGCTGCTGTCGATTCTGGCTCATGCCTGGATCGGTTTGTGGCAGGTGCTGACGGATTACGTCAAGCCGGTAGCGGTACGTCTGGTGTTGCAACTGGCGATCGTTGTCGTGTTGCTGGTCTATTTACTGTACGGAACAATCGTAGTGTGGGGTGCGTAAGATGAAACTGCCGGTCAGAGAGTTTGATGCTGTCGTTATCGGTGCAGGCGGCGCAGGTATGCGCGCGGCACTGCAAATTTCTCAAGCGGGTTCTTCTTGTGCCCTGCTGTCCAAAGTATTCCCGACCCGTTCCCATACCGTGTCTGCACAGGGTGGTATTACCGTAGCCCTGGGTAACAACCACGAAGATAACTGGGAATGGCATATGTATGACACGGTGAAAGGGTCCGATTATATCGGTGACCAAGACGCCATCGAATATATGTGTAAAACCGGCCCTGAAGCCGTTCTGGAACTGGAACATATGGGGCTGCCGTTTTCTCGTACGGATGATGGCCGCATCTATCAGCGTCCATTCGGCGGTCAGTCACTGAACTTCGGTGGCGAGCAGGCGGCCCGTACTGCGGCGGCAGCTGACCGTACCGGTCATGCCTTGCTGCATACCCTGTATCAACAGAACCTGAAAAACCACACCACTATCTTCTCCGAGTGGTACGCACTGGATCTGGTAAAAAACCAGGATGGCGCGGTAGTCGGTACCACCGCTATCTGCATTGAAACCGGTGAAGTAGTTTACTTCAAAGCCAAGGCGACCGTGTTGGCAACGGGCGGCGCAGGCCGTATTTATCAGTCCACCACTAACGCACATATCAATACCGGTGACGGTGTTGGCATGGCAATTCGTGCCGGCGTGCCTGTGCAGGACATGGAAATGTGGCAGTTCCACCCGACCGGCATCGCTGGTGCTGGGGTGCTGGTGACCGAAGGTTGCCGTGGTGAAGGCGGTTATCTGCTGAATAAACACGGCGAGCGTTTCATGGAGCGTTATGCGCCGAACGCTAAAGACCTGGCGGGTCGCGACGTGGTTGCCCGTTCGATCATGATTGAAATCCGTGAAGGTCGTGGCTGTGACGGTCCATGGGGCCCACACGTCAAACTGAAGCTGGATCATCTGGGTAAAGACGTGCTGGAATCCCGCCTGCCGGGCATTCTGGAACTGTCGCGCACCTTCGCGCACGTCGATCCAGTGAAAGAGCCTATCCCGGTTATCCCAACCTGCCACTATATGATGGGCGGTATTCCGACCAAAGTGACCGGTCAGGCGCTGACTGTGAACGAGAAAGGCGAAGATGTCGTGATCCCAGGCCTGTTCGCTGTTGGCGAAATTGCCTGTGTATCGGTGCACGGCGCCAACCGTCTGGGCGGTAACTCGTTGCTGGATCTGGTGGTGTTCGGTCGTGCCGCCGGCATGCATCTGCAGGAATCTATCCTCGAGCAGGGTGCCAGCCGTGAAGCGAGCGAATCTGATGTAGAAGCGTCGCTTGATCGCCTGAACCGCTGGAACAACACCCGTTCAGGTGAAGATCCGGTTGAAATCCGTAAGGCACTGCAAGCCTGCATGCAGCACAACTTCTCGGTATTCCGTGAAGGTGATGCGATGGCAAAAGGCCTGGAAGAGCTGAAAGAGATCCGTGAACGTCTGAAGAATGCACGTCTGGACGATACCTCCAGCGAGTTCAACACCCAGCGCATCGAATGTCTGGAGTTGGATAACCTGATGGAGACTGCGTTTTCCACTGCCGTGTCGGCCAACTTCCGTACTGAGAGCCGTGGCGCACACAGCCGCTTCGACTTCCCAGAACGTGATGATGCCAACTGGCTGTGTCACTCGCTGTATCAGCCGCAATCGGAAAGCATGACGCGTCGTGAAGTGAACATGCAACCGAAGCTGCGCCCGGCATTCCCGCCGAAAGTGCGTTCTTACTAATTGCGGAGATCGATTGATGAAACTCGAATTTTCAATTTATCGCTACAATCCAGATGTTGACGACGCTCCGCACATGCAGGACTACAGCCTGGAAGCGGAAGAAGGTCGTGACATGATGTTGCTGGATGCGTTGATCCAGCTGAAAGAGAAAGATCCGAGCCTGTCGTTCCGCCGTTCTTGCCGTGAAGGGGTCTGTGGTTCCGATGGCCTCAACATGAACGGTAAAAACGGTCTGGCATGTATCACACCGGTCTCGTCATTGCGTAAAGGCAATAACAAGATTGTGATTCGTCCTTTGCCAGGCTTACCGGTAGTGCGCGATCTGGTCGTAGATATGGGTCAGTTCTATACCCAGTACGAAAAGATCAAACCTTACCTGCAGAACGACGGCAAGAACCCACCGGCACGTGAGCACCTGCAATCGCCGGAGCAACGCGCTAAGTTGGATGGTCTTTACGAGTGCATTTTATGCGCTTGTTGTTCGACCTCTTGCCCGTCATTCTGGTGGAATCCTGACAAGTTCATTGGCCCGGCTGGCCTGTTGGCAGCGTATCGCTTCCTGATTGACAGCCGTGATACGGAAACGGAAGAACGTTTAGACGATCTGGACGACGCTTTCAGTGTTTTCCGCTGCCATAGCATTATGAATTGTGTCAGTGTATGTCCTAAAGGCTTGAATCCGACGCGTGCGATCGGCCATATCAAGTCTATGCTGCTGCAACGCGGCGCATAACTGGAATGAGATGCTGCGCCGGGCAGTTTCCGGCGCACATCACCAAGGAGGGAACCTCTAAAAACTGACCCGCGGCTGCTGCGCAAAGCAGCCTGGTTCGCCCGCCGGTTTTTAGAGGTTCCTTGTAAGGGACCGCAAGGTCCATAGCAGAACGTACCGAGCTTGTATGGCTATAAGGTACGTCGCGTTTCTACGGCAAACCGTATCCAACACGGTAATTATGTTAACCACGGCGAAAACTAAAGCTTCAAAGCTTAAGGGATCATGATGCAGAACGGCGCAATGAAGGCCTGGCTGGATTCCTCCTATCTGGCGGGCGCGAACCAGTCTTACATAGAACAGCTCTATGAAGACTTCTTAACCGATCCGGGCTCCGTTGAAGATAGCTGGCGTTCCATTTTTCAACAGCTACCAACCGCGGGTGTAAAACCCGATCAGCTTCACTCTCAAACGCGTGACTACTTCCGCCGCCTGGCGAAAGATTCTGCGCGTTATAACACCACCATCAACGATCCAGACACCGACGCCAAACAGGTCAAGGTACTGCAGCTGATTAACGCCTTCCGTTTCCGCGGACATCAGCATGCCAACCTCGATCCGCTCGGTCTGTGGCAGCGGGAGCAAGTTCCTGACCTTGAGCCTAGCTATCACAACCTGACCGAAGCCGACTTCCAGGAAACCTTCAACGTGGGTTCTTTCGCCATCGGCAAAGAAACCATGAAGCTGGGCGACCTGTATGCTGCGCTGAAGCAGACCTACTGCGGCTCGATCGGTGCTGAATACATGCACATCACCAATACCGAAGAGAAACGCTGGATCCAGCAGCGTATTGAATCGGTAGTGGGACACGCCAGCTTTACCAACGACGAGAAACGCCGTTTCCTGAACGAGCTGACCGCAGCGGAAGGTCTGGAACGCTACCTCGGCGCCAAATTCCCAGGGGCAAAACGCTTCTCGCTGGAAGGTGGCGATGCGCTGGTGCCGATGCTGAAAGAGATGGTGCGCCATGCCGGTAAGAACGGCACGCGCGAAGTGGTATTGGGCATGGCCCACCGCGGCCGTTTGAACGTGTTGATCAACGTGCTGGGTAAAAAACCTGCCGACTTGTTCGACGAGTTTGCCGGCAAGCATAAAGAACACCTCGGCACCGGTGACGTGAAATATCACCAGGGCTTCTCCTCCGACGTAGAAACCGAAGGCGGCATGGTTCACCTGGCGCTGGCGTTTAACCCGTCGCACCTGGAGATCGTCAGCCCGGTAGTTATGGGTTCTGTACGTGCCCGTCGTGACCGTCTGGACGAAGCGCGCAGCAACATGGTACTGCCAATCACCATCCACGGTGACGCCGCCATTACTGGCCAGGGCGTGGTTCAGGAAACGCTGAACATGTCTCAGGCTCGTGGCTACGAAGTGGGTGGCACGGTACGTATCGTGATCAACAACCAGGTTGGTTTCACTACCTCCAACCCGTTGGATGCGCGTTCTACCGAATACTGTACTGACATCGCCAAGATGGTGCAGTCGCCGATCTTCCACGTGAATGCTGACGATCCGGAAGCGGTGGCCTTTGTTACCCGTCTGGCGTTGGATTTCCGTAACACCTTCAAACGTGACGTGATGATCGATCTGGTCTGCTACCGTCGCCACGGGCACAACGAGGCCGATGAGCCAAGTGCAACCCAGCCGGTGATGTACCAGAAGATCAAGAAACACCCAACGCCGCGCAAGATTTATGCTGACGTGCTGACCGAACAAAAAGTCGCCAGCCTGGAAGATGCCACGGAAATGGTCAACCTGTACCGTGATGCACTCGACCGTGGTGATTGCGTGGTTGAAGAATGGCGTCCGATGAACCTGCACTCCTTTACCTGGTCGCCGTACCTCAACCACGAGTGGGACGAAGAGTACCCAAGCAAGGTTGAAATGAAGCGCCTGCAGGAACTGGCCCGTCGCATCAGCACCGCGCCGGAAGCGATCGAAATGCAGTCACGTGTAGCGAAAATCTACGGTGACCGCGCAGAGATGGCTGCAGGCAATAAAGCGTTCGACTGGGGCGCAGCGGAAACGCTGGCTTACGCCACTTTGGTTGACGAAGGGATTCCAATCCGCCTTTCCGGTGAAGATGCCGGTCGTGGCACCTTCTTCCACCGTCATGCGGTGGTACACAACCAGAAAAACGGTTCGGTCTACGTGCCGCTGGCCAATGTCCACAGCGGGCAGGGCGAGTTCAAGGTTTGGGACTCCGTACTGTCTGAAGAAGCCGTTCTGGCGTTCGAATATGGCTACGCCACCGCAGAACCACGCACCCTGACCATCTGGGAAGCGCAGTTCGGTGACTTCGCTAACGGCGCTCAGGTGGTGATCGACCAGTTCATCAGCTCCGGCGAGCAGAAATGGGGCCGTATGTGTGGCCTGGTGATGCTGCTGCCGCACGGTTACGAAGGCCAGGGCCCAGAGCACTCATCTGCGCGTCTGGAACGTTACCTGCAGCTGTGTGCTGAGCAGAACATGCAGGTGTGCATCCCGTCCACCCCGGCGCAGGTTTACCATATGCTGCGTCGTCAGGCGCTGCGCGGTATGCGCCGTCCGCTGGTGGTGATGTCACCGAAATCTCTGCTGCGTCACCCACTGGCAACGTCTTCTTTAGATGAACTGGCTAACGGCACCTTCATGCCGGCGATTGGTGAGATCGACGATCTGGATCCGAAAGCGGTCAAACGCGTGGTGCTGTGCTCCGGTAAGGTCTATTACGATCTGCTGGAACAGCGTCGCAAGAACGACCAGAAAGACGTGGCCATCGTACGTATTGAGCAACTGTACCCGTTCCCGCATCAAGCCCTTCAGGCGGTGCTGGAGAAGTATGCTCACGTGCATGATTTCGTCTGGTGTCAGGAAGAGCCGCTGAACCAGGGTGCCTGGTACTGTAGCCAACACAATTTCCGTGAAGTGGTGCCGTTCGGGGCTTCTTTACGTTACGCAGGACGTCCAGCCTCTGCCTCTCCGGCAGTCGGTTATATGTCCGTACACCAGAAGCAGCAGCAAGCTCTGGTTAATGACGCGCTGAATATTGATTAAAGATTAAGGGAAAGCAAATGAGTAGCGTAGATATTCTGGTTCCTGACCTTCCTGAATCGGTTGCAGATGCGACCGTAGCCACCTGGCACAAGAAACCAGGTGACAGCGTCCAGCGTGACGAAGTTCTGGTTGAAATCGAAACTGACAAAGTTGTGCTGGAAGTACCGGCCAGCGAAGCAGGGATCCTCGATGCGATCGTGGAAGAAGAGGGCGCAACCGTGCTTTCTCGCCAGATCCTCGGCCGTATTCGCCCGGGTAATAGCTCTGGCAAACCGACCGAAGAGAAGAGCCAGGCTAAAGAAGCCACTCCAGCTCAGCGCGCAACCGCCAGTCTGGAAGAAGAAAGCAACGACGCACTCAGCCCGGCGATTCGCCGCCTGATTGCCGAGCACGATCTGGATGCTGCTGCCATCAAAGGTAGCGGTGTGGGTGGTCGTATCACCCGCGAAGACGTGGAAGCACACCTGGCTAACGGCAAAAAAGCCGACAAACCAGCCGCCGTTGAAGCCGCTCCGCAGCCTGCTCTAAGTGGCCGTAGCGAGAAGCGTGTCCCTATGACCCGTCTGCGCAAACGCGTAGCCGAGCGCCTGTTGGAAGCGAAGAACAGCACTGCGATGCTGACGACCTTCAACGAAATCAACATGCAGCCGATCATGGACATGCGTAAGCAGTACGGTGAAGCCTTCGAAAAACGTCACGGTGTACGTCTGGGCTTCATGTCCTTCTACATCAAGGCCGTGGTTGAAGCGTTGAAACGCTTCCCAGAAGTGAATGCTTCTATCGACGGCACCGACGTGGTGTACCACAACTATTTCGATATCAGCATTGCGGTATCTACCCCACGTGGCCTGGTGACCCCAGTACTGCGCGACGTAGACAGCATGAGCATGGCGGACATCGAGAAGAAAATCAAAGAACTGGCAGTTAAAGGCCGTGATGGCAAATTGACTGTGGAAGAGCTGACCGGCGGTAACTTCACCATTACCAATGGCGGTGTATTCGGTTCACTGATGTCTACCCCGATCATCAACCCACCGCAGAGCGCCATCCTGGGCATGCACGCCATTAAAGATCGCCCAATGGCGGTGAAAGGCCAGGTTGTGATCCAGCCGATGATGTATCTGGCACTGTCTTACGACCATCGCCTGATCGACGGTAAAGAATCCGTTGGTTACCTGGTGACGGTTAAAGAGATGCTGGAAGATCCGGCTCGTCTGCTGCTGGACGTTTAGTAACCCTGATGGGGGCGTATACCTTAAATAATTGAAGTTGCATCGCGGCGGTAACGGATCGAATCCCCAGGAGCATAGCGAACTATGTGACTGGGGGGAGAGCAAGCAGCCAACAAAGATGCAGCTTCAAGTACGACGGGTATGCCGCGCCCACACTCTGTGCTATGTGGCCGACTAAAGTCATGCGGTTTTCCGCCAAAATGACTCGGCTAAAACCTTCAGAACTGAATGGATAGAACATCATGAATTTACACGAATATCAGGCAAAACAGCTGTTTGCTCGGTATGGTATGCCGGCACCAACCGGTTATGCCTGTACCACACCGCGTGAAGCGGAAGAAGCCGCATCCAAAATCGGCTCCGGCCCGTGGGTGGTTAAATGTCAGGTTCATGCTGGCGGCCGCGGTAAAGCTGGCGGCGTTAAAGTTGTCAACAGCAAAGAAGATATCCGTGCTTTCGCTGAAGCCTGGCTGGGCAAACGTCTGGTAACCTACCAGACTGACGCGCTGGGCCAACCGGTTCACCAGATCCTGGTAGAAGCGGCGACCGACATCGATAAAGAACTGTATTTGGGTGCGGTTGTTGACCGTGCCAGCCGTCGTGTGGTGTTCATGGCATCCACCGAGGGTGGCGTTGAAATCGAGAAAGTTGCGGAAGAAACCCCGGAACTGATCCACAAAATGACCATCGATCCACTGGCAGGCCCACAGCCTTACCAGGGTCGTGAGTTGGCCTTCAAACTGGGTCTGACTGGCAAACAAGTTGGCCAGTTCGCCAAGATCTTCATGGGCCTGGCGACCTTGTTCCTGGAGCGTGACCTGGCGATGGTTGAGATCAACCCGCTGGTCGTGACCAAGCAGGGCGATCTGATTTGCCTTGACGGCAAACTGGGTGCAGACGGCAACGCACTGTTCCGTCAGCCTGAACTGCGTGAAATGCGTGACCTTTCTCAGGAAGATGAGCGTGAATCCCGTGCGGCACAGTGGGAGCTGAACTACGTTGCTCTCGACGGCAACATCGGTTGTATGGTTAACGGCGCAGGCCTGGCGATGGGTACCATGGACATCGTTAAACTGCACGGTGGCGAACCTGCTAACTTCCTCGATGTGGGCGGTGGTGCAACCAAAGAGCGCGTGACTGAAGCTTTCAAAATCATCCTGTCTGACGACAAGGTGAAAGCCGTTCTGGTTAACATTTTCGGTGGTATCGTGCGTTGCGACCTGATCGCCGACGGTATCATTGGCGCAGTAGCCGAAGTGGGCGTTAACGTCCCGGTGGTGGTGCGTCTGGAAGGGAATAACGCCGAGCTGGGCGCCAAGAAACTGGCGGACAGCGGTCTGAATATCATTGCTGCGACCAGCCTGACTGATGCGGCTCAGCAAGTTGTTGCGGCAGTGGGGAGCAAATAATGTCCATTTTAATCGATAAAAACACCAAAGTAATTTGCCAGGGCTTCACCGGTAGCCAGGGGACTTTCCACTCCGAACAGGCTATCGCTTACGGTACCAAAATGGTTGGCGGCGTAACGCCGGGCAAAGGCGGTACCGAGCACCTGGGCCTGCCGGTGTTTAACACCGTGCGTGAAGCGGTAGAAGCGACCGGCGCTACCGCGTCTGTTATCTATGTACCGGCTCCGTTCTGCAAAGACTCCATTCTGGAAGCTATCGATGCAGGCATCAAACTGATCATCACCATCACTGAAGGCATCCCTACGCTGGATATGCTGACCGTGAAAGTGAAGTTGGATGAAGCTGGCGTGCGCATGATTGGCCCGAACTGCCCAGGTGTTATCACCCCGGGCGAGTGCAAAATCGGCATCATGCCAGGCCACATCCATCTGCCGGGTAAAGTGGGTATCGTTTCCCGTTCTGGCACCCTGACCTACGAAGCGGTAAAACAAACTACCGATACCGGCCTGGGCCAGTCTACCTGTGTGGGCATCGGTGGCGACCCGATCCCGGGCTCTAACTTCATCGATATCCTGAAATTGTTCCAGGAAGATCCGCAGACCGAAGCGATCGTCATGATCGGTGAGATCGGCGGCAGCGCTGAAGAAGAAGCCGCAGCCTACATCAAAGAACACGTGACTAAGCCAGTAGTTGGCTATATCGCGGGTGTTACCGCTCCTAAAGGCAAACGTATGGGCCATGCTGGCGCCATCATTGCTGGCGGCAAAGGCACTGCAGACGAGAAGTTTGCGGCGCTGGAAGCGGCTGGGGTTAAAACCGTACGCAGCCTGGCTGATATCGGCGAAGCAGTAAAAGCGGTTCTGAATCGCTAATTTACCGCCTGCAATAACCCCTATTTAAACAGGGCCAGACTTTTTGTCTGGCCCTGTTTTTTTTTGCCTGTCGTAGGCAAGAACTGTGGTCGATATCCTGTGGGTACCGGACGTCAGAACCAGGAGTATAGCCATTAGGTGACGGAATGAGGATATACGGCGGGTGTATATACTGACTGTTTTAACCCATAAATTTTCTTTTTTATTGCCAGAAATTATCAGAGTAAAAAAATAAGCTAAGCTTGTCCTGAGAGTAGGTTAATAAAAGCTAACATTAGTCACAGGCTAACTCCGATTTAAATACAAATAACCATTAAATATCACATCTATTTAACACAAAAAGCACGTGGATAGACTACGAAACCATTATGTAACATAACCACAAGATAATTATGAGAAATTGTGAGCTGAATCTGGAAATAAAATGCAGATAGGCTTAAATTGTTTCAGATCAAATTACGTCTGAATACCTCTTTAGGCCAGAATTTGACCTGTAACCAAAAGTCTAACCCATATCACGTAAAAACCTATTTATTGTGTGGGATTGGGCGAGTATCATCCATGATGAATATGGATGGTTGATCTTGTTGCATTTGTTACCCGTTGTCGGTTTTCAGTGGTGTGTTTAGTACATTGGCCTGTGGGGTCCGCGTCGAATGCATGGTTGAAAGCGGAGAAGCTGGATCAAATTTTTGTTGTGTTTAAGGGCATTCACTGCGGGGCGTTACCGGTAGCTTCACCCGAAGTCATATCGATAACCGCATGTCGGAGTCTTCCTGCGAGGAGCAAGGAGTCAAGATGTTTGATATTGTCGAACTGTCGCGCTTACAGTTTGCTTTAACGGCGATGTACCATTTCTTATTTGTCCCATTAACGCTAGGTATGGCGTTTTTGCTGGCAATTATGGAAACGGTATATGTACTGTCAGGCAAGCAAATCTATAAAGATATGACCAAATTCTGGGGCAAGTTATTTGCAATTAACTTTGCTCTGGGTGTGGCCACCGGTTTGACCATGGAGTTCCAGTTCGGGACTAACTGGTCATATTTCTCACATTACGTCGGTGATATTTTCGGGGCCCCTCTGGCCATCGAAGGTCTGATGGCGTTCTTCCTTGAATCGACGCTGGTCGGCCTGTTCTTCTTCGGCTGGGATCGTCTGGGCAAGGTGCAGCACATGGCCGTTACCTGGCTTGTTGCATTAGGCTCAAACTTCTCCGCGCTGTGGATCCTGGTCGCCAACGGTTGGATGCAGAACCCAATTGCCTCGGATTTCAACTTCGAAACCATGCGTATGGAGATGCTCAGCTTCTCCGAACTGGTACTCAACCCAGTTGCGCAAGTGAAGTTTGTACACACCGTTGCTGCCGGCTATACCTGTGGCGCGATGTTCGTTCTGGGTATCAGTTCTTACTACCTGCTGAAAGGCCGTGATACTGCCTTTGCCAAGCGCTCTTTCGCTATTGCCGCCAGCTTCGGTATGGCTGCTGTGCTGTCTGTTATCGTGTTGGGTGATGAATCCGGTTACGAAATGGGCGATGTGCAGAAAACCAAACTGGCTGCCATTGAAGCTGAGTGGGACACTCAACCGGCTCCGGCCTCCTTTACCCTGTTCGGGATCCCGAATCAGGATAAAATGGAAAACTCCTACTCGATCCAAATTCCTTATGCGCTTGGCCTGATTGCCACCCGCTCAACAGATACCCAGGTCATCGGCCTGAAAGATCTGATGGCGCAGCATGAAGTCCGTATCCGCAACGGTATGAAAGCTTACCAGTTGTTGGAAGAGCTGCGCAGCGGCAATACCGACCCGACAGTACGTGCCGAGTTCAATAAAGCCAAACAGGATTTGGGCTACGGTTTACTGTTGAAGCGTTATACCCAGAACGTCACCGACGCGACGGAAACGCAGATCCAACAGGCAACCAAAGACTCAATTCCACGCGTAGCACCACTGTACTTCGCCTTCCGTATCATGGTGGCCTGTGGCGTGCTGATGCTGCTGATTATTGGTCTGTCGTTCTGGAGCGTGCTTCGCGGCCGCATTGGCCAGAAGAAGTGGCTGCACCGTGCGGCGCTGTATGGCTTGCCATTACCATGGATTGCGATCGAAGCCGGCTGGTTCGTGGCTGAATATGGTCGTCAACCTTGGGCAATTGGTGAGGTGTTACCGACTGCGGTCGCTAACTCTTCACTGACTGCGGGCGACATTCTGTTCTCGATGGGGCTGATTTGCGGCTTGTACACCCTGTTCCTGGTGGCTGAAATGTACCTGATGTTCAAATTTGCACGTCTGGGTCCAAGCAGCCTGAAAACTGGCCGCTACCACTTTGAACAACCGACTGCCGCCGTGCAGGAAGCGCGCTAAACAGGAGTCCACGTATGTTTGATTATGAAGTACTGCGATTTATCTGGTGGGTCCTGATTGGCGTACTGCTGATCGGTTTCGCCGTCACCGACGGTTTCGACATGGGTGTCGGCATCCTGGTGCGCATTATCGGTAAAACCGATACTGAGCGCCGTGTGATGATCAACTCCATCGCACCGCACTGGGACGGTAACCAGGTGTGGCTGATCACTGCCGGTGGTGCGTTGTTCGCTGCCTGGCCGATGGTCTATGCGGCGGCGTTCTCCGGTTTCTATGTCGCCATGATCCTGGTTCTGGCTGCGTTGTTCTTCCGTCCGGTCGGTTTTGACTACCGTTCGAAGCTGGAAAGCAGCCGCTGGCGCAACATGTGGGACTGGGGCATCTTCATCGGTAGCTTCGTGCCTGCTGTGGTCTTCGGTGTGGCGTTCGGTAACCTGTTGCAGGGTGTGCCGTTCCACATGGATGAATACATGCGTCTGTTCTACACCGGTAACTTCTTCCAACTGCTGAATCCGTTTGGTTTGTTGGCGGGTGTGGTCAGCTTGACCATGCTGGTGACTCAAGGGGCTACCTATTTGCAGATGCGTACCAGCGGTGAGATTCACCTGCGTGCACGTGCTGCTGCGCAGATCTCCACGCTGGTGATGGCAGTGTTCTTCCTGTTGGGGGGCATCTGGCTGGTTAAAGGTATCGATGGTTATGTGATTACGTCGACGCTGAACACCATGGCGGAATCTAACCCGATGCGTAAAGAAGTAGCTCATCAGGTCGGTGCCTGGTTGATCAACTTCAATAAGTATCCGCTGCTGTGGGCACTGCCTGCACTGGGTGTGGTGCTGCCGCTGTTCACGATTCTGTTCTCGCGTTTGTCTAAAGACGCGCTGGCGTTCGTGACCTCGTCGCTGACCATTGCCTGTGTGATCCTGACCGCCGGGGTGACCATGTTCCCGTTCGTGATGCCATCAAGCACTGTGCCTAACATCAGCCTGACCATGTGGGATGCTACCTCCAGCTTGTTGACGCTGGAAGTGATGACCGTTGTTGCGGCCATCTTTGTGCCTCTCGTGCTGGCATACACCAGTTGGTCGTACTACAAAATGTTTGGTCGTCTCGATAAGAACTTCATCGAGAACAACAAGCATTCGCTGTATTAAGGATAGGGAGCTAAACCATGTGGTATTTTGCCTGGATTCTCGGAACGCTTCTTGCCTGTGCCTTTGGCATCATCACGGCGCTGGCACTTGAGCATCACGAAGATTCAAAAGCACAGCAAGACGGTAAGTGATGAGTTCGTCATTGACTGACAAGCTGTACGCTGTCACTGATAAGGGTCCTATCAGGGCCCTTTCATTGGTGTTGGCGTTGATTTTGGCGGGCTGTATTTTCTGGGATCCGACCCGCTTTGCGGCGAAGACCAGCTCGCTGGAGATTTGGGAAGGTCTGCTGCTTATTTGGGCAGTCTGTGCCGGGGTGGTTCATGGCGTCGGGTTCCGACCGCAACGCACTCTGTGGCGTGCTTTTTTTGCGCCACTTCCGGCAATTGTGATCCTGGCCGCAGGATTACTTTACGTTTCTTTATAATCTCCGCTATACCCCCAAGTTATGGGCCATCGCGGCCCATAATTATTTTCGTTCCCATCTTGTAACCCATTCCCAACCCGATCCGTCTTGCGTATAGTAGCACCGTTAAATTGCATTGCTGGGAAGTAGAGTGAGTAATACGTTGTTTCGATGGCCGGTTCGCGTTTACTACGAAGATACCGATGCCAGTGGTGTGGTCTATCACGCCCGCTATGTGGCTTTTTTTGAAAGAGCGCGCACTGAGATGCTGCGTCATCATAACTTTCATCAACAGCAGCTGCTCAGTGAAAATGTCGCCTTCGCTGTCCGGCGCATGACGGTAGATTATCTGCTTCCTGCACGTCTTGATGACCAGCTGGAAGTTCAGAGTGAAATCACCTCAATGCGCGGGGCTTCTCTCACGTTTGCTCAACGTATTGTCAATTCTGACGGAACTCTTTTGAGTCAGGCCGATGTGTTGATTGCATGCATTGATCCACACCAAATGAAGCCGATAGCGCTTCCTAAGTCTATTGTCGCGGAGTTTAAGCAGTGAATGAGATGAACATCCTAGATTTATTCTTGAAGGCAAGCCTGCTGGTTAAGCTTATCATGTTGATTTTGATATGCTTCTCAGTGGCATCCTGGGCGATCATCATTCAGCGCACCCGCATTTTGAATGCGGCTACGCGTGACGCCGAAGCCTTTGAAGACAAATTCTGGTCCGGTATTGAGCTTTCCCGTTTGTATCAGGAAAGCCAGGCTCGTCGCGATAGCCTGACGGGTTCCGAACAAATCTTCCACTCTGGTTTCAAAGAGTTCGCTCGTCTGCATCGCGCTAACAACCATGCACCGGAATCGGTGATCGAAGGTGCGTCGCGTGCGATGCGTATCTCGATGAACCGCGAACTGGAAACGCTGGAAAACCACATTCCTTTCCTCGGCACAGTGGGTTCGATCAGCCCGTATATCGGTCTGTTCGGTACCGTGTGGGGGATCATGCATGCCTTTATCGCACTGGGTGCGGTTAAACAGGCCACGCTGCAAATGGTAGCACCGGGTATCGCTGAAGCACTGATCGCAACTGCTATCGGTTTGTTCGCCGCTATTCCGGCCGTAATGGCCTATAACCGCCTCAACCAGCGCGTCAACAAGCTTGAGCAGAATTACGACAACTTTATGGAAGAGTTCACCGCTATTCTGCATCGTCAGGCCTTCTCCAGCGACAGCAAATAAGTAGGAGGTAGCATGGCGAGAGTTCGTGGACGTAATCGGCGCGAGCTGAAGTCCGAAATTAACATAGTTCCGTTGCTCGACGTGTTGCTGGTGTTGTTGCTGATCTTTATGGCAACGGCGCCGATTATCACGCAGAGTGTTGAGGTTGATCTGCCAGACGCCACCGATTCTAAAGCGGTGTCCAGCAGTGATAACCCGCCGGTAATCCTCGAGGTTTCTGGCGTGGGTCAATACACTCTGGTGGTGGATCACGATCGCATGGAGCTGTTGCCGCCGGAGCAGGTTGCTGCTGAAGCCAAGTCGCGTTTAGCGGCTAACCCTAAAACGGTCTTTTTGATCGGTGGGGCGAAGGAAGTTCCGTATGATGAGATTATCAAGGCATTGAATATTCTCCATCAGGCGGGCGTCACTTCTGTAGGGCTGATGACCCAGCCAATCTGACCCTAGGGCCAGTGGCAACCCGGTTCCTGTGCTGCGGCGCAGGAACCCCGTATAAGCAACGCCAGTTTTTGGGAATCTATTTTGGTAAAGGCAACTGAGCAAAACGATAAGCTGAACCGCGCCGTTATTGTTTCGGTCGTTCTGCACTTTGTATTGATTGCCCTGCTGATTTGGGGATCGCTGCAAGAAAACGTCGAAATGAGTGCCGGCGGTGGCGGCGACGGTTCGGTCGTCGGTGCAGTGATGGTCGATCCCGGGGCAGTGGTGGAGCAGTACAACCGCCAGCAACAGCAGAGTAACGACGCGCAGCGTGCTGAAAAGCAGCGCCAGAAAAAAGCGGAACAACAGGCCGAAGAACTTCAGCAGAAGCAGGCGGCGGAACAACAGCGCCTGAAAGAACTGGAGAAAGAGCGTTTGACCGCGCAGGAAAAAGCGGCCCAGGACGCGAAAGCACAGGCTGAACAGCAAAAGCAGGCCGCAGAGCAACAAAAGCAGGCTGCTGAACAGCAAAAAGTGGCTGAGAACGCCGCGGCGAAAGCCAAAGAACAACAGAAAGTAGCGGAAGCGGCCGCTGCGAAGGCCAAGGCCGAAGCGGATAAAGTCGCTAAAGCACAGGCGGACGCGCAGAAGAAAGCTGAGTCTGAAGCCAAGAAAGAAGCCGCTGTTGCTGCTGCCGCTAAGAAGCAGGCGGAAGAAGCGAAGAAAGCCGCTGCTGAGGCTGCAGAGCAAAAAGCTGCCCAAGCGGCTGAGAAAAAGGCTGCTGCTGACGCCGAGAAGAAAGCGGCAGCAGAAGCCGAGAAGGCTGAGAAAAAAGCGGCTGCTGATGCTGAGAAGAAAGCAGCAGCAGAGGCTGAGAAAAAAGCTGCCGCCGCAGAGAAGGCTGCTGCCAAGAAAGCGGCTGATGCCAAGAAAAAAGCCGCTGCAGCCGCTGCTGAGCAGTCTTCAGAAGTTGATGACCTGTTTGGAGGCCTGGCTGACGGCAAAAACGCGCCGAAAGGCGGCGGCAAGCAGAAAGGTGACGGTAAACCGGCAGGTCAGGGCAATGCCAAGACTGCAGGTGCCAGTGGTGCTGAGATCAACGGATATTTGGGGCAGATTACTTCTGCCATTCAAAGCAAGTTTTACGACGCAGACTTGTATAAAGGGCGTAAGTGCGACCTGCGGATTAAATTGGCACCGGACGGCCTATTGATTGATGTTAAATCTGAAGGGGGTGATCCCGCATTGTGTCAGGCGGCAATAGCTGCTGCGAAACAGGCGAAGATCCCGAAACCGCCAAGTCAGGCAGTTTATGAGGTGTTTAAGAATGCTCCCCTTACGTTTAAGCCACAATAATGGTTGTTTTAGCTAAGTCATATCGCAGGGATGTACTAAGGTAACCAACAGGGATTATGTAGTTTTGTTTGCGTTGGTTTGTTAAAATTCTGCTAATTTATCGCAGGCATTCCGCCTGGATAAGGGAGATGAGATGAAGCAGGCATTTCGAGTAGCGTTAGGTTTTTTAATACTGTGGGCATCCGTTCTTCACGCGGAAGTTCGCATTGAAATCACCCAAGGGGTCGACTCTGCTCGCCCGATTGGCGTGGTGCCGTTTAAATGGGCGGGCCCAGGCACGCCTCCGGAAGATATTGGCAAGATTGTCGGCGCAGACCTGCGTAATAGCGGCAAATTCAACCCAATTGACGTGGCGCGTATGCCGCAGCAACCAACCACCGCGTCTGAAGTGACGCCGGCGGCCTGGACTGCATTGGGCATTGACGCGGTCGTGGTCGGTCAGGTGCAACCTGGTGCGGACGGCGGCTACCTGATCTCTTATCAACTGGTTGACACCTCGGGTTCACCAGGCACCGTTCTGGCGCAGAACCAGTATAAAGTGACCAAACAATGGTTGCGTTATTCTGCTCACACCGCCAGCGACGAAGTGTTTGAGAAACTGACCGGTATCAAAGGCGCATTCCGTACCCGTATCGCTTACGTGGTACAGACCAACGGCGGGAAATTCCCGTACGAGCTGCGCGTAGCGGATTACGATGGCTACAACCAGTTTGTGGTACACCGTTCACCAGAACCATTGATGTCTCCAGCCTGGTCGCCGGACGGCAGCAAACTGGCGTACGTAACCTTTGAAAGCGGCCGTTCAGCGTTGGTTGTGCAGACACTGGCTAACGGTGCTATCCGTCAGATCGCTTCGTTCCCGCGTCACAACGGTGCACCTGCGTTCTCACCGGACGGCAGCCGACTGGCCTTTGCGCTGTCTAAAAGCGGCAGCCTGAACCTGTATGTGATGAACCTTGGCTCTGGCCAAATCACTCAAATCACCGACGGGCGCAGCAACAATACTGAACCGACCTGGTTCCCGGATGGTCAGTCTCTGGCTTATACCTCCGATCAGGGCGGCCGACCACAGATTTATAAAGTCAGTGCCAGTGGCGGTGCGTCACAGCGTCTGACATGGGAAGGCTCTCAGAACCAGGATTCTGAAGTCAGCTCTGATGGTAAATTCCTGGTGATGGTGAGCTCCAACAATGGTGCTCAGCATATCGCCAAACAAGATCTCGGATCAGGCGCCGTTCAAGTTTTAACCGGCACCTTCCTGGACGAAACGCCTAGTATTGCGCCAAATGGCACCATGGTGATCTATAGCTCCACGCAAGGTATGGGCTCCGTGTTGCAACTGGTATCGACTGATGGGCGTTTCAAAGCGCGTCTTCCGGCAACTGATGGACAGGTCAAATTCCCTGCCTGGTCGCCGTATCTGTGATGCATGTGTAAATATGTATGGCAAACTATAAAAGGATTAAAGAAATGCAACTGAACAAAGTGCTGAAAGGGCTTCTGCTGGCACTGCCAGTTCTGGCTGTAGCGGCTTGTAGTTCTAACAAAAGCGCAAACAACGACCAATCTGGTATGGGCGCTGGCACTGGTACAGAAAACGGCAGCAGCAACCTGTCTTCTGAAGAACAAGCTCGTCTGCAGATGCAAGAACTGCAGAAGAACAACATTGTTTACTTCGGCCTGGACAAGTATGACGTGAGCTCTGAGTTCGCTCAGATGCTGGACGCGCACGCTGCATTCCTGCGTAACAACCCGTCTTACAAAGTGACCGTAGAAGGTCATGCGGATGAGCGCGGCACGCCGGAATACAACATTGCCCTGGGTGAGCGTCGTGCTAACTCAGTTAAAATGTACCTGCAAGGTAAAGGCGTTTCTGCTGACCAGATCTCTATCGTTTCTTACGGTAAAGAAAAACCAGCAGTACTGGGCCACGACGAAGCGGCTTATGCTAAAAACCGTCGTGCAGTTCTGGTTTACTAAGAGAATCGCATGAACAGTAACTTCAGACATCACTTGTTGAGTCTGTCGTTACTGGTTGGCGTAGCGGTCCCATGGGCCGCTACTGCCCAAGCGCCAATCAGTAATGTCGGCTCCGGCTCGGTCGAAGACCGTGTCACCTCACTTGAGCGTATCAGCAATGCTCAGGGCCAGCTTTTAAACCAACTCCAGCAACAACTCTCTGACAACCAGCGTGATATTGACTCTCTCCGCGGACAAATCCAGGAAAACCAATATCAACTAAATCAGGTTGTTGAACGCCAAAAGCAGATCTATCAACAGATGGATAGCATCAGCCAGGGCGGTTCTCAGAGCTCTGCTGCCGCAGCAGGTGCCGCGGGTGGGGCAGCAGCGGCTGCATCCTCCGATGGCGCTGAGAGTGCGTCTGCGGGCGCCACAGCTGCCGCGCCGGCTAGCTCGGGTGATGAAAACAGCGACTACAACGCCGCTGTTTCATTGGCGCTGGAAAAAAAACAGTATGACCAGGCAATTTCCGCTTTTCAGACCTTCGTAAAACAGTACCCAAAATCGACTTACCAGCCTAATGCCAACTACTGGCTGGGCCAGTTGTTTTACAACAAGGGTAAGAAAGATGATGCGGCCTACTATTATGCGGTGGTGGTGAAGAATTACGCTAAATCACCAAAGGCGCCGGACGCAATGTACAAGGTGGGTATCATCATGCAGGAAAAAGGGCAGGCTGATAAAGCCAAAGCCGTGTTCCAGCAGGTGATTAAACAGTACCCAACCAGTGCTGCGGCCAAACAGGCGAAAAGTCGAGTAGCCGGTTAACAAGCAAAAAAATGAGCCCAGAAGTTAGTCGATTTGACCGATTTCTGGGCTCATTCGTGTGAAGAACAAGCAGTTGAACCACTTGTTCGAAAATTTAAGTTGCGCTGCCAAGATAAATTAGTAATATATGCCGCCGTTGCCAAGACATCTTGCAAGATGTTAAAGCAGCAAGGAAATTGGGTCGTTAGCTCAGTTGGTAGAGCAGTTGACTTTTAATCAATTGGTCGCAGGTTCGAATCCCGCACGACCCACCAATTTCTGAAGTAGTAGCAGTAACCACACTAGT
>NZ_BCTT01000006.1 GCF_001590905.1 Serratia grimesii NBRC 13537
ACCCACCACTGCTGTGGGCCGTTAGCTCAGTTGGTAGAGCAGTTGACTTTTAATCAATTGGTCGCAGGTTCGAATCCCGCACGGCCCACCAATTTCAGATTGGTTGAGATGTGAAACAGAAGGTCCAAGTCGAGTTTTTCGAATTGTCCCCCACCCCGCATCGTTTTCCGCAATACAGTCTTAATATCTGTATGTGTTGTTCAGCAGTAAGCCACGTCAGTGGGCCGTTAGCTCAGTTGGTAGAGCAGTTGACTTTTAATCAATTGGTCGCAGGTTCGAATCCCGCACGGCCCACCATTATTGCAGCGAGTTCTTCTCCTGCTTACGCGGTTCAGCAGTAAACCACATCAGTGGGTCGTTAGCTCAGTTGGTAGAGCAGTTGACTTTTAATCAATTGGTCGCAGGTTCGAATCCCGCACGACCCACCATTTCTTAGAATACCTCAACACTTTCCCTAGCTTGAATATCACATAACGCACGAATCGTGTGGGTGAGACCCTGCGTTCAGGTTCGAGCATCGCGCAGCGATACGACAACGCATAGCGTTGCCCGTAGGGTGAGGCCAGCGGTCGAATCAATCCCGCACGACCCACCATTCTTTAAGATACACTCCTCTTATTATTAAAAAATCTTGGTTGGCATAACGCACGAATCGTGTGGGTGAGACCCTGCGTCCAGGTTCGAGCATCGCGCAGCGATACGACAACGCGCAGCGTTGCCCGAAGGGTGAGGCCAGCGGCCGAATCAATCCCGCACGACCCACCATTTCTTAGAATACCTCAACACTTTCCCTGGCTTGAATATCACATAACGCACGAATCGTGTGGGTGAGACCCTGCGTTCAGGTTCGAGCACCTCTTCGTTTTCCCACAATTGTTTCTAAACAGCCTCGCTTTACCCATTAGCTGAATCAATCCCGCCCTCTCAATCGGCATACTGTTTTCTAAAACATGCATTTTGTTTTTCAGTTTTTTGCCGCTTTCGTTAAATATTCAATCTATTAAACGACTATTGCGTAATAGTGAAAATATCAGCGGACTTTTCGCGCTATTTTAGGTATTTTGTTTAGTATATAAAACGAATGGGGTTGTGATGGGGTTATACCCAGGCAGCAGACACCCAGCCTAGCACAGAGATTGTAGCGATGAGTGAAATGTTTGATGTGAATGCGGCGGTGTACCCGTTCCCGCCTAAACCCGTGCCGTTGGATGTTGCGCAGAAGGCGTTTTATCGCGAGAAGATTAAAAGGCTTCTCAAACAGCGCAATGCCGTGATGGTAGCCCATTACTATACCGATCCGGAAATCCAGGCGTTGGCAGAAGAAACGGGGGGCTGCGTGGCAGACTCACTGGAGATGGCTCGTTTTGGCAGTAATCATCCCGCGTCGACCCTGTTGGTTGCCGGCGTTCGTTTTATGGGGGAAACCGCCAAGATCCTCAGCCCGGAAAAGCAGGTGCTGATGCCAACGTTAAATGCGGAGTGCTCCTTGGATCTCGGCTGCCCGGAAGAAGAGTTCCATGCCTTTTGTGATAGCCATCCAGATCGCACCGTGGTGGTCTACGCTAATACCTCAGCGGCAGTAAAAGCACGTGCTGACTGGGTCGTGACGTCCAGTATTGCTGTCGAATTAATTGAGCACCTCGACAGCCTGGGGGAAAAAATTATTTGGGCACCGGATCGTCATCTGGGTAGCTACGTACAAAAGCAGACTGGTGCCGATGTGTTGTGCTGGCAGGGCGCCTGTATCGTCCATGACGAGTTTAAAACCCAAGCGTTGATGCGTATGAAGGCCTTGTACCCAGACGCAGCGATACTGGTGCACCCAGAGTCGCCACAGGCAGTGGTTGATCTGGCAGATGCGGTGGGTTCAACCAGCCAATTAATTCAGGCGGCAAAAAACCTGCCTAACCCGCAGCTGATTGTCGCTACCGATCGCGGTATTTTCTATAAGATGCAACAGGCCTGTCCGGACAAGGAATTATTTGAAGCGCCTACCGCCGGTGAAGGTGCCACCTGCCGCAGCTGTGCACACTGTCCGTGGATGGCGATGAATGGTCTGAAAGCCATCGCCGATGGGCTGGAGCAGGGGGGCGTACTGCACGAGATCCACGTCGATGCTACGTTGCGCCAAAAAGCGCTGATCCCGCTGAATCGAATGCTTGAGTTTGCTGCGCAATTAAAAATGCCGGTGAAAGGGAATGCCTGAGGGCAGATTAACCGCTTAATAAGGATGATAAAATGAGCTTTTTCAGTACCAGCAATATCCTGGTGCATATCCCGTTGGGTGCCGGAGGCTATGATCTGTCATGGATTGAAGCTATTGGTACCCTGTTCGGGTTGCTGTGCATTTGGTATGCCAGCAAAGAGAAGATTATTAACTATCTGTTTGGTTTGATTAACGTCACGTTGTTCGCGGTGATCTTCTTCCAAATTCAGCTCTACGCCAGCCTGCTGCTACAGTTATTCTTCTTTGTTGCCAATATCTACGGCTGGTACGCCTGGAGCCGCCAGACTCAGGATAATCAGGCCGAGCTGAAGATTCGTTGGTTGTCATTGCCGAAGGCGCTGACTTGGGCGGCAGTGTGTGTCATTGGCATAGCCTTGATGACGTTCAACATTGACCGCGTGTTTGCCTGGTTGACGCAAGCTGCGGTGACTGTGATGCAGGGCTTGGGCCTCAGCGTGCAAATGCCGCAGTTGCAGCCGGATGCCTTCCCATTCTGGGATTCGACCATGATGGTACTGTCGATCGTGGCGATGATCCTGATGACACGCAAATACGTGGAAAACTGGTTGTTGTGGGTAGTGATCGACGTGATTAGCGTAGCGATTTTCGCCTACCAGGGCGTCTATGCCATGGCGCTGGAATATGTGATTCTGACGCTGATTGCACTGAACGGCTCTTGGCTGTGGATCAGGAGCGCAAGCAGTAACCAATCGCGGCCTTTATCTTCTGCACCATAACAACGCTGGGGCGCCGAATAAGGCGCCCCAGTTGATTCTAGTGATGATGCCCCACGTGTGAATGTGAGTGATCACTTGGCTCTGGCGCCCGGTTAATCCCACAGTCGGGCGTATCACAATGCCGATATTCCATCTGAATGGTCACGTGACCAATCCGATAATGTTCCAGTAAGTAAGCTTGAATGCGATTCAGCAGGCCATCGTGATCGTTCGGTGGTATCACCTGCGCATGCAATGTCATGAGCTTCTGTTCACCAATTTGCCAGACGTGCACATGATGGATATTACGGACTTCCGGAATATTCAGGCATAGGTCTTTTTGCAACTTGTTGATATCCACTTCCTGTGGTGTGCCTTCCAACAGCTCGTGGAAGCTTTCTTTCAACAGTCGCCAGGCGCTGCGTATGACCAGACAGGAGACCAACACCGAGAGTATCGGGTCGATTGGGGTCCAGCCGGTGGTCAGTATCACAATGGCGGCAGCAATGGCACCCACCGAACCCAGTAAATCCCCCAGCACGTGCAATGCCGCGGCGCGGACATTGATATTTTTCTCTTCGCTGCCGCGATGCAGCAGCCAGAAGGCGAACAGGTTAGCCAGCAGCCCCGCTATGGCGATAATCAGCATTGGCGTACCCATCACTGGCTGAGGTTCGAAGAAACGCCGTATGGCCTCCCACAGGATGAATACGACGATCACCAGCAACGCCGCGGCGTTGAGGAAAGCAGCCAGAGTGGTCAGGCGCAGATAACCAAAGGTGTGACGCGCATTGGGTTTGCGTTGCGAGAAGTGTACCGCCATCAACGCGACCAGCAAGGCAGCGGCGTCGGTGAGCATGTGGCCGGCATCTGCTAGCAGAGCCAGTGAACCAGAAATTAATCCACCGGCGACTTCGGCGACCATAAATACCGCAGTGACTAAAAAAGCGGTCAGTAGGCGTTTACTATTACTGTCTTTTGGCTGATGTACATGTGGAGCGTCCGACATTATTCATCCTTATGCATAGCGAAATACGACTTGTCAGTGCTGACCAGATCATCCAGTTCTATCAGTATCTGTTCCACTAACACACTTAATTCAGTATAGGCAGCCTGATTCAATGTTCCTTCACGGCCACTTTCTACCAGGTGTTGGCACAGATTTGCTGCTGTCGGCAATTGCAGCATCAGCAAACTGCCCTTAATTCGATGTGCGCTTTGCCCCAAAGACAGTAAATCTTGATTCTGTACTGCCTGTTCAAGCCGTTGTCGATCTTGTTGCAGCGTTGTCAGTAGGGTGGTCGCCAGGCGTTGGAGCATGGAATGGTCATTGCCAGCCATTTCGGCCAAAGTCTGCTGTAGGTCAGTGAGGACTAACTGCTGCTCTGCGACCTGCGGTTGCTGCGGTAATGCTTGAGCGATAGCCGACAGTGAAATGGGCTTGGTCAAAAACCGATCAATCGCCACCAACCTTGGCGGGATGCGAGTAAATTCCTGCACGTCAGCCGAGCAGAGAATAATTTGGCAGGCCGGAAGATGGTGGCGTAGTTCGTCGCGGCGTATCAGTCGTGCCAGCGTCAGGCCATCCGGACGTGGCATATTGTAATCAATAAACAGCAGGTCAAACGGTTGCCGACGGTGGGCTTTCAGCAATCTATAACCCTGTTCAAATAACGTTGGTTGTAGCCCGAAGTGGCGCAATTGCCGCTCCATCAGCAGTAAGTTGGTGGGATGATCGTCGATCAGTGCCACGCGCAGGGTTGGCGCCGGTAAATTGAACTGTTTGTCGGCCGGGTGGGCCGTTGGATCAACAATGGCCTGGGCCACTGGCACCGAAACATAAACCTGGGTGCCCACGCCGGGCTGCGAATGTAGCTCAATACGGCCGCCCATTTGCTCGATGATTTCCTTGCAGATAGACAGCCCCAGACCGGTGCCCTGCACGGATACCCGCTGTGCACCGCGTGCCCGGTAAAAGGGTTGGAATAGCTTGTCTATCTCATCGGCGGCAATACCACACCCGCTATCGGCCACCGTCAGACACAACTCGCCCTGTTGCGTAGCGTGTTCGTGCCAACCGATGCTTACCTGAATAGTGCCGCGAGCTGTGAATTTAATCGCATTATTTATCAGGTTGTTAGCTACCTGAAGTAAACGCTCACCATCAATAAGAACAGCGGTGGGTAGGTTGTCGGCTGCGCTCACGCTTAATTTCACCGGGCGTTCGCCAATCAGTGGCTGATACAGGGCGCTGATGTGGTCAATCCAGGGCTGCAACGTCACAGCTTTAGGCACTAATGTCAGTGAGCCGGTTTCCAACCTTGCGTGATCCTGCAAGTCATTGAGTAAGTTGAGTAACGACGACGCTGAACTGTAAATGACCGGCAATCCCTCAGGCGCTGGCTGGCGTTTGAGCTCAAGTTCCAGCAAGCCGAGAATAGCGTGCATTGGGGTACGCAGCTCATGACTGACGGTAGCCAGGAATTTGCTTTTCATGCGGTTCTCAGCTTCAGCATGTCGGCGTGCCTGCTCGAGAACTTCACGTTCGCGCTTTTCACGTCGTTGCAAGATAAAGCGGCGAAGTGTCAGTCCCAGCAACAGCAAAATTGCCGCTGCCAGAAGCGCTAAAAGCCAGGTGGTTTGTGGCTGCATGCGGTTTTCATTCACTGCGTCAATCAGGTTGCTGCGATCGACAATCCATTCATCGCGTAATGATTGCAGTGTTTCTGACGGGATCTGCATCAGATTTTTATCGAGGATAGCTAACAGCAGCGGTTGATCCTGACGTACACCGAATGCCACTGGGTAGGCAATGTTATTGGCGGCGAACGCCAGTTTTATCGCACCAGAATAACGTGATAGGGCGACAAAGTTTGCTGAGATCACGTTATCAACCAGTGCATCTATTTGGCCGTTTGCCAAAGCGTCATACAGGGTTTTGCTGTCGGTAAAACGGATTAGCTCTTCATTGGGGGGAACCAGCCCTTGAGCCAAATCCCCCTGCAACACGCCGATACGTTTGCCGGCCAGATCACCCCAGGTGGAAATGCCATTGGTGTGTTGACCTATGTAAACCCCCCACAACGAACGGTGGATTGGCATACTGGTGCTGTAGCGCGCCTTCACACCACGCGCTAATGGCAGGGCAGTACGGAAGCTGGCCTGACCGGATTGCACCAGTTGGTCCGCTTGCTCGGCGTTGCGTGCCCAAAGTGGCATAAAGCGCAACCCGGTGTTCTGCGCAATGATATTCAAAATGTCGATCGCGTAACCGCGTGGCTGCCCACCGGCACCGCGGTAGGCGAACGGAAAGTTATTCTCAATGGCGGCGTAATAAACGGTGGGATGGGTTGCCACCCAGTTTTTTTCCATCTGGGTCAGATCGGCGTTGCCAGTGTCGAGATAGCTGGGGATCTTCTTGCTCCAGCGGCTCTGAATGGCGTTCATAAACTCCATCGGGGTATCGGCGATGGCAAGGTTGAGCGTCTCGATCAGCGTCGGGTTGGCGGAAGCAAATACGAATGACAGATTCCCCAGGTTGACGGTACTTTCAATCTGATAAAGCTGGCCGAGCTGTAATTGGTCAATAATAAAACTGGCGCTGGCTTCGTCGGCAATAAAGTAGTCGCTGCTGCCGTTGAGCAAGGCATACACCGCCTGCAGGTTATTATCATAACGCTGCACGTGAGAGGACACCGCTTTCAACGCATTACCAGCCTGCATATCGGTTAGTGTGCTGATTGCCACCCGTGCATTGGCGGAGTTGAGCATCACTTGACGGTCATTGCTGCGATCTCGCAGTACACGTAAATTACTGACGTAATAAGGCTGAGAAACTTTTAGATTATGCAGTGCTTCATTTTGCGGAATGCCGTACACCAGATCGATGGTGCCGTTATGGAGTGCCTGCTCAAGCTGCGCCAGATCGGTAAAGCCGTAAATCTGAAAGTGGATGCCAGTGACCTGCTGAACGTAACCGAGGTAGTCGGCGTTCAGACCGTATAAATCGTCATCCACGATGATGTTATAGGGGCTGGTGTTTTCGCTGATGATACCGATGCGCAGAGTCGCGTCACGCCAGGGGTTTTTCTCACTGGCGATCAGCATATCCGGTGGAATACTCAGGTTGCTGACCAGTTGGTAGCGCACCGGTTGTCCTGCCTGCGCAATATTACCTAAACACAACAACAGAGCTAACAACAACAGAACGCCACGCATCATGGCGTAAGCTCTTTAAATACCGCCACCAGTTCCAGCAGATTACTGGCACCGGTCTTGCGCAAAATATTTTTCTTATGGGTACTGACGGTTTTGTTACTGATGTTCAGCATGTCGGCAATTTGCAGATTGGACAATCCTTTACTAAGCAGCCCAAGAACCTGAAGTTCTTTTGGTGTCAGCAGAGCACCTTCCGCGGGCAGAGTTTCTTCCGCCATTGCGGCGACGGGAAAGCTCAGGGCTCCATCCAGTACAGTTTCAATCGCGTGCACCAACTGGTCGAGCCGGTTGCCCTTATGGACAAAGCCATTAGCACCGGCTGTATAGGCCATACGGGCGTAGATTTCTTCTTCCTGCGCGGTATAGATCAGGATCGGCTGTTGTGGATAGTGACGACGGATTTTTTTCAACAACTGCAGACCATCGACCTGCGGCAGGCCAATATCGAGGATCACCAACGAAAAATCGTGGGTGGCCAGTTGGCTCAGCGCCTGGACATCGTCTTGCACCGCCTGCAGGTGATACGGACGGGACGATTTGATTAGCGCCGCTTCCAGTGCGACATGAACCACCGGGTGGTCATCAACTAATAACAGAGAGGGCATGGTTTGGCTCGAGTAACTGTATCCTGGTAGCTAGCATAACGAAAAAGGAGCCACTGCGCTCCCCTGATGAAACAGCACAATCTACTGTTAATTTGGCCGTTCATTCTGCAGGCGGCAAAGGTGATTTACAGCGCTACCCTCACAGGCTAAATTGGTTGGATCTACGCTCTGCGAAATACCGCCTCTCGATACCGAATGGAAAAGTTATGAATTACCAAAACGACGATTTACGCATTAAAGAAATTAAGGAACTCCTGCCACCAGTGGCCCTGTTAGAAAAGTTTCCGGCTACTGAACGCGCAGCAGAGACGGTGTCACAGGCACGTAATGCTATTCATCAGATCCTTCGTGGTAGTGACGATCGCCTGCTGGTTGTCATCGGTCCATGCTCGATCCACGATACCAAAGCCGCCAAAGAGTACGCTGGTCGCCTGCTGGCGTTGCGCCAGGAACTGAGCGGCGAGCTGGAAGTGGTGATGCGCGTTTATTTTGAGAAACCGCGTACTACCGTGGGCTGGAAAGGGCTGATCAACGATCCACAAATGGACAACAGCTTCCAAATCAACGATGGCCTGCGTTTGGCACGCAAGTTGTTGCTGGATATCAACGATAGTGGCCTGCCGGCGGCTGGCGAATTCCTCGACATGATCACGCCACAGTATCTGGCGGATCTGATGAGCTGGGGCGCAATCGGCGCACGTACTACGGAATCTCAGGTACACCGTGAGCTGTCTTCCGGTTTGTCATGCCCAGTCGGTTTCAAAAACGGCACCGACGGCACCATCAAGGTGGCGATTGATGCTATCAACGCCGCCAGCGCACCGCACTGTTTCCTGTCGGTGACCAAATGGGGCCACTCGGCCATTGTGAATACCAGCGGTAACGGCGATTGTCACATCATTCTGCGCGGCGGCAAAGAGCCGAACTACAGCGCTTCGCATGTGAAAGAAGTTAAAGAAGGTCTGGTCAAAGCGGGTCTGCCTGCGCAGGTGATGATCGATTTCAGCCACGCTAATAGCAGCAAGCAGTTCAAGAAGCAGTTGGACGTGAATGCCGATGTTTGCGCGCAGATCGCTGGTGGTGAAAAGGCGATCATGGGTGTGATGATTGAAAGCCATCTGGTGGAAGGCAACCAGAACCTGGAAAGTGGAGAGCCGCTGGTCTACGGCAAGAGCGTCACCGACGCCTGCATCGGCTGGTCAGATACCGAGACCGTTCTGCGCGAACTGGCAGTAGCAGTGAAAGCACGCCGAGCCTAATATCCCCGTCGTCTTTCAAGCCGCTCGCTCACCCCAGTTACTTACTCAAGTAAGCGCCAGGGGATGAGCGGGCTGGTCGCCTAGCTGCAACTTGAAAGCCATAGAGGATAGGATGGGTAGTTTCTTAATAAAAAAAAGCCCCCGGCCAAAACCGGGGGCTTTTTAGATCAACGGGCGAAAATTACTTCGCTTTACCTTGGTTTGCCACGGCGGCCGCTTTAGCAGCGATCTCGTCGGCATTGCCCAGATAGTAACGTTTGATTGGCTTGAAGTTCTCGTCAAACTCATATACCAACGGCACGCCGGTTGGGATGTTCAGTTCGAGGATCTCGTCTTCGCTCAGGTTATCCAGGTATTTCACCAGTGCACGCAGGGAGTTGCCGTGAGCAGCAACGATAACGCGCTCACCGCTTTTGATACGTGGCAAGATTTCTTCATCCCAGTAAGGGATCACGCGATCGATGGTCAGCGCCAGGCTTTCGGTCAGCGGCAGCTCTTTTTCGGTCAGCGCGGAGTAACGTGGGTCGTGGCCCGGGTAGCGCTCGTCATCTTTGGTCAGCTCTGGTGGGGTTACGGCAAAACCGCGACGCCATTGCTTAACCTGCTCATCACCGTATTTTTCTGCGGTTTCAGCCTTGTTCAGACCCTGCAGCGCACCGTAGTGACGCTCGTTCAGTTTCCAGGATTTTTCAGTCGGCAGCCAGGCCTGATCCAATTCGTCCAGAATGTTCCACAGGGTGTGGATTGCACGCTTCAGTACGGAGGTGTAAGCAAAGTCAAAGGAGAAACCTTCATCTTTCAACAGCTTGCCTGCTGCTTTTGCTTCGGTGCGGCCTTTGTCTGACAAATCAACATCATACCAACCGGTGAAGCGGTTTTCGTTGTTCCACTGGCTTTCGCCGTGACGCACCAGAACCAGCTTAGTTACAGCCATAGCTTAACTCCTTAATAATCTGACATTTCAATGATAACGAAAATCATTATATTGCCGCGGCCGGTGGCTCGGCAATCGATAGTGTTTAACCATAGCCAATTTCTTGCCGCAAAGTAAGTGCTGTGCTGAGGAAAAGCTGAATCGATCAGGCGGGCGCAGAAAGGGAAGGCAGCACGGCTAAAGGGAATTCAGCCGTGCCGAAGGATCAGGGGAATCAGGCCGATTTTTTCAGGCAATTGCTCATGAAGGTTTTACGTTCATCGCCTTTCAGACTTTTGGTCTTGGCGTCGGCGTTACAGGTTTTCATTTTCTGCTGCTGCGGGGTCAAGGTTTTGGTCGCAGTGGTGCCTTCGGATTTCAGGCAGGTACTCATAAAGGTGGAGCGGTCTGCACCTTTCAGCGTTTTGCTAGAGGCCTGTTGATTACAATCGGTCATGCGTTTCTGTTGTGCAGCCTGCGCCGGGGACGGCGTTTTTGTTGCAGTTTCGGCAGCCATCAGGTTTGAGCTCAGCAGTAAACCTGCCAGTAATGGAAGTGCAGTAATCAGACGCATAGGTGTTCCTTCAGCTATTGACCGGCCGGGGTGGCCGAAAATTGTGACCTTGCACAAGGTGTTGTGCTTATCACCGTAGCCTGATTCTAGTGCTCACTTTGGAATAAGGAAAGGCGGCCACCTGTGGGGCGGAAGGGTAAAAAGGTAAGCATTTATAACAAACGGCCCCTTGCCGCATGGCAAGGGGCGTAGCGGGTCAGATAGGATAAAACTGATAATGGGTAGCGCTTTGATAATGTTGCCCTGGTTGCAGCCAGCAATCGGGTTGTGGCCATTCTGGATGGTGCGGGCTGTCCGGCAAGAACTCGCTTTCAAGGGCGACACCAGCGTAATTGGCGTAGCTGCCACCATCACGTGCGGGGGTACCGCCCAGATAATTGCCACTGTAGAGCTGTAAAGCCGGCGCGGTGGTGAATACACTCATTTTCACCTGGCCATCGGCCGACCACAGGTGGGCTGCTGGGCTGTCCAACGCATCACATGTACGGTGCAACAGGAAGGCGTGATCGTAGCCTTTTACACGTTGCTGGTCGCGATCGTGCAGAAAATCCTGCAGCAGCGTTTTCGGGCGACGGAAATCCATGCCGCTGCCTTCTACCGGCGTAAGAGCCGCACTGGGGATCCCATCACTGTCGACCGG
The DNA here is from genome assembly GCF_001590905.1 of Serratia grimesii NBRC 13537. Taxonomy (GTDB): domain Bacteria; phylum Pseudomonadota; class Gammaproteobacteria; order Enterobacterales; family Enterobacteriaceae; genus Serratia; species Serratia grimesii. The sequence goes on from NZ_BCTT01000006.1 coordinate 11,153, forward strand.
TAGATAGCGATCGGCAAACAGTTGCAACCGCTGGTGGCGCGCATCAGTGCCCGCACCGTCCAGGTTGAAGTAGGCGTGATTGGTCAAGTTGACGGGACAGGCACGATCGGTTTGCGCCTGATAACTGATTTCCAGACGATTATCGGCAGTAAGTTGATAGCACACCTCGACATCGAGGTTACCGGGAAAACCCTGGTCACCGTCTGGCGAATGCAGTGCGTAACTTACCTGGTGCGCGTTCTGCTGAATAATGTGCCATCTGCGGGCGTTGAAACCTTCTGGCCCGCCGTGTAACTGGTGTTCCCCTTGATTGGCATCCAGAGGATGTCGTTTGCCATCAATCTGCAGACTCGCGGTAGCGATACGGTTAGCGTAGCGCCCGACGGTAGCACCCAGATAGGCTGCTTGCAGCAGATAGTCAGCCGGTGTTTGGCAACCCAGCAGCAGTTCACGCGTTTTGCCTGATTTCAGCGGAAGGACGGCTGAAAGCCAGGTAGCGCCCCAATCCATCAGGGTTACCGTCATTCCGGCGGCGTTTTTCAACTGGGTTAACTGGTAGGGCTGGCCATCTGGAGCCAGCGCCTGGTTGTCGCTCAGCATGTGCCAGCCCCTTCGGATGCTTTGCAAACGTAGAAGGTTTCTTTCAGCCCATTGGTCTGTAATGGATATTCACGGGCTACCGCTTCGCGTACTGGCGCGACTAACGCCTGCGGCATCAAGGCTACAATGCAACCGCCAAAGCCGCCACCCGTCATACGCACACCACCTTGCTCACCGATAACGGCTTTGACAATGTCTACCAATCGGTCGATTGGTGGCACGGTAATTTCAAAATCATCGCGCATAGAGGCGTGTGACTCCGCCATCAATCGGCCCATCAACCTCATATCACCAGCAGCTAACGCATCAGCGGCGGCCAGCGTACGATCGTTTTCGCTGATCACGTGACGTGCTCGTTTGGCGACGATCGGATCCAGCTCATGTTGGATCGAGAAAAAAAGATCTGGGCTGACATCGCGTAGCGCTTTGACACCAAAGAAGCGCGCTGCCGCTTCACACTGTTGGCGTCGGGTGTTGTATTCACTGTCCACCAGGCCGCGTTTTACATTGGAGTTGATGATGACTACGGCAATATCTTCTGGCACCGATACTGCCCGAGTTTCCAATGAGCGGCAGTCGATCAACAAGGCATGGTCTTTCTCACCGAGTGCGGAAATCAACTGATCCATAATCCCGCAGTTGCAGCCGACGAACTGGTTTTCTGCTTCCTGGCCATTCAGTGCCAGGGCCACGCCATCCAACGGTAGCTGATACAGTGCCTGCATCGCTTGGCCCACGGCAACTTCCAGCGAGGCAGAAGAACTGAGGCCGGCACCCTGTGGCACGTTGCCGGAAATCACCAGGTCGGCACCGCCAAAATCAGCGTTACGTTGTTGCAGGTGCTTGATCACGCCCCGTACATAGTCGGACCAACGCTGGTTTGGGTGACTCACAATCGGGCTGTCGAGCGAGAACTGATCCTGTTGGTTGTCGTAATCGGCGGCGATGACCCGGATCTGACGATCATTACGTTTGGCGCAGGCGATCACTGTCTGATAATCAATGGCACACGGCAGCACAAAACCGTCGTTATAGTCAGTGTGTTCGCCGATCAGATTCACCCGGCCAGGGGCCTGAATAGTCAGCTCGGGAGCGTAACCAAAACGTTCGCTGAACAGGGCATGGGTAATATTTTTCAAACTCATGATTGGGCTCCGGCTTCACGGTAATGAATATCGCTAACAGCGCGCAGACGCTCTGCGGCCTGTTCTGCAGTTAGATCACGCTGGGTTTCCGCCAGCATTTCGTAACCCACCATAAATTTACGCACTGTGGCGGAACGCAGTAGCGGTGGATAAAAATGGGCATGCAATTGCCAGTGGCGGTTATCCGCATCATTGAACGGCGCGCCGTGCCAGCCCATGGAATAAGGGAAGGAGCACTGGAACAGGTTGTCGTAGCGGCTGGTGAGCTTTTTCAGTGCCACGGCCAGATCGCGACTCTGTGCGGTGCTGAGGTCGGTAATACGCTGCACGCTATGCTTCGGCAGCAGCAGTGTTTCAAACGGCCAGGCGGCCCAGTATGGCACCACAGCCAGCCAATGTTCGGTTTCCACTACGGTACGGCTGCCGTCAGCCAGTTCACGTTGAACGTAGTCCAGCAGCATTGAGGATTGGTGTTGTTGGAAATACGCGCGCTGGAGACGATCTTCATGCTCGACCTCGTTTGGCAGAAAACTGTTGGCCCAAACTTGCCCATGTGGGTGTGGATTGGAACACCCCATAGCCGCGCCTTTATTTTCAAATACCTGCACCCACGGATAGCTGCGCCCCAGATCGGCAGTCTGTTCCTGCCAGGTCGCGATTACGCATTCCAGCGCTGGAAGCGTCAGCTCCGGCAGGGTTTTGCTGTGATCGGGAGAAAAGCAAATTACCCGGCTGGTTCCACGTGCGCTCTGGCAGCGCATCAAAGGATCTGCGCTTTCCGGTGCCAGAGGGGTGTCAGTCATCAATGCGGCAAAGTCATTGGTGAACACATAAGTGTTCTGATAATCCGGGTTTTTATCGCCGGTGACACGGGTATTACCTGGGCAAAGGAAGCAGTTCGGATCGTGCTGCGGCAGTGTTTCTTGCTGCGTGGCTTCCTGTTGGCCCTGCCAAGGCCGCTTAGCACGGTGTGGCGAGACGAGTACCCATTGTCCAGTCAGTGGGTTATAGCGGCGATGGGGATGATCGATTGGGTTAAAATCCGTCATGACGGTTCCTTTTTCTTGGTCGATGCGGCTAGGTGTAATCGCTTTCATCTACCGCTAACGCCCCAGTAATGCATATAAATGGATAACTATGGGCAAAAAGATAGCACGTCTTTCGGAGTGAAAAGGTGATCTAGCGCGAAAAATGGAATCGCTTACACTGAGTGTGACAGCAAGAAATAGCGATGATGCAGTCCGGGTATATCAGGAGAGAAGGAATAATCCGTGCTTGGGTGATAGCGTTTTCACCAGGATGGCCGGCAGGCAGGCGCCTACCGGCTCAAGCGTCAGGAATGTTGGTAGAGCGGGTAAGTGAACAGCAACAAATGTGTCAGATTAAGCCCAAAGTGGAACAAAATAGGCACCCACAAGCGACCGCTCCACATCCACGCCAGACCGTAAATCAACCCAGCCAGTGTAGCGAAAGCCACCATCAACATACCGCCAGCCAGATGTGCGGCACCAAAAATCAGGGCTGCGATAATCAGCGCCGGCCAGGCACCCAACCATTGGCTAAGACGTTGTTGCAAATAGCCGCGGAATAAAGCCTCTTCGGCCATGCAGACAAAAAACAGGTTAGCCATGACGAAAGGCAGGATCCAGGCTGGGGCGTGCAGTTCAATCTTCAAGCCGCCAAGTGCTACGGCTACCAGCAGTAAAACCGGAACGCTGATAACCAGCGCTATCCAGGATGAGGAACCTACGCTCTTCTCCGGTTTGTCGCGTTTAAATAACGTTGGTAAACAAGCGAATAAAAGGAATGGCACCAGCGCTTTGTCAAAGTTGTAATACATCGTAAAAGGTGCGCTTAATGGCCCTGCTTTTTCACCATCGATCATCAGTTGGTTATTGATACCCGGCACCAGATGCAGGAATAGCGCCACACAACTTGCGACGACCAGAACTTCGAATAGGACACTGAGATTACGCTGCGCGCGGAAATGGTGCCGCAGCCCTGCAAGAGCAACGATGCTCAATAAGCATGCCAGGCTGAGCGGAGTAAGTACCCCGTGGTACATCCCCATCCCTGCCGATGCGGCCAAAATTAACCAGGCAATCAGCCGGTTAAATGGCAAAAAGAATAACGAAGCAGCCAATACGCCCCACATAACTATGTCCCTTTAAAATATGTACACGGCGCTCAGTGCCTTTGCGGCGTGTGATCATGGCGGAATTGAGCGCTAATTCGGATAGTAACACAGTGAAGTTACAGTAAAGGTCGGGGCAGTGGCGTAAATAATGCCATTAACCTTTCATCCAGGCTGACGACCGGGTAATTTCTGCCAGATTTTGCAAAATGTCCAGACTCTGCTGGTGCATGTCAAAAGTAGGCGCAGCGCACAAATCCTGCAAAACCGTGACCTGAAAACCAACATCGTGTGCCTGCCTGGCGGTACTTTCGATTGCCAGTGGAGTACTGACGCCGCCCAGCAACAAATGATGGCAGTGATGTTCCTGCAGCCAGGCTAACAAATTGTTACCGGCAAAGGCGGAAACGCCGTGTTTTTCAAACTCAATATCTGCCGGTAGCACCTGTAAGTCCTTATCCCACTGGCAACCAGGGCTACTCAAACGCAGCGCACCTATCTGTTTCAGGTGGTTGAACAAAGGAGAATGGGCGGGAATATCATGATAGTCGTCGGCAAAACCGACTCGCACCCAAATTACCGGAATTTTACGCACACGAGCGTAAGCCGCAGCGGCATTGGTGTTGGCGACCAGATTTTGTGCCACTGCCTGTTCACGGCAATGATTCACACGGCCTTTGGGGCCAATCAGATCGTCGATAAGATCGATAATAATCAGTGCGGCGGACATAGTGTCTCCAGAAACGAATCCTTTACCCCTTATGATAAAAGGCCAAATGTGATGTGTTACGGAGGAAGTGTTGCCGGATATGTCATCGGATGAGTGGCCTTGCCACCCATCCGTATCATCATCGGGGTCAGGCTAACGCATCAAGCTGATAGCGATATTCTTCGTTGTCAGGAACAAAGCTCAGTCGGTGAGTAATGCTCTGCGGTGCGTCTTCGGCATGGTGAGAAACAAACAGCAACTGAGTGTTACCTTGGCCGATCAACACGTCGATAAAACGGCGAACCAGCTGGCGATTGAGCGGATCTAACCCTTGCAGTGGTTCATCGAGGATCAGCAACGTCGGGTGCTTGACCAATGCGCGGGCGATCAAGGCTAGTCGCTGTTGTCCCCAGGACAAGCTATGAAACGGGGCGTATCCATTCAATCCCAGCAGGGCCAACCATTGGTCGGCCAACTGCCGTTGGCGATCGGACACCGCCTGATAAATGCCAATCGAATCGAAGAAACCGGACAGGATCACGTTACGGACGTTGGTGCTGACACGGTAGTCCAGGTGCAGGCTGCTGCTGACGTAACCGATATGGCGTTTGATATCCCAGATGGTTTCCCCGCTACCGCGACGGCGACCGAATAGCGTGAGATCGTTACTGTAGCCTTGAGGATGATCGCCAGTGATCAGGCTGAGCAGGGTGGATTTACCAGCACCGTTTGGGCCAACGATCTGCCAGTGTTCATTGGGGTTAACCTGCCAGTCGAGATGATTGAGAATAGGTCGATCGTTGTAGCTGACAATCCCGTCGCGCAGGACAATTAACGGTTGGTCCGCCGGTAACGTGGTTGTTTGCGCTGGATCTTCCGTCTCTGGTAGTGCCAGACCATCAAGGTTTTCACTGTGCGCCAATTGTGCGACCAACGCGTCGGCCATCACCTGCTCACGTGTCCCTTGGTTTGCCAATGTGCAGTCTGCCAATACGCCAACATGGCGGATAAAGTCGGGCACTTCGTCAAAGCGATTGAGCACCAGCACCAAAGTATAACCATGTCCAGAGAGGTCGCTCAGCAGCGCAGCCAGTTGGGCGCGCGAATTCACATCTAGCCCGTCAAAAGGCTCATCGAGGATAAGCAAGTCGGGTTGCGGCATCAGCGCCCGACACAGCAAGGTTTTGCGTGTTTCGCCGGTAGAAAGGTATTTGAAGCGACGCGACAGCAACGGGGTAATGCCAAACTGTTCTGCCAGTTGGGCACAGCGCGTAGAATTCTTGACGTCTTCCTGAATGATTTCAGCCACAGTGCGGCCAGTGTCTTCTTCACCGGGGCTGAGCAGGTCGGTATTGTTGCGTTGCCATTCGTCGCTGACCAACTTTTGTAACTGTTCGAAAGAAATGCGTACCGCGTGGCTAAAGTCACTACGGCGTTCGCCGCTCAGCAATATCAATTCATCGGCCAGTGCACGTGCCAGCGCAGATTTGCCGCTACCGTTGGCGCCGACAAAGGCCCAACTGTCGCCAGCCTGAATATTCAGGGTATCCAGCATCAAGGTGCGGGTATCGCTTAAGCGAAATGACCCTTGCGAAATGTGCAACGACGACATCACCTGTTCCTTTTTATGCAATTATTTTGTTTAGAAATAGGCGCATTGCAAGGTGATGTCAATCGGCAAAAATGCAACGTAACGTTGCGTTTAACACAACGTGGCTACGATCACCCGGTCTGCGTTAAACAAGGCGTATACCGTGCTGCCTGGACGTAATTTAAGTTGTTGCAGCTCAGGGTTGGCCACGGTGGCACACAGGGTTTCACCGCCCGTCAGCGTTACCAGTACTTCGCTGTGATCGGTGCCGGGCTGAATACTGGCGACCACACCTGCCAGGGAGTTGTCTGCGGCACCCGCCAACGCGGGATCGGTATTCAGCTTTACCCAAGGGGCCTTAATCAATGCCAGCACTTCTTTACCGGGTGAGAGTTGCAGTCTATCGGCACTCTGTTGGGTAATCGCCGCACTGAGACGGGTTTTGCCGTCGTTAAGTAAAATATCGAGGTGTTGTTGTACTTGCTGGTGATCGCGTTCGATAACCGTGCCAAAGAACTGGTTACGCGCACTGGTTTGCAGCGAAAAACGTGAGATTGCTGCCAAAAGACTGTCGAGCGGCAGGTTGTCTTGTTGCAGCACATCGAAGGCTTTTTGCTGGATCTGTCCCAAGAGGTCGTAAAGCTGGATCAGCCGCTCGCCGTAATGGGTCACCTGCGCGCCACCGCCGCCTTTACCCCCTGTCGCACGCTCAACCACAGTCTGTTCTGCCAACTGGTTCATGTCGTTAATCGCATCCCAGGCGCTTTTATAGCTGATACCTGCCAGCTTAGCGCCCTGGCTAATGGAACCTGTGTGTCGGACCTGTTTAAGCAGCGCGATACGGCGTGGATCGGCGAACAGTTTTTGCTGGAGTTTTAGAGTAAGAAGAATTTCGGCCTGCATAACGCGTCCTGTCGGCTGCAAAAGTCTTATTGTCGCTGATTTAGCAGCAAAGCGCCAAAGGATGGATCGTTGGTTGTCGTGGAGGAGTGCACAAGGACAATAAAACTGGTGATTGATATTTGATATGTTATAACATAACTAAAAATATAAAGATGGCCTCAGGCCTCGCCACGTTTTTATTTCACCACAGGGATGCTGTAAATGAGTGCTGCACGCAGGCGTTTCGTCACGCCAGGAAAATCACTTTGCTGTCTGATTACCACTTTGTTTTTTCTCTTGTCGGATACCGTTCTGGCCGCCGTCAACGACTGTGACAAAGCGGACAAGTCACTGCGCTGTGAAGACAGTGTTACCGTAGAAGCATCAACTGCGCCTCAAAGCACATACGGTTCATTAGACGCGGTCACACAGGCGGCTTCACGTTTGGGGCTGACCAGCCAGGAAACGCCACGCAGTGTGGACGTTATCAACCGGCAGGCTATTGAGCAGCGTGGAGACCAAACACTGGCTGATGTGGTCGAACACGCGACCGGTATGTCTGGCGTGGCTTCACCTACGCTGAGTAATAACTTTTCGCTACGTGGTTTTAGGCCGGTCTCTTGGTTGTTTAACGGTGTCGAAACGCCTGGCAGTACGATCCAGTTGGCGGATCCCTCCCACTACGACAGCGTTGAGGTTCTGCGCGGCCCTGGCTCAGTGCTAAATGGGCTGAGTGCTGCTGGCGGTAGCGTCAATTTGGTTTCGCGCCAGCCAACGTTTAGTCGCCAGCCTGTTGAGCTTGACTACGGTTTGTCTAGCTACAACAGTCAGCGTCTGCATATTGGTGCTGGCGGTGCGCTTTTGGACGATGTGGCGGCTTATCGTCTGGATATCAGCGGCAGCGACAACGGTACCAACGTCCAATATGAACGCGATAAACAGAAACGAGTGTCTGGTGCCTTACTGTTTAAACTGACAGAAAATGCCCTGCTCACGCTAAGTTTGGACCGTATGCTGAACCGTACTACCAATCCTTACTACGGCACACCGCTGGTGGACGGACGCATTGCCCGCGAACTGCGCGATATCAACTACAACAACCTGACTGACAGTCGGATCCAGAGCAATGCCACTTCGTTCCAGGCCAGTTTGGACTGGTTCACCACGCCGGAAATCGAGCTGCATAACCAGTTCTATTACTACAGCGGTTTTCGTGAGTGGCACAATGTAGAACGTTTTCGTACGTCGGCCGCAACCCAACCTGGCTATGTTAATCGCGATTCTTTCGGGGCGTTGGCCCATGATGATGATCTAATTGGCAACCGCAGTTCACTGGTGTTTGATCGGCCGCTGGGTGGTTTTGATAACCGGTTGGTGATCGGTGTTGATGTGAGCAAACGCCGCTTCCAGTACTACTCTAACGGCTTTCCCGGTTCTGAGGACGTTTCGCTGCTGGCTCCGGTCAGAGAAGATTTCTCGCAGGGAACCGACCGTCAGCGTTCCCCCGTTCGTCACGTCACGCAAAACCAGTACGCGGGATTTTTGGAAGACCATTTCAGTCTGACTGAGCGCTTAACCTTGCTGGGGCAACTGCGTTACAACCATATGCTGATGGATTGGCATTTCCAAAGCCCACAAGAGGAAGCCCATAAGCATACCTACGTGTTTAGCGTCTGGAGCCTGGGGCCCAGTTATGCGTTAACCGATAATCTTAATGTCTACGCTAACTACACCACGGGTCAGGAACCCGGCAACGATCTGTTCTTTTTAAGCCCGACACAAACCGGTTTGCCGCTAACCCGGACGCGCCAGTGGGAAATGGGTGCCAAGGGCCAGTTTTGGGAAAATAAGGGGGAAGCGACACTGGCGTTGTACGAGCTGCGTAAGGACAACTTATTTGTGCCCAATGCACAGCAGCCGGATACCTTGAATGCTGTCGGTCGACAGACTTCGCGCGGTGTTGAGTTAAGTGTAATGCTGCGACCAAGCTGGCAATGGGAACTGGCTGCCAATGCGGCCTATACACACGCCCGCTACGATGAATACCGTGGCGGTAGCCCGTTACGTAGCTATAACGGCAATCGTCCGGCTTACATTCCTGACTGGACCGCCAATCTTACTGCGCGTTACAAGCCGACGGAGTCACTGGGGCTAACTTCATCGCTGCGCTATGTAGGGAGCAGTTATAACGACGATGCCAACCAGCGCAAAATGCCGGCCTACACCACGCTCGATCTGGCAGCAGACTATCAACTAACCCCGATCGTTAACCTAGGCGTTCGTATCAGAAATGCCACCAACCAACTGTATGCCTACCAGCGTACTTACCCGGATCAGGTACTGATTGCGCCGTCGCGTACCTATGAAAGCTTTATTTCGGTGAGGTTCTGATAGCGCCATGCCGTCGATAATCCGCCTGTTGTGCGCACTTGGGGTGGTGATTAGCACATTGGTGCAGGCTAAGCCTGTGACGTTGAGCAACTGTGGCCAACAATACCGTTACCCGGTGGTGCCTGAACGCGTACTGGTGTACGCGAATCCTGCGCTGGAAAATATGCTGGCTCTGGGACTCGTGGCGCGTGTTGTTGGCATTATTGGCTATGACTACGCGCAGGATACTGTGCCTTCTTCTGCGTCAGCAGGATGGGATAAGGTCCTGAGTAAGCTATCAGCCACCGCACCGCCAGCGGCGGAGCCCTTGCTGTTATTGAATCCGGATTTTATCTACTCGGCCAGCTACTACTGGCTCAATAGCCCGGAAACCCCTAATCGCGAACGGCTAACAGAGTGGGGGATCGCGACGTATCTCTCGCCCAATGTCTGTGGGGGACAGCAAAGCACGGTAAACTCAGTAGCGAGCTTCGACGGCATTTTTGCCGAGCTGAGAGATATTGCCCGCATTTTTAACGTCTCGCGTCACGCCGAAACGTTAATCCAGCATCAGCAAGCTCAGCTGCGAGAACTTAGGCTACAGGCGGCATCACTTCCTCATCAGCGATTGCTTTGGTGGTATGCCGGTACCCAAACCCCTTATGTGGCAGGCTGCTGCGGTGCACCGTCGCTGCTAACCCAGCAGGTTGGCAGCGAAAATCTATTTGCCGATCTGCCAGCACTTTGGCCTACCGTCTCTTGGGAAACCATCGCGGCCCGTGATCCTGATGTGATTGTGCTTGGCGATTTGCCCCGCGGCGGCCTCGGCGACAGTGCCAAAGACAAAATCCATTTTTTAGAGCATCACCCGCTAACGGCAACCCTGCGCGCCGTACGGCAAAAACACTACGTCATCTTGCCCGGTTATGACCTGGATCCCTCGGTCCGTACGGTCCCGGCTTTGCATCGTTTAATCATGGGCCTGCAGCAACAGGTCTCACCATTGCCCATTCCCAATAAGGAACCCTGATATGTCCTCCTTTTCATTCTCTTCACTGCTGGCCTCGTGGGATCAACAACAAGGGGCCTACATCGCCGAGCGGGAAGCGCGTTTCAATGCACAACTGGATGTACTGGAACTCTCGGCAGGTCAGGATTTTCATGTGCTGGATCTGGCCTGTGGGCCTGGCTCACTCAGCTTGCGTATCCTTCAGCGCTTCCCGAAAGCCAAGGTAACGGCAATGGATCTTGATCCGTTATTGCTGGCAATTGCCCGTGGCGCCTTGGCGGAATACGGCGATCGGATCCGTATCCTTCAGGCCGATCTCGCCGATCCTGACTGCTTTTCATTGCTGAGTGGCCCCGCACCGCAGGCGGCAGTTTCCAGTACCGCACTGCATTGGCTAATGCCGGAGCAATTGGGGGTTTTGTATCGCAACATTGTTGAATTATTGCCCGACGGTGGCGTGTTTTTGAATGCTGATCACCAGCGTTTTGATCATCGGCACCCGCGCATTAAGGCGTTCGCGAAGCAACACGATGACCAGACGCAACAACGGGCCTGGCAAAACGGTGTCGAAGACTGGGATCAGTGGTTTGCCAACGTGCAGCAATTGCCGGAATTGGCGCAATATCGGCAACAGAGGGAAAGCCTGTTCGCCGGGCGACCAGTACCTCCTGCAGCAGCATTGGACTTTCACGTCGCCAGTTTGATACAGGCCGGTTTTAAAGAGGCAGGGCCAGTCTGGCAATTGCTGGATGACTACGTGATTGCAGGCTGGAAATAGCATGGATGGGTCCGTACGTCGCCGTTTCACTCGCCTACCGCGATGCTCTGGGGGCTGCTGGTTGTTAATGCTCACCCTCGCGTTGCCGCTGTTTTTACTGGGTGCGTCGTTGTATGGACCGGCCCCTATATCGCTGCAGGATGCATGGCATATTTTATCTGACCCCGGTGCTGTTAATGCCTCCGGAAACACTGAGGTTTACCAACGGATAATCTGGTCGCTGAGAATGCCAAGAGCTTTGCTGGCTGCGGTAGCTGGCGCCGGATTGGCATTGGCCGGCACTCTCCTGCAATCACTGACACGCAACCCACTGGCCGATCCTTGGGTATTGGGGATCTCTTCCGGTGCAGGTGTGGGCGCGGTTCTTGTGCTTGTTTTGGGCATTGGCGGGGGGCTGTTGTCGGTGCCAGGTGGGGCATTTATCGGTGCGGCCGGAGCGTTTGCGCTGGTTTTACTGCTCGCCGGGCGTTCTCTGCATGCTGAGTCATCGTTGTTTATTCTGGCTGGCGTCGCTGTTACACAGCTGCTTTCAGCTTTGACTTCGCTAATTACCCTGTGGCAGGCGGACGCCAATGCCACTCGTGGCGTAATGTTTTGGCTGCTGGGTTCTTTCAGTGATGCGCGTTGGCCGCAGGTCGGCCTGATCACGTTGCTGCTGGTGGCGGCGTTATTAATTTGCTGGATGAGGGCAGGGGAGCTGGATGCTCTGGCTTTTGGTGGCCTGACCGCAGCCTCTTTGGGGGTGGCGGTGGTACCACTGAAGCTGCTGCTGTATGTCACTACTATGGCGCTGACCGCGGTGATTGTTGCGTTCAGCGGTGCAGTGGGGTTTATCGGACTGACAGTGCCCCATGTCGCCAGGCTGCTGGTTGGGCCACGCCACCGGTTGTTACTGCCAGCCAGTGCATTGTGCGGTGCGCTGTTTGCCGTTGCAGCAGATACGCTGGCCAGAACCTTGTTTGCGCCTCGTGAGTTACCGGTTGGAGTACTGACTGCGTTGTTAGGCGTCCCGGTGTTTCTGGCATTGTTATATCGGAAAATAAACGCATGAGGGTTGAACGCGAAGTATCCGGGTTGCGTGCTGAACATTTAGGGTGGTCAACGCCGGAAAATTCAGTGCTAAACAACCTCAGTTTTCAGGTCCGCCCCGGTGAAGTTACTGGTGTGCTCGGCATTAACGGGAGTGGAAAATCCACGCTACTCAAACTATTGGCGGGGTTGCTTCCGCCCAGCCGAGGGCGAATTTATCTGCAGGAGACGGATATTGCTACGTTGAAGGGGCACGAGCGGGCGAAACGGATGACTTTCCTCGAACAGTCCGGACCCAGTGCGTTTGCCATACCGGTAAAAGACGTGGTGTTGCTTGGGCGCTTGGTCTATGCCAGCCGTTGGGTGGGATTTAGTGCAGAAGATTATCGCATTGCCGGACAGGCCATGGAGCAAGTGGGAATTTCATCGCTTGCCGAGCGAGAATGGCATCAGTTGTCAGGCGGCGAGCAGCAGCGTGTCCATCTGGCACGCGCATTGGCACAGCAAACGCCGTGGCTGCTGCTGGATGAACCCGCTAATCATCTTGATATTGCCCACCAACATCAGTTTATGGCTTTGCTGCGACGTTTGGGCATCAGCGTGGTGGTATCTCTGCACGATCTGAATTTAGCGGCCTGTTACTGTGACCGATTGATGTTGTTAAAAGAGGGCGGTTTGCATGCTTTTGGCCCATCGCGGCAGGTGCTGACACCTGAGACGATTAGCGACGTGTATGGTGTAAACGCCCGTTTGGCATCGGTGAGCGATTATGCTGCACCGCTGATCTATTATCCTGCCCAATAACGTCTATTGGGCGTCGGAATTCCGCATTGCTGCACAAATGGCACGTTTGGCCGGTTACAAATTTCATACAGCCTTTAAAATAACCACGTTTTACTGTGTATTTTGGTTTAAAGTAAAGCTTACGTGGCGGTGTTCATTACCGCTCAATGGGCAGTTAAGTGAGGCTACCATGTTGGAATTATTGGAAAGTTTGCTGTTCGCCGTCGTGATGGTACCGATTGTGATGGCTATCATTCTCGGTTTGATCTACGGTTTGGGTGAGGTGTTCAACATCTTCTCCAAAGTGGGCCATTCTAAAGAGAATCGCACCTAGCACCACCCCTTCCCTATACCCGTCGGCACCGTTCGGCGGGTGTTTCTCAAGTTATGTCCCACTCTGCCGATAAACCGCATGACAAGCTTCTGCGCGACGTTATATTATTTTTTATATAACGAAGAGTGATAATGCACGTTAACTTGCGGAGAAAACAATGAAACAGCAATGGACTAAGTGGGTCGGCGGTATCGTATTAGCATCCGGTATGGTCATGCAGGCGTCTGCGGCAGAAAAAATTACCGTTTTTGCAGCAGCATCGCTGACTAACGCGCTGCAGGACATCGCAACTCAATATCAGAAAGGCAAGGATGTCCAGGTGGTGTCTTCATTCGCCTCTTCCTCCACGTTGGCACGTCAGATTGAGCAGGGCGCTCCCGCTGATTTGTTTATCTCCGCCGATCAGCAGTGGATGGATTATGCCATCGACAAACAGCAGATGGTTAAAGACACGCGCTATACCCTGTTGGGTAACGAATTGGTGCTGATCGCAGCTAAAGACACCAAACAGGCTAAAATTACACTCGATAAACAGACCGATTGGACAAAACTGCTCAATGGCGGCCGTCTGTCGGTGGGCGATCCGGATCACGTACCGGCCGGTATCTATGCCAAGGAAGCATTGCAAAACCTCGGTGCCTGGACTGCATTGGAACCTAAGCTGGCACGCGCCAACAACGTACGTAGCGCTATGGCGTTAGTGGAACGTGGTGAAGCGCCACTGGGCATTGTGTATGGTTCAGACGCGGTAGCCAGTGATAAAGTCAGCGTTGTGGCCATCTTCCCAGAAGACAGCCATAAACCGGTTGAATACCCGATGGCGATTGTTAAAGGCCATCAAACACCCGCTGTTAGCGCATTCTACAGCTACCTGAAGGGCCCAGAAGCGGCCGCTATTTTCAAACATTATGGATTCTCCCCGCGTAAATGATGTTGAGTGAGTACGAATGGCAGGCGGTAGAACTGAGCCTGAAAGTGTCCGCCCTGGCGGTAGTATGTAGCTTACCCTTCGGCATTCTGATGGCTTGGGTGTTGGTACGCTGCCGTTTCCCCGGCAAGTCACTGCTGGACAGTATTATTCATCTGCCGTTGGTGCTACCGCCTGTGGTGGTCGGCTATTTATTGCTGATCGCCATGGGGCGGCGCGGCGTGATTGGCGAATGGCTGTATGACTGGTTTGGTTTCAGTTTCAGCTTTAGTTGGCGTGGTGCTGCCTTGGCTTCTGCTGTGGTGGCATTTCCGCTCATGGTACGTGCTATTCGGTTAGCGCTGGAAGCGGTGGATACCCGTTTAGAGCAGGCGGCCCGTACGCTTGGTGCTAACCCGTGGCGAGTGTTTTTCACCATCACGTTGCCATTGTCGTTACCCGGAGTCATTGTTGGTGTGGTGTTGGCTTTTGCTCGCTCATTGGGTGAGTTCGGTGCCACCATTACCTTTGTTTCCAATATTCCTGGTGAAACGCGCACCATCCCGCTGGCGATGTATACCCTGATAGAAACACCGGGGGCAGAAGCCGCCGCCGCACGCTTGTGTGTGATTGCTATCGTGTTGTCACTGGTTTCACTGATGGTTTCCGAGTGGCTAGTCCGCTGGGGTCGCAAACGGATGGGCGTGTAAATGCTGGAACTGGACTTTTCCCAACGCCTTGGCGATCTGAACCTCAATGTCCGCGCCGATCTGCCTGCCCAGGGGATTACTGCCATCTTTGGTTTATCTGGCGCCGGTAAAACCTCATTAATTAACGCCGTCGGTGGTCTGACTCGTCTGCAACAGGGGCGTATTGTGCTCAATGGCCGCACACTGGTGGATACCGACCGGGGCCTTTGTCTTCCACCAGAAAAACGCCGTATTGGCTATGTGTTCCAGGACGCGCGTCTGTTCCCGCATTACCGGGTGCGCGGCAACCTGCAATACGGCATGGCCGCCGGCATGCGCAAACAGTTCGACAGCATTGTTGAGCTATTGGGGATCGGTCCGCTGCTCAATCGCCTGCCGTTGACGCTGTCAGGGGGGGAGAAACAGCGAGTGGCGATTGGCCGCGCTTTGCTGACTGCACCAGAACTGTTGTTGATGGATGAACCGTTGGCGTCACTGGATCTACCCCGTAAGCGCGAGTTGCTACCCTATTTGGAGCGGCTGGCACAGGATGTCAATATCCCCATCCTCTACGTTAGCCATAGCATGGATGAAATTCTGCAGTTGGCGGAGCAGGTGATGGTGTTGGATAACGGCCAGGTAAGGGCATTCGGTGGGTTGGAGGAGGTGTGGGCCAGCAGTGCATTGCGTCCGTGGTTACAGCGTGAAGATCAGAGCAGCGTGTTGCGTGTCAGTGTGATCGAACATCACACGCGCTATGCGATGACTGCACTAGCATTAGGTGATCAACGTCTATGGGTCAGCGGCGTTGATGCGGCACTGGGGGCTCAACTGCGTATACGCATTAATGCCGCCGATGTTTCGTTGGTATTACAACCGCCGGTCAACAGCAGTATTCGCAACGTTTTGCCAGCCAAGGTGACCGAGTGCCTGGAGGTAAATGGGCAGGTAGAGGTGAAACTGGCAGTAGGGGAAAGCGTACTGTGGGCGCGGATTACACCGTGGGCACGAGACGAACTGGCGATCAGGCCAGGACAGTGGTTGTATGCACAGGTCAAAAGCGTGTCGATCAGCCGCGAAGCACGCTGAATAATACCCTCCCATCTAATATAGAAGAGAGGGCATTGCATTTTACTGACCCAGTACCCGCGTGCGGATCACCTCGGCGATACCGGGTTGCAGGTGATCGGCGATCACCAGATCGGCACGTTGTTTGATGGCATCATCGGCATTGCCCATTGCCACACCCAACCCCACCGCTTCCAGCATACTGAGATCGTTGTAGTTATCCCCGAAGGCCACCACCTGATCCATGCTCAGGCCCTGTGACTCGACCCATTGCTGCAAGCGTTTCCCTTTGCTGTTACCGCCTTTGGCGATGTCGACCTGATCGTGCCACGACCATTCACACGCTAACCCCAGTTCTTTTTCCACTGTTTCAGCAAAGTTGCGTAGCGCAGGGATATCGGCATGTGACGTGGCGAACTTCCAGATGGACTTCGCTTCATCGGCTGCCTGAACCAGGCTATTGACCTGTAGCAGCGTTGGGCGTTGCGCTGGTGGCAGGGTTTCCGCCCAGGCTAATGAACGGGTGACGTGACCACTCGGATCCTGATACAGCATGGCATCATCTACGTACATCAGACCATGGATGTCGCTTTGTTTTAGCATCTGCAGAACCAACCGGGCCTGATCTTTTTCCAGTGGATCGGCAGCCAACACTTTTTTCTGCTGGAAGTCATACAGATAGGTACCGTTGCAGCAGATCGCTGGGGTATCTATCTCCAGCGCCTGATAGAACGGATGGATCGCGACATGATGGCGACCGGTGACTACCACTACTTTGACGCCGGCGGCACGCGCTTCAGCCAGGGCTGCCAGTGACTGCGGTAATATGCGTTTTTGGGTATCCAGCAAGGTGCCATCCAGATCGAGGGCAATGACGCGGTAGCTCATAGGGATCTCATTATCGTTAGCAACAAAATTAAACCGATGGTACACCGGATAAGCGATGGATAAAACCGCACATATTTCATCTACAACACAGGGTTGTTATGTCACGGATGTGAGGTAAGCTAGGGGAAACCGAAAAACCTGAAACCGGTTTCTCTTTTACCCTATTCGAGGAGAATACATGAAGCAAATCGTTTATGTCGCCAGCCCGGAAAGCCAACAAATTCACGTGTGGCAGTTAAGCGACTCGGGGGCGTTAGAGTTGCTGCAGACCGTCGAGGCCCCGGGCCAGGTACAACCGATGGCGATCCATCCGGACAGAACGCATCTGTACGTGGGTGTGCGTCCGGCTTTCGGTATTGTCAGCTACCGCATTGAGGCGGACGGCAAACTGCAACAGGCCGGTATGGCGCCGCTGCCAGGCAGCCCAACCCATATTTCTACCGATTTGCAGGGGCGTTATCTGTTCTCCGCTTCTTACAGCGGCAACTGTGCCAGCGTCAGCCCTATCGGCCATGACGGCGTGGTGGTAGCGCCTATCCAGCAGATCGACGGTTTGACCGCGCCGCACTCGGCCAATATCGACCCAACCAATCAACTGTTGCTGGTGCCTTGTCTGAAAGAAGATCGCATCCGCCTGTTTAATCTGGACTTGCAAGGCGAACTGACGCCACACAGCCAGGAAGCGGTGGCGACTGCCAGTGGGGCAGGCCCGCGTCATATGGCATTCCACCATAACGACAAATATGCCTACTGCGTGAATGAGTTGGATGGAACGGTAGACGTGCTCGCCATCAGCGAAAACGGCGGCAAATATACTCTGGTGCAAACGCTGGATATCATGCCGTCCGATTTCAACGGCACCCGCTGGGCGGCGGATATTCATATCACGCCAAACGGCCGCTTCCTGTACACCAGTGACCGCACCGCCAGTATTCTGACTATTTTCAGCGTATCCGAAGATGGCAGTACCTTGTCGGTGGTTGGTTATCATCCGACTGAGGAACAGCCGCGCGGCTTCAATATCGACCACAGCGGCCGTTTTGTGATTTCGTCCGGTCAGAAGTCCGGTCATATCGGGGTGTATGAGATTGATCAGGCCAGCGGCAAGCTGACCACATTGGCACGGTACCCGGTAGGAAAAGGGCCGATGTGGGTAAGCTTGTTAGATACCCGTCATACTTGATGCTGCCTCTGTGCTGGCTGCATTTGCTCACCCCAGTCACTTACTTGAGTAAGCGCCTGGGGACTCACAAATTTGCCGCTTTGATGCAACTCCAATTATTTAGGGTATAGAAAGAGAGTATTACGCACGGTATGGCATGTAGGGGAGTAAGCAGGCTTTCGCTACATTATGTTTATTAACGCCGAATCCACATCTCCATCGGGGCGGATATACCCGCCCCGAGCCATATCAGCTGTATTTCACCGTCAGTGTGGCACTTCCAAGGCTATGGAAGTGCACGTTAAAACCAACCAGCGCGCCGCTGGAGCCTTCATCTACCTCAATACTTTCTACGTCCAGCGCATGCACGGTGAAGTGATAACGGTGACTTTCGCCCTGTGGTGGGGCCGCGCCGCCGTAACCGGCAGAACCAAAGTCGGTGCGGGTCTGGATAGCACCGGCTGGTAAACCCCCTTTACCTGAGCCTGCACCCTGTGGCAGTTCGCGCGTCGCCGCCGGGATATTGGCTACCACCCAATGCCACCAGCCTGAACCCGTCGGGGCATCGGGATCGTATACCGAAATCACAAAACTCTTGGTGCCTTCCGGCACGCCATCCCAGGCCAGATGCGGAGATAGGTTATCGCCGTGATAACCCATGCCGTTAAAGACCTGGCGTTCCGGCATTTTTGCGCCGTCCTGAAGATCGTTGCTGTACAAACGAAAAGTCATGCTGACTCCCTATTGTCGGTAAAAGCAGAGTCCCTAAGCTAGACTGTTTTGCCGGAACAATACAACCCCCTGCGCTAGCGGCGGCCGATTGATCTCTACCGTGATATGCACCAGTTCATCGTGGATGGCCAATAGTTGGCGCACTCTGTCGGCGGTAAGGGCGTTGTCAGCACTGCTCAGGGCCAGCACGCATTGATACTTACCTTTACCGATGCGGCCAAGATGCAAATCGGTAATCGCCAGCGTGTGGCCAGAGTCGGCCAACACCTGACGGATTTCTTCCGCTACCGGTGCGTCCATTTCGGCATCCAGCAGGATCTTGCCGCTATCTCGCATCAGGCTATAGGCCCAAGCCGCGACCAATATTGCCCCGACAATCCCCATCAGTGGGTCGAGCCAACTGGCCCCCCACAGCTTGCCGCCAAACAGGGCGACTATTGCCAACACTGAAGTTGCCGCATCGGCGATCACATGAATATACGCAGAGCGCAGGTTAAGATCCTGATGGTGGTCATGAGTATGACCATGATGATGGTGGTCATGGCCACCACCGCGTAACAGCCAGGCGCAGGCCAGGTTGACGCCCAATCCCACGATGCCGATAGCAATCGCCTGGTTGTAATGTATTGGGCTAGGGTTCAGCAGGTGTTCCACAGATTGAAACAGCATCAGTGCAGCAACCAGCACCAGTAAGACCGCGCTGGTATAACCGGCCAGTACCTCGATTTTCCAGGTGCCGAGGCTGAATCTGCGGTCTTTTGCCAGCCTGCGTGCGGCGCTATAGGCTAATACCGAAAGGCCCAACGCCAGCGCGTGCGAACTCATGTGCCAACCATCAGCTAACAGCGCCATTGAGTTGAACATCCAGCCGCCAGCAATTTCAATCACCATCATACTGGCGGTGAGTATCACGGCCCATCTGGTATTCCTTTCTGCCAATGGGTTACCATCGTCGAAAACGTGGCTGTGCTCGCGGTGCAAAGCGGGGGCGTGTGACGTCATAATCTGGGATCTCAACGAAGTGAATAACGTATAAATATACTATACCCCAGTATACTAAATAACAATTGGATGATGCCGATGAGCCATACCATTAAAGATCAGAAAAAACTGTTAGCGCGGGTGCGCCGCATAAAAGGACAGGCGGAAGCGCTGGAGAGAGCACTGGAGAATGGCGGCGAATGTTCTGCTATTCTGCAGCAGATTGCGGCGGTACGTGGCGCAGTAAACGGTTTGATGGCGCAGGTGCTGGAAGGGCACGTGCGTGAACATCTGACTGCGGAAGATGCAACGCCACAGCAACGCGAACAAGATATCGAACAATTGATGACAGTTTTACGTTCTTATATGAAGTGACCATGATTTCATTAAAAAAACGCACGCCGTGGTTTGGCTGGCTGCGCCGCTGGGCCAAGGGTATCAAGCGCGACATTTATGCACTGTGGTTGGCGGCCCGCGACCGGCGTACGCCATGGTATGCGAAGTTGATTGCCTTGTTGGTTGCAGGATATGCCGTGTCACCCATAGATCTGATTCCAGATTTTATCCCGGTTTTGGGTTATCTGGACGACGTAATCATTGTGCCGTTGGGTATCATGCTGGCGGTACGCCTGATCCCCAAGCCGTTGATGGCGGAGTTTCGTGAGAAAGCACAGCAACGCATCGATAATCCTACTGGCCGCATGGCGGCAGCATTGATTATTGTACTGTGGGTGTTGTGTCTGGTGATGCTGGCCCGCTATTTGGACCAGCATTGGTAATTGATTATTGCACCGCTGCCGTTACCGCGGCGGTCAACCGGCTGAGCTGCTCGGATTCAATGATGTATGGCGGCATCAGGTAAATCAGTTTGCCGAATGGCCGGATCCACACGCCACGTTCAACGAATCCACGCTGGAGCTGTGCCACATCTACGGGCTCACGCATCTCCACCACGCCAATTGCCCCTAACACCCGCACATCCGCCACTTTTGGCAAAGCCTTCAACGGTAATAGCTGCTGTTTCAATTGGGTTTCGATAGCAGCGACCTGCTGCTGCCAGCGGTTTTCCGCCAGCAGTGACAGGCTGGCGTTGGCCACCGCACAGGCCAGCGGATTGCCCATAAAGGTAGGCCCGTGCATAAAGCAGCCTGCGGCACCGTTGCTGATGGTTTCCGCCACGTGACGTGTGGTGAGGGTAGCAGACAGCGTCATATAACCGCCGGTCAGCGCTTTACCCAGACACAGAATATCCGGCACGACGTCGGCGTGTTCACAGGCAAACAGCTTGCCAGTGCGACCGAAACCGGTGGCAATTTCGTCGGCGATGAGCAGCACCTGATGACGATCGCAGAGCTCACGCACTCGCTTAAGGTAGGTTGGATGGTAGATGCGCATGCCGCCGGCCCCCTGAACGACGGGTTCCAGGATCACTGCCGCTACTTCTCCGGCATGCTGTTCCAACAGCGCGGCGAACGGCGCGATATCATTTTCATCCCAGGCCTGGTCGAAATTGCATTGTGGCGCGGTAGCGAACAGGTGTGGCGCCAGGTAACCCTGATACAGGCTGTGCATCGAGTTGTCCGGGTCGCACACTGACATGGCACCGAAGGTATCGCCGTGATAGCCGTGCCGTAGGGTCAAAATGCGTTGCCGCCGTTCCCCACGGGCCTGCCAATATTGCAGCGCCATCTTCAGTGAGACCTCCACCGCCACTGAGCCGGAGTCTGCCAAGAACACGCATTGCAGCGCTTCTGGCGTCATCTCCACCAGCTTGCGACACAGCGCAATCGCAGAGGGATGGGTAATGCCACCGAACATCACGTGCGACATTTTTTCCAATTGCTGCGTGGCTGCGTGATTCAGTTGTGGGTGGTTATACCCGTGGATTGCCGCCCACCAGGAAGACATGCCGTCAACCAAGCGACGACCATCTGCCAGTTGTAGCTCTACGCCGCTGGCAGCTTCTACTGGATAACAGGGGAGCGGGTGGCTCATGGAAGTGTATGGGTGCCAAATGTGGCGCTGGTCAAATTCTAGGTCGGCAGCAGTGATAGACATACTTGTAAACCAAATCATATTTGTAATGGTTGACAGTATATCCACAATATCTAAACTGACGACACTTTTTTAATTTTTGGAGACGCCGTGATGGCCGATCGTATTCACTGGACAGTGGGTCTTGCCCAGACCCTGTTTGATAAACCTCTGCTTGAACTGTTATTTGAAGCTCAGACGGTGCACCGCCAGCATTTTGACCCGCGTCAGGTTCAGGTGAGCACGCTGTTATCAATCAAAACTGGCGCTTGCCCGGAAGACTGTAAGTACTGTCCACAAAGCTCACGCTACAAAACAGGCCTTGAGTCTGAACGATTGATGCAGGTGGAGCAGGTACTGGAATCTGCACGCAAAGCCAAGGCGAATGGTTCGACCCGTTTCTGCATGGGGGCCGCATGGAAAAACCCGCATGAGCGCGATATGCCTTACTTGGAGCAGATGGTGCAAGGGGTGAAGGCGATGGGCATGGAAACCTGTATGACGCTGGGTACGTTGGACGGCACGCAGGCGGATCGGCTGGCAGAGGCCGGATTGGACTATTACAACCACAACCTGGATACCTCACCAGAGTTCTACGGCAATATCATTACCACTCGCAGCTATCAGGAACGTTTGGATACCTTGGGTAAGGTGCGCGGTGCGGGCATTAAAGTGTGCTCTGGCGGCATCGTTGGGTTGGGCGAGACGGTACGCGATCGTGCCGGACTGTTGGTGCAGTTGGCCAATCTGCCAACCCCGCCTGAAAGTGTGCCAATCAATATGCTGGTGAAGGTAAAAGGCACGCCACTGGCGGATAACGAAGACGTCGATCCTTTTGATTTCATCCGCACCATTGCGGTGGCACGCATCATGATGCCGGCTTCTTACGTACGCTTGTCCGCCGGTCGTGAGCAAATGAATGAGCAAACCCAGGCGATGTGCTTTATGGCTGGTGCCAACTCCATCTTCTATGGCTGTAAATTGCTGACGACACCGAATCCGGAAGAGGATAAAGATCTGCAATTGTTCCGTAAGCTGGGCCTGAACCCACAGCAGACTGAAACCGAGCACGGCGACAACCAGCAACAAGAAGTGCTGGCTGCCCAGTTGATGCAGGCGGATACCGCTGAGTTTTACAACGCGGCGCTGTAATGAGCTGGCAACAACGTATTGAACAGGCATTGGATGAGCGGCAGCAGAGCGCCGCTTACCGCCGTCGCCAGGTGAATCAGGGCGGCAATGGTCGCCATATTCAGCTTAACGGTGAGTGCTACCTGAATTTCTCCGGCAATGACTACCTTGGCCTGAGCCAGGATGCGCGCGTGATCGCCGCCTGGCAGCAGGGTGCACAGCAGTATGGTGTCGGTAGTGGGGGCTCTGGCCATGTAACGGGGTTTTCTACGGCGCATCAGAAGCTGGAACAACAATTGGCGGAATGGCTCGGCTACCCGCGTGCGTTGCTGTTTATCTCTGGCTATGCCGCCAACCAGGCGCTGCTGGCAGCTCTGATGCAGGCCGAGGATCGCATTTTAGCCGATCGGCTCAGCCATGCTTCGCTGCTGGAAGCCGCTGCCCATTCACCGGCCCAGTTGCGTCGTTTTCGCCATAATCAGCCACAGGCGCTGGCTGATTTGCTCGCTAAATCCTGCGACGGCCAGATGCTGGCGGTGACCGAAGGGGTGTTCAGCATGGACGGCGACAGTGCGCCATTGGCGGAACTGCACCGTTTAACCCGCACGGCGGGGGCCTGGCTGATGGTGGATGACGCGCATGGTATCGGTGTGCACGGCGATCAGGGGCGTGGCAGTTGCTGGCAGCAGGGCGTAAGGCCTGAGCTGTTGGTGGTCACTTTTGGCAAAGCCTTTGGCCTCAGCGGGGCCGCCGTGTTGTGTGATGAAGCAACGGCTGAATACCTGCTGCAGTTTGCTCGCCATCTGATTTACAGCACGGCAATGCCACCGGCGCAAGCCTGCGCACTGCAAGCGGCCTTACACTGTATCCAGCAGGGCGATGAATTGCGTGCCCGGTTGCAGGACAACATCCAACGTTTCCGCCAGGGAGCTGCCCAGTTGTCGCTGACTCTGACGGAGTCGGTTACCGCCATTCAACCTTTGCTGGTGGGCGATAATCAACGTGCGCTCGATCTGGCACAGCGTCTGCGTGAACAGGGCCTGTGGGTGAGTGCCATTCGCCCGCCAACGGTCCCTCCGGGCGGAGCGCGTCTGCGTATTACGCTGACAGCGGCGCATCAACCGCAGGATATCGACAGGTTGCTGGAGGTACTGCATGACGTCAGCATTTGAGCAGGTTAATAAACATGCGGTAGCCTCGGCCTTTAGCCGAGCGGCAGGCAGTTATGACGCCGCGGCGGTGCTGCAACGTGATGTTGGTGAGCGCTTGCTGGGGATGGGGCTGGATCATCCCGGCGAGCAATTGCTTGATGCGGGATGTGGTACTGGTCACTTCAGTCGTCGCTGGCGTGCACTGGGCAAGCAGGTCACGGCACTCGACTTGGCGCCGGGCATGCTGGCGTTTGCTCGTCAGCAACAGGCGGCCGATCATTACCTGCTGGGGGATATAGAAAACGTGCCGCTTCCCGCGGAAGTGGTGGATATCTGTTTTAGCAGTCTGGTCGTGCAATGGTGCAACGATCTGCCGCGCGCGCTGGCAGAGCTGTATCGTGTAACTCGCCCGGGCGGCGTGATTCTGTTTTCTACCCTGGCGGCAGGATCGTTGCGCGAATTAGGTGACGCCTGGCAGCAAGTAGACGGCGAACGCCATGTGAATGATTTTCTGCCGTTGGAGGAGATCGCGTCGGCCTGTGCCGGTTACCGCCACAGCCTGGAAGCGGAGTGGCAAACCCTGAACTATCCGGATGTCATGTCGCTGATGCGATCGCTCAAAGGGATTGGGGCGACTCATTTGCACCAAGGCCGAGAGGCCGGATTGCTGTCTCGCAGGCGGCTTGCAGCCTTACAGGCGGCCTACCCCTGCCAGCATGGGCAGTTCCCACTCAGTTATCATTTGGTTTATGGAGTGATTTATCGTGATTAAGCGTTGGTTTGTCACAGGAACTGATACTGAAGTCGGCAAAACGGTGGCGAGCTGTGCCTTATTGCAGGCTGCTAATCTGGCGGGCTACCGCACTGCTGGCTACAAGCCGGTGGCTTCCGGCAGTGAGATGACTGACGAGGGGCTACGTAATAGTGATGCGTTGGCATTGCAGGCTAACAGTGCGGTAGCGCTGAACTACCATGAGGTGAACCCTTATGTTTTTGCCGAACCGACGTCACCGCATATTGTCAGCGCCGATGAAGGCAGACCAATAGAACTGGCGCAGCTTTCTGCGGGGTTACGTCATCTGGAACAAAATGCAGACTGGTTGCTAACAGAAGGAGCCGGTGGCTGGTTTACACCGCTTTCTGAGCAGCATACCTTTGCGGACTGGGTACAGCAGGAACAGCTGCCGGTGATTTTGGTGGTGGGTATCAAGCTGGGTTGCATTAACCACGCAGTGCTGACCGCGCAGGCAATCCAGCAAGCGGGACTGTCGTTGGTCGGCTGGATTGCCAATGATGTTAGCCCACCGGGCCGTCGCCATCAGGAATATCTGGCCACGCTGCGCCGCATGTTGCCTGCACCGTTGTTGGGTGAGATCCCACATCTGCCTAAACCTGAACGACAAGCGTTGGGGCATTACCTGGATTTGAGCGTTTTATAAATGAGAGGGGGAAAAACGTCTCCCCCTGTCTTACGGTTTCACACGGCCAAATAGGCATTAATCAATTCTTCATCCAACTGTTCTAGTGTGCCATCTGCGACGCTGCGCCCCTGGTCCATCAGGCAAAAACGATCCGCTACGCGACGAACAAACGGCAGTTTGTGCTCGACTAACAGGATAGTCATACCCAGTTCACGGTTGAGTTTACGGATCACGTTACCGATATCGCCAGCGATTGTCGGCTGAACGCCATAGGTGGGCTCATCGAGTATCAGTAACTCGGGTTCCAGTACCAGAGCACGACCAATCGCCAGTTGTTGTTGTTCACCATTGGCTAAGTCGCCAGCGCGGCGGCTGCGCATTTCGCGCAGGTTGGGGAACAGGGTGTAAATCAATGGCGGAATGCGACGGGTCTTATCGCGGCTGGCCATGAGTGCTACCTGTAGGTTTTCTTCCACGCTGAGCTGAGAAAATATCTGCCGGCCCTGCGGTACATAGCTGATGCCAAGTGCCGCACGGGTTTCAACCGGTTGCTGTAATAGATTCTGCGGGGGTTCGTCGGGCAATTGCCAGGTCATGCTGCCACTGACGACAGGCAAGTGACCCATAATGCAGTTGACCAGTGTGGTTTTTCCTACACCGTTACGGCCAATCAGCACTGTACACTGGCCGCGTGGCAGCTCAAGATTGATGTCCCAGAGGGTGTGATTTTGCCCGTAGAACTGATTTACTGCCCTTAAACTCAACATTCCGCACTCTCCTCAAAGACCTGTATACCACTCGTGGATGTGCGCCCTTGGGGCGCTGGCGTAACGCCGCCTTAACCGGTCACGCCGATCACACCTGGTGGTGCGACGGGACGACCGGTGCAGGAACGCTAATCGAACTCTCTACTTCCTTGTTTTATCCCGTCCTGGTTGCCGTTTCCGCGTTTGCGGTTTCTTTCCCGAGTGTCTAAATGTCCAGAATAAAATGCTGTTCGACTACCTTTAATGAGGTAGTTCGGTTCAAGGTGAAACAAGCAATATAGAGCCTAAAAAGGTGACTAATAACCGTTTGTCAGCGCTCTTCTGTTTTTAACACGCAAATGTCTGCTATTTCGTACTGTGCTGAGGTTGAGCGGATTACCGGTCATTTCTCCGCCCAGTCCCGAATATTTATCCCAGTGGACATTTGGTGTGAAAAGGTCATGCAAGCAGTGGGCCAACTTTTTACATCAATTAAAAAGGGTGATTGTTATTGCCTTGTTAACGGCTAGCCGGGCTGAGCCGGGGTATTGCTACAGGGGAGAACAGAGGGGGAAAGTTAACGCGGACGATTTTTGCACTCTTCCAGTGCTGCGAAGAATAGTTATGGTGCAAACTATTTCGCCGGTTGTGGAAAGATGCAACAGGTGACGGTAACAATGAGATGAATCTGTTTTTGGCAATGGGTCTTTTTAGCATTAATCGGCATAAACAGAGCGATATTTTTGTGAAAAAATAACTAAAAAAGCCGTTCAGGCGATGAGAAACGGCAAAAAGCGTTCTTTCTGCAACTCCCGCCACTGGCGGGGCGGTGAGAGTTATCCACTATTCCTGTGGATAACCTTGTGCATTAGATTTAGAAAAGCGGTTTGAAGCGAGAGCTGACGCGGGTTCTGTTCGCTTTGTCCGCAATCTCGTCTTTTTTATAAAATTATTATTTATCAATAAATTAACTAAAATCAAGCCGGCATTGTACCGATGAAGTCTCTATGTATGATTTTTGGCCTGAGTGATACCAAGAAGTTAATTCGTGACGGATTTTGGGGATAAATCTGTTATTGACAATAAAAATGTCACGCCGCTGTAACTCTACCGGTGCATTCAGCCTGGTTTGACGCACGCTAAAGAGACGAATCGCTTGAAGCTGGTTTTATATCCAGTATCATAGGCACTGGCGAAAATCGCCGGGGCTTTCCATAATTAGAGGCCATTCATCGAGCATCAGCTCTATGGCCGCCTGAGCGCGCATATCTCCAGGTAGGGGCGCTGCATGCTGCGCCCGCTCACCACGACCGCCGGCAGCAACGTGGCAATTTGAAAGACGAAGGGTATATGAGTAAAATTTTCAAACTGCATTCTGATTTCAAACCGGCCGGCGATCAGCCGCAAGCCATCAGTAAGTTGGAAGAGGGTCTGGAAGACGGCCTGGCTCACCAAACGCTATTGGGCGTTACCGGTTCGGGTAAGACATTCACTATCGCTAATGTGATCGCCGATCTTAACCGGCCGACCATGGTGCTGGCACCCAACAAAACGCTGGCGGCACAGCTTTACGGCGAGATGAAAGAGTTCTTTCCTGAGAATGCGGTCGAGTATTTTGTTTCTTACTACGACTACTACCAACCCGAAGCCTACGTTCCCAGCTCCGACACTTTTATTGAGAAAGACGCTGCGGTGAATGAACACATCGAGCAAATGCGCCTTTCTGCGACCAAAGCGTTGCTGGAACGTCGCGACGTTATCGTGGTGGCGTCGGTATCCGCGATCTACGGCTTGGGCGATCCGGATCTGTACCTGAAGATGATGCTGCATCTGACCAAAGGTATGATTATCGATCAGCGTTCGATCCTGCGCCGTTTGGCAGAACTGCAATATACCCGTAACGATCAAGCCTTCCAGCGCGCAACCTTCCGTGTGCGCGGCGAGGTGATCGATATTTTCCCGGCAGAGTCAGACGAGTTGGCGCTGCGTATTGAGCTGTTTGATGAAGAAGTAGAACGGCTTTCGTTGTTTGATCCCTTGACCGGGCAGATCGAGCAGATAGTACAGCGCTTTACCATTTATCCGAAGTCGCACTACGTGACGCCGCGTGAGCGGATCCTGCAGGCGATGGAAGAGATCAAAGTGGATCTGGCCGAGCGGCGAAAGGTGTTACTGGCCAACAATAAGCTGCTGGAAGAACAACGTTTGACGCAGCGCACTCAGTTTGATCTGGAGATGATGAACGAACTGGGCTATTGCTCCGGCATTGAAAACTACTCGCGTTATCTGTCAGGGCGTGGGGAAGGCGAGCCGCCACCAACGCTGTTTGACTATTTACCGGCCGATGGCCTGCTGGTGGTCGACGAATCACACGTCACCATTCCGCAAATCGGTGCCATGTTCAAGGGCGACCGCTCGCGTAAGGAAACCTTGGTTGAATACGGTTTTCGCCTGCCTTCGGCACTGGACAACCGTCCGCTGCGCTTTGAAGAGTTTGAAGCACTGGCTCCGCAGACGATTTATGTGTCAGCCACACCAGGCAAGTATGAGCTGGAGAAATCCGGCGATGACATTATCGATCAGGTTGTGCGACCAACCGGGCTACTGGATCCTCTGATAGAAGTGCGACCGGTGACTACCCAGGTGGACGATCTGCTTTCTGAGATCCGTAAACGGGTGGCGATCAACGAGCGGGTGCTGGTCACCACACTGACCAAACGCATGGCGGAAGACCTGACGGAATACCTGGAAGAGCATGGTGAGCGCGTACGTTACCTGCATTCGGACATTGATACCGTGGAACGTGTCGAAATCATTCGTGACCTGCGCCTGGGCGAGTTTGATGTGCTGGTGGGTATCAACTTGCTGCGTGAGGGGTTGGACATGCCTGAGGTGTCGCTGGTGGCGATTTTGGACGCCGATAAAGAAGGCTTCCTGCGTTCGGAACGCTCGCTTATCCAAACCATTGGCCGTGCGGCACGTAACCTGAATGGTAAGGCGATCCTTTACGGCGACAGAATTACCGACTCGATGGCCAGGGCGATTAGCGAGACTGAGCGCCGTCGCGCCAAACAGCAGGCGTTCAACGAAGAAAACGGCATTGTGCCGCAGGGCCTGAACAAGAAAGTTTCTGATATTCTGCAACTGGGCAAACCGGGTAATCGCGGTAAAGGCCGAGGGAAGGGTAAGGCGGCGGAAAATGCAGAGCAGTACCAAAACCTCACGCCAAAAGCTTTGGATCAAAAAATCCGCGAGTTGGAAGCGCAGATGTACACGCATGCTCAGAACCTTGAGTTCGAACAGGCGGCGGGCTTGCGGGACGAAATTCACCAGCTGCGTGAGCAGTTTATCGCAATTTCGTGACCGGTTGGCGCGCTGCGTGAGGCAGCGCTGCCAAACATAAAATCCTTGTCGCTCCTGCCAAAGCTGATTATGGTGTGCGGCCAATTCACTACAGCGAGCTACTGATCATGACCGAACACCAGTCCAAAGACCCGATGCATGGCGTCACTCTGGAACAACTTTTGAATAAACTGGTGGAGAGCTACGGTTGGTCAGGGCTGGCTGAACGCGTACGCATCAACTGCTTCAGCAGCGATCCCAGCATCAAGTCCAGCCTCAAGTTTTTGCGTCGTACACCCTGGGCGCGCAAGCAGGTGGAAGACCTTTACATCGACATGGTCGAAAAAGCCGCCAGCGATAACCCATGGCTGCGTGGCGGCAAGTAAGGGCTTAGGCGCGGGTGCCTAATTCGATCAACGCCTGATCCAGCGCCTGGCGCAGCAACTGACGATCGTGGCGATAAGGAATATCTGTCGCTTCCAGTGGTTGTTTGATCACCACGCGATCTTGCACTTCGCTGGCATCCACCGAGGGGCCGACAATAAGCGCGTCGATCATCTGGCGGCCAATCTTCTCTTCCATCAACTCCAGCTTATTTTTCAGCGTCAAGGCTGCTGCCGCGACGCTCAGTTCTTTCCCCAGGTTGCCGATATAAATCATATTGGCGCTGCTGCGGCGCAAGGCCTGTGTAAGGTCATCAAGCAGTAGCAGGGGCATCAGGCTGGTCAGGAAACTGCCTGGCCCGATCAGAATAACATCAGCCTGTGCAATGGCATCCAGTGCTTCGCGTGTTGCATTGACGCGCGGTGACAACATCAACTCTTGCGGCATGTCGGTCAGTTGATCGACATTCACTTCACCATAAACATGGTTCCCTTCGTGATCGTGCGCCATCAGATCGACGGGCTGCTCAGACATCGGGATCAATGCTGCATCCACCTTCAGTAAGCTTCGCACCAGGTTGATCGCTTCCAGCGGGCGTACGCTGAGGTGATCCAATGCCTTCAGCATCAGGTTACCGAGGTTGTGTCCCGAAAGCTCACCATTGCCGCTGAAGCGATACTCAAACATGGCGGAAGCCACGCTTGGTTCAGTGATCAACTGATTGAGGCAGTTACGAGTGTCGCCCCAGGCTATGCCGCCTTCCGATCGTCGGATACGGCCGGTTGAGCCACCGTTATCGGTGGTGGTGACAATACCGGTTAAACGGGATCCTAAAGACGACAGGGAAGACATCACGCGGCCCAGGCCATGGCCACCACCTAATGCCACCACCCGATCGAGATCGGCCAGGGTACGATTACGCATAAATTTCCTTACAAAGGGGCTTAACTGCCCGCATAAGGTAGCGGATCCGGCGTGAAAACGCGATAAAACCGTCATACTTGATGTTGCCCCTGTGTTGGCTGCAAGCACTCACCCCAGACACTGACTTGAGTAAGCTTCTGGGATTCTCGCTCTAGCTGTCGGGAGGCTATTCCAATTATTTAGGGTATAAAAAGTGTGATTTGCGTGATTCCGGTCAATTCGTCTGCGTAAAGGGCGTTTATCATGGTTTACCAGATTTGGAATCGCTTAAAATCGCTGTATACACAATTATATAGCGAAATTGCGCGTTGGCTATCCTGTTTGTTTAGCGCTAGAATTCTGATGAAAACCACGGTTTCGTTCCGGCTACTCAATCAGTAGGAACTGAAACCAAAACTCCTAGCCTCTGGGCCTACGTTGTTCTTGTGGACGATATGGTGCTTTGGCCGTGGCGAAGTTAGCCACCAGGGTGCAGAGTGGAAACGCTCGCGCCTCCCGACTTTGGAAGGTGTTATGGTGCCGCAACTCATTGATGCTTATGAGCGTAAGTTCTATTACTTGCGCCTGTCGATCACCGACGTGTGTAACTTTCGTTGCACCTACTGTCTGCCGGATGGCTACCGCCCTAATGGCAGTCCAAAAACCTTCTTGTCATTGGATGAGATCAGACGTGTTAGCCGCGCATTCGCCGAGCTGGGCACCGAAAAAGTGCGCCTGACTGGCGGCGAGCCCTCGCTGCGTCGTGATTTTACCGAGATCATTGCCGCCGTGCGTGAAAACCCGGCGGTTCGCCAGCTTGCTGTGACCACCAATGGCTACCGTCTGGCGCGCGACGTTGCTGGCTGGCGTGACGCCGGCCTGACGGCGATTAACGTCAGCGTAGACAGTCTGGATCCCCGTCAATTTCACGCCATTACCGGTCAGGACAAATTCCGCCAGGTGATGGAGGGTATCGACGCCGCTTTTACCGCTGGGTTTAGCAAGGTTAAGGTCAATGCGGTGCTGATGCGTGATGTTAATCATCAGCAGCTGGGCGCTTTCCTGAACTGGATAAAAGACCGTCCGATCCAACTGCGTTTTATCGAACTGATGGAAACCGGTGAGGGTGGCGACTTATTCCGCAAACACCATGTGTCTGGTGAAGTGATCCGTTCGCAACTGGAACAGCAGGGCTGGCAGCTGCAACCGCGTGGCCGCAGTGACGGCCCGGCGCAGGTGTTCAGTCATCCGGACTACCAGGGCGAAGTAGGCTTAATCATGCCGTACGAAAAAGATTTCTGTGCCAGTTGCAACCGGCTGCGGGTTTCCGCCATCGGTAATCTGCATCTGTGTCTGTTCGGTGAGCAGGGCATTAGCCTGCGCGATTTGCTGGTGAATGACGGCCAGCTTGAGGAATTGAAAGATCGCATTCAGGGTGGGTTGCGGACGAAAAAGCAAACCCACTTCCTGCACCAGGGCAACAGCGGCATCACGCAGAATCTGTCGTTTATCGGCGGGTAAATTTTTCAAATTGCACGGGAGCAAGCAATGAGTCATGCCAGCAGCGAATTCATTCCGGCACATATCGCTATTTTGACTGTTTCAGACAGTCGTGGTGAAGCAGAAGATACCTCGGGCCAATACTTGCAGGAAGCCGCGCTTGAAGCGGGGCACCAGGTCGTGGATCTCGCCATCAGCAAAGACGATATTTATCAAATCCGTGCCCAAGTTTCTGCGTGGATCGCCGACGAAAAGGTACAGGCAGTGCTGATTACCGGCGGCACCGGTTTTACGGCCCGGGACAACACCCCGGAAGCCCTGTTGCCACTGTTTGATCGCGCAGTGGAAGGGTTCGGCGAACTGTTCCGCATGGTGTCTTATGAAGAGATTGGCACCGCCACCATTCAATCGCGTGCACTGGCCGGTATCGCTAACCAGACGGTGATTTTCGCTATGCCTGGATCGACCCGCGCCTGCCGTACGGCTTGGGAACGCATTATTGAAGAGCAACTGGACGCACGCCACCGTCCATGCAACTTCCTGCCACATCTGAAGAAATAAAAATATGACGCAGCTAACCCACATTAACGCCGCGGGCGAAGCCCATATGGTTGATGTTTCCGCTAAAGCAGAGACGGTGCGCGAGGCGCGTGCCGAGGCTTTTGTGGAGATGTTACCGGCCACGCTGGCAATGATTATCGACGGCAGTCACCACAAGGGTGATGTATTCGCCACGGCGCGTATAGCCGGTATTCAGGCAGCAAAACGCACCTGGGAACTTATCCCCCTGTGCCACCCACTGATGCTGAGCAAAGTTGAAGTACAGCTGGAAGCGCAACCGGAGCACAACCGAGTGCGCATTGAAACCTGCTGCCGGTTGACCGGTAAAACAGGGGTTGAAATGGAAGCGCTGACCGCAGCATCGGTGGCTGCGTTGACCATTTATGACATGTGTAAAGCGGTACAGAAAGATATGGTGATCGGCCCGGTGCGGCTGCTGGCGAAAAGCGGCGGTAAATCCGGTGATTTTAAGGTGGAGCTATGATTAACATTCTGTTTTTTGCGCAGGTGCGTGAACTGGTCGGCACCGGTGACCTGTCTATGCCGGCGGACTACCCAACGGTAGAAGCACTGCGTAAGGCGCTGTGCGCACGCGGCGATCGCTGGGCACTGGCACTGGAGTCCGGAAAGCTGCTGACGGCGGTGAATCAGTCACTGGTGGCGGCGGAACACCCGCTGCGCGCGGGTGATGAAGTCGCTTTCTTTCCACCGGTAACCGGAGGTTAATGGTGGAAAATACCCGTATCCGCGTAGGTGAAGCGCCATTCAATGTAGGTGATGAATATCAGTGGTTGGCGCAGTGCGATGATGATGGCGCTGTAGTCACGTTTACCGGCAAGGTGCGTAACCACAACCTGGGCGATCACGTCAGTGCGCTCACGCTGGAACATTATCCGGGTATGACCGAAAAAGCGTTGGCGGAGATCGTGGATGAAGCACGTAGCCGTTGGCCGTTGCAGCGCGCAACGGTGATCCACCGTGTGGGCGAGCTGTTTCCCGGCGATGAAATCGTGTTTGTTGGCGTGACCAGTGCACACCGGAGCATGGCCTTTGAAGCCACCGAGTTCATCATGGATTACCTGAAAACCCGCGCACCGTTCTGGAAGCGTGAAGCTGTTGGGCAGGGTGACCGCTGGGTCGATGCGCGTGACAGCGATCGACAGGCGGCAGAACGCTGGCATAAAGCGGTTAAATAACCGGTAAACAGCGGAAACAAATCAATACCTTTGCTGCTTTCGCGTTAGGTTTTCTGTGGTACGCTTATAGCAGGCAAGGCCTTTGGATACTCTCTGCGTTTCAAGTTGCAGCTAAGCAAACTCTGGCTTGAAAGGCGATGGGTAGACAGGGCTTTGAAATCTTGTTTCACACGCAAAAGGTAACCGTCATGGACCGATATCCACGCTCTAATGGTTCAATCGTCGAACGTGCCAACAGCGGCATTCAGGCTTATATGGCGCAGGTTTATGGCTGGATGACCTGCGGTATGCTGTTGACGGCATTCGTTTCCTGGTACGCGGCCAACACGCCTGCGATCCTTAACTTTATCTTTTCCAGTCAAATCACGTTCTTCGGCCTGATTATCGTGCAGTTGGGGCTGGTGTTTGTCATTTCCGGTATGGTCAACCGTCTGAACGGCACAGTAGCCACCGCGTTGTTTATGCTTTATTCGGCGCTGACCGGGTTGACGCTCTCCAGTATTTTCATCGCTTATACCTACAGTTCAATCGCCAGCACCTTTGTGGTGACCGCCGGTATGTTTGGTGCAATGAGTCTTTACGGCTACACCACTAAGCGTGATTTGAGTGGTTTCGGCAGCATGCTGTTTATGGCGCTGATCGGTATCGTGCTGGCATCGTTGGTGAATATCTGGCTGAAAAGCACAGCGTTAATGTGGGCGATTACCTACATCGGTGTGGTGGTGTTTGTTGGCCTGACGGCGTACGACACCCAGAAACTGAAAGCGATGGGCGAGCAGTTGAACTCAGATGACAAAGACAGCTTCCGTAAATACGCCATTGTTGGCGCACTGACGCTGTACCTTGATTTCATCAACTTGTTCTTGATGTTGCTACGTATTTTCGGCAACCGCAGATAATATCCGTCGTCTTTCAAGCTGCAGCGTTGTTACCTGCACCAGCTCACCCAGTAACTTACTCAAGTAAGCGTCTGGGGATAAGCTGGTTGGTCGCCTGGCTGCAGCGTGAAATCCATAGGGTATCCGGTGATCAAAAAGGCTCTGCGATTCACAACGCAGAGCCTTTTTTTATGCAATTTTACGGCGGAACATGGCATAGGCAGCACTGCCGGTGGTGGCGGTGATCACCAATAACGGCCACAGGCTGTGCCAGATAATGCTGAAACTGGCGTCCTTCAGGTAAATCTGTTTGGTGATGTCGGTAAAGTGACGGATGGGATTAAGCCAGGTGAGGTTTTGCAGCCATACTGGCATGTTTTCCACCGGTGAGACATAACCTGAAAGCAAGATTGCCGGCATCATAAACACGAATACACCGATAAACGCCTGTTGCTGAGTGGCGCACAGCGACGAAATCAGCAGGCCAAACCCCACCAACGACAGCCCGTAAATCAGCATCGTACCGTAGAACAGCAGCAGTGAACCGGCGAACGGGATCTGATAGATAAAGATACCAATCAACAACACGATACTGGCCTGGAAGGTCGCGACGATTAACGCGGGGACCGCTTTGCCGATAAATATCTGCCAGGTGGTCAATGGCGACACCAGCAATTGTTCCAACGTACCCTGTTCGCGTTCACGTGCTACTGACAGTGAGGTAACAATCAGCACGCCGATGGTGGTGATCATGGCAATCAATGAAGGCACCACAAACCATTTATAGTCCAGGTTCGGGTTATACCAATTGCGTACTACCAGCTCGCTATTGTTAGGCTTAGCGCGTCCACCGATCAGCTCATTTTGATACTCCTGCACAATTTGCTGCACATAGTTGGCAGCGATCTGAGCACTGTTAGAGTTGCGCCCATCCAATAGCAGCTGCAGCGGGGCGGTATTGCCAGTGGCGATATCGCGCGAGAATTGGGCGGGGAAGCGGATCAGCAGCAGGGCTTTTTGATTGTCGATGGTGGCTTGGATCTCCTGCGGGCTGCGCAAAAGCAGCACATGGGAGAAGGCTTTTGCTTTGGCAAAACGCTGGGTCAGTTCGACAGATGCATGACCGTTGTCTTCGCTGTAAACCGCGATGGTGGCATTGGTCACTTCCAGCGTGGCGGCGAACGGGAACAGCAGCACCTGCAAGATCACCGGCATAATCAGAATGGTACGGGTTTGCGGATCGCGTAGTAGCGTCTGCATTTCCTTGATGATTAACGTCCAAAGACGGTGAAACATCATCTAGCTCCTTAATCCAGCCGTCGCTGGGTTTTCCAGGCAGTGAGGCCAATAAATACCACCGCCGAAGCGATCAGGAATAACAGGTTAATCATCAGTACTGTGCCGACGTTGCCCGCCAGGAACAGCGTTTGCAGCGTGCTGACGAAGTAACGCGCCGGAATGATGTAGGTTACGGCCCGCACGATGGCCGGCATACTGTCGATCTGGAAGATAAAGCCGGACAGCATGATCGACGGCAGAAAGGCGGCATTCAGCGCCACCATTGCTGCGTTGAATTGGTTGCGGGTAATGGTGGAAATCAGCAGTCCCATGCCGAGCGTGCTGGCGAGGAACAGGCTACTGATGACGAATAAAATCAGCAGCGAGCCACGGTAGGGAACGCCGAGCACCCATACCGACACCACCATGCACAACACCATGGCAATCATACCGAGGAAATAATAGGGCACCAGTTTGGACAACAGCAGTTCGGCGCGCGTCACCTGAGTGGAGAGCAGTGCTTCCATAGTGCCGCGTTCCCATTCACGGGCGATCACCAGTGAGGTAAGGATAGCGCCGATCACTGTCATGATAATGGTGATGGCGCCGGGAATAATGTAGTGCCGGCTGATTGCTGCCGGGTTGAACCAATAGCGCATCTGAACATCAATTAACGGTTTTTCCTCACGCCCGCTGTCGGTGGCGCGTTGCTGCTGCCAGATTTGCCACACTCCCTGGGTATAACCTTGGACAAAGTTGGCCGTGTTTGGCTCGCTGCCGTCGGTGATAATTTGAATCGGTGCACTATCGTGTGGCCGCGCCATGCGTTGAGCAAAATCATTGGGGATCACTACCAACCCCCGGATGCGGCCAGCCTGCATCAATTGGATCAACTGTTGGCGGTTATCACTAATGGTGGGTTCAATATAGGGTGAGCCAGCAAAGGCATTAGCCAGGTCGCGTGCATCTTCGCTCTGTTGCTCCATAAGAATCCCCAGCCGCAGCTTACTGGAGTCCAGATTGATGCCGTAGCCGAAGATAAATAGCAGCATCAGTGGAATGACAAAAGCGATCAACCCACTGCTCGGATCGCGCAGGATCTGCCGCGTCTCTTTAAGGCACAGGGCACGCAGACGCCGCCAGGAAAACCCGCTGTTGTCGCTGGTGGCCATTTTGCTACTCATGGCTGCTCCTCCTGATCATAACCTTGCACCAACTCGATAAACGCCTGTTCCATCGATGGATTGGGATTGTCGGCGCTGGCGATCTGGTGCTTGAGATCGTCCGGTGTGCCTGCGGCAATGATCTTGCCCCGGTACACTAGCCCAATGCGATCGCAGTATTCCGCTTCGTCCATAAAGTGGGTGGTGACCATGACTGTCACGCCTTTGTCCACCATGCCATTAATATGCAGCCAGAACTCACGGCGAGTCAGGGGATCGACGCCGGAGGTCGGTTCATCGAGAAACAGGATATCCGGCTCGTGCATGAGTGCACAGGCTAACGCCAGTCGCTGTTTGAAGCCGAGCGGCAGAGAATCCGGTGTTTGGTTGAGGATGGGGCCAAAATTGAAGGCGTTGGACATCTCACTGATTTTTTCGCGCTGAGCCTTGCCGCTCAGACCGTAAACACCGGAGAAAAACTTCAGGTTTTGTGCCACGGTCAGGTTACCGTACAGCGAGAATTTTTGTGCCATATACCCCAAATGCTGGCGTGCTTTGCCGGAACTGGTCTTTAGGTCCATACCCAGCACCAGTGCTTTACCTTCGGTGGGCACCAGTAACCCGCACATCATTTTAAACGTGGTGGATTTGCCGGCACCGTTTGGCCCCAGAAGACCAAAAATTTCGCCGCGCTGCACTTTGAAGTCCACGTGATCGGTGGCGGCGAAGTCGCCGAATTTTTTTGTCAGCCCCTGAGCTTCGATCACGGTTTCCGTTTTTTCGCCTTCGACGGTGGGCATGATCTCGGCCAACGCTGATTTACTGTTCGGTCCACCGCCGAGCAGATCGATAAACGCATCTTCAAACCGAGGATCCGCTTCGCTCAGTTCGGCCCCCGGCAGATCCAGCGCCTGTAGCAATTGCTGATGATCTTCACCTTCTTTGAGGATCAACCGCAGATATTTGCCTTGGATCACACCGTCGGTGACCGTTGGCAAGCAGATCGCCCGTTGCAACAAGGCCCGGTGATTACCGGCGGGCGGCGCTATCAGCACGGTGCGTCCGGCCATGCGCTGGGTGAGATCTTGGGGGGCGCCACTAAACAGTAACTCTCCCTCATTGAGCAGTAGCACTTCGCGGCACTGTTCAGCTTCGTCCAAATAAGACGTGCTCCACAGGATTAACATACCGTCGTTGGCCAGTTCGTGCACCATGCGCCACAGTTCGCGTCGTGAGATCGGATCGACCCCGACGCCAGGCTCATCCAGCAGCAGCACTTGCGGCTGCCCGACCAGCGTACAGGCCAGCCCGAGCTTCTGCTTCATGCCACCGGAAAGTTTGCCCGCCAGCCGGGTGGTGAAACGGGTGAGATCGGTGAATGTCAGTAGCCGATCAAACGTCTGTTTACGTAGATCACCGGTCACACCGCGCAGATCGGCGTACAGCGTCAGGTTTTCCATGACGGTCAGATCTTCATACAGGCCAAACTTTTGCGGCATGTAACCAAGAATGGCGTGCAATTGACGATCCTGGGCGATCGGATCCAGCCCGGCGACGCGCAGTGTGCCGCTACTGGGTTTTAGTAGCCCTGCCAGCATACGCAGCAGGGTGGTTTTACCTGCGCCGTCTGGGCCAACCAGCCCGGTGACCGCACCGCTGGTCAGCCGGGTGGTGAGGCTGGCGACAGCTGGTTTTTCCAATGTCGGGAAACGTTTTTCCAGCGCTTCGAGTTCAATCACCTGTTCCATCGCCACTCCCTCAAGGTTTGGCAAAGCGAACGGTGACCGGCATCCCCTGGCGCAATGCGTCATCGGCGTCAGTGACAATTATGCGTAGTCGGTACACTAAATCAGTGCGCAGATCCGGCGTTTCCACGCTTTTCGGCGTGAATTCAGCGGTTGGCGACACAAAGCCAATTTTACCGTGATAGGGTTTGTTTGGTCGGCCGTCGGTATAAATTTCCAGTTCGGTACCGGGTGCTGCTTTACCCAGACTGGTTTCGTTAACATAGGCGCGTACCCATACAGGACGGGTCAGCGACAAAGTGAACACCGTGCCACCGGCGCTGAGCATGGTGCCCGGCTCGACCGCACGCGTCAGCACTGTGCCCGCGGACGGGGAAACCAGACTGGTGTCATGCAGGTTAAGTTGTGCCTGCGCCAGTGCGGCTTCGCTTTGCGCCAGATTGGCTTTGGCCTCTTCTATTTCTTGCGGACGATTACCGCTTAGGTATTGCGCCAGCTTGTCTTTAGACGCCTGCAGGTTGGCCTGCGCCTGATTGCGTGAGGTGCGGGCATCTTCCAGTGCGTCGGCAGAGGTGGCATTTTTCGCCCACAGGCCCTGTTGGCGTTTTAGGAAGCTATCGGCATAACTAAAAGCGGACAGGCGCTGCGCCATTTCCGAACGTACCTGGGCAATTTCTTCGGCGCGGTAACCAGCCAACAGCAGTGCCAGTTTGGCTTTGGCGCTACCAACGTTAGCCTGTGCCTGCTGCAATGCGTTGAGATACGGAGCATCGTCCAATTTGCCAAGTAATTGCCCTGGTTGCAGAGTATCGCCTTCATCTACTGTCAGCGACGCCAACCGCCCATCAACACGGAAACCCAAATTCACTGTGCGAATGTCCACGTTGCCGTACAGCGTCAGCGGTTTTTCTTGCTGTTGTTGGTAATACCAAACCCCGTAAATGGCTGCGGCGATCAGTACAATAACCGCAACAATAAGGGCACTGCGTTTCCTATTCATAACACTCCCTGCCTATAAAGATTAAACCCAATGAACTTCACGTTACGGCTAGACAACTAGCGCCGTATCTT
Source organism: Serratia grimesii NBRC 13537 (assembly GCF_001590905.1). Lineage (GTDB taxonomy): Bacteria > Pseudomonadota > Gammaproteobacteria > Enterobacterales > Enterobacteriaceae > Serratia > Serratia grimesii. Next base: position 51,448 of record NZ_BCTT01000006.1, read on the forward strand.
GAAACCCGAAGGGTTTACGCGCCATAGCGTTGGCGCAGCCCATTAACCAGAATCTCAATGTGTTCAGCCAACACTTCGCTTATTTGCTCCGCTTCGGCGGTGCCGATCTGCTGCCAACCAGCCTGCCGGCGTACGGTTTCCCTCGCTACGCGAAACGACAACACTTCGCCGATCATTGCGTGGGTGTGCAGCACGATTTTGGTCGAATGCGGGTCGATGCCCGTGTAGGCCGCCAGCAGACGGCAAAGCTTGTCATGTAACGGTGCGACCACTTGCTGGTGGATCAAGGGATAAGCGTCAGTGGGGGAGAGCTGCTCGCGTGACATGATTTTGCTGAGGTTGAGCGTCTGCGGTTGTGTCATCAGGTCGCTAAATGCCAGCAGACCGCGTTTCAGGTGATCGAGATAGTATTCCCGCGGGCGTTCGGCATCTGGCAGTTGCCAGAAGCGGTCAATCTCGTCGGCCAGGGGGCGAAATGCCTGCTGGATAAAGTCGGCAATCCACTGTGCGACAGCCAGATAAAGGCCCTCTTTGGAATTGAAGTAATATGTGATCGCCGCGATATTGTGCCCGGCGCGCTGCGCGATATCACGGGTGGTGGCGCCCTGAATGCCGTACTCACCGAACATCTCGATGGCGGCGGCGATCAACTGTTGGCGCGCCTGTTCACCGCGTGCCCGGCTGGCAGTCTGATTATTTGGCATTGATGACACTCGCTAAAGTTAATCAATCATATGATTGACTTTATGCCAGATTGCACGAAATGCAATCAGTAACCGCTATTTATTTAAGGACATTTTTTCGGACTAGGCTGAATTCTCGGCATATTGTGCTCTGAGTCACTTAAATAACGTTTTCTTGTTCGACTTCTGCTACAATCGCCCGCTTGGTGCACTGCAGTTTGTGCCAATCCCTCGTGGTCATGCTTAATGTCCCGTCTGATAATCCTCCCAGGAAACTGCACCGAACACTGTTAGGTTAGGGGGGATCTGGAGTTTTTCTCTTTATGTCATTTGAAACCCTCGGCTTAAGTGCTGAAATTCTGCGCGCTGTTGAAGAACAGGGCTATCGCGAACCTACGCCAATTCAACGCCAGGCGATTCCTGTCGTATTGGAAGGTCGTGACCTGATGGCCAGCGCCCAGACCGGTACCGGTAAAACCGCTGGCTTTACCTTGCCGCTGCTACAGCTGCTGAGTAAGCATGATCATGCGGTCAAAGGTCGCCGTCCGGTACGTGCGTTGATCCTGACGCCTACCCGTGAACTGGCTGCGCAAATCGGCGAAAACGTCGAATCCTACAGCAAATACCTGCGCCTGCGTTCGCTGGTGGTATTTGGCGGCGTGAGCATCAACCCGCAGATGATGAAACTGCGTGGCGGTGTTGATGTCTTGGTGGCAACACCAGGCCGTCTGCTGGATCTGGAACACCAACGTGCGGTTGACCTGTCCAAAATTGAAATTCTGGTGCTGGATGAAGCGGACCGCATGCTGGATATGGGCTTTATCCATGATATCCGTCGCGTGCTGGCCAAACTGCCTGCCAAGCGTCAGAACCTGCTGTTCTCTGCGACCTTCTCTGACGACATTAAAGCATTGGCTAACAAGCTGCTGCACAACCCAGCGTCGGTTGAAGTGGCGCGTCGTAACACCGCGTCCGAGCAGATCGAACAGAGCGTGCACTTCGTTGATAAGAAGCGTAAGCGGGAACTGCTGTCTCAGATGATCGGTGAAGGTGACTGGAAGCAAGTGTTGGTGTTCAACCGCACCAAGCACGGCGCTAACCACCTGGCTGAACAGTTGAACAAAGACGGCATCACTGCTGCAGCGATCCACGGCAATAAAAGCCAGGGTGCCCGTACCCGTGCATTGGCCGATTTTAAAGATGGCAAAATTCGTGTGTTGGTGGCTACCGACATCGCGGCGCGTGGTCTGGACATCGACCAGTTGCCACACGTGGTGAACTACGAGTTGCCTAACGTGCCGGAAGACTATGTGCACCGTATCGGCCGTACTGGCCGTGCTGAACGTACCGGTGAGGCTATCTCGCTGGTGTGTGTGGATGAGCACAAACTGCTGCGTGATATCGAGCGCCTGCTGAAACGTGAAATCCCACGTATTGCCCTGCCAGGCTACGAGCCGGATCCAAGCATCAAGGCGGAGCCGATCATCAACGGCCGTCAGGGTGGTGGGCGTGGCGCTCCACGCGGCAACGGCGGCGGTCAACGTTCCGGTAACGGCGGTGGCCAGCGCAGTGGCAATGGCGGCCAGCGTGAAAACCGCGGTGGCGGCAGCGCCCGTCCGCAGGGTGATGGCAAGCCGCGTTCAGGTGCTCCTTCGCGCCGTCCGCGCAGCCGCCCGGCTGAGTAATTGCACTGTTGTCAGCTGATAAAAAGCCACCGTTTACGGTGGCTTTTTTTTAATCAAAAATCAGGATGATAACAAGCATCAGCGTATTTCAAGTTCCGGCACGACCGACATGCCAACGCGTAACCGCGCCAGCTCCGGCTGGTTTGGTTCCAGCAGAATTTTCACCGGCAGGCGCTGCACCACTTTGGTGTAGTTACCGGTAGCGTTATCGGCGCTGATGGCGGCAAAGGTGGAACCGGTAGCCGGGGCGATGCTGTCAACGTGGCCGCGCAGCGTCACGCCGGGTAGCGCATCGACAGTGATGGATACTGGCTGGCCGGCAGAGACGTTGGTCAACTGGGTTTCCAGGAAGTTAGCGACCACGTAACTTTGTTGTAACGGCACCACCGCCAGCAGGCGAGTACCGGCGGAGACCCAGGCACCCTGACGTATAGCACGCTGGCCGACAGTGCCGCTAATCGGGGCAACAATCCGTGTATAGGAAAGATTAAGACGTGCCTGATCAACACTGGCCTGTGAGGCTGTAATGTTCGCTTCTGCCTGTTTCCGACTGGCCTGCAAAACCCCAACTTCCTTGCGCGCAGAAACCACGGCTGCCTGATTCTGTTTCAACTGCGCTGCGGCGGTTTGCATCACGGAAGCGGATTTTTGCTGTTCATCTGCTGTGGCAGTACCCGTTTTTAACAATCGGCGATAGCGATCGGCATTTTGCCCGGCATAGTTAAGTGTGGCTTGGCTGGCGCTGACGCTGGCTTCCTGCTGGGCAATATTGGCCTGTTGTTGATCCAGCTGCGCCTGAATGCTGGTCAGCTTGGCCTGACTCATTTGCAGATTAGCCAGAGCCGTTTCCAACGCCACGCGGTAATCCTGATCGTCGATGGTGGCCAGCACTTCACCGGCTTTCACCTGCTGATTATCACTGACATTGACGCTGCGGATATAGCCGGAAATTTTGGGAGCCACCAGCGTGTAATCTGCGCTGACTACCGCGTCATCGGTTCGAAAATGATGGCGATTGAGAGATGAGCGAACAAAGAAAGCGATAGCCAGCAGGACTAACAGCAGCAATGTCAGAGTTAAGGTTCGTTTTGCAGGGGTGAAGCTCATAGTTATGATCCTGATGTTTTTGGAACTAAAGGTAGAAGCGTTTGCGGTGGATAGACTCGCTTCGGCAACCAGGCTGTCAGCAGCACCAGTAGCAGTGCGAAGCCAGTAATCAGCAGGTAGGCGTCACTGATGCTGAGGATCACCGCCTGATGTTTTACCAGCGTCGAAAAATGCCCGAGATTCTCCGCCGAACTGACCGATCCATCCGGCAACATCGGCATGGAACCGCTGGCGCGATCAGCGTTCTCTGCCGTCATTAACCACGGGTGATTACCCAACCGATCCACCAGTACCTGAGAGTGAAATTGCTCCCGATGGCTCATAAAATTCTCTACCAAGCAGCTTGCCGCCACGGCGGAAAAACCGCGCACGGTGTTAAACATTGCGGAGGCAAAGGGGCCTTCCGGTGCCATAATTACGCTGGTAGACGTCATTAACACTGGCAAGATCATCATCGGTTGGCCAAATGCCTGGAGGCTTTGGATTAGCCAGAAATTTTGTCGCGCCCAGTCGTCGGTCAACTGCATTCCGAGCAGACAAGAGCTGGCTATTAGCGCGGCACCGATGGTCAGCACCCAGCGGGCATCTACCCAGCGCAGATTCAACAAGGTGGCGATTAAAGGCGCTATCACCAATTGCGGCAAACCGACGACCAGCGCCAGCGGTGCGAATTGTACGGTGCGGAAGCCTTCCACCTGCGAAAAGTAAAACGATGGCAGCATCGAACCTGACAGCGCCAGCAACAGCACGCCAGCCAGCGTCAGCAGGCTATAAGAAAGATTTATTCGCTGCAGTAGCTGCAGTTTTAACAGTGGCAATGGATGGAACCACTCGTTGATCAAAAATACCACCAGCAACGCAATGGAAACCGGCAACATCAGGCTGATCAATGGCGAATTGAACCAGTCGAGTCGTTCTCCCTGGGTTAGCGAGAGGATCAACAGCGCGATGCCACTACAACCGGTGAGCATGCCGAACAGATCGATTTGGCGGAAACGCTCCAGGCGCAAAGGATCCTGCGGCAACCCCCAACCTATTAATAAGAAGGCGATCAGGCACAGCGGGATTACTTGCCAAAAAATAAACTGCCAACCCAGACTGTCGGTCCACAAAGCCGCTAGCGGTGCCGCGACATTGGGACCAAAGGTGGCGGTGAGCGCATAGGCCGCCAGCCCGTAAAGCTTGATGGTGGGGGGCAGAAAACGCAGCGCTACAGTCATCAGCAACGGTGGCAATGCGCCACCAAACAGACCTTGCACGGCTCGTAACGCAATAAATACCCCAGGGTCGGCGATTAAAGGCTGGAATACACCTACGACGGCAAAACCGCCTATCACTACCAGAGCAAAACGGCGCAGCGAAAAGGTCACGGCAAACCAAGGGGCGATCATCATGGCCGCGACTTCTGCCGCCTGATAAACCGAGGTGATCCAGCTACCTTGATCGAAACCTATACCGATAGCCGCACGGATATCTGCCAGCGCCAGATCGCTTGTTCTATCATTCAATCCAGAGGTCAAGGCGGCAATCAGCACGCCAACCAGCCCTAATGCCAGACGCAGGGTAAAAGGATGCGGCGCGGCAGCGAGAGGCGCAGGCTGAGCATTCATAGTGTGACTCCAGAAACGAAACTTACGATGCACTGTATTGCATAGTGATACATTGTGACGCATGCTACATTGTGATGCGCTGTATTGCAATGTGGTACATCGTGCCGCCCGGCAGAAAAAAATGTTACAGTGGGCTAAAAGTAAGGAAAAGAACCCCTATGTCTGAACCCTCAACATGTTGTGATGACGAAAGAACCGGTGGAATTCAAGTCATTACCCGTGCAGCGAAAATTCTCGATGCGCTGGGCGCAAAGCCAAATGGCATGAGCCTTGGCGAAATCGCGCAGGCGGTCGATCTGCCACGTTCTACCGTGCAACGTATTGTCAATGCGCTTGATTCAGTGCAATTGGTGCGTGGTGGTGCCGGTGGCGTGCGTCTGGGGCCGTCGTTGCTGCGTCTGATTGCCAGCGTGCATACTGAAATGGTCGCGATTGCGACGCCTTGGCTACAGGCATTGAGTGACGCCACCGGCGAGACGGTTTCACTGGGACGCGCCAGTGGCCTACAGCTGGCGGTGGTGCACTATATTGTTGCGGATCGTGAGCTGCGGGTGGTGCCGCGTATCGGTATGAATCTACCGCTATACAGCACCTCCGGTGGACGTGCGCTGTTAGCGTTGAACAGTGATGATGCGGCTCGGGAATTGTTGGGAGAGGCCTATATGGCGGTGACCGACATGACGGTGCGTGATTTTCCGGCCCTGCTGGAACACCTAACCGAAATACGCCGCACCGGCCTGTCCTACGATCGGGAAGAAACTCTGGAAGGCGTCTCCACCATGGCGGTGGCTATTGACACCATTCTGGGGCGCTTCTCCATCAGTTTGTTAGTACCCAGCACGCGTTTGGCCAAGAATGAAGCTCGCTTCCGCGAGGAAATCCTTAAGTGTAAAGACGCGCTGATCGATGAGATTGGCAAGGTGGCGTCGCGAGATTAACCGGAGAAGGTAATGAAAACACTGTTGGTCGCGGTTGATAACTCCGCTAATGCGCGCAAAGTCATTTCGCTGGCTGCTGAACAGGCATTGGCTCAGCAGGCGGCAGTAGTGGTGCTGTGCTGCGTAGACCTTAGCTATTCCATTGCCGGACCGTATGAAGTTGAAGTGGGTGAAGATCCGGCGGATTTTGGTTGCGCGCTGGATGAACAACAGGCCGCTGCCGCTGTGGTACGCCAGGCGCTAACTGAACTGCAAGGCGTAGGCGTCAATGCGCGTGGGCGTGTGGTAGCCGGAGAGCCAGCAGAAACCATTGTTGCCCAGGCCAATGAGCTGAACGCGACGATGATTATTATGGGGCGCCGCCATCTTTCCCCCTTTAGACGACTGTTGAAAGGGTCGCATAGCGCCTTGGTGATTGAAAATGCCGATTGCCCGGTGTTGGTTGACGTGCGTGCCGACTGACTGCCTTTGAACCCCGGAGCCGAAGATGAAACTAAAATGTGCCATTCTTGATGATTATCAGCAGGTCGCGCTTAGCATGGCGGACTGGTCGACCATCGCTGATCGGGTTGAGGTGCTCGCAATCAGCCAACATTTTATCGACGAAGCGGAACTGGCGGTGCATCTACAGGACTGCGACATTCTGGTGATCATGCGCGAGCGCACGCCGATGACGGCAACGTTGTTGGCTCGCTTGCCCAAATTGAAACTATTGATCACCTCAGGTATGCGCAATGCCTCTATTGATCTGGCTGCTGCAACGCAGCGCGGGATTGTCGTCTGCGGTACCGACAGCGGTTCTGCTGCGCCGATGGAGCTGAGTTGGGCATTATTGCTTGGGTTGGCTAAACACCTGGTGCCGGAAAATTACGGTCTACAGCACAACGGGCCTTGGCAGCAGTCGCTCGGTGTGACGCTGCAAGGTAAAACGCTGGGTCTGCTGGGATTGGGTAAGATTGGTCGTCAAATGGCGGTGGTGGCGCAGGCTTTTGGCATGAAGGTACAGGCCTGGAGTCAAAACCTGACGGCAGAAAGGGCCGCTGAGGTTGGCGTTGCGTTGGCGGAATCAAAACAGGCGTTGTTTGCACAGAGCGATTTTATTTCCATTCACCTGGTGCTGAGTGACCGCAGTCGTGGGCTGGTTGGCCAACAAGAGCTGAAGGCAATGAAAAAAACCGCGTATCTGATTAATACCTCACGTGCAGCGATTGTCGATCGAACCGCGTTGATTGATGCGTTACAGCATGGGCAGATTGCTGGTGCCGGGCTGGACGTATTTGAGGTTGAACCTTTGCCGGCTGATGATATCTTCCGCCGATTGCCTAATGTGCTGGCGACGCCACATCTTGGCTATGTGGCTGACAGCAACTATCAAATCTATTTCCGCGAAGCGCTCGAAAACATCGAGGCCTTTATCGCCGGTGTGCCGCTGCGCCGATTGGGGTAGCGCGGTTTGAATCCCAAAATAATTGGAATTGCATCGCGTGGCAACTAAGCGCATCCCAGTGAGCGTACGGGGAGTACGTGATCGGGGTAAGTACAATGCAATTGCAAATATGCAGGGTATATTCCCCCGAGACGCTTGTCTGCCGCAGGCATTCACCCGTATCATTGCGCGTCTTTTTTAGCAGGGGTAATCATGCGCGTATTATTGGCTCCGATGGAGGGCGTTCTCGATTCTCTGGTGCGCGAGCTGCTCACCGAAGTAAACGACTACGATCTGTGCATCACCGAATTCCTGCGCGTGGTTGATCAACTGCTGCCTGCCAAGTCTTTTTACCGTTTGTGCCCTGAATTGCATCACGCCAGCCGCACACCGTCTGGCACTTTGGTGCGTATCCAATTGCTCGGCCAATACCCGCAGTGGCTAGCCGAAAATGCTGCGCGTGCGGTTGAACTGGGATCTTACGGTGTCGATCTTAACTGTGGTTGCCCGTCGAAATTAGTGAATGGCAGCGGTGGTGGGGCGACGCTGCTGAAAGATCCGGAGCTGATTTACCAGGGTGCTAAAGCCATGCGTGCAGCGGTGCCAGCCCATTTGCCGGTGACGGTAAAAATACGGTTGGGTTGGGATAGCGACAGCCGCAGCTTTGAAATTGCCGATGCGGTGCAGCAGGCCGGCGCCACTGAGCTGGCGGTACACGGCCGTACCAAAGAGGACGGTTACAAGGCGGAACGTATCAATTGGGCGGCGATTGGCGAGATCCGCCAGCGCCTGACTATTCCTGTGATCGCCAACGGCGAAATCTGGGACTACCAGAGTGCGCAAGACTGCCTGCAAACGACGGGCTGCGATGCGGTAATGCTTGGGCGTGGTGCGCTGAATGTGCCAAATTTGAGCCGGGTAGTGAAATACAATGAACCGCGCATGCCGTGGCCGCAGGTGGTGCTGTTACTGCAAAAATATGTTCATCTGGAAAAGCAGGGCGATACCGGTTTGTACCACGTGGCGCGCATCAAACAATGGCTGGGGTATTTGCGTAAAGAATATGGCGAAGCGACTGAGCTGTTCAGCGAGATCCGTGCGCTCACCAATTCGAAGGACATTGCGCGAGTTATCTGCCGTTAAAGACGAAACAGGGGAGCGGTGCTCCCCCATTGAGCTAACAGTTATTTTCCTGCCAGCAACCTAAGCACTTCATCCGCCACTGCAGCACCCGATGCCGGGTTTTGCCCCGTGGCGACCCGTTGGTCGCTCAAAGCAAATTCGGCCCAGGGTTCAGCCGCTTTTTGGTAAATCGCCCCGCGTTTTTTCAGCTCAGTTTCGGTCAAATAGGGTACTAGTTTGTCCAGCTCGGCCAGTTTTTCCTCTTCATTGCTGAAGCCGGTGACCTTTTTGCCGCTAATCAGATAGTCGCCGTTGGCCAGTTTGATATTTAACAAACCAATAGCCCCGTGGCACACGGAAGAAACCACACCACCGCTTTCATAAATCGACTGGCTAAGGGTTTGCAATGCGGGGTTATCCAGGAAGTCCCAGATAACGCCGTGACCACCGGCATAGTAGATCGCACCATAGTCGGCGGCGTTGACCTGAGACGGTTTCAATGTGGCCCCGAGCCGGTTCATAAACGATTTATTCTGATACCACTCCCAGTCCGTGGCATCGGCCATCGCGAGACTGTGAGGATCTATCGGGGTGTAACCGCCTAACGGGCTGACGTACTCAACCTCATAGCCCGCCGCTTCAACTTTCTTGACGAAGTGCACCGCCTCACCGAGCCATAGGCCGGTGGCGCGATCGATACTGGGGTATTTTGCAATACTGGTGAGTACTACCAGGATCTTCTTTTTCATCATGCTTCCTCTCGGTTGACTGCTTCCATCGGGCTAAAGTATAGCCAACCTCCGCGCATTAACCGTCCAGATCGATCGCAAAATAGTGCATTAGTGCTTCACGGCGTTCTTCTTCCGAATGCAGCGTCGATTCCCGACGGTGGTGATCCTCAGTGATAATCAATTTGTTCTCGCTGATGGTCACCCGGCCGTTTTCCGTGGCGTGGGAGCACACCAATTTCTGGGTAAAATGCGATAGCGGTGAAGTGCTGTGGTAATGGCACATGTCGGAAAATTCGTTGAGCTGGCGTTTTTTCAGACTGAAACGATAGAGTGTTTTGGCGTGAGAACGCTGATCGCCGTTGCGGCGCTCCAGAAAGTAAATCTCGCCTTCTTGTTCCAAATGAAAGGTACCGGTGCTTTGTGGCTGTTGCTCGGCAGTCGTGATCTTTAGCGGGGTCAGAAAAGAATCACCAAACCCCACGTCCACCAGATAGGGTTGATCCAGCTCTACCAGTAGCGCCATGTGGTCGAACGGTGGGCCAAAGCTGCCGTCACGGGCGCGGATCTCGCCGGAAATAAAATGCACGCTAAAGCCAATGTCCTGTAACAACAAAGCAAATAGTCGGTTTAGCTCATAGCAAAAGCCGCCACGATTGTGTTCGACAATTTTACTGAACAGCGCCGCTTCTTCCAGATGAATGCCCTGGTGATAAATAATGCTCAGGTTCTCAAAGGGAACGTTCAGCATATGACCACGGTGTAATTGTTGCAGCGTCAGAAGATCAGGTTTGGGGATGCCTGCGAATCCAATATGTTGCAGGTAGCGTTGTCTGTCCACAGCGTGTCTCACGGCAGAAAAATTGAACATAAAATAGTTGGGTTTGGCAAAGTTGTGAGGGCAATAAGTGCTATGTCAGAACGCTGGGGGTTTGCCCGCCGCCTGCAGCAACAGATTTACCCAGCGACGGGTGGTGGTGCTAACGAACGCGCTGTCTGCCCAGCAAAGGCGGTACTGGTAGGCTGCAGGCAATTGCCGGCCCTCATTAAACACCCGAACCAACTTGCCAGCGGCAAGGGCATCCTGCGCGACGGCCAGGCTACCGAGCACAATGCCATTGCCTTCAATTGCTTCTTGCAGCGCATGGCCGACGCTATTGAACGTGAGAATACCGCGTGGTGCCGCAGCACCGTCACCAAAGGCCGCGAACCAGTCTTGCCAACTGGCGACACCCAACCCTTGAGCATCTTTCCACGGCGAGTGTATCAACTGCGATTGTGCAACATCGGTAGGGGTTGCGAGTTCAGGGTGTGCAGTGAGAAATGCTGGGCTTGCCAGTGGCGCGAAGGCATCGGCGAGTAGCTCGCGGGAGTGCGGCGGTGGGGTGCGCGTTGGACTGTAGCGAATGGCGATATCCGCTTCGCCATTGGCCATATCGCGCAGACTTTCATTGGCATCCAACACCAGAGAAACATCAGGATCGGCGCGGCGCAATGCCGGTAGGCGCACTGCCAGCCAGTGGCTGGCAATACCCAGCGTGCAGGTCAGTTTCAGTGTTTGCTGTTGTTCTGGCCGGACGCGATCGCTGGCTTTTTGTAGCAGCGTCAGAGCGCGGGTAACGTCGATCGCTAGCCGTTTTCCCGTCTCATTGAGTGCTACTGCGTTGCCTTTACGGTGAAATAATTCAACACCCAGCTCGTTCTCCAGATGGCGTATCTGGCGACTGACCGCACCCAGTGTCACGTTCAACTCTTCTGCCGCCTCGGTAAAACTGGCGCAGCGCGCCGCAACCTCGAATGTATGCAAGGCTTTCAGCGATGGCAGACGTGGTTGAGCGTTCAGCTTGAGTTTCATTCAACCATATTGCCAATCTATCGATGTTCCACAAGTGATTTTTTGCATACTTTTGAGGCAAAGATTCGGGAGGAATAAGATGTGGACATACTGATGGGGCTGGCTGCCGCGCTGTGCTGGGGCGGCACGGATTTTTTGGTTGGAATTAACGCCAGATCGGTGGGGGTGCGCAGGGCTGTATTTTTTTCTCAAGCGATCGGGTTTGTGATCTTTACTGCGTTGTTGCTGGCCTCAACGTCATCTGTCTTTGCGGCTCCCGGTCTCGTTTGGGGCTTGGCATTACTGGCCGCTGGCTTGATGGTGAGTGGTTCGTTAGCCTTGTCACAGGCCTTTGCCATCGGCAAGGCCGCGATGGTTGCTCCGTTGGTCACCAGCTACGGTGCGGTTACCACGTTGTTGTCATGGCTCAGTGGAGAGCCGCTTAATGTGCTAACGCTGGCAGGGCTGGCGATATGCCTGCTGGGCGTGATGCTGACGGCGATAAGCCCAGGGCGTCAGTTGGGTCACACGTCATCATCTTTACCGGCAATCGTCTTCGCGTTGCTCGCCGCATGCTGTTACGGCACGGGGTTCTGGTTGCAAGGGAAATACACGCTGCCAGTATTGGGCCCCAGCGTTAGCCTGTGGCTCGGCTATAGCGTAGGGCTGACGGTTCTGTTGACGCTAACAACTCAACGGCGCGCGCTGGTGGCGTGCCCACGTTGGCGGCAGACTGGGTTACTGCTGGCCGCCAGTTTGCTCAACCTGGGCGGTTTTAGTGCGTTTTCCGTGGGGGCCAGCGGCGGGTCAGTGGCCGTGGTCACTGTGCTTAGTACCCTGTCAGGCGGAATTGCCGCGCTTCTAGGCACATTGCTGTTACGGGAACGGCTTTCTGCCCTACAGTGGTTGGGTGTATTGACGGTACTGGTTGGTGCTGTGGTTCTGCATCTGAAATCAGCGTAGCGGGTAAACTAATAGACGCCTTTTCCTGATGTGAAGCCTATAGAAATGTGCACCGCCACGTTTACTCCCCTTCGGGCTGCATATTTTTCAGCATCCATTCACGTAACGAAACGACATCGGGACGATCGGCCATATCTTCCCGAGTCACCAAATAATAATTCGCACCAGGCAAAGAGAAATCAAAAGGTGCAACCAGCATTCTTCGCTTTATCAAATCTTCTGCCAGTAACTTACTGGCAATAACGACACCCTGGCCTGCTACTGCCGCCTGCAGTGCATGGGTTTCGTCACTGAAATACAGTCCTCTGGACACATTTAAGCTTTCCGGCCCGTAACGTTGTTGCCAGTGTTTCCAGTCAGGACGTTCTGCAGGAACATGCCGATGTTCGACGTGAAACAACGTTGTGTCATGTAAGTCACTCAGCGTCTTCAAGGCCAGTGTGGGGCTGGCCACCACAATAAACTGATCTTCATAGAGCAACGTGCTGTGTAAGTCCGTTTCGGCGGTTTCACGATAACGTATTGCTACGTCGACGGTTCGCTGTGTTAAGTCGACCCTTTTCACACTGGTATGCAGGTGTAAATCAATCTCAGGAAATTGCGCCTTAAAGCTTTCGAGGCGCAGAACCAGCCAGTTGGTCAGGAAGTTTGATGTAGTGGTGATGGTTAACGCTGGCGGTTGTTTGGCCTGCTCAATTTTTTTTACCGACTTCTCGAGAGCCTCGAAGGCGCATTGGGTGCCGGTATACAGCAAGTCTCCAGCTTCGGTCAGTTTAACGCCCTGCGCATTACGTTCGAATACTCGGCATTCCAGCATTGTTTCAATTAAACGGATTTGATGGCTGACCGCAGTGGCACTGACATTCAGTTGCTCGGCCGCCTGCTTGAAGCTAAGGCAATCGGCAACCGCATGGAAAGCTCACAGTGCGCCCAGTGGCGGTAAATGGGAACGCTTCATGATGAGTTATTTTCATCCATGGGTGAAAACTCTGACTTTGATTGCCTGATTATAGATGCGATAGGCTTAATTCACCTCCTGACCAGGATGAAATAAATTTTCTGTCGCCGTCTTTATAGAGTGAGGATTGTTATGACTACGTCTCCTTTATCCGCCCCTTTTGCTGCGTCTGCGCAACAGCAGGCGCAAACCAATGCCGGTATTCTTTTATTCAGTGGGTTGGTAGCGCAAGTTGCATTGTTACTGAAGCTCTATGCGCTGGAGAGCCCGCTGCTGATGGTTGCTTTGCTGGCATGTTTCATTATTGCCTTTGTTTTGGCCGTGTTTTTAATGCAGCTGAAAGTGTTTAAAAGCAAAAGTCGCCTGAGCCTGGTACGCCAGGGGTTCGTCATCAGTGCCATGGGCACCTTGCTGCTGCTGCTGCTGGCATTACATGGTCTGCCAAACGGTCTGCCGCTGTTTTCGGCAATGGCTATTTCCGGGGTGGGGCAGGGAATGGTCTACAGCGCCGCGATACGTCCAGGTAATAATAAAGATGGCCATGTACTGCGTCGACGCGCGTTATTGCTGGCTGGCAGTCTCCTTGCGGTTGTGGCTGTCCTGCTGATCCAATCCAGTTTTACCGGGATAACGGGTTTTTCTTACGCTTTTGCATTGTTGATTGATCTCTCCCTGCTTGCTGCTTTGTATGTAAGAGTGGTTGAGTTGGAGAGCTAGCCGTTGCTATCGCTAACTGGACGCCGGATATAGGTCAACGGATTCAGCGAGCGTAAGTGCAGTTGCAATACTACGCCACGGAGGAAGAGGTAATGAAGTCGCATTATTCATATTTGGAGCCAATATGGCGAGTTGCACAAAGAGTTAAAGAGCCGCCTCGTTTGAGGCGACTCTTGTCCGTTACCAGGCTTTACGCGGGTTGCGTGAAACGATATCGATTTTCTGGCACAACAGTTTGGTGATATCTACCGACGCTGGGTTGGTGGCACTGCCAGCGAAGTTTTTCAGGATAATTAGGATACGGGCATAGTTGACATAGCCCTCAGGCAGCGGCAAATATTCGGTAGAGTTCAGTGCAGTAATGCGATCCGAAGTCATGGTTGCCGAAGATGTTGGGGTTACTGTCCCGGTCCTGCCCCACTGACAGGCTTTCTCAAGCAGGATATTGACCCCGGCGTTGCCGTTAAGCTCATACTTCCCTTGGTAGGTACCAACGGTGACATCCAACGAGCTCAAACCTTTAAGGTTTTCCAGCGTGGTGCGCCACAAGACAAGATCATTTTTTTCAATTGGGAAATAAATCTCAATTTTCTTGTCCGCCGTTGCCGCTGTTTTGGTGGTTGCGGTAATGACACCCTCTTTCAGGGTAATCGCCAAGTCTGAGGTTTCTGTTTGTGAAATACGGGTGCCGGTGGCGGCATAAACGTTGTTCAGCAAGAGTGCACCGTTTTCTTTCCAGGTAGGTTCTGGCAGATGATTAACACCATCACCGAGGTACAATTGACGCCACATATTAAGGTAGCCGGGCGCTCCGATGCGCTTCATTTCGATATGGTTATTGGACCAGCCTTTCTTGATATCCGAGTTAATCAGATCGAAACCATCAATGTAGCATTTGCCACTAAGATCGCTGGACTTATCAAAATAGAAATACTCAACATATTGATAGGGAACCGTACCACCGGGATCGGTCACATTGGTTTGCACACTATGCCATTGGCTATCTTTGATTTTTACTGTACCGCCGTTGTCACTGGTAAATACCGGCCGGGAGTTACGACGATGTTCATTGCCCCACTCGAAGTGGCAGTTTTTAAAGTCCAGCGTGCCGGATTTAAGATCGAATAAACCGTAGTCAGTATTCGCTTGTTGATCGGCCACGCTGTTAAAACCGCTGTAGTCAAATGAGCAATCACGGAATGCCAATGAATGAACACCCTGATAAAAGTTGGTACCGTCGCCAAACAAACATTTGTAGAACACAATTTTTTCACCGGCATTGGCGGTACTGGCTGACCAGATTGGCCAAACGCAGCCACGTACCATAATGCTGTGCCAGCTTTGGATATAGGCATTGTTGCCAAACACGATGCCTTTATACAGGTCGGTAAGCCATACGTTTTGTACCAGCAATTGGCTGGTCGGCATACCATGAATATTTGCCGCATCGCTATAAACGCACAAGCCTCGTAGGTTGGCTGCTGCATCTGAAGTTCCGACAATACGTAGGTTATAAATGGCCGGTGCTCCCGAACTGTAAAGCACCCGCACACATTCAATATCGGTTGCACCGCGGAAGTCCAGAATGGTGCCCTTAAAGTCGATGGAATTTTTCCACAGTTTTAAATTGGCAGTGGTTTTACATTGGCGCACACCCCCTGGCCCAACAAGATTAATACCTGCGGGTGTAGTCGGAATGGCTGATTTCCACCATTCGTCACCTGCAACCTGTAAAAAATTGCTGGCGCGGTTAATGGTTAGAGAATAGTCCTGTTCATCGCCAGCCTGATACCACCAGTCGATACTGTAATCCCCGTTATTGATAATACGTTTCCAACAACGGTTCTGTGTATCACGAACAATGGTAGCGCCATTATCCAGGCTGGTCGTATCTGCACCGTCACGGAGGAATACGCCGTGGTGATAGCTATTTTCAATCATTACGGTTGATTCGCTGCCGGTATATGCACGCAGAGTGGCATAGTCATTTAATGCGATCATGGGGTTATCCTCATGTTTTCGGTTATGCAGGCTTTTGCAAAGTAATAATTGCAGTAGCGCAGAGGTGTTTTGAAAATAAAAATATGCAGACCGAAAGTGATTCGCTTTTAAAGCTTTCGGCCTGTGGGAGCAACTTAGCAGGAGGGAGTGGGTAGCTTAAGCACTGAGCGTTGTGCCCGCTGTCAGCGGGCGAACGGGAACCACAATTAACGTTCCCGCGGTTATGGGGTCAACCGCCCAGAGGTGCACGTCTGATATAGGTCAACGGATTCAGCGAGCGTAAGTGCAGTTGCAATACTACGCCACGGCGGAAGAGGTAGTTGAGGACGGTCAACGACAATAGCTCAGTCAGCAAGGTGCTGTAAGCGGCGCCCATCATGCCGTACTGACGGATCAGGAAATACGACAGCGGGATATTGATGATAAATACCAAGAACATCTTCTTTGACAAGAAGCCATATCCAGAGAACATCACAATGTATTTGTAGGCCAAGGTACCCAGAGCGGAAAGCAGGGTTGCAACCGCCAATACCCCCATCGCAGGATAAGCGGCTAAGTATTGCTCCCCGTATAACAGGACAATCACGGGTTTGCCGAGCAAGACAATACCGGCCACGATTGTGGCGGAAATCGCCAACACCAACCCATTCAGTTTGGCTGCGGTGCGCATCGCATCATTGCGGTGATAAGCAAATATTTTGGCGAAAAATGAGGTGATGACCGCATCGGTGACAAACATCCAGGCAGTGGCCAGGGTAATGGCGACGGAATAAATACCCAGCGCTTCGGCCGAGACAAACCACATCAGGAACAATTGCGCCAGTCGGGTATAAATGGCGATGGAAACATTGGATATTGCCAGCGGCAGGCCACTTGCCAGCAAATAACGCACATATTTACGCCGAATACGCCCGGGTGCGATAAAGCGTGGATGGCGGCGATGGTACATGTGGTGACGGATCAGATAGGGGATCAAATAAACCATCACAATCGGGATCGCCAGGTAATACAGATGCAGATCAAAATACACAATCAGATAACGCACCAGCAGTGCACTGCCTAGGCCGGCCACGTTGGCTAATGTATTGAAGCGCGACTCCAGTCGGGCATCATGATAAATGGTGAAGACGTCTCTCAGTGAGAAAAAGCTGGCGACAAAAGTGGCGGCACAAAAGTAGAAGGTAATGAAATCTTCGCGGAGCCCGGTGTAAATCAATATTGCTGCAGAGAGCACGATGAAGCAGCCTTGGCGCAGTCGGTTGGTGGAGAACATCAGGGCAGTTCCAGAGCCCGGGTTACGGCTAATTCGCTTGAATAAAACGGTATCGGAACCCAGTAGCGCTAGCGTTTGGGTAATGGCGAAAATGGCAGTGGCAAAGGTGATCTTGCCGAAGCTTTCCGGGCCAATATATTTTGCCATATAAGCAGTGATGAAAATAACGCCCAAGATAGACACCATCTTTTCGGATATCATCCAAAACGCATTTCTCACGATACTGATATCTATAAACTTTAATTTCATTCGCGCTTTTCCCTGTCGCATCTTATAATAGGAATTATCCGATTATTTCCTTAGCCTCTGTAAGGGATGACTCACAGGGTTTTATAATTGCGATGCAATAACCGGAATGTCAGAAGCATTTCTACGTATGTTATGTTCATGGAAGAAAGAGAAGAATGAGAAAACTCGTAAAACGACTCTATCGGGCCGCACCCGATTTTATTTATTATCAAGTCAGCCATTACCTTGTCCATGGCTCTTTTGTTAATTTCAAATCCCCAAAGACATTCTCAGAAAAAATCTATCAGCGCATGCGCTATCCGCATAATGATTTCAGTATGTTAGCGGATAAGGTGGCGGTCAGAAAATATATTGCTCAGCGGGTATCAGAAAAATACCTAACGCCCATTATAATGACGACGCATAACTTCACCGAGCAAGATTACCTTTCGTTGCCACAATCATTTGTTATCAAAACAAATAATGCGTCGCAACAAGTCAAGATAGTGAAAGATAAAAGTAAGGTCTCCTATCAAGATATTGCGAAGATTCTTAAGGAATGGTCTGCAATAACCTATTGGAAAAGATACCGAGAAAAGCACTACGCAAATATTCCGCAGCAGATAATCGTCGAAGAGCTGTTGGATATTGAATGTGACGGTGAATTGATTGACTACAAGGTGCATGTATTTAACGGAAAGCAGTCTTATTTGTTTGTTGAATTACTGCGTGGTGGTCCTGAGCCGAGTTCGCTGGAGTTTTTAGAAGAGCACGCACATCATTGCTTTTTTACCCAGGCAGACATTCCTCAAGTCAATACGTTGTATGAAAAACCGGCTTTCTGGGATGAGATGATTCAGGTCGCAAAGGCGGTCTCCGCGGATTTAGACTATTGCCGCGTCGATTTTTATCTCACACGCGAACAAATATACATCGGCGAATTGACACTAACCCCAGGTGCCGGCAACGAAGTGTATTTGCCGCGTGCCACCAACCTTTTGCTGGGTGAGATGATGTCCAAAAACGGGTAATACGCGTAGAAGGGTTTAGGGTCTGGCATTCGCTGGCGTGATGTTCTGTAGCCACGCAAGAAACTCAGCTGCTTTAGGTTTTTCCAGCGTGCGTTGCGGATAAACCACGTAATAGGGCTTGCTAAGCGGTAGCGCCGGTTCTGCCAGCGGCACCAATGTCCCCTTGGCCAGTTCTCGCTGAATGAGTTGTTGCTGACCAAGTAAAATACCCTGGCCCTCAACTGCGGCATCTATCGCCAGTGAGGTCAGGTTATAGGTCAGTCCACGTCGCTGTGGCAGGGGCAGCCCGGCTGCGTTAAACCACTCATACCACCCCGGCAGGAACTGGCTTTCCTTACCCCAATCTACATGGATCAGCGGCTGCTGTGTCCAGTCGCCAGCAGCCTGCAACTGCGGGCTGCAAACCGGTTGAACAGAGTCCTGAAACAAGCGCACTTTTTCCAGTAGCGGGTAGCCTTGATCGCCAAAGCACAGGGCAAAGTCTGCCGTTGAGCTGGCGAAATCTACTTCGCCGTGGGTGGCGTGCAGGCGGATATCGACCTGCGGGTGTTGGGTCAGCCAGTCACCAATCATCGGGTTTAGCCATTTTGATGCCAGCGCCGGTAAGGCGAATAACGTCAGCATTTCCTTGCCTCGTTGGCGATCGACATGTTGTTGCGCGATACGCAGCGTCTCAAATGCCTGCTGCACGTAGGCCAGGTAATCTGTTCCTTGCTCGGTTAGCGTCACGCCGCTTTTGGCCCGGGTGAACAGCACAATGCCAAGGTGCTGCTCAAGCTGACGGATTTGCTGGCTGACGGCGGCGGCCGTCAACGCCAAGCTGTCTGCCGCTTTGGCCAGGCTACCGGTACGGGCGGCGGTTTCAAAAGCCAAAATAGCGCTCAGTTTGGGCAGGCGACTACGGGTGGGTGTGTTCATGGCGGTTATCGCTAAGAATTAGTTAACATATCCTTAACGCATTTTTGTTATTACAGCAATGCGACATTCGCTACAGTGGGGTTATCTGGCCTATGCCTACAGGAGCCTCCAATGCAACCACTCGCTCATATCATTGATTTGTCCGCTAACCCTATTGGCGACACCGCTTTTCAGGCTCGCTGTAAAGCGACACTGGATACGTCCGGGGTGCTGGTGTTGCCGGGTTTTCTGACGGCAGCAGCATTGGCAACGGTGCGTCTGGAAGGGGCGGAGCACAGTCATGCGGCGTTTTATGCCGCCAGTAAGCATAACGTCTATCTCAAGCCACAGGACGAAGCGTTTCCGGCCGATCATGCGCGTAACCGGCTGGTTATCTCATCCAAGGGTTGTATTACCGACGAGGAGATCCCGGCGCAGTCACCGTTGCGTACGCTGTATGACGCACAGCCGTTTCGTGACTTTCTTTGCGCGGTGCTGGAGGAGAAGCGCCTTTACCCTTACGCTGACCGACTGTCTTCTATCAACCTGCATTATGCCCACCGAGGGCAAGAGCTGGGGTGGCATTTTGACAATTCGTCGTTCGCCATCACGCTACTAATCCAAAAACCTCAGGCCGGTGGCCGCTTTGAATATGTGGAAAACTTGCGCGATGCCGATTGTGGTGAGATGAATTATGCCGGTGTTTCCGAGGTACTGGACGGTGAGCGGGCGGCGAAGCCGCTGACGATGGAAGAAGGGGATTTGGTGCTGTTCCGTGGGCGAAATGCCATGCATCGAGTCACGCAGACTGAAGGCGATACCACCCGTATGTTGGTGGTGCTGGCCTACAACGCTCAACCAGAAATCGCATTATCAGAAAGCGCCAGAATGACCTTCTACGGCAGGGTGTGAGGTAAAAAAAACTGCCCCGTGCGGGGCAGTTGAGAGGCTTAGTGGTGAGCGTCTTCGTGTGCTTGCTGTTCGAGTTTCACTTCCTGCGCGCGTTTGCGCAGGCCGAACCAGCCCAGCGTTAACAGCACCGCCAGCACCGGAATGGTGGCGATAGTCCAGGTGCCGTTCGGGTAGTCGAACGCCATCATGATCACGACCGCCAGCAGGAACGCCAACGTCAGCCAAGAGGTGACGGGCGCGCCGGGCATTCTGAAAGATACCGGTTGGGCGCGACCTTCGCGCACGGCTTTACGCAGGCGCATCTGGCATACGATGATAAACGCCCATGAGGCGATAATGCCCAGCGAGGCAATGTTCAGTACGATCTCAAACACCCGCGAAGGCACCAGGTAGTTCAGCAACACGCCAATCACATAGATGCCGCAGGTCACCAGGATGCCGGCATAGGGCACTTGCTGGTTGCTCATTTTGGCCATGAATTTCGGCGCTGAACCGCCCATCGACAACGAACGCAGGATGCGCCCGGTGGAGTACAGGCCGGAGTTGAGGCTCGAGAGTGCGGCGGTCAGTACCACGATGTTCATGATGGTGCCGATATAAGGTACGCCAAGCTTGCTGAAGAAGGTTACGAACGGGCTTTGGCCTGCCTGATAGGCATTCCATGGTAGCAGCAGCACCAACAGAACTACCGAGCCGACGTAGAACAGGCCAATACGCCAGATAACGCTGTTGATAGCCTTCGGCATCATTTTGGCTGGATCCTTACACTCACCGGCCGCGGTGCCGATCAGCTCAATCCCGGCAAAGGCGAAGATAACCCCCTGGACTAACACCAGCGCAGGTAGCAAGCCATGCGGGAACATGCCGCCGTTTTCGGTAATCAGGTGCAGGCCTGTGGTGTTGCCCGCGACCGGGGTGCCTGTACCGAGAAACACCACGCCGACCACCAGGAACAACGCGATGGCGACCACTTTGATCAGTGCAAACCAGAACTCCATTTCGGCGAACCATTTCACGCCGATCATGTTCATGGTGGCGACCACGCCGAGGGCGCATAGCGCGAACAACCATTGCGGTACGTCGGCAAAGGTACCCCAATAGTGCATGTACAGCGCTACCGCCGTAATGTCGACGATGCCGGTCATCGCCCAGTTGAGGAAATACATCCAACCGGCGACGTAAGAGGCTTTTTCACCAAGGAACTCACGGGCGTAAGACACAAAGCTGCCACTGGAGGGACGGTGCAACACCAGTTCGCCCAGAGCGCGCAGAATAAAGAACGAGAAAATTCCACAGACCAAATAGACCAGCGCTAACGCCGGACCCGCCATTTCCAACCGCCCGCCGGTACCGAGGAACAGGCCGGTACCGATCGAGCCACCGATGGCTATCATCTGTATTTGTCGGTTACCCATACTCTTGTGATAACCGGATTCATGGGAGTCTAACCATCGTCTTCTGGCGGCGTGTTTGTCATGCGCCGTTTTTTTTTGTGATTGCATCATCAGTCCTGTTTACCTGTCTATGGAATTACCCTGCTCTGTTTGCAGAGCAAACGATTGCTATTGCCAATCGTTATGAGAATGAAGTCATGGCATCATTCTGTTGTTCATACCCGTCACCTTTCTAACCGCAGCGTTGTTACCTGCACTAGCTCCCCCCAGTTGTTTACCTGAGTCAGCGCCTGGGGATGAGCGAGCTGGGCGCTTGGCTGCAATTTGAAATGTATAGGGTATATTATATGAGCAGCCGCCATTAAATAACGGCGAAGCATGCTACCTTTTCTCTGTAAAGGTGGCAAAAATTCCTGCGTATAAATCGTGAACAATTGTGTTTGTTTTTTGCGCTATATATAAAAGAATATATTATTCAATAAGATGGTTGATTTTATCAAGACGGAAATAACGAGGAATAAAAAGTGATTAAAATCACACAATAATAATTACCGCGCAAACTACAGGGAGTTTGGCTTATTTATTCGCGATGAGAAAAAAGAGGGATAATAAGCGCCTCCCTGCCTGCGGTGATATTGTAAGCAGACAGGGAGAAAAAAGGGATTAACGGTTATTTATTAGGCGGACTCACCGGCTGGCAGGGCCGACGTCGGCAACCCAAAGATTTTGTCGAAGGCCCAGTTAAATACAAAGGTATAACAAGGGATAATCACGATCAGTGCCATATCCAGCAGTAGTGCCTGCCAGAGCGTAATCCCCATCCACCAGGCGATCAGTGGGATCAGGTACACCACCAACGTTAATTGAAAACCTACGGCATGCAGAATACGGCGTTTAAGCGTACGGCCGCGCGATGCCTGACGGCTCTCCCACAGTTCAAACAGCGAGTTATAAATGAAGTTCCAGCTTACGGCGATAGTCGTGATGATCACGGCTAACGGCCCGGTGCTGCTTGGCGCATTGCCTGAAAGCAATGCTAACCCGAGTGCGGAGATCGTCATGCCAATAATTTCATAGGCGGTGACATACACCAGTTTGCGTTTAACGCCTTGCATTACTCATCTCCTGATCCTGACTGATTTTTTGGCTTTGCGGTCGAGTGACCTTTTGCCGTCTGGCGAGTAAGATACCGTCAATCACATTGATAGAAAAAGTCAGGAGCTGTCAGTTTTGCTGACAGGTAATGCAATGAACTTTTCCAGCGATAATATTGAGCTGTTTTTGGCAGTACTGGATCGCGGTTCGTTTTCCGCTGCTGCACGTGCGTTGCGGCGTGTACCTTCTGCGGTCAGCATGGGGATCGCTAACATGGAAGCGGAATTGGGGTTTCAATTGTTTGATCGTTCGCACCGTGAACCAGTGCCAACGCCGCTGGCATTGGCGTTGGCACCGCATGCGCGGCTGATTGCCGACCAGCTTAAACAGTTACAGAACCATGCCATCGAATTATCGCAAGGGTTAGAGAGCACGTTAT
Source organism: Serratia grimesii NBRC 13537 (assembly GCF_001590905.1). Lineage (GTDB taxonomy): Bacteria > Pseudomonadota > Gammaproteobacteria > Enterobacterales > Enterobacteriaceae > Serratia > Serratia grimesii. The sequence goes on from NZ_BCTT01000006.1 coordinate 74,489, forward strand.
CGGTCGGTGTCGCCTCGGATATCAATAGTGACGGCCTGCTGGCGGCGATCAAAACGCTGGCGGAACGTTATCCATTGTTGAATATCGAAGTGCTGACTGCCCCGCAGGACGATGTGGTGCATATGCTGCATCAGGGCAGAGTTGGCGTCTGCCTGGCGTTTGGTGGGCTGAATATCAACAGCCAGGAGCAGTTTCATTTCGTTGGTGCGGAATCGTTGGTCGCCACTCTTTCACCACTGCATCCATCGCTGAACGGCGTGGCGGATGAGCTGTTTCTCGAGGATTTGGTCAATGTGCGGCAAATTATGGTGGCCAGTCGTGACCTGCCTATTGCCGACCTGCGCCCACGGGTGGCGGAGTCTTACTGGCGCACCGACAGCCTGCCGATGGCGCTGAGTATGGTTGAGGCCGGTTTGGGTTGGGGAAATTTCCCGTTATCGCTGACCGCCCCCTTACTGGCACAGGGGCGACTCATCCGGTTGAAGTTCAAAAATACCAAAAATGAACTGCGTTTGCCGATGCATCTGATCTGGTTAAAAAGCCGACCGCTGGATAAGGCTGCCGGTGAACTGGTCGCGCTGATGCGTGATATGTCGCAAACAGAATAATTCCCGCTATCGCATTGCTTTTATTTTCATCGCTGCGCTACTTTGAGCAATGGGATTTCAGGGGGGCGCAGAGAATATGATGAGCGAAACGGCATTATCGGTCTTAAGCATTAGCGGGGCGATTACGCTCGGAGCGATGAGCCCAGGGCAAAGCTTTATACTGGTCGCACGTACCGCCGTGGCCTCTTCGCGCCGCGACGGTATGGCGGTTGCGTTAGGCATGGGCGTCGGCTGTTTTATCTTTGCCTTGATCGCTCTGCTGGGGCTGCAATCACTGTTGTTGGCACTGCCGTGGCTCTACACTACGCTAAAGGTGCTGGGTGGGGCTTACCTTATCTATCTGGCCTGTAAAATGCTACGTGGGGCTCGGCAGCCGCTGAATGTGGAAGCGGTCGGTGAGCAACATCTGGGGTTTCGCAAGGCGTTTACCACCGGCTTGCTGACTCAGTTGGGTAACCCCAACACCGCCATTGTATTTGGCAGCGTGTTTGCCGCGTTGCTCAGCCATAAAATCTCACCGGTAATGTACGTCGTGCTGCCAGTGATCGCGCTGACGATCGATGTATTGTGGTATGCCTTCGTGGCGTTTGTCTTGTCGTCGCCGCGCCCGCGCCGCACTTATCTGCGTTTTAAAGCCTGGTTCGACCGGCTGGGTGGCGGGGTACTGGCGCTGCTCGGCCTTAAGCTGATGCTGAACCGATAAGCCCCTTGATAATTGAAGCAGCAGGTGTACTGACTGCACCTCCAATTATTTTGGGGACAACCTTAGTCGGCATGGCGGCGGCGCCACCAAAACCGTAGCAACAGGATGACGGCGACCACCAATGCGCAAAACAGCACGCTGGTGAGCCGTTTGTCGAAGCCGGAAATAAAGCGGGCAATCGCCTCACCACCGAAATACCCCAGCAGTACAAAGATCGTTGCCCACAGGATGGCGCCCAGAATGTTCAGCGGCACAAAGCGTGACGGCGGCAACTTGCTGGCTCCAATCAATACGGGCCCGATAATGCGGAAACCATACATAAAACGGACGCCAATCACGAACAACATCGGGTGACGAGCAATTAGTTTCCTGGCACGTTCGATACGTTTTTCCTGGCTTTTCATGCGTGAAATCACTCGACCACCAAAGTGGCGGCCGAGGAAAAATAACACCTGATCCCCCAGCGTGCCGCCCAATGCCACGACTGCAATCACCCAGGGTAAATGCAACAGTCCCTGATGCGCGGCAATGCCACCCAGCAGCGTGATAGTCTCGCCTTCGGCCAGGCAGCCGATAAACAACGCCCAATAGCCGTAGTCCGTAATATAGTGGGCTAAATCCGCCATCCTGATTCCCTATGTCTATAACACATAAGGTTTAGTATACGCCCTGTGGATTAACCGCGGGCGGCAATCTGCGCCACCAGTGCCTGACGTTGTTGCAGACTGTGAGCCATTTGTGCCTGAACGCGTGCCAGAATATGCGCAGGTGCCAGTTCCGGTGTCCCCCCGAGGAACGGAGGCGCCGGTGCGTATTCCAGATACAGCTGAATCATCTGCGCGGTTTCCTCATCATGCAACTCGGCGATCAACGCCAGGGCAAAGTCGATGCCGGCAGTCACGCCACCGCCACTGATCACGTTGCCGTCGCGTTCTACCCGTGCGTGGCTGGGGATGGCACCAAACAGCGACAGACTGTCGCGCATTGTCCAGTGACAGGCTGCACGTTTGCCCTTCAGTAGACCGGCCGCTGCCAGGATCAGCGAGCCGGTGCAGACTGAGGTCAGATACCGGGCGCCCAGCCCCAGACGGCTGATCTGGCGCATAAAGTCGTCATTCTGTAGAGCCTGGGTGCAACCGGCGCCGCCGGGTACACACAGCACGTCGCAATGAGTCACGTCTTCCAGCGTTTGCAATTGGGTAAAGTGCAGTCCTTCAGCACTGATATCTGCGCCACCGACTGAGGCGACGACAATCTCTGCGCCCGGCATGTGCCGTAAAAACTGCAATGGGCCGGTAAAATCGAGTTGGGTGACGCCCTGATAGATCGGAAAAACAATCACTAACGGTTCAGACATGATATTCGCCTCAGTTTTGTTATTTAACTTGGCTCATAATAGTCGCCCTGTTTTTGTCTTGTATGACATTTAACCCTCAAAAAGCGCCATGATGAAAAATATCGGCTTTGTAGTTTTCCCCGGTTTTAACCTGCTGGACTTTGCCGGGCCATTGGCAGCGTTTGATAACGCTAATCAGTTTACGGCGGAGCCGGTTTATCGCTGCCTACCGTTATCAGAGTTGGGGGGCAGCGTGACAAGCTCATCGGGTGTGGAAGTGCTCACGCACCCATTCGATGAGGGGCACTTTGATACCTTGTTGATTGCGGGGGGCAGCGGTAATGTCGTCGCAACACAGTCTGCGACGTTGTTGGCGTTTTTGCATCGGCAAAGCCAACAGGTACGGCGGATGGCCAGTGTGTGCACGGGGGCATTTATTCTGGCCGCGGCAGGGTTGCTGGACGGTAAGCGAGCGACGACCCATTGGTACCATGCAGCACGTTTGCAGCAGAGTTATCCGCGCATTCGCGTTGACAGTAATCGCATTTATATCCGCGACGGGACGATATGGACTTCAGCAGGGATCACTGCTGGCATCGATCTGGCGTTGGCAATGGTTGAGGAAGATCTCGGCAGCGAACTGGCGGCCAACGTGGCGCGGCAACTGGTGGTATACCACCGCCGTCCGGGAGGTCAGTCGCAGTATTCGCTGTTGCTGGAGTTGAACCCGTCTTCAGACCGTATTCGCAGCGCGCTTTCTTATGCTCGCGAGCATCTGCATCAACCACTGACAGTGGCGGGATTGGCTGATGCTGCCTGTCTGAGTGAGCGTCAATTTGGACGCCTGTTCCGTGCAGAAACCGGGCAGACGCCGGCCAAAGTGATTGAGCAATTACGGGTTGAGGCGGCCAGAATGCGGATTGAAGCGGGCAGTGAAGCGCTGGAGTCTATTGCCCGCGCAGTTGGTTTTAGCGATCCCGAGCGTATGCGACGAGCCTTTATTCGCGTCTTTGGCCTATCGCCACAGGCGATTAAGCGCCTGAGCCGTTCCGGTTAAATCATCCTGCCACGCCCTGGTGGCGTGGCGCAGTAGAGGAGTGAAAGATGTATCAGAATTTTGAGAGCGAACTGGACTGGGCGATGCGCCATATGCCACGCACCCGGGCGGCGGTAGCTGCGCTGCCGGATTTAAGCGGCGTGCGGCTGGCGTGCAACATGCATCTGGATCTGAAAATGGCACCGCTGGTGGCGGGCCTGCTGGACAAAGGGGCGGCAATCTATTTGACCACCTGCAACCCGACCACGGTACAGGACGACGTGGTTGCCTGGCTGGAGCGTCGCGGTGCCGAGGCCCACGCCTGGCGAGACATGAGCGATGCCGACTGGTCCGAATCTTTCGACCGCGCATTGGCCTGGACGCCGACTCACCTGTGTGAAATGGGGGCGGATCTGACCACCCGCCTACACCAGTCAACCGACGGACCGCAGATTATCGCGGGGCTGGAAGCGACGGGCTCTGGTATTAGCCGGTTGAACGGCATGGCACCGCGTTATCCCATTTTCAACTGGGATGACCTGCCAGTGAAAGAAGGGCTGCATAATCGCCATATGGTCGGTTTGACCGCGTGGCACACGTTCTTCCAGACGACTCATCTGACGCTGCATGAAAAATGCGTATTGGTGATTGGTTATGGTCTGGTTGGGCAGGGCGTAGCAGCGTCGGCGAAAGCCTATGGCGGGCAGGTCATTGTGGCGGAAATCGACCCGGCACGCGCACTGCAAGCACGTTACGATGGTTGGGCCGTGGTCGATTTGGCTAGCGCAGTCAGTCAAGCTGATGTCATTGCCACTGCCACAGGGGCTAAAAACGTCTTGTCGGCGCAACATCTGCGGCAGGTGAAGGATGGCGTATTTATTCTTAACGTCGGCCATGTGACCGCGGAAATTGACGTCGACTTCTTGCAGAACCTGCCACACAGTGAGCCTATGCCGTTTGTGAATGCCTACCAACTAGATGATAAAACAGTTTATTTGCTGGCGAATGGTTCGATGTTCAATCTGACGGCGGGCTACGGTGACAGCCTGAATGCCTTTGATGTGACGTTGGCGGTGATGGCCGCGGGCATTGGTCATATCGTTGGCGAAGGTGCTCGTCAGGCGCCCGGTTTGTACCTGTTACCACAGTCGGCTTGGCAACCGGCACTGTAACTTTTTCATCGTGGGCGCTCATCCCAGAGCGCTCGCGGTTTGCGCAATTTTCTGTCCGACAGAATTTGTCACAAATCGGCTCGCATAATCCCAGTGCCAACTTAAGATCCCTCACATATAATTCGGCAAAATAAGACCTTCATCTTCTTCAGTGACAGAGTAATGCATGTGAAAATACGTGTTTTGGTACTAACCCTGCTCGCTTTGCAGGCAGGAGCAGGCATCGCGCCGCGCGCGCTGGCCAGCGAAAATAATGCCGTCACCCGTGCTGCCGAGCCTGAATTGGCTTCCGGTAGTGCGATGGTCGTGGATATGCAGACCCACAAGGTGATGTATGCGCGCAATCCTGATGAAGTGGTGCCGATCGCCTCCATCACGAAGCTGATGACTGCAATGGTGACCCTGGATGCTCATTTACCGATGGATGAAATGCTGTCGGTGGATATTCACCAGACACCGGAGATGAAAGGGGTTTATTCTCGCGTCCGCCTGAACAGTGAAATCAGCCGTAAAGATATGCTGTTGCTGGCGCTGATGTCGTCGGAGAACCGTGCGGCGGCCAGCCTGGCGCACCATTATCCTGGCGGTTATGGCGCTTTCATCAAAGCGATGAATGCCAAGGCTAAATCACTGGGCATGACCAATACACGCTATGTGGAGCCGACCGGGTTGTCGATTCATAACGTGTCGACGGCACGTGACTTGACCAAGCTGTTAATTGCGACCAAGCAATATCCGCTGATTGGCCAGCTCAGTACCACCACTGAACGTATGGCGACGTTCAAGGATCCAAACTATACGCTGCCATTCCGAAACACCAACCATCTGGTGTATAACCCGAAATGGAACATTCAGCTGACCAAAACAGGATTCACGAATGAAGCAGGGCATTGTCTGGCGATGCGCACTGTGATTGGCAGCCGTTCGGTGTCGCTGGTGGTGTTAGACGCTTTCGGCAAATATACCCACTTTGCTGATGCTAACCGTCTGCGCAGTTGGATTGAAACCGGTAAAGTAACGCCGATCCCGGCCGCTGCCCGTGACTATCGCCGTCAGAAAGACGCCCGTCTGGCGAAGAACGAAACCGAATAATCTGTTCTGCGGCCTGTGGAGCCCTTCTGCAGGCCATTATCGTCCCTCTGGGCGTCTGATCACAAAGCCACGCTCACGATCGCCATCAAACCCGGCACGCAGATACAGCTGATGAGCACCAGTACGTTGCTGACCAGAGAGCAACATCACTTTGTAGCATCTTTTCCGCCAGGCCAATTGCAGCGTGTATTCGAGCATCGCTAATGCAATACCTTGCCCGCGATGCGATTGGGCCGTGACCACGTGCTCAATGATGCCGAAGGGTTGCGCTTGATGTACCAACCCCGGCACCATGGCCAGCATACAGGTTGCTATGGGTTGTTCATCAACGGCACTCACGACCAGACGAATTGCCGGATTGTCCAGCAGACGTTGCAATGCACGTTGCGCATTGTCTGGGCGCAACGGTTGATCTTGTGGGCGCAATTCCTGATACAGTGCCAGCAGGCTGGCAAGATCGTTCAGCTGGGCCAGACGGTGGGTGATGGTCATTTTTCCTCCTTTCAACCGTCGCGGCGGCTTATCCATCCGCTATCATCAATTAATACCATATTGCACGCAAAGGGAGCATCTAATGAGCAACGTTTCCACCTTTGTTATGTTTCAGGGTGATGCCCAACAGGCTATTGATCTTTATAGCGAACTGTTCCCAGGTTTCCGGGTTCAGCAGGTGCAGCATTATGATGAACACGATTCGGGGCCACGACGGGTCAAGTACGCGGCTATCGATTTTGAACGGCATAATCTGGTTTTTACCGACAGCCCTGTCAGCCACGATTTCAGCTTTACCCCTGCAGTGTCGTTGCACGTTAATCTTGCTACCGACGCGGAACTGGAGCGGATTTTTGCCCGTTTGGCAGAGGGTGGTGAGGTCCTGATGCCGATCGATGATTATGGTTTTAGTGCCCGTTTTGGCTGGCTGAATGACCGCTTTGGCTTGTCCTGGCAGTTGAATGTGCCGGCAGGTGATTTGGGCCGATAACCTTCAAGGTTAACCTGCTTTTGAACAAGCCACGCGTTAACAGGGGGTTTTCAGCCATCACCCCATACCCATTGATGGGCGTTTAACACTATGCTAAACGGATAATGACCAATGACGTTGAAAAGGATGGATCACTTTGGCCGGAAGTAGCTTACTGACTTTAATTGATGATATCGCCTCATTGTTGGACGATGTCTCGTTGATGACCAAAATGGCGGCGAAAAAAACTGCCGGGGTGCTGGGGGACGATCTGGCGCTGAATGCTCAACAGGTGTCTGGGGTAAAAGCCGACCGCGAGCTGCCGGTAGTGTGGAGTGTTGCCAAGGGATCCTTTATCAATAAAGCGATCTTGGTGCCGCTGGCGTTATTGATCAGTGCATTCGCACCTTGGGCGATCACACCGCTGTTGATGGTGGGTGGTGCCTACTTATGCTACGAAGGTTTTGAGAAGGTGTTTCATAGCCTGACCCACAGCAAACAAGCGGGTGAAGAGAAAAAAGAAGCGCTGGACGCCAACGAGGACGTGGTGACCTACGAGAAACGGAAGGTAAAAGGCGCGATCCGCACCGATTTTGTGCTCTCTGCAGAGATTATCGCCATTACATTGGGCACCGTGGCTGGCGCGACCTTCAGCCAGCAGGTGATCGTACTCTGTGGTATTGCGATTGTAATGACGGTGGGGGTTTACGGCATCGTGGCCGGCATCGTTAAACTCGATGATCTGGGGCTATATCTGAGCCGAAAAAGCAGCGAACTGGTGCGTGCGATAGGCAATGGGATTGTCAGTGCTGCGCCTTATTTGATGAAGACCCTGTCCGTTGTCGGTACCATCGCCATGTTTATGGTCGGGGGCGGTATTTTGACCCACGGCTTGCCGCCTGTGCATCATTTGTTTGAAGACTGGGCATCTTACGCCACCGTGGTACCAACCTTCGGTCAGATCCTAAAGGGCGTTATTCCTGCCTTACTCAATGTGGTGTTTGGCCTGGTTGCTGGCGGTGTAGTGCTGTTGGTGGTTTCTGCGCTGGGTGCGATTCGGGGTCGTTTAAAGGCCTAAATAAATCCCGCGCCTCTGGGCGCGGGGGAATTTAAAAGATCAGTTTGAAAACGCCGGTGATGGTGAGTAGGCCAACGATAAAGATAATGGCGACAATCCACAGAATGATTTTCATTCGTCTCTCCCAATTGATTTGAATGATGGCGCAGGTTTCCGCTAACCTGATGAAATCATTATTTACTGTAGTTGATAATCCACAAATTGCCTGCCGCGTTGCCTATTTGGGGGGATTAGCGTCACCTGCACCCAACGTACGCTGCATGATATGGGTGTCGCGCCACTCGCCCAACTTAAAACCTACCGCCTTTAATGTGCCCACGCTGGTAAAGCCCAGTTTCTGATGCAAGGCCAGCGAGCCATGATTATCCTTGGCATTACCAACGGTCGCTAGCATTTGACGCCAGGGGCCAAGCTCGCAGCGGGCGATCAGTGCGGTTAACAATGCTTTGCCGATACCCTTCCCCTGCTGACCCTCGGCGATATAGACAGAGTTCTCCACAGTAAACCGGTAGGCTGGGCGTGGTCGATAAGGCGTGGCATAGCAATAACCGACCACGAGGTTTGCCTGCCTGGCGATCAGCCAGGGTAAGCCCGCTTCCTGCACCTTGCTGAGACGCAGCTTCATTTCTTCCAATGTCGGGGGGATTTCTTCAAATGACGCTGCGCCATACAACACATGATGCGTGTAAATCTGTAACACTGCAGCCATGTCGTCTGGCGTAGTGTCGACGAGCGTCAGTGGAGGAACTGGCGGCATAGAGATACCTGTTTACCTTGAAAAATAAGAAGATAAACGCATTATGCACCGTGCTTGCCGACAAGGTAAATTGGGCTTTCTTATATTGAGGATAAGAAAAACCTATGGCTAACCTATGGCCGAACGGCGTGGTATAAAACGCATGAATACGCCCGAAGCCAGTAGCACCCCGAGGATCACCCAGGCTGCACCGGTTAACTGCCAAACATTAGGGGCAGTACCTGTGATTGTTGCCACCAGCATGGTGAAAACAGGCGCCAGATTAAAGAAAATCGCGGTGCGTACCGAACCTATTTTTTCCAGCCCATTGAACCAGAGCAAGTAGGCCAGCAGTGACCCACACAGTGCCAGATAAACCACGGCGGCATGTACGCTAAGGCTGGCTGAGGCCAGGTTTTGCAGTGGATTCTCGAAGATAAGTCCCAATGGCAGCAGGGCCAACGTGCCTAACAGCATTGAATAACTGGTGGTTTCGATGGCAGTGGCATTACGTACCAGACGACGGGTACCAACCATATTCAGTGCCCAGGCCAGGCTACCGAGTAAAATAATGCCATCGCCGGGGCTAACCTCCAGCCGCAGCAGTGTTTGAATATGGCCTTTGGTGATAACCAACACTACACCGATAAAACCAGCCAGCAGACCGGCGATGCGTGATCCGTTCAGTCTTTCATTTTCCCAAATTACGCCAAAGACCAATGTCCACAACGGTGTTGTGGCGAGGATCAGTGCGCCATTGACCGGGGGGGTGGACTGCAGACCGAAAAAGGTGCACAGATTGAAGATCGTGAAGCCCAGTACGCCCAGTCCTAAATAAGCCAGCCAGTTGTTTATCAGCGTACTGAGGCGCAGTTGCCCGCGCAGGCCGAAGAATACGAACAACGCGAGCGTTGCCAAACTGAAACGCTCGATAGAGGCGGTAATCGGTGGCTGATGGGCGATGATATAGGCACCCGCATTAAAGTTGGTGCCCCAGAAAAAGGTGGCGACAATGACACCCAGATAGGCCAGCGGCAGTGAGGTTTTCATCATGGTTTCCTGTGGTGATAAAATAAACAGAAAACAGTTTGCGCTCTAACCCTTTGCGTTAAAATTCCCTATATGTTCACTTTTGATGTGAGAAAACGCCCATGTTCAATTGGGAAGATTTGCACTATTTCATGGTGTTCGCGCAGGAAAAATCGCTGTCGGGTGCTGCTCGCAGTTTGAAAGTAGATCACGCCACCGTCGCCCGACGTATTGCCAGCCTGGAAACCTCGTTGGCGTTAAAATTGGTGGATCGTCGCCCGCGCAGCTACTTGCTGACTGTCGACGGGCAACGCATCGCCGCGCAGGGTGACAGCATGACCCTCAACGCTTTTGCGGTCAGCCGTGCCGCACTCAGTGGGCGACAGGGTATTGCGGGGGTTGTGACGCTAAGCGTACCACCCGTAATGGGGCTGAAGCTGATCGCGCCGCGTATTGCTCAGTTACAGCAGCGTTATCCAGATTTACAGCTGATCTTGCTGGCGGACACGGCCAACGTCTCGCTGTTGCGTGGGGAAGCAGACATTGCCATTCGCCTCAGTCGCGCCAGTGAAAGCGATCTGGTCGCCAGAAAGATTGGCACCGTTGAGTTTGGTCTGTATGCCAATGTGGGATATTTGCAGGCAACGCCGGAGGTGCAATGGGGGTTTATCGGTTATCACGACTCGCGGGTGGCGTCGGTCCAACAAAAATGGTTGCTGGAACAGGCTGGCGGGCGATTGCTGGTAATACGCAGTAACGACTTAATGATTCAGGCCGCAGCTGCGCAGGCGGGGGCGGGTATTGCACTGTTACCGCATTTTGTCGGACAGGAACTGGGGCTGGAACGTCTGGCGGGAACGCGTTCGCTCCAGCGCGAGATTTGGCTAACGGTGCATGACGATATCCGCCACGCACCGGGCATTGCCGTCGTGACGGCATTTTTATTGGACTGCTATGCGGACGTTGCGGGTATTACCCGGCTGGTGGACACTGTCGGTTGAATGGTGACTAACCACGCATCAGTTGTGCTACTGCCTGCTGCAAATAACGCAACAGCGGTGGTGTCAGCCAGGTACCTTCAACCAAGGTAGGTTCCCGTTCCATTGCCTGGCGGATTTTCATTTGAGTGGCAGGGTTGGTCCCCGCATAGGATTGAAACAGTTCAAGCCATTGGGCTGCCAGGCTTTTCGCTTGTTCAGATTCCGGCGGTACACCCTCATTTAATGCTTGATGGAACTGGGCGATCAGCGCCGGCCATTCCTGCAGACGGGTGAAATAATGCTGACGGACATAGGCGTATTCTTCTTCAGACAGGTATTTTTGGTAAATGGATAGTTTGGTTTCGGCAAATGCGCGAGTGACATAATCAGTCATTGTCGGCGTGATGCCCGTTTGTTCGCGTATTGATGGCTCATCGGCATGCATGGTATTTAACCGAGTGAGAAATGCCGGGTTGTTTGCGGTATCGCGTTCAAGCATCTGCATCCAACGTCGGGACAGATCCTGCGCCTGCTGTGCTTGTGGTTCAATGCCGTTTTCGATCAGCGTGCGAATGCCGCTGACCAGTTCACCCCATTCCCTGTTGCGTGTTGGGCTGGCCTGGTAGAAGGGCAGTTGTGCCAGCTCGTCTGCGGTAAAATATTTATCGTACATGGTCATTAACTCCAACGTAGTCAGCCAGTCGTTCAACTCAGGTTCATCCCCGATGGAGAGCTGCGCATGCATCTGCTGTAAACGATCGCGCAGTGCGGCGGTCTGCACCAGTTGCCGATTCAGCATGGTGATTTGCTGCTCAATCACGGTGGTGAGGGCCATCCCTGAACGTGCCAGAATTGCCCCGATTTCATCCAGTGTCACCCCCATTCGGCGCAATGCCTGAATATGGTGCAGGCGAGTGATGTCGGCCCGGTTATATAAGCGATACCCGGCGTCGGAACGCGCAGAAGGAACCAGCAAACCAATGCTGTCGTAGTAATGTAGCGTTCTGACGGTGATCCCGGAACGGCGGGCCAGTTCGCCAACTTTCAGTAACATGAAGTGTGCTCCTCCCTTGTGCGTGCAGAAATACTAAAGCCTGACGTAGCGTGAGGGTCAAGGGGGAGGATGGGGATATTTTCGAGGGAAAGATTGCGGATTCTGCGCAGAGAACCCGCAATTGAAATTAACGGCTGGATTACCAGCCTTTTACCGCACCGCCGTTAAAGATTTTTTCGGCGGCCTTGGCCACTTCATCCGACTCGTAGGCTTTGATGAAGTTTTGCACGTTAGGCGCATCTTTATTGTCTTCACGCGTCACTATGATGTTGGTGTACGGTGAATTCTTGTCTTCGATAAAGATGCCATCCTTGGTGGGGGTCAGACCGGTCTGGTTGATGTAAGTGGTGCTGATGACAGCCACAGTGACTTTGGGATCGTCCAGCACCTGAGGCAATTGCGCCCCTTCCAGTTCCATAATCTTATAGTTGTGCGGGTTGGCGCTGATATCCAACGACGTTGGCAGTAGCCCTTTGCCTGGTTTCAGCGTAATTAAGCCGGTTTTCTCCAGCAGGAGCAGTGCTCGCCCGAGGTTGGTGGGATCCAGAGGGATGGCAATGATCGCCCCGTCCTGCAACTCTTTCAGTGATTTGATTTTCTTTGAATAACCGGCCATGGGAAACACGAAGGTATTTCCAACCGCGACCAGTTTATACCCGTGATCTTTATTCTGTTGTTCGAGGAACGGACGGTGTTGGAATACGTTAGCATCCAGCTCACCCTTATCGGTCGCGTCGTTGGGCAGCAGTGAACCGCTGAATCCGACCAGCTCAACGTCCAGGCCATATTTGTCTTTGGCTACCTGCTTGGCAACCTCTGCTACGTCCTGCTCTGCGCCGTTGATTACCCCGACCTTGATATGATTCTGATCGGTTTTTTGCTCACAGCCTTGAAGCGCCAGTACGGCGGCGAACGCTGCCAGCAGAGGGGTATAACGCCACGTCTTGGTCATCAAATTCTCCCTGAAAAAAACAATAAAATCAGTTGGTTTTGTATTGCTAGCTAAGCCTGAACCTGCGGGGAAGTCAAACGCTTGCTCAGCACAAAGATTTATAGCTAATAACAGGAAGTTTTATTGTGCGCCATTATTTGGCGCGCAAAACCACAATGCCTGGCGTGGCCAGCACGTAATCCATGAAGGGCGAATCCACCACCTGCATATTTTCTTTGCGTGAAGAAGCATTACGTAGCACGGGGCCATTTTCGGTCATGATATAGATGCCGGTATGGGTAACGTCGAGACCGGCCAGATTGGTGTAAATACCGATGTAATCACCGGTGTGTAACTGAGCCAACACCTGATCGTCAATAAAATCGCTGGGCAGGTAAGTGATGCTGCGCTGCACGTTAGCCAGCCCCGGTAGATAACTGCTGCCGTCTGACTTTTCGTTCAGATTTTTCACCAGTGTTACCGTGTGCGGGCTGAGTGTGGCGGTAATATCCGTCACGTTGGTTTTAGCTTGATGCGACCAGTCGGTGAAGAAGTGTTTACGTTGCAGAAAGTTAATATCGCCGTTGGCATAGCGGATGTGGATCAGCCGTTGGACAAAGTCTGCCTGGCTGTTTGCCTGGCTCAGCGCATCGACATAATCGATATAGGTGAAGCAATCCAGACCGCGGAAGTCGATCACCAGCTTTTCCGGCGTATCCTGCGAACCAATCAGCATATTGGCAACGTAGGGAGTACCGAGGAATGGCTGGGATAGCAGGCTGATCATACGCCCGTTATCCTTTTGCACCTCTGCTGGCACGGCAGCGCGAAGGGCGAGAAGCTGATTGAGTTTGTCTAACGTAAGATTGTCCATGCTGGCCTTGAAATCTGCAGGTGGGCTGGTGGTGGGTTCGGATGTTTGTCCAACAGGAATTTTATCTGCACAGCCGCTAAGCGCAATAGCCAATATCAATGTGACAACCTTGTACATTTTACCCTCCAATGGTTTCGGCCCGTTATCATAGAAATGATAACAGTTCTCACCACGGCCAGGATGGTTAATAGTTAAACATAGCCTCAACGTTTGGCTATCACTTAATAACCGATTTCACTGTTAAATGGCAGATACCAGAACAGGGCAATTTCGTGATCGGCGATATCTGGCTGAGCGCGATACAGCAGATGATCAATACCGCCGAGGATAAAACCAAAACGTTGATAGCAGCGGCAGGCGGGCAGGTTAGTATTTTGCGTTTCCAGCATCAGGCCGGAGGTTTCATGGCGTTGCGCCCAGAGTTTCGCCGTCTCAAGCAGTGCAGTAGCAATCCCCAGGCGGCGAACATGGGCGCTAACGACGATTTCCTCGATCAGCGCATACCCATTCCAGTTATTGCTTAGCGTGATGTGTCCGACCGCCTCGCCACGATGACGGGCCAGAAAGGTTTCGCTTTCATCATTGACGAACGGGGCCAGCGGGTAGTTTTTGCGAAATGGCATGACCGGCAGCAGTGGCCAACTGTCGATCGGCGTGTCGAAAACCGGCTGGGCGTAGAGTGCAATCTGAAAGCTAAAGTCGCAGCTGGTCAGATACCCGTCGGGTAAGCGGGTAACGGGAGTAATTTGGATCGCGGGGCTCATGGGGCAAGATCCCTCAGCAAACGCGCCGGATTGCCGGCATAGATCCCTTTACGGGTGATGTTTTTCGTGACAACTGACCCGGCACCGATCACCGCACCGTTGCAAATTTCCACTGCCAGCACCGTGGCGCCGGAGCCAATAGAAACATGATCACCAATCATTGTGCGGCCCCAACTGCTGGCATCGGCATTGGGCGCGCCATCTTTAAACAGATCATTGGCGAAGGTGACGTTGTGGCCGATAAAGCAGTCCGCGCCAATAGTGACATATTCACAGATAAAGCTGTGTGACTGGATTTTGCTGCGTGCGCCGATGCTGACGTTTTTTTGGATTTCGACAAAGGGCCCGACGAATACTCCATCGCCGAGCCGGCAACCATACAGGTTGCACGGCTGAACGACGGTGACATTTTGTCCGGCGTCGACATCGACAATGCCGGCTTGACGAACGGTAAGGGCAGATGACATGACGTTTCTCACGGCAGTGGTGCAGTGGGCGAATTATAAAACAAACTGCGGTCACGTCTGTGCTTTCTGAACGTTTTTTCAGCGAAAGACTATAATTAGTACAGGGGAGAGAGCCCCGTGGCCGCAATCCTCGTACGGTTAGCAATCCGTCAGAGGGGTAAATTCGTTCGCCGATCGCGACCTACGGCGATGGAGGAGGTGTCTCATGGTTAATCATGTTTGGGGACTTCTGGCGCATCCAAGCACCGAGTTCGAACACATTAAAAGCGAGAACGAAAGCGTCTCGCACCTTTACACCCATCATGTACTGTTATTGGCGCTTATCCCGGTGATTTGCGCGTTTATCGGTACGACCCAACTGGGCTGGCTCTCCGGCGAAGGACATGCGATCCGGCTCAATACGTTCACCGCATCTTATACCGCAGTCGCTTTTTATCTGCTGATGTTGGCGGGCGTGGCAATTATGGGGAAAGTGATCCATTGGATGGCACGGCGTTATGAAGTACGTCCGAGCTTGCACCGTTGTATGGTGTTCGCCGGTTATGTCGCCACCCCGATGTTCCTTAGCGGCATTGTGGCATTGTATCCCGTCGTGTGGCTGTGCCTGTTTGTCGGCGTGATTGGCCTGTGTTACTCGGGTTATCTGCTTAATCTGGGCATACCGCACTTCCTGAATATTGATAGTAAAGAAGGGTTTATCTTCTCCAGCTCGACCTTTGCCATCGGCATCTTGTTGCTTGAGTTGCTGCTTGGGGTAACGGTACTGCTGTGGGGGTATGGTTCCTGGTTATTCTAAAATCTGTTTTGATATTGCCCCACATGCCGGTCTGGCATGTGGGGCTTTTGCTATTTAGGGTTGCCGAAATACCAGCATGACGCCGGCCAGAATCGCCGCCATGCCCAACATACTGATGGCGGCCAACGCGTGCCCAAGCAGCAGATAGTCCAGTAGCGCGGTCACCGCCGGGATCAGGTAAAACAAGCTGGTAACCTGCACCAGATTGCCGCGTTGGATCAGCCGATACAGCAAAAAGGTGGCCAACACCGAAATCACCACGGCCATCCACAGCAGAGGCACGACAAATGCCATGCTCCAGTCGACGCGTAGTGGTTCAAACGGCAGCACCAATGTGCACATCAATAATCCGACGGCGTACTGTAATGGCAAGACTGCCAGGGGCGGTTGCGTCAGACCTTTTTGCAGCAGTGTGCCGACGGTCATGCAACCCAGCGCGATAAAGGCGCACAGCATGCCAGGCAGCGAAAAGTGGGCAATCATCAGGCTTTGATACACCACCAGTGTTAACCCGGTCATGGCCAACAATAGGCCAAGGCCACGCAGCCCCGAACATCGACGTTCAGTAATGAACTGAGTGAGTATCGGCTGCACGCCAAGCAGCGTCGCCAGCACACCAGGGGTAATGCCTTGTTCCAGTGCCAGCAGATAGCAAATCTGATAGCTGCCAATCATTAACAGTCCGATCAGTGCGACACGGCGACGAGTGCCAGGGGTGGGCAGGCATTGGCGTTGCCACAGGCCGATCGCCAGCAGCAACGCCAGTGCGATCGCACAACGGAAGAACAAAAAGGCAAAGGCGGAAGCATGTTCCAGCCCCCAGCGTGAGAAAATTGCGCCGCTGCTCCAGAGCAGGACGAATAAGGTGGCCAGGCCCGCGTTGGCCCATTGAGAAATAAATCGCATTGAGTTTTCACCTGTCGTGAAAATAATAAGCTCCAGCAGACACGGCGTTCTACGCCGGGACGCAAATCAAGCAACGCTGGAGAAGAGAATTCGGTTTGGCTTAGCGCACAACCACTGAGCGTGGTGGATAAGCGGCAACCGCAGATACGACAGAGAAAACGGCAGGTGGGGCGGAGGATGCGCACAGCAGAACAACGGCCGGAGGGGTCGTGTTCGCAGGGTCTTTCATGTGCACAAACTGAGTCATGGACATTCCTGAATGCAGGGCGTGATTAACAAAACCAAGATAGTGAACTTTGGTTGACTGTGCAACATAAAATTAACATGCGTTTTTGCCACCCGATTCGGCCCCCGAATGTCGGGGGCGCAGTCTGAGAGATGGTTTATTACACTTTGTTATCGGCCCAGTTTTTCCGCTTGCTGGTTTTGCCAAGGCCCGGGTTAAAGCTGTTGGTTGGGTCGGCGGATTGATAGAACGCTTGCAGGTCGGGTTTGGCAGGGTATAGGTGGCCGACGTTATGTTCCGCAGGGTATTCCGCACCGCGCTGATCAAGGATCTCGAGCATTTTTTCTTTCAGTGCGTGGCTGTCGACGCCTTTTTTCACCACATAATCCTGATGGAATACGTGGCACATAAAGTGGCCGTAATACAGCTTGTGCACCAACTGGCTGTCGATTTCCGGCGGTAGGGTTTCGAACCAGTCAGTGTCGTTGCGGCGCAACGCGATATCCAGCGCCAGAATATCTTCTACTTTGTCGGCATGCACCGCATGATAACGCACGGCGGCACCGGCGGCGGCAAAGCGGTGCAGGAAGGCTTTCTTGCCTTCTTCTGGGGTACAGACGAAGAATGCTCCATTGGCCTGGGCAAAATATTGGCTCAGGTACTGTTGCGCCTCTTCAACACCCGGACCAGCCATTTTCAGTAGCAGGTGATGTTCAAAACGCTCACGGTACTCTTTCATCCGTTTTGGTAGATGGCTGGGGGCCAGGTGACTCAGGCCCTGCATCAACCGATCGGTCAGGTTATGCGGCAGCAATGGTAGCTTATTGAGGCTGGCGTCCATGCGGCCTTTTAAGGTAAAGAAACTCGGCATTTGGTCGGTCCCGAGCTTGTCGATCATCATGAACGTGTCTTTGCCATACACTTCGGCGATATCAAAAATATCTCGGTGCATGTATTCGCCAGCTACCGGCAGATTGTCAAAAGTGCTGAGCATGTGGCGGCGTAGCTCAGTCAATACGGCGGTGTCGTTGGTGCCGATGTAAAACACCTGCTCTTTGCCTTCTTTTTCAAAAGTATCCAGTCGTACTGCAAATACGGCTAACTTGCCGGCGCAGCCGGAGGCCTCGTACAAGCGACGCTTGTCGGCATTAAAGCGGGAAGGGGTGTCGGCATCAACGTCTCGTACCCGGCTGGCGTATTCGTTGTCGGAAGCTCGCAGTTCACCATGTTCAACATCTTCTGGCCGGTAATCGCCTTTTTCCAGCCGCGTGAGGATCTCCTCCGGCGTATCGCCGAGCTTAATCCCCAAATGATTGACTAACCGCAGTTGCCCGTCCTCACCCAATTGAGCGTATAAGGCCATCTCGGTATAGGCCGGGCCGCGCTTGACCAGTGAACCACCAGAATTGTTGCACACGCCGCCGATTACCGAAGCTCCGATGCAGGAGGAACCGATCACCGAATGGGGTTCGCGGCCATAAGGCTTGAGTAATTTTTCCAATTGATTAAGCGTGCTGCCAGGGAAACCTACCACCTGTTTGCCGTTGTCCAACACTTGTACGTGATTGAGTCGCAGGGTGCTGATAATGACGACATCGCGATCATAGTCATTGCCGCTGGGCGTCGAACCTTCGGTCAGGCCGGTATTCGCCGCCTGCATGATGACAATTTTGTCGGCTGCGACGCAGGCTTCTAACAGCTGCCATAGCTGCAACAAGCGCGTCGGGAACACCACCGCCAGTGCCTGGCCAACGCCGGAGCGGAAGCCTTTGCGATAACGTTCGGTGCTGCGTTCGCCGGTCAGCAACTGCGGGCCGCCAACGATGCTTTTAAGCTGATTGAGAAACGCCTGGTTGGTCGCGCTGGTAAACTGCGTCATGCCGATCTCCCTGTCGTACCCCATGTCTTTCTCCTACCGTGTTGACAGCGGTATCTGAAAGCCACAGGGTAATTAATTTAATGGCTTATTAGCTTATTAGCTTATTAGCTTATTAAGTTGATAGCTTGTATAGCTTAGTAACGTTCTACGTAGCCAGCCCGGCGCTCTTCGTCTCGCAGCGTCAGGATCTCCACGCCGTCAGCGGTCACTGCGACGGTATGCTCCCATTGGGCAGAGAGCTTCTTGTCGCGGGTTACTACCGTCCAACCGTCTTTTTTCTGCTTAATCCGATGATCGCCTTGGTTGATCATTGGCTCGATGGTAAACACCATGCCTTCCTGCAATACCATACCGGTGCCTGGCATGCCAAAGTGCAACACCGCCGGTTCTTCGTGCATATCGCGACCAATGCCGTGGCCGCAGTATTCGCGCACGATGCTGTAGCCGGCTTTTTCGGCGTGCTGCTGAATAGCATGGCCGATATCACCCAGTGTGGCTCCTGGTTTCACCACACGGATGCCTTGCCACAGCGATTCATACACTGTGTTTACCAGCCGTTTGGCCAAGGGTGTGGTCTGCCCGATGCAATACATTTTACTGGAATCAGCGATGTAGCCATCATTTTCCAGCGTAATGTCTACATTAACGATCATGCCGGAACGCAAAATTTTACTGGCAGAAGGAATACCGTGGCAGATCACGTCGTCGATCGATGTGTTAAGCACATAAGGAAAATCGTACTGGCCTTTGCTGGCTGGGCGCGATTTCAACTCATTGACGATAAAGGCTTCGGCACGGTCGTTGATCTCCATAGTGGAGATGCCTTCGACAATCACCTCATCGAGCATAGCAAACACCTGTGCAAGCAGGGCGCCAGAGTGACGCATTTTGGCAATTTCTTCCGGCGTTTTGATCACAATCTCTTTCACCCGACAATCTCCTTCAACGTCAGCGCGTTATCTTTCATCATTTTTTTTACCAGTTGGGGGTAGGTCAGTTCCGGATGGAACTCCGCCAGCATCCCGATCTTGATCCAGTATTCCGCCTGGGCGTTGATTGAACGCGTCATCGACATGCTGGCGAGGCGAAGATCGTCATGCAGTGCGTCGGAAATTTTCACAATGCCCATAATCTGCTCCATAAGCGATTTATATACGGAGTGTATATGTTTTGGGTGGTGAAAATTTTGCTTTCTGTGGCATGGGAATTTTCTTGTTCACAGTGATTGTCGCCATCCGACAATGCGTTTATTGTGATAAACAACTTTTTTGCACTGATTTTTCAGAAGGATTTAGGGCGTGAGCAAATTACGTGTTGGTGTGATCTTTGGCGGTAAATCGGCGGAGCATGAGGTTTCGCTACAGTCGGCAAAGAACATTGTGGATGCAATCGACAAAGACAAGTTTGACGTCACGCTGCTGGGGATCGACAAGCAGGGGCAGTGGCACATTAACGATGCGTCCAATTATCTGCTAAATGCAGAAAACCCGGCGCTAATAGCTCTGAACCGTTCAAATAAAAATGTGGCTTTGATTCCCGGTAAGGAAAAACAGCAACTGATCGAATCAGGCAGCGCCGGTACCTTGGGCCAGCTCGATGTCGTTTTCCCAATCGTACATGGCACTTTGGGGGAGGACGGATCGCTACAGGGGCTGTTGCGGATGGCCAATCTGCCATTCGTCGGCGCGGGCGTGCTGGGGTCGGCGGTCAGCATGGATAAAGACGTCACTAAACGTTTGTTGCGTGATGCCGGGCTGGCTGTGGCGCCATTTGTGACGCTGACGCGCAGCAATCGCGCTAAATTCAGCTTTGAACAACTCAGCGAACGCCTGGGTTTGCCGTTGTTCGTTAAGCCGGCTAACCAAGGGTCTTCGGTGGGGGTCAGCAAGGTTCAGGATCGTGCCGGTTTTGATGCTGCTGTGACACTGGCGTTTAGCTTCGATCATAAAGTGTTGGTGGAATCGGCGATTGTTGGCCGTGAGATTGAGTGCGCCGTATTGGGCAATGATGAACCGCAGGCCAGTCTGTGTGGCGAAATTGTGTTGAGCGATGCCTTCTACTCCTACGACACAAAATACATCAACGAGCAGGGTGCTCAAGTGATCGTGCCTGCGGTGATTGCGCCGGAGGTGAGCGACAAAATACGTGACGTAGCGCTGAAAGCGTTTCGTGCGTTGGAGTGTTTCGGTCTGGCTCGTGTGGACGTGTTCCTTACGCCGGACAACAACGTGGTGATCAACGAAATCAACACGCTGCCGGGCTTCACCAACATCAGTATGTATCCCAAATTATGGGCTGCCAGCGGCGTCAGCTACAGCGAACTGATTACCCGTCTGATTGAACTGGCGCTAGAGCGCCATCAACAGGATCGCGCGTTGAACAGTTCGGTGTTTGATCGGTAAGCGGGCATAAAAAAGAACCAGGTTGGTGGCCTGGTTCTTCTGACAAACTCGCGTAAAGGCTAGACCGGTAGGGGGCGAACATGTTCTAACCCATTGATGATGTTATTGGGTGCAGCATGCAGCGCCCCTGCCATGAAACAATTGAGTTCTTTTTTGAAGCGGGTTTCTTACTTCACCGTCACATCAATATCGCCAAAATATTTCTTCGCCAACTTGCCCACCGTGCCTTGTTGCTTCACTTTGACAATGGCTTCATTGAGTTTTTTCTTCAGCGCGTCATCCCCTTTACGCAGACCGAAGGCAATGCCCTCACCGAGGATCTTGTCATCACTGACCGCATCGCCAACAAAGGCGAAGCCCTTGCCGTCAGGGTGGGACAGGAAACCGCTTTGTCCTGAAGGTGCCATGACCAGCGTAGCATCGAGGCGTCCGGCGGTCAGATCAAGATAAGCCTGGTTCTGATCCTGATAGGACACAACGTCCACGCCTTGTGGTGCCCAGTGTACCTTGGCGTAGGTTTCCTGGATTGAACCTTGCAGCACGCCGACATGCTTGCCTGCCAACGAGGTGGCATTCGGCAACAGACCGCTGTCTGCTTTGGCAATCAGTCGGTTAGGCACCTGATAGATAGAGTCAGTGAAATCTATCGCCTGGCGACGTTGGTCAGTGACGTTCATTGCCGAGTTAATGGCATCAAATTTGCGTGCTTTTAACGCTGGGATCAGGCTGTCGAACGAGGTTTCGACCCAACTGCATTTCAACTGCGCGGCGGCGCAAACGGCGTTACCCAGATCGATATCAAAACCTTCAAGCTGACCGCTGGCGGATTTGGATTCGAACGGTGGGTACAGTGCTTCCAGGCCAAAGCGCAGGGTATTTTCTGCCGCCAGCGTGGAGCCGGCGGCCAACAGGCAACCTGCGGCGATCAACGTTTTCAGTGATTTCATATTCAGAGCCCTTTTCCCATGGTCAAAGCAAAAATGAATGCATTACACCTGACACAGACGGCGTGCGCCTTCCAGCAGGGTCTCGTTATCTTTTGAAAAACTCAGCCTGATAATGCCAGTGTCGGTACCGTCGCTGTAAAATGCCGACAGCGGGATAGTCGCCACTTTGGCTTCGCGGATCAGGCGTACTGCAAAATCGTTGTCGCTTTCCTGACTGAAACCGCTAAAGCGGGCCAGCATAAAGAAACTGCCGCGGCTGGGCAGTAATTCAAAGCGTGAATCTTGCAGGGCATTGGCCAGTAAATCACGTTTCTGCTGATAGAAGGCCGCCAGTCCCAGATAGCTTTGCGGGTTTCCCAACGCTTCAGCAAAGGCATATTGCATCGGCGTATCGGCGGAGAACACCATAAACTGATGAACTTTACGGATTTCATCCATCAACGCTGCGGGTGCCATACAGTAACCGACGCGCCAGCCCGTCACGTGATAGGTTTTGCCAAATGACGAGACAATCACACTGCGTTCGGCTAACTGTGGATGGCGCGCCATGCTGTGATGAAGACCACCGTCGAAGACGACATGCTCATAGACTTCATCGGACAAAATGACGATGTCGGTGTTGCGCGTGAGGGCAGTCAGCCGCTCAATGTCATGTTCGCCAAACACACTGCCGGTTGGGTTATGCGGGCTGTTAACGATGATCATCCGCGTTTTACTATTGATGGCGGCGGCGACTTCGTCCCAGTCAATATGCAGATCTTGTAGCGACAGTTTAATGGCGACCGGTGTTGCGCCCTGCAAGCGGACGATCGGCGCATAGCTGTCGAACGCCGGTTCGAAATAAATAACTTCATCGCCTGGGTGCACCAGTGCGCTGATGGCGGAATACAAACCTTCGCTGGCGCTGGCAATGACCGTAATTTCTTCATTGGCGTCGTAGCGCGCGCCATACAATTGTTCGACTTTATCAGCCAGAGCGGATCGTAACGCCGCTACGCCGCTCATTGGGGCGTATTGGTTATGACCTGCACGCATGGCTTGCGCTACCGCGTCAACCAACTGCGGCTCACAGGCGAAGTTGGGGGCGCCCTGTGAGAGGTTCAAAGCCTGATGTTCAGCACTGAGCTGGCCAATAACGGTAAAAATAGTGGTGCCGACGTCCGGCAACTTCGAGCGGTGTGAGCAGGCGCTCTGCATGAGTGGCTCCAGGGTGAAAGAGGGGAAGTATCGTTTGATTAAGCATCAATGACAGTAGGCCAACAAGGGAAAGTTTGTCATACTTGCCATGCATTCAGATCATGGCTTATATCTTCCACTCGCCATCATGGGCGCAGCATGCAGTACCTCTACCACAGGGGTTAACCGTAAGGGACGTATCTATTCGTCCCGACAATTTTCTGGGATATAAAGGAGCTCGCTGTGTCGTCATCCTTACCTTCGCTCGATGTCTTGAAAACCTTTGTGGTGGTGGCCCAACGACTTAATTTTACTCATGCCGCCCAAAGTTTGCATTTGACGCAGGGCGCGGTCAGCCGGCAGATCCTCGGGCTGGAGCAGCATTTAGGCTACCCATTATTTAGCCGTCGGGCACGTGGCCTGGCACTGACCCCACAGGGGGCGATGTTGTTGGCACCGGTGCAGCAGGCTCTGGGGCAGTTGGATGAGGCACTATCGCGGGCTGGGGCACAGACGGGGACTCTGCGGATAAAGTGCCCGACCTGTGCCATGCGCTGGGTGTTACCGCGTATCATCCGGCTACAAAATGAACGACCGGAAATGCATATTGAATTGACCGCGTCGGTATCGCACGGGCTGGATTTCGGTGCAGAACACTTTGATGCTGCCGTGGTGTTCGGCCGGCCGCAGGGCAAGAAGCTGACGGCGCATCATCTGTTTGATGAAATTCTTACGCCAGTCTGCACACCATCTTATCTGCCCGATTTACCTCATCCACCAACCCTGACCGATCTGTCTGAGAAAACCCTGTTGCACCCTACACGCGATCGCCGCGACTGGTTGTTGTGGTTGAAGGCGGCGGGAAAAGAGGCACTACCTTCACGCAAGGCGCAGCATTTCGATACGCTCGATCTGGCGATGAGTGCCGCGCTACAAGGGTTTGGTATCGCCATCGGCGATTTGTGCTTGTTAGAAGAGGATATCCAGGCGCAGCGCGTCGTCACACCTTTCCCACTCAGTGTTGTCAGCGGTGCGGCGTACTATTTGGTTTATCCGGAACGGGCTGTGGTGCCCACAGCATTAACAGAACTGGTCAATTTTCTCGACGATGAGGCGGCACTAAGCCGCGCGCGGCTGAAAAATTACCGACTGGCGTCTGCTAACAGCTTGTAACTTTTAACATTACAAATTATTTCTGCGGTGAAAAGGAGTATGGCACACTGCTTTTCACATTGATTGATCATCCCCGCCGCGGCCTGCGATGGGAACATGCCTGAGATAAAAAATATGAAATGGCTTTGTGTGGTGAGTATGTTGTCCGGTCTGGCCATCAGCCCGGTTTTTGCGCAGGAAAGTACTGTCATGCAAGGTGTGAACGCGCAGCAGCGTGACGCCTTTGTCTCCAATCTGATGAAACAGATGACGCTGGAAGAAAAAATCGGCCAGTTGCGGTTAATCAGCGTTGGGCCGGATAACCCGAAAGAGGCGATCCGTGACGGCATCAGTAAGGGCCAGATTGGCGCCATCTTCAATACGGTTACCCGACCGGATATCCGCGCCATGCAGGATCAGGCCATGCAACTCAGTCGCCTGAAAATCCCGTTGTTCTTTGCCTACGACGTAGTGCACGGCCAACGCACCGTGTTCCCGATCAGCCTCGGGCTGGCGGCCAGTTTTGATCTCGAAGCCATCGCCCTCAGTGGCCGCGTATCGGCTCAGGAAGCCAGCGATGACGGTTTGAACATGACATTCTCGCCGATGGTCGATATCACCCGCGATCCGCGCTGGGGTCGGGTATCGGAAGGTTTCGGTGAAGATACCTGGTTGGTGTCTAAAATAGCCAAAGTGATGGTGGATGCGTACCAAAACGGCGATCCTTCCCAACCCGGTGCCATCATGGCCAGCGTGAAGCACTTCGCGCTGTACGGCGCTACCGAAGGTGGTCGTGATTATAACACCGTCGATATGAGCCCGCTGCGAATGTACCAGGACTATCTGCCGCCTTATAAGGCCGCGGTTGACGCCGGCAGCGGTGGCGTTATGGTGTCGCTCAACTCGGTGAACGGTATTCCGGCCACCGCCAACCCGTGGCTGTTGAAAGATTTGCTGCGCGATCAGTGGGGTTTTAAGGGCATCACCATCAGTGACCACGGCGCGATTAAAGAGCTGATTAAACACGGTGTGGCGGAAGATGCCCGCGATGCCGTACGGTTGGCGATCACCTCCGGTGTCGACATGAGCATGAGCGACGAATATTACGACCAATACCTGCCGGGGCTGGTGAAGGACGGGCTGGTATCGGAAAGCGATATTGACCGGGCCTGTCGCGACGTGCTGAATACCAAATATGACATGGGCCTGTTCAAAGACCCGTATACCCATCTTGGCCCGGTGGGGTCTGATCCTCAGGACACTAATGCCGAAAGCCGGTTGCACCGTGCTGAGGCACGCGTGATCGCACGTAAGACCATGGTCCTGTTGAAGAATGACAAGCAAACGCTGCCATTAAGCAAGCAGGCAACCATTGCGCTGGTCGGGCCGATGGCCGACAGCCAACGTGACGTGATGGGCAGCTGGTCAGCCGCTGGGGTGATTAAACAATCGGTCACCCTGCGTGAAGGACTGGAGCGTGCCGTGGGCGACAAGGCGAAAATCCTCTACGCCAAGGGTGCCAACGTCACTCAGGACAAGAGCATTATCGACTACCTGAACGAGTATGAACCGGCGGTGGTGTTTGATACTCGTCCGCCACAGCAGATGATTGACGAAGCGGTGCAGGCAGCGAAGAAAGCCGATGTGGTGGTCGCGGTGGTGGGGGAATCGCAAGGCATGGCGCACGAAGCTTCAAGCCGTGCCGACATCACCATTCCACAAAGCCAGCGTGACCTGATCGCCGCGCTGAAGGCCACTGGCAAGCCGCTGGTGCTGGTGTTGATGAATGGCCGACCACTGGCATTGAGCTGGGAAAGCCAACAGGCGGATGCGATGCTGGAAACCTGGTACAGCGGCACCGAAGGTGGCAATGCGGTGGCTGATGTCCTGTTTGGCGACTACAACCCGTCGGGCAAGCTGCCGATGACCTTCCCGCGTTCGGTCGGGCAGATCCCAATGTACTACAACCATCTCAATACCGGCCGTCCGTTCGGCAAGGAAAATCCGGGCAAGTACACCTCACGTTACTTTGACTCACCAAATGGTCCGCTGTACCCGTTTGGCTACGGCTTGAGTTACACCAGCTTTAGCCTGTCGGACCTGAAGCTCTCCAGCCCGACGATGGCGCGAAACGGCAAAATCACGGCCAGCGTCACACTCAAGAACACCGGTAAATATGATGGTGCCACAGTAGTGCAGCTGTATCTGCAAGACGTGACCGCTTCGGTCAGCCGCCCAGTGAAAGAACTGCGTAATTTTAAAAAGGTGATGTTGAAAGCGGGGCAGTCGCAGAAGGTGGAGTTGCCTATCACCGAAGAGGATCTCAAGTTCTATAACGCCAGCCTGAAATGGGGCGCGGAACCGGGCAAGTTTAATGTCTTTGTCGGCCTGGATTCTGACAACGTGCAAGCACAGAGTTTTACACTGAAGTAAGTGTACCGGCACATCTGTTGTCACCCCAGTCACTTTCCCGAGTGGCTGGGGACTTCAAAACGGCCCGCGTTGTTTTAATTCTTTAGCCTGTCACAGGCAACAAACTCGTTCGTTTGCGTATAAATCCATCTGTTTTGATCCCGCTGATTGTTTCGCCATGGGCATCGCTATATCATTTTGTACATAACGATAACCAACCGGAATTTCCCATGTTCAAACGCTTCCCACGAATACTGCTGTTTTTCATCCTTTTTTCATCCGCCGCGCAGGCAGATCGCCAGGTAACCGATCAACTCAACAGACAGGTCACGTTGCCCGATACCATCACCCGCGCTGTGGTGTTGCAACACCAGACGCTGAACCTATTGGTGCAACTTGATGCTCTGCCTCAAGTGGTTGGCGTACTCAGCAGTTGGAAGAAGCAATTGGGGCCAAATTATCTGCGTCTGGCACCTGAACTGGCGAACATGCCGATGCCGGGTGACCTCACGTCAGTGAACATTGAAAGCCTGCTCAAATTGCATCCGCAGGTGGTGTTTGTTGCCAACTACGCACCGCCGGAAATGATTGCTCAGATAGAGCGTGTAGGTATCCCGGTGGTCGCGATTTCGCTGCGCCGTGAGGCAGCGGATCAAGCCGGGAAAATGAACCCGGTGCTGAGCGATGAAGACCAGGCTTACAATCTTGGCCTGCAAGACGGCATTCGCCTGATTGGTGCGGTTATGGGCCATCAACCTCAGGCCGAGGCATTGATTCAAGACGTATTCCAACAGCGGACGCTGGTGGCCGATCGGCTGCGCGACTTGCCGGAAGACCAACGCGTACGGGTCTATATGGCTAACCCGGATTTAACCACTTACGGCTCTGGCAAATACACAGGGTTGATGATGCAGCATGCGGGTGCGTTGAACGTCGCGGCAAAAGATATTCAGGGTTTTAAGCAGGTGTCGATTGAAGACGTACTGAAGTGGAACCCGGCGGTGATTTTTGTGCAAGAACGCTATCCTGAGGTGGTGAAGCAAATCCTCAGCGCACCGCAGTGGCAAGGGATTGATGCGGTGAAAAATAAACGTGTGTACCTGATGCCGGAATACGCCAAGGCCTGGGGATACCCGATGCCGGAGGCGCTGGCATTGGGTGAGCTCTGGATGGCGAAAAAGCTTTATCCTCAGCGTTTTGACGACGTTAATGTGCAACAGCGGGTGGATGCCTACTATCGACAGTATTACCGCAGCAGTTGCTGCCAGAGCGGGCAATGAGGCTTGGCTGGCTGATCCTACTGACATTGCTGTGTGCGTTGGTGTCATTGGGCATTGGCCGCTATCCGGTATCGCCAACTCACAGTCTGATGATCCTGCTCGAGCCGCTTACCGGCCCACAGGGCGGGATTGATGCGGTTCAGCGTCAGGTGATCCTCGGGGTACGTGTACCCCGGGTATTGCTGGCGATGGGTGCGGGTGCGGCGCTGGCCTTATGCGGTGCAGCGTTGCAAGGGGTGTTTCGTAACCCGTTGGTTGATCCGCATATTATCGGTGTCTCTTCCGGTGCCGCGTTTGGCGGTACGTTGGCTATTTTGCTCAGTTTGCCGATGATGGCGCTGTTGCTGTCAGCGTTTGTGTTCGGCATGGCGGCGTTGCTGCTGATTTTCGCCATTACCAGTGCCATCGCCCGACGCAATATCTTGTCGCTGGTACTGGCCGGGGTGATCCTCAGTGGGTTTTTCTCTGCCTGTGTCAGCTTGCTGCAATATCTTGCCGATACCGAAGAGAAACTGCCGAGCATCGTATTTTGGCTATTAGGCAGTTTCGCCACCGCCGACGATAACAAACTGTTGATGTTGTTCCTGCCGCTGCTCTTGGCTGGCGGGCTGCTGCTGGCATTGCGTTGGCGTATCAATTTGTTGTCGATGGGGGACGAAGATGCTGCTGCGCTAGGGATTAACGTTGAACGCACTCGCTGGCTAATTTTGACGTTGTGCGCGGCGATCGTTGCTGCGCAGGTGGCGGTCAGCGGCAGTATTGGTTGGGTAGGGCTGGTGATCCCGCACATCGCCCGGTTGTTGGTCGGCCCCGATCATCGCCGCCTGCTGCCGGCTTCTATGTGCCTGGGGGCATTGTATATGGTACTGATCGACGATCTGGCACGTACGTTGAGCAGCAGTGAAATTCCTTTAGGCATCTTGACGGCATTGATCGGTGCGCCGCTGTTTGCATTGCTGTTGCGCCGTGCGCAGCTGAGAGGTTGGCATGGGTGAGACGTTATTGGCGGTCAACGATTTAAGTTTTGGCTGGCCAGGCCAGGCAGCTTTATTTAACCAACTGAATATGCAGTTGCGGCGCGGTGAGGTACTGGCGGTGTTAGGCCCTAATGGACGCGGTAAAAGCACTCTGATGCAACTGCTGCTGGGTACTTTGCCGCTGCAAAAGGGCGCTGTTGAATGTGGTAACGGTATTGGTTTTGTGCCGCAGCATTTCGCGGCTCCTTTTGCCTACCGCGTGTTAGATATTGTGTTAATGGGGCGTGCACGCTATGTGGGCCTGTTCCGTTCGCCTTCGGCGCAGGACCACCGATTGGCGAAAGAGGCCTTGCAGTCGCTGAATATGTTGGACTTTGCTGACCGCGAATTCGGCAGCCTGTCTGGCGGGCAACGGCAATTGGTACTGATTGCACGTGCACTGGCAATGCACTGTGAGGTGTTGATGCTGGATGAACCGACCTCTGCACTGGACTTGCACCATCAGGATCGGGTGCTGAGCCTGATGTCACATTTGGCGCGGGAAAGACGGATGGCAGTGATGTTCTCCACCCATCAACCTAATCATGCGCATGCGGTGGCTGATAGGGCTCTGCTGTTGGGTGCAGCAGGGCAACATCAAATCGGGCCGTGCGCTGGGGTACTGACGGCCGAGAACTTGTCACCGTTGTTTGATTTAGCCATTGAGCGGGTAGCTTTAGAGATTGATGGACGGCAGTTTGAAACGCTGGTGCCATTGTATCGTAGCCAACGGGAGCGTGAACGTGAGTAATATTTTGTTGTTCGCTGCCGGTAGCCTGCGTGGGGCATTTGGCCCCTTGCTGACGGCGTTTCAGGCACAAACCGGTGAAAGGGTAGAAACCGTGTTTGGTCCAGCAGGCCTGTTGCGCCAGCGAATCGAAGCAGGAGAGCATCCGCATATTTTTGCTTCGGCCAATCTGGCGCATCCACAGCGCTTGGTTGATTTGCAGTTATCATCACAGGTGCACCGTTTTGCTCAGAATCGGCTGTGTGCCACCGTGCGTAATATTACCGAGTTAACAGAACCGCCATTGCTGGAGGCGTTACTGGATTCACGCTGGAGAGTAGCGACGTCCACACCTGGCGCAGATCCTTCAGGTGACTATGCACAGCAATTGTTTGATCGAATAGAACAGATCATGCCGGGGCAGGGGACTGCTTTGCGACAACGAGCATTAGCATTGGTGGGTGGGCCTGACTCATTGCCGGTGCCTGTGGGTCGGCCAGCAGCAGAGTATCTGCTTAACAGTGGGCAGGCAGACATTTTCCTCGGTTATGCCAGCTATGGTGCTGTGTTAGCTGAGTTTCCCGAACTGGCTGTGAGGCATTTACCGCTGTCACTGGCGATTAAAGCCGATTACGGCCTGTGCTTACTGGCTGCACGAGCGCAGCATTTAGCTGAGTTTATTCTGGGAGGGCAAGGACAGGATATGTTGCGGGAGCAAGGTTTTTTACCTGCCAACGTGATGAGCTAATAGCTTACTAAGTTGGCAGGCTATGGGCAATTATAGTTTTTTCAGCAGTTGCAGCAGGTGTTCTTCACTTTTCTCTGCCAGCCTGTCAATCGCCAGCTTAATAATGTCAGAGCGGGTAATGCGCACGACACCGTTACGCGCGGCCTGCATAATAATTTCATCGATAGCATCGACATGGTTATCGGTCAGGCTAACAGAAATGGCTTTATAAGTGCGTTTGCGGCCCTGCGGTTTGGCTTCGGGGGCAGGCACTAACAAGGTATGTGAGGTGGCGCTGTTAATAAATTCGTCTTCTGACATGCGGTGGGTTGGGGTGCGCTTTTTCACAGAATCACCTCTTTTACCAGGCTTTCGATTTCTGCCTGCGCTTTTGCGTTATGTGCCTCGTGCACGGTAATCGCTTCACCCCAGGCATCACGGTAGATCTTGCGATCACACAGACGGTTGCTAACTAACGTCAATTCTGGGTATTCACTCAATACCTGCGCCGCTTCGTTAGCTTCATTAATAAAGATATTGGTTGGGCACATGTTCAGCACAATGTAGCCTTTCACCTTCTCGTTATATTCCTGTGCGGTGGCAAACATTTCCGACAGATACCCGACGGTGTCGAGATCCATCTGTGATGGGCGCAATGGAGAGAGGAACAGATCGGCCGCCAGCAAACCAGAACGCAGTTCTGCGCTATCGCGGCCTGCGGTATCGACAATGACATAGTCGTAATGGCGATCCAGTTCCAGCAGGGTCTCTTTGATTTTGCCCGAGGCCGCGACCACAGGGATATGTGGCAGGCCTTCCACGTTCTGGCGGTCGTTATACCAGGTCATGATTGATTTCTGATCGTCAGCATCAACGATGATGGCCGTTTTTCCCTGCTTAAGGATCAGATATCCGGCGATATTGACCGCCTTGGTCGATTTTCCTACGCCACCTTTTTGCGAGCCAATCAAAACAATCATGCTGCCATCTCTTAATTTATTAAGCTGGTAACTTATTAAGTTAATAAGCTTATTAGGTTGATAATTAAATAGGTTAACAACAATAACGCCTGAACAATATGCACCAACTACGGCGGCTTGCCAAGCCGTATGCGGTTAACTTTACAGCCTATTTTGCTGGTAATTGAGCCAGTGGGTAAGTAGGAATGTTCTGGGAAGGAGAGAATAGAGGGGAATTTTTTAATTTGGTAGCTTAATAAGTTATTAAGCTACCAATGATAGCCACGCCGTGAGCGCTACTTTTTCAACATTGACTTCAGGTTGGCAAACGGATTGTGAGTCGCGAGTCCAATGTCTTTTTGCGCATCTTCACCGGCAATCACCGTGGAGCCGTATTGGTCGGCTTCGGTATATTTGGAGTGCTCATGATCGTGGCAATACAGGCACAGCATTTCCCAATTACTGCCATCTTCCGGGTTGTTGCTATGGTCGTGATCGATATGGTGGACCGTCAGTTCACGCAGGTTGGAGTAAACAAACTCGCGCGAGCACCGCCCGCAGACCCAGGGGAAGATTTTCAGCGCTTTTTCGCGGTAGCCGGTCTCCAGCCTCGCGTAGTTTTTTGGGATATATGCCATGGTATGTGCCTGCCGGGTGATAACAATAATGCGTCTAATAATATCACAAAGCGCCGGGTTACAGCGTGCGGCACATCACCGTCACTTCTTCGCCACAAACCTCCCGCAACTCAACTGGTTGCCAGCCCAGTTTTTGATACGGCAACTGTAGTGGGAGTTTTCGTTTATGTGAAGGTCTCGACGGCCCAATCGATAAACACGCGCATTTTGGCACTCAGATGGCGATTGGAGGGATAGACCACGTACATCTGTTCCGAGGGCGGTTGCCAGTCTTGCAGCAGGCTGACCAGTTCGCCGTTGTCCAGATGCGGCTGGGCCATAAAGCGGAAGGTCTGGATAATGCCCAGCCCGGCCAATGCCGCGGCAAGTAGGGCATTGCCCTCGTTGACGCTGACGTGATAGCGGTGCTGGATATCAATCTCCTTGCCCCGATCGACAAAGTGCAGCGGCTGGATGCGATCGTTCAGCGCATGGCGGTAGTGCGCCAGCGGAAAACCCAGCTCCAGATCGCACGGGTGTTGCGGCGTGCCGTGGCGCGCCAGATAGGCTGGGGTGGCGCAGGTGACCCATTCAAGTTCGAACAGCCGGCGGGCAATCAGAGTGGAATCGGCCAGCGGCCCACTACGGATCACACAGTCGGCGCTGTCGTTAATCAGATCTATCAGCCGGTCGCCTACTCCGAGGTCGATCTGAATGTGCGGATAACGCGCGATAAAATCCGGCAGCGCTGGGAGCAACAGTTGGCGAGCGGTTGAGCCGCCGGCATCGATGCGCAATACCCCCTGTGGCGCACTTTGCGACTCGGTCATGCTGCCTTCCATTTGCTCCAACTCGGCCAGCCATTTTACCGTTCTCTGGTAGTAGCATTCGCCCTCAGCAGTGACTGAGACGCTGCGAGTGGTACGCTGAAACAACTTCGTCTGCAGGTGATCTTCCAGGTTCTGGATTAGCTTAGTGACGGTGGCCTTGGGCATCCGCAGCGAATCTGCCGCACGGGTGAAACCGCCAGTTTCGACTACACGGTTAAACACCCGGATAGCGAGTAAATGATGATCCATAGGCTCTCACTGCAACACCCCGACCAATGCCGGGGTGTATTTCTGTGGATGAACAATGATTATGACTGTTTAGCGCCAATCATGCCGGAACGCAAGGTCAGGCCGAAAACCAGCGCGGCGGACAGGGTGAGTGCGCCACCGAACAGCATTGCGCTGCTGACGCCTTGCCAGTCGACGACCTCCCCACCCAGCAGAGCGCCGGAGGCCAGTGCAATCTGGATTACACAGACCAACAATGCCTGGCCTGCCTCTGGTGCTTGCGGTACGGCGGCGAACATCCAGTTGGTTGCGCAGACCGGCACCGCGCCAAATGCCAGCCCCCATACCATCACCATCAATGTGGCGCCTGCGATACCGCTGAGGAACGGTGAGACGATCAGGATGGCTGCCAGCATCGCGGCGATCAGGATAAAGGTGGCTCGCAGGCTGCGTTCAGCCAACCGCTCGCCGAGGAAAGTGCCGAGCAGACCAATAGCGCCATAGGCCAGCAGTTGCAGAGAAATCGCCGATGGACTGAGAACAAACACTTGTTGCAGCAGCGGCTTCAGGTAGGTATAGGCGGCAAAGTGGCCGATAAACAACAGCACGATGGCAATCAGCCCGGTACGGGCCATCGGCAGGCGCAACGGTAACAGCAGATCGCTTACGGTGACCGGGCGAGTGGGGGGGACGGAAGTCAAAAGGCGCAGCTGCGCCAGCAGCACCCCAATCGCCAGCACCGCACTGCCAAAGAAGGCGGCGCGCCAGCCGAACAGGTCACCAATCAAGGCCCCGGCGGGGACGCCGCACACGGCTCCGACCGAAATACCGCTGAGGATCAGCGCGGTGGCGCGCCCCTGGCTGGCTTCCGGCACCAGATGGCGGCCATAGTTGGCGGCGAAGGCCCAAAAGCCGCCGACGCAGATGCCCAGTAACACGCGGCCCAGCAGCATCATGGGGAAGTTAACCGCCAGTGCGGAGACCAGATTGGAGATGGCCAGCAGTACGCTCAGCGCCAGCATCAGCAGGCGACGATCGAGCCGACCGGCTGCCAGGCTCAGTGCCGGTGCGGCGATCGCCGCGATAATGCCGGGCACGGTCACCATAAGGCCTGCTTTGCCGGTGCTGACATCCAGAGAGGGGGCGATGTTGGTCAGCAGGCCGATCGGCAGAAACTCGGTGGTGACCATCACAAAACAGGCGACGGTGAGCGAAAAAATCGCCAGCCAGGGTGATGGTGCAGGTTTATCATTATTATTCAGCATAGTACCGCTCGTCCCAGGTGAATGTGTATACCGCGCGGCGAGCGCGGAGTGACAGAAGTCACAATTTACGCAGACCTCTGCGGCGGATAAATCCGTTTGCGGTAGTTACACTGTTTCCGTGGGGGAACAATCTCGGGAGGCAAGCAGGGCGGTGATTGGCGCTAAAGTGTCAGGCTAAAGACGTAATCGGCATAAGATTATGCAAAGGGCGCAGCAAGCTGCGCCCGAGTAAAGATCACAACCCCGGGGCTTTCCACATCGAGGTGGTCAGGCCGTGGTCCACCAGCGTGAGCTGATCGGCATAGACCTGTTGCCAGGTCTCTTTTTGCCGCTGATACAGTGCATGATTGGCCATATCCGGCTGGTATTCTCGCTCCCAGCGCACCAGTTGCTCGCCGGTTTGCGCCAGAGATTCATACAGCCCGGCACCCACCCCGGCAGCAATGGCGCAGCCTAACGCAGTTGCTTCTTTCACGACGGGGACGCGTACTGTCAGGCCAGTGACGTCGCTGAGGATTTGGCTCCATAACTTGCCCTTTGAACCGCCGCCGGCAAACACCAGTGAATGCGCCTGCATGCCGGAAAAACGGGCGATCTGCTCCAGGTTGCAAGCCGATACAATAGCGGCGTTTTCTTCCAGTGCCCGGAACAGGGTCTGCTTATTACAGCGTTCCGGGTCGAGTGACAGGTTGATAAACGATGGTGCGGCGTGATACCAGGTTTTGAAATGCATGGCATCGGAAAATATCGGCATGACGCCGTAGGCTCCAGGCGGCACTCGCGCCGCCATCTCTTCCAACAAACTGTATGCGTCTACGCCTAATCGTTCCGCCATCAGCTTTTCTTCGGCACAGAAGGCGTCGCGGAACCAGCGCATGGTCAACCCGGTGAAGAAGCTGATCGATTCTGCCTGCGCCATACCGGGAATAACGTGTGGGTTGATGCGGATATTCATTTCTGGGTCAGTTGCCGGTTCCGGCAGATTGACGATCTGTTGCCAGAAAGTGCCGCCCAGTACCGCAGTCTGTCCGGCGTGTACGACTCCCAACCCCAGACTGCCCAGTTGCACATCTCCACCCCCCATAACGACCGGAGTGCCGCGCAGCAGGCCGCTTTGTTGTGCTGCCAGCTCAGTAATATGTCCCAGCACACTGCCCGTCTCTTTCACTGGGGACAGCATGTCGGCACGCAGGCCGGCCATATCAAGCAGCGCAGGGCGCCAGTCGCGACTGACTAAATCCAGCATGCCGGTGGTCCCGGCATTAGAGGGATCTACCGCCAGTTCACCGCTCAGCATATTCGCCAGCCAGTCGCTGATCATGGTCAGCGTCGCCGCTTGTCGGTAAATATCCGGTCGGTGATGCGCCAGCCACAACAGGCGCGGCATGGCACTCAATGCCAACGTTTGGCCTGAATACTGGTAAACCTCACGTTCGAAATTATGGTTATGCAGCTCTTTCAGTTCGCTGACTTCCTGACTGGCACGTGCGTCAACGTTGGCACAGGCCCAGATAGGCGTACCGTTACGATCATAGAGCACGATGCCTTCGCGCATGGAACAGCAAGCTACGGAACGAATTGCCTGGCCAGTCAGGCCGGCATTTTGCAGTGCCTGACGGATGCACTGGCAGGTCAATTGCCAGTTGTGGGTGAGATCAAACTCCATTGAGCCGGGTACGTCAGGTACCGCCAAATGCCGCCATTCGGCCTGACCTTGGGCGATCTGGTTGCCCGCCAAGTCGAATATTACCGCGCGAATGCTACCGGTACCGGCGTCCAGCGCCATCAAATAGTTATCCATAGCTCACACTCTCTGGGGTTTGGATCTTAACTATAGATGTCGCGCACTTCACTCTTGTGGAGGAAGCGGAGAGGGGCGCGGGATTTGTGAACTGCGCTGCAAAATTGCCGTTGCAGGGGGTAAATCGGCGGGAATAAATCTATGGTTGGAAAGCACATTGGCCTTCAAGGTGAAACAAGGAGCAGTCATGCACGTCACTCTGGTAGAAATTAACGTTAAACAGGACAAAATCGACGAGTTTATTGAAGTCTTCCGCGCCAATCACTTGGGGGCGATTGAGGAGCCGGGTAACCTGCGTTTTGACGTGCTGCAGGATGAAACTGTCCCGACGCGTTTTTATATCTATGAGGCTTACCGGGACGAGCAGGCCGTCGCCGCCCACAAAAAAACGCCACACTATCTGCAATGCGTGGAAAAGCTGGAAGCGCTCATGAGCGGCCCACGTAAGAAAACGACCTTTATCGGCTTAATGCCGGGTTAGGACGTAACGGTAGGGTAATTCTGTTCAATACAGTGAGTGCCTAAATCGTCAGTCTGGCATCTGTGAACTCTTTCTCAGGTGCCTGTAATGAATATCTATATTTCGATGGCCGCTTTTGCGCTGGCCTCCTCCATTACCCCCGGTCCGGTCAATATTGTTGCGCTGAGCGCCGGGGCGCAATTCGGTTTTAAAGCCACCTTGCGTCATGTCTTTGGCGCCACACTGGGATTCACACTGTTGTTAATCCTGATAGGTCTCGGGCTGCACACGTTGTTGCTGTTGTGGCCGGTGCTGACGCAGGTGATCCAGTGGGCTGGCATCGCATTCTTGCTGTTTATGGCCTATCAATTGGGGTTTGATGACGGGCGGCTGGGTAACGGCAGTCAAGTGCACGCGCCGTCTTTTTGGTATGGGGCCCTTTTGCAGTGGCTAAATCCCAAGGCGTGGCTGGCTTCGGTAGCCAGTTTGGGGGCCTTTGTCGCCGACGGCGATCGGCTGTTGTTGTGGCAGTTCGCTGTGATTTACTTTGTGATTTGTTATGCGTCGGTGGCTTGCTGGGCCTATGTGGGTGCAATGCTCACAGGTCTGCTGCAACAGGCTCGTAATGTGCGGCGTTTTAATCGCTTGATGGCTTTGTTGTTGGCGGCCAGCGCCTGCTATTTGCTGGCCGACGGTGTTTAGCGTGGGTTTTGGTACTGACCGGGGGTTGCGGCCAACAGCAGCTTGAAGGTGCGTTGAAAGTGAGCCTGATCGGCAAAACCGCTTTCGCTGGCGGCTGCGGCAATCGGATATCCACGTTTCAGTAGCCGGTGGCCGAACTGAATGCGTTGATTAACCAGATAGGCGTGCGGTGTCATGCCATAACGTTGCTTAAAGGCGCGGATCAGGTAAGACGGTGAAAGTGACGCGGCCTGGCAGATGGCATCCAACGTCAGCGGTTGGGTGCAGTGCGTGCTGATAAACGCCGCTGCTGTTTCCAGCCTGGGGTGCCCGGTTGTTGGCGGGCGAGCGTTACCCTGATGGATCTGCAGTTCAGAGAAATACTCTATCAGGGCAATGTGTTTTTCCAGATGGCAGCGTTGTGGGTCAATCAATAGCGCATAAAGCAGGTTCAGACCGTTGAACAGAGTAGGGACACGACTGATCACTGGGTTGAACGGGATAAAACCCCCTTCGCCACCGGTGATTTCTTGCTGTAATTTACCCAGCCATGCGGCATCAATATAAAACATGATGTATGACCAGCGCTGGTCACCGATTGGGTTACAGGCGTGGGCTTGCTGCGGGTTAATCATCACCACATCCCCGGTACTGACCTGCAACCGTTGGCTGCCGTTAATATAAATGCTGGTGCCATCAGTGATGGCGCCGATGGAAAAGATCTCATGGCTGTGCAGGGCGTAGCAGACCTTACGACCATCTTCAATGGCTCGGGCTTCCACAAAGGGGAGCTGTGGGTCACGCCAGAACTGCGGTATATGTGCGGTCATTGGCTTTCCTTTCTGGCGCGAGGGACTCGCTTGTTATAGCGTAAAATATGCGTTGGAGGGAATGTGATGATAATTTTTAATGTGTTCGGCCGCCTGCTGGGCGTTAAACGCGTGGGGACGCAATGGCAGTTATTTCGTGTGACACTGCCGGAACACAAGTATGCGCGCAGCTACGACATTGTGCTGCCAGATGAATTGACCGAGGATGAAATTGCCGGTTATCTGGGGGACATTTACCATGAGGCGGCACTGAACGCCATCCTGACGTCTTCAGGATTGAATAGCCCCCGGTCACGGGTACATGACCGGGGCGGTGTTCAATCTTCTTCGTTACGGGCCATCAGCTGGCGTTGGTGCTCTTCACTTGCCGCCTGAATTTCTTCCAGAACTGAACCGACATCAGCGCGTTTATTGCTTTCGATAAACTTGCCTGTCAGCACGCTTGCCGGCGTCAGATTACCTTCTTGATATAGCGCCCAAATCTCTTTGGCGTACTTGCTGCCAAGCAGTTCAGGCGCATACTGGCCGTAATAATGCGACATGTTATTGATGTCGCGTTCGAACATGCTTTTGGCGTGGTTATTGGCGGCAGCGTCCACGACCTGCGGCAGATCGATAATCACCGGCCCATTTTTGTCCATGAGCACGTTGAATTCCGACAAATCGCCATGTACCAGCCCAGCGCACAGCATGCGCACCGCGTAGTTCATCATCAGTGCGTGATCGGCCCGTGCCTGTTCCGGCGTCAGGGTCACATCGCTCAAACGGGGCGCTACCAGGCCTTCTTCATCGGTAATGAGTTCCATCAGCAACACGCCATCCAGACAAATGTCGGGTTGTGGCACGCGCACGCCAGCTTTGGCGAGCAGATACAGCGCATCGACCTCGGTGTTCTGCCAGGCTTCTTCCTGCTGCTGGCGACCGAACTTAGAACCTTTGCTCATGGCACGTGCATCGCGGCTGTTACGTACTTTACGGCCTTCCTGGTAGTTCACGGCCTGTTTGAAGTTACGCTTGTCTGCTTCTTTGTAAACTTTGGCGCAGCGGATCTCTTCGCCGCAGCGCACGATAAAGACGTCGGCTTCTTTGCCACTTTTCAAACGGCGGATGACGTCGTCGATTAAACCATCATCTACCAATGGCTGGAGTCGTTTTGGAATTTTCATGCAGCCTTGTACCCTATTTAGGCTCCGGTGTGAATGGTTTGCTAAGGTGTTACCCTAATTTAGACCCGAAAGGCAAAATTTAGTTTGTTGCCGCCGCGACACATTGCCGCCGCGGCGCATTATCTACAGGGTTTCTGCCAGAACCCAAACGCTGACGCTGCCGCCGTTAACCGGAAAAGTAGCATTCCCGTGTTCGTCGGTGGTGACATCATCTTGCCGATGACCAAGCAGGTCACGCCAGTTTTTATGTGCCAGTTCAGCGCCCAACGAAACCGTTTTGCTGCTTTCAGCGCCATTGGTGAGCACCACGACGCAACCAGGGGCGTCAGCGGTACCGCTGCGACTGAAAGCCACGCAGTTTTTATCATCAAAATAATCGGTTTGCACGCCGTTGGCAAAGCGTTGTCGTGCTTGAATCAACTTTTCCAGTTCAGGGATAACCGGCATATCAATTTGGTATTCCTGGCCGTCGCTCCCTTTATCTTTATAACTGGCGCCGTACAGATCGGGATAGAACACACAGGGCACGCCTTGTTCGCGCAACAGGATCAAGGCGTAGGCCAGAGGCTTGAACCAAGGTTCGACCGGTGCTTCCAGTGATTGCAGCGGTTGCGTGTCGTGGTTGGCGACCAGCGTGACCGAATGTGCGGGATCGGCGGCGGTAAGGGTATCGGTGAAAATGTGCGCCATGTCGAACCCGTCCCCCTGCTTCGATGCCTGGTGAAACTTTAGGTGCAAGGCTACGTCGAACAGCATCACTTTGCCCTCGACCAGGTCAATATACTGCTGTAGCGCGGCCAAATCGTGTGACCAGTATTCGGCAACGATAAACAGATCACGTTGCGCGCTGTCGCGTACGTGGTCAGCCCATTCTTTAAAGAACCAGGCCGGAATGTGTTTAGCGGCATCCAGACGGAAGCCATCGCACGGCAAGGTTTCCATCAGCCACCGCGCCCAGTATTTCAGTTCTTCCACGACCGCTGGATTGCGAAACTCGACGTCGGCACCCATCAGGTAATCGTAATTGCCTTTTTCGTCGCCGACCTGATCGTTCCAGCCGTCGTCGCCATAGTCATTGGCGATTTTAAATACGCCTTTTTGATCGGGTTGTTCAACATAATCAACGCCACCAAAGCAGGTGTAATCCCAAATGAACTTAGAGTAGGTGCCTTGTCGGCCGGGGAAGGTGAAGCGGGTATAGGCCAGCGCATCGAAGCCCTGATCGTTAATATCATTGCGATTGTTGGCGTCCGCTTTATACACGTGCACCTGTTCTTTCTCGTCGGCACCGAGTTTATGATTGAATACCACGTCATAAATCACTCGCACGCCATTGTCGTGTAACGTTGTGGCAGCATGGGCCAGCGCCTCTTTGTCACCGTATTTGGTGGCGCGGCTGCCTTTTTGATCGAACTCGCCTAAATCGAATAAATCGTAGCTGTCGTAACCGACCGAGTAGCCACCGGAGGCGCCCTTATAAGCAGGGGGGAGCCACAGATCGGTAATGCCCAACTCGGCAATATGTGCAGCGCGTTCGGCGGCTTCCTGCCATAACTTACCGCCGTCGGGGTAGTACCAATGGAAAAACTGCAGCAACGTGGTTTTTTTCGTCATGAGCCAGCGTCCCTATTTGCCAAAAGAAGGTGCAAGATGAGCCGCAACCCATCCCATCCTGTTACAGCATGGGCTACTTTTGGCAAAAGGGAAACTCGGTTTGGGCGGCCGGATGTGCCGCCCTGAAGGTTAACGCTGACTGGCGTAATGCGGTGAGCGCGGGCCATACAAAATGGCACCGTTTTTACCGTTTGCCGACAGTAAGCGCGTATTGGCAATAGCGCCAATATCGAAGCCTTTGTCGCTGATGGTATCGGCGATTTGCGCGATGGCCGCGCTGATCACCATACCCAGCAGACCGCCACCGGAGTTGTTGTTATTTTCGTTGCTGGAGGCAGTGGCGCTGCCAGCCCAAAGCTGTTTACCGTTACGCAGATCGACCAACCTGGCGTTTACGGTGACGCGTGTTTCACTGCTAATCACTACATAGCTGGTGCCATATTGAATGACGTCCAGATACAGTACCGCGTCGGCACCGAAGATCTTATGCAACTTTTGAATGCTGACTGCGCGGATATCGTTGGCGTTAGTCAGGCCATTTTGCTGGAACGTTTCCTCGACCACGGCGACGGGCAGGACATAGTAACCGGCTTCCGCAAGCGGCAGCGTAGTGCTGGCAAGCACGCTGTGGCTGGCTTTGACATCCGGCGACTGATTGACCGGTGGCAGTACCAGGATTGATTTCGGCTTGCTCTCGTGGAACGCAGCATAATCGTAAGGAGCCTGTTTGGCGCAACCGCTCAGCAGCAGGGTGACAGCGATACCGAAGAAACCTAATGCACGTTTCATTTAAAGCTCCCCTTATCCTTGGCCATCAGGAAATTCATAAACGGCGCCGATTCCGGGAACAGTGATTTTTCCGTATTGAATTCGGTCATGGCGTGCTCGGTATTACCGGTTTTGCTGTACAGCAGGCCCAGTTGCGCATGCAGGCCTGGCGGTACGGCTTTATTCTTGGCGCGAGATTTTTCAACGATTTCTTTTAGCGTCAAAATCTGTTGCTCAGGGCTGAGGCCATCCTGCTGGTAATATTGATAAATCGAGGTTTGGTAGCCATCCCAGTTGTAGAGCGTTTTTGGCGCGGCACAGCCGGCCAGCAGGGTTGCTGCGACCAGCACCCCACCCATTTTTTTAGTTATCATATTTCTGCTTCTATTCCGTTAGTTAGCAGGGCGCCATGCGCCACTTTCGATACCGGCAACCAGGTTATTGACTGCTTCACGTACTGCCAGATCCAGAACTTTACCGTTGAGAGTGGAATCGTAGCTGGCGGTGCCGCCGAAGCCGATGATTTCACGGTTGGACAGCTGGTACTCACCGGCACCTTGCGTGGAGTAAACCACTTCTGAGGTTTGCACGTTGACCACGTTCAAATTGACCTTGGCATAGGCCACCTGTGTTTTGCCGCGTCCCAGAATGCCCCACAGTTGGTGATCGCCCACTTCTTTACGGCCGAACTCGGTAACATCACCGGTGATCACGTAGTTTGCGCCTTTCAGCGTCTGGGTTTTGCCTTGAATGCCGGCTTCAGTTTTCAGCTCATCCATATTGGCGCGATCCAGGACGTTAAAACGACCGGTCTGCTGCAGATGGGTGATCAGGATGGTTTTGGACTGGTTACCCAAACGATCGACGCCATCGGAGAAAATACCGTTCATATAGCTGGAACGATTATCGAATTTGCCGACGGAAATAGGGCTGCGTTGACCTTGGTAGCTGGTGTTGTAGGACGCCACTTTAGGTACGTCCAGTGAACGCGAGGATTCTGTGGCACACCCGGCCAGCAGGCTGACAGAAAGGGCGACTGAACAGATAACGAGTGATTTATTCATTGAAGTGCAATCTCTCCATGATGATAAAACAGCATAAGACATACCGCCTTACGCCCACCGTTTAAACAGATGGGGGGAATAACTGTGACTATTTAAACGCCGTAATCCTGCCATGGATGTGTAACAAAATACAACTTAATATCGACATAATGGTTGTTATTAGAGGTTTAATAACTCATTTAAATACAATGGATTGAGCAAGTGTATTATTCATATTTTATCTGCTTTGCTTTATTGTCTACTTTTGACTGATTAATTATTTATTTAATTTAAGTTAATTGGTTTTTTATTTTTTCAATTTAGCTAAATGAAGAAGGTAATTCTGTTAGCCTTGTCGTAGGAGCGTCGATGTTATGTCGGATCAATATTTATCCCTTATCAAATATCCGTTATGGTAGTGAAAATTAGGTAACACTATCAACTAACTGATGGGTTTCACTGCCCACAGAGACAGGATGATTGACTATGGACATCAGAGATTTCAGGGCGTTGTCACGCAATCTGGTTAGAGAGCTGGGCATGTTGAATAAACAGAGCAATGGGTCGCGTTTTTCACCGTTGCAGATCCACATTCTGATTGAGGTCAGCACGTTGCCACTGGGCGTTACCGATCTGGCAACCCGTTTGTGCATTGATAAAGCCAGCGCCAGCCGGGCTGTGCGTAGTCTGGTTGCCGCCGGCATGATTGAGGCTGTGGATTATCCCCATGATAAACGACACAACCTGAATCAGCTCACTAAGCTGGGGCGTAAAACGCTGGCGTCGATTGATGCTAATGCCGACGGTTTTATGCAGG
Organism: Serratia grimesii NBRC 13537; assembly: GCF_001590905.1. Lineage (GTDB taxonomy): Bacteria > Pseudomonadota > Gammaproteobacteria > Enterobacterales > Enterobacteriaceae > Serratia > Serratia grimesii. The sequence goes on from NZ_BCTT01000006.1 coordinate 118,035, forward strand.
ATGCGTTGGCGCAGCTGGACGACGATGAATTGGCTGATACGACTGCGGCGATGAAAAAGATGGCTGCGGCATTACGCAGTGCTCGCAAACAACGTGAGGCTGCCTTGCAGGTTCGTCCAATAACCGAGGCGGATGACGCAGCGATGGCGGGTATTATTTGTGCGGTATTCCGCGAGTACGGCATGGACAAAATGGACGGTGTTAGCCTGCACGATCCCGACCTGGATCGCCTGACGGGCGTTTATCACGATCAGGGCGGCAAGTATTGGGTGCTGGAACAAGAAGGAAAGGTGGTGGGCGGGGTTGGCATCGCACCCTTGGTGGGTGGGGATGCTGGTTACTGTGAGTTACAAAAACTGTTTTTCAAACCCAGCGTTCGTGGGCTGGGTATGGCGCGCTATATGGTTGTACAGGCACTGAAAACGGCGCGTGCAGCAGGGTTTCGCTATTGCTATCTGGAAACCACTGAACAATTGAAGGAAGCACTGGGATTATATCGTGCGCTGGGCTTCACTTTGTTGACGGAGAAGCGTGGTAATACCGGCCATCACGGTTGCAATATCTACATGCTGAAGGATCTGCAAAGCGACTGAATGCTGCCGCAGATTACATAAAACAAAAGGCGGCCAAGGCCGCCTCTTTGCACAATTGCTGAATCAGCAATTAATTGTAGATGATCGCAGTACCGTGCAGTTTGTTGTCGCCGGTTGTTGAGATGATCTGGAATGATTTAGCGCCCGCTTCATCTGCTTTGGCCGCCAGCTTGTTTTCCAGGCTGGTCAGGTCGGAAGCACCACTGACGGTAACCACGCCGACTTTTTGCAAATCTGTCGGTTGAGCGTTAACCAAGTCTGCGGCGAAGCTGCCGAAAGAGGCAGAAGCAAGTGCGATAGCAGCGATGGTGATTTTCAGGTTTTTCATGATCTTATTTCCTATCTCAATATTCTGTACGATGTTTTTTTGTTGGGTCGTTAAATTAATTAACGATCGATAATTTAATGTTAGACGCCTGTTCGGCGGTTTGCAACTATTTTTTTAGTGTTCGTTAATTAATTCTTTTTTTGCCTTCTTTCGACGAGACGTCAGTCACGATCATCTAGGCAACGAATGAAGTCTAACTGATTGTTATTGATAAATTACTGCGGTTCCGTGAAGTTGGTTATTACCCCCGGCTCCAATGATGCGGAATGATTTTGCACCGGCTGCATCAGCTTTGGCTGCCAAACTGGCTTCCAGAGAGCTGAGATCGGAAGCGCCACTGACGGTGATCACACCTGATTCCTGCTGATTTGCTGGTTGGTTATGGACCTGGTCAGCTGCGAAGCTGCCGAAAGAAACCGAGGCCAGAGCGAGAGCTGAAAGAGTCATTTTTAAGTTTTTCATGATGTTAATTCCTATGCTAGAAGCGTAAACTGAGTGAATAAATGTGTGTCGTTATGATTACTTAACGATCGATAATTAAATGTTAATCGCTTCTCGACGGGAGCGCAATATTTTTTTATAATGATCGTTAATTTAATTCGTGAGCCCTGCTGCGGGGCAGGATAAGAGAGGGTCTATGAGTATCAATGAAGACGTCTGCGCCAAAAAAACGCGTGGCAGACCGAAACAGTTTGATCGTGACCGTGCGCTGGATAGTGCACTCGATCTGTTCTGGCGGCATGGTTATGAATCTACGTCGCTGTCCGATCTGGTCGAGGTGACTGGGGCCAAAGCGCCGACGCTGTATGCGGAGTTCGGCAACAAAGAAGGGTTATTCCGCGCGGCAGTGGAACGTTATCTGCAAAAATACACCACCTGCACTAATCAACTGTTGGAGCGGGATCTGCCGGTCGCTGAAATCGTGGAAGCCTATGTGCGCTCTTCGGCGGAGGTGTTTACCGATCCGGATACGCCTTCTGGTTGCTTTATGGTGTGTGCGTCTGCGGCACTGTCATCATCATCTGATGACGTTGCCGAGATGCTGCGCAAGAAACATCATTCGAATGAAGCCAGCCTGCGCGCCTGCTTTGACCGTAAGGTGCAGAAGGGGGAGTTATTGGCGAAAACCGATACCGCACTGTTGGCCAAATATATCGTTTGTACCATCGAAGGGATGTCAGTTCAGGCGCGTGAAGGGGCAAGCCGTGAGGATTTATTCCGTTTGCTGGATGCATTGATGCTGGTATGGCCGCGCCTGAGTCAGGTGGGCAATAAAGTCTAGGGAAGGGCGATACGGTTGAATAAGGCTAAAGGCCGCATTGCTGCGGCCTTGCTTTGTATTACTGGTTTACGGGGATCACTGCGCCTTGGTATTTTTGGCGGATGAAGTCCTGAATCGCTTTGGAGTGCAGCACTTTTACCAGTGCCACAATTTCGGGTTTATTCACGTCGGCTTTATGCACGGTGATGATGTTGGCATAAGGATTGTTTTCACCGCTTTCGACCGCGATCGGGTCTTTGGTCGGATTCAGCCCTGCATCGATGGCGTAGTTGGCATTAATCACCACGGCATCACCTTCATCATTGTTGTACATCTGCGGCAACAGTGCGCCTTCCACGTTTGCCAGGAACTTCAGATGTTTCGGGTTTTCCACCACGTCGGAGATGCGCGCATCGACCTTGTTTACGCCAGGTTTCAGCTTAATTACGCCTTCATTCTCAAAGATTGACAGAATACGCCCTTCTTCTGCCACGGCATCACGCATGATGATTTTGCCGTTGTCTGGCAGATCCTTCAGGCTTTTATACTTCTTGGAGTAAATGCCGATCGGCTCGATATGGATGGCGCCAGCGCTGACGAAGTCGTAGCTCTTATCACCAGCATGATCCTTCAGCACCGAATTTAGATATGGCACATGCTGGAAATAGTTGGCATCAATGTCGTGGCTGGCCAGCGCGGTGTTTGGCAGGATGTAATCCTGGAAAGGCTTAATCACCAGATCAATGCCTTCTTTTGCCAAAATCGGTTTCGCTTGTTCGAGGATTTCTGCGTGTGGCACATTGGACGCGCCGACCACCAGCTTGGTTTCTGCCGCTGCACTAAAAGAGGCCAGTGCAGTCAGAGAGGCGAAAGCCAGCATCATCATTTGCTTTTTCATCATCATTATTCCCTGGTTATTTATCGTTTATCGAGCATTGTTGTAATGGTGTCGCCGATGAATTGGATAACGAAAACGATCAACAGGATCGTCAGCGTTGCCACCAGCGTTACGTCACCGTGATTGCGTTGAAAACCTTCCAGATAGGCCAAATTACCCAGACCACCCGCGCCGATTACCCCAGCCATCGCGGTGTAGCTCACCAGGGCTATCAGCGTCACAGTCATACCGGAAACCAATGCCGGGGAGGATTCTGGCAGTAGCACGCGGAAGATAATGGTGCTGGTTTTAGCGCCCATGGAACGGGCTGCTTCAATAACCCCTTTGTCTACCTCACGCAGACCAATCTCAACCAGTCGCGCGTAGAATGGCGCTGCGCCAACAATCAGCGCTGGCAGCGCAGCATCGGCCCCTAAAATGGTACCGATCAGCGTCTTGGTAAATGGAATTAGCAACACGATTAAAATGATGAATGGAATGGAGCGGAACACGTTGACCAGCACTGAGATTAGTGAGTAGACGACGCGGTTTTGCAGTAACTGCCCACGTGAGGTCAGGAACAAAAGCACGCCCAATACAATACCAAGCACCAGCGTTGCCAACCCGGCAATGCCCGTCATATACAGGGTTTCCCAGGTGGCGTTCAGCAGTTGGTCAATACGCAGATGAGGGAACAGTGATTCAATCATGTTTAATGACCTCAACGGCGATCTCTTGTGCTTTCAGTAAGTTCAACATGCTGTCGATTTGCAGATCGTTGCCCTCGGCGTGGATATACAGCTCACCAAAGGACCCATTCAGGGTTTGGCTTATTTTGCCGTGCAGGATGTTAATGCTCACCTTGTAGCGCAGGATCACATCTGAAATCACGGCCTGATGGGTTTGTACACCGACAAACGTCAACTTGAAGATTGCACCTGGCAGATGTTGCGCGAGCAGCGGATTGAAACTTTCCTCTGTTTCTTGGTAATGCGAGACCTGCCTGACGAACTGTTGGGTAATCAGCTGCTGTGGCCGGGTGAAAACAGCGATCACCGGGCCTTCTTCGACGATACGGCCGTTTTCCATGACGGCCACGCGGTGGCAGATTTTTCGCACCACGTGCATTTCATGGGTAATCAGCACAATGGTCAGGTTCAGTTTGCGATTGATATCCAACAGCAACTCAAGAATCGAATCGGTAGTCTGAGGATCGAGCGCCGAGGTGGCTTCATCACACAGCAGAACCCCTGGATTATTGGCTAATGCGCGGGCGATGCCGACACGCTGTTTTTGCCCGCCGCTGAGCTGTGACGGGTAAGCATCTTCGCGGCCTTGCAGACCAACCAGTGCGATCAGTTCTGCCACTCGCGGTTTAATCTGTGCCTTGGGTACGCCGGCAATTTGCATTGAGAACGCGATGTTCTGGCTGACGGTACGTGACCACAACAGATTGAAGTGCTGAAACACCATGCTGATTTTCAGCCGTGCCTCGCGCAACGCGTTACCTTTGGCGCCGCCGATATCGAAACCATCGACCTGAATGCTACCGCTGGTGGGGGACTCCAACCCGTTAAGCAAACGGATCAGGGTACTTTTACCGGCACCGCTGTAGCCGATAATGCCGTAGATCTGCCCGGCTTCTACCGCAAGGCTCACATCATCCACCGCGACAACGCGGCCCTGTGTGCTGTCAAAAGTTTTGCAAACGTTCGAAAGAACGATCATAGAGAAGCGAATCCTTATTAATACATCACAGCATTCCGCCTGGAACGCGTAACACCGGACAGGGTTCGGTTTCTGGGAATAAGGGGCAGGCGGGACGTCTGTTGCTGGTGAATACAGGGCAATCCTACCGGGGGTTGATAGTGACAGGAAGAATGTAAATTCTATTAGTTATTCTGATTTGATATATAAAATGATGAGCAGAAGTGATGGGAAAATAGCGGTCAGCGTGCACGCTGACCGCTTGGAGTTATTTAACGTTTGGTCAGTTTCATGTGCAGTAACGGGAAGGGATTACCCTGACCGTCGAGCGCAGAGCGCCCCGTAATTTCAAAACCGTAGTGGCGGTAAAAACCGCTGGCCTGCGGGTTTTGCTCATTGACGTCCAACTGCAATTCGTTATGTAACGATTCGGCGTGTGTCAGTAGGGCTTTGCCAACGCCTTTGCCACGTTGCTCAGCATCGATAAACAACATCTCTACCTTATTGCCATCCAACCCGATAAAACCGCAAGGATGCCCGGGCCGATCCTCCGCAACCCAGACGTTGACCGACGGCAGATAGTCGTTGAGTACCAGCGGGTAAAGCTGGGCGATGTTTTCTTCAGTGAGAAAATGGTGGGTGGCGCGTACCGAACGCTGCCAAATCTCCGCCAGTTGCGCATTATCTTCCGCTGCGCGTGCTCTGATAGTGATCATAGAAATCCCCATGATTGAACCCATTAATTTTAAACGCGCCCCCACAGTTTGGCGACGGTCAGGGCGATAAAAGCTTCCAGTTTGGGTGACTGTCGTCGTTCAGGCAGATAGACCAAATGCATCGATCGCGGTTGTGGTGAATAGTCGGGTAACACCTGTATTAATCGGCCGGCGGCGATATCGTCATCCAGCAACATGCTGGCATGTAACACAACGCCAAAACCGGCGAGCGCTGCCCGACGCACCCCTTCGCCAGAGTCCATCCGCAGACGTGGCCTTACCGGCACGCTGATTTCCCCTTGTGGCCCCTGCAACCGCCAAACGTGGTTGCCATCCCACTGGCTGAAACCAAAACAGCTGTGAGTGCTGAGTTGTTCCGGTCGCTTTGGTGCACCATGCTTTGCTAAATAGTCCGGCGAGGCGGCCAATGTCATGCGGTAATCGGGCAAGGCACGTGCGACCAAGCCATCATCCGCCACTGGCCCAATGCGAAACGCGGCTTCGTAGCGTTCCTCAATCAAGTCCACCTTACGATCCGACAGCACCACTTCGGCTTCTACTTCCGGGTGGTGCTGGAGGAATTCGGTCAGGATCGGCGTTAAAACGCGGTTGCCAAACGTGACGGGCGCACTGATGCGCAGTAGACCACTGGGGGAACTCAACAGGGCCCGTGCACTTGCTTCAGCGGCATCGGCATCGGCCAGCAGGCGGCGGCAGCGTTCATAGAACACCCGACCGGCCTCGGTCAGCCCTTGCCTGCGGGTGGTTCGGTTCAGCAGTGGTGCATTCAGCCGGTGCTCCAGGTGGCGGATATGTTTGCCAACCATGGTTGGGGAGATAGCCATCTCCTCGGCCGCGGCGACAAAACTGCCTTTTTCCACGACTCGTACAAACACCGCCATGCTGGTTAATCGATCCATTATAAACCCCTGGTGTTTTCTGAACGCTCTGTGGGCCACTTTGCTTGATTATAGCGCTTTGCGATAATCATTCTATCGACCGTCAGTGCGTTATTGGCGGAAATTTCCCGGAGCAGCAACATGCATGCATTAGCGTTTGAACAATTTGGCGGGCCAGATGTGCTCGAATACCTTGAACTGCCGACGCCTGCGGTAGCGGCGGGCGCGGTGCAGGTGCGAATGGGGGCTGCCGGGTTGAATTTTGCCGATATTTACCGTCGCAAGGGCAATTACGTACTGCATGGCAATCCGCCACATATTGGCGGTTACGAAGGTGTGGGCACCATTATTGCTGTGGGTGCCGGTGTCAAAGGTTGGCAGGTAGGGGAGCGAATTGGTTTTGCTGATGTGCCTTTCTGCCATGCTACGCGCATCAATGTGCCGATAGAACATGCGTTACGGCTGCCGCAGGCGCTAAGTGATGTAGAAGCCGCGTCTATTTTGTTGCAGGGGCTGACGGCACAATATCTGATTAATGACAGCGTGCAGGTAAAAGCGGGCGATCGTACATTGGTGCATGCAGCGGCTGGCGGTGTTGGGCAAATCCTGACTCGCATGCTGGTTGCACGGGGTGCGCAGGTTTACGCTGTGGTGTCTTCGGCACATAAACAACAGATTGCTATGAATAACGGCGCAGCAGCGGCCTTCACCTATCAGCAAGACTGGGTTGCGCAAATTGCCGCGTTGACCGACGGCGGCGTGGAGTATGGTTTTGACTCGGTGGGTATCACATTGCAGCAGAGCATTGACGCACTGCGCCCCGGTGGTCGTGTGGTAACTTTTGGGATGGCGGGCGGCGAGGCCCCGGCAATTTCTGCTTATAGCTTGATGATGGACTCCAAAGGCGTAGTCGGTGGCGACCTCTGGACGTATCTCAACAGTGGCGAAGCGCGACGTGATCGCGCCGAACGCTTGTTCAGCAGCTGGCAGAACGGCGAATTTGCTGTGCCGCATATCGAAACCTTCCCACTTAGCGACGGGGCGGCGGCCCATCGTCGACTGGAAGACCGTAGTTTTGCCGGCAAAATTGTCTTGCTCAACGATCGCGACCCGCAGAGTTAAAAGCGCCGCTTGCCGACATGCTACACTGACCGCCGAAAGGTAAGCGGGGTCAGCAGGATGGAAGTCATACGCGCAGCAATAGAAAAACAGGTGATCAGTCTGACCGGGCTGGCTCTCGGCGGTGTCGATTTTGAAAATCCGCCGGGTGATCCGGGCCTGTTTGGTCCACAGTCGGTCATCTGGCGAGTACACAGTGACTTTACCTCTATGTTGTGCGGCGGTGTCAGCGCCTTGTTATTGCAGATGCTGCACCCCTTGGCGCTGGCCGGGGTGTGGGATCATTCCAACTTCCGTGACGATATGCTTGGCCGTTTGCGACGTACCAGCCAGTTTGTGTCTGTCACCACCTTTGGCCCTACCGCAGAGGCCGAACGGTTGATCGCCAAAGTGAAAGCGATTCATCTGAAGGTCAACGGGATCAGTAGCGACGGCAGGCCCTATGCCGCCAGCGATCCTGACTTACTCACTTGGGTACACGTGGTGGAAAGCAGCTGTTTTTTGGCCAGCCATTTGCGCTATCGCAACCCGCATCTCTCCCGAGACCAGCAAGACCGCTATTACGGTGAATCTGCGCGTGTAGCTGCCGCCTTGGGTGCACGCGATATTCCTACCTCCTGTACCGCGGTGGAGGATTACCTGCAACGGATGCGGCCTCAGTTGATGTGCGATGAACGCACGCGGGAAGTGGCGCGCATTCTGCTGGCAGCCCCGGCACCGAGCACGCTGGCGCGGCCCTTTGGTGCCCTGGTGATGCAGGCTGGTATCGATTTGTTGCCGGATTGGGCGCAACAGCAGTTTGGTTTTTATCCCAGTGCATTGCGGCAGCGGCTGGTGAGAGTCGGTGCCGGTGGCGTCGGTAAAGTGCTGCGTTCTTCGATGCGTAACGGTTCCTATCAGCGAGCCTTACGCCGAATTGGTCGGTCTGCCTGAGTCATCACACACTATAATTGTCATCAATAACCCAATGTTTAGGACCACTTTTGAGACTTTTACGGGTGATCCTGTCGCTAATGCGCTTTACACTGGGCACAAGCCAAATTCCATTTTATTTAGCGTGCAGCATTATTCTGCGCCTTGACCCTATTTGAGGTTATATGAACGAGTCACACGTACTTGCTGAAGTCAGTAATGAGAACCAGACGCTGGTGGCGGTGGTTCAGCAAGATAGTCGGGCTGCCTATTTTTATATTTATCCTTCAGAAGAAAATAGCGAACGTTTCCAGGTGCGTGCCTGTTGGTTACGCAACCTGGCGGCTGCGCCACTGCAAGAAGACAGTGCAGCACTGGCGCTGGGCCAGCCACCGATGCTGGCGGCCGAATTTTGCCGCAATCTGGAAGGCGAAGCGCCATTGAATCCGGAAGGATTGATGGTGGTATGGACAGAGAGTGATGACGGTGCGGCGCTGTGGTATTACGGTCAATTGTTGGCGGTGATCCCTGGCTGGAGTCTGTATATCGACCATTCGGTATGCTATTCCGCCAGCTGTATCAAAGAGAGCCCGTTGGCTTATCCACTCGGATCCGCGTCGACCAATACCCAGTATGCGCTGGCGGAAAACACCCGTCAGTTCTGGCGCAGTTGGCAGCGGGAAGAGGGTAACCCATGGCCAAAAATGCAGAACGACTATCAGGCGATTTACGATCAGCATTTTGGCCCTTCGGTTAAATACTATGCGATCGATCAGGGTAAATGGCCACCGATGGCGATTACTCAGCATGAGCGTGATGGTATCTACTATTTTCTCACCATGGGTGTCAGCATCCGACCGATGCCGTGGGTGGAGATTTTGTTTAATGACGACACGTCCCGCTATCGCCGTATGGAAATGGGCATCGCCATCGATGGCCAGTACATGAACGAAGAGAATGCTGTGCAGATGGCCAGCGCACTGGCCGGGTTCGCCCATGCGCCATGGGCTAAAATTACGTGGTTTGGCGAAGGTCATACTCTGGAATCGGAGGTGGCACCTCAGGGTTATGAGGGCTACGTGCTGTCCTCCTCGTTTTACCCCTATAGTGAACATCTGAACCTGCCGAAACAATATGGCGACCCGGTGAATATTTTTTGGGCCAGTCCGGTATTTGAAGCCGAGCGCCTGCTGGCGCACGCGACGCCGAATGGCGGTCACGATCTGGTGAATAAGTTGCGTGAACAGGGGGTTGACCATATCTTCCGCCCACGCCAACCGGTATGCTAATTTCCGATTCTATTCACGGGGGTTATCATGAAGTCAGCGCTGTTGATTATTGATGTGCAGAAAGGATTATTTACGCCGCCGCCAGCAGATGCAGAGGCGACGATTAATCGCATTAACAGCTTGAGCACCGCTGCCCGTCGGGCCGGAGTACCTGTAATTTTTATCCAGCACCAGACCCCGGACGACGAGCTGGCGCACGGCAGCGATGCCTGGCAGATTGACCGCCGTTTGCAAGTGCAAGACGGCGATCATCGGGTGGAGAAAACCACGCCGGACTCCTTCCTGCGGACCGGGCTGGGGCCGTTGCTGGTGGCTAATGGTGTTTCGCACCTGGTGGTCTGCGGCTACTCCAGCGAGTTTTGCGTCGACACCACCACCCGTCGTGCCGCTGGGTTAGGCTACCCGGTGACGCTGGCCGCCGATGCACATACCAGTCACGACAAAGCGCACGCGACCGGTCAGCAGATTCGTGATCATCACAATGCCACGTTATCTAGCATCGAAAGTTTCGGCGTACTGATCAACGCACTGCCGACGGCGGAAATTCACTTTTGAGCGCCGGATAAAAAGCGGGCCCGATATATGCGTTGGGCCCGCTAACGTTATTTCAATCCCGCCCTGCGTGCTGCCACTTTGGCCAGCGCTGACCAGTCCAAATCTGCATCGCCCTGCGCCACCGCATCAAGGAAATTGTCCTTCAACACGCTGGCGAACGGCATGGGGGTGTGGCTGTTGGCACCGGCCTCCAATGCCAGGCTCACGTCTTTCATACCCAGGCTTAATTTGAAGCCGGCCGGTTCGAACTTCTCTTCGGCAATCAGGGAACCATAACCCTTGTAGGCCGGGGAAGCGAACAGGGTGCTGCTGAGCATTTGCAGATAATCCGCGCCGGAAACCCCATAGTTGCGCACCAGCGCACTGCCTTCGGCCATCGCTTCAATCGCACTGGCCAGCGTGAAGTTGGCGGCGATTTTGACGATATTGGCCTGTTCGGGCTGTTCGCCAAAATGCCAGGTCTGCTGGCCGAGTACCTCAAACAGCGGCTGCACTTTGGCGATCAGTTGCGCATCGCCTGCCGCCAGAATGTTCAGCTTACCGGCTGCGGCAACGTCTACCCGCCCCAGTACCGGTGCGGCGATATAGCCAATATTGTGTTGCGCGTGCAACGCAGCCAGTCGCCTGGCCAGTGCGACCGAGACAGTCGCCATGTTGATGTGGATGGTTCCCGGTTGCAGTCGTTGCAGCAACCCGCTTTCCACCACCACCTGTTCGGTCGCGGCGTCATTTGCCAGCATGGTGATCAGCACATTCACGTCGGCCAGTTCATCAGCCTGCTGTACCTGCTGGGCTCCGGCGGCGGCCAACGGTTGTGCTGCCTGAGGGGAGCGATTCCATACTTTCAGCGTATAGCCCGCTTGTAACAGATTGGCAGCCATCGCGCTGCCCATACCGCCAAGTCCGGCAAATCCGATCTTCATACTGCGTTCCTTTTTCAGGTTGGATCCCTTCACCCTAACGCGATGGGCCAGGAACGCAAATGGCGCAATGTAACGCTTTCTTAACCGACCCGCGCGCCGCCGTTAATCGAGGTGATGGTGCCGGTAACGAACGAGGCTTCTTTTGACGCTAACCACAGTGCGGCGCTGGCGATGTCTTCTACCCGGCCGGTGCGGCCCATCGGCGTTTCAGCGGCGATGGCGTCAATGCGATCCTGCGGTAGCCCGGTGCCGAAGAAGCGAGTATCGGCGATAAAGCCCGGCGCAATGGCGTTGACAGTAATCCCCAACTCGCCAAGTTCACGCGCCAAACTGAGGGTAAAAACCTGCACGCCGGCTTTGGCGGCGGAATAACCTAATGCACCCGCGCTGCCGCTGCCGCATTGGGCGGCAATCGAGCTCAGATTAATGATGCGGCCGCCCGGTTTGCTCAGGTGTGGCAACATCGCCAGGGTAAACAGGAAGGTACTTTTCAGATTCCCTTCGATCACCGCATCCCATTCTTGTTCGGCCTGCGCCAATGGCGTATTGCCGCTGAACAGGCGCTGAATTGGCAACCTGCGGTGATTGACAACCCGCATACCGGGGGGATACCTTAAAAGCATGAATATACCGATGCAATCCACACTCAATCAGTCTTGGTGGCGCCTCTTCTAAAGGCGGCACGGGTATTCACACCTCTTTTTTAATGCCGCCGGTTCTGGCGGCATTTTTATTGCGTTGTTCCGGCGGTTTTTGACTTTCAGGAGCAATGCAATGAGCTATACCATTCTGACCGGCGATCGTCCCACCGGATCCCTGCATTTAGGCCACTACGTCGGTTCACTGCGCCAGCGCGTTGAGTTGCAACAGCAGCATCAGCAAACGGTATTGGTGGCCGATTTACAGGGGCTGACCGATAACGGCAGCAATCCGCAAAAAATCAGCACCAATGTGCTTAATCTGGTGGCTGACTATCTGGCGGTGGGTATCGACCCGCACAAAACCACAATTTGCCTGCAATCTGCACTGCCTGCGTTGGCGGAACTGACGATGTATTACCTTAATCTGGTCAGTGTGGCGCGGCTGGAACGCAATCCGACGGTGAAAAGTGAAATCCTCGAAAAGGATTTTTCTCGCAGCCTGCCGGCCGGTTTTCTGGTCTACCCGGTTAGCCAGGCGGCGGACATTACCGCCTTTGGTGCCACTCACGTGCCGGTCGGCGACGACCAACTGCCGATGCTGGAGCAAACCAACGAGATCGTCCGGCGTTTCAATCGCATTGCCGGCCAAGCGGTATTGACGGAATGCCAGCCTTTGCTGAGTAACGTGAGCCGTCTGCCGGGGTTGGACGGGCAGGGCAAGATGTCGAAGTCGCGTGGCAATACCATCACCTTGGGTGCCGGTGCCGACCAGGTGCATAAGGCGGTAATGAGCATGTTTACCGATCCGGGTCATCTGAACGTCAACGATCCTGGCCGGGTTGAAGGCAATATGGTGTTCACCTATTTGGATGCTTTCTGTGAGGATGCTGCGTTGGTGGCAGAGCTGAAGGCACATTACCGCCGTGGTGGGTTAGGAGATATGAAAATCAAACGTCTGTTGGAAGATTGTCTGCAAAGCTTGCTGGAGCCGATCCGCACCCGACGAGCGGAATACATGGCCGACAAGGGCGAATTGCTACGCATTCTGCAACAGGGCACTCAACGTGCCGATCAGATCAGTCGACAAACGCTGGGGCAGGTGAAGGCCGCTCTGGGGCTGGATTTCTTTACTCTGAATTGAACTGAAACGCACCGGGATGCTTCCGTCATCCCGGTGATGAGCTTGATCACGCGTCATTTCCCAGCCATAAAACCATCATCCCGTTGTCACAAAGTTATTCGTTAATAGGTGCCCATAATGATTAGCCACTGAAACCAGAGAAATCATATGGCTCAGGCACTGTTAAAACTTGCACCGACTGACTTTCCAGGGCAACAAGCGATTCCATCTCGTAAGGTGTTATCGGTAAAAGGCTTAGGTAAAGCATATAAATCTCAGCAACGGGTATTGGACGATATCAATTTCGATCTGCACGTTGGTGAGTTTGTTGCGGTGATCGGGCGTTCCGGCGCCGGTAAATCCACGCTGCTCCATACCTTAAACGGGACGATTCCTTCGAGCTGTGGCGAGATGCTGCATTTTGAGGACGATGGCGTAGCGCAGGATATCGCCCAGCTTTCCGCCCGTCAGATGCGTCAGTGGCGTGCCCGTTGCGGCATGATCTTCCAGGATTTCTGCCTGGTACCACGGCTGGATGTGATGACCAACGTGCTGTTGGGCCGTCTGAGCCACACCTCTACCCTGAAATCCTTCTTCAAAATGTTTGATGACGCCGACCGTGCTCGTGCTATCGAACTGTTGCAATGGCTCAATATGCTGCCGCATGCCCTACAGCGTGCCGAGAACCTGTCAGGTGGCCAGATGCAGCGTGTGGCGATCTGCCGGGCGCTGATGCAAAACCCCAAAATCCTGCTGGCCGATGAGCCGGTGGCGTCACTCGATCCGAAAAACACCCGTCGCATTATGGATGCGCTGCAAAAAGTCAGTGAAAACGACATTGCGGTCATGGTGAACCTGCATTCGGTCGAGCTGGTGAAAGAATATTGCACCCGGGTGATCGGCATTGCCCAGGGCAAGATCGTGTTTGACGGGCACCCTTCGCAATTGAACGAACGGATATTGCACCAGCTGTATGGCGAGGACGCCAATCAGATCCATTGAGTATTTCTTCACTTTTACCTTTACACACACAAGGCATCGTAATGAAAAAAGTATTGAGTCTGACCACCCTGATGGCTGGCGCGATGATGGTCTTTAATGCAACGGCAGCGGATGTACCTAAAGTACTGAATCTGGGGATTCTCGGCGGGCAAAACGCCACCCAGCAGATCGGTGATAACCAGTGCGTGAAGCAGTTCCTGGATAAAGAACTGAACGTGGACACCAAACTGCGTAACTCTTCTGACTATTCCGGCGTGATTCAGGGCCTGCTGGGCGGCAAGATTGACCTGGTGCTAAGTATGTCACCGTCGTCATTTGCGTCGGTGTACATCAAGGATCCGAAAGCCGTAGACATTGTGGGTATCGCGGTTGATGACGTTGACCAGTCACGTGGTTATCACTCGGTTGTGATCGTTAAAGCCGGCAGCCCGTATAAAAAGCTGGAAGACCTGAAAGGCAAAGCTGTTGGTTTCGCCGATCCGGATTCCACTTCCGGCTTCCTGATCCCGAATCAGGAATTCAAGAAACTGTTCGGCGGTACCGTCGACAACAAATACAACAACACTTTCTCTAGCGTCACCTTCTCTGGCGGCCATGAGCAAGATGTCCTCGGTGTGTTGAATGGTCAGTTCGAAGGTGCCGTAACCTGGGCGTCGATGATCGGCGACTACAACACCGGTTACACCAGCGGCGCGTTCACCCGCATGATCCGTATGGATCATCCAGACCTGATGAAACAGATCCGCATTATCTGGCAGTCGCCATTGATCCCGAATGGCCCGATCCTGGTAAGCAACGCGCTGCCAGCGGAGTTCAAAGCCAAAGTTGTCACCGCGATCAAGAAGCTGGATAAGGATGACCACCAGTGCTTTATCAAAGCGATGGGCGGCAAACAGCACATCGGTGAAACGACGCTGGCAGAGTACCAGAACATCATCGATATGAAGCGTGAGCTGACCAAAGGCGACCGTTAATCATCGGATTACGTCCTGACCGATCCAAAGGGGTTCAGCGTGCTGAGCCCCTTGTTTCATAAGATGGAAACCTATTTTGAATAAAGATTTTGCGCACTATTACCAGCAAGTCCGCAGTAAGCAAAAACGCGAGACATTGATCTGGTCGCTTGGCCTGGTGGTGCTCTATCTGGGTGCCGGCAACATCGCCGAGTTCAACTTGCACACCGTATGGGTGTCGATCCCTCACTTCTTTGATTATCTGGCAGAAACTATCCCGACATTGCATTGGTCGTTGCTGTTTGCCGATAGCCATACCGAAGGGTCATTTGCCTACTGGGGCTATCGACTGAACATCCAATTGCCGCTGATTTGGGAAACGCTGCAACTGGCGCTGGCGGCGACCATCCTTTCAGTGCTGGTGGCGGGAGTCCTGGCGTTTTTGGCGGCCAATAACACCCATAGCCCGGCATCACTGCGCATGGCGATCCGCACGCTAGTGGCATTTTTGCGCACCATGCCAGAATTGGCCTGGGCGGTCATGTTTGTGATGGCCTTCGGCATCGGTGCTATTCCCGGCTTTTTGGCACTGGCGCTGCACACCATCGGCAGCCTGACAAAACTGTTTTATGAGTCAATTGAAACGGCGTCCAACAAACCGGTACGCGGGCTGGCCGCCTGCGGCGCAACGCCGTTGCAACGCATGCGCTTCGGCATGTGGCCACAGGTGAAACCGGTATTCCTGTCATACAGTTTTATGCGACTGGAAGTTAACTTCCGCCAGTCGACCATTCTTGGACTCGTGGGTGCAGGTGGCATCGGGCAGGAACTGATGACCAATATCAAGCTCGATCGCTATGATCAGGTCAGTATGACGCTGTTGCTTATTATCGTGGTGGTTTCGTTGCTGGATTATGCCTCAGGTGAACTACGCAAACGGGTCGTGGAGGGGAAAAAATGATGTCAGCACCAACCATCTCGGCTGAAAAGCTACAGACTCTTAAACAAGAGCACCCAGAGATTTTTTCACAGCAGCGCCGTTACCTGCGTACTGTCGGGATTATCGCCACGGCTATCGTTTTATATTATCTATTTTTCTTCCAGTTCTTTGGGATCTCCTGGCCGCAGTTTATTAACGGCTGCCAACAGCTCGGCCGCTACTTTATGCGCATGTTCGTTTGGCATGATTTTGTTAACTGGCCGTTTATGTACTACTTCCAGCAAATCTTTATCACTATCGGCATTGTGTTCGCCGGTACGATTACCGCGTCATTGATTGCATTGCCGCTGTCATTCTTTGCTGCGCGCAACGTGATGTCGACACCATTACTACGGCCGCTCTCCGTGGTCGTACGCCGCTTGCTGGATATTCTGCGCGGTATCGACATGGCCATTTGGGGTCTGATTTTTGTACGCGCCGTCGGTATGGGGCCCTTGGCCGGTGTGCTGGCGATCGTGATGCAAGACGTTGGGTTACTCGGCAAGTTGTATGCTGAAGGCCATGAAGCTGTGGAGAAATCCCCAAGCCGTGGTCTGACGGCAGTCGGTGCCAACGGTCTGCAGAAGCACCGTTACGGTATCTTTACCCAGTCGTTCCCCACTTTTCTGGCACTTAGCCTGTACCAGATTGAATCCAATACCCGCTCTGCAGCGGTGCTGGGCTTCGTTGGGGCAGGGGGGATTGGTCTGGTGTATGCGGAGAACATGCGGCTGTGGAACTGGGATGTCGTGATGTTTATCACCCTGATACTGGTGGTGGTGGTGATGATTATGGATAAGGTGTCGTCGATTCTGCGTAATAAATACATCATTGGCGAAGACATCCCGCTGTATCAGCAAAAAAGCCAAATCGATTGAGAAACCCCGCTCTGATCCCTATACTGCCGCACATATTCAAGCTGTGCGGCCGTACCCGTCATACTTGAAGCTGCCTCTTTGTTGGCTGCATTTGTGCGCCTCGGTCACATAGGTAACCGGGGCGCACAAACTTGCCGCCGCAATGCAGCGCTATATATTTTGGGTACAGGGTGTATTTTTCATTTCACAATGCGCACAGCTCTTCCGGTTTACAAGCTAAAGGCAATTCTATGATCAACAATGACGTGCTGCGCAGCGTGCGCTACATGCTGGGCATCAACGACGCGAAAATGGTTGAGATTATCAAGCTGGATAATTTCGACGTAGCGGTCTCGGCAATGGGTGCTTACGTCATCAAGGAAGGTGAGCCCGGTTTCGAAAAATGCCCGGACGAAGTCATGGCACATTTCCTGAACGGTCTGGTGTACTTCAAGCGCGGTAAAGATGACAAGTTCCCTGCGCCGGAAGTGGAACTGCCGATCACCAACAATTTGGTGTTGAAAAAGCTGCGTGTGGCGTTTGAGTTGAAAGATACCGACATGCACGAAATCTTTACCGCCGTTGACTTTCGCATTTCCAAGCCGGAACTGAGTGCGCTGTTCCGCAAAGAAGGCACCAAAAACTTCCGCCCGTGCGGTGATCAGATGCTGCGTTATTTCCTCAAAGGTTTGGCGCAGCGTATTCGCGGCGTAAAATAAATAACCGCAGGATGTTGATGAAGGCGTAATCGCAAGATTACGCCTTTTTTATTGGTTTTCAGACCTAAGGGGACTCAGCAACTGCTGCGCCAGCGATTCTGCGTGTTGCGCTACCTGCGGTAATCCCATCAGCTCGCCAAAACGGCCACGGGCGGCGGGGCCGACGACGAACAGGTGCTCATTGCTCTGATTCTGGCGGTTCATTGCCCGGGAACAGGCGTCGACCCAAATTCCTAATGCCAGCGGATCGGGCTGGATTATCCCTTCACTGGTGAGCTGTTTCAGCAAAGCATCACTCTGCAACAACGCGCCGTGTGCCGGGCCGGTCGTGACAATCAGTTTATCCACCAACCGTGTTTCTGTTGTCGTACGACCACGTGCTTTTAGCGTCAGGGCGAGGGCCGTGTTATCCACGGACACCTGTTTTAGGCTGGCGGCCAGCACTTCAAGTTGCCCATTTTGCTGCATGTCGGTCAGAACATCGCTGACCTGCGGCGCGATGCGATAACGATGTACGTCCCACCATGGGCGCAGATGACGCAGAAAACGCCGTTGCTCTTGCAGTGACCACTGCTGCCAAATCTGCTGGCCGTTAAGACGAATGTCATCCAGTACCCGTTGCCAGGGCTGATGTTCTGCATTCGCCAGTGCCACCTCCTGCCGGACCCGCCGCAGCCAGCCACGGGCGGTTGCTGCCTGCGGTCGTTGGTAATCAAGCTGGCGAACGGCATAGTCTCCGCTCAGGTTTGGACGGGGGAGTTGACCGCGGCGTGAGAAAGCCAGGATCGGCCCGCGATGCCCTTGGCGATGCAGCGACGCAACCACATCCGACATGGTTAAACCGGTGCCGATGATCGCGACCCGATCATCGTTACCCACCTCTGCCAGAGCTTCAGTCAACCACGGGTTGGCAATCAGCCCTGGATGGTCTTTCAGTGTCTGCTGAAGCTGTTTCGGTACGGCAGGCGGCGGGTGACTGATGGCCAGCACCACGTCATCGGCAGGGTATGTATGCCCGGAGGCCGTCAGCACAACCCCGTGGCGTAACGCCACCGCATAGTCCTGAACGTGGATGACCTGTACCGCCGAGGTGGTTAGCGCGGTAGCCAGTTTTTCGGCAATATAGCGGCCAAACTGCCCCCGTTGTGGATAGAGGCTGCCATCGGGTCTGAGAGCCTTTACATCCTGCTTGAAGGCTACCGAAGCACGGAACCAGCGGTCGAAATCGCCTTCTTCCTCGTCGGAAAGCTGCATTCGGGCGGCGGGTACATTGATGCGGTGTGCCGGATCGAGGGTACCGTAAGCGACGCCCTGCGCCAGCTGGGCACGAGGCTCAATAATCACCACCTTCAGCCCAGCCGTTCCTCTGCGCACCAGATGAATTGCCAGGGCTGTACCACTAAAACCGCCGCCAATGATGACTATCTGCCGATCAGCCATGGTTTGGCACCGGCTGCTGCTGGCGCTCCAGCTCACGCACCAGTGGGATCACTTCACGGCCAAAGAATTCCACCTCTTCCTGGAAGTGCAGAAAGCCCAGTAGCATCAGATCTACGCCCGACTGTTTTAGAGCGATAATCCGCTCTGCGATTTGCTGCGGTGTACCAATCAGGTTGGTTTTGAATCCATCGTTATACTGCACCAGATCCTCCAGCGTTGATTTAGCCCAGTTACCTTCTCCCTCTGGTGAGGCGCTACCGGCATTTTTAACCTCAGATTGAAAGCCTTTCACCGCATCGGGATTGGCATGATCAAGGATGTCACGCAGTACGCTTTGTGCTTCCTGTTCAGTTTGGCGGGCAATAACAAACCCATTGACGCCGATTCTCACCTTGTGTTGATTTTCCGCGGCTTTGTGTTGGATATCATCAACCTGCTGACGGATAGCTTCTGGAGTATTGCCGTTAGTGAAATACCAGTCGGAGACCCGTGCTGCCATATCGCGTGCGGCTCTTGAGCTACCACCCTGAAAAATTTCCGGCTGCAGGTCAAGCGGTTTCGGCTTCAATGAATAGTCGCGGAAGCGGTAAAAATCGCCGGCAAAGGTGAAGCTATCCTGCTGCCAGATACCCTGTAGGCAGCGGATAAACTCTTCAGAGCGCAGATAGCGCTCTTCATGATCCAACCAGGGTTCACCAATGGCTTTGAATTCGCCGCGGAACCAACCACTGACGACATTTATCGCAATACGCGCGTTGGACAGGTGGCTGATGGTCGCTATCTGTTTGGCCGCCAGCGTTGGATTCCACGGGCCTGGCAACAGAGCGGCAATGACCTTGAGTTTTTCTGTTGCGGCCAGCAAGTCTTGTGAAAACGTCACCGACTCATGTTGGTTATCGGCACCATAGCCGGCGGTAAAGCGGATCTGCGTCAGGGCATAGTCAAATCCGGCGTGCTCGGCAATTTGTGCCAGCTTGCGGTTATAGGCGGCATCCCAATGGGTACGCTGAGGGATCTGGCTGATCACCAGGCCGCCTGACACGTTAGGTACCCAGTAGGCGAACTTAATTGGCTCATTACTCATGGTTTGCTCCTCAGTTTCACTTTTGCACCGGACGACGATCGCCACCGATGGTTTCTCCGAATGGGCCGGTGTTGACCGTGCGCTGACGTTTCACATCGTTCATCGCCAACGGCAATAGCGGCATGACCAGTTCGGCAAATCGGTGTGCTTCTTCCAGATGCGGGTAGCCCGAAAAAATAAAATTAGTGATCCCCAACGCCTGATATTCACGGATGCGCTCTGCCACCTGTTGCGGATTACCGACCAGAGCGGTTCCTGCACCACCCCGTACCAGTCCTACCCCTGCCCACAAATTGGGCGCGATACGCAAACTGTCCTTCGAACCGCCATGCAGGGCGCTCATCCGGGCCTGCCCGGTTGAATCCATGCGCGAAAATATTTTCTGTGCGGCGGCGATGGTGACTTCATCCAGATGGGCAATCAGTTTGTCGGCAGCTGCCCAGGCTTCCTCTTCGGTTTTCCGTACAATGACATGCAGGCGAATGCCATAGTCCAGCGTGCGACCACGCGCTTGTGCACGTTGACGGACTACAGCAATTTTTTCCGCCACTTGCTCAACCGGCTCTCCCCAGGTGAGATAGGTGTCGATCTGGTTCGCCGCGACTTCCAGAGCGTCTTCAGAAGAACCGCCAAAAAATAGCGGTGGCCCGTTTTCCTGCGCCGGCGGGAACAGGACCTCAGCGCCTTCTACCCGCAGATGCTCACCCTGGAAATCGACCTTTTCACCCTTCAACAGGCGAGAGTAAACCTCAAGAAACTCACGGGTGACCTGATAACGTTCGGCGTGGCTCAGGAATATCCCATCGCCTTTGTTCTCTACCGGGTCGCCGCCGGTGACCACATTGATCAACAGACGGCCTTCTGAAAGACGATCCAGCGTGGCAGCCATTCGTGCGGCAAGGCTAGGGGGTTGCAACCCAGGACGCACGGCGACCAGATAGCGTAGGCGTTTCGTTAGGGGGGCGAGTGCGGCAGCGACTAGCCAGGAATCCTCGCAGCTCTTGCCGGTGGGGATCAGCACGCCGTAATAGCCCAGATTGTCTGCAGCTAGCGCGACTTGCTGTAAATAGGGTAAATCTACCGCTCTTCCGCCCTCGGTGGTGCCCAGATAGCGGCCGTCACCGTGGGTGGGTAAAAACCAGAATACGTTGATGTTGCCCGTCAACTCTTCGTTCATTATCCGTTTCCTATATAACGATATCTTAATTTATTTCATAGAATGTCAAACCTTGGTTATAAACAGGTAAGCAGGAAGTATGCCAAAAATGGATTCCTGATTTTCTGTTAATTATTAGTTAGTTAGTGTTATTTATTGGGGCGGGGTTGTGCTGCAAATGCAGCAGTGACTGGCGCTATGCTGCTGCATTTGCAGCAAGGCGGGTATTTCACCTCTCGTTATCCCTGGCGTCTGACGGTATGGTTTCCATTCAACTTCCTTACAGGTCACGACAATGCACGCTTCCGGCCCAGGGTTAATTGATCCCGCCTCTATAGCTTTCCAACGTGTTTTGGATCGTTTGGCTCCGACAGATGCGACAGTGCTTATCGTTGGCGAAACCGGCACGGGTAAAGAGGTGGTGGCGCGTTATCTTCATCATCAGAGTCCACGGCGTGAGGGGCCCTTTCTGGCGGTGAACTGCGGAGCTCTGACCGAGAACCTGGCCGAATCGGAACTGTTTGGCCATGAGAAAGGGGCTTTTACGGGGGCAGTGGATCGCCATCAGGGATGGTTTGAGGCGGCGGAAGGTGGCACGCTGCTGCTAGATGAAATAGGTGAATTGAGTCTGCCGTTGCAGGTAAAACTGCTGCGTGTTTTGCAGGAACGGGAAGTGACCCGGGTTGGTTCTCATCGGCCGGTAAAAGTGAATGTCCGGGTCGTGGCTGCTACGCATGTGGATTTGGCGAACGCCATCCGCGAACGCCGCTTTCGTGAGGATCTCTATTATCGGCTGAATGTGGCTGCCGTTTCTCTGCCGCCTTTACGCCAGCGGCGAGAGGATATCCCATTGTTGGCTGAGCATTTCCTGACGCTGTATGCACGGCGGCTGGGGCGACTTCAGTTGCGACTCAGTGAAGAAGCGCTGGCAACCTTGATGAACTATTCATGGCCGGGGAATATCCGCGAACTGGAAAACACCCTGCACAATGCGGTGCTGCTAAGCAAAGAGCCGTTGATTACGCCACAGCAGCTCAGGTTGAGTGCTGAAAATGTCGGTTCACAGATTTATAGCGATGATTCGCTGGATGTGTTTCTTCGCCAGCAGCTTGAGGGTAATGATAGCCCTCTTTATCAGCGGGTGCTGGATTCTCTGGTGCGTAATGCTTTTGAACTGAGCCAGGGCAATCAGTTGCAAGCCGCGACACTGTTGGGGATAAGTCGTAATACATTACGTACCCATTTGGGGCATCTTGGTCTGATTAAGGCCAGACGAAGTGCAAAGGGGGGGAGACTAAACACCGCTCCGCGTGCCGTCAGTAATGAACGTGAGCTGCGCATTGGCTATCAGAAGTTTGGAAATCTGGGGATCCTCAAAGCACGTCAGTCATTGGAGGCTCACTTTGCCGACAGTGGCGTGAGTGTGTTGTGGAGCGAATTTCCTGCCGGCCCTCAGTTGCTGCATGCCTTGGCTAACCGTGAAATCGACTTTGGCACCACCGGTGAGGTTCCACCGTTATTTGCTCAGGCTGGCAACAGCCCGTTGTTGTATGTTGCCTGGGAACCCGCAGCGCCACAAAGTGTGGCATTGCTGGTAGCTCACGACAGCCCGATCCTCACTCTGGCCGACCTGCGTGGCAAACGGATTGCGGTCAACAAAGGCTCCAACGTTCATTATCTTTTGCTGCAACTGCTTGATGAAGCAGGGCTAACGCTGGAAGATGTGCGAGTGGTCTATGCACCGCCTAAATACCCACTAACCCCCAGCGATCATCACGCTGTGGATGCCTGGATGATGTGGGATCCCCTGCTGAGTGATGCTGAGCAACATGGTCAACTTAGGGTTATCGCCAATGGTGTTGGACGGGTAAAAAACCATCAGTTTTATCTCGCACATCGTGATTTTGTCAGGCACTCTCCCGATTTATTGCACGGGCTGATGGCTGCATTGGAACAAACCGGTCACTACATTGACGCCCACCGTGATGAGGCGGCGGCACTGTTATCGGCTGAATTGGGATTGGTGCCGTCTTCGCTCACCCATGCCTTGGCCCGCCGTAGCCATCAAACCCGCCGGATGGATGTGAATATTATTCGCCAGCAGCAGGCAATAGCTGACCGCTTTTATGCTTTAGGGTTGTTGCCACGTGCAATTAAAGTGCGTGAGGCAGTATGGCAATGATATATAGTCGTACTCATCAAGATAAATGCTCAAAATGTCTTTTAGTTTTGCACTGTCTCTCTGCTTCTTTCATTATGGATAATGTGATTATGCAATGATGACGTGCACGCAAAGAATATAATGCAGGTGACTACTTCTGTTGTGTGGTCGCTCAGCCACTCCTCACTGTTAGTACCCAAGATAATTCCCGGTTAATTTCTCATGGTCACTGATATGAAAAAGTAACTTTGAGGAATAAAAATGCCAACTATCACTAAATCTAAATCACTTTATACGTTGCCAAGACCGGAATGGTTAGATGCAGCGGGAATGAGTAAAGGTATTGGTCACGATCGTCAGCATCTGGGGATTATCCTCCCTGCGGGGCAAGTGCTGCGAGTGCGCCAAACTAATACAGCGTTTTCGACCAAACTGAAGCTGCGTTTGTTAAATGATGATAATAAAACGGAGGCTGAATTCAACGTTGGTAGCGAT
This sequence comes from Serratia grimesii NBRC 13537, assembly GCF_001590905.1. Lineage (GTDB taxonomy): Bacteria > Pseudomonadota > Gammaproteobacteria > Enterobacterales > Enterobacteriaceae > Serratia > Serratia grimesii. The sequence goes on from NZ_BCTT01000006.1 coordinate 141,821, forward strand.
TGGGTTGAGGCACGCGTGAGCGCAGTCTCTGTACCGTTTATTGACACGCCTTATGTAGCAGGCGCGCCTGCCGTAGAGTTTGAATACCCGGATACGGTCAAGGCGTTACCCGTCTACCGTAAAGGTGAAAGCGAAACGGCATTTTTTGCGCGCTGGGATGCGCAGGATGCTGAGTTCTCGCTCGTAGATTCTGAATATGCAGTGCTCCTGGTACCTAAAGTCAGTAAAAATGATCTGAAGTCGTTGGGGGAAGCAAAAAATATTGATGGTCTGATCGCCTATTACGAGCGCATCTTCACATTTTATAATGCGCTGGCAGGCATTTCTTTTGAGGCTGAAGACAATTCCAGTCGTAATATAAAAAACCGATATTTTATCAAGGCCGATAAAAATGGCGCAGGTGCGGCTTATTATGGGGGCAATTGGACGGCGGAAAGTACCCCGTCAGTCAGCAGCTTCTGGTTGACGGCGAAAGATAATAACTGGGGGAGCCTGCATGAAATTGCACACGGTTACCAGGGGCACTTTATGGGCGATAAGTATTTTTCCACCGGTGAAGTGTGGAACAATATTTATGCCGCCTGCTATCAAAGTGTGATGTTGGGTGATCGTAAATACAAAGAAGGTTGGCTGTATAATTACGGCAATATCCTCTCTGTTGAAAAGCAAATTACCGACTATGTTATTCAGGCGAAACCGCTCAATCAGTGGGATCTACGCTCTAAACTGTACTTTATCGTATTGATGGTTGAGAAGGCTGGCCGTAACGCGTTTACGTATTTTAATCAACAGTATCGCAAGGATTGCAATACGGCGGGCTTTGTCCCTAGCGAACATGCTTTGTTGGATATGCTGTCGGAAAGCTTTGCCGTGGCCGGTAACAAAGTGGATGTTACGCCATTTATCCAATGGGTCGGTGGCTATGTGACCCAGACGCAGTGTAATCGAAACGCTTTTAGCCACGCCAAAGCCGTTTATCCGCTGTGCCAATTGGTCGGTGCACAGGATCTTGAAGCCGTGAAATTGCAGTTGAAATTGGATTCCACGTTGCAGTTGGTTGACTCAACCCAGTTGAAAGCCAGTGGCCTGAAAGGCAATGCGACACTGCATTTCAATATTGACGATTTTGCACAGATTTATGGCGAAGACCTGATCCTGATGGAAGGGGCGCGTTACGCCTATAAGACGCGGATCAACAGTCCAACCATGGTATTGAGCGAGTTACCCATTGGTGTTTACACTCTGCGTCTGCCAACCGGAAAAAACCATAAGTATCAGCCGACGCTCGGCTATCTGGTGCTGAAGCAGGGGGATAATGCGGTAGACATTCACTATGTTAAAAAGGTCTCCTCACCCATTGTTTCTCAAGACATTAACCTGCTGGGGCTGAGTGATGCTGTTTTCGCCACCGTGGTTGCCGATCACGGTAAAGGTAAGGTGGTGATTGACGTTACCAGCACCACGCCACACGCTTATTTTCCTGATATGACCTATGCCAAAATTATCGTGCGTAACCAGCAAAATGCGGTGGTTTTCAGTAAGGACATTCCTGGCACCAAGGCGACGTTGAGTCATGATGAATTGCCGTTCACCGTAGGTGACAAAATTGAAATTTATCATGAGGAACCGGGGCGGGTACGGGTGAGTCCGGCGTATCCAGACATTATTGATAGCAAAAACAAAACCAACGTTTTGCTCATTACCAAAAGCGGAATGAAAAATGAAGCGTTGATGGGCGACCCGGATCTCGCGTTATTGTCGCGCCTTGAGAGTGCAGCGCAGCGTTTACGCAGTGACCGTCAGGCTTATTATGCGCCGTTCTCGGTGTTTAAAGACGATATCTATTTGGCGATCAATACGTTTACCAGCCCTCAACGTGAACAGTTATTAGAAACCTATAAGGACTGTGTTCCTGCCAGTAATACCCGCCCAGAGGGCAATGTGGGTAATCTCTTTACCGTCGCTTGTAAGGGGATTAGCGATTGGCAGTTTCTGACCGGCACGGTTGATCTGGTGAAAAAAACCTTAACGGTGAACATTGAAGGCGGCATTGCGCACCACTACTTCCCAGAGATTTATGCCGCGATCAGTTATGACGACGCAGACGGTAATACTCTGTACCACCACGAAGTGATTGGCAGTGAAGCACGGCAAGCCAGTTCGGTAGTCCTGCCGATCTCAGGTTATGGCGGTGAGGTGATTCACCTGCATCATGAAGAGCCGGACAGCCGGTTAGTGATCACCAATGAGATGCAACATGTACGGTTGAGTGGGGTGGGCAAGCAACAGACTTATTGCATTACCCCGGTAGGTCTGGAGCGGATTACTGATTAACGTCCCCAGGGGGTCAGACCCCAATGCGAGAGGCGCCGGGAGATTTCCCCGGCGCTGTTTTAAGTTAGGATGCGTCACGTGCCAGAATATGGGTTGGCGGGTGCACACTGATACTGATCCGTTTTTCCCCTGCCGTTTGTCGGTATTCGTTAAGCATTGCGAGGATATCGTCGTCCAGATAATTAATCCCTTCGCAATCAATGATCACCGTGCTGTTAGGCTCAATCTGTCCCAATAGATGCTTTAACCGCATCTTGTTGAGAAAAGTCAGGTTTTGCTGGCACTGGAGCAAATAATGGTCGTTGTAGCGAGTCAGACGCAAGGCGTGACGATTGCTTTGATACAGGCTCCACAGCAGTTGCACGACCAGACCGAGTGCAATACCCGCTAACATGCCGAATGCCAGAATGCCACCGAGCGTGGTGATAAAAGGGACAAATTGCTGCAGGCCCTGACGCCACAGAGTGATAAAAATACGCGGATGTGCCAGTTTAAAACCGGTGTAAATCAGGATAGCCGCCAGACTGGCGAGTGGAATGTTGTTGAGCAGCTCAGTGAACAGCAGGGCGCTGAATAACAGTAGCACGCCGTGGAGTAAAATCGACACCCGGCTACGTGCGCCGGCCTGTACATTGGCGGAGCTGCGCACAATCACTGCGGTAATGGGCAAGCCGCCCAATAACCCGCTGATCAGGTTGCCCACGCCTTGGGCGCGCAGTTCTTTATCGGCAGAAGGTTCCGGCATCATTGGCGCCATTTTTTTCAGCGCTTCCTGACTCAGCAACGTTTCCAGACTGGCAACAATAGCCAACGTGATAGCGACCAGGTATACCGCCGGGTTGCGCCAAGCCTGCCAGTTTGGCAGAGAAAATTGCGTTTGCAGTGCTTCAATACTGGTCAGTGCCGGTAATTCTATTCGTGGCAACGTGCCTGTGGCGGGCCAAACCTTCTGGCCTAACCAGACAAACAAACACCCCCACAGTACGGCAATCAGCGGTCCGGGTAATGCCGTCAAACGCAGACGTTGTTTGAGCGACGATTTCCCCCAAAACGCAATCAGCAGTAGCGCACCCAGCGTCAGCATGACAGCCGCTGGAGCGATATCGTTTTGCAGTTGTGCGACTGACGGTTTCTCACTCAGGCCATGCCCAAGGGGATAGCCCATAGCCAGTGGCAACTGTTGAATGATCAGCAAAATGCCGATAGCTGCCAGCATGCCGTGGATCACCGCTCCGGGGATAAGTGCTGCCAGCTTGCCACCCCGCAGCAGGCCGAACGCCAGTTGCAAGATACCGGCCAGTAATAGCGCCAACAAAAACGACGGAAAATCACCTAACGTCACCATAGCGCCGGTCACTATGGTCACTAACCCGGCAGCAGGGCCGCTGACCGAAAAGGGCGAAGGGCTGAGCAGGGTGACGACAATGCCGCCGATCACCCCAGTGAGCAGCCCAACGAAGGGCGGCACGCCGCTGGCTTGCGCAATACCCAGGCTCAATGGTAGGGCGACCAGAAACACCACTAGCCCGGCGGGCAGGTCAAAACGCAGGTCTGCGCGATTCATGTCACCCTCCCGCCAGCGTTTCGCTGTTCCAGGACATTCAGAAAACCAGTGTGGAGATCGTAAATGCAACCGAACAGTGTTAATGCCGTATTGCGTTGCCAGGCTCGTTGAATCAATTGGGTTTCACTGAGGGTATTGAGCTGAAGCTGTACGTTAGTGCTTACTGCATTCTTCAGATGGGCTGTGTCGTCTGAACGGGAATCGGTGTCTGCCGGCAGATGCGGTTCCAGATTTGCGCGTAGTGTGTTGAGACGGCGGGTGAGTGAGTCCTCACTGGGGCTACTCTGGTTGCTCAGGGCAGATTGAATTCCACCGCACCCATAATGCCCACAAACCACAATAGCGCCGACGCCCAGATGCTCGACGGCGTATTGCACCACGCTCATCAAATTATCATCCTGCTCTTCAATCACGTTGGCAATATTACGGTGTACGAACAGTTCACCGGGTTGAGCTCGCACGATAGTTTCGGCGGGGACCCGACTGTCGGAACAGCCAATCCACAGAATTTGCGGTTTCTGCGCTTGTGCCAATTGCGGGAAGAAGTTTGGATCACGCCATTGCTGCTGGGTTGCCCAACTGCGATTTTTGACCAGTAAATGATTAATCGATGTCATGGGGGGCTCCTTGGGTGGGGGATATTTAGCAGCGATACAGATCGGCACTGACACGCAGGCCGCCGCCGTTGCCACCACCGGACACCAATGAATTAATACGGTAGTGGCTGGCACCGCGCTGTTTGGCAAGGGCATCTAGTTGGCTTTTGGCATCATCAGGTGACACGACGTTGCGTGACAATGAAACCGAGCCTATTTTTTGGCAATTATCAGCGGCTGCATTCAGTTCGACGGCGCTGTAGCTGAAGGTTGAAAACAGCACCAGCAGGGGAATGGCGAGAAAGACTTTACGTATAATCATCAGTAACTCCTGTAAATGGGTAGCCTAATTGCTGTACCGATAATAAGCAGGGGTTGTGTAAAGCTTTCAGCGGCGGGGGTAAATCTGGTTGAAAATGATGTAATTAAGCTTGTCAGGTAATAGAGTAACATTACGTCAATTTTTAGGTTTTTATTCCATTTGTTTTTAATTTTATAGTTTTAAATTTTATAAAATTCAGGGTTTAATGTTTTATCGTGCTATTGGTAATTTTATCTTAATGATTAACCAACCATGTTGCTGTGTAACTAATTAATTCAATCGAATGGCTTTCTGCTTATTTATGATTAATCGAAACGTGGTATTCCGCTGAATACACAGATTTTGTGGTTAATACCTCGCGCTCAATTTTTGGGGGACAATAAAATAGAAGCGCTCCTGCACCTTTTTTGTTCGCCAATTGCGCGTCGTTGGTGCAGGTTTTTTTAATCTTTAGTCATAAGTTTTAATTATAATTTATTGGAATCAGCCAATTAAAAATTGGCACGCTGGTTGCTCTGGTGAATCCCATCTTGTGTACTAGATGGAATTCAGCCAATGACCCAGTCTGTTAATCTGCGCGGTTTCACCCTCAGTGAATGGCAGCATTATTATCACACCCACTCGGCTGGCGAGCGGGTGGCTTGTGTGCGTGCAACGTTAGCCGCATTGGTCGCGGCTCTGCCGGCAGATGACAATGCCTGGCTGTATCTTGCCGATGCGGCACAACGCGAAGCGCAGTGCCAGCGGTTGGCGCACCAGCTTGAAGCCGTTGCTGGAGATATCAGCCGCCTGCCACTGTTTGGCGTGCCGTTTGCAGTCAAAGACAATATCGACGTTGGTGGCTGGCCGACGACCGCGGCCTGCCCAGAGTTCGCTTATCAAGCGGCAGTTGACGCCACTGTCGTCGCCAACCTGTGCGCCGCTGGCGCTATTGTCATCGGTAAAACCAATCTTGATCAGTTTGCCACTGGCCTGGTAGGCACCCGCTCGCCGCACGGCGCGGTGGTTAACAGTTTCGATAGCCGCTATGTCAGCGGTGGCTCCAGTTCCGGGTCGGCCTCTGTGGTGGCCCGTGGTTTGACGCCGTTCTCACTGGGTACCGACACGGCTGGCTCGGGGCGTGTCCCGGCGGGGTTCAACAACATTGTTGGCCTGAAACCCACCAAGGGATGGTTGTCGAACCGTGGCGTGGTCCCCGCTTGTCGGTTGAATGACACCGTATCGGTATTTGCCCTGACAGTGGCGGACGCCGCGCTGGTGGCCGAACTGGCAGGTGGTTATGACGCTGCCGATGCCTACTCCCGCATTAATCCCCATACTGCCCCGGCGGATCTCCCCGCAGCCCCCCGCTTTGCCGTGCCTGCCCAACTTGAGTTTTTCGGCGATGTACAGGCCGAACAGGCATTTCAACGGGCATTGGGGCAGCTGCAACGCTGCGGTGTGACGCTGGAAACGCTCGATTTTACCCCGTTTCGTGTACTGGCTGAGCAGCTGTATTACGGCCCTTGGGTGGCGGAGCGTACCCTGGCGGTCGAAGCCATGCTGAGCGCTAACCCGCAGGCCATCAACCCGGTGGTGCGCGGTATCGTCAATAACGGACTGAAGTACAGCGCCTGTGATGCTTACAAAGCAGAATATCTCCGTGCCGAACTGGCGCGGCAGATCGGGCAACGGCTTGCCGCTTTCGATGCATTGGTAGTACCGACCTCACCGACTATTCGTACCTTAGCGGAAATGGAACAAGAACCGGTGTTGTTCAATTCGCAGTTTGGGACTTACACCAATTTCACCAACCTGGCCGATCTGAGCGCATTGGCACTGCCAGCAACGATGCGTGATGACGGCTTGCCTGCGGGCATCACACTGGTTGCACCTGCCTGGCACGATCGAGCGTTGGCGGCATTTGGGCTGCGCTGGCAGCAGGCCCAGGATCTACCGCTTGGCGCGACCGGTCGCTCGCGATCACCGTTGCAGTCGTTGATGCCGTCTCCTCAGTACGTACGGGTGGCGGTCGTCGGCGCTCACCTCAGTGACATGCCACTGAATTTCCAGCTCACACAGCGTTCGGCGACCCGGGTAGAGCAAACCACGACCGCGCCTTGCTATCGCCTCTACGCGCTGGCCAATACTCAGCCGCCAAAACCGGGGCTGGTTAAAGCTGAGCGGGGGGGCGCTATCCACGTTGAACTGTGGGATATCCCGCTGGCGCGTTTCGGTGAGTTTGTCGCTGAGATTCCTGCCCCACTGGGTATTGGCACGGTGTTACTGGCAGATGGCCGCCGGGTGAAAGGCTTTATTTGTGAATCTTGGGCGTTACCGGAGGCCACGGATATCACCGAATTTGGCGGTTGGCGCAACTACATCGCCAGCCAGAAGGGGGCTTGATCATGTTTACTACCGTACTTATTGCTAACCGCGGCGAAATTGCCTGTCGCACCATTCGTACCCTGAAACGTCTGGGAGTGACCAGCGTAGCGGTCTATTCAGACCCTGATCGTAATGCACCGCACGTGACCGAAGCCGATATGGCGGTTGCGCTCGGTGGCGAAAAGGCGAGTGACAGTTACTTGTGTATTGACAAGATCCTGGCTGCGGCGAGAGAAAGCGGCGCACAGGCGATCTACCCCGGTTATGGCTTCCTCTCTGAGAGCGCCGAATTTGCCGAAGCCTGCGAAGCAGCGGGCATCACTTTTATCGGCCCTACGGCGGCGCAAATTCGTGAGTTTGGCCTGAAACACCGGGCGCGTGAGCTGGCGGCGGTGGCGCAGGTGCCGATGACGCCAGGTACCGGCTTACTGGACAGCATTGAAGAGGCGGTTAACGCCGCCCGAGAGATTGGCTATCCAGTGATGCTGAAAAGTACCGCGGGAGGTGGCGGTATCGGCTTGACGCGCTGCGACGACGAAGCTGCATTGCGTGAGGCCTTCGACAGTGTGAAACGGTTGGGCGAGCAGTTCTTCCGTGATTCTGGGGCGTTTATCGAACGCTTTGTCGATCAGGCTCGCCATGTCGAAGTGCAGATCTTTGGTGATGGTCAGGGATGGGTGGTGGCGCTCGGCGAGCGCGACTGTTCATTGCAACGTCGTAACCAGAAAGTCGTGGAGGAAACCCCTGCACCGAACCTACCGGCGGCTACCCGTCAGGCGTTACATCAGGCGGCGGTGGCACTGGGGGCCTCAGTCAATTACCGCAGCGCGGGTACCGTAGAGTTTATCTACGACGGCGCTCGCGACGAATTTTATTTCCTTGAAGTGAATACGCGTCTGCAGGTGGAGCATCCGGTCACAGAGAGGGTGACCGGGTTGGATCTGATTGAATGCATGTTGCAGGTGGCGGCGGGTGATGCGCTGGATTGGGCGGCGCTGCAACGACCGCCACAGGGAGCATCGATTGAGGTGCGTATTTATGCTGAAGATCCGCTGAAGAACTTCCAGCCCAGCCCGGGCGTCTTGACCGATGTGTACTTCCCGGAGTCCGTACGGGTTGACGGCTGGGTTGCTACCGGCAGTGATGTGTCCGCATTTTACGACCCGATGATCGCCAAGTTGATTGTTCACGGGGATGATCGCCAACAGGCGCTGGAGAAAATGCGGGTAGCGCTGGATGCCACCCGGTTGCACGGCATTGCCACCAATTTGGATTACCTGCGGCAGGTGATTGCGACGGCCGAATTTCAAACCGGGAGCGTGTGGACCCGTATGCTGGACAGTTTCCGCTACCACTCCAATAGTATTGAAGTGTTGCAGCCGGGCACATACAGCAGCGTACAGGATTACCCAGGACGTCTCGGTTATTGGGATATTGGAGTGCCGCCATCGGGCCCGATGGACGACTTCGCCTTCCGGTTGGCTAACCGCATCGTTGGCAACCACCCCAGTGCTGCCGGGTTAGAGTTTACCCTACAGGGGCCAACCTTACGCTTCCATTGTGACGCCACCATTGCCTTGACGGGGGCGGACTGCCCGGCTGATCTGGACGGTGAGGCCTTGGACTATTGGAAGCCGATAACCGTTAGGGCCGGGCAGGTGCTGAGGCTTGGTCGTGCTCAGCATGGATGTCGCAGTTATTTGGCGGTACGTAACGGTTTCGACGTCCCGGTGTACTTAGGGAGCCGTTCGACTTTTGTGCTGGGGCAGTTTGGTGGTCACGCTGGGCGCACCTTGCGCGTAGCGGACATGCTGGCGGTATCTCAGCCGGCGCTGGCGGCCTCTACCACCCCAGCGCCGGTCGCCGCACCGCAGGCGATGGACGACAGCCTGATCCCGCAGTATGGCAACCTGTGGAACATTGGTGTGTTGTATGGCCCTCACGGTGCACCGGACTTCTTCACGCCAGAATCTATCGACAACTTCTTTGCTGCCGAATGGCAGGTGCATTACAACTCCAACCGACTGGGCGTGCGCCTGTCTGGACCCAAACCCGATTGGGCACGGCAGGACGGCGGTGAAGCAGGGTTACATCCGTCTAACGTACACGACTGCGAATACGCTATTGGTGCGATTAACTTCACCGGCGATTTTCCGGTGATCCTTACCCGTGATGGGCCGAGCCTCGGTGGTTTTGTCTGTCCGGTGACTATCGCCAAGGCTGAGCTGTGGAAGGTCGGTCAGGTGAAACCGGGCGATCGCATCCGTTTTCATCCCATCGGCTTTAAACAGGCGCAATCACTGGAGCAGGCACAGCTCGGCAGCATCGAAGCGTTAGCCGCAGTGAAGGCTATTACCCTGGCACCGCCGGACCTGACGCCGGGTATCACCGCTTCCGCTACCATTCTGGCGGCATTACCTTCCAACAACAGTCGCCCGGCGGTGGTCTATCGTCAAGCCGGGGATGGTTACATTTTGCTGGAGTACGGTGACAACGTACTCGATCTGGCACTGCGGCTGCGCATCCATCTGCTGATGCAGTCGCTCAAGCAGGACATGATCCCCGGCGTTGAGGAGTTGTCACCCGGCGTACGATCGCTGCAAATCCGTTACGACAGCCGCACGCTTGGTCAGGCCGATTTATTGGCGCGCTTGCTGCTGCGTGAAGAGACGCTAGGCGATGTCAGCCAGTTGAAGGTGCCGACGCGCACGGTTTACCTGCCGATGGCGTTTGAAGACTCTGCCACCTTGGGGGCGGTGGAGCGCTATCAGCAAACGGTGCGTTCATCCGCCCCATGGTTGCCAAACAATGTTGATTTCATCCAGCGCATCAATGGGCTAAGCACCCGTGAACAGGTGCGCGACATCATTTTTGATGCCAGCTACCTGATCCTCGGATTGGGCGACGTTTACCTCGGCGCGCCGTGTGCGGTACCGATCGACCCGCGCCACCGATTACTCAGTTCCAAATATAACCCGGCGCGAACCCATACAGCAGAAGGCACGGTTGGCATCGGCGGCATGTACATGTGCATCTATGGCATGGATTCACCGGGCGGCTACCAACTGGTCGGACGCACGCTACCGATCTGGAACAAATTCCTCAAAAACCCTCAGTTCAGCGCCGGTGAACCCTGGTTGCTGCATTTCTTTGATCAGGTGCGCTTTTACCCGGTCAGCGAGCAGGAACTCGATGAACAACGCGAGGCTTTCCGTGAAGGTCGCGCTCAGATCCGCATCGAAGACAGCGAGTTTGATTTTGCCGAGTATCGCCGTTTCTTGACGAATAACGCTGAGGAAATCAGCGCATTCCAGCAGCGCCAGCAGCAGGCATTTAACCACGAAGTGACGCGGTGGCAGGCTGAGGAAGGCGAAGCTGAGGCCCAATTGCTGCCGCCGCAGGACGATGAAGAAGAGATCGATGGTTATCTGGTGAGCGCCGATCTGAACGGCAACGTGTGGAAAATTCTGGTGGAGCCCGGCCAAACCGTGGAAGCCGGCCAGCCGCTGATCGTGGTCGAGGCGATGAAAATGGAGCTGGCGGTTACTGCGCCACGCGCCGGGATCATTAAGCGTATCAGTTGCCGACAGGGGCGACCAGTGGGGCCAGGGGATGCACTGTTGTGGCTAGAGCATGCCAGCTAGCGGTGGTACTGGCCATATTGAGATTGGGCAGGTACGGCCAGCGCGTTGGTTTTGATCAGGAAATTCACGAGCGACATCGAGGAATGCGATGCAAATCATTAATAGCCGCAGTAAAGCGCGACCAGAAGGGTTGGCGGAACGTATCTATCTCCAGCTCAAGGACGATATTTTCGATTTCCACCTGCTGCCGGGTGATCGCTTTAGCGAAAACGAAGTTGCACAACGGATGGACGTCAGCCGTACACCGGTACGACAGGCCTTGTTTTGGCTAGAGCGTGAGGGCTATGTCGAGGTGCATTTTCGCAGTGGTTGGCAGGTGCGTCCGTTCGATTTTGCCTACTTCGAAGAGCTGTATGACCTGCGCATCGTGCTGGAGTGTGAAGCTGTCAAACGGTTGTGCGCTCGGCCTGTGGGGGCATTGCCGCTGCAATTGGAGATGCTCAACAGTTTCTGGATCGACGAGCCGCGATTGGAAGACGGCAAGACGGTATCGCTGCACGACGAGCAATTCCATATGGCGCTGGTGGAAGCGGCAGGCAATGGAGAAATGGCGCGTATTCATCGTGACCTGACCGAGAAGATCCGCATTATCCGTCGGCTGGATTTCACCCAGATAAGCCGGGTTGAAGCGACCTACAACGAACATGCCGCCATTTTACGGGCGATCCTGCAACACCAGGCCGAGGAGGCGCAAACGCTGCTCAGTAATCATATTGCCGTGAGTAAGGCTGAGGTACGAAAAATAACGCTGCACATGCTGCATCAGGCAAGGCTTCAGCAGTAACCCGTCGTTTTTCAAGCTGCGGCGTTGTTAGCGGTGGGGGCTCACCCCGGTCACTGACTGGAGTCAGCTCCTGGGGACTCTCGCCCTTACCGCCTGGCTGCAACTCGAAATCCATAGGGTTAATTCTTCTTCAAGAAAGGTTGGTTTCCTAACACAACACACATCAGGAGTTTGAATTATGAAACGTCGTCATTTTATAAAAGCGTTTGCGCTGTCTGCCACCATGGTCGGGATGGGAATGGCATTGAGTGTGCAGGCTGCCGACACCATTAAGGTGGGTATCCTGAGTTCGCTGTCCGGCACCATGGCCATTTCTGAAACGCCACTAAAGGACGTGGCACTGATGACCATTGATGACATCAATGCCAAGGGGGGCGTATTGGGTAAAAAACTGGAGGCGGTGGTGGTTGATCCGGCGTCCAATTGGCCGTTATTCGCCGAAAAGGCACGTCAGTTGCTGAGTCAGGATAAGGTGGCGGCGGTGTTTGGTTGTTGGACTTCAGTATCGCGCAAATCTGTACTGCCGGTATTTGAAGAACTGAATGGGCTCCTGTTCTACCCGGTGCAGTACGAAGGGGAAGAGATGTCGCCCAACGTGTTCTACACCGGTGCAGCGCCTAACCAGCAGGCGATTCCGGCGGTGGAATATCTGTTGAGCGAAGACGGTGGCTCGGCCAAACGCTTCTTCTTACTGGGTACCGACTACGTGTATCCGCGCACCACCAACAAGATCCTGCGTGCCTTCCTGCATTCGAAAGGTATTCAAGATAAAGATATCGAAGAGGTTTATACGCCGTTCGGTTACAGCGACTACCAAACCATCGTCGCCAACATCAAGAAATTCTCTGCCGGTGGCAAAACGGCGGTGATCTCCACCATCAATGGGGACTCCAACGTCCCGTTCTACAAAGAGTTGGCTAATCAGGGCATCAAGGCCACCGATGTGCCGGTGATTGCATTCTCGGTCGGGGAAGAAGAACTGCGTGGCATCGACACCAAGCCGCTGGTCGGCAACCTGGCAGCCTGGAACTACTTCGAATCGGTGGATAACCCGACCAACAAGCAGTTTGTCAGTGAGTGGCGTGCGTATGCCAAGGCGCACAATCTGCCGAACTACGCCACCGCGGTGACCAACGACCCGATGGAGGCCACTTATGTCGGCATCCATATGTGGGCACAGGCGGTTGAGAAGGCGGGCACGACTGACGTTGACAAGGTGCGTGCCGCCATGGCCGGGCAGACTTTCGCCGCGCCGTCGGGCTTTACCCTGACCATGGATGCCACCAACCATCATCTGCACAAGCCGGTGATGATCGGTGAGATCGAAGGCAACGGCCAGTTCAACGTGGTGTGGCAGACCGATGCTCCGGTGCGTGCCCAGCCGTGGAGCCCGTACATTGCCGGGAACGACAAAAAGTCGGAAAGCCCGGTAAAAGGCGGTAAGTAAAATCGCAATCCCGTGCTAACGCCATGGGCCGGGCATACCCGGCCCCTATAGAAGAGGCTGCCGATGCAACTCCCATTTTTCGTTCATTCCCGACGGTGGCTTTGGCTGCTCTGTTGCCTGCCCATGTTCGCGCAGGCGGGGCCAGCTGATGATTTTGCTGTGGCCAACCGCGCGCAGCAGGCCAAATTATTGCAGGCGTGGGCGAGTGCGCCAGACGCTTCACGCTTGCCGTTACTGCAGGCGCTAAAGCAAGAAAACGTGGTGATCGACGAGGCTAAACATGCCTTTATTCAACAGGGCGACCGTTATCAACCACTGGACGGTGCCGCAACCCCAGTCGGCACACCAAAGAAACTGTGGTTGAACAACCGGCTGCGTATTCTGATCGCCAACGCCTTGTCGGCGCAGCGGTTAGTCAGTGAGGATCCGGCGCTGCGTTTACAGGCGGCGCAGGCCTTGCAGCGTGAAGCACAAAGTGAACAGTTGCCGCTGTTGAGCCAACGGCTGGCGCAGGAGAAAAACAGCCGGGTACACGCAGCGTTAAGTATTGCGTTGGCCAATCTGCAACTCAATGACGCCGATGCTGGGGTGCGTCTTAATGCGGTAAGGCTCCTCGGCAGTTCGGGCGAACCGGAAACCCAAACGCGGTTACAGACATTGACTGATGCCACGCATGAACCGGATGCTGCCGTGCGTGCTGAAGCGCTGAAAAGCCTGTCCAGTGTGAAACATCGGTTGATGATCGGGGATCTGATCGGCCAGGCGTTTACCGGACTGTCACTTGGCTCGATCCTGCTGCTGGCAGCGCTCGGATTGGCGATCACCTATGGCCTGCTGGGGGTGATCAACATGGCGCACGGTGAAATGCTGATGCTCGGCGCTTACTCGGCTTATCTGGTGCAGGGGCTGTTTCAACAGTTTGCTCCGCAGTGGCTGGCGTTATATCCACTGATAGCGTTACCGGTGGCGTTCATTATTACCGCCTGCATCGGTATGGCACTGGAGCGGACGGTGATTCGCCATCTGTATGGTCGTCCATTGGAAACCTTGCTGGCGACCTGGGGGATCAGTCTGGTGTTGATCCAAGGGGTGCGGGTGTTGTTCGGCGCGCAAAACGTAGAGGTCGCCAATCCGGCCTGGCTGTCGGGCGGCATTCAGCTGCTGCCGAATCTGGTGCTACCGTGGAATCGCATTGCCGTGATCCTGTTCGTGGTGCTGGTGTTGGTGCTCACCTGGTTATTACTGAATAAAACTCGCCTTGGCATGAATGTGCGTGCCGTGACACAGAACCGCGCGATGGCGGCTTGTTGCGGCGTACCCACCGGCCGTGTCGATATGCTGGCATTCGGCTTGGGTTCCGGTATTGCCGGGTTGGGGGGCGTTGCGCTGTCGCAACTGGGCAATGTCGGACCGGAACTGGGCCAGGGTTACATCATCGACTCATTCCTGGTGGTGGTGCTCGGTGGCGTCGGCCAACTGGCCGGTACCGTAGTGGCGGCCTTTGGCCTTGGCATCGTCAACAAAATTCTTGAGCCAGAGATTGGCGCTGTACTGGGTAAGATCCTGATCCTGGTGCTGATTATTCTGTTTATTCAAAAACGTCCTCAGGGGCTATTCGCCTTCAAAGGCAGGGTGATCGACTGATGAGCCAACCATTGACTGTAACCGGCGTGCAAAAAGCACCCCGGCTGGCGCTGGGCATCGGCGGGCTGGTGTTACTGGCACTGTTAATCATGCCGTTTCTTGCGCTGCTGCCGGCGGATAATCCGCTGGCAATTTCCACCTATACCCTGACGTTGGTGGGAAAAATTCTGTGTTATGCCGTGGTGGCGGTGGCGCTTGACCTGGTGTGGGGTTATGCCGGGCTGCTGTCGCTGGGACACGGATTGTTCTTTGCCCTCGGTGGTTATGCCATGGGCATGTACCTGATGCGTCAGGCATCGGGTGATGGCCTGCCCGGATTTATGGCGTTCTTGTCGTGGAATGAGCTGCCATGGTTTTGGAGTGGTACGCAGTATTTCGCTTGGGCACTGTGCCTGATTGTGTTGGTGCCTGGGGTACTTGCTTTCGTGTTTGGTTACTTCGCTTTTCGTTCAAAAATCAAAGGTGTGTATTTCTCCATCATGACTCAGGCGCTGACCTACGCGGGTATGCTGCTGTTCTTCCGTAACGAAACCGGCTTTGGCGGGAACAACGGCTTTACCGGGTTTACTACGCTGCTGGGCTTCTCGATCACCGCGACCGGCACGCGAGTGGCGCTGTTTCTGGCAACGGTAGTGCTGTTGGTGGTCAGTCTGGCGATCGGCTTTGCTTTGGCGCGCAGTAAGTTTGGTCGGGTATTGACCGCAGTACGTGATGCGGAAAACCGCCTGATGTTTTGTGGTTACGATCCTAAGGGCTTCAAGCTGTTTGTTTGGACGCTGTCGGCGGTGCTGTGTGGGCTGGCCGGTGCGCTGTACGTACCGCAAGTGGGGATTATCAACCCGGGCGAAATGTCACCGACCAATTCAATTGAAGCCGCCATCTGGGTGGCGCTTGGCGGACGCGGCACGCTGGTGGGACCGTTGCTGGGTGCCGGTATTGTCAACGGTGCCAAGAGTTGGTTCACCATGGCAATTCCAGAGTACTGGCAGTTCTTCCTTGGCCTGATGTTTATCGTCGTTACATTGTTCCTGCCAAAAGGGGTTATCGGGTTACTGCGCAGAGGTAAGCCACAATGAATTCACTGCAAATGACTGACGAGCTGTTTACCCAAGCACTACCGGCAGATAAATACCGCCAGCAAACCGATCCGGTACTGCTGCTCGATAAGATCAACGTCAGCTTTGAGGGTTTTCGCGCACTGAGCGATCTGTCGTTACAGATCGGCGTGGGTGAATTGCGCTGTGTGATCGGACCCAACGGTGCGGGTAAAACCACGCTGATGGACGTGATCACCGGCAAGACACGTCCGGACAGCGGCAAGGTGTTTTACGATCAAACTGTCGATTTGACTGCGCTGGATCCGATGCAGATCGCCCAGGCTGGCATTGGTCGCAAGTTCCAGAAACCCACGGTGTTTGAGGCACTCACGGTGTTTGAAAATCTGGAGATCGCACAGAAAACCCACAAGTCGGTATGGGCTTGCCTGCGTGCCAGACTGAACAGCGAACAGCGCGATCGTATCGACGAAATGCTGAAAACTTTGCGGCTGGGTCATGAGCGAAACCGTCTCGCCGGGCTATTGTCCCACGGGCAAAAACAGTTTCTCGAGATTGGTATGCTGTTGGTGCAGGAGCCGCATCTGCTGTTACTCGATGAACCGGCAGCGGGCATGACTGATGCGGAAACAGAGTATACCGCCGAACTGTTCCGCGCGTTGGCGGGTAAGCATTCGCTGATGGTGGTAGAGCACGATATGGGGTTTGTCGAAACCATTGCGGATCACGTCACCGTACTGCATCAGGGCAGGGTGTTGGCTGAAGGTTCATTGGCGCAGGTTCAGGCCGACGAGCAGGTGATCGACGTGTATTTAGGGCGCTAGGAGCAGCTATGTTGCAAGTGAACGAACTGAATCAATATTACGGGGGCAGCCACATTTTACGTGGCCTGTCGTTTGATGCTCATGTCGGTGAGGTCACTTGCCTGCTGGGGCGCAATGGCGTGGGTAAAACCACGCTGTTGAAGTGCCTGATGGGATTGATTCCGGCCAAGAACGGTAGCATTCGCTGGCAGGGTGAGAACCTCAACGGCAAAAAGCCGCATCAACGCGTGCAGGCAGGGATCGCCTATGTGCCACAGGGACGGGAGATATTTGGCCGTCTGACGGTGGAGGAAAATCTGTTGATGGGGTTGGCGCGTTTTTCTGGTGCTGAGGCGCGTAAGGTGCCGGATCATATCTATGAACTGTTTCCGGTGCTGTTGCAGATGAAGGATCGGCGCGGCGGCGATCTCTCTGGCGGGCAGCAGCAACAGTTGGCTATTGGTCGTGCATTAGCCTGCCGACCACAACTGTTGATCCTTGACGAGCCAACAGAGGGGATCCAGCCTTCCGTGATCAAAGAGATCGGTGCTGTGATCAAACAGTTAGCCGCACGTGGTGATATGGCGATCCTGCTGGTCGAACAGTTTTATGATTTTGCCGCTGAACTGGCGGACCGCTATTTGGTAATGTCGCGCGGTAGCATTTTACAACGTGGGGTCGGCAGCGCGATGGATCAAGACGGTGTGCGTAGGCTGGTGGCAATTTAAACTCAATAGAACTGAGCAGTGAAAGGAGCAATGATTATGTCCTGTCGCCTTTCACTGTTTTAATAAACACATCACGCTTCCATTTCACCGCGCCCCCTCCGTTATTCTCTCGATCCTTGTAAGATGCTTTTTTACAAACGTGTACGTTAAACCTGAAGGCTGTAACCACGTTAACGTACAGAAATACAAGGAACTCTGAGTTTTATACTCATGATGCTTGAGGCTGTCTCAGTGCTGGCGGTGTCCGCTCATCGCGTTATTTATGCTGCCGGAGACACACGGGGTTGCCGCCTTGATGCAATTCCCCTTATCTGGGGTATATATCACTAAAAATTAAGGATAATGATGAACGAAATCACTATGTCACGCCTGAGCTGTATCCTGCTGTCACTCTTTCCGGCTCTTTGGGGCATTTTCAGCTTGCTGAATAATACTGCCGATTTTGCGGGGACCGCCCAACATGCCGTGGCGCCGCTGCTTACTATGCAGGATACCTATCAGGTTCCTGGGCTAATGTGGCGCGCCGTCACTGCTGAATGGGCCGGGCAGCTTGGATTGGCGATTATCACGGCGCTGGAATCTCTGGCAGGTATCGCAGCAACGGTAGGTGTTGTGCTGATGCTGAAACATCTGGGCCATTCCTACACGGCCTTTGCCAAGGGCAAAGCCTGGGCCATGCTGGGCGCACTTTGTGCGATTGCAGTGTGGGGACTGGGCTTTATGGTGGTCGCTGGCGACTGGTTTATGGCCTGGCAGGCCAAGGAGAACCCGTTGGCGGTGCAATTGGGGGCGTTGCTGTATATGGTGCCCAATGCACTGACGTTGATGTTTCTGATGTTGCAACGCGATGCTCGTGAAACGGTGAGATGTGACTAAAACTGCGGTGATATTCGCGAAAGTGTTGCCAAATGCTAACCTGCCGAGTTGTGTCACATTTCGTTCATAGTTGTGCCATAGCATAAAGGTTATTCAATAAATTTATAACAAATCAATAAGTTAAAAATTTTCGAGGGAACACATATGAACGATAAATCGCATAAGGATCTGCCACCGTCGGCAGCAGAAGAGCAGGAGCAGCAACCGAGTAATCCGGCGCGTCGGCGTTTCCTCGCAGGTGCAACGGCGTTAGGGGTGGGGGCTTCCATTGCGCCGTTGGCCAGAGCTGCGGCTGACGGCAACAAAAAAGTGCTGTTAAACACGCTCCCCGCCAATGCGCAAAACGCGCTGCTGCGACGGCATGTGAAAAATGTGGTGGTGATCTATGCCGAAAACCGCAGCTTCAACAATCTGTTTGCCAATTTTCCTGGGGTAGAAAAACCGTTGTCGGCACTCAAGCCTGAAGAATACCAGCAGCGTGATCGCGATGATCGCCTGTTGGATTCGTTGCCGCCAATCTGGAAGGGATTAGTGCCAAAAGCGCAAGAAGTCGGTCATGTTAACTACAAAGTCGACGAAAATGCGGTATTCACGACACAATTGCCGAATCAGCCGTTTGTGTTGATCGGGCCGCAGGGCGAAAATCTGCCGCACGGTGTGGTAACGCGCGATCTATGGCATGTGTTTTATCAGAACCAGATGCAAATCAACGGAGGTAAAAACGACAAGTTTGTCGCTTGGGCCGATTCCGGCGCCTTAACCATGGGCTATTACGGGGACGGTGCTTACAATCTGCGACTGTGGACCTTGGCTCAGGAATTTACCCTGTGTGATAACTTTTTCCAGGGCGCGTTTGGTGGCTCTTTCCTCAATCATCAGTATCTGATCTGCGCTCGCCCACCGTTTTACCCCGACGTACAAAACTCGATAGCCAAAGAGGGTATTGCCCAGCTCGAAAGTGATGACGTGACGGACTCACGCCTGAAACCACTGAGTGACTCGCCGGTCAGCGCCTCGTTTGGTATCCCCCTGTTTGGCAAGAGCTTGCTGACACCGGACGGTTATGCGGTCAATACCATGGCACCACCGTACTGGCCATCGTGGACTCAGGATGAGAAAGACCCGACACTGGCAGATGCCACTATGCCGAACGTCATGCCACCGCAAAAACACCCCCACATTGGCGACTTACTGAGCCAAAAAGGGATCGACTGGGCGTGGTATGCCGGTGGCTGGCAGTACGCGTTGGATAATCGCAAAGATCAGGGCGATTTCCCCGGCGCACCGGATTTTCAATATCACCATCAACCGTTCAACTATTTTGAAAACCTGGGGCCGGCTAACCCGCAGGCCCGCGAAGCGCATTTGCGTGACGGGGGTATTGGCGATTCAGTTGCCAGCAATAAATTTTTGGCCGCCGTGGAAGCAGGTACGTTACCGCCAGTGGCGTTCTACAAGCCGCAGGGCAACCTTAATATGCATGCCGGTTATTCCGATGTGGAAGCTGGTGATCGCCATATTGCCCATATCATTAACAGCCTGCGTAATGGGCCGCAGTGGGACAACAGTGTGGTGGTGATTACCTTTGATGAGAACGGTGGCTGGTGGGATCACGTGGCACCACCGCAGGGCGATCGCTGGGGACCTGGCTCACGTATCCCGGCATTGGTTGTCTCACCGTTTTCCCGCAAAGGCTATGTTGATCATGAAGTCTATGACACCGGCTCGATCTTGCGTTTAATCAGCCGGGTATTTGATCTGCCGCCGTTAGATGGGCTGGCAGAACGCGATAAGGCGATGGCGGCGCGCAGTCAAAAACCGTTGGGGGATCTGACCGGCGCGTTGGCGTTTCCGGGCTAGTGGTTACAGTGCTTTAGACATATACCAGATGCCGATGGAGCCTTGGGCGCTGGTGTAACAGGTCTCACCGCAAATACTCAGCCCCTGGCGTTGGTAAAAACGCTGGGCGCTGGTATTGCGCTTTAACACTTCCAACCAGAAAGTGTCTTGCTTACGCTCTAGCGCCCGTTGCTGCACCTGTTCGAAAAAACGCTGGCCATAACCCCGGCCGGCATATTCCGGCAGGAAATAGATTTTCTGTAGCTCTGCGCCAAGGTTTTGGGTAGGGGCCAGCAGACTGTCAAAATTCAGCCGCGCATATCCCACCAGATTCTCGCCTTCATACCCCAGTAGCCAGCACACATCCGGGTCCTGTAGCGTTTTCTCCAGTGCTTCAACTGCAAAATCTTGCGCCAGAAAAGCGTCCAACTCCGCTTTATGGTGCCAAAGTTCGCCAAAATGGGCCTGATAGGTCCGGATACCCACGTCGCGAACCTGCGCTAAATCACCGCTCAAAGCCTGGCGGATGCTGAACATGTAGACCTCTTTGGGGAAAATGAGTAACGGTTGCTGCCCTGAAGGGAACGGACTGCTGCTGATAAAGATTAGCCAACGCAAAGCATGCGCGATATTTTTATCCGGCAGGGAGTATGACGTGAAAGGACGCGCCCATCAAAAATTCTTCAAGGTATAGGGGGCGTTGTGAACGTCAGAAGCTATGTCCAACCGTGGCATGCAGGATGGGGGGACAATTATTCAGCAAGATGTTTTGGTGTTTCCCGTCTGAACCCCAGCCCAATAATCCGCCCAAATAAACGGGGTAACCAGCGGCTGTTGCCGACTCGCATCATCAGGTTTTTTCCACCCTGTTCGCGGCGTTTTTTTGGCCTGCGCTGACCCATTTTAATTTGCAGGAACTGTGTGGCTTTCGTGGGGAAATTACGGCGACGTTGCACACGCAACAGGTGTTTTAACTGCAAGCTCTGGTTGCGTAGCGGAGGAATAATGGCGTTGGCGGTCGCGACGGCATCCTGAATCGCCAAATTAACCCCGACACCGCCAATGGGTGACATAGCGTGCGCGGCGTCACCAATGCACAGCACACCTGGTTTGGCCCACTGATCGAGCCGATCAATACGAATGCTTAGAAGTTTCACCTGATCCCAACTGAGGATATCCTGTAAGCGATGGTCCTGGAAAGGGGCAACTTCGGCGATATGCAGCAAAAATTTTTCCAGCCCGTCCTGTTGGATCGCTTCAAAACTGCCTTTGTCGATCGAATAACCGCACTGCCAGTATTCGCCCCGGTCGATCATGATAAAGTTTTGCTTTGGTCCGGTGTGACCCATCGACCAGGCGGGGTCGCCGGGTTTTTTAGCGAGCTTCATCCACAACACGTCGCGCGGAGAGCCAAAAGAGCGACTGCTGAGAGCCGCCTGTTCACGCACCACCGAATTGCGCCCGTCGGTGCCGATCACTAATTGGCAGCGGACGCGGATCGGTCCCTCCGGTGTATCCGCCAGCACGCCACAGACCTCGCCACGGTCGTACAGCAGTTGATGTACCTGAGCCGATTTGATCAGCGTGAATGCTGGAAATGCAGCCGCTTTTTCTGCCAGAAAGTTGAGAAACTCCCATTGCGGCATAAAAGCGATAAATTTGCAGCGTGTGGGCAGGTGCGTGAAGTCCGCAAGCCGAACATCACGCCCGGCTATTTCGGCGTGCAGTGTTTCTGCACGTTGGTGGGGCAGTGCCAGTAATTCTTCCAGCAGGCCAAGCTGGTGCATGATTTCTAACGTTGAGGGGTGAATGGTATCACCGCGAAAATCACGCAAGAAATCGGAGTGCTTTTCCAACACCATCACGTTTATCCCCGCACGCGCCAGCAGATAGCCAAGCATCAGCCCTGCGGGGCCGCCGCCAACGATGCAGCAGCGGGTGACATAAGGTGTAATCAGTGATGGTGACATAGTGGCTGACCTCAAGGGGCCGCATCCGGCAGACCCTAATTGAAAACTTATTATTGATAATGATTATCAATATCAGCCATGGCTGTCAACCCGTGGCACAGTGTGGTCAAAGGGCATGGAAAGGTGGCCGATACGGTAAAGCTGAGTATTGAATACGATTGTGGTCGGTGGTACTCGCCATAAGTCCAGCCGCACCAACTGCCAGGCGGTGGGATCAAACGCCACTATGCTGGCCAGTGCATTGGGAGCTGCTTGTTGCTGTTGACGCAGTACATGCAGATCACTATAGGGAGCAATCGGCAGTGTTTGGCGGGTAGCGTAGGTGGCTTCGGTAAGTTGCGGATGGTTGAAATGTGTAAGCCATGGGAGCCATTGTCTGACGTGTGGCCAGCCAAAAGCCCGACTAAGCCCCATAAAACCCTCACCGCTGAGGAAGTCGCTCATCCCGGTACTGCTATTCCACAGATAAAACGGAGCGTACAGATTTTCCTCGCCGTGCTCACCTTTCTGCGCATAGAGATAAGCTTTAATCAACAACTGTGGGGCGCTGTCCAACAGAGGACCGAAACGGGTGATGCGATCGTGGATAATGTTCATATCGTAATCTGCGGGCAGGGTGAAACTGTATTGCATGGCAAGCATGATGATTCTCCTGAAAGCGGTTGACCGGGTGAGCATCGCACGCCATCTTTATCAGTAAAATCGGCATTATTTTGATTCATGGTTCTGAAAAACGGGATGGTCATTATGGGGCGAGTCACTTTCGATCTCGACGATCTACGCAGTTACGTAACCGGCATTGAGTTGGGCAGCTTCGCTAAGGCGGCAGAACGACTGGGGCGTTCAACCTCGGCAGTCAGCGCACATCTTAAAAAGTTGGAGCAGCAGGTGGGGACGCCGATCCTGGCGAAGGCCGGACGCGGTATGGTAATGACGGAAGCCGGTGAAACATTACTGGGCTACGCCCGCCGATTGCTGGAGCTCAATGATGAAGCTGCTGCTGCGGTACGCGGGCTGGATCTGCAAGGGACTGTACGCCTGGGGCTACAGGAAGATTTCGGTGAAACCTTTTTGCCTCAGGTTTTGGGCAGTTTTGCCCGGGCACATCCACGGGTACGTATTGAAGCGCGTATTGCCCGCAATGCCGAACTGATCGACTGGGTGCTGAAAGGGCAGTTAGATTTGTCACTGGCGTGGGACGGAGGTATTAGCACGCCGTTTCATCAGATGCTGGGACAGAGGCAGATGCATTGGATAACGTCACCCCATTTTGAACGGGCGTCTTGGCGTCAGGGAGACGAACCATTGCCGCTGGTGATGTTTGATGCCCCTTGCCTGATGCGCAGCGCGGCGACACTGGCGTTGGATCGCGCCGGTATCCCATGGCGTATTGCCTTTACCAGTCGTAGCCTGAACGGTGTCTGGGCAGCAGTCAGTGCAGGATTGGGGGTGACGGTACGTACCGATGCCGGGCTGCCGTCGGGATTATCCCGTTTGCCGCCCGGTACGTTACCGTCATTAAACGCGCTAGGTGTCGTACTGCACCGCGCGGAAGATCATCCGTCTGGTGCAATCCAGCGCTTAGCGCAGATCGTGGCCGATCGGATCCAGAATTAGTCCTGTTCGATCGGCTGTTTGCCGCTCAGTGCGCCCCATTCACTCCAGGCGCCGTCATAGAGTTTCACCTGCGGTGCATTAAGGGATAACAAGCCGAAGGCCAGCACAGCTGCGGTTACGCCTGAACCGCAGCTGGTGATGATTGGGCCATTGATATTCACCCCTTTATCGGTGAAGGTCTTGTTGAGCGCTTCCAGCGATTTGAAACGGCCATTTTCCAGCAGTTCGCCGTAAGGAATGTTGATGCTGCCGGGAATATGGCCGCGGTGTAGGCCTGGGCGGGGTTCCGGCGCTTCGGCGTAAAAACGGGGAGCGGCACGTGCATCAAGAATTTGCACTTCAGTGTTCAGCGCCTGCTCCACTTGCTGCATATTGACTACCGCATCCGCATTAAAACGGGCCTTGAAAGTTTGCGGCGTACGCTGTGCAGTACCGGTTGCCAATGCCTGGCCTTGTGCTATCCAGCCGTTTAAACCTTCATCCAGCACATAAACCTGCTGCGCGCCAAAGTTGCGGAAAGTCCACCAGCCGCGCGGGGCAGAGAATTGGTTGCCCTCGTCATAAAATACAATGGTCTGTTGTTCGTTGATGCCCAACTTGCCCACCGCTGCGCTGAATTCATCTGCGGTCGGCAGCATATGCGGCAAATCGGTATTCTTGTCTGCGACGTTATCAATATCAAAGTACACCGCGCCCGGTATATGGCCGCGTTCAAACTCGGCGAGCATGTCTTTTTTCGGCACCAGACCGACAGGAGACATTCTGACATCAACGACGACCAGATTTTCATCGTTGATGTGCTGCGCAAGCCATTGTGGAGTAACCAGAAACGGAGAGTTCATCGTTATTGTTCGCCTGTGGTGAAACGGTTTTTTACTATACCCTAAATCTTTGGCGTTGCATCACGGCAACAGGTTTGTACGCCCTCAGAAACAGAGATAACGATGTAACTGGGGCGTATAAACGTAGCCAACAAAGATGCGACTTCCACTATGACGAGATGGACACCTGTCGTTCTGGCGATGTGATCCATCAGTAAAAATTATCAGGCTGCCTCAGCGCGTAACGTGGCAACAATGGTGGCCAGGGCCGCATGTGAGGTCTCTTCGAGTGGGCTGTTCGCCTCGGCCACTTCATTCTCAGATATCAGTGTCTGAAGGCCGATCAGCCAATCGTAGATATAAAATGCCGTATTTCTTGCTGGCGTCGGTGCCAGTTTGGCTAACCGCTGTTGGCTACCCCAGTTAACAGCGGGTTGCGGCGGCGGGGAAAAGATCGGTTGGCCGTGATTAATCCGGCTGGCAGGACGTAAAGCCGCCTCGCGTTGCTGGAAACCTAACCAGGTGACGAAATCCCCCAATATTGCTAGCGCTTGGCTCACCTGCCGATCTTCGCCTTGTTCCGGCAAGGACCCGGCAGGCAACGCACGTGCTAGCGATTCAGCCATCTCCAACCGACAAGCGGCCGTGATCAATGCATCAACCAGTATCTCCAGATGCTGTTTTCCGACGCCCAGCAATATCCGTAATTGAGGATTGTCGGGCAGGGTGCGCAGGTGATTCACCCAATCGGCAAACACCCGTTGAGCAAAGGGGGAACCGCCAGGTTCTGTTGGCGTGGCGGAGGTCATATTCCCGTCGCCAAACAGATCGATCTCTTCATCGAACGGAGAGGCTGATGTTACGGGGGCGGGCAAGCTGTGCTGTTGTTGCACATATAACTGACGCAGCGTATTGGACTGCGGCAGCAGCCATTCGAGCAGTTCGCCGTGAACACCCGCTTGCGACTGGAGCGCACGCAGTAAGTGTTGGGCACGTTGGTGCGTTAACTGCGGGTCTGTTGTGCGCAGCCAATTGCCCAGTAAACTCTCCGTGAGTTCGCGTTGTAGCTCCTGCTGCTGCGCCAAAACACAGTCACGCTTCAAGGACGGGCGTGCTTGTGCGGCCAGATACGCCACCATACGATGGCAATCACTCTCATCGACTGCCAGCAGTGTGGCCCAACTTTCGCCCGGTTCACCGACATAGCGTTGAACGGCATCGTCTGGTCGCAATTTCCCCTCTTGGCGTGAGTCGAATGCCGTGATAGTCCAGATTAAGCCCGGCTTTCTGCGGTTGCGCACCTCTGTGTTTTCACCTTGGGTTTGCCTGACCCAGTAGGCCAGCGCGTTGCCTGCCCGACTAGCGTCTTGCGGCGTGTTGGCTGCATTGGTAACCAGTAGCAGATTAGCGTGCAGGCTATCGGCAGCGAGAATCAGCAAGCTGGCACGCTTCGCCTGCTGCATGCGCTCTATCAGCTCAGCACTTGGGCATCGGCTGCTGGTCGGCAGGTCAAGCAATTCCACGTCGTCTGGCAACCCGGCGCCTTTTCTCTGCGGCAATGTGGTTGTCACTTCTGCTGCCAACCAAGCCAGATCGGTGAGTGCAATACCCGCCATGTCACCTTTTTCCGTCAGTACGCTAAGTTTGACTTCGGTAGGGGGCGTCATCATACCGGCATGCAGTATGCCGCTCTCTGGGTGCAATACCTGACGTGGCGCCTGTACTCGTTCACAGTGACCCAAATCGTGCAGCGCATGTGCCAACTGCCGATAGCTGGTTGTCAGAACAGGATCCTCGCCCCAGAGCGGCGCAAACAGTCTGGCACGGTCATCCACGCTCAGATACGGCGCCAGTAAGATGGCCTGGGGCCAGAAGTGTTTTTCCAGTGTCTGTTGCCATTTGCCACTCTGGTGACGAAGGCTGTCCCACAGCGCAACAACCGCGTTACTGTCCAGGCCGTTGATAACCATAGGCTGGCGGTGGCGCTCCAATGCAGCAAGATGCGCGGCTACTGCGCGCGTGTCCCAGTCAGGATGAAAACCGCCCATAACCGCGGTGCTGATCATCATGGCAATCACCTGCGCTTCATTAAGCAAGGAAATGGCAACAGGGTAAGAAGAGGGGGACTGAGGGCCGGAAGCGCTATAACGCACTGTCAGTGTGGCATCTTCGGTCAAGGGTGTTGCACCGGGAGCCAGTGCGGCCAATAAGTGGGCTTTGGCTGCGGCGTTATGGCCATAGAGGCCGATGCCAACGCGGTGATGCATCGCGCTGTCCAACTGTCTGGCACGGTTGTGACAGCGGCGCAGGCGAATCGTCAGATTATCTGCTTCTCTGTTCAGGCGCGTGGATTGCTGTCGCGTGCTGGCTACCCAGTCAATCGCCTGAATGATGCTGTTACCGAGGCTGTTTATCGGCTCTGGCCCGCCGGAGTTGATAGGTTTCATCGTTGATAAATGCTCCCGCTGTCGATCCAATAATGGGTTGCGCCAGAGGCGCTGGCAGCCAAGGTATTGAGTTTTAATTGCAGATGATGTGCGGGAATAGGCGTTCCGTCGGCTAAATGAGCCTGGGCGATGCTGACCCCTTCGGCACCCTGTTCATCGTTGCCGGTAATCGCCAATCGCAGGTTGATGACTGCATCGCCAGCCAGTTTACGTGCTAGCTGCGGGTCGGTAATAGTGAGTGTATACAGTGGCGATGCCGGCCAGCGTTCGTTATCTAATTGGCGGAACCCCAGGCGCAGGGGGCCACGCAGCTGAAAGTATTTGTCAGGATCCAGCGAAAAGTCTGCGCAATCCAGATCGATATCGCGGTAGTAGACATTATCGTCCGCCAGCATGTTATTGCTATCCAACATGCCCAGATGGCGAATGGTGGAATATGGCTGGAAGTCCCCGACGTTAAAATAAAAACTTTCCAGGCGCAGATCGATCGCCAGCAGGCACAGCATGGCTCCCACGGCGGCGGTTGATTTGGGGTTATCGATACGCCCACGCTTATTAAAGGGGTACCAACTGCGTGTGTGATATCCCTCTAACGGCAAGATTCGGCTGGCAGGAAGCGGTTGCAGGTGACGCAATAACGTCTGAACCCCCGGGAAACGCGCCGGGCGGCCGGTCAGTAGCAACACATCGCAGGCGTACAACGCCACAACTTCGGAAAGCAGGCGCAGACAGTGGTTTATGCCGATCCTGTCGGACAGAAAGGCTGCGTGTAAGGCCCCCAGGCGAATGACCAGCGGGGTTTGTAGAATATCGAAGGCAGTGACCGAGGACTCGCGCTGAACTTCACCGTTGATAAACGCCAGTACCTGTGAGGTTGGGGTCTGTGGCAGCAACTCACCCAAACTGGTGGCGATTTCCGCGTGGGCGTCCAGCGGATCGTAATCCTCATAAGCGCTCAGTAATGCACGCCCGGCAGGCATGAAAATTTGCAGCGTGGCCTGCTGACGCAGCGTTGAAAACCCGTCTATACGACCTTCATTGCCAAACAACTTGTCCATTATCGCCGGGGTTGCGGTGACCCCGGCATTTTCGAACGCGTGCTGTACGGCAGGCAAGATAAACTGTTGAATGATATCCAACAAAATATCGTCACCGGCGACTTTAAATCCTTCGCGGAATAACAAACGTGGATTGATTTTAATGTTGTTGCCAACACCATCATCCAGTGCGTATTGGGTGATGGCCAAATCGGTCGTGCCGCCACCGATATCAATGGAGGCGATACGCAGCATTTTTCCCGGTTGCGTTCCAGGCTCTGTTGGCCGGTCCGGCCTGGCCATTGCGGCAAAAAAGGCGTCAGTACGGCCGGCAAAATTCACCTGAGTTTCGTTATACAGATAAACCATCTGGCCACAGGTCGCTTCGTCCCATTCCATATGTACCTGAGGTACAGGCACGCGTGTGTTGTCGCCGTTGAATGGCGCATCCAGAGGGTGCCAACCCATGGCTTTCCATACCAGACCAATGGCTTCCTGCATGCGGCGGCGGAAAATTTCACGCTCTGGTTTGGGCATCGCTGAAGGCAGTGTCAGGATGATGGTGCGCAACCGACGCGGTGCGGAGGTGTTCGGCATTTTAAGCCGCTGAGCGATGCTGTTGATTTGCATCAGCACTTGCGTCAGCAGTTCGGTCAGCATCAAGGTCATGACCGCACTGCGGCTATAATGGGCAGCAAAAACCGGCAGTCGTGCCTCTACGGGTAACCCGGACAGCGGCAAACCTTCGTCGTTGAGCAGTGAGGTCAATGGTGCTGCGGCGGCCATGGGTTCTTGTTTACCGTTAAAGCGCCAGCCGGGCGCATAGCGTTCTTCATCCCACAGGTAACGGCGCGGGCTGGAAATGCCGGTGGTGCCTTCGGTTCCTTCCCGTTGCTGAGCCAGTTGCATGGCTTCGTGGCCGACACGGGTAATTGAAGGCCAGGTAAAGGCGTCATCGCGTCCGCTTTGGAAAGAGAGGTGTTGTTTGCCAAATGAGGCTTGGGCAAACTCGACTCGACTCTCAAACAACGCGCTGTAAACGCAATGTGGCATGGACAATGAGCGTAACTGCAATTCATTGGTTTGCTTCAAACCGTTATTTTCTTGCGGATGATCTTCGACCAACACCCCGCAGGTGTGGGAATTACCGACATCCAAAATCACGTCCACGTTGACCGCGGGCTGCTGTGGTGTCTCCCCGATGATTTTTATCCGGGGAACGGTAAGCTGATTACCCAGCATATTCAATACGTTGAGGTAATGCGCCTGGTATTCGAAGGTTTTCAGTCCGGCGTATATGTCTGTTTCGGTACGCGCCTCCAGACTGGACGCGCATTGAGTAAATACTTCACGCAACCAACTGTCTATCCAGGTCAGATCGAGAAACTCGCCTAACTCATGGTTACGGTGGGCCAGTGAGAAGCTGAGCCCAGTATTGAGATCGCTTTCGCTTGGGCCCAGGGCCGCCTGTCCCGCCGGAACGAGTCGGGTATCAAAGGCAAAGACGACCCGCAGCAGGTTGCCGTCCTGATCGGGCGCATCCAGCAAGACGATCTGCATTCGAGCCCAATTATCAGGCCCGGATAAAAATGCACCAGATGACGTGCAACGAAAGAAAGGCAGAGGCAGCCAGATTTTATTCAGCAGTTGCAGTGATTGCTGTAGGGGAAAACTGAACTCTGGACGCACCACCTCAGGAGCTTGTCCTGGCTGGGCGGGTAACAGGTACTTGCCTGTATCGGCATCCCATTGTAGACGCAGAAGCGGGCCGCTTGCCGTCTGACGGACGAATTTGCCGGGAAAATCGGCATCCAATATCGGCGTCAGGGCAAAGTCCATAAATTGGATGCCACTGTCCTGAATCAGCGTAATGGCTTGTTTGTAATCCACCAGGGGTGCCAGCATCATTTACTCTCGCGCTTTAACGTCATGGGATAGACCGTGTCCGCATCGTAGCGACCGGTGCACTCTGCAGGCCCGGTTTCGTTTTGCTTGCAGACGATTTCCGGTATTTGGTAGCGGCTGCCGTCGCTGCAGCGCGCTTTGGTACGGCTATTGATCACCAGATTGCCAGACTGCATCAGCCCGGCTTCCACTGGCGTTCGGCAGGTGATGGCATCACCGTAGGTAATTCTTGCCGTCCCTTTGCCGCCGTTCAGGCGATATTGCAGGCTAGGGCGTTTGCCTGTGAGGGGATCTTTCAGTGCCACGGTCGCGCGCCACTGGCCGTTGAGAAAACGCGTTGATCCGGCTTTGACCGAGTCGGCGGGCAACACTAACGAATTTTTGTCTGCCGGCGGTAGGGGTACGGGGGCTGGCGGTGGCGGCATCAGCGTCGCATGGGCTAATGGGAGTTGCAGTTTGAACGCGGGCACGGCGATACGAACAGTGGGTGCCGGTTGCTGCGCCACGGGGACGGGGGCAGGCAGGGCGCTCGGGGAGGTCATCCAATGAGCCAGCAGGGCAATCAACATCAGCGCAGGCAAAATCCACGCATAGCGACGCCACCGGCGGCGTGACTGTACAGGCGTGACGGCGACCGATGGCGCGACCTCTGGTGCAGGCTCCGGCACAGGTATGGCTGTGGGTATCACTGTGGGACGCGGTGTGGCGGCAATTGGCGTCGGTTTTTCTTCTGCAAGGTCAACCGGGCGTAAGCACGTCAAGGGGTCATCCTGGCACTGGGCGTGTGGCTTGATAAATCCCCAAAAGGTCAGGACCGGCTTGCCATCGACCAGATAGACATGCTGTGAGTCGGGAATTTGCATGGCTTTGGTCAACAATGCGCCAAACAAACGGTGGCTGGGGTGCTCGGTAGCCTGTGTCTGGGCGATCAATGAACGGAATGCTTCCAGGCTTTGTTCCAGTAGATGCACGGCCTGCGTACGTTGGTCATCAGTTGCTGCCAGCCAAGACGTTACTTTCCCCGGAAAAGGAGAATACCAGTCAATACGGGTGCCCGTTTCGTTCGGCTGCGGGATTGCCAGGCAATCGGCTGCTTGCTGCTGTTGGCGAATGCGTAATGTTTCTCGCAACTGCAATGCGCAGGCATAAACCGGTTGCCCATTCTCGCCCAATGCAAGCACATCATCTAAACTGCCACTGCGTAAAAAGGGTTTCACCACGGCAAAAAACCTTGTCCTGTTCTGCTAAAACGTGCAAACAGCCATGGTAACCCGCGGCGTGAGCGGTCAAACGGATGAAGACAGGCGTAAAACTACGTTTCTTTTTCCTCTATCGCGCGAGTTCGTTGTTATTGACAAGGTTGACCCCTGTTCTCGGTGCGGCAGCCACGGTTAATTTGACTTCATTAATCGTTGTTTTGCCTTTGATTCACCACGGACCCAGGGGCGTAAGATCGTGCTGAGGCTTATCCAGACAGAAGGGAAAATAATGTCGCAGACTACGGAACATCAACATTTTGGCGGAGCCAAAATCGCGCTGCTATGCGGTGATAAATTGCTGACTTACCAACGTGATGACAACGCGAATATTCCCTGGCCTGGATGCTGGGATTTGCCCGGTGGCGGACGCGAAGGCGATGAAACGCCATTGCAATGTGTGCAACGGGAAACTCAGGAGGAATTTGGCTTACAGATTGATGCGCAGCAGGTGAGCTGTCAGCAGTATTACGACGGAATTTTGGCCGGCTATTCGCCGACCTGGTTTATGTTGGGCGAAATCACACCAGAAGAGATTGCCGCCATTCGCTTTGGCGATGAAGGGCAACGTTGGCAGATGATGTGTATCGACACCTTCATTCATCACCCGCAAGGCATTTCGCACTTGCAGCAACGATTAGCCTGGCATCTTTGGCGTTAAGCGTGTTCCACTGCCTCAACGCGGGCGATCAATGCGTCGAGCTGCCGATCGGAAAACACTTCAATGCCATTTTGGCGTAGAAGCTCGGCGGTGACGCCGCTACCGGGTTTGGTCTGACCGCTGAAAGAACCGTCGTAAATAAACTGGCTGCCGCAGGATGGGCTGCCGTCGGTGAGTAGGGCAAAACGACAGCCGTGTCGCCGCGCCGTTTCCAACGCCAGATGCGCACCAAGCAGATAGCTGTGGGTGACGTCGTCGCCACTGACCTCGATGACCCGGGCCTGCTGAGCCAACACCGTGGCACCTTCGGCTGCCACCGTAATTTCTGCCGAGGGGCGTGGCGTCGAAAAGCCGGCGGCCAGCTCTGGGCAGCAAACTACCAAACGTCCTTCGTGTTGCCAGCGCTGCAACGTGGCGTTGAGTAACGGTTTATCTGAACCGTTGTAGCGAACTTTAAAACCGGCCAGGCAGGCGCTGAATAAAATCTTTGACGGCATGAGATCAGTCTCTGTCACAGGGGCGAAAGCGTGGCACTGGTGGCCTACGCGCGCGGCTTTAACATAACAGAATCATCACTCCGATGGCAGGGCCAGACGGTTAATCTCTGCGGGTTCAACGACGCGTAACGTCTTTTCACCACGTGCCACTGCCAGCATGGCCAGCCCGACGCGTTCAGTGGTAGTGACCTGATTGGGGAACAACCGAAGGGCGACAAACCACAATGGTTTAAATACCCGATATAACAGATCATAAGCACGGGTTCTTGAGCGGATGCCGTGCAGCGGTACGATAGCGCCAGGGCGAAACATCACCGCGTGAAATGGCAATGCCAATAAGGCATTCTCGGTTGCGCCTTTGACCCTGGCCCACATACTGCGCCCTTGTTCACTGCTGTCGGTACCCACACCTGAGACATAGATAAAGGTCATCGTCGGGTTCAACTGCGCTAACGGACGCGCTGTAGCCAGTGTCAGATCGTAGGTCAAGGTGCGATAGCGCGCTTCGCTCATGCCGGTTGAGGAGACGCCAAGGCAGAAAAAGCAGGCGTCATACCCCACAAGCTGCGCCTCGATGGCGGATAAATCGCTCAGTTCAGGCAGCGTTAGTTGTCTTAATTTTGCATGCTGTTGTGCCAATGCGCTGCGGCCGATACTGAGTACCTCACTCACCTGCGGATCGCGCAGACATTCACGTAACGCGCCCTGGCCGACCATGCCACTGGCGCCGAATATTATCACTCTCATTGTCTGTTCTCTTTGGCGCCGGCAACCCGTTGGGTGCGCCAGCGGTTGGGTGTTTGTTCTTCCCACTGCATAAAGGCACGGCTGAATGAATTTAATTCTTCAAACCCCAGCACAAAGGCGATTTCCCCGGGTTCCAGATCGGTCTCCGCCAGCAGTTGGCAGGCAGTACGATGGCGGGTTTTGTCCAGCAGCTGTTGGTAGCTGTAACCCTGCTGCTGTAAGCGGCGTTGCAGCGTGCGCGGGCTGACATACAGCTCCGCCGCGACACTGTTGACGCTGGGGCGCTGGCCACGCATGCTGCGGCCGAGTATCGCCATCACTTGGGTCGGCAAATCGTGCGCTTGCAGTGACTGGCTCAATTCTGCCTCTAGACCAGGTAGCAATGTCGCCAGCATGTCCTGGTTATACGTGATGAACGGCTGCTGCATCAGTGCACGATCGAACACCAATACATCCAGCGGGGCGTCGAAGTGGATTGGGCAGCCGAAGTAATGCGGCAGCGGTGAAGCTGGGTTGTGTCGCCGTGTCAGCTCAATGGAGCGCGGGCGTATCAGCAGGCCGGTACCACGGCGGCATAGGGTGATGATTGAGGCAAAGATGGCGTCAATTAACAGCTCCGGCGCATGGCCTTCGGCCATGATCCAACGGGTGTGCATGCGTACACTGTCGCCATCCTCCGTCAACGTCAGTTCTTCCGGGCACAGCAGCCGCTTGTAACGGGCGATCTTTTGTAATGCTTCTCCCAGTGTGGCGGAGTGCAGTGCGGCGGCCGAAGCAATATCATAATGCTCCGGGGCCACGTCACCGCCAAGGCGCAGGCCGAATGTGTCGTCATCAGCCAACTGAGCGAGGGCGCGCCAAATGTCAAAGAACTGTCGGGTGGACAGTTTAACCTTGTCACGCCGCTCGTTGAGCAGCCCCACTGGCAGGCGAGCCAGCTGGCAGACCCTTTCAATATTGACGCCAAGAACCGCCAGACGGGCGGATAGCACGCTGGAAAGGGGGATCTGATCGCTGCTCATTATTACTCCTTATGCTTTACCCGCCACCAGAGCCGTAAGGGCGTCGTGGTTCGGCAGGATATCGTCCCGATCGGTACTCAGGCTGAGTGAACGGAAGGCGGCGTCCTCCTCCATTCGTGCCGTGACTACCTGTTGGGCCAAATAGACCGCGTCACTGCCCAGTAGCAGGCGCAGCGGCGGTTCCTTCATCGACGCCAGTTGCAAAATGACTTGCGCGGCCTTGGCTGGATCGCCGGGTTGATGACCATTATGTTGCTGCAGGTACTCCAGCATTGGGGTAAAGAGCGGTTGGTAAGCGGTACCGATTGGCGCGATGCTCATCGACGAACCAGCCCAATCGGTGCGAAAACCACCGGGTTCCACCATCGTTACCTTTACACCAAATGGCGCAATCTCTTTGGCCAGGGATTCGGAAAAGCCTTCAACAGCCCACTTGGCGGTATGGTAGGCGCTGAGTCCCGGCATACCGAGGCGTGCACCGATGGTGGAAATCTGAATGATATGACCGCTACCTTGCTGGCGCAGTACCGGTAGGGCAGCACGGGTAACGTTGAATACACCGTAGAAATTGGTGTCGACCTGAGCGCGAAAATCGGCGTCGTCAGCTTCCTCAACGGGGGCAATATTGCCATAACCTGCATTGTTGACCAGCACATCGAGCCGCCCGAAACGTTCCACGGCGATGTGTACTGCACGTTTTGCCGCTGCTGCATCGGTCACGTCCAGAGCGACAGTAACCACCTGTTCGCCGTAGCGATCCACCAGTGGTTGCAGTTGCTGCGGCTGGCGTGCAGTGGCGATCAGACGATGTCCTGCGGCCAGTACCGCTTGGGCCAGTTGCTGACCCAGACCGCGTGAACTGCCGGTAATGAGCCATACCTGAGACTGAGACATAACAACCTTCCTTACCTGCTTGTGGGGTGAGGTTTCACTTTAGAAGGTTAAATAACGCGACGATAATCCGATGGCGACATAGTTTAATCCGATCGCGCCAATGTGCTTTCAAGCACTGGAGAAGTTGCCAACATCAGTTTTTGGATGGTGGCACCTACCCGTTGTACGGCGTGTTCAATCTCTGCCGTCAGTTTGGGCGCGTAATTGATACGCAGACAGTTGCGATA
Organism: Serratia grimesii NBRC 13537; assembly: GCF_001590905.1. Lineage (GTDB taxonomy): Bacteria > Pseudomonadota > Gammaproteobacteria > Enterobacterales > Enterobacteriaceae > Serratia > Serratia grimesii. The sequence continues at coordinate 176,925 of NZ_BCTT01000006.1, forward strand.
TTTGCCAGAGGCAGAAAAAATACTGCCGACGGCGATCTGCACGCCCTGCTGCTCCAGATAACGGTTCAGACGCAGGGTATCAAAGTCTTCATCCAATTCGATCCACAACATAAAGCCACCGCGCGGCTGGCTGACGCGGGTTCCGGGTGGGAAATACGTCATAATCCAAGCGGTCATGACGTCGCGGTTTTGCTGATAACGTACGCGCATACGCCGCATGTGCTGCAAATAGTGTCCATGACGGATAAAGTCGGCAATCGCCAACTGAGGCTGAGTGGCGGTGGAGCCGGTGCCAATGTATTTCAGGTGCAGCACGCGCTCCAGATAACGTCCGGGAGCAATCCAACCGATGCGCAGACCCGGTGCCAGGGTTTTTGAGAACGAGCTGCACAGCAGCACCCGATCGTCTTCATCAAAGGACTTTAGGCTGGGAGGGCGTGGGTACTGATAGGCGAGGTCGCCGTACACGTCATCTTCAATAATCGTCACATCATAACGCTGCGCCAGCGACAGTAAACGCTGCTTACGTGCCTCCGGCATGATGTAACCCAACGGGTTATTGCAGTTCGGTGTTAATAGAATGGCTTTGACTGGCCACTGTTCCAACGCTAGTTCCAACGCCTCCAGACTGATGCCCGTCAGTGGATCGGTGGGGATTTCCAGCGCCTTCATGCCCAACCCTTTCAGCGTTTGCATGGTGCCATGGAAGCAGGGGGAATCAACTGCCACAATCTCCCCTGGCTGGCACACGGCGCGTAAACCGGTGGAGAGAGCTTCGTGGCAACCGGTGGTTATTACCAACTGATCGGGGCTGATCTGACAGCCGGAATCCAGCAGCAGACGGGCAATTTGTTCGCGTAATCCCAGCACACCCTGAATACTGTCGTAGAGTAGGCTGCGCAGATCACCGTGACGGCCCATGTGCCCCAGGGCTTTTATCAAGGGTTTCAGCGTCGGTTCACTGATATCCGGCATGCCGCGTCCGAGTTGTATGAGATCTTCACGTGGCTTATGACGGATCAGTTCCAGCACCTGTTCCCATTGCGAAATATCCACGGGACGCTGCACCGGACGAGTGACGGCGGGCAGTTCGGCTAATGTGCGACGCCCGCGTACAAAATAACCCGACTTCGGCCGCGCCTCCACCAGTTGACTCTCTTCCAACAGGCGATAGGCCTGTTGCACTGTACTGATGCTGACGCCGTGTTCCTGGCTCAGTGTGCGGACCGAGGGCAAGCGATCTCCCGTCGGATAAAGGCCCTGTTCAATGCGTTGGCTGAGGATCGCGGCCAGTGTGGCGTAGCGTGTCATACAGATGCCTAAAATGAGAGTGGATGAGAAAAAACCGGTACAGATGAAGTTAAATTAGACCATTCAGACAGACAGAGACAGCTTTTGTATGGAAAAAATACCGCGGGCTTGAATCTGTATTGTTTTCTCCACGCCCAGCATCATGACTCCAGAGCAAACACGAAGGAGAATATGATGACGAGCTTGTCTGTCGACACTATGCCAACCCACTCCCAACCACCTTTTTCCCGCTGGCGTCTGTATCTGCAACGCTATCGTACACGCCAGGCGTTATTGCTGTTGGACGACGTACAGTTAGCGGATATCGGCCTGACACGTGCCGCAGCATGGCGAGAAGGCTGTAAGCCTTTTTGGCGGCGTTAGGTGCTGAAACTGCTGGGCAAGGCCTCATCGATTAACGTTCGTAAGGTGCTATGGACCTGTCATGAACTGGCGTTACCTTTAATCCGGGAAGAGTGGGGAAGTGGGTTCCGTTCAACTCAGGAACCCGAGTTTCTTGCACTGAACCCTAATGGGTTGGTGCCCGTGCTGATCGACGGTGAGCAGGTGCTGTGGGAATCCAACACGGTTTGCCGTTACCTGGTGGGGCGAGAAGGGCGTCAGGATTTGTTGCCAGCGGCACCTGGCGCACGTGCGGCAGTAGAAATGTGGATGGATTGGCAGGCTACGGATCTCAACAATGCGTGGCGTTATGTGTTTATGTCGCGGGTGCGCCAAGATCCTGCGTATCAGGATGTCGGTCACCTTGCCGCTGCCGAGCGAGAGTGGAACCGGCTAATGGGTCTGCTGGAGCAACACCTGTCGCACGGTCGCCTTTATGCAGCCGGAGACGTTTTCACCTTGGCGGACATTGTGTTGGGGCTGTCTTTGAACCGTTGGTTGATGACGCCGTTTTCACGGCCGAGCTACCCCGCGTTGAACCACTATTTTCAACGTTTACAGCAGCGGCCTGGTTTTTTGCTGCACGGTGCCAACGGATTGCCCTAATATGGAATGAAAAGTTCATTTTGATAAGCCGGGTTAGCTTATGCTTGCCCGGTTTTCCGTTGTTTCATTCAAGCCTACAGTGTTTTATGAACGACATCACGATTATCATTTTTATTTTACCTCTCGCTTGTTATTGAAATTTATATTCCATATAAACACGTATCAGATGGTGTATTTCATTGTGTGCGCCGTCATGTTATGGCTATGGATCATGGGAGAGGGTGATGAAACAGGTACGCGTTGGGTTAATTGGCACTGGCTATATTGGGCGCTGCCACGCTATTGCTTATGCGCAGGCGGCGACGGTATTTCCACTGAAAGGCGAACTGGTGCTGGAAATGCTGGCTGAGGTCACACCAGAATTGGCACAGCAGCGCGCTGCGGAATTTGGTTTCTCACGCTCGACCGGCGACTGGCGACAGCTGGTGGCGGACCCGTCGATTGATGTGGTGGACATTTGCGCCCCTAACTTCCTGCACAAAGAGATGGCGCTGGAGGCGATCCGCCATGGCAAGCACGTCTATTCTGAAAAACCATTGGCACTGGATGCCGCTGATGCCGCCGAAATGGTGCAAGCTGCTCGTGCCAAAGGCGTAAAAACGTTGGTGGGTTTTAACTACATGAAGAACCCGACCAGCCAATTGGCACGAGAAATTATTGCCAGCGGTGAAATCGGCGACGTGGTGCATTTTTATGGCACCCATAACGAAGATTATCTGGCCGATCCACGTACGCCGATCGACTGGCACTGCCGCAAGGCCACTGCCGGGTTGGGTGCGCTGGGGGATTTGGCGGCGCACATCGTTAATATGGCGCATTATCTGGTGGGCGACATCGTGGCGGTTTCCGGTGATATGCAGACTATTATCAAGCAGCGTCCTGATGCGAAAACCCCTGCGCTAATGCACCCAGTGGAAAACGAGGATCAGGCCAGTGCATTGGTGCGTTTTGCCAGCGGTGCGATGGGCACGATCGAAACCTCGCGCATAGCCTGCGGACGTAAGATGGGGCTAACCTATGTGGTGACCGGTACCAAAGGGACGCTGAGTTACACTCAGGAACGAATGGCGGAATTGAAGCTATATCGTCACGATGAACCTGCGGAGCGCCAGGGGTTTAAAACATTACTGGTGGGGCCTAAGCACCCGGATTATGCCGCCTTCTGCATTAGCGCCGGACACGGCATCGGCTTTAACGATCAAAAAACGGTCGAGATCCGCGATTTGGTGAATGGTATTGCCGCGGGCGATCCTATGTGGCCAGACTTTGAAGAAGGGTGGAAAGTCTCCTGCGTGTTAGATGCGATAGCCGCTTCCGCTGAACAGCGTCGCTGGCTGGACATCAACCGCGACTGATTGCTGGGCTCTGACGCTCTCAAGTTAAGAGCGTCAGAGTTTATGAGGTTACTTTGTTAACTAGCTAGCAACTTAATAAGTTATTAAGTTACTAGCTTGCTGACTTAAAAAGCAAAGCACGAGCAACCAAGCGCCCCCCAGAAGGCATTTTCGTCTGAAATTGGAATGCTGGAACGGCGAGCCACGTCATGCTGATGCGAGTGCACGCCGCATGGGCCACAGCATTGATGCGTCTGGTTCAACACGCCAACTCGGGTTGTCGCGGACGGTGGCGCAGAACGATAATGCCCTGGTACCTGAGTCACCGGTGACCAGTCCGGTAACACGGGTAGTGCCGGCGGTGCTAACGGTGAGAAGCTGCCGGCGGCATAAACCACTTTGCCGTCTACCACGGTCATTACCGACTCAATCCCTTTGATGAGTTCTTCCGGCACGCTGAAGTAGTCTTGTGACAGCACGGCCAAGTCCGCCAATTGCCCAACCTTAATCTGGCCTTTTTTACCCTGTTCGGTAGAGAACCAGGCGCTACCTTGGGTCCACAGCATGAGTGCCGTCTCACGATCCAGTCGTGCATTATCGTCGTACATCGCCATACCGCCGACAGTGCGGCCAGATACCAGCCAGTACAGTGCGGTCCAAGGGTTATAGCTGGCTACGCGGGTGGCGTCGGTACCCAGCCCAACCGGCAGCTCGGCCGCCAGCATTTTCGCCACTGGCGGCGTTTGTTTGGTCGCCTCTTTGCCGTAGCGTTCGGCAAAATACTCCCCCTGGAATGCCATACGATGCTGCACCGCGATACCACCACCCAGCGCTTTTACCCGCTCAATGTTGCGATCAGAAATGGTTTCCGCATGATCGAAGAACCAGTGCAGGCCGTTGAATGGAATATCGCGGTTCACTTTTTCGAACACATCCAGCATGCGGCTAATGGATTCGTCATACGTGGCATGCAGGCGGAACGGCCAGCGGTGTTCAGCCAGGTGTCGTACTACGCGTTCCAGCTCATCCTCGGTGCCAGCCGGCAGATCAGGGCGTGGCTGCAAGAAGTCCTCGAAGTCGGCAGCGGAGAATACCAGCATCTCGCCGGCACCGTTATGGCGGTAAAAGTCAGTGCCCTGGCCCGGTTTCAGCATGTCGGTCCACAGCTCAAAGTCTTCCAACTCCTGCTTTGGTCGTTGGGTGAACAGGTTATAAGCAATACGGATGGTTAACTGTTTCTTCTCATGCAGTTCGGCGATCACCTGATAGTCATCAGGGTAGTTCTGGAAGCCACCGCCGGCGTCAATGGCGCTGGTCAAGCCAAGCCGATTCAGTTCGCGCATAAACTGGCGGGTTGAGTTGACCTGTTGTTCCAGCGGCAGTTTCGGCCCTTTCGCCAAGGTTGCGTACAGAATCATCGCATTGGGCTTGGCAATCAGCATGCCGGTTGGGTTGCCGTTACTGTCGCGCTGAATCTCGCCGCCCGGCGGATTCGGTGTGTCCTTGGTGTAGCCAACCACTTTCAAGGCGGCACGGTTGAGCAGGGCACGGTCATACAGGTGCAAGATAAACACCGGCGTGTCCGGCGCAGCCTGATTGATCTCGTCCAGTGTTGGCATGCGGCGCTCAGCGAACTGGAACTCAGTCCAACCGCCGACCACGCGTACCCACTGTGGACTTGGGGTACGCAGCGCTTGTTCTTTCAGCATGCGCAGTGCATCAGCCAGCGAAGGCACGCCTTCCCAACGCAGCTCCAGATTATAGTTAAGGCCGCCGCGGATCAGGTGCAGGTGCGAGTCGTTGAGGCCGGGCACCGCCGTATGGCCATGCAGGTCAATCACTTGTGTCTCCGGCCCTGCATGCTGCATGACCTCATTTTCACTGCCGACGGCGAGGAATTTACCGTCGCGGATAGCCACCGCGTGGGCGGTAGGCGCCTCACGGTCGACAGTGTGGAATTTACCGTTGGTGATAATCAGGGAAGCACTGTTATTCATAACGTTCTCCGGGCAAGCCGCCTAACGACGGGTGAGCCATTGATGAAATACGCGAGTTACGATCGGCATCCAGAGGAAAACAACCAGGGCGACTACCGTGGCGTCATTGAGAAAGTGGCCGGTCAGCGTGCCATTCAACTGGGGCAGCAGCTTGCCCCAAAACCAAGGCACCAGATTGGTGGACGGGAAGATCACCAGCAGAGTGATGAAAAATTGCTTCCATTTGGCCGGTTGGCGTGTGTTAGCGCTCGGCGGTGTAAACCAAAATTCTGCCCCTGGCCGAATTTCGATGTGGTCGTTCTCCAACAGCAGCGGCGAAACTTCCTCGATATAGCGTTTGCGCAGCGGTGAGTTAATCCACAGCGATAAATTGTCGAGGTTGTCAAAACGGACCAAGACGGTATAGGCCTGTTCGCTACCGGTGGGGCGGATCACATTGACACCGAGGTGCCCGGTGAAGGCGGCGGCCTCCGGCATAATGCGTTTCAGCCATGCCTCGTAGGCCTGTTCTTGCCCTGGCGCCAGACGATGAGTGATGACTAACGTGACATGCTGCGGGTGAGCCATAACAACCAACTCCAGAAAATCCCGGCGCACGGCCGGGATGAGGGTTTATTTCGCCACGCGCGCCGGAGCGTGATGCACCATGGTGTAAGCGTAGTCGACGCCCATGCCGTAGGCGCCGCTGTGTTCGCGTACCAGTGCCATTACAGCGTCGTAAGTCTCTTTGCGCGCCCAGTCACGTTGATACTCCAACAGCACTTGCTGCCAGGTTACCGGGATAGCACCGGCCTGTACCATGCGATCAATCGAACGCTCATGCGCATCAACGGATGTCCCGCCGGACGTGTCGGTGACGACATACACCTCATAACCGGCTTCGAGTGCCATCAGCGCCGGGAAAGTCAGGCATACCTCGGTCCAGAGCGCAGAAATAACCAGCTTTTTACGGCCGGTGGCTTCTACGGCTTTCACGAAAGCTGCATCTTCCCAAGAGTTCATGGAGGTACGTTCGATCGGGGTGATTTCAGGATGTACCGCTAAAAGCTCAGGCCAGATGTAGCCACTGAAACTTTCGGTTTCAACAGAGGTAAAAAGGGTGGGAACATTAAAAATCTTGCCGGCTTTGGCTAAACCAACCACGTTGTTTTTCAGTTGCTGACGATCAATATTAGCCACGCCAAAAGCCATTTGTGGCTGATGGTCAATGAAAATTAGAGCGGAATTGTCTTTATCAAGTAGTTGAAATTTAGACATGATTTACCTTCCCAGTGATACTGCGGTTTAACAGAGGATGAATACAACGCCGATGAACCGCATGGTAGGCAGGGGCTGATTTCAAAGATAGCGCAGAATTTTTGCCGTCTTGTTGAGTTTTTTTATACACGGAGGGAAGCGGTGCGATTAAATCTGGAAGCGTTACTGATTTTGGATGCACTTGACCGGCATGGTTCCTTTGCGGCAGCGGCCGCAGTGCTGTTCAAAACGCCGTCGGCATTGAGCTATATGGTACAGAAACTGGAGAATGATCTTGATATCACCCTGCTTGATCGTTCTGGCCATCGGGCAAAGTTTACTGATACCGGCAAACTGATGCTGGAAAAGGGACGGGTGTTGTTGCGCGCGGCACAAGATTTGGAGCAACAGGCACGTTATGTGGAAAATGGCTGGGAAAGTGAAATTACGCTCGGTATCGATGCTTCTTTTCCATTTGAGCGCTTGTTGCCGCTGATTGAGGAGTTTTATCAGCAGCATCACCATACGCGCCTTCGCTTTAGTCAGGAAGTGCTGGCGGGGTCCTGGGAGTCGTTGGTTTATGGGTGCGCAGATATTATTGTTGGCGCGATTTGTGAACCCCCGTCACGTGTAGGCTATGCTTTTAGTCAGTGGGGACGGTTGGACTACGTCTTTGCGGTGGCGCCACAGCACCCGTTAGCGTTGTTGCCGGAGCCTTTACCGAAGGCTGAAATCCGTCAGCACAGAGCCGTTGTGGTGCGTGATACCTCGCGCGTGAATACGCCGCAGAATTTGAACATTCTTGAGGAGCAAGATCAGCTGACGGTCTTTGGTTTCGATGCCAAATTGCGGGCGCAGCTTAGCGGCCTGGGCTGCGGTTATCTACCGCGTTATCTGGCGGAGCCCTACCTGAAAAGCGGTGAGTTGGTGGCGAAAAGCGTTGAATCTGAACACTGCAGCGACGTTGCCTATTTTGGTTGGCGAGAGAGCGCAACCGGTCTGGCGGTAAAATGGTGGCGTGAACGGTTACAGCAGTATGCCGATGCTGGGAGCATATACCCGGAAAACTGATTATTCACCTTTGGGTGATCGGACAAGGATGCAGACAGATGAAAACAGGGATGTGGCTATTGGCGGTGTTGCTGACGGGCTGTGGCGCAGATCAGGGCACCCGCACTGCGGGTGCCGGGCTGGCAACGCAGACGGTTGAAACTTCATCGGCATCCTCGCCGCGCAGCAGTTATCCGGAAAGAATGCGTGTTGCCGTCACACAGGAAATGCAATTACCCGGCAAATATAAATCCCAGACCTGTTCGATCAGTCTCCATCTGTTGCCGGATGGCTCACTGAAAGATTTTAAGGTATTGAGGGGCGACGAAGCGCTTTGCGCGGCGGCAAGTCAGGCTGTGCAACGCGCCAAATTGCCGAAAATGGCCAATGAGACCGAGTATGCACTTTTCAACCGCGTGGTACTGGATTTCATGCCCTGATACGGCAAGCAAAGTACGCGCTGCCAAGGCGGGTTATAGAATGCCTTTCTGTGCAAACGTGATACGCGTGGCTTCATTGAGGTCGAGCTCAGGTATCTTCTCCGGGCTGACCCAGGCGATTTCCTGAAACTCTTCATTAAAGCTAATCTGCCGGTTGGCACTCACACAGTCGAAAATCAGATACAGCATGTAGATTTCCTCTGTCGTGCCATCAGAGTAGGTCTTGGTACGGACGTCATCCCTGAAAGTCCAGGGGGTAATCTGGGTGATATGCAGTGCTTCTCCCAGTTCTTCTCTGATCTCTCGACGGAGGGCATCCTCAATTGTCTCTCCTGGCTCCATACCGCCACCGGACAGTGCCCACTGACCGGGGAATACGCCACGATCGTTGGCCATTTTACACAGTAAATACTCACCATTGTTTTCAATAATTGGGCAGACAATGATCCGCTGACGCATGTAACCTCCTGATGTCACAATTTTTTATTAACTTATCAGATAGCGGCTTTCGTTGAGCCATGATTCTCTCAGCAATGCCTGTGGGATCATGAAATTGTATTGAATGCGGCATTATGCGCTGATTTTTCACTTTGCTTTGCCGCTTTCGTTATTTTGAGCGTCCAGGCGGCTCGCTGATACTGAGCAAAACCTCATACAGCGAGCCCATGCATGTCTTCAGATAAACGTCATAGCCACTATCTGCATCCCGCCCAGCGCGATTGGATCCAACAGCTTAATCAGCGCTGGTCTTGGCGGTTGGAGCTGCCAACCTGGGGCATTATGGCGGTGGTTTACGGTGGTTGGTTTGGCGTAGTGCAATACTGGCAGACATTGGGACCATGGCTTGGCACGCCGTTACTGATTTTGCTAACGACCTGGTATATGTCGTTACAGCATGAACTTATTCACGGCCATCCGACGCGCTGGCCGCGGTTCAATCAACTCTTCGGTTTGTTGCCACTGGCGGTATGGTATCCCTACGGTCTCTATCGTGATTCGCATATTCAGCATCACCGCAATGAACACCTCACCGATCCGCATGAAGATCCTGAAAGCTATTACTTTAGCCAAGCGCAATGGCAGCATTATCCACGGTTTATTCCTCTGTTGGCCAAGGTGCGTAATACGTTGCTCGGGCGCATTGCGCTTGGCCCTGCACTGGACATTGCTGCAACCGGAATCACTGCGTTAAAAACGATCGCTGCCGGTGAAATGCGCACATTGGTGATGTGGCTGGTGCATTTGCTGTTGTTGGCGGGGGTATTGAGCTGGCTGCAACAACACGGCATTGGCACCGCGTTTTACCTGCTGGCCATCAGCTATCCGGCGTTGGCGCTGACCAAGGTAAGATCGTTTTTTGAGCACCGTGCCGTTGAAGCTCCGCAGGCACGTTCTATTATTAATGAGGCGGCCTGGCCGTGGCGGCTGCTGTTTCTTAATCTGAACTATCATTTAGTTCACCATGATCTCCCCGGCTTACCGTGGTACGGTTTACGGCAGGTGTATCTGGCGGAACGTGATGAATATCAGCAGCGCAGCCAGGGATTTGTGGTGCAAGGCTATGGCCAGTGGGTGAGCGAATACGCGTTTACCCCGGTTGCCGTTGAGGTTCATCCGTTCAATGCCGGCGAGTTGCCAGGGGAAACACCGGGCGAAAATGAAGCCTGGCCGGCAGAGACATTTATTGTGCGATGGAAGCGCGCTTCTCAGGATTTTCCAATCGATCTGGCCAAATAGCCGGAAAATACACAACAAGAGGAAAAAATATGGCAATCACCCCCTCACGTGGTCGTGTCTTTGCGTTGGCACTGAGTTTACTCGCGGCAAGCCTCGGTGTGGCACAGGCGGCTGATACGGTGCGCGTTGGCTCCAAAATCGATACCGAAGGCTCGTTGCTCGGCAATATTATCGTGCAGGTGCTGGAATCCAATGGCATCAAAACCACCAATAAATTACAGCTCGGCACCACCAAGGTGCTGCGCGGGGCGATCACCTCCGGCGAAATTGACGTTTACCCGGAATACACCGGCAACGGCGCATTTTTCTTTTCTGATGAAAGAGACCCTGCATGGAAAAATGCTCAGGCCGGTTTTGAGAAAGTGAAAAAGCTGGATTATGACAAGAACAAAATTGTCTGGTTGGATGCCGCACCGGCTAATAATACCTGGACCATTGCGATCCGTCAGGACGTGGCGGACGCCAATCATCTGAAAACGCTGGCCGATCTGGGCAAGTGGATCAACGGTGGTGGCAAATTCAAACTGGCGGCGTCGGCGGAGTTTATTGAACGTCCAGATGCTTTGCCGGCATTCCAGGGCGCCTACGGCTTTAAGCTGAATCAGGATCAGTTGCTATCGTTGGCTGGAGGTGACACGGCGGTGACCATCAAGGCCGCAGCGGAACAGACTTCCGGTGTGAACGCGGCGATGGCCTACGGGACCGATGGCCCGGTGGCAGCGCTGGGATTACAAACGTTGGAAGATCCAAAAGGTGTGCAGCCAATTTACGCGCCAGCACCGATTATTCGCGAAGCCACGCTAAAACAGCATCCCAACATCGCTGAATTACTGAAACCGGTATTCGCTTCACTGGATGGCCCGACACTGCAAAAACTCAATGCACAGATTGCGGTAGAAGGTCAGGACGCCAAACAGGTTGCGGCGGCTTACCTGAAAGAGAAAGGGTTAGTGAAGGGGTAACACCACTGGCCCCCTGCTGGGGGCCAACATGGAGCCGGAGAGTTTCTTTGATTATTGCCGTAAAAAACCGCGTATTACTGACATTGCTTATTCTGTTGCTGCTGGCTGCATTTGGCCTGCCGTTTCTCAGTTATGCCCCTAATCGCCTGTTATCAGGCAAGAGCATTTCCCTGATTTCCCTGCTACATGGCCCCGCGTTGTGGTTGTTGGCGCCGATGCTGGTGTTGGCCATACTCAGTCTGTTAGCCCCTCGGAGGCGTAATGCGCTTCTGACTGCATTGTCGGCATCGGCGCTGCTGGCGCTCACCTTTTGGCTAAGCGGCCATGCAGCGCAGCAACTGGCGTTGGAAGGGTCCCGGCTAGCCCGTACCTCTTGGGGGAGCGGTTGCTGGCTGATACTGGCGCTGAGTCTGCTGATAGCCGCCGACGCAGTGACCCGCATTACCGCTTCGCACGTGTGGCGCATGTTCGGCAATCTGATGGTGATGTTACCGACGCTGTTGCTGTTGTTTAACCACCAGTTGGATCAGCTTTCACTGTTGAAAGAGTACTACAACCGGCAGGACGTGTTTGACGCAGCGCTGTTGCAGCACCTGACGATCCTGTTGGCGACTCTGGTGCCGACGCTGTTGATTGGCCTACCGCTCGGGGTGCTGTGTTTTCGTTCCGCACGTTGGCAGACACCGATATTCTCCACGCTGAATATTATTCAGACCGTACCCTCGATTGCCTTGTTTGGCTTGTTGATCGCGCCTTTGGCCGGTTTAGCGAAGGCGTTGCCCTGGTTGGCAGAACATGGTGTCAGTGGCATTGGTATGGCACCGGCCATTGTTGCGTTGGTGCTGTATGCCCTGTTGCCGTTGGTACGCAGTGTCGTGGCGGGGTTGCAAAGTGTACCGGCCAGCGTCATTGAATCCGCCAGTGGCATGGGAATGACGCGTGGTCAGGTTTTCTTCCGCGTACAGTTACCGCTGGCGTTGCCGTTGTTCCTGACCGGTGTGCGCATTCTTGCAGTACAGACCGTCGGCATGGCAGTCGTAGCGGCACTGATTGGCGCAGGAGGGTTTGGCGCCATTGTCTTCCAGGGCCTGCTCAGCAGCGCACTGGATTTGGTGTTGTTGGGGGTCATTCCGGTGATCGTGATGGCGGTTATCGTCGACTCACTGTTTAAGTTTATGGTTTCAATTTTGGAAGTGTCACGCCGATGATTCAGTTTAATCAGGTCAGCAAGATTTTTCAGGGCAAGCCAGCGGTGGACGATCTGACATTACAGATTGCCAAGGGTGAATTTACCGTATTGATCGGCACCTCTGGCTCAGGCAAGTCCACAACGTTAAAAATGATCAACCGACTGATCGAACACGATCAGGGAAAAATTTACTTTGCCGGTGAAGAGATCCAGAAATTCAAACCCCAGGATCTGCGCCGCCGGATGGGATATGCGATCCAGTCGATCGGCCTGTTTCCGCATTGGACGGTGGAGGAGAATATCGCCACTGTGCCACAGCTGCTGAAATGGCCACGGGCACGTATTCGCGACCGGGTGACGGAATTGCTGGAGCTGTTGCATCTGGAACCGGATTTGTTCCGTCATCGTTATCCGCACCAGCTTTCCGGTGGGCAGCAGCAGCGGGTTGGGGTGGCGCGTGCATTGGCTGCTGATCCCGAAGTGTTGCTGATGGACGAACCTTTTGGTGCACTCGATCCAGTGACGCGTGCGGCGCTACAAGCGGAGATTGCCCGTATTCATCATCTCTCCGGCCGCACCATTGTGCTGGTGACGCACGACATTGACGAAGCACTGGCACTGGCCGACCGTATCGTGTTGCTCGATCAGGGCCGCATCGTACAGCAGGGCACACCGCTCGCGCTATTGACAGCACCAGTCAACGATTTTGTACGTGATTTCTTTGGCCGCAGCGATCGTGGTATCAAATTACTGTCGCTAGGTACCGTGGCTGAAAGAGTACGCCCTGGTCATGCCGAAGGGGAGCCTATCACTGCCGCCATGAGTCTGCGTGAAGCGCTGTCGGTGTTTGTGGCTCGCAGCACTGAATGTTTACCCGTGATTGGCGACCAAGGTGAGGCGCTTGGCGTGCTGCATTTCAGCGATCTGATTACTCAAAAGGCGCTGTCATGAGTGCGTCTCAGACCCTGCGCTGGCTACGCGATCCATTGCCCTGGACCTTTGCCCTGTTGCTGGCATTGGTGTTTGGCATGAATCACTTGCATGGTCTGTTTGCCGCCTGGTTTCCTGATCTGGATCGGCCGGTGTATCAGCAGGACAGTTTTATCTCACTGGTATGGGCGCATCTGTTGTTGGTGGCTGTTTCCAGCCTGATTGCGGTCGTAATTGGCGTGGCGGCTGGGATTGGGGTGACGCGGCGTGCCGGTAAAGAGTTCCGTTCTCTGGTGGAAACTGTGGTGGCGGTGGGGCAGACTTTTCCGCCAGTTGCGGTGTTGGCGGTTGCGGTACCGGTGATGGGGTTTAGCGAACAGCCGGCAATTATTGCGCTGGTACTGTACGGTTTGTTGCCAATATTACAGGGCACGTTGGCGGGCATTGAGTCGGTGCCCAGTGTCACCCGCGAGATTGCGCAAGGGGTGGGGATGAGTCCCCGACAAATCCTGTGGCGCGTCGAACTGCCGTTGGCAGCACCGGTGATTGTTGCCGGTATCCGCACCTCGGTAATCATTAATATTGGTACGGCGGCGATCGCCTCTACCGTCGGCACTAAAACGCTCGGTTCACCGATTATCATTGGCCTTAGCGGCTTTAATACCGCCTATGTGATCCAGGGTGCCGTGGTCGTAGCCCTATTGGCAATCATCACCGACATGCTGTTTGAGCGCTGGGTACGCCATCTCACCGCCTGGCGTCAGCAGACGCTCATTGCCACTTCTGCGGAATAAGGGAAAACATGATGCAGGTATCCTTGCCGATGTACGGTGTCACTCATCAAATGTCTGAGTCCTTCTGGCACGTGCTGCGCGGAAAATTGCTGCAACTGGGGTTGCCGCAAGCGCCCGAACGGCTCAGTTGGCCACAAGACTTGGCGCAGCACTGGCAGCGGGATGACTTATTGCTCAGCCAAACTTGCGGTTATCCCTTGGTCAGCAGCCTTCAACGGGTTCAGTTGATTGGGACTTACCACTACCGTGTTGAGGGCTGTGAAGGACCGAATTATAGCAGTTGGTTAGTGGTGCGGGATGATGAACCCGGCGAGCGTCTGGCAGACTTTCGTGGTCGGATCGCAGCCTATAACAGCACCGACTCTCAATCAGGTCATAACAGTCTGCGGGCACTGATTGCGCCACTGGCGCAGGAAGGCAAATTCTTTCGTGCCGCCGTGGCGTCCGGTGCACATTACCAGTCGATAAAATTGATCAAAGAGCGGCAGGCGGATATTGCCGCTGTTGATTGTGTCAGCCTGGAACTGTTGAAACGAGCGCAGCCACAGGCGTTGGCAGGGCTGAAAATTATTGGACGAACAGCCATCGTGCCAGGGCTGCCGCTTATTACCTCGGCGCAAACGCCAGCGGCACAGTTGGAAATATTGCGCGCCGGGGCGAGGGCGATGGTGGGCGAAGCGATAAGCGACGACCTGTTGATCGGTGATTTTAGTTTGGTACCGCGTTCGGCATACCAAAAAATCACGGAACTGGAACAACAGGCCGCGGCGCTTGGAGTGACGGTGCTGTAAGCCTACAGCAGCCCACCGCCATCAATATCGATCACGCTGCCGGTGATAAAGCCGTTCTCCATCGCCAACAGATAGCCTGCTGCGACGTCTGCCGCCTGGCCGACACGCCCGACGGGTAACCCTGAGCCTGCCTTGGTAAACATCGCCTGACGTTGCTCGGCACTCAGTGCATCGTAGGCTTCTGTGGCGGTAATGCCTGGGCTGACCACGTTCACCCGCCGTGGCGCCAACTCTTTCGCCAATTGCTTACCGATAGCTTCCAATGCTGCATTTATGCCGGTTTTTATGAGCTGCCCGCTGAGGTATTTACGCGAGAGTTGACCGGAAGTCAGGGTGATAGAGCCTCGCGGTGACAGAGTGGGTAATGCGGCTTGAACGGTACGAAGCGCACCCCACATTTTGACATCGAAGTTGGCTTGCGCCTCGCGAAAGTCGATATCTGCCAATAGCTTGGCCTGCACAATCGGTCCGGCGGTGAAGACCAGATGATCAAACTCACCGACTTCCGCGAACAGTGCACGCAGCGAATTTTCATCGGTTACATCTGCCTGCATGATGTGCAGGTTGCCGTTTTTGTCTGTCGATGGGTATTGCTGCATGCTACCGGTACGGCGTGAGGCCAATACGACACTGGCACCGCGAGCGAGCGCGGCATAGGCCACTGCCGCACCTATGCCACTATTGCCGCCCAGTATCACCAGTTTTTGTCGGTTCAGAGAAGAAGAAGGGGAAGTCATAAAGTGCCTCAATTTCAGTTAATTTCTGTGTTATCTATCATTCAATATTGAAAATTCGCGCGCAATTGGCCTAAATGGCAAATACTTGTTAAATAATTTTAATAATCAGTACGGCACAGGAATAATCCATGACTTCCTTTATCGATCTTGAGGTGTTTGTCCGTACCGTGGAGGGTGGGAGTTTTTCAGCAGCAGCACGTGCGTTGGATATCACGCCGGCGGCGGCCAGCATTGCGATAAAAAGGTTGGAGCAGCGATTGAGCGTCCGGCTGCTGGTGCGATCTACACGTAGTCTGCGCCTGACGGAAGAAGGGCAGCGGTACCTCGACAGCGCCCGGCTGGCGCTGGGGGCGCTGGCAGAAGGAGAACAGGCAATACGCGAGAAACATCAGGGGCTCTCTGGCGTGTTGCAAATTTCCGCTCCCTCGGATTTTGGTCGTAACTTGCTGCTGGGCTGGCTTGATGAGTTCAAGCAGCAACATCCGCATATCCAACTGCAATTACTGATTAACGATCGCCATGCTGATTTATTTCGCGAACCGGTGGATATTGCGCTGCGCTTTGGTCAATTGGCGGACTCTTCGCTGGTGGCGTTACCGATTCTGCCGCAGCACCGGCGTCTGATTTGTGCCAGCCCCAGTTATCTGCAACAGCATGGTGTGCCACAGACACCCGCTGAACTCACTCAACACAGCATCCTGATTTATCAACCCAGTGGGCGCAGACAGGCACAATGGCGTTTGTGGCGAGGCGATGAGTCGGTTGAGGTGGCTCTGAGTGGACGTTATTTTACGGATGACGGTGAGATTGCGCGGCGTTGGGCGCTGGCAGGGCACGGTATTGTCCGCAAGTCGGCGATTGATGTGGTCGCAGACATACATGCCGGACGGTTAGTCCCCGTGTTGCCGGAATGGCAAAGTGACGCAGTGCCCATCAGCCTGGTTTGTCCGCACCGTTCACAGGTGTCGGAGCGCGTCAGGCTGTTACAGCGTTTTTTACAACAGCGCTGTCAGGGCTGGATGGCAGATTACTTGGTGTGAATACTGTCTGCCGGCGTAGCGGTAACAGTGGCTTCACTGGACGCTGGGGCTTCTTCCTGTGGCGTGGTGGAGCGGGTGTACATATTCAGCCCAGCCAGGAATACGCCGCCGAGTGAGCCAAAGGCACACAGAAAGATAACGATAATGAACGATTTTTTCAGCATTGGGATGATTTCGCAGGTTGCTCGGAACAGCGGGAATTATAGTCTCTTTGCCAAGTGAAACAAGAATCGTTTTTATACCCGTCGTCTTTCACGCTGCTTCCGTGATTGTTGGGGGCGAACATATTCGCCCCGATGAATGCGGGCGCGGCATGCAGCGCCCTACATTTTATTCCACGTTTTTTATACGGCTGGTCGGTCGTACAAACAAGAATTTACCCAGCGTTACCAACACCACCGCTGCGACGATAATGACCAGCGCCATCCATTCACGTGGTGCCAGGGATTCGCCGGCAAAACCGATCCCGAGTAGCACTGCCACTACCGGATTGACATAGGCATAACTGGTCGCGACTGCCGGACGCACGTTTTTCAGCAAAAACATATAAGCGCTGATCGCCAGCATTGAACCAAAGACAATCAGATAGCCTAGCGCGAAGAAGCCTTTGGCACTCGGCATCTGTGTGAGGTGTTCGCCGCTCAGTTGGCTAACGATTAACAGCACCACGCCAGCGACCAGCATTTCAGCAGCTCCTGCCATCGGCCCTGCCGGCAACGAAATACGCGATCCTAGCACCGATCCAAAGGCCCAACTGGCGGAAGCCAACAGGATCAACAGTGCACCCGTTGGGTTACCAACCAGGTTATTACCGGTATTCAACAGTACGATCCCAATAAGCCCTAACCCGATACCTGCCCACTCCAGTTTGGTATTACGCATGCCCCAAAACAGGCTGAAGCACAGCGTGAACAGGGGCACGGTTGCCACCATCACGGCGGCAATGCCGGAAGGTACGTGTTGATGCTCCGCAACAGTCACCAGACCGTTGCCTACCGCCAGAAGCAAAATACCGATGGTTCCCGCCGCCAACCATTGCTTTGGGGTGGGCAGCGCGTGGCCACGCAGCGCCAAAAAGCTAAATAGCACAATGCCGGCGACCAGAAAGCGAATGCCAGCCATCATCAACGGCGGCCAGCTTTCTACCCCAAGGCGAATCACGAAGTAGGTCGAACCCCAGACAATATATAACGTGAACAGCGCCCCGATTAACGGCAGGACGTTACGGCTATTTTGGCTCAGCATGGATTTTTATTCTGCAGGGAAAGTTATTATTAGAGCGCTCAGTAAACCCGATCGGACAGAGGATAAGCAACGCTTTTCATGACTTTTTAACGGAATGGTAGGCTGGTGGATCCAGGATAATTCGCCTGATGACACCAGCCAGCAGGCTGCTTGATTTTGCGGGTCAGTTATAGCAACGAAATACGATAGGCACAGCGTCGTGCGCCAGCCAGAATGTGTTCGGAGCGTTCAACCTGTGCCTGAAGTACCTCGGTGAAAATGCTCAATTCTGCGCGACAGAACCCTTGGCAAACTGTGGCGGCAGCGCAAATGGGGCAATGGTTTTCCACCAGCAGAAAGGAACCGTCCTCCTGTGTGCGCCATTCGGCCATATAGCCCTCACGAGATCGGATTGCAGTCAGCCGTTCAATGCGTTCCTGTAAATCGGCCGCGCCGATCATCGCCTGTTTGTAGTTAATGCGTGTTTCTTGTTCCCGCGTGTCGATCAATAACTCGATCGCTTGTTCGCCCAGCTTATCTCGGACGGTACGCAGCAGTTGTACCGTCAGTTCGGAATGGGTATCCGGAAAGCGCGCATTGCCTGCGGCAGTAAGGTGCCAAAGTTGCACTGGACGGCCAACGCCACGCGTCTCCGCCACGGCTTCCACCAACCCATCTTTTGCCAGTTTAACGAACTGCTGGCGTGCTGCCTCGCCAGTGGTACCAAGGACTTTTCCTGCATCAGACGCTTGCTGTGGGCCGCGGGTTTTTAGAAGTGTCAGCAAACGGTCACTGACCGATTGTGCGGGACTACCGCCATTTTCCAAGTTTATTCTTGACATATTTCTCCGCCTCGCCCTACCATTATTCCAAGTTAACTCTTGTTAAATTTAACGCAATATCACTATTAACTCAATGCCATTCCTCTGAAAACAGGACGACAACCGTGATAACCCATGATGATAGCCGTTGGGCCGATCTCTTTTCCGGCAAAAATGGTGCCAGTGCGATCGCGCTCTCACTCGGCGTAGCCTTGCATGCAATCAATATTCTGGTCGCCACCACCATTTTGCCCTCGGTGGTGCAGGATATTGGTGGTCTGAATCTTTATGCCTGGAACACCACATTGTTTGTTGTGGCATCGATTCTGGGGTCGGCATTATCGGCACGTTTACTCAGTGGCTATGGTGCACGCAGTGCCTATGTGGTGGCATCGCTGTTCTTTATCGTCGGGGCGATGTTATGCGCACTGGCGCCGTCGATGCCGATAATGCTCATAGGTCGAACCGTACAGGGCTTCGGTGGCGGGCTGATTTTCGCGCTTTCGTACGCCATGATCAATCTGGTGTTTGAGCAAAAGCTGTGGCCGCGCGCAATGGCATTGATTTCAGCGATGTGGGGGATCGCGACTTTGGTCGGTCCGGCCGTGGGGGGCATTTTCGCTGAATTGAACGCCTGGCGTTGGGCTTTTGGCATTCTACTGCCGATCATGGTGTTGTATGCCGGGTTTACCTTCCTGATCCTACCGAAAGGCAAGCCGCAACAACAGGCGGCACCGTTGCCGGTAGCCCAGTTATTGCTATTGGCTACTGCGGTGCTGGTGGTTTCCGCGGGTAGTCTGGCGGATAGCGCGTGGGTTAATCTGGGCGGTATTGCGTTGTCTGTGTTGATGATGGCCTGGTTGATACAACGTGAGACGCACTCCCAGGCTCGTCTACTGCCACAGGGCGCTTTACGTCGTGGCTCACCGTTAGCTTCGTTGTATATCACCGTCTCTTTGCTGGTGGTGGGCATGACCAGTGAAATCTTTGTGCCTTATTTTCTGCAAACGCTGCATGGCCAGTCACCACTGATTTCCGGCTATATTGCCGCGACGATGGCGGCTGGCTGGACACTTTCGGAGATCCTCAGTTCCGGTTGGCGCAGTGCGGGTATCCGGCGTGCAATCATCAGCGGGCCGCTGTTTGTGTTGGTTGGCTTGCTGGCGTTGGCAGTGCTGATGCCGACGCCATCTGGCGGCCATTGGGTGGCGTTGACGCCAATTGTGATTGCCTTGACGCTGGTGGGGTTCGGTATCGGGTTTGGGTGGCCGCACCTGCTGACGCGAATTTTGCAGGTATCGCCTGAGGCCGATAAGGACATTGCCGGTGCATCGATCACCACAGTACAACTGTTTGCAACGGCGTTTGGTGCGGCACTGGCCGGGATGATTGCTAACCTGGCGGGGCTGAATGTGCCGGGCGGGGCGCCAGGGGCAGCCTCTGCGGCGCGTTGGCTGTTCCTGCTGTTCGCCTTGGCACCGCTGCTGGCGGTATTTAGCGCCTGGCGCTGTGCGGCGATTGCACCACCAGCCGTTGCAGTGGATGATGTGGAATCAGACTCGTCATCCACGGAATGCCCGGCGATGCCACGTAATAGTGCGTAAGGAGTGCTGATAGTCTGCTGATTCTTGCGTTTTGTTCGACCGCGTGAAAATTTGATTGACGAATCCCGTATTTGAGATTATTTCTCTTATATGGGATTTTTTTTGTATCAGAGACGCAATAATGGATAACGGATTGGAAAGTGCCGATCTCCGGCTGGCACAACGGCTGTCTGATTTACGCCAACAGCAGGGCTGGTCACTGGAGGAGTTGGCACAGCAAACCGGTATTAGCCGGGCTACGCTGTCGCGAGTAGAGCGCGCTGAAACCAGCCCGACGGCCTCGTTGCTGAATAAACTGTGTTCGGCGTATGGGTTGACTATGTCGCGGTTGCTCAGTGAGGTTGAGGACGAACCACCGGAATTACTGCCTCGCGAAGCGCAAACGGTGTGGATTGACTCGGCCAACGGTTTTCATCGTCGTTCAGTATCCCCGCCCGCCGCTTTGTACAAGGCCGAATTTATCGAGTGCCGGCTTGATGCCGGGGCAGTGATTGCCTATGACGGACCCTCAGTACATGCACTTGAGCACCATTTGTGGCTGCTGGAAGGCCAACTTGAACTGACGCTGGAAGCGCGCACTTTTCAGCTTAAACCAGGCGACTGCCTGCGTTATCGGCTGTTTGGCGCTTCAAAATTTCATGCCCCCGGCCCTGAGCCGGCCCATTACACCCTCGTTATCAGCAGGCCTTAACCATGATTGAAATACAGCAACTGAATGCCGACGCAGTACAAAGCGTGATTCCTGAACTGGCGGTGATGCTACAAGCCAGTGTTTCTCAGGGCGCGAGCATTGGTTTTATCATGCCGTTCAGCCTTGAGCAGGCGCAAGCGTTCTGGCATCGACTGTTACCGGCGATTGAGCGTGGAGAAAGGGTGTTGCTGGTCGCCCGCGATGCCGGGCGCGTTGTCGGTACTGTGCAGTTGCTGCTGGATATGCCTGACAACGGCCGCCACCGTGCGGAAGTGGTAAAACTGATGGTGCACCCGGATGCCCGTCGTCAAGGTATCGCTCGTAATCTGATGCTGCAGGTGGAGCGAAAAGCGATTGAGCTTCAGCGGCACTTGCTGGTGCTGGATACCTTGACCGGTGACACCGCGGAGGGCATGTATCGTCGATTGGGTTTTCAACTGGCAGGCAGCATTCCGCAATATGCCCGCGCCAGCCAGAGTAGTGCGCTGGATGCCACCAGTTATATGTATAAGTTGCTGTAATTTTCCCCGTCGTCCGTAGGGGGTGGATGCATCCGCCCCCTACAAGACTTGAGGATGTACGGGGTTACTGCCCGTTCCAGGCCTTGATAGCCTGTTGGCGTATCAGCAGTTTTTGCTCTGGCGTCAGTTTGTTATAGTCCTTCGCCATACCGCTCTCCCAGTCGCCGTACAACGGGTTCGGCAGCACGATAAACTCAGTGCCAAACTTGCTCTGGTTATCGCTGACAAACGCCCGACGCTGTACGTTATCTTTGTGGTAGGTCGCCGCACCGAAATCGTTCAGGTTGTCACCGGCGTACACCACGATGTCGTAACCTGCGTTTTTGATGGCGTCGAAACGTGGCTGTTTGTTGGAGGTGTCACCGCTAAGCAGCACGGTTTTTTCCGACATGCCGGTAAAGCCCAGTTTCTGCATATTGGCGACTGTGGCGGCGTATTCAGACTGTTTGCGGTTTGAAACGTAGAACATGGTGCCCTGATGGCTGTTAACGTACCGAGCAAATTGCACGGCACCCGGCACTGCGCCGGCTTGTTCTGCCTGTGACCATTTCGCCCAGGTAGCGCCTGCAAAAGGTTGGCCTTGCTGTGCTTGCCAGCCAGAATACGGGCTGTTATCCAGCATGGTTTCGTCCAGATCCACAACCACCGCTTTCTTCTTGCCAGGCGCGACCTTGGCGTGATCAAACGCCAGCCGGGCGCTGTTGAAAGCCTGATGCGTCAATGCCTGATATTCCCCGGACTGCTGGAACCAGTTCAGTGCCAGCACTGATTGATCCGCCAAGCGCTGTTGGGCTTGCAGATCTGTTTTCGGTGGCTGCGCACAACCGGCCAGGGTCAGTAGCGCAATACCGATTGCTGCGCCAAGGGTCACCTTTTGTCTATTTATTCCTGCCATAAAGGGATAGCTCTCTGTTTGTTATTGTGGTGTCTCTAAGGTCATGGTCATCTCAAACTGACGTAACGGATCTTGCTGCCAGCCGAGTCGATCAAAGAAGGGGGCGGCCACCTCGGGAACGTAAACATTAGCCACTAACGGTAAGGGTGAAAACCGTGCTTGTAGCGCTGCCAACATCGCGCGGGCATGACCTTGGTTGCGGTGCTCTGGTGGCACGTAAATCATGCGCAGAAAACACTTATCCGCACCCACCTGCACTACGCCATAGGCATGGTGTTGTCCAAGGCTAAAGGCGTGAGGTTTACCGGGCAGTTTGAACAGCGATTCTGGGGCGATTAGCCAAGGCAGGCTGGTGGCACCCTCGGCGACCAACCGGTGAGAAACGAATAACGGATCGATCTCCTGCAGGGGCGCAACGTCGGCCGTACTTTGTTCCCCGGCCGAGTGGCCGGTCAGCGTACGGACGATGCGCAATCCGGCCTGGTGGTACAGTGCAATGGCTGGATCGTTACCTTCGATCACCTCCAGCGACAGTTGACGATCGCCACGCTCATGCGCGTCGGCCACAATCCGTTGCATCAGCGCTTTTCCCAACCCTTTGCCGCGCATTTCCGGTCGGATGGACAGTGCCGACACCCGGCTGTGTAAGCCACGTCGACTAATCAACGCCAGTGCTACCGGTTGTTGTTGATGGGTGACGATAATGCTGTCGTTCAGGCTGAGATCTTCCGCGCCAAAGCGGCGAGCGAAGGTATCGCCGTCAATAGCAAAACGTACAATGTAGTTTTCAAAACAATGGCAGAGGATCTGCGCCAGCGCGTTACTGCTGTAGTGCAGCGCGGAGTGGTATTCGAATGGAGAAGTGTTTTGCATGAGTCATCCAGATTGATTTGCGCAAGTATACCCCTCGTCTTGCAAGCCGCGGGGTAGTTGCTCCCCTGAGAGGATGAAGGCATTCACCCGGCCGCATGCAGCCCCTACAATACCTTGGGGTACCCGGTTATAGCGTGAAACCCATAGGGTATATAGATGTAGACCCGTTTGTTTTGTAAGGCAAGTTCTCTGATGCGGTCATGAGAGGCAAGACGTAAAGATAGGGCGAGAAGAGGGAGCGCTAAATGAAAAAAACCGGGCGTAACCGCCCGGTGAAGTAACTCTGGGTATCAAGTGAAGCTAAGGTTTGCAGTGGTGGTTATTCATCACATCAGAACTGGTAAGTCAGGGCGACGGCGATGACGTTGTCATCTTTCAGACCCAACTTATTGTTGCTGTCGAGTTGGTTGATTTTATAATCAACATAGGTCGACATGTTCTTGTTGAAATAGTAGTAAGTACCGATATCGATATATTTCACCAGGTCGGCGTCGCCGATGCCTTCAATATCTTTACCCTTCTGCTGCACATAACCCAGTGATGGGCGCAGACCGAAGTCGAACTGATATTGTGCAACCAGTTCCAGACCTTCCGCTTTATTGGCAAAGCCGCTAACGGAGGTTGAGGTATTATTAATGGTCGCAGTGCCAGAAATAGGTGCGATATTACGGCTTTGTGAATAGGTTGCTGCCAGATAAACGGCATTGTTGTCGTATTTCAGACCGCCAGCCCAGATATCGGCTTTATCGCCTTTGCCGTAAGTGCCCGCTTTTTGGCCTGCTGTACGGTTAGAAGAGGCATAGGCTGCACCCACGCTCAGACCGTCGATAATTTCATAGCTGGAAGACAAGCCCCAACCGTCGCCGTTCGCCTTGCTACCAGCACGACCGTCGTTTTCGTTCTTGCCTTGGTACTGAATGGCAAACTTCAGGCCGTCAACCAGACCGAAGAAGTCGTTATTACGGTAGGTTGCAACACCGTTGGTACGACCATTCATAAAGTTGTCGGTTTTGACGTAAGCATCATCACCGAACTCAGGCAGCATATCCGTCCAGGCGCCGACGTCATAAATAATGCCGTAGTTGCGACCGTAGTCGAATGAACCGAGGTTTTTGTATTTCAAACCGGCGAAGCCCAAACGCGTTTTGGTATCTTTCGCACTGTCGGATTCAGAATGGTTAGCTGAAATCTGATATTCCCACTGGCCATAACCAGTCAGCATATCGTTAATTTGAGTAGCGCCTTTAAAACCGATACGCACATAGGTTTTGTCGCCATCATTGCCGGCATCGTCAGAGAAATAGTGCAGTGCTTTTACGCGGCCGTAAAAATCAAGTTTGTTGCCGTCTTTATTGTAGATTTCTGCTGCCTGTGCTGTCTGCGCAATTAAAAGTGCCGGAATAATAACGGCCAGAAGATTACGTTTCATGATTTACCCTGCTTTATTCGATTGAAAGACGCTTATCATCAGTTGTACTGCTGTTTCACTGTGCCGCTTGATTGTTTGCAGCGCAGGTTTTTTACCGTAGTTATGTGATCTATTTATGACAAAATATTCATTTCCATGTCGAACGATTAAAAAAGTTGCGGAAAGAGTGAATTTCTTCATCGGACAACTGTCGGCGGCGGATCCCACCGCTCGCAATGCTGTTTCTGAATTGTGGAGAAATCATGCATAAGGTTTATACATTGGGTTTACAGGTAGAAAGCTTTACCGCGCTAACCATCCGGTTTTTCAGGATTGTCGGTGTGAAAAATCCCGATTTTCACCCCTGTGGTTAATAGGTAGCGTAATGCTATCCCTTTACAGCAGGAGTGTGTGATGCAACCTTCCCAACAGACAGCCCAGCAAGCATTCGGTGATATTGCCCCCAAGCTGGCGCAACTCAGCGACAGCGTATTATTCGACGACGTTTGGCAGCGACCGGGACTCAGCCCGCGTGAGCGCAGCCTAATTACGGTAGCGGCACTGGTGGCGCTTAACCGTGTAGAGCAATTGCCGTTTCATCTGCACTTGGCCGAACGTCATGGCGTGAGTATTGAACAGCTTGCCGAGTTGATTACCCATTTGGCTTTCTATGCCGGCTGGCCTGCGGCAGCCTCAGCCGTGGCGCGTCTGCGTGAACTGAAACAGGAGCCGTCTCATGCCATTTAGTCGCATCGCTTTGCATCAGGGTAAATCAGAGCAATACCTGAAAACTCTGTCCGACAGTCTTCATCAGGCATTGGTCGAAACCTTCAATGTGCCAGCGGCCGATAAGTTTCAGGCCATCGATCAATACCGCCCAGGTGAGCTGATTTATGATCGTGACTATTTGGGTGGTCCACGTTCTGAAGATTATGTGCTGTTTTACATCACCATTGGACGTCCGCGAGATACCGGCACCAAACAGCGCTTTTACCAGCGGTTGGCAGAGCTGCTGGGGGAAAACATACAGTTACGCCCGCAAGATGTGATGGTGGTAATCACCACAACGCAACGGGATGAGTGGTCGTTCAGTGCGGGCCGCGCCTCAATGATTGAAGGCTAGGCTGACGCGGCAGCCGGTCTGTGGGACAATAGCGCCATCATTTCGTAACGATATAGAGTTGAATGGCGCTCTCCCCCGCAGTTAAAGATCAGATTGGCCAGTGGTACAAAGCCCTGCAGCAACAAATACCGGATTTTATTTCCCGTGCACCGCAACGGCAGATGATCGCCGAAGTCGCTAAAACGCTGGCGGGTGATTATTCACGCCACTTGGCGATTGAAGCACCCACTGGTGTAGGAAAAACCTTGTCGTACCTGATCCCGGGGATCGCCGTTGGTCGTGCCGAAAGTAAACCCTTGGTGGTCAGTACTGCCAACGTGGCGCTACAGGATCAGATCTACAGCAAGGATTTACCGCTGCTGAAGAAGATCATTCCCGATCTGAAGTTTACCGGCGCTTTTGGCCGTGGCCGCTATGTTTGCCCACGTAATTTAGCGGCACTGAGCACGGACGTCAGCGAGCAGGGCGATCTGACACTGTTTTTGGATGACGAACTGGCGCCTTCCAGCGGTGAAGAGCAAGCGTTATGCCAAAAACTCAGCAAAGCACTCAGTCGCCATGAGTGGGACGGATTGCGCGATCACTATCAGTTGTCGATTGACGATCCACTGTGGATCAAGCTGAGTACCGATAAAGCCAACTGCCTGGGGCGCAATTGCCACTATATCCGTGAATGCCCGTTTTATATTGCCCGCAAAGAGATTGAAACTGCCGATGTGGTCGTGGCTAACCATGCGCTGGTGATGGCGGCATTGGAAACCGAATCGGTGCTGCCGAATCCGAAAGAACTGTTGTTGGTGCTAGATGAAGGCCATCATCTGCCGGAAGTTGCGCGTGATGCGTTGGAGATTGACGGTGAAATTACTGCGTTGTCGACCAATCTGCAGCTGGACATGATCGTGCGCCATGTTGAACAGTGCATGACGCAATATCGCCCCAAAAATCCACCGGGCCTGACGAACGACGAACGCTTGAAGAACCACTGTGAAGAGATGCGTGAACTGATCCAGATCTTTGAACATCAGGTCAGCGCGTTTCTGCCGACGGATACGGTGATCGCCGAACACCGCTTTGAAATGGGTGAACTGCCAGTGGAAATGGTGGAAACCAGCGCACGCTTATTCAAACTGACGGATGCCTTACGCGGGGTGGCAGAGTTTATACTGAACGATCTCAGCGAACAGACCGGCAAGCACGACATTGTGCGACTGCACCGTTCGATTATTCAGATGAGCCGCACCCTGGGGTATCTGGAGGCCATGAGTAAACTCTGGCGGTTAGCGGCATTAGACAAGTCATCCAATGCCCCCATTTCAAAATGGGTCACGCGTGATCTGCGTGATAACGTGACGCATCTGTACTTGCACTGCGTGGGCATTCGCGTCAGCGATCAGCTGGAAAAACTGCTGTGGCGCAAGGTGCCGCACGTGGTGATCACGTCGGCGACGCTGCGTTCGTTGAACAGTTTTGCGCGTCTGCAAGAAATGAGCGGGTTGAGCGAAAAAGCCGGCGATCGTTTCGAAGCGCTGTCCTCACCGTTTAATCACGTGGAGCAGGGCAAAATTGTCATTCCGAACATGCGATTTGAACCGGCGATGGCCAATGAAGCCGAGCATCTGGAAGAAATGGCGCGCTTTTTCCGAGCTGAACAGGCCGGTGGCAAGCACAAAGGCATGCTGATTTTGTTCAGTAGCCACCGGGCGATGCAAACCTTTCTCAGCTATGTTACGGATCTGCGCCTGATGTTGCTGGTTCAGGGCGATCAGCCGCGATACCGGTTGGTGGAAGAGCACCGTAAACGTGTCGAGAAGGGCACCGCCAGTGTGCTGGTTGGCCTGCAGTCGTTTGCCGAAGGGTTGGATTTGAAAGGTGAACTGCTGACCCAGGTGCATATTCACAAGATTGCCTTCCCACCGATCGACAGTCCGGTGATCTTGACTGAAGGTGAGTGGCTAAAATCGCTGAAGCGTTATCCGTTTGAAGTGCAGAGCCTGCCGAGCGCCTCCTTTAACCTGATCCAACAGGTGGGGCGACTGATCCGCAGCAATGAGTGCCATGGCGAGATCGTGATTTACGATCGCCGCTTGTTGACCAAAAGCTACGGTTCGCGTCTGTTGGCTGCATTGCCCGTGTTCCCCATTGAACAGCGGGAAGTTCCGGAAGCCGACAAGGCGCACAAGGCTGCGCTCAAATCCGCCGCAGCGGCGGAGAAAAAAGACAAAAAGCGTAAGAGTCCGTTTCCCCGTCGACGTACGCGTTAATCAAAGCAACGGTGGCAGGCGGCGCTTCACTGGCGTGGTTTTGACGATGGAGGTGTTGCTCTGCGCCCGCTCGGCCAGTTGATCGAGGATCTGGTCGAGCTGCTCCATAGAATGTGCCACCAACCGCACGATAAAGCAGTCTTCACCAGTCACCTTGTCACACTCAATCACCTCTGGAATATCCTGAATCATCTGTTCGACCTTCTTCAGCATGCCCGGCAGCGGCTTGATGCGCACCAGTGACTGAAAAGCATAACCTAACGCCTGCAAATTGACGTTCAGCGTATAGCCCTGAATAACACCATTTTCTTCTAGCCGCCGCAGGCGCTCGGAAGTGCTGGGCGACGACAGTCCCACGCTGGCGCTGAGGGTTTTGAGCGATACTCTTGCATCCTCAGCAACCAGCGTCAGGATCTGGCGATCTATATCATCCATATACCCTCTATTAGGTAATTTTTGTTTTATGCCTTCGATAAAAAGGCAGTTAAGCATATTGTCCTTTTTTATGCCATGGAATCCTGCACGGCAAAGTCGCATGCTAAGCATATGGGCTTATTTGAGGAAACGACGATGAATGCAGAGATAAAACGTGGCTCGCTGGAAATGATTGCCGCAATGCTGATTTCCGGCACCATTGGCTGGTTTGTGCTGATGTCCGGTCAACCGGTGATTAATGTGGTGTTTTGGCGCTGTGCCGTGGGCGCACTGGTGCTGCTGGCAATCTGTGCCGCACTCGGTCAGCTGCGACGTGATGTTTTAACGCGGACCACCTTGCTGTTGGCGATTGCCGGCGGCGTTGCATTGGTGGTCAACTGGTTGCTGCTGTTTGCAGCTTATTCTTATGCGTCGATCTCCATTGCTACCGCGGTGTATAACACCCAACCTTTTATGTTGGTGGCACTGGGCGCGCTGTTTCTGGGAGAGAAACTGACAGCCCGTAAGCTGTTATGGCTGGTCTTGGCGTTTGTCGGCATGATGCTGGTGGTACTGGCACAGCCTAAGCAGCTGGGTGGTCAGAGCAACTACCTGATGGGAATTCTGCTGTCGTTGGGGGCGGCATTTTTTTATGCGCTGATGGCGCTGGCCGCCAAACGGCTGAAAGGGACGCCACCGCACCTGATTGCGCTGATCCAGGTCACGGTCGGCGTGGTGATGTTGTTGCCGTGGGTTGATTTCCACGCGTCAGCCAGTGCTGGGCAATGGGGAATGCTGGTGACGCTTGGCGTATTACACACCGGACTCATGTATGTGTTGCTGTATGGTGCGATCCAAAAGTTGCCAACCAACCTGATTGGTTCGCTGTCGTTTATTTATCCGGTCGCCGCTATGTTGGTTGATCGGTTGGCGTTTGGTCATCGGTTGGTCGCGCTTCAATTTGCCGGCGCCGCGATCATCTTGCTGGCTGCCGCAGGCATGAACGTGTTGGGTGAGCGTCGCCTGCGGCTAACGGCGATGCGAGACAGCAAGCAGGCACCCGAACAGTGATAGCGCCAGCAGCAACAGCATCACGGCTTGGTAGCCATAGATTGGATAAATCAGTGCCGCCAGGGCCAGTCCGACCGCGCCACCAAGATTGTGCAGCGTCCAGGTGACCCCCAATGCACCGCCGCTTTGCGCTTCGCTGACGGTGCTCAGCGTTGCCAGCACTAATGGACCGAGGATGCATCCCCATCCCAGTCCCATGAGGGCAAAGGCTCCGAGCAATAAGGGGAGCGGACTGTCGGCGTTAAACTGACTTTGCAGTGCGGCAGAAGCGGCCAAAGCGGCAAAACCGAGGACCAACGCCGGCTGTGGGCCGGACTTATCCACCCACCTGCCGACCCAAGGCGAAATCAATGCCATGACGGCAGTTGTCGGCAGCAGTAGCAACCCTAGCATCACGCCCTCATAATGGCGGGTGTTTTCCAGATAAATGGGCATCAGGAAGAAGGCGGCGCAGTAGAAGAAGGCTAACAATGCGCTTAACAGACAGACACGCAATAACGCCGGATGCTGCAATAGCGTTAAGGGTACCAATGGAGAATGCGCCTTACGTTCGACCGGTAACAGCAGGAGCAACGCAGCCGCCGCTAATGACGTCGTGAGCAACGTTTTCATGCTCAGCCACCCCCACTGACCACCTTGGCTGATGGACAGCAGCAGCCCAGCGAGACCAATCACCAGCAATAATAGGCCAGTAATATCCAACCTTGCGCTTTGCTGTACGCGAGATTCCTGCACCGTGCTCAGGCAGAAGGCGAAACTCAGCGCGATCAGCGGTACGTTCAACAAAAAGACCCAGCGCCAGCCAAGTGTGCCGACCAACAGGCCACCGGCGACCGGACCGATTGCCAGCCCCAGACCGTTAACCGCCAATAAAATGCCAATTGCGCGACCGCGCTGCTGTGGTGGCCAGGCATCTGCGACAATGGCGGTGGTGGCGGTATACAACACTGCGCAAGCCGCGCCCTGTACAAAGCGCCAAACATTAAGATGTTCAACACTGCCCGCCAGCCCGGCCCCCAGTGATGCCCCGGCGAAAACCAACATCCCGCAATACAGTACCCGTCGACGACCGTACAGATCTGCCAGTCGCCCGGCGCTGACCATAAAGGCGCACAATGCCATTACGAACAGCGTCATTACCCATTGCACCTGACTCAAAGGGGCTGCCAATTCGCGCTGAATGGCGGGAATGGTGGTATTGACGATAGTGAAATCGATGCAGCCCAAAAAGCTGGCGATACTGATGCCAATCAGCAGCCGCCACAGGCGCGGTGTACTGGTGTCGGTCAGAAGTTCGCTGCGTTCGCTCATCGGGTATTTCCTCGGTTAAAAAGCGTGTGTTCAGTTTACTCAGTGCTTGTTATAGCCAGTGGCGGTGTTTCATCGTTTAATAGGCGAATTAATATCGTCAATGAGAGGTCAGCATGATTTCCAGCGAACGGCTACATGCGATCCGCGCTTTTGTACAGGCGGTGCAAGCGGGGGGTTTTAGTCGTGCAGCAGAGCAATTGGGTCTTTCCCGTTCCACCGTGGGGAAAGCGGTAGCGCGATTGGAACAGCGGTTGCAGGTACGGTTATTTCAACGCACTACCCGCAGTCTGTCATTGACTGACGAAGGGCAGCTGTTTTATGACGATTGCCTAAAAGCATTAGCAGCGCTGGAAGCGGCGGAAAGTCATCTCGCAGCCAGAGCCCACACGCCAGAAGGGCGATTGCGAGTATCGCTACCGGTATTGTTCGGCCAAAAGTGGGTGATGCCACCGCTATTGTCGCTGGCGGATCGTTACCCTCAGTTGCAGATCGATGCGCTGTTTTCCAATCGTACAGTTGATCTGGCGGAAGAGGGGATCGATCTGGCGGTACGTATCGGTTCACCAGGCGATGCTGCGGCGATCACTGCCCGCCAATTAGGGGAGCAACAACAAATATTGTGTGCAGCTCCGTCGTATCTAGCAAGGCAAAGGGAGCCAGATACGGTGGCTGCGTTATTGCAGTATCAGGCGGTTGGTCTGTTACGAGATGGGCGCAGCCCTCCCTGGCAGTTAACGGATGAACGGGGAAAAGTGCAACGACTGACGCTGCCGACCCGTTTGCGGTTGAGCAATATGGAGGCGGTACTCAGTGCTGTTTGTGCAGGACAGGGGATTGCCATGCTACCGCGTTGGCTGGCGCACGGTGCACTCACTGCGGGGAAACTGCGAGAGATTTTGCCAGGCAGTTGTGGTGCGGGACTGGCGATTAACGTGGTGTGGCTGAAAGGCACGACTATGCCGCTACGGGTACGAGTGGCCATTGACGCTCTGCTGTCGGCTTTCACTCCCAAAGCACCGTGGCAATGATTTAGCGCTGGCAAAAGACGGCGGTATAGCTATGATAAAACCTGCCCCCAGCCCTATTGCACTTAGGTGATTAATGATTGATATTTCAACAATTTTGTTGTTTTCTGGCGCCTGCCTTGCGTTAACGATAACCCCAGGCCCGGATATGCTGCTGATCGCATCGCGCAGTGTCAGCCAAGGGCGTCGAGCCGGTTTTGCCTCACTGGCAGGTATCCAACTTGGTACCTACTGCCATGCTTTGACGGCAGCGCTGGGTCTGTCGCAACTGTTCGTTGCAGTACCGCTGGCCTACGATACGGTGCGGCTACTTGGGGCGGCCTATTTACTGTATTTGGCATGGAAAACGTTAGGTTCTGGCAGCAGTTTGCAGGCATCTGCTGGATTAACGGCAGTACCAACCGTCCGTATTTTCCGGCAAGGATTGTTCACCAATATCCTCAATCCCAAAATGGCGCTGTTCGTTTTGGCCCTGTTTCCACAGTTTATCGATCCGCATGCCGGTTCACTGGTGGCGCAAATGTTGCTGCTGGCGACAGTGCTAAATCTGGTGGGCTTGGTGATAAACGGCGGGCTGATCATGGCGGTCAGCAGCATGAAAAGTCGCTTTGTTGGCCGCCAATTCAGTGCCCGTTGGCCGAACTATCTGCTAAGCAGTGTGTTCGCCGGGTTGGCCTGCAAGTTGATTTTTGACAGCCGTAAATAGCCTTACACCTGCAATAATGCCTCAAACGCCGCGCTGGTCGGGCATTGCGCCAGCGCGCTGTACATCACCAATCGCAAATGATTTTCCTCATCGACAATAAACGACGCATGTTCAAAAGTCACCTGACCGGCACCAGGGACATTGAACGTGCGCTCTCCCTGACAACGGCCGTGAATGTCATGTTGTTGCCACAGTTGACGAAACTGTGGTGAGACCTGTTCCAGCGCCTGTACCCGTTGTTGCATGGTGGCGTCCTCCGGGGCGCGGGCGTAGTCACGACGAAAGCTGGCAAGGATTTGTGGCGCTTGCGCCTGCCATTCCACCAGTCGCTGGTTGAGGTGTGGATCGGCGAACAGCATCCACAGCATGTTGCGTTGTTCTGCCGGGCGATCGCCAATGGCGAACAGTCGCTCTGCCGCAGGGTTCCAGGCAATGATGTCCCAACTTAGGTTCATGACGTAAGCCGGGCGAAGTTGCAGGTCGTCCAGCAGGCGACGTACCAGTGGCGACACCTGGCACCATTGATGACCGACCGGTACTGGCGGGCGTTGATGCGCCAGCAAAAACAGATGATAACGCGCGGTTGCATCCAGCTTCAGTACGCGTGCCAGGTTCTCCAGAAAATCCACCGATACGTTGATTTCCCGTCCTTGCTCCAGCCAGGTGTACCAAGTGAGGCCGACGCCTGCCAGCGCGGCGACCTCTTCACGCCGCAGCCCCGGCGTACGGCGTCGGGTGCCGCTCGGCAAACCGACAGCCTGCGGTGACAATTTTTCGCGCTTTTGACGCAGAAAATCCGCCAGATCCTGACGGGTTCGGTTGAGGGTACGCGGCGGCATAGCGACTGTCCTGTTGTTCTTAGTAATAGTATAACTGGCTATATAGTAACAGTTTAGGACATGTTCCATACTGCTGCCATCTCAATATTTGGAGGCATTTATGGAACAGTCATTAGCAGATGGCGAGCGTGGCCTGGTGGGGTTGCCGGTGTTGCTGTTGGGGGGCTTTGTTACCGTATTCGACTTGTTCGTGGTGAACGTGGCAGCACCGGTCATTCAGCAGCAGTTCGCTGCTGATTTTGCCAGTATAGGGCTGATTATTGCCGGCTATGAGTTGGCCTTTGGCGTGTTATTGATTGCGGGCGGCCGTCTGGGGGACCGTTTTGGTCGACGCCGCATGTTCAGCCTCGGTATGCTGGGGTTTACGCTGGCGTCGGCATTGTGTGGTGTAGCGGCGTCTCTCCCCATGCTGATCACCGCGCGTTTTCTGCAGGGGGCGATGGCGGCACTGTTGTTTCCGCAGATCTATGCGCTGCTGCGTGTGTTGTACGGCCCACACCAGCGGCGGCGTGCTTTTGCCTGGTTGGGGATGACCTTGGGGCTGGCCGCTATTTTGGGTCAGATCTTCGGTGGCTTCATTATTGAAGCCAATATTTTCGGCAGCGGTTGGCGCATGATTTTTCTGATTAACGTGCCGATTGGTGCATTGGCGATCTTGGCGGCGCGGAGCATCCCGGAAACACGTCTTGAACAGGCACAACGGTTGGATGGCATGGGATTACTGCTGGCCGCGACAGGGTTGTTACTGCTGTTAGTTCCGCTGTTGGAAGGGCCATCACGTGGTTGGCCCTGGTGGGTGTTGCCGGTATTGGCGCTGGGCCTGGGGGTGTTATGGGGTTTTATACGCTGGGAGCGTCGGACGGCGATGTGTTCTGGAGATGCGGTGTTGGACCCGGCGCTGCTTCGTCAGGGGAGTTTTGCCCCAGGTGTGCTGGTGGTACTGGCGATTTACTCGACGGCGTCTTCATTCTTTCTGTGCTTTGCCCTGTTGTTGCAGTCGGGAATGGGTCTGACGCCGTTTCAGGCAGGCAGCCTGTTTGCGCCCGCCAGCGCGGCGTTTATGTTGGCCTCATTCCTTGCCCCAACACTGGCACAACGTTGGGGAAATGGGGTATTGGCGTTCGGCGTGGTGATTTACGCCGCTGGATTAGCGCTGTTGGTCGTGCAAGTGCTTTGGGGAACCGCGTTGGCACAGCCATTGTGGTTACTGCCGGGGTTGGTGATTTTGGGTTTTGGTCAGGCGATGAGTATGACGCCATTACTTAATCTGGTTCTCGGGCTGGTCAAGGAAGAACAAGCCGGCATGGCTGCGGGGGTGATCTCCACTGTACAGCAGATTGGCGGCGCAATGGGCATTGCCGCCAGCGGAGCGTTTTTTGTCCCCTTGTTGGTGGGCGGCGCGGGCGCAGAACGTTATGGACAGGCGTTTGCCGGAGCGATGATCTACAACCTGTTTGCCATGGCCGTCGCCTTTGTGCTGTTAAGGTGGATCATTCAACAACAGCGCAAAGTGGCTCTTTAATCAACCGGTGTCGGGTGCTATTGCTATCTCATCATTCCATTGCGTTAAGGAAGCCTGACACCATGTATCAACCTGCTTCATTCCGCGACGATTGTCTGGAAAGCCAAATTGCGCTGGTGCGTGCCAACCCGTTGGGGATGCTTATTAGCCATGGGGACCAAGGCTTGGTGGCGGATCCGTTGCCATTTTTGATTGATGCCGATGAACAGGGGCATATCCGACTGCGGGCGCACCTGTCACGTGCCAACCCACACGGGTCATTGTTGCTGAACGTGCAGGAGTGTCTGGTGGTGTTTCAGGGACGGGAAGGCTATATCTCACCGGGTTGGTATGAAACCAAACGGCAAACCGGTAAAGCCGTACCAACCTGGAATTACAGCGTGGTACAACTGCGTGGCGTACCACGAGTGACAGAGGACGCAGGCTGGTTGCGGCAACAGTTGGACGGATTGACGGCGCTGCAAGAGGGTCGTCAACCTGAACCCTGGCATATTGACGATGCGCCTGCCAATTATATCGCCGCGCAGATTAAGGGCATTGTCGGCATTGAAATCACGGTGACCCATCGGGAAGGTAAATGGAAGATGAGCCAGAACCGGAGCGCTGAAGACGTTGACGGGGTAATCGCTGCGTTACGTGCCGGTGACGCAGCCCAACAGCAACTGGCGGATGAGGTTGAGAGACGGCGTGGATAAGGTATGCTAATCCCAGACTGAATCAGGGGAAGCAGGCGATGGATTACACCAAAATTATCAAAGAAATAGGCCGTGGCAAGAACCACGCGCGTGATCTCGACCGGGAAACAGCCTTTCAGCTCTATCAAAAGATGTTGGCCGGTGAGGTGGGGGAGCTTGAGCTAGGCGGTATCTTGATCGCCATGCGCATTAAAGGGGAAGCCGAAGAAGAAATGCTTGGCTTTTACCAAGCGATGCAGCAACAGGTGATGCGCTTGCAGGCACCGCACGGGCGACCGATGCCAGTGGTGTTACCCAGCTATAATGGTGCGCGTAAACAGGCGAACCTGACGCCATTATTGGCACTGCTGCTGACACGCGTTGGCTTACCAGTGGTGGTACACGGCGTGTTGGATGACAGTACGCGCGTGACCAGCGCCGACACCTTCCAGTTGCTTGGCCTGCCCTGGTCACAAGACGCAGCCCATGCCCAACAACGTCTGGATAAGGGGGAAACAGTGTTTGTCCCCGTCTCTGCCCTGTCAGCTCCCCTGGAACGTCAGCTTGGTATGCGCTGGCGCATGGGGGTACGCAACAGCGCCCATACGCTGGCCAAACTGGCGACGCCATTTGCCGAGCAGGACGTGTTGCGTATCGCCAGTGTGTCGCATCCTGAGTACGTTGGTCGTGTGGCGTCATTCTTCCGCCAGATTGGGGCCCGTGGGTTAGTGATGCACGGCACCGAAGGTGAAGCCTATGCCAACCCGCAGCGTTGCCCGCAGATTCATTACATTGTCGACGGTGAACAGCATGTGCTGCTAGAGCGCCCGGTGCAGGATGAAACGCCTGATTTACCGGCAGCGAAAGATGCAGAGACTACTGCACGTTGGACCGAACGTTGTCTGGCGGGTGACAACGCGATCCCGCTGGCGATCCAACGCCAGATTGCCTGTTGCCTGGTGGCAACCGGTGAAGTTGACACCCTGGAACAGGGATTGGAACGTTTACGCGACGCCTAAATCCCTTGGCTATACTGGTATATTTCGCTAATCGGCTCTGAAAGGATGGTTATGCAACAGGCTCTCGATTACTTCAATCAATTGAATCAGGATTACCTTGACGTTCACCGCACCAAAGAAGATCTGTTCTGGCAGAATTATATGGGCATAGGCGGTGATGATGCTTCAACGCGTTTCTCTGCGGCGGAGAGCGCTTATAAGCGCTTTATCGCCGAGCCGCGCCGATTGGCGGAAATTCGTCAGTTGTTGGCTGGGCTGGAAGTTCTGCCGCAGGACGCACAGCGCGACGCGCTGCAACATGGGCTGAACGGTTGGCTGCGTTTTTTTGATTGTAACGCGATTGAAGACGCTGAAGCCCAGACATTGTTGGACCAAATTATCAGTGCCGAGGCGGATCTTTATACCCGCCGCAAGAGTCACCCTGTCAGCCATCTGAATGCGACAGGGCAGCGGGTGAACGCCTCGCTCGGTGAACTGTTAACCAACCAGGCTACTAACGAAAATGAAGAATACCGCCGCAGTTCGCAAAACGCGTTGCGCGAGCTGGAGCAATGGTTGCTGCATAATGGTTTACCGGAGTTGATCAGTCTGCGGAATCGCTTTGCGCGTCAGATGGGTTTTCGTAACTACTTTGACTATAAAGTGAATAAAACCGAGCGTATGACGCCGGAGCAGTTGTTCGCCATTCTGGATCGTTTCGAACAGCAAACCCGCGAAGCGAACTCACGCAGCTTACAGCAGTTGGCGGCGGAAAAAGGCGAGCAAGCGTTAGAGCCCTGGAATGTGCGCTTTGCCAGTGCCGGTGATGTAACCCGCCAACTGGATCCTTACTTCCCATTTGCCCAGTCACTCGAG
Source organism: Serratia grimesii NBRC 13537 (assembly GCF_001590905.1). GTDB lineage: Bacteria > Pseudomonadota > Gammaproteobacteria > Enterobacterales > Enterobacteriaceae > Serratia > Serratia grimesii. The sequence goes on from NZ_BCTT01000006.1 coordinate 214,317, forward strand.
CGTTGGATCAACAGTTTTAAGCGTCTGCATATCGGCTTCCGGGGTGCGCAAATGGATCTCGATCTGTTGGTACGCCAGGGTAAATATGAAAATGGTTTTATGCATGGCCCGGTGCCCCCGTTCATTCAAGAGGGCAAATGGTTGCCTGCACGCATTAACTTCACCAGTCTGGCGCAGCCGGATCAGGTGGGTAGTGGTGCTTATGGCTTGAACACGTTGTTCCACGAAGGCGGCCACGCGGCACACTTTGCCAATATTTGCCAGAATGCCCCCTGTTTCTCACAAGAATTTCCGCCGACCTCGATGGCCTATGCTGAAACCCAGTCGATGTTTTGCGACAGCCTGCTGGACGACGCTGATTGGTTGAAGCGCTATGCGAAAAATGCCGCCGGTGAGTCGGTGCCGGATGCATTGATTGAGGCCAGTATCGCTGCGCGTCAACCGATGCGTGCGTTCAACGAACGCCATATTCTGCTGGTGCCTTACTTTGAGTGGGCGCTGTATCAGTGGGATGATGAACAGCGTACGCCAGAAGCGATTACCGCGTTGGCACGTGAGGTTGAAAGTAAAATTCTGGGCATTAGCGGTAGCCCGCGCCCAACGTTGGCAATCCCACACTTGTTGTCTCTGGAGTCGGCGTGTTCCTATCAAGGCTATTTGCTGGCGCTCATGGCCGTTGAACAGACGCGCCAATTCTTCCTGCAACGCGACGGTTATCTTACTGATAACCCGGCTATTGGCCCTGATCTTGCACATCACTATTGGCGACCAGGAAACGGTGTTAGCCATGACGATACGTTGCGTAGCCTGACGGGGGAAGGTTTTAACCCCGATTATCTGGCGGAGTCTTGTAACCTGACGGTGGCTCAGGCATGGCAGGATGCGCGTCAGACTATTGCCGATGCTGCTGTACGGCCTCAACCCGCAGCGGATTTTGATCTGTCGGCGCATATCCGTGTGGTAGATGGTGAGCAAGTGCTGGCGGATAACGCGGAAGGCGATGAAAAGATGTGTCATGATTTCGCTGCGGCGATTAACGCACGCATGGCCTGACGACAATGAAAAAAAGCCCGCCGATAGCGTGTATCGGCGGGCTTTTTTATTTTTTAATCGGTCGATCAGTTATAGATGACTGCTGTTGCATGCATCAGATTGTTGCCGCTGGTGGACGTAATGGTGAAAGCCTTGGCACCTGCCGCATCGGCTTTGGCTGAGAGCTGGGCTTTCAGGCTGCTCAGATCGGTTGCACCACTGGCGGAGATCACACCGGCTTTTTCAAACTGCACGGCATCTTGTGCGCTGATGTGCTCTGCCGCAAAAGAAGTGAAAGAAACAGCAGTCAGAGCGATAACAGCAGCAAAAGTTTTGATGTTTTTCATGGTGGTCATTCCTGTCAAGTTTGTAAGTTTGAAAGGGGGTTGCCTTTCGATGGAATGATTATTGCGCAGCGACAGGAAGGATGAAATCGGAGAGTATTGATAATCTTTTTCAGATTTTTTGATTATTAATTAACCCTCTCTCCAAACGGAGAAAGGGTGGCTTACTCAGCGTTTTTGCGCGTCCGGACGAATCATATCGAAACGGTGTTGTTCCGATATACCATAGTAGGCGGTGGGTCCCCCCGCTCGCAGGATCGGTTCGGCAGCGGCGGTCTGATAAATACCGTGCTCGTCCAGCAAGGCAGGATCGATATGCACTGCGACCACTTCCCCCAGTACCAGCCAGGTTTCCAACTGGGTGCCTGTTGCACTTTGCAGTTGAATACACTGTGACAGGCGGCATTCAAAATTAACCGGACTTTCTGCCACACGCTCGGCTTTTATCTTACTGCTGGGCAGTGGTGTTACACCGGCAAAGGCAAATTCGTCTTCACCGTGTGCCAGGCTGGCGGAGCTGTTATTCATGGCTTCGGCGAGTGGGCGCGTTGCCAGATTCCAGACAAACTCGCCGGTTTCGACGATATTCGCGACGCTGTCTTTCCAGCCACTGCTGGCGAAGCCGATGATTGGCGGGCGGTAGTTGAAGCAATTAAAAAAGCTATAGGGTGCCAGATTACGTTGGCCGGCAGCGCTGATTGATGAGATCCAACCGATCGGACGTGGGCCGATGATGGCGTTCAGCGGATCGTGTGGCAGTCCATGGCCTGCGGCGGGTTCATAATAATAGCGAGACTCACTGCTCATAAGCGACCTGATAGGAGATAAGCGAGCTTTTATTCTGACGTGTTTCCCGCCAGCTGCAAGTTTGCCGCTGCTTTATGGTATCTTACGCGCCAGAAATACCTTTAAGAGAGCCCGTCACGGTGGAAAAAAAGAAAAGCTTCCCGCAGCAGAAAAGCGGTCTGCACCCGCGTAACCGTCATCGCTCACGCTATGACTTTCCGGCGCTGATCGCCAGTTGCCCGGCGTTGGAGCCGTTCGTCAAGCCGAACGCCTGGGGCGATATCTCGGTAGATTTTGCCGATCCGGCTGCGGTTAAAATGCTCAACCGTGCGTTGCTGCAACATTTTTATGGTATCGAGCACTGGGATATTCCCGCCGATTACCTGTGCCCACCGATCCCTGGGCGTGCCGATTACTTGCACCACCTGGCGGACTTGTTGGCAACCAGCAACAATGGCGAGATTCCGCGCGGTAAAGGTGTGGCGATCCTCGACGTGGGTATTGGTGCCAACTGTATTTACCCCATTGTCGGCCTGCGTGAGTACGGCTGGCGCTTTACCGGTTCTGAGATCGACCCTGTGTCGCTTAATTCGGCCAAAATGATCGTTGAGATGAACCCGACGCTGAGAAACAGTGTGCGTTTGCGGTTGCAAAAACAACCGGAATTCATCTTTAACGGTATCATCGGTGTGGCTGAGAAGTTTGACGCCACATTATGCAACCCACCGTTCCACGGCTCTGAGCAAGAAGCGCACGCGAGCACCCGCCGCAAACTGCACAAGCTGGGCAAAGGCGAAGTGGCGGATAAGCCGGTACAGAACTTTGGTGGCAAAAATAATGAGCTGTGGTGTGAAGGCGGTGAAGAAGCCTTTGTTCGTAAAATGGTCGAGGAAAGCGTCAGCAAGGCGCAGAATTGCCTGTGGTTCACCTCATTGATTTCTAAAAACACCACTCTGCCGTCGATTTATCATGCGTTGAAATTGGCGGGTGCAGCCGAAGTCCGCACCATTGAGATGGCGCAGGGACAAAAGATCAGCCGTTTCGTGGCCTGGACCTTCCATGACGCCGAACAGCAGGCTGCTTGGGCGGCAGAACGCTGGCGTTAATTCCTCGGGTGCCGGTTATTTAACCGGCACCAACAAAACTTCGCGTTTCCCTTTCAATTTCTTCAACTTGCGTTATTCTCAATGCAGCTTTTAATAACAAAAATCCTAATTTAATTATTTATTCAAAAAATAATAATCACATTACTAAATTGATGTATTTAACTCGGTCAATATCGTCTGTCCGGGGAAATAGGCTCGCCTATTTCTCAGGGTATTGCACGTCTGTGTGTGGGCGCAGCGTGTGAAAAAATAAAATGAAAAGCGTTTGCTCGCTAAATCATCTGCCAGAAGGATACCCACCCTATGCTGTTACGATTCAGTCAGTTAAATACCCACAGCCGCGCTGAGTTGAGTGCGATAGAAAATGCCGTTGCCATGATTGTATTTAAACCTGATGGGACTGTGCTGCGTGCTAATGATTTATTTTTACATACCATGAAATTTCAACGACTGGAGGTGATTGGTCAGCATCACCGTATTTTCTGTGATCCGCAATACGTCGTGAGTTCTGCCTATCGCAAGCATTGGGATATGTTAAATAATGGCAAGCCGATTACGGATAATATAAAGCGCATTCGCAAAGACGGTGAAGCCGTCTGGTTACAGGGCACTTATACGCCGGTCTTAGACAAGAAAGGGCGGGTGATAGAGATCGTCAAAATCGCCAGCGTTGTGACAGAGCGCATTATTCAGGCGCAGGAACATCAGAGTTTATTGGCGGCGTTAAATCGTTCCATGGCGATGATCACGTTCAGCGCGCAGGGAACGATTCTCGACGCCAACGACAATATGCTGAATTTAATTGGTTATCGGATAGAAGAAGCACGCGGACAGTCGCACGCTGTGCTTTGCCCGCCTGAATTTGCTGCCTCTGATGATTACCGTCAGCACTGGCAGCGGCTGTCTCGTGGTGAGTTTATCACCGGGCGCTTTGAACGAGTCAACCGGCGTGGGGAGAGAGTCTGGCTGGAAGCCAGCTACAACCCGATCCTCGATGGAAATGGGCGGTTGGTAAAGGTTGTAAAAATCGCCCAAGACATCACCCGACTCATGATGCAGCAACAGCATGAAGAGGAGATGGTACGCAACGTGCACCATTTGTCGTTAGATACTGACAGGCAGGCATCACAGGGTGCACTCATCGTTCAGCAGGCCGTGGAAGGCATGCGGCAGGTTGAGGCGGCAGCGCGTCAAACATCTGATGTGATCAGTGAATTGGGCCAGTGCTCGCAGCAGATTGGTACCATCGTTGAGGCTATCCGTAAAATTGCTTCCCAGACAAACCTCTTGGCGATCAACGCATCGATCGAGGCCGCACATGCGGGTGAGCACGGGCGTGGCTTCGCCGTGGTGGCCAATGAAGTGCGCGCGCTGGCAGAACAATCGCGTAAGGCGGCGACGGAGATAGAGCGGATGACCAAATCTATCCAGCATGGCGTGGCAGCGGCGATTGCCGGCATGGCAACCTGTGTGGATCAGGCCGGTGGTGGCGTGACTCTGACGCACGACGCCGGGGAAGTGATCAATCAGGTGAATGTTGGTATGCAAGATGTCGTGAAACTGATGCAGGCCTTCACCTCGGTTAAGCAGGAAGGTGCACTGCACTGATCGCCTCTGCGCTAACCCTGGGCTGCGGGGTTAGCGCTTTTTCTCAATTCAAACTCACTTTTCTGTCGGTTCACTTGAACCAGGCGCATAAGACAGTTGCATCGCCTGCTGCGGCATTGCGATGCCAGCCTGTTCAAAATGCATCTTCACCAGTCTATCGAGGGCGTATTGCACGACCCACTGTTTCAGCGCCTGAGTGCGCACGGTTACCCGGGTAGTGAAAGAGCGATCGCCCAGAGCCACCACGCCGTTGAACACCGGTTCGCCAATCAGGAAGTGCTTCACCTGTTCATCCTGTTTCAGTGCGGCAACGGCTTGATGCAGCACGTCGTGGACATGATCAATATCTTCATCACGGCTTACGGTGTAATTGGCCCGGTATACGCCAAATTCGCGGGCGTAGTTCGCCAGTGTGGTGATCGAAGAAAAAGGAACGATGTGATAAACACCAAAGTCATCCCGCAGGCCGATTGAACGGATAGTCATGCGCTCCACCGTGCCAGTAATGCCGCTGACGGTGACGTATTCACCGGTATTCATGCCGTTCTCAAATTGGATGAAGACGCCGGTAATCACGTCTTTCACCAACGTTTGCGCACCAAAGCTGATGGCGAGGCCCAGTGCTCCGGCGCCTGCCAGCAGAGGCGCAATGTTAATTCCGACCTGTGACAGCACAATCATGATGGTAATGGTGCTGATAACGATGGCCAGAACGTTACGGAACAGCGTTAACAGAGTACGCTCACGTGCGCTTGGGCGAATGCCATTGCTCAGCTCCAGCGCCAGTCGGTGCTCGATGACGCTGGCCATCAACGTCCAACTGAAGACGGCAATGACCAGAATCAGCAGAATATGCATCAGCCCGCTAATTACCTTCCCGCCGTTGTCGCTATTTGCCCATTGATACAGGTTGATCAGATGCCAGGCGTCGAACAGGAACAACGTCACTGCCAATACCACCATCACCCGCAAGATCTTCAAGCCGTTTGGGATATAGGCATTAATGCGTCTTTCCAGCATGGGATAACGCAGATTAACGTCGGCCGGCAGTGAGATGCGGCGAAAAATCCAGCGGGTTAACATGCCGGAAAGTAAGGCGCCCAGGCCGATCACCAGCAGGCTTTTCACCGTAGCCGTCATCATAAAGCGCAGGCTGTTGCCAATATCGAATTGCGAAAGCACGAATAGCACCAGGAAATAGGCGATCGCCAACAGGTGCCAGACGTGTCCCAGACCGCGAAGAATGACGCTGAAAAACGCCATCGACCGTTCTGCCAGTAGGTTGATTTGATGCTGTATCGGTTTGCGATTGTGCAAAATCAACATGAGGGCATACAACGTTAAGGCCAGCATCACAGCAAGATTGACCGCCGCCGCTGCTGGGTAGCTGATTTGTACCGCTACCACGGGCACGACAACCATCAGACCATAGCCGATCAGACCGCTAAGCCAGGCGAGGCGTGTATTCCAGTAGTGGGCCGAGGCATCGCTGAACGGGAAAGGGCGCAGGTAATCAAAGTTGGGGGCAAAGATCAGCCGCAGTACCGCTTTGAAGAATTCAATCACCGCAAAGGCACTCAGAAACAGTGTTTGCAGGCGCAGTATGGTGGCGCTGTCAGCATTGACATGGCGAGCGAACAGGTTGCCCGCTGCGAATGCCAGCAGTAACACCAGCAGGTCGACAGCAAAGGCACCGAGGATGGCGACAGGGCGTTTATACCAAGGACCGTGTTGCATTCTGGCGTTGTGGCCCCAGTTGCCCATGCGCTTGTACAACGGTGCGATCAGACGACGGATCAGATGGAACAGGGCGAAGGTTACCGCAACAGTCAGCAGGAAGTAGCTCAGGGCGCGGAAAAAAGTGTCGGCATTAAACGTGCGTTTGGGGCCGGAGTCGATCAGCTTTTGTAGAGAATTCAACCTTTGGTTGACGGTACTGATGCCTCCCTGCGCCAAATTGCTCAGGTTATCGCTCAGCGATTCGGCCGGTTCCGGTGTGTCAGTTTGCGGCGGTGTTGTGGGAGACTCGCCGGCCTGCTGTCTTAAGTGACTGATCAGCCCGGCACGGGCTTTGTCATCTTGCAGGATATCAGCCAGCGCGGCGTAAGACGCTTTCTGTTGTTCCGTTTGGTCACCAGGAGTGGCATTTTGTGTGGGTTGCGCTATCGCTAGTGGGGACGCTGCACTGATTATCAGTAGCAATAACAATGGGAATAAACGTAAACGTTCTCGCAGATGAGAACCGAATCGGGAGTATGCGGTTGTGGGCATTGATCCTCTCTTGGGGCTCTGTAAATCAGCGGGTTAAATACAAATGCTATAAAAAACAAACCACATAGTAGGAAATGAAGAGGGATGCAGAGTGGGAACGCGTGCTAAACAGAAACGGCGGGTGCAGAGTGCGCCCGCCGTTAAGCAGGATAAATCAGGAAACGTGTTGCAGGAACTCTTTCAAACGCGGGCTTGGTGGGTTGTTGATCAACTCGTGAGGGTTGCCATCTTCCGCAATCCGTCCCTTATCAATAAAGATCAGTCGTGACGCCACTTTTTCGGCAAAGCCGACTTCGTGGGTGACGATCACCATGGTCATGCCTTCTTCCGCCAGATCCTGCATTACCTTCAGTACTTCATGGCGCAGTTCCGGGTCAAGTGCAGAGGTCGGCTCATCAAACAGCATCATTTTCGGCTTGACCGCCAGCGCACGTGCGATCGCTACGCGCTGTTGCTGGCCACCGGACAGCTCGGAAGGATAATGATGCGCGCGTTCGGCCAGGCCAACTTTGGCCAGCAGTTCACGTGCCAGCTTTTCTGCGTCGGACTTCTTCAATCCGCGTACGCGGATTGGGCCAAAGGCGACGTTTTCCAGCGCAGTCAGGTGCGGGAACAGGTAGAACTGCTGGAACACCATACCGGCTTCCTGGCGGATCAGACGATCGTCAACTTTTGGATCGTTGGCTTTCAGGCCGTCGACGAAGAGATCGCCACTGGTGATCTCTTCGAGCTTGTTGATGCAACGCAGCAGGGTCGATTTACCGGAACCAGAGGGGCCGATAATCACCACAACTTCACCTTTTTCGATCTTCAAATCGATGTTATGCAGCACCTGGGTTTGGCCAAAATGCTTGGAGACGTTTTTAAATTCAATCACAGGATTTTCATCCTTCTTTCCAGACGACGCAGAACGAAGCTCAGCACCAGGGTAATAATCAGATAAATAACCGCTACGGCGCTCCAGATTTCCAGCGCACGGAAGTTACCGGCAATAATTTCCTGCCCTTGACGGGTCAGTTCCGCCACGCCAATCACGATGAACAGTGAGGTGTCCTTGATGCTGATGATCCACTGGTTGCCCAGCGGTGGCAGCATACGGCGCAGCGCCAGCGGCATGATGACATAGCGGATGGTTTCACGCCGTGACAAGCCGAGCGCCAGGCCGGCTTCACGGAACCCGTTATGGATCGACAGCACCGCACCGCGGGTAATTTCCGCAATATAGGCGCCGGAGTTGATCATTATGGTGACTACTGCCGCGCTGAAGGGATCGATGCGTAAATCATTGAACGCCATCGGCAGGGCGAAGTAGATGAACATTACCTGCACCACGATAGGCGTGCCGCGGATAACTTCAATGAATACCAAAGCGACGTGATTGGCAATCCAACCGCCATAGGTACGAGCAAAACCGGCAACAAGGCCGATGATGAGGCCGCCAACAAGACCGAGGACCGAAATCCACAGTGTCATTTTGGCGCCTTCTAACAGGATAGGGATGGCGGGCCAGATGGCGCTCCAGTCGAACTGCATGGTGTTTTCTCCCGGTGATCCCAAACGTGGGAATCAGATACAACAAAGCGCAGGGGCTAAGACACCACCCCTGTGCTTAAGTGAATCAGTGACTGACTTCATCCGTTATTTAGGTTCGGTACCGAACCATTTTTTGTAGATTTCGTTGTAGGTGCCGTTTTCGCGCAGGGTTTTCAGTGCGCCATTGACCTTCACGCGCAGCTCGTCACTGCCTTTAGGGAAGGCGATGCCGTATTGCTGAGCTTCCAGTGATTCGCCGACGGTTTTGAACTTGCCAGCACCGGCTGTTTTAATGAAGTACAGGATGTTTGGTGTGTCGTGCAGCACAGCGTCAGCGCGTTTGGTGCCCAGTTCCATATAGGCGTTATCGATGTTCGGGAACTGACGCAGATCTTTGGTTTTGATGTGCTGTTTAGCGTAATCCACGGAACCGGTGCCGCTCTTCACCGCTACCACTTTACCGTTCAGATCATCAATGCCCTTGATGCTGTTGTCGTTGGCATTAACCATCACCAGCAGACCGCTTTTGTAGTAGCCGTCAGAGAATTCGATGGCTTTTTTACGTTCGTCTGTAATGGTGATACCGGCCAGCGCCAGGTCGATATTTTTGGTTTGCAGTGCCGGGATGATACCGCTGAAATCCATAGGCTTCAGGGTGTAGTCCAGTTTCAGTTCTTTGGCGATTGCGGCCCACAGGTCGATATCGAAACCAACGTACTGATCACCTTGCTTGAACTCAAAAGGAACGAATGCGGTGTCGGTAGCGACGACCAGTTTGTCTGCTGCGTGGGAGCTTACGGCAAAGGCCAACGAAAGTGCGGCCAGGGAGACTTTAAAAATTGACTTCATGAGAGGAATTTCCTGTACAGGTTGCGGATTACCCATTTTTTATATTGCAGTTGGTGCCATGAAAAAATCGTGCCATGTTTTCAACTACTATAAAAACAAAGAGTTGTGGTGTGATGTTGTGTCTGAAGGTCGAATTATTATTTTTATGCACCAAATGGAGGCACCAAAATGGTGCTGATGGCTGCTTATTGGTGCACTGCTCTATCATTAACCAAATAATGGGGGTGAAACAACCGATAGTTAACGGTTTAGCTTCAATATTGATAACTAACTCTAACTTTTATGCAGCAAAGATGTTTCATCTGGTGCAGATGTGTTCAGTAAGAGTGGTTGGCGGGCACTGTTTCCTTTACCGTAGCTGACTGTCTTTACTGCCGCGGCGGTTATACAGGCTACTCGCCGCCTGTTTTTTATCCAGCTCGGTTTGGCAAGCAAGACAATAGCGCACGCCTTTCAGTGCTTGCTGGCGTGCCAATGGAATTTCCTCTCCGCATTCCTGACAATAATGTGCACTTTCGCCCTGACCCAGTGCTTGTCTTGCACGTTGCACTGCATCATCTACGGTGGAATCAATTTGATCCTGTACGGCGCCGTCAGACGCCCATCCGCTTGCCATGATGACCTCACTTTGCAGAGCCGCCACGCCCTCTATCTATTTACTATGGGCGATTATTTGAGCAATTCAAGCGGCGAAAATAAAAGAAAAACAGGCTGGGGCAAAGCCCGCAGCCTGTTCAACCCCGCTACGCGGGCCGTAATTTTCGGTTTTTAAGTGGCTTATTCTATGTTGGATTCGATAAACCACAGGAACTTGTCCAGATCTCGAGATGCTGCAGTGAACATATCGGCAGTATCTTCGTCTTCTACTTCTGTGATGGCTTTGCGAATGTCATTTGCGACTTCGCCGTAACGATCGGCCAACGCTTTCAGGTGTTCCTGTACGCTATGTATGTTGGTTGGATAGCTTTTCAGTGGGGTTTTATCGTTCACCACCTGTACTGTGCCCAGTGCCACGCCACCCAATTGCACAATGCGTTCGGCAAAAGTGTCCTGATGATCGATGATCGCAGTGCGGAACCCGTCGAGCATTTCATGCACGGCAATAAAGTTAGCACCCCGCATGTTCCAGTGGGCCTGTTTGGTGATCAACGACAGGTCAATAAATTGGATAACCTGGCGGTTGAGCGCCTTGATGGCCTCCAGCTTGGTTTTTTCGTCCATGTCATTGCGTGTATAAAGCAGCTCAGAAGATTTCGTTTTCACCAGTTTAGCGGTACTCATATCAGATATCCTCTTGATGGGTCATGGTACTATTTTTTCCACGAGAGAAATTATAGCAGCGATAGCGTTTTTTGCAGGAAAAAAATAGCTATGGAATAAATAGGTTTTAACGAATTGAATATTTAATTTAAGAGGAGTAAACTTTATTTGTTAATTTTACTTACAGTAAGGTTCTGTAATATATGAAAATTATTTAATGTCTCTCTCGGTTTTTAGTTGCGTAATGTAATTATTTTTTAAACCGGTTTTATCCCCATCGGTAATTTCCATTTCCAATGCCAAAGCTTTAGGCTTAATGAGTAAGTGGGCAATCAATAAATGGCCGTTAATTCATATTGATAGGCTGGTTGCAACTCGATAAAATATTTTCCCCCCATTTCAGATCTACACGCCTATGAAAATCAATGTCGTTGGGACCAGTGGCAGTGGCAAAAGCACGGTAGCGCGTCAGTTGGCTGAAAAGTTTGCACTGCCTTATATTGAACTAGACACGCTGTTTTGGCGTCCGGACTGGCAAGGTACACCGGATGACGCGTTTTTGGCGCGCGTGACACAGGTGTTGGCTGTCGCAGAAAGCGGATGGATACTCGACGGCAATTATAGCCGAACTAAAGCGGTAAAATGGGATAGCGTTGATTGGGTGGTGTGGGTGGACTATGGGTTCTGCCGTACACTGTATCAGGCCGTTCGTCGTGCCGTCACGCGGGCATGGGCGGGTACCGAACTATGGCCAGGGACGGGAAATCGTGAAAGTTTTCGCCGGTCCTTTTTCAGTCGCGATTCCATCATTCTGTGGACCATAAAAACTTACCGTAAAAACCGACGCGGCTACCTTGCTGATATGAACAATAGTCAGTATCAACATATCCGCTTTATCCGGTTGCGTTCACCTGAGCAGACTCGACGCTTTATTCGTGATTTGCCCCTTTAATTGCCATCATTGCAGTAAAAGGATGCGTGAGTCTTCACGACGAGAATATAACACCGAAAAAGCCGGCCATGCAGACCGGCGAACCCGTTACAGCAGCAGTGTGTAATGCACTCTCACCACCGCTTTTTTGATGAGCGTCGGCGCGTTCAACTGACAACCGGCTTTATGCGGTTCATGGGGAAAAAATAGAGCATAGGCGCCAGGGAACATCGCGAGTGTTTGGCAATGCCGCTTAATGTCTACTCGCTGGGTATCCTGAGCCTCGTCATAGGGGAACTCGCTTTGCCAATCACCCGGCATACCATAATCAATGCGTTCTTCACCGCTGATGAGCAAATGAATGTCGGCATACTCATGATGAAGCTTTGCATGCTGAGTTTCCGCTAATCCTGTGGTTAACGTCATCACCTCCATAAAGATCTGGTCACCATCTATGTCATGGTGTCCCAATGCCAGTGCAGGCAGGTCGTATTGACGAAGCGTGGTAAGGGTTTCGATCAGAACAGGTGATAGCCCACGACCATAGCGTGGGTTAAACAGGGTGTTATAAATCACTTTACTTCTCCATGTGGTAAACCCTGCTGGGTTTGGTTCCATAAACGCGTGGGGGTACTGCGGGGAAAAGTATGCCTGTTTACCGGTGCGAAAACAGTTAACCCGCCTGCATTCCGCTTTTGGCTAATGCAGGCGTTGCTGATTTTTAGGACAAGCTTTCGATTTGTGGTTTTGGCTTGATGGTCAGAGTCGCCCCCATTGATGCCGCGATGATTGCACCTAACGCCAACCATTGCACTGTAGTCAGGTGTTCGTTGAGGAACAACATGCCTGAAAGTGCTGCCATCGCGGGTTCCAGGCTCATCAAGGTGCCAAAGGTGCGTGCCGGTATTCTGGGTAACGCAATAATCTCCAACGAATAAGGTAGTGCGGTGGATAAAACCGCCACGGCCAATGCAATGGGCAGAATATCGATATTGAGTAGCGCACTACCTGCTTGCCAGGCACCGATTGGGCAAAATACTGCCGCAGCGATCAGTGACCCGACCGCCACGGTCCCAGGGCCGTGGTCACCCCCCGCTTTCTGCCCGCAGATAATGTAGACCGCCCAACAGGCACCCGCACCTAATGCGCAGGCGGCGCCTAAGGGATCAATGCTGTCCATGTTATGGCCCAGAGGCAGCAAGAACCACAGCCCAACTACCGCCAGTATGACCCATAAAAAGTCGATCGCGCGGCGTGAGGAGAACATGGCGACCGCAAGGGGGCCGGTGAACTCCAACGCAACGGCGATACCCAGTGGCAGGGTGCGTAAAGAAAGATAAAACAGATAATTCATTGCGCCCAATGTCAGGCCATAGATGAACAAGGGCAGGCGGCTGCCGGCGGCGAAGCGCATGCGCCACGGGCGGAAGATAATAAACAGGATCAGTGTGCCAATACTCAAGCGCAACGTGGTGATGCCTTCTGCACCGACCAATGGAAACAGGCTTTTGGCCAATGACGCGCCGGTCTGGATCGACACCATGGCGATGAGTAGCAAGCAGATAGGCAGCAGCGTGGAAGACGCTTTAGCAGTTGCAGACGAGGACATCCTTTAGAGCCTTTTATGCGTTTCCCACAACCTGGGAAGACTGTCGATATTCGGATGACGGCAGTGTAAATGAAATGAGGTAAATGTGTCTGAGAAATGCGTGTGCAACGGAGAAAAGTGCCAGCTCTAGGGTGCGGTGTTGGTTTTTTCGCTCATAAAGTGCGCATTTTTTAGGAATTGTCTGGATATTAAATAGGTGATTGTTGTCACAGAAACGAGTAGAATGCGGCTCGAAAATAGAGTGAAAAGAAGAAGATACACTGTTCTTGAAATCTAATGTTACACGATATAAAGCATTAGACACTCATTTTAAGGCAGAGTTTCACGCTAATTTTTGCTATATTTTCAAAGCATGAACAAATGGATTTACTTAAAAATATAACGCGTTTGAGGTGGTTATGAAAAAAATTGCATGTCTTTCCGCAGTAGCAGCCTGTGTATTAGCAGTAACCGCAGGTACCGCATTCGCTGGTCAGAGCACCGTATCCGCTGGCTATGCGCAGGGTGATCTCCAAGGCGTTGCTAACAAAGCCGACGGTTTCAACCTGAAGTATCGTTACGAGTTCGACAACAACCCACTGGGTGTGATCGGTTCCTTCACTCACGTGGAAAAGAACGGTTCTGAGAACGGTTACTACGGTAAATCACAGTACAACTCTATCACTGCTGGTCCAGCTTACCGCTTCAACGACTGGGCAAGCATCTACGGTGTGATCGGTGTTGGCTACGGCAAAAACATCGACAATGCTCAGAACGGCACTGACCGTAACGGCAACAGCGACTACGGCTTCACCTACGGTGCTGGTCTGCAGTTCAACCCAATCCAGGACGTTGCTCTGGATGTAGGTTACGAGCAGAGCCGTATCCGCAGTGTTGACGTTGGTATCTGGAGCGTTGGCGTAGGCTACCGTTTCTAAGATTTCTCCATGCCTACGGGCATGAGTATGTGGCGTAATTGGTCGCATCAGATAAAAATCCGCCTTCGGGCGGATTTTTTTTGCCTGTAGCTCAGGGGCGGTTACTTACCCAGTTTGTGCACCGGCTCTGACGAAAAGCGCGCGCTGCGGGCATCACGTTCGTAACCTTGTGGTTGCGTGAGTATTTCATACAGTGCCGGTCGGCGACCGTGGATCCAGCGGCGTCCGGTGCTAAGCGGGATAAGGGAAAGATCGAGTTCGGCTATAACCATTTGATTTTCGGCCACCCAGGTTTCTGCCAGAATACGGCCATAAGGGTCGAGAATCATCGCGTTGCCAGTGCGCACCTCGTCATCATCACGCCCTACGCCGTTGCTAAACAAAACAAACAGGCCATTATCATGTGCGCGTGCCGGTAACCAGCGTAGCAACCAACCACGGCCATGCTCACCACGAAAAGCCGCTTCTATTGCTGCTGGATTTTCCTGTCGCTGTTGCCAGAGCTCCAGTGGGATAGGCTTCATACCGTGCGGACTGCGTGAATGAGTGCCGCCCGTTTGGTGTGGTGCCAGCAACACCTCTGCCCCTAACAGTGCCGTCGCACGTACGTTCTCCACCAGGTTATTGTCCCAGCAGATGAGCACCCCCATCCGTACGCCCCATGGCGTGTCGAAAACGGTAAAACTGTCGCCGCTGGCTATTGCTGGATGCTCAAAGGCATGCAGTTTGCGGTGGACGTGAAGTGCACCGTCGGGCAAACAGACAGCGTAAGCGTTGTAATACTTACCATCTTCACCCTGTTCAATCAGCCCGACGCCGATGGCCATATTGTAGCGTTCTGCCAGTGGACGGATACGTGCCAGTGAAGGGCTGGTGGCTATCGGTTCCGCCAGCGCGGCGATTTCGCCGTCACTGAGGTGCCGTACATGCCAATAGCCGGTAATGCACATTTCTGGGAAAACCAGCACCTGAATGTGTTCGGTAGCGGCTTGGGCGATAAAGCCCTCGATCACCGACAGGTTGTAGTTTTTATCATTGGCACGATGGTGGAATTGCACCGTGGCGGCGCGCAGAGAGGTTGTCATAAGGTTACCTTTTCGCAGTTGTCAGGCGTTGATTACAGCAAAGTGATTGATTACTGTATAATCAATTAAATTCCTTATTTGATAACCTGATGGAATGGATATTCGACAATTACGCGCCTTCGTGGTGCTGGCAGAGCAGGGCAACTATCGTCTGGCGGCAGAGTTGCTGTGTATTACCCAACCGGCGCTGAGCAAACAGATTCAGGCGTTGGAAACGTTGCTCGGTGCTCGTCTGTTTAACCGCGGTCGTCAGGGGGCGCAGCTTACTGCCAGCGGGCAGCGGCTATATCCTGAAGCACAGACGCTGGTTGGACAGCATATGCAATTTCAACAGCGGGCGTTACGCGTGGTGAAGGGAGAAGCAGGGCGCTTGGCCATCGGATTTGGCTTGTCCAGCTTTCATCTGGCACCGCAGCTGGTTGCGTCCTTCCGTGGGCGCTTTCCCGAGGTTGCCGTAGGGTTGGAGGACTTGCCTTCTGAACGGCAATATCAGCTGTTATTACGTGGTGAGCTGCAGATAGGGTTTGTGCGGCTGCCTGTCAACGCGCCATTGCAGGCCAGCGCATTGCTGTGTGATCGGCTGGTGCTGGCAGCACCGACAGCCCTGGCGCTGCGGACAGAGACGCTGATGAGGCAGTTCAATTCGTTGCCATTATTGCAGTTAACACCCAAACGCGGGCGGGGTCTTAGTGACCAGTCGCTCCGTTTTATTGCTGCGAATCAACTGACTCCGAACGTGGTGCAGCAGGCGGGTGATATCCAGACGTTGCTGGCGCTGGTTGCTGCCGGTATAGGTGTGGCCCTGTTGCCGCACAGTGTCACGCATATTGCACCGGCAGGTATCGATATTTTGCCGTTGAGTGGCGAGCAAACCGAATGGCAAGTCGGTATTGCCTGGAATCCGCAGCAACCTGATGCGCTGCGGGATAACTTTATCCAGGTTGCATTGGCTGGGGCGCCGGGAGATAAACCGCCGGTGTTATAACGGACAGTGCATCACCAGTATTGGGCTCTGATGGTATTCACTGCGGTGACTTTCGCTGAAGCCAACCTTCTTTGCCAGTGCTACCGAAGGCTGGTTTTCCGGTGAAATAATACACACTGCCTTATTACCTGGTAAATGATCTTTCCCCCAAGCGAGTGCGGCACGCAGTGCTTCTGTCGCATAACCTTTTCCGTGTGCCGTCGTCACCAGTGTCCAGCCCATTTCGGGGGCGTCGAGCGCCGGGGTAATATCACGTTGGAAATCGGAAAAACCAATGCCGCCAAGGTAGGCACCGCTGATTTTATCTCGTACCGCCCAGTAGCCATAACCCAGCAGAGCCCAGTGGCCGGCGTAACGCATCAGACGTCCCCAGGAGTCCTCCCGATCCCTCGGTGTACCACCGATATAACGCACAACATCAGGATCGGCCCACATGGCGGCCAGCGAGTCAAAGTCGGCCAGTGTATGCGCGTCCAGGCGTAAGCGTTCGGTGAGCAACTGAGGGGCGGTTGTGATTAGGGTCATTATTTTTTCCTGCACAGAGCCAAAGGCGGTCTGTGCAGTATGCCAGAGAAATTACACTACCAGCCACAGTAACCAGGTGAACAGGAAACCACTGAGGCCGAGAATCGTGGTCAGCACTGTCCAGGTTTTCAGCCCATCGGCGACGGAGAGACCGAGGTATTTGGTGACAATCCAAAAACCGGAGTCATTCACATGTGACAACCCCAATCCACCGAAGCAGGTAGCCAGAGTCACCAAGACCAACTGCAAGTGGTTCAAGCCGCTGACCGCTTCTGACAGCAAGCCGCCGGTGGTCAGGATAGCTACAGTGGCAGATCCCTGCGAGGCGCGTAGGGCCAGAGAGATGATAAATGCGGCGGGGATCAGCGGCAGGCCGATCGTGGTTAAAACATCCGCCAATGCTTTACCCACCCCGGACTCCACTAAAACCTTGCCGAACACGCCACCAGCACCGGTCACCAGAATCACCACGGCAGCGGTCGGCAGTGCTCCTCCCATGACGTCACTGGTGTGTTGCAGGCTCCAGCCACGACGCATCGCCAGAAAATAGAATGCTAACAGCAGGGCGATCATCAGCGCGACTGCTGGGGAGCCGATCAGCGACAGGGTGTCGCGCAGCGCCGAGCCCGGTTCGAGCAGAGTGGCGGAAACGGTACCCAGCATGATAATAGCAATGGGAATGACGATCAGTGCGGCGACCAGCCCGGCACTCGGCGGGTTAATGCGATCGCTTAATGGCGCTTTGCCCTCCGGGGCGGGTTCTGGGGCTGCTAACTGCAACTGTTCCAGCACTTCAATCGACAACGGATAGGCCTTACGATTCAGCTTCTTGGCGGTGAAGTAGCCGATAACACCCACCGGAATGCAGATGGCGAGGCCAAGAATAGTCAGCCAACCGATGTCTGCATTCAATAACCCGGCAGCAGCCACCGGGCCGGGGTGTGGCGGCAGTGCAACGTGTACTGTCAGCATCACACCAGCCATGGGCAGGCCGAACTTCAGGGGGGAAACTTTAGCGACCTTGGCAAAACCGTAGATGATAGGGGCGAGGATGATAAAGCCGACGTCGAAAAAGACCGGAATGCCGAGAATAAATGCAGCAATGGTCAGTGCGGCTATAGTACGTTTCGGTCCCAACGCCTTACTGAAGCGTTGGGCCAGCGATTCGGCACCACCGGAATGTTCGATCATTCTCCCGAGCATGGCGCCAAGGCCAATAATGATGGTCACCGACCCTAACACACCCCCCATTCCGGCGGTCATGACTTTCATCACTTCACCGGTCGGGATGCCGCTGGCCAGTGCTACCAGCAAACTCACGACCAGCAGGGCGACAAACGGCTGGATCTTGGCTTTGATCACCATCAACAAGAGCAGCACGACACCGAATACGGCAATCATCAAAAGCATAGAGGTAGACATGGGATAGCCTTTAATTGGGTAAGCGTCAGGCACCGCGATCGCCGGTTGGCGATACGGGTGCGTTTAATTTTTATGTTGTTGCTGTGCAGGTGTGGAGGAACGGCCTGTTACAGGTAAGGCCTTATCCAACCCAGTCCGACGCGGGTGTCGTCACGCGGCTTGTATTCGCAGCCAATCCAGCCGTCATAACCGATGCGATCCAGCTGTGCGAACAACCACGGATAATTCAGTTCTCCGTCGTCTGGCTCATGGCGATCGGGCACTGATGCGATCTGAATATGGGCGTAACGCCCAGCCAATGAGCGCATTAGGCCGCTGATATTACCGTCCACTAGCTGAGCATGGAAAAAATCAAACTGAATGAAGACGTTTGGGCGATCAATTGCGTCGACCAGCTCTGCCGCCTGATGTTGGCTGGAGAACAGATAGTTGGGTTTAACCTGTGGGCTCAGCGCTTCGATCAACACCTTGATGCCCTGTTTAGCGAAGCTATCGGCGGCATAGCGGATATTGTCTATAAAGGTATCGCGGTAGCGCTGCCAGTCTTCCCCTGGGGGAACCACACCGGCCATGACGTGTACGCTGGGGCAACCCAGCGCGATGGCGTAGGCGAGTGCACGATCGATATCAGCGCGAGCAGCTTGTTCACGACCAGGTACGGCGGCCAGGCCCCATTCACCGGCGTCGACATTGCCGGGGGCAGTATTGAACAGGACTTGTTGCAGACCGTTATGATGCAGTTTTTCCGCTAACAACGCAGCCGGATACTCATAAGGGAACAGGAATTCCACGGCTTGGAATCCCTCCTTTGCGGCGGCCTCGAAACGTTCAAGGAACGGCAACTCGTTAAACATCATTGATAAATTGGCAGCAAATTTAGGCATGGTTCAGCTCCGTAACTCGGCAATTTCATCATCGGTCAAATAACGAATGGGGCGGTTGCCGAGGGTAAAAATCAGCTTCGCCGCATCCTCCATTTCTTCAGTATTATCCGCCGCGGCTCGCAGATCCTTACCTGTCACTACCGGTCCGTGATTAGCCAATAAAAAGGCGCGATGCGTCGGGGCCAATTTGGCCAGGTCTTCTGCCAGTCGTAGGTCGCCGGGACGATAATAAGGAACCACCGGCACCTTGCCGACCCGCATCACCACATAAGGTGTAAAGGGTTTAATGGCGTTCTCTACGTCCAGTCCTTGCAGGCAGGAGAGGGCGGTGAGATACGTGCAATGCAGGTGCACCACGGCTTTACACTCCGGGTTGTTCAAATACAGTGCGCGATGGAAACTGATCTCTTTTGACGGTTTATCACCCGACAGCCATTCGCCGCTCAGGCTAACCTTCGACAAGCGTTCGGCCTGCAATTCTCCCAGACAGGAACCGGTGGGGGTTGCCAGTAGCGTGCCGTCTGCCAACAACAGTGAAAGGTTGCCGGCTGAACCAGTGGCGTAGCCACGCTGGAAAAATGAGGCGCCCAGGCGGACCATTTCTTCACGTGCCTGCTGTTCAGTCGTCGGTGTCATAATGGGAACTCCGTTTGCGCGCGGGCGAAAAAGTTTTCATCGCCAAAATTGCCCGATTTCAGGGCCAGTGAAACAGGTTGATCAATGGCACGTACCCAAGGAACTCCGGGAGAAATACAGGGACCGATATGGAAACCACGAATGCCCAACGCCTGCGTCACCACACCGGAGGTCTCACCGCCAGCAACGATAAATCGGCAGAAGCCGTGCTGCTTGAGTTGTTTGACCACGTTGGCGAACAGCGACTCTACCGCTTGGCTGGCGGCGGCCATACCGTATTGCTGCTGTATGTGTTGTAGCTTTTCCGGTTCGGCGGTGGCGTAAAGCAACGGAGCCAGTGGATCATCTGCATGCTGCTGCGTCCAGTTGGCCAGTTCTGTGGCATAGGCCATACGGTCAGACTCGGTGAGGCAACGGGCCACATCGATAGCCTTGGCTGGCGCTTGCTGACGGTAACGCGCGACTTGCTGATTGGTCATGATGGAGCAGGAACCGGATAACACTGCGGCTTTTTCTCCCTGCGGGGCACCTGCAACGTGAGGGTTGTTTTGCCCCGGCTGCGCCCATTGACGCGCCAGACCGATCGCCAGACCAGAACCACCGGTGACCAGCTTCATGTTTTTCAGCGCTGCACCCTGAGTGAGCAAATGCTGTTCATTCAGCGTATCCATTACGGCGTATCGCACACCCTGTTGCACTAACTGCTGCAATTTTTTCGTGACTGTTTCGACGCCGCGATCCATTTCTGCGGCCGTCACCAGCCCACATCGGCCCTGAGCCTGTGCTTCCATCAGTCGCAGCAAGTTACTGTCAGTCATTGGCGTAACCGGGTGATGGCGCATACCGGACTCCGACAGCAACTGATCCAACACGAACAGATACCCTTGATACACCGTACGGCCGTTGACCGGCAAGGCTGGCGAGATCACCGTTTGGTTTTCGCCCAAGGCATCAAGTAGGGCATCGGTCACCGGGCCGATATTTCCCTGTGCGGTGCTGTCGAAAGTCGAGCAATATTTGAAGTAAAATTGTTGGCACCCTTGGCGTTGTAGCCACGCCAAGGCGTGCAACGATTGTTCTATCGCCTGTTCCGCCGGGCAGGAGCGTGATTTTAAGCTGATGACCACGGCCTGCGACTCGATGGGAACATCATCTTGTGGAACCCCATTCAACTGGACAGTTGATAGCCCGTTTTCAACCAGAAAACTGGCAATATCGGTGGCTCCGGTAAAATCATCTGCGATGACGCCGAGCAGCATTATGTGTTCTCCTTTTTCTGTGGCAGGTCGATACCAGCGAAGATCTTGATCACTGCGCTATCGTCTTCTTTACCAAAACCGGCATTGCTGGCAGCGGTGAACATATTGAAGGCGGTGGAGGCCAGGGGCAGCGGGAAATGCAGTTCTTTGGCGGTATCCGTCACCAGCCCCAGATCCTTCACGAAAATATCTACCGCTGATTTTGGGGCATAGTCACCATCGACCACGTGTTGCATACGGTTCTCGAACATCCATGAATTGCCGGCGGCATGGGTGACGACATCGTACATTACGTCCAATGGGATGCCTGCGCGGGCCGCCAGCGCCATGGCTTCTGCTCCGGCGGCAATATGCACACCGGCCAGCAGCTGGTGGATGATTTTCACGGTGGCGCCCAGGCCAATGTCTTCGCCAATACGGTAGACTTTACCGGCAATGGCATCTAATACCGGTTGTAGCTGACGGAACGTCGATTCCGCGCCAGATGCCATCACGGTCATTTGCCCTTCAGCGGCTTTCGCTGCTCCACCGGAAACGGGGGCATCCAGCATGTTCAGGCCCAATGCCAGCAACTGTTGTTCGATGTCTTTGGCATCAGTGGCAGAAATGGTGGAGGACACCATGACCGGCGTATTGGGCTTCAGTTTCGCTGCCAGGCCGTTATCACCAAACAGAATTTGTTTCACCTGCGCGGCATTTACCACCAGCAGTAACAACGCGTCCAAATCCGCCGCGAAACCGTCAGCGTTGTTAGCGGCTTGCTTGGCCCCGGCCTGTTGTAATGCGGTCAGTGCCTGCGGATTAAGATCGACACCATAAGTCGTTAGCCCGGCGTTAATGCACGACTTTGCTGCGCCCATTCCCATGGAGCCTAATCCAACGATGCAAACTGCAAAATCACGTGGCTGTGTCATGCAATACCTCATGTTAATTTTAGTGATAATTTGTTTTGTTGTGTTAAATGTAAGCACTTTTTTGTACGGTGTCAGCGATCGGTATCACAATTATTAACAGTTAATCTATCAGACTCACTTGGCAAGTAAAATAAGAGTTACAGCTATCTGACTGTTTTAAATATTAAAAATAAACTATCGATAGTATGACTAGCCTCACGGCCTGGAAAGAGGACGCTTTCACAGAACGAAAATTGACGTAAAATCACAATTATTATCACTGCGGTAAAGAGAGGGAACCGTGATACCTGTAGAACGCCACCAGCAAATATTAGCGCTGGTATCAGAACGCGGGGTTGTCAGCATTGCTGAATTGACCGAACGGTTGGGGGTATCGCATATGACCATCCGCCGCGATGTGCAAAAACTCGAAGAGCAGGGAGCGGTGCTGGCGGTCTCGGGGGGCGTGCAGTCTGCAGAGCGGGTGGCGATTGAGCCTTCTCATCAGGACAAAGAAGGGATGTACAGTCAGCAGAAAGCGGCTATCGGTCAGTTGGCGGCTCGACAGATCCCTCCCAATAGTTGTATCTATCTGGATGCAGGGACCACTACGCTGGCACTGGCGAAACACATCAGCGATCGTGAAGATCTGACGGTGGTCACCAATGATTTTGTGATCGCAGGTTTCCTGATCGAACATAGCCAGTGCAAGATCATTCACACTGGCGGTACCGTCTGCCGTGAGAACCGTTCATGTGTCGGTGAAGCTGCGGCGCAGGCTTTACGCGGGCTGTTTATCGATTTGGCGTTTATTTCCGCCTCGTCATGGGGCATGCGTGGCCTGTCGACACCGAATGAAGACAAGGTGATGGTGAAGAAAGCCATTGTTGACGCCAGTCGCCGCTGCATCCTGCTCAGCGACACCTCTAAATACGGCAAAATCGCCACCTATCTGGCGCTGCCGATTGCCGTATTTGACGCCATTATTACCGATGACAATTTACCCACCGCAGCGCGAGAGGCCATTTTGCAGGCAGATATTACGCTGATGACAACGGGGGAGTAAGGTTAAAACAAGAACCCCCTGACGGGGGGGATGGCATTGTGTTGAAAGGGGCAAGTTTGACTACGGACTATGGCCCACAGAGGCAACGTTGTTCACATCAAGCCTTACCTTGTGGGCACCAGTCGGCATCATAGAAAGCGGAATAGCGTGCTGCCGTGACATGCTTTACACCTAAATTCCGCTGAACCAGTTATACCCCTGATCTTCCCAGTAGCCGCCAGGGTTGCTGTCACTGACAAAAATGGCGGCGATATGTTTGGCGTTCTTAAATCCCAACTTGGTTGGCACTCGCAGCCGCAGCGGATAGCCGTAATCGGCTGGCAGTGGCTTACCCGCGAAATCTAACGCCAGAATGGTTTGTGGATGCAGTGCGGTGGCCATGTCGATACTGGAGTAATAACGGTCCGCGCATTTGAACCCCACATAGCGTGCGTTTAGATCGGCGCCGACAT
The DNA here is from genome assembly GCF_001590905.1 of Serratia grimesii NBRC 13537. Classification (GTDB taxonomy): domain Bacteria; phylum Pseudomonadota; class Gammaproteobacteria; order Enterobacterales; family Enterobacteriaceae; genus Serratia; species Serratia grimesii. Next base: position 237,770 of record NZ_BCTT01000006.1, read on the forward strand.
GCTGTAGGAAATTGCGTAGCGGTACGCCGCCCCATTGACCGATGGCGCTCCACCCCTCAATGCAGATCAACCGGGTTATTTGGCTCTGTTGCGGCAAGCGTTGTAACTGTTCCAGTGTCCAGGGGGCTGTTTTCGCGACTTTGCCGGAGACTTCCAGACGATAACTGGCAAGATCCACCTCTGGGACGTTGTACTCCGGGTAGAACGCGTTGAACGGAAACGGATGGGTAATTTGATCCGGGCGATAGGTTTGCGCCAGCTTTTGACCGTTAAACAGCCAGGCTTGCACCCGATCGTTCCAGCGTGACATTGCCCACAGCACTTTATCTACCTGGTCACCGTCTTGTAAGTTGCAACCGGTTAGCATGGCGATACCGCCTAGCGTCAGACCCGAACGTAGCATGAGACGGCGCTGTAGATTGACCAGTTGTTTCTTTTGGTCTGGCTCCAGCGTCGGTGCTAAAGGGCGTTGTTTTTTATCATTCATGTTTGCCACCCGTAATCATTGCCCACAACGTGCGCGGCACGATAATCACCATCAGCAGGTGAATGACCACAAATAAGCCAATACCGGACATGGCAAAAAAGTGAACGTAACGTGCAGTATCAAAGCCACCAAACAGACTCACCAATTCTTGTAATTGCACCGGTTTCCAGATTGCCAGGCCGGAGAGCACCAGTAGCAGTCCCAAAATCAACACGCCGAGGTACATCAGTTTTTGAATGGCGTTATAACGACCATGCTGATGTTTTAGCCGTAACGTCAGTGCCTGCCAGATATCCTGTCGTAGTGCGCCGGGGCTAAGTGGTAACAGGTCACGACGGAAATGGCCGCTGAACAGGCTCCACAGCAAATAACACAGTGCGTTGCAGGCCAGCAGCCACATTACTGCCAGATGCCAGCCAATCGCGCCGCCCAGCCAACCGCCGAGCGTGACCTGAGGCGGAAAGCGAAAACCGAACAAGGGTGAGGCGTTGTAGATCTCCCAGCCGCTCATAAACATGCAGACCATGGCGAACAGGTTAATCCAATGGGTGATGCGGACTGGCCAGCGATGCACTGGCTGTTGTGCGCGGGTTTTCATTATGCACTCCTTAGATGATGCCCCGTCATTACATTGCCAATGGCGGGGCACAACCTAATTACATCGGTGGAACGGTGCCGTCTTTTCCAGCGGAAATACGGGTGGCGACGCGTTCACCTTTGTCGTCCGTGGCTGAGAACAGCACGATGTGTGCACCTGGTTTTAACAGACTGCGGTCGCCGGGATCCAGGGTGACGATCGGTACATCTTCCGGTACGTTAACGGTTTTCTGCTGGTTACCGTAGGTCACAGTCAGCGTGCGGCCCTTGGATTTAATCAGCTTGCCAACGGTGCCGTTGGTCATGGTATCGACTTTGCCGTCGGCAGATTCCCAGGCGGAGTGCCCTTCACCGGTGCCGCGCAGGCTGGCGGCGAAGACATGTACTTCCAGCGCCTTCAGTGTACCGTCAGGTTGTGGTACCGCAGCGGTACCGATAAAGCTATCCGGCTTGATGTCATCCAGAGTGCCTTTCGAGACGCTCAGCACCCGGGTTTGATCGTTGAGTTTAACGCTGACTTTTTCCCCTTTACGGTCGGTGACCTGCAGACTGCTGTCGGTGACCTGATCGATAGTGCCACGCAGTGGGGCAATGACCTTTCCTGTTGTCTGGGCCGCAGCGGCGACCCCGCTGCACAGCATGAGGGTAGACAGCAGCAAACCGGCAAAACGATGACGGGTAATCATAAAGTTTTCCTCTGTTAAGGTTGCCGATTAAGCATGGTTGAACAATGGGGACAGCACCATGTCTGTTTGATGACATTAATGTCATCAAGAATGTCCGCCGAAACTGCTAGTATTTCCGTTGGTGTAATGAGGTGATGACAATGCGAATACTGGTGGTTGAAGATGACATCAGCACGGGCGATTACCTGAAGAAAGGGCTGGCGGAAGCGGGATATAGTGTCGATTTGGCGCGTAACGGTACCGATGGTCTGTTTCAGGCGCTGGAGCATGGTTACGACGCTATCGTGCTCGACGTAATGCTACCAGGGTTGGATGGCTGGCAGATTATTGAGGTTCTACGCAAGAAAAGCGACGTGCCAATTCTGTTTTTGACCGCACGCGACGGGGTGCAGGACCGTATCCATGGTCTGGAGTTGGGCGCTGACGACTATTTGATTAAACCCTTTTCTTTTACTGAGTTGGTGCTGCGCCTACGGACGTTGCTGCGTCGCGGTACGGTGCGAGAAGCCGACCACTATGCAATTGCCGATTTACAGCTTGACGTTCTGCGGCGTAAAGCCGTGCGGCAAGACGTGGTAATTCCACTGACAAACAAAGAGTTTATGCTGTTGCATCTGCTGGTGCGACGGGAAGGTGAGGTGCTGTCGCGCACCATGATTGCGTCCCAAGTGTGGGACATGAATTTTGACAGTGATACCAATGTAGTGGATGTGGCGATCAAGCGGTTGCGCGCAAAGATTGATCGACCGTTTGACGTCAAGCTGATCCACAGCGTGCGTGGCATTGGCTACGTTTGTGAGCCGCGCTCATGAAAATACTCACCCAACGTTGGCGTTCACTGTCGCTGACGCTTCGCAGTGCCATGCTGTTTGCGCTGGTCGCGGCATTGGTCGTCAGCGGTGCGGGGTGGTATCTGTATGGTGCGATGCGTCAGGAGATGATCACCCGCAGCGATTTACAGGTCACCGGTAGGGTCGAGTATTACCGCAATTTGCTTAGTCAGCGTTTCCCTCTCGAGCAGCTGACGGCGAATACCGGGTTGTTTGAAAATATGTTGGGTAACGAGCAGGATGTGCTGATTTTTCAACAGCCGGGACAAAAGCCGTTAATCAATGTTAACCCCGCCAAACTGAGCCTGCCGCCGATCACACCAACGCCCATTGATACACCGCAACGGTTGAGTGCGGTACAAAGTGGGCAGACGGCACAAGGTGTGCCATTACGCGTCGCGTCGGCGCTTATCAAGCTGGAAGACGGTAACCTGCTGCAAATCTCGGCTGCCCACGTGATGATCAACGAACAGAAGATGCTGGCGCGTTACCTTTGGCGGATAGTGGCGGCTGTTATTGTGGCATTTATCTTGATCGCGTTGCTAGGGTATTGGGTGATGAGGCGCGGATTACAACCGCTCTGGCGTATGGCGGCTCAGGCAGCAGTGATAACGCCCAATACGCTGTCGACCCGTCTGAGTGAACAAGGGGTACCGAAGGAACTGCAACAGTTGACCCGTTCGTTCAACGCCATGCTCGATCGTCTGAACGAAGGTTATCAGCGCCTGACTCAGTTTTCCGCCGATTTAGCGCATGAAATTCGTACTCCAGTGGGTGCACTGATGGGGCATTGTCAGGTGGCGTTGTATCAGTCACGCAGCGTGGAAGAGTATGAAACTCTACTGTCGAATAACATGGATGAACTGGAACGCATTTCCCGCATGGTGGAAAACATTCTGTTTTTGGCGCGTGCCGGTGAGGGGCAGGCGGTACTGAACTATAGCCGTCTCGACGTGGCAAAAGAGTTGCAGCGGGTAGCCGACTATTTCGAAGGCTTGGCGGAGGAGCGCGGGATTACGTTGGTTTGTCAGGGAGAAGGGCACTTGCTGGCCGACGCCATGTTGTTCCAGCGCGCCTTGAGCAATCTGGTATCTAATGCTGTGCGTTATGCCGACGAAAACAGCCGGATACGGTTACGGGTTGACGTTCAAGCGACTGGAGAAGTCGCGATACAGGTGGTTAATCAGGGGCCGCCGATTGCACCGGCTCATAGGGATAAGCTGTTTGATCGTTTCTACCGTGCTGATGCTGCCCGCAGTGCCGGTAACCACGCCAGCGGTTTGGGGCTGGCAATTGTCCGGGCGATCATGACGCTGCATGGCGGTACGGCGATCGTCCACTGCACTGAATATGATAAATCTGCACGTATTGTTTTCAGTCTGGTATTTCCTGTCTCAGAGTAATGTATTCCCTGTATTCATGCGTTTACGTGATACTCATCTGAAGCCATTAGGCGGAACTGATATCGTATTTTATTCGTAACTATTTCCTTTCATTTTCCTCGCAGTTTGCTAAATCACCACCGAATCAAAAGATGAATCCTGCCTTTTATCGCATAAATTTCGCGTTTTAACGCTGATTTTTGGGCTGAATCCAATGTGGTCAAAATTCACCTTTCATTACTTTCCTATTAAAAGTACTTGCATTAAATGAATGGTGAGGATTTTTAGCTTAAAGGTGGTAATTTACAAAACAAAAAACTAACTTTAAGTTATTTTACATATAAATATATCAATGATAGTGATGTTTGTATAATCTTTGGTTAAGGCTTATGAGAAAAATCTTATATCAAATGCGATAAGGTGGAAAAACATCTAATTTTGGCGTTAATTGATAGTCATTGTCGTTGAGGGCCACACTTTGAAAATCAACCTGATTAAATATTGATTAATGTTCTATTAACATTTAGCGCCAGGCGATAAATAATCACTAGAGTGAAACCTGTGAAAAAATGAAATATAGATTAAACGATCACATAATTTTTGATGCGGATACGGGTACCCTGAGCCTGACGGAGTTCTCTGATGATCCAATCTCTATTTCCAACCCTTCAAAGCGATTGCTGCTGCTATTGCTTGCACATCACGGTGAGGCCGTTAGCCGTGACGTGATATTCAAGAAGGTTTGGGACGATTACGGGATGGTTTCAGGTAACAATAATCTTAACCAATGTGTGAGTAAGTTACGTCGGGTAATTAAAAACCTGGGTATTGAGGATGAGGTAATCGCTACCGTCCCCAAGGTGGGTTTTATGTTGCGCTATGAAATTATGGTTGAGTCTTGCGAAGGGCCTGAAAGCCGGCCACCGGACGTAGAAATACCCTTCACTCCGCGCATATCACCCAAACCGGAAATAACGCACTCAACAAAAGATATTGAAAGAGAGGGGGCAGTGTATGCCGGCTACTCTTTACGCTGGTGGGCGATAGCTAGCGTCGTCGCGTTAGGGGTGATCATGCTGGTGGCTGGGATCACGACCTACCTTTCTGGCTCGATTGCCCGACAGGAAATCTATCTGGGTAAAGCCAACAGCTGTAAGGTGTTTATGTCTATGCCGGGGGCTTCGACTATGGTCGGTACAGGTCTAAGCCGCGATATTCTGGCTTATGCCGGTATGCAGGCGGCAGAATGCAACGGTGACGAGTTTTTGCTGGTAGTGCGCAGTAATCAGGTACGCTCATACATTTCCGGCATTTCCCGACTATTTGTTCTGCGCTGCCGCATTTTGCGTGAGCACAGGGTAGAGGTTTGTTCAGGTCTTGAAAGCGACAACGCAGCAATTATCAATTAATCATTAATCGGTGTCAGGATGAACGCCGCCCCGGGGGAAAGGAATATGCCGCCAATATTATTACCGTAATATTAAATACTTAACTTTCGCCTTTTGGTTAATAATGCAGCATTTATTCGACGCAAGTCTTATATTCTGTTAACCGGCAATGTCTAAAATTTCCGCTTCAATCGCTACTTTTATACCTAATTTATGGTAATGGATTATGACGAATACCACTTTCAGGGAGGCTATTCTCTTTTTTGAACCCAATCCCTGGGTGAGAAAAGGATTACGGGCACTTATTGATCCCGAGCCGATAGACTATCAATTTGTTCACAGCACAAGGGGAATAGATGCTGAATTGAAGGAGAATGAGAAGCAAATACTAATTATGGAATTGTATAATGAAAGTGAAAGTTTGTATGATGTATTACGTTACATTCTGACGATAAATGATATCTGGCCGAATACATCATTGATAATATTTACGTCAGTGACTAATGCCAGCATATTGACCATTTTGTCTACACACGTGCATTTATCTTTGGTCGCGAAAGAGGATTCTTTGGATTGTCTGTTTGATGCCATCGCTGCCACTGATACGGGGGCAGGCTATCGTAGCCCGAGTATTAAGGCTGTGCTACATCCATCTGTAGAATCGCTTTCTCGCAGTGAATGGCGAATACTGGCAATGATGATTGCCGGCGCCAATCCGCAACGTATTGCCAGCCTTACCCATCGCAGTTACAAAACGGTTAGCACCCATAAACTGAATATCATGCGCAAGCTGGGCCTTAACCAGGCTGGATTTATGTATTTGATTTTGGCCTTTAGGATCCAACAACCTGTTTGAAATCGGCTGCCGGCATATCTTGTTTTAAGATGGGTCGGCAGCGAATGATATTTCCTGCGTAAGACGACGTATTGATTCTCCTCCCTGCCGTTCTGGCAAAAATTGATTTAAATCAAATTAAACATCCTACAAAAAATAATGTGGTCAACCCTATTTTGACTTGGTGCGTCAGTGCGTTTTATATACAGAAAAAGTAGCGCAATTGGCACGGAAAACAATAAGCATTTTATTCTTACTGAGCTTATCGTCTGGTTTTTTAATGTTAACAAAGGCGATTTAAATATTAATATTGGAATTAAAATCTAAATATTTGTGATTTGATAGTTAATGATTCTTTTTTGACTTCATGGGGTTAGTATTTCTCTCGTCAGGCAGACTGGCTAAAAGCACTCATGTAAGTGACTGACTAAAGCACGTCACGCTAATGGACGCACAATCATTTTAAAGTTGAAGGGAGTTTTACCATGAAGAAAATTACACTGGCTTTGGCAATCATTTCAGCCTTCGCAGCAGTTAGCACGGCACAAGCAGCTGACGTGACTGCTCAAGCGTTGGCGACCTGGTCTGCTACCGCGAAGAAAGACACCACCAGCAAACTGGTTGTTACCCCACTCGGCAGTCTGTCTTTCAACTATGCAGAAGGTATTAAGGGCTTTAACAGCCAGAAAGGTCTGTTTGACGTGACCGTGGAAGGGGATGTTACCGCTACCGCCTTCAAACTGACCTCCAAACTGGTTTCCAACAAATTGACTCAGCTCGACACCTCTGGCTCTACCCTGGACGTTGGCGTGACCTACAACGGGGCTGCTGTAGAGAAAACGGCTGAAACCACCATGATCGACACTTCTGCCGGCATCCTGGGCGGTAACCTGAGCGCATTGTCTAACGCTTACGACAAAGCTTCTCGTACCAGTGCACAAGATCAATTCACCTTTAGCATCATCGGTGCTACCTCAGACGGCACCACTGCCGTGACTGACTTCAGCGCTCTGCCAGAGGGTATCTGGAGTGGTGATGTGAGCGTCGAGTTCAACGCTACCTGGACAGCTTGATCCCTTAAGCTGCCACAGCAAAACAGGGAGGCACCCCTAATATTGGCGACATACGTACAGTATTAGGGGAACCGGGGATGGGCTTTCGATCAGGATGCCCACCTCGGGTTGCCTTGGGTATGTCAATCTCTTGAACGACGGATATTGGTACCCCTCTATTTTTCATCGCTACTGAAGCATGCTACTGGAATACCGTCATGAAACGCATCGCTCTCCTGTTGTTATCGCTGTCTCAACCTGTTCTTGCGCTTGATGTCGGTGAAATTAGCTCTTTCATGCACAGCGATAGCGTGCGTCTGAGTAAAGAAATCAAAAATACCACTGACAGCGGTCGTTTGGTGAACATAAAAATCGAGCGTATTTCAAGCCCGCTGGAGTCCGGTACCGTGATCGCGATGGGCAGCAAAGATGAAATGTTGCTGTCACCAGCCAGTTTGATATTGCCAGCTAACGCCAGCGATGTGATTCGCTTCTATTACAAAGGCCCTAACGATAACCAGGAACGCTATTACCGCATCGTCTGGTTTGATCAGGCGCTGAGTGACGTGGGCCAAAATTCGGCTAAACGCAATGCTGTCGCAACGACGTCGGCGCGTATTGGCACCATTTTGGTTGTGGCGCCAAGACAGGATCAATTCAACTATCAGTTTACCAACGGCCAGATAAAAAACAGCGGTAACGCCACCTTCAAGGTGGTCGCCTACGGTAACTGCCGCAACAAGAAAGACGGTAATGACTGCAAGGAAAACTACTTTGTCATGCCGGGTAAGACACGCGGTTTTAGCAAAGTGGACGTCACCGATAAAAAAGGCCGCATAGCCCTGTGGCATGGCGAGCAGTTTATTCCGGTGAAGTAGCGCAGAGCATGATCCACTTTGAGGTCAATGCGGAACGGGACTCATAAAAAGAACTCAGGGAGTGGGACGTGAAAGATGCGCTGGATACTGTGCTGTTGAAAATGTTGTTTGCCACTGGTGCGATATTGCTCCCCGCAGTGTTGTTACCGGGCCAATCCGTGATTGCTGCTGGGCTGACTCAAATTGATGGTGTGTTGATCCCGCAAACCTTCAGTCTGGCGTTACGGGAGGGTATGAGCATCCCGTTATTGCTGCACTTTGAAAAAAACAGCGGTGTAAAAGACGATATTCGAATCGGCCATGCTTTCTTGTACCTGGATAACAATCATCTAAAAATCCGCCAGGTCACACTGGAAGACGGTGATGAGGGTACGCCGCTGACCGCAGAGACCATCAAGCAACTGCAACTGCTGCAGGATGTGGAATTTGACCAAAAGCAGCGTATCGCCCTGACCGAAGATGCGTGGTTGGCGCTGGATTTTCGTCAGCTTAATTTGCAATTGGTAGTGAAAGAGTCCGCGATGGGAACCTTGCTGCGTGCGCGCTCTAGCGATATCGGCGCATCCAGCGTGGATGCCATCAGTAGTACGCTGGACTATAACTTCGGGGTTTATGATAACCGTACCCGCGCCAGTGAAGGGAATACATCCAGTTATTTATCGCTCAACAGTGTTACTGCCCTACGTGAGCATCATGTGGAAGTGAACGGCTCAGTGTATGGCATCGGCAGCGGTGATGAGAATGCCACACTGTATAAAGTGATGTATGAACGCGATTTTGCCGGACGCCGTTTTGCCGCTGGGATGCTCGATAGCTGGAATTTACAATCGCTGGGGCCTGTTACCACCGTCAACTCCAGCAAGATTTACGGCATGTCTTATGGCAATCGTGCCAACTCTACCGTTTTCGATAATAGCCAGTCGCTGACGCCAATCGTGGCGTTTTTCCCCTCGGCAGGCGAAGTACATTTATCCCGTGATGGACGGTTGCTGAGCGTGCAGAACTTTGCCATGGGTAACCATGAAGTAGACACCGGCAATTTGCCCTACGGTATTTATGATGTTGAAGTCGAAGTGGTGGCCAACGGCAGGGTGATAGACAAGCGGATACAGCGGGTGAACAAATTATTTAGCCCTAACCGTGGTACCAACGCACCTTTGGCGTGGCAGTTTTGGGGCGGAATGATCCGCATGGATGATTGGCGTGGTGATGGCCAGCGTCATCGACCGGCAAAAGATTCTTATCTGATCGGTGCTTCCGCAACCGGTAACCTGCATACGTTGAACTGGGCGTTGTCCGGTTACTCGTTTGACAGCAATGCCGTTGGCGAAAGCCGTCTCAGCGTACCGCTGAGCGAGTCTATTCAGTTCAATGTGCAGAACATGGCGGCGTCTGACAGCTCCTGGAGCATGGTCAATAGCGTTAGCGCTGCGCTACCCGGCGGTTTTAGTAGCCTGTGGGTCAACCAGGAAAAAACGGTGATCGGTGACAAGTTGCTGCAAAACGATGCGCATAATCGCGCCATCGGCGGCACGATGAACTTTGGTGCGCTTTGGTCACCGCTTGGGAGTTTAAGCCTCAGTTACAACGACGATAAAAAGAACGATAGCCATTATTACAACGCAGATTATTACCAGAATATTTTCACCGGCCGTTTCGGCACGCTGGGCGTGCGTGCCGGGGTACAGCGTTATAACAACGGCGGTAACCGTTCCAATACCGGAAAATACGTCGCTCTGGATTTCACACTGCCGATGGGCAACTGGCTCAGTGCTGGGGTTTCAAACCAGAACGGTTACACCACTGCCAATCTGGCCGCACGTAAAGACATTCAAAACGGACCGATCCGCACCGTCGGGGCCAACTTGTCGCGTGCAATTTCCGGTGATACACACGGCGATAATAGCGTGAACGGCGGTGCTTATGCGCGTTTTGACACCAAGTATTCTACCGGTACGGTCAACGTCAGCAGCTCTGCCGACGGTTATGTTAACTCAAGCTTGAGTGCCAGCGGCAGTGTTGGTTGGCAGGGGCGTGATATTGCGGCCAGCGGTAGGAATGAGGGCAATGCAGGCATCATCTTTAACACCGGTATTGAAAACGACGGCATGCTAACTGCCCGGGTGGACGGGCGGACAGTGAAGCTGACCGGCAATAAGAACTATGTCCCTCTATCGCCTTATGGCCAGTACGAAGTCGAACTGATGAACAATAAAAACTCGGCAGAAAGCTTTGATATTGTCACGAAGCGTAAGAGCAAGCTGACCTTGTATCCAGGCAACGTAGCGGTGATCTCGCCGGAAATTAAACAGATGGTGACGGTGTTCGGCCGTATCAAAGCCGAAGATGGAACGTTGCTGGCTAACGCCTACATCAAAAATCATATCGGCCGTACCCGCACCGATGAAAAAGGCGAATTTATCATGGACGTCGATAAGAAATTCCCGGTGATCGACTTTACCCACAGCGGTGATCAAAGCTGCGAAGTGGGTCTGGACTTGAGTAAGGCGCAAGGCGCCGTTTGGGTCGGTGACGTGATTTGCATTGGGCTGAAAACCTACGCCGGCAATCTGCAAGCAGGAGAAATGACCAATGAAGGTTAAGGCTACGTTGTTGCTCATGCTGATGGCTGCATTTCCACTGCAGGCGGTGAACGTCACCAACTGGCCTGATGCCGCGACAGTGAAGTTTGTATTCGTCGAGAACAACGCTGACGATAATTTTTTTGTCACCCCCGCAGGGGCGTTGGACCCGCGCATGACAGGCGCCAATAAATGGACCGGGCTAAAATACGGCGGGTCCGGCACTATCTATCAGCAAAGCCTGGGTTATGTGGATAACGGCTACAACACGGGGCTGTCGGCGAACAACCGCTTTGACATGTGGTTGGAAAATGCGCCGATCAAGAATCCGTTCCTCGGGCTGCGCTGCATTAACTGGTATTCAGGTTGTAATATGGATACCAGTCTGATTTTGCCGCAAAGCACCGATGAAAAGGGGTTTTATGGGGCAGTGGTGACTTCTGGTGGGGCCAAATGGATGCACGGTATGATGTCACCGAGCTTCTATCAATATTTGAAGCAATTGGCAGCGGGTGATGCATTTAGCATGGAGATCAATAGCTGTCAGTCTCCCGATGTTTACGATGCCAGTAACGGGGAACGTTGCCAAAATCAAGCCAGAGGCAACTGGTATAAACGTACCGTGACCCACAGCAAGGCAGCCCATTTGCGTTTTATCAATACCAACGCGGTGTCGGAAGTGTTCGTCAACAGCGATGGCGTGCCGATCATCGGTGAGGGTAATGCCGATTGCAAAAATCAGACTATCGGCTCACGCACTGGCATCATGTGTAAAATGGTCAGTTACGATCTGCAGACCGACGGCAGCGTCAGTAATACCTCCATTCATGTGTTTCCGGCGATCAACAATGCCGCGCTGACGTCGGCGGTTAACGCGGCTGACTTGCAGTTCAGCCTGAACGGCAATAGCTGGAAAAATACCTCAGGAACAGGCAGCTATTACACCTTTAACGAGCTGAAGAGTAGCAACGCGATCTACGTCTTTTTCGGCAGTAATTTCTTTAAACAGATGGTGAAACTGGGTATTTCCGACAGTGGCACCCGTGAATTAATTAATTTCCGTTTTCAAAATACGACCTCGCCGGAATCTGGCTGGTATGAGTTTTCCACCTCTAATCAGCTCATCATCAAACCACGTGATTTCAGCATCAGCATCATCGCTGATGACTTCGACAACCGTCCCTATCGGGAGGGCTATGTCGGTGCAACAGAGCCGCCGCTGGAGTTCGGTTATATCGTTACTACCAGCGCGAAGACGGCTGCCGATCAAGTGAGAGTGATGGCTACCGGGCCGACGCAGGTCATCAACGGAGTGAGTTATTGCGTGTTTTCCTCGGCGGATAGTCAGACACGGGTTCCGTTCCCTGCGACGCTAAGCATAACCACCAGCACTAACAGCGAACAACGCTATGACGCCGGTTGCGATGGACAGTGGCATGACATGACCAATGCGCTATGGAGCAGCACGCCGTGGAATGACATTTCCGGTGAGGTTGGCATCCTGAACAAAACCCGTGTGAAGTTTAGTATTCCAATGAACAACCCGGTCTCACTGAGGACGGTAGAAGGCCGTGGTTGGTTCGGCGACGTTAGCGCTGCCGGTGAGATCCACGTTGAAGCCACTTGGCGCAATATTAACTAGGGGCGACATCGTGAGAATCTGGCTGTTTTGGTTACTGTGTCTGCCATTTAGCGTGGCGGCCATTAATGTCGGCACGCTGACGTTCGCCATGGACCAAGACCAATCGTTCACAGCCAAACGGGTGCTGAACAATAATCGCAGTGCACGTATTTATCAGGTGACCCTGCGTGCGATTGACCGGCCGGGAGAAAATGAAGCACGCAGTCGCCCAGCAGATGGAGAACTGCTGTTTGCTCCCCGCCAGCTCCAATTGCAGGCAGGACAGGGTGAGTATTACAAATTCTTCTATCGTGGCCCACAGGATAACCGTGAGCGTTATTACCGGGTGTCATTCCGCGAAATTCCGACTCGTTTTATCGACCCGGCGGCGCGCCAGGCCACTGGCGTCAATCTGGAGCCGATAGTGGTGATGGACACCATTCTGGTGGTGCGTCCACGCCAAAGTAACTTCGCCTATCGGCTTGATTCGCAACGTGGGACGCTGACGAATACCGGCAACACCTACTTCAAGTTTCTGCTCAAGCCTGGCTGCGATAGCACCGATGAGGAAGGCATAACCGAATACCTACGCCCCGGTGATACGCTGACCCATGCAGGTATTAGGCTGAAAGGGCAGAAATTTATTATCTATAACGACAAATTTATCAGTGTCGATAAAAGCTGCATTAACTAATGCAGTAAAGGCTGCTGCCAAAGCCCGTTATTAGGAAAAGCGTACCTCTGGGGGCATAGCACAGCCACCGACCAATTTGTGGGAATAAATTGGAGCGACGTCCAGTCGGCCCGTAGGGTGGGGCACATCCATGTGCCCCATAATGGCCCCTCGGCGCGCTAGGTCCGGGAGTCTCTGACTACATGGCAACGTCGCCATTAAACTCAGCAGCTTTGATCAGCGCAGCGGGATTGAGAAGCGGAAGCAGGCACCGGTTTGCGGCCGCTCGACCAGTTGGATATCGCTGTCGTGCAGTAGCAAAATACGCCGAACGATCATCAATCCCAAACCACTGGCATGACGTCGGGCACTGCTCAGAATTGAAGGGCGCATAAACAAGTCGGCGCGTAATTCTTGCGGGATACCCGGGCCACTGTCATTGACCTGCACCAGTACCTTGCCTGCCTGTTGCCATAGACGTACCTCGATCTCACCACCATGTGGCGTGTGACGGATAGCGTTATCCAATAGATTGGTTAGCACCCGTTCAATCATGCTGACATCGGCAAACACCAACGGAATACCGGGGGCGATATCCGCCAGCAGCCTTTGTTGGCGCGCCTCTGCCGCCAACTCGAACTTCTGGAATACGTCCTGAACTAATTCACTCAGTGAGAACGGTTCTTTCTGTGGTTTTACCACGCCATATTCCAACCGTGCCAACTCAAACAGCTCTTGTGCAAGCCTGCCCACTTTACGGCTCTGCGCCAAGGCGATCTCCAGATAACGCTGCCGATCGTTTTCACTCAGGCTGGCAGATTTTACTGACAGAGTCTCCAGGTAGCCGTGTAATGACGTTAGCGGGGTACGCAGGTCGTGTGAAATATTGGCGATAAACTCGCGGCGCTGTTGGTCCTGTTGCGAAAGCGACTGCCATTGTTCGGCGATACGCCGAGACATGCTACTGAACGCTTGCTGTAAGCGGCTGACTTCGTCACGCCCGCCGCTGTCAGCAGGCAGTGCTGCATAGGCTTGCACCGCGGCAATCCCGCCGCTGTCCAGTTCACTGACCTGACGGGTAAGACGGCGGATCGGTCGCGTAACCCAGTAGAAAGCGCAACCGCCAGCCACCAGGCTAAATAGCACCATCAGGCCTGATGACCACAGCGCCATAGTCACCGCGGAGTTAAATAACGCATTGCTGGCCAGAGCGTCATAGTCTTCGCCGAGCAGCACCACATATAAATAGCCTTCAATCTGACCGTTCATCTTCAACGGCGCGGCACTGAAGACTTTTTTTGCATCAGGGTTGCGTGGATCATCGCCGTAAACCGGCATGCTCGCACCATCGAGTAGTGCCTGTATCGGTAGCAAATTCACTTTCTGCCGTTTCAGATGACCCGCCGGTGCTGCGTTACCAATGATGTCACCCTGTTTGTCGAGCAGGTACACCTCGACGCTGGGGTTTACCGCCATCAGTTGATTGAACAAGCCATGCACCGAATCTGCATTTAGCCCATTTTGTCCCAGCAGTGGATTGCTGTCGGCAATGTGCTGCGCCAAATTACCGGACAATCGTTGGATCACGGCTTGGCTGTACTGGGTGCTGCTGCGTACCTGCATCCAGCCGGAAATAGCGCAGCTGACCACCATCAGCAGGGCGAAAATCAAGGTCAGACGTTGCGTTAGCGTAAGATTTTTCATGGTTCACTCTTGCGGCGTTGCCGCGAATTTATAGCCCATACCCCACACAGTGAGGATGCGCTCGGGTTCCGCCGGGTTGGTTTCGATCTTGATACGCAGCCGGTTGATATGAGTATTCACGGTGTGCTCATAACCCTCGTGCTGGTAGCCCCACACCTGATTGAGCAGGCTAAGGCGAGAAAAGACTTTGCCGGGGTGCTTGGCAAAAAAATACAACAGGTCAAATTCACGTGGGGTCAGATCGATTGCCTGTTGATTCAAATGCACCTCACGCGCAATCGGATCGATGATTAACCCGTCAAAACTCAGCGTACCGGCATCCATCTTCAAATTACGACTCATCGCTTCCTGACGGCGAAACAGTGCTTTGACCCTGGCCACCAGTTCCAACATTGAAAAAGGTTTGGCGAGATAGTCGTCAGCCCCCAGCTCCAACCCGAGCACGCGGTGTACTTCGCTTGATCGCGCGCTGGTGATAATGATCGGCGTGTAACGCGTCATATTGCGTGCACGACGGCAGATCTCCAGCCCATCAATCCCAGGCAGCATCAGATCGAGGATCAGCGCATCCCAACCACCTTGTTCCAACATCGCCATACCCAGATTGCCATCGGCGGCATGGCTGATGTCATAGCCTTCGTCACGCAGATGTAATTGCAGCAGCTCCGCGATATTACCGTCATCCTCGACGATTAAAATTTTCTTTGGCTTTTCCATTCTTCTCACCGCTGATTGCCAGACCTTATTGAAGTCTACACAACCCCTGTAGTCGGAGTTATCACATTTTATTTAACTTTACGTGAGGTCTTGGGGAACAAATCAGTTGGATACTCAAGTCATCGAAATCACACCGTCTGGAGAGGCATCATGGCTATGTCCATTACGCCGGATAAACCCGAGTTGATTCATCCGCTGTGGCTGCGTTTGACGCACTGGCTGAATGCGCTGGCGATGCTGATCATGGTGACCAGCGGCTGGCGCATCTACAACGCCTCACCCTTGTTTAACTTCAGCTTTATGAACGAGCTGACGCTGGGCGGTTGGTTGGGAGGCGCGTTGCAGTGGCATTTTGCCGGTATGTGGCTGTTTGGGATTAATGGCTTGTGTTATCTGCTGATTAATCTGTTCAGTGGTCGCCTGAAACGCAAATTTTGGCCACTCAGCCCAAAAGCCTTGCTGAGTGATCTGTTTGCAGCGTTGCGGGGCAAGCTTGGGCACAGCGATTTACGGCATTACAACATGGTGCAACGAGCGGCTTATCTGTTTGTCATGATTGCTGGCGTGGTGATGGTGCTCTCTGGCTTGGTGTTGTGGAAGTCGGTGCAATTTCCGTTGCTGCGTGAGCTGCTCGGTGGCTATGACGCGGCACGCTATATCCACTTTTTTGCCATGTCAGGGCTGGTGGGTTTTGTACTGGTGCATTTGGTGATGGTGGCGTTGGTGCCACGCACGCTGTTGGCCATGTTGCGTGGACGTTAAGGAGAGCGTGATGAAAGCGGAAAAACAACCGATCAGTCTAAGCGAAGGGCGGGAGATCGTGAAAGAAGCGCAGCAATTGCTGGCACGCCAACTGGCGTCATCTTCGCGCCGCCGTTTCCTGCGTAATGGGCTGACACTCGGTGGTATCGCGATGCTCACCGGCTGTGACATCAGCAGCAATGCCAATGTGGAACAAGCGCTGAATCGTATCTCTCGGTTTAACGATCGGGTACAGGGTTGGCTGTTCAATGCCGACCATTTAGCACCTGTATATGCCGAGTCGATGATCACTCGTCCGTTTCCCTTTAACGCGTTTTACGCCGAGGAAGATGCACCAGATATTAATGGTGACGACTACCGGTTGGAGGTCAGTGGCTTGGTGTTGAATAAACAGCCCTGGACACTGCCGCAATTGCACAAAATGACACAAATCAGCCAAGTGACGCGCCATATCTGTGTTGAAGGTTGGAGTGCTATCGGTAAGTGGGGCGGGGTGCCATTTGCACAATTCCTTCAGGCGATCGGCGCGGATCTAAGTGCCAAGTATGTGAGCTTTAAATGCGCCGACGATTACTACACCAGCATCGATATGGCCACGGCGCTGCATCCGCAAACCATTATGGCACTGACCTATGACGGCCAGATCCTGCCGCGTAAATACGGCTACCCGATGAAGCTGCGTATGCCGACCAAGCTTGGCTATAAGAATCCGAAACATATTCAGGTGATTGAAGTCACCAATCGCTTCCCAGGCGGTTACTGGGAAGATCAAGGTTACAACTGGTTTGGTGGCAGTTGAAGGCTGTCCTAAACAATCCCACTGCACGACATGTGCTTTTTAAATGAGAGAAGGAAATACCATGAAAAAGTTATTCGCAATGATGATGTGTAGCGCATTGATGTTGGGCGTCGCAGGTGCAAATGCTGCAGATAGCATGAGCAAAGACGCAATGAAAAAGGACAGTATGAGCGCAATGTCCCATGACGGGATGGCGAAAGATGGCATGAAAAAAGACTGCATGGGCAAGGACTGCATGAAGAAAGACTCTATGAATAAGGATGCAATGAAACATGACAGCATGAAGAAAGACAGCATGGCCAAAGACGGCATGAAAAAAGATGAAATGAAAAAAGACGCGATGGGGCAGTAAATTCCGCGCCAACTCCGGCGGCTCGGGTCGCCGGCCTTTTCAGCAATAACGAGGTGTTTATCATGAGAAACCTTATCCTGGCCGTGGTATTGGCCTGCATCAGCGGGGCTGCACTGGCAGCAACACCGGTAACAGCAGAAAACGCCCAGCAACTGCAAAAAATTGGCGTAGTTTCCAGTCAGGCATCAACATTAAATGACTTTGAACAGTCAATAGCTGCCGATGCCAAACAACAAGGGGCTAGCAGCTATCGCATCACTTCGGTCACCGTCAACAATCATGTCTACGGTACGGCGGATTTGTATAAATAAGGGAAGGTAGGGTGCGATGCAGAGAACATATCCGGTGAGAAGGGGCACAGCCAAGCTGAGCCCCTTTTTTATCGAGTTACATATCCGGGAAGGTTAGGGTATTACCCGGAGCCTCGCGGTGGATATGTACAAAGTTCAGGTGTTTCTCGTACTGATCAAGGATATCGCCGATCACCTGCTCCTTGCTGTAATCCATCAGGTCATTGCCTTGGGTGCCTTCCATCAGGAAAGTTTCCAACCGGTAATAGTGCGACTTACCCGAGCGGGCGCGATAGGTAAAGCCCGGTACGGAGTAGCGTTGCGGCCAGATCTGATAGATAAAGTTCTGTTCCTCACCCAAATGCACCAGCAGTTCCAGATGGTTTAAACGCTCATCTTCGGCTGGCGGCACGTCACTGAACTCCACTTTGGCCCCGCGCAGTTCCAGCTCACGGGCGACTTCTTGCATCGCCGGGCGGCAACGGGTATCCATCATTTTCTGTGTGTATTGAGTGCCAGGATAATTCATCACCCGTGACAGGCGTTGTTTCCAGTTCAGCACGTCGGTACTGGACACAGGCATCGGTGCGGACGTGTTCAGTGCACTGGCTTTACGGTAGTCCTCCACCCGTAGCGATTTATACAGCCCGGCCATCACAAAGAAGATCACAAAGCTGAACGGCAGGCCCATGATCACGGTGGTTTTCTGCAATGCAGGTACGCCGTCGGTCATCAGCATGCCGATAGTCAACAAACCAATCGCCACTGACCAGAAGATACGCAGCCAGTTGGGGGCATCGTTATTGATGTCGCTCAGACGTGAGGTGAAATTGCCCAGCACCAGAGAACCGGAATCCGCTGAAGTCACGTAGAACAGCAAACCGGTAATCGTCGCGACGGAAGCGCTGAAGGTAAAGCCCGGATATTGTGCCAGCAGGCTGTAGAAACCGCGTTCAGGATATTGCATGACTTCCTGCGCGAAGGCAGCATTGCCGTGAATAATCTGGTAAAGCGCACTGTTACCGAAGATCGACAGCCAGAGCAGGGTAAACACGAAAGGAATAATCAACGTACCAAGCACAAATTGACGGATGGTGCGTCCGCGAGAGATTCGCGCCAGGAACAAGCCGACAAACGGCGCCCAGGCAACCCACCAGGCCCAGAAGAACAGCGTCCAGTTGTTCATCCATTCTACAGGACGATCAAAGGCGAAACTGTTGAGCGTCATCCCCATAAAGCGGTTGATATAGTCGCCGACATTGAGCACCAGGGCATTGAGCAGGAACTCAGTATCACCGAAGAACAACACAAACAGGATCAACCCCAGCGCCAACAGCACATTGAGTTCGGACAGAATACGGATGCCCTTATTGACGCCAGAGGTCACCGAAATCGTGGCCATAATCACTGAAAGCAGGATCAGTGCGCCCTGTACCGTCAGGTTTTCCGGTATGTGGAACAGCACTTTCAACCCGTAGTTCAACTGCACTACGCCAATGCCGAGAGTTGTGGCGATACCGAAAATGGTGCCCAGTACCGCAGCAATATCCACGCTGTGACCGATTGGGCCGTTGATCCGTTTACCGAAAATCGGGTACAGGGCAGAGCGGATGGTCAGCGGCAGGTTATAGCGGTAGCTGAAATAGCCGAGTGCGATACCCATCAATGCATACATCGACCAGCCGGTCAGGCCGTAGTGGAACAGCGTCCACACCATTGCCTGACGTGCAGCCTCCAATGTTTGGCCCTGACCTTCCGGGGGCATCATATATTGTGTCACCGGTTCGGCGACCGAGAAGAACATCAGATCTATGCCGATACCGGCGGCGAACAGCATAGCTGCCCAACTCATCAGGCTGAACTCAGGTTTCGACTGCTCAGGCCCGAGCTTGATCGAACCAAAGCGTGAGGCTGCGATAAACACAACAAATACGATGTACAAGGTAGCGGCCAGTAAGTAGTACCAGCCGAAGGTGGTTGACACCCAATTCAGGGTGCGGGTGATCCATCGCCCGGAGAAATCGGTAAAAAAGATGGTCATCAGTGAGAAGGCCAGTATCAGCCCTGCCGAGGTAAAGAAAACCACAGGATTAAGCCCATCCTGTTGTGGTTTTGAGGAGGTTTCGCGTGTTGTCATCGTCTTCCTCTGTTTTTTAACAACTGAGTAAAATCGTGCCCACACACCAGCCTGAACGACACGCAGGTGCCGTCCGGAAACAGTGCGGATAAAAGCCGCGGCAATCGCTATTTCGCTTGCCAAAGATTGCCGCTTTGCTTGTTAACGAAACGGAAAATCGCTTCGTGGGTGGGAACCGCTTACAGACACTGATTTTGGTCAGATTCGTTAAATACCTCACAAAAATCAGCCAGTTCCACAACCGAAAAGTACATATTTGTAACCAAGCGGTAATAAAATATATGCAATTTTTATTGAACGTTCAATCAAAAAAAAGTTTAATGGTTGGCATGAAGACCACGTTCAGCAGGCGAAAATACCGTGATATTTCGCCGCTGAGATGAGGCCGAAGTCGGTTTTGTGAGAGTCGAATTATGCCAAAGGTAGGAATGCAGCCCATCAGAAGGCAGCAGTTGATAGATGCCACGCTGGCCGCAGTAAACGAAGTCGGAATGCATGACGCCACGATTGCGCAGATAGCGCGTCGGGCGGGCGTTTCCAACGGCATCATCAGCCATTATTTCAAGGATAAGAATGGCCTGCTTGAGGCCACAATGCGCTATTTGATTAGCCATCTGGGCGAGGCGGTAAAGCTGCGGTTACAGGCGTTGAGTGACCACAGCCCGGCATCACGGCTACAGGCTATCGTTGCCGGTAATTTTGACGACAGCCAAATCAACAGCGCGGCGATGAAAACCTGGCTGGCCTTTTGGGCGAGCAGTCTGCACCAACCGCAGCTTAACCGGCTGCAACAGGTAAACGGCCGCCGTCTGTATTCCAACCTGTGTGCTGAATTTAGTCGTGTATTGCCAAAGGCAGAGGCGCGACTGGCCGCAAAAGGGCTGGCGGCGTTGATCGATGGCCTGTGGCTGCGCAGCGCATTGCGTGGTGCGGCGTTCAATCAGACACAGGCGATCGCACTCACGACCGATTACATTACGTTTCAACTCAGGGGGCACACGCCACCTTGAGGACAACCCAAGGAGAACCTATGTCCCGTTTTGGCTTACAGAAGCTCTATATTAATGGCGCCTATGTAGACAGTACCGATGGAAAAACCTTCAGCGCAGTGAACCCGGCGAATGGCGAAGTGCTTGCCGAGATCCAATCTGCCAGCGCTGAAGACGTCAACCGTGCGGTTGCCAGCGCAGCCAGCGGGCAGAAGGTATGGGCGGCAATGACAGCGATGGCGCGTTCTCGCATCTTGCGTCGTGCGGTGGATATTCTGCGTGAACGCAATGACGAACTGGCCGCGTTGGAAACACTGGATACCGGCAAGGCAATGTCAGAAACCACGGCGGTGGATATCGTCACCGGCGCCGACGTACTGGAATATTACGCGGGACTGATCCCGGCGATCGAAGGCCAGCAGATCCCGCTGCGCGACAGCGCATTTATTTATACCCGCCGTGAACCCTTGGGTGTGGTCGCCGGTATCGGTGCCTGGAACTACCCGATCCAAATTGCATTGTGGAAGTCTGCCCCCGCTCTGGCGGCAGGCAATGCGATGATCTTCAAACCGAGTGAAGTGACCTCACTGACGGCGTTGAAACTGGCGGAAATCTACACCGAAGCCGGTTTGCCTGATGGCGTATTCAACGTGGTTACCGGCAGTGGCGCAGAAGTCGGCCAGTACCTGACCGATCATCCGGGTATCGCCAAGGTGTCGTTCACTGGTGGGGTGAAAACCGGCAAAAAAGTGATGGCTAACGCCTCAAGTTCGACGTTGAAAGAAGTCACCATGGAACTGGGGGGCAAATCACCGCTGATCATCTTTGATGATGCCGATCTGGATCGCGCGGCTGATATTGCCATGATGGCCAACTTCTACAGCTCCGGCCAGGTCTGCACCAACGGTACTCGCGTATTTGTGCCGACAGCGCTACAGGCACAGTTTGAAGCCAAAATCCTCGAGCGTGTAAAACGCATTCGTCTGGGTGATCCCACCGATCCACAAACCAACTTTGGCCCATTGGTCAGCTTCGCGCATATGGAATCAGTGCTGCGCTTTATCGAGAGCGGCAAAAACAGCGGTGCACGCCTGTTGTGTGGCGGTGAACGTGTAACGGCTGGCGAATATGCCAAGGGAGCTTATGTGGCACCGACCGTCTTTACCGATTGCCGTGATGACATGGAAATCGTGCGGGAAGAGATCTTCGGACCGGTCATGAGCATTCTCAGCTATCACACCGAAGACGAAGTGGTACGTCGTGCCAACGACACGACTTTCGGTCTGGCTGCTGGACTGGTGACGAATGATTTGACCCGTGCTCACCGGGTGATCCACCAGTTGGAAGCCGGTATCTGCTGGATTAACACCTGGGGCGAATCTGCGGCGGAAATGCCGGTCGGCGGCTACAAGCAGTCCGGCGTTGGCCGTGAGAACGGCCTGACGACGCTGGAGCACTACACCCAGATCAAATCGGTGCAGGTCGAGCTGGGCGAATATATATCCATCTTTTAAACACCCCATTATCGATTAAATGCTTGTCCGGGCATCCTAAGCTATTAATCATAAAAATATATACCCAATGGATTTCAAGTCACAGCTAGGCGGCAAGTGCGGGAGTCCCCAGGAGCTTACTTAAGTAAGTGATTGGGGTGAGCGCATGCAGCCAACAACGCTGTGGCTTGAAAGACGAAGGGGATAAGGAGATATCGATGGAATACGATTACATTATCATCGGGGCCGGGTCTGCCGGTAACGTATTAGCCACCCGTTTGACCGAAGACGCGGACGTCAGCGTCCTGCTGCTGGAAGCCGGTGGCCCGGACTACCGGATGGATTTCCGTACTCAGATGCCGGCAGCGCTGGCATTTCCGTTGCAAGGCCGCCGTTATAATTGGGCATATGAAACTGACCCTGAGCCACACATGAATAATCGTCGCATGGAGTGTGGTCGTGGCAAGGGGTTGGGTGGCTCGTCACTGATTAACGGTATGTGTTATATCCGCGGCAACGCGATGGACTTTGATAACTGGGCGAAGGCTCCGGGTCTGGAAGACTGGACTTATTTGGATTGCCTGCCGTATTTCCGCAAGGCGGAAACCCGTGATATTGGACCGAATGATTTTCACGGTGGCGATGGCCCGGTGAGTGTCACTACACCGAAAGCCGGTAACAACGAATTGTTCCACGCGATGGTGGAAGCCGGTGTTCAGGCAGGTTATCCGCGCACCGAGGATCTGAACGGCTACCAGCAGGAAGGCTTTGGCCCGATGGATCGCACGGTTACACCGAAAGGCCGTCGTGCCAGTACTGCTCGAGGCTATCTGGATCAGGCGCGTTCTCGCGCTAATCTGAAGATTGTGACTCACGCGCTTACCGATCGCATCCGTTTCGACGGCAAACGTGCGGTCGGGGTCGATTATTTGCAGGGGGAGAGCAACCAGATCATCAGCGCGGGTGCGCGTCGAGAAGTATTGTTGTGTGCCGGTGCGATTGCTTCACCGCAGATCTTGCAGCGCTCCGGCGTGGGTCCTGCGTCGTTGCTGAACCGTCTGGATATTAATCTGGTGCATGATTTACCTGGCGTGGGTGAGAACTTGCAGGATCATCTGGAAATGTACCTGCAATACGCGTGCAAAAAACCGGTGTCGTTGTACCCGGCGTTACAGTGGTTTAACCAACCGAAAATTGGTGCAGAATGGCTGTTCAACGGGACCGGCATTGGTGCCAGCAACCAATTTGAAGCGGGTGGCTTTATCCGTAGCCGTGAAGAGTTCGCGTGGCCGAACATTCAGTACCATTTCTTGCCGGTAGCAATTAACTACAACGGCAGCAATGCGGTGAAAGAGCATGGTTTCCAGGCGCATGTTGGCTCGATGCGTTCCCCAAGCCGTGGCCGTGTGCAGGTGAAATCAAAAGATCCGCGCCAGCACCCTAGCATCTTGTTCAACTATATGGCGACCGAGCAGGACTGGCAGGAATTCCGCGACGCTATTCGCATCACGCGCGAAATCATGGCGCAGCCGGCACTGGATGAATACCGTGGCCGTGAAATCAGCCCGGGGCCGGAAGTCCAGACCGACGAACAGTTGGACGCTTTTGTGCGTGAACATGCCGAAACCGCTTTCCATCCTTCCTGCTCATGCAAAATGGGTGAAGACGAGATGGCCGTAGTGGATGGACAGGGGCGAGTGCACGGTATGGAAGGGCTGCGGGTTGTCGATGCGTCAATTATGCCGCTGATCATTACCGGCAACCTGAATGCCACCACCATCATGATTGCTGAGAAAATTGCTGATCGCATCCGTCAGCGCACGCCGCTGCCACGAAGTACTGCCGAGTATTACGTGGCTGGCGACGCCCCGGTGCGCAAGCTGTAATCCAACATGTCCTCTCGCCGCTGAAGGGAAGGGCTGCTGTAGCAAGCAACCCCCTCTCCAAGGCTCTTCCCCGAGGCGGGGGGCACCTCATACCTGTCATTCTTCTCGCTGCAACTTGTATGCTGTGACGTATAAGTCTGCTTAAGCCGGCAGGGAGATCGCCTGATCAAAACTGTTTGGTGTCGCCATACGCCACATGCGCGCATAGAAATCACTTTCTATCTCTTTTTGCAGTAACGCACCTGGTTCCAGATAGTAATAGATGTCGGCATAAACCTTTATTTCGGTTGAGGTAATGCGGCGTAACATATGGTGCGATGTGAGCTGTTCCGGTCGACTGACCCCGGCCGCCGCCAGCATTTCTGCCAGTGCTTTCACGGTATTTTGGTGGAAATGGTAAACGCGCTCTGCTTTGTTCGGGACCACCAAGGCTTTCTGCCGTAGTGGATCTTGGGTAGCAACACCGGTTGGGCAATGGTTGGTATGGCAACTCTGTGATTGAATACAACCGACGGCAAACATAAAGCCACGTGCTGAATTCACCCAATCGGCACCCAACACCAATACACTGGCGATATCAAAGGCGCTGATGATTTTGCCGCTGGCACCTATCTTGATTTGGTCACGTAGTCCGCAGCCTACCAGGGTGTTGTGCACGAACAACAACCCTTCGCGCAGCGGCATACCCATGTAGTTGGATAACTCGAGCGGCGCGGCACCGGTACCGCCTTCTTTGCCGTCCACCACGATAAAGTCTGGCAATATTTGGGTTTGCAACATCGCTTTGGCGATGGCGACAAATTCCCATGGATGGCCGATACACAACTTGAAGCCCACGGGTTTGCCGCCGGACAATTCACGCAACTGTTGGATGAAGTGCATCATTTCCACAGGCGTGGAGAAGGCGCTGTGTGACGCTGGCGAAATGCAGTCAACCCCTTCAGGCACACCTCGCGTTGCTGCAATTTCTGCATCCACTTTTTTAGCCGGAAGAATACCGCCATGCCCCGGTTTTGCCCCTTGGCTAAGTTTGATTTCAATCATTTTCACCTGTGGGGTTTTAGCCTGCTCGGCGAAGCGTTGTGGATCAAAATGGCCGTCTGCGGTGCGGCAGCCGAAATAACCACTTCCCAGTTCCCACACTAAATCGCCACCATTTTCACGGTGATAGCGGCTGATGCTGCCTTCGCCGGTGTCATGGTAGAAATTTCCTTTTGCTGCTCCCAGATTGAGTGCACGAATAGCGTTGGCCGACAGTGCGCCGAAACTCATGGCCGAGATATTAAAAATTGAGGCGGAGTAGGGTTGGCTGCAATCCGGGCCGCCGATCGCGACGCGAAAACTGGTTGGATCGGATACGGCGACAGGCCGCATAGAGTGGCCAATGCATTCGTAACCGGTTTGATAAACGTCTAACTGAGTTCCAAAGGGCTTGTCACCCATCTCATTTTTGGCACGACGGTAGACCAGTGTGCGCTGGGTGCGTGAGAACGGGATCTGCGCGTTATCTTCTTCCAATAAGTACTGGCGTATTTCTGGTCGAATAAATTCGAAGAAAAAACGCAAACGGCCGATGATTGGGTAGTTACGGCAGATAGCATGGCGTTGTTGGGTGAGGTCATAAATACCCAATACGCTCAGTGCACCAAAAATGATTGTCGATAGCCAAAACCAGGGCTGGTGGGGTAATAGCGCCAATGACGCCAGCGTCAGCAAGATACTCAAGACAAAGCAGGTATAACGGCTGAATAACGATGACTTCATAACATCTCCTGATGTTTTTTTAATCCAGACGACATGACTCTCGGGATAATCCCGTGAGTGAATCGTAACCAATAGGCAGGAGTGTTATGTGGCTGTTGCTGCTTTGTCGTTCGTTGTTACATAAATTTAACGAGGTGGAGAGTATTCAGGCCGCCGAGTGGCGGCCTGAAGGATCACTTGCTGGCGACAAAAATCGTGCTCATGCTACGCAGTCGCAGTTTTTTCATCGCACTGTATTTCTGCGAGAAAATCGTTTTGGGGTGAGTACCACGCTTTTGAGCAATATGCAGCAGGCTGTCACCGCGCAGCAGATTGAAGATAACATCACTTTCTGCCGGGCTAAGCTCCCGGGTTTTCTGCATTTTTATCCCACCAGGCTCTTTGCTTTCCAACAGGTTTTGTATTTTTTCCTGTAACGAATAAAGTGGAATACGTGTAGAGACCAATTCAACCGAGATCCCCAGGATCGACAACAGCTTTACAACACGCTCGTCGTCATAAAAAACCAGCAGGCGCGTTTTAGAGTTGTATTGCTGATGAAGAGATACAAGGCTTTCGATGACGTTGACACTTTGTTCCAGATTTTGTGAGGTGAAGATCAGCGCGATATCGTGCTTAATTATTTTCTCCGCCTTAGCTCCGCCATGCATAAAATCCGAAAACAGTCTGATATCGTACTTGCCGTAATGTTTTTTCAGTAACACCGAAAGGCCGACATAGCTGTACTTACACTCACTAATAACAAGGACATTGTTTTTAGACATAATGGCAAACACCCATAATGAGTTAAAAGTATTCAGCTGTAAGAAGCGAGTTCAAATCCTTGATGTCGGATTCCTTCCACAGCTTTCCCTGCAGTGCGTAATATGGCATCTCATCCAGCCATTTTTTATGTTCGGGAGTTTCTACTCCTTCGATAATTACCTTGTAATGATTAAGGTAAAAAAAGCGCAATAAAGCGCGCATTAAACCGTCGCCACCGGACTTCTTCATAAAGTCCCATAATAAAAAGCGGTCGAGTTTAACGAATCGGAACTGGCTGTTATACAACGCGGAAAAACCCGCATAGCCAGAACCAAAATCATCGAGCCAAAATGAATAGCTCTTCAGTGAGGGATCGCCATGAACACGGTCCTTTACCAACCGAGTTGAGTTCTCACTGATTTCGAAATGAATACATCTTGTGGCACTAATTCTTTCTGCAAAATGGCTATTAGCCAGGGAGCGAAGAGAATGGTCGTCTACATTTAATGTGGCGATCACCTGATTTTCACGAAACCAGTGATTATATTTCTCTATCAGACTGACCTGATCTAACAAAATCTCAATTCGAGTTGCGCTATCAGCAGTACGAAAGAACTGTTCAGGAGAGAAATGCGCATATTCACTATTAAAAGTGAATCGTGATAGACACTCAACGGCCAGCAATTGTCCGGATTTTGCGAACATAGGCTGGAAAACATAATTAATTCCGTTATTTTTCTCTCTAAAAGAACCGCGCATTCCTCAATCCTTTGATTGACGTACAACTGTTTGTTTTTTAAAAGTAATTTAATGAGATTTGGCTATTTATAGGTAAATATCTTATTTAAAGCAGCCAAGAAGTGCAATGCCGCTTACAGACCATCAAAGGTTCGTTTTGTCGCGAAGTCTAAAGCGCTCAAAAGGTAACAAAATGTAAATATACGGAATAATATACTGATAATCAGGTCTTAAGACAAAATGACTGACTGCATGGCTTTCCAAAACACAGATTATTCCTATTCGATTGAATCGTCAACATCGATCGATAGGTATTTGTTGATAGTTTATTCCTATCAAGAGGGGGGTTATGAATGTTTTAAACGATTTAACAATAAGAATGCCGTTGGTCTATATTTCGTCCGGCAATGGGTTCATCGAGGCAACACTCCTTTTAAGCAAGGAGTGCTATCGCTGAGTGTATGCTCAGTGCCGGGGATTAATATATTCGTCTGTCACTGAATCGATTATTTTATTGTTTTTCTATGGAGCTGGAAATGAAAAAAGTATTATTGCCTTTGGCTGCGCTGGTATTGTCTGTAACTGCTTCTAACGCAATGGCTGCGAACGGCACTGTTAAATTCACCGGTGAAATCAAACAGTCTACCTGCCAGGTAACTAGCGATACTCAAAATAAAGAAGTTTATTTGGGTACTTATCCTACTTCTGCATTCCAAAATGTTGGTGATAAGTCTGCATCTAAAGCTTTCCAGATCTCTCTGGGAAAATGTGATGCTGGCGATTACAGCCTGCGTTTCGACGGTAACACTGTTGCTGGCAACCCTGACCTGCTGTCTGTAAGCAACGTTGGCGGCACTGGTACAGCGGCTACCGGTGTTGGTATCGAAATTACCGACAACAATGGCAAGCCTTTCGCTATCGGCGATGGCAGCAACATCAATGACGACGTAGCTAAAGTGAGCGTTGATGCTGCCGGTACCGCGACCTTCAACCTGCAGGCTCGCTACCGTTCATTCGCTGGTGTGACCGCTGGTCTGGCAAACGCCACCAGCCCGTTCACCATCGAATACAAATAATTGATCTTTTAGGACATAAACGGCCAAGGATGGCCCGTAGAGGAAACCGATGAAAAAGTTCTTTGCTGCTCTGCTGATGCTGGGCACTTTTAGCAGCTACGCCGGGATCCAGGTAGATGCCACCCGGGTAATCTATAAAGGCTCAGATAAATCAGCCTCGTTGCCGATTCATAATGATGCTGCTGAAGCTTATATGGTGCAAACCTGGTTGGATACTGGCGATAGAAATCAGGTGCCGAAAAATCTGCCCATTGTAGTCGTTCCACCGATCCTGAAACTGGATGCGACAAAAACCGCTATTTTACGCTTTATTTATTCCGGCACTGGTCTTCCACAAGATAAAGAAACTTTGCTGTGGATTAACGTGCAGGAAATACCACCCGCACCGAAGCAGGCGAATGTGCTTCAGGTTGCAGTGCGTACTCGAATTAAACTTTTTTATCGACCGGTGGCGTTGAAAACGACGCTGGACGAGCAAGTGCAAAAATTACGCTGGCAGCGTGAAGGTTCGCGTTTACAGGTGATTAACGATGGCCCTCTGCATATTACCTTTGGGGCGCTACATTTGAAAAATAGCGCAGGTAAGACCGTGGATGTGGATGCCAACATGGTGAGTCCAGGTGATCGCCTTGCGATCAACATCCCAGCAGGCGTCAGCGTGAGTAATAAAATTTCGTTCAGTTATATCAATGATTTTGGCGGTAGAACGGAAGTCAAGGACGTTCCAGTACAATAAGAGAGACAGGGAATGGCACATCAACGAAAAGTAGCATGCGGAACGACACGGCTGACACAGTTGATCCGGATTGCAATCATCGCCGCCGCCGCGCCGATGTTATGGAGTGAAGCAGCGCTGGCAGAATTTAACATGTCGTTTGTACACGGCAATGAAAACTTGAGTAACGCCGAAGCTGTGGCTCAGGGTGATGCTTTGCAACCGGGCGTCTATCCATTTGATATCTATGTCAACTTGACCCAAGTCGATCATAAAGATGTTACTTTTCGTCAGGAAAAAGGGCAGGCTGCGTCTCAGCCTTGCCTTAAAGTTGAAGACCTGCTGAATTACGGTATTAAACTGCCGGAAACCCTGCCCGCAGGCAGCTGTGTTGATTTACCTGCGGTGATTAAAGACGCCACTGTTAGTTATGATGCAGGGGTGCAGCAAATTAATATTTCTGTACCACAGACCATGATGGATTTGAGCGCTGTAGGTGCAATTCCATCTAGCATGTACGATGAAGGCATTAATGCCCTGTTCGCCAACTATACTTTCAATTACAACAAGAACAGCTATCGCCGCGATGACGCAGATGACAGTGAATATACTTTCCTGTCACTGAACAGTGGCCTCAACGTGGGAAGATGGCGCTTGCGCAATAACTCCACGTTGGATAAGCAAAGCGGCAGCGGTGCAAACTGGACTAACCTCTCGTCTTGGGCGGAAACTGACATTGCGCCATGGCGCAGCCGTTTGATCATGGGTCAGGCCAGTACTAATAACAATGTGTTTAACAGTTTTCAGTTCCGTGGTGTTCAGCTCTCCAGTGTAGACGACATGCTGCCTGACAGCTTGCGCGGTTATGCGCCAGTGGTTCGCGGCATAGCGGCAACCAATGCTCGCGTAGAGATCCGCCAAAACGGTTACGTCATTTACAGTACTAACGTGGCGCCGGGTCCTTTTGAGATCCACGATGTTTATCCGCATACTAACAACGGCGACTTGATTGTTACCGTGAATGAAGCCGATGGTTCCCATAAAACCTTCAGCGTAGCCTATTCATCCGTGGCAAATATGCTGCGTGAAGGCATTTGGAACTTCCAACTGACGGCCGGTAAGTATCACAATGGCAATGGTGGCTATCAGCCTAATTTGATCCAGGGTACGTTGGCACGTGGTTTGAACTATGGCCTGACGCCTTTTGGCGGGGTGGTTATGGCTGAGCACTATCGCTCCGCTGCTTTGGGCGTAGGTAAAAGCCTGGGGTCATGGGGTGCAGTGTCGGTTGACGGTTCTATTTCAGATACTGAACTGGCTAATGGTGATCGTAAACAAGGCCAGAGCTTCCGCTTCCTATATTCCAAATCGCTTAACCAGATGGGAACCAACTTCCAACTGGCGGGCTATCGCTATGCCACTTCGGGCTATTACGATCTCAGCGACGCAGTTGAAGAGCGTAATCGCTGGCGCAATGGTGTTTACGCGAATGATTACTGGGATCCGAATGATTTGCAGCCGGGACAGCCATCCTGGAGCAATAACCAGAAGCGAACGCGTTACACTGCTCGCTATGGTAACAAACGTGAACGTGTTGAATTGTCGCTCAGCCAACAATTGTGGGCTGGTGCCAGTTTATATGCCAACGTTAGCCATCAGAACTACTGGGGCGTTTCCGGTAACGATCGCACCATTCAAATGGGCTATAACGATGGCTACAAACGTATTTCCTACGGTGTGTATCTGCAAGATACCCGTGGTCAATATGGTTATTCCGATCGCAGCGTAAACTTCACCGTTTCGGTACCGCTGGATTGGGGTCAGAACAATAATTCGACCACTGCCAACTTCAGTGCAGCGCACAGTAAACAGAGTGGCGACAGCTATTCCACTGGCATCAGTGGAACCATGCTGGACGATCGTCGTATGAACTACTCGGTGTCTACTGGGCATACGCAGTCTTCGGGACAGAATAGCAACCTGAACCTGGGTTACAGCAGTAGCATCGGTAATATCGACGGTAGTTACGCTTATAGCAATAACTATCGCCAAGCGGGACTTGGCCTGTCCGGTGGTCTGTTGGTGCACTCTGGTGGTGCAACCTTAACGCAACCATTGCAGAACACAATTTTGCTGGTAGAAGCCAAAGACGCCAAAGGCGTACGCCTGGAAAACCAACCGGGTGTGACGATCGACCGTTTCGGTTATGCAGTGGTGCCATCGGCTAACCCGTATCGCTACAACTATGTTGCTTTGCGTACCGAAGACTTTGGGCCAGGACTGGATGTGCCGATCGCCAGTAAGCAAGTGGTTCCGACAGAAAAATCAGTGGTGAAAGTTACCTTTGATACCTTCAAAGGGGTCAGCCTGTTGATTCATGCACGCCTTGGGGAAGATAACTTCCCAGCGATTGGTGCTGGCGTGTTTAATGAAGATGGCCGGAACAGCGGTACTGTGGGTCTCAATGGCGACACTTATGTTTCCGGTGTAAAACCGGGTGAAAAACTGACAATTAAATGGGGCCCGAAAGCCGATCAGCAGTGCGTACTGCAGATTCCAGCCAGTGTGGGTAATCAACAAGCTGCTATGGGATATCAGGAACTGACCCTGCAATGCCAAAAACTCTAAGGTGCACCATGAACTTAAGCAAATTCGGACGAAATACACTTCTGTCACTGGTGGGGTTGGCAGGGTTGGCAATGGCACAGCAAGCAGCGGCAATGCAATGCCGCTTCGGTAACTCAACCAGTTCCAGCCGGCCAACCGGCAGCGTCACGCAGGATATCGACGTTGGTCGCCCGATCGTGCTGGCTGCCAGTGACTTTGTTAAAGGCAATTTGATCTGGCGTTCGCAGCCCTTCACGTCCACCTTTACCTGCTGGGA
Organism: Serratia grimesii NBRC 13537; assembly: GCF_001590905.1. Classification (GTDB taxonomy): domain Bacteria; phylum Pseudomonadota; class Gammaproteobacteria; order Enterobacterales; family Enterobacteriaceae; genus Serratia; species Serratia grimesii. The sequence continues at coordinate 269,831 of NZ_BCTT01000006.1, forward strand.
TACCGATGGTTACCCGCAGGGGGAACACGCCTATATCTACTGGAATCCGCAAAACGCCTTCGGTGGGTTGGACAAATCACTGGAAATTGGGGTTTCGATCAACGGACGTGACTATGACGCGATCAACCTCAAGCAGAGCTCTAATCGGCCAACCGGCCCTGACCTCGGCCCGGGTACCGTGCGTACCAATGGTAGAAACAAGGCGGCTCCTCAGGCAGTAACAGCGAGCTACTCGGTATACATTAAAGCCACCGGGGTTAAACCACCAGCGGGTAATTTTGCGCCATTGGCGCGTGCTTCATTGTTCCAGATTGACGGTGAACTGGGCCTGAATGCTACCAAAGACAGTAACTTTAACGCCTACATCAAAGGACTGGACAAGATCCGCGTGATTCAGTGTAACCCGCAGATCAGCGTGCTGGCGAATAACGGCGCCAGTGTTGATTTTGGTGTATTGAGCACTACCAGCGCCAAAACGGGGACCGTCGCTAAACAGGTACCCTTTGATATCAAAGCTACCTTGACGGGGGGGGAGTGCGCAGGACAGTCATTGCAGGCAAGTTTTAGCAGCACCAACTCGGATCCTTCAGATAACACGCAGATTTTGCCTACAACCAAACCAGGTGTAGCGATCTTTTTGACCCAGCAGCGTGATACTAATAAGAAGCCGATCCCTTTACAGACCAACGTAGACTTTGGCGGTGTATTACAGGATAAGCAGAACGAAGTGTCTGAAACCTTTATTGCTAACCTGAAATGGCTGACGAATACGCCGACACCAGGGGTATTCAACGCGACGGCTAACGTAGACGTCACGTTCAAATAAATGTCGTTGCAGTAAATAATGCCACCGCTATTAAAACACCAACATGGTGCTTAAAAGAGGTGGCATTTTGCCATTCTATTGATGCCTTATTGGCCCATCCAATTACCACATTTACCATCCAGACATTTACCCGCATACCACAGATGCACCCCCGGTGACTCATGGCGATGCCCGTTCAGTGGTTCTATCGGCTGTGGGGTCATCTCTGCGACATCCCAGCGGGTCGTGCGGCGATATACCGCCGGTGTTTTGCCAAATTGTTTTTTAAACGCGCGTGAAAATGACGGTTGGGAATCGAAATGATATTGCAGGGCGATGTCGAGAATGGGGCGAGGACTTGAACGCAGCGCCTGCGCGGCCTGCGACAGACGGCGTTCGCGGATATAGCTGCCCAACGCATGCCCGGTGGTGGTGCGGAACATCCTTTGTAAGTGCCACTTGGAGTAGCCTGACTTGGCCGCCACGTTGTCTAACAACAGCGGCTGATCAAGATGAGTTTCAATCCAGTCCAGCAAATCATGAATGATATTAACGCGATCCATTGTTTAAGTTCTCCCGCGGGTACGACATTCAGGTCACAGTAGGTAAAGTAATTATCCAAGCTAGTTCTTTGATAATAGGCTGCGCATTCGGGTTACGCAAGTGTTAACTGGGGTGCGAAAGGTAGCGAAAAGTGCTCTTGCAGTGGCGGGGGAATAAAAAAGGCCGCACGAGGCGGCCTTGAGATAAGGGGGAAACGGGTATCAGTTTGTTTCCGGCTTCACTTCGATATAGTCCAACTGCAACACGCTGCTGGTGTAGCCGCGGATCTTGTTGGTCATTTCAATATCGCCGTTCAGCTTGTGGCCGTAGGACGGAATGATTTCTTTCAGCTTGCTCTGCCATTCCGGTGTCGCCACTTTATCTTTGAACACGGTTTCCATCAGATGCAGCATGATCGGTGCGGCAGTAGATGCGCCCGGTGATGCACCCAGCAGGGCGGCAATGCTGCCATCTTTAGCGCTGACCACTTCAGTACCGAACTGCAGCAGGCCGCCTTTTTCATCATCTTTCTTGATGATTTGTACACGTTGGCCGGCAGTCCACAGCTTCCAGTCCGCCTGTTTGGCTTCAGGGAAATACTCTTTTAGCGCAGCGAAACGGTCGTCGTCGTTCATCATCAACTGACCCACCAGATATTTCACCAGGTCGAAGTTATCCAGACCGACGTGAGTCATTGGCATCAGGTTGGAGGTGCTCAGGGAATGCAGCAGATCAAACAGTGAACCGTTTTTCAGGAACTTGCCGGAGAAAGTGGCGAATGGCCCGAACAGCAGGACGCGTTTGCCATCCAGCATGCGGGTATCCAGGTGTGGAACCGACATCGGTGGTGAACCTACGCTGGCCAGGCCATAAACCTTGGCCAAATGCTGGTTAGCAATTTCCGGGTTGGTGGTAACCAGGAACTGACCGCCGACCGGGAAGGCGCCGTAACCTTCGGCTTCAGGAATGCCGGTTTTCTGCAGCAGCGTCAGTGAAGCACCACCTGCGCCGATAAACACGAACTTGGCGTTAACGGTGGTTTCTTTACCGTCGCGGTTCAAGTCGGCCACGGTTACGCGCCAGGTGTTGTCGGCGTTACGTTTGATATCACGCACTTCATGGCTCAGGTTCAGCTTGAAGTTTGGATTTTTGGTCAGCGTATCCACCAATTGATGGGTGATCACGCCAAAGTTGACGTCGGTACCCAGTGGCATGCGGGTCGCAGCAATTTTTTGCTTCGGATCGCGACCGTCCATCACCAGTGGTGCCCACTGTTTAATTTGGTTGGCGTCTTCTGAGTACTCCATACCACGGAACAGGGTGCTATGTTGCAGCGCCGCATAGCGTTTGCGCAGGAAGTTGACGTTATCGTCACCCCAAACAAAGCTCATGTGTGGCACGCTGTTAATAAAGGATTTTGGATCTTTCAGGACATTATTTTTCACCTGATAAGACCAGAATTGACGAGAGATTTCAAAAGACTCGTTCACCACCACGGCTTTGCTGATATCAATGGTGCCGTCTTTTTTCTCTGGGGTGTAATTCATTTCAGCGAAAGCTGAGTGGCCTGTCCCGGCGTTATTCCAGCCGTTGGAGCTCTCTTCTGCCACGCCGTTCATACGTTCGTACATGTCGATGGACCAGTTTGGCTCCAACTCATGCAGGTAAGTCCCCAGCGTGGCGCTCATGATGCCGCCGCCAATCAGTACCACATCAACGGTCTTATTCTCTTCTGCTGCGGCCTGTTGCGTGACGCCAAACAGGTTCAGACAGAAAATCAGGACGAGTAATTTTTTCATTTAATCAAATCTCTTGTGTGTATACCCGTCGCCTTTCAAGTTGCAGCGTTGTTACCTGCACTCGCTCACCCCAGTTACTTACTGAAGTAAGCGCCTGGAGATGAGCGAGCTGGGCGCCTGGCCGCAACTTGAAATTCATAGGGTATAAATTCTATTCATTGCAGGTGAAAGAATTTATTGGGAGCTACCCTGGAAATAAGTAAAACTAACCCGCCCGGCAAAGCCGAGTCGCAGTGATAATGTCTTTTTGTTAATCGTTTTTTTAACGAAAAGTAGATTATTACAGGCTGTCTGGGGACAGGTTGTTCAACTCTGGTTACTGAGGGGATATTATTGTTTGCAATATTGTTAAAAACTACTTTTGTAATTAAAAAAAGCGGATTAAAGGCAGGAATAATTCATTTATTATTTTTATCTAAATATAACCGCTATATTTGCAGGGTTTAATTGTCGCTGATTTAAACGATATTCCGTTATCACACAATATTTATGGAATAATGACAATCGGCTTTCGGTAACAAAAAGAAAATGGCCGCTCTACATGCCGGCCATGAGTAGGCTAACGTGGTTGCCACACGCCGCTGTTGAGAGTGTCGGCAATGTAGGCACTGAAATCACGCGGCGTACGGCCCAGACTCTGCTGAATGCCTTCGGTCACGGAAGCGTTGCGTCCGTCCAATACCGTGCTAAATAGATATTCCAGTAGCGTGACCATTTCCGCCGGCAGTTGCGCTTCTCGCAGGTAACCGACGTAATCTGCGACAGGTACTTGCTGGTAGTGAATCTCACGCCCGCTGGCAAGGGCTATTTCGCCAACGGCCTGTGCAAAGGTCATCAAACGCGGGCCGCTCAACTCATACAGCGTATTGCTGTGACCAGGCTGGGTGAGGGCCGCGACAGCAGCGTCGGCGATATCTTCTGCATCAATAAAGGGTTCGGGGATCTCGCCAGGTGGCAAATAGACCTGGCCATTTAACAGGTCGTCGAGAATAAAACTCTCACTGAAGTTTTGCATAAACCAACTGGCGCGCAACACCGTCCAATCCACACCGCTGTTTTTAACCACGTCTTCCGCTTGGTGGGCTTCGTCTTCACCGCGGCCACTAAGCAGCACAATTTTTTGCACACCGCTGTTTACCGCCTGCCGACAAAAGCGCTCCACGGTATCGATAGCGCCGGGTACGGCAAGATCGGGTTGGAAACTGAGGTACAGCTTTTTCACACCTTGTAAGGCCGGTTGCCAGGTGGTGTTATTTTGCCAGTCAAAAGGAAGAGTTGCACTACGATGCCCGGCCCGTACGGGGATCCCCAGCTGTTGTAACCGTGTTGCCACACGGCTGCCAGTTTTCCCGGTAGCGCCTAAAACCAGAATTGGTGACTCGTTTTGGTTGTTGTTCATGGTGTCGCTCCAAATGTGAGTATTACTCATGTTTTGTAAATATGATAAACCCTCGTATTATTGTCAAGGCAGTTTTTGTTCAAAGGACGACGCATGATGAATGATAAGCAAAAAAAATCGCCCGCACTGCGGCGTAAACCCAGCCAAACGCGTAGCCGGGAAAAGGTAAAATTGATTCTTGATTGTGCGACGGCACTGATAGCCGCGCAGGGCAGCGATGCGATGCGTATGAGTGAAGTGGCGCAGAATGCCGGTATTTCTATCGGGGCGCTGTATCAGTATTTCCCGGATAAAACGGCGATCGTCCGCGTGTTGGCACAACGCTATAACCAAGAAGCGCGTGAATGTATTGAACAGGGGCTCGTTCAGGTCCAGACGTTACCCCAGTTAATCGAAGCATTTAACTGCCTGATCGATGAATATTATGCGTTGTTTATGGCTGAACCGGTCATGCGGGATATCTGGGCGGCGACTCAGGCCAACAAAACCCTGCGTGAAGAGGAAGTGACGGAAAGCCGGCTGAACGGCGCATTGCTGGCAGCGGCAATACGTCGGCTGCGGCCACAAGCGGATCCCGCATCGGTTGAAAATGCGGCCTTCTTGCTGATGCATTTGGGGGAAGCCACAATGCGGCTGGCGGTGAGTACCGGCCCAGATGAGGGCCGTGATTTGGTGGCGAGTTATAAACAGATGGCAGCAAAGATGCTGGCAGATGCCTAAAGGTTGTCTTGTGCCAATGCCTGATTCCACTCTTCATTCAGCATTGCATAAATCAGCTCATCGCCCCATTCGCCGTTGAAGCGATCATTTTGTCGCAGGTGTGCTTCTTTACGCATACCCAAACGTTCAACCACGCCGATCGACCCGCAATTAGCGGCATCGAGACGGGCAAAAATGCGGTGAAAACCCACTTGGCTAAACCCACGTTCCAGGACTGACCGCACTGCCTCAATGGCATAGCCCTTACCCGCGTAGGCTGGGTTGAAGATATAGCCGATCTCCCCTTGTAACGCGGCGCGATTAGCCAGCTTTAACAGGACTTCACCGATCAGATCGCCACTGTCTTTCAAAGTGACGGCACAATAAAAAACGTCGCCGTCTTTGCTGAAACGCGAAGCTACCGCTTCGGTAAGCAAGTCAGTGAGTTGCATGTCGTTGGGTGTTGGTGCGTACAGATAACGATAGACCTCTGGCAAGCGATGGTAAGTTGCATAGGCATCGAGATCGGCAGGCGTAAAGCGGCGTAGTTGCAAGCGTTCAGTAGCGAAGGGCAAAGTAATCAAATTCAAAAGCTGGTCCTTATTTTTTGGCCGGCTCATACTGGTTTTTTTAACAGGCTGGGAAATAATAAACTGATTAGCATAAATAAACGCAGTAACGCCATGAAGAGCCTTTCTCGAAAGCGAAAGCGTTCTTCAATATAGCAGTTGCCTGCTGTTTATAAAGGGTAAAAACGCTATTCATCCCAGGAGCACCAGGCGATGAACAGCGTTTGGATTTCTGACTATTAACTTACTTAATCGCCATAGCGTCACGCATGGTATAGAACAGATCAGTTTGATCGGTCAGTCCAACCACGTTGGCGGCATGCGGGCCGTAGGCAGCAACCCGTAATTGTGTGCCGGTGTGTCCCTGAGAATCTTCTTCTGAATTACCGTAGCTGATGGTCATTGGTGCACCATCTTTGGTGGTCAGCATTTGCGTCAGACCAGGCGCCTTGGCATCGGCAGCGATAATCTGGCTGGAGTGGGCATGGTCAGCGGTAACGATCACCAGGGTATTGCCATCGGCACGGGCGAATTCCAGCGCTTTCTGTACTGCTTCATCCAAATCGACAGTTTCACCAAATTGACCGCATGGGTTGGCGGCATGATCCTGCTTGTCGATCGATGCCCCTTCAACCTGCAAGAAAAAACCGTTTTGATTGGTTTTCAGCAGGTCGATTGCTTTTTCAGTCATGGCTGCCAGCGTTGGGATATCCGCAGTACGTGTCGGATTGTTCTCGCAGGTTACCGCAGGTTTGTCGATATTGCCGTGGTAAGTGGCTTTTGGCCCTTGCCAGCGAACGGGCATATTACCTGCGGCAAACAGCCCCAGAAGAGGTTTTTGCTGATTAGCCACGTTGACGGCGTTCAGGGCATCAAGGTTTTCGACCCACTGATAACCGAGAGCAGTTGCTTGGTCTTTCAGCGATTTTCCTTGCCATTCGCCGCTTTTCGCTAGCTGATTAAAGGATTTGGCACCCCCACCCAATGTGACGTCGGCGCGGGCTTTGAGTAACTGCTCAGTGATGGAACCGCGACCGCCGTTTTCCAGCGCGTTGGTTGCACATTTTTCACTGGTCTCTTCCGGGCCGTAGCATTTACGCGAGGTGACGTGAGAAATTTGTGCTGCCGGCGTCGCATCCTGCAGCTCGGCAGTGGAGACGTTACCGGTGGCTTTACCCGCAGCTTTGGCGATCTCTAACAGTGTCGGCTGGTCTTTACCGTTGACGTCGACGCCGAGTGCACCGTTATAGGTTTTAACGCCGCTTGACCATGCAGTCGCTGAGGCGGCGGAGTCGGTAACATAATCTGGCTTATGGGTTTTTTTATCGAGCGAGTAATGGGTGTATTGGCCGGTCAGCGGCAGGGCATCGATACCCTTAAAATAACCGCCGGCACCTTCGGCATAGTTACGTGCCGAAGTAATTTCCGAATCGCCCATGCCATCGCCGATCAGCAAAATCACGTTTTTGGCTGTTTTGTTAGACAGTGACGCTTTTAGCGCAGCGGTTTGATCGCCGTTCAGTCGGCGTGCGCCGCCGGGTTCGACGATGTCGCCGCGTGCTGCACGTTCGGAAAGGCTTGCGGTATTGACAGAAGTGTCATCGGCGAAGGCGGTGGAACATAATAAGGCGGATAATACGGCACCGGCGATCAGGGAAACGGATTGCTGCATGGGGAAAGCTCCTTGTCGTAATATAACAACATAAATAGCATCAATTTGTTACGCAGGGAGAGTAGTGCAGGGGTGTGACATTTTTATGACGGTTGTGAGAATGGGATAACCGGGCGGCTATCCCAGGCAATAAACTACGCGTTACGGGCGGGAATATTCAAACCACGCTGCACTGCTGGACGTGCCAGGCCGCGTTCCAGCCATTGTCCCACGCGAGGGAAGCTGTCGAACTCAACCAGCTCGCGGGCTTCGTAGAAGCCGATCAGATTACGCACCCAACCCAGAAGTGAAATGTCAGCGATGGTGTAATCTTGGCCCATGATCCAATCGCGGCCTTCAAGTCGGCTTTCCAGCACGCCGAGCAGGCGTTTGGATTCATTTTTATAGCGTTCTAATGGGCGTTTATCCTCATATTCACGACCGGCGAATTTGTGGAAGAAACCGAGCTGACCAAACATTGGGCCGACCGCCGCCATCTGGAAAAATACCCACTGGATAGTTTCATAACGTAGGGCGGGATCCTGTGGTAGAAACTTCCCGGTTTTTTCCGCCAGATATAACAGGATGGCACCGGATTCAAACAGGGCCAGTGGTTTGCCATCAGGGCCATCGGGATCGATGATCGACGGGATTTTGCCGTTCGGATTCAGCGACAGAAACTCCGGTGTCCAGGTTTCGTTCTTGCCGATATCGATCAGGTGCGGCTCATAAGGCAGACCTATCTCTTCCAACATGATGGAAACCTTTACGCCGTTGGGCGTCGGCAGAGAGTAAAGTTGCAGCCTTTCCGGATGCTGGGCGGGCCAGCGTTTGACGATCGGGAATTGGGTTTGATCGATCATGAAGAGTCCTCGGGTTGACGGTGTGCTTTCTCAGTATTGCAGCAAAGCTAACGCGGCGCAGGGTTAAAGCGTGATATCAAAATGTGCTTTCAGTACTTTTTTACCGGTGGGGGTGAGTTGCAACTCGCGACTATCGAGTTGGCGTCGGATCCAACTGCGTTCGATAAATGTATTGAGCAGCGCCGCGCCAAGTGCACCACCAAGGTGAGCTTTACGTTCGCTCCAGTCCAGACAGCCGCAGGCGAATCGTCGTCGCGAAAGAGCCGCAGAACAGTCAACGCCCAACTGAGTTAAAGCCGTACGGCCCATATCACTTAACCGGTAATTTTCGTCGCCCTCCAGCCAGCGTAACTGGTGCAAACGGTCATGCAGTTTTACCGCGATTTCACCCGCCATATGGTCATAACAGGTACGGGCGAACTGTAGGGATATTGGGGTACTGCTTTTTACGATAGGCTTTTCGACACCGGCCAGCGCCATCAGCGTTTCCAGCGCAGCCGCCACAGCCGGTCCGGTCAGGCGGAAATAGCGATAGCGCCCCTGTTTGATACATACGATCAATCGCTGTTCCAGCAAGCGAGCCAGATGCCCGCTGGCGGTAGAGGCCGCCACCTCAACCGCAGCGCTGAGCTCGGTTGCGGTATAGGCGCGTCCATCCATCAGCAGGCACAGCATGCGTGCCCGGGTGCGGTCGGCAATTGCGGCGGTCAGCGCCGCCAGGCGATCTTCAATATCGATGTTATTCATACTTCGAGCTTAGGCGAAGTATGGCTGTCAGTCTAGCGCTAGGATGTGTCCTCACACTGGCTTAGCCTGATGGAGAACATCATGACAGTTTGTCCTTATACCCGTGCCATCTCTGCCGTCACGGCTGATGATCCACTTGCGGATTATTTACAGATGGCACCGATGGCGTTTCAGTCGAGTTTGAAGAGTTGGGTTGTGGCTTCCCCGGTAGCAGTGCGAGACGTGCTGCACAATGCCGACTTTGGGGTGCGTCCTGCACATGAACCCATACCCGCCGCTTTATTAAACACACCAGCGCAGCCTATTTTTGGTGCGCTGGTACGCATGCAGGATGGTGAACAACATCTCAAACTGAAAGTGGCCATCCAGCAAACGTTAGCTACGTTTGATGCCACGCTGATCCAGCAAACCGCATGGGACGTAGCGCAAAAATTAATGCCTTCCCCACCGTCAGACGCACTTCAAATTACCCGTTTCAACTATGCGCTACCGGTTTGTGTTATTGCCGCGCTTCTGGGCGCCCCTGCGGAGGCTTGGCCGGCGTTAGTCGATGACATACTGGATTTTTCTCGTTGCATTGCGCCGGGTGGCAGTGAACAACAGGTTGAACGTGGGATCTTGGCCGGGCGGCGCCTGTCAGTACATCTGGCAGAAAGTAGTGGGCCGTTATGGTTAGGTTTACAGCAGACATGCACGACACAAGGTATTGACGGTCAGGTAGTCATGTCCAATGCCATTGGGTTGATGTTTCAGGCATGTGAAGGAACCGCCGGCTTGATCGGACAGGCATTGCTGCTGATGCGGAGCCAACCGGGGAACGCACAGGAACTGATTGAGAAAGTCCTGTCCGACACCCCCTCGATTCAGAACACCCGTCGTTTTGCGCTCAGGGATACGCGAGTTGCGGGATGCCCGATATTGGCTGGACAGAGCGTCTTGGTATTGTTGTGCGCAGGGGGGGAAAGTTTTGCTTTTGGTGAGGGCGCACATCGTTGTCCAGGAGCAGATTGGGCGAAAATTATCGCGCAGTGCGGCATTGAACATTTATCCGGATTGAGTATTGATCTACAGATGTTGAACAACGTCCATTGGCGGTCTTCGCAAAACGCACGAGTACCTGAATTTACCTCTGGCAGGAGCGCATTATGATTGCCGTTATTTTTGAATTACAGGCTGCCGATGGGCAGCGTGAAACCTATCTTAATTTGGCTGCTGAGTTGAAGCCGCTTCTGGCGGAGATTGACGGGTTTATTTCCATTGAACGTTTTCAAAGTCTGGCCGATCCGCAGCGGTTGCTGTCGCTTTCCTTCTGGCGGGATGAGGAAGCAGTTCAACAGTGGCGGAACATCGAAAAGCACCGAGCTGCACAGGCACGTGGCCGCCATGACGTGTTGGCGCACTATCGCCTGCGGGTGGCCGAAGTGGTGCGCGACTATGGTCTGGATCAGCGAGAACAGGCCCCTCAGGACAGTCGCGGCTATCACGTCGGTTCAGAAAAACCCGCCTAAGTGGGCTATCAGGGCGCCATTTTTGGCTTGGCTGTCGACGTTCATCGTGCCAGCGTAGTTTGCACCTATACCCCAGTACCTCAGCTTGCGCGATGTTCAGCATAGAGTAAGGCTGTGTGCCTATTTATTCGTGAAACCCGGTGCGCTAAGCGCGTTTCATTTGGCCGTTGACAGCGTTATCCTTTTATCTTAATGATAACGGATGAACAGAAGCCTTTTTTCATTCGCGCAGATTATTATCACCATTCTCAGAGTGGTGGGATAGCGCGTCTGTTTTAAGCGAAACCCCGCCAGTCAGGCGGGGCAAAAACGTCCTCCGACTGGCAATATCCTCAGGAGGAAGTTATGAAGAATCATCCCCCCGCAGTTTTGCACTTGATGTGTGGTAAAGCTGGTTCCGGCAAGTCGACATTGGCCAATAGCCTCGCACAACAGCCCCATACATTGTTGCTGGTTGAAGACAGTTGGCTGGCGACGCTGTATGAACAACAGATGGAGACTCTGCAAGACTACGTTCGTTATTCAGCCCGGCTACGCGAAGTTTTGAGCGAGCATATTGTGCAGCTGTTGCGTAATGGGCTGTCGGTGGTGCTGGATTTCCCAATGAATACGCCGGATCGCCGGTTGTGGGCCCGACAATTGGCCGAGCAAGCTGGCATTGAGCATTGCCTGCATTTTTTGGATGTTAGCAACACGCAGTGTAAGGACCGGATAAAAATCAGAAATGAGCGAGGTGACCATCCCTTTGTGTTAACCGAAGAGGCATTTGATCTGCTCACTCAATACTTTGTTGTTCCCACTGAAGAAGAGCGTTTGACCATTGCCCGATATGCCTGAGAACCGGAGCGAAGGCAGGCCTAATTAGGCACTGCCTTCTTCAATATTATGATTATGCCGTTGCGTCAAACGCAGAGTGGAAAGCGACCTCACCACCAGGTAGCGTGCCGTCGAATGCAATTACCTGGAAATATTCTGCTGGGATACCCGGTAATATCAGGCCGTCCTGTGCCTTGAAACCAAAGCGTCCATAGTAATCAGGGTTGCCCAGTACCACACAGCCTGCACCGCCGATATCGCGAAGTTGGGCCAGTAACTGACGGATCAACTCACTGCCTACGCCTTGATTTTGCTTCTCCGGTAACACCGAAACCGGTGCCAGCCCGTACCAGCCTTGTGCGCCGTCGCTGACCGTTACCGGTGATAAGGAAGCGTGACCAATCAGTCGGCCATGCTGCTCGGCAACCAAAGACAGAGAAAGTGCACCGGCACGGCGCAACGCGTTGACGATAAACTGCTCGGTATGACTACTGTGTTCTGCATCCATAAATGCTGCCGTGGTCAGGGCTTCGATGGCTCGGATGTCTGTCGATGTTTCATGACGGATAATAAAAGTCATAGTGGTATCCAAATAAATACGTGTGAAACCGGCCGAAGCATACGCCCGGCCGATAAAAATGATTAGCGGTTATCCAATTGCGCGCGTACGGCCTTAAGCCCGTCGATAGTGACGCGATAAGGGCGTCCCTGGCGGGAAAGGATCAGGCGCTTGGTTTTGAGCTTGGTGAAGACGGCCAGAGAACAATCGGCCAGACCTAACCCTTCGCGGGTTAAGCATTGAACGTGGGTCACACGACCCGCGTCATCACGGGTGAATGCGATATAGCCGCCTTTGGCCAACACGTGCAGCACGCGTTGTTCCGCTTTGGAAATGTTCATGTTGGAAAATCCTGCAGTAAACCCAGATACGCGTATCCCCACGCAAATGCGTGTCAGATACGTCAGAATCCCCCTGCCAAAACGGCAAGGAAATGACTATCGGGTGACTACAATCTCCAACATACAGGCCTCGGGTAGTGATAAACGCCAGAAAGGCGTTAAAGCGCAGTTAATTTAGCCAAAGGTGATTGGGTTGTCAATTTGCCGATGGCGTTGAGGCCATCGGCAATGGGCTATCAGAAAGGCTTGGTCGGCAGGTATTTACCGTCCAGGGTGATCACCGCGCGTTCGCCACCGTCCGGATCCGGCACTTTTTTGATATCCAGTTTGAAGTTAATCGCGCTGATAATGCCGTCGCCAAACTGCTCATGTACCAGTGCTTTCAGCGTGGAACCGTAAATTTGCACCATTTCGTAAAAGCGATAAATGGTCGGATCGGTCGGTACACCGCCAGGGATGCTGCCGCGTAGCGGAATGGTTTGCAGCAGACGCACGGCGTCTTCGTCCAGATCAAGCTTAGCGGCAACAACGCGGGCAGCTTGTTCTGGTAGCGGATGCTGGCCCAGCAGTGCCGCGGTGACAAACGCCAAACTCAGGCCAGTACCTTCATTAATCGCTTCGAAGGTCAGATTTTTGCGGATCTTAGCGTCCATAATGATGTCGGTTAAGGCTTCGCGTGAAGATGAGTGATGCAGTGACTGTGTCATATTGTCTCCTTAATAATGAAATTAAAAACGTGGTACGGCAGGGGTTGCCGTGACATCAGGATTAGTGGCCAGTGGAATAAAACGACGGGTTTCACCGTCCAGCGCTTCAATGCAACCGCTGGCGATGTCATAAACCCAGCCGTGCAGTTTCAATCGCCCTTGTTCAAGCGCCAGGGCAACGGACGGATGGGTTTTAATATTGGTCAACTGTGCGATGACGTTTTCACGTACCATCGAACTGACGCGCTCCTCCTTGGATATGTGCTGATACGCCTGATTTACCGCCTTGGCGGAATCGGCATAGCGCAGCCAGTTAGCCACGGTTGGCATATGATCCAGGCACTGGCAAGTAGCAATCGCAGTCATCGCACCACAGTCGGAATGCCCGCAGATCACGATATCTTCCACTTCGAGTGCAGAGACGGCATATTCCACCGATGCGCAGACGCCACCGGGCTCTGGACCAAATGAAGGCACAATATTGCCGGCATTACGGATCACAAACAGGTCGCCAGGTTCTCGCTGGGTAATCAGTTCTGGCACCAGACGGCTGTCAGAACATGAGATAAACAGGGTGCGTGGGCTTTGTTGAGTAGCCAATTGCTGGAACAATGCCGTACGTTCGACGAATGCTTCGCGCTGGAACTTCAGAAAACCCTCGATCACTTCTTTCATAATTTCTCCATCGGGTTGCTGTTAAGCGATGGATGTATCTTGCGCTGTGCTAGCTATAGGGTCTAAGACCCATTTATAATGATAGTCATAGGAATTACTAATAGTAGGTGCGCTATGTTGTTACGACATATCCGTTATTTTCTTGCTGTAGCCGAGCAGGGCAATTTCACCCGCGCGGCCGAAGCCTTGCATGTCTCACAGCCGACGTTATCGCAGCAAATCAAACAGTTGGAAGAGCAACTTGGCACACCCCTGTTTGATCGCAGTGGCCGTGCGGTGCGTTTGACCGACGCTGGCGTTGCCTGGATGCGTTATGCCCGACTGGCATTGCAAGATCTGGAAGCGGGAACGCGGGCAATTCACGATGTGGCGACATTGGAACGCGGCAGCCTGCGGTTAGCGATGACGCCAACGTTTACTGCCTATTTGGTTGGTCCGGTTATTGATGCTTTTTATCAGCGCCATCCGGGGATATCGTTGAGTATTCAAGAGTTGACGCAGGACAGAATCGAGGCGTTGTTGGCGGAGGACCGACTGGATCTGGGCATAGCTTTCGGCCAGGCACAATCGACGGATATTACGGCTGAAGACCTATTTAGTGAGTCCTTGGAGATGATGGTGGGTGTTAACCACCCCCTGGCCCAACAGCAACACCCTTTGACGGCGGAAGAGTTTGGCCGGCAACCCCTTGCGTTGCTGAGCGAGGATTTCGCGACCCGCCAGTTTATCGACAGTTATTGCCGTCAGCAGGGTATCCGGCCACAGGTGGCCGTTGAGGCCAATGCTATTGGCGCTATCGTTGAAATTGTACGCCGCGGTCAGCTCGCCACTGTGTTACCCGCGGCGATTTCCCAGGCAAATCCGCAGTTGCGCTCAGTGCCGTTGAATAGCGCGATGCCTGCTCGTCGGGCGGTATTGTTGCAACGGAAAGACGCGTACCGCAGTGCGGCATTGCGGGCATTTGTGACTGTTTTGCATCAGCAGGATTTGATGTCGGCACATTCCAACCCGGTATAAAACCGGTTGAATAGGGAGACTTTTATGAAAATGATTTTTCGCGTTGTGGCTTTGCTTGTTGTTTCTTTCTGTTCCCTCAACGCTTACACCGCTGAGCAAAGCAGTGAAGAGACAGAAAATGTTTTATCCAAAGTCAGCAATTTCTCTTTGGGAATGAATGGGTTTGTTGGCATTGGCAGCGTTGGCGAAACCGAGTTAATAAAAATCCTGACCTATCAGGATGCGGGAGCCATTTTCTTGCGTATTGCCAAAAAACCGCAGGCAACGCCAGAAGCGAAACTTTATGCCGCCTGTGGCTTAAAAAAGCTAAATAACAACGACGGCGAAGCCGATTTTACCCAAGAGTGGGATAAACCGGTTTCGGTATTGAAAGGGGATGTTTTAAGGACAGAAAAGTTTAAAGATGTTTATTTCAGTATCTTAAAACATGGCTGCTGGTGATTTCGTTAGTGCAGAAAGCACATTGGCACAGGATTCCCCGCCAGATGGATAATACCGGGTTGGCGGTATCCGGTTCTGTCACCTAATTATGGCGCTTTGCAGACAAGGTTCCTGCTGCCAGCGGTGGCTCAGAAATTCGACCAACGCCCGAGCCGCTGGCCCCACAGGCCCCGGTGGATAAACGGAATAAACCCCTGTCTCTCTACCCGTCCATTGCGGCAACACCTGCACCAACTGACCCAAACTGATGGCGTCAGCCATGGTAGCTGCGGAATGAAACGCGATACCTTGTCCATCGAGACAAAACTGTTTAACTGCATCACTGTTGTCTGCACGCATCCTGCCCTTGGGGCGAAAAAGGGTTTCGCCTTCAGGGCCAAACAGGCGCCAATTATCACCGTCGTGGCTCGCGGTAGAAACCAGACACTCGTGCCATTGCAACTCCTTCAGGGTTTCCGGTATACCACGCTGCTGCAGGTAGTTCGGCGCGGCAACAAGAATGCGCCGATTATTGAGCAACTTGCGTGCTACAAGGCTCGAGTCTGGCAGGCGGCCGATACGGATTGCCACGGCTACGTGTTCTGCGACTATGTCGACATAACGGTCAGTCATCAGCAGGTCTATCCGTAATTTTGGATAGTGCATCATAAAGGCTGACAGGTGCGGCGCGACGTGAAGGCGACCAAAGGACAGAGAAGTACTAACCCGCAGTGTTCCCCGAGGCTGGTTTTGCTCATCGCGCATACGTTCATATGCTATGTGCAATTGCTCAAGTGCGGCACTGCAATCGGTAAAGTAACGCTGGCCAGCATCGGTCAGCGACATGGCCCGAGTGGTGCGATTGATCAGCAGCATATCAACCTGCAGCTCAAGTTTTTTGACCAGGCGACTAATCGCCGAAGGGGTCATATTGAGCCTTTGTGCCGCCTTGGCGAAGCTTTGGTGTTCCGCCACAGTGACAAAGACTTTCACCAGATGCAGGGAAGGTTCTTCCATTCGTTCTCCTGAGGAATGAATATCTGAAATTCGCGGCTATTATCATCCAGATTGACGATGGTTAGAATGCGTTTTTTCTTGGGAGAATTTTATGGACCTCAACAGTAACGCCACCATTTTTGCCAATTTACACCGCCAGCGACATCCCTTGCGTCTGCCCAATGCCTGGGATGCCGGCAGTGCATTATTGATTGAAAGCCTCGGTGCGGCGGCGATCGCGACTACCAGCGCCGGTGTTGCCTGGTCACTTGGCTACCGCGACGGGGATCAGTTGCCGTTGGAACCCCATCTGGCGAGCATAGCGGCAATAGCCCGGGTGATTAAAGTGCCGCTCAGTGTCGACATTGAAGGCGGCTATGCCACGCATGAACATAGCTTCGAAAATGTAGTAGCCCGCTTTATTGATGTTGGTGCGGTTGGCATCAATATTCAGGATGGTGCAGGCTCCCCGCAAATACTGTGCGAAAAAATTAGTCAGGCGCGTAGTGTGGCGGAACGCTTGGGCGTCAAACTGTATATTAATGCCCGAACGGATGTTTATGCGCGTAATCTGACTTCTGCCGCCAAGCGGATGGATGAGACGCTGTTGCGAGCAAAACTTTATCGCGACGCCGGAGCCGACGGTCTGTTCGTTCTGGGGGTGACAGATCCGGAAGCGATCCGTCAGATTGCCGGCAATACTGATCTGTTACTCAACGTAATCACCTGGCCTGGTCTTCTGCCCGCCGACAGGCTGGCTGAACTTGGCGTTCGGCGAGTGAGTGTTGGTTCATGGATCCCGCAAACGCTGTGGGCAAGCACTATCAAATTAGCCGCGGGCTTTTTGGCTGACGGCAACTCAGAGCCGTTATTCACAGATGCGGCATCTTATGCGGATATCAACGGTCATTTTCCGGATTAACCCGCTTGTCTGTCGGGTGGGGGTTACCGCATCCGACCGTTCTGGCAAACAATCTGCTTGCCTGGCTTCCACCACCGCCGCATCTTTGCTCAAATTGTCACCGAAACTTCCCGCGATCTCTTATCCCCGTTATGGCATAATGCGCGCCAAATCACATTCCCAATGATATGAAGAGCGAGCGCTGTGTTAAGCACTAACAACATCACTATGCAGTTTGGCAGTAAGCCGCTGTTTGAAAACATCTCCGTCAAGTTTGGCGGCGGTAACCGTTATGGTTTGATCGGGGCCAACGGCTGCGGTAAATCCACCTTTATGAAAATCCTGGGTGGCGATCTGGTACCGAGCGGCGGCAACGTGTTCCTCGACCCGAACGAGCGTCTGGGTAAACTGCGTCAGGATCAGTTCGCTTTTGAGCAATACAGCGTGCTGGACACCGTTATCATGGGCCACCATGAACTGTGGGCAGTGAAAGAAGAGCGTGACCGTATTTACGCGATGGCCGAAATGAGCGAAGAAGACGGCTATAAAGTGGCCGATCTGGAAGTGGCTTACGGCGAAATGGACGGTTACACTGCCGAAGCGCGTGCCGGCGAACTGTTGCTCGGTGTAGGCATTCCGGTTGAACAGCATTACGGCCCAATGAGCGAAATTGCACCGGGCTTCAAGCTGCGTGTATTGCTGGCACAGGCGCTGTTCTCCGATCCGGAAATCTTGCTACTCGATGAACCGACGAACAACCTGGACATCGATACTATTCGTTGGCTGGAGCAGGTGCTGAACGAACGTAACAGCACCATGGTTATCATTTCGCACGACCGTCACTTCCTGAACATGGTGTGTACTCACATGGCGGATCTGGATTACGGCGAACTGCGTGTCTATCCAGGCAACTACGACGAATACATGACGGCGGCGACTCAGTCGCGTGAACGTCTGATGGCGGATAACGCGAAGAAAAAGGCACAGATTAACGAACTGCAATCGTTCGTGAGCCGCTTTAGCGCCAACGCCTCCAAATCAAAACAAGCAACTTCACGTGCCCGCCAGATAGACAAAATCCAGCTGGAAGAAGTGAAGGCGTCAAGCCGTCAGAACCCGTTCATCCGTTTCGATCAGGACAAGAAACTGTTCCGTAACGCCTTGGAAGTCGAAGCATTGACCAAAGGCTTCGACAACGGTCCACTGTTCAGCAAGCTTAACCTGATGGTTGAAGTCGGCGAAAAAGTCGCGGTATTGGGTCCGAACGGTATTGGTAAGTCTACCTTGCTGAAAACGTTGGTTGGCGATTCACAGCCGGACAGCGGCAGCGTGAAATGGTCTGAAAACGCCAAGATCGGTTACTACGCACAGGATCACGAATACGAGTTCGATGACACCCTGACGGTATTTGACTGGATGAGCCAGTGGAAACAGGAAAAAGACGACGAGCAAGCGGTGCGTAGCGTGCTGGGTCGTTTGCTGTTCAGCCAGGACGATATCAAGAAGAAAGTGAAGGTGTTGTCTGGTGGTGAGAAGGGCCGCATGTTGTTCGGTAAGCTGATGATGCAGCGCCCTAACATCCTGATTATGGATGAACCGACGAACCACCTGGACATGGAATCCATCGAGTCGCTGAACATGGCGTTGGAAATGTATGAAGGCACCTTGATCTTCGTTTCCCACGACCGCGAATTCGTTAGCTCGTTGGCAACCCGCGTGCTGGAAATGACACCGACCAAGGTGATCGACTTTACCGGCAACTACGAAGACTACCTGCGTAGCCAGGGTATCGTATAACTCTCAGGTAGGGGCGCTGCATGCTGCGCCCAAAGAAGATAACCAGTGATAATCTAAGGCGGGAATATTCCCGCCTTTTTTGTGTCTGCTATTCTCCGCCACACACCTCGCACTGCGGATTCTTCGGCAGTTTCATTTCGCGGAACTGCATGGTCATGGCATCAAACATAAGTAGTTTACCGGTGAGGGGCTGACCGTATTGTGTCAGTAGCTTGATGGCTTCCATGGCCTGTAAGGTGCCAATCGTGCCGACCAGCGGTGCCATCACTCCGGCTTCAACACAGGTTAACGCGTTGTCACCGAATAACCGGCTCAGGCAGCGGTAACAAGGTTCGTCAGGTTGATAGGTAAAGACACTGAGTTGCCCCTCCATGCGGATCGCCGCACCGGATACTAATGGTGTGCGTTGTGCATGACACAGACGGTTCAGCAAGTCGCGTGTCGCCACGTTGTCTGTGCAATCCAGCACCAAATCACAGGCGGCAATCTGCGCCGCCATCTGTTCGTCGTCCAGTTGCCCATCAAGTGTATCAATGTGGACATGGGGATTGATCCCGCTTAATTCGATGCGGGCAGATTCAACTTTTGTCATGCCGATGCGCGCGTCGCGATGCAGAATCTGGCGTTGCAGGTTGGAGAGCGAAACGGTGTCGAAATCAACCAACGTCAGGTGACCCACGCCCGCCGCAGCCAGATAGGGGGCTGCGGCGCAACCTAATCCACCGAGGCCGACAATCAGCACCCGTGCGGCTTTCAGTTTCTCTTGGCCGTCGAAGTCGAAGCCACGCAGGATAATTTGGCGGTTATAGCGGAGTGCTTCGGCATCGGTTAATTCCGGCAGCATATTCAGTTCCTCAGCAGGGCGTTGAAGGGCTCAATTTCGACCATTTCGCCTGCAGCAACAGAGCCGCGTTCACGCTCCAAGACGATAAAGCAGTTACCCTGACTGAACGAACTGAATATGTGTGACCCTTGATGCCCGGTGGTACTCACTTCTAACTCACCCTGTGCATTGCTGGTAAACACACCACGCTGAAAATCGAGGCGGCCAGGTGCCTTCTTCAATGGCGTCAATGCACGTGCTTTTAGACGCGGTGGCAACTGCCAGTCGCTGTGACCGGCCAGTTTTGCCAGTAACGGTTGCACCAGTTGGTAGAAGGTCAGGGCGGCAGAAACCGGGTTGCCCGGCAGACCGCAGAACCAGGCATGTTTTAATTTACCGAAAGCGAAAGGTTTACCCGGCTTGATTGCCAGCTTCCAGAAACTGACTTCACCCAGTTC
The DNA here is from genome assembly GCF_001590905.1 of Serratia grimesii NBRC 13537. Lineage (GTDB taxonomy): Bacteria > Pseudomonadota > Gammaproteobacteria > Enterobacterales > Enterobacteriaceae > Serratia > Serratia grimesii. Next base: position 289,924 of record NZ_BCTT01000006.1, read on the forward strand.
ATCCAGCATCTGCTTGGTGTAGTCGGCTTCACCCACGGAGACGCCACCGCTGCTGATCACCACATCGGCCTGGCTGTCCGCCTGCTCGAAAGCGGCGCGTAGCGCTTCTTGATTGTCGCGGATAATGCCCAGGTCGATCACCTCGCAGCCCAGCTGTTCCAGCATCAGGCGTACTGCAAAGCGATTGGTATCGTAGATTTGCCCAGCCTGTAACGGCTGGCCGACCGGCTGTAACTCGTCGCCGGTAGAGAATACCGCGACTTTCAGTTTGCGCATCACCTGGACTTCGGCAACGCCGAGCGACGCCAACAACGGTAACTGTGCTGCACCTAATCTCACACCTGCCGGCAACACGCCTGCACCCTGACGAATATCTTCCCCCGCCAAACGGATGTTTTGCCCGTTTTGCACCTCAGCGGTGAAGCGTACGCCGACATCGCTCACTTCTGCTTGCTCCTGCATGATCACGGCCTCTGTGCCGGCAGGGACAGGCGCGCCGGTCATGATGCGAATACAGGTATTTAGCGGCCAGTCACCGTTGAACGGTGCACCAGCAAAGGCTTTCCCCGCCACAGGCAGCGGCGTGTTAGCCTGCAAATCGGTGAGGCGAACAGCGTAACCGTCCATGGCCGAGTTGGCGAACGGTGGCACATCAATAGGGGATATCACCGGTGCAGCAGTAATGCGGCCCGCGGCGGCGGTCAGGGCAATGGATTCAGTCTGCTGTAGGGGAGAAAGCAGGCTGAGCATCTTCTCTAATGCCTGCTCCAGGGAAATGAGATCGGATGTATGACAATGATCCATTGGGGGAACTCCGTAATCAGGGTGCGCGAAATTTTCGGCAAAGTAGGGGTATTATGAAGGATGCTATGCTGAAGTAAACAACAGGAGGCAGTGATGCACAGACAGGTATTAGACTTCTGGTTCGATGAGATCGAACCGGCTTTGTGGTTCAAAAAGGATGATGATTTTGATCGCCTTCTGCATACGCGTTTTAATGAGATTTGGCATGCCGCTGCCGCCGGGGAGTTGGCGCACTGGCGAGAAACCATTGAGGGACGGCTGGCGGAGGTGATTGTGCTCGATCAGTTTAGCCGCAACCTGTTCCGTGGTACACCACGTTCATTTGCCAGCGATTGCATGGCGCTGGTGTTAGCGCAAGAGGCGATCCGCAGTGGGCAGTGTGAGCAACTCAGCAAGGAACAACGGGGTTTTCTCTATTTGCCGTTTATGCACTCGGAATCGGCGCTGATTCATCAGCAGGCGCTGGTGTTGTATACCGAGCTGGATAATGGTGACCAGTTGGCGTTTGAATTGCGGCATAAAGCCATTATTGACCGTTTTGGTCGTTACCCACATCGTAATGCGATATTAGGCCGCGTCTCAACCCCGGAAGAAGAGGCATTTTTGTTGTTGCCAGGTTCGGGGTTCTGAATATTGATCATCTGCGTTCAGCCTGCAAAAAAACAGCAGGTTGAACGTGTAGCCGCGAGATATTCAGAGATATCGGTTATTTCTCTAGATAATAGTTCTCTATCTGCCAAGTGTTTTTACCAAAAATCCCAATCGTTATTTGTGACATTTTTAGTGCGTTCTAACTCTCTGTTTTTATTCCATTAAGCTATTTCAATGTGCGAAATAATCTAAGCGGGCTACGCTAAATGATGAGTGATGACTTAATGCTTTACATAGAATGCTGGGCTAAATATAGTCGGGAAAAGATAAAATAAATAATTATCAGCCCGGGAACGGTGCGGGATTAACACAGGGTGTCAGGCAAATGAGCAAACCAGTGATTGCTATTCATGGCGGTGCGGGGGCGATTACCCGTGCGGCGCTGAGTGTTGAAAAGGAACACGAGTATATTTTGGCGTTATCCAGCATTGTCGGTGCGGGCCAGGAAATTCTGGCCAGAGGCGGCAGCGCATTGGATGCGGTTACCGAAGCCGTAAGGCTACTGGAAGAGTGCCCGTTGTTTAATGCAGGCAAAGGTTCCGTATTTACTCATCAGGGCACGCATGAATTGGATGCCTGTGTGATGGATGGACGCACGTGTGATGCTGGTGCTGTGGCATGCGTGAGTCGGATACGTAATCCGGTGCTGGCTGCGCGCGCGGTATTGGAAAATAGCCAGCATGTCTTGTTCACCGCTGAGGGCGCAGAGAAATTCGCTGCCGCCCATGGCCTGGAAATGGTCTCTCCTGACTTCTTCTTTACCCAACAACGTTTCGACCAATTGCACCGTGCTCAGGCGGAGCAGGGACGCGTGCTGCTCGATCATGATGGTGCAGCACAGGCCAGTGAGCCGATCGATCCCGATCGTAAATTCGGCACCGTGGGTGCGGTGGCGCTGGATGCATTAGGCAACCTGGCGGCGGCCACATCGACCGGCGGTATGACGAACAAACAAGCAGGCCGGGTGGGCGACACGCCAATTATCGGCGCCGGTTGTTACGCCAATAATGCCACCGTGGCCGTGTCCAGTACCGGCACGGGCGAAATATTCATGCGCGGCGTGTCGGCTTATGACGTTTCTGCCTTGATGGAGTATGCCGGCTTCAGTCTGCAGCAGGCCAGTGACCGGGTAGTAATGGAAAAGCTGCTGGCGATGGGCGGCAGCGGCGGCATGATCGCCATCGACAGTCACGGTAACGTGGCGCTACCTTTTAATAGTGAAGGCATGTACCGCGGTTTTGGTTATGTCGGCGATGCGCCGTCGGTAGGGATTTATCGCTAATCGATCACCAGGAGGGTGCATGACCGAGACCTTGATGCCACCAGCGGCCGACAGTGGGCTAGTGCTGCCACCACAGCGTGTACTGTCGGTGCGTGATCTGAGTATTCATTTTAGCCAACAGGGCGATACCGTAGAAGCGGTACGTCACCTGTCATTTGATGTTGATCGCGGTGAAACGCTGGCGATCGTCGGTGAGTCCGGTTCAGGAAAATCTGTCACTTCTCTGGCATTGATGCGCCTGGTCGAACAGGGCGGGGGGCAAATCGTCAGTGGTGCTATGCCATTTCGGCGGCGTAACGGTGAAGTGCTGGATCTGGTCCGTGCGCGTCAGGGCACGCTGCGCACGGTACGCGGTGCCGATATGGCGATGATTTTTCAAGAGCCCATGACCTCGCTGAATCCGGTATTCCCGGTAGGTGAACAGATCGCCGAGTCTTTGCGCCTGCATCAGGCAATGGATCACCGTACCGCAAAACACGCCGCTTTACAGATGCTCGATCTGGTACGAATCCCTGAAGCCAAAGACGTGCTTAACCGCTACCCGCATCAGCTTTCCGGCGGTATGCGCCAGCGAGTGATGATCGCGATGGCGCTATCTTGCAAACCCGCATTGTTGATCGCCGACGAGCCGACTACCGCGCTGGACGTTACCATCCAGGCGCAGATCCTGCAGCTCATCCGAGTGCTTCAACAGGAAATGCAGATGGGGGTGATTTTCATCACTCACGACATGGGTGTGGTGGCGGAAATTGCCGATCGGGTACTGGTGATGCGTCAAGGGGAAAGCGTCGAACAGGGGGCCGTGAGAGAACTGTTTACTGCCCCACAACAGCCTTATACCCAGGCATTGCTGGCCGCGGTACCGAAGCTCGGTTCGATGGCGACCCAAGACTTTCCGGCCAAATTTCCGTTGCCAAAGGGGACGGAAAATGGCGGGCCGCAGGATACCGTTCCGCCCGGTGTGGCACCGATCCTACAGGTAGAAAACCTGGTCACCCGCTTTGATCTGCGCAGCGGCATTTTGAACCGTGTTACCCGCCGGGTACACGCGGTGGAAAATGTCAGCTTTGAACTTTATCCCGGAGAAACGCTGGGTTTGGTGGGGGAGTCAGGTTGCGGTAAGTCTACTACCGGCCGTTCTCTGCTCAAGCTGGTGGACAGCCAGCGCGGCACCATCACCTTTGACGGCCGCCAAATTAATCAGTTGAAAGGCCCGGCATTGCAGCACCTGCGGCGGGATATTCAGTTTATCTTTCAGGATCCTTACGCCTCGCTCGATCCACGTTTGACCGTCGGTTTTTCGATTATGGAACCCTTGTTGGTGCATAACGTGGCGCGCGGTAAGGCAGCACAAGAAAGGGTGGCCTGGTTACTGGAACGCGTCGGGTTAAAGCCGGAACACGCTCGCCGCTACCCGCATGAATTCTCTGGCGGGCAGCGGCAGCGTATCTGCGTTGCACGCGCGTTGGCACTCAATCCTAAAGTCGTGATTGCCGACGAGTCAGTATCGGCACTCGATGTGTCGATTCAGGCGCAGATCGTCAACCTGTTGCTCGATTTACAGCGTGAATTTGGCATCGCCTTTTTGTTTATTTCCCATGATATGGCCGTGGTGGAGCGTATTAGCCATCGCGTTGCGGTGATGTACCTTGGACAAATCGTTGAAATCGGCCCACGTCGTGCGGTGTTTAATAATCCCCAGCATGCCTACACGCGCAAGCTGATGGCGGCAGTGCCGGTGGCCGATCCGGCCCATGCTCACAAACGCCAGCCGTTGTTGGTAGATGAAATCCCCAGCCCGATCCGTGCATTGGGTGATGAACCCGTTACCGCACCGCTGGTGCAGGTTGGCCCCGGGCACTTTGTTGCCCGTCACCCGATCGCCGGTGCCTTTTAGTGACCTCAGGAGAAGCAAGCACCATGAAGCACACATTCAAACGTAAGGCATTAGCGGCCGTTGTGCTGCTGGCGGCGGTGGGCGCAGGCCCAGCTTGGGCTGCAAAGGATGCGGTGATCGCCGTCGCGTCCAACTTCACCACACTTGATCCGTATGATGCCAATGACACGTTGTCACAGGCGGTGGCCAAATCCTTCTATCAGGGCCTGTTCGGTTTCGACAAGGACATGAAACTGGTGAACGTGCTGGCAGACAGCTATGAGGTGAGTCCGGATGGCCTGACTTACACCGTCAAACTGCATCCGGGGGTGAAATTCCATGACGGTACCGATTTTAACGCCGAAGCGGTGAAGGTGAACCTGGATCGCGCCAGTAACCCGGACAATCATCTCAAACGCTACAACCTGTTCAAGATGATCGACAAAACCGAGGTGGTGGACGCCACTACGGTGAAGATCGTGCTGAAAGCGCCGTTCTCCGCGTTTATCAACAATCTGGCGCACCCGGCTGCGGTGATCATTTCCCCGGCGGCACTGAAACAATACGGTAAAGAGATCGGTTTCCATCCGGTCGGCACCGGCCCTTATCAGTTCGTGACCTGGAACCAGACCGATTTTGTTAAGGTGACGAAGTTTGATGGCTACTGGAAACCGGGGCTACCGAAGCTCGACAGCATCACTTGGCGACCGATAGTGGACAACAACACTCGAGCAGCGATGTTGCAAACCGGTGAGGCGACCTTTGCCTTCCCGATCCCTTATGAGCAGGCCAAGGTGCTGGAAGGCAATACCAAGCTTGATCTGGTGGCAGCGCCCTCGATCCTGCAGCGTTATATCAGCCTGAATGTGACTCAAAAACCTTTTGATAATCTGAAGGTCCGTCAGGCGCTAAACTACGCCATCAACAAAGATGCGTTGATCAAAGTGGCGTTCTCCGGTTACGCGGTACCGGCAGAAGGCCCGGTGCCACCGGCAATCGACTTTGCTACCCGTTACAAACCATGGCCGTACGATCCAGCCAAAGCACGCGAACTGCTGAAAGAGGCTGGCTATCCGAACGGTTTCACGACCACATTGTGGTCTTCTCATAACCACAGCACTGCGCAAAAAGTACTGCAGTTTGCTCAGCAACAGTTGGCGCAGGTTGGGGTGAAAGTGACGGTAACCGCGATGGATGCCGGCCAGCGCGCAGCGCAGGTAGAAAGTGTTGGGGTGAAAGACACCGGCGTACGCATGTTCTATACCGGCTGGTCTGCGTCAACCGGTGAGGCGGATTGGGCACTGTCGCCGTTGTTCTCTACCCAGGCCGCACCGCCTAAGCAGTTCAACACGGCGTTCTACAGCAATCCGCAGGTGGATCAGGATCTGACCAGCGCGCTGGCAACCACCGATCGTGCCGAAAAGCAAAAGCTGTACAAGGACGCGCAGGATCGTATTTGGGCTGACGCACCGTGGATCTTCCTGGCGACAGAACGTCTGCTGTCGGCCAATAACAAACAGTTGAGTGGTTTCTATGTGATGCCAGATACCTCGTTCAACTTTGACAATGCCGACCTTAAATAAGGCACCCATCCCCGCTCTCGTTGAGGGCGGGGTGAGGGGACTCACGCGAGATGCTTAATTATTTTCTGAAACGACTTCTGGGCCTGATCCCGACGCTACTGATTGTTGCGGTGCTGGTGTTTCTGTTCGTCCATATGTTGCCTGGTGACCCGGCGCGATTGGCAGCAGGGCCGGAGGCCGACGACGCGGTGGTGCAATTGGTCCGTAAGGATTTGGGGCTGGATAAGCCATTACCTCAACAGTTTGTACACTTTTTTGTCAACGCGTTGCAGGGGGATTTCGGTACCTCGATGGTATCCAAGCGCCCAGTGAGCGAAGAAATCGGTTCGCGTTTTCTGCCGACTTTGTGGCTGACCCTGACCAGCATGCTATGGGCGACGATCTTCGGTATGGGGATTGGCATGGTCTCCGCGGTGTGGCGTAACCGATGGCCCGATCGTCTTGGTATGACGCTGGCTGTCTCTGGGATTTCATTCCCTGCGTTTGCACTCGGCATGCTGCTGATGCAGATGTTTTCCGTCAATTTGGGTTGGTTGCCGACGGTGGGTGCCGACAGCTGGCGGCACTATATTTTGCCTTCCATCACGTTGGGCGCCGCAGTGGCAGCGGTGATGGCGCGGTTTACCCGTGCTTCATTCGTGGAAGTGTTGCAAGAGGATTATATGCGCACTGCACGGGCCAAGGGGGTACGGGAAACCATGGTGGTGGTGAAGCATGGGATGCGCAATGCGATGATCCCGGTGGTCACCATGATGGGGCTACAGTTTGGCTTTTTGCTCGGCGGTTCTATCGTCGTGGAGAAAGTATTCAACTGGCCGGGTCTGGGCAGGCTGTTGGTCGACTCGGTGGAGATGCGTGATTATCCGGTGATCCAAGCCGAAGTTTTGCTGTTTTCGTTGGAGTTTATTTTGATTAACTTGTTGGTGGATCTGCTGTACGCGGCAATTAACCCGGCGATACGCTACAAATGAGGACGCTGGATGATTAAGCATTGGCGACGTAATGCCGTACTGAAAGCGATACCGACGATAGATTCTCACACGGTGCGTACGCCATGGCATGAATTCTGGCGGCGTTTCCGGCAACAACGCGTGGCGCTGTTGGCCGGCGTGTTGGTGTTGCTGCTGGCGGTAGCTGCATTGCTGGCTCCCTATCTGGTGCCCTTTGACGCGGAAAACTACTTTGATTACGACCGATTGAACGAGGGCCCTTCGTTAGTGCATTGGCTGGGTGTGGATTCACTGGGGCGAGATATTTTTAGCCGTATTCTGATGGGGGCACGTATCTCGCTGGCTGCCGGAGTATTCTCAGTGCTGGTCGGCGGGGTTATTGGCACGCTATTGGGTCTGCTGGCGGGTTACTACGAAGGCTGGTGGGATCGCATCACTATGCGCATTTGCGATGTGCTGTTTGCTTTTCCCGGCATTTTGCTGGCAATCGGCGTGGTGGCGATTATGGGCAGCGGCATGGCGAATGTGATCATTGCGGTGGCCATTTTCAGCATCCCGGCGTTTGCCCGGCTGGTACGAGGCAATACGCTGGTGTTGAAGCACCTGACCTATATAGAGTCGGCACGCAGCATTGGTGCGTCTGACTGGACCATTATCATGCGACATATACTGCCTGGGACGATATCGTCGATCGTGGTCTATTTTACCATGCGTATAGGGACTTCAATCATTACCGCCGCCAGCCTGTCATTCCTTGGCCTGGGGGCGCAACCCCCGACGCCAGAATGGGGGGCGATGCTTAATGAAGCGCGAGCGGATATGGTGATTGCGCCACACGTGGCGATTTTCCCCAGTCTGGCTATATTTATCACCGTGTTGGCGTTCAACCTGCTGGGTGATGGGCTACGCGACGCGCTGGATCCGAAGGTAAAAGGGTAATTTTATGTTGTCAAAAGGGATTAATGATGAGTAATAAAACCCAAAGAAATAACGCACTGGTCGCCATGATCAGTGTTTGGGGTGGGCAAATTTTGGTGCACCGGTCGTCATTATTGATAGCGCAACCCTGTACCCGCTATGTCGATGTCATCATTGGTGTGCTGATATTTTTCGGCATCTGGAAAGTTTGCAATCTGGTGCAAGCCTTTTACCGTTGGTTCAACGGTATCGAGAAGGTTTCTTCTCACCCCGAGTAAGGGATTTGGCAGTTATACACCGCCAAACCCCTTTATTCAGACTTATTCAGCGGAACAGATGTTCGGCGTGGAAACGCAAATGGTCTTCAATAAAACTGGCGATGGTAAAATAGCTGTGATCGTAACCCGGCTGGATGCGCAAGGTCAGCGGCCAGTCGCGTTGACGTGCCAGTTCGGCCAGCTTCGCCGGTTGTAGTTGATCGGCCAGGAATTGATCGTCATCCCCTTGATCTACCAGCACCGGCATTTTTTCTGCACCGCTCGCCAGCAGGTGGCAACTGTCATATTGCAGCCACTGACTTTCGTCATCACCCAAATAGGTGCTGAAGGCTTTACGCCCCCATGGCACCTGGCAGGGGTTAACGATCGGCGCGAATGCCGATACCGAACGGAAGCGCTGTGGATTGCGCAGCGCCATCACCAGTGCGCCGTGTCCCCCCATTGAGTGACCGAAAATCGACTGACGATCACTAACGCTGAAATGCTGATGAATCAACGCCGGCAGTTCATCGCTGATGTAGTCGTACATACGGAAGTGTTTGTCCCAAGGAGCCTGGGTGGCATTCAAATAGAAACCGGCCCCCTGGCCCAGATCGTACCCTTCATCATTGGGGACATCATCGCCGCGTGGACTGGTATCAGCCATCACCAGTACCAGCCCCAGTTCAGCCGCAATGCGTTGTGCGCCAGCCTTCAACGTGAAGTTTTCATCATTGCAGGTCAGCCCCGACAGCCAGTACAGAACCGGCGGCGGGTTATCATCGCGCGGTGGTGGCAGATAGATGCTGAAAGTCATGTTGCAATTCAGGCTCTGCGCCGCATGGCGGTAGCGCTGTTGCCAGCCGCCGAACATACGATGCTCTTCGAGAAGTTCTAATGACAAAGTCATCTCTGCCTCCTGGCTTATTTTTTATCGAAGTGAATAACGGAACGGATAGATTTGCCTTCGTGCATCAAATCGAACGCCTCGTTAATCTGCTCGAGTCCCATGGTGTGGGTGATAAAGTCATTCAGAGCGAACTCGCCGTCCATATAGCGTTGGACGATACCTGGCAGTTGCGAACGGCCCTTCACGCCGCCAAAGGCGGAACCGCGCCACACACGGCCGGTCACCAGTTGGAACGGACGGGTAGAGATCTCTTGACCAGCCCCGGCGACACCGATAATCACGGATTCGCCCCAGCCTTTATGACAGCATTCCAACGCTGAACGCATCACGTTAACGTTGCCGATACACTCGAAGGAGAAATCAACGCCGCCGTCGGTCAGTTCGACGATCACGTCCTGAATTGGCTTATCGTAATCTTTCGGGTTGATCAGATCGGTAGCGCCCAATTTGCGTGCCAAATCGAACTTGCTGGTGTTGATATCAATACCGATGATGCGGCCTGCACCAGCCATCTGTGCACCGATGATTGCCGACAGGCCGATGCCCCCGAGGCCGAAGATGGCAACGGTATCGCCTTTCTGCACTTTGGCAGTATTGATCACTGCACCCATACCGGTGGTGACGCCGCAACCCAGCAGACAGACTTCTTCCAGTGGGGCCTCTTTGCTGATTTTTGCCAGTGAGATTTCCGGTACCACGGTGTATTCGGAGAACGTGGAAGTGCCCATGTAGTGGAAGATGGGCTTGCCGTCTTTGAAGAAGCGCGTGGTACCGTCCGGCATCAGGCCCTTACCCTGTGTGGTACGGATCGCCTGGCAAAGGTTGGTTTTGCCGGATTTACAGAATTTGCACTCGCCGCATTCTGGGGTGTACAGCGGGATCACATGATCGCCGACGGCTACGCTGGTGACACCTTCACCGATGGCTTCTACCACGCCACCGCCTTCATGGCCGAGGATCGCCGGGAACACGCCTTCGGGATCTGCACCCGACAGAGTGTAGGCATCGGTGTGGCAGACGCCGGTGGCGACGATCCGCACCAATACTTCGCCTTTTTGCGGTGGCATCAGATCGACTTCTTCAATCTTCAACGGCTGGTTCGGGCCCCAGGCAACGGCGGCACGGGTTTTGATCATTTTCATCATAGTCTCCAGTGGTCTACCCTTCTTACTTGACGCTGCGACATCGTTGGCGACATGAACTCACCTCCAATTCACTGACGTTAATCACGTTCTTGGGGATTCATACACTTGCCGTCTGACTGCAACGCCAATTAATCAGGGTCTATATTTTTATCAGGCTATGCCAGCAACACCCGATGAAACAGGGTCTGTGTTTTCAACAATAGCGGTTTCGGTTTGTTCAATAATTAATTCTTTCAGAGCGCGGACATTCGGGCCAAAGGCATCCCGTCGCCATAACAACCATGTGGCGGTTTGGGCAATATCATCCGGCAGGCTATGTACTTTTACGCGTTCATGACCCGGTAGCAGGCTGAGTACAGAATGGGGGATCATCGCCAATCCGGCGCCGCTGGCAACGCAGGCCAGCATCGCGTGGTAGGACTGGATTTCCATGACTTGGCCTGGCAGCACACCTTCGCGCTTGAACCAGGATTCTAACCGCAGGCGATAAGAGCAACTGGCGCGGAAGGCGAACAACGTTTCACCCTTGGCGTCTTTGGCGTTATTGATCGGCAGGTGATCGAGGCAGGAAATCACCACCATACGTTCGGGAAAGGCGATACAGCCGTTGAGTTCGTCGTATTGAACCGGCCCGTCGACCAACGCTGCTGCCAGCGTACCGGCGCGCACGCGTTCCGTGATTTCGCCAGAGGTTCCGGTAGTCAGCGACAGAGAAACCTGCGAGAAACGCTGGTGATATGCCGCCAGCAATGTGGGCAGTCGGGTGGCTGCCGTGCTTTCCATTGAACCAATGGCGAAGTTGCCTGCTGGTTCACCGGCGTGGGTGATGCTCATGGCTTCTTCGCTCAGCGCCAGGATACGATGGGCGTAACAGAGAAAATTATGACCCATTGGTGAGAGCCGCAGGCGTTGTTTTTCGCGGATAAACAGATCGGTACCCAGTTCCACTTCGAGCTGACGCAGGCGCGTGGTCAGGTTCGACGGCACACGGTGCAATTGCTCAGCGGCACGGGCGACAGAGCCAGTTTCGGCAACGCTGCAGAACATTCGGAGCTGGGTCAGATCCATGATCTTCTCTTTTCGTGATGAACTTGATGAGTATTATTCAGTTTTTGTAAGTGTAATGCTGCGGCATGATACTGGCAACTTTCTTTTAACAGTTTGGATAACTCAACATGGCCATAAGAATTGCCCTGAGCGGTTTTATTGCGTTGATCGTTGCTATGGGGATTGGTCGCTTTGCCTTCACCCCGCAGGTGCCGCTGATGATTGCCGAACACCAGTTCACCCTAACCGGTGCTGGGTTGGTGGCAGCCATCAACTATTTGGGATATCTGTGTGGAGCCTACGACGCTATGCGTGCCAGTCGGCATGTCGAACGTCGACTGTGGCTGGGCGTATGGGGTGCGGTGCTCTTGACGCTGCTTTCTGCGTGGGTGCAGGGGGAGTGGTGGCATGGTGCGGTGCGGTTTTTCATAGGTTGGGCCAGTGGTTGGTCGATGGTCTTGGTCGCGGCCTGGACCAACGAGCGGTTGGCACACTATGGCCGACCGGTGCTCAGTGCCGCGGTGTTTGCCGGCCCTGGGGCCGGGATTTTTATCAGCGGCATGCTGGCAGTAGGTATTCACAGTATGGCGCTGACAGCGTCACAAGCCTGGATGGTGTACGGTGTATTGGCACTGGTGTTGATTGGCGCAATCAGCATCAACCTGCCGAAGGCCGGTGAATTACATCGCCCGAATGTTGCACCAGAGCCGTTGCTGCTAACGCCGGCGCTGAAGCGTCTGGTATGGAGCTACAGTTTGGCAGGTTTTGGCTATATTCTGCCGGCAACATTCCTGTCGCAAATGGCAGCCGCGCGTTTTCCCGGCAGTGTCTTCGCACAATTTGTTTGGCCGATCTTCGGTGGGGCGGCAGTCCTGGGGATTATTCTCGGCATTCTAACCCGACACCGACTGACGACCCAGACGCGTTTGGCTATTACTCTGTGGGTACAGGCGTTGGGGGTATTGAGTGCGGAAATTGTACCGGGGGTTGCCGGGTTAGCGTTGGGGGCGTTGCTGACCGGTGGCGGTTTCCTCAGTGTGGTGCAGCTCTCAATTCAACATGGCCGTGAACTGGCGCCCAACCATGCACGTTACATGGCGGGTTTATTGACTACCGGTTATGCGATTGGTCAGTTAGTCGGCCCTACGTTGTCGGCATTATCAACCGCACTGACCCATCGTTTGGAGCCTGCATTATATGTTGCCGTTGTGGCTTTGATCGTGGCAGGTCTGCTGGTAGTGAATACGCCAGCGCGGGAGTTGGCTCGAAAACCGATGTCGTTATGATTCATGTAGACCACGTCAATTTCCCCACTGCGCTGGCAGTGGGGTTCAATAATCAATAAACTGTGCGCAAGGTACAGTAATGATAAATATCGTTAGTACATTATGTCATATCACAATATTTCATTGTTAATGAAAGCGGCGTTTTATTTCTACCTCTTTGGGATGGAGTGACTGTTTTTCTGTTAATTGAATTGACTACTATAGAAAGTAAAGGATACTCAGTAATTATCCTGATTAAAAATAATCTTATCTGGCTAATAATTAATTTTTGCAGGTGATTTCTTATTTTAATTAATATTATTTGTTTATTGTCATGACCAGTGGTAACCCATTTCTATCGGGGGGATTGGATTATTCATAACGCATTGTCCCTTCGAGATATTTTTAGTCACCATTTTCGTAAGTGCGATTAATTCAAAAAGTTATGATGATGCTAACCACTCTGGTTCAGGGGGGCATCTTCCGAGGCAATCAATAAGGATGAATATAATGATGATCTCCGGGTCTTTGCGTTACCGTTTGGTGCCGTTACTTTCTCTATTATGTACGACGTCTGTCTTTGCTACTCAAGAAGTAAAACCCAAGGTGACGGATCCGCATTTCAGTTTAGCCCCCGGTTATTTAGACTCAGCTGAGTTGCCGGCTCGTCTGGCGCTGCTTGGCGCACCGCCGACCCCAGATTCGGCAGCCTTTGCTCGTGATGAAGAAGCTCGTCGCGCTGCTCTTGCTTTACGGGGGACGATTCGCGAGAAACTGGCAGCAGAAGACGCCGAGCTGACTTTCCCGGCACCAGCCACCACCTTTTCCTGCGCACTCGGGGTGAATATCACCGAAAAGGACACTCCACGTCTTTATACCCTGATGCGCCGTGTCCTGACTGATGCCGGTATTTCTACCTACAGTGCCAAGAACGCATTCAATCGCACCCGGCCGTTTGTTATGCATAACGAAGGGACTTGCCGTAAAGATATGGAGGCTGTCTTGCGCCATGATGGCTCCTGGCCATCGGGTCACTCGGCTGCCGGTTGGGGTTGGGGGCTGGTGTTGGCGGAAATACAACCCAAGCGCGCCACTGAACTACTGGCCCGTGGTTTGGCCTTCGGTCAGAGTCGGGTGATTTGTGATGCTCACTGGCAGAGCGACGTGGATGCGGGGCGCATCATGGGAGCGGCCACTGTAGCGAGATTGCATGCAGAGCCGGCTTTCCTGGCCGATGTGGCTGCGGCCCGGGCGGAAGTCCAGGCAGCAGAAAAAAAGGGTCTGAAACCGACTCAGGATTGTGCGGCTGAACGCACCGCCTTGTTCTTGCGCTAATACTGATGAGGATAACGGGGATGGGCATGGCGTACAAAGCGAGTCTTTGTCTCGGTGTTTACCTGCTGCTGCCCGCAGCAACCAGCGCGGCGGGGGGATCTTTATCCGGAGCGCCGATGACGGCGGATGCGCAAGAGTGGCATTTTTCGGTAAGCCCTTATATCTGGGGGGCGGGGGTTGAAGGGGATGTAGGCCATAAAAGGACCGGTAAATCCCACGTGAAGTTAGATTTCTCAGATGTTGCCCGTAACCTTGACGTGGCGTTTATGGGGCTGATGGAAGCGAGAAAAGGGCCCTACAGTATCTTGGCGGATATCATGTATAGCGACTCAACCACGAAAACGGATCTGCCATCTAGCCGCTTGGATACGAAATCAAAAACGGCGTCTGGCTTTCTGGGGGCGGGATACACCTTACTTCAGGATGGAAAAAGTCATCTGGATGTTATTGCCGGCGGGCGAATATGGTACAGCAAAACCACGCTGGCTCTGCATGGTGGTGCTATTGACGGGACACAGAGAAGCGACAGTGCCACCTGGGTTGATGCGGTGGCCGGTATGCGTGGCCACTATGCTATGACCGAACACATATTCCTGACCGGATGGGGCACGGCTGGCGGGGGGCAGGCACGGTTCGACTGGGATATGGCGGGGCTGTTGGGATATCAGTTTGGTTCTACCGTTGCCGTGCTTGCAGGATATCGTGCAATGGGCGTGAATTATCAGCATGACGGGTTTGTCTATGACATGGTGCAGCAGGGACCGGTTATCGGCATGACCGTAGGATTCTGATTGCGGTGTGTCCGCCTGGTGATAATGGCTTCCTCTGAAACAGATTTGGCCGGCGGACAATTTTTGGCAATAGTACTGTTATGATCTTATGCATAGGTGAGGAAGCCCGGGAGATCTCATTGAATAGGTCGCATTTTTTCGCAAAGGCTAAATTTTGAGCGGAAGTTTAAACCGAGCCTTTTAACCGCGAAGGTGCTTTCCTCTCCCGCCGACAGGGTAACGTTGAAAAAACCACGGGCAGGAAAATGCGAATATTTCACCTGCTGATGAAGCACAATCACTGGATAATCGCCGCACTCTCATCTACAGTGGAGCCAAAATCTTGACCAGGTTCACGTTATTAACGACGTAAAGATCTGTTGTCAGGAGAGTACGCAATTCACCAGTTTGCTCGGTAAAGCAGCCGGATTGGCGAGTTCAAGTCCGTTGGAGAGATGAAATGACATCATTAAGTAAAGAAGCTGTACTGGTTCATGCTGCGCTTGAAGAGCGTGGTCTTGAAACACCGTTGCGTGGAGAAGTGCTGGATCGCGAGACGCGTAAGCGTCGCATTAAAGAGCACATGACGGAAATCATGCAGCTGCTTAATCTCGATCTGTCCGACGATAGCCTGGCAGAAACCCCACACCGTATCGCCAAAATGTACGTTGATGAGATCTTCTCCGGTCTGGACTACGCCAACTTCCCGAAAATTACCGTCATCGAGAACAAGATGAAGGTAGACGAAATGGTCACTGTTCGCGACATTACCTTGACCAGTACGTGCGAACACCATTTTGTGACTATCGACGGTAAGGCAACAGTTGCCTATATTCCAAAAGATGCCGTTATCGGCTTGTCTAAAATCAACCGTATCGTGCAGTTTTTCTCCCAGCGACCACAGGTGCAAGAGCGTTTGACTCAGCAAATCCTGGTGGCTTTGCAAACCTTGCTGGGGACCAATAACGTGGCAGTATCGATTGATGCGGTCCATTATTGTGTTAAAGCGCGCGGTATCCGTGACGCGACCAGCGCCACTACCACCACCTCGTTGGGTGGGCTGTTCAAGTCCAGCCAGAACACTCGCCAGGAATTCCTGCGCGCGGTGCGTCATCATCAGGGGTGATGAGAGTTTGCTAAACAAGAACAGGCGCCTGCGGGCGCCTTTTTAATGACCGGAATACAGCGGTAAAATAATGAACAACGCTCCGATAACGCCGCTGCCGCGCATCGCCACTCTGGACTGTGTGCGCGGCATCGCCATCCTTGGCATTCTGCTGCTGAATATCAGCGCCTTTGGACTGCCGAAAGCGGCCTACCTTAATCCCGCTTACCTGGGGCTACCGTCGTCGCGCGATGCCTGGACCTGGGCGCTGTTGGATATTTTCGCTCAGGCCAAATTTCTGGCGATGTTTGCGCTGCTATTTGGTGCCGGTTTGCAGATGCTGCTTCGCCGCGGTAAAGGCTGGATACGGGCACGATTGTCTTGGTTGGTGCTCTTTGGCTTGGCACATGCAATCTTCCTCTGGGATGGCGACATTCTGTTGGCCTATGGCCTGATTGGTCTCGTGTGCTGGCGGATGATCCGCGATGCCAAAGAAACCTACCAATTGCTGAAAACGGGTGTGGTGTTGTACCTGATCGGTGTGGGGGTGTTGCTGCTGCTGGGTTTCATATCGCACGGTGAACCGGGCGGTTTTTGGCAGCCCGGTGTAGCAGAACTGCAGTATGAGAAGTTCTGGAAATTACAGGGGGGTATGGAGGCATGGCGCAGTCGTACAGATTTGCTCTCTTCCAGCCTTTTGGCCATTGGCGCGCAATATGGCTGGGAGTTGGCGGGGCTGATGCTATTCGGTGCCGGATTGATGCGTAGCGGCTGGCTGCGTGGGACTTATTCACCGGGTTACTATCGTCGGCAGGCGGCTTGGCTGATACCGCTTTCATTGATGATCCAATTACCGGCAGTGGTATTGCAATGGCATCTTCACTGGGACTACCGCTGGAGCGGTTTTTTATTGCAGGTGCCACGTGAACTGGGGGCGCCCTTGCAGGCCATGGGATATCTGGCCTTATGCTACGGTTTCTGGCCGACGTTGTCGCGTCTACGTATCGGTCATTGGCTGACGCAGGTCGGGCGTATGGCGTTGAGTAATTACCTGCTGCAAACGCTGATTTGCACCACGTTGTTCTACCGCTTTGGTTTGTACCAGCAATTTGACCGTCTGCAACTCTTGGCGTTTGTTCCCGCAGTTTGGTTGGCTAACCTGTTGTTTTCAAACTTGTGGTTGCGTTATTTTTCCCAGGGCCCAGTGGAGTGGCTATGGCGCAAATTGACCACTTTGGCTGCCGGCAAGACGGAGCCCAAGGCACTGAACTGAGATCTGGCGCAGGTAGGTTAAAAAAATGTATGTAAACGTTTTCTTTCCTGTGACGTAATTCACGCAGAGGAGGATGACAAACGGGGTAGGATAGCGCCACTGTCAACTACCCCGACCTCAGGATCTTTCATGACCTCTGTTCACCCAACCACCATTCGCGACGTGGCGAAGCGTGCGGGCGTGTCTGTAGCGACCGTCTCCCGTGTGCTCAACCACAGCGCCCTGACCAGCAAAGAAACGCGTGAACAGGTGCTGAAAGCGGTGGCCGAACTGGGTTATCGGCCCAATGCTAATGCACAAGCATTGGCGACGCAGAGCAGTGATACTCTCGGGGTTGTGGTGATGGATGTCTCAGATCCCTTTTTTGGCGCTTTGGTGAAAGCGGTAGACACTGTCGCACAGCAACACCATAAATATCTGTTGATCGGCAACAGTTACCATCAGGCGGATAAAGAACGTCACGCCATTGAGGTGCTGCTACGGCAGAGATGCAATGCCTTGATTGTTCATGCAAAAACCTTATGTGATGCAGAGTTGATCGGTTTTCTCGATCAGGTGCCAGGTATGGTATTGATCAACAGAATTATCGCCGGCTATGAGCATCGCTGCGTTGGTTTGGACAATGTCAGCGGCGCGGAGATGGCAATGCGTTTGTTGTTATCGCAGGGCCATCAGCGTATCGGCTATCTGGGCTCCAACCACCCCATTGAAGATGGTCCGTTACGCCAGCAGGGCTATATGCAGGCGATGGGGGCCGCAGGCCTTGCGACGCCAGACAATTGGCGCGCTTACGGTTCGCCGGACTTGCAGGGTGGGGAGTCTGCAATGATTGAGTTGCTGGGGCGTAATCTGCACTTGAGCGCAGTGTTTGCCTACAATGACGCGATGGCAGCCGGTGCCATGGCAGTGTTGAAAGAAAACGGTATCACCGTACCGCAAAATTTTTCGCTGGTGGGGTTCGATGACATCCCTATCGCGCGTTATACCAGCCCCAAACTCACCACGGTACGCTATCCCATTGTTACCATGGCGACTTTGGCTACTGAACTGGCCCTGCGTGGAGCAGCAGGCCAGCTGGAGCCTCAGGCCCGTCATTTGTTCATGCCCACCTTGGTACGCCGCCATTCTGTCGCCCCTTGGCAAAGTGAGGCGGCGGTCACTCTCTGAACATTTAATCTTGTGTAACCGTTTTCAATCTGTGAGAAAATTCACAGATTATTAACATCACGCCGTCTATGCTCTAGACGTTTTCCAGCGCAAAGGCTCTTGCCGCTGCTGTTTTTAACTCGCGCTGTCAGCATATTTTCAGGAATAACATGATTCACGGATGACAGGGAAACTGCCAGGCCCGGTCGTGCACTTACCGCCGGTTAACTTTGGCTTAATACCGAGCAAGACCCTACATAAACCGGAGACACACAATGAATAAGAAGGTTTTCACCCTGGCCGCGACGGCCGCAGCCATGATGTTTGGCGCCGCAGCACATGCAGATACCCGTATTGGCGTCACTATTTATAAATATGATGACAACTTTATGTCGGTGGTACGCAAGGCGATTGAGAAAGACGCTAAAGCTTCTCCGGATGTCACTTTGCTGATGAATGACTCGCAGAATGACCAATCCAAACAGAACGATCAGATCGACGTGTTGATTGCCAAGGGTGTTAAAGCACTGGCGATCAACCTGGTGGACCCGGCCGCTGCCCCGGTAGTTATTGATAAGGCACGCGCAAACGATATCCCAATCGTGTTCTACAACAAAGAGCCTTCACGTAAAGCATTGGACAGCTATGACAAAGCTTATTACGTGGGGACCGACTCTAAAGAGTCCGGTGTGATCCAGGGCCAGTTGATTGAGAAACACTGGAAGGCTAACCCGAACTGGGATCTGAACAAAGATGGTCAGATTCAGTATGTGTTGCTGAAAGGTGAGCCAGGCCATCCGGACGCTGAAGCTCGCACCACCTATGTGGTGAAAACGCTCAATGATGACGGCATTAAGACTCAGCAGCTGCAAATGGATACCGCAATGTGGGATACCGCACAGGCGAAAGACAAGATGGATGCCTGGCTGTCTGGCCCTAACGCCAACAAAATTGAAGTGGTTATCGCCAACAACGATGCAATGGCGATGGGTGCGGTAGAAGCGCTGAAAGCACATAACAAATCCAACATTCCGGTATTCGGTGTGGATGCGTTACCTGAAGCGCTGGCGATGGTGAAATCTGGCGCGATGGCGGGAACAGTACTGAACGATGCCGATAATCAGGCTAAAGCCACTTTTGAATTGGCGAAAAACCTGGCTGCGGGCAAACCGGCTGCCGATGGCACCCAATATAAGATCGAAAATAAAGTGGTCCGTATTCCTTACGTTGGTGTTGATAAAGACAACCTGTCTCAGTTTGTTAAATAAGCTCTGAGATAACACACAATGCCCCCGCTTGTGGTGCGCTGACCGGCGCCAACACCAGGAAAGCCGCAGGCGGGGCATTTATGATTAATATCAAGTCCATACCCTATGAATTTCAAGTTACAGCAAGGCGGCCAGCACGGTCGGTCCAGGCGTTTACTCAGGTAAGTCACTGGGGGGAGCGACAAGTCTGTCGGGAACCGATTTGAACGCTGCTTGCAGTGGCCCCACAGGGGCAAGACCCAAGGATGGGCTTGTAAAGCAGATAACAACGCTGTGACTTGAAAGGCGACAGGTATACTAGCCAGGTGTATTTATGGCCGACAGCCCACGCGAATTTTTGCTGGAAATGACCGATATCAGTAAGTCATTTCCCGGCGTTAAGGCATTGGATAATGTGAATCTACGCGTTCGTCCGCACTCCATTCATGCGTTAATGGGGGAGAACGGCGCGGGCAAATCGACATTATTAAAATGCCTGTTTGGCATTTATAAAAAAGATGCCGGCAGTATTATTTTTCAAGGCCAGGAAGTTGATTTCAAAAGCTCTAAAGAGGCGTTGGAACACGGCGTTTCAATGGTGCACCAAGAATTGAACCTGGTTTTGCAGCGCACCGTGATGGACAACATGTGGCTGGGTCGTTACCCGACCAAGGGCATGTTTGTCGATCAGGACAAGATGCTGAAAGATACCCAGGCAATATTTGACGAGCTGGATATTGATATCAACCCACGGGATAAAGTGGGTACGTTATCGGTATCACAGATGCAAATGATCGAAATTGCCAAGGCGTTCTCCTACGACGCCAAGATCGTCATTATGGATGAGCCGACCTCATCGCTGACGGAAAAAGAGGTGAACCATCTGTTCACCATTATCCGTAAGCTGAAGGAGCGTGGCTGCGGCATTGTTTATATCTCGCACAAGATGGAGGAAATTTTCCAACTGTGTGATGAAATCACCATTCTGCGCGATGGGCAGTGGATCGCGACCCAGCCGCTGGAAGGGCTGGATATGGACAAAATCATTTCGATGATGGTGGGCCGTTCGCTCAGCCAGCGTTTCCCCGACAGGCAAAATACGCCGGGTGAAGTGATCCTGGAGGTGAAAGGCCTGACCTCAATGCGCCAGCCTTCGATTCGCGATATTTCTTTCGATCTGCATCAGGGGGAGATCCTCGGCATTGCAGGGCTGGTGGGGGCCAAACGTACCGACATCCTGGAAACCCTGTTCGGCATTCGTGAAAAAGTCGCGGGCACCATCAAGCTGCATGGCAAAGCCATCAATAACCACAGCGCCAATGAAGCGATAAACCACGGTTTTGCATTGGTGACGGAAGAGCGCCGATCTACCGGGATTTACGCTTATCTGGATGTCGGTTTTAACTCGCTGATCTCCAACATCCGCAATTATAAAAATAAAATCGGCCTGCTGGATAATGCCCGAATGAAAAGCGATACCCAGTGGGTGATCGATGCCATGCGGGTCAAAACGCCAGGCCACCATACCAATATTGGTTCGTTGTCCGGCGGTAACCAGCAGAAGGTGATCATCGGCCGTTGGTTGCTGACTCAGCCTGAAATATTAATGCTGGATGAGCCGACGCGCGGTATTGATGTGGGTGCCAAATTCGAAATTTATCAGTTGATGACCGAACTGGCGAAGAAGGGCAAGGGGATCATTATTGTCTCGTCTGAAATGCCGGAGCTTTTGGGAATTACCGACAGAATATTGGTGATGAGTAATGGTCAGGTTGCGGGCATCGTTAACACCAAACAGACCTCGCAAAATGAAATTTTACGTCTCGCATCCCTGCACCTTTAAGGATCAGAATTATGAACGCGCTGAATAAGAAAACTTTGTTCACCTATTTCAAGGAAGGTGGCATTTACGTGGTATTGCTGGTGCTGCTGGCAATTATTATTATCCAGGATCCGACATTCCTCAGTTTAATGAACCTGAGTAACATTCTGACGCAGTCCTCGGTGCGTATTATTATTGCATTGGGCGTGGCCGGACTGATAGTTACCCAGGGGACGGACTTGTCCGCAGGACGTCAGGTGGGGTTGGCTGCGGTGATCGCGGCGACGTTGTTGCAGTCGATGGATAACGTCAATAAGGTGTTTCCGCACATGGAAACCTGGTCGATCCCACTGGTGATCCTGCTGGTGTGCGCCGTGGGCGCGGTAATTGGTCTGGTGAACGGTTTGATCATTGCCTATCTCAATGTGACGCCGTTTATTACCACGTTGGGTACCATGATCATCGTTTACGGCATTAACTCGCTGTATTACGACTCTGTCGGTGCATCGCCAGTGGCGGGCTTTGATCCCAAGTTCTCGACCTTTGCGCAAGGGTTCCTGCGTTTCGGGGATTTTAAGCTGTCGTACATTACCTTCTACGCCATCATTGCGATTATTTTTGTCTGGATCCTGTGGAACAAAACCCGCTTCGGTAAAAATATCTTCGCCATTGGTGGTAACCCAGAGGCGGCAAAGGTTTCCGGCGTGAATGTGCCACTGAACCTGATCATGATTTATGCGTTGTCTGGTGTGTTCTATGCGTTCGGCGGTTTACTGGAGGCGGGTCGTATCGGCAGTGCTACCAACAACCTCGGCTTTATGTATGAGCTGGATGCGATTGCTGCCTGCGTGGTGGGGGGCGTGTCCTTTGCCGGTGGGGTGGGGACTGTGCTGGGAGTGGTGACCGGGGTGATCATCTTCACCGTCATCAACTACGGTCTGACCTACATTGGCGTTAACCCTTACTGGCAGTACATCATCAAGGGCGGCATCATTATCTTCGCGGTAGCGCTGGATTCACTGAAGTACGCCAAGAAAAAATAAACCTCCGTAGCAAGAAAAACGGCCAGCAAATGCTGGCCGTTTCTATTTTTAGTGTTGGGCTTCAGGCTACTTGGCCTTTTGTTTTTCCGCCGCTAACTTGTGTTCCAACTCGACTAACTGTTCTGGCGACACAGCCGGATAACCTTGAGCATCTTCGGGTACGGTGTGCATGGCGGAAATAGGGATCAGTGGGCCAAGGAAACGCGGTTCGCGTTTGAGAATGTACAGATCGGTCAGCGCACCAAGGCGGGCGAAGATCTCGCGAGCACGCACTGTCATCATATCTTTCGGCGAAGGCACCGCATAACACTGTGCCTGGATCCCCATATGCAACGCAATAAACAGCGCGCGCTCGCAGTGGAAGCGTTGAGTGATGATGATGAAGTCGTTAGTGTCGAACACTTTTCGAGTACGTACGATCGAATCCAGGGTGCGGAACCCTGCGTAATCCAGCACGATGTCGCTAGGTGCCACGCCTGCTGCAATCAAATCGCGGCGCATGGTCATAGGTTCGTTGTAGCTTTGCTGAGCATTGTCACCGCTCAGCAGCAGGTATTTTACCTTACCGCTGTTGTAGGCGTTGATCGCACCTTGAATGCGGTAGCGATAATATTGGTTGATCACGCCGGTACGGTAATATTTGGCGGTGCCGAGTACTACACCAACCTGCCGATGGGGCAGACCTTGTAGCTCGTCATAGACGTAAGGCGCGGTTTTCCAACTGATCCAGCGATCAAGCGCGAGAGCCGAAATCATCACCAGGGCAGTGATGATGAACAGGCTGATGATCAGGCGTTTCCACATGTTATTGCCTTACGCGCACAGGGGCCAAAAAAGATGGCTCAAGGCTACTTTACCTGACTGGCTGAAGCAAGCTTGTCCCTCTTTCAAGCACGCATTACGCGGCATTTTTAGGCAGTTTTGCCAATAAAAAAGCCCGGCGAACCGGGCTTGATAACCATCATCTGTTTCAATCAGAATGAGGTGCGCTTATAGCTGCGATATTGTGGACGCCAGAAGTTGTGTTCGATGGCTTTTGACAGCGCTTCTTCAGAGGTGACGACGGCCATTCCCTGCAGTTGCGCCGCTTTACCAACTTCCATTGCGATGCATTTTGACACGCCCTGGATATCATCGATATCCGGCAGTAATGCGCCATGCCCATCGGTCGCCAATGGCGAACATTCTGCCAGCGCACGGCTCGCGGCCATTAACATGGCATCCGTAACGCGGGTGGCGCCGGAAGCCAGAACACCCAAACCAATCCCTGGGAAGATATAGGAGTTGTTGCACTGGGCGATAGGGAACAGCTGGTCTTTATAGGTCACGGGTGCAAACGGGCTGCCAGTTGCGACTAACGCAGCGCCATCGGTCCAGTTGATGATGTCTTCTGGACGGGCTTCGACACGGGAAGTTGGGTTGGACAGCGGCATCACGATCGGACGCGGACAATGCTTGTGCATTTCGCGGATCAGTTCTTCTGTGAACAGGCCTGGCTGACCAGAAACGCCAATCAAAATGGTTGGTTTAGCGTTACGCACGACATCCAGAAGTGAAATGGCATCGCTTTCAGTCTGCCATTCGATCAGGTTTTCGCTCTTCTGCACCAGCTTGCTTTGGAAATCGAGCAGGTTAGGCAGTTTGTCGGTCAGCAGACCGAAACGGTCGACCATGAAGACACGTGCACGTGCTTCATCTTCGCTCAAGCCTTCGGATTTCATCTGCGCGATAATTTGCTCGGCAATACCACAACCGGCGGAACCTGCGCCAAGGAAGGTCACAGTTTGATCGCGCAGTTGGCTGCCCGCGGCACGGCTGGCAGCGATCAAGCTGCCAAGCGTGACGGCGGCGGTGCCCTGAATATCGTCGTTAAAGCAGCAGATTTCGTTGCGATAGCGGTTCAACAGAGGGGTAGCGTTATTCTGCGCAAAGTCCTCAAACTGCAACAACACATTCGGCCAGCGGCGTTTTACCGCTTGAATAAATTCCTCTACGAAAGCGTGGTATTCATCACCGGAAATGCGCGGATGGCGCCAGCCCATGTACAGTGGATCATTCAGGCGTTGTGGGTTGTTAGTCCCGACATCCAGCACTACCGGTAGGGTATAGGCGGGGCTGATGCCGCCGCAGGCGGTGTACAGAGACAGCTTACCGATAGGAATGCCCATGCCGCCAATGCCCTGATCGCCCAGGCCGAGAATACGTTCACCGTCAGTGACAACGATCACCTTGACGTTTTGCTTGGTGGCGTTTTGCAGCATGTCATCAATACGATCGCGGTTCGGGTAGGAAATAAACAGCCCACGTGCACGGCGATAAATATCGGAGAAATGCTCACAAGCCTCACCCACCGTTGGTGTGTAGATGATTGGCATCATCTCACTCAAGTGTGAGTCAAGCAGACGGTAGAACAGGGTTTCGTTGGTGTCCTGAATGTTACGCAGGTAAATATGCTTATCGCTGTCGTTTTTGAAATCCTGATACTGGCGATAGGCGCGTTCTGCTTGTTCCTCAATGGTTTCTACCGCATCAGGCAGTAAGCCTTGCAGGTTGAAATGGCTGCGTTCTTCTTCAGTGAAGGCGCTACCTTTATTCAGCAGCGGGAATTCCAGCAGAATAGGGCCGGCATAAGGGATGTAGAGGGGGCGTTTGCTTTCGTATTCAAGTTCCATGGCTTTTGCTCTTCAACGTATCGGATAACTTTATGGGGGAGATCCTAAAAGATCGGGAAAATATGTACAGCAATTGTTATCGGATCATGAGGTAATTTGGCGTAATTATCGACGATCACGTCCTAATTTAACTAAAGAAAGTGTTTTAAGACGTGAATGCCATTGTAATCGGCTTGCGGGGCTGTTAACAGCGGTGCCAGGCAGCACCGCCAAGAGCAGGATTAGAAAGTGATGCGGCTGACGTTTTGGCAGCCGAGCGCGGCCAGTGTCGCACGCGTAGCATCCCACTGTGTGAGGATGGCACTTTCCGGTTCAGCCAGCACTGCACGGCTCACTTTTTGGCAATCGCGGCCGGAGACATTCATGAGGATCAATGCGGCTTGCAATGGAGGCAGGCTTGGGTTGAACGCGGCGTTTTCAGCATAGCGACCAGTGTAAATAGTACCGTCTTCGGCTTCGAGCGCGACACCACTGTGGGCATTGCTGTATGGCGCATGACTCTGATTGGCTGCGGCCAGCGCGGCTTTTTCCAGTTCGCTGGTTAGCGTCAGTTGGAAACCGTGATCAACCCGGTCCATCAGCAGTGTGGCGATATCCAGATCTTTAGGGCCGAAGGCATCAGGCAAATAATCGCCAAGCGTTGCCGGTTCACGGCCGGGCAGGCGGATTTTCAGTGCGGCGCCGCTGTTGAGTTCATTCATAAATTGGCGGCAGTGACCACATGGTGTGTAGTTAACCGTGATAGAGACCAAGGCTGGTTCGCCGCGTAGCCAGGCATGGGTCACGGCACACTGCTCTGCATGAATGGTCTGTTGCATCGGCGCGCCACTGAACTCCATATTGGCACCAAAATACAGGTTGCCGCTCTGCCCACGGGCAATGGCGCCGACATAGAACCTGGAGATTGGAGCTAACGAGCAGGCCGCCGCCAGGGGCAACAGAGCGAATGCCAGAGCATCATCATCCAGCCCGCAGCGCTGCTTAATCGCATCCACCTGTTCTGCCTTAAACATGGCCGGAAAATCAGGCGCATCAATATAAGGTAATAGGGCGGATTGCAATGTGGCGGGCAGTTCACCGAAAGCGGTTTGAAAACGCGGGTGCATAGAAACTCTCTCTACAGGTTAACGGGATAACATTCTAGGCAGCTCGGCGTGAATAAAGTGTGATGTAAATCTCTTTCTTGATGAAATCAATGCAATGAAATTCATAATTGCGAGACTAATCGCAAGTTTTAAGCCTTTCAACCGAACAGATGCAGTAACACCGGGAATAGAAAGGGTGCCAATAGCGAGGTAATGATCCCGCAGATCACTAACGCGAGTGAACCGAATGCACCTTCCTGATAGTCCATTTCCGCACAGCGTGCCGTGCCCAGTGCATGTGATGCGGTCCCCATTGCCAGCCCGCGTGCCGAACGGGTTGTGATTCCCAATATTTTGAACAAGGTATGTCCAAATACGGCACCAAGAATGCCGACGAAGATAACGCAGACTGCGCTGATCGCCGGGATGCCGCCGAGTGATTCTGCGACTGCCATGGCGATGGGCGTCGTAACCGATTTCGGCATGATGGATGCTGCAATCTCCGGCGTAGCCCCCATCCATAATGCGATAGCACCACCGCTTATCATGGCTGTCATGCTGCCGATAAAACAGACGGCGATAATGGACTTCCAGCGAGCGCGGATCTGGTGCAGTTGTTCATACAGCGGGTATGCCAGTGCCACTACCGCCGGTTGTAACAAGTCATTGAGGGTTTTGCTGCCCTGAAAATAACGTTCATAAGGAATGCCCGTCAGCAATAGCAGGGGAATGATCACTGCCATTGACACCAGAAGTGGGTTGAGCAGTGGCATATTCAGCCACTGGGCCAGCTTGCGTGCTGCAAAGTAGACCGCCAGCGTCAGCGGCAATGACCACCAGATTTCATGGATCATTTTTCGCTCTCCACCGCATCAGATTTACCGACGATGCGGCGCTCTCGATGGAAGTAATGTGAGGTATAGCCGACGACGACCAGCACCATCAGAGTACTAACGACGCATGAGATCACAAGGGGGCCGAGGTGTTCGATAATCTGGTCATAGTATTTCATCACGCCAACACCGATGGGCACGAACAAAAGCACCATATAGCGGATCAACAGATGGCAACCAGGCTTGACCCACTTGGCCGGCATAATTTGTGTGGAAAGTAGAGCGAACAGCAGCAGCATACCGATAATGCTGCCGGGAATGGCGATCGGCAACAACGCCGCGACCGCATTGCCGATAAACAAACAAAGGTAGATAAGGGCGATTGCCCTTAAGTATTTCCAGCACAGAGTGAGTAGCTTGGTCATAACTTAATCCTGTTTAACCGATGCATTCATCATACAATTAAACTGTGACCTTAGCCACAAATCACACCATGAATTCGCTCTATGGCTACTATGCCGATTGAGTAGGTTGACAGCCTTACGCTAAGCCGCATGTATGCTCATTCCGCACTGAGCGCGTTAGGGGTGTCCAACTGCTGTTTCTGCGCCAAGCGGTGCCCGAGGAAAAAGAATAACAGGCTAAATAACGCGGCGGCAATCAACATCAGAAACATCATGTGTGGTGCGGCGTAGCTGAGAATAAAACCGCAGAGCACCGGGTTAATAGCACCGCCCAGCGCGCTGAGGTTTTGCACGCCGTAGTAACTGCCTTTTAGATGTTGCGGCGCGATAAAATCGATAAACATGTATTCCACTGGGATCACAATAATCTCGCCCAGGGTAAATATGGCCATCGCCGCGATCCACAACCAAAGCGATTGCCCGGCCAGGCTAAAACCGATCAACCCGAGAATGAAAAACAGCGTGCCCAACACCAGCCAGCGCAGCATGTTTTCCTGACGCATACCTCGACTTAGCAGGTACTGCAGGGCGATGACGATACAGGCGTTAACGATCATCACGGCGCCAATGACCTGGTAGGCGAACTCTGCGTTGGAAACCAGGATCAGGTATTGCGACAAATAGCCGGTGAACTGGCCGAAAACGACCGCCCCGAGGGTGCTGCCGAGGGTAAAGTAAATCAGCCGACGATCGTTGCGCAGGATTTTCAGCGTCTGGCGGAAATTAGGCGATGCGGCCGGTATCACACCGCTTGCTGGTGGTGGTGCAGCGTGTTGTCGGCGCAGACTAAAACTCAACGTTGCCACAGTGAACAACGCCAACCCGCCGGAAAGGTAGAAGGGCAATAACGGGTTCAGCCCTGCGACCATCACTCCCAGTGATGATCCGACCGCCCAACCAACGTTCACCAGTGTGTAATTAATTGAAAAGGCTTTGATACGTTGTGCCACCGGCAGCCAGTCGGCAAAACAGGCCTTGATGGTAATGCCCAGTACTGAATAGGCGGTATGTAGGATAGCCAAGACTACAATGATGCCGCCCGGATGTGGGATCCAAGGGATAGCAAAAAAGCTCAAAGAAAACAGTAGAATGGAGGTCAGGATAAGTGTGTTTTTGTTGAATTTATCTACCAGGTAACCGCCGTACAAACTGGCGAAAATACCGATTGCCAGACTGATGCCCAGAATAATCCCGACACTTTTCGGCAGCAGGTGGAAATGCCCGGTGAGATAAATGGTAATGAACGGCAGAGTGACACCGCGGCCGATGGTTAATACCAGCGAACTCGCCAGCAGTGCGTTGATCAGTGGTGGGAATCCCTTCATGTCAGACCTGTTTATGCATACAGTTATTAACCTTATAGGGATAACATAGCTTATTTTAACCAACATGGCAGGGGAGAAATGGGGAGTTGTGTGAAAAAAGAGGCTACCGGGATAGCCTCGGGCGGAAAGTGATTATTTGCCAGTTTTGGCCTGCAACGTGGCGAACCATGGCTGAATGAAAGCATCGCTACTGCCCCAGCCCGGAATGATTTTGGCCAGACTGGCGACGTTGACAGGACCAGGCTGGCTGACCAGTAACGCCTGTGGGATAGAGGCGGCTTTAAATTCGTAGGTTGCCGGCGTCGGTTCCCCGGCAATTTTGTTCGCCACCAAACGCAAGTTGACCGCACCTATCAGCTTGGTATCCACCGCTACGCTGACTTTCCATGGGCTGTTGGCTTCGCGCATCAGTTGCAGATCCTGATTGGATATGTCGATGCTGTAGAGTTTGATTTCGGTACGGCCATTTTCTTTTAGTGCTTTATAAGCTCCCTGACTGAAAGCATCCCAGGTGCCCCAGATAGCATCAATCTTGCCTTTCGGGTATTTGGCCAGCACAGCACCGACTTTATTGGCGGTATCCCCTTGTACGTCGGATGAGACTGCACCAATCGATTCCAGCTCATGAATGCCCGGGTTTTGTTTCAGTAACTGTTGATAGGCTGCTTGCCGGCGTTCCATTGGTGGAAAGCCCGCTACCCAGAGCTTAATAATATTGGCTTTGCCGTTGAAGTCCTTGACCAGCTGTCCGAAGGATTCATTCGCCAACGAGGCGTCATCCTGCTGTGAAACCGTGACGCCGGGAATACTGCCGCTGATATCGGTATCAAAGGCGGATACGGCAATGCCTGCTGCGGTAATGCGTTTGACCAGCTCGGTAGAATAAGGCGCACGTCCTTGCGAGAGGATAATACCGTCATATTTCTGGCTGATGGCTTGGTTCACGAAATCTTGAAAGCGTGCGTCATCACCATTGCTGAGAAAGGTGTCGACCTTAAAGCCTAGCTTGCGTCCTTCCTGAAGAGTACCTGCTAGAAACTGGGTAGTGTTGTCGTCAGAACCCAAATTGCGGATTACCGCAATACGGATTGGTCCCTGATGTTGCGCGATGGTGGCGGGCACTGGCGCAGGTGTTTCTGCTGCGAACAGTGGCAAAACGGTCAGCAGGCCAATGGCCAGCAGCGGGGTCTTTATGGTTTTCATTATTATTGGCTCCGAAAGCAGATGAGGACTATCCCGGTAAGACAATATTTATAGCAGTCTTTCCTTCTGGACGTCTACTTGTAATATCGGAACCTCGTAACGGACCCAAGCTTCACGGGGGATGAGCTGGGTATTGCCCTTTGCTGAGTAGGCCAGTGAATCGATAGCATTAGAGATTGAAAATAAAAAG
This sequence comes from Serratia grimesii NBRC 13537, assembly GCF_001590905.1. GTDB lineage: Bacteria > Pseudomonadota > Gammaproteobacteria > Enterobacterales > Enterobacteriaceae > Serratia > Serratia grimesii. The sequence goes on from NZ_BCTT01000006.1 coordinate 320,125, forward strand.
GGCCGAGCAAGCTCGACCCTTGTGGCAGTGGAAGCGGGTGTTATTTCACCTGCATCCCTGGTTGTGCGCCGCTGTCTGGGCTAAGCAGGAAGATCTCTTTGCCACCTGGGCCGGCAGCCATCACCATGCCTTCGGAAATGCCGAAGCGCATTTTACGAGGTGCAAGGTTGGCAACCATAATGGTTAGTCGGCCTTCAAGCGCTTTCGGATCTGGATAAGCGGAGCGAATGCCAGAGAAGATCTGACGCATTTCACCGCCCAGATCTAACTGCAGCTTAAGCAGCTTATCCGAACCTTCAACAAAATCGGCGCTTTTGATCAGTGCGATCCGCATGTCAACTTTGGCGAAATCGTCAAAGGTGATCGTGTCCTGAATGGGATCGTCAGCCAGCGGGCCGGTGACAACTTTAGCCGCTGTCATGTCTTCTTTCGACGCGCTTACCATTTCATTCACCTTGTCCAGATCGATACGGTTGAACAGCGCTTTGAATGGATTGACCTGATGGCTCAGCAACGGCTGCTGAATGCTATCCCAGCTAAGCTCGCAGTTGAGGAAAGCTTCGGTACGTTCGGTCAGTGACGGCAGCACCGGCTTCAAGTAGGTCATCAATACGCGGAACAGGTTGATGCCCATTGAACAGATGGCTTGTAAATCGGCATCGCGGCCTTCTTGTTTCGCCACGACCCACGGCGCCTGCTCATCCACATAACGGTTAGCCAGGTCGGCCAATGCCATGATTTCGCGGATTGCCCGGCCAGACTCACGGCTGGCATAGGCGTCGGCGATACTTTGTGCCGCGTCAACGAAGGTCTGGTACAGCGCAGGGGCCGCCAGTTTGTCGGCCAGTTGGCCACCAAAGCGTTTGCTGATAAAACCAGCGTTGCGAGAGGCCAGGTTCACCACTTTGTTCACGATGTCGGCGTTCACGCGCTGCACGAAATCTTCCAGATTCAGGTCGATATCGTCAATGCGTGAAGACAGCTTAGCGGCGTAGTAGTAACGCAGGCAATCGGCATCCAGGTGTTGCAGATAGGTGCCGGCCTTGATAAAGGTGCCGCGAGACTTGGACATCTTGGCGCCGTTCACCGTCACATAACCGTGTACGAACAGGTTAGTCGGTTTGCGGAAGTTACTGCCTTCCAGCATTGCCGGCCAGAACAGGCTGTGGAAATAAACGATGTCCTTGCCAATAAAGTGATACAGCTCGGTGGTGGAGTCTTTGCGCCAGAACTCGTCAAAGTCCAGGTCACCACGCTTGTCACACAGGTTTTTGAATGAGCCCATGTAGCCGATTGGCGCATCCAGCCAGACGTAGAAGTATTTGCCTGGGGCATCCGGGATTTCAAAGCCGAAATACGGCGCATCACGGGAGATATCCCACTGTTGCAGACCGGACTCAAACCACTCCTGCATCTTGTTCGCGACTTGCTCTTGCAGCGCGCCGGAACGGGTCCACGCTTGCAGCATGGCGCTGAACTCAGGCAGATCAAAGAAGAAGTGCTCGGAATCGCGCAGTACCGGCGTAGAGCCAGATACCACGGATTTCGGATCGATCAGTTCGGTCGGGCTATAGGTTGCACCGCAAACTTCGCAGTTATCACCGTATTGATCTGGTGATTTGCATTTTGGGCAGGTGCCTTTTACGAAGCGGTCAGGCAGGAACATGCCTTTCTCCGGATCGTACAGCTGAGAAATTGTCCGGTTTTTGATAAAGCCGTTTTCTTTCAGGCGACCATAAATCAGGCTCGACAGCTCACGGTTCTCATCGCTATGGGTTGAATGATAGTTATCATAGCTGATGCCAAAACCGGCGAAATCCTGTTGGTGCTCTTGGCTCATCTCCGCAATCATTTCTTCTGGCTGAATGCCCAACTGCTGCGCTTTCAGCATGATCGGCGTGCCGTGCGCGTCGTCCGCACAGATGAAATGAACCTCGTTGCCGCGCATTCGTTGGTAACGAACCCAGATATCTGCCTGGATGTGCTCGAGCATGTGGCCGAGATGGATGGAACCATTTGCGTACGGTAGCGCGCACGTCACCAATAATTTTTTCGCGACTTGAGCCATAGTGAGAACTTGGTTTCTGTAATGAATAAAAAGGGTCTTCGATGTTACCCGATCGTGCTCGCCACGGCTAGGGCGGTTTCTTTATGCAGACATGCGTCGGCGGGCGCGCAGTTCTGATATGCTAAGCAGGAAGCTATCCATTCAAAATCAAGGAGCCGGGATGAGCGCAAAATCCCCTGAGCAGACTAACCCCGAAGTTCTGCGTGCCCTGGTGACCGGAGTACTGGCCGCCTTTGAACACCCGACGTTAAAAAATAATCTGACCGCGCTGAAGGCAATTCACCATTGTGCGCTGCTGGACGATGTACTGCATATTGAATTGACCATGCCATTTGCCTGGCAGAGCGGTTTCGACGTCCTGAAGGACACCGTCAGCGCAGAGTTACTCCGCGTGACGGGGGCTGAGGCGATCGACTGGAAGCTGAAGCATGACATCACCACGCTGAAACGTGCCAACGATCAGGCTGGCATCAAGGGCGTGCGTAATATTATTGCTATCAGTTCCGGCAAAGGCGGGGTGGGTAAATCTACCACTGCGGTTAACCTCGCATTAGCGCTGGCAGCGGAAGGGGCCAAGGTCGGTATTTTGGATGCTGACATTTATGGACCGTCGATCCCGAATATGCTGGGCACTGAAAATGAACGCCCAACGTCACCAGACGGTCAGCATATGGCACCGATTGTGGCGCATGGTCTGGCAACCAATTCGATTGGTTATCTGGTGACTGACGACAATGCTATGGTTTGGCGTGGTCCTATGGCCAGCAAAGCGCTGATGCAGTTGCTGCAAGATACGTTGTGGCCAGATTTGGACTATTTGGTACTGGATATGCCACCGGGCACTGGCGATATTCAGTTGACCTTGTCGCAGAACATCCCGGTTACCGGGGCATTGGTGGTCACTACGCCGCAGGACATTGCGTTGCTTGACGCTGCCAAGGGTATTGTCATGTTCGAAAAGGTTCACGTGCCGGTTTTGGGTATTGTGGAAAATATGAGCGTGCATATTTGCAGCAATTGCGGTCACCATGAGCCGATCTTCGGGACCGGCGGGGCTGAGAAGTTGGTGAAAAAATACCACAGCCGTCTGTTGGGACAATTGCCGCTGCATATTTCACTGCGTGAGGATTTGGATCGCGGTGAACCGACGGTGATCAGTCGCCCGGACAGTGAGTTTGCCGAACTGTACCGTCAACTTGCCGGTCGTGTTGCCGCGCAAATGTACTGGCAGGGTGAAGCGATCCCGACGGAAATCTCTTTCCGCGCGTTGTAATCATCACTGGCTAAAAAACAAAACCCCGGACAAGTTCCGGGGTTTTGCTTATGGGACGATAGCCTGTTTGTGCAAATCAGCCCGGGTATACGGGCGTTCGATCTTCGCCAAAACAGTCGCAATATGTTCCAGCAGCCCTTGCGTCGGCGCGGGTTGTCGTACCCCCATCAGCACCATTGGCAGTGCCAGTGCAACGACGATCTGCGGTGTTGATAGCTGAGGGCGCGGCTTACCGCGCTGCAACCACAAAAACAGCGTACTGGCCAGATAGCCAAGTATTAGGCCGCTCACGACTTCCGAAGGTGAATGGACATGGATAGCTAACCGCGATAGCCCTATGGTGACAGGCAATACCAACCCCACAACCAGCGCCATGCTGCGTACGGCATGTGAGAAACGCCCGGTCAGTGCCCAGAGCAGTACCGGCCAGATACTGGCCGCCAATGCAGAGTGGCCGCTAAAGCCGGTAAAGTCATAACTTTTTATCCCAATGCCCCAACCCATAAAAGCCAGTTTGGATATGCATACCACACCACCGGCGCAGCCGAAGATCAACGCCCATTGCCAGCCAGCGGTCCGGGTGGCACGTGAGGCGACTAATACGGCAAAAAGAATCAGCGAGCAGGGCAACAGCAACATGCTGTCGCCAAAAAATGTCAAAAAATGCCAGTCCAGCACGTTAGTCTCCGGTGAAATACAGCATCCTCGGTCAAGGATCATCATCAAGCCACGGAGTTTACCTTGTGACGTTGAATTGCCCTAGACGCAATAATCTTAAAACCGTTGAATGCCACTTCTGGCAAAATAACCAGAGATAGCGCCCTTGTGCCGACAATATAGTCTGGCGCAATGCCCGCTAACTCCCTATAATTGTCGCGTTTTAGTTCCCCCCCTTCACACTACGAAATCAGGTCTTCAATTTTATGACTGACAAGCCGCATCAGTGCGTCATTATTGGTATAGCTGGCGCATCTGCCTCCGGAAAAAGCCTTATCGCCAGTACGTTATATCGTGAACTTCGCGATCAGGTTGGCGATGAACACATCGGCGTTATTCCTGAAGACAGTTACTACAAAGACCAGACTCATCTCACCATGGAAGAACGGGTCAAAACAAACTATGACCACCCGAGTGCCATGGATCACAACCTGCTGTTCCAGCATTTGCAAATGCTGAAATCGGGCAAGGCGATAGAGTTACCCTTGTACAGTTACACTGAACACACGCGTAAGAAAGAGACCATTCACCTGGAACCCAAAAAGGTGATTATTCTTGAGGGGATCCTGCTGTTGACGGATATCCGTTTGCGTCAGGAAATGAATTTCTCGATCTTTGTCGATACGCCGCTGGATATTTGCCTGATGCGTCGAATGAAGCGTGACGTGAATGAACGTGGTCGTTCGATGGATTCGGTGATGGCGCAATACCAGAAAACCGTCCGTCCGATGTTCCTGCAGTTTATCGAACCTTCCAAACAATACGCCGACATTATCGTTCCACGTGGCGGGAAAAACCGTATTGCGATCGACATTCTTAAAGCCAAAATCAGCCAATTCTTTGAGTAATGCCACTCAATGGCCGGAAAACCCATGTTTCCGGCCTGCGGGCAACTATTTACGCCGCGGCGTAGACCTTTTGCCCGTTGTGTGGCAATTTTTGTTTTAGTGACACGCCTTGATGGAGATAAATAAATGAGACTGTGCGACCGTGATATAGAAGCCTGGCTGGATTGTGAAAAACTGGTGATTTCACCGCGTCCGCCGATTGAGCGTATTAACGGGGCCACAGTGGATGTCCGTTTAGGCAATCAGTTCCGCGTGTTTCGTGGTCACACTGCGGCATTTATCGACCTCAGCGGGCCGAAAGACGAAGTCAGCGCTGCGTTGGACCGCGTGATGAGTGACGAAATCGTCCTGCCGGAAGGCGAAGCCTTCTTCCTGCATCCGGGAGAACTGGCACTGGCAGTCACTTTGGAGTCGGTCACGCTGCCAAACGATTTGGTGGGTTGGCTGGATGGCCGCTCCTCCTTGGCGCGCTTGGGGCTGATGGTTCACGTTACCGCGCACCGTATCGATCCCGGCTGGCAGGGCCGCATTGTTCTGGAGTTCTATAATTCAGGTAAGCTGCCGCTGGCATTGCGTCCGGGTATGCTGATCGGCGCGTTGAGCTTTGAACCGTTGTCCGGGCCGGCAGCACGTCCTTACAATAGCCGCCAGGATGCAAAATATCGCGATCAACAGGGTGCAGTAGCCAGTCGAATTGACAAGGACTAACAGCGCTAGTGATAGGGTTAGTGTGGCGCTGACAAGAGGATGGCATGAGAAGATTACTGACGACTTTGGCGATTTTACTGGTGGTGCTGGTGGCGGGAATATCCGCGCTGGTACTTTTGGTTAATCCGAATGATTTTCGTGCCTATATGGTCACGAAAGTCGAACAAAAGAGCGGTTATCATCTGACATTGGATGGCGATCTGCGTTGGCATATTTGGCCGCAGCTAAGCATTCTGGCAGGGCGCATGACGCTGACCGCTCCCGGTGCCAACGCGCCCGTGGTGAGTGCGGATAACATGCGCCTTGATGTCAAGTTGCTGCCGTTGTTGTCACATCAGCTGTTTGTGAAACAGGTGATGCTGAAAAATGCCGTCATCCGCCTTACGCCCGACAGTGAAGAACAAAATCAGCCAGATGCGCCTATCGCGCCCGCGGGCAATCCTACAGAGTCGGTGGATACACCGTGGAAGTTTGACATTGATAATCTGAAGGTGGTGGATAGCCTGCTGATCTGGCAGCGAGCCAACAATGAACAAATCAACGTTCGCGATATTAATCTTACCCTTAAACAAAATGCCAAACGCCAGGCGCAAATGGAACTTTCCAGCCGGGTGAACCGAGATCAACGCGATCTGAGTTTCAACATGGTGGCAGATATCGATCTGCAGCAATATCCGCGACGCATTACGGCCAATATCAGCCAATTCAATTACCAGCTTGAAGGTGCAGATATTTTGGTCGGTGGTATCAAGGGTGATGGCAGCGCTCAGATGGTATATCAACAAATGCCGCAGCAAGTCGCGTTAAGTCAACTGACCCTGAGCGCCAATGACAGTCAATTCTCAGGCGGCGCCAGTGTACAGATTGGTGATGTGCCAACCTATGTGTTAAACCTGACATCCACAGCGGTAGATTTAGACGCACTTTCTGGTTGGCAGTCCAAGTCCGGTTCGCAAGTGCAGCAAACACAAGGCACGACATCCGCACCAGTGATTGCCAATCAAATGGACGATCCACAGCAAAATCTCGAAGTGTTGCGAGACTTCAACGCTCAACTTAATTTGAGCGTTGATCAACTGACCTACCGCGGCATGAATATTGCCCATTTATCAACGCAAGCGGAAAATCAGCAAGGTTTGCTAACGGTACATTCACTCTCAGGACAGTTAGCCGGCGGCGACTTTGCTTTGCCTGGTTCGTTGGATGCGCGCCACAACCGGCCGGTTATCGCGGTGAAGCCGGTATTGAGGCAGGTTGAGCTGGGCACGGTATTGAAAGCGTTCGATATGCCACAGGTATTAACTGGCAAACTCAGCATGCAAGGGGATTTGACCGGCGATCGTCTGACGTCACAATCGTTTGAGCGGCGTTGGCAAGGAACTGCTCAGTTGGCGATGCAAGATGCACAGTTGCACGGCCTGAATATTCAACAGTTGATTCAGCAAGCGGTAGCTCGCAACGACAGTAGCGTGCGTGGGCAGAACGATTACCAGCGTTATACCGAAGTGAAGCAGCTGTCGGCAAAAGCCAGTTTGAATAGCGGTACGGTAAAAATCACTGAACTGGGCGCCGATTCTCCGTTGTTGAATTTGAGCGGGAGCGGCACGGTGGATATGCCAGGTAAACAGTGCGATATGGCGCTTAATGTACGAGTAACCGGTGGTTGGCAAGGACGTAGCGATCTGATCGAACAGCTGCAGAAAACGCCTATCCCGCTGCGTGTATACGGTCCATGGAGCCAGCTCAACTACCAGTTACAGGTTGATCAGATATTGCGTAAAACGCTGCAGGACCGGGCGAAAGAAGCGTTGAATAAGTGGGCTGATAAGAACAAGGATTCGCGTGAAGGCCAGGATCTGAAAAAACTGCTCGATAAGCTCTAAAATCAAAACATGGGGCAATGCCCCATGTTTTTAAAGTAATGGATGTTAATCAGATATTTTTCCATATCCTTTCCATACGCCGGGGGTTCCTGCTTCTACACACCGCCAACCATCCCATCCTCCTGCTGTTGGAGCGCTATTTACAATTCGGTCGCCTTGGCTAAAGCTGCCCAATGTTGGTGCCGTATTTCCATGCATGATACGAACATTACTTGGGATTGAAATTCGTTGTTCCATTGCGATCGTTTCATTTCCGGCAATGTTATTAGCATAATAGATACTATTATTACAGTTAAATGTCATATTACCTAAAACGGTGCTGTTTACAAAAGAATGGGATGAGGATGTGTTATTCTTCTCTTCAAGAAACGTTACGTTATTCTGCACTAATATGCCATCAAAATGTGTGCCCTGAGATTGTGGCGATGTATTTGTGACCAAAAGAGAATTTAACGTTCCGCCAAACCATCTTATAGAGCCAGCGGTATTCTTAATAATAACATCAGATGCTACAACATTTGAAAATTGGTGGTTCCCGTTATAGGCCGAAATTTCTATTTTACCCACAAGACAGTTGGATAGTGCTAATGTACCTCTTTTACCATCGGCTTGAGTTATAATGTTACCGCCAATGCCACGGCCACCTGAAACGATTGTTTTACCGTACCCTTTAATTAGTAAAGCATTTTTGAATCTAGAACCTGCATGCTCAGATATTTGTACGTCGGCGCTACCTATTTCCATAAAGTCTCTTTTTCCCCAATTCCATTTATCTCTGATTTCAGCATGTGTCTGGTGAAACATAAGGCCAATCCCATTAGTTATGCGTACATAGGGGCTGCATTTATTATTCTCAATCTGGCAGTTATTAAATCTTATCATATTACAAGCATCATTCTTAATTGTACTGGTTAGTAGCAATGCTGGATGGGTCGTTTTTGTATTGTCAGATGGGTCACCATTTGAATAACCACCATCTTGAATATTAGTGGCTTCGAAAACAGAGTCTTGAACTTTATCCAACCAAAGATTGCAGCCATGGAAAGAATATATTTGCACATTGTTAGTATAGACATAGGCAACATTTGTTAATCTGAGTGCACTCAACGTGAAGTTAATACCATCAAAAGATAGGTTTTCGATTCTCAATCCCCAGCTAAACTTTTTTTCTGCATTATATTCTATCAGGATAACGTTAGGGTCTTTAGGATCCTCGCTGGGACGGATAATGCAATTTCTAGTATTACTTCCTCGAAGAACCCCAGCCCAATTGCTAGGGATTTTTATCACTCCAGGCTTTAAATATGTCATTGCACTTGGAAACACTAATTCTACTCTATAGTTATTAACCATAGATTCTTGTAAAATAATAGCATTTTGTTCTCCATATTGAGTTGAGCCAGTTCTTATCCCAAGCCACTCAATTGGCCATATGTTGGTAGAAACAGAGTCAACTCTAATCCAACACCAATTATCATCCACTCTAATTACTATGCCACTTTTTTCCTTCAAGTCTTTCGATTGGACAGCATAGAACTCTCCCCCCCCAGATGATATAATATTGTTAGTTGAATAAAAACTCACAACGTCTATTTTTTGACCTGAGAACTGGGGGGTTATTTTTCTCAAATTATCAATGTCGGGGCACCTTCCAATATATTTTGCCCCATCGTAACTAGAAAGCTTTGAAGATAAAATAGATAAACTATTGCTGGCTGATAAATCATTTTCAGCATTTGTTGATATAATGCTATTCACTTTCTCTGCGGCATAAACCTTACCCGCTAAAATACCAGATGTTCCTGCTATTATTGTCTTTACGAGATTTCTACGGTTCATGCATACCCTTCCTGTCTATGTTATAAGAGTGACTCAAAATTAATAATAACATCAGGCAGCTAATTGTAAAATATAAGTTGTTAAATCTAGTATCTATTTGTTAATGAATTGATTTTATTCATTGTGGTATGCATGATTATTTAATTTAATCAATTGGTTATGTTTATGGTTTAGTGTTTGTGAAGTGTGTGAGATAAGTTCTATTTACTTTGATTTTTATCACCTATAGTACAAGCCATAATATTTATAGTGTCCGCAGTGATATATTCATATTGTTTTTTCTACATCTATCTGGGGTCAATTCATGTTGGAACTTTTTATTGGGGCTATAGTGGCGGCGGGCGTTGGGCGCTATATCATCAAAGGCTACTCCGCTACTGGCGTATTGATGGTGGGGGGCCTGCTTTTATTGGCAATCAGCGCCCTGATGGGCAAGAGCCTGCTGCCTGCCAACGCGACATCTACAGGGTGGCGCGCGACGGATATCATCGAGTACGTCAAAATCCTGCTGATGAGCCGCGGTGGCGATCTTGGCATGATGATCATGATGCTGTGCGGGTTTGCGGCGTATATGACCCACATTGGTGCTAATGACGTGGTCGTAAAGCTGGCTTCACGTCCATTACAGATGATCAACTCCCCCTATCTTTTGATGGTGGCAGCCTATTTTGTCGCTTGCCTGATGTCACTGGCTGTTTCCTCCGCAACCGGTTTGGGGGTACTGCTGATGGCCACATTATTCCCACTGATGGTCAACGTGGGTATTAGCCGCGGTGCTGCGGCAGCTATCTGTGCTTCACCGGCGGCGATTATCCTTGCACCAACTTCAGGTGATGTGGTGCTGGCTGCCAAGGCTGCGGAAATGCCGCTAGTCGATTTTGCGTTTAAAACCACCTTACCGATATCCATTGCGGCGATTGTCTGCATGGCCGTTGCGCATTTTTTCTGGCAACGCTACCTCGACAAGAAGAATAACGAACAGCACCACATTATGGATGTGAGTGAAATAACTACGCATGCGCCAGGGTTCTACGCCATTTTACCCTTTACGCCGATCCTCGGGGTATTGGTGTTTGACGGTAAATGGGGACCGGAACTGCACATTATCACCGTGTTGGTAGGGTGCATGTTATTGGCGGCAGTGATTGAGTTCTTGCGAAGCTTCAGTGCCAAACAGGTGTTTACCGGCCTGGAAGTTGCCTACCGGGGAATGGCGGATGCCTTTGCCAGTGTGGTAATGCTGTTGGTTGCGGCGGGCGTATTTGCTCAGGGGTTGAGTACCGTAGGCTTTATCAGCGGGCTGATCAGCCTGGCACAGTCGTTTGGCACCGGCGGCATTATCATGATGCTGGTACTGGTGGTGATTACCATGCTGGCGGCAATGACGACCGGTTCGGGGAACGCACCTTTCTATGCTTTCGTTGAGCTCATTCCCAAGCTGGCGGCGCAGATGGGGGTCAATCCGGCGTATTTGGTGATCCCGATGCTACAGGCGTCGAATCTGGGTCGTACGTTGTCACCGGTTTCTGGTGTAGTAGTAGCGGTATCAGGCATGGCGAAAATCTCTCCGTTCGAAGTCGTAAAACGCACGTCGGTACCGGTGATTGTCGGATTGATTGTGGTGATTGTGGCGACAGAACTGCTGGTTCCTCAGCATTTGTAATAGGTCGCCGGGCGATGGATGCCCGGCTCCTGTTTATACTTCGTAGTCAGGTTCTGGCACTGACAGTGGGGTGATCTTTACTTTCAAAATACGGTGGCTACTGACTTCCAGCGGTTCAAACAGATAGTCACCAATTCGTAATTGTTCACCCTCTTGAGGAATACGCTGGCTGTGTTCCATCAGTAAGCCGGCCAGCGTGTGATACTCACGTTTTTCCTCCAGCGGGAGCGGTAAATACAACACCAAGTCTTCCAGCGGCATATAACCATTGGCGGTCCAACTGCCATCATCATTTTGCTGGATGTCATGCCGTGCATCGACTTCTTCACCCGCCTCCGGCAGGTTACCGGCAATGGTTTCCATCACGTCTGTCAGTGTCACAATTCCTTCGACCGAGCCAAACTCATCGACGACAAAGGCAAAATGCGTCTGTGCCTGGCGGAATTGCTCCAACGCGCTCAACAGAGTTAATTGCTCTGGGAATATCAGTGGCTGAAGGACCAATGCCCGTAAATCGAGCGGCGCCTGAGCTAATTGCTGTTTCAGCACATCAATAGTATGGATGACGCCGAGCGGTTCATCGCTGGCACTGTTCTCCACCACGACAATGCGCGTATGCTGATTTCGCTCAAGCAACTGTGTCAGCTTTTCTTGCGGATCATTCAGCTCAAGATATTCCACATCGTGGCGTGAAGTCATGATGCTGCTTACTGTGCGCTGCGCCATGCCTAACACCCGTTCTATCATATGGCGTTCTTGCTGATTGAAAATCTCACCGCTTTCATTGGTACTATCGGCCAACAGGTTGGCTGAGTGGCTATCCACTTCGGCTTCTTCGTGCTTACCACTCAGCATGCGCAATACGGCTTCCGCAGTTCGTTCTCGCAACGGTCGCACCGTTGACAGGAAACGACGACGGTTGAACTGGGACAATTGGTTTAACGCTTCAATCATCACCGAGAAACCAATGGCAGCATACAAATAGCCTTTCGGAATATGGTAGCCGAATCCTTCAGCAACTAAACTGAAGCCAATCATCAACAAAAAGCTCAGGCACAGGATAACGATCGTCGGGTGGGCGTTGACGAAGCGCGTGAGTGGCTTGCTGGCCAGCAACATCAGTCCGATCGCGATACAAACTGCTATCATCATCACTGCCAGATGATCGACCATGCCGACGGCGGTAATCACTGAATCGAGCGAGAAGACGGCATCCAATACCACGATTTGCACCACAACCGGCCAGAAACGGGCACCTTTGCGCGGGCCATGTTGTTCTTCATCTTTACCCTCCAGCCGCTCGTTCAACTCCATGGTGGCTTTAAATAGCAGGAAGATGCCCCCGACCAACATAATAAGATCGCGGCCGCTGAAAGGGTGTCCAGAAGCAAAGAACAGCGGTTGGGTGAGTGTGGCCAACCATGAGATGGACGCCAACAGCGCTAAGCGCATCAACAATGCGAGCAATAAGCCGACAACACGGGCCTTATCCCTTTGATGTTTTGGTAATTTCTCCGCCAGAATGGCAATAAAGATAAGGTTGTCTATACCCAGAACGATTTCCAGCACGACCAGAGTGGCCAGGCCGGCCCAAATTGTTGGATCTGCGATCCATTCCATACGCCCAATTTCACCTGTAAGTTCGACGGCTTATGCCGCAGGGGAATGATGGGTGTTGAGGCGGGAAAATTCAACTTTAAAACCTTGAGGGAGGGAATGTGCATCTAAGATAGGGTGAGGTTAAGCTAATTTAGTGCATAAAAAATCATCGCCCTATTAGGCTGAGCGGATGAGTTATTGCGATAGAGAGGGCATTTTAGTGGGAGGGATGGTGTTTTTCGAGAATATGACTCTGAGTGTTTGCTTATAAGGTGGTTGAAATATAATTATTAAAAATCAATTTGTTACGAGCTTTTTTAGCTGCTACGATTTACCCTGTCAACGTCTATGCGTAGTCTTATTCTGAAAAGGGTACTTAACAGGTATCTTAGGCTTGTATCGATAAGGCAATAGTATAAGAATCTTAGCCACATAAACATTTACAAGTATCATCGTTTGGTTATAAGGGCGGAATTATTTTTGCTTTGTGTGACATGATTCGCGCTCAGCAAAGAACATCGCCTTGAATTTACATTAAAACGCGATTGGGCCTCCTGGTTGCTCCATAGAAAATGATGATAGTGCATTGGTAGCTGAGAGCCAGGGGCGGTAGCGTGTCTGAACCATTCCGTTCCCGTCTTCATAAGTATCCTGGATAAGGCTTAGTTCGGCTACGTTATAATTATTGATTGTGGATGAAAAACATGCAAAAGAGACTGAAGGCTGTGATTCCCGTAGCTGGCCTGGGAACCCGTATGTTACCTGCGACAAAAGCCATTCCTAAAGAAATGCTGCCGGTGGTCGATAAACCATTGATTCAGTATATTGTTAATGAGTGTGTGGCGGCAGGAATTAAAGATATCGTACTGGTAACTCATTCCTCTAAGAATGCGATTGAGAACCACTTCGATACTTCTTTTGAGCTTGAAGCCGTTCTAGAGTCTCGTGTGAAGCGTCAACTGCTGGAAGAAGTTCAGACTATCTGTCCAGCCGATGTAACAGTGATGCAGGTTCGTCAAGGCCAGGCAAAAGGCTTGGGCCATGCCGTTTTATGCGCTAAACCAATGGTCGGCGATGATCCTTTTGTGGTGTTGTTACCTGATGTATTGTTGGATGACTCGACAGCCGATTTGCGTAAAGAAAACCTGGCCAAAATGATCCAGCGTTTCACAGAAACTGGCTATAGCCAGATTATGGTGGAACCGGTACCGGAGCAGGATGTTTCGAAATACGGCGTGGTGGATTGTGGCGGTGCGGCGTTGGCAGCAGGTGAGAGTACTCCGATGACTGCGGTCGTGGAAAAGCCTGCCCGTGAAGATGCTCCATCAAACCTGGCTGTGGTGGGACGTTATGTCCTGTCCGCCGATATCTGGCCGTTGCTGGAAAAAACGTTGCCGGGGGCGGGAGATGAAATCCAGCTTACTGATGCGATTGCCATGCTGATGGATGCACAAACCGTAGAGGCTTTCCATATGAGCGGCAAGTCGCACGACTGTGGTGATAAGCTGGGTTACATGAAAGCGTTTGTGCAATATGGCTTGCGTCATGCCTCTGAAGGCGAAGATTTTACCCAGTGGTTGAAGCAAACGCTAAATAGCAAATAGAGTTGCGGCTGAAAATACGATCACAATATTGAAAGAGGATTATCATGACCACGTTGAAAGCTGTCATTCCTGTTGCAGGCTTGGGTATGCGTATGCTGCCTGCAACCAAGGCCATTCCAAAAGAAATGTTGCCGATCGTAGATAAACCGTTGATTCAATACATTGTCAATGAGTGCGTCGCTGCTGGAATCAAAGAAATTATCCTGGTGACACACTCATCGAAAAACGCGATTGAAAACCACTTTGATACTTCATTTGAATTGGAAGCGATGCTTGAAGCTCGTGTGAAGCGTCAACTGCTGGAAGAGGTTCAGTCAATTACCCCTAAAGGCGTAACGCTGATGCACATTCGTCAGGGGCAGCCAAAGGGGTTAGGACATGCGGTACTTTGTGCCAAACCCTTGGTAGGGGATTCACCCTTTGTAGTTCTCTTGCCCGATGTCCTGCTTGATGACGCCAAAGCCGACCTGAAGAAAGATAATTTACCTCATATGATTGCCCGCTTTGAACAGACGGGACTGAGCCAGGTATTGGTACAGGCTGCTGATGAGCATGTGCTGTACGATTACTCGGTAGTTGAATGTGAAGCGAATAAATTGCAACCGGGCGAAAGTTCTCGCATGACGTCTATTATCGAAAAACCGGGCCGTGAAGTTCAGTTGAAATCCAATTACTCCGCAGTAGGGCGCTATGTTCTCTCGGCTGATATTTGGCCGATCTTGGAAAAAACAAAGCCAGGGGCGTGGGGACGTATTCAACTGACAGATGCTATTGCTGAATTACTGAAACACAAACCGGTCGAGGCGACAGAGCTGGTGGGAGAGTCGTTCAACTGTGGTGAAAAAATGGGGTATCTGCGGGCGTTTGTGACCTATGGTTTACGGCATCCAAGTCAAGGTATTGAGTTTAAACAATGGATTAACGCGATACTTCCGTAGTCTTGAACGTAAATCTACATAGGCTAATTATCAATTGGCCTATGAGGAAAATTAAACTGATGACAATATCTTACATCACCGATTTTCAATCAGATATTACCAATTAAATATATTAAGGAAATGAAAGTGGTAGAAGATAAATTGATATCTGTATATATCCCTACACATAATCGTAAGTTAATGCTCCAGCGGGCAATCCGGTCAGTGCAAGAACAAACATATAAAAATATTGAAATTCTTGTCTGTGACGATGGCTCATCTGATGGAACTGAAGATGTTGTGGCAAAGTTGTCTACTTTTGATAAAAGAATTAAATATTTTAGGAGTGAAGTCCCTCAGGGAGCCTGTTCTGCCAGAAATATGGGGATTTTCTCGGCGAAAGGGTACTATATTACTGGCTTAGATGATGATGATCAGTTCAAGGAAAATCGCATTAAAACCCTTGTGGAGGTGTTCGAAGATAAAGAATGTGCTTTTGTTTGCAGCAATATAATAATGAATTATGGTACTCACCAGAGAGTAATGGGTAACTTTAGTGGGGTCATAAGCAGAGATATGATGGGGTTTAAAAATCATGTTGGCAATCAGCTTTTTACGAAAACGGATTACTTGCAAAGCATTGGCGGCTTTGATGAAAAGTTCCCGGCATGGCAAGATTATGACGCATGGTTCCGACTGGTAGATTTATACGGCCCGGGTTTTAAACATTTGGAAGCGACTTATATACAGAATGTTGACCACGAGTTAGGCAGAATTACCACTGGTAATAAAGCAAAAATCGGCTACGAAATGTTCATTTTAACGCACAGGGAAAAACTAAATAAATCAAAACTTAAGCATCTTTACTTCCAAGATAAAATGAATCGCAGCGAGCCTCTGAAGATTGATGATTTATTAAATAACTTTACTTTTGAAAATTTAAAAATATATGTCAAGCAATCTATAAAGGAAAATGTTCCCTGTGTAAAAAATATGGTCGAAGGTTCAAGAAATCGAACATAATTAGTTTCTCTCAGTATATTTTATACTGTTTTTAAATTTATTTATACTTCCTTTTATACATGATGTTCACGAAAAAAGAAATGACGATTGTGGATAACTATAGTGGATGATGTAGGATGAATAGTATTCAAGATGAAATCGTAAAAGCTGATATTGATAAATTCATTCTTCAAATGAATCAAGAAAAGTTGATTTTTATTTTCCCGAGCAAATTTGTTGGGGGACATGAAATAATGGCATTAGAAATAATAAGGAAAATATTGTCTCAAGGGAATAGAAATGTCAATGACATTTTTTGCATTTTCCCGAGTGATAATAAAAAGCTTGAGAAAATTATAAAAACAAACCATTTTGAATTTAAAACATACAAATCAAACGATTCAAAACCAGAATTTTTACACGCCTTTTTTAATCCGTTTTATCTATATCGATGCATTAAAATAATTAAAACCTTATCAAAGGAAAGAAATATAATTTTGGTTCAAGGTGATATTTTGCAAGGTGTTGGATTTATAGTTTCAGGAAAATTGTTGCATAGTAAAATAATTAGCTACATACCCTACGCACATTCTTTCAGGAAAATGGGTGCCAAGCTAGCTACGCTTAAAGATTTTTTCGCAAAGATTATTTATAAAACTTGTGAGGAATACATCACAATATCCGAATGTTTTAAACATGAAATAGAACTAAAAAATAAAAACGCGAGAGTATCACTCATACACAACTTTGTGAGTGAGGAGGGAATACCTGAAAAACCTAAAGAGAGAGATCTTGATAATGATGATGAGATAAATATCTTTATTATCGGTAGGGTGCAATTCCATCAAAAAGGTCACGATATTCTCATTGACGCATTGACAGGGATCAGCGACTACAAAATTACACTTCATGTAGTGGGTGATGGACCAGATCTACATAAACTAAAAGCAATGCAACATAAGCTGCCAAAAAACATTGGGTTAGCGCTTCATGGTTGGGTTGACGATTCATGGCGTATTGCCACTACCCATAATATTGATTTTTTGGTAATACCATCGCTTTTCGAGGGGGTGCCGCTTGTGATGTTAGAAGCCCAAGCACGGGATGTGCCGATCATTGCTGCTGCAAGGGATGGCATGCTAGATTATTTGCCTAAAAATAGCCTTTATGCAGTTTCAGGCGATGAAGTTGCAGCACTGCGAGATAAAATACTCTATCATATTCAAAATCAATTAGCATAAATTCAACTTCAATATTTAGATGGTAGCGACCAATAATGATAAATCCAAGAGTTAAAGCTTTAGCAATTATTGTATATGGGACGATGCTAACCGGATGTACTGTCATCCCAGGACAGCATTTGAGTCAAGATAGCAAAAACATTGTTAAACAAGAAGATAGTGATTTTAATATTGATGATATGGTCAACATTTATCCATTGACTCCTTCACTGATTGCCAAGCTTAGGCCCGTAAAAGTTGTAGCTCAACCTAATGCGTCACTTGAACAGGCAATTAGAAATTATGAATATAAGATCGGTGTAGGCGATGTTCTTAACGTGACTGTTTGGGACCATCCTGAACTTACAACACCTGCCGGGCAGTATCGTAGCGCCAGTGATACGGGTAACTGGGTGCAAGCAGACGGAACTATCTTTTATCCCTATATTGGAAAAGTCAAGGTTGCGGGCAAAACGGCTAGTCAGGTTCGAACTGAAATTTCTAATCGTTTAACTCAGTATATCGAAAGCCCTCAAGTTGATGTGAATATTGCGGCTTTCCGCTCTCAGAAAACCTACATAACTGGTGAGGTTGAAAAATCGGGTCAGCAATCGATCACCAATATACCGTTAACCATTCTGGATGCAATTAATGCTGCTGGCGGGCTAAGTGCTAATGCCGATTGGCGTAATATTGTGTTGACGCATGAGGGAAAAGAACAAGTTTTATCATTGCAGAAGCTGATGCAAAATGGCGATTTAACACAGAACAGACTTCTTTTCCCTGGTGATATTGTTTACGTACCTCGTAATGATGAACTTAAAGTGTTTGTTATGGGCGAAGTTAAGACACCAGCAACGCTAAAAATGGATCGTAGTGGAATGACGCTCACAGAAGCACTTGGTAATGCAGCTGGTCTTGACCAGACAACGTCCGATGCTACGGGAGTTTTTGTTATACGACCTTTACGTGGCACCCAAGGAAGCAAGCTTGCAAATATTTATCAACTAAATATGGCTGATGCTACCGCTATGGTAATGGGAACTGAATTTCAATTACAACCTTACGATATTGTATATGTTACCGCAGCACCAATAGTTCGTTGGAATCGTCTGATTTCACAATTGGCTCCTACTATATCCAGCTATAATAATTTAACTGAAGGTACATTGCGTATTCGTAATTGGCCATAGGAAATAACAAATGTTTGATTCTATTTTGGTCGTTTGTGTCGGAAATATATGCCGTTCACCTATTGGAGAACGGTTACTGAAAGATTTATTACCGGATAAGAGTGTGAGTTCGGCTGGGATATCGGCACTGGTCGGTAAAAGTGCTGATGATAAAGCATCAGCGGTTGCCAGTAACTATGGTGTGAGTTTGGACGGACATATAGCTAGACAGTTAACGGCAGACATGTGTAGAAAAAATTCGTTGATCCTAGTAATGGAACGACGACACATTGATGCTGTATGTCAGTATTCGCCGGAGGCTCGCGGAAAAACCATGCTATTTGGTCATTGGAATGATAAAAAAGAGGTCGTGGATCCTTATCGTAAAAGTGATGAGGTATTCGAGATTGTATATAATTTGTTGGCTGAATCAGCTCAGAAATGGGCTAAAGCACTAAATTGATTAATAGAGATTACAATGACTGACAATAAAAGAGCCAGCACTACGGGTAGTAGTCACGATGATATCGATCTCGGCAGATTGTTTGGGATGTTGATTGACCACCGTTGGTTGATTATAGGAATAACCCTTTTATTCTCTGTTGCAAGCATGGTATATGCGATATTTGCAACTCCTATTTATCAATCAGATGCGTTGATACAGGTTGAAAACCCAACGGGTAACGCGATTCTGAGTGATTTGTCGCAAATGATGCAGAGTAATGAAGCGGGATCCTCATCTACTGAGATTGAGCTTATTCAGTCAAGAATGGTTATCGGAAAGACAGTTGATGATTTAGGATTAGATACGATTGTTGAAGTAAAACGCTTTCCTATTTTTGGTAAAGGTTGGGCAAGATTAACGTCAGCAGGAACGCCAAGAATAGCTTTATCGAGAGTAAATTTCAGGGATAACCTAATTGGGTCTGATTTGGAATTGAAAGTAATTGATAAAGAAAATTATATCCTATATTCAGACGGCCAGGATATTCTTAAAGGAAAAGTTGGTGAATTCGCCAGCTCAGACTATGCAAGTATGTTGGTTACCGCGATAGACGCTCAACCAGGAACTATTTTCCTGGTAAAGAAAGTTCACCAGATATATGCTATAAATAATATACTGGATTCATTAACAGTTGTTGACAAAGGCAAGGACACTGGCGTTCTGAGCTTAAGTTATTTAAACCCAGATCCTAACCTTGCGAAGAAAGTCCTGCAAAGTATTAGCAATAATTATCTCCTACAAAATGTTGAGCGAAAATCTGAAGAGGCAGCAAAAAGTTTAGCTTTCCTGAAAGAGCAGCTACCTCTGGTTAGAGCGTCATTAGATGAAGCGGAAAATAAATTAAATCTATTTAGGCAACAGAACTCTTCAGTAGATTTATCGCTGGAAGCTAAATCAATGCTTGATACGATTGTTGCCACTGAATCCCAATTAAATGAGTTGACTTTCAAAGAAGCTGAAATATCAAAGCTTTATACCAAAGAGCATCCCGCTTATCGGGCGTTATTGGAAAAGCGAAAAACGCTTGAAACTGAAAAAGGCAATCTGAATAAGAAAATTAATGGGATGCCGAAAACGCAACAAGAAATTATTCGCTTAACGCGTGATGTTGATGCGGGAAAAGAAATCTATATGCAACTGTTGAATAAACAACAGGAGCTGAGCATTACTAAAGCTAGTACAGTTGGCAATGTTCGGGTTGTCGATCCGGCCATTACGCAAATAAAACCAGTTAAACCGCGTCAAGCACTTGTCATAATCATTGCATCTATGTTCGGTCTTCTAATATCCGTTAGTATTGTTTTACTTAAAACAATGCTGCATAAAGGGATTGAAGGCCCAGAACAACTAGAACAAGAGGGCATCAACGTATACGCGAGCATACCATTCTCTGAATGGCAGCAAAAGAAAGATAAAGAAACGTATGCCAATTATAAGAAGCGTCATCAACCTGGGAAGGGAAACCTCTTATCGAAAGAGAATCCTGCAGACCTTGCAATAGAAGCAATTAGAAGCCTTAGAACAAGTTTGCATTTTGCAATGATGGAGTCCAAAAATAATGTTTTAATGGTTTCCGGGGCTAGTCCGAACATCGGTAAAACGTTTGTCAGTATCAACTTGGCTGCTGTTATTGCTCAAACGGGGCAAAGGGTGCTTATCATCGATGCTGATATGCGAAAAGGATATTCTCATAGTTTACTCGGTTTTGATGGAACGAACGGTCTTTCTGATATACTTTCAAATAAGATATCAGTTGAGCAAGCGATCAAAAAAACCGATGTTGACGGCATGGATTTTATTTCTCGTGGACAAGTGCCGCCGAATCCAGCTGAGTTATTGATGACGTCTCGACTTGAGCAATTATTAAGTTGGTGTAATGATAACTACGATTTAGTGTTAATTGATACTCCTCCAATTCTGGCCGTAACAGATGCAGCTATTATCGGTCGTCATGTTGGGACATCTTTGATGGTAGCTCGTTTTGCGATGAACACTGTGAAAGAAATAGAAGTGAGTATACGTCGCTTTGAACAAAATGGTGTTGATATCAAAGGTGTGATATTGAATGCCGTAGAGAGACGAGCTGCAAACTACTATGATTATTATCAGTATGAGTATAAAAGTTAATTTTTGAAAGTAACTGGCAGGCAGAGTTAATTCTGCCTGCCGTACGCTATATTCACTTTTTTCGATCATGCCTAAGAGCTTTAACACACATAGAGCAAGGTACTTACTTAATTATGATATATGTTAATGCAAGGTTTTTGACTCAAAATCTCACTGGAGTTCAGCGTTTTGCAGAGCAAATAAGCCTTGAATTAAAGAAAATAAGAGATGATATCGTATTCTTATCACCTCCAGATATTCTTAGGCATGATATTGCCTCGCAACTCAATGTTGTAGTTGTGGGTAAGAGAGGCGGACATTATTGGGAGCAAGTCGAACTTCCAAAATTTTTAAAAAATAATGGAAGAGGGCTTCTGATTAACTTAGGGAATACGGGGCCAATTCTGTATAAAAATCAAGTTGTGACGCATCATGATGTTACTTATAAGAAATACCCTCAGAGCTACTCATGGAAATTTAGATTAATATATAATACTCTAATTCCATTAATGTTAAAAAAGAGCCGTTCATTAATCACTGTTAGTGAATTTTCAAAAAAAGAAATAACTGATACTTATCATTACGATAAAGAAAAAATTAGTGTTATTTATAATGCGGCGAGTGATATTTTTAAAAAAACAATAAGTCAAAGTGAGAATAAAAAGCATTTTTTCTTGGCTGTATCATCGCCTAATTTTCATAAGAATTTTCATGGATTGATCAGCGCTTTTAAAAAAAATAAAGAACTTGAAGATTTCGCATTAAAGATTATTGGTGAAAAAAATAAAAACTTTAACGGCATCGGGCTTGATGAATCACTAGATGATAATGATGGAAGAATTGAATATCTTGGTCGTGTTTCAGATATAGAATTAGCTACGTTATATTCTACGGCACACGCATTCATTTTTCCGTCTTTCTATGAAGGCTTTGGTATACCCCCGCTTGAGGCACAAGCATGTGGATGCCCTGTTTTATCTTCTCATGCGGCATCTATGCCTGAAGTTTTGTTGGATAGTGCAATTTTTTTCGACCCGCATAGTGAAAGGGAAATTGCAAATGCTATGAATTTTATAGCTAAAAACCCTGATGAGAGAGCTAAAATTATCAATAAAGGTTACGAAAATATTACGCGTTTCTCATGGGGTAATTCCGCGAAAAAATTAAACTCTCTTATCAATCAACTGAATCAATAGAATCTTAATAAATATTGAAGTTTGCTTTATGGCTATATTTACAGTCTATAGCCGACGATAAGCAATTCTATTATTTATTCTTTTAAGGAGATTTCTAATGTCCCAGGGGACAATTAATATTGGCATTGTAGCGGATTGGCTGGTTACATATGCTGGTGCTGAAAAAGTTATAAAAGAATTTATTCAACTTTATCCCGATGCTGATCTTTACTCTGTGGTCGATTTTTTATCGGATGAGTCCAGAAATAATTTCAGTGGTAAGCACGCAACTACGACATTTATTCAAAAACTACCTAGATCTCGGAAAATTTATCAAAAATACCTTCCGTTAATGCCGTTAGCCATCGAGCAGCTAGATGTTTCGCATCACGATATTATTTTGTCAAGTAGTCATGCTGTATCAAAAGGCGTATTGACCGGTCCAGACCAAATGCATATCAGTTATGTTCATTCTCCTATCCGATATGCATGGGATCTGCAACATCAATATCTTCGAGAGTCAGGATTGGATAAAGGTATTAAAGGTTTACTCGCAAAATGGTTGTTGCATAAAGTTCGATTATGGGATTTACGTACCGTAAATGGAGTGGATCATTTTGTTGCAAACTCTCAGTTTATAGCTCGTCGAATCAATAAGGTTTATGGTCGGCATGCAGACGTTATATACCCTCCAGTGGATGTGGAACGTTTTAATTTCAGGGAGAATAAAGAAGATTTCTATATAACAGCATCCAGGTTGGTCCCTTATAAGCGTGTTGACCTGATTGTAGAAGCATTTAGTGCGATGCCCGATAAAAAGCTAGTTGTGATCGGTAATGGTAGTGAAATAGAAAAAATAAAAATGAAAGCGGGTAAAAATGTTGAGATCATGGGGTATCAAAATAACGATATAATGCAAAGTTATATGGAGCGTGCAAAAGCATTTGTCTTTGCCGCTGAAGAGGATTTTGGTATTACCCCAGTTGAAGCTCAGGCTTGTGGTACTCCGGTGATAGCTTTTGGGAAAGGTGGCTCTCTTGAGACCGTTAGGCCGTATGGTGTGGCGTCTAAACCTACAGGTGTTTTTTTTGATAAACAGACTGCTGATTCAATAAAGGATGCGGTGAGTCAATTCGAAACTATACAAGATAGAATTTATGCAGAGGATTGTCGCAATCATGCAGTAAATTTCTCTTGTGAGAGATTTAGAAAAGAAATGGATACTTATATCACTGCAAGATGGAATGAATTCGAAAATAGAAAAAAGATAATTTATTGATGTTGTTATTATTTTAGTGGCGAAAATTAAATTTTTATATGATTTAAAAAAGATTTTTACTAAATAATTAAGGGGTTTGAAAATGGGTAAAACTGATGAAAAAAAATAGTAACTTTTGGATCGGTCTTTTTCCAAAGATGTTCCTAGCAATATCAGATATCGTATTTTTCAATGTCGCCATATTTTTAGCCTATATATTGATTGGTTTATTCTCTACGCATACTAGTGATTTTGTTCTTCCAGAGGAGTTGAATGTTAGGATTACGTCACACTTTGTGCTTTCAATTATATGTATAACATGGTTCTGGACGCGACTTAGACATTATTCTTATAGAAAACCCTATTGGTTTGAGTTGAAAGAAATAATACGAACCTTGATAATTTTCTCAGTGCTTGACTTGGCATTGGTGGCCTTCTCTAAATGGAACTTCTCTCGCCTTTTATGGTTATTTACTTGGGTCATTATCCTTGTTCTAGTACCTATTGGCCGGAGTGTGGCTAAACGTATACTCAACAAATTTGACCTGTGGAAAAAAAATACGATAATTATCGGTTCTGGTCGAAATGCATTCGAGGCTTATGCTGCACTACAAAGTGAAGAGGTACTGGGTTTTAAAGTTGAAGCCTTTGTATGCACAGGGTCATCCGATAAAAAAAGTTATCTAGGGATACCACTCATTGATAGTGAGGAAGAGCTATGGCGTTTAGTTGATATAGACAATACTCAATTTATAGTCGCTTTAGAATTTGAGCAACATAGCTTACGCGATTGGTGGTTGAAAAACCTTGCTAAGAATAATTGTCGGTCTGTATCGGTGATCCCGACTCTTCGAGGCGTGCCTCTTTATGGTACGGATATGTCTTTTATTTTTAGTCACGAAGTGATGATTTTGAGAGTCAGTAATAACTTGGCTAAACGTTCTTCACGATTTACCAAGCGTTTATTCGATATTGTGAGCTCTTTTTCTATTATGCTACTTCTTTCACCGATATTGATTTTATTGGCCTATTTAGTGTCTAAAGATGGTGGAAAGGCTATTTATGGTCATGAGAGAATAGGCCGGAGTGGACAGCGATTTAAATGCCTTAAGTTCCGCTCAATGGTAGTTAACTCTCAAGAGGTACTTTCTCAATTACTCGAGAGTGACGCAGATGCTCGGGCTGAGTGGAATAAAGATTTTAAACTTAAAAATGATCCTCGGGTAACAAAAATTGGCGCATTTATTCGTAAAACAAGTTTGGATGAATTGCCACAATTATGGAATGTTTTCATTGGAGAGATGAGCCTGGTTGGGCCTCGCCCAATCGTTGAAGCTGAATTGGAACGTTACGCAGGGGATGTGGATTATTATTTAATGGCGAAACCAGGAATGACAGGGCTATGGCAAGTTAGTGGACGTAACGATATTGATTATGATACACGAGTTTACTTTGATGCTTGGTATGTAAAGAACTGGGCCTTATGGAATGATATAGCTATCTTATTTAAGACAGTTAATGTTGTTCTTCGTAGAGATGGTGCATATTAAAATAAATGTGATTGACGCGCGCGTGGTTAGTTATGCGGGCGCATTTTTGAATGCTATTCAAGATTGAAATTTTCCTTGTAAGGAAATGTAATGACAACCGTGCTGAAAAATGAGATGTGTATAAGTGAAAGTAGTCGCGAGTCTCTCTATCTGAAGTTGTTGAGATGCTTGATTGCTTTATTTATCATCGCTAGCCCGTTAAGCCCATATATTTCAAATACTACTTTTTATCTATGGATTCCATTGGTTATTCTGGATTATCAATATATAAGTACACTTAGGAAAATATCTAAACCGGTTCTTCTTTGTGTATTTGTTTGGTTAAGTATGTGTGTTCTTTTCCTACGGTTTGATCTTGCCGTAAAATCGGCTATTTTAATCCTAGGTGTGTCATATTTATTAAAGATAGGAAGTCATATTACAAATAAAGTTTATATTTGTATGCTTATATCAATCCTTTGGTGTGTCATACAGTTTATAGCATATCAGATAAGCCCTGCCTATTCAGTAATTATTGGTCCAAGCTCGATGTCACGGTTTTTTTGGGGGGATTTTGCGACGAATACTTACACTAATCAGTACGTTTTATTTTTATTCCCTAGAATGTCAGGTCTTTCTCGAGAGGCTGGTTTTTTTGCCTCACTTTTGATTATATGTTTTATGATACGAATAAGAGATCATAAACTCAGCCTTCCTGAGAAGTGCCTTTTCTTCTTGGGGTACGCTTTTAGCCTATCAAAGTCTTCTATATCATTGGTTTTTTTTATGATTCTTTACCCTATGCGAAGACTCTTGAAAAAAATACCTGTAATTATTACGTTTATCGCCCTTGTGATTATTTTTGTCGCGCTCGCCCAATTTTTAAATATAGGCTCTCCTAGTTACTTTACGGCTAATGACTCAATCGCTCATAGATTGTCTGCATCCTATCTGATGCTACATATGAATATAGGTAATCTTTTATATGGATGTAATACTGATTATAATTGTCTAGTTGATTATCAACCTGTGTTTAAATTCCTAGCCGATCAGGGAATGATGCCTGCTGTTGGTCTATCCGGATTAATCATGGATATGGGGCTTCTGGGATTTGTTGGTATTGTATTCTTTTTTGTTATACTTAAGTTAGATAGTTACGATGTTGCCATACTGGTGATATTTACTGCAACAGTATCTTTCTTCACTCTTGATAGTTTTATCATCCTTACTTACTACTATATCATCACAAATCATAAAAAGGTTGAGGATGACTAAACTATCCGTCGAAGTATTAATATGTAATGAAGGGTATTCAGGTGTGCTGCAATGAAGCTTAAAGTCTTTAGAAATTCCTTTTGGATGATCTTAGAAAAAGTAATATCGATATTTGGTTTGATTTTTGTGACATCATATGTGGCTAAATATATTGGACCTTCTGCCTTTGGGGCTATATCTTTTGCTGCATCACTTTTCGTAATAATCCAGGCAATTGCCTTGTTTGGTTCTGAGCATCTTGTTTTCAAAAGGGTAAGTCAAAATAGACGCTCAGGAATAAACCTTATGCAGTCAACTAAATTGCTGCGTGGTATTGTTTTCGTTCTATCATCACTGCTGGTTCTGATATATGTTTACTATACATTTGATTTTCTGACGTTGGCTTTCTGCGTTGCCAGTTGTATTGCCACTTATTTCATAACGCAAGATGTTCTTGTTATTTACAATGATGCAACACTCAACTCTAAATTTAATACGATAGCTAACGCCATTGGATTAATTATTAGCTTATGTATTAGATTTGTCATCTCACACTTTGAACTTCCGGTCATTTATCTTGCCATCCCTATAGTCACTACAACGTTAATTCCTTACTTTATTCGATTGTATTTCTTCAGAAAAACTGAAAGAAATAGGTCGGTAGAAAGTATAAAACTAGCTTGGGATGTCAGACGTAGATACATGAGGTATATGTTCTTTGCAGGATTGCCATTGGCAATTTCTGGTGTCTCAATAACTTTGTATACCAGATTATCACAGTTAGTACTCGCCAAATATGGTTCTACCGCTGAGCTTGGCGTTTTTTCTGCCGCCAGTGTTTTGGCGTCATCTTGGACTTTTGTAACCTTGGCATTTATAACATCTTTCTTTAGTGAAATTTATAAAATAAAGGATGAGAGTGCTGCAATAAAGATAACGGCTAAACTAAATGGTCTCGTCATTGCCATTTGCATTATTGTAATTTTTGGTATTGTGGTTGTAGGGAAACAAGTTGTTTTACTATTGTATGGTGATGCATATGCATCGGCATATCCTATTATGATTATTCTTTCAGTGGCGACCGCCTTTTCTGCTATGGGGCCCGTCGCACACAGGTATATTATTAAGGAATCAGGTTATCACTATTTGTCATATAAAACGGTTGTTGTTTTTCTGATAAATATCCCGCTTACCTTTATTTTAGTTCCGTCTTACGGGATTATGGGAGCAGCAATAACTTCGTTATTGACAGAGTTTATTTCTTTAACTTTTCTTAACTACTTTTTCAAAAAAGGAGTCATTGCAAAAATCCACTTATTGACTTTAGACCCTAGAGTCTATCTCTTTAAAAAGTAATTGGCTAAATCTTGCTAGGCTACATCAATTGTAGGCATTCTAGACAAACTCATTATCACTATGATTTTGTCTAGAACCTCAAAATTTCACTATTTCCACTTCGTAACTGCCAGACCTCCCTCGTTGTCATACCTCGCTACAGTCAGGCTCTAGTATACTGATTATCCTCGAGTTTCATGTATTTCCACTCTGCTAAAAATCCATTCAAATAGAAATCGTTAGCAAGCAATAATTCCCGTATGTTTTTTTATTTTATGCTATTGAACTTATTATTTTGTCAATCTTGACAGCTAAACCTTCCTGCACTTAACTTAAATTGCAGTTTGTGTTTTTTACTTTTTAATTTATCGTCCATCATATTGAATGACTGGGGGTTTTTTATGGCTTCTTTAGCAGCTCAAGAAAGTATCGTAGCCCTTTACTATGCCACGTTAGGTGCCAAAGCGACGCATGCGTTCTTTGATGCGCAAGCGGGTAATCTTGAGAATGGATCTCTCACAACCAGCCAGTTTGTCGACTCGTTGCTGACATCAAGTGCTGGCTTGACCCTATATAATGGTAAATCTAACTCTGATATATTAACGTCAATATATACTAACGTTTATGGAAGCGCACCATCTGGGGCGGTACTTTCTGGACTTTTGTCGAATGGTAATACATTATCTCAAAACATTGCCAATTTAACGTCTCAACTTTCTAATTATGAAGGATTTGACAGTACTATATTAGCTCAACAAAATAATTTTCAGCAGATCCTTAATGTGGCCTTATATAGTGGGGACGGTACGGCAGCTGGATTGGGGGGGACGACTGTACGTGGAATCGCTTATGTAATGGGGACTGGTCCAACTGCTGATTTTTTAAATACTTATGGTACCGGAATCAACAATGGAAGTTTCACTGAGTTGAATGTGGCTACCGCATTATTGTTGACGAAGCAATCATTAGTAACTGCATCGGCATCGACATTCATTAACACAATCTTTAAAGCAGGATATTTACGTGCGCCTACTACTACTGAATTAAATACTTATTTAAATGAGCTCAGCTCCGGTACTAGCCGTGCGCAGGTCATTGTTAATGTTTATGATTCCTTGAAGGCTATTACATCAGGCGCCGATCTCGCTGCTCAGCAAAAATTGGTTTTGAATTCGCCAAGCTATAGTGATGGATATTTACCGTCTAGTACTCTAATTAAAGAACAAGTCGCCTCAATCTTCTTATCCGTCCTTGATCGAGGCGTTGATACCGTTGGTCTGAGCAGTTATTCAAGACAGCTAGAGCGCGGAGCTAAGGTTTCTGCAGATGTGATCAAAGAAGCCCTGGGATCTGTTGAGTTCAAACTCCATTTTCCTCAGGGGATTACATTAAATGACTACATTCAGTTAATTTTTACAGATGTGCATGGTGTTGCGGCAACTAGCGCTCAGCTTGCATACTACAATGGATTGGGTACGGATAGAGTCGTAATTACTCAAGCCATCATCAACGACCTTCGAACTTCAACAGCGACTGATGCTACGACAGTAAGTCAGCAGCACGGCTTTGAATTCGATATTGGCACCAGCTTGCTGTACAAAACTGCCGCCTCACTGACGGCAACAGCGGCTGGCGGCAATGCAACAGGCACCGTGAATACCGGGACTTCACACCAGATCAGTAATGCCGAAACTGCGGTTTTGCAAAATGTTCAGCTGAACGCCAACGCAGCTAGCATCGTTAACCTGAAGTTCGCTGACCATCTGGCGAATTTGACAATTAATGGTACCAGCGCAGCTACTGTTAATCTGTCTGACAACGGCGTTAACCCGGGTGTAGACATTACTGTAAATAACGGCAATGTCATTCTGAATGCCAGTTCTGGTTCGGACGCTGTGGTAGTGACCTCGACCGCGAATATTGCCACCGGTACAGGCCAGTTTAACCTTGGTGCCGGCAACGACAGCTTGCAGTGGGCTGGTAATGGGGTGTCAAACGGCGCTAACACAGTAGCGACTACTATCAAAGCTGACGGGGGCATTGGCACAGACTCTATTTCCGCCAACTTTATCACCAAATCTGTAGTGACTAACCAAAATGCTTTGGGTGTTCGCACCAGCGTTGTAACCAGTAATGCCAATAACTTCTCAAACTTCGAGCAAATTGATCTGACAGGGTACATCGGTAAATCCGTTGGTACTCTGATTACCACACCATTGATTGGTTCACCAACCACCACCAGTGTAACAACTCCAACTCACGTCTTTGATTTTGGTTTAACCAACGGGACGGCTACGGTTGAAGGGACAACTGGGGGCACGGTCACTCAAGGCGCTGCAGCCACTAACCTGGGTGCTCAGGGCTTTGTGATTTCTGGTTTGGCCAATGCCAGCGTGATTAACGCTGCTGGCGGGACTGCGGCACAATTGGAAGTCAAAGGTGATGCAACATCGGCAAGTACGTTGAGTTTCACTTTTGTCCAGAATGCGACTGACCATTTCAATATTAACTTTGATGCGGTGAGTTCTGCGAACGTGAATGCAGGTGCTATCAGCTTGAACAGCAGCAGTAGCGCATTGCTGGGTACTGCGTTGGGTACGGTGAATATTGCTTCTGGTGGTACGGGGTCATTCAGCAACATTATGTCTTTGGCTGGTACCAATGCACAGGTTCAGACCATCAATGTAACAGGTGACCATGCTCTGAATTTAGCGGTAGGTAGCGGTTTTAGCAATGTCCGTGATATCAATGCCTCCACTAATACCGGTGGCCTGAATCTTGATTCAAGCCATGCAGGGACGGGTGATGGTATCATCGTACAGCTGTTGAATGTTCTGCCACTGAGTGCGGTAACTACTGCTCTGTTAACGCCACTGCTAAATACACTGGGTCTGAATGGTTATCAGCTAACAGTTGAAGGTTCTACTACTGCTGATAGCTTCAACATATTGGGAAACACGACTCTGACAGGTGGTGCGGGTGCCAATACGTACGACTTGAAGTCCAGTAACTCACAAGCAGGTGTTACCATCACCGATTTCAGTACCGCGAAGGATAAGATTGTCGATGCTGCATCTGGCTTGACTTTGTCCAATACGGGGAATGCGGTTGGCGACTATGGTACACGTTCAGCGGATACTTTGGACGCCTTGTTAGGTTCATTGGTTGGCGGGTTGACTACCGGTGTTGTGGGGCTGTTGGGGGGGATTCTTGGTCTGAGTAACCCGAACTCACTGACTTCTAAAGTTGGTGTGGCATCAGTGGTGTTCAGCGGAACGGGTAATAATGCTGATTCTTATGTGATTATTGATAACAATAATAACCACACACTTGATGCTAACGATACTGTCGTTTATTTGACAGGTCAAAACCACCAGCAATTAGTGGACAATCTGCACTACGCGTGAGTGTAAGCTCTGCAAAGTAATAGTTCTCATGATAACTGTTACTTTTTAAATAATACGGGGAGGTTATTCTCCCCGTTTCTTTAATTTGTGATCGGTATCATTATCTATAAATTATTCCTTTTCATAATAACCTCTCTTGTGTCTTCCTTTCAGTTTATCTTGTTGTTTTCACTCGCTTTGACTGTCACTGCTTCCTTGGTTTTTTTTCGTGTTGTACCTTGCTGATATGTGCTTTCTCTACCTATAGTTAAAAAAAGTATCTGCAGTCTCGAGCATGTTTGGGGAGTCTTCTTGAGGATTTTCTTTGTTTTTATTTTCTTTTTAAGAATTTCCTTAGAAGTAATTGATGCGGATTGGGCTGACAGTGCACATGATGTAAGGGCAGAAAGTGAATCAATTTATACCGCGTAATGAAATTGCGGATGTTATACGGACACGTACCAAAGTCTTTTGGACCGTTGGCATATTCACCGCATTTATTAATCTGTTAATGCTCGTTCCTTCAATCTATATGCTCCAGGTTTATGACCGGGTACTTCCATCACGCAATGAGATCACGTTGCTGATGTTAACGCTGATTATGCTGGGAATGTTCGGCATGATGGCGTTGCTGGAGTATGTGCGTAGCATGGTTGTTATCCGTATCGGCAGTCAGCTGGATATGCGTTTAAATACGCGGGTTTACACTGCTGCGTATGAGTCTAATCTAAAAAATGGTTCCTCTGATGCAGGACAAATGCTCGGTGATTTGACCACCGTACGGCAGTTTCTGACGGGCAGCGCGTTATTTGCATTTTTCGATGCGCCGTGGTTCCCAATTTATCTGCTGGTGATTTTCCTGTTTAACCCTTGGTTGGGATTGTTCGCGTTGGTTGGTTCGTTGTTGCTGATAGCGCTGGCCGTGATCAACGAAATGGTATCGAAAAAACCTTTGGCTGAAGCCAGCAAGCTCTCAATTATGTCCTCGAGCTTAGCTAGCACCAATCTGCGTAATGCTGAAGTGATCGAAGCATTAGGCATGTTGCCTAACTTAAAAGGCCGCTGGTTTAACTTGCATCAACGGTTCTTGAATAGTCAACGTATAGCAAGTGAGCGCGCCACTACAGTCACCTCAATCACTAAGTTCGTTCGTCTCTCACTACAGTCTTTAGTGCTGGGGTTGGGCGGCTGGTTGGCGATTGACGGCCATATCACTCCAGGAATGATGATTGCCGGTTCTATCCTTATGGGACGCACGCTCGCTCCTATCGAGCAGGTCATTAACGTTTGGAAAAGCTGGAGCTCAGCCAAATTATCCTATCAGCGTCTGGTGAAATTGCTGGATAAGCACCCACCGCGTGGTATGGGTATGTCCTTGCCACGTCCGGAAGGGATTGTCTCTGTTGAAGGTGTAACTGCTACACCTCCGGGTTCGAAGGCTGATGCGGTATTACATAATGTCAGCTTTGCTATCCAACCAGGTGATGTATTGGGGATTATCGGCCCAAGCGCTTCCGGCAAGTCAACGTTGGCGCGTTTGCTTGTTGGTATCTGGCCGGTCAGTGAAGGTATCGTGCGGCTCGATAATGCCGACATATATCAATGGAACAAAGACGAGCTGGGTCCTTATATCGGTTATTTACCGCAGGATATTGAGCTGTTTGGTGGCACTATCGCCGAAAATATCGCACGGTTTAACGATTTAGATGCAGAAAAGGTTATCGAGGCTGCCAAACTGGCCGGCGTGCATGAGCTGATACTGCGCTTCCCAAACGGTTATGACACGATCATCGGCAGTGGTGGGGCAGGGTTATCCGGCGGACAAAAACAGCGTATTGGTCTGGCGCGTGCACTGTATGGCGATCCTTCCCTGGTCGTATTGGATGAACCTAACTCCAATCTCGATGATGCCGGTGAAAAAGCGTTGAATCAGGCAATATTGTTCCTTAAACAGCGTAATAAAACGGTGATTCTGATTACCCACCGTACCAACTTGCTATCAATGACCAGCAAGCTATTGCTGTTAGTGAACGGCACCGTCAATGCATTTGGTCCTACACAGCAGGTGTTGCAAGCACTGACAAATGCGCAAAAGGCGCAAACTCCGCAGCAAGCGGTGCGTGCCGTCAATTCCGAGCCGGATGAAGGCAATATCCCAAAAACTCAAATTAATTAAGCTGTGAACTTGCCGGGCGGCGCTGAAGCGCTGCCTGCAGTCAAAGGAGTTGGTATGTCTACGCACATTGGCGAGCCGCAAGACTCGTATTCAGAACAAATCCCACAAGATGAGCGGCGTTTTACCCGTATGGGATGGTTAGTGGTTGGTCTTGGTCTGTTTGGTTTTTTTGCATGGGCAGCGTTTGCACCACTGGATAAAGGGGTTGCGTCACCCGGCTCAGTCACTGTTTCTGGCAATCGCAAAACGGTGCAAGCACCGGCCAGCGGTATTATCAAAAACATCACAGTAAAAGAAGGCGACAAGGTTAAAGCGGGCGAGGTGTTGGTGCAATTGAGCCAGGTACAGGCTCAGGCACAGGTTGATTCTCTTCGCGATCAGTATTACACCACATTGGCCACTGAAGGCCGTCTGCTTGCTGAACGCGACGGTTTAAGTAAGGTCACTTTTTCCCCCGTTTTCGAACAAATCCAGGCTCAGCCACGCGTAGCCGAAATCATCGCATTGCAAACGCAGTTATTTTCGTCTCGTCGCCAAGGGCTGCAAAGCGAAGTTGATGGCTATAAACAGTCAATGGACGGTATGCGCTTTCAACTGAAAGGTTTGCAGGATTCTCGGGTTAACAAACAGATCCAGCTTTCCAGCCTCCGTGAGCAGATGAACAGTATGAAGCAATTAGCCGCGGACGGCTATTTACCACGTAACCGCTATCTGGAAGTGCAGCGTCAATTTGCGGAAGTGAACAGCAGCATTGATGAAACAGTCGGGCGAATTGGTCAGGTACAAAAACAGCTACAGGAGTCTCAGCAACGGATCGATCAGCGGTTTGCTGACTATCAGCGTGAAGTCCGAACCCAACTGGCACAGACTCAGATGGATACCAGCGAGTTCAGAAACAAGCTGGAAATGGCGAACTTTGACCTCGGCAATACGGCTATTACCTCACCGGTGGATGGCACCGTAGTTGGATTGAATATCTTTACTCAGGGGGGCGTCGTGGGAGCGGGTGACCACCTGATGGATGTTGTACCCAGCCAGGCTACGCTGGTGGTTGATTCTCGTCTCAAAGTCGAGTTGATCGACAAGGTGTACAACGGGTTGCCGGTGGATCTGATGTTTACTGCCTTCAACCAGAACAAGACCCCGAAAATACCGGGGACGGTGACTTTGGTTTCTGCCGACCGATTGGTGGACAAAACCAATGGCGAACCCTATTACCAAATGCAGGTTACTGTTTCTCCTGAGGGCATGAAATTGCTCAGTGGGGAAGACATTAAACCCGGTATGCCTGTTGAGGTTTTTGTGAAGACCGGTTCGCGTTCACTGCTGAGTTATCTGTTTAAACCTATTTTGGATCGCGCTCATACTTCATTAACCGAGGAATAATTTTGATTCAATTTAAACGACAGGTTGCTGGCCTTACTATCAGTACCCTCTTGTTTGCGATATCTGCGCCGGTTCATTCGATAGGGATTATAGACGCATATTCGCTGGCACTTGAGAAAGATCCGACCTTCCGGGCGGCAATAAAAGAGAAAGAAGCGGGAGACGAAAACGAAAACATTGGTAGGGCGGGGCTGCTGCCGAAGGTATCACTTAATTACCAAAACTCGCCGAGAAACTGGCAGACGCAAAAGTATCCGTCGAGTGACTTTTTTGGCAATGTGAGCGAAGTGACTCAACGGCAGCAGTACCGCAGTTATTCCAGTTCGGTAACGTTGACGCAGCCGTTGTTCGACTATGAGGCCTACGCGCGCTATAAGGCTGGTGTAGCGCAAACATTGATGTCGGACGAACGCTACCGCGGCAAGTTTCTGGATCTGGCGGTACGGGTGATCTCTGCCTATGTTGAAGTGGCCTATTCCAAAGATCAAATCGCTTTGGCTTCTGCACAAAAAGCGGCTTATAAAGAGCAGTTAGCACTGAACGATCGTTTAATGAGTGCAGGGGAAGGCACCATTACGGACGTTTCTGAAACTCAGGCTCGCTATAGCTTGGCTGAGGCTCAGGAGATCGAAGCGCGTGATGCGCTAGATTCGGCGCAGCGTGAGCTCGAAGTCATTATTGGTGTACCGCTCAACCAACTGGATGAGGTACAGGTCTTGCGTCCTGGGAAATTCCAGGTAGCCCCATTGATTCCTTCAAAGTTTGAAGAATGGCAAAAAATTGCCCTTGAAAATAACCCTATGTTGGCGGCATCACGTCACGGCGTTGATGCAGCGAAGTATGAAGTAGAGCGTAACCGTGCGGGCTTTATGCCGCAGGTGCAACTTTATGCTTCACACTCGGAGAACGACTCCAGTAGCGATAATACGGTCAACCAGAAATACCGCACTGATAGCATTGGCGTACAGGTGAGCATGCCAATCTATGCCGGTGGTGGCGTTTCTGCATCAACTCGCCAGGCCGCGGCACGATATGGCCAGGCGATGTACGAAATGGATACGCAAGTCGGTAGCACGCTGAACGATCTGCGTAAACAATACAATCTGTGCATCAGTAGCCGTGCCAAGTTGGCTGCGTACGAACTGGCGGTTAAATCAGCGACCACGCAGGTAACGGCGACACGTCAGAGCGTGTTGGCAGGGCAGCGTGTTAACGTTGATGTGCTCAATGCCGAACAACAGCTCTATAGCGCCCAGCGCGACCTGGCTTCTGCCAAGTACACTTACATAAAATCTTGGATCACATTGTTGAGTGATTCGGGGACGCTTGATGAAAGTGATGTTAAGCGTGTGGCGCAGTATTTTTCGATGAGCCGCTGAGTAATAATGCGACAAATTGCCATTTTACTCTAAGTATTAATCTGAAAGAGCAGCCGAAAGCTGCTCTTTCAGTCTTTTATACGTTATGTTATTGCGCGTATACAGATGCTGAATTTAGCTCGTGTAGGTTGCAAAAAACTATTCCCCCTAGGGGGGCGCTCATTCCCATCAATAATAGCACTTTTTATTGTCTGGGGATTCTAGGTAATGAAAGGAAGGAGACCGTTTGTCTGCAAGGTAGGGCGAAATATGGGAACAGAAATCAGTGATTGGTAACTGTGAGCTAAGGGCGGTAGCGTATCTTGCGCCTTTGCCAGCATGTTCGAACTGTTCGTGAGGTGACAGCTCTCACATGTCTGGGGGGGGCTTGTCTTGGTTTAAGTTGCAATGGGATATCTCATTAAATGAGACTGTAATGAGATTCTGTTTAACCGTGTTGTATATCTTCTTAAAATAAATGATTTTTATGGAGGGGGCAGGTTTGGTTTTGTAGTTCCTTCTGGGTTTTTGTTTCTCATGTATAAATCACACCACATAAACATTTTGGCCATTAAAAATTTTTTTACACCATCAAGACGGAGTCAGCTATGCCTGAGGAATCCTTTGTTCATGACAGGATGATTTCCACGCAATTGGATATAAAAGTGAAAGGTAATTATAAAAATAAAGATCCTATTCGGCTGGAGTATATTGACTCTATACGCGGTATAGCAGCAATTAGTGTGGTCATAGCTCACTTTATCGTCCCTATATATGGGGTTGATAGGTTTTTATTTTCCCACCTATTAGACATTGGAAAAATTGGTGTGGTGCTGTTTTTTATTATTAGTGGGTTTATTATCCCGTTTAGTTTTAAAAGGAATAACGGTGGGGTTAAGGCGTTTTTAATTTCTAGGTTTTTTCGCCTTTATCCAGGGTATTGGTTTTCATTATTCCTTTTCTTGGTGGTGTCCCTTTTTTTTGGTAAGCAATTCCCTGTGGGTCAAATATTGGCAAATATGACGATGGTTCAAACCGCCTTGGGGGTTAGAGATATTGTTGGCGTTTATTGGACGTTATTTATAGAGATTGTTTTTTACTTCTTATGTGTAATTTCGTTTGGTTTTGGGTTGTTGAATAGGCCTGGATTTAATTTTACCTCTTCATTGTTCATGTTGTGTTGCGCCATAATTATGGGAATTGCTAAACGTAAGTTTGAGGTGGCTTTGCCGGTAGCATTACCGCTTGCATTATCATTAATGGCATTCGGCGGTCTATGGCGAGCATATTTATTAGAAGGAAATTTGGCCGCCAAAAAATTAGCGAAAACCTATATTGTTATATTTTTATTTGTAATTCCTATGGTTAGTTTCCTATCATATGGTATGGAACCAGGTCATACTTTGCGATATACATTAACCTATTATCTAAGCATGCTTTCCTTTGTACTATTGACAACTCGGTTGAAAATAAAAAATAAATACATGGTATTTATGGGGGTTATTAGTTACTCCATGTATTTAATACACCCAAGCTTACTGATTGTCTATGAGAGTCTTATTGCGGACTTCAGTGAAGGGGGCAGATATTTCTTCGGTGTTATAGGTGTCATCCTGACGTTACCAGTATCTTACTTAGTTTATCGATTCATAGAGTTACCATCGATAAAACTAGGGCGAAAAGTGAAATCGCATATACTAAATCCTAAACGAGTATGAATGATTACTTATAGTCCCCGTACTTCAAATAAACCCAGAGCAAGAGTGGATTGCAAACTTATCTTGGCTATATATCTATGTTGACCTCATTTAATAGTGATATTCTTATATTGTTTGTTAAATGAGGGGCCCATTGAAGAGAGAATGCTTGGGTGGAAAATTATTAGCAGATAAAATTCATGGGAACTTAATGGTTTTTTATTCTAAAAATATTTATATAGTAAAGGATTAACTCATGTCAAAACTAATTCCTGTGGTTATGGCCGGTGGCACTGGCAGTCGGTTATGGCCACTTTCGCGGGAGTCATTCCCCAAACAATTTTTATCTATCGACGACAGTGGATTTAGTTTGTTGCAGCAGACACTGCAGCGCTTGTCTGGACTGGAGGGGGTGCAAGTTGCGGCACCTTTGGTTATCTGCAATGAAAATCATCGTTTTTTGGTTGCGGAACAGTTGCGTGAAATTGATCAACTGGCGACCAACATTATTCTAGAGCCTGTGGGGCGTAACACGGCGCCAGCCGTTGCATTAGCAGCACATCTGGCCGCAGAAGAAGGCGACGACAGTATACTGTTGGTGTTGGCCGCAGACCATTTGATTAAAAAGGTGGATAACTTCCACGCGGCAATAAAAACGGCTATTCAGCATGCCACTGAAAATCACTTGGTGACTTTCGGTATTATTCCTGGGCATCCAGAAACGGGTTACGGCTATATCAAGCGCGGTAGTGCGCTTTCTAGCGAATGCTTTAAAGTCGACGCCTTTGTAGAGAAGCCGTGTCTGGAAAAAGCCGTTGAATATTTGGCCAGCGGCGAATTCAGCTGGAATAGTGGCATGTTCATGTTCAAGACGGCCAAGTTCCTACAAGAGTTGGAACAGTTCAGCCTAGAGATCTTCAGTACAACACAACAATCTGTGCTCGACAGCCAGCGTGACATGAACTTTATCCGTGTTGACCAGGAAATTTTTAAGCACTGCCCAAGTGACTCCATCGATTATGCGGTGATGGAAAAAACACGAGATGCAGTGGTAATCCCTATTGATGCCGGCTGGAGCGATGTTGGTTCATGGTCATCGCTGTGGGAAGTTTCCGAAAAAGATGCATTAGGGAATGTTAATGTCGGTGAGATTATTTCCATTGATTCAAACAATAACTATATTTCATCTGATGCTGCGCTAGTTGCAACCATCGGCTTGGACGATCTGATCGTGATCAACACCAATGATGCGTTGTTGATTTCGACTAAGGATAGAGTTCAAGACGTTAAGAAAGTGGTTGATGAGCTCAAAAAACGCAATCTCCATCACTTCCGTCAACACTCTTCATCTTATCGTCCTTGGGGTAAGATTTGTGATATCGACAGCGGTGAGCACTTCCAGGTCAAAAAAATCATTGTTCGTCCAGGTGAAGGGTTGTCTGTGCAACGTCACCTTCATCGTGCAGAGCACTGGGTAGTCGTCAGTGGTACAGCAAAAGTGAATGTTGATGATAAAGCGTTCTTCTTATCAGAAAATCAATCCACCTTCATACCCGCTGGTAGTGTCCATACACTGGAAAACCCAGGGAAAATCGATCTTGAGATCATCGAGGTCAGATCAGGGTTTTACCTCGAAGAAGATGATATTGAGCGTTTGCACGATCGGTACGGCAGAGTCTAATTAAAGGGTTTGGTGATGGAAAAGTTAACGTGTTTTAAAGCTTATGATGTGCGCGGTAAATTGGATGAAGAACTGAACGATGATATTGCCTATCGTATCGGTCGCGCTTATGGCGAGTTCCTAAAACCAAAAACTATTGTGCTGGGTAGCGACGTTCGTCTGACCAGTGAAAGTTTGAAGCTGTCCCTGGCAAAAGGTTTGCAGGACGCTGGCACTGACGTTATCGATATTGGCATGACGGGGACTGAAGAAGTTTATTTTGCCACTTCGCATCTGAAGGCTGATGGCGGCGTGGAAGTGACTGCCAGCCATAACCCGATCGACTATAATGGTATGAAATTAGTCCGTGAAGGCTCGCGCCCTATCAGTGGTGATACCGGTCTGCGAGCTATACAAGAGTTAGCGGAAAACAACCAATTCCCGGCCCCTTCTGCAGCGCGTGGCAGCTATGTTCGTCAGGACGTGCTTGGTGCATATGTAGAACACATACTTTCATACGTTGACGTAAAAAACTTCAAACCGCTAAAACTGGTGATCAACTCAGGTAATGGTGCAGCCGGTCATGTGATCGATGCCATTGAAGCATCCCTTAAGGCGTTGAACGTCCCGTTGGAGTTTATCAAAGTTCATCATCAGCCGGACGGCACATTCCCTAATGGTATTCCCAATCCATTATTGCCTGAGTGTCGTGCAGATACCGCCAATGCGGTGCGCGAACACGGCGCAGATATGGGGATCGCTTTCGATGGTGATTTTGATCGTTGTTTCCTGTTTGACGAAAAAGGCGACTTTATTGAGGGATATTATATTGTTGGCCTTCTGGCAGAAGCTTTCCTACAAAAACAACCAGGTGCAAAAATCATTCATGATCCGCGCCTGAGCTGGAACACGATTGATGTGGTGAGCCAGGCTGGTGGTGTGCCGGTCATGTCAAAAACAGGTCATGCTTTCATTAAAGAGCGTATGCGTTCAGAAGACGCTATCTACGGTGGTGAGATGAGTGCGCATCACTACTTCCGCGATTTTGCCTATTGCGATAGCGGCATGATCCCATGGTTGCTGGTGGCTGAATTGGTCAGTGTAAAAGGCCAAACGTTGGGGCAATTGGTGCAGGATCGTATTGCTGCTTACCCGTCTTCTGGTGAAATTAACATCAAGTTGGCCCAACCTGCGGTGTCAATTGAGAGCGTCAAGCAACATTATTTGGCGCAGGCTGGTGAGGTAGATTATACCGATGGTATCAGCATGGAGTTTGCCGACTGGCGTTTCAACTTGCGTTCATCTAACACTGAACCGGTAGTTCGTCTCAATGTTGAGTCACGCGCCGACGTTGCCTTGATGACTGAAAAAACAGAAGAAATTCTGGCGTTGTTGTCTCGTTAACAGTGTCGTGATCCTTTTACTTCAAACAGGGCTGCTTGGCAGCCCTGTTTGCTGTAGTGAGGAAATCAAATGTTCAGAAGGTTCACTTAGTATGGGCATTGCTATCTTATTCATTTGATTTATCCTGACCCCATATAGCTTTTGGCTCTTGATAGTGTTTTTTGTTTGTTTTTGAGACGTAATTTTCTTGAACCCAATGTTTGATGGTGTTTTTAATAAAGAAGATTAAAGATTTCTAACTTTAGCGCATTAGGTGCGCGTGAGGAGTTGTTGATGACAGTTTTAGTCACCGGCGGTGCCGGATATATTGGATCTCACACCGTCCTGACCTTACTGGAGCGTGGCGAAGATGTCGTTGTGCTGGATAACCTGTCGAACTCGTCAGAGGAATCATTGCATCGCGTCGAACAGTTGGTGGGTAAAGCCGCCACTTTCTATCAAGGTGATATCCTGGATGGAGAATGCTTACGTCGCATCTTTGATACCCATGGTATCTCTTCAGTGATCCATTTCGCTGGTTTGAAAGCCGTCGGTGAATCAACCCGCAAACCGTTGGAGTATTATCAAAACAACGTTGCCGGGACTTTGGTATTGCTGGATGAAATGCGACGAGCCGGTGTACATCAATTCATCTTCAGCTCTTCAGCGACGGTATATGGTGCGAACTCTCCGGTTCCTTATGTAGAAACCACGCCGATCGGCGGTACCACGAGTCCTTACGGCACGTCAAAGTTGATGGTAGAGCAAATTCTGCAGGATTTCGCTAAAGCGGAGCCGCAATTTTCCATTATCGCCTTGCGTTACTTCAATCCGGTAGGTGCGCACGAGTCTGGTCTGATTGGTGAAGATCCCAATGGCATTCCAAACAACTTGTTGCCTTATATCTCTCAGGTAGCGATTGGCAAGCTTGACAAACTGGGCATTTTTGGTGGGGATTACCCAACGACAGATGGCACCGGGGAGCGTGATTACATCCACGTGATGGATCTGGCTGAGGGCCACTTGATGGCTATGGATTATCTGAAGAAAGTCGAGGGGTTTAAAGCTTACAACCTGGGAGCGGGGGTAGGGCACTCTGTATTGGCCATGGTGCATGCTTTTGAAAAGGCATCTGGCAAGCAAATACCTTATCAGATATTACCGCGCCGTGATGGCGATCTACCTGCATTTTGGGCGGATGCGAATCTTGCTCGTCGAGAACTGGGATGGGAAGTTCGACGTGGTATTGATGAAATGATGCGTGATACCTGGAACTGGCAAAAAAATAACCCACAGGGTTACCGCAGCAAGAACTAGCGGAAATCTAGGTTTAATTTTTAAAAGCCCATAATATATGGGCTTTTTTTATTGCTTCTGGTGAGAGATTTCTATTGAGAGCGATTATTATGAATTAATAATCATTCTCAACAATTGGCGTTGTAGTAACATTGGTTATTATAATCATGGTGTCTATGAAGGTGTAATGCACTCGAGACCGCATTTTGTTCACAGTGGGTCATTTGATTAATGTTTTATGCGAATGTAAAGTGGTTTTTTATTGTTAATTTTTAATGTGTTATCTATTTTTATGATGTCGCGCGTCTAACGGTTAGGCAGATAGCGTTTTGTCTATGTGGTGTTAATGTATTAACGCCCAACATCGGTGTATACTTCAGGCCGAAGAAAACTAATATCGTTTTGGCAGCGCGCTTAAGAGCAGCTAATGGCCATAAAACGTCATTATGATGATTTTTTGACGTGTTGCATTAATGAAACTGAAGTTGTTGGGAGTCCCCACAGAAATGCTAAAAGCTGTCATTCCAGTCGCTGGTCTTGGTACCCGCATGTTACCGGCTACAAAGGCTATCCCTAAGGAAATGTTACCGGTTGTTGACAAACCCCTAATTCAATACATTGTGAATGAATGTGTCGCTGCAGGTATAAAAGAAATCATTCTTGTTACACATTCGTCAAAAAACGCTATTGAGAATCACTTTGACACGTCGTTTGAATTGGAAAGCATGCTGGAATCACGCGTTAAGCGCCAGTTGCTGGAAGAGGTGCAATCGATCTGTCCAAAAGGGGTCACGTTGATGCATGTGCGGCAGGGCCAATCCAAAGGGTTAGGCCATGCGATTCTCTGTGCTCGTCCACTGATTGGCGATGAGCCATTTGCTGTGCTGTTACCAGATGTTTTAATGGATGATGTCGCATGTGACCTGGCAAAAGATAATTTGGCTAGCATGATCGCTAGATTTGGCGAGAATGGTCGTAGCCAGGTTATGGTCGAACCTGTGCCCGAAAAAGACGTATCTAAATATGGCGTAGTAGACTGCAGCGGCGATGCCGTTGCGCCGGGGCAGAGTGTGCCGATGCACGCGATTGTAGAGAAACCATCTCTTGATGAAGCTCCTTCGAACCTGGCTGTGGTTGGCCGCTACGTGTTGGCTGCAGATATCTGGCCATTGCTTGAGAAAACACCTTATGGTGCAGGCGGGGAGATACAGTTAACGGACGCCATCGCAATGCTTATGGAACAACATCCTGTTGATGCTTTTGCCTTGGTTGGGCGTTCCCATGACTGTGGTGACAAACTGGGCTACATGAAGGCTTTCGTTGAGTATGGACTCCGTCATCCTACGCAGGGTAAGGACTTTGCAGCATGGCTGAAAGATCAACTTAAAGCTTGAACTAACGCTGGTTGATGAATCCAGCCGATTCCTAAAGTAAAATGAAACGGCTGGATGTAACGTTCTAAGAGTGTCCATGGGCAAGATACCGTTGTCATGGGCACTTTTAAGATATGAATTTTTATTATTGCATTAAAATCAAACCATTATGATGAGAGT
The DNA here is from genome assembly GCF_001590905.1 of Serratia grimesii NBRC 13537. Taxonomy (GTDB): domain Bacteria; phylum Pseudomonadota; class Gammaproteobacteria; order Enterobacterales; family Enterobacteriaceae; genus Serratia; species Serratia grimesii. The sequence goes on from NZ_BCTT01000006.1 coordinate 363,695, forward strand.
GCTCTGGTTGCCATAATGCCAGGGGCGGTAGCGTGGTTTAAAAACGCTTAAAATTCATCCTGAAGTTCGCTCTGTCGGATCTGCGACTTGGCTTGGAAGTGTTACTAATTATTATCGATACCAGTTGAAGTTGAAATAGCATTAGATTTCAATTGTTAGGGAACTTTAATCTTAAATCGAGTTTTTATATGAAGTATAGTCTAGGTTATCTCTGGGATTTGGCTGCGGTCATTACAGAGAAAGAATTAAAAGTTAGATATAAAAGCAGTTTCTTTGGTTATTTGTGGTCAATTGCTAACCCATTGCTTTTTGCGATGATCTACTACTTCATTTTTAAGTTGGTCATGCGGGTTCAAATACCAAATTATACCATATTTATTATTACCGGGCTTTTCCCGTGGCAATGGTTTGCGAGTTCTACAACAAATTCACTATTCTCTTTTATCGCGAATGCCCAAATTATCAAGAAAACCGTTTTCCCACGCTCTGTCATTCCATTTAGCAATGTATTAATGGAGTGTTTGCATTTTTTATGTACTATTCCAGTCATAATCGTTTTTCTTTACATATACGACATGCGGCCTTCTATTGACTGGTTGTGGGGGATTCCTCTTATTGGCATAGCGCAAATGTTGATGACATTTGGCATCGCGATGATGTTGTCGACATTGAATCTGTTCTTCCGCGATTTGGAACGATTCATTACATTGGGTATTATGCTAATGTTTTACTGCACGCCTATTCTCTATTCCGGTGATATGATTCCAAAAGAATACCATTTTTTGATTGATTACAATCCGCTGGCCAATATGATTCTCAGTTGGCGCGATCTCTTTATGAATGGTGTTCTTGACTATCATCAGATCGGCATGCTCTATGGATATGCGCTGTTGTTCATCATCATTGGCGTTAGCATTTTCAATAAGTTGAAATACAGATTTGCAGAGATATTATAATGAGCGTAGCTATAGAGTTTAAGAATGTTACTAAGCGCTATCCGTTATACCATCATATTGGCTCTGGCATTAAGGAACTGATTTTTAATCCGCGTCGTGCGTTAAGTTTGCTAAGTGGTCGTAGTTATTTGGCTATTGAAGACATCAGTTTCCAGGTGCAAAAAGGGGAGTCGGTCGCACTGATTGGTCGAAACGGGGCGGGGAAAAGTACCTCACTCGGACTGGTTGCCGGAGTGATGAAGCCTTCATCCGGCACAGTTAGTGTGGTTGGTCGTGTTGCATCAATGTTAGAGCTAGGGGGAGGATTTCATCCTGAGCTCACTGGGCGTGAGAATATTCGGCTTAACGCTACGCTGTTGGGTTTACGTCGCAAAGAGTTAAAACAGCGCCTGGATAAAATCATCGAGTTTTCAGAGTTGGGTGAGTTTATCGATGAGCCCATTCGCGTATATTCCAGCGGCATGCTAGCGAAACTTGGATTTTCTGTTATCACACAGGTCGACCCGGATATTTTAATTATCGATGAGGTTTTGGCTGTCGGTGACATTTCATTTCAGCGTAAATGTATTGATACCATCAACGAATTTAAGAAGAAGGGTGTGACAATTCTATTTGTTAGCCATAACCTTTCAGACGTTGAAAAAATTTGTGATAAGGTCATTTGGATTGAAAACCATAAAATGAAGGATATGGGGGAGGCCCATTCTATTATCTCTCAATACAGGGAAGCAATGTCCTGATTTTTATGATTTTAATCACTAGGTAATCCGAATGAATAATATTAAGATATATACTTGTCACCATAAACCAAGTGAGTTTCTTGACTCAACCTTGATTCAGCCAATCCACGTTGGAAAGATTAATAATTTAAACGAAATTGGTTGCTCTGGTGATGATACTGGCGATAATATCTCGTTTAAAAACTCTTTTTACTGCGAATTAACGGCTCATTATTGGGTCTGGAAGAATGCAAAACCTGCCGATTATGTTGGGTTTATGCATTATCGCCGCCATTTCAATTTTTCAGAAGATCAACAAGTCCCTGAAGATAACTGGGGTGTAGTCAACTATGAGAGAATTGATGATTTATATCATGAGAAATTTGGCTTAAATGATAAAAGCATCACTCAGTGCTTGGCTGATGTTGATATAATACTGCCGAAAAAATGGGATGTAAGCGCTGCAGGTAGTAAAAACAATTATCAACACTATAAAATTTCTAATTATCTGCATATCGAAGATTACGATATTGCATTGGAAATTCTTGAGCAGCTATACCCTGAGTACAAATCAGCAGCCGATAAGTTTAATAGTGATTCAAAAGGCTATTACACGAATATGTTCGTCATGAGAAAGGATATATTTGATGATTATTCGGCATGGCTTTTTTCTATCTTAAATAAGCTGGAAGATAAGCTTCGATTTAAAAATTATAATGCTCAAGAAAAACGAGTGGTTGGCCATATTTCAGAGCGTCTACTGAATATTTATGTCAATTATCAAATTGAGCTGCATGGTTTCAACGTCAAGGAATTGCAAAGAACTTTTGTTCAACAGGAGACCTTCAGTGCTAAATTGAAACCGGCATTCCCTGTTAATAATGTTCCGGTTGTTATTTGCTTTGATAATAATTACGCTATTAGCGGAGCTGCACTACTTAACTCGATTATCGAAAATGCTAATTCTAAAGTTAACTATGATGTGGTTGTACTGGAGAATGGTGTTTCTTTAGCTAACAAAAAACGGTTCTTTTCGTTGGTTTCTGGATTCGATAATGTCAGTCTGCGTTTCTTCGACGTTAATGCTTTCTCTGAGATAAAAAGCGTCTTTACGCGTGCGCACTTCAGCGCGGCAACTTATGCACGTTTGTTTATCCCTAAACTTTTCTCTGAGTTTGAGAAGGTTATCTTTATCGATTCAGACACCGTGGTTGAAAGCGACTTGGCAACCCTGATGGATGTGCCGATGGATAATAACCTGGTGGCGGCGGTAAAAGATATTGTGATGGAAGGATTTGTTCTGTTCGGGGCAATATCACAATCTAGCGATGGCGTGATGCCTGCGAAAGAATATTTGTCGACCTCATTGGGTATGGCGGACACTGACGGATATTTTCAGGCCGGAATTTTAGTGTTCAACATTGCGCAGATGAATCGTGAAAATACGTACGCCTGCCTGATGGATGCGATGAAAAGTAAATCTTATTGGTTCCTGGACCAAGATATCATGAATAAAGTATTCCATGGTCGCGTGTATTATTTGCCGCTTGAGTGGAATGTTTATCATGGTAACGGCAATACCGAGGATTTCTTCCCCAATTTACCTTTTGCCACCTACATGCGGTTTCTTGAGGCTCGTAGTAATCCGAAGATGATACATTTTGCTGGGGAGAATAAGCCTTGGAATACACGTCATGTAGATTTTTTCGATAACTATCATAAGAATATCGTTAATACGCCTTGGGCTTTGGAGGCTTACGAGCGTCTTATCAGTTCTGCTGCCATTTTGCCTGCAGCGCAGAAAAAAGCAGCAGCGCCAGTGCTGTTGCAGACAAAGTTGAAGAACGCTTTGATGCCAATGCTTAATCGTTTGGCGCCAAAGGGTACGTCGCGTCGGAATATTATGACAAAATATTTCTATAAAATTAGACGCGTAATTATTGGATAATGTAATGATGAATAGCAAAAGAATCTTAATCGTAGGTGCCGGATTCTCTGGTGCGATAATTGGTCGTCAATTGGCCGAAAAAGGGCATTTGATCCAGATTATTGATAGCCGCGATCACATTGCCGGGAACTGCTACGATGCCCGGGATGCGAAAACTGATGTTATGGTACATACCTATGGACCACATATCTTTCATACTGACAATGAGCAGGTATGGGATTTTGTTAATCAGTATTCGACGATGATGCCTTATGTTAATCGTGTTAAGGCGACTGTTAATGGTCAAGTTTTCTCATTGCCAATAAATTTGCATACGATTAACCAGTTCTTTGGAAAAACCTGTTCGCCGACGGAAGCGAAAGCTCTGATCGCAGAAAAAGGCGATACTAGCATTGCAGACCCCCAATCATTTGAAGAACAAGCGCTGCGTTTTGTTGGCAAAGATCTCTACGAAGCGTTTTTTAAAGGTTACACCATCAAGCAGTGGGGGATGTCGCCCGCTCAACTGCCAGCCTCGATTCTCAAGCGTTTACCTATCCGTTTTAACTATGATGATAATTACTTTAATCATAAGTTCCAGGGGATGCCGAAAGATGGCTACACCAAGATGGTAGAAGGTATTTTGGACCATCCTAATATCTCCGTATCACTTGGAACTAACTTCCAGGAGGAAGAGCGTGGAAATTACGACCATGTATTTTATAGCGGCCCGCTGGATGCGTTCTACGGCTTCCAATTCGGTCGTTTAGGTTATCGCACGCTGGACTTTGAGAAATTCTCTGTGGAAGGCGATTATCAAGGGTGTGCCGTGATGAACTATTGCGAGCAATCGGTGCCTTATACCCGCATAACTGAGCATAAATATTTCTCACCTTGGGAACAGCATGAAGGTTCTGTTTGCTATAAAGAGTACAGCCGCGCGTGTGGGGAAAATGATATCCCTTACTATCCGATTCGGCAGGTTGGTGAAATGAGCCTGTTGGAGAAATACGTTGATTTGGCTGAGAAAGAACAGAATATAACCTTCATTGGTCGCTTGGGTACATATCGTTATCTGGATATGGATGTAACTATCGCCGAAGCGTTAAAAACGGCCGAACTCTATCTCGCCAGTTTGGAGCAAACTAATGCTATGCCTGTATTTACGGTCAGCATCAGATGAAAACCGTGGCGTTAATTGTTACCTTCAATCGCTTGGCAAAATTGAAACAATGTTGGACGGCGACCGCTGCGTTGCCGTTTGATCACATTGTCATTGTTGATAATGCTTCAACTGACGATACAAATATTTGGCTGAAGAATATTGAAGATCCACGTCTGCACGTAGTAAGTGCCGATCAGAACAACGGCGGTGCAGGAGGCTTTAAGCTGGGTTCCAAGTTCGTTGCGGAAAAAATAGACGCCGATTGGGTGTTTATGTTTGATGACGACGCTTACCCGGATACCGAGTTGCTGGTACGCTTTGCTAGTGTGGAAAAGTCCAAACATGATGCGTACTGTTGCAGAGTTGTTGATATGCAAGGTGCGCTTTGCAAAATGAATGTGCCTTTCAGTAAAATGCCGACTTCACTGCTAAAGACGTTAGATTATATTGTAAGGCCATCTCGTTATACTCCCGCAGAGTCGACGGTGTCGGAGGTGGTGACTCTTTCGTTTGTTGGTGCAATAATTCGCAAAGACGTTTTAGCTGCCAATATTGAGTCTATCTGGTCAGAACTTTTTATTTATTATGATGATCTTTACTTCTCTTACAGGTTGAATCAACAGGGATATCGATTCCGATACTCGCCAGAGCTGCTGTTCTTGCATGATGTAGCGCCAGCTAATGGGGGGATTAACCCATCGTGGAAGGTATACTATCTGGTTAGGAATTTGCTGCTCTCTAGAATGTTGTTCAAAAAAAATGAGAGACCTTACTCATTCGGAGCCATCGTGTTACGTATTGCTAAATATTTACTTACTTTTACCTCCCAAGGTGACAAGATCGAATATATTAGATATGTAATGCGCGGTATTGTTGACGGTATATCACGTAAAAATGGTAAACGACATTAGCCGGTAAGAGTTAAATGAAAAAGATTTGTTATTTTATCAACTCAGATTGGTACTTTGAACTTCACTGGGTTGAGAGAGCACTGGCAGCCAAAGCTGCTGGCTATGAAATTCATGTTGTCAGTCATTTTGTGGGGGGCGACATTCAGCAAAAGCTGACCGAAAAAGGTTTCATTTGTCATGACTCTTCTATCTCGGAGCAGTCTATTAACCCGATCAACTTCTTTAGTTCGTTGGTCAGGGTATGGCAATTACTCAAGAGAATTAACCCGGATGTTTTACATTGCATCACCATCAAGCCTTGCCTGATGGGGGGGTTTTTTGCCCGCTTTTATAACAAGCCTATCATTCTCGGGTTCGTTGGATTGGGGCGCGTGTTTATGGAAGATAAGTTGTCGATGAACGTCATTCGTTTCCTGACATTGCGTTCCTATAACCATATTTTCAAGAATGAGAAATGCCTGCTTGCCTTTGAGCATGAGCATGATCGCGATCGGCTCACCACACTGACGAAAGCAAAAAAAAGCCAAACGGTTGTGATCGATGGTGCAGGGATAGATCCGCATATTTATCATTATTCACTTGAAGTCAACCGTGAAAAACCGGTTGTGTTATTCGCAAGCCGCTTGCTGTGGAGCAAAGGGTTGGGCGATCTGGTTGAGGTGAAAAAACGCCTGGCTCTTAAAGGCGTTGATTTTGTACTTAATGTGGCAGGGATCTCGATCGTTGACGATCCTGACGCGATACCCCTATCTAAGATTGAAGAGTGGCACCGGCAGGGGTTAATAAATTGGCTTGGTCGCTGCAGTGATGTTTACAGCCTGATTAAGGCATCTAACGTTGTCGCGCTGCCTTCCACTTATTCTGAAGGTATTCCGCGTATCTTGCTGGAAGCTTCATCAGTTGGTCGTGCTTGCATTGCCTACGATGTTGGTGGTTGCCAGAGTCTGATCATCGATGAGTACACCGGTAGTTTGGTCGAGAAACGTAATATCAATCTTTTAGCAGAAAAGTTAGAGAAGTTGCTCACCAGTCCCAACAAACGTGTAGAAATGGGCGTTCGCAGCCGCGAGCGTATTGAGAGTAAGTTCGCATCATCTTTGGTGATTGATGACACTTTAAAACTCTATCGACGCGCGATTGCTACTGGAAGTTATTCATAACAGGAGCATTATTTTGGCTTTTTTCGAGAAGTTATGGACGAAAAAGCACAATAAAGACATTCAGAACTCGTCTATTCCAAATAAAATTTTTTATTTAGTTTCTGCTTCAGGCATGCCAAATTTTGGTGATGATATGCTGACACGATATTGGGTAAATGAATTACAACGAAAGTTTCCTGGTTGTACTCTTTATCTGGATGCGGTTGACGCGGTCGTTGCAGCAGAACTCTTTCCCTCTGTGAAGTGTGTAGATTATCTCTGGCGTTTGGCTCAGGCATTGGGAGATGAAGGCTCAGTCGCTGGGAAATTCGCCGATCCTCACACCTTGCCGTTACGTGAACGCTTAATGTCAGGGGTGTTCGCCTCTGCACAAAGTATTCATTTACTAGGAGGGGGGTATATCAATGAGCTTTGGGGTGCCAACGCGCGTTTAATCGAATTGGCTGCTTATTTCGCCAAAAATCATCAACTTTCTTGTTATGCAACGGGATTGGGACTTCAACCACTTTCGCCCGAAAATGCCGCAAAGCTTGCGCCGTTTATTCGTCAGTTTGAGCATTTTGATGTAAGGGATTTGGCCAGTTATGAAGTTTTGGCCCACTTTGAGCTTCCTGCATTGGTTTTTACTGGTGATGATTACTTTGCATTCCCTTATTGCCCTGCAGGACGTATCGTGGAACGTGAACACTATACTCTGCACATGTGTGTTCACACTGAACTATTCGAAGACAGCGGCCTGACTGAGAGACTGTTGTCGTTATTGCAACAGGTAATCACAAAATTTAGTCAAGAGCATCCTTCTTCCGAAATCAAATTTTATGAATTCCGTCCCGGCTCAGATGGTGTGTTCTTTCACCAAGTACGAGAGCGATTTCCACAGGTTGACTTCGTGCATTTTGAACGAGTTTGGCAAGAGGGACTGGTATTCGCCGCCCATGATTTTTGCGTCAGTTCCCGCTTCCACTTTCAGGTGATTGCTGCCAGTCTCGGCGTAGGTGGGATAGCACTGTCTTGGTCAGATTATTATGATAATAAATTTTCAAGTTTGCGAGTAATCTCTGATTGGCCGATGGCCAGGCCGGATATCTCCCTAGAGGCGCTGCTTCTTTTACTCTCAACGAAAACTGACTGCGATCGCCGGGAAGGCAGGGAGTTTATTCGTAAGGCTAAACAGAAATTATTGTCTCAACTGTATAATTTCTGACAAGTTGCAACCCGTAGCAAAGCCTATCGCACCAATCACTACCCACGCGGTTCAATCCTGAGTTAACATGTGTGCCACATCACAAAACCTGTTGGCCAAAGTTGCTAGCAGGGTCATCCTCAGACAGGAGTTCCTCAATGTCCAAGCAACAAATCGGCGTTGTCGGCATGGCGGTAATGGGCCGCAATCTGGCACTGAATATCGAAAGCCGTGGTTATACCGTTTCGATCTTTAACCGCTCAGGCGATAAAACGGATGAAGTTATTGCTGAAAACCCAGGCAAAAACCTGGTACCGCACTATACCGTCGAAGAATTTGTTGAATCGCTGGAAAAACCACGCCGCATTTTGCTGATGGTAAAAGCGGGTGAAGCGACAGACAAAACCATTGCTTCTCTGACTCCACATCTGGATAAAGGTGACATTCTGATTGATGGTGGTAACACCTACTATCAGGACACTATTCGTCGTAATCGTGAACTGTCTGATCAAGGTTTCAACTTCATCGGTACCGGCGTGTCCGGTGGTGAGGAGGGCGCACTGAAAGGTCCTTCAATCATGCCTGGTGGCCAAAAGGAAGCTTACGAGCTGGTGGCGCCAATCTTGAAGAAAATCGCCGCGGTAGCTGAAGGCGAACCTTGTGTGGCCTATATCGGCTCTGATGGCGCCGGTCACTATGTGAAGATGGTACACAACGGTATTGAGTATGGCGATATGCAGCTGATCGCTGAAGCTTACTCCTTGTTGAAGCAAGCGTTGAACTTGAGCAATGAGCAGTTGGCAGAAACCTTTGCCGAATGGAATAAAGGCGAGCTGAACAGTTACTTAATCGATATTACCAAAGATATCTTCACCAAAAAAGATGAAGAAGGTAAGTATCTGGTCGATGTGATCCTGGATGAGGCTGCGAACAAAGGCACCGGTAAATGGACCAGCCAGAGCTCTCTGGATTTGGGCGAGCCGCTGTCGTTGATCACCGAGTCAGTGTTCGCGCGCTATCTGTCTTCACTGAAAGAGCAGCGTGTTGCGGCATCTAAAGTGTTGACTGGCCCTAAAGCGACGCCAGTAAGCGGCAACAAAGCGGAATTTATTGAGAAAGTGCGTCGTGCACTGTACTTGGGCAAAATCGTTTCTTATGCACAGGGCTTCTCTCAGTTGAAAGCGGCTTCCAAAGAAAACAACTGGGATCTGCATTACGGTGAGATTGCCAAGATTTTCCGTGCTGGTTGCATTATTCGCGCCCAGTTCCTGCAGAAAATCACGGATGCTTATGCTCAGGATGCGGATATTGCCAACCTGCTGCTGGCACCATACTTCAAGCAAATTGCCGACGAATATCAACAAGCTTTGCGTGATGTGGTGTCTTACGCAGTGCAAAACGGCATCCCTACGCCTACGTTCTCTGCGGCTATCGCGTACTACGACAGCTACCGTTCAGCGGTCCTGCCAGCCAACTTGATCCAGGCGCAGCGTGACTATTTCGGTGCGCATACGTACAAACGCATCGACAAAGAAGGCGTGTTCCATACCGAATGGATGGAGTAATTTTAATCTCTGCTCGTTGAACGATAAAAAAACCGCCTAGCTGATGCTCGGCGGTTTTTCTCGTATTACTTATTGTCACTTAATGAAATAAGTATTCGGATAATAGTTTATAAGTGAATGCTCATAAACAGATTCATTCTTATAATATGAGTTGGGATAGAAGTTTACTTCCATACCTAATAGTGAGCCTAAAATTGCCACATGTAGCCTATCGGTATCTACAGCTCGGTATTCTTGTAAAAAACTGATAAGCGAACGCGTTGAGTTCCTCGCTAGATCAACGTTATCCCAATAATCTCCATTCCATGTCAGAGAAATGTCGTGATTATTTTCGTACTGTTGCTTGGTCAATGATTCTGAGTCGGTACGGTAGCAAGAAGCCTTGCTTTTAGTAGGTCTGACGTTATTGATATATTTCCCTTTATCCAGATAAAAGGCCATATCTTGCGTCAGGATAACAGACTCTCCTGGAATATATCCCAGTTTCAATAAACGATCGTAAGAGGTTTTTTCACGACAACATACAAAAAGGTGTTTTATATTTTCTTTAAAGAAATCCGTATAGCCGAAAACTGTTGAAGGAAATATAATTACTTTTGCGAATTTTTCTAGGTTGTTTTTGATAAAATCACGCCCTTCGGCGTAATAACCCTCGATCAAATTCCCACCACCGCCAAACAGAAGCACGTCTCTTTCTGGTGTATAGACTTCTGAAACACTGAATGGTGAGTAATCAAAACCATTAGCGTTGAGGTAATCATAGGTCGCAGCAGCGATGACGCCATCACCTGCATTTCCTGGATTTGCTTTATAGATAAAACGGTATTTTTTATAGAGTTCTCGTAACGTTGAGGTAAATTGATTTTCATTTTGATGGGGCATTTTTAACCTCGTAAAATTCAATGATAGGTAAGCAGAGAAACTATGCCTCATAAGCTCTCTCCTGCAACCTTACAGAAGTATTTGTTGTTCGACAAGACTATAGCAGTGTAAAGATTGTGATAAAAATAATCAGCGCAAGTTATTAGAATGATAAAAGGATGAGTTTTTTATGAAAAAGGTTCTTATAGTTACTCCTGATATTGAAGGCCCAATCCGTAATGGAGGAATTGGAACAGCTTTTACCTCACTAGCTGTGAATATGGCGAAATCAGGCTTTGATGTCGAGATACTGTATACCTGCGGTGATTATTCAGAATCTGGCGAAAGAAAAATAGATCATTGGATAGACGTCTATGAAGAACATAAAGTAAAATTAATGGTTCTTCCTCCTTTGAAAGAAATTAATATTGATGCGCCGTATTTCAGAAGGAAAAGCTATAACGTTTACGAGTGGATGAAGGACTCCGAAAGCGCTCATTATGATGTAGTGATATCTTGTGAATGGCAAGCTGACCTTTATTATACGCTTTTGGCTAAAGAACAGGGGCTGTTCTTTGCCGATACTAAATTTATCATTAATACACACAGTTCTACGCTGTGGGCTGATGAAGGGAACTATCAACTTCCTTACGACCAAAATCACATGGAGCTTTATTTCATGGAGCAAAAGGTCGTTGAAATGGCAGATGAGCTCATTAGTCCTTCGCAATACCTTTTGAATTGGATGCGCGATAAGAAATGGGTACTACCCTCCGCGAGTCAGGTTATTCTCAACTGTGAGCCATTTTCTATCAGCCCAACTGATAACGAGATCATTCCCAAAAGTGCAAGAAAATCGGCTTCGGGCATTGAGTTAATCTTCTTTGGTCGCCTGGAAACACGTAAAGGGTTAGATATTTTTCTCCGAGCTTTGCATAACCTAAAAGAAGATGAAGTGGCTAAAATATCTGCCATTACATTCATGGGAAAAGGGGTTGTGGCTGAAGGTTTCAACTCTATTGAGCATATTAGAACCAAAACAGATTCGCTTGATACTAAAGTAAATATTATTACCGACTATGATCGTACTCAAGCTGATGCCTATATTAAAAAAGACAATGCTCTTGTCATTATCCCTTCTTTGGTAGAAAATTCACCATACACGGTCTATGAGTGCCTGATCGGAGGAGTGAACTTTATTGCCTCGTCTGTGGGGGGAATTAAAGAGCTTATTCCTGAAGAAAACCATTCTGATATTATATTTGACCCAACACCGAGCTCACTTTATCAGAAAATTATTTTGAGATTATTAACTCTCAAAATTAAATCGAATTTGGTGCAGGATGTTGATGACATTAAAACATCTTGGGTTAATAAATTTAACGAATCTTTCGCAAGAAGTGAGCTTTCTGCTGATGTAAATCAGGAGCCACTAGTCAGCGTGTGTCTGGTGCACCACGATCGAAGTCATCTGCTTCAACAAGCTATTGCATCTTTAAAAACACAAACGTACTCTAATTTTGAAGTTATCCTCGTCGATGATGGCAGTATTAAAGAAGAGTCCCGACGCTACCTTGACCTACTAAACAAAGAGTTTACGACTAAGGGATGGAAGATTATAAAAAGCTCCAATAATTACTTGGGAGCAGCAAGAAATTTAGCGGCTAAACATGCATCCGGTGAATATTTAATCTTCATGGATGATGATAATGTGGCTAAACCGCATGAGATTGAAACATTTGTACACGCAGCCGTTCACTCGGGTTGCGATTTGCTGACTACGCCAAGCGATTTGATTTATGGCGATGAATTCCCATCACCATTCCGTAAGATGAAAGATTGTTGGCTTCCGTTGGGAGCCGATCTGAATGTGGCTAGCTTCGCAAACTGTTTTGGTGATGCAAATGCAATGATTAGAAAGAGCATCTTCGACAGCGTTGGTGGTTTTACTGAAGATTATGGTATTGGTCATGAGGATTGGGAATTCTTCTGCCGTGTGGCTTTGTCAGGGCATAAAATTCAGCTGGTGCCTGAAGCCTTATTCTGGTACCGCGTCGCTAACAGCGGTATGTTGATTAGTGGTAATAAGAGTAAGAATAACTTCCGTAGTTATCGCCCATTCATGTCTCCTGATAATCAGATCCAATATACAATGGGGTTGATTCCATCCTTTATGGATAAGATAAGTCGGTTGGAACGTGATTTGGCTTTCTACCGTAGTAACCCGAATGTTAATGGCTCAGCAGAAATTGGAGTGATCAATGAGAAACTCGATTACCTAATCTCCCAGCAGAGAGATGGTTGGGCTCACGATCGCTTCAATGCCCTGTTTTCTGCTGTGAACAAGAAGGGCTTCTTCTATCGAGTTGGCCGCAAAATATTTAATACTCTTCGGGGACGTTAAAATAAAAGGAAACGCCGCATACTGCGGCGTTTTTTATATACAGTCTTAAGCACCTTCTCAGAAATTGGTATTTTATTATTTCCTACAGAATGCTGATAGCATTATTAATTATTTTATCCCATCCTTCGATAGAGATATTATCTGCTTGGCTATAGTCGGCAAACCGGTCAATATAGGAAACTAGCACGTGATCATCATGATACTCTACCGTGCCTTGTTTGTTGATATCATCGCTTTGAAACACTACCAGTATTTTGGTTTTCCCACACTGGTTAAGTTTACCAGCTAGTTGCCTGATAATAGACATGTCAATCTGATTGTTGTTTTTTTTGATAACGAAAACACGATTCCCTTCTTTTAGTGATATTTTGAACTTATTGACTAAGTAATCTATTTTCTCTTTTTCTATCAAGTATTTTTCTTTTATTTCTTTATCACTGTCTTCAAAAACCCAATTCCCGTCTATTTGGTGACTGTACAGTTCTGTATGGAAAATAATACCGTTCGTATTGTCAATCAACATATTTCTCCAGGTGGGCTGAAGGTTATCTAGTCTATAGAATCCATCAAAATCGCTGGAGATTAAATTTAAAACATCTTGGTGGTCTTTGATTAGCGACCAACGGAATAAGCTACCGCTTTCAATACCTTTCGAACGTAGATAAAAACCGAACTCACAATTGTCACCCATGCTTTCAAAGCATGAAAGTTTTTCGTTTATCATATCATTAATCCTAACATGTTGTTTACATATCAGTTTCAATATAGGATCAAAACGGTATTTTTGGAAAAAAAGGTGTTAGAACGTGACGGTAAGCGGTTTAGTCAAATGTTGGAAGTGTTGAGGCACGAAAAAATCGTGCCTCGAAGACGATAGGTAATTATTTCTGATGCCGCTCGCGCAGGCGGCCAATCACTTTGCTCAAGTCCAAATCCTGATCTTGCAGCAGCACCAACAGGTGATAAATCAGATCGGAAGCTTCGTTGGTCAGTTCTTCACGGTCGTTTACTGTGGCGGCCAGCGCGGTTTCTACGCCTTCTTCCCCCACTTTCTGCGCGATGCGTTTAGTGCCACTGGCATACAGACTTGCCGTGTAAGAGCTGTCCGGGCTGGCAGTCTTGCGCTCAGCGAGCAGTTGTTCTAGCTGATAGAGAAAACCCCAATCGCTGTTGGCTGGGTAGAAACAGCTGGTGTTACCCAGGTGGCAGGTTGGGCCTATCGGGTTGACCAGAATCAACAGCGTATCATTGTCACAGTCTGGTGTGATGCTGACCACGTTGAGGAAGTGCCCAGAGCTTTCACCTTTGGTCCACAACCGTTGTTTGGTGCGAGAGAAGAAGGTGACCTTGCCGCTTTGCTCGGTCGCGGCCAGTGCTTCCTGGTTCATATAACCAAGCATCAGCACCTCGCCAGAGACGGCGTGTTGCACGATAGCTGGCATCAGATTGTCGGTTTTTTCCCAGTCTAGCTGGTTTTTCTGTTGTTCTGTTAACACACGCGAATCTCCACGCCTTGTTCGACCAGGAACCTTTTCAGGTCGCCAATATTAATGATTTGCTTATGGAACACTGACGCCGCCAGTGCGCCATCAACGTCCGCATCACGGAACGCTTCCAGGAAGTGCTCCATGGTGCCCGCGCCGCCGGAGGCGATCAACGGCACCTTACAGACTTCCCGTACCTGCCGCAGCTGTTCTAAATCGTAACCGTTGCGCACGCCATCCTGATTCATCATATTCAGCACAATCTCGCCTGCGCCGCGTTTTTGCACTTCTTTAACCCAATCGAGAGTTTCCCATTGGGTGACGCGGGTACGGCTTTCATCGCCAGTATATTGGTTGACGTGATACTTGCCGGTTTCGCTGTCAAACCAGGTATCAATACCGACGACAATGCATTGCACGCCAAAACGATCCGCCAGACGGCTAATCAATGTAGGATCGGCCAGCGCTGGTGAGTTGATAGAAATCTTGTCGGCGCCGAAAGAGAGGATCTGGCTAGCATCTTCCGGGCTTTTGATGCCACCCGCGACGCAGAACGGAATATCGATCACTTCTGCTACTCGTGATACCCAGCTTTTATCGACAACCCGGCCGTCGGAGGATGCGGTAATGTCGTAAAACACCAGTTCATCTGCGCCTTCTTGCGCATAGCGTTGCGCCAGCGGTACGATGTCGCCAATGATTTCATGGTTGCGGAATTGCACGCCCTTCACGACTTGCCCATCTTTAACATCCAGGCAGGGGATTATCCGTTTTGCCAGCATGCGATTGCCTCCTCAACGCTAAACTTACCTTCCAGCAGGGCACGCCCTACAATCACACCTTCAACACCACTGCCGCGTAGCTGGGCGATATCGTCCAGATTGCCAATGCCGCCGGACGCCTGGAAGGCGATCTGCGGATAGCGCTGACTAATTTCCTGATACAGCGCGACATTGGAACCGGCCAGTGTGCCATCACGGGAAATATCGGTGCACAATACATGCTTCAGGCCATAAGGCAGAAATTGCTCAACCACCTGCTCCAGCGTGGCGTCAGAATTCTCTTGCCAGCCACTGATGGCTACGCGTTTGGTACCGTCAGCATCGATGCGTACGTCCAGCGCAAGCACCATTGCATCTGCGCCGTAACGTTCAAACCAGCCTTGCACCATTTGCGGTTGTTTTACCGCGGTAGAGCCGATCACTACGCGAGATGCACCGGCCTCCAATAAAGCAGAAACGTCTTGTTCGTTACGAATGCCACCACCAACCTGTACCGGCACGTTAACCCCCGCCAGTAACTTACGCAGTAGAGGGATCTGACGTGCAGTCGGATCTTTGGCACCGGTCAGATCGACCAAATGCAATACCTGTGCACCTTGTTGTTGGTAGTCCTGCAGACGCGGCAGCGGATCGTTACCGTAGTCGCGTTGCTGGCCGTAATCGCCCTGATGCAAGCGCACCACGTTACCGTCGATCAAGTCCAAAGCCGGAATAATCATGCTGCCTACATCTCCAGAAAGTTTTTCAACAGTTGCGCACCGGCCGCTCCAGATCGCTCTGGATGAAACTGCACGCCGAAGAAATTGTCTTTTTGCACGGCGGCGGTGAAGGGCTCGCCGTAGTTCGCCTGGGCGATGGTGCTTGGGCATATCGGCATCGCATAGCTGTGAACGAAGTAGAAGTAAGCACCGTCTTCGATGCCGCGGAACAGGTGATGGCCTGCCTGTGCGGAAACCTGATTCCAGCCCATATGCGGCAGAGGCAGGCCGAAGTCGGTCATCTGCACCACCGGGGTATCGATAATACCCAGCGTATTGATGCCGCCGTTCTCTTCGCTGCTTTTTGCCAGCAATTGCATACCGAGGCAAATCCCCAATACCGGCTGGGTGCAGGCTTTGATCAACTCAATGAGTTCACGTTGTTCCAGTTGATCCATCGCTGCCTGCGCGGTGCCGACGCCGGGTAGAAAGAGCTTGTCGGCGCGCAACACGATCTCAGGATCACGACTGACATCGGGTTGGTAGCCCAAGCGCTGCACCGCATAGGTGACAGAGGCGAGGTTAGCGCAACCTGTATCCAGAATCACCACGTTCATCACAGCACTCCTTTCGAACTCGGGAGGGTAGTGCCCTCAACGCGGATTGCCTGGCGCAGCGTACGACCAAACACTTTGAACAGGCTTTCGACACGGTGGTGGTCGTTTTTGCCTTTGGTTTTCAGGTGCAGCGTACAACCCATGGTGTAGGACAATGAGCGGAAGAAATGTTCGACCATTTCGGTACTAAGATCGCCAACACGTTGATAGTTGAACTCGGCTTTATATTCCAGGTGTGGACGCCCGGAGATATCCAGCGCACAGCGTGCCAGGCACTCGTCCATCGGCAGCACAAAGCCGAAGCGTGCGATACCGCGTTTGTCGCCCAGCGCCTTGTTCAAGGCTTCGCCGAGCGCCAGCCCGGTATCCTCCACCGTGTGGTGATCGTCAATATACAGGTCGCCTTTCACGTCGATGTCCATACGGAAACCGCCGTGGGTGGCTATCTGATCCAGCATGTGGTCGAAGAAACCGACGCCGGTTTTGATCTTGCTGCCACCTTCACGATCCAGCCAGACGTTGACGTCGATTTGTGTTTCTTTGGTTACACGGTTAACCCGAGCGTGGCGATCTCGTTGGGTCAACTGACGAACGATCTCCTTCCAACCCAGCGTTTCACGTTGGTAACGCAATCCCTGAATACCCATGTTTTCCGCCAACTGCACGTCGGTCGGCCGGTCGCCGATCACATAGCAATGGGCAGTATCCATCACACCAGGTTCGAGGTAGCTCTTCACCAGCGCAGTTTTCGGTTTGCGGCAGTCGCAATTGTCCGCAGGAAGGTGCGGACAAATCAAAATATCGTCAAAGTGAATGCCTTGCGAACTGAGGATCTGCATCATCAGGTTGTGCGGAGGGTCGAAGGTTTCCTGCGGGAAACTGGCGGTGCCGAGCCCATCCTGATTGGTGATCATTACCAGCTGATAACCTGCCTGCTGCAAAGCCAGCAGTGAAGGGATCACGTCCGGTTCCAGCGCCAGCTTATCCAGACGATCGACCTGGAAGTCTTCTGGTGGTTCGGCAATCAGCGTACCGTCACGGTCAATAAAGAGGATTTTTTGGCTCACATTGGCTCCTGGCGAGTCTTGTTGGCGCCGGGCAGGGCAGACAGCGCGTCAACCACGCGTTGGCATTCATCACGGGTGCCTATGGTAATACGCAGGCAACCGGATAACCCGGGCTGTTTATTTTGGTCTCTTAAGATAATGCCCTGATCCCACAAGGTTTTAAACACATTACTTGAAGCAGTGAAACGTACCAGCAGGTAGTTACTGTCGCTGGTGAAAACCTGTTCGACGCAGGCACAGTTTTGCAGCGCCTGCTGTAGCCAACTGCGGTTGGCTGCAATCTCGGTAACCCGTTGACGCATCACGCGGATACCTTCGGTACTGAGTGCTTGCGCAGCGATATCTGCGACCGGGGTCGATAGTGGATAAGGGGCGATAACCTTCAGCAACAAGGCGATCAGATCTTCATTACCCAAGGTAAAACCACAACGCAAACCGGCTAACGCAAAGGCTTTGGATAAGGTACGCAGAACAGCCAAGTGTGGGTAGTCGCTCAGCCAGCCAGCCACACTGGCCTGCGGGCAGAACTCGATATAGGCTTCGTCAACCGCGACGATCGCCTTGCCTTTGGCCATTTCGAGCAGAGTACGCAGATCGTTCGGGTCGATCAGGTTCCCTGTCGGATTGTTAGGGCTGCAAACATAAATCAGTTTAACGTTGTCCAGGCTGTCAGCGATAGCAGGCAAATCCAGTTGCCAATCCTGCTTGGTCGCTACAGTACGACGTTCTACACCGAAGGTTTCTGAGCTGACGGCATACATTCCGTAGGTCGGTGGGCAGAACAGAATGGCGTCTTTGCCCGGTTCGCAGAAGGCGCGGATCAGCAGTTCAATGCCTTCGTCCGCCCCACGACTGACCAGCACCTGTTCCTTTTTAACCCCTGCATAATCGGCATAGCGCTCGATTACCAGCGCCGGTTGGCACTCCGGGTAGCGGTTAAAGGTCTGCGCGGTCAGTTGGAATTCCGGGGCGATCGGGTATTCGTTGGCGTTTAACCACACGTCGCCGTTCCCCCCCAAGCGGCGGGCTGATTGATACGGGGTCAGCTCGCGAACGTTGGCGCGCGCCAGGTTTTCAATGCTCATGCTTGCTCCTTCAATGCGGCAACGCGCAGGGTTACGGCGTTTTTGTGGGCAATCAACTGCTCGGCAGCGGCCAGGGTTTCAATGGTGGCGGCCAGGTTCATAAAGCCCTGCGGCGTCAGCTCTTGTACCGTCATGCGCTTTTGGAAGTCCGCCAGCCCCAAACTGGAGCAGGTGGCGGTGTAACCATAGGTCGGCAGTACGTGGTTGGTGCCGGATGCATAGTCACCGGCAGACTCCGGTGACCAGTCACCGAGAAACACCGAACCGGCGCTGGTGATGCTGTCGACCAGAGCGCGGGCGTCGCGGGTCTGAATGATCAGGTGTTCCGGACCATATTGATTGCTGATGTCTACGCATTCGGCCAAATCTTTGGTGACGATCAATCGGCTACTGGCCAGCGCCTGACGTGCAGTTTCGGCGCGTGGTAATTGTGCCAGTTGCTGTTCTACGGCAACGCGGACTGCCTGCGCCATTGCGGCATCGGGGGTTAACAAGATCACCTGCGAGTCCGGGCCGTGCTCTGCCTGCGACAGCAGATCCGAGGCAACGAATGCCGGGGTGGCACCAGCATCGGCGATCACCAGCACTTCGGAAGGGCCGGCTGGCATATCGATGGCAGCCCCGTCCAGCCGTTGGCTGATTTGGCGTTTGGCTTCGGTAACAAAGGCATTGCCCGGCCCGAAGATTTTCGCCACGCGTGGTACGGAGTCGGTACCGAAAGCCATGGCGGCAATTGCCTGCGCGCCACCGACCTGAAAAACTTCTTTGACGCCGCACAGTTGTGCAGCATACAAAATTTCATCGGCAATCGGCGGCGGTGAACACAGCACTACGCGACGGCAACCGGCGATACGTGCCGGTGTCGCCAGCATCAATACGGTAGAAAACAGCGGCGCGGAGCCGCCGGGAATATACAGACCGACTGAATCGATCGGGCGGGTTACTTGCTGGCAACGCACGCCCGGCTGGGTTTCCACATCAACCGGTGGCAGTTGTTGTGCATTGTGGAAAGTCTCCACATTAGCGACCGCTACGGCCATCGCCTGTTTGATCTCATCACCCAGGCGGGCGCTGGCAGCGGCTATTTGCTCTGCGGTGACGCGCAGTGCACCAACTTCGGTTTTATCAAATTTGGCGCTGTAATCGCGCAACGCTTGATCGCCATTGGCCTTCACGTTGTCGAGGATTTCGCTCACCGTGCGGGTGATGCTGTCCGAGGCGGAGATTGCCGGACGCATCAGCAATGCTGTGCGCTGTTCGGCGCTGCAGTCTGCCCAGTTGACCAGAGTATTGAAGTTCGACATGGCCTTACTCCATCATCTTCTCAATAGGCAACACCAGGATCGAGCTGGCACCGAGCGCTTTCAGTTTTTCCATGGTTTCCCAGAACAGGGTTTCGCTACTGACCATGTGCATTGCGACGCGGTTTTGCGCACCGGCCAGAGGCAGAATGGTTGGGCGTTCGGCACCCGGCAGCAGCGCGACGATTTCGTCCAGGCGCTCACTTGGCGCGTGCAGCATGATGTACTTGGATTCACGCGCCTGGATCACGCCTTGAATACGGGTCATCAGGCGGTCGATCAATTGCTGTTTGGCTTCCGGCATTTCGCCATCGCGTTGGATCAGGCAGGCTTTCGAGCGATAGATGACTTCAACTTCACGCAGGCCGTTAGCCTCCAGCGTGGCGCCGGTGGAAACCAGGTCACAAATGGCGTCGGCCAAACCGGCACGCGGGGCGACTTCAACTGAACCGTTCAGCAGGCAGGACTTGAAACGTACGCCTTGTTTATCGAGGTACTGTTTCAACAAGTGCGGGTAAGAGGTTGCGATGCGGGCGTCTTGCAGGCTTTGCGGGCCGGTATATTCACTGTCGAGTGAGGTTGCCAGTGACAGTCGGCAACCACCGAAGTCCAGGCGACGTAGAGTGAAGTAGCGCGGGTCTTCGCCCTGAGCGCGGCGAGTGAGCAGCTCTTCTTCCAGCACGTTCTCACCAATAATGCCCAGATCAACCACGCCGTCCATCACCAGGCCCGGGATATCGTCATCACGTACGCGCAGGATATCAATCGGCATATTCTCTGCGAAGGCAATCAAGCGCTGTTGCTGCAGGTTGATTTTGATGCCACAGCGCGCCAGCAATTCCTGGGATTCATCACTCAGGCGGCCCGACTTCTGCATTGCTATCCGTAAACGTGTTTTGTCCAGCATGGTAACCTCTGTTTAATCTGTAAATTTATGAATTTATTTTAAAAATTATTTTTTCTGTCTGTCCGAAGCCAAAAAAAAACCCTCGGAAGAAATCTTCCGAGGGCTCTCTCTTGCATTCTGCGCGCCACTGGAAGATTAAAAAACCGTCTTCCAGCACACATCGCCTGAAAGACTAGTCAGGATGATGGTGATGATGGTGGCTGAACTGAATGCGTGTCATGGTGTTTTCTCTGTATAAAGTCGCTACAAACTCAATTGCTAATTAACCTAAACTATCCGTCGTCATTCACGCAACCCTTTTTTATCGTCATAAATTTAATTTATTGAAACGGGTTGAGTTATTAGCTATACGCGGTTTTATCTAAGCTTAAGCAGGGTGGATTGTATCACTACACGGAGTGGCGTAGCCTTAACGGGTAAAGCGCTGCAATCTTCAAGAGAGGAAGATAATGAAAAAGGTCGCCATTATTGGTTTGGGTTGGCTGGGAATGCCGTTGGCCCTGTCGCTGATGAGCCGTGGGTTTGACGTCGTTGGCAGTAAAACGACGCCAGACGGCGTTGAAGCCGCGCGGATGAGCGGAATTGAATGCTATCAGCTGGAAATGACGCCAGAGCTGATTTGCGAACCGGACGATTTGGAGCCGCTGTTGCGTGTTGACGCGCTGGTGATAACGTTGCCGGCCCGCCGCACGGTTGAAGGCAGCGAGAATTATTTTAATGCTGTGCGCATGCTGGTGGACAGCGCGATGGCGTTCGGTGTGCCACGCATCCTGTTTACCAGTTCTACCTCGGTATACGGTGAAACCACGGGTACGGTACGTGAAGATTCACCGCTGAAGCCGGTGTCACCTTCTGGGCAAGTGTTGGCTGAGCTGGAGCGCTGGTTGCATGAGTTGCCAAACACCTCGGTGGATATTTTGCGTCTGGCAGGCTTGGTGGGGGTAGATCGCCATCCAGGACGTTTTCTTGCAGGTAAAGTCGATGTCAAGGGGGGCTCACAAGGGGTCAATCTGGTGCATCAGGACGATGTGATCGCCGCCATCCAACTGCTGCTAAAACTGCCGAAAGGCGGTCATGTTTATAACTTGTGCGCACCGGGCCACCCGACAAAGCGCGAGTTTTACCCGGCGTTGGCTGAACAGTTACACCTGACACCACCGCAGTTTGCTGTCGAAGCTGAGCAAGATGGGCGGTTGGTCGACGGCAGCCGTATCAGTAATGAGTTGGGGTTTGAGTATCAATACCCTGACCCTGCACGTATGCCGCTAAATTAATCGTTTGAATAAGCCCTGCCGATTGCGGGGCATTTTTTTATGCTGTCATCTGAGTGTCTTCACACTGTAACTCAATCGTCTTACCTCCTGCCTACAATCGCCTTTCCGATATAAAGTCCCAAAGAGGATGACCCATGTTATTAATGCATTTCCTGCCAACGGTGCGGGCGGTTGCCCCATGCCGGTATCTCTCCCAAACTGAAGTTTGGGTTCCGCCATCTACGTTATTTATCCAGCCACGTTGTTCTCTGCGGCCTAAGCGTTATGGGCGGCTGCCATGAGCGATGACGCACGTGGACCGATATCCATTACCGCATCAGGCCTATGTTACCGCATCGCGGGCCAACCGATCCTGCAACAAGTCGACTTGACCATTCCTGCCGGATATACGCTGGCGCTATTAGGGCCTTCAGGCTGCGGTAAAAGCACCTTGCTGAAGCTGTTAGCCGGGTTGCTACAGCCTGATCAGGGCAGCATTTCGTTTGGCGAACAGAAGGTGGCTGACTCGCACTACAGCCTGCCACCGGAACAACGCAATTTGGGCATGGTGTTTCAGGATTACGCCCTGTGGCCGCATATGAGCGTGGCGCAGAATGTGGCATTTCCCCTGAAAATGCGCGCGATTGAGCGTTCGCAGCGTCAACAGCGTGTACTGGCTGCACTGGATCGCGTCGGTTTAGCGGATTTTGCCGACCGACGCCCAGCCGAGTTATCAGGGGGACAGCAGCAGCGCGTTGCGCTGGCGCGGGCGATTGTCGCAGAGCCGAAGGTGCTGCTGTTTGACGAGCCGCTTTCAAATCTGGATCGCGACCTACGTGAATCCTTGTCCCATGAAATGGCCTCTCTGTTACGCCAGTTGCGCACCACGGCAGTGTACGTCACTCACGATCGCAATGAAGCGACGGTGTTGGCGAATCGCGTGGCGCATATGGCTGGCGGGCGCATTGCTGAAATTACCTCCCTCTAATGGCTTAAGGATAAATAACATGTTCTTTCAACAACGTATTTCAGGCCGTATTGCAAACACAGGAGTCACTCTAGCTATGGCATTGTCCTTCGCCATGATGAGCAGCAGCGCACAAGCGCTGACGCTGTATACCGCAGGCCCTGGATCGTTAGCCAAGAAACTGGCTACCGGTTATGAAAAGCAAAGTGGGGTCAAGGTTGATATTTTCCAGGCGACCACAGGAAAGGTGATGGCGCGCCTGGAGGCCGAGCAGGCTAATCCGCGGGCGGATGTATTGATTTCTGCATCCTGGGATACCGCGACAGATCTGCAACAACGTGGTTGGTTATTGGATTATCAAAGCCCTAACGCAGCGGAAGTCCCGGCGCAGTTTAAAACGCCGTCCTACGTTGCGCAGGGGATTTCGGCCCTGGGTATTGTCTGGAACAGTAATAGCGGCACGCAGGAACCTAAAGATTGGCGCGATCTGGCGCAGCCAGCGTTTAAAGACAAGGTCACTACGCCCGATCCTGCGCTTTCCGGTGCTTCTCTTGATCTATTGTTGGGGTTGCAACAAGCTCAGGGCGAGCAGGCCTGGCAACTGTTTGACAGCCTGAAATCCAACGGTGCCATCATTGCCGGGCCGAATGCGCAGGCGCTGACGCCGGTATTACAGGGCGCTAAAGCGGCGGTGTTCGGTGCGGTGGACTACGTCTCTTATAACAGCATGGCGGACGGTGAAGCGATCAAAGTGATCTTCCCGTCGAGCGGCACAGTCATTGCGCCAAGACCGATGATGATCCTGAAGTCGACTCAACATGCTGATCAGGCTCGGGCATTTATCGACTATGTTCTCTCCCCTGAGGGACAACGGGCGGTAGCGGATGCGTGGTTAATGCCTGCACGACAGGATATTGATGCCAAACGCCCGCTGTTCAAAACACTCAAACTGTTACCACAAGGGGATGCTCCGGCGGCCTCACGTTCAGCGGTGCTCGATCGCTTTGCCACGCTATTTGGTCAACGATAAATTGCGTGCGGGGGAAATGATGAAACGCGCGCTATTGCCTGGTACCACGGTGACCGTTTTGTTGCTGTTGGTCGCGATGCCGATGTTATTTGTGTTGCTGCAAGCGGTATTTCCGGCGTTAGCACAGGGGTCGTTGGCGAAGCCATTCAGCGCTTTTCCCGTGTTGTTGGCGGATCCCACGTTGTTTCGGCAACTGAGTGACACGCTGTGTGTCGGAGGGGGCGTAGCATTGGTCAGCGCGGTGCTGGGTATACCGCTGGGGGCGCTGAGAGGGCTGTTTGCGTTGCCCTACGCTCGATTATGGGATTTGCTGTTCCTGATCCCTTTTTTACTCCCGCCTTATATTGCGGCGCTGTCATGGATGTTGGCATTGCAACCCAGTGGCTATCTGGAGCAATTGCTGCCAATACGCTTAAGTGGGCTGTTGTTCTCACTCCCGGGAGTGATCCTGGTGATGTCGCTGAATATCTTCCCTGTGGTGTATTTTGCCGTTTCGCGCAGTATGGCGGCAGCCGGTAGCCGCTTGGCGGAAGTAGCACGTGTACATGGTGCCGGGCCATGGTGTGCATTTTGGCGTATTACCTTGCCACTTGCTGCTCCGGCTATTGCGGCCAGCGTGTTGCTGGCCTTTACGCTAGCGATAGAGGAATACGGCGTCCCGGCGGCGTTGGGCGCGCGAGCAGGTGTCCTGGTGCTAACGTCGGGTATCGAACAGCGTCTGGCTGACTGGCCAATCGACCTGACTGGAGCGGCAATATTATCGTTGATTTTGGTCGGATTGGCATTGAGTGCGTTTTGGTTACAGCGCGCCATTGCCGGGTCGATGCAAGTGGAAACCACCACGGGCAAACCGGTCACGATATCGATACGCTCGCTGGGAAGCTGGCGCTGGCCGGTTGTCATGTTGTTTAGCATAGTGGCATTACTGGCTGCGGGATTACCGTTGGCGTCAATGTTGGCAACGGCTTTTTCCGCCACGCTCTCTGGTGGATTGTCGTGGAACAACATTACGCTAGGGCATTTCACTCCATTGCTTGAGCCGGACAACGATGCCTTTTCAGCGTTAAGCACCAGCCTGTCACTGGCGCTAGGAGCGGCATTTTTAACCGGAGTTATCGGCTTTCTGGCCGCATGGCTGGTGGTTGGTGAGCGGGTGCGCGGCGCCGTTTTGATTGATGTGCTGTCATTACTGCCGGCGGCATTACCAGGAATTGTTGTTGGAGTGGGATTGATTCTGGCCTGGAATCGCAGTTTTTGGCCGTTGTCACCCTATAACACCTGGGGCATTTTGCTGCTTGCTTACAGCTGTGTACTGTTGCCTTATCCGGTGCGCTATGCCAGTGCGGCCCTGCGCCAGATTGGCGGTAACGTAGAGGCCGCAGCCCGGGTCCATGGCGCTTCGCCGCTGCAAGCGTTGCAATGGGTCATGTTGCCTCTGGTGTTTCCCAGCCTACTGGCGGCAGCGATGTTGGTGTTTGCCGTCTCGGTACGGGAGTTGGTGACCTCATTGCTGTTATCTCCGGCTGGCGTGCAGACCGTGTCTGTTTTTGTCTGGCGTCAGTTTGAACAAGGCTCGGTAGGGGATGGTATGGCGATGGCCAGTGTCGCGGTGGTGCTGAGTTTAACAGTGATGTTGCTGGCCATGAGACTGCATCAGCGGCATAACGGTTGATCGGCGGTAATGTATTGCCCCGACTAACCTGTAAACGCGGGGCTGTGTATGACAGCCCCGTTATTGGCTAGAGCCAGCCGGATTTTTTCAGTTTCTGATACAGGAAGAAGCAGCCGACGGCGGTCACCCCGAGGATGGTGTGATAGGCCCACGGGAACTTCAGTTCCGGCATATTGGCGAAGTTCATGCCATACAGACTGAATATTACTGTTGGGATCGCCAGAATTGCCCCCCAGCCTGCGAGCCGTTTCACTACTTCGTTCTGTTTCACGGTGACGAGGGCCAGATTGACGTGCATCGCGTTGGTCAGCATTTCGCGCATATCGTCGATGTTGCTGACCACCTGGCGTGCGTGGTCCTGCACGTCGCGCACATAGGCGCGCAATTCTTTTGGGATCACCTCTTCATGCAGGCGAATTAGCTGGTTGCAGATTTCTTCCATTGGCATTGCCGCATTGCGCAGCGCCAGCAGGTGCCGCCTTAGCGTATAAACATTCTCAATGGCGGCTTCGTCAAACTCAGATTTGAACATGTTGGCTTCGATGGCTTCGATATCTGCCTCGAACTTCGCTACCACACTGCGGTAGTTATCCACCACAAAGTCCATCACTGAGTACAATGCAAAACCCGGCCCGCGGCACATTTGTTTATGGTTTTCTTCAGCCTTGGCACGAATTGGCGCGTAGCTGGGGGATGCACCATGGCGCACCGTGACCAGGAAATTCTTGCCCACGAAAAAGTGTGTTTCACCGTACTCGACTTCGTCTTTGCCCCACTGTGCGGTTTTGACCACGATAAACAATGAATCACCGTAGGTTTCGAGTTTCGGTCGCTGGTGGGCGCACAATGCGTCCTCAATTGCCAGATCATGCAGCCCAAACTCTTCCTGCACCTTGCGCATAAAGGCGTCTTCCGGCTGCCATAAACCGAGCCAGACAAAGGTATCCGGCTGTTTGACCACCTCACTGATGTCGTCAATGGTCACTTCACCTAGCCGTTTACCGGCTTTGTATGCCACGCAGTTCACAACCATGGTTGTGGTTTCCATCAGGTCACCTGTTATGCAGTCAGTGTTTTGGTAAGAAAGTAGCACTCATGCTCTGTTGGGTAATTTTTCAGTGTCATCTGCAGTTGATAACCGAGCTTCTCGTAGAAGGGGCGCGCCTGAAAACTGAAAGTATCTAAACGAACATAACGACAGCCACGCGCAATAGCTTCTTGTTCAGCTGCCAGCAGTACTTTACGGCCCAACCCGCTACCACGCTGCGAGTCCGCCACCCACAACCAATCAACGCTTAGCCAATTGCCCCAGGTTTCGGCTGTCACCCCGGCGATAACTTCGCCAGCATCATTCTGGCTGTAGACAGCAAGCGGCTTACGCTGAGTAGGGTCAATGTACGGGCTATTGTGCGCTCTCAGGCCTCTGCTGATGGCGTCTCGGACTTCTTCGCTGAGTGAATCGGTTACGGTAATGTGCATACATCCTCCTTGTTTATCCGTTAACTTAAGCACAGTCTGGCTAAAAGGCAACATATTGAAAATTAAAACAAACGTTGCAAGTGGTCTGCTGGACTACACTGAATGAACCCGTTTCTATCCAGGAGGATGCCATGCGGAGATTCGCCATGATGATTGCACTGCTGCTATTTAGCGGTTTGCTGCATGCTGCGCTGAAGGTTACGCAATTACAGGATAAGTTAGAGCACCCTTGGTCGCTGGCATTTTTGCCTGGTGAGCAGAGCATGTTAATCACAGAACGACCGGGCCGTCTGCGATTGTGGCAACAGGATAAAGGTTTGTCAGCGCCAATTATCGGTGTGCCACAGGTGTATGCAGAAGGCCAGGGCGGGTTGCTTGAAGTGCTGTTAGCGCCAGACTTTGCTGACAGCAGACGAGTCTACCTCAGCTTTGCCGAAGTGGGTGAGAACGGTAAGGCGGGGACGGCAGTGGGCTATGGCCGGCTAAGCGCCGACAACCGGCGACTGGAAAATTTCAGAGTGATTTTTCGTCAGCAACCGAAACTGTCGGTCGGTAATCACTTCGGTGGCAAGTTGGCATTTGATCGTCAGGGCTATCTGTTTATTGCTTTAGGAGAAAATAATCAGCGGCCGACGGCACAGGATCTGGACAAGTTGCAGGGCAAGATCGTGCGGTTAACTGCCGACGGGGCGGTACCACCGGATAATCCGTTTGTTGGCCAGAGCGGAAAGCGGGCGGAAATCTGGTCCTATGGTCACCGTAACCCACAGGGCTTGGCAC
Organism: Serratia grimesii NBRC 13537; assembly: GCF_001590905.1. GTDB lineage: Bacteria > Pseudomonadota > Gammaproteobacteria > Enterobacterales > Enterobacteriaceae > Serratia > Serratia grimesii. The sequence goes on from NZ_BCTT01000006.1 coordinate 391,668, forward strand.
TGAATCCGTGGAGTGGCGTCATTTGGGAGCATGAGCACGGTCCGCGCGGTGGTGATGAGATCAATCTTCCGCAGGCAGGAAAAAACTACGGTTGGCCGATCGCCACTTACGGTATCAATTACTCCGGACTGGCGATCCCAGAGGCGCAGGGGCAAAAAGTGGCAGGTACCGAACAGCCATTACATTACTGGCCGGTGTCGCCAGGGATCAGCGGCATGGCCTTCTATGACGGCAAACGCTTTGCTGATTGGCAAGGGTCTTTGTTTATTGGCGCGCTGGCGCAAGAGGCGTTGATTCGTCTAACACTACAGGGTGATAAGGTAATTGCTGAACAACGGCTACTGGAAGAGCGTGGGGAACGCATTCGTGAGGTGCGGACCGGGCCGGATGGCTATCTTTATCTATTAACCGATTCGAGTAATGGAAAGTTGCTACGGGTTGGGCTGACTGAGAAATCATAGCGCCCCAGAGGGGCGCATAAAACTCAGGTTAGCTCACTCATTACACCGCGTTGGTAAGCTGGGCGTTCGGTCAGTTTCTGGTACCAACGCTCCATGTTCGGGCGTGGTTGGCGCGTAATCGGCATGGAGAACCAGGCGTAAGCAAAGCTACCCAGTGGGATGTCGCCAATACCGAACGACTCACCGGAAAGATAAGGCTGACGGCCCAACGTTTCTTCCACGATGTCGAAGTGCTTTTCCAGCGTGGCGATCGCCGCTTCAATCTTGGCCATGTCGCGCAGTTCCGGCTTGGTGCGTACCAGGCCCCAGAACACCACGCTAAAGTGGCTGACAATGGTAGCGGTGGTCCAGTCCATCCATTTTTCTGCACTGGCACGAGCCTGTAGGTCCTGCGGGTAGAATGGCTCGCTGCCATATTTAGCCGCCAGATAGCGGACTATGGTATTGGACTCCCACAGCACGAAATCATCGTCTTGCAGCAGTGGCACCAGACCGTTCGGATTCAATGAACGGTAGAGTTCATCGTTCACCTTACCGAATGCACCACCGGCATTAATGTGGGCGTAATTCAGCTCTAACTCGGCTGCGCACCACAGTACTTTCCTGACGTTATTCGAATTTTCTCGACCCCAAATGGTCAGCATAGAACGCCTCTTTATGTGGGTTAATTGACCTAAGCTGTTATACCCGCTGCCTTTCAAGCTGCAGGTACCTGGTTGCAACTTGAAATTCATAGGGTATATACGTACGCCACAATTGTGCGGTTGTCACACTGGAAGGCATTTTTTGCCGACGGTGACGATATTTAGCGTTCCCAGCGGCAGATTTCCCAACCGTGCTCAACGGCCAGCGCGTTGAGTTCACTGTCTGGGTTGATCACCGTAGCGCTGTCGACATATTGCAGCATGGCTTTGTCGTTAAGTGAGTCGCTGTAGCCGTGGCTGTGTTCAAAGATCAATTCCGGGTGTTCTGCCAGCCACTGTTTCAAACGGGTCACTTTGCCCTGTTGGTAAGTCATCGTGCCGTAGGTGTTGCCGGTGAAGCGGTCGTCTTGCACTTCGACACCAATCGCCAGTGCGCCATCAGCACCGAGCTGCTCGGCAATCGGGGCCACCAGATGTTCACCGGTGGCGGAAATAACCAGAATGCAGTCACCGCGCTCGCGGTGCCACAACAGCCGCTCACGGGCGGCCGGGTAGACACGCGGCAGAATATCGCGACGGATATAACGTTGTACCCAACCGGCAACCGTTTGGGTACTCATGCCGGTCAGGGGGGCCAGGGTGGCTTGCATGTAGTCCTCCATGGACAGCTTTCCCTGATAATAGAGCTGCATGAGCTGCTGTTCCTGCTGTTCCAGTTCTGCCGGCGCAAACCCCTCGGCGACCAGCCAGCGGATCCACAGGCTGGCGCTGTCATCATCAATCAGGGTTTCATCCAGGTCGAATAAGGCTAAATCCATCAGTATTTCTCCGGCATGCAGGGAGGGAAATGAGGTGTATACAGAATAGCGGATACCCTAAGCCGCCAGCCAGTGGCGACAACGAAATTGCGCAGAGCATAAGAAACATTGATGACAGTTTTGCGACACTTTGTTGAACGTTTGCATAACTTAGAACGCAACAATATTGGCTCGGTTCTTTGGCAGGGTGGTAACTATAGGGTAATGCACTGGCCATCCAGGAGTTAAAGATGCTGATAATTCGCCTTTATGCCGGTCCGATTTTTGTCGGGAATGATGAGGAACAGGATAATGAAACAACCACCACTGACGCTGAAGACACTGCCGCTGCTGGATCTTTCGCAGCTTGATGGTGATGCGCGTCAGCGGCAGGCGTTTCTTGACAGTCTGCGTGTTGCGGCACGAGACGTCGGCTTTTTTTATCTGCGTGGGCATGGCATTGATAGTGCCCTCAATACGCAACTGCAACAGCTGGCCAGGCAGTTTTTTGCCTTGCCGGAAGCCGAAAAATTGGCGGTACAAATGGTGCGTTCGCCGCACTTTCGCGGCTATAACCGCGCTGCGGACGAACTGACTCGAGGACAACCGGATTGGCGCGAACAGTTCGACATCGGAGCAGAACGCCCTGCGCTGCAATTGGCGTATGAAACGCCGCGTTGGGCGCGTTTACAGGGGCCGAATCAATGGCCTGAAGCACTGCCTGAACTGAAACCCTTGCTGTTGCAGTGGCAGCAAGCGATGACCGTGATGTCGTTGCGCCTGCTGCGTGCCTTCGCGTTAGCACTTTCATTACCGGAACACGCATTTGATTCGCTCTACGGCGATAAACCCAATGAACATATCAAACTGATACGGTATCCGGGACGTGAGGCCACCACCAGCGGGCAAGGGGTAGGGGCCCATAAGGACTCTGGCTTTCTTAGTTTTTTACTGCAGGATCGGCAGAAAGGTTTGCAGGTTGAAATTGATGAAGGACGGTGGGTAGACGCGGAACCGCGCGAAGATACCTTTGTGGTCAATATCGGCGAATTGCTGGAGCTGGCAACCAATGGCTATCTACGTGCCACGGTACATCGGGTGGAAACGCCGCCCGCCGGGAGTGATCGTCTGTCGATAGCCTTCTTCCTGGGGGCGCGACTTGACGCTGTGGTGCCACTGTATCAGCTGCCTGCACATCTGGCGGCCGAGGCTCGCGGCCCGGTTAGCGATCCGCATAATCCGCTGCTACGCGATGTGGGCTTTAACTACCTGAAGGGGCGAATTCGTTCTCACCCTGATGTGGCGCAGCGCTATTATCAGGATGTTATTGGTGCCGGAATTTGAAAAACAAAAGGTCCGAATTCAGACGACTGATAATGTCGGTTATTAGGGAGAGCGTGCCGAAGGGGTCGTAGCAGCTTTAGCTGCCGGAGTGCCCCTCGGTGCGCCAGGCCCGGGTATCTCAAACTGAAAGGCAACTGAAAAAGGTCTGGCACCTAGCCAGGCCTTCCCATTTTAACCCGAGGGCTACGATTACTCCGCCAGAGCCTGTTGCAGATCAGCAATCAGATCTTCCGCATCTTCAATGCCCACCGACAAACGCAGCAACTGTGGCGTGATGCCGGTTTTCAAGCGTTGTTCCAATGGGATCGACGCATGGGTCATGCTGAAAGGTTGACTGATCAGGCTTTCCACACCCCCCAAGCTTTCTGCCAGCGTGAACAGGTGCGAGCGCTTGATGACTCGACGTGCGAAGGCATCGTCACCTTTCAATCGTACCGAAATCATACCGCCAAAACTGCGCATCTGTTTTGTTGCCAGTGCATGCTGCGGGTGGCTCGGCAGGCCCGGGTAGTAGACTTCTTCCACCTGCGGCTGGTTTTCCAACCATTGAGCGATATGCAAGGCGCTTTGGCTGTGGCGTTCCATACGTAGTGCCAGCGTACGGATGCCGCGCAGCGTCAGGAAGCTGCTGAATGGATCAAGAATGCCGCCTACCGCGTTCTGCAAAAAGCCAAGCTGTTCGGCCAATTCTGGGTTATCCCCTACGGCCGCAACCCCTGCAACCACATCGGAATGGCCGTTGAGGTATTTAGTTGCAGAATGCACCACGACATCAAAACCAAGATCCAGCGGGCGCTGAATGTAAGGTGAGGCGAAGGTGTTGTCTGCTACGCTGATCAAACCGTGCTTTTTGGCGATGGTAGCGATGGCGCTCAGATCGGCCAGTTTCAGCAGCGGGTTGGTCGGCGTTTCCACCCAGATCATTTTTGTATCTGGTTCAATGGCTTGTTCCAGGGCAGCAATGTCTGCTGGGGAAACATAGGTAACGCGCAAGCCGGCAGTACGGCTACGTACTTTTTCCAGTAAGCGGTAGGTACCGCCGTATAAGTCGTCAACAGCCACTAAATGGCTACCCTGATCGAGCAATTCCAATACCGTTGAGCAGGCAGCCAGGCCGGAAGCAAAGGCATAACCGCGGCTGCCGCCTTCCAGTTCAGCAATGGCGCTTTCTAATGCGGTACGCGTTGGGTTGGCGCTGCGCGAATACTCGTAACCAGTATGCTCACCCGGTGCCGGCTGGGCATAGGTGGACGTGGCATAAATAGCAGGCATTACTGCCCCAGTAGCATCCGGCGTGTAGCCGGCATGAACGGTCAACGTATCAAACTTGGCCATACAATCATCCTTATTAACGTAATTTTTGGCGCCAGGCGTTAAGTACGTCTGTGCGGGTAATCAAACCGAGGAAGCGTTCGCCATCGAGTACCACAGCGACGTGCCCGTGATTGAAGGTGGCGAGCAAATCCTGATAACTGGCTTCTTTTTGCAACGTCTTGACCGAATGGGTCATGGCGCGGGTGGCGGGTAGGCTGAAGTGGTTGGCATCCGCCTGTACGGCATTGAGTAGATCCCATTCGTCGATCAGACCGACCACGCGATCGCCTTCCAGTACCGGTAATTGCGAGATGTCATACAGACGCATACGGGCATGAACGATCGCCAAAGTGTCTTCCGGTGCTACCGATACCGCAGCACCTTCGTCATGACGGTAGGCGATCAGATCGCGTAGATCGCCATGCTGTGGTTTGCTTAACAGACCTTGTTCCAGCATCCAGTGGTCGTTATACATTTTAGACAGGTATTTATTGCCGCTGTCGCAGACGAACGTGACCACGCGTTTTGGTTCAGTCTGTGCCTGGCAATAGCGCAATGCGGCTGCCAACAGTGTGCCGGTGGATGACCCCGCCAGCACACCTTCTTTGCGTAACAGATCGCGCGCAGTAGTGAACGCCTCGGCGTCGCCGATACGGTAGGCATTACGTACTTGATTGAAGTCGCTCAGTGGTGGAATGAAATCTTCGCCGATGCCTTCTACTAGCCAACTGCCAGCCTCACCGATCTGGCCGTTATCGAGATAGTCCGCCAGGATTGAACCTGCGGGGTCAGCCAACACAAACTCGGTCTGCGGTGATACCTCTGCGAAATATTGACTCAGCCCACCCAACGTGCCGCCGGAACCGACGCCGACGACGATGGCATCGACCTGGTGGTCCATCTGCTGCCAAAGTTCTGGTGCGGTGGTACAGGTATGAGCGGCAGGGTTGGCCGGGTTGTTAAACTGATCGATATAGAACGCTCCGGGGATCTCGCTCGCCAGACGTTTGGCATAATCCTGATAGTAAGCCGGATGGCCTTTACCCACATCGGAACGGGTTAAGACGACGTCCACACCCAGTGCACGCAGATGGAAAATCTTCTCCCGGCTCATTTTGTCCGGCACCACCAGCACCAGCTTATACCCCTTCAGTGCTGCCACCAGGGCCAGCCCCAAACCGGTATTTCCCGCAGTGGCTTCAATAATGGTGCCGCCGGGTTGCAAGCGGCCTTCACGTTCTGCCTGTTCGATCATCGATAAAGCAACGCGATCTTTGATCGATCCGCCGGGGTTTTGATTCTCCAGCTTGACGAACAGCCGGCAGGGGCCGGTTTCGAACTGGGTCAGTTCCAACATCGGGGTGTTGCCGATCATATCGATGACGGAGTGCGGTATTGCCATGAGGATCTCCAGAATAATTCGGTTTAAAGGCCGTTATCTGGATGATAGCGCTGCAAATATGCGTATTAAAAAGAACAAATAACCTATCAATATTCATTTTTGGAATATATTAATCTAATTTGGACGTATAGATAGACAGATGTTCAGCAGTTAAGAAGTTTAGCCGTGTAGCCATGGGTGGCATAAAAAACAGGCATGCGGGTGGCTTTTCATCCAATTTTCGCCTGAGAGCGTACAGTTATGTAAAAATGCTGAAAATTCACGCTAAACCCTGCAAAAATAAGATGAATCTAATAAACTCACAGCAAGGGCATTTTTGGTGCGCCGTTCACCCGTCATGGGGCCGCAGGGAGTCTGCGGTTGGCAAACGCGTGCCGGGCTACTCTCGCTGGTTGGCTGAAAACGTGAATATGTTTGAAAGTTAACGCTATTTCAATGATTTGAATGGACACTCTGGCGACGTCATGATGAAAAGAAACTTATCCACCACCCTGAAAAAATTAACGTTTAGCGTCAGCATACTGTTGTTGGCTGCTCCTGTTGTACAGGCGGCCGAAGCGCCGGCTGCTCCGCAGATTGATGCCAAGGCCTACGTGCTGATGGATTACAACAGCGGTAAAATCCTGACGGAGGGCAACGCCGATACTCGTTTAGATCCCGCCAGTCTGACCAAGATCATGTCCAGCTATGTGATTGGACAGGCGATCAAAGCCGGTAAGATCAAGCCGGAAGATATGGTGACAGTAGGCAAAGACGCATGGGCAACCGGTAATCCGGCGTTGCGTGGTTCTTCACTGATGTTTATCAAACCGGGCGATCAGGTGCCGGTGATGGAGCTGAACAAAGGCATTGTCATTCAGTCGGGTAACGACGCCAGTATTGCGCTGGCCGATTATGTCGCGGGTAGCCAGGATTCGTTTGTCGGGTTAATGAACAACTACGCCAAATTGCTGGGTCTTCAGAACACCCATTTCCTGACGGTACACGGACTGGATGCGGAAGGGCAGTACAGTACAGCACGTGACATGGCATTGCTGAGTCAGGCACTGATCCGCGATGTGCCGGATGAGTACGCGCTGCATAAAGAAAAAGAGTTCACCTTCAACAAAATCCGCCAGATTAACCGCAACCGTCTGCTGTGGAGTTCCAATCTGAACGTGGATGGCATTAAAACCGGTTATACCGGTGGTGCCGGTCACAACTTGGTCGCATCGGCTACTGACGGTCCGATGCGTTTGATCTCGGTAGTGCTGGGTGCACCGAGCGATCGTATCCGCTTTAGTGAAAGTGAAAAATTGCTGACCTGGGGTTTCCGCTTCTACGAAACGGCCACGCCGATCAAAACTGACAAGCCGTTTGTTACCCAGAAAGTGTGGTTTGGCGATGTCAGTGAAGTGCCGTTGGGTGTAGCGAAAGATGCAGCAGTGACTATCCCGAAAGGGCAGATGAAAAACCTGAAGGCCAGTTACAAACTGAACCAGGCGACACTGGAAGCACCACTGGCGAAAAACCAGGTCGTTGGCACCATTGATTTCCAGCTCGACGGTAAAACTATTGAGCAATACCCGCTGGTGGCGATGCAGGAAGTGAAAGAAGGTAACTTCTTCAGCCGTATCTGGGACATGGTGATGATGAAACTGACCCAGTGGTTTGGGAGCGTATTCGGTTAACTTCCCGGTTAATACCGGCAAATGAAAAGGGCGCATTTAACTGCGCCCTTTTTGATTTGTTATAGCCAAAATAATTGAATTTGCGGCAAGTGCGTGAGTCCCCAGAAGCTTACTCAGGTAAGTGACTGGGCAATACAGATGCTGCTTCAAGCATGAAGGGCATTCAGTTACAGGCCACCACTTTGATTGCCAACCCGCCTTGCGACGTTTCACGGTATTTGGCATTCATGTCTTTGCCCGTCTCATACATGGTTTCGATGACCTTATCCAGGCACACACGCGGCTCGCTGGTGCGACGCAATGCCATACGTGCGGCATTGACTGCCTTCACAGCAGAAATCGCGTTACGCTCGATACAGGGCACCTGAACCTGACCCGCCAGTGGATCGCAAGTTAGCCCCAGATGGTGTTCCATGGCGATCTCGGCCGCAATACAAACCTGCGCCGGACTAGCGCCCATTAATTCTGCCAATCCCGCTGCTGCCATAGAACAGGCAACGCCCACTTCCCCTTGGCAGCCCACTTCGGCACCGGAAATAGACGCGTTCATCTTATACAACGCGCCGATCACGCCGGATGTCAGGAAGTAACGGCTATATGAATTAGGGTTTACCGGGCGAATAAATTGGTCGTAATAGGCTAACACCGCAGGGATGATGCCGCAGGCACCGTTAGTTGGGGCGGTCACCACGCGGCCGCCGGCGGCGTTTTCTTCGTTAACGGCAAAGGCGAACATGTTGATCCAGTCAACCACATTCATTGGGTCGATATTGTTCTTATCGCCAGTGACCAGCATACGGCGCAGGGCGGCGGCGCGGCGCTGGACCTTCATCGGGCCAGGCAATAGGCCTTCGGTGTTCATGCCACGTTCGATACCGGCGCGCATCACCTGCCAGACGTCGGCGAAATGAGCGTCGATCTCGGCCTTGCTGTGCAATGCCAATTCGTTTTGCATCACCAGGCCGGACAGCGACAGACCGGCATCTTTGCAGTGTTGCTGTAAGTCACGTGCTGAGGTGAATGGGAAGGGGACCTGTACCGGGTTTGTCGCGGCCAGACCGAAATGCTCTTCATCGACGATAAAACCGCCGCCAGTCGAGTAATAGGTTTTACTGTGCAGCAGTTGCTCATCAGCGAATGCGCTGATACGCATGCCGTTTTCATGCAGCGGCAAATTATCGCCGTGGAAGTTCATGCTGGTTTCCAGCGGGAAATCCACTTCGTGGTGGCCATTGGCCAGCAACAGGCGACCACGTTGCCCAACATCGTGAATAAAACCGGCAATACCGTCGATATCCACGTCATGTGGCAGGTTGCCTGCCAACCCCATGATGATGGCGATATCGGTGTGGTGACCTTTGCCGGTTAACGACAATGAACCGTATACGTCCACCACTACGCGAGTGGTATCCATCAACTGCTGGTTGGCGATCAACTCATCGGTAAATAGCTTGCCGGCTTTCATCGGGCCGACGGTATGGGAGCTGGATGGGCCAATACCAATTTTGAAAATATCGAAAACGCTGACCATAGTCTCGCCTCCTTCTTCAGGTGTTAGGCGTTAATACAGGAAAGGGGGTCGTGCAGAGAAGCCGGCGCAGGGGGCGCCGGCTGGTCTTAATTAGAAGCTGTACAGGATTGCGGAGATGGCGATCAGGCCCATCACTACCACGAACACGTTACTGATATGGCCACTGTATTTGCGCATTGCAGGCACTTTACGGATAGCGTACATCGGCATCAGGAACAGCAGCATGGCGATGATTGGACCACCGAGGTTTTCGATCATGCCGAGAATGCTTGGGTTCAGGGTCGCAACAATCCAGGTAGTCACCAGCATAAAGATGGCAGTGATACGGTTCAGTTTGTTGGTGCTGATGGTTTTGCCACGGCTCTTCATCGACTTGGCAATCAGACCGTTAAAGCCTTCACGTGCACCCAGGTAGTGACCGAGGAACGACTTGGTGATGGCGATAAAGGCGATAACCGGCGCGATGTAAGCGATCATCGGGTTATTAAAGTGGTTAGCCAGGTAAGACAGGATAGAGATGTTTTGAGCCTTGGCTTCTGCCAGGTTTTCTGGTGACAGGCTCAGCACGCAGCTGAACACGAAGAACATCACGGTCAACACCATCATGATGTGGGCGAAACCCAGAATGCGGGAGCATTTCTTCTCGGCTTCTTCCTGGCCGTACTCTTCACGTTTGGCGACTGCAAAGGCGGAGATGATAGGTGAATGGTTAAAGGAGAACACCATTACCGGGATTGCCAGCCACAGGGTGATAACCAGGCCATGACCCATTCCAGTGCCCGCGCCAGACAGAGACACGTTGTCGAAGATGGCGGTGCTCCAGTTAGGGATCAGGTACAGTGCCAGCAACATCAGCACACCAACAAACGGGAATACCAGGATACTCATGGTCTTCACGATAGCTTGCTCACCGAAACGCACAATGGTCATCAGGCCGACAATCAGAATCAGCGACAGGATGGCACGTGGCGGCGAAGTCATACCCAATTGGTGGGTAATGAAGCTGTCAACGGTGTTAGTGATGGCGACGCTATACACCAACAGAATTGGGTAGATAGCAAAGAAGTAAAGCAGAGTGATCAGCTTGCCGGCGCTGATACCAAAGTGCTCTTCTACAACTTCGGTGATGTCTTCACCGGCATTTTTGCCTGAGAGAACGAAACGGCACAGGCCACGGTGAGCGAAGAAGGTCATCGGGAAAGCGATGATGGCCATGATGATCAAGGGAATCAGCCCGCCGATACCGGCGTTGATTGGCAGGAACAAAACGCCCGCGCCGATCGCGGTGCCGTACAGGCCCAACATCCACATGGTGTCGGTTTTACGCCAGGTACTGGTAGAGCCAGAAGCCGCAGAGGCAATGGTGCCGGTCTGTGTAGTGTCCATAAATATCTCCGAAGTGAACACGATAATTTAAAATTAAAGGCAAAACTTAAGGTTAAGACCGAATGACGCAATATGAGATCGCGGCATCGGTAAGAATCAGGTGCTGCTTGCGGGGATAACTGGCGTCCCCCTGGTTGTTAATTATGCTAATTACCGTGGACATATATGCCGGATAATTAATCAAATGATATTTAGCCTGTTGAGGGCATCCTATCGGTACCGCTGCCGGAAGGTCGTTGCCTGCCGATTTTCGTTGGCGGCAAGATAACGATTTACAGTAGAAACAACCGTGATCATGCTCTCAAATGCGTAATGTGTGCGGCTAACTGCTTTTTTATTGGTTTTTCATGCATATGTTGCGCGCTTGTGTAAAATTTCATGCTGAAAACGCTCTCATTAATGTTTCAGAGTTTATCTGGTATGGATAATCTGTAACCAGATAAAACACTGCCGTTGTCAGCAAGCCGAGCAATATATTTTAAGCGTGGGTTTGGATCTAGCTAAAAACCCGGATTAAACGGTTTTAGTGACGTAGATCACATTGTTATTTTAAATGAAATCACATTCAATGCATTGTTTTATATGTGTTTATTTAAAATATCCCGTTAATAACGTGGGTGAACTAGTTGAGTGACATTCGGAGGAAAATACGCACGTATTTATCATATAAATACGCTTTGCTGGTTATATTTAAAGCGAATTAGTTACGTAATTGTTGATATTTATCGTGTGGAGGTTATTGCGATTTATCATATAAACGCGTTGTAATGTAGAAGAAAGAAGTAATATTACGTCAGATTTATCTGTGCGTGAGGAATAAGCCTGCTGAACTGTTGCAATTTATTAACCTGATTTAGGTTAGGGATAATAAAACAATTGAATCAATTGCGCATTATTTGCACAGTATATTGCCGAAATAGAGGGGCGAGTGAAGGGCACCGCCGACCGGGGTCGACGGTAGGGTGCAGATTAAAAACGAATGGCTATCGCATTTTCGCTGAAAAATTCCGCAAACTGTGGGTCGGGCTGGCGATCGGTGATGACGCGGTCGAAATGGGTCAATGGGCCGATACAGGCAGGTTTGGTTTTGCCGAATTTGCTGTGATCGGCCACCAGGATCTTTTGTTGCGACATCTCAAGTGCCCGGTGCTTCATTTCTAACTCATCAAAGTTAAAACAAGTTGCACCATGCTGTAGGCTCAGGCCGGCGGCAGAAATGAAGGCGATATTGGGGCAGATATGATCCAGCTCGTTATGGCGACCGACCGCCGTGAAAATGTAGTTGTTCGGCCGAAATTCACCACCGCACAAGATCACTTTACAGTTAGGTTTGTCCTGTAACGCCAGGAAGGTATTCAGCGAGTGGCATACTGCGGTAAAGACCAATTCATCAGCAATGGCATCGATGATCGCTGGGGTGGTGGTGCCGCAGTCGAAAAATACCGTGTCATTCTCGCTGATCAGTGCTGCAGCAAGTAAACCGATGCGGCGTTTTTCGGTAACTTGTTTTGCCTTTTGATCGGAAACAAAGTAGTTAGTCACGCCGTTACTGCGGGGATCGGCCACCACATAGCCACCCAGTAATACCACGGCGGCCGGTTCCGAGCTGAGATCGCGGCGGATGGTCATTTCAGAAACGCCCAACAGCACGGCTGCTTCTTTTAGGTGGATCTTGTCAGAGCGCTTTAACGCTTGTACTAACCGGTTGATACGTTCTTCGCGCCGTGTTTCCATCTGTCTGTCTTCCCACAGGGTTAAGAGCCAATATATTAGGCTGTGTCCCATAATTGCCCGCAGCTCGAAGGATTTGGCCATTTGCAGGCATTTATACGTTTCGAGCGGCTTACTTGGCCATTACGCTTCACACCACGATCAGTACTCACATGCAATGACGGGATACAGCCTCGGTTTTCTCTAGGGCCGAACACACAAATGCGGGGTAATAGGTGACCAGCCATTGGCTGGACATATTACCCCGCATCAGATTATCACGGCGCGCGCCCGAAATTGGGACGCCTCAGGTTATCAGTAGCTGCCGGCGGCAGCCTGATCACCGGAAACGATTGCTACGCCAGAGCTGGTGCCGATACGCGTAGCACCTGCCTTAATCATCTTCTCGGCGGTTGCGCGATCGCGCACGGCGCCGGATGCTTTAACACCCATCTCACTGCCTACTGTCGCGCGCATCAATTTGACGTGCTCTTCACGAGCACCACCGGTGCTGAAGCCAGTAGAGGTTTTAACGAAAGCCACATCGAGTTCGCGACACATTTCACAAACCTGAACGATCTGTTCATCGCTGAGCAGGCAGGTTTCTAATATTACCTTCAACGGGATCGCCGCGCAAACCTCGCGCACTGCGGCGATGTCAGCTTTGACTTCTTCCAGCAAGCCGCTTTTCAACCAACCCACGTTGATCACCATGTCAATTTCCTGCGCGCCAGCTGCAATAGCTGCTTTGGCTTCGAAGACTTTTGCTACGGTCAGGCCGGCACCCAGAGGGAAGCCAATTACTGAGCAGATTTTCACTTCGCTTTCTTGCAGCAGATGTGCAGCCAACGGCACATAGCCTGAGTTTACGCAGACAGCATAGAAGTTGTGCTGTTGAGCTTCTTCACACAGTTTAGCGATTTGCGCTTCCGTGGCATCCATCGCCAGCAGGGTGTGGTCGACATAGCGGGCGTAGTCAATGTTTTCGGTAGTCATCTTGATTCCTTATTGAAGTTTAAACAAAGCATGATGTGAACGATGTTAGAATAGTAACATTGTAATGCCGCTAAACATAGCGGCATTTTAAAATTGAAGCACAAATCATCGTTTTTTGGCTGTTTGGTGTGTAACGTGGGGGGTGTTGAATGTTATTTAAATAACATTTCAATGCCGAGTAGAGGGTTACCCACGAGAAAAACCAGGGGGAAAGAATGAATATAATGATAAATCTGGCGCCAGAGCAGTTTAAGGCGCAACCGGATGAAATTTTCCGCAATGCGGATTTTGTTGTTACAGCGTTCAGCACTGAAGAAACAGGGGAAGTGCTGATGTTGGCCAACAGCCGCGGAGTGCTAAGAGTACTTCCTTTTCGGGACCTGACGATTTGGGATGCTGATTTTGACGGCTACTCATTGAAGTCAGGTCGTCGTAGCGCCAGATTTGTCAGGAGAAAACTGGAGGGCAGTTCTGCCTTTCATTCACCCTGGCCTTATCAGGACGGCTCAGTATTGAGTAAACAGAAAGTATGGCTACAGATAGAAGATAATACGATGTCGCTTTATGCGTCAGGAGAACCCGCTGATCAACGATGTCGGCTGCGTCCGGCCGTGCGCTTAACGGCTGACAGCGCACAGTTCACCCTTGAAATGCATATCACCAACCTTGCGGATGAACCGCTACCGTTACGTTATGTTTGCCAGCTTAACTATGGTTGTATTCCTACGGCGATCTTTCGACAGAATCTGCCTGCATCGGCTCTGGCACCTCTAGGCCATATTGCTGAAAAAGGGATATTGTGTTCAGACGATCTGTCACTGTATGTCGATCAGGCGGAGTTCTTTATGTTGGCTTCAAAAGGGAGGCGGTATGTCACGCGCTTTTCCACAGCGCAGTTCAACTATGGTTTGCGCCCTATAACGCAACAGGGGGGGCTTCACGCATTCAGGTTTATTCAACCGGCCACGTGCAGTCCGCATGGAGAGGGTCAATTGCCGGGAATGATGTTGGCAGCGGGAAAAACGCGTGAGTTTTGTGTAACGACCGGTGTGGTGTGATAGCAGGGGCTGAGTTGCCCCTGCTGTAATGCACAATGACTTACTCTTTCACCCAGCCCTTACGGATAGGGAAGGCGAACAGGAACCGGTACAGGCGTGCCAGTTTGGTGGCGATGACGTCGCCAAACAGATTCCATACCAGCTGGGCAAACAAGCAACCTACCAAGCCAAGCAGGAAGCCACCTACCATGTCCAACGGCCAGTGCACGCCAAGATAAACCCGTGACCAGGCAATGCCACCTGCGACGATCAGCAACAAAATACCCGACCAGACCCGATGCCAGAACAAGAAGGCCAGGGCGAAGGTAAAGATAGCGGTGCCGTGATCGCTAGGGAATGAGCTGTCCGGTGCATGCGCCAGGAAGGTATAGCCAATACCCGCAACGAATGGTCGATCATGTGGCAGCAGCATGCCGATAGTGGCGGCTGCAAGCATGGCAAATAACAGAGCTATCGTCGTTTTGGCAACCACTTCACGTTGTGATACCAGCTGGCTCTGCGGCCCCCATAGCCATAACCCGATGATCAGCGCTGGCACGATAATGATCAGATCGCGTGCCAAAAAAGTGGCAACATCAATTAACCATTCTGGGGACGCCGGGGTCGCATTGATCCAGGCGAAAAGTAGATGATTCAACTGCTCCATAATATTTACCTCGTCTTGCGGCGGATAAGACCGCTTACCGTCCAATAAACAGCCAATTGGCTGAACCAAACCCACCACCCCGCCCACAGGTTATGGGTAAGAAAATGTGCACCGCGCATCACCTGACCAAAGCCCATCAACATGCCGAGCGCAATGCCACCGAACCAGCACCAGTAAGCCAGGCGCGGGCGCTGTGGATAAAACAGGAAAAACAGTGCCATTACGGCAAAGCCACTGGAAGCGTGACCACCGGGGAAGCAGCGACCCGGTCCAGGCTCTACAGGTACTGTGCCGAAGAGCGGGAAGGACATCGCTTTGCCACCGTACTCGATCAAATCCCACGGGCAAGAATGCGCGCTGGTGGCTTTCAGGATCCCAACGACCAATGGCCCTATACCGATCAACACCATAGTGACGATCATGCGCGGGTTACGGCGGTAAATTCCCCAAAATAACGCCAATACTGCACCGGTAATGACACCAATCTTCAGCAAGCGGTGGTTAATCAAATCCAGCCAATGATTGTTCTGCCAAGGGAAATGCCCACTGACTGGGTCGAACCAGTAATTGCTGATTGCCCAGTCAAGTTGTTCGTTGCGTGAAAGCCAAAGGAACAACAACCCGGTGACCATCAATCCTAAAACCTGCCAACGGTAAAAGGATGCTGGTAGGGAGTAAAGGGCGTTAGTCTTAATTTGAGGTGTTGTTGAGGATTGATTTAATGAAGGTTTTGGGTTCACGCGCAGGCTCAGTGACATCAATAGATAGTCGTACTGTAATAATTCTGTCTTAAGAAAACCTTAATGCAGCTAAGCATTGGCGGTCAGAACGCGGTAGGCGGGCTTACGGCTTTACGCTAAGGTAATCGTTTGCTTTTTATTGGGATGATGTAGGGATGACAAGAAAATTAAATTTTGCGCTGTTGGTTGCCTGTAATACGTTTTTTTCACCGTTGGTCATGGCGCAGCAGAGCGTTGCTGCCGGGCCGATTGTGGTACAGGGGGCAATGCCGGTAGAAGCAGAACGCTTTGCCCAGCGCTTGGATAACCCACGTGAAACGCAGATTGGCGGCTGGCGCTTTTGGCACGGAACTGTAGATGGCTATCCTGTAGTGGTGTCAGAAACCCTGAAAGGCACGTCCAATGCCGCGGCGGCTACAGCGATTGCCGCTACTCAGTTTCATCCGGTGGCGATCATCAACCAGGGTACCGCAGGTGGACATGATCCGGCACTGAAGGTGTATGACATTGTATTGGGCAAGTATTCGCTCAGCCTGGGGGCGTTTAAAACACCGAAGAAAGCGGCCGGCGAAGGCAGTGACTCACGACAGTGGCAGCCGATGGATCTGTTGGCGTCGAAAGGTAGCGCGGGTGAAGATAAAAATGCCCACACGATCCGACAATTCCCTGCAGATGCCAAACTGCTGGCCGTCGCAGAGGGTGTTAAAGGCAGCTATACCCAGGGTAAGGTGGTTGAGGGCGTGATTGGGTCCGCTGATGTGTGGAACAGCGAGCTGGACCGGATCGATTATTTCCACACAAATTATCATACCTCGGTTGAAGAAATGGAGACGGCTTCTGCCGCACAGATTGCAGCCGCCTTTAACATCCCGTTTGTTGGTATTCGCGTGCTGTCTAACAATATGACTAATCAGGGTAAATACGACCCGCAGACGGGTCTTGCGTGCCAGGATTACGTCTATCAAGTGGTGAAGGCTTATATTGCCCAAAATGCACCCCGTTAATGATTTATCCTAATTAATGGCTGGTGTCGGGTTTTTGTCACTGATCATTGCTTATTGTAAAGAAGATTAAACTGCTGGCGAGCTAGTCAGTAGTGTATTAGCTTATGGGCGGTGAGTTTAATAAACTGTAGGGATAAAACATGAACAAGGTATCTGTTGTATTTTCCGGCCTGCTGATGGCCGTTTCTGCCAGCGCCATTGCTGCCACCTCTGCCGAAGACACTGATATCAGCAAACAACCGCTGGAGAAGGTCGCGCCATATCCGAAGGCCGAAAAAGGCATGAACCGTCAGGTAATTTACCTGCCGAAGCAGGAACATGAAGAAAATTTCAAAGTGGAATTGCTGATCGGCAAAACGCTGGAAGTGGACTGTAACCGCCATATGATCGGCGGCACGCTGGAAAGCAAAACTCTTTCTGGCTGGGGCTACGACTACCTGGTATTGGACAAGCTGTCTGAGCCGGCTTCTACAATGATGGCTTGCCCAGATAACACCAAGCAGCAGAAATTTATCGCCGCTAACCTCGGTGACGCTGCCATGCAACGTTACAACAGCCGCCTGCCAATCGTGGTCTACGTGCCGAAAGATGTCGAAGTGAAATACCGCGTGTGGAAAGCCGAAGACACCGTGAGCAAAGCTGAGCAGAAGTAATGCCAATGTGTGCTAACCATTAGCACGGTTAAATGATTTTCCGAAAATGAGACCGCCTGGAGAGTGAATTGCGTTGCCGGCAATCCTTCCCAGACGGTTTTTTTTTGCATCACATAATAGCTTTAACCAATAGAAAGCGACGGTGAAAATCTGTATTTTGAGGAGCGAGCAATTACCGATAAAGGCCGCAGGATTAAAAAGTTAGCTTTAATGTCATGCGTGCAATAACGAAATTCACCTGACTGGGCAAAAATGAAAAAATTAATTGAATTTAGCGCCATTACTGAAGCGGCTGAGCGGCTAGCCGGAAAGGTTATTCGAACTCCCACCATTCCTGGATCAAAATTAACGGAAAAGATTCAGAGACCGGTTTTTTTTAAACTTGAAAACACTCAGTTGGGGGGCTCCTTTAAAGCTCGGGGTGTGCTTAACAAGTTTTTGAGCTTGGCGGACGATGTTAAAAATAACCGGTTTGTGGCGGTGAGTGGCGGTAATTTTGGCATTGCGATAGCCGAGGCGGCGAAGATCTTTGGGGCTGAGGTCGCTATTATTATGCCGAAAAGTGCCCCGGCAACCGCCATCGACCGGGTGGGTGAACTGGGTAGCACCGTTATCGTGGAATCTGATGTTCACGCTGCGTTTGAGCGGGCTAAAGCTTTGGCTGAACAGGGATATGTAGTCATTGATGATTGCAACGATTCGCTAATTGCCGAAGGGCATGGAACCCTGGCGCTTGAGTTCATTGCCGACTGCCCAGAGCTTACCGACGTCCTGGTTGCGGTGGGGGGTGGCGGTATGCTGGCCGGTGTGGCTACCGCGCTAAAAGCCATAAAGCCAGAGATTAGAATTTGGGGGGTTGAAACCTCTGGGGCAAGTTCGATGCATCAGGCGTTGCGTGCAGGCAAGCCGGTTAACATTGAGGTCACTTCAATTATCTCTACCCTTGGGGTGCCAGCCATTGATGAAATGATGCTGGCCCATGCTCAAGCTTATATCGAGGAAGTGGTTGTGGTATCGGATAAGTCCGCGATAGAGGGAATGGTGGCCTTTGGCGAAGAGGCAAAATTATGGGTTGAACTGGCTTCCGGAACGCTGATACCTGCGGTTATGGCTATTGCTCCCCAACTGCCCGCTGACGCCGTCATTGGGCTCGTAGTGTGCGGTGGAAATATCTCCCATCAGGACATGTCTAAATGGGTCAGCTACTCGCAAACCTTGTGATTTTGCCCCTGTGGATTTTATTCAGGCAATAAAAAACCCGCTAGTCTTGAACCTAAATAGGCGGGACTAACGGGCTCCACAAAATGGGGACATCAAAGAAAAGCAGTGGCACTAATTCAGACTACCCCCGGAAAGGAAAGTTCTCACCGGGGATAAAAATTTCAAAATATTTTTGCCACTGATTCATCTTTGTTGCTTATCAGTTAGCCGAGGATCCCCGGCCACAACACCACGATCAGCGAGCCCGCGAGGGTTAACAACACGTTAGCGATAGCGTAGGTCCCGGCATAGCCCAGGGCTGGGATATTGCTGCGTGCGGTGTCACTGATGATTTCCATTGCCGGTGCGCAGGTACGGGCCCCCATAATTGCACCGAACAGCAGTGCGCGGTTCATGCGCAGTACATAGGCACCGAACAGGAAGCAGATAATCACTGGCACCAGACTGACGATTAACCCGGCGATCAGCATCTGGCCACCGACGGCACCCAGGCTATTGCCAATACCCGCGCCGGCGCTGAGGCCTACGCCAGCCATAAACACCATCAGGCCAAACTCTTTCACCATGTTCAGCGCACCCTGCGGGATGTAGCCAAAGGTTGGGTGGTTGGCCCGCAGGAAGCCGAGCATGATGCCGGACATCAGCAGACCGGCGGCGTTGCCAATGCCGAACGAGAAATTGCTGAATTGGATG
This sequence comes from Serratia grimesii NBRC 13537, assembly GCF_001590905.1. Taxonomy (GTDB): domain Bacteria; phylum Pseudomonadota; class Gammaproteobacteria; order Enterobacterales; family Enterobacteriaceae; genus Serratia; species Serratia grimesii. Next base: position 410,938 of record NZ_BCTT01000006.1, read on the forward strand.
GTAATCTGGCCAATCAAGAGGCCGATGATAAAGAAGGCGCAGAATGCCAACAGGTCGGTCACCTGGCTGTGAATGGAGATAAAGCCAATCTTCTCCGCCACACTTTTTACTCGGCGCGCGTCGCCACTGACTTGCAGTACGTCACCTTTGTTGAGCACGATGCTGTCGTCGATAGGCATTTCAATCTGACTGCGGATCACGCGGTTGAGGAAGCAGCCGTGATCGGTCAGCTTCAACTGACTCAGACGCTTATTTACCGCATTGCTGTTCTTGACCACGATCTCTTCGGTGACGATACGCATGTCCAGCAAATCTCGGTCGAAGACCTCTTTGCCGTTGCGGAAGCTGGGATCCAGCCGCGCATGGGCATCAGGGTAGCCGACCAGTGAAATCTCATCGCCCACTTGTAGCACTGCATCGCCGTCCGGGTTCGCCAAAATGCCGTTACGGCGAATACGTTCGATATAGCAGCCGGTCTGGCGATAGATACCCAGTTCACGCAGGTTTTTGCCGTCGGCCCAGGCGACCAATTCCGGTCCAACGCGATAAGCGCGGATGACCGGCAGATAAACCTTACGTTGGCTGTCCGTGTCCAGGCCACGTTCGCGGGCAATCTGTTGGGCGGAAGTAGAGAGGTCCTGATGCTGCAGCTTAGGCAGGTAACGCGCGCCGAAAATCAGGCTGACCAGACCAATCAAGTAGGTCAGGGCGTAGCCGAGGCTCAGATGATCTTGCGCTGCGAGAAGGGCCGGGCCGTTGGTAATGGTATTGCGTAACGTATCGCCCGCGCCCACCAATACCGGGGTTGAGGTCATCGACCCGGCTAGCATCCCGGCGGTCAGGCCAATATCCCAATGGAACAGTTTGCCGAGCCCAATGGCGATCACCATCGCGGAACCGACCATCACCAGTGCCAGCATCAGATAATTTTTGCCGTCACGGAAAAAAATCGAGAAAAAGTTCGGTCCGGCTTCCACGCCAACGCAGAAAATAAACAGCATAAAGCCGAGATTGAGGGCTTCTGTGTTAATGGCGAAATGTTGTTGGCCCAGCAGTAGTGAAACCACTAAAACGCCAATGGAATTACCGAGTTGAACTGAGCCCAAACGGACTTTACCGAGGCACAGCCCCAGTGCGAGTACCACGAACAGTAACAGGATGTAGTTACCGTTTAACAAACTAGCGACGTTTATGTTCACGTAGGATAACTTATTGTTTACCAGTAAGTGCTTGATATAAATAACTATAAGATATAAATTCAGTCAAAAAGCGACGTCATAAATAACTAACCAGCGGAAGGCGATTCGAACCATCGATCGGCGGCGTTTATTCTAGTCGCAATGGCGCGTGACAGCCAGCATAAAGCTGCGTTCCTGCGCCGCCGTACGCATTTAACCCTCTTTAAGCCAAGGAAAAAGTTCAGTTCAGCGTTGTCGGTTTACGGCAAGGCGTCACGGGTTTTGTGGCACAGCTGATTTTTATGGTGTGGTAATGCGGTTAAACGGGAGGGGCACATGGCGAGTGAACGGTATTGGTGGGGGATTTTAAGCTGTTTTCTGCTGTTCAGCCTGGTGTATCTCGGCCAGCAGAGTGGGGCATTTGGCAGTACGGATCATGAGCATCAGGGTGAAACCGGCCTGCTGTTGTTTGTGATACCTGGCGTGATCGCCAGTTATCTGTCGAGTAAAAAACGTATTCTTTGCCCGCTACTGGGTGCGCTATATGCGTTGCCACTGTGTCTGATCATCCGCCATTTTTGGCTTACGCCGTCCTCTTCGTTCTGGCAGGAACTGGCTTATGCCACCAGCGCGGTGTTCTGGTGTGTATTCGGTGCGCTGCTGGCTTTATTTGTTCGCGGTTTGTTGCAAGCCTATCAGCACTGCCATCCTCGTGAACGGCAATAAAAAAAGGCGCTATAAGCGCCTTTTTGTCGTTCAGTCTGAAGTTTACTGGAACAGGTTCAGGTTTTCTTTAGCATAGGCTTCGAAATCGGTGCAGCCGCCGATGTGTTTCTCATCGAGGAAGATCTGCGGTACGGTTTCTACTGGCTTGCCAACGGTTTTTTCCAGATCAGCCTTGGTGATGCCTTCAGCGTGGATATCAACATAACGGAAGTTGAAATCGTCACGTTCTTCAGTCAGTTTTTCCGCCAATTCTTTCGCACGGACACAATAAGGACAGCCTGGGCGCCCGAAGATAACTGCAAACATGCAACACTCCTTAGATTGATATTTAAATATTTAATCGCAACTGCAATGACATTCTGTCAGTCCAAAAAGACTAAAGCCAAGCATTACCCGCGTTAATGACGGTTACTATGCCCGTTGAGTCGACGAAAAAAAAGCAGGAATTACCTGTTAATCCGATTCATGTAACCGATTAAGCTGCCGGGGCTGTCGCCGCTGGTTGGAATTCACTACACTGAAGGCAGAGCTTTGGGAGAAGAAAAAATATGCGTTCATTCGGTGACTTACCGCGTCCGGTGCTGGTTTTGGAAGGCCTGGGTATGCTGTTGTTGGTGCTGGCTTATCTGAGCATTCACCATCATGTCCAACTGCCGGGTTGGTTGGCGTCGCCACAGGCGGCGGTAGGCATGATCTTTCTCGGTGTAGCACTGATGGTGCCCGCCGCTGCATTTCTGGTCTGGCGCGTGGTGCAAGGTTTTGGCCCACTGATGCGCGGTGGTGAACCGCCGCAAAACGATCGCCGTAAACCCGAAGTGAAACCTATGCCAGATGATAAAAACGATCGTGAGCCGCGCGTCTGAGTGATGGCCGTCGGTGATATGCCTGCCTGACAGGTGTTTGTCTTTTTGGGGTGACGAGTGAAAATTGCCATTCTTTCGCGCGATGGAACGCTGTATTCATGCAAGCGCTTGGTAGAGGCGGCGGAACAGCGTGGCCACTGCATTGATATTATTGACCCACTCTCCTGCTATATGAACATTAATCCGGCTGCGCCCACTATCCATTATCGTGGCCGTCAGTTGGAGCGTTACGACGCCGTAATTCCCCGTATCGGCTCCGCAATCACCTTTTACGGCACTGCGGTGCTACGCCAGTTTGAGCTATTGGGCAGCTATCCGCTGAATGAGTCGGTGGCCATTACGCGTGCGCGCGACAAGCTGCGTTCTTTGCAATTGCTGGCACGCCAGGGCATAGACCTGCCGATCACCGGTTTTGCGCATTCACCGGACGATACCGGTGATTTGATTGAACTGGTCGGCGGCGCTCCGTTAGTGGTCAAACTGGTAGAAGGCACGCAGGGTATCGGTGTGGTGTTGGCGGAAACTCGCCAGGCCGCAGAAAGCGTGATTGATGCCTTCCGCGGCCTTAATGCCCATATTTTGGTGCAAGAATATATCCGCGAGGCTCAGGGCAGTGACGTGCGCTGTTTGGTGGTGGGCGGGAAGGTTGTGGCAGCCATTGAGCGGCAGGCCAAGCCCGGCGAGTTCCGTTCTAACCTGCATCGTGGTGGCACGGCCCGCAAAGTGGTGATCACAGCCAAAGAGAGAGCGATGGCTGTGAAGGCCGCCACCACGCTGGGGTTGGATGTTGCCGGAGTTGATATCTTGCGTGCGGACCGTGGCCCGTTGGTGATGGAGGTCAACGCCTCACCGGGTTTGGAAGGCGTGGAAAGCACCACTGGGTTGGATATTGCGGGCATGATGATCGAGTATATCGAACAGCGTGGCAGACCGGGTTTCCGTCTGAAGTCGGGGGGCTAATGGCCCCGAAGCGAATCTGTTTTTCTGCACGCGGTGATACGACCTTTTCTCTGCCATATTTGCCCTAATAGCGAATTAAGCCGCATTGATCGTGGCATAGCGGGGCAATATTCCGTAAGCTATGCGCCTTTTCGTGTTTTGAATATTGTGAGGCTGGTATTATGGATTCACTCATTGTCCCTGATTTGGCGTTGTTACGACGCTGGCTGGATCAATCGGGCATTTCATTCTTTGAGTGCGATTCCTGTCAGGCGCTGCACCTGCCGCACATGCAAAACTTCGACGGCGTTTTCGATGCCAAGCTTGATCTGGTTGATAACGTGCTTCTGTTCTCCGCACTGGCCGAAGTGAAACCGACTGCGCTGATCCCATTGGTGGCTGATCTCAGCCAAATCAATGCTAGTTCACTGACCATCAAAGCATTTGTTGATATCCAGGATGACAACCTACCGAAGTTGATCGTTTGTCAGGCGCTCAGCATTGCCGTTGGTGTCACGCTGGAGCAGTTCACCCACTTTATGCAGCAGGGTGAAGAACAAATCTCAATGGTCATCCTCGAAGCGCGGGCGAACGATCTGCTGTTTATGGGTGACGAAGAAGAGAACACGGCTGCAGCTGACCGCCATCCAATGCTGCACTGATCCCCACTGTACATTATGTGTGCCGCCCCTCTGGCGGCATGCTGCCATTATTCCCTTCCGCAATAATATATTCTGCGTTTTACCCTCTGTTGCCAGATATTTCTCGCCGTTTATGCCATTAATGGCGTATCACATAGAGAGAAACTGCATAAAAAATCGATAAAAGCCGGTTTTAACCCCGGAGGCTGGTGCGTTCCGGCAACAGCGGTTATGCTGCTGATTCTGCTAAGGGCTTGCGATTCCCCTGGTGACCTTGCGGGCTGGGCAATAGAAAAAGGCACATGCAATCAACTGCATAGCCATTCAATCCGCGGTTGCAACGATTGCGCTCGATCAGGAAAGGTTTTGTATCATTTCGCGATACAAGTTCAATTCTATGATTCACCCCTGTTTTGGAGGTAGTTACGGATGGTCACCCAACGTAAAAAGTGGTTATCGGGTGTTGTTGCCGGCCTGCTGATGGCCGCGTCCGTCACAGCGTCAGCCGAGGAAAAAACGCTGCACGTCTATAACTGGTCCGACTATATTGCGCCGGACACCTTAGCCAAATTCCAAAAAGAAACCGGTATTAAAGTGGTGTATGACGTCTTTGACTCCAACGAAGTGTTGGAAGGCAAACTGATGGCAGGCAGCACCGGTTATGATCTGGTTGTACCATCATCCAATTTCCTTGAGCGTCAGTCGCAGGCCGGCATCTTTGAGCCGCTCGACAAGAGCAAAATACCGAATTACAAAAACCTTGATCCAGAGATGCTGAAGCTGGTGGCTCATAACGACAAGGATAACAAATACGGCATCCCATACATGATGGTGACCACCGGTATCGGCTATAACGTTGATAAGGTGAAAGCCGTATTGGGCAAAGATGCACCGGTCAACAGTTGGGATCTGATCCTTAAACCGGAAAATCTCGAGAAGCTAAAAAGTTGTGGAGTTTCCTTCCTGGATGCGCCAAGCGAAGTTTACGCCACCGTACTGCATTATCTGGGTAAAGATCCTAACAGCACCAACGCTGCGGATTACACCGGTGCGGCAAATGATCTGCTGCTCAAGCTGCGCCCGAACATCCGTTATTTCCATTCTTCACAGTACATCAACGATCTGGCGAATGGTGACATCTGTGTCGCGATCGGCTGGTCCGGTGACGTCATGCAAGCCGCCAACCGTGCCAAAGAGGCGAAGAACGGCGTGAACATTGCTTACGCCATTCCAAAAGAGGGGGCGTTGACTTACTTTGATATGTTTGCCATGCCGGCAGATGCCAAAAGTAAAGATGCCGCTTATCAGTTCCTGAATTTCTTACTGAAGCCGGACATCATGGCTGATATCAGTAACCATGTTTACTATGCTAATGCGGTCAAGGACTCTACACCACTGGTGAACGCCGACGTGCGTGATAACCCGAACGTGTATCCGCCTGCGGATATTCGCGCCAAGCTGTTCACGTTGAATGTACAGTCGCCGAAACTGGACCGCGTCATTACCCGTGCCTGGACTAAAGTTAAAAGCGGGAAGTAATACTCAGGGCTCAGTATACCGGGCCCGGTTTTCCCCGTTGTATTAACCAGCAGGTGGGTCCTCCCCGCCTGCGTTGCCATTTTGGGCCATGGCAATCGCCGTGGTTTTTTGTCCTGTTTTGCACCGGAGAGCACCCCGATTGAACGACGTCATCCCTCGTCCTCAAGCCAAATCGCAGAAGGTTTTCACTCCTCTGCTGGAAATCCGTAACCTCACTAAAACCTTTGATGGCCAAAATGCGGTCGAAGACGTTAGCCTGACCATCTATAAAGGCGAAATATTTGCATTATTGGGCCCTTCGGGCTGCGGCAAGTCGACGTTGTTACGTATGCTGGCCGGCTTTGAACAGCCGACGGAAGGGCAAATAGTGCTCGATGGGCAGGATATGTCGCACGTGCCACCTTACCAGCGGCCGATCAACATGATGTTCCAGTCCTACGCGCTGTTCCCACACATGACGGTAGAGCAAAACATCGCTTTTGGCCTGAAACAGGACAAAATGCCGCGTGCAGAAATCACCGACCGGGTGGCGGAAATGCTGTCACTGGTACATATGCAGGAGTTCGCCAAACGTAAACCTCACCAGCTTTCCGGTGGTCAACGCCAACGTGTGGCGCTGGCACGTAGCTTGGCTAAACGACCGAAATTGCTGTTACTCGATGAACCTATGGGGCGCTGGATAAAAAGCTACGAGATCGGATGCAGCTGGAAGTAACGGACATTCTTGAGCGTGTCGGTGTGACCTGCGTGATGGTAACTCACGATCAAGAAGAAGCGATGACCATGGCAGGTCGCATTGCCATTATGAACCGCGGTAAGTTTGTGCAGATTGGCGAGCCGGAAGAGATCTACGAGCATCCGAACAGCCGCTTTAGCGCGGAGTTTATCGGCTCAGTCAATGTGTTTGATTGTGTGCTGCAAGAGCGCCATGAGGACGCATTGATCCTGCAAAGCCCCGGCTTGCGTCACGCGATCAAAGTAGATTCTGATGCCTCGGTGGTAGACGGCGTGCCGATCCAGGTCGCCCTGAGACCAGAAAAAATCATGTTATGCGAAGACGTGCCGCAAGATGGCTGCAACTTTGCGGTAGGGGAAGTTGCGCATATCGCCTATCTCGGTGACTTGTCTATCTATCACGTGAAATTACTCAGCGGCCAGATGATCAGTGCCCAGTTGCAAAACGGCCATCGTTTCCGCAAAGGGATGCCGACCTGGGGCGATGAAGTGCGTCTGTGCTGGGAAGCCGACAGCTGTGTCGTGTTGACGGTGTAGAAGGTGGGGAAAAATCATTATGACAATGCTTGCTGAACGCACGCCGCCGGAACCGCCGGCTAAAACGTCCGGTCCATTGAAAGCGTTTTTCCAGCGTTTGCAGATGGCCCATGGCCGCAAGCTGGTGATTGCGGTGCCATTGCTGTGGCTGACGTTATTGTTCCTGTTGCCGTTCCTGATTGTGTTCAAGATAAGCCTGGCAGAACTGGCGCTGGCCGTCCCACCTTATACTGACTTGATGAGTTGGGCAGAGGGTAAGCTGGATATTGCACTTAACTTTGCCAACTACCTGCAACTGACCGACGACCCGCTGTATCTGGACGCCTATTTGCAATCGCTGCAAGTTGCAGCGGTGTCGACAGTGTGCTGCCTGATCATTGGGTATCCGTTGGCCTGGGCAGTGGCACACAGCAAGGCGTCGACCCGCAATATTTTGCTGTTGCTGGTGATCTTGCCGTCGTGGACCTCGTTTTTAATCCGGGTTTATGCCTGGATGGGCATTTTGAAAAACAACGGTATTCTTAACAACTTCCTGTTGTGGCTGGGTGTGATTGATCAGCCATTGGTGATTCTGCACACCAATCTGGCAGTGTATATCGGTGTTGTGTATTCCTACCTGCCGTTTATGGTGTTGCCGATTTATACCGCGTTAACACGGTTGGATTACTCGTTGGTGGAGGCCTCACTTGATCTGGGCGCCAAACCGTTGAAAACCTTTTTCAGTGTGATTATGCCGTTGACGCGTGGCGGCATCATTGCTGGATCGATGCTGGTGTTTATCCCGGCGGTCGGCGAATTTGTCATCCCTGAACTATTGGGCGGGCCCGACAGTATTATGATTGGGCGGGTGTTGTGGCAGGAGTTCTTTAATAACCGCGACTGGCCGGTGGCCTCGGCGGTCGCCACCGTCATGCTGTTGCTGTTGATCGTACCGATTCTCTGGTTCCACAAGCACCAGAACAAGGAAATGGGAGGGCAGGGATGAACAACTTGCCGGTAGTACGTTCACCGTGGCGCATCGCTATTTTAGTCATTGGTTTCACGTTTTTGTATGCACCGATGCTGATGCTGGTGGTTTACTCGTTTAACAGTTCCAAGCTGGTGACGGTGTGGGCTGGCTGGTCGACGCGTTGGTATATTGAGTTGTTCCATGATTCGGCGATGATCAGTGCCGTTGGGCTGAGCTTGACGATTGCTGCTGCCTCCGCGACCGCTGCCGTGGTGCTTGGCGCTATAGCGGCAGTTGTTATGGTACGTTTTGGCCGTTTCCGCGGTTCAACTGGTTTTGCCTTTATGCTGACGGCTCCCTTGGTTATGCCGGATGTGATCACCGGCCTGTCGTTGCTGTTGCTGTTTGTGGCGATGGGGCATGCGTTTGGCTGGCCGTCGGAACGTGGCATGTTTACCATTTGGCTGGCCCATGTCACCTTTTGTACTGCTTATGTATCGGTGGTGATCAGTGCGCGTTTGCGTGAATTGGATCGCTCTATCGAAGAAGCCGCCATGGATTTGGGTGCGACACCGCTGAAAGTGTTCTTTGTGATCACTTTGCCAATGATTGCACCCGCGCTGATCGCCGGTTGGATGCTGGCTTTCACCCTGTCGCTGGACGACCTGGTTATCGCCAGCTTTGTTGCCGGGCCGGGCGCTACCACTTTGCCGATGCTGGTGTTCTCCAGTGTACGCATGGGGGTGAACCCAGAAATTAACGCGTTGGCGAGTTTAATTCTGCTGGTGGTTGGGGTTATTGGCTTGATTGCTTGGTGGTTTATGGCGCGCTCGGAAAAACAGCGATCGCGCGAATTACAAAAGGCTGCCCGTAGCTGAGTCTGAGCAAACCTGCTATTTTTGCAATAATTGGTATTGCAATTGATTACCTGACTTTATATACGCCGTTTAAACAGCCCCAATGAAGGTCGAATTGCCGTGTTATTGGCGGTGGTTTGCAAGGGGCTGTGGCGTTTCGTTACGGAACATGGATATGTCACATGCTGAACAGCAGGCAGGGAATGGGAACGACTTCAGATGCGCCAGTACCGGTGATGGTTGCGGGTACAGCGATGGTAGCTATCAAATGCGTCAGCGTGCTGTTGCTGTTGGGTGAGCTGGGCGTTGATGGCGCTCAGGAGTTTGTCAGTACCAGTGCGCAGGCCTGGGATTCTACCTTGATCTTTCTGGCGGGTTTGTTACTGCTGTGTCTGCAAATCAGTTGTGGTTTCGCGGTGATGCGTGGTCGCAATTGGGGGCGTTGGATCTATGTTGTCTGTCAGTGTCTCGTGGTCGGTTATCTGCTGTTGGCTACCATTGGCAGTTTTCTGCCGGAAGTATTTACCGTTGAGGGGGAAAGTAGTGCGCAGATCCTGCACGAACTGATTCTGCAAAAAATCCCTGATGTTGTCATTCTGGCATTACTGTTTATCCCTACGACCAGCCGCCGGTTTTTCGCTGCACATCATTGAGATTTTCTACCCAGTGCTTTTCAGACCGTCACGTTGCGGCTGCAACTTGAAAGCTATAGGGTATAGCGGCGCAGAGTGCTAAACTCTGCGCCCTTAATTCTTCATCCTGAACCTAGAGTACTCTTCATGCATTGCGCTTTGTATACGGCGGGCACTTGCCGTTCCTGTCAGTGGCTGGAAAAGCCTTACCCGCAGCAACTGACAGACAAACAGCACCATCTGCAATCACTGCTGGCCGACCGTGATGTCGCACAGTGGTTGGAGCCGATTGCCGGCGAGCAGAGCGCATTTCGCAATAAAGCAAAAATGGTGGTCAGTGGCAGCGTAGAGCGTCCGTTGCTCGGCATGTTGCATCGTGATGGCACCCCAGTTGATCTCAGCGCCTGTCCGCTCTATCCCGCCAGTTTTGCCCCAATGTTTGATGTGCTGAAAAGCTTTATTGCTCGGGCCGGCCTGACGCCTTACAACGTGGCGCGGAAGCGCGGCGAACTGAAATACCTGTTGTTAACTGAAAGTACCCATAGCGGCGGCGTGATGCTGCGCTTTGTGCTGCGTTCAGAGAGTAAACTGGCGCAGTTACGTGCTGCGCTGCCGTGGTTACAGCAACAGTTGCCGCAGCTCAGGGTGATCTCTGCCAATATTCAGCCGGTGCATATGGCGATTATGGAAGGGGAGCGTGAAATTCCTCTGACCGAGTTGCAGGCACTGGAAGAGCAGTTTAATCAGGTGCCGTTGTATATCCGCCCGCAAAGTTTTTTCCAGACCAATCCGCAGGTGGCTGCCGACCTGTATGCCACCGCCCGTGACTGGGTGCGCGCGTTAGGCATCAATAGCATGTGGGATCTGTTCTGCGGTGTGGGTGGCTTTGGACTGCACTGCGCGCAGCCGGAAACGCGTTTGATGGGGATTGAGATCAGCGCAGAGGCTATTGCCTGTGCACGCCAGTCGGCGAAAGCCTTGGGTTTGCAACATGTTGACTTTCAGGCGCTGGATTCTACGCAGTTCGCCACCGCTGAGGGCAGCGTACCTCAACTGGTGCTGGTCAACCCGCCGCGACGTGGTATTGGTAAGGCATTGTGTGACTATTTAAACCAGATGGCTCCCGGCTATATTTTGTATTCGAGTTGCAACGCCGAGAGTATGGCAAAAGACATTCAAATGTTGCCGGATTACCGCATTGAACGCGTGCAGCTGTTTGATATGTTCCCTCATACTGCCCATTACGAAGTGCTGACGCTGCTGGTGCGTAATTAAAAAGGCCCGATAAATCGGGCCTTGAAAGTGTCAGATTTGATCTCACGTTTTTACTGTGGGAACCACTTGTCACTGATGGCTTTGTAAGTGCCGTCGGCCTTGATGGCATCCAGCGCACTGTTCAGTTTGGCCAACAGCGCTTGGTTATCCGGTCGTACGGCAATGCCCAGGCCGGTTCCGAAGTATTGTGCGTCTGTCACGTGTTCACCGACCGGAGCCAACTGAGGGTTATTCTTCAGCCATTCATTCACTACCGCAGTATCACCGAATACGCCGTCAATGCGGCCATTTTTGAGTTCGAGAATGGCATTCTGATAGCTGTCGTAAGAGACGGTATTAATCTCCGGATGCTTATCCTGCATGTATTTCTGATGGGTAGTGCCATTCTCCATGCCGATTTTTTTGCCTTTCAGATCGGCCAGCGAGCTGAATTTGCCTTTTTGAGCAATCACAATTGCCGAATTGGCGTAATAGGGTTGAGTAAAGGCTACTTGCTTGCTGCGCTCTGGCGTGATGTCCATACCGGAGATTACCGCATCGTATTTTTTGAATTTCAGTGCAGCGATCAGACTGTCGAACGCCTGATTGGTGAAGGTGCATTCGGCCTTCATTTGTTTGCATAATGCGTTAGCCAAGTCGATATCAAAACCCACAATCTTGTTACTGGCATCCAGCGATTCGAACGGTGGGTAGGTGGCTGAAGAGGCAAAGCGAATGGTCTCTGCGGCACTGGCATTAAAGGCTAAAGTCGCGAGTACTGTAGCGGCCAGTATTAGTTTTTTCATGCGTAAAGCTCCTGTCTGTAAGCCTGCGTATTTTTATCTCGTCACCGCTTGATTTTAATGACAATAACCCAAAGGTTTTGGCGACTGTTGGTCGTCATTAACCCTGCCATTTAATGAATTAATATGCAATATAAATGATTAAAAATTATCATGGGACATAAAAAAGCCCTGCACAATGTCAGGGCTTAGAGGCTTTCTTTCAGCGTGCTTAGTTGCGACGCTCAAATGCTAGCGCCCGACGCTCTACCACACGCATCAGTAGTGTCAGCAGGCCATTAACGCACAGGTATACCAGCCCGGCAGCGCCAAACACCATCACGTCGTAGGTACGGCCATACATCAGCTGGCTGTAGCCCATCACTTCCATCAGGGTAATGGTGTAGGCCAGTGAAGTACTCTTGAACACCAGCACGACTTCGTTGGAATAAGAGGACAACGCACGTTTAAAGGCGAAGGGCAGCAGGATACGCAGTGACTGCGTACGCGACATGCCGAGCGCTTCACAGGATTGCCATTGACCCGCTGGGATTGCGCGTACCGCCCCGTAAAACAGCTGGGTGGTGTAAGCCGCGCTGTTCAGCGCCAGTGCGACCATCGCACAGAGCCAGGGTTGCGACAGTAAGTCCCATAACCATGGATATTCGCGGATCGCCGGGAACTGACCTGGACCGTAGTAGATCAGGAATATCTGCACCAGCAATGGCGTACCGGTAAACAGTGTGATGTAGATTTTCACCAATGGCGTCAGGATCGGTGTTTTCAGCGTCAGGATCACCGTCAGCACCAGTGACAGTATGAGTGCCACGATCAGTGCGGTAATGGTCAACGTCAGACTGGTATGCAGCCCTTTGATTATCTCTGGCAAGAACTCAAACATCAGGATGGCCCTCGCTCAAAACGCGTGGTGCGCAGTTCGATGCGTTTAATGATGTACTGGCTGAACAGGGTGACCACCAGATAAATCGCCGCCGCTATCACGTACCAGGTAAAAGGTTCCTGGGTGCGTGTGGCGATGCTTTTGGTTTGCAGCATCAAATCATTAACGCTGATCAACGACACCAGTGCAGTATCTTTCAGCAAAACCAGCCATTGGTTGCCAAGGCCCGGCAGGGCATGGCGCCACATCTGCGGCATGATCAGGCGAAAGAAAATCGCTGCGGTGCTCATCCCCAGTGCCTGACCGGATTCCCATTGCCCTTGTGGAACGGCTTTCAACGCACCACGCAACGTTTGCGACGCATAGGCAGAATAGAGCAGGGCGAGCGCAATAACACCGCACAGGAACGGACTGACTTCGAAGTTATCAATCGCTAACTGGATGGGCAGTTGGAACACACCGAAATTCAGGGTGAAGCCATCGGACAGCATCAATAGCAGCTGCGATGAACCGAAATAGATGAACAGCACCACCAGAATTTCCGGCAGGCCGCGCAGCAGGGTGACCCAGGCAGTGCCGAGCCAACTAACCACTTTCCAGCGTGATGACTCCCAGACGGCAAACAGCATCGCCAGGATCAGCCCAAGGATAAGGGCACAAACGGCAAGGCCGACGGTCATCCCGGCGGCGCTTGCTAAAGGTTGGATTTCATTCATCAGGGTTGATTACTGCTGGAACCATTTTTTGTAGATGGTTTCGTAAGTCCCATCCTGTTTGATCTTGTCCAGAGCAGCGTTGAATTTGCCCTGCAGATCGGTGTTTTTCTGGCGAACGGCAATACCCAACCCAGTACCGAAGTAGTCTTTATCGGTCACTTTGTCGCCCACTGCGGCCAGCGCGGTGTTTTGTTTCAGCCATTCGTTGACGACTGCGGTGTCACCGAATACCGCATCAACACGACCGTTTTTCAGATCCAAAATGGCGTTCTGATAGCTGTCGTAAGGCACGGTGGTGATTTCCGGGTGTTTGTCGGTCAGGTATTTCTGGTGAGTAGTGCCGTTCTGCACGCCCACTTTCTTACCTTTCAGTGCAGCCACGTCGGCAACTTTGCCTTTTTGGGCGACAAACAGTGCGGAGTTATCGTAATACGGCTTGGTAAACAGAACCTGTTTTTCACGCTCTGGCGTGATGTCCATACCGGCCATGACTGCATCAAAACGCTTGAACTTCAGGCTTGGGATTAGGCTGTCAAAGGCTTGATTCGTGAAGGTACACTCAGCCTGGATCTCTTTACACAGCGCATTGGCCAGGTCGACGTCAAAACCCTGGATTTTGTTGCCGGCGTCAATAAATTCAAATGGAGGATAAGACGCTTCAGTAGCGAAACGGATCGTTTCGGCTGCAGAGGCGGAAACGCTGATGCCAGCCAAGACGGCGGCGATTATTAGTTTTTTCATCGCAAACTCCCCAAATTACAGCAAGTAAAATTGTTAGTGTGATAGGTAATTAGCAAACTCGGTGGTCTGTGGATTCTTGAAGTGGCTGGCATCGCCTTGTTCCACTACGTGGCCGTTTTCCATGTACACCACGCGGCTGGCGGTTTTGCGCGCCACTTCCACTTCGTGGGTGACGATCACCTGGGTGATCCCGGTGCCGGCCAATTCACGAATGATGCTGACGATCTGGGCGGTAATTTCAGGATCCAGCGCGGCAGTCGGTTCATCGAATAGCAGTACCTGCGGTTCCATCATTAGCGCCCGGGCGATAGCGACACGCTGCTGCTGCCCGCCGGAAAGGTGCAGTGGGAAACGATCGGCAAAGTCGGTCAGGCGCAAGCGTTTCAGCAGTTTTTCGGCACGCTCCATCGCCTGAGCCTTGGTCAGGCCCAGCACGCGGCATGGCGCTTCGATCAAGTTTTGCACTACGGTGAGGTGAGGCCAGAGATTGTATTGCTGGAAAACCATACCGACGTTTTGACGCAGCTCGCGAATGGCTTTTTCACCAGGAGCCTGCTTGAAGTCGAATTGATTACCGGCGATCTGCAACTGGCCCGAACGTGGCATTTCCAACAGGTTCAACACCCGCAATAACGAGCTTTTCCCTGCGCCGCTTGGACCAAGCAGCACTAAGGTTTCCCCTGCTGGGCAATCCAGCGTGATGTCAAACAGCGCCTGATGTGCGCCGTAATAGCAGTTGATACCGTTAAGTTGAATGCTCATGCGCCAGAATTGAATAGATATTGATGCCGCGAATGTTAACTTCCACAGAATACTTATGCAATCTTTGTGCGTTAAAATTTATTACTGCGCGGCATGATAGTAAAAGAATAGCACAAGATACCGCGTGTCAGGTTCGAAGGGGGGATTTGTCGTGCATGCTGTGAGGTATGTAGCGAAATTTCTTAAATTGAACAAATGTTGAGCGCAATCAACGTATTTTTCTGCCTACCGGCCTTGGCGAGGCCGGTAGGCGAGTGAGTTTACTGGTTTTCCAACACTTGGCGCAGCGTACCGCTGGTGGCATGCGGCGGCACGTTCAGGTAGCGGATATCGTCCACCACCCAACAGGTGCCTTCGCGCACCATCAGCACTTCATCCTGCCAGTTGACTGCGCTGCCACCGTCTTTCTGGTAGCTGAGCTGAACGCGCAACGGGATATTTTTGGCATCGGTATTAGGAATGGTCGACGCGCTGGCGACGGTGGCGCTGGTCGGCCCCTGAGCATTGCCGGTAAACAGATCGCCGGTGACCTGATGTTTGCCCGGATTCTGGTTAGCCGTCACCAGATCTTGGTACAGCACTTTACTCAGGTAAGGTTGCAGTTGCGCCAGACGGTTGCTGTCCGGCAGGGTAGTACCAGCACCTTGCTGCAGGCGCAAATCGTAAAATTTCTGTGCGACCGCATCCGGGCCGCCTTCCACACAACCGCCGGTACGGGTGCCGATATCCTTGAATGCCGGCTCGACGGTGGTACAGGCACTCAGTAACAGCGCTAAGGGCAAAACAGCCGCAATCGTTTTTGTTTTCATCTCATTACCTTATGTGAAAGTCTCTACCATGAAGACCATTAGCCTACAGTATAAATGCGTTTTCAGGCCTTGCATTCGTACTGCGTGCCATTTCATAACAGAACATAATGCCAAACTGATGGTCAGATAAATGCGATGAATCAATCAAGCAAGGAGTTTTGATGCAGCTTTCTACTACCCCGACCCTGGAAGGGTTTACCATTACCGAATATTGCGGCGTTGTCACCGGTGAGGCCATTTTGGGGGCCAATATTTTTCGTGATTTCTTTGCCGGCGTGCGTGACATCGTGGGCGGGCGTTCCGGTGCCTATGAGAAAGAGCTGCGTAAAGCGCGTCTGATCGCCTTCAAGGAACTGGAAGAGCAGGCACAGGAGTTGGGCGCAAATGCGGTCGTCGGTATCGATATTGATTACGAAACCGTCGGGAAAGACAGCAGTATGCTCATGGTGACCGTCAGTGGCACCGCAGTGAAAGTCAGTCGTTAATCCTTTTCTCTGATGCCCCGGCGTTTGCCGGGGCATTCTCTTCTTATTCTGTTTTGCGTTCTTCAATTTTGACTGGACGGTGTTCCTGCGGCCTGACCGCGGGGGCAGGGCGATGTTGCACCTGTTGAACTTGCTGCGGATGGAATGGGCGCGGCGCGTTATTGTTAGGTGGTGTCAGGGTATTAGGACGTTGTTGAACGGGTTGTGGGCGAAAAACGTTGGCTGCGGGCGCCGTATGGACTACCGGTTTAGGTGCCGGTATATGGGCTGCCTGCTGTACAGCCTGCGGCGCAGGTGTCCGTTGCTCTGGTTGGCGTATTGGCCGATTATCAGTCTGATGAGCGGGAACTGGCGCTGCCTGTACTCTTGGCGCTGCCTGAATTTTTGGCGGTTGTTTCACTGTTGCAGGGGCAGTATGGCTAAAATTAGGCATGGTCATGGGTTGCTGACTGTGCGCTGAAGGTGTCGTTACATGTGGTGCAGTAACTGTGCCCGTATGGGTAAAGTTCGGGGCAACCATTGGCTGACGGCCTGCTGCTGCCACCGGTGCCTGCGTAGCAAAGTGAGGCTGTTGCATAGTCGCGACATTAGGCGCCGGATGAGCAACTGGGGCGGCAAAACGCGGTGCCTGATTCACCGGTGCGTTGTTGAAGTTGTTTACAGTGTTGCTGCGGTTCACATTGTTTACAGTGCTACTGCGGTTCACATTATTGTATTGGTTAATATTGGTCACACGGTTAACCACCGTGGTGGAATGCGAAATATAGGGGGCATTGTTGTAGACCACCGGTTGCCGCCGATTATTCCAGTGCACATCCCAGCTATGCCAGTCGTCATGATGATTCTGATTAATTAATGCCCCGACCACGATACCTACACCAAAACTGATAACGCCGGTTGCGAGCATATCGCCGCTGCTATAGCTGGACGCGCTTTGATAGTTGTAATTGGGGTAGGCGGGGATGGGTTCGCCATAGGCTACCCAAGGGTCGTAACGCGGGACGTAAACCACATCCGGCTGGCTGGGTTCAATAACAATGGTCTGAGCTGGGGCCGTCACTATACTTTGCGGGTAAGGTTGTTGCTCAACGTATTGTGTAGTCGGTGCCACAATCACTCTTTGCTGAGGTGATGTTTTGAGCGTGCCTTTAGCCGATGCACGTTGACGTAACACCTGAATGGCATTCATCACATCAGTGGGATCGTTGAGATAAGCACTGCCCAACGCCGTGGTCCAGGGGATATTTTTCGCCATCTGGTCTAATACATCAGGAAATTGAACCAAACTACGTACGCTGGGATCCCAGGGCTGGGTGTCTGCAGCCGTGGTGAGTGCCGCCGGTTGCAGGCCGCGGTTTTGCCCCAGCCAGTTATCCGCAGCACTGATTTGATCAGGATAACCCGCACCGGCGAGGACCTGAGCCAACAGCTTGTCAGGGAAAAGTGCCACCGGGCTAACTAATTGATACAGTTGATCGGCGCTCAACGGCGTATAGGCCGGAGGAGGGGCAGGCGATGCTGCGGTTGGGGAACCTCCGCCCATGGTGTTGGCCACTGTTTTTTGATCACATCCACTGAGCGGCAGCATGGCGATACAAATCAGCCATGTTAAATAGCTTGGCTTGAACATGAGTGACTCACTTTTATCAGCGCAGGTAATATTATGAGCCTAACAGCTGCTGTGCACTCTGCTAGCCAGGCGTAACACTCGCTTGCACATCTGGCTGATCTGTCATCATTTATTGATTAACTTGATTATTGGATACAGGTTAATCAACCTGAGTTACAAATTCGGGCATCAAAAACGCAGGAGGGAGTCTTGAAAATTTGGCCTGGGATATGTGTTGCGGTGCTGCTCGCAGGTTGCCAAAGTGAGCAGCAGGGTACGACGGTTGATCGCGGCGATTACCAGCTTGAAACTCTGCATCAGGCGCAGGGCGCGGACCAACGTATTCGTTTTTTGGTGATGCATTACACTGCAGAGGATTTCCATTCTTCGTTAAAAACCCTGACGGATGAGCACGTCAGTGCACATTATCTGTTACCTGCGCACCCGCCGTTGGTGGAGGGCAAACCGGTTGCTTTCCAACTGGTGCCGGAAGCTCTGCGTGCCTGGCATGCTGGGGCCAGCAGTTGGCGTGGCAGAACCAACCTGAATGATACGTCGATCGGCATCGAAATTGTCAATCGCGGATTCAACCGCACGCTGCTGTTTACCCATTGGCAACCGTATACGCCGCAACAAATCGCGCTGCTGGTCTCACTGAGCCGCGATATTATTCAGCGCTACGGTATTCAACCGATGGACGTGGTGGGCCACAGCGATATCGCGCCGCAGCGCAAGCAGGATCCAGGCCCGCTATTCCCCTGGCAACAACTGGCTCAGGCAGGCATAGGTGCCTGGCCGGATGAGGATCAGGTGCATAAACTGTTGGCCGGGCGGGATAAGCATGCCGAAGTGCCGCTGGCACCGTTGATGGCCAAGCTGGCGCGTTACGGTTATGGCATGGATGCGCAGTGGGATGTTCGGCAGCAGAAAAACGTACTGGCGGCGTTTCAGATGCATTTCCGGCCCAGCGATTATCGTGGTGAGCCGGATGCGGAGAGTGAGGCGATTGTCGACGCGCTGTTGCTGAAATACGGAGCTGCCCGTTAATTACAGACCGTGCAGCTTGCCGTGTTCTTTTAGCCAGCGGGCGGTGCGGGAAATGCCTTCATCCAACGAAACAATGGGGTGATAGTCCAGCTCTTGTTGGGCGCGTGTGATGTCCAGCGTCAGATCAAAATTTAGCTTGGCGACACCATAGTGTGTCAGTACCGGCTCTTTTTCGCTTTTGCTGCCGAGTTTTTCCATTCCACGGGCCATCATATCGAGCATGGGATAGGGCACAGAACGGATCCGGCACTTCATGCCAAGCTCGTCGATCAATTGCTGTACGACGCTGCGTAACTGGCGTGGTTGCTGATTGGTAATGTTATAAGCGCGACCGGATGGCGTATTTTCTTTCTGGGTGGCCAGCCACATGGCATGGACCGCATTCTCCAGATAAGTCATGTCCACCAGTGCTGCACCGCCGCGCGGCAACAGCAGATTGCCATAGCGTTTTATCATTTGCAGCAGACGCGGCAGCATCACTTTGTCGTGCGGTCCGAATAACCCCTGAGGACGCAGGATAGTGAAGTGTGTTTGCGGGTTGGATAGCGCCAACTGCTGGATCACGTGTTCACCGGCGGCCTTGCTGCGAGCGAACTCATTCGCATAACGCACGGGGCGGAAGTCTTCGGTAATGTTGCGGTGGTGGTGATAATCGAAGTAAACCGCCGGCGAGGAGATATGGATAAACTGCGACACACCGTAGGCTGCCGCCCATTCTCCCAAGCGGCGGGTTGCGCGCACATTGGCCAGTTCGAACGCTTCTTCAGTGCCCCAAGGAGAGGTAAAACTGGAGCAGTGCCACAGAACGTCCACGTCGGCCAGCATAGCTTTGGCCTGCGATGAGATCAGATTGGTGAGATCGGCATGAATGAATTCCGCGCCCATTTTTTCCAGCAAACTGCCCATGGCCAGGTTGCGGCCGGTGGCGCGCACTTTTATGCCCTGACGACGGAGATATTCAACGGCGTTACGGCCTAATCCACTGGTTGCACCGGTGACCAATACCTTCATAACGAACTCTATTCTCACCAAAAATCAGAATGCTGACGGCCTTCAGCGGCGCTACAGCAAATAAGATGCCATTCTTCCGTTATTTCGTGCTCTATGCAATCGGAAAGGGCCTAACCGCAGCAGCAAACTGTGCGGTTGATCGACAATTAAGCACCGGGATACGACTTAATTATGGCAAAGTACGCTGATGCTCTTCAGCCAACCGGGCGATACGTCGCGCCATACCGCGAAAAATAAATAGATGAGCCGGCATCATAGCGAACCAATACAGCAGCCCACTGAATCCCGCCGGGTGCCACCAGGCGCGCACATCCAGGGTGCGGTAATCACCGTGGTCCTTGATTGTGAAGGCGAGGCGGCCTAATCCGGGGGCTTTCATACCGAACAATAACGCCAGTAACCGCTGTGGTTTGATGGTGATGACTTTCCAGCCGTCGACCAAATCGCCAACGGCCAGCGTGTCGCGCTCTGGTCGGCCATAAACCACACGGTTGCCGATCATATCGTCCATACGGGCGCGGATCTGCCACAGGATGTTGGCATAAAAATAGCCCTCTTTACCGCCCAGTTGTTGCACCGTATGCCACAGTGCCTGGCTGGATGCCGAGGTTTCCAGCGAACAACCCGCTTGTTTCGGGTAGAAGCCATAGCCCGGTCGCCAACGAGCCCTCGCTTCTGGGTCGTAACCCCAATCGGCGGAATCAACCACGTCTTCCTCACGTTTCAGCGTCGCGGTCACCGCCTGATCAAAGGTTTGCAGTCTTTGCGGGATCAGCGCTTGTATGGGTTTACCGTCGGCGGGCAGGTCGTGATTCAACCCCTGGATTAGCGCACTGGCAATAGAAGTCGGCACCGAGGTAATCATGCTGATGAACCACACCGAGATAAAGCGCGTCGGCAGCGGGATAGGGATCAGCCAACGTTTTTTACCACTGATGGCGATGAAGCGTTCAAACATGGTCTGGTAACTGATGTACTCCGGGCCAGCGACATCAAAAATACGATTTTCTTCTGCCGGATGTTCTAGCAGATCGGCCAGATAGACCAGCAGGTTTTCTAACGCGACCGGCGACGATTTGGAGCGCACCCAGCGCGGTGGCGTCAGTATCGGTAGGTTGTAGACCATATCACGCATGATTTCGAAGGCGGCGGAGCCGGGGCCGACGATGATACTGGCGCGCAGCTCGGTGATCGGGATGCCGCTTTGGCGCAAGATCTCACCGGTCAGCTTGCGCGCGACCAGATGCGGCGAACTTTCTCCGGCCGGTTGCAGTGCGCCAAGAAAAATAACCTGTTTGACGTTGGAGCTGCGCAACGCATCACGCAGGTTTTCCGCTGCCTGACGCTCTTTTTCAATAAAGTCATCGCCGTCACCCATACCGTGGATCAGGTAATAAACGGCATCTATGTCCCACAGTGCGGCGGCCAGCGTGTCCGGCTGGTAGACGTCGACATACTGGCAGTTAACGTGTGGCCAGTGCTGTTCTTGCAGCCATTCGATACGACGCGCGGCAGCGGTAATGTCATGCCCCTGCTCAATCAGGTGGGGGATCAGGTTTTGGCCGATGTAGCCGCTGGCTCCAAGAACCAGAATGCGTTGGGGTGTCATTAGCGCCGCCTTATGCGGTGAAGTTCATGGTCACAGGATGCCAAATTCACAGTTTAAATGCACTTTTTGTGTGGTTATGAGGGCGTTGCATCCGCTGTCGAGCGGCGTCACACTACGCACCGTTTGTCTGTGCTAAGCCGGAATATATGAAACTCAATGCTGTTTGTTATGCCCTGTTGGGACTGGCGCTGATCGCCAGTTTATTTTTCCTGCATCCGATCTGGATGTGGTGGTTGTTGGCTAACCTGCTGACGTTAGCTGTATACGGTGCGGATAAGTTTGCTGCACGCAAAGGGTGGCAACGGGTACCAGAAAGCACACTGCTGGTATTCGGTTTGGTAGGTGGTTGGGTTGGGGCGATAGCTGGCCAGCAATTGTTTCGCCACAAAACCCAGAAACAGCCGTTTAAAAGCTGGTTTATCGTCAGCGTGATACTGAATGTCGTGGCGACCTTGGCAATTTGGTATTGGGTCTATGGCCGTTGGATACTCTGAGGATGGGGGCGTTGGCGCCCCATCCAAACAAGGGCTCAGGCATGCTGTTTGAGGAATTGCTGCCACAAGTCGACTACGCGTTGCAAATCCTGACGGCTGACGTCAAGGTGTGTCAAAATGCGCGTCAACGGCCCGCTGCTGATCAATACGCCATGTTCACGCATCCAGGGGCCCAGCTTAGCTGCCAGTTCAGGCGATTGACGTAGGTACAACACGTTGGTTTGTGCCCCCGGTTCAGCGATCTCCACGCCAATCCCTTGCAGTTGTTGCTCCAGCCACTTGGCGTTGTCGTGATCTTCACGCAACCGTTCTACATTGTGCTCCAGCGCATAGAGACCTGCTGCGGCCAGGATACCAGCCTGGCGCAGGCCACCACCGGTCATTTTACGCCAGCGTAAGGCTTGCTGGATAAAGGCTTTACTGCCGCACAGCAACGATCCTACCGGTGCGCCTAGCCCTTTCGACAGGCAAATAGTGAAGGTATCGCAGTACTGCACAATCTCTTTCAATGGCACGTTCAGCGCGACGGCCGCGTTGAAAATGCGTGCGCCGTCGATGTGTAACGCCAGTTGATGTTCACGACTAAACTGCCAAGCTTGTTGCAGGTACGTCAGTGGCAACACGCGGCCGCTGATGGTGTTTTCCAGGCTCAGCAAACGCGTCTTGGCGAAATGAATATCATCGGGTTTGATCGCGGCGGCGACCTTATCGAGTGGCAAAGTGCCGTCTGGGTTTGCTTCAATCGGCTGTGGCTGAATACTGCCGAGCACTGCCGCGCCGCCAGCTTCATATTTATAGTTATGTGCCTGTTGGCCGACAACATATTCGTCACCGCGTTGACAATGGCTGAGTAGCGCCACCAGATTGGCCTGAGTGCCGCTTGGCAAGAACAGTGCAGCCTCTTTACCAGACAGACGGACGGCTTCTGCCTCCAGAGCGTTTACCGTGGGGTCATCCCCGTAAACGTCATCACCCACTTCAGCACGTACCATGGCGTCGCGCATCGCGGCGCTGGGGCGGGTCACGGTATCACTGCGTAAATCGATAAGCATACAACTCCTTTATCCCCTTCATCTTTCAAGCTGCAGCGTTGTTGGCTGCAGCTTGAAATCGATTAGGGATAGCGATAACTGATGGAAAAGAGGGTACGATTATTAACGCAACCAGTTGGTTTTTGCTAGCTCGACCACTTCGTCACCGCGGCCGTTGATAATGGCGCGCAGCATATACAGGCTAAAGCCTTTGGCCTGTTCGAATTTGATCTGCGGCGGCATTGCCAGTTCTTGTTTTGCAGTGACAACGTCCAACAACGCCGGGCCGGGGTGCGCCAGCATTTCCTGTAACGCGGCGTCCAGATCCGACGCTTTTTCCACGCGAATGCCTTTCACGCCAGCGGCGTTGGCAATCGCTGCAAAATCTGGGTTGTGCAGATCGGTTCCATCGGTCAAATAGCCACCAGCTTTCATTTCCATCGCCACAAAGCCCAGCACGCTGTTGTTGAATATCACAATCTTGACCGGCAGTTTCAACTGCGCCAATGAAAGGAAATCCCCCATCAACATGGTGAAACCACCGTCACCGCACATGGCGATCACCTGTTTGTTCGGTTCGGTGGCCTGTGCACCTATCGCCTGTGGCATAGCATTGGCCATCGAACCGTGGTTGAACGACCCCAGTAAGCGGCGTTTGCCGTTCATCTTCAAATAGCGGGCTGCCCACACGGTGGGCGTGCCGACGTCACAGGTGAAAATGGCGTCGTCGCTGGCATATTGGCTGAGTTGTTGTGCCAGATACTGTGGGTGAATGGGTTGATCGTCATTGGCGGTCGCCAGTCCGTCCAGATCTTTACGCGCGTTGCGGTAGTGTTCCAATGCCTTATCGAGAAATGCGTGGTCACTCTTAGGTTCCAACTGCGGCAGCAGTGCGGTAAGGGTCGTATTGATATCGCCTACCAGCGCCATATTGACTGGGCAGTGTGAGCCGATACTACCGGGGTTGATGTCGATCTGAATGATATTGGCATTGGTTGGATAGAACGCGCGGTACGGGAATTGGGTACCAAGCAACACCAAGGTATCGGCATTCATCATCGCGTGGTAGCCGGAAGAAAAACCGATCAAGCCGGTCATACCGACGCTATAAGGGTTATCCCACTCGATATGTTCTTTTCCACGCAGTGCGTGTACGACCGGTGCTTGCAGCAGTTCTGCCAGTTTGACCACTTCGTCATGCGAACCGGCGCACCCGCTGCCGCACATCAATGTAATGTTTTTCGCCTTATTCAAGGTTGTCGCGAGTTTGTTCAGTTCGCTCATTGGTGGCTGCACCAGTGGCAGCGCCGGGGTATGCCATACCATGCTGGCATCTTCCGGGGCCATACGCAGCGCCACATCGCCTGGCAGTACGATCACTGAGACGCCGCGATTGAGGATCGCTTTGCGCATGGCGATTTCCAGTACCCGTGGTAGCTGTTCCGGGTTGGAAACGAGTTCACAGTAATGGCTGCATTCGCGGAACAGTTCTTGTGGGTGAGTTTCTTGAAAATAACCACTGCCGATTTCGCTGGAGGGAATATGTGCGGCAATCGCCAATACGGGTACATGGTTACGGTGGCAATCGAACAGACCGTTAATCAGATGTAGGTTACCGGGGCCGCAAGAGCCGGCGCAGACTGCCAGCTCACCGGTCAGTTGGGCTTCCGCACCGGCAGCGAAGGCGGCGACCTCCTCGTGGCGTGTGCCCAGCCATTCGATGGTGCCCATGCGATGCAGGCTGTCGCTGAGACCGTTGAGAGAATCGCCGGTGACGCCCCAAATGCGTTTCACACCGGCCTGTTCCAGAGTTTTGGCGATCAGTGTGGCTACGGTTTGCTTCATAGTTCCCCCAAATATGATAGAAATACCCTGTTTTTTCAAATAATTGAAATCCATTGGGTACAGCTTTTTAGATATTGAGCAGATGAGCCTGATAAAAGCTTGGAACCGGGAAAGTGTAGAAGGGGAAGGTAAAGCTTGCTTGCCGATAAATGCCCCATCCTGACCGACGGGGCGCAAATATCAGGCGAGGGTGACGTCACCTTGCAGTTGGCAACTGCAGGCCAGCACATAACCTTGGGCGATTTCAGCCGCAGTCAGAGTCATGCTGCTGGTGGTGGTGTAATCGCCTTCGAGGATACGGGTTTTGCATGAACCACATACTCCCGCCCGGCAGGCGGCGTTGACTGGCAACGCATGGGTTTCCATTGCAGCCAGTAATGTACTGCCGACCGGTACGCGGAACTCACGCAGAGGGCGGGCGGTGCGTAAGGTTAATCCTTCGCTCTGTTCGCCATCGGTGGCTGCCGGGGTATGGAACTGCTCTTTATGGAAACGCGCCGCCGGAACGCCGAGTTGCAGGCACAGTTGTTCTACCTGGGCCATATAAGGGGCAGGACCGCAGGTCATCACCGTACGATTGATGAGATCAGGTACGGTTTGGCGCAGCACTTCAGCATTGATGCGTCCGTTGAGATAACCGGGTTGAATATCCTGCTCAGCCATCAGCGTTAACTGCAATTGAGGATGTTTGGCGCATAACGCATGCCATTGCTTGGCGAAAATGGTGTCGGCCGGAGTACGAACGTTAAAGATTACAGCGATATCACAGGTTGGGCGGTTTGCTACCAGCCAGCGGCACATAGAGATAATTGGCGTTACGCCGCAGCCGGCTGCCAACATCAGGTAACGATCGGACGGGTGTTGTTCACAGCTGAATTCACCCTGAGCATCAGACAGCCACAACGTATTGCCGGGTTTAACCTCGTGCGTTAACCAACGAGAGCCAATGCCATCCGGCAGACAGCGCACGCTGATGCTGAGGAAACGGCTTTGGCCTGGCGAAGAGGATAGTGTATAGGCGCGCAGTGTTTCTTCGCTGTTGCGAATGCTGACCAGTGCAAACTGACCGGGTTGATAAGGGTAAAAAACGTCGCAGATCAGGTTTAACGTCCAAACGTCGGCCGTTTCCTGTTGGATTGAATGTACCTGCATGCGGTTGGGGCAAAGCGGACTAGGTTGGGTCATCGGGCACCTCAAAGCAAAGGGGCCGGCATCTACGGCCCCAAAAAAAACGTTATGTCCGTTATGCGCCGTGTTGCAGCTGTGTGGGCTACCTTTGTTCCCCGAGCTGCCACTCGACGCATTTAGGCGATATCAACCGAGAAGGGCGTTCAGATCCTGCTCAACCGTGGTAATCGGGCGCATGCCAAATTTATCGTTCAGGACAGCCATCAGGTTGTCGGTCAAGAAGCCTGGCGCGGTGGGGCCGGTGACAATGTTTTTTACCCCCAGTGACAGTAGCGTCAGCAGAATAACGATCGCCTTTTGCTCAAACCATGACAGTACCAGGCTCAGTGGCAGTTCGTTGACCGAGCAGCCAAGGGTATCGGCCAGTTTGACTGCCAACATAATGGCAGAATAGGCATCGTTACATTGACCGACATCCAGCAGGCGCGGTAGCCCTTCCAGGGTGCCGAAATCCAGCTTGTTGAAGCGGTATTTACCGCAGGCTAGCGTCATGATCAGGCAGTCTTGCGGAACGCTGCGAGCGAAGTCAGTGAAGTAGCTACGTTCGTCACGGCTACCGTCACAACCGCCGACCAAAAATACGTGGCGCAGTTTCTTTTGTGCGACTAAATCAATCACTGTATCAGCCGCGTTGAGCAGCGTCTGGCGGCCAAAACCGACGGTGATCATATGTTCGATTTCGGTATACGGAAAACCGTTCATTCCCTGTGCCTGCGTGATCACTTGGGTAAAATCGTCCCCTTCCAAATGGTTCACACCCGGCCAACCGACAATGCTACGCGTCCAAATACGATCGCCGTAGTTACCAACGTTTGGATCGATAATACAGTTAGAGGTCATCACTATCGGCCCCGGGAATTTGGCGAACTCAATCTGCTGGTTCTGCCAACCACTGCCGTAATTGCCCACCAGATGTTTGAATTTTTTCAGTTCCGGGTAACCGTGTGCCGGCAACATTTCGCCGTGGGTGTAGATGTTCACGCCCTGGCCCTCGGTTTGTTCCAGCAGCATGCGCAGATCTTTCAGATCATGGCCGGAGATCAGAATAGCTTTACCGGCCACTGGACGCACATTCACCGCGCTAGGCAGTGGGTCACCGTAGGCTTGAGTTTCGCCGTGATCGAGGATCGCCATTACATTGAAGTTCATTTTGCCAATGCCCATGGCGTTATTTAGCAGGGTATCGACGTCGCGTGGCTGGGTGCCGAGCCAGGCCATAAAAGCATGGTAATTGGCATAAATCTGGATGTCGGACTGGCCCAGTACATGGGCGTGTTCCATATAGGCTGCGGCACCTTTCAGGCCATACAGACACAGCATGCGAAGACCGTGCACGTCGTCGCCGACCTCGGCCTTGTCGGTATTCAAGGCAAACTGAGCGGCTTGTTGCAACAATGTCGCTATGTCGTCACCGGCCAATTGCAGCGTAGCCAACGGATGGTCGACGCGGACGTCAGCATCCAGTAACCGGCAGCGAGCGGCCAGCGATTCACGCAGGGCGATGGTTTCGCGTGTATAACCGATGATGCGATCTGAATCGAAGTTGACGTTGGTCAGAGTAGAGAAGAAGGCGCGTGGGGCAAAACTGTCGATATCGTGATCGACGATGCCGAGTGCTCTGGCCTGCAACGCCCAGGCGGATAGGCCTTGTAACGCAGCGACCAGTAGATCTTGCAGATCGGAGGTTTCTGCCGTTTTGCCACACATACCTTGGGCATAAGAGCAGCCGTTACCAGCAGGGGTACGGATGGTTTGTTCACATTGCACACAGAACATAATCGCTTCCTTTTTAAAGTTGCATTTATAATGCTTGTTTAAAAGCATAGATCGGCAACCGAGGCTTAAAAAGGCTTTTGTGATGCAACCAAGAGCAAGTTTGATTTAGCGCAATTTTGCTGTGAGGATGGGAATTATTCCGGTTTCCGGGGGCAATGCCCCCGGAGAGAGATCAAGAGAACAGGGCGATAAGTATCGGTGCCAGTAGGCTTAACAGAAAGCCATGCACGATGGCCGGTGGCACTATCTCCATACCCCCGCTGCGTTGCAGCACCGGCAGGGTAAAGTCCATGGAGGTGGCGCCACACAGACCCAGCGCTGAGGAGCGGCTACGACGTACCAGTGTTGGGATCAGCACTATTGCTATCAGTTCACGCGCCAGATCGTTAAAGAAGGCCGCGCTCCCCAGTACCGGGCCGTAAGCGTCGGTGATTAAAATGCCGGAAAGCGAATACCAACCAAAACCGGACGCCATTGCCAGCCCGGCCTTAATCGGCAACCCGAGCAGTTGTGCTGCCAGCGCACCCCCGGCCAGCGAACTGACCACTACCACCACGGCTACCATCATGCCGCGTCGGTTAAGCACGATTTGGCGTAATGTCATACCGCTGTTGCGCAGTTGAATACCCACCAACAGCAGCAAGAAAATCAATGCATATTCGCTACCTTTGTTGGCAAATTGCAGCCATTGCCACTGTGTGAGGCCAAGCAGGAAGCCACCGAGCACGACGCCGCATAACTTGAGTGATTCCAGTGCCATATGCAGGCGTGAAGGCAATTTTTCCTGTTTATGGTTGTTGTGCCACGGCATTTTGCGTTCCAGCAACATCAGCATCAGCAAACTGGCGGCAAGAATGCACAGGAAAAACACGGAGGCATACTGGAATATCAGCACCAAATTACTGCTCAGATCCTCCAGGAACGCCAGGCTGATGCCCATGAAAAACAGGATCACGTACACCATCCAACTCAGCAGACGGTTGATGGTTTGCAGTAACGTTCGACTGCGCAACGGAACGAGGTAACCGGCAATCAGCGGTAACAGAATAATCAGCAGTCCTGAATACATGGTGAAGCTTGCGTCCTTTGTTCGGAGGGGCGCCTGGATGAACGGCGAGGCCCCACACGCTAACCAAAACAGCGGCTAGAGTAAAGCGGCAGATTTGACGTTGTCCGCTTGACCTGCAAGGGGTTTTTTGACCATGCTCTGAGGAGGTCACCCCATTAAGGACGGTGGCAGTGCGCACGGGAGGCGACAGATGTTCTTAGAGCGTATCGAGATTGTAGGTTTCCGCGGCATTAACCGGCTGTCATTGATGCTGGACGACAACACGCTGCTGCTCGGCGAAAATGCCTGGGGCAAATCCAGTCTGCTGGACGCACTGACGCTGCTGTTGGCACCAGAGCCAAAGCTGTACCGTTTTGAAGCGCATGATTTTCACTTTCCACCTGGTGAAGAGGACGCCAAAGATCGGCATTTACAGGTGGTATTTACCTTCTGTGAAAAAGACATCGGCCATGCGCATTTGCCCCGTTACCGCCATCTGTCACCACTCTGGGTCAAGGGTGACGATAACCTGAACCGCATTTATTACCGTTGTGAAGGTGAACTGGCCGACGACGGTACGGTGTGTACCTGGCGCGGTTTTCTGGACGCCGACGGTAACGCGATGCCGTTACATCATATTGAACAGCTGGCACACGCTATTATTCGTATCCATCCAGTGTTACGTCTGCGCGATGCGCGGTTTATCCGTCGCCTACGGCCCAGCACGTTGAATGACGAGCATCCGGCCGACAACCAGGCACTGGCTCAGCAGTTGGATCAACTGACGCGTGAGCTGGTGCGTAACCCACAAAAATTAACTAATTCCGAACTTCGCCAGGGGCTGGCGGCAATGCAGCAATTGCTGGAACACTACTTTGCCGAGCAGGGCTCGCAGGTGACGCGCCCGCGCAGGAAGCGGCTGGGTCAAGATCAGGATCAACAGGCATGGCGCTCGTTGGACAGCATCAACCGCATGGTGGCTGAACCAAATAGTCGCAGTATGCGACTGATTCTGCTGGGGATGTTTTCTACGTTATTGCAGGCCAAAGGCAGCATCAAGTTGGATCCTCATGCGAGACCGCTGTTGCTGGTAGAGGATCCGGAAACCCGCTTGCATCCGATCATGTTGTCGGTGGCCTGGGGGTTGCTCAACCAACTGCCGTTACAACGCATCACCACCACCAACTCCAGCGAACTGGTGTCGCTGGTACCGGTAGAGCACGTTTGTCGGTTGGTACGTGAATCAGGCCGGGTTGCCACTTACCGGCTTGGGCCGCGTGGGCTAAGCCCGGAGGACGGGCGGCGTATTTCTTTTCATATTCGTTTTAACCGACCCTCATCACTGTTTGCCCGTTGTTGGTTGCTGGTGGAAGGGGAAACAGAAGTCTGGTTGCTGAACGAACTGGCTCGCCAGTGTGGTTATCACTTTGAGGCGGAAGGCGTGCGGGTGATTGAGTTTGCCCAGTGCGGCTTGAAGCCACTGTTGAGGTTTGCCCGACGTATGGGTATTGAGTGGCATGCGTTGGTGGACGGCGATGAAGCGGGGCGAAAATACGCCGCCACCGTACGCGGCATGCTGGATAACCATGAAGACAACGAGCGTGATCGGCTAACCGCGTTACCGGCGCCGGACATGGAACATTTCATGTTCCGGGAAGGTTTCAGCGCAGTTTATTATCGGGTGGCGTCAGTGCCGAGTAATGCCCAAATGCCAATGCGTAAAGTGATTCTGAAGGCGGTACATCATTCATCAAAACCTGATCTGGCGATCGAGGTGGCGATGCAAGCCGGTGAGCGTGGCACCGACTCGGTGCCGCCACTGCTCAAGAAAATGTTCTCACGCGTGATTTGGCTGGCGCGCGGCCGGGCCGACTAGGCCCCGGCAAAGCGGGATTGGGTACTGAAATGTGTAGCCATTCCTTGTTCCAGTTCGTCCAACAGTTGATAGCGCCGACGGTATTCGGCGCGTTTTTTACTGGCCACGTCATCGATCGGTTTACGGGCCACGTGTTCCGGCAACAGGAAATAGCCGCTTTCCAGCATCTTGCCGCCCATTGATGTCCAGAATTGGTCATAATCGGCATGAAGCTTGTCTTTCTTTTTACTGCGATAGCGCCAGTTTTGGTAGATATGTGTGGCATTGCCGACTGCCACAATTTGCTGAATGCCCAAGTGGCGTGCCAGAGTACAAAGCCCTTCCAGTACCAGCCGTTTCGGGAACAACCCGTGACACTCTTTGGTGGTCGACTGGATTTCAGCGTGCGGCACCTGATGATTGGCTCCCTGCAACCCACCGATAAAGAGCGTAGGCTGTTGCTGATAGTGCATCAGTGCAAACGTGATTTCTGCCAACATAATGCCACTGGCGTTACGCAGCAACAGGGTTGCTTCCCCTTCTTTATTCAGATTATCTATGGCCGCCAATTCCAGTGAAACGGTTGTACCGCTCTTGCCGCTAGCACTGGCGAGTACAAAAGGTTTGTTCAGATGACCGAGCAACATCTTCATGGGCATGCGTTGCAGGCTGAGATCGTAGTGATCGCGCAGGGCGAACAAGCATTCGATTTTGCTCATGTTCGCCGCCAGATACGGGCGGTGTAACTTGCACGGTAGATTGGGTTGCGCGTTCAGGATCTCATCCAACAGGGGATTTGATGCCAGCGTGCTGAGCAAACCGCTGGTGGTGCGCCAGCAAAATAATGAACGGGCGATAAACTTCAGGCGGAATGATGTTTTTTTCCACGCTTTGCTCGGTGCCTTGTCGCCATTGGCCAGCGCCGTCATCAATTGCAAGCCATTAAGCGGGCGTGCAGATACGAGTGGATAGCTGAGCTGAGACATGATGAAATCCTTGGCTGTATTGAATAACGCTATTTCACCAAGCCTTCACTAAACGGGAGTTCAATGTTGAATGTAACAAAGGGTGTCTCCACATTGTGTTGAGCTAAGGTTTAGTTATTCATTACTGTGCGTGATAATTTAGCCTCGCTGCCGCTATTGGCAGTATGAATTGCAACAGGCAGGAACCTATTTTGACGTGGTTTAAAGGATATAAGCGACGCTGGGTCATGGTGCTGATTGTGGTGGTAGCGCTCGCCGCAATGGTGGCCTGGCACTTTGGTCATCCGGCGCCAACGCAGTTTAAAACAGTGAAGGTCGTCAAGGGCGATCTGCAACAGAACGTGCTTGCGACTGGGCAGCTTGATGCAGTGCGCAAGGTTGACGTGGGTGCGCAGGTTAGCGGGCAGTTAGAAAGCTTGTTTGTTGAGATTGGCGACCGGGTGAAAAAGGGCCAGTTGCTGGGCGTGATTGATCCACAACAAGCGAAGAACAGCATCCGCGAGGGTGAGGCAACGCTGCGAGAATTGCATGCCCAGTTACAGCAGGCACAGGCAGAGCAACAGTTGGCCGCGGTAACGCTGCAACGCAACCAGGCGTTGGCGAAGTTGCAAGCAGTATCGCGCCAGGACTTGGATCAAGCCGCCACGCAGTTAGCGGTGAAGAAAGCGCAGGTGGGCACTATCCATGCGCAAATCGCCAAGAATCAGGCTAGCCTGGACACGGCAAAGATTAATCTGGCATTTACCCGCATTGAAGCACCGATGGACGGTGATGTGGTACAGATCACCACGCTGCAGGGCCAGACGGTGATTGCTGCTCAGCAGGCACCGAACATTCTGACCTTGGCAGATCTCAGCACCATGCTGGTAAAGGCTCAGGTCTCGGAGGCAGACATTATCAGCCTCAAACCGGGCCAAAAAGCGTGGTTTACTGTACTGGGCGATCCTAACCGACGCTTTGACGGCGTGCTGAAAGACATTCAACCTACTCCCGAGAAGGTCAATAACGCTATCTTCTATTATGCGCGTTTTGAAGTGCCGAATCCGGAAGGGTTATTGCGGCTGCAAATGACCGCACAGGTGCATATTCAGCTGGCAGGTGTTAACCAGGCGCTGGTGATCCCGTTGGCAGCCTTGGGCGATCAAATTGCCGATAACCGCTACCATGTTTCGATCGTGAAGCAAGGTAAGGAAGAAAAGCGCGAGGTTACTATTGGCCTGCGTAATAACATTGACGTACAAATTCTCAGTGGGCTGAATATCGGCGATGAGGTGATTGTCAGCCGTGGCGGCGTGGAGGCCATCTGATGGCGCTGTTAGAACTGAGCGGCATTAGCCGTAGCTATCAGTCGGGCGATCAGACAGTGGCGGTGCTGAAGAACGTGAGTCTACGCATCGACGCCGGTGAAATGGTAGCCATTATGGGCGCTTCTGGTTCCGGTAAATCGACGCTGATGAATATTTTGGGTTGCCTGGATAAACCCAGCGCCGGCGTGTATCGGGTGGCGGGGCAAGACGTGGCAACACTCAATGGTGACGCGCTGGCCCGGCTGCGGCGTGAGCATTTTGGCTTTATCTTCCAGCGTTATCATTTATTACCCCATTTAAGTGCAGCACATAACGTCGAGGTACCGGCTGTGTACGCCGGGCTGGGTAAGGCGGCGCGTCGCGAAAGAGCCGTGGCATTGCTGCAACGTCTTGGACTGAGTGAACGCGTTGGTTATCGTCCGAGCCAGCTTTCAGGCGGTCAACAACAGCGAGTCAGTATTGCTCGTGCGTTGATGAACGGCGGCCAGGTGATTTTGGCAGATGAACCTACCGGTGCACTTGATAGCCATTCCGGTGAAGAGGTAATGACGATCCTCAAGCAACTGCGCGAACAGGGGCACACGGTGATTATCGTAACCCACGATCCGGCTGTGGCGCAGCAGGCTGAACGAGTGATTGAAATCCGTGACGGGGAGATCATTGCTGATTCGTGTCCGGATCAACGGAGCAATCCAAACGCCAAGCCATTGGAAATGGCTGCGCCAGCACCGTCCTGGCAGCAAACAGCCGGTCGTTTTCGCGAGGCATTGGTGATGGCTTGGCGAGCGATGGCTGCGAGTAAAATGCGTACTGCGTTGACCATGCTGGGCATTATTATCGGTATTGCCTCTGTGGTATCGATCCTGGTGATCGGTGATGCTGCCAAACAGATGGTACTGGCGGATATCAAATCTATCGGCACCAATACGGTCGACATTTATCCCGGCAAGGATTTTGGGGATGACGACCCGACCTTCCGACAAGCGCTGAAGTACGACGATCTTGCTGCACTGCGTGAGCAACCTTACGTCAGTGCGCTGTCACCCACTATTGCCAGCAGTATGCGGCTGCGGTTGGGCAACGTCGATGTGGCAGCCAATGTCACCGGGGTCAGTGAACAGTTTTTCCGCGTGTATGGCATGACCTTTACCCAAGGCACCGGCATTGATCAACTGCAGGTGCAATCGCATTCACAAACGGTCGTGATAGATGCCAATACCCAGCGCCGATTATTCCCACACCAGAAGGATGTGGTAGGGAAGGTGATTTTGGTGGGTAATATGCCGGCGACGGTCGTCGGGGTGGCGAAAGAGAAACAGTCGATGTTTGGCAGCAGCAAGACGCTGAACGTTTGGGTGCCCTACAGCACTATGGCCAACCGGCTGATGGGCAACGCCTATTTTGATTCGATCACCGTGCGTATTCGCGAGGGCTACAATAGCCAGGAAGCGGAACAGCAGTTGACGCGTTTGCTGACGTTGCGCCATGGCAAGAAAGACATTTTCACCTATAACATGGACAGTCTGGTGCAGACCGCGGAGAAGACCACGCGCACGCTTCAACTGTTCCTGACGTTGGTGGCGGTGATTTCACTGGTGGTTGGCGGGATCGGCGTAATGAACATCATGTTGGTGTCGGTGACAGAGCGCACGCGCGAAATCGGGATTCGTATGGCAGTGGGTGCCCGTTCCGGTGATGTGTTGCAGCAATTTTTGATTGAAGCTGTGTTGGTGTGCCTGGTCGGCGGTGCGCTGGGGATTACGTTGTCCTTCGCCATTGGCCTGTTGGTTCAGGTGGTATTGCCAGGGTGGCAAATCAGTTTCCCACCAGCGGCGTTACTGAGCGCGTTTGTGTGTTCCACCGCAATTGGTGTGGTATTCGGTTATCTGCCCGCACGCAGTGCTGCACGGCTTAATCCGATTGACGCGCTGGCCCGCGAATAGCATGATAATAAAAAATGCCAGTCATACAGCGGCTGGCATTTTTAGCGGAGTATTTCGGACTGACTCTGTGGACGCGTTTAAACCAACGCCTCGTTTTCCACTGGCACAATGAGACTCGCATGGTTCCCTTTTGGCCCTTGGTGCACGTCAAAACTGACCTGCTGGCCAGCCTTCAGCGTCCGGTACCCATCCATCTTAATCGTAGAATAATGGGCGAAAATGTCTTCGCCGCCGCCTTCAGGGCAGATAAACCCAAACCCTTTGGCGTTGTTGAACCATTTAACAGTACCCGTCTCCATGCTTTTACATCCCTCGCAACGCTATTTTTAGGTGAGATGAATAACTGAATTCGTACCCGCCAACGGCAGGTAGCAGATGAGCCTGAAAGTGGTTAAAACACCACCAGGTCACGAATTTACACTCTAGAGCAAATGATCATCACGTCAAGGGATCGGCTTTTGTCGGCGAGGAGCAGTTCATCAAAGTTTGAAGCAGGTAACGATATTGACATTGTTTGGTAACAATTTGTCAGAGATTTTAGCGCACGTTCCAGTGCGGCGGGATGATGGCGAAGATGGTAAAATAGTAATGATACCCCACTTTGAATAACCGGAACCTGTCCCCATATTAAAGGACAGAGCAGAGAAGATGAGCAGCGATGGGCAATAACAACGATTGGCTAAATTTTGAACACTTAGCCGAAGAAAAACAAATCGATGCGGTAAAACCGCCGTCTATGTATAAAGTTATACTTAACAACGACGATTACACACCGATGGAATTTGTGATTGACGTTCTGCAAAAGTTCTTTTCTTATGATATTGAACGCGCAACGCAACTGATGCTCACGGTCCACTATCAAGGCAAGGCGATTTGTGGTGTTTTTACCGCCGAGGTGGCGGAAACCAAAGTCGTACATGTGAACCGTTATGCAAGGGAGAACGAGCATCCGTTGCTTTGTACGCTGGAAAAAGCCTGATTAAGGCAATCTATTGGGGAGGTGCTTATGCTCAATCAAGAACTGGAACTCAGTCTCAACATGGCTTTCGCCAGAGCGCGTGAGCACAGACACGAGTTTATGACCGTGGAGCACCTGTTGCTGGCGTTACTCAGCAACCCTGCCGCGAGGGAAGCGCTTGAGGCATGCACAGTGGATCTGGCCGCACTGCGCCAGGAGCTGGAAGCCTTTATCGAACAAACCACGCCAACGCTGCCCGCCAGCGAAGAAGAGCGCGACACACAGCCGACGCTCAGCTTCCAGCGCGTGTTACAGCGTGCGGTATTTCATGTGCAATCCTCCGGCCGCAGCGAAGTTAGCGGCGCCAACGTGCTGGTGGCAATTTTCAGCGAGCAGGAGTCGCAAGCGGCCTACCTGCTGCGCAAACACGACGTCAGCCGTCTTGACGTAGTGAATTTCATTTCACATGGCACACGTAAAGACGAGCCGGGCCAAGCGCCAAATGCGGAAAACCCGGTGAATGAAGAGCAGTCCGGAGGGGAAGACCGTATGGAAAACTTCACCACCAACCTCAATCAACTGGCCCGGGTGGGCGGCATTGATCCATTGATTGGCCGTGATCCTGAGCTGGAACGTGCTATCCAGGTGCTGTGCCGTCGTCGCAAGAACAACCCGCTGTTGGTTGGGGAGTCCGGCGTGGGCAAAACCGCGATTGCTGAAGGGCTGGCTTGGCGCATTGTGCAGGGTGACGTCCCGGAAGTGATGGCGGATTGCACACTGTATTCACTGGACATCGGTTCGCTGCTGGCGGGTACGAAATACCGCGGCGACTTTGAGAAACGCTTTAAAGCGTTACTGAAACAGCTGGAGCAGGATAAGAACAGTATTCTGTTTATCGATGAAATTCACACCATCATCGGTGCCGGTGCGGCTTCCGGTGGGCAGGTCGATGCCGCCAATTTGATCAAACCGCTGCTGTCCAGCGGCAAGATCCGTGTCATCGGTTCGACCACCTACCAAGAATTCAGCAACATCTTTGAAAAAGACCGTGCGTTGGCCCGTCGCTTCCAGAAGATCGACATTACTGAACCGACGCCGGAAGAAACCATCCAGATCATCAATGGCCTGAAAACCAAGTACGAAGCACATCATGACGTGCGTTATACCGCGAAAGCGGTGCGTGCTGCGGTTGAGCTGTCGGTGAAATATATCAACGACCGTCATTTGCCGGATAAGGCCATTGACGTGATCGACGAGGCGGGTGCTCGCAGCCGCTTAATGCCGATCAGCAAGCGCAAGAAAACCGTCAACGTTGCCGATATTGAATCGGTAGTAGCACGTATAGCGCGCATCCCGGAAAAAACCGTGTCGGCGAGCGATCGTGATGTATTGAGAAGTCTGGGCGACCGTCTGAAAATGCTTGTGTTCGGGCAGGATCAAGCGATTGAAGCACTGACCGAAGCGATCAAAATGAGCCGGGCAGGTCTGGGCCACGATCGCAAACCTGTCGGTTCATTCCTGTTTGCCGGGCCAACAGGCGTCGGGAAAACCGAGGTGACGGTTCAGTTGGCGAAGGCGATGGATATCAAGCTGCTGCGTTTTGATATGTCCGAGTATATGGAACGTCATACCGTTAGCCGCCTGATTGGTGCTCCTCCGGGCTATGTCGGTTACGATCAGGGTGGTTTGCTGACTGACGCGGTGCTTAAGCATCCGCACTCGGTCGTGCTGCTGGACGAAATCGAGAAGGCACACCCGGATGTGTTCAACCTGCTGTTGCAGGTCATGGACAACGGGACCCTGACCGACAACAACGGCCGTAAAGCGGATTTCCGCAACGTGATCCTGGTGATGACCACTAACGCCGGTGTGCGTGAAACAGAGCGTAAATCGATTGGTCTGGTTCAGCAGGACAACAGCACCGATGCGATGGAAGAGATCAAAAAAGTGTTCACGCCGGAATTCCGTAACCGTCTGGACAACATTCTCTGGTTCAACCATCTGTCGACTGAGGTGATTCAGCAGGTTGTCGACAAGTTTATCGTCGAACTGCAAGCGCAGCTGGATGCGAAGGGTGTGTCACTGGAAGTGAGCGACGAAGCGCGTGACTGGCTGTCAGTGAAAGGCTATGACCGTGCGATGGGCGCGCGTCCGATGGCGCGTGTCATGCAGGAAAACCTGAAGAAACCACTGGCTAACGAACTGCTGTTCGGCTCGCTGGTGGACGGTGGTTCAGTCAAGGTTGAGCTGGACAAGGACAACCAGAAACTGACGTACCACTTCCTCAGCGCATCGATGCGCAAAGCAGATGAAGGTGCAGTGCACTAAGCCTGGGCCAGATAACGAAAAAGCGATGCTTCGGCATCGCTTTTTTTATGGGTGGCAATCATCACCACAACAGAAATGATTGAGCCCTCTCAGTTTACCTGCGCTCCTGCAACTCGATGTTGAACGTTGCTACGGGGGTAAACGGAAAGGGCTCCGGAGGCATTACATCCTCGGTGCCGCCATCGGCTGGCGACGAGTGAGCCGATTAACGGCTACGGAAGACAATGCGGCCTTTGCTCAGGTCGTACGGGGTCAGCTCTACAGTGACTTTGTCGCCCGTCAGGATGCGGATGTAGTTCTTACGCATTTTACCGGAGATATGTGCGGTTACCACGTGCCCGTTTTCTAATTCAACGCGGAACATGGTGTTCGGCAGCGTATCAAGAACGGTGCCCTGCATTTCAATATTGTCTTCTTTGGCCATCGAATCCTCTAGGTCTAACTACCTTAGTTTTTAACCGGCAAGATAATGCCGAAAAACCCACATTATGTAAAGAAGTGTCGGTGAACATTGCACCGTTTCCGCAAAATTAGTTTGTTGGGGAGGGTGGTTCAACCTGCTGTGGGGGTAACACTTGCGGTGCCCAGCACTCTGGCGCTAATGGCTTGCGCTGAAGTTGACTGAGCTGCTGCAAAAATTGTCGTCGGGGGATCTCTTTCGCTCCCAGCGTGGCAGTGTGAGCGTTAAGCACCTGACAGTCAATCAATTCTCCGCCATAAGCGGCAAAATGCTGACAAAAAGCCATCAGGGCACACTTGGATGCGTTGGTTGTACGGCTGAACATCGATTCACCGCAAAACAGCGCGCCCTGAGCCACGCCGTACATGCCGCCTACCAGCACGTCATCCTGCCAGACTTCGATAGAATGAGCGAAACCGAGGCGATGCAGGTGCAGATAAGCACGCTGAACCTCTGGGCCAATCCAGGTGCCTTCCTGCGGACGATCGGCGCAGGCGGCGATGACTGCCGCAAAGTCGTGATTGAGCGTAACGCGGAAAGGATCACTGCGCAGAAAGCGTTTCAGACTACGGCTGATATGGCGTTCGGCAGGGAACAACACCGCGCGTGGGTCAGGTGACCACCACAGAATGGCTTCCCCCGGCGAAAACCAGGGGAAGATGCCGCGTTCATAGGCGGCCAGCAACCGCGGCGCGGTCAGGTCACCGCCAATGGCCAACAGACCGTTAGGATCGCGCAGAGCGCCCTCAGGAGAGGGAAATACCAGTGACTGCGGTGACAGCTTAACAATACGCATATAAGGTCTCAGCGTGCTCTACAGGCCATTTTACAGAGGTATATCACTGATACGCTGGCGGAAGCGAGCATAACGCCCTTGCAAACCCATCAGCGTGGCATGATCACCTTGCTCGACAATTCGGCCACCATCCATCACGCAGATACGGTCAAGATGTTCTAAGCCGTAGAGACGGTGAGTAACCAGAATCAGCGTTTTACCCTGACAGTGTTGGCGCAGCAGCGCCAGGATCTGCTGTTCGGTCTCGGCATCCAAACCTTCGGTGGGTTCATCGAGCAACAGTAACGGTGCCTGATGCAACAGCGCGCGGGCAATCCCCAGACGGCGCTGCTCACCACCAGACAGTTGACGACCCCCATCCCCAAGCCAGGCGTTCAACCCCTCGTTTTCCAGCAACTTGTCCAATCCCACCTGCTGTAGTACTTCGCGCAACTGTTCATCGGTTGCAGCAGGCGAAGCAATACGCAGGTTTTCACGCAGTGTATCGCTGAAGATATGCACGCGCTGGCTGACTACGGTTGTCATCTGACGTAGCGTCGTTTCATCGTACGTGCACAATGGTTGTCCGTTGAGCAGCATTTGCCCGCTATTGGCATCCCAGGCGCGAGTCAGCAATTGCAACAAGGTCGATTTACCGCATCCAGTACGCCCAAGCAGTGCAATGTGTTCACCGGCGGCAATCTCCAGCGTGACGTTCTGCAACACCGGTAGCGGTTGGTCGGGGTAGGTAAACGTGAGTTGTTGCAGGCTCAGTGTCGCACCGCTTTCAGCTGCTGGTCCATGGGCTGGGAACGTGATTTCTGGTTTTCGGTCGATCACCTGTTTCACGCGTGTGGCGGAAGCGATCACTTGCCCCAGATGCTGGAAGGCACCCGCGACCGGCATCAGTGCTTCAAACGAGGCCAGTGCGGCAAAAACAAACAACGCAATCAATGCGCCGGGCTGGCTGTCACCACCGACACCTGCGGCCGTAAGCCACAGCAACAGCGTGACCGTTAAACCGCTGGCCAGGATCATTAACGCCTGTGCCATGCCGCCTAGCGAAGCCTGCTGCCATTGGCGACGCTGCCAGTGTTGTTCTGTGGTATCCAGGGCAGCGCGGAAGCTATCAACTGCACCGAACACCACCAGTTCAGCCTGGCCTTGCAGCCACGCGGTCAGATCGGTGCGATATTGACCACGCAAGGCAGTTAACTGGCCGCCAATGGGTTTGCCGGCGCGGTAAAATACCGGGGGTACCAGTAACAGCAGCAGCAGCAGAATACCGCCCAGCGTCAGTGCCAGAGTCGTATCTAACCAGCTCAGACCGTATGTAACGACGGCAATCACCACGGCGGCACTGACCAGTGGCGAGATGACCCGCAGATATAAATGATCCAGCGTATCGACATCGGCGACCAGTCGGTTAAGCAGATCGGCCTGACGGAAACGGGCAATACCGCCCGGTGACAGCGGCAGGATCTTTTTAAAGGTAAACACCCGTAGATGGGACAGCACGCGGAAGGTCGCGTCATGGCTGACAACACGCTCGGCGTAGCGCCCGGCCGTGCGGAAAATTGCGGCACCGCGTACGCCGGCAGCCGGCAGCATGTAGTTGAAGGTAAATAGACCCGCCAACCCAGCCAGGGCTGACGCGGCAAGGAACCAGCCAGATAGCGCCAGTAGACCGATGCTGGCTAGCAGGGTGACGATGGCTAAAACAATGCCCAGGCAGATCAACAGGCTGTGGCGACGGTATAGTGCCAGGAACGGCAGCAAAACACGCATGATTAGAGATCCCCGCGGCGGTGTGCGATCAGGTTGGCAAACAGGCCCGGCTGAGCGCTCAGCGTGGCGTAATCGCCTTGCTGGACAATTTGCCCGCCTTCCATGACCCAAATCTGGTCGTAATCTTCGGTATCTTCCAACTGGTGAGTAACCAGCAGGGTGGTTTGCTGATGCGAGGCGGCATTCAGAGCCTGCATAACTCGCCGCTCGCTGTGAGCATCAAGGCTGGCGGCCGGCTCATCCAGCAGCAGTAAACGACGTGGGCTGATGAGTGCCCTGGCAACCGCGACACGTTGAGCCTGGCCGACGGACAAACGTGCCGCATTATCGCCGACCTCTGTCTCTAATCCCTGTGGCAGATGTGGCAGAATTTCACCGACGTAGGCTTGTTCTACGGCCTGCTGCAACTGCGCCTCGCTGGCCTGCGGGTTCCCTAACAGGATATTGGCTCGCAATGTCAGCGCTGGAAGGTGCGGGTTCTGTCCTACCCAGCCAAGCTGTTGGCGCCAGCCTTCGGCAGCCAGTTCGCGCAACTCGATACCGTTGACCGTCAGTGAGCCGCGATAGGGCAGGAAGCCAAGCAGTAGGTTCAACAACGAACTTTTACCGGCACCGCTCAGGCCGACCAACGCAATGCGCTGGTGGGCGCCAAGCGTAAAGCTCAGCGGGCCAGCCAGTAATACGCCATTCGGTGACAGGATTTCCAGATTCTGTGCTTGCAGTTCCAGTGGAGTATCCGTATTTAGCGTTTGCGTGCCGTTGCCCATTTGTTCGCCTTCTGCACTGAGGAAGGTTTCCAGGGCTTCAGCCGCGCCCACGGCTTGCGCTTTGGCATGGTAGAAGGCCCCCAGGTCACGCAGAGGTTGGAAAAACTCTGGCGCCAGGATCAGCACCAGGAAGCCGGCAAACAGCGTGACACCGGTGCCGTAACTACCGAAATTAAGTTCACCAAGGAAGGAAAAACCAAAATAGACCGCGACCACCGCGATGGAGATGGAGGCAAAGAACTCCAATACTGCCGAAGACAGGAATGCCAACCGCAACACTTCCATGGTGCGGCTGCGGAAATCCTCCGACGATTTGGCGATATGTGCAGTTTCTGCTTCAGCGCGGTTAAACAGGCGCAGCGTATCCAGCCCGCGCAGGCGGTCGAGGAAATTGCCGCTCAGTCGTGCCAGTGCGACAAAGTTGCGGCGGTTGGCGTCGGCGGCACCCATACCAACCAACGCCATAAACATCGGGATCAGTGGCGCGGTGGTTAGCAGAATCAGGCCCGCGGCCCAGTTAATTGGAAAGACGGTAATCAGGATCAATAATGGGATAAACACTGCCAGATACATCTGTGGCAGATAGCGGGAGTAATAATCCTGCATGTCTTCAATCTGTTCGACGATGATGCTGGCCCAGCTACCGGCCGGTTTTCCCTGGATCCAGGCAGGACCGAGTTGTTGCAGCTTATCCAGTACCTGACGACGCATCCGTTGGCGGATCACCTGTCCGCAGATAAACCCAACACGCTCCCGCAACCAGCTCAATATTGCCCGCAATGCGAAGGTGGCGGCAAGCCAGATAAACGAGGGGATCAACTGCTCACGCGGGGTGTGTTCGATAATCAGGGCGTGGAGCAGGGCGGCTAACAGCCACGCCTGTGCGACAATCAGCATGCCGCTTATCAGCCCTAATACCATGGAAAGACGCAGCCAACGCTGCGCCAGGGTGCTCTGAGTTTTGAGCCAACGGGTTAACTGTTGCTGTCTGGTTTTTTTCATCAGATAAGAGTCTGCGTCGCCGGCGCCTGTTGTTACAGACAAGGTTAACGTACTGTTAAAAAAAGTGTTTGCCCCAATCTGAAGCGAACAAGTGAAGGCCAATGTTACCTCTTCACCCGGCAGACTGAAAATAATAAAGCGGTCAAATATCGGTATAACAGACAGCGGCAACCGGGTTATTTCACTTCTTGGCTGGCTGTTTCCGCAGCCAGGGCGGTTTGTACGGATTTACGTTGGGCGATCAGCGCCATATATCGGGTTAATGATGGCCAGTCTGTTAAATCGACAGAAAATTGGGCCATCCAGCGCAAAACCGTGAACAGATAGGCATCGGCCACGCCGAAACGCTCTCCCTGTAGGAATGTCTGCTCGTCCAAAACCTGAGCGACATAATCGAGGCGGCGGCGCAGCTTATCGCGAAACAGTGTTTTAACCTCTTCCGGGAGGCGTGTATTGAATAGCGGACTGGAGCCTGAGTGAATCTCACTGGTAATAAAATTCAGCCATTCTTGTAATCGTACACGGTCGAATGACCCATTTGGGGGCGCCAGTGCGGCTTCAGGGCGCAGATCCGCCAGATATTGCACGATAGCGGCACCTTCGGTGATTACCTGTTCGTCATCCAGCATCAGGGCGGCAACATAACCTTTGGGATTCACGTGATAGAAGTCTTTTCCGTCAGCGCTGCGTTTAGTGCGGTTATTCACGCGGATCAGTTCGAACGTCAGACCCAGCTCGCGCAGAACAATGTGCGGGGAAAGTGAGCAGGTATTGGGTGCAAAGTAGAGTTTCATGACAGTTCCTGAGACAAGAAGCACGATTGCTTAGCCATCAGAATGTCGTCAGCACCGCCGAGAGAAAAATTAGAATGTCAGAAACCCGCTATTAGTTCAGCTACTGACGGGCAGGGGGAGATGATCCTGCAGATACTGTAATAAGGTCTGTACCGGCGCGGAGCTTGCACCGCTGAACGAACAGACCAAGCCAAAAT
Source organism: Serratia grimesii NBRC 13537 (assembly GCF_001590905.1). Classification (GTDB taxonomy): domain Bacteria; phylum Pseudomonadota; class Gammaproteobacteria; order Enterobacterales; family Enterobacteriaceae; genus Serratia; species Serratia grimesii. The sequence goes on from NZ_BCTT01000006.1 coordinate 454,802, forward strand.
GACGGTAAAGCGGTGAACGCAGTGGAAGAGTACAAATGCCTGGCGCATCAGGCGGTATCACTGATGCGGGCATGAGCGATACACCGGTCCCTTCGCGAACCAGCGTTATCGCGGTGCTCCAGTCACTGACCGTCACGCGCACATTTGATAGTTCAAAACCGGACATTTGTGCCAGCCGCTGTGCATTAAGTTGGCAGCCGCCGGTAGCCAGCACAAAGGGGTATTCAGCCAGTGCGCTGAAATCTACGGGGTGCCGTCCCCTGGCTAATGGATGCCCGTTGGTGGTCACCGCCAGCCACAGATCTTGCCCCAGTGGGTAGCTTTGCCTGCCTTTTCCCGGATTCAATACGACGCCAACGTCGACGGTTTCCAGAGCCAACCAGTTTTCGACTTCCTGATCGGTGCCTTCCAACTGAACTAACTCTATGGCGGGATAGCGTCGTTTGAATTTACGCAATAACGGTGGCAGCAACAGGGAAAATGCAGAGGGGAAGCTGGCCAGACGTATTTTACCGGCGTGCGCGCTTTTCGCCTGATACGCGTAATGTTGAATGGCATCAAGTTCAGCCAGCATAGCGCGGGCGTGGATAACGATCTGTTCACCGCTTTGTGTGAGTACCACACTGTGTGGCAGGCGGACCAACAACGGGGTATTCATCGTGTCCTCTAACTGAGCGATAGCCTGGCTGGCACCGGACTGAGTCATGCCACATTGATGTGCCGCCAGAGTGATTGTGCCGCTGTCGGCCACGGCAACCAACAAACGCCAGTGGAGAAGATTCTGCATTGAATACCTGTCTGGTTGATGTTGCAGGTACAAAAAAAGCGGCTAAGGTAGCCGCTTTTCAATATGGCAGAGGGTGCCGTTACAGCACTTCTGCGTTGGCGATGCCATCCAGGTAACGCTCAGCATCCAGTGCCGCCATACAACCGGTACCGGCAGAGGTGATCGCCTGGCGGTAGATGTGGTCCATCACGTCGCCAGCAGCGAATACGCCAGGAATGGTTGTCTGGGTGGCATTACCGTGAATACCGGACTGCACTTTGATATACCCGTTCTCCAATTCCAACTGACCACCGAAGATGCTGGTGTTCGGGCTGTGACCGATAGCGATAAACACGCCGGCCAACGCCAGTTCCCGTGTTTCGTTTTCTTCTTTGGTGCTGCGGATACGTACACCGGTAACGCCCATTTCATCGCCCAGCACTTCGTCCAGAGTATGGTCGGTATGCAGTACGATGTTGCCGTTTTTCACTTTCTCCATCAGCCGGTTGATCAGGATCTTCTCTGAACGGAAGCTATCACGGCGGTGAATCAGGTGAACCTCAGCTGCGATATTGGACAGATACAGCGCTTCTTCTACGGCAGTGTTGCCGCCACCGACGACCGCGACTTTCTGATTGCGGTAGAAGAAACCGTCGCAGGTAGCACAGGCGGAAACGCCTTTGCCTTTAAATGCTTCTTCGGTAGGCAGGCCAAGGTAACGGGCCGAAGCACCAGTGGCGATGATCAATGCATCACAGGTGTATTCACCGTTGTCGCCAAACAGACGGAACGGACGGTTTTGCAGATCAACACTGTTGATATGGTCAAACACAATTTCGGTCTGGAATTTTTCTGCATGCTCACGCATACGTTCCATGAGCGCTGGCCCAGTCAGGCCTTCGGCATCACCTGGCCAGTTTTCCACTTCGGTGGTGGTGGTCAGTTGACCCCCTTGTTCCATACCGGTAATCAGTACCGGGCTCAGGTTGGCGCGCGCAGCATAAACTGCGGCGGTGTAGCCAGCCGGGCCGGAGCCCAGAATCAATAATTTGCTGTGTTTAGCCGTGCCCATGAATAACCTCTTTTCCCACAATGGCGGACAATGGATCCGATTGTAGGGAAAATGCAGCATTAAAAAAAGCGTCAGGGGATGTTGTTAACGATTTGTTTGATAGTCATTGCCTATTAATTATTATTTTGATGCTAAATCGAGCGTAAAACGCAGCAATTTAACTTATGGAAACCACACACCGCAATTTTGTGTTCACCTGACCGGAAACAGCACGTTAAGCGGGTTTAAGCGCCTTCTCTGCGGGGTTTTTAAGCCAGCGATTCATAACTAAAAACGGGGTGCTAACTTTTCATGACGGTACGTTCTTCTGATTTTGCTTCTTTTACTTTGACAATCCGCTGCGCATTTGCGAAAACATCATAGGAAGAAGAAATTATCCCCGCACCTGCAGTAAATCGTACGTATTTACGGCGTTGGCGCAGAGTTTTACGCCGTTGATGAAACCTTGTGCGGCAGGTGAGTCGATATCGCGCAGGCGAGTAGCAAATTTCTTCTTGCGATTAACGTCATTTAAACACGCTGTGCAGGGTTTGACAGACAGACTGTACAACGGTGGATGATGGTAGTGAAACATATGACAGGCATTGGGTCTTCGCTTGGAACGAGCCCTTACACATTGACGTTGGCTAGGGTGTGGCAAGTGCAGGGAAGAAAATAAGAGAGACAATAATAATGGCAGACAATAAGAAACGCCCGGGTAAAGATCTCGACCGTATCGACCGCAATATCCTGAACGAGCTGCAGAAGGATGGGCGTATTTCGAACGTTGAGCTTTCGAAGCGCGTGGGGCTATCCCCAACACCATGTTTAGAACGCGTGCGCCGCCTCGAGCGTCAGGGTTTCATTCATGGGTATACCGCTTTGCTCAACCCGCATTATCTGGATGCGTCCCTGTTGGTCTTCGTGGAAATCACGTTGAACCGCGGTGCACCAGATGTGTTTGAGCAATTCAACTCAGCAGTGCAGAAGCTTGAAGAAATTCAGGAGTGTCATCTGGTGTCCGGTGATTTCGACTATCTGTTGAAAACCCGTGTACCGGATATGTCTGCTTACCGTAAGTTGCTCGGTGAAACCTTGCTGCGTCTGCCGGGGGTTAACGACACCCGTACGTACGTTGTAATGGAAGAAGTGAAACAGAGTAACCGTCTGGTTATCAAAACACGGTAGGGTGCAGGTGCAAAACCTGATTAAATTGGTTACACTCCTGTTTATTCATACAGTTTCGGCGCCGGGGAAGCTTCTCGGCGCTGTTGCTATGTCAGCTAACAGGAACCTGGAGAGCCTTTCTTGAGCCAGGAATATACAGAAGATAAAGAAGTTACCTTGAGAAAACTCAGCAGCGGTCGCCGTTTGCTCGAAGCTGTGTTGATCGTGGTGGCCATTTTTGCCATTTACCTCATGGCTGCCTTGGTCAGTTTTAATCCATCTGACCCAAGCTGGTCGCAGACCGCGTGGCATGAGCCGATTCATAACCTGGGCGGTGGCGTCGGGGCCTGGATGGCCGACACGCTGTTCTTCACCTTCGGGGTACTCGCCTATGCGATACCACCGATCATGCTAATGTTGTGCTGGGCGGCTTACCGTCAGCGCGGCAACGGCGAGTACATCGACTATTTTGCGCTTTCATTGCGCTTGATCGGCACGTTGGCGCTGGTGCTCACTTCGTGTGGCTTGGCGGCATTGAATGTCGACGATCTCTATTACTTCGCTTCCGGCGGCGTTATCGGTAGTTTGCTGAGTAATGCCATGTTGCCGTGGTTCAACGGCATCGGTGCAACCTTAGGGCTGCTGTGCGTCTGGGCTGCGGGGCTTACGCTGTTTACCGGTTGGTCTTGGCTGGTGATCGCCGAAAGAATCGGTGGTGCGGTACTGGGTACGGCGACCTTTATGACCAATCGCTCACGCCGTGAAGACCGTTATCACGACGACGACGACCGTTATGTTGAAGAACAACCCGAATCTGCACAGAAAGAAGCTGCGCTTGCTGCTGCCACCACTGCGGCTGCGGCTAATGCGGCGGAAGACGACGTGTTGTTCTCTGCGCCTTCAGTAACGGAAACCGCCAAGTTGGCGGCAGAATTGGCGGCAGAAGATGCTCAGGATCCCTTACTCAGCGGCCTGCGGGCTAATGATGACGATACTGTTAATGGCGAACCCGTTGCACCAGCGGTAGCCAGCGCACCTGTCACTGCGGCGCCTGTCGTAGCACAGGCTCCGTCTGTTACCGTGGCCCCGACCGCGCCTGCATCAGTGAACCAACACCCGATGAGCACGGTCGCGGAAAACACGACGCCGCCATTATATTCGTTCGAAATCCCTGAAGAGACACCGACGCCGACGTTGACGCGCCCGGCTGATCCTTATCTGGATGATGAGAATGAACCGCGCTTGGGTAATTGGGATGTTCCGGCCGCATCACCGGCGCACGAACGTTCCCCGTTTGATTTTTCTGCCGCCCAGCGTGATAGTGCAGACGTCAGTGCTCCGGCTGGTTTTAGTGCCGGTGAGCTTGGCGCTACGCCGTTTGGTAACGTGAAACCTCAGGCTCCTGCCGCAGCAGCTGCGGTTGCGGGGGCTGTCGCCGCCAATACGTTTATGCCGGCATTTACCGCTACCAGTGAGGCTAACTCGCAGGTGAAACAAGGCCTTGGCCCTGAGTTGCCACGCCCGAACCCTGTGCGCATTCCTACCCGACGCGAACTGGCTTCTTACGGTATCAAGCTGCCTTCACAGCGCATTGCCGAACAGGAACAGCGTAGCCGTGGAGATGACGAGCCATTGCCGATTGCCGATAGTCTTGCACCTGAGCAAGATGATGAAGCTTTGCAGGAAGCTGCGTTGCGCCAAGCGTTTGCCGAACAGCAAAACCAACGTTATGGCGAGGAATACGCGCAAGATAATCAGGATGATGAGGCAGCTCTGCAAGAGGCTGCACTGCGTCAGGCGTTTGCTGAACAGCAAAACCAGCGCTATGGGCAACAAGAAGCTGCACCATCAGCACAGACAACCACGCCGGTAGACACGCGCAATGCGTTTGGTTTCTCGCCGATGGATGATTTGGTTGATGATGGCCCAGTTGAGCCCTTGTTCACCTTGTCGCCACAGCTTGAAGACCGTATTGAGCAGCAAAGCGAGCGTGAAGATGATGTGCCATTCGGTCAGTTTGAGCCTGCAGCGCCGGTTTATCAGTCGCAAGCTCAGCCTCAGACACCACCGGTACAACCATACCAACCGGCCTATCAACAACCGCAGCAGCAACCGGCTGCTCAGCAACAGCAACCAGCTTATCAGCAATCTGTCGCGCAACCGGCACCAGCTGCTCCGCAGCAGCCAGCGATGGATAGCCTGATTCACCCGTTCCTGATGCGTAATGATATGCCGCTGCAAAAACCAACCACGCCGTTGCCGACGCTGGATCTGCTGACTGAAGCCCCGAAAGAGGTTGAACCGGTAGATACCTTTGCGTTGGAACAAAAGGCGCGTTTGGTCGAAGCCAGCCTGGCCGATTACCGTGTGAAGGCCGACGTAGTCGATATCCTCCCTGGCCCGGTGATTACTCGTTTTGAGTTGGATCTGGCTCCAGGTGTTAAGGCTGCGCGTATTTCAAATCTGTCTCGCGATTTGGCTCGTTCACTGTCAACCTCTGCGGTTCGTGTGGTCGAGGTGATCCCCGGCAAACCTTACGTTGGGTTAGAACTGCCTAACGTAAAACGCCAAACAGTCTATCTGCGAGAAGTGCTGGATTGCCCAGCGTTCCGTGATAATCCATCGCCGTTGGCAATCGTATTGGGTAAAGACATTTCCGGTGAACCGGTGGTGGCTGACCTGGCGAAAATGCCACACCTGCTGGTTGCGGGGACGACGGGTTCCGGTAAGTCGGTAGGGGTCAATGCCATGATCCTGAGCATCTTGTATAAGGCCACGCCGAAAGAAGTGCGCTTTATCATGATTGACCCGAAAATGCTGGAACTGTCGGTCTATGAAGGCATTCCGCACTTGTTGACGGACGTGGTAACCGACATGAAAGACGCTGCTAACGCATTGCGTTGGTGTGTCGCCGAGATGGAACGCCGTTATAAGCTGATGTCTGCGCTCGGTGTGCGTAATCTGGCCGGTTATAACGAACGTGTCGACCAGGCCGAGGCGATGGGACGCCCAATCCCGGATCCATTCTGGAAACCAACTGACAGTATGGACATCACACCGCCGGTATTGGAGAAAGAACCTTATATCGTGGTGATGGTGGATGAGTTTGCTGACTTGATCATGACGGTTGGTAAAAAGGTTGAGGAGTTGATCGCTCGTCTGGCGCAGAAAGCGCGAGCTGCGGGGATCCACCTGGTGCTGGCAACTCAGCGTCCTTCGGTGGATGTGATCACTGGTCTGATCAAGGCCAACATCCCAACCCGTATCGCTTTCACTGTGTCCAGCAAGATTGACTCGCGTACCATCCTCGATCAGGGCGGTGCTGAATCCTTGCTGGGTATGGGTGACATGCTCTATCTGGCGCCTAACTCGTCCATTCCTGTACGTGTACACGGTGCATTTGTGCGCGATCAGGAAGTGCATGCAGTGGTTAAGGATTGGAAAGCGCGTGAGCGACCTCAATATAAAGAGGGTATCCTTAGCAGCAGTGATGACGGTGAGGGCGGTGCTGGTGGCGGCCTGGACGGCGACGAAGAGCTGGATCCGCTGTTTGACCAGGCGGTTGAGTTTGTGGTGGATAAACGCCGCGCCTCTATTTCCGGTGTACAACGTCAGTTCCGCATTGGTTATAACCGAGCTGCGCGTATCATCGAACAGATGGAAGCTCAGGGCATTGTCAGTGAGCAGGGGCATAACGGCAACCGCGAGGTGCTGGCACCACCACGGCATGATTGATGAAGCTTTAATCGTTGTTATTAAATAATAAAGGGCCGCTTAGCGGCCCTTGTGCAAAGAAGCGTAAACCCATCGGCTTCTCGGAGCATTGGCCTATATGCAGGTTGATGGATTCGGGTAGAGTAAGGGTGTTAAGGGTTAATTTGACCCGCACGGCACCGCCTTGCGGTTAACGCATTTCATAAGGTATCTGGAATAATGAAAAAACTGTTAGTTGCCTGTTGTCTGCTTTCGGGATTCGCTTCCACCTCTGTGTTGGCTGACGCCGCACAGGATCTGCAAAGTCGCCTGGCGAAAGTGAACAGTTTCCACGCCAGCTTCTCCCAGACCGTGACCAGTAGCGATGGCGCTGCGGTACAGCAGGGTGAAGGTGAACTTTGGGTGAAACGTCCGAACCTGTTTAATTGGCACATGACCTCGCCGGACGAGAGCGTGCTGGTATCAGACGGTCAGACCCTGTGGTTCTACAACCCCTTTGTTGAGCAGGTGACCGCCACCTGGCTGAAAAATGCCACCGGCAATACGCCGTTTATGCTGATCACCCGTAATAACGCCAATGACTGGAAACAGTACAACGTTAAACAGAAGGGTAATGATTTTGAGCTCACGCCAAAATCCAGCAGCGGCAACCTGAAACAGTTCGCCATTAGCGTGGATAACAGCGGCACTATCCGCAGTTTTGCCGCGGTTGAGCAGGACGGCCAGCGCAGCTCTTACACGCTGAAAAGTCAGCAGAATGTTGCTGCCGATGCCAGCAAATTTAAATTTACCCCACCGAAGGGGGTGACGCTGGACGACCAGCGCCAGTGAGGTCTGCGTGAGTAATATGTCGCTCGATTTTTCCCAGAATGAGTTCCAGCCGTTGGCCGCGCGTATGCGGCCGACGACGTTGGCACAGTACATCGGCCAGCAGCATCTGTTGGCTGCGGGTAAGCCTTTACCGCGCGCTATCGAAGCGGGGCAACTGCATTCGATGATTCTGTGGGGGCCGCCGGGTACAGGGAAAACGACGCTGGCGGAATTGATTGGTCGTTACGGCCACGCGGACGTCGAGCGGATTTCGGCCGTGACGTCCGGTATTAAAGAGATCCGTGAGGCGATCGAGCGTGCGCGTCAGAACCGTGACGCCGGTCGTCGCACTATCTTGTTTGTCGATGAAGTGCACCGTTTTAATAAAAGTCAGCAGGATGCCTTCCTGCCGCATATTGAAGACGGCACCATTACTTTTATCGGTGCGACAACCGAAAACCCGTCCTTTGAACTTAACTCTGCTCTGCTGTCACGTGCTCGTGTGTATCTGTTGAAAGCATTAACTGCCGACGATATCAGCCAGGTGTTGGATCAGGCGATGCAGGACAACAGCCGGGGGTTTGGCGGGCAGAATATCGAGTTGCCGGATGAGACGCGCCGCATGTTGTCAGAGCTGGTGGGCGGTGATGCACGCCGGGCGTTGAACAGCCTGGAAATGATGGCGGACATGGCGGAGATCAACGCCAAAGGTATCCGTGTGTTGACGCCGGAATTACTGAAAGAAGTGTCTGGCGAACGCAGTGCGCGTTTTGATAATAAAGGCGACCGCTTTTACGATCTGATTTCGGCGTTGCATAAATCGGTGCGTGGTTCAGCGCCGGATGCTGCGTTGTACTGGTATGCACGTATTATTACCGCTGGCGGCGATCCGCTGTATGTGGCACGTCGGTTGCTGGCGATTGCTTCCGAAGATGTGGGCAATGCCGATCCGCGTGGCATGCAGGTCGCTATCGCGGCCTGGGACTGCTTTACCCGCGTCGGTCCGGCGGAAGGCGAACGGGCGATTGCCCAGGCTATCGTTTATTTGGCTTGCGCGCCAAAGAGCAACGCGGTTTACACAGCCTTCAAAGCGGCAATACGCGATGCCAAAGAGATGGCTGATTATGATGTACCTGAGCACCTGCGCAATGCGCCAACCAAGCTGATGAAAGAAATGGGGTTGGGTGCAGAGTACCGTTACGCTCACGATGAACCCAATGCTTATGCAGCCGGCGAAGATTACTTCCCGCCAGAAATGGCCAAGACGCGTTACTATCATCCAACCACACGCGGTCTGGAAGGTAAAATTGGTGAAAAGCTGGCATGGCTGGCTGAGCAGGATCAAAATAGCCAGACAAAACGCTACCGCTAGCGTTGCCGTTGCGGTAAGGTTAGCGGGTATCACTCTTCCTTTATACGGCTTCAAATTCAGCCGAATAAAACATCAAATTTTCTTTCAATAACAATAAGCACAGGATTAGCATGCTCGATCCCAATCTGCTGCGTAATGAGCTAGACGCAGTCGCCGTCAAACTGGCTCGCCGAGGCTTTAAACTCGATCTGGATCTGCTGCGTTCTCAAGAAGAGCGCCGCAAAGTTCTGCAGGTAGAAACTGAAACACTGCAGGCCGAACGTAACTCCCGATCGAAATCCATCGGCGCGGCTAAAGCGCGCGGGGAAGACATTGAGCCGCTGCGTCGCGAAGTAAACGAACTGGGTGACAAGCTGGATACTGCCAAGGCCGCACTGGATCAGCTGCAGGCTGAGATCCGTGATTATGCGTTGGCGATCCCGAACTTGCCGGACGATGCTGTGCCAGACGGTAAAGACGACAGTGACAACCAGGAAGTCAGCCGCTGGGGTGAACCACGCCAGTACGATTTCCCGGTCCGCGATCATGTCGATCTGGGCGAAATGGCCGGTGGTCTGGACTTTGCCGCTGCAGTTAAGTTGACGGGTTCACGCTTTGTGGTGATGAAAGGGCAAATCGCTCGCATGCACCGTGCGTTATCCCAATTCATGCTGGATCTGCACACGGAACAGCACGGCTACCTGGAAACTTACGTGCCTTACCTGGTGAACCACGCAACCTTGTACGGTACCGGCCAGTTGCCTAAGTTTGGTGAAGACCTGTTCCACACCAAACCACTGGAAGAAGAATCGGATAGCAGCAACTATGCGTTGATCCCAACAGCAGAAGTGCCGTTGACCAACCTGGTACGCGACGAGATCCTTGAAGAGGAATCTCTGCCACTGAAGATGACCGCGCATACGCCATGTTTCCGTGCCGAAGCAGGCTCTTATGGTCGTGATACTCGCGGTTTGATCCGTATGCACCAGTTCGATAAGGTCGAGATGGTGCAGATCGTACGTCCAGAAGACTCAATGGCGACGCTGGAAGAGCTGACCGGTCATGCAGAGAAAGTGCTGCAGTTGTTGAACCTGCCTTACCGTAAAATGTTGCTGTGTACCGGTGACATGGGTGCAGGTTCATGCAAAACCTACGATCTGGAAGTATGGCTGCCGGCTCAAAACACTTACCGTGAGATCTCTTCCTGCTCGAACATGTGGGATTATCAGGCTCGCCGTATGCAAGCGCGCTGCCGTAGCAAAACCGAGAAGAAGCCGCGTCTGGTGCACACGCTGAACGGTTCTGGTCTGGCCGTGGGGCGTACGCTGGTGGCCGTGCTGGAAAACTACCAGCAAGCTGACGGTCGCATTCAGGTACCAGAAGTATTACGCCCATATATGGGTGGCCTGGAATATATCGGTTAAATAGTTACATGCTCCACGAAGAGCGCCTACGGGCGCTTTTTTTATGAGGGTAAAATTCATCGTGTATCCCACCCAGTATGTGCGCCAATCGCACAATAGTGTCCGTTAATTATTGTGCGATTGGAATTGTCATGCAGGGATGAAACCGCTGAATTTCCCCCTGTTGCGCTATGGTAAAGTAGGCGTGATGGGTATTGCTTGATTCTGGTTATCGCCGATGAACGGGGTGAATGTGGTGCGTTCTATGGCTGGCATTTGACTGTTGGTACGACGAAAACCGATTAATATTGTTGTGAGGCACCGCGTTTGCTGTGCCCTTAATAGGATCCTTGATTTATGACGCTTGAAAATATCGCTTTAACGGGCCGTGTGCTGGGTGTGTTGTTGTATGCACCGCCAGAAAGTGAAGACGGTCAACGGTTGTTGGCCAGCTTGTCTGAATCTGAGTGGGTCAAAGAGTGGCCGTATGGCGACGCTGAGCAACGTCAAGCGGCGGCTGCGCTGATCGCAACCGGTCTTGAAGATGAGCAGGAAGAATCGCTCGCGGAGGCATACCAACGCCTGTTTGTTGGTCCTGAAACCTTACCTGCACCGTTGTGGGGCTCAGTGTATCTGGATAAAGAGAACGTGCTGTTTGGCGATTCTACTTTGCGTCTGCGTCGGTGGTTACGGTCGAATGGCATTGAAGCGCAACATGATCGTAATGAACCAGAAGATCATATTGGCACCTTGTTGATGATGGTGGCATGGTTGGCTGAAGAGCGGCAGGGTGGCTTGGTAGAGCAGTTGCTGACGAAACATGTGCTGCCTTGGGCACCACGCTATCTGGAATTGCTGCAAGCAAATGCAGGACACCCATTCTACTTAGGGCTGGCGCAATTGGCGCAACTTACCCTGAGTGCCTGGGGCGAAGAATGCTCTGCCGAAGTTGAGTCTTTAGAGCTGCACTTCTGATAGAAAATGAACAGCCGACAGGTGCGCGAAGTCGCAGTGCTGGCGGCTGTTCATCGAAAATATGCCGTGAGTGTATGTCAGTTTAGCGTGACAGTTCTAGCTCATAAGCCTGCCTGACATACTCTGGCAGTTGTTTCTTATCGATATCGGCAATCGAGTAAAGCTTAATATGACGGCGATACTTGCCATTACCTTCTAGCAGACTATGGGTGTCTTTGAGCTGGTAGCCATGACCGAATTCTACCGAGACATGGCTGCTGTAGGTGAATACGCCGCAGAAAAACGCCGTATGGGAAAACATAATGCCGCCGTATTTAACGGATTCGCAGACATTGTCGCTCATTGTTGTGACAACCTGGCGAACGCGTTCAACAATGGCCAAAAGCTCGCCGTGAGTGCTGCCAATATCGCTCAGCAATGCGGTGACGGTAGCTTCTGTTTTACCTTCCATAATAAGCCCTCCTTACAGCGAATTTTATAACTAACCAGCATAGCGTTTTATGCTCTGTGTTGCGCCTATCTACCCGAGAAATACAAATTGTGCGGTGGATATATAAGTGCTGATTGACTTTTTTATCGCCAGTGTCATGATGCGCGCACTCTCATTGCGCGTTCGGTTTCAATCTCACTATGTCCGCATATTCTCGCCCAGTGCTCCTGCTGCTCTGTGGTCTGTTGTTGCTCACGGTTTCCATTGCCGTATTGAATACGTTAGTTCCTCTTTGGTTAACTCATGCTCAATTGTCAACCTGGCAGGTGGGAATGGTGAGTTCCTCTTACTTTACCGGCAACCTGATTGGCACGTTGATTGCGGGTAAACTGATCCAGCGCATTGGGTTTACTCGCAGCTATCATCTTGCCTGTGTAGTGTTCGCTGTGGCGACTGCCGGTATGGCATTATCTCTCGATTTTTGGAGCTGGATGGGCTGGCGTTTCTTTGCGGGTGTTGGCTGTGCCTGGATTTGGGTGATCGTGGAAAGCGCACTGCTGCGCAGTGGTAACCTGTCCAACCGTGGCCAACTGCTGGCGGCCTATATGATGGTTTACTACCTGGGGACGGTCGTCGGCCAGTTGCTGCTGAGTATGGTATCAACTGAATTGCTGAACGTAGTTCCGTGGGTGGTTGCCATTGTGATCAGCGCTATGTTGCCGATGTTGTTTGCCAGAGTGAACAGCCAACATGACGAACCGCAGCAGGCCGCGGTATGGCCGATGTTGAAACGCCGCAGTGCGCGACTGGGTATCAATGGCTGCATTATTTCCGGTATTGTGCTTGGTTCGCTGTACGGTTTGATGCCGTTATATTTATCTCATCAGGGCATGAGCGACGCGAATGTTGGTTACTGGATGGCATTGCTGGTCAGTTCCGGGATCGTTGGTCAATGGCCGGTCGGTCGGTTGGCAGACCGCTATGGTCGTCTGTTGGTCCTACGTATCCAGGTGTTTGTGGTGATCCTCGCCAGTATGGCGATGCTGGGTAACTATGCCATGGCTCCGGCCTTGTTCATTCTCGGTTGTGCTGGGTTTACTCTCTATCCGGTTGCGATGTCTTGGGCCTGTGAGAAGGCGATGCCGCATGAGCTGGTGGCAATGAATCAGGCGCTGCTAATGAGTTACACGATTGGCAGTTTGCTCGGTCCATCGATGACCGCGTTGTTGATGCAAAATTATTCCGATCAACTGCTGTTTGTGATGATCGCCGCTGTTGCACTGGTCTATCTGATGATGCTGTTGAAAAAGCCAGATCCTCAACACACGCCGTTTGCTGCCGCCTGAGCATAAAAAAACCGGCCACTGTTGTGTGCCGGTTTTTTTGTTGCTGCCTACAGGGCTCAGTACATCACTTTGTGACCGTAGCTTTCCAGAATGCCTTTGACGCGTTCCATAGTGTCTGCCTTCGGCGGATGGACACCGTCCAGCTTGTACTCTTCCCCCATCGCCACCCACTTATGCTTGCCCAGTTCGTGGTAGGGTAGAAGTTCGATTTTCTCGATGTTAGTCATGCCCTTGGTGAATTCACCCAGCAGGTGCGTAGACGCGTCATCATCTGACCAACCCGGAACAACCACATAACGAATCCAGGTGCGCTGGTTGCGTTTCGCCAAATAGCGGGCGAAGTCCAGCGTACGATGGTTAGAAACCCCGACCAGATTCTGGTGAATATCATCGTTCATCTGTTTAAGGTCCAACATCACCAGGTCAGTAGCATCCAACAATTCGTCAATCACCGGATCATAACGACGTACAAAACCATTGGTATCCAGACAGGTACTGATACCTTCTGCATGGCAGGCGCGGAACCAGTCGCGGACGAACTCGGCCTGTAAAATGGCCTCGCCACCGGAAGCCGTGACGCCGCCACCGGAGGCATTCATAAAGTGGCGATAAGAGACGGTATCTTTCATCAGTTCTTCTACCGTTACTTCTTTTCCGCCATGGGTATCCCAGGTGTCACGGTTATGGCAATACAGGCAGCGCATCAGGCAGCCCTGGAAGAAAACGATAAAGCGGATCCCGGGTCCGTCTACGGTGCCACAGGATTCGAAGGAGTGGATGCGACCTTTCACTGACATTGCGGGGTTTTCTCCAATATTGACTGTCAAACGCAGTCTAAAAGTAGGCTTATAACCGCCAGCCAGGGATCAGCGATGCAGTAAGCGGGCAGGGCCCGACGACTGGGGTGGAACGATTCCTGTTGGCCGGTTATTACGCCGGATAACTGTTTTGCCGGATATCCATTTAGTATAGCTATCTGGCAAAACAGACTCATGCTGAGTCAGGGAACGGTATTTGCTAAAAAGGCCGGAAAGATCCGGCCCTGGGTTTCAGCTTAACCACCGAGCGGGAAACCCCGCCCGGATGGGGCAATTACATCGACTGAGTGAAAGTACGGGTAATTACGTCTTGCTGTTGTTCTTTGGTCAGCGAGTTGAAGCGAACAGCATAACCGGATACGCGGATGGTCAGCTGAGGATACTTCTCAGGGTTTTCCATCGCGTCCAGCAGCATTTCACGGTTCATCACGTTAACGTTCAGGTGCTGGCCGCCTTCGATAGACGCTTCGTGATGGAAGTAACCGTCCATCAGACCTGCCAGGTTAGCTTTACGCACATCGTCGTCTTTACCCAGTGCGTTTGGCACGATGGAGAAGGTGTAGGAGATCCCGTCCTTCGCATAGGCAAACGGTAGTTTGGCTACGGAGGTCAGAGATGCTACAGCACCTTTCTGGTCACGACCGTGCATTGGGTTAGCACCTGGACCGAATGGAGCACCAGCGCGGCGACCATCTGGAGTATTACCGGTTTTCTTGCCGTAAACCACGTTAGACGTGATGGTCAGTACTGACTGAGTCGCTACTGCATTACGGTAGGTACGCAGTTTCTGAATTTTCTTCATGAAACGTTCTACCAGGTCACAAGCGATGTCATCAACGCGGGCATCGTTGTTACCGAACTGCGGGTATTCACCTTCGATTTTGAAGTCTACGGCCAGGCCGTCTTCATCACGGATGGTAGATACTTTAGCGTACTTGATAGCAGACAGGGAGTCAGCTGCAACCGACAGACCGGCGATGCCGCAGGCCATAGTGCGATAAACGTCACGGTCATGCAGCGCCATCAGTGCAGCTTCATAGCTGTACTTGTCGTGCATGTAGTGAATGATGTTCAGCGCAGTCACGTACTGCTTGGCCAGCCAATCCATAAAGTGGTCCATACGTTCCATGACTTTGTCATAGTCCAGTACGGTATCCATCATTGGCGCTTCTTTCGGGCCAACCTGGATTTTCAGTTTTTCATCAACGCCGCCGTTGATAGCGTACAACATGGTTTTCGCCAGGTTGGCACGTGCACCGAAGAACTGCATTTGTTTGCCGACAATCATCGGGCTGACGCAACAAGCGATAGCATAGTCATCGTTGTTGAAGTCAGGACGCATCAGGTCGTCATTTTCATACTGTACGGAGGAGGTGTCGATAGACACTTTCGCAGCGTATTTTTTGAAGTTCAATGGCAGCTTTTCAGACCACAGGATGGTCATGTTCGGCTCCGGAGACGGCCCCATGGTGTACAGGGTGTTCAGGAAGCGGAAGCTGTTTTTGGTGACCAGAGTACGGCCGTCCACGCCCATACCAGCCAAGGATTCAGTCGCCCAGATTGGGTCGCCAGAGAACAGTTCATCATATTCTGGGGTACGCAGGAAACGCACCATACGCAGTTTCATAACCAGATGGTCAATCAGCTCTTGCGCTTGTTCTTCGTTCAATTTGCCCGCTTCGATGTCGCGTTGGATGAACACGTCAAGGAAAGTAGACACACGGCCGAAGGACATTGCTGCACCGTTCTGGGATTTCACTGCGGCCAGGTAGCCGAAGTAGGTCCACTGTACGGCTTCTTGTGCGGTGGTCGCTGGGCCTGAGATATCGTAGCCGTATTTGGCAGCCATTTCTTTAATCTGGCCCAGAGCGCGGTGCTGTTCAGCAATTTCTTCACGCAGCTGGATAGTCATTTCCAGATCTTCGCCGTTTTCCAGTTTGGTTTGCAGTGACTTGAACTGGTTCAGTTTGTCGGCCATCAGGAAATCGATGCCGTACAGTGCTACGCGGCGATAGTCACCGATGATACGACCACGGCCGTAAGCATCTGGCAGACCGGTCAGAACGCCAGATTTACGGCAGTTCAGAATGTCTTTGGTGTAAACGTCGAATACGCCCTGGTTATGGGTTTTTCGGTACTCGGTGAATACTTTTTTCAGTTGTGGGTCCAGTTCACGGCCATAGACCTTACAAGAACCTTCCACCATTTTGATGCCGCCGAATGGGATCAGCGCGCGTTTCAGAGGGGCATCAGTCTGCAAACCAACGATGGTTTCCAGCTCTTTAGCAATGTAGCCCGCATCGTGAGAAGTGATGGTAGCGGCAACGTTGGTGTCGAAATCAACTGGCGCATGGGTGCGGTTTTCCAGTTTGATCCCTTCCATAACCTTTTCCCACAAGGTGGAGGTGGCCTCAGTAGCACCAGCCAGGAAGGATTCATCACCCTCGTAAGGAGTATAGTTTTTCTGGATGAAGTCACGAACGTTGACTTCTTTCTGCCAGTCACCCTTGCTGAAACCTTCCCAAGCTTTGGCTAACTTCTCGTTAAGTTCGGTCATTATACACCTACCTTTAATTGTGGATTTCTAACTCGGCACGCGGTAACTAACAGCTTAGTGCTGTTGTTCACCACCGCGCAGATAAATTACCCAGTAAGTCAACCCAACCAGTAAGCCGCCGCCAATGATGTTACCTATGGTGACAGGGATCAGATTGTCGATGATAAAGTTGCTTACGGTCAGATGAGCAAATTGCTCGGGTGTTGCCCCTACGGCTTGCCAGAACTCTGGCGTGGCGAAGTTTTTAACCACGATACCCATAGGGATCATAAACATGTTTGCGATGCTGTGTTCGAAACCGCTGGCGACAAACATACCGACTGGCAGGATCATGGCGAACATTTTGTCCATCAGGCTGCGACCGGAGTAGCTCATCCACACCGCCAGGCAAACCATCAGGTTGGCCAGAATGCCAAGGCAAACGGCTTCAATAAAGGTGTGATGCAGCTTATGGTCAGCAGTCTGCAGGACGTTCAAGCCCCATTGACCATTGGCTACCATGTGTTCGCCAGAAAACCAGATGAGTGCCACAAAGAACAATGCGCCAATCAGGTTACCAATATAGACATTTAGCCAGTTAGCGCCCAGTTGGCACCAGCTGATGCGGCCGCTGGCCTTGGCGATAACAATCAGCACGGTGGACGTGAACAGGTCGGCGCCTGAAACCACCACCAGCATTAACCCCAGAGAGAAGCAGATGCCACCGACCAGTTTTGCCAAGCCGAAAGGCACACCGGCAGTGCCGGTAGTCGCAGTGATATAAAATACGAATGCGATTGAAATAAAGACACCGGCAGTAATCGCCAAATAAAACGTTTTCAGCGGATGCTTGGTGGCTTTATACACACCTGCATCCTCAGCGATTTTCGCCGTTGCTGCAGGTAATATCAGATCGAAGGGGTTGTCAGCTTTCACACTAACTCTCGCTTTTAAGGGTTAAAACAACGCAATGAGATACTAGCAAAGCAGTATAGGGTAAAAATTGATTTGGATCATAAGGCGAGGAACTAAAGCGGCCAAAAACCGGATAATTCGCAGGGTTTATTTGGTTATCATATTGATTTTAAATGGAAAACATTTTTTTAATGTTTATAAAAAATTTTGAATTCTTGGTCGGGACAACCCCAATAAGGTTAAATTTTCATGTGTTTTGTCACTTTACGGCAGTTAAGGTTTAATTATCGGTTAATTATTATTTCACCGACGTGTAACAATTGCTGTTTTATTTATCTTGTTTGCCGATAAGTGCGTAATTAGCTGAAAAAAATAAAAGGAAAAAGCGTCTATTTAACCGTCAAAATAAGGTTTTAATATTTTTTGAAGGACAACAGGTGGGGCAAGAGGGGCGGTGTTTTGTATCGCGCCGGCAAGGGGCTGCCGGCGCACAGAGACTGAGATTATGCCTGAGCCCAATAGCGGCGTTTGGCGTTCTGCAGTTTTTCGTAGGCCGCTAACAGCGCCTGATGAGCGGGTAATGCTTTCAAATCGCTATCGACAGCGAACAGGCCATTAAAGCGCTCTTCGCCGCTGATAGCTGCTGAGGCAGCATCTACCGCTTCCTGACCATACATCTTCACGAAGGTCGTGTAATACTGTGCAGGATCACGATCAGGTTCCTGCGTCAGCAACAGCAGGGTTTGCAGGCAACGGTAGTAGTTGCTGCGTTCCGGGCTCAATACAGAAGCGTTGAAATCCTGCGTCCACTCGGCCCAGATCAGTGCCTGGTCCATATCGCCGCCCGCCAGAGCCAGCATTGACTTCAGTTCACCAACGCGCAGGGTATACCAGGCGTTGTCTTTACCAGAAGCAATCCCCAGCAACTCACGCACACGAGTGAAGTCGTCCAAACCTTCATCGTCCAGGCGTTCAATCAGCGCCAGGTATTCTTCTGGCTCCCACTCACTGCCTGGCAATGCCAGCAGCGTATCGCGCAGGTGTGCACCCATACTGTTGTTGGCCAACAGAAGGTCTTCCGCCGGATAGATGTCGGACATGCCCGGCACGATGATACGGCAGGCGTAAACATCCAGATGCTCGTAGTCAGCGATGTACACTTCAGCACCTTCTTTATCGAAGATACTCATCAGGGTAGAGAACTCTTCCTGCGTACTGCCGCTGAAGCTCCAGTCGACAAAAGGATAATCTGCATCCTGTTTGAACATGTCCCAAGAGATTAAACCGCTGGAATCGATAAAGTGGGTTTCCAGGTTGGTATGCTCTGCCACTTCTTCGTCGTCGAAGGTTGGCGCGGTGAACACGTCCAGATCTTTCAGGCTACGGCCTTGCAGCAGTTCAGTGACGGTACGTTCAAGTGCCACGCCAAAATCAGGGTGGGCACCGAATGACGCGAAACAGGTACCGTTAGCGGGGTTGAACAGCACGACACAAATCACCGGGTAGTTACCACCCAAAGAGGCGTCATAAGACAGTATTGGGAACCCTTCCTCTTCCAGCTTGGCAATGGCTTCTACCACGCCAGGATAGCGGTTCAGGACCTCGGCCGGGATCTCTGGCAGGCTGATGGATTCGGCGATAATGCGGTTTTTCACATAACGCTCGAACACTTCAGACAGACCCTGCACGCGGGCTTCGTTGGCGGTGTTACCGGCTGACATGCCATTGGACACGTACAGGTTACCGATGATGTTCATCGGGATATAAACAGTTTTTTGATCTGATTGACGCGCGAAAGGCAGCGCGCAGATGCCGCGATCGACGTTGCCGGATTGCAGATCGATCAAATCGCTGGCGTTAACATCCTGATCAGGGTTATAGAACGCATGCAGGCGTTCGTCGAGAATGCCGGCCGGCAGCGAATCATCGGCTGGAATCGGGAACCATTTCTCATTCGGGTAATGCACGAAATCGCCTTCGGCAATTTGTTTACCCAGGTAGAAATCGGCGAAGAAGTAATTAGTAGAAAGGCGTTCAAAGTATTCGCCCAAAGCCGAGGCCAAGGCCGCTTTTTTGCTGGCGCCTTTACCATTGGTGAAGCACAACGGGCAATCACGATCGCGGATGTGAACGGACCATACGTGTGGAACCGGGTTCAACCAGGAAGCTTCTTCGATATTAAAACCCAGATCGCTTAATTTTTGTTGGAAACGGGCGATAGAGTCTTCCAGCGCAGCGTCTTTGCCAGGGATAAAAGTTTGCGTCATTGTCTTCACTTTTTGAGCGTACTAAAAACGCGCAATGATACGGGGTTTTGCGCTCAAGCTCCATGTATTCCTAAAGCGATGGCAAAGTCACAGTTTTTTTGTGGATAAAGACCATAATTCAGCGGGTTATCTATCATGGAGAAACCCAATGAAATCAGTGAAACTCAGTGTTCTGGCGCTACTGTTGGCAGGCGCAAGCGGTTCTGCGCTGGCATTGCCAAATATCACCCTGTTGGCGACCGGCGGCACCATTGCCGGTGGCGGCGAGTCGGCGACAAAATCCAACTATACGGCGGGCAAACTGGGCGTTGATGCTTTGGTGAATGCCGTACCGGAGTTGAAAAATGTCGCTAATGTGCAAGGGGAGCAGGTAGTGAACATCGGTTCACAGGATATGAATGATGAAGTGTGGTTGACGCTGGCGAAGAAAATCAACGCTGACTGTGCCAAGACTGATGGTTTTGTCATTACCCATGGCACAGACACGCTGGAAGAAACCGCCTACTTTCTTGATCTGACCGTTAAATGCGACAAGCCAGTGGTGATTGTCGGGGCGATGCGTCCGGCCACGTCAATGAGTGCTGACGGTCCGTTCAATTTGTATAACGCAGTAGTGACAGCGGCAGATCCGCAATCAGCTAAACGTGGGGTGCTGGTAGCGATGAACGACAGCGTGCTGGATGCCCGCGATGTGACCAAAACCAATACCACTTCGGTACAGACTTTCCAGTCACCTAACTATGGCCCGCTTGGTTATCTCCATAACGGTAAGGTCGACTATCAGCGTTCGCCGCAGCGTAAGCACACGACAGAAACCCCGTTTGACGTGTCCAACCTGACCGTTCTGCCTAAAGTCGGCATTATCTATAATTACGCCAATGCGTCTGATGCGCCCGCCAAGGCGTTGATCGCCGAAGGCTATCAGGGGATCGTCAGCGCAGGGGTGGGTAACGGTAACTTATACAAAACGGTGTTCGACACCTTGGCAACGGCTGCACATAACGGCGTAGCGGTAGTACGTTCTTCGAGAGTGCCTACGGGGTCCACGACTGAAGACGCCGAAGTGGATGATACCAAGTTTGGCTTTGTCGCCGCGGGCACGTTGAACCCACAGAAAGCGAGGGTCCTGCTGCAATTAGCACTGACGCAGACTAAAGATCCAAAACAGATCCAGCAAATGTTCAATCAATATTGAGTTGAATGCATTTTCTTCATTCGGGGGCCTGTGAGCCCCCTAGCTATGTCGGCTGAATACAGCATAAAAAACCGCGTTAACCCACTGAATTGGCCATTGTCACAGCGTTTTATTGTAGAAAAGAGCGGTCATTTGGCAGAGCCTGTTATTGCCGAGAGAAAGGGTTTCCCCGCATCGGGCGAATAACCATTGCAGGCGGGGGACGCGAGTGATAAAACCGATGGAATAATTCGGGCGTATTTCGGTAGGCCAGTATCATTGGCGAATAGTGAATGTGGTGAGGGGAAATGACTCAGGTTTATAATTTTAGCTCTGGTCCGGCCATGCTGCCGGTTGAAGTATTGCGTCGTGCTGAACAGGAACTGTGCAACTGGCATGGTCTTGGCACCTCGGTGATGGAAATCAGCCACCGTAGTAAAGAGTTTATTGAAGTTGCTCAGCAGTCCGAACAGGACCTGCGCGATTTGCTGAAAATCCCCTCCAACTATAAAGTGCTGTTCTGCCACGGCGGTGCCCGCGCACAGTTTGCCGCGCTGCCGCTGAACCTGCTGGGAGAAAAAACCACCGCAGACTACATCGACGGCGGCTACTGGGCGCACAGCGCCATCACCGAAGCGAAAAAATACTGCACACCAAACACCATTGACGTAAAAACGTCTGTTGACGGCCTGCTCGGTATCAAACCGATGAAAGAGTGGCAGTTAAGCGACGACGCGGCCTACGTGCACTATTGCCCGAATGAAACCATCGACGGCGTGGCCATCGATGAGATTCCTGACTTCGGCGATAAAGTGGTGATCGGCGATTACTCTTCCACCATTCTTTCTGGTCCGCTGGACGTTAGTCGTTTTGGTGTGATTTATGCCGGTGCGCAAAAAAACATCGGTCCTGCAGGCTTGACGCTGGTGATCGTGCGTGAAGATCTACTGGGTAAAGCGCGTCGTGAAGTGCCATCGATTCTCGATTACACCGTGCTGGCCGAAAACGATTCCATGTTTAATACCCCGCCAACCTTTGCCTGGTATCTGTCTGGCTTAGTGTTCAAATGGCTGAAAGAGCAGGGGGGCTTGGTGGAAATGCACAAACGCAATCAGGCTAAAGCCGAGTTGTTGTATGCGACCATTGATAACTCCGACTTCTACCGTAGTCGTGTGGCTCTTGCCAACCGTTCCTGGATGAACGTGCCGTTCCAGTTAGCTGACTCCGCGTTGGATAAAGTGTTCCTCAGTGAAGCTGAGGCCATTGGCTTGCAGGCGCTGAAAGGCCACCGAGTGGTTGGCGGTATGCGTGCTTCCATTTACAATGCAATGCCGCTGGCCGGCGTGCAGACATTAACCGACTTTATGGCTGACTTCGAACGTCGTCACGGTTAAGCCAGGTTGCCCGCATTACGTGGGCAACTCTCGCTGTTGTCCTTTTGAGTTAAAGCGGCTCCGGCATTATTTCCGGGGCCGTTTCGTTTATCAGATTTTGGAGATTTTTGTTCACATGGTGGATTCCCTGACGTTACAACCGGTCGCCTTGGTTAATGGCACCGTCAACTTACCCGGCTCCAAGAGCGTCTCCAACCGTGCTCTGCTGCTGGCTGCACTGGCGGAGGGGACGACGACGTTGACCAACTTGCTGGACAGCGACGACGTACGCCATATGTTGAATGCGCTGCAGGCGCTGGGCGTGAGCTATCAACTGTCTGACGATCGTACCACCTGTAAAGTTGAGGGTGTTGCCGGCCCGCTGGTGGCCAACCAACCACTTGAACTGTTTCTCGGTAATGCTGGTACCGCAATGCGCCCATTGGCGGCGGCACTGTGCCTGGGCAGCAACGATGTGGTGTTGACAGGTGAACCACGTATGAAAGAACGCCCGATCGGTCATCTGGTTGATGCCTTACGCCAGGGCGGCGCGCAAATTGATTATTTAGAGCAAACGGATTATCCCCCGTTGCGTCTGCGCGGCGGTTTCCATGGCGGCGATGTGACCGTTGACGGCAGTGTTTCCAGCCAGTTCCTGACAGCATTGCTGATGACAGCACCTTTGGCACACCAAGACACCAATATTCATATCAAGGGTGAATTGGTTTCCAAGCCGTACATTGATATTACGCTGCACCTGATGCGTACTTTCGGTGTTGAGGTCAGCCACGACAACTACCGCGTATTCCACATTAATGGGCGTCAAAACTACCGTTCACCAGGCGACTATCTGGTGGAAGGTGACGCCTCTTCAGCGTCTTACTTCCTGGCGGCGGCGGCAATTAAGGGCGGAACTGTGCGCGTAACGGGCATTGGCAAAAAAAGCGTTCAAGGGGACACTAAGTTTGCCGACGTGCTGGAGAAAATGGGCGCGCGCATCACCTGGGGTGATGACTATATCGAATGTACTCGCGGTGAACTGCACGGTATCGATATGGATATGAATCATATCCCGGATGCAGCGATGACCATCGCAACCGCCGCTTTATTTGCCGAAGGCCCGACGACTATCCGTAATATCTATAACTGGCGAGTGAAAGAGACTGACCGTCTGGCTGCAATGGCGACTGAGCTGCGTAAAGTGGGGGCCGAAGTGGATGAAGGGGAAGACTATATTCATGTGGTACCGCCGGCTAAACTGACGTTTGCTGATATCGGGACCTACAATGACCATCGCATGGCGATGTGTTTCTCATTGGTGGCGCTATCGGATACGCCGGTCACGATCCTCGACCCGAAATGCACCGCGAAAACTTTCCCGGACTATTTCGAACAGCTGGCGCGCATCAGTCAATTAGCCTAACCGTAGTCAGATACTGTCTTTTAAGGCCCTTCATTGGGCCTTTGTCGTTTTTTAATCCTCATTGCCTGGGGCGTCCGCTATACTTTTGCGCGGTCATACGCTTATTTTCAACAACCAGACAGTTCCAGGGTAACAGTTCGCCGCTTGGCAGCGTATAATGCGCCACCGTGACTGACTGCCCCGACTGGGCGGACGACAGGGACGCGTTTAATTATGCTTTCGCATTGTGCTGATGGCAGGTTATGTCCCTGTGAGGTTTTCTACCTGAAGGAGAGAGAAATGACGGCTACAGCCCCGGTGATAACCGTTGATGGACCAAGTGGCGCAGGCAAAGGCACGTTGTGTAAAGCGTTGGCCGAATCCCTTGGTTGGCGTTTGCTTGATTCCGGCGCGATTTATCGCGTGCTGGCGTTAGCGGCGCTGCATCATCAGGTCGATATCACGTCTGAGGAGGCGCTGGTTCCACTGGCCGCACATCTCGATGTTCGTTTTATTGCCCAGGATGGCAAACTGCAGGTTATTTTGGAAGGTGAGGATGTCAGCAATGAGATCCGCACTGAAACTGTTGGTAATACCGCTTCGCAGGCCGCCGCTTTCCCGCGTGTACGTGAAGCCTTGTTACGTCGCCAGCGGGCGTTCCGTGAGTCCCCGGGCCTGATTGCCGATGGTCGTGACATGGGCACAGTGGTGTTCCCTGATGCGCCAGTCAAAATTTTCCTGGACGCCAGCTCTGAGGAGCGTGCGCACCGCCGCATGCTACAGTTGCAGGAAAAGGGCTTTAATGTTAACTTTGAACGTCTTTTAGCCGAGATAAAGGAACGGGATGACCGTGACCGTAATCGGCCTATCGCGCCACTGGTGCCGGCTTCTGACGCCCTTGTGCTGGATTCAACCAGCATGTCGATCGACGAAGTCATCCAGCGTGCGCTGACTTATGCACATGAAGTTTTAGCGTTGCCGCAGCAGTAAGCGCGGCGACGTTATTGGCTTTTTGTCATATTTGTCATGGTAGTATCGAACTATATCGGGTAAAATTTTACCCCTGTAACCTAAACCCTGTCGGCATGGAGCCAATGGCGGGGTATGTGAAACAACCCCATTCGGCGGGATGCTAAATGGACGTTAAACTATAGAACCCTGAAGATTAAACATGACTGAATCTTTCGCTCAACTCTTTGAAGAATCCCTGAAAACAATCGAAACCCGTCCGGGTTCCATCGTTCGTGGCGTTGTAGTTGCTATCGACAAAGACGTAGTACTGGTTGACGCCGGTCTGAAATCTGAGTCTGCCATCCCGGCTGAGCAATTCAAAAACGCACAGGGCGAGCTGGAAATCCAGGTAGGCGACGAAGTTGATGTTGCGCTGGACGCTGTTGAAGATGGCTTCGGTGAAACTCTGCTGTCCCGTGAGAAAGCTAAGCGTCACGAAGCTTGGATCACGCTGGAAAAAGCTTACGAAGAAGCTGAAACTGTCGTCGGTGTTATCAACGGCAAAGTTAAGGGTGGCTTCACTGTAGAGCTGAACGGTATTCGTGCGTTCCTGCCAGGTTCCCTGGTAGACGTGCGTCCAGTACGTGACACTCTGCACCTGGAAGGCAAAGAGCTTGAGTTCAAAGTCATCAAGCTGGACCAGAAACGCAACAACGTTGTAGTTTCTCGCCGTGCGGTTATCGAATCAGAGAACAGCGCAGAACGTGATCAACTGCTGGAAAACCTGCAGGAAGGCATGGAAGTTAAAGGTATCGTTAAGAACCTGACTGACTACGGTGCATTCGTTGATCTGGGCGGCGTTGACGGCCTGCTGCACATCACTGATATGGCTTGGAAACGCGTTAAGCATCCGAGCGAAATCGTCAACGTTGGCGACGAAATCACTGTTAAAGTGCTGAAGTTCGACCGCGAGCGTACTCGTGTATCCCTGGGCCTGAAGCAACTGGGCGAAGATCCATGGGTTGCTATCGCGAAACGTTACCCAGAAGGCACCAAGCTGACTGGTCGTGTAACCAACCTGACTGATTACGGCTGCTTCGTAGAAATCGAAGAAGGCGTTGAAGGTCTGGTACACGTTTCTGAAATGGATTGGACCAACAAAAACATCCATCCGTCCAAAGTTGTTAACGTGGGCGATGTAGTGGAAGTTATGGTTCTGGACATCGATGAAGAGCGTCGTCGTATCTCCCTGGGTCTGAAGCAGTGCAAAAACAACCCATGGCAGCAGTTTGCAGAAACCCACAACAAGGGCGACCGCGTTGAAGGTAAAATCAAGTCTATCACTGACTTCGGTATCTTCATCGGCCTGGACGGCGGCATCGACGGCCTGGTTCACCTGTCTGACATCTCCTGGAACGTTGCAGGCGAAGAAGCAGTTCGTGAATACAAGAAAGGCGACGAAATCGCAGCGGTTGTTCTGCAAGTTGACGCAGAGCGCGAGCGTATCTCCCTGGGCGTGAAGCAACTGGCTGAAGACCCGTTCAATAACTACCTGTCTATGAACAAGAAAGGTACTATTGTTACTGGTAAAGTCACTGCAGTTGACGCCAAAGGTGCTACAGTTGAATTAGCAGGCGGCGTAGAAGGTTACCTGCGTGCTTCTGAAGCCTCTCGCGACCGCATTGAAGATGCAACTCTGGTTCTGAATGTGGGTGACGACGTTGAAGCTAAATTCACCGGCGTTGACCGTAAGAACCGCGTAGTAAGCCTGTCCGTACGTGCTAAGGACGAAGCTGACGAGAAAGATGCAATCGCTACTGTTAACAACAAACAGGAAGAAAGCAACTTCTCTAACGCTATGGCTGAAGCTTTCAAAGCGGCTAAAGGCGAGTAATGACGGGGGGCGGTTTGTTAACCGCCCCGATACGGTAGTTTAGCTGCAAAGCTTGGAGGAACTATGACCAAGTCTGAACTTATTGAAAGACTTGCTGGCCAGCAATCTCATGTACCGGCGAAAGCCGTTGAGGATGCAGTGAAAGAGATGCTAGAACATATGGCTGCTACGCTAGCCGATGGTGAGCGCATCGAGATCCGCGGATTCGGCAGTTTTTCTCTTCACTACCGTGCTCCGCGTGTGGGTCGCAACCCGAAAACTGGCGATAAAGTTGAGCTGGACGGTAAGTACGTTCCTCACTTTAAGCCAGGTAAAGAGCTGCGTGACCGTGCCAATATCTATGGTTAGTCGCTGACTACCATAGAGTTGTTGCTTGTGAAAAAATATAAAACGGTGCCTTTGGGCGCCGTTTTTTTTTGCCTATCATTTGGCTGGCCCGCTGTTTTTTTGTATTTTCTTGCGTGCGATACCGCAAGCTTCAGGTAGTAACAGCAACGGCGGCCGTTATTGTGCGGCATCAGCCGTGAACACTTTAATTACACCTGTTACACGCTGATCTATATGTGAACAATCCCGTGATACCGGCGGCTTGGATAGCTGCCTTATACCGGGAGAAAGGCCTATCAAGACTTCGCTGGATCTGGCGATAAGCGCGGTTATTTGCGGTATTTTACCGCTGCTTATCATGCCGTACGTACCCGATATGCGCATAACGCTGCTGGTTATGTTACCCGTTTGTCTTGGGCTGTGGCGTAAGGGCATTGTAGGCCGGTTTATGGCGTGGAGTGCCATTGGCTTTCTGTGGGCCGTATTCACGGCGGGGACCTTGGTTGGCCAAATTAACCGCCTGAGTCAGGGGCCTGTGATGAACGCTGTTGTCCAGGTCAGCAGCATTACTTTGTCTGCAGAGGAACGCAAGCGGACGGTGATGCATATTGAGCAGATCGATGGTCGGTGGCTGGTACCCTCCATCGCGTTCTCTACCCTCTGGCAACCTAAAGGTCGCCATCTGTGTGCCGGGCAACGCTGGCGTTTGCAACTGCGCTTGCGGCCAATGCATGGCAATTTAAATGAAGGGGGCTTTGACAGCCAGCGCTGGGCGATAGCGCAGCGACAACCACTGACTGCACAGGTTAAGAGTGCTGTTCTCCTGGAACAAAGCTGCAGTTGGCGGCAGCGCTTGATCAAACATACCGAACGCAATATGGGAACTCTGCGTTATAAGGCTGTTTTGCTTGCTCTGGCATTTGGTGAAAGGGCAGCGGTGGAACCGGCACTACGAACCTTAATGTTGAAAACCGGTATTGCCCACTTGATGGCTATTTCGGGTTTGCATGTGGCAATGGTGGCCATTTTAATTTGGTCTGTGTTGCGGGCCGTGCAGTTTTTCTTGCCTGCTAATCTGATTAGCTACCGTTTCCCGTTGATCATTAGTTGGCTCGGTGCGTTAGGCTATGTTTGGTTAGCGGGTGCGCATCCACCTGCGGTAAGAACTGGCCTGGCGTTGACACTCTGGATGCTGTTACGTATACGCGGTATCCATTGCTCTTCCTGGCAAATCTGGCTGTGGTGCATCGGGGTCATATTGATTTGCGATCCGCTGGCGGTACTGTCTGACAGTTTTTGGTTATCAGCAACGGCTGTATTTTGCCTGATTTTTTGGTTCGAATGGGTACCGCTGAGTCCTCGATTCCGTACAGGATGGTATTGGGCACCGTTACGCTGGCTGCATATTCAATGTGGCATCACGTTATTATTGATCCCCATGCAGGCTGGGTTGTTCCTTGGGCTGACGCTCACCTCAATCCCGGCCAACCTTTGGGCTGTACCTTTGGTTTCTCTGGTCACTGTGCCGCTAATTTTGCTGGCGGTTGTCCTCGGTATGTTCCCCCTATTAAGTACCGGGCTTTGGTGGCTGGCGGATCTCACCTTGGCATGGGTATTTACTCCATTACAGTATTTGCAACGGGGCTGGGTTGATCTCGGCGCTGCATCGCTGGTCGTCAGTATTGCAGGCTGGCTATTGGTGATTTTCTGGCGTTTCCATTGGTGGTGGCGTCATGTGTCGGTGCTGGCAACGTTGGTGGTGTGTTGCGTTCTGTGGCGTGAAAGAATTCCATCTTATCACTGGCGTGTAGACATGCTTGATATTGGGCATGGATTAGCGATGGTGATTGAAAAGAACGGGCAGGCAATCGTGTATGATACTGGCCCTCGTTGGGGGACGGGGAGTGCCGCAGCCAGAAATATTCTGCCTTTTATTAACTGGCGGGGGCTTTCTGTAGAGCAGATTATTATCAGTCATGATCATATGGATCACATCGGCGGTCTAGTCGAGATACAACGCGCATTTCCTAAGGCTACGGTAAGGAGCCCACGATTTGGTGCGGGTCATTTACCTTGCGTAGCGGGTGAGCGCTGGGAATGGCAATCGCTTCAGTTTCACGTATTGTGGCCGCCGAAGACGGTAAAAATGGCGGGAAATGACGATTCATGTGTTATACGCGTCGATGATGGGAAGTACAGCGTGTTGTTGACGGGGGATGCAGAAAAAAGGGCGGAGACACAGTTGGTTCGAACGCAACGCCATTTATTGCCTGCTACGGTACTGCAGGTACCGCACCATGGCAGCAAAACTTCATCCACACCGCCGTTTTTACGTGCAGTAGCGCCGGTGGCGGCAATTGCGTCGGCATCACGGTACAATAAATGGCGTTTACCTGCGGCTAAAGTCGTCTCCAGATATCTGGCAAATGACATCGTATGGCGAGATACTTCGCGCTCAGGTCAGTTATCTGTACTTTTTTTCGACAACAATTGGCAAATTAAAGGCTTTCGTGAACAATTAATGCCCCGTTGGTACCATCAGCGGTTTGGCGTAGAGGGTGATAATGAGTAAAATAGGCCGCTATTTCTTCCGATGCTGGTATTTGCATGATGAATGATAAAGATCTCTCCACCTGGCAGACTTTCCGTCGCCTCTGGCCGATGATCACACCTTTTAAGACCGGGCTGATTGTGGCCGCCATTGCGTTAGTACTGAACGCGGCCAGCGACGCCTTCATGTTGTCTTTGCTTAAACCTTTATTGGATGACGGTTTTGGGAAAACAGAAAGCAGTATCCTGCTGTGGATGCCACTGGCTGTTATTGGTCTGATGGTCGTGCGCGGGGCAACTGGCTTTGTTTCCAGCTACTGTATTTCATGGGTATCGGGCATGGTGGTGATGCATATGCGCCGCCGGCTGTTCGGCCACATGATGAGAATGCCAGTATCGTTCTTCGATCAGCAGTCTACCGGTACTTTGTTGTCACGAATCACCTATGATTCCGAACAGGTAGCGTCATCGTCCTCCAGCGCGCTGGTGACTGTAGTGCGTGAAGGGGCATCGATCATCGCGCTTTTCACCATGATGTTCTACTACAGCTGGCAACTGTCGGTGATCCTGATCGTACTGGCGCCGGTTGTCTCTATTGCTATCCGCGTTGTTTCCAAACGCTTCCGCAATATCAGCAAAAACATGCAAAATACGATGGGGCAGGTAACGACCAGTGCCGAGCAGATGCTTAAAGGTCATAAAGAAGTTCTGATCTTTGGCGGCCAGCAGGTTGAAACTGACCGCTTTAACTCCGTCAGTAATCGCATGCGCCAACAAGGTATGAAGCTGGTTTCCGCTTCCTCGATCTCTGACCCGATTATTCAGCTTATTGCCTCACTGGCGCTGGCCTTTGTGCTGTATGCCGCCAGCTTCCCAAGCGTAATGGCTACCCTGACGGCCGGTACTATCACTGTGGTATTCTCTTCAATGATCGCTCTGATGCGCCCATTGAAATCACTGACTAACGTCAATGCCCAGTTCCAGCGTGGGATGGCAGCGTGCCAAACGCTTTTCTCGATTCTGGATATGGAGCAGGAAAAAGATACCGGTACGCGTGAAGTTGCGCGGGCGAAAGGCGATATCGAATTCCGTAACGTGACTTTCTACTACCCAGGCAAAGAAACGCCGGCGCTGCGTGATATCAATCTGAGTATTTCAGAAGGTAGAACGGTAGCACTGGTCGGCCGTTCCGGCTCGGGTAAATCGACTATTGCCAATCTGTTGACACGTTTTTATGACGTGCAGGAAGGCGAGATCCTGATGGATGGTCACGATCTGCGTGAGTATACGTTGGCATCGTTGCGCGACCAGGTTGCATTGGTTTCGCAAAATGTGCATTTGTTCAATGACACTATTGCCAACAACATCGCTTACGCGCGCGAGGAACGCTATAGCCGCGAAGAGATTGAGAAGGCCGCACGTATGGCCTACGCCATGGATTTCATTGAAAAAATGGAGAATGGCCTGGATACGGTCATCGGCGAGAATGGCGTGATGCTGTCCGGTGGCCAACGTCAGCGTATTGCTATTGCTCGTGCGTTGCTGCGTGACTGCCCGATCCTGATTCTTGATGAAGCCACCTCGGCACTGGACACTGAGTCGGAACGTGCTATTCAGGCGGCGCTGGATGAATTACAGAAGAACCGTACTTCGTTGGTCATTGCACACCGCCTGTCAACTATTGAGAAGGCCGATGAAATCCTGGTGGTTGAGGATGGTCGTATCGTGGAGCGTGGTGAGCATGCCGTATTGCTCGAAAAGCAGGGTGCTTATGCCCAGCTCCATCGCATGCAGTTTGGTCAATAATGATTGAGCGTATCTGGTCAGGAAGTTCGCTGATCTATCTGCTGCTGTTGCCACTGTCTTGGTTGTATGGCTTGGTTAGCAGCCTGATTCGACTCAGTTACCGGTGTGGCCTGCGTAAAAGTTGGCGTGCACCGGTGCCGGTCGTGGTGGTGGGAAATCTCACAGCCGGTGGCAATGGCAAAACGCCAATGGTGATCTGGCTGGTGGAGCAGTTGCAGCAACGCGGATACCGGGCAGGTGTGGTTTCGCGCGGTTACGGCGGTAAAGCAGAGACTTATCCGCTGTTACTCAATGCGGATACCACTACTCAGCAGGCGGGTGATGAGCCGGTGTTGATTTATCAGCGTACCGGTGCCCCAGTTGCTATCTCACCTAAGCGTGCTGAGGCGGTGCAAGCACTCCTTAAGCAGCAACCGCTTGATGTGATCATTACCGATGACGGTTTGCAGCATTATGCGTTGCAGCGCGACTTTGAATTGGTTGTCATTGACGGTGTGCGTCGTTTTGGCAACGGTTGGTGGCTGCCTGCCGGCCCGATGCGTGAACGTGCTTCGCGTTTGAACAGCGTGGATGCGTTGATTGCCAACGGGGGTGTGGCACAGGCGGGTGAAATTGCCATGCAACTGCAGGCGCGTGATGCGGTGAACATCGCCAGCGGTGAGCGCAGGCCAGCCGTTGTGCTACCGCACGTGGTGGCGATGGCCGGCATTGGTCATCCACCGCGCTTTTTTGCCACGTTGGAAAAGCTGGGTGTCGGTGTCGAAAAAGAAGTGGCGTTTGCCGATCATCAGGAATATCAGTATGGCCCATTGGCTGCCCTGGTATCCTCTGATCAAACGTTATTGATGACTGAAAAGGACGCAGTCAAATGCCGTGCTTTTGCCCAGCCCAACTGGTGGTATTTACCGGTCGATGCGGTACTTCCCCCCGATCAGGCTGAGCAACTGCTGCATAGCGTTGAAAAACTGCTGAAAAAGTAAATCAAACAGCCAGCGCGTGAAGCCCCAGAGCTTGCGCGCAGGTTTCTATCGAGCGCTGCTGCGTTTGTTCATACAACGATAACTCATCGATCACTGCCGCACCCAACGCTGATTCAAACGCTGCTCTGCTTGAGCTCGCATTGTACTGCGCGTGCCGACTTTCACCCAGGTTAGACTGAAAAATACCCGCCGCACTGACAGGCAGAAAATCTTCATAGACCAGGGGTTGGAAACGAATGTATTCCTGCGCAATCAGTTGTTCTAGCGTGCTGAGCGGATCCAGCGAGTCTTTTGCCGCCAGCCCGCATTCTGTCGGGAAGTAGCGGAACCAAGCCAGCTGTTGCTCACGCAAGGTCGCGTAGTCATCCGGGAATGCCTTGAAATGCTCCGCCAGTAATTGATTGTAGCGGTCCGCATTTTTTTCACTGGGCGGTGCCTGTAAAGCATCATTGGTTGCTTGTAATAGGCGATCGTACAGCGCACGACCTTTCGTTGTCAGCGCGACGCCGCGCTGTTCAATTTCACCGAATCGTGCAGTGTGGTGTCCGGAGACGGCGCTGCCATCATGTTCAACAAAGTTGACGTTTTCCTCCAACGCTTTAAAACTGGTTTGACGCAGTAGAATAGGGCGACGGCGCGGTGGTGGGCCTTCAATGACGGCTTTAGGCGTGATACCGCGGCTAGGCATAGACTGTTGGACAAGGTCTATATCGAGCGTGCGTGGCGTCAAATGGTTAATGTGCGGGCCTTTGAACGCCACTACGTCGGCAATCAGGCGATGCTGGTCGTGTAGCTGCTGATATTCGGCTGCACTGACCGTCGCCCGGCTGTGCCAACGGAAGGTTTCCAGTGCCTGTTCGACAAATTCATCTGCCTGACTGTTGTCCAGTCCGCCCTGAGCTTCTTGTAACACGATCAGCTCCAGTGCCCGTTCAGTAAATATGCGGCGGCGAGCCAGCAGTTGTTGTGCCAGTTCGCGTAGCTCTGGATTTTCAATCAGCTCAAGTCGTAATAGTGAGGTGAAAACACGGAAGGGACTTATCTGCAACGCATCTTCATGTACTGCACGAAATGCGGTGGAGTGTACCGGGACACCGGCCACTGCCAGATCGTAGTAACCGACAGGAGACATACCCATCACCTTGAACAGTCGTCGTAAGGTGGCTAATTCATCTGCGGTACCCACCCGAATAGCGCCATGACGTTCCATAGCCAGCCGTTCAATTTCGCCGGTAATTTGTAATTGATGAGCCAGTGCGGCATCTTCGCGCAGAACCTGTCGGTTAGTCTCCGCCACCAGTTCAAGCAAATCACCATACAGAGGTACCTCTTTCTGGTACATATCTGACATGGCATGGGAGAATCTGGCGCGGATTTCATTCGGTGAGACGAACTGCTGGGCGGTCATGCGCATAGCTCCTTCATTCAGTATAATCTGAAAAATATTATTTTTGACGGTAAAAGTACTGGCTAAAAGGCCATCCGCCTTGTTTTCACCTCAAGTTTAGCTATGTGAATTAGGTTTTGTTATAGCTTGGGCAAGCATATTAGATTTTTATGCGTTAGCTCTCATTTGAACAAAGAATAATGGGTGA
The DNA here is from genome assembly GCF_001590905.1 of Serratia grimesii NBRC 13537. Classification (GTDB taxonomy): domain Bacteria; phylum Pseudomonadota; class Gammaproteobacteria; order Enterobacterales; family Enterobacteriaceae; genus Serratia; species Serratia grimesii. Next base: position 488,403 of record NZ_BCTT01000006.1, read on the forward strand.
AATAGACATCCAGAAGGCAATGAGGCTAAGAGTTTTACGTAAAAAAAGATAAATTAATCCATGCACAATCATAGACATAAAAAATTAACTGTAGGAATGATAAAAATAGGGCAATAAACCTCTTGTGCAAATGATGGATTTATGAGTAAATGCAAGTCGGCCTGTGATGCAGACCTATTTATGTTCGAGTATAGAGTTAAGTAGTTCCTCCCAAAACGTTATCATCTGATTCCGCTTCAAAGACGAACCTTCTAAGTACCTCCCATAAGTAATGTTTCTAAAAACGGCCTAAATTGCCTTATGGCAGGTTTTGTATATATATTTAAAAGGTAAATGTTAATGTCTAAGAAGACTGGTCAGGTGAAGTGGTTCAATGAAAGCAAAGGTTTTGGTTTTATTGAACAGAACGACGGTGGTAAAGATGTATTCGTACACTTCTCCGCAATCGCGACCGACGGTTTCAAGACTCTGGCTGAAGGCCAGCGTGTTGAGTATACCATCCAGGACAGCCCGCGCGGGCCGGCTGCCGCCAACGTTGTTGCTCTGTAAGTAAACAGGGAATAACGTAAAGAGATCTTAATACAACCATGATGAGGCGTTTACGCTGATTCATTGCGGAAGATATTAAGTTCAACAAGCCCGCCATTGTGCGGGTTTTTTAATTTTTTGCTCACGAGAGGTTTCTTACGAAAAACTTTAGGATGGGCTGGTAGCGTCCAACAATAATAAAAGTGACGTTGTTAAGGATGCTCAAGTAAAAGGATATAAGTTATGTTTAAAAATACTGTGTTACAAATGGGCCGTGTGAAATGGTTTGATCAGGCTGCAGGCTATGGTTTTATTTCACCGGTAGATGGCAGCGACGAAATTTATGTAAGTCGTCGTTCTATCGCGAATACAAAAAATAAATCGTTAAACGAAGGTCAGAACGTCGAGTTCTCGATCTATCGCAGCTCTCATGGGCTGTCAGCGGCAGACGTTATCGCGTTCTGACCCACCCCCTTCCTCGCCAGTGCCGGTGCCACCACCCCAAGCACTGGCGAAGATAAATTTCCCGATATCCACTATTATCAAACGATTGTTTAATCGTTTCGGATTTCAGGATGCTTACCCCTGTTATTTCTCTGACTGCCGCCCGCGCACTCCATCTTGCTGCACAAGGGCTGTTATCCCCAATGAAACGCAAAGCCAAACCCGATGATGTGGTTGCCGCTATTGGGCGTATGGGGCTCCTGCAAATCGATACCATCAGCGTGGTCGCACGTAGCCCTTATCTTGTACTGTTCAGTCGCCTGGGTGACTATCAGCCAGAGTGGTTGGAGCAGGCCCTGGCGGGCCGTCGATTGTTTGAGTATTGGGCACATGAAGCCTGTTTTTTACCCATTGAAGACTTTGGCCTGTTGCGTCATCGCATGTTGCAGCCGCAGGGGATGGGATGGAAGTACTCTGAAGAATGGATGCAAGAGCACCAGTCGGCAATTGCGTCGCTGTTAGAACATATTAAAGTCGGTGGTCCGGTTCGTTCGGCGGATTTCAGCGCTGAGAAAAAAGGGAATAGTGGCTGGTGGGATTGGAAACCGGAAAAACGTCATCTTGAAATTTTATTCACCGCCGGTAAGTTGATGGTCGCTGAACGACGTAACTTTCACCGTGTCTACGATTTAACGGAAAGGTTATTGCCGCACTGGGATGATAGCCGACACACTCTACCCATCGAGCATGCGCGGCATGAGATGCTCAGTCGCACCTGCCGTTTCCTGGGGCTCTTCAAGGCCGAATGGTTGGCAGATTACTACCGTTTAAAACGTGTTGCCCCAAAAGCACTGCTGGCGTCATTACAACAAAAGGGCGAGGTGTTACCTGTATTGATCGACGGCTTGGACGGCGAGTTTTACGTGCACCATTCACTGTCGCAGGAACTACAACTGGCAGTACAAGGAACGTTAAAGTCCAGTGTGACCACCTTACTTTCCCCATTCGATCCTGTGGTCTGGGATCGTCGCCGTGCGCTTGAACTGTTCAATTTTGATTATCGGCTGGAATGCTATACGCCAAAAGAAAAACGGCAATATGGCTACTTCACACTACCAGTATTGCAGCGGGGTGAGTTGATTGGTCGTATTGATGCAAAAATGCATCGTCGGCAAGGTGTTTTTGAAATTATCAGTTTCCATCCGCAGGCCAAGGTTCGTTTTGGTAAACGGCGTGTGCAGGATATTCGCCAGGCGATAACGCGCAGTGCGAAATGGCACGGAGCGACGCAGGTGACTTTGGGCAATATTCCGGCGCAACTGGCCGCTGAGTGGGGAGAGGGCTGGGTGGTGGAATAACGAACGGCACTATGGGCGTGGGTAAAACGAATTCCAGCACCGCTCGTTACAATGGGTTGCCTCAGTTGCTAAAGTTGGCAAACAGGGCGATGATCTTATGAATACGTTTGATCATGATAAATTCATTTTTGTGATTCAAGTCACAAAATTCTACGCCTGCGTTGAAGGCAATTCAATCCCCTTTTCAGATTAAAAGTGCCGTGGTAAACAGCCGATGATTAACCTGGCGCATAGCGTTATGCTATCCTCACCCACTTTCCGTACGTTAGATCTCCACCCTGGAGGAAGCATGGACCACCGTTTACTCGAAATCGTTGCCTGCCCGGTCTGCAACGGTAAGCTCTATTTCAATAAAGAAAACCAGGAATTGGTGTGTAAAGTGGATGGCCTGGCCTATCCGCTGCGCGATGGTATTCCCGTCTTGCTGGAAAATGAAGCGCGGGCGCTGTCATTGGATGAGAAACACGCATGAGTTTTATCGCTATTATTCCAGCCCGTTATGCATCAACCCGTTTGCCGGGTAAGCCGTTAGCCGATATTCACGGTAAGCCAATGGTGGTGCATGTCATGGAGCGCGCACGTGAGTCAGGTGCTAGCCGCGTGATTGTTGCGACAGATCACCCAGCGGTGGCTGACGCAGTGAAAGCGGCAGGCGGTGAAGTCTGTATGACCCGGGCCGATCATAATTCCGGCACCGAACGTCTCGCGGAGGTGATCGAGCACTATGGTTTTAGCGATGACGAAATCATTGTTAACGTCCAGGGTGACGAGCCACTGATCCCACCGGTCATAGTACGTCAGGTGGCTGAAAACCTGGCGGGAAGCCAAGCGGGTATGGCGACCCTTGCGGTACCCATCGACAGTGCAGAAGAAGCGTTTAACCCCAATGCGGTCAAGGTCGTAATGGATGCTCAGGGTTATGCACTTTATTTTTCGCGTGCCACTATTCCTTGGGATCGTGAGCGTTTTGCGCAATCCAAAGAAAGCATCGGTGACAGCCTGTTACGCCATATCGGTATTTACGCTTATCGTGCCGGGTTTGTGCGCCGCTATGTCACTTGGGCGCCCAGCCAACTTGAGCAAATAGAGTTGCTGGAACAGTTGCGGGTGCTTTGGTATGGTGAAAAAATCCACGTAGCGGTTGCCAAAGCAATGCCGACAGTGGGTGTTGATACGCCGGAAGATCTGCAGCGAGTGCGCGACAGCATCAAAGGCTGAGCATTGAACGTCGGCGCGTCACGCAGCGCATCGGCGACATGATTTCCCTTCTCAATATCCCCATTTTGTTGATCTGCGTTGAAGAATTTTTCTGCTCACCGTTCGATGATGTCAGCGTCTCTTCTTTTCCTCTTGAGGCCATTTTTTTATGGAGCAGTTACGCGCCGAACTGAGTATTGTGCTGGGTGAGCCGATCAGCCGGCTGGAACGCGTTAGCGAACAGCCTTATGCACACATGTATTCGCTGTACGACCAACAAGGTCATGCGATCCCGCTGATGGCGAAAAGCTTTGTCTGTCAGGGTATCGCCCAGCAAGAATCTTACAAGTTGTCGATGCTGTCGCGAGAAGGGGATATTCGCCTGCCCGCAGTGTATGGCGTGGTCTATACCCATCAATCGCCCTATAAAGAAATTTTGTTGATCGAACGGTTACGTGGTGTGTCCGCAGAAGCACCGACGCGTACGCCGAACCGCTGGAATTCGCTTATGGAACAGATTGTCGATGGTGTGCTGGCCTGGCACCGTATCGACAGTCATGGTTGCGTCGGTACAGTTGACAGTACCCAGGAAAATGATTGGTTTTGTTGGTATCAACAGCGGATCGAGGTGTTGTGGTCGACGGTCGGCAACCTCAACTCGCCGCAGTTAACCATGGCCGACCGCCGTTTGTTGTACCGTACACGCGAAGCGCTGACCCATTTCTTTGTCGGATTCGACGATCCCTGCGTGCTGGTGCATGGCAACTTGTCGTTGCGCAGCATGCTGAAAGATCCGAAAAGTGACCAGCTGTTGGCAATGCTGAATCCAGGAATGATGCTGTGGGCGCCACGTGAATATGAATTATTCCGCCTGTGTGAAGCGGGGATGCCAAGTCAGCTCTTGTTCTATTATTTGCAACGGGCACCCGTTGCGGAGTCCTTCCTGGCGCGGCGTTGGTTGTATGTGGTGTGGGAGGCGGTTGGGCGGTTGATCCATACCGGCAAGCTTGAGCGACAACCCTTTGATTATGCCTCAAAACAGCTGTTGCCCTGGCTTGCCGGTTAAGGCCAGTTAGTCGACAGAAACTTCATCGGCTCCTTTCAGCCACTGCCAGAGGCTGCCCAGTGTCTCATACCAGGCGCGCTCGCTGTGGCCAAGGAACATTGCCGACGGCACTACGCGATCCCAAATATTCAAACGCGAGCTGATGGCCAACTGATTGGCTGGTGCCGGGATTGGGTGAAGTCCTTTTGCTTCAAAGAAACGCATGGCCCTTGGCAAATGGTTAGCCGACGTCACCAAAATAAATGGCTGCTGGCCAACCAGTTTTGATACCTGTGATGCTTCCTGCTCTGTATCCATTGGGCGATCCAACAATACAATGTCACTGTTCGGTACACCCAGACTCTCCGCGACGCGCGCTGCTGTCGCCGCATTGCTCAAAGTATGCGGACCACCGGCTCCGGTGAACACCATTTTCGCCCCAGGGTGCGTGAGATATAAGCGCACGCCTTCTGTTACCCTTGGCAAGCTGTTGCCGATCAGATTAGAGCTGGGTGCCCAGTCCGGATTAAAGGTATAGCCCCCCCCCAGTACCACGATATAGTTTACCGGGTCAGTGCCGCGATAGGTGACATACTCTGATTCTATTGGCCGTAATAGTCTATCGGCCACGGGTTGCAGGCTGAAAAGCAACAAAAACAGCCAGCTCAGCGTCAAAATGACCTTGCCGCTTTTTTGCCAACGGGTGAACCAGAGCAGTAACAGCGCCAGTCCCATGAGTAGCAGCAGCGCAGGTAACGGCATTAAAATGGCGCCAATGAACTTTTTCAGGTTAAACAGCATCAAAAATCAGGTCCTTTTGGGCGAAAAAACGACATCTGGGCACAATCAGGCCGCAAGAAGATTCATTCTAAGCCAGTCTGTGCCAAAATAGCAGGTTTGAATGGGCTGGCACTTTGCCCCCAGAAGAATAAGATCAGCGGAGCCGTTGTCCATGCAGGATCGCAATTTTGACGATATTGCTGAAAAGTTTGCGCGTAATATTTACGGCACCACCAAAGGGAAAATCCGCCAGGCCGTTGTCTGGCAGGATCTGACCACGCTGCTGGCCCAGTTGCCGCAGCGGCCGCTGCGCATTCTGGATGCCGGCGGTGGCGAAGGCCATATGGCCTGCCAACTGGCAGAATTAGGACATCAGGTGTTGTTGTGCGATCTTTCTGGTGAGATGATCCAACGCGCCGCGTCGCTGGCTGAGCAGAAAGGTGTGAGCCAGAACATGCAATTCATACAAAGTTCTGCGCAGGATATTGGTCAACACTTGGAACAGCCGGTTGATCTGATATTGTTTCATGCGGTGCTTGAATGGATCGCTGAACCTGAAGCAGCTTTACAGGCGTTGTCTGACTGTCTGTTGCCGGGTGGTGCACTGTCATTGATGTTCTTTAATGCTAATGGCCTCTTGATGCGTAACGTGGTGTTGGGTAATTTCCAACTGGTGAACCCAGAGGTCAGAAGACGCAGAAAGCGTTCGTTGTCGCCACAGTATCCGCATAGCCCGCCACAGGTATATGGCTGGCTGGAACAGTTGGGCATGCGTATCAGCGGGAAAACCGGGGTGCGGGTGTTCCACGATTATCTGCAAAGTAGGCAGCTTCAGACACAAAAATTTGAAGAGTTATTGGCGCTTGAACAGCACTATTGCCGGCAGGAGCCGTACGTGAGTTTGGGGCGCTATATTCACGTCATGGCGCATAAACCAAACCTGAAGGACGAACTATGAGTGAATTTTCCCAGACAGTACCCGAACTGGTCGCCTGGGCACGGAAAAATGATTTCTCTATTTCGCTCCCTACGGAGCGTCTTGCGTTTTTGCTCGCTATTGCCACATTAAATGGCGAGCGACTGGACGGCGAGATGAGCGAAGGTGAGCTGGTTGATGCATTTCGCCATGTCAGCAAAGGTTTCGAACAGACGCATGAAACGGTAGCGGTCCGCGCCAACAATGCGATTAACGACATGGTGCGCCAGCGCCTGTTAAACCGTTTTACCAGCGAACTGGCTGACGGCAATGCGATTTACCGTCTGACACCGCTGGGCATAGGTATTACTGATTACTATATCCGTCAGCGCGAATTCTCTACGTTGCGTTTGTCGATGCAGTTATCGATCGTCGCGCAGGAACTGAAACGTGCCGCTGATGCGGCCGAAGAGGGTGGCGATGATTTCCACTGGCACCGCAACGTGTTTGCACCGTTGAAATATTCAGTGGCGGAAATATTCGACAGCATCGACATGACCCAACGGGTGATGGATGAGCAACAGCAAGGCGTGAAGGAAGATATCGCTGCATTGCTGAATCAGGATTGGCGCGCAGCGATCTCCAGCTGTGAAATGCTACTATCCGAGACCTCGGGCACCTTACGTGAACTGCAAGATACGCTGGAAGCGGCTGGCGACAAGCTGCAAGCCAACCTGCTGCGTATTCAGGATGCAACGTTGGGTGGGGTAGAGTTGGGCTTTGTCGACAAACTGGTGTTTGATCTGCAAAGCAAGCTCGACCGCATTATCAGCTGGGGCCAACAGGCAATTGACCTGTGGATTGGCTACGACCGTCACGTGCATAAATTTATCCGTACCGCTATCGATATGGATAAAAATCGTGTGTTCGCACAGCGCCTGCGTCAGTCGGTGCAAAATTATTTCGATAATCCATGGACACTGACCCATGCCAACGCCGACCGCCTGCTGGATATGCGTGACGAAGAACTGGCTTTGCGCAGTGAGGAAGTGACGGGTGAATTGCCTCCGGACCTGGAGTTCGAAGAGTTCAGCGAAATCCGCGAACAGCTGGCGTTGATGATCGAACAAGCACTGAAGATTTATCAGGAACAACAGATGCCGCTCAATTTAGGGGCGGTAATGCGCGATTATCTGGCGCAATATCCGCGTGCTCGTCACTTCGATGTGGCACGTTTAGTGGTCGACCAGGCAGTGCGCCTTGGTGTGGCTGAAGCAGATTTTTCAGGGTTGCCGGCTCAATGGCAGGCAATCAATGATTACGGAGCCAAGGTCCAGGCCCATGTCATCGACAAATATTGAACAAGTAATGCCAGTTAAGCTGGCCAAAGCATTGTCTAACGCGCTTTTCCCGGCGCTGGACAGCCAATTGCGTGCGGGTCGTCACATCGGTATCGATGAACTGGACAACCACGCTTTCTTAATGGACTTCCAGGATGAACTGGAAGAGTTTTATGCCCGCTACAGCGTGGAATTGATCCGTGCGCCGGAAGGATTCTTCTACCTGCGTCCACGTTCTACGACGTTGATCCCGCGTTCAGTATTATCTGAGCTGGATATGATGGTGGGGAAAATCCTGTGTTATCTCTATCTCAGCCCGGAACGTCTGGCGCATGAAGGGATTTTCAGCCATCAGGAGCTGTACGACGAGCTCTTAAGCCTGGCTGACGAAACCAAATTGCTGAAATTCGTTAACCAACGCTCCACGGGGTCGGATCTCGATCGCCAAAAGCTGCACGAAAAAGTGCGTACGTCACTGAACCGCCTGCGTCGTCTGGGAATGATCTATTTTATGGGCAACGACAGCAGCAAGTTCCGCATCACTGAAGCAGTGTTCCGCTTTGGCGCTGACGTGCGTAGTGGTGATGATCCGCGTGAAGCACAGTTGCGTATGATTCGTGACGGCGAAGCTATGCCGGTTGAAAACAGCCTGTCGTTGAATGATGAAAGCGATGCTGAAGATTCGCAGCTTGATAACACTCCGGACAGTGCAGAGGATGAACAGGAATGATTGAACGCGGTAAATTTCGCTCGCTGACGCTGGTCAACTGGAACGGTTTTTTCGCCCGCACCTTTGATCTCGATGAGTTGGTGACCACGCTGTCTGGCGGTAACGGGGCAGGGAAATCCACCACCATGGCGGCTTTCGTCACTGCGTTGATTCCTGATTTAACGCTGTTGCACTTCCGTAATACCACCGAAGCTGGTGCTACCAGTGGTTCCCGAGACAAGGGCTTGCACGGTAAGTTGCGCGCAGGGGTGTGTTATTCGACGCTTGATGTGATCAACTCGCGCCATCAGCGAGTGGTCGTTGGCGTGCGTCTGCAACAGGTGGCGGGGCGTGATCGCAAGGTTGATATCAAGCCGTTTACCATCCAGGGCCTGCCAACGGCGGTACAGCCGACGGAGCTTCTGACTCAAACGGTTGGCGAACGTCAGGCACGTGTGCTGACGTTGCAGGAACTGAAAGATCGCGTTGAAGAGATGGAGGGTGTGCAGTTCAAGCAGTTCAACTCCATCACCGACTATCACTCATTAATGTTCGATTTGGGCGTGATCCCGAAACGCTTGCGCTCATCGTCTGATCGCAGCAAGTTTTATCGCCTGATCGAAGCTTCATTGTATGGCGGTATTTCCAGCGCCATCACCCGCTCGTTGCGTGACTATTTGTTGCCGGAAAACAGCGGGGTGCGTAAAGCATTCCAGGACATGGAAGCGGCGTTGCGTGAAAACCGCATGACGCTGGAAGCTATCCGCGTTACCCAGACTGATCGTGACCTGTTCAAACACCTGATTTCCGAAGCCACATCCTATGTGGCGGCTGACTATATGCGTCATGCCAATGAACGCCGCATTCATTTGGACGGCGCGTTGGCTCTGCGCAGCGATCTGCTGGGCAGCCGTAAGCAGTTGGCAGCGGAGCAATATCGCCATGTGGAAATGGCACGTGAACTGGCGGAACAGAGCGGCGCGGAATCTGATCTGGAAACCGATTACCAGGCTGCCAGCGATCACCTGAATCTGGTGCAAACGGCGATGCGTCAGCAGGAAAAGATCGAGCGTTATGAAGGCGATCTGGAAGAGCTGACCTACCGACTGGAAGAACAGAATGAAGTGGTTGCGGAAGCCAGCGAGCAGCAGGCTGAAAATGAAGCGCGCGCTGAGGCGGCTGAACTGGAAGTGGATGAGCTGAAAAGCCAACTCGCCGACTACCAGCAGGCACTTGACGTGCAGCAGACCCGTGCCATTCAGTATCAACAGGCGTTGCAGGCGCTGGAGCGTGCTCGTGCACTGTGCCAATTACCGGAACTGACTGCTGAAAATGCTGAAGAGTGGCTGGACACTTTCCAGGCACGTGAGCAGGAAGCGACGGAAGCGTTGCTGATGCTTGAACAGAAGCTGAGTGTGGCCGACGCCGCGCATGGTCAGTTTGAACAAGCCTATCAGCTGGTAGGCAAAATCGCCGGCCAGGTTAGCCGTAGCGAAGCCTGGCAGTGCGCGCGCGAATTGCTGCGCGATTGGCCATCACAACAACACCTTGCCGAGCGTGTGCAGCCGTTGCGTATGCGTCTGAGTGAGCTGGAACAACGTTTACGTTCTCAACAAGACGCCGAGCGTCTGTTGCAGGAGTTCTGCAAACGTCATGGCCAACAGTATCAACCGGACGATCTCGATGCACTGCAGCAAGAGCTGGAAGAGCGTCTTGAATCCTTGTCGCAAAGCGTCAGTGACGCTGGCGAACGCCGGATGGAAATGCGCCAGGAACTGGAGCAAATTCAACAGCGTATTCGTGAACTGACAGCTCGAGCTCCCATTTGGTTGGCAGCGCAGGACTCTCTGAGTCAACTTAGTGAGCAAAGTGGTGAAGCGCTTGAAAGCAGCCAGCAAGTCACCGAGTACATGCAGCAGTTGTTGGAGCGCGAACGTGAAACCACGGTAGAGCGTGACGAAGTAGCTGCAGCCAAACGTGCTGTTGAGGCGCAGATCGAACGTCTCAGCCAGCCAGGCGGTGCCGAAGATCAGCGTCTGGTCACGTTGGCCGAGCGTTTTGGCGGCGTACTGCTCTCTGAAATCTATGACGATGTCACCATCGACGATGCGCCGTATTTCTCTGCACTGTACGGCCCGTCACGTCACGCCATTGTGGTACCAGATCTGTCACTGGTACGTGAGATGTTGGAAGGGTTGGAAGACTGCCCGGAAGATCTCTATCTGATCGAAGGGGATCCGCAGTCATTTGATGACAGCGTATTTGCCGTCGAAGAGCAAGACAGGGCGGTATTGGTGAAAACCGCTGAGCGCCAGTGGCGTTACTCGCGTTATCCGGACGTGCCGTTGTTTGGCCGCGCCGCACGTGAGAACCGCCTGGAAGTGCTGCATGCCGAACGGGAAAAACTGGCGGAGCGTTACGCGACGTTGTCATTCGACGTGCAGAAGACTCAGCGTTCACATCAGGCCTTCAGCCGTTTCATTGGTACCCATCTGGCAGTGGCATTTGACGCTGATCCAGAAGCGGAAATCCGTGGCCTTACGACACGCCGTGGTGAAATCGAGCGTGCTCTGAACAACCATGAAGCACAGAATCAGCAACAACGTCAGCAATATGATCAGGCGAAAGAGGGTATCTCTGCGCTGAATCGTCTGATGCCGCTGGTTTCATTGTTAAACGATGAAACCTTGCAGGATCGCGTGGAAGAAATCCGTGAAGAACTGGAAGAGGCGCAGGATGCTGCACGTCATATCCAACAGCATGGTGTTTCACTGACTAAGCTGGAGCCATTGTTATCGGTGCTGCAGAGCGATCCGCAGCAGCATGAACAGTTGCAACAGGATTACACTCAGGCGCAGAGCGTGCAGCGTCAGGCCAAACAACAGGCGTTTGCGCTGACTGAAGTGGTACAGCGTCGTGCACACTTCAGCTATACCGATTCTGCCGGCATGCAAAATGCCAACAACGATTTGAATGACAAGCTGCGCCAACGTTTGGAGCACGCGGAAGCGGAACGTACCCGCGCCCGTGAACAGTTGCGTCAGTATCAGACTCAATTTACCCAGTACAGCCAGGTGTTAGCGTCGCTTAAAAGCTCGTATGACGCTAAGCGCGATATGCTGAAAGAGTTGAGCCAAGAGCTGGTGGACATAGGCGTGCAGGCGGATGCCAATGCCGAAGCACGTGCGCGTGCGCGTCGTGATGAATTACATGCCGGATTGAGCAACAACCGTGCGCGCCGTAATCAGTTGGAAAAACAGCTGACCTTCTGCGAAGCGGAAATGGACAGCTTACAGAAGAAGCTGCGTAAGCTTGAGCGTGATTATTATCAGATGCGTGAGCAGGTCGTCACTGCCAAAGCGGGCTGGTGTGCGGTCATGCGGATGGTGAAAGACAACGGGGTTGAACGGCGTCTGCATCGTCGTGAACTGGCCTATATGGACGGTGACGAGTTGCGTTCTATGTCGGATAAGGCGCTCGGTGCGTTGCGTCTGGCGGTGTCGGATAACGAACACCTGCGTGATGTACTGCGTCTGTCTGAAGATCCTAAGCGCCCAGAACGCAAGATTCAGTTCTATATTGCGGTGTATCAGCATCTGCGTGAGCGTATCCGTCAGGATATCATCCGCACGGACGACCCGGTTGAAGCCATCGAACAGATGGAGATTGAACTGGGCCGCCTGACCGAAGAATTGACGGCACGTGAGCAGAAGCTGGCGATCAGTTCCAAGAGCGTGGCGAACATCATTCGCAAAACTATCCAGCGTGAACAGAACCGTATCCGCATGCTCAACCAGGGCTTGCAGGCGGTTTCCTTCGGGCAGGTGAAGAGCGTTCGACTGAACGTCAACGTGCGTGAAGCTCATGCGACGCTGTTGGATGTGCTTTCTGAACAGCAGGAACAACATCAGGATCTGTTCAACAGTAACCGCCTGACCTTCTCTGAGGCATTGGCCAAACTCTACCAGCGTCTGAATCCACAGATTGATATGGGGCAACGCACGCCGCAAACTATTGGCGAAGAGTTGCTGGATTACCGTAACTATCTGGAACTGGAAGTGGAAGTCTTCCGCGGTTCCGATGGTTGGTTGCGTGCAGAGAGTGGTGCGCTGTCGACCGGGGAAGCGATCGGTACCGGGATGTCGATTCTGGTGATGGTTGTGCAGAGCTGGGAAGAGGAATCCCGTCGCCTGCGCGGTAAAGATATTTCCCCATGTCGCCTGCTGTTCCTCGACGAAGCAGCACGACTGGATGCCAAATCCATCGCGACGTTGTTTGAGTTGTGTGATCGTCTGGAAATGCAGTTGATCATCGCAGCACCTGAAAACATCAGCCCGGAAAAAGGCACAACGTATAAGTTGGTGCGTAAGGTGTTCCAGAACCATGAACACGTACATGTCGTGGGGCTACGCGGTTTCGCCAATGAACCACCTGCGTTAGGTGTGACTACGGCAGAAACGCCGTAAACGCAGAAAAGCCCACTAATAATCTGAAAATAGCCGCCTTGGGGTGGCTATTTTTTTGTGCGCATGGATGATAGTCCTGCTTTTTTATCCGTTTAAAACCGGGTAGCTTAATGACATAACAGTTATTCATAAGCGCCCAAGGGCAAAATGGCTTTTCTGTTCGTATACTGAAACTAATAAGCTGTCTTGGTTGTATTTTTTGTGAGCATACAGGGGGCAATGGATGTTGCTTAGAAATGGAAACACGGTACGGCGTCTGGCGCTGAGTTGCGCAATTGCATGTGGTCTTACGTCGTCGTTACCCGTATGGGCAACCGTTCCTGCCTTTCCGGTAGCGTCATCTGGCATGTCAGTTGCGCAAAGTCGTTCGGAATTACTCGCTGCCTTGCCTAAAGGCATTACACCACATTATCTTTCAACGCTTGCTCCTCTGTACGCAGCGAACAGGATGCAATTAATGTGGCAGGATCGCGAAGCGGTTCAGCAGTTTCAGCAACAACTGGCCGAATTGGCGATGTCTGGCGTGCAGCCACAATTTACCCAATGGGTAAAACAGCTGACTGATCCAGCCATTACCGATGTGGGACGAGATGTCGTACTGTCTGATGCGATGCTGGGTTATTTGCAGTTCGTGTCATCTATTGGTGCCAATGGCAATAGCTGGTTATACAGCAATATTCCGTACAAACTCGGTTTACCGCCCAATACGGTGATTAATCAATGGCAACTGGCGGTGCGTCAGGGCAAGACTCTGGCGTATGTCACCTCGCTGGCGCCGCAGCACCCGCAATACGCCAAGATGCATCAGGCATTACGCGATATGCTGGCCGACAATCGCCCATGGCCGCAGATGGCGAATGGCCCGAGCCTGCGCCCTGATCAACTGAGCAATGATATTCCTGCCCTGCGAGAGATTTTGACGCGCAACGGCATGCTAACCGCGACAGCCACTACTGTGCCGGATGAAACACAGGATCCGCCTGCGGTATTAACGGGTTCGCGTAATGAACCCGATGACGGTGGCCTATCTGTCGATGAAGAAAAAAATCACGAGGCCAAGAGTGCTGTTGTCAGTCCGGCGGCTGCGCCGGTCAAAGATATCGTACCATCACCACAATCCCCGTTTACGCAGCAGTCTGAAAGCCCAGTGACGGTCACGGATAATCGCTATACCAACGATCTGGTTGAGGGGGTTAAACGCTTCCAGAAATGGCAAGGGTTGAGTGCTGATGGCGTGATTGGCCCACGTACGCGTGAATGGCTTAACGTTACGCCACGAATGCGTGCCTCACTGTTGGCGCTGAATATCCAACGTTTACGCATTCTTCCCGGCCATGTTGGCACCGGGATCATGGTGAATATTCCTAACTACTCATTGACGTATTATCAGAACGGCAATGAAGTGCTTTCTTCGCGAGTGATTGTCGGCAGGCCAAGCCGTAAGACGCCATTGATGAACAGTGCGCTGAATAATGTGGTGGTTAACCCGCCGTGGAACGTGCCGACTACGCTGGTGCGTGAGGACATTGTGCCGAAGGCAATGCGTGACGGTAGCTACTTCCAAAAACACGGTTATACCGTGCTTTCCGGTTGGAGCAACGATGCTGAAGTGATTAACCCAGCGATGATTGACTGGAACATGGTTTCTGCCCGGAACTTCCCGTACCGGATTCGCCAGGCGCCAGGCGCCGCCAACTCATTGGGGCGCTTCAAATTCAACATGCCGAGTTCGGATGCCATCTATTTGCACGATACGCCTAACCATAACCTGTTCCAGAAAGACATTCGCGCTTTGAGCTCCGGCTGTGTGCGTGTCAATAAGGCATCGGATTTGGCAAACATGCTGTTACAGGATGCGGGTTGGAATAACACGCGAGTGTCGTCCACCTTGAAAGAGGGGAATACAACCTACGTGAATATCCGCCAGCATATTCCGGTTAAATTGTATTATTTAACCGCCTGGGTTTCTGATGATGGAAAACCACAATTCCGCACAGATATTTACAATTATGATGATACGGTGAGATCGGGTGCACAAATTTTGGCTCAGGCCGAAAAATTAATGCAATAAATGCAGTAATTATAAATAAATAACGGTCAGAATATCGGGCCATGATGCAGGCACTCATTCCTTGGGTGCCTGCAAACCGCGGGACATCACGGGTTGACTCAGCTTGTGTGGGCGGTTATGGTTCGGGCAGTGCGCTGTTTTGTGCATATATTTTGATATTCTTGCCGGGTTTAACAGAAACATGGACAAAATTGATCATCATCGCCGTAAATGGCTGGCGTTAGGTAGCGCCGCTATGGGCATAGCGCTGCTCCCAGGGCAAGCCTTTGCCAGTCTTTCTACTTCGCGCCCGCGTATTTTGGTTGTAAATAACATGCATACGGGCGAATCGCTGAAGGCCGAATTCTTCGACGGGAAGGGATATAATAAAGACGAATTAGTTCGTCTTAATCATCTTTTCCGTGATTATCGCGCCAATAAGGTTAAGTCGATCGATCCCCGCTTGTTTGATCATCTCTATCGCTTGCAAGGTTTGTTGGGTACTAACAAGCCGGTACAGCTGGTATCAGGTTATCGTTCTCTGGATACCAACAATGAACTGCGTGAGCGCAGTCGCGGTGTGGCTAAGCATAGCTACCACACTAAGGGCCAGGCGATGGACTTCCATATCGAAGGCATCCAATTGAGTAATATCCGTAAAGCGGCGTTAAAAATGAGCGCCGGTGGTGTAGGATATTACCCACGTAGCAACTTTGTACACATCGATACCGGCCCGGTGCGGACCTGGTAATCGTTGTGCGCCATAAGTGAGTAGCGCCAGCCCGTCAGGGTATGGCGCTGTTGTCGTTGGAGCCTTATGAAATACCAAATTATTCCCGTTACCGCCTTTAGTCAGAACTGCAGCGTGATCTGGTGCGAGAGCACCCAACAGGCGGCGTTGGTCGATCCCGGTGGCGATGCGGAAAAACTGAAGGCTGAAATAGCAAAGCAGGGCGTGACTGTCACGCAGATACTGCTAACGCATGGCCATCTCGATCACGTAGGTGCAGCTGCTGAGCTGGCTGAACATTATCAGGTGCCGATCTACGGCCCGGATAAAAAAGACGCTTTCTGGCTGGATGGCTTGCCTGCGCAGAGCCGTATGTTTGGACTCGAAGAATGTGCGCCGCTGACACCAACAAAGTGGTTGGAAGAAGGGGACAGTGTGCAGGTGGGCGAGATGACGCTTAAGGTGCTGCATTGCCCAGGCCATACTCCCGGCCATATCGTGTTTATTAATGAACAGGCGAGATTGGCGCTGGTGGGTGACGTGCTGTTTAACGGCGGTGTGGGGCGTAGTGATTTCCCGCAAGGTGATCACCAGGCGTTGATCAACTCGATTCGCACCAAGCTATTGCCGCAAGGTGACGACATGGCGTTTATTCCTGGTCATGGGCCAATGTCTACCTTCGGTCAAGAACGTGAAACAAATCCGTTCCTGCGTGAAGAGCCCGCTATCTGGTAGGATTATTTCCCGGCAGAAATAACTAAGGGGCGCTTTTAGCGCCCCTTTTGCTATATATCCGCAATGACTTTTACAGCACGGCGACGATGGCTTCGCACAGCGGTGCCATATTGTCCGGGGTCATGCCCGCAACGTTCACGCGACCAGAGTTAACGGCATAGACGCCAAACTCTTCGCGCAGGCGCAGTACTTGTTCTTTGGTTAGCCCGCTGAACGAGAACATGCCGTTCTGATTGATGATAAAGCTGAAGTCCTGCTCCGCGCCTTTCTCCTGTAGGGTATTCACGAACAGCTGACGCATACGGTGAATGCGTTGACGCATATCTGTCAGCTCTTGCTCCCACAATGCACGTAGTGCGTCGTTACCCAAGATTGCCGCAACAATGGCGGCGCCATGTGACGGTGGGTTGGAGTAGTTGGCACGAATGGCGGCTTTCACCTGACTGAAGGCGCGATCGGCGGTTTCGGCATCAGCGGCAACAATGGTGCAGGCACCGACGCGCTCGTTGTAAAGACCGAAGTTCTTTGAGTAAGAACTGGCAACGATCAGTTCCTTATGCTTGGCAGCAAAAATGCGCAGGCCCTGGGCATCTTCTTCCAGACCTTTTGCAAAACCCTGGTAAGCAAAGTCGAACAGCGGCAGCCAACCGTTAGCCACGGACAATTCTGCCAACTGAGCCCATTGCTCTGCTGTTGGATCAATGCCGGTTGGGTTATGGCAGCAGCCGTGGAACAGGACCACATCACCGGCCTGAGCCTGTTTTAGGCTATTCAGCAAGCCATCGAAGTCTAATGAATGATTGGCGGCATCGTAGTAAGCATATTCCAACACTTCAAGGCCGACGGCGCCGAATACGTTATTGTGGTTCGGCCAGCTTGGATTACTGATCCAGATACGCTTTGCGCTGGTCTGATTGGCGATGAAGTCAGCTGCCACACGCAGGCCACCGGTGCCGCCTGGTGTTTGTGCGGTACGTGCACGCTTGTCAGCGATGATAGGGCTTTTTTTACCGAACAGTAGCTCTTGCGTACAGTTGGCGAACGCAGGAATCCCCTCAATGCCGAGATAGTTTTTGGTGGTCTCATTTTCCAGCAGATACTGTTCAGCTTTTTTAACGCTGGTCAGCACCGGGGTTTTACCGGTTTCATCTTTGTATACGCCAATCCCCAGGTTGATTTTGTTAGGGCGTGCGTCAGCGCGGAAAATGTCGGTCAGACCCAAGATTGGATCGGCAGGTGCAGCAGTGATTTTTTCAAACATGTCAGGTGCTTCCATGGCTCGGAGTTAAGCAGACAGAGGCATCAGGGTAGCGCCAGTTATGCCCTTTGCCAACCGTTTGCGAGAAAAACACCTCGATCTTGTGAAGGCTGCATATTCGGCATAAAAAATGATGGGGAAGGGGGGGATTAGCAGGATAAAAATTTACGCGTTATACAAAAACAAAAACAGGGCCGAAGCCCTGTTTTTTAACTTGTCCGACGGTAAATCGTCGTTAAGTGTGACAACTTAGAACTGGTAAACCAGACCAACAGCTACGATATCGTCGGTAGCAGTGCCAGTGGCTTTAGTGAATTCGTTGTCGTCCAGCAGGTTGATTTTGTAATCAACATAGGTAGACATGTTTTTGTTGAAGTAGTAAGTGGTACCAACAGAAACATATTTAACCAGATCTTGGTCAGAACCTGCGCCTGGAACGTTCATGTTCTTACCTTTAGACTGCAGGTAAGATACTTCTGGACGCAGACCGAAGTCGAACTGGTACTGAGCAGTCACTTCGAAGTTCTGAGTTTTGCTAGCGAAACCGCCGCAGCTGTTGTTATCGCTATCTGCGCAAGACACAGTACCGGTTTTCAGCGAGTTATTGCCACCGTATGGAGTCATGTTACGGGTTTCGGAGTACATGGTTGCCAGGTAAACGTTGTTCGCGTCATATTTAGCACCAACAGTCCATGCATCAGCCTTGTCGCCACGTTCGTTAGAACGCAGTTTCTGATCATCGGTACGGTTAGAAGAAGCATATGCAGCACCTACGCTGATGCCTTCGCCGATGTCATAAGTAGAAGACAGGCCCCAACCGTCGCCGTTTTGTTTCTTAACATCACGACCGTCGTTCTGGTTTTTACCTTGGTACTGAATTGCGAAGTTCAGACCGTCAACCAGACCGAAGAAGTTGTTGTTACGGTAAGTAGCAACGCCGTTAGTACGGCCAGTCATGAAGTTGTCAGTGTAGGTATAAGTATCGCCACCGAATTCTGGCAGCATATCTGTCCAGCCTTCTACGTCGTACAGTACGCCGTAGTTACGACCGTAGTCGAATGAACCGTAGTCAGCGAATTTCAGACCAGCGAAGCCCAGACGAGTCTTGGTGCCTTCGGTGCCTTGAGATTCAGAGTGGTTAGCTTGAACGTTGTATTCCCACTGGCCGTAACCGGTCAGTTGGTCAGTAATCTGGGTTTCACCTTTGAAGCCGAAACGAACATAGGTCTGATCGCCATCATTACCTTTGTCGTCTGAGAAGTAGTGCAGACCGTCAACTTTGCCGTACAGATCCAGCTTGTTGCCGTCTTTGTTGTAGATTTCAGCAGCGTTTGCTGCACCAGCTGCTAACAGAGCTGGGATTACCACTGCAAGAATGTTGCGCTTCATCATTATATTACCCTCATTGGTGTTATTCGGACACCTTTGCCACTGCCGCCAATAATTCTTTTGAACTATTGTTGATAGATTGGTGTCGTCCTGTGTCTGCACGCAGTGTTCCATTCACAGCCGGGTTAATCTAGAACGAAAATGCTACCAATGTCGCAATGAGGTTTCAAAAAGAAAGTATTTGTAACTAAATGTAATATTCAGGGAACTTTGTGACGTGGGTCAATATTAAAAAATGCGAAAGGCCAGCAAAGCTGGCCTTGGTTTTGTAACTAAATTAATTAAAAAATGTATTATCTGATTAATTAAAAGCTTGCATTACGTGGCGTACGCGGGAATGGAATAACATCACGCACGTTTTGTACACCGGTCACATAGGCGATTAAACGTTCAAAGCCCAAACCGAAGCCAGCATGAGGTACGGTGCCGTAACGACGCAGATCACGATACCACCAGTAATCTTCTTTATTCAGGCCCATAGCTTCCAGACGTTGATCCAGCACATCCAAACGTTCTTCACGCTGTGCGCCACCGATGATTTCACCAATGCCTGGGGCTAACACGTCCATCGCTGCAACGGTTTTGCCATCTTCGTTCATACGCATATAGAAAGCTTTGATGTCTTTCGGGTAGTTTTTTACGACAACCGGTGCTTTGAAGTGTTTCTCCGCCAGGTAGCGCTCATGCTCGGAAGACAGATCGATACCCCAGGAGACTGGGTTTTCGAACGTCTGACCTGATGCGATCAGAATTTCCACGGCTTCGGTGTAATCCACCTGCGCGAAATCGGAAGAAACAAAACGCTGCAGGCGATCAATTGCATCTTTGTCTACGCGCTCGGCGAAGAACTGCATGTCATCCATACGTTCGTTCAACACGGCCTGGAACACATACTTCAACATTTTTTCCGCCAGTTCGGCGATGTCTTCTAAGTTTGCAAACGCCACTTCTGGTTCGATCATCCAAAACTCCGCCAGGTGGCGGCTGGTGTTGGAATTCTCAGCGCGGAAGGTTGGGCCGAACGTGTAAATTTTCGACAACGCGCAGGCGTAGGTTTCGCCGTTCAGCTGGCCGGAAACGGTCAGGAATGCTTCTTTACCGAAAAAGTCCTGGCTGAAATCGACAGCTCCTTTATCAGTACGCGGCAGGTTTTCCAGATCCAGCGTTGAAACGCGGAACATTTCGCCAGCGCCTTCGGTATCGGAAGCGGTGATCAGCGGAGTGGAAACCCAGAAGAAGCCATTTTCGTGATAGAAACGGTGAATGGCCTGCGCCAGCGTATGACGCACGCGGGCAACGGCACCGATCAGGTTGGTTCGTGGACGAAGGTGAGCGACCTCGCGCAGGTATTCGATGCTATGGCGCTTAGCCGCCATCGGGTAGGTGTCCGGATCGTCAACCCAGCCAACGACTTTAATCGCGGTTGCTTGCAGCTCGAAACTCTGGCCTTCACCCGGAGAGGCGACGACTTTACCCGTGACTTCAATCGAACAGCCTGTGGTCAGATGCAGTACTTCATCCTGATAATTCGGCAGAGAATTATTAACGACGGCCTGTAACGGATCAAAGCAGGAACCGTCATAGACGGCCAGGAAGGAGATACCAGCTTTAGAATCTCTCCGGGTACGCACCCAACCGCGCACGGTGACTTCACTGTCAACCGCAGCACGGCCTTGCAGTACGTCGACTACAGGCACTACGCTCATAGATTTCTCTCTTTAATTATTTGGTTTAGAAATAGCTTACAACCCAAGAATATGGGGATGTTGCTATGTTACTTGCCGCGGTGCAGAGCACAAGCAGAAATCGCCGGATTGATGCAACATTTCTTGGGGAAGCGCGAAAAGGGAGCAACGAAAAGTATCTTATAAAGAAGAAAAAGCCGGCGGGGGAAATTCAGCCGGCTTTTTAGCGTACGCAGAACGGGAGCGCTTAGCTCGCCTTCTTCACCAGCGGTAGGTCGAAAGCCTTACGTAATGCTTTTACAAAGGCTTGATCCTGGCAGATGGTTTTGCCTGGGCTATCGGAGAGTTTCGCCACCGGTTTGCCTTTGCATTCAACGAGCTTAATCACGATGTTCAGCGGTTTTACGCCGGGAATATCGCAGGTTAGGCGTGTACCTATGCCGAACACCAGGTTGACGCGTTGGTAAAAGTGCCGGTAGAGCGCCAGTGCTTTGTCCAAATCCAGGTTATCAGAGAACACCAACGTTTTACTCATCGGATCAATACCGAGCTTCTGGTAATGCGCTATGGCTTTCTCACCCCATTCGAACGGGTCACCTGAGTCGTGCCGCAGGCCCTGATAACGTTGGGCGAATTGCAGGCCGAAATCTCGCAGGAAGGCATCCATGGTGATGCAGTCGGTCAGTGCGATGCCGAGCTGGTCTGGGTATTCGTCCAGCCAAGCCTGCAATGCCGCTCGTTGGCTGTTAGCCAGCACCGGGCTGATCTGCTGGTGCGCCTGGAACCATTCATGGGCTTGAGTACCTACCGGTGCCAGACCAAGCTGATGTGCAAGATCGTAATTGCTGGTACCGACCAGATACGGGAATTCTTCCTTCAGTGTACTGACGATGGATTGCTGTACTGCCTGCGAGAAGCGGCGGCGGGTGCCGAAGTCCATCAGTTTGAAGCGAGAAATATCCACATCGCTACTCATGGCTTTAAACTGCGCCAGTTTACTGCGCAAATGGGCTACCGCCATGTCCGGTGTGACATCTGGCGAGCGGTGACGGTGTACCACTTCGCTGATGACTGCCAGTAACGGGACTTCCCACATGATCACTTCGCGCCATGGACCGGCAATCCGGATATGCAGTTTTCCCGCGCGATTTTCGATCTGAACCTGTTGCGGATCGTAACGGAACTTGCGCAACCAGCTCAGGTAATCCTCACGGAAGAACGGGAGTCCTGATAGATAGTGGAATTCGGCGTCTGTCAGTGCCAACTGGCTCATCAGTGCAATCTGCGCACGGATTTCGTCGGCATATTCGCCAAGCAGCTCATCACCACGGCAGCGGAATTCCGCCGCCACGCTGATAGCGGGATAGCGATGGAACACTGCTTGCTGCATATGAAGCTTGTAGGCATCAGTATCAAGCAGTGATGTCAAAATCGGGGAGGCGTATTGAGTCATAGCGCGTTACTGCATCCTCGTCAGGCGCGTGTCCAAATCCGGATAATCAAAAAAAGTGGGGGGAGTATACCCGGATTATCCTGTTATTGAAGCTGCATCACACCACAATTCATTGGAGCGGGTCGAGGATTAAACGTGCCTTTATGCGAGCTTGCCATCAGGACACCGGCAGAAAAGCCAGATTCACCTGTAAGGTGAATGACTTAGCCTAATTAGTCATAAAAATTATAATGTTAATTATTTTAAACAACAATTCAGATAAAACCGGTTTGTGTATGAATGCCGATACGGTCTTTGCCGTTATTCTTGCAGAAATAGAGGGCTTCATCTGCTTGTTTGATCGCCGTTGGCAACAGCCCAATGTCGCACACCTGAGCAATGCCACAGCTGGTAGTGAAACGGACTGTTTGCCCATTGGCTAATGTCAGGGTGAGTTGATGAGTCAGCTCGCGTAACGTTGACATGACTTCACGTGCATTTTCCAGCGTACAATTACCCAAAATCACGGCGAATTCCTCCCCTCCATAGCGACAGAAAATGTCGCTGGAACGGAATGTGCTTTGTAATAACTTGCCGAATTCGACCAGGACAAGGTCGCCAACATGATGACCAAAGTTGTCATTGAGGTTTTTGAAGTTATCAATATCGATCAGGCAGAAGGCCAGCGGGTAACTATTGGCTGCCAGAGATTCACACTCGAGAAAAAACTTACGACGGTTATAAATATTGGTTAACGGGTCAAGATACGAGGAGGCCTCCAGTTCCTTGATCAGCAAGTGTTTTTCATTTTCCAATGTCACCTTTTCCAACTGATACTGCTTAAGCTGTTTAATGGCATCGCTGATGGCCATTAGCTCTTGACCGTAAAACACCTCATTGCGATCAATATTCATATTCCCGCGTGATAAGCGCAAAATATTGTTATGTGTTTTTGTCAGCCAGCGGCTGATATTTGAACAATAAACCAGTGTTGGTAGAAAAATAAACAGGGTGATCAGCCCACCCAAGGAAATCATGCCGTAAATCGCTGTCTGGCTGTCATAGATCTTATGCTGCGAAGCGGCGATTTCCATTTCAAAACTACGCTGATAAAGCTGTTGTGAGAGGTCGCTCAGGTTCTTAACGTACTGGTAGATAGAATCAGCGGGGTAGGTGGTGTGCGTATCAACCGCGCTATACAACCCTTCGGTAATACGGCTGATTTGTTTTACAGACAGTTGTTCAAGGATCTCATTCACTAAGAATGTGGTTTGCATGTCGTTATAGGTCAGCTTGATAAAAATTAGCCGGGTACTTAATGCACTCAATACCCCGGTGAGCTGAATTGCTTTTAGATAAGCATCTTTACGTGCGAGTTGGTTGGTATTGACATCAATAACCTGGTCGATCAGTTCGGTCACGGACATATTCAGCCGATTATTCAGCCGCACGGCTTCCAGGAAAAGGAATGAGTCGGCATCAACCATGCGGGTGTCATAGGTGTAGCGGTAATAGCTCTTACTGGCTTGGGAAATGTAGTAAGCACTATTGATATTAAACAGATTGGCCGTGGCATCGGTGACATGTGAAAGCTGCAGGTTGTCATTATTGAGCAACTGCTCCATTAAACTGATCATGGAGAGCGCGGCGATTTTCTGCCGTATACCAAGCTGTTGCGATATCTCGCTGTCGATGTGTGGCTGAAAACGGGCGATTTTTGCGCGCGCCACGCGATCGGCATCCATCCATTGTGCTGGGGTAATGTGTGGGTTTATCAGACTTAAACGCTTTAAACGGTGTGCCAACAGCGTGGCCTGGAAAGCTTCTGAAATCTCTTTGGTACGGGTAATTTTGTACAGGTTCAGTTGGTTGTCGCGATAGTCGGTTTCTGCCTCAACCAGTTCATCGGAAATAAACAGGGCGAATGAGGACATCAGGGCAAAGGTAAAAAAATAGATCAAATATTTTACTTTCATGTGCGCCGCGCGTCCTTGAGCCAGATGGGTTAATTATACCATTGTGGTTCGCAGGCTGTCTTAACTATACCCGACGGGACGTGGCTGCCGAGTGGGCGCTGTGGGGCAATTGCTGGTTGCCCATGCCCACTGAGAAAAATGGACTTTTTAACCCGAGAAAGGAACCTGAGAGCGTGATGAACACAATGCGGGTTTTTTAGCATTAAATGCTGATTTTTATCCTGCATTAGGTGAAGGAGCCTGACTGGCTGGGTAATTCATCGACAATATTAGGATCCACCTCCGATTTCTCTGCTCTGGTCCCTTGGCATCTCTGGGTTTTTTTTGTAGCTGTGATACAGTTTATTTACAATCAGGCTCATCGAAATTTCTGCTCTTTCTCAACGGCGAAATAAATGCATGATGAAAGCCTGGCACCTGTAACTCACTGAGACGTCAAAGGGTTTTTATGACACAACAGCCACAGGCGAAGTATCGCCACGATTATCGCGCGCCAGATTATACCATCACTGATATTGACCTGGATTTTGAGCTGGATGCAGAGACAACACGCGTAACCGCAGTCAGCAAGATTAAGCGTCAAGGTGCTGCCGACGCGCCATTGGTACTCAACGGTGAAGATCTGACGTTGGTGAGTATTGAGATCGACGGCCAGCCGTGGACGACTTATCAGTTGCAGGATAACAAACTGGTTATCGAGAAACTGCCAGCACAATTTACCATGACCATCGTTAATGATATCCACCCGGCAAAAAACACCGCGCTGGAAGGGTTATATCTGTCTGGTGAAGCGCTGTGCACACAATGTGAGGCAGAAGGCTTCCGCCACATTACCTATTATCTTGATCGTCCAGATGTGCTTGCCCGCTTTACCACTCGTATTGTGGCCGACAAGGTGCGTTACCCGTTCCTGTTGTCAAACGGCAACCGCGTTGGGCAGGGTGAACTGGAAGATGGTCGTCACTGGGTGCAGTGGCAAGATCCGTTCCCAAAACCTTGCTACCTGTTTGCATTGGTTGCCGGTGATTTTGACGTGCTGCGAGACAGCTTTACTACCCGTTCAGGGCGTGATGTTGCGTTGGAGTTGTTTGTTGACCGTGGCAACCTGGATCGCGCTGATTGGGCGATGACTTCCTTGAAGAACTCGATGAAATGGGATGAAACCCGTTTTGGGCTGGAATACGATCTCGACATTTATATGATCGTTGCCGTCGACTTCTTCAACATGGGCGCGATGGAGAATAAAGGGTTAAATATTTTTAACTCCAAGTATGTGCTGGCGAAGGCGGAAACTGCGACCGACAAAGATTACCTGAATATCGAAGCGGTGATTGGTCACGAATACTTCCATAACTGGACTGGCAACCGTGTGACCTGCCGCGATTGGTTCCAGCTCAGCCTGAAAGAAGGTTTGACGGTATTCCGCGATCAGGAATTCAGTTCAGATTTGGGTTCACGTCCGGTTAACCGTATCGATAACGTGCGCGTTATGCGTGGCGCACAATTTGCGGAAGACGCCAGTCCGATGGCGCACGCAATTCGCCCGGACAAAGTTATCGAGATGAACAACTTCTACACTCTGACAGTGTATGAAAAAGGTTCTGAAGTGATCCGCATGCTGCACACACTACTGGGCGAAGAACAATTCCAGAAAGGCATCCAACTGTATTTCGAACGCCATGATGGCAGTGCGGCTACCTGTGATGATTTTGTTCAGGCAATGGAAGACGCGTCTAACGTCGATTTGTCATTGTTCCGCCGTTGGTACAGCCAGTCTGGTACGCCGCAGCTGACCGTGCGTGACGAATATGATGCCGAGCATCAACAGTACCGCCTGCATGTTAGCCAAAAAACGGAACCGACAGCTGATCAACCAGAGAAGTTGCCACTGCATATTCCACTGGACATCGAATTGTACGACGCAGAAGGTAATGTGATTGCTCTGCAGAAAGACGGTTCGGCGATCAATAACGTACTGAACGTAACCGAAGCCGAACAGACCTTTGTGTTTGACGGTGTCGCACACAAACCAGTGCCGTCTCTGTTGCGTGAGTTTTCAGCACCGGTGAAGCTGGATTACCCGTACAGCGATCAGCAACTGACCTTCCTGATGCAGCACGCCCGTAATGACTTTGCTCGTTGGGATGCGGCGCAAAGCTTGCTGGCGACCTATATCAAGCTGAATGTGGCCAGACACCAGCAGAAACAGCCTTTGTCGCTGCCACTGCATGTTGCTGATGCTTTCCGTGCCGTGCTATTGGACGAGACACTGGATCCGGCATTAGCCGCACAGATCCTGACGTTGCCTTCTGAAAGTGAAATGGCAGAATTGTTCGCTACCATCGATCCGGAAGCCATTGCTGCGGTACACGAAGCAATCGTACGTTGTCTGGCGAAGGAAATGGTCGATGAGTGGTTAGCCGTGTATAACGCCAATAAAACCGACGGTTATCGGGTGGAACACGCTGATATTGCCAAACGTTCCCTGCGCAATGTGTGCCTGGGATACCTGGCCTTTGGTGACGCAGTGCTAGCCGATCGTCTTGTGTCGGAGCAATACCGCCTGGCAGACAACATGACTGATTCTCTGGCGGCGTTGGCTGCGGCGGTAGCTGCACAGTTGCCTTGCCGCGACGCGCTGCTAACGGCATTTGATGAGCGTTGGCACCAGGATGGTCTGGTCATGGACAAATGGTTTGTTTTGCAGGCGACCAGCCCGGCGGCTGACGTGCTGACCAAGGTCCGCAGTTTGCTGACACACCGTTCATTCAGCCTGAGTAATCCAAACCGCACTCGCTCGTTGATCGGCGGCTTTGCTTCAGCTAACCCAGCGGCGTTCCATGCCGCAGACGGCAGTGGTTATCAGTTCCTGGCCGAGATCCTCAGCGATTTGAACCAGCGTAACCCACAGATTGCTGCTCGCCTGATCGAACCGCTGATCCGCCTGAAACGCTATGATGCGTCGCGCCAGGCGTTGATGCGTAAGGCGCTTGAGCAGTTGAAAGGGCTTGAGAACCTGTCTGGCGACCTGTTCGAGAAGATCAGTAAAGCGCTCGACGCATAACTTAAAAAGGGACGGCAATGCCGTCCCTTTTTTAATTCGCGACTCGACGTGAGGTTTCGGTCAGTGTCGGGGGCGGAGATAGCACTCTGTCCAATACTTCAGCCTCCAGCTCTGCCAACTTACTCGATCCTTTACGGCGCGGTCGCGGCAAGTCAATGGTCAGATCCAATCCGATACGTCCTTCCTCAATCAAAATCACCCGATCTGCCAGCGCAATGGCTTCACTGACGTCATGCGTCACCAACAACACGGTGAAACCATGCTGTTGCCATAGTCCTTCGATCAACCCCTGCATTTCGATCCGCGTTAACGCATCCAAGGCGCCTAAAGGTTCATCCAAAAGCAGGAGACGTGGACGATGGATCAATGCGCGGGCCAATGCCACCCGCTGTTTTTGCCCACCGGATAATGCCGCCGGCCACTCACTGGCGCGATCGGCCAATCCGACAGCGTTCAATGCCTGTAACGCATCCTCCCGCCAGTGGCCGCGTAATCCGAGACCGACATTGTCGATCACCTTTTTCCATGGCAGCAGGCGTGCGTCCTGAAACATCAGGCGCGTATCGTCTCTGGCACTGGCGAGCGGTGCATTACCGCTCAGCAATACACCACTGCTGGCGTTTTCCAGCCCGGCCATCAGACGCAGTAGGGTACTTTTACCGCAGCCACTGCGACCGACAACGGCAATAAACTGGCCAGCGCTGATGCGCAACTGAATATTTTCTAGCACCGTGCGGTTGCCGTAGCGTTTGGCAATAGATTCCAGCGTGACCGGGGTGCCTTGGGGAATACGGGCGGGAGCCGTCATAGCGCTTCTCCTTGTTTCAGTTGGTAGGCCGGATGCCAGCGTAACCAGATACGTTCCAGCAACTGGGCACTGACGTCAGCCAACTTGCCGAGTAGGGCATACAGCACAATCGCTACTACCACGACATCTGTCTGTAAGAATTCACGGGCATTCATCGCCAGATAACCGATCCCCGAGTTGGCAGAAATGGTTTCCGCCACGATCAGGGTGAGCCACATAAAACCTAACGCAAAACGTACACCGACCATGATCGAAGGCAGAGCGCCCGGCAAAACCACTTGGGTAAATAACTGAAAACCACTCAGGCCATAGCTGCGCGCCATTTCAAGCAGACCGCGATCGATATTCTTAATGCCGTGATAAGTGTTCAGATAGATAGGAAATAGAGTGCCCAATGCGACCAGAAAGATCTTGGCGGATTCATCGATGCCAAACCACAGGATCACCAGCGGTATCAGCGCCAAATGCGGCACGTTGCGGATCATCTGCACGGAACTGTCCAGCAGACGTTCTCCCCAAGGTGACAGACCAGTGATAAAACCCAGTACAAGCCCAATGCTGCCACCGATGCTAAAGCCGATCAGTGCACGCCAACTGCTGATCGTCAGGTGTTGCCACAGCTCGCCGCTTTTGGTCAGCGTCCAAAAGGCGGTAACCACGGCGCTTGGTGCCGGCAGAATACGGTTCGACAGCCAGCCAGCCTCAAC
Source organism: Serratia grimesii NBRC 13537 (assembly GCF_001590905.1). Lineage (GTDB taxonomy): Bacteria > Pseudomonadota > Gammaproteobacteria > Enterobacterales > Enterobacteriaceae > Serratia > Serratia grimesii. The sequence continues at coordinate 517,020 of NZ_BCTT01000006.1, forward strand.
GGATATTTGCCAGATAACCACCAACGCTACTGGCAATGCCCAAGGGGCGAGACGATGCAAGATACGTTGTGTGCCGTTTGCCATAGTGTGGCTCCTCAGCTTTGCGACGCTTTTTGCGGAATATAGATATTGGCCACCACTTCACCCTGTGCTTTGACCGGTCGGCGTTGCGTGGGCGCTTCATTTTCTGCCAGGTCAAGATGTGGGAACAACAGTTCACCAACGCGGTAGGCTTCTTCCAAATGCGGGTAGCCGGACAAGATAAAGGTATCGATACCCAGATCGGCATATTCCTGCATACGCGCCGCCACCGTCGGGCCATCACCCACCAATGCGGTACCGGCTCCGCCACGCACCAGACCAACGCCAGCCCACAGATTAGGGCTGATCTCCAGATTATCTTTCTTGCCGCCGTGCAATGCTGCCATACGTTGTTGTCCAACGGAGTCAAAGCGAGCAAAGGCCTTCTGGGCGTCGGCGATGGTCTTCTCATCGAGATTGGCGATTAACCGATCGGCAGCCCGCCAGGCTTCTTCTGTGGTTTCACGTACGATCACATGCAGACGTATCCCAAAACGTACCTTGCGACCTTTGGCCGCTGCTTTGGCGCGAACTTCGGCAATTTTTTCTTTTACCTGCGCTGGAGGTTCACCCCAGGTGAGGTACATTTCAACCTGTTCGGCTGCCAGATCCTGCGCAGCGGCGGAGGATCCGCCAAAATAGAGCGGTGGACGTGGCTGTTGCACCGGCGGGTACAGCAGTTTTGCGCCCTTTACCTGAATATGTTTACCGTTAAAATCGACGGTTTCGCCTTCCAGTACCTTGCGCCAGACGTGGGTGAACTCTGCTGAGGCTTCGTAACGTTCTTCGTGATTCAGATGCAGACCTTCTGCTGCCAGCTCTTCAGGATCACCGCCGGTGACCAGGTTAAAGAGTGCCCGGCCGTTGGAGAGGCGATCCAGCGTCGCCGCCTGACGCGCCGCCAGTGTGGGTGAAATGATACCTGGGCGTAGCGCGACCAGGAACTTCAGTCGCTGGGTGACCGGAATCAGCGAGGCAGCCACCAGCCAAGAGTCCTCGCATGAACGGCCGGTCGGGATCAATACACCGCCGAAGCCCAGTCGGTCAGCTGCTTGCGCGATTTGCTGTAAATAGCCGTAATCAACACTGCGAGCACCTTCAGTGCTGCCCAGATAGTGGCCGTCGCCATGAGTGGGTAAAAACCAGAATACGTTCAGGCTCATTGTCCGTTCTCCTAAATTATTGGGCGCTTGGGTGCCAGATGCGTTGAGAAATATCGACTTTCACGGGCACCAAATGATTGGCATAAAACAGGTCGGCGGTTTGCTGCTGAGCGGCAATGGTGTGCGCGTCTAAAGGTTTAATAGACGTCGGCGGACGGTGATCCAGATAAGCGGAGATCACGTTCTCTGGCAGACCCATCGCGTTTGCCAACAGTGTGACGCTTTGCGCACGATCGCTGCGGGTCAGTGCATCGGCCTGTGTCAGTACATCGAGCACTTGTTGAATGAACGGTCCGTTGGCTTCGGTATAAGGACGTACTGCAAGGTAGAAAGAGCCGGTTTGATTAAGCTCGGTACCGTCACCCAGTACCCGCACGCCACCCTGTAGCAAAGCGGCAGAATAGTAGGGATCCCAGATAGTCCAGGCATCGACATTGCCTTGTTGGAAGGCGGCACGGGCATCAGCAGGGGTCAGATAGATAGGCTGAATATCGGTGAATTTTAGCCCTGCTTTTTGCAGTGAGCGCAGCAGTAAGTTGTGGGAGCTGGAACCTTTCTGGAAAGCGACTTTACGCCCTTTCAGATCCGCGACGGTTTTGATTGGGCTGTTCTCCGGCACCAAGATCACTTCCGCCTTGGGCTTTGGTGGCTCTACACCGACATACAGCAAATCCGCCCCGGCGGCTTGGGCGAAGATAGGTGGAATATCGCCAGTGCTGCCTAAGTCGATGCTGCCCACGTTCAGAGCTTCGAGCATTTGCGGACCTGCGGGGAATTCGATCCAACTGATTTTGGTATTAGGAAACCGTTGTTCCAGAAGCTGGTGTGACTTCGCCAATACCAGGCTAATCGATCCTTTTTGGTAACCAATGCGGAACTGCGCCGGATCTTGCGCCCTGGCGGTATTGATCCATACCAGTGAGATAATGCCTGCCAATGCGCTGGTACCAAGCCAGCGGCCGAGTGAAGAAAGTCGTTTCATCCTTATTTCCTTATATGCGGTTCTTTCAGGCCGTTTGGCGGGCAAGCAGCGCCGGGGAGATCTTTACCCTTGGCGGTTTACGGCGACCGAGGGCCAGATAAAAGCTTTCCAAGGCTTCTTCCAACCGGGCTGCCATATTTTCGGACAGCGTAACTTCTTCACCGCTAAGCACCACCTGGCTGTCATCGGCAAACACCCCGTGCAACACCTCCTGTGCTTTCAGCGCGGCCAGCACTGGTTTCAAGGCGTAATCCACTGCCAACATATGGCCAATGGATCCGCCAGTGGCCAGCGGCAGCACCACCTTATGGTCTAGTGCGCGCTCGGGCAGCAGATCCAACAAGGTTTTCAAGGCTCCGGAGAATGACGCTTTATACACTGGCGTAGAAACCAGCAAGCCGTCGGCTTGCGCCAGTTGTTCAGTAAAGGCTTTGATCGCGGGGCTATTAAAGTTGGCATACAGCAAATCTTCGGCATCAAAGTCGTGCAGGGTGTAGGCAATCACTTCCACGCCTTGCTGTTGCAACCAACGTTGACTCAGGGAAAGCAGTGCAGCTGATCGTGAAGGGATGCGAGGACTGCCGGCCAGTGATATAACGCGCATTACCACTCCTTATAACTAAAAGTTAGGTTTAATGAGTAAATTGTCGAGAAGTGTTTTAAACGTATCAGCAAAGGGGCGCGTTACTTAAATCTCATTTTTTGATTTTGATATGCGTAAATGCGGATTGGCGGTGGTTTAAACCTTGGCGAGGGGAAACGGTTGCGTAAAAAACACTTTTTTTGCTTTTAATCAATTCCAATTGGCCTGGGGATACCGGATAATACGCCCCCGGTTTGCAACCGGGAAATCAGGAGAGTACATGTACTACCCCATCATCAGAAAAGCGTTGTTCCAGCTCGATCCCGAGCGTGCGCATGAATTGACTTTTCATCAGCTTCGCCGTGTCACCGGCACCCCGTTAGAATTCCTTATTCGTCAGGCTGTGCCGACCAAGCCGGTAAGCTGCATGGGGCTCTCTTTTAAAAACCCATTGGGTTTGGCTGCCGGTCTGGATAAAGACGGTGAATGTATCGATGCGTTTGGTGCCATGGGTTTTGGCTTTGTCGAAGTCGGCACTGTGACGCCGCGCCCGCAGGCAGGTAATGATAAGCCGCGTCTGTTCCGTATTGTGGAAGCGGAAGGCCTGATCAACCGTATGGGCTTTAATAACCGGGGTGTAGATAACCTGGTTGAAAACGTTAAGAAATCTCATTTCGGCGGTATTCTTGGGATTAATATCGGCAAGAATAAAGATACCCCGGTTGAGCAAGGAAAAGACGATTATCTGATCTGCATGGATAAAGTTTATCCGTATGCCGGATATATCGCGATTAACATTTCGTCACCAAATACTCCGGGATTACGTTCTTTACAGTACGGGGAAGCGTTGGACGATCTTCTGGCCGCGATTAAAAATAAACAACAGGAATTGCATGCGCGGCATCACAAATATGTGCCTGTCGCTGTAAAGATCGCGCCGGATCTTTCTGAAGAAGAGTTGATCCAAATAGCGGACAGTTTGGTTCGCCATAATATCGATGGCGTGATCGCGACCAATACCACACTGGATCGTAAATTGATCCAGGGGCTGAATTATTGCGAACAAATGGGTGGTCTAAGTGGTCGCCCGCTACAGGCGAGTAGCACCGACGTGATCCGCCGTCTGTCACTTGAGCTGCAAGGGCGTTTGCCAATTATTGGTGTTGGCGGAATTGATTCCCTGATGGCGGCGCGTGAAAAAATGGCAGCCGGGGCTTCCTTGGTACAAATTTATTCCGGATTTATCTTCAAAGGTCCGCGCCTGATTAAAGATATCGTTAACTACATCTAATATTTTTCCTTTCATTTTCGGCCGGGGGTTTATTTCTTCTCCCGGCTCGTCTATATTTTGTCCACTAGCATAAATATCGTTCGCGGAATTATCCGATGTTTAAGCGACTTTAGTGGTGATAAAATCACCTTTTAGGGTAAATACAGCGTGGCATGGGCAGCGAGAAGGATAAGAGATGAAGATAAAACCTGACGATAATTGGCGTTGGTATTTTGACGCTGAACATGATCGGCTAATGCTGGATTTAGCAAATGGTATGATCTTTCGTTCGCGTTTCCCTGCCAAAATGTTAACGCCGGATGCGTTCGATGAATGCTCTTTCTGTGTCGATGACGCGGCGCTTTATTTTAATTATGAAGAGCAGTGCAAACAGATAAAGCTGAGTCACGAGCAACGTGCTGAGCTGGTATTAAATGCCTTGGTGGCTTATCGATTCTTGAAACCGCTAATGCCGAAAAGCTGGCATTTTTCTCAGCAACATTATCCGTTACAGCCAAAGAATGGTGAACTGGCGGCAGTGAAGGTGATGGAAAGCGGGGTTGAAGCCCGTTTGCTGGTGGTGGAAGCCGGCGATAACGCTAGCCTTTGTCTGCTTGCGCAAAATCAGCTGTCAGTCGCTGGCCGTACCATGGTGTTGGGTGATGCAATCAAAGTGATGCACGATCGCCTTAAACCCTGTGCGCAAGATGAAGCTTCCGTTCCGGCTTACGACAGGGCAATGTAAGGCTAATTACGCCAAGGTTAAATCACTTTTTGGAATACAGCTGCAGGAGAGGATGGTGCCATTGTTGGCTACCGCACTTTTCTTCAGCGGCGCCACTTCGCCACTGACCAATGTCATGCGACAACTCCCGCAAATCCCCGCACGGCACGAATAAGGCACGCGGAGCCCTTGTTGTTCTAACTGCTCAAGCAAGATCTGCTGATTATTACCGGTAAACACCGTTCCTGCGTATTCAATAGTGACGCTATGCGCGCTGTCTTGTGGTGCCTGTACGCTTTCAACGACTTTACCCGCGCCATAGGGGCGTGCCGGTTTAGTGGATAAGACTTCCACCGTATCGCCAACGCGGATAATGCCACTGTTGCGCGCCACCATATTTTGGCCAAAATCGATATCGCCGTTGTCAGCAGTGCGGAATTTCTGCAGGGTGCTGAGTGGTTCACCGCTCGGATGCTTACGCCCGCGTTCAATACTCACGGTAGTCAGCACGCAACGGCTGCAAGGTTTCACCAGATCAAACATCACGTCACCGACGCGGATCACCTGCCAGCCATCTTCTGCCCACGCACTGGCACCTGTCACCACCAGATTGGGACGGAATTGCTCCAGCTTGATACTGCCGGGACAGCGTTGTTGTAAGTCGTTGAATGACGCTTCGTTAATCAGCAGATACGGGTAACCATCGGCGAAAGACAGGGGGATTTCAGGGAGTTTTTTAACGCGACGGGTGGGTTCTGGGCCGAGCCAGCGCAGCTGCACGTCACGCTGGAAATAGCCACTTAGCCAGCTGTTAATTGGCTGCGGTGCAATCAGCGCGGTGAAATGGTTTCCCCAGACTTCAGTGGGTTGCGCCTCGGGGGCGAAATCATTGAAGCGAATGGCAGCGCTTTCGCCGTCCGGCGCGGTGAGGAATAAACCGTCAGCCAATAGCGCTGGAGTGAACAGTACCATTTGCGGATATTGGCGCGCGGTAATAAAGGTGCCATCCGGTTCGGTGATCATAAAGGTGCGATCAAACGCCAATCCACTACTGGAAACCTGAGCGTGAGAAAGCTGCAAACCCCGGAGCGATTTCACCGGATGAACGTAAAGTTTGGAAAGCGTAATCACCCTTATCCCCGTGCGATAATGAAATAGAAGGGAGCAACTTTATGACAAGCGGTCTGGATTAGCTATAATGCGCAACAATTTTCTTTTTGGTGATAAGTACGATATGAACTCTCTGTTTGCCAGCACGGCGCGTGGACTGGAAGAACTGTTAAAAAGCGAACTCGAAGCGCTGGGCGCTCACGCCTGTAAAGTCGTACAGGGTGGGGTACATTTTCAGGGTGACGATCGTCTTCTGTACCAAAGCTTGCTGTGGAGCCGTCTGGCCTCACGTATTTTGCTGCCACTGAATGAATTTCGTGTGCACAGCGACCTGGATTTGTATCTGGGTGTGCAGGCGATCGACTGGACGAACATCTTTGGCGTGGATAAAACCTTCGCCGTTCACTTCAGTGGCGTTAACGAAGAGATTCGCAACAGCCAATACGGCGCGTTGAAAGTCAAAGACGCCATTGTCGACAGCTTTACCCGCAAGATCGATCAGCGTCCGACAGTGGCGAAGCAGCAGCCGGACATTCGCGTTAATGTATTCCTGCAACGCGATATGGCCAGTGTTGCACTTGATTTAAGCGGTGAAGGCTTGCACCAGCGTGGCTACCGTGACTTAACCGGTCAGGCGCCGTTGAAAGAAAGTCTGGCGGCAGCGATTGTGCAGCGTTCAGGTTGGCAGTTGGGTACGCCGATGGTTGATCCAATGTGTGGTTCAGGCACGCTATTGATCGAAGCCGCGATGATTGCTTCCGATCGTGCACCAGGCCTGCATCGTCAGCATTGGGGCTTTACCGCCTGGAATGGTCATAATGCCGATCTGTGGCGTGAAGTGATCACCGAAGCACAGGTGCGTGCACGTCGCGGCTTGCAGGAAACCACTTCGCGTTTCTTTGGTTCCGACATTGATCGCCGGGTGATTGAAATGGCTCGTGGCAACGCCCGTCGTGCCGGCGTTGCCGAACTGATCACCTTTAACGTCAACGACGTTAGTAAGCTGACTAACCCGCTGCCGGAAGGCCCGACGGGGACAGTGGTCAGTAACCCGCCGTACGGCGAGCGTCTGGAAAGTGAACCCGCGCTGATTGCTTTGCATAACATGCTGGGCCGTATCATGAAGAGCGCTTTCGGTGGCTGGCAACTGTCGCTGTTCAGCGCATCACCCGAGCTACTGAGCTGCTTACAGTTACGTGCGGAACGCCAGTTTAAGGCCAAAAATGGCCCGTTGGACTGTGTGCAGAAAAATTACCAACTGGCGGAAAACCCGCAGGGTGCCGGTGGCGTGCAGGTAGCGGAAGATTTTGCCAACCGCCTGCGTAAAAACCTGAAGAAGCTCGACAAGTGGGCTAAGCAACAAGGCATCGAATGCTACCGCTTGTATGATGCTGACCTGCCTGACTATAACGTGGCTGTGGATCGTTACGGTAGCAAGATCGTGGTGCAGGAGTATGCGCCGCCAAAAACCATTGATGCGCAGAAAGCGCGTCAGCGTCTGTTTGATGTGATCAACGCCACGCTGGCAGTGCTGGAATTGCCGTCGAATCAGTTAATCCTGAAAACACGTGAACGCCAGAAAGGCAAAAATCAGTACGAAAAGTTAGCGCAGAAGGGCGAATTCTTGCTGGTGGAAGAATTCAACGCCAAGCTGTGGGTTAACCTGACAGACTATCTCGATACCGGTCTGTTCCTCGATCACCGTATTGCTCGTCGCATGCTGGGTGAGCTGAGTAAAGGCAAAGACTTCCTCAACCTGTTTGCTTATACCGGCACAGCCAGCGTGCATGCGGGTCTGGGCGGCGCGCGTAGCACCACCACGGTGGACATGTCGCGCACCTACCTGGAATGGGCAGAGAAGAACTTGCGTGTGAATGGCCTGACCGGCAAACAGCACAGATTGATCCATGCAGATTGCTTGTCATGGCTGCAAAATGCCGACGAGCAATTTGACGTGATCTTTATCGATCCGCCAACGTTCTCCAACTCCAAGCGTATGGAGAATACTTTTGACGTTCAGCGCGATCACCTGGTGTTGATGCAAGATTTGAAACGGTTACTGCGTCGTAACGGAACCATCATGTTCTCGAACAACAAGCGCGGTTTCCAGATGGATATGGCCGGCCTGAGTGCGTTGGGTCTGGAGGCGAAAGAAATCACTGCCCAGACACAGTCGCAGGACTTTGCCCGTAACCGTCAAATTCATAACTGCTGGCTGGTTACCCATGCCGGCGAAGGAAAATAATTACTATGTCGTTAATTAGCATGTCCGGTGCCTGGTTGTCCTTCAGCGATGCACCCCTTTTAGACAACACCGAAATTCATATTGAAGACAACGAACGCGTTTGTCTTGTTGGGCGTAACGGCGCCGGTAAGTCCACGCTGTTGAAGATCCTCGGTAAAGAAATCCCGCTGGATGACGGCCGTGTGATATACGAGCAAGATCTGATTGTGGCGCGTCTACAACAGGATCCACCGCGCAATATCGGCGGCACAGTCTTCGACTTTGTGGCGGAAGGCGTGGCTGAGCAGGCAGAACATCTGAAGGCGTATCATGCGATCTCGCATTTGGTAGAAACCGATCCAAGTGAGAAAAACCTGACGCGCATGGCGCAGATTATGGAAATCCTTGATCACCAGGGATTGTGGCAGCTCGACAGCCGTATCAGCGAAGTGCTGTTGCAGTTGGGCCTGAACGGCGATGCAGAACTTTCCTCGCTCTCTGGCGGCTGGCTGCGTAAAGCGGCGCTGGGCCGTGCGCTGGTGAGCTCCCCACGCGTACTGTTGCTCGACGAACCGACGAACCACCTGGATATTTCAACCATCGATTGGCTGGAAGGATTCCTGAAAGAATTCCAGGGCAGTATCGTGTTCATTTCTCACGACCGTTCCTTTATCCGTAACATGGCAACGCGTATTGTCGATCTCGATCGCGGTAAGTTGGTCTCCTGGCCGGGTAACTATGACCTGTACCTGCTGAGCAAAGAAGAAGCGTTGCGTGTGGAAGAATTACAAAACGCTGAATTCGACCGTAAGCTGGCACAGGAAGAAGTGTGGATCCGTCAGGGCATCAAAGCGCGCCGAACCCGTAACGAAGGCCGAGTACGTGCGCTGAAGGCATTACGTAATGAGCGCTCGGAACGCCGTGAAGTCATGGGCACTGCCAAAATGCAGGTGGAAGAGGCTGTACGCTCTGGCAAAATCGTGTTTGAAATGGAAAACGTTAACTATCAGGTTGGCGGTAAAGTGCTGGTGCGTGATTTCTCCGCCCAGGTACAGCGTGGTGACAAAATTGCGTTAGTCGGCCCAAATGGCTGTGGTAAAACGACGCTGCTGAAACTGATGCTCGGCCAGTTGAAAGCCGATAGCGGTCGCGTGCATTGCGGGACCAAGCTGGAAGTGGCTTACTTCGACCAACACCGTGCCGATCTGGATCCAGAGCGCACGGTGATGGACAACCTGGCAGAAGGCAAGCAGGAAGTGATGGTCAACGGCCGTTCCCGCCACGTACTGGGTTACCTACAGGACTTCCTGTTCCACCCGAAACGTGCGATGACGCCGGTGAAAGCCTTGTCAGGTGGTGAGCGTAACCGTTTGTTGCTGGCTAAGCTGTTCCTGAAGCCAAGTAATTTATTGATCCTCGATGAACCGACCAACGACCTTGACGTTGAAACGCTGGAATTGCTGGAAGAGCTGATCGACGGTTATCAAGGTACCGTGATGTTGGTGAGCCACGATCGTCAATTCGTTGATAACTCCGTGACCGAGTGCTGGATCTTTGAAGGCAACGGTGTGATCAGCACCTTTGTCGGTGGTTACTACGACGCGCACCATCAACGTGCGACGGCAAAACCGATCCGTCAGGTAGCGGCCGATCAGAACAAGCCTGTGGCGGAAAAAAAGGCTGAACAGTCGAAGAAACCTGCAGCTAAACTGAGCTATAACTTGTTACGTGAGCTGGAACAGTTACCGCAGCGCCTCGAACAGCTGGAAACGGAAATTACAGCGTTGCAGGCGCAAATGAATGATGCGGATTTCTTCACGCGTCCTCACAGTGAAACACAGCAGGTACTGACGGCACTGGCCGCAGCCGAAGGGGCGCTGGAAGAAGCGTTTGCCCGCTGGGAAGAGTTGGAAGCGATGAAAAACGGCTAACCGTTGATAATACCGCCCGCGCGCTGCTGCGGGCGGTATTGCCGTATCGGCGAGCAACGTTATTAAGGAGGAATATGGTGTGTTCCCACGCGAATCACGAGCAGCACAGTCACGCAACGCACGTACAACAGCAACAGGACAATCTGATGCTGTGTCCACAGTGCGACATGCTGGTGGCATTGCCGCCGCTGGCATATGGTTCCAAAGCGATATGCCCGCGTTGTAAAACAACCCTCAGCTCCCGCTGGGATGAACCGCGTAAGCGGCCGATCGGTTACGCCCTCAGTGCATTGTTCATGCTGGTGCTGGCGAATATTTTCCCTTTTATTAATATGCGCGTTGCCGGTCTCGGTAACGAAATCAAACTGATCCAGATCCCGCAGGTGATGGTGGCGGAAGATTACGCCAGCATGGCCACGCTGTTTATGGTGTTCGTTCAACTGATCCCGGCATTTTGCATGGTGGCGATCATTCTTTTGTGCGCCAGGGTATCTATTCCCATACGCCTGAAAGAGTGGATGGCCAAGATGTTGTTCCAGTTTAAAACCTGGTGCATGGTGGAAATTTTTCTGGCTGGGGTTTTGGTCAGCTTCGTTAAGCTGATGGCCTACGGTGATATTGGTGTGGGTAGCAGCTTTGTGCCTTATTGCCTATTTTGTCTGTTACAGGTGCGTGCCTTTCAATGTGTGGATCGCCGTTGGCTGTGGAATGATATTGAACCGGCACCGCGTCTCACACAACCGATGGAAGTCGGGCGCACGGGGCTGCGTCAAGGGCTGCGTTCCTGCCAGTGTTGCACGGCAATCCTGCCGGCGGACTTAACCGAATGTCCACGCTGCCATAGCCGTGGTTATGTGCGCCGCCGTCATAGCCTACAATGGACGTTGGCACTGCTGCTCACGTCGATCCTGCTGTATATCCCGGCTAATCTGATGCCTATTATGGTCACTGAGGCGCTGGGCAATAAACTTACCTCCACCATCATGGCTGGGGTGATCCTGTTGTGGGGCGAAGGATCTTACCCGGTGGCAATGGTGATCTTCATTGCCAGTATTATGGTTCCTTCGTTGAAAATGATGGCAATTGGCTGGTTGTGTTGGGATGCAAACGGCACGGGGAAAGCCAGAGCTGACAGCGAGCGCATGCACCTGATTTATGAAGTGGTTGAGTTTGTTGGTCGTTGGTCAATGATTGACGTATTTGTCATTGCCGTACTGTCGGCACTGGTACGGATGGGGCAATTGATGAGCATTTATCCTGACATTGGCGCACTGTTGTTCGCCATGGTCGTGATCCTCACTATGTTTGCAGCCATGACGTTTGATCCCAGGTTGACCTGGGATCGCGTAAACGAAACAAGAAAAAAGGAGCCGCAAGGTGACGGAAAATAATCATAGCGTCGCAGACGTTGAGAAGATCAAACGCTGGTCGCCAGTGTGGATCATCCCCATTGTCACAGCACTGATCGGCGCCTGGATCCTGTTTTACCATTTCAGCCATCAAGGCCCGGTAGTGACGTTAGTCACCACCACCGCAGAGGGACTGGAAGCGGGGAAAACTAAAATAAAAAGCCGCAGTGTCGACGTCGGTATTGTGGAGACGGTCACTCTGAGCGAAGACCTGAGCAAGGTGATGGTCGAGGCGCGTCTTAATTCCGGTATGGAGAAACTGTTGCGTCAGGACTCGGCCTTCTGGGTCGTGAAGCCGCAAATTGGTCGCGGGGGCGTTTCCGGCCTGGGGACGCTGCTTTCCGGTGCTTATATCGAGCTGCAACCGGGTACTAAAGGCAAGGCAGGCAAGAGCAATTATCAACTGCTGGACGCGCCGCCATTGGCTTCCCCTGACGCTAAAGGGTTACGCGTTGTACTGGACAGCGAAAGATCCGGACAGTTGAACGCCGGTGATCCGGTGTTGTTCCGCGGTTATCGCGTTGGCTCGGTGGAGACCAGTTATTTTGATCCCAAGATGCGTGCCATGCGTTACCAATTATTTATCTCCGCACCTTACGATCAATTGGTGACCAATAACGTACGTTTCTGGAAAGACAGCGGTGTGGCGTTCGATATGTCGGCGCAGGGGATGAGGGTGGAAATGGGCTCGTTGGCGACCTTGTTCAGCGGTGGCGTCAGCTTTGACGTGCCGGACGGATGGGACCGAGGTGAACTGGCGCAACCGAAAGCGGAGTACCACCTGTTCGACAACCAGCGCAGCATTCAGGATTCGCTGTATACCGTGCATAAAGACTACCTGCTGTTCTTCGCCGATTCGGTTCGCGGGTTGCAACCAGGCGCTCCGGTGGAATTCCGTGGTATCCGTCTGGGCACTGTTGGCCAGGTGCCGTTCTACCAAAAAGGCATGGTTCAGCGTCTGGATACTGACTACCGTATTCCGGTATTGATCCGCATCGAGCCGGATCGTTTCCAGAAGGAATTGGGCGGTAACTTCGATATTGAAGGCCATCTGAAAGATGCCGAGTCACGCGGTATGCGCGCTTCGTTGAAGTCTGCCAACCTGCTGACGGGGTCGTTATATGTCGATCTTGACTTCTATCCACAAGTGAAAGCCTGGAAAGGGCCGCGAGAGATGTTTGGTTATCCGTTGATGCCAACCACCAGCGGTGGCCTGGCGCAGATCCAGCAGAAACTGATGCAAACGCTGGATAAAATCAACTCGATGCCGCTCAATCCGATGATCGATGAAGCGACCAAAACGTTGGCTGAAAGCCAGAAAACCATGCAGACAACGCAGAAAACCATGCAGTCGTTGAATGACATCATCGCCAGCAGAGAGATGAAAGCGTTGCCGCAGGATATGCAGAAAACCTTGCAAGAGCTCAATCGCAGCATGAAAGGGTTCCAGCCAGGTTCTCCGGCTTACAATAAGATGGTCGGCGATATGCAACGTCTTGATCAGGTGCTACGCGAACTGCAGCCGGTGTTGCGTACTCTGAATGAAAAGAGCAACGCGCTGGTATTTGAAGCCGCGGGCAGTAACGATCCTCAGCCGAAGAAGGCCAATAAATGATGAAATGGATTCCGGTAGCCTTGGCGCTGTTACTCAGCGCCTGTAGCAGTACGCCACAGAAAACCTACTACCAATTGCCGGCATTGGGTACGCCGGCGCAGGTCAGCGGTGGCTCGACGTCGCGCCAACTGTGGCTGGAACACGTTAGCGTAGCGGATTACTTGGCGCAGAGTGGTGTGGTTTACCAGACCAATGATGTGCAGTACGTGATCGCCCAGAACAACCTCTGGGCCAGTCCGCTTGACCAACAGTTGCAGCAGACACTGGTCACAAACCTGAGCAGCGCCATGCCAGGCTGGGTCGTGTCTTCTCAGCCGATGAGCAGCGAGCAAGACGTACTTAATGTCAACGTTAGTGGCTTCCATGGACGTTTTGATGGCAAGGCGATCATTCGTGGTGAATGGGTGCTGAACCATCAAGGTAATCTGATCAAGCGACCGTTTAACCTGGAACTAAAGCAGGGTGAAGACGGCTACGATGCATTGGTGCGGACACTGGCACAAGGGTGGCAGCAAGAAGCACAAGACATTGCTGCTCAGGCCAGTCGTTTTTAGTCATAATTTGTACTAAAAGAGTCTAATCCCTCCCAGCGTGAAATTTTAAATTTACACGCTGGGAGGGTTTTTTGTTTTATTTCAATAGATTAACTTATTTTTGGCAGATCAGCCACTTAGCAAATTCTACGTGTGTAGCTCACAAATATGACATTGGCGTGAATTTTGCGCATTGATCTTCCCGTCATTTAGCGCTATTGGTTAAACGTGGCTGCGCAAAAAGCAGCCATTGTTTTCTTTCCACCAGACCAAAAAATGAGGGAAACGAGGCATGAAGAGACAGAAACGCGATCGTCTGGAAAGGGCGCATTCGAGAGGTTATCAAGCAGGTATTTTAGGGCGTTCCAGGGAATATTGTCCCTACCAATCATCGGTGGACGCCCGGTCTCAGTGGCTGGGAGGTTGGCGAGAAGCCATGGAAGACAGGGCTGTGACCGCTTAAGCGGCTCCCTGTCAAAAAAAGGAACAACCTCCGCCAAGCGCGGAGGTTTTTGTTTCAGGTAATATTATCCCTGCCAACGCTTCAGCAAAATACTTGCATTCACACCGCCAAAACCAAAGCCGTTCGACAGCGCATAGGTGATGGCCATAGGTTCAGCTTTCTTCGCCACCAGATGTAATCCTGCCGCCGCAGGGTCTGGATTGTCCAAATTCAGTGTGGCCGGTGCGATTTGATCGCGCAGTGCCAGCGCGGTAAAAATGGTCTCTAAACCGCCAGCAGCGCCCAATAAATGACCCGTAGCTGATTTGGTCGATGTGACGGCTACACTGCCATTCGTGCCGAACAGATGCTTGATGGCGTTAATTTCCCCTAAATCCCCCACCGGCGTGGAAGTTGCGTGCGCATTCAGGTGTTGAACCTGTTCTGGTGTTACGCCTGCTTGCCTGAGGGCAATTTTCATTGCGCGGTAGGCTCCGTCGCCATCTTCGGCACCAGAGGTCATGTGGTAGGCGTCTGCGCTGGTGCCGTAGCCGACAATTTCCGCCAAGGGCGTCGCCCCGCGAGCCAGCGCATGCTCCAGTGTTTCAATCACCAGCATGCCGGCACCTTCCCCCATAACAAAGCCGTTACGTTCGCTATCAAAAGGGCGTGAAGCCGTAACTGCAGCATCTGCTGGCGCTGTAGACATGGCGCGTGCTGCGGCAAAGCCACCAAGGCTAACAGTGTCAATTGCTGCTTCTGTACCGCCACACAGCGCGATATCTGCCTCATCGTTACGAATCATACGCACGGCATCGCCAATCGCTTGTACACCTGCTGCACAGGCTGTCACAGGGGTGCCAATCGGGCCTTTGAACTGATGTTTAATTGAAACGTGGCCTGCGGCCAGGTTAACCAGGAAGGAAGGGATGGTGAAAGGTGACAGGCGTTTGGCACCTCGGCTGTCGGTAGTGCGTACCGCCTGCGCGATGGCGGGGAAACCACCAATGCCGGAGGCGATCACCGTTGCAGTGCGTTCCTGCTTATCTTCGGTGTCGGCTTTCCAGCCTGCTTGTTGAATAGCCTCATCTGCTGCTGCCATGGCGAGGAGGATAAAGCGATCCATTTTCTTTTGATCTTTTGGCGCAACAGAACGATCCGGATCGAAACCAGCCTCGGCATCTTGTTCTAATGAAGGTACCTGGCCACCGACTTTAACTTGCAGGTCGGCAACGATCTCTTCCGGTAATGGGCGAATGCCTGACTGACCTTTCAGCAGACGCTGCCAGATAGCCTCTACGCCGCATCCCAATGGTGAAACGGCACCCATGCCGGTAATGACTATACGACGATTGTTCATAGTGACTCCTTGGATGATTCTGGGGGGAATGCAGAAAGGTACTGCTGCATCAGGGCTGCACGTTGGCGCATACCTTCTGTCGCCGCAGGCCCTGGTGCCAAAGTAATATTATGCAGCGCAATAGGCTGATGGGTGATGCTGTCGATCAGTTGTACACGTATCGGTTGTCCGGTGCGGCGATCGACCAATTCTGCGCTAATACCGTCATCGGCCAAGTGGGTGTTGCCCCAGTGAAACAGCGCAGCAAGCACGGGGAAAAAATCGTTGCCACGCTCGGTGAGCAGATACTCGTATCGAACTGGCCGTGTTTGATATCGCTGTTTATGCAGAATGCCGCTTTCCACCAGGAACTTTAGACGACGGGTCAATATGGTGGGCGAAAGCCCAAGGCTTTGCTGGAATTCATCAAATCTAGATAAGCCATGAAACGCATCGCGAAGTATCAGGATACTCCACCATTCACCGACACGATCAAGAGAGCGTGCGACCGGGCATGGCATGTTATCAAAACGAGTTTTTTGCATGGCACACCTCTTTGTAACTACAATAATTGTAGTTACTATTTAGCCGTTACGAATGTGTGCATATGAAGGCACAATATAACCACGGCGGGAAAATAAACGGCGACCGGTAAGGGCCGCCGTGACTGCGGTTAGAACGCAGCAGTGTCCTTGAACAGGCCCACTTTCAGATCGCTTGCAGTGTAAATGACTTGACCGTCGACCAAGACTTCACCATCTGCTACACCCATAATCAGTTTACGGATGATCACGCGTTTGAAGTTGATGCGGTAGGTCACTTTCTTCGCGGTTGGCAGTACCTGGCCGGTGAATTTAACTTCACCCACGCCCAGTGCACGACCTTTACCTTCGCCACCCAACCAGCCGAGGTAGAAGCCAACCAATTGCCACATGGCATCCAGACCCAGGCAGCCTGGCATTACCGGATCGCCGATAAAGTGGCAACCAAAGAACCATAGGTCCGGATTGATATCCAGTTCCGCTTCCACATAACCCTTGTTGTAGGTACCACCGTCTTCAGTCATTTTGACCACGCGGTCCATCATCAACATGTTACCTGCCGGCAACGGCGGGCCGCCAGCGCCAAACAGCTCGCCACGGCCGGATGCTTCGAGGTCTTCTTTCGTATAGGAGTCGCGTTTTTCTACCATGTTCTCAGTAAACCTTATTTTATTGAAGGGCGCAGATTAGCTTACACGTGTACGCTGAACAAGTCCGATCAGCCGTGGTTGAACCAGTTAAGCCAGCGAAGCGGCCATGGCCAGCGCCGACGTTCCTGTGGATTCACCTGTGCAATCCGTTCCTGAATAGCAGCTAATAGATTCGGCTGTTGTTCATCAGAGTAGGGGTAACCGGTGAGTAATGGCAAGGCCTCAGCGGCGCTATCGACGGCCCACAGATGGAACTGGCCTTCGCGTACCGCATCGACCACATCCTGGCGTAGACACAGATGGCGCACGTTGGTTGCGGGCAGGATGATGCCCTGTTTGCCTGTCAAACCACGACGTTGGCAAACTTCAAAAAAGCCTTCGATCTTCTCGTTGACGCCGCCAATTGGCTGCACATTGCCGAATTGGTCTACAGAGCCAGTAACCGCAATTTGCTGTGTGATCGGCTGCAATGACAGCGCACTGATGAGCGCACACAACTCAGCGAGTGAGGCACTGTCGCCATCTACTTCACCGTAAGATTGCTCAAAGACGATTGACGCGGAGAAGGGCAGCGGTTGGTCCAGTTCAAGTTCTGAAATCAGGAATGCCTGCATAATCATCATGCCTTTGGCATGAAGATTACCGCCAAGCTCGGCTTTACGCTCGACGTCGGTGAATTCGCCATCGCCAAGGTGGACGACACAGCTGATGCGAGAGGGCTCACCGAAACTGCGTGGATGACCTGGGTACTCTAATACCGACAGGCCATTGATCTGACCGACGACTTCGCCTTCAGTCTCAATCAGGATTTGGCCCAGTTCAATTTCATCCTGCATTCGTTCGGCAAGGTAGCTTTCACGCCATTCACGCGCATTCAACGCGGCTTCAAACGCTTTGGCAGTGATGTTTTCTTCTTCGACATACAGTGCTGCTTCAGAAAGCTGCTGGACGAGCCACAGTGGGGACAGCGGCAGATTGCCCTGATCGCCACTGTAACGTACCGCCTGTATCATCAGAGGGTACCAGGCGTCGGCTGCCAGAGGCGGTAGCTGCTTCTCATCAATCAGCGTATTGACGTAGCCACACCATTGAACCATGTCATCGATTTCGGTGAGTTGCAGGTCTTCTTCGTACTCACCGTAGACAGCTTGCTCACTCAGTTCCGGCTCAATATCATGGAAATCCGCAAGACCGTGACGATCGCCAACCACGATCAACCGCAACTCCAGCGGCATCGCCGGAATAGTGATTGGCAAAGGACGTGTTTCATCTGGGGAAACCCAATGGAACTGACGTTGGGTGATCATCTGCTTCAAACGCAACCACAGCAGCGGTTGGGCGAGCAAAGAACGCGCCGACAGGATCAGTACACCGCCATTGGCCTGATGCACCAGACCGGGTTGCAGGCTGATCTCGTCATTGTGGATCCTGACGCAGCCAAACAACTGTTCTGGTTCAACCCACTCCTGAAATACGCAGGCACCCCCGGCGGAAAATGGCTCATCACCGCGGCTGGCAGGTTCTACACTTACCTTGCTGCCTTGGATCACATAGTGACTGCCCTTGAACGCCGTATTTTTGGGTTGCAGTTGCTCAACTGCATGAGCGATCAGCGCCAAATACTCGCGCGTTTCTTGCGCTTTCAACAGCATGAAACGCGGTGGCGATTGTGGATGGCAAAACAGCGTCAGTGCATTTTCCAGACGTGGCTGAATAGTGGCAAAGGACACGGGAGCCAACTGCGCGGCGGTATCAAATATCGCTTGATAAGGCGTAACGTCCGGCAACAGTGATTGCCATTCAAGTCGGTTATTGGTCAAAGTGTTAGATGCAATCGTCAAAAAGGGAAAGGGCGATTATACAAGAATAATGGCAGCTTGATACATGCAGAGTAGAAGTTGGTGTCAGGGAGTTTGACATCACGCGGCGACTGTGCAAAAAACAGTCTAAATGGGGGCGTAATTGCCGGGGAAATTCGGCGCAAAGCTGTTATGCTTAATAAAGTTACGCGGTCACTGAAGAGCTCACGATGAAATATCAGCAACTGGAAAATCTGGAGAGCGGTTGGAAATGGAAGTACCTGGTGAAAAAGCACCGGGAAGGGGAAGCTATTACCCGCCATATTGAAAACAGCGTTGCTCAGGAAGCCATTGACGAGCTGCTTAAGCTGGAAAATGAGCCGGTAAAAGTGCTGACGTGGATTAGCCGCCACATGAATCCGGACCTGGATAACCGGATGAAGCAAACCATCCGCGCACGACGTAAGCGTCATTTTAACGCAGAACATCAACACACGCGTAAAAAATCTATCGATCTGGAATTTTTAGTTTGGCAGCGTCTTGCCGCACTTGCCCGCCGCAGAGGGGTAACATTGTCAGAGACGGTGGTGCAGTTGATCGAAGATGCGGAACGTAAAGAGAAGTACGCGAGCCAGATGTCGCTTTTGAAGCAGGATTTAAAAGCCATTCTCGGTAAAGACGACGAGTAAGTCGCTAACTCGCGAACTGCGCGGAGGCCGTTATTGCCAGTATCACTGGTTCTGGACGAAAAAAAACCCCGCAATGCGGGGTTTTTTACTAAGAGTGGTAGCTTAGCCTTGTGGCTGAGTTACAACGTCTTTGATACCTTTAACTTCGATCTCTACGCGACGATCTGGTGCCAGGCAATCGATCTGTGCTTTAGTAGCACGGCCAGCTTTGTAGCCACAGGTGTTACCAGTGACGGAATCAGCTTTGCCCATACCACGTGCAGAGATTTTGTCTGAAGGAATACCTTTAGATACCAGGTAGTCAACAACGCTTTGAGCGCGTTTTTCAGACAGTTTCTGGTTGTATTGCTCTGAACCAACTGCGTCGGTGTAACCCAGAACTACAACAGAGCCATCTTTAGGATCCATGGAGCTCAGCTGAGTGTACAGCTGGTCCAGAGCCTGTTGGCCTTGTGCTTTCAGAGTAGATTTGTTGAAGTTGAACAGCACGTCAGACTTCAGAGTGAAACGCTTGGTTTCAACAACTGGAGCTGGAGCTGGTGCTGGAGCAACTGGAGCAACAACATCATCCTGACCGAAACGGTAAGAAACACCCAGGCTCAGCATGGTGTTGTCTGGACGAGCGCCGACAGTACCTGCATCACCGATGTTGCTAACGAACTGGTAGTCCAGGCGGGTAGCCCAGTTTTTGGTCAGTGCGTATTCAACACCCACTGCTGCCAACGGAGAAACGCCAGTGTCGTGATCGCTCAGACGTTGGCCAGTTGCACCGTAGTTAGCTTTGGAGTCTGCACGCCATACCATGCCGCCCAGACGAGTGTAGATGTCCAGATCGTCCATGATTGGGTAGCTCAGTTTAGCGGCCAGTTGAACGCCCTGCGCTTTGAAAGCACCGTTGTTCACGCTGCCTTTGTAAGGCATACGGCCAAGCCAGTCATAGCCCAGCTCGAAGCCCAGGTATTGGTTCGCCTGGTAACCCAGGAACGCGCCAGCACCCAGTTGATCTTTATGGGTCGGACCATTGCCGATACCATTCTGGTAACCGTTGCCGTAGAAACCAGTGTCATGATACTGGGACCAACCCAGTTTAGCACCAGTGTACCAGGTATTATCTTTTGGGGCGGCTTGCGCTACGGTAGCGAAACCAGCCAGTGCCACTGCTAATGCGATAGCTGTCTTTTTCATTTTGCGCCTCGTTATCATCCAAATAGGCAATGAGCTTTAAAGCTGTTTTAAGCCCTTGGTTAAATTCCTTCGCCAAGGTTTGAGCCCTCGTTTGTTACTCGGCCAGTTTATCTGGCGTTATAGAGCAACCTTGGCGATGTAAAGTCTACAACGTGGCGCGAAAGTTACAAGTGTGATGTGATAAAGCTCTAAAAAAAAACGCAGAATTGTACATATTTGCTAACATTAACCGACAAAAAAACGAGCGATTTTACGCTCGTTTTTGGGTGCGGAACCGCAGCCGCACTCGCTTTGTCCCTGATCCCAGAAAGGTTCCCTTAGAGGGAGATGAAAATGATGGGAAAAATCCTAAATTTACTTAATGATACAAAGAAGAGTGAATTTTTAGGGTAGAACAGTGTCCGTGAATCGGGTTTATGTCACGTTGAGGACGCATAATGAACCCATAAGCGTTACCTAATTCTGCCGCCCGCCTTAATTTTAGACGATCTTCTTCTGTAAGATCCGGTAGCCATCCGAGTACGACACTATAGTTACCTGTCAGTAACGCCTTTTCCATAGCTTCAACCGTATCCAGCGAATTGATTTGGCTAAGCTGCACCACTTTTTCGATCGGCAGACCGGACTGCTGCAACCATAATTTACTCAGCTTTTGTTGCGGAGTCAGCCATAACAGCCAGCGAGACTGCAGACCTAATTGCTGCAACAGAGGCAACAACAATTGTGCCACCGCGGGCTGATGCTCGTTGTAAACAAGTTCACTGATAAGGCCATTCTTTTTGCCGGCATCTGTGTTTTCTGCAGCATTGTTCACCGCAAAAGAGGTGTGGCTGAAATGGGGTTTGTAGAGTGATTGAGTACGCATAAAGTATCCCGCCCGTAGTGTCACTGTATGTTTATACAGTACATCCTGTTGTGAATAAGATCAACCCAAAAATTCGTAGTACCTCTCATAATTGCGATTATTTTTTATACGGTGGGCTTTAGTGATTGGCATCGTTGAGGATAGTGCGTATTTTTCTAATTACTTGTTCACGTTACCTTTATTTCATTGATGAGGGGAATGATAAGACGGTAACCTACACCAGGAGAACGTTATGAAAGGGATATCATCGGGAAGGGTTGTACAGGCTAAAGCCTGTTTTTACGCATTAGGGGTCATCACCACTCGCTCACAATTCGGTGGTTACGGGCTACTGGCCGACGGCGTCATGTTCGCCTTGATCGCTGAAGGGGAGCTGTATCTTCGAGCAACGGATTCCCTGGAACCCGCCTTCCGTGCTCGCGGGATGGTCAATATGGTTTACTCCAAGCGAGGGATGCCAATTACCATGCGCTATTACTGGGTAGATGAAACTCTGTGGCGGGATCGGGATGAACTTGTTGGACTGGCTTGGCAGGCCATTCGCGAAGCTCGTAGAGAGCTTCAAGACAAAACGGATAACCAGAGCCGGCTGAAAACCTTGCCAAACATCGATATCAATATGGAGCGCTTACTCTGGCGAGCGGGTATTCGTAATGTCTATGACTTGCGGTTGAACGGTGCCAAACGCAGCTATCTTCGCTTATTGCAGCAGCAACATAACCTGGGCCTGCGGGTACTGCTTGCTCTGGGCGGGGCTATTGCCGGCTATCACCATGCGGCGTTACCCTCTGAATTACGCAGCGAGTTGACCTGTTGGTTTGAGCGAACCGTGTTATTGCTTCGCCATGGACATCATCCTGATGTTCGGGGCCTCATAAAAGACCCCGAATGATCACGCCGATTTGCCTATTTGTGCATTAAGCATTGTGAGTTCAGGCAACAGTTCAATCACCAGCCCAATTTGCTGCAATACCAATTGATCTTTGCTTTCCGGTTCTGGTGCCGCGTGTTGGATACGTTCAGCCAGGCTTTCCAATGCCTGGGTAATGCGCAGATTATCTTGTTCTTCCTGGTGTAGGGCGCCATCGACATAACATACGGCATCATTCAGAAGATCCAGCGTTGCGGAATTATTCAGCCGTTCACGGTGTGCACCCAGTGCAGAGATATAGCTCAGTAATGTATGGTTCAGACACAGCAGCCGGAAGGCTGCATCCTGAACCTCTTTATTCGCTTTAGGGTCGGCAGACATATTTGAAATCACCGAAGCCAATTCTGCATCACTGTTGTGCGCATCCCGGCGAGCGATACGGTATGGAAGGCCGTTGTCTTTACCCTGATGGTACTGCACCAGAATTGCATCAAGATAACGGCAGTTTGCGTTCATTGTTTTACTGACCACTGCCGGTAATTGGCGGAATTTCCAGTCTGGCCAAATGAAACTGACCGCTGCCCAAGCGATGGCACACCCTAAAAGGGTGTCGTAAACGCGGGGGGCAGCCACTTCAAAACCTTCACCCAACAGATTAAAGCACAGCAACACCAGCAAGGTAATAAACATGGTGGCGTGTGCATACTGCACGGTTCGAAAAGCGAAGAACAGGACACCGCTAATGACAATCAGCACCATTTGCCCTTCCAGCGAAGGCACAAAATAGAGAATTGGCAGGCCGACAAGAATACCGGCCAGTGTACCTATAATACGCAGGGCAAGCCTGCGACGCGTGGCATTGTAATTGGGTTGACAGACAAACAAGCTGGTTAACAGGATCCAATAACCGTGTTGCATACCGGTAAGCTGGATAAAGGCATAACCGATGCACAGCACTACTGACATGCGAATGGCGTGGCGGAACAGGGCCGACTGAGGTGTCAAATGGCGACTAATACGTAAGCGGATATCGCTCCAGCCGGTGAGCCGGTCGTCTGACAAACTGTTTTCTTCTGCTTGGCCGTTAGCCAGGGCTTGTTCAGACTCGATATTCGCTAACTGTGCATCAATCGCGCGTAAATTTTTCAACAGGTGCGACAGGGCTTTAGTTAACTCACGGTTTTCTGAGGTAATGGTAATCTGTGCTAACGCTTCTTCAATACGGCCAAAGGCTGGTTCAAAGCGAGGGTTATGTTGGTACTTTTGCCGCAGCAGAATCGATTGTGCCAATTGTTGGCATGCACGTGCCTGCATACTGAGTAAGCGCTGAAAACGGAATAGGATATCGCTATGACGGAATTGGCGGCTGAGCTCCCGATATTGAACGTGAGCGGAACTGGCACGCTCATGTATGTCTTGTGCAACAAAATAATAGTGCAATGTGCGGCGGGTACCACGCTGGCCTCGGTCGCCTTTTAATCGGGTCAGTAATGAAACTTTGGCCTGGTTAAGTGTCGTCATCAACACACTATTAGCCATGGCAACGTCCATCCATGGCAGATCTGCATCATGTTCGACATCGGGATCAAACAGGTTGGCCTTGGCATCCAGATAATTCGCCAACTGATTATAACAACGCGCCAAATTTTCCTGCAAAGGGCGGATGGGGAAAATCAGATGACCAATCAATGTCAGCAGGTTGTACCAGAGAGCGCCGATGATCAGCAACGTCGGTTGTTGATACCAGGCGTCATACATTGAGGCACCGAGCATGGTATACACTGCGATCAGCAGAGCACCAAACGCAATGGTGGCGTAACGTTGCCCCAAAGCGCCCAGCAATATAAAGCCGCAAGTGGACGTGGTTAGACCAAGAGCAAACAACCAGGGATAAGCGAACAGCAGTTCAATGGAGGCGGACGCAACAAAAAAACACACCAGTGTGATCACCAGATTGCGCAGTCTGCCTGCCAAGCGATCATCCAGATCGGTCAATGCTGCTGCCACGACACCCAATGTCAGAGGAATAGTGAGCTTGGGGATGGCGAGCCACCAAGGTACGGCGGCTGCGCCAGCCAGCGCGATAAAAATGCGCAGGTCATAAAGCAGGTTGCTGTTGTATGCATAACGGCGTATTGCGGGTGCAAAAGAAAGCACGAAAAACTCCTCAGACGGAGAAAAAATTAACGCTGTTGATACTGACGCCGTGCATTTTCAGTTCTGGCTTGTTGTGCCATCTCAACTGATACCACGCGGCGACCCACTGGCCACAGGGCAATAGCGGCAATTTTGAAATTGGCAATACCCACAGGAATACCAATGATTGTTACGCACTGCACGATACCTGCGGCGATATGCGACAGGCACAGCCACCAGCCGAACAGAACCAGCCAAATAATGTTAAGTAGCGAACCGCTGGCGGAAAGTAGCGCGTTGCTTTTTTCCGGGTACAGTTCATTAACGTGAATAGCTTCGTTGCCGAAAGGTAATAAAGACAGCTTGGTGATTTCCCAGCAAGAACGGGTCAACGGCATGGTGATGATCAGGACAACGCTAAATATTGTTGCGATCAGCCAGCCAAGGGTGGTGAAAAAACCGCCCAACACAAAATTAAGAATATTCAGTACAGTACGCATAGTCGTCATTCTGCTCTAATGATGGCCAAACCGCGATGCGGTTGCGCTTGGTATCAAAACGCAAAATCTATTCTACCCTTTTTTTAGCGCTAGAGTGCCACTGCTTATAGCAGGTAAACTGGCAGATATCCGTTATACCCTTCATCTTTCAAATTGCAGGGGGGTGGCAGACTTCACTCACCCCAGTCACTCGGGGGCCAAGCCCTGGGGTTATGAACCTTGTCTCTGAGGTTCACCCTTTTGGTTCGTGCAAGCGCTGTTCAAATTGGTTCTCGACTGATTTGTCATTCAGTAGCCGCCTACCTGCAACTTGAAAGCTATTGGGTATATTTAAACTCAACATGGTCATGGCGCGACGATATGGAACTTAAAGCGACATCGCTGGGGAAACACCTGGCGCAGCATCCTTACAACCGTGTGCGGTTGCTGCACGCTGGTGTTGAGGTGAGCGGTGAAAAGCATGAATACCTGATTCCTTTCAATCAATTAATTCAGGTCAGATGCAAGCGCGGTATTGTCTGGGGCGAGCTGGAGTTTGAGCTGCCAGATGAAAAAGTGGTGCGCTTGCATGGTACTGAATGGCAGGAAACCCAGCGCTTCTATCATTACTTGCAACAGGCTTGGCAGCAGTGGAGCGCCGAGATGAGCGTGGTCAGCGCAGGTGTGTTGCAGGAACAGGTTGAGCATATCCAGCGGATTGAACAACAGGATAAGTGGTTTAAAAAATCCGAACTGGGCAAATTACAGCAACAAATCCGCCAGTCATTTGGTGCTCTCCCAATGCCGGTGGCGCGTCTGGAGGCGTTCGACAACTGTCGAGATGATTATCAGCTTTGCCAGCAGTGGTTGCAGCACGGGTTGCGCAGCGTAGCCCAACGCAACCAACAATGGACGGAACGCATGCTGGAGACGCATCACGATTTCTTCCAAAACATCGAAAGTTCACCGCTGAATGATTCGCAAAGCCGTGCAGTGGTCAATGGAGAAGACTCCGTATTGGTACTGGCAGGGGCTGGCAGTGGCAAAACCTCGGTGCTGGTGGCGCGTGCAGGTTGGTTACTCCGTCGGCAAGAGGCTGAGCCTGGACAGATATTATTGTTGGCGTTTGGTCGTCAGGCAGCAGAAGAGATGAATGAACGTATTCAGGAGCGTTTGGGCAAGGTGGCTATTCAGGCCAAAACGTTTCATGCGCTGGCGCTGCAGATTATCCAGCAGGGTAATCGTAAAGTGCCGGCGATCAGTAAGCTGGAAACCGACAGCAAGGCGCGACGGGCTTTGCTGATTACTCATTGGCAACAGCAGTGTGCAGAGAAAAAACCTCAGGCCAAAGGGTGGCGCCAATGGTTAACGGAGGAGCTTGAGTGGGAGGTGCCTGAAGGCGACTTTTGGCACGATAAGCGTCTGGCTGAACGTCTGGCGGGGCGGCTCGAGCGCTGGTTGGGGCTGATGCGCATGCATGGGGGTAGCCAGGCGGACATGATCGAGCAGGCTGATGAAGAGGTCCGTGACCTGTTTTCAAAACGCATCCGGCTAATGGCACCGTTACTGAAAGCCTGGAAGGGGGCGTTGAAAGAGGAAGGTGCGGTGGATTTCTCCGGCCTGATTCATCAGGCAGTCAATATTTTGGAGAAAGGGCGCTTTGTCAGCCCATGGAAACATATCCTGGTGGACGAATTCCAGGATATCTCACCGCAACGTGCTCAATTGCTGGCTGCACTGCGTAAACAGAACAAACAGACTTGCCTGTTTGCCGTGGGTGATGACTGGCAGGCGATTTACCGCTTCAGCGGTGCTGAACTAACACTCACCACAGCGTTTGCTGAGAACTTTGGCGAAGGCGCCCAGTGCGCGCTCGATACCACTTATCGTTTCAACGAGCGCATCGGTGAGGTGGCAAATCGCTTTGTGCAGCAGAACCCCCATCAATTGAAAAAACCGTTGAACAGTCTGAGTAAAGGCAATAAGAAGTCGGTAGTCCTTTTACCGCATGAACAGCTTGAAAATTTATTGGATAAGCTGAGTGGTTACGCTAAACCTGATGAGCGCATTTTAGTGTTGGCGCGTTACCATCATCTGAAACCGCAAGTGCTGTCTAAAGCCGCGACCCGTTGGCCCAAACTGACCATAGAGTTTATGACTATCCATGCCAGTAAAGGGCAGCAGGCTGAATATGTGATTATTGCCGGTTTGCACGAAGGCAACGATGGCTTCCCTGCTGTTGCACGTGAGTCGGTTCTGGAAGATGTATTGTTACCTCAACCGGAAGATTTCCCGGATGCGGAGGAGCGACGGTTGCTGTATGTGGCACTGACTCGCGCCAAACACCAAGTGTGGCTATTGCAGGATCGAGAACGTCCGTCAGTGTTTGTTGAACAACTGCAAGAACTCGGCGTACCGTCGCAGAAGAAACCTTAAACGTAAGGCCTGGCGGTGGCCAGGCCGTCATCGTTACTTCAGACGATCCTGCAAATAGCGCTGATAGTCTGGGATCGCGATTTCAACTTCGCTTTTGAACAGCGAGGAGTCGATCAGGAAGTCGGCAGTAGAGCGGTTGGTCGCGACGGGGATATTCCATACTGT
The DNA here is from genome assembly GCF_001590905.1 of Serratia grimesii NBRC 13537. GTDB lineage: Bacteria > Pseudomonadota > Gammaproteobacteria > Enterobacterales > Enterobacteriaceae > Serratia > Serratia grimesii. Next base: position 544,243 of record NZ_BCTT01000006.1, read on the forward strand.
GGCCAGGCGCAGCAGCGCTTTCACATCGGGATCATGCGGAACTGCATTCAGCGGGTCCCAGAAGAAAATCAACATGTCGATTTTGCCTTCGGCAATCAGTGCGCCGACCTGTTGATCACCGCCCATAGGTCCACTCAGCATGCTTTTTACAGGAATACCGCTGGCACGTTGAATTAGGTTGCCCGTGGTGCCGGTGGCATACAGTTGATGCTGTTCCAGCACGGACTTATTGTCTTCAACCCATGCTAGCAGGGCTTGTTTACGGTGATCATGTGCCACCAGCGCAATATGTTTGCGCGCGGCGATAGTGCGGGTGGTAAATTCCATCTTGGTGTCCTTCGCTAATCAGGTGATGTGCGACAGATTACTGAAACTGCTTTTCACTGCCTAGCGTTTACACCTGAAAATGCGAAGAAAGCGCGCCTTTAGATAAAAGGCGCCAGAAGCTTAGTGTACAGGCTGCTTGTTTGCCCAATGGAGAAAGCGCTTCTGTGTCTCTTTGTCTGCTTGTAAGAACCAGTATTGCAGCATCTGTTCAGAAACGTTTTCACCTTTCAGTGTCACCGTGGGGGCGTTTAACGCTGCACTGGCCAAAGGGGAGGCTGGTGCGGTGGCACGAACCTGTTTAAAGGCTGGCACTGAGGCTGGGCGATTCTGGCTGTTGTAATCAGACATCACTTTTTCCAGATCAGCACTGAGCGTAGCGCCGTCAGGGTGCAGTACGTCGTGTTTCATGGTCAGCGCGTTGCCATTTTTATCAATAACCTGATAGTTAAGTGTTTTATCGAATCTCTGGCCATCCCGAACAGTTTCAATGCGCGGCAACTCAATGGCGACAGAACTCACATTCTGCGTATTGAAGGTCGCGATCAGTGGTAGCGAGGTATAGGCAGTGCGGTCGTTATGCCCTGTGCGTACTGACTTAGCCACTTTAAACAGCAACTGATGCTGCCCACCATCCAGTTCTAAACTGTCGGCACCTTTTAACAACGATCCTGTCATTTTCTTGCCGTCGACCACCAAAAGGTCGATGTCGGGGGAGAGTTTCAGGGTCGTAGCTACGGCAGGCATGCTGATACTGATGCTGAGCAGCCCCGCAACCATCAGACCAAATTTCATTGTTATCTCCTTATAATTGGCATCGCTATTAGTGTTGAACACGCCACAGACTGTGTCAAAGTTTTTCAGCATCACCATTTAATTTACAAATGTACACACTTATATTCATTTTGACATTTATTGGTTGAGGTACATGCTGGCAGTGACAGCATCAGACCGCAAAACTGGCTGGGAGTTTCCGAGTTCGTGCGTTTAGCCGATTCAAGGTCAATGGGTTACACTCGATGTAGGGAAATACCCGTGAAAAATTGGGAGCGGAGAATGCAAGATAATGACATTGCTGGCCTGTTACAGCAGGTGAAAACCATTGCACTGGTTGGCGCCAGTGATAAACCCACCCGGCCGAGCTTTGGTGTGATGGCCTATCTACTCTCACAGGGTTATCAGGTTATACCGGTCAGCCCAAAGTTGGCGGGGCAAACACTGCTCGGTCAGCAGGTCTATGCCACGCTAAATGATGTTCCGCATCCGGTAGATATGGTCGATGTTTTCCGGAATTCAGAAGCGGCATATGAGGTGGCGCAAGAAGCCATTGCGATCGGTGCCAAGGCATTGTGGTTACAAATCGGTGTCATTAATGAGCCGGCAGCGGCATTGGCAAACGAGGCAGGGCTGAAGGTGGTGATGGATCGTTGCCCTAAAATAGAGATCCCGCGTTTGGGGTTAGAGCGCTGAATAAAATAAAAGGCCTGGCATTGTGCCAGGCCCTTACAGGGTGTTTCTCAGGCCTGGAGCATTAATTGCGCAGGCGGGGGGCTTGTAACTGGTGACGGATAGATTCCGCCAATTCATCCAGCGATGGCTGTTCAGGATGGGCGTCCTGCGCTTCTCCATCTAACTGTGCTTCCGCCAGATAGGTATGCACCGGTTGACCTTCTTCGTCTTCCATCACCACGTGGTACCAAGGGGCGAAACGCAGGTCTGTATTCGCTGCTATTTCATCAGCTTTAGGCTGTTCCATAGAGTATTCAGGATCGATATCAATCACGACCCCCAAATACCCCAGCAGCTTATGCCGAACTTGTTGTCCGATACCGAATTTGCTGGCAATCATGATGACCTCCTGAGAAACAATGCCTTGCTCTCTATATGAGGGCAAAACAGCGTATTTCAAGTTACATCACCCGACACGCAAACCCTTTCAAATACAGCCCTTCAGGATAAGTCGCGATAACCGGGTGATCGGCAGCCTGACGATACTGCTCTATAAATTGTACATCACGTCCGGCGTCTACAGCGGCATCGGCCAAAATTTTCTGGAATAGATCAGTTGGCATCAGGCCGGAACACGAGAAGCTGAGCAAAATGCCGCCCGGATTCAGCAACTGCAGCGCCAACATGTTGATATCTTTGTATCCGCGGCAGGCACTGGCCAGTTGGTTTTTGTTTTCGACGAACTTCGGCGGATCCATAATGATCAGATCGAATTTTTCACCCTGCGTGCGGTAGGCGCGCAACAGCTGGAACACGTCATCACGCACAAACTCGGCTTTGCTCAGATCAAGCTGGTTCAGTTCGACGTTCTGTTTGGCAATATCCAGTGCCGCTTGCGACGTGTCGACGCTAATAACCTGAGTACAACCGCCCATCAGTGCCGAGACGGCGAAGGCACCAGTATAGGAGAAGCAGTTAAGTACACGTCGACCGGCAGAATAATTGCGGGCAGCCAGGCGACTGTCGCGCTGATCAAGGTAAAAACCGGTTTTATGGCCTTGCTGGATATCGACCAGCAGTTTCATGCCATGTTCGGTGATCGGCAATAAATCAGGGGGCAGATCGCCAACAACCAAGCCCTGTGCCAACGGCAAGCCTTCTTTCTTACGCACCGCAACGTCTGAACGATCGTAGATGGCACATTCCGGGTAGCAATGTTGCAACGCGGTAATGAGCGCAGCACGCTGATATTCGGCACCAGCGGAAAGCAATTGCAGCACCAGGAAATTCTGGAAGCGGTCGATAGTGATGCCCGGCATACCATCGGATTCACCGGCGATCAGGCGGTAGCCATCTAGCCCGTCACGTTCTGCTACCCAGTCACGCCAGCTTTGCGCCTGTTGTAAGCGGCGGATGAAGAATTCGATGTTAATCTCTTCGTCCTGCTGGAAAGTCCAGACACGGGCGCGGATTTGCGATTCTGGCGAGTAGGCGCCGCGCGCTAACCATTTTCCCTGCGCGTCATGAATATCAATGGTTTCACCGGAAAGGGCTTTACCTTCAATACGTTGAACAGCGCCAGAGAATACCCATGGGTGGCGACGAAGTAAGGACTTTTCACGTCCTTTGGCGAGAAACAGGCGTACGGTCATAATTAAGAATGCTGCCAGCTAGGTAAAAAGGGTGATATCGCCGTGCGCGTGCACAGGCAACATCATAAACGAAAGTGATAAGGGGTCGATTATGACACAAGTTTGCATTGCTGCGTATGTCTATGGCGTGGTGCAGGGAGTCGGGTTTCGCTATAACACTCAGCATCAGGCGACTGCGTTGGGATTAAGCGGCTATGCGCGTAATCTTGATGACGGCAGCGTTGAAGTGGTGGCCTGCGGTGAACAACCGCAGGTAGATAAGCTGGTGGAGTGGCTAAAAAAGGGTGGTCCGCGTAGCGCACGTGTCGATCGCGTGCTGGTAGAACCGCGTGGTACGGCCGATTATCAAGGTTTTAGCATTCGCTATTAGCGCATCAGATGCATTTTACCGGTTTTGGCAGGCCCGCTATTTTTGTTGCCTGTTTGGCTGGCCCCTTGGGGAATAAACGGTAGAGATAGCGGCTGTTGCCTTTCTCTTCACCGTATTTCTGCGCCATGGCTTTCACCAGCATGCGGATTGCCGGTGAGGTATTAAACTCCAGGTAAAAGCCACGTACGAAACGCACGACTTCCCAATGTGCCTCGGTAAGCGTTATTTCTTCCTGGGCGGCTAGCAATGGTGCCAGGGCCTCATGCCAATCGGCGCTGTTTTTCAGGTAACCCTGTGCGTCAGTTTCAATAACCTGACCTTCATACTCCAACATACTGCCTCGGTAACGGGTAATTCAAAACAGTCGCCAGTTTAGCAAACTTTGCCGCTGCAAAAAATAAAGCCCCGCCGGAGCGGGGCTTTAAGTATTTATCACGTGCGATATCAGTTGCTGCGTGCGAAGCCCAAAATGCTCAACAGGCTGATGAACATGTTGTACAGCGACACGTACAAGCTGACGGTGGCGCGGATGTAGTTAGTCTCGCCGCCGTGAATAATGTTGCTGGTCTCCCACAGGATTGCGCCCGCAGAGAACAAGATAAACAGCGCGCTGATAGCCAGATGCAGGGCAGGGATCTGCAAGAACAGGTTAGCGATGACCGCAACCAGCAGTACCACAAACCCAGCCATCATCATCCCAGACAGGAATGACATATCCTTGCGTGTTGTCAGCACATAGGCTGAACAGCAGAAGAACACGACTGCAGTGCCGCCCAACGCCAGCATAATCAGATCGCCAGCACCGGTATTAATGAATGAACTGAGGATTGGCCCCAGGGCATAGCCCATAAAACCGGTCAGTGCGAACGCTGCCAGAATGCCCGCAGGGCTGTTCGCCAGTTTGTGGGTCAAGAACATCAGCCCATAAAAACCGACCAGCATCAGCAATAGACCCGGTGCCGGCAGCCCCAGCATGGTGCTGGCAGTTGCGGTCAGTGCCGAAAACGCCAGCGTTAAAGAAAGTAGAAAATAAGTGTTACGCAAAACCTTATGCGTGCTCAGCAACGAGTCACGCGAGGAGGATGAGACGACAATACGGTCCATAATGATCTCTCTTATCAGGTCATCACAAAATTAGTGACGATGATAGGCAGCGCAAGCGTTTGATTAAAGTTTGTTTACCAATCTTTACCCTTAGTTATCATTGTTGCAACCTTAAGCGGGAGTTGATGGTTTCTTCAACGCTTACGCGTCAAGTGCTGGTTTTTCGTTCGGTTGAACCGTAATGGGCTTTACAAGCGGATCAGCTCTGTTTATAGTTCGGCTCGTTGCGGAGGGGTGGCCGAGTGGCTGAAGGCAACGGTCTTGAAAACCGTCGACGGGAAACCGTTCCAGAGTTCGAATCTCTGCTCCTCCGCCATAAATTATGACCCCGTGCTCTCTGAGCACGGGGTTTTTTGTTGCGTCCAGAAAATGGTTTGGTAGCACGGGCATAAAAAAGCCGCCCGGATGGGGCGGCTGTAGTCGTCGTTGAGGGAACTAACGAACCAGATGCAGGAAGTGCAGATGTTTCTCGTACTGGTCGAGAATATCGTGAATGATCTGCTCTTGCGTCCAACCCATCACATCGTAATCCTGTCCACCTTCTTTTAGGTGAACTTCACCGCGATAGTATTTATGTTCTTCGTCACGTTCCTCATCATTCAATCCAGCCAGGGCAAAGGCCGGTTGAATGTAAGCACGCAGGCGAACTTCATAAACAAAGTTGAGATCCTCACCCAGATCAACCTCAAAACGGATGCGATCGTCCTGTGAATCGTCAATCGAAGACGTGGTGTTTTGCTTAGCTAATTCAGCTTCGACCAGCATCATGGCGGGCTGAACCACTTCACTGACAAAACGTTTTACCTGGGAGCGCTTCGGGAAGTAGGCAATATTACGTAAGCGTCGTTGCCACGAGATCGGGTTACGTGCGGCGGTCGGCGCAATCGTGGTCATCACTTGGCTATCGCGCTTATAGGCATCGATACGCAAGGCTTTTAATAACCCGTAGATAGACACCAGCAAGATCATCGAGAACGGCAGGGCACTGGCAATCGTTACGGTTTGCAACGCGCTCAGCCCGCCGGCAATCAGTAATGCAATCGCGACGACCCCCATCATCGAGGCCCAGAATATCCGCTGCCAGACCGGCGTTTTATCGGTGCCACCGGAAGCTAATGTATCAACGACCATCGCCCCTGAATCCGCAGAAGTGACAAAGAACACCACGACCATGGCCATCGCGATAAACGACAGAATATTAGAGAACGGGAAGTGCTCCAGGAAGTTAAACAGCGCCAGGGCTACATCGTTTTGTACCGTGTTAGCCAGATCGCGCGCACCTTCGTTCATGATCAGATTGATGGCGCTGTTGCCGAAAACGGTCATCCAAAGCAGCGTAAAGCCAGCCGGAACAAACAGCACACCGGTGACAAACTCACGAATGGTACGTCCGCGTGAAACGCGGGCAATGAACATACCCACGAATGGCGACCATGATAACCACCAACCCCAATACAGCAGCGTCCAACCGCCCAACCAGTTGCTGGATTTTGGTTCGTAAGCGTACAGGTTAAAGGTTTTACTCACGATATCGGAGAGATAGCCCCCGGTATTTTCAACAAAGGATTTTAATAGCAGTACGGTTGGCCCAAGCGCAGCGACCAAAACCAGTAACAATACGGCCAGACCGAGGTTCAGTTCGGACAGAATGCGGATGCCTTTGTCCAGACCAGACACTACCGACAGCGTTGCCAGCCCGGTAATCACTACGATCAGGATCACCTGTACCGTGGCGTTGATCGGCAAACCGAATAGGTGGTTGAGGCCGGCATTAACCTGCAATACGCCGTAACCCAATGAGGTTGCGACGCCAAACACGGTACCGATCACCGCAAAAATATCTACCGCATGGCCAATGGGCCCATAAATGCGATCACCAATGATCGGATACAGAGCGGAGCGTAGCGTCAGCGGTAGGCCGTGCCGATAGCTAAAGAACGCCAAAATCAAGGCGACGATGGCATAAATCGCCCAAGCATGCAGGCCCCAGTGGAAGAAGGTTAGGCGCATTGCCTGTTTAGCCGCTTCCACTGTTTCCGGCGTCCCGGTTGGGGGCGAAAGGTAGTGCATCACTGGCTCGGCGACGCCAAAGAACATCAGGCCGATACCCATTCCGGCAGAAAATAGCATGGCGAACCATGAAACATAGCTAAAGTCTGGTTGGGCGTGATCAGGCCCAAGCTTGATATTGCCGTAACGCGATAAACCCAGATAGGTCACGCTTAACAGGATCAGTGCGACTGCCAGAATGTAAAACCAGCTGGCGTTAGTGAATATACCCTGTTGCAACGCTTTGAATTTGCGATCGGCTAATTCAGGATAGAGGGCGGCAAATGCCACCAGGACGATGATTAATGCGGCAGAGATAAAAAATACCGGAGGATTGATATGGCTACGACGTGCCACAATTTCAGTGTCGTTTTGGCTCATAGAATACCTTCTAGCTAGTCCGTTAGGGAATTGGGGTTAATCCTTTAAAACAACTCCATAAAAAATGGGCGAACAACGTGCCCGTGAAATTTAACCCGGTAAGTATATCGAAAAAACGACCTAATTGTCATTTTTTCGGTCAAAACGGCTATTTTAAATGGTTTTATTAGACGTTTTAGCTATATAAAAATAACACAGTCAGGATGGGTAATTCACTCTTTTCGAAGGGAAAAGTGCCGCCGCCATATCAGGAATACCAGAGTGCACATAAATACAGCGTCAGGCTGCAAAGAGGAGGCACTTTCGTCATACAACGGTGACCTTAGCGGCATGGTAGAGCAGATCATGATAGAAACGCCTATAACAGCCGCCAGAACCCAGGCGGATGTGCCGTTAACTATTGATCAGGGCAATGCAAAGGTTAGAATAGGGTTACGCGATTGTGTTTAGCTCTGTCATGGAGATCAAGATGAGTGGGTATCAAATAGCATTGTGGACGATGATCTTTCTGAAGTCTGGTGCATTTCTGGTGTTCGTTTGGTGGTGGATGTTCAAGCGTGCAACCAAGCCTTATGTCCGTCCGCAAGATGTTGTGATTGACGAAACGCCGGATGATGACAATCTGACAATGGAAGAAGTGATGAAGAAGCACGGTATTACCCGTGTGGAAAATCAAACCCACTAAAGTATTCCTTGCCGTATCCTTTCCGAATAAGGCACAGCCTATCCCTATATGACTTGCAGCCATGCCTGCAAGCCAGGGTTAATTCCCCAGCTTGCAAGTTTCAGGGGTTAACGCCGCTTTCTTCCTACCAACCACACCAGGATGAGCAACGCCAGTACCGCAATGCCGATTGCCGGGGCCATATAAGGCTGCAACCGGGCAAGCAGCGGGATCGGACCGCCTTGGCGCAATATGGCGACGTCTACAGCACTGACCTTAACCGTCGGATTACCATACTGTTGCAGGACATAATTGCTGATAGCAGCGATCTGCTGATCGTTTAGCGGATTAACATATGATTGTGGGCCAAAGTTCGGCATGAGCACGTGCTGGTCGCCGACCTTTCGTTCTACACCGAACAATATGGCTGAGATCAGGTTGGCTGGGTTGCTGGCACCGGTGGCGGTATTGTTGAACAACGAGGGATAAGCCTGATTTTTACTGCCGCTACCGTCCGCCTGGTGACAGCTGGCGCAGTTGCCGCTGAACAGTGCCGCGCCGTCGGTCACGGTGTTATTTGCCGTGGCAGGATGTAACCCGCGCAACTGGGCTTCAACATTAAACGGCTTGCCGTAACTGTCTGCAGCCTGGTGGTCATTGGCGTCTCTGATTGGCGTCGTGCTTTTCAGGTAAACCGCAATGGCCGATAAATCCTCATTGGAGAAATACTGCAGGCTGTTTTCGATGGCTTCCGCCATGCCGCCAGCTGCCTGGTTCTTCCCGGTTACCTGGCCTGTTTTCAAATACTGCACCAATTGCTGTTCGTTCCAGCCGCCAATACCGCTGATGGGATCAGAAGTAATGTTCGGGGCATACCAACTGCCGACCATGCCGCCTGCCAACGCCTGACTATTGTCTTCCGCCATTAACACGTTGCGTGGAGTATGACAGGTATCGCAGTGCCCAGGCCCATTGACCAGATAGGCGCCCCGGTTCCACTGTTCGCTTTTGCTGGCATCCGGTGCGAATCGACCGTCTTTCAGGAACAGCAGATTCCAGGCTGCCATGCTAAAACGCAGATTGAACGGGAATGGCAGATCGGTCAGCGTATTTTTCTGATCGACAGGTTTCACACCGTGCATAAAGTAGGCATACAGTGCCTTGATATCCGCGTCGCTCAACCGGGTGTAAGAGGTATAGGGCATTGCAGGGTAGAGATGGGTGCCATCGGCGCGAATACCGTCCCTGACTGCACGGGCAAACTGCTGTTCGCTATAACTACCAATGCCCTCGGTGTTGGACGGGGTGATATTGGTAGCGTAAATCACCCCCATGGGGGAACTGATGCCATAGCCGCCAGCAAACGGCGTACCGCCTTCCGGTTTGGTATGGCAGGCCTGGCAGTCGGAGGCGATGGCAATCTGTTCGCCTTTTTTAATCAACGCCACGCCGCTCAGGTCAGCTTCGTTTGCCGCCTGTACAGCGCTGCTGCCGAGTAACAGCAGGGATAGCAGTGTCAGTCTCGCCTGTTTTTTCATGACTTCACCGCCAGCTTGCGTGCAATGTCATCGGCGGCCTTGATGCCCAACGCCGCCATGGTCAGGGTACTGTTCACCACACTGGCGGAAGGAATGGCACCGCCGCCCGGCAACCAAAGATTGGCATGGTCATGCGTCCGGCAGTTGCCGTCTACTACCGAATCTTCGGGACTGTGCCCCATGATGGTTCCGCCCATAATGTGGTTATTGGCATTTAGGCTGGTGGTGATGTTGAACTCTTCGGCATCGAACAGTTGGCCAATATGTTCAAGCTGCTTATGTGCAGCTTCGGCGCCTTTGCGTACGTAATCACCTACATCGTAATGGATATCTGGGCAGGGTAGACCATGGGCGTCTGTACGGGTTTTACTCAATGTCAGGCGGTTATTTGGGTCTGGTAACGGTTCCAGACTAATGGACAGATCGACGCCATAGGCGGCGCGCCGGCGGATCTCAGCATCCAGCTCTTTACCGACCAACCCTTTTTCCAACGCCTGCTGTGTTGCAGGAACCACCCGATTGATGTTGTTGAGGATCATTTTATTGGCTGAGTAATCCTTGCGGAACTCACCGTCACGTGGGCCAACCAGGCAGCTGCTTTGCGCGGGACCCCGTCCCAGCCAGAGGGGTTCTTTCGCCAGGAAAGTACAGTGAAAACCAGAGTGGTCCATCATATTGCGCCCAACCTGATCGGAAGCGTTGGCAATGCCATTCGGGTTGCGTTCATTTGCCGCCATTAGCAGCAGACGCGGGGTTTCTATGCCGTTGCAGGCTAGTGCGAAAGCCTTGGCCGTGGCCTTGTAGGATTGTTTTTTATTGTCCAGCCAATGTACGGCGGTAACCTGGTTCTGATCATCGGTATCAATCTTGTAGACCACGGCTTCTGCCAGTACCACTGCACCTTTCATCTCCGCACGTTCAACGTGATGGATACCGTTGTACATTGCCCCTATTGGGCAAATAGGTTGGCAGTTGTTATTACCGCAGCAGGTTGGGCGGCCTTTCCACGGGTGGATGCTTCGCCCCTGTGGAATAGGGACTGAACGGTAGCCGTGTGGGTTAACCACTTCAGCAAAACGGATATCGCCATGAGCCCAGGGCACCATATCCATCGGGTAGGGTTTGCTGCGCTCAACCGGAGACTGTTGTTGCGGATCGTTGGGACCAGCAACACCGATCTCTTCCTCTGCCCGGCAATAGTAGGGTTCCAGCTCGTCATAAGAAATGGGCCAGTCGCGGCCAACGCCGTATAACGTCTTCATTTGGAAATCACTTGGCACGTGTCTCCAACAAGAGGCTGCCCAATGCCAAGTGGTACCGCCGACGGTACGCAGATAACCTTGTTTGAAACTGCTGGCACTGGGGCCACTCAGGGCAACGTAGTTGTTTTCCGGGAAATAAAGTGGTGCGGTGGCGAACTCTGATTGCGGGTACAGTCCCTGATAATCGGAGCCAGCACGGTTGTCAAAAGGCATATTGCGCCAGTTTTCAACGGCCTGAGCACGCTCTATACGTAGACCCGCTTCCAATACCAACACGGAAAAGCCTTGGCTGACCAATTGATCGGCCATCATGCCACCGACAATACCGGAGCCTACGATCACAATATCTGCCGATGCATTGCCATCGGCGGTAAATACAGGTTTTTTCATCAGAAATCTCTCAGATCACAGGGGAACATTGACGGCTGGCGGGGTTGCGGTCCACCACAGCGGGCCATTGCCACAATAGGTGGGAACGATCAGCGCATCGCTGGCGGGGCGATACATCAGCGCATCTTTATAGGCGATCAGTTCTGCCGTTTGCCCATGACCGACGGTGCCGGTGTACCATGCGGTAATGATTGCCGTGAGCACGTCTTGCAGGCCAGCCTGTGTGGCTTGTTGTTGCAACTGCTTTGCACTTTGGCCCGGTTGCAATAAGTGACTGATCTGCTCAACCTTCGAAGTAAACTGGGCATCGTGGTTATGTAGCGCCGTAAAAATACGCGCCGACATACCCTGATCGATATCGTTATGTTCGGTTAATGTCTGAGAAATTTTGAAGAAGCGCGCAAACTGCAACGGGTTGGTCGCCGCGGTATGTTGTTCAGCCTGGCTAAGGAAAGGATAGCTAAGCAGGGACGTTGCAAGTAGGGTTGAGGCCAGTCCCAGTAGGACTTCCCTCCGACTGAAACCGGTTCCATTTTTGGCTGGTAGCCCACCATCGTCTGATAAAAAATTTTCCATGTGTTTTTCTCACAACAGGTGTTAGTGCCGAATAAGGCAAAGGGGAGCGGGTAAAGAGTGATAATAAACAATGAAATAACTCCATTGTTTATGGTTTCATATCTAATAATTTTTGCGGATATTAACTTGGTGATAACTTTTCAGCAATAATCTTGCTCAGGTGCTATGAAAAAACAGCACATAAAGAATAAAAAAGCAGGCACAACGGCAAGTTAGGGTAGGAGAGAGCGCTATAATTAGGGCTATTGAGCGGTAAATACTCAGTCTTGAGAGCGGTATTATCCTCGGGATTTTGAGGATTAAATAGGGGATTAATGAGTCATGCTTATATTTAAGCTAACGTTATTATTCTTAATCCAAACCAATAAAAAAACCCGCCGCAGCGGGTTCCCGGTGATCACGTTAGCTCTTGCAACCCATCAGTTCCGGCAGGACTCCAGGCTTGGCCTTCAATGAAGCCTGTACATCATCCGGCAGACCCGCCCAGATAATTAAACCAGTGCGCTTTTCGATTTCACTTACCGTCACACGGTACTGGCAGAAATCGGCATTTTTCGGGGTGTTTTGATCAAACAGAAACGCGGCATAGTGGTTCACTTCCGGGCTGTTGTTGATGAAAATGACCTTCCAATAAGCACTAGGAATCGTGTGTGCTTTCTGAGTACCCGGCAATTTGCCCATATTACGTTCGTACAGTGGACCGGTCACGGTATACACCGAGCTAATGTCTGCCCGGTCAATCAGTTTGCGTTCCTGGTCTTCCAGTCGCGCCCAAGAGCCTTGGTTCAGGTCTGCCATTTGTGGCGTGATGTTGGAAAGGTAGTTCAAGGATTCCCAGTCAGACACCCCAGCCAATGACGCCAGCGGTGCCTGATGCCCACGATCCACCTTCAGCGCTGCATTGGCACCGGTATAGTCCGCCGGCACCAGCGTATCTGCCGGGTTCAGTGCAGGGTCGGTTTTCCAGTTGCGCGTCTTGCCACTGGCCGGTGTGTCCTTGGTAATGTGATAAGCCACCCAATTGGCGAATTTGGTGGTGCTGTTGTTGTTCAATGTATAAGCATGGCGAACGATTGACACATTACTGCTGCCGCCAGTTGGGCAACCGACCGCACAGTTGTCGATAGACTCCAGCGTCTCGGCGGAGGCCTGGGCGGTAAACAACAGTGCGGCGATAGCTAACATCTTGTTAAAGCGCATATTCATATCCTCAATAAGTTAAAATTATACTGTATATTTGTACAGTTAAAGTAACTTATCGCAATGAAACGAATACAACAATGCAACACATTCATGTTGCGAATGTGTCAGCGTTGGTACAGCACAGTGGGTGATAAAGAGGCCTGGGCTGAGAGGGTCGCAAAAGTATTAAAAACGCCAGAAGGCACGCGAACACAGGATCAACATAGGGTAGATCTCAAGACGACCAAGCAGCATTGCCGCGCACATCAGCCATTTGGCTGCGTCGCTGAGCGTGCCAAACCCGGCAGCTGTTTCCCCGAACCCCAATCCCATATTATTGATACAGGCGGCGACGGTCGCAAAGGAGGTGACCAGGTCATAGCCCATCAGGTTCAGCAACCAGACGAAGAAGCAGCTGAAAAAGACGTAGAGAAAGAAGAAGCTCCACACAGAACGTAACACGCGATCCTGAATGGGAGCGTTGCCGACTTTGATCGTGAAAACGGCGTTGGGATGGACCAGTTGGTTAATCTCATGTCGGCTCTGTTTGTACATGATCAGAAAACGCAGCGCTTTGATGCCGCCGCAGGTTGATCCGACGCAGCCGCCGAAAAAGCTCGCTGCCAAGAGTAGCATAATCGTGTGAGAAGGCATTTTGGCATAGTCAGCGGTGGCTAATCCATTATCGGTCATCATCGAACTGGTGAGGAAAAAACCGTGTACAAAGGCGTCTTTGGCACCGTACATCCCCGAGCGGTAAAGTTCGAAACAGACAATCGCCACGATAATCGACAGCACCAGCAGGAAAAAGCGCAGCTCCGGGTTTTTATACAGAGGTTTCAGGCTGCGGCGCCCTACGGCCACGAAATACAGGGTGAAATTTACTGCCGCCAAAATAGAAAAAATGCCGCCGACCATTTCTACTGCCGAACTGTCGTAATAGCCCAGGCTTTCGTTACGGGTGGAGAATCCCCCAAGTGAGACGGTGGAGATCCCATGACAAAGGGCATCGAACCACGGCATACCGGCAACACGAAATGCGACCGTACAAGCCAGCCCCAAACCGAGATAGATCAGCCACAGATTTTTAGAGGTGTCGGCCAGGCGCGGGGTCAGACGTTCTTCTTTGAATGGCCCTGGCATTTCCGATTGATAAAGCTTGGCGCCACCAATTCCCAACAGCGGCAGCACTGCTACTGCCAAGACAATGACACCGAGACCGCCGATAAAATTGAGTTGAGAGCGGTAGTAGAGGACGGATTTAGGCAGGCCTGATACGTCATTAAGTACTGAAGCACCCGTGGTGGTGATACCGGAGACGCCTTCAAACATGGCATCAGTCAGACTGATGTTTAATGTGTTGTCCATCCATAATGGCAGGGCACTGACAACAGAAAACAGCAGCCAAAACATCACAATGATCAGAAACCCGTCTTGAGTGCGTAATTGTACTTTGGACTGTCGGGTACTGAACCAACCCAGGCCGCCGAGTGAGCCGGCAATCACTAACGTATAGAAGAAGGAAAAAACGCTTTTTTCTTTATATAACAGTGCCACCAATAGGGGGGGGATCATCGACAAGCTGTAAAGAAAAACTAAAAAACTGCAAAGATGAATAACGACCAGAATCTGCTTGTTCTTGACCATACTTGCGTCCGAGTTGCCTGTCGGCAATGCGTCAATTTATTCTTTAAGTATATAAAGAATAAGGCAGACGATATAAAAAAAGCGTAAAAATTCATATCGCCTGAGAAGGTTGGCACGTTTTTTAACCGTGCTGGTGATTATTCCAACAGGTTGTTTACGGTGCGACGCACGTATTGCGTCATTTGCGCCAGATCCTCGGGTGACACCGGGCCGCCGCCGGCACGCACCACTTGTTGTTCGATTTGAGCGATCTCTTGCTCGACCTTGTTGGCAATCTGCACCTTAACGATTTTATCCACCGATGAGAGCAGGACTTTAAGTACCACTTTCAGTGCCACATTTTCGCAGAACGAATCGTAGTGATGGATCGCAGGCGGCGCCGCGGGTGGTTCGGGTGCGCGCGGGGCCATAGCCTTAAAACTGTCTACATTTTCAATAATAAGATCCATGTCTCTTATTAGTTCATCAAAATCTTTAGACACTGACTTATTTCCCTTCGCTATGCGCAAAAACAGAACGCCCGTCATCATGACAAATGCCGATGATTGACGGGCAGAACGAATTTCGACCGTGACGTTCAGGTAGTGAATGGCAGGCTGAGCGGCATTTTAACCTTGCTGCGGGTTGGCAACAAGATGGGGCCGAACGAATCAACGGCCCCGTCAGGCAGGTAACGGCAGGTTATCGCTTAACTTTTCAGCTTGGCGGTGATTTTCGCCACGTGTTCACCCTGGTAGCGGGCAATCGTCAGCTCTTCTTGGCTGGGCTGGCGTGAGCCGTCAGCGCCGGCAATGGTCGTGGCACCATAAGGCGTGCCACCGCGCGTATGGGAAACGTCAAACAATTCTGGGGTCGCGTAACCGATCGGCACAATAATAAAACCGTGGTGCGCCAGCGTGGTCCAGGTGGAGGTGATGGTGTGCTCCTGGCCGCCGCCGGTACCGGTAGAGGAAAAGACGCTACCTACTTTGCCGTACAGTGCGCCAGAAGCCCACAGCCCGCCAGTTTGGTCGAGGAAGGTGCGCATTTGCCCAGCCATATTACCAAAACGAGTTGGTGTGCCGAAGATAATGCCATCGTAATCGGCCAACTCCTGTGGCGTGGCGATAGGCGCTTTTTGATTTTGCTTACCGCCAGCTTTGGCAAAGGCGTCAGCTGGGATGGTTTCCGGAACGCGTTTCAGTGTGACTTCAACACCACTGACTCTGCGGGCGCCTTCTGCTACCGCTTCCGCCAGGGTTTCAATATGTCCGTACATTGAGTAATAAAGAACCAAAATTTTCGCCATGTTCCTTGCTCCATTCGGGGGATTGAAAGAGATGCTCCCTAAGCATAGGAGTGAATGATGAACTTATCCTTACGGCTTTATTTTATCCCTGCCATTGCCAACAGTGCACCGAAAGCGATCAGCAAACCACCAAACGCCCTGTCTATACCTTTACGCAGGCGCAGGAGGCGTGCATTAATGCCAGGCGCGGAAAACAGCAGGGCGACGGCACTGAACCAGAGGATATGAGCTAGTGCAATGAATAATCCGTAACCTATTTGCACCCCCAGTGGCGTTTGGGGGTTAACCACTTGCATAAACAGGCTGACGATAAAAATGGTGGTTTTAGGGTTTAGCACGTTAGTTAAAAAGCCGGTTTTCAGCGCGGCAAAGTCGCTAACGGCAGTCGGTGTAGCTGAAGAAGAAGCTGCCACACTAGTGCCTGCGTGACGTAGCATACTAATACCGAGGTAAATCAGATAGGCTGCACCCACCGCTTTCAACAGCGTGAACAGCCACAGTGACTGTTGGATCAACACACCGACACCAATCAGGGTATAGCTGACGTGGATAAGCACACCAGCGCCAATGCCGCAGGCGGTTAACACACCGGCACGACGGGAAAGCAGCAGACTGTTACGTGACACCATAGCGAAATCTGGTCCCGGACTGATGACGGCGAGTAAAGTGATGGTGACGACAGCGATGAGTTCGGTCATAGTGATCCTGTAAGAAAATCAGCAGAGAGTGGCTGATTTATAAAAGGAATGGCTGACGGTGACAAACGATGAAAACTGACGATATCGGTGAGAAAAACTCACGCAAGGTTAACCGGCCGCTGTCGTTGGGGGGATTGCGCTGTTTTGAGGCTGCAGCAAGGTTGGAAAGTTTCACCCAAGCGGCAAATAGCCTGAGCCTGACGCACGGGGCGGTCAGCAGAGCGGTCAGGGCGCTGGAAGATGAACTCGGCGTTGCATTGTTCGAACGTCACCATCGGCGGGTATACCTCACTGGCGCAGGGAGAATGCTGCTACAAGCATCACAACAGGCGTTCGGTATTCTGGAACATACGGCACAAACGTTGCGACAGCAGGCGCAGAATGCACCGCTGGTGTTGTCTTGTGAGCCGACGCTGCTGATGCGTTGGCTGATACCGCGTTTACCCGCTTTTCCGTTAGCGCACCCCGATATCAACCTGCAGTTGGTTGCTGGTGGTGGGCCGTTTTCGTTTCAAGACGGCATTAGTGCGGCTATCCGTCGTAACGATTTTGATTGGGGCGATAAGTTGCACAGCGTGGCGCTGTTCAACGAGCGGGTCGGACCGGTGTGCAAACCCGAAATGGTGCCGCGTTTTATTACCGTTAATGCTGGTCAGTCCACCCTGCGTCATGATGCCGTATTGCTGCACTCCGCTACCCGGCCAGATGCCTGGCAGAAGTGGGCGCAGTCCCAGGATATGGCTCTTGAGGGGCGACCAGAGCAGCGATTCGACCATTTTTACTTCAGTTTGCAGGCGGCGGTGGCGGGGATAGGGGTTGCTATTGGCCCATGGCAGCAGGTGCGTGATGACGTTGCATCCGGGCTGCTGAGTGCGCCTTTTGGCTTCATACCAGATGGCAGCGGCTACTGTTTGCTGACGCCGCAGGAAATCCAGCCGGACAGCGCTCTGGCCCGGCTGGCTGGTTGGCTACAGCTTACGGCATACGCCTGAGTTTTTGGGCCAGACGTTGTTGTTGCCAGCGACTGAGCGCGTCACGTAACAGCAGGGTTCGCATAGCCCGCATCAGAATCGCGAAACTCATGCCGCCGATGGCCCACAGTGACCAGAGATATTGCGGATGGGTAAACCAGTTGATGGCAAACAACATCAGGCCGATAAGGGCAAAACGTACCGCCATGCTAAGCAACTTGGCCTCCGCTTCAACCTGCCGACGAATTGTTTGTTCGGTCTCACCCTGATTTTCGTCTTGTGCTGGTATTGGCTGGTAGAGATCGCTGACCTGTACTCCCAATGCGGCTGCGATCGCGGTCAGGGTTTCCAGACTGGCTTGCTCGCCATTTTCAATACGTTGTACGGTGCGGGTACTGAGCCCGGCGATAGTGGCCAATTGTTCCTGTGACCAGCCTTTGTCCAGCCGTAGTTGCCTGATGCGGTAGGTTTGCATTGCGTTCTCCAACGTGAGTCATCACTGAGGCAAAGTGTAGGGGCAGACATTGCAGATAGCCACGACAGCAACATGACATATGCACGACAGACAGGTGACAACCCACGGAATACACGGGCTACCGTGGTGATCAGAAGGTGACGTTGCGAATAAAACGCAATGGATGATCTGTACGGTTAGCATAAGCATAGTGCTGATCGCTGTTGAATACCTGGGTTTGGCCAGCATCCAGAATCAATGTTTGCTGTTCCAACAACAACGTCAGACTGCCGGCGATCACATAGATAATTTCGCTCCAGCCTTCAGCGTCAGGTACGGAGTCATAATGTTCGCCCGGCATCAGTGTCCATTCCCACAGTTCAACCCGTTGGCGTGCAGGCACACTAGCGGCGAACAGCGCCTGACTTTCTGGTTGTCGCCCTTGCCAGGCTAATTCACCCACCAGATGGTTACCACGCGCTTCAGGCGCTTGGATCAGATCGGTGAAGGCGATATTCAGCGCGTCGGCGAGTTTGTCCAGCACCGCCAGACTGACGTTGCGGTCACCGGCTTCAATACCGGCCAGCATGCGGCGACTGACACAAGATCTTTCTGCCAACGCCACTTGGCTTAGTCCTGCTTGTTGGCGATAGCTGCGCAGGTTGCTGCTCAGATATTGCAGCACCTTGGGGGCTTCATGTTTACCGCTGTTCTCTGCATTGCTCATCCGCGGGCTTTACCTCATACTGGCAGGATCTGTGCATTATATTGCACCCAGCAGGAAGGGCAAGCCGGTGTCTGCAGTAAAAAAATCCTTTATTTCCACCTTTATACCCACAATAAAGCGGCAGGAAGCGGTGTTGATTTTCATCACCATGATCTGGGGCGGTACCTTCCTGGCGGTACATTACGCAATGCAGGTCAGCGGCCCGTTCTTTTTCGTGGGGTTGCGCTTTGCCGCTGCCACATTGGTATTGATGGTGTTTTCCCTGCGGGCTATGCGTGGGCTGACCTGGTATGAGCTGAAAGCGGGCGTGTTTATCGGCATTGCCATTATGTTCGGCTACGGCCTGCAAACGGTAGGACTACAGACGATCAGCAGCAGCCAGTCGGCGTTTATTACCGCCATGTATGTGCCGATGGTACCGTTGTTGCAATGGCTCGTGCTGGGGCGTTTCCCCGGCGTGATGGCGTGGGTCGGTGTGTTACTGGCATTCACCGGTTTGATGTTACTGGCAGCACCGAGCAGCACCGATATGACACTCAGCATTGGTGAGGTACTGACGTTGATTGGTACGTTGGGAATGGCTGCCGAGATTATTTTAATTGGTGCCTATGCAGGCAAGGTCAATGTTAAACGGGTAACGGTGGTGCAATTGGCGACAGCCTCGATGACTGCGTTCTTGATGATGGTCCCGACCGGTGAGTCTGTGCCGCCATACTCCAATTATTTGCTCTACAGCGCGGTCGGGCTGGGGCTTGCCAGTGCCATCATTCAGCTGACGATGAACTGGGCACAGCGCAGTGTTTCACCGACACGTGCCACCGTCATTTACGCGGGGGAGCCAGTGTGGGCAGGGCTGGTTGGACGCCTTGCCGGTGAGCGTCTGCCTGGGATCGCTTTGTTAGGTTGTGCGTTAATCGTGTTGGGTGTGTTGGTCAGCGAACTGCGCATACGCCGCAAAGGAAAAGCGGCAGCACTTGCTGAATAAGGCCCGATCTTCGGGCCACGGTAATTCATTAACGCATGGGACTGTCCGCCAGTGGCAATGTTTTACGCTTGCGCAGCAGGGCATTGAGAATAATGGCACCGAATGTGGCGGTGCCTATCCCGCCCATGGTGAAGTTGCCAATGGTCAAGGCAAAATCCCCGGCGCCCAGCACCAGCGTAACCGCCACCATAATCAGGTTACCGTTGTCGCCAAGATCCACCTTGTTCTGCACCCAAATGCGTGCGCCAGCGACGGCAATTAAACCGAACACCACGACCGATGCACCCCCCAGCACGGGGCCGGGAATCGTATGAATCAGCGCGCCGAACTTCGGTGAAAAGCCCAATACGATCGCCACGATCGCTGCTGCGACGAATACCAGCGTAGAGTAAATCTTGGTCACCGCCATTACACCGATATTTTCAGCATAGGTGGTCACCCCGGTACCGCCCACAGAGCCGGATAGCATGGTAGCCAGCCCATCACCGACGAAAGCGCGGCCGATGTAAGGATCGAGATCCCGTCCGGTCATGCCCGCTACCGCTTTCACATGCCCGAGGTTTTCTGCCACTAAAATAATCGCTACCGGGGCGATCAGCAGCATCGCGTGCAGGTTAAATGCTGGCGCGGTGAATTGTGGCAATCCCAACCAGGCTGCTTGGCTCAATGCGCTGTAATCAACCGGTTTGCCAAGTCCAAAACCGTTGGTTGCCACCACGTAAATCAGATAGGCGGCGATCAACCCAACCAGAATCAGTAGCCGTTGCATCAATCCGCGGGTAAATACCGCCACCGATCCAATACAGAGAATGGTGACTACTGCCATCCAGCTGTCAAAATGAGAAGCCGATACGCTACGTACGGCGATAGGTGCCAGGTTCAGCCCGATCGCCATGACCACGGCACCGGTTACCACCGGTGGCATCAGACGTTCTATCCAGCGTGTCCCCACGCTCATCACCACAAAGCCGATCAACAGATACACCAGTCCACAGGCGATGATACCGCCGAGCGCCAGCGCAATATTGGGGTTGGCACCCTGGCCGCTATACCCTGTCAAAGTGATGACCAACCCGACAAATGCCGCACTGGAACCGAGGTAGCTAGGTACCCGTCCACCTACCACCAGAAAAAACAGCAGCGTGCCGATACCGGACATTAAAATCGCCAGATTTGCATCAAAGCCCATCAGGAGTGGCATCAGAACTGTGGCACCAAACATCGCTACCGCATGCTGTAAACCCATCACCAGCGTCTGTGCAAGCGGTAACCGTTCATCGGGTGCGACGATTGCACCGTCCAGACTGCCTTGTTTCATGCGCCATTGAGGAAACCAGGTATTCGCCATCGTCATCTCCAAAATTGTGTGGGGCAGGTTTGAGGTGCAGGTGAGTGTGCTTCAGGCTGTTATTTTCCAGTCACTGTTTCAGCAGAGAATGATAGCGCCGATCGAAGTAGGCCAGACCGTGGCTGTCATCATTACGCGTTAGCGCCACGACCTGACAGAACAGAATGTCGTGGGTGCCGACACTGACAATTTGGCTAATCTGGCAATCGAAAGATACGATCGCACCGTGCAGCATCGGCGCACCAGTCGCCAGCGTAGACCAGCGCGCCGCAGAGAATCGCATGTCCATCGGTGTTTTACCGCCGAACAGATTCGACAGCGATTCGTGTTCTGCCGCCAGTGTATTGACGCACAGCGTTTGGTTTTGCTTGAACACCGAATAGACAGATGCAGATCGGTTCAAACACACCAACAATGTGGGCGGTGTGTCGGTGACACTGCATACGGCTGAGGCAGTAAAACCGGCGCGACCGCCAGGGCCATCAGTGGTGATGATATTGACTGCCGAACCCAGGCGCGCCATGGCGTTGCGGAAGTCCTGTTTTTCGACGGGCTGCGGCAGTGGCGGTGCATCGGCAAGCAGCATTTGGCTTTGCATGAGGTTTCTCCGGGTCTAGTGTACGAGACTGGTTTTGGCGTTTTGTGTTTTCAACAACCAATCCAGCAAGATGCGATTAAAGTTATCTGCGTCGGTCACGCTCATGGCGTGGCCGCCGTACGCCATCTCTGCCAGTTCACCGTTTGGCAGACTTGCTGCCAGCTGATGCGAACAGTGATAGGGCACCAAGAGATCGTCGCGGGAACACAGTGCCAATGTCGGAGTGGTGATGTCTGCCAAATATGGCCTGAAATCAGTATTCATCAGGGCATTCAGGCGGCGCAGCAGGTTTTCCGTTCCCTGAAAATGCGCAGTCTGATGCCGTAACTCGTCATCCAGCAGAACGTCGTGCTGTGACAGCCAGTCGGCGGGGAACAGGAACAGAGGTTGGGCACGTATGTAGGCTTCCACGCCGCTGTTGAGGAGCAGATCCTGGCGTACGTTGAAGCAGCGTCGGGTCTGGCTGTCCAGTGTCGTCCAGCCGTTGACCACCACCAGTTTGCCAACCAGCTGCGGATGGGTAAGTGCTAATTGCAGGCCAATCATGCCGCCAAGCGCGTGGCCGACGAAATAACAACGTTCAATATTGAGACTGCGCAGCAACTGTGCCACTTCATCCGCCATATCGGCCATGCTGTAACCCTCCGGCACCCTCCCTTTACTGCTGGCGGTACCGAAATGGTCGTAAACCACCACCTGGAAATGCTGGCTCAGCGCTTCAATCTGCGGTTGCCAGAAGCTGCCTGCACCACCCAGTCCAGCGGAAAGGACCAGTGTTGGAGCCAGTGGCGTGTCTTTTCCTAAAATCTCAAAGTACATGCTCGATCCTCTACGGATGTTGGCTCAGCGACCGATATGGGCGACGGTGGCGATTTCGATCAGTGCGTCCGGTTTCACTAATCCGCATTGAATGCAGTAGCGAGCCGGTTTATCGCCTGGGAAGTACTCGGCATACACTTGATTGACGGCAGCATAGTTTTGCCAGTCGGTGAGGAATATCGCGTTAAAGGTTACGTCATCCATATTGCCGCCGGCGGTTTCAATCACGCTCTTGATGGTTTCCAGCACGTGTCGGGTTTGTGCTGCGGCATCACCGACATGCACCACGTTATTGTCTTTATCGAATGCCAGCGTACCCGAGACATAAACCACGCCGTCGGCCAATGTACCGGGGACAAATGGTGCAAGCGGTTTACCGGTACCCGGTGGTGTAATTATTGTTTTTGGCATCGTTGTGCTCCTGGTGAATGATTTTGTTCGCCTTAGGGCAGGCAAAACTCATGCCGTTTGGCTGAGTGGGGTGGAAAGTGCATCACAGAAGCTGTCGACGTCCGATACCCAACCAAAGAAGGTCTCGATGTTGTACAGCGCAGCTTGCTGAGCAAAGAGCGGCCCGGCTTGGTGCGTGGCGTCGGCGAGCACAATGCCGAAGTACTCGAGAAAAAAGCCGTCGCGCAGCGTAGATTCGACACAGACGTTAGTGGCGATGCCGGTAAACACCAGATGATGAATGCCATAAGAGCGCAGCAGGCTGTCGAGCTGTGTATTGAAGAAGCCGCTGTAACGTGGTTTCGGGATCACAATATCGCCCGGCTGTGGTTGCAATTCGTCAACCAGATCGTAATCCCAGTCGCCCTTGGCCAGCAGTTTACCCATGAGTTCTGGGTGTTTGCGCATGGTCTTCAGCGCGTTGGATTTATGCCAGTTTGGCGATCCTTGGCCGCCAGCTTCGACGTACTGGTTGTCCCAGCCGTTTTGGAAGAAGATCACTTTAACGCCAGCCGCGCGTGCGGTACTGATGGCACGTTTAATGTTAGCGATCACTGGAGCGGTGGCGGAAACATCAAAACCGGCAAGGTCCAGATAACCGCCTTGCGAAGCGTAGGCATTTTGCATATCGACCACGATCAATGCAGTTTCCTGCGGTGCAAAAGCGATGGCCTCCGGGCGGGCGGGCAGGGTTACTGTGCTTCCAACCAACGGTGACTGACGGCGTACTACGGGTTGGCTCTCGACAATTTTCATCATGCCACCTCGCGGTTTGTAGCGGTCTGCGGGCAAACGTCGGCGCGGCTTTTCATCAGAGGCTGGATACGCTCACCGAAGTCTTCCACCCCTTTGACGAAGTCATCAAAGGTCAGCAGCACGCCTTCGGTACCGGGCACAGTGGCGATGTCATCCATCATGCGTGCCACGTTGGCGTAGGAACCTACCAGCGTACCCATATTGATGTTAACGGCAGAGGTTGGGTCTGCCATCTGACGCACGTTAGTGTCGGCACCGGATTTGGTGTCCTTGCCGCTTTGCTCGGTTAGCCAGGCCAGCGCCTCGGTATCGGCCCCGGCTTTATAGCTTTCCCATTTGGTGCGGGCGGCCTCGTCGGTTTCATCGGCAATAATCATAAACAACACATAGCAGGCCACACTGCGACCTTCGCTGTCGGCGGCACTTTTCAAGCGTGCCGCGGTTGGTGCAAAGGCGGTTGGCGTGTTGACGCCTTTGCCAAAGCAGAAGTTGTAATCGGCATATTTAGCCGAGAAGGCCATGCCCGCGTCGCTTTGTCCGGCGCAGATCACCTTGATGTCCGCCTGTGGTTGGGGGCTAACGCGGCAGTCGTCCATCTGAAAGAACTCGCCTTTGAAGTCGGATTTGCCCGTGCCCCACAGATCGCGCAGTACATTGACGTATTCCGCCAGATAGTCGTAGCGACGCCCAAAGTAATCGTCACCCGGCCACATGCCCATTTGCTCGTATTCCGGTTTTTGCCAACCGGTCACCACATTCAGGCCAAAGCGCCCGTTGGAGATTGAATCAATGGTGGAGGCCATGCGAGCGACAATCGCTGGTGGCATGGTCAACGTGGCCGCCGTGGCGTAAATCTTGATGCGTGAGGTGACGGCAGCCAGCCCGGCCATCAGGGTGAAGGATTCCATGTTGTGATCCCAGAACTCGGTTTTACCGCCGAAGCCGCGCAATTTTATCATCGACAAAGCGAAATCGAAGTTGTAGTGCTCGGCCTTCTGCACGATGGTTTTGTTGAGTTCAAACGTAGGTTTGTACTGTGGTGCATTACTGGATATCAGCCAGCCGTTGTTACCGATGGGAATAAATACGCCAATTTTCATTTGAACACCTCGGGTCTGCGAATAGAGCGGTACACACGTTGCCTGAATATGTTCTGTTGGCAGCGTGGGATACGGCGGTTATTGCAAACGCAGTGCCAGTTTTAAAAATGACTTGATTATCAATTGATTGTTTTTAAGGCGTGATGGTTTGGTTGAGCAAACGGTCTAAAACAGACCATTTGGTCAAAAATAGCTGCACAAAAAACAGGCGTCGCTGCGCATTAAAGGTGCAAAGAATCACTCGGAAGGGGTAGGCAAAAGCGTGGGTTTCACCTGACGGCTTTGTTATGCTTGCTCGAATTATGTTGCGCCAAGGAGCCGCAGTGAAGCCACAAGCCGTTAAACCCCCCACACGCCGCTCGCGTGCGGTGGCCGCAAAACGCAGCACCATCATGGACGCGGCGCTGGAGTTTTTCTCGCTGTACGGTATTCATGGCACTAGCCTGGAGCAGGTGGCGGAACGCGCCGACGTCTCCAAAACCAATCTGCTGTATTACTTCCCTTCCAAAGAAGAGCTCTATGTTGCGGTGTTGAAAGGTATTCTCGAGGTGTGGCTGGCGCCGTTAAAGGCGCTACGTGCCGATCAGGAACCTTTGCAGGCTATTCGTGAATATATCCGATTGAAACTTGAGGTCTCTCGCCATCATCCGCAGGCTTCACGGCTTTTTTGTCTGGAGATGATCCAAGGCGCACCGCTGCTAAAACAGGAACTGCAAGGTGGGCTGAAGGCGCTGGTGGACGAAAAGTCTGCCATGATTGAGCGCTGGATTGCCGAAGGCCATATCGCAGCGGTAGAGCCGCACCATCTGATTTTCATGCTGTGGGCGACCACCCAACACTATGCCGATTTTTGGGTGCAGGTAGAAGCTGTGACCGGTAAGACCTTAGAGGATGAGGCATTTTTTCAGCAGACGGTGGAAAACGTGCAGAGAGTGATTATCGATGGGATCCGGCCGCGTTAGGCACCGGCAGAGAGGAATCAGGGGGACAGTGAACTATCCCCCTGAAGAGCGTTAAGATACTTTCTTCTTGCGCAGGAACACGTAGGACAGACCGAGCACCACAAACCACAGCGGCGTGACGATAAGCGCCTGACGGGTGTCATCACGCAGTGTCAGTAGTACCAGTACAAAGGCAAAGAACGCCATACATACCCAGCACATCAGTTTGCCGGCCGGCATCTTGTAGATCGATTTCTGGTGCAGCGCCGGGCGTTGCTTACGATAAACCAGATACGAACACAGAATGATGGTCCATACGAACATAAACAGGATTGCCGAAACGGTGGTGACCAGCGTGAATACCGTCATGACGTTCGGGATCAGGTAAATCAGCACCACGCCACCCAGCAGGCAGATACACGAGAAGGTCAGGCCGTTAGCCGGTACTGCTCTTTTGGACAAGTTAGCGAACGACTTCGGTGCATCGCCTTCCTGTGCCAGACCAAACAACATACGGCTGGTGGAGAACACCCCACTGTTGGCGGAAGAGGCCGCGGAGGTCAGCACCACAAAGTTGATCACGCTGGCTGCTGCAGGCAGACCAATCAGCACGAACAGTTCTACGAACGGGCTCTTGTCGGCAACCACTGAACTCCATGGTGTGACCGACATAATCACGATCAGAGCGAATACGTAGAACATGATGATACGGATTGGAATTGAGTTGATGGCGCGTGGAAGCACTTTTTCAGGATCTTTGGTTTCAGCTGCGGTAGTACCCACCAGTTCAATGCCGACAAAGGCGAACACTGCAATCTGGAAACCGGCGAAGAAGCCGCTGATGCCTTTCGGGAACATACCGCCGTCATTCCACAGGTGTGAGAACGATGCGACGGTACCGGTAGGCGACTGGAATTGCATAGCGATCATTACCAGCCCGGCTACGATCAGCCCAACAATGGCGACGATTTTGATCATCGCGAACCAGAATTCCATCTCACCAAACATCTTCACCGTTGCCAGATTCAGGCCCAGCAACAACAAGATACACAGTAACGAGGCGATCCACTGTGACAGTCCGGGAAACCAGAATTGCGCGTAGGCGGTAATCGCCACTACGTCGGCGATACCAGTGACGACCCAACAGAACCAGTAGGTCCAACCGGTGAAGAAGCCAGCCCAAGGGCCAAGCAAGTCGGCAGCGAAATCACTGAAGGACTTGTATTCAAGATTGGAGAGCAACAGCTCGCCCATGGCTCGCATCACGAAGAACAGCATAAAGCCGATAATCATGTACACGAAGATGATGGAAGGCCCGGCCAGACTGATGGTTTTGCCGGAGCCCATAAACAGACCGGTACCGATAGCGCCACCAATGGCAATCAGTTGAATATGTCGGTTGGTTAGGTTTCGCCGTAGATGATCTTCTGATTCTGGCGATGCCTCTGCGGCTATTTTAGATTGATCTACCATCTGATGATGTCCTGTTTTACCTGTCATGAGTGAAATAGCGAGCTCTGAAGTGGCTCTTTTTTATACGATTATCCGGTTTTCCCGGCTTTAGTAAGGTAGTGCAATAACGCCACCTTTGTGCAACATGTTTACAACATTTATGCGAGGGATAAAAGTCGATTGTTCTTTACACTGCGGAGGCAAATCGGACGTCTTGGGGGCGGAAGAGTACTCTGGCTCGTAGCAGATTAATAGCCCTAATGTGACTTATCTCATTGATAAAACAAGAGGTTAAAAATATCGCATGAAAAAAACTAATGAGTGTAAGCGTTTGACATTCGAAGTGGGGAGGCGAATAATTTAACCCGTTGGGTCGTTAGCTCAGTTGGTAGAGCAGTTGACTCTTAATCAATTGGTCACAGGTTCGAACCCTGTACGACCCACCAACAAATCATGCAGTTAGCGTGTTTTCTTCCTTTCTGATTTTTCTTTGCGTACCCTAATTGGGACACACTTCTCAAAAATTGCATTAATCCAACGTGAATATTCAGTTAAGTGATCTGGCGCAAGGTGAGCATACCGACGCACCATTTCTATGGCCTTCTCACTGCCGATTTCCTACAAAATTGATAATGAAACTTCTTATGAGGTGAGCCTGCTTGTTTGAGTGTTCCGCAAGGGAGGTTTGTTTGTGTAGGTGTTAAACCTTGTCAATCAAGTGAATGTGCTCGCGGCTTTCATGGAATAGTCGTCGACAAAGAATACGATAACAGTCTCGGTCGAATTCATCGGCCGGAAAACTGAGTTTTTCAGCTTCATGTAGCGATGGCGCAGTACCGAGGTAGAACCAGTTACTGATTATATGGAAGGCTGTGAGTTGGCCTTGCCGTTCCTCGATAGCGATCCTTCCGGGGAATGGCCAGTGTCGTACCTGGGCCTGCTCCAGGGCACTGAGCAGTCTGGTCTGGTGGGCTTGCGAGGTTTCCTTCCCGCAGCATACTCCTGCACACTTGCCTAATTGGTGGCGAAAGCAGGGTTGCCCGGGGCGCCCTTTTTCAATATCCAGGTGAGTCAGACAGAGCCGTTCCCGATCGGCAATATCGAGCAGAAAGTCGACGGCTGCTGAGCGTCGCAGAAACAGACCGTATAAGTTCGGCGTTCGGGAAAAGTCCAGCGCATCGCTGTAAACGATACGCGTCTGGGAGTCCTGTACTTGCAACGCACAAAGTCGGCGAATTTTACGCAGCCGCTTGTTGTAAAGAGGACTTTGCTGTTTAACCATGGATGATTCAAGCAGTAGCGCACCAATCTCACCCACTGTCTCGATGCAGGTTATACGACGGGTAGCGGCAAGTAATCGCGCTTCACGCGGATTACGCAGGTGAGACTGAACACGGCGGCGAATATTGACGCTCTTACCTATGTATAGAGGATGAGCGTCGCTGTCCCCGTGAAAGAAATAGACGCCACAGGTTTGCGGCAGATTGGCGACTTCTTCGGTCAGATGTTCAGGGTATTGATACATGGGCTATCAGGGACTCACCGCTTATGCCGACGTGGCGTATCACGCCAATGATAATATTTTCTAATTATAAGCCGTATCACCTCCTCAGGTAATGCCAAGAATCGTTCCGAAGTGCATTTGCGTAACGTCGTGGTCGTCATCAAGCATGCTTTTGACCTGATCCACATTGATGCCACCAGCGGCAATAAGCTTGGCAGGTTGGGTGTGAATGAAAGTATCTGGTACTTCGCGCACCATACTGGGATGTCTATTTTTGCTTTCAGGCCAATGCTTTATCTCGTAATTGAGATTTGTTATCATTTGTGCGGATTTTACCTATAAGGATATAGACATGCGTAAATTGCTAATAGTTGCTCTGGGCGTGGTTGTGCTGTCAGGATGCGCGGACCAAAAAGATGATTATGAGTTGCATAGCAAGACATCTACAGACCCATCGGGCGGTAAAGAGTGGAAAGAGTTTGTCGCACCTCTTTCAGTCAAAACACAATCGCCGGGTGAGCGGGAAATGAAGCGCGCTATCCGCCAGAACTGAATGAGAATAGGCCCACCTGAGTGGGCTTTTGCAGTTTAACGAGGTAATTATAAGGTAACAGTAAGTGGGGTGGCATTGTCTGCTCTACCTGGGTCTGTATATGGCCAGCCCACAGGCTGTTTTAAAAGGAAGGGAATCGTGAGGAAAGTTAATTTAGGGTTTGGCGTTAGCGTACCGACATTATTGCTTGTGATTGCCACGCTGCTGTTAGCAGGGTGCTCTAAGCCCCGTTCTACGATTAAACCAGGGGCATCTGAAGACGGTGTAGATGCGCTTTTTGCTGGCCGGGAAGGTAAAACTACGCCAGCATCTGGGGATGAGGTCAATACGTACATCGCGCAGGTAAGAGCGGCTATTCAAAGCCATTTTCAAAATGTCGATGCCTACGCCGGTAAGGAATGCTCGTTGAGAATTAAACTGGCTCCAAATGGCATGCTTATAGATGTCAAAGCCGAAGGTGGTGACCCTGTTCTTTGCCACGCAGCCATAGTGGCAATCGCAAATGCCAGCTTTCCCAAACCGCCCTCACCAGCTGTTTATCGTGTCGTTAAAAATGCCGCGCTGGAATTTCGTCCACAATAACCGGAATGACAACAGGATTGTGATGGCAAGGTGAGTTTCATCTCTTTGCCATTTTGGCATCGTTAACCAATAACAGCACTCAAAATAGCTGCCCAACTGACATCAGGGCCACGGACCAAACCCCGGCAGACAACGCACTGGCACAATAGACCTGCTTGCGTGGCAGAGAGATCATACCGGCGACCAAAGGTACGGTGTAGCGCATCACAGCCAAAAAACGCGATATGAACAAGAGCGGGATCCCGTTTTTTTGTAGCGCGGATTTCGCGTTGTGCAATGCGCCATGATATCGGGCTGGCACCCAGTTTCCGCTTCCGCGCTTTTGAAGCCATGCACCGCAATGGAAGGATAAAATGGAGCCGAGCAGGGCCCCCAGAGTAATCGCCGCCCAGACATGCATGTCGGCCAGTACCGGCTTACCGGCGACAATACCCAACATCAGCGTCACTGACGCGGGCGGCAGCACTGAAGAAATGAAAATGACCGACTTACCCAACGCAAACAAGAAAATGAGCAGTAACAGGAAGCCGGGCTCCGGGCCATATTTGGCGATAATAGCGCTTAATGCCTCCATGGAAGACCCTCCGAAAATGTGCCTGAGGGTCAGTCTCCCATTAACCACTTCAATATAAGCTAAATCGAATGGCTTCAATTACGAGATTATCTACTGACCTGAGCGTTTTTTCTGGTGCTGTTCGCTGCCCAACCTTTTAGGGCGAAGATGAGCGCGGCGCACAGCAATGAGAACATTGCCAGCACGATCAAGCCTGCATGCGGGCTATTGAAGCGCAGTTCCGCCTCGGTCCGTATTAACGGCGCCAGGAAACTGAACAGTGCGCCCAATGTGGTGCAAAAGCCGATGCCAGCCGCCAGCGCAGGGCCTGAAAGGATCTGTGCCGGAAGAGTCCAGAATATCGGTTGCACTGCCAGAAAGCTGACGGCGCAAAAGCACAGTGCAATAATGGCAAGAATCGGATCGGCATAGGAAGAGACAACCAATCCCAACGCGGCAATGACCATACAGCCGATAGCTATGGGTAAACGGCGGGCGGTTTTGCGGTCTGCATAACGCGGGATGTAATAGACCCCAAATGCAGACACTGCCCACGGGATCGCCGCTACCAATGATGCTTTAAACCCAATATTGGTGCCCATCAGTGAGGCCACTTGCGAGGGCAGGAAAAACAACAGGCCGTACACGCCGACCTGAATGGTGCCGTAAATAAAAGCCAGGTGCCAAACCTTGGTATTCCTCAGCGCATCTTTTACGCTGCTGGTCTCTGTATTTTTTTGCTCCAGGGCTAATTGTGACACTAACGCCTGCTTTTCTTCCGGAGTCAGATAACGTGCCTTAGCCGGGCTATCGTCAAGATAGAAATAGGCGAAGATCCCCAGGACTACGGCCGGCAATCCTTCCAGCACAAACATCCAGAACCAACCTGGCCGCCCCAGCACGCCGTGCATTTCGAGCAATGCACCAGAAATAGGCGAACCGAGAGTCAAGGCTGCGGGAACGCCGAGCACAAAGATACCTATTACAGAGGCCCGGATCTTGTTGGGGAAATAAATTGAAGCGAGCAATAAGATCCCGGGGTAGAAACCAGCCTCGGCCAACCCCAGCAGGAAGCGTAGGGCGATAAATTGATATTCGTTGCTGACGAAACCGGTGCAGGCCGATAGTCCACCCCATACCGCTGTGGTGGCGCTGAGCCAAACCTTCGCTCCCAATCTATTCATCATCAGGTTGGCAGGAATACCGAAGATGGCGTAAGCCGCGAAGAAAATCCCCGCACCCAAGGCAAAGGCGGATTGCGACAAGGCGATATCAATAGACATCGCGTCCTTGGCAAAACCCACGTTCACGCGATCGATAAAGGCGACGAAATATAAAGAGAACATCAGGGGGATCAATCTGCGCCAGGTCTTCTTGATGGCTGAATTGAGCGCGGGACTGGTGTAGGTCGTATTGTTCACTGGGTTAAACCTCTCAAACAGGTTGAACGATTGGGGCCGGCGTAAGACCGGCCGCTTTCCTGCATCCATTGCCACTACGGATCATTCGCCCTCGATTTTCAGGTTTCCCTAAAGGTCTAAAGGACTAATGGTCAGGCCTTTGTGGTCAAAAAAAACCGCGATGAACGCGATCCTGGCCGTGCGGTCACGGAAGATCTTTTTGTAGATACCAAAAATTGACAATTAATTAACTTAACGTTCACATGTGCGCGAGCGTGATTCAAGCCTGGTGATGAATATCTGTGCGCGTAATCACCGAATGCCAAGCTTTGAATCATCACCGCGATGAATAAAGGTAAAGTTTGTTTTTCACAGGTAGAGTGACCCCATGAAATAGTTACGCTAAAAAGAAAGGACGCTATGCTAAAGGTGATTGCAGAAGATTTTATCAAGCTTGATTGTGTTGAAACGGTGATGCCGCTGTATCAGGAGCTGGTGGAGAAAACCCGGCATAAACCACTTTGCCTTTCCTATGAACTGTTCATTGATCATCAGGATCCGGGGCATTTTATTTTTGTTGAAGAGTGGCCTGATCGGGCCGCGCTGGATACTCATTGCCAAACTGAACATTTCAAACGATTAGTACCGTTGATCAATCAGCACCAAAGCAAACCTTGTAGCTT
This sequence comes from Serratia grimesii NBRC 13537, assembly GCF_001590905.1. GTDB lineage: Bacteria > Pseudomonadota > Gammaproteobacteria > Enterobacterales > Enterobacteriaceae > Serratia > Serratia grimesii. Next base: position 576,693 of record NZ_BCTT01000006.1, read on the forward strand.
CATATTTATGCAGCCTTTCCCTTCCGTGGAACGTTAAAAGTCCAAAAAATCCCCGCAGAGCGGGGTCAATGGCTTCTCAAACACTGTCTTGTAGTGATTAAAAATTAGACGGCGAATGATGACCATTCCCTAAGAATGCTCTTAAAAAATCCTGTTGTTACGTGAAGCATTACTGTCGGTGAACGATGAGGCGATCAAAGATGTTCTGACACCGCGTGAGAAGACAATCTTGCGTTGGTGTAGTGAAGGAAAAACCGCTGAAGAAACTGCCATGCTAATGGGGCTGAGTGAGCGGACAGTGAATTTTCATATTGGCAATTCGATTAAAAAACTCTCGGTAGCCAATAAAACCGCTGCGGCGGTGAAGGCCGTGTATTTACAGCTTATTTGATCATATTTTAAATAATTATTCGGCTAGTTGTTAGAGCTGTGGTGTTTATATTTTGTTAAATAAGGAATTATCTTAACCAGTATTTACCGCCGATCACAAAAGCGTGAGAAAGCGGTTCACCCTTATCTCTCTCGGCAGTACCCTGTAAGCACTACGGTTACATAGAAGGGATGTGATATGTACAAGACAATATTAGTGCCGATAGATATTGAAGAAGATCTGTTGACCGAGCATGCGTTGAAGCATGTTGAGTATCTGGCGAACCTTTCTGGAGCCAAAGTGCATTTCCTTCATACGCTGCCGGATGCTTCGGCGTTCGTCACTGCGTATTCGTTTGGCATTAAAGAGTTTGAAAACCAGGCGGAAGTGAAGGCCATAGATAAGCTCAAGAAAATCATGTCGGAAATCGATATTCCGCTGGAACGTCTCGATTATACCGTCAGCTTCGGTTCGCCACGCGATCAGGTACTGGAACTGGCGGAAGAAATTGACGCTGATCTGATCATCATCGGTTCGCGCCGCCCAAGTGTGAAAACTTATCTGCTGGGTTCCAATGCTGCGGCCATTGTGCGACATGCCAACATTTCCGTTATGGTGGTCAGGTAACCTTTCTATTAAAGCCCGCAGTTCACTGCTGCGGGCCTGTGTCATTCAGCGGCAGAGAGCCACAATTTCTTCATACAGCGTCTGTGGCAGGGTAATGCCATGCCGCTCGCTGTATTGTCGTTGCTGATAACGCCGTTCTCCTGGAATACGCGCTCCTTGCTCGTTCATATCAGCGAATAAAGCTTCCGCCCTGGCTAAATGGGCGACTTTGTCTGCACCCAGAAAACGATCGGGATCCATCGCGATAATAAGCTCACCACCGTAAGGCGATGAACCGGTCTGTTCATCATAGGCCAGCGACTCTTTACTGGTCATATCACCAATCAATGGTCCTGCAAGCAGTTCTACCATCGCCGCCAACGCCGATCCTTTATGACCGCCAAAGGTCAGCATCGCGCCTTGCAACACACTGGCGGCATCGGTAGAAGGTTCTCCCTGTTGGTCTATGCCCCAGCCTGGTGGTAGCGGCGTACCTGCGCGACGATGCAGTTCAATCTCCCCACGCGCCGCCGCACTGGTAGCCATATCAAAAATAAAGGGAGGGCGGTGTGGGCGAGGCCAACCGAAGGCGATAGGGTTAGTGCCAAACAATGGCCGGGTTCCACCGGCAGGAGTGACCCAGGCATGGCTAGGTGTACAGGCCAGCGCAACCAGCCCCTGATCGGTTAACGGTTCGATATCAGCCCATAGCGCGGAGTAATGCACACAGTGGTTAATGGCCAGCGCGGCTATGCCATTAGTTTGCACCTTGTCGATAAAGGTGGGCAGTGCCGTACGGTAGGCCAGCAACGAGAAAGCGTCGTGGGCGTTTACCCGCAAAATTCCTGGGGCCTGATCGATCAGCGTTGGGATGGCGTCGGCAGAGACTTTGCCGGCCCACAGCGAACGCACGCAGCCGAGTACGCGGTACAAGCCGTGTGAAGCGCAGCCGTCGCGTTCACCGGCAGTGACATTTTGCGCGACCGCATCGGCATGCTCTGTGCTGAAGCCGTTGCTGCGCAATGCGCGCAGCGCAAGATCATAGGCTTCGTTCAGCGACAGGTGTTGGGTTTGCGTCATCAGATATCTCCTCCGCAGTTACTCTTCTTCATCGCCGGTAAAATTCGCCTGAGGTAAACAGGTATAGGCACCCCAGTAATAGATCACTAACGCAATGACCGCCACTGTGAGGGTGTCCCACGGGTGGCCGATAGCGTTGATACCGCCAAAACTACCGAGATAGGACGTGATAATAATCAGCGCATAGAAGGCGATCAGCCACAGTGAGGACCAAACTTGTTGCTTCAGGCTGACGGCGTGGGTTGGCACTTTGTTTTTGAACAGGATATAGACCACAAACATCAGGATTTGCAGACCGAGCAGCCAGGAAACCGTGTTCCAGCCGGACCAGTAGACGATTAACGCCGAGATGATAAAAGATACCGGGCCAAGCACGCAGAACCCACGCACGAAGAAGGGGCGCGGCAGATCAGGTGCATTGCGGCGTAGACCCGCAGCGGTAACAGGCGCAATGGCGTAACTCAGTACCAGTGCGGCGGACACCACGCCGATCAGCTTTTCCCAAGAGGGGAAAGGCAGCGTCCAGAAGATTGAGAGTGCAAATGTCAGCCACAGCGCAGGGCGTGGGATACCGGACTCACCGTCGACACGGGTAAAGATCTTAAAGAAAGTACCGGCGCGCGCCCAGCCGTACACCACACGCGGCGTGGCATTCATATAAATGTTGCCGGTGCCGCTCGGCGAGATAATCGCGTCACTTACCACCAGAAATGCCAACCAGCCCATACCCAACGTGATAGCGATATCCCGGTAGGGCAGTGAAAATTGCTGGCTGATGCCGGCCCAGCCACCGCTTAGCATTTCGCTGGGAATACTGCCGAGGAAGGCCACCTGGAGCAGCACATAAATAATCGTGGACAACACCACCGACAGGATCAGTGCAATAGGAATGGTGCGTTGTGGATTTTGTACTTCGCTGGCGACCGAGATAATCGGTGTCAGGCCCAAATAGGCGAAAATAATGCCGCCGGCTGAAATGGCCGCTTCCACCCCGGCGGAGCCGAAGGGCGCAAACCCCTGGCTGTGCAGGTTTTCAGGTTTGAAGAAGCTGAACAGCACTACGATAACCAACAGCGGCACCACGAATTTGATCACGCTGATCAAATTGTTGGATTTCGCAAAGGTTTTGACACTGTAGTAGTTCAGGGCGAAGAAAAAACACAGCAACACTAACTGGACCAGCCAGCCGATCAACGTCGGGTTGCCCGAGCCGGGTTGGCTCAGAAAAGGAAACCAGGCGGCGGCGTATTGGCGGGCAGCGACAATCTCTATCGATATTAGGCTGGAGAACGCGATAAGGGTAATAAACCCCAGTAAATAGCCCATCAGTTCCCCGTGTGAGAACACCGGGTAACGAATAATGCCGCCAGCGCGTGGAAGTGCGGCACCGAGTTCACAATAAACAATCCCGAGCAGTAAGACGGCCAGGCCACCTATCAGCCAGGAGTAGATACCGGCTGGGCCGGCGATGGAGGAGACGTGGCTGGCGGCGAACAGCCAGCCTGAACCAAATATTGCGCCCAGGCCGATAAACGTTAAATCGGTGAGCGTAAGCTGCTTCTTGAATTTGCCTTGGGTTGTCATGGGTTTACCCTTTTGTTATTAGGTGGCATGCAGATGCGGCCTGGCTAGTTGTTGGCAGATGAGTGGATTGGGTCACGAGTGTAGCTACCGTTAACCAGCCGCAGCAGGCCAAGCGGATTACTGTCTTGCAACGGCGGTGGTAGCAGTGCTGCCGGATAATTCTGTAAGCAAACCGGGCGCAGGAAGCGTTCAATAGCCAGCGTGCCCACTGAGGTGCCGCGTGCATCGCTGGTGGCTGGATAAGGGCCGCCGTGCACCATGGCATCACACACTTCTACCCCGGTCGGATAGCCGTTAAACAGTACACGCCCCGCTTTGCGAGTCAGCTGTTGGGCCAGCGGTGCCGCGTCATTTAAATCGTCTTCGTCGGTCAGTAAGGTGGCGGTTAATTGCCCTTGCAGGCTATCCAGCGCGCTCATCAGTTGCTGGTTATTTTCCACCGTCACCAAAATGGCCACGGGGCCAAACACTTCTTCCTGCAATAGCGGGTTTCCGCTGAGCAGCAAGTTGATGTCGGCCTGGTACAGTTGCGGCGCAGCCAGATAAGGGTGTTCTTCACGGTTACCGGCAAGATGGCGAATACCTGTTTGTTTTTCTAGTGCAGCCAACCCGCTGCGGAAATGTGTCAGTGTGCCGGTGTTCAGCATTGCCTGTGGCGTGGCAGCGTTCACCTTCAAGGCGATATCTTGGACAAATTGGTCAAATGCTTCACCACGCTGGACGATGATCAACCCAGGTTTGGTGCAAAACTGTCCACTGCCCAAGGTGAAAGAGGCGACCAGTTCGTGTGCAATCTGCTGTCCACGGCGGGCTAACGCTTGTGGCATAACGATCAGTGGGTTGATGCTCGACATCTCGGCAAATACCGGGATAGGGTGCGGCCGGCGCATAGCGAGATCGAACAAGGCTCTTCCCCCACGTAACGAGCCGGTAAAGCCCACCGCCTGAATTACGGGGTGCTGGACCAGATCGGCACCGATACGATCGCCGTAAATCATGTTGAAGACGCCAGCCGGGATGTTTTGCTGTTCTCTTGCCCGCTCAATTGCCTGTGCAGTCAATTCGGCAGTGATCATATGGCTGCTGTGCGCTTTGAACACCACCGGGCAACCTGCAGCGAGTGCGGCGGCGGTATCCCCACCTGCCGTGGAGAATGCCAGAGGAAAATTACTGGCACCAAATACGGCGACTGGGCCGATAGCAGTGCGATATTGCCGTAGATCTGGGCGTGGCAACGGTGTTCGCTGCGGCAATGCGCTGTCTATGCGCACGCCATGTACATCCCCTCGGCGTAACAAGGTGGCAAATAGCCGCATCTGACCACTGGTTCTGGCTCGCTCGCCACTAAGACGCGCGAATGGCAACGCGGTTTCCTGCATGGCGAAGTTGAAGAAATCTTCACTCAGGGCATCCAATTGGTCGGCAATAGCCTCGAGAAAATCGGCGCGGCGTTCGGCGCTGAGTTGTGAATAAGCCGTGAATGCTTGTGCGGCAGCATCAGCGGCTGCGGCAGCTTCTGTGGCACTGGCTGAGAAAAAAGTGTGACCAGTCGGCAGACCGTTATCAGCACGCAGGCTGACAAGATCGGCCTCGCCGCTGGCGTGGCGCTGGCCGCCGATAAACTGTCGACCACTGATGGTATAGGCGTTGGGCATGGGTTCCCTCGTTTAGCAAGTGGTTAGGCCCGGCAGTGAGCCGGGCGAGCGAGTGTGGCGATTAGAGGCCGACGTCCGGCAATGCCGGACGGTTTGCCAGCGCTTTTTTGACCACTGCAGTGACGTCGGCAAGCGTATCGCCTTGCAGCGCTAAACGTGGTGGGCGGGTAACTGCGCTGCCACGGCCCACTAGCTCTTCACACAACTTGATGCACTGCACCAAATCTGGTCGCGCATCCAGGTGCAACAACGGCATAAACCAGCTGTACAGCGCCAGCGCTTCCTCAAAGCGTTTTTGCTTCGCCAGGCGGAACAGCGTTTCGCCTTCACGTGGGAAGGCGTTAGACATTCCGGAGATCCACCCTTCGGCACCGACAGCGATGCTTTCCAGTACGACGTCATCCAATCCAGCGAACAACACAAAGCGGTCGCCTACCTCATTACGCAAATCGATAAAGCGACGGGTATCACCAGAAGAGTCTTTAAAGCACACAATATTTTCGCAGTCGACCAGCGACGTCAGGATGTCGGGTGTCACGTCGTTTTTATAAATAGGGGGATTGTTGTAGACCATGATCGGCAGATCGGTGGCGGTGGCAACGCTGCGAAAATGTGTGGCGGTTTCATGGGGTTTGGCAGAGTAGACCAATGCCGGCATGACCATAATGCCGTCGACGCCGACCTTCTGAGCTTCACGCGCCATATTTTGTGCAAAGGCGGTGGTGAATTCGGCGATGCCGGCAATGACGGGCACTTTGCCCTGTGCAGCATCACGTGCGACTTCAATGACTGACAGTTTTTCCTGCATTGTCAGCGACGTATTTTCGCCAACGGTGCCGCAGACCACCAGCCCCGAAACGCCGTCCTTGACCAGGTTTTTGATCACCGTATGAGTGGCGTCGAGATCCAAAGAAAAGTCGCTGCGGAACTGAGTGCTGACCGCCGGGAATACGCCGCTCCAGCTAATGGCTTTATGGCTCATAGTGTTTGTCCTGTCGTCCAAGTTTGTTAATCAATGGTGAATTATTGGTAAAATCCAATCACAGATTGACGTGTATTGTTCGCAGGGGCTTGACGGTTTTCGCCGAATGCCATGACGAAATTGGCACAGTGGTGCAGAGTCTCAGGCGAAGAAAACCCTGACCTTCGAAGCGCCAAAAAGAAATGTATTGGTAATTTAAATCAGTGGGTTATGGCGTAAGTGTGATGCGGAAATCACGTGGTGTAGAGCCGGTCATCGCCTTGAACTGGCGGCTGAATGCGCTGTGATCGGTGTAGCCGCACTGCAAGGCTATGTCGGTAATGGGCAGATCACTGGCCAGCAGTTCGGTGGCTTTTTCCAGACGTACTTTGTGGATCATCTGGCGTGGTGTGAGATGAAAAATGCGTTTGCAGTAACGTTCGATCTGCGCCACAGAAAGCGCAGTGAGCGCCGTCAGTTCCTCGAGAGCAATTGGGCGAGCGTAATGCTGACGAATGTATACGTCGATGGCGGCAAGCCGTTGATAGGCAGGGTGATTAGCTTTGGCCTCCTGAAGATCATGCGAGATGCCCGCCATGCCGATGATTTTGCCCTGAGTATCGTACAGCGCCAGCTTTTGTGTCAGGCACCAGCCGGTTTCACGACCACTGTAAAGGTGCATTTCCAGCTGATCCTGGATCATCACTCCGTGGAGCAGTACACGGCGATCCTGTTCGGTATAACCCGAACCGAGCTGGGCTGGGAACACGTCCGCCGAGGTTTTACCCAGCAGCGGTGTGACGGTTTTAAATCCGCAACGTTTAGCCAGTGTCAGGTTGGCCAACAGGTAACGTGCCTGCACATCTTTGATAAAGAAGACAACGTTGGGAATGGCGTTGAGCAGCGGCACGATCAGCGCCAGTGAGTTGAGCAGGTCATGCAGGGTGTTCGGGCGCTGTTGTGCCAGGCCGTCGCACCAGCGAGAGAGTTGCTCAATGGCAAAAACGTCATCTTCCTGTTCATCAAGAACTGGCCGGGGAGCAGTAATAACCTGATGGTCTTGGGCTAATCGCATAGCAATACCTTTTCCCGTTGAGTGACTCAAATCTGAGGCGGCCGGACAGGCCGTTTTGAAGCGCTTAATCAATATTAACTTTCTTATAACTTTTCAAGCGTAGCTGCCAATTATGCGGATCACCGCATACTTTTGTGCAGTGCTGAACGGGGATCCGGTTAAATGCCAAGGCGAGAATTGTGCTGATTTCTGCATTCCCTGCGCCGAAATGCATCAAGCCGTCGTCAGCATATTCGGTCAGGCTAACTCCATCGGTAACATTTCATTAACCCAGGAGACCCCGATGGCTCTTTCTTCGCAATTCACCCTGCTGCACGCGATCGATTCCCATACAGGCGGTGAGCCAACACGACTGATCGTCGATGGGTTCCCCTCATTGGGCACCGGCAGTATGGCGGAACGCAAGGCACTGTTTGCCCAACACTATGACGACTGGCGCAGCGCCATTATTCTGGAGCCTCGCGGCAATGACGTGCTGGTGGGGGCTTTGCTGTGCGAGCCCTGTTCACCGCAGGCTACCGCAGGGGTGATTTTCTTTAACAACGCCGGTTATCTGGGGATGTGTGGCCACGGTACCATCGGGCTGGTGGCCTCGCTGGCCTATCTGGGGCGGATTGATGTAGGGGAACACCTGATCGAAACCCCGGTGGGTACGGTGAATGCGACGTTGCACACGGATGGCAGTGTAACGGTGGAAAACGTGCCCGCTTACCGATATCGCCGACAGGTTACGGTTGAGGTGAACGGTTACGGAACCGTGGTGGGCGATATCGCGTGGGGAGGGAACTGGTTTTTCCTGATTGGCGAACATCATCTGGCAATCAATACGCAAAATCTGGAGGCACTCACGGCCTTTTGTTGGGCTGTGCGTCAGGCTCTGGAGCTGACGGGGGTCCATGGGGAAGACGGTGGTGTTATTGATCACATCGAACTGTTTGCCGCCGATCCACAAGCTGACAGCCGCAACTTTGTACTGTGCCCAGGCAAGGCTTATGACCGTTCGCCCTGCGGTACCGGCACCAGTGCCAAGTTGGCCTGTCTGGCCGCAGACGGAAAATTGCAGCCAGGAGAGATTTGGCGTCAAGCAAGTGTGATTGGCAGCCAGTTCAGTGGCTATTACCAGCATAACGGCGATCGCGTGACGCCGTTTATTCGTGGGCAAGCCTATGTGTGTGCTGACAGCCAACTGTTGTTAGATGAACGTGATCCCTTTATTTGGGGGATCCGTTAATGGTTGCCGGCAGGCGTGCTGAGGCGATTGTGGTCGGTGCCGGCATCATTGGTGCTGCCTGCGCCTGGCAGTTGGCACGACAGGGGGTTCAAGTCCTACTGGTAGACAACCAGCGTGCTGGTGCGACAGCGGCAGGCATGGGGCATCTGGTCTGTATGGATGATAACCCGGCAGAACTGGCCTTAAGCGCCTATTCGTTGCAACTGTGGCGTAGTGTGGTGGACCGGATGCCGGAAAGCTGTGCCTGGCGCGGTTGTGGTACGTTGTGGCTGGCTGAGCGGGACGATGAAATGGCCATTGCCGAGGCTAAGCGGCAGCGTATGGCGGAATATGAAGTTGCCAGTGAAACATTGAGTGCAGCACAGGTTGCGGGGCTTGAACCTATGCTGCGTTCTGGTCTGGCGGGTGGGTTACGCGTGCCGGGTGATGGCATAGTGTATGCACCTAACGTTGCCCATTGGTTAGTCGCTGATGCTGGGCCCGCGGTCAGGGTGATCACTGGCGAGGCTATCGCGCTGGAAGCACAGTCCGTTGTGTTGGCCAGTGGGGAACGTCTAACGGCGCCGATTGTGGTACTTGCCAGTGGTCTACAGGCCGATAGGCTGTTGGAACAGCCCTTATTACGTGCCAAGAAAGGGCATCTTGCGATCACCGATCGCTACCCAAAGCGGGTGCATCATCAATTGGTTGAACTGGGTTATGGCGCCAGTGCCCATGCCAGTGACGGCACGTCGGTAGCATTCAACATTCAGGCGCGCCCAACAGGCCAGTTGTTGATTGGCTCTTCACGCCAGTTTGATGCTCCAGAGAGTGCCATTGATATGCCGTTATTGGCCGCCATGTTGGCACGCGCGAACACCTTCCTGCCTGCACTGGCGCAAATGAACATCATCCGTTGCTGGACAGGCCAACGCGCCGCGTCTGCCGACGGCTTGCCGCTGCTGGGACCGCATCCCAAACATCGCTGGTTATGGTTGGCATTGGGTCACGAAGGTCTGGGTGTAACAACGGCGCTGGGCAGCGCAGCACTGATTGCGTCGCAGATCCATAATCATCGACCGGCCATTGATGACACGCCTTATCTGGCATCGCGTATGTTTCGGAAAGAGGTGTTGCCAGTATGAACAAAAAACAGAGGTTACTTACGTTAAACCTTAACGGTGAAAATCTCTGCGTGCCGGAGGGGATCACTGTGGCAGCGGCGCTGAGCCTGAGCGGGCAGGACTGGTGTCGTCTTTCTGCCAGTGGTCAATTACGTGCACCGTTTTGTGGTATGGGTATCTGTCAGGAGTGTCGTGTCACGGTGAATGGGATGCGGAAGCTGGCATGCCAGACGCTGTGCCAACCTGGAATGCATATTGAAAGGACCGAGAATGAGTGAGCTCACGTGTGATGTGCTGATTGTTGGTGCTGGTCCGGCAGGGTTAGCAGCGGCTTGCGCTGCGGCAGAAAGCGGCCGATCGGTGTTGGTGCTCGACGACAACCTCCGTCCGGGTGGGCAAATCTGGCGTGATGGACCGAACGTGGCACTACCTGCGCTAGCGCAGCAATACCGACAGGCGGTTGAGGCACAGAGTAATATAACGCTGCTCAACGGCGTCAAAATTGTAGCCCAGTGTGGTCCGCAGAAAATTCTCTACGAAGATGCAACGGACAGTGGCACCGTGGAATTTCAAAAACTGATCCTATGCTGTGGCGCCCGGGAACTGCTGCTCCCGTTTCCTGGTTGGACGTTACCGGGTGTGACTGGCGCTGGTGGCCTGCAGGCGCAAATTAAACAAGGGCTAGCCGTTAAAGGGGAACGGGTAGTTATTGCGGGTAGCGGCCCATTGCTACTGGCCGTTGCCCACAGTGTTGTCGGCGCTGGGGGGGAGGTGATAATGCTGGCAGAGCAAGCATCCGCCCCGCGGATAGCGGCTTTTGCCGGTGGGTTATGGCGTTGGCCTGTGAAGTTACGCCAGTCCTTTGCTCTCTCTAATAGACATTATCGTCCGGGCAGCCATGTGCTGGAGGCGCTGGGTGATCAGCGGTTAAAAGCGGTGCGGATTCAAAAAGGCGCTCGCGTGGTGACGCTGGACTGCGAACGTTTAGCCTGTGGTTTTGGGCTGGTGGCGAATATCGAACTGGCGATGCTATTGGGATGCCATATCGATAATGACGTTATTGTTGTGAGCGATGATCAGCGGACCAGCCAAGCGCATATTTATGCTGCCGGTGAATGTACCGGTATTGGCGGTAGTGAACTGGCGCTGACTGAGGGAGCTATTGCTGGCTATGCTGCAACCGACAATTTGAAGAATGTGCAAGCATTAACGGCGCAACGAGCCAAGTGGCGGCAATTTTCTGATGCGGTGGCGCGAACCTTTGTGCTTAATCCTGCATTGAAAGCGTTGGCGACACCAGAAACGTTGTTGTGTCGTTGTGAAGATGTGGCGTTGGGTGAGATAAATGGCTTGCCTGACTGGACGTCGGCCAAGTTAAGTCGTCGCTGCGGTATGGGGGCTTGTCAGGGTAAGATTTGTGCGACAGCGGCACGCCACTTGTTCGGCTGGCCGTTATTAACGCCACGCATCCCATTAACGCCAGTAAGGGGGGCAACATTGGCGCGGTTGGGGAGGATAAAAACCGACGAATAAGCCTGCTACACTCAGACTGAGTGACTGGAAAAGTTGGGCGGAGAACGGATGACAAATGCACTGATTACGCTGGGGTTGTGCCTGCTGCTAATGCCGCTGCTGTTGTGGTTGATTGGCCGGGCATTATCGGCCGCAAAAGACAAGAAGCCGGAAGAGGGCAAACATAAACCCAAGTCCGGCATGCCGCACGGTGACGATGAATAATCTCCGGCGGCACGCGGTATCAGTGACGGCGTTATGCCAACGGGATCATCGCTATACCTAATACTGTGGCCAGTAATACGTTTTCTCATGCCAGCCTTTGCCGTACATACAGGCTTCTATGGTTGCCGAACGGGCTCCCTCATTACGATCATTTTGTACCGTTTTAAATGAGGGCTGTTTTTCGTAGCGGTAACCGTCTGGGCAGTTCTTCTTATCTTTTTCGCAAGTCTGATATTTGTTTTCGTAGCTAAATTCAACATCTCTCACCACGTCGGGTGGAAAACGCTCGAAGCCACGACCTTTACATTCAGCATATTCAGCATCGCGAGTGGCGTCGCCTGCACCCGGTCTTTCCCATTGTGTACAGGCAGTTAATGTCATTAATGGCAATATAATCAAAAATCTATACGTATTCATGGTGTCCCTAACTCTTCCTTTCGTCCTATACGCACTCTCTAAGAATCTTCTTAGTTGAGGTGGGGTGAGTGTAATGAATTGATGCCAAAAATGGAAATGATAATGGTTATTGTTTAGATGGGGTTGATGTAGTCTTGCCGCTGTCGATCGAAAGTGAGGAGTTTACTGATTATTGAAATAGTCATTGTTTGTGATAATGCCTGCGCTAAGTTATTTTCGGATTTTATATTCCTGCATTTTTAAGATATTTACCTAAGGGTTTATCTTTATTCTTGGTTAAGAAAGGATATTTAAAGTATGTGCAATTAAGTGTGGGATATTTATATTGCTTTTTATGAATTCTCACAATTAAAACTATTATTGAATTTTCAGGTAATACGATTGCAATTCATGTGTAAATTTTCTAGATTCAGGATCGATGGGTGATTGTCATGATGATGAAGACATTAAAGGGAGTTTTATTTTGGCGAATAAACCGGAAGTACCTAAAGGCAGTGCTGGTTTACCTTCATTATCAGATGATTATGAAGGAATGAGAAACCTTTCCGATGTGGGTGATTCATTGGGTTATGGTCGTACTCGTTTTTATCAATGGTGTCGAGGACGAGGATTTCTCACCCTGATGAATGCACCTTCTTCGGAGATGATCAGTGCCGGTTATATGGTGACTGCATTTTCAGAAAATGGCTATTCGCGAGTTTATGTGACAGATAAAGGCTTTAACTATGTAAGTGGCGTTTTTCAAGATGACATTAAAAAGCGTATGGTTAAACTTTAAGGGGATCATAAAAATCCTATCTATTTCAATATAATAACACCAGAATATTCTTATATCGTCAGCCGTTATACCTGAAAAAATGCGGGTCGGCGGAGATGGCCCCATTTCTTCATCCTTCCTCAGCCCACTGGAGGTTATCCTATTTTTCTACCAATAGCGCTTCAATGCTACGGCTGGCGGTTATTCTCTTGCTACTATGAAGATCGTTTTTTTTCAGGAGCTCAGGATGAAGCATTACGCCGCTTTACTCGTTACGACCTTGTTGTTGTCTGGCTGCGCGACCCAGAGCGTTCCGTTGCAACAGGCGGAGTTACCACCCCCAAGCCGGTTGCTGCTTTATCAGAATGTGCCGCAAACGCCATTTGCAACGGTAGTTGTTGTTCGTGACAGTGGAATGTTGGCGGGGAGTTGCCGTACCGGGGTTTATATCAACGGAGAGTTTGCTGCATCATTGGCTGCCAAAGAGAAGGCTGAGTTTCGGGTGCCGGTGGGTAATAACGAAATCAGCATTGGGCAGGATATGATCGAAAACAACCTGTGCATTTGGCGCGATACCAGTGGCCGGTTACCGATGACATTGCGTGCCAGTGAGAGCCGTTATTTCCGAATCGCTGGCGATATGCAACGCGGGTTTGTCCTGCAGGCCAGCAAACCGTGAATCTGGCGGGGTGCAGTCAGCGCCCCTGCCACCAACCCCATAGGGTAACTAATAGCCACGCTGCGGCGATCCAGCACAACACAGCAGCCAACAGTGCCCAAGACAACCTCATGCTGTTGATAAAGCAATATAGTGAGATCAGGTATACCAGATAGGGTAAAACGGCCCACATACCGAAAATCAGCGTGGTTCTCAGCGCTTCTATCGAACGTTCACTGCCGACAATGTAATGAGCAATCAGTGCAAAAGTGGGGAACAACGGCACAAGACCGGCGATATAGTAACTGCGACTTTTGGCAAGCAGCGCAATTAATACCACCATCAACGCGCCGATCAACGCTTTAACCACGATGCCCATATGTTTCTCTGGCGTAAATAAAAATCACATTGCCTGAAATAACCAAGGGAATCAATTCGTCGGAAACAGCAGAGGAAACGGGCCCGCGCTGACGGCAGGCCTGAGGGGCGACAGATTATTGACGGTAGGCGTGCTTAATCTGTTGAATGCTGTTTTTGAAGATTTCGGCCTGGGTCGGATCTTCGATTTGTGCAATAAAGCGTTCCATGTTGATAATGACTTTCCCGGCATCAGCCTGGCCGATCGATTTCAGGATCAGCGTCAGCGTGGCTTTAAGACAGGCGACTTCTGTTGCCAGCGTTTCCGGGTTTGCAGACGTAGTGAAATCAACGTTGCTCATTTTCTCTCCTGATTTTTGAGGCCGAAGCCTGAAACAATATGCATTTTTGATGCGCACCCACACGGGCCTCATTCACTCTGGCGTGCAGATGCGTCTTTAACTGGGCGCGGAGTATAGCATAGCATGCAGAAATGCATCTGCACCGATGGGGCTGTGTTAGCTGGCATCTGGTAGCGGGGACCGGGCGAAGGTTTAGCAGCCGCCGTATTAGGGGACATACTCATTATTGATTAATGCATCGGCAGTTGCTGTCTGAGCTCAGGTTTTCTGGAGAATAATACCTTAGTTATTTTTCAAAACTTAATAAGTATTTGATCGCCAGCTCGCAGTTAACGTGTGCAGTTATTTAAATTATCAATGCTATCCACTTGCTGTGTGTTGCCCGAATGGGAAGGAAATAATTTCTTCCATAATGGTCACCAAGAGGGCAGATAAATGGATGGTTGCTATTTTGTTCATTTTCAATGAATTACAATGGTATTGTATTCGTGTTAATATTATCAGTGTTGCGATTGCTTACACTGATTTTACCTGTGGTTAACCTTTGTCGCTGTATCATGAAGCAAAGGTATGCACTGTAATATTTACATCGCCTATTTTCATCGGCAGGCTAGGCTTTATCGAGCTGTGTTAGTGACTAAAATTCAAAAGTCAGGCCCATTCCGCAAAGTTAATCGAGAGTAAGTATTAATCTGTGTTCATTCTTGTCTGAAAAACAAGTAATATCTCTGGCTATAACAGAGGCTGATTGCGTTACTCCCTTCTTTTTGGAGATTTTTCCTTGATTAGCGTTCTTCTTGTTGATGACCACGAACTGGTGCGCGCAGGGATACGACGCATTCTTGAAGATATCAAAGGTATAAAAGTTGTCGGTGAGGCCCAGTGCGGTGAGGATGCCGTAAAATGGTGCCGTGGCAATGCTGTAGATATCGTTCTTATGGATATGAATATGCCGGGTATTGGTGGATTGGAAGCCACGCGCAAAATTGTACGTTATGCGCCCGACGTTAAAGTCATCATGCTGACTATTCATACGGAAAATCCATTGCCGGCCAAAGTAATGCAGGCGGGCGCTGCGGGTTACTTGAGCAAGGGTGCGGCCCCACAGGATGTGATCAATGCTATTCGTGCCGTACAGGCAGGGCAGCGATATATTGCGTCCGATATCGCCCAACAGATGGCCCTGAGCCAGCTAGAGCCGCAGACGGAAACGCCGTTTAGCTGCCTGTCTGAGCGCGAACTGCAAATTATGCTGATGATCACCAAAGGCAAAAAGGTGAATGAGATCTCAGAGCAACTGAGCCTCAGTCCTAAAACAGTGAACAGTTACCGTTACCGCATGTTCAGTAAGCTGAATATCAGCGGTGATGTTGAATTGACACACCTGGCTATCCGACACGGATTGTTCAATGCGGAGACGTTGTTAAGCAGTGAGTGACCGTTTTGATGCCAAAGCCTTTCTAAGCACCGTAACCAGCCAACCTGGCGTCTACCGTATGTACGACGCTACTGGCACGGTTATCTATGTCGGCAAAGCCAAAGATCTGAAAAAACGTCTCGCCAGCTACTTCCGCCAGCAGGTTGGTAGTCGCAAAACTGAGACGTTGGTTAAAAATATCGCACAAATAGACGTAACTGTTACGCACACCGAAACAGAAGCGCTGCTGCTGGAACATAACTACATAAAGTTATACCAGCCGCGATATAATGTTCTTTTGCGAGACGATAAATCTTATCCGCTGATCTTCCTTAGCGCGGACAACCATCCGCGGCTGGCTGTGCATCGAGGTGCCAAACACGCCAAGGGCGAATATTTTGGCCCATTTCCCAATTCCTATGCCGTACGTGAAACGCTGGCGCTGCTGCAGAAACTGTTCCCGATACGACAATGTGAGAACAGTGTGTACCGTAACCGCTCACGGCCTTGCCTGCAGTACCAGATTGGTCGTTGCCTGGGGCCTTGTGTCGCCGGGTTAGTCAGCGAGGATGAATACCAGCAGCAGGTGGACTATGTGCGTCTGTTCCTGTCGGGTAAAGATCAGCAGGTATTGCATCAGTTGATCGAACGGATGGAAAACGCCAGCAAAGCATTGAACTTCGAAGAGGCGGCGCGCATACGCGATCAAATCCAAGCCGTTCGGCGGGTGACTGAGCGTCAGTTCGTTTCCGGTAATAGTGACGATCTGGACGTGATCGGCGTGGCGTTTGAGGCGGGTATGGCTTGCCTGCACGTGCTGTTTATTCGTCAGGGCAAAGTGTTGGGCAGCCGCAGTTATTTCCCGAAAGTACCTGGCGGTACTGAAATGAGCGAAGTTGTACAAACATTTGTCGGCCAGTTCTATTTACAGGGTAGCCAGATGCGCACCTTGCCGTCCGAAATCCTGTTGGATTTCACCTTGCCGGAAAAAGACCTGCTTGCTGAGTCTCTTTCTGAACTGGCCGGCCGTAAAATCCAGATCCAGAGTAAGCCTCGGGGTGACCGTGCACGTTATCTTAAACTGGCTCGGACCAACGCGGCGACGGCACTGACGACCAAACTTTCTCAACAGTCGACGATTCACCAGCGCCTGGCCGAATTGGCGAAGGTGTTGAACCTGACCGAAATTAACCGCATGGAATGCTTCGATATCAGCCATACCATGGGTGAACAAACGGTCGCGTCCTGTGTGGTGTTTGATGGTAATGGGCCGCTGCGTTCTGAATATCGGCGCTATAATATCACCGGCATTACGCCGGGAGATGACTATGCCGCGATGGCGCAAGTGCTGAAACGCCGCTACGGTAAGGCTCTGGAAGAGAAAAAGATCCCTGACGTTATCTTTATTGATGGAGGTAAAGGGCAACTGGGTATGGCGATTGATGTGTTTAATTCGCTGAATGTAACCTGGGATAAGAACAAACCTTTACTGATTGGTATCGCTAAAGGTGCCGATCGCAAAGCCGGGCTAGAGACGTTGTTCTTTGTACCGGAAGGCGAAGGCATTGCGCTGCCGTCAGATTCGCCGGCGCTGCATGTGATCCAGCATATCCGCGATGATTCGCATAACCATGCGATCACCGGGCACCGCCAGAGAAGGGCAAAAGTAAGAAATACCAGCGCGTTGGAACTGATCGACGGCGTTGGGCCAAAAAGGCGACAGGTGTTGTTGAAGTATATGGGCGGACTTCAACCATTATTGAACGCCAGCGTGGAGGAAATTGCAAAAGTGCCGGGTATTTCACAAGCATTGGCAGAAAAGATCTACAATGCATTGAAACACTGAGGGCAATGTAGCAACATACTCTTAATTCCCACTCCAGCCAGATAGTTACCGTAGCATTATGCAATTGAATATACCGACTTGGCTTACTCTGTTCCGCGTAGTTCTGATCCCATTCTTTGTTCTGGCATTTTATCTGCCGTTCACCTGGGCTCCGATGGTATGCGCCGTTATCTTTGTGTTTGCAGCCATAACCGACTGGTTTGATGGTTTTCTCGCCCGTCGCTGGAAGCAAACCACCCGTTTCGGGGCGTTCCTCGACCCGGTAGCGGATAAGGTGATGGTGGCTGTGGCACTGGTGCTGGTGGCGGAACATTACCACACCTGGTGGATTACTCTGCCTGCGGCGACCATGATTGCCCGTGAAATTATTATCTCGTCACTGCGTGAGTGGATGGCGGAGATTGGTAAACGTAGCAGTGTGGCGGTGTCCTGGATTGGTAAAGTAAAAACCATGGCGCAAATGATGTCGCTGGTTGGATTGTTGTGGCGTCCAGACCGCTCCGTTGAGTATGTATCTTTTGGTTTGTTGTACATCGCAGCGGTGCTGACTTTCTGGTCAATGTTCCAATATTTGAACGCTGCCAGGAAAGATTTGCTGGAACCCTGATCAAAGCGCTGCAAAAATCGTCAAACAAACGTAATGAGCCAACAATTTTATTGACTCATTACGTCAGGTAAGTAGAATGCATCGCATCAGACGGCAGCAGTGATTTGCCGAAAGATAGCAAAAAAATCAGTAAGTTCTGATTGATGCGGGAATAGCTCAGTTGGTAGAGCACGACCTTGCCAAGGTCGGGGTCGCGAGTTCGAGTCTCGTTTCCCGCTCCAAATTTGATAAAGCTGGTGTTTCACGAGCTTTAGCCTGAACAAGGCAAATAGAATTTAGGCGCGTTAACAAAGCGGTTATGTAGCGGATTGCAAATCCGTCTAGTCCGGTTCGACTCCGGAACGCGCCTCCAATTTTCCCGAGCCCGGGTGGTGAAATCGGTAGACACAAGGG
>NZ_BCTT01000007.1 GCF_001590905.1 Serratia grimesii NBRC 13537
TTCAAATAATCATCAAAAAAGCCATTTTAGGATGTTTATTAGTCAGAAAAGTGGTGTTTTAAGGCTGTTACCCCGTAAAGAACCAGAAGCCCAAGGAAAACAGATAAAGAAAAGGGAGCGGTTTCCCGCTCCCTTTTATCGTCATAACACGCTATTGCCGTTACTGTTTGGCAACGATGTGCTCGTTTTCCACATCCAGCGTAACCAGTTTGCCTGGAATCAGCTTGCCAGAAAGGATTTGCTGCGCCAGCGGGTTTTCGATCTCCTGCTGGATAGCACGTTTCAGCGGACGCGCCCCATATACAGGGTCGAACCCCGTTTTGCCCAGCAACGCCAACGCAGGTTCGGTCATCGTCACTTCGTAACCACGCTCTTCCAAACGTTTGTACAGACGCGCCAACTGGATCTTGGCAATCTCGGCGATGTGTTTCTGACCGAGCGGATGGAACACTACCACCTCATCTATACGGTTAATGAATTCCGGACGGAAATGGTGGCTCACCATTTCCATGACGGATTCCTTCATTTGTGCGTAGTTCATCTGACCGAAGTGCTCTTGGATAAGATCGGACCCCAGGTTAGATGTCATGATCACCACAGTATTGCGGAAATCAACAGTACGCCCCTGGCCATCGGTCAGGCGCCCATCATCCAATACCTGCAACAGGATGTTGAAGACATCTGGATGCGCCTTCTCCACTTCATCGAGCAGAATCACCGAATAAGGTCTACGACGCACAGCTTCAGTCAGGTAACCCCCTTCTTCATAACCGACATAGCCTGGAGGTGCCCCCACCAGCCGTGATACCGAGTGTTTTTCCATAAACTCGGACATGTCGATACGCACCATCGCATCGTCACTGTCGAACAGGAACGAAGCTAACGCCTTACAGAGTTCGGTTTTACCTACCCCGGTCGGGCCGAGGAACAGGAACGAACCGATAGGCCGATTCGGATCTGAAAGCCCAGCGCGACTACGACGAATGGCATTGGATACGGCACTCACTGCCTCATCCTGACCAATAACCCGTGTATGCAGTTCATGCTCCAGCCGTAATAGCTTGTCACGTTCACCTTCCAGCATTCTGGCGACCGGAATACCGGTGGCACGTGCCAGCACTTCGGCAATTTCTGCGTCAGTCACCCGGTTACGCAACAGCTTCATGGTTTTGCCTTCAGCCAATGTGGCAGCGGCAAGCTGTTTCTCCAACTCTGGAATCTTACCGTACTGCAGTTCCGACATACGCCCCAGATCGCCGACGCGACGCGCCTGCTCCAGGGTGATCTTGGCCTGCTCAAGTTCCGCTTTGATATTCTGCGTACCGGAGAGTGAAGCTTTTTCCGCCTTCCACTCTTCTTCCAGCTCTGAATATTCACGCTCTTTCTGTTCCAGCTCACCGCTAAGCATTTCCAGGCGTTTCTTACTGGCGTCATCTGACTCTTTACTCAGTGCCTGCTGCTCCAGTTTAAGCTGGATGATGCGGCGCTCCAGACGATCAAGTGATTCTGGTTTTGAGTCCATCTGCATACGGATGCTGGACGCGGCCTCATCGATCAGGTCAATGGCCTTATCCGGCAACTGGCGATCAGAAATGTATCGGTGCGACAATGTCGCCGCCGCAACAATCGCCGGGTCCGTGATCTGCACATGATGATGCAGTTCATAACGTTCTTTCAGGCCACGCAAGATAGCGATGGTGTCTTCAACGCTAGGCTCTGCCACATAGACTTTCTGGAAACGACGTTCAAGCGCCGCGTCCTTCTCTATATACTGGCGATATTCGTCCAGCGTGGTGGCACCGACGCAGTGCAGTTCCCCACGCGCCAGCGCCGGTTTCAACATATTACCGGCATCCATCGCGCCATCGGCTTTACCCGCGCCGACCATTGTGTGCAGTTCGTCAATAAACAGAATGACACTGCCTTCCTGTTTGGACAGATCGCTCAGCACCGCTTTCAGACGTTCTTCAAACTCACCGCGGTATTTGGCCCCGGCGATCAGCGCCCCCATATCGAGGGACAGCACACGTTTATGTTTTAGGCCTTCCGGGACTTCACCATTAATAATGCGTTGCGCCAAACCTTCGACGATGGCGGTTTTACCCACGCCTGGCTCGCCGATCAACACCGGGTTGTTTTTGGTACGACGTTGCAGCACCTGAATGGTGCGACGGATCTCTTCGTCACGGCCGATAACCGGGTCAAGTTTGCCCTGCTCGGCACGCTCGGTCAGATCAATAGTGTATTTCTTCAATGCCTGACGTTGGTCTTCAGCACCTTGGTCTTCCACGCTGTCTCCACCTCGCATTTGCTCAATAGCCTTGCTGATTTTATCGGTTGTCGCACCGGCCGCTTTCAACAGATCGGTCAATGTCCCGCGATCCTCAAGCACCGCCAGTACAAAGAGTTCGGAAGAAATGAATTTGTCCGCCCGCTTTTGCGCCAGCTTGTCACACAGGTTAAGGACACGCACCAGTTCATGAGACGGTTGAACGTCACCACCGGTACCTTCGACTTGAGGCTGACGAGACAGTGCCTGTTCGATTTCAGTGCGCACGCGCCCTGCATCAATACCGGCAGAAGTTAAGAGTGGACGAACCGTGCCCCCTTCCTGATTAAGCAGGGCGCTCATCAGATGTAACGGCTCAATAAACTGGTTGTCGCGCCCAAGTGCAAGAGATTGGGCATCGGCGAGGGCAAGCTGGAATTTGTTGGTAAGACGATCCAGACGCATAACACCTCCAAGATTGGTCGAAATTGCTACTGGAGATTAAATGAGGTCATCCCTCAAATTTTCAAGGTTATTTCGACTGTATATTTTCGGTACTACATCATGCGTCTTTGGACCGTCCTAATTCAATAGGTTATATCACCCAGATTAAACTTGCCAGACGTCCGGTTATTCCATCGCGGCGATAGGAGAAAAAATGACTGATTTCGCTCACCGTACAGCGATCACCACCGTAGATAGCGTGGATACCTGCGCGCTGTAAGCGCTGGCGTGCCAGTAGATAGATGTTAGCCAGGAATTTATCACCCTGTGGGGTAAAAGCAGCGGCAGCGTCGGCATCTACATTTATAAACGCAGTACGCACCTCTGGCCCGACTTCAAACTGCTCTGGACCAATCGCCGGACCGAGCCAGGCGGTAATGTTTGCTGGCTCAGTGGCAAACTCTGCCACCGTGTGTTCCAGCACGCCATTACACAACCCGCGCCAACCGGCATGGGCTGCGGCCACTTCATCACCGGCCTGCGAGCAAAACAGCACCGGCAAGCAATCTGCCGTCATCACTGCACACACCTGCCCCGGCACATTACTGTAAACCGCGTCCGCACGCAGATCGGTCGGCGTTCGCCCATCTAACCGCACGACACGCGTACCATGTATCTGTTCCAACCAAAGCGGCATCTGCGGTAGAGCTGCCCCCACCACCAGCCGTTGGCGGTTATCCGCGACTGCCCGAGCCTCATCACCCACGTGGGTTCCGAGGTTGAGCGAATCATAGGGTGGCACACTAACGCCACCACTACGGGTTGTGCTGCAGGCTTTTACGCCTGCAGGCAGCGGCCAATCCGGCAAGATGAGCGAATCCATTACCAGTTCATCTGATCTTTGAATTCTTCGGTGTCAGCTTTCAGTGCGTTAATCAGATCGACCATATCCTGTGGCAGCGGCGCATGCCACTCCATTTGGATACCGCTGATCGGATGATATAAACGCAGCATGGTGGCGTGCAGCGCCTGGCGATCGAAACCGCGCAGTGTGGCAATAAATGCGTCTGACGCACCCTTTGGCGGACGTGGACGGCCACCGTATAGCTGATCACCCACCAGCGGATGGTTAATGTGCGACATGTGCACACGGATCTGGTGAGTACGACCGGTTTCCAGACGCAAACGCAAACGAGTATGTGCGCGGAAGTGCTCCATAATACGGTAATGCGTCACCGCCGGTTTGCCCATTGGGTGTACTGCCATATGGGTACGTTTGGTTGAGTGGCGCGAAATTGGCTCCTCAACGGTACCGCCTGCAGTCATGGTACCGATAGCAACCGCTTCATATTCACGCGTAATTTCACGCGCCTGCAGTGCTTCGACCAGTCGAGTTTGTGCTGGAACGGTTTTCGCCACCACCATCAGACCGGTGGTGTCTTTATCCAAACGGTGCACGATACCAGCACGTGGCACATCGGCAATTTCAGGATAATAGTGCAGCAATGCATTGAGCACAGTGCCGTCCGGATTACCGGCGCCAGGGTGCACAACCAGATCGCGTGGTTTGTTGATCACCAAAATATCACTGTCTTCGTAAACGATATTCAGGGCGATATCCTGCGGTTCCCAGCGTGCCTCTTCTTCTATCTGTGCATCAATGGCGACCGTCTCTCCCCCCAGCACCTTCTCTTTCGGTTTGTTTATCGTTTTGCCATTGACCTGCACCCGATTGTCCAGGATCCAATCTTTTATGCGAGATCGTGAATAATCAGGGAACAATTCGGCCAAAGCCTGATCTAAACGTTGTCCGAGTTGAGATTCGGCCACCGTTGCGGTGAGTTGTACTTGTTGTGCCATATGCAGCTTCTTCGTTAACGTTGGGTTTTCACGGCGATGCCGTTTAATATAATGTGCTATTGTACCTGGTCTTTGTCGGGAGCTTAACGGACAGTCTCCCGGAATAACACCCTGAGGATAATCAAAACGTCATGACGCGTATGAAATATCTGGTGGCGGCAGCCACGTTGAGCCTGGCGCTGGCAGGTTGCTCCACATCCAAGGATGCGGTTCCCGACAACCCACCTTCGGAAATCTATGCTACTGCCCAGCAAAAACTGCAGGACGGTAACTTTAAGGGCGCGATTACGCAACTCGAAGCGTTAGATAACCGCTATCCTTTCGGGCCGTACTCTCAGCAGGTCCAGTTGGATCTGATTTATGCCTACTACAAATCTGCCGATTTACCGCTGGCTCAGGCGTCTATCGATCGTTTCATGCGTCTGAACCCAACGCACCCGAACATCGACTACGTGATGTACATGCGTGGTCTGACCGATATGGCGTTGGATGACAGTGCATTGCAAGGCTTCTTCGGGGTCGATCGTTCAGACCGAGATCCTCAGCATGCACGCGCGGCGTTTCGCGATTTCAGCCAGCTGATTCAGCAGTACCCGAACAGCCAGTACGTGACCGATGCAAACAAGCGTCTGGTGTATCTGAAAGACCGCCTGGCCAAGTATGAGCTTTCGGTGGTGGAATACTACACTAAACGCGGTGCCTACGTCGCGGTCGTTAATCGCGCCGAGCAGATGCTGCGTGAATACCCAGATACCAAAGCGACGCGCGATGCGTTGCCGCTGATGGAAAATGCGTATAAGCAGCTGCAACTGAACGGCCAGGCCGACAAAGTGGGCAAAGTGATTGCTGCCAACCCAGCATAACCTGATTGGCAACAGCAGAAAAACAAAACGGCAGCCGAGGCTGCCGTTTTCATTTGCCGAATACTTAGCCAAAACAGGATAAATACACAAGCAAAAACACAGTGTTAGCAAGAATGCCCCACCGCGCATCCCCTCAATAATGCGCGTTCCGCTCACAAGACTCAAGCGTTAGATAGCCAATACAAATGCTGAATCACAGATTGAACTAACTTTGCAAAAAGTGACAAAAAAACGTGATTTACATCACGCATTTAAACAAAAAGCGAGGTATGCTGGATCCATCCAAGACGGAAAGACAGAGAGGTAAGTTATATGACATTGAACATTACCAGCAAACAAATGGATATCACTCCCGCAATCCGCAGTCACGTCGAAGACCGTCTCACCAAACTGGAAAAATGGCAGGCCCAACTGATTAACCCGCATATCGTTCTATCCAAAGAACCACAAGGGTTTGTTGCCGACGCCACCATTACCACACCTAACGGCCCGCTGGTTGCCAGCGCAAAACATGATGACATGTACACCGCCGTTAACGATTTGATCGCCAAGTTGGAGCGCCAGTTGAATAAGGTGCAGCATAAAGGCGAAGCACGCCGTGCCGCGACCAGCGTGAAGGACATTATTCCGGAAGTAGAGCCGGAACAGGAATAACCGTTTAGCGGCTGTTTCACATCAAACGCGCCTGAGGGCGCGTTTTTTGTCTGGTTTTTTTATTGACGAGATAAAAGCCTGCGGTTACTTTAAAACCTGTATCACACACTCTGGATAACACATGGTCCGTAAACCGTTTTTCTTCGCATTCTTTTTTACCTTCCCCTGATTGGGAGGCGTTTCGTCGTGTGATAAAGAATGCGAAGACGAACAGCAAAGCCTCCTTAAAACAGGGGGCTTTTTTTATGGCTATTTTACAACGTATAAAAATACAAGGCAGAAGCTGATTATGACTGACAACCCGTTACTCGTGCTGCGCAAACGCATCAGCGCATTGGATCTGAAATTGCTGTCCTTGCTGGCAGAGCGCCGTGAGCTGGCGGTAGAAGTAGGCAAAACCAAACTCCACTCCCATCGGCCAATCCGCGATAAAGAGCGTGAGCGCGACTTGCTGGATGCCCTGATCGCTGCAGCCAAGCCGTATGACCTGGACGGATTTTACGTCACTCGCTTGTTCCAACTGATTATCGAAGATTCTGTGTTGACTCAGCAGGCGCTATTACAGAGCCAACTCAATCAAATCAGCCAGCATTCCGCCCGTATCGCATTCCTTGGCCCTAAGGGGTCTTATTCACACTTGGCTGCGCGTCAATACGCCGCTCGTCATTTCGATCAGTTGATCGAATGCGGTTGCCAGAAATTCCAAGATATCTTTACCCAGGTCGAAACTGGTCAGGCGGATTACGCCATTCTGCCAATCGAGAATACCAGTTCAGGTTCGATTAACGACGTCTACGATCTGCTGCAGCACACCAGCCTGTCGATCGTCGGCGAACTGACCAACCCTATCGATCACTGCGTCCTGGTTGCCAATGATACTGACCTTGCACAGATCGAAACCGTGTATAGCCACCCTCAGCCATTCCAACAGTGCAGCCAATTCATTAACCGCTACCCGCACTGGAAAATTGAGTATTGTGAAAGCACCGCAGCAGCGATGGAAAAAGTTGCCAAATTGAACTCACCAAAAGCTGCCGCATTGGGCAGCGAAGCTGGCGGTGCACTCTATGGTCTACAGGTGTTGGAACATAATCTGGCCAATCAACAGCAGAACATTACCCGCTTCATTGTGCTGGCGCGTAAAGCTATTGACGTCTCAGAACAAGTCCCGGCTAAAACGACGTTGATTATGGCTACCGGTCAACAGTCAGGCGCGTTGGTAGAAGCATTGTTGGTACTGCGCGATAACGGCATCATCATGACCAAACTGGAGTCTCGCCCAATTAACGGTAATCCGTGGGAAGAAATGTTTTATATCGATGTGCAGGCTAACCTGCGTTCTGAAGCGATGCAGAAAGCGCTGAGGGATCTGACGCCAATCACGCGTTCGCTGAAGGTGCTGGGTTGCTACCCCAGTGACAACGTGGTCCCGGTCAATCCGTCCTAAATGCGATAAAAAAGGGTTCGGCAGTGCCGAACCCCAATACGCTATTACTGCCGGCTGTCGTTCGCCTGACGTAACAACGAGCGACTTTCCACCAAGAAACGCTGCGCATAGTCACCAAACCAATGCTCTACTTTCTGGAAACTTTGAATAAAGGCCTGTTTATCGCCCTGTTCCAGCAGCTTTATCGCCTCACCAAACCGTTGGTAGTACCGCTTGATCAATGCAATGTTCTCTTCCGACGACATGATGATATCCGCATACAGTTGCGGATCCTGAGCAAACAGCCGCCCGACCATCGCCAGCTCTAACCGATAAATCGGTGAAGAGAGTGCCAGTAACTGTTCCAACTGAACGTTTTCTTCTGCCAGGTGCAAGCCATAAGCAAAGGTCGCAAAATGGCGCAGTGCCTGAATGAAGGCCATGTTCTGATCGTGCTCAACCGCGCTAATACGGTGCAAACGCGCGCCCCATACCTGCAGCTGCGCCAGCAACCATTGATAGGCTTGCGGCTCGCGACCATCGCAATACACCACAACTTGTTTGGCTACACTGCCAACGTCTGGACCAAACATCGGATGCAGACCTACCACAGGACCGGCATGAGCAGCCAACATAGCATTCAACGGACGATTTTTTACCGACGCCAGATCAACCAGAATACAGTCTGCCGGCAGCTGCGGTAACCGTTCAATGACGCTTTCGGTCACGTGAATAGGTACGCTGACAATCACCATTCCGGCGTCTGCCAGCAAAGCATCGGCCTGCGGCCAATCTTGCTGATCCAATACTTTGACTTGGTAGCCTGACAGCGTCAGCAGACGATTAAATAGCCGTCCCATTTGGCCATTACCGCCGATAATGACAATCGGACGCAGCTGTGGGTTCAGGGTTTTAAAGCCTTTGTCATTCTCACTGACGTAAGATTCACGCATAACCCGACGTAATACGTCCTCGATCAAGTCAGGCGGTACACCAAGATTGTCTGCTTCCTTACGCCGTGAGGCCAACATTGCGGCCTCACGTTCAGGAACATAGACGGGTAAGCCGTGGTGGCTTTTCACCTCACCCACTTCCGCTACCAGTTGTAAACGTTTTGCCAACAGCTCCAGCAGCGCTTTATCCACTTCATCAATTTGATCGCGTAGCGCGGTCAGTTCAGCCACCATAACTTACTACTCTCCAGTGCGAGCCGTCAGCGCGGCGCCGAGTTCCTGGTGCATATGGCGCAGCAGCGTCTCTGTACTTTCCCAGTTAATGCAAGCGTCAGTTACAGAAACACCGTAGCGCATATCTGCACGCGGTTGTTCAGAAGACTGGCTACCTTCGTGCAGGTGGCTTTCCAGCATAATGCCGGTGATCGAACGGTTACCCGCTTTGATCTGCTCTACCACGGACTCAGCAACCGCCGGTTGACGGCGATAGTCTTTATTCGAGTTACCATGGCTGCAATCTATCATCAAGGACGGGTGGAGTCCCGCGTCCTGCATCTGTTTTTCACAGGCTGCAACATCTTCGGCACTGTAGTTTGGTGTTTTGCCGCCACGCAGGATCACATGGCCATCCGGGTTACCCTGCGTTTGTAACAGGCATACTTGTCCTGCCTGGTTAATGCCGACAAAACGGTGTGGCATCGCCGCAGCACGCATGGCATTGATTGCCGTACCCAGGCTGCCATCGGTACCGTTTTTGAAACCCACCGGCATCGACAAACCTGAAGCCATCTCGCGGTGCGTCTGCGATTCTGTGGTGCGCGCACCAATCGCTGACCAGCTGAATAAGTCGCCCAGGTATTGCGGGCTGTTCGGATCCAACGCTTCTGTCGCCAACGGCAGGCCCATACCCACCAAATCCAGCAACAGGCGACGCGCGATGTGCAAACCGGCTTCAACATCAAACGAACCATCCATGTACGGATCGTTAATCAGGCCTTTCCAGCCGACCGTGGTTCGTGGTTTTTCAAAATAGACGCGCATAACGATATACAGCTGATCGCTCAATTCAGCCGACAGGGTTTTCAAATGACGGGCGTAATCCAGTGCAGCATCCGGGTCGTGGATAGAACAAGGTCCGCATACCACTAGCAGGCGATGATCGCGCCCCTGCAAAATATCAGCGATGGTTTTGCGCGCGGTCGCGATTTCATTTTCATCGCTGGCGCTGAGCGGGAACTGGTTCTTCAGTTCTTCCGGAGTGATCAGAATTTGTTCTGCACTGATATGAACGTTATTGAGCGCGTCTTTTTGCATGATGCTATTCCTGTCGTTTGCCGTTATGCGTAAGCGTTAATACAACCTTGAGCGTTTCAGGTCCTTACCATACCATGGTATGTAAAGTTTTCAATCCGATATCCGTAAATAAAAAATTACCACTGATAAACCAGCTTGAAATGCCATATTAAAAGAGAGATAAAAAAGAAATCAATTACATGATTTACAAGAAAAAATAAACAAAACAAATCAAGGTTGTCGTTTATCCTTTTTAACCTTTAAGAATCGGAGTTATCGCCACAAAGTGTAAATAATAATATACACAACATTTTCCACAACAATACATCAGGCCACGATACGCCTCTCGGCCTCATCCGGATTATCAAGCACTGCTGCCACCCACCGTTGCCACAAGACGACAACCTTAGCTAAAATCCAGCCAAACGCTAAGGATACTCAGCATGATATGCCACAGGAAGGAGTTAATTAAGTAGAAGAAAAGTGAATAAGTGATGATGAGAAATTAAAAACTTAAGCTAATCGTAGCTATTTTGGTCGCCATGACGAACCGATATAATGTGACCGAAATCACTTATAATCACTCTTAACAACTGGATCCAAAATGCTCTCTTTACGCGCTCGCCGCGCTATTCCGCTGTTCATTAGCTGCTTAACGACTTTCACCAGTGTTTCAGCCCTTGCCGACAATACGCTTTTTACCGCGATGGACGATCCGGCCACCGCGAAAAAGCCGTTTGAAGGTAACGTCCAGGCGGGTTACAACTCTCAGTCAGGCAATTCGCAAAGCTCAACCCTGTTGGCCAACACCAGCATGACCTGGTTCAACAGCGATGCTGCCTACAGCCTCTGGGGAGCTGCCAACAACACCACCTCCTCTAATGTGCGTTCGTCAGAAAAGTATCAGGCCGGTGGCCGTACCCGTTATAACCTGACCGATCGAAACTATTTGTTCGGCCAAGCAAGTTGGCTGAGTGACCGCTTCAACGGATATGACTCCCGTTCCACGCTGACCGGCGGTTATGGTCGCCAAATCTTAAACGGGCCTCTCAGCGATCTGCGTGTTGAATTTGGTCCAGGCGTTCGTCACGATGAATATCATGGTGGTGGTCGTTCAACCAAAGCGCTGGCCTACGGTGCAGCTAACTATTCGTACCAGTTAACCGACAACACCAAGTTCTCCGAAGGTGTGTCCGCACTGGCTAACGAAGAAACCACCTTGAACTCGGAAACCGCGCTAAGCGTCGCGATTAACGAAAGGTTCGCACTGCGTCTGGCTTACAACGTGACTTACAACAGCAAGCCGCCAGCGTCCGCACCGAAGAACACTGATACCACAACGTCCATCAGCCTGGTATACGGTCTGTAATTTCCCGCCTCTATACCTAATCTTCTCTAAGCCCATCATTGATGGGCTTTTTTTATGTCCAAAGTTCGAGGTTAAACATTTTGCTAAAAACATCACGTGAGCTATTGACGACTTTAGCAAATAGCTTAATACTGTATATATACACAGTAATTATTGAACGGGTACAGAGCATGAACACTATCAATTATCACAGTAGATACTGCGAGCATCACGCTTAGGAGCGCTGATACCACTTCCCGTTCAATAGACAGGGCAGTCTCTAAACTTTTTGATTTTGGCCCATGCCCGATCCGTTCTCACTTAATACATTGCAAGGGGGTTTTATGATGCACTGTCCACTCTGCGGTAGCGTGGCCCATACCCGCTCTAGCCGTTACCTCAGCGAAGCGACCAAAGAACGCTATCACCAATGCCAGAATATTAACTGTAGCTGCACCTTTGCCACGCATGAGTCCGTCGCACGAGTGATCGTAAAGCCTGGCGATATTATTCCGGCTCAGCCGCACCCGGAAAAAACCAAGCCGCGTGCCGCCGCGCTATAGCGCAAAAAGTCTGCCTATGACAGCAAACTTTTTTATATCTAAATTTATACGCATAAAAAAAGGGGTTGGCATATGCCAACCCCTTCATAGATATTAACTTTTGGATGCAGCGTTAGCCGACGCGGTTCAGACGCTCTTTGATACGAGCAGACTTACCAGTACGCTCACGCAGATAGTACAGTTTGGCTTTACGAACGGCACCACGACGTTTAACAGCAATGCTGTCAATTACTGGTGAGTGAGTCTGGAATACACGCTCAACACCTTCGCCGTTGGAAATCTTACGAACAGTGAATGCAGAGTGCAGACCGCGGTTACGGATAGCGATAACCACGCCCTCGAATGCCTGCAGACGTTTTTTGCTACCTTCAACGACCCATACCTTAACTTCCACGGAATCACCCGGACGGAATGCAGGTACGTCTTGCTTCATCTGCTCTTGTTCAATTTGCTTAATAATGTTGCTCATAATATGTCTCTTACCCTAGGTAAACTGATATATCGGTCCCGTCGAGCCAGTTGCTCAGACGTTCCCTTCATAGTCCTGCTGCTTGGACTGATGTTCCCGTTGGAACTCAGCCAGCAACACCGCTTGCTCGTCAGTCAGAGCTAGGCTTTCTAGAAGTTCAGGTCTTCTAAGCCAGGTACGGCCCAGCGACTGCTTTAAGCGCCAGCGACGTATCTCGGCATGGTTGCCCGACAGTAAAACTGGCGGAACCTCCATCCCTTCCAACACCTCAGGACGGGTATAATGCGGGCAATCCAGCAATCCGTCGGCAAAAGAATCTTCTTCTGCTGAAGCCTGATGGCCCAGTACGCCCGGTATAAAGCGGGCAACTGAATCGATCAGGGTCATTGCCGGCAGTTCCCCACCGCTGAGTACGTAATCGCCGATTGACCATTCTTCATCAATTTCGGTTTGGATTACGCGCTCATCTACCCCTTCATAACGACCGCACACCAGAATCATCTTCTGGTTGGTCGCCAGTTCGCACACACCGGTTTGATCCAGCTTGCGTCCCTGAGGTGACAGATAAATCACCTTTGCTCCCTCGCCTGCCGCTGCTTTTGCTGCATGAATGGCTTCCCGCAAGGGTTGCACCATCATCAGCATTCCCGGGCCGCCGCCATAAGGGCGATCGTCCACGGTACGATGCCGGTCGTAGGTGAAGTCACGAGGACTCCAACACTGCACGCTCAGCAGGCCATTTTTTACTGCCCGGCCAGTCACCCCGTAATCGGTGATTGCGCGGAACATCTCAGGAAACAGGCTTACAATACCAATGAACACAAGCCAATCCCCATACTGTCATTCCACTTGTTTCGACCGTTTAATTCGGAGGTCAAAAACCAGGATCCCAATCTGCTTCAATCACGCGAGCAGTGAGATCGACTTTCTTGATAACCTGCCCATGAAGAAACGGGACCAACCGTTCCTTCATGCCGAATGCATCTTTCAGGTTAGCTTTCACAACCATCACATCGTTCGAACCGGTTTCCATCATATCGATGACTTTACCCAGTTCGTAGCCGGTGGTGGTGACGACCTGGCAGCCCATAAGGTCTTTCCAGTAATAATCATCACCCTCCAGCGGAGGAAGTTGTTTTGAATCTACCAGGATCTCGCGATTGGTCAGTAGATTCGCAGCATCCCGATCATCAACGCCTTTGACTTTGATGATCAGATCCTGACTGTGGCGCTTCCAGTCTTCCAACTCGACAAGCTGCCATTGACCCGCCTGCTGGATAAACCAGGGCTGATAGTCAAAAATGCTTTCGGCGTTCTCGGTGGATGAAAATACTCTGAGCCAACCACGGATGCCGTAAGTAGACCCCATTTTACCGAGTACAATCGGCGCGATCGGTGCTACCGGTTTGAGTTGCTTGCTCATTGCCACCACCGCGACAGATTAAGCTGCTTTCTTAGCGTCTTTGATCAGCGCGTGAACGCGATCAGAAACAGTTGCACCCAGGCCGACCCAATGTTCGATGCGGTCCAGGTCCAGACGCAGTGCTTCAGCCTGACCAGATGCGATCGGGTTGAAGAAGCCTACGCGCTCGATGAAACGACCATCACGAGCATTGCGGCTGTCGGTCACTACTACTTGATAGAACGGACGCTTTTTAGCGCCGCCACGTGCCAAACGAATTGTTACCATAACATCCTCTTTAGTTAATAAAACAGCCGGGCCCCATTGAGGGAACGGGGCCCGGTTGCAATATAAAAAGCCCGAAAATTTTACTCATTTTGGCGCAAAAAGCAATCGAAAGCGTAGATCGTCGTCAACTACTTTTTATCGCCAGTCATATTTCGGGCGGTTTTCACCGCGAACGGCAAATGCTTAAACGCGCTCACCCCAGAGGGCAAGCACCTGTCAGCGGCCAGGGAAGCCCGGCGGCATCATACCTTTCATGCCGCGCATCATCTTCGCCATTCCGCCTTTTTTCATCTTTTTCATCATGCGTTGCATGTCGTCAAACTGTTTTAACAAACGGTTAACGTCCTGCACCTGCATGCCGGAGCCCACCGCAATGCGACGCTTGCGCGAGCCTTTGATGATTTCCGGTTTAGCGCGTTCTTTCAGCGTCATCGAATTGATGATCGCTTCCATACGCACCAGAACTTTATCGTCCATTTGCGATTTCACATTGTCCGGCAATTGGCCGGCACCAGGCAGTTTGCTCAGCATGCTGGCCATACCGCCCATGTTACGCATCTGCTTAAGCTGCTCCAGGAAGTCGGTCAGATCGAAACCGTCACCCTTCTTCAGCTTGTTAGCCAGTTTTTCCGCTTGTTCACGGTCAACTTTGCTTTCGATATCTTCGATCAACGACAGCACATCGCCCATGCCGAGAATGCGTGAAGCCACACGGTCCGGATGGAATGGTTCCAGCGCTTCTGTTTTCTCGCCCACGCCGAGGAACTTGATCGGTTTGCCGGTAATGTGACGGATGGACAATGCAGCACCGCCACGCGCGTCACCGTCGACCTTGGTCAGCACCACACCAGTCAACGGCAAGGCTTCGTTAAAGGCCTTGGCTGTATTGGCCGCATCCTGACCGGTCATGGCGTCGACCACAAACAGGGTTTCTACTGGCTTTATCGCCGCGTGCACCTGTTTGATTTCGTCCATCATCGCTTCGTCAACGTGCAAACGGCCCGCGGTATCGACGATCAATACATCGTAGAATTTCAGCTTGGCTTGTTGCAGCGCACGGTTAACGATATCGATCGGTTTTTCTTTAACATCCGAAGGGAAAAAGTCGATGCCGACACTTTCCGCCAGTGTTTCCAACTGTTTGATCGCCGCAGGGCGATAAACGTCGGCGGAAACCACCAACACTTTCTTCTTCTGTTTTTCTTTCAGGAATTTGCCAAGTTTGGCAACGCTGGTCGTTTTACCTGCCCCTTGCAAGCCCGCCATCAACACCACTGCCGGCGGTTGCGCCGCCAGGTTCAGTTCGGTGTTCACTTCGCCCATCGCGGCAATCAGCTCGCTCTTGACGATTTTGACGAACTCTTGCCCCGGCGTCAGGCTTTTGTTGACTTCATGACCGACCGCGCTTTCTTTTACGCGATTGATAAAGTCCCGCACTACCGGTAGCGCAACGTCCGCTTCCAGCAATGCCATACGCACTTCACGCAGGGTTTCTTTGATATTTTCTTCGGTCAGCCGCCCACGGCCGCTGATATTGCGCAGGGTGCGCGACAAACGATCGGTTAAATTTTCAAACATCGTCTCTTGCTCAACGTGTAATAACAGGCCGCTCTGGCGACATAATTGCGGCGATTATAACACGAAGCGTAGAGGATCTCTGCCTCAGCGTTGGAGATCGGTTGGAGTGGGACGCGCTGGACGCTATACTGACAATCCAATTCACCACGCCGAAGCAAAATTAAACGCTATGCCAGTTTTCTCCATTGTGGCTTTGATCGCCTACCTGCTCAGCCTTGGACTGATTATTCCCAGTTTGTTGCGGAAGAACAGCGCATACCGTCGGCTTGCTCTCGTCTCGGCGGTGGTAGCGTTGGTTTGCCACGCCATCGCACTACAACAGCGTATTTTTGATGTCAGTGCCGGGCAAAACCTCAGCTTGCTCAATATCGGCTCGATAGTCAGCCTGATCATCTGCTCGGTCATGACGTTTGTCGCTTCACGCGATCGCGGCTGGTTCTTGCTGCCCATCGTTTATAGCTTCGCGATGATCAATCTCGCCTTTGCCAGTTTTATGCCTGGTGAGTTTATTACGCATCTGGAAGCCAGCCCTGAACTGATGGTGCACATCGGCCTGGCACTGTTTTCCTACGCCACGCTGATCATCGCCGCACTTTATGCGTTGCAGCTCGCCTGGCTGGACTATCTGCTGAAAAATAAAAAGCTGTCCTTCAGCGCCGATATGCCGCCACTGATGAGCATCGAGCGTAAAATGTTCCATATCACCCAAATCGGTGTCGTGCTACTGACTCTCACGTTGTGCACAGGCTTGCTTTATATGGATAACTTGTTCAGCAAAGAGAATGTGCACAAAGCTGTGCTGTCCATCATGGCATGGTTTGTCTATATCGTTTTGTTGTGGGGTCATTACCATGAAGGCTGGCGTGGCCGCCGTGTCGTTTGGTTCAGTTTTGCCGGCGCCTTCTTGCTAACATTAGCCTACTTCGGCAGCCGTCTGATCCAACAAGTGATGGTTCGTTAACGTCTCAGACTCTCTTTCTCCATATATAAGGAATACCGCGTTGGAGCATGTTTCGACAGGAACCCTGATCATTATCCTGGTGGTTATGATTGTGGTTTCCGCTTACTTCTCAGCATCCGAAACCGGCATGATGACGCTAAACCGCTATCGTCTCCGTCATCTCTCCAAGCAGGGTAACCGCTCTGCCCGCCGGGTCGAAAAGCTACTGAAAAAACCGGACCGTCTGATTGGCCTCGTCCTGATCGGCAATAATCTGGTGAATATTCTCGCCTCCGCGTTGGCGACTATTGTCGGTATGCGTCTATATGGCGATTTTGGTGTCGCTATCGCCACCGGTGTATTGACGTTTGCCGTACTGTTGTTCGCCGAAGTACTGCCGAAAACCTTCGCTGCACTGTATCCGGAACGCATCGCCTTCCCCAGCAGCTTTTTACTGGCGCCGCTGCAAAAGGTCATGTTTCCGCTGGTATGGCTGCTCAATGGCATCACCACGTTAGTTCTGCGCCTATTCGGTATCCATACCAACGTGCGCGTCAGCGACGCCGTCAGCAAAGATGAGCTGCGTACTATCGTTAACGAATCCCACTCGCAGATATCTCGTCGCAATCAGGACATGCTGATTTCAGTGTTGGACCTTGAAAAAGTGACCGTGAACGACATCATGGTGCCGCGTAATGAAATCGTCGGTATCGATGTCAACGACGACTGGAAATCAATCATGCGTCAACTCACACACTCGCCGCACGGCCGTATTGTGCTGTACCGCAGCTCGCTGGATGACGCTATCGGAATGCTGCGGGTACGTGAAGCCTACCGTCTCATGACCGAGAAGAAAGAGTTCAATAAAGAGAACCTGCTGCGCGCCGCCGATGAGATTTACTACGTACCTGAAGGGACTCCACTGAATGTCCAACTGGTGAAATTCCAACGTAACAAAGAAAAGGTTGGCATCGTCGTAGACGAATACGGTGATATTCAGGGGTTGGTGACGGTTGAAGATATCCTGGAAGAGATCGTCGGTGATTTCACAACCTCCATGTCACCAACGTTGGCGGAAGAGGTCAATCCGCAGAGCGATGGTTCAGTCTTGATAGACGGTACTGCCAACGTGCGCGAGTTAAACAAGGCGTTCAATTGGACCCTGCCGGCCACTGATGCGCGTACGGTTAACGGTATGCTGTTGGAAGAACTGGAAGAAATCCCTGAAATCGGCACTCGAGCCCGCGTAGGCCACTATGATATCGATATCCTCGACGTACAGGACAATATGATCAAACAGGTGCGGGTCACGCCGATAAAATCACTGCAATCCAGTGTTCAGCAACACTGACCCTGGAAAGAAAAAAGACGCGAATATCGCGTCTTTTTTTATCGTTGAAACCGGGACCGAACTAGATGTGCAGTTCTTGCAACTTCTCTTTCGGCAGCGCCAACTCTTCGTTGTGGTTCACTACCACGTCGTGATCAAGAATATGCTTAGCGATTTCCTGCGCTTCTTCCAATGAGTGCATGTGGTAAGTCCCACACTGGAACTCATTCAGCTCAGGAATTTTACGCTGATCGGTCACTTTCAGCACATCGCCCATTGCGGCTTTCCACGCATCGGCAACTCGCTGTTCTTCCGGTACACCAATCAGGCTCATATAGAAGCCGGTACGGCATCCCATCGGGGAGATATCGATAATCTCAACACCCTGACCATTCAGGTGGTCACGCATAAAACCGGCAAACAGGTGTTCCAGCGTATGAATACCGCGCTCAGGCATCACTTCCAGGTTCGGACGGCAGAAACGCAGATCGAACACTGTGATGGTATCGCCATGAGGAGTTTTCATGGTTTTCGCTACGCGGACAGCCGGAGCTGCCATGCGAGTATGGTCTACGGTGAAGCTATCCAGCAATGGCATTTCGTTACCTCCTCGTAAAAGAGTATTTATTTCGAAACTTTTTTATCTAACCAGGAAACCTTTTCTAACTCAGCGAGTCTGAATATGTGAAAGACGCGCATTTGTTATCATCATCCCTGTCATCAGAGATGCATATTTGGCCACATTGATGTGGCCTTTTTCTTTTTCAGCTCCCGCCATGTTGCTTCAGGAACTCTTCAAAGCTTAGCGTATCACTGGCTTCTACGTTACGTTGACGCTCCCACGAAGCTTCCTGTTCATTTGCCAGATCGGCTTCAGTCAGGATTTCCAGCGGCTCTTCTATCAACATCTGACGGTATTGTTCAGCCAGTTCCAGGCCCACACGCCCCGTCCCCTCTTCCTTCATCGCTTTCAGGATGCGGGCAGAGAATGTCAAATCCGGATCGTCAAACGCCGCGACCAGTTCATCGCACACTTGCTGGTACTGACTATCGCCGGCTTCGCTATCCAGCACTTCCGCCACGCGGCGCAGATCGTCAAACAGTGCTTTACCTACTTTTGCCAGCGGCTCACGGCTGTCATCACAGCCCATACCAATCGTTTGACCCGGTTTACGGCCTTCGAGGATCACACGATTCCAGTTTTTACGCGTGCACAGCAACTCATCGCTGCTCATCTCCGGCGCATCGGCCAGCACACACCACACCAGGAACAGGTCCAGGAAACGTGCCTGTACCGCATCTACACCGATTGGTGAGAATGGGTTGATGTCCAGCGAGCGAACTTCAATGTATTCGATACCGCCGCGCAGCAGCGCATCTGACGGTGTCTCTCCGCTGTTGGTCACACGCTTAGGTCGAATTGGCGCATAGAGTTCGTTTTCGATCTGCAGCACATTGCTGTTCAACTGCAGATAACGATCGCCGTCCTTTACGCCCAACTTGGCAAACTCTTCTGATGGCGTGGCAATTGCCCGCTTCAGGCCTTCAACATAACTTTGCAGATCGTTGAAAGTAATGCCCAGGTTGCTCTGCGATTTGTTGGTATAACCGAGATCGCTCAGACGCAACGAGGTGGCATACGGCAGATAACACATCCCTTGTTCAGTACGTTCAAATGGCAACGTGGTTTCACGCCCTTTCAGGAATGAAGAACAGATCGCCGGCGATGCACCAAACAAGTACGGAATGACCCAACCAAAACGGTAATAGTTACGGATCAGGCGGAAATATCCCGCTGAGATCTGCTCCTTACCACTTTCAGCATCTTTAACACCAGCCCATGCCTGCCAGAACTCCAGCGGCAGTGAGAAATTGTAGTGCACACCGGAAATGGTTTGCATCAACGCGCCATATCGGTTCTTCAACCCTTCACGATACAGCGTTTTCATGCGACCAATGTTCGACGAGCCAAACTGCGCCAGCTCAATGTCCTGCTCGGCTTCAATAAAGCACGGCATGCTAAGCGGCCACATACGCTCGTCACCCAGGTTACGCGCGACGTGACGATGAATATCACGTAAGAACGTCAGCAAGTGATCGAGGTTGTCGTCAACTGGCGTAATGAACTCTAACAATGCCTCAGCAAAGTCTGTGGTTATCCAGTGGTGCGTTAATGCCGCCCCCAATTTCTCCGGATGCCCGGTTGTTGCAAGCTTACCGTCCGCGGTAACACGCAGCGTTTCACGCTCAATGCCGCGACGGATGCCTTTTAATGCATGGGGATGGGCTTCCAACCAAGAAAGCGCC
This sequence comes from Serratia grimesii NBRC 13537, assembly GCF_001590905.1. GTDB lineage: Bacteria > Pseudomonadota > Gammaproteobacteria > Enterobacterales > Enterobacteriaceae > Serratia > Serratia grimesii. The sequence goes on from NZ_BCTT01000007.1 coordinate 19,988, forward strand.
TGAGATACGTCCGGGATCAAATTGACCTCCCGCTTCTAAAAACAAGAACTCGTAAGCATACTGAATCCGCACCCGAGAGAATATTGAGTTATATTCACGTCGTTAATGCCACCAGGCCATTCCCTGTAACGTTATCATCGTCAGAATGATGTAACGCACCGCCTTTCCGATACACAGAAACAGCGCGACAGGGCCCCAGGGCATGCGCAGCCAACCTGCCAACACGCACAATAAATCGCCCACTACCGGTACCCAACTGAGCAATAGCGCAGCCGGGCCGAAGCGTTGCATCCACCCGAGCGCTGTATCCAGTCCTCGCTGTGGTTTCAACGCCGGTAACAGGCGCCCGATAATGACATTGGTCAACCCACCGAGCGTATTACCCAACGTCGCGGCCAGCACCAGTATTTCCGGTGAGACACGGCTGTTGGTCAGCAAGGCGACCAAAACAATTTCTGAATTTCCCGGCAGCAACGTCGCACTGAGGAAGCTGCTGCCAAACAACGACATAACGACCAGCGTACTACTCACAGCGTACGAACGTCTACCACAGCCATATTGGCGCTTTTAGCGGCCTGAATACCGAAGTCTGCGTCTTCAAACACCACGCATTTCTCTGGCGGCACACCAATCAATTCGGCACAACGCAGGAAGGTGTCTGGCTCCGGCTTATGACGTTGCACGTCATCGGCGCCCACGATCGCATCAAAGCAGTGGAACAGACCCAGATGGCGTAACAAGGTTTCTGCCATGCGGTGCTCGCTGCCCGTGCCCACGGCCATAGGACGACGACCATGGTAGGCCTTCACCACCTCGATCAACGGCAAGGGACGAACGCTGTCCAACAGCATCGCTTCTACCGCACGGGTTTTCTCCGCAGCCAACTGATGGGGATCGAGATCGGCCTGGTGGCTGGCAATAATCGCCTGGGCAATACTCCAGGTCGGGGAGCCGCTCAACGCCACCATTGCCACCTCATCAAACGTCATACCGTAACGGGACAACACCTCGTGCCACGCTTTGCGGTGCGTTGGCTCAGTATCGAGAATGGTGCCGTCCATATCGAAAATAAGACCCTGATAGCGGTCGTACATCGTTACTCCATGATCGTTGAGGAAAGAAAACTACTTTAGCGTAAAGCCGGAAGGTTGTCGCTGATCGCGTAATAGCGGAATGTGCTGTGCAGATGCCTAAGGATGGCGGGATAACAGCAGTGTGTTGCTGAATGCCAGAAAACGAAAAATCCGCCGAAGCGGGTTTTCTTAGATGGTGCATCCCGGAGGATGATTCGGCTACGCCTCTCCCTTCGGGCCGTTGCTGAAGCAACGTTGTCTCGCTGCGCCCGGCTCGAACCTCCAACCGCTCTGCTCGCGGTCGGAAAAGCGAAAAACCCGCCGAAGCGGGTTTTTCTTAGATGGTGCATCCAGGAGGATTCGAACCTCCGACCGCTCGGTTCGTAGCCGAGTACTCTATCCAGCTGAGCTATGGATGCATTACTAATTTTTGATTTGTCTGCTTGAAGAAACAAGTTGACAGAAAGAATGGTGCATCCAGGAGGATTCGAACCTCCGACCGCTCGGTTCGTAGCCGAGTACTCTATCCAGCTGAGCTATGGATGCACAGGAATTCTTTTTTGATACCGTATGGTACGTTGTTACTACCCCACCATACTGCAAAATATGGTGCATCCAGGAGGATTCGAACCTCCGACCGCTCGGTTCGTAGCCGAGTACTCTATCCAGCTGAGCTATGGATGCAAATGGCGGTGAGGCGGGGATTCGAACCCCGGATGCAGCTTTTGACCGCATACTCCCTTAGCAGGGGAGCGCCTTCAGCCTCTCGGCCACCTCACCATACGCTTCTTTCGAATTGTGCCTAACTTGCTTTAGAGAAGCTCATCGGCACTGCGTGGCGCACATATTACTTTCTCCGACTTTTAAGTCAAACAATTTTTCCCAACTCACGTGCGTTTGCACAATTCACGCTCAACATGGGCGATTTCACGGCAAAAAGAGTGTTTTATCAACAAGCCGCTACTGTGAAATAGCAAACAAAGTGAAGAAGAGAGCTGGAAGATTTTGCAGAAGAAGTCAGGGAATAGTTTGTGGCGGGCATAAAAAAGCGCAGTAGCGTCTCGCTGAGCAACGAGACGCTGCTTCGAAATCAGTAAGTCGTCTGTTGAGACTTCTCTGCCTGAATGCGCTGATAGATTTCTTCGCGGTGAACTGACACCTCTTTAGGGGCATTCACACCAATACGAACCTGGTTGCCCTTGACCCCTAACACTGTGACAGTGACCTCATCGCCAATCATGAGGGTTTCACCAACTCGACGAGTCAGAATTAACATTCTTTGCTCCTTGAAAGATTAAAAGAGTCGGGTCTCTCAGTTTCCCCGTCATTATCCATCATATGCTGTGAAAACGTAAGCCATGTTACCCACAATAAATGTAAGCAGACTTGGTCTCACCTCAGATAATGATAAGTTTAGCCGACCTGAAAAACTTTGTTCCCGGAATTGTAACCAAATTGTGTTAGCACAGGTTAAAAACGCCATAATCAGTAATGAGTTATGGCGTTTGTAAGTGCTATTTATTTATATTCACAGTTTCGAGGCCACCCAGGCTTCTACGCTGTCTAATGCCGCTGGCAGGGCACTGACATCTGTCCCCCCGGCCTGCGCCATATCAGGGCGTCCGCCCCCTTTACCGCCAACCTGTTGTGCTACGGTACCGATCAACTCGCCGGCTTTTACTCGGTCGGTCAGATCTTTGGTCACGCCAGCAATCAAACTCACCTTATCATCAGCCGTGGTGGCCAGCACGATAATCGCGGAACCCAATTGATTTTTCAGATCATCAACCATGGTGCGCAGCATTTTGGCCTCAACGTTATCAAGCTGACTGACCAACAAGCGTACGCCGTTAACCATTTTCGCCTGGCTAGACAATGAAGCACTTTCCTGAGCCGCCTGCTGGTCCTTCAACTGCTGCAGTTCTTTCTCCAGTGCGCGGGTACGATCGAGAACTGCACGCACTTTGTCCGTCAGAGTGTTACTGTCGCCTTTAACAAGGTGTGCAACGTCCTGTAACAGATCGCTTTGCTGATGCAGGGTAGCAATCGCACCTTCACCGGTTACCGCTTCAATACGACGGATACCTGCGGCAGTCCCTGACTCACTTAGAATCCGGAACAAACCGATATCGCCAGTACGGCTGGCGTGAGTACCGCCACACAGCTCAGTCGAGAAGTCACCCATGGTCAGTACACGCACGCTGTCGTCGTACTTCTCACCGAACAGCGCCATTGCGCCCTTCTCTTTGGCATCTTCCAACGCCATCACTTCGGTTTGCACCGGCAGGTTACGGCGCACTTGCTGGTTAACCAAATCTTCTACTGCGCGAATTTGCTCTGGCTTCATCGCTTCAAAATGTGAGAAGTCGAAACGCAGGTATTTATCGTTAACCAACGAGCCTTTCTGCGCTACGTGCTCACCCAGCGTCTGACGCAGTGCAGCATGCAACAAGTGTGTCGCGGAGTGATTCAGGCGAATGCGATTGCGGCGAACCGTGTCAATTTGCGCATCAACGCGATCTTTCACTTTCAGAGAACCATGAGACAGCTTGCCCTGATGGCCGATAGCCTGGCCGTATTTCTGGGTATCGCTTACCTCAAAATCAGCACCCGCGGCTTTCAGCACGCCTTTATCGCCCACCTGACCACCTGACTCACCGTAGAACGGGGTCTCGTCCAGCACCACTACAGCTTCTTCACCGGCGTGGATTTCATCCACTGGCTGGCCGTCACGGAACAATGCAGTCACAGTAGATTGCTGCTGCTCGTGGTCATAGCCGTTGAATTGGCTGGCACCATCAACACGGATCATGCTGTTGTAGTCAGCACCGAAGCCGCTGGATTCACGCGCACGGCGACGTTGTGCTTCCATTGCTTGTTCGAAACCAGCTTCATCCACTTTCAGGCCACGTTCACGGCACACATCTGCAGTCAGATCGATCGGGAAACCGTAGGTATCGTACAGACGGAATGCGGTTTCACCGTCCAGAGTATCGCCTTCCAGCTTGGCCAGTGCCTCGTCCAGCAGGATCAAACCACGCTCCAGAGTGCGCGCAAACTGATCTTCTTCAGTTTTCAGGACTTGCTCAACCAGTGACTGCTGACGCTTCAACTCGTCGGCTGCCGGCCCCATTACGTCGATCAATGGCGCAACCAGCTTGTAGAAGAAGCTGTCTTTCGCGCCCAGCATGTTGCCATGGCGAACAGCACGACGAATGATGCGGCGCAACACATAACCACGGCCTTCGTTCGACGGCGTCACGCCATCGGAAACCAGGAAGGCACAAGAACGGATATGGTCGGCAATGACGCGCAGAGATTTGTTATTCAAATCTGTGGCACCCGTCACCTTGGCTACTGCGGCAATCAATTTGCTGAACAGGTCAATTTCATAGTTGGAGTTAACATGCTGCAATACTGCGGCAATACGCTCCAGACCCATACCTGTATCTACCGAAGGTTTTGGCAACGGTAACATGGTACCGTCTGATTGACGGTTGAACTGCATGAACACTAGGTTCCAGATCTCAATGTAGCGATCGCCATCTTCTTCCGGGCTACCTGGTGGGCCACCCCAGATGTGATCACCGTGATCATAGAAAATCTCGGTACATGGGCCGCATGGGCCGGTATCACCCATCTGCCAGAAGTTATCAGAGGCAAAAGCCCCGCCTTTATTATCGCCAATGCGGATAATACGTTCTGCCGGCACACCAATCTGTTTCTGCCAGATATCGAAAGCTTCGTCATCGGTTTCGTAGACGGTTACCCACAGCCTTTCTTTCGGCAGATTAAACCAGTTTTCACCGGTCAGCAGTTCCCATGCATAGCTAATAGCATCGTGTTTGAAATAGTCGCCGAAGCTGAAGTTACCCAACATTTCAAAGAAGGTATGGTGACGTGCGGTATAACCGACGTTCTCCAGATCGTTATGCTTACCGCCCGCACGCACGCAACGCTGTGAGGTGGTTGCTCGGGAATAGGCGCGCTTGTCCAGCCCCAGGAAAACATCTTTAAATTGGTTCATGCCGGCATTGGTAAACAGCAATGTCGGATCATTGTCAGGTACCAGGGAGCTGCTTGCTACAACCTGATGCCCCTTACTATGAAAGAAATCGAGAAACGCTTGACGGATCTCAGCGGTGCTCTTGCTCATAATTTTCCCGGAAAGGCTAGAATAACGACACGTGAGCAAGATACGTGACATCCTGACGATGACATCTAGCTCACGAACAAAAAGTGGGGATAAGATAAATTTTCTTCAAGGGGAAGTAAAACCCCGTGTGCGTTCATTGCGCAAAATCACGGTAAATTGACTGAATTTCTTCCTGGAAGAAGCCACGATAGAGTAGATAACGCTGTACTTTGGCTTTCTCTTTCCAGTCCGTTGGTAACTCGTCACCAAATTTACGTTGCGCCACCTGTTTGGCCTGCTCACACCAGTCAATATCGCAGTCCGCCAACGCGGCCTGTGTTAGCTCTTTATCCATCCCTTTTTGCATCAGTTCAGAACGGATCCGTTGCGCACCATAGCCTTTACGACTGCGGCTACCAATGTAGCTTATGGCAAAGCGTTGATCGTCCAGCCAATTATGCTGATAGCAATAAGCGATGACCTGTTCAATAACGGCAGGATCAACAGGTTCTTCAGGAGGTAGAACAGCGGATGAGGGAGATTTTGCACCAAATCGGGCTTTCGCCATAAATGGCTGCGCCGCAAGTTTGCGGCGCAGTTCAGCTTCACTATGATCGCGTTGCGACAGCAGGCGCATGGCGCGGCTTAGCAAGTCATTCATTATTCAAGCCTGATTTAATTGATGTTCGTGGTGCCTTAAACAACGGCACTCACGAACATCAGCAGCGATTAAAACTCTTCGCTGGTTTCAGCTTCATCGTCGAAGCCTTCATTGGTTGCAGCAACCAGTTCACCGCTGCTGTGCAGCAGCAGATCACGCAGTTTTTTATCCAACTCAGCGGCAACCGCAGGGTTTTCTTTCAAGAAATTACAGGCGTTTGCCTTACCTTGACCAATTTTATCGCCGTTGTAGCTGTACCAGGCACCCGCTTTCTCGATCATCTTGTGCTTAACGCCCAGATCGACCAATTCACCGCGGCTGTTGATACCTTCACCGTACAAGATTTGGAACTCGGCCTGTTTGAACGGAGCAGCGATTTTATTTTTTACCACTTTAACGCGGGTTTCGCTGCCGATCACTTCGTCGCCTTCTTTCACCGCGCCGATACGGCGGATATCCAGACGGACAGAAGCATAGAACTTCAATGCGTTACCACCGGTGGTCGTTTCCGGGTTACCGAACATCACACCAATTTTCATACGGATCTGGTTGATAAAGATCAGCAGCGTGTTGGCGTTTTTCAGGTTACCGGCCAGTTTACGCATTGCCTGGCTCATCATACGTGCCGCCAGGCCCATGTGTGAGTCACCGATTTCGCCTTCGATTTCTGCTTTTGGCGTCAACGCTGCTACGGAGTCAACGATGATCACATCAACCGCGCCAGAGCGGGTTAAGGCGTCACAGATTTCCAATGCTTGCTCACCCGTATCTGGCTGAGAACACAGCAGGTTGTCGATATCAACGCCCAGCTTTTTCGCATATACCGGATCCAGCGCATGTTCAGCATCAATGAACGCACAGGTTTTACCTTCGCGCTGCGCTGCAGCGATAACCTGCAGGGTCAGGGTCGTTTTACCTGAAGACTCTGGACCGTAAATTTCAACGATACGGCCCATTGGCAGGCCGCCCGCACCCAATGCGATATCAAGTGACAGTGAGCCGGTAGAGATCGTTTCTACGTCCATAGAACGGTCTTCACCCAGACGCATGATGGAGCCTTTGCCGAACTGTTTCTCAATCTGGCCCAGTGCCGCAGCTAGCGCCTTTTGCTTGTTCTCATCAATAGCCATTTTTGCTCCTTCGTTACGCAATGTCGGTGTTACCCCACACTGCCACTGAATGTATGTTGTGCAGGAAATGTCACTAATTATACTGTATGGTCATACAGTATCAAGCCTAATTTTACAAAAATTCATCAAGGGCGGTTTGCAGCGCGAAAATCGTCGCTTGAAGCCGCACTGCATCGCGATCGCCAGCAAATTGCATCTTACGCGCCAATACTCGCCCGGTGCGTTCAGCAAAACCAAACCAGACCGTACCCACCGGTTTTTCCGCACTACCACCATCCGGCCCGGCAATACCACTGACCGACAGTGCCAAATTGGCCTGTGCTGCATGTAATGCTCCCTGAGCCATTTCACGCACCACTTCTTCGCTCACGGCACCGTGCGCCACCAATGTACCTTCAGCCACGCCCAGCAAGTCATGTTTCGCGGCATTACTGTAGGTGACAAAGCCACGATCAAAATAGGCAGAACTGCCGGCAATGTCAGTGATCGCTTTGGCGATACCACCGCCAGTACAAGATTCCGCACAGGTGATCCACTGACCATTAGCCTTCAGTTTTTCCCCTACCGCAATACTGAGTTTACGCAGTTGGTTTTCACTCATAACCTCTCCTTAGCGAATCAAGGTATATGCGCCCGATAGTAGCATTTATCAACCTTGCCTGACGCTGTGGTGACAGAAATGCGCGATGCTTCGCAAGGGATACGGTGTTAAGCCGCAGACCAAACTGCTAGTATCGAATGTAACGCTCTGGTTAACGGGCAGTGTTTTGCACGAGGGATATCACCGGGTTGTCTTTGCCGTCAGCATAGTCAGCGCCAGGGCAAATCAGAATAAAAGATTAGGATGATAGAGTGAAAAAAACGTTAGGTGTTTTCTTTCCGTTGTATACCACCACCCTACTAATGCTACTGGGTTCAGGGTTGCTCACGACGTACATCTCCTTGCGTTTAACCTCTATCCACGTGACCGGTGCGTTGATCGGTGCCATTATCGCCGCCAACTATATCGGGCTGGTGATCGGCGGCAAAGTCGGTCATTTTCTGATTGCTCGTGTCGGGCATATCCGCGCCTACGTATCCTGCGCCGGTATTATTACCGCAGCAGTGCTGGGACACGGGCTGACGGAATACATCCCCGTGTGGGTCGTGCTGCGGCTGATTATCGGCTTGTGCATGATGTGTCAATTTATGGTGCTGGAAAGCTGGCTGAACGATCAGGCGGAATCCAACCAACGCGGCATGGTTTTCGGCTTCTATATGGCGGCCACCTATCTGGGCATGTCATTGGGCCAGGTGGTCTTAATGCTGCAGACTAATCTTGGCATCACCACCCTATTGGTTATCGCCCTGTGCTTTGCACTCTGCCTTGTCCCTATCGCCCTCACAACCCGTACCAATGCCCGACACATGTCACCGGCGCCGATGGAGTTGCGCTATTTTATTGGCGCTATTCCCAAAGTACTGGCGACCACGTTGGTGATCGGCATGGTAGTCGGTTCTTTCTATGGACTGGCACCGGTGTATGCGAGTATGCAAACGCTAACCACCCAGCAGACGGGCTTGTTTATGGCGATAGCTATCTTCGCCGGGCTGGTGGCGCAGTTCCCGCTCAGTTGGCTGTCAGACCGTTACAACCGCACATTGTTGATGCGTATCAACGCTATTTTATTGATCGTGGCTTCACTGCCGTTGGCGCTGGTGCCACACATTGACTTCCCGGTATTGCTGGTGGTGGGCTTTATCGTCAGTATGTTGCAGTTCACGCTGTATCCATTGGTGGTTGCTCTGGCTAACGATTTGATCGAACCGGAACGGCGCGTATCCCTCGCCGCCTGTTTGCTGATGGCCTTTGGCGTCGGTGCCAGTATCGGCCCATTGGCGGTCGGTTCACTGATTGAACCGTTAGGCGGCAATATTCTATATGCCTTCTTCGCACTTTGCGGTGTGTTGCTGGTGGCCTTCAGCCGGACGGTAAAACAGGACGAATCGCAGTTTGTGCAGGATGCGCCATTACCTCATATTCCCCTGCCGGACAGCCTGACCAGTTCCCCTCTTTCCCCGGCACTGAACCCAACGTTTGATGAGCAGATCATCCATGACACTATGCCGCCACCGGAAGCGGCCCCTGATCCGATAGAACAACAGGACACAGACGCATCAGAGGAAGAAGAACCTGAAACGCCTATCCCGCAGGGGGCCGATCCCGATGAAGATACCGGGCTGAAAAAAGCGCATTCGATGCTGTAAGCTGTTACAGATCCAGGAAGGATCCCAAACGATAGCCACGCTCCGCTATCGCGTTTTTAATGCCCGGCGATGTCAAAACCTCCACTTCGGCAAGCCGTGGGTAGCAATACTTGCTCGCTAAAATAGTTTTATCCAGAAACGCCGGGTGGCACATCATCTCTACCGATTTGGCACCGCGTTGATCCGTGCGTTCAAGCACCTGTAAAAACAACGCCTCGGATATCTCTTCACCGTAAAAGCCGGCATCAAACCACTCGGTGCTGTGGTCGTAACGCAATGGAATATCTTGTCGCTCTACGTCCTGGCGCCCTATGCGCAGTGGGATGGATTTAGATTGGGCAAACGCCTCCACCAGCGAGTAAATTTGCGGCAGCATATGCACATGATGGTGGCTATCTATATGCGTTGGCGCTTTACCAAATACGGCAATAAATTTGTCATATTGGCTAATCAATTCATCGTGGATTTCATTCAGATCAAGTTGTGCAGACTCGGCCTTTTCCCATAACCACTTGCCCAACTCCCCACGTTCGTTAACCAACGACGGCATGGCCGTCAATGGATACCCATGGGTCAACACAAAGTGCAGGCCAATCTGTAACCCCGGATAACGCTGGCTGAGGTTGGCGGCATGCTGGATATGCGCGCTATTTACCATCGCGGTAGTTGAAGAGACAACGCCATAGTGAAACGCCTCAATAACGCCATAATTTTGGCCCTTGCTCAGACCAAAATCGTCGGCATTCACTATCAGTAACTTTTCCATTTTGGCATCCATTTAACAAATTTTTGGCAAGGGAATACCGTCCGTCAGGTACGGCAATTCCCCTTCGCTTAAGCAAAGTAATTTATTTTGTCAGGCTATCGTCGGCCTGAAAGTATTCGGAATATCAGCGTTAATACTTATCGGAAGCGGCCCTAAATAGGGCCGTAGAACTTTTTTCGGTAATTACCCGGCGTCACTTCCGTGAGTCTTTTAAAGTTTTTAATAAATAAGCTCACATCACCATAACCCGAATCAAAGGCAATATCCGAAACCGAATAGTTGGTGACCTCAAGCTGCGTTTTGGCGAAGTTGATGCGGATTTCATTGATCACCTGCATTGGCGTTTTATGGTAATAACGCCGCATTGCACGGGTCAGGTATTCCTGAGTTTTTCCCGATAACTCAACCATATTGAGCAACGCTTTTTCACCAAACATCGCTTTATCATGCATACCCGCCAACGTATTCTTCAGCCACTGCGGGATGTCATCCCCTTCACCGCTGTCTTCCTTATAGTGGCGAATGCGGCTGATGATATAAAAGGTCAGTGTTTCCAAGAACTCAGCAAAGTCATCCTCACGAAACTGCGGTGAACCCACCACCGACTCAATATACGCAAGGAATTCATTTTTTAAGCTATAGGCCTGAGAAGCGACAAAGCAGCGCGGCAACTGTTGTAGGTAGTTCTCTTCAAAGAAAACCTTGCCGATTGCCACGTTGAAGATTTTTGCAGCGCCAAACTCATAAAAACTTTGATGATGCGAACCAATAGGAATAAAGACAAAGTCCCCTCGTTCCAGCAACACCCGTTTGCCGTTAATCTCCTGGTAGCATTTACCGCTCAGGACGATAGTGAACTCGTAGTAGTCATGCTGATGCAGCCCGGTAGCGCTTTCCACCTTGTTATAGATAAACAAATGGAAGTCTTTGCAGTTAAAGAAATCCTGCTCCCGAATCAGCTTAACGTCGTTCGCATTTAGCGAAACCAGGTTCTCAGACACCGCGTGCGCCCTCATTAGTCAAAGCCATTTTGCCTGGCTGTTTCGGCAAACCAATAGCCACTTTTCTTAAGCGTGCGTTGTTGGCTTTCCCGCTCCAGCCGCACTAACCCGTAGCGATTCTTATAGGCATTAAGCCAGGACCAGCAGTCAATAAAGGTCCATAAATGGTAACCTTTACAGTTTGAACCTTCTGACAATGCCTGATGCAGCCATTTCAAATGGTCGCGAATGAAATCGATCCGATAATCATCCTCCACCCGCCCGTTGGCGCCGATAAAAGCCTCTTCCCCCTCAACGCCCATGCCATTTTCTGAAATATAGCAGGGAATATTGCCGTAGTTTTCCTTCAGATCCATCAGGATGTCATACAGGCCTTTTTCATAGATCTCCCAGCCACGGTGCGGGTTAATCTTGCGCCCCGGCATCTCGTAATAGCTGAACACATCTTCCGGCATAGTCACTGGATCTGTCGCCCGGTAGCCTTCTTTCGCTTTGACCCTGCGCGGTTGGTAGTAATTAACACCCAGAATATCCACCACCCCATCGGCAATCAGCTGCGCGTCTTCCGGCGCTGTCTGCGGCAACAGATCATGAACACGCAGTAAATTCACCAAATCGTCCGGATAGCGCCCTTTGGTTACCGGGTCGAGGAAACTCTTATTCAGTAGCAGATCCGCATAGTGCGCCGCCACGCGATCTTCCTCACTGTCCGAGCGAGGATAAGTTGGGCTCAGGTTCAAAATAATGCCTATCGTGCCTGCATTATCCAACGCCCTGAACTCACTCACTGCTTTGGCATGGGCCAAAACGCTGTGATAAGCCACCGTGATCGCTCTTTTGAAATCGACCACACAAGGATAATGCAGGTCGTTCAGATACCCCGCTTCTACCGGCACAATCGGCTCATTAAATGTGAACCAATGGGTGACTCTATCGCCAAACAAGCTGAAGCAGGTTCTGGCATAACGCGCATAGGCCTCAACGACTTTCCGGCTTTCCCAACCCCCTTGTTGCTGCATACACATTGGCATATCAAAGTGGTAAAGATTGATAAATGGCGTAATGCCCTGGGCCAGCAGACTGTCAATCATCGCATTATAGAAAGCCACTGCTTTTGGGTTCACTTCGCCATCCCCCTGCGGGATCAATCGAGACCAGGAGATGGAGGTTCGGAAGGTATTATGCCCGAGGGTCTTTAACAGCAGGATGTCTTGCTGGAAATTGTCATAAAACGTGGAGGTTTCGGACGGACCAACCTGATGATGAAAATGTTCAGGTGCAATCTCATACCAGTAATCGAAGATGTTTTGGCTTTTGCCATCCCGTGCGGCTGCGCCTTCCGACTGTGGTGCAGAGGTGGCACTGCCCCACCAGAAATCGTCAGCAAATTGATATTTCATCCGAAGCCCCTCTAAAACAGGGGCAGCGGACTGCTGCCCCAGACTACAGTTAGAATTTCAACGCCTTGGCGATGTCTTCTTCGCTTTCCGTCGCTTGATCGATCTGGCTCTGCGCTTTGTTGGAGATCATGACAAACGGCAGATAAATCATGGTCGCTACGCCCAGGTTGAAGAAACTCAACAACATGGCAACGATACTGCCGTTGGTGTTGAAGAATGCTCCCAAACCAACCGGCATGGTCCATGGTGCAATGTTGGTGATTGGCGGAATCAACCCGGTGTAATAAGCCACCGTTGTGATAATCGTCAATACTGGCTGAACCAAGATGAACGGAATAAACATCACTGGGTTCATAATCACCGGCAGGCCGAACAAGATAGGTTCGTTAATCTGGAAGATACCTGATGGCGTTGCCAGCTTGGCGACCTGACGATAATCCTCACGGCGTGAAGCGATGAAGATAGCGATAATCAGCCCCAGCGTTGAACCTGTCCCGCCCAGATAGATGTAGGAGTCGACGAACGGCTTCGCCCACATGTGGAACTCTTTACCCGCAGCCACCGCAGCTTCGACAGAACCATACTTGTTGTAGAGTTCAACGTTCTCCAGTGCGAATGGGGTCATGATACCGCTGTCCAATGCCGCCAGTGCCATCGAACCATGCACACCGAAGAACCACAGCAGCGAGGAGAACATCACATATACCCATCCCACCACGCTGCCCATTTTCGCCAACGGTGCGGAGATGCTGTCCATGATGATTTGGTGGAAGTTGGTTCCCCACAGCGTGAGGCAGTAAGCCAGCACACCCATAATGGACAAAATAATAAAGCCCGGGATCAGCGCAGAGAACGAGCGCGACACTGAAGAAGGTACGCTGTCTGGCAGGCTGATCACCCAGTTGCGGCGAACCACAAAGGCAAACATTTCAGCCACGACCAGGCCGATCACCATACCGGAGATGATGTTGGCACCACCCAGCCAGTTAGCGCCAACGGCATAGGCTTCACCGACGCTGAACGGGGTTACGGTCATAAAGGCAGCCACCGCCAGCAGTGCTGCCGCTAATGGGTCGACCTTTCTCTCTTCAGCCAAAGCCATACTGATAAAGAATGGCGTCATCAGGGACATAATGCCCAGGGTGCCGTTATAAACGCTGCCTCCGATGGCCTTCAAGCCATTCAGCGTTTCAATGGTGGACGGATCCAGCCGCACGCCCAATGAAAAAAAGAATGACCCTTCACCGAAACTGAGAAACACGTTATTGATCAGAACGAACATCGCCCCGGTCAACGTCAGTGGCATTAAACGAATGAACCCGTTTTTGATGGCATTAACATGGGGCTGTTTACCAATTTTCACAGCAAAAGGCAGTATGACCTTTTCCAACGAGGCAATTAACGTATTCACGGCAGTCCCCTTTATTGGTTAGCTTTTTTTATGGTGGCGACCGCAGCCTTCAACACGCCAAGGCCATCGAGCTTGCCGTATAAAGCAGAATCAATCACTTCAACGGGCTTATTCGGCAATTGTTTTTGTACTTCGGCAAGCGTGTAGGCAATCTGCGGCCCCAGAAGGATCAAATCTGCTTCAGCGCCCTTTTCTGCCGCCAGTGCCTCAGGATAAGCGGCAATGATCACCGGCACTTCGTACTTCTCGGCTTGCGCTTTCATTTTCGAAACCAGCAGGGAAGTCGACATACCGGCAGAACAAAACAGATAGATTTTTTTCTTTTCCATACCAAGTCCCTCAAGATAATCAAAAAAGCCCCATGTCATTTGTTTGCCAGATGCAATAGCTATCGCCTCACGCACATTCCTTATGAAAACTTCCGTTACGTTGCCCTGGTTACAGACAGTATACGGAGGCATCGAAGTGGACCGGTAAGCCATCAGTATAAAGAACCGTCTCTGCTTGACCTTGTCGATTGACCCTCTTCACATTTCACATAAAAAAATAGTGTGATCCATCTCCCAAATAACCTTTAATTGTTGAATGAATTCATCTAAAACAAACAAATAACAATTATAAACAATAAGTTATAAACATGCAGAATGTTTATGGATAATTCTATGCGCAGGGTCATCCATCGAGTGATTGATGAACAAAAAATAGTTCGACCTTGATTAGCGCGCATCATCAAGATATGACGATACAAGCGATGCTATAGCGGTGGTAAATGATTGGTGTTTTGGGGAAAGGAATTTGACTGCTCGGGCTCAGGCAGAGCACATTACTCTTCGGGACGGATCACCTGGTTGGGATAACGCACTACGTTGATCACCGTCGTCAATGCTACGGGATGGTTTCTGCGGTTCGGATAGTAAAGATAAAAACCTGGGAATGGTGCGCACCAATCGGCCATCACTTGCTCCAGCCGCCCTGCTGCCAGATGTTCACTCACTTCTTCCTCAATGGCGAAAGCAATGCCTGCGTGATCTAACGCGGCCTGCAACATCAATCTCGCATCATCGAGTATCAGCAAGCTATTCACTGAAACAGAAAGCACTTGAGCACCTTTTTGAAACTTCCATTTGTAGAGTTCTCCCGAAGCAATTTTTCGCCATCCTATACAGCGATGATTCAACAGGTCTTCGGGATGATTTGGCTTTCCATTCTGTTGGAAATATTCAGGTGTTGCCACAATAGCCATTCGTAAATCAGGAGTAACGCGCACAGCTCGCATGTCGTTGTGTAGATCCTCGCCAAGCCTGATACCGGCATCAAAGCCTTGTTCAACGATATTGGCAAAGCCCTCTTGCGCCACAATTTCCAGCGTAATTCCTGGGTAATCTCGGGCCAGTCGCCCTAAATGCGGCACCAGCGCAAGTTCTATTGCCGTTCGTGGCGCATTGATCCGCACCAACCCCTGTGGCCGATCGCGAAAGGTATTCAGGCTCTCCAGCGCCGTATCGATATCGGCAAATACCGGAGCCAACTTCGACAACAAATGCTCGCCCGCCTCTGTTGTTGATACGTTGCGTGTAGTCCGATTCAACAAACGGATGCCAACCTGCGCCTCCAAATCACGCATGGTATGACTGAGTGTCGGCGGTGTAACGCCAAGCCTGGCGGCAGCTCGCCTGAAACTGCGCTCTTTGGCGATGGTCACAAAGGCCGCCAGCCCTGACAAGTCGGTTTTTTTCATTGGATTGATATAAATAATCTAATAGTGAAGTGAATTTTTAACGGATAGTTATCTTTTTTGCAACAACATAGCATGGCGAGGTGTTCAATAACTGAGTATTAATGCCATGACTCAATACGCTGATTCTGTACATACCACCCCGCACAAACGTTTGGAAGGCAAAGTCGTACTGGTCACCGGCGGGGGGACAGGTATCGGGCGCGCCGCAGTACTGGCCTATGCCCGGGAAGGGGCAAAAGTGGCTTTGGCTGGGCGTCGTTCCGCTGAGCTAGAGGCCACCGCCCATGAGGTTTCTCTCGCTGGCGGAGATGCGCTGGCCGTCGTTGCGGACGTCTCGCAGGAAGAGGATGTCCGCCGCCTGCTCGCCACAGTGACCTCTCACTACGGACGACTTGATATTGCCTTCAACAACGCCGGCATTCTCGGCAACTTTGCCCCTATCCATCAGCAAACCAGCGCAGATTTCGATACGGTGATTGCCACCAATCTCCGAGGTGTCTGGTTATCGATTAAATACGAGGTCGAGACTTTTCTGGCGCAAAATTCAGGCGGTGTGATCGTCAATACTTCGTCCTGGCTTGCCAAAGGCGCGCTTGCCGGCTCATCAAGTTATTCTGCCAGCAAGGGCGCGCTCGATGCGCTGATCCGCGCGGTTGCACTCGAATATGGCAATCAAGCTATCCGGATCAACAACATCAATCCCGGCATCATCGACACACCAATGGCCCATAGCAGCATATCTGATCCATCCGCATTCACACCGTTCATCGCACATACGCCTGCCCAACGATTGGGCCAGTCTGAAGACATCGGTGATGTCGCCGTCTGGCTTTCAACGGATGATGCCCGCTTTGTCACCGGGCAAAGTATTTTGGTGGACGGCGGTTATACCATCGCCGGAATTCGTTGAGAGATAACCCTGTATTTACCCAACCCGACGCCCCCAGGAGGGAAGATGATGAACTATGTTCGCCTTGGTAATAGCGGTTTGAAAGTCTCCAAACTTTGTCTGGGGTGTATGACTTTTGGGGAACCTAGCTGGCGCCCTTGGGTATTGCAGGAGGATCAAGCCCGTCCTTTCATCCGGGCGGCTCTGGAATCAGGCATTAACTTTTTCGACACTGCAAATATCTATTCTTCTGGCGAGAGCGAACTCATTCTCGGGCGCGCGTTGAAGGACTTTGCACGCCGAGACGATATAGTGATCGCTACCAAGGCGTTCTTCCCGATGAGCGAACAACCCAACAACCACGGGCTATCACGCAAACATATCATTCAAAGCGTTGACGCCTCGCTGCAACGCCTGGGGACAGATTATATCGATCTGTTCGTCATACATCGTTTCGATGAGGAAACCCCAATTGAGGAAACGGCTGAAACGCTCGATACCCTGGTACGGGCCGGCAAGATCCGCTATCTCGGCGCATCCTCAATGCAGGCCTGGCGTTTTATGAAAATGTTGGCGTTTCAACGTGATAACAAGTTGGCCACCTTTATTTCCATGCAAAGCCAATACAACCTGATCACTCGCGAGGATGAGGAGGATTTAATCCCGCTTTGTCTGGAAGAAGGTATCGGCCTAACCCCTTGGTCGCCGTTGGCAAGAGGCTTACTGGCCGGAGCAAGAAAATCCGGGACAGTGCGCGCCGAAACTGACGAACAAACGCCGCGCTGGTACGGCGGCAGAGATGAAGTGGAACAAACTATTAAGGCTGTTGAAGCCATCGCGACTGCCCGAGGCATACCAGCTGCCCAGATCTCTCTGGCATGGATACTGGCTAAAACGGCAGTTGCCGCGCCCATTGTAGGCATGTCCAAGTCACACCATCTTCAAGATGCACTCAAAGCGCTCTCACTCACACTGTCTCATGAGGAAATCACAGCACTTGAGGCCCCCATGAAAGAACGAGCTCGCCCCCAACGCTGGTAGTCCCCTTATTCAACTCAGGAGAGGCCACATGTTATACGTAATAAAATATCGCACGACGTGGGTAGCGCTAACAGCCCTAATATTAGCCATGGCGACGCCTGCGGCTTCCGCAGCAGCAATATCAGACACCACCTGCACACCGGCCAGCATGACTTTGCCGTCAGGAGCGCTATACCCTAATGGCATCGCCCGCGCTTCCGATGGAACCCTGTATGTTGGCTTGGTGACTAGCGGCCGCATCTTGCGCAAACGGCCGAACGAGAATTGGGAGACCTTTTTTGCTGGCGCCGACACAGTTTTTGCCTCAACCACGCTGAGATTGGATGAGCAACGGGGGCTGTTATGGGGAAACTCTCCAGACTTCCTTCCTACAGGACAAACTCGTGCCCATCGTGTTTTTGCTTTGAATGTCTCAAATGCCACGATTAATCGCAGCTTAACCTTACCGGAAGGAGGAATGGGTAATGACATGGTTCTCGCCAAAGATGGCACTGTTTATCTGACAGAAACCAAGGCAGGAAGCATCATGAGGCTTCGTCCGGGGGAGGCCAGTTTTCAGATAATCTTCCGTGACAAACGCCTGGCTGGCCCCAACGGCATCGGCGCCGCAGGTATTGTCCTGATAAATGACAACGTGATGGCGGTTGCCAATTTTGGCAGCGGGAAGCTCTATACCTTGAGCTATGGGGAGGCGACGCCGCAACTGGCTGAAATCCTGCTGCCTCGCACTATCGAAAACCCGGATGGGATGGGATTGGCACCAGACGGTTCGCTGATCGTGCTCGAAAATGGCATTAAAAGCGGCCAGGGCAGGATCCTGCGAATTACCGACCCCGGTGCTGCCGGTATGCATTCTATTGAAGTTATTCGTGAGGGAATGGAGTCGCCGGTCAATCTGGACATCACACCACAGGGTTGCGCCTTTATCAGCGAAGCTCGCATTCGCCACCGTCTGCTGCCTGGGCGTGAAACCGAAGTGCCCGACAGCTTTCGCATTTACCAACTTCAGTTGCCTTTATCTGCATCTACCACTAACTAAAACTCCAACTACCCCGGGCTTGATAAATAATATGTTCTTCAAGCCCGCCTGTAGGCAGTCTCCCTATTCCCCCATATTCTGATGACATAACAACGAAAAATACGTTCTATCGATTCAACGCTACCCCGCTTTAAAAACCGACTTTGCGTAAAGCTTCCCATTTTTACCTGTGACAGCGGATTGCCCGCTGGGCTAGTATAGCGACAGTATAAAGGGCTTATTGATCCTTAGCGCCACCAGCCTCTGCCATATAGGGTGAGTTTCTGTAAAACGGCGTGATACCTAATGATGACACTCAACATCACAACCAACTTTAAATTCAATGGATTGGAAACAGTAATCTTATGAATAGCACCAATAAGCTCGATTCACACACGCCAATGATGCAGCAATACCTGCGTCTCAAGGCCGAACACCCTGAAATCCTGTTGTTCTACCGCATGGGTGATTTTTACGAGCTGTTCTACGATGACGCCAAACGCGCTTCCCAACTGCTGGATATCTCGCTGACCAAACGCGGAGCCTCAGCAGGTGAACCTATCCCAATGGCTGGCGTACCACATCATGCGGTTGAGAACTACCTGGCCAAATTGGTACAACTCGGTGAATCTGTCGCCCTGTGTGAGCAAATCGGTGATCCGGCCACGAGCAAAGGCCCCGTTGAGCGCAAAGTTGTTCGCATCGTCACTCCGGGGACCATCACCGACGAAGCCCTGTTGCAAGAGCGCCAGGATAACCTGCTGGCAGCTATCTGGCAGGACGCACGCGGCTTCGGCTACGCCACGTTAGATATCAGCTCCGGTCGTTTCCGGGTCGCTGAACCGGCCGATATAGAAACTATGGCCGCAGAATTACAGCGTACTAATCCTGCCGAGCTGCTTTACCCTGAAACCTTTGAACAGATGTCGCTGATTGAACAGCGCCACGGTCTACGCCGCCGCCCACTGTGGGAATTTGAACCCGAAACCGCACGCCAACAGCTTAACCTGCAATTCGGCACCCGTGATCTCACCGGTTTCGGCGTTGAACAAGCCCATCAGGCGTTACGTGCTGCGGGCTGTCTGTTGCAGTACGTTAAAGATACCCAACGTACTTCATTACCGCACATCCGAGGTATTACCATGGAGCGCCAGCAAGACGGCATTATCATGGACGCCGCCACACGGCGTAACCTTGAGCTGACCCAAAGTTTGTCCGGCGGTACTGAAAATACACTGGCGGCCATCCTGGACCGCAGTGTGACGGCGATGGGCAGCCGCATGCTCAAGCGTTGGTTGCACATGCCAACCCGCGACATCAATGTACTGAATAATCGCCAGCAGGCGATTGGTTCCTTGCAAGATATCTACGCCGATCTCCAGCCTTCTCTACGACAAGTAGGCGATCTGGAACGTATATTGGCTCGCCTGGCATTGCGCAGCGCGCGTCCACGCGATCTGGCGCGGATGCGCCACGCTTTCCAACAGTTGCCGGATATCCACGCACTGCTGAAGGGAGTGGATACCCCACATGTACAACACTTGCTATCGCAGGTCGGTCAGTTTGATGAGCTGCAGGATTTGCTGGAACGTGCAGTAGTTGAAGCCCCGCCAGTGCTGGTGCGTGACGGCGGCGTTATCGCGCCCGGCTACAACAGCGAGCTGGATGAGTGGCGAGCACTGGCCGATGGCGCCAGCGACTACCTCGACCGCCTTGAAATCCGCGAACGCGAAAAGCTGGGGCTGGATACGTTGAAGGTTGGCTTCAATGGCGTACATGGCTATTACATTCAGGTCAGCCGCGGGCAAAGCCACCTGGTGCCTATCCACTACGTGCGCCGCCAGACGTTGAAAAACGCCGAACGCTACATTATTCCCGAACTGAAAGAGTATGAAGACAAGGTACTCACTTCTAAAGGGAAAGCGCTGGCGATCGAAAAAGGTTTGTACGAAGAGTTGTTCGACTTGCTGCTACCGCACTTGGGTGAATTGCAGCAAAGCGCCGGGGCATTGGCTGAACTGGACGTGTTAGCTAACCTGGCTGAGCGTGCAGAAACACTGAATTACGCCTGCCCGACCATGAGCGAACAGCCGGGTGTACGCATCACCGAAGGCCGTCATCCGGTGGTCGAACAGGTGCTGAGTGAGCCGTTTATTTCCAACCCACTCTCACTGTCGCCTCAGCGTCGTATGTTGATCATTACTGGCCCAAACATGGGTGGTAAAAGTACCTATATGCGTCAAACAGCACTGATCGTGTTGATGGCACATATCGGCAGCTACGTGCCGGCGAGTAAGGCCGTGATCGGCCCAGTAGACCGCATCTTTACGCGTGTTGGTGCGGCGGATGACCTGGCTTCCGGCCGCTCTACCTTTATGGTGGAGATGACCGAAACGGCCAATATTCTGCATAACGCCACCGAGCATAGCTTAGTACTGATGGATGAAATTGGTCGCGGCACGTCCACCTACGACGGTTTATCCCTGGCCTGGGCCTGCGCCGAAAACCTGGCCAGCCGAATCAAAGCCATGACGCTGTTTGCCACCCATTACTTTGAGCTGACGACCCTGCCGGAGAAAATGGAAGGCGTGGTTAACGTACACCTGGATGCCCTAGAACATGGGGACACCATCGCCTTTATGCACAGCGTGCAGGACGGCGCAGCCAGCAAGAGTTATGGCCTGGCAGTGGCTGCACTGGCCGGGGTACCACGTGAAGTGATCAAGCGTGCGCGCCAAAAACTGCGTGAACTGGAGGCGATCTCCAGCCATACGGCCACCGGCACCGTTGATGCCACCCAGATGACGCTGCTGAATGAGGAAACCTCACCGGCGGTTGAAGCACTTGAAGCACTGGATCCAGATTCACTGTCCCCGCGTCAGGCGTTGGAGTGGATTTACCGCCTGAAAAGTATGGTCTAGTCGTCCCATTACAGGCATAAAAAAACGGTGAGCATGATGCTCACCGTTTTTATTTGGATGCGATTCAACTATCAGCGTTACTCGCGGAACAGTGCCTCAATACTCAGGCCCTGCATCTGCAGAATTTCACGCAGACGACGCAAACCTTCAACCTGGATTTGGCGTACACGCTCACGAGTCAGGCCAATCTCACGGCCCACATCTTCGAGCGTTGCCGCTTCGTAACCCAACAGACCAAAACGACGTGCCAGCACTTCGCGCTGCTTAGCGTTCAGTTCGAACAGCCACTTAACGATGCTCTGCTTCATGTCATCGTCTTGTGTGGTGTCTTCCGGTCCGTTGTCTTTTTCGTCCGCCAAAATGTCCAGCAACGCTTTCTCTGAATCCCCGCCCAACGGCGTATCAACAGAAGTGATACGTTCGTTCAGACGCAGCATTCGGCTGACATCATCGACCGGCTTGTCGAGTTGCTCTGCAATCTCTTCTGCGCTCGGTTCATGATCCAATTTATGAGAAAGTTCGCGCGCGGTGCGCAAATAGACATTCAGTTCTTTGACAATGTGGATAGGCAAGCGGATGGTACGGGTTTGGTTCATGATCGCCCGTTCAATCGTCTGCCGGATCCACCAGGTTGCGTAAGTCGAGAAACGGAAACCACGTTCTGGGTCAAACTTTTCCACTGCACGGATCAGACCGAGGTTACCCTCTTCAATCAGATCCAGCAGCGCCAGGCCGCGATTGCTGTAGCGGCGGGCGATTTTCACCACCAACCGCAGGTTACTTTCAATCATTCGGCGGCGGGACGGCACGTCACCGCGCAGTGCACGCCGCGCAAAATAAACTTCTTCCTCTGCGGTCAGCAGTGGAGAATAGCCGATTTCGCCAAGATAGAGCTGCGTCGCATCCAATACGCGTTGGGTCACGCCTTGTGACAACAACTCTTCTTCCGCTAGATCACTCTCACTGGCCTCTTCTTCAACCAGTGCTTTTTCGTCGAATGATTCCGCTTCCGTTGCGTTCTCGTCGAAATCCGCATCATCATGTAACTCGTTAACTTTCAGCGTATTTTGGCTCATATGCTGCTCCTACCCGTGATACCGCGAGCAGAATACAGCGTATTCTGCCCAATCTATCGCTGCGGAAGATAACGCAGCGGGTTTACGGATTTCCCCTTGTAACGAATTTCAAAATGCAAACGTACTGAACTGGTTCCGGTGCTACCCATGGTGGCTATTTTTTGACCCGCCTTCACTTCTTGTTGTTCCCGGACCAGCATTGTGTCGTTGTGAGCGTAGGCGCTCAGGTAATCATCATTGTGTTTGATGATGATTAGATTACCGTAACCCCGTAAAGCGTTGCCTGCATACACTACACGACCATCGGCGGTAGCGAGAATCGGCTGCCCACGGGACCCGGCGATATCGACACCTTTATTCCCACCTTCTGATGAGGAAAAGTTATCAATAATCTTACCGTCAGTAGGCCATCTCCAGGTACTTACTGGGGCGCTATTGCTGACGGTGCTGCTCACTGGTGGAGCAACAACCGGTGCGGTAACAGGGGCTGTTGCGGTAGTTGCCGCCACTGCGCCTGCTGCAGGTAACATCTTACCTACATTCTGTTTACCCGAATTATCAGAATACGCGTTAGTTGATTGAGAATCAACCGTTGCAGTTTGTATCTGAGAGCTTGATGGTGGCTTCGGAACACCGCCGCTGGTCGCGTCTGTTGCCGCCAGCATGCCACCGTTTCCGTTGGCAGAACCATTACCAAGCTGAATGTTTTGACCCACATTCAGGCTGTATGGTTCAGGAATATTGTTGCGCTGAGCCAGGTCACGATAGTCGTTACCGGTGATCCAGGCGATGTAAAACAGCGTGTCTCCGCGCTTAACCGTATAGGTATTACCGCTGTAGCTCCCTTTGGGGATCGACGTGTAACTGCGGTTATAAACAATATGGCCTTCAGAGTTCGCCGGCATGCCGGCATTGTTGGATGCGGCAGATCCGCCACCGTCCACACTACTGATAGGGGCCGATGTCGACGCGTTGTTTGTACAACCCGCCAACCACAAACTTACCATCGTACACACCGCAACCCGGCGTAATGTAATCATTGGGCTTCCCGTGCTCATGCTTCCCCCATGACAGCAATATCAGCGATATATCCAAAATACCCTTTACATCGTAGCTGAGCTTTTACCATTCTCTCAGTTTCTACCACGAAAGGTGCCCACGGCCGATCCCTGAACGTCAGGAAATTTCATGCCTGAGCCTCAAAACAGCGCGCCAATGCTAACCACATTAGCGCTGCTGCACCATAAGACAACTACGCAGAAAGGCAATTGTATTGAAAATTAGTTTTATTGAAACGGTAAAACCTTAACCGGAGGTGATGAAAGTGCAACAGATTTCGTTTCCTGTCGAAAATTCAGACAATCGCTAGGCCAATTCACCCTTCACCAAGGGTACAAAGCGCACCGCCTCAACAGTATCGATGACAAATTCGCCCCCCTGCCGCTGAATGCGTTTAAGGATTTGGGCCTGCTCACCCACCGGCAATACCAAAATACCGCCATCATCCAACTGCTCCATAAGCGCTGGGGGGATTTCCGGCGGCGCAGCAGTGACAATAATGGCATCAAACGGGCCACGCGATGCCCAGCCCTGCCAGCCATCACCGTGACGAGTGGAAACATTGTGAAGATCGAGTTGCTTCAGGCGGCGCTTGGCCTGCCATTGCAATCCTTTGATGCGTTCAACGGAGCAAACATGTTGCACCAGATGCGCCAAGATAGCGGTTTGATAGCCAGAGCCGGTACCGATCTCCAACACCCTTGATGTGGGCGTCAGGTTCAGTAGTTCGGTCATCCGTGCGACCATATAAGGTTGGGAGATCGTTTGGCCGGAACCGATGGGCAGCGCTGTATTTTCATAAGCTTTGTGTTCAAGTGCCTCATCAACAAAGCGTTCACGCGGCACCGCCTCGATCGCCTGCAGCAACCGTTCGTCCCGGATCCCTTGTTGACGCAGCTGCGTCAGCAATGTTTGCATACGCTTGTTCACCATTCCCCGCCAACCCCTGCTTTGGTTAACCACGTTTTTACCACGTCTTGGGCCGCATAGGCGGTTAAATCCACCTGCAATGGCGTGATTGCCACGTAACCCTGCTCAACTGCAGCGAAATCCGTGTCCGGCCCGGCATCAAACTTATCACCCGGTGGCCCGATCCAATAGAGGTTTTGCCCGCGCGGATCCTGCTGACAGAACACTTTGTCGGCTGGATGTCGGCTGCCACAACGTGTCACGCGAATCCCCTTAATCTGTTCCAAGGGTAAATCAGGCACGTTGATATTCAGAATTTTACCGGTACGTAACGGCTCACGCTGTAACGCACGCAGTATCCGGCAGGTAATCACTGCGGCAGTAGCATAATGCTGGTGGCCGTTCAGCGACACCGCCAACGCCGGCAAACCCAAATGGCGGCCTTCCATGGCGGCCGCGACAGTGCCGGAGTAGATAACATCATCACCCAGATTAGGGCCGGCATTGATACCGGAAACCACAATATCCGGTGCAGGTTGCATCAGAGCGTTCACACCCAGATACACGCAATCGGTCGGCGTCCCTTGCTGTACGGCAATATCCCCATTGGGCATCGTCAGGGTGCGCAATGGAGATTCCAGCGTCAGCGCATTGGAAGAACCGCTGCGGTTACGATCGGGTGCTACAACTTGTACTTCGGCGAACTCACGCAGTGCCGCCGCCAACACCTGAATGCCCGGGGCGGTCACGCCGTCGTCATTACTCAGTAATATCCGCATAAGAGGTTATCTTCTTTTTATCTCTCAACCAGACCCCCTTTCAACGCGGCCCAGCTTATAAATACTCAGTAGAAAGTGCCCAAAAGGAGGCGCTTAGCCAGCAGATATTATGTTTACTCCCCCCGACATGTCCAGTCACCAAGGGAAAAGGCAACCAAAGCTGTAACCCTATCTCCCAGATGAAGCTGAAGTTCATCACGCATTCCTTACGAAAATCTGACAATACAGTCGCACTTTAGTAAAATCGAAAATCAATGATTTCAAGGTTCACTCCCTCAATGCCTATAATAAGACTGAAATACTTGGATGGCTTACGCGGTATATTTGCGTTAACTGTCGCACTAAGCCATTTTTTTGGTAGCCAATATGGCTGGCGTGACTATCCATTCCAAAATTCATATATCTCCGTTGATTTCTTTTTTATCCTCTCGGGTTTTGTGTTATCGCACGTTTATGGTCAAGCCATGACGTCAGGCCTGATGAATGATAGAAAATTTATCTTTTATCGCTTCGCACGTATGTACCCATTGCACATTGTCACTATGGTCGTCGTGGGTGTTATTTATCTGCTGACGCAACGCGGTTTTCCCTTTGACGAACCATTTATTTCTGGCATTGCTAATATCTTTCTTCTGCAGAATATGGGGTTTGTCAACAACTGGAACTGGAATGATCCCAGTTGGTCAATCTCGGTCGAGTTTTGGGTTTCCGTTTTTTTGGTTCCCTGGTGTATCCGTCGCGTAAAAACCAATATGCTGCTATTGATCTCTTTAATGTGTTACACCGTTTTATACACATCATACGGTTCACTGATGGTCGCTCATGAAATGATGTACGGTATTGTCACCTCAGGCTTTGTTAGATGCATCGCTGGAGTCACTCTGGGGATCGCAGTTTGTCGAATGGCGCAAGGAATGAAGCAGGTAGAGCTTAACCACATACAGAAATTTGGCATAGGTTGCCTTGACGTCACTCTTTTCGCAATTGTTGTATACTTGGTTTATCAAAAAAATCCGATTGGAAAATTCAGCTTCTTGCCAATCCCACTTATCGCATTACTCATTTTAAGTTTGGCAACACTAAGTTCATGGTTCCATCAGATTATCAGCAGCCGGATTCCCGCCTGGCTCGGTGATATCAGCTACTCTGTTTACCTTATACATACCCCCATTATTTTGATTATGGGGGCGGCGCTCGCTCCACTAAGCTTACCATTCGGAATAAAACTCGTGGTCTTTGTTGCTTTGACGTTGTTCCTATCACAACTCACTCATCGCTTCTTTGAGAAGCCCTGTTATGAATGGTTAAAAAATCGTTTCTCCGATCAAACGCCTGCTAGTGTGAATGAGATAAAATTAAAGGCCGAAAAGAAATTTGCCAATCAACGCTAAGACATCAGATAAAAAACCTGCTTACGCAGGTTTTTTATTACTCACTAATATCCGCATCACTGTTGTCCTGCCGCATAATTTCACGCACCACACTGGTGGCAAAACTGCCGGCGGGCAACCAAAAACGCAGTTCGACGGTGGCATCATCCCACCAGTCCCACTGCATATTTTTTGGCTGTAGCAACAGTGCTCGACGTGCTGGATCAACGCGCTCGCGCGTTAAAAGCGCCATCAGCTCAGGGTGTTCCAGCAAGCACTGTTGTTCAAAACTCAGTGCTTCCCCTGCTGTACCTGGTTCACCGTCACCCGGCAAAGGAGCCGTAATCAGCAATTCACCGGCATCAAGTCGTTGTTGCAACGTATCCAGTTCGTCCGCTTTAGCAACAAACCAGCTACCACGGCCACTGAGCTGCAAGGCATCACCTTCAAGCACAGTCTGTTGCTGCTGATTGGCCAAACGTCGACTCGTGATCAGGTTAAACAAGGCACTACGGCTGGCGGAAAGATAAAAACTGCGCTTACTCCGCTCTTTAACCCGGATCTCATCATTCGCCCAACGCCGTGCCATCACCAGGTTATTGCCACCGCGGCCAAAACGCTGGCTACCAAAGTAATTGGGTACGCCACCGGTTGTAATCGCCTGCAGGCGCGACTCAACATCCTGACGATCAGAGATATGACGCAATACCAACGTGAAGGCATTGCCTTTTAGCGTACCGATGCGCATTTTGCGTAGATGACGGGCGCTGGCCAGTACTTCACAACCTTCCAGTGAGAATTGAGTAAAATCGGGGGTTTCTTTGCCTGGCAGATGCAAACAGAACCACTGTTCGGTCACCGCATGGCGATCTTTCAGGCCGGCATAGCTCACGGAGCGGGCATGAATACCGGCAAAGCGTGCCAAATAATCGGCGACAAACTGAGTGTTACAGCCGTTTTTGCGGATGTTCACCAACACATGTTCACCCTCGCCGTCCGGCTCAAAACCCAGATCTTCCACCACCACGAAATCTTCCGGGTTGGCTTTCAACACGCCAGTGCTTTGTGGCTGGCCATGCAACCAGGTCAAGTTAGCCATGTCCATGCCGTTATTCCTTGATCAACAAGGCAACCGCTTCGCAGGCAATGCCCTCACCACGGCCGGTAAAACCGAGCTGTTCGGTGGTGGTGGCTTTAACGTTGACGTCGTCCATATGGCATTGCAGGTCTTCCGCCAGGAAAATACGCATTTGCGGGATATGTGGCGCCATTTTAGGTGCCTGGGCGATAATGGTGATATCCAAATTCCCCAGACGATAGCCTTTCGCACGGATACGTTTCCAGGCTTCGCGCAGCAGTTCACGGCTGTCGGCGCCTTTGAAAGCGGGATCGGTATCCGGGAACAGTTTGCCGATATCCCCCAGCGCTGCCGCACCCAACAAGGCATCCGTCGCTGCATGCAGCGCTACATCACCGTCGGAATGGGCCAGCAAACCTTTCTCATAAGGGATACGAACACCACCGATCACCAGCGGCCCTTCGCCACCAAATTTATGTACGTCAAAACCGTGACCGATACGCATGATGCGCTCCTTAATTGTCCAACTGAGTTAAATAGAATGCTGCCAGCGCCAAATCTTCTGGTCGCGTGACCTTAATATTGTCCGAACGTCCGGTAACCAACAACGGATGATAGCCGCAATGCTCCAGGGCAGAGGCTTCATCAGTGACTGTCGCACCGTCATCCAGCGCACGCTGCAAACAGAGCTTAAGCAACGCCAATGGAAATAGCTGTGGTGTCAATGCATGCCACAGATCCTGGCGTTCAACAGTATGTGAGATCGCGTTGCGACCCGGTTCGGCACGTTTCATGGTATCACGCACCGGCGCGGCCAAAATGCCCCCCACCTCGCTGTGTTCGGTAATCGCCAGCAGACGTTCGAGATCGTCGGCATGCAGACACGGCCGTGCCGCGTCGTGCACCAGCACCCATTTGGCCTCACCGGCCAGTTGTAGCCCAGCCATCACCGAATCAGCGCGTTGCTGACCGCCGACGGTCACACGCACACGAGGATCTTTTGCTATGGGTAACTGGTGGAACTGCTGGTCATCAGGACCGATTGCCACAATCACCTGCGGAATACGCGGATGACGCAGCAACGCATGGATCGCGTGTTCGAGAATAGTTTGGTGGCCGATGGTTAAATACTGCTTCGGGCAATCCGCCTGCATACGGCTGCCGATACCAGCAGCGGGCAGGACGGCAATCACCGATGGAAAGGTTCCTGCGGAGTGATTCATGCGTTACTTTTGTAGGTTATTTTGCGAGGATGACGCCGCGTTGCGTCTGGATTGATCAGGAACCAGACGATAGAAAGTCTCACCGGGCTTAATCATGCTCAGTTCATTGCGCGCACGCTCTTCGATCGCTTCCTGACCGCCGTTCAAATCGTCGATTTCGGCGAACAGCTGATCGTTACGCGCTTTCAATTTTGCATTGCTGCCCTGTTGGAGCGCAACGTCATCATTGACCCGCACATAATCGTGAACACCATTTTTGCCCAGCCACAGTGAATACTGTAACCAACCGAGCAATGCCAGCAATAACAGCGTAAGTTTTCCCATCTCCGCCCCCTGAAAAACCGCCTAATCATCCCACAACTTTTCGTTGGACTCCACACTGAGAACGGCATTTCACCGCCAAATTCAGAGTAGGATGAGAATTTCCTCAGTTTATAACCTAAATTCGAGCTGAAAGCGGCAAAAAAAACCACTTTCGCCCGTTCAGAAACCTGCCAGATAAAGCAGCATGCTCTCATTCAGCAATTTCTCTGTTATGCAGTAAGAAAAACTGGCTGCCTTCGCATTTGACCAACACTTACTCCAAGTACATACAAAAATTGCATATTTAACACTATTAAAAAATTCATCATCATGTATGAGTTGTGTTTTTATTCATTAAAGATTATTTTTATGCATCAATAGTGCATAAATAAACTCAACACACGACATTTAATTACCGGGGATAACGATGTTAAAACACCTAGTTCTGATTGGCGCCTGCCTGGCCGCCACCCTGTCGGCGTCAGTCTTGGCGGCTGAACCAACTTATGTCGTCGGCTCCGGCGGCACCTATCGTCCATTCGAGTTTGAAAACAGCAGTAAACAGCTGGAAGGTTTTGATATTGATATTATCAAAGCCGTAGCCAACGCTGAGGGCTTTCAGGTCAAGCTGGTTAATACGCCATGGGAAGGTATCTTTGCCACACTAAACTCCGGCGATCGTGACATCATTATTTCGGGTATCACCATTACCGACAAACGTAAGCAAATGGTCGACTTCTCCGCACCTTACTTCCCGGCCGAGCAGGCTATCGTCGTACCCAAAGATTCCACCGTGGATTCTATCGCTGCACTTAAAGCATTGAAGGTCGGCGTCGTAAACTCCAGCACCGGCGACATTGTGGTGTCCGATACTCTGGGCAAGAACAGCACCGCCATCAAGCGCTTCGACAATACGCCGCTAATGTTGCAGGAGTTGTATGAAGACGGTATTGGCGCCGCAGTTGGCGACGTCGGGGTAGCCAAGTTCTACATCAAGACCCACCCGGATAAAGAATTCAAATTGGTATCCGACGCCAAGTTCGAGCGCCAATATTTCGGCATCGCCGTCGCCAAAGGCAACGACGAGCTGCGCGGTAAGATCAACGCCGGTCTGAAGAAGATCGTTGCTGACGGGACCTATGCCAAAATCTACCAGACCTGGTTTGACAGCAACGTGCCGACGCTGCCAGCTGAATAATCGACACGCTGTAGCCTGAACATTTTTTAAAAAGGATCCGACCTTGAATTTTCGTTGGGAGATCATCCAGGAGTACGCCCCATTGTTTATGGAAGGCGCCTGGATGACCATCAAATGCACCATTATCTGCGTGATACTGGGCACCACCTGGGGTTTGCTCCTCGGGCTAGGTCGTCTGGCACAAGCGCCGCACGGCATCTGGAAACCGATACTGCATTACGGCGTACAATGGCCGGTGCGCATTTACATCAGCGCCTTTCGCGGTACGCCACTGTTTGTGCAGATTATGGTTGTGCACTTCGCGTTGGTGCCGCTATTTATCAACCCGCGTGACGGCCTGCTGGTCACCAACGGTCTGATGAGCAGCGACTTCGCCCGCGCACTCCGCTCAGACTACGGCGCGTTTCTGTCCTGCGTCGTGGCGATTACGCTCAACGCTGGCGCTTACGTCTCGGAAATCTTCCGCGCAGGCATTCAGTCAATCGATCGTGGTCAGATGGAAGCGTCGCGCTCGCTGGGCATGAGCTACGGCAAAACCATGCGTAAGGTGATCTTGCCACAAGCATTCCGCCGCATGTTGCCACCGCTGGGCAATAACGCCATTGCCATCGTCAAGGATTCCTCATTGGCCTCCGCCATCGGCCTTGCAGACCTGGCCTATGCGGCCCGTACCGTTTCAGGGGCTTATGCCACCTACTGGGAACCCTACCTGACCATTTCATTGGTCTATTGGGTCCTCACCTTCCTGCTTTCGCTGATGGTGCAACACATGGAAAAGAGGTTTGGGAAAAGTGATTCGCGTACATAACCTGCAAAAACAATTTGGCGACAGCCATGTGCTGCGAGGAATCTCCTGCGAGATCGCGGCAAATGAAGTGATCTGCGTCATCGGCCCGTCCGGATCGGGTAAAAGCACTTTCCTGCGCTGCATCAATGCACTGGAGACCCTGTCCGGCGGCGAGATTCTGGTCAATGGTTTTGCTATACACAGCCAGAAAACCGATCTCAACAAAATGCGCGAGAGCGTGGGCATGGTGTTTCAGCGTTTTAATCTGTTCCCGCATATGACGGTGTTGGAAAACATCATTATGGCGCCGATGGGGGTGAAAAAGCTCTCGCGCAGCGACGCCACTTTGCGTGCAGAAGCATTGCTCCGCAAGGTCGGCCTGCTGGACAAAATTGACGCCTATCCCAATAGCCTGTCAGGTGGTCAGCAACAACGTGTGGCCATTGCTCGTGCGCTGGCGATGGAGCCGAAAATCATGCTGTTCGACGAGCCCACATCAGCACTCGATCCCGAGCTGGTTGGCGAAGTGCTGGCGGTAATGAAATCATTGGCGCATGAAGGTATGACCATGGTGGTGGTCACTCATGAAATGGGCTTCGCCCGTGAAGTGGCCGATCGGGTGTTGTTTATTGATCAGGGGATCATTCAGGAAGAAGGGACACCACAGCAGATTTTCAGCAATCCGACCAATCCGCGAACTCAGGCTTTTCTAAGCAAAGTTTTGTAACCTTCAGCACGGCTTTGCAATGCGTCGGGCGCAGGCAACTGCGCCCGCCATGTCACCAGCCAGTCAGAAAACTGAATACCAGCCAGAACAGACAAAGCACAATAGTCCCTGTCAGCAGCAGCGTCAGGATCAAGCGACCACGCAACAGCATACTCAATGTAATACCGATCAGTACCGAAACCGGCATCAAAGCCAGGAAGAACGGCCAGGTGTAGAGCAGGAAGAAGAGTGTGTTGGAGCCGTAGACCAAAAACGGCACAGCGAACGCCAGCCAGTAGAAAACAAAGCCGCAGACGCCGCCCAGGAAAGAATAAGAGGGTTCCTCTTTCTCCTGGTTTGAATCAATCAATATTGGCGAGACATTTTGCATAGTGATCCCTGGTTATTCGGCACGCTCTTCGGCGGGCTTAGCGTAAAAAGCGTATGACGCAAAAACGCCACACGCTTTTCTGAATTCAGGGTTTGATAATAGCCCGACCACGCAGTACGTCTAACAATTGCGCAATCAAATTTGTTACCAATTGTTGGCCATCAAGATGAATATCCGGCCGTTCCGGCGCCTCATAAACCGCGTCAATTCCGGTGAAATTTCGCAGTTCACCGGCACGGGCTTTTTTGTACAATCCTTTTGGATCGCGTGCCTCACAAACCGCCAGCGGCGTGTCAACAAACACCTCGATAAAGCGATTTTCATCAAGCAGTTCACGTACCATCTGTCTTTCGGTACGGTGTGGTGAAATAAAGGCGGTGAGTACCACCAGACCTGCATCTACCATCAACTTGGACACTTCGCCCACGCGGCGAATATTCTCACGCCGGTCATCGTCGGAGAAGCCCAGATCGCGGCACAGGCCGTGACGCACATTGTCCCCATCCAGGAGATAGGTGTTGATGCCAAGGGTATGCAGCGCCTGTTCCAATGCGCCAGCGACAGTCGATTTACCCGAACCGGATAACCCGGTAAACCATAACACCACGCCTTTATGGCCGTTACGGGCTTCGCGATCCGCACGCGCTACCGCATGCGGATGCCAGACCAGATTGTCATCATCCGGCCCGGTTGGCCGTTGCTCTACGTCGGTCACGTTACTTGCCCCCGATCAGGTCGCGTGCGCCCCAATGCGGGAAATGCTTACGCACCAGCGCATTCAGTTCCAGCTCAAATGCGCTGAAGTCTCCGGCTGACGCCTGAACATCCTGCAAGGCTTCGCGGATCAACCCGGCACCGACCGTGACATTGCTCAGGCGATCGATAAAGATCAGTCCGCCAGTCACATGGTTACGTTGATAACTGTCCAGCACCAGCGGTTCATCAAAGATCAGTTCCACCAGGCCAATGCCATTCAGCGGCAATGTGTCTGCCTGATGCTGTGCCAGCGAGTTGATTTCTACCTGGTGGCGAATACCTTCCACGCGTGCGCGAGTCTTCTTACCGGCTACTTTGATGTCGTAGCTTTGTCCTGGCAACAGCGGTTTCTCAGCCATCCACACTACGTCCACCAATGCACTTTGCACTGCTTGCAGTGTTTCCCCGGCATCCACCAGTAAATCGCCACGGCTGATGTCCACTTCATCCTTCAGCACCAGAGTAATCGCCTCACCCGGCACTGCCTCCTGCAAGTCACCGTCAAAGGTGACAATACGCGCAACGGTGGATTCAACGCCAGAAGGCAGCACCTTCACACGTTGGCCTACACGCACGACACCGGCCGATAACGTCCCCGCGTAGCCACGGAAATCCAGATTCGGTCGGTTAACATATTGCACCGGGAAGCGCAGAGGTTGCGCCTCACGTTCACTGATCACATCCACGCTTTCCAGCACCTGTAACAGTGTTGGACCACTGTACCAAGGCATATGGGTGCTTTCACTGGCCACGTTATCGCCGTCCAGTGCCGACAGCGGGACAAACTTGATGTCCAGATCGTTCGGCAACTGTTCAGCGAAGCTCAGATAATCCTGTTTAAATTGCTCGAATACCGATTCTTGGTAATCCACCAGGTCCATCTTGTTAACCGCAACCACCAGATGGCGGATACCCAACAACGTCGCGATAAAACTGTGCCGGCGAGTTTGATCCAGCACCCCTTTACGGGCGTCGATCAACAGGATCGCCAGATCGCAGGTAGAAGCCCCTGTAGCCATATTACGGGTGTACTGCTCGTGTCCTGGCGTATCCGCGATAATAAACTTACGCTTTTCGGTCGAGAAATAGCGATAAGCCACATCAATGGTGATGCCTTGCTCGCGTTCAGCCTGCAAGCCATCGACCAGCAGTGCCAAATCGAGTTTTTCACCCTGAGTACCGATACGCTTACTGTCACTGTGCAACGTTGACAGCTGATCTTCGTAGATCTGGCGAGTATCGTGCAGCAGACGACCGATCAGTGTACTTTTGCCGTCGTCGACGCTGCCGCAGGTCAGGAACCGTAACAGACTTTTATGTTGCTGCGCGTGCAGGTAGGATTCGACACCGCCCTGTTCAGCGATTTGTTGTGCAATTGCGTTGTTCATCCGGCGGCTCCTTAGAAATACCCTTGACGCTTTTTCAGCTCCATCGAGCCGGATTGATCGCGGTCGATCATCCGTCCCTGACGTTCACTGGTGGTGGATACCAGCATCTCTTCGATGATTTCCGGCAACGTTTCCGCCTCCGACTCCACCGCACCGGTCAGTGGCCAGCAACCCAGCGTGCGGAAACGCACCATACGCTGACTGATCACTTCACCTGGCTGCAGATCGATGCGATCGTCGTCCACCATCAGCAGCATGCCATCACGCTCTACCACCGGACGTGGTTTCGCCAGATACAAAGGGATAATGTCGATCTTTTCCAGGAAGATATATTGCCAGATATCTAGCTCGGTCCAATTCGACAACGGGAACACACGGATGCTCTCCCCCTTGTTGATCTGACCGTTATAATTGTGCCACAGCTCCGGACGCTGGTTCTTCGGGTCCCAACGGTGGAAACGGTCACGGAAAGAATAGATACGCTCTTTGGCACGTGACTTCTCTTCATCGCGGCGAGCCCCGCCAAAAGCGGCATCAAAACCGTATTTGTTCAGCGCCTGCTTCAGGCCTTCGGTCTTCATGATATCGGTGTGCTTGGCACTGCCGTGAACGAACGGGTTAATGCCCATCGCCACGCCTTCCGGGTTTTTGTGGATCAACAGCTCGAAACCGTATTCTTTGGCCGTGCGGTCGCGAAATTGGTACATTTCGCTGAATTTCCAACCGGTATCCACATGCAGCAGCGGGAACGGCAGCGTGCCTGGGTAAAAGGCTTTACGCGCCAAGTGCAGCATCACGGAAGAGTCTTTGCCGATGGAATAGAGCATCACCGGGTTGCCGAATTCAGCGGCGACTTCACGGATGATATGGATACTCTCCGCCTCCAATTGCCGCAAATGAGTGAGTCGTTTTTCGTCCATAACAGATCCTTAAGCCAAATTCACGACGGCTGGGCGTGATACCCCTTCCGTCTTCGGTTGATGCCCAAACCAGGCGATTTGGTGATGCAACTCCACCACTTCGCCGATCACCAGCAGCGCCGGTAACGGTGCCTGTTGAGCTAATTCTTCAAGCTGTTGCAGCGTGCCGGTTTGCACCCGTTGATCCGCGCGCGTACCGCGGCTGATCACCGCCACTGGCGTCGTCGCTGCGCGGCCGTGGGCGATGAGGCGTTGGCTGATATCCGCCGCCTTCATGGTGCCCATGTA
This sequence comes from Serratia grimesii NBRC 13537, assembly GCF_001590905.1. Classification (GTDB taxonomy): domain Bacteria; phylum Pseudomonadota; class Gammaproteobacteria; order Enterobacterales; family Enterobacteriaceae; genus Serratia; species Serratia grimesii. The sequence goes on from NZ_BCTT01000007.1 coordinate 55,650, forward strand.
GATAGCCAGAGTCTGGCGCGCACGCGCCAAATCGGCCCAATCCATACCATCGCCGTCGGGACGGCAGTGGCCGGTAATAAAAGTGACGCTCTGTGCATGATCGCGGTGCGTCAGTGGGATACCGGCATAAGCCGTTGCACCGGCAGCCGCCGTCACGCCCGGCACCACCTGGAACGGGATACCCGCTGCCGCAGCCACCTGTAATTCTTCACCACCGCGGCCGAAGATAAAGGGATCGCCCCCCTTCAGCCGTACTACACGCTTGCCCTGCTGCGCCAGTTCCACCAGCAGACGGTTGGTTTCTTCCTGAATTACAGAATGCGCGCCAGCACGTTTGCCCACACAGATGCGCTCCGCGTCACGCCGAATCAAGTCCAGAATCTCATCGCTGACCAAATGGTCATACAGCACCACGTCAGCTTGCTGCATCACCTGTAATCCACGCAGGGTGAGTAACCCCACATCGCCTGGACCTGCCCCCACCAACGCAATTTCGCCCTGGGAACCTTCGTTGCTCTGCGCAAACTGCTGCAAGTCCTGCTCCAACTGCCGCTCAGCCTCTACGGTTTGACCATTGGCCACCAACGTTGAGAATCGGCCGTTGAAGGTTTTCTCCCAAAAACGACGGCGTTCGCCGATCGCATTCAGCCTTTGTTTCACTTGGCCGCGCCAGCGCCCAGCCACGTCAGCCATCTGCCCCAAGCTAGCGGGCAACAAAGCTTCAAGCTTTTCACGCAACATACGCGCCAGTACGGGTGCCTGACCGCTGGAAGAGACGGCTACCACCAGCGGCGAACGGTCAATAATCGACGGGAAAATAAACGAGCAACGCGGCTGATCGTCCACCACGTTTGCCAGCACCCGGCGTTTATCCGCTTCGGCAAATACCTCCGCATTCAGCACGCTGTCGTCAGTCGCAGCGATCACCAGAAAAACCTCATCCAGTTGCTGTGCGGCAAAAGCCTGCCCCAGCCAGTGGATATGCCCTTGCTGACGCAATTGTTCGAGTATTGGCGAGAGTGACTGCGCAACTATCCGTATTTCAGCCCCGGCGCGCAGGAGAAGATCAACTTTGCGCGCAGCCACTTCACCGCCGCCAACGACCAACACAGGGCGCTGTTTCAGGTCGGCAAATATAGGTAGATAGTCCACAACAGCCTTTTCATATATGCAGAAAGATAGTGTGACTATACGGGCTGAGATTTAGCCTCTGAAATGACGAAAAGGAATGACTAGTTCCTTTATGGAATATAGGCCGCAGCGTAGGGCTTAAGCGGTGATAACCCTGTTGGAAGTTTGCACATTCGCCCCAAATTTAAGAGCGGGAGAAATTGTTTAATCTCGCGTAGCGTCTCATACTGGACACCGCAAAAAATAATCGGTCTCGCCGATATCAAAGAAGGATTTTTCGGTATGTTTTCCCGTTTTAATCTGAAAACCGGCCTGCTGGTAGCGGTGCTCGGCGGTGTTTTCAGCGTTTCGGCTGTAGCTCAGTCTGCGAAGGAAGCCCCGATAGGCAAATTTGCCGCTGACCAGATCCGTCACATTGCCACCTATTTTCCCGGTCGAATGGCGGGCAGCCCGGCGGAATTGCTCACCGCAGACTATCTGAAACAACAGTTCAGCAAAATGGGCTATCAGAGCGATATCCGCAGTTTCAATACCCGCTATATCTACACCAGCAAGGACGGGAAAAAGAACTGGAATAACGTCACCGCCAGTTCAGTGATCGCCGCTAAAAATGGCAGCAATCCGCAGCAAATCCTGATCGTGGCACATTTTGATACCTATACGCCGCAAAGCGACGCCGACCTGGATAACAACCTCGGTGGGCTGACGCTGCAGGGCGTCGATGACAATGCTTCCGGCGTCGGTGTGATGTTGGAGTTGGCGGAGCGTCTGAAGAATATCCCCACAACGTACGGCCTGCGCTTTGTCGCCACCAGCGCGGAAGAGATTGGCTTGCAGGGCGCACAGAACTACCTGCAGCGCATGAGCCCAGAAGAAAAAAGCAACACGGTGCTGGTGATTAATCTCGACAGCCTGATTACCGGTGATCGCCTGTATTTCAATTCCGGCCTCAAAACGCCGCCGAAGATGGCAAAACAGAGCCGCGATCGCGCGCTGGACATTGCCCACCGCTACGGTATCGCCGCCGCCACTAATCCTGGCAGCAAGGCGCACCCGAAAGGCACCGGTTGTTGTTCCGATCAGGAAGTATTTGATAAAGCCGGTATTCCAGTGATGTCTGTCGAAGCCACCAACTGGTCACTGGGTGATAAAGATGGTTACCAACAGCGCGCCGTCAGCCCGCACTTTCCGCAGGGCATAAGTTGGCATCGCCCACAATACGATAACTTGCAATACCTGGAGCGTAATCTGCCAGGGCGGATCGACAAGCGCAGCCGCGAAAGCGTGCAGATCTTGTTACCACTGATCAAGGAGCTGGCACAGGCGCACCCGGAAAAAACACAAAAGAAAAAGTAATCCCTCCAAAATAACAAGGGCCCAGCAAATGCTGAGCCCTTGGCAGCTTGATTGACACATTAACCTTCGTGCAGACCACACTCACGCTTTAGACCGAAGAAGCGCGTTTCTTCCTCGCTCATCCCGGGTTCCCATTTCTGCGTGGTGTGGGTATCTCCGACCGACAGATAGCCTTGTTCCCGCAGCGGGTGGTAACTCAGGCCGTGCTCAGTCAAGTATTGATATATCTTGCGGTTGTCCCAATCGATAATCGGCAGGATCTTGAACACCCCACGCTGCACGGCTAACACAGGCAAGTGAGCACGGCTACCCGATTGTTCGCGGCGCAAACCGGCAAACCACGTCTGTCCACCCAGGGTTTCCAGCGCACGGTTCATCGGCTCAACCTTGTTAAGCAGGTTATACTTCTCAATGCCCTCAACGCCCTGTTCCCACAATTTGCCGTAGCGCGCTTCCTGCCAGGCTGGCGACTGATTGGCGCGGAACACCTGCAGATTCAACTTCAGTTTGTCAGTCAACTGATCGATAAACTGGTAGGTTTCTGGGAACAGATAGCCGGTATCGGTGAGGATCACGGGAATATCCGGTTTGATCTTGGTCACCAGATGCAGGCACACAGCCGCCTGAATACCAAAGCTAGAAGAGAGCACAAATTCGCCAGGCAGATGCTCCAGCGCCCATTCCACACGTTGCTCGGCGGAAAGGGTTTCCAGCTGACCATTAACGACCGCCAGTGCCAGTGCTTGCCCTGACTTGGGCAGTGCATTCAGCTCCGCCAGATTGAATTCAGCCATGTTACCTGCCTCCTGATGCTTGAATCATACCGCGCAGATCCGGCCCCCTGTGTCAGCGGGGCCAAACGGCGTCAGTCCCAGAAATCCTGCGCCGAATCAATCACTGGCCTAACCACACCGGTGCGGATGGTGAAATCACCAAAACCTTCACCTGCCGTGCGCTCTGTGGCCCAGCGGCCCACCAGTTGGTCAATCTCTCGCAGAATTTCTTCTTCGTTAATATTTTCGCGGTACATACGCGGTATACGCGTGCCTTCCCGGTTACCGCCCAGGTGCAGGTTATAGCGGCCAACCGCTTTACCCACCAGGCCAATCTCCGCCAGCAGTGCACGCCCACAACCGTTCGGACAACCAGTGATGCGCAATACAATGTGTTCATCACCCACGCCATGCCGATGCAGGATCCCTTCTACCTTGGTGACAAACTCTGGTAGGAAGCGCTCCGCCTCCGCCATCGCTAGCGGACAGGTCGGGAACGAGACACAGGCCATTGAGTTTTGGCGCTGTACGCTGACCCCATCGTCGATCAGACCATGATCCCGTGCCAGAGCTTCGATCTTCGCCTTCTCGCTTTCCGGCACACCGGCGACGATCAGGTTCTGGTTGGCGGTCAGGCGGAAGTCGCCCTTGTGGATCTTGGCGATCTCGGCCACACCCGTTTTCAGCGGGCGCCCCGGGTAATCCAATAATCGACCGTTCTCAATAAACAGCGTCAGGTGCCATTGGTTATCAATGCCCTTCACCCAACCGATACGATCGCCACGGCCGGTGAATTCATACGGGCGGATCGGCTCAAAAGTGATGCCTGCACGTTTTTCTACTTCGGCGCGGAAAGTATCCACCCCGACGCGCTCCAGCGTGTATTTGGTTTTGGCATTTTTACGATCGGTACGATTGCCCCAGTCACGCTGGGTGGTCACCACCGCTTCGGCTACTGCCAGCGTGTGTTCCAGCGGGATATAACCGAACTCGCTGGCCTTGCGCGCATAGGTTTTCTTGTTGCCGTGTTCAATCGACAGACCACCGCCCACCAATAGGTTGAAGCCTACCAGTTTGCCGTTTTTGGCGATCGCGACAAAGTTCATGTCATTAGCGTGCAAATCAACGTCATTTTGCGGCGGGATCACCACCGTTGTTTTGAATTTGCGTGGCAAGTAGGTCGCACCGAGGATAGGTTCTTCGTCGGTAGTCGCCACTTTTTCCTGATCCAACCACACTTCCGCATAAGCGCGGGTACGTGGTAACAGGTGTTCGGAAATCTTCTTCGCCCATTCGTAGGCTTCCTGATGCAGTTCTGACTCCACCGGGTTAGAAGTACAGAGCACATTGCGGTTAACGTCGTTAGCAGTCGCCAGCGCATCCAGACCCAGGCGGCCCAGAAGTTGATGAACCGGTTTAACGTTGCCCTTCAAAATGCCATGGAACTGGAAGGTCTGACGGTTTGTGATACGAATGCTGCCGTACAATGTGCTTTCTTGTGCAAACTTATCAATGCCCAACCATTGCTGCGGGGAGATAATGCCCCCCGGCAGACGGCAGCGCAGCATCATCGCATGGCGCGGCTCCAGCTTCTGCTCGGCGCGTTCAGCACGAATATCACGGTCGTCCTGTTGATACATACCGTGAAAACGGATCAGCAGGAAGTTGTCACCGGTAAAACCACCGGTCAGGCCGTCCTTTAAATCTTCAGCGATGGTGCCGCGTAAGAAGTTGCTTTCTTTCTTCAAACGCTCGGCATCGGCCAATTTGCCTTCAACCACCAGAGGCCCTGGGTGTTTATCACTCATCAGTAAACATCTCGCTGATAACGGCGCTCAAGGCGCAGCTCACTTAAAAATTCATCCGCCAGCTCGGTATCCATGCCACCATGCTCGGCCACCAGTTCCAGTAATGTGTTTTCCACGTCTTTCGCCATGCGGTTCGCATCACCACAGACGTAAATGTGCGCGCCTTCCTGGATCCAGCGCCACACTTCCGCACCCTGTTCGCGCAGTTTGTCTTGTACATAGACTTTATGTTGTTGGTCGCGTGACCAGGCCAGATCGATACGAGTCAGCAGGCCATCCTTCACATAGCGCTGCCATTCGACCTGATACAGGAAATCTTCGGTAAAGTGCGGGTTGCCGAAGAACAACCAGTTCTTGCCACCAGCACCGTCAGCATCGCGCTGCTGCATAAAGGCGCGGAATGGCGCAATGCCAGTACCAGGGCCAATCATGATGACAGGCGTTTCCGGGTTAGCCGGCAGACGGAAGTTGTCGTTATGCTCGATGAAGATCCGCACGTCGCCGTCCTCTTCCAGGCGATCGGCCAGGAAACTGGAGGCGCCGCCAGCCCGAGCACGACCGTCAATGTCGTAGCGGACTACGCCGACGGTTACGTGGACTTCGTTTTCGTTCTCGGCCTGTGAGGAAGCGATAGAATACAAGCGCGGCGTCAGCGGGCGCAGCAGACCAACCAATTGGTCAGCATTGAGATCGGCTGGCGCCTGGCGCACCATGTCGACAATCGGCGTATTGTGCGCGTAATGTTGCAACGCAGCTTTATCTGCCAGCAGCCCGATCAATTTCTCATCACGCGATAAGGCCGCGTATTTATCCACGATCAGTGTGGTGTTCTGCGTCAGTTCAAAATGGCTGCGCAATGCCTGCGCCAACGGCAGGGTTTTGCCTTCCACATCGACTGGCTCATCACCTTTCAGCCATAGCAGTTGCACCAGTTCGTCCACCAGCGCAGGATCGTTATCGAACCAGACGCCCAGTGCGTCACCCGGTCGGTAACGCAGGCCGGAATCACCCAGGTCAATTTCGATATGGCGAACATCTTTATCAGATGCACGTCCCGTAATTTTTTGCTTCACTGCCAATTGCGCCGTCAGCGGCTGTTCTTTGCTGTACGGGCTGCTATCAAGCAGATCAACCGCACCACTGGCCAGCACACCCGGAGCAGCATTTTCCGCAGGCGCACGTGCTTTCAGTACTTCCACAACCTGTTTGCGCCAGGCAGTAGCCAGTTCCTGATATTCCACGTCAGCGTCAACCCGCTCGACCAGGCGTTCAGCACCCAATTCAGCCAGTTTATTGTCGAAGTCTTTGCCCGATTGGCAGAAGTTCTCGTAGGACGTATCCCCCAGCCCGAAGACCGCAAATGCAGTCTCGTTAAGCTTGGGCGCTTTCTTTGAGAACAAGAATTTGTGCAGTGCCACCGCCTCTTCCGCTGGCTCGCCTTCGCCCTGCGTGGAGGCGACGATCACCAACAAACGTTCTTGAGCAATCTGCTTGAATTTGTAGTCCCCGGCGTTCACCAGGGTGACACTCAATTTGGCAGCCAATAGATCGTCACGCAGCTGTTCTGCCAGACGGCGCGCATTGCCGGTCTGTGACGCGGAAATCAGCGTGATACTGGCGGCGGCGGAAGCCACCGGCGCAATAGTTACGGCGCCAGGCTGTTGATTAACCATTCCCCAGAAATAACCTGACAGCCACGCCAGCTGCGTTGGTGAATATTCACCAATCGTCGCCTGCAGGCGCGCCAGCTGTTCGGGCGTCAGCGGGAGCAAAGATGTTGGAGGAGCCTGAGTCGTCATTGCTGTACTTATTTCCTATACTTGGCACCTATCCAGCCAGGTGCTCGCCAGTGTCAGTCGCTGTCTTTTCGTTCAGTCTGCGGTCCTGAAAAGATCAGGAGAGTTTGTAAGGTTACCCAGCAGATTAGCAACGATTAAATAAGGGATAGCAATAAATAATAACTAAAATGACTAAGCTGTTTTTCTGGTAAGCCATAACGGTTAAAGCGTTAAAGAAGGATTTTTATCCATCTGAAAATAAAGCTCTTTTTTTGAAGATTATTGAATGAATCGCATTTACCACTCATTACTCCAATCGATAGGTCGTACTCATACCAAACAAAAAAAGTGTTAACCCAACTTTTTCAACGGTACCTGTAGACTAAAGCGGTATAAATGGCAAGCAAGCGCCGTTTCCGGTAAACTTCGGCGGTTTTTGAGTCAATGAGGCCGTAATAATGGCAACCACGCTGTTTAAAGATTTTCAGTTTGAAGCCGCACACCGCTTGCCGAATGTCGCGGAGGGCCATAAATGCGGCCGTCTGCACGGGCATTCGTTTATGGTGCGTCTGGAAGTGACCGGTGAAGTGGATGCACACACCGGTTGGGTGATGGATTTCGCCGAGCTTAAAGCCGTGTTCTCCCCGATCTGGGAGCGCCTGGATCACAACTATCTCAATGATATTCCAGGATTGGAAAATCCCACCAGCGAAGTTCTCGCCGCCTGGATTTGGCAGCAGCTCAAACCTCAGTTGCCGGAACTGACTGCGGTAATGGTGAAAGAAACCTGTACTGCGGGATGCGTGTATAAAGGTTAAAGTACCCTTCATCTTTCAAGCTGCAGCGTTATTGGCTGCGTGCAGTCCCCCAAGTCACTTACCTTAGTAAGCTCCTGGGTTCTCGCACTTGCCGCCAAGCTGCAGTTTGAAAGCTATTAGGTATGACTCAAGACACTAAGCGATATTCAGATATTTATGGGTCTGCATCGACAGGCGCCAGTTGCGCGCTATGCAGGTTTCAATGCACAGGCGAGTCGCCTCTTCCTTCTGACTTATCGGCTGTAACGCAATAATCCGCGGTTTCTCATCGTGCAGCGTTGCCAGCAGCGCATCCAGTGCTTCAATATCACGCTCGCGTCCAACCGGGTGCTTCACTTCATCTGCACGTTGCAAAGCCTGGCTCAACACCTTCATGCCACCGCGCATATTCACTTTGGGTGAAACCGTTACCCAGGTTTTCGCTGAACACTGAATCTCGTGAGTGCCGCTGGTTTCAATCTGGCAACCGTAGCCATTATCTTCCAGCAACTCTGTTAGTGGGGTCAGATCGTAAATGCAAGGCTCCCCGCCCGTTATCACCACGTGGCGAGCGGTATAACCTTGTTGACGAATGACTGCCAACAACTGCTCAGCGCTGGCGCTGCCCCAAGCATCACTCTCTTCGGTTTTCACCAGAATCCGTTGCATATCAACTTCCCGATTGGCTTCCTTTTCCCAGGTATGTTTGGTATCGCACCAGCTGCATCCCACCGGGCAGCCCTGCAGGCGGATAAAAATAGCCGGAACACCGGTGAAAAAGCCTTCGCCCTGCAAGGTTTGGAACATTTCATTAATCGGGTACTGCATCGGTTTCTCAATCTGGAAAGGTAAAAAGGGATTATCGCAGATTCCTGCCCGGCGACCAAACGGGCGAAATTGTATTAAATTTTATCCTCCTCGCCCTAGCCAGCTTATCTGACCGGCTATCCACTTCATTTACTTCACTTACTCAGCAATCCTTTTGCGCTGACGGTGTAATCTGCTTCGCAAAAACAACATTTATTTAACGTATAAGATAAATATATTTGACATAAACCGCTCGCACGCAGATGTATATACAGGCAAGCACAAGTCGGACGCCAGTTCCGGCGGTTAATTCATCACAATCACATCTGCGTTTAGAGGGTGCCATGGCTCATTCCACCGAGTTAAATATTCAGCAAGCCATCGACGACAGCAAATTCTCGCTGTTTCACTGGACCTTGATCATTTTGGGATTCCTGATCCTTGCCATTGATGGCTTTGACACTGCGGCAATGGGGTATATCGCCCCTTCAGTCGCCAAAGACTGGGGCATTGTGAAACAGGATCTCGGCCCGGTGCTCAGCGCCGCACTGCTGGGTCTGTCCCTTGGCGCACTGGTCGCCGGCCCCATTTCCGATCGTATTGGTCGCAAGAGAGTATTGGTGTTTTCATGCCTGTTTTTCGGTCTTTCGAGCCTGGCGACGGCCTATGCCGGTTCACTCAATAGCCTGACGCTATGGCGATTTCTGACCGGTTTGGGGCTGGGGGCAGCTATGCCAAACGCCATCACACTGATTTCTGAATATGCACCACAGCGCTGCCGCTCATTAGCGATTAACACCATGTACTGTGGTTTCCCGTTGGGTGCCGCAGGCGGCGGTGCGATTTCGTCGTGGCTTATCCCGGCCTACGGTTGGCATAGCGTGCTACTTCTGGGTGCGATCGCGCCGTTGGTACTGACGGTGCTACTGATTCTGTTCCTGCCGGAATCGGTGAAATACATGGTCAATCGTGGCAAAGACACCATTAAAATCAAACGCATTGCCCAACGCTTTGTCAGCCAGGATCTCGACAAGGTGACACGCTTCTCTCTGTATGAGGAAAAACTGGCACAGTCAAAAACCAGTGTTGGCCTCTTGTTCACCCGACCTTACCTGACTGGCACATTGATGCTGTGGCTGACTTACTTTATGGGCCTGGTGATCTATTACGTGTTGCTGAGTTGGATGCCTATCCTGATGCAGGGACTGGGCTATCAGTTGGAGCAGTCGGCGATCCTGACCTCGCTGTTCACCTTCGGCGGCACCCTTGGCATTCTGGTGGCCGGCTGGCTGATGGATCGCTGGAACGCCCATAAGGTGGTATCGAGCGGCTTTGTGATTACCGCACTGCTGATCGTGGCGATGGCCACCGAGGACAGCCATATCGTGCTGCTGGGCACCTTTATCTTCCTGATGGGGATTACCATGAACGGCGCGCAGTCCGGCTTGCAAACGCTGGCAGCCACTTTTTATCCGACCCACAGCCGCGCCACAGGCATTGCCTGGATGCAAGGGATTGGCCGCTTTGGCGGTGTAGCGGGTACCATGATGGGGGCGCAACTACTGGCCATGCAGTGGGAAGTACAGAGTATTTTGATGTTCCTGTGTGTACCTGCACTGATCGCGGCTATCGCCACAGTATTCAAAATGACCCGCCGGGCGGTGTTACAGCCTGCTGACAAACCCGCATAAAGGTTAACTATTCGGGGCGCAGCATGCAGTGCCCCTACCAACAAACAACAGAGCACTATGTCAACGCTCTCGCGCCCGCCCTCTGGCGGGCGTTTTGCTTGCAGCGATAGGACTTTTTTATCACTCGCCCTAACTTGTAATAGGTATGTAAAATTATTGTGATTAGGCGCTCAAAATTGACCCATTTTTAATTCATTTTTGTTGAATAGCTCACTGTTCTTCCGCGCCTCACTAATGAGATTAACGTCAATAAAATCATTATCACATTGATTACAAACAAAAATAACTTTCTCTTATGCCATTTTCAGCATTCACTGGTCGGTGTTGCATATGCTTGTACATACAAGTATATGTTAATAAAACCTACCCATTGTTATGGCGTGGTGATTTACCCGACCGCACCATGGGATCTGCACCGATACTGTTTGAGGAAAATGCTGTGACTGCAAATAACAAAGTTCGCAATGTCGATGTACGCGCGCCACGCGGCACAAAATTAAATGCAAAAAGCTGGCTGACCGAAGCGCCGTTGCGCATGCTGATGAACAACCTCGATCCGGAAGTCGCGGAAAACCCACATGAGCTGGTGGTATACGGCGGCATTGGCCGCGCCGCGCGCGACTGGGACTGCTACGACAAAATTGTCGCGACCCTGAAAACCCTGGAAGATGACGAAACCCTGCTGGTCCAGTCAGGCAAGCCTGTCGGGGTCTTCAAAACTCACAGCAACGCACCACGCGTACTGATCGCCAACTCCAACCTGGTCCCACACTGGGCGACCTGGGAACATTTTAACGAACTGGATGCCAAGGGCCTGGCCATGTACGGCCAGATGACCGCAGGTAGCTGGATCTACATCGGCAGCCAAGGCATCGTCCAGGGTACTTACGAAACCTTCGTGGAAGCAGGTCGCCAGCATTATGACGGCAGCCTGCAAGGCCGCTGGGTGCTGACCGCCGGCTTGGGTGGCATGGGTGGCGCACAGCCGCTGGCTGCCACGCTGGCAGGCGCTTGCTCGCTGAACATTGAATGCCAGCAAAGCCGCATCGATTTCCGCCTGAAAACCCGCTATGTCGATGAGCAAGCTACAGATCTGGACGACGCACTGGCCCGCATCAAGAAATACACCGCCGAAGGCAAAGCCATCTCCATCGCTTTGTGCGGTAACGCAGCAGACATTCTACCGGAACTGGTTCGCCGCGGTGTACGCCCAGATATGGTCACCGACCAAACCAGCGCCCATGACCCACTGAACGGCTACCTGCCAAAAGGCTGGAGCTGGGAAGAATACCGCCAGCGCGCCCAAAGCGAGCCTGCGCAAGTGGTCACCGCCGCTAAGCAATCTATGGCTGAACACGTAGAAGCTATGCTGGCCTTCCAGAAAATGGGCGTGCCAACCTTCGACTACGGCAACAACATTCGCCAAATGGCGAAAGAAATGGGCGTCAACAACGCCTTTGATTTCCCAGGCTTCGTCCCTGCTTACATTCGCCCACTGTTCTGTCGCGGCATTGGTCCATTCCGTTGGGCTGCGCTGTCTGGTGATCCACAGGACATCTACAAAACTGACGCGATGGTTAAAGAGCTGATCCCAGATGACGAGCACTTGCACCGCTGGCTGGATATGGCGCGCGAGCGTATCAGCTTCCAGGGCCTGCCGGCACGTATTTGCTGGGTTGGTTTGGGCCAACGCGCCAAGCTGGGTTTGGCCTTCAACGAAATGGTACGCAGCGGCGAACTGTCAGCACCTATCGTGATTGGTCGTGACCATCTGGACTCTGGTTCAGTTGCCAGCCCGAACCGCGAAACAGAATCGATGAAAGATGGCTCAGATGCCGTATCTGACTGGCCACTACTCAACGCCCTGTTGAATACTGCCAGCGGCGCAACCTGGGTTTCTCTGCACCATGGCGGCGGCGTCGGCATGGGCTTCTCACAGCATTCCGGTATGGTTATCGTTTGTGATGGCACCGATGAAGCCGCCGAACGTATCGCCCGCGTATTGCATAATGACCCGGCTACCGGCGTGATGCGCCATGCTGATGCCGGCTACGACATCGCCATTGAATGCGCCCGCGAGCAAGGTTTGAACCTGCCGATGGTGGCTGCGACTCAAGGAGACAAAGCATGAAAGCGCTGACTATCCGCCCTGGCCAACTGACACTGGCGCAACTACGTGAAATTTATCAACACCCGGTCACCCTGACTCTGGACGACAATGCCTACGCAGATATCCAGAAAAGCGTCGCCTGCGTTGAACGTATCGTTGAGGAAAACCGTACCACTTACGGTATTAACACCGGTTTCGGCCTGCTGGCGTCCACCCGTATCGCCCGTGAAGACCTGGAAGATTTGCAGCGCTCGATCGTGTTGTCACATGCCGCTGGCGTTGGTGCGCCAACCGACGACAATCTGGTGCGCCTCATTATGGTGCTGAAAATCAATAGCCTGTCGCGCGGCTTCTCCGGCATCCGTCTGGAAGTCATTCAGGCGCTGATGGCACTGGTCAACGCCGAAGTCTATCCACACATCCCACTCAAAGGTTCCGTGGGCGCCTCCGGCGACCTGGCACCGCTGGCGCACATGAGTCTGGTGCTGCTGGGTGAAGGCAAAGCCCGTTATCAGGGTGAATGGCTACCGGCTACTGAAGCGCTGGCCAAAGCGGGCCTGAAGCCACTGACGCTGGCGGCCAAAGAAGGTCTGGCGCTGCTGAACGGTACTCAGGTTTCCGCCGCCTTTGCTCTGCGCGGCCTGTTTGACGTGGAAGACTTGTACGCCGCAGCAACGGTCACCGGTAGCCTGACGGTGGAAGCCGCTCTGGGCTCACGCAGCCCGTTTGATGCGCGCATTCATGCCGTTCGCGGTCAACGTGGTCAGATCGACGCCGCCGCCGCTTACCGCCATCTGCTGGGCGAACGTAGCGAAGTATCTGATTCACACCGCAACTGTGAGAAAGTGCAGGATCCGTACTCCCTGCGCTGCCAACCTCAGGTGATGGGCGCCTGCCTGACGCAAATTCGCCAGGCCGCCGAAGTACTGGAAATTGAAGCCAACGCAGTGTCCGACAACCCACTGGTATTTGCAGACCAGGGCGACGTGCTGTCCGGCGGTAACTTCCATGCCGAACCGGTCGCGATGGCCGCTGACAACCTGGCGCTGGCGTTTGCCGAAATCGGCTCGCTGTCTGAACGCCGCATCTCATTAATGATGGATAAACACATGTCACAACTGCCACCATTCCTGGTGGACAACGGCGGTGTGAACTCCGGCTTTATGATTGCTCAGGTGACCGCCGCGGCGCTGACCAGCGAAAACAAAGCGCTGGCGCATCCGGCAAGCGTCGACAGTATCCCGACGTCTGCCAACCAGGAAGATCATGTGTCCATGGCACCGGCTGCCGGTCGCCGCCTGTGGGAGATGGCAGATAACGTTCGCGGCATTCTGGCCGTCGAATGGCTGGCGGCTTGCCAGGGGCTGGATTTACGTAAAGGTCTAAAAACCACAGAAAGTCTGGAGCAGGCGCGCCACGTATTACGTGAGCAGGTCAGTTACTACGACAAGGATCGTTTCTTCGCCCCCGACATTGAAGCCGCCAGCCTGCTGTTGGCAGCCGGTCATCTGACCTCATTGATGCCTGCAGCACTGCTGCCTAGCCAGGCATAAATACCACCTTATACCCTAAATAATTGGGGTTGCATCGAGGCAGCAAGTTTGTAAGTCCTCAGGCGCATAGATAACTATGTGACTGAGGCCTACAAACGCAACCAACAAAGATGCAGCTTCATACATGAAGGGAATGCCACGCAGTTTGTTCTGTCCCTCCGGGTGCGTTCCACCCGGTGCGGATAGCGCGTGCCTGCTCTGCCGTAAAAACGTGACGGGAAGCAACATGCATAACGAAAAAACACAACTCAGACGCGGACTAAACGCGCGACATATCCGCTTTATGGCGCTCGGCTCAGCCATCGGTACCGGTCTGTTCTACGGCTCTGCCGGAGCAATCCAACTGGCCGGTCCGGCAGTACTACTGGCCTATCTGGTAGGCGGTGCCGCCGTATTTATGGTGATGCGTGCACTGGGTGAAATGGCGGTGCATCAGCCGGTGTCCGGTTCCTTCGGCCACTACGCCAGTCACTACCTTGGCCCGTTGGCCGGTTTCCTCACCGGCTGGACCTATACCTTCGAAATGGTGATTGTTGCCCTGGCGGACGTGACCGCCTTCGGCATCTATATGGGGCTGTGGTTCCCGGACGTCGCCCAATGGGTGTGGGTGCTCAGCATCATCATGTTTATCGGTGCGCTCAATCTGTGCAGCGTGAAAGTGTTCGGCGAAATGGAGTTCTGGCTGTCGCTGATCAAGGTGGCAGCCATTGTGGCGATGATCATCGGTGGCGCCGCAGTGATGTTGTTTGGTTTTGGCCAGACGCAGCACGCTACCGGCATCAGCAATCTGTGGGCACACGGCGGCTTTATGCCTAACGGCATCGGCGGCGTGGTCGCTTCATTGGCGGTCGTGATGTTCGCCTTTGGCGGCATCGAAATCATTGGTATCACGGCCAGCGAGGCAAAAGATCCTGCGAAAGTGTTACCAAAGGCCATTAATGCCGTGCCGATTCGTATTCTGCTGTTCTATGTACTGACGCTGCTGGTGTTGATGGCTATCTATCCGTGGAACAGCATCGGCCAAAACGGAAGCCCGTTTGTTGAGATCTTCAGCAATCTGGGTATCAGCTCTGCCGCCAACGTCCTGAACGTGGTGGTGATCACCGCCGCCATCTCCGCCATTAACAGCGACATCTTCGGTGCAGGTCGCATGATGTACGGCATGGCGCAGGATGGCCAGGCGCCAAAAAGCTTCTCTAAACTGACGTCCAGTGGCGTGCCCTGGATGACGGTGTTGGTGATGTCAGTCGCCCTGCTGTTGGGTGTGGTACTCAACTATCTGATCCCAAAACAGGTCTTTATGATCATCGCCTCCATCGCGACCTTCGCCACTGTCTGGGTATGGTTGATGATCCTACTGTCTCAGATAGCCATGCGCCGCACGCTGTCACCGCAAGAGGTCAGTCAGCTGAGCTTCCCAGTGCCATGGTGGCCAGTCGCCCCCGCGCTGGCGACAATATTTATGCTGTTCGTCATCGGTCTGCTCGGCTACTTCGAAGACAGCCGCATCGCCCTGTACGTTGGGCTGGTGTGGGTGGCATTCCTTACTTTGGCTTACTGGTTGTGGGTACGTAAAAAAGGCGGGGGTTCACCCGTCACGACCTCACCACAGTATTAACCTCATGAGCCCGCCGTTCCCGGGCTCTTCGTCATTAACGTGGAGTATCACCATGCAAACACGACACAAATTATGGATACCACTCATTGCGCTCGGACTGATGACAGGCAGTCTGTCCGCGCGCGCAGCAGGCTGGTGCGAATCCGGCAAACCGATCAAGTTCGCCGGGTTGAACTGGGAAAGTGGCATGCTGCTGACTGACGTCATGCAATACGTGCTGCAAAAGGGCTACGACTGCAAAACCGACGCGCTGCCGGGCAATTCCATTACCATGGAACAGGCAGTCGGCACCAACGACATTCAGGTATTCGCCGAAGAGTGGATTGGCCGTAGCGAAGTCTGGAACAAAGCCGAGAAATCCGGCAAAGCGGTCAGCGTTGGCGCGCCGATTGTCGGGGCAGTCGAAGGTTGGTACGTGCCCCGCTATGTGATTGAAGGCGATGCCAAACGCAACTTGAAACCACTGGCACCCGATCTGAAAAGCATCCCGGATTTAGCCAAATATGTGCAGGTCTTCCGCGATCAAGAAGAACCAGACAAAGGCCGCTTTTACAACTGCCCGGCCGGTTGGACCTGTGAACTCGACAACACCGCGATCCTGAAGAAATTCAAACTGGATGATAAGTTTACTAACTTCCGTCCTGGTACCGGCCCTGCCCTGGATACCGCAATTCTCTCCAGCTACCGCCGCGGCGAGCCGATTCTCTTCTATTACTGGTCGCCAACCCCAATCATGGGCCAACTCGATCTGGTGAAACTGGACGAACCCGGCGTCGATAAAAACATCCACATCAAAGTCGGTATTTCCAGCGTATTCAACCAGCAGGCACCGGAACTGGTGCAGATGCTGTCAAAAGTGAACATACCGCTGGATCTGATTAACCAGAATCTGGCACGTATGAGCAAGGAACGCATCAGCTCGCAGAAGCTGGCACTGGAGTTCTTCAAACAGCACCCAGACATCTGGAAACAGTGGGTCAGCGAAGACGCAGCGAAAAAAATTCAGGCCTCTTTGTAATCGCTTTGGCATTCAGTAAACACCAACCCGGAGCCTGTGCGCTTCGGGCCTGACAGGGGTAATATTTATGTTCCCAGAACGTTTTACTTTCTCCATCGCCGATTGGATCAATCGCTGGGTCGATGTCCTGGTCAACAACTATGGCGATATGTTCCGCAAGATTTCCGACACCCTGCTGTGGGCAGTGATCCACCTTGAGAGCCTGCTGCGCGCGACGCCATGGTGGCTGATGTTGGCCGTCGTTGGACTTTTGGCGTGGCATGCCACCCGCCGCTGGTTACCAACGGTGGTGATCGTGGGTTTGCTGCTGTTGGTCGGCACCGCAGGTATGTGGGATAAATTAATGCAAACCCTGGCGCTGGTGTTGGTTGCCACTCTGCTGGCGGTCATTATCGGTATTCCACTTGGTGTACTGGCAGCACGTAACGATCGCGTACGAGCAGTGATGATGCCGCTGATGGATGTCATGCAAACCATGCCAAGCTTCGTGTATCTGATCCCCGTGCTGATGCTGTTCGGCCTTGGCAAAGTACCCGCTATCCTTGCAACGGTGATTTACGCCACACCACCGCTAATCCGCTTAACCGATTTGGGTATCCGTCAGGTGGACAAAGAAGTGATGGAATCCGTCACTGCCTTTGGCGCCAACCGTTGGCAGAAACTGTTCGGCGTGCAGTTACCGCTGGCGCTGCCAAGCATTATGGCCGGTATTAACCAAACCACCATGATGTCACTGTCGATGGTGGTTGTGGCTTCGATGATCGGCGCACGTGGGCTGGGTGAAGACGTGCTGGTGGGCATTCAGACACTGAACGTCGGTCTGGGCCTGGAGGCAGGTCTGGCGATCGTTATTCTGGCCGTGGTCATTGACCGTATCACTCAGGCTTATGGCCGTTCCGCCGTTGCGAGGTAACCCCGATGAACAAAATCGAAATCAAAAACGTCTACAAGATCTTTGGCCACAAAACGGCGGCGGCGCTGGCCATGAGCCAGCAAGGTAATACCAAGCAGGAAGTCCAGGCAGCGACCGACTGCGTGATCGGCGTACACGATCTTTCGATGTCAATCGAGGCCGGTGAGATCTTCGTGATTATGGGCCTGTCAGGCTCGGGGAAATCCACGCTGGTACGCCACTTTAACCGCCTGATCGACCCCACCAGCGGTCAGATCCTGGTGGATGGCGAAGATATCTTGCGCTATGACGAAAAGCAGCTTGAGCACTTCCGCCGTCACAAGATCAGTATGGTATTCCAAAGCTTTGGCTTGCTGCCCCACAAAACCGTTTTGGACAACGTGGGCTATGGCTTGAAAGTGCGAGGTGAGGCAAAAGAGGTGTATCAGGAACGCGCACTGCACTGGATAAATACTGTTGGGTTAAAGGGTTACGAAAAATCATACCCGCATCAACTCTCTGGCGGTATGCGTCAGCGCGTCGGGCTAGCCCGCGCACTGGCTACCGATACCGATATCATTTTGCTGGACGAAGCCTTCAGTGCGCTCGATCCGTTAATTCGTGCAGAGATGCAGGATCAACTGTTGGCGCTGCAAAAAGAGCTACACAAAACGTTGGTGTTCATCACGCACGATCTCGATGAGGCTGTACGTATCGGCAACCGGATCGCGATCTTGAAGGACGGGAAACTGATCCAGGTCGGCACACCACAGGACATTCTTAACAATCCGGCCGATGAATACGTTAACCGCTTCGTGCAGCGCCGCCTGGCATTGGATGAAAACGTGAAAAAACCGCGCCCGATGAGCGTCGCCCGTGCCTGAGGAACTCACTATGCATTATCCCTCTTCGGTTATCCTCGACAACCAGCCATTGCGTTGGCAAGACGTGGTGGCAGTCGCGCGCCATCACGCCCCTCTCAGTCTGTCTGACGCTGCCTGGGCGCGCATCGATAATGCACAGGCCATCGTGCAGAAAATCGTTACCAGTGAGCAGCGCGCTTATGGCGTCAATACCGGTCTGGGTGCACTGTGCAATCAGGCGCTGCACGGCGAGCAGCTGGCACAACTGTCCCGCAACACGCTGATGAGTCACGCCTGCGGCGTAGGAGAACCACTGCGCGATGAACAGACTCGCGCCATCATCTGTTGCGCCATCGTCAACTACAGCCATGGCAAATCAGGTATTCGGCGTCCGGTAGTAGAAACCCTGTTGGCACTGCTTAACCGGGGGATTACCCCGCAGGTGCCGTCACAGGGTTCGGTCGGCTATCTGACCCATATGGCACATGTCGGCGTCGCGCTGCTCGGGTTGGGTGAAGTCAGCTACCGTGGCCAACTCGTCACGGCAACTCATGCGTTGGCGGAAGAAGGCATAGTGCCCCCGCAACTGGGTGCCAAAGATGGCCTGTGTCTGGTCAACGGCACCCCTTGCATGACCGGATTAAGCTGCCTGGCGTTGGCCGATGCCTGGCGGCTGGCCCGCTGGGCGGACGTACTTGGCGCCATGAGTTTCGAAGCTCTGGGTGGGCAGATCGCCGCCTTTGACTCAGAAATTTTAGCGCTTAAGCCCCACCCGGGGATGCAGCAGGTCGGCAGAAATCTGCGGACGCTATTAAACAGCAGTGAGATGATTGCCGCCAGTGAAGGCATTCGTACTCAGGATGCTCTGAGCATCCGTTCGATCCCACAGGTACATGGTGCCTGCCGTGATCAGATTGCTCATGCTGAACGACAGATTGAAACCGAACTGAACGGCGCTACCGACAATCCCCTACTGCTCGGCACGCCGGACAACTATCGCGTGATGTCACAAGCCAACCCGCACGGCGAGTCAGTGGCAATGGCCGCCGATCTGCTGGCGATCACCATCGCCGAACTCGGCGGTATCGCAGAACGGCGTATCGATCGACTCATTAACCCGCTGGTCAGCGGCTTGCCGGCATTTCTGGTCAGCGAACCTGGGGTGAATTCCGGCATGATGATCGCTCAATATGTCGCAGCATCGCTGTGTGCGGAAAACCGTCAACTGGCGCAACCTTGCGTGGTCGATAACTATGTGACTTCGGCACTGCAGGAAGATCATCTCAGTCTGGGAACCGGGGCAGCATTGCGGTTGCATAAGTCGTTAGCCAACGTGAACCAGATCCTGGCGATTGAATACCTGCTGGCGGCACAAGCCTTTGAATTCCTAAAGCAGTACCGTTTTGGTGAAGGCACGCACCGCGCCTGGCAACGTTTACGGCAGGTGGTGGCACCTTATCATCAGGACCGCTGGCTGGCGCCGGACATCGCCAGCAGCGCCGCGCTACTGCAGGACGAACAAGCGCTGCTGGAGATCGCCCCGACACTGTTGTAGTGAGCCAAATCAGCAGCGGCAACTCCTTCTCTCTCCCCTAATATCCCCAAAAGGGAGAGAGGAAGAGCATTTCGTTCTGGTTGTGATTGTTCGCTTCGCAGCCATTAGCCAATCATTACCGTCTTAGGTTCCAGATAAGCGCCGATGCCCCACTTGCCCATTTCACGTCCTAATCCAGAGTACTTGAAACCACCGAAAGGCGCTTTAGGTTCATGGGCCAAGGTATTCACCAGCACTCGCCCTGCGTCAATTTGCCGGGCAACGGCCAGACAACGTTGATGGTCTTGGCCGATAACCATCGCGCTAAGGCCGTAAGTCGTGTCATTGGCGATGGCAATCGCTTCCGCTTCATCCTCATAAGGCAAAATAGTCAGCACCGGGCCAAAAATTTCCTCGCGGGCGATACGCATCTGGTTATTAGCGTGGGTAAACAGCGTCGGTTTGACAAACCAGCCTCGGGTTAATCCCTCTGGCCGTCCCGGCCCCCCCGCCAACAAACGCGCGCCCTCCTCAAGCCCCTGGTGAATATACCCTTGTACTCTTTCCCACTGTTTGCGACTCACCATCGGGCCGATATCGGTGTCAACTTGACGAGGATCGCCGGACTTGATCTGCGCTATCGCTTCCACCGCCACCTGTTCAAACTCGGCCAAACGCTGGCGAGGAACCAAAATACGCGTGCCCGCAATACAGGCCTGTCCGCTGTTCATAAAACCGGCCTGTAAGATCATACCAATTGTCGCTGGGAAATCAGCATCGTCGAGTAACAGAGTTGGCGATTTCCCCCCCAACTCCAACGTAACGCGCTTCATTGTTTCGGCACCGGATACCACAATGTGTTTCCCTACGCCCGTTGAACCGGTAAAGGAAATTTTTGCCACATCCGGATTCCGGGTCAGCTCCTCCCCCACAACATCACCGCGCCCATTGACGATATTAAATACGCCTGCCGGCAAACCGGCCTGGTGCAGCGCCTCTGTGATGATCTGTGTCTGCATGGCGCTCATTTCACTGGGCTTAACCACCGCAGTACAGCCGGCAGCCAACGCCGTCGCCAATTTATTGCAGATAAAACCCGCATCGCTATTCCAGGGGGTAATCAAGCCGGCCACTCCCACAGGCGTCATCCACACTTGCGCACTGCCCACCTGCTCCTCAAATTCAAAGGCGTCCAACGCCTCAATGGCCTGAGCGATCACGCTGGCCGGGTAAGTCGCCATCCAGCGAGAACGAACCGAAGGGGCACCGTATTCGGTCACAATCGCCGCCATCAGATCATCCTCACGCGCCAATACCGCCTGATGCATACGCGTCAGCGCCGCCTTGCGTTCGGTTTTGGTGGTGCGCGCCCAAGCGGGGAATGCCGCTTTAGCCGCCGCAATTGCCAATCGGGTATCGGCTTCATCTCCTAAACGGACACGCCCAATCACCTGCTCAGTGCTGGGATTATGTAAATCAAACCATTCATCACCATGAGGCGTTACGAACTCACCATTGATATAGATTTGTTCAATCTGTTGCATTTTCTCTCTCCACATACATTGTATCTTGATAAAAAGGAGTATAGAGAGCCTTTATCGTGCCGATAAGTAGGCTTATCATGCATGACTTATGCTGAAAATCAGGATAATCAATGTACCGTAACGGCATCACCGAACTCGAAGTGGTTTTGGCCGTGGCCCGCCACCGTAGCTTTCGCGCAGCAGCCCAAGAATTGGGCATGTCCACCAGCGCAGTCAGTAGCGCCGTCGCCGGGTTGGAAACGAGACTGCAAGCGCGGCTATTCAACCGTTCCACCCGTAGCGTAGCGCTGAGCGACGCTGGTCAACGTTTTGTCGAACGCATCACACCCGCTCTGGCAGAAATCCAGCGCGCCAGTGAAGAGGCCGGCAGCGAGCCGGATATGCCCAGCGGCAGATTGCGTATCAATGCCCCACCTGAAGCCGCGCTGATCCTGTTAGAGCCCCTGCTGCTGGAATATATGCGACGCTATCCGCAGGTGGGTGTGGACATCGTTACCGAGCCGCGCATGGTGGATATTGTGGCTGATGGCTTCGACGCCGGTATTCGGCTGGCGGAATCCGTACCACAGGATATGATCGCCGTTCCCCTCACACAGGATATTCGCATGCTGATTGTCGCCAGCCCCGGCTATCTGGCACACCACGGTGCGCCACATCAGCCGGAGGATCTGCTGCAACACCAAAGCATCGGTATGAGAATGTCACACGGTGGTGTTTACCATTGGGAGTTGGAGAAGGACGGGCAGAAATTGCAGGTGAATATGCCAGTGCGTATCTCACTCAGTGAAAGCCGCGCTATCCGGCAGGCAGCGTTGGGTGGCGTTGGACTCGCTTTCATTGCCGAGTGGTTGATCCGTGATGAACTAGCTCAAGGATTGCTGATCCCACTGCTGGAACCTTGGTGCCAACCCTTTGGCGGATTAAGGCTTTATTATTCCGGGCGGCGCTATTTACCTGCCAGATTACGCGCACTGATCGACCTGATCCATGAACAGCGCGATAACGGCCAGAGGATCGGGTAATGGCAGTCAAGTAACCAGAAGATATCGCGCAATTAATAACTCACTATAACTTCCTGGAATCATAAAACAGTGAATAAATCCTATAAAAAAACCCGCCGAAGCGGGTTTTTATTTAGCAACGAACCAAGCCGTTATTACTGACCTTTAACTTCTTTCAGGCCGTTGAACGGAGCGCGTGAACCCAGCGCTTCTTCGATGCGGATCAGTTGGTTGTATTTAGCAACGCGGTCAGAACGGCTCATAGAACCGGTTTTGATCTGGCCAGCCGCAGTACCAACCGCCAAGTCAGCGATGGTTGCGTCTTCAGTTTCACCTGAACGGTGAGAGATCACCGCGGTGTAACCTGCGTCTTTAGCCATCTTGATAGCAGCCAGAGTTTCGGTCAGAGAACCGATCTGGTTGAATTTGATCAGGATGGAGTTAGCGATGCCTTTCTCGATGCCTTCTTTCAGGATCTTGGTGTTGGTTACGAACAGATCGTCACCCACCAGCTGGATTTTGTCGCCCAGCACTTTGGTCTGGTATGCGAAACCATCCCAGTCAGATTCGTCCAGACCGTCTTCGATAGACACGATTGGGTACTGTTTGGTCAGGTCTTCCAGGAAGTGAGTAAACTCTTCGGAAGTGAAGGCTTTGTTACCTTCGCCAGCCAGAACATATTTACCGTCTTTGTAGAACTCAGACGCTGCACAGTCCATCGCCAGGGTAACGTCTTTACCCAGTTCATAGCCTGCCGCTTTTACCGCTTCAGCGATAACAGCCAGCGCTTCGGCGTTAGAACCCAGGTTTGGCGCGTAGCCGCCTTCGTCGCCTACTGCAGTGTTCATGCCTTTGGCTTTCAGTACTTTCGCCAGGTGATGGAACACTTCAGAACCGATGCGTACCGCTTCTTTCAGGGATTTCGCGCCAACTGGCTGAATCATGAATTCCTGAATGTCGACGTTGTTGTCAGCGTGCTCGCCGCCGTTGATGATGTTCATCATCGGCAGTGGCATAGAGAATTTGCCTGGGGTGCCGTTCAGCTCAGCGATGTGCTCATACAGTGGCATACCTTTGGAAGCCGCAGCCGCTTTAGCAGCAGCCAGGGAAACCGCCAGAATGGCGTTAGCACCGAATTGAGATTTGTTTTCAGTGCCGTCCAGGTCGATCATGATCTTATCGATGTTAGCCTGGTCTTTGGCATCTTTACCCAGTACTGCCTGAGCAATCGGGCCATTTACTGCAGCAACGGCTTTCAGTACGCCTTTACCCAGGAAACGAGACTTGTCACCGTCACGCAGTTCCAGTGCTTCACGGGAACCGGTAGAAGCACCTGACGGCGCAGCAGCCAGACCTACGAAACCGCCTTCCAGATGCACTTCGGCTTCAACAGTCGGGTTACCGCGGGAGTCGATGATTTCACGACCGATGACTTTAACGATTTTGGACATTAGGTTTTCCTCAGTACAAGTTAAACTAAAACTCCAGACAAACAGCGCGCGGTTCTCACCGCGCGCCGCCTACCAAATATTTTATTTCACCTGGCGCTTCTGATACTCACCAGCGGCCTTCACAAAGCCGGCGAACAACGGATGACCATCACGCGGCGTCGAAGTAAATTCCGGGTGGAACTGACAAGCGACGAACCATGGATGATTCGGCAGTTCGATAATCTCAACCAGCTTGTTGTCTGCGGAACGGCCGGCAACCAACAGCCCGGCGGCTTCAATTTGCTTCAACAGCATGTTGTTAACTTCATAACGGTGACGATGACGTTCAACAATGGTCTCTTCGCCGTACATCTGACGAACCAAGCTGTTGTCAGTCAGGTGGCATTGTTGGCCACCGACACGCATCGTGCCACCCAAATCGCTTTCTTCAGTACGCACTTCGACGTTGCCGTCTTCGTCACGCCATTCGGTGATCAACGCCACCACCGGGTACTTACAGTCTGGCACAAACTCGGTTGAGTTGGCGTTCTCCATACCCACAACATTGCGGGCGAACTCCATCAGCGCCACCTGCATACCCAGACAGATACCCAGGTAAGGGATGTTGTTTTCACGCGCATAACGCGCGGTCATCACCTTGCCTTCCACACCACGGTAACCGAAGCCGCCTGGGATGAGGATAGCATCCAGACCTTTCAGTACTTCTACGCCGCGGGTTTCTACATCCTGCGAATCGATCAGCTTGATGTTCACCGTCAGACGATTTTTCAAGCCACCGTGTTTCAGGGCTTCGATCACTGACTTATAGGCATCCGGCAGCTCGACATATTTGCCGACCATACCAATGGTCACTTCGCCGCCTGGGTTGGCTTCTTCGTAAATCACCTGTTCCCATTCGGCCAGGTTCGCTTCCGGCGCATTGAGGCTGAATCGTTTACAAATATAATCATCAAGGCCCTGAGATTTCAAGAGGCCTGGGATTTTATAAATAGAATCAACGTCTTTCAGGGAGATAACCGCTTTTTCCGGCACGTTGCAGAAAAGTGCGATTTTTGCACGTTCGTTAGCAGGAACGGTGCGATCGGAACGGCAAATCAGCACATCAGGCTGAATACCGATGGAAAGCAGCTCTTTTACGGAATGCTGAGTAGGTTTGGTTTTCACTTCACCGGCAGCAGCCATATACGGCACCAGTGTCAGGTGCATGTACAGGGTGTGTTCACGGCCCACTTCCACAGCCATCTGACGAATGGCTTCCAGGAATGGCAGCGATTCGATATCGCCGACGGTACCGCCGATTTCCACCAGCACCACGTCATGGCCTTCGCCACCTTCGAGGATGCGTTCTTTGATCGCGTTGGTGATGTGCGGAATAACCTGTACGGTTGCGCCCAGATAGTCGCCACGGCGTTCTTTACGCAGAACGTCGGAGTAAATACGACCGGTAGTGAAGTTGTTGCGGCGCGACATTTTGGTACGGATGTAGCGCTCGTAGTGACCCAAATCCAGATCGGTTTCTGCGCCGTCTTCGGTGACGAAAACTTCCCCATGCTGAATCGGGCTCATGGTGCCCGGATCCACGTTGATGTACGGGTCCAGTTTCATGATGGTAACGTTGAGGCCACGGGCTTCAAGAATAGCCGCCAGAGAGGCTGCGGCAATGCCTTTACCCAGAGAGGATACGACCCCGCCGGTCACAAAAATATAATTAGTTGTCATGCTGAACCTGAGAGTTTAGGTTTAAAGACGATGGAAGAACCAAGACGGGAAAGTAGTATACCCGAACCTCTTCAGACCTACAAACGATCGTTTTACTGTCCATCATCTCTGTCACCATCAGGAGTTCATCCGGGTTTATTCTATCGGCCCACGACCAGCTGCCTTTTTAAAACAATGAGTTAGCATGGAAAAATTTATTTTAACGCCCTTTTACAACAATAAAACGCCTTAGATTTCAGTTTGTTGGCGTTTTCCTGTTGGGACGTCACGGTTCAGCAAACCATGACCCAAAGCTTAACCGTTTCAGCTTGAGTGAACATTGTCGCCGATCAACATTGCGATAATCATAGGACAGCACTGCTGTAGATTAGTTTTCCTGGCGTTTGACCTGCTGCCACGCCTCTTCCATCTGCTCCAGTGTGGCTTCACCCATCTGTAAGCCACGCTGTTTAACGATCTCTTCTACCTGGCGGAAACGGCGTTCAAACTTGCGATTAGCCGCCTGCAGCGCGTTTTCAGCTTTGTGGCCAAGGTGGCGCGATAAATTCACCGTGGCGAATAACAGGTCGCCGATTTCTTCTTCCAGTTTCTGTTCATCGACCACCGCCTGCTTGGCTTCATGCATCACTTCGTCGATCTCTTCGTACACTTTGTCCAACACCGGACCAATCGTATGCCAGTCGAAACCAACCGCGGCGCAGCGCTTTTGAATTTTATGCGCCTTCATCAACGCAGGCAGCGCCTGCGGAATATCATCCAGCGCCGAATGCAGTTCTTTCTCTGCACGTTCTCCGGCCTTCAGCAGCTCCCAGCGCGCCGCAACGGCTTCACTGTCCGCTGCATCGGCTTCACCAAAGATATGCGGGTGACGACGTTCCAGCTTGTCGCTGATGGCGTTGCATACCTCATCGAAGTCAAACAACCCCTGCTCCTGGCCCATTTGAGCGTAAAACACCACCTGAAATAGCAGGTCGCCCAGTTCGTCACGCAGATCGCTATAGTCCTGACGCTCAATAGCATCCAGCACCTCATAGGTTTCTTCCAGCGTGTAAGGGGCAATCGTGGCGAAGGTTTGCTTGCGATCCCACGGGCAACCGGCCTGCGGATCGCGCAGCGTTTTCATGATGTTCAGCAAGCGTTGCAGCGGAGAAGATTGGGTCATGACGAAGTCTCTGAAACGAGCGAGGCCCAATATATGGGCCCCGCGATAAAAAATGTAAGGTTAGCTGCCGTGCAGGCGTTTGGCGTCTATCACATCCGGCAGTTGATTGAGCTTGGCCAATACCCGGCCCAGCACCTGCTGGTTGTAGATTTCAATATCCATATCTATGGTCGCCAACTGCTTTTTGGTGTCGCTCCTGCTGGCCACGCCCAGCACGTTGACCTTTTCGTTGGCCAAAATGGTGGTGATGTCTCGCAGCAGGCCGCTGCGATCGTTGGCCATCACGCGGACGACCAAAGAATACCCACTGGAGTAGCTTTCGCCCCACACCGCATCCACGATACGTTCCGGCGCGTGCGACTGCAGATCCACCAGTTGATCGCAGTCAGCCCTGTGGATGGAGATACCGCGCCCCTGGGTGATAAAGCCGACAATATCGTCGCCCGGGATCGGCTGGCAGCAGCGGGCAATGTGGTGCATCAGGTTGCCTACCCCTTCCACCACCACCCGGCCGTTGTCCTTGCTGCGAGTTGCCGGCGGCGCCTTGTGCTGCACCAATTGGCGCAACGCTTCGCGATCCTGTTCCTCGGCACTCGGTTTGTTGAACTTGCCTTGCAGGAAGTTCACCATTTGATTCAGGCGGATATCCCCGCCGCCAATCGCCGCCAGGATTTCATCCAGTGAATTCATGTTGTAACGCGGAATCAGCAGCTTCTCAGCCTCTTTCAGGCTGATGCCAAGGTGCTCCAGCTCGCTGTCCAGCATCTGACGACCGGCCAAAATATTCTTGTCGCGATCCTGTTTGCGGAACCAGTTGTGGATCTTGGAGCGTCCGCGGCTGGTAGTGACGTAACCCAGGTTAGGGTTCAGCCAGTCACGGCTTGGGTTCGGCTGCTTCTGAGTGATGATTTCAATCTGATCACCCATCCGTAACTGGTAGGTGAACGGCACGATACGGCCGCCTATTTTGGCACCGATACAACGGTGGCCGACATCGCTGTGAATATGGTAAGCAAAATCGAGCGGTGTGGAACCGGCCGGCAGATCCACGACATCGCCTTTCGGGGTAAACACATAAACCCGATCGTCGAACACCTGGCTGCGCACTTCGTCGAGCATCTCGCCGGAGTCCGCCATCTCTTCCTGCCAGGCGATCAGTTTCCGCAACCAGGCGATGCGCTCCTCATAGCCGGAACGTACCGTCGCTACCGCACCCTCTTTGTATTTCCAGTGCGCGGCTACGCCCAGTTCAGCGTCTTCATGCATCTGGCGGGTACGGATCTGGATCTCCAGCGTCTTGCCGCGTGGCCCCAGAACCACGGTGTGGATCGATTGATAACCGTTGGGTTTCGGGTTAGCGACATAGTCATCGAACTCATCCGGCAGATGACGGAAATGAGTATGTACAATCCCCAGCGCCGCATAACAGTCCTGTAAGCGTTCGACCACCACGCGTACCGCGCGGACATCAAACAACTCGTCAAACGCCAACGCCTTCTTCTGCATTTTGCGCCAGATGCTGTAAATATGTTTTGGTCGACCGTAAATGTCCGCCTTAACACCTTCGTCGCCCATTGCACTGCGCAGCGAAGCAACAAAGTCATCAATAAACTGTTCGCGATCGATACGCCGTTCATGCAGCAGCTTGGCGATGCGTTTGTATTCGTCCGGGTGCAGGTAGCGGAAGCAAAAATCTTCCAGCTCCCATTTCAGTTGCCCGATACCGAGTCGATTGGCCAGCGGCGCGTAGATGTTCGAACATTCTTTGGCTGCCAGCACCCGTTCGTCTTCCGGCGCGTCTTTCACTTCTCGCAGGTGAGCGATACGCTCCGCCAGCTTGATCACCACGCAGCGGAAATCCTCCACCATTGCCAACAACATGCGACGCACATTATCGACCTGTTCGGAGGCCATAGAGTCGTTTTGGGTGGCTTTCAGTTGACGAATGGCATCCATATCACGAACGCCATGTACCAGATAGGTAATGCCCTTGCCGAATTCTTCGGTCAGGGTATCTTCTTGTACGATGCCGGCATCCACCAACGGGAACAGCAGCGCGGCGCGCATGCTGTCATTGTCCATGCTCAGGGTCGAAAGAATTTCGACCATTTCCAACCCACGCCACAGTAACAACGACGCGTTAGGATGGTTTTGGGTTTGCTGCTCACAGTAGCGCCAGGTTGCGGCTAATCGCTCACATGACTGCGGGTTAGGTAGCCCCAAGCTGGCAATCCACTCATCGAGAGCAAATTCACCAGCCGTGTTCAGATGTGCACTTCTTACCGCAACCATAACCTCTCCCTACTTTGCAGCGACCTCTGGCGCACGACCGTTAATAAACAGCGCCATTGACTCAAGATGCCCCGTCTGTGGAAATAGATCCAACATCCACACACGCGCAAGACGATAACCGACGCCCAGTAAGGTTACAGAAAACGTAAACCACCCGCTGGCGCCAGTTTTACAATATGTGACATCATGCCGGCCGCGCCCGCATGGGCAAGGTCCAGCATCACCTTATCAAATCCTTGTGCTGCTCAAGGTTGCTGCTCAATGTCTTCGTCCCCATTATCGAGGAAGAAGCAGGCATTTCTCAGCCTTTTCTTATGTGCATTATATTGCCCATTCGCTACCAGTGTGGCAACACCTTCTATGCCCACCACGGCGGCGCATCGCGCCAACGGCAGGATAAAATTGCCATGCAGCAGAACAGATCCAATAACCGATCATTGGGTTGAATCTTGAGCCATTCAAGGGCCCGCACCACCCTTTACCGATTTACCCTGGCATTTTCCTGAATAAAGTCACGCAGACAGAAGTCTAAGCGTAGCCCGTCGACCCGATAATACGGCACTTCTCTGTACAGTTTTTCGAGCCGGTAGCTAAATAAATTGCACCATATTTGTCGATTGAGTGCCGGTTCATTTAAAGTAGGGTGTGTTCGGCAATTCTCCCACATTGGACTCCCATGACCAAATACAGCCTGCGGGCGCGCATGATGATCCTAATTCTGGCCCCAACGCTGTTGATTGGTCTGTTGCTCAGCACCTTCTTCGTAGTACATCGCTACAATGAATTGCAAGAACAGCTGGTTGACGCCGGTGCCAGTATTATCGAACCGTTGGCAGTGGCCAGCGAGTACGGCATGACGTTCCGCAGCCGTGAGTCGGTCAGGCAGTTAGTCAGCCTGTTACACCGTCGGCATTCAGATATTGTGCGTTCAATTACCGTGTTCGACGCGCAGAATAATCTGTTCGTCACTTCTAATTACCATCACAACGTTGCCCAATTGCAGTTGCCGAAAGGGATGCCCATCCCCACCGATCTGATGTTAACGCGTCGAGGCGACTCACTGATCCTACGCACCCCGATCCTGGCGGAGAGCCAGTATCCGGATCAAACAGCCAATAACGATCCTCAACAGGACAACCGTCTGGGCTATGTCGCGATCGAACTGGATCTGCAATCAGTCCGACTGCAGCAATACAAAGAGGTGTTTGTCTCTACCCTGTTGCTGCTGTTGTGTATGTGCATCGCTATCCTGTTCGCTTACCGCTTGATGCGCGACGTCACCGGCCCGATCCGTAATATGGTCAATACCGTAGACCGCATTCGCCGTGGACAGCTCGACAGCCGCGTCGAAGGCTTTATGCTCGGCGAACTGCATATGCTAAAGAACGGCATCAACTCAATGGCAATGTCGCTCACTGCGTATCATGAGGAGATGCAACAGAACATCGATCAGGCTACCTCCGACCTGCGCGAGACGCTGGAGCAAATGGAGATCCAAAACGTTGAACTGGATCTGGCGAAGAAACGCGCGCAGGAAGCGGCGCGTATCAAATCCGAATTCCTGGCCAACATGTCGCACGAGCTCCGCACCCCACTCAACGGTGTGATCGGCTTTACCCGCCAGATGCTGAAAACCGAAATGAGCGTCACGCAGACCGACTATCTGCAAACCATTGAACGCTCGGCCAATAACTTACTGACCATCATCAACGACGTTCTGGACTTCTCCAAACTGGAAGCCGGCAAGTTAGTGCTTGAACATATTCCGTTCTCACTACGTGAAACCCTGGACGAAGTGATTGTGTTGCTGGCGCCTAGCGCTCATGAGAAAGGACTGGAACTGACGCTGGACGTACACAACGACGTGCCAGAGCAAGTGATCGGCGATTCGTTACGTTTGCAGCAAATCATTACCAACCTGCTCGGCAACGCGATCAAATTTACCGAAACGGGCAACATTGATATCCGCGTCGAGCTGCGAGGCCAGCAAGATCGCCAGATCGAACTGGAAGTACAAATCCATGACACCGGTATTGGTATATCCGAACGGCAACAGTCGCAATTGTTCCAGGCGTTCCGACAAGCCGATGCCAGCATTTCACGCCGCCACGGCGGTACCGGCCTGGGGTTGGTGATTACCCAGAAACTGGTAAAAGAAATGGGTGGCGATATTTGCTTCCACAGCCAACTGAATCGCGGATCGACCTTCTGGTTCCACATCACACTCGATCTGCACGAGGGCATGCTGTCGCTATCGGCAAATTTGCCGGACCTGCAAGGCAAAACGCTGGGATATATCGAAGCCAATCCGATGGCAGCTCAGGCAACGCTTAACATGCTGAGTGCCACCAACCTGGTGATCACCCACTCGCCAACGCTCGCCCAATTGCCGAAGAAAAATTACGATTTCCTGCTGGTGGGGGTACCGATCCCTTTCCGCGACAATATGGCACAACACGAAAGCAAACTGCTGGCAGCACTGCAGATCGCCAATCGTGTGATTCTGGCACTGCCTTGCCAGTCGCAGATCAACGCAGAACAGCTTAAACAGCAAGGCGCTGCCGGCTGCCTGATCAAACCCATCACCAGCAACCGTCTGTTCCCGCTGCTGCGTATGGAAACCCCGCTGCGCCTGGCTGTCCTGCCAGAACGCAAACGCCTGCCACTCACAGTGATGGCCGTTGACGACAATCCGGCCAACCTGAAGTTGATCGGCACACTGCTGGCTGAGCAGGTGGAAAAGACGCTATTGTGTGAAAGCGGAGAAGAAGCGTTAGTGTTGGCACGCGACAACGTGCTGGATTTGATCCTGATGGATATTCAGATGCCAAATATCGACGGTATCCGCACCAGCGAACTGATCCGCCAATTACCACACCACAATTCAACCCCCATCGTCGCCGTCACCGCCCATGCAGTCAGCGGTGAACGCGAGCATCTGCTGCAGGCCGGGATGGATGACTATCTGGCCAAGCCAATTGACGAAGCTATGCTCACGCGCGTGTTGGCGCGCTACCACAGTGATGAGCAGGTCCCGTCGACATCAACCCATGAATCCTTACAGTCACTCGACTGGCCACTGGCACTACGTCAGGCAGCAAACAAGCCTGATCTGGCGCACGACCTACTCCAGATGCTGCTCGACTTCCTGCCTCAAGTCAGTGGACGGGTACAAGCCCTGCTGGACGGCGCGGCAGACGACAGCATTCTCGATTTGATCCACAAGCTGCACGGCAGTTGCAGTTACAGCGGCGTGCCACGTCTGAAACAGCTGTGTTTCTATCTCGAACAACAGCTACGCTTGGGCGTCAGCAATGACGACCTGGAACCGGAATGGTTGGAACTGCTCGATGAGATTGAGCTGGTTAGCCAGGCTGCACGTACTCATCTGGCTTGATACTGCGCACAAGACATAAAAAAGGCACGCCATAGCGTGCCTTTTTAGTAAGAACAGATAAGCAATTACTGCATCAGCAGATACAACGTGGTATCACCGCGCAGGATGTTCAGTGCCAGCACCGAAGGTTTACTGTCGAGGATCTTACGCAATTCGCCCAGGTTTTGAATGGGCTGCTGATTAACCCCGAGGATAAAGTCGCCTTTTTTCAAGCCGATGCGCGCTGCGGCGCTGCCAGCTTTAACGTTATCCACTTTCACACCTTTCTGGCTACCGGTTTGACCATTACTCAACTCGGCACCTTCAATACCGGTGTAGATGTTGCCGGACTCAACCTGTGTTTGGGTGCTTTGTTCCAGCGTGACGTCCACGGTAATAGGCTTGCCGTCGCGAATGATACCCAGCGACATTTTGCTGCCAACCGGCAGTGTCCCGATTTCCGCGCGGAATGACGCGAAGCTGGAGATGGCTTTGCCGTTCATGGTAACAATCACGTCACCGGCCTTAATGCCCGCCTTGGCAGCAGAAGACTTCGGCATGACCTGGCTGACAAATGCCCCGCGCTGCGCGTCGACTTTCATCGCTTTCGCCAGTTCAGAGTTCAGCTCGGTACCCATAATGCCCAACTCACCGCGTTTCACCTGACCATACTCAACCATTTGCGCGGTCAGGTTTTTCACCATGTTGCTTGGGATCGCGAAACCAATACCAATGTTGCCACCATCTGGCGCCAGAATCGCGGTGTTAATGCCGATCAATTCACCGTTCAAATTAACCAGTGCGCCACCGGAGTTACCGCGGTTAATTGCCGCATCGGTCTGGATAAAGTTCTCGTAGTTCTCAATATTCAATCCGCTGCGGCCCAGGGCAGAAACGATACCAGAAGTGGCTGTTTCGCCAAGCCCATACGGGTTACCGATCGCGACGGTATAATCACCCACGCGCAGTTGGTCCGAGTCGGCCATTTTAATCGCCGTCAGGTTTTTAAAGTCTTTCAGCTGGATCAACGCAATATCAGAACGTGGATCTTTGCCGATCACCTTGGCGTCAAACTTACGGCCGTCGCTCAGTTGGACCTGAATTTTGTTGGCGTTGTCCACCACGTGGTTGTTGGTCACCACGTAGCCTTTAGTGGCGTCAATTACCACCCCGGCACCCAGCGCCTGGAATTTTTGCTGAGTACCTTGACCAGGAGCCCCCTGCTCACCACCAGCACCACCACCCTGACACATCGGTGAGCCCTGGAACGGTGAACCATCCTGGCAGAACGGTGAATCTTCACCAAAGAACTGCTGGAACTGTTGCGGCATCTTCGGTGTATTAACTGTGGTACTGCCTTCAACGTTAATGCTCACCACGGAAGGCATCACTTTCTCCAACATCGGTGCCAAACTTGGCAGTTGCTGGGTACTGGAAGACGCGGTTTCTGCAGCGCTGGCCGTCACCGGGCCCATCGCCATACCAATGCTAAATGCCAGCGCGCTCAGGACTAATGCGGTTTTTTTCATCTGTGTGTCTCTTATAAAGTCGTTCAGAAAGTATTAGGGTCTTTGTGCATAGTCAGAACATATTAATAACCCGAAGTTCCGGCGCAGATTATTGGTAATAGTAAACAAATATTGTCCGTCTTTACAAAACTAGAAATATGCACCGCACTGCGAACGAAAATGCTTAAAATAACATTTATTAGCTCAAAGAATTATTCCGCAGCCATTAATCGGCGGTATTCATCATAAGCATAAAGATCGGTCATACCGCTGATATAATCCTGTAGCAAACGGGCACGGAAATAATATTCACGGATCGCCAATTGCTCGGGCGACAGGTGCTGCAATCCTTCAACCGCTTCGACATATGCCAGCCGGTGTTTAGTAGAAAGTTTATGGAACAGACGTGTTTCGATCGGGTAAGCACGATGACTGTCTTCCTGTACCAGACGGGTAAAATCTGCCAACGGCATGGCCAGTAATGGGCTATAGATATCCAGTAAGCCGCTGATTACACGGTAGCCCTGCAACTCAAGCTGCTCAACTTCCGGATGATTGAAGACATGTTTAAACGCGACATTCTTGAATATTTTCAGCAGTTGGTACGCTGGGCTAAAGTCTTCCAGCAATGCCTGATTAAAGTTGCCTTGATACACCGCATCTAGGTTATCAATAAAGCGCTGCGCCGCGTGTGGGACTAAACGCGCCACAGTGAACACGCGCAGATACATGAAGAATTGATCTTCAGCACTACGCCGCGTGCCACCGCGATCACTCTTGCGAAAAGCGCTGGCCACAGTTTTATCAAACATATCGCCCGGCGATACTTCACCCCATTCCTGAGTTAAATGCTGGTAAAGCTGTTCGACAGTGAAAATGTTTTTTTCCACTGCGTCTTCCAGGTCGGCGATACAATAAGAAATATCGTCTGCGGCTTCCATAATATAAGTCAATGGGAACCGGTCAAACTCCCCCATATTTAGCTCACGCCGTAACCGATCAACAAAGGCTTCCTCTGCCAGATAAAAACCTGGCTTTTTCATCAGGTAGTCGTGACTGGCAGGAATGTCAGTTGCCCAATAGGCCGGACGGGTGTATTTCAGGATACATCCCACCTGCGCATACGTCAGATTCAGCTTCAACAGGGTATACACCAACCGGATCGCTTGGGCATTACCCTCGAAATGGCTAAGATCGTGGCGGATGCGGCTACGCAGGCGGTTAAGATCGCTCTCACCTTCATGCAGACGCAATACGCTGACCTGGCAGCGATCGTTACTGGCAGGTTCGCTGCCGCAACTGGCGGGATCAAGCCGTTGCGAGAACCAGTCATTAATTGCCGATTCGCCAAAATGACCGAAAGGCGGGTTGCCTATGTCGTGCATCAGGCAGGCCATTTCTACAATACTTTCAAAGGGGTCGAGCAGTTTTGTCAGGCCAAGTGCATCGATCCGCCCATCCTGCTTGAAGCGATTGAGGATCTCTTTGGCAATATGCCGCCCGACTTGTTGCACCTCCATCGAGTGTGTCAGACGGCTACGTACCGCTGCATTGCGCTCGAGGGGAAACACCTGGGTTTTTTGCTGCAGGCGGCGGATGGCGGCTGAATTGACAATGCGCCCGCGATCGCTCTCGAACTGCCGGACAATGTCGTATTCTTCTTCGGCTTCAATTGGCTTGCTGAATGGCCGCTGGAAGCTGATTTTCTGCTTAAAGTCGATCCCGGACATCTGTTTCTCCGCCGTTGCGCCTACCTCCGTGATAACAATTCCCGGCGGCATATGCAACGGATTATCTCTCTATGAGAGCCATGATAGACTATGGCGCAATTCCCACACCCAATCAGCGAGTCTTATTTATGAAAGTAGGCATCATCGGCGCAATGGAACAGGAAGTCACCCTGCTGCGCGATCAAATTGAAAACCGTCAGACCATTCAACGCGCGGGTTGTGAAATCTATACCGGCCAGATCGGCGGCGTTGACGTGGCACTGTTAAAGTCTGGCATTGGCAAAGTCTCTGCGGCGATGGGTACCACCCTGCTGCTGGAACACTGCAAACCGGACTTGGTGATTAATACCGGTTCTGCCGGTGGCTTGGCCAGCACGCTCAAGGTCGGTGATATCGTGGTTTCCGAAGAAGTGCGTTATCACGACGCGGACGTGACCGCCTTTGGTTACGAATCGGGCCAAATGGCCGGCTGCCCAGCTGCCTTTGTGGCAGACGACGCGCTGATTGCACTGGCGGAAAGCTGCATCAAACAACTCGACCTGAACGCGGTACGCGGCCTGATCTGCAGCGGCGACGCTTTCATCAACGGCGCTGAGCCGCTGGCACGCATTCGCGCCACGTTCCCGAACGTTGCTGCCGTGGAAATGGAAGCCGCTGCCGTCGGCCATGTTTGCCACTTATTCGGCACACCTTTTGTGGTCGTACGCGCGATCTCTGACGTTGCTGACAGTGAATCGCACATGAGCTTTGACGAGTTTCTTTCCGTCGCCGCCAAGCAATCTACACTGATGGTTAACACCATGCTGCAAACCTTGGCTAAGCGCGGTTGATGTGACGCAACGCTTTTCAGTTCTGCTGTGGCTGCTGGCATTATGGATGGCGCTGCCTGCCGGCGCCGCCCAACGAGTGATCAGCCTGGCACCCAATACAACCGAACTGGCCTATGCCGCTGGCATGGGGGATACCTTGCTGGCGGTAAGCGCTTATTCCGACTACCCGCCTGCGGCCAAGAAGCTAGAACAAGTTGCCTCATGGCAAGGTATCAACCTGGAACGGGTGCTGGCACTGAAGCCGGACCTGATTCTGGCGTGGCGCGGCGGCAATCCGCAGCGAGTACTGGATCAGCTCGCCGCGTTCGGCATCCCGATCTTTTATGCGGATGCCACCACGATTGATGATATAGCCCAATCCCTGGACAAGCTGGCGCAATACAGCCCGCATCCTGAGCAAGCTCATCAGGCCGCAGACGCTATCCGTAAGCAAATTGCTGCGCTGAAAGCAAAATATCCACACAATCAGTCACGGCGAGTCCTGCTGCAATTCGGCACCCAACCGCTATTCACCAGTTCCGGTGCCACGTTACAGAGTCAGGTATTGTCGCTGTGCGGTGCAGAAAACATCTTTGCAGATAGCCGTATGCCGTGGCCGCAGATCAGTCGTGAACAAGTGCTGGCTCGCCAGCCCCAGGCAATCGTCATCACGGGTGACCAAAAAGAGATAGCCAGCGTGAAAGCTTTCTGGGCGCCGCAATTGCAAGTACCGGTGATTGCGCTGAATGGTGACTGGTTTAACCGTCCTGGGCCACGCATCATGCTGGCAGCCCAGCAATTATGTCATCAATTGGCGGAGCTTCATTAATGCTGGTGTTCTGGCTGGATATTCTCGGCACCGCGGTTTTCGCCATTTCTGGTGTATTACTGGCTGGCAAATTACGTATGGACCCGTTCGGTGTGCTCGTCCTGGGCGTAGTTACTGCGGTCGGTGGCGGCACCATCCGTGATATGGCATTGGCCAACGGCCCAGTCTTTTGGGTTAAGGATCCAACCGATCTAGTGGTAGCAATGATCACCTGTGTACTGACACTGCTGCTGGTGCGTCAGCCGCGCCGCTTACCCAAATGGATCCTGCCGGTGCTGGACGCAGTTGGACTGGCAGTATTTGTCGGCATTGGGGTAAATAAAGCCTTCGCCGCCGATGCCAGTCCATTGGTGGCAATTTGTATGGGTGTAATTACTGGAGTTGGCGGCGGTATTATCCGTGACGTACTGGCCCGGGAAATCCCGATGATTCTGCGAACCGAAATTTATGCTACCGCCTGTATTATCGGTGGCATTGTCCATGCTACCGCCTATGCGACGTTCGGTATGCCCTTACAACAGGCGATGATGCTCGGAATGGGCATTACACTGGCAATCCGGCTCGCAGCGATCCGCTGGCACCTCAAACTCCCTGCTTTTATCCTCGAACGATAACCCGCTTCCGCCCGAATCGGGCGGAAGCTTAGTATATCGGCACATCCAAAAACAGAATATTAGACCAATTAATAGCCAAATGTTATTATCAACCCCTTAAAAAATGCTGGAAAACAATGTAATAAACTTTTTAACCCCGAGTTAATTATTCCCCAGCCTTGTTAAAACTTATTAACTTTTTGCCGATAAGCCATTATGTGATTGCTTACGGATGGCTATTCCCAAAATTATGAAAAATATTCTCTTTTTATTCAGTGTGCTGCTGTGCAGCCCTTTCGTTTACGCTGGCAGTACGAGCGGACAAATTGGCATTAGCCTGACCATCGCCCCAATCTGCAGCGTGGATACAGGTGGCACAACGCCACAGGTAAAATGCGGTAATACGGCCAACACCCAGCCTAAAGTCACCCGCAGCCCGTTAGTCACAGAGGGCGAAAATGATGCTTACCGAGAACTGGTCACAGTGGAATGGTAACCATAAAAAAACCCGCGAACCGGTGAGGTTGGCGGGTTTTATACGGTGACAGGCAGGATCACACGCTGAACGAGGATCCACAACCGCAGGTGGTTTTGGCATTCGGGTTAGTCACCACGAAGCGCGAGCCTTCCAGCCCTTCGGTATAATCAACTGAACCACCGACCAGATATTGCAGGCTCATCGGATCAACAACCAGCGCAACACCCTGTTTCTCGATGGTCATATCACCGTCATTGACCTTATCGTCAAAAGTGAAGCCGTACTGGAATCCGCTGCAACCGCCACCGGTAATGTAAACCCGTAACTTCAGATTCGGGTTTTCTTCGTCAGCAATCAGGACTTTAACCTTACTTGCTGCTGCCTCGGTAAATTGCAGGGGCAGTGCTGTTTCATCACTCATACTCTTTACTCCCAACATTGTTCTGCATCAGGTCGCTACAATGGCGGCCGGATTAATGTTAATGATTATCCAATACCTGAGTGTTGCGTTCAAGTATTCACCGCATTTGTTGTATTTTCTTTACCTGTTTTATCTGCCGCCTCACTGGCCTGCTGCGCTTCCTGACGCTGTAGCGTACGGGCCAATATGGAGGAATACAACGGCTTACCCCCAAGGAACTGTGCCACCAGCGTAGCACCAAGGCAGGTAATAATCATGGGCAGTATGAGCTGATAGTTGTCGGTCATTTCCAACACCAACACGATACCGGTCAGAGGTGCACGTACTGTCGCAGCAAACAAAGCCCCCATTCCGGCAATCGCGAATGTGCCAGCCTCGATACCATACTGTGGGAACAAGTGAGCACCGGCCAAGCCAAAAGCCGTACCAAACAATGTTCCCAGTGCCAGCATCGGTGCAAAAATCCCTCCCGGTGCGCCGGAACCGAAACACAGCAACGTGGTGATCACCCGTGTAATGAAAATAAACATCAGCATGCCAACGCTGTAGTTACCTGCCGCTGCGATCGGGATCAGACCAAAACCGCCACCGGCAGCTTCCGGTTGGATCAACCCCAGAATACCGCAGATACCGCCGAGCAATCCCCCCATCAGCAGAACCTTACGCATTTTACCGCCGTGCAGACGAGCAAACATGTCCTGTGTGCGGAAAATCAGCGCGTTGAACATCACGCCAACCGCGCCGAATATTGCCCCCAGCACCAGATACAACCAAAGGGTATTAATCGGCGCAGAAGAAAGCTTGCCCACCGCAATAACCGATCCCTCACCGTTGAACAACTGAAACACCACGCTCGACATAATAACGCCGATAAACACCGCTTTAATTGAGATCAGGTTATAGCGGAACTGCGGGCGCATCTCTTCGATGATGAATAAAATACCGGCCAGCGGCGCATTGAAAGCAGCAGAAAGACCGGCAGCTGCACCGGTAGCCAGCAACGAATGACGCGCCTCTGCGCCGCGCATGCGGAAAATATCCAGCACCATGCGCCCAACGTTGCCCCCCATCTGTACCGTTGGCCCTTCACGGCCTAGCACCATGCCCGCTCCCAGCGTCCCCATGCCGCCAATAAATTTCACCGGGATCACTCGCCACCAGCGCACCGGCCGCAGTTCTTCCAATGCACCTTCAATTTCCGGAATACCCGATCCCCCTGCTTCAGGGGCAAAGCGGCGAACCAGATAATAGCCGAGCACTGCCAGTGCAGCAGAAAGAACAAAAGCCAGCGGCCAAACCAGAATCCAGTAATCCGCGACCTGTGCCAGCGCAGAAAAGCGCTGCTGCTGCACCCAATCCACCGCTTTATCAAATGCCACGCCAAGCAAACCGGCCAGAGTCCCCACCACTGCAGCCATGAACAGGATCGCCACGGGCGTTTTATCACGACGCATAAACTGACGAACCATGTCACTACGCTTCAGTCGTGGAGCGCGCGCGAGCGGTGATTGTTGCTGTAATTCAGTCATAATGGGTTATTCATTAATGGAATTAAATGTAATACAAATAGGCCAGCTGATTATTCTAGCGCACCCACTGA
Organism: Serratia grimesii NBRC 13537; assembly: GCF_001590905.1. Lineage (GTDB taxonomy): Bacteria > Pseudomonadota > Gammaproteobacteria > Enterobacterales > Enterobacteriaceae > Serratia > Serratia grimesii. Next base: position 95,892 of record NZ_BCTT01000007.1, read on the forward strand.
CCAACCGCCCCTCTAAATAGGTATCTGACTGTGATCGTTTCATATCAGCGAACACTTCACTAGAATAGCGCGGTCAAATCATTCAAAGAGAATCCAGGAGCCGATTTATGAGCTTACACAACAAGTCCGAAAATCTGTATGCCCAGGCACAACAGGTAATCCCAGGCGGGGTTAACTCTCCGGTGCGTGCATTCAGCGGCGTTGGTGGTGTGCCACTGTTTATCGAGCGTGCAGACGGGGCTTACCTGTTCGACGTCGACGGCAAAGCCTATATCGACTACGTCGGTTCCTGGGGCCCGATGGTACTGGGGCACAACCACCCGGCGATCCGCAACGCAGTGATCGAAGCGGCACAGCGCGGCCTGAGTTTTGGCGCGCCTACCGAGATGGAAGTCAAAATGGCCGAGCTGGTCACCGAACTGGTGCCGACCATGGATATGGTGCGGATGGTGAACTCAGGCACCGAAGCTACCATGAGCGCAATCCGCTTGGCGCGTGGCTATACCAATCGCGATAAGATCATCAAATTTGAAGGCTGCTACCACGGTCACGCCGACTGCCTGCTGGTAAAAGCCGGCTCCGGCGCGCTGACGCTGGGCCAACCAAACTCACCGGGCGTACCGGCCGACTTTGCCAAACACACCCTGACCTGCACCTTTAACGATCTGGATTCGGTCCGTGCCGCATTTGAGCAGTACCCTTCCGAGATCGCCTGTATCATCGTAGAGCCGGTCGCCGGCAACATGAACTGTGTGCCACCTTTGCCGGAATTCCTGCCAGGCTTGCGCGAACTGTGTGACAAGTACGGTGCCCTGCTGATTATCGACGAAGTCATGACCGGCTTCCGCGTGGCGCTGGCAGGGGCACAGTCTTATTACGATGTAGAGCCTGATCTTACCTGCCTGGGTAAAATCATCGGTGGTGGCATGCCCGTTGGCGCGTTCGGCGGCCGTCGTGAAGTGATGGCAGCGCTGGCACCCACCGGTCCGGTCTATCAGGCAGGCACGCTGTCCGGTAACCCGATTGCGATGGCGGCAGGTTTTGCCTGCCTGACCGAAGTTTCGCAGGTTGGTGTCCACCAGACGCTGACAGAACTAACAGATATGCTGGCGGATGGCCTGCTGCATGCGGCTAAAGAAGAAAACATCCCGCTGGTGGTGAACCACGTTGGTGGCATGTTCGGCCTGTTCTTTACCGATGCACCGTCTGTCACCTGCTATCAGGATGTGATGCAATGCGATGTTGAGCGCTTCAAGCGTTTCTTCCATCTGATGCTGGATGAAGGGGTTTATCTGGCGCCTTCGGCCTTCGAGGCCGGCTTTATGTCCGTTGCGCACAGCAAAGAAGATATCCAACGCACCATCGACGCTGCACGCCGCAGCTTCGCCAAGCTGTAAACGTTGGTTATCCAATAAAAACGGGCGCTAAGCGCCCGTTTTTATTTCTATTGGCATAACAAAACACAGTCTTAGAGCAAGGTGCCGTAGATCGTCAATACCGCCACCACCACCACAATGATCATGGTCACCTTACGCGCCAACGTTACCGCCGCACGTGGAGTCTGCACCGGATCCATATGGGGGTCACGCGCCAGTGAGAACTGTGCCAATCGCGTCAGCACCTGATACTGCGAAGAATGAAGATCGCCCAGCGACGCAAACCAGGCTGGCAGCGCTTTTTCACCATGTCCAAACAGCGCGTAAGCCACACCGGCCAGACGCACCGGGATCCAATCCAGCCAGTTCAATAGATGATCGATACCCGACTGTGAACGTTCCAGTGGGGTATTATGGCGCGCCAACCAGGTCTGGTAAGCACGCAGAAATGAGTAGCCCGCCAGCGCAATCGGCCCGTAAGGCCCGCAGACCACGAACCAGAACAGCGGCGCCAGATAATAGCGGAAGTTAATCCACAGCAGCGCATTTTGCAGTTCACGCAAGCGCAGTTCTTCACTGCAATCCACTGGCAGCCCATGGATTAGCGCCAGCTCTTCCGCCATCTGATCACTGGCATGTACATCCCCCTGACGTGCTGCTTTCAGATAGGCACGGTAGTGTTTGCGCTTAATGCCCGCGCCCACACACAGCAAATCAATAATAATCCACAGCAACAGCGTCACTACGCCGAAAAACAGCCCTTGAGCCAGCCACAGAATGCCCCCTACCACGACCATCCAGGCAAGAGTCATCAGTAACGTTTGTGCTAGCGAAAACCGATGTAACCGATGAAACACCACCTCCAGGCGGTGATCCAACTGCCAATGCTCCCCTAACTTGAACAAACGTTCCCACGCCAGAACCAGTAACAGCGTAAACAGCGTCATTAGCGACTCCTCTCCTTTTCCATTATTCCAAGCATAGCGTCATCGTGCTTGCCGGGTTGTTCCAGAGATGCCAGATATAAATCCCCGTCAAACACTGGGCTGGGACAATCCCACTGAGCCCGATGATGTGCGCCGTGGGCATCGGATAATGTATGATTAGCAGCGCAACCAACGTGCTGCTGTGGTACTTGTCACGGCAACAGAGTAGCATGTTCCCTCTACGAACTTACCGTCCATTTCGGAGTTTTCTATGCCGACACGCCGCTACAGTGCCGACAGTCGCCGCACCGAGCTTCTTGAACGAATTGAAAGCGATATCCCCTATGCCGTTGCCCAGGCGCTGCGTGAAGACCTGGGTGGTGAAGTCGATGCCGAACGCGATATTACCGCGCAATTATTACCGGCCGACACCCAGGCAGAAGCCACCGTTATCACCCGCGAGCCCGGCATCTTTTGTGGTAAGCGTTGGCTGAACGAAGTCTTTATCCAACTGGGTAACCAGGTAAAAGTCGAATGGTTAGTCGCGGACGGTGATAGCCTGGTGCCCAATCAACCGCTGTGCAAACTGGCAGGCCCGGCACGGGTGTTGCTGACCGGTGAGCGTACCGCGTTGAACTTTGTGCAGACACTTTCAGGCGTAGCGACCGAAGTCAGTCGCTATGTTGCGCTATTACAAGGCACACAAACCCGCCTGCTGGATACCCGAAAGACCCTCCCAGGGCTGCGGACCGCGTTGAAATATGCCGTGCTCTGTGGTGGTGGTAGCAACCACCGTTTGGGACTATCCGACGCCTTCCTGATCAAGGAAAACCACATCATTGCCTCCGGCTCGATCAAAAAAGCGGTCGAAAAAGCATTCTGGATGCATGCTGATGTACCGGTTGAAGTAGAGGTTGAGTCGCTGGATGAATTACAACAAGCGTTGGATGCCGGTGCAGACATTGTCATGCTGGATAACTTCAGCGTAGAAATGATGCGTACCGCCGTGGCGCAAACTCAGGGCCGTGCACAACTGGAAGTTTCTGGCAACGTGACCAGTGAAACGTTACGCACCTTCGCGGAAACTGGCGTGGACTACATCTCTGTAGGTGCGCTAACCAAACACGTGACCGCCCTCGATCTGTCGATGCGCTTCAAATAATGCCTCCGCCTTCCCGTTGCGACGGGGAGGCGTTGCCCCGCCAACATTGCGACGTGCACCCCAACGTTGTTACCCCTGCTGCAAACACAACACGTTACGCTGGATGCACGCCGTAAAACGCTCTTAAGCCCCTCGAAGCCCCTATCCCAAGTGGTTACCCTGCCTTCCACATTCATTGGGAGGCAACAACAGATGGAAACACAACGCGGTTTTACTTTAATCGAACTGATGGTCGTGATCGCCATTATTGCGATCCTTAGCGCCATCGGCATTCCTGCCTATCAGCGGTATATCCAAAAAGCAGCGATGACCGACATGCTGCAAACCATGACACCGTATAAAATGGCCGTTGAATTATGTGTGCTCGACAATGGCGTACCCACCGCGTGTAACGCTGGCAGCCAAGGCATCCCTACGAGCGGGACATCACGTTATGTCAGCGCAGTTCAGGTCAGCCAAGGTGTGATATCGCTGACCGGTACTCAAACGCTACAGGGACTGACAGTGGCATTGACCCCAACTCAAAATACCCAAGGTCTGACCCGCTGGACCCGCCAGTGCACCAGTGACAACACCAATCTGCAAGAGACCTGTCAAGAAGTCTTCCGTTTTGAAACAACCAACACGACGCCAACACCATGAGTGTGACGATCAGCGATGAAATCCATGCACTGTGTCGACGCTATCAGGCGCTGGCACTCAGTGAAGATGAGTGCTGCCTGAACGTCGCCCTGGCTGAAGAAGCGCCTCAGGCACTGCTATCAGCTCTGCGTTTCGCTACCGGTAAACGCATTCATCTGGAACAGTGGCCAACTGCCCGGCTGGAGCTGGAACTGAACCGCCATCAAATACAGGGCAACCATCTCCAGCAAACCCTTCAGGAACCAGAACCCGATGCGCCCTCACTAAATGACGAAAGTGACACACCCGTCGTGCAGTTCATTAATCAGACCTTGCGCATCGCTATTCAGCGGCGTGCCTCGGATATTCATGTCGAACCTTACCAGCAGACGCTGCGTATCCGGCTACGCATCGACGGCGTACTGCAAGCCATAGCTTCACCACCTTTTGCGCTTGCCGCACGCCTTACCGCCCGGCTGAAGATCATGGGGCAACTGGACATTGCTGAACGCCGCCTACCGCAAGATGGCCAGCTCAGCGTGCAGTTGGATAACGCGACATACTCAATGCGTATCGCCACCTTACCCACGCTGCATGGTGAAAAAGTCGTACTGCGGATCCTACACACGGAGCGTCAGGAACTGCCGCTGGAACGGCTGGGTATGGATCAGACTGCGCTGGCACAGTTTGCCGCTGCGCTATCCTGCCCTCAGGGCATGATCCTGGTCACCGGCCCGACGGGTAGCGGTAAAACCGTTACTCTCTATAGTGGCCTCCGCCAGTTGAATGACGCACAGAGCAATTTATGCAGTGTTGAGGATCCTATTGAGATCCCACTGTTTGGCGTCAACCAAACGCAGATTAACGCCAAAACCGATCTGGATTTCTCCCGCGTTTTGCGCGCCTTACTGCGGCAAGATCCGGATATCATCATGATCGGTGAGATCCGCGATCGAGAAACCGCAGAAATCGCGGTTAAAGCTGCGCAAACCGGTCACCTGGTGCTTTCCACATTGCACACCAATTCCACCAGCGAAACGCTGACGCGCCTGACCCATATGGGTATTCCCGGATATCTGATTGCCGCCAGCCTGAAATTGGTGATTGCCCAACGATTGGTGCGCAAACTTTGCCTTCACTGCCGCTATCAAAAAACCGAGGCGGTACGCTTTCCCACTGCGATTTGGCCTCTTCCTTTACAACCCTGGCACGCCGATGGCTGTGAGCACTGTTTCAGCGGTTACTATGGCCGTATCGGGGTCTATGAGTTGTTGACTATCACACCAGAGGTGCAGACCGGTCTATTGCAAGGTGAATCCCCTGACCAGTTAGCCGAAATTGCCCGTCAGCAGGGGCAGGCAACATTGATACAAGCCGGGTTAACGTTGGTTTCGCAAGGTGTTACCTCGCTGGAAGAGGTGTATCGCATTGTCGGCATCATTGCCGATACTGGAGAGGCTCCGTGAAAACCTTACGCCTTTTCCTCTGGCAGGCGATTGATTCCCAAGGCCAAATGATCCATGGGGAGTTGATTAGTCCCGAAAAGAACAAGGTCAGCCTATGGCTTATCGAACAGGGGCTGCAGCCCTACCAAATTAACAGCGGTAAGCGCATTACCTCCAGCCAGTGGCGCGGAGAACCTTTGATCCAATTCACCCGCCAGCTTGCCACCTTGCTACAGGCCGGGCTACCGCTGGTTAGCGGATTACAACTTCTGGCGGCAGAGCACTCCTCCCCCGCTTGGCGCTGTTTGTTACGCGAGCTCAGCGATCTGGTGCGGCAAGGCCAGCCGTTTTCTGAAGCCATCGCCGGACAAACTGCCATATTCCCTTTGATCTACCGCGAGTTGATCGCCATTGGGGAACTAACCGGCCACCTGGATGAATGCTGTCTACAATTGGCTCAACAACAGGAAGCCCATCAAAAGCTGCAGAAGAAAGTGGTTAAGGCACTGCGGTATCCCTTGTTTATCTGTGCAGTGGCGCTGTTGGTAAGCATTCTGATGCTGGTCATGGTGTTGCCGGAGTTTGCCGGTATATACCAGTCATTCAATGCGCCACTGCCGTGGTTTACTCAAGGGCTGCTGAATCTTTCAGCCCTGTTGATCCAGAGCGGCCCTTGGCTAGCCGTCATACTGTTTTGTTCGATATTGGCTTATTTTCGTCGCCTGCACCCACAACCACACTGGCGCAGGCGTGAACAAGCAGCACTGCTACGCCTGCCGTTGATTGCCCCTTTGATCAAAGGCGGTTGCCTAAGCCAAATATTCCGTATTCTGGCAATGACCCAGCAAGCCGGGTTAACACTAATCGAAGGGTTGAACGCAGCCGCACTGTCGGTAGATAACCTGTTTTACCGTCAGGCGATTGAGGCGGTGCAGAAACAGATTGCACAGGGGCACACTTTTCACAGTGCGTTGAAGCAACAAGCGCTGTTCCCTTCGTTATGTCAGCAATTGGTACGAGTAGGCGAAGAATCAGGGGCGTTAGATACGCTACTGGGCAAACTTGCGCTGTGGCATGAGCAGCAAACCTTTGAACTGGCCGACACATTGGCACAAACGCTGGAACCCATATTGATGTTGGTGGTCGGTGGGATCGTCGGCACGCTGGTAATCGCGATGTACCTGCCGATTTTTCAGTTAGGGAATGTGTTGGGGTGAACCCGGAGACCAACATGGGCGCAGCACTGAACTACGCCCACCATTTGACTACGTGCAAGCAAGGCAGATTACTTGCTGCCGAATACGCGGTTTTCCTGCTCCGCTACGCGGATGAAGGTGGTACGTTTGGTCAGCTCCTTCAGACGTTCTGCACCGACATAAGTGCAAGCAGAACGCAGGCCACCCAGGATGTCACGAACGGTAAATTCAACCTCACCACGTAAAGGCAGCTTAACGGTTTTTCCTTCAGCTGCTCGGTACTCAGCAACGCCACCAACGTGGCGTTTCATGGCAGACTCGGAGCTCATGCCGTAGAACAGCATGAATTTCTCACCGTTTTCTTCCACCACGGTCCCTTCGCACTCGTCATGACCTGCCAACATGCCACCCAACATGACAAAGTCCGCACCGCCACCGAAGGCTTTCGCAACATCACCCGGTACTGAACAACCGCCGTCGCTGACAATCTGACCACCAAGGCCATGTGCCGCATCTGCACACTCGATCACTGCAGACAACTGCGGATAACCAACGCCAGTTTTCACTCGGGTGGTGCAAACCGAGCCAGGGCCAATACCGACTTTAACGATATCAGCACCAGACAGAATCAGTTCTTCAACCATTTCGCCAGTGACGACATTACCGGCGCAAATAACATGGTTTGGACAGGCTTCACGCGCTTTCTGCAAGAAGGCGACAAAATGTTCTGAGTAACCATTAGCCACATCGATACAGATAAACTTCAGCCCCGGCGACAAGGCCAAAATCTGCTGCATCTTCACAAAATCAGCGTCGGAGGTACCGGTTGAAACCATAACGTGGCGCAGCACTGAGGCTGGGACGCGTTGCACGAATGCGGCCCATTGCTCAACGGTGTAGTGTTTGTGTACAGCAGTGAGAACGTCGAAGGAAGCCAGGGCCTCTGCCATGCTGAAGGTGCCGACTGAATCCATGTTGGCGGCAATAATCGGCACACCGGACCAGCTCAAGCCAGAATGTTTGAAGGTAAACTGACGTTCCAGCTCAACCTCAGAACGACTTTTCAGCGTAGAACGTTTAGGGCGGATCAGCACATCTTTAAAGCCTAACTTCAAATCTTCTTCAATACGCATGACTAATGATTTCCTGGTTTATGGCGACGGATCGCAGAGAGTATTCGAACCTATACCCTATAAATTTGAAGTGGCAGCCAACAACGCTGTAACTTGAAGAATGGCGGGTATAGATTAATGCCAGTTCCAGTGACGCTATCATACGCGCTAATAATCGCCGGACAAGACTGCGAATTCTCGATTATTTACGCTACAATCCGACAAATTTACCTGCACAACCGCAGTGTGAGCTCCCGCTCATTTTCCTTTCTGGCTCCGTTTTTTTATCAGCGTACAACGCAAGCGACCGGACAAGCACCACCTGCTGACTTGCACTTCTGCGCGATCGCTTTATGATTCGTCTATTATTTTTTTATGAATACCAGGTGCATTTCCTACCATGGCCTACATTGTTGCGTTGACAGGGGGTATCGGCAGCGGTAAATCAACCGTAGCGGATACCTTTGCACGCCATGGCGTGACGGTGGTCGACGCTGACGTCATTGCCCGGCAAGTTGTTGAGCCTGGCACCCCGGCTCTGGCGGCCATCGCCGAACGTTTTGGTAATGAAATGTTGCAGCCTGACGGCACACTTAACCGTGCTGCGCTGCGTCAGCGTATCTTCAGTAACCCTGATGAAAAGCGCTGGCTGAACCAACTGCTGCATCCGCTGATTCATCAGGAAACCCAACGCCAACTGGCGCAAGTCACTAGTCCCTATGCACTTTGGGTCGTGCCACTGCTGGTGGAAAATAACCTGCAGGCGCGTGCTGACCGCGTGTTAGTGGTCGACGTTGACAGCGAAACTCAGTTGGCCAGAACCATTGCCCGCGACGGTATCAGCCGTCAGCAGGCACAGAACATACTGTCCGCACAGGTCACGCGTGAACAGCGTCTGGCCGTTGCTGATGACATAATTGATAATAGCGGCGCTGCTCAGGGGATAGAGCCATTAGTTGCCGCACTGCATCGCCGTTACCTTGAGCTGGCGGCATCAGCGACCCGACAGGATTAAACTGAATGAGTGATGTTTCCCCAAGCGTTCTTTTTGAACACCCGTTGAATGAAAAAATGCGCACCTGGTTGCGTATGGAGTTTTTACTGCAACAATTGCACGGTCAGCGCGCATTGAGTGAAACAGCCATCGCCCTGACGTTCTTCCGTACCATTGCCGATCTGCTGGACGTGCTGGAACGCGGCGAAGTGCGCACTGAGTTACTGAAAGAACTGGAACGTCAGCAGCAAAAACTGCTGGCATGGGCCGATGTACCTGGCGTCGATATGTCGCTGGTAGAGCAGTTGCGCAACCAGTTAAAGCAATGTGCTGCGGCTCTGATGTCCGCCCCACGCCTCGGTCAATCGCTACGTGAAGACCGGCTGATTAGCCTGGTGCGTCAACGCCTGAGTATCCCTGGCGGTTGTTGCAGTTTTGACTTACCAACACTGCACATGTGGATGCATGCACCTCAACAGGAACGGAATGACGACGTCAGCCAGTGGCTGCAAACGCTGGAACCGCTGAACCAAGCACTGACCATGGTGCTGGATCTTATCCGTCAGTCAGGGCCATTTCGCAATCAAATCAGTTTGAATGGCTTCTTCCAGGATAACGCTGAAGGTGCCGATCTGTTGCGCTTGCGCATCAACCTGGCTCACCAGCTTTACCCACAGATTTCCGGCCATAAGACTCGCTATGCGATCCGCTTCTTGCCGCTGGACAGTGAGTTTGGCGTAGTACCGGAACGCTTAACCTTTGAGTTGGCCTGTTGTTAATCCAAAGCAATAAAGACCTTTCACACGTTGAAAGGGTGTAAGGAACCGAATATGACGACCGTAGTGAAATGCCCAACCTGTGGCAAAGGCGTGGTATGGGGTGAAGTCAGCCCCTTCCGCCCATTTTGCAGCAAACGCTGTCAGCTAATTGATCTGGGCGAATGGGCTGATGAAGAGAAACGTATTCCCAGCAGCAGTGATCTGTCAGAAAGCGAAGACTGGAGCGAGGCAGACGATCGCTGATCGTGCTGCTTACCGGCCTGGTATTTACCAGGCCGGTCGCTTTACTGCGCGGCGTTAGCCTGCGCCACCAACAGTTTAATAATGCTGACATTGGCCTCTGGGAACTCATCTTCCCGTAAATCCGCCTGCTTCACCCAACGCATTGGCTGTCCTTCACGGCCAAACGGCTCGCCCGTCCAGCCCTCCACCAAATAAAAATTCAACGTCACGATACGATCGCTAAAGTGGTGCTCAAGTACTTCCAGCAGCTCTGCACGCTCGGTCTCAATACCCGTTTCCTCCAGCAGTTCACGGTTAAGCGCCTGTTCTGCCGTCTCACCCTGCTCAATCTTACCGCCTGGAAACTCCCAAAAACCGGCCATATGTGAATCGGCCGCTCGCCGGGTAATAAAGATTTCCTGCTGGGCGTTACGAATGATGCCGACAGCAATGTTCAGGTGTTTCATCGCATTCTCCTGATTGATTCGTCGGGGCACGCAGTTCGCCCCAAAAAAACAGGGGTTCAGCATGCTGAACCCCTGGGCTTTATTGGTTATACACTGCCGGGCTTACTTCTGCAGACGGCCGTGACACTGCTTGTATTTTTTACCGGAACCGCAAGGGCAAGGATCGTTACGGCCAACTTTGCGTTCTGCGCTCGCCGGAGCATCAGGATCTTCGGTAACAAGCGCGTTTTCTTCGTAGTGGCTCAACTGTTGCTGTTTCGCCAGGCGCTCAGCTTCTTCGCGGCGTTGCTGTTCCAGTGCTTCAACCTCTTCCGGCATCCGCACCTGCACTTTGCTCAGCACGCTGATCACTTCATGTTTCAGTGATTCAAGCATGGTCGCAAACATGTTGAAAGACTCACGTTTGTATTCCTGCTTAGGATCTTTTTGCGCATAACCACGCAGGTGGATACCTTGACGCAAGTAGTCCATGGCCGCAAGATGCTCTTTCCACAGTGAATCCAGCGTCTGCAGCATCACGCCTTTTTCAAAGTTGCGCATCATCTCGGCGCCAACAACTTCTTCTTTACGTTTGTACTCTTCTTTAGCTGTTTCCAGAATACGCTCACGCAGCGTTTCTTCGTGCAATTCTGGTTCTTTGTCCAACCATTCAGCAATTGGCATATCCAGATCGAAGTCGTTCTTCAGGCGCTCAGTCAGCCCCTGAATATCCCACTCTTCTTCCAGAGACTCCGGTTGAATGTAGGCATCGATAGTGGTTTTGAATACGTCTTCACGGATGCTGCTGATGGTTTCGCTAACGTCAGACACGTCCAGCAGCTCGTTACGCTGGCTGTAGATAGCACGCCGCTGATCGTTGGCTACATCATCGTATTCCAGCAACTGTTTACGGATATCAAAGTTACGGCTTTCCACTTTACGCTGTGCGTTGGCAATGGCTTTGGTGACCCATGGGTGCTCAATGGCCTCACCTTCTTTCATACCCAGTTTACGCATCATGCTGGAAACGCGATCAGAGGCGAAAATACGCATCAGGGCATCCTCCATCGACAGGTAGAAGCGGGATGAACCGGCATCACCCTGACGACCAGAACGACCGCGCAGCTGGTTATCGATACGGCGAGATTCATGACGCTCAGTACCAATAATGTGCAGGCCACCTGCGGCTAACACTGCGTCATGGCGAATTTTCCAGGCATCTTTAATTGCAGCAATCTGTTCTTCAGTTGGATCTTCCAACTGAGCAATCTCTGCCTGCCAGCTGCCACCCAATACGATATCGGTACCACGGCCCGCCATGTTGGTGGCAATAGTAACCGCAGAGGTCTGACCGGCTTGCGCAACAATATCCGCTTCCATGGCGTGGAACTTGGCGTTCAATACCTTATGGGCAATGCCAGCCTTCTCGAGCTCACGCGAAACAACTTCAGATTTCTCGATTGAGATCGTCCCAACCAGCACGGGTTGGCCGTTGGCGGTGCGTTCACGAATATCTTCGATGATAGCGCCAATCTTCTCCTGTTCAGTCATGTAGACCAGATCAGGCATATCTTTACGCAGCATTGGGCGGTTAGTTGGCACCACAATGGTGTCCAGCTTGTAGATAGAGCTGAATTCAAACGCTTCGGTATCCGCAGTACCGGTCATCCCCGCCAACTTCTCGTACAAACGGAAGTAGTTCTGGAAGGTGATCGATGCCAGCGTTTGGTTCTCGTTCTGGATTTCCACGCCTTCTTTGGCTTCTACTGCCTGATGCAGACCATCAGACCAGCGACGACCATGCATGGTACGGCCGGTGTGTTCGTCAACGATGATAACTTCACCGTCTTTGACGATGTAGTCAACGTCACGGGTGAACAGTACGTGGGCACGCAACGCCGCAGTTACGTGGTGCATCAGCATGATATTGGTCGGTGAGTACAGTGACTCCCCTTCCTCCATGATGCCGGCGTCCATCAGCATTTCTTCGATCAAGATCAGACCGCGTTCGGTCAGGTGTACCTGACGCGCTTTCTCGTCAACCGAGAAGTGGCCTTCACCCTGGAAAGTATCTGAGTCTTCTTTTTCCTGACGAATCAGTTTAGGAATCAGTTTGTTAACCTTGATATACATCTCAGAGCTGTCTTCAGCCGGGCCCGAGATAATCAAAGGAGTACGCGCTTCATCGATCAGAATGGAGTCAACCTCATCCACCAACGCATAGTGCAACTTGCGCTGAACGCGTTCTTCGGGACTGAATGCCATGTTGTCGCGCAGGTAGTCAAAACCGTATTCGTTATTGGTACCGTAGGTAATGTCTGCGGCATAGGCTTCACGCTTAGCCGGTGCAGGCATACCTGGCAGGTTAATACCGATGCTCAGACCGAGGAACTCGAACAGTGGACGGTTGTTTTCGGCGTCACGCTGTGCCAGATAGTCGTTCACGGTAACCACGTGCACACCGCGGCCGCTCAAGGCGTTCAGGTAAGCCGGCAAGGTTGCGGTCAGGGTTTTACCTTCACCAGTACGCATCTCTGCAATACAGCGATCATTCAGAACCATACCGCCCAACAGCTGCACGTCAAAGTGACGCATGCCGAATACGCGCTTACTTGCCTCACGCACCACGGCGAAGGCTTCCGGCAGCAGGTTTTCCAGCACTTCGCCCTTTTCCAGGCGCGCGCGGAACTCATTGGTCTTGGCTTTCAGTTCGTCATCGGACAGCTTTTCCATGTCCGGTTCCATCTGATTGATCAGCTCAACCGATTTGCGCATGCGGCGCAGCGTACGATCGTTACGGCTACCAAAAACTTTGGTCAATAATTTCACTAACATGATGTTTGATATCTCTGTCATGACAGCCAATACAGGCCGTCAACTTGCTGTTATTTTTAGGTTTTTTTGTCGCCCGATGGGCAAAAATCAGCTTACGATAGTTGGCCCGGCGCGGATGCCCTGCACCTGTGCGAGCCACAACCCAGTCTGATGCTGTGCAAAGGCAGGCAGTACGGCATGGTGGGTATCACGAATGATGGTCGGCGGCTTCGGCTCATGCGTCAGCAGCGCGTTAAGAGTTGAAAGTAGCGCCAGTTGCGCCACCTGCAATGGGGGTTCAGCCACTTCCGCTTCGTTTTCCTGCACTCGCGCATAGACTGCCTGCGGTGCAAGAGCAAAAGAAAGGTGACGAATGACGGTGCGAAGCGCATGCTGGTGCCAGTAATCGACACTGAAGGTCGGGCGGCGATGCGCTTCCTGCAACAACGCCAGGCTATTAAAGGCGTTACTGGCGGAATTTTGCCGGTTCAGGCTAGAGGAAGTGCTCGGCAGAGCGGCTTGATCAGGGCTGCCTACCAGATTTGAAGGTACGCCAAGCGTGGCCGCAACCATCCCTAACAGGAGATGGGGCCAGAAATAACGTCTGCCAAATTGTCGCCAACGATTTAGAATACCGATCACGAGTTTATTATCCGCCGGAGCCCATTATGCGCGATAGCCGTCCACAATTATTAGATTCCCTGTTCGACGACGCGTCTGCAGAAGACAAAGGGCCGCTGCATAACGTCCAGCAACGCGCAGTGGCGCTGCTTAAGCTTAACCGTGCAGTGAAAGGCCTATTGCCGGTTCAACTGCATCCTTGGTGCCGCGTCGCGAATTTCCGACAGGGTATTTTAGTGCTAGAAACGGCAAATGCCAGCTGGATGATGCGCCTACGCTACGAACAACCGGCTTTATTATCTGCACTACGAGCGCAAATTCTACCATCATTGTCGTCGATCGACATCAGGATTAATCCGGCCTTGATGGCAAAAGGGAGCAACCTTGTGCAGAACACCGCAAAAACGGCAGGAAATACGCAGCCGAGCGCACCGATGCGTCATCTGAGCCAGGAAAGTGCTGAAGAATTAAGGGGATTGGCGAGCAGAAGCCCAGAAAAACTGCGCAAGATATTGGAACGACTGGCGTCGCTGGCCGGAGAGAGTGCCAACGCTACCAGTCGTGATAAGTAATCAGCGGTATTTACCCTTCATACCTCCGGCCGTATCTTTTTGTTAACGTGCTACACTCACCCCAATCACTGACTTCTGTAAGTTCTTGGGGATTTACTGCGTTGCCGTCAAGACACGACCCGAATTAATCGAGTATGGGCTTATGCCAATACGGTGGACGGTGCTTTGAATGCCAGTGGCATTTCTGCTTCGTCCTGGAAGGTGACGTATTCCCACGCTTCCTGTTTTGCCAATACTGCTTGCAGCAGTTTGTTGTTCAGCGCATGGCCAGACTTGTACGCGGTAAACGCGCCAATGATATTGTGGCCGCACATGAACAGATCGCCGATAGCATCCAGCATTTTGTGACGAACAAATTCGTCTTCAAAACGCAGGCCATCTTCGTTCAGAACGCGATAGTCATCTACCACGATGGCGCAGTCAAAGCTGCCACCTAACGCCAAACCACGTGACTGTAAATACTCGATGTCACGCATGAAACCGAAGGTACGCGCACGGCTGATTTGACGCACGAACGAGTCGGCAGAGAAATCCAGGCGGTAGCGTTGCGTACTGGCGTCGATCGCCGGGTGGTTGAAGTCGATGGTGAAGTCCAGGCGGAACCCGTTATGCGGGGACAGCTCGGCCCACTTGTCGCCATCTTCAACACGCACGGTGTCTTTCAGACGCAGGAATTTCTTCGCAGAGTTCAGTTCTTCGATGCCGGCATCCAGCAACAGGAAGACGAACGGGCTAGCACTACCGTCCATGATTGGGATCTCGGCGGCGTCAACTTCGATAACGATGTTGTCGATGCCCAACCCAGCCAGCGCGGCATTAAGATGCTCAACGGTAGAAATACGCACGTCATGCTCATTCACCAGGCAAGTACAGAGCATGGTATCACGCACGGATTTTGCATCAGCCGGAAAATCAACCGGTGGATTCAAGTCAGTGCGACGATAGATGACCCCGGTATTAGCCGCCGCGGGGCGCATTGTCAGCGTGACTTTCTTGCCGGTATGCAAACCGACACCTGTCGCCTGAACAATACGTTTTAATGTCCTTTGTTTGATCATCGTTTTATCTCGCAATGTTATCAATCCTACCGACCAAGCATACAGCATGGCCGGCGGGACAGTTTAGCACAAAGAGCGGAGATTCCAAATTCTCAGGATATTCTTAGTCTGCCTGCTTACGCAGGAAAGCAGGAATATCAAGATAGTCGGGCTCTTTATTAGGCTGCGCAGTCGGATCGTTAACTACCTTAGCGGCAGGTTTCACTTCCTGCGGCAACGGCGACATGCCGTGCTGCTGGTAGCGATGATCCATCACTGGCTGGCTAGCCTGTTTGTTGGTCACCAGCGTGATTTCTGGACGTTTGTCCATGCCGATACCGGTCGCAACCACGGTCACACGCAGTTCGTCGTTCATTTCCGGATCCAGCGAGGTACCGATAACCACGGTGGCATTGTCGGAAGCGAAAGCACGAATGGTGTTACCCACGGTTTCGAACTCATCCAGACGCAGGTCAAAACCAGCGGTGATGTTGACCAACACGCCGCGAGCGCCGGACAGGTCGATGTCTTCCAGCAGTGGGCTGGAGATCGCCATTTCCGCAGCTTCTTCAGCACGGTCTTCACCACAGGCCACGCCAGAACCCATCATCGCGTAGCCCATTTCGGACATCACGGTGCGCACGTCGGCGAAGTCGACGTTCATCAGGCCCGGACGGGTGATCAGTTCGGCAATACCCTGCACCGCACCTTTCAGTACGTCGTTAGCCGCGCCGAACGCGTCCAACAGAGAAATGCCACGGCCCAGAACTTTCAACAACTTGTCGTTCGGGATAGTGATCAGTGAGTCCACATGTTTGGACAATTCTGCGATACCCTGCTCAGCGAACGCCATGCGTTTCTTGCCTTCAAAATTGAAAGGCTTAGTCACCACGGCCACTGTCAGAATACCCAAGTCTTTAGCAACTTCAGCGACAACTGGCGCTGCACCGGTACCGGTACCGCCACCCATGCCGGCTGCAATGAAGACCATGTCTGCACCATCGAGTGCGGCGCGCAGGGCTTCACGGTCTTCTTCCGCTGAATTGCGACCCACTTCAGGGTTCGCGCCTGCACCCAGACCTTTGGTAATACCACTACCGATCTGGATGGTTTGGCCAACTGCCGTTTTACGAAGCGCCTGAGCGTCTGTATTAACGGCAAAGAATTCAACACCTTCGATGCGCTCGCGCACCATGTGTTCAACGGCGTTGCCACCGCCACCGCCGACGCCGATGACTTTAATCACCGCGTCATTGGTTAGTTCCATTGGTTCAAACATAGTTTCTCTCCGTTTTGTGCCTGTCGCTGCGAGATCATAAAAAGATTACTCAGCATGATCTCTTTGTTGAAACATTAAAACTCTTTTCTCAGCCAGCTATTGATACGTTTAAACCAATTGCCCACTGAGGCGCGTTTTTCTACTTCTGCCTCACCACTCAGGTGAGACTCTTTTCCATAATGCAGCAGACCTACCGCCGTAGAGTAGTAAGGCTCCTGCGCATAATCCGTCAGACCCGTGATGTTCAAGGGTTGGCCGATGCGTACCTGAGTGTGGAACACCCGTTGCGCACAAGCTGCCAGGCCATCAATCTGGGCGGCGCCACCGGTCAGCACAATACCTGCTGCCAAATGATGCTTCACCCCTTGCTGACGCAGTTGCTCCTGCAATTGCAAAATTTCATCGTTAACCAGATTCAACAGTTCGGTGTAGCGTGGCTCAATAACTTCAGCCAGTGTCTGTCTTTGCAGACTACGAGGAGGACGCCCCCCAACGCTTGGCACCTCTACACTTTCATCCTTGCTAACAATCGACCCAAGCGCACAGCCGTGTCGAACTTTGATCGCTTCCGCATCTGTCGGCGGTGTGCCGAAGGCGTAAGCGATATCGCTGGTGACCACGTTCCCGGCATAAGGGATCACTTTGGTGTGGCGCAGCGCACCGCCGGTGTACACCGCCATATCCATGGTGCCGCCGCCGATATCCACCACACAAACGCCGAGTTCGCGCTCATCTTCGGTCAGGACCGCATAACTGGCGGCCAGACCGGCGAAAATAAGTTGGTCCACTTTCAGACCGCAACGTTCTACTGCTTTAACAATGTTCTTCGCCATGTCGTTATGACAGGTGATCAGATGCACCTTGGCTTGCATACGCACGCCGGACAACCCAACCGGGTTTTTGATGCCTTCCTGATAATCGATGGCGTATTCCTGAGGGATGACATGCAAGATGCGGTGTTCGTCGCGTACGCGTACCGATTTAGCGGTATGCACCACGTTTTCGACATCTTCCTGTGTCACTTCCTCTTCGGAAATAGGAACCATCCCTATTTCGTTCTGGCAACTGATGTGTTTACCCGATAATGCGAGGTAAACCGAAGAAATCTGACAATCAGCCATCAGTTCGGCCTGATCGATAGCGCGCTGTACGCACTTCACTACCGACTCAAGGTCGTTAACGCCACCCTTATCCATACCGCGAGACGGGCAACTGCCCACCCCGATAATGTTGACCATGCCATCGGGCAGAACTTCCCCTACTAATGCGGAGACTTTTGCAGTACCGATCTCCAGTCCAACTACCAGTTTTCTGTCCGTCGACTTGATCATTGTTGTTTTGCCTGTGCCTGATTCTGTTGCTGATTACTGTTTTGCTGATCGCCTGCTGCCTGCGGGTCGATAAACACTGGGGCCCAACCTACCGATGCACCGGACTCATAGCGTAAGTCGACATAGCTGACTCGCTTACTCTGAGCCTGCCCCTGCTGCTGCAATACCGGATAAAGCTCGATAAAGCGCTGCAGGCGTCCAGTACGATCGTCGCGTCCCAGCTCCAGCCGAACATCATTATCCAAAGCCAGCTGCCAGGAATGGCGGGCACTCATGGCCGCCATTTTCAGCGTATATTTGCTGGCCGCTAACATGCTGCTCATGGCCCGATAACCTTCAAGAACATCCTGTTCGCTCCCTTCCGGGCCATAGAGCAACGGCAATTTCTGTTTGCCAATTCGTTCTGCAGGCACGCTGAAGGACTTGCCTTCTGCGTCCACCATGTGCAAATCATTCCAGCGTGCTACCGGGACATATTCCACCAGGTGGATCTTCAGCTCATCCGGCCATTGCTTACGCACGCTGGCCTGCTTGATCCACGGCAGGCGTTCAATCTGCTGCTGGATGATATCCACATCCTGCGTCATGAAAGTACCCGGCGATCCCAACGCCAAGATTGCCTGGCGAATATCGTCGTTGGTGGTGTAGTGACGTTCACCGGTTACCACCAGTCGTGACAGCGGCAGGCGGCTGGCGTCTTTCATCCAGCCAATAACCGCCCAGCCACTCCACAGGACCGTTCCCAACACCATCAGCAGGAAAACCATTCCTGCCAACTGGGTTCCATTGCTGCGGCGCGGGTTATTATCCACCTCGCGTTCACGCGCATTCAGGGCAGCTTGCGACATATCAGTCGGCCAACTCCAAAATTCTCGCTACCAGCTGCGAGAAGCTTAAACCAGACTGGCGCGCTGCCATCGGCACCAGGCTATGACTGGTCATGCCCGGCGAGGTATTCACCTCAAGCAGATAGAAGCTGCCATCGCTATCCTGCATCACATCCACGCGGCCCCAGCCGCTGCAGTCCAGCCCACGGTAGGCGCGTAACGCCAGGGCAGCCATTTCGGCTTCCTGCTGCGCACCCAGGCCACTCGGACAAAAATACTGGGTATCGTCCGAAATGTACTTGGCCTGATAGTCATAAAACACGCCGGCCGGTTGAATACGAATTGATGGCAATACCTGATCGCCCAACATCGCAACCGTGTATTCCGGACCGCTCAGCCACTTTTCGACCAGCACGTCGTCGTCATGGCGGAAACCTTCTTCCAACGCCGCTTCGAGTGCGTCACGCTCAGTGACTTTGCTCATGCCGACGCTGGAACCTTCACGGCTCGGCTTGACGATTAACGGCAGGCCCAGAGCTTCGACACGAGCAATCAGCGCCGCCTTCTCTGCACCGGCATACTGCTTGCGGTTCAGCGCTACATAAGGTGCTACCGGCAAGCCCATCGACTGCCACACCATTTTGGTGCGCCATTTGTCCATGGTCAGCGCCGACGCCATCACGCCACTTCCGGTATAAGGCAACTCAAGGAACTCCAGCATCCCTTGCAGAGTGCCGTCTTCACCACCGCGGCCATGCAGCGCGATAAATACTTTGGTAAACCCGTGTTCTTTCAGTTGAGTCACCGGGAAGTCACGGATATCAATGCCGTGGGCATCGATACCGGCTTCACGCAGCCCGGCCAGCACAGCGGCGCCGGATTGCAATGACACTTCACGTTCAGCAGAGGTGCCACCCAGCAGTACGGCAACTTTATCGGCCATGGTGTTCCTCCTCTTTTTTCTGTGGCTGCAGCTTCAGCTCAGCCAGTTTTCGGGCAACTTTACCCACGTTGCCGGCACCTTGTACCAACACCAGGTCATCTGCTTGCAGCAACTGCGCCAAGGTTTCCGGCACGGTGTCAGGATCGGAAACCAGAATCGGATCCAGCTTGCCGCGGCTGCGGATAGTTCGGCACAGCGAGCGACTGTCCGCCCCTGGGATCGCCGTTTCACCCGCCGAATACACGTCCAGCATCAGCAGCACGTCCACCTGCGACAGCACGTTGGCGAAGTCGTCATACAGATCGCGCGTACGGGTGTAACGGTGCGGCTGGAAGATCATCACCAGACGCTTGTCCGGCCAACCGGCACGCGCCGCTTTCAGCGTTGCGTCAACCTCGGTTGGGTGGTGACCATAGTCGTCCACCAGCATCGCGCTGCCTGTTTTGCCGTTGACCGGCGCCAGCGGGAATTCACCGAGGAAATCAAAGCGGCGACCGGTACCCTGGAAGCCTGCCAGCGCACGCAGGATATCTGCGTCGTCGATGCCTTCCTCTGTTGCCACTGCCACTGCCGCCGCGGCGTTCAACGCGTTGTGACGGCCCGGCGCGTTCAAGGTGACCGTCATTAACGGTTTGTCCTGACGGCTCAGCGTAAAGTGGCCCTGCGGCCCAACCTGGCGATAGCTCTCGATGCGTACGTCGGCATCGTCACTGAAACCGTAGGTGGTGATATGGCGGCCCACGCGTGGCAGCAGTTCGCGCACCACCGGGTCATCAACACACATCACCGCACGGCCGTAGAACGGCAGGTTGTGCAAAAAGTTAATAAACGTCTGCTTCAGATTTTCGAAGTCGCCCTGGTAGGTCTCCATATGGTCGGCTTCGATATTGGTGACAATCGCCACCATCGGCTGCAAATGCAGGAACGACGCATCGCTCTCATCCGCTTCCGCAATCAGGTAACGGCTGGAGCCCAGACGCGCATGGGTACCCGCCGCTTTCACCAGCCCGCCGTTGACAAAGGTCGGGTCCAGGCCGGCTTCGGCATAAATGCTCGAGACCATCGCGGTCGTCGTAGTCTTGCCGTGCGTACCGGCAACGGCGATACCGTGGCGGAATCGCATCAGTTCGGCCAGCATCTCTGCACGACGGATCACCGGGATACGCGCCTCACGGGCGGCGACAAGCTCCGGGTTGTCGGCGGAAATGGCGGTAGAAACCACCACTACGCTGGCATCCAGCACGTTTTCCGGGCGGTGATGGAAGTAAATCGTCGCCCCGAGCGCGCTCAACTGTTGGGTTACCGGATTCGGTGCCAGATCGGAACCGCTGATTTGATAACCTTCGTTAGCCAACACTTCGGCGATACCACCCATGCCGGCGCCACCGATGCCGACAAAGTGAATGTGCCGGACGCGTCGCATCTCGGGCACGATAGTACGTAGTTTCGCCAGTTGCTGTGTATTCATCAGTCTCTCTAATCCGGGTCTGGCGTGCCAGGCCCCTCTCTAACATTCTTTAATTCAGGCCCGGCGTACCGAACCCCTGCATATATTATTTGGCGACCCGCACCAACTCTGCCGCCACACGTTCTGTGGCATCAGGGATAGCAACTGCGCGCGCCTTTTCGGCCATTGCAAGCAACGTCGGACGATCCCAGCTTGCCAGCAGTTCCGCGACGACATCGGCGTTAAACTGCGGTTGTTCGATAATCTTCGCCGCACCGGCTTCTTCCAGCGGACGAGCATTCCAATACTGTTGACGGTCTTTGTGCTGGAATGGCACAAATATCGCCGGGAGACCTGCTGCTGCGATCTCGCTGACGGTCAGCGCACCGGAACGGCACACCACCACATCAGCCCAGGCGTAGGCGGCAGCCATGTCATCAATAAACTCGGTCACCTTGTGCTGTGTCTGCCCTACCCTCTCGTAGTCGTGCAACACGTTTTCCAGCGCACCTTTACCTACCTGATGCCAGAGCGTTATTTTATCGCCCAATCTCGCCGCGACTTCAGGAACTGTCTGATTCAGCACCCGCGCCCCCTGACTTCCGCCAATCACCAGCACGCGGATCGGCCCTTCACGACCCATCAAGCGTTCTGCCGGCAGCGGTAACGCCAGTACGTCGGTACGAACCGGGTTACCCACCACCTCGGCGTTCGGGAACGCACCAGGGAATGCCTGCAGCACGGTTTTGGCAATACGCGCCAGCCAGCGGTTGGTCAGCCCGGCAATACCGTTTTGCTCGTGCAATACCACCGGGACACCGCACAGCCATGCCGCCAAACCGCCAGGACCGGAAACATAACCGCCCATGCCCAGCACCACGTCCGGCTGGTAGTTGCGCATTATCGCCTTCGCCTGGCGTACCGCGTGCCAGATCCGTAGCGGTGCGCTCAACTGGGCCTTCAGCCCTTTGCCGCGCAGGCCGGAAATACGGATGAAATCAATCTCGATCCCGTGCTTTGGCACCAGATCGGCTTCCATTCGGTCTGCGGTTCCGAGCCAGCGCACCTGCCAGCCCTGCGCCATCAGATGATGTGCGACCGCCAGTCCCGGGAACACGTGTCCGCCGGTACCGCCTGCCATCACCATTAAACGCTTAGGTTTCCCGCTCATCCCTTACCTCTTCACAAACGCCTGGGCTTTAGCCAGACGCGTTTCATAATCAATACGCAATAACAGCACGATCGCCGTCGACATAATCAGCAGGCTCGAGCCGCCGTAGCTTATCAATGGCAGTGTCAGACCTTTGGTCGGTAACATACCTGCGGCGGCGCCGACGTTAACCAGCGCCTGGAAGCTAAACCACACGCCAATTGAGCAGGCCAAAAAGCCGGAAAAACGTTGATCAAGCTCCAGCGCACGGCGGCCAATCGACATAGCACGAAAAGCGACGCAGAATACCATTAACAATGCAAAAACCACACCGATATAGCCCAGTTCTTCGCCTAAAATCGAGAAGATAAAGTCGGTGTGCGCTTCAGGCAAATACTCAAGTTTTTGGACCGAGTTACCGAGTCCCTGCCCCCAGAACTCACCGCGGCCAAAGGCCATCAGCGACTGGGTCAACTGGTAACCGCTGCCGAACGGATCGGCCCATGGATTCCAGAACGACGTCACACGACGCATACGGTAAGGTTCTGCAATAATCAGCAGCACCACCGCAAAAGCTCCGGAACCGATGATCGCCAGGAACTGCCACATTTTGGCGCCAGCCAGGAACAGCATCGCCAACGTAGTGATAAACAGCACCACCACAGTACCGAGGTCCGGCTGTGCCAACAGCAACACTGCCAACACGACCATGACGCCCATCGGTTTGCAGAAACCCCAGAAGTTGCTGCGCACCTCTTCAACCTTACGGACCAGATAGCTCGCCAGGTAGCAGAACAGCGACAGCTTGGACAACTCCGCTGGCTGAATACGCAACGGCCCCAGCGCGATCCAGCGCGATGCCCCGTTTACCGAACTACCCACCACCAATACGATCAACAGCATCACAATCGACATCAGCAACATGACATTGCTGTAGCGCTGCCAGACTTCCATCGGAATACGCAACGTCACCATCGACAGGCCGAACGCCAACCCGAGGTATAACGCATCACGCTTGGCGAACAAGAAAGGATCGTCCGCCAAACGCTGGCCGATCGGCATCGATGCCGACGTCACCATCACAAAACCGATAATGGCCAACCCAAAGGTCAGCCACAGTAGAGTGCGATCGTACAACACCATATTGACCGAGTCGTTATCACGCGATCCCGCGACCCAGTTTTTAAAGAGTTCGGTCAGCCCGAAGTTCGGCAAGCGTAGTCTCATCCGCCGAGCTCCTGTGCCAAGCGGGCAAACTCGTCGCCACGCACTTCAAAATTACGGAACTGATCAAGGCTGGCGCACGCCGGTGACAACAGCACCATGTCGCCAGATTGCACCCGGCCGGCAATCGCCTGCATCGCCTGCTCCATAGTATCGGTCAACGTTGCGACCTCCGGTCGCAGCTGCGCTAACTGCTCACCATCACGACCAAAGCAGTACAGACGGACATTATCGCCTTGCAGGTAACGCGCCAACGGGGAGAAGTCGGCAGATTTGCCATCACCACCCAGCAACAGATGAAGAGTCCCCTCCACCTGCAAACCATTCAGCGCCGCTTCGGTGCTGCCAACGTTGGTAGCTTTAGAATCATTTATCCAGCGTACGCCGTTATGTTCCCATGCCAGCTGGAAGCGATGTGCCAACCCGGTAAAGGTCGTTAACGCTTTAAGGCTGGACGCGCGTGGAATCTTCACTGCATCAGCCAATGCCAACGCAGCAAGCGCATTGGTATAGTTGTGACGGCCGGTCAGCTTCATCTCACGGGTGTTTAAGATTTTCTCACCGCGAACCCGCAGCCAGGTCTCGCCCTGCTGACGGTTCAGGTGATAATCACCCACATCCGCGCCAAAGCTAACGCAGCGCTCATCGGCGCCACGGACAGGCATGGTCAGCGCATCGTCCGCGTTTACCACACAGACTTCAGCATTTTCATAGACTCGCAGTTTGGCGGCACGGTACTGCTGTAGGCCAAACGGGTAGCGATCCATATGATCTTCGGTGACATTCAAAATGGTCGCTGCTGCCGCATGCAAGCTAGACGTGGTTTCCAGTTGGAAGCTAGACAGCTCCAGCACGTACAATTGGCACTCTTGGCGCAACAGGCTCAGTGCAGGCAGGCCGATATTGCCGCCGACGCCCACCGCCCAACCGGCTGCTTTTGCCATCTCACCCACCAGAGTAGTGACCGTGCTTTTGCCGTTGGAACCAGTGATGGCCACGATCGGTGCCTGGGCTTCGCGGCAAAACAGTTCAACATCGCCAACGACTTCCACGCCAGCGTCCGCTGCGGCGCTCAACGCTGGGGTAGCCAACGCCATACCCGGGCTGGCGACGATCAAATCCGCCGCCAACAGCCAGTCCTGATTCAGATCGCCCAGATGACGCTCTACGCTGTCGGGCAGCTTGTCCAGCCCTGGCGGTGAGACGCGGGTATCCATAACGCGTGGCGTCACGCCCCGCGCCATAAAGAAATCAACACAGGACAGGCCGGTGAGGCCCAACCCAATGATGACGACTTTTTTACCCTGATAGTCTGCCATGATTACCGCACCTTCAGCGTCGCCAGGCCAATCAGCACCAGCATCAGCGAAATAATCCAGAAGCGCACGATCACGCGCGGCTCTGGCCAGCCCTTCAATTCATAGTGGTGGTGAATCGGTGCCATGCGGAAGATACGTTGTCCACGCAGCTTGAACGATCCCACCTGCAAAATGACCGACAGCGTTTCAACCACAAACACGCCGCCCATGATCAGTAACAGGAACTCCTGACGCAGCAGCACCGCAATGGTGCCCAACGCGCCGCCCAATGCCAGCGAACCAACATCGCCCATGAAAACTTGAGCCGGGTAGGTGTTGAACCACAGGAAGCCCAGACCGGCACCAACAATGGCGGTACACACAATCACCAGCTCACCGGCATGACGCAGATACGGGATGTGCAGGTAGTTGGCGAAGTTCATGTTACCGGTAGCCCAAGCCACCAGCGCAAAACCCGCGGCCACGAATACCGTTGGCATAATCGCCAGGCCATCCAGCCCGTCGGTCAAGTTGACCGCGTTGCTGGTACCCACAATCACAAAGTACGCCAGCAACACGTATAACAGACCCAGCTGCGGCATGATGTCCTTAAAGAACGGCACAACCAGCTCGGTGGCTGGCGTGTCTTTTCCTACGGCATACATGGCGAAAGCAACCACCAGGGCAATCACCGATTGCCAGAAGTATTTCCAACGAGCAATCAGCCCTTTGGTGTCTTTGCGTACCACCTTGCGATAGTCATCAACGAAACCGACGATGCCATAGCCCACCAGGACGAACAGCACGCACCACACGTAAGGGTTTGACGGATAGGCCCACATCAACACAGAAACGGTGATAGAGGTCAGGATCATGATGCCGCCCATGGTCGGCGTACCACGCTTGCTGAAATGCGACTCTGGGCCATCGTTACGCACGACCTGCCCAAAGGACATTTCCTGCAGGCGTTTAATCACCCGCGGTCCCATCCACAGAGAGAGGAACAGCGCGGTCAGCAGGCTGACAATGGCTCGGAACGTCAGGTAGGAAAAGACGTTAAAGCCGGAATAATATTTGACCAAATGCTCGGCCAGCCAAACTAACATGGTGCTTTCTCCTGTAACGCGCGTACTACCTGCTCCATTGCGGCACTACGTGAACCCTTGATTAACACGGTAATTACCGCATGTTCTGACAGTAATTCCGCCACGCGCGCGATCACTGCTGCCTTATCCTGAAAATGTTCGCCGTTACCGGAGGCTTCAATCAGCGCCTGGCTTAACAGACCCACACCGAGCACTTTATCGACTCCCGCCATCCGAGCGGCTTCACCCACCTGACGGTGACATTCTTCGGCTTCCGCCCCTAACTCTGCCATGTCGCCCACTACCATCACGCGATAGCCCGGCATTTCGGCCAGTACCTGTGCAGCGGCGGTCATTGAACCGACGTTGGCGTTATAGCTGTCATCCAGCAGCAGCTGATGGTCAGAAAGCGCGATCGGGAACAAACGCCCCGGTACTGCCTGTAAATTTGTCAACCCTTGACGCACCGCCTCAAGCGATGCACCTGCCGACATGGCGAGTGCCGCAGCGGCCAATGCGTTGGCCACGTTATGACGGCCCGGCAACGGCAGCGCGATCGGCGCGGTACCGAATGGGCTGTGCAGCGTAAACTGCGTTCCCTTGCCATTGACCTGCACATTGCTGGCGAAGAAATCAACACCTTCCGCCGCCTGAGGTGAGAAACGCCAGACAGTTTTGCCGTCCAGCATGCTCTGCCAGTGCGGCCAGTCGTTATTGTCGGCGTTGATGATCGCCACACCGTCAGCCGGCAAACCGGCAAAAATTTCGCCTTTCGCCTGGGCAACACCGGCCAGCGAGCCAAAGCCTTCCAGGTGAGCGGCCGCCAGGTTATTCACCAGCGCGGTCTGCGGACGGGTTAATGCAGTGGTGTAAGCAATCTCGCCAATATGGTTCGCGCCCAGCTCAATCACGGCGAAGTCATGCTGCGGCTGCAAACGCAACAGCGTTAGTGGCACACCAATGTCATTGTTGAAATTGCCGGCGGTATACAGCACTTCACCGCACTCACGCAGAATGGCCGCAGCCATTTCTTTCACCGATGTCTTGCCCGAGGAACCAGTTAACGCCACAACGCGGGTAGGTACCTGCTGGCGCACCCAGGCAGCGAGCTGCCCCAAGGCCAAGCGGGTGTCTTTCACCACCAGTTGTGGAACATCCACCAATAAGCGCTTACTTACCAGCAAAGCCCCAGCACCTGCGGCTACAGCATCAACAGCAAAATCGTGAGCGTCGAAACGCTCACCTTTCAATGCCACAAACAAGCAACCCGCGGTCACCTGACGGGTATCTGTCGTCACCTCAACGATTTGGCAATCGGCGCCGATCAACTCAGCGTCCAATACATCGGCCAGTGCCCGAAGGGAGACAGGAATCATGCCAGTACCCCCAGCAGACGCGCGACGGTGGTACGATCGGAGTAATCCAGGCGGCGATTCCCAACCAGTTGGTAGTCCTCGTGCCCTTTACCCGCCACCAGTACTACGTCTTGTTCTTTAGCTTGCATAATGGCGCTGGTAACAGCTTCCGCGCGGCCATGGATTACCAAGGCGCGCCCAGCGTCCAGCAGGCCAGTCAGGATATCGGTAATGATCGCTTGAGGTTCTTCGGTACGCGGATTGTCGTCAGTCACTACAACGCGATCGGCAAACTGCTCAGCAATACCGCCCATCAGCGGACGTTTGCCTTTATCACGATCGCCACCGCAACCGAATACACACCACAATTGCCCTACACAGTGCAGCCGTGCAGCTTCCAGCGCTTTTTCCAGCGCGTCTGGGGTGTGGGCATAATCGACCACAACTGTCGGTTTACCCGGTGCGTTAAACACTTCCATACGGCCACATACCGGTTGCAGTTGGTGGCCGGTTGCTACCAATTTGTCCAGCGGATAGCCCAGCGACAACAGGGTTGCCAGTGCCAGCAATAGGTTACTGACGTTGAAAGCACCCATCAGGCGGCTTTCAATCTGACCATCACCCCAGCTTGAGCTGAAGTGGATAGTGGCACCGTTGTCGTGATAATTGACGGAGGTAGTTTTCAGCCAACGGCCGTGACAGCCTGGCTGTAAGTTATCCTGCATGGTAACGGCGACCGCATCCGGCAACTTACTCAGCCAGCGCTGACCGACTTCGTCATCCGCATTGATAATCGCCTGGCCCACTTCGTGACCGGCGAACAACGACCACTTGGCCGCTTCGTAATTGGCCATGTCGCCGTGGTAATCCAGGTGGTCACGGCTCAGATTGGTAAACACCGCAGCAGCAAATGGCAGCGCCGCCACACGGTTTTGCACCAAACCGTGAGAAGAAACTTCCATCGCGGCAAACGTAGCACCACGCTCAACCAGTTCGTTCAGTACATGCTGAACGTCCACAGCAGAACCGGTCGTGTTCTCCGTTGGGCATACTTGACCCAACAGACCGTTACCGACAGTGCCCATCACTGCGCTGGTTTCACCCAGCAGTTGGCCCCACTGCGCCAACAGTTGGGCCGTCGTGGTCTTGCCGTTGGTACCGGTGACACCGACCAGGCGCAGACGCTCTGCCGGTTCATGATAAAAACGGCCAGCCAGCGCGGACAGGCGCTGATTAAGTTGGCTCAGATAAATCACCGGAACGCCATGCATTTCCGTGATAGCGCCGTCTTCGGCCTGTCCTTCAGCTTCGGCAATCACAGCGGCAACACCCTGCGCGATAGCCTGCGGAATATAGCGGCGTCCATCCGTCTGATGGCCGACAACGGCGACAAACAGATCCCCGGCAGCCGCAATACGGCTGTCTAATGTCATTTCCCGCAGCGCGCGCCCGGGTGCCGTTGGCACCCACGGAGCGAGTAAGTCGCGCAAATTACGATCGGCCACCTGAACCCTCTTTTCTGTTGATTACAAAATCGCTTTTCTCACCGGTGGGCAACGCATCCGGCTCAACGTTCATGGTACGCAATACGCCGCCCATGATGGCGCCAAACACCGGTGCAGAAATCGCACCACCGTAGTATTTCCCACCCTGCGGGTCGTTGATCACCACCACCAGAGCGAAACGGGGATTACTGGCTGGCGCAACGCCAGCGGTATAAGCGATGTATCTGTTGACGTATTTGCCATCCGGCCCCACCTTTTTGGCAGTACCGGTTTTGATAGCAATGCGGTAACCCTTGATCGCGGCCTTCACCCCACCGCCGCCGGGTAAGGCAACGCTTTCCATCATATGCACGACAGTGCGCACCAGAGGTTCAGGGAAGACACGCTCACCGGCAACCGGTGGGTCAACTTTGGTAATCGACAGCGGGCGATAAACACCCAGACTGCCGATCGTGGCGTAGACTCGCGCTAACTGTAACGGGGTTACCATTAGCCCATAGCCGAAAGAGAAGGTGGCCCTCTCTATGTCAGACCACCGTTGTTTTTTTGGGTATATGCCACTGCTTTCTCCGACCAGCCCCAAATTGGTCGCTTTTCCCAATCCAAAACGAGAGTAAGTATCTACTAACGCTGAGGACGGCATCGATAACGCCAGCCGTGAAACGCCGACGTTACTCGACTTCTGCAAGATCCCGGTCAAAGAGAGTTCCGCGTAACGCGCAACGTCTCTGATTTCCTTGCCGTTGATACGGTAAGGGACGGTATTGAGCACACTGTTTTCTTTCACAATGCCGTGCTGCAATGCCGTCATAACCACCATAGGTTTCACGGTGGAGCCGGGTTCAAAAATATCGGTGATAGCACGGTTACGCATGGTTTCTTTCGGCGTACCGGCCATATTGTTCGGGTTGTAAGACGGGCTGTTAGCCATCGCCAACACTTCGCCGGTGTTCACATCCACCAGTACCGCGGTACCAGATTCAGCCTTGTTGAACGCCACAGCGTTGTTCAGTTCACGGTAAACCAGCGCTTGCAGGCGTTCATCGACGCTCAGGACCAGGTTATGCGCGGCCTGGCTGTCGACAGAGGAGATATCCTCGATCACCCTGCCAAAGCGGTCTTTACGCACAGTCCTTTCGCCCGGTTGCCCGGTCAGCCAGCGATCGAAGCTCTTCTCAACGCCTTCAATCCCCTGCCCGTCAATGTTGGTTACGCCGATAATATGCGAAGTCACCTGACCGGAAGGATAGTAGCGTCGGGATTCCTGACGCAGATAAATCCCCGGCAGTTTCAGCTTGTGAATGTAATCGCCGATCGCCGGGTTCACCTGACGCGCCAGATAGACAAAGCGCCCCTTCGGATTGGCATTAATGCGAGTAGAAAGCTGGTCCAGCGGGATATTCAGCGCATCAGACAGCGCCTTCCAGCGGCTGTCCAACGTAATGCCCCCGCGCTCATTGAGCTCTTTCGGATCCGCCCAGATAGCGTTCACCGGGACGCTCACCGCCAGCGGGCGGCCTGAGCGATCGCTGATCATACCGCGCGACGTCGGGACTTCCTGCACGCGCAGTGATCGCATGTCGCCTTCTTTCACCAGGCGGTCCGGGTTAATCACCTGCAAATAAGCCACACGCAGCATCAACCCAACCAACGCCAGCAAAATACAGCCGCACAGCAACGCAAAACGCCAGCTTACAAAGCTGGCCTGATCTTCCTGGCGTTTCAACTTACCGGGGCGTGCTGCTTTCATGCGTTCCCTTTCTACTCCGTGTAATGATTTCAGTTAAACCCTTCATTGTTTAACGATGATATTTTCCTGAGATGGATCAACATGTTGCATCTGCAGTTTTTCAGTAGCGATGCGCTCTACCCGACTGTGATCCCCAAGAGCATTCTCTTCCAGAATCAGGTTGCGCCACTCAATGTCCAGAGCGTCTCTCTCTAAAACAAGCTGCTCGCGTTCGGCGGTCAACAAGCGGGTGCGGTGCGCGGTTGTCACCACGAAAACCGCAGAAACCAGCGAAGCAATCAGCAAAATCAATGGGATCTTGGCGTTGCGCAGCAAATCACCGCCAATGACGCCAACTAAGCCGTGACGCTCATTACCAATCACGCGGGCATCCTCTCGGCAATACGCAGCACCGAGCTACGCGCACGTGGGTTTTCAGCGACTTCGGCATCTCCAGGCATCATCTTGCCCAGCGCTTTCAGCGTACGCCCGCCCATGCTGCGCAATTGCTCTTCAGTCAGCGGAATACCCGCAGGAACCTGAGCACCGCGGCTATGGTGGCGCATGAAGCGTTTAACAATACGGTCTTCTAAAGAATGGAAGCTGATGATCGACAGGCGCCCTTGTGGGGCCAGCACTTCCAGCGCGCCGTCCAGCGCACGTTCAATCTCTTCCAATTCACTGTTGATATAGATACGGATCGCCTGGAAGCTGCGGGTTGCCGGATGCTTATGCTTATCCCGGAACGGGCTGGCATTGGCGATCAAATCGGCCAGCTCTTTAGTCCGCGTCATTGGCTCTACGAGGTTTCTTTCTACGATGGCGCGAGCAATGCGCTTGGCGAAACGCTCTTCACCGAAGGTTTTTAACACCCAGGCAATGTCGTCTGCTTCCGCTTTCATCAGCCATTCAGCAGCCGACTGACCGCTCGATGAGTCCATACGCATATCCAGCGGACCGTCACGCATGAAAGAGAATCCGCGTTCTGCGTCATCCAACTGCGGGGAAGAAACGCCCAGATCGAGCAAAATGCCATCAATCCGCCCCACTAATTCGCGTTCCCGCACATAGTGTGACAAATCTGAGAATGGGCCGTGTACGATGCTAAAACGAGGATCTTCAATAGACTTGGCGGCTGCAATCGCCTGTGGGTCGCGGTCAATTGCCAGCAAACGTCCTTCCGGCCCTAGCTGGGACAGAATCAGACGCGAATGGCCACCGCGGCCAAAAGTACCGTCGATATATATGCCGTTACTGCGAATATTGAGGCCGTTAACCGCCTCATCCAACAGTACGGTAGTGTGTTTATAATTTTCCAACATGCTTATAGCGACAAGTCCTGTAGCCGCTCAGACAACGGTTCCTGAGTCGACTGTTCTGCGTCAATATCATCCTTGACTTGTTGATACCAGGTCTGTTCATCCCACAGTTCAAACTTGTTGAACTGCCCGACCAGCATCACTTCTTTTGTAAGCCCGGCGTGTTGACGTAGCGTAGTGGCTAACAACAACCGACCGGCACTATCCATCTGACACTCACTGGCATGTCCCAATAACAGGCGCTGAACGCGGCGCTCGGCGGGATTCATACTCGACAGACGGGATAACTTTTGTTCAATAATTTCCCATTCGGGCAGTGGATAAAGCAGCAGGCAGGGCTGGTGGAGGTCAATGGTACAGACCATTTGGCCTTGCGATTGCTCGTTCAGCAAATCCCGATAACGGGTGGGTACGGCAAGCCGCCCTTTGCTGTCGAGGTTAACCATCGTTGCTCCACGGAACATTCCTGAGTTACCCCTTCACGACCGTTTTCACCACTTTACCCCACAAATTCCCACATAATGGAGTTTACGGAGGGTATGAAAACCTTGTCAAGCCAGAGCGCCAGCGCTTTGGCAATATTTCTTCGGTCATTTTGGGAGCTAGCTCGCGAAAGGAACGCTATTTATTAGATGATTAAAAATTAACATCATGATAAACGGGGAGAATTTTCTAAGCGGAAAGAACCTGATTAAAAACCTGACAAATCGGCGATTAATTAACTCAATACTTCCTTCTGCAATCGATGTCTCATTTTTCAGCTCGGCAATCACAGCCCTGTAACCCTGCGCGAGCCGCAGCGGGCAAGGCCCAACGTCAGCTCGCTCTAAAAGTGAAATATGGCATAAGCTATTGAGTTAATAACGCTCAATGGTTATTTCACCCCAAGCCGGGGGCTATTTTACTTCAATTAATGCGCCAGTGATAAGTCAGGCAGAAAAATAAATCACTCGGATATTACGAGGCGAGCTAATTTCGATTTAAATCAATTTAGTAAGATTATTCTCAAAATACCTGTTTACAATTATGGTTTCATTTCCTTACATCATTTATTCCCACAATTTTTAGTGAAAATAATCACCTTGCGACCAAAGATTATGCAACTCATTGTTTTTTATTGAATAGTTTGAATGCATCCATTTTTAATCCCTTCGCGCCATATTCTTCTGCATTCTCCCAGAACAAAAATCACACAACCCCGTTAAATAAAAATATTCAACTACTTAGCTAACACTTTATGAAGGTATAAACTACGTAAAGAATGAAAGACCAGACTTAACATCTTTAAATTAAACAATTAACAGAACATTAACTAATAATCACGGAGATTGCACTATGCTTTCGCCTGTTCCGCATTGGCGTAGCGCCGCTGCCGATACCTTTGCACTGGTGGTGTACTGTTTCATTGCCGGCATGGCAATAGAAATCTTGATATCCGGGATGAGTTTCCAGCAGTCACTCTCATCTCGTTTGCTGTCAATCCCCGTCAATATCCTGATCGCCTGGCCTTATGGCCGTTATCGTGACGCCTTTATCCGCGTCGCTAAACGTCTTCACGGTCATCCTTTTTTACTGCGTAACCTTGCCGACTTGTTGGCCTATGTCAGTTTCCAATCGCCGGTTTACGCGGCCATATTGTGGAGCGTAGGTGCCGACGGGCAGCAAATCATGACCGCAGTAACCAGCAACGCGGTAGTCTCAATGGCGATGGGCGTGGTGTATGGCTACTTTCTCGAATATTGCAGAAAGCTGTTCAGAGTGGCGGGTTACGTATAAGGGGATTCGGCAGGAGTGCAAAACAGCACACCTGCCAGAAGATTATTTGCGGCTCAGGCTGCCACGGCGGAAAAGATTACGGCGAATACGCGTCAGGCCAGGTTTAGGTTTGCGTGGTTCATCCAGGCTGGCCAAGACCAGTTCCAGCACGCGCTCGGCCACATCACGGTGGCGCTGTGCGACTGCCAAGACAGGGCACTCCAGGAAGTCCAACAACTCATGATCGCCGAATGTGGCGATGGCCAGATCGGTCGGCAAACGACCGCGTTGTTTCAGCGTTACATCCATCACTCCTTGCAACAAAGAGAATGAAGTCGTGAACAATGCTTGTGGCATTGGATGAGTTTTCAGCCATTCGGCAAATAACACCCCCGCCGCCTCACGTTCATAGCTGTTGGCATACAGATAATCGACATGCCTTTCATCATCTTGCCATGCTTGACGGAACCCTTGTTCACGCAGGAAACTAACGGAAAGCTCCGGCAACGCGCCCAAATACAGCACGGACTCTGCCGGGAATGTACGAAGTTCCTGTGCCAACGCGAAAGAGTCTTCTTGATCGGCACCGACAACGCTGATGAAGTGTTCGCGGTCCAGCGCTCGGTCCAGCGCGATAATCGGCAAAGGATCGTTAGCCCAACGCTGATAAAACGGATGCTCCGGTGGCAGCGCGGTGGATACAATAAGCGCATCAACCTGACGTTGCAGCAAATGCTCAATGCAACGCATTTCGTTATCCGGTTGATCTTCCGAACAGGCAATCAGCAACTGGTAACCACGTTGACGCGCCTGACGCTCCAGATAGTTGGCAATCCGGGTATAACTGGTATTTTCCAGATCCGGTATCACCAAACCGATTGATCGGGTTCGCCCAGCGCGCAACCCTGCCGCTACGGCATTTGGGTGATAGTTGTGCTCCCTGACCACGGCCATCACTTTTTCGACGGTTTTATCGCTGACACGATACTGCTTCGCCTTGCCGTTGATGACATAACTGGCCGTGGTGCGCGAAACGCCTGCGAGACGCGCGATTTCATCCAGTTTCACGTTAACCCCTTAATGACGCTGAAAATAGAAGTGAAAGCTATGCTCGGATTAACCATCGCATCCTGTGCGGGTATTCAATCCAGCCTCTGCGATCTAACAGCAGAAAACACTGCTGAGCAACCGCTTTTGCCGAAAGGTGCCAGCAAACAGGCAAAAAACACCGAAAAACAAAGGGCGCAGCCCTGCCACGCCCCTAAATCCTGCTACATTGGGCTTCAACGCATGATTTTATCGCCGCGCGACACGCCAACCACGCCAGAGCGCGCGACCTCAACGATCTCGGCCACTTCGCGCACCGCGTTAAGGAAGGCGTCCAGCTTATCGCTGGTACCGGCCAACTGAACGGTGTAAAGCGTGGCGGTCACATCGACAATCTGCCCGCGGAAAATATCAGCGCAGCGCTTCACTTCCTCACGGCCATAACCGCTGGCTTGTAACTTCACCAACATAATTTCACGCTCAACGTGTGCACCCTGCACCAGTTCGCTAACGCGCAGCACATCCACCAGCTTATGCAGCTGCTTTTCGATCTGCTCTAACACTTTCTCATCACCGACGGTTTGAATCGTCATGCGTGAGAGCGTGGGATCATCAGTCGGTGCTACCGTCAGGCTTTCGATGTTATAACCACGTTGAGAAAACAAACCCACCACACGCGATAACGCACCAGATTCGTTTTCCAGTAATACAGATAAAATACGGCGCATGATCAGGTCCTCTCCGTTTTGCTTAACCACATTTCGTCCATGCTTCCACCCCGAATCTGCATTGGATAAACATGTTCGGTTTCATCGACGGTCACATCGACAAATACCAGGCGTTCTTTTTCGGCCAGCGCCTGCGCCAGCTTGCTTTCCAGCTCATCCGGCGTACGAATGGCAATACCTACGTGGCCGTACGCCTCTGCCAGCTTGACGAAGTCCGGCAAGGAATCCATGTAAGATTGGGAGTGGCGGCCGGAATAAATCATGTCCTGCCATTGTTTCACCATACCCAAATAACGGTTGTTAAGATTCACAACAATCACCGGCAGGTTGTACTGCAATGCGGTGGACAATTCCTGAATATTCATCTGGATGCTGCCGTCGCCGGTCACACACACCACGGTTTCATCAGGTAGCGCAAGCTTTACACCCAGTGCTGCCGGCAGACCAAAGCCCATGGTGCCAAGCCCACCGGAGTTGATCCAACGGCGGGGTTTGTCGAACGGGTAGTAGAGTGCGGCGAACATCTGGTGCTGACCGACATCGGAGGTGACATAAGCGTCCCCTTTGGTCAGCCGGTGCAAGGTTTCGATCACCGCCTGTGGCTTGATGGTGCCGCTGTTTTTGTCGTAACCCAGGCAGTCGCGTGCACGCCACTGCTCGATGGATTGCCACCAATCACGCAACGCATCGTGATCCTGCGCTTTGTCTTCCTGCGCCAGCAGTTCCAACATCTGGGTCAACACCTGTTTGGCATCGCCAACAATGGGAATATCAGCGTCTACCGTTTTGGATATTGATGTAGGGTCAATGTCGATATGCAGTACAGTCGCGTCCGGGCAGTATTTGGCGAGGTTGTTGGTAGTACGATCGTCAAAACGCACGCCGACAGCAAAGATCACATCAGAATTGTGCATGGTTTTGTTGGCTTCATAAGTACCGTGCATACCCAACATACCAACGCTCTGGCGGTGTGTGCCGGGGAACGCGCCCAGCCCCATCAGTGTACAAGTGACCGGCAGACTCAGTTTTTCTGCCAGTTCCAGCAGTTCTGCGTCGCACGCCGAGTTGATCGCGCCACCACCGACGTACATAACGGGTTTTTTGGCCGACAGAATAGTATGCAATGCGCGTTTGATCTGCCCACGATGCCCCTGCACCGTTGGATTATAGGAGCGCATACTCACTTCATCCGGGTAAGCGTATGGCATTCTCACCGCAGGACCCACGATGTCTTTCGGCAGGTCAATCACGACAGGGCCAGGACGGCCCGTAGAGGCCAGGTAAAACGCTTTTTTCAGTATGCCGGGAATATCTTCGGTACGTTTCACCAGGAAGCTGTGTTTCACCACCGGACGAGAAATCCCGACCATGTCACATTCCTGGAAGGCGTCGTAGCCAATCAGCGAGCTGGGAACCTGTCCGGAAAGCACCACCATCGGGATAGAGTCCATATAGGCCGTCGCAATGCCTGTAATCGCATTGGTCGCCCCAGGGCCTGAAGTCACCAGCACCACCCCCACTTCACCGGTCGCGCGTGCGTAGCCATCGGCCATATGCACTGCACCTTGCTCATGACGAACCAATATGTGATCGATTCCTCCAACGGTATGCAGGGCGTCGTAAATATCGAGCACCGCCCCGCCGGGATAACCGAATACATGCTTAACGCCCTGATCAATCAACGATCGGACGACCATCTCGGCTCCTGACAACATCTCCATGGGTTTGCCTCCAGGCTAACTTATTCTTATCTGGCGCCGGAACGTGACGCCTGTTGTGGGGCAATACCCCAAAATTTTTATGGATTGACTATAACCCATTAACATAACGTCAGAATATGAGGCAGGCAAACGGCAAAATGACACAATAAATGAAGGGTTACTGTCACAGGCTGGGGATCGGGAATTTACAGAAACAATGCACTAGCCACAGGTAAATCAAGCTAGGCATTGTTTCAGTCAGGCAGATAATTACAGAACTATATCAGGCAAGAATGATGTTGCTCTTTTCGCTGAACACCAACCCAGTAGATGCCGTTAAGCGGGATCCTGATACATTGAGTCAATTTCACGCTGATAACGCTGAGAAATCACTTTACGGCGCAGCTTCAACGTTGGTGTCAGCTCGCCCAGTTCCATAGAAAAAGCCGCCGGCAACAGGGTAAACTTTTTCACCTGTTCAAAACGCGCCAACTCTTTTTGCATTTCACGCAGGCGGCTTTCAAACATGTCCAGAATGTGGCTATTGCGCAACAGTTCAAGCCGATCCTGATATTTCAAGTTGATGGACTTGGCGTACTCTTCCAGGGACTCAAAGCTCGGTACAATCAAAGCAGAAACAAATTTACGCGCATCGGCGATGATCGCCACCTGTTCGATAAAGCGATCCTGCGCCAGCGTTCCTTCAAGCATCTGCGGCGCAATATATTTACCGCCAGAGGTTTTCATCAGATCTTTAAGACGTTCAGTGATGAACAGGTTACCGCCTTCATCAATAGCACCGGCGTCACCCGTTTTCAGCCAACCGTCCTCCGTAAAGCTGTCAGCCGTTTCCAGTGGTTTATTGAAATAGCCACGCATCACTATTGGACCACGTACCTGGATTTCATTCTCCTGCCCAATACGCACTTCAATTCCCGGTAAGGGTTTACCAATTGAGCCAAAGCGGAAGTTGCTTTCCTCCCAACAGGAAACCGTGGCGCAAGTCTCAGTCATCCCATAACCGTATTTGATGTTAATGCCCATCGCCTGAAAAAACAGAATGACGTTGTCGTCAAGTTTGGCCCCTGCCGCGGGTAAGAAACGCACCCGCCCGCCAAGTATGCCACGCAGCTTGCTCAGCACTAGCTTATCGGCCCAACGATGGGAAAGATCAAACAGCTTACCCAAAGGCTTACCGGCGCGTTCCTGCAGGAATTTGCGCTCACCGCAAACAATGGCCCAATGGAACAACGCACGCCGCAACCACGGCGCACGTGCAACCTTTTCATGCACTGCACTGAAGATTTTTTCATAGAAACGCGGCACAGCGCACATCAGCGTTGGACGCACCGACGCCATGGCCTCACGCACCCAGTCGGTATTGGGTAAAAATACGTTCTGTGCGCCGGAGTGCATGATAAAAAAGCTCCAGGCACGTTCAAACACATGTGACATCGGCAGGAAACTGAGAGAAACATCCTCTTCATTCACCGTCAGCCGCTCATCGTGCAGATAAAGCTGCGCAGCCAGATTACGATAATCCAGCATGACCCCTTTTGGCTCGCCAGTGGTGCCAGAGGTATAGATCAGTGTGAACAGATCACTCAAATCACAATCGGCTATACGCTGCTGCCGCTGCAATTCAACAGCGGCAAGGTCAGCTTCCCGCTCGAAGGTACTCAGGTGCTGTGCAATTTCGCAGCCGCGCAGATCGACAACGTCATCAAACACAATAATGTGGCTTAGTTGCGGACACACGCCACGCAATGCAATAGCGGCATCCAATTGGGCCTGTTCACCAACAAACAGAATCCGTATATCAGCATCATTAATGATAAAAGCTGCCTGGGCCGCCGTGTTAGTGGCATACAGCGGCACACTAACACCA
Organism: Serratia grimesii NBRC 13537; assembly: GCF_001590905.1. Taxonomy (GTDB): domain Bacteria; phylum Pseudomonadota; class Gammaproteobacteria; order Enterobacterales; family Enterobacteriaceae; genus Serratia; species Serratia grimesii. The sequence continues at coordinate 134,825 of NZ_BCTT01000007.1, forward strand.
CGCAATTGCAGAATGGCCAAATCAACCAGTGACCAGGCCATGCAGTTGTTAGCAAAAATCGCGATACGTTCCTGCACGTCAACGCCCAACGCCAGTAACGCACTAGCGATGTGGCTGATATGCGTATCGACTTGTCGCCAGGTCAGCTGCGTCTCACCATTAGGAGACCATTGGCGAAAAGCTGTGCGATCGGCACGGTGGGAAACTTGGTGCTGTATACGGTGAGTCAAATGGTATTGCAGCAAATTATTGATCATAGCGCTCTAAGCCTGAAATGAATCAAACAGTTAACCTTGGGCAGGACGGTACATCCCGCATCTCAGCTTACACGTGTTTACTTTTTTTCGCGCAGTCTACCTACTCTCTGGCAGCGGGAAAAGAGTTTTCAGCGTCGAAGTGTGCGCTAAAACTGAGATTAATTTCACCACGCCCATTCATTTGGACAAAAGGAAGGTTAAAAGGTTTGGTTCAGGATACAGAATGCATGCCAGGCAGCAGTGCCTTACCAACAGGTAAAAACACTAACCATGATTAAAATGTCAGGATATAATTTCATAATGACTGTTTTCGGTAAAACTATCGAAAAAATCAGGAAGTGGTTAATTAAAAACACTTGGCTCAAGATATATCTTAGAAAAATCCAAGATAATTCCTAATAAACAAACAGCAAAAATTATTCCCCCAATCGGGAGATAACCGCCTCGGGGGTAATAACCAGCTATTTACTCAGTTATCTCAGGCTGACTCAGCATAGATTTCAACCATTGATGCCCCTTATCACGCTCAGCCGATTCATGCCAAGAAAGATAACATGTGGCCTTGTTCTCAAACCAAGGCAAGGGAATATATTTCAACTGTAATTTTTCAGCTTGCTGCTGAGCTAGCCAAGCGGGAACAATAGCAACCATGTCAGTATTGGATACAATGTTCAGTACACTATATAAATCCGTACACTGCTGAGTGATGACCCGCCGCATCGTGTCTTCTATATAGTAAGGTTTACTGAATGAATAAAATCCCTCAAGTGAGACGACAGCATGCTGCTCCGATAAAATCTGTTCCGGTGTGATGTCGATATCTATTCTCGGATGTTTCTGAGCCAAGACTAACATCAGCTCATCCTCAAAAAGCATGACATTGTTAAATTCAGTAGATTCGAAATTTGCATAACCAATGACAAATTCCACATCCTGATAACGCAATTGGTTGTCAATGTTACTTGTTATATAAGACTTTATTTTTAAATGCGTTTGTGGCGCAATTTCTTTAACATGGTTGATTATTGTTGCCCCCAAACGTAAATCAAGCGGGCTGCAAAGTGCAACAGAGAAAGTGCGATCACTGGTGGCAGGTTCAAACTCCGCCCCTGGCAATTCATTTTGCACTAACTGCAACGCTTGGCGCATAGGGCCAAACAGCTGCCTCGCCCGTGCCGTGGGCTGAATACCACGTCCACAACGTACAAACAGCTCGTCATTAAACATCAGCTTCAAACGTGCCACGGCGTTACTCACCGCGGGTTGTGACATCCCCAAAAAGCTCGCCGCCCGCGTAATATTCTGCATTTGCATAACGGCGTCAAACACCGTAAGTAAGTTCAGATCGACGCTACGCAGGTGTATATCACCTACCTCTTTATCAATAACAACTTCTGAATTACATTCCGACATATCCCACTCCACTAAGTCCTATTTAGATAACTCAAACGAATATAATAAAAACAATGATTGAAACATCACTCTCTTGATCACACACGAAAAAGTTAGTTATCTCCCGCCTTTCCATTTAAAAATTGGCTTGAGCATCATCCTATATAAAAACATGATTAAAGGTTAAATCCTGACGTACGTCTCATTTCTTTTCTTTGCAGCAGACAGAAAATTATCATTGGCTGCTCAACAAATAATCATAAATAACTTATCGTTATAATATCATCTAACACCTTTATCACTAACTGGTCAGATCACAAGAAAATAAAATACAAAAGCACAACATGTCAAATGTCTATTTTTATCCGTTGACATTCATGTTTTATAACTCATTCACAAGATACATAAAAAAAGCAAACACATTGACACTGGAAATATAAAAGAAGGAAAAGCGCTCTTTTAGCATCACGAGACCGATGGTTAGACACGTTTAATTTTAACCAAATGAAAATCAGAAGCAATTGCGACAATATACATTCAGTTAATTTATGCTGAGACGCCCGCAAATCACTCATGATTTTTTATCTGATAATATCATTTTTTGCCGAATTATCGTCTAAAGCACGATATCTGTTAATCACGTATGTAAAGACCATCCCCATTTTCAATCAGGTGTTGACATAGCCAAGCCAATAACGTATCAAATTAGACAACGACATTATTTTAGAGAAGTTGAACCGCTATGAACCGTACTTACCGTCTACTAGGCCTACTACTTAACGCATCTTCTTTGCGCGGTATGCCGGTGGACGCAGTTCAGAGCTGATTCAGCCCACGACATAACAAACCCGCGCTACTGCGCGGGTTTTTTTTTACCCGCTTAGCGTGAAATAAACACGATAAGGAACGCCCTGATGAGCCAACAAGTCATTATTTTCGATACAACGCTGCGTGATGGTGAACAAGCGCTGCAAGCCAGTCTGAGCGTGAAAGAGAAGATTCAAATTGCGATGGCGCTGGAAAGAATGGGAGTCGACGTCATGGAAGTCGGTTTCCCAGTATCTTCACCGGGTGATTTCGAATCAGTGCAAACCATTGCTCGTCAGATTAAAAATAGCCGTGTATGTGGCTTGGCCCGTTGCGTAGATAAAGATATCGACGTCGCGGCCGAAGCATTGCGCGTTGCCGAAGCCTTTCGTATTCACGTATTCCTGGCTACCTCAACCCTGCATATCGAATCGAAACTGAAGCGCTCGTTCGACGAAGTGCTGGAAATGGCGATTCGGTCGGTGAAGCGTGCACGCAATTACACAGACGACGTAGAATTCTCTTGTGAAGATGCAGGCCGTACGCCGATCGATAACCTGTGTCGTGTGGTGGAAGCGGCGATTAATGCTGGCGCTACAACCATCAATATCCCTGACACCGTAGGCTACACCACACCGAATCAGTTTGGCGGCATCATCACCACGCTGTACAACCGCGTACCTAATATCGATAAAGCCATTATTTCTGTCCATTGCCATGACGATTTGGGCATGGCAGTTGGTAACTCTATCGCCGCGGTTCAAGCTGGCGCACGTCAGGTTGAGGGGACGTTAAACGGCATTGGTGAACGTGCAGGCAACACCTCGTTGGAAGAAGTGATCATGGCGATCAAAGTGCGCCAGGACATCATGAACGTGCACACCAATATCAACCATCAGGAAATTTTCCGCACCAGCCAAATCGTCAGCCAGCTGTGTAACATGCCGATCCCAGCCAATAAGGCGATTGTGGGTTCCAATGCTTTCGCACACTCATCCGGTATCCACCAAGATGGTGTCCTGAAAAATCGTGAAAATTACGAAATCATGTCACCGCAGACCATCGGTCTGAAAGATGTGCAACTGAACCTGACCTCCCGTTCCGGCCGTGCTGCAGTAAAACACCGTATGGAAGAGATGGGCTACAAGGAACAGGACTATAACCTGGATAACCTGTACGCCGCATTCCTGAAACTGGCCGACAAGAAAGGCCAAGTGTTCGATTACGATCTGGAGGCATTGGCCTTCATTAATAAGCAACAAGAAGAACCAGAGCATTTCAGCCTGGACTACTTCAGCGTGCAGTCAGGCAGCAGCATCATGGCTACCGCATCGGTGAAACTGATCTGTGGCGAAGAAGAAAAGGCCGAAGCGGCCACAGGCAATGGCCCGGTTGACGCAGTTTATCAAGCCATCAACCGCATTACCGGTTATCCGATCGAACTGGTGAAATACCAGTTAACTGCCAAAGGCCAGGGCCGTGATGCGCTGGGCCAGGTTGACATCGTCGTGTCCTACAACGGCCGACGCTTCCACGGCGTGGGTCTGGCGACCGACATCGTGGAATCCTCAGCCAAGGCGATGGTTCACGTATTGAATAATATTTGGCGCTCTCAGCAGGTAGAAAAAGAAAAACAGCGTCTGCAGCAAAGCAAACATCAAAATAATCAGGAAACGGTGTGAACATGACGAAGACTTACCACATTGCCGTCTTACCCGGAGACGGAATCGGTCCAGAAGTAATGGCCCAAGCGCGTAAAGTGTTGGACGCAGTGCGTCAGCGCTTTGATATCCGCATCACCGAAGCCGAATATGACGTCGGTGGCATCGCTATCGACCGCCATGGTAGCCCGCTGCCACAAGCTACCCTCGCAGGTTGCGAGCAAGCCGATGCGATCCTGTTCGGTTCCGTAGGCGGCCCGAAATGGGAACACCTGCCGCCGGCCGAACAACCTGAACGCGGCGCGTTGCTGCCACTGCGTAAGCACTTCAAGCTGTTTAGTAACCTGCGTCCCGCTCGTCTGTACCAAGGGTTGGAAGAGTTCTGTCCACTGCGCGCAGACATCGCCGCCCGTGGTTTCGATATTCTGTGTGTGCGTGAATTGACCGGCGGTATCTACTTTGGCCAGCCGAAAGGCCGTGAAGGCCAAGGTATGCAGGAACGTGCCTTCGATACTGAGGTCTATCACCGCTTCGAGATAGAACGCATTGCGCGCATCGCCTTTGAATCCGCCCGTAAACGTCGCAACAAAGTCACCTCTATCGACAAAGCCAACGTGCTGCAAAGCTCGATCCTGTGGCGTGAAGTAGTCAATCAGGTTGCTAAAGATTACCCGGACGTGTCGCTGTCACACATGTACATAGACAACGCCACCATGCAGCTGATTAAAGATCCGTCCCAATTCGACGTGCTGCTGTGCTCCAACCTGTTCGGCGACATCCTGTCCGACGAATGCGCCATGATCACCGGTTCAATGGGTATGCTGCCATCAGCCAGCCTGAACGAACAAGGCTTCGGCCTGTATGAACCCGCGGGTGGCTCTGCGCCAGACATCGCGGGCAAAGGTATCGCTAACCCGATCGCTCAGATCCTGTCAGCCACCCTGCTGTTGCGTTACAGCCTGGGTGCCTTTGATGCGGCTGATGCCGTAGAACGTGCCATCAACCAGGCGTTGGAACAAGGTTACCGCACTGCCGATCTGGCCGGTGAAGGTAAAGCGATCAGCACTGATGAAATGGGTGACATTATCGCCCGCTTCGTAACTCAAGGGGCATAACATGGGCAAAACCTTATATCAAAAGCTGTACGATGCCCACGTGGTGTACGAAGCCCCGAACGAAACACCGTTGCTGTATATCGACCGTCATTTGGTGCACGAAGTCACTTCGCCGCAGGCGTTTGATGGCCTGCGGGCCATGGGCCGTCAGGTTCGCCAACCCGGCAAGACTTTCGCCACCATGGATCACAACGTCTCGACCCAGACCAAAGACATCAACGCCAGCGGTGAAATGGCACGAATTCAAATGCAGGAACTGATCAAGAACTGCGCGGAATTTGGTGTCTCGCTGTACGACCTGAATCACCCGTTCCAGGGAATCGTACACGTGATCGGCCCTGAGCAGGGTATGACTCTGCCGGGTATGACCATCGTGTGCGGAGACTCCCACACCGCAACTCACGGGGCCTTCGGCTCGCTGGCATTCGGTATTGGTACCTCGGAAGTCGAACACGTACTGGCTACCCAGACGTTGAAACAGGGCCGCGCCAAAACGATGAAAATTGAAGTCACCGGTGATGCCGCCGTTGGCATTACTGCCAAAGACATCGTACTGGCGGTGATCGGTAAAACCGGCAGCGCCGGTGGTACCGGCCACGTAGTGGAATTCTGCGGAAAGGCGATTGAAGCGCTGAGTATGGAAGGCCGCATGACCCTGTGCAATATGGCGATCGAAATGGGTGCCAAAGCTGGCTTGGTTGCACCAGATGACACCACCTTTGATTATCTGAAGGGCCGCCAGTTTGCGCCGACCGGTAGCAACTGGGAACAGGCTGTCAGCTACTGGCGCACTATGAAGTCCGATGACGATGCCAAATTCGATACTGTGATCAGCTTACGCGCAGAAGATATTGCGCCACAAGTCACTTGGGGCACCAACCCAGGCCAGGTGATTGCCGTCAATCAGGTGATCCCTGCACCGGAATCCTTTAGCGATCCTGTCGAACGCGCCTCTGCCGAGAAAGCACTGGCCTATATGGATCTCAAACCGGGTATCAAGCTGACTGACGTGCCGATCGACAAAGTGTTTATCGGTTCATGTACCAACTCGCGCATCGAAGATCTTCGCGCAGCGGCAGCGATCGCCAAGGGGCGTAAGGTTGCCAACGGCGTTCAGGCAATCGTGGTGCCTGGTTCCGGCCCAGTGAAAGCGCAGGCAGAGGCGGAAGGCTTGGATAAAATCTTTATTGAAGCCGGTTTTGAATGGCGTCTGCCAGGTTGCTCAATGTGCCTGGCGATGAACAACGACCGCCTGAACCCCGGCGAACGCTGTGCGTCCACCAGCAACCGTAACTTTGAAGGGCGTCAGGGCCGTGGTGGACGTACTCACCTGCTCAGCCCTGCGATGGCTGCTGCGGCGGCCGTTGCCGGTCATTTCGCCGATATCCGTGATATTCACTAAGGGGCTAACGTGTCTAAATTTACTCAGCATATCGGTTTAGTCGTACCTCTGGACGCGGCTAACGTCGACACCGATGCCATCATCCCAAAACAGTTTTTACAGAAAGTAACGCGTACAGGTTTCGGCCAGCACCTGTTCAACGACTGGCGTTTTCTCGACGATGCCGGTCAGCAACCGAACCCGGAGTTCGTGCTGAACAAACCGCGTTACAAAGGGGCCAGCATCCTGCTGGCGCGTGAAAACTTTGGCTGTGGCTCCTCACGTGAGCATGCACCTTGGGCACTGACCGATTACGGTTTCAAAGTCGTGATCGCACCCAGCTTCGCTGATATTTTCTATGGCAACTCGTTCAACAACCAGTTGCTGCCTGTCACACTGAGCGAACAAGAAGTCGATGAGTTGTTCAAACTGGTGGCCGACAATGAAGGTGTGGAGTTCGTGGTTGATTTGGAAAATCAGACCGTCAACGCAGGTGGTAAAAGCTATCCGTTCGAAATTGACAGCTTCCGTCGCCACTGCATGATCAATGGGCTGGACAGCATCGGTTTGACGTTGCAGCACGAAGCAGATATTTCCCGCTACGAAGCACAGCAGCCGGCGTTTCTGAACTGATCATCGGCTACTAATACCCTAAATAATTGGAACTGCGGCAAGGCTGCAAGTAAGAATCCCCTGAAGCTTAGTGAACTAAGTAACAGGGGTGTGCTTACGCAGCCAAGACAGCGGCAGTTTCAAGTATGACGGGTTTCACCAGTAACCTAGCCACTTCCACCACGCCCCACCAATCAACATCCAAATCAGCAGGTTAACTACGCTCATCACCCAACCGGCCTTCCACCATTCACCCAGCGTCACATAGCCAGAGCCGAAAATAATCGGTGCCGTACCTGTGCCATAGTGAGTCAGTGACATCATTAGTGAAGAAGAGAACGCCAGGATTAGCCCCAGCAACGCGGGCGGTGCTCCGAGTGCAACCCCGGCAGCAAAGAACGCGGCAAACATGGCAGTGACGTGCGCGGTCGTGCTGGCGAAAAAGTAATGCGAATACAGATAGATGATAGTCAGTAACACCGTACCACCTACCCAGCTCATACCCATGTGATCGATACCGTTGCCCACCGTTTGCGACAGCCAACTGATCAATCCCAACTTACCAAGGAAACTGGCCATCATCACCAGCGCGGAGAACCACACGACCGTATCCCAAGCGCCCTTGTGTTTCAGTACATCCTCCCAGCTCAACACCCCCGTCGCCAATAGCACCGCCAGGCCAATCAGCGCCGCAGTGGTTGGGTTAACCGACAATGCCGGACCAAAGATCATCGCTGGGATACCTGCCCACATCACCAACAGCAAGGCAAACACCGCCAAAGTGATTTTCTCGGGTAATGTGATTAGCCCCAAGGCCTGCAGTTTTTCCCGGGCGAAACGTGGTGCATCCGGGGTACTTTTTACTTCCGGCGGATACAACAGATAAATGACCAGCGGCATAACGATGAGCGAGCACAAGCCTGGCACCAGAGCTGCAACAGCCCACATTGACCAAGTAAGCTCAAAGTTGCCATGGGTACCTTTGGCAATCAAACTGACGATCAATGGGTTAGGTGCCGTAGCAGTGATAAACATCGCAGAAGTGATGGGGTTGATATTGTAATTCACCAGTGACAAATAGCGCCCAATCTTACCGGAAGTATTCAACTCGGGTTTGGAGCCAAAGCTATCGGCGATCGATCTCATGATCGGGTGGATAATCCCGCCGCCACGGGCAGTATTGCTTGGCGTTACCGGTGCCAACGTGGTCTCCGCCAGCGTTAATGCATAGGCGATCCCCAGTGTCTTTTTGCCGAATAGCGAAATAAAGTAATAGCCAATGCGCGCCCCTAACCCGGTTTTGTTCAGGCTAAGAGAGATCATGATCGAGAAACCAATTAGCCAAATCAATTGGTTGGAAAATCCGCTCAGCGCATCATTCAGCGCCGCGCCTGGGTTACCCGGGTTGGTAACACCGGTCACTGCTACCAGCGCAATAGCCACCACCGAAACGGCACCAATGGGCATCGCTTTGCCGATAATGGCGATAATAGTGCCGATAAACAGCGCCAGTAAATGCCAGGCATTGGGCTCTACCCCAGCAGGCACAGGGATCACAAACCAAATTAGCAAAGTCGCAGCGAGGGCAAACAGGGAAGGAACAGGCTTGAGCGGTGTTAGTTTATCCATAACATACCCACTTTTCTAAACGGATCGGCATCTCAGCAGCAAGATGGGCGGGAGCGTAGCAGTCACGCTCCGTGTTCCCTTTAGCTTGGAGGGTTGGCGTAATGTTCTCAATGACATGCGTCAATGTTGCTGATGTTAAAACTCACACTTCCCGCACGCGAGCACTCATCCATAACGCCGCTACTGCCAGGATGGTCGCGAACCAATACACCGCATAATGGCCCAGGTTTTCCACCAATGCCCCCTGCAGTACCCCCGCCAGAATCACACCGGTAGAAATACTATTGGTAAACAGCGTCGTCGCAGCCCCCGGACGTCCCGGCATCAGGTCCTGGAAATAAAGCATGCCGATACCGGCGATAATGCCGATAAATATGGCGTTGAACAGCTGTAACACCATCAGAGCCAGCTTGAATTTAAACATCACCAACCCGGCATAAAACAAAATACCCGCCACCACAGCAAACAACATCATGTTGCGCTTACCGAACCGTTTGACGTAATAGCCGGCCAGCAGCATTGCAGGAATTTCCAACCCCGCCGCAGTGCCCATCAGCAGGCCCGCCAGATTCTCCGGCAGCCCCAAATCCGCGGTAATATAGAGCGGCATATCGATGATATACATCGTATTGCACGTCCACATCAGCATCGAGGCGATAAACAAGCGCCGTACATCACGGTTACGCCAGGCACTGGCGGGTGCAATAGGCGCCGAAGCCGTATTGGTAAGTACATTGTCCTGAACTTCCTGCTCAGCACGCGGCACCGATGGCAAGGTAAACCACACCAGTAACGCACAGACAGCAAAGGTTGTCGCCGCAATTACAAACATCACGGTAAATCCGTAGGTCAGCGCCAACGTAAACGACAGCGGCGGGCCAATTACCCATGCCAGCGACAGTTGTGCACGCATCACCGAACTGAACATCACTACTTCACGCGCCGAGCTGTCAGCATATTCTCGCGCCAGCGCGAAAATTTGCGGCATCGCGGTATTGGCAATCGCCGACAACAGCACACCGGCGGTGATCAGCGTCAAATAGTCACGGTTGAAGGCAAACAACAGACAGTTGCCGATCGCCATAATACAACACACCAGAATCAACTTACGCCGGTCGCCATGCGTATCCGAACGCTTGGCCAACAGAAAACTGACGGCAATACCGACAATGGCATTAACGGTGTAAAACAGACCAACCCACAGTGGCCGTACCTTAACTTCAGTCGTAAGGAAGAGGCTCAGCGTCGGGGCCAATAACGCTCCGGCAATGCCAGAAAGAAACGCAATCAGCAGGAAAGCGGCAAAAATGGGATTAAAGCGGCGTGGTAACCCGTACAGACGTTTCATATTGTCGTCCCTGGCCCTAATGCGGAAGAGAGAACCTTAGGCTACGGCAGATAAATTGCAAGAACATCATCGCGGCTGGTGATAAAAAAACCAGTGGGTATGACCCCACTGGCTGGTGAAACAGCACCATTACTCAGAAACTCTTGTGCCCTTCGCCTTTCAAGCCGCGATGTTGCTGCTCAAAGCGCAGTGGCCTAACTCAGTTGTCGCATCAAAGATGCTCGCGATATTCCTTGTCCGTCATCTTATGGATGTCCCATTGGGTCAGGTGAGCCAGCATATCCAGCCGCGCCTGTTCAGGCACCAGCCCCAGCCAATCGGCATGCTGGCGGCGTACCGCGCTGAAATACCGTTGATAGAACTGTTTTGACAAGAAAACTTTCATCTGTCGCCCTCCCCCTTTCATTGAGGAAAATTATCGGCGTAATATAGGGAAAGATAAATTGATGGGTTGATACCGGAGCGTTCCTCTTTTATGTCCACCTCCAGATTGCAACAGCAGTTCATTCGTCTGTGGCAACGCTGCCATGGCGAGCCGACCGATACCACGCTGCAAGAGCTGGCCGAAGTGCTCACCTGCTCACGTCGTCACGTGCGTTCGCTACTTGGGGCCATGCAGCAGCAAGGCTGGCTGACCTGGCAAGCGGAATCGGGGCGTGGTAAACGTTCGCGGCTCACCTTCCACTACACTGGCCTGGCATTGCAGCAGCAGCGTGCGGAAGAATTGTTGGAGCAAGACCGTATTGATCAACTGGTGCAACTGGTCGGCGATAAAAATGTGGTGCGGCAGATGCTGCTGTCCCAACTGGGGCGCAGCTTTCGTCAGGGCAAACATATTCTGCGCGTGCTCTACTATCGCCAGTTGTACAACCTGTTGCCCGGTTCAGCGTTACGACGTTCGGAAACCCATTTGGCACGGCAGATTTTCAGCGGATTGACGCGCATAAATGAGGAAAACGGGGAACTGGAATCAGACCTCGCGCATCATTGGCAAGCTTTAACACCGCTGCATTGGCGTTTTTATCTGCGTCCGGCGATTCATTTTCATCATGGCCGCGAGCTGGAAATGGAGGATGTCATCAATACGCTCAGTCGCTTGATGCCACAGCCCCTGTTTTCCCATATCGAGCGCGTGACCTCGCCGACGCCATACGTGATTGACGTGCACCTGCTCAGCCCCGACTACTGGCTACCCTGGTTGCTGGGTTCTGTGCACGCCATGATCCTCCCACGTGAGTGGCAGAGTCTGCCGGAGTTCTCACGCCATCCAATAGGAACCGGACCGTACAGTGTGGTACGCAACCACCGCAGCCAGATGAAAATTCACGCCTTCGACGATTACTTTGGTTACCGCGCACTGATCGATGAGGTGAACATCTGGGTGCTGCCGGAAGTGACCGAAGAACTGGTGCACTCCGGCGTCCAGTTGCAGGCGGACGACACTGGCAAAAATGAACTGGAAAGCCGGTTGGAAGAAGGCTGCTATTTCCTGCTGTTTGATCAGCGCTCCTCATTGGCGGCGGATCCGGCCATTCGCAGTTGGCTGTGTGAGTTGATCAACCCGATTTCACTGTTGAGCAACGCCGGGCCAGTCTATCAACGCTATTGGTCTCCCGCCTATGGCATTCTGCCGCGCTGGCACCATAACCGTGCGCTGGCACTACAATCCAAGCCGTCTGGGTTAACCGAACTGACACTGACCTTCTACAGCGAACACTCGGAATTCCACGCCATTCAACAAGCGATCGAACCCTTGCTGGTGCAACAGGGTATCAAGCTAAAGATTCAGATCGTCGATTACGATACCTGGCATAAAGGCGATGCGATCAGCGATGTGTGGCTAGGCAGCGCTAACTTCTATCTGCCGCTGGAATTCTCGCTGTTCGCCACGCTGTATGAGTTGCCGCTAATGCAGCACTGCATGAATGAAGATCTCGCTGAAGATGCGACGTTGTGGCGCGCCAATACCTTACCGCTGGCCGATTTTGGCCGACGTCTGGTCAGCAGCCATCAGCTACACCCGCTGTTCCACCACTGGTTGCAATTGCATGGTCAACGCAGTATGCGCGGTGTGCGGATGAACACCCTCGGCTGGTTTGATTTTAAATCCGCGTGGTTTGCGCCGCCGGAAGCATAAGCGCCTTTCACCGGCGCCCGTTAGTCTTTACAATGGCGCCGTCTCAACGGGGTGCAAAAATGCGGCGTGCCGATTTTGCTGAGAATAAACCCGTCGAACCTGATCCGGTCAATACCGGCGGAGGGATTTGAGCCTAGCGAACCGGCAGCCGCCACTCGCCCCCTCAGATACCCTTGCCCCCTAAATGTTCAGGAGTGCAAAGTGGTCAAAAAAAGTCTGCCCTTATTATTGTTGCTGAGCGCCGCGCCGGTGTTCGCCAAACCTACGCTGACGGTCTACACCTATGATTCCTTCGCTACAGACTGGGGCCCTGGTCCGGCAGTCAAAAAGGCCTTTGAGGCCCAGTGCGACTGTGAGCTGAAATTCGTCGCACTGGAAGATGGCGTATCACTGCTTAACCGTCTACGTATGGAAGGCAAAAACAGTGCCGCCGACGTGGTTCTGGGGTTGGACAACAACCTGTTACAGGCCGCGCAGCAAACCGGTTTATTCGCACCAAGCAACGTCGACAGCGCTCAGTTAAGCGTCCCCGGCGGCTGGCAGGATAAAACCTTCGTGCCTTACGACTACGGCTACTTTGCCTTTGTTTACAATAAAGAAAAACTGAAAAATCCCCCCACAAGCCTGAAAGAACTGGTCGACAGCGACCAAAATTGGAAAGTGATTTACGAAGATCCTCGCACCAGCACGCCGGGCCTGGGGCTGCTGCTGTGGATGCAGAAAGTCTATGGTGACAAAGCCCCCGAAGCTTGGCAGAAACTGGCGAAGAAAACCGTCACCGTGACCAAAGGCTGGAGTGAAGCCTACGGTCTGTTCCTGAAAGGTGAAGGCGATCTGGTGCTCAGCTACACCACCTCTCCGGCCTATCATCTGATTGAAGAGAAAAAAGACAGCTACGCCGCTGCCAACTTTAGCGAAGGTCATTATCTGCAAGTCGAAGTGGCGGGCAAACTCAAGGCCAGTAAACAACCGGCACTGGCCGAGCGCTTTATGCAATTTATGGTGACTCCAGCGTTCCAGAACACCATTCCTACCGGTAACTGGATGTACCCGGTGATCAAAACCCAACTACCGGCAGGTTTTGAGCAAATGACCGTACCGCAGACAGCGCTGCAATACAGCGCTGAAGACGTGGCTAAGCAACGCGGCAACTGGATCCGGGCATGGCAAACCGCCGTCAGCCACTGATCCCACGCTGGTTATGGCCGGGGCTGCTGGCTTCCGGTCTGATCCTGACCATCGCCGTACTGGCGATGGGTTCGCTGTGGCGACACGCGCCCGAAAGCGACTTGCGGGGTCTGTGGCAGGACAGCTACCTGTGGCATGTGGTGCGTTTCACCTTCTGGCAGGCGTTGTTGTCGGCGCTGATCTCGGTGCTGCCCGCGATCCTGTTGGCACGCGCACTGTTCCGCCGCCGTTTCCCCGGCCGCCAGTTACTGCTGCGACTGTGCGCCATGACGCTGGTGCTGCCGGTACTGGTGGCGGTGTTCGGCCTGCTCAGTGTTTATGGCCGACAAGGCTGGCTGGCTGCAATATGCGGTTGGCTCGGCATTAACTACAGTTTCTCCCCTTACGGCTTGCAGGGCATCCTGTTGGCACACATGTTCTTCAACCTGCCGCTGGCGACTCGCTTGCTGCTGCAGGCACTGGAAAATATTCCGGTCGAACAACGCCAATTAGCGGCCCAGCTTGGCATGAGCGGCTGGCAGCAATTCCGCTTCGTTGAGTGGCCAGCACTGCGTCGCCAGATCCTGCCGAGCGGTGCACTGATCTTTATGCTGTGCTTTGCCAGCTTCGCCACCGTGTTGTCACTGGGCGGCGGGCCGCAGGCCACCACCATCGAACTGGCGATCTACCAGGCACTCAGCTATGACTACGATCTCAGCCGCGCTGCACTGCTGGCACTGATCCAACTGGCCTGCTGCCTGGGGCTGGTGGTGCTCAGCCAGCGCTTGAGTCAGGCGCTGCCCGTGGGCAGTACCCATGCCAACATCTGGCGCAATCCGGAAGACAGCTTGTGGCGCCGCGTGAGCGATTTTTTGCTGATTGCCGCCGCGCTGCTACTGCTGCTGCCCCCGCTGTTGGCCGTCATTGCCGACGGTGCCAACCAAAGCCTGGTCAGCGTACTGCAACAACAGGTGCTGTGGCAGGCGTTATTCACCTCGTTACGTATTGCTCTCGGTGCCGGTGCGCTGTGCGTGGTACTGACCATGATGCTGCTGTGGAGCAGCCGTGAGCTGAAGTTGCAACAGCGGCTGCGCTGGGGACAGCGACTTGAGCTGAGCGGTATGGTGATCCTGGCAATGCCGGGTATCGTGCTGGCGACCGGCTTCTTCTTGTTGTTAAGCGATACCGTGGGGCTGCCGCAGTCGCCGTATGCGCTGGTGATCCTCACCAATGCACTGATGGCGGTGCCCTACGCGCTGAAAGTGCTGGAAAACCCGATGCGTGACCTGGCCGAACGCTATAACCCGCTGTGCCTGTCGCTGGATATCCACGGCTGGCAGCGACTGCGGCTTATCGAACTAAAAGCATTGCGCCGCCCACTGGCCCAGGCGCTGGCCTTCGCCTGCGTACTGTCGATTGGCGATTTCGGTGTGGTGGCCCTGTTTGGCAACGAGCACTTCCGCACCCTGCCTTTTTACCTGTATCAGCAGATTGGTGCCTATCGCAGTAATGACGGCGCTGTCACCGCACTGTTGCTGCTACTGTTGTGCTTCCTGCTGTTTACCCTGATCGAACGTTTACCGGGCCGCCATGATAGATCTTGAAAAACTGACCTACCTGTATGAACACCTGCCAATGCGCTTTGATCTACGCATTGAACCAGGCGAACGTGTCGCGGTGCTTGGCCCCAGCGGGGCGGGCAAAAGTACGCTTCTTAGCCTGATTGCCGGGTTCCTGTCAGCCACCAGCGGTGAACTGCGGCTAGATGGCAGCGACCACACCACAACGCCACCGGCTAAACGCCCTGTTTCGATGCTGTTTCAGGAAAATAACCTGTTCGCCCATCTGACGGTGGCGCAAAACATCGGATTAGGTTTGGATCCCGGATTGCGGCTGAACGAAGAACAGAAGCAACAGTTGGCACAAATAGCGCGACAAGTCGGATTGGAAGAACATGTACTGCGCCTGCCGTCACAGCTATCCGGGGGGCAGCGACAGCGTGCAGCCTTGGCCCGCTGTCTGATCAGGCAACAGCCAATCCTGTTGCTCGACGAGCCTTTTTCAGCACTCGACCCAGCACTGCGCAATGAAATGTTGCAGCTACTGCAAGAAGTTTGCGACCAGCGCAACCTGACATTGCTGATGGTCTCTCACAACCTGGATGATGCTGCACGTATTGCGCCACGCACCTTACTCGTGGTCGACGGCCGTATTTATTATGACGGCCCAACGCTGGCGTTACTGGACGGCAGCGCCCCAGAGGCCAAGGTGCTCGGCATTTCACACAAAGCGTGATCCGCAGCGCGTTTTTTATGCTGCGCAAATAAACCTGTTGTGCGAATTTTGCGCCTGTGGTTTTATAAAATCCTGACTTTTTTTACTGATGATAAGGTTCCCTGTGATCGCATCCTCGCTGACTTCGACCCTACTAGTTACCGCGCTACCAGCCGCGGTGATGGTCGTCGTGCGTGTGGTGGTGGTCGTCGGCAATGCGCCGTAGGGTCCGAATCAACGCATCGATTCCCAAACCCCGCCGGCGCAAACCGGGCGGGGTTTTTAGTTTCAGCCCCCTGCCCAGAAAAGCGAACCGGCCTTGAGAAAGGATAGGAACATGGCAATTTCGGGCACGCCACAGCAAGGCAACCGCTTCACCGGCGCACAGCTGATCGTTCATCTGCTGGAACGTCAGGGCATCACCACCGTTGCCGGCATTCCCGGCGGCGCTGCACTGCCGCTGTATGACGCACTGAGCCAAAGCACCCGCATTCATCACGTACTGGCACGCCACGAACAGGGCGCGGGCTTTATGGCACAAGGCATGGCACGTGCCAATGGCAAGGCGGCGGTATGTATCGCTTCCAGCGGACCGGGCGCAACAAATCTGGTCACCGCTATCGCTGACGCCAAGCTCGATTCCATCCCGCTGGTATGCATCACCGGCCAAGTGCCTTCCTCAATGATCGGCACCGACGCCTTCCAGGAAGTAGATACCTACGGCATCTCGATTCCTATCACCAAGCACAACCATTTGGTACGCGATATCCGCGAACTGCCGCAAGTGATCTGTGATGCATTTCGGATTGCAGAATCCGGTCGTCCTGGTCCTGTATGGATCGACGTGCCTAAAGATGTACAAACTGCGGTGATCGATTTGGATGAACTGCCGCCGATCGCCATTCCCGATGCGGCACCGGCCTTTGAGGCCTCTGACGTAACCCAGGCCGCTGCGATGATCAACCAGGCCAAACGCCCGGTACTGTATCTGGGTGGTGGCATCATCTGCGCCAATGCTTACCAACAGGCGATTGAGTTGGCGGAACGCGCCAACCTGCCGACCACCATGACGCTGATGGCGTTGGGTGCGATGCCGGTGCAACACCCGCTGTCGCTGGGCATGCTGGGGATGCATGCAGCACGCAGCACCAACTTTATTCTGCAAGAGGCCGATCTGCTGATCGTACTGGGCGCCCGCTTTGACGATCGGGCGATTGGCAAAACCGAGCAGTTCTGCCCGAACGCCGCCATCATTCATGTGGATATCGATCGTGCCGAACTGGGCAAGGTGAAACAGGCCAATATTGCCATTCACGCCGATGTTGGCCAGGTATTGCAACAGCTGTTACCACAGATTGAGGCGCAGCCGCGCAGCGAATGGCTGGACACCGTCAACGGCCTGAAGCGCGAGTTCCCATTCAGCATGCCGGATGCCGAAGATCCACTGAGCCACTATGGGCTGGTGCTGGCTGCTGCGCGCTGCGTGGATGAAAGCGCCATTATCACCACCGACGTGGGCCAGCATCAAATGTGGGTGGCGCAGGCCTACCCGCTGAGTCGTCCGCGCCAGTGGCTGACCTCCGGCGGATTGGGCACCATGGGCTTCGGTCTGCCGGCAGCGATAGGCGCAGCCCTGGCCGAACCGCAGCGCAAGGTGCTGTGCTTCTCCGGTGACGGCAGCCTGATGATGAACATTCAGGAAATGGCCACCGCCGTTGAGCATGATCTGGACGTGAAAATTATCCTGATGAACAATCAGGCGTTGGGACTGGTACATCAGCAGCAAACCCTGTTTTATCAGCAGCGTATTTTTGCCGCCGCCTATCCCAAGCGTACCGACTTTATCAAGATTGCCGCCGGTTTCGGGTTGGACACCTGCGATTTGAACGCCGCTGAAGATCCGCAAGCCGCTCTCGCAGAAGCGATCCAACGCCCGGGCCCTTGTCTGATCCACGCGCTGATCGATATCAATGAAAAAGTCTTCCCGATGGTGCCGCCGGGTGCCGCTAACATCGACATGATTGGAGAATAAGCCATGTCAGAACAATACAATAACCCGCAGGTAATCCTGGAGCTGACGGTACGTAACCATCCCGGCGTGATGTCGCATGTGTGCGGTCTGTTCGCCCGCCGTGCCTTTAACGTGGAAGGCATTCTGTGTCTACCGCTGAAAGACGGTAAACAGAGCCGCATCTGGCTATTGGTAGCGGACGATCAACGACTGATGCAGATGATAAGCCAAGTGGAAAAACTCGAAGATGTGTTGCAGGTAAAGCGCCACAGCGAAGACGTGCGGGTATTCGAACAGTTGGAGGCCTTCTTCCAGTAATGTACAGAGGGGGCGTTACACCCCCGAGTTTGATGACAAAGTTGTCTTTGGACCCGAGATACCCGGGCCTAGCGCACCGAGGAACCATTATGGGACACGTCCATGTGTCCCACCCTATGGGCCGACTGAAAGTCGTTCCAATTTGCTCCCGGCAAATTGGTCGGCGGACAAGCCGCTACGACCCCTTCGGCACGCTCTCCCTAATAACGGGCTTGGTCAGCAGTCTGAAGTGAATACCCTCTTGTTACTGCCCTGCCAGCACCTTCCAAAGTAAATGCCGGTAAACCGGCATTAGCGGCTGTTGGGACAGGTAATAAAAGGTGCCGATCGCCAGGATCCAACTCAGCACGCAGGCTATCCGTAGCCGCAGTGGCGACAACCATTGGCTCAAGCGGTCATTGCTGCGTTTACCTTCACGCCACCAGCGCCAGCTCAGCCAGGCGGCCAGCCAAATCAGCATCGCCACCGCAAACAGCAACCATTTGAATAATGCACTGTTAGCGCTGGCAGGAATGTCGATCGCCACACCAGCCAGAATACCCGGGAAAAAATAGACCGGTGGCCAGGTGATACAGCCGATAATGTTCGGCAATGCGAATTTGTACGGCGGTAAATCCAACATCCCGGCGACCATCGGTACCAGTGGACGCGTCGGGCCAATAAAACGACCAATCAGAATGGTCGCCATACTATGCTGATGTAACGCATGCTCGGTCTTGTCGAGCATCGCCTTGTTCTTTTTCAGGAAGGACCAACGGTGCAACGGCCCTTTGAAGGCACGACCGATAAAGTAAGAAATCCAGTCGCCCAAAAGACAGCCGACAATACCTGCCGCCCAGGCGTAATAGAAGTCAACCTGACCACTGCCGATCAATGCACCGATACTGGCCATCATCACCGTGCCGGGCAACAATAATCCCACCAGCGCCAATGACTCCAAAAACGCGACAAGCATGACGACCATCAGAGTGAAAGCCAAAGACTGGGTAATTAAATGCTGTAAATAGGCTTCCATTAAACCTCTGTTGGTTATCCAAAGCGCGTGGGCGTGGGATTGTCAGGTGCGACCGGAAACGAGTCAACCGGTGAATTGTATGGTTTTTTGGCAGAACTGTGTGCTAATAGACAATTACTGTATAAAAACCCATACTATAGTCTATATATTCTCCCTTATAGCTTAGCTTGTCAGGAACAGCGCGATGTCACTCCAACAGGGTTTCTTGCTCACCCGCCACTGGCGTGATACGCCCGCCGGCACCGAGGTGGAGTTTTGGCTGGCGACCGAGAACGGCCCGCAGCAAATTCGCCTGTCGCCACAGACCTCCGTCGCCTTCATTCCTGCCGAACAGCGTCAACGTGCTGAGTTGTTGCTGCGCGAAGAACGGCAATGGGAGCTAAAACCCTTACCGCTGACTGATTTTCATCATCGCCCGGTATTGGGGCTGTATTGCCGCCAACACCGCCAGTTGATCAAACTGGAAAGGCTGCTGAAAGACGGCGGCGTTAATATCTACGAAGCCGATATTCGCCCGCCTGAACGCTATCTGATGGAGCGCTTTATCACCGCGCCGGTATGGTTCAGCGGCCAGCCAAATGGCACTGGCCCACTGCTCAACAGTAAAATGAAACCCGCGCCAGAATATCGCCCTGCCTTGAAGCTGGTCTCGCTGGACATTGAAACCACTGCTCATGGTGAGCTGTACTCTATTGCACTGGAAGGCTGCGGTCAGCGCCAGGTCTACATGCTCGGGCCGGCCAACGGTGGCAATGAATCGCTGGATTTTGACCTGGAGTACTGCGTCAGCCGCCCACAGATGCTGGAACGCCTGAACCAGTGGCTGGAACAACACGATCCCGATGCCATCATCGGTTGGAATCTGGTGCAGTTCGATCTGCGAGTACTGCAAAAACACGCTGAACGTTACCAAATCCCGCTAAAGCTGGGCCGTGGTGGCAACCTGCTCGAATGGCGTGAACACGGTTTCAAACAGAATCACTTTTTCGCCTCCGCTGCCGGGCGGTTGATTATCGACGGCATCGAGGCGCTAAAGTCTGCCACCTGGAACTTCCCTTCTTTTAGCCTCGAGCACGTGTCACAGACACTACTGGGGGAAGGCAAGTCGATCGACAACCCCTATCAGCGGATGGCTGAAATAGACCGACGCTTCGCAGAAGACAAACCGGCACTGGCGCGCTACAACCTAAAAGACTGCGAGCTGGTGACGCGAATTTTTGCAAAAACCGAATTGTTGACCTTCCTGCTGGAGCGCGCCACGGTGACCGGGTTAGCAGCCGATCGTAGCGGCGGTTCGGTCGCGGCTTTCAGCAATCTGTATATGCCACGCATGCACCGACTGGGTTTTATCGCCCCCAATCTCGGCGAACAGCCGGAAGAACACAGCCCTGGCGGTTTTGTGATGGATTCGCGACCCGGCCTGTATGACTCAGTTCTGGTACTGGATTACAAAAGCCTGTACCCGTCGATCATCCGCACTTTCCTGATCGATCCCGTTGGGCTGGTGGAAGGTATGCAACACCCGAGCGATGCCGATTCAGTGCCCGGCTTCCGCAATGCGCGCTTCTCCCGTGAAAAACATTGCCTGCCGGCGATCGTCGAGCAGATCTGGCAGGGCCGTGAAGCGGCGAAGCGTCAGCAGAACAAAGCGTTATCCCAGGCATTGAAGATCATCATGAACGCGCTGTATGGGGTATTGGGATCGAGCGGCTGCCGCTTTTTCGATCCCCGCCTGGCCTCGTCGATCACCCTGCGTGGCCATGAGATCATGCGCCAAACACGAGAGCTGATAGAAGCGCAAGGTTACCAGGTGATCTACGGAGATACCGATTCTACCTTCGTCTGGCTCAAGCAACCGCATGACGAGCAGCAGGCAGCCAACATTGGCCGGACGCTGGTCCAGCAAGTGAACCAATGGTGGCAACAACATTTGCAGGAGCAATATGGGCTGGATAATGCCCTGGAACTGGAGTTCGAAACCCATTATTCACGCTTCCTGATGCCTACCATCCGTGGTGCCGAACAGGGCAGTAAAAAGCGTTATGCCGGGTTAATCGCAAGAACGGATGGCAGCGAAGAAATGGTATACAAAGGCCTGGAAACCGTGCGCACAGACTGGACACCGCTGGCGCAGCAGTTCCAGCAACTGCTCTACCAACGCATTTTTAAGCAACAGCCATATCAGGACTTTGTGCGGGAATACGTCAGCCAAACCCTCAATGGTGATTTTGACGATCGCTTGGTCTACCGCAAGCGCCTACGCCGGAGGCTGGACGAATATCAGCGCAACGTACCGCCACATGTTCGTGCTGCACGCATCGCTGACGACTATAATCGTCAACAGGGGCGACCGCTTCAATACCAGAACGGCGGCTGGATCAGCTATGTCATGACCGTGGCCGGGCCTGAGCCGCTTGAGACCCAGCAGTCGGCAATTGATTATCCCCATTATCTGGAGCGTCAGTTACAACCTGTGGCAGACGCTATACTCCCATTCTTGCATGACGATTTTACCACGCTGGTGACCGGGCAAATGGGGTTGTTTTGACATTCAGCCCGTCCCGCGGGCTTTGGCGAAGGGTTAAGAAAAATCATCAGGTTTTGCAGGTGACGAACGCGTCGCCTTCCATTACCATAGCGCCCTTCCCAAATTCTGGACCACACTTCACCCATGCCGTCTGACGATGTTTGCATGGGGTGAATAGCTATTGCCCGCCATATTAAAATAAATCGGGATTAGCAGACGTTTGATACGGGTACCGCGGTGATCAAAGCCCGGTAACAAGACTTACTTAAAAAGAATCGAGCCGACAATATATGCCTTTTACACTTGGTCAACGCTGGATCAGCGACACGGAAAGCGAATTAGGACTGGGTACTGTCGTGGCGCTGGATGCGCGCATGATTACCCTGCTTTTCCCCGCAACCGGCGAAAACCGCCTCTATGCCAGAAATGACTCGCCAATCACTCGCGTGATGTTCAACCCGGGCGACACTATCAGCAACCACGAAGGCTGGGAGCTGCAGGTAGAAGAGGTCAAAGAGGATAACGGCCTGCTGACCTACATTGGCACCCGTCTGGACACCCAGGAAAGCGGTGTGTCAATGCGTGAAGTGCTGCTGGACAGTAAGCTGACCTTCAGCAAGCCACAGGACCGTCTGTTTGCCGGCCAGATCGACCGTATGGATCGCTTCGCTTTGCGTTTCCGCGCCCGTAAATACCAGAGCGAGCAATATCGTCTGCCATTTGCCGGTCTGCGCGGTATGCGAGCCAGCCTGATCCCCCACCAGTTGCATATTGCCTATGAAGTCGGCCAGCGCCATGCGCCACGCGTTCTGTTGGCTGATGAAGTGGGTCTGGGTAAAACCATTGAAGCCGGTATGATCATCCACCAGCAATTGCTGGCGGGCCGTGCCGAGCGCGTGTTGATCGTGGTGCCAGAAACATTGCAGCACCAGTGGCTGGTCGAAATGATGCGCCGCTTCAACCTGTATTTTTCTCTGTTCGACGACAGCCGTTACTCAGAAGCTAAGCTCGACAGCAGCAACCCGTTTGAAACTGAACAGTTGGTGATCTGCTCGCTGGACTTCGTGCGCCGTAATAAGCAGCGCCTGGAAGAACTGGCCGATGCCCAGTGGGATTTGCTGGTAGTGGATGAAGCACACCACTTGGCCTGGAGCGAAGATGCTCCCAGCCGCGAATACCAAGTCATTGAACAGCTGGCTGAGCACATCCCCGGTGTACTGCTGCTGACGGCAACCCCAGAGCAACTTGGCCAACAAAGCCACTTCGCACGCTTACGCCTGTTGGATCCAAACCGTTTCCACGACTACCACGAGTTTGTCGCAGAACAGCAGAAATACCGCCCTGTGGCGGATGCAGTCACCTTGCTACTGAGCGGTGAACGTCTGGCCGATGATAAGCTGAATCTGTTGGGCGAACTGATCGACGAACAAGATATTGAGCCACTGCTGAAGGCCGCCAACAGCGACAGCGATGGCGCCGAGCAGGCACGCCAGGAACTGGTCACCATGCTGATGGACCGCCACGGCACCAGCCGTGTGCTGTTCCGTAACACCCGCAATGGTGTAAAAGGCTTCCCGCACCGCAACCTGCACCAAATCAAACTGCCGCTGCCGACCCAATATCAGACCGCCATTAAAGTGTCTGGCATCATGGGTGCGAAGAAAACCGTTGAAGCACGCGCACGCGATATGCTGTACCCAGAGCAAATCTATCAGGAATTTGAAGGCGAAAATGCCACCTGGTGGAACTTCGATCCGCGCGTTGAGTGGTTACTGAATTACCTGGTGAGCAACCGCAACGAAAAAGTGCTGGTGATCTGCGCCAAGGCCGCCACCGCACTGCAACTGGAACAGGTATTGCGTGAGCGTGAAGCTATCCGCGCCGCAGTGTTCCATGAAGGCTTGTCGATTATCGAACGCGATCGTGCCGCCGCTTACTTCGCTTCAGAAGAAGACGGCGCTCAAGTGCTGCTGTGCTCGGAAATCGGCTCCGAAGGCCGTAACTTCCAGTTCGCCAGCCATCTGGTAATGTTCGATCTGCCGTTTAACCCGGATCTGCTGGAGCAACGTATTGGCCGTCTGGACCGTATCGGCCAGATGCATGACATTCAAATCATGGTGCCTTACCTGGAAAACACCGCTCAGGCGGTACTGGGGCGTTGGTTCCACGAAGGGCTTGATGCCTTCGAACATACCTGCCCGACCGGCCGTACCATTTATGACAGTGGTTATGAGCAACTGATCGGTTTCCTGGCGTCGCCGACTGAACAAGAAGGGCTGGATGAATTCATTCACACCTGCCGTCAACAGCATGACCACCTGAAGGTGCAACTGGAGCAGGGCCGCGATCGCCTGCTGGAAATGCACTCCAACGGCGGCGAGAAAGCACAGGCACTGGCTGAAGCCATTGCCAATCAGGACAACGACGTCAACCTGGTGGGCTTTGCGCTTAACCTGTTCGACATCGTCGGTATCAATCAGGACGATCGCAGCGACAACCTGATTGTCCTGACGCCATCTGACCACATGCTGGTGCCGGACTTCCCGGGTCTGCCGCAGGACGGCTGCACCGTGACCTTCGATCGCGAGCAGGCGTTGTCGCGTGAAGATGCACAGTTCGTCAGTTGGGAACACCCGATTATCCGCAACGGTCTGGATCTGATCCTGTCCGGCGATACCGGTAGCTGTGCCGTTTCTCTGTTGAAAAACAAGGCGCTGCCTGTCGGGACCTTGCTGGTTGAATTAGTGTATGTGGTTGAGGCACAAGCGCCGAAGCACCTGCAACTGACCCGCTTCCTGCCACCGACGCCAATCCGTATGCTGATGGACCGCAAAGGCACCAATCTGGCGGCACAGGTTGAATTCGAAAGCTTCAACCGTCAGTTGAACGCGGTCAACCGCCATACCTCCAGCAAGCTGGTCAATGCGGTGCAGCAAGATGTGCACGCCATGCTGCAACAGGCGGAAAGCCTGGTTGAAGAGCAGGCCCGTGCCTTGATCGAGCAAGCAAAACAGGAAGCGGATGACAAGCTGAGCACCGAGCTGGCGCGTCTGGAAGCCCTGAAGGCGGTCAACCCGAACATCCGTGATGACGAAGTCGAAGCGCTGGAGTTCAATCGCAAGCAGGTGCTGGTTAACCTGAATGAAGCAGGATGGCGTCTGGATGCAATCCGTCTGGTCGTTGTGACCCACCAGTAACCGGCACAGCGCGGGGGACCCCGGTTCCCCGCGTGGCCTTTTCAGCGGAGCCAATGAGATGGAACCCTACAATCCCCCGCAAGGCCCGATGCATATCCTGTATCAGGATGAGCACATTATCGTGGTCAACAAGCCGAGCGGCCTGCTGTCGGTACCCGGCCGTGCGCCGGAAAACAAAGACAGTCTGATGACGCGCATTCAGGCAGACTTTCCGGCCGCCGAGTCGGTGCATCGCCTGGATATGGCAACCAGTGGTGTGATTGTGGTGGCGCTGAACAAGGCGGCAGAGCGTGAACTGAAACGCCAGTTCCGCGAACGTGAACCGAAGAAGTCCTATATCGCTCGCGTATGGGGCCATCTGGAGCACGACGAAGGTTTGGTGGATTTGCCACTGATTTGTGACTGGCCTAACCGGCCGTTGCAGAAAGTGTGTTTTGAAACGGGTAAAGCGGCACAGACTGAGTACCTGGTGCTGTCACGTGATACCGATGGCAGCACGCGGGTAAAACTCATGCCGATAACCGGTCGCTCGCACCAATTGCGCGTGCACATGCTGGCGCTAGGCCACCCGATCCTCGGTGACGGTTTCTATGCACATCCAGAAGCCAAGGCCATGGCACCCCGGCTACAGCTGCACGCCCAGGAACTGCGTATTACCCACCCCGCATTCCAGACACCTATGCATTTTCGCGCCGAGCCGGATTTCTAACACCACCGGACGGCTATACCCCAAATACTTCGAGTTGCAGAAAGTCGGTAACTAAGCGCAACCCCGGAAACGTACAGAAAGTACATGACCGGGGTGAACAGGCGCAGCCAACAAAGAGGCAGCTTCAACTATGACGGTTCTATACCCTAAATAATTGGAGTTGCGTCGAGGCGGCAAGCATGTAAATCCCCGGGAGCATAGTCAACTATGTGACCGGGGTGAGCAGGCGCAGCCAACAAAGAGGCAGCTTCAAGTATGACGGGTATCGTTACTTGAAGCCTTTTTCACGCTTGATCAGGTCATATGCCGCCTGAATTTCCTGCGCTTTCTGCTTGGCCATTTCCATCATTTGCGGTGGTAAACCTTTCGCCACCAGCTTATCCGGATGGTGCTCGCTCATCAGCTTGCGGTAAGCACGCTTGATGGTAGTCGCATCGTCGCTGCTGCTGACACCCAGCACTTTACAGGCATCATCCAAAGTAGGCCCACGCTGCGCCTGCTGGTAACCGCCCTGCGAATACCCGCCTTGCTGACCACCGCCAAATTGGCGTCCACCTTCCATCATGCTGAGGAACTGATCAAACTGCGCCCGTGAAATGCCCAATTCTTCAGCGATGACATACAGCACCTGCCGCTCGTTTGGATGCAGCGAACCGTCGGCGAATGCCGCCTGGATTTGAATTTCCAGAAACATCCGAATCAGGTCAAAACGACCGAAGCAGATACTGCGGAACTGCTGCAGTGTCTCCCTCAACGGGAACTGGCTTTGCTTGCCTTCACGAAACGCCTGCTGCGCCGCCGTACGGGCTTCACCGTGCAGTTGTAGACGATCCATAAACAGGCTGGCGATCTGAATATCCGCCTCGGTAACACGCCCTTTTGATTTAGTCAGGTGACCCATCACCTGAAAAGTGGTGCGGAAAAACAACGTTTGCCGCGTTTGCTGATCGGCGAAAAAGCCCCGGCTACGCTTGTTGCTGCGCGCAGTGTCAATCATATGACCGACAATCAGCCCCAAAACTACACCCCAGAATCCCGCGCCAGCCCAAATGGCCACGATGACCCCGAGCAGTTTTCCCCAATACTGCATATACTCCTCAATTATCATGCCGAAAGCCGACTGCTCCCTTCCGTCTTAGGTAAGGGTTAAGGCGATTTTTCCCAGGATTTGGATTATCATACCTGTCATTTATCTTTGCGCCTATCGACGACGCAAGTAAACGGCCGGATTTAACACTAGCGCAACGCAGATGAGTGATATAGTCTCTGACCGTTTGCCGGACATGACGCCTCTGATGACGGAACACCAAAACCGCGTATGAAAAAAAGTTTCCCAACACTGCTGGCCACACTGATTTGGACGGCACTCTACAGTCAGCACGCGCTGGCTGACCTGGCTGAGCAATGTATGCTTGGCGTACCTGTTTATGACAAACCGCTGGTCAGCGGCGATCCTAACAGCCAGCCCGTCACTATTCACGCTGATGACTCTCGCGCAGATTATCCAAAAAGCGCGCTGTTCACCGGTAACGTGAATATTGAGCAAGGCAACAGCACCCTGACCGCCAAACAGGTGGAGCTTAACCAGACGCAAAACCCAGGGCAGACCGAGCCGGTACGTACCGTAACGGCGACCGGTGACGTGCACTACAGCGACAATCAGATTAAACTGAAAGGTCCGAAAGCCTGGTCAAACCTGAATAATAAAGATACCGATGTCTATGAAGGTGACTACCAAATGGTAGGCCGTCAGGGGCGCGGTGACGCCGACAAGATGAAGATGCGCGGTGCCAACCGTTACACCATTCTGGAAAACGGCACCTTTACATCCTGCTTGCCGGGTGACGACAGCTGGAGCGTAGTCGGCTCCGAAGTGATCCACGACCGCGAAGAGCAGGTTGCAGAAATCTGGAACGCCCGCTTTAAAATTGGCGGCGTCCCCGTATTCTACAGTCCTTACCTGCAATTGCCGGTGGGTGATAAACGTCGTTCCGGTTTCCTGATCCCGAATGCAAAATATGGTAGCAGCAATGGCTTTGAGTTCATGCTGCCGTATTACTGGAACATTGCGCCAAACTTCGACGCCACCATCACACCACACTACATGTCCCGGCGTGGCTTGCAGTTGCAGAACGAATTCCGCTATCTGGTAGAGCCTGGCTTGGGCCTGATGGAATTAGACTGGTTGCCGAACGATAAGGAATACAGCAAGGACAATCCTGACGACAGCAAGCGTTGGTTATTCTACTGGAACCACAATGGTGTCATGGACAAGGTGTGGCGTTTCAACGTCGACTACACCAAGGTCAGTGACTCCAAATACTTTACCGATCTGGACTCCAAATACGGCTCAACAACCGACGGTTATGCCACGCAGAAATTCAGCGTCGGCTACGCCATTGATAACTGGGACGCAACCTTAAGCTCCAAACAGTTCCAGATCTATGACGATACCGACCGCAGCCAATCGGATTCTTATAAAGTTCAGCCACAGTTGGACCTGAACTACTATAAAGACGATATTGGCCCGTTCGATTTCCACATTTATGGCCAGGCAGCCAAGTTCATTAGCGTTAACCCATACAGCCCTGACGCCACGCGTCTGCATATGGAACCAACGTTAAGCCTGCCATTGACCAACGGTTGGGGCAGTCTGAACACCGAAGCCAAACTGCTGGCGACCCACTATCAGCAGGATATTCCAGACGGTTTTGCTACCAACTACAAGAACCGCACCGGTAACAATGCGCCAGACTTGGAAGATTCGGTGAACCGCGTTCTACCGCAGTTCAAAGTCGACGGCAAGATGGTATTCGATCGCCCAATGAACTGGTCTGAGGGCTATACACAAACCCTCGAGCCGCGCGTGCAGTATTTGTATGTGCCGTATCGTGACCAAAGCAACATCTATACCTACGACACCACATTGCTGCAAACCGACTACTCTGGCTTGTTCCGTGACCGAACCTACAGCGGTTTGGATCGCATTGCTTCGCAGAACCGTATTTCAACCGGTTTGACCTCGCGTATTTATGATGACGCGCTGGTTGAACGTTTTAATGTTTCCGTAGGTCAAATCTACTACTTCAGCCGTTCTCGTACCGGCGACCAAACGACGCGTTACGACAACAATGACGATACCGGTAGCCTGGCTTGGGCTGGCGATAGCTATTGGAAGATTGACGATCGTTGGGGTCTGCGTGGCGGTCTGCAGTATGACACGCGTCTCAATAGCATCTCATTGGGTAATGGTGTACTGGAGTACCGTCAGGATTCTGAACGCGTATTGCAGTTGAACTACCGTTACGCTACACCGGAGTATATTGAGACGGCGTTGAATACCACGCAGGTTCCGGCTTATCAGGACGGTATTTCGCAAGTGGGCGTCACCGGCAGTTGGCCGATTGCCGATCGCTGGGCCGTTGTAGGTGCTTATTACTACGACACCCGTGCAAAACAATCTGCCGATCAGTTGCTCGGCGTGAAGTACAACACCTGCTGTTGGGCGGTAACCTTGGGCTATGAGCGCAAGATCACCGACTGGAACAACAGCAACAATACCAGCGTTTATGACAACAAAGTTTCATTCAACGTCGAACTGCGTGGCCTGAGCAGCGATCACAGTCTGGGCTCCGCGGAAATGTTGCGTTCCGGCATTCTGCCTTACCAGCGTGCATTTTGATGCTTTGTAACACTTTGAAAACGAGAACTTTCACCCGCATTTGCGGATTACATAATGGGAAATGTATGAAGAACTGGAGAACGCTTATTCTCGGATTGGTGGTTTGCGCCAATACCGCGTTCGCAGCACCCCAAGAAGTGGATAAAGTCGCCGCCGTCGTGGATAACGGCGTTGTGCTTGAGAGCGACGTAAACACCCTGTTGCAGTCGGTGAAACTTAATGCGCAGCAGGCCGGGCAACAATTGCCGGATGACAAGACACTGCGTCACCAGATCCTTGAGCGTCTGATTATGGATAACATCCAATTGCAGATGGCCAAGAAAATGGGGATCAACGTTTCCGACGCCGATCTGGACAAAGCCATCAGTAATATCGCCGCACAGAACAAAATGAGCATCGATCAGATGCGCAGCCGTCTGGCGTATGAAGGTCTGAACTACAACACTTACCGTTCGCAGATCCGTAAGGAAATGCTGATTTCTGAAGTGCGTAACAACGAAGTTCGCCGACGCGTCACCATCCTGCCTCAGGAAGTCGACTCACTGGCAACGCAGGTTGGCGCTCAGAACGGTAGCGATACTGAAATGAACATCAGTCACATCCTGATCCCGCTGCCGGAAAATCCGTCGCAGGCGCAGGTTGACGACGCGGAAGCCTTGGCTAAAAAACTGATGGGTGAAATCAACGGCGGGGCCGACTTCGGCAAGCTGGCGATCGCCTACTCCGCGGATTCCCAGGCGCTGAAAGGCGGCAACATGGGTTGGGGCAAGCTGCAGGAAATCCCTACTCTGTTCGCCGAAAGACTGGTTAACGCTAAAAAAGGTGATGTGGTCGGCCCAATCCGTTCTGGCGTTGGCTTCCACATCCTGAAAGTGAACGATATCCGTGGTGCAAACCAGTCAGTATCCGTCACCGAGGTTCATGCACGTCATATTCTGCTGAAGCCGTCTGTGGTGCTGACCGACGATCAGGCACGTGCAAAACTGCAAGCTGTTGCTGCTGAAATCAAGAGCGGCCGCGCCAAGTTTGCTGACGAAGCTAAACAGCTTTCTCAGGATCCAGGTTCTGCACTTCAGGGTGGTGATCTCGGCTGGGCTTCTCCAGACATCTACGATCCCGCTTTCCGCGATGCCTTAATGAAACTGAGTAAAGGCGAAGTCAGCCAACCAGTGCACTCTTCCTTCGGCTGGCACCTGATTCAGTTGCTGGATACGCGTCAGGTGGATAAAACCGACGCGGCGCAGAAAGACCGTGCTTACCGCATGTTGTTCAACCGCAAGTTTGCTGAAGAAGCGCAAACCTGGATGCAGGAACAACGTGCTCAGGCTTACGTGAAGATCCTTGACGGTAATGCACAACAATAATCGTATCGTAATCACCCCCGGCGAGCCTGCCGGGGTTGGGCCGGATTTGGTGGCAGCGCTGGCGCAACAGGATTGGCCTGTTGAACTTGTGGTGTGCGCGGATCCGGCCTTGTTGCTTGAGCGCGCCCGGCAGTTAAACCTGCCGTTGCAACTGCGCGACTATCAACCACAGCAGCCAGCCCTGCCACAGCGAGCCGGTACGCTGACGGTCTTACCCGTCGCGCTCGCTCATACGGTAGTAGCGGGTGAATTGAACGTGGGCAATAGCGCCTACGTGGTGGAAACGCTGGCACGCGCCTGCGACGGTTGTCTGAATGGCGAATTCGCCGCACTGATAACCGGCCCGGTGAACAAAGGCGTGATTAACGATGCCGGTGTCCCCTTTATTGGCCATACCGAATTCTTTGCCGATCGCAGCGGCTGCGATCGTGTCGTGATGATGTTGGCGACCGAAGAGCTGCGCGTGGCGCTGGCGACCACTCATCTGCCTTTACTGGCGGTACCTGGCGCTATCACCCAGCAGAGTCTGCATGAAGTCATCCATATTCTCGACCATGACCTGAAAACCAAATTTGGCCTGCCCCAACCACAAATTTATGTCTGTGGTTTAAATCCGCATGCCGGAGAAGGCGGCCATATGGGACGTGAAGAGATCGATACCATTATCCCGGCGCTTGACGCGCTGCGTGCTGAAGGTATTCATCTGATCGGCCCACTGCCGGCAGACACCCTGTTCCAGCCCAAATATCTGCAACATGCCGACGCTGTGCTGGCGATGTATCACGATCAGGGTCTGCCAGTGCTAAAATACCAAGGGTTCGGCCGGGCGGTAAATATTACCCTCGGTTTGCCTTTTATCCGTACCTCGGTCGACCACGGTACCGCTTTAGAACTTGCAGGCACCGGCACCGCCGATGCAGGCAGTTTCAAAACGGCCTTGAATCTCGCCATTAAAATGATAATTAATTGTAATGAATAATAAAGTCCACCAAGGGCACTTTGCCCGCAAACGCTTTGGACAGAACTTTTTAACCGATCAGTTTGTCATCGATAGCATTGTCTCTGCCATTCACCCAATACCGGGTGAAGCGGTTGTTGAAATAGGTCCCGGGTTGGGTGCATTGACCGAGCCGGTTGGCGCACGTATGGACCGCATGACAGTGATTGAGCTGGACCGCGATCTGGCGGCTCGTCTGGCGAACCACCCGCAGCTGAAAGACAAACTGACCATTCACCAGCAAGATGCCATGACGGTGAACTTTGCCGAAATGGCCGAGCAGGCTGGCCAACCACTGCGCGTGTTTGGTAACCTGCCGTATAACATTTCGACACCGCTGATGTTCCACCTTTTCAGCTATACTCAGGCCATCCGCGACATGCACTTTATGTTGCAGAAAGAGGTAGTCAACCGTCTGGTTGCTGGGCCAAACAGCAAAGCCTACGGGCGTTTAACCGTGATGGCACAGTACTACTGCAACGTCATCCCGGTGCTGGAAGTACCACCGACCTCTTTCACCCCAGCGCCAAAAGTGGATTCCGCTGTGGTACGTCTGGTTCCGCACCTGGTGAACCCAAACCCAGTGGGTGACGTACGCATGCTAAGCCGGATTACAACTCAGGCGTTCAACCAGCGCCGGAAGACTGTCCGCAACAGCCTGGGTGACCTGTTCACGCCAGAGCAACTGACGGAATTGGGTATCGATCCGGTACTTAGAGCAGAGAATATTTCTGTGGCGCAATACTGTAAGCTGGCTAACTGGCTTTCAGCCAATCCCGCGCCGCAGCAATAAGGAGTAGTGGTCATGATTGATTCGCCTCGTGTATGTATTCAGGTACAAAGTGTCTATGTGGAATCACAATCGATACCTGAGGAAGAACGTTACGTCTTCGCTTATACCATCACCATCCGCAATTTGGGGCGTTTCAACGTACAACTGCTGGGCCGTTACTGGTTGATTACCAACAGCAATGGCCGTCAAACCGAAGTTCAGGGTGAAGGGGTGGTTGGCGAACAACCTCTCATTCCACCTGGGGGAGAATTCCAATACACCAGCGGCGCGATTCTTGAAACGCCACTGGGTACCATGGAAGGGCATTACGAAATGGTTGATCATCAAGGTCAACCGTTCCAGACCGCTATTCCCGTGTTCCGCTTAGCTATTCCAACACTGATCCACTAATTCTATGTCGACATATCTTATCGGCGATGTTCATGGCTGTTTTGATGAACTGCAGTCGCTATTGGCCCAAGTTGCTTTCGATCCTCAGCATGACCGGCTGTGGCTGACCGGTGATTTGGTTGCCCGCGGCCCCGGTTCGTTGGACGTGCTGCGTTACGTGCGTTCACTCGGTCCTGCGGTACGTATGGTGTTGGGCAACCACGATCTGCACCTGTTAGCTGTCTATGCGGGTATCAGTCGCAATAAGCCTAAAGATCGCATCACTCAACTGCTGGAAGCCCCTGACGCTGATGAGCTTATCAACTGGCTGCGCCGCCAACCGGTGCTGCAAGTGGATGAACAACTCAAACTGGTGATGGCACATGCCGGAATCACCCCGCAATGGGACATTGAAACGGCACAAATCTGCGCCCGTGAAGTGGAAGCCGTACTGAGCAGTGACAGCTATCCGCTATTCCTCGACGCCATGTACGGCGATATGCCGAACAACTGGAGCCCAGATCTGAGCGGATTAGCACGCCTGCGGTTTAGCACCAACGCCCTGACACGTATGCGTTACTGCTTCCCGAACGGCCAGCTTGATATGATCTGTAAAGATGCGCCAGGTACAGCACCGGCCCCACTCAAGCCTTGGTTTGAATTGCCACGACTGGTCAATGCCGATTACACCATTATCTTTGGTCATTGGGCATCACTGGAAGGTAAGGGTACGCCAGCAGGCGTTATCGGTCTCGATACTGGCTGTTGCTGGGGAGGTGACCTGACCATGTTGCGCTGGGAAGATAAGCAGTACTTTACCCAACCGGCTAATCGCCGAGAGCTGCTGGACGGCGTGCACCAACAGGTAGCGTCATAATCAAGCCGGGGCGGTCAACACCGCCCCGCTATTTTCTGGTTAAGCCCCGATCACTCCACCGTCTTCACGCGTAATCATCAATACTGACGAGCGCGGGCGCGGACTGTTGTTCGGGAAATGAGAATCCCCCTCTTCGCCCGGGTGCTGTACGTTGACGAACATCGTCTTGTAATCCGGAGTGAAGGTAATCCCGGTTAACTCGCACGACTTTGGCCCAACCATAAAGCGGCGGATCTCGCCACTGAGTGGATCGCCCACCAGCATCTGGTTGTTCCCCTGACCTGCATAGTCGCCCTTATTACTGTATTTACCGTCGGTGAGGATCCACAGACGACCTGACTTATCAAAACCTAAGCCATCCGGGCTGTTAAAGGTATTGTCCGCAGTAATGTTTGGCGTACCACGATTCACTCCTTCCGGGTGCGCAATCGGGTTTCCACACAGTGCATAAATATCCCAGTTGAATGACGCCGCCGTGGCATCGCCACCTTCATCCCAACGGATAATCTGGCCATAGACATTGTTCGGGCGTGGGTTAGCCGCGTTCAATGGCATACCTTCTTCGCCGCGCTTGCTATTGTTGGTCAATGTGCAGTAGGCGCGACCATCATGCGGGTTGACTGCGATCCATTCCGGGCGGTCCATTTTGGTGGCGCCCACCTGTGCCGCAGCTTTGCGGGCGAAGATCAGCACTTCGGCCTCATCCCGGAAGCCATTTTCCGGCGTCAGGCCATTTTTGCCGAACTCCAGGGCAATCCAGCGCCCGGTGCCTTTCAACGGTGTGCCGCTGGCG
This sequence comes from Serratia grimesii NBRC 13537, assembly GCF_001590905.1. Taxonomy (GTDB): domain Bacteria; phylum Pseudomonadota; class Gammaproteobacteria; order Enterobacterales; family Enterobacteriaceae; genus Serratia; species Serratia grimesii. The sequence continues at coordinate 169,257 of NZ_BCTT01000007.1, forward strand.
TCACCGTCAAACTGAGCGACATACAGCGTGCCTTCGTCCAGCAGGGTACGGTTATTGGCCGGGTTAGCCACGTCGACCACGCCTTTGGAAACGTATTTATAAATGTGCTCGCCGCGCTCATCGTCCCCCATGTAAACCACCAGGCGACCATCCTTGGCAACGGTTACCGCGGCATTTTCATGTTTGAAGCGACCCAGCGCTGTGTGTTTGATTGGCGTCGAGGTCGGATTCATTGGGTCGATTTCGACAATCCAACCGTGGCGGTTAAATTCATTCGGGTTCTTCGCCACGTCAAAACGCTCGTCGTAATCTGGCCAGTTGCGTTCCGGTTCGCTGACTTTTAGCGTATAGCGCTTTTGCTCCGCCGTGGTCTTATAGTCGGCCTGATGGGTGCCAAAATAGGTATCGAAGTTCTCTTCACAGGTCAGGTAAGTGCCCCAGGGCGTTTTACCGTTGGCACAGTTGCCGAAGGTGCCCAGCACCTTTCGCCCAGTAGGGTCGGCTGCCGTTTGCAGCAATGCATGACCGGCAGCCGGGCCGCTGAACTGCATCTCGGTGTTGGCCGTAATGCGGCGGTTATAACGTGACGGGCGTTCTACCTCCCAACGCTGGCTGTCACCGTCACGGTGCACCGCAACAATAGAAACACCATGTGCGGCCTGAGATTTTCGCACATCTTCCAGGCTGGTGGCTTTGGTGCCACCGTGGGCAAAGAGGTATTGCTCATTAACGTATTCGTTGTTGATGGCCATCACGCCGTGGTTGTCATCAATCGGGAAGAAGCTCATACCGTCATTATTATCGCCGAATTGCTTTTCCTGGTCGGCGGCGCTGTTGTTGCCCTGCGGGTCAAACGCGGCGGCCCCCTCTACCAGCGGTTCCCCCCAAGAGATCAGCACCTCAGCGCGGTACCCCGGTGCAATCGCCACCTCATCGGCCGTTGAGGCCGCAATGCCTTTGAAGCCCAGCAGCTTATTTGGCGGTAAATCCTCTGCCAGTGCCTCGGCGGACACGGTCCAAATGCCGCCGCCGAGGAAACCGGCCAGGCCAACGGCACCTGCGCTGCCCAGCAGTAACTTACGGCGGGTGGGATCGGTCAGGCGATCGGCATCTAATTGCTCAATTTTGGTCGTCATAGGTTTATTTCCTTTTTAATATGGCGCCGCGATCAAGATTCACCAGAGTTGCCGGGCGCTCAGAGTTGGGCTTCATACTAATCAGGAAGTGTGACGAAAATGTTACAACTAAAAGTCAGGAAACCTTTGCCCGCAGAAACGACAAAGGACGCAATCTCTTGCGCCCTTTGTAGGATATTGCTAACACCCGATTATTAGCGGTGTTCTAAAATCTCGAAGCAATAGCTGTGAGAATTCAGCTCGTCAGCATCGTGGAACTCACTGAACGAGGTTTCCCATTCATCCGGCTCATAGTCAGGGAAATGAGTGTCACCACCGACTTCGGCATCGATATGCGTCAGGTACATGCGGTTGGCTCGTGGCAGGAATTGGGTATAAATACGCCCACCGCCCATCACCATGACTTCTTCGACATCGCCAGCAGCGGCCAGTGCTTCGTCCAGCGACGTCGCCCAAGTCACCCCGGTTTCACTGCCAGGACGGCTGCTTAAAACGATGTTATGGCGGCCCGGCAATGGACGACCAATGGACTCGAACGTTTTACGGCCCATAATAACCGGTTTATTCAGCGTGTTACGTTTAAACCACGCTAAATCTGCTGGCAGGTGCCACGGCATGGCGTTTTCCATACCAATAACGCGATCCGCCGCCAAGGCAGCGATCAGGCTGATAATCATTGTTAAACCCTGTGTAGGCAGCAAAATTGCTCACACTATACGTAAAGCCCTATCTGCCGTCGATAGGCTAATCAAGCAATATGAATATATAAGATAGCTCTTATCAGCATAACTAATACTCAATTTTACCGGCTGATCACGCTTAGACTCCCGGGCGTTTCCGATATAGCCACAGCCCGGGTAATGACAGCCCGATCGATAACGCGCCGACGATAAAACAGGCCTTGAGGAAGTTACTCATCAGGGTGGCCATCAGCGCCTCGCTATAACCCAGATGCGAAATTTCCACCACCGAGATCATCGCAGTATAAGCCGGTATCCCTGGGAACATCGGAATCACTGCCGCCACGGTAAACACCTTCGGGTGTGCCAACAGCCAGCGCGACCAGTAAATACCGATCATACCGATCAAAATCGATGCCAAAAACGTGGCCCATTCGATGTTCATTCCTGCGTGCATCATCAGCATGCGTGAACCGTGGCCTACTGCGCCAAGCAGTGCACAATAACGCAGCGCGCGCACCGGCACGTTAAATACCATGGCAAAACCCAGCGCCGGTACCGCCGCCAGCAACATGTCCTGCAGTAAGGCCCAAAGCAAACTCATGACCACCCCCGCAGATCCCACAGCGACATCGCCATCACTACACCGATACAAGTGGCCAGCGTCAGCAAACTCGCCATCGCCCAACGCGCCAAGCCGGTATTAATGTGCCCCTTAAACATATCGGCGACCGCGTTAATCAGTGGGAACCCGGGTACCAGCAGCAGCACGCTGGCAGCCATCGCCACCGTGGAGGTTTGGCTGAATACCGGCAATCGCAGCAGCAAGCCGGAAACCGAAGTGGCGACAAAGGCCGTCAGACAAAAATTGATCAACGGATTCATGTGGCGGGCGGTCAGCATTTGGCGCACCGACATGGCCAGACCACTGGCGATAAAGGTCACGGCAAACGCTTTTTGATCGCCACCGTTGAGCATGCTGAAGCAACCGCAAGATAACGCCACCATCAACACCACCAGCCAGCGTGGATAGCGAAGCGGGCGAATTTTCTGGAGACGGCGGGCCACGTCGTGTGCATCCGCCAGCCGGTGTTCTGCCAAAATAACGATATGTTGCACCTCGGTCACCATCTGCATATTGATGCCGCGATCGACGTTCTTGCGTGTCGTGGTTAAGCATTCACCGTGACTGAGGGTCGTCAACACCACCGCGTTGGCCGATATCGAACTTTCTACGCTGTCCATGCCCAATGCCAACCCCAAACGCGTCGACAACTGCTCCACCACCATACTTTCCGCCCCATGCTGTAACAACAGCAAGGCGCATTGAATACACAGACGGGTGATTTCACGCTGTTGCCGCTGCGGCGGCGGGGTGTCGGTGGTGGTCGGCTGCTGCATGGGGGCCCCTGGTTCATCAAAATAATGTTCATCTTATTGCCAAACATTACCTCATTTGGTTGATGCGCATCAGGAGAAGCAGCGTTATTATCAGCGCAATTAGGCCTTTTGTGCAGAGAGTCAAATCATGCTTGAAACTTCGCTATTCGTTGCCGGTATTGCAGCCTTGGGGATGCTATCACCAGGTCCGGATTTTTTCCTGGTGATCAAGAACGCGGCCCGTTATCCGCGACTGGCCGCCATGATGACCGCCTTCGGTGTGTTCTGCGGCGTCGCAACCCACATGTCTTACTGTGTTGCCGGCTTGGCCGTGGTGATCACCACCACGCCATGGCTGTTCAACGTGTTGAAATACGCTGGGGCGGTATACCTGATCTGGGTTGGGATTCAGGCGTTGCTTTCACGCGGCGGCAGCAAGATGAATGTCAGCAATCTGCCACAACAGCAGGTGAGCCTGAGAAGTGCCTTTGTACAAGGCTACCTGTGCAATCTGCTCAACCCAAAAGCCACGTTATTCTTCCTGGCCGTGTTCACTCAGGTATTGCAGATCAACTCCGGGCTGGGCGAAAAGCTGTGGTACGCGGGAATTATCCTGGGGCTGTCTGCCCTCTGGTGGCCGGCGCTGGTCTTCCTTATTCAAAGCGGGCCAGTACGCCGTGGGCTGGAAAAGACTCAGAAGATCGTCGACAAAGTGCTGGGCGGTATGCTGATTGCACTAGGTATCAAAGTCGCACTGAGTTAACTCTCCGTTACAGGGCGCAGCACCGCGCTGCGCCCACTCGATTTATCCTTTGGCTTCCACCACTTCATCCTCCGGCGCTTTGCCATCAATACTGCCACGCCAACCACTTTGCTGTACCCGAGCCAGTCGATTTTGGTCCTGCTCGATAGCAGCACTGAGCATCTCTTTGGCACGTTGTAGGCTCGCAAGGCGGAATTCAGTATCCTGATAATTTTCCAGTGTTTCTTCCAGCATCTTCAGGTTATAACGCCGGAAGGTATCTGCTTTCTCACGCGCCTCGTAGGCATCCAGCCCCAGCAGCTCCAGTGTTTCACGACCGATACGCAGCGAGCTTTCAAAGGTTTCACGTTCCGGGCTTTCCACCCCCAACTGCCGCAGCTGATACCAGTGATCGACGTCACGTGCACGCGCCACCACCTTCAGATGCGGGAAGTGCCGTTTGGCCAGTTCGGTCAACTGCAAGTTGGCCTCTACGTCATCGATAGCATTAATCAACACCTTGGCATGCTCAGCCCCCGCGGCCTCAAGTAGATCGGCACGGGTGGCATCGCCATAAAATACTTTGGTGTCGAATTTACGCAGTGTTTCAATATGGTCCGGGTCGTGGTCCAACACCACGGTATGCACGCCATTGGCCAGCAATAAACGGCCGGCGATCTGACCGAAACGACCAAATCCGGCGATGATTACGCTGGCATTCTCATCGTCAATCTCATCCGCCGGGCGTTCGTCTTTCGGCGCGTTCTTCTCAAGCCGTGAGGCCACCACTAACAACAACGGTGTCATCGCCATCGACAGAGCCACAGCCAGTGTCAGCGACTTGGCCCATTCTGGCGGTAAAACTCCAGCCAGTTGCGCAGCCGCAAAGATGACAAAAGCAAACTCACTGCCCTGACCTAACAAGATGGCAAACATGCCACGCTGACGTTTCGGCACACCCAGCCACGGTCCAATCAGCCACAGCAACGCTGCCTTGATCAGCATAAAGCCCAACAGTAGCGATGCGATCAGCAGCGGATGGTGGAACAAAGTGCCGAAGTCGATAGACATGCCGACGCCGATGAAGAACAGCCCGAGTAACAACCCTTTGAATGGCTGAATATCGCTTTCCAATGCATGGCGGTATTCAGAACTCGCTAACATCACCCCTGCGAGGAAAGCCCCCATCGCCATCGACAGCCCGGCCATTTCCAGCAGAATGCCAAAACCAAAGACCAGGAACAGTGCCACGGCACTGAAGACTTCACGCATACCGGAACGGGCAACAAAGTGCAGCAGCGGTCGAGTGACATAGCGACCAAGCAGTACCACCGTCGCCAATGCCCCAACCACCTTGGCCGCCGACAGGGCGAATGATGCCAACGTGGTCGCAGTACCGCTGCTGGCCAATAGCGGAATCATCGCTACCAAAGGGATCGCCGCGATATCCTGGAATAACAATGCTGCAAACGCGCTGCGACCAATTGGCGATGGTGTCAGATTACGTTCACTCATCGCCTGCATGGCAATAGCGGTGGAGGACAATGCCAGTGTCAGACCAATCAGCAGCGCAACCTTCCAGTCCAGGCCGAGAAAATAACAAAAAGCACTCAGCGCTAGCCCGCAAGCCGCCATCTGAATAATGCCGCCGCCAAATACCGACGCCCGCAACGTCCACAATCGTTTCGGATCCAACTCCAACCCAATGATAAACAGCATCAGCACGACGCCGATCTCGGCAAAGGTGAGGATCGACTCTGCGTCGGACACCAATTTCAATCCCCAGGGACCAATAATACAGCCGGCAATCAGATAGCCGAGTACCGATCCCAGGCCGAGTCGTACCGCAATCGGCACGAACAGCGCAGCCGATCCCAGATAGATCAGCCCCTCAATCATCATGTTGTGATTATCCATGCTCAACTCCCTGCTCCGCCGGTTCACTGTGTTCCATCAGATATGCAACTAAACGCTGGCGGTAAGCCTCACCGGCAGCAATCAACGCCGGTTCATTGCAAGTAAAGGTGTTATGCACGGCAAAGTAGGGCTGCCAGTTCATGCCACAATACAATGCTGTCGCCTGCAGTGGTTGTGCCAATGCTGCAAAATTGGGGTAATCACCCAGTTCAAAATGGTGTTCATCCCCACCACTGGTAACGGCCCAGAGGACATCTTTCCCCACCAAAGCATCGCCTTCATGGCCATAAGCCCAGCCATGCTCCAGCACTTTATCAATCCACAGTTTCAGTAGCGGCGGTTGGCTATACCACTGTATCGGGTGTTGCAGCACCACCAGATCGGCGCGCTCCAAGGCTTGCTGCTCAGCATTGATATCGATGTTGAAATCGGGATACAGCTCATACAACGAACGGACTTCCACCTCGGGAAGATCCTTTACCGCCTGTAACAGACGTTGGTTGGCATGGGAATGCCGTGGATACGGATGGGCGTAAATAATCAGGATCATGGTTGTCGTCGTTCCTTCGTTCCTTGCCAATACTTCAAGCATATACCAATCACAAGAGTGACAGTTTACGTATTGATTGATAGCGGAAATTTTTAACGCGACACAACAAATTGACTGAAAGAGATAAAAAAGGGCGCTGCAGTTAACTGCGGCGCCCTGATGTTATGGCAATGGGAGATTACTTACCGATGCGTGCGTGCAGCTCTTGTACCGAAGTGACTTGCTCGGTTGGATCTGCCTTCAGCGCCATCGCGGTGGCAAAGCCGCCGTTCAGGGTCGTGTCGTAATGCACTTTATACTGCAGTGCACTGCGGCGAATCAGCTTGGAATCCTCAATCGCCTGACGACCGGCCGTGGTGTTAACGATGTAGGTGTACTCGCCATTCTTGATACGGTCCTGAATGTGCGGACGACCTTCATGCACCTTATTGACCAGACGTGGGTTAATCCCCGCCTCGCCCAATACCACTGCGGTGCCGTGAGTTGCATCCAGCTCGAAACCCTGTTTCAGCAGGCTTGCGGCCAAATCCACCACGCGGGCTTTATCGCCTTCACGTACTGACAGCAGTGCACGGCCCTGTTTTTTCATGCCTGACTGGCTACCAAGCATCGCCTTGGAGAAGGCTTCTGCGAAGGTGCGCCCAACGCCCATCACTTCCCCGGTAGAGCGCATTTCTGGCCCTAAAATCGGGTCAACGCCTGGGAATTTGTTGAACGGCAACACCACTTCTTTCACTGAGTAGTACGGCGGGATAACTTCTTCCGTCACGCCCTGCTCAGCCAGTGTTTTGCCTGCCATCACACGCGCAGCCACCTTGGCCAAGGGTACACCTGTCGCTTTGGAGACGAACGGCACGGTACGTGCTGCACGTGGGTTGACTTCAATCAGGTAGACTTCGTTATTCTTCACAGCAAACTGCACGTTCATCAGGCCACGAACTTGCAGCTCAAACGCCAATTTCTCAACCTGCTGACGCATAACATCCTGAATTTCTTTGCTCAGGGTGTACGCCGGCAGTGAGCAAGCGGAGTCACCGGAGTGCACGCCCGCCTGTTCGATGTGTTCCATGATGCCGCCAATCAGCACCCGCTCGCCGTCGCAAATGGCGTCGACGTCGACTTCTACCGCGTCATCCAGGAAGCGGTCCAGCAGCACTGGCGCGTCGTTAGAAACGCTGACCGCGTTCTGGAAATAACGACGCAGGTCGATGTCGTCATACACGATTTCCATCGCACGGCCACCCAGCACATAGGATGGACGCACTACCAGCGGATAACCGATGCCCGCCGCTTTCTCCACCGCTTGTTCGATGGTGGCAACAGTGGCATTAGCCGGCTGTTTCAGGCCCAGACGATGCACCGCTTGTTGGAAACGCTCACGGTCTTCGGCACGGTCAATGGCATCCGGGCTGGTACCGATAATCGGCACACCTGCTGCTTCCAGCTCACGCGCCAACTTCAACGGAGTCTGGCCGCCGTATTGCACGATCACGCCTTTCGGTTTCTCGATGCGCACGATTTCCAGCACGTCTTCCAGCGTCACCGGCTCGAAGTACAGGCGGTCAGAGGTGTCGTAGTCGGTAGACACGGTTTCCGGGTTACAGTTGACCATAATGGTTTCGTAACCATCTTCACGCAGCGCCAGCGAGGCGTGTACGCAACAGTAGTCGAACTCAATGCCTTGGCCGATACGGTTCGGACCACCGCCCAGCACTATCACTTTCGGACGGTCATTGGTCGGGTTGGACTCACACTCTTCTTCATAGGTGGAGTACATGTAAGCGGTGTCGGTGGCGAACTCTGCTGCGCAGGTATCCACACGTTTGTAAACCGGATGCAGGCCATAACCGTGGCGCAGTTTGCGGATTTCGCTTTCGGCGACGCCAGCCAAAGTGGCCAAACGTGCATCAGCGAAGCCTTTACGCTTCAGGGTACGCAGGAACTCTTGGGTCAGGCCGTTGATGCCGGTTTCGGCCACCTGCTCTTCCAGGCGCACCAGTTCTTCAATCTGTACCAGGAACCAGCGGTCAACGTTGGTCAGGTTGAATACACCGTCAACTGACAGGCCGGCACGGAAGGCGTCAGCGATGTACCAGATACGGTCAGAGCCCGCATCTTTCAGCTCACGACGAATTTTGGTCAACGCTTCCGGGTCATCCAGGCTGACTTTCGGGTCAAAACCTGTGGCACCGACTTCCAGACCGCGCAGGGCTTTTTGCAGCGACTCTTGTTGGGTGCGGCCAATGGCCATCACTTCTCCAACGGATTTCATTTGCGTGGTCAAACGGTCGTTAGCACCGGCAAATTTCTCGAAGTTGAAACGAGGGATTTTAGTCACAACGTAGTCGATAGACGGTTCAAACGATGCAGGCGTACGACCACCCGTGATGTCGTTCATCAGTTCATCGAGCGTATACCCCACCGCCAGCTTGGCGGCGATTTTAGCAATCGGGAAGCCAGTAGCTTTCGACGCCAATGCCGAAGAACGGGACACGCGCGGGTTCATTTCGATGACGATCAAACGGCCAGTTTTCGGGTTAACCGAGAACTGCACGTTGGAGCCGCCGGTTTCCACGCCGATTTCACGCAGCACCGCCATCGAGGCGTTACGCATGATTTGGTATTCTTTGTCGGTCAGCGTCTGCGCCGGTGCTACGGTGATTGAGTCACCGGTATGGATGCCCATGGCGTCGAAGTTTTCAATCGAGCAGACGATGATGCAGTTATCATTCTTATCGCGCACCACCTCCATCTCGTATTCTTTCCAGCCAATCAGCGACTCGTCAATCAACAGCTCTTTGGTTGGTGACAAGTCCAGACCGCGTTCGCAGATCTCTTCGAACTCTTCGCGGTTATAAGCGATGCCGCCACCGGTGCCCCCCATCGTAAAGGAAGGACGGATGATGCATGGGAAGCCAACGTCAGCGGCAACCGCCAGCGCTTCTTCCATGTTGTGTGCGATGCCTGAACGCGCGGTGTCCAGACCGATTTTCTTCATTGCTACGTCAAAACGGCGACGATCTTCAGCTTTATCGATCGCGTCAGCGGTCGCGCCAATCATGGTCACGCCAAACTCGGCCAGCACGCCCTGACGTTCCAGCTCCAGTGCACAGTTCAGTGCGGTCTGACCGCCCATGGTCGGCAGCACGGCATCTGGACGCTCTTTTTCGATGATTTTACGCACCACTTCCCAGTGGATTGGCTCGATGTAGGTCGCATCTGCCATTTCCGGGTCGGTCATGATGGTGGCCGGGTTGGAGTTCACCAGAATTACCCGGTAACCCTCTTCGCGCAGCGCTTTACACGCCTGGGCACCCGAGTAGTCGAACTCACACGCCTGGCCGATAACAATCGGGCCAGCGCCGAGGATCAGGATGCTTTTTATGTCTGTACGTTTTGGCATTTTTTACTGCTCCTGATTATTTGGCGTTAGAACGGTAAGTCTCGATCAGTTCGATAAAGTGATCGAACAGCGGCGCGGCATCATGTGGGCCCGGGCTGGCTTCAGGGTGACCCTGGAAGCTAAACGCTGCTTTATCGGTGCGGTGAATGCCCTGCACCGTGTGGTCAAACAAGGATTTATGCGTGATGCGCAGTTCGGCCGGCAGGTTATTTTCGTCCACCGCAAAACCGTGGTTCTGCGCAGTAATCATGACGCAGTCGTTATCCAGGTCTTTCACAGGGTGATTGCCGCCGTGGTGACCAAGCTTCATCTTCACGGTTTTTGCGCCGCTAGCCAGTGCCAGTAACTGATGGCCAAGGCAGATGCCAAACACCGGAATGTCGGTCTCCAGGAACTGTTTAATCGCCGTGATAGCGTAATCACAGGGCTCTGGGTCACCTGGGCCGTTGGACAGGAAAATACCATCCGGATTCATCTTCAATACATCATCTGCCGGGGTCTGTGCCGGTACTACCGTCAGACGGCAGCCGCGATCCACCAGCATACGCAGGATGTTGCGCTTGGCGCCGTAATCATATGCCACAACGTGGAATGGCAGTTCAGAAGCTGTTTTGGCTTCCGGCAGTTCGCCTTCAAGTGTCCAGCTACCCTGCTGCCAGCTGTAAGCTTCCTGGGTGGTCACTTCTTTAGCCAGATCCATGCCTTTCAGGCCTGGGAAGGCTTTCGCCTTCGCTAACGCCAAAGCAGCATCCGGTGTGTCAGCGGCGATGATGCAACCGTTCTGAGCACCCTTCTCACGCAGCAGGCGAGTCAGCTTGCGGGTATCAATATCGGCAATCGCCACGATGTTATGACGCTTCAGGTAATCAGACAGGCCTTCTTCGTTGCGGTAGTTGCTGGCAATCAGTGGGAGGTCACGAATGACGAGGCCTTGGGCGTGTACTGCGGAGGATTCTTCGTCGGAAGCATTGGTGCCGACATTGCCGATATGGGGATAAGTAAGAGTAACGATCTGGCGGGAGTAGGAAGGATCAGTGAGGATTTCTTGATAACCGGTCATCGACGTATTGAAGACCACTTCCCCCACTGCCGTACCCTCTGCCCCGATGGCCCGACCGTGGAATTGGGTTCCGTCTTCGAGAACCAATAGCGCTGACTTAATCAAAACACCCTCCAAGGAATAATCAATCACAATATTTGCATATTAATTCAGATATCGCGATCTAAATCAATGCAAAAACCGCCCTCAAGGTCAATTTTTGGCAAATTGGGCGCATTTTAATGATGAGTGCTTCACTTGTCTACCCAAAGCGCCATTTTTTCTCTTATTTTTGCACTTCTCGGCGTTTAATAGCCTCAGTCGCCATAAAAACACCGCTAAACTCGGGCTGGTAAACGGTTGCGGGATGGGATGACAGAAAATAGCAATAATGAAGACCCAATATCGGGTTGAAAACATCACCAAAGCCTATTACGAACGAAAAAACCCACAAAAACACAAACAAATACACGTCACTAACAATAATTATGACGAAGACATCATTTTTCATGTTAAAAAAAAGGACAATAAAATTATTGCCCTTTAATCATATGGTTATGATTAATACAACCACATCACGATGGTGTATAAATTAATTACAACTGGTCAAGACCCAGTACATCACGCATATCAAACAGACCTTTATCACAGTCATTCAACCATATAGCGGCTTTAACTGCGCCACTGGCAAAAGTCATGCGACTGGAGGCTTTATGGGTGATTTCCACCCGCTCGCCAATGTCGGCAAACATGGCTGTGTGTTCACCAACAATGTCGCCAGCACGAATAGTGGCAAAGCCGATACTCTTTGGGTCACGCTCGCCGGTATAACCTTCACGTGCATACACGGCGCACTCCTTAAGATCACGCCCTAGCGCACCGGCGATCGCTTCCCCCATCGCCAGCGCGGTCCCTGACGGGGCATCCACTTTATGGCGGTGATGTGCTTCTACAATTTCAATATCGGTATAGTCACCCATCACTTGGGCAGCTTTTTCCAACAGTTTCAGCACCAGATTAACGCCCACACTAAAGTTGGCAGCAAACACGACACCAATCTGCTCGCCAGCAGCGCGGATGGCATCTTTGCCCGCATCGTCAAAACCGGTGGTGCCGATCACGATAGCTTTTTTATGCTCGACGCAGAAAGCCAGATACACCAGGGAGCTTTCCGGACGAGTGAAGTCGATCAGAATATCAAAATCATCGACAACGCTTTCCAGACTGTCGCTAACAGCCACGCCCAACGTACCGATGCCTGCCAGTTCACCAGCATCAACACCGATCAGACTTGAACCCGGGCGTGAAATCGCCGCACCCAGCACCACACCAGGCGTCTGTTGTACCGCCTGGATCAATTGACGACCCATACGGCCGCCGGAACCCGCAATCGCAATGCGGATTTGTGAATCAGTCATACATGCTCTCTTGTCATTGTGATATCAGCACCCGAGATAATCAGAGCGACACCCAGGCTGCAAAGGCGTTTTCCCCGATGAACGTACTCTTACGGGTGAGTGAACACAGCCAACACAGATGCCACTTCAAATATAGTGGGGATATTGGTTCAGGTTAACTGCCACACCTTATCACCACCAGAGGATTCATTTCATAATTAGAAAATTATGATATTCCCTGCTTTTCATCAGTAATGCTGTCAATGGGTTAACATTCGCTGCAATAAACACCCATTCGCGATTGTACATAATCATGCAGTTTTGACTGGATAAAACTGCATAAAAAAGGCACCACGAAGGGTGCCTAAAAGGTCATGAAACGGGTTGTTCACCCGGTTAATGCCACCACTTCCTCAGCGATCATCGCCAGCGCATCATGACGAGCATAATCAGCCTGGACCAGCGCCGCACGCTGTCGATACAGTGGTTGTGCCAGAATCTGCTGCACAGCCTGCCTCAACTGCGCTTCATCCGGATTGCTGGTCTGTAGGTTTACCCCACAGCCCGCAGCGACCACCCGCGTAGCTGCCTCGAGTTTATCCTCCCCCGTACCGGCGACAATCAAGGGGACACCGTGATCCAACGCGGCGTTGATCGAACCGTAACCGCCATTGGTGATCAGCAGCGCCGCCTGCGGCAACCAGTGATCGAAAGAGATAAACTCTTGTACCTTGGCGTTGGCAGGCAACAACGCCAACAGTGCTTCGACCGAACGCCCGCCAGTGGTCGCCAAAACCCGCACTGGTAACTGCGACAGCGCCTTCAGTGTTGGCACAATCAACTGGTGCAGATCGACATTCGCCAGCGTGCCCTGCGAGACGATCACCAACGGACGACGATCTGACTCATCCCAGAGGTCTGGAGTCTGCTCCGCCGTCGCTACATGGCGTAATGGACCGATAAAGCGCACGCTGTCAGGCAAATCGTCACGGGGATATTCCAGCGCCGGGGTGGCCAGTTGCAAAAAGCGATCACAGCCGCCAATCAATGCATCAGTAAACGCTTGTTGCAGTGGCTTACCGCCGGATTGAGCCATCGCAACATCAAAACGCTGTTGCACTTCATCGATGAGCAAACGGGTCGCATCATCCACCAGTTGCTCACGCAGCAGATCACGAGGCAATAATGCGGGGGGTATACGCGGCCCGTAGAAGATCGAATCCGTTGAAGAATACGACAACGGTGTCACGCCAATGCCGAGCACCGGGGGACGATCCATCGTCTGCAGCAGTGGCAACACGCCATAGAAGCAGTTTTCCACCATCAACAAATCCGTGGGCTCAGCCGTAATCGCGATGCGTAATTGCTGATCCAATAGTGGGATCGGCGCAGCAAAAAAATCTTTCAGCGCTAACGCCATCTGTGCATTACCGGGAGGCAACGCAGCACGCTCTGGAAAGTGCTGTTCAAGATAGCGGTAATCAAAATCCACCCGCTCATCAAAGGCGATAAATTGCGCGCCAGCTGCTTCGGCACGTTCACGAAACAGGGCACCGGTCATCACCCGAACCTGATGCCCTTGCGCAATCAGGTGTCGAGCAATGCTCAGCATCGGATAAACATGACCCGGCGTTGCCACCGCGGTCATCAGAATACATGCCATAACGGGTTAAACCTCTGCGTTAGCCGGCTTCAGCGCCAGATTGGCGCACACCGGGTTACTCTGAATATGCACGCGCTGCAAATGGCGTGCGGAACGGGCCGTGAAACCTTCACGGCCGTGCAATAATGAGAAGTTGTCAGCTATGACCACGTCACCCTGCTGCCATTGATGGGCATAATAGTGGCGCGGATCGTACAGGTGCTGCTGCAACGTCTGATGGAAAGCCTCCTGTTGATCTTGCGGCACGCCGTGGTATTCCAAAGCATGCTGATTCAGGAATTTCTTGCCCTCGGTCGGTGGCTCGTTGTAACGCATGATCTGCCCATGGCCGCTTGGATGCGTCACCACCAGTGGCGAACATACCTCACCGCCATAGTGCACCACCTGCTTAATACGGTAGGAGATCGATACCGTCAGCCATTGGGCCAATAGTGATTCATCGGCATTGGCCAGCAAGCGTGTGGTATCTACAAAGGTAGTCCGCCCGCCTTCATCCTGTGAAGGTGCAGCGACGCAGTGGAACAGCTGGAATTCTGGAATGGTCGGCTTGTACATACCATCCCAATGCAGTGGCACATAACTGCTGTCGAAAATGTGGTCCTTGGCGTCCGGGTGTTCTTTCACGTCCAACACAGCACCGAACGGCCACATCATAATGTCTCCCCACCCCTCGGCATAATGAGTCAGTACCTGTGGGTCGTTAAAGCCGGAGTCAAAGCCGCGCAACACCAGCAGATGATGCTGCTGCGCTAATGCCCGCAGTGCAGCTACCGGCAGTTCGCTGATGTGCTGCCCAGAGTGCATAGGGGTCAGTACCGCACCAAAGGGGGTATTCAGTTCAATGCGGCAGTTCAGTGTTTGATTGTCCATCAGTAACTCTCCTTGAATCGAATTTGCTGCTCACACGGCAACCGTGCCGTTAAAAGACGCCCGCCAAGATTGCGGGCGTAATGTGGCCTATTACGCCATTTGAGGCTGTTCGATCAGGTAATGGCTGGGTGTCCCGCGGATCGTTACCAGCTCACCCGCTAACTGTTGAGCATCCTTGCGCTTCATCAATACAAACTGTCCGTTGATGTTCGCCGCTACACCGTGCCACGGGGTCAGCCAATCATCTTTTGTTGGCATCATATGGATGCCCATTTTCAGGCTGTCCGAAGGCTGCGGATGAATAGACAAGCGTATCGCCGATGGGAAATGCTGGGCCAACAAATTGCCCCAAGCCCAGCTACGCTGTATCACGCCACACGCACGTTGTTTGGCATCTTTTTGCAGCGCCGCGTTGGAACCAACGTAATCAGGAAGTTGACTGTCTTCATACAAAAAGCGGGTGATGGCACGATACAGCTGTAACCCTTGTTCATCCTGCATCAACTGTTGTTTGATCGTCGTTTCCGATTCGGCATAGCCGTCGACCAGCAACTGACGCAGGAGATCGTAATCACCGGTATGTTCGGCCAACCCTTCCACGTCGCCCAGGTTGAACACGCTCAGGTGAGTCGCCCCAACTTCGTGTAACAAGTTTTCAATTTCGCGCTGATAATGGTTAATGGCGTCGTCGCTGACGCGGATCAAATCACCGAAAACATGACCGTCAGAACAGATGACGATATGCGCACCTGGCGGGTAATAAAGCTGAATACGCTGGCAGAGAGAATTAAGGAATATCAGCGACAGCCGTTCTGCCATATCGGGCACCGAACCAATCACCTTATTAGTATTAGGTGATTTTGTTGGGAAGGCCGGGAGTACAAATTCAATACGCTGTTGGTTTTCAATAAATGCACGGATACGCGGTAATTGTACCTGAGAAACGGCATGTTCTTCCTCATTGTTTGAGGTTTCCAATCCTGGGAACCGACGTCGATATTGCAATAGCTCATGAAGGATTTTTAACGATATTGTATTAATACGAGCACTATCCACAATTAACTCCTGTTCAGATGTGGCGCAGGCAATTTATTCGCAAACGCAATAAGACTTATCAAAAAGAGAGATGACGCTCGGGAAATAAGTCTGCCCTCACGATTTATCTGCTTCAGGCAATATAGAAGAGAAAATGCTATATTATTAGCCCGTATAATTCACAATCTTGGTTAAGTTGAACTTAACAAACTATGAGTAATATTCTAAAACGCATGGCCATTTTTTCTAAAGTTGTCGATTGCGGCGCGTTCAGCATGGCAGCCAAAGAATTAGGCATTACTACTTCCGCCGTCAGCCAGCATATCCGCTTGCTGGAAACCGAACTGGGCATTCAATTACTTCTACGTTCTACTCGTTCATTGAGCCTGACCGAGGCCGGACTGTGTTTTTATGAGGATTGTGTACTGATGATCCATGCAGCCGAACGGGGACAGCAGCGTATCGCTGCCCTGCGCGGCGAACTGGCGGGGGAATTGCGCGTCGCCACCTCCACGGAGTTTGCCACCCATTATCTGGTGCCGGCGCTGCAAAGCTTCCTGGACGAACACCCACGGATCACACTGAGATTGGAGATTCATGACGAAAAAATCGACCTGATAGGCCAACGCATTGATCTGGCAATTCGTGGTGGTGTGTTAGCCGACTCCAGTTACGTCTCGACCCGGCTGGCACGCTTTCGCGAAGTCCTGTGTGCCTCTCCAACCTACCTTGCCAGCCACGGCATACCCGATAGTCCTCAGTCACTAACCCACCACCAATGGGTCACTTTTACTCCCTTGGGCAATCCGCAGTTTGTTCGCCTGCTCCACCATGACGGTGCAGAACATCGGTTGCGAATGACCGGACGTTTATTTACCAATAACGGCATGGCGATGAAAGAATTGGCACTGGCTGGCAAAGGAATCATCCGTAATTTCTTTGTCAATGTTGAGCGTGAATTACACAACGGTGATTTGGTGGAAGTGTTACCCGAGTGGCGATTACCCGATATTAATTGCTATGCCATTATGCCAAGAAGGGACAGCCAACCATTAAAAGTTCGCCGTTTATTAGAGCATATGAAAATCCATTTACAGAAAAAAGAGAAGCATTCTTTAGAGCAGTTCAGAACTTAATGAAATAAGAAGTTTCCGTAACACCACTTAATTTAGTTATTTAACTTTTCAGCCCATTGCTGACCAGCACCAGAGCTCATTTAGATTGCAGACTAATGATATTATCCTTAATAACTCTCTCACTTCCTATATAAGTATTTCCTCTATCATTAATTCAAATTGTCAGAACAAATTTGACTTTAAATAGCAGAAAATTTGAATTAGCCCCATTTCCCTACTCAACGTTATACTTTTATTTCCTGGCACCGCCCCCAAAAGCAAAACGGGGAGCCTAGGCTCCCCGTTATCTTATTTGTAGCTGATGCTTATTCAACCTGCTTGATATCAACCCGCAGCTCTTTCGGCACTTCAAACACGATGTTCTCTTCGCGTCCACTGACTTCCTGCACGTTAGCACCACCCAGCGCCTTCAGACGACTGATCACATCCTGAACCAACACGTCAGGTGCGGATGCTCCGGCGGTAACACCAATATTACGGGCACCTTTCAGCCAGGCTTCCTGAATGTCAGCCGCGGAGTCAATCAGATATGCCGGCTCGCCGACACGCTGAGCCAACTCCGCCAGACGGTTAGAGTTAGACGAGTTTTTCGACCCCACAACCAGAACCACATCCGCATCACCAGCCAGGTTACGTACTGCTTCCTGACGGTTAGTGGTGGCGTAGCAGATATCGTCCTTACGCGGGCCGATAATGCTCGGGAAGCGCTTGCGCAATGCATCGATCACGTCAGACGTATCATCCACCGACAATGTGGTTTGTGTCATAAAGCACAGGTTGCTCTCATCCTTCACCTGCAGCTTCCACACATCATCTGGCGACTCGACCAGGTACATGCCCCCTTTAGGGTTACTGTACTGGCCCATGGTGCCTTCCACTTCTGGATGGCCCGCATGACCAATCAGGATCGCCTCGGTACCACGGCGACTGGCTCGCGCCACTTCCATATGTACTTTGGTTACCAGTGGGCAAGTTGCATCAAACAGCATGGTCAAATCACGTGCTTTGGCTTCTGCTCGTACCGCCTGAGAAACACCGTGCGCCGAGAAGATCAAAATAGACCCATCCGGCACTTCGGTGATTTCCTCAATGAACACCGCCCCGCGCTCACGCAGGCTATCTACCACATAGCGGTTATGCACCACTTCGTGGCGTACATAGATAGGCGCGCCGTAAATTTCCAGCGCACGTTCAACGATACTGATCGCACGATCAACCCCAGCACAGAAGCCGCGTGGGTTAGCCAGCAATATTTGCATGCGTCTCCTCCTGCTGCGGATCGATCTCCAGCACTTCGATATCGAAGGTTACCGGATGGCCCGCCAGCGGATGGTTGAAATCAACGGTAATCGAATCTTCCGCCACTTCACGTACTACGCCTGGCATTTCGCTACCATCGACAGCGGTAAACAGCATAATTGTGCCGACGTCCGGCACCCCGGTTTCCGCGAAATCGCGACGCGAGAAGAACTGGACCAGATCCGGGTTCTCTGCACCAAATGCCGCTTCCGGCTGTAAGGTAAAAGCACATTTGTCGCCCGCACTCAGGCCAAGCAACTGTGCTTCCAGCGGCTCGGACAAACTGCCATCACCCAAACGGAACAGTGCCGGTTTGCCACTGCTGCGGGTGGATTCTGCGGTCGAACCATCTTCCAGTTTCAGCGTGAAGTGCACCAGCACTTCACTGCTACTGTTAACCTGAGCCGTCATATTACTCACCTTTGCTCTTTGCGCTTTTGTTCGCCGGCGACAAGAAGCCTTCCAGCACGATCATCGCCGCCCCTACGCAAATAAAACTATCTGCAAGGTTGAAAGTCGGGTAATGCCAATCGCCTACGTAGAAGTCGATAAAATCGACAACAAAACCGTGCCATAAGCGATCGAACAGGTTACCAAGCGCACCGCCGATGATAAAAGCATAGGCGATATTGTTCAGCTTCTGCTGTGCACTGCTGCGGTACATCATCACCAACAGCACCGCCACGATAGCCACCGCAATACCGGCGAAGAACCAACGCTGCCAGCCGCCATGATCGGCGAGGAAACTGAACGCAGCACCGTAGTTGCGCGCATAGAACAGATTGAACGACGGGATCAATGGCTGAGACTGGCCCAGCACAAAGTTACCGAGGATCCACTGCTTGCTGGCAAAATCCAGTACCAACACGACGACTACCAGCCACAGCCAGCGCAAGCCGGTCGAACAAATAGGTTTACTCATTAGGCAAACTTACGCTTTTCGCCGTCGCCGGCTACGTTGATAACACAGCGGCCGCAGAGATCTGCATGCTCCGCCACCAAACCGATATCGGTGGTGTAATGCCAGCAACGCGGGCATTTCTCACCCTCAGCGGTGCTGAAGGCAATTTTCAGGCCCTTCACCAGTTCTGACGTCAGTGCATCTACTGGCGCATCAGCCAGAGGTGCAACGCGCGCGCCAGAGGTCAGCAGCACGAAGCGCAACTCATCCTGCAGGCTGTTGAGACGTTCAGCCAGTTCGCTATCGGCATACAGCGTTACTGCGGCTTCCAGCGAGCCACCAAGACGCTTGTCTGCACGTGCCTGTTCCAGCACCTTGTTCACTTCGCCACGCACTTTCAGCAGTTCAGCCCAGAAAGCATCGTTCATGCCTTCGCCTTCAGCCAAACCAAACAGGCCGTCGTACCACTCTTCAGTGAACACGTACTGCGCACGTTTGCCCGGCAGGAAAGCCCAGATTTCATCGGCAGTGAACGACATGATCGGCGCCATCCAACGTACCAATGCTTCTGCGATATGGAACAAAGCAGTCTGGCAGCTGCGACGGGCGACACTGTCGCTCTTCGCGGTGTACTGGCGATCTTTGATGATATCCAGGTAGAAGGAGCCCATCTCGACAGAACAGAACTGCATCAGGCGTTGCACTACTTCATGGAAATCGTAGTTGGCATAAGCCTGTTCGATATCCTGTTGTGCCGCCAGAGCACGACCTACTGCCCAGCGATCCAGTACCACCATGTCTTCCGGTGCAACGCAATCCGTGCTCGGTTCGAACCCGTTCAGGTTCGCCAGCAAGAAGCGCGCTGTGTTACGGATGCGGCGATAAGAATCAGCAGAACGTTTCAAGATCTCGTCAGATACCGCGATTTCACCGGTGTAGTCGGTAGAGGCTACCCACAGACGCAGGATGTCGCCGCCCAGCTTGTTCATCACATCTTGTGGACTGATGGTGTTGCCGATGGACTTGGACATTTTACGGCCCTGACCGTCCACGGTGAAACCGTGAGTCAGCACTTCTTTATACGGCGCTTTACCTTTCATGGCGGTTGAGATCATCAGTGATGACATGAACCAGCCGCGGTGTTGGTCAGAGCCTTCCAGATACATGTCGGCGCCATGACCATTGAACTCAGGGCGAACGTCGACTACGGAAGAGTGGGTCGAACCGGAGTCGAACCACACGTCCAGGGTATCTGGCACTTTCACGTAGTCGGCAGCATCCGCGCCGAGAATGTCGGCTGCGTCCAGATCCCACCAGGCCTGAATACCATCTTGCTCAACACGTTTTGCCACTTCTTCCATCAGCTCTACGCTGCGTGGGTGCAGTTGTTCTGTGTCTTTATGCACAAACAGTGACATCGGCACACCCCAGGTACGCTGACGTGAAATACACCAGTCCGGGCGGTTAGCGACCATGGTTTCGATGCGCGCCTGGCCCCACTCTGGGATCCACTGCACGCCTTTGATCTCTTCCAGCGACTGCTTACGCAGGCCTTTTTGATCCATGCTGATGAACCACTGAGGCGTTGCACGGAAGATGATCGGCGTTTTGTGACGCCAGCAGCATGGGTAACTGTGAACCAGTTTTTCCAC
This sequence comes from Serratia grimesii NBRC 13537, assembly GCF_001590905.1. GTDB lineage: Bacteria > Pseudomonadota > Gammaproteobacteria > Enterobacterales > Enterobacteriaceae > Serratia > Serratia grimesii. Next base: position 190,057 of record NZ_BCTT01000007.1, read on the forward strand.
ATGCAGCAATGCACCTTTCTCACGCAGCAGATCAACGATCAGATCATTGGCCTTAAACACAAACTTGCCATCCAGCAGCGGATGAGTACCCGGCAGATAACAACCGTTCGGCCCTACCGGGTTGGCAATTTCCAAACCGTATTTCTGACTGATAACAAAGTCATCCGGGCCGTGGCCACCTGCGGTATGCACCGCACCGGTACCCGCGTCCAGCGTGACGTGCTCACCCATGATCGCCGGTACGTCGAAGCCCATGAATGGGTGTTCAAAACGCATCAGGTCAAGATCGGCACCTTTGCAGCTGCCCAGTACGGTCCACGCGCTGATACCGGCGCGTTTCATCACGCTTTCTACCAGTTCAGCCGCCAGCACTAGGCACTGACCTTCGACCTGCACCAGTTGATAAGCAAATTCCGGATGCAATGAAATTGCACGGTTAGCAGGTAAGGTCCATGGGGTCGTGGTCCAGATCACCAAAGAAATCGGGCCATTGAAGCTGGTCACACCAAATTTGGCCGCTACCGCTGCCGCGTCAACCGCGTGGAACGCCACATCGATAGACGGTGAAGTCTTGTCGTAATATTCCACTTCCGCTTCTGCCAGCGAAGAACGGCAATCGGTACACCAGTGCACCGGTTTTGCGCCTTTCAGCAGATGACCATTGCTGATGATCTTGCCCAGCGCGCGGATGATGTTGGCTTCGGTTTTGAAGTCCATGGTCAAATACGGGTGATCCCAGTCGCCCAGCACGCCAAGACGGATGAAGTCTTTCTTCTGGCCTTCAACTTGTTCAGCGGCATACTCACGGCATTTGACACGGAATTCCGCCGCGGTGAGTTTCTCGCCCGGCTTACCGTACAGTTGTTCGACTTTCAGTTCGATCGGCAGGCCATGGCAGTCCCAACCTGGGACATAAGGCGAGTCGAAGCCGGACATCCCTTTCGACTTGATAATAATGTCTTTGAGAATCTTGTTAACCGAGTGACCAATGTGAATGCTGCCGTTCGCATACGGAGGGCCGTCATGCAAAATGAAGGTTTTTTTGCCCTTTTTGGCAGTACGAATAATCCCGTACAGATCCTGTTCATACCAACGTTGCAGCATGCCAGGTTCGCGCTTGGCCAGATCGCCACGCATCGGGAACCCTGTTTCCGGCAAGTTCAGGGTATTCTTGTAGTCACTCATGAGATTCTCGTTTCCGTTTTCGGCTATTTACCCCCCACACTTCAAGCTGCATCTTTGTTGGCCGCCCTTTCTCATCCGAATCACTTGCCTGTGCAAGCTCTTCGGATTCGTGCGGTTGCCGCCGCGATGCAACTCGAATTATTGAGGGTAAACGATTAAACCAGTGTTTTTAACCCGAAAAACTTCCGGGCCGTCACCACATCATTGGCGATTTGCTGCTTCAGGGCATCGAGCGAAGCAAAACGCTGTTCATTGCGCAATTTCGCGCGGAGCACCACGTCAATATGGCGCCCGTAAAGATCCATTGTGACATCCAACAGATGGACTTCCAGCTGTTGGCGCACGCCGGCAACGGTTGGTCGCGTACCAATATTGGCTACGCCAGGTAGCGGTTCAGGCCCCAGGCCATACACTTCCACCGCATAGACCCCTTTTACCGGTGCAACCAGGCGTTTCAGCGGCAGGTTGGCCGTAGGGAAGCCGATGGTGCGGCCCAGTTCATCACCGTGTACTACTCGGCCTGAAATGCTGTACGGATGACCCAACAGCGTTTCAGCCTGCGCCAGATCATCATCACGCAGTGCATTGCGAATCGCCGTACTGCTGATACGTTGATCGCCTTCACGGAAGGTCGGCGTGCTGATCACTTCAAAACCGTATTCTATCCCGGCTTTTTGCAATAGCGGAAAATCGCCCTGACGCGTCGCGCCAAAGCGAAAATCATCCCCGACCATCAGGAATTTCACGCCCAGTTTTTCCACCAGCAATTCGGCAACGAACGCCTGTGCCGTGTTGGCGGCAAAACGCGGGTCAAACTTGACGCACAGCAGGTAGTCAACGCCCGCTTGCGCCAGATATTTGGCCTTATCACGCAAACGCGTGAGTCTGGCCGGTGCCTTGTCCGCTGCAAACATTTCCAGCGGTTGCGGCTCAAAGATCATGACCATCACTGGCAGCCCGAGGCGTTGCCCCTCTTGTTTCAGCTGCTCCAGCAACGCTTGGTGACCGCGGTGTACGCCGTCAAAGTTGCCGATGGTGAGCACACAACCATGGTGGCGTGCCCGGATATTGTGAATGCCGCGAATTAGCTCCATAGCTGGCTCAAAACAGTGGAAATCGCCGGATTATACCTTGTACAGCGGTTAAGGTTAACCCGCGATTGGTGCCTTTGTGTAATAGACATACCATACCGGAGATAATCTGCAGGTGAAACGCCCTAACCGCAGTTTATCCGGCAACATGAAGCTGATTATCGACCACGACCAACAGCTTGCGGCCAATACAGCAACTCATTGGCGAATTTTCTCGCGAAACACTGTATTCCCATGACCGAAGCTGGTAAAATCCTGCCCCATCACAACGTAGCAAGTGCCGCCCGTACAAACGGCGCTTATTTGCACAAATCCGTTGACAAACGAAGACTAAAAGGGGATATTCCTCGGCCTTCGAATTGTCCTCAATAGAATATATTTGGGAGTTGGACCTTGGCTAATATCAAATCAGCTAAGAAACGCGCCGTACAGTCTGAGAAACGTCGTAAGCACAACGCTAGCGGCCGCTCTATGATGCGTACCTACATCAAGAAAGTAGAAGTTGCTATCGCAACTGGCGATAAAGAAGCTGCAAAAAACGCATTCCTCGTGATGCAACCAATCGTGGACCGCAAGGCAGCTAAAGGCCTGATCCACAAAAACAAAGCAGCACGCCATAAGTCAAATCTGACTGCGCGTATCAACGCAATGCAATAAGCATTACGTTATCTGCTTGATAAAAAAACCGGCTCAGGCCGGTTTTTTTACGTCTGCTGTTTTCACCGCTCTAGTAAGTAAACAGTGCAGAGAAATCCTTGTTGCACACCCGTTGTACCGCGGGATGCTGGATCATACGTTCGGCAAAAATGATGTAGTACTCTTCCTGCACGCTATCAATGCGCCCAATCTCCACCACGTCATCATCGTTATAGGTATCTTGCGCATACAGCGTCGGTGCAACGAAGATCGCGTTGTGGTACATGCCAAAGGTCTTCATCAGGGCCGCATCATCAAATTCGCCCAAGATCTCTACCTGGATACCCTGGGTGTTAAACCAGTTAAGCAGCTTACGCCCCAGCATCGAACGCCGGCCTGGAATGAGCAGCTTGCGCTGTTCAAGACAAGCGGGGAACGGTAAGTCCGGCGCCGGCTGGCGGCAAAAGAAGCTGATACCGCATTCACCCAGCTTGAGCGAAAACAACCCTTCTTGCTGGCTGGAGTCCACCGGGCAATCTGACAAGATCATGTCGAGCTTATGTTGGCTGAGCTGTTCGAGCAGCATCTCGTGCGTCGACTCAAAGCAACGCAGATGAATTTGCTCATTATCCACCACTACCGCGGTCTCCAGAACCTGACTCACCAAACGTTTGGACAGCGCATCCGCGACCCCAACGTCGAACAGCAGGTTAGATTCCTTGCGATAATTGACAATATCCAGCATTTCCTGGCTGAGCATAAACATCTTGTCGGCGTAGCGGAAAACCAGCTGCCCCAATTCAGAAGGCACTAGCCCACGCCCCTGACGCTTGAACAGCTTGCCGTCCAAACGTTCTTCCAGTGCTTTGATCTGGCCGGTAATGGTCTGCGGCGTCAGAAACAATGCTTCAGCGGCGCCGACCACCGAACCTTCCTTGCAGACCTGCCAGAAGTAGTAAAGGTGATTAAAGTTAATATGCGACATCCTCACGAGGTGCTCTCCTTAACATTTCGTCAGGTTAAACGATCGACCGTGACGAGCGACTAATGTCCTTTCCCTGTTTCAGACAACCTGTTGCTGCATTCGTCCCAAACAGAACGGTCGAAGCTGCGCATATTTTATACTGCGCAGCTCCGACCAGCTATTGTAATCTGTACTTACGAACAGAGGATCCCCTAAAGGGGTTATCTGACTCGTGGTAACGACATGCGCAACAGACCGTACCCGACCACCGCCGCCGTGGTTGACCCAATCAGGATACCCAGCCGCGAATACGTGCTTAGTACGACATCCGCATCGCCAAATGCCAGCGAAGCGATGAAAATTGACATGGTGAAACCAATACCACAGAGCACGGAAACGGCAAACACCTGTTTGAAACCAATTCCTTCAGGCAGTTTGGCAATGCCCAACTTCACCGCCAGCAGGCTAAAGGTGAAGATACCCAACGGCTTACCGATGAACAGGCCCGCTGCGATACCGACAGGGAGCAGTGAGGTCAGCCCACTCAGTGACACGCCCTGTAATGAAACACCCGCATTGGCAAAAGCGAACAGCGGCAGAATCAGGAACGCCACCCATGGGTGCAGCTCGTGCTCCAGAGTCTCCGAAGGAGATGGGCCTTTCTTCACGTTCAACGGGATCATGAAGCCAATAATTACACCCGCCAGGGTCGCGTGTACCCCGGACTTGAGGATAGCCACCCACAGCACCAGGCCGACAATCATATAAAGCGAGGTTTTCCCTACGCCACGCCAGTTCATAAATGCCAGCACCGCAACAGACGCGGCAGCTACACCCAACGCCGCCATCGACACTTCATGGGTATAGAACAGTGCGATAATCACGATCACACCCAGGTCATCGATAATCGCCAGCGCCAGCAGGAACACCTTCAGGCTGGTGGGTACGCGGTTCCCCAACAGCGCCATTACCCCAAGGGCAAACGCAATATCAGTTGCCGCCGGAATTGCCCAGCCCTGGCGAGTAACCTCATCAGCGCCGTTGAACAGCAGGTAAATTAATGCCGGTGCCAACATGCCGCCCAACGCAGCAATAGCGGGAAACACCGCCTTGTCACGTCCGGCCAATGAACCCTGCATCAGTTCACGCTTGACCTCCAGCCCAACCACCAGGAAAAAGATCGCCATCAGGCCGTCGTTAATCCACAGCAGCAACGGCTTGGCAATTTCCAGTGAGGACACTTTCACCATGACAGGTAAATTGAGGAAAGCATGATAAATCCCCTGGGCTGGGGTATTGGCCATGATCAACGCGATAATCGCGGCTACGATCAGGATAATGCCGCCTGCGGCTTCCTGACGTAAAAATTGACGAATGATATTGGTCACAATACGTCTCTCCAGAGATGCGCGAAGCAGAAATGGCCTCGCAAACAAAGTAATGGAATGAGTATAGACGGCGATTTAGCTCGATAAAACACGTTTATAAATGCTTTAACAATCGTAAAAACCGAGTAATTTACGATAAGCATCACACTTTATATAGGGTTATTGGCACACAATAACCAATAAAAAACCCCGGTTTTGACGCCGGGGTTATGCAGTACTCTGACAGAACAGTAGCTTAACGCGTCAGGTCATCAAAAAACTTTTTCACACCGTCGAAGAAGCTCTTCGAACGGGGGCTGTTTTTATCACCAGAAGGGCCACCCAGGCTTTCTTCCAGTTCCTTCAGCAATTGCTTCTGTTTGTCGTTCAGGTTAACAGGAGTTTCCACCACCACGCGGCACAACAGGTCGCCCTGGCTGCCACCACGTACTGATTTAACACCCTTGCCACGCATGCGGAACAGTTTGCCCGTCTGGGTTTCTGACGGTACTTTCAGCTTCACGCGGCCATCCAGCGTTGGCACTTCGATCTCACCGCCCAATGCTGCCATTGCGAAGTTGATTGGCACTTCACAGTACAGGTTATTCCCTTCACGCTCGAAGATCGGGTGCGCTTTCACCTGAACCTGAACGTACAGATCGCCCGCTGGTGCGCCATGCTCACCGGCTTCACCCTCACCCGCTAAGCGGATGCGGTCGCCAGTATCAACGCCAGCCGGGATTTTCACCGACAGCGTTTTGGCTTTCTCTACCCGACCGTGGCCATGACAGCTGTTGCACGGGTCTTTGATAATTTGACCGCGTCCATGGCAATGTGGACAGGCCTGCTGCACGGTAAAGAAGCCCTGGCGCATTTGCACCTGGCCTTGACCGTGACAGGTTGGGCAAGTCACTGGCGAACTGCCTGGTTTAGCACCGCTGCCGTGACAAACGCCACACTCTTCCAGCGTCGGAATACGGATCTCTTTGGTTACACCACGAACCGCTTCCTCAAGGGAGAGCTCCATGTTGTAACGCAGATCAGAACCGCGACTGGCACGCTGACGGCGACCACCACCAAAGATATCGCCAAACACGTCGCCAAAGATATCGCTGAAGTCGGCACCGCCGCCGCCAAACCCACCACCACCGCCCATACCGCCTTGTTCAAAGGCTGCGTGGCCGTACTGATCGTAGGCGGCACGTTTTTGATCGTCGGTCAGGACTTCGTACGCTTCCTTGATCTCTTTAAACTTGGCTTCGGCGTCTTGATCCTGGTTACGGTCAGGATGGTATTTCATCGCCAGGCGCTTATACGCCTTTTTTATGTCACGCTCTTCCGCCGTCTTGGAGACGCCGAGAATCTCGTAATAGTCTTTCTTCGCCATTATTTCTGTAACCCTTAACATGCGTGCACGGGCGCAGAGTTGCCTCGACGCCCGTGCTGGTTTCCAGTAACGGCCTCTCGGCCGTTACGTGCCCGCTTAAGGGCGATTATTTTTTGTCTTTAACTTCTTCGAACTCAGCGTCAACCACGTCGTCGTCTTTCTGCGCCGCGTTGTCAGCACCAGCATCAGCACTTTGCTGAGCCTGCTGCGCCTGAGCCATTTCCAGCAGTTTGCCAGAAACCTGCACCAGAGCCTGGGTCTTCGCTTCGATCTCGGCTTTATCTTCGCCTTTAATCGCAGCTTCCAGATCTTTCAGCGCAGCTTCAATAGCCGTTTTGTCTTCTGCCGGCAGTTTGTCGCCCGCTTCTTCCAACTGCTTACGGGTACCGTGGATCAGATGGTCAGCCTGGTTACGGGTCTGCACCAGCTCTTCGAACTTACGGTCCGCTTCGGCGTTCAGCTCAGCATCACGCACCATTTTCTGGATTTCTTCTTCGTTCAGACCAGAAGAAGCCTTGATGGTGATTTTCTGCTCACGGCCAGTATTCTTGTCTTTAGCAGACACGTGCAGAATACCGTCGGCGTCGATATCGAAGGTAACTTCGATCTGCGCCATACCGCGTGGAGCAGCCTGGATGCCGTCCAGATTGAACTGGCCCAGTGACTTGTTATCGTTAGCGCGTTTACGCTCACCCTGCAGCACGTGGATGGTTACCGCAGACTGGTTGTCTTCAGCGGTAGAGAACACCTGGCTGTGCTTGGTCGGGATAGTGGTGTTTTTGGTGATCAGCGGAGTCATCACGCTGCCCATGGTTTCGATACCCAGCGACAGCGGGGTAACGTCCAGCAGCAGAACGTCCTTCACATCACCGGCCAACACGCCGCCCTGTACCGCAGCACCCACCGCAACGGCTTCGTCCGGGTTAACGTCTTTACGTGGTTCTTTACCGAAGAAGTCAGCAACTTTCTTCTGAACCATTGGCATACGGGTCTGGCCGCCCACCAGGATCACGTCCTGGATGTCGGAAACCGACAGGCCTGCATCTTTCAGAGCTACTTTCAGTGGCTCGATAGAACGCGCAACCAGATCTTCAACCAGCGACTCGAGTTTTGCACGGGTCACTTTAATGTTCATGTGTTTTGGACCGCTCGCATCTGCAGTGATGTACGGCAGGTTAACGTCGGTCTGCTGAGCGGAAGACAGTTCGATCTTCGCTTTCTCAGCGGCTTCTTTCAGACGCTGCATCGCCAACGGATCATTGCGCAGATCGAAACCTTGTTCTTTCTTGAACTCTTCCACCAGGTAGTTGATCAAGCGGCTGTCGAAGTCTTCACCACCCAGGTGGGTATCACCGTTGGTTGCCAGAACTTCGAAGGTTTTTTCGCCGTCAACTTCGTCGATTTCGATAATAGAGATATCGAAAGTACCGCCACCCAGGTCATAAACCGCGATGGTACGGTTGCCAACTTCTTTGTCCAGGCCGTAAGCCAGGGCAGCAGCAGTCGGTTCGTTGATGATACGTTTTACTTCCAGACCTGCGATACGACCGGCGTCTTTAGTCGCCTGACGCTGTGCGTCGTTGAAGTATGCAGGAACAGTGATAACCGCTTCAGTTACCGGTTCGCCCAGGTAATCTTCAGCCGTTTTCTTCATTTTCTTCAGCACTTCAGCAGAAATCTGCGGTGGTGCTACACGCTGGCCTTTTACTTCAACCCATGCGTCGCCGTTATCAGCAGCCACAATTTTGTACGGCATGATGTCTTTATCACGCTGTGCTTCTTCATCCTGGAAGCGACGGCCAATCAGGCGCTTGATCGCAAACAGGGTGTTTTGTGGGTTAGTAACAGCCTGACGCTTAGCAGGCTGGCCAACCAGAATTTCACCATCCTGGGTATATGCGATGATCGAAGGTGTAGTACGGTCGCCTTCGCTGTTCTCCAGCACGCGCGCTTTACCACCATCCATAATAGCTACACAAGAGTTGGTAGTACCCAGGTCGATACCAATAATTTTGCCCATCTAAACGTCTCCACTAATAAATTCATATTCGGTCAGGTTGCTAACCTATATGCGGGCAAATTTTTGTTTTTCAACTGCCCAACATTTCAGTCTTAGCCGCGGTCAGCAACTGCGGTTGCAAATAAGATGGGGCCATCCAACTCAGCATCAAGGGGCAAGGCGAAAAAAATTTCTTTTTTATCGTCACTCAGATCATTGTTTCCTGTTCCGGGGATCATTATGATGCCGCGCGCTCTGATGGAAGTTATCGATTTTTCGGCCATTCAGACCATTTATGAATTTACTTCGCTATTTCCGTTAATTTTCTGTTATTGCAGAGGACTTATGCACACCAACAAGTTGGCGAATCCCGGCCCTCTCGGCCTGATGGGCTTCGGGATGACCACCGTCTTGCTGAACCTGCACAACGCGGGCTTTTTCCCATTGAATTCCGCCATTATCAGTATGGGGATTTTCTTCGGCGGACTGGCCCAAATTATGGCCGGCCTGCTGGAATACAAGAAGGGCAACACCTTCGGCATGACTGCCTTTATCTCTTATGGCAGCTTCTGGCTGAGCCTGGTCGGTCTGCTTCTGCTGCCACGCCTGGGTCTGGCCGAACCGACCGACGCCAGCGTACTGGGTATTTATCTGGCATTGTGGGGCGTCTTCACACTGTTCATGTTCTTCGGTACTCTGCGCGCCAACCGTGTGCTGCAGTTCGTGTTCGGTAGCCTGACACTGCTGTTCGCCTTGCTGGCGATTGGCAATATCACGGGCAATCATGCGCTGCTGAACGTTGCGGGTTATGAAGGAATTATCTGCGGAGCCAGTGCCATTTATCTGGCAATGGCAGAAGTGCTCAACGAGCAATTTGGTCGTAAGGTTCTGCCGATTGGCGAACCCAACGTCAACAATGTAGAGCCGATTCGCGCGGCGGCATAATCACCGCCACTGAAACAAAAAGCCCTGCAATTATTGCAGGGCTTTTTTTAGCTGTAAGAGCGGGCCCGCTGTACCTTGGTTTCACTGTTCAGGTCACGGTGCAGGTATATTCCCAGCAGCAACCCAATACCCGACAACGCCAATACATAGTAAGCGGGTGCTAACGGGGTTAACTTCATGATCAACGTTACAAATATTGGGGTTAAACCCCCAAAAATAGCGTATGCGACATTATATGAGAACGAAATCCCGGTAAACCGCACTTCCGCTGGGAAAGCCCGCACCATTACATAGGGTACAGCCCCTACGACACCCACGCTGAAGCCCACCAGCGCATAGCAGGCGAACAACATTTCCGGGTGTTCTCCCACCGTCCGATAAAACAACCAACTGCAGCCAGCCAGTAACATGCTGCCAACAATAAAGGTTTTGCTGGCACCAAAGCGATCCGCCGACAGCCCAGCGATAATACAACCGGCAATCAACATAATGGTGGCAATGCTGTTAGCTTGCAGCGACAGCGCCGGGGCGATGCCAAACTGTTTTTGCAAATAGGTCGGCGTCATCAGAATCACCACCACAATGCCGGCAGACAGCAGCCAGGTCAGTAGCATCGACACCACGACTTCCTTGCGATGGTTAAGTACTACGGACTTCAGCGGCAGCTCCTCCGCCAAGGCTTTCCGTGCCTGCATCTCGATGAAGATCGGCGTTTCCTGTAACCAGCGGCGCAGATACATTGCCACCAGACCGAAAATACCGCCGAGCAGGAACGGGATACGCCAGCCGCCTTCAATAATGGTTTGTTGGCTGAGTGTGGTATTAATTACCGTCGCCACCAACGACCCCAGCAGGATGCCAACGGTCAGACCGGCAGTCAGCGTACCGCAGGCAAACCCGATGCGACGACGCGGCACGTGCTCGGCAACAAACACCCAGGCCCCCGGCACCTCGCCGCCGATCGCCGCGCCTTGCAGCACCCGCATCAGCAGCAGCAACAGTGGTGCGGCAATGCCGATGCTGGCATAGGTCGGTAACAGACCCATCGCCAACGTTGGCAACGCCATCAGTAAAATACTCAGGCTGAACATTTTTTTGCGACCGACCAGATCGCCAAAGTGCGCCATCACGATGCCACCCAGCGGACGTGCCAGATAACCTGCGGCAAAGATGCCGAAGGTCTGCACCTGACGTAGCCATTCCGGCATATCTGCTGGGAAGAACAACTCGCCCATGACCGCGGCAAAGAAGACAAAAATGATGAAGTCATAGAACTCTAACGCACCGCCCAGAGCAGCTAACGTCAGCGTTTTGTAGTCTTGCCGGTTTAACCGGCGATTATTATCGTGAGGCATAGGGTACCGTCGGAGGAGACTGTTAAAATAAAAGCCAGCGGCTTTCTGTAAACGAATCCTTACTATAACGGCAAATTTTTTTCACACCAGATCGGCTGGGATTTATCCCACACAACGCTGAAATTTAGAGGTTTATCTCGCGACGTGCATTCTTCGGGCGAAATGCTGCTACCACCGCGGCATGAGTTTCCACATAAGGCCCCTCAAGCAATTGTATGCAGTAAGGGACGCTGGCGAAGATACCGTGCACCACCACCTTACCTTGTTCGTCCTTAACCCCTTCCAGCGTTTCTTTGATCGACTTGGGCTGACCCGGCAGGTTGATGATCAACGCTTGCTTGCGGATCGCCCCCACCTGGCGCGAAAGAATTGCCGTTGGCACATAGTGTAGGCTGATTTGACGCATTTGCTCACCGAAGCCAGGCATCACGCGATCCGCTATCGCCAAGGTGGCATCTGGAGTCACATCACGCCGTGCCGGACCTGTACCGCCGGTAGTCAGCACCAGATGGCAGCCCATTTCATCCACCAGCTCACACAGGGTTTGTTCGATCAGCGTTTGCTCATCGGGGATCAGCCGGGTTTCCAATTTGAACGGCGTCGCCAACGCTGCGGTTAACCATTCTTCCAGCGCCGGTATGCCTTTATCCTGATAAACACCGCCAGAAGCGCGGTCAGAAACGGAAACCAAACCAATACGTAATATGTCCATGCGTAACCTCTACAGCCTGATGGGGTTCGGACGAGTTCATTTCCCGCCCTGTTATGAATCCAGAGAGTATAAAGTGTCTACCCGCCAGCGGGATCTGCGGGCATAAAAAAAGGCGGCCTAAGCCACCTTTTTCTGCGCTGATTGCGGAAATTACAGCAGATCGGCGATCATTTTTTCCAGCTTACCCTGGTCTACGGCAAACTTGCGGATACCGTCGGTCAGTTTCTCAACTGCCATTGGATCCTGGTTGTGCTGCCAGTAGAACTCAGGCTCAGTCAACGCCGCAGGACGCGCTTTCACTTCGCCGGTGTAAGCCAGTTTACGCTCCAGCGTGCCTTCGCTCTCTGCCAGCTCTTTCAGCAGTGCAGGGGCGATGGTCAGGCGGTCACAGCCAGCCAGTTCGATGATTTCGCCAACGTTACGGAAGCTAGCGCCCATCACCACGGTTTTGTAACCGTGCTCTTTGTAATACTGGTAAATCTCAGTAACGGAAACCACACCTGGATCTTCGTTTGGTGCGAACTCTTTCTTGTCGCCATTGGCTTTGTACCAGTCGAGGATACGGCCAACAAACGGAGAAATCAGGAACACACCGGCTTCAGCACAAGCACGCGCCTGAGCGAAGGAGAACAGCAGTGTCAGGTTACAGTTGATGCCTTCTTTTTCCAACTGCTCCGCGGCACGGATGCCCTGCCAGGTAGAAGCCAGTTTGATCAGGATGCGATCGTTGCTGATGCCGGCATCGTTGTACAGTTTGATCAGGCGCTTGGCCTTGGCAACGCTGGCAACGGTGTCGTAAGACAAGCGTGCGTCCACTTCAGTGGAGATGCGGCCCGGGACCAGCTTCAGGATTTCCAGACCAATGTTAACGGCCAGCTTGTCGGCGGCATCGGCAATCTGCTGTTCGCGATCGCTGCTCTGCTCGCGTGCCCAGGCAATGGCTTCGTCAATCAGTTTGCGGTATTCAGGAATTTGGGCTGCATTGAGGATCAGCGAAGGGTTGGTCGTAGCATCTTGCGGTTGATACAGCTTCATTGCCGCGATATCGCCCGTATCTGCAACCACGGTAGTCAGTTGGCGCAGGGAAGTTAATTTATCGGTCATGTTGGCATTATCTCATCGTGTGTGCATGAACTTTTGGCATCGTTCAACCATGCCCTGCCCTGATAATAACATGCGTAAGGCCCGGTGCAAGGCTGGAAAATCACGGCCTGGCGACGCTAGTTTTATCCTTGAGCGAGCAACCGTTTACGCCGCTATCTTTCGCCATTCTCGAGCTGATGAAAAGGCAATAACGTGCTATCGATTGAATAAATTATGTTAAATTCGCGAAAATTAGTGCAATGGGTGACAAAATCTGAGAAAAATCTCAATTGCTCAGAACCAGGCTGGTTTCAGCTAAGCTCTTGTAAAAATTCAAGCAATGTCTTTTCACCCGCGGTGGATACGGCGTGGTGCGCAACAAATTCAACAAGGAGGGATCCGTGACGGACCTGATGAATTTTATAAATAATATTTTGTGGGGTTCGGTACTGATTTATTTGCTGCTTGGTACAGGCATTTATTTCACGCTGCGTACCCGTTTTATTCAGGTCCGCCATTTCAGCCATATGTTCTCGGTGCTCAAACACAGCAACAAGAGCGACAGCGCTGGCATCTCCTCTTTTCAAGCACTCTGTACCACCCTCGCCGCCCGCGTTGGTACCGGCAACCTTACGGGAGTAGCGATCGCCCTCACCGCCGGTGGCCCTGGGGCTATCTTCTGGATGTGGGTAGTGGCGTTTATCGGCATGGCCACGTCCTTTGTAGAAAGCAGCCTGGCGCAGCTCTACAAAACCAAAGACCGTCAGGGTAACTATCGCGGTGGCCCAGCTTATTATATGGAGAAAGGTCTGGGCATGCGCTGGATGGGCGTATTGTTCTCAATCTTTTTGATCATCGCCTTTGGCCTGGTGTTCAACGCCGTGCAAGCCAACTCTATCGCTCAGGCGTCCGCCGTCGCCTTCCACGTGAAACCGCTGTATGTCGGTATCGGCCTGGTAGTCCTGAGCGGCATCGTGATTTTCGGCGGCATTCGTTCCGTCGCCCGCGTGGCCGAGTTGGTCGTCCCTGTGATGGCAGCCGCTTATTTGTTGCTAGCCCTGTGGGTGATTGGCCATAACATTGAGCATATGCCAGCAATCCTGTCTCTGGTGGTTAAAAGCGCTTTCGGGCTGCAAGAAGCAGCAGCAGGCGCTGTCGGCTATGGCATTTCTCAGGCGATGACTCAGGGCGTTCAGCGCGGTCTGTTTTCCAACGAGGCAGGCATGGGTTCCGCACCCAATGCCGCGGCCTCCGCTTCACCTTATCCGCCACACCCGGCTTCTCAGGGCTATGTGCAAATGCTCGGGGTATTTATTGATACCATTGTGATTTGCAGCGCGACCGCCGCAATCATTCTGTCCTCTGGCGTATTGGACCAACCGGTAGCCAACATCAGCGGTATCGACATGACGCAGCGGGCACTTTCCGCCGCCGTGGGCAGTTGGGGCTCGCCGTTTGTCGCCATCGCCATTTTCTTTTTCGCCTTTACCTCTATTATTGCCAACTATGCCTATGCCGAGAGCAATCTGTTGTTCCTGGAGCACAACCACCCGGCAGGTTTGCTGATTTTCCGTTGCGCCGCGCTGGGCATGGTGATGTTTGGCGCATTGGCAGAGCTCCCGGTGGTATGGAAAATGGCCGATACCTCTATGGCTTTAATGGCCATTACCAACCTGACTGCAATCCTGCTGCTGTCACGTGTGGCGCTGAAACTGGCGAATGATTACCACCGTCAGCGAACACTGGGGAAATTACCCACTTTCGACGCCAACCGCTTCCCCGAACTGAAATCCCAGCTTGAACCGGGCGTATGGGACAAAAATTAATTTAGGTGGGCGCATCATCACATGCGCCCTGCCTATCAGACCCATTGACCCTTTTTGCCGCGCTTTTTGCTACAGTAGTCGTTCTTGGATAAACAGGATCTGGCCATGCTCGTTATTATTTCACCTGCAAAAACTCTTGATTATGAAAGCCCGCTGGCGACAGAACGCTTTACACAGCCGGAACTGTTGGACAAATCTAAGCAGTTGATCAAAATCTGCCGCGATCTGACGCCGGTACAAATCTCCAAGCTGATGGGCATCAGCGATAAACTGGCCGGCCTGAACGCCGCTCGCTTTGGCGACTGGCAACCAAAATTCACCCCGGACAATGCCCGCCAGGCCCTGCTGGCTTTTAAAGGCGACGTTTATACCGGCCTGCACGCACAGGATTTCAGCGAAGATGACTTTGATTTCGCCCAACAACATCTGCGCATGCTGTCCGGGCTGTACGGCGTGTTACGCCCGCTTGATCTGATGATGCCTTACCGTCTGGAGATGGGCATCAAACTGGAAAATGCCAAGGGCAAGGATCTGTACAGTTTCTGGGGCGAGCAAATTACTAAAAAGCTCAACGAGGCATTGGAACAGCAGGGTGACGACGTGGTGGTCAACCTGGCTTCCGACGAATACTTCAAATCAGTGAAACCGGCCAAACTGCACGGTGAGCTGATTAAACCGGTGTTCCTCGACGAGAAAAACGGCAAATACAAAGTCATCAGCTTCTACGCCAAGAAAGCACGCGGGTTGATGAGCCGCTTTATCATCAAAAACCGCCTGACGCAGCGTGAACAACTGCTTGATTTCAACCTAGAAGGCTATGCCTTTGATGAGGCCAATTCCAAAGGCAACGAGCTGGTGTTCAAACGCCCCGAGCAGTAATCCGTCTCAGCCATAAAAAAAGCCGTCGCAATGACGGCTTTTCGCTTTTTTATGTCCCCAGCAGGATTAGGCTGGCAAGGCCATCAGGAACTTGCGCAGTTCGCCAAAACCGGCGGGCAGGTTATGCGACAACAGCGGCAAATCAGCACGCAGCGCCAGCGCCTTCGGCAGTGGCAGTTCCTGACCCAGGATCTCTTCTACGCTCTCTTTGAACTTGGCCGGATGCGCGGTACCCAGGAACAGGCCAAACTCCCCCTCCTGCAACTGATCGCGCAATGCGCGATAAGCGATTGCCGCGTGCGGTTCGGAGAGATAGCCCAATTGTGCCAGCTCGCGCATACTGTCTTTGGTAGTTTCGTCACTGACCGTTGCGTGGCCCAGCTCTTTCAACTGCCAGATCTTACGACGGAACAGTTCTTCTACCCGCGGCCAGTTGTTCGGCTGGCTAACGTCCATCGCATTCGACAATGTCGCCACGGTGGCGTGTGGTTGCCACTGGCCGTTAGTCAGGAAGCGCGGCACGGTGTCATTGGCATTGGTCGCGGCGATAAAACGCTTCACCGGCAGACCCAATGACTTGGCCAGCAGGCCGGCAGTCAAATCACCGAAGTTGCCACTTGGTACCGAGATCACCAACTGATTGCGTGCTTCTTGCGGCAGTTGCGCTACCGCTTCGAAGTAATAACAAATCTGTGCCAGCAGTCGGCTGATATTAATAGAGTTAGCCGAGTTCAGATGCAGTGCTTCTTTCAATTCCTGATCGTCGAATGCCTGTTTCACCAGCGCCTGGCAAGCATCGAAGTCACCGTCGATCGCCACGGTATGGATGTTGCCACCCAGGGTGCAGAACAGTTTTTCCTGCAGCGGGCTGATTTTGCCCTGCGGATACAGGATCACCACGCGTACATTCTTCAGGCCGTAGAACGCATGCGCTACCGCAGCGCCGGTATCACCGGAAGTCGCAGTCAGAATAGTCACCGGCTGATCGCCCGCCACTTCTGCCAGCATTTGCGCCATAAAGCGGCCGCCGAAGTCTTTGAACGCCAGCGTTGGGCCATGGAACAGCTCCAGACAGGCGATGTCGTCTTCGACTTGCGCGACTGGCGCAGGGAATTCAAAGGCCGCCGCCACACGCTTATGCAATGCTTCTTCAGAAACTTCATCACCAATAAACGCCGACAGAATACGGCTGCTGCGCGTGACAAAATCCTGTTCCAGCAACTGGTCGATTTCCGTCAGTTCAAATTCCGGCAGCTCCAGCGGGAAAAACAGCCCTTGCTGTTTACCCAGGCCCTGTTTGATCGCCTGTGCGAAGCTGACCTGCTCGTTGTGATCCTTAAGGTTGTACAGTTTCATGCGTTATCCCAGTAGTCGTGCGCCTGCGGTATCCAGACGGCAAATATGAACAAAACCTTCGTCGTTTTGCAGATAGTGATGAGTCAGCCAGTCAGCCATGCGCTGTGCGGTCGCACTGTCGTTGCAAACGGCGAACAGCGTCGGGCCAGAGCCGGAGATACCGCAAGCCAACGCACCGATGTCCTGCGCGGCTTTGCGCGCTTCGGCAAAGCCCGGCAACAGGCGGGTGCGATACGGCTCGGCAATCACATCCTGCATCAGTTTGGCGGCCAATTGCGGTTGCTGGGTATGGCAGGCATGGATGAAACCCGCCAGATAACGGCCGTGGCTGATACAGTCCTGACGACGATACTGCGCGGGCAAGATCGCACGCGCTTCGGCGGTGGATACCTTAATGCCCGGGTAGGCCATCACCCACAGCCAGTCTTTAAAGCATGGCACTTCCTGGCTGATGAAGCCTTCTTCTTCCAGCATTAACTGCAGGCCGCCGAGATAGCAAGGCGCCACATTATCGTAATGTACGCTGCCGGAGATGCGGCCTTCCAGCTCGCCCATCAGGCCCAACAGCGTCATTTTATCCAATGGGCGGTTGCAAAATTCATTCATCGCCATCAACCCAGCGACCACCGAACAGGCGCTTGAGCCCAGCCCGGAGCCGATCGGCATATTCTTTTCAAGCCGCATCGCCACCGGGATCTGTTGACCAATTTCCTGACAGAAACGCTCCCAGCATTGGTAAACGATATTCTCTTTCGGGTCGTCCGGCAGTTTGCTGACGAAACGGCCGGCATTCTGCAAACTGAACGTTTCGGCAGCCTCTACGCTGACGCAATCGCCCAGCAAAGTACCGTCAATCGGGGACACCGCGGCCCCCAGAACGTCGAAACCGACGCTTACGTTACCAATTGAGGCCGGCGCATACACCTTAACCATATTAAACTCCCAACTTCCATGACAGTGTGCGCAGCAAGTCAGCAAAGACGCCCGCTGCGGTCACATCGTTACCGGCGCCATAGCCACGCAGCACCAGCGGCAACGGCTGATAGTAACGGCTGTAGAAAGCCAAGGCGTTCTCGCCGTTCTTCACTTTATACAACGGATCGTTGCCGTCTACCGCATCTATACGTACCTGGCAGCGACCATTTTCGATCACGCCCACATAGCGCAGCACCTTACCCTGCTCGGTGGCATTGGCCACGTTGCGGGCGTATTCATTATCCAGCTCCGGCAGGCGCGCCATAAAGGTATCTACATCACCAGAGGCATCAAAGGACGGCGGCAACACCGACTCGACGTCGATATCAGCCAACTCCAGCTTGTAACCCGCTTCGCGGGCCAGGATCAGCAACTTACGCGCCACATCCATACCGGACAGATCATCACGCGGATCCGGCTCGGTGTACCCTTTTTCCTTAGCCTGCTGAGTTGCAGCCGACAACGACATCCCTTCATCCAACTTGCCAAAAATAAACGACAGCGAACCGGAGAGAATACCGGAGAAACGCGTCAATTCGTCGCCCGCGTTCAACAGGTTCTGCAAGTTCTCGATCACCGGTAAGCCAGCGCCAACGTTGGTGTCGTACAGGAACTTACGACGCGAACCGGCTGCGGCAGTGCGTAATTGCTGGTAGTAATTCATCGACGAGGTATTGGCCTTTTTGTTCGGCGTCACCACGTGGAATCCATCGGCAAGGAAATCCGCATACTGATCGGCAACCGCCTGGCTGGAGGTACAGTCGACAATGACCGGGTTCAGCAGGTGATATTCTTTCACCAGACGGATCAAACGGCCAAGGTTGAACGGCTCTTGCGCACCGGCCAGCTCATCGCGCCAGCTTTCCAAGGCAATACCGTGCACGTTGGTCAACATGGCACGGGAATTGGCGATACCACACACGCGCAGATCAATATGCTTTTGTTTTAACCACGGCTGCTGGCGGTAAATCTGCTCGATCAAGGCACCACCAACGCCACCGACGCCGATGACAAACACCTCAATCACCTGATCAGTGTTGAACAGCATCTGGTGGCAGACACGAACACCGGTCGTCGCGGAATCATTGCTCACCACGACCGAGATAGAACGCTCTGAAGACCCCTGTGCGATAGCAACAATGTTGATGTTGGCGCGTGCCAGTGCTGAGAAGAAACTGGCCGAAATGCCCCGCAGGGTGCGCATGCCATCGCCGACTACCGAAATAATCGCCAGCTTTTCCATGACGTCCAGCGGCTCCAGCAGGCCATCTTTCAATTCAAGATAGAACTCGTCTTCCAGTGCACGACGCGCGCGCTGCAACTCATTTTGTGGCACACAGAAACTGATGCTGTATTCAGAAGAGGATTGGGTAATCAGCACCACCGAGATACCCGCACGCGACATCACGGCGAACACCCGTGCAGCCATGCCGACCATGCCCTTCATCCCCGGACCGGAGACGTTGATCATCGCCATGTTATTCAGATTGGTGATGCCCTTAACCGGGGTATCGGTATCCAAATTTTCACCGCCGATTAACGTGCCTGGGGCTTGCGGGTTGGCGGTATTTTTAATCAGGCAAGGGATTTGGAACTGGGCAATCGGGGCGATAGTGCGGGGATGAAGTACGCTGGCGCCGAAGTAAGAAAGCTCCATTGCTTCCTGATACGACATCGACTTCAACAACCTGGCGTCCGGCACAGTACGCGGGTCACAGGTGTAGACACCATCGACGTCAGTCCAGATCTCACAACAGTCGGCACGCAGACAAGCAGCCAGCACGGCAGCGGAGTAATCAGAACCATTACGGCCCAGCACGACCAGTTCGCCTTTGTCATTACCCGCGGTGAAACCGGCCATCAGCACAATGTGATCCGCCGGGATCGCCGACGCGGCGATACGCAGTGTGGATTCGGCGATGTCTACCGTAGATTCCAGGTAGTGCCCCTGAGCCAGCAATTTCTCGACAGGGTTGATCACCGTTACCGGGAAACCTTTGGCACGAAACACACCTTCCATGATAGCGATGGAGAGCTTCTCACCGCGGCAGATGATGGCCGCATTCACGCTGTCCGGACATTGTCCGAGCAGTGCAACACCGTGCAGCACCTGCTTGAGTTGAGCGAACTCATGATCAACCAATGTTTTGAGACGATCATATTCAAAACCAGGCAACGCCTGCGCCAGGCCACTCAGCAAGTCAGCGAAGATGCGTTCTGCATCGCTCATATTTGGCAGAATGTCTTGCCCTGCTACCGTTTTGTCAATCATCGCCACCAAGTGGTTGGTGATTTTAGCCGGAGCGGACAATACCGTGGCCACCTGTCCCTGACGTGCATTACTTTCCATGATGTCGGCGACGCGCAGAAAACGTTCTGCATTCGCTACCGAGGTTCCGCCAAATTTCAGCACTCGCATTTCTTATCTCTCCCGAATTTAAGCCGAAAAAAAAGCCCGCACTGGTTAGGTGCGGGCTTTTTTCTTTTGTTTCCTGTACGCGTCAGCCCGCCCCGTTACCTGTGGTATCGGTGGTGGTAATAATTGTTGTGTTCAGGCTGATGTTTCGCATTTTTTCTGTCTGTCTCATTAAATACTCTGTCCCCTCTATTGGTTAAAGCAATCGCTATCCCAAGTCAAATTATTTCTTATTTTTGCTTATTTATCACCCAAAGGGGCTATTGAGCAATGAGAGAGCTGAAAAGCCAAATGACAGAACAAAAATACCGACAGGCAGCAATTTTGCAGTGGATTACACTGCATAATAAGCCATGTTTGCGGGTATCACTTTGTCAGTTTTTTTTCGATGTCATGCAACAAAGTATGCAGCATCGCCGTATCCCGCTGCTGCAAAGCACCGAGCCGTTGATGCAACCAGTCACGCAATTTTTGGTCATCACTGACCCCTAACGCGCCAAGCAGCCCGTCGGCACGCTGACGCAGTGCTTTAAGCTGGCCTTCATTAGCCACCGGCTCCTGCGGTGCGCTAACGTTCATCAGCGCAGACAATTGATAGCAATACACCATCACTGCCTGGCCAAGATTCAAGGAAGGGTAATCTGCCTGCATTGGCACACCGGTGAGTAGATCGGCCAATTCCAGTTCTTCGTTGGTCAGGCCGGAATCTTCACGGCCAAACACCAGCGCAGCCTGACTGACCCACTGGCGGCGTTCGTCCAACTGACCAAGCAACTGCTGGGGCGTACAGTAATAGTGGAATCGTGCACGGCTGCGAGCGGTGGTCGCCACTGTGAAATCAACATCCGCCAACGCCTGCTCAAGCGTTGAAAAAGTTTGCACGCCGTCAAGGATATCCCCTGCCCCATGGGCGACCCAGCGCGCCGCTGGTTGCAGGTGCGCTTCGCTATCGACAATGCGTAACGAAGTGAAGCCCATGGTTTTCATCGCCCGCGCCGCAGCGCCGACGTTTTCCGGCCGTGCCGGAGCCACTAAAACAATATGAAGCTGCATCAATACTCCACAAAATGAGGGATTGCGAGTTTTTGACTGTTCAGGATAGTCTGATTATATTTACAAGCGTGCAACAATAATCCCGACAGCCACGAGAGATAGGGTTAAATGAGTTATTGGCCTGATAAATAGAGCGTAATACATATTATTGCTGCTTATGATTTACTGCTCTTATTAATCAAAGTGTTAAAAGAACCCCTTTATCAATAAGCCGATAATTCTATCCCATTAGGCACAACAATGCTGAATCGTACACAGAATTTATGCATCTGTGACTTAAGCTGGCATTTCTGTAAGTGTTTTTCACAAAACTGTTAACGTGCTACAATTGAATTTGATATATGTCAACAAAGCTTAGTTTTGTTGGGTGATGAATTCGGTACGCACTGTTATATTGCTGTTAATAGGGTTAGGATATGCGCCGTTTTGGCACCTTTGGGGTTGTAGGGAATAGCACCCCCACCAAGCTAGCGATCTTGTTGACATGAGATGGAAAGTGCATCAAGAACGAGTTTACGTACTGTAGTCATTTGTTAAGAGGGAACGTGAGCGCTAATCTCTGCCCTCCACCAAGAAAACAAAGACTTCTGTACTTCCTATTTTCTATTTTGTTGGCAATTTTAGGTAGCAAATATGCAGACCCCGCACATTCTGATTGTCGAAGACGAGTTAGTCACTCGTAACACCCTGAAGAGCATTTTCGAGGCGGAAGGCTACGTTGTTCATGAAGCCAATGATGGTGCAGAAATGCACAACATCCTGTCTGAAAATGATATCAATCTGGTTATCATGGACATCAATCTGCCAGGCAAAAACGGCCTGCTGCTGGCACGCGAACTGCGTGAACAGGCCAGCGTTGCGCTGATGTTCCTGACCGGCCGTGATAACGAAGTTGATAAGATCCTCGGATTGGAAATCGGCGCTGATGACTATATCACCAAGCCGTTCAACCCGCGTGAACTGACCATTCGCGCACGCAACCTGCTGTCACGTACCATGAACCTGGGCAGCGTCGGCGAAGAACGTCGCCTGGTTGAAAGCTATAAATTCAACGGTTGGGAGCTGGACATCAATAGCCGCTCACTGATCAGCCCGGCAGGCGAACAGTATAAACTGCCGCGCAGTGAATTCCGCGCCATGCTGCACTTCTGCGAAAACCCGGGCAAGATCCAATCCCGTGGCGAACTGCTGAAGAAAATGACCGGCCGTGAGCTGAAGCCGCATGACCGTACCGTGGACGTGACCATCCGTCGCATCCGCAAGCACTTCGAATCAACGCCAGACACACCAGAAATTATCGCCACCATTCACGGTGAAGGTTACCGTTTCTGCGGCGATCTGGAAGAGTAAGTCTCCCGCGTTAAAATATTTGGGGTTCTATCGAACCCCAAATCTTATTTTGCCTCACCCCATGGGATGATTGGCACCGCGCTCAACGCGTTCTTCGGTGAACCATCCACTACACGGTCTGAATAGCTCAGATAAATCAATGCATTGCGTGTAGCGTCGTAAAAACGCACTACCTGCAGCTTCTTAAACACCAACGATGTCCGCTTCTGGAACACGACGGTGCCTTCCGCCTTACCGTTCTTAATTTTATCGTTCAGCTCAATCGGCCCAACCTGCTGACAAGAAATGGCCGCATCCGCAGTGTCTTCCGCTAATCCCAGCCCACCTTTAATACCACCGGTTTTTGCCCGGCTGATATAACAAGTTACATTTTTGACATCAGGATCATCGAACGCCTCCACTACAATTTTGTGGTCTGGACCAAAGAGTTTGAATACCGTATCCACTGACCCAACCTGTTCGGCCTGCGCACTGTTTACTGTTGCGCAAACTAAACCAAACAAAAATATCCATCCTTTTTTCATTCACTTAACTCCAATAGCCAGAACCTAAAGAAATAGGCGCAGGCAATCAATATTGTTTATGTTTTAGGTCACAGAATAGGGTTCTTTCTGGTCCGCACCGATCTTTTTAGCACAGAGCGTGAAAAAAATCTTTGGGAGTCTCGGAGGAAAAAAATTGCTATTATGCGGCGTCGTTATTTCTTTTCGCCCGTTTAAGGTGTGCCCCTATCCAACTCTCGCGCAACCCGCTGCAAGAGGTAAAGAGTGCTACGCAAAATGGCTCATGGATTGGTCTGATAGCGCAAGCACCAGCGTAATGAATAAACAGTTCGGGTCCCTACCCTAAAGCTCTACGAGGAAGATCTATGGATCAAGCCGGTATCATTCGTGATCTGCTTAGCTGGCTGGAAAGCCATTTGGACCAACCCTTGTCGCTGGACAACGTGGCGGCTAAAGCGGGTTACTCCAAGTGGCATTTACAACGGATGTTCAAAGATATTACCGGTAACGCCATCGGCGCTTATATCCGGGCAAGGAGATTATCCAAAGCTGCGGTAGCGCTGCGTTTAACCAGCCGACCTATTCTGGATATTGCCTTACAGTATCGCTTCGACTCGCAGCAGACATTCACACGCGCATTTAAAAAACAGTTTGCGCAAACGCCAGCGCTATATCGTCGTGCAGAAGACTGGAGCGCATTCGGTATTTGCCCGCCAATTCGCCTGGGGGCCTTTACCCTGCCGCAGCCAGAGTTTGTCTCACTGCCGGAACAGCATCTGATTGGCCTGACGCAAAGCTATTCCTGCACATTAGA
This sequence comes from Serratia grimesii NBRC 13537, assembly GCF_001590905.1. Lineage (GTDB taxonomy): Bacteria > Pseudomonadota > Gammaproteobacteria > Enterobacterales > Enterobacteriaceae > Serratia > Serratia grimesii. The sequence goes on from NZ_BCTT01000007.1 coordinate 213,953, forward strand.
GCAAATTTCCAACTTCCGTACCGAGCTGCGTTCACAGTTCTGGCGCCAGTATCTGGGCGAAGCAGACACGCTGCCACCGGTGTTGTACGGGTTGCATCATTCGCGCCCAAGCCAGGAAAAGGATGACGAACAGGAAGTGCTGTACACCACAGCGCTGGAACCAGATCACGTGCCGGCAAAAATTCAGGCAGGACAGCCGCTCGTACTGCAAGGTGGCGAGTATGCCATGTTCAGCTATGAAGGCCCGGCCTCTGGCCTACAGGACTTTATTCTGACTGTGTATGGCACCTGCCTGCCGGCGCTCAAACTTACGCGCCGTAAAGGGCACGACATTGAGCGCTTTTATCCAAAAGGTGACCGTAGGCCACCTCAGCCGCCGACCGAGATCAACTGCGACTACTTGATCCCGATCCGCCGTTAACGTTGCAGTTCGTCCAACGCGGGCATGTCCAGATGCGTGACATCGCCCGCGGTTTCGACAATCCAGCCAGAAGCCAACCATGGGCTCTGCTGATAGTCGACACGCGACAGCGAACAGTTACGCAGGCGTAAGCGACGTTCAGCATAAGCCGGCAATCCGAGCACGGTGCTGATCAAACACCCCAAAGCGATACCGTGGCTGACGATCAGCGGTTTGCTGCCCTCAGGCAACATCAGACAGCTTTCTAATGCCGCACGCATACGTTCGCCCAACTCACTCATGGATTCACCTTGAGGGATGCGCCCGTCCGCAGTACCATCGACCATCTGCTTACGCCACTGCTCTTCCTGCGGCGTCAGACTGTCGATCAGGCGCTCTTCCAGCACCCCCATATGCAACTCACGCAAACGTGGATCGTTAATCACCTCGCAGCCACAAGCCTCTGCGATGATTTGTGCGGTGCGTCGGGTGCGCCCCAGATCGCTGGTAATCACATGCGTGATACCTTGTTTGCTGACGCGCTGGGCAACCAGACGAGCCTGATGTTCACCGTTAGCGGTTAACGGGCTGTCGGACTGGCCTTGGATACGGCGAGCCGCATTCCATTCCGTTTCGCCGTGGCGAACGAGGTATACCTGTAACATTTTGCTTTTCCGTTATACTGCGTGAAACCTGAGTTTATCTTCGTCAGAAACCGCTTTCGCAAAAGTCTGACGTTTGAATAGGCTCTTAGCTTAAGGATGCCAAACCCGTTATGTATCATGTTGTCGCTGCAACTACCAACCCGGCAAAGATCAAGGCTATTGAGTTGGCCTTTGATGACACCTTTGGCGCGGGCCAATGCCGCATTGAATCAGTCGACGTCGCCAGCGGCGTCTCACTGCAACCCATAGGTAATCACGAAACCCGCACCGGGGCACGCCAGCGTGTAATGGAAGCGCGGCAAGTACGCCCAGAAGCCGACTTTTGGGTCGGCGTGGAAGCTGGTATCGAAGAGAATATGACTTTCGCCTGGATGACGGTGGAAAACCCATACACCCGTGGCGAGTCGCGCTCAGCCAGCCTGATGTTACCAGAGACGATTTTACAGGGAATTCGCGCCGGCCGCGAATTGGGAAGTGAGATGGCGACCATCACCGGCAATGCCGAAGTGAAACGCCAGGGCGGCGCTATCGGTATCTTTACCGACGGACGGTTGAGCCGCACCAGTGTTTACCATCAGGCGCTGCTACTGGCGTTGGTGCCCTTCCACAACCCAATCTACCAAAACCACAACAGCGCACCGCAGAAGTAACCCTGTTGGGCGTTACGCTACTGCGTATCGCCCAACAACTGCTGTTCCAGCCATTGCTTTAGCGCCGGTGTTGCCGCCTTCAGGCTGTTTGAACCCCGAGTGATAGTGGCAATGCCTGCCCCCAGTTCGTTTTTCAGCTCACGCTGGCTCATCTCACCGCGCATCAGTTCCTGGATAATCCGCACCCGCGTGCCTAAAGCCGTACGTTCATCCGGCGTCAGCAACAGTTGCATCAGAGGTTGATGCAGATCTTGTGCAAACGAGTTTTGCAGCAGCGCAACAAAGCGCAGCCAATCCTCATTACCTTGTTCTGAAAGAGCCGGGTCGTTAAGTGATAATTGCGTCATGGCAAGCCACCATACTATTTAACTAGTACAGCAGCATACCATAGCGCCGTCAAAATCAATAACGCCTCTGCCACTCAGCATCGGTCAGCACTTTGGCTGGCCGGTGCATGAGATAGCGATAAAATGCATCGTAAGCCAGCACATTCTTCACATAAGAACGGGTTTCCGAGAAAGGGATGCTTTCGACAAACGCCACAGCATCAACCCGCCCTTCACTGTTGCCCAGCCACGTATTTACGCGAGAAGGACCGGCATTATAAGCCGCAGATGACAAAATACGGTTACGCCCAAACTGCTGGTAAACGTACTCCAGATAACTGGTGCCGATGGTAATGTTGACACGCGGGTCAAGCAATTGGCTTGGGCTTGAGTAACCCGGAATATTGTACATCTCAACGGTATGCTGCGCGGTTCGCGGCATCACCTGCATCAAACCGCTCGCCCCCACCGGTGACTGCGCTTTTGGGTTCCAGGCACTCTCTTGGCGGGCAATCGCCATGGCATAGCTCGGCGTTATCCCTTTGTCATCAGTGGCAGCACGAAACTCTTGTGGCCAGGCAACCGGGAAACGCTCTTCCAGGTGATCCCACAGTTTACCGACGATAGTCGCCTGCACACTGAGATCAGCCCATTTCTGCTCGAAAGCATAACGCGCCAGCGCTTCCTGCTCTGGGCGACTGCGACTGGCCACGAAGGAGGTCCACTCGCTACGTGCCAGATTGTCCATATTCCAGTACATCAGTTCACGCACACGGGCAATTTCCGGCCCGTCCACCAACGAGGCGCGCGGCTTCGCTGCCACGGCGACCATAACAGGGTAGGTTGTATTCAATTTTTGCGCCGCTACCATTGGATAAAAGCCACGCTCAGTCATCAGGCGACGCAGGATCTCTTCCCCTTCACTGCGTTTGCCTTCGTCCAACAAAATACTCGCACGCCAATAACGCCATTCATCTTTATTACGTGACTCTTCTGGCAAACGGGCTAACCAGGTCGCTACGCCTTGGCGATCGCCATTGCCCAGCGCCATGCGCACACGGCGTTCCAGTAACGTGGGAGATTGGCTGCGCAGGATCACCTTATCGCGCCATTGTGTCTGTTCAAAGGTGGCATCACTGCCCATCAGGCGCCATGCCACCGCTTCTTCCAGCCCCAGTCGTTCGCTGTCGCTCATTTTCTGCAAACGGGCGAGGGTTGGGATCATCGCACGGGCGTTTTCCACATCCTGACGTGCCAGACGTTCAAAAGCGATGCTGGTTGCTGCCCGGGTAAAGTCAGTCGGCCCCACGCTGCGGGCGAAGGACTCCACCGTCGCGGGATCATTTTGCAGGCGCACCAACGCATCGCCCATCGTCTGATAATCTGACGGTAACTGGCGGTAAAGGCTGTTCACCAATCCACTGTTGCCTTCTTTCAGTGCCAGCTTCATACGCTCCAGGATCACCGACGGCGTTTGCTTACCTGCCCCCTGCCAAACGCTGAACAGCTTGTCACAGGCGCCCGGCAACGACTTGCCGCTCATCCAAACCTCACCAGCACCACTCCAGGCCGCCTGTTGATCACCCGTGGCCCATTTGGCGTAGTAATAATTACAACGCGCAGCGATAGGTTTCGGCGCCTGTGGACTGAAAGCCAACAGACTGCGCCAGTCTTCGCGCCGTGCCAGCTCATTAACAAAACGCGGAGCCAACGATTTGGCAGGCGGTAGTGTCGGGTGCTGCTTAATGAAGTCATTCACTTCAGAGAACCCAGCCTGGCTGAGATCTTGCGTCAGCTCACGGTATTCCAGATAGGGGTAAAGTGGATAATCACGCAACGTCGGCATCAGTTGTGCCACGACGTCCATTTGATTACTGTCCCACGCCTGCTTAATCTGCAGGTAACGTTGACGCTGGGCGTCCAGAGAATCCGCCAATGCGGCGCTTGAGAATGCCGTCAGGCACAGGCCCACAGCTAAAAACCGCCACTTGTCTACCTTGACCATACTGACTCTTTCCTCGCTAATGCTCATGTGTTGCCAGAGACAATTCCCCCCCCCGTTGCCGCGCTACGCCAGCAGCCAACGGACGAGGGAAATCGGCTCTCCGAGTGTTTCACGTTCTGTCGTGGAAAATCATCATCATCACGCCAGAACAAAAGGATGTGCTGAGCGACCGACTCAGCCATCTATCATAGACAGCACGATCGCTTATCCATTCACTACTGTAGAAGAAGTTTATCGCCACGATGGGCTACAGGTAAAAAAGGTTTACCGTCGCTGACAAATAAAATAAAGCTGGCGGCAATTTCTGCCGTATTAATCATTTTGGCCTGGTGTTATCACTGAAAAATGACGCGCTCGGCCATTATTAATGGCTACGCCGATAATAAGATGAAGTCATTTGAAATTATTAGCCACCATAGAATTCCACTATCAGAACTACGAAAGAGAGATGTTGCGCAAACCGCTGAATCCCTGACCTGCTGCGCCAACTTTGCTGAAAACGCCTGGCAAACTCAGGTGGACGTTTTTATACTGTTAAAAAAAGATAAGATAATTCCGAGAAAACGGCACATAAAGCGCGCAACCGAGATATCTTATAATACAATCCGCGCCAATTATGGGTTAGATAGTGTTCATCAGGCAGTGCGATTGACAGTTTTCAGCAAGATAATTATCCCTTCAACCGGGTCAGGCTTCTCATTGTTACGTTGCCGCAACAGTGCGCGGACGTGGGCAGGAATGGCAGATGAAGATGGCGAATAATGCCGCGTTATTGGCAACCTGCGCAAAAAACTCATTTATGAGTTTCATTTGCGCACGCCTGAATTATGGCCGTCTATTGTCGCTGTTTCTTGCCACTCTGCTGGCTTTTCCCAGTTTAGCCCGCCCCGAGACTGTCGATCCCTATAAAAATCGCACCCATGCTGTGACCACAGTCGTCGTTGGCATTATCAGCTACGCCCGCTGGCACAGTGAACCCAATCCAATACGGTTATGCGTGACGGCACCAACCCAATATGCCAAGGGCCTGTTCGATCCCATTCTGCTGAGCGCCCCTCGGCCAATAAAAGCTGAGCGTATTCCTTTCGATAGCCCACTGCTGAGCACCGGCTGTGATGTGATCTATCTGGGTAATATCAGCGCCAGCCAGAAACAGAATTTTATGCAACGCATTAGCGGACGCTCCATTCTCAGTATCAGTGAGAACGACGGTGAATGTTCTGCCGGCAGCGCGTTTTGCCTGCAGATCGAAGGTGACACCGCCAGCTTTAAAGTGAACCTTGACGCACTGGCACGCAGCGGCGTGCGCGTTCACCCTAACGTGCTTCAACTCGCACGCAAACAGGCGCCTCCGCTATGAAGTGGTTGCGCAAGAATAGATCGGGTCAGTCACGACCTACGCTGGGCAGGGTGTTGCAACGAGTTCATCTTGCACTGGCGTTGATTGCTGTCGGCACCGCCGGGATTTTCCTGACGCTGGTCGCGCTGTTTGCGCTACGCGCCTATGCCAACCACAACTTGCACCTGATCGCACGCTCCATCAGCTATACCGTCGAAGCTGCGGTAGTGTTTGAAGACCGCAGCGCCGCACACGAAGCGCTGGTACTGATCGCCTCCAATGAGGAGGTGTCAGAAGCAAGGATCCTGAACAACAACGGCAAGGTGCTCGCCAGTTGGCGTCATCCCAAAGACGGTCCTTTGCATGGCATGGAGCAAGTCGTTGCTCACTGGGCGCTACCCGAACCGGTGATACTGCCGATTACCCATGAAGGCAAAGTGGTCGGTAAAGTATGGCTTAGCGGGCACGGCGGTAGTCTGCTGCGCTTCCTGCTGCGCGGTATGGTGGGCATGCTCGCCTGTCTGGTGCTCAGTACGCTGTGCTCATTGGTCCTTTCCCGCCGCATGTTGCTGGGGATTGTCAGCTCACTTGACGACATTGCCAACGTGGCGCATGCGGTGCGACGCGATCGTACATTTGGTCTGCGGGTGCCTTCTGCCCCCATTGCCGAACTGCATGAGTTAAGCAGTGACTTTAATGGCCTGCTTGACGAGCTGGAAGCCTGGCAGGCGCACCTGAAACAGGAAAATGACTCACTGACACACCGGGCAACCCATGACAGCCTAACCGGCTTGCCAAACCGCGCATTCTTTGAAGGCCGATTGAGCCGCGCGTTAGGAGACATTAAGCCAAAAGAAAAACTGGCGGTGCTGTTTATAGACGGTGATCGCTTCAAGGAAGTCAATGACAGCTACGGCCACGCGGCAGGCGATGTGGTGCTGACCACGATTGCCGGGCGTATTCGCGCGCAGCTGCGGGAAAGCGATCTGGTGGCACGTTTAGGAGGTGATGAGTTCGCCGTACTGTTGGCGCCGGTCCACACTACGGAAGATGTGCTGCAAATTGCCGATAATATTATCGACTGTATGACTCAACCGGTAATTTTGCCGAACAACGAGACGGTGATTTCCTCTCTGAGTATCGGTATTGCGCTTTACCCTGAACATGCGGTAACGCCTCAGGGACTCTTGCACGAAGCTGACGATGCCATGTACCAGGCAAAGCATCGTTATAACGGAGGCTGGCGGCTGGCCATACAGAAATAAAGCCCCGGCTAAAAAAATAAAACTAGGGATTTTGATTATGATACAGCAAACACTAAAACGCCGTTTTTCACTGCTGACGATGATGTTTATCGCCTTGCTAGCCCTCGCTGGCTGCCAGAGCAAACCGCAGGGCCTAACGCCTGAGCAGATTGCTTTGTTGCAATCACAGGGATTCAAACTGACGGATAACGGCTGGGAGTTTGGCCTGTCCGACAAAGTACTGTTTGGCAATAACGTCGGCAAACTGAACCCGGAAAGTACCGAAACGGTACAAAAAATGGGTCGCGCACTGATGAGCGTCGGTATTACCCAGTTCCGTCTGGATGGTCATACCGATAATTACGGTGAAGACAGCTATAACGATCAACTGTCGCTGCGCCGTGCCGATGCCGTCGCCGATTTGCTGGCCAGCGTAGGTATTCCTCGCGCCAACATTGAAACGCGTGGCATGGGCAAACGCGATCCTGTTGCCGATAACCGTACTTCCAGCGGTCGTGCGGAAAACCGCCGCGTCGCGATCGTCGTCACGCCGTAATCCACCCTTTTCATCCCTGCTAAATTTCAACTTTCAGCAAGACGATAACACCGCGGATCCCCGGACATTGAGTAAACGCATTGACCGGGGATGCGTGAAGGTAACCCGCGCGCTGGTGATATTGAAAGATGGAGGGGGATACGCCTTTACGGTCGTATAAAGAGTTATACTTAGCGATCGCGGAGTGATGTCTGGGATCCGCTTTCGAAACGGGCTACACTCCGCAGCCAGACATCCTATAAAAACTGATATAGAGAGGCTAGAGCAACGTGGCTCAATACGTCTATACCATGCATCGCGTCGGCAAAGTGGTTCCGCCGAAGCGTCACATCTTGAAAAATATCTCTCTGAGCTTCTTCCCTGGCGCCAAAATTGGTGTGCTGGGTCTGAACGGCTCGGGTAAATCCACCCTGTTGCGCATCATGGCCGGCATCGATACCGATATCGAAGGTGAAGCTCGCCCGCAGCCAGGGATTAAAATCGGCTATCTGCCACAGGAACCACAGCTGAACCTGGAGCATACCGTCCGCGAGTCAGTCGAAGAAGCGCTGGCGGAAGTGGTTGGTGCTCTGAAACGCCTGGATGAGGTGTACGCACTGTACGCTGAAGAAGGCGCTGACTTTGACAAGCTGGCCGCTGAACAGGGCCGCCTGGAAGAGATCATTCAGGCTCATGATGGTCACAACCTAAATACCCAGCTTGAGCGTGCCGCTGATGCGTTGCGCCTGCCAGAATGGGACGCAAAAATCGCCAACCTTTCCGGTGGTGAGCGTCGCCGCGTAGCACTGTGCCGTCTGCTGCTGGAAAAACCTGACATGTTACTGCTCGACGAACCTACCAACCACCTGGATGCTGAATCCGTGGCTTGGCTGGAACGCTTCCTGCACGACTTCGAAGGTACCGTTGTGGCGATCACGCACGACCGTTACTTCCTCGACAACGTGGCCGGCTGGATCCTCGAGCTTGACCGCGGTGAAGGTATTCCATGGGAAGGTAACTACTCTTCTTGGTTGGAGCAAAAAGACGCTCGTCTGGCACAGGAAGCCTCTTCCGAAGCCGCTCGTCGCAAATCCATTGAGAAAGAGCTGGAGTGGGTTCGTCAGGGCGCTAAAGGCCGTCAGTCTAAAGGCAAGGCTCGTTTGGCCCGCTTTGAAGAGCTGAACAGCACTGAATACCAAAAGCGTAACGAGACCAACGAACTGTTTATCCCACCTGGCGCACGCTTGGGCGATAAAGTCGTTGAAGTCAGCAACCTGCGTAAGTCTTACGGCGACCGTGTGCTGATTGATGATCTCACCTTCGCGGTACCAAAAGGGGCCATTGTGGGCATTATCGGTCCGAACGGCGCCGGTAAGTCTACGTTGTTCCGCATGATGTCCGGTCAGGAACAGCCTGATTCCGGCAGCATCGTGTTGGGCGATACCGTCAAGTTGGCCTCGGTCGATCAGTTCCGTGACAGCATGGATAACGCCAAAACCGTCTGGGAAGAAGTCTCCGGTGGTCAGGACATCATGCGTATCGGCAACACTGAAATGCCAAGCCGTGCCTACGTCGGCCGCTTTAACTTCAAGGGTGTTGATCAGGGCAAGCGTGTTGGCGAACTGTCCGGTGGTGAGCGTGGCCGTCTGCACCTGGCCAAACTGCTGCAAGTTGGCGGTAACGTATTGCTGCTCGATGAACCGACCAACGACCTGGATATCGAAACCCTGCGCGCGTTAGAAAACGCCCTGCTTGAGTTCCCAGGCTGCGCGATGGTTATCTCGCACGACCGTTGGTTCCTTGACCGTATCGCCACCCACATTCTGGATTACCAGGATGAAGGCAATGTGGAGTTCTTCGAAGGTAACTTTACCGAATACGAAGAGTACAAAAAACGTACTCTTGGTGCCGAAGCACTTGAGCCACATCGTATCAAGTACAAACGAATCGCCAAGTAATCCCGGAAAGCGCCGCATGCGGCGCTTTTTTTATTCCCACGCCAGCTCGCGGGCATAATCGTCAAACACCGGATGCTGCAACACCACGTCGATAAAACAGGCCAGCGCCGGCGAATTCAGCTTGCGGCTCGGATAGACCAGATACAGCTCATTCCCTTCTGCCTGCCATTCCGGCAACACTTCCACCAACTGTTTCTGCGCTACCACCTCACGGCTAAGAAATGCTGGTAAGAGGGTTATCCCAGCCCCGGCAATCGCACATTCACGCGCGTACAACAGATTATCGGTAATATGCCGCGTCGGCAGTTGCCAACGGAAATACTCATCACTCCGGCGCAGGTTCCAGGCTGGCCAAGAACTGTGTGCAATACAGCGATGCTGCTGCAACTGCTGCGGGTGAAGGATTGGTGGATGCTGCGCCAAATAAGCCGATGATGCCAACAAATAGCGGGGCGCATGGCCCAAACGACGGCCAATCAGTGAAGAGTCCTGCGGTTTGCCGGTCCGCAGTGCTGCGTCATACCCTTCCTGCACCATATCTACCATGGCATCAGACACCGACACCTCCAATGAGACATCTGGATATTGACGTTGAAAATCCGCAGTCAATCGCGGCAACAGGGTTGCCCCTAAGCCTGCGGGGGTCGATATACGTAACCGACCGCTGGGGTTATCACGCAACCGTTGCAGAGCCAGATCGGCCCGTTCGGCAGCGGACAACATCTCCTGACAATGTTCCAAATAACGTTCACCGGCAAAGGTCAGATTGAGCTGGCGGGTGGTGCGGTTCAGTAACCGCAGGCCCAGCGTTTGCTCCAATTGGCTGATCCGCTGGCTGACGCTGGACTTAGGCAATGCTGCACGCCTGGCAGCAGCGGTAAAGCTGCCACACTCAGCCACCAGTGCAAACAGCGCCATGTCCTGTAACTGTTTAAACCGCATTGTTCACCTCAAACGAACACTTAGTTAGTTATTGTCCATCTTATCACTCACCACCAAGAGGTCTACACTGTGGTTATTCACTTGAAAGGAGCACAGTCATGCCAATTAAAGCCATTGCCGTAGACCCGAAAAACCCGGCAAACTTCATTGAAATCAGCCCAGAAAAACCGGCACCAGGTCCTTACGATCTGTGGGTAGAGGTCAAAGCGGTGTCGGTCAACCCGGTGGATACCAAGGTCCATGCCGGCCTGCAAAAAAGCGGCCTGCAACAGCCACGTATTCTCGGTTGGGATGCCAGCGGTGTGGTGGTTGAAGTCGGCAGCAATGTCAGCGGTTTCAAGCCCGGCGATGACGTCTGGTACGCAGGTGATATCACCCGCCCGGGCAGCAACAGTACTCATCAGTTGATTGATTCGCGTATCACGGCCCACAAACCTCGTAGCCTGAACTGGGCTGAGTCCGCAGCCATGCCACTGACAGCGCTGACCGCATGGGAAGCGCTGTTCGAACACCTGAAAATTCAGGACGCAGCGCCAGACAAAACTTTATTGATTATCGGCGGTGCCGGTGGTGTTGGCTCCCTGGCGATCCCCTTTGCCGCACAGCGCAGCCAGGTAAAAGTGATTGCAACGGCTTCACGTCCAGAATCAGCAGCCTGGTGTCTGGAACGCGGCGCCGATCTGGTCGTTGATTATCGCGATCTGAAGGCCAACCTTGCACAGCAAGGGATTGAAAATGTGGATTATATTTTGTGTTTGAACGACACCGATGGTCACTGGAAAGCCATTTCGGATCTGATCGCACCGATGGGCCATATCTGCACTATCGTAGAAAATGCGCAACCGCTGGATCAGAGCGCCCTAAAGTTGAAAAGTGCTGCATTGCACTGGGAATTGATGTTTACCCGCAGCATGTTCACCACGCCGGACATTGCCCAGCAAGGTGAGATCCTTAAGCAAGTCGCACAGCTGCTGGACGAAGGGAAGTTAACGACCACCCTGAGCGAGACGCTGCATGGGTTGACGGTAGACAACCTGACCGCCGCGCATGGAAAACTGCGCGACGGCCATATGCAGGGCAAATTGGTAATTGTTTACTGAGGCAAAGCGCGTGGCGTTAAGGCGTCACGCGCCTTTTCCGGTCGAACAAAAGCAATGCACACCGGCTGCGGCGTAGCGTTGGGATCGGCTTGATACTGCAAGCTCTGCTGCACGTCAATACGTATCCTGGGCCAACTGGCCAGAGCCCCATCGAAATCCGTTTGCTCGCAGGATTCCCCCAAATGACCAAACAGCACGGCCCCGTGCTGTGCAATCTGCGCATAATTGATATGGGCGTTATAAATGTTTGGCCGCTCATGATTGGACCAACGCGTAATCGTCTGCGGGCGGGAAACGGCATACACCGTCATCCATTGTGATAAATAAGCGCCCCCCACATAATTCAATTCCGTTCCGTACTGTTGCAACCAACGCTGTTCAACCCCGGCACTGAACGCCTTGATACCCACCATCTTTTGCCCAGCGTTACGCACGTTGCCTAACATGATGGCGGCATAACCCAGATAAATAACGAGTGCTGCACACATCATTCCCACTGCAGCGCCGCGCAATGAACGGTGAGGCGGTTGTTTCACGCATCCCACCAACAACGCGGGAGCCAGCACGAAGAAAGGTTGCAGCCACTCGGTCAATCGACCGCCCACATTGAAAGAAAACCAGAAGGTAATAATGCCTAACGGCAACAAATAAATGCCTAACAGTACCCGCATCGAAGTATCGTCAGGCCATGCCAGCACCGCCCCCGCTCGTCGTAAAATCAGCCACAGGAACAGTGACGGATAAAACACCAACAGCAGCGATTGCAGCATATCCAGGTTTAACTGCATTTTGACTTGTGAGTCGACCCATTTGAATGCGGCAAAATCATGCTGCCACAACCAAACCAGATTAGGCACGACGATAACCAGCCAAACAGCAACTGCGAGGTAAAACTGAGGCTGCCTGTAGCAGCGACGAATATGCGGTACAAACAGCGTCGACAGGAAAGCAAAATAAACAAATGCAAAGGTTGAATACTTCGCCATCGTCGCCAAACCCGCCGTGACAGCAAACGCCAGCCACCAGTTAGCCGAACGAGTAATCGCCAGATGAAAGAACAGCATCATCCACGGCCACAGCATCACCAGCAAATAGTTATCGTTATAGGGGATAATATCGAAATTAATGATGCCTGAAAGGTTCAGCGTCAACAGTGCCAACCAAGCCAGCCGGGGGCTACCGCTAAGACGCCGCGCCAGAAGCCATACGCCCAGCATACCTATGGCGATTGCCACGAAGTGACTCGCGTACCAATAAATATTCAACGGCAACCAGGGCTGCCAAAGCACCGGGTGCATCGCCACCCCCACTAACCACGGGTTTTTCGGCGAGCCCCACTCTGCATTGATGCCCCAGTTTAATGCTTCGACAGCATCATAAGGCACGGTTGGATCGAGATGAACAGTCAGAAGTGTCCACGCAGCGGCATAGAACAGTAACCAGAAAGCAAGTAAGCGATGCGTCATAGTCTCTAGGGCATTTGTTTCGACGAAACGCTTAACTTAATAAATGGTTAATGAACCTTAACTAAACAACAGTGAAATCCAGCGTTTAACTGCTATTTCTGCCTGGGTGATCACACATTGGGCACATCAACCAATGACGTGCTGATTTTCTGGCGCGGTAATCAAACGGCTGGCGTCGGCTGCCAACAACTGTTTTACCAAGTCGACACAGCGTAGGAAACGCTCGTCATAGCCGCTGGCTTCCACATGCACGTACTCAATGTTATTGGCACGCAGCATCTCCTCCAGCAGTTGCTGGAAGGCTTTGCGGTCATTGGGATTACCCAGGCTCCGCAGGCCATCCGCCACCCATGGCGTGTTATTTTCCAACAAAATCACCAGATCAAACCGGTACTCGTCGATCAGCGCCTGCACAAAGGGGTGTTCACGCCCTTCGTACTTTTTACAGAATGCCTGAGTAGTGACAAAATCGGTATCGATAAATGCCACTTTATTGGCATATTTCACAGCAAAATCAACGTATTGTGCCTGACCTAGAGCAATCTTGTCATAGTCAGAATACTGTAACGCCATCTCATCACCACCCAGGTGCGAGAACACATAGTCGCGCCCATATTCCCAGGCACTGGTGGTATTAAAGATATTCGCCAACTTATTCACCAGCGTCGATTTGCCGCTCGACTCGCCGCCGAGAATCGCCACGGTGCGGACAAAGAATGGTTTCACTTCGGTAGGGATATAGTCCCAATAGCGGAAGGGATCCTGACGGATCTGACTACCGCTGATATTCATAAATGAACGTTCGGGATCGATCAGGATAGTTTCAATCGCCAGGTGTTCGCGGTAACGCGGGGCGTCCTGTGCTTCGCTGGAATAGATAAAGCTCGGTACGATGGCTTTCTGTTCCAGAAAAGCTTTCATCCCATCGCTCCACACATTCCAGCCATGCGGATAGGGTTCGATACCCTGTTCGTCGAATGAATGAATATGGATGTTTTTCTGGTACTTGAAGGTTTGCAGTAACCAGCGTAACCGATCGCTGACCGTCGGTTGTTGCGACATGGAGCTGTTCTCGAACAGCTCCCGATCGCGCGGTTCGTCGTGGCACAGGATCACGTGTAGTTCATCCACCTGGCTGCAAGCGCGTTGAATCAGGTAGATATGGCCGGTATGCAAAGGGTAAAATTTACCAAACACCACACCGACTTTTTTCTCACGACGAGGAAATTCCAGGCCAAGATAGCGGTGCAACGCTTCCAGTTTCTGGGCGCTCGGGCTTTTGATTTTATCGTTTAATAGCTGGCTGAGATAGCCTTTTGTCATGCCACTGGCATCTGCCACCTGCTGCAGAGTGCAGCTCTTCTGCTTAATCGACGCCTTCAGGTAATCAAATTGCCGCATAGCCCCTCCGTTTAGTATGCTAAACAAAATAGCATAATCTTCACACCGCGTGGCAATTAATAAAACTGTTCCAGCACGTCCAGTGCATCCGCCAGCTTCTTCACGCCGAACACCTGCATGTTGGCCGGTGGTTTTTTCGGCACGTTGGCGTGCGGCACGATAGCCCGTTTGAAACCATGCTTGGCCGCCTCAGAAATACGTTCCTGCCCACTCGGTACCGGACGAATTTCTCCCGCCAGACCGACCTCCCCAAACACCACCAGATCGTTCGGCAGTGGGCGATCTCGCAGACTGGATACCAGCGACATCAGCAACGCCAAATCGGCACTGGTTTCACTGACTTTCACCCCGCCGACCACGTTAACAAAGACGTCTTGATCGGACATCTGCAAACCACCGTGCCGATGCAAAACGGCCAGCAAGATAGCCAAGCGGTTTTGCTCCAGGCCAACCGCAACCCGGCGAGGGTTGGACATCATTGAATGATCGACCAACGCCTGAATCTCGACCAACAGCGGTCGTGTTCCCTCCCACACCACCATAACCGAACTGCCGGAGGTAACTTCATCACCACGGCTCAGGAAGATGGCCGACGGGTTGCTGACCTCACGCAGGCCTTGCTCAGTCATGGCGAAAACGCCCAGTTCATTCACCGCACCGAAGCGGTTTTTGTGGCTGCGCAAGGTACGAAAACGCGAATCGGCATCGCCGTCCAGCAACACAGAGCAGTCGATACAGTGTTCTAATACTTTCGGACCGGCCAGAGAACCGTCTTTAGTCACGTGACCCACCATCACAATCGCCACACCACGTGTTTTGGCAAAGCGTGTCAGGTAGGCTGCGGTTTCACGCACCTGTGCCACACTGCCCGGCGAAGACTGAATATCCGCCATGTGCATCACCTGGATGGAGTCGATCACCATCAGCTTTGGCTGCTCCTGCTCGGCGATCAGGCAGATCTGTTCGATACTGGTTTCCGACAGCATATTCAGACCGCCGGTCGGCAAACCAAGACGGTGAGCGCGCATCGCGACCTGTTGTAAGGATTCCTCACCGGTAACGTACAAGGTCTTCATTTGTTCGGACAGCTTGCACAATACCTGTAACAGCAGCGTACTCTTGCCAGCACCGGGATTACCGCCAATCAGGATCGCACTGCCCGGCACCACTCCCCCACCCAACACGCGGTCAAACTCAAGAAAACCGGTGGAGAAACGCGGCAACTCTTCCAGACTGATATCCGACAGCTTTTGCACTTTGCTGATGCCGGCATCGCCGGCATAACCGCTGAGACGTTCATTGCGAGAAGAAGAAGACACGGCAGCCAGACGCACTTCTGTAATGCTGTTCCAGGCGTGGCAAGCGCTGCATTGCCCCTGCCAGCGCGGATAATCTGCCCCGCACTCATTACATACAAACGCCCGTTTTGCTGCTTTTGCCACGTATTACCTCTGTTTTTACCACATTGCCGCTGTCTGGCATTATCGCCGGATCAGGGTCAATTTTAGCGAACTTCGTGTTTCAGGCTGCCGGTCAGTACACACAGCACACCCATCAGATCAGCATGGCGAATCGACACCAGCGCCTTCTCATACACTTTCGGTTTGGCGTGATAGGCGATACCTAACCCGGCAGCCTGAATCATTTTCAAATCGTTGGCACCGTCGCCGATGGCTACGGTCTGCTGTATTGGGATGCCCAGCTTTTCCGCCAGCGAAATCAGCGTATCCGCTTTAAGCTGCGCGTCGACTATCGGCCCCAGAACTTCACCGGTCAGCTTGCCGTCCCGGATTTCCAGTTCATTGGCCGCCACCGCCACTAATTTCAGTGTGTCGCGCAGGTACTCGGCATAATAAGTGAAACCGCCAGAAGCAATTGCCACATGCCAGTCCATTGCCTGTAATTTACGCACCAGGCTGATCAATCCCGGCATCAACGGCAACTCATCGCGCACCTGTTTGAGAATATTAGCGTCGGCACCTTTCAGCGTGCCTACACGCTGGCGCAGGCTGGCGGTAAAATCCAGTTCACCCCGCATCGCACGCTCGGTGACTTCCGACACCTGCTCGCCCACGCCGGCCAGTTTGGCGATTTCGTCAATGCATTCAATCTCAATCGCGGTCGAATCCATATCCATCACCAGCAACCCTGGGGTGCGCAGATGGGGGATCTTACCGAGCGGTGCCACATCCAGTCCGCTCTCTGCCGCCAGCAGCTTGGCGCGTGCGGTCAAAGTACCGGCCAGACGCACCACCTGATAGTCCTCGACGCACCAGGCGGTCACGATCACCATCGCCGCACCCAGCTTACGCTGGAAGTCGGTGATGCGCGTTTTGTTCAGTTCTCTGCCATATAATAGCCAACCGGTATGACCCGCCCGATAATCCAGCGGCATCACTTCGTCACCGCTCAGCGAAAGGGGAAGACCCGGCCATTGAGAGATCTCTGCCGGGAGATCGCAATAGGTCAGACTATTCGACATCCTTAACTCCTGAAAAAACACTGCATGATAAAACGACGCATCAAGCTATCCTATCGCCATTGCTTCTGGCAACATAAAGTGTCCAAGATGCCCAAGGAACCTGCATGGCTCGCGCTAAACTAAAATTCCGCCTGCACCGCACTGCTATTATCCTGATTTGTCTGGCTTTACTGGTTTTATTGATGCAGGGCGCGTCCTATTTTAGCCTGAGTCACCAGTTGGCGCGATCCGAACAGGTGGAAGAACTGGCACAAACGCTGACCAAACAGGTCGCGTCAAGTCTCGCCCCCCTGATGGATGACGACAACGATGTCGACAATCAACGCATCGATGCCATCCTCAAACAACTCACCGATCATAGCCGTATTCTGGACGCCAGCGTCTATCAGCTTGACGGCACATTGATTTCCCACGCCGGTGAACAAATAAGTATACGCGATCGTCTGTCGCTTGACGGTAAACGCGCCGGTAGTTACTTCAACCACCAACTGGTTGAATCCATCCAGAGCAAAGACGGTCCGATTGGCTTTATCCGCATCACGCTGGATACCCACGTGCTGGCAACTGAATCCAAACAGGTCGACAACACCACCAACCTGCTACGTCTGATGATCCTGCTGGCGTTGGCGATCGGCATTATTTTGGCCCGAACCCTGCTGCAACACCGTCGTAGCCGCTGGCAACAGTCACCCTATCTCCTGACCGCCAATACACCATTGGATGAGGGTAACACGGTGGAAAATGACGATGACGAACAACCGATAGAGAAAAAAGAAGAAGAGAAAAAACACTGAAGGCCGCATGCAGATGCGTGAATTGAATAACGTGAAGCTCAGTCAATAGAACCGCATTGGGGCGCAGCATGCTGCTGCGCCCGCAAGGTATTATGCTTTGTCACCCAGCAGTACAGATTCCAGCGCGATAACGATCAT
Organism: Serratia grimesii NBRC 13537; assembly: GCF_001590905.1. Classification (GTDB taxonomy): domain Bacteria; phylum Pseudomonadota; class Gammaproteobacteria; order Enterobacterales; family Enterobacteriaceae; genus Serratia; species Serratia grimesii. The sequence goes on from NZ_BCTT01000007.1 coordinate 231,398, forward strand.
TTCGTTAAAGGTGGTCTGACGTTCTGCCGCAGTGGTCGCTTCATGACGCAGAATGTGGTCTGAAACGGTACAAATGGTCAGTGCTTTACAACCAAACTCTTCGTACATCTCCGCAGCCACACCGTAGATGCCGGCGGCTTCCATTTCCACACCCAGGATGCCGTACTTCTTCATCACCTGGAACATGTCTGGATCTGGCGTGTAGAACAAATCAGCAGAGAAGATGTTACCCACGCGCGCTGGGATACCCTGCGCTGCCGCTGCATCCACCGCGTTACGCACCATGTCAAAGTCGGCAATTGCCGCGTAGTCATGGTCTTTGAAACGCATACGGTTCACTTTGGAATCGGTGCAAGCACCCATACCGATCACTACGTCACGCAGTTTGACATCGTCACGTACTGCGCCGCAGGAACCCACACGGATGATTTTCTTCACGCCGAACTCGGCAATCAGTTCACGCGCATAAATGGAGCAAGATGGGATCCCCATACCGTGGCCCATTACAGAGATTTTGCGACCTTTGTAAGTCCCGGTGAAACCCAGCATGCCACGCACGTTGTTCACTTCCACCGCGCCTTCCAGGAAAGTTTCCGCGATGTATTTTGCACGCAGCGGATCGCCCGGCATCAGTACTACGTCAGCGAAATCACCCATTTCAGCATTAATATGCGGCGTAGCCATAATTGTCTTCCTTTAGAAATCGTATTTAAGTATTTAATAAAAACGCCAAACATCTAAGCCATTGGATTTCGAGTTGCAGCTAGGCAGCTAGCGAGTGAATCCCCAGGAGCTTACTTGAGTAAGTGACTGGGGTTTGCTCGTGAAGCTAACAACGCTGCACCTTGAAAGGCGTGGCTTAGAACATCGATTTGCCGTAATCCATCGGCGACACGCCAAAATAGCTGGCAACCGTCTGGCCGATGTCGGCGAAAGTTTCACGGTGGCCCAGCGAGCCTGGTTTTACTTTCGGGCCGTAAACCAACACCGGGATGTGTTCGCGGGTGTGGTCGGTGCCCGGCCAGGTTGGGTCACAGCCGTGGTCAGCGGTGAAGATAATGATGTCTTCATCTTTAACCAGTTTCAGCAGCTCCGGCAGGCGGCGGTCGAACAGCTCCAGTGCGGCGGCATAGCCGGCAACGTCACGGCGGTGACCGTAAGAAGAGTCAAAATCAACGAAGTTGGTGAACACGATGGTGTTATCGCCGGCTTTTTCCATTTCGATCAGGGTGGCGTCGAACAGCGCGTCGATACCGGTCGCCTTGACCTTTTTGGTGATGCCCACGTTAGCGTAGATATCGGCGATTTTACCGATAGACACCACTTCGCCGCCCTTCTCGTCCACCAGCTTTTTCAGCACGGTAGGCGCCGGTGGCTCTACTGCCAGGTCATGGCGGTTACCGGTACGCTGGAAGTTGCCTGGCTTGTCGCCCAGGAACGGACGCGCGATCACGCGGCCAATGTTATAACCGCCTTCGGTCAGTTCTTCACGGGCGATTTCACACAGCTCATACAGACGGTCCAGGCCGAAGGTCTCTTCGTGACAGGCGATCTGGAAGACCGAGTCGGCAGAGGTGTAGAAAATCGGCTTGCCGGTTTTCATGTGCTCTTCACCCAGTTGGTCGAGGATCACGGTGCCGGATGAGTGGCAGTTGCCGAGGTAACCCGGCAAATTGGCACGCTCAACCAGTTTATCCAGCAGTTCCTGCGGGAAGCTGTTGTGCTCATCGCTGAAATAGCCCCAGTCGAACAACACCGGCACGCCGGCAATTTCCCAGTGACCTGACGGCGTATCTTTACCGGAAGAAAGCTCGCTGGCGTGAGCATAGGCGCCAATGATGTCTGCATTGCGATCCAGCCCCTGCGGGAAAGTACCGGTGGACTCTTCCGCCGCTTTGCCCAGGCCCAGACGGCTCAGGTTAGGCAACGTCAACGGGCCCTGACGGCCAACGTTAGCTTCACCGCGCGCGCAAACCTCGGCAATATGCCCCAGCGTATCGGAACCCTGATCGCCAAATTTAGCCGCATCTTCGCTTGCGCCAATACCGAATGAGTCTAATACCATAATAAATGTGCGTTTCATCATGCTCTCCTGCGTGTTCTCACGCTGTGGGTGACAGCGAAAACGCCGCTGCCACTCCTGATTCGTTAATTATTCGGTGATACGCTTATAAACTACTGGCGTCACTTCCGGCGCTTTGTCACTCAGCACCATCGCATTGCGTACCGCTTCGGCCGCCTGCTGCCAGCTTTCTTCGTCGTTAGCGTGGATCACCGCCAGCGGCTGCTGGGTATCGACTTTATCGCCCAGACGCGCCATGCCGGTCAGGCCAACGCTGTAATCAATACTGTCGGTCGCACGACGACGACCACCGCCCAGTGACACGACTGCCATGCCCAGCGCGCGGGTATCCATCGCGCTGATAATGCCCTGTTTCTCGGCATAAACGGGTTTGCTCAGGGTTGCTGCAGGCAGATAGCTGTCGTAACGCTCAACGAAATCAGTTGGGCCTTGTTGCGCAGCCACCATACGACCAAACACTTCCGCCGCCTTACCATTGTCCAATACCGCCTGGAGTTTGGCACGCGCATCGGCGTCGTCTGTCGCCAGCCCACCGGAAAGCAACATTTCCACGCACAACGCCATGGTCACTTCCAGCAAGCGCGGGTTACGGTATTCGCCAGTAAGGAAACGTACCGCTTCACGCACTTCCACAGCATTACCTGCGCTCGAAGCCAGTACCTGGTTCATGTCAGTCAGCAGCGCGGTAGTTTTGCAGCCCGCACCGTTGGCCACGCCCACAATCGCCTGTGCCAAATCAGCCGACAATGCGTAGGTTGGCATAAAGGCACCGGAACCGACCTTAACGTCCATCACCAACGCATCCAGGCCTTCTGCCAGCTTTTTCGCCAGAATCGAGGCGGTGATCAGCGGAATAGAATCCACGGTCGCGGTGATATCACGGGTCGCGTAGAAACGCTTGTCCGCCGGTGCCAGCGAGCTGGTTTGGCCGATAATCGCTACACCTACGTCCTGAATAATCTTACGGAAGGCATTGTCGTCCGGGAAAATATTAAAACCCGGGATCGCTTCCAGCTTGTCCAGCGTCCCACCGGTATGACCCAAACCACGGCCGGAAATCATCGGCACATAACCACCACATGCGGCCACCATTGGGCCCAGCATCAGTGAAGTCACATCGCCCACACCGCCCGTGGAATGCTTGTCGACCAAGGGTCCATTCAGCGACAGGCTTTTCCAGTCCAGCACGGTGCCAGAATCACGCATTGCCATGGTGAGCGCTACGCGCTCCGGCATGGTCATATCGTGGAAATAAATGGTCATTGCCAGTGCGGCGATCTGACCTTCGGAAACCACATTGTCACGAATGCCATTGATGAAAAAGCGGATTTCCGCTTCGCTCAACGGCTGGCCGTCACGTTTCTTACGAATAATTTCTTGTGCCAGGAACAAGGCATCCCCCTGTTTTAGCGAATGTAGGGTGCAGGCAGGCGCCGTATCGCGCCTTACCGACGTAATCGATCAGTAACCGCTGCCGGACGTCTCGGCACTATGGCCCAGCGTCGTCAGCAGGCTGGCTAACAAGCTGGAAGCCCCGAAGCGGAAATGACGCGCATCGGCCCAGCCTTCACCCAGAATACGATCGGCAAGTTGCAGATAATGCAGTGCATCTTCCGCCGTACGTACACCACCGGCAGGCTTAAAGCCTACAGTTTTGGCGACATTCATATCGCGGATCACCGACATCATCAGCTCAGCGCTTTCCAGCGTCGCGTTGACGGGCACTTTACCGGTAGAGGTTTTGATAAAGTCAGCACCGGCCTTGATGGCAATCTCCGACGCTTTGCGAATCAGGTTTGCCTGCTTAAGCTCACCGGTTTCGATGATCACTTTCAACAGGACGTTAGCCGCCTGACAGACCTGTTTGCACTGTTTTACCAGTTCAAATCCCACCTGCTCATTCCCGGCGATCAACGCGCGATAGGGGAATACCACGTCCACTTCATCAGCACCGTAGGCGATAGCCGCACGGGTTTCCGCCAACGCGATATCGATATCGTCGTTGCCATGCGGGAAGTTGGTCACGGTCGCGATACGGATGTCCGGCGTCCCTTGTTCACGCAGCGTCTTACGCGCCACAGGGATAAAACGCGGGTAAATACAGATGGCTGCCGTATGGCCAGCTGGGCTGTTCGCCTGACGACACAGCGCGATCACTTTCTCGTCGGTGTCATCATCGTTCAGCGTGGTTAAATCCATTAAGGTCAGCGCACGTTGCGCTGCTGCGGTTAATTCGGTCATAAAACTCTCCAACTGAGAACCTGGGTGTTGGCGAGCGGACTTGGTTCCTTGAAGATAGCGCTGGGGAACAGGGTTCCCACGGCGGCAACTGAGATCCTTCTCACCGCACATAACCCTTCGCTTCGCGCAGGGTCAGTAATAGCTATTTGAACACGATCGCCCGGGGCAATTCGCGTTCACAGTCACACTATATGAAATAACACTGTAACAGGCTGGAATTATATGTGAAGAGCATCACAAAATAACGCGATATCGTTCACAAATTCGCTAAAGAAACGGACAAATACAACGGGCACAGCATTCCTGTGCCCGTCTTAGAGTATAGGCGGAGTCCTGCAATAGGGCATGCGCACTATGGCAGGACAGCCCAGGGTTTACAGCGCCAGGAAGAACCCGGCAATAGTCGCGCTCATCAGGTTGGAGAGCGTCCCCGCCGCCACGGCTTTCAGACCGAAGCGTGCGATGTCATGACGACGGTTCGGTGCCATGCTGCCCAGACCACCGAGCAGGATCGCTACCGATGACAAGTTGGCAAAACCGCACAGGGCAAAGGAGATAATCGCCTTGGTATGCGTTGAGAGCACTTGCAGCCCGTCTGCCGCCACCACATCGTCCGGACGCAGGTAAGCGCCGAAGTTCATATAGGCAACAAATTCATTCACGATAATTTTCTGACCGATAAACGAACCGGCTGTCATCGCTTCATGCCATGGTACACCGATCAGGAAGGCGATCGGTGAGAACACCCAACCCAGTATCAGTTCCAGCGACAGTTGCGGATAGTCGAACCAACCGCCAATACCGCCAAGAATGCCGTTCAACAACGCAATCAATGCGATAAACGCCAACAACATCGCACCGACGTTCAGCGCCAGCTGCATGCCCGAAGCCGCACCGGAAGCCGCTGCATCGATCACGTTAGCCGGGCGGTCTTCTTCTGCGATCAACTTCGTCGCATCGTCTTTGTCGTGGGTTTTTTCGGTTTCCGGCACCATCAGCTTGGCAAACAGCAGGCCACCCGGTGCGGCCATGAATGAAGCAGCAATCAAGTATTCCAGTGGTACACCCATCTGGGCATAGCCCGCCAGCACCGAACCGGCGACGGAAGCCAGGCCACCACACATTACGGTGAACAACTCAGACTGGGTCATGGTAGCGATATACGGGCGCACCACCAGCGGAGCTTCGGTCTGGCCAACGAAGATGTTGGCGGTTGCAGACAGCGATTCGGTACGTGAAGTGCCCAGCAATTTTTGCACTCCGCCGCCCAGCACGCGGATCACCAGTTGCATGATGCCGAGGTAGTAAAGCACCGCAATCAGCGAGGAGAAGAACACGATCACCGGCAGGACGCGCAGCGCAAAAACGAAGCCGCCGCCGCCAAAGACTTCAAACATCTTGTCGGAAACCAGACCGCCGAAGATAAATGAGATCCCCTGATTACCATAGGCAATCACGTTAGCCACGCCAGCCGACATGCCGCCAAGAATGGCACGGCCTACCGGGACATACAGCACCAGCGCGCCGATGGCGACCTGAAGAACGAATGCCCAGCCAACGGTGCGAAACTTAATCGCACGGCGGTTGCTGGAGAGCAGCACGGCGATGGCGATCAGCACCGCCATGCCGACCAGGCTCATGATGAGTTGCATGCAAAGTATCCCTGTTGCGAAAGAAGAAATGCATCCCTGTCCGGTTATACCGCGAGGGTTGCTTATGAGTGATTTCGGGGTGCGATTATACGGAGCGAGACGATACCCGCACCGATTTATGTCACAAATGTATACAACAGGAAGCAAATGAAAATCTTATAACGTGACGTGCATCACATTTATGATGGGTTTACACCTCAGAGCGTAAACAGGGCGTGAGTGTTGTGTTGCAGATGAGCCGCAATATCGTCGGGAGATTCAGAACGTAGTTGGCATAACACCTTAAAGACCTCAGCAGCACGCTCAGGACGGTTGGGTTGGCCTTGATAACCGGCTAGCGGCATATCTGGCGCATCAGTTTCCAACAACAACGCTGTCAGTGGCAGTTGGGCCATGACGTTGCGGGTTTTCTGCGCCCGCTCATAACTGATGGTGCCCCCAACGCCAATGTAATACCCCAGACGAATAAACGCCTGCGCTTGCGACAAGCTGCCAGCAAAGCCATGCACCACGCCACGACGCGGTACTGGAGTGCGGCGTAGCATCGCAGCCAACTGATCATGGCTACGGCGAGAATGCAGAATCACCGGCAAATCGTATTGTTTAGCCAGCGCCAATTGGGCCGTCAGTACACGCTGCTGTCGTTCAAACTGTGGGTTTTCCATATACAGATCGAGGCCAATTTCCCCCACGGCCACTAGCTTCGGCGGGCGGCTGGCAAGGAATGCCGCCAACTGCTCGAGTTCAGACTCTTGGTGTTGAGCGATATACAACGGGTGTAGACCCAGAGCGGCAAACAGCGGTGGATATTCTCGTGCCAGCTTCAGTACCCGCGCAAAGCGATCGGCGGTCACCGTCGGCACAATGATCCGTTGCACGCCTGCCTGTTCGGCCAGCGCCAGGCTTTCTTGCTCATGACCACTGAACGGCGGGAAATCGAAATGACAGTGGGTGTCGGTGAAGTCGTACATCACAGCAGGCCACCCTCACCCGGTGGCACTTCGCCCGGCAAAATAATGTCCATTGCCGCCAGCTTGGCTTCTGACGGGTTGGCAAGCTCACGCGGGTGGCTGACATCAGTAATAATCGGTGAAGGCATAATGACATTTTCCGGTTGGATCAAACGACGCGACAGCGCCTTTTTCACCTTCATCCCGTCCAGTTTGTCCTGCTCTACCAACCAGTGACCCACGGTCGCCAGGAAGTAACGCCCGCACTTGCGGCCCAAGTGATAGTCCTGATTAAGCGACGTCACACGGCTACCCAAGGCATTACTGGCCAACGGTTTCGGTGGGAAAATCTCAAAGATGCGCAGCTTGCCGGGCGGTTTCTCAATAAACTGCTGAATACGGTGATAGCTTTGCTCATGGTGTTGCAGGATGCGCACCATCTGTTGCAGGCTACTTTCACTCAGCCAATGCTCCATACGCTTCATCCACTGCGGCGTGTAATACATCTGTGATGGCACGGTGCGGATCACCACAATAGTATCTGCGCCACGGCGATAGGCTTCTTCAACCGGGATCGCGTCACTGATGCCACCATCCTGATAGCTAACGCCGTCCAGCTCCACACCCATACGGTAAAAACCGGGGATAGCGCTGGATGCTTTGATGGCCGGCAGCCAGCTTTCGCGCTGCGCCGGCAGGTAGGTCGGCTCGAAGTCATCACTGCGGCAGGCACACATCAGGAATTCACGGCCATCAATCAGGCTTTTTTCCGCAACATCCATCGCCAGCGGCAGTTGTTGCGTAGTGGTATCGAGTAACCAGTCAAGATCGATCAGATGCCCGCCGCGCACAAAGCGCAATGGGTTAAAGAATTCAGCGGAAGTGGTGTAGCGGGTGATCACCCGCCGCGCGTAGCCCATCTGGCCACAAATAAAAGCCGAGAGGTTTTGTGCGCCGGCAGAAGTGCCGATCATCAGATCAAAAGGATTAAAGCGGGCACGCTGAAACTCGTCCAGCACGCCGGCGGTAAAAATGCCGCGCTGCCCGCCTCCTTCACATACCAGCGCCATTTTACCGGGCCGGTAAGGTTTATACGCCAGCGGTTCTATATTGCCGAGCGTGATGGGTATTCTGTATCCCAACCCTGCATCCTCAGTGAGACGTTTTACCCGAGGATACCTCGTCTTGCTCTCTTCCGTAATCCTCTTGCAGTACACCAGAGAGGCAGTCATTGCTTCCCATCAGCCAGATGCAGTCATTGTCGGACCACTCCGCCAATGCCTGACACACCCGGCCCTTCAACTGTTTCCAGCGTCCGAGGATGATGTCGCTATTCATGACTGACCTCCCTGCGGTGAGAAAAGGAATTAAGCTTTGTTACACTTTGAGAGAAAAGCTAAGGACGTCGGCGGCCGGTAAACAGGCTGACCAGGAACAGAATGATGCCCACGACGAAGACGATTTTTGCAGCCCAAGCGGCGGTACCTGCCAAGGTCCCGAAACCTAACGCAGCAGCAATCAGTGCGATAACTAAAAAGATAATGCCCCAACGAAACATAAGCTTCTCCTTACCATAGTGAAAAAACACATCGCAACCTGTGCCCTTCTCAGGCTTTCCCAGGTTGCAGGTCAGTTTCTTTTTTTGATGGTGCATCCTGAGTTAACCTCGCGGTCAACCCAGGATTTGGTGCTTGTTGTTACGTGTTCTAAAATTTATGGTTTAACAACCAGGTCGTTCTTGACGCTTTTCACGCCGTCGATAGCTTTGGCGATGCTCTCTGCACGCTCAGACTGCGCCTGGGTTTTTACTTCACCGGAAAGCTGCACCACACCGTCGGTGGTTTCCACTTTCACATTACGTGAAGGCACGATGTCATCGGCCAGCAGCTTAGCTTTCAGTTCGCTGGTGGTCGCAGTATCACCGGCATACGCTTTCATGGACTGCTTGCTTTCATCTTTCACGTGCAGCTTGTCGCTGACGGATTTAACGCCTTCAACCTTACCGGCCACTTCTACCGCGTGCTCGGCCTGCGCCTGGCTACCGACAAACCCGCTCAGGGTTACGGTACCTTTCTCGGTTTTCACCGAAATATCCGTACTTGTGATGGCTTTGTCATCGACCAGCGCACTTTTAACTTTAGCCGTTGTTGCGCTGTCATCCATGTAGCCGTCGACTTTTTTCATGGAGCTATCGATTTTAGCACCCGCGCTATCAGCGGCACTTGACGCTTTATTGAGCATTGTATCTTCAGCCAGCGCGCTGCCACTAACCAGAACGGAACCCAAAACAACAGCCATCAGTGATTGTGCAAATTTAGTATTTTTCATCGATCTCTTCCTTTGGTTGTGAATCCAAAATGGTGACGGATTCTTCAGCCGCCATAACGCGGCCCACTCAGTAAATACTTCACGATTTCTATACGATCAGACATTCACGTAAAACGATTGTTGCCACACCAGGACCATTGCAACGGCTGTGCCAATTTTAAAATTAACTTAAAAATCAATAACAAAACAAAATAAGCTTACTTTTCAAACTAAAAACTGTCGCCTATTGACGACAACATCAGTCAGTAAAATCGATGTTATAGCTATGTTATTGATATTTATGACATCACACTGTCTCTAATTGGCAACAGTACCGAATAACTCGCTGCGGTTATGAACAAATACAGTGAATTACGCTTACCCGGCTGGCAGTGCCCTGTTAAATATAGACCATATGGCAAAAAAAGCAGGTGGGCCCGAGAAAATACTGATGGTGATGAGAAAGAGAAAACTGATGAGAGGGATTTACTAATTAGCAGGCTGTGGTGGGGATTCAATAACAGTAGGGCGCCCTAAGGCGCCCTACTGTTCTGTTAGTGCTCGCGCGTTTTGCGGAACACCACTTCAGGATAACGTTCCTGTGTGATGTTCAGGTTCACCATGGTTGGTGCGATGTAAGACAGGTTGTCTCCGCCGTCCAATGCCAGGTTGAGCTCACACTTACGTTTAAATTCTTCAAACTTCTTCACGTCGCTGCATTCAACCCAGCGCGCGGTCGATACGTTGACCGACTCGTACAAGGCTTCCACGTTGTATTCGCTTTTCAGACGCGCAACCACCACGTCGAACTGCAGCACACCGACCGCACCAACAATCAAATCGTTGTTGGCAATCGGACGGAAGACCTGTACCGCCCCTTCTTCGGACAGCTGAACCAGGCCTTTCAGCAATTGTTTTTGCTTCAGTGGATCACGCAGGCGAATGCGACGGAACAGTTCCGGTGCGAAGTTCGGAATACCAGTGAACTTCATATCTTCACCCTGGGTGAAGGTATCACCAATCTGAATCGTGCCGTGGTTATGCAGACCAATGATATCGCCCGGATAAGCTTCCTCCACATGCGAACGGTCGCCCGCCATGAAGGTCAATGCATCGGAGATCACCACGTCTTTACCAGTACGCACCTGACGCAGTTTCATGCCTTTTTCATAACGGCCGGAGACTACACGCATAAAGGCAACGCGGTCACGGTGTTTAGGATCCATGTTGGCCTGAATCTTAAAGACAAAACCGGTGAACTTCTCTTCCGCCGCGACCACTTCACGGGTGCTGCTTTGACGTGGCATAGGTGCTGGGGCCCAAGCCACCAGACCGTCAAGCATATGGTCCACACCGAAGTTACCCAGTGCGGTACCGAAGAATACCGGCGTCAAATCACCGCTCAGGAAAGCGTCGTGATCAAACTCGTGAGATGCCCCCTGCACCAGCTCCAGCTCTTCACGCAACTGCGCAGCCAGATCTTCACCGACGGCAGCGTCCAGCTCCGGGTTATCCAACCCTTTGACAATACGCACTTCCTGGATGGTGTGACCTTTACCGGTCTGATAGAGGTAGGTTTCATCCTTGTAAAGATGATAAACCCCTTTAAACAGTTTGCCGCAGCCGATAGGCCAGGTGATCGGTGAACAGGCGATTTTCAGCTCACGCTCAACTTCGTCCATCACTTCCATTGGATCGCGGATATCACGGTCCAGTTTGTTCATAAAGGTCAGGATCGGTGTATCGCGCAGACGGGTAACTTCCATCAGTTTACGGGTACGATCCTCAACCCCTTTCGCCGCGTCGATCACCATCAAACAGCAGTCAACAGCGGTCAGGGTACGGTACGTATCTTCGGAGAAGTCTTCGTGCCCTGGGGTATCCAGCAGGTTAACCAGGCATTCGCGATACGGGAACTGCATCACCGAAGTAGTAATGGAGATACCACGTTGTTTTTCCATCTCCATCCAGTCGGATTTGGCATGCTGGTTTGAGCCGCGGCCTTTTACCGTACCAGCGGTCTGGATAGCCTGTCCGAATAACAACACCTTTTCGGTAATGGTTGTTTTACCGGCATCGGGGTGCGAGATGATGGCGAAAGTTCTTCTTTTCGAGACTTCGCGGGCAAATTCACTAGGAGACATGTTTTTCAGATTCTACAGTTAGTCCGCCCTGCGAAAGCACATCAGAACACGCCGATCGTGGCGCCAGGCAAAGCGGTAAATAAAAGATAATAGCCGGGTATTTTCGCTGATTTGTCAACCGGTGACAATCAATGCTTTTCCCAGCGGAGAAGTTAGAAACGCGACACCCGCTAAGCCAGCGGCAGCGCCATCACTATCGCGTCTTCACGCCCATTGGCAGCAGGGTAGTAGTTACGGCGGATGGTCACTTCATTAAAGCCGAGATCTTCGTACAGCGCGATGGCGGCACGGTTAGAGGCACGCACTTCAAGCCACAGCGTAAACACGCCACGGGGTTCCAATTGTGCAATTAGCGCTTCGAGCAGTTGGCGGCCAAAGCCACGGCGCTGCCAGTCTGGATGAATGGCGATGTTGAACAGCGTGGCTTCATCCAGCACGATCTGGGTAATGGCAAAACCTGCCATCTGCCCGTCAACTTCCAGTTTCAGATTCAGGTAACGATCGCCCTGATTACTGGCAAAGGTAGCTTGTGTCCAGGGAAAGGCGTGGCTGGCTTGCTCAATCTTGAAGGCTGTGGCCAGATCGGCCGCGTTCAGGGTAGAAATAGTGTTCATGATGACAAATCTGCTGCCAGAGTGCGCGTTTGGCACTCGCATCGAGAGAAAGCTCGGCCAGAGCCGGGCTATAGAGCTGCGCGCCGGCCACCGCAAGCGGCTCCGCAACGCCCAACCGCCAACTGTTGCATTCGGTATCCTCAGGCAGCATGGCCACCTGGTCCGGTGTCAGGCCGTAGGTTTGCGCCGGGGTCAATCCCAGGCTGCGCAGCACGTCGCAAAATAGCGGATCGTTATGCTCAGGCAAGGTCTGCGCTACGACCAACAAACGCACCTCAGGTGGCAGGCTGACCGCTACTTCGCCCTGCAACACGCCCGGGCGGCGCAATGTCCACTGCGTAATACCCAGTTGTTGTAACAGCCAGTCGCGTTTTGATGCCATGCCGATTCCTGTCAGGATCTACCTGTTGTGGTGCGCCATGCCTGCCATGCGCCGCGCTATGCTAACAAACCCGCACGGCCTGCGCCAACATCCCTTCATCTTTCGTCAACGGCATCGGGTATATAAACCCGTCGAACATATCGCCACAAAGCTCTATAATCCCCGGTCTAATTTCTAGGAGCCAAAACCTGATGTCTGCATTAACCCCCGCCAGTGAAGTTATGCTGCGCCACAGTGATGAGTTTATTGAACGCCGCGTTCTGTTTGCCGGTGACCTGCAGGATACCCTGCCGGCCCAATTCGAGGCCGCGGATGTGCGTGTCCATACCCAACAATACCATCACTGGCAGTTACTGAACCGGGCGATGGGCGACAACGTGCAGTTTGGTCTGACCGTGGACGCCGCGTTCGTCGCCGAGTGCGATACGCTGATCTACTACTGGCCGAAGAGCAAACAGGAAGCGCAATTCCAGTTGTGCAACATTCTGGCGTTACTGCCAGTCGGCGCTGACGTGTTCGTGGTCGGTGAGAACCGCAGCGGCGTACGCAGCGCAGATCAGATGGTGGAAGACAACATCACACTGGTTAAAATCGACAGCGCTCGCCGCTGTGGCCTGTATCACGGTCGTCTGGATACTCAGACCGAGTTCGCACTGGAAGACTGGTGGGAAAGCTATCAATTACACGATCTGGAAGTGAAAACACTGCCGGGCGTGTTCAGCCGTGATGGCTTGGACGTCGGGAGTTCACTGCTGCTGTCTACACTGGATAAACACATGAAAGGCAAAGTGCTGGACGTAGGTTGTGGTGCCGGTGTCATGGCTTCCGTGTTGTCCAAGATGTCACCAAAGATGAAGCTGACCCTCAGCGACGTCAATGCGGCCGCCATTGAATCCAGCCGTGCAACCCTGGCCGCCAACGGCATTGAAGGTGAAGTGATCGTCAGTAACGTCTATTCCGACATTACCGGCCGTTTCGATCTGATTATCTCCAACCCGCCGTTCCATGATGGCCTGCAAACCAGCCTGACTGCGGCCGAAACGCTGATCCGCGGTGCGTTAAAACACCTGCCGATTGGTGGTCGTCTGCGCATCGTGGCCAACGCCTTCCTGCCGTATCCGGACATTCTGGACGCCACCTTTGGCAGCCATGAAGTGCTGGCACAAAACGGCCGCTTCAAGGTTTATCAGGCGACCGTAGCCCGTGCGCCACGCGATACCAAGAAGAAAAAATAAGTCAGATTGCCCGCTCATTCCGGGAATCAGGGCGCAGCGTTCACACGCCGCGCCCTTTTTATTTAGCCGTTAATATACGTCATCGACTCCGCACCGTAGCGGTTGCCCGCGACCGCCTCTGCCGGGAACACAGCCTCAATTGCCGCCAGTTCAGCCTGGCTAAGCGCCAGTTCCGCTGCTGCGATGTTCTCTTCCAGATAACGGCGACGTTTGGTGCCCGGAATCGGCACAATATGCTCGCCCTGTGCCAATACCCAGGCCAACGCCAATTGCGATGGCGCCACACCTTTTTGTTTCGCCAGCTCGGTCACTTTCGCCACCAAAGCCAGGTTACGGGCAAAGTTATCCCCCTGGAAGCGCGGATTGCTACGGCGGAAATCATCGGCATCCAAATCTTCAGGCCGCTGGATCGCCCCAGTCAGGAAACCTCTCCCCAGCGGACTGTAAGGAACGAAACCGATGCCCAGACGCTCGCAGGCCGCCAATACGCCTTGCTCGGCATCACGCGTCCACAGTGAATACTCGGTTTGCAACGCGGTGATCGGATGCACCTTGTGTGCTCGCTCAAGCGTAGTAACCGAAGCTTCGCTAAGCCCAATGTGACGGATCTTCCCTTCACGGATCAGATCCGCCATGGTGCCCACAACATCCTCAATGGGCACCTGCGGATCGACCCGGTGCTGGTAATAAAGGTCAATTTCATCGACCCCCAACCGCTTCAGACTGCCTTCAACCGAACGACGAATGTATTCCGGCCTGCTGCTGACGCCGCGTGCGGCAGGATCGGTGGGATCGCGCAGGATGCCGAACTTCGTCGCTAAAAATACCTGCTGCCGTTTGCCCTTGATCGCCTGCCCCACCAGTTGCTCGTTCGTGTGTGGGCCGTACATGTCGGCGGTATCCAGCAGTGTGACCCCCAGCTCCAATGCCCGGTGCAGTGTGGCGATGGCCTCTTTTTCGTCCTGCGCGGTCGAATAGAAATCACTCATCCCCATGCAGCCCAAACCCAGAGCAGAAACAGTCGGGCCATTGGGGCCTAATTGACGTTGTTGCATTGTATTGCCCTCATACCGTGGATTGATATCGCAACAAAGTCTGGTTGTTTACCCTGCAAAGATAAATAATGCGAATTGCTCATCACTGTTCATAAATCGCTAACAATACGGAGAAACCGATGGATCAGATCCAGGCCATGCGCATTTTCACCCGTATCGTCGAATTGGGCAGCTTCAGTCGGGCGGCCGAGCGTCTGCAATTGCCACGAGCCACGGTCAGTAATGCGCTCAAGCGACTGGAACAACGCCTCGGCGTACGCCTGCTGATCCGCACAACCCGTCAGGTACAAGTGACCAGCGAAGGCACGCTTTATTACCAACGCTGTGTGCAGTTGCTGGGGGCATTGGAAGAGGCGGACACTCTGTTTAGCCACCATAAGCTCAAGCCATCCGGCAATATACGCATTGATATGCCCCACTCGTTGGCACGGGAAATCGTTATTCCGGCATTGGGCGACTTTTATCAGCGCTATCCAGAACTCACTCTGTCGCTGGGAGCCAACGACACCCATGTAGACTTACTGCGTGAGGGTGTGGATTGCGTACTGCGCGCCTGGGAAACCGAGGACGACAGCCTGGTGGCACGTCGCATTGCCATGATGCCGCAGTTAACCTGTGCGTCTCCCGGCTATCTGGCGACGTTTGGCGTGCCGCAGTCGATTGATCAATTACAACAGCATCAGGCCGTGGGCTACTTTTCCCTCACCAGCAACCGTAATTACCCCTTGGAGTTTTGTCGTAATGGCAAAGTGGAACTACGCGAACTACCCACCAGGTTAAACGTCAGTGGCGCTGATGCCTACACCTGCGGTTGTCGCGCCGGCCTGGGACTCATACAAGCGTCTCGTTATTCGTTGGCACCTTGGCTGCAAAAGGGGGAATTAGTGGAAGTATTGGCGGAAACACCGCCCCCGCCGATGCCCATTTACATCATGTATCCTCCCGGTCGTTTCCTTGCGCCACGGGTCAGGGTGTTGATTGACTGGCTGATTTGGCTGTTTGAGAACGACAAAAGCAGTGATATGGCTATATTTCCAGCAAACGCCAGCAAACAGGGGAAATAACTATTGACGTACCCGCCAAAATCTCTAGAATTCGCCTCCGTGGTAGCGTTACTCCGGTAATGTTTCTGGTATGCGAAGGTGGCGGAATTGGTAGACGCGCTAGCTTCAGGTGTTAGTGTCCTTACGGACGTGAGGGTTCAAGTCCCTCTCTTCGCACCAAATAACCACATGATTTATATTGCACAGCATCAATGCGAAGGTGGCGGAATTGGTAGACGCGCTAGCTTCAGGTGTTAGTGTTCTTACGGACGTGAGGGTTCAAGTCCCTCTCTTCGCACCAAGCTGGTGATATAAATCGAAAGCAAAATGACAGTATCGACTGTGCGAAGGTGGCGGAATTGGTAGACGCGCTAGCTTCAGGTGTTAGTGTTCTTACGGACGTGAGGGTTCAAGTCCCTCTCTTCGCACCAATCGATAACTCTTCCGGTAACATCCCCAAAGAAACTCCCCATTGAAACGATAAAGAACACGCGAAAGCGTGGTTTTGCGTTTTCAGCCCAGGTTGAAGTTCAAACCGATTGCCGCCAAGCCCCCTGCCAACGCCATGCAAGACGGCAGCAGCAAGTAGTGACGCCAGCGACTGTTAAACAACATCACCAATGTGGCCAGCATCGCGATCACGATGAGTGTACGCAGTTGCATCATATCCAGGTTGATCAATGCCAGTAACGGCATTAGAGCGCATGGCAGCAAAACGCCCCAGGCGCTGGCCAGACGGTTGCCCAGGCACCAACTGACGCCCCACAACCCACACGCGGTAATCATGGCTGCAATCATGATAACCCTACCTTTCAAGTGATAATGATAACCAATATCATATAACACTTTTTTTCACTGCGCATCATTTTCACCCCGACGACCAAACGCGGATGACACAACGGTGGAAAAATGATAGTTTGCCATAAGAAAATTCTTAGTCTTATTCGCATGTTAATAATCACAATCAACAACCATACAATGCGGGTGTTTAATTCATACCGGAAGAATTTTTCGCAACCTTAATTTTTCGACAGATCGATATTGTAAAGAGTGAATCCCGTATGAACGCGCGTTCTTATCAGGAACTGCTGAACAGCAAGCACCGCTTATCATTATTTTTATTTTTGTTGATGAACACTGCGTCTTCCTTATTTACATTATTGGTCCCATTTAAAGATAAACCTGCTTTTACCCTACCGTTATTAGGTATACCGCTATTTTGTCTGGTAGCACTGTTATTTACCTTGCAGTCTCCACGGTTATACGTCAGAAAATTGAATCTATTTTCCTTTGTTATCGGCCTGCTGTGGGCGGCACATATTTACCTTAAAAGTCAGTACTGTGCGCCGAACAACCAAAGTTTTCTATTAATTAGTCTGTTCAGTATGTTTTTTATAAGTGCTATTGCCCTAACGGATAACTTTATCGCTTTCTGTCTGCATGCCGTGCCTTCTGCATTGGTCATTCTATTTTTGGATGGTATGCACAATACGATGCGGATCGTATTCACCACGGTATTGCCGATTATCGCTTTCTCTATCCATCACCTGATGCTCAAACGCAGTGAGCTCTTTACCCAAGCACTGGTGGCTAATCTGTATAACGAACGTGACAGGTTTAGCAATTTAAGCATGATCGATCCGCTAACCGGGCTTTATAACCGCCGTGGCCTGGAAAATAAAATCAATATGCTAACGGCTCCCCCGTCCGGCTGTCATTTCGTGGTGTTACTCGATATCGACCATTTCAAAGCCTATAACGATAACTATGGTCATACCATGGGCGACCAAGCGCTGGTGCAGGTAGCCATCGCTATCCGGGATTCGGTACGTTCACGTGATATTGTGGTGCGCTACGGTGGGGAAGAGTTTTTGGTGCTGCTGACCAACGTGAGTGAAGATTACGCAACTCAGCTGGCTGAACAAGTGCGGCAACGTGTGCAGGAATTAAAAATCCCTCACCGGTTTAACCAATTAGAAGTCACCACAGTCACGCTCAGCGCCGGGATCTCCGCGTTGGACAAACTGGATGTATCGTCGGCTATTCGTGCAGCAGACGCTGCGTTATATCACGCGAAAAACAGCGGTCGTAATAATATTCAGTTGGCGCAAAACACGCAGCCCGCCGCTGTCTGAGCCGGCGGGCGATAAAATTAGCGGCGACGTTGCTGCAAGCCGTAAACAAATACCACGGCAAAGCACAACAGCGGCAACAGATACGACCACGCTGTACTGTAGCGATCCGCCAGCGCCCCCATGAAGTAAGGCATGATGGCTCCCCCGACGATCGCCATGATCATAAAGGAACTGGCACGCTTGGTGTGTTTGCCCATGTTTTTCACACCCAGGGCAAAAATGGTTGGGAACATAATCGACATAAAGAAGAACACGGCGATCAACGCCACCACCGAAACCCCCTCTATGCTGAGCATCACTACGCCGCACAACACAATGTTAATCAGCGAGTAAAACATCAACAACGTGGCAGGTTTGATTCTGCCCATCAGCCAGGTACTGAAGAAGCGCCCCACCATAAAGCAAATCATGGCGATAGAAAGCAAGTAGGACGCGCTTTGGTTGGAAACATCACGCCAGTGTTCGGTAGCATAGTTAATAAAGAACGCGCCAACCCCAACCTGAGCCGCCACATAGAAGAACTGGGTAATCACCCCGCCGACAAAGTGTTTGTGTTGCCACAGCCCTTGAGCGATTTCACCGTGCTCAGGCTGTTCTTCTTCACGGATATCCGGCAGCCGAGTACGACTGAACAAAAAGGCAATCAACAGCACCAACACGGCGATCGCCACGTAGGTCATCTTCACTGCACTCTGGTCACCGCTACTGGTGCCCTGGGTGGCGGAGAAAAACAGCGTACCGCCAATCATCGGACCGATAAACTGCCCCAGACCGTTAAACGACTGGGAAAGATTCAGTCGCCGTTCAGCGCCCTGCGCGTCCCCCAACACCGTTGCATAGGGGTTAGCAGCCGTTTCCAAGCACCCCAACCCACAGGCAATGACAAACAGCGCGAACAGGAACATACCGAAGCTGTTCGCCGACGCGGCGGGCACAAACAGCAATGCCCCCAGCGCATACAAACACAGTCCTATCAGGATACCGGCCTTGTAGCCTTTTTTATCCATAAAATAGCCGGCAGGCAGCGCCACCAGGAAATAGGCACCGAAATACGCGGCCTGTAATAATCCTGATTGCGCCTTGGTAACGTGCAACGTTTCTTGAAAATGTTTATTCAATACGTCTAACAGGCCATACGACAGTCCCCACATAAAGAACAGACTGGTGACCAAGATAAACGCCCAACGCAGATTGGCAGTCGCCCTGGCGCCCGCCTGAGGTGGGGCCACAGTTTTTTCAGCAAGCATTGATATATCCTCGGTAGGGTAAGTTATTGTTGTTTCAAAGAGAATATCCGCTCCATCACCACCCATTTATCGCCCTGCAGCGTCCAGGGGGTGGCGACCTGGTAGTGCCACATCAGGGCTTCCCAGCGCTGCACGTGGGGATTGCTCAGGCTGGCGGCATCAAACCGCACAGCATCGAACTCGGCACTGACGTCAACGATCATGAACAGCCGGGTACCCAGCCGATAAATCTCCATATCCAGGATGCCGTGCTCACGCAGATGAGCAGCAATTTCTGGCCAGATCTGCTGGTGATAACTCAGGTATTCCTCGATCAGCGCCGGTGAATCGACCAAGTCGAGCGCCTGGCAAAAGCGCTGCCCCGTCCCGCCGTTCATGTAATCGCCCGATCAAGATGCAGGTAACCGCCGTCCACCGACAGCCATTGCCCGGTGGTGTGTGACGACCGCGATGAGATCAAAAACACCACGGTATTGGCAATTTCCTGCGGTGTGGTCATCCGTTGTTCTAAAGGAATACGCGCGGTGATCGCGGCCAGTTGCTGTTCAGGCTGCGCGAAGGTATTAATCCAGCGCTGATACTGTGGCGTGATCACTTCTGCCGGTACCACCGCATTCACCCGTACACCTTCATGGCGCAGCGATACCGCCCATTCGCGTGTCAACGCCAGCACCGCACCTTTGGCGGCGGTATAGCCGCTGGTGCCACCCTGCCCACTGAGTGCAGTCTTGGACGCAATGTTAACGATGGCCCCTTTACTCTTTTGCAAGGCTTGCTGGCACAGGTGCGCCATCAAGTAGTAATGAATCAGGTTTTTCTCCAGCGATCCGACAAAGGCTTCACGCCCGGCATCCAACCCTACGCCATCGTTAACACCCGCGTTATTGACCACTGCATCGATACGACCAAAGGTTTCCTGCGTCTGTGCCACTGCCCGCCGACACTCTTGTTCTGCACACAAATCGGTGATGATCACCGTGCTCTGTGGCTGCAAGCGATGCAGCTGCGCCAGAAACTCGGTCTCTGGCATGGCGTTAGTGACAATCACCGGGATTGCCCCTTCTTCCGCCAACAGCTGTGAGATGGCTGCGCCGATGCCAGAACCACCACCGGTAACAATCACCACCTTATCTTTCAGATACAGATCCATAACCAGACTCCGTTAACCCATAAATTCGGCAGGCAGTGCCGCCCCAAATCTCCGCCTGCTGCGAAGGACTCAGCGAGGCGATCGCCTGCTCACTCAGTTGATAAACCTGGCTGTACTCACCCGCCAGCAGGCACACCGGCCAGTCAGATCCGAACATCAGTCGCTGTGGGCCGAATGCCTCCAGCGCCGCCTCAAAAAACGGTAACAACTGAGACGTTTGCCACTGCCCATTGGGCACTTCAGTGATCAACCCGGACAGTTTGCAAACCACATGCCCTAACGCCGCCAGCGGTTTGATTTGCTGCGCCCAGTGTTCGGCCCCCTGCGCGATATCCGGTTTGCCGAGATGATCCAGCACCAACCAATAATCGTCGTGCTCAGCAGCAAACTGTGCTGCCGCGGCCAAATGCCGGTGGGTGACTAAAATGTCGTAGGTATAACCCTGTCGCTGCAACGCCTGCATGCCACGTCGCACTTCTGAACGTGCCAACCAGGCGCCCGGCTCTGGTTCGTCCTGCACTTGATGACGCAAACCCCGTAGCAAAGGTTGTTGGCGCAGCTCATCAAGCCGCTGCGCCAGTTGCGGTGCGGTAATGTCCAGCCAACCCACCACGCCACATACGCCCCTGCTCTGCTGTACCTGCGTCAGTAGCATCTGGGTTTCCTGCTCGCAGTGGCGGGCCTGCACCACCAGCGCACCGTCAAAACCGTGGCATTTCAGCAAGGGGGCCAGTTCTGCCGGGCCAAAATCTTGCCGTAGTACCGCCATCTGTTCGCTGATCCACGGATAGCGTTGCGGATGGTAATGCCAGTAATGTTGATGGGCGTCGATACGCAGCATGGGCTGTTTCCCGTTCAACCGCGGAACCGATACTGCTCGAGCGACGATGCATGCATTTCGATCGAATAACCGGGATTGAGCGGTGGCATGTAGGCCGCTCCCTTGATGTCACAAGGGTGGACAAAATGTTCATGCAGATGATCGACGTATTCAATGACCCGACCGTCGTGGGTACCTGCAATGCACAGGTAATCAATCATCGACAGATGCTGGACGTATTCGCACAGACCTACACCGCCCGCATGCGGGCATACCGGCAGGTTGTATTTGGCGGCCATCAACATCACTGCCAAGACTTCATTAACGCCGCCAAGACGACACGCGTCGATCTGCACCACATCAATCGCTTCACGCATGATGAACTGCTTGAACAGGATACGGTTTTGACACATCTCGCCGGTGGCAACCTTAACCGGGTAAACGCCCTCGCGGATGCGGCGGTGTCCTTCCACATCGTCCGGACTGGTAGGCTCCTCGATAAACCAGGGTTTGGCGAATGCCAGATGTTTCACCCAGGGAATGGCGTCGTTAACTTCCCATACCTGGTTCGCATCAATCATCAGTTGACGATCAGGACCGATGACCTCGCGAGCGATACGCACCCGACGGATATCGTCTTCCAGATCGCGACCCACCTTGAGCTTCAGATAGGAGAAACCCGCGTCGACCGCTTCCTGACACAACCGACGCAGTTTGTCGTCCGGGTAACCCAACCAGCCAGCGGACGTGGTGTAACAGGGGTAGCCTTCTTCCAGTAGGCGCTCCAGACGCTGTGCTTTGCCTTCTGCCCGCTGTTTGAGCAAGCTGAGTGCCTCTTGCGGTGTAATGCAGTCGGTGATGTAACGAAAATCGATACAACGTACCAGTTCCTCTGGCGTCATCTCTGCCACCAGTCGCCACACTGGCTTACCCACTGCTTTGGCCCACATATCCCATACCGCATTGATCACGGCGCCGGTCGCCAGGTGAATCGCGCCCTTGTCCGGCCCAATCCAACGTAACTGGCTGTCGCCGGTGAAGCGCCGCCAGAAGGCCCCCATATCGGCAGTGATCTCCTCGAGTTGAACCCCGACGATCTGGTGCTCCAGTGCCCGGATCGCCGCGCAGCAGATCTCATTGCCACGGCCGATGGTAAAGGTCAGCCCGTGGCCGGTGAGATCTTCGTGGTCGGTCTCCAGGATCACATAAGCGGCAGAGTAGTCTGGATCCGGGTTCATTGCGTCGGAACCGTCCAGCGCCAGCGAGGTCGGGAAGCGAATATCTTCAACCCGCAGTGCGGTAATCGTCGTCATGGCAATGCTCCTCATCAGGCTTGTACGGTTGTTTGACGCTGTTCACCCAGTCCTTCAATGCCCAGACGCATTGTCTGTCCGGCCTTCAGGTAGATTGGCTGCGGTTTCTGTCCCATGCCGACGCCCGGCGGTGTGCCGGTGGAGATCACATCGCCCGGTTGCAGACTCATGAAACGACTCAGATAGCTGATGATGTGCGGAATGCGGAAGATCATGGTGCTGGTGTTGCCGTCCTGATAGCGTTTGCCGTCCACTTCCAGCCACAGATTCAGGCTGTGGGGATCGGCGATTTCGTCGGCCGTGACCAGCCAGGGGCCTGTCGGGCCAAAAGTATCGCACCCTTTGCCTTTGTCCCAGGTGCCACCGCGTTCGATCTGGAATTCACGCTCGGAGACGTCGTTAATCACGCAGTAACCGGCGACGTGACGCATTGCATCCTGCTCGCTGATATAACGTCCGCCCTGACCAATGATCACCCCTAGTTCCACTTCCCAGTCGGTCTTGACCGAGTCACGTGGGATCTGCACCTCGTCGTTCGGCCCGACCACGGCGCTGGTCCACTTGCTGAACACCACGGGTTCAGGCGGGATCGCTGCGCCGGTTTCCGCTGCGTGATCGGCGTAATTCAGACCAATGCAGATAAATTTACCGATACTGCCGACGCAAGGGCCAAGCCGCGGCTGGCCCTGCACCAACGGCAGACTGGCGATATCCAGCGCGCGCAGTTGATCCAATGCGGCGGGCAACAGTGCGTCACCACTCAGATCGGCGATATGCTGCGAAAGGTCACGGATTTGACCGTTATCATCGAGAATTCCGGGGCGTTCTTGCCCAGGTGCGCCATAGCGTAAAAGTTTCATGCAGTCCTCTCTGAAAAAGTATGTCGGAGGAAGGGATCAGCAATCTGATACCCCATTCCTCAATTGCTCCAACCGCCATCAATAATCTGCACCGTACCGGTGGTGTAAGAGCTGGCATCGGACGCCAGATACAGCGCCAACTGGGCTATTTCACCGGTGGTGCCGATGCGACCAATTGGCTGACGGGCAACGAACGCCTGATACACCTCTTCTTCACTTCGCCCCTGTTCACGCGCCTGCTCAGCAATACGTTGACGCAACGACGGTGACTCCACCGTGCCGGGGCAAATGGCATTGCAACGAATGCCTTGCGTGACGTAATCCGCCGCGACAGAACGTGTCAGGCCGATCACTGCGGCTTTGGTGGCGCTGTAGGCAAAGCGGTTCGGTACCCCTTTCACACTGGAGGCAACTGAAGACATGTTGATAATCGAACCGTTTTTGCGCGCCAACATGCCGGGCAGGAAGGCGCGGATCATGCGGAACATCGCGGTCACATTAAGATCGACGGCGAAAGCCCATTGATCCTCACTGCATTCCAGGATCGAACCGCTGTGCACCACGCCCGCACAGTTGAATAACACGTCGATCGGTCCAAGCGTTTCTGCCGCTGCGGCGATCGCCACGGGATCGGTCACGTTCAGCGTCATCGGCTGAATGCCGGGCAATCCCCGCAGTTGTTCAGTGTTGATATCGGTGGCAATGACATCCGCGCCTGCATCGGCAAAAAGCCTGGCGGTGCTGAAGCCAATCCCCTGCCCAGCCGCAGTAATCAGCACGCGTTTTCCGGTTAAATTCATTTTCGCTCCCCTGGCTCAAAGGTCTAATGGTCAGGCCACTAAGGGCGGTTAAAGGTCAGGCCTTTAACATGACAAAAGACGCTGTTCGCGTTATGGTTTGGTGATAATGTTATAAGACACAGTTAAAACAGCATTTTGGTTAACCAATTTTTTACACTTGAATAACTATTACTCAAGCAGCTTGACTAATAATTGTGCGCTGAATCACTTTTACCCGAACAGCCTAAGGTAACATATGCCGATCACTCGACTGGAAAACCCAAGGATTTACAGACAGATAGCTGACCAACTGAAACGGCTTATCGATAATAATGAATTTCCTCCGGGCAGCCGCCTGCCGTCCGAGCGAGATCTGGCTCAGCAGCTACAAGTTAGCCGTGCTTCCGTCCGTGAGGCGCTGATTGCGCTGGAAGTGATCGGATTGGTGGATGTCAAAGTGGGCAACGGGGTGATCGTCCGCGCACAGACGCCGGTGTTGGCCTCGCAGGAACCGGTAATGACGCAGGCCGGGCGTGATCAGTGGGCAGAAATCGATGATGAACTGAATATCGAGCTGGATTTTAACGCCGAGCTGCCGCCTTTCTCACTGCTGCAAACTCGCCTGTTGATCGAACCGGAAACCGCCGCCCTGGCCGCACGTCATGCCACAGATCTGGAACTGGTCGGCATTCGTGAAGCTTATGAGCAAAACTGCCGCGATAACCGCGCGGGCTCAGCAACCCACCCCGGCGATCGGCTGTTTCATATCCGCATCGCCCAGGCCAGCGGTAACCCGGCCTATGCATTTATCATCGGCCATCTGCTCGGCCACCGTTATGGCAGCATGTTCCGTGTACTGCAACGCCACTATACGCCTGACGATATGCCACACCGTTCCGAGCAAGAACACCGGGAGATTCTGGCGGCAATTGAAGCACGTGACGTACGCGGCGCGCGCAAGGCGATGAAAGCCCATTTGGATGAAGTGATCGCCATTTTCACCCGCGCACAGTAGGTCAATCGGGCTTCACTTGGGCGGTGGAAAATTTTTTATCAAAACGCTCTTTTTTCCACATGC
This sequence comes from Serratia grimesii NBRC 13537, assembly GCF_001590905.1. GTDB lineage: Bacteria > Pseudomonadota > Gammaproteobacteria > Enterobacterales > Enterobacteriaceae > Serratia > Serratia grimesii. Next base: position 256,486 of record NZ_BCTT01000007.1, read on the forward strand.
AGCCAAGGCCCAGGCACATTACACTGACATCAGACCGTACCCTATGGCTTTCAAGTTGCAGCTAGGCGGCCAGCTCGCTCATCCTCAAGTCAGGTAGTGGCGCTGCATACTGCCCTTTAAAATGGATAACGACCGTTGAAGAACTCTTTCTCCGCTTCATTGCTGGCGCTGTGCCTGTGTGCCGCACCGCTGGCCGCGCAGGCCGCCGCCCCGCAACTGGCTTCGCAAATCGTCGACCAGTATGCCGAACATATTTTCTACAACAGCGGTGCCACCGGTATGGCGCTGGTGGTGATCGACGGTAATCAGGTGGTTAACCGCAGTTTTGGTGACACCAAACCCGGGAATAACCTGCGCCCACGCCCGGATTCACTGATCCGCATCGCCTCCATCACCAAGCTGATGACCAGCGAGGTAATGGTTAAGATGGCGGCGGAAGGTCGGGTTAAGCTCAATGACCCATTGCGTAAATATGCCCCGCAGGGCGCTTACGTACCGGCTTATAACACTCGCCAACCCATCACACTGCTGAACCTGGCAACCCACACCAGCGCACTGCCGCGTGAACAGCCAGGCAAGAAGCCGCCAAAGACACCAGTATTTACCTGGCCGACCAAAGCGCAACGCTGGCAATGGCTGGAACACGCCAACGTCACCGTACCACCGGGCGTACGTGCTTCTTATTCCAACCTGGCGTATGACCTGCTGGCAGATGCACTGTCACGCGCAGCAGGTAAACCATACAGCGCGCTGCTGAAGGAAAAAATCACCGCACCGCTCGGCATGGTCGACACCACCCTCACTCCAAGTGCCGAACAGTGTTCACGCCTGATGGTGGCTTCGGCTGGACCGAGTGCCTGCCGTGACACAACGGCTGCCGGGGGCAGTGGCGGTGTTTACTCCACCCCACGCGACATGCAACGTTGGATGCAACAGTTCCTTACCTCTAACGTCTCAGGCTCACGCAAATCGACCGCTGCCAGCGAACAGACCATGTACTTCCAGCGTAACGATCTGGTCTCGTTGAAAGGCATGGACGTACCGGGCGAAGCCAGCGCACTGGGTCTGGGATGGGTATATATGGCGCCAAACGGCGAGCTGCCCGGGATAATTCAGAAAACGGGTGGTGGCGGCGGCTTTATTACCTATATGGCAATGATTCCGCAGAAAAATGTTGGGGTATTTGTGGTCGTTACTCGCTCAGAACTGAGCAAATTCACCAATATGAGCGATCCAGTTAACCGGCTGGTGGGCGAATTAGCCGCCAATAAAAGCTAAGGTTAAGGGGTGCAGCATGCCGCTGCACCCCGTTAATCTCAGGCTAAACTCATCTCGTGTATCACCGGATGGAAGTTGCGCTTGAAGTAGATCAAGCCGTTGCCCGCCGCACTCACCACAATCTGACGGATCTGAACCAGATACACCTGATGGGTGCCAATACTCTGGATCTGCTCAATCTCCCCTTCCAGACTCGCCAGCGTATTACGTAACACCGGTTGGCCCAACGCACCGTTTTGCCATTCATCCAGACGGAAACGCTCTTCCATGCTGACCTCCGTCATACCGGCAAAGTGGCGCGCCATCAGCTCTTGCTCATGGTTCAACACGTTGACGCACAGTCGCTGATTCGCCTGGAAAACCGGGTTCATCGCGCTGTTACGGTTGATACACACCAGTAACGTCGGTGGCGTATCCGTCACTGAGCACACTGCGGTGGCGGTAATACCACAGCGCCCCGCCGGGCCATCGGTCGTCACGATATTCACCGCCGCAGACAGGCTGGCCATAGCGTCGCGAAACAGCAGACGGTGTTCATTTTCCTGAGACATACAAACCTCCTACCGGATCACTTAAGCAGTTTATCCAGTTGATTAATATCGTCATTGTTATGCAGATGCGGTACTTTCCAGCCATATTGATCGTAATCGGACAGGCATTTGTCGACCATTTCCATCATCTTGCCCATGGTGCCAGATCCTTGTGCATGACGCAGACATTGTAGACGGATCTCGTCCTGGCTACCGGCATAGTTGATCTCATACAACTCGTGACGACCGCCGAATTCACTGCCGATCGCATCCCACATCAATTTGAGGATCTTGATACGTTCGACATGATCCATGCCGTCAGATCCGCGCACATAGCGAGACAGATACTTGTCGATCTCTGGGTTATTCATGTCACGCACACTCGACGGCAGGTAAATCAAACCGCTGGTGACGTTCTTTTCGATGATGTTCTTCACCTTGGCGTAGGCCATCGGCGCCATCACGCGATACGTCTGCAACGCGGCGGAATCCGGCAGATAAGCACCGTTTTCCCACTTGGTGGCTTCAGCGCACATTGCATCGCTCAACGACCAGAACAGATTACGCCAGGCGACCACTTCACCGAGATCGGCCTGCACGCCACGGAATTCAAGCACCCCAGTACAAGACAGGCTTTTTTGCAGCAGTGCGGTAATAAAGTCCATTTTCACCGCCAGGCGTACGCACGCCTGTAACGGGAACAACCGGGCAAATCCGCCTTCAGTGCTCCAACGACGGCAACGATCGAAATCACGGTAGATCAGGACGTTTTCCCACGGGATCAACACATGATCCATGATCAGGATCGCATCGTTTTCATCAAAACGGCTCGATAGCGGGTAATCAAACGGCGATCCGGTGGCACCAGCGACCAATTCATAAGAAGCACGGGAGATCAGTTTCACTCCTTCGGCGTCCATCGGTGCGACAAACATTAGTGCGAAGTCCGGGTTATCGCCCATCACCTGTGCCGAGCCAAAGCCGATAAAGTTGTAGTGAGTCAGCGCCGAGTTGGTCGCCACCACTTTAGCGCCGCTGACGATGATGCCGGCATCCGTCTCTTTTTCCACCTTAATGAACACATCTTTCACTTCGTTAACCGGCTTGTGGCGATCAATGGGCGGGTTGACGATAGCGTGGTTAAAGTACAGGCCGGTTTCCTGAATACGTTTGTACCAGTGGCGCGCGTTGTCAGCGAACTGGCCATAAAACTCCGGATTGGCACCCAGTGCGCAACCAAACGCCGCTTTGTAATCTGGGGTACGTCCCATCCAACCGTAGCTCTGACGTGACCAGTCGGCGATGGCATCGCGCTGCTGACGCATTTCTTCAGGGCTGCGGGCGTAGCGGAAGAATTTGTGAGTGTAACCGCCGTTGCCGGTGTCGGTATTCCAGCACAGACGATCCTGGCTGACCGGATCGTGCAATGAGTCATACAACTGGCCGACTGACGCCGCCGCGTTACGGAACGCCGGGTGAGTGGTCACATCTTTCACTCGCTCGCCGTAGATGTAGATTTCACGGCCGTCCTGCAAACTTTTAAGATACTCAGCCCCGGTGAACGGACGTTTGCTGTCAGCACGAAAGTCTTCTGGTTTCATTCGTTGTCTTCCTCGTAATCGGCATTTTATGGGCCGTGTATTCGGCCACTTGTTAAAATAATGTTTTCTTTTGGTTGCTTAATTGAAGCTCTCAACGCCGATTTCGAGAAGAGACTTTTGCGGCAATCGCGGGTACTTTTCAGGTGGGTTTGCCGCTTTCGCGGCAAAGTGTGATCCAGGTGCTGTCCTGCTTTTACGAAAGAGGATGTTGTGCGGCGCGGTAGCTTGAGGGAGAGCAACCTTCCAGCCGATTGAAAAAACGGGCGAAATAGGCCGGATCCTTAAAACCCAGGCTATAAGCGGTTTCATGCACCGTGCAGGCACTGAACAGCAGCATACGCTTGGCTTCACGCAACACACGATCGAATATCAGTCGTTTGGGAGGCTGATTGGCAAAACGCCGACACAGGTCATTGAGCCGTGATTCGGTCACTCCCAGCGCCTGGGCATAGTCCGGTACCGGCAGGTGATCGCGGAAACGTTCATCCACCATCTTGTTAAAGCGCTGGAACAACTTCAGCTCACCGCGCACGCCGCTGGTCGCAGAATCTTCCAGTGCGGCATTGCGTAACAGCAGAGTCAATACCGCCTGTGCCAACAGCGCCAGCGTCTGCTCGCGACCGGCCAGCCCTTGGCTGAACTCACGGCGGATCAACGCCCAATAATGGCTGAGCGCCGTCAATTCGTGTGGCGCATCTGCCATCGACAAACAGATACCTGGCATATCCAGTGCCAAATTGCTGCCAGGGTACAAGCGTTCCAGCAACGGCCATATCAGCTCCTGACGCACCGTCAATACGTGACCATCGCTGTCCGGTTCAGTGAAGAAGGCATGTGGTACCGAGGGCGGTGTCAGGATAAATAACGGGGCCTGCACCGAATAGTGTTGGCTGTCCAACTGCAACTCAATCTTGCCGGTCTCCAGGAAATGTACCTGGAAGAAACGGTCATGCCAGTGCACCTGCATATCGCGGCCAAAAAACGCCGCCAGCCCAGCGAAGGTTTCGTAGTGCACTTCATCCGTGGCGTAACGCGCATCGTATTCTTTGCATATATCGATATTGGCGATAAAACCGGTACTTTTCTGCACATCATCCTCCCTCAGCGATGAGATCAGTGATAAGCCTTATTAGGCATCATTGTCGCAGGCAGTTTGGCCATGGACAGCGCACATGAACCCATTCCGTAAGGTTTACGAGCACTGTCCCAGGCCAAAATGGCTAATATCAAGCTTATGGTGTGGCCCGTGGACGCGAGCCTTGCATCGGAATACGCCACACGATCAGTGCGCCGATGATCAACAATGCCGAAACAAAATACAGTCCGGAGTTAAAGCTGCCGGTCAGGTCCTTGAACCAGCCGATCAACAGCGGGCTAACCGCCGATCCTATATTGCCTGTGGCATTGATCACCGCGATCCCAATTGCACGAGCCTCCAGACTGATCGACTGATCCGGTGTGGTCCAGAAGATCGCCATTGCCGTGAAAGACCCCACCGATGCCATCACGATCCCCAACAATTGGATCATGCTGTGGTCGGTCGCCGAAGCCAGCAACCACCCGGCTGCGGCAAACAGGTACGGAAGCGCCGTATGGTGTTTACGTTCCTGCAATCGATCCGATCGTTTACTCCACCAAATCATCCCGGCAATGGTACAGATCTGCGGGATCGCCGCCAGAATACCGATCACAATGTTGCTGCTGCCTTGATTGAAGCTCTGCAAGATCTGCGGCGTCCAGATGTTGATGGCGCTCAGCGTATTGGTCAGGCAGAAGTAAGCCAGCGTATACATCAGCACAATTGGCGTGAACACTTCCCGCCACAGGCTGCGCTGCTGCATCGCCCGATGGCTGCCCGGCCCATTGGGCTGTACCAGTTGCAGCTTATCAGCATCCATCATCGCCTTCAGGCTGCTTTTTTCTTCATCGGTCAGCCATTTGGCTTTGGCCGGGGTATCGTCCAGATAGAACCACACCACTACACCCAGCAGCACCGAAGGAATCCCCTCCACCAAGAACAGCCATTGCCAGCCTTTGAGGTTCATCAGGCCGTCCAGTGCCAAAATATAGCCGGATACCAACGAACCGATCGCCATGGTCACTGGCATAGCAATCATAAATAACGCATTGGCACGGGCACGGTAAAACGCTGGGAACCAGTAGGTGAGGTACACCAAAATGCCCGGCAGAAAACCGGCTTCGGTAATGCCGACGATCATCCGTAGCACATACAAACTTGTCGGCCCGGTGGCAAATAGGGTGCAGGTTGAGGCGATCCCCCACAACACCATGATGGTCGCGATCCAGCGTCGTGCCCCCACGATCCCCAGCATGATATTGCTCGGGATACCAAAGATCACATAGGTGACGTAGAACAAGGTCGCTGCCAGGCCAAACATGGTCGAACTGAGGCCGAGATCCTTACCCATCGTCAACCCGGCGAAACCGATATTGATGCGGTCGAGAAAAGAGAAAACAAACAGCACAAACAGGAAAATAATCAGTCGCCGAAATAACTTTTTAATCACCGATTGCTCGGCGGCGGTTAACGCTTTATGTTGCTGCGCCGGATTGACCGGCGGCAGCGAATCGACGTTGCTCATGGTGTCTTCTCTCAGTCTAATAAACGCTCGGGGATTGCACAGGTGGCTGCTCTTGTTTAAAGCGGCTTGCCAGGGTTTCCGCCGCTCGCGCCAGCAGAGTGGTATCCACGCCCACCGCAACAAACAGCGCACCAGACGCCAGGTAATGCTGCGCCAGTTCCGGATTAGCCGTCAAAATGCCCGGTGCTTTGCCGGCTGCGCTGATACGCGCAATAGCATCGTCGATAGTGCGCTGCACCTCCGGTTGCTGCGGATTACCGGCAAACCCCATATCCGCGCTCAAATCCGCCGGACCGATAAATACCCCGTCGACGCCTTCCACCTCCAGGATCTCGTCCAGATTTTTCACTGCCTCACGTGTTTCGATCTGCACCAATACACACATCTGTGCATCAGCCTGTTGCAGATAATCCGGTACCCGATTCCAGCGAGAGGCCCGCGCCAACGCACTGCCGACACCGCGTATACCGTTCGGCGGATAACGGGTGGCACGCACCGCATCACGCGCCTGTTCGGCGTTCTGAATCATCGGGATCAGCAGCGTTTGCGCACCAATATCCAACAATTGCTTAATCATCACCGCGTCATTCCAGGCCGGGCGTACCACCGGATGGCTCGGGTAAGGCGCGATAGCCTGCAACTGGCCCAGCACCGTTTGTACGTTGTTAGGCGCGTGTTCACCGTCGATTAACAGCCAATCGAAACCGGAACCGGCCAGCAGTTCTGCGCTGTAACTGCTGCATAAACCCAGCCACAGGCCAATCTGCGGGCGCTTTTCCTGCAACGCCTTCTTAAAAGAGTTGGTTAACATCACATTCTCCCTGATTAACGGGCGCAGCCAGCAGCGCCCCGACACGCTTGAGGTTCGGCCTACCGAACCGGCTGATTACACAAACCGGCAGCTAATGCAGCCCATCGGGCCGTAATCCGCATGGAAGGTGTCGCCGCGCCGAGCGGCAACTGGCCGGGTGAAGGAGCCGCCAAGGATCACCTGACCAGCCTCCAGTTCCACGTCATACGGGAACAGCTTGTTGGCCAACCAGGCAACACCATTAGCCGGGTGGTTCAGCACTGCCGCCGCCACGCCAGACTCTTCGATGACGCCATTGCGGTACAGAAGTGCACTGATCCAACGTAGATCCAATGCATCCGGTTTGATCGGTCTACCGCCCATCACCACACCGGCGTTGGCGGCGTTATCGGAAATGGTGTCGAACACCTTGCGGGGACGCTGCGTTTCGGGATCGACGTTATGGCTACGTGCATCAATGATCTCCAGCGCCGGAATGATGTAATCCGTGGCGTTGTAGACGTCAAACAGTGTGCAATTCGGCCCACGCAATGGCTTGGCCAGCACAAATGCCAACTCAACCTCAACGCGTGGCACGATAAAACGATCGATGGGAATGTCGCTGCCGTCATTGAAAAACATGTCATCAAGTAAGGCGCCAAAATCCGGTTCAGTGATCTGCGAACTGACCTGCATAGCACGCGATGTCAGGCCGATCTTATGGCCCTTCAATGTGCGGCCTTCGGCGATCTTTAGCGCCACCCATTGCCGCTGAATGGCGTAAGCGTCTTCGATGGTGATCTCGGGATGATCCAGTGATAACGCGCGGATCTGCTCACGATTCTGCTCCGCCTGATGCAAACGCTGCACGGCACGGCTAACCAGCTCTTTATCCAACATTGACGGCCCCTTACTCTTTGCGGAATAGCGCGTGGACATTGTTTTGTTTGTAGTTCAACACCGGATCCAGCTCTTCCATGGTGAAGGACAACGCCAGATAGCGGCTGGCCATCAACGCAGCGAAGTGCTCGGTGATCAGAGCGAACAACATTTCTCCCACTTGTTCACGGCTCTCCAGACTGCGGCCGTGACCAATCTTCAGCGTCATATGCACGAAGGCGTAATCCTGCTTGCCGTCGGCCATCTGCCAGGTATCCAGCCAAATAGCGCGGCTGCGTACGCCGGCCAACGGGAAAATGCCGGTGTCCGCCAGCGCCTGATTAACCTTGGCGAACAGTGTGGGCAAATCCGCCTCAAGGCGGATATTGTCGGTACATTCAGCGTAAAAATGGGGCATGGATACTCCTCAGGCTTCAGCCGGCAACGGGAACACGGCATTAACCTGCCCGGTGCCTGAACTGGCGAACAACGGCGTAATGAACTCCACTTTGCCGTCATATTTATCCCACCCCAGCAAGCCAAGCAGCATCACGGTGTCATGCATGTTGCCTTCGCCGTAGCAATAATCGGCGTACTCCGGCAGCATTTCGCAAAACTCACGGAAACGCCCTTCTTCCCACAACTTGACCACCCGTTCGTCCATCTGCTGGTCGAACTGACGTGTGTAGCTGTTCATGCCTTCTTCAGCACGTTGGTCGTCGATGAAACGGTGTGAAAGAGAACCGCTGGCCAATACCGCCACCGTACCGTCGTATTTCTCAATCGCGGTTTTTATCGCTTCACCCAAACGGCGGCTGTCGGCAAAGTCATGCACGGTGCAAAACGCCGAAATTGAGATCACCTTGAAATGCTTGTCGCTGTTCATGTAACGCATCGGCACCAACGTGCCGTACTCCAGCTTCAGGCTTGGGATCTCATGCGCTTTGGCTCGTACCCCGAGTTTGCAGGCCTCGGCGGCGATCAGCTGACCTAACGCCGGGTTGCCGTCATATTCGTAGGTCATGTCGCGGATGAAGTGCGGCAATTCATTGCTGGTATACAACCCTTCGAAATGCGGGCTGCAATTGATGTGATAGGCGCTGTTCACCAACCAGTGGGTGTCGAACACAATTATGGTGTCGACGCCCATTTCACGGCAGCGCGCACTGATCTCTTTGTGACCGTCGATCGCCGACTGGCGACAACCGTGGTTTTTTCCTGGAAGTTCCGACAGGTACATCGATGGAACATGCGTAATCTTGGCGGCCAGAGCTAACTTACCCATACAACCTCCTATACCCGGCATCCTTGAAGCTGCATCGGTGTTGACTGCAAGCATTCACCCTAGGGGGCGAATTATTCGCCCCGGCTAATACGGGCGCAGCGTGCAACGCCCGTACCATCTGCCTTGATGCACTCCAATGATTTTGGGTATATCTTTTTTAGTTATAAAACAGGGAGCGGATTTAGACGCCCCAGCGTGGGATCGGGTGATCACCCATGGAAATACACACGTTCTTCATCTCGGCGAACACTTCGAAGCTGTATTCCCCACCTTCACGGCCGGTGCCGGACGATTTCACGCCGCCAAATGGCTGGCGCAGATCGCGTACGTTTTGGGTGTTAACGAAAACCATGCCCGCTTCAATATTGCGGGCCAGACGCAGTACCTTGCTCACATCCTGCGTCCAGATATACGACGCCAGGCCGTATTCCACGTCGTTGGCCATACGCAGGCCGTCTTCTTCTGATTTGAACGGCAGCAGGCAGGCCACTGGCCCAAAAATCTCCTCCTGCGCGATGCGCATACGGTTGTCGACATCCGCCAGCACCGTCGGGCGCAGGAAGTTGCCGTGGCTCAAGCCAGCCGGTTTATCCGGACCACCCGCCAGTAGAGTGGCGCCTTCTTCCAGCCCAAGGCGGATATAGCCAGAGACTTTTTCCCAGTGCTGCGGGCTGATCAGCGCCCCCACTTGGGTGTTGGGATCCTGCGGATCACCCACGCGCAGGCGGTTGGCACGCTCGGCAAAGCGTTTAACGAATTCCGGATAAATGCTCTCCTGAATGAAGATGCGCGAACCGGCCGTGCAGCGTTCACCATTGATAGAGAAAATGGTAAACAGCGCGGCATCCAAGGCACGTTCGATGTCCGCATCTTCAAAAATCAGTACCGGCGACTTCCCACCCAGTTCCATGGAAAACTTCTTCAGCCCAGCGCTTTCAATAATGCGGCGGCCGGTGGCGGTACCGCCGGTAAAGGACACTGCACGCACATCTTTATGGCGTACCAATGCATCCCCGGCAGTCGCACCGTAACCCTGTACCACATTGAGTACCCCTGCCGGGATACCGGCTTCCAGCGCCAGTTCACCCAGGCGGTCAGCGGTCAGCGGCGACAGCTCGGACATTTTCAGCACTGCGGTGTTACCCAATGCCAGGCAAGGCGCCGTTTTCCAGGTGGCTGTCATAAATGGCACGTTCCACGGCGACACCAGCGCACACACACCCACCGGCTGGATCAGCGTGTAGTTGAGCATCTTGTCGTCCACCGGATAAGTACGGCCATTCATCTGTTGGCAGATCTCGGCGAAAAACTCAAAGTTGTGCGACGCACGTGGGATCAGCACATTTTTGGTTTGGTGGATCGGCAGGCCAGTATCGGCAGTTTCCATCTCGGCGATCTGCGGGACATTCTCATCGATCAATTCCCCCAGACGACGCATCAGGCGCGCACGCTCTTTCATTGGCGTATTGGCCCATTTAGGGAATGCCGCCTTAGCAGCGGCTACTGCCTGATCGATCTCCAACTGTCCGCCTGAAGCCACTTCCGCCAGCACCTCACCGTTAGCCGGGTTGGTGGTGGTGAAATACTCTTTGCTGGCTACATTCTTACCGTTAATCCAATGGTTGATGGTTTTCATCGCAGGCTTTCCTCGTAATCTTTTTCACTGATGATGTGGTTAACCAAACGGCCAATGCCCTCGATCTCCACCACCACTTCGTCACCCGGCAGCACATCAGCCAGCCCTTTCGGCGTGCCGGTGGCGATCATGTCGCCGGGTTGTAGCGTCATGAATTCGCTCAGGTAGCTGATCAGGTACGGAATATCGAAAATCATATCGGCAGTGCTGCCGCGCTGGCGTAACTCACCGTTGACGTAAGTACTGAGCGCCAGACGGTGCGGATCGGCGATATCATCACGATCCACAATGTAAGGCCCAATAGGGGTCAAGGTGTCGCGGCTTTTCACGCGCAGATTCGGGCGGTAGTAGTTTTCCAAATAGTCGCGAATGGCGTAGTCGTTACACAGGGTGTAACCCGCAACATAGTCCATGGCGTTTTCTCGGCTGACGTTACGCGCAGTCTTGCCGATCACCGCCACCAGCTCGGCTTCATAGTGCATATACTCGACGTCGGCCGGGCGCACTGATACCTGACGGTGTCCGGTCAGGGTGTTTGGCGCTTTCAGGAATACCAAAGGTTCTTCCGGTGCCTTGAACTCCAACTCGCTGGCGTGATCAGCGTAGTTCAAACCCAAGGCAAACACCGTGCCCTGTGCTGGCGGTAACCACTCAGCGTCCAACTCGTTCAGAACGCTGCCGTCCGGCAGGGTAACGCGCAGTTGCTCATCAACGCTGACGTTAACAACTTTGCCGTGATGGCGAATTCGGGCGTGTCTCATGCTGTTTCTCCTGCCTGCGTCACACGGTTGGTCAGGGTCGGCAAACCGGCAGCGCGCACCGTCACTTCATCCCCCGGTTTGATCTCAACACGCTGGTGTGGCGTGCCGATCAGTACCGCGTCCCCCGGCTGCAAGGTAATGAAATCGCTGATGGCCGCGATCAGTTCCGGCACCGAACGCACCAGATCGGCCGTCGACCAACGATCCTGCTCTACGCCATTGATTTCGGTGATGATCTCCAGCTTGGTAGAGGTCGCTAACTGGCCGATATCGCCTAACGGACAAAAACCGTCGCGGCATTTCGCTTTGATTGCCGGGCGATAGAAGCTGCTTTCCGGCAGGCTGATGTCATTAGCCAGTGCATAACCGGCCAGATAATCAGCCACACGCTCAACCGGCACCTTACGCGCGGTGTCGCCAATCACTACCGCCAGCGTTGCACCACTCTGCACCTGCTCACCAGCAGGAAACGGGATCGCCCCGCCATTGGCGAGGTGGGTATTACGCGGTTTGATAAACCATACCGGGGTCTTCGGCGGGGTTTTATACGGTAGTTCATGGAACGCCTGATCCCAGGCGTCAATTTGGCTGCGGTGGTTTAACGCGACGGAAAATACGGTGCCTTTCATGCAAACTCCTTTCAATGACAGAACATGACAACCGGCATTCATTAATATGTTAATGATTACTTTTATACGCTGTTCAGCTTTTACGCAACGCGGGTGGGTTGATTTGTGATCGTGATAACAAAATATTCACAAACCGTGAACATTAGCGTGATTATTCAACGTATTAATCATTTTCAGGCGATTTTTCCACCCACAGGTGCATTTTCGCTTTATCCGGCAAGGTAAACTTGGCTACTATTAAGTTATTAATAAATCCAGGCAGCATATTGCGTTCCCAGCGATCAACGCCGGAATAACAAACACCTTGATAGCAAAGGCTAAATCTATGCATGAATCCTTAACTATTGCCCTGCTGCAGGCGCGTGAAACCGCCATGGGGTTTTTCCGCCCGATCCTGAAAAGCCATAATCTGACGGAACAGCAGTGGCGTATCATTCGCGTGCTGGCCAATAGCCGCTCTATTGAATTCCATGAATTGGCAGCAGAAACCTGCATCTTGCGCCCCAGCCTGACCGGCATCTTGTCGCGCATGGAGCGCGATAAGCTTATTTTCCGCCTGAAGCCGGTTAACGATCAGCGCAAGCTCTACGTTTCACTGACCCAGCAAGGCCAGGAGTTGTATGAGGTGGCTCGCCATCAGGTAGAACAGGGGTACGGTGAGATTGAAGCTGCGTTTTCGCAGCAGAAGATGGGCCAACTAATGGCACTCTTGGACGAACTGATCACCCTGGGGGATAAACTGCCCGCCAACGTGACCGCCCATCCAACAAAAAAGTGATTCAAACATTTCCTCCGTACGGGCGCTGCATGCTGCGCCCGTATCAATCGGGACGAACATGTTCGTCCCCTACCTTCAAGTTAGAGGATGGGCTTCAGGTAACAACGCGCCGCCATCCACCACCAGCGTCTGCCCGGTAATATAGGCCGCCGCCGGTGAGGCCAGGAACACCATCGCAGCAGCGATGTCTTCAGGTTCTCCCAGCCGTCCCAGCGGCACTGCGGCGGCAATCGCCTGATTGAGCGCAGTCCCCCCCAGGTTGGCCATCGCCGGTGTGCGGATCATCCCTGGCTCTACGCCGTTAACCCGTACGCCTGCCTCTGCCAGCTCCAACGCTGCCGCGCGAATAAAACCGTTAACCCCCGCTTTGGAGGCGGCATAGTGCGCCAGCCCAGGATAAGCCACCCGTGGTCCGGTCACCGATGAGGTCACCAGAATGCAACCGCCGCCCTGGCGCTGCATCCACGGTAACGCCGCCTGCGCCAGAAAGAACGGTGCCATCAGATTGACGCTCAGCGTACGTTGCAACAGCACAGCATCTATTTCGGCAAACGGCGTCAACGGGAAATAAGCCGCATTGTGGACCACAACATCCAGCCGCTGATAACGTAGCCCCACCGCCGCTACCCATTCGGCAATCTGCCCTGGATCGGCCAGATCGCAGGCCATCGCTTGCACCTGCCAACCCTGTTGTTGCAGCGTCTCGGCCGCTTCCTGCGCTTTTTGCAGTTGCAGATCTGCCATCACCACCGTCGCACCCAGTTGGGCAAAGGCGCTGACAATCGCCAGCCCAATACCCTGCGCACCGCCAGTCACCAACACTACCTTGCCGCTGAAGGCATCGGCCGCATACGTCGTCTTCATCGGCTTATCCCCGTGGATGGCGGGTCGTGTTCAGCACTTGCGCATGAGCGCCCACCGCAAAATTGCTCAGCGCACTGAAATCGCTGCCCTGATAACCAAGGATCTTGCCGTCAGTCCGCATGCCTTGCAGATCGATCATCACCACCCCTAACGTCGGCACGATCTTCTCGCGCCAGACGAACAGGTAGAGTTTTTCAGCCACTTTCACGTAATGACAACGATCCACATCCGCCAGCCCTTTCTCCACACCATCCAGACACTGCCAGGCGTAGAAATTGTCGTTCAGGTAGATATGTTCGTAACGCTCTGTCGGGCTGTAGGTGTACATATTGCGCATACCGATCAACTCGTCGGTGAAATGCGGTGGTGCAACCGTGGCACCATCCAATGTGCCGAATTGGAATTCGACGTTGACGGCCGTCAGCGGCAGCCCCTGCTCAACGCGGCTAAAGGCGTCCAAACGGGTTTGCTCCTCATCCGGCAATTGGCCATACACCGCAGTAAAATTGCCCTGATTGCGATCGCACACCAGCGTGATACTGGCGTTATCCTGTGCGGGATCGAGAAAATCGATAAATAAAATGCCGGGACGAATACTGGTGGCACGATAAGCAATGCCCCGGTATTCACCCCAACTCAGCGTTTGCTCGTCGACAAAATGACAGCTCAGCATTTCCCCATCGGTAAAGCGCAATGCTAGCGTACTGCCGCTCAGTCCGTGTTGTTGTTCCAGTGTATTGCTGTGCGGTGCAAAACCTTCCGCCAACGCGCCAACCTGAATAAATACCGCTTCTGAACTCATGTGATGCTCCTTATAGAGAAGTGAAAGCCAATGTCGGTACGTCAACAATGGTTGAACCGCCGTCGGCTACAAGCGCCGCGCCGGTGATGATTGACGCTTCCGGCGAACAGAGAAAACGACAGATGCCGGCAATTTCTTCGGCGCTGGCAGGACGGCGCAGCGGCACGTCACGGCAGACATGTTGGTAGGCCTGTTCCAGCGTAAGTTGGTGCGCAGCCATCAACGGCAGCATCTCTTCATCCGCCATCGGGGTTGTGACCCAACCCGGACAGACGGCATTGGCACGCACGCCTTGTGGGCCATAATCACGGGCGATAGAGCGCATCAACCCGATCAAAGCGTGTTTGGCGGTGACATAGCCGCAGACCTCTGGCCCGGCAGCCAGTGACGCGATAGACGCGACAAACAACAGATTGCCGCCCGTTTTAACCAGTTCCGGCAGGCAGGCACGGGCGCTGGCGAAGGCGCTGTTGAGATTGCTGTCCAGCGCTTGCCGCCAGTGGTCATCACTCATCTCGGTAATGCGCCCCAATCCCATGCCACCTGCGCTCCCTATCAGGCAGTCGATGCGCCCAGCCTGCTGTAAAATGGCCGGTAACAGTACGGATTTCCAACTGTCCCCGCTGGACGCGTCGCCCACCAAAGCCTGTACACCAATCTCGTCCGCCAGCGCCGTCAAGGGTTCACGGCGTCGGCCGATGATAAACACACGGTCTCCGTTATCCGCCAGTAATCGGGCACAAGCGGCACCCACACCTGTGCCACCACCGGTAATCACTACGACTCTACTCATCGAGTTTCTCCATCAATTGGCCGATCATCAGCAAACTGCTCAACAGTAGCCGCCGCTGCTCCGGCTCCAACCGCAGATAACGGCGCCCCGCCGGCAACCGACTGACCACCTCGGATGCCGCAAAATGCTCTATCTCCAACCGCCAACGGCCGGCGACCACCGTCAATTGAATACGACGGAAATCAAGTTGCTCCAACGTTTGGTCTATTTGCGGATAACGCTGTAGGGCAGCAATCACCTGCTGTGCTATGGCATCATCTCGACGGGCGCGATACACCACACCGCGTCGACGTAGCCAACCGCCTGCGGTAATGCGTAGCGTCAGGGGCGCTTTCAGCGAGCAGTCGCCCTGCAATAGGAAACGATGGCTGACGATATGCGCCATAAACAACGCGCTAACCTGTTCACTAATGTCGATCACTGGCCCCTGTGGCAACGTCAGGCGCAGCAAACAGGGCGAAAGCCGCTCGCAGGCATAAGGCTGCAGGTTGCTTGCCAGGCGACTGAGGGTCACCCCTGGCTGATAGCCGGTTGGCGCGCGCTGCCAAAGGCGGTTAAGTGAGGGAAGTAAGCCGATCAAACTGCGCCTCCTCGTTTTCTGCTTTCGCAAAGGCAGTTTCCAGCACCTGCTCAACTGGCACCGGTTTGAACGGGTTGACCTTCTGCACACACAGGGTCCAGAACAGCGCATAGGCTGCGGTCAGGCCGATCATGATGCTGAAAGGAATGTAGACGGCACGTGGGTTCATGCCCGGCGGGGTGATATAGATAATCGCCAGCACGATGCCCACACTGGAAATGATTTGCGGCAGTGGGAACCACGGTGATTTATAAGCACGCGGCAAGTCTGGACGACGAATACGCAGGATCACTACCGAACAGGTCACCAGCAGGTAGGCCACGCCCCAGGCACAGACTGCCGCCAACACCAACGGAATAATGCGATCGAGATTGCCCTGAATGGCAAAGGCATGTACGCAAGGGATCAGCACCGCCACCAAAATCCCCACCACCGGGGTTTTAAAGCGCGGGTGCAGATAAGCGAAGATACGTGGCAGCGCGCCATCCAACGCCATGCCATACAGAATACGTGGCACGGCCGCCATTAGCGTATTAATGGTCGCCGCCCCGGCCAGTAACAGCCCGACGCCCAGCCAATATTTGCCGAACTCCCCCATAACCTGACCAGCAAAGGCCGGGATCGCCATCGGCGTATCCAGCAGGTGAACGCCATTAGCAGCATCCACTACCACGTTTTCCACCTGATGACTGAGTGCCGCACCGTATAGCGCCATGCAAACCGCCACGCCGCACAAGCCCAGCGACATCGCACGCGGGATCACACTGGCGGAACGTTTGATCTCCGGCGCCATCGGCGTAACCAACTCACAGCCGACGAACATGAACATCGCCATGCCAATCAGACTAAACACAGCGAACGGATCGCTCAGACTCAACGTACTGCCAAACCAACCTTCCAGTGGAACCGCATGCGGCGACAGCAATCCAGCAATGCCAAAGATCACCAGCGTGCTCCACATAGCGAACGTCAGCACGATTTCCGCTTTGCCGAACGCCTCAATACCGAATGCGTTAAGTAACCCGAATACGATCACCAGCCCGACCCCGACCATCCAGGACGCATTGTGGGTTTCCATCAGGGTATTGAGGTGTTCAAAATTCACCAGCGCCATGATGCCGGAGAGAATGGTTTCCGCGGTACCGGCAAAGATATGCACGATCAAGTAGGCTGACAGCGCGCCGGTGATGGCAAAAAAGCGCCCCATGCCACAGGCAATGTAGTCGTACACCGAGCCGGAGGTCGGCAATATCGCCGCCGCCTCGGAGAAAGTGGTGAGCTGGGCCTGCATCATAATAAAAGCGATCAACATCGCCAGCGCGAAGGTGTCGCCGCCGATACCGAAACCACTGGTGACAGTGAGGATCACCGGACTGGCCATAATCACCCCGACCGAACTGGCCAGCGTGGTGGGGAATCCGACCTTACCCCGCTCAAGGTGGGCGTGAAGCCGCGACGACAGGTTCATGGTTATTTCCTCTTATAGTTTTATCGTTTTGCCCTGATGGTGCATTTGCAGGTTTTACGTCGCCAGTGGCGGCAATATCACTATAGAGAGGAATAGAAAATGCTGACTATCGTCCTTAAGGACGAGAGGAACTCAAGCTGTGCTGCCGCTCACAGCAATGCGCCATTGCATGGCGCCCTGCGGGCTACGCGGGTAAGCACGCAACGGCTCAAGCAGTGCAGAAAAGAAGGCGTAATAACCCGCACACAGCCGGTTGTAGCGATCCGCACCGATATGCGCCGGGCAGCCGCCCTGACAGACACTTTTCACGCTGCAACTCTGGCATTCGCGACGCAGACTTTTGACCTGACCGAATGCCATGGCTGTTGCCGCCGATACAGAATCCGCGAAGGACGTGTGCTGATCGAAATGCCCCAGATAATGCTGTGCGTCCATCAGATGATCGCAGGCGTAGAGGCGACCATCCGGCTCCATCACCAAATTGCCGCCGCAGCGTTCAGCATGCACGCAACTGGGGCTGACTTGGGTGAAGTACTGCGCGTAAACATGTTCGATGTTCATCACAAACACCTTCCCCCAATGCCCCTGCCCACGCCAACGACGGTAAATCGCTAACATAAAACGCCCCCAGTTGGCGGCGCTCAATCCGTACCCGGCATCCGGGGCGTCACCTTCCAGCATCAGTGGCTGAAACTGCAAGTAACGTGCACCGAGGGCGACAAAATGGTCGTACATCGCCTGTGCCCGCTCCACCACACCGTCATGTACCACCACCAGCAGGTTGAACTCGATGTGATACCGATGCAGCAGCGCAATACCGCGCAGAGCATCGTCATAGCTACTGTCGCCACGCTTATCCGGACGGTGCGCGTCTTGGATCTGTCGGTCGCCGTCAAGGCTGACGCCGATGATGAAATCATGCTGTTTGAACAACCGACACCATGCGGCATTCAGCAATGTGCCATTGGTCTGTATGCTGTTGCTGATCCTGACGCCTGGAAGCGCATATTTTTGCTGCAACGCCAGGGCCCGTTTGTAAAAACCGATGCCTGCCAGCAGTGGCTCACCGCCCTGCCAAACAAAGTTAATCTCGCGGCTGTAGCGCGGTTGGGCGGCAATATAGCGACGGATAAAATCCTCGAGCAGCCCGTCGTCCATTTTTTGCGTTCGCTCGCCCTGCCGCTGCGGGTAATAGCAATAGTTGCAGGCCAGATTACAGCCAGCCCCGATCGGTTTGACCAACAGATGGAACGGCACCGCCGCACGTGGTTCAACGGCAACCGGGATCTGCTGCGCACGCAGTTGAGTCAGGTTCATTCTGCTGCCTCAGGTAAAGGCTTATGGGTAACTGGATCGAGACCAATATAGTTGCCGGATTTAGCGTCCACCCCAAGGTAATCAATCGCTTCGCCTTTAGCTTCAATCACCATGCCTTTATCAGCGTACTGCTGGTATTCCTCACTCAGCCGCTTAACCCGCTCGGGGTTGGCGGCAGCCACATCCTGTGTTTCGAGGGGGTCATTCTGTAAGTTGAACAGCCCCCAAGCGGCCATTTGCGCCGTCGGTCCGGCTTTCACCAGCCGTCGCAGCTTCCAGATGCCCTCCACGAAGGCAGCTTGATTGTGCAGCTCAACGCCGTAGGTCGAGCGCGGTACAGTGTCGATATCACCGCTGAAATACCGCCTGAAGCTGACGCCAACCATCGGCAGCGTCGGTTTTCCCTTCAGTTGCTTACTGGCATCAATACCAGCGTAGTCGTAGAGCGTCGGTGCGATGTCATACACCGCCATGGGCGTTTTATCGATGCCACCGCGTCCTTTCAGCTGCGGTGCAGAAATGATGAAGTCAGTATTGATCCCACCCTGCGCGCTGGTGGTTTTATGATAGTTAGCGTAAGGCGCATTGCTGACGTTAGCCCAGTGTGGCCCATAAGAGATAAAGGACCCCTTACGACCAATATTCGCGTAGCTGTTGTCAAACTGCTGCCAATATTCCGGCTTCGATCCGTAGTAGAAGCCGCTGGCCGGGTTGGCGCCGTTGTCGGTGGCGAAGATGATCACCGTGTTCTTATCACGCCCAGTTTGTTTCAGCGTCTTCAGTACCCCACCGACCTGATCGTCCATATAGGCAATCATCGCTGCGTACACCTGCATGGTTTTCGCCGCGTATTTCTGTTGCTCCGGCGTCATGTCTTTCCAGGCTTTATCCAGTGCCAGCGTCGGCATCGGCGTGTTATCGGAAATGATCCCCAATGCCTTCAACCGCTGAATACGTTGCTGATAGGCCTGCTGGTAACCGGCATCATACTTGCCGTCAAATTTTGCGATCCAGTCATCCGGTGCCTGCAACGGATCGTGCGGGGCGGTGAAAGCCAGATAGGCGAAGATAGGTTTATCCTTCGGCGTATCGCTGATCCACTGCTCCATCTGGGTGGCGTAGGCCTTGCTGGAATAGAAATCCTGCGGCAGCGAGACGCGTTTGCCATTCAGGGTGTAGAAGGTATGAAAGGCTTCGACAGTGCCTAGCGGTTTTGCATCGTCGAAATGGCTGGTACCGCCCCCCATAAAGGCAAAAGCGCGTTCGAAACCGCGATCGGTTGGTTTAGCACCGTCGACATAGCCCAGATGCCATTTACCCGCCATCATGGTGGCATAGCCAGCGTCCCGGAAACGTTCAGGCATCGTGGTCACCCGGTCGGTCAGTCGCATTTCATAACCCGGCTGCGCCGCCGTGCTTTCGTACCACCACATGCCGCCCATACCGGCCTGTTGGTTGGTATTGCCAGTCATCAACATCGAACGTGCTGGGGCAGACATCGGCGAAGTATAATACTGGCTCATGCGCACCCCTCGCTCGGCCAGTGCCTGCAGGTTGGGCGTGGGGATCTCACTGCCGAACGGGCTAATGTCGGAATAGCCCATGTCATCGACCAGAATTATCAGCACGTTGGGACGCCCAGTGTCTGCCGCATGAGCCATCCCCGACAGTGCGCTACCCAGCGCCACCGCGAGTGTTTTCTTCTTCATCATCACCTCATCCCCTGCATTGTCATTCGGGTTGAACAACCAAACACCTCAGCCCGAGAAAGGTCATAGTTTTTTCGTCTTATCCTTTTTCCGTCGGCTGCCGTTATCTTCAAAGCATGGCCTGAGCGGTTTTTGGCAGTGTAGGAAGCAATGGAAAAGCCTGGCTATCGTTCTTAAGAACGAGGCGCCGGAATGAAGAAGCCGAGATGTAGCACGCAGAACGCAAAGGTGTCCGCACTGAGGGAAGAGGGGAAACCGCTGTAAATTCAGCGGGAAAACGTCACAAAAATTTCATTAATGTATTAACGAAACAGACGGGAGATTGAGTAAAGACCGCGATGATGAGCCAAGTGTCATCTTGTTATTTATGTATTTTATTGCAATCAGGCTCACGTTGTTAATATGTTTTTATTGTGTTGCGAAATTGCTACAACTATGCTTGTATCGTTCATATTGTATACAGATACACGTACCGTCCCAGTACCTGAATGACATACCCAATGAATTTAACGTTGCCGCTAATCACGCTGCGGCTTTAAAGACGACGGGTAAAGGGAGGAAATGAATCATGCACACTGCATCACCTGATGCCTTTATCACTAGCTGTCTGACCACCATTGCACACCTGATCCCGGTGTCCGCTGGGGTATTTTATTTGGTGAATTCAGATCTGCGGCCGGATCACTATATTTTGCATGGCATTTCCGATAAAACCCATCAGCAGTATTTGAATCATTTCCAGCAAATCGACCCACTCAAACCGGCCAATTTCCACCATCAGGATATCAATATGGTCGGTATGAGCCCGATGGCGATTGCCAATAATCGTCATTACTATCATGATTTTATGCTGCCCAATGACATGCGCGACATGACCGAGATATTTATCCGCCAGCGCAAACGCATCGTCGCCGGCGTGTCGTTGATCCGCGATACCCCCTTTACCGAGCTGGAACGTAGCCGCTTGCGGGCGGTTATGCCGTTGATCGAACTGGCCACCCGCGATCTGCTGCCTGAGGGGGAAGCCCAATTACTGACCGCCAAAGAGCAAGAAATCGTGAATATGGTGCGCGAAGGGGCGAGCAATAAACGTATTGCGCTGAAGTTAGGTATTTCACTGTCAACGGTGAAAACCCACATGCGTAATATATTTGCCAAAACCGACGTGGTAAATCGTACCGAATTAGTGGCCAGCAGCTTTATTGCCCACGGCTAATTAATAAAACTGTTTTTATAACAATGAGTTATAGCGCTGTTAATTCAACGCGTTAATTATTCGCCATCCATGGCGCGGTGTCCGCCTGCCCCAAACACGGCATCGCGGGTATATCTGATTCAGGCTTAACCTGCGGGGATAATTATTATGTCCAGTGATTCCGTTTCTGTGCCCGCTGCCGGGGCGGCTCTCCCCTGCCCGCCGCGGCTGTTGACTGCCATTATTATCTTTGCCGCCATTGCGCCGGGCATCCTGATGACTGCCCCAGCGGTAGCAGCACAATTAGCCAGCCAATGGCACCTCACTCCTGCGCAAATCGGGCACCTGTTCTCCACCGAACTGGGCGCAATGAGCCTGGCGACCCTGCCCGCCTGGTGGTGGATTGGGCGCGTTAACTGGCGTCGAATCGCGGCGCTGGCGGCAGCGGTATTTATTGCCGGAAATCTGGCCTCGGCACTGGTCAGTGATTTCAGCCTGCTCCTGGGGCTACGCTTTGTCGCTTCGCTCGCGGGCGGCACGCTGATGATCCTGTGTATCACCTGCGCCGCCAGCACCGCTAATCCGAGCCGAGTCTACGCTCTGTGGGTGCTGGGACAACTGGTACTGGGGACCGTCGGGCTGCTGGTACTGCCGCCGTTGTTTGCCCATTTTGGCCTTATGGCGGTTTATCTGATTCTGGCAGCCATCATGCTGTGTTGCCTGCCACTGATCCGCGCCTTCCCCACTGGATTTCACCCTGCGCATACCGCAGTCCAAACCGCAGCAACTCCCTGGATCCGTAAAGCCTTCGCCGTACTGTCCGTACTGACCTTTTATATCAGCCTGAGCGCAGTCTGGACCTTTATCGGCAGCATCGCCGCCGCCGCGGGTCTCTCGCCGGTCAACAGCGGTCAGGTACTGGCCGCCGCCACACTGTTTGGCATCGTTGGCGCGGGTGGTGCCGCGTTAATCAGTGCACGCCGTGGCGGCAACACGCTGATTTGGCTGAGTTACGGTTTATTGATCGCCGGTATTGGGCTGTTGTTCAGGGAACCCTTGCTGCTGCGTTTCGCCGCCGCCGCAGTGCTGTTCAAGTTCACCTGGACCTTTGTACTGCCGTTTATTTTGGCCCGCGTTGCCGGGTTGGATAACAACGGCAAACTCATGAACAACATCAATCTGGTGATTGGCGGTGGCATGGCGATTGGACCAACGCTGGCCGGTTATCTGATTGAGTCTTTCGGCGGCTTCGATGCACTGTTGGTCGGCGCACTGGGTAGTGCGCTGCTGTCGTTACTGTTGATTTTGTTGGCTTCACAGCGCGTTCGCCGCGCCGTTTAACAGGAGTAAAAAGGTGAAAAGAAAAACCGGTTTCTTGTTTGATGAACGCTGTTTCTGGCACAGCACCGGCCTGCACGCCACCACGCTACCGGTCGGCGGCTGGGTACAACCTCCTTCGGGGGCGGGACATGCAGAATCGCCGGAAACCAAACGGCGCATGAAGAACCTGATGGACGTGTCCGGTCTGTCGCGCCAGCTCACGCTGCTGAGCGCGGAACTGGCATCGGATGAAGACCTGCTACGCATTCATCCGGCCCACTATTTACAACGCTTCAAACAGTTAAGCGACAACGGCGGCGGCATGCTGGGCGAGGAAGCGCCACTGGGCCCCGGCAGTTACGAGATAGCCAAGTTGTCCGCCGGATTAGCCTGTGCAGCCGTCGAGGCGGTGCTGCAGGGCGATCTGGACAACGCCTATGCACTGTCACGCCCGCCGGGTCACCACTGCCTGCCGGACCAATCGATGGGTTTTTGCTTTTTGGCCAATATCCCCATCGCCATCGAACGTGCCAAGGCAAAATACGGTCTGGGCAAGGTGGCGGTGCTCGACTGGGACGTCCATCACGGCAATGGCACTCAGCATATCTACTGGCAGCGGGACGACGTGCTAACACTGTCACTGCATCAGGATGGCTGCTTCCCGGCAGGATACTCTGGTGAGCAGGATCGCGGGGCCGGTGCGGGCGAAGGCTATAACATCAATATTCCGCTGCTGGCCGGGGCAGGTGATGATGGTTACCTGCACGCCATGCGCCAAATTGTCATTCCGGCGCTGGAACAATTCCAACCGGAAATGATCATTGTCGCTTGCGGTTACGATGCCAACGCCCTCGATCCGCTGGCGCGTATGCAATTACACAGTGACAGTTTCCGTCACATGACAGCCCTGGTGCAGGACGCCGCCGATCGCCTGTGCGATGGCAAATTGGTGATGGTGCATGAAGGCGGTTATGCCGAATCCTACGTACCGTTTTGCGGTCTGGCAGTGATGGAAGAACTCAGCGGCATCCGTACCGAAGTACAGGATCCGCTACTGGAGTTTATCCAACAGCAGCAACCACGCGAGGCCTTCAATCAGTTCCAGCGTCAGGCTATTGATCAACTGGCACAGCAGTTCATTCACTAATCACCTCAGGGCGCAGCATCTTGCGCCCCTACCAATTCCTCGCTTTGCCACTACGCTGAATAGGGTTTCCGTTTATCCTACCGATGAGAAAAATAATATGTCTGAACAGAAGATTAGCTTTATCAAAGGTGGCCAGGGCGATATCGCGGTACATGATTGGGGCCATGACCGACCGCGCTTTCTGGCGCTGCTGGTACACGGTTACGGCGAGCATCTCGGTCGCTATCAGTACGTAGCACGCACGCTGGAAGCCCAAGGTGCGCGCGTGTTTGGCCCCGACCATGTTGGCCACGGCTTGTCACAGGGTGAGCGCGTATTAATTGAAGATTATGACGCCGTCGTCGACGACGTTCACCGCGTGGCGGCACATTTCCAGCAACTGCACCCTGGGGTACCACTGGTGGTCATTGGTCATTCCATGGGCGGCATGATCGCCACCCGCTACGTTCAGCGTTATGGTGATAACGTGCGTGCGCTGGTGCTTTCCGGTCCACTAATTGGCGAAAGAACCCAAATTTCCGATCTGCTGAATCTCTCGAAGATCCCTGACGATCCGCTTGATACCGCCACCCTGTCGCGCGATCCGGCAGTTGGCACTGCCTATCAGGCCGACCCGCTGGTGTGGCACGGCCCATTCAAGCGCCCAACCTTGCATGGCATGCAGCAAATGCTGGCCAAAATCAACGCCGGGCCGGGCTTTGGTGCATTGCCAACGTTATGGATACATGGTGATGACGACCGGCTGGTGCTTATGGCGCAGTCGCAAACCGCCATCAACGTGCTGAAGGGCCACGATTTTGAATCCATGGTGAACCCCGGTGGGCGTCATGAAAGCTTTAACGAGACGAACAAAGATCAGATCTTGAGGCGGATCGGCAGTTTTATTGAACGGGTGCTGGGGTAGCGGATCCCCCTCTCCAGCGAAGAGGGGGAAGTACGAGATCAACCTTCGACTATCGCCAGGTAGTGTTTTACAAAACGATCGGAGGTGATTTCCCAGCGCACCGGCGTGCCCTTTTCGACAAACCAGGAGTCACCGGCCTGATATTGCACGGATTTACCGGTGTTCTCATCAGTCAGCGTTGCCGTGCCTTCCCACACGGTGGCGTGTTCAGCAAACGGGTACTCCATCACGAAGGTACCGCGTGTACAGCTAAAGATGCCACAATTCAGGTTATCCGTTGGCTCACCAAAAATACTCGCGACGCCCACGTTTGGCTCACCAGCGATTACCTTGGCACCGAGGTTGCTGACGCTGCCAATCTCCAGCAATTCAGGCAACGCTTGCTTCAGCAGTAATGGTTTCATGTCTCTCTCCTCTCATAAGAATTAACGGCGGCCTTTCCAGTAGCCGGATGTCTGGTGCCAAACCTTGCCGGCAGTGGTCATCACCCGCCGCAGTTTGTCCTTGCCGAAGATATTGACGTGCGGAATCGAACTCATCAGATCGTAACGATCGGATCCTTCACTCATGCCCTCCGCCAACACCTTGCAGACGATATGGCTCGGCGTGACGCCAAAGCCGGAATAACCCTGCACGTAGAACACGTTATCGTGCTGTGGCAGGGTGCCAATCTGCGGGAACAGATTGGCGCTACAGCACAGCGGCCCGCCCCAGGCCAGGTCGATCTTGACGTCATGCAGATAGGGGAACACCTTCAACATCAGATTACGGTTCCAGGCTTTGAGATCCGCCGGAATGTATTCGATCAGTCGGGTCGCGCTGCCGAACAGCAAACGGTTTTCATTGGTCACACGGTAATAGTCAATCACCGGACGGATGTCGCTGTAAGCACCGCGAATCGGGCTGATCTGGCGGATCAGTTCGTCAGGCAGCGGTTCGGTCGCCAGTTGGAAAGCATAGGTATTGATGGTTTTGTTGTAGATGAACGGTTCCATGCCGTTGAGAAAACCATTACAGGCCCACAGCATCTTGTTGGCGCGTACCGATCCCATGGCGGTACGTACCTTAATACGCGAACCGTATTCCACGCCGAGCACGCTGCTGTTTTCAAAGATCTTCACGCCATAGCCGCTCAGCGCCTGAGCTTCCCCTAACAGCAGGTTAAGTGAATGCACGTGCCCGCCACCCATGTGTTTCAATGCGCAGGTATAAGCGTCTGAACCCACCACCTGCTTCACTTCCGCACCGGTATAGAGTTCGATCTCTTCATCCGGCGATACCGCTTTAAACTCCTTCAGCCAGCTGCGCAGGGTTTTCTCCTGGCGCGCGTTGCTGCCGAGATAGCCGTAGCCAAAACAGAAGTCGGCATCGATGTGGTATTTTTTGATGCGCTCGCGAATAATCCCGGCACCGAGGTTGCTGATTTTAAAGATAGTTTCTAGCCCGGCAGGACCGACATGACGTTTGATCTTTTCCAGATCATGGCCGATCCCCGCCATCACCTGTCCACCGTTGCGGCCAGTGCCGCCGTAGCCCAGGTGGCGTCCTTCAAGAATGGCAATATTGGTGATGCCCCGTTC
Organism: Serratia grimesii NBRC 13537; assembly: GCF_001590905.1. Lineage (GTDB taxonomy): Bacteria > Pseudomonadota > Gammaproteobacteria > Enterobacterales > Enterobacteriaceae > Serratia > Serratia grimesii. The sequence goes on from NZ_BCTT01000007.1 coordinate 282,935, forward strand.
CGCCAGCTCCAGTGCGGTATTAATGCCGGAGAAGCCACCACCGATGATGACCACGTCAACGTCCAGATCTTCTTCCAGCGTCGGGAAGCGCAGATCGTACTTCTTGGTTGCCGCGTAGTAGGTTAACGATTCGATATTATTATTCACTGCCGCACTCCCGATGACCTTGGCTCTATCATCGGATTATCAGCAAGCGACGTCGTCGTCGCTATGTCCCCTTAGGGACATTCGCAACAAATAATTAACACTCAGGCACTGCGTCGCAGCGGTGTGGCCAACAGCAGGCTGAACAGCTCGGCCTGTGAGCCGATATTCAGCTTGCTGTAGATGTTCTTGCGGTGATTTTTCACCGTACCCAGGCTGATAAACAGCCGGTCGGCGATCTGCTGTGAACCGGAGCCTTCAAGGATCAGATCCACAATTTCACGCTCACGTGGCGTCAACAGATAACGTGCCTGCACGGCATGGTCCGTCACCTTGTCCGGCGCAGCGGGCGCCGCGATCACTTCACCATGCAGGCGAGCGACACTTTTCAACAGTGTCAGCGCGTCGCGCAACTCTGTCAGTTGCGGAGAGCGTACTCCCACAGACTGACGCGCCGAGCCGAAAAACACCCCCAGCCCGCGTTCCGTCGTCAGGGGCAGCAGTACGCCAGCTTCATCGTGCCAGCCGGTTTTTCGGTAAAAATTACGGTAATAATCAGTATGGTAAAAACCGCACGGTGCGAGCTGGCGCAACGTTAACACTCCGTCACTCCCACCGCCATTCAGCGCCTGATAAAACGGATCCTGCAAATAAGCGCCCTGCTGGTAGAGTTGGTTAACCGCGTCGCTGTTTTCCTTCTCGGTTTTTATCAGGCAACGTGGTGCCTGGCCGCGTTCAAAAGCGTAGACAATAGCATTATCAAAGGCGAAAAAGCCTTCCAGCCAGGCCAGCAAGCTAGGATAAAAGCGTTGAGTCGCCACCGCGTCGATCACTGCTGATAATCGTTCGACCTGAATAGTCATATTCGCCCGCCATCATTAATAAATTAACAATCACTTTGCTCCGGCTTCATTCTGGCCTGCTTGTTATAGAAAACACTCAATAGCGCCAAATGCAATCCCTGAATTGTTTACATGTTAAACAAATCACACCTTCGCGAGATTATCGCACCCTGAAGCAATCATGCTGGGTTAACATATTAACGGAATGTCTTTCAGGCAGCGAAAAGCAGTGGTTCAGCCGCAGAGGCTGGCTTATGCTGTGGTTTTCGTGCGCCAAGGAGAGACTATGACCACCAGCCTGACGATCGCCAACCGCCATACCTGGTTCGGCCACGGCAGCATCAGCCAATTGATCCCGCTACTGACCGCAGAGCCGCAGCCGACGCTGCTGTTTAGCTGCCGCTCATTTCTCAATGGCGCGGTGTATTCTTCCCTGGCGGACACGCTGACACCGCTGCTGATCGGTACCGAAATAGTCAGTCACGAGGCGTCGCCGCAAGAGATCGACGCCTGGGTCGCGCGCTGGCGCGGAAAGGCCCAGCGCGTAGTCGCGATCGGCGGTGGCAGCGTACTGGATGCCGCCAAGGCATTTGCCGCACTGGTTGAACACCCGTTACCGACCCTACGCTATATGGAAAAAGTCGGCGACACTAAAATCAGTGGTGCCACCTTGCCGCTGATTGCCATTCCGACCACTGCCGGCACCGGCAGCGAAGTGACCCAGAACGCGGTAATCACAGATACTCACTTCAGCAAGGTAAAAGCCTCGCTGCGGCATAACAACTTTGTGCCACATACCGCGATCCTGGATCCACAACTGCTACAGGGTGCACCGGACAAGGTACTGGCTTATTGCGCCATCGATGCCTTCACCCATTTGTTCGAAGCTTACTTATCCAAAACCGCCAATGCCATGACACGTGAGATGTCGCTGACCGGTATCCGCCACTTCCTGCGTGCCTGGCCGACACTCAACCGCAGTGCTCAGGCACGTGAGGACATCATGCAAGCTTCCTACCTTGGTGGGCTGACGCTGAGCGCCGCAGGGTTAGGTGTGATCCACGGTATTGCAGGTGAAATTGGCGCATTGCGCGACTACCACCATGGACAGGTGTGTGGCCGTCTGCTGCTGCCCTTTCTCGAGCTGCTAGCGCAGAGTGAACAACCGCAACAGCGGGCACTGATGGCCGAACTCGCCACTCGCCTGTTCCCCGAACAACAAGACAGCCCGGAACGCTATCTGATCGACTTCATTACCCGCAACGCCATCGCCACGTTTTGGCAGGACGATCTGCCCATTTCCGCCGACGAACTGGCCGTCACACTGGCCAAATCCAACAGCAAGAACTCACTGATCGACTACAGTGCGCCGCAGCGGCAGCTGATGATCGAAGGCGCATTCCGCGTCGAATGATTATATAATTAGATCAAAGTAATAGCGGGAGATCGGAAATGGGTATCATCAGCTGGATTTTCACCGGCATCGCGATTGGCATACTGGTCGGCGTGCTGATCAAGATTTTCGGCAAGAAGAAAGATCAGTAACATCATGCTGTTCCATGAGCCGCCAGCAGGCACTCGTGGAACAGCTTCACGACCCGTTGCGGGCTGGGTGAACGCCGTAATACGCTGGAATACTCACAGTGGTAGCAGAACAGCGAGGGTTTGATCGCCCGCATCATCTTCTGCGCGACAAAAAATGCCGCATAGTGGTCGGGGAGAAAACCGACGTACTTACCGGAAAGGATTAATGTCGCTATCGATTCTTGGGCAAAACCCGTCGCTTTGCGATGCAAATGCTGTTGCAGGCTCAGTTCCATATTCGGCGAATGGTAACCTAATCCAGCAAAGGCATAATTGTGCAATAGATCCCAATTCAGCGTTTCATGATTAGCAGAAAATAATTCATGCTGCGCACCGCAATATAAGAACATCCTCTCATTAAATAACGAACTATAAGATAAACTTTCTGCACTACGGTGCATGGGAATAATGCCAACCTGAAATTGCCCATCAATAACGCCGCGCTCAATGGTATTTATCGGCTCCACATACATTTGCAAAGACACGTCCGGTGCCTGTTCACTAAATAACGCAATAGCTCGCCCGATATGTGCCTGTGGATTACTGACGGTATGATCAAATATCGCCACATGCAGTTGTCCACCCAAACGCTGGTGCACATCATCCACGCCACGACGGAAAGCCTCGGTTGCCGCCAAGAGATTAATGGTTTCCTGGTAAATCAGCAGCCCTTCGTCAGTGACCGCAAACCCCTCACGCCCGCGATGGCACAGTGTCAGGCCCAAACGCTGTTCCAGATCTTTGATATGCTTGCTGATGGTCGACAGACTGATATTCAACTCCAATTCGGCGGCGCTCATGCCACCACAGTCAACCACGGCCTTAAACACTCGCAGCAACCGCAAGTCCATATCCGATAACTGCCCCAAAAGTGCGCGCTTTTTTACTTGCATAAAACCTTAAGTAAGTTTCGACATATGATTATTCACATTAGTGAAGAAGCAGAACATAGTCAATTTCAAGCAACAATTCATTAACACGCCAGGTTATTTAATTAACCTCATCGATTCTCCCGCCCGGAGGGAAAAATGGCTGATTTAAATCACCCTAAAAATAAACCCGAACGTGAATGGTTAGAAGCACATTGGATGCCGTTTACCGGTAACCGTAATTTTAAAGCTAACCCGCGAATGATAAGCCACGCTGAAGGCGTTTATTATACCAGCCAGGACGGGCGTAAAATATTTGACGGTTTATCAGGGCTATGGTGCTGCGGTTTAGGCCATGGCCGCAAAGAAATAGCCGACGCGGCTCATAAACAACTTTCCCAATTGGATTACTCCCCGGCATTCCAATTCGGCCATGCCTTATCGTTCGAGTTGGCGAATAAAATTAAAGCCATGACACCAGCCGGGCTGGATTATGTCTTTTTCACCGGATCCGGCTCCGAAGCGGCAGACACTTCATTAAAAATGGCGCGGGCCTACTGGCGAGCCAAAGGTCAGGCAGGAAAAACCTGCTTTATCGGCCGCGAAAAGGGCTATCACGGTGTTAACTTTGGTGGGATTGCCGTGGGTGGGATTGCCGGTAACCGCAAAGCCTTTGGTACCAGCGCCGAGGCTGATCACCTGCCGCATACCTTGCTGACGGATAACGCTTTTTCACGCGGGATGCCTGCGCAGGGGGCCGAGCTGGCAGAAGAACTGAACCGGATCATCGCGCTGCGTGATGCTTCAACCATTGCTGCCGTCATTATTGAACCCTTTTCCGGCTCCGCTGGGGTGATTGTGCCGCCCGTTGGCTATCTGCAACGCATCCGTGAAATCTGCACCCAACACAATATTCTGCTGATCTTTGACGAAGTGATAACCGCCTTCGGCCGCTGCGGCGCGTTGACCGGTGCCGAAGCGTTCGGTGTCACGCCAGACATTATGAATATCGCCAAACAGGTGACCAACGGCGCACAACCAATGGGGGCGGTAGTGGTTCGCCCAGAGATTTATCAGGCCTTTATGGACACCGATGACCCCGAGTATTTGCTCGAATTCCCGCACGGTTATACCTATTCTGCCCACCCGGTTAGCTGTGCCGTTGGGTTGGCGACACTGGATATTATTCAACGCGAGCAGATGATTGAGCGGGTTCAGGCACTGGCACCGTATTTTGAGCAGGCAGTGCACGGTTTACAGGGCTGCCACTACGTTACCGACATTCGCAATTTTGGCTTGGCGGCCGGTATCACGCTGGCGGCACGACCGGGAGAAGCAGCACGCAGGCCCTACGAGGTGGCAATGCGTTGTTGGGAAAAAGGGTTTTATGTCCGCTACGGCGGCGACACCCTACAACTGGCGCCGCCGTTTATCAGCAGTGAGGCGCAGATCGATTCGTTAATCAACGCCCTGGGCGACGCCATCAACGCCACTGAATAAGGAGCGAATACCATGCCAATTGCACATTGGATCAACGGTCAGTCCGCCACTGGCGGCACCCGCAGCCAACCGGTATTCGATCCGGCGACCGGGCTGTCACATCAGGACGTGTTACTGGCTGACCGTGCCACCGTGGAAAGTGCCATAGATGCCGCCGAACGGGCCTATCCAGCCTGGCGAGATACCCCGCCGTTGAAACGGGCCAGGATCATGATTCGTCTTAAAGCGTTGCTGGAACAGCATGCCGACCACATCTGCCAACTGATAACCGCCGAGCATGGCAAAGTACTCAGTGACGCCATGGGTGAACTCCAACGCGGCATCGAAAATATTGAGTACGCCAGCTATGCACCGGAACTACTAAAAGGGGAACACAGTAAGGATGCCGGGCCCAGTATCGACAGTTGGAGTGAGTTTCAGCCACTGGGTGTCGTAGCCGGTATCACGCCCTTTAACTTCCCGGCGATGGTGCCGTTGTGGATGTGGCCGATGGCTGTGGCATGCGGCAATACCTTTGTATTGAAGCCTTCTGAACGCGTGCCCTCCTCCACGTTATATATCGCTCAACTGGCATCGGAGGCTGGGCTGCCACCCGGCGTATTGAATCTGGTCAACGGCGACCGCGAAGCCGTGGACACTCTGCTGCATGATCCACGCGTTAAGGCGGTGAGTTTTGTCGGATCGACGCCGGTAGCGGAGCATATTTATCACACCGGCTGCGGCCAAAACAAACGGGTGCAAGCATTGGGCGGTGCGAAAAATCACGCAGTGGTATTACCGGACGCTGACATCACCGGCAGCGTCAATGCACTGATGGGGGCGGCATTCGGCTCTTGTGGGCAACGTTGCATGGCAATTCCACTGGTTGTCGCGGTAGGAGATGAAACCGCCGATGCTCTGATCGCCAGCTTGCAACAGCAAATGGCCAACATGCGGGTGGGTGCCGGTTGCGATAACCACAACGACATGGGTCCGCTGGTCACTCAGCAACATTATCAAAAGGTAAAAAGCTACATCGATCAGGGTGTTGAAGAAGGTGCCCGGTTGGTGGTCGACGGCCGTGAGTTGAAGGTACAAGACGGTAACGGGCAGCCCAGCCAAGGTTATTTCCTCGGCCCGACGCTGTTTGACCGCGTACAACCCGGTATGCGGATTTATCAGGAGGAAATCTTCGGCCCCGTGTTAGGCATAGTGCGGGTCAACACGCTAAAAGAGGCAATGGCGATGATTGATGCCCATGAATACGGTAACGGCACCTGTCTGTTCACCCGCGACGGCGAGGCGGCACGTTACTTCTCTAATCATATTCAGGTCGGCATGGTGGGGATTAACGTTGCATTGCCGGTACCAGTGGCCTACCACTCATTTGGCGGTTGGAAACGTTCGCTGTTTGGCGACTTGCACGCTTACGGCCCGGATGCCGTCAGGTTTTACACCAAGCGCAAAACCATTACCCAGCGCTGGCCTTCGTCCCATGACGCCCAGCATGCCAGCTTCAGCTTCCCGTCCGGGCAAGGGTAATTTCATAATAAAAATAATGATTTTATAGGGGCGAAGACATTCGCCCTCTTTTTCCACGCGCTCTATTTAATCAGGCCCGGACAACGACATGCCATCGCAATGTGCTATCGCATGATCGCCGTCCGCAACATCACTCACTTACGCGTTGTTAATGGGGTATTGAATGAAAGAGCCCACACCAGAACATAAATTCAAAGGTAATCTCAGCGTCCTCGACGTCGTGATGATTACGGCCTCCGGCGTCACACCGGCCAGCTCTATCTTTGTCATCGCTCCACTGGCGATTGCCAGCGCCGGCAGCGGCGCCTTTATTTCATTTCTGATCGCCGCCTTTATCGCAGCCACCATCGCGCTGTGCTACGCAGAGCTAGGCGCCGCACACCCCAGCGCAGGCGGCGAATACAGCATCATTAAACGGCTGTTCGGCACCCTGTGTGGGCTACAAACTTACCTTTTTATCCTCAGCGCCGCACTCTTTGTCCCGGCCGTGCTGGCTACTGGCGCGGTGCCCTATTTAAATACCGCGCTGGGCACGCAATTTGACGCCTCTACGGCAGGCATGATCACCATCCTGATCGGCGGTGCCTGCGCCATTTTCAATATCAAGGCCAACGCCCTGCTGACCGGCACCTTTCTGGTGGTCGAGATCGCAGTGCTGGGCTTAATCGCCTGGCTGGGGTTCAGCAACCCGCACCAGAGCGCAGACATACTCACCGCCCCAGTGATGCTCAATCCCGAAGGGGTGCTGGCGCCAGTCTCCGTGCCGTTAATCGTCGCCATGGTCGGCGTCGCACTATTTTCCTACAACGGATATGGCGCGGCGGTGTACATGGCAGAAGATATGCGCGAACAGGGCAAACCGATGGCGACCGCCATCATGTTAACGCTGGTGATCGTGGTGCTGGTTGAATTGCTGCCCTTCACCGCGCTGTTGATCGGTGCGCCGTCTTTGGTTGAAATGGCCAAACAGGCGGACCCCGTCGGCTACGTAGTCAGTCAATTGGGCGGACCGACGCTGGCGCGGGTGGTCAGCGGGGCCATTTACCTCTCTGTGTTCAACGCCATTATCGCCATCGTAGCCCAGTTCAGCCGGATGATGTTTTCCAGTGGCCGTGACGGTTTCTGGCTGCCACAGGTGAACCGGGCACTGAAAAAGATCCACCCGCGTTTTGGCACGCCGTGGATCGCCACCCTGCTGTTCGGCATCCCCTCAGCGCTGCTGGCCTTTTGCTCCAACCTCGGCGATCTAACCTCCTTTACCGTGATCCTGCTGCTGCTGGTGTACATCATTATGTCCATCGCTGCGCTGATCAGCCGTCGCCGTTTGCATTTCCATCACCCGTACCTGATGCCACTGTGGCCGCTGCCTGTGGTGATAGCACTGCTTGGCTGCCTGTACGTGTTGTGGACAATTTTGATCGCCAGCAGCCTGAAAGACTTTATTATCATTGCCGGTATCCTCTGTTTTGGCCTGGTGCTGAGCTATATGCACACCCGTCAAACCGTCCCGCTCGTTGAACCCTCAATAGAAGGAGAATAACCATGTCGCAGCGCGCTCAGGATTTGGGCATTAAGATTGGTCACGGCGTTGCCGGCCCGCTGAACGCCATCACCGACGTGCCCGGTGTCCGCGTTGGTCACACCAGCATCCACGCCGATCTGGCCGACGGTCGTAGCGTGCGGACCGGCGTTACGGTCATTGAACCCCGTGCCGGTCAGGCCCGAAAATCCCCCTGCTTTGCCGGTGTGCATGTCCTCAACGGGAACGGTGACGCCACGGGGTTGGAATGGATCCGCGAAGCCGGTCTGCTCACCAGCCCAATCGCCTTCACCAACACCCACAGCGTCGGGGTGGTGCGTGACAGCCTGATTGCCCTGGAACGTGAAACACTGCCCGCCGACGACAATGCGGTGTACTGGAATATGCCGATAGTCATGGAAACCTTCGACGGTTTGCTCAATGACATCAACGGATTTCACGTCAAACCGGAGCACGTGCGACAAGCACTGCAAGCGGCGCACGACGGATTGCCGCAGGAAGGTGCAGTCGGCGGCGGCAGCGGCATGATTTGTCATGAGTTCAAAGGGGGGATCGGTACGGCATCCCGTCGTCTGCCCGCCGATCGCGGAGGTTGGACGGTTGGCGCCATCGTGCAGGCCAACCACGGTAAGCGTGCGTCGCTTTTGGTTGGCGGATATCCGGTGGGTCGCCATCTGGAGCATATTCATTCGCCATTCACCCCGCAACTGCCGCATCCGGGTATGGGATCAATCGTCGTTACACTCGCCACCGACGCGCCGCTGTTGCCGCACCAATGCGCGCGACTGGCCCAGCGTGCCAGCATTGGCATTGCCCGTACCGGCGGCGGCACCGAAGACTCCAGCGGTGATATCTTTATCGCCTTCGCCACCGGCAACGATGGGCTGCCGCCAGCCGACTACGCCAATAAGGGAGCCTTCACCACCCCATTGCGCATGGTGAATAACGATTACATTTCCGAGCTGTTTGCCGCGGCGGCTGAGGCGGTAGAAGAGGCGATTATCAATGCGTTGCTGGCGGCCAATACCGTTTCCGGTAACGGCCATCGGGCGGAAGGATTAAGTGCAGAGCAGTTGCTGACGGCACTGGAGCAAGCCGGCTGGCGGAAATAATTCAGCAACGCCAAAGGCAGGGGCGCTGCATGCCGCGCCCAACGACAGAATTAAAAGGGTTATATCGGGTCGAACATGTTCGACCCGACCGGTTTAGTGTTGACGAAGACCTGCCGACAATCTCAGGACTCGCCGCCCGGTTTGGGTGCCGGGTAGTCGTAATCCAGCTTAAGCGGTTCGGCGTAAACGCTGTCCCACAGTTGGCTGTAGAGCTTATCCACCCGCTGGCTCATCACTGGGTTGTGCAACACCAGCTCCAGATTGCGTGAATTATCCAGATAACCGCCGGTCCAGTTGCTGGTGCCGATCCATGTCGTTTCACCGTCGATGGTCATCATTTTGCTGTGGATTACCCTGGCGAACGGGATAAACCCGTTACTTGCCGGTGGGATCGTGACGATCTTTATCTGCACATTCGGCACCACTGACAGGCTTTTCAGCCAGGCGATATCCGGCTTTTTGGTGTTCCAGTTGGCAACCATCAGCTCGATCTTCACGCCGCGTGCAGCGGCACTGCGCAGGGCGTTGTCGATCACAGCATAGTAAGGCCGGCTGCGTTCCGGGCCATAGGACAGCGGCGCGTAATCCATCACCTGCACCCGAACCTGCTGCCTGGCGGTTGCCAACAGACGCGGCAACTCCACCTGCGAGTCAATCACCCCGGCAGGATTGTAAGCGCGCGGACTGGCGACCAAATAGTTGCCCTGCGGTGTTTCGGTATTTGGCTGGTACGGCAGTTGCGGCACCGGTTTAGCCGCGGCCAGCAAGGCCTGAGCCTGCCAGTCCTGCTCGAAGATCGCCTGGATCTGCCCAACAACCCCGGCATCGCTGATACGCAATCCCGTTTCGTGGATATGCGCCAATGCACGCCAGTCAAAGTTTTGGCTGCCGACAAATGCCTGCTCACCGTCCACCAGCAGATACTTCGCGTGCAAAATGCCACCGCTCAGACGCTGGTAAGGAATAATGCGCAGCTCCAGATTCGGGATCGCCTTAAGCTGTTCCAGTGTCTCAGGAGTAGAGATGCGAATACCCTTCTCTTCCATCAGAAACCGGATTTTCACCCCGCGCTCACCTGCGGCTTTCAGATGCTGCAATACACCGTCCAGCAACGATCCCTGTTCATTCGCCACATAGAACTGGCCCAGATCAATACGGGTTTTCGCCGCATCAAACATCTGTTGCCACACTTCCGCAGTGTTGCGCAGGTCATCTGCCTGCAAAGCGGTTTCCACCGGTGCGGTGTATACCAGCTCGTAGCCGGGAATCTCAAAACGTGCAGTCGCACTCTGGCTCAACATCAACAGACAGCCACCCCATAACGCAGTGTAAAGGCGGCCCAACGGCCGCCGTGGTTGACGGCCATTAGGCATAGCGTGGTGCCTCGCTGTCAACCCATTGCTCGCGGCTGCCGTTTTCCGGGCGGCTGGTCGGCGCACCCGCACGGATCAGCAGCACTTTCAGCAGTTCATTAATACGTTCCATACGGCTTTGCAGATAGTTATTTCCCACCAGGCACAGCAACGCGATGGCGATACCCAACCCGGTGGCGTACAGCGCCGTCCCCATACCAGCAGAAACCAGACTTGGCTCAGACACCCCAGAGGCAGCCAGTGCCTTAAAGGTTTCGATAATCCCCATTACCGTGCCCAGCAGCCCCAATAATGGCGCAGCAGTCACGATGGTTTCCAACAGCCACAGGCCACGCGCCATCAGCGGTTTACTCAACAGGTACTGAGCATCAATCAGATCGCCAATCGCCTCACGGTCGCCGGCACGGTGCTTTTGATCCAACACCGGTGAAATCACCGCCAGTGGCAGGCTGTTGCGTTGCGTCAGTTCATCCGGTAAATCGGCGGTACGATGCACGTCCAGCGTCAGCGCCTGCTCCAGTCGGCGCGCCTGACGTTGGGTGTAAGCGAAGTACAGCGCGCGCTCGACAATGATCACCAGCGCAATCGCCAGTGCGGCGTACATCACGTAGAAAATAATGTCGTGTAACAGATTGGCATTCATCGTTCGGTCCTCTTGCCCATCGTCTTTCACGTTGCAGCGTTGTTGGCTGCAACGTGAAAACCATAGCGTTTAATTAGTTAAAAGGTGGCTTCCAGCGAGACGCTGAAGGTACGTTCTTCCCCGACGTTGTAGTACGGCGTGCTGGCCCTCACACCGCCATAAGGGGCCGCGTTGAAGGTGGTGGTGCGCACCGAGGTCAGGTACTCCTTGTCAAACAGGTTGCTGATACCAAAGCGTAACGCCGCACTCTTGACGATCTTTTTGTCCACCGGCAAATGCACACCCGCGGCCAAGTCGAATACCGTACGGCCGCCAATCTTCTCGTCATTGGTCAAGTCGCCGTAGAACGCCCCGACGTATTTGCCACTGACGCTGCTGTAGTACAGGCCATCGTCATAACCCAGTGTCATGTTAAGCAGGTTTTTCGGTACGTTCGGCACCTCTTTGCCACTGGTTGGCAGCGGCAGACCGCCGTTGCTGACGATGTCGCTCTTCTGCTTAGATTGGGTGTAGGTATACGAGGTGTAGTAGTTGAAGTTATGCGGCAACTGGCCACTCCACTCCAGCTCCAGCCCTTTGTTCTCGACGTTGCCGATGTTCATCATCTCGTAGTCACCGGCCGGGTTGGTGGTGGAGATTTGACGATCGCTGTAGCGCATGTAGAACAGCGTGGCACTCATCAGCATATTTTCCTGCTGAAAACGCCAGCCCAACTCGTGGTTCCAGCTCAGTTCCGGCTTGGTACTGATTGAATCCCCCACGTTGTACAGCACGTAGTTTGGCGGGGTACGCATGTTACGTGTCAGGTTATAGAACACCTGGTTTTCCTGATTCAGCTTGTAGCTGGCGCTGAAGTTCGGCAGGAATTCATGGTATCTGGCATCGCGCTTTTCCGGCACGTTATACAGACTGCCTTTATTATCCCCATTTCGTTCAACGTACTGATAGGCCAGCCCGCCGACGAAGGTTAAGTCCGGCGTGGCAAACCAGGTGTCCTGCAGCCACACTTTTTGCGCTGGGGTGATGGTGTACTGGTTACGCCCCTGCACGGTTTTGCCATTGGCATCCTTTACCTGATCGGAACCGCCCGGTTTACCCGAAATTTGCTCTGGGTTACCGTCGTCCTTGATACCGATAAACGGTTGGGTCTGTGACTGACGCGCACGTTCATACCAGTAGCCGATATCCAGGCTGTGTTGATCGTTGATGTCCCACTTCAGCTTGGTGGTGATACCCGGACGCCAGGTCTGGGTCCAGGATGGGCGGTAATAAGTGTTGGATTTCAAATTGCTGAGATCGTACTGACCCGCCTTATCTGATGTATTGGACAGCACAGAAGCAGTTTGGCCGTTGAAGCTACCACCATTACCCCAGTAGTAATAGGGTTGTACCGTCAACGCCAGGTTGTCACGCAGTTGCAGTTTTTGGGTGAACGACAGGGTAAAGGTATCGAACGGATTGCGGTTAAGTTTGTAGTACTTGGTCAACTGGCCCTTGCTGTTGTACTCCGGCGTAGCAGAGTAATCGTTGGCATAACGGCCGTCATTTTCAAACTGCGCCTTGCTCAGGGTGTTATAGTTGACGTTATTCTGACGGTTGTACTTCATTACCAGGTTGCTGCTGTTGCCGTTACCGTCCTCATACAACGAGCTCATCTCAAACTTATCGGAATAGTTGCGCCCTTCACCACGCCACTTTTTCGCTTCAGTGTGCGAGTAGGATAGCCAGTTGCTGAAGCCGTTGTATTCACCGGTCTCTAAACGCGCAAAGGTTTTGCTCAGGTTGTTGCTGCCCAGCGTCTGTTTAACAAAGCCGCCAAAGTCCTTCGACGGACGGCGCGTTACCATCCCAATGTTACCGCCGCTGGAACCGATATGCGGGCCATCAACCTCAGAGGAACCTTGGGTAACGAATATCTCCTCCAGGTTCTCCGAGTCGCCCAGCAAGTTCGGGTACACCGCATAGTTGCCGGAGTCGTTGATGGGAATACCGTCCATCGACAGACCGATCTGATCGGAGTTCATGCCGCGCATGGTGTAATCAACGCCGCTCAGGCCGCTGGCGTCATTACTGTTAACGTTCAGGCCCGGGGTATATTTCAATTTGTCGATGGCGTTGGCCGCCGCCGGCATTTTATCCATCGCCTCTTTGGTAACGGTGGAGCGTGACTTGGCGCTGTCGTCCTGCACCATCATGCCACCGCCCAGCGACTGCCCCTTTACACTGATGGTACCGACGTCGGTCGAGTCCGCCGCCAGTGCCGCACCCGGCAATATCGCCGACATCACTGCCAGATAAATCCCAGATCGATTGAAAGATTTCATTGTTCCCTTCCCATAAAGATCAAACTGTTATGCCAGGCGTCAAGGCGCCTGATAATTGAACGTGGCTGAAAATCGTTTTGTTGTTTGCCCGTTGAAAGCGTCGCTTGGGAACGGTTTCACCTGGCTGATGCTTTGCAGACTGCTCAGTGCCGCACGGTTGAGCAGCATGCTGGTGGCTTTATTCGTGATGCCGGACGAGAGCACCCGACCGCTGCGATCAACCTCCAGCCACACTTCTACGTTGCCCTGAGGTCGCTCGAGAGAGGCCTGCCGTCCGCTGGGGTAGCGCTTGCGCTGTTCCAGCTCGTGGCGTAACGCCTGCAAATACCCGTTTTCGATCGCCTGCGTATTCACCTTTGGCGCTGCCGGTGCTGCCGGAGCGGTTACTGCCGCTGGCTTGCTGACCAATGCTCGTGGCGCTGCCGGTGCAGCGACGGGTTTGGCCTTCTCCACCGGTTTGGCTTTTTCTTTTACCGGTTTAGGTTTCGGCTGCGGTTTTGGCACCGGCTTGGCTTCAATAATCGGCTCTGGGGCCGGCACTACCGGTTCAGGAATAGGTTCCGGCTCTGGCGGTGGGGGTTCGGGTTGTGGCGGCGTTTCCACCGGAGGTTCTGGTTCTGGCTGTGTCTGAGGTTCCGGCTCGACCAACGCCAGCTCCATGGCAGTTTCGTCATAGCGCGGCTGAATTTTCAGTGCCGCCTGCTGGCTGGCAAACAGCACACAGCCCGCGACAATCAGCGCCGGTAACCAACTGAAAAGGTGACGTGAACGATAGAGCAGATACATGTCACAGCTTCCGTGTGGCGATAGAGACGGAGTAGAAGCCGCCCTGACGCAGGTTATCCATCACCGCCACCAGCCGCTCTACCGCCACGCCTTTGTCACTGTTGACGATAATGGTGGTGGTCTGGTTTTCCTGCTGCTGCTGTTTCAGCGTGCTGACCAGTGCATTCAGTGCGACCGGTTGGCCGTCGAGCTGCAATTGATCCTCTGCACCCAGCGTGATGATCGCCTTTTTCTGCGGCTTCAATTGCTGAGCACTGCCCGCAGACGGCAGTTGGGTCTTCAGCCCGAGGGCCGGGATCACGTTCAGGCTAATCAACACAAAAAACACCAGCAAAAACATCATCACGTCGATCATCGGGATCAATTCGATGTGCGCTTTGTTCTTTTTCGGCTCGTTCCAGTTACGCATGGCACTCCCTCCCAAAAGCAAAGCAGCCAATATAGAGAGCCTATGTTTACCTTTTGTTACGCTTGTGTGATCTTATTTTCACAGCGCACATAATTTGAGAGAATTTTTTCAATCAGGAACTGGTCAGAGGGGTTATATAACTTATTAATCAGCGATGATTTTTAATGGAATAATCACAGGATGGGCATTTCTGGTGGCGATAGCAGAGGTAAATGCACTGTGATTATTATGACAATTCACCGCAAGGCTTCCGGTTGTGCTTTCTCCCCTGAAGCGTTTTTCAGCCAAAAAAAAGACGCCCGAAGGCGTCTTTTCCGCAACACTGAATCAATCAGTTCACTTTAACCGGCATACCGGAACGGGCTTTGATTGCCGCATCCACTGCGCTCTGGTTAACCGCAGGGTCCATCACCACTTTGCCCACCGGCGCAGAGATGGTCAACGGCACAGGATCTTTCGACTTCAGCTGTTCTTCGTTAGCAGAAAGTGGGTTATGCACTTCCAGGTAGCGAGAACCATCCGGTTCAACACTGGCTTTGATCGGCTCATTGATGAACTGCACGCGCGTACCGACTGGCACGTTTTCGAACAGGAACTTGATGTCGTCAGCACGCAGACGCACACAGCCGTGGCTCACGCGCAGACCGATACCGAAGTTGGCGTTGGTGCCGTGGATCGCATACAAACGACCGACGTACAGCGCATACAGCCCCATTGGGTTATCCGGACCAGCTGGGAATACCGCAGGCAGGATTTCACCGTCAGCGGCATACTCTGCACGCATTTTGGCGGTTGGCGTCCAGGTTGGGCCGTCTTTCTTACGCTGCACCGTGGTGGTCCAGTTCAACGGGGTGTCTTTACCCAGTTGGCCGATACCGATTGGCAGCACGATCACCGTGTTAGTGCCTTTCGGGTAGTAGTACAGACGCATCTCGGCGCTGTTGATGATGATGCCTTCACGCGGGGCGTCCGGCAGGATCAATTGTTGTGGAATAGTCAGTGTGCTGCCGGCCTTCGGCAGGAATGGATCCACACCTGGGTTGGCTTCCAGCATGTTGCTCAGGCCCATCTGGTATTGAGCGGCAAAGCTCTCCAGCGGCAACTTGCTGTCTTCCGGTACGGTGATTTGGATGTTCTCACCCACCAGACGGCTGTCTTTGGCAGGCAAAGGATAGACAACGGCGAAGGCAGCTTGGCTGAATACCACCAGTGCCGTAAACAGGGTTAGTAACGCGCGAATGCTCATTTTCATCTTCGTGTTGGTTGTGGCCACTGGCAATTATAGATATAGGTTAACTCGGCCCTCTGTACCCACAGAATTTCAGGTTGCGGCTCGGCAGCCAATGCGCGAATACTCGGGCGCTTACTCAGGTAAGTGGACGAGGTGGACGCACACAGCCAACAACGCTGCAGCTTGAAAGGCATAGGGTATATGACCGGATGCGCATTATATGTGCACATCAACCTAAGTGTGAAACATTACCGGCGCAATATCGAACTTTTTTGTAACCTGGTGCAGCACGAAGAGGAATTTCTGTGAAAACCGCCGCTAAAGTGCGGCAGTTGGCGGTGACATGCGACGAATGGGAATCAGATATTCGCAGCGGATCGCCGCGCCATCTACGCTGCAAACGCCGCCCGGCATGGAATAAAAACGTTCGATATCCTGACCCGGTCGCCGTATCGCTTTCATCATCGGTATCGCCGTGTCATACAAACGGGCGATAAAGTTTTGTAACTCTTCAACCTGTCCCTGATAGGCAAAACTGGCGTAATCCCCCTGTTCAATCAGCACCTGTTCCCCATCAACCCGATCGTCCGCCAGTGCCAGGGTATAAGCCATGCGCTGCCCACTGCGCTGCCGGCTGTCAGCCTCCAGGCTGGTGAGACCATACACGACCGTCGGCACCTCGGTTTCCATCGGCAACATCTGGCGCCAGGCATGCTGGCGCAGCGCATTTTTCGACTGCAGGAGTTGCCCCAACGTACAACTGCGGTGCTGGGTACGCCCCACCAGCTGCATTGCCGGCAGCGTGATGATGTCCGCTTGCGGCAGTGGCTCATCCGTTAACCGCAATGGCGGCTGCATACCTTGACCTGACCAATCCGCACTGCGCCGATAACCGGCCGGCGGCATGCCGAACTGTTTTTTAAAACAGCGGGTGAAGGTCTGCTGGGAATCAAACTGGTATTTATCCGCGATAAAAGCAACACCGGCACTGGTAAGCCGCAGCTCACGGGCCGCCGCGGTCAACCTTCTGCGTCGTGCATAAGTCCCCAGTACGTGGCCGGTCAACTGTTTGAACAACCGCTGTAGGTGCCATTTGGAATAGCCCGACTTGGTGGCAATGTCGTCCAGTGACAATGGCTGTTCAAGGTTTTGCTCGATCCAGTCCAGCAGTGCCGTAATTACCTGTTGTTGATACATCGCTCCCCCTTATTGCACCAGCAAACGTTGCGCCAGTTCATGAGCCTGGCGTTCGCTGGCGACCACCTGAACCGGATAACCCCAGAATCGGCTGGCAAAATCGACAAATGCCTCTGCGGCCTGCCGCCGCACGTCATCCGGCTCAATCAACACCATGCCCTTCACCCAGCGCGCAAGCGCTTCACGGTGATCACGTTTCCAGAGTGCGATTTGAGTGCGCTCATCACGATCATGCTTACCGTCGTCATCCATCCGCCGGTCGCACAACAGCACAAAGGGCTGCTCGCGCTGCAATAAGCGGCTGAATTCGGCAAATTCGGCGGCGGTGTCGTGCGGTTGCTCTGCCGTGGGCTGACGCATCCACACCAGCGGGAAGGTGGCGGAGTCTAATGACATGCGATGTCTCCTGGGAGTGCTAAAACGAGCGCTTACTGTATCGATCGCGGTGCTAGACCACATTGCACAATCAGGACATAATGTTTTTCAATTACGCCAAATTGAGAATTATTCTCATGACCTTCATCACCACACCGCGTTTTGACATTGATCAGGTGCCACGGGCCATTTTTGCCGTCCAGGGTTCCACCATTAACAGCGATTGGGAGATAACCCATCACCGGCACCGCAAGGCACAGTTGATTTATACGGTGCGCGGCATGATCCGCTGCGAGGTGGAAAACGGCCTTTGGTTGGTGCCCCCGCAGTGCGCGTTATGGATGCCCAGCAATGTGCTGCATAACGCGCAAGGGGCCGGCGCCAGCGAGTGCTACTGTCTGTTTGTCGATCAGGATGCTATCGCCGGCTTACCCGAACATTGCTGCACATTGGCGGTGTCTCCACTCCTGCGCGAACTGCTGTTGCAGGCCAGCGGGTTCGATCCGCTGTACGACGAACAGGGGCCTGAAGGGCGTTTGACCAGCGTCTTGCTGGATCAGTTGGTCAGCGCGCCGGTTGAGAACCTGCACCTGCCGGTTTCCCATGACGCACGTATCCGCCAGTTAACCGAACGCCTGCTGGCTAATCCAGCGGATAAGGCAACCCTCAGC
Organism: Serratia grimesii NBRC 13537; assembly: GCF_001590905.1. GTDB lineage: Bacteria > Pseudomonadota > Gammaproteobacteria > Enterobacterales > Enterobacteriaceae > Serratia > Serratia grimesii. The sequence continues at coordinate 301,056 of NZ_BCTT01000007.1, forward strand.
CAATGGGCGCAACGTATCGGCATGAGCGAACGTTCCCTCAACCGGACTCTACAACAGCAAATGGGCATGAGCTTTGGCCACTGGCGACGACAATTGCACGTGGTGCTGGCGCTACAACGTCTGACCAAGGGCGACAGCGTACAGCGGGTAGCGCTGGATCTTGGCTATGAGAGCGCCAGTGGTTTTGTCACCATGTTCCGCAAAGCGGTAGGCAAGCCACCGGCGCGTTATTTGGCGGAGAAAAATGCAGCGGATCGGGCGCAAGGAGTCGGGATCGTCATGTAATCCACAGCAGTACAGCGATTGAGGTGCCCGAGCCATTCGGGCCTTGCCAACATCCCTTATCCTCTCTCCACACTGTGAGTTTCACTCCACCTCACACTGAAATAACTCCCATTCTCAATAAATAATGATTACTATTCGCAAACATAAAGACCCGGTGCGCCACGACGTGACCGGCAGGACTTTACCTTCAATTCGATGATGAGCTTTCTTGGTCCCAGAGCAACGGCTCTGTGACGATAGGCTTTTTAACTCCATGGAGAGGTTATGAACTCTGCAACAACTCGCAACCGTCGTTTCGGCGGGCGCACAGCTTTCCCACTGATACTACTCACTTCAATGCTGTTTTCCGCTCCGCTGTTTGCGCAGGGTGAGCCAGAACTGCTGCGTAAACCGGTCGGCAAAGGCGCTTATGAAATGGTGTACAGCCAGGGCGAGAACGCGCTGTATCTGGCCACGTCGCAAAGCCGTAAGCTGGATAAAGGCGGCGTGGTGTACCGTTTGGATCCACAGACACTGGATATCACCCAGATCATTCACAACGATATCAAACCGTTCGGCGCAGCCATTAACAGCAAAACCGACACGCTGTTCTTCGGCAACACCGTCAATAATTCGGTGACCGCCATCGACGGCAAAACCGGTGAAGTGAAAAGCCGCCTGGTACTGGATGCCCGTAAACGCTCCGAGACGGTAAAACCCTTGGCGCCACGTGAGCTGGTCGCTGATGCCACCACCGATACCCTGTATATCACTGGGCTGGGTGAATCCAGCGTGGTGTGGGTTGTGGACGGTAAAGACCTGGCGCTGCGCACCACCATCACCGAAACCGGTAAGTACGGTACCGGTCTGGCACTGGACGCTGCTGCAAGCCGCCTGTACGTGACCAACGCCGACGGCGAACTGGTGACTATCGACACCAAAACCAACAAGGTTGTCAGCCGCAAGAAACTCGATGAATCCAAAGAGCACTTCTTCCTGAACATCAGCCTGGATCCAGCCACGCACCGCGCCTTTATCACCGACTCCAAGCAGGCACAGGTGTTGGTTGTCGATACCCGCGACGGCAACATTCTGAGCAAAATCGACGTGCCAGAATCCCTGGCAGTACTGTTCAACCCGGCGCGCAATGAAGTCTACGTGACCCATCGCCAGGCGGGTGAAGTCAGTGTGATTGACGCCAAGAACTACAAGCTGTTGCAGACGATCAAAACGCCAACCCACCCGAACAGCCTGGCGCTGTCACCGGATGGCCAAACGTTGTACGTCAGCGTTAAGCAGGCTTCCAGCCGTGAGAAAGAAGCCACGGCGCCGGATGACGTGATCCGTATCGCTTTGAAATAACACCGACAAGGGGCGCTACGGCGCCCCTCAGACGGCTGAAAAACCGGTGTGATGGCTTAAACCAGTGGGGTCGAACATACTCGACCCGAGCTAACCCATTGGTTATACAATAGGGCGCAGCATGCAGCGCCCCTACCACGAAGGCCCCTAATCGATTATCCCTCATTCATCCTGAACCCTGAATGGCGGCTGTACCTTACCCACCAGCCCGTCGGCATCCTGGCTCACCGCTTTTTTGGTGGCACGCTGGTAAAGGCATAGCTCTTTCCCTAATGCCGGCCTGATAGATTATTTCGTTGGTGTCTGTTAGTTGCGTGTAAGGGGAATTGCCATAAACGTAGGGCAATTATCTGTAAGAACAATGTCCGGCAATTGGAGGGGCCTAAGGCGCGGCCCCTCCCTCCGCCTTCGCTTAAGACCCTCTGTCTGCTACGCAGATACCCTTGCGGCGTCACCGTTGTCGGGCGGGTCGTCTACATCGCCACTGGCCCAGGGCGCTTCGGACGACGCACCTGCACTGAATGCCATAACGGCGGCAGAAATCAAAATAAATCCCCTGAGCATAGTTTTCTCTCCTGAATAACGGGTTATTCAGCAGGATATGCAGCCATTTATTATTCAGCCATCAGATCAATACGCATTATTTACAGCTTTTTTATTCTGAGCGGAAATAAAGTTACGGCGTTTTTACAGACAGTTTTTAGGGGCGCAGATAACATCATTACATCGCCAATATGGCCTCACGAGACGGATGCCTCATGTGTTTATCCCCTACATTATTTATTATTTCCCCCTCTGTTTTTATTAAATTCGGGGGCCGCGATGTATTCTAATATTATTGGCTTCAACCCGATGCTGTCGGATATACCTGCTTCACAGACACGCTCATTCCGCAAAGAAGTAGAGCAGTATTTACAGCGTTATCCGGACACCGAACACGTCGATATTTATCTTAACGATCTGAACGGCCAACTCCGCGGCAAGCGGTTACCCGTTGCCGAGCTGTTCGCGCTGGATAAGGGCTGTTATTTCCCACTGTCGATCTACGCGATGGATCTTAACGGCCGGGTGATCGAAGAAAGCGGACTGGGCCAACAAGCGGGGGAACCCGACCGGCTGTGTCTACCGGTGCAGGGTACATTGCGGCCGTGTGCCCGTGACCCACAACACCATGCACAACTGCTGCTAACGATGAAAAACACCGACGGTGACGCCTGTGAACTGGAGCCGCGAGTGGTACTGCAACAGGTACTCAAACGCCTGCAGGCCAAAGGTTATTACCCCGTGGTAGCCGCAGAGCTGGAGTTTTATCTGCATGACCCGCTACAACAACCCGCCGACACCAGCCAGCACCCAACGCAGAGTTTTTCTGTCGATGCCCCAGAACGCCACCATGCGCTGCTCAATGACATCGAACATCAGGCCCGGTTACAAGCGCTGCCGCTGACCGGCGTGGTGGCCGAAGCGGCCTCCGGCCAGTATGAGCTAAACCTGCACCACAGCGCACGGGTGTTAGAGGCCTGTGACCAGGTACTGGCATTGAAGCGCCTTACCCGCCAGATAGCAGAGAAACACCAGCAGCACGCCTGCTTCATGGCAAAACCTTGCGCGCAGGCAGCCGGCAGCGGTTTGCATTTTCATATCAGTTTGCAGGATGAACAGGGCAACAACCTACTGGCGTGCACACCGGGTGAACTGAGCACTACCATGACACAGGTGATGGCCGGGATGCTGGCGCTAATGCCGGCGTCGATGGCAATACTCGCGCCAAATATCAACGCATTTCGCCGCTTCCGCCCAGGCATGCATGTGCCATTACGCACCTCCTGGGGACACAACAACCGCACGGTAGCGCTGCGCCTGCCCTGTGCCGATAGCGCCAACCAGCGCATCGAATACCGGCTGGCAGGTGCCGACGCCAACCCTTATCTGGCGGTGGCGGTGATGCTGAGCGGCATGCTGTACGGGCTGGAACATGCTCTGCCACTGCCCCCGCCAGCCTGCGGTAACGGTGACGAAAATGATGACGCGGCAATGCTGCCGCTCAGCCAACAGGAGGCATTAACGCTCTTCCGCCAATGTCCGGCGCTGCGCGAGAACCTCGGCCCGGCATTTACTGCGTTGTGGCATACCTGTAAGACCGCAGAACTGCACCGCTTTGAAGGGCAAGTCACCGCAGCGGAAGTCAGATGGATGCTTTAACGCCGCCGGCGTTCTGTATGTTGGGGCGAATATATTCGCCCCATAATTGAACAAGGAACAAAACATGTCTCGTTTGGTTTTGATCTCGAATAAGCAGTGTGACAGCAAGGATCTGGCCTGCGCCTCGCAGGCCTTATCGTCCGGTACCACGAGTGATGACGATCAAGGTCTGTGGCTGGGCTGGAACGGCGACGTGCAAAATTTTGGCGCGGCAACGCTCCGTCCGGTCAGTTATCAGCATCGCAGCGGCTATGAACAAGTAACCTTCCCGTTGTCGACCGAGGAGTTTCACTTCCACTATCAGGGCTACTATCACGATGGCCTGTGGCCGGTGTTCCATAACCACCCAGAGAAAGCGCACTTCACGCCGGAGAACTACCAGGCTTATCGGCAGCTCAACCAACATTTCGCTAATATCGCCTGCGAATATGTGTGCCCGAACGACATCATCTGCATTGATGATTACCAACTGCTGCCCTGCGGCCAGGCGTTGAAGGAGCAAGGGTTGATGAACCCTTGCGCGTTCTTTTTCCATTTGCCGTTCCCATCGCCGGCACTGCTGCGGCAGATCCCCGATCACCTGGGGTTAATCGAGTCGCTGCTTTTCTACGACCTGATCGGCTTTCAGACACTTGATGATCGCAATAACTTCCTCAACTATCTGGCCAACGAATACCCGGTGGAAATGCTGTCCGACGACCAGTTGCAGGTTAACGGTCATATCTTTACCGCCGGCATCTTCCCGGCGGGGATCAACACCCGCAAGATCTACTGATTCGCTGCCCGGTTGGCGTTGCCGCACAGCGTCCAACCGTTCACCCCTGTTTTTTGACCGCTTAGCTCCCCTATAGCACCGCTGACTGAAATTCAGATGTCTTCCCCTATCCCAAGGCGCAATGATGAGCTGTTCCTAAACTCGTCATACTTCAAGTTGCATCGTTGTTGGCTACGGCTGTTCACCCGAATCACTTACTTATGTAAGCTCATCGGGCTTCGTGCCCTTGCCGCCCCAATGCCACTCGAATTATTTAGAGTTCATACCCGACCGTTATCCGCACCCAGGCCGTGTGCCTGAAACATCTTATAAGCGGATTAACTCACTCATTTTTTGCAGATTTGAACTAAGGACATCTCAATGAACCGAGAGGGGATTTTAAAACACATACCCTGGATGCTGCTGGGAATACTGGGCGCTTCCTGCCTGGGCGTAGTGGCACTACGCCGCGGCGAGAACATCAGCGCCCTGTGGATCATCGTCGCCTCGGTGGCGGTGTATCTGGTGGCATACCGTTATTACAGCCTGTACATCGCCACCAAGGTGATGAAGCTGGATGCCTTCCGCGCGACCCCGGCGGTGGTTAACAACGACGGCCTTAACTACGTGCCGACCAACAAGAACGTGCTGTTCGGCCACCACTTTGCTGCCATTGCCGGCGCAGGCCCGCTCGTCGGCCCGGTGTTGGCTGCGCAGGTCGGTTACCTGCCTGGTACATTGTGGCTGCTGGGTGGCGTGGTGTTGGCGGGGGCAGTGCAGGACTTTATGGTGCTGTTCATCTCCTCACGCCGCAACGGCGCATCGCTCGGTGAGATCATCAAAAAGGAAATGGGCCCCGTGCCGGGCACTATCGCGCTGTTTGGCTGCTTCCTGATCATGATCATCATCCTGGCGGTGCTGGCCCTGATCGTGGTGAAAGCACTGGCGGAAAGCCCGTGGGGCGTGTTCACCGTCTGTGCCACCGTGCCGATCGCCCTGTTTATGGGCATTTATATGCGCTTCCTGCGCCCTGGCCGGGTGGGTGAAGTGTCGGTCATTGGTATCGTGCTGCTGGTGGCGTCCATCTGGTTCGGTGGCGTAATTGCCCACGACCCTTACTGGGGCCCGGCACTGACCTTTAAAGACACTACCATCACCTTTACGCTGATTGGTTATGCGTTCGTTTCCGCCCTGCTGCCTGTGTGGCTGATCCTGGCACCACGCGACTATCTGGCGACCTTCCTGAAAATTGGTGTGATCGTCGGGCTGGCGATTGGCATCGTAATCCTCAACCCTGAACTGAAAATGCCAGCGGTGACCCAGTTTATCGACGGTACCGGCCCGGTGTGGAAGGGTTCGGTGTTCCCGTTCCTGTTCATTACCATCGCCTGTGGCGCAGTGTCCGGCTTCCATGCGCTGATCGCTTCCGGCACCACGCCGAAGCTGTTGGCCAATGAGAAAGACGCACGCTTTATCGGTTACGGCGCGATGCTGATGGAGTCCTTCGTTGCCATCATGGCGCTGGTTGCGGCGTCCATCATCGAACCTGGCCTGTACTTCGCCATGAACACCCCACCAGCAGCACTGGGCATCACCATGCCAGACCTGCACCGTTTGGGGACCGAAGACGCACCGATGATCATGGCGTCACTGCGTGATGTGACTGCCCATGCGGCAGCGACCGTCAGTTCCTGGGGCTTTGTCATCAGTCCGGAACAGATCCTGCAAACCGCTAAAGATATCGGTGAACCTTCAGTGCTGAACCGCGCCGGTGGTGCGCCTACGTTGGCGGTGGGTATTGCCCACGTGTTCCACCAGATCATTCCTGGTGCCAATATGGGCTTCTGGTACCACTTCGGTATTTTGTTTGAAGCACTGTTCATCCTGACCGCACTGGACGCAGGTACCCGTTCCGGCCGCTTTATGTTGCAGGACTTGCTGGGCAACTTTGCACCGTTCCTGAAAAAAACCGACTCGCTGGTTGCCGGTATTGTCGGCACCGCAGGCTGCGTCGGTCTATGGGGTTACCTGCTGTATCAAGGGGTGGTCGATCCGCTCGGTGGCGTGAAGAGCCTGTGGCCGCTGTTCGGCATCTCCAACCAGATGTTGGCTGCTGTAGCCTTGGTGCTGGGTACCGTGGTGCTGATTAAGATGAAACGCACCAAGTACATTTGGGTCACCGTGCTACCGGCGGTGTGGCTGCTGATTTGTACCACCTATGCGCTGGGTCTGAAGCTGTTCAGTGACAACCCGCAACTGGAAGGCTTCTTCTTCCAGGCCGGTGAGTACAAGCGCAAAATCGCCGAAGGTGGTGCCGAGCTGACCGCTCAGCAAGTGGCTAACATGAACCATATCGTGGTGAACAACTACACCAACGCCGGGCTGAGCATTCTGTTCCTGCTGGTGGTGTACAGCATCATCTTCTACGGGGTGAAAACTGCCATGGCGGCGCACAAAAACCCGAACCGCACTGACCAGGAAACGCCATACGTGCCGGTGCCTGAAGAAACGCCTGCCAAGGGCATAACTGAAGGAGACGTCAAGGTTTCACCGCAGCACTGAGGGTGATTTAACGGATACCCTGCATATATCCTTCATCTTTCAAGTCTCAGGGGTGTTGGCTGCCTTCGCTCACCCCAGTCACTTGGTAGACCAAGCTTCTGGGGTTTCGCTCAGTTGCCGCCTACCTGCAACTTGAAATCTATTGGATATAATGAGATCTATACCCACATACGTGGAGTTGTATCGCAGTGGCAAACCTGCGAGTCCCCGGGAGCATAGTCCACTATGTGACCGAGGTGAGTCGGCGTAGCCAACAAAGCGGCAGCTTCAAGTATGACGGGTATATATGCAGGGTATTTTCATCAACGAGGGGAAGGCGATGTTCGGAAATCTCGGCCAGGCGGGGAAATATCTCGGGCAGGCAGCGCGCATGTTAGTGGGCGTGCCTGACTACGATACCTACGTACAGCATATGAAAGACAACCACCCGGACAAGCCGGTGATGACCTATAAAGAGTTTTTCCGCGAACGCCAGCAAGCCCGCTATGGTGGAGACGGCAAAGGCGGTATGCGCTGTTGTTAACAAGGACCCGTAATGAAACCCATCGCAGTCACCATTCTGACCGGCTTTTTGGGTGCCGGTAAAACTACCCTGCTACGCCATATTCTGAACGCCGAACACGGCTACAAGATTGCGGTAATCGAAAACGAGTTCGGTGAAGTGCCGATCGACAACGCATTGATTGGCGAGCGTGCCAGCCGCATCACTACCCTGAGCAACGGCTGCATCTGCTGCAGCAAATCCAATGAGCTGGCAGACGCACTGCTGGACTTGCTGGACGGTGTGGACCAGGGCCAACTGGAGTTCGACCGGCTGATCATTGAATGCACCGGTATGGCCGATCCCGGCCCGATCACCCAGACCTTTTTCTCGCACGAGATCCTCTGCGAACGCTTCCTGCTGGACGGCATCATCACCCTGGTGGACGCCGCACATGCCGATCAACAACTGAACCAGTTCAGCATCGCGCAGGCGCAGGTGGGCTACGCCGACCGCATTCTGCTGACCAAAACCGACGTGGCACCGGACTGCGAAGCGCTGATCCAACGGCTGCAACAGATGAACGCCCGCGCACCGGTGTATAAAGTGACGCACGGCGATATCGATCTGGGCGTGCTATTCGACATCGAAGGCTTTGTGCTGAACGACAAGCTGACCCTGACGCCGCCTACCCCGCTGTTCCGCCGTATTCCGCAGGCACAAAACAACATTGGCTCGATTGTGGTGTATCACGACCAACCGCTTGAGCTGATGCAGATTTCCGAAGTGATGGAAGGCCTGTTATTGGAATACGCCGACAGCCTGCTGCGCTATAAGGGAATTTTGTCGATCAAGGACGAGCCGCGCCGGCTGTTATTCCAGGGCGTACAACGGCTGTATAACGCCGACTGGGACCGCGAGTGGCTGGCCGACGAAGAACGCCGCAGTACGCTGGTATTTATTGGCGTGGATTTGCCGGAAGAAGTGATTCGGGCGAGGTTTACGGCATTGGATAAATAGTTTTAGGTAATCCGCAAGGGCCATTGGCGATGATAACAATGGCCGCCGAACGTGATAATTTCGAGCCACATTCCAGACCTTACAGTAACCTACCTGTAATTCTATACATTCTGTTTTTTAGCCTTCCTGCCAGCGCTATAGTCTGTTGGCTGCGGCACAATCCGCAGCCGGAGTTAGCGTTCCGAATCCCCCAACCCTGTCCGAATATGATATAAATTCGGGCATGCCGATGCGCACCCAAACAATGGTGGCTCGGGTGGTGCTTCCTTCGGGAAGGCCGGGATCCGTTGGGGCCGGTACGCTAACGCCGCTCGAGCTACCACCCCGAGTTTAGCGTCTCTTCTGGTAGCGGTATTTCTCTCCCAATGGAAATGACCGATATGGAAAATACTAGTCAAAACATAGCGTCAGAAATGGTTACAAACACCGTGACTCTCTATCGAGAGCTGTTCAATCGAATTGATTTACATGAATTAACACCATCACAACTTCTCGATCTGGCAGCATTGTCAGCAGAACAAACTGAAGGCTTATGCAATGGATTGATGCTTTTCAATGAACTTTTGCAGACAAACTCCCAGTCCAATATCTTAGACTCGGAGCAGCTAAACAGTTATCTGAGCGCAACCGCGCACCTGCTTCCAGTACTATGTAACCTACATGGCCGGGCATTGAGAGAAATGGAATATCACGAAGTCATAAAGTAACGTTCTGGCTTCATGCGAACAATCAACAACAGGGCAGGTTTCAACCTGCCCTGTTGTATCAGGTCCAAACCACTCATTTACAGCCATTGTACTGGATATTTATCCAGACATCTTTCAACTGGGTATAATGAGTGATAGGCTATCACTAAATCATTCCTAATTTGGAAGAGTCATTATGCAAGAGTTGCATGAGCGTGCAAAAAATCTTCGTGCCGAAGCAGAACAACAACAGTTAGTCCAGCAGGAAGAAGACAAGGCACTCGTCGAAAAACTGGCGGGGATTTACGATCAGAAAGCCATCGCTGAGCTTCTGCGTGAAGTCAGTGGCAGCAGCGAATGGACACGAGAGTCTCTCAATCGCTGGCTTAAAGGGAAAACACCGCAAAAGGTTCTGACAGAAAGAGAGGTGGAATTCCTGCGAACAATGTTACCAAAACCTTCGCCGTTTCATCCGAACTATAAGTTTCGTTTTATCGACCTGTTTGCAGGTATCGGCGGTATTCGTAAAGGGTTCGAAGAGATTGGTGGACAATGCGTGTTTACCAGCGAATGGAACAAAGAAGCCGTTCGTACCTATAAAGCTAACTGGTACTGTGATCCCGAACATCACAAGTTCAATTCGGATATTCGCGAAATAACCCTTAGCGAAAATGATGATATTTCCGTTCAGGAAGCATATAAAAATATCGATAAAGAAATCCCTGATCATGATGTTCTGTTGGCAGGTTTTCCATGCCAACCTTTTTCCCTTGCAGGTGTATCAAAGAAGAACTCTTTGGGGAGAGCTCACGGTTTTGAGTGTGAAACCCAGGGAACATTATTCTTTGACGTAGCTCGAATTATTGCTGCTAAAAAGCCGGCAATTTTCCTTCTCGAAAACGTCAAAAACCTTAAGAGCCATGATAAAGGGAAGACATTCAAAATTATCATGGAAACACTGGATGAATTGGGTTACGAAGTTGCTGATGCTCAGGCTACTGGCGCTGGCGATCCTAAAATCATCGATGGGAAAAATTTCTTACCTCAGCACCGCGAACGCATCGTATTGGTTGGATTCCGTCGTGATTTGAATATTCATGGTGATTTTTCACTCAAAAACTTGAGTCAGTTCTTCCCGAAAAAAAGACCATCATTTGGTGAACTCCTGCTCAAGGATGTTCCTCAAAAATATATTCTTACAGAGCATCTGTGGAAGTATCTTTATAACTATGCAAAAAAACACCAGGCAAAAGGTAATGGTTTTGGCTTTGGTTTAGTTGATCCGAAAAATGAATCAAGTGTTGCCAGAACGCTTTCAGCCCGCTACCACAAAGATGGCTCTGAGATCTTGATTGATCGGGGCTGGGATATGGAGCTTGGCGAGAAAGATTTTTCAGATCCTGAAAACCAAGCCAATCGACCCCGCCGTTTAACACCAAAAGAATGTGCCCGAATTATGGGATTCGAGATTCCAGGTGGAGCAGACTTCTACATCCCAGTATCAGACACTCAGGCATACCGGCAGTTCGGTAACTCAGTAATTGTGCCGGCATTTGCAGCCGTAGCTAAGTTACTGGAGCCTTACATTGTTTCAGCTGTTTCAAAAGACAAAAGTGAAGCTGCATAAGGTAAATTATGGCTGACGTACACTCCCCCTCAATCAGAAGCAAGAACATGAGGGCAATACGTAATCAAAATACAGCCATAGAGAAATTGTTATCCCGTGTTCTGGATGAAGCCGGGATAACTTACCGTACTCAGGTTTCTGATCTTCCAGGCAAACCTGACTTTGTTATTGATGACTATAAAGCCATAATTTTCGTCCACGGCTGCTTCTGGCATCACCATGATTGTTACCTGTTCAAAGTTCCAGCAACAAGAACCGAATTTTGGTTGAAAAAGATCGATTCAAATGTCAGACGGGACAATGACGTTACCCAACTACTAACAGAACAAGGCTGGCGCGAGCTGATCATCTGGGAGTGTTCTCTGAAAGGCCGGCTAAAGCTTTCAGCTAACGCATTATCAGAAAGGATTGAAGAGTGGTTATGTGTAAGTTGTACTCATGCTGAAATCAATACTTTAGGGATACATCAGAAATATGTTTAATAAACTTACAGATTATTTTTCTGGCGCAGCTGCAAAACATTTGAGTGCTGTTGACGCAATATCTAATAAATCAAATCAACATGAAATCGGAGGCTTGGTTAAAGCTGGATTTAGTAAGCATCTTGACATTCCTGTTGATGGTGAAAAGATATACTATGACTGTGTTATGATCTATATATTGCGTGATGATAGCGAACCAATATCATGCGCAACCAAAGTTTCTTGGTATGATACTAGGTATAAAAAACCCGAGAGAGGCCCTGAATTAAGATTATATTATAAATCTAACTTAGTATCATCATTAATGAAAGAAGGCGATTTTTTACTCATCTCAAAAAGAAATGATGGGACCATAGTTATCATAATAACGCCTGCTGACACATCTATCGAGCAACAGATCAGCTCAGTATTTGGTATAAAAAATGTCAAAGACCAATTTATATATAATAATAATGAATCACAAGAAATAACACTACCTATAAGATTACTATTTGAAGACTTAGGTATAGAATTAGAGGATAAATCCACCAAAGATGATAGCCTTCTGGAGTTACTTTTACATAAATTTCCTGATGGTTTCCCAAAATCAAAAGAATTCTCAATATTAGCTAGGAACCAGATCCCCGGCGACCCAATAAATGCCCCAGATTTAACATTAATGCAATGGCTTGAGCAGGAGGAACGACTTTTCAGAACTTACGAAAGATTTGAAGTATCCAAGAGGCTTAGCACTGGATTTGGCTTTCAAGGAAATGATGTAGATGATTTTATAGGGTATTCTCTAAGTGTACAAAATAGAAGAAAATCTCGTGTAGGTTTAGCCTTTGAAAACCACCTTAACTTTTTATTTACTACAAATGGATTACACTTTCAGCAAGGAACATCTAAATTAACTACTGAGAATAAATCAAAACCGGACTTTTTATTCCCTAGTTTTTCTGCCTATCACGACAATAATTTTCCTCAAGAAAAACTTAGACTACTAGGGGCGAAAACAACATGTAAAGATAGATGGCGACAGGTATTATCAGAAGGGGATAGAGTTATAAAAAAACACTTAGTAACTATTCAAACAAGCATAAGTGAACAGCAGTTAAATGAAATGGTAAGCAAATCATTGCAGTTGATTGTACCTATACAAATTCAAACAACATATTCGCCATCACATTTGCTTTATATAAAAAGCATTGATGAATTTATTAATGAAACAAAAGAAACACAAAAATAATATCATTATATTTTTGGGCGATATAGCATCGCCCAAAAAACATAACATAAAAAATCATTGCAATCAGAATTAAATAATTCCAAATCATTTTTCCATCAACATACAAGAATCAAGAAAACTCTCAAGTTCACTATCATCTAAGACCTCAAAAACAATACCTGAACCATGAAAGTTTATTGATTTCATAAACTGTTTTGCATTTATATTAGGAAACTTAGATATATAATAAAAAACAGCACGAATCAAATGTTCACGAGTGCTAATTCCAGGGCGTTCAATGATGCTTTGTCTGGTATCTGCTTTTGAAAATAAAATATTCAAAACACTATCTGGGTCTGGACGATTAACCTTTCTAGCGAACCATATACTCCACCATAAGCGTGCTATTGAATGATCATCACGGTATTGTGTTAATGTTCTCGCGAAAAAGTGTTTTCTAATATCCCTGATAATATTTTCTTTAGAGACTTTATTTTTAATCCATCGTTGCCTACTGAACGATAATGCTTCGACATGACTGATTCTCGTCCAAATACGACTATCGCATGCCATTGCCGGAGTTAAAGAATGCAATGCCTGCCAGACTAGTCGTGAGTTTTTAATGTCGAGATGAGCAAAGTCTGAGCTTGAATCCAAAAATTTCAAGGGTTCCATATTAACTTTAAAGGAACTGATATTAATATTCCATCCATTTTCAGTATATAAATCAGAAAAATCCCCATTTATATATCTATCTAGGTTTTTCTCAATATTTTCATACAGATAATCATGTATTTTCTGTGAAATTATAATTAGGTCAGTATAAGCCATTACTTGATGAGCTCCTTACTCGATGTTAATTGAAGCAAAGGTAAACGCAGGATTTTCTGACTATCCTCAAATAAATTCGGATCATTTATATTTATTGCTAAGTTAGTACACTTATCACTAAATATTTTAAACCAGTGTTTACCTTCATAGTCATCTACACCTTTTGACACCAAACTAAGAACCTCCATTATAACGGGTTGATATAAACTACTTAGGAGAACTCTTCTTCCTATATCACTTGAACGAAATTCATTAAGTTTCTTATGCATTTCTGGACTAATTATTATTTCAACTTTATCACCTTCCAAACCAACTTTTACTTCCCCATCTTTTAATTCTTTATTATTAGCAAGGACGAAAATCGTCTCTGTAGGTTGAAGTTTAGCATAACCTGCAGCAAACTCTTTTTCAGAAGAAAAGGCTAATAACACACCCGGGTTAAATGACCAGTTAATACCCTGAAACTCATCGTTAATTCCAATAGGTAAATATCCTTGTATTTCTTTATTACTAAAGATAACTGGCCTCAACCTTACAGCTCCGCTAATGAAACTTTTTTCAAAATTAAATGACTGATATTTTAAGTCACTATTTATTATTTTCAATTCAGTATAGGATGTAGCACGACATACTATAAAAAACCCCACACTGGCGTGGCCAGAGATAATAAGATCAGTTAAATTATCCTCCTCAAGTTCATAAGATGCATTAATCTTCCCATTATTTTCGTCTACTTCGAAATTCATATCAAAAAAACCGGAGACATAGTCATCTGAACCTTCACGAAGAACCGGGTGAGGAAATATAGTATTATCCTTAATTTTCATTTCCAAAACCCTTTTCTAGTTGAGATTGTTTAACTTCAATTGGACCAAAATAATTTTCACTCAGTGTTAACTCAAGACATGTTCGCTTATCTTTTCCGACATTTAATACTATGCCTCCATTTTTTATATAAGAACCATCACCAGATTGGATGGGAGTAATATTTAAAATGTGCAATTCGACATCATTCTGCATACCTGTTGCGAAAAGATGAATAGTTGCTAAGCCCTCCTCTTTAGAGCTAAACCAGAACCGATATTTTTTGTTACCTCCACCTATAACTGGTATGAATCTAAAGGAATTTACTTTTACAGGGGCACTATTTCCTCTTTTTTCATTCTCAGATCTAGTCCCTGTACTT
>NZ_BCTT01000008.1 GCF_001590905.1 Serratia grimesii NBRC 13537
TGCCTGTGCCTGTGCCTGTGCCTGTGCCTGTGCCTGTGCCTGTGCCTGTGCCTGTGCCTGTGCCTGTGCCTGTGCCTGTGCCTGTGCCTCCGTCAGTTACTATTTCTATATCTCTTACACCACCGTCCCCATTATTCGACTTTCTTTTTTTCGGAATGATTTTATCTGTATCAGGATGATTATCTAACTTATCGTTATCGCCAGAAATTCTTATTTCATTATCTTCTCCTCCGAAAAAATGAGCTAGCTCATCTATTTGCTCTCTGTCCTTAGGTTCGACGTACGCTATATTTTTAATGAATATGCGAACTGCCACCCCCAATTTATTCATAGCAGCAGTGAGGATTTGTCTCTCAGTATAGTCAATGATCCTCGCAGTAGATAATTCATCATGCCTCGGATTTTCCATGTTTTTTATTTTTGCGCTACAGGAAGAATTTGCTGGCTCAATAATAGCTGTAAAATTAGAATATTGATTAAAATTAATAAGTTTATCTTTAAAGTTTTTCAGGTTTGTAGTTATTAACATGCCATTTCTTATGAAGAAAAACCTTTTATAATTTTTTTCACTCAATAGAACACGTATAGTAAAATCACCAAGTTGATCTATATTAATAGTACCATGATTTGCTTCAATGGCGGTCAGGCAATCATATATCATTTCAGCATCATCAAGAACATCCGCATGCA
This sequence comes from Serratia grimesii NBRC 13537, assembly GCF_001590905.1. GTDB lineage: Bacteria > Pseudomonadota > Gammaproteobacteria > Enterobacterales > Enterobacteriaceae > Serratia > Serratia grimesii. The sequence continues at coordinate 691 of NZ_BCTT01000008.1, forward strand.
TGTTACCAGATAGAGAGTCATTTTCTTTTAATTTCTCAAAGTTTTCATCAAGCGTGTCAGATGTGATTAATATTTCCCCATCGTCAATAGAAAACTCTATATCACCGGAATGAATAGCACTTGTGAAATTACTAATTAATGATATCGCTATTTCATTCCTCCAGTTTTCATCGTCTCTGACAAATAAAGCAAAAATAGTTGTCCCTATCTCATCCCTTCTTAACCAGTTCGGAATAAAATCGATGTTATCTATTGGTTGAAAATCCTCTCCTCCCCAGTAGCAAGTTGCACTCCTCGCATCACCGTTCTTATCGAGATGAGAAGTTAATAGTGATTTACCTTGGAATAGGAATACAGAGTTACCTGTTTCATCAGGATAGCAAGTTGAGTAAAATACCGTTCTTCCTTCAGATATTGCAAAAACAGCATTTTTTCCTATGCCATGAGAACCACCAGAGGCTTCATTATCATCTTTCTGGCTCACGCCTTTTGCTTTGACTAAACTATGAAATGGATTCCCCTCAACACAAGGCCCTCTCAATCCTTTTGTATTAAAGTCTGAAATTTTTAGGACATTTATTTTTTCATTTTTACTTTTATCCATTAAATTATCGAAAAATTTAACACTCTTAATATCACATTTTTCTTTTGCGTAGGAAAGGCATGACGATACAGTATCTGTAAACTCATTAAAACATGGGATTTCATTCTTATTTATAGAAATCAAATCAAAGCAAACTTTAACAGGCTTTTTAGTAGATGGATCATGTACGTCTCTGCTGTTTTGACCAATTTCTCGTGAAAGACTAAAAAATGGATTATCCAAAAAAGTCTCAATTCCTGAATCTCCCAAACCCTCGCTTTCCATAGCGATATTTTTTATCGTACTAAATATCATATTGCTCACCCAGTTACTCCTTAGTTATATCTTGTAGAAATCTAGCATGTACATTAGCATATTATTCAACACAAAAATAATTTCCAATTAAATAATAAACGCAGTTACTATTTTAAAATTAAATAATTCATTTTGGCATTGATATTCAATCATCAATTCCACCACATTATATTAACAAAGAGAATGGCAATAAACATCTATAAAAAAAGGGGATGTTAAAAAGCACAGCATACTAAATCAGTACTAGGTTACCTTTCCTATAACTAAAAAATTTCAAAATCAAAAAATATCTTTATAGCGTGACTGGATATTATTCAATAGAATTACAATATATGGTCTCTTAGTTACGATCACCTCCTCCCTACACTGTTAGAATTTAACAAGCAGGTAAACAACTACTCGCTGCAGATGCAAGAAGGTCGCATTTATCCACCATAGCTGTTTAAGCACCTAATTTCGATTTGATGACAAAAACCTTAGTCTAATTGATATAAAAAAGACACCTAAGCAGGTGTGTTAATTTTTCATGTAGTTCAATAACAAATCCCCCTACCAAGGCAATCGCTCTGCCTGTCGCCGAACCCCGGCAAAAATGGCATCACTCACAGAGCGGGGGAAATCGTCCGGCAACATCGCTTCCACATTAGCGATTGCTTGCTCCGTTTGCGTTTTCAACTCAGCCATCACCTGTAGCGTCTTCTCTTCGGAATACCCAACTGCTCTCGCGGTAGAGATAAAGTGCCGTGGCAAGATCTGGCTCCAACGGTAATGGCGGTTCTTCCCAAGCGCAGTCATTGCCATTTTGGCTTTCTGTGGCGCAATGCCACGGGCATGAATAAATGGGTAACCCGAGAGCACATCATAGAGCGGAGTTATTCGATAGGTCGTTTCTGGTTCAATGAACAGGCTGAAGTTTTTAGCATGCCCATCAATGGCCGCCAGCATCCAGAATACGATTTGGCTTTTAAAGAAAGTGTCTCGATCGAACAAGGGTTGCTGTGAGCCCAATAGCAGCTCCATCGCAGCCGCAATACCGGGCCCACCATCAGCCTCATATTTCAGCGCAGGGGGAACGCCTAAAGCTTGGCAAAAATCTTCCTGCGGCAAGCGTATCAGCCAACTGTTATCTTGCGACCAACATCGGTCAAAGCGCTCCACGATCAGTACCCTTTGTGCACCAAAGCGCATTAACTGAGTCTGTGCTACCGGCAGGCTAAACTGTTCAGCAATACGTAAACATAACCACTCGTTCTCACAGCTTTCACTGAGATCCAGATTGTTATACGCAATATGGCCGATGGGCAGTTTTATGATGTGGCTGGTCGGTGTGCTTCCTTTCGGTCGACACCACTGATTGTAGAACCAAAGCAACGCCGTCTTTTCCTGTGCGCCTGCCAGAGAAATGCGGAAATCATCACTATCGAGTCCCATGCCCAAGAGGGCTTCTCGGTAGCCTTGCAGTAACTGTTCTATTTCTTCGTCACTGACCGGTACTACATTCACTTGCTTTACCGGGGCCACCTCAGCATGTTCAGGGTAAAGCTGAACCGCTCCCACGCAGTCGCTGCCAATGCTGGCCAGCAGATCAAAAGGTTGTTTGGTTGTCGTTTTAAAGCGCGTCTGTATGCGGCTGCGAATGAGCTCGCTGTCCGGCAGCAGATTGTCGAAAAAGTTAAACACTACGTCGCCGCGGAACGGCTCTGGCTGTAACGGCAGGGATAACGATATGGCGCGTGCCAGCCATTCTTCCAGGTAAACAAACGACATCGCGCCGCCTGCATGCTTCTCCAGCATTCCAACAACAGTGCCATTTAGCGCCACACGCAGCTTTTCCATGCTCACCACTCCTGATCCCAGGTCTTGGGATCTACCGGCTTACCACGCGGGGTGACCTGTAGCTCCAAGTCCAGCGCGGAAAGCAGTTTGAACAACGTCTCCAACTGGGTGCCGTCTGGGTTGTTTTCAAAGGCGGAAACCGTGGCCTGTTTAAATCAGATACTGTCAGCGGTTTTACTTTGGCTCTGGTTACGCTTTTTACGCTCGTTGCGTAATGTATGCCCCAGCATCTGTGCCGAGGTGATTTTCATTTTATCCTCCCAAGCGGATGAAATGAGTATTATCCCCTATAGGGGATAGATGCCCTCTCCGTATCGAGATGTCTGCTATGGCTTTTAGTGAGTATCAAAAGCGGACATGATTCTTTAGATCTACCCCATAAAAAAATCCACGCCGAAACGTGGATTCAATTTACTAGCCAAAGCCAACCATCACTTTATTCGAAGTGAACTGCGGGGTTATCTGCCAGTGAAACGAAATTCTTCGTATTTTTATCCAGCGTACGGATCTCGCCACTTTCGATGTCGTACACCCAGCCGTGCAGACGCAGGCCGTTGTTGCGCAGACCCACGGCAACGGACGGGTGAGTCTTAATGTTATTAAGCTGGGCGATAACGTTCTCTTCGACCATGGCGTTAACTTTGTCGATTTCGCTATCCCACGTTTTCTTCTCTACCACCGCTTTTGCCGCGTCCGCGTAGTGCAGCCAGTGGGCCACAGCAGGCATCGGGTCAAGACATTGGCAAGAAGCTATCGCCTTCATGGCACCGCAGTTCGAGTGGCCGCAAATCACAATATCCGTGACGCCCAGTGCAACAACCGCGTATTCGATGGTCGCTGAAACCCCACCCGGTTCCGGGCCAAAGGAAGGAACGATGTTGCCTGCGTTACGGATAACGAAAAGCTGTCCCGGGTCTTGCTGAGTCACAAGTTCGGGTACCAGGCGGCTGTCAGAACACGATATAAAAAGCGCTTTAGGGTTCTGGCTGGAGGCAAGGCTGCGGAAGAGTTCCTTACGCTGTGGGAAAATCTCTTTCTGGAAGCTGAGGAAACCTTCAATGATATGTTGCATAACACGCTCTCTGGATCGGTAGTATCGATAACATGATAATCATCACACTCGGTTAGTCCAGCATCTCTTGGATGGAAATGAGCGTTAAAGGGGCTGCGAAACGTGCCTGTGAAAGTGGCAATGACGGGATGCGGCAATCCGTTGATGGATAAGTCTGGGTAAGATAGGGGAAACTCGCGGAGCGGATTTCAGGCACAAAAAAACCACCTCTCGGTGGCTTCTTGTTCGCGCTGTACTAATGGTGCCGAAGGCCGGACTCGAACCGGCACGTATCTCTACGGTTGATTTTGAATCAACTGCGTCTACCGATTTCGCCACTTCGGCACTGCAAGTAGTATGCGGAAAACGTGTGCATTATACCTTTCAGCGATCCGCACGCAACACTTATCCGTTGTTCAATGAGTTAAGTGCTGAAAAAATCGTCGACAGGGTCATGTTTGGCTCATTTTGTAGGCGAAATAAGCCCTCATTCGACGAATAACATCGGTGATACTGCGGCAAGCAACACGGGCACAGCGTGCAGCGCCCCTACGAATAACATCGCGGATACCTGCGGCAAACAACACGGGCGCAGCATGCAGCCCCCCTACGAATGACATCGGCGATACCTGCTGCAAACATCACGGGCGCAACGTGCAGGGCTCCCAGAAACAAAAAAGGCGTAACCCACTGGCCACGCCTTCTTAAACTGCCTGTAGCGCCGCTACTTGCGTTTTAGCAGCATATACACGCTGATCAACAAAAACAGCATGCTTGGCAGCAACGCGCCCAGTACCGGCGGCATGTTGTATACCAGGCTCAGCGGGCCGAATATCTGGTCCAGCACGTAGAACAAGAAGCCGAAGCTGATACCGGTTACCACACGCACGCCCATCGGTACGCTACGCAGCGGCCCGAAGATGAACGACAGGGCCATCAGCATCATCACCGCAACGGAAAGCGGCGAGAACACCTTGCTCCACATGTTCAACTGATAGCGGTTGGCTTCCTGACCACTCTGTTTCAGGTACTTCACATAGTTGTGCAAGCCGCTGATCGAAAGTGAGGTTGGGTCCAGCGCCACCACGCCCAGTTTGTCCGGGGTCAGGTTGGTCTTCCATTCGCCGGTCAGCGTCTGGGTGCCAGTAACTTGTTTAGGGTTGGTCAGGTCAGACGTATCTACCTGCGACAGCTTCCATACACCGTCTTCAAAGGTTGCGCTAGCGGCATAGCGTACCGTCTCCAGCCTGCGCTGGTCGTTGAAGTGGTAAATGTTCACGCCGGAAAGCTCTTTCTCACCCGCTACGCGTTCGATGTAGATAAAGTCGGTGCCGTCTTTCGCCCACAGGCCGTTTTTGGTGGAAAGCAGTGAACCGCCGTACATCTGCTGCGCACGGTAGTTACGCGCCATCTGGTCGCCCTGCGGGGCTACCCACTCGCCAATCGCCATGGTCAACAGCACCAGCGGAATGGCGGTTTTCATCACCGAACCGGCGATCTGCATGCGAGTAAAGCCGGAAGCCTGCATCACCACCAGTTCACTGCGCGTCGCCAATTGCCCCAGACCAAGTAATGCCCCCAGCAAGGCCGCCATCGGGAAGAAGATCTCGATGTCCTTCGGCACGCTCAGCAGGGTAAACATCCCGGCGCCCAGCGCCGTATAGTCACCCTGACCCACTCTGCGCAGCTGGTCGACGAACTTGATGATGCCGGAAAGCGACACCAGCATGAACAGCGTCATGATGATGGTGTTGAAAATCGTCTTACCGATATATCGGTCTAAAACACCAAACATCAGGCCGCTCCTCTCAGGCGTGCACGCAGCTTACGCATCGGCACGGTATCCCACAGGTTCAGCGCCAGCGCGATCGCAAAGTACACGGCGTTGACCAGCCAGAGCCACAACATCGGGTCCAGTTTGCCTTTACCGGCGTTGGAACGCAGCGAGGTCTGCAGCAGGAAGAATATCAAATACAACAGGATGGCCGGCAGCATGCTCAACACGCGGCCTTGTCGTGGGTTCACCACGCTGAGCGGCACAACCAGCAACGCCATCAGCACCACAGACACCACCAGCGTCAGGCGCCAATGGAACTCGGCACGTGCGTCCGGGTCGTCAGACTCCAGCAGCGTCTTCATCGACATCTGTTCGGCCTGGTTACCGTCCACGGCGACCGCTCGGTGGCCTACCACCGCCTTATAGTCGTTGAAATCGGTAATGCGGAAGTCGCGCAGCAGTGCAGTCCCCTCAAAACGGGTGCCCTTATCCAGCGTCACCACCTGCGAACCGTCATTCAACTGGTTAATCTGGCCGTGCTCAGCCACCACCACGGATGGGCGTTGGTTACCACTCGGCCGCAGTTGCGCCAGGAACACATTATTGAAGGTGCTGCCTTTTACGTTGCCAATAAACAGCACCGCGTTACCGTCTTGTGACGTCTTGAACTGCCCTTCTGCCAGCCCGGCAATACTCGGGTTAGCTTTGGCTTCGGACACCACCACGTCCTGATAGCGCGAGGCCCAGGGCCCGACCCAGAACACGTTGGCCGCTGCAATGACGGAGGTGAAAAGTGCCAACACCATTGCCGCGATGATCAGGGTACGTTTACCCAGACCGCAGGCATGCATCACGGTGATTTCACTGTCGGTATACAGCCGCCCAAGCGTCATCAATAAACCGAGAAACAGGCTTAATGGCAGGATTAGCTGCGCCATCTTCGGCACACCCAATGCGAGCAAAGAAAGAACTAAATTTGTCGGGACATCGCCGTCCACCGCATCGCCTAACACCCTGACTAAGTTCTGACAAAAGAAGATCAGAAGCAGGATGAACAGGATTGCGATTTGGCTCTTTAGCGTTTCCCGTACCAGATATCTTATGATGATCACGCTTATTACGCCTGTGAAAACTTGTCTTTTTGCAGGAAAATCGATAGTTTCATCGCTAATCCGCCATTTATTCTCATCATATGGCAACCGACACAGCTAAAATAGTATTACAACATCTAGCATTTGGGTGTCCTATAGGAACTTACTTATAGTCGCCAAAACAGAGCAATTTACGCCGTTCAGGTTAACATAGTTAGTTAACTCGATGGCCGGAGATCGTTACGGAGTGCGTCATTCTAGCCGTAGCGTCCGCCTTTGTCTTTAAGATTCAGGAGAGTGCATGGAGTTCAGTGTAAAAAGCGGTAGCCCGGAAAAACAGCGCAGTGCCTGTATTGTAGTCGGCGTTTTCGAACCGCGCCGCTTGTCCCCTATCGCAGAACAACTCGACAAAATCAGTGATGGTTATATCAGCGCTTTGCTGCGCCGTGGCGAACTGGAAGGTAAAGTCGGGCAGACGTTACTGCTGCACCATGTACCTAACATTCTCTCCGAACGCATCCTGTTAATTGGCTGTGGCAAAGAGCGCGAGCTCGATGAACGCCAATACAAACAGGTGATTCAAAAAACCATCAATACCCTTAACGATACCGGCTCCATGGAAGCGGTCTGCTTCCTGACTGAGCTGCACGTGAAAGGCCGTAACACTTACTGGAAGGTGCGTCAGGCGGTAGAAACCGCTAAAGAAACGCTCTACACCTTCGATCAGCTGAAAAGCAACAAAGTGGAGCCACGCCGTCCACTGCGTAAAATGGTGTTCAACGTGCCAACCCGTCGTGAACTCACCAGCGGTGAACGTGCTATCCAGCACGGTCTGGCGGTGTCTTCAGGCATCAAAGCTGCGAAAGATCTCGGCAATATGCCGCCGAACATCTGTAACGCCGGTTATCTGGCGTCACAGGCTCGCCAACTGGCGGACGCTTTCAGCACCAACATCACCACTCGCGTCATCGGCGAACAGCAGATGAAAGAGTTGGGGATGAACGCCTATCTGGCGGTTGGCGCTGGCTCGCGCAACGAGTCATTGATGTCGGTGATGGAATATAAGGGCAATCCGAACCCGGACGCTAAGCCAATTGTGCTTGTCGGTAAAGGGCTGACCTTCGATGCCGGCGGCATCTCGATCAAACCTGCCGATGGCATGGACGAGATGAAGTACGACATGTGTGGCGCAGCCACCGTGTACGGCGTGATGCGTGTGGTGGCGGAACTGAACCTGCCGCTGAACGTGATCGGCGTGCTGGCGGGCTGTGAAAACATGCCTGGCGGTAGCGCTTATCGTCCGGGCGACGTGCTGACTACCATGTCCGGCCAGACCGTCGAGGTGCTGAACACCGACGCCGAAGGCCGCCTGGTACTGTGCGACACCCTGACTTACGTCGAGCGTTTCGATCCGGAGCTGGTGATTGACGTTGCCACCCTGACCGGCGCCTGCGTGATCGCGTTGGGCCACCACATCACCGGCCTGATGTCGAACCACAACCCGCTGGCGCACGAACTGATCGGCGCGTCCGAACAGGCCGGCGACCGCGCGTGGCGCTTGCCGATGTCCGACGAGTACTACGAGCAGCTGGACTCCAACTTTGCCGATATGGCGAACATTGGTGGCCGTCCGGGCGGGGCTATCACCGCAGCCTGCTTCTTGTCGCGTTTCACCCGTAAGTACAGCTGGGCACACCTGGATATCGCCGGCACTGCCTGGCGTTCAGGCAAGGCCAAAGGCGCTACCGGTCGTCCGGTAGCCTTGCTGTCACAGTTCCTGTTGAACCGTGCTGGGTTAAACGGCGACGATTAAAATACCCTTCATCTTTCAAGCTACAGCGTTGTTGGCTGTGCTCGTAAACCCCAGTCACTGACTTTATGTCAGCTCCTGGGGATTTACGAACTTGCCGCCTAGCTGCAACTTGAAACCTATTGGGTATATAATCACGGTAACAAAGCGAAGGGCGCACAAGTTGCGCCCCTAATTTTTTCTAACGGCAATGGACTCATGAGCAAACAGGCAACGTTCTATTTAATTGAACACGCGGAACCCGCAGGTGCGCTCAGCGCGCATGAGGCCGTGGCCTGCGCCGTTGCCGCCGAGCGCTGGCGTTCCGGCAAGCGGGTGTTGATCGCCTGCGAAAGCCAGGAACAAGCCCAGCGGTTGGACGAGGCGCTATGGCAGCGCGATCCGCACCAGTTCGTACCACACAATCTGGCCGGTGAAGGCCCGCACTATGGTGCGCCGGTCGAGCTATGCTGGCCCGGTAAACGCGGCAACTCCCCGCGCGATCTACTGATCGCCCTGCTGCCGCAGTTTGCAGATTTTGCTACTGCTTTCCATGAAGTGGTAGACTTCGTCCCTTACGAAGACACCCTGAAACAGTTGGCGCGCGACCGATATAAAGCTTATCGCAGCGTCGGCTTCCATTTGACCACGGCCACGCCGCCAACTCACTGAACAACGATATAAAATGGAAAAGACAAACAGTCATCTCGATACCGCATACGACCCGAAAGAGATCGAACAGAAGCTGTACGATCACTGGGAAAACCAGGGTTACTTCAAGCCAAATGGTGATACCAGCCAGGAAAGCTTCTGCATCATGATCCCGCCGCCGAACGTCACCGGCAGCCTGCACATGGGCCACGCATTCCAGCAGACCATCATGGACACTATGATCCGTTACCAGCGCATGCAGGGTAAAAACACCCTGTGGCAGGCCGGTACCGACCATGCCGGTATCGCCACCCAGATGGTGGTTGAGCGCAAGATCGCCGCAGAAGAAAACAAAACTCGCCATGACTATGGCCGCGACGCGTTCATCGACAAAATCTGGCAGTGGAAAGCAGAATCCGGCGGCACCATTACCCGTCAGATGCGTCGTCTGGGCAACTCCGTGGACTGGGAGCGTGAGCGCTTCACCATGGACGAAGGCCTGTCCAACGCCGTACGCGAAGTGTTTGTCCGCCTGCACAAAGAAGATCTGATCTACCGCGGCAAACGCCTGGTGAACTGGGATCCGAAACTGCGCACCGCCATTTCCGATCTGGAAGTGGAAAACCGCGAATCCAAAGGCTCCATGTGGCACCTGCGCTACCCGCTGGCCGACGGCGCCAAAACTGCCGAAGGCAAAGATTACCTGGTAGTCGCCACCACCCGTCCGGAAACCGTGCTCGGTGATACCGGCGTAGCCGTGAACCCGGAAGATCCGCGCTACAAAGATTTGATCGGCAAAGAAGTTATTCTGCCGTTGGTTGGCCGCCGTATCCGCATCGTCGGTGACGAACACGCCGATATGGAAAAAGGCACCGGCTGTGTGAAAATCACCCCGGCGCACGACTTTAACGACTACGAAGTCGGTAAACGTCACGGTCTGACCATGATCAACATCCTGACTTTCGACGGCGATATCCGTCAGGAAGCGGAAGTGTTCAATACGCTCGGCGAAATCTGCACAGATTACTGCAACGAAATCCCGGCCCAGTTCCGTGGCCTGGAGCGCTTTGCAGCGCGTAAAGCGGTAGTGGCCGCCTTTGAAGAATTGGGCCTGCTGGAAGAGATCAAACCGCACGACCTGACGGTGCCTTACGGCGACCGTGGCGGCGTGGTGATCGAACCGATGCTGACCGACCAATGGTACGTGCGTACCGCACCGCTGGCGAAAGTGGCGGTGGAAGCGGTTGAGCAAGGCGAGATCCAGTTCGTGCCGAAGCAGTACGAAAACATGTACTTCAGTTGGATGCGTGACATTCAGGACTGGTGTATCTCTCGTCAACTGTGGTGGGGTCACCGTATCCCGGCCTGGTACGACGTGAACGGCAAAGTCTACGTTGGCCGCAGCGAAGAAGAAGTGCGCAGCGAGAACAACCTGGGCCCAGACGTGGTGCTGAACCAGGACGAAGACGTGCTGGACACCTGGTTCTCTTCCGGCCTGTGGACCTTCTCTACTCTGGGCTGGCCAGAACAAACCGACGCGTTGAAAACCTTCCACCCGACCAGCGTGATGGTCAGCGGCTTCGACATCATCTTCTTCTGGATTGCGCGCATGATCATGCTGACCATGCACTTCATGAAGGACGAAAACGGCAAGCCACAGGTTCCGTTCAAGACCGTCTACATGACCGGTCTGATCCGCGACGACGAAGGACAGAAGATGTCCAAGTCGAAAGGTAACGTGATCGACCCACTGGACATGGTTGACGGTATCTCACTGGAAGACCTGCTGGAAAAACGTACCGGCAACATGATGCAGCCGCAGCTGGCGGAAAAAATCCGTAAGCGCACCGAGAAGCAATTCCCGAACGGTATCGAACCGCACGGCACCGACGCCCTGCGTTTCACCCTGGCGGCACTTGCTTCTACCGGCCGTGACATTAACTGGGACATGAAGCGCCTGGAAGGCTACCGCAACTTCTGTAACAAGCTGTGGAACGCCAGCCGCTTTGTGCTGATGAACGCCGAAGGCCAGGACTGTGGCTTTAACGGTGGCGAGAAAGTGCTGTCGCTGGCAGACCGCTGGATCCTGGCTGAATTCAACCGCACGGTGAAGGCATACCGCGAAGCGCTGGACACTTACCGCTTCGATCTGGCCGCCAACATCCTGTACGAATTCACCTGGAACCAGTTCTGTGACTGGTATCTGGAGCTGACCAAGCCTGTCGTGACCAACGGCAGCGAAGCGGAACAGCGCGGCACCCGCCACACACTGATCACCGTGCTGGAAGCCCTGCTGCGCCTGGCACACCCGGTGATCCCGTTCATTACCGAAACCATCTGGCAGCGCGTGAAGACCCTGACTGGCGAAACTGCAGACACCATCATGCTGCAGCCATTCCCAGAGTACGACGCCGCGTTGGAAGATGCGCAGGCGTTGAACGACCTGGAGTGGATCAAGCAGGCGATCACCGCGGTACGTAATATCCGTGCCGAGATGAACATCGCGCCGAGCAAAATGCTGGAAGTGCTGCTGCGCAACTGCAACGCCGACGCAGAGCGCCGCGTGCAGGAAAACCAGAGCTTTATCGAGCGTCTGGCGCGTCTGTCGTCTATCTCTCTGCTGCCTGCCGGTGACAAAGGCCCGTTATCCGTCACCAAGCTGGTAGACGGTGCCGAGCTGTTGATCCCAATGGCTGGCTTTATCGATAAAGACGCCGAGATTGCGCGTCTGTCGAAAGAGATGGGCAAGCTGGATGCAGAAATCGCCTCGATCGAAGGCAAGCTGTCTAACGAAGGTTTTGTGGCGCGCGCGCCAGAAGCCGTCGTCGCGAAAGAACGCGAACGTCTGACTGCCTGCAAAGAAGGTAAAGTGAAGTTGCAGGAACAGCAGGCGTCCATCGCCGCGTTGTAATCTGTCGAATCACTGCAACAGCTGAAAACAGCGGGGATTTCCCCGCTGTTTTTTTATCGCCGTTGCATCCGGCCCGCTTAAGATGTTATTACAAAGCCTACCCTATAGCTTTCAAGTTGCAGCCAGGCGCCCAGCTCGCTCATCCCCAGGCGCTTACTCAGGTAAGTAACTGGGGAGGTAACAACGCTGCAACTTGAAAGATGACGGGTATATAATGCTGCATGGACGCCGCCGGGAAATAACTCCGGTGCGTTTTGTGTTGCGATAAAAACGAATGTGGTTCCCTTTAATGGCGAGTGTAAACATGACAACAGCAACCCCAGTACGTCTTCTGGTGCGCCCAATAACGGCTGATGATAATGCCGCTATTGCTAATGTCATTCGCGAAGTCTCCGCCGAACACGGTCTGACGGCGGACAAAGGCTATACCGTTTCTGACCCCAATCTGGACGTCTTGTATCAACTCTATAGCCTGCCGCGCAGCGCGTATTGGGTGATAGAAGTGGATGGTCAGATTGCCGGTGGCGGCGGTGTTGCACCACTGCAAGGCGGTGAAGACGATATTTGCGAATTACAGAAAATGTATTTCCTGCCGCTGTTGCGCGGCCAGGGCCTGGCAAAACGCCTGGCGCTGCAAGCACTGGAGTTCGCCCGTCAACAGGGCTTCCGCTGTTGTTATTTAGAAACTACCGCCAGCCTGACGCAGGCCATCGGCCTGTATGAGCATTTGGGCTTTGAGCATATCGACCAGGCGATGGGCACCACCGGCCACGTCGACTGCGAAGTCACCATGCTGAAGACCCTGTGATCAGCGTTTACTGTTCGGCCCGAGATACCCGGGCCTAGCGCACCGAAGGGGCGCTCCGGCAGCCAAGGCTGCTACGCCCCTTCGGCACGCTCTCCCTAATAACAAACATTGCCCGTCTTCTGAGAGAACACATAAGTGATCTCTTTTCTTATCCAGCCTACCCCACCTTCTGCACCCTCTTCATCACTCCGCCCTTGATAGCCAACTCAATCCGGCTCAGCACCAGGCTGGTCAGGTATGACACCACAATCAATAACAGCAGGATCAGCGGCGTATAGCGCGGCGCAAAGATCAGCTTTTGAGTGAAGTAATAGCAATAGAAACTGTGGGTCAGCCACATGTACATCGAATGCTTGCCCAACTCACCCACAACCCGATTCACCGTGCTACCCAGGCCGTCAGCGGTATTCATCAACGCGATAATAAACAGCGGTGTCACCAGCAGCAGCCCAGGGTTATGAGCAACGATAAACACCGCCACTGTCACCATCAGTAAAATCAGCGGGTGTGTACGGCTTAGAGTAACGATCAGCTTCGCCAGCCACGTGTTTGCCGGCATTTTCTGGCTACGGCCAAACACCATGCCAAAGCCGAAAGGCAACAGCCAGGTGCAATATTCGATTAGCACCTCCGGTGCCCAAGCAAAATACTGCAACCCTTTGCCACACACTGCCGCCAACACCAGCAGCCCCAGCAATGGATAGGTATTGAGCCGCGACAACAGTGGCAGAGAAAGCACATACAAAACGTAAAGTTTAAAGAACCACCACTCGCTGTTATAAGTGGATTTAAGACCAATCAGGTTTTCGAAAAACAGCGATGGGGAAAGGGTATACCTTTCTCCCGGAAAGAAAATGATGCCAATCGGCACAAAGATAAACAGCACTATCCAGTAGTTGATATATAAGTTCTTCAGCTTCCCCCAAATATATTTAAGCGAGATTTGTTTTTTAAGCGAGAATCCATAACCCGATAAAAACAGGAACATCGACACGCAAATCTTGCCGAACAGGCCAAGGTACATCTCAATGTCGACGCGGTTAACAATATGATAGATCGGGATATCCGGGCTAATTCGCAGAGGGTAGGCAAACAGGTGATGGACCAACATCAAAATGATGGCAATCCCTTTTAAATAATTAGACTTATTAATCGAAATTTCCATATTTCTTAATATCTTATCCAATAATAGAGGGATTCATCATATAGCAGCATTTTTACTCTGACACTCTCTTTCCTGATCGGATAAGTCTCATATTTAATATTCCGTTAAGAAACAATGTGCCAATTCTTTATAAAACCGCACTCCCGCCGCATCAGCATACACATGCAAAAAATCAAAGATAAAATATTAATATAGTTATCCTGTTAATATTTCATAAAAATCAAAATGATAGTTAATTTTAAAAATAAATTTTGTGATATTCATTAATAAATTAACGATTACAAATTGACCTCCTGCCCGCTTACGATACTCTGCCAGAACAGGCTCATGCCGCAATCGCACAGGGAGCAGTCATGTCGGAAAACGCTTTTGATTACATCATTGTCGGCGCAGGTTCCGCCGGCTGCGTCTTGGCAGCACAGTTGATCCGCCGTACCCAGGCGCGAGTACTGCTGCTGGAAGCCGGTGGTGACGACAATAATCTATTCATCAAGATGCCAGCTGGCGTGGCGAAGATCATCGCCAAGAAAAGCTGGCCGTATGAGACCGAACCGGAGCCACACGCCAACAACCGGCGTATGCAGATAGCCCAAGGCAAGGTGCTGGGTGGCAGCAGTTCGGTCAACGGTATGATCTACATTCGTGGCCAGCGGCAGGATTATGACGAATGGGCCGAACGTTATGGCTGCGTCGGCTGGGGCTACCAAGACGTGCTGCCCTACTTCAAACGTGCCGAGGCCAACGAAAGCCTGTCGGATGCCTATCACGGTGGCGAAGGGCTGCTGCCGGTCAGCGAGAACCGCTACCGTCACCCGCTTAGCATGGCGTTTATCCGCGCGGGCCAAGAGCTGGATCTACCCTACCGTAATGATTTCAACGGCGACAGCCAGCACGGTGTCGGCTTCTACCAAACCACCACCCACAACGGCGAGCGCGCCAGCACCGCACGCACCTACCTGAAAGCAGTGCGCAACGAGCAACGCTTGGTCGTGAAGCTCAATGCGCTGGTGCACCGCGTGGTATTCGACAACAACGTCGCCACCGGCGTGGTGTACAGCCAAAATGGCGGTGCCGAAGTCACTGCATATGCGGCAAAAGAGGTGATTCTCAGCGCCGGCGCCGTAGGATCGCCGAAGCTCCTGATGTTGTCCGGTATTGGGCCACGCGAACATCTGCAACAGTTGGGCATCGAACCGCGCGCGGATCTGCCAGTCGGCAAGAACTTCCACGATCACCTGCATATGTCGATCAACGTCAGTACCCGCGACCCTATCAGTCTGTACGGTGCCGATCGCGGCCTGCAAGCGTTGCGCCACGGTACCGAATGGCTGGCATTTCGCAGTGGCGTACTGAGCTCCAACGTGCTCGAAGGCGCTGCCTTCACTGACAGCCTGGGCGACAGCCGACCGGATGTGCAAATCCACTTCCTGCCGATGCTCGACAGCTGGGACGATGTACCCGGCGAACCTTTACCTAATATCCACGGCTTCACGCTGAAGGTTGGCTATCTGCAACCCAAAGCACGCGGCGAAGTTCTGCTACGCAGCCGCGATCCACGCGATCCGGTGAAACTGCATGCCAACTACCTCGGTCATCCGGAAGATCTGGCCGGCAGCGTGCGCGCAGTGAAGTTTGGCCTGCGCTTCCTACAAACCGCCGCCCTCAAACCGATCATCAAAGATCTACTGATGCCGCAGCCGGCATGGCTGAACGATGAAGCACAGTTGGAAGAGTTCGTGCGCAACTTCTGCAAGACGGTGTATCACCCGGTGGGCAGTTGCCGCATGGGGCAATCCCCACAGGACTCGGTCACCGACTTACAGCTCAAAGTGCACGGTTTTGAACGGCTGCGGGTGATCGACTGTTCGGTGATGCCGCAGGTGACCAGCGGCAATACCAATGCGCCGACCATTATGCTGGCAGAGAAAGCCGTAGATATCTTGCTGGGCACACCGGAATAAAACACGCCACGGATGCCCAGCTATCAGGCGATAGCGGGCACACCGCTGTGGAAACGGAACTCGCTGTCTGGGGTCTGGATCAGTGCCGCTTCGATACGGCCAAAATGAGCCACCCGTTCGCTGATATCGCCACCGGCAATCTGTTCGGCTAGCGTCAGGTAATCCTGATAATGGCGCGCTTCAGAGCGCAGCAGTGAAACGTAGAAACGGTTTAATTCGTCGTCCAGATGCGGCGCCAGGCGGGCAAAACGTTCGCAGGAGCGCGCTTCGATATACGCACCACAAATCAGTTTATCAATCAGCGTCGCCGGATCGTGGGTGCGGATCTCACGGATCATGCCTTTAGCATAGCGACTGGCGGTGATCTTCTTATACGGGATCTGCCGTGCCAGCATGATCTCCAGCACCTGAGAAAAGTGGTGGAGCTCTTCTTTGATCAACAACACCATCTTGTCCGCCAGATCCTGACCATAGGCCGAGCCGTTTTTTGGCAGGATCTTGCGGGTGAAATTGTTCTGCTGAAACAGGGCTTCCGGCACGCCCTGCGCTTCATGCAGAAACGCCTCATAGGGCCTGAGGAGTGCCAGTAACGCGTCACCACTCTCTTTGTCTGCTACATAGCGGCGGATCAGCCACATGCCGGTCTGCGCAGCTTTTAGCTCGCATACCATATGGTCAGTCAGCAACAGCGGCAGATTTTCTGGGCGGCGCGCAGCATCAATCCAGGCGTCTGGGGTTTCACAGTGCAGGAAGTTTAAAATAGGGGCTAACAGAGATTGGTATTTCATGTCATTTATCAGGGGCCAACAAGCGCTGGCCCACAGGAATTAAGCAGAAGTTAATTAATGACGTTTACCGTCGTCGTCTTCGTCGATGAAGTCACCGTCTTCTTCATCATCGTCACCTTCTTCGCCGTTCGGATCTTCGAAGTAAGTGCCCCAGCCGTCGTAGTTAACGCCGCAACGTGCCGCCAGCGCGACCAGTTGCTCAACCTGAGTGTCGATCAGTTCGGCCTTCAGGCTGACTTCGCTGATTACGTCACAACACATCACCAGGGTACCGTCTTCCACTTCCAGCTCTTCGGCGTCAGTCACTTCGTAGCCTAACTTGAAGGCTTCGACAGCGGCTTTCTCCAGCACTTCAAACTTTTCGGCAGAGAAATGGTGTTCGATGGTGTAGAGCGCCTCTGGATCGCTGCCGTCTTCCAGCAGTTCTTCGATGATCAGGCGGGTCTCTTCACGTTGTTCGTCTAGCTGTTCGCTGTTTGCCATGCCTATATCCTCAAGTCAAATGGCCTGTATTCCTTCTATTTTCACACACCGTCGGCATTGCTTCCACGATAAACGTGAAAGATTTCCATTCCGGGCTTGAAATTGAATATTCATACATATAAAGTGAATTTAAATTCAATTTAAGCGATAAGGATATACGGCAATGAGTAGCATAAACCCGTTCTACAAACGTCACTTCCTGAGGTTAATGGATTTCACCCCGGCAGAACTGCAGATGCTGTTGCAACTGTCCGCCGATTTGAAGCAGGCCAAGAAGCAAGGCAAGGAAACTCGTCATTTGCAGGGCAAAAACATCGCGCTCATCTTCGAAAAAGACTCGACCCGTACACGATGCTCTTTCGAAGTTGCCGCTTTCGATCAAGGCGCTCAGGTCACCTATCTCGGCCCGAGTGGCAGTCAGATCGGCCACAAAGAATCGATGAAAGACACTGCCCGCGTGCTGGGCCGCATGTATGACGGTATTCAATACCGCGGTTACGGTCAGCACCTGGTAGAAACCTTGGCAAATCATGCCGGCGTACCGGTGTGGAATGGGCTGACCAATGAATTCCACCCAACCCAGTTATTGGCGGATCTGCTCACGGTGCAGGAACACCTGCCGGGCAAGCCACTCAATGAGGTGAAGTTCGCCTATCTCGGCGATACCCGCAACAATATGGGCAATACCCTGCTGGAGGCCGCAGCCTTGGCAGGCATGGATCTGCGTCTGGTAGCACCAAAGGCATGTTGGCCACAGGCAGACTTGGTGGCAGAGTGCCAGGCATTAGCGCAGAAGACCGGTGCGAAGATCACCCTGACTGAAGACATCGCCGAAGGGGTAAAAGATGCAGATTTCCTCTATACCGACGTGTGGGTGTCGATGGGGGAACCAAAAGAAACCTGGCAGGAGCGTATCGCCCTGCTTAAGCCATATCAGGTCAATATGGCGATGGTGAAACTGACCGGCAACCCGAACGTCAAATTCCTTCACTGCCTGCCGGCATTTCACGACGACCAAACCACACTTGGCAAGCAAATGGCCGAACAATACGGGCTGCACGGCGGCATGGAAGTCACCGATGATGTGTTCGAATCGGCGCACAGCGTCGTGTTCGATCAGGCAGAGAACCGTCTGCACACCATCAAAGCAGTGATGGTCGCCACCTTAAGCGAATCCCTTTAACGATTGACTCCCCCAATAGGGGTGGGCTTTCTCGCCACCCCAGCCCCAACCGATTAACTATCCCACTCTGTCTCGTTGTATTGCAGATTTTTATGCACCCGACGTACATAACCTCTCCACCCTCAGGGAAATGCACTGTGCTAATACCTTGTTTATCCTCTTGGAATAAAATAGAAGCCCGCTGCGTCACAAAAATAAAAACCCATTATCCGTTACCGACGGGAATAAAAATTCAAAAGAAATTGAGTGCACCAGGATATTAATAACCTGTAAATGCATAACTACGCCAGCCATCCGATAAAACCAAGCAATTACAATAAATTAAGTCACTCACCTTTAAGGTGAACTTGCTTTATTTTTGGATAATTAACGCGATAGATGCGTATTAATTCATTTTGATAAATGAAATTTCCAATAAAACAATGACGCTAATCAATTGATAATCCTTTTCATTTTTCGCGCCCTCTCAATGTGACACCCATCACAAAACAACCGGAAGCAATGTTTATTATCAGCGGCAACGGCACTGCACCCATTCTCAATAAATGAAATAAACCTTTATTTCGTTTTGTTCGATGTTACCTAAATCTGATAATAGGAAATGACATGGATAAGAATTATGTAGGTTCTGAAATAGGCCAGCTGCGCAGCGTTATGCTTCACCGACCTAATTTAAGTTTAAAGCGATTAACCCCATCAAACTGTCAGGAATTATTATTCGACGACGTATTGTCCGTAGAACGTGCCGGTGCGGAACACGATATTTTTGCGCAAACATTGCGTGCACAGAATGTCGAAGTTTTGCTGCTGACCGATCTGCTGACCGAAACCATGAGCATTCCCGCGGCTAAGCAGTGGTTGTTGTCAGCGCAGGTTTCTGACTTCCGTCTGGGGCCGTCGCTCGCCGCCGACATTCGCGGCTGGCTGGGTGATTTACCCGACCGCCAATTGGCGCGTCATATGACCGGCGGCCTGACATATGAGGAAGTGCCGGCCAGCTTCAGTAATATGGTGGTTGATACGCATCAGGGCACCGACTTTATTATGAAGCCGTTACCTAATCATTTGTTCACCCGTGATACCTCATGCTGGATATATAACGGCGTGTCGATTAATCCAATGGCCAAACCCGCGCGCCAGCGTGAAACAAATAACCTGCGCGCTATCTATAAATGGCACCCGTATTTTGCGAATGGCAATTTCACCACCTATTTTGGCGATGAGGAACGTAATTACGATCATGCCACATTGGAAGGCGGCGACGTTTTGGTCATTGGTCGTGGCGCCGTATTAATCGGCATGTCGGAGCGCACTACGCCGCAAGGGGTCGAATTCCTGGCGCAGGCACTGTTCAAATCCCATCAGGCGGAGCGGGTCATCGCTCTGGAATTGCCAAAACACCGTTCTTGTATGCACCTGGATACCGTCATGACTCATATCAATCTGGATACTTTCTCGGTTTATCCAGAAGTGGTGCGTAAAGAAGCGCAGTGTTGGACGCTAACGCCGGACGGCAAAGGTGGCTTGCATCGCCAACAGGAAAAACACTTCCTGACCGCTATCGAGCGCGCGCTGGGTATCAGTCAGGTGCAACTCATTACCACCGGCGGCGACAGCTTCGAGGCCGAACGCGAACAGTGGAATGACGCCAACAACGTTCTCACCATCCGGCCTGGCGTGGTGGTCGGCTACGAACGCAACACCTGGACCAACGAAAAATACGACAAAGCCGGCATCACCGTCCTGCCGATCCCCGGCGATGAGCTGGGCCGTGGCCGCGGTGGCGCACGCTGTATGAGCTGCCCGTTAGAACGCGACGACATCTGATCCCCCGACGGAGTAAACATCATGACTAAACCCACAGTGGTGATTGCCCTGGGTGGGAACGCCCTGCTGCGCCGCGGAGAACCGCTTGAGGCGGATATCCAACGCCGCAACGTCCTGCTTGCCAGCCGCCAGATTGCGGCACTGACCGAAAGCTGGAACGTCGTACTGGTACACGGCAACGGCCCGCAGGTCGGTTTACTGGCACTGCAAAATAATGCCTATCCGCAGGTTGCCCCCTACCCGCTGGACGTACTGGGTGCGGAAAGCCAGGGCATGATCGGCTATCTGCTGCTACAGGAGCTTAAAAACTGCCTGCCAAAGCAACAGGTTAGCGCCCTGCTGACCCAGGTGGAGGTCGACCCTGACGACAGTGCCTTCGGCAACCCCAGCAAATACATCGGGCCGGTCTATGACCAGAAAAGTGCACTGGCACTAAGCCTGGAGAAAGGCTGGACGATCAAGCCAGACGGCAAATATTTCCGTCGCGTAGTGCCGTCACCGAAACCGCTCAACATCATCGAGACCGACGCGATTAACACCCTGATCGCCCAAAGGCATCTGGTGATCTGCGCCGGTGGTGGTGGCATCCCGGTGTTACGCCGTGAAGGTCGTCTGGAAGGCATTGAGGCCGTGATCGATAAAGATCTTTCCGCTGCGTTCCTGGCAGAGCAGATCAAGGCCGATGCACTGCTTATCCTCACCGACGCCGATGCCGTTTATCTCGGCTGGGGTACGCCACAACAACGCGCTTTGGACAAAGTCACGCCAGACGATCTGGCCGGCATCACCTTCGACGCTGGATCGATGGGACCGAAGATCTCGGCCGCCAGCCATTTTGTACGCTACGCCCAGGGCATCGCCGGCATCGGCGCGCTACAGGATGCCACCCGTATCCTGGCCGGTGAGAAAGGCACGTTAATCACGCCAACGCTTTGAACAGAGAGGAACAAGATTATGAGCATTAACTTACGCCACCGTCATTTCCTGAAACTGCTGGATTTCAACACCGATGAAATCCAATACCTGATCGACCTGGCCTTCACGCTGAAAAAAGCCAAATACGGCAATGTAGAAAAGCAGCAACTGTGCGGTAAAAACATTGCGCTGATTTTCGAAAAAACCTCTACCCGCACTCGCTGTTCATTTGAGGTAGCCGCGTTCGATCAGGGCGCTCAGGTGACTTATCTCGGCCCAAGCGGTTCCCAGATTGGCCATAAAGAGTCGATGAAAGACACCGCGCGGGTATTGGGCCGCATGTATGACGGCATCGAATACCGGGGTTTCGCGCAGTCCATCGTGGAAGAGTTGGCCGAATTTGCCGGGGTGCCAGTATGGAATGGCCTGACCGACGAATTCCACCCTACACAAATCCTGGCCGATCTGATGACCATGCTGGAGCATGCACCAGGCAAAAGCCTTGATCAGATCGCTTTCGCCTACCTCGGAGATGCACGCAACAACATGGGTAACTCGCTGATGGTAGGCGCAGCAAAAATGGGCATGGATATCCGCCTGGTCGCCCCTAAGGCGTTTTGGCCGGACGAAGCCCTGCTGGCACAGTGCGCAGACATCGCCCGCGATACCGGCGCGCATATCACAGTTACCGACCAGGTTGAGGAAGGCGTTAAAGGTGTCGATTTCCTCTATACCGACGTGTGGGTATCGATGGGAGAACCGAAAGAGGCATGGGCGGAACGCGTTAGCCTGATGCAGCCTTATCAGATTAATGCCGCGGTGCTGAAAGCTACCGGTAACCCACAGGTTAAATTCATGCATTGTCTACCGGCCTTCCACAACGAACAGACCAAAGTAGGCAAGGAAATTGAGCTCGCTTATGGCCTGAAAGGGCTGGAAGTCACGGATGACGTGTTCGAATCGGCCCACTCCATTGTGTTCGATGAAGCGGAAAACCGCATGCACACCATTAAGGCCGTGATGGTCGCCACCCTCGGCGACTGATTGACGGCGCGGCGGTATCGTCTGCCGCCGCGTCTTCTCTACCTCTGAATCATTATTTTCCTGCTGCCCTGCGCAGCTGGAGGAACCCTCATGTCTGAAAAAAAACTGGGGCTGGTGGCCCTGATTGCGCTGGTCATCGGATCCATGGTGGGCGGTGGCGTGTTCAGCCTGCCGCAAAATTTCGCTTCCGTCGCCTCACCAGGCGCACTGCTGATCGGTTGGTTGATCACCGCCATAGGGATGATCTGCCTGGCATTAATTTATCAGAACCTCAGTGCCCGCTGTCCGCAGCTGGAGGGCGGTATTTACAGCTATGCTCGCGCCGGGTTTGGCGATTTTATTGGCTTCCAGTCTGCCTGGGGCTATTGGTTCTCCGCCTGGCTGGGGAACGTGTCTTATGCGGTGCTGCTGTTCAGTGCCCTCAGCTTCTTCTTCCCGGTGTTCGGCCTGGGCAATAACTGGCAATCAATCCTCGGCGCGTCCATCGTTCTATGGCTGGTGCATGCGTTGGTGCTACGTGGCGTGCAGGAAGCGGCCATGATCAATACCGTGTTAACGGTAGTCAAAGTACTGGTGTTGTTGGTGTTTATTGTGGCGGTCGTGATCGCCTTCCGTATCGGTATTTTTACCGCAGACTTCTGGGGCCGCATGATGGTGGTCGACGGCAGCCATCCCGCCCTGTTTGATCAGGTAAAAAACACCATGTTGGTCACCACCTGGGTCTTTATCGGTATTGAAGGCGCCACCGTTGTTTCCTCACGGGCCGCCAGACGTGCCGATATCGGCAAAGCGACGGTGATCGGTCTGCTGGGTTGCCTGGTGATTTATATCCTGGTCAGCGTGTTGTCGATGGGCGTGCTCGATCAGGCAACGTTGAACGGATTAAAAAATCCGTCAATGGCCGGAGTGCTGGAATCCGTGGTCGGCATTTGGGGGGCTCGTTTTGTCGCAGCCGGCGTGATTCTGTCGGTAGCCGGTGCGCTGCTCGCCTGGACACTGTTCGCCGCAGAGTTGCCGTTCGTCGCAGCCAAAGACGGCATGTTCCCGCAGATATTCACCAAAACCAACACCAATGGCTCGCCAGCAGTGTCGCTGTGGATCACCAATGGTTTGATACAGCTCTTCCTGTTGCTGACGCTGGTCTACAGTGCGGGCTATCAGGCGCTATTCTCCATTGCGACTGCCGCTATCCTCCCCCCTTATCTGTTCAGCGCCGCCTATGGCCTGAAACTGGCGATCACCGGTGAAAGCTACCAACCGGGTGAAACGCGTACCCGCGATCTGATCCTCGGGCTGATTGGCACTGTCTACGGTTTCTGGCTGTGCTATGCCGCCGGCAGCCAGATGTTACTGACCTCATTGTTGTTCGTCCCTGGCTTGCTGGTCTTCCTCTGGCATCAAAAAAATCAACATGCAGAACGGTTGTTGAAAGGCTACGAAGCGTTAATTGCCGTTCTTTTGGTCATTGTCGCCCTTATTACCCTTTATATGATTGCGACGGGTCATATCACCCTCGGTTAACCCATCTTCATTGCATTGATTTATATAGAGTTGTCACTCATTTTTAAACCAAGGCAACATAATGGCGAATAAAATAGAAACCCTGTGGGAGAAAGAACAACGGAAACTGGCATTGTGCCGCAAGCTGGTCGTAAGCCAACGCTATTCATCACAGGAGGAAATCCGCAGTGAAATGATACGAGGGGGTTATCCAGGCATCAGTCAGTCGACCGTTTCCCGTCTGCTGAAAGCACTGGGGGTAATGAAGGTGCAAAACGCCAAAGGGAAAAAGGTCTACTCTCTTAATGCGCTGCATCATCCAGCCCCGTGTATCAGCGAGCCGTTGTCAGCCATGCTGATTGATGTCGAGCATAACGACAATTTTGTGCTGATCCACATGAATTCTGGCTATGCAAAAGCCATGGCACGCATTATTGATCTTTGCGCCTGGCCCGCCGTATTGGGTGTTATCGCCAGCAGCAATGTGGTGTGGGTCGCACCGCGGGATACCCGCTATGTCGCTCAACTGCATCAACGTCTGAAAGCCTTGCTGGAAACCAGCTCCGCCCTCTGATTGCCCCCAAAGCCCTTTCTCAATGAGGGCTTTATTCCCACCTACGTTAGCGAATCCTTGCCCGCCGTCTTATAGTGTTTTTTGTCATATAAAATAGCCGATTAGCCTTTGTCAGCCATCAGTAAAGGTTCTACCGTGCATGCTGACGGCGAAAACGCTGCGAAAACCAATGATAACAATGCGTTCTCGGCACCGGAGATCACGGTGCATTTAAGGGAAAACATCAATGAAAGCCAAAGTCCTGCCGCTATTCGTACTTGCTGCTCTGTCTACTACCGCATTGGCCGCGACACCCCCCAACACACTGGTGGTGGTGCAATCGCTGGACGATATTGTCAGCCTCGATCCAGCGGAAGCCAACGAATTGTCCAGCATCCAGACCGTACCAAGCCTGTATCAGCGGTTGGTACAGGCGGATCGCGATGACCCGGCGAAAGTCATACCAGTACTGGCAGAAAGCTGGCAGGGCGATGTCGCGGCGAAAACGCTGACGATAAAATTGCGCCCACAGGCGGTATTCGCTTCCGGTAACCCACTCACTGCCGATGATGTGATCTTTTCCTACAGCCGTGCCGTGAAGATGAACAAATCACCGGCGTTTATCCTTAACGTGCTCGGCTGGCAGCCGGATAACATCGATGCACACCTGAAGAAAATCGATGACCACAGTTTGCAACTGAGCTGGACGGCGAACGTCAGCCCGGCGGTAGCACTGAATATTCTCTCTACGCCTATCGCGTCGATCGTCGACAGCAAGGCAGTGCAATCCAATATCAAAGACGGTGACTATGGCAACGCCTGGCTAAAAATGCACTCTGCGGGTAGCGGGCCATTTAAAATGCGCGTCTATCAACCCCATCAGGCGATTGTGTTGGACGCTAACCCGACGTCGCCGGGCAGTAAGCCACTGTTGAAAAGCATTATCATTAAAAGCGTGCCGGACTCCGCCACCCGTCGCCTGCTGATCCAGCAAGGCGACGCCGACGTGGCGCGTGAGCTTGGCCCGGACCAAACTGTCGCATTGAAGAATCAAGCGGGTGTGAAGGTGCTGGAGATCCCTTCAGCCGAGCAGAACTACCTGGTGTTCAACACCGGTAATACCGCTAACCCCTTGCTGAAAAATCCGGCCTTCTGGGAAGCCGCCCGTTATCTCATTGACTACCAGGGCATCACGAAGGATTTACTGAAAGGCCAATATTTTGTGCATCAGAGCTTCCTGCCCGTCGGGTTGCCGGGTGCACTGAAAGACAATCCGTTCAGCTTCGATCCGGCAAAAGCCAAGGCGATTCTTGCCAAGGCTGGTATCACCAATGCCTCGCTGACGCTGGACGTAGAGAACAAACCGCCGTTTATCACCATCGCGCAGGCGCTACAAGCCAGCTTTGCCGAAGGAGGTGTGAAGGTCGAACTGTTGCCGGCTGCTGGCAGCCAGGTCTATTCACGTGTCCGAGCCAAACAGCATCAGGCAGCGATCCGTTTGTGGATCCCGGACTACTTCGACGCCCACTCCAATGCCAGTGCCTTCGCCTATAACGACGGCAAGACCAGCACCGTCGCAGGCCTCAATGGTTGGCAGATCCCGCAGCTTAGCAAACAGACGCTGGCGGCCGTGGCCGAAGCCGATCCTGCCAAGCGCACCGCGCTGTATACCGCAATGCAGCAGGAGCTACAGCGCAGTTCGCCGTATGTCTTTATCGATCAGGCAAAAACCGAAGTGGTGCTGCGCGATAACGTCAAAGGCTATCAGCAGGGTCTGAATGCCGACATGGTCTATTACGATCGCGTCAGCAAATAAAGGCGGCGTCTTTAAGACGTGGGATAGACGAGGCGGCCAGCGCCGCCTCTTCTATAACGGGGCAATTTTCTTGACCAGGGTAATATCAACTCTTTATTTAAAAACAATGCGATGAGCCGGCTTATTTTTATCCAGATGAGTTATGGCATGAATATAATCAAGACGGATACTCACTCTTTCCCCATCATCATCCAGAATAAGAAACTCGCCGTCGCCAGGCCGTGTCAGCGTGGTGATGGATTTAGCGGTTATTACCTTCCCATCGTCTAACTCAATTTTTAATACCCAAGAATATAAGCAGGCGATTTCCAAATGGTCATGGAGATCGCAATCAATCGGTTGATAGGTATTCATAATACAACCTCTTTTAGCCCATTAGGTCGATGAAGGTGAACCAGGCCCCTCCGTAGGCCTGATTTTTTGCAGCGCATCACACAATGAAACCATTAAACATGATCGTTTCGTCACCCACTAGCGGGTAATGCGTGCAGCGTTATAGCAGGTAATATCCACTTCAACTTTGCAATCCACTACCAAATCCGCGACGGCACAAATACGTGCCGGTGGGTGAGCCGCAAAAAATTCACGGAACACTTTATTGAATGACTGGAAATAACGCGCGTCGGTCAGAATAACCTTAACGTGCACCACATCCTCCAGGCCATATCCCGCTTCCATCATGATATCCAGGCAGTTTTGGATCGCCAGACGGGACTGCTCAATAATCCCACCTTCAACCACTTCACCGTCTTTCATCGGTGTCTGACCGGAAATATACAACCAACCGCCCGCCTCTACTGCTCTGGCAAAAGGCAGGTGCTGCCCACCGGTCCCGGTACCACCGTCAACGCCGTATCTTTTGATCGTCATGCCTTACTCCTGTCGATTTATTTGCCTTGGCGGTGCAAAAACCGCCCGGCGCGCAGGCCAGTAACGGCCTGATGTTCGTAACTGAGTACACCGTTCACCCACACCGCGTCGATCCCGGCGGCGGGTTGCTGAGGATGGCTGAATGTCGCGCTATCTTTCACTTTTAACGCATCAAACAGTACCAAATCGGCGTAATACCCTGTTTTGATCAGCCCGCGCTGTGGCAACTGATAGCGCGCCGCGGACATGCCACTCATTTTGTGCACCGCAACGGTCAAGGGGAACAACCCTTCGTCACGACTGTAATGACCAAGTACCCGCGGAAAGGCGCCCCACAGACGCGGATGTGGCATCGGATCGTTCGGTAAGCCATCCGATCCCACCATGGTCAACGGATAACTCAACACCCGACGCACGTCCTGCTCGTCCATGTTGTAGTAAATCGCCCCTGCCGGCATCAGTCGCTTGCCTGCATCAACCAGGCTCATCGACCAGGTACCGGCGATGTCGCGCAAAGACTGTCCCGCCATCTCTGGATGCGGCTCGGACCAGGTGATGACGATATCGAATTCATCGGTGATCTGTTTTAGATCCAGTGTGGATGAACTGGCAGAATAGGGATAACAGTCACAGGAGACATCCTGCGTCTGGCGTACTTTGTCGAACAGCTTTAGCGTCTCTTGCGTACGGCCCCAGTTTTTGGCTCCCGCGCATTTATGGTGCGAGATCACCACCGGCACCCGGCCATGGCGGCCAATGCGGAATGCCTCATCCATGGCGTCGAGTATGGGTTCAAACTCCGAACGCAGATGGGTGGTGTAAATCCCCTGCTCATCGGCCAGTTCCTCTACCAGCGCCATGACCTCTTCGGTAGGTGCCGAAAACGCTGAAGCGTACGCCAACCCCGTACTCAGCCCCAGCGCGCCTTGTTGCAACGCGGCCCGTAACTGTTCGCGCATGGCAGCAATCTCTTCGCCCGTAGCCGGTCGAAACAGGTCATCCATCTGGTTGCTACGCAACGTGGTATGCCCAATCAGCGTCGCCACGTTCACCGCAGGGGTCACATGTTCAATTTGCTGACGATAGTCAGTAATCGTTGGGTACACGAAGTGCGCCTTCTCTCCCAGCAGGTTCATCGGGTCAGGCACGTGGGTTTTGATCACCGCTCCGGCCGCGCTGATACCACAGTTGCCGACAATCACCGTCGTGACCCCCTGTGAAATCTTCGGCAGCATCTCAGGCATGCGGATCACGTTGGTATCATCATGGGTATGCACGTCAATAAATCCCGGCGACAACACCCGCTCCCGGCCATCGATCACTACCTCAGAATCAGCCTCAATGCAGGGGGCAATCTCGGCAATGCGATCGTCTTTTACCGCAACATCTGCCCGGTATTGCGGCCCACCGCTGCCGTCGATCACCGTGACATTTTTAAACAGATACTGATACCGCATGAATCATCATCCTTCCGTTATTGTCTGTGGGCCACGGGCTCAATCCCCCAACGGCTGTCGATCGGCTCCGCCGCGATGGCTGTCCAACGCCAACTTGATACGGCGCAGCCGGTCTCTGGACTGACGTTTATTCGCCACGGCCAGTGACGTCGCCAACACGTCCACCATCGCCAGCATGGCGTAGCGCGATGTGCTGGGTTTGTAGATGTAATCATTCTCATGCACCACCAGCGGCAGCAACGCGTCAGCTTGCGCCGCAAGTGGCGTTCCAGCAGGTGTGATCGCCACTACTTTGGCACCGTACTGCCGTGCTATGGCCGCACTTTCCACCACGTCTTGCGTGTAACCGCCCAATGACAGCGCCACTACCACATCGTGCTTCGCCACCGCCGCCGCCATCATCCGCACCAACAAACCATCACTCTGCGCCGTCACCGGTAACCCAAGTCGGAACAGGCGATGCTGTACCTCCGCAGCGCATATGGTTGAACCGCCCCCCATGCCTATTGCCACAATTTGCCGGGCATCACTGAGCCACCCCACCGCCTTTGCCAAGGCTGGCTCATCGATCGCCCGCCGGTTGACGTTCAGGACATTGATGATGGTTTCATAAATCCCCTGTATCCCTTCCAGATCAGGCTCTTCATGAATAAATCGCTGCCCGACTGCCAACGACTGCGCCAGTTTGACCTTAAGATCGCGCACATCCTTACACCCCAACATTTTGGCAAAACGCGTGATTGAGGCTTGGCTAACGCTGGCCTGCCGAGCCAGTTCGGCTATCGGTAAGGCGATCACCGCTTGGGTATCGTCCAGGATGAATTGGGCAATGCGTTTTTCGGCGCTACTTAGCTCGATAAAACGCTCCGTAATACGCGAAATAATGTCGATCTCAACACCCATCGCCTCACCTTATAGTGGTTAAAGTTTGTCATTTACAATGCAAAAAAACAGTGGAAGACTACACAAAAAACAGACCTAAAAATGATACTTTGTACCTAAAAACAGAACAGTAAAATTAAAAAACAAATTAAATCAATACCATAAATAAAGATACATAATTCAAAATAGATAGAATACCAAAAGGATAATGTTATGAAATACCAAAAAAATTTCACCGTTACCCACAAAGCCGCCGTGATGCACGCTGACCCAAACAATCCGGCGAACCTGATTAACGAAGATGTCTGCCTGCCCGCTGTCGCCATTAAGCGCAACAGCCTGGAAAGCAATATTGCCTGGATGCAAAGCTATGCCGATGCGCGCGGTGTCTCTCTGGCCCCGCATGGCAAAACCACCATGACACCATGGATCTTCCAGCGTCAGGTGGCACAAGGTGCCTGGGCAATTGGTGTCGGCTCCGCCTGGCAAGCAAAAGTAGCAATGGACGCAGGCGTACCGCGAGTGTTGATGGCCAACCAACTGGTCGGTAGAGCCAACATGCAGCTGATCGCCGAGTTGAAGACTCAGCATCCCAATACGGTTTTCTTTTGCTGTATCGACAGTCTAAGCAATGCGCAGGCCCTCTCAGCCTTTTTCAGTCAACATGGCCAAACGCTGGACGTATTATTGGAATTAGGTGTACCCGGCGGTCGCTGTGGCTGCCGTAGCGTTGTGCAGGCAAAACAGCTGGCGCATGAGATCGCCGCGCTGCCCGGTTTGCGCTTACAAGGTATAGAGTTGTATGAAGGGGTAATGCACGGTGACAACGCCCAGCAAAAAATCGAGCGATTCCTGCGTGATGCTGCCGGCCTGTTGCGTGAACTGCACCAGCAAGGAGTTTTTTCCGGTGAGGAAACCCTCCTGACCGGTGCCGGTTCCTCCTGGTATGACGTGGTTTGCAGCGTCTGGTGCCAAGAAACACTGCCGGCAAACTGCCGCCTGGTGATCCGCCCCGGCTGTTACATCACCCACGATCAGGGGATTTACCAAGACGCGCAAAATGCCGTGTTGGCCCGTGACAGCTACGCCTGTGATCTGGCGGGCGAGTTAACCTCAGCACTGGAATTGATTGCGCTGGTGCAGTCAGTCCCGGAACCGGGCCGGGTTATCGTCAATTTCGGCAAGCGCGATGCCGCTTTCGACGCCGGCTTGCCGCAACCAATCGCCCATTACCGCAGTGGTGTTCAGCAACAGAGCGGCGTCCAGCACCTGACGACCCAGGGGATTATGGATCAGCACGCCATGCTGAGCTGCCCGGCAGAGTTCCCGGTACAGGTCGGCGATATACTGGTGTTCGCCACATCGCACCCGTGCCTGACCTTTGATAAATGGAAAACGTTATTTTTGATTGATGATGATTACAATGTCATCGAAACCATTGAGACATTTTTCTGATAACGGAAAAGGATATTTCATGAATAACCTGCCCACCGACAGTCTTTTATCGGTGAAGAATCTTTCCCTGGCTCGCCCAGGGGAAGCGCCACGGATTAATGGGATCACGTTTACGCTTCAGCAAGGTGAGTCAGTTACCATCATCGGCCCAAACGGCAGTGGAAAATCCACATTACTACGGCTCATTACCTGCGAGTTAACGCCGAGTGACGGTGAAATCCTTTTCCGGGGGGATCGCTTATCCGCCTTAAAACCCCATCAACGCGCCCGCGCTATTGCGTTGCTCACCCAACACGATAACGCTGATTTACGCCTTAAAGTTAACGAGTATGTTGCCCTTGGTCGTCTGCCCTGGCAGGCCGATAGCGTGCAGTCACAGCACCAACGCATTATTGCAAAGGCAATGGATGACGTGGGTATCCGCCATCTGCAACATATGCCGTTGAGTAAGCTTTCTGGTGGTGAACGCCAGCGTGCAGGGTTTGCACGCGTCCTGGCGCAGCAGCCCGTGTTGTTATTGCTTGATGAACCCACTAACCATCTCGATCCACTCGCCCGGCACCAACTGCTGTCGCTGATCCAGCAAAAAAAGATAGCCACGCTAAAAGTGTTGCATGATCTTGAGTTGGTACAGCCCTTTTCTGACAACGTCATCATGATGAATGAAGGCAAGATCGTTTGTTATGGCCGTCCTGATAGCGTGCTGGAGTCAGTGCACCTGCAACAGGTGTTTGGTATGCGATCTCTGCAAGCACGTCACCCGGAAACCGGCAAAGCAATACGTTTCTTCGAGGCGTTACCGACATAATGCCGGTGAAATCATCACAATCGACCGTTGTTTGATCTAACTACATTTGCCATGTGCGTTATTCAGGTATGTTGCCACCCTGATCAACGGGCCAGGTTGCTGGCTTCGGTTTTGCCGATTTAACCCACGCGGTTATCCGGGAAGTGGCGTGATATTTCTCCACCGTCTTCCACGGCTTTAATGCTGACGACACCTTAGACAAGACACCCGCAGGGTGAAGGTTGACGCGAGGCCAGAAACCGACGCCAAAGCGATCTCAATGGTCCTTCGGTGTGATGAATCTGGAGTCGATGTGAAAAAGTTCGCCCTCGCCGCATTACTGATATTCACCTCAGGCAGTGCCGCTGCTTCTGGTTTTCCTGTCACGGTGGACAACTGTGGCCAGCCCCTTACCTTTAACCAACCCCCACAACGTGCCGTTATTCAAGACATTAATATGTCGCAAATGGCGTTTGCCCTGAATTTACAGCCCGCCATTGTCGGTGTCACAGGGATCTCCGGTTGGTATAAAAACATCCCTGAATTCACGCAACAACAGGGCGCTATTCCTGAACTGGCACCGAAATATCCGACGATCGAAAATCTGCTCGCCGTGAGCCCTGATTTGTTCTTCGCCGGCTGGAACTATGGGCTTCGGGGTAACGTGACCCCGCAAGCGCTGGCAAAATTTAATATCAAAACGCTGGTACTGAGTGAAAGCTGTATCCACGTCGACGGCCATCGTCCACGGGCCAGTATGGATTTGCTCTACGACGATATGATCAGGCTCGGTAAAGTATTCGGTAAACAGGAAGATGCGGAGAAACAGGTCAATGGCTGGAAGCAGCAGGTCGTGGATATCCATCGCAAAATTGCGACGCAAAAACCCGTCAAAGTGTTTCTTTACGATTCTGGTGAGGATAAACCCTTTACCAGCGGCGCTTACGCAATGCCAACAGCCATCATTGAGGCCGCGGGAGCGAAGAATGTGATGGATACTCTAAACACCAGTTGGACGACCACCAACTGGGAAAGTGTCGCAGCAACTGAACCTGAATTTATCATCCTGGTGGATTACCAGTCGGAGACGAATCACGATACCGACGTACGACAGCGTTTTCTCGAACAACATCCACTGATGAAGAAAACCCTCGCTGTCATCCACCACCGTTATTTGAAATTAAAATATCAGGAATTGACGCCGGGCCCTGTCAATATTGAGGCTATCCACAAACTGGCTCACGCCCTTTATCCCGCTGCCGTCAGCTAATGTCGGAAACAACGCGTTTTAGGTTGGTCTGGGTCATTGCCCCGCTGTTGTTGGCAGGGCTCATCCTCGCCAATGTCGCACAAGGGAGTGTGGCACTCTCTTTCACTCAGGTGATGGCTGCGCTAGGCATTACCCCTGGTGAGGTGCCGCCAATGATTAAAAGCATTGTGCTGGAACTGCGTTTGCCACGCACCTTGCTCGGGTTGCTGGCAGGTGCCGGGTTGGCGCTGGTCGGTGCACTATTACAAACCACGACCCGTAATGATCTGGCCGATCCGTTCTTATTTGGTCTCTCTTCTGGCGCCTCTGCTGGCGTCGTGCTGGTGATTACCCGCCTCGGTGATAGCCTCGGGGCGTGGACATTACCGGTTTCCTCTTTTGTCGGCGGCATGCTCTCCGCTGCCGTGGTGATGATTATTTTTGTGACGCAATCGCAGAAAGGCACCGAGAAATTGATTATCTGCGGCCTGGCGGTCTCTTTTTTATTCGGCGCCTTCACAAATTATTTGGTGTTTTCCGGTGATCAACGGGCAGCCAGCAGCGTACTCTTCTGGACGTTGGGTGGGCTGGGGTTAGCACGTTGGGACAACCTGATTTTTGCAGTGATAGCGCTGCTGTTACTGGTGATATTGATCGCGTTCCGCTGGCGTTCACTGGATGGCTTACTGGCGGGAGAACAAACCGCAGGCACCCTGGGCATTAACACGAATCGCTTACGCACCGAGGTATTTCTGTGTTGTTCACTGGCGACTGCACTGCTGGTCGCCTTAACCGGAGTCATTGGGTTTGTCGGTTTAATGGTCCCCCACCTGGCACGCCCATTCACCGGCGTCCGTCACCGCCGTCTGCTGCCGCTAGTTGGCATATTGGGGGCTATATTGCTCTCCGCCGGAGATCTCCTAAGCCGTGTCATCATCGCGCCACAGGAACTTCCCATTGGGATTATTACCGCCGGCCTTGGCGGTATTTTCGTGCTGGTTATTTTGCTACGACGAACTCACTGATCCTCGCGCTATTCGCATGTATCTAAAAGCAACACATCAAATCCACCAGCCAATCGATTGCGAAATGACAAAAAATCGGCGTTTTAGCACTTGCAGTGTCCAAAAGCGCGAGTATAATGCGCGACAATTTGCCAGGAGAAAGCATGAAAAACGACGTTTGTTTTGTTAGCCACAACCGACAAAACCGACTGCCAATCGGCAGCCAACTGCCGTTATTTCTCCTGTTGCTAAACCGATCTTTTCAAGCCCCTCGTTGAGGGGCTTTTTTTTGCCTTAAAAAATTATGCCCAATAGATTTCGGGGCGCAGCCAGGCAGCAACCGATGGTATCCCAGGAGCTTAATCAACTAAGTGATTGGGGTAAAAACGAGAAGCCAACGCCGCTGTGGTTCGAAAGATAACGGGCATTCCCGCGCCACGGGCATGCATCGAGGAGAGTGAAAAATGGCCAACCCGCTGTATCACAAAAATATCATCTCTATTAACGATCTCAGCCGCGAGGATCTGGAACTGGTGCTACGCACCGCTGCCAGCCTGAAAGCCAATCCACAGCCTGAACTGCTAAAGCACAAGGTCATTGCCAGTTGCTTCTTTGAAGCATCAACCCGTACCCGCCTGTCATTTGAAACCGCGATGCACCGCCTGGGAGCTTCAGTGGTTGGTTTTGCCGACGGCAGCAACACCTCACTCGGCAAGAAAGGCGAAACCTTGGCTGATACCATCTCGGTGATTGGTACCTACGTCGACGCCATCGTGATGCGCCACCCACAGGAAGGTGCTGCACGACTGGCAACCGAATTCTCCGGGGGTATTCCGGTGCTCAACGCCGGTGACGGCGCCAACCAGCATCCGACACAAACACTGCTCGATCTGTTTACCATTCAAGAAACCCAGGGCCGCCTGAACAATATCAACATTGCTATGGTGGGCGACCTGAAATACGGACGTACCGTGCACTCGCTGGCACAGGCGCTGGCTAAATTTGAAGGCAACCGCTTCTTCTTCATCGCCCCGGACGCGTTGGCCATGCCGACCTATATCCTGAAAATGCTGGAAGAGAAAGGCATCCAATACAGCTTGCACAGCAGCATTGAAGAAGTGGTTCCTGAATTGGATATTCTCTACATGACCCGGGTGCAGAAAGAACGTCTGGATCCTTCCGAATACGCTAACGTGAAGGCGCAGTTCGTCCTGCGTGCAGCGGATCTGGCGGATGCACGCACCAATCTCAAAGTCTTGCACCCACTGCCACGCATTGACGAGATTACCACCGACGTGGATAAAACACCGTACGCCTACTATTTCCAGCAAGCAGGTAACGGTATTTTCGCCCGTCAGGCACTGTTGGCACTGGTATTAAACGCAGATTTGGCTCTTTAAGGGGGAACCGTCATGACTCACGATAATAAACTGCAGGTTGAAGCGATCAAATGCGGTACGGTGATTGACCACATTCCGGCACAGATAGGTTTTAAGCTGTTGACGCTGTTCAAATTGACTGCCACCGATCAGCGCATCACTATCGGCCTGAACCTGCCCTCCAATGAGCTGGGCCGCAAAGACCTGATCAAAATCGAGAACACATTCCTGACGGAACAACAGGCTAACCAATTGGCGATGTATGCTCCCAAAGCCACGGTCAACCGCATCGATAATTACGAAGTGGTGCGTAAACTTACCCTCAGCCTGCCGGATCATATCGACGGCGTGCTGACCTGCCCGAACAGCAACTGCATCAGCCGCAGCGAACCGGTGTCGTCCAGCTTTAGCGTAAAATCCCGCGACGGTGACGTACATCTGAAGTGCCGTTACTGCGAGAAAGAGTTCGAACATCAGGTGGTGTTACAGGCAGACTGAAATATGCCTATTGACCGGGAACGGCGCTGTTAATCTGCTCGCCACTCCCTATAATGAGTCACTGAAGAAAATACCCACGTTTATTACCCAATGGATTTCGAGCCGCAGCGAGGCGGCAAGTGTGGGAATTCCCAGTCACTGACTTAAGTCAGTGACTGGGGTGAGCACACGCAGTCAACAACGCTGCGGTTTGAAAGACGAAGGGTAAATTAGGAGAAAAAATGTCACGTAACATTAGCACTGAACTCGCCCCGGCAGCCATTGGTCCTTACGTGCAGGGCGTTGATCTGGGCAGCATGATCATCACTTCCGGTCAGATCCCGGTTGATCCTAAAACCGGCGCCGTTGCCGACGACGTCGCCGCTCAGGCACGCCAGTCACTGGAAAACGTTAAAGCAATCGTTGAAGCTGCCGGCCTGAAAGTCGCCGATATCGTGAAAACCACGGTTTTCGTCAAAGACCTGAACGATTTCGCCACCGTCAACGCCGCGTACGAAAGCTTCTTTACCGAGCACAGCGCGCCGTTCCCGGCCCGTTCTTGCGTCGAAGTGGCGCGTCTGCCAAAAGACGTGAAAATCGAAATCGAAGCCATCGCCGTTCGTCGTTAATTCCACGACCACGCACGCGACCAACGGTCAGCCCTCGGCTGGCCGTTTTTATTTATTCCAGTTACAGCATGTCCCTCTAATGGCGCGCCACTAACGATCACTCTGGCCCACACTTACCGTAGTTTCGCCCTGTTTTAAGGCAACCTCTTCTTTGACTGCACCTAAAGTGTGCTCTTTATCGGCGAAAAACCGTGGTTTCGCGCCATTTTCGCCCCTTTATCACCTTGGCACATTTTATGCTGGATCCGTTTACAGCCTGCAATGTCGACGAGGTGATGATGCTAAATATCGATCTGTCCGCTTCACCGTTTTTTGATGAGATGCTTCTGGCTGAGGGTAAACACCGGGGTCACTACGAAGCTTACTGGCACTGGCTGCAACAGGCCGATCAAAAGGCCATTCAGCGCAAAAGGGAAGAAGCTGCACTGCTGTTTCACCGAGTGGGGATTACCTTTAATGTCTATGGTGAGGATGATGGTGCCGAACGATTGATCCCGTTTGATAGTGTGCCACGTATCATTCCCGCCAGCGAATGGGCGATGCTCGATCGCGGTATTCGCCAACGCGTCCAGGCGTTAAACGCCTTTCTTCACGACATTTACCACCAACAACACATTCTGAAAGCCGGGATCATTCCGGCAGAACAGGTGCTGGCTAATGATCAATATCAGCCCTGTATGCAAGGCGTCGATCTGCACCGCAATATTTACGCGCACATCGTTGGCGTGGATATGGTGCGCAACGGCGATGGCCAGTATTACGTGCTGGAAGATAACCTGCGTACCCCTTCCGGCGTTTCCTACATGCTGGAAAACCGCAAGATGATGATGCGCCTGTACCCCGAACTGTTCGCCCAGCAACGTATTGCACCGGTGGAGCGCTATCCATCGCACCTGCTGCAAACCCTGCGTGAAAGCTCGCCGATTAACGATCCCACGGTCGTGGTACTGACACCGGGCCGCTTTAACAGCGCCTATTTCGAACACAGTTTCCTGGCACAGCAGATGGGGGTTGAGCTGGTTGAAAGCGCTGATCTATTCGTCAAGGACGGCGCCGTGTTTATGCGTACCACCGCCGGACCATGCAAGGTGGATGTCATTTACCGCCGGGTGGATGACGCTTTCCTCGATCCACTGGCGTTCCGCCCTGACTCAATGCTCGGTGTTCCGGGGCTGCTGTCGGTTTACCGCACCGGCAACGTGGTACTGGCAAACGCCATTGGTACCGGCGTGGCCGACGATAAATCGATCTATCCGTATGTGCCTGACATGGTGCGTTTCTATCTGCAAGAAGAGCCGATCCTCAACAATGTGCCGACCTGGCAATGTCGCCACAAGAATGAGCTGTCGTATGTGCTGGCAAATCTGGATCAGATGGTGGTGAAAGAAGTCCACGGGGCCGGTGGCTACGGCATGTTGATCGGCCCGGCAGCGACCAAAGACGAAATCGCCCATTTCCGCACCTTGCTGTTAGCCAAACCCCATAACTACATTGCGCAAAATACACTGGCGCTGTCGACCTGTCCGACTTTCGTCAACGAAGGCCTGGCCCCACGACATATCGATCTGCGGCCATTTGCCCTCAGCGGTGCCGAAATTCGACTGGTGCCCGGTGGTCTGACACGTGTGGCGCTGGCGCAAGGTTCGCTGGTGGTCAACTCGTCGCAAGGCGGGGGAACCAAGGATACCTGGGTGTTGGAGGACGACGTATGCTGAGCCGAACTGCCAGTGAACTCTATTGGATGGCCCGTTATCTGGAGCGGGCAGAAAGCATTGCCCGGGTGCTCGATGTCACTAATAAGCTGTCGATGATGCCGATCCGCGACAGCGAAGATCAGGATTTGCAGGTGCCACTCAATCTGACCAGTACCGGGCAGTTGTATGCCGCCGCCTATCCCGACCTGACCATGGCCAATCTGGTGAGTTTTTTTGCACTCGACAGCCGCAATCACAGTAGCATTTACAGCTGTCTGCAAATGGGGTGGAACAATGCCCATGCGGTGCGCGGCAGCCTGTCTTCCGAGGTTTGGGAGTGCATTAACGCGACCTGGATCGAGATGAAGCTGATCCGCCGTCAGGGCATCGGTTCGGTGGGCGCAGATGCCTTTTTCGATTGGGTGAAAGAACGCTCACACCTGTTTCGCGGTGCCATGTTTGGCACCCTACTGCGCAGCGATGCCATGTGCTTTATCCGCCTCGGTACCCTGCTGGAACGGGCCGACAGCACCGCACGCCTGCTGGGTGTCAAGAATACCTTGATGGACAGCGACGGCGACCCGGTACGTGAGTATTACCGCATGGACACACTGCTGCGGGCAGTCAGCGCACGCGAAGCCTATCACAGCATCTACAAGCAGCAGCTCAGCCGGGACACCATTGCCGAACTGATGATCTTGCGTAATGAAATCCCGCGCTCCCTGCTGGCCTGCGTCGGCGATATGGTGCAGCAGCTGGAGCAAATTGGCGGTAACCGTTCAAATCAGCCACGCCGGCTGGCACATACACTGCACGCCGAACTGCGTTTCAGCAGCATGAAAGACCTGAATGAGGTTGGGCTGAACGACTGGTTAGAAGCGTTTCTTGGGCAAATTGGCGGTATCGCGGAGAGCGTCCATCACACTTATCTGGAGGCACAATGAAACTGAACATTGAGCACAATACCCATTATACCTACGCCCAACAGGTACAGCGTAGCACCCAGTATCTGCGCCTGACGCCACAGGACTCAGAGCATCAACGCATCATTTCCTGGCAACTGACGCTACCGGAAGATGCGGTATGCACCACTGACGCCTTCGGCAACGTGCTGCATGTACTGACGCTGGACCATCCGCATCAGGCGATTACCATTCAGGCCCATGGCGTGGTGGAGATTGAAGACGGGGCAGAAGATCAGGTCATGGGGCATCTGTCACCGTTGGTCTTTCTGCGCCACAGCCCGTTGACCCAGCCCGACAGTGCGATACAGGCCTTTGCCCTACGCTATTACCAACCACACGCGGTGCTCGACGGGCTGGAACACCTGATGAGCGAACTGTTGCTGAAAATGCCTTACGGCCCAGGTTCCACCAGCGTCACCGACAGTGCTGCCCAAGCCTTCGCGACCGGTACCGGTGTTTGCCAGGATCACACCCATGTGTTTCTGGCCTGCTGCCGCAGCCTGAATATTCCGGCACGCTATGTCAGTGGCTATCTCTACAGCGAAGATTCTAGCCATGTCGCTACTCATGCGTGGGCCGAAGCCTGGGTCGACGAACGCTGGCACAGCTTCGACGTCACCAATAACACCCGTTTGCCAAATCAGCACCTTAAGCTTGCCGTGGGTATCGACTATCTGGACGCATGCCCGGTACGCGGCATACGGTTAGGGGGAGGCTGTGAAAATATGCAGACCATGGCCGAAGTGCAGATGATGCCAACCGGACAATAGCATCTTGCCGAAAACGAAGGTTTACGGCACGCTGGCGTTTGGCGGTGTGCCAGTACTGTTTTGAGGGATTGTGGTATGACCTATTGTGTGGCCATGCGCTTATCATCCGGGCTGGTCTTTGCTTCCGATTCACGCACCAATGCCGGAGTGGACCATATTTCCACCTTCCGCAAACTGCACGTGTTCCAGCAAGACGGTGACCGCATGCTGGTGCTGCAAAGCGCCGGTAATCTGGCAACCACCCAAAGTATCATTAGCCTGCTACAGCGCCGCTGTAAGGATGCCGAGCGCCTAAATCTATTGAACGCACCCAGTCTGTACGAAGCCGCCACGCTGGTGGGCGAAACCGTGCGTGAAGTGATCCAACGCGACAGCGAAGCCCAGCAGAGCGGGAGCACCACCGATTTCAGTTGTAGCCTGTTGCTTGGCGGCCAGATCACGGGCGAAGAGATGCGGTTATTCCATATCTACCCGCAAGGCAATTTTATCGAAGCCACCCGCGATACGCCCTATTTCCAAATTGGCGAAAGTAAGTACGGCAAACCGATTATTGATCGGGTGCTCAATTACGATACCCCGCTGGAACAAGCGATGCAGTGCGCGCTAATCTCCCTCGATTCCACACTACGCAGCAACCTGTCGGTCGGTTTGCCGCTCGACGTGATGATCTACCCACGCGACAGCTTCAGCAGTGCTCAACAATATCGCATCACTGAAGATCATCCGCATTTCAGCGCCATCCGCAGAGGCTGGGGCGAAGGTCTGGTCAGCATTTTCAAACAGTTGCCGCCGTTGCAGCTGTAAGTTTTTGTGAGGGCTCAGCATGCTGAGCCCCTACGCATGCAAAGCCCAACGAAGCAAAGCCCGACGAGGCAGAAAGTTATTCGATCGCGCTGGCACGCAGCAAGGCTTCCAGCGGATAAACCGCCGCAATCACCACTTCGTCCCGTATCTGTGCGGCTGCATCCAGTTGTTGTTGTATCTGTCCGGCTTCGGCTTTGCTCAAGGGTTTGTTTTGCTGATAGCGTTCCAGCAACATCAGACCCAATGTGGACAATGAGCCGACATCCTGCGCCACCGGAGCCAAGTCCTGCATCACCCTGTTACCGGCAATCACCGTTTTTACCGGGGCGGTATTCAACTGCCAACGCTGCAAACGCTCGCGCAACGCCAACGCTGCGGCTCGATCGTTACGATCCTTCACCAACGCGGCAACCTGCAGGCCCATCTCGCGTACCGCGTTACTTTCCGGGGGTAACGCATCGGCAAAGCGGTTCAGCGGCTCGAACTGATGGTAGTTGCCGGCCTTGAATTTCAAATGCTGGCGGGTGTAGTACTGACCCGGTTCTACCGCTTCAGCCAGCGTGTAGAGCGGTGCGATCTGCACGCTGTTCGCCAACCGGGTAAACTCGCGAGCGGTCTCAGCATGTTGCTGCAACCCCACCGACACGACCGACCAGGCATCAACCGCCGCCAGTCGCCGATACATGTTGTTTTCATCGGTCACATCCTGCGCTGACCACAAGCGCTCCGCCACCGCGAACCCACGCGGCCACAGTTTAAGATCAAGAATGGGGGCTCTGATGTTTTCCGCCCATAGCGCCGCTTCACCGCCGAGAATATTAGCCTGCTGCTTCAGCCCCGGCACTACCGGCATCTTGCCTGCCGGAACAATGGCCAGCTTACTGCCGCTGGTCGGGTAACGTACGTTGCCGACCAATGTATACCCACTGAGTTTGTCTTGATCCAACGTGAACACCGGGCGCGTATCCCCCATCCAGGTATCGAGACGGAAACTCACTTGTTGTGGAGAACGCCAGACAATATCGTGCAATGCGCGCCGAGACTTGCCATTAAAATCGATAAAGCCACGCCAACCCTGTTTCCCTTCAATCAGGGTAAAACTGCCCTCCACTGCACTGCCCTTCAGGCGCGGCATGCTGAACTGCCAGCTCTGCGCTTTCTCATCGGGCTGCACCTCGGTAGCAACGCCCAGTGGCTGCGGCAGGATCTCATTGCGATAGTGATAGGCCGTGCTCTGCGGTTGATCAAGGTAGAAGCCGGTGGACAGAATGCCCTGGTACCCGTCCTGCGCGCTGGCACCGAGTGAATCCGGCCCCTGCCAGGACTGGATAACAATGGTGCGTGGCAGAGACGGATGATAAATCTCATCCCAGCCAACCATCTGCCGTTGGTGCTGCTCAAGGATTTTTTCCAGCTTTTGGTTGAAGTAGGCCTGCAGTGCATGGGTATCAGCCAACTGATGTTGCTGCATAAAGCTCTGAATGGCTTTTGATTCTTTCCACTGGCTGGCATCGACCTCATCACCGCCAATATGCAGGTATGGATCGGGGAAGATCGCGGCCAGTTCACCTATGATGGCGTCAACAAACTGATAAACGTCATCACGTGTCGGATCGAGCGTTGGCTTATGTACACCCCACGTGCGTTCCATCTGATACGGCCCCGGCGCACTCATCAATTCCGGGTAGGCCACCGCGATGCTTGAAGCATGGCCTGGCAGATCGATTTCCGGCACTACCCGGATGCCGCGTGCGGTCGCGTAGGCCACCACCTGTTGCATCTGTTCACGGGTATAAAACTGGCCGTCGCTGGCCTGTTGTTGCAGTTTAGGGTAATGCTCTGAAGCAAAGCGCCAACCCTGATCGTCGGTCAGATGCCAATGAAACACGTTGAGTTTCGCCGCTGCCATACCGTCAAGCTGGCGCAGAATATCTGCCACCGGCAGGAAATGACGTGCAGAATCCAACAGCACACCGCGCCACGGGAAACGTGGCACGTCGGTGATACTTACCAATGGCAGGAAGGTGTTCTGCTCATCTGTCTGTACCAGCTGGAGCAGGGTTTCCATCCCGCGTAACGCGCCAAAACGGGTATTGGCTGTCAACGTGACGCCGTCCGGTTTCACCACGAGTTTGTAGCTCTCGTCACTGCCCGGCAGCGGCTGCACCGCCACCTTATCTTTGATATCGACCTTAACGACCACGCCCGTATCTGTTGTTGCCTGCGGCGCCAACGTCCAGCCGGTTTGCAACTCAAGACGCTGCCGCCAACGTTGCTGCGCATCAGCCAAATCGTCGCCTTGCACGTTAATTGATAAGCGGTGATCCAGCACCAGCCTGCCTGCTGGCTGAGTCAGTTCAACCTGTTGCGGCCAGGGCATCAACGGCAGATCACCGGCTGGCTGCGCCAGTGCGCCCAGAGACAATAATAACGATGAAGCCAATAGCGTATAGCGCAGGGTTCTGTGCATCAGAAATTCCTCAGAGGAAAAAAATCAATAAAAACAGCAAAAAGATAATGAAGCTGTAAATAAAGACTGAGCACAGTGCAGATGTCCAACGGTGAGGGCGAAAAGCCGGGTTGGATCACAAATGCCCCTCTTACGCATGCAAGAGGGGCGCGGGAATTATTGCCAGCCGTAGCGGCGCACAAACCAGCCTTTCACGCACTGGGTCAACACCATATAACCGGCCAGGATCAGCACCAACCACGGGAAGTAGCCGAGCGGCAGTGCCTGCAATTGCAGGAAACCGGCTAACGGCGAGAAGGTCAGGCCAATACCAGTAGTGATCACAACCAGCGTCATGATACACAGCGGCCACGAAGGGCGACTCTGGATAAACGGAATTTTGCGTGTGCGAATCATATGTACAATCAATGTTTGCGACAGCAGACCTTCAACAAACCAGCCGGACTGGAACAACGTCTGCATTTCAGGCGTATTGGCCTTAAACACCCACCACATCAGGCTGAAGGTCAACACGTCGAAGATCGAACTGATCGGCCCAAAGAACACCATAAAGCGCCCGATATCGCCGGAGTTCCAACGCTGCGGCTGCGTTATCTGATCGTCATCCACGTTATCAAATGGAATCGCAATCTGCGAAATATCATACATCAGGTTCTGGATCAGAAGGTGCAGCGGTAACATCGGCAGGAACGGTAAGAAAGCGCTGGCGATCAGCACGCTGAACACGTTACCGAAGTTGGAGCTGGCGGTCATCTTGATGTACTTGAGCATATTGGCGAAGGTACGACGTCCCTCAATCACACCTTGCTCCAGCACCATCAGGCTTTTTTCCAGCAGAATGATATCCGCCGCTTCCTTGGCAATATCCACCGCAGAATCGACAGAAATACCAATGTCCGCCGCACGCAGCGCCGGCGCATCATTGATGCCGTCACCCATAAAACCAACCACATGACCCTGCTGGCGCAGCAGC
The DNA here is from genome assembly GCF_001590905.1 of Serratia grimesii NBRC 13537. Lineage (GTDB taxonomy): Bacteria > Pseudomonadota > Gammaproteobacteria > Enterobacterales > Enterobacteriaceae > Serratia > Serratia grimesii. Next base: position 44,603 of record NZ_BCTT01000008.1, read on the forward strand.
TTGACGATGCGTTCCTTGTGCAGCGGCGTCAACTTGGCGAATACCGTGGTACGTGCCGCCGCCTGCGCCAGTTGCTCATCGTCCATCTGTTCGATTTCACTGCCACGCAGCACATGATCCGCCGCCAGCCCGACGTCTTTACACACTTTCGCCGCCACCAGCTCATTGTCCCCCGTGAGGATCTTCACCGTGACACCGCTGTTTTTCAACGCCGCCAGTGCAGGCGCCGTGCTCTCCTTCGGTGGATCGAGGAAGGCCACATACCCTTCGAGGATCAGATCCGATTCGTCGGCCACACTATATTCATGCGCCTGCGCTGGCAGGATCTTGTTAGCCACCGCGACAACCCGCAGCCCTTGCTGGTTAAGATCGTCGGTGATACGCCGAATCCGAGTCAGCAGCGCTTCAGTCAGCGGGATCACCTCATCTTCTTGCCGCACATGGCTGCAAATTGCCAGCATCTCCTCCAGGGCACCCTTGCAGATCAGCTCGTGATATTGCGCGTCTTTGGCCACAACCACCGACATACGGCGGCGTTCAAAATCAAACGGGATCTCATCGACCTTACGGTAATGTTGCAGTACATCCGGCTGTTCATTTTGCTCTGCACAGCTCAGCACCGCCACGTCGAGCAGGTTTTTCAGCCCGGTCTGGTAGAAACTGTTTAGCCAGGCGTAATGCAGCACCCGATCACTGGCGACACCGAAGACGTCAGTGTGACGTTCCAGTACGATTTTATCCTGGGTCAGAGTCCCGGTTTTGTCAGTACACAGAATATCCATGGCGCCAAAATTCTGAATAGCGTCCAGACGTTTGACGATCACCTTCTGTTTGGACAGTTTTACTGCCCCTTTGGCCAATGTCGACGTGACGATCATCGGCAACATTTCCGGTGTTAACCCCACCGCAACCGACAGTGCAAACAGCGCGGCTTCCCACCAATCACCCTTGGTGTAGCCGTTGATCAGCAACACAATCGGTGTCATCACCAACATAAAACGGATCAATAGCCAGCTGACCTTGCTAATGCCGCTCTGGAAGGCGTTCGGTTGCTCATCCTGGCTGATGACGCGTTGCGCCAGCTGGCCAAAGTAGGTATCCCCGCCGGTACCGATCACCATCGCCAGCGCGGTGCCACTCACCACGTTGGTGCCCATAAAGCACAGGTTTTGGCATTCCAGCGGATCGTCCACCTGCCCGCGCAACTCGGCAACTTTCTCTACAGGCAGAGATTCACCGGTCAGTGCGGCCTGGCTGATAAACAGATCTTTAGCCGACAACACGCGAAGATCCGCCGGGATCATGTCGCCTGCCGCCAATTTTATGATATCGCCTGGCACCAACTGGGATATTGGCAGTTCAATATGTTCACTTTTGCCCGTCAACGCGTCACTGCGGATCACTGTCGCGGTGTTGCTGACCATGGCCTTCAGCGCATCCGCCGCCTTGTTGGATCGCGCTTCCTGAATGAAATTAAGCAGTGTCGAGATCACCACCATCAGGGCGATCACCAGTGCACCGGTCAGATCTTCCGTCGCATACGAGATCATGCCGAGTGCAGTCAGCAACAGATTGAATGGGTTGCGATAGCAGTGCCACAGGTGTTGCCACCAAGCCTCTTGCTGCTGATCGTCGATAATGTTTTCACCGCAGCGCTGACGCACCACATCCGCCTCATGGGCGGTAATCCCTTCGGGATGGCTATGAAAGCGCAAGTACAGTTGGGTTGTGTCAGCAGCAGCACATTCTAAACGCTGCTGCGCCAGGCCGGCGGGCAACCCTTGCGCTTTGCCGCTAAGGCCGTCCAACAAGCTGTCACGGTGCACCAAACGGCGCGGTAAATTGCGGCTGAGCAGGCCCAGCAGCCGACGGGGGATATTTTTCAGTTTCATTTTTTCGCACCTCGTCGCCCATTGCCTCACGGCAGCGGGTGAACGCAGGATCTTTCCCCAGCCAGGCTTTCGGACACGCCAAAAAGCCTCTGCCGGAGCAGATTCTTGTATTTTTAAAAGCAGCAGGAGCGAACGACGGGCGTGCGCTACCGGTTACCGTTTACTTCACCGGTAAAACAGCAGCGCAGAGCGGGCAGGTTTTACCGGATCACCGAGTGAGTGTCTAAGGCTGTCGGATCGGGATCCATACGGGTGATAACCTCCGGTAAATGAAAAGATCGAACGACAAGAGCGGCCGTTCAGCGCAGTACACAAATCCCCTTATTGCGCCAAGATCCGTTGCGGAAAATAGGCTATGCTGACGGGCATTCAGCGTACGCCGTCAATTTACGCCTTTTAACCTAAACGACAAGTAAACCATGCAAAACCGGCTGACCATCAAGGACATCGCACGCCTGAGCGGCGTAGGAAAATCCACCGTATCACGGGTGTTGAACAACGAAGGCAGCGTAAGCCCGCAGACCCGCGAACGGGTAGAAGCGGTGATCCGTCAGCAGGGGTTTACACCGTCCAAGTCGGCACGTGCGATGCGCGGCCAAAGCGACAAAGTGGTGGGTATTATCGTTTCCCGACTCGACTCACCGTCGGAAAACCAGGCAGTGCGTACCATGTTGCCGCTGCTCTATCAGCAGGGCTTCGACCCGATCGTCATGGAAAGTCAGTTTGAAACACGGTTGGTGAAAGAGCATCTGCACGTCCTGCAGCAGCGTAACGTCGACGGGGTGATCCTATTTGGCTTCACAGGACTGACGGCAGCGATGCTCAGCCCATGGCAAGACAAGATGGTTGTGCTGGCTCGCGAATACGAGGGGTTTTCTTCAGTTTGCTACGATGATGACGGTGCCGTACGGCTGTTGATGGAACGCCTTCAACAACAGGGCCACCAGCACATCAGTTACCTGGGAGTACAACTTTCGGATGCCACCACGGGTATGCGCCGCCATCAGGCTTATCTGGACGCTTGCCAACAACAGCGGATAACCCCAAGCGTAGCCTTGGGGGAACTGAGCTATCAGAGTGGTTTCCAACTGGCCGCTTCGGTCATCGATCCCCAGACCACGGCGCTGGTGTGCGCCTCAGACACCATCGCCCTGGGTGCCATCAAATACCTGCAACAGCAACATATTGCCCCACTGCAAGTTTGCGGTATCGGTAATACCCCGCTGCTTAACTTCCTGTTCCCTGAAACGTTTTCGGTTGACCTCGGCTACGGCAGCGCCGGGCTGCAAGCCGCCCAGCAGCTATTAGGCCAGCTCAGCGGCGAACTGGGTATCCGCCAGATCATCGTACCAAGCAAACTCGCCTAAGGGCGGGTTTGCTTGGGCTATTAGGTAGCGTGATAACCGCTTTCAAGGCCGTCCTTCATAGCCATCCCAGTAGGTAGCCACGGCGGAATCCAGCAGGATCTGGCGTTGTTTTTGCGGGTTATCCACTGAATATTCCTGATTGATAAATTTCCCTTTCTTCCCCATGTCGCTGAGGAATTCAGGGCTGCGGAAATAGGCTTCCTGCTGCTCTGCCTGCTTGCGCGTCAATCCTTTGGCCCGATCGGCCTTCCCCATTTGATAGAACTGGTCAAAAAACGGAATAGAGGCTTTTATCGAGTCCGGAATTTGCGTCCGCATTTCGGGGGAAAAATCCTCTCGCGCCAGCTGATAAATCGCCTGCCGGGCGTGGCGTTCCGGGCTGCTTTTTTGGCCGGTGCAGGCGCTCAGAAACAACGCGGTGAGAACAATAAGAATTCGGGGCAATGTCAAAGTCATCATTCTTCCTTGAAAAAGTGCGTGGTAGCGACGATCACATAATGTATTGGACTAACGCGTCGCGCTAATTTCAATCAACTTATTGATTGTTAAGGGTGACAGTATAACCGCCAATGCGCTTGTTCAAGATAATATTGCTGGATGTTTCGGCCAGCGCTCAAAATTCCCTGCTGGATAAATGGTCATTTTTTTATCGTTTTGTGATCCTCGCCCCAAACCGGGAACGTTCCCATTCCATAAGAAAAGGGGAATGACTAAGCTTTGATCATTACTCAGTCAACACCTCTGCGGCAGTCCCATACCAAGAAAGGTATCTAATAATGAGCAAAGTAAAACAGCAGGATATCGATCGCCTGATTGTGCTGGTGGGCGGGCGCGAGAATATCGCTACCGTCAGCCATTGCATTACCAGGCTGCGTTTTGTTCTCAATGACCCAGCGCTGGCCAAACCGAAAGAAATCGAAGAGCTGCCGATGGCCAAAGGTTGCTTCACCAATGCCGGTCAGTTCCAGGTGGTGATTGGTCCGGAAGTCGGTGATTACTACCAGGCATTGATCGCCACCACCGGCGTCAATGAAGCAGATAAAGAACAAGCCAAAGTGGCAGCGCGCCAGAACATGACCTGGAGCGAACGTGCCATCTCTCACTTTGCTGAAATCTTCTTCCCACTGCTGCCTGCCTTGATCAGCGGCGGTTTAATCCTCGGTTTCCGCAACGTGATCGGCGACATCCCGATGTCCGGCGGCCAAACGCTGGCGCAGATGCATCCGGCGTGGAAAACCATTTACGACTTCCTGTGGCTGCTCGGTGAAGCCATCTTCATGTTCCTGCCAGTCGCCATTTGCTGGTCCACAGTGAAAAAAATGGGTGGCACGCCGGTGCTGGGGATTGTGCTGGGCGTCACGCTGGTTTCCCCGCAGTTGATGAATTCCTATCAACTCGGTCAGCAGATTCCGGAAGTGTGGAACTTCGGCTGGTTTACCATTCAGAAAGTCGGCTATCAGGCACAGGTTATCCCTTCCATGCTGGCCGGTATGGCGCTGGGCTGGATTGAGACCCGCCTGAAAAAGATCGTGCCGGATTACCTGTATCTGGTGGTAGTGCCGGTGGTTTCACTGCTGCTGGCAGTGTTCCTGGCACACGCGTTTATTGGGCCGTTTGGTCGCATGATTGGCGATGGCGTAGCCTGGGCGGTAAAAGCCGTGATGACCGGCAGCTTCGCACCGATTGGCGCCGCGCTGTTTGGCTTCCTGTATGCACCGCTGGTGATTACCGGTGTGCATCAGACCACCCTAGCCATCGATATGCAGATGATCCAGAGCATGGGTGGTACCCCGGTCTGGCCACTGATTGCGCTGTCTAACATTGCACAAGCCTCTGCGGTACTGGGCATTATCATTGTCAGCCGTAAAGCCAACGAACGAGAAATCTCTGTACCGGCGGCCATCTCTGCCTACCTCGGCGTTACCGAACCGGCGATGTACGGGATCAACCTGAAGTACCGCTTCCCAATGCTGTGCGCGATGATCGGCTCCGCCTTCGCCGGGCTGATCTGCGGCCTGGACGGCGTGATGGCTAACGGTATCGGCGTCGGTGGTTTGCCGGGTATCCTGTCGATCAAACCGCAGTTCTGGATGATTTACACGGTGGCGATCCTGGTGGCGGTGATTATCCCGCTGGTACTGACCATCATGGTTTACAAACGCAAAGCCAGCCGCGGTGAGCTGCCGGTCTGATTGAAATGTAGGGGCCCGCCAAGCCGGGCCCGTTGTCACGATTCAAAGGTATTACTATGAGCAATCCAATCCCCTGGTGGCAAAACGGTGTCATCTACCAAATCTATCCGAAGAGTTTTCAGGACAGCACCGGCAATGGCTACGGCGATCTGGCCGGTGTAACCCAGCGGCTGGACTATCTGCAGGAACTGGGCATTGACGCGATCTGGCTGACGCCGGTGTATGTCTCCCCGCAGGTGGACAACGGCTATGACGTGGCGGACTACTGCGCCATCGATCCGGCCTACGGCACCATGGAGGATTTCGACCGTCTGATCGCTGCCGCCCACCAGCGCAGCATCCGCATCGTAATGGACATGGTGTTCAACCATACCTCGACCGAACACCCGTGGTTCAAAGCCTCACAGGATCGTAACAGCCCGTTCCGTCAATTCTATGTCTGGCGCGACGGCGAAGGCGACACACCGCCGAACAACTGGCGTTCCAAGTTTGGCGGCAACGCCTGGCAATGGCACGCCGACAGTGGTCAGTATTATCTGCATCTGTTCGCTACCGAGCAGGCAGATCTTAACTGGGAGCACCCACCGGTACGCGAAGAACTGAAGAAAGTGTGTCAGTTCTGGGCCGACAAGGGCGTGGACGGCCTGCGTCTCGACGTGATCAACCTGGTCTCCAAGCAGCAGGATTTCCCCTCTGATAACCAAGGCGACGGTCGCCGTTTCTACACCGACGGGCCGCGTATTCATGAATTTCTGCAAGAGATGAGCCGGGATGTGTTCCAGCCACGCGGCTTGATGACCGTAGGGGAGATGTCGTCCACCACGTTGGAACATTGCCAACAGTACGCGGCGAAAAGTGGTGAAGAGTTGTCGATGACCTTCAATTTCCACCATCTGAAGGTGGACTATGCGGGCGGCGAAAAATGGACACTGGCCGCGCCTGATTACGTTGAACTCAAACAGATTTTCCGCCACTGGCAGCAAGGCATGCATAATCAGGCGTGGAACGCGCTGTTCTGGTGTAACCACGATCAGCCGCGCATCGTTTCTCGCTTCGGTGATGAAGGCGAGCTGCGGGTACCGGCCGCCAAAATGCTGGCAATGGTGCTGCATGGCATGCAGGGCACACCTTATATTTATCAGGGCGAAGAGATCGGCATGACTAACCCGGGCTTTAACACCATAGAGCAGTATCGCGATGTGGAAAGCCTGAACATGTATAGCGAACTCAGTGCACAGGGTAAAAGTGACGCCGAGCTGCTGGCTATCCTGGCCAGTAAATCACGCGATAACGGCCGCACGCCGATGCAGTGGAGCGCCGCACCGAACGCCGGTTTTACTCAAGGCACCCCGTGGATTAGCTGCGCGGAAAACTACCCGCAAATCAACGCCGAAACGGCGCTGGCCGATCTGGATTCGGTGTTTTACGCCTATCGCCAATTAATCACCCTGCGTAAGCAGTATCCACTGCTGACTCACGGTGACTACCGTGACCTGGCCCCCGCCCACCCGGCACTGTGGTGCTACCAGCGCAGCTGGAACGGCCAACGCCTGTTGGTTGTCGCCAACCTGAGCCGCGAGTCGCTGGCCTGGCAAGCGGAAGGCGTAGAGCCGTCTGATTTGTGGCGCCCGCTAATGAGCAACTACGCTAATGCGCCTGCGCAACCGCAGGCCACTACCTTGCGGCCATTCGAAGCCGTATGGTGGCTGTTAGAAGACTAATACTGTCGGGGCGTGGCTTGCTGCGCCCTACAGTTTTTCCAATAATTCCACCACACCGGCAGCCTCTTGCGCCAGACGCTCCTCACTGATATCAAACACACCCTGAACCAGATACGGCGGCAGGTAATCCATGCCGGTCAGATTGGCCATTGCATGGAACGGGCGCAGTAAATCTGTCACTGGATAGCGGTTATACCCTTCAGGCGTATAGGCCTGCTGATTGCCGCCGGTAGTGACCACCAGTTGCAACGGTTTACCCTGCAGTTTGGTGCCATCAGTACCGTAGGCAAAACCGTGGGTTAATACCGCGTCCTGCCATTCACTGAGGATCGCGGGTGAGCTGTACCAGTAGAATGGGAACAACATCACCACCGCATCATGGCTCTGCAACAACGCCTGCTCACGCGCCACGTCAATTTGATAGTCCGGGTAAGCGCGCATCAGTTCGTGAATAGTCACGTTTGGCAGCGGGCGTAGTGCTTCGATCAACGCTTTGTTGATACGTGAATCATCAGGGAAACGGTGAGCGGTTAACACGAGAATACGCGACATAAGAGATCCTTGATTAAGATTTGATATCGCATTTTTCCATTTCCTGCACGCCGGGTGTAGGCTGTTAGTTGTCACTTCAATTTCAACTGAAAGTATCAACCACTATGCCGCTGCCCTTTGACGTACATCGCCTGCTGCCGGCGTTTCTCACCGCAGCCCAGGCGCAGAACTTCTCTGCTGCTGCGCGCCAGTTGGGTGTCACCCCGGCGGCGATTAGCAAAAATATTCGCGTGCTGGAAGAAAAGCTGGCGCTGCGATTGTTCCAGCGCAATACCCACAACGTGGTGCTGACCGACGAAGGTAAAGCACTGCTGCAACAAGTCGCTCCGCTGTGGCAGGCGCTGTCCACAACGCTGGAAACCGCCGGCAGTGCGCAGCAAACGCCATCAGGGACGGTACGCGTCAGTATGATCCCCGGCTTCGGCCGCCAAATGTTGATGCCATTGATCCCCCAATTTCTCGAGCGTTATCCGCAGATCGATCTCGATCTTTCACTGGATGCGCGAGTAGTCAATTTGGTGGGTGAAGGCTTTGACGTAGGTATTGGCAGCCGGGTCGATCCTGACAGTCGACTGGTGGCGCGCCCCCTATACTCAATGCAGATGGTGCTGGCGGCCTCACCCGGTTATCTGGCGCAACACGGCATGCCGCAGGATCCTGACGATCTACTGCAACATAACTGCCTGCTGCACCGTAACCCGGCTACCGGGCGCAACGCAAAATGGCCTCTGCGTCAGCACGGCGACGCCAAAACGCTGGAGCTGCATGGTCGCCTGGTTGCCAGCCGGCCGGAGATGCTGCTGGACGCGGCCCTGGCTGGGGTAGGCATCGCCTGCCTGGCTCGCTGGTACGCGGAACAGCATTTTGCGCAAGGTACTCTGCTGCCGGTGCTGGCGGGCTGCTGGCCACAGCCGACTCAACTGTGGCTGTATTACGCTTCTGCCGACCTTCCGCCTCGGGTACGCGTCTGGGTTGAGTTCCTGCTAGAGCATTTTCGTCACCGCCCGGCCTGAGTTTTCAGGCCGTAAATTAACGTTTGTACAGCTAACGCCCGCTCTTTCAATTTCTTTGTCCTACGTCAAAAGAACCCTGCCAATATCTATATATAGTGCATTAAGAAACACCAACACCTATATGTAGTAGTTATCCACAAAATCATCCACACGTCGCCTCAGCCCTTGTGCGCTGCGGCTTTGCCCTGTGGATAAGCCGAAATCATACCGATACCCAATAGCTTTCAGGCTGCCGGGCATCAGCGCTCCCTCGGGGAACAAGGAGTAACAACGTGAAACCAGTAGTGATTAAACGGGACGGTTGCCAGGTACCTTTTGACGAGGCACGCATTGGGCAAGCTATCGAGCGGGCAGCACTGGCCGCCGGGATTGTCGATGCTGACTACTGCGCTACTGTCGCCCGCGTAGTCGCTCAACGGATGTCACAACAGCAGCGCGTTGATATCCATGAAATTCAGCAGGCGGTTGAAAATCAGCTGATGGCCGGCGAATACAAACAGCTGGCACGCGCCTATATCGAATATCGTCACGATCGTGACGTGGCACGCGAACTGCGTGGGCGACTCAACCAAGAGATCCGCGGCCTGGTGGAACAAAGCAACATGGCGTTGCTGAACGAAAATGCCAATAAAGACAGCAAGGTGATCCCTACCCAGCGCGACCTGCTGGCCGGGATCGTCGCCAAGCATTATGCCAAACAGCATATCCTGCCACGTGACGTGGTGCTGGCCCACGAGCGCGGCGAGATCCACTACCACGATCTCGATTACTCGCCCTTCTTCCCTATGTTCAACTGCATGCTGATCGATTTGAAAGGCATGCTGACCAACGGCTTCAAAATGGGTAATGCCGAGATCGAACCACCGAAGTCGATCTCCACCGCGACCGCCGTCACCGCACAGATCATCGCACAGGTCGCCAGCCATATTTATGGTGGCACCACCATTAACCGCATTGACGAGATCCTGGCACCGTTCGTCAGCGAAAGCTTCAACAAGCATCGGCAAGTCGCCGAAGAGTGGCAGATCCCGGACGCGCAAAGCTACGCCATGGCACGCACCGAGAAAGAGTGTTACGACGCCTTCCAGTCATTGGAGTACGAGGTCAATACCTTGCACACCGCCAACGGGCAAACCCCGTTCGTCACCTTCGGATTCGGCCTGGGTACGTGCTGGGAATCACGGTTGATCCAACAGTCTATTCTGAAAAACCGTATCGCCGGGCTGGGCAAGAACCGCAAGACAGCAGTGTTCCCTAAACTGGTGTTCGCCATTCGCGACGGCCTGAACCACCAATATGGCGATCCAAACTACGATATCAAACAGTTGGCACTAGAATGTGCCAGCAAGCGCATGTATCCAGACATCCTCAATTACGATCAGGTAGTGAAAGTCACAGGTTCGTTCAAAACGCCGATGGGTTGCCGCAGCTTCCTCGGTACCTATGAAGAGGACGGCGAGCTGGTGCACGACGGCCGCAACAATATCGGTGTCATCAGCCTAAACCTGCCGCGCATTGCGCTAGAGGCTATGGGCGATGAAAGCCGCTTCTGGCAACTGCTGAATCAACGTTTACTGCTGGCGAAGAAAGCACTGATGACGCGTATCGCGCGGCTCGAGGGTATCAAAGCCCGCGTGGCCCCCATCCTGTATATGGAAGGTGCCTGTGGTGTGCGGTTGAAAGCTGACGACAATATTGCCGACATTTTCAAAAATGGCCGCGCGTCGATCTCACTGGGCTATATCGGCTTGCATGAAACTATCAATGCACTATTCGGCAATGAACAACATGTTTACGACGATGAAGCGCTGCGTGCCAAAGCGGTCGCCATTGTTGCGCATCTGCGGGCTGCTACCGACAGTTGGAAAGCCGAAACCGGCTACGGTTTTAGCCTGTACAGCACGCCAAGCGAAAACCTGTGCGATCGCTTCTGCCGGTTAGATACCGCTGATTTCGGGGTGGTGCCGGGTGTCACCGACAAGGGCTATTACACCAACAGCTTCCATCTGGACGTAGAGAAAAAGGTCAATCCGTACGACAAGCTGGATTTTGAAGCGCCTTACCCGCCATTGGCCAATGGGGGGTTCATCTGTTACGGCGAATACCCGAACCTGCAACACAACCTGAAAGCACTGGAAGATGTATGGGATTACAGCTACAGCCGCGTGCCTTATTACGGTACCAACACGCCGATCGATGAGTGCTACGAGTGTGGCTTTACCGGCGAATTCTCCTGTACCAGCAAAGGCTTCACCTGCCCGAAATGCGGTAATCACGAGCCATCCAAGGTGTCCGTTACGCGTCGGGTGTGCGGCTACCTCGGTAGCCCGGATGCCAGACCGTTCAACGCAGGCAAGCAGGAAGAAGTGAAACGCCGGGTGAAACACCTGGGGAATGGACAGATCGGCTAACGTCGGGCAGCGATACATCAGGGCTCAGCATGCTGAGCCCCTACTATCAGAAAGCGAAATATGAACTACCACCAGTACTATCCCATCGACGTGGTCAACGGCCCTGGCACTCGCTGCACGCTGTTTGTTGCCGGTTGCGTACACCAGTGCCCTGGCTGCTACAACAAAAGCACCTGGCGGCTCAATTCCGGGCAGCCATTTACCCAAGCGATCGAAGACCAAGTGATTGCCGACCTTAACGACACGCGTATTCCGCGCCAGGGCCTGTCGCTGTCCGGCGGCGATCCGCTGCATCCGGCCAATATCCCGGCGGTGCTGCAATTGGTGAAAAGAGTGCATGCCGAGTGCCCCGGCAAGGATATTTGGCTGTGGACGGGCTATCGGCTAGCTGAACTGGATGAACAGCAAATGCAGGTAGTGGATCGGATTAACGTGCTGATTGACGGCAAGTTTGTGCAGGACTTAAAAGACCCGGCATTGATCTGGCGCGGCAGCGCCAATCAGGTGGTGCATAAGCTGCGTTGACTGTTTTCAAGGGCGCAGCCTGTAAGCTGCGCCTTTCTCACCTTACACCAGCCACACTCCCACCACGCCTGTCACGATCCCACACAGTGCCACTAAAGCCGCCGTCAGAATCAGAGCTTTAGCGGAAAAGGCTTTGTTCAGCATCAGCAGTGAAGGCACACTGACCGCCGGTAAGGTCATCAACAACGCTAGCGCCGGCCCCGTGCCCATGCCAGCCAACATCATCGCCTGCACAATCGGAATTTCCGCCGCCGTAGGGATCACGAACAAACAACCGGCGATCGCCAACCCAATAATCCACAGCACACTGTTATCTATCGCGCCATCAGCATGCGGGAACAACCAGACCCGCGCCGCACCCAACGCCAACACCGCCAAAATGTAAATCGGTATGGTTGACCAAAACAGCGACCACAGCGCCTTCAGCCAACGCCCGAAGAAAGGTTGCTCCTCGATTTTCTCCAGCGCTATCACCGGCATTTGCAATGCGGCGGGTTGCGGGTCGTTGGCAGTCGCGCGCTGCACCAGCCAGGCAATACCCAATACCATCATCACCCCGGCCACCAGCCGAATAGCGGCAAACTGCCAGCCGAGCACGAAGCCCATAAAAATCAGCGTCGCCGGGTTCAGCACCGGGTTACTGAGCCAGAATGCCATCGCCGCGCCGCTGGATACCGACTGACGGCGCAGCCCGGCGGCAACCGGTGCCGCACAGCAGGTACACATCATGCCCGGCAGTGCGATCACCGCGCCGAGCAAGGTGCCGGAAAACCGTGGGTGTCCCAATGTACGCATCAACCAATCACGCGGGATTAATACCTGCACCAGCGAGCCCAACACCACACCGAGCACCGCCGCTTTCCACACCGCAGTGAAATAGATCAGCGCATAGTGCCAGGCCGCCAGCCACGGGCTGTTGTCACCATTAGCCAGTATCGATTTGCCGATCGAGTGCGTTTCGGCAGCCAAAAAGGCCTTGCCGTAATAAGGCTGCCATTTGACGTAGTAAAGACCAACGGCCATCACCAGCAGAAACAGAATCGGTTTCCACAATGGCCAGGGGCGGGCACGGTTTTCAGTTGCAGTCAGGGGATGTGGCATGGGATTGGCTCGGTTCAGTCATCAATGGCGTCAGCTTAGCGCGACGTAGGCCAGTACGCATCATCAGTCTGTCCAAAATAGTTCATCTGTTCGCCACCGATGCGTAACGCGATTGTCATCTGGCCCCGGCAAGATAATGCCAACTTCACCACGGGACATACCCGTCGCCTTTCACGCTGTAGCGTTGTGAGCAGCACAAGCACTGTAAGAAAAACTGACATCCCATAGATTTTAATGAGCATTCGGCACGCCGAGGTTTTTATTATGATGGACTTATCTAGACATCCGACCAGTTTCCCTACCCGCTACCAGCAAATCGCCGCGCAGCTTGAGCAAGAGCTGCGTACCCAATACCGCTGTGGCGACTATCTGCCTTCCGAACAGCAACTGGCGGAGCGCTATCAGGTAAATCGCCATACCCTTCGCCGCGCAGTCGACCAATTGGTGGATCGCGGCTGGCTGCAACGCCGACACGGTATCGGCATTCTGGTGCTGATGCGCCCCTATGACTATCCGCTACATGCCAATACCCGGTTCAGTCAGAACCTGTTCGAGCAGGGCAGCCACCCCACCAGTGAGCGCTTACTCGCTGTATTACGCCCGTGTAATGGGCATGTTGCCAGTGCACTGTCGCGTGAAGAAGGCGAAACGGTGATCCACCTGCGTACCCTGCGTCGGGTCAACGGCGTGCCGATGAGCCTGATCGACCATTATCTGCCCGATCTGGACTGGTGGCCTGCGTTACAGCAGTTCCATAGCGGCTCATTGCACGAATTTATCGAACTCAACATCCACCAGCCGCTGACCCGCAGCCAGACGCGTATCAGTGCCCGCCGCGCTCAGGCCAAAGAGAGTCAACTGCTGGAGATAGCCACCCACGCGCCGCTGCTGTGCGTGCGCACCCTGAACGTCTGCACCGGCAGTGACAACGTGGCGGAATACTCCGTCAGCCTGGCGCGCGCCGACATGATTGAACTGACGATGGAGCACTGAATGCAAGCCTTACAGCCTAGACAACGCTGGATGTCAGTACTGGCGCACAGCCAACCCGCCCAGCTACGCAGTCACTGGCAGGCGCTGAACCTCAGCCCGCGCTTCCAAACCATTCGCGCACCAGAGATTGGCCTTGCGCAGTTACAAGGGCGCATGGGCGCTACCGGCCGCCGCTTTGTATTGGGTGATATGACGGTCACCCGTGCGGTGGTGCAACTGGAAAACGGCGGTTACGGCTACAGCTATATCGCCGGACGTGACAAAGCACATGCCGAACTCTGCGCACTGGCAGATGCTCTGCTGCAACAGCCAGATCAAGCCGAGTTACTGCAACAACAACTGATTGAGCCGCTGGCTGCCCTACAGCATGAACAGCGCCAGCTGCGCGCGCGGGCAGTTGCGTCCAGCCGGGTGGACTTCTTTACGCTGGTGCGAGGGGATTAACCAATGAGCCTACTGACAGGTTTTGCACAACCGATAGAACAATCGCAACAAGCTTTCCGTTTGATTCTTAAGGCGTTAAGCGAGCCAGGGCATGTCGTCACGCTTCCGGGCAGCCCGGCCTGGGGCACATTGAATGCCGCCAGTACCGCCGCACTGCTGACGCTGGCGGATCAGGAGACCCCACTGCAACTGTGTTCAGCGCTAGAAAGTGAGCAAGTGCTAACAAACATTCGCTTCCATAGCGGTGCACCAATGGCGACACAGGCTGATCAGGTGTGTTTTGCCCTGTTCGATGCGCAACTGCAAGCCACTGATTTACAAGCATTGCCGCACGGCAGTGAGATCTCCCCCGAATTCAGTACCACCGTCGTGGTGCAGCTCGAGAGTTTGGAACAGGGCGCAGCTTTGCGACTCACCGGCCCCGGCATTGAACATCAACGGATTATCTCACCGTCGTTACCTCCAGCACTACTGGACTATCTCATCAACCGCCCGCAGCGCTTCCCGCTAGGGTTGGACTTTCTACTGACCTGCGGTGCACGTCTTCTGGCGTTACCGCGGACCACCCGCGTGGAGGTGTGCTGATGTACGTTGCCGTTAAAGGGGGCGAAAAAGCCATTGAGGCCGCCCATCAGTTACAAGAGCAACTGCGACGCGGTGACGACAGCGTACCGGCGCTCGGCACCCAACAAATTGAACAACAGTTGGGATTAGCGGTAGATCGCGTGATGACCGAAGGGGGTATCTACGACCCGGAATTGGCAGCACTGGCGATCAAGCAGGCGAGCGGTGATCTGGTCGAGGCGATTTTCTTACTGCGCGCCTATCGCACCACCTTGCCACGGCTGGCGGTCAGCGAACCTTTAGAGACCGTTAATATGCGGCTGGAACGCCGTATCTCTGCGGTTTACAAGGACTTGCCCGGCGGGCAGGTCCTGGGCCCCACCTACGATTACACCCACCGCCTTCTGGATTTTGCCCTGTTGGCGGAAGGTGAAGCGCCGCGTGCACCCCATGCCGACGAACCCTTGCCAGAGAACTGCGCGCACGTGTTCAGTCTGCTCAGCCAGCAGCAGTTAGCACTGGCGGAACAGGATGACGGCAGCACGCCGGATGATATCACCCGCAATCCTCCGGTTTACCCCTGCTCCCGCTCGGCACGCTTACAGCAGTTGGTACGTGGTGACGAAGGTTTCCTGCTGGCACTGAGCTATTCCACTCAGCGTGGTTACGGCCGTACCCATCCGTTCGCCGGTGAAATCCGCACGGGTTATGTTTCCGTCGAGATAGTGCCCGAAGAGTTGGGTTTCGCCGTAGATATCGGCGAGATCCTGTTAACCGAGTGCGAAATGGTCAACGGTTTCATTGACCCAGCAGACCAACCACCACATTTCACCCGCGGCTACGGCCTGGTGTTTGGCCGTGCTGAACGCAAAGCAATGGCGATGGCACTGGTGGACCGTGCTCTGCAAAGCCCTGAATACGACGAAGGCATCGCCAGCCCGGCGCAAGACGAAGAGTTCGTTCTGGCCCATGCCGACAATGTCGAAGCCGCAGGCTTTGTTTCCCATCTCAAATTGCCACACTACGTCGATTTCCAGGCCGAACTGGAATTGCTCAAACGTCTGCGGCAGGAGTTTAGCGAGCGTCAGGAGGTCCGCGATGAGTGAAGTATTAACCGGCTATAACCTTGGCTATCTGGACGAACAGACCAAACGTATGATCCGCCGCGCTATTTTGAAAGCGGTGGCGATCCCCGGGTATCAGGTGCCGTTCGGCGGCCGTGAGATGCCAATGCCCTACGGCTGGGGCACCGGTGGTATTCAGTTGACTGCCAGCGTGATTGGCCGCGCCGACGTGCTGAAGGTGATCGACCAGGGGGCCGACGACACCACTAACGCCGTCTCCATCCGCCGCTTCTTCCAGCGTGTCGCCGGGGTTGCCACCACCGAACGCACGCCGGAGGCTACGCTGATCCAGACCCGACACCGTATTCCAGAAACCGCCTTGCGCGAGGACCAGATCCTGATTTATCAGGTGCCGATCCCCGAACCTTTGCGCTTTATCGAACCGCGTGAAACCGAAACCCGCAAGATGCACGCACTGGAAGAGTATGGCGTGATGCAGGTGAAACTATATGAGGACATCGCGCGCTACGGTCATATCGCCACCACCTATGCCTACCCGGTAAAGGTCAATGACCGCTACGTGATGGACCCGTCGCCGATACCGAAATTCGATAACCCGAAGATGCACATGATGCCCGCATTACAGCTGTTTGGCGCTGGGCGCGAAAAACGTATCTATGCCCTGCCACCCTTTACCAAGGTAGAGAGCCTGGACTTCGACGATCATCCGTTCAGCGTACAACAGTGGGACGAGCCTTGTGCGCTGTGCGGCTCACGCCACAGCTATCTGGATGAAGTGGTGCTCGACGACCAGGGCAACCGCATGTTCGTCTGCTCAGATACCGATTACTGCCAGCAGCAACTGGCGCAACCTTCGCAAAAGGTGCAGCACTGATGACTTCCACCCCTTTGAGCACCACACCGCTACTGTCGGTGGCTAACCTTACTCACCTGTACGCACCCGGCAAAGGTTTTAGCGATGTGTCTTTCGATATTTATCCCGGTGAAGTGCTGGGCATCGTCGGTGAATCTGGATCTGGCAAGACCACGCTACTGAAATCGATCTCTGCACGGCTGGCGCCGCAGAATGGACAGATCATCTACCGTCCGCAAGCCGGACAACAGCACGACCTGTACGCGATGGCGGAAAGCGATCGCCGCCGTTTGCTGCGCACCGACTGGGGCGTGGTGCATCAGCATCCGCTCGACGGGCTACGCCCCAAGGTTTCTGCCGGTGGCAACATTGGTGAACGTCTGATGGCTATCGGCCAGCGCCACTACGGTGACATCCGCCGCCAGGCTGCCCAATGGCTGGAAGACGTCGAGATCCCGGTATCGCGCCTTGACGATCTGCCAACCACCTTCTCCGGTGGCATGCAGCAGCGATTGCAGATCGCCCGTAATCTGGTGACCCACCCGAAGCTGGTATTTATGGATGAACCTACGGGCGGGCTGGACGTTTCAGTACAGGCGCGACTGCTCGACCTACTGCGCACCCTGGTGGTGGAGATGCAGTTGGCGGCGGTGATCGTTACCCACGATCTCGGCGTAGCACGTCTGCTGGCACACCGGTTGCTGGTGATGAAACAGGGCGAAGTGGTGGAAAGTGGCCTGACCGACCGGGTGCTGGACGATCCGCATCATCCCTATACCCAACTGCTGGTTTCTTCGGTGCTGTCGTAACGCAAGGTGATAACAGATGACTATTCAAATCCGGGTTGAACACCTTAGTAAAACCTTTGTGCTCCACCAGCAGCACGGCACACAACTGCCGGTGCTACACGATGCCAACATGACCGTCAGCAGTGGCGAATGCGTGGTGCTGCACGGGCATTCCGGCAGCGGAAAATCGACTCTATTACGTTCGCTGTACGCTAACTACCTGCCCGACAGCGGCCATATTTGGGTCAATCATCAGGGGGAATGGCTGGACATGGTGCAGGCCGAAGCGCGCCAGATCCTGGCGGTTCGCCGCCATACCCTCGGCTGGGTCAGTCAATTTCTGCGGGTGATCCCGCGGATCAGCGCGCTGGACGTCGTGATGCAGCCGCTGCTGGAACAGGGCGTAAACCGCGCCGAATGCCGCGAACGCGCCGAGACGCTGCTCAATCAGCTCAACGTACCGCAGCGCCTGTGGCAGTTGGCCCCCTCCACCTTCTCCGGTGGTGAACAACAACGGGTGAACATCGCGCGCGGCTTTATTGTCGACTACCCGATCCTGCTACTCGATGAGCCGACCGCGTCACTCGACAGCCGCAACAGCGCGGCAGTGGTCGGGCTGATCGAACAGGCTAAACAACGCGGCGCGGCGATCGTCGGTATTTTCCATGACGAAGGCGTCCGCCAACAGGTCGCCGACCGGTTATATGACATGCAGGCGCCACAGGCGCTGGAGATCCTCTGATGATCATCAATAACGTTAAACTGGTGCTGGAAGATCAGATCGTAGAAGGATCGCTGGAGGTAAGCGACGGTATTATTCGCAGCTTTGCCGATACGCCAAGCCAATTGCCACAAGCACTGAACGGCGAAGGCGGCTGGCTGCTGCCGGGGTTAATTGAACTGCACACCGATAACTTAGACAAGTTTTTCACCCCGCGCCCAAATGTCGACTGGCCAGCGCATTCGGCGATGAGCAGCCATGATGCACTGATGGTGGCCAACGGCATCACCACGGTGCTGGACGCGGTGGCGATAGGTGACGTACGTGACGGCGGTCATCGTCTGGAAAACCTGCAAAAAATGATCGACGCGGTGATCCACAGCCAGCGCGCCGGGGTCAATCGCGCCGAACACCGGTTGCACCTGCGCTGCGAACTGCCCAACGAAAGTACCCTGCCGCTGTTCGAACAACTGATGGACAAACCCGGCGTGTCGCTGGTGTCGTTGATGGACCATTCACCGGGCCAGCGCCAGTTCGCCTCACGCGAAAAATACCGGGAGTATTATCAGGGCAAATATCATCTCAATGATCAGCAGATGAGCGAGTATGAAGAGCGGCAGGTCGAGCTTTCTGGCCGCTGGGCCACGCCGAATCGCGAAGCCATTGCCGCCCATTGTCGGGCGCGTAAAATTTCGCTCGCCAGCCACGACGATGCTACCGCCGCCCACGTCAACGAATCCTGCGCACTGGGTAGTGTGATTGCCGAATTCCCCACTACCGAAGATGCTGCCCTTGCTTCGCACCAACAAGGATTGCAGGTGCTGATGGGCGCACCGAACATCGTGCGTGGCGGCTCACATTCCGGCAACGTTGCAGCGCACCATCTGGCGACGCTGGGGGTGCTAGATATCTTATCCTCAGATTATTACCCGGCCAGTCTATTGGATGCAGCATTTCGCATCGCCGCCGATGAGCGCAATGGCTATAACTTGCCGCAAGCGGTACAGATGATCACCCGCAACCCGGCCAGGGCGTTGGATTTGCAGGATCGCGGTACCATCGCCGAAGGATTACGCGCGGATCTGGTATTAGCACGGTCGCACGGCGAGCACATCTACGTGCAAAACGTGTGGCGCCAGGGCAAGCAGGTGTTCTGATGGCGCATCTTATCTATCTGGTGGGGCCTTCCGGCTCGGGTAAAGACAGCCTGCTGGCTGCACTGCGTGCCGATGCTGATAACGCGCCGCTGGTCGCGCACCGCTATATCACCAGACCGGCAGACGCCGGCTGCGAGAACCATATTGCACTTAGCGAACCGGAGTTCCTGCGCCGCCGTGCCAAGGGGCTTTTTGCCCTCGACTGGCAAGCGCACCAACACCATTACGCCTTTGGGATCGAGGTGGATCTCTGGTTACTTCAGGGGATCGACGTGGTGGTCAATGGTTCGCGCGCCCACCTGCCGCAGGCGCAGCAGCGCTACGGTGTACAACTGCTGCCGGTGTGCCTGCAAGTCAGCACCGATATTCTGCGTCAGCGTCTACAGAACCGTGGACGTGAAAGTGCCGACCAGATCGAGCAGCGACTGGTACGGGCAGCGGAGTATCAACAGCATCTGCCCACCCATTGCCGTTTGTTGGATAACGACGGCAACCTCGATGACACTTTGGCAGCGCTTTTCGCGCTGCTTCCTTCATCCACAAAATACCCTCAGGACGCCATACTATGAGCGACTTTGCACAACCGAGAATCGGCGACAACGTAACCCTAACCCGCAGTCGACTCGGTCAGTATGTCCACCTGGCTGATGACGCGATTCTGGAAGAAGTGGAAATGGGCGACTATTCCTACACTGCCGGACATAACCAGATTTTCTACGCTACCATCGGCAAATTTGTGTCAATCGCCTCTTACGCACGCATCAATCCTGGCAACCACCCAACCTACCAACGCATCGCCCAACATCATTTCACCTACCGTGCTTCAGAGTACGATCTGGGTGAAGATGACGAGGCATTTTTCGACTGGCGACGTGAGCACCATGTGACCATAGGCCACGATGTGTGGATCGGCCATAACGCCATCGTGATGCCCGGCGTCAGCATCGGCAACGGTGCGGTAATTGGTAGTGCCGCCGTGGTGACCAAGGATGTGGCCCCTTATGAGATTGTCGCCGGGGTGGCGGCCAAAAAGATCGGCATGCGTTTTGATGATGCACTGATTGAACGTATCGAACGTAGCCAGTGGTGGCATTGGGATCATCAGACGCTACAGCAACGGCTGGCAGATTTTCGCGACATTCATGCCTTTGCAGAAAAATATCTCTAGAGCCTTATCAATCTTACCCAATGAATTTCACGTTGCAGCCAACAAGGCTGTGGCGTGAAAGGCAAAGAGGATGGGAGTGACGACATGCAACTGACGTTTCTCGGTACCGGCGGCGCGCAACAGATCCCCGTGTTTGGTTGCGATTGTTTAGTCTGTCAGCGGGCGCGACGCGAGCCTGCATTCAGGCGCAGACCTTGCAGCGCGATGCTTAAATTTCAGGGAGAAACGACCTTGCTGGATGCAGGATTACCGTCGTTAGAACGGCGCTTTTCGGCGGGGGAAATTCAACGTTTTTTACTGACACATTACCACATGGATCACGTACAGGGGTTATTTCCTTTGCGTTGGGGGTGCGGAAATTTCATCCCCGTGTACGGTCCGGCAGATGAACAGGGTTGCGATGATCTCTTTAAGCACCCCGGTATTCTGGCATTTCAACCTCCGTTCAAACCTTTCGAAACCCTTGAGTTGGGAGGATTGCTCGTCACGCCGCTGCCTCTGCATCATTCGAAACTCACACTGGGTTATCTGATCCAGGCCGCAGGGAAATCGCTGGCCTACCTGACCGATACTGTCGGTTTGCCGCCGGATACCGACGCTTTCCTGCGCCAGGTACCGCTGGATTTGCTGATACTCGACTGTAGTCTGCCGCCCCAACCCCAGATGCCACGTAATCATAACGATTTAACCCGCGCGTTGGAGATTCAGCAGCGCCTGCAGCCAGGCCGCACTTTGCTTACGCATATCAGCCATCATCTCGATCTGTGGCTGATGGATAACGAATTACCACTCGACCTGGAGCTGGCGTTCGATAATCTCAGTGTGCGCTGTGAAAGCAATGCAGCCGATCGGATTCCAATACCTTAACGCCGCTGCCGGGGCTGAACGCCTGCTCCAACAGCGTTTGCGCCACGTCTTTTGCGGCAACTGCGCGCCATTTGCCGGGTAACAATGTGAACAGTGGCGCGGTGATACGTTCAAGCAAACGTGGCGATGAACGCTCGCCCAACAACATCGATGGGCGCACCAACGTCAGTCGCGGCCAGTTTTGCTCACGCAATGCCTGCTCCATCTCCCCTTTAGTACGGTTATAGAGGAAGGTGGAACGGATATTCGCCCCTAGCGCACTGACAACGAGACAGTGCTGGGCGCCCAACCGCCGGCCGGTCAACGCGCTTTCGATCACCAGTGTGTAGTCGACGTAGTGGAAATTAGCATCGCTGCCTGCCTCACGTCGTGTGGTGCCTAAGCAACAGAAAACAATATCGACCGGCTGCTCCTGCTTTGTCAGTAGTGCGAACAGGTCATCACCCACGGGGTTGACTAATTTTCCATGCGCCGGCAGCGGCTTGCGCGTTGGCGCCACGATCGCCGTGACCTGCGGATCGGCCTGCAACAGGCGCAACAATTCGCGCCCCACCAACCCGGTAGCCCCTACAATGAATACCCGTGCCATATACCCTCCTGCCGATTGATCACTCTGAAAAGTATAGTTTATTACGTCAGATCCGCGCCCAATGCAGTTTCTTGCCGAAGCCGAGGGTGTTGTCGGTCATTTTCACTTCTTGTAGAGCCAGCCGCCAAATCGGCGCTTTCATCATCTTGGCTATTGGAAAACGCTTGCAGTAACGCGCACGTGCCCGCATTTCTTCATCGCCGCTCAGCATCACCGCTTCAGCGCGATACTGTACGCCGCGGATCAACGCGATAGTCTTCGGCTTTGGTGCGATAGTGCCGACCACTCGGCTATTTTGCAGCATCAACTCGCCATGACGAGTGTGCGTTTCCGTCATCAGCCACAGCGCCATATTCTCGGCATCAAGCACGTAAAAACAGTTGGCGCACCACATGTCCATACCATTACCGGCGCAAAGCGTTAGCACATGCTGCTTACTGAGGAAATGTACGATCTGTTGTTGCTCTTCAGTCGTTTTCAACGTCAATTCTCCCTTTCATCTCTCCTCATCTTACCTTGCGTTGTTGAGGAGGGTCACAAATAACGATAATGCCAGCAAAAATTAAAAACGAATATAAAAACACTAAACATGAATTAATATTCCAAAACATCGTGAGTGTATTTATAACATTAAAAAAACAAAGCATCTTCATATGTGCATTATACAGCCAGTTTAGACGCAATTTTTTTGTCCACTCTCTATCACCGGCAAGACATGATGCAAAAAATCCTTTTTTTTTATCAATCTATTTACATGCAAAAAATGGCATCACTCACTGTTTATGCACATCACTGAATAACAAGTGAATAATTATTTATCAATTGCCATATT
Organism: Serratia grimesii NBRC 13537; assembly: GCF_001590905.1. GTDB lineage: Bacteria > Pseudomonadota > Gammaproteobacteria > Enterobacterales > Enterobacteriaceae > Serratia > Serratia grimesii. The sequence goes on from NZ_BCTT01000008.1 coordinate 67,438, forward strand.
TACGTGACTAACGTCACACATTTTAGTCTGAAGGGCGTTAAAATAGCGCCATCTTTTCACTCAGCAAGGTGGATTAGAAATGGAAAATAACAACCGAAAAATGGCACATATTAGGCGCACTACGCATATTATGATGATGGCTCATCGCAGCTGCTTTAGCTTTGCCTTCTTTAACTTCAGATAACACCCCCTCTCGCTTTACCCAAAGCAGCCGATCACTATTACGTCTACATTATTTATCCTGAGAAATCAGGACGGATATGCACATCAATTTTTCAGTAAATCGTGCAAGTGAATAGCTGTATCGCGTAAACGCAGCATCAGAAAATACAATAGAGAGAACTCAGGCTGTGCTATTAAGCACTGTCATGTTCTTCTCACACTTTTATTTTATATAAGGTAATCACAATAAGATCATTAATCTTGTTGCTGGAATACCTTTGTCTGAAGAATGATAAAAATGAATAAATTGAAAATTGCCGCCAATATCAAAACAGTAGGCTGTTTTGAAACCTCTCGTGAAATTGTCGATGTCCATCAGAGTGACTTCAATGATATTGCTGCCATCGTGCTGTCGGTAGAAGACGTCACTCAGGGTATGGTGGCACACCTCGAAGAGATCGGCTTGAATATTCCTCTGTTTGTCGCAGTTTGCTGCGAAGAAGAGTTGGACAACGCCATACTCCCAGCCCTGCATGGTGTATTTGAACTCTGTGGCAAAAATACCCAGTTCTATGGCAAACAGCTGGAAGCCGCAGCGGTAAAATATGAAAGTGAGTTGCTGCCACCATTCTTTAATACGCTCACGCAATATGTCGAGATGGGTAACGCGACCTTTGCTTGCCCAGGGCATCAGGGGGGCGAATTCTTCCGTAAACATCCGGCAGGACGCCAGTTCTTTGACTTCTTCGGCGAGACCCTTTTCCGTTCTGATATGTGCAACGCAGACGTGAAATTGGGGGATTTATTGATTCATGAAGGCGCTCCCTGCGCAGCACAACAGCATGCCGCTAAAGTGTTTAACGCTGATAAAACCTATTTTGTTCTCAACGGTACATCTGCCTCAAACAAAGTAGCGACCAATGCCCTGCTGACACGCGGTGATTTGGTGCTATTTGACCGTAATAACCATAAATCCAACCATCATGGTGCGCTGATTCAGGCAGGCGCGACGCCGGTATATCTGGAAACCGCCCGCAATCCGTTCGGGTTCATCGGCGGAATCGACGCCCATTGCTTTGAAGAGCGCTATTTGCGCCAGCAGATCCGCGAAGTCGCCCCTGAACGCGCCAATGAAGCCAGACCTTTCCGTTTGGCGATCATTCAGTTGGGCACCTATGACGGCACCATTTATAACGCCCGTCAGGTAGTCGATAAAATTGGCCATCTGTGCGATTACATCCTGTTCGATTCGGCCTGGGTCGGCTATGAGCAATTCATTCCGATGATGAAAGACTGCTCGCCTTTGCTGCTTGAACTCAATGAAAACGATCCTGGGATCATTGTGACTCAGTCTGTCCATAAGCAGCAGGCCGGGTTCTCACAAACCTCGCAAATTCACAAGAAAGACAAGCATATCAAGGGGCAAGATCGTTACTGCAACCACAAACGCTTTAACAATGCCTTTATGCTGCATGCTTCCACCAGCCCATTCTACCCACTGTTTGCCGCACTGGACGTCAATGCCAAAATGCATGAAGGTAAGAGTGGTCAACGTCTGTGGAAAGAGTGCGTTCGCGTAGGCATTGAAGCGCGCAAAATGCTGCTGGACACCTGTAGCTTAATCAAACCTTTCGTACCGGACCAGATCGACGGCAAAGCCTGGCAATCTTATGACACCGAAGCAATGGCCAACGATTTGCGTTTCTTCAACTTTATTCCCGGCGAGAAATGGCACGCCTTTGAAGGCTATGCAGAGTCACAGTATTTTGTCGATCCATGCAAGTTACTACTCACCACGCCGGGTATTGATACGGCAAGTGGCAACTACAGCGATTTCGGTATTCCGGCGACTATCCTGGCCAACTATCTGCGCGAAAACGGCATCGTGCCGGAGAAATGCGACCTCAATTCTATTTTGTTCTTGCTCACACCGGCCGAAGACATCGCCAAAATGCAGCATTTGGTGGCGCTTATTGCTCGTTTTGAAAAACATATCGAACAAGACTCTTTAATTAGCGAAGTCTTGCCTGCGGTTTATAAAAACAATCAGCAGCGTTATGAAAACTATACCCTTCGCCAACTCTGCCAAGAAATGCATGACCTCTACGTAAGCTATGACGTTAAAGAACTGCAAAAAGAAATGTTCAGGAAAAGTTATTTCCCTCGCGTAACCATGAATCCACAAGATGCAAACACCGAGTTTGTTCGCGGCAATGTGGAATTGGTCTCATTGGCGAAAGCCGAAGGCAGAATTGCCGCTGAAGGTGCTTTGCCTTATCCCCCAGGTGTTTTGTGTGTAGTACCTGGTGAAATTTGGGGTGGCGCTGCACAGCGTTATTTCCTGGCATTGGAAGAAGGCATCAATTTATTGCCTGGTTTCGCACCGGAATTACAAGGCGTGTATATCCAGAAAGATGAAGATGGCTGGAACCGCGCGTACGGTTATGTAATGAAAAATTAAACACATTACAAGGCGGTGAATACCCTTCACCGCCCAGATCGCATTATAAAAGAGAGAATGATCATGAGTAAGTCTAATAATAAAATGGGGGTCGTTCAGTTAACGATCCTAACCGCAGTGAACATGATGGGTTCTGGCATAATTATGCTGCCAACCAAACTGGCCGAAGTAGGCACAATTTCCATCGTATCCTGGTTGGTCACTGCCATAGGTTCAATGGCGCTCGCTTATGCTTTTGCCAAATGCGGCATGTTCAGCCGAAAATCCGGCGGCATGGGCGGGTATGCCGAATACGCCTTCGGTAAATCAGGGAATTTCATGGCGAACTACACCTACGGTGTATCGTTGCTGATTGCCAATATCGCCATCGCTATTTCCGCCGTCGGCTACGGCACTGAACTGTTTGGCGCCAATCTAAGCCCATTAGGGATCTGTATCGCCACCATTGGTGTGCTGTGGCTGGCCACGGTCGCTAACTTCGGTGGTGCACGCATTACCGGCAGGATCAGCGGTATCACGGTCTGGGGCGTTATTATCCCGGTGGTGGGAATCTCGATCATCGGCTGGCACTGGTTCAGTGGCAGCGCCTATATCGCCGCCTGGAATCCGCATTCGGTGCCAACGTTTGAAGCCATTGGGGCTTCTATCTCCATGACACTGTGGGCCTTCCTGGGTCTTGAATCCGCCTGTGCCAATACTGACGTCGTGGAAAACCCTGAACGTAATGTTCCGATCGCCGTACTCGGCGGTACTCTCAGTGCTGCGGTTATCTACATCGTTTCAACCAACGTCATTGCAGGTATCGTACCCAATATGGACCTGGCTAACTCGACCGCGCCTTTCGGGCTAGCGTTTTCACACATGTTCAACCCGACAGTCGGTAAGATCATCATGGCACTGATGATCATGTCCTGCGTCGGCTCACTACTGGGCTGGCAGTTCACCATTGCGCAGGTGTTCAAATCCTCTGCCGACAGCGGTTTCTTCCCGAAAATTTTCTCCAAACTCAGCAAGGCCGATGCTCCGGTTAAAGGTATGTTGACCATCGTGGTGATCCAGAGCGTGCTGTCTCTGATGACCATCAGCCCGTCGCTGAATAAGCAGTTCAACGTGTTGGTGAATCTGGCTGTGGTGACCAATATCATCCCTTACATCTTGTCGATGGCAGCGCTGATCATCATTCAGAAGGTGGCAAAAGTACCGGAGAACAAAGCGCGGATTGCCAATATCATCGCCGGTATTGGGGCACTCTACAGCTTCTATGCACTCTACAGCTCCGGCGAAGAAGCCATGATGTGGGGCGCAATTGCCACCTTCCTCGGTTGGACGTTGTACGGTCTGGTTTCACCTCGTTTTGAAATGGCAGGGAAAAAAGGCTAGCGGTAATAAGCCATGGGTGGTCGGGGATAGGATTACGACGGGGAACATGCCATCATAATCCGTCCCTGGCCACCAACGTTGCTGTATATCCTTGTCCAGAAAGGCTTCCCTATGCTGCCGGTGCGGCAGTGAACATTTACTTACTGGGTGCCAGGCGAAATCATCATTTCTAAGCTGCCTGTACGGCAGTGAACATCAAGCCGCATAACTGCCCGACTTTGGCTAATTTCTAAGCTGCCTGTACGGCAGTGAACTGTTATGCCGCAATCCAATTACCGCACTGATTTTTCTAAGCTGCCTGTACGGCAGTGAACTGGTTGGTACCCAGCAGATTTTTTTGATGTCTTTTCTAAGCTGCCTGTACGGCAGTGAACCACCCCATTCATGATACGCATGGTTACTGTGATTTCTAAGCTGCCTGTACGGCAGTGAACGTGACTCTGTGGCATCGCGTAGCGGTTGCACTTTTCTAAGCTGCCTGTACGGCAGTGAACAACAGGGCATCACAAAGATCATCATCAACGTGTTTCTAAGCTGCCTGTACGGCAGTGAACCAATGCTGTCGATATCAAGCGCCAACAATTTGTTTCTAAGCTGCCTGTACGGCAGTGAACATTTGCGACGCGGCTACAGTTACCGCGTTTTGTTTCTAAGCTGCCTGTACGGCAGTGAACGCTGTGATGTCAGTACACGCGGGCGCGCGGAATTTCTAAGCTGCCTGTACGGCAGTGAACGCTGTGCGTATGATCCCGAACAATCGCGCACTTTTCTAAGCTGCCTGTACGGCAGTGAACAACGTGCCGTTACCGTCACCGACGGCCATACGTTTCTAAGCTGCCTGTACGGCAGTGAACGCCGTGCTCTGCTTCCCATCGTGACGGGTCACTTTCTAAGCTGCCTGTACGGCAGTGAACCATTGGGCTTGTCAGTGTCAGTATTGGGGCCATTTCTAAGCTGCCTGTACGGCAGTGAACCTGTCGGCTTCTATACCACCGTATCTGGCCGATTTCTAAGCTGCCTGTACGGCAGTGAACGAACAGCACGACGCCAGTACGGTACGCATCCATTTCTAAGCTGCCTGTACGGCAGTGAACCTACTGCTCAGACCCTTGGTAACGTAATGTTATTTCTAAGCTGCCTGTACGGCAGTGAACAATTGTCCAGCCCCTGGAAGAGTGGCCAGATTTTTCTAAGCTGCCTGTACGGCAGTGAACTGTACGAAATAACCAGTAACAAACTGACTATTAAATAAAATATTGGTTATTTCATGCTTTAACCCAAATTTTCCAGGCATGGGGCAGAGATAATAAAATCAATAAGTTATCCCTGCCACAAAATATAGGGTCAGAACCATGGCACCGTGGCTGATGGGCTTAAGCCATAGAAACTAAACTTTCCTTCCACCGGCGTTTTCCGCAATGCTCCCTGCTTTAGAAACAGGCGAAAACTTTGCCCCGAAGAGAGGCTTTTCAACGCAATAAACGCAAGTGAAGAGCGTTGTTCACTGGTCATCGGGATCTTTTCTCTGGCCTGTTCCTCAGTTAACCAACCTTTATTGACCGACCTCCTTCGCAGGCGCTCTGCACTGCTCTTGACCTGAACCCGGCTGACCGTTCGGTATTGAGCGCCCGCTGGCACAGTCTGAATGGGGTCTACGCCGGTATAGTCGCGCAACCCTTTCAGCCAACCGCTTTCCTGAAGTTCCATCAGCGCCTTACCGCTACCGTGCAGCCGTAAAACAGCACCCGGCGTACGCTGCATGTCTGGGAAGCTGACGCCGATATTCCCTTGAGCATAGGAAGCTAACGCCCGATGCAGCTTGGCGAATAGCGCAGCCATCAACATGGGTTCGCTGAACTCAGGATCGGGCAATACACGAATATCCTGATAATGATCCATGTTAGCCCCCTTATTCACCCTTCTCGCCAAACACGCCACCACGGATTAAAATCGCCATCACATAGTGCTGTTGCGCCACATCGGGGACTTTGCCTTTAGTGACCCAATTATCCAGCAAAGTGTAGAAATCCATTTTCTGTTTTGGCTGACGATAGGCTTGCCCACGGCTAGTCACCGAACCATAAGGTTCCACCGCGATCGGCCCCAATCCCAACGTTTCAGCTTCGGGATACCAGCTATCGATGGTACGCAGCGCGTTACCAATTTTCTGTGAGTGCATGGCGGCAATATCATCGACCTGATATAACACTTTGCTTTTCTTGCTATTACTGTCCAATACCAATTCTTGCGAAGGGAAAATTTCCTGTCCTTTGCCCAAACGCACTTCAGCATCGACGCTGAAGAAAGAGAAACTCTCCCCAGACAAGCCCTGCTCAATTTCCTTGGCCAGTTCAGCCAGTGCCTTATTCGGTTGGCTAAACTCACGCAAATTGTAATCAGTAGCGTTAAATTGCCAGGTCTTCTCTTTGCCTTTAACGGTAATAGTAATTTCGTCAGCGCCAACGCGATTGCGCCACAAGAAACGTCCGTTCGCCAGGTTTTCAGCATAGCGCCCGGCCAGTTCTTTGAACCCCTGCTCCTTGATATACCCCTGGATCACTCGCGCTAATTCAGCCTGGTAATCCTGATCGTTACATACCGATGGCTGTGCCAGATTACCCAGTACACGCAGGGTAAAACTCACTTTCAAGGTATCGGCGTCAAACGGCAATGCCGCTACGTCCACCCGCTGCAAATTAGGCTTTTGAATTTCGGCGTCCAATTTAGCAGGATCGCTAGCGACAGCATTTTTTAAACGGTTAGAAATGGTGCCACGCACCGCTTTTTCTTGAATGGCAATCGGTGTCCATTCAGGTTGTTGCCAATTACCGGCGTACATGATGGCGTCCGAGTTTGCCAATTTACGCTCAAATGCCAATACAGAAGCGGTCTTTACAGTAGCCATAGTTATTAATCCTTTAAATTATTCTTCATCGTTAAATTCGTAGGTTTCCATCACGGCAGGTACGGCACTGCGACATAGGTAGTCATCGCCTTGATGATGGTATTGCCATAACAACTGATTCAGTTCGGTAATACGGTGCAAGCTGCGCCACTCGCCAATGCCGTAAACCGGCTCGGCGAAACGGAAAGGTGTTGAAGGATCGCGCGTTTTTGCTACCTCACCCGGTGCATATAGTGAAGAGATCCCCCGATAGCCGGTTTGCATTGGTACCAAATAACCCGAAGCCGGTTTCGGCACGTAACGCCATTGGGGATCTTGTTCGCTGGCGGGTTGATATTTTACTGCGGCAAAATCCAGCCAGGCGTCCAACAGTTCGGCCTGCGGGTTGCTCTCTTGCAGCGTTTGATAATGGTTGGCCAACAGCTCGCTACGATCGAGCAGAGCAAACCCGGGCAGTAAACGATGCATCAGCCTGCGCAAGTCCGCTGGCTTTTCAGGGGTGCCCATAACTTTGATCGTACCGATGTCGGTAATCACACCACCAGCCAAACGCTGAGCTGGGCACAGATCGGCGAGATATTTTTCCAGAGCTCTGGCGCCCTCATCGCCATTAGCGATGGCTCCATGACACTCGAGCAGCAAGGATACTGTCATGTGCATCCGGCCTTCTTCATTGAACGCCGCCGTTTTAGCCTCTTTGGTCAAGGGATTACGTGTTAACGCAAAAGCATAATCACGCCCGGAGGAATGAGCATGCAGCTGATACTGATGACAAATGACGCCGCAGCCAGTCAGGGTCAAACCGTGGCTCTGCTGCAACTTGCGGGATAGCGCATGGGTATAACCGAGAAAATGGGTGATTGCCGGGAAACCATAGGTTAGGCCAGCGATGGCATTGGCGTTCTCAACCCGTACGTGACGCAGTACGATCAAAGCTCCCATGAAAAATCTCCCTTAAACTCTGCTTCAAATTCACGCAGGCGACGTTTAAACAAGGGGGCAGTCGACCATTCGCGCCGTTCAACTTCACTGAATTTCATCTCTTCGCTTTTTAGCTGGTGATTGAGCCAAACGCCGAAATCCAGAGCGATTTCCTTTTTCCAGCCACCGCCTTCACGTTCAAAGCGGAAGTCCTCATCCTGCTTCATCCGCCAGGGATCAAGCCAAAGCTGTTGTGCGCGGGAAAGTTGGCACGCCTCACGCTGGCTCCAGCATTGCCATTCTTGCCGATTTTGAATGCCGGCCACATAACTAAACAGAATATCGATAACCTCATCGACGTAGGCGCTACGCTGCTGACGGATCTCTACGTTATTCCCTGGAACCTTGTTAGCATCGCGCAGGTGCTGTTTTAGTTGCCATACCGCATCCCTCGCCAACGCGGAGAACTCTTTCCGCTCCTGAAAAATAGACTGTTGGTTTAACGGCAGCTTGCTGACGGTTAACCACACTGGCGCAGAACACGGCAGCAACCAGACGCGGCCACCGCGTACGCTGTTGAGATAGGAAATATTCTGTGGCTTGGTGCCCCCCATATTTAGCACTGCGGTTTTGGGGTAGATCACCCGAGGTTCTGGGTACCACTCACCGGCTTTTAGGGCCTGATAACACTCTTTGGCAGTATCGCTAAAGCGCACATCGCTGATGCGCTGGTGCACCGCCTGTGCTAACGAGGAGGAGAATAGCGGGCTAAGCAGATGGTATTCGTTCGGCCCAACCGGGAAATAAAGCTGTTTAGCCAGAGTATGGGAAGAAAGGTTTTTATTCACTAACACCTGTTTGAAACCCGCCATCCACAGTTCCAGTTGCTCTGGGTTTTCGGCTAACGCCGCTAGCGGAGTGCTATCGCCACGGCTTAAACACGCAATCAGCGATTCGCCTTCATATTCCAATTGCAGCAACTTCGCCACATCCAGCGCTGCGGCATTGCCCACGGCGTCGATAGCCGGTTGGGATAAGCTTGCGCTCGAAAGTCGGTCTGTAGCATGTGACTCGCTATCCGCAGCAAAAATACTGCTGCCTTTGGCATCGCTGTGGGTAAATTTTAGGGCGTGAGTGACAAGACTGATTTGCCCTGCACGGCTGGCGGCGTCAGTCAGCCAATGGCGTGGAGTATAATTTCTCTCTAATTCTTGCCGCTGTTCCAAGGCGCTTTGCCTAGCAACCGCGATCTCTTCAGCCTCAGTCAGCCCCGCCAGCTTCTTCGCAAGATCCTTTTCCAGCGCTTCCAGCTTGGGCTGCTTGCGACTGGCGATATATTCTACGATCAACGCGGTTAATCCATTATCGGCCATAAACACTCCTTGCCTCCCTGGCTCGACAAGAGAGCCAGCAGCTGCGGTCATTTGTTGATATTGATAGTCAGGATTGATATCACCTTCGACTTACCGAGCGAGTCTGACTTGTTTCCATCGCTCTGAATCAGCGGGTTTATACAAACAATACATACAGTCAGCAGTTGAACGACTCTGCCAATTTTATCCGTCCATCCTTGTTTCATTTTGACACCTCCGCATGTTCGATAGGAGATAGCCTACGCCAAAATTATCCTATGTTCTATAAATAATACGGATGGAAAAGGAAATTCTAGCATTTGCTTTTTGAGGCGTTTACCATCATCACACTGCTGAACAAGCAGCTTAGAAATATGTTCTATAGATGTAAGAGTCAACTGCCGTACAGGCAGCGGCGCACTCATTCGAGTGCGCCAAACACCCCTAACAGCGGGTGGAAATGCCATTGATCGGCCTTATCTTTCCTCAGATTAATTTCGCCAAATTTCTGGCTAACCTCTGTCAGTTCCATATCCAGCTTTTCGGCCAATCCTTGGTAAATGGCGCCATAGTCTGCGGTGAGCCAGGCGCCTACGCCTTCAGCAAAGGTCACTTCAACCTGACGGAAGTTATCGCTGGTTTTCCATTGGCCAGGGACAACATCCGGAAATTTAAAACACGGCGCATCCCCTTCGTCCGCTATCCACAGGTAGTGTGGTTCCTCCTCGGTAGACTGGCGAAATGGCGTCAAACGCTGTTGTTCACCGCACCAGGTTGCCTGTTTGCGCCACCAAAGCGCGGCGTAGTATTTATCAAGCTGCTTTCGCCCCTGTAAAACCGTTCGCAGACAGGCATGTTCAAGATCGACCAGATTATGGTGCTGCTTTAGTACCAATGCCTCCTGAACGCGCGGAATCGCACTGATCACTTTATATTGTTCAGGCGGTAATATTTCCGTCAGATCATGACTCTGTAGCTGGATCTGATAGAACGTTGACTCAAACCCCGGCCGACAATAAGCCGGCTGGTTGCCTTTCAGCGCCTTAACGTTCTTTTGCAAAATATGCAGATTCGGATACTCGCAGGGTTGCTGCCGATGGCGTTGAATACGCCCTGCCAATTGGATCAGCGAGCGCATTGAGCTCGGTTCGGCAATCGCCCAATCGTAATCATGATCGCGCCCCACCTCCGCAACCGAGGTGGCCAGCACCACAAACAGATGGTGCTGCTGCGGATAATCCGTCAATGCGCGATCAATCTCCGCCATTTGCCACAGTGCGGCTTCAGAATAACGCGTCAAAGTTTCGTCCAACCGCTGTTCTATATACGAACGCATCGCCAACGGGTGCTGGCTGTGGTAAACGCAATAATGGATGCAGGTATTGTCAGGCGCTGCCGTATTGAATAATCGCTGTGCTACTGCCACTAGCGGATTGATATTGGCCATACGGATCAACCCCAACGAGACGGTTTTACCCGTTGGGTGCTTTTGATGATGAAGTGAGTGTAATTGTTGCATCGACGCGAATAGCGTTTCCGAGACGCTATCCAATACCGCGCTTTCACGCAGGCCAGTTGGTTGAACCGCTACCAACTGTGCGCGACGCAGTACTGGCACATTCTGCAATTTACCCACCCGCCTGCCAACAAAGGCCTCATGCGCCGCCTTAAAGCCTTTGGCATCCTGAATATCATGCTGCACGGCATCATGCTCATCAAACCAGGCACAACAAACATTCAATTGTGTGCCTGGCAGACCACACCCTTGTTGATAATCCGCTCGCCCGGATTTATAAGCATTGAACAGAGCCTGAACCAGCGCAGGCGGTAGGGTTGCAGAAGAAAGTAAAACGCGGGAACCCAACATTCCTGCCCAATTGACCACTCGGCATAGCGCGGGAAGATCGGCAATATCAAAATCATCTGGCTCATCCAGCACTAAATCGGCGGTCAACAAACGCAGCATCGGCGCTATTTGCTTACCACCGCGCACACCCTCCGTCGCACCAATCAGATGATCAATAGTAGTCACCAATACCGGTGCACTCAGTAATTTGTGCAATTTGTCGCTATCTTGTAGCCAACGGCTTAAACGTCCATCATCCAGACTGCCACCGTAACTGACATAATGATGCTCCGCGAACAGCTCATCTGCCGAAGCGCTGCCGGTGCCGCGCCGCTCCAATTTATCATTGTTGAGTTGATGTAATTGCCGCACCGCCGCAGAGCCAACCAACACCGCCAGATCGTCCTCTTCCAGAGTAAGCTTGGCTTTCAGCGCATCGCCGGTTTGCAGCGTTAAGGTTCGTAGCCCTAATGCCACAGAAAAACGGCAACCTGCCTTCTCATCGGCCAAGCCATACATAATGCGGGCGTTGGCAAAAGTTTTGCCACAGCCGGTAGAGGCCATATTAACGCCAAAGAAACCCTGATTAACCGAACGTTCACGCACTGAATACGTGAGATCGTAGGCTTTATCCTGCCAACGAAACCTCTCGGTTTTACTGCGCTGTTTAAACCCTTTATGCCGCGTAATAGCCGGCAGCGTGGCTCGGATATGCGGTAAGCTACGTCCCAGCAATAGTGCATTTTGCCCTACGCCGATATTGTGCTCGTCCAGTTGCTGCTTCAATTCACCGGTTTGGCGGTCAGTATTGGCATACACCCGATACCCGGTATCTTGCCAACCCACCGTTGGTGGTAAGGATGAGTAGTGATGGTCCGCTAACATCAGCACCAGACGTGCCATATGGCAGGTGAAGCGCTGCTCCAACACGCCAAAATCCATCAATGAAGATTGTTGCAACGCTCGTTGAGCAAATTTATGCGCTTTTTCCCGCCAGATAATACTGCGCATCGGGGTGCCTTGAGGGAAAACCCATACCGCACGGCGTTCATCTGGTGTCCAGCCCTCAATCTGGTGGTTAGTCGAGTTCCAATCAGCGGTTAATTGCTGTGTCAACCAAGTGTCGATTGCCGACAATTGGGGTGGATTGCCTTCAACACGCGTTGGGTAAGCCGGTAAACGGTGATGGGAAACGATCAACCAGGCAATGGTCGTTGCCAGCGGAGGTAATGATATGAAAGGATTTATAAACTCATCGATGGCATCTTTGACCAGGCTTTCCAGCATCAGTTCTTCATCGTGCGCCTCAATCATTGCCAGGGCCGCGAGCCACTCCTTGTCGCTTCGTTTACCCACCCAGGCACAAAACAACCGCAATGAAACCCACTCATGGCGATAGGGCTGGAAGCTTTTCCCCACACCACGTAAACCGTTCTGGAATAACTGGTTGGCCTTGCCAAAGTCATGGAATAAACCCGCAATGGCCGCCAGTAAGCTGATACTTTCCAGATTATGCCATTGGTTTTCACTGTGGCTTTTCAAAATATCACGTTCAGTGGTATTAGTGGGTGCCGCACCTTCGGCATTAAAACGACGTTGATTGCCGACGATCCAGAGTAATTCCGTTTGATTAGCCCCTTTAATCCAGTGGCAAGCCACTGCCGTATTACGCCGGGCGCTTTTACGTAACAGTTTACGCAAGGTGTTCAAACCTTCGTAGGTGATGGCGGTTTGCCAGGTACGTTCGCCCTTGCGCTCGGCAAATTGATCTAATATTCGACGAGTTTCCGTTAAGGCACGTTTATTACACTGAGCAACCAAAAGAATATTCACCGCCCCACCTGGCTTAACTGCTGGGCAGTCGTTTGCAGTGCCTCAATCATGACATCCAGAACATCTGCCTTTTGAAATCCATTAATACAGCGCTGGCGGAACTCTTGCTCCTCTTCCCCCTGCATCGCGGCAATAAACGCCTGCGGTAATACCAACGCGTCTTTGATCAGATCTGCGGCGTCAAATACCAGGCCACCGCGACGCGTTTTACCATGTAACACCGCTAACCCATGTGGCAACCTAATTACCCAGGTTGCCACGGCAGCCAAACCGTAGGCCAGGTAATTGCCGTGATCCAAAAAACGGTTTGCAATATCTACACCACCACCGCGTTTGGCACGGGTAAAGTCACCGTATCCCACCGCCGTAGCAGCCAGCTTATATAAGGCTTTGGTCATCACCGCTTCTTGCGCGAGCAAGTCGGTACTATTACGGCATGCCGTCAGATTATTTTCATATTTATCCAGCAAGGCCAGCAAACGGTTTTCGTCTATGGCAAAACCGGTTTCCCGCTCCATTCTGGCGTTTAACCAGTGTTTTTTTATTTGCTCAATACGTACACGTTGAAAAGCTATCGCCGCAGCTAAGCGTTGGTTATCGTCAAACCAGAAGCTCACCCAATGTTGCAAATATTCTGTTGGCCGATATTCGCTTTGTGAGCATAACCAAGAAACGGCGACTTCCACTTCATTGCCCGCATATAAAGGTGTACCTGCACCACCACAGAAGCCAACCAAGACACCCGCTTTGGCAAACTCGCGCATTGCGGCTTGCGTAATTGAAGTGCCAGTTCCGAGCATGACAACAGAAGTATTAGCAATGGGGATATTCCAATAAAGAGACTGTTTCCCTTCATCAGTAACATACTCAACTCGTCCGCCATTAACTAAAACACGGCAATATTGCAGGTAATAAAGATTGGCTCTTTTGGAATGCAAGATTGTTTTTAAATCGGACGGCGAGAATGAGTCATTCATGTCTTGAATTATCCATAATTTAAATGATTCGAGATTGGTCAATAGAGCGAATGCATCACCGACTATACCCTATAGCTTTCAAGTTGCAGCTAGGCGACTAGCTCGCTCATCCCCAGGCGCTTACTCGAGTAAGTTACTGGGGTGAGAGCGAGTGCAGGTAACAACGCTGCGGCTTGAAAGATGACGGGTATAACTGAACAAGTTACGCTTTTATCATACCCAACATGGAAAAACCGTTACTAACCGACAAAATATCATTATTGATGGGGAATTATGCTGCCTGTAACCCTGGTGCTTGATTAGCTTAGCACTGAGACTCAGGAACGATATTTCGGCAACATACCCGCTAAGGAACAGGGCAGCTAAAAAGGAAATTCCAGACTGGACGAATGGGAACAGAAACGGCGCCACAGGCGCCGCCTCGTGATTTCAATCATTAGGGTTTGGACAGGCAGGTCACCAGGAACCCTCCCTCCCCATCAAATAAACAAATCAGCAGGGACATCAAAACGCGTCGCCAGCGCCTTGATGTGCTGTACAGTCAATGAGCGGCGACCGTTGAGAATGTTGCTGACATTGCTTTTAGATCCCAGCTCATCTTCCAGATCAGCGGCTTTTAAACCCTTCTGATCCATCAGGGTTCGCAACGCGGCGATCCCAGTAGGGATCTCCGCCACGCGACGGTTAAACGCCTCGAATTCCGGGACGCTGTTTTCATATTCTGTAATTTTGGCCGCAAGCGGTTCAAAAAGCGGGTTGTTCAGCTCGTCACGATCGACAAGATATTCAATCAACTCAAGAGCTTTTTTATATTCAGCCTCGCTTTTATTACCCGTCATCAGAGGAATGCATTTCACCGCGTTGGCAAATGTCGCGATCATGCCTTCGGCACTGTCGGCGTCGATATGAGTGGCAACAGTCATTCTTTATGCTCCCTATAATACTTTGTTAACTTGTCGTATTCGGCATGAGTCTCAATGTGCTTTACAAAAACCTTTTGCTTTTCAAAGTCAATGAAGGCCATCAGCCGCAACGTGTTCCCGGACACATCAATCACCCACCACTTTTTACGGTACTTGAAGTTATCCAGTGACGGGATCGCTCTTTTCATCTCATCCGGGCTGTTGAAGGTCTTTTTTTCCAGAACCCTCATCAGATCAAGAAGCGCCAACGCGCTATTAGGGTATTTCCCTGCAGCCTCATTAAAGGGCTGTCTACTGATCACATGCACCGCGAATCCCTCGCTTATGTATTCATCTTGAAAACACTGTAGCCCCTGACGGGGTTGTTTTCAAGTTGAAAACTAATATTCCCCACACCGTACACGCTTTCATCTTCATTGCTCTCATGGTTTACGTGGCCGTTTGTTTGGGACCCACAACGCGTTGGATGTCCGCACCGCTGTAGCTGCCTGTACGGCAGTGAACCAGGCCAACGGCCAGGGCAGACGCTTGCAGCATTTCTAAGCTGCCTGTACGGCAGTGAACATCCAGCGCCTTGGCGGCCTTGATGCGCGCCCTTTCTAAGCTGCCTGTACGGCAGTGAACAAATCCTGGCTAACCGTGAGGCGCAGCCTGTCTTTCTAAGCTGCCTGTACGGCAGTGAACAGAACTCCGCGCCAAGCTGGCTATGCCGGTGCTTTCTAAGCTGCCTGTACGGCAGTGAACTTTGGGCAGATGTAAACCTGCTGATAACTCCGTTTCTAAGCTGCCTGTACGGCAGTGAACTTACTGCTACATATCAGGCCGTCATATTAATATTTCTAAGCTGCCTGTACGGCAGTGAACTTAGAAATACCAGCGGGCGTAACTGTTAAGTATTTCTAAGCTGCCTGTACGGCAGTGAACCGATCCTATTGAGTGGGGGTATGGGCCAGAATTTTCTAAGCTGCCTGTACGGCAGTGAACTCGCCAGGTTCGCTATTGCCCCCGCTGCCGCCATTTCTAAGCTGCCTGTACGGCAGTGAACCGTTGAAGATTAGCGCTAATTGGCTGATTGTTGAAGAGTAACATCGCTATTTGGTCAAAAAGGCTTTTTTCACCCTCAGATTAAAGACATTAAAAATCAATGAATTAAATTAGGCCAGAAAAAAGGGTTCAGCGATGGGACCGGGTTGACTATAGTAACGCTCAATTCTTTGCGGGAACTTATATGACCAACACCAGTATCTGGCACCTGTATATGTTGCGTATGCCCAGCGGCATGCTGTATACCGGCATTACTACCGACGTAACGCGGCGGCTGGCGCAGCATCAGGCGGGCAAAGGGGCCAAGGCGCTACGGGGTAAAGGCCAACTGGTGCTGGCTTTTCACTGTCAGGCGGGGGATCGCTCAAAAGCATTGAGACTGGAATATCGGGTCAAGCAACTAAGCAAAACGCAAAAAGAGAGGCTGGTGAGCCACCCGCCTCTTTCATTGGATTATTTACTGCCGGACGTTAACGCTAAAGCCGGTTAAACGGCTCTGAGTACTCAACTAATCCGCTTACGTCGGTCAAGGCATCTTCCGCCAGTGGGTAAACCTGGAACGCAGCCTCGGTATCTTGCCAGCGACACTTCAGACCGTAGGCGGCGGCAGGCTTAAAGCCAAATCGCCCGTAGTAAGCCGGTTCGCCCAGTACGACTACCGCGGCATAACTAAACTCGTTAAGCGCATCCAGCCCTTCGTAAATCAGCTTTTCGCCCAACCCCTGTCGACGCAGACTTTCATCTACCGCCAGCGGAGCCAGACCGACCCATTGGCGATCTTCACCGGCCACATCCACTGGGCTGAACGCGGCATAACCCACGACACCGCCTTCATCGTCGGTGGCGACGATGCCTAACGTCAGCAAGCCATCTTCGCGCAATTGTTGCACCAGATCGGCCTCGTCATCACGCCCGAAAGCGCGACGCAGCAGAGCATCGATCCCCGCGGCATCTACCGGAATTTCTACGCGGATTAGCATGCTACCGGCACACGGGAAGTTTGCACCGTGCCCTCCTGCAGTCCTGCTTCCACAAATTCCGCCAGTTGCAGCAGACCCACGCGCAATGGCATAGGCATGGCTTCCAGTTCGATGGCGTCCATCAGATTTTTTACATACAGGCCCAATTCGGTATCCCCTTCAATCTGCAGCCGACGCTGAAAGAACAGCGTATCCGGATCTTGCTTACGCGCCGCGATCAGAATCAGATCGTTGGCATCCCCGCTGAAGCTAACATCAGCCTCGGCGTGTTGGCTGACAACCAGTTTGTCGTTTTCTACCGTCATAAACCAGTGTAGCGCCAGATCGCGAACTTCGATCTTTAACCAGCGCGACTCGAGAAACGCCAGATCGCCATCCGCTAACGCCTGACGGAACTGCCAGCCCAACACCTGTTCCAGAAGTTGACGCTGTAAAACAAACGGCGTGAATTTTAGCGGTACGCGCAGCAGCGACGGCCCCTGGCGCACAATGCGCGCTCGTAATTGTTCCAACACTGTCGTTCACTCCTTTCAATACAGACTTGTGCTATTTTGCCACAATGACGCGCGGCTGAAGCGCTCTATATCAACAAATAGTGCATTTCACCGCCAGCTTTATCAATACGCCAGAAGCTGCCCCAAATCAAAGCCTGTTCATCGCGCTTTCACTAAAATTGCCTCCCGATTAGCGTTTGCCGGTTGAAAACGGACACCGGCAACCATTGTGACAGCCTACGCCCGCCACGGGTGTGCGGCTGAGTCAGGATAAATCTATGGAGCTGCTTTGTCCCGCCGGTAATCTGCCGGCCCTGAAGGCCGCGGTAGATAACGGCGCCGACGCCGTGTATATCGGCCTGAAAGATGATACCAACGCGCGCCACTTTGCCGGCCTCAACTTTACCGAGAAAAAGCTGCAGGAAGCGGTTGACTACGTGCACCGTCACAACCGTAAGCTGCATATTGCCATCAATACCTTCGCCCACCCGGACGGTTATGCCCGCTGGCAGCGCGCAGTAGACATGGCAGCACAGTTGGGCGCTGACGTGTTGATCTTGGCTGATTTGGCCATGCTGGAATATGCCGCCGAACGTTACCCACAGTTGGAACGTCATGTGTCAGTGCAAGCTTCTGCCACCAACGAAGAGGCAATCCGCTTTTATCAGCGCCATTTCGATGTCGGCCGGGTCGTACTGCCGCGCGTGTTATCGATGCATCAGGTCAAACAGTTGGCACGCACCAGCCTAGTACCGCTGGAAGTATTTGCCTTCGGCAGTCTATGCATCATGGCCGAAGGACGCTGCTACCTCTCCTCTTATCTCACAGGAGAGTCGCCTAATACCGTCGGCGCCTGTTCACCGGCGCGCTATGTACGCTGGCAACAAACCCCTCAAGGCATGGAGTCACGCCTGAATGGTGTGCTGATCGACCGTTATCGCGACGATGAGAATGCCGGCTACCCAACGCTGTGCAAGGGGCGCTATTTGGTCGATGACGTGCGTTACCACGCGCTGGAAGAACCCACCAGCCTCAATACGCTGGAACTGCTGCCGGAACTGCTGGCTGCCAATATCGCGTCGGTGAAGATTGAAGGTCGTCAACGCAGTCCGGCCTATGTCAGTCAGGTCGCCCGCGTTTGGCGTCAGGCTATTGATCGCTGTCAAGCCGATCCCGCTGCCTATCAGGCCGATGCTGGCTGGATGGAAGCCCTTGGAGCGATGTCTGAAGGTACGCAAACGACGCTAGGCGCCTATCACCGCAAATGGCAGTAGCAGGAGGAAACATGAAATACGCATTAGGCCCGGTGCTGTACTACTGGCCGAAAACCGAGGTCGAAGATTTTTACCGACAAGCGGTGAATAGTAGTGCCGAGATTATTTATCTCGGCGAAAGTGTCTGTACCAAACGACGCGAGATGAAAGTAGGCGACTGGTTAGCGCTGGCACAAGAGATCGCCCACAGCGGTAAACAAGTGGTGCTCTCTACTCTGGCGCTATTGCAGGCACCGTCTGAGCTAAATGAACTGAAGCGTTATGTGGAGAACGGTGAATTCCTGATTGAAGCCAACGATTTGGGTAGCGTGAACATGGCGGCGGAGCGCGGCCTGCCGTTCGTCGCTGGTCATGCGCTGAACTGCTACAACGCCTACACTCTGCGCCTGCTGCACCGTCAGGGCATGATGCGCTGGTGTATGCCTGTCGAACTGTCACGTGACTGGCTGGCTAAGCTGCTGGAACAGTGCGATGAACTGGGCTTTCGCCAGCAGTTTGAGGTTGAAGTACTGAGCTATGGTCATCTGCCACTGGCCTATTCTGCACGCTGCTTTACCGCACGCTCGGAAGATCGCGCCAAGGATGAATGCGAAACCTGCTGCATCAAATACCCACAAGGGCGAGTTATGCGTTCGCAAGAACAGCAGCAGGTGTTTGTACTCAATGGCATTCAGACCATGAGTGGTTACTGCTACAACCTGGGCAACGAACTGGCCGGTATGCAAGGGTTGGTGGACATTGTGCGTCTTTCGCCACAGGGTTCCGAGACGCTGGCGCTGGTCGAGCACTTCCGTGCTAACGAACATGGTGCGCAGCCGTTAACGCTCACCGATCAGGCCGACTGCAACGGTTACTGGCGGCGGGTTGCCGGGCTGGAGTTGGTGCAGTAAAAGGCAGTCAACGAAATTGGAGTCTAGTGCTGCAAGCCGGGTAAGCATAGTGCCACCCGGCAGTTAAGCAGGCAGCGGCGACTACTCTTTAAAGAACCAGTAGCCCTGATTCATCAGCTCCGTCAGCTCATCCACAAATGCCGGGTTTTGCAACGCATCGCCTAATTCCGGCTTGCCCAGTTCGGTATAACGACACAGCGCATCGGCCGCATGTACATCCACAGTGTCCAGGCGCTCACTGTTGATAAAGAAGCTATCGCCGATATGCAGCACACGCAAGCCACTCAAACGGGTCAGGGTTTCCCCCTCCATCAGCGCATTTAGCACCTCTTGTGCTTCATAGGGCGGCTCCGCCATAGCGATATCCAGCTCATGACGCGGCGTGGTGGCAAAGCGACCAAACCATTGCTTAAAGTCTTCCGGCTGGCTGATCATGTCGACCATCATTGAGCGTAGACGCTCAAGCTCATATTCTTCCACCCGCCCTGGATGTTCACGCACGGTTAAATCAGGATCGCTGTAGTGCGCACCGCCCAGATCATTTTCCAGCGCGTAGTCGGCAAAGCTGCTGATCAGGTCGCGGTCGTTTGGCCCACGGAAACCTACTGAATAGTTAAGCGCAGTTTCGTGGGTGAAACCGTCATGTGGGAAACCTGGCGGGATGTACAGGATGTCGCCCGGCTCCAAATCTTCATCAATGATCGGCTCGAACGGATCAACGTGCAGCAGTGCCGGATGCGGGCAGAACTGACGCATCGGTAAGGCATCACCTACTCGCCAGCGACGGCTGCCCATTCCCTGAATGATGAACACATCGTAATTGTCGATGTGTGGCCCCACACCCCCACCCGGTACCGAGAAGGAAATCATCAGGTCATCCAGACGCCAGTCCGGCAAGACACGAAACGGGCGCACCAGCTCGGCTGAGGGCGCATGCCAATGGTTAACAGCTTGCGCCAGCAAGGACCAATCTGTTTCGCCAAGATCATCGAAATCTTCAAACGGACCGTGGCTGGCCTGCCATTGCCCCCCTGTCTGGCTGACCAGACGGCTGTCAACTTCCGGCTCCATCGCTAACCCTGCCAGTTCATCTGGCGTGATAGGGTCAACAAAGTTCGGGAAGGCATTTTTCAAAACCACAGGTTTTTTCTGCCAGTATTTCTCTAAAAACTCGGGCCAGTTCAGGTTCAGTTGGTAAGCCATACAATCACACCAGTAAGAGGATCCACGGGCGTGATTATGGGAGAACGCGGGCCTGCACACCTTGTTAAGGGTCAAGGAAACGGTGGCTTCAGGCCCTTTGAATTAACTCGCCCGTTTGCGGAACAGGCTACGTAGCGCCACGCTGTTACGTACCAGTGCCACACCGATTCCCAACAGCGTATAAATGGCGCCCAGCACCAGTAGCATCGCCACATCGCCCCAGACTTCATTGAGCGACAGTCCCATTTGGTTGACCCCGGCAACGGCCTTGGTTGCCCAAGTGGAGGGAATACAGTAGGAAATCGCCCGCACCCAAGCTGGCATAGCCTGTAGCGGCCAGATAGTCCCTGAAAGATAAAATATCGGCGTGGTGATAAATGCCAGCGTCAGGTAGATCATCTCTACGCTGCGCAAGCACTCAGTCACCAACTTGCCCAACCCCAGTACCGCCAACAAGAACGGGAAGGTCAGCAGCAAAATTTCCAGGATGCCCGCTGTCTGACGGTACCCCAATACCCACGGCCACAGCACAAACAGCACGATCGACAAAAATAGCCAAATCGGTAACAACGCCGTCAGCCCGCCCAAATGAGCCGCCAACGGTGGCTTGCCGCCGGGTATGCTTTTCATGGCAATGCTGACGCGTACACAGGCAATCAATAACGAGTGCTGCAACAACATCACCAGCAGACCGGGGAAGATGATCGCCGCAAAGCTGATGCCAGGGTTGAATACATCCAGCGTTTGCCCTTGTATCGGCGTCAGGATCACCTGCGCTTGCCGTTCGCTGAATCCGCTACGCAGCAGCAACCCATTGTTGTACTGATTCAGGAGCTGTTGGTAGGCCGCGACCACGTCCTGTTGGATCTGGCCGTTGGCCAGTCGGTTGGTGGCGTCTCCGTAAACCGGCACTACGATGTTTTGGCCACTCAGGATCTTCTTCTCCAGATCCACCGGCATGATGATCACCGCGAACAGCTTGCGCCAACCGAGATCGAGCTTCGCCTGTTCAAGGCTATCGTAGGTCACGATGGCAATTTTTGACGTGGCGTCCAGTTGGCGGATCAGTTGACGGCTGGCCGTGCTGTGATCCTGATCGATAACACCCACCGGCAAATCCCACACCGTGCGGTTGGCATAGACCATGCTCATGACACACAGCGACAAGATCAGCATCAGCCACATCGGCCGCTCCAACATACCGAGCAGTACCCGAATGAAGGTTTGCCAATAGATTTTCATCCTGCGCCCCCCTCTTTCAGTAGCCGTGGCAACAGTCGGTTACGCACTAACAGTGCGGTCACCAGAGGATAGACCGACAGCAACGCACAAACGCTGAAAATGGCGCTGGCCGGCACCTGACGCAGGAAAACGTCAAACATCGCGTACAGCGCATGAGTCAGCGGCTCGATATTGGAGATGATACGCGCAGGCAGCGGCATCGACAGTTCCGGTACCGCCATTCCCGAGAAGGTCAGCGCAATACTCACCAAAATAGCGATCAGGCTGTAAGCGGTGATAGTACTGCTGGTGAAAGTAAACAACAGCAGGCCAATGCTTTGCGCTGCCATGACATAGAAAAAAGCGATCATCAGCATAAACAGTGGGTTGCCACTAACACGAGCATCAAAAATACCGACTAACGCAGCAATCTCAACCATCAGCAGACTGGTGAAACAAAGGGTATAGGGTGCCAGTTTACCGAGCAGTGCCAGGCTAAACGGCCGGGCTTTTAATAGCGATTTACTGCGCGCCAACACGTAAATCATGCAGGTCACGACAAACAACTGCAGCAGATGGATGGTGGCAGCGAACTGCTGGTAATAGATATAGCTGCCGCTGGCATTGAATAAACTGCCATACGATAGCGTCACGTCCGCCAATGGCGGTAAGGTCTTACCCATTTCACCCGCGATAATAGTACGGTAGTTGGCGTTAATTTCAGCCATCAACCCACTGAAATCTTGAGTGGAGTACAGCCCGGCACCGTAGAACAGTGCGTTGTAATACATCACCACACTCGGTTGCTTGCCCGCCAACGCATCAGCTTCAAAATCCGGCGGCACATACAACAACGCGTAATCCTGCGCACTACGCAGACGGTGCAGCGACTCACCCAATCCACCGTCATAGGCTTCAACATGGGCATGTGAGCCCGCATCCAGCCTCCGGGTCAACGACTTGGACAATGAGCTGTGATCGTTATCCACCACCGACACCGGCAGATCCAACAAAGTACCTTCCGAAAAGTTGCTGCTGATCAGACCAAACAGCATCAACGGGAAGATCCAGCTTAGCCAGTGTACAACCGGGCTGCGAAAGGCCATGCGACATTCATTATCGAACGCGTGGCTGAAGCAGCGCCAACCTGCCCTTACTCTTTCCATAGCCATAAGCTGCTCATCCCTGGGCGCAGGCCTTCCACCGGCTGTGACGGATACAAACGCACTTCGAAAGTTTTCAGATCGAAGTCACCGGTGGCTCGCGTGGCGCGTTTGGTTGCGTAATCACCCAGTGGGGCGATATAGCGTACTTCGGCTTCAATCATTTTGTCCTTCAGCGCCGGTACACGCATTTTGATCTTATCGCCCTTGCGTACGTGAGCCAAAATGTCTTCGCGCAGGTTGAACACGAAATAGGCGTCAGGTACACGGATCAACGTCAACAGTGGGCTACCGGCGTTTAACAGCTCCCCGACCTCTGCCGGGATAGGCCCCACTTCGCCATCGACCGGTGCTAACACCTGCAAATCGTCCGTTTGTGCTTTGATTTGCAGCAGATTTTCTTCCGCTGCACGCAACGCCGCCGCATATTGTTGACGCAGTTCGATACGGTCACCGTTGGTCCCTTCGTCCAGATTGGCCTTAGCCGCTTGCACCTGCTGGAAGGCGGTATCATGCGCACGGCGTGAGCTATCCAGCTCAGACTTCGAAATATACCCTTTGCCGGATACGCTCAGGTTGCGGTTGTAATCGTTCTGCGCATTACGGTATTGGGCTTCGGCCTGCGCCAGATTGGCACGCAAGTTACGAATGCTTTCTTCACGCGTACCATGCAACGACTGATCGAGCTGTGCCTTGGCTTCGTCCCGTGTCGCCTGCGCAGAGCGCAGTTGCGCCATCAGTTCTGGGCTGTCGAGCTGAATCATGACCTGCCCGACCTTGACGTCATCACCACGTTCCACCAAACGCTCTACTACCCGTCCCTTGGCCTTAGACGCCACTATCACCTCGGGGGCATCCACTTCCCCTTGCAGCAGCAGGTCTTGATTATGGGCACGGAACAAAATCGCCATGGCGATCGCTACCACCATCAATAGCAGGGTAAACAATGTCTTTTTTTTCATTATCTCAGCTCCCTGAGCGGTAAGCGGCAGGCGGAAATCAACACGTCCATATTTTAATAAGCTCCCAAAAAACCATTTTTATCATAAGGATATTACAAGCACATATATCCTCTTTTATAACTATAAATTGGATTATGCTTTTAACACTAAAAGCACATTCGGCTTTGTAGTTTGCAGATCCCTGCAATCGCCCTTTAAGCGATCAACTCTTTGATGGACGATGACATGACTGAAAAAACTGCGGTACCGGTTTCGGTACTGGATTTATCCCCCATCCCACAAGGGGCCAAACCGCGTGATGCGTTTCACGCCTCTTTAGATTTAGCACAACACGCCGAGAAATGGGATTATCAACGCTATTGGCTCGCTGAACACCACAATATGACGGGTATCGGCAGCGCAGCAACGTCAGTGCTGCTGGGTTATCTGGCCGCTGGCACCAAAAGTATCCGCCTTGGTTCCGGCGGCGTAATGCTGCCTAACCATTCGCCGCTGGTGATCGCCGAGCAATTCGGTACGCTGGAATCGCTGTACCCTGGACGTATCGATCTGGGCCTTGGTCGCGCGCCCGGCACCGATCAACGCACGATGATGGCACTTCGGCGCCATCTGTCCGGCGAAGTGGATAATTTCCCGCGCGACGTACAAGAACTGCAACATTACTTTTGTGATGCGCAGCCAGGACAGGCGGTGCAGGCCGTCCCCGGGCAGGGATTACATGTGCCACTTTGGCTATTGGGTTCCAGCCTGTATAGCGCCCAGTTGGCAGCCCAGCTCGGCCTGCCATTTGCCTTCGCATCCCACTTTGCGCCGGAGATGCTGTTCCAGGCTCTGAACCTGTACCGCGACAACTTCAAGGCTTCAGAACAATGCCAGCAGCCGCATGCCATGGTATGCGTCAACGTGGTAGCTGCCGACAGCGATGCCGATGCGCGCTTCCTGTTCACCTCTATGCAGCAACAGTTTATTAATCTGCGTCGCGGCTCGCCTGGTCCGTTGCCCGCACCAGTGGACAATATCCACGCGCTGTGGACCGCCGGTGAACAATACGGGGTCGATCAGGCGTTGCGCATGTCGATTGTCGGTAATGAAAGCACTGTCCGTAACGGATTGCAGACATTGCTGCGCGAAACCGGAGCGGATGAAATCATGGTCAACGGCCAGATTTTTGATCATCAGGCACGGCTACATTCGTTTGAGATTGTGGCCGCCGTCAAAGGCGATTTAGTGAAAGGATAAACGCTTTGGGCGCCTTTACGGCGCCCTCATTTTATCAGCGCTGGATCAAATAGCGGATGGTCGGCCCGTCCTGTTGGATATCCAGCACCTTGTAGCCATGATTGCGTGCGTCGAGAGGAATGTTGTTGATCGACTGCGGGCAATCGCTGATCACCTCCAGGATTTCCCCCGGCTTCAATTGCGGCATGGCTTCTAACGTCGCCACCGCCGGATAAGGACATGGCTCACCGAGCATATCCAGCCGGTAATCTGGCACTATCGCCGTTTGCTTCATGACACACTCCTTAAATTAACCACCTGCGCGTCGGGCTTGGCGCGGAAAAAGCGTTTCTCCCACCACAGCATGGCGGCAAATGCCAACGCCAGCAGCAGGTAGGTCACCAGCAGACCGCCGATCGGGCCGAAGGTATCCAGTAAATTGACTTTGTCGTAATTCGTTGCCAATGCCGGGGCCAAATCATCCCAATAGTAAGCCAACAGCGTGGCACCAATAATATTGCCAAGCCCAACCCACCAATAGTGAACTTGCCCTTCCACCGCGCGATACATCCAGCCGGTTTCACAGCCGCCAGCCAGCACGATGCCAAAGCCGAACAACAGGCCGCCCAGCACCGCATTCGGGCCAGCCCACATGATTTTCGGCGCCACACCCAGCTGCACATAACTGAAAATACCAATGGCGCTGACCGCCATGCCGATAATGATCGCTTTTGCCATGTGGGTACGTCCGGTGATCCACAAATCACGAAACGCCGAGGTAAAGCAGATCTGAGCTCGCTCAATCAACAGGCCAAAACCGATACCGAACAACATGGCAATACCCAGTTTCGGCGCATCAAATAACGTCCATAATGACCAGGCAATCGACAGGAAAAAAATCACCATCCCCAGACGGAATCGGCGACGAGCCTGTTCAGGCTTTTGCGTCAATGGCGCGGCAGCCTTCACTTTCTGTAATTTGATCGGAATGCGGAACAGGGGTAACAGCGTAAATTTAGCGCCAAAGTAAGATCCCGCAGCGGTTGCCAGCGCGAAGAACCAAGCGTGCAGTGAGAACTGAGGAATACCGGTAAAGAATGCAGCCAGATTGCAGCCCATCGCGAGACGCGCCCCAAAACCGGCGATGATACCGCCCAGCAACGCTTGTACAATGCGGATGCGATGCTGCGGCTGCCGCAGCTTGATGTTATTGGCCCACAGCGCCGCAGCGATACAGCCGGCAAACATACCGATGATCATCCTGCCGTCAATGCGTTGCAGTGGCGTTCCCTCAAGGCCAATGACTTTGAAGTAACCCCATTGCTCAGGGTGGAAACCAAACCATTGCAATACATGGCCGCCCCAACGGGTAAATTCCCCTGTTACTGCCCAGAAGGTGCCGGTCAAGCCGAAGTAATAGGTAGAAAGGATCCCCGCAGCAATCACCGCAGGTAAAGGTGCCCAAAAACGCACCAGATATTGAGACTTAAACTGCTGCCAACTCATGGCATCTCCCGTGCATAGTATCCATAAGAAAAAACCTTATAAATGATACGCCATTTTCCCGCACTTAATGGTGAATTTCAGGCATAAAAAAACCAGCCCGAAGGCTGGTTTTTAGTCCGATCAACCGCGAACGGTTAAATCAGGCGTTATGCATCACCGAAGCGACGACGTGGTGTAGCCGGAGCGGCGTCATCACGACGTGGTGCACGCTGACCATCACGGTTGAAGTTACCGCCACGACGCTCGCCACCGTTGCCAGCAGGTGCAGCAGCACCGCCTTCACGACGATCACCGAAAGAACGACGACCTGGGTTTGCACCTTCACGACGTTCGCCGTTGAATGGACGACCACCGCCACGACGCTCGCCGTTACCGGCAGAGGCAGGACGCTCACGACGCTCATGCGGCTGCGCATCGCCCAGCAGTTGCATGTTCATTGGCTTATTCAGGATGCGGGTACGGGTGAAGTGAGACAAGATCTCGCCCGGCATACCTTTTGGCAGCTCAATAGTAGAGTGGCCAGCGAACAGCTTGATGTTACCGATGTAACGGCTGCTGATGTCGCCTTCGTTAGCGATCGCGCCAACGATATGACGAACTTCCACGCCATCATCACGGCCCACTTCAATGCGGTACAGCTGCATTTCGCCAACGTCACGACGCTCACGACGTGGACGCTCAGCGCCACCATCACGGCTGTCTGGACGTGCATCACGACGACGGTCGTTACCGCGATCGTCACGGTCGTTGAATTCACGACGTTGACGCGGTTTGAATACTGGATCCGGTGGCAGAATCAGAGGACGTTCACCCTGTGCCATTTTCAGCAGTGCTGCGGCCAGTGTTTCCATTTCCAGCTCTTCTTCGCCCGGCTGCAGTTTAGCCAGCAGGCCACGGTACATGTCCAGATCGCTGCTTTCCAGCTGTTGCTGTACTTTAGCGGCGAACTTGGCCAGACGACGCTCACCCAGCAGTTCTGCATTTGGCAGTTCAACTTCTGGAATGGTCAGCTTCATGGTGCGTTCGATGTTACGCAGCAGACGACGTTCGCGGTTTTCTACGAACAGCAACGCACGGCCAGCACGACCTGCACGACCTGTACGGCCGATACGGTGAACGTAAGACTCTGAATCCATAGGGATGTCATAGTTCACAACCAGGCTGATACGCTCAACGTCCAGACCACGGGCAGCAACGTCAGTTGCGATCAGGATGTCCAGACGACCATCTTTCAAACGCTCCAGAGTCTGCTCACGCAGTGCCTGGTTCATGTCACCGTTCAGTGCTGCGCTGCTGTAACCACTGCGCTCCAGCGCTTCAGCCACTTCCAGGGTCGCGTTTTTGGTACGAACGAAGATAATCGCCGCGTCAAAATCTTCTGCTTCCAGGAAACGCACCAGCGCTTCGTTTTTACGCATGCCCTGCACAGTCCAGTAGCTCTGGCTGATGTCAGGACGAGTAGTGACGCTAGATTGGATACGCACTTCCTGCGGATCTTTCATGAAGCGACGGGTAATGCGACGGATAGCTTCCGGCATGGTTGCAGAGAACAGCGCGGTCTGATGTTCAGCCGGGATCTCCGCCATGATGGTTTCTACGTCTTCGATAAAGCCCATACGCAACATTTCGTCGGCTTCATCCAGCACCAAACCACTCAGGTTAGAGAGGTTCAGGGTGCCACGCTTCAGGTGATCCAGCAGACGGCCTGGAGTACCTACAACGATTTGCGGGCCCTGACGCAGAGCGCGCAGCTGCACGTCATAACGCTGGCCACCGTACAGGGCCACGACGTTAACGCCATGCATGTGTTTAGAGAAATCAGTCATTGCTTCTGCAACCTGAACCGCCAATTCGCGGGTCGGTGCCAGCACCAAGATTTGAGGTGCTTTCAGCTCAGCTTTCAGGTTGTGCAACAGTGGCAGCGAGAATGCTGCAGTTTTACCGCTACCGGTCTGTGCCATGCCCAGCACATCACGGCCGTTCAACAGGTGAGGAATACACTCAGCCTGGATCGGTGACGGTTTTTCGTAGCCCAGATCGGTCAGGGCAGAAATGATCGGAGCAGACAGCCCCAGGTCAACAAAAGAGGTTTCAAGCTCAGTAGTCATGTACACGTGCCTCATTAATAATGGCAGCCAGTCTACATAACTCGTCGAGAAAATTTTCAGTCATTTTCATTGAAAAGTGTGAACCGGCTCAAATTAGATTATAAAACGAACAAAAAAGCCCTCGCCCGTAAAGGCGATAACTTTGGCGGTAAAACCAATGTCGTTCAGGCTGATTACCCTTCATCTTCCAAGCTGCCGCTGTTTTGGCTGCTCTCCCGCATCCTCGTCACTTAGTGAACTAAGCTCCCAGGGATTCGTTAGATTGCCGCCTTGCCGCAACTTGAAATCTTTTGGGTAGAGGTGTTCGTCAGCTATTGCTGGTCCGATTCCGATAGGTCGTCTTGTTCTTGGCCCAACAGCGCCAATTCCAACAATGCATAGCGGTGCTCAACGAAGTTATGAACGTTGTTAGCAACCGTCAGTTTGAACAGCGCCGAAGCGGTGTCCTTGTCCCCCAGACTCAGGTAGTGTTTACCCAAATAGAAGTCAGTTTCACTGAGATGCTCAGCGAGCGAAGTGTTATCCGTTGCATCTGCCTTGAGGCGTTCCATCAGCGTTTTTTCGCTAATGTTGCCCAGGTAGAATTCGACAATATTCCATCCCCATTGCCCTCGGTTCGCTTTGTCATAACGCTGCTGGAGCGCTACGTCAGCCTTCTTGGGATCGATTTCTCTTTCCACAAGATACAGCCACAACGAACGGAAGGGATCGTTTGGGTCGTCTTGATAAAACGCCTGCAGATCATCCTGCGCCAACGGGAAGCGGCCGCCATAATACAGTGCGATGCCCCGGTTTAAACGCGCGTAATTGTAAGTTGGATCAAGCTCTAGTACAGAATCAAACGCTTCATAGGCAGCATCAAAATTGCCTGCCTGCGTTAAGTAAATGCCCAGGTAGTTGAAAACTTCTGGCATATCAGGACGTATTGCTAGCGCTTGCGAAAAATCATTTCGCGCTAATGCACGTAGCCCGAGGCTATCATACAACACACCGCGCTCATATAAAAGCTGCGCACGCTCATCGTCCGTCAGTGCCCGGCTGGCAAGTATTTGTTCCATGCGCGCCAGGATCACTTCCTGCTGCAGAGTTGGCTGCAACGGGATCGCCAAAACTTCGTCTTTACGCCAATCATGGTTGCTGCATCCTGCCAGCATGAGTGCTGTCGCAACGTAACACCAGCGCAAGAAAGGCTTCATTTCCCACTCCCGAAGACAAACATTGGATGAACGTCCTGTCATCCGTTTGCTAATACGCAAGCATCCTACCCGCGCGATACGAACAGCTCCCAACCCCATGGCGGGGAGCTGTAAATCTATCTATACAGTTTTTCTACTTATTCTGCTTCAGGCGCAGGTGAACCTGCTTCTGGTGCTGTCGCTTCTTTGATGCTCAGACGCACACGGCCCTGACGGTCAACTTCCAGTACCTTAACCGGCACTTCCTGACCCATTTGCAGATAGTCGGTCACTTTCTCAACACGCTTGTCAGCGATTTGAGAGATGTGAACCAGACCTTCTTTACCGCCGCCGATCGCCACGAATGCGCCGAAATCAACGATACGGGTAACTTTACCCTGGTAAATACGGCCTACTTCGATCTCCGCGGTGATCTCTTCGATGCGGCGAATAGCGAATTTCGCTTTCTCACCATCGGTAGCAGCAATTTTAACTGTACCATCATCTTCGATTTCGATGGTAGTACCGGTCTCTTCAGTCAGCGCACGGATGACAGAGCCGCCTTTACCAATCACGTCTTTGATCTTATCCGGGTTGATGCGGATAGTATGAATACGTGGTGCAAACTGAGAGATATCGCCACGCGGGGTGCTGATAGCCTGTTCCATCACGCCCAGGATGTGCAGACGCGCGCCCTTGGCTTGGTTCAGTGCCACCTGCATGATTTCGCGGGTGATGCCTTCAATTTTAATGTCCATCTGCAGCGCGGTGATACCGTCGCGGCTACCGGCCACTTTGAAGTCCATGTCGCCCAGGTGGTCTTCGTCACCCAGAATGTCGGACAGAACAACAAAGTTGTCTTGTTCTTTAACCAGGCCCATTGCGATACCCGCAACAGCAGCCTTGATTGGCACACCTGCGTCCATCAGCGCCAGAGAAGCGCCACAGACTGAAGCCATAGAAGAAGAACCGTTGGATTCGGTGATTTCAGAAACCACACGCACCGTGTACGGGAAATCTTCTGCTTTAGGCATCATAGCCAATACGCCACGTTTCGCCAGGCGACCGTGACCAATTTCACGACGTTTAGGCGAACCTACCATCCCAGTCTCACCAACGGAGTACGGAGGGAAGTTGTAGTGGAACAGGAAGCTGTCGGTCTTCTCGCCCATCAGCTCATCCAGATTCTGTGCATCACGGGCAGTACCCAGCGTTGCAGTAACCAGAGCCTGAGTTTCACCACGGGTGAACAGCGCGGAACCATGGGTACGCGGCAGTACGCCAGTGCGCACGTCCAGACCACGAATCATGTCTTTTTCACGGCCATCGATACGTGGTTCGCCACGCAGTACACGGCTACGAACGACGTTTTTCTCAACGCTACCCAGGATGTCCTGAATTTCAGACACGTCCAAAGTGTCGTCTTGCGCCAACAGCGTTTCAACAACGCTGCTCTTGATCGCATCTACCTGAGCATAACGCTCTTGTTTTTCGGTGATGTGATAAGCGTCGCCCAGACGGGTTTCTGCCAGTTCTGCAACGCGTGTGTGCAGCGCTTCGTTGATTGCAGGTGCCTGCCAGTCCCACTTAGGTTTGCCAGCTTCAGCAACCAGTGAATTGATGTTCTCGATAA
Organism: Serratia grimesii NBRC 13537; assembly: GCF_001590905.1. Lineage (GTDB taxonomy): Bacteria > Pseudomonadota > Gammaproteobacteria > Enterobacterales > Enterobacteriaceae > Serratia > Serratia grimesii. The sequence continues at coordinate 99,069 of NZ_BCTT01000008.1, forward strand.
CAATCTGCTGTTGCTCATGGCCAAAGACCACAGCACCCAGCATCTGATCTTCGCTCAGAACGTCAGCTTCGGATTCAACCATCAGTACAGCACCAGCGGTACCGGCAACAACCAAGTCCAGGCTGCTTTCTTTCAGCTCGTCGGTAGTTGGGTTCAACACATACTGGTTGTTGATGTAGCCCACGCGCGCAGCACCGATTGGGCCGTTGAACGGAATACCGGACAGGCTCAAGGCTGCAGAAGCGCCAATCATCGCAACGATGTCTGGGTTAACTTGCGGGTTGACGGAAACAACGGTCGCGATCACCTGAACTTCGTTCAGGAAGCTGTCTGGGAACAGTGGACGGATCGGGCGGTCAATCAGACGTGAGGTCAGAGTTTCGCCTTCGCTCGGACGGCCTTCACGACGGAAGAAGCTGCCTGGGATACGACCAGCAGCGTAGGTACGCTCCTGATAGTTAACCGTCAGTGGGAAGAAGCTCTGGCCTGGCTTGGCTTTTTTCTGGCCAACCACGGTAACGAATACGGCGGTGTCATCCATGCTCACCATAACAGCGGCAGTGGCCTGACGAGCCATCATACCCGTCTCAATAGTGACGGTATGCTGGCCATACTGGAATTTGCGAATGATCGGTGTCAGCAAAATTATATCCTTTGATTAGGCGCGCAATCGTATTGACGACTCGACACGCCAGTGACTCGACTTGCCTTCTCACTACATCCTCGCGACTAATGACAATCCTTATCTCAAGCTTGAGACAAAGCCTCTCATTAGCCGCGCGAACCTCTGTAATGGAAGATCCTATTTGGAAACATCAGTAATACATTAACCTGATTTGCTTATGCTTCCTAGAAGAAAGGGGCCAAAATAGGCCCCTTTCCACTGAAACTCGCTAGATTAGCGACGCAGACCCAGACGCTCGATCAGGCTGGTGTAACGTGCTACATCTTTACGCTTCAGGTAGTCCAGCAGCTTACGACGCTGAGAAACCATACGCAGCAGACCACGACGGCTGTGGTGATCTTTTTTGTGCTCTGAGAAGTGGCCTTGCAGATGGTTGATCTGCGCAGTCAACAGGGCAACCTGAACTTCGGAAGAACCGCTGTCGTTAGTACCACGACCGAAATCAGCTACGATTTTAGCTTTAGCTTCAACACTTAGAGACATTGTCATACTCCAGAATTATAGATAATAAATACAGGCGCCGATCTCTAATTCAGCAACCCAATGCATAAGCTGCGCCATTCTACTCTTAGCGCAGTGCGATCGCAAGGCAGTGCGTTTTCTACCCTCAGTCGAAATATTCGACTACCAGGCGGCGCGGTGCCACACGACCATCATCGGCAATGTCACCCACGCCGATAAATTTACGCTCTTCACCTTCCGTGATTCGCACCATGCCCGAGGCCGGTGCACCGGCAACCTGCACTGGCTGCCCCTGCTTAACGTAACCCGCAACAACGGGTAGCAGATTCACTTCCGGGTAGTTCTCTACCGGACTGTCCATCGGCATCAGCAGTGGATCGAGCAGTTCTGCCGGCGCAATGTCCTGCGCCTGCGCCTGCTCCAGCAATGCGTTCAGCTGCTCCAGCGTGACCATGCGTTCGGTCGGGTAGGTCGCCACCTGCAGACGACGCAGGTAGATCACATGTGCACCACAACCCAACAGCTCACCGAGGTCATCGGTGATAGTGCGGATGTAAGTGCCTTTTGAGCAATGAATTTCCAGCTCCAGCTCATCCCCTTCCCAGCGAATAAACTGCAATTCATAAACGGTAATGCTGCGTGCTTCACGCGGGACTTCGATACCCTGGCGTGCATACTCATAGAGTTTCTTGCCTTGGTACTTCAGCGCCGAGTACATCGAAGGCACTTGCTTGATATCGCCACGGAAGCTTTCCAGTGCTACGTCGAGCTGTGCCTGGGTGAAATTCACCGGCCGCTCTTGCACTATCTGACCATCGGCATCCGAGGTATCCGTACGCTGACCAAGACGGGCGATAACACGATAACGTTTATCGGAGTCGAGCAGGAACTGTGAAAACTTGGTCGCTTCACCGAGGCAAATTGGCAACATGCCGGTCGCCAGCGGATCGAGCGCGCCAGTGTGGCCCGCGCGGTTAGCGTTATAGAGGCGTTTTACTTTTTGCAGGGCGTCGTTGGATGACAAACCCTGCGATTTGTCCAGCAACAGGACACCGTGGATATCACGGCCGCGGCGACGAGGGCGACTCATTAAGCCTCCTCGTCATCGCCTGATGCGGAACGGCGTTCGACGTCCTTCTTCACTACATTGGTCACCAGGTTAGACATGCGCATGCCTTCAACCAGGGAGTTGTCGTAAGCGAAGGTCAGCTCTGGAACTACACGCAGGCGCATAGCTTTACCCAGCAGCGTGCGGATATAACCGGATGCGTCTTGCAATGCTTTGATACCGTTAGGCACCAGTTCCGGATCGGCGTTTTCAGTCAACACGTTCAGGAAGGTGACATAAACTTTGGCGTAAGCCAAATCACGAGAAACTTCTACACCAGAAACGGTAGCCATGCCGATACGCGGATCTTTGACTTCACGCTGCAGAATGATAGCAATCTCTTTTTGCATCTCTTGTGCCACGCGCTGACCGCGGCTGAATTCTTTTGCCATTTTGGATTCTCCAGACAAATCGGGGGGCACAAGGCCCCCCAGAACAGACTTAAGCAGATGTGCTAGCGTTAAGCGATGGTGCGTTGGATCTCGATGATTTCGAACACTTCGATCATGTCGCCGACGCGCACGTCGTTGTAGTTCTTAACGCCGATACCACATTCCATGCCGTTACGGACTTCGTTAACGTCATCTTTGAAGCGGCGCAGGGATTCCAGCTCGCCTTCATAGATAACCACGTTGTCGCGCAGAACGCGGATTGGGTTGTGACGTTTGATATTACCCTCGGTAACCATACAACCTGCAATGGCACCGAATTTAGGTGATTTGAACACGTCACGTACTTCGGCCAGGCCGATAATCTGCTGCTTGTACTCAGGCGCCAACATACCGCTCATCGCCTGCTTCACTTCGTCGATCAGGTTATAGATCACGGAGTAGTAACGCAGATCCAGGCTTTCTGCTTCAATCACGCGGCGCGCAGAAGCGTCGGCACGGACGTTGAAGCCCAGGATGATAGCGTTAGAAGCAGCTGCCAGCGTTGCGTCGGTTTCAGTGATACCACCAACACCAGAGCCAACAATCTTCACTTTCACTTCGTCAGTAGAGAGTTTCAGCAGTGAATCCATAATGGCTTCACAAGAACCCTGTACGTCAGATTTCAGTACGATGTTCAGTTCAGAAACTTCACCGTCGGTCATGTTCGCAAACATGTTTTCCAGTTTAGATTTCTGCTGACGTGCCAGTTTAACTTCGCGGAACTTGCCTTGACGGTACAGCGCAACTTCACGCGCTTTCTTCTCGTCACGCACAACAGTCGCTTCATCACCGGCAGCAGGAACGCTGGACAGGCCCAGGATCTCAACCGGAATAGAAGGACCTGCAGAGGTCACTTCACGACCCAGTTCGTCACGCATCGCACGCACACGACCGTACTCAAAGCCACACAGAACGATATCGCCTTTATTCAGCGTACCTTCTTGTACCAGTACGGTAGCAACCGGACCACGACCTTTATCCAGGAAGGATTCGATAACCACACCGCTGGCCATGCCGCTGCGTACTGCTTTCAGTTCGAGAACTTCAGACTGCAGCAGGATTGCGTTCAGCAGTTCGTCGATGCCAGTACCGGCTTTCGCAGATACGTGGACAAACTGTGCTTCGCCGCCCCACTCTTCCGGCATAACGCCGTACTGGGACAGTTCCTGCTTAACGCGGTCTGGATCAGCTTCCGGCTTGTCAATTTTGTTCACTGCAACAACCAACGGCACCTGCGCTGCTTTCGCATGCTGGATAGCTTCGATGGTTTGCGGCATCACGCCGTCATCAGCAGCAACAACCAGAACAACGATGTCAGTCGCCTGAGCACCACGGGCACGCATTGAGGTAAACGCTGCGTGGCCTGGGGTATCCAGGAAGGTGATCATGCCGTTTTCGGTTTCTACGTGGTAAGCACCGATATGCTGGGTAATACCACCGGCCTCGCCTGCTGCCACCTTGGTGGAGCGGATGTAGTCCAGCAGAGAAGTTTTACCGTGGTCAACGTGGCCCATGATGGTCACGACTGGCGCACGTGGCTCAGCAGCGGCACCGGTATCACGGTCGCTCATCAGCGCTTCTTCCAGCTCGTTCTCACGACGCAGGATAACTTTGTGGCCCATCTCTTCGGCAACCAGCTGTGCGGTTTCCTGATCGATGACCTGGTTGATAGTCGCCATTGCGCCCAGTTTCATCATCGCTTTGATGACCTGAGAGCCTTTAACCGCCATCTTGTTAGCCAGTTCAGCTACGGTGATAGTTTCGCCGATCACAACGTCACGGTTAACCACCTGAGCCGGCTTGTTGAAGCCCTGTTGCAGAGTGCTTGGCTTACGCTTGCCTTTACCACCACGGGTCACGGCGCGCGCTTCTTCACGGTCTGCTTTAGACTCGGAAAGTTTATTGCCTTTCTTCTGCTTGGTTGCTTTACCACCACGGGTACGGCTGCGGCGTTCGCCTTCAACTTTAGCGTCGTTTTCGTCTTCGGCAGCACGGGCGTGCTGGGAAGTGGTTACATGATAATCGGCAGTTTCAACCGCTGCGCTGGCTTTCTCAGCAGCAGCCCATTCTTCGCCTTTCTCTTCGGCCATGCGGCGCGCTTCTTCTGCGACACGTTTGGCGTCTTCTTCAACCTTACGTCGTACTTCCTCTTCCGCTTTACGTTTCAGTTCAGCGGCTTCGGCTTCACGGCGTGCTTTTTCTGCCTGAGCTGGCTTGGTCATTTCGTCGGTATGTTGATTCGTCACTTTTTCTTTTTCCGCTGAATTACGCTTAGCAATCTCCGCGGCCTCACGTTTGGCTTGCTCTTCGGCTGCGCGCTTTGCTTCTGCTTCGCGTTTCGCCAGCTCTTCTGCTGCGCGCTGTGCCTGCTCTTCCGCTTCACGCTGTGCCTGCTCTGCCGCTTCAGCCTGTTGGGCTTCTGGCGTATCGCGATTTACATAAGTGCGTTTCTTGCGGACCTCGATTTGCACCGATTTACTTTTACCGCCGGTGCTCGGAATATTCAAGGTGCTGCGCGTTTTGCGCTGCAACGTGAGCTTACCCGGCGCACTACCGTGTTCACGGTTCAGGTGCGCCAGTAAGGCTTCTTTCTCATGTTGGGTTACAGAGTCTGTCTCAGACTTGTTAATCCCTGCATCAGCAAACTGCTGTACCAGGCGATCAACTGGAGTCTGAATCTCTGCTGCCAGTGATTTTACGGTTACATCTGTCGTCATGCTGTTCCTTCCTGCTACAGTTTATTACGCGTTGTCGCCAAACCAACAGATATTACGTGCGGCCATAATCAGCTCGCCGGCTTGCTCATCGCTAAGCCCTTCAATATCAGCCAGATCGTCAACACCCTGCTCGGCAAGATCTTCCAGCGTACAAACCCCACGCGCGGCCAGTTTAAAGGCCATGCTGCGCTCAAGACCCGGCAGGTTGAGCAAATCGTCAGCAGGTTTTTGGTCGCCCAGGCTTTCTTCTTGTGCCAGGGCCAGCGTGGTCAATGCAGCTTTGGCGCGATCGCGCAACGCTTCAACCATATCTTCATCCAGACCGTCGATTTCCAGCAACTCTTTGATTGGCACGTAAGCCAACTCTTCCAGAGTAGAGAAGCCTTCTTCAACCAGTACGGTGGCGAAATCTTCGTCAATATCAAGATGTTTGGTGAAGGTATCAATGGCGGCATGAGCTTCGGCCTGGTGCTTGGCCTGCAGATCGTCCGCCGTCATCACGTTCAGTTCCCAACGGTCATCGTCACGATGTTGTTTTAACAGCTGGGATGCCAAACGCACGTTTTGGCCATTACGGCCGATCGCCTGTGCCAGATTGCTGGCTTCAACGGCGATATCCATAGTGCAATTATCTTCATCAACAACGATCGAGGCAACGTCTGCCGGCGCCATAGCGTTGATGACGAACTGCGCTGGGTTATCATCCCACAGGATGATGTCGATACGCTCACCGCCGAGCTCACTCGAAACGGCCTGAACGCGCGCACCGCGCATACCGACGCAAGCACCGACAGGGTCGATACGCTTATCGTTGGTTTTCACTGCAATTTTTGCACGGGAGCCAGGATCACGGGCTGCCGCTTTAATTTCAATAACTTCTTCGCCGATTTCCGGTACTTCGATGCGGAACAGTTCTTTCAGCATCTCAGCGCTGGAGCGGCTGACAAACAGCTGTGCACCACGGGCTTCAGGACGAACAGCGTACAGGATGCCGCGGATGCGGTCGCCCGGACGGAAGTTTTCGCGTGGCAGCATGTCTTCACGACCAATCACTGCTTCAGCGTTGCTACCCAGATCCAGCGCAATGCTGTCACGGTTAACTTTTTTCACCACGCCGGTGACGATTTCACCTTCGTGCTGGCGGAAAGCATCAACAACCATGGCGCGCTCAGCTTCGCGTACTTTCTGTACGATAACCTGTTTTGCGGTCTGAGTAGTGATACGGTCAAAGGTAACAGACTCAATCTGATCTTCGATGTACCCGCCCAGCTCAATGCCTGGCTCTTCATACTGTGCAGCTTCCAGCGTGATTTCACGCGTTGGCTGAGTCACTTCATCTACGGCGACCCAACGGCGGAAGGTATCGAAATCACCCGTTTTGCGATCAATGCTGACGCGAACTTCGATTTCCTGCTCGTATTTTTTCTTGGTGGCGGTGGCTAATGCGGTTTCCAGCGCTTCGAAAATCTTCTCACGCGGAAGGGATTTTTCATTGGAAACAGCTTCAACAACAGCCAGAATCTCTTTATTCATCCTAGTTGCCTCATCCAAACTTTAAAAGTGGGGTACCAGGTTCGCTTTCTGGATATTGCTCAGCGCGAACACTTCATCTTTCCCTTCCACAGTAACCGTGATCATCTCGCCATCGACAGACTTAATAATGCCCTGCCATTTGCGACGGTTCTGTACGGCCATGCGCAGGACCAGGCTGACTTCTTCACCGAGGAAACGAGTATAGTGCTCTGCGGTGAACATCGGGCGATCAAGGCCAGGAGAGGAGACTTCCAAGTTGTAAGCGACTGTGATTGGCTCTTCAACGTCCAATACAGCGCTGACCTGGTGGCTGACATCAGCACAATCGTCAACATTGATGCCGTTTTCACTATCAATATAGATACGGAGCGTCGATTGGCGCGCACGAATAAATTCGATGCCTACAAGTTCAAAGCCCAACGCTTCTACCGGTGCCGAAAGCATCTCTGTTAATTTTTGCTCTAATGTGGACAAGCCCACCCCCAAGACATAAAAAAAGGGCCTAATAGCCCAGTGATTCTGTTGCCAAATAACAAAAAACCCCGAAAATTCGGGGCTTTATGCAACTGGACCCTGTTTGCCGCTAAGCGGCTTCGGTGCGACTTTCTAACAAGTGTCATTTTCAAATGTTGATCGAGAAAAGCGGAATTCAATCGAAAAGTGTATTTGAAAATAAACACTTAAAGGAAAGTGGTTGCGGGGGCCGGATTTGAACCGACGACCTTCGGGTTATGAGCCCGACGAGCTACCAGGCTGCTCCACCCCGCGTCCGAAAACGTGGCAAATATTACGCCGATAATCGCAAAATTGCAAGTTATCTCTGGGATTTGGTACCGAGGATGGGACTCGAACCCACAAGCCCGTTAGGGCACTACCACCTCAAGGTAGCGTGTCTACCAATTCCACCACCTCGGTACTGATTCTTACTGCTAACGGCTGTTATTTATATCGAGGTAACAACAACCGTTTTCAAACTCTGTTACTGCCTGGCGCTTACTGCGGGATATCGCTGCTCGGCTTGGTTGGTGCTGCCGGCGCGGTAGTCTGCTCAGATTTCACTGGCTGACCCAAATTTTCCCACTCGCTGCCTTTCTTGCTCTGGTTGGTGCTCAGATTGCCCAGGATCAGACTGATGACGAAGAACAACGTCGCCAGCACAGCCGTCATGCGGGTCATGAAGTTGCCGGAACCACTCGAACCGAACAATGTGCCAGATGCACCTGCTCCGAATGAGGCTCCCATATCAGCGCCTTTACCTTGCTGCAGCATAATCAGAGCTACCAGCCCGATTGAGATCAGCAGGAAAATTACCAGAAGAGCTTCGTACATAGTTGTACCCGTATCCTTGCGGCTTCACCGCGTGCCAAATGCTTCACACCCCATAGGCTTCTTTTCTAATAAGAAGTCGCAGGCGTTATATCAAACTGCCCACTGAAGCGGGTGTGAATACTAACCAAAGGCGCCAAACCGCGCAAGGGCAATTTGCAGCCACCGGCGCGTTTGCAGAAAAAAACACCAATAAAATGCGCAGGCTGTGATTTCCGGGGGCGCTAAGTGCCCCGAACGCAGTAATGACCAATTAACCTGCAGACTTCACCGCGTCGGCAATACGATGCGCCAGCGCAGTCACCTGCTGCTCATCTTCGCCTTCTACCATCACGCGGATCAGTGGTTCAGTGCCAGATTTACGCAACAGGACGCGGCCACGACCAGCCAATTCAGTTTCAACCTGCTCGGTGACTTTGCGCACTTCCTCGGACTCCAGCGGATTGTGTTCACCGACAAAACGCACATTGACCAGAATCTGTGGCAGCAATTTCATGCCGCTGCACAAATCATGCAGACTCATGCTATTGCGAACAATAGCGGTCAGCACCTGCAAACCGGCGACAATACCGTCACCCGTAGTGGTTTTGTCCAGCAAGATCACGTGGCCAGAGTTTTCCGCGCCGATGCGCCAGCCCAGCTCCTGCAGCTTTTCGAGTACATAGCGGTCGCCTACTTTGGCGCGCGCAAACGGGATACCCAGCTGTTTCAGTGCCAGCTCCAGCCCCATGTTGCTCATCAACGTGCCGACGGCGCCACCGCGCAGTTGCCCCTGACGCAGCCCTTCACGGGCAATGATGTAGAGAATCTGGTCGCCATCAACCTTGTTGCCCAGGTGATCCACCATCATCACGCGGTCACCATCGCCATCAAACGCCAGACCGACATGTGCCTTTTCCAACAGCACGCGTTCCTGCAATTGACGAACGTCTGTTGCGCCGCACTTTTCATTGATGTTCATGCCATCCGGCTCAACGCCGATAGCAATCACCGTGGCGCCCAGTTCGCGCAGAACACTCGGAGCAATGTGATAAGTCGCGCCGTTGGCGCAGTCCACCACAATTTTCAGGCCCTTCAGGCTCAGTTCACTCGGGAAGGTACCTTTACAGAACTCGATATAACGACCAGCGGCATCGATGATTCGGCTAGCCTTACCCAATTCTGAGGATTCTACACAGGTCAGCGGCTTTTCCATTTCGGCTTCAATAGCTTCTTCAACATGATCCGGCAGTTTCGCCCCGTCAATGGAGAAGAATTTAATGCCATTATCGTAAAACGGGTTATGCGATGCCGAGATCACAATACCGGCTTCTGCACGGAAGGTCCGCGTCAGATAGGCTACCGCCGGCGTCGGCATTGGGCCCGTGAAGGAGGCAGACAAACCTGCAGCGGCGAGACCCGCTTCCAACGCAGACTCCAGCATGTAGCCGGAAATGCGGGTATCTTTGCCGATGATAATTTTACGTGAACCATGGCGTGCCAATACCTTACCCGCCGCCCAGCCAAGCTTCAGAACGAAATCAGGGGTAATCGGGCTATCACCGACCTTGCCACGAATGCCGTCAGTACCAAAATATTTGCGCTCGCTCATGTCTCTGTCATCCCTTAGCTGAAAGTGTTGCCTCGACGACACGCATCGCCTCGACGGTTTCTTTAACGTCATGCACTCTGACAATCTGTGCGCCCTGCATGGCGGCGATCACCGCACAGGCCACGCTGCCGATGACCCGCTGATCAGGCGGTACATTCAGCAGTTGTCCAATCATCGACTTGCGCGACATCCCTACCAGTAACGGCAGGCCGAAGCGATGAAACTCTGACAATCTGGCCAGAAGCTGATAATTGTGCGCTAAATTCTTACCGAAACCGAATCCTGGGTCGAGCAGCAATTTCTGATTTGTAATTCCGGCAGCATGACAACGCTCGATATGCCGTTGGAAAAATGCGTGCACATCGCCGATAAGGTCATCGTAGTGCGGCGCCTGCTGCATGGTGCGCGGTTCCCCTTGCATGTGCATCAGGCACACCGGCAGGCCACTTTCTGCCGCCGCCGCCAGCGCACCCGGCTCCTGCAAAGAGCGAACGTCGTTGATCAGATGCGCGCCCGCCTGAGCCGACTCACGGATCACCCCAGCTTTCGAGGTATCCACAGAGATAAAGACTTCAAAACGCTGAGCAATCGCTTCGACTACCGGCACTACGCGTGCGATCTCTTCCTCTTCACTGACCTCTGCCGCCCCCGGTCTGGTCGACTCACCACCCACATCAATCATGGTCGCACCGGCCGAAATCAGTGCATGTGCATGTAGCAACGCCTGATTGAGCTGGTTGTGCTTGCCGCCGTCAGAAAAAGAATCCGGAGTTACATTGAGGATCCCCATCACCCTTGGATGGGAAAGATCGAGAGTCATGTCTCGCACGGTTAGCTGCATGGCTAATTCACCTTACTATTGCCTGATTGCCTGGTTTACTGCCCACCGGGCAATAAAAAACCCCGGCATGCCGGGGTTCGATGTTATTACACAGCTAAAGTTACTTGTCTAGCTGTTCAGACATGGTATTGCCTGGGTTTGGCGTACGCGGCTCATCAACCGGCGTTGGGGCTTTTGGTGTGCCACCATTGTCGGAGTTGCTGCCTTTACCCGCATCGTCCCAACCCGCTGGCGGACGCACGTCTTTACGGTTCATCAGATCGTCGATCTGTGGCGCATCGATGGTTTCATACTTCATCAGGGCATCCTTCATTGAATGCAGGATGTCCATGTTTTCCATCAATAACGCACGCGCACGGATGTAGTTGCGTTCGATCAGGGATTTAACTTCCTGGTCGATGATGCGCGCAGTTTCGTCAGACATGTGTTTAGCCTTGGCGACGGAACGGCCCAAGAACACTTCGCCCTCTTCTTCCGCATACAACAGTGGCCCCAGCTTCTCGGAGAAGCCCCATTGGGTCACCATATTGCGGGCAATCGAGGTCGCCACTTTAATGTCGTTCGACGCACCGGTAGAGACTTTCTCTGGTCCGTAAATGATCTCTTCAGCCAAGCGACCGCCATACAGAGTAGAGATTTGGCTCTCCAGCTTCTGACGGCTGGCGCTAATCGCGTCCCCTTCCGGCAGGAAGAAGGTCACACCCAATGCACGGCCACGAGGAATAATGGTTACCTTGTGTACCGGATCGTGCTCAGGAACCAGACGGCCGATAATGGCGTGGCCTGCTTCGTGATACGCGGTTGACTCTTTCTGCGCTTCAGTCATCACCATGGAGCGACGTTCCGCACCCATCATGATCTTGTCTTTGGCTTTTTCAAACTCAACCATCGACACGACTCGTTTATTGCCACGGGCAGCAAACAGTGCGGCTTCATTGACCAGGTTAGCCAAATCAGCACCCGAGAAGCCCGGGGTACCACGTGCAAGCACAGAGGCATCAACATCTGGAGCCAATGGCACACGACGTGAATGCACCTTAAGGATCTGTTCACGACCACGTACGTCTGGCAAGCCAACAACCACCTGACGGTCGAAACGACCTGGACGCAGCAACGCTGGGTCAAGCACGTCTGGACGGTTAGTTGCAGCGATGACGATAATGCCTTCGTTGCCTTCAAAGCCGTCCATTTCAACCAGCATCTGGTTCAGCGTTTGTTCACGTTCATCGTGACCACCACCCAGACCGGCGCCACGCTGGCGCCCGACGGCGTCGATTTCATCGATAAAGATGATGCATGGCGCTGCTTTTTTCGCCTGCTCGAACATGTCACGCACACGAGAAGCACCAACACCGACAAACATTTCAACGAAGTCGGAACCGGAGATGGTGAAGAACGGCACTTTTGCCTCACCGGCGATAGCTTTCGCCAGCAGCGTTTTACCGGTCCCTGGAGGGCCAACCATCAGCACACCTTTAGGGATCTTACCGCCCAACTTCTGGAAACGGCTCGGCTCGCGCAGGTATTCAACCAGTTCGCTCACTTCCTCTTTTGCTTCGTCACAACCTGCAACGTCAGCAAACGTGGTTTTGATCTGGTCTTCGGTCAGCATGCGGGCCTTGCTCTTGCCAAAGGACATCGCGCCCTTGCCGCCGCCGCCCTGCATTTGCCGCATGAAGAAGATCCAGACTCCGATCAGCAACAACATCGGGAACCATGAAATAAAGATAGAAGCCAGCAAACTCGGCTCTTCAGGCGGTTCACCAACAACTTTCACATTCTTGGTTAACAACGTATCCAACAGCTTAGGATCGTTGACAGGGATGTAGGTCGTGTATTTGTTACTGTCTTTCTTGGTAACGTTAATTTCACGTCCGTTGATTCGCGCTTCGCGAACCTGATCTTGGGTCAGTTCGGACATGAAGGTAGAGTAATCCACCCTACGGCCATTCGACTCGCTGGGCCCAAAGCTCTGGAATACAGACATCAACACTACCGCGATGACTAACCAGAGAATTAGGTTTTTCGCCATGTCACTCAAGGGATTAACCTCATATTACAACTGTGTTAACAAACAGCGTTAGGGTACTACAGCTTGCGCCCTGTCGCTACAATGTACACTTCGCGCGAACGTGCGCGGGAAGCGTCTGGCTTACGAATCTTAACCTTCGTAAACAGGGAGCGAATTTCCCGTAGGTACTCGTCAAAACCATCTCCCTGGAACACCTTCACCAGGAAACTTCCGCCTGGTGCGAGGACATCACGACACATTCCCAGTGCTAATTCCACCAGATACATCGATCTTGGAATATCGACGGCCGGAGTGCCACTCATATTCGGAGCCATGTCAGACATGACTACCTGAACCTTGCTTTCACCTACACGTTCCAACAGAGCCTTGAGCACCAGTTCATCACGAAAATCGCCCTGAAGGAAATCGACGCCAACGATAGGATCCATTGGCAAAATATCACAGGCGATAATGCGGCCGGAACCGCCGATCTGGGTCACGACATATTGCGACCAACCGCCCGGTGCCGCACCTAAGTCCACTACGGTCATGCCGGGTTTAAACAGTTTGTCACTCTGCTGTATTTCATCAAGTTTAAACCAGGCGCGCGAACGCAGCCCTTTTTTCTGCGCCTGTTGCACATATTTATCGCTAAAGTGTTCTTGTAACCAGCGACTGGAGCTAGCAGAACGCTTTTTATTAGCCATCTCGTTTTCCAACTATCATAAAAAGAGTCTTAATGTCAGGTTCGCTGCTCATGTAGACTCACACCGGTGAAGACCGATTTGGTGATATACATGAGATGGCGGTAGAATGTACCGTTTTCAATCCCAACTTAAGCAAAAAAGACAATGAATCTGAATAATAAACAAAAACAGCACCTGAAAGGCCTGGCGCATCCGTTAAAACCGGTTGTCATGCTGGGTAATAACGGTCTCACCGAAGGGGTGCTGGCTGAAATTGAACAGGCTCTGGAACATCATGAGCTGATCAAGGTAAAAATCGCTGCTGAAGATCGCGAAACCAAAACCCTGATCGCCGACGCTATCGTGCGTGAAACGGGTGCCTGCAACGTACAAGTTATCGGCAGTACTCTTATTCTTTACCGCCCATCTAAAGAGCGCAAGATCAGTCTACCGCGTTAATAAGCATTGGGTTAACGAAAAGGTGCCATGCACCTGATTCAGATAAAAGGCCGCGTGCGGCCTTTTTCCTTTCTTTACAAAACCCTGGCGAATTTCTGAACGAATAGCGAATGTTCAGAGATATTCAACCTTCAAGATCTCATAATCGACATCGCCGCCCGGTGTTTTTATCACGACCACATCGTCTTGTTCTTTACCGATCAAACCGCGCGCCATTGGAGAATTAACCGAAATCAGATTTTTCTTGAAATCGGCTTCATCGTCACCAACGATGCGGTAAGTCACTTCTTCTTCGCTATCCAGGTTCATCACCGAAACGGTGGAGCCAAAAATCACGCGGCCATTATTTGGCATCTTGGTGATGTCGATCACCTGCGCGTTCGACAACTTGGCTTCAATTTCCTGAATACGCCCTTCACAGAACCCTTGCTGCTCACGAGCGGCATGGTACTCTGCGTTTTCTTTCAAATCGCCGTGTTCACGGGCGTCAGCGATATCCGCAATGATTTTCGGACGGCGCACGCCTTTCAAATATTCGAGCTCTTCGCGCAGTTTTTCAGCGCCAAACAAGGTCATCGGAATCTGTTTCATCGTGTAAATACCTCTAAATCTTTCCTGTTCAAATAGCCGTCATCCTGACGTGTTCGTATGAAAAAACGGAGGGTACATGCCCGCCGCCTCCAGGCGATAAACAAAAGAAGCCTGACTCGGAACAGTTGCCCAAGTCAGGATCGATTTTGCATTTTGATACGCATTTTAGCGTAGAGTTCCTTGAGGGTCATCGTTTACTTTTTCCCTGAATGCACCGTAGTATGACGGCACGTTATCCAGCTGTTATACCGAGATTATGCGTTTTTCACGAATTGTCAGTGCATTGGCTTGCGCATTTGTTCTAAATGCGAATGCGGCCCCGGTTGAAGATTACACACAATATTTGCCTGATGGGGCCAACCTTGCCCTGGTAGTTCAGAAGATCGGCGCCGATACGCCGACCATCGATTATCATTCACAGCAAATGGCGTTACCGGCCAGTACCCAAAAAGTACTGACCGCGCTGGCTGCATTATTGCAGCTCGGCCCCGATTACCGCTTCACGACCACGCTGGAGAGCCAAGGTGATATCAGCGACGGCGTACTGCGCGGCAATTTGATTGCTCGCTTCAGCGGCGATCCGACCTTTAAGCGCCAGAGTCTGCGCAATATGGTCGCCATCCTGAAAAAGCAGGGTGTGCGCCAAATTACCGGTGATGTGCTGGTCGATACGTCAGTATTCGCCAGCCATGATAAAGCCCCTGGTTGGCCGTGGAACGACCTGACGCAGTGTTTTAGCGCACCGCCGGCAGCCGCGATTGTCGACCGAAACTGTTTCTCGGTGTCGCTGTACAGCGCGCCAAATCCGGGCGATATGGCTTTTATTCGCGTGGCCTCTTATTACCCGGTCAATATGTTCAGCCAGGTTCGTACACTGGCTAAAGGGTCGCCAGACGCTCAATACTGTGAGCTGGATGTTGTACCCGGTGAGCTAAATCGCTTTACTCTGACCGGCTGCCTGACCCAACGTAGCGATCCACTGCCGTTGGCCTTCGCCATCCAGGATGGCGCCAGCTATGCCGGAGCCATCCTGAAAGATGAGCTGACACAGGCTGGCATACAGATCGACGGTCACCTGAAGCGCCAGACCCAGCCGGGCCTTAAAGGGACCGTGATCGCACAAGCGCAGTCGGCACCACTACACGAACTACTGAAGATCATGCTGAAGAAGTCGGACAACATGATCGCCGATACCGTGTTCCGGACGATCGGGCATGAACGCTTTGGTGTCCCAGGAACCTGGCGTGCCGGTGCTGATGCTGTACGTCAGGTACTTCGTCAGAAAGCCGGTGTCGATTTGGGCAACAGCATCGTGGTGGACGGTTCAGGCCTGTCACGCCATAACCTGCTGGCCCCAGCGACCATGATGCAGGCACTTCAGTACATTGCGCAGCATGACAATGAGCTGAACTTTATTTCGATGCTGCCGCTGTCGGGCTACGACGGTACCCTGCGCTACCGCGGCGGGTTACACGAAGCCGGTGTTGACGGTAAGGTTTCTGCAAAAACCGGTGCGCTGCAAGGCGTATATAATCTGGCCGGGTTTATTACGACCGCCAGCGGTCAGCGCTTTGCATTCGTACAGTATCTGTCAGGTTATGCCGTACCGCCGGAAGATCAAAAACAGCGCCGCGCTCCGCTGGTGCGTTTTGAAAGCCGCCTGTACCGGGATATTTATCAGAATAACTGAGGATAATGATGAAACTGCTGATTGTGGAAGACGATGAGCTCCTGCAACAAGGATTGTCGCTGGCATTAGCTGGGGAAGGCTATGCCTGCGACTGCGCCGCCACGGCGGCGGAAGCCAGCGCCCTGCTCATCACTAGCCAGTACAGCATGATCATCCTCGATTTGGGCCTGCCTGACATGGATGGCGCCAGCCTGCTGCGGCAGTGGCGCCGTCAACAAGTCGACTTACCGGTACTCATCCTTACGGCTCGCGATGCCCTTGAAGACCGTGTAGATGGGCTAGACGCCGGTGCTGACGATTATCTGGTGAAGCCCTTCGCATTGGTTGAACTGCAAGCGCGTGTACGTGCCCTTATTCGTCGCTATCAGGGCCACAGTGACAATCTTATGCAGTTGGATGATCTCCAGCTCAATCTTTCCAGCCAACAGGTGTATGTTCAGCAGCAACCGGTGGAAGTCACACCGAAAGAATTTGCCATCCTGTCACGCCTGATGATGCGCGCCGGCCAAACGGTCAATCGCGAATTGTTACAGCAGGATCTTTATACCTGGCAGGATGATTTGGGCTCTAACACGCTAGAAGTTCATATTCATAACCTGCGCCGCAAATTAGGTAAGGACCGTATCCGTACCGTGCGTGGTATCGGCTACCGCCTGGAGTCTTCATCATGATCAGCATGCGCCGCCGTCTGTTACTGATGCTGGCGCTGATCCTTTTGGTCACCCAGCTCATTAGCGCCTTTTGGCTCTGGCACGAAAGTCAGGAGCAAATCAGCTTCCTGGTAGATGAAACCTTGTCGGCTAAAGTTCGCACCGAACGTGTCGATACGGAGATCGCCGAAGCCATAGCCTCGCTACTTGCTCCTTCGTTAATCATGATGATAGTCACTCTGCTGGCCTCATTTTGGGCTATCAGTTGGATTATCCGACCACTTAATCAACTCCAGGAACGACTGGAGAAGCGTTCCGCCGATAACCTGACACCACTCCCGCTCAACAGTGACAGTCTTGAAATGATGGCGGTTACCACCACACTCAACCAACTGTTCTCACGACTAGATAACACTATCCAGCAAGAACGGCTTTTTACTGCCGATGCCGCACACGAACTGCGCACGCCGCTGGCGGGGATCCGGCTGCATCTGGAACTCATGGAAAAACAGGGTATTCCGCAAAGCGGTCCGTTAATTGCCCGCATTGACCAACTGATGCACACCGTCGAACAATTACTGATGCTCGCGCGCGCCGGACAAGATTTTGCCAGCGGCCACTACCAACAGTTCGACTGGGTAAACAACGTAATCCAACCCCTGCAGGAAGAGCTCGAAGAATTGGTCGCACAGCGTGAACAAAAACTGCAATGGCAGCTGCCTGAAACCGCGCCGGTTCACGGTGACCCAGTACTGTTGCGCCTCTTGCTGCGTAATTTGGTGGAAAATGCCCATCGTTACAGCCCAAAAGGCAGCAACATTCGGGTACAACTTGCCGCGCAGAAACACGGTTATTTGCTACAAGTGATTGATGAAGGTCCCGGCATTAAAGAGAAAATGGTGGGCGAGCTCACCCAGGCGTTTCGTCGTATGGACCAGCGGTACGGCGGCAGTGGATTGGGGCTAAATATAGTGACCCGTATCGTACAACTGCATCAAGGACGCTTGACGATGGAAAACCGTCAGGATAGCAGTGGGCTAAATGCCCAATGCTGGCTACCGGAAAACGTGCTGAACAAGTAACGTCGATAAAAAAGGGCCCAGTGTTAACTGAGCCCTTCTCTTCACAAGATTACTTCTGGTAAACGATTTCGACGCCTTCGTCGTCATCTTCGTCCCAGTCATCATCCCAGTCGTCATCCGCTTCAGCTTCCACTTCTGCGAGTTGTTCACGGTGATAATCATCCCACATGAACTCGACTTTCTCCGGCGCGCTCTCTTCGATCGCCATCGCCTTCGGTTGGCTATTGATAAACTTCATCACATCCCAACACAGCGCGTTGACGCCTTCGCGATTAACGGCGGAGATCATGTAGTACTTGCCTTCCCAGCCCATGCTCTCTGCAATCGCCTTGGCACGCACGGCCGCTTCTTCCTCACCAATCACATCAATCTTGTTGAAAACAAGCCAGCGTGGCTTATCTGCCAGATTTGCGCTGTATTGATTCAACTCATTGATGATGATTTTGGCATTTTCTACCGGATCAGATTCATCGATAGGAGCGATATCCACCAAATGCAGCAATACGCGGCAGCGTTCCAGATGCTTCAGGAAGCGAATACCCAGCCCAGCACCGTCAGAAGCACCTTCGATCAACCCTGGGATATCGGCAACCACGAAGCTTTGTTCGTGATCCATACGTACCACACCCAGGCTTGGTACCAGCGTGGTAAACGGATAGTCAGCTACTTTCGGCTTGGCGGCGGATACTGCACGGATGAACGTCGACTTACCGGCATTTGGCAAACCGAGCATGCCCACATCGGCCAGCAGCAGCAGCTCCAGCAAGATGTCGCGCGCTTCGCCAGCGGTACCCAGCGTTTTCTGGCGTGGGGCGCGGTTAACTGATGATTTAAAACGGGTATTGCCTAAACCATGCCAACCCCCTTTCGCGACCATCAGAAGCTGACCATGGCGGGTCATGTCGCCGAGGATTTCGCCAGTGCCTTGATCTTGCACACGGGTGCCGACAGGGACTTTGATCGTAATGTCTTTACCACGCTTACCTGTACAGTCACGGCTTTGGCCGTTCTGACCACGTTCGGCGCGGAAAGATTTCTCAAAGCGGTAGTCGATCAGCGTGTTGAGGTTTTCGTCCGCCAACAAATAGACGTCGCCGCCATCGCCGCCGTCACCACCATCTGGTCCGCCGTTCGGGATATATTTTTCGCGGCGGAAGCTGACGCAACCATTACCACCGTCACCTGCAACGACCAAAATCGCTGCTTCATCTACAAACTTCATTTACCGTCTCCGTAAATCATTCACCGGGCTGCTTCAAAGGAGCAACCAGGCGGGTTTCTGCCCGTCGCGGCCACCAACGGTGACCTATTGCGGAAAACATGGCGCCCGCTACCACCACGAAAGCACCGACATAGCCAACGACATTTAATGTCGGGGCGGCGAATACGTGTGGCCAAGCCAACGCCAATAAATCTGAAAAAAGCAGGGTAAACAGCGGTGTCAGCGTCACTAACGCACTCACCTGCGCCGCCTGCCAGCGCGCCATTGCTTCCGCCAGCGCACCATAGCCAATCAGCGTGTTGGCGCCACAGAACAGCAAGCAGGCTAATTGCCAGCCGCTGAGCTGAAAAATCACCTCTGGCTTAGCCAGAGGAAATAAGGCTATTGCACATAAAGTGTACAACATTACCAGTATTTGCGGCGAGGCTAATCGGCGCAGCAACACTTTCTGCGCAACGCCATAAGTGACCCACACCATCGCCGCACACACGCCCAGCAGCACCCCAAGGGTGTAATCTGTCAGGCGAGTGAAAATCTCAATCAGGCTGACGTTAAAAAATAACAACAACCCAAAAATCAGCATCAACGCGCCTATCACCTGAGTGATGCGCATGCGCTCTTTTAAAATCAGTACGCTGGCAAACATCATGCCGACCGGTGACAGTTGGCCGATCACCTGCGATGCTGTCGGGCTGAGATACTGCAGCGAAGAGCTGAAGAAAATGAAGTTCCCCAGCAGGCCCGCTGTAGCGATAGCCAGAATCAGCAACCAGCGCGGTTGACGAAACAGGGTCACTGGCGGCAGCCTGCCGCGCACGGCTAAAATAAGACCCAGCCCAAGCGCAGCAATGGTAAAGCGATACCAAACGATGGTAAACGGCTCCATCACTACCAGCACTTCTTTCATCGCAATTGGCAATGCGCCCCAGCAAACCGCTGTAGTCACCGCCAGAGAAATGCCAATTCCGACCTGCTGTTTCGTTTCCATCTTACCTTTGCCAGCGCTAACGGGTCTGCATGCAAGCAGCCCAACACCCTAGAATGTAAAAAGCCCCGCAACGAATTGCGGGGCTTACATCTATTTAGTAAGGCTCGAAAAATTATTCAGCTTCGATGCTGATGAATTTACGATTGCTCGGGCCTTTAACTTCGAATTTGACTTTACCGTCTTTCAAAGCAAACAGAGTGTGGTCTTTGCCGCAACCCACGTTGGTACCAGCGTGGAATTTAGTGCCGCGCTGACGAACGATGATGCTGCCTGCCAGTACTGCTTCGCCGCCAAAGCGTTTTACGCCCAGACGTTTAGCTTCTGAATCGCGACCGTTACGAGTCGAGCCGCCAGCCTTTTTGTGTGCCATTAATCTGCTCCCCTAACTTAAGCGCTGATGCCGGTGATTTTAACGTCAGTGAACCACTGACGGTGGCCCTGCTGCTTACGATGGTGCTTACGACGACGAAACTTAACGATCTTAATTTTCTCGCCACGACCGTGAGCAACTACTTCAGCTTTGATCTTACCGCCATCGACGTAAGGAACGCCGATTTTGATATCTTCGCCATTAGCGATCATCAGAATCTGGTCAAACTCAACAGCTTCACCAGTTGCGATGTCCAGCTTTTCCAAGCGAACGGTTTGACCTTCGCTTACTCGGTGTTGTTTACCACCACTTTGGAAAACCGCGTACATATAAAACTCCGCTTTCCGCGTGCCCAACTGTTTAGTACAGAGCGCGCTATAAATATTCACAATAGGGCGCGAATTCTACGCAATAATCCCGCATATGACAAGAGCAGAATAAGACCAGAAGCAGAAAAAAGAAGAAAAAAAGCACAGTTTCTTTCATGGCGTTTATCTGAACCGTTTTTCAAGTACAATCAGGGGGACAGTTACCGCCATGTACCGATGTGAGCAGCGATCTCAACGCGGTGAAGAGAAACACAGCTGAAAAAAATACAATGAACCTAGAGCAAATTACCGAGTTAACCGCGCAAGATATGGCGGCCGTGAACGCAACAATTCTCGAACAGCTGAATTCTGATGTCACGCTCATCAATCAGCTTGGCTATTACATTATCAGTGGTGGCGGTAAGCGCATCCGCCCGATGATCGCCGTTCTGGCGGCCCGGGCTTTGCATTATCAGGGTGATAAACACATTACCGTTGCTGCGCTGATCGAATTCATTCACACCGCCACCTTGCTACATGATGACGTGGTGGACGAATCCGACATGCGTCGCGGCAAGGCAACAGCCAATGCCGCCTTCGGCAATGCCGCCAGTGTGTTGGTAGGCGACTTCATCTATACACGTGCTTTTCAGATGATGACGAGCCTGGAATCTCTCCGCGTGTTGGCGCTGATGTCCGAAGCCGTTAACGTCATTGCAGAAGGCGAAGTACTGCAGTTAATGAACGTGAACGATCCGGATATCACCGAAGAAAGCTACATGCGGGTGATCTACAGCAAAACCGCACGCCTGTTTGAAGCAGCAGCGCAATCTTCGGCAATCCTCTCAGACGCAAGCGTTGCAGAAGAAAAAGCACTGCAGGATTACGGTCGCTATCTTGGTACCGCCTTCCAGCTGATCGACGATCTGCTCGATTACAGCGCCGATGGCAGCACCCTGGGTAAAAATACCGGTGACGATCTCAACGAAGGGAAGCCGACATTGCCGTTGCTGCACGCCATGCATAATAGTGAAGGCGAGCAGAAAGCCATGATCCGCGGTGCAATTGAACAAGGCAACGGCCGTCATTTGCTGGAACCCGTACTAAAAGCCATGCAGCAATGCGGCTCGCTGGAATACACGCGCCAGCGCGCGGAGGAAGAAGCCGACAAGGCCATTGCCGCACTGCAGGTCCTGCCAGAATCATCCCATCGCACCGCGCTGGAAGGATTGGCACACCTTGCGGTTCAACGTGATTTTTAAGAAACAATAAACATCTGCTGTTTCCACAGACCCGCTCTGCGGGTCTGCTCATTTCTCCGGTAAGATTCTCGCCAACAGGCCACCGATCCCTTCACGCATCAAGAACGTCAATACTTTCTCACGCTCGCTCTCTGTCAGGTGATAGAAATACTCAATCCACACCGTAAGTGGATCCTGACGTTCAACGTCATAATGCGCAGAGTCTTCTTTCAATATCAGAAGATTACGTGTGTTATTCGGCAAGCTGTCGATATGATATTCCAGCGCCTTGCCTTGTACGCCTTTACGGCGTCGGCTGGTCCAGCCTTCACGGCGCGCCATCAAATTTATTCCCTGTGGTGAGGAAGGTAACCCTGCCACGCCTGTCAGTTCCTTGGCGGCAAACCACTCTTTTTTCATAGCCATGATCTCTGGGAAAGTTGGCAAATATCTTTTTTTGGAAACTATTGGGGTATTTTTTTAGAAACTTAGTGGTATGCTAGTTTCCGCATAAGCGATTCATGTTGTTTAAACGATTAATCTTGACCTGTTAGTTATACCACTAACAGAACTTTCGCTAATCAAAAAAAGGAATGCAAACATGAACTCAGAGAACAAGGACTGGCACCCGGCGGATATCATTGCGGCTTTACGTAAGAAGGGGACAACACTGGCAGCGGTATCGCGCAAAGCGGGGCTTAGCTCATCAACATTGGCAAATGCATTGTCACGCCCCTGGCCAAAAGGGGAATGGTTAATTGCCGAAAGTCTCGACATACACCCTGCAGAGATCTGGCCAAGCCGTTATTTCGATCCACATACCCATAATCTGCTGGATCGAAAAGCGCGCATTCGGTCATAACCGCAGGCATAAAAAAACCGCCGGAACCTTGTCCGGCGGCTTATGCATACTCTTACGTCGTTGGTTGATCAGTTATTGATAAACTTTTCGCCCAGTTCAATATCTTTATGCAGCACATCCAGCATGTCTGTCAGCGCTTTCTGCTCGAATGCGCTCAGAGTGCCGATGTCTTTGCGTTCTTCAACGCCGTTTTTACCCAGCACCAGCGGCTGTGCGAAGAAGCGAGCATATTTGCCATCACCTTCCACATAAGCACATTCCACCACGCCTTTTTCGCCTTGCAGCGCACGAACCAGGGACAGGCCGAAACGTGCCGCTGCCTGACCCATTGACAGCGTTGCAGACCCGCCACCGGCTTTGGCTTCAACGACTTCGGTACCCGCATTCTGAATGCGTTTGGTCAGATCAGCCACTTCCTGCTCGGTAAAGCTCACGCCAGGGATCTGTGACAACAGTGGCAGAATGGTCACACCAGAGTGCCCACCGATAACTGGCACGTTCAACTCTTCTGGCTGCTTGCCTTTCAGCTCAGCTACGAAGGTGTTAGAACGGATAATGTCCAGCGAGGTGACGCCGAACAATTTGTTTTTGTCATACACGCCGGCTTTCTTCAGCACTTCTGCTGCGATAGCCACGGTGGTGTTAACCGGGTTGGTAATAATGCCGATGCAGGCTTTCGGGCAGGTTGTTGCCACTTGCTGAATCAGATTACGCACGATACCCGCGTTCACGTTGAACAGATCTGAACGGTCCATACCTGGCTTACGTGCAACACCGGCAGAAATCAACACAACGTCTGCGCCATGCAGAGCTGGCGTTGCGTCTTCGCCACTGAAGCCTTTGATTTTAACTGCGGTAGGGATGTGGCTTAAATCGACGGCAACGCCTGGAGTCACAGGGGCAATGTCGTAGAGAGAGAGTTCAGAACCTGAAGGAAGCTGGGTTTTGAGTAGAAGGGCGAGGGCCTGGCCAATACCGCCAGCAGCACCGAGAACTGCAACTTTCATCCTATACTCCTTTATTATCTTAAATATATAAAGCGCCGTGAATATGTTTGTTACGGACCTTAGATTATTACACCTTTAAAAACAATCTCTTAACAGTTCGTTTGAGAACTGGCGCAATAAAACAACCGATGTCGCGCTCATTTTAGATTAAATAGCTTACGCATTAAGGGCATAGCGCACACTAATCAAAAATATTGCGAGGTTATTCACGAGCAAGTTAACCGGCGGTTACATTACACCCTTACATAACATCAGAACAACATCATTTTAATAACATTTTCTTTACCACCACAGACGACTTTTAGGTCACTGAAAGGGCATATTCATGGGGTACGGATTTTGTTAAAATGCCGCCCTTTCCTCATTGTCCGGGCATTATTGTTTTTCCTGGGCGTCCTTTTATTGCATAAAAATTCATTTATATGCATAATAATCACTTCCATTGTCAACATTCTACGGTGCAAAATGCGTAATCCCGCAAAGCAGGAAGATCTGATCAAAGCGTTTAAAGCGTTATTGAAAGAAGAAAAATTCAGTTCTCAAGGCGAGATCGTTTTGGCGCTGCAAGAAGAAGGCTTCGAAAACATCAACCAATCCAAAGTATCGCGCATGCTGACCAAGTTCGGCGCAGTGCGTACGCGCAATGCCAAGATGGAAATGGTGTATTGCCTTCCAGCAGAACTCGGTGTGCCGACCACCACCAGCCCGCTGAAGAACCTGGTGCTTGATGTCGACCATAATGATGCCGTGGTCGTCATCCATACCAGCCCTGGCGCAGCACAGTTAATTGCCCGTTTGTTGGATTCATTAGGGAAATCCGAAGGGATCCTGGGCACCATTGCCGGTGACGACACTATTTTTGTTACCCCAGCCAGCAGTTTTACCGCGCGCCAGTTATACGAAGCCATCCTGACGCTGTTTGAACAAGAGTTATGATGCTTAACGCTAACAAAATGCGGCTAGCCGTCGCGTTTTGTTAGCGTTTCTTTAACCCTATCCTTACGTTCCCTTCATCCCCTACCACGTATAACTCTAGATTTCCTTCGCGCCACAACACTTTTCAATGACATTTCTGTGTAGCCAGTGATAGCTACTGCAATCTTCCGCACTTTTGGTCAAAAGAACTTACCTTATTGAAATTACATAAATTTAACATCAAAAGATCGTTTTATAACCTGTTTTTATTCCTTTTAGTTATAAAAAATGAGTGACTCCATAATAAAGTTTCACTAGAAACTGTTAGCTAACTATTAATTTTTAGCGTTACTAGATGTATACTCATTTCCGTGACGTAAATCACAGTTCACTGGAACTGATAAAAGAATACGATGAGGTCAAACCATGAAAATTAAAGCTACCATTGCAACCATGAGCGTTCTGTCCATGCTTTCTTTCGGCGCATTTGCAGCACAATCTGTTGATGCAAGCCAAGCAGAAAAAATGCAGGCTGCAGGCACAATTACCGTTAGCGGCGTAGCCGGTGCACCTTCCGACATCCGTCAGGCACTGTCTGAGAAAGCCGATGCCAAAGGGGCAACCGCTTACCGTGTAATTGAAGCGCGTAACGAAGGCAACTTCCACGCTACCGCAGAAATTTATAAATAAGTACAAGGCGTTACCCGGAAACGGGCAATAGAACTCTGGAACCCAGTACCCCGATAACAGCCTTCAAGTATAAAAACGCTGAAAAAGCCCTTCCAGGCGGTTATCGCAACAGGACTTAATATCATGAGCATGAAAACTACCCTCGTCGCACTCAGCCTGCTGTCAGTTGTTTCCTTCGGTGCTTCTGCCGCTGCGTTAATCACAAATGACCAGGCCAATAATCTTCAGTCTGCCGGTACCATTACCGTCAGCGGCATTACCGGCGCGCCTTCCGATATTCGTCAGGCACTGTCTGACAAGGCTGACAAACAAGGCGCTAAAGCCTACCGCGTGATCGAAGCCTACGAAAACGGCAACTGGCATGCGACTGCCGAAATCTATAAATAACAATTCAGAGGACATGCTTACCGAACTGATTACCCTCGTCACTGCCACTGCCGAGTTCTGTCGTAAGCACTGATTCCCTGAAGAAGCTTCGTCGTCCTATCCGACGAACCCCGTTGCCCTCGCTCGCGAGGGCTTTTTTATGCGCAAAAAAGGGCCGCTGCCGGCCCTTAGAAAGGTTTTTAACGCCACCCTATATTATCAATAGGTGACTTTCGGTTCCGACTTGTGAGCCAGAGCCTCCAACAGGCGATCGTGGATACCGCCGAAACCGCCGTTACTCATCACCAGAATATGGTCACCCGGCTGGGCCGTTTTCACAATCATCTCTACCAACGTGTCGAGATCGGCACTCCAATGGGCTGGCTGCACGCAGGCTTCGGCCACTTCCGCCACCTGCCAGGGGATATGGTGCGGCTGGAACAGGAATACTTCATCGGCACGGCCCAGCGACGGGGCCAGGTCGTTCTTGCTGATGCCCATTTTCATGGTATTGGAACGGGGCTCAAGCACGGCAAGAATTCGGGCAGTACCGCCGACCTTGCCACGCAGCGCGGCCAGGGTCGCCAAGATAGCCGTTGGGTGATGGGCAAAGTCATCATAGACCGTCACACCATGGGCTTCACCACGTAATTCCAGACGGCGGCGCGCATTGACGAAATCACCGAGCGCACGGCAAGCATCCGCAGGCATCACACCAACATGGCGCGTAGCGGCAATGGCCATTAAACCATTATGCATGTTGTGTTCACCCACCAGCGACCACTTAACTTCCCCCACCTGCTCACCATTAAGGAATACCGCATAATGGCTGGCGTCCGGTGTTAGCTTCTGTGCACGCCATGCGCCTTCTTCCCCGACCAGCTCCTGCTCGCTCCAGCAGCCCATCGCCATCACCTGTTTCAAGTGATTGTCGTTGTCAGGCAAAATAATTTTGCCCTTGCCTGGCACCAAACGCACTAAATGATGGAACTGTTTCTGGATTGCTTTCAGATCATCGAAGATATCGGCATGATCAAACTCCAGATTATTCATGATCAGCGTACGTGGGCTGTAATGCACAAACTTGGAACGCTTGTCGAAGAACGCGCAGTCATACTCGTCAGCTTCGATCACAAAGAACGGGCTGTCGCCCAAGCGAGCAGAAACGTCAAAGTTGCCAGGAACACCGCCGATCACAAAGCCCGGTTTATATCCGCAGACTTCAAGGATCCAGGTTGCCATACCGGCAGTGGTCGTCTTACCGTGAGTCCCGGCAACGGCCAGTACCCAGCGATCGCGCAGCACATAGTCATGCAACCACTGTGGGCCAGAAACGTAAGGGATCCCCTGCTCCAGTACCGCTTCAACACAGGGGTTGCCGCGTGTCATGGCGTTACCAATGATCACCAGATCCGGCATGGGATCCAACTGAGCAGGATCGTAGCCTTGGATCAGTTCGATCCCTTCTTTTTCCAACAGCGTGCTCATCGGCGGATAGACATTAGCGTCAGAGCCGGTCACCTCATGCCCTAGCGAACGTGCCAGCACCGCTAGCCCGCCCATAAAGGTGCCACAGATCCCAAGAATGTGAATGCGCATAGTTTTCTCATAGAGTACGTCGAATGTTGGCTTATTCTAACGCCCAGAATCGTCCAGAAGAAATGGATTTGCCTATGAATAGCGCTCATCTTTGGGCTACACTGCTCGCGAATACGTTGGCGGTATGTTAACAAACCGCTACCCATCCGTAGATTCAGGGATTGTGTCATGAAAACGTTAGGCGAATTTATCGTCGAGAAACAGCACGACTTCTCTCACGCCACCGGCGAGCTGACTGCGCTACTTTCTGCAATTAAACTGGGCGCCAAAATCATCCACCGCGATATCAACAAAGCGGGTCTGGTTGATATTCTGGGCACCAGCGGCGTTTCCAATGTACAGGGTGAAGTTCAGATGAAACTGGACCTGTACGCCAATGAAAAGCTGAAAGCGGCGTTGAAAGCGCGCGGTGAAGTTGCGGGTATCGCTTCCGAAGAAGAAGATGAAATCGTGATATTCGACGGCGAGCGGGCTGAAAATGCCAAGTATGTGGTACTGATGGATCCATTGGACGGTTCGTCCAATATTGATGTCAACGTCTCGGTCGGTACGATTTTCTCTATCTATCGTCGCATTACCCCGGTAGGCATTCCGGTGACCGAAGAAGACTTCCTGCAACCGGGCAGTGCTCAGGTCGCTGCTGGCTACGTAGTTTATGGTTCATCCACCATGCTGGTGTACACCACCGGTTATGGCGTGCATGCCTTTACTTACGATCCGTCTCTGGGCGTGTTCTGCCTGTCCCATGAGAAAGTGCGCTTCCCAGCCACTGGCAATATGTATTCCATCAACGAAGGTAACTACATCAAGTTCCCGCGCGGTGTGAAAAAATACATCAAGTATTGCCAAGAACAAGACGAAGCAACACAACGTCCTTACACCTCCCGCTACATCGGTTCACTGGTTGCCGACTTCCACCGCAACCTGCTGAAAGGCGGCATCTACATTTATCCAAGCACCGCTAGCCACCCACAAGGCAAGCTGCGTCTGCTGTATGAATGCAACCCGATGGCGTTCCTGGCAGAACAAGCCGGTGGCAAAGCCAGTGACGGTAAAAACCGTATTTTGGACATTACCCCGGTGAAACTGCACCAGCGTGCACCGTTCTTCGTCGGCACCAAATCTATGGTTGAAGACGCAGAACGCTTTATCGCCGAAAATCCGGACGAATAAAGCGTTCAACGTAGGGGTTCTACATATTGACCCCAGGGGTGCAGCATGCTGCACCCCTACATTATAATTTGAACGCCGCCATACTCTGCGCCAGTTGCTGAGCCTGATCCTCCAGCGATCGTGTCGCCGCCGCTGACTCTTCAACTAACGCCGCATTTTGTTGCGCCACCTGATCCATCTGAGCCACCGCGAGGTTTACCTGCTCAATCCCACTGCTTTGTTCACGCGTAGCCGCAGAGATTTCCCGCATCAACGCCGTTACACGCCCGACTTCGCCGGTAATGCCATTCATGGTTTTCGCCGCAGACTCTGCCATCTGCTCGCCTTCCTGCACGCGATTCTGTGACGCTTCAATCAGCCCTTTGATCTCTTTTGCTGACTGCGCACTGCGCTGGGCCAAACTGCGAACTTCACCCGCCACGACCGCAAAACCTCGGCCCTGTTCGCCAGCACGTGCCGCCTCTACAGCCGCATTCAGCGCCAAAATATTGGTCTGGAAAGCGATACCATCCATCACACTGATGATATCAGCGATGCGACGTGAACTGTCGGTGATCGCCTGCATCTTGCTCATCACCTGACTCACCACCTCACTGCCCTGATTGGCAATGCCGGATACGCTCAACGCCAGTTGATTGGCCTGTTCGCAGTTTTCGGCATTCATTTTCACCGTCGAGGTCAATTGCTCCATACTGGCAGCCGTCTCTTCCAGCGAGGCGGCCGATTCTTCAGTGCGCTGGGCCAGATGCAGGTTGCCGGCAGCCAACTCGCGTGAACCGGTGTCAATCTGGCTGCTGGCGTCACGCACTTTACTAACCGAACTGGCCAGCGCCTGCTGCATACGCTGCATTGCGCGCACCAGACGGCCCATTTCGGTATTCCCTTCGCCAGTGATGGTGTGAGTCAGATCGCCACCTGCGATATATTCCAGTTGGGCAATAGATTCATCGAGTGGGCGCAGGATAATCATCCTCAATGCAAACCAGGCCAATACCGCCAGCAAGACACTAAGCAGACCGGCGATCACAATCAGGGTAATCTTGGTACTGGCGTTGCTCTCCGCTTCATGTACCCGCTGCTGGCCAATCTTCATGGCAAAGCTGCGGAAATCGCTGAGGTCTTTTTCAAAAGCGATACTCAGGGCAGAGATTTTGGTTTCCTGGATGTCGTAATAGTCATCGACTTTGCCGGCCTTGATGGCGTCAGCCATCGGTCTGACACCCTGTTCCAGATAGGCGCGGTAACTATTTTGCAGGCGAGTGGACAGCTCACGCCCGCGTTCTGTGACGGTGCCGACACGGACAAAGCGCGCCATTTCCTGTTTCGACTGTTCGAGGTAGTCATAAATACGGCCAACCGTCGCGTCGGATACCTCAATCTGACCGATTTCACGCTGACGTACTGCCAGCGAAGCAGCAGTTCTGGCTCGTAACGTCAGGTTGGAGCTACTGGCCAGCGAGCCCAGTTCTTCGCCTAAAATCTGGTTGAGGGTGTGCAACGATCGCGACCCTTCGTTAATGGCGTTGACGCCGATGGTGCTGACCATAATCAGCAGCAGCGTCATCAGGCTCAACAAGGCAATCAGCCCTGCCTTGACCGTAATCTTTTTTAACATGAGTTCTTCCCGGCTTCAGAAATAGTGAGATCTAACGTAGAGGAGGTAAAACGCAGAGTCAGACTTCGCCGACTCATTATTATTTAATGAAGTTATCGGCAACCGCGGTGAAAACTTAACATCGCCGGAGGATTAATCTGGAAATTCAATGGATGGCTCTGGGCCGGGACCACGTTGATGAAAAGGGCAGGAAATCGTAAAAGAGTCCGCTATAATAGCCGCCACTCCATTTCTGGTTTGATTAAAGGAAACCGACATGAGCTTGCTTAACGTCCCTGCTGGCAAAGACCTGCCAGAAGACATCTACGTAGTTATCGAAATCCCGGCCAATGCCGATCCGATCAAATATGAAATCGACAAGGACACCGGCGCGCTGTTTGTTGACCGTTTCATGTCCACCGCGATGTTCTACCCGTGCAACTACGGTTACATCAACCACACCCTGTCTCTGGACGGTGATCCGGTTGACGTACTGGTGCCAACGCCATACCCGCTGCAGCCTGGCTCAGTGATCCGTTGCCGTCCGGTGGGCGTACTGAAGATGACCGACGAAGCCGGTGAAGATGCGAAACTGGTTGCCGTTCCGCACAGCAAACTGAGCAAAGAGTACGATCACATCAACGATGTGAACGACCTGCCGGAACTGCTGAAAGCACAGATCTCTCATTTCTTCGAGCATTACAAAGATCTGGAGAAAGGCAAATGGGTGAAAGTGGAAGGCTGGGCAGACGCTGCCGCTGCCAAAGCTGAAATCGTTGCCTCTTTCGAGCGTGCTGCCAAGAAGTAATTCTTAGCCGCCGTCCGATAAAAAAACACCGCTCAGTGAGCGGTGTTTTTTTTTTACTTTTCGTCGAGACGCCTCAGCCAGTCACCGCTGTTAATCCGCGGGTAACCGTCCACACTGTGTTTATACAGGTAGATCCACGCACTTCCATAAGGCGTCTGAATCAGCTCGCGCTTATAGTCCTTGGTGTTGCTTTTCAGTTCGTCCAGCTCAGCCAAAATCGATGAGTTGATGCGGTACACCTCACAATGTACCGTGCCCTCTCCAGGGATCGCCGCCGGGTAATGGCCCAGATTATAAATCTGATAGCCTTCGAGCTCATGCTCGCCTAACCATTGGGCGTTGGTCATCCAATGGCTGTTTCCCTGTTTGCGTCGTAAACTGCCGTAGACAATTATTCGCATCGCTAAAACTCAAACTGATAGAGCAAATCTAATGCCTGGTCGAGACCAGACACCGCTTCAAGATACAATTTAGGCATCAGGCGGTAACGCAACGTCAGTGTGGCCAATGAGTCGAAAATGCCCACCCCATATTTTACTTGTAAGCCTGGGAGAACATAACCGCTGACGACAACCTGGGAACTGTCGCCAACCCCCTGAGTATCCAGGGCCAAATTGCTTACGCCAAATGCCTCGCCGATTTTACCCACAAGTTGACCACTTTGTGCAACCCCCATCCCAATTAACATTGAGGTCATTGCGTTGCCATCAGCGCCGGAGCTACTCAATCCTTGCCCGCGCAACAGATAAGACAGCGCTTCCTGCTGAGATTTGGCCGGATCCGAGAACACTTCCAACTTCGGCGCATCCGCCAACCCGGTGACGCGAACCCCGGCGGTAACGTCATCTTCGGTCGAGTCCGGATTACGGATCGCCTCAAGATTCAGCAACGGTTGGTCCGGCGGCCCCGAGAACATCAACTGGCCCTTGCGGACAATCAAATCCTGACCATAAGCATGGAAGCGACCGGAAGGGATGTCAATCTGACCGTTCAGGCCCAGGCCGTTCTTATCCTGCACCACTTTCAGATCCCCCTTCAGCCGCGCTTTGAGGCCAAAGGCATCCAACCGCACATCGTTGCCAACGTGGATCATCAGGTTGCTGTTGATCGGGATCGAAGCCGTTTTCGGCTGTATCGGTTTAAGCTGGTCGTCCAGCATCACTTCATCGGAAGAGACGCCGACCGCGCTTTCCGGCAGATCTTGTACCGTAATACGCGCCCACGGAATGTCTACCGAACCATTGAGTGAGAACAGCTGCGGCGTGGCTTCGAATATCAAATCCGGCGAAACATCGATGCGGATCATCGGCGGCACCGTCACCCGTAATTTATCGCCCTTGGCGGCAATGCGTGCACGCCATGCGTTGATATCACGCCAATCAGCGTCGCCGGACAGATTAAGCTGACCATGAGTCGTGCTAACCAATCCTTCCAGCGTTGAGGTCATGCCGCCGAAATTCATCACCAACCGGCCTTCAGTCATGTCAAACGGCATCCAGTGCCCCTGCACCTTCACCTTATCCAAGGCCATCCGACCATACACTAAAGGCTTCAGTGCACTGCCACCCAGACGCAGATTGGCATTCAGCATACCTGCGGCTTTTTCCCCCTGCATCAGCGCAGGGTTAATCATTGCCAGTGAAAGGTTAGTGATATTGACGTTACCGCTGATATTACGGCGCACCTGCGGATCAGCCACCTGGATATTGCCGTCAAACTGGCCATTGTTATTTAGTTTGATCAACCAATCGGCCTGCGCACGGCCATGGGTTAGACCGGCATTGAGGTTCAACGTGTCAAAGGCAATCGGCAACGCATTGCCCTGTACCTGCTGTACCACTTTAACCCCGTTCCCCACCAACGAGACCTTCGCCTCCGGCAGTGCACCACCAGGCTTCCAGCTCACGTCTGCCCGTCCGGTGAAGACCCCACTCAGCGCCGTCTCCGGGCCAAGGAAAGGTTTAATCATTGCGAGATCAAAACGGTTCAACACGACGCTTGCCTGGCCGCTCTGACCAGCTTCGATAGTTTTCGGCACGCACAGTTCGGCATTCGGGTTCTGCCAGCAGTGCGGCCCAATACTGATTTTCTGCGCAGTATTCAGGTAATCCAGCGCAATGGCGCGAGTCAATCGCCATTCGCCCACCGGCGTATCGAAACGTGTATTGTTCAGATTGCCGTGCCAGCGTTGCTGCTGACGGTCAAAACTACCTTGCAACGCCAGTTGACCGGATACCGGTTTCCCATCAATTTTCAGTTGTAACTGATGCTGTTTCTCACTGCCTTTGGCAGTAAGCTGAAGCAGGTTGATGTCCAGTGCATCTTGCTTCAACTGTTCGACACGTACCGCCAGTTGCCCCTGGATCTGGTCACTGGAACGCACGTCGCCGTCAATTTTCACCCGGTTGATGCGTAATGCCTGCCACTGCAGGCCAGAAGCGGTCAGGTCAGCCAGCAACTGAGGCGCCTGCAGGTTGCCACGTAGTTTAAGCAGGCCTTTCGCCGTACCGCCCAGTCCCGGCAAGGCACCGTCCAGGCGCGGTGCGTCAATGTTCGCATCCAGATTCCAGCTCTTCTCGTCCAGTTGCCCTTTGACGTTCAGCTGGTTGCGTCCCAGGGTCAGATCGATACCCGGAATTTTCCACTGGCCGGCGGCATTGCCACTAAGCGTGCCACGTGCTGTGACCTTGTTCTGCTTCACGTTACCGTCGAGTTGCAACACGGGGACCTGCAATTGCCAACTGCCACCGTGCAAACTGCCGCGAGTGGTGATCTTGCCGTCCAGCTTCGCCGGCCACTCAGGCCACTGTTTGGCGGTATTGATGCCGCTCAGCGTCAGCTGTGAATTCCAACTGATGGCCTTGCTCCAATCCACCAGCGCGGTCAGATCGGTATTACCCTGCAAGGCTGCCAGACGCAGGCGTTCCAATTTAAATTGCTCTATGTTGCCTTTACCGTCTAGCGTCAATACGGCTGGAGGCAGATCCTGGCCCTTGATATTGGCGCGAGTCGACAACGCATAGTCGGTTGCCTTGCCATTGAAACGCAGGCGGAAGTCATTGATCTGATATTGAGCTTCACCGCTCAGAGGCCATTTCAGTTGTTTACTTTGTAGCGTCAACGCCAGCGGCAAACCGGCTTCGGCCAGTTGGGTTTGCAGATCAAGCTGCGCGCCGACCGGACCGGACAGGTTTAGCGCTACCTTAAGTTCTTCACGCAGCCCGCCGCCAATGTTCAGTTTAATCTTTTCGCCTTTCAGCGGTTCAATGTTCACCGTACTGTTGGCTACCATCTCCACCGGCCAATTGCCGGTCAGCGTTGCCTGCCCCTGGGCCGACAGCGTGCCCTGTGGGGATTTCACATCGAAATTGTCCAGCTTGATATGCTGATCTTGAGTGCTGGCCTGCAACAGCAAGCTTGTGATCAGCACGTCGGTGTCCCCTGTCAGCCGCAGTTGTTCACCACTGATCTCCTTGACCGTGATGTCTAGCGGCAGGCGGATGTCCGGCAGGTCCGGCAGCAGCGGTTTCGCGAACAGTTCTTTCAATGTTTCGCCCAGTGGCTTCTCTACGGGCTGTGGTACTGGCTTCGCTGCCTGATTGGCCTTTTCCTCTACCTTTTTCGCTACGTCAACCACCGGCTGCACAGCCTCCGGCAGTGGGTTTTGCGGCGTTTTCGGCAGTGCAATCAGTAATCCGCTAATTTTGGTGGGCAGCAGTGTCAACGCACGCTCCTGCCACTGTGCACCGGTACGGAATTCGCCGAGCGAAATGGCCGTGTCGTCTACGCTGACTTTAACGTTATTCAGCGCCAACATGCGCAAAGTAATCGGGTATGGCGTGCTCAGATTCGTCGTTGGTTCGCTGGTCTCTGTGACTGGTGCGGATGGCGTCATTTCTTTGGTTTTCACCACGACGTCCACGTCCTGTGCCGTCAATGCATTGACGCACAAAGAACTGTTTTTAAAGCAGGCCAGATCGAGTGATAAATGGAACTGCCCGGCATTCACGGTGACACCCGGCATTTGATATTTCACGCCTTTCAGCGTCAGATCACGCCAACCACCGCTGACACTGGTGATATCCAGTCCCGGCACCCAGCGTGCCGCACCGTTTATCACCATATGCAAACCACTGGTGGTGCCCAATAAGAACGCAATTCCGCCAATCAGCAGCAGCAGAACAATCAGGAAACCCAAACAAATCTTTTTTATCAGGCTCATAGTTCAGGCCCCAAACCAATATAGAACTGCACCCCGTGGGTATCTTTATCACCAACCGGAGCAGCGATATCCAGTTTCACCGGGCCGACCGGTGACTGCCAACGCACACCAAAGCCAGCACCGGTTTTGAAATTACTCTGAGTGATATCGTTCACCGCTTCACCGGAGTCTACAAACACTGCGCCCCACCATTTTCCGGTCACGTTGTATTGATATTCCAGCGAGCCAGTCAGCATTTTAGAGGCGCCGGTCAACTTGCCGTCGTCGTCTCGAGGAGAAATGCCCTTATATTTATAGCCGCGGATACTGCGGTCCCCACCGGCGAAGAATCGCAGGTCTGGCGGGACTCTTTCAAAGTCGTTGGTTTCAATCCACCCCACCTGCCCACGCGCAACAAAACGGTGCTTGTCGGCCAACGTACGAATCCAGACGTTCTGTGCCTGCATCAGTGCGAAGTCCACATCAGAACCCCAGGTGCTGTCAGATACATCAATAGAATAACGTTGACTGTCGCCCCATGTCGGCATCAAACCACCACGGGACCGGGTCCGGTTTACACTCACACCGGGATACAGCAGCATAGTGGTATTGGTCACGGTACCTTGGGTAAAGTGGTCAAGACGCCAGGTGAGGTTTAACGCCCGCTGCCAGCCACTGGACAAATCCCAGTT
Organism: Serratia grimesii NBRC 13537; assembly: GCF_001590905.1. Classification (GTDB taxonomy): domain Bacteria; phylum Pseudomonadota; class Gammaproteobacteria; order Enterobacterales; family Enterobacteriaceae; genus Serratia; species Serratia grimesii. The sequence continues at coordinate 134,968 of NZ_BCTT01000008.1, forward strand.
ACGGGAAACCACGGCTTTTGACGTAACAGATTTGGTATCGTTGAGATCAACGTTCTTGAACCCTCCTTGCAGCAGGTAGTACTGCTCAAGCGGATTCTTCAGCAACGGGATTTTATAGGTCAAATCGAGCTGTTGTTCTGGCGCCGAAACGCTGGCGCTGGTTTCCAGGCTGTGGCCACGATCGTTGAGCCACGGTTTTTTCCAGGTGCCCTTCACACGCGGGCCAACGTCAGTGGAATAACCCACCCCGGTTTCAATGGTGTTTCGGGTGCGTGGTGTCACCAACGCATCTAGCGGCAAAATCTTGTTCTCTTTGGCATCTTGGAAATCAGGGGATACGACCACCGAGTTAAACCAGTTGGTGGCGGACAAACGGCGGTTCAGCTCGGCCAAATCCTCCGAGCTGTAGTAATCCCCCTGATGAAAGGGCACCAGATTTTGCAGATAGTCTTCACGGATTTGCGAGCCGCTGAACTTCACTTGGCCAAAGCGATAACGCTGCCCACTATTGAAGTCGATGTCCCAATAGGCCTTATGCAGATCTTCTGCGACGCCGAGCTGGCTTTTGGTCATATCAGCATCGAAATAGCCCTTGCGAAGCGCCATGCCGGTCAATGACCCTTTAAAGCTGTCGTATTTGCCGTGATTGAGGATCTCACCTATCGTTGGCCTGCCTTTTTTAACCAGTGCCAGGTAGTCATCATCGGTTTTCGCGCCGCCTTCCAGCACGATATTGGCACCGGCAATCCGCACGGGTTCACCTGGATTCACCTTGGCGTGCAGTATCGGACGCGACAGCCCAGGGCGATCATCCAAGGTAAAGTCGATCGTTGGCTGATAATAGCCAAGCGCTCGTAGCCCCTGACGGACGGCTTCATCCACACGTGCGCGGAAACGGCCGTCAGTGCTGACCTCTTCCGGCGTGATGGATGACAAACGCACCCGGACGTTTTTTTCCAGTTCCCCGCTAAGTCCTTCAACCTGCAGCCGCACATTCGCCGAATACGCCGCAGGCGTCGCGAGCAGCGCACACAAAAAGCACAGGGCTCGGTATCGTGGCACGCGTTCTCCTTAATTTATTTTACTTTCCTGTAATAACACTCGCTCTGGTACCAGGGCATACTCCGCGCTATCAAGACGGCAACCCTTTCAGCATTATTCCAGACGCTGCATGTTACGGTTTTACTGTCGCAGTAAACTGGCGCATTCTTCGCTTTTGGCGCTCTAAATACTGCGTTAATCTGATACATAATCTGAATATGTAGCTTATTGTGGGCAAAGTTGCGGTTAGATACAACCGAACTGCCGCCTCTTAGGCCAATTCTTACTGTGACAACAGGAGTCAACCGTGGTGCCATTTTTTGATAAAACACAAACCGTCGACAAGGCGAACGCACTGCCTGGCCGCACGACTCCCATGCCGGTTGCCACACTCAATGTGGTCACCGATCATTCGATGACTCACGTGCCAGAGGGTATGGCGGTGGCGATCTTCGCCATGGGATGTTTCTGGGGGGTGGAGCGCCTGTTCTGGCAACAGCAGGGGGTATACAGCACTGCTGCAGGCTACAGCGGCGGCTATACGCCAAATCCAACCTACCGTGAAGTGTGCAGTGGCCAGACCGGCCATACCGAAGTGGTGCGTGTCGTGTTCGACCCGAAGATCATCAGTTATAAACAGTTGCTGCACGTCTTCTGGGAGAATCACGACCCGGCTCAGGGCATGCGCCAAGGTGGCGACGTTGGTACTCAGTACCGCTCGGCAATTTATACGCTAACGCCAGAACAGCAGGCCGAAGCCGAAAGCAGCCTACAGCGTTTCCAACAAGCCATGAACGAAGCGGGTGACAAACGCGTCATCACCACCGAGGTCGTTCCGGCGCTGCCATTTTACTATGCCGAAGATGACCATCAGCAATATCTGTATAAGAACCCAGAAGGGTACTGTGGCTTGGGCGGTATTGGTGTTTGCTTGCCCCCTCAACGCTAACCCACTGGCCAGCGGTAATTTTTTAACCGCTGGCGGCTCCTGTGGGGCTGCTGCTATACTGTGCGGGCCGCATCTGCGGCCTGATAGCCTCCTTTCTGGTTGTTATCACTACTTTTTTTACAATGTACTACCCTTCCTCAAGAGCGCCGTCATCCCGTCGGCACGTATGGATAGATTATGTTAAACAGTATTTTACTGATTCTTTTTCTGATCGCAGTGAGTGCGTTTTTCTCACTGTCGGAAATATCTCTGGCCGCGTCACGCAAGATTAAACTGAAACTGATGGCTGACGAAGGTAACGTCAATGCCGCCAAAGTCCTCAAACTGCAGGAAACCCCGGGGCTGTTCTTTACCGTGGTACAAATTGGCCTGAACGCCGTGGCCATCCTTGGTGGTATCGTCGGTGATGCAGCCTTTTCTCCTAGTTTTAAAGTGTTATTTGACCGTTTCTTATCCCCAGAGATGGCTGAGCAGGTTAGCTTCATCTGCTCGTTCGTGCTGGTGACCAGCTTGTTTATCCTGTTCGCAGATTTGACGCCGAAGCGCATCGGTATGATTGCACCAGAGACGGTCGCCGTCCGGATCATCAACCCGATGCGTTTCTCGATCATGATTTTCCGACCGCTGGTTTGGTTCTTCAACGGTATGGCAAACCTGATTTTCCGTCTGTTCAAACTGCCGATGGTACGTAAAGACGACATCACCTCAGACGATATCTATGCGGTGGTGGAAGCCGGCGCACTGGCTGGGGTTCTGCGTAAGCAAGAGCATGAACTGATCGAAAACGTTTTCGAACTGGAATCGCGCACAGTGCCTTCGTCGATGACCTCACGCGAAAGCGTGGTTTACTTTGATCTGCGCGAGAGCGAAGAAAGCATCATCGAAAAAGTCTCAACGCATCCGCACTCCAAGTTCCTGGTCTGTGACGGCAATATCGATCAGGTCGTCGGTTACGTTGACTCCAAAGACCTGTTAAACCGCGTGTTGGGTAATCAAAGTTTGGTGCTGAGCAGTGGCGTACAGATCCGCTCAGCGCTGATCGTGCCAGATACCCTGACGCTGTCTGAAGCATTGGAAAGCTTTAAAACGGCAGGTGAAGACTTTGCGGTCATTCTCAATGAATATGCGCTGGTCGTAGGCATCATCACATTGAATGACGTAATGACCACGCTGATGGGCGATTTGGTTGGTCAGGGACAGGAAGAGCAGATTGTGGCACGCGATGAGAACTCATGGCTGATTGAAGGCGGTACGCCTATCGATGACGTGATGCGTGTGCTGGATATCGACGAGTTTCCGCAAGCAGGTAACTACGAGACCATTGGCGGCTTTATGATGTATATGCTGCGCAAGATCCCTAAGCGTACCGACTTCGTCAAATATGCCGGCTACAAGTTTGAAGTAGTGGATATCGACAGCTACAAGATTGACCAGTTGCTGGTCACTCGATTGGTCGATAAACCGGCGGCAACACTGCCAAAAGCGCCGGACGAAACCCCTTCAGTCTGACGACACCTACTGCAAAAACATAAACGGCCCCTTGGGGGCCGTATTTTTTGACTGGGGCTCTGTGCCCAATCACCCCATTTCGGATTGCAGCAGTAACACCTGACGGTTTACCTCTGACATCACACTGAAATGGCGCCTGTCGCGGATTTTTGGCAACAGGATTTTTCCTTCATCGAACTCAAACGCACCAACATCTTTGATGTACAGCCGACCACGGAACAAGGTCTTTACGTACTTTGCCACTTTCAACGGATTATAACGCTGGAAGATTCTCATTCTATTACTCTCCTCCGTTTGTCCATGCGCTCAGCGAGCCGCCAAGGCAGCAGCTTCTAAAGTAAGAACGCAACGTGATTGCCATGTAGTAGACCCAGTAAAGACCATATCGTTCATTTGCGCTTGGAGATCTGCACTGGATTTACACTTTTTGACAGAATTGTATATGATAATATATAACTTTTTCAGTATATCCCTTCAAAATACAGGCATTTGCCCCCAGAAGGAAAAACTGCGATCCGGGTAACAGGACAGACCTCTGATCACCGCCTATGCTTTAGGCTATCGGGTGCTGTCGGCACCGTTTCCCCTTAGGAGAAGGCATGAAAAAAAGCCACATGCTCATTGTATCCCTGCTGTTTGCTCCCCTTTTCGCCTCCGCGCACAACTTCCAGCTCCAGCAACGCGTCGCGCCAGTTGGCGTCAGCGATAAGGGAGAGTTGGATTACGCTAATAATAAGTTTAGCTATCAAAACTGGAATAGCGCGCAGCTCAGTGGGAAAGTGCGAGTCATACAACATATTGCTGGCCGCAGCTCCGCCAAAGACATGAACGACCCACTGATAGAAGCGATCAAGAAAGCTAAGCTACCGCATGATCGTTACCAAACGACGACAATTGTGAATACCGACGATGCGCTGCTCGGCACCGCGATGTTTGTGCGCAACAGCATTGAAGACAGCAAGAAAGAATTCCCGTGGTCGCAGTTTATTGTCGACAGCAACGGCAACGTACGCAAAGCGTGGGATTTGCAGCCGAAGGGCTCAGCCATTGTTGTGCTGGATAATCAAGGCAGGATCCAGTTTGCCAAAGATGGCGCACTGACACCGGAAGAAGTGCAGCAGGTCATGACCCAACTGCACCAACTTCTGGCAAAGTAATTAGAACAACGAAACCCGAAAGCCGGGGTTAAGGAACGATTCACGTGGCGTGTAGAGCAGAGGTTTACCCTGCCAATCGTGGATCTGTGCCCCGGCCGCTACGGCGACTGCATGACCGGCAGCGGTATCCCAGATATTAGTTGGTCCAAACCGCGGGTAGAGCTGCGCTTTGCCTTCTGCGACCAGACAAAACTTTAACGAGGATCCGACAGAAACCGTCTGATGCTCACCCAACTGGTTCAGGTAATCTTTCAATTCTTCGTCACTGTGCGAACGGCTGACCACCACCAGTGGTGGATGGGCATTGCTGACGCCAATTGCCTGCCGCTGACCTTTTTCTTCTTTCCAGGCTTTACCACGTTCGGCCAAATACAGCACGTCAATCGCCGGGGCGTAAACCACGCCCATCACCGCCTGCCCGTCTTCAATCAGCGCGATATTTACCGTGAACTCGCCGTTGCGATTCAGGAACTCCTTGGTGCCGTCCAACGGATCGACCAACCAGTAGCGCGTCCAGCTCTGCCGTTCAGACCACGCCGGTGGGTCTTCCTCCGACAGCAGCGGGATATCCGGCGTTAACGCCGCCAGGCCACGCTTGATAATGTGGTGCGCCGCCAGATCGGCCGCCGTCACCGGGGAATCATCTTTTTTCTGTGCAACATCAAGTGGTTGCTCACCATTATACACCGCCATAATGGCGGCTCCCGCCTCGCGGGACAGTTGGCAAATTTTTTCTAACATCATTCACCTCAGATAAATACCCTAAATAATTGGAGCTGCATCGCGGCGGCAAGTTCTACAAATCCCCGGGAGCATAGCCCACTATGTGACCGCAGTGAGTAGGCGCTGCCAACAAAGAAGCAGCTTCAAATATGACGGGTATACGGTTCCGTGGGCCATTTCCCCTTTCTCATTGCTAGCAGCCTAGTTTTTTTCGCGTCGAATATCCATCATAACGATTTAACCTTCGGTAATTACTCAAGTCTTTGCCGTCACAACTGTGACATTTCCTCAGATACCTCGGCCAATTTTCTGCCACACTTCACAGTTTGGTGAGACAACCAATGTTAATTACATGTCCCTCTGCGATAAAACTCGAAAAATGGAATGGAGAAAGCCAAAAATGATGAAGCGTTCGCTGACATTGTCTGCCCTTGCCGTGCTGGTTTGCGCCTCGGCGCAGGCGGCCACGGTCGATCTGCGCGTGCTGGAAACCACCGACCTGCACAGCAACATGATGGACTTCGATTACTACAAGGATAAACCAACCGATAAATTCGGCCTGGTCCGTACCGCCAGCCTGATTGAACAGGCACGCCAACAAGCGGCTAATACGGTGCTGGTCGACAACGGCGACATTATTCAGGGCAGCCCGCTCGGCGACTATATGGCGGCCAAAGGCTTGAAACCCGGTGATGTACACCCAGTGTATAAAGCGATGAATACCCTGAACTATGTGGTTGGCAACATCGGAAACCATGAATTCAACTACGGGCTCGACTACCTGAAAAATGCCATTGCCGGAGCCAAATTCCCGTATATCAACGCTAACGTCATCGACGCTAAAACGCAGAAACCCCTGTTCACACCTTACATTATCGTCGATACACCGGTAAAAGACCGTGATGGCAAAGAACATACTTTGCGAATTGGCTATATCGGCTTTGTACCGCCACAAATTTTGGTATGGGATAAAGCCAACCTGCAGGGCAAAGTTACGGTTAACGACATCACAGAAACCGCAAAACGTTACGTGCCAGAAATGCGTAAACAAGGTGCCGATCTGGTGGTCGCGATTCCGCACTCCGGTTTGTCCAGCGAACCCTATAAAGCGATGGCGGAAAACTCGGTGTACTACCTCAGCCAAGTGCCAGGTATTGACGCCATCATGTTCGGCCATGCTCACGCGGTGTTCCCGAGTAAGGACTTTGCCAATATCAAAGGCGCAGACATTGAACAAGGTACGCTCAATGGCATACCGGCGGTGATGCCGGGTCAATGGGGTGATCACCTCGGCGTAGTCGATTTGCAACTGAATAACGACGGGGGTGCCTGGAAAGTCACGGGGGCCAAAGCACAAGCGCGGCCGATTTACGACAAAGAGAACAAAAAGTCACTGGCCGCGGAAGACGCCAATCTGGTGAAAGTACTGGCCGAAGATCATAAAGGCACACGTGATTTCGTCAGTAAGCCCGTCGGCAAAGCAGATGACAACATGTACAGCTATCTGGCACTGATTCAGGATGATCCAACAGTACAAATCGTGAATAACGCGCAGAAAGCCTATGTAGAGCATTATATTCAGGGCGATCCGGATCTGGCTGACCTGCCAGTTCTATCAGCCGCTGCGCCGTTCAAAGTTGGCGGACGCAAAAACGATCCGGCCAGCTTCGTTGAAGTGGAGAAAGGCCAGCTCACCTTCCGTAACGCTTCGGATCTCTACCTCTATCCCAATACATTGGTAGTGGTGAAAGCTAGTGGCAAAGAGGTGAAAGAATGGCTGGAATGTTCCGCCGGGCAATTCAATCAGATTGACATTAACAGCACCAAACCACAGGGTCTGATCAACTGGGATGGTTTCCGCACCTATAACTTTGATGTGATTGACGGGGTAAATTATCAGATCGACGTCAGCCAGCCTGCACGTTACGACGGTGAATGCCAGTTGATCAACGATAAGGCGGAGCGTATCAAAGGTCTGACGTTCAAAGGCAAGCCTATTGATCCAAATGCCATCTTCCTGGTTGCCACCAATAATTACCGTGCCTACGGCGGTAAGTTTGCCGGCACAGGCGATCAGCATATTGCCTTCGCTTCACCGGATGAGAACCGTTCGGTACTGGCCGCTTATATCAGCGCTGAAACCAAGCAGCAGGGTGCAGTACGGCCACAGGTAGATAATAACTGGCGTCTGGCGACGTTCAGCAGCCCGCAGCCACTGGATATTCGCTTCGAAACATCACCAAGCGAAAAAGCCACAGCGTTTATCAAAACCCATGCCCAGTATCCAATGAAATCAGAAGGTACGGATAACATCGGATTTGCAGTTTATCAGATTGATTTAAGAAGCAAATAAGCAGCAGGCCGGAGGGGAAATTGCGTTTCCTCCGGCCATCTACCCCTTTTTCTCTCTGGCGCGCCCTTTAAATTGCATTTAAAATGCATGTTATGATTTTTTTCATTTAAAGAGGCTCTCCTATGGATTACCGTAACCAATCCCTCGGCGCTCTCGCCATCGCTATTCCCCGGGCATCACGCCTGTTTCGCCTGAACGATTTAGATTTCTGCTGTGGTGGAAAACAAACACTGCAACGCGCTGCCGAGCGTAAAGGGCTGGATATCGAGCAACTGGAAAGCGAATTGGCCACCCTCGCCTCCACACCAGAACAACGTCATGACTGGCATACTGCGCCCCTCGGTGAAGTGATTGATTATATTCTGCCACGCTTCCATCAGCGGCATCGCGAACAGTTAGCCGAACTGGTACTCATGGCGGAAAAAGTCGAACGGGTTCATGCCGACAAACCCACCTGTCCGCGTGGCTTGGCGAAGCAGCTGAACCTGATCCGGCTGGATCTGGAAAATCATATGATGAAAGAAGAACAGATCCTGTTCCCGATGATCAAGCAAGGTATGGGACGCCAAGCGGCTGGACCGATCTCAGTAATGGAACATGAGCATGACGAAGCGGGCGAACAGTTGGAAGTGGTGAAGTTCCTCACCAACAACGTGACGCCACCAGAAGGTGCCTGCAATACTTGGCAGGCGCTGTATGGCGGCATCGACGAGTTCATCGATGACCTGATGGAACACATCAATCTGGAGAACAGCCTGTTGTTCCCACGCGCGCTGAACGGCGCATAAAACAAGGGCGCCATTAAGGCGCCCAGAGAAACCTGTCAGAGGATTACAGGATTTCCAGCAGTTCGACGTCAAACACCAGCGCGCTGAATGGCGGGATGGATGCGCCAGCACCACGCTCGCCATAGGCCAGGTCGTGTGGAATATACAACTGCCATTTAGAACCGACCGGCATCAGGGTCAGCGCTTCGATCCAGCCTGGGATCACGCCGCTAACCGGGAATTCTGCCGGTTGGCCGCGCTCTACAGAGCTGTCGAACACATCGCCGTTAATCAGACGACCGGTGTAATGCACACGCACGCGATCCTGACGGGACGGGATTGGGCCATCACCCTGCTCCAGTACGGAGAACTGTAGACCAGATTCGGTCAGCGTCACTTCGTCACGCTTGGCGTTGTCTTCCAGGAATTTCTGGCCTTCAACAGCCATCGCCTGTTGACGATCACGACGCACGGCATCCGCACGTTCGTGGATTTCACGCAGCGCACGGTGCACCACGTCAACCGGAACCGCCGGGGCATTCCCTTCCAGCGCGTCACGCAAACCTGCCAGCAAAGCTTCCGGTTGTAAACCTTCCAGACCGGACTCTTGCAACTGCTGGCCGACCTGTAAACCAATCCCGTAGCTCGCCTGCGCTTCAACGCTGTCAAAAGAAGGGGTTGTCATGGGGTTTTCCTTTAGTCTGTAAAAAGTCGAAAGCGCAGCATAACAGCGCCGCAATGCCGGGTAAAATCTTGTGTGGAGAATGATGACTTTTGTCGTAGAAAAAGAAACAATAACCCTCAGTTAACACCCGCTCCCGCGAGCCCAGGCGAATCGCCTGTCGCAACAGGTATGGGTTTGCTGCTGCCTTTCACTTCAATCAGTTAGCAGACTATACTGGAAGCAGGGCATCGGGTCGGCGGTACACCCTTTTGTACCGTGATATTTTTACGCCGTTGAAGAGAGGTTACCATGGGCAGAATCTCGCCCAGGAGAAGGAAGACCACCCGAGTCTACCAGCCGTTGTTGCGCACCTGGCTGAACTTCAGTCAGCGCCTGAAACCAGGCTCCGCGCCAGAGGCAGTAGAGGATCCGGATTCAGAACAGTCACCGGCAAGCGGTAAGGGGCAAAACATCAAAGCGCTACTGCTGAAGATCTGGCACCTGCCGGACGGCTTCGGTTGGATGGAGCCATTACCCTATTTCCACCGTCGCTGGACCCTGATTTTCGGCATTATCTTGCTGTTGGCACTGCTGTGGCCGTATTCATCAGAAAACAGCGAGCAGCCGTTCCCGGTCACCCAGCAGGGCAACAACATACCACTGCAGGCCGATCTGCAAAATGATCCTCAGCAGCAGCACGCTGCCGAACCGGAGCCAGCCGGTAACTGGCAACGTTACCAAATCCAACCGGGGCAAACGCTGGCGCAACTGTTCCGCGACAATAGTCTGCCGGTGAATGAAGTCTTCGCGATGGCCCAGGTTGAAGGTAACGATAAGCCACTCAGCAACATGAAGGCCGGCCAGGAAGTGCGTATCGAACGTGACACTAACGGCGTGATTACTGCGTTATCGGTCACTGCCGCAGATAACACTCAGGTGTTGTTCCGCCGCCAGGCCGACGGCAGCTATCGCCGCGAGCGTTAAATTCTGCCTCGTCATTGACCGCGTATTCACGCGCAATGGACAGGCAGCCTAAATCTGCGTCAATAAAAAGTCGCGCAGCACGATGCCGTGGTTGTGCTGTGTGTCTTTGCTGCCATAGAGCAAGGTTAAGGGCTCTCCCTGCCGTAATAACGCCACCAGTGGCTGCCAGGCGTCATTTTCTGCCAATTGCAGCCGGTAACGGCTTTCAAATAATTCCCACTGATCTATGTGCTGGTGAAACCACTGTCGTAGTGCATTATCTGGCGCGACCTGCTTTAGCCATTGAACCCCCTGTAGCCGCTCCTTGCTGATACCTCGTGGCCACAATCGGTCAATCAGATAACAGTTAACCGGCGCAGGGCCGGAAAAATCATACACTCGCTCTAAGTAAATCACTGCCATTTGCCACTGCTCCTCACCCAAGGTGCTAGCAGGGTAACGCGTTTTACTGGACGCAGAAAAGCAAAACGCCAGCACGAGGCTGGCGTTTTAACTTGGTGAACAGGAGCGATTAAGCTTCTGCTACCACAACTACATTCAGCTGTGCGAATACGTCGCTGTGTACCTGGAATTGAACTTCGTGTTCACCAGTGGTACGCAGAACGCCATTCGGCAGACGAACTTCGCTCTTGGCAACTTCAACGCCTGCCGCAGTAACTGCGTCAGCGATGTCGCGGGTGCCGATAGAGCCGAACAGTTTACCTTCGTCGCCTGATTTAGACGCGATGGTGACTGAACCCAGTTCGTTGATCTTGGTTGCGCGAGCTTCAGCAGCAGTCAGAATTTCAGCCAGTTTGGCTTCCAGTTCTGCACGGCGTACTTCGAAGAACTCTACGTTTTTCTTGGTAGCAGGAACAGCTTTGCCCTGTGGTACCAGGAAGTTACGGGCGTAGCCCGCTTTAACGTTAACTTGATCACCCAGGCTGCCCAGGTTTGCTACTTTATCAAGCAGAATAACTTGCATTACCTTATCCTCTCAAAGTCGTTAATGGACAGTGGCCGATTACTGATGACGATCAGTGTACGGCAACAAAGACAGGTAGCGCGCGCGCTTGATAGCACGGGCCAGCTGGCGCTGATATTTGGCACGAGTACCGGTAATACGGCTCGGGACAATTTTACCACTTTCAGTGATGTAGTTTTTCAGCGTAGCGATGTCTTTATAGTCAATCTCTTGAACGCCTTCCGCGGTGAAACGGCAGAACTTGCGACGACGGAAATAACGTGCCATTAGGCTAGTCTCCAGAATCTATCAATTCAATCTGCTCGGCATGCAGAACCAATTTGTTCAGCCCGTTGCGCCCTTGATGGCTGCTAACAAAGCCTTGCACGGTTATCTGACTGCCGACCGTTAATCTTTGAGTTAGTGCTTGTGACTGTTGTCCGCTGACAACCACGGGCATTCGGCACCATGCTTGTCTGCTGAATCCGGCTTCCATTTGCTGCGAACGGTGCTCAAGCACAAATTGGCAGTGGGGTATCCCGGAAGGACTCACTTTTCGAACCGGTGTCTTGCACACAGTGCCCGACAAAACCAGACGATTAGATGTCACGGCAGCAATTACTCTTCAGAATCCCCAGCATCTGCATCATCTGCGGTTTCGTTAGCGAAGTCTTCGCGGCGATCGCCACGACGTTCGTCTTTCGCTTTAACCATCGGAGATGCTTCAGTTACCGCGTGCTTAACGCGCATAACCATGCTACGGATAACGGCGTCGTTGAAGCGGAAGTTTGTTTCCAGCTCATCGATCGCTTCCTGCGGAGCTTCAACGTTCAGCAGAACGTAGTGAGCTTTGTGCAGTTTGTTGATCGGGTAAGCCAGTTGACGGCGGCCCCAGTCTTCCAGACGGTGAATCTGACCAGCAGCGTTAGTGATGGTAGCACTGTAACGCTCGATCATGCCCGGAACCTGTTCGCTTTGGTCAGGATGGACCATAAAAACGATTTCGTAATGACGCATCGAATTGCTCCTTACGGATTATTCAGCCTCCTGTCAGGGTCAACCGCGGCCCATGGAAGCAAGGAACGTGTATGTGTGTGCGGCTGAAAAAATGACGCGTAATCATACTTGCGCTAGCGAGGAAACTCAAGGACCGAAGGGGATTTATTCTAGGTAATGCGAACCTGCTACGGAAATAGCACGATTTGCTGCCTGCGTAACCTATGTACACAGATCCATCACTTCAAAAAATCTTTCAATGAAATCATCACTGATTCGCAAATCTCATTCATTTTTTTTGAAAGAGGATGTCAAAATAGCCCCCTTTTTAATCCTGCATGAAGGTCTAAAATTGTACTTATCCGCCGCAGACAGCGCGACGAAAAAGATTCGAGGTTATTCAATACATGCAAATAACTTTTTGCTGCACTGGCACCGGCTGTCAGGCCGTTGAAGCAAACAGTTAAGAGAGGCACTTATGAAACGCATTACCATCGCTACTGCCATTGCTTTACTGTTTTCCGCCCATGTCATGGCCGCCACTGAAATTACTTCACATCAGGCTGATCAACGCCAAAGCGTCGGGTTCGTCACGCTAAACCAGGACGTTGTCTCCCCTGATGATGCCAGTAGCCAAGTGAACAAAATAGCCGAGCAACGTGGCGCTACTGCCTATCGGATCATTGCCCTGCATGAACCTGAAAACAACAGCACCATGCATGTTAGTGCCGAACTGTATCGCTAAGAGAAAATGCAACGCCAGGAAGTCAGCCGCGCCTAAAAGCGGTAAATAAAAATGTGAATGTCGTCGTCGGCCCCCTGGATACAGGGGGCTTTTTTTACAACGTGCGTATGAAGAAATCGGCCGTTGCGCTGAGCGCCTGCGGTGTAATGCGGTGCTTGACGTCAGGCTCCGTAAGCAACGTCAATTGCTGATCCCAGCCGCTCTGGCGAAGCTCCGTAGCCAATCGCAAGGTTTCTGCCACCGGGACCACATCATCCGCCTCCCCGTGCCACAACAACAGCGGACGATCGACAATTTTCGCCAACTGATGTTCCAAACCATAATCTGCTAGCACGGCAATACGCGCATCAAAGTCGCGGCTTGCCAAATGATGTCCTTGCTCATCTAACGGGGGGAATAACGTCTGCGCCAGGGACGTGTAATAACCGGCCCCCATTAAGCTGGCTGCCGCTTTCACCCATGAATAACGGGCAAAACAACCCAGTGTCGTCATACCGCCCATTGACGCACCGGCAACGCCGATACGCTCTTCCACAAGCAGGCCACGTTGCTCAAAATGTGCCTTGAGCACAGGTAACTCATCAATATTACGCCGCAGGATCTCCCAAAAACTGGCCAGACGCTTTTGTTCATCACCGTCAAAGCGCTCACCGTGTAGATCGGCATCCGGCAACACCACGCGGAACCCAGCTTTGGCTAACGCATAGGCAAAGTAGGCATACACTTCTTTCGATGAGGTATAACCATGGTAGAAAAATATCGTCGGCAGCGGTTGATGATATTGCCCTGCAGGCACCGCGTGGATCACGGCAATATTCCCTGCCCGCTCGTCATAGATTTCAATCATCCGTTTTTCCCTCTGCATATTTGTTGCCTTCATAATGGCAAACTTGCGCTAAAAAGCATTAGCTCAATCTGTTCCAATTTATAATGGGTTACACTGAAATCATGCTGTCGACTTTCCCGAGGTGCTCATGAAACGTTCCCGCCTGTTACTCCCTTTAACACTGGTTATGCTGCTTAGCGCCTGCGGTATGATGACCACAACACCAAAAGCACCACCACCACCGACCGGCCAAGCACAGGAGATCACCCGGGCACAAACCGGCAGCCTGGTGAAAATGGGTACCACCAGCGCGCTGGTCCGCGGTAGTCCAATGGATGTGGAAGCGGCAATACAGCAGAAAGCCAACGCCAGCGGGGCACGCTATTACATGATCATCATGAACAGTGAAACCGTGGTTCCCGGCCAATGGTATTCACAGGCGATCCTGTATCGGTAGCTCTTAGAGTTTTAATAAGATTTACATTGGCTTTGCACAGACTGAAGTTGGATATTGCACACTGGCAAACAGCGCGCCGCACCCTGCGGCGTGGATCCAGGATCCGACGAAGGGGAACGCCATGACACGCTCCGCCGCACTCACCGCCCTCCTGCTTTCCATGGGGTTACTCAGCGCCAGCGCCCAGTCCGCTGAACTGGCACCTGCAGATCGCGTTACTCCGCTCAGTGAAATCGCTGAAATCACGCTAAATAACCTGTCCGGCTCACCTCAGGATGTAGAACAACTGATAGCCCGTAAGGCTGATGAGCACGGGGCCAGTTATTATCGCATCCTGAAGATGGAAGAACAGGCGCACCAACCTGGCTGGCGCGCCTCGGCAATACTCTATCTTTAATAGGTCATGCAAGCCGCATTCAATACGCCGCCGCTGATCGAAACGCCCCCCAGGAAAATCCCGGCGGCCACGTGATTAGATTCAATTTTGTCACTGATGCGCGGCATGTAGATTTTCACCGCCGCAAACAGCAGCAGTTGCACCACTAAAGCCACAACACCCCATAGCAAGTAATCCAACAGGCTGACAGAGTTGATCGCCGCACTGGCCAACGGGATCACATAACCCAAGCAAGCACCAACGAATCCGAAAGCAGCAGATTGATTGTCGGCCTTAATCAGCGCCCATTCGTCGTGTGGCGTAATGCGGGTATAAACAAACAAGAACACCAGAACCATGGCAAAGCCACTGAAGAAATAAGAGGCGAATGCCGCCAACGCGCTAAGAATATCCATGTCATGCTTCCTGGTCAGAGGTCAGTATCCCTTACGGGCCAAGTGCTGAATTAAAAAGCTTTTCCCGCTGTAGCGCCACTCTTTTCCCTAGCCCCCCATCGCTCGGGTAAACAACGTTTCGCATAACCGGTCTGGCAATGCCCTTTCACCACGGGCATCTAGCATCATTTGACACCAGGCCTCTGCCAGCGGGGGAGAGCTGTGACGCAGAAGCTGCGCCGCGGCGAACAGATTGAATAACGCACCGGTGACCGCGCGCCCTTGTTCTTCCTGAGGTTTACGCATCAGTTGGAGCAGCCGTCGCCACTGATGATCAAAGTGGCGATTCTGTCCCCTGACCTCAACAAATTCGAGTTCCAGGGCCTCCTGCACCACCGGCAGCTTTCCCCAGGCACGCATCACGTCCAGACACATGATATTGCCTGACCCTTCCCAAATGCTGTTTACCGGCATTTCACGGTACAGTCGCGGCAGCTCACTCTCTTCGCAGTAACCGATTCCACCTAACGCTTCCATCGCTTCACCGACAAAAGGGATGCCTTGTCGGCAGACTTCAAACTTAGCAGCCGGGGTCATCACACGGCACAGTGCCTGCTCCAAAGGCGCACCGGTGCCAACGCTGTCGTAGGCACGCGCTAACCGCATCAGAGCCGCTGTCTGCCCTTCTAACCGCAATGCCATCCGCGCTAACACCTGGCGCATCATCGGTTGTTCGATCAGTGGTTTACCAAACGCCTGTCGCTGCAAGGCATGATATAGCGCTACCGATAAGCCACGCCGCATCAAACCATGGCTACCCAATGCACAGTCAAATCGCGTCAGGCCACCCATTTTTAGGATATGCCGCACACCATCCCCTTCCTCACCCACCAGCCAGGCGGCGGCGTCCTGGAATTCAACTTCACTGCTAGCATTTGAACGGTTGCCGAGTTTGTCTTTTAGACGTTCCAGCCGTATTGCGTTGCGTGTACCGTCAGGCAGAATACGCGGAAGAAAGAAACAAGATAGCCCACCGTCGGCCTGCGCCAGCACCAGATGCGCATCACTCTGTGGCACCGAGAAGAACCATTTGTGCCCTACCAGCCTGTAAGCTTCTCCCGGGCCACGTGCAGCCAAAGGCGTAGCTGTGGTCGTATTACTTAACACATCGGAACCACCTTGTTTCTCGGTCATCCCCATGCCAATTAGCAATCCGCGTTTTTGCCCGCCGGGTAACAAATGTGCATCGTAACGATCAGACAGCAGCGGCGTCAGCCAAGTCTGGAATTCAGCAGGCAATGAACGTTGCAGTAATGGAATTGCACCAAAAGTCATGGTCACTGGGCACAAGGTGCCAGCTTCAACCTGGGCGTGCAGCACAAAACGCGCGGCGCGCGCCACGAACGAACCAATACGCGCATCCTCCTGCCACGGCAGGTTATGCACACGGTTGGCGATCAACCCTTGCATCAGAATATGCCAGGCAGGGTGGAAGCGGACATCATCCAGCCGCTGACCGGTGGCGTCATAGCGCAGCAGTTCCGGCGGATTGACGTTGGCCAACCGCCCCAGCTCCAGCGATTCCTGAGTACCCAACTGCTGCCCCAACGAAGCCAGCACCTCCGCATCCCAACCGGCTTGCTCGCGCTGTATGGCTTCATGCAACGGCGTGTCGGACAGGAATAGATTGCTGTTACCCAGCGGCTTCGGCTGATTAAAAACGGTGTGTGTATTCCAGACCATGAGCTTGCTCCCTGATAAAAGCGTCAGGAGTAAGTATGGTCGTCAGGGCGATTTCTGCCGCAGATGAGATCACAGGGTGGGAAATGAGGACCGAATTAATAAGGGCGCAATACGTTGCGCCCTTATGGGTAAATCAACTGCGCTGACGTACTGCTTCGAACAAACAGATACCGGTAGCGACTGAAACGTTCAGTGAAGACACCGTCCCGGCCATCGGGATACTGATCAACTCATCACAGTGTTCACGGGTCAGACGGCGCATACCTTCGCCTTCTGCCCCCATCACCAGCGCCATTGGGCCCGTCATTTTGCTCTGGAACAAAGTGTGATCGGCTTCGCCTGCCGTGCCGACGACCCAGACATTCATTTCTTGCAGTAAACGCAAGGTACGCGCCAGATTGGTGACGCGAATCAACGGAACGTTTTCCGCCGCGCCGCAGGCCACTTTCTTGGCAGTCGCATTCAACTGGGCAGAGCGATCGCGCGGGACGATCACCGCGTGTACACCGGCCGCATCGGCACTGCGAAGACAGGCGCCAAGGTTATGCGGGTCGGTCACGCCGTCCAGTACCAGCAGGAACGGCGTATCCACGCTTTCCAACAGCGCCGGCAAATCATTTTCCTGATACTGACGCCCTTCACGCACCCGGGCGATAATCCCCTGGTGCACCGCGCCCTCGACTTTATCATCCAGCCACTGGCGGTTTGCCACCTGGATAACAATACCGGTCGCTTCCAGCTCCGCGATCAGCGGTTGCAAGCGGCGGTCATCGCGCCCTTTGAGGATAAACACTTCCAGGAAGCGTTGCGGATCGTTATCTAACAGGGCTTTGACGGCATGGATACCGTAAATAATTTCGCTCATGATGCTCTTTTAACTGTGCGGCTGGCGTTTGCCAGCCGGTGATAATGACGTGTGGCAGCTTAAGCCTGCTCAGCACCTTTCTTCTTGCCGGCGCGTTTGGCCTTGGTCGCCGCCGCTATTTTCCGGGTTTTGTCGGACACTTTCTTGGCTTTCGCCTTTTTGTCTTTCTTCACCTTGTCAGCGGGTTTGGCTTCGTCTTTACGGAAGGCGCTGTCAGGCTCAAAATTGGCTGGCGCTTTGCCACCACGACGTTTACGTGGTGCTTGAGTACGACCTGCGCCTGCGCCACCACGCAGGGTGCGTTGGCCGCTCTTGGCACGATCGCGCTCAGTTTTACCTTCACCGCGCGGTTTACGGGTGCTGGAGACCAACGCGAAATCGATCTTACGCTCATCCATATGCACCGCTTCCACACGGATCTCAACGGTATCACCCAAGCGATAAACCACGCCGGAAGATTCGCCAATCAGGCGCTGGCCGATATTATCGTAGCGATAGTAATCATTATCCAGCGATGATACGTGTACCAGACCGTCGATAAACAGATCGTTCAGGCGGACAAAGAAACCAAAACCGGTCACGCTGGCAATAATACCGCTGAACACTTCCCCGACGTGATCCTGCATAAAGTCGCACTTCAACCAGTCAGCGACATTGCGTGTCGCCTCATCGGCGCGACGTTCAGCCATCGAACAGTGCTCGCCCAGTTGCAGCATCTCTTCGAACTCACTGTGCCAGCCGCCTGTCGGCGTCCAGCGCTCTTTCGGTTGACCGTGCTCTTTGGCAAGCACATATTTGATCGCGCGGTGCAGTGCCAGATCGGGGTAACGGCGGATTGGCGAGGTGAAGTGACCATAAGAAGCCAGCGCCAAACCAAAGTGGCCGCGGTTTTCAGGATCGTAGATCGCCTGCTTCATGGAGCGCAGCAACATGGTTTGCAGCATTTCATGATCGGGACGTTCGGACACTTCATCCATCAAGGTCGCGTAGTCTTTCGGTTGCGGCTTGTTACCGCCACCCAGTGTCAGGCCCAACTCGCTCAATACGCTTCTCAGTGCCGTAATGTGATCGTCGCTTGGGCGGTCATGCACACGGAACAGCGCTGGCTCGTTATGCTTTTCAACAAAGCGTGCAGCGGCAACGTTCGCCATGATCATACACTCTTCGATCAGTTTGTGAGCATCGTTACGTACTGTTGGTTCGACGCGCTCAATACGACGTTCGGCGTTGAAGATAAACTTCGCTTCTTCAGTTTCGAAAGCAATACCCCCACGTTCCGCACGCGCTTGATCCAGCACCTTGTACATTGCGTGAAGTTCCTGCAGGTGTTTGACCAGCGGGTGATAATGCTCACGCAGCTCCTGATCGCCCTGCAGAATATGCCAGACTTTGTTATACGTCAGGCGAGCATGTGAACTCATTACCGCTTCATAGAACTTGGATGTCGACAGGCGCCCCTGAGCGGAGATGGTCATCTCACACACCATACACAGGCGATCTACCTGCGGGTTCAGCGAACACAACCCGTTGGACAGCACTTCCGGCAGCATAGGAATAACCTGCGACGGGAAGTACACCGACGTTGCACGGTTACGCGCTTCGTCATCCAGTGCAGTACGTGGACGTACATAATAGCTGACGTCGGCAATGGCAACCCACAGGCGCCAACCGCCGCCACGTTTTTTCTCACAGTAGACTGCATCATCGAAGTCGCGCGCATCTTCACCGTCAATGGTCACCAGCGGCAGCTGACGCAGATCAACACGGCCTTTTTTGGCCGCTTCAGGCACTTGCTCGCTGAGATCGGCAACCTGCTTTTCCACCTGCGGTGGCCAAACATGCGGGATTTCATGGGTGCGCAGCGCGATATCCACTGCCATGCTGGTACCCATTTTATCGCCGAGGATCTCAACGATCTTGCCAACCGCTTTGGTACGACGGGTCGGGCGCTGGGTCAGTTCAACCACCACCATAAAGCCCATGCGCGCACCGCTAACCGCATCGGCCGGGATCAGGATATCAAAGCTCAGGCGACTGTCGTCCGGTACGACAAAGCCAGTACCGGCATCCATAAAGAAACGGCCAACGATTTGGCTGGTTTTCGGTACCAACACGCGCACAATACGGGCTTCACGACGCCCCTTACGATCTGCGGCCATCGCCTGTGCCAGCACCACATCACCGTGGATCGCCATTTTCATCTGCTCGGCGGACAGGTACAGGTCGTCTTTGCTGCCTTCAATACGCAAGAAACCGAAGCCATCACGGTGGCCAATGACGGTACCGCGCAGCAGATCCAGGCGTTCCGGCAGTGCATAGCACTGGCGACGGGTAAATATCAATTGGCCGTCACGCTCCATTGCACGCAGACGACGGCGTAATGCCTCTAAAGGCTCTTCCCCGGTTAAATTCAGTTCTTTGGCCAGCTCTTCGCGGCTGGCCGGCGTTTCTCTTTTCGCCAGATGGGCCAGAATGAATTCACGGCTCGGGATTGGGGACTCATATTTTTCTGCTTCTCGTTCCAGGAATGGATCTTGTGACATTGCGGTTCCTCCGTTGTCATCAGCAGGGTGCCGCTGAGCCTTGTCTTCTCAGCGACGCTTTATTCGACAAGCAATAGCTTGTAGAGCGATGGATTGTCTTCAACCATATCGGCCAGCGTGTGGCTGTCCAGCTCTTCAAGGAAATTCTGTACGCCCTGTTGCAGCACCTGCTTCAGGCGGCAGGCAGGGGTTATGTGGCAAAAGTCACTGTTGCAGTTAACCAGTGAGAGCGGTTCTAACGCCCTTACCACGTCGCCAAGGCGAATGGTTTCGGCCGGTTTGCCCAAACGGATGCCACCGTTCTTACCGCGCACCGCGGTCACAAACCCAACCCTGCTTAACTGATTGATGATCTTTACCATATGGTTTCTGGACACACCGTAGACCTCAGTGACTTCCGAGATGCTGGTCATTTTGTCCGGTGGCAGCGAGGCCATGTAGATCAACGCCCGCAGGCCATAATCAGTAAAACTTGTTAACTGCACATCTACCTCTGGGTGTCATTTTACCCGTCTGATACGCCGATTTTCGGCATTATTCAAAAGATTACTTATTGGATAATAAACCAGCCGGAGAGTTCGCCGCTAATTATTTAGCGCATGTCGGGCTCATGAACAGGTTAAGAAGGGAGTTTTTGACGTGAAACCGCAACTGAGGAGAATAATGATAAAAATAAACCGGGACACGCCCGGTTTATTTTATTGCCAGATTATGCGTCGAACGGGTCGCGCAGAATCATGGTTTCGCTACGGTCTGGGCCAGTAGAGATAATGTCTACCGGTACGCCAGTCAGCTCTTCAATACGCTTGATGTAGTCCAGCGCCGCCTGTGGCAGTTTGCTGTGCTCTTTCACGCCAAAGGTGGTGTCGCTCCAGCCCGGCATGCTTTCGTAGATTGGCTCGATACCTTCCCAACCTTCAGCTGCCAGCGGAGTGGTGGTCATTTCGCGGCCGTCTGGCATGCGATAACCCACACAGATTTTCACTTCTTTCAGGCCATCCAGCACGTCCAACTTGGTCAGGCAGAAGCCAGACAGGGAGTTGATCTGCACTGAGCGACGAACAGCTACGGCATCCAACCAGCCGGTACGACGACGGCGGCCAGTAGTAGCGCCGAACTCGTTACCTTGTTTACACAGGTATTCGCCGGTTTCATCGAACAGCTCAGTTGGGAATGGACCTGCACCCACGCGGGTGGAGTAGGCTTTTACGATGCCCAGTACGTAATCTACGTAACGCGGACCAATACCAGAACCGGTAGCAACGCCGCCAGCAGTGGTGTTAGAAGAAGTCACGTACGGATAGGTACCGTGGTCGATATCCAGCAAGGTGCCTTGTGCGCCTTCGAACATGATCAGGTCGCCACGCTTACGCGCGCCGTCCAGCAGTTCAGATACGTCAACAACCATTGCAGTCAGAATATCAGCGATAGACAGCACGTAATCCAGTGTTGCCTGGTAATCAACGGCTTCAACTTTGTAGTAGTTGACCAACTGGAAGTTATGGTAATCAACAATTTCCTTCAACTTAACGGCGAAGGTTTCTTTGTTGAACAGGTCGCTAACGCGCAGACCACGACGAGCCACTTTATCTTCGTAAGCCGGGCCGATACCGCGACCGGTGGTACCGATAGCTTTCGCGCCACGTGCTTTCTCGCGCGCGTTATCCAGCGCAACGTGATAAGGCAGGATCAGCGGGCAGGCTTCGGACAGTAACAGACGTTCGCGTACCGGGATGCCGCGCGCTTCGAGTTCACCCATTTCTTTCATCAATGCATCTGGCGCCAGAACTACACCGTTGCCGATGATGCTGGTCACGTTTGCACGCAGAATGCCTGAAGGAATCAAATGAAGGACGGTTTTTTCACCGTTAATAACCAGAGTGTGGCCAGCGTTATGGCCCCCTTGGTAGCGCACTACATATTGAGCCCGTTCGGTCAGCAGGTCTACGACCTTGCCCTTACCTTCGTCACCCCATTGAGTGCCCAGTACGACGACGTTCTTACCCATTTTAAAAATCACCGGTTGCTTAAAAATGGATTCTACCACCGTAATTCGTGAGTTTCAGCACTTTTAGCATAGGGTTGCGTATTTTTTAGGCTAAACTTTAAACCCCTGCGCGACTACGCAACATGTAGTAGATCACACAGCCCGCAACCACTATTCCACCACCAAATCGTCTCAGTGTGGCATCAGGTAACTGGGTCATCGCCAGTATCATTTTACGCCAGGCCTGCGGAAACAGCATCGGGCCCAGCCCTTCCAGCACCAAAACTAACCCAAGTGCCAGCCAAATCGTTGAATTCATCAATGACTCCCAAAAGAAAGGGCCCGCGTTTAAACGGGCCCTCGATCATTAACCTGTTGCGGTTACTTACGCGTGGAATCAGGCGACTTCATGTAGCGGAAGAAATCGCTGTCCGGGCTCAGTACCATCACGTCTTGGTTATTACTGCTGAAGCTAGTTTCATACGCACGCAGGCTACGGATAAAGGCGTAGAAGTCCGGATCCTGGCTGAATGCGTTAGCAAACAGTTTGGCCGCTTCGGCATCGCCGTCACCACGAGTGATACGGGCTGTACGTTCGGCTTCTGCCAAGGTACGCGTGACTTCGTAGTCTGCAGTTGCACGCAACTTCTCAGCTTCTTCCTGACCCTGTGAACGGTGACGACGCGCTACAGCTTCACGCTCTGCACGCATACGCTGATAAATTGCGTCAGACACTTCTGCCGGCAGGTTAATCTGCTTGATACGTACGTCGATGACTTCGATACCCAGTGCCGCCATGCTGTTCGGGTTAACCTTCGGCAGGTTGCCGGTGGTTTCCTTCTCAACACGCGCCGCAGCAGAAGCGATAGCATCATCAGCTTCCGTGGTTGCAACCTCTTGATCATCACCCACAGTACCGGTGTTCAATGCATCGCGTACGTCGGACATCAGCTTACCGCGCGAATCGGTCACGATGTCTTTCACATCCAGACGACCAATCTCGGAACGCAGACGGTCACTGAATTTACGTTTCAGCAGAACTTCGGCTTGTGAAACATCACCGCCGCCAGTTGCCAGGTAGTAACGGCTGAAATCACTGATGCGCCATTTCAGATAAGAATCGACAATCAGGTCTTTCTTCTCGCTGGTCACAAAGCGGTCAGCCTGGTTGTCCATAGTCTGGATACGCGCATCCAGGGTTTTCACTGATTCAATAAATGGAATCTTGAAGTGCAGACCCGGTGCATACACCAGCGGTTTGTTGTCGCTGTCACGCAATACCTTGCCGAAACGCAACACAATGCCACGTTGGCCTTCCTGAACCACGAACAAAGAGGCGTATAACGCCACCAGCACCGCGAGGACGATAACTATAAAAGACTTACGCATTGATTACTCTCTCCCTACGCGAGTGGTGTCGTCACGCTGCGCATTCGCCCGGCGCTGGTCCATGACCGAGCCGCTGCTTGTGCGCTGGCTGCTAGAGCTGGCGCCGCTGTTGGCAGACGGAGCGGGATTGAGACGAATCAGGCTGGTGTCTTTATTGCCGTCAGCCGCCGCGCCAGTTTGGCCGCGCAGCATTTGATCCAGCGGCAACACCATCAGATTGTTGCCTTTGTCATTCACCAATACCTTACGGGTATGGCTCAGGACTTTTTCCATGGTTTCGATATACAAACGCTCGCGGGTAATCTGCGGTGCGGACTTGTATTCCGGCAACAGCTTGGCAAAGCGTGCAACCTCACCCTGAGCTTCCAGGACGGTACGGTCTTTATACGCTTTGGCATCTTCCAGCAAACGCTGTGCCTGACCGTTCGCGCGTGGCTGAACTTCGTTGGCGTAAGCTTCTGCTTCACGGATGTACTGCTGCTCGTTTTCACGTGCGGCAATCGCATCATCAAATGCGGCTTTCACTTCTTCCGGCGGACGAGCAGCCTGGAAGTTAACGTCCAGCAGCGTGATACCCATGTTGTACGGACGAATTGTCTCTTCCAGTACGCGTTGAGTATCGCTACGTACGATAGTACGGCCTTCGGTCAGGATCTTGTCCATGGTGTACTTGCCGATAACGCCACGCAGGGCGCTGTCAGTCGCCTGGCTCAGGCTATCGTCGGCGTTCGTCACGCTGAACAAATACGCTTCCGGGTTAGTCACGCGATACTGTACGTTCATTTCTACACGCACCACGTTCTCATCCGAAGTCAGCATCACGCCGGAGGCTGCCAGTTCACGTACTGACTCCACGTTCACCGGACGCACTTCATCGATGAAGGTTGGCTTCCAGTTCAGACCCGGCTGCACCAAGTGGCTGAACTTACCAAAACGGGTGACAACACCACGCTCGGCTTCTTTGATGGTGTAGAAGCCGCTAGCGGCCCAAATCACCACCACCGCAACTGCAGCAATGCCGATGATACGACCACTAAAGCCCGGACCAGAGGTACCGGTACCGCCATTGTTATTGCTGTTGGAGCCTTTGCCTCCGCCCAAGCCGCTCAGTTTCTTGCTCAGCTTGCGGAAGATATCGTCCAAATCAGGTGGCCCTTGATCGCGACCGCCTTTGTTATTACCGCCAGAGTTGCCGCCATTATTATTGCTGCTCCCCCACGGGTCGCGGTCCTGTCCGTTATTACCGGGCTGATTCCACGCCATGTTTTAGCTCCATATTCTGTGATTGGGTACTTCAGGCTTACGCTTAGTTACAGCAGGCTATCTTACTTGCCCGTTTTCGTTTGAGCAGTGCTCAGAATCCTCACGTACTTGATGTACGCTCCGATTCTTGCGCGCTGACCGCACCAAAAACGTGCTGCGCCGATAACGCCTGCGGACCGAGTGCTCAAATGTAACAGGATATGATCATACTATAAAGTTAATCAGTTCCTGTTCCTGTTTGCAGAGGCGGCGCCATTCGACGATAGGCATACGAACCACCACGCCAATGCTGCCGTCTTCTTCGTTCCACTCTTTCTCAATTGCCTGAAGCTGGTAAAAACGGCTACGAAGACGGCCTGCTTCTGGCGGTAAGCGCAGCTCATAATGCGCGATTTCCCCCGATAAGCGCTCCGTCAACGCCTGATACAGCAACGGGATACCTTCACCGCTGGCGGCGGACAGCCACACCCGGATCGGTAAGTTTTCATCGTTGCGGTCGATACGCGGGACAAAATCATCCAGCATATCTATTTTGTTCATCACTAGCAGTGTAGGGATCTCATCCGAGTCAATCTCTGCCAACACGGTATTTACCGCTTCAATGTTTTCATCGACGCGGGTATCCGCGGCGTCGATTACATGTAACAGCAAAGATGCCTGACGCGTTTCTTGCAGCGTTGCCTTAAAGGCGGCCACCAAATCATGCGGCAGGTGTCGGATAAACCCTACGGTATCCGCCAACACGGTATCGCCCACATCGGCGACGTCAATACGCCGCAGAGTCGGATCCAGGGTGGCAAATAGTTGGTCTGCCGCATATACATCGGCAGACGTTATTCGATTAAACAGGGTAGATTTGCCGGCGTTGGTATATCCCACCAGCGATACGGTTGGCACGTCAGCACGGGTACGCGCACGTCGGCCCTGTTCACGCTGCTTAGCTACCCGCTCCAGGCGGCGTAAAATCAAGCTAATGCGGTCACGTAACAGACGACGGTCGGTTTCTAACTGGGTTTCCCCTGGCCCGCGCAGGCCAATCCCCCCTTTTTGACGCTCAAGGTGCGTCCAGCCACGAACCAAACGCGTGGCGATGTGACGCAACTGCGCCAGCTCTACCTGCAGCTTACCTTCATGGGTACGGGCACGCTGGGCAAAGATGTCTAGAATCAACCCGGTGCGATCAATCACCCGGCATTCGCACAGGCGTTCAAGATTTCTCTCTTGCGCTGCGGAAAGGGAGTGATCAAACAGGACAACAGATGCGCCACTGGCTTTTACCGCATCTGCGATTTCTTCGGCCTTTCCTTCACCGACAAAGTACTTGGGATGCGGGGCTTTGCGGCTACCAGTTACCACTTGCAAAGCTTCAACACCGGCAGAGGACACCAGGGATTCGAACTCACTGAGATCTTCTGTATCTTTGTCTTGCGAGAAATAGATATGAACCAGGACGGCCTGCTCACCGGCTTCATAACGGTCAAACAAGCGTGCAACCTCTCAAACGGGAACCCGTGAGTTTGGGGGACATAAACAGCCCACGGCTGCTTATGCTCCCCGTCATGGTTGACTCGCAACGCGCTTTATTCAGCGTCATCGCTTTCCTGCTGCGGCTGTTGCGGCGCAGACGGGTTGTTACCATGGTGATAGTTACTGGTGCCGCCGCTCGGAGTATTGCTATGGTGCGAAACCGGACGTGACGGGACAACGGTAGAGATAGCGTGCTTATAAACCATCTGGCTCACCGTGTTTTTCAACAGGATGACAAACTGGTCAAAAGACTCAATCTGGCCTTGCAGCTTAATACCATTCACCAAATAAATAGAAACCGGAACACGTTCACGACGCAATGCGTTCAGGAACGGATCTTGCAAAGATTGCCCCTTAGCCATTCTATCTTTTCCTTATTTGCTTGTTGTTTTTAACTAAGAACCTGTCGGCTCTAAAATAAACGACCTAAAAAATTTGCGCGCTGAATACTCATCAATTGTACACAATCACTCAACCTATGCACTAACAACCTGTATTACCGAGTCCAAAGCCTCTCCCGGCTTCTCGCTGTCCAGCCAATGTACCGAGTTCCAGCCTCGTAACCAGGTCATTTGGCGCTTGGCCAACTGACGCGTTGCGCAAATACCACGATAAACCATCTCATCGTAACTAATCTCACCAGATAAATATGACCACATCTGGCGATAACCGACACAGCGAATGGAAGGCAAATCCGTATGCAAATCACCCCGTGCAAAAAGTGCACGCGCTTCCGTCTCAAAACCCGCCGCCAACATTTGATTGTACCGCAGCTCAATGCGTTGATGAATCAACTCACGGCTGGTCGGTGCTATCGCAAATTGGTGAACATGATACGGCAACGATTCACCCGAAATTTTAGTCAGTTCCGTTAAAGTTTTACCCGAAATAAAAAAAACTTCCAGTGCTCTGGACAGTCTCTGCGGATCATTCGGATGAATTCTCAATGCCGCAACGGGATCAATCTCTTGTAACTGACGGTGTAAAGCGTCCCACCCCAGCTCTGCAGCCTGCTGTTCAATGCGTTCACGCACCACAGGATCCGCGGAGGGTAACGGCGATAATCCTTCCAACAGTGCTTTGAAATAGAGCATGGTGCCCCCCACCAACAGCGGGATACGTCCGGCAGCGGTGATTTCAGCCATCTCTTTCAACGCATCAGCGCGAAAATCCGCTGCTGAATAGGCTTCAACAGGATCGCGAATATCAATCAACCGGTGCGGTGCCTGCGCCAATTCCTCAGCGCTCGGTTTGGCAGTGCCGATATCCATGCCGCGATAAATCAGCGCGGAATCCACGCTGATCAATTCCACAGGCAGGCGTTCACGCAGCGCGATCGCCAACGCGGTCTTGCCCGAGGCGGTCGGCCCCATGATAAAAATAGCCGGGGGACGTGGTGTCATTTCAGTTTCAATCATGCCTAAGGGCTGCCAGTGCAGCCTGTAAATCAACAGGTTGTAAAAGTCCGCTCGGTGGTGATTTGACCAGCTGCGGGCAAAGTCGTTCAACGTCGGTCAGTAATTGTATCGCTTGCGAGGTGTTCCACTGTTCGTGTTCACTGCCTAAATGGCGGGCGAACCATGTTGCCAACACCGCGGGCGACATCTCCTGATGCTCGGCCAAGTAGCCTAACAGTTCGGGTATCAGTTTTTGTAAATTTTGTTGGCGCAATGGTAAAGGTACTGCGCGCAGCGTCACACGCCCATGATCAGACTGCAGGTCTAACCCCATTTTGACCAACAACGGTTGATGATGCACACAGGCGGCCGCTTCTTTTTTGCTCAACGTCAGCTTGATAGGGATCAACAGCGGTTGCGGCCGTAACCCCTCTTCTGACGGATTAAGCTGCGCTTGGCGCAACCAGCGTTCAGCCACCGGTAAATTAAGTAACATCAGTTGCTGGCGGTTTTCAATCAACGCGTAGCAGGGTGAGTGGATCATCAGTACGCGTCCAAAGCTGTGCTGGCTACCAGACAGCGGTGTTTCCTGTGCGGACTTGGCCGGTGGAAACAGTGGTTGTTTCTGCGTTTCTTGCTGAGGTTCAGCCGTCGTAGTCGCTTGTAACAGCTTGCCGTACAGTTCGCCTTCACGCTTTTGATACCCACCGCCTGCATGATAGACAGGTTGCGGGGCACGTTCACGCACGACGGCGGGTTCGGCAGATTGCTGCTCGCGATACGGTGCCGGTTGTGAGAAATGGTTACCGCCGGCAGCAATGCGATTTTCAGGCTGCCAAACGGATACAGGTTCCTGATCCGGTTCATCAGCCAGCGGCAACGGCGCATTGCCGATCTGCTGCAACACGGTGGTTACCGCCTGATAAATAAAATCGTGCACCAGCCGCGCCTGATGGAATCGCACCTCGTGTTTAGCCGGGTGAACATTCACATCAACCTGATGGGGATCCACCTCGAGATACAGCACGTAAGCGGGCTGCTGGTCGTCTTTCAGTTGATCCTGATAGGCTTGGCGGATAGCGTGATTGATCAAACGATCGCGCATCATGCGACTGTTGACGTAGCAATACTGCATTTCACCCAGTTGTCGTGCGCCCGCAGGATCGGCCACCCAACCACGAATGGTCAGATCGCCATGCTGCCATGAGATATTCAGCGCATGCTGCAAAAAGGCCGGGCCGCAAATACTGCCCAACCGTCGCTCATGCTGACTCTCGTCTTTCGCAGCGCGGTATTGGCGGATCAGTTTGCCGTTGTGGCTGAGGTTGATCGCCACATCGAAACGCGCCAGCGCAATGCGGCGCACCACTTCATCGATATGGCCGAATTCGGTTTTCTCGGTACGCATGAATTTGCGCCGCGCTGGTGTGTTGTAGAACAAGTCCAGAACTTCCAGCGTGCTACCTATCGGATGTGCCGCCGGCTTGACCGTCACCGCCTGATCACGGCCTTCGGCGTAGGCCTGCCAAGCTTCGTTTTGTTCTGCGGTACGTGAGGTTAGTGTCAAACGCGAAACTGAGCTGATACTGGCCAGCGCTTCACCGCGAAAGCCGAGACTGACAATGGCTTCTAAATCATCAAGCGTGCTGATTTTACTGGTGGCATGGCGGGCCAATGCCAGCGCCAGATCGTCCTTTCCGATGCCACAGCCGTTATCACGGATACGAATCAGCTTGGCACCCCCGCGTTCGATATCAATATCAATACGCGTCGCCCCAGCATCCAGACTGTTTTCCACCAGTTCCTTGACCACTGATGCAGGCCGTTCAACCACTTCACCGGCGGCAATCTGGTTAGCAAGTTGGGGCGGTAACACCTGGATGGGCATGCTGACTCCTGTAATATTGGCGCTAGGCCTGCGGAATGGTCAACGTCCGATCCAGCGGCGCGACGTCCGACTTCAGTTTATTCACACGTTTAAGGTCACTGACACTGACACCATAACGGTTAGCAATAGATGTCAGCGTATCACCGCGGGCCACTTTATGCTTCGACGGCTTCTTCACGCTGGGTTTGGCCTTGGCGACCGTGCTAACTACGGCGGCGGATTTTCCCGCGGGCACTTTGAGGCGCTGACCGACCCACACGCCATCCTTCTTCAGCTTGTTCAGGTCACGCAACGCCGCCATGGTGGTGCCATAACTGTCGGCAATACCGGAGAGCGTCTCCGCCCGTTTCACCACATGAATCTGTGTTTTACCGCTAATACGGCTACCCCCGGCCGAACTAACGACCGGAGTAGGCTGACTGACGACGTCTGGTGTTGAGGATTTAACCGCCGCTGCGACGTCCAGCGGTCGGTTTTCCACCTTTGGGTCGGCTTGTAGCGGATGCGCCAGGAAATAACTGCGCAGGCCATTGTGGATCGCCTTGGCAATTTTATCCTGATATGCGCTACTGCCGAGCAGCCGCTCCTCCGTGCTATTACTGATAAATCCTGTTTCCACCAGCAATGATGGAATGTCCGGCGAACGCAGTACGCCAAGGCTGGCGTGCTCTGGACGACGCTTATGTAATGAACCAACACTCTGCAACTGCTGCAATACTTTGACTGCGACATCGTAACCCACACGTTGTGAGTGACCGAATTGCAGATCCAGTACCGCTTGGCTCAAATAAGGATCCGCCTGGCTGTTGGCCAGTAAATCCCCCGCACCACCCAGTAATTCAGATTGTTTCTCATGTTGTTCCAGCCAACCCGCCATCTCACTGTTAGCTCGGCGGTTGGACAGAACCCAAACAGAAGCCCCATTAGCACTGCGATTTGGTGCAGCATCAGCATGAATGGACACCAACACGTTTGCGCCCTGCTTACGTGCCACATCGGAACGCCCCATTACTGAGATGAAGTAGTCGCCATTACGCGTTAACACAGGTTTAAACTGGGGATCGGCATCCAACAGTGCTTGCAGACGACGCGCGATGGCGATAGTGACATTTTTCTCTTTCAGCCCGTTCGGGCCGATCGCCCCTGGATCCTGCCCGCCATGACCTGCGTCAATCGCCACTACCACCCGATCGCCAGAACCTGCGGAGACTCGGCTACTGCGCGGCGTAACTTCTGATGCGGTACCTGCAACAACGGTAGGTTTATTAGTGAAAGGATTCGAACCGCTTGGCGCTTTACGCACCGGTTCCGGCTCAGACTCTTCCACAACCACCGGTGCTTTACGCGTCGGCTGGCTTACAACCAGCGGCGCAGGCGCAGGGGCTTTACGTACGATGT
Organism: Serratia grimesii NBRC 13537; assembly: GCF_001590905.1. Taxonomy (GTDB): domain Bacteria; phylum Pseudomonadota; class Gammaproteobacteria; order Enterobacterales; family Enterobacteriaceae; genus Serratia; species Serratia grimesii. The sequence continues at coordinate 165,853 of NZ_BCTT01000008.1, forward strand.
TGGTACTAGCACTGCCTTCAGCAGCAATAGTGAACACCACGGTATAGACACTGCCATTCTGACGAGTAGCGACCCGAGTCTTCGAGCGCTGAGTCAAATCAAACACCAAACGCACACTCTGGGCATCTTTCGGCGTACTGGAACGAATGCTTTTCACCAGGTTCTGACCGCTAAAATTCAGCGGCAAACCACCGACCTTGCCTTTCTGATTAACGTCCAAAACCACGCGGTCCGGACCGTGTAACGGGAAGAAGGCATAGTCCGGCGGGCCGGTGAAACTCACAGATACCGTAGCTTCTCGCTGGGCATTGGTAACTTTAATATCTGATAGTGATGATGCAGCCAGCGCACTAGCCGCACCCAAAGGCCCCAATACGGCGATCAGGGCGATTACGAATAGTTTTCTCAACGCATACGTCATTGCGGCGTCATTCCTGTGGCCCGTGAATACGGTCTAAAAGCTGGCTGCCGTAGGCGGAAACCGCCTGAATTTTTGCCTCTCGGCCCTGATCCTGATAGCTGAGATGTAGCTCCAGATCCGGCTCCGGCAATACGCCTGTACCCTGCTGCGGCCATTCCACCAAGCAAATAGCATCCTGCGCAAAATAATCGCGAATGCCCATAAATTCGAGTTCTTCCGGATCGGCTAAGCGATACAGATCAAAATGGTATACCGCTAACGGTTGCAGCGCATAGGGCTCCACCAGCGTGTAGGTTGGGCTTTTAACGTTGCCCTGATGGCCTAATGCCTGCAGGAACCCACGGCTGAAGGTGGTTTTACCGGCGCCCAGGTCACCGTAAAGATAAATTACGCTGGCGCGATCGCACGCCTTAGCCAAGGCGGCACCCAATGCGACAGTCGATGCCTCATCCGACAGAGGTAAAACGAGTTCTTTCATTCGATAGTTTCTATTTATGCCAACTCAGGATTAACGTAATAAGGAATTTCCGGCATTAAATCGCTCGCCAACATTCCCCTTATTCCTTGTCTTGCCGCCACACGATCGGCGGCTGCGCCATGCACCACACACCCGGCACAGGCTGCATCATACAGCGAGAGCTTTTGCCCCACCAAACCGCCGATTATGCCTGACAGTACATCGCCCATACCACCGGAGGCCATACCAGCATTACCGACGTCAGCTATCGCCATCTGGCCCTGGTCGTCTGCGATCAGCGTACCCGCGCCTTTCAACACGGCAACGCCGCCGTAACGTGCCACCAGATTGCGTACTGCAAGTAAGCGGTCACTCTCAATATCAGCGGTACGGCACCCTAGTAGGCGGGCGGCCTCCCCAGGATGCGGGGTAATTACACGATTCTGACGCTTCTCGGGATTTAATGCCAGTAAGTTCAGCGCATCCGCGTCCCATAACGCCGGTTTATCACTGGCTTGCAATACTTTCAGCGCATTCCTAGCCCATTCCCCCTGGCCCAGCCCTGGCCCCACGACCAGCACATCTGCCCAGTCGAGCGCCTGTTGCAGCGCATCGTCATTCAACGGTTGTACCATCAGTTCTGGTCTGGCGGTCAGTAAGGGGCCAACATGCTCTATGTGAGTAAGCACTCGCACCAGTCCCGCACCGCTGCGTAAAGCCGCTTCTGCCGCCATACGTATTGCACCGCCAAAACCATGATCGCCTCCTACCACCAACAGGCGCCCCTGTTCACCTTTATGCGAGCAAGGACGGCGTGGTTTTAACCACTGAGGCAACGATTGAGCAGTAAGCCGCTGAATCTGAGCCGGTTGCTTCACCAGCCAACCAGATAATCCTAGCGTACTCTGGTGAAGTTGCCCGACCCAATCACGTGCCTGGCCTGTCAACAAACCAGGTTTGAGGGCGATAAAAGTAATCGTGTGCATCGCGCGGATGACCGCACCGGGAGCGGCACCGCTTTCGGCCAATAGGCCTGAAGGAACATCGAGTGCGATCACGGGCGCAAGACTGCGATTCGCGGCTTCAATCAGAGCGTCGTACGGCGCCCGCGGCGCACTGCTTAATCCGGTACCTAGCAAACCATCGATAATCAAATCAATGCCTTCTGGCCAACGGGTGTTGGCCGGATGAATTTCACCACCGCTGGCCAGCCAAGCTTGCCTGGCTGCATCGGCTTCTGGCGGTAATGGACGTGTACCTTCACAGGCGATCAAGCTCACCTTAACGCCAGTTGCCGCCGCCAGCCGAGCGACAACATAGCCGTCGCCACCATTGTTGCCATGGCCACACAACACCAACCAATGGTGGCCAGCCGGAAATTGGTCGCGCGCCAGGGCGTAAGCCGCCTCACCAGCGCGCTGCATCAGTTGATAGAGCGAGATACCCAGCGAAGCAGCGGCGCTCGCTTCCGAACGCCGGATCCAGTCCGCAGACCAGACAGAGTGTGATAAACTGTCAGAGTACTGTTTTTCACTGTGGCCCGTCATGACTCACCCCCTCGATCTCAATCAACTCGCCCAACATATCAAGCAATGGGGTCAATCGCTAGGATTCCAGCAGGTCGGCATCTGCGACACCGATCTCAGTGCGGAAGAACCCAAACTGCAGGCATGGTTGGACAAACAATATCACGGTGAGATGGAGTGGATGGCGCGCCATGGCATGTTACGTGCCCGCCCTCATGAGCTACTACCGGGGACATTGCGAGTGATCAGCGTACGCATGAATTACCTGCCAGCCAAAGCGGCCTTTGCCAGCACACTCCAAAACCCTAATCTGGGCTACATCAGCCGCTATGCGCTGGGCCGTGACTACCACAAACTACTGCGCCAACGGCTCAAAAAGCTCGGCGATCAGATCCAAGCCTATTGCGGGGAGCTTAATTTTCGCCCGTTTGTCGATTCCGCACCGGTGATGGAACGTGCACTGGCCTCCAAGGCCGGGATTGGCTGGGTTGGTAAACACTCACTTATTTTGAATCGTGAGGCTGGCTCCTGGTTTTTTCTCGGCGAACTGCTTATCGATTTGCCGTTACCGGTGGATGAACCACAGCAGGAGCAATGTGGCCGTTGTGTTGCCTGCATCACCACCTGCCCAACGGGGGCCATCGTCGCCCCTTATACTGTGGATGCCCGGCGCTGCATCTCCTACCTGACCATCGAGCTGGAAGGGGCTATTCCAGAAGAATTCCGCCCATTATTGGGCAACCGCATTTACGGTTGTGACGACTGCCAGCTGATTTGCCCGTGGAACCGCTTCTCACAGCTCACCGACGAAGATGATTTCAGCCCACGCGCCGCCCTGCATGCGCCACAACTCATAGACCTGTTTGGTTGGACCGAAGAAAAATTCCTACGCATCACCGAAGGTTCTGCCATCAGGCGAATCGGCCATTTGCGCTGGCTGCGTAATATCGCCGTCGCACTGGGCAATGCCCCTTATCAGGATGCCGTGGTGATGGCACTGCGTTCCCGCTTAGAACAGAACGCCATGCTGGACGAACATATCCATTGGGCTATTGAACAGCAATGGATACGGCGTGAGGCGCAAGGTGTAGAAGTGCAGACAATGCAGAAAAAACGATTGGTACGCGCTGTGGAAAAAGGATTACCGAGGGATGCCTAAACGCTTTCATCCTGACCCGAGAGTCACTCTGTGGATTTGTGCATAAAAATAAAAATGCTTTGTCTTTCAACTGCAACAAAAAGAGCAAGTGATCGGCATAACGTTTTCCGATAAATAAATATACTTACAAATCAATGTAATAAATATTTCATTTGTGTGGCGTTGATTTTTTGAGCTGACGGTATTATGTACGCTACCTGTGGATAAGTCTGTTCACAACATTTCGACAGGATATGTATAACGGGGCAAGGAACCGCGCCGGTAAAGGCGTTGGACTGAGATAAATCGAAGATAAAATTGGAGCGGGAAACGAGACTCGAACTCGCGACCCCGACCTTGGCAAGGTCGTGCTCTACCAACTGAGCTATTCCCGCATTGAGATGCTTTGGGCATCCGGCCATCAAACAAAACATGGCCTTTGAATTTTTTGGAGCGGGAAACGAGACTCGAACTCGCGACCCCGACCTTGGCAAGGTCGTGCTCTACCAACTGAGCTATTCCCGCGTCGCATGGGTACTACTTGATACTATTTTTATTCATCACGCCACAAAAGCAGCATTGTTGAATTTGGAGCGGGAAACGAGACTCGAACTCGCGACCCCGACCTTGGCAAGGTCGTGCTCTACCAACTGAGCTATTCCCGCCCGGCGTATCGATGTCGGAACTAAACGAAATTCTTCATCGGTACGGGGTGCGCATTATACGAGAAATCCTTTTTGCCGCAAGCCCCTGAAAGCAAAAAAACACGATTTTTGTTTGATTGCTGATTAAAACGGCAAACTGATTAATTAAGCGGCGGATTAAAGCGCTTTTGGTAATACGGCCCCTGTCGAGGGGGCCCACATCCATTACAACTGGATGAAATGCTCACGGTAATAGGCCAACTCACCCACCGATTCACGGATGTCATCCATCGCCTGATGAGTCCCCTGCTTTTTAAAACCGCTCAGGATTTCCGGCTTCCAACGACGCGCCAACTCTTTCAGCGTGCTGACATCCAGATAGCGGTAATGGAAGTAAGCCTCCAGCTCTGGCATATAACGGAACAGGAAGCGACGGTCCTGGCCAACACTGTTGCCACAAATCGGTGATTTGCCCGCAGGCACCCACTGCTGCAAAAAGGCAATGGTAGCCAGCTCAGCGGCATGGTCGTCGAACTGGCTGGCCTTCACACGCTCTACCAGTCCGCTGCCGGTATGAGTGCGCACGTTCCAGTCATCCATCAGCCCTAGCTGTTCATCAGATTGATGTACGGCGATTACCGGCCCTTCTGCAAGGATGTTCAGATTGGCGTCAGTGACCAATGTAGCGATCTCGATAATGCGATCGCGCTCAGGATCCAACCCAGTCATTTCCAGATCGATCCAAATCAGGTTATTTTCGTTTCCTGTCATGATATTTCCTGCGTAAAAGCCAAAAGATAAACAAACTGTGGACAAGGCGGCGACCGACGCTGGCTGTTTGCTGGCAGAGGTACGCTGCGCGTGGCGGCTAACAACGGTTATTTAATATAAAATAGCGTGTATCATAGTCTTTTTGGTCGCCATGAGCGATAAAGCGGATTCAAGTGAGGCGCAGTGAGCAAGAACAAACTGTCCAAAGGTCAAGAACGCCGCGTGCAGGCGAACCATCAACGTCGCCTGAAGCGCACTGATAACAAACCGGAACTGGATGATTCCCAACTGGGCGAGCCGCAGGACGGCATCGTAATCAGCCGTTTTGGTATGCACGCTGACGTTGAAGCAACGGATGGCACCCAGCATCGCTGTAATATCCGCCGTACGTTGCGTTCACTGGTAACCGGTGATCGCGTGGTGTGGCGTCCTGGTGTCGGTACCCATGAAGGGGTCAAAGGGATTGTCGAGGCGGTACATGAACGCACCTCGGTCCTGACACGCCCGGACTTCTATGACGGCGTGAAGCCAATCGCCGCTAATATCAACCAAATCGTTATCGTTTCGGCGATCTTACCCGAACTTTCTCTGAACATCATAGACCGTTACCTGGTGGCCTGTGAAACGCTGGAAGTTGAGCCGCTGATCGTCCTGAACAAGATTGATCTGTTGGACGCCGAAGCGCGCAAACGGGTCGACGGTATGATGGATACCTATCGCAAGATTGGTTATCGAGTGTTGGAAGTGTCCAGCCAGACACGTGAAGGTATGGAAGCGTTTGAACAAGCGCTAGTCGGACGCATCAGCATCTTTGCAGGCCAATCCGGGGTCGGCAAGTCCAGCCTGCTTAACGCTTTGCTGCCAGCGTCCAAAGAGCAAATTCTGGTAAATCAGGTTTCCGATGTCTCTGGCCTCGGGCAACATACCACTACCGCTGCACGGCTGTACCATTTCCAGCACGGCGGTGATGTGATTGACTCCCCAGGCGTACGCGAGTTTGGTCTGTGGCACCTGGAACCGGAACAAATCACTCAAGGTTTTGTCGAATTCCGTAACTATTTAGGCGGTTGCAAATTCCGCGACTGCCGCCACGATACCGATCCAGGTTGTGCCATCCGTGCAGCGATGGAGAAAGGCGATATCGCGAAAGAACGTTTTGACAACTACCACCGTATTCTGGAAAGCATGGCGCAAGTGAAGGTTCGCAAGAACTTCACGGACGCCGCAGACTGATAATACCGGGCGGCGTTGACTGTGGCGGATCCACAGTTACAATGCGCGCCCTTTACCCCGATTTACGAGGTTAACGTGCTGGATAGCATCAAAATTAAATTGCAGTATTGGTTGCCAAAGCTGGCACTCACCCGCCTGGCTGGCTGGGGTGCGGATAAACAAGCTGGCTGGCTGACCCAACTGGTGGTTAAGGCTTTTGCCCGCTATTACCGCGTGGACATGCAGGAAGCACAAAACCCTGACCTGGCTTCTTATGGCACTTTTAACGAGTTCTTTGTGCGGCCACTCCGTGACGGTGCGCGTCCGATTATCGACGACGCCAACTGGTTGGCGCTGCCTGCCGATGGCGCGATAAGCCAGCTCGGCCCGATCAACGACGATCAAATTTTCCAGGCTAAAGGTCATTACTACAGCCTGGAAGCGTTACTGGCCGGCAACTATATGTTGGCGGAACCCTTCCGTAACGGCTTGTTTGCCACCACTTACCTGGCTCCGCGTGATTATCACCGTGTGCATATGCCTTGCGCTGGCGTGCTCCGCGAAATGATTTATGTCCCGGGTGACCTGTTCTCCGTCAATCCGCTAACCGCCGCCAATGTGCCGAACCTGTTCGCACGCAATGAGCGTGTCATCTGCGTATTTGATACCGCCATCGGACCAATGGTGCAGATTCTGGTCGGTGCCACAATCGTCGGCAGTATCGAAACGGTATGGGCCGGCACTGTAACTCCACCACGCGAAGGCGTGATCAAACGCTGGACCTATCCGGAAGAAGGCGCTGAAGGTGCTATCGCTTTGGAAAAAGGCGCTGAAATGGGTCGCTTCAAGCTCGGTTCTACCGTCATCAACCTGTTTACTCCAGGCAGCGTAGCCTTTGCTCCACAGTTAAATAACGGCACCGTGACCCGCATGGGTGAGGCCTATGCAGAAATCCCAGCCGCGCCTGCCGCCGCTGCATCACCACAGATCTAAAGGAATTGACGCTGTGCGCCTGATTATCACGCTATTGCTCGGTTGTTTACTGTCTCAACCGGTGCTGGCCGCTACGGTGCCCACTGAAGCTCAGATTAAGCAAGAGCTGAAGCAGGCCGAGAGCAACAAAAGCGCGCCTAATCAGGCGGAAACGACAGAGGCACTGCAAAGCGCCCTCAATTGGTTGTCGGAGCGTAAAGAGTCGTTAACGCGCGTTGAACAGTATCAACGCGTGATCGACGACTTCCCCAAGATGACGCAGGAGCTGCGCCGTCAGTTAACGCTGGAAGACAGTAAAATCTTGCCAAACGGCGATAACCTGCCGGCCAGCGATCTGGAACAGCAAATACTGCAGACCAGTAGTCTGCTGCTGGAACAGGCTCGCTTGCTTCAACAAGAACAGGATCGTACACGAGAGATCAGCGACTCTCTTGGTCAATTGCCGCAACAGCAGACCGATGCTCGCCGTGCGTTGACTGAAGTACAACGCCGCCTGCAAGCTCAGCCCGCCAACCCAACTACCCCGCATGCGCAAGCAGCACTGGCGTTGTTGCAGGCAGAGGCCGCAGCGCGTAAAGCTAAGGTTGATGAACTCGAACTGGCGCAACTGTCGGCCAACAACCGCCAGGAACTGGCGCGAATGCGCGCCGAAGTCTACAAAAAGCGCCATGAGAAGATTGACGTCCAACTGCAAGCGCTACGCAACAACCTCAACGCGCAACGGCAGCGTGAAGCCGAACTGGCGTTGGAAAAGACCGAACAGCTCGCCGAACAAAATGGCGATCTGCCAAAAAGCATCAGTCAGCAGTTACAGATTAACCGGGAGCTTTCTGCCGCCTTGAATAATCAGGCCCAGCGTATGGACCTGATCTCATCCCAACAACGCCAGGCCGCCGCCCAAACACTGCAGGTGCGTCAGGCATTAAGTACCATTATCGAACAAGCTCAGTGGCTCGGTTCTTCATCGGCGCTCGGCGAAACCCTGCGCGCTCAGGTGGCAACACTACCGGAAATGCCCAAGCCACAGCAGCTCGATGGCGATATGGCTCAACTGCGCGTGCAACGGCTGCAGTTTGAAAGCCAGTTGGAGAAACTGCCTCAGCGAGAGTTCAAACGTGACGACGGCAGTGAACTGACTAGCGCGGAACGACGCATTGTCGACGCTCAGTTGCGTACCCAGCGTGAACTCCTGAATTCACTGCTTTCTGGCTGCGATACACAAATTCTCGAGCTAACTAAGCTGAAAGTGGCCAATACCCAGCTGATTGAAGCACTGAACGAGATTAAGGACGCTACACACCGCTATCTGTTCTGGGTGCCGGATGTTAATCCGATTACCCTGTCCTACCCGATTAATGTGGCGCATGATCTCACGCTCTTGCTGTCTCTGGATACGTTATCGCAGCTCGGTGGCGCCTTTATGATGATGGTGACCAGCCGCGAAACACTGATCCCCATTTTCGGTGCTCTGCTGCTGGTCATTTTCAGCATCAGTTCCCGTAAGCACTATCACGACTTTCTGACACGAGCCAGCAGCCGGGTTGGTAAGGTCACCCAAGACGAATTTTTCCTGACCGTACGCACCGTGTTCTGGTCAATTCTGGTTGCTCTACCACTACCTGTACTGTGGGCAGCACTCGGGTTTGGCCTGCAAAGCGCCTGGAATTACCCGGTCGCCGAAGCAATCGGCAAAGGAGTGACGGCCACACTGCCGATCCTCTGGGTATGTATGATCTGCGCCGCGTTTGCTCACCCGCAAGGGTTATTCATCGTGCACTTCCGCTGGCCGGCGAAGCAAGTTTCACGCGCCATGCGCTACTACAAAATGTCGATCTGGCTGATCGTGCCGCTGATTATGGCTCTGATCACCTTCGACAGCCTGAAAGAACGCGAGTTTGCCAACACCCTCGGCCGGTTGTGCTTTATCCTGCTGTGTTTAGCGCTGGCTATCGTCACCAACAGCCTGAAACGTGCCGGAATTCCGCTGTATCTGGACAAGAAAGGCTCCGGCGAGAACATGATCAACACCGCGCTGTGGGGGCTGCTGCTGTCGGCACCGGTGCTGGCGGCGCTGGCTTCCGCTGTCGGCTACCTGACTACGTCACAGGCGCTGCTGGCACGGTTGGAAACCTCGGTCGCAATCTGGTTCTTCCTGCTAGTGATTTACCATATTATTCGCCGTTGGATGCTGATCCAGCGCCGCCGTATCGCCTTCGACCGCGCCAAACAGCGCCGTGCCGATATCCTGGCCCAGCGAGCGCGTGGTGAAGAGGAAACCTCACACGCCCCCAACAGCACCGAAGGTTCGATGGATCTGGATGACTCGGAGATCGATCTGGACACCATCAGTGCCCAATCACTGCGGTTGGTTCGCTCGATCCTGACAATGATCGCACTCGTGTCAGTGATCGTCTTGTGGTCAGAAATTCATTCCGCCTTTAGCTTCCTGGAAAACATCACTCTGTGGAACGTCAGCTCGACGGTCAATGGGGTGGATACCGCGCATCCAATCACCCTTGGTGCGGTATTGATCGCCATTCTGGTGCTGATCGTCACCATGCAGCTGGTGCGTAACCTGCCGGCGCTGTTGGAACTGGCAGTGCTTCAACACCTGGATCTGACGCCAGGCACTGGCTATGCCATCACCACCATCACCAAGTATCTGCTGCTGCTGTTCGGAGCATTGCTCAGTTTTGCCTGGATCGGCATCGAATGGTCGAAACTGCAATGGGTAGTGACTGCGCTCAGCGTGGGGTTGGGTTTTGGTATGCAGGAGATCTTCTCTAACTTTATCTCCGGCCTGATCATTTTGTTCGAGAAACCGATCCGTATCGGCGATACGGTGACGATCCGCAACCTGACCGGTAGCGTCACCAAGATCAACACCCGTGCTACGACGATTTCGGATTGGGATCGCAAAGAGATCATCGTGCCGAACAAGGCATTTATCACCGAACAGTTCATTAACTGGTCGCTGTCAGACAACCTTACCCGTGTGGTACTGACCGTGCCGGCGCCTGCGGATGCCAACAGTGAAGAAGTGACCAAGATCCTGACAAACGCCGCTGAGCGCTGCTCGCTGGTGCTGGATAACCCGGCACCAGAAGTGTATCTGGTCGATCTACAGCAAGGTATCCAGATCTTTGAACTGCGTATCTACGCCGCAGAAATGGGCCACCGCATGCCACTGCGTCACGAGATTCATCAGTTGATCCTGGCCGGTTATCGCGAGCACGGCATTACGCTGCCATACCCTCCGTTCCAGGTCCGCAGCGAGACGCTGTCGCGTTTGACCAGTAACGGTCGCACTCCGCCATCAACACCGACGCCAAGTACCAAACGAGAATCGGGCAGTTTGTAAACGCAGAATGCAAAAAGGGTTCGGCGTGCAATGCAACACCGAACCCTTTTATCACCACAATATACCCTATGGCTTTCAAATTGCAGCCAGGCGGCCAACTCGCTCATCCCCAGCTATTGTAGGGGCGCAGCATGCTACGCCCGCATTCATCAGGGCCAATTTATTCGCCCTCTACAGTAACTGAGGTTAGCGATAAATCTGTCAGGAACAGATTTGAACGCCTGCAGCTTTAAAGACGACGGGTATCGCGGTTATGCGCGGTCGACCGGGAAGGCAATCACTTCGCTCAGGCTCTCGGCCCCCAACGCCAGCATAACCAACCGATCAATCCCTAACGCCACACCAGAACATTCCGGCATGCCGTGCTGCAAAGCATCCAGCAGATTGTTATCAATTGGGTGCTGAGGCAAGCCACGTTCCGCACGTTTGCGGTTATCCTGCGCAAAACGCTGACCTTGCTCGCGGCTGTCCGTCAGTTCACGGAAGCCATTCGCCAGCTCAATGCCTTTGAAATAGACCTCGAAACGCTCTGCCACCCGGTGATCTTCGGTGCTGATCTCCGCCAGCGATGCCTGGCTGGCCGGGAAATGATAAACAAACGCCGGCTTGTCACGGCCAATGTTAGGTTCAACACCAACGGTGAACAGCAACTGCAACAACGTATCGCGATCTTCTTCGGTATCGGCAATATTACTCAGATCAAGCTTGGCCGCAGCTTCACGCAGTTGTGCTTTCTCCGCTGACAGCGGATCAATATCCAGATGGCGTAAGAACGCCTGCTGATACGACAGAGTCTCCGCGCTGTCGCAATCCAATACCTGCTGCAACAGATCGTCCACTTCATTCATCAGCCGGTACATGTCGTAATGCGGACGGTACCACTCCAGCATGGTGAATTCCGGGTTATGGTGGCGACCAGCTTCTTCATTGCGGAAACTGCGCCCCATCTGATAGATCGGTCCGCTACCCGCAGCCAACAACCGTTTCATGTGGTATTCCGGGCTGGTCATCATGTACAGCGTCAGGCCATCCGCTGCACCTGGCCCGACGAAACGCGTCTGGAACGGGAACAGGTGGATATCGGTGACCGTCGCCTGGCTCATGGTTGGCGTTTCAACTTCCAATACGCCACGATCGGCGAAGAAACGCCGGATCTCAGTCAGGATCGCTGCGCGCTTCAACAAATTGGCGATGGGTGCACTTGGCTGCCAGCTTGCCGTTTCGCTCATGGTAATTACTCCGAAATCAAACAGGGGATGCAGTCTACTCGTATCCTGGCATGCAAACAAATTCTTAACAGCCCGGTGCCTTCAATGGCGGTATTTCCTGATAAATACTTAGCAACAAGGTTAATAAAAGGTGAATAAACGTTAAATACCCCTTGAAGGCAATTATCCTTCCTGCTTCGCGTTAAAAGGCAAAACAATCGATCACATCAAATTTCTTCTACTTATCTTTAGGTATAGTTAATTCCACATTATTGGTGGGAGATATCTATCCTTAGTCTTTATGCAACGACAATGAACTCAATTAGTTAGCACCCGAAGAATTTTTATAAATATTAAGCATAGATATTTAATTTGCCGTTCTTAACAAGAATATTGGAGGAATGCAGTGCAAACCTTTAACGCCGATCTTGCCATTATTGGGGCCGGGGGTGCTGGTTTACGTGCAGCAATAGCCGCAGCGGAAGCCAATCCCCAACTGAAAATCGCGCTGATCTCTAAAGTTTACCCGATGCGCAGTCATACCGTGGCCGCCGAAGGGGGCTCCGCCGCCGTTACTCAGGATCACGATACCTTTGACTACCACTTTAACGACACCGTTGCCGGTGGCGATTGGTTGTGTGAACAGGACGTCGTCGACCATTTCGTTCACAACTGCCCACGTGAAATGATCCAACTTGAACAGTGGGGTTGCCCGTGGAGCCGTAAACCAGACGGTTCAGTCAACGTGCGTCGCTTCGGCGGCATGAAGATTGAACGCACCTGGTTCGCCGCCGATAAAACCGGCTTCCATATGCTGCACACCCTGTTCCAGACGTCACTCAAATACCCGCAAATCCAGCGTTTTGACGAGCATTTTGTACTGGATATTCTGGTGGATGACGGTCAGGCCCGTGGCCTGGTGGCGATGAACATGATGGAAGGCACCCGCGTGCAGATCCGCGCCAATGCAGTGATTATGGCGACCGGTGGTGCTGGACGCGTATACCGCTACAACACCAACGGCGGCATCGTTACCGGTGATGGCATGGGCATGGCGTTCCACCACGGCATACCGCTGCGTGATATGGAATTCGTCCAATATCACCCGACCGGCTTGCCAGGCTCCGGCATCCTGATGACCGAAGGTTGTCGTGGTGAAGGCGGCATTCTGGTGAATAAAGACGGCTATCGCTATCTGCAAGACTACGGTATGGGGCCAGAAACCCCACTGGGCGAACCGAAGAATAAATACATGGAACTGGGCCCGCGCGACAAAGTTTCGCAAGCTTTCTGGCACGAATGGCGTGCTGGCCGCACCGTCCCAACACCGCGTGGGGACGTGGTTTATCTCGACCTGCGTCATCTGGGTGAGAAGAAACTGCTTGAGCGCTTGCCGTTTATTTGTGAACTGGCCAAAGCCTATGTCGGCGTCGATCCGGTGAAAGAGCCTATCCCGGTGCGTCCGACTGCGCACTACACCATGGGCGGCATTGAAACCGACCAAAACTGTGAAACACGCATCAAAGGGCTGTTTGCCGTCGGCGAATGTTCTTCCGTCGGCCTGCATGGTGCTAACCGCCTGGGCTCCAACTCACTGGCAGAACTGGTGGTGTTTGGCCGAGTCGCCGGTGAACACGCAGCACGGCGGGCATTGGAAAGCGGTCCGGCCAACGGCAGTGCGCTGGATGCGCAAGGGCGTGACGTCGAAACCCGGCTAAGCAACCTGATGAAACAGGAAGGCAACGAGAACTGGGCCAAGATCCGCGACGAGATGGGTATGTCGATGGAAGAAGGCTGTGGCATTTACCGCACACCAGAATTGATGCAGAAAACTGTCGATAAACTGGCTGAGCTGAAAGAACGTTTCAAGCGCGTCAAAATCACCGACAGCTCCAGCGTATTCAATACCGATCTGCTGTACACCATCGAGTTGGGCTACGGCCTGGACGTGGCCGAATGCATGGCACACTCGGCCATAAACCGCAAAGAATCCCGTGGCGCCCACCAGCGTCTGGATGAAGGCTGTACCGAACGTGACGACGTGAATTTCCTGAAGCATACACTGGCGTTCCATAACCCGAACGGTGCACCACGCCTGGAATACAGCGACGTGAAGATCACCAAACTGCCACCGGCCAAACGTGTGTACGGCGCTGAAGCCGAAGCGCAAGATAAAAAGGATAAGGAGCAGGCAAATGGCTGAGATGAACACGCTAAAAATCGAGGTCATGCGCTATAACCCAGAACGTGATGCCGAACCGCATTTCGAGACCTTCGCAGTACCTTATGATGAGCAGACCTCGTTGCTCGACGCACTGGGCTACATCAAGGATAACCTGGCACCCGACCTTTCCTACCGCTGGTCATGCCGTATGGCGATCTGCGGCTCGTGCGGCATGATGGTCAACCGCGTGCCAAAACTGGCATGCAAAACCTTCCTGCGCGAATATACCGACGGTATGAAAGTAGAGGCATTAGGTAACTTCCCGATTGAACGTGATTTGGTGGTCGATATGACTCACTTTATCGAAAGCCTGGAAGCCATTAAGCCTTATATCATCGGCAATAACCGTAAACCGGAAGATGGTCCTAACGTCCAAACCCCTGCGCAGATGGCCAAGTATCACCAGTTCTCCGGTTGCATCAACTGTGGTCTGTGCTACGCCGCCTGTCCACAGTTCGGTTTGAATCCAGAGTTTATTGGTCCTGCGGCTATCACCCTGGCGCATCGCTACAACCTGGATAACCGCGACCACGGCCAGAAACAGCGCATGGCACAGCTCAACGGCCAGAACGGCGTCTGGAGCTGCACCTTTGTTGGCTATTGTTCTGAAGTCTGTCCAAAACACGTTGATCCGGCCGCTGCTATTCAGCAGGGCAAGGTGGAAAGCGCCAAAGACTTCATGATCGCCATGCTGAAGCCGCAATAAGGGAGATAAACAGCAATGACAACACAACGTAAGCCCTATGTGCGCACCATGACGCCGACCTGGTGGCAAAAGCTCGGCTTCTACCGTTTCTATATGCTGCGTGAAGGGACCTCGGTGCCAGCAGTGTGGTTCAGCATCGTGCTGATCTACGGCGTTTTTGCGCTGAAAGGCGGAGCGGATAGCTGGGCAGGTTTCGTCGGTTTTCTGCAAAACCCATTGGTGCTGCTGATTAACGTGGTCGCCCTGCTGGCGGCGCTGCTGCACACCAAAACCTGGTTCGATTTGGCACCGAAAGCCGCCAATATCGTGGTCAACAGCGAGAAAATGGGGCCTGGGCCTATCGTCAAAGCGCTGTGGGCGGTAACGCTGGTCGCCAGCGTGGTCATCCTGGCCGTGGCCTTGCTGTAATCCGGAGGAAACATGATAAATCAAGCACCTAAACGCTCAGACGAACCGGTTTTCTGGGGATTATTCGGCGCCGGAGGCATGTGGGGGGCAATCATCGCGCCCGCTATCGTGTTGCTGGTCGGTATTCTGCTGCCGCTGGGATGGTTCCCCGGAGATGCACTCGGTTATGACCGCGTGCTGGCCTTCTGCCAGAGCCTGATCGGTCGCCTGTTCCTGCTGTTGATGATCATCCTGCCACTGTGGTGCGGTCTACACCGTATCCACCACGCGATGCACGATCTGAAAATCCACGTGCCAGCGGGCAAGTGGGTATTCTACGGTCTGGCGGCAATCCTCAGCGTAGTCACCGTGATTGGCGTGGTTACTCTATAAAACACATCTGGCGGCCAACTCCCGTTGGTCGCCTGCTTTGCCTTTAGGCTAAACTGTTTATTTCAATCCGGTAAACAGGAGTAACCCATGCGTTTTCGGTCAAAGCTATGCTCGATTATTCCCGCTTTACTTTCCGCCGCTTGCAGCGTTTCTCCACCACAGAATATCAAAGTAGTGAATGATTTCGACAGCAAACGTTACCTCGGTACCTGGTATGAGATTGCTCGCTTTGATCATCGCTTTGAACGCGGCCTTGAGCAGGTCACCGCCCATTACAGCCCACGCGAAGACGGTGGCCTCAAAGTGGTTAATCGAGGTTTTAATGTGCAAAAACAACAATGGCAGGAAAGCACAGGCAAGGCCTACTTTACTGGATCACCGCAGGTAGCCGCACTTAAGGTGTCCTTTTTTGGGCCCTTCTACGGTGGTTATAACGTGATTGAGTTGGATGCGAATTATCGCTACGCACTGGTTTGCGGCCCAAACCGGGGGTATTTGTGGATTCTGTCGCGCACGCCGACGCTAGATGCCGCCACGCGCGACAGATTAGTACAAACCGCGAAAAACAACGGCTTTGATACGGATAAGCTAATCTGGGTGAAGCAATCTCAGAATCAATGACTGCTGAACTTCAGCCCGAGTATGCCGACAACAATCAGGCACAGGCTGATAATACGTGCAATATTGGTCGACTCCCCCAGCAATACCATCCCCATAATCGCCGCCCCCACAGCGCCGATCCCCGTCCACACGGCATAAGCGGTGCCCGCAGGTAGCGTTTTCATCGCGTTCGCCAACAGCACCATACTGACCACCATTGCAACGACAGTAATGATGCTTGGCGTCAGGCGGGTAAATCCATGGGTGTATTTCAGGCCAATAGCCCATACAACTTCAAGTAATCCCGCGATAAGTAAAATAATCCAAGCCATGAGACGGCCTCCATAACTGTGGGGTCGTCCCCGAACAATGACACGCAAACGGGTCGTCCCGTTCAGTTTTATGAGAAGTGACGGGCAAGGAGAGCCGCCAGAGGCAGGATATCAGGCCCGTAAACAGGCAGGCAAGCAGGTTTGACGATGCGGTGGTATCCCACCGAGGGAAATACCACCAGGATCAAGAATGCGGGCTATTCCGCGCTGCGCTGGATGGCCTTACCGCCAGCCTGAATATCTTCGCCCACGCCTTGAGTGGTATTGCATGCGGTCAATGAGGCTAAGAACATCAAAGAGAAAATCGCGATAATACTTTTCTTCAGCATATGAAAGTCCTTATTTGTCAGTGATGAATAAGTACAGCTTTCTAAGCTTAGTAAATATTAACGGGAGTTGCTGTTTAAAATGGTTTTATTTCGCACAAATACATTAATTAAATTAATAGTTATTAACTGGCCGTACGCGAGATAGCGCCACCCAGGTGCTGAACGTCTTCACCGAAGCCACGGAAAGTATTACAACCGCTAAGGGACATCAGTAACAATAAGGAGACAACGGCTAACAGCGTTTTCTTCATTATGCAGATTCTGCCAACAATATACGGGAAGGGATAAAACAAAGGAGCCAAGCTTGGCTCCTTTGTGTTGAAACTTATTTAACGCGTGAAACGTATTCGCCAGAGCGGGTGTCAACACGGACAACTTCGCCAATCTGTACGAACAATGGAACCTTAACCACAGCGCCAGTGCTCAGGGTAGCAGGCTTGCCGCCGGTACCAGCAGTGTCGCCTTTCAGGCCTGGATCGGTATCAGTGATTTCAGCTTCGATGAAGTTCGGCGGCTGAACCGCGATAGGACGACCGTCCCACAGGGTAACGATACATTCTGCGTTATCTTGCAGCCATTTTGCCGCATCAGAAACAGTTTTTTCTTCAACACCGTGCTGCTCGAAAGTCTCAGGGTGCATGAAGTGGTAGAACTCACCGTCGTTGTACAGGTAGTTCATGTTGGTATCTACAACGTCTGCGCCTTCGCAAGAGTCAGTAGATTTGAAGGTTTTTTCAACGCGGCTGCCGGTCAGCAGACGACGCATTTTAACGCGTGCAAACGCCTGGCCTTTGCCCGGCTTAACGAACTCACTGGATTCGATGGCGTAAGGTTCACCCTCGAACATGATTTTAAGACCCGGACGGAAATCGTTGCTAGAATAAGTCGCCATGATGGCCCTCTGAATATTTAAACTGGTAGCTTAGCCAAAAAAATGGCACACATTATAACCCAAAGTACGGCATATAGAGAAGATTGGTTGCATCAACTCGCCGATGTTATTACCGATCCCGATGAATTACTGCAGCTTTTATCACTGAATACGCATCCAGAGCTGCCGCAGGGCCGCGAAGCCCGACGCCTGTTCGCACTGCGCGTACCACGCGCCTTCGCCGCACGCATGCGTCCCGGCGATCCCGATGACCCCTTACTGCGCCAGGTACTGACTGCCAGCGAAGAGTTCATCAATGCGCCTGGCTTCACAAACGACCCACTGGATGAACAACGTAGTGTGGTGCCAGGCCTGCTGCATAAATACCGTAATCGTGCTTTGCTGTTGGTTAAAGGCGGCTGTGCGGTCAACTGCCGTTACTGCTTCCGCCGCCATTTCCCGTATCAGGACAACCAGGGCAACAAGGCCAACTGGCGTCAGGCGCTGGATTATATCCGCCAACACCCAGAACTGGATGAGATTATTTTCTCCGGTGGTGACCCGTTGATGGCGAAAGACCATGAACTGGACTGGCTGATCGGCGAGTTAGAAGCCATTACGCACCTGAAACGGCTGCGTATTCATACCCGCTTACCCGTCGTTATCCCTGCACGTATTACGCCTGAGCTATGCCAGAGGCTATCAGCATCACGCCTACAGGTGTTGATGGTAACGCATATCAACCATGCCAATGAGATTGACCGTGAACTTCAGGCCAGCATGGCACAACTGCGTCTGGCCGGTGTCACGTTGCTGAATCAAAGCGTGCTGCTGCGTGGCATTAATGACAATGCTGACACGCTGGCGGCGCTGAGTAACGCGTTATTCGACGCCGGTATTCTGCCGTACTATATCCACGTGCTAGATAAGGTACAGGGAGCCGCGCACTTTATGGTCAGTGATGACGAGGCGCGTAAGATCATGCAGTCACTGCTGAGCAAGGTTTCTGGCTATATGGTGCCTCGCCTTACCCGTGAAGTCGGCGGTAAGCCAAGCAAAACCCCGCTCGATCTGCACCTGATGCAAGACTGACCGTGACGGTTTATCGATACAAAAAGAGGCATGCCTGAGCATGCCTCTTTTTTATGCCATGTTGTAAACAGTATTATGTTACGGGCACTTATAAACCTGGCCGACCATTTTGCTGTCTAATGGGGCAAAGCTTGATAGCAAGTTCTGGCTTGGGCTGGTTGCACCATAAATCACATTGCCACCCATTGCCGCAGCTTTATTACGCAGATCGTTTGCCGCCCCACGCATGGAACTACCTTCACCACCGTTACCTGACAACCAGTTGCTCTGAGTGCCGGTCACTTCGCCCACCAGCTGGCATTCTGCTGCCGGTTTGGTGTCAGTGAATTTAACCTGTTGGCCTGCGGCGGACAGTTCATTGGTGCTGCTGCAACCTGCCAGCAGCACGGCTGCCGAAAGACCCAGTAAGGCTTTAATCCGCATCTTGTTCCCCATCTATTTGAGAATTTCGCAAAAGCTTATCAGAAAGCGTTGCCATCTCTTAAGCATCCGTTGCCACTGGTGCTGGCCAACGTCTTGAGCGACAGCTGATGAAAGATCAGTTTACCAGCTAAATCAGTCCGGTCTGCAAAAATATCATCAAAAGCCGTGCGATAAAGCACGCAAAAAAAAGCCCCGACCAATTGGCCGGGGCTTTTGCACACGCTAACGTGGGGGATGATTACATCATGCCGCCCATGCCGCCCATGCCGCCCATACCACCAGCGCCACCTAAATCAGGTGCGTCGCTTTTTGGCAGGTCGGTTACCATGCATTCGGTGGTGATCATCAGGCCAGCCACAGAAGCCGCGTACTGCAGAGCAGAACGGGTTACTTTGGTTGGATCCAGGATACCCATCGCGATCATGTCGCCGTATTCTTCGGTGTAAGCGTTGTAGCCGTAGCTGCCTTCGCCTGCTTTCACGTTGTTAGCAATCACGGAAGCTTCTTCACCGGCGTTGATTACGATCTGACGCAGTGGAGATTCCATTGCGCGCAGAGCAACCTTGATACCGACGTTCTGGTCTTCGTTGTCGCCTTTCAGGTTAGCGATTTTGCTTGCTACACGGATCAGTGCAACACCACCGCCAGCAACCACGCCCTCTTCAACCGCAGCACGGGTTGCGTGCAGGGCATCTTCAACGCGTGCTTTCTTCTCTTTCATTTCAACTTCAGTTGCTGCGCCAACTTTGATAACGGCAACGCCGCCAGCCAGTTTAGCGACACGCTCTTGCAGTTTTTCACGATCGTAGTCAGAGGTCGCTTCTTCGATCTGTTGACGGATCTGGGTAACGCGGCCTTTGATAGTCGCTTCGTCGCCCACGCCATCGATGATGATGGTGGTGTCTTTGTTGATCACAACACGCTTAGCCTGGCCCAGGTCTTCCAGGGTCGCTTTTTCCAGCTCCAGACCGATCTCTTCAGAGATAACGGTACCGGCAGTCAGGGTAGCGATGTCCTGCAGCATGGCTTTACGACGGTCGCCGAAACCAGGTGCTTTAACCGCAGCCACTTTCACGATGCCGCGCATGGTGTTAACGACCAGAGTAGCCAGTGCTTCGCCTTCAACATCCTCAGCAATGATCAGCAGTGGTTTGCCTGCTTTCGCTACGGCTTCCAGTACTGGCAGCATTTCACGGATGTTGGAGATTTTCTTGTCTGCCAGCAGGATGAACGGGCTTTCCAGCTCAATAGAACCTGTTTCTGGTTTATTGATGAAGTATGGAGACAGGTAGCCACGATCGAACTGCATACCTTCAACCACGTCCAGCTCGTCTTGCAGGCCAGTGCCTTCTTCAACGGTGATGACGCCTTCTTTACCCACTTTTTCCATCGCTTCTGCAATCAGTTTACCCACGGTTTCGTCGGAGTTTGCAGAGATAGTGCCTACCTGAGCGATAGCTTTGGAGTCAGAACAAGGTACGGACAGTTTTTTCAGCTCTTCAACAGCAGCGATAACCGCTTTGTCGATGCCGCGCTTCAGATCCATCGGGTTCATGCCGGCAGCCACTGCTTTCAGGCCTTCGGTGATGATGGATTGAGCCAGTACGGTTGCAGTGGTGGTACCGTCGCCTGCAGCGTCGTTCGCTTTAGAGGCAACTTCTTTCACCATTTGCGCGCCCATGTTTTCAAACTTGTCTTCCAGTTCGATTTCACGAGCAACAGATACGCCATCTTTAGTGATGGTAGGAGCGCCGAAGGATTTATCCAGCACTACGTTACGGCCTTTCGGGCCCAGGGTCACTTTTACTGCATCAGCGAGAACATTCACACCGCGGAGCATTTTCACGCGAGCGTCATTGCCGAATTTTACGTCTTTAGCTGCCATTGGTATTTCCCTTCAACTCGTTCAGTTCAGAAGATAAAAGCGTAATTACGCTTCAACAATTGCCAGAATGTCGCTTTCGGACATGATCAACACTTCTTCATTGTCGATCTTCTCTGCTTTCACGCCGTAGCCGTCGTTGAAAATCACGATATCGCCAACTTTTACATCCAGCGGCTGGATGTTGCCGCTTTCCAGAACACGTCCTTTACCAACTGCAACTACTTCACCACGAGTAGATTTACCCGCTGCAGAGCCAGTCAGAACGATGCCGCCAGCAGATTTTGATTCAACTTCTTTGCGCTTGACGATAACGCGGTCATGCAATGGACGAATACTCATTGAACGCTCTCCTGTAAGAAGGTCTCTATCAGATTTAGGGTTGTCACCGGATTGTTATTACCGGCCTCGTGGAATTTGAAATGGGGGCATTCCATCCCCCTTCAAGGGGCCGGCCAAAAAAATTTTCGCTTTTAATGGCAATACTGGGCTACAGATACAAAAAACGCGGCCTGAGCCGCGTTTTTTCAGCGATCGTTACGCTTGTCATGATCGTCAGGTTGGTGATCCAACGTATAACGATCGTCATTCTTACGCTGAAATTCGCCGTCGAAGGTGTTGCCATTGGCAGCGTCGCCCCCTTGTCCCCAACCACCAGGGCGGTAGACGGACAGATGCGGCATCAACTTCAACGTCAGCGACTTCTGCACTGGCGGCAATAGCAACAGCAGACCGAGGAAGTCAGTAAAGAAGCCCGGGACCAGCAGCAGGAAGCCCGCCAGCACCAGCGAAACACTCTTCACCATCTCCGCTGCTGGGCTTTCACCGGCGGCCAGTTTCTGTTGCATTTGCATGAAAGTTTTCATGCCCTGATTGCGCACCAACGAAATACCGACACAGGAGGTGAACACCACCAGCAACAGAGTAATCGCCACACCCAATACGGCGGCAACTTTGATAAATAGGGATATTTCTATGTAAGCCAACAGAAATATCAGCAGTAACGGTAACCAGCGCACCTGGTTCTCCTCTGGTAGCGTTGCGCAGCCGCACAAGGGCGACAACGCGGAAAAAGAGGCCGGTAAACGGCCGACCTCAATACAATGGGGTCAGCCGGTAGCCATTTCAACCAAAGGCCCTTTTTTATTGCTAAAGTTAGTAAACGTGAATGAGATCACAGAACACGAAACACGTGATTTAAGAAGGCCCAGAAGGTGATCTGGATTCAGTCATTTATTACTAACCAGCATATGATCTGGGCAGCAACGGGCACTATGGTTAATCGTTTCACGCCTGAAGCCTTCGGCAACATAATTTGGTTACCTGACAATTAATTAATTCGGCAGCAATTTAAAGAAGGTTCTCATGTCAAATAACATTCGTATCGAAGAAGACCTGTTAGGAACACGTGAAGTCCCCGCAGAAGCCTATTACGGTGTTCACACTCTGCGTGCGATTGAAAACTTCTATATCAGCAACAGCAAAATTAGCGATGTGCCCGAATTTGTTCGTGGCATGGTGATGGTAAAAAAAGCCGCAGCGATGGCGAACAAAGAACTAAAAACCATTCCGCGTAAAATCGCTGATGTCATCATCCAGGCCTGTGACGAAGTGCTGGATAAAGGCAAATGCATGGACCAGTTCCCGGTAGACGTGTTCCAGGGCGGCGCAGGCACTTCTCTGAACATGAACACCAACGAAGTACTGGCGAATATCGGTCTGGAATTGATGGGTCATCAGAAAGGGGAATATCAATACCTGAACCCTAACGACCACCTCAACAAATGCCAATCCACTAACGACGCCTACCCGACCGGTTTCCGCATTGCAGTTTACGCCTCCAACCAAAAGCTGATCGACGCCATCAACCAACTGCGCGAAGGTTTTGACCATAAGGCCAAAGAATTTGAAAACATCCTGAAAATGGGTCGTACCCAGCTGCAGGATGCCGTCCCTATGACTCTGGGCCAGGAATTCCACGCTTTCAGCGTCCTGCTGAAAGAAGAAACCCGCAACCTGCATCGCACTGCTGAGCTATTGCTGGAAGTGAACCTGGGCGCCACCGCGATTGGTACAGCGCTGAACACCCCTGAAGGTTACCCACAATTGGCAGTCCAGAAACTGGCAGAAATCAGTAATCTGCCGGTGGTGCCAGCCGAAGATTTGATCGAGGCCACCTCAGACTGCGGCGCTTATGTGATGGTACACAGCGCACTGAAACGCCTGGCGGTTAAACTGTCTAAAATCTGTAATGACCTGCGCCTGCTGTCTTCAGGGCCACGCGCCGGCTTGAACGAAATCAACCTGCCGGAACTGCAGGCGGGTTCCTCTATCATGCCAGCCAAAGTGAACCCGGTTATCCCGGAAGTGGTCAATCAGGTGTGTTTCAAGGTGATTGGCAACGACACTTGCGTTACCATGGCGGCCGAAGCAGGCCAATTGCAGTTGAACGTGATGGAGCCGGTCATTGGCCAGGCCATGTTTGAGTCTATCCATATCCTGACCAACGCATGCTATAACCTGCTGGAAAAATGCATTAACGGCATCACCGCGAATAAAGAAGTGTGCGAACACTACGTCTTCAATTCTATCGGTATCGTCACCTATCTGAACCCGTTCATTGGCCACCACAATGGTGACATCGTCGGGAAGATCTGCGCCGAAACAGGTAAAACCGTACGTGAAGTCGTATTGGAACGCGGTTTGCTGACTGAAGCCGAGTTGGATGACATCTTCTCCGTGGAGAACTTGATGCACCCGGCCTATAAAGCCAAACGCTATACGGATGAAAATGAACAATAGCAGATACACCCGGTAGCCAAAAAGGCACGCTAAATCCCCTGGATAGCGTGCCTTTTTACTTTCCATCGCCCACAAAAATTTAACTTTTTATTTTCAATTTACACCCAAAATAATTGGGGCTACATCAAGGCGGCAAGAGAGTGAATCCCGAGGCGCTTACTCAAGTAAGTGACTGGGGTGAGTACTGGTAGCCAACGCAGATGCGGCATCAAGAATGAAGGGCAAAGCTCATTTTAAGGAGTAGACACTATGTTAGCCGTAGAATTGGTTATCGTTCTGCTGGCCATTTTTTTAGGGGCCAGGCTGGGCGGTATCGGAATTGGATTTGCAGGCGGTCTCGGGGTTTTGGTCTTGGCGCTGATTGGCGTGAAGCCCGGTAGCATCCCTTTCGACGTGATTTCTATCATCATGGCTGTAATTGCCGCGATCTCAGCAATGCAGGTCGCTGGCGGTATGGATTATTTGGTGCAGCAAACTGAAAAACTGCTGCGCAAGAATCCAAAACACATCACGATTTTAGCGCCGATCGTCACCTATTTTCTGACCATCTTTGCCGGTACCGGCAACATCTCCCTTTCCGCACTGCCCGTCATTGCAGAAGTGGCGAAAGAACAGGGCATCAAGCCTTGCCGCCCACTGTCTACCGCCGTGGTTTCCGCTCAGATTGCCATCACTGCCTCACCCATTTCAGCTGCTGTGGTTTACATGTCTTCCGTGATGGAAGGCCACGGTGTCAGCTATCTGCATCTGCTGATGGTGGTAATGCCTTCAACTTTCTGCGCTGTACTGGTGATGTCGTTGCTGGTGAGCTGGCTGTTCGATTCTAAATTGTCTGACGACCCGGTGTACCTGAAGCGCCTTGAAGAAGGCCTGGTGACTCTGCGCGGCAACAAGGTAATGGAAATCAAGCCACGTGCCAAAGTCTCTGTGTTGCTGTTCCTGCTGGGTGTGCTGTGCGTGGTCGCCTACGCCATCATCAACAGCCCAGGCCTGGGCCTGGTAGCAAAACCCTTGATGAACACCACCAACGCGATTTTGATCATCATGCTGAGCGTAGCCACCCTGACGACGCTATTGTGCCGCGTCGATACTGATTCCGTGCTGAACTCCAGCACCTTCAAGGCCGGTATGAGCGCCTGTATCTGTATTCTGGGCGTGGCTTGGTTGGGTGATACTTTCGTGCAGGCCAATATTGACTGGATCAAAGAGACAGCAGGCAGCGTGATTCAATCACACCCATGGCTGCTGGCCGTGATCTTCTTCTTCTGCTCGGCGCTGCTGTACTCTCAGGCGGCCACTGCCAAGGCGTTGATGCCAATGGCGCTGGCACTAAATGTATCGCCACTGACCGCCGTAGCGTCTTTCGCCGCCGTCTCCGGTCTGTTCATCCTGCCAACCTACCCAACACTGGTCGCGGCAGTGCAGATGGATGACACCGGCACCACGCGCATCGGGCGCTTTGTATTTAACCACCCATTCTTTATTCCGGGCACCATCGGAGTGATATTAGCGGTGCTATTCGGTTTCCTGCTTGGTAGCGTAATGCTGTAATGCGTTCACCGGGGCTTACCGCCCCGGTTTCCCCCAACCCTGCCCCACTGGCGATAAACTCGCCTTCTAGCCGACCGTCCTTCAAGGTATAGTGCCCACTGATAATTTGGATGAGAGGGCCGAAGATGTCTGATTGCGAAGCTATCGTCATACTCTGCACCGCACCCGATGAAGCCACGGCACAAGACCTGGCAGCCCGGGTCTTGGGAGAAAAGCTGGCGGCTTGCGCCACGCTGCTACCCGGCGCATCATCGTTGTACTACTGGGAAGGGAAACTGGAACAGGAGTACGAAGTGCAAATGCTGTTCAAAAGCGATCGCCACCACCAAGACGCCCTGCTCAACTACTTGAAACAACATCACCCGTATCAAACGCCCGAGCTGCTGGTGCTGCCGGTGATGGCTGGAGATAAAGACTACCTGTTATGGATCAACGCCTCATTAAATTGATATTTCTGCTTTGCAGCCTGTTTTTTTTGCCACAGGCGGCTCAGGCATCGTTGTTCACCCAAAATGGTGGCAGCCAATTCGTGCCCGTCGATCAGGCTTTTGCCTTTGATTTTAAGCAGCAAGACCACCAGCTCACGCTAAACTGGCAAATCCGCCCCGGATATTACCTGTACCGCCAGCAGATCAAACTGGTGCCACAGCAAGCGACGTTAGGGGCCTTTAAGCTGCCCGCCGGGCTGAGTCATAAAGATGAGTTCTTCGGCGAAGTGGCTATTTTCAAACAACAGCTTATTCTGCCCATACCCTTACAGCATGCGGTCAGTGGTGCCAGCCTGAGTGTAACTTATCAGGGCTGCGCCGAAGCGGGTTTCTGCTACCCACCGGAAACGCGGGTGATCCCTTTGGATGCCGTAAGTACCGACACCGCGCCACCTGCCGTTGCGCCTGAAGCACCTGCACCAGCCAGTCTGCCATTCTCCCCTCTGTGGGCACTGCTAATTGGTATTGGTATTGCCTTTACCCCCTGTGTACTGCCGATGTATCCGCTGATTTCCGGCATCATCCTTGGGCGTGAAAAACCGCACAGCAGTGGGCGCATACTGGCGCTGTCCGTGGTGTATGTTCAAGGTATGGCGCTCACCTACACCCTGCTGGGTTTAGTGGTTGCCGCTGCCGGGCTACAGTTCCAGGCAGCACTGCAACACCCGTATGTTCTCATCGGGCTGTCGATACTGTTTATCGCATTGGCATTGTCGATGTTCGGTCTGTATTCGCTGCAATTGCCTTCTTCACTACAAACACGACTGGCGGGCTGGAGCAACACCCAACAAGGCGGTTCGTTACCTGGCGTATTCCTGATGGGCGCGCTGGCTGGGCTGATTTGTTCTCCGTGCACCACTGCGCCGCTCAGCGCTATCCTGCTGTACATTGCCCAGAGCGGTAACATGTGGGCTGGCGGAGGTACGTTGTACCTCTACGCATTAGGCATGGGTATTCCACTGGTGTTAGTGACGCTGTTCGGCAATCGCCTGTTGCCGCGTAGCGGTCCATGGATGCAGTATGTCAAAGAAGCCTTTGGCTTTGTGATCCTGGCGTTGCCAGTATTCTTGTTGGAACGCGTCATTGGCGACTTGTGGGGGCTGCGGTTGTGGAGCCTGCTCGGCCTGGCGTTCTTCGGTTGGGCATTCACGTTAAGTCTGAAAAATTCCCGCGGCTGGGTGCGCGCGTTGCAATTACTGCTGCTGGCAGCGGCGGTGATTACCGCACGCCCGCTACAAGACTGGGCGTTTGGTGCCAACAGCGTACAACAAGCTACAGTGCAACATTTGAATTTCACGCGTATTAATAATGTAGAAGAGCTCAATCTTGCGCTACAACAAGCGCAAGGGAAGCCAGTAATGCTGGATCTATACGCAGATTGGTGTGTAGCCTGCAAGGAGTTCGAAAAGTACACCTTCAGCGATACAGCGGTTCAGACAACACTTTCCAATACAGTGCTGCTGCAAGCCGATGTGACCGCCAACAATACTGATCAGGTCGCGCTTCTCAAACACCTAAAAGTCTTGGGATTACCGACAATTCTGTTCTTTAATGGTGCGGGACAAGAGTTAACAAACCAACGAGTAACCGGATTTATGAATGCAGCGGCGTTCAACGCGCATTTGCAGAAAGTGGTGCAATAAATAACACTGAAATTCAGAACCGAATTTGGAGGGAGCACAAGTGCAACGTGAACATGTTCTTGATACGGCACTGGGGCTGTTGGAACAACAGGGCCTGGCGACCGCCACATTAGAAATGTTGGCAGATAAACTCGACGTGCAACCGAGTGACCTGAAGCGATTCTGGCCGGATCGCGAAGCATTATTGTATGACTGCCTGCGTTATCACGGTCAGCAAATTGACACTTGGCGCCGCCAATTATTATTGGACGAAACCCTAAGTCCACAACAAAAGCTGCTGGCGCGCTATGACGTTCTGGAAGAATACGTCAAACATGACCGCTACCCAGGTTGCCTGTTTATTGCCGCCTGCAGTTTCTTCCCAGAGGTGGACCACCCTATCCATCAGTTAGCGGAACAACAGAAGCTGACATCGTTGGATCTGACCCGTGATCTACTGCGTGAAATGGACGCCGATGACGCCGATATGGTGGCACAGCAGATGGAGCTGATTCAGGAGGGTTGCCTGAGTAAACTGCTGGTAAAACGTCAGCTACAGGACGTATCTGTCGCGAAGCGACTGGCGGAGGACATCTTACAAGTGGCCCAGTGTCGCAGGAACGGGGCATTAAGCTAAACTCACTCGTGGCGGCACACTGCCGCCGCCGAACGCTGACAGTCTTGGTGCAATTTTCATGCCCTTTGACCGAAAAGCCAGCAACCAGACGCGTTTTACCTGATTTCGTTGATAAAGCCGTTGACTGCCTTCGACCAATACGGTTTAATGCTGCG
>NZ_BCTT01000009.1 GCF_001590905.1 Serratia grimesii NBRC 13537
CGTAGCCGGCCGTGATGCGACGTGACGAAGTGAGGGAAGTTGGCGAAGCCAACCGTCTGATGGGGCAAAGGCGCGGGTTGCAAGGGTCCGCGCCTTACGGTCCCTTGCTCGGTCGGTGCGCATAAACCGCATAGAACCGCGCAGGTTTATCGACCGAAACGTTACTCATACGCTTAGACAAATACTCACTGAACAACATAACTCAATTTATTCAGGCCCATTTTTTACTTCGTCGCCAGCACTTCTGCCCGCTGTTTGGCGGTTTTGCGCGCATAGCGCTGCGCTAACACGGCGCACACCATCAATTGCACCTGATGGAAAATCATCAACGGCAACACCATTGCCCCCACTGCCGCCGCTGGGAACAACACATTGGCCATTGGAATGCCATTCGCCAGGCTCTTTTTCGATCCACAGAACACAATAGTGATCTCGTCAGCCGTACTGAAGCCTAACCAGCGCGCAGTATAAGTATTGATAACCAACACTACCGTCAGCAGCACCAATGACATTACCAAAATGGTCAGCAGCGACCAGCCGTCAATCTTATGCCAAATGCCTTCCACCACCGCGGCGCTAAAGGCGGTATACACCACCAGCAGAATGGATGAACGGTCAGTGAGATTGATCAGCTTGCGGTGACGATCGACCCATTTGCCAATCAACGGTCGTGCCAGGTGGCCCACCACAAAGGGCACCATTAATTGCAAAATGATTGAACCAATGGCGTGCAACACGTCAGTATCACCGCCTTGTGTATGCATCAGTGCCCCCACCAGCAACGGTGAGAGAAAAACGCCAAGAATACTGGATGCCGAAGCACTGCATACCGCCGCAGCCACGTTACCGCCCGCCGCCGAGGTAAAGGCAATCGCCGACTGAACCGTCGCCGGTAGCGCACACAAGTAAAGGAAACCCAGATACACCGTAGGTGTCATCAAGCCTGGCACCATCAGGTTCATCGCCACGCCCAGTAACGGGAATAACGCAAAGGTGCTGAGAAACACCATCAAATGCAGTTTCCAGTGGCTCATCCCGGCGATGATCGCCTCACGTGATAGCTTGGCGCCATGCATGAAGAACAACAACGCGATAGCAGCAGTGGTCAGGTGATCAAAGAAGGTCTTCCACACGCCTTCACAGGGGAAAACCGAAGCGACAATCACCACCAGAATCAATACCAGCAAAAATTTATCAATACGCAGACGCTGCAACCAGGACATGGATCGGGATCCCTCGAAGAGTAAAACGGGTTCAGCAAGCCGAACCCGGAAAATGAAGCACGACAGTTAGACTACCGGCAGCGCTTTTTGCTGTTTTGCCGATTCCAGACCCAGCTCGATCAGTTCCATCACCTGGATGGCATCGGCCGCTGGTACCGGGTTATCACCCTCACCGTTAATCGCATCACGGATTGCCGCATAATAAGCCGGGTAGTTACCAGGAATACTCAGCAACGGCTTCTCCGCCAACACACCATCACGTGACAACGTCACTACACCATCGCGCATGTCGTAACCCCAGTCAGCTTGCGGTAGACGCTCGCCAGCCTTCAGACGGTCTTCCTGCGGATCCAGCCCAAACTTGATAAAGCTGCCTTGGGTACCGTGCACGATATAGCGGGCGGTTTCTGCCGCAGCCAGCACTGTGCCATGCAGAACCACACGACGTTTGCCGTAATTAAGCACCGCGTGGAAATAATCCACCGACTGTGCGCCTGGGCGCAGTTCTCCCAAGTCGACAAACAGCGTGTCTGGCTTGCCGAACAATTGCAGTGCCTGATCGATCAGGTGCGGCCCCAAATCGTACCAAATGCCGCTGCCCGCACCGCCCAACTCCCGCCAGCGCTGACGCACTTCTGGCCGGAAGCGATCAAAATGAGACTCGAAGTAAACCACCTCGCCAAGTACACCTTCTTTCAGTAGCGCCTTGAGCGTCAGGAAATCACTGTCCCAGCGACGGTTGTGAAACACTGACAGCAATTTGCCGCTTTGCTCCGCCTGCTGTTTCAGCTCCTGAGCCTGTGACAACGTCACAGTGAAAGGCTTATCTACCACCACGTGCTTACCGGCAGCCATGGCCTGCTGTGCTAACGGGAAGTGGGTATCGTTGGGGGTAGGAATGACGATCAGATCGATAGACGGGTCGTTGAACAGCGCCTGCGGATCGCTGACTACCGTCATCGACGGCCAGTCAGCCTGTACTTTACCTGCATCGCTGCTGGACACGGCAGCCAGTTCTACGCCTGGCGTACCGACGATCAACGGCGCATGAAAGGTTTTGCTGGCATAGCCGTAACCGACCAGCCCAACCCGAATTTTTTCTGCCATGGTGTTTCCTCTTACTGGCTCGTAATAGACCCATCAGATTTGACACCATGATGCTGGCAGGAACAAGAAGTAAATTTAATGTTAATTTGTGACCGCTACATGGGGCGATTCGCGCTGATTTCTGGCCGGATAATTTATCTCCAGGCTGCGACGGCGGAAATCACTTGGGCTTACGCCCACCCGTTTGCGAAATACGCGGGAAAAATAGAGCTGATCGTCATAACCCACCACCCGGCCGATCGTGGCAATAGACTCTTGCGTGGTCTGCAACAGCAGCTTGGCACGGATCACCCGCTGGTCTTCACGCCAACGCAGAATGTTGATGCCCACCTGCTCACGGAATAAGTGCGCCAACCGCGATGGCGACAGGCAGACGTGGCGCGCCACTTCATCAATGCGCAGCTCCCCGGCCAGGTTGCCGGTAATAAACTGACAGGCTTCAATCACCCGCGGATCCATGATTCTCTGCGGACTCAGCGGGTCTTCCTCCATCGCGCGCAGCAACAGACGCTCCAGCAAATTCATCCCCAGTTCTTCGGCAAACCGACGACCAGAACGTTGCGTTTGCTCGATATTGGCGAACAGCCGGTCGAACTCCAGCAACAGGTTATTGTTCGGCAACGTCAACCGCCCGACCTCATGGGTTTTGCTATGCCACTCCAGCCAGTCGGCCCAGTAGGCACGTGGACGAAAATACACCCAACGGTGATACCAACAATCGCTGTCCGGCGATCGGCCGTAATAATGTGCCGCTTTGGGAGGAAACAGCAGCAGATCGCCGGGATTACAGTGAAAAGTGTCTTCACCGTCAAATACCTTGCCCTGACCTTTGATAGTCAGGTTAAGAATATAGCCCTTCATTCCACCGGGGCGGTCGATAAAGAAATCCAGTGGGCCATCAGCCATGATCGGCGTCAACCCTGCCACCAGATAGGCGTTAAAGGTATAACCCGGTAACAACGGGTTTGGTTGCGGTTCCTGTGCCATACGATGATACATCTGTCCTCCCGGAACGGCTTAGGTAACGATCCTATAGCTTAGCGGCCCGGTGGATAACAACCCGGGCAGATAACAGAACTGTGAACAGCAGTCTCAATTTTCTAGACCGTACGTTTGGCTTGTTGTTTGTACCGGTCAAAAATCACCGCAGCCAGCAAAATTACACCACGTACCACATATTGCGAGAACGGTGAGATGTTCAACAAGTTCATGGCGTTTTCCACCGTGCCAAGAATCAAAATACCTGCGATCACATAGGAAATTTTGCCAATACCCCCTTTCAAGGAAACGCCACCCAGCACGCAGGCGGAGATCACGATCAATTCATAACCGATCGACGTCATCGGCTGCCCGCTGGTCATACGTGACGCCAGGATGATGCCTGCGGCAGCGGAAACCAGCCCAGACAACATAAAAATCACGATCTTGGTACGCACGACCGGCACCCCCGCCAGACGTGCAGCCTCTTCATTACCGCCAATCGCCAGCGTATTGCGCCCAAAGGTGGTTTTATTGAGCAAGAAACCAAATAAGATCAGGCAGGCAACGGTGATCCAAATCGGCGCAGGCAACCCCAACCAGTTGGCATAACCCAAGGTAAAGAAGCGTTCGTCTTCAATGCCCACCGCCTTGCCGTCAGAAATGATGTAGGCCAACCCGCGAAAAATCTGCATGGTTGCCAAGGTGGTGATCAGCGCGTTGATTTTCAGCCGAGCGATAACAAAGCCGTTAATCAATCCGGAAACCATACCCAACAACAGGCCAGCGGCCACGCCGATCCATAGGCTTTCGGTCATGTTGATCACCACTGCGGTAGTGACACCAGCACAGGCGATGACTGACGCGACAGACAGGTCAAAATCACCGGAAGCCAGGCAAAACAGCATGCCACAGGCCACCATGCCGGACATGGAAATCGCCAGTCCCAGCCCTTTCATATTGATAAAAGAACCGAAGTTGGGCACAAACAGCACGCAGGCAATAAACAGTACAGCGAACACCACCAGCATGCCGTAGCTGTCCCAAATCCGCGCCAGCCCTTGGCCGCTACGGTTTTTAACGGAATGGGTCGTAAGGGTCGACATCTCTTTCTCCTTCACAATCAGGCCACCGCCGCAGCAGCATCGGGGGCAATATCAGGGGTGCGCAGCATTGCCAGGCTGAGGGCTTTTTCCTCGCTGGCAGTGTCATGCAGTAATTCGCCAGACAAGGCGCCTTCACGCATTACCAGAATGCGATCCGCCAATCCCAACACTTCGGGTAAATCACTGGAAGCGAACAACACAGCAATGCCCCGCTGCGCCAGTTGATAAATGACGTTGTAAATTTCATGCTTGGCGCCCACGTCTATGCCACGTGTCGGTTCATCCAGCAGGATCACTTTCATCTCTTCCGATAACCAACGGCCGAGAATGGCTTTCTGCTGATTGCCGCCGGACAGATTCATAATGAGCTGCTCGGCACTTGGGGTTTTAATATTCAACGCGCGGATATGGTGTTCGGCATTGCTGGCTTCCCAGCCGTTGTTGATCAGGCACCCAGCACGAATGCTGTTACGACGTGCGCTGATATTGATGTTGTCGCGCACCGAGTGCACCGGAATGATGCCATCTGCTTTACGATCCTCCGGGCACAGCATGATGCCGGCACGGATGGCATCAATCGGCGAACGAATGGTGATCGCCTGTCCATCAAGCACCAGTTGCCCCCCGCTGATACGCGTAGCGCCAAAAATGCCCTTCATCAGTTCACTGCGCCCGGCACCGACCAGGCCGAACAACCCGACAATTTCCCCGGCCCGTACGTTCAAGTCGATCGGGGTTTTAACGCCCGGCGCTTTCAGCTCCTTGAGCGCCAGCCGCACCGGTCCCAGCTCACGTGGCTGGTAGCCATACACATCACCCAGATCACGCCCGACCATCGCCTGCACCAACTGCGCGTTATCCACCTGCTGCATATCGTCAAAGGTGCGCACATAACGACCGTCTTTAAACACAGTGATGGCGTCGCTGAGGGCAAAGATTTCTTCCATACGGTGCGAAACGTACAAAATCACCCGCCCTTCGGCACGTAACTCACGGATCACCCTGAACAGTTGTTCAATCTCTCGGGCAGACAGCGAACTGGTGGGCTCATCAAAGGCGATCACCTTGGCATTACGCGCCAGCGCCTTGGCGATTTCCACCATCTGCCACTGGCCGATCGACAAATATTTGAGCGGCGTATCCGGATCAATATCCAGCCCGAGGTGTTCCAGCTGCAAGCGAGATTCGTAGCGCAGCAGTTTTCTATCCACCAGCCCACGTTTGGTCGGCAACTGACCGAGATAAATGTTCTCCGCCACCGTCATTTCCGGCACCAAATGCAGTTCCTGATAGATAATTGCGACCCCAGCATTCAGCGCATCGGTAGTGTTGGTGAACTGCACCGCCCGGCCTTGCAACTGAATTTCCCCCTGGGTCGGTGCGTAATTGCCACTGAGAATTTTCAGTAGCGTGGATTTCCCGGCGCCGTTTTCCCCCATCAACGCGTGGATCTGCCCGGCCTGACAGCTAAAGCTGATGTCATCCAGCGCCTTCACGCCCGGGAAGGTCTTACCTATGCCTTTAAACGCCAAATACGGCAATGCAGCGGTCATAGTGTGTTCCTCCTGCAGTCAAAAATGCCGCCCGACAGCGTGCTGTGGGCGGCTCGCTTATTACATCAGGCCTTTTTTCTGCAGTTCGGTTTTGAAGTTGTCACGGGTGATCAACACAACATCCGTCACTTCGGTGAATTTCTGTGGTTCTACGCCCTTTTCCACCCAGTCATGCAACATCTGAATGCTCTTATAACCATGGATATCCGGGCTTGGCAGCAGTGAGCCGTAGAAACCGGTCGCCTGCCCCTTGGACAATTCACTGACCGCATCCACCCCATTGATACCAATGCCGATCACGTTTGGCGCTTTGAACCCCTGGCCTTCAGTAGCGCGCACGCCTCCCAACACGGTGTTGTCATTCATACCGACAATCAGCCAATTTTTTACTTCCGGATGCTGCACCAACATTGAGTTGGCGGCGTCAAACGCCCCTGGAATATCGTTAGATTTGGTCGGTACCTTATAAATTTGCTTTTCGGGGAAACCGGCAGCCTTCAGCGCAGCAATTGAACCCCCTGTACGGCGACGGGCAGTGTCCAGTTCATCGGCGGTGATCGCCATCACAGCGGTATCCGACAGTTTCCAGCCACGCTTGCTCTGCTCTTTCCACAGTTCCTGCCCTTGGCGTTCGCCGATTTTTGTGGCGGCCATCATCACCAATGGCACCGTGTCCATAGGTTTGCCTTTAGCGGTGACAAACTGGTCATCCACGGCAATCACTTTCAGGTTATAACTGCGCGCTTTGGCAACGATCGCCGATCCAAGCTTCGGATCCGGCGTACAAATCACGAAGCCCTTGGCCCCACTCGCCGCCAAACTGTCGATGGCATTCAGTGTTTTTTCTCCATCCGGCACGGCGATTTTAATCACCTCAAAACCGAGATCTTTTCCGGCCTTGTCAGCGAATTTCCATTCCGTCTGGAACCATGGCTCCTCCGGCTGCTTGACCAAAAAACCCAGTTTCATCGTCTCGGCGATAGCTGAATGTGACATAACGGCCGCCAGACCCAGTGTCGCCAGCGCCTTAGTGAATTTATGCATGATGCTCTCCGCTATTTTGTTCTCTTTAGCGACGAAACCCGCTCGCGGTGAAAACGTTATCATTAGGTTTTTTGCCGTCGATGTGTCGCATATAACGCGGCACCAACCCACGACAGGGGTAAGACGGCTTAAGTTTTAGCGGGTATTTGTTACTTAAATGTAGAGCGCTATCACATCCGTGGAATACAGCAGATATGTGCATATATTTAGCGAATTTCGCCAAGCAACAACTTATGACAGCCATCACAAAACCACTGCGTGAAGCAGAAAAGTGCATACTTCCAGCTAACGGCTCCTCACCTGCTTACCCCTTCGGCTCCTATCGTTGTCACAGCGTATTAACACATCAGGAGCCAACACATGACGGCAGGTGCTATTGCCCTGGGATTAGACTTCGGCAGCGATTCAGTGCGGGTGTTGGCGGTTGACTGCCAAGACGGCGCGGAACTGGATACCGAGGTGGTTTATTATCCCCGCTGGCAACGCGGTGAATTCTGCAATGCGGCGGAGAACCGTTTCCGTCATCACCCACTCGACTATATTGAAGCCATGGAACAGGCCATTGTTGGTCTGGTACAACGTATGACCCCGCAGCAACGGCTGCAGGTGATTGGCATTGGCGTTGACTCAACAGGCTCCACACCGGCACCGATTGACGAACAGGGCCAGGTGCTGGCACTTCGGCCAGAGTTTGCCGACAACCCGAACGCCATGTTCATTCTGTGGAAGGATCACACCGCCATTGAAGAAGCCGAGGCTATTAACCGTTTATGCCACAGCGGCGAGTTCCCCGACTATTCCCGCTATATTGGCGGCGTTTACTCTTCGGAGTGGTTCTGGGCCAAAATCCTGCATATCACGCGTCAAGACGCCGGGGTACGTCAGGCAGCCACCTCGTGGGTAGAGCTGTGTGATTGGATACCGGCACTGCTTGCCGGTGCCACCGCCCCGCATCAGTTAAAACGTGGGCGTTGTAGCGTGGGGCACAAAACGTTATGGCACCCGGACTGGGGTGGTTTGCCGCCAAAGGCTTTTTTTGCTGCGCTCGATCCGTTGTTGGTGGAACACTTGCCTTGGCCACTGTTTGAGGATTGTTACACCGCCGACCTGCCAGTCGGTACGTTGAGCGCCGAATGGGCCACGCGCCTCGGCTTGTCGCCGACGGTGGCATTGTCCGGAGGTGCCTTTGACTGCCATATGGGCGCTGTCGGTGCAGGTGCCCAGCCTTATACCTTGGTGAAAGTAATTGGAACCTCTACCTGCGACATCCTGATTGCCGATCGCCATCGGGCAGATGGGCGTGCCATTAAAGGCATTTGTGGCCAGGTTGATGGCAGCGTGGTACCGGGGATGATCGGCATGGAGGCCGGGCAATCAGCTTTCGGCGATATGTATGCCTGGTTCAGTCGTTTGCTGAGCTGGCCTTTGCGTGAAGCCGCGAAAAATCACCCTGAAATGAAGCCACAGTTGCAAGAAATTGAAACGGACTTACTGTCGGCGCTGACCGACTCTTGGACCAAGGCCGCTTCATTGGACCATCTGCCGGTGGTGCTGGACTGGTTTAACGGCCGCCGCACCCCTTACGCCAACCAGCGGTTGAAAGGCGTGATAGCCGATATCAATCTCGGTACCGATGCGCCAACCCTGTTTGGCGGATTTATTGCCGCCACTGCCTTTGGTGCCCGCGCCATTATGGAATGCTTTGAACAGCAGGATATTCCCGTCGATAACGTGCTGGCTTTGGGGGGTATTGCACGTAAGTCAACGGCGATCATGCAGGTCTGCGCCGACGTAATGAACCGACCGCTACACATTGTCGCCTCTGATCAGTGCTGCGCATTAGGTGCGGCGATCTTCGCCGCCGTTGCCGCGGGCCGTTTTAGCAGTGTGCCCGAAGCTCAGCGCCAAATGGCCTGCGGTATCGAACGCACATTGCAGCCAGACTCACAGCGTGTCGTTCACTACCAACAACTTTATCAGCGCTATCAACAATGGTGCCAGGCCGCCGAGCCGCGCTACGCCCCGACTTCCGGTTCAGCAAATTAAGCCTATATCCAATACAGAGGAGTCTTTTTTAATGAATGCATTCAAGCAGCGGGAAGTTTGGTTCGCCATCGGCAGCCAACATTTATACGGTCCACAAACCCTGCAACAGGTCAAGGCACACGCCGAACAGGTGGTGGACAGTCTCAACCGCGAAGCCGGCTTACCGGTAAAACTGGTGCTGAAACCGCTGGTCACCACGCCGGATGAAATCACCGCCCTGTGTCGTGATGCCAACTATCAACCGCAATGTATTGGCATACTGGCCTGGCTACACACCTTCTCACCAGCAAAAATGTGGATCGCAGGATTATCTATCCTCCACAAACCTCTGTTGCAGTTCCATACCCAATTCAACGCCCAGGTGCCCTGGGACAGTATGGATATGGACTTTATGAACCTCAACCAAACCGCCCACGGCGGCCGTGAATTCGGCTTTATCGGCGCCCGTATGCGCCAGCAGCACAATGTGATTGCCGGTCACTGGCAAGATCCCGAAGCACACCGGCGCATTAGCCAGTGGATGCGCGCAGCCGCAGCCAAACAGGCCAGCCAACAACTGAAGGTGGCTCGTTTTGGTGACAACATGCGTGAAGTGGCGGTGACCGACGGCGACAAAGTCGGCGCACAGATCCAGTTTGGCTACTCGGTTAACGCTTATGGCATCGGTGATCTGGTCAGCGTGATCAATGAAGTCAGCCGTGGCGATGTGGACACGCTAATTGAAGAGTATGAAACCTGCTATGTACTCAGTGACGCCGCGAAGATCAACGGGGCAAAGCGTGAAAACCTGCTTGATGCTGCGCGGATCGAACTGGGCATGAAGCGCTTCCTTGAACAGGGTAACTTCCAGGCCTTCACCACCAACTTTGAAGATTTGCACGGCATGAAACAGCTCCCTGGACTGGCGGTACAACGCCTGATGCAGCAGGGCTACGGTTTTGGCGGCGAAGGCGACTGGAAAACTGCGGCGCTGCTGCGCATCCTGAAAGTGATGGCCGATGGGTTAAACGGTGGTACTTCGTTTATGGAAGATTACACCTACCACTTTCAACTAGGTAACGATCTGGTGGTCGGCTCGCATATGCTGGAGGTCTGCCCGTCGATCGCCAAAGAAGCCAAACCGCTGTTGGATATCCAACCGCTCGGTATCGGTGGCAAGGCAGACCCCGCGCGGCTGATTTTCTCTACTCCGGCCGGCCCGGCGATCAACGCCAGCCTGATCGACATGGGCGATCGCTTCCGCCTGTTGGTCAATCAGGTGGATACGGTGGAACAACCGCATCCACTGCCCAAACTGCCAGTGGCACGCGCTATTTGGCGGCCCCAACCCACGCTGGCGACTGCCGCCGAAGCCTGGATCCTGGCGGGCGGTGCTCACCACACGGTGTTCTCCCAAGCGCTGGATGCCGATATGCTGCGGCTGTATGCCGAAATGCATAACATCGAGTTCTTGCTGATTGACCTGGATACCCGCTTGCCAGCGTTCAAAAACGAGCTGCGCTGGAACGAAGTTTACTACCAACTTAATCGCCATTAATCGCCCGGCTACCGGTGGCAAACTCGCCTACCGGTAGCCAAACGTGCTGCACTGCCGCCTCGCACCCGACCATCCGCTTGATATTGATGACTAAGCCCGCATTACCCGCTAAGCTATGCGGCTGTCACATTGAATCATGACTTACCCAGGAAGCCGTTTATGTCTCAAGCTGAATACACCCGTATCGGCGGTTGGTTGCTGGCCCCGATGGCCTATCTGATCGTCACCCTGCTTAGTGCCAGCCTGATGCTGCTCCTGTATGCCATGGCTATTTTCATGCCGGAATCACGCGAATACCTGCTGACCAACGCCCAGGCGTTTAGCATGCAGTGGTATTTTTCTGTGCTGACCACACTGGCGATGTGGTGCTTTACCCTGTGGCTACTTTGGTTGTTCTGCCACCGCTCACTGCGGTTCCCCAAGTTATTCCTGTTGTGGCTATTAATTACCGTGTTGCTGGCGGTGAAAGCCTTCGCCTTTGCGCCGGTACCGGATGAATTGGCAGTGCGCAGTCTTGGCTGGCCACTGTTAATGGCGGCGTTGCTGGTGCCTTATATGAAGCGTTCACAACGGGTCAAAGGCACCTTTACCGAGCGCTAACCTTCGTTGTGGCACGTTTTGTGCGGATAATTGTGTAAATATTCGCCAAAAATGGGCAAAAAGGGCAATAACCCTGCTATCCCTATGTTGTGGTCAGGCCGCCAATTCCCGATAATAGGCGGCTTTTATTTTTTTAGGCATCGCAATGACCGAATACCTGCTCCTGTTTGTCGGCACCGTACTGGTGAATAACTTCGTCCTGGTGAAGTTTCTTGGTCTGTGCCCGTTCCTCGGCGTTTCCAAGAAACTGGAAAGCGCCATTGGTATGGGGATGGCTACCACGTTTGTTATGACGCTGGCCTCCGTCAGTGCCTGGGTGATCAATACCTTTATCCTGGTTCCGTTGGATCTGGTGTATCTGCGCACGCTGTCATTTATTCTGGTGATCGCCGTCGTGGTGCAATTTACCGAGATGGTGGTACGCAAAACCAGTCCGGCGCTGTATCGCCTGCTGGGTATTTTCCTGCCGCTGATCACGACCAACTGCGCGGTACTTGGCGTCGCATTGCTTAACGTCAACCTCGGTTACAATTTCCTACAGTCTGCGGTTTACGGCTTCAGCGCCGCCGCAGGCTTCTCACTGGTGATGGTGTTGTTCGCCGCGATTCGCGAACGCTTGGCCGTCGCCGACGTACCGGCCCCCTTCCGCGGTTCCTCCATCGCACTGATCACCGCCGGGCTGATGTCATTGGCCTTTATGGGCTTTACCGGGCTGGTGAAATTCTAATGACTGCGTTATGGATTGCGATTGCAGCATTGAGCGCCCTCGGCCTGTTGTTCGGTCTGGTGCTGGGCTTTGCCGCACGCCGTTTTGAAGTAGAAGAAGACCCTGTAGCCGAGCAGGTCGATGAGATCCTGCCGCAGAGTCAGTGCGGTCAGTGCGGCTATCCCGGTTGCCGCCCCTATGCTGAGGCCGTGGCTAACGGTGAGATGATCAACAAATGCGCCCCGGGTGGCGAGCAAGTGATGCTGAAACTGGCCGAATTGCTCAATGTCGAACCGCAACCGCTGGGCAGCGAAGCGGCTATCGAGCCCGTGCGTCAGATTGCCTATATTGACGAAGCCAATTGCATTGGCTGCACCAAGTGCATTCAGGCTTGCCCGGTGGACGCGATCGTCGGCGCCACTCGCGCCATGCATACCGTCATTACCGATCTTTGTACCGGCTGCGACCTGTGCGTTGCGCCGTGCCCTACCGATTGTATTGAAATGAGACCGGTCGCCACCACTACCGCCAACTGGAAGTGGGATATGAAGACGATCCCGGTGCAAGTGATTCACGTGGAGCAACATGCTTAATCTGTTCGCCGCCTTTAAAAAAGACCGGATTTGGGATTTCGACGGCGGGATCCACCCACCGGAAATGAAGACCCTGTCCAGCGGCGTGCCGCTGCGTTTTGCTCCACTGCCTGATACTTTTGTTATCCCGCTTCAGCAACATCTGGGGCCGGAAGGCGAGCTGTGCGTCAAAACGGGTGATCGGGTACTTAAAGGTCAACCGCTGACCGTGGGTCGTGGCCGCACCGTGCCCGTCCACGCCCCAACCTCTGGTACCGTTAGCGCCATCAAACCGCATATCACTGCTCACCCATCAGGGTTGGCGGAACTGTGTGTGATCATTGAGCCTGACGGCGAAGACCGCTGGTGTGAGCGCACACCGGTGGCAGACTACCGTCAACTGGCAACGAACGAACTGATTCAACGCATTCATCAGGCCGGTATCGCCGGGCTGGGTGGCGCCGGTTTCCCGACCGCCAGCAAGCTGCAAGGTGGTATGAACGGGGTGGAAACCCTGATCCTGAATGCCGCAGAATGTGAACCGTACATCACTGCCGATGATCGTCTTATGCAGGAACATGCCGATCAAATTATCGAAGGCACGCAGATCCTGCGCCACCTGCTGCAACCCAAGGTCACGCTGATCGGTATCGAGGACAATAAACCCGAAGCTATCGACGCGTTAAAACTTGCGTTACGTGACCAGCCTGGTATCGCTCTGCGCGTGATCCCGACCAAGTACCCTTCCGGCGGCGCCAAGCAGCTCACCAAGATCCTGACAGGCAAGGAAGTGCCGCACGGCAAGCACTCCTCCGCTATTGGCGTGCTAATGCAGAACGTCGGCACCGCCTTTGCGATTAAACGCGCCATTGTCGATGGCGAACCGCTGATCGAACGTGTAGTGACCCTGACCGGTGAAGCCCTGAGCCAACCGGGCAACCTGTGGGCGCGCATTGGTACGCCAGTGCAACACCTGTTGAATTTTGCCGGTTTTCAGCCGCAGGCTCAGCAAATGGTCGTCATGGGAGGACCACTGATGGGCTTCACCCTCCCCGCGCTTAACGTGCCGATCGTGAAGATCAGCAACTGTATTCTGGCCCCCTCCGTCAGCGAAATGGCACCGCAGGAGCCTGAGCAATCCTGCATTCGCTGTGGTTTATGCGTTGACGCCTGCCCGGCGGGTTTGTTGCCGCAGCAGCTTTACTGGTTCAGCCGCGGGGAAGAACACGAAAAAGCCCGCAATCATAATTTGTTCGATTGCATCGAGTGCGGCGCCTGTGCTTTTGTCTGCCCGAGCAATATCCCACTGGTGCAGTATTACCGTCAGGAAAAGGCTGAGATCAAAGCCATTGATCAAGAAGCTGCACGCACCGCCGAAGCCAAGGCGCGTTACGAAGCCAAGCTGGCACGTCTGGAACGTGAAAAACTGGCGCGTGAAGAGCGCCATAAGAAGGCCGCAGTCAAGCTGACCGACGGAGATCAAGATGCAGTTCAGGCTGCTCTGGCGCGCGTTCGCAGTAAAAACGCCGCACCGGCAACCGGCACCATCAGCGGTGACGCACCGGATAATAGCGAAATGATCGCTGCCCGCGAAGCCCGCAAAGCACAAGCGCGTGAGCGCCGTGCCCAGCAGGAAACAACCTCTACACCAAGTGCTGTGGCGTCTGCCGCAGAAGGCGATGACCCACGTAAAGCAGCAGTGGCTGCGGCATTAGCACGAGTCAAAGCCAAAAAGGCCTCACAACAGGCAGACCCGATTGAAACACCCACCGAGTCAGCCGCCACAGAGACAGAAAACGACCCGCGTAAAGCAGCAGTAGCTGCGGCATTGGCGCGAGTCAAAGCCAAAAAAGCCGCGCAGCAGACAGCACCTGTTGAAGCACCGGCCGAGCCCGTTGCCACC
>NZ_BCTT01000010.1 GCF_001590905.1 Serratia grimesii NBRC 13537
CCATCGCCCGCGTCAAAGCTAAAAAAGCGGCGCAAAGTCTGTCTACAGCAGAGATGGATAAAGAGTAACGAACAGGGGCGCCTTGCAGAACCCAAGGTGCCTCTGTTCCTTAATTATTCGTGAATGCCGCTGGCGGCCATTTGAGTACGTAGCACGGTGCGAGTCGTGAGGCTAGCTGAGCAAAACTGGTGGCCCGTCTTACAAGGGTGTAGCCTAATCGATAGAGATCAGATAGGTGTAATCAACGTCAATCTGGCGCATTTTTGAATCCTGATTCCATTCTTTAGTTTGAATAATTTCCATCTCAACGCTCCCCTTTACCTCATGGCGTAATCCCGGCATCACGTGAGTACTCAGATAAGCAAAGAACTGCGAACACTCTTTCGCTGTGCCTAAATGATTGATAGAGATATATTCACGCCCGGCAATAGGGATATTATCAATATGGTAACCTGACAAAATGTCCTTTTTATTCTCAGGATCCACCGCCATGATGTGCGTCGTGGAACATTCGCTGCCACCCCGATTACGGACCGAGTGGATACTGTAAACCCGGTGGCAATCGACATTCAGCCCACGGAAGAAATCGGTAAAGATTTCATCTTTCATCGCCATACAAGACGAATGTTCGATCCCCGTTTCGCCGACAAAATCCAACTGACGCGAGAAACCGACCAGTTGCATGTCCGGCAAAGTCAGGCGCTTAACCTCTGGGTAGTAATCAGCCGCAAAGTTGGCATCAAAACTAAAGCGTGGCATCAGGTTCTTCACATCCCACCGCTCCATCGAACGGTAACGGTTAGGTGTGGTGTCGAAGCGCTGTTTGAACATCCGGGTGAAAGTCTGCTGGGAATCGAAACCCAGTTCGTCTGAAATATCGATAATAGAACGATGGGTAATACGTAACGCGACCGCGGCGCGCGTCAAAATGCGTGAGCGAATATAGGTGGCAAGCTGAATACCGGTGATACGTTTGAACTTGCGTTGCAGATGCCACTTGGAATAGCCGGAAATACGCGCGACTTCGTCCAGGTTTGGCCGTTTCTCCAGATGTATCTCAACCCACTCAATTAATTCTTCAATAAAAAATA
The DNA here is from genome assembly GCF_001590905.1 of Serratia grimesii NBRC 13537. GTDB lineage: Bacteria > Pseudomonadota > Gammaproteobacteria > Enterobacterales > Enterobacteriaceae > Serratia > Serratia grimesii. The sequence continues at coordinate 1,092 of NZ_BCTT01000010.1, forward strand.
CATCTTCATTAGTCATTAATATACATTCACTAACTTAATAATACCCGGGATAATAACCCACATAGATTATGCAAAAGTTGTTATTTTGTGCGAAAAATGGGGTCTGAAATCCCATACTAATCTAAAGGTTATCGCCTGTCGCCGGTCAGTGATGACGACTGTTTCACGATTGCCACACCAAGCTATCCCGGTTTTATCACCAAGAAAAATCCAATCGCGCCATTTGCCCATTACGCCAAGGCATACACACCGTGCTAAAAGCTTAATAGCCCTACAATTAAGACGTATTACCCTTGCAGTGATTCAGGTAGAATGCAGCGCTATAATTTTTCCTGCGCCTCCGCTGAGAGGTGCGTTGAACTTGCCAATATACGGTAAAGATAGGTGTAGTTATTCTATGAAGTTCAGGCCGGTACAACCCACAGCCGCCAAAGGCTTGCACATCGCCAGCTCTCCTTTCACCCACAACCAGCAAAGCACCAGCCGTATTATGCTGTGGGTGATGTTGGCCTGCATTCCCGGTGTTGCCGCACAGGTATGGTTTTTTGGCTATGGCACCTTGGTTCAAACCGCTCTGGCGATGATCGTCGCGCTGCTGGCGGAAGGTGCCATCCTCGCCTTGCGTAAACTGCCGGTACGCACTCGGCTGGCGGATAACTCTGCCCTGCTAACCGCCTTGCTACTGGGTATCAGTTTGCCACCGTTGGCACCCTGGTGGATGATTGTCATCGGTACTTTCTTCGCCATTGTCATTGCCAAACAGCTGTATGGCGGCCTTGGGCAAAACCCGTTTAACCCAGCAATGGTGGGTTATGTCGTATTGCTGATTGCTTTCCCGGTGCAGATGACCAGTTGGTTGCCGCCAGATGAGTTACGTGCCACCGCACTGTCATTCCAGGATACTCTGCTGGCTATTTTCAGTGGCCATACTGCACAAGGCGCCACTATCCATGAATTGCAAATGGGCATTGATGGTATCAGCCAGGCGACGCCATTGGACGGTTTCAAAACCGGCCTGCGCAGCGGCCATAGTGTCGAGCAGGTATTACAACAACCGCTCTTCGGTGCTGCGCTCGCCGGTATCGGTTGGCAATGGGTCAACCTCGGTTTCCTGGCCGGCGGCCTGTTTATGCTTGGCCGCAGACTGATTCATTGGCAGATCCCTTTCAGCATGCTGGCAGCCATCGCAGTGTGCTCCGGTCTGGCCTGGTGGCTTGATCCAGCGCAGCAAGCCTCACCACTGATTCATCTGTTCTCGGGTGCCAGTATGTTGGGCGCGTTCTTCATCGCTACCGATCCGGTCAGCGCCTCGACAACACCTAAAGGTCGCCTTATTTATGGCGCATTGGTTGGCGTTCTGGTGTGGCTCATCCGCGTTTACGGTGGCTATCCGGACGGTGTTGCCTTCGCAGTACTGCTGGCCAACATTACCGTACCGCTCATCGACCACTACACGCAGCCTCGCGTGTATGGCCATCGCTAAGGAGCCATAATGCTGAGTTCAATGAGGAAGCATGGCACCACACTGGCGGTGTTTGCCGCAGTAACCACAGGCCTGACTGCCGTGGTACATAGTCTGACGCAGAAGACCATCGCTCACCAGGCAGCCTTGCAGCAAAAGGCGCTGCTCGATCAAGTTGTACCGCCGGAAATTTACGATAACAATATGCAAGCCGAGTGTTTTCTGGTCAGCGATCCGGCATTGGGTAATAGCGCCCCGCATCGCTTGTATCTGGCGCGGAAGAACGACCAACCCGTCGCAGCCGCATTGGAAACCACCGCACCAGATGGGTACTCCGGCGCAATTAAACTCTTGGTCGGTGCTGATTTCACGGGCACCGTGTTCGGTTCGCGAGTGGTGGAACATCACGAAACCCCAGGACTGGGCGATAAAATTGAATTACGTATCTCGAACTGGATCTCGTTCTTCAGCGGCAAGAAGATTGAAGGCCCGGATGATAAACGCTGGGCAGTGAAGAAAGACGGCGGGATGTTCGATCAATTCACAGGCGCCACCATCACCCCACGTGCAGTGGTCAATGCGGTTCGGCGTACGGCATTGTATATGGAAACGCTGCCGCCTAAACTTGATAGCTTACCTGCTTGTGGAGCCAGCGAATGAGTGAAGCCAAAGATCTGATTGTCCAAGGGTTGTGGAAGAATAACTCCGCGCTGGTGCAATTGCTGGGGATGTGCCCACTGCTGGCTGTCACCTCCACGGTGACCAATGCCCTCGGGCTGGGATTGGCGACTACGCTGGTCCTGGTACTGACCAACTCCTCGATATCTGCCGTGCGTCGCTGGGTACCCAATGAAGTGCGTATCCCGATATATGTGATGATCATCGCGGCGGCGGTAAGCATCGTGCAAATGCTGATCAACGCCTATGCCTTTGGCCTTTACCAGTCATTGGGGATCTTTATTCCGCTGATCGTCACCAACTGCATTGTGGTAGGTCGTGCCGAAGCCGTAGCCTCTAAAAAACCGGTTGGTCTTTCAGCGCTGGATGGTTTGGCGATTGGTCTGGGCGCCACCGGTGTGATGGTAACTTTGGGCGCAATGCGCGAACTCCTGGGCAATGGTACCCTGTTTGACGGTGCCGATATGTTGTTGGGGAGCTGGGCCAAGGTACTGCGTATTGAAGTCGTTCATTTCGACAGTCCTTTCCTGCTGGCCATGTTGCCACCTGGAGCCTTCATCGGCTTGGGATTGTTGTTGGCCGTAAAATACCTGATTGATGAACGGATGAAAGCACGCACGGCAAAAGCGCTAACTACCGAAGCAGTGTTGGGTCAAGGACAGGCAGAGAAAGCATAATGAACAAGCAAAAACGGCTGGAAATTCTTACCCGGCTGCGCGACAACAACCCACAGCCAACCACCGAATTGGTGTACACCACGCCGTTTGAACTGTTGATCTCAGTGCTGCTTTCCGCACAGGCCACCGATGTCAGCGTAAATAAAGCGACCGCCAAGCTTTATCCGGTCGCCAATACGCCGGCGGCGATGCTGGCATTGGGTGTCGACGGCGTTAAAAACTATATCAAGACCATCGGCCTGTTTAACAGTAAGGCCGAGAACGTGATCAAAACCTGTCGCATGCTGCTGGAGCTGCACGGCGGTGAGGTACCTGAAGATCGCGCAGCGTTGGAAGCCCTGCCCGGTGTTGGCCGAAAAACCGCTAACGTGGTGCTTAATACGGCCTTTGGCTGGCCAACCATTGCTGTAGATACCCATATCTTCCGCGTCTGCAATCGCACTAATTTCGCACCCGGCAAGAATGTCGATTTGGTTGAAGAGAAGCTATTAAAGGTTGTACCCGCAGAATTTAAGGTTGACTGCCATCACTGGCTGATTCTGCACGGCCGCTACACCTGTATTGCACGTAAACCGCGCTGCGGCTCCTGCATCATTGAAGATCTCTGTGAGTTTAAAGAGAAGGTTTATCCTGACGCCTGATCCTGTTGGGCGCCAACATCGCGCCCATGCTTCATCACGCCGATACCATCAGCCTATTTTTTATCAGAAATGTGATATCAAACAGCAGTAACCTTGGTGTTATCGAGGATTTCAGTAGAAAACCCACTTCCCGCTTATTTTCAAGCGAAAATTTAGTCAAAAATTGCGGCAAACTTCACGTTTTGACGATCACATTGTCGTCACAACCACCAGCACCATTTTCCTAAATTTCTATAATTTTACAAAACCCGCCATATGCACAACAATCCAATGGATTAATCACCCCACCTACTGATATGAACTATCAAAATGCATTACAGCAGAATATATCACTGTTTAAATTACGTATAGCTTTTAATCAAAACAAAAACTCGGCAAAACAAATAAAGTCGAACGTTAATGCTGCATAACATTTGTAACATGGTTGTTTCACTTCGCGAACGTTATATGTAACAGGATATGACAAACACCTTGCCTCGTTGACAAAGATAGTGAACATTAACCGCCGTCATCCCATCCTATAACAACGCAGAAGGATGCAGTCCTGCATCACCTTTTGCAATTTCTCGTCTCTCTGGGACGGGGCAGTGAAAAATCAGAGGTACCAGTGTCAACAGCAAACAACAACAGCGAACACCCTGAAAGCGTCAGTTTGAACGCTTTCAAACAACCTAAGGCGTTTTACCTGATCTTCTCGATCGAACTCTGGGAACGTTTTGGTTATTACGGCCTGCAAGGCATCATGGCAGTTTACCTGGTCAAAATGCTTGGCCTGAGTGAAGCCGACTCGATTACCCTGTTCTCTTCCTTCAGTGCGCTGGTCTATGGCTTCGTTGCCATCGGCGGCTGGCTTGGGGACAAAGTGCTGGGCTCCAAGCGCGTGATCGTGCTGGGTGCGCTGGTATTAGCCGTCGGCTATGCCATGGTGGCGTATTCCGGTCATGAGATTTTCTGGGTGTACCTGGGTATGGCAACCATCGCCGTGGGTAGCGGCCTGTTCAAAGCCAACCCATCCTCCCTGCTGTCAACCTGCTATGAGAAAGACGACCCGCGTTTGGACGGTGCATTCACCATGTACTACATGTCCGTTAACATCGGTTCTTTCCTGTCAATGTTGGCTACGCCATGGCTGGCAGTGAAATATGGTTGGAGCGTCGCGTTCTCACTGAGCGTGGTCGGCATGCTGATCACCCTGGTGAACTTTATGGTTTGCCACAAGTGGGTGAAACAACACGGTTCCAAGCCTGACTTTAAACCATTGCACATGCAGAAATTGCTGATGGTGCTGGTAGGTGTCGTTGCACTGGTCGCCATTTCAAGCTGGCTGTTGCATAACCAGGTGATTGCACGTTGGGCACTGGCAATTATCTCCGTTGGTATCGTCATTGTGTTCGCCAAAGAAGCCTTTGCGATGCACGGTGCTGCACGTCGTAAGATGATTGTTGCCTTCCTGCTGATGCTGGAAGCCGTGGTGTTCTTCGTTCTGTACGCCCAGATGCCAACCTCTCTGAACTTCTTTGCCATCCACAACGTTGAGCACAACATTCTCGGCCTGGCATTTGAACCTGAGCAATATCAGGCGCTGAATCCGTTCTGGATCATGCTGGCCAGCCCGATTCTGGCGGCCCTGTATAACAAGATGGGCGACCGTCTGCCAATGCCACACAAGTTCGCTTTCGGCATGATTCTGTGTTCGGGTGCGTTCCTGGTGCTGCCGTGGGGTGCCAGCTTTGCCAATGACCAAGGCATCGTTTCCGTTAACTGGCTGATCCTGAGCTATGCGTTGCAGAGTATCGGTGAGCTGATGATTTCCGGTTTGGGTCTGGCCATGGTGGCGCAACTGGTACCACAACGTCTGATGGGCTTTATCATGGGATCTTGGTTCCTGACCACCGCGGCAGCTGCACTGATCGCCGGTAAGGTTGCCGGGTTGACTGCCGTTCCTAGCGACATCAACGATGCTCACGCTTCATTGGCCATCTATAGCCACGTATTTATGCAAATCGGTATTGCTACCGCCGTGATCGCCATCCTGATGATGCTGACCGCGCCGAAGCTGTACCGCATGACGCTGGATACCGCAGAAGATACCGATAAGAAAGCGCAGGCTGCTGCTGTAGCCAACTAATCGCTGACGACGGTTTCAGACAGGTAAAAGAAAGCCGGGGCATTAATTTGCCCCGGCTTTTTTATGCGGCTCAAACAGTGGCTTTAGCGCTCAGATTGACCCACATGAACTCACTGACCAATGCCCCATGAAACGCGGACTGTTTTTTATCCGCCGCAGCACTGTGCCCACCCTCTGTGTTTTCATAGAAGTAGACCTGCTGGTAGCCCATATTCTGCATGCGAGCCGCCATTTTACGTGCATGTGATGGGTTAACCCGGTCGTCACTGGTGGCGGTGTAAAACAGCACCGGCGGGTAGGACACACCGGCTTTGATATTGTGATACGGCGAGAAGGTTTTGATGTAGGCCCACTCTTCCGGTTTGCTCGGGTCGCCATATTCAGCGATCCACGACGCACCAGCAGACAACTGGGTATACCGTTGCATATCCAGCAGTGGCACTTCACAGACAATACACCCAAACAACTGCGGGTAAAGTGTCAGCATATTACCTACCAATAACCCCCCATTGCTCCCACCACGCGCACCCAGATGTTGTGACGATGTCACTTTTCGGGCAATCAAATCCTGTGCCACAGCGGCAAAATCTTCATAAGCCCGGTGGCGGTTTTGTTTTAGCGCAGCCTGATGCCAGGCGGGACCATATTCGCCGCCACCACGGATATTCGCCACTACATATACGCCACCACGTTCAAGCCAGGTCGGTGCCTTCGCACCCATATAGCCCGGTAACAACGACACTTCGAATCCGCCATAGCCGTACAACAGCGTCGGGTTGCTGCCATCCAATTTAATGCCCTTGGCCGCGATCTGGAAATACGGTACCTGTGTACCGTCTTTAGAAGCAGCGAAATGCTGGCTGACCTGATAACCGCTGGCATCAAAGTCCTGTGGCCCCTGCTTCAACAGTTCCGCGTCACCGCCATCGAGATTGCCCAGATACAGCGAAGTCGGTTGCAGGAATCCGCTGATGGTCAGGAAATAATCGTTGGTTTCATCATCAATACCACCGGCCGAAATGGTGCTGATCGCACCAGGTTTGCCCAGCGGTTTGCGTTGCCAGGTTGTTCCCTGTGGCGTCAGTACTTCCAATCGGTTGACCACATTGTCCATGATACTGAGGATCAAATGGTCGCGCGTGGTGCTGTAACCACTCAGCGCAGCCTGTGCCGTCGGGGTGAATAATACTGTCAGCTCACGCTTGCCCGCTAAATAATCATCAAAATGGGTCGCCAGCAGAGCGCCGGAAGGATAACGCACACCGCCAACGTCCCAGTCGCTGCTCGGTTTAATCAACAACCACTCACGGTGCGTGCTGAACTCAGCGTCAGCGGGAATATCAATTTTGACCTGTTGGTCTTGCGCGGTCAGCAGATAGGTTTCACGGCGGTAGAAATCCAGGTTGCGACCCACGTAGTTCCGTTCAAACCCCGGCGTGTGGTCGTGATAGGCAAACACTGCCATGTCCTGTGGCTGCGCTTCATACAGCGTCTGGGCGGTACTCAAAGGTGTACCGCGCTTCCAGCGCTTGGCAATGCGCGCATAACCGGACTGGGTCATCGATCCCGCACCAAAATCGGTGGCGACAAACAACGTGTCCTTATCAATCCACGAAGCCTGGCTTTTCGCCACTGGCAAGGCAAAGCCGTCTTTCACAAACTGTTTGCTGACAAGGTCAAACTCGCGAATCTCAGTGGCGTCGCCTCCGTCCGGTGACAGCTCTACCAGGCAATAACGGTATTCGGGTGCCAGTGATTGTGAACCGTGGAATACCCAGTCTTTGCCCTCTGCCTTGCCCAGCGCATCGATATCCAACACCGTTTCCCAGGCGGGTTTGGCTTTACGGTACTCCTGAAGCGTGGTCCGTCTCCATAAGCCTCGCGGGTTGGTTTGATCCTGCCAAAAGTTGTAATAGTAATTGCCACGTTTGGCGACCCACGGAATTTGGCTGTCTTTATTCAGGATGTCCAACACCTGCGTTTCCACCTGCCGGAAATCTGCGCTTTGAGCAAAGCGAGCAGTGGTACGCTGGTTTTCCTGTTTTATCCACGTCTGTGCGGCCTTGCCCTGCAACTCTTCCAGCCACAGGAACTCGTCGGTGGCATGAGTGCCCCCTTCTGCTGCCATCGCCAGGCGGATACTGTTGGGTAATGAAGTCATCGCGAATACGGCTCCTGCGGTTTGTGCACTGAGTTTAATAAACTGGCGTCGATTAGTGACCGTCAAAATCAAGCTCCCTCTCTTGGATAAATAAGACTCATTTTCAATAAAGTAGGTGTTTGACAACACAGAGTCAAAGCTTGTGCCCCTACCGTTGAGTCAAAATTTAGGATAGTGGATCAGATCATGTATACGTACGCTTTGCTGACTGGCATTGCGGTAGGCATGTGGGCGATCGGCCTGAAAGCGCATCGCCTCGCCGCTTGCCAGCGAATACCACTGCCCGTCAACCGCCAGCTCCAGTTCACCACTGATGACAATCACATGCTCAATCACCCCCGGTTCATGCGCTGAAGACTCGCTGAGTGCTCCTGGGGCCAGATCGATAACAAACATATCAAAGCCCAGTTGCCGATCGAACGGAAACAGTGGTACGACTCGCATATCGGCGTTGTTCTGATTGAACACTGGCGCATCACCATAACGGTGCAGTGTCGCCTGCTGTTGCAACGGTGATATTTCCAAAAAAGCAGAAAATGCCACATTAAAGCCTGTTGCTATCTTCCACAGTGTCGCCACCGTCGGGCTGGATTCGCCGCGTTCTATCTGTCCCAGCATGGCCTTGCTGACACCGGTATTTTCAGCTGCCTGGGCCAGGCTCCAGCCGCGATGCATACGCAAAGATCGGAGTGTCTGAGCCAGATGACTGGACAGTTCCTGCATGTTTGTCTCCCCTGAAATTCTGGCTGATTATAGCTACTTGTGCGCTATAACGCACGATGCTATGCTCATTCCCTCCGTGCGTTATAACGCACAACTGCTATCGGAGTGTGCTATGCGCCCTGCCATCTCTCTGCGTCACCTGTCTTTGCCCGCTGTCATGGCTGGGTTTGTTGCGGTTTTGGTAGGCTACACCAGCTCTGCTGCCATTATCTTCCAGGCCGCCGCCGCCGCCGGGGCGACACCATTGCAGATCGGCGGTTGGCTAAGCATGTTAGGCCTAGGGATGGGAGTAACTTCCCTGGGACTTTCTTTGTATTACCGCACACCCATTTTAACCGCCTGGTCGACTCCCGGTGCGGCACTGCTGGTAACCAGCCTGCCCGGCACGCCGATCAACGAAGCCATTGGCGTGTTTATCTTTGCGTCCGGGTTGATCCTGCTGTGCGGCGTCACTGGATTGTTCGCCCGGCTCATGGATTATATTCCACAAGCAATTTCGGCGGCGATGCTGGCAGGGATTCTGCTGCGCTTTGGGCTCGACGCCTTCGCGTCATTACAGGTCAATTTCGTGCTCAGCGCGGGGATGGGGTTGGTATATTTAGTCACCCGCCGCTATTTGGCGCGTTATGCGATTGTGTTGACGCTGCTGGCCGGACTGGCTATTGCAGCGCTGCAAGGCAATATTCATCTTTCACAGCAACCACTGACCTTTGCCATACCGGAATTTATGACACCGCATTTTAGCTGGTCGACACTGCTGGGGATTGGCGTACCGTTCTTTGTGGTTACCATGGCGTCACAAAACGCCCCCGGAATTGCCACACTGAAGGCCGCTGGCTACAGCGTTCCCACTTCGCCGCTGATCAGTTGGACGGCGCTGGTTGCCCTGCTGCTAGCACCGTTTGGCGGGTTTTCGGTATGCATTGCCGCAATCACCGCCGCCATCTGCATGGGCCCAGACGTACACCCGAACCCACAGCGTCGCTATATGGCTGCGGTGGCAGCCGGGGGATTTTACCTGCTGGCTGGGTTGTTCGGCGGAGTTATCAGCATGCTGTTCAGCGCATTGCCTACAGCGCTCATCCATACCATTGCCGGACTTGCACTGCTGGGCACTATCGCAGGCAGTTTGCAACGCGCACTGCAAGATGAAAAGCAGCGTGACGCTGCACTGATCGCCTTCCTGATCACCGCGTCCGGTGTGACCTTACTCGGTGTGGGTTCTGCATTTTGGGGAATTATTGGTGGCGCGCTCGCTCATATCATCTTGTCGTTACCGCAACGGACAACTAACTCAACAAATTGAGTTTAGCTGTCAACTTACGCACGGTTTTCTTCTCACCGGCCAAGGCGATGCCCAATAGATGCCATTCGGAACTTGGCCGGTTGGCGACACTCGCAAGGAATTGGGCATAATTGGTCGTTTGCTGGCCATCAACCGGGAACAGGATACGGTCGACCTCCGTTGCGTGCGATTGTTGCAACAGTGCGCTCAACTGTTCCTCACTGGCAGCCAGCACACTGATGCCTATCGGGATCAACCCCGGCCAACATTGCCCATGGCTGTCAGCCAATACCTCACCCACCAGCATCGGATGACGCTGTCCCAGCGTGAGCGCCAGTACCGCTGCCGCATTGGCAATATTACCCAGCGGCAAGTCTTGATTAAGCACAATTACACAGCGCTCGGCGCGAGTTGTTTTTGAGGAGAGATCTTCCATCATTGGGTTTCCTGTCGATAAGTAAGCCTGCAGGATACCCAGCCGCAGTGGCTTAATCTGGAAGATTTGTGCACTGTTTCCGGTAATGCGCTGGTGTGAGGCGATAGGCGCGCTGGAACCAGCGGCCCAGATGACTTTGATCGGCAAAACCCAGCTGTGCTGCAACGTCAACGGGTTTTGCTCCTGTGGCTAACAGCCGCCGCGCCTGTGCCAACCGAAGCTGAACCAAATACGCATGTGGCGGCAAACCATAAGTCTGGCGAAACAAGCGGGTCAGTCGGAATCGATCCAGCCCGGTTAACGCTGTCAGCGTTTCCATACGAATATCCTGATGGCTGTTAGCATGAAGATAATCGCGAATGCGCCGCGCCTGATAACCGGAGGTTTCACTCGGTAACGATCGTCGCCAATGCACATGACGGGTCAGTGCACACAGCAGGTTATCCAACGCAAATTGACGCTGTAATTCGCCCTCAACCGGTTGCTGTAACTGCGAGAAAGCCCGCATCGTCACCTGCGCCAGGAGCCGATCGTCGGATAACGTGGCAGCGAAACTGAGGCAGAAGCTGTCAGGAACCTCGGCAAATAACTGACGTAGCTGCAAATCCAACCATTGTGGATTGAGGTACAGCATCTGGTAGGTAAAACCCTCTTCTGCCGGTGCATCACCGTCATGCAGCTCTCCAGGCTCCAGCAAAAACACCTGCCCCGGCGTACTGCGATGACGTTGGCTCCGGCAATGGAACTGCTGTACCCCCTGTTCGGTGACACCCACCAGGTAATCATCATGCCAGTGGGGATCATAGGCATGCGCATGCCCGCCAAAATGGGCACGAATCAACTCTATGCCAGTCGGCCGGTCTTTCTTTAATTCGATCCAGCTGCTCATCGCCACCCTATTTTTGTTAAGCCAACCTTTCATATAGCAGATGTCCTCACGAGCGTCTGGAACAAATGTGCGCGCCAGATATACGAACGTCATTTTCCCCTTCGGCAATCTTCTGCTTAACTGAGAGTGGGGAAAGCTTGTTGCCCATACTGGATCGTTAAGGGAGCCACCATGCCATCTTCCGTGCAAATTGATCTGATTCAACAAATAGACGCCGCCTACCGCCACTGGACAGGCGATGGTTTACCCGGTCCACAGACAACCGCTGACGAGCGACTATCCTGGCTACATCAGCAAGCGCCTTACAGCTTGCTGGCTCACGCAGATGGCGACGATCCGTTGTTTGTCTATGCCAACCACTGTGCTCAGCACTGCTTTGGTTATTCCTTTGATGAATTTATCGCGTTGCCTTCACGGCTGAGTGCTTCACCGACAGACCGTGCAGAGCGTCAGCAATTGCTGGATAAAGTCACTCTGAAAGGTATTGCGCAGGGATATTGTGGCCTGCGCGTAGATAAATTTGGTGATGCCTTCACCATTTATGACTGCGCGGTGTGGCAAATACCTGGCGGCGGCCAAGGTGCTCTGTTCTGGCCACAACCGAAACGCCGACCTGGCTGGTATAGCCAACAACATCAGGTGAACAATGCAAGACAGTAACCGCTGGGCACAGGTTGACGCTTATCTCGTCGACAAACTTGTAGAACAGGATGACGCTCTGTTGCATGCGTTGGCTACCAACAGTGCAGCAGGATTGCCTGAACACGACGTAGCGCCAAATCAGGGCAAATTGCTGCATCTGTTTGCCCTGATGGTGAATGCCAAGCGTATTCTGGAAATTGGTACCTTAGGCGGTTACAGCACCATTTGGTTGGCACGCGCATTACCACCGGGCGGCTTATTGGTGACGCTGGAAGCCGATCCACGTCATGCTGAGATAGCCAGACAAAATATTGCCCGCGCAGGGCTGAGTGAATGTGTTGTGTTGCGAGTCGGCCCGGCTCTCGATAGCCTGCCACAATTGCAGCAAGAAGCGCCTTTTGATCTGATATTTATTGATGCCGACAAACCCAATAATCCGGATTATTTGCGATGGGCGCTGGCGTTATCTCGCCCTGGAACAGTGATTATTGGCGACAACGTCGTACGTGATGGCGCAGTCACCGATCCAACAAGCCGTGACGAGCGGGTTCAGGGTGTACGACGTTTTTTTGACATGATGGCCAATGAACCTCGGCTCAGTGCCACCGCGTTACAGACCGTAGGCAGTAAGGGTTGGGATGGTTTTTCCATCGCCATAGTTAACCATTAGGTGACACCGTCACGAGATAATCTATGAATGACCAAGCCAGGCTGTTAGCTCAGCGTCTGATCCGTAATATTGAGCAGGTTGAGAAAACGCACGACCACCGTCCGCCACTCTATGACAGCATAGGTACTCGCCTGGGTACCGGCACTGCAGCCAGCAAATTGGGGGCATCCATCGACGTCGTAGCGCCAGGCATGCGCTCCTGCCCTTATCATTTCCACTATGCACAGGAAGAAATGTTCATTGTACTTGAGGGAACCGGTACCTTGCGGGTTGCCGGAGAACAGCTGCCGATCAAAAGCGGCGACGTTATTTTTATCCCGCCGGGACCGGAATACCCGCATCAAATCATCAACACGTCAGACGCGCCGTTGAAATATCTTTCCATCAGCACCCGTGAACTGCCCGAACTGGTGGAATATCCGGACTCAGGAAAGTTTTTGGCAGCAGCCCAGCGTGGAGATGGTGAACAGGTGCGTTACATACAACGCCCTTCAGCGTCGCTCGATTATTGGCAGGATGAACCCTAAGTCGCCTTCCGGTAGCGTGAGACCTAATGCTCGCGCTGCCTGCTCGGCAACACGAAAATCAATATCAGCCGCCTCGCCGTCTTCCATAAACCAGGCCGCGGACAAGCCTGCCCAAGCGAGGATCCACTGCAACAATCGCTGCCGTTCGAACCCGCCCAATTGGCAAACCTGTTCAACCCGGCGGGAAAAAATGTCAGGATCGGTCGCGACACCGTAATTCGGGTTGCAGAAGATATTGGCGTAGTCGAAGGCACGTTCGCCATAGAGACGTTTTGGGTCAATCACCAACCAGCCGCGTTCACCGAAGTCCAACACGTTGTCATGGTGTATATCGCCATGCAATACGCTCTGCTCACGCGGGCTGGTCAACAATTCCGCCGCTACGTTAGCACTGAGGCGTAGCATGCCACCGTGGGCCTGAGCCGCTGGCCACAGAGAATTGAACCACTGGTGTAAGGGGATAAGATCTGGCAATGGTTTAGAACGAGGCACATGCAGACGAGCAACCACCTGACAAAGGATTGCCGTTGCCTGCTGATCGTCACCATCACGTACCATCTGTGCCAACGAACGCGTCCCTTGCGCACGTTCTAACAAAATGCCATCGTCGTGCCACGCGAGAACTTGCGCCGCGCCTTCGCCCTGCCACCAGCACATTAATAGCCCGCCGAATTTTTCTTCCTGTTCGCGCGCGATTTTCAACATCGCTGGGGCCCCTTGATACCGTACCGGCATGAGCAAGCTGCTGTGGGTTTCAAAAGCCTGGCCGTCGGGCTGCAACTGCCAACGTTGCATATAGGGAATTAAGGCCTGATTCATTACCCTGAAATATCCTTCACAGTTATAAATGAATGTTAGTGATACTATTAGGAATCAATAGATCTCAGCGTACTTCCGATGTTCACCGTTCCATCCTAACCAAGTTTGTTTATTTTTTTAATTAATCTCTCGGGGTTTTTATCATGACATCATTGAAGCGCATTAATTATCCGCACTTGCCCACACCAGGCGGCCCCTATGTCCATGCTGTACGCCATGGGGATACATTGTATATTTCCGGGTTGACGGCATTTGCCACTGAGGCACAAGGGCAAGCAACGCAACAACAAACACAAGCTATTTTGGAACAGTTGGCGACCATCACCGCAGCGGAAGGCACAAATCTAAAAGCGCTGATTAAAATAACGGTATTTTTAACTAATATCAGCGATCTACAGACCATTCGGCCAGTGCTGTTTGATTATTTCGATGGTGCGCTGCCAGCCTGTTCACTGGTTGCGGTCAGCGCACTCTTCTCACCGCTGGTTAGCGTTGAGATCGAGGCCGTAGTGGCGCTATGAGATTGGGGCGCTATAAAGCGCCCTCATCCAGCTCACATGGGCCAATTTTGAACCAGGCCTTCGTAATTTTGCCCTGTTCAACCTCATAAATGGCGATCACATTCATTTTGCCGCGCCCCTGTGGGAAATTGCGTGTCACCACTTCCTGATCAATGACCATGCTCCCCAAAGCCATTCGCTTAATACGCTCACCGTACAAACTGGGTTCTTTGAAACGAGTGATGTGACGCTCGCGGATCTCCGCCTTGCCGCTAGCCAACAATGTATTCGGATGCTCATAATACTGTGCATCTTCCGCCCAACACGCCATAAAAGCATCAATATCACGCGCGTTATAAGCATCAAGTTGCTGCTGAACTACGTCTTCTGGCCGTACTGTTTTATTGTTCATCATGCCCCTTCGTAAAAGCTAAATTATTATCAATTCCGCCAAATACGCTCCTAACCTTTCACATTAACGCTATCGTGCTGCATTTTTGTGACGTCAGTTCGCAGATTCATACGCCTCAACAAAATGAATAAATACCCCACAATGCTGCATAAATAAACTAGCATGCATTCCGAAGCGTTCGCCAGTCAGCGCAAAAAATTTCAATAGGGTACCGACGGCAAGAAAAACAGAGGCTCTGCATGCGTTAAGCTTTGCCGCCATCAGGAATATTCTGCTAATTTACCACTAAGAAATTTATTACCGACGAGACGTTATGCAACAAAAACCGGTTATGCACGAAGCCAGACAGTTAAAGCGCCTCAACGCCGCCACGCGACGGCAATCCCATATGTATAAGTGGATTGCTTTTATCGCGGCGATGGACGCTGTGTTGGTGTTTTTTTATGACCGGGATATGCGCAATATTACCTTTTCAGGCGCCGTTGCGCTGGTATGCGGGTATTTATGGATCCGCGATCGTAACAAAGCGCGCGGTTACCGACGGGAGTACGATCGCAAATTTGGCAAGCACAGTGGCCTTTAGCTCTGCATGGCCTCGAGTACTTTCGCACTGTCTACTATTTGCACAAACTTCACAATTTTCCCCTCACGTAACTGATAGATATGCGCAAAGGATGCGGTGAAAGACTTGCCGGTGGCACCATAAGTACCATGATAGAATCCTTGGGCAATCACGTTCTCACCCGCATCATAGAAATGGTCAACATCCGCACGATAACCCTGCCATTCCGTTCCTAAGCGCTGATGAACATTTTTAAAGATCGCCTGTGGGCCAATATAGGTACCGGCATAAGGGAACCCTGCGGCTTCAGTCCATTCCGCATCAGGCGCTAACGCCGCCAGCAGGTTGCGACCATTCTCTTCGGCACTGCCGCCCTCATAAGTAGCGCGTACAATTTCAAGATTCGTTGGCATGACATTTCTCCGGTGGCGTGAGCGGGATATCCCGGCCATACCCCACGGACACAGGTTTACACCAAGCGGGGATGACCGGAATAAGGCCATTGTAAGTTGCTTATTCCGGTGCAAAAACCGCAATTATGGCAATAGTCCGTTGCAGTATAGTAAACAATTCTTTTGCTGCATTGTCATAACCGGCTCATTGACGGCTGTTATAATCTGATGCTTTCCGACAACAAGGAACAAAACGTGCATTCTTCCCTGCCGCAAGCACTACTACAGCCGTTCTCACCCTATCAGGAACTGGCGCAAGCATTGCTGCCACTGACTCTCGATTCCGATGATGGCTCACATGACGTGGCTCATTTGCACCGAGTGTGGAAAAACACCCGCAAGATCAGTCAACATGAAGGCGGTGACCGCCGCATTCTATGTGCTGCCGTATTACTGCATGATTGTGTGGCAGTGGAAAAGAATTCGCCACAGCGGCACCTGGCCTCACGCATGGCGGCCGAAAAAGCCGGTTTGCTACTGACCCAGCTGGGTTGGGACATGCAAGATATCGCCAAAACCGCTCACGCCATTGAGGCACACAGCTTTTCCGCCGCTATTACTCCAGAGACACTGGAAGCAAAAATCCTACAAGACGCAGACCGTTTGGACGCCATCGGTATGGTTGGCGTGGCACGTTGCTTTTATATTGGTGGACGCATGCGCAGCGCACTGTACGATGCAGCCGACCCGTTGGCACACCATCGTCAGTATGACGATAAACGTTTTACGCTGGACCACTTCGAAACCAAGCTGTTCAAGCTACAAGACGATTTTCAAACCGCCATCGGAAAAAAAATGGCGCAAGAGCGCACCGAACGTATGCGACGCTTCCTTAGCGATTTGCTGGAAGAAGTGTGACCAGATAATTTCCCCAGTCTGGAATTTCCGTTAAGGCAGCGGCATCTTCGGCTCACTAATTGCTGTACACTGACAGCTATCTTCACTGACCAGGCTACGACGATAATGAAAAAACTGACGCTGAAAGACATGACGGAAAGCGAGCAACGTGAAGTAAAAACCGAGCTGGACAAGGCACGCAAAAGCCTCGGCCGGGCATTAACCAATGCCGAAAATAACAAGATCAAGGACGAAATTGTCGCGCGCATCACCGCCGCCCGCGCAAAAATCGAAAAAGCGACGCGTGCCGAGCGCAAAGCCAACCGCATTCAACCTACTGGGGAAACCTTTAGCTGGACAGCCTCAATCAACAGCACACGCCGCCCTCGCTAACGCGCCCCTAAACCCCGCTTTGGCGGGGTTTTGCTCCCCCATGGTTTATTAGCCAAACTCATCAGCCCGTCGTAATCATGAATAACCGTGTTATCAAGCGGTTGTAAATTGACAGCATCATGCAGAATATTCATTATCATCGCATATCCACTTTTCATGAGACTGCTATGGCCAACCTCAACAACAATGACGCTCCTCAGATGTCGACATTGCGCCTTGATGGTTTGTTGGCGGTTATTTCGAAGAAACAGACGCTCATTTGACTGGGGCGTAGTGTCCCGTCAGATGAGCTGACAGGGCGGTACGCGACTCGTCTCCTCTCTTATTTTCTCATCTGGCTTCTTATTGCACGCATTGAAGGAAATTAATATGGCCTCATTCTCCGGTATTTGGGTTGCACTGGTTACCCCATTTAATAACAGCGCCGTCGACCTGCCTGCGACTCAACGGCTGGCTCAACACTTGATCGCCTCTGGCGTCGACGGGTTGGTCGTCTGCGGTACTACCGGTGAAGCGGCCGCGCTTAGCAACGACGAACAGCTGGCAGTGCTCGACGCGGTACTGGCCGTGACACCGGCCCATCAAGTGGTGATGGGGCTGTCCGGTAATAACATGAGTGACACACTGCAAATGCAGCAGGCGATCCAACTACGTGACATTGCTGGTGTACTGATCCCCGCACCCTATTACATCCGCCCGTCGCAATGTGGTCTGGTAGACTATTTCACCCAGCTTGCCGACGCCTCAAACGTGCCGGTTATCCTGTACAACATTCCGCAACGCACCGGTATTGTGATCGAACTGGCCACCCTTCGTCAGATCGCCCGCCATCCACAGGTAAAAGCCATTAAGGACTGCGGCGGTAATCCGGACACAACCATGGCGCTCATTAACGATGGTGAGATAGACGTGCTGACAGGTGAAGATAATCTGATCCTCACCACGCTGTGCCTGGGCGGCACGGGTGCCATCTCAGCCTCAGCGCATATTCACCCGGAGCGCTTTGTGCAGCTGGTGCAGCAGGTTCGCGACGGTGATCTGATTGCCGCACGTGCAAACTTCTACTCACTGTTGCCGATGATCCACCAAATGTTCAGTTTCCCTAACCCCGCACCGGTCAAGGCTGCATTAGCTCAACAAGGGTTTATCCGCAATGAGTTGCGCTCGCCAATGCAAACCGTACCGCAAGCATTGCAGCAGCAAATTGCCGCTACCCTGGCTCTACTGGAACCGGAAGCGGCATTGATAAGTTAATTTTGTCGGTTAACCCGCTGTAATTTTGACGTTATAGAGCTAGGATCAGAGGTTAAGCATGCCTGTCACTTATCACTATCAAGGAGCTTCCGATGAAACTGTTCTATAAAGCCGGTGCCTGTTCGCTGTCCCCTCATATCGTTCTGCGTGAGGCGGGCCTGGATTTTACGGCGGAAAAGGTTGATCTCGCGCTGAAGAAGACCGAAAGCGGTGCAGATTACCTGACAATCAACCCAAAAGGACAAGTGCCGGCGTTGCTGCTTGATGATGGCAGCCTGCTGACTGAAGGCGTAGCGATTGTGCAATATCTTGCTGATCGCGTCCCGGATCGCGGGCTGATCCCGGCGGCAGGCACGCTGTCACGCTACCATGCCATTGAGTGGTTGAACTATATCGCGACGGAGTTGCATAAAGGCTTCAGTCCGCTGTTTAACCCGAAAACACCGGAAGAATACAAAACCCTTTCACGGGAGAAGCTGGATAAGCAGTTCGACTATCTGGATTCAGTGCTGGCGACGCAGCATTTCTTGTTAGGGGCTCGTTTTAGCGTCGCTGATGCGTATCTGTTCACCATCCTGCGCTGGGCAATTGCTATGCAGTTTGATCTCAAAAAACGCGCCCATTTATCGGCTTATTTTGATCGCGTCGCCGCACGACCGGCGGTGGATGCAACGCTGAGTGCCGAAGGCCTGAAATAATCCCCACGCCCCGGCGAGAAAACTTGCCGGGGCGCTGTATCAGGGTTAAACGCTTACCGCTTTAAATTCGCAAGTCGGTTGTACGATGCGGTCTTGCGCCGCCACTACCTGCAACTCGTACTCACCCATTGCCTGCGTGGTCAGCATGACCTCATAGACTGCTGCCGTCACGTGTTCCAACGCTTTATCCAACGCCTCACCCTTCAGCAAATTAACCAACAGCAAGCCGCTGGTCAGATCGCCCACGCCCACAGGCTGCCGCGAGCCAAAATCCACTAGCGGGCGGCTAATGTGCCAAGCCTGATCGGCCGTGACCAACAACATTTCAAAACAGTCAACATGATAACCTGCGCGACTCAAATGCTTGACCAACACCACTTTCGGCCCTTTGGCAATTAATTCGCGTGCAGCACTTACCGCTTGCTCAACATTTGCAATAGTCCGCTGGCTCAACAATTCCAGCTCCAGCAGATTGGGAGCAATCATGTCACTGCATGGCAATGCCTGCTGACAGTGAAACTCCGCCACGCCGGGTGCCACAATGCACCCCTTTTCCGGGTGGCCCATCACGGGATCGCAAAAGTACCACGCGTTCGGGTTAGCCTGCTTGACCTGACGCACGATCTCCAAAATATGGCTGCCCTGTTCCGGTGAACCGATATAGCCACTCAGCACGGCATCGCAATGCTTCAGTTGGTCAATATCGGCAATGCCTTGTGCAATTTCCGTCAGGTGGTTGGCTGGCATCACGCAGCCGGTCCATTTGCCATACTGAGTATGATTAGAAAACTGTACGGTATTCAGTGGCCAAACGTTTACACCCATGCGACGCATCGGAAACTCTGCAGCACTATTACCTGCATGGCCAAAAACAACATGAGATTGAATAGAAAGAATGTTTTTCATCAAAAACCTGCTCTGACGCCTTAAAAATAAAGGGGCCTCTGAGGGCCCCTTTGCTGCAATTTTGATTACTTCCAATCCACCAGGCAGTAATGTTTTTTACCACGACGCAGAAGTGTGTAGCGACCGAACAGGCGATCGGCATCGCTGAAGGTGTATTCCGCGTTGGACTGTTTCTCACCGTTGATGGTTACCGCATTGGAACCGATCATGGTGCGCGCCTGGCCGCGTGAAGGCACCAATTCGGCATTCACCAACGCCTGTTGCAGATCGGCATCGCCATCAAGTTTGATCGTCGGCATACCGTCTTGCGCCAACTGGGCAAAGTCCGCTTCGGTCATGTCGTGCAGCGCGCCGGAGAAGAGGCTCTGTGTGATGCGCTTGGCCGCAGCCAGGCCTTCAGCACCGTGCACCATACCGGTCACTTCTTCCGCCAGCACATACTGCGCACGTGGCGCCTTGCCGCTGTTCTTGTCTTCTTCTTCCAGCGCGTTGATTTCTGCCAGATCCATAAAGGTAAAGAACTTCAGGAAACGGTATACGTCAGCATCGGCCGTGTTGATCCAGAACTGGTAGAACTTATAAGGACTGGTTTTTTCTGGCGCTAACCAGACCGCGCCGCCTTCGGTCTTACCGAACTTGGTCCCGTCAGCTTTGGTGATCAACGGTACTGTCAGGCCGAAGACCTGCTGCTGGTGCATACGGCGGGTCAAATCGATACCGGAGGTGATATTACCCCACTGATCAGAGCCGCCGATCTGCAGTTCAACCTGATGACGGTTGTACAGTTCGGAGAAGTCGAAACCTTGCAGCAAGTTATAGGAGAACTCGGTGAACGAAATACCCGAGTCGTCACGGTTCAGGCGCTGCTTTACCGCTTCCTTGTTGATCATTTGGTTGACGGAGAAATGCTTACCAATATCACGCAGGAAGGTCAGCACATTCATGCCGCCGAACCAGTCGTAGTTGTTGGCGGCAATTGCGCTGTTGCTACCACAGTCAAAATCGAGGAACGGAGAAACCTGTTTGCGGATTTTATCCACCCACTCGTTCACCGTTTCGGTGGTATTGAGCTTGCGCTCAGCCGCTTTGAAGCTCGGGTCACCGATCAAGCCGGTAGCACCGCCCACCAACGCTACCGGCTTGTGACCGGCAAGCTGGAAGCGCTTCAGGCACAACAGAGGAACCAGATGGCCCAAATGCAAGCTGTCAGCGGTTGGATCGAAACCGCAATACAGTGCAATTGGCCCTTGCGCCAGTCGCTCTGCTAACGCTTCCTCATCCGTAACCTGGGCAACGAGGCCCCGCTCTTGCAGTTGTTTAATCAAGTTGCTGCTTGCCATCAATGACTCCATGTATAAACGAATGCACCTTTGTCGGTACACGACCTTTCGCCCACTGGCGAAATATTAAATTCAGAATAACGCATAGAATAAAGCGCTGGCGACATCAGTACCAGCGCTTAAGGGGGATTTTCGGTCTTCAGGGTGCCAGTCGGTCAATTTTCCAGTCATTCCCGTCCCGTTGATACAAGAAACGGTCATGCAGACGGTTGGCGCCGCCCTGCCAAAACTCGACGGAATCGAAATTAACCCGGAATCCGCCCCAGAAACTCGGCAGCGGTACTTCGCCCTGTTGGAATTTTTGCTTCAGCTCGAGGAATTTACTTTCCAATACTCCACGCGCAGAAATACGTGATGACTGCTGCGACACCCATGCGCCAATTTGGCTGTCTTTCGGTCGGCTGGCGAAGTATTTCATGACTTCGAGAGTGGATAACCGCTCTGCTTTGCCGAGGAAAATCACTTGGCGCTCAAGCATGTGCCACGGGAATAGCAGGCTAATATGTGGGTTGTTCGCTAGCTGTTGCGCCTTACGGCTTCCCAGATTGGTGTAGAACACCAGTCCTTTGTCATCATAATGCTTCAGCAGCACAATACGCTGGTAGGGTTGCCCGTTCTCATCCACGGTCGCCACACACATCGCTGTTGGGTCGGCCAAACGCGCGTCGCAGGCCTGTTTCAGCCAGCGTTCAAACAGCGTTAATGGATTAGCAGTCAGATCGTTGCGGCGTAAGCCACCACGAGTGTATTCACGGCGCAGGTCCGCAACATCAAACTCATTATTTTCAATCATCCGGTTATCAACCAACTGAAAAATCGTGATTCTATTCTGCGCCAGCGGCGTCAGGATCTCAATCGCTCTGACGCCGCAACCGCTGGATCAATTAGCCAGCGTGCAGTCGCTCATGATCACTTTGCCATTACGCTCAAGATAGGCGTTTTGGCCCTTCGACCAAAAGGTGTATTTGCCGTCGCTGTATTTGGCACCGGACATGGCCAGCACCTGTTTCAACTTCAGCTGTTCACCGTCCATCAACATGCTGACGGTGCTCTCCTTACCGTCCAATGACACCGTCAACGGCGTGGTGCCACATTGGTAATGTAACGTCTGGCTGTTTTGCGGTAAAATATAGCTACAGCCAGCCAGTGCCAGTACGCCGGCAGAAATAATGATTTTTTTCATGCGATTGCTCCTTAGGGAAACCTGTCGATTTCTATCCTAACAGAGCTAACGCCCCCCTAAAGGCAAAACCGGATAAATCCCACCCAGCAGCGTTTCACAGCTTGCACCGGTGACTGAAGGCAGATTGCCGGACTGCCCGGACAGCGTACGAAACGCCAGCCACGCAAAGGCCAACGCTTCCATATCATCCCCGCTGATACCGAAATCATCCGTCAGGCACACCTCTGTACCAGGCAACAATGCTGACATCCGCGCCATCAGCAACGGATTACGTGCCCCACCACCACAAACCAGCAGCCGCTCGCACCCTCCCGCCAACTGGACCTGTTCACAGATGGTGATCGCCGTCAGCTCCGCCAACGTCGTTTGCACATCAACGGGGCTGACCGCCGCCAGTCCCACCAATTGACGTTCCAGCCAGGCCGCATTGAAATACTCTCGACCCGTGCTTTTCGGCGCCGGCAGCGTAAAGTAAGGATCGGACAGCATTTGCTGTAACAATGGCAGGCAGACACGCCCTTCCATAGCCCAACCACCGTCTTTATCGTAAGCTTGGGAGCGATGACGCCATATCCAGGCATCCATGAGCATATTGCCCGGCCCGGTATCAAAACCACGTACCGGTGTCCCCGGCAATAGCATCGAAAGATTGGCAATCCCGCCAATGTTGAGCACCATACGGCGCTCAACCGGATGCGCCAACAGTGCCTGATGGAAGGCTGGCACTAACGGAGCACCTTGGCCACCGTAAGCCATATCGCGCCGACGAAAATCACCAACGGTGGTGATATTGGTTAGCGCGGCGATACGATTATTGTCGCCCAGTTGCATAGAGAAACGTGCATCCCCGTCGGGTTCATGCCATACCGTCTGCCCATGACAACCAATGGCAGTAATGTCTTGAGCCGTCATACCTGTTTGTTTCAGCAGGCCAAGCACCGCCTCACCAAACAGTGTGCCAAGCTGAGCATCTAGACGCCCCACCGCAGAAAGCGTGGTTTGCTGCCCCTGGCACATGCCAAGGATGTCTTGTTTTAGTTGAATCGGTATCGGATGGCTGAAGCTGGCCTGTTGCGCGACCACTCGTCCGTCGATCGCAGCAAGCACCACGTCGACGCCATCCAGACTGGTGCCAGACATAACACCTATATAGCGGCCTGACCTCATAGCAACATCCCTTACCCCAGACGGGGAAGCAAAATTTTGACTTGATAAATAAACCAGAATTGAAACATTAACGCCATGAATTATGATGTCTTTTTTCACCTCTGTGAGCAATACGCCTGTTTATTCGCCTATTCTCTAATAGTGATAACCACAGCTAAACAACAGCTCAATTTGCGACGGAATTTCTTCCTATACTGTTATAAAGCTAAACCACCGTTTATTATTGGTTGAACAGTGCAAAGTTAAGCTGCGTGCAGTAACAGGTCATGGTGATATCCGCACGTTTACGCCATACTTTATCTATCTTTTTCACTGAATATGGCCTGGAAAGGTTCCCCAGGTTATGGACTACTACCAACAGGAGTTTTATATGATCAAGCGTCTTCTCGTCGTTGCTATCGCCGCAGTTACGCTGGCAGGGTGTGCTAATGATTCCATGTCCGGCGACGTGTATTCCGCTTCGCAGGCCAAACAGGTGCAAACCGTGACTTACGGTACGCTGGTTTCAGTGCGTCCGGTCAAGATCCAGGGTAGTGAAACGTCGAATACCATTGGCGCAATTGGTGGTGCCGTATTGGGTGGTTTCCTCGGTAATACCGTGGGTGGCGGTACAGGTCGTAGCTTGGCGACAGCTGCAGGCGCAGTGGCAGGTGGTGTAGCAGGTAACAGCATCGGCGAAGCGGCCGGTCGTACTTCAGGCTACGAGCTGGAAATCAAAACCGACCAGAAAGAGAACATCGTGGTGGTTCAGAAGGCAGGTGATACCAAGTTCAGCCCGGGTCAACGCGTTCGTATGGCTCGCACTGGCGACACCATTACCGTATCCCCGCTGTAAGCTTAGCGTATCAAGTAAAACCGGAGGCTTGAGGCCTCCGGTTTCATTTCCGATGCTGTGAAATCTAATCGTAAAAAAGAAAGAATATCTTATTGTTTGTTTTGCAGTTCAGTTATGTTTTGTTCCAGCTTATCAATCAAACCAACCAACAGCTGCACTTCATCAATGCTAATACCACTCAGAATCTCACCACGCGTAGAGCTGATGACGCTGTCCACTTCCCTGATAATGGGGTCGGCCGCTTCAGTCAGTTTGATACGCTTAGCACGCCGGTCGTTGGCGCAGGTGTGGCGAGTAATCAGCCCCTTCTCTTCCAGCTGGTCCAACGTACGAACCAATGATGGTTGCTCAATGCCGATCGCCTTGGCCAGTTGAATCTGTGACTGCTCCGGCGGCAAACGATTGATACTGTGCAGAGTAACCCAGTGTGTTTGCGTAAGCGCCAACGGCTTGAGCCGATGATCGATGAGCGCGCGCCAAACACGAACTAATCGTGCTAGATCTGAACCTAATGTTGACTCCACTTCCCCCTCCTTATAATTAGCATGCTAACATACCCTCCCAGAGCTTAGACTATTTTGAGTAACTCACATTAAAAACACAAATGTATATAATGTATATTGTGGAAATAGCCACCATTTTGATCAGTTATTGTTTATTATCTATGCAAATACTCAGCATATTCACTCATCGGGATTGTTAATGTGAATACTTCATGGCTCCATGCCTCTTCCCCTCTGCCCGATTTGGTCCTGGGCGCTTCACTTTATTTTCCGCCCATATTTAAGGCTTTTTTGCTCGGACTCGTTTTATGGCTGCTGGTACACCAGTTGTTGCGAGACTGGATTTATTCTGGTGAAATTTGGCACCCCATGCTGATGGACTTGTCTATTTTCGTCATCGCCGTCAGCGGCTCCCTGTGGATTTTAGCGAGTTGGTAACCCATGACGCATAAAACATTAAAATATTTTTCTACGGTAATCGTCTGCGCCATTGCCATCTGTGCCGGTTGGTGGCTCTGGAATTATTATATGCAATCCCCGTGGACCCGTGATGGAAAGGTGCGTGCCGAGCTCGTCAATATCACACCAGAAGTTTCTGGAAGATTAGAGAAAATAACTGTTCATGACAATCAGTTCATACCTGCGGGAAGTCTGATTTTTACGATCGACCCCGTGCCATACCAGATTGCACTCGACAATGCTGAGGCCGCATTGGCAAAAGCGCAATCCGACATGGCCAAGGCTGACCATGAGGCGGCTCGACGCCGCGGTCTGCCGAAAAATGTTATTTCTGCTGAAGATATGGACGAGTCAAATTTAGCGGCCCAGGCAATGAAAGCCGCATATAAAGCTGCCCAAGCTAATCTGGAACAGGCTAAATGGAATTTAAGTAAAACTAAAATTTATGCTCCTACCGATGGCTATATCACCAATTTACAAACTCGGGTTGGAAACTATGCCAGCGTGGGCACTCCGTTGGTCGCACTGGTCGATGTGCACTCGTTTTATGTGCTCGGTTATTTTGAGGAAACCAAGCTAAAACATATAAAAGAAGGCAATAAAGCGGATATCGT
Organism: Serratia grimesii NBRC 13537; assembly: GCF_001590905.1. Taxonomy (GTDB): domain Bacteria; phylum Pseudomonadota; class Gammaproteobacteria; order Enterobacterales; family Enterobacteriaceae; genus Serratia; species Serratia grimesii. Next base: position 26,945 of record NZ_BCTT01000010.1, read on the forward strand.
TTTATATAATGGCAACATACCACTTCAAGGCGAGGTGGAGAGTATTGGCCGCGCTATTTACGATCAGAGTGTTGAAAGCAGCAGTGATTTATTAATGGACGTAAAACCCAACGTGCCATGGGTTCGCTTGGCGCAACGCGTACCGGTACGGATAAAATTGCTGAACGTACCCGCTGATTTACCGTTAGTGGCCGGTACGACCTGTACCATCTCCATTCATCAGTAAGGCTAACGAGTGAACCTGCCCTTTTTGGAATGGAACCGTACCCCTTGGGGAAAAGCCACCGGTGGTCAATGGCGCTATGCGCTGCGCAACTCGCTGGCAATGTGCCTGTCACTTTGGGTGGCATTCGTCCTTAATCTTGATGAACCTTACTGGGCGTTAACATCGGCGGCGGTGGTCAGTTTTCCCACTGTCGGCGGCGTAATAAGTAAAAGTATTGGGCGCGTTTTCGGTAGCCTGGTGGGCGCCGCAGCGTCAGTGGCCATCGCCGGGCATTGCCTGAACGATCCTTGGCTATTCACCCTGTTTATTGCGGCGTGGATCGGGCAGTGCACGTACATTTCCAACCATTATCAGAACAACGTCTCTTACGCCTTTGCTCTCGCGGGCTACACCGCCGCTATCATTGCATTCAGCACGGTTAACGTGACGGATACCCAGCAAATCTTCGATATCGCGCAAGCGCGCGTTTGTGAAGTGATCACCGGTATTCTGTGTGGCGGTTTGATGATGATGATCTTACCCAGCACCTCGGACGGTGAAGCACTGTTGACCTCGTTAAGGCGCATGCATTTACGCTTGCTGGAACATGCCGCATTGTTGTGGCAGCCGGAAATCACCCTGCAAATGCGCACATCGCATGAAGGGGTGATCGGCCAGATTCTGACCATGAATCTGTTGCGTATTCAGGCCTTCTGGAGTCACTACCGGTTGCGTCGGCAAAATAACCTGCTCAATTACATGTTGCATCAGCAATTACGCATTACCAGCGTCATCTCCAGCCTGCGCCGTATGCTGCTGAACTGGCCGGATCGCCCGGCGAATCTGGCGGCTGTTTTAGAACAATTGCTGACCGAACTCCGTAATCCCGACACCGACAAATACCGCCTTGCACGCATCTTGCAGCAGATCGTCCCACAGGATCAGGCTGATTACCGCCATCGCGCCTTTTGGCTACGCCTGCGGCATTTCTGTTGGTTATACCTGAACTGTAGCCGTTGGTTACTGCGGCTCGAGAGTGCAACACCTGTCAGCGATATCCAACCCCCGCGTGTGACCTCGCTGGCACGTCATACCGATAGCTACGAGGCCGCCTATAACGGCCTGCGCACCTTCTTATCTATCGTCCTCGGCTGCGCCTATTGGATTAACACCCAATGGGACGCGGGTAGCTCAGCCCTGACACTGATCGCTATCAGCTGTGTACTGTATTCCTCCACACCCTCTCCCATCAACAGCATCACGACGCTGTTAAAAGCCGTGCTACTGCTGTCGATCGCCTGTTTTGTAGTGAAGTTCGGTTTGATGATTCAGATTGATGATTTTTGGCTGTTCTGCGCGTTTCTGTTTCCGGTATTGGTGACCATGCAGATGTTCAAGCTGCAACATCCATCCTACGCGGCATTATGGGGCCAACTGATCGTGTTTATGGGCTCTTTCCTTTCCGTCACCAACCCACCAAGCTACGATTATCAGTCTTTTATTAATGACAGTATCGGTAAGATTGTTGGTGTACTGCTGGCTGGTCTGGCATTCCAGATCTTGCGGCCCAGTTCGGACAAACGCAAAAGCCGGCGAATTATCCGTGCCCTGCGGCGCGACTTTATCGATCAATTGAGTAAGAAACCACAGCAGAGCGAAAGTCAGTTTGAATCGCTGATTTATCACCGCATCAGCCAATTGAATCAAAGTCAGGATCAAGAAGCGCGTAGTTGGTTATTACGCTGGGGTGTCGTGTTACTCAACTGCAGCCATATTGTCTGGCAATTACGTGACTGGCAGACTCGATCCGATCCGCTTTCAGCGGTGCGTGACGTCTGCATTCACTGCTTGCGAGGCATTATGACGGAGAAAGGTGTGCAGCACAGCTCGCTGGATGCGACGTTGCAGGAGTTGCTACGCATGAGCAACGCACTAGCGCACCACCCGGATCAGGCGGCACGCGATCTTGCCGGACTCATTTGGCGGCTGTACTGCTCATTGCAACAGTTACAACAGGCGATTACCCCAACAGACACGGCAACCGCGGTGCCCGCCGCCCATTAACCGACATTATGATTTAATGACACCGCAGGCGAAGCGTTCCCCGCCGCCGCCCAGAGGTTTCGGATGGTCGGCATTATTATCGCCACCCGCATGCACCATCAATGCCTTGCCGGTTATTTCGCTGATTTTTTTCAGCCGTGGCGCTAACACCGGATATGTAGCCATACCGTCGTCCGTCACGTAAATAGCCGGCAGGTCGCCCAAATGACCGTCGGCATAGGGGCCAAGGTGCTTGCCGGTTTTTTGTGGGTCAAAGTGCCCGCCCGCTGCCAGCGCAGCAACCGCCTTGCCCTCTTTCATGCCTGGCTCACAACTGCCATTTTCATGTACATGGAAACCATGCACGCCAGGCGGCAACGCTTTTAGTTGCGGTGTAAACATCAGGCCGTAAGGCGTTTCACTGATTGTCACTTTACCAATCTCCTGGCCAATTCCCTGCCCGGTCACCAGATTCATGTCAACATCTACCGTCGCCGCCTGAGCGACTCCGCAGGCCATTAGGCCGAAGGCCGCATACCAATAATGTTTCATTAATCAATCTCCTTTGAATAGCTGTGAGTATTCAGTATAGGGGAATGTGTGACGCCACCACTCAAAATAGGCACAATTTCGACCATCAAATTCGCATTATTAATAATTCATACTAATAATAATTCTACCGATGTCGGTCCTCTGACCAGATGTCGTTGGATACACTCTGCTTATCTGCACTCGCTGCAAAGGCTATTCAAAGATTAACCCGGCAATGCAGCAAATTCATAAGGAACTGATATGGGAATCTTTAATTATCAAGGCCTCGATGAGGCGAAATCCAAAGTGTTATTTACCGATGCCATGGCGATTTCTACCTATGCCTATCACAATATCGATAATGGTTTTGACGAAGGCTACCACACTACCGGTTTTGGATTGGGCTTGCCGTTAACGCTGGTGACAGCGTTGATTGGCAGCACACAATCACAGGGCGGGTTGCCCGGTATTCCGTGGAATCCTGATTCGGAAAAGGCAGCACTGGCAGCGGTAAATAACGCCGGTTGGTCTTTGATTGGCGCTGATCAATTAGGTTACCAGGGAAAGACAGATTCCCGAGGTACCTATTATGGAGAGACGCTGGGCTATACCACAGCCCAAGCCGAGGTGCTGGGAAAATATGACGACGCAGGTCATCTCACCGGTATTGGCATTGCTTTTCGTGGCACCAGTGGCCCGCGAGAATCGTTAATCACCGATACTATTGGTGACTTGATCAATGACGTGCTGGCCGGTTTCGGACCAAAGGGTTACGCGGACAACTACACCCTGAAAGCCTTTGGCACCCTATTGGCCGATGTGGCCAAATTTGCCCAGGCGCACGGTCTTAACGGTGATGATGTGACGATCAGCGGCCATAGTCTTGGCGGATTGGCAGTGAACAGCATGGCGGCGCTCAGCGACAGCAATTGGGGCGGTTTCTATTCACAATCGAGCTATGTGGCCTTTGCCTCCCCGACGCAATACGAGACGGGCGGCAAAGTGATTAACATCGGTTACGAAAACGACCCTGTATTTCGCGCGCTCGACGGGTCAACGCTCACACCATCCACGTTAGGTGTACACGATGCACCACAAGAATCTGCCACCAATAATATCGTTAACTTTAACGATCACTACGCCTCTGCAGCCTGGAATATCCTGCCCTTCTCCATTCTGAATGTTCCAACCTGGCTATCTCATCTGCCATTCTTTTATCAGGATGGGTTAATGCGGGTGCTGAACTCCGAGTTTTATTCTCTGACCAGTAAAGATTCGACAGTGATCGTCTCTAACCTCTCCGACGTCACGCGTGGCAATACCTGGGTAGAGGATCTCAACCGCAACGCGGAAAAACACAGCGGTCCGACATTTATTGTTGGCAGTGACGGCAATGATTTAATCAAGGGCGGTGCAGGCAATGATTATCTTGAAGGCCGCGCCGGCAATGACACATTCCGCGACAGTGGCGGCTTTAACATCATTTCCGGCGGAGAAGGCAATAACACGCTGGATCTGCAACACGCCTTAAAAAAGACTGAAGTTACCTACGACGGTAATACCCTCTACTTACGCGACACTAACGGCGATATCACTCTGGCAACATCGATTAATACGCTGAAAAGCACGGAGTCATCCCTGCTAATTTTCACCAAAGACGTTGCTCATCAGGTCACCGACAACGGGTTGCTCTCCGATAAAGGGCTGACTGCTTATGCCAGCTCGGAAAAAGGGGACGCAACCAATGACATCCTGACTGCGAAAGACACAGGCTCTTGGTTATTCGGTCTTGATGGGGATGACCAACTGTTCGGCGGCAAAGGCAATGACGTGTTTGTCGGGGGCGCTGGCAATGACATCATGCACAGTCAGGGTGGCAACAACACCTTCTTGTTCAGTGGCAACTTTGGCCAAGATCAGATTTATGGCTATCAGGCGCAAGACAAACTGGTCTTTATGGGGACACCAGGCAGCAGTTCGGGCGGTGATTACCGCGATTTTGTTTCCGAAGTGAACGACAATCTGGTGTTTAACTTTGGCGGCAATACAGTCACGCTCGTCGGGCTTGGGTTGAACAGCTTGTCGGACGGACAGGTCGTTTTGGCGTAAAAATATGGGCAGCCTTGCTGCCCATTTTCTTGCCAACGATTATGGGACGTCGTAGCCCAGTGCCGCTTTACGAATGCGGAACCACTGCTGGCGATTGATCGTCAACGCTTGCGCCTTCAACGCCGAACGCACGCGTTCAATCTTGCCGGAGCCGATGATCGGTAACGGTGCAGACGGCAAGCGCATAACCCAAGCGTAAACTACCTGTTCAATCGTATCTGCACCAATTTCCTGCGCAACAGTCTGCAATTCGTCACGCAGTGGCTGGAACTCAGCATCATTGAAGAGACGGCCGCCCCCCAGACAAGACCACGCCATGGGTTTGATTCGCAGCTGCTGGCACTGATCCAACGTTCCATCAAGAATACTTGGCTGGTGGATCGGCGAAATTTCAAGTTGATTGGTTACCAGCGAGAAAGGTAAACGTGATTGCAGCAATGTAAATTGTGCTGGTGTGAAGTTGGAAACCCCGAAGTGGCGGACTTTGCCGCTTTTGTGCAACGCCACAAAGGCCTCAGCCACTTCATCAGCATCCATCAGTGGGTCTGGGCGGTGGATCAGTAACAGGTCAAGATAATCGGTGTGCAGATTCGCCAATGACTGCTCCGCGCTGCCAACGATATGTTCACGCTCAGTAATGTAGTGTCCAATGGGATTGCCCGGTTTAGCAGTGGTCGCGATACCGCATTTTGACACCAGCTCCATCGATTGACGCAACGAAGGCTTAAGGCGCATCGCTTCACCAAAGGCTTGTTCACACGCATAGCCACCATAGATGTCAGCGTGATCGGCAGTCGTCACCCCCAGTTCGATATGTTGCTCAATGAAAGCCAGCAACTGTTGCGGTGACATGCCCCACTCCATCAAACGCCAATATCCGCAAATCATGCGAGAAAATTCAGGCCCCTGCGGCGCAAGTTGAATACGGTTTACCATTATTGAAACCTCATGACATTGTTTAAAGCCAGCATACACAAGCAGATAACGCAGTGGGAAGCGGAAAGCCGCGCTTACGTGCGGCAGATCAGGAATGCGTCAGAACAATGACGGTTGTTCGGGTTGCGGATCATCAGGCTGTTTATTGGCACGCTTCATGCGCAGGAAGCGCTGGTGGCACAAGCGCAGCACGTCACGCTTTTGCGCATCGCTCATTTGCATCCAGCCAAAGCGTTCCTCGCGGCTGCGCAGGCAACCACGGCAAAAACCGCGTTCATCGGCCTGGCAAATACCACGGCACGGGCTGGGAATGTCAAAAAACTCAAGCTGCTGCGGCACACGTCCTCCTGCGTTCTTAAGCTAATTGAAGACGCCATCGCTGCTGCTGGCAAGTGACTTTTCGGCATGACGGTGAAAATAATCGCGTAGATACCGCAGCGCCTGGCGTGTTTTCTCCGGCATTGCCCGCTCCAACGTCATCGCATGCAACCGTAACGGTGCAGGTCGCCACTCTGGCATCAGCTGTATCAGTTCGCCGCGTTGCAGTTCATCCTCAATTTCATAGAGTGGTTGAATCGAGATCCCCAGACCGCTGCGAGTAAAGGCGCGCATCACGTTCATACTGTCGCTAACAATCTGCCCTTCCGCCAGACGCAATTTAAGCTGCTGACCCCCTTGGTGGTGTAAATCCAAGTACGCTCCGCTGAAAGCACCGGAGATCCAACGGTGTTGCACCAAATCCTGTGGTGTCTCCGGTACGCCATGCTGACTGAGATAACGCGGTGCAGCACACAGTACCATAGGCCATTCAGCCAATGGATGGGCAATCATATTGGCATCCGCCAGTTGACGATTAACCCGCAGTGCAATATCGATCCGATGTTCGATCATATCGATGATTCGGTCATCCGCCAGCACCTTTAACGTCAGCTTGGGATGCGCTTGTAACAGCGGTGCCATGGCTTCTGCCAGCGGACGCCCGCCGATACCAATGGTGGTGGCAATACGCAGCTCTCCCACCAGCGTATCGCGCAGCTCTGCCAACCGTTGTTCGGCCTGTTGCGCCTGAAACAGCATGGCCTCACAGCCAGGATAAAAGGCGGCCCCCGCCTCGGTGAGCGCCAACCGTCGCGTAGAACGGTGCAACAAAGGTACGCCAAGCACTTTTTCCAGTGAACGCATATGCTGGCTGACCGCCGACGGCGTCATGCCCAGTCGCCGCGCTGCGCCAGCCAACGACCCCTCCGCCACCACAGTGGCAAATACTGCCATTCGATTCAATTTATCCATGATTATGAAGTTTTACTTAATCAAGAAAGCATGAATATGGCACTAATCAGCGCTATTGTTAAGTACTACAGTGTATACACCTGCTCAGGTCAACCTGGCCTGACACTTCGCACTGAACGTATTCCTGACAGGAGCAAACAGATGAAAGTAGCCATTATTGGAGCAACCGGTTTTGTAGGCCGTCGCGTGGTAGAGGAAGCACTTGCCCGTGGATTGCACGTCACCGCCATTGCCCGTCAGCAAAAAGACTTACCGGACAATGCCAACCTGACCGTTGCCTTGGGCGATGTGGCCGACACCGAATGGCTGGCGAAACAGTTAGCCGGTCAAGATGCAGTGATCAGCGCCTATAACCCGGGTTGGGCTGAAGACAACCTGTACGACAAAACCAGCAAAGGTGCGCAGCAGATCCTGGACGCAGTGAAAAAATCCGGTGTCAAACGTCTGTTGGTGGTTGGCGGGGCCGGCAGCCTGGAAGTTGCACCTGGTCTTGAGTTGGTCGATACCCCAGAGTTTCCGGACAATATCCGCCCAGGTGCACTGGCCGTGCGTGACTTACGTAACAAACTGCGTAATGAATCGTCACTCGACTGGACCTACCTGTCCCCAGCAGCATTACTGGAGCCCGGCAAACGCACCGGCCAGTTCCGTCTTGGCACCACTAAATTATTGATGAACGGCCAGGCACCCGCCGGCATCTCGGTTGAAGATCTGTCTGTAGCCATTATCGATGAGATCGAAAAACCGCAGTTTATCAAAGCACAGTTTACCGCCGCTTATTAATCGCATCGCCAGACCTCAGGGTCTGGCATCTCCCTACCTAAACCAAAAGTAAACAACCTCGCCACCTTTCTGAATCTCTAAGGTTTTCTTAAGTTTCATCCTGTAAATTTCAGCGCATTACTCAATATCAGGATTTAGATTTGGCAATGTGGTTACGTCAACGCTTACAGTGCAACAGCTTAGGTTTTATCCTCACCTGCGCCTTGTTCTTCACTCTGTTCCAAAACGCGTTATTCCTTCATAAAGCCTGGTCGTATATCACCTTCGATAACGTCCACAGCGTTATTTTCGCCGCTACCATGCCGGTCGTGATTTTCTGTGCGCTGAATATTATTTTCAGCGTGCTGACGGTGCCGTTCCTGCGTAAACCGCTGATAATCTTTTTCCTGCTCGGCAGTGCCGCCGCGAACTACTTTATGTACAGCTATGGCGTGGTGATCGATGGCAATATGATGCAGAACGCCTTCGAGACCAACCCGCAGGAAGCCACTGCGCTGTTAACGCCTCGCATGGGGTTATGGTTGGCTCTGCTGGGCATTCTGCCTGCGATCCTTGTCTGCTTTACTCATATCCGTCAAACGCGCCCATGGTGGTACATGGTTGGGTTACGCGCCGCCAATGTGATGCTTTCCGTGGTGGTGATCCTGATTATCGCCGCGCTGTTTTATAAAGATTACGCGTCGTTGATCCGTAATAACAAAAGCGTGGTGAAAATGCTGACGCCGTCGAACTTCGTTTCCGGCACCATCAAATTTACTCAGCAACGTTATTTCACTCGGAATCTCCCACTGGTGAAAATCGGTGAAGATGCACGTAAAGGGTCGTTGATCGCTAGCCAGCAAAAGAAAACGCTGGTGATTCTGGTCGTGGGAGAAACTGCGCGAGCTGAAAACTTCTCACTCGGCGGCTATGACCGTGAAACCAACCCACGTCTCAAGCAGGACAACGTGGTGTACTTTAAAAACGCCAGCTCTTGTGGGACTGAAACCGCGATTTCCGTGCCTTGCATGTTCTCCAACATGCCGCGCAGGGATTACGATGCGACTCTGGCGACGCATCAGGAAGGCATGCTTGATGTACTGGCACATGCCGGTGTTAACGTACTGTGGCGTGAAAACGATGGGGGTTGCAAAGGAGCCTGCGATCGCGTGCCACATGTCGACATGACCAAGATGAAACTACCGCAGGATTGTGACGGTGACGTCTGCATGGATAATGTGTTGTTGTACAAACTGAACGACTATATCAACGGCCTGAAAGACGATGGCGTGATTGTGTTGCATCAGATGGGCAGCCACGGGCCAGCTTATTACCGCCGCAGTACGCCAGAGTTCCAGAAATTCTCGCCAACCTGCGACAGTAATCAGATCCAGGATTGTACGCATGAGCAGTTGGTGAATACTTATGACAATTCCCTGCTGTATACCGATGCCATGTTGGACGACACCATCAAACTTCTGCAAAAACACAGCGACAAGTTCAACACGGCGCTGGTGTATCTCTCTGACCACGGTGAATCACTGGGTGAAAATGGCATGTATCTGCACGGTACGCCTTATGTCTTCGCCCCAAGCCAGCAGACCCATGTTCCCTTCCTGATGTGGATGTCCGCTGACTATGAGCGCAACTTCAAGGTTGACCGTCAGTGCCTGAGCACCCTGGCTGAGAAAGATGACGTCTCACAAGATAACCTGTTCCACACCATGATTGGCATGCTGAACGTACAAACGCGTGAATACCAGCCACAGTTGGATATCCTGCAACGCTGCCGCACTGGAGCATAAAGGCTTAACTTCTGCGCCCCGCTCGGGCAAAATACCCTTCATCGTCACCGGCGTTTTTACGCCGGTTTTTTTATTGTTATTGACCTAGACTGATCGGTCTATTATGCTAGCATCCATTATGACTAAACATGCGCATTGCCCCACAGATACCCGTGAACATTTGCTCGCTACTGGCGAGACGCTCAGCCTGCGCCTCGGTTTTACCGGCATGGGATTGAGTGAACTACTGACAACGGCGGGTGTGCCGAAAGGCTCGTTTTATCATTACTTCCGCTCGAAGGAAGTCTTTGGTGAAGCAATGCTACAGCGTTATTTCGAACACTATGATGCAGCAATGCAGCAGCTGTTCGCCGATGATAAAACGGATGCTCGCCACCAGTTGCTGAGTTATTACGCCCAGGCGATTAGCTACCATTGTCGCAGCGAATGCCATAACGCCTGTCTTGCGGTAAAGCTATCCGCTGAGGTGAGCGATTTGTCAGAGCCTATGCGCCATGCGTTGGAAACGGGCACAGCCCGGGTGATTGGCCATCTGCAGGACGCCATTGAACGTGGTATTCGTGAGGGCTCACTGTCAATTGCCATGAGCCCGGCAGCAACGGCAGAAACGTTGTATTCACTGTGGCTTGGCGCTTCACTGCGCGCCAAAATCCGCCGCTCGTTAGCCCCGCTGACCAGCGCGCTGGAAAGTATTGAGTTATTGTTGCGCCCAGCGCAACCCTAAACAAACAACAATGGATTTACCAAGGATTACCCTGTTGGGCAATTCTACGCTCGTTACTAGTCGACCGGTCTATTAATATAGGATGTGCTATGAAGATTGAAAAGTTGTTCTCCCCATTGAAGGTTGGCGCTGTAACTCTGCCGAACCGCGTGTTTATGGCCCCATTGACGCGTCTGCGCAGCATTGAACCAGGCGATATCCCTACCCCTCTAATGGGAGAGTATTATGCCCAACGTGCCAGTGCGGGTTTGATCGTCACTGAAGCAACCCAGATCTCTTTCCAGGCGAAAGGCTATGCCGGTGCACCAGGGCTGCATACTCCAGAACAAATCGCCGCGTGGAAAAAGATCACCCAGGCCGTACACGACAAAAACGGCCATATCGCCGTTCAGCTGTGGCACGTGGGCCGTATTTCCCATAACAGCCTGCAACCGGGCCAGCAAGCCCCAGTTGCCCCGTCTGCGATCAATGCAGAAACCCGCACCACCGTACGTGACGAAACAGGTGCCTGGGTGCGTGTCCCAACCTCTACTCCACGCGCGCTGGAAACCGAAGAAATCCCAGGCATCATTAACGATTTCCGCCAGGCAACCGCCAACGCACGTGAAGCCGGTTTCGACTTTATCGAACTGCACGCCGCGCACGGCTACTTGCTGCACCAGTTTATGGCTCCAGCATCTAACCAGCGTACAGATCAATACGGTGGTAGCATTGAAAACCGCACTCGCCTGACCTTAGAAGTGGTTGATGCGAGCATTGCTGAGTGGGGTTCAGAACATGTCGGTATCCGTATTTCACCACTGGGGCCGTTTAACGGCCTGGATAACGGTGAAGATCAGGAAGACGCAGCGCTGTACCTGGTTGAAGAACTGAACAAACGTAACATTGCTTTCCTGCACATTTCCGAACCGGACTGGGCTGGTGGTAAACCTTATTCCGATGCATTCCGCGACTCGGTACGTGCCCACTTTAAAGGGGTGATTGTCGGCGCGGGTGCTTACACTGCTGAAAAAGCAGAAGAGCTGATCACTAAAGGCTTTATCGATGCGGTAGCCTTTGGACGCAGCTATATTGCCAACCCTGATTTGGTTGAGCGTCTCAAACAAAATGCGGCACTGAACGAACCGCAACCTGCTACCTTCTACGGCGGTGGTGCTGAGGGTTATACCGACTACCCTTTCTTATCTGAAAAATAAGACGCATAAAATAAATGGGCCACATGACTGTGGCCCATTTTTATATCGATGAATGCGCGCCTTGCTGAACTGACCGTGTTGGTGAGCATAGGTAGAGCAATCTTCAGAGATGAATTTAACGGGCCACCCGCGCTGCCCAGCGTGCTATTTCACTGGCATCGACATTTTCCATTATTGTTCTAAACCAAACGGTAAATTCACCTGGATTACGTTGCATCTCATCCGTCAATTGCTGAAGGTCAACCCACAACCAACTATTCGCTTCCGCAGGATGCCCCTGCGGCTCGCCGTTAAACAGCCCCACGTAAATATGATCGAATTCGTGCTCAATTAAATCGCCCGGAACCTCAGCACGATAAGTAAAACTGGCTACCTGCTGCAATTCACTGCTGAAGCCCATTTCTTCATGCAGCCGACGCTGCGCTGCTGCTACCGTTTGCTCTCCCCATCGTGGGTGACCGCAGCAACTGTTGGTCCATAAACCAGCCGAGTGATATTTACTGAAAGCCCGCTGCTGCAGCAGCAAACGCCCTTGGCTATCAAATATAAATATTGAAAATGCCCGGTGCAGTAAACCCTGCTGATGCACCAGCATTTTGGTTTGCGAACCAATGGCGTTGTCCTCGGCATCAACCAGTATCAGCATTTCATCCATTTGTTGGCTCCTCCCGCAAGGGGAGTAAATCAGCACTGGAAAAATAAACAACCATATAAACAAGATCCTAATTAATGCACTAACCCAGTCCAACCCAGGCTTTATTTCGCTGTCAGGCCGCACGGCGCTTCACAATGCTTATAGTAGCGATTTTCAGGATCCTTTCGGCGACAAAGTGTGCGTTTATCTCCTTACCCTCATGATAAGTGACAATGTCACTATAGACGCATTGTGCGCCCTACCGTGGCGTACATTGAAATCCTTTATGCGGCAACGCTATACTGGATTTCGCTTCAATCCATCCGCCGTTGGCAACGGCACATCCAATCAGAGGAATTATGCGCTTACTCCATACCATGATCCGCGTCGGTGATTTACAACGCTCCATCGACTTCTATACCAAGGTATTAGGCATGCGCTTGCTGCGTACCAGCGAGAACCCTGAATACAAATACTCGTTGGCGTTTGTGGGCTATACCGATGAAAGCGAAGGAGCGGTGATTGAGCTGACCTATAACTGGGGCACCGACAGCTACGAAATGGGCACCGCGTTCGGTCATCTGGCACTGGGTGTTGACGATGTAGCTGCGACTTGTGACAGCATCCGTAAAGCCGGCGGCAAAGTCACCCGCGAAGCCGGCCCTGTCAAAGGTGGCACCACGGTCATCGCCTTTGTTGAAGACCCAGATGGTTACAAGATTGAGCTGATCGAGAATAAACACGCAGGCCATGGTCTCGGCCACTGAGATCGATCAACAAGGGCGCTTTTTGCGCCCTTGTTTTTATCCGCGTGATAACCGCCTGCAACCGGGCGCAAAATTTGCCATAATGCGCGCTGCATTCGATGAAGATAAGAAACTGATGGCCGAAAAAAGTGATCTTAACGCCCTGAGTGGCCGTTTTCGTGGGTTTTACCCCGTAGTCATAGATATAGAAACCGCCGGATTTAATGCCAAAACTGACGCACTGTTGGAAATTGCCGCTGTGACGTTAAAAATGGACGAGAACGGCTGGTTGCAGCAGGACGAAACCCTGCACTTCCACGTGGAACCTTTTGAAGGCGCGAATCTGCAACCAGAAGCGCTGGCCTTTAATGGCATCGATCCCAGCAACCCGTTGCGTGGTGCCGTCAGCGAGCACGATGCGCTGCACGCTATTTTCAAAGCCGTGCGCAAAGGTATTAAGGACCGGGGCTGTAACCGAGCGATTATTGTGGCGCACAACGCCAATTTTGATCACAGCTTTCTGATGGCCGCGGCGGAACGCGCCAGCCTGAAACGCAACCCTTTCCATCCGTTCGCCACCTTTGACACTGCAGCATTGAGCGGACTGGTACTCGGGCAAACCGTGCTGGCTAAAGCCTGTATTGCCGCCAACATTCCATTCGATAGCGCCCAAGCGCACTCAGCATTATATGACACAGAGCAAACTGCTCAGTTGTTCTGTGAGCTGGTTAACCGCTGGAAGCGCCTTGGTGGCTGGCCTCTAGCGGCCACCAATACCGACGAAGATATCTAAATTACATATCACGGCCTGGCGGGCAACGTTCTCTGCTGTTGCAAGAACGTTGTACACAGCAGCAGAAAAACGACGCGTTTAGAGAAAAAAATCGGGCGGCCCAGTATTAGCTGGCACCGCCCGATCTCGTCCAACAATAAAACCAAGCCTGTTATGGCTGCTGGTCTTCCTGCTGTTTGTACTTCTCTGCCGTTTCTTTGATCAGCTGCTGCAGTTCGCCGCGCTGATACATTTCCATGATGATATCACAGCCACCGACCAGCTCACCGTCGACCCACAGCTGTGGGAACGTCGGCCAGTTGGCATACTTCGGTAACTCGGAACGAATATCCGGGTTCTGCAAAATGTCAACGTAGGCAAAACGCTCGCCACAGGCAGACAATGCCTGCACGGCTTGTGCGGAGAAACCACAGTTTGGCAATTTCGGTGAACCTTTCATGTACAGCAAAATTGGGTTCTCAGCGATCTGGTGCTGAATTTTTTCAATCGTCGTCGTCATTATATTGCTTCCTCAAGCCAAATCTCATGGCTACAACATGCATCACACGGGCTATTGTAGCGGCTGAAACCGTCACAAGAAAACGCCATCTTTTGCAAGGGCATTCCCCATTGTCAGTCGCGTATCACCGGCAAGGCCTTTCCGGCCAAAACATATGGACAGAATAACATTTTTAATCTGGCCATTTCACTAATATATTTTTTCACCAAAACACGTCGTTTAATTATTCCCCACGCGTTCTCTGTTGGTTTTTTATACATTAACGGTTTGATTTTTCGGCAAAAAAAATGCCATTAACGTTTTCTCACAATATGGATTATCATTTATGAGTTCTTCGCTGTTTTATATGGCGAAATTCGGGAATACTGTCATTCTTTCGATATCTGTTCCGGGGCCAAGGTTGGTAACGTCGACATGCGTTTAATTCTTACGCTTTTTGTGCTGTTGTTTACACAGCTATTCTTCAATTTGGCGCACGCAGCGCCACAGGCGCGTATTGCCGCTGAGCAGCGCAAGAGCCACGTAAACGAAGCCCGGCCAGATGACCGTAAGAAAAAGAAAGCGGTTAAGGCTAGCAGCAAAAAAGTAAAAGTCACCACCCCGCAAAAAACAGCCAAGGTTCCCAAAGCCAAAACAGAAAAAGCCGCTAAAAAGATCGTCAGCGCCAAATCGAAACACAAAACTCAACAAATCGCCAAAATCAAAGTGACCCCGCCGAAAAAGGGTTACAAAAAAGGCTATGGTCGTCATCGTGAAGCCGGTATGGCAACCGCTAAATTGGCACGTGATGAAAAACCGCTGAAGCTCACCCCAGCACACAAGAAACGCTACCAGCACGCCAAGCAAACCGCGATGGCCAAGCTGATGGACCAAATGGGCAAACCTTACCGCTGGGGCGGTACTTCACCAAGAACCGGTTTTGACTGCAGCGGTCTGATTTATTACGCCTATAAAGACGTGGTAAAAATCAAAATGCCACGCACCGCTAACGAAATGTATCACCTGCGCGACGCCGCACCGATCAAGAAAAATGAATTGGAAAGTGGTGACCTGGTGTTCTTCCGCATTAACAATCGCGGCGTAGCCGACCATGTAGGGGTTTATCTGGGCAACGGCAAATTTATTCAGTCCCCGCGTACCGGTGAAGAAATTCGTATCAGCCAGCTCGACAACGACTACTGGCAAAACCATTACATTGGCGCACGCCGTGTTGTGACACCGAAAACCATTCGATAATTCGTTCTGCGGCTGGCTTTACCAGCCGCTCTCTTCGGTTTAATTCTCCAGCGCTTACTGCCGTACCTGCACCTTTCTCAGACTCATCACTGATTTTTATCGCGAAAATTGCTAAGCTAAATACCCACAATAAAAACAGGCCAACCTGTTACCCAGGTAATTGAGTACCGGATGGATCCTGTATAAGGAGGAAGCAATGTCGTTTGAACTACCTGCATTACCGTATGAGAAAAACGCTCTCGAACCCCACATCTCAGCAGAAACACTGGAATACCACTATGGCAAGCATTACAACGCCTATGTGGTCAATCTGAACAATTTACTGAAAGGTAGCGAGTTTGACGGGTTATCTCTGGAAGCGATTATCAAGGCGTCCAGTGGCGGCATTTTCAACAATGCCGCTCAGGTATGGAACCACACCTTCTATTGGCACTGCTTATCGCCACAGGGCGGTGGTGAGCCTCAGGGCGCATTGGCTACCGCTATCAATCAGGCGTTTGGTTCTTTCGCCGTCTTCAAAGAGCAATTTAGCGAGGCTGCAATCAAAAACTTTGGCGCCGGCTGGACCTGGCTGGTGAAAAAGGCTGACGGCACGCTGGCCATTGTTAATACGTCGAACGCTGGTACGCCGCTGACCGGTGAAGACAAACCGTTACTGACCGTCGACGTGTGGGAACACGCCTACTATATCGATTACCGCAACGCACGCCCGACCTACCTGGAGAATTTCTGGGCATTGGTTAACTGGGCATTTGTGGAGAAAAACCTGGCATAACGCGGGTTGAGACAAACAGGCGCACGAAGCTGCGCCTGTTTTTACTTCGGGGATCAGTTCAATGCTGCGGTGAAGCTAAAAGCAATAATCACGGCCAGCGCACAGACAGTGGTGAACAGTGACATTTTCAGATCGGTATCCATTACAACTCCTTTTCAGATTGGTTTTCCCAAGGATAAAAGGCACACAATTAATGCGTCAAACCATTTTCACACAGTTGGCCAATAAAATCTTGTTATCATTTCCCGGTTTATAATACCGATTACCTCTTCCCCTTTTGCTCAATATGGGACAAAATTCGCAGTTCACAACTGTGTACCGGCAAAATGCCCCTCCTGACCAAGCGCTGACGACTTCAACACACTAAAAACTCAGTTTTCGCTTCTTTGGAGAAGGATCTACGCAGGCAAACGATTAACATCACACTTACATACTGCAACATGTGAGTTCAGGAGTCATTCTTTACATGGCAACGATTAAAGATGTGGCCAAACGCGCTGGCGTTTCCACCACCACCGTTTCGCACGTCATCAATAAGACTCGTTTCGTCGCCGAAGAGACAAAAGCGGCCGTGGGTGCCGCGATTAAAGAGCTGCATTATTCACCCAGCGCTGTGGCGCGCAGTCTGAAGGTCAATCACACCAAATCGATTGGTCTGCTGGCAACCTCTAGTGAAGCGCCCTACTTTGCTGAAGTGATCGAAGCGGTAGAAAACAGTTGCTACAGCAAAGGCTATACGCTGATTCTGTGTAACTCGCACAACAATTTGGACAAACAGCGCGCCTATCTGGCGATGCTGGCGCAAAAGCGCGTCGATGGCTTGTTGGTGATGTGTTCAGAATATCCAGACCAATTGCTCGGCATGTTGGAAGATTATCGCAACATCCCGATGGTCGTGATGGACTGGGGCGCAGCACGCGGTGATTTTACTGATACCATCATTGATAATGCCTTCGAAGGTGGCTATCTGGCTGGACGTTATCTGATCGAGCGCGGACACCGCGATATCGGTGCCATTCCCGGCCAACTGGCGCGTAACACTGGGGGCGGACGCCATCAGGGCTTCTTAAAAGCCATGGAAGAAGCCAATATCGACGTGCGCGACGAGTGGGTCGTCCAGGGTGACTTTGAGCCAGAATCCGGCTACAAGGCCATGCACCAGATACTGTCGCAGAAGCAGCGTCCAACCGCGGTATTCTGTGGCGGCGATATCATGGCAATGGGGGCTATCTGTGCCGCCGATGAGCTTGGGCTACGCGTGCCGCAAGATATCTCGGTCATTGGCTATGATAACGTGCGCAATGCGCGCTATTTCACCCCGGCGCTGACCACGATTCATCAACCTAAAGAGCGCTTGGGTGAGATGGCATTCACCATGTTGTTGGACCGTATCATCAGCAAGCGTGAAGAGTCACAGGTGATCGAGGTTCATCCTAAGTTGGTTGAACGCCGTTCGGTTGCTGACGGTCCGTTTATCGATTACCGCCGTTAGTCATTCACGCCGGAAGCCACTGCGGTTTCCGGCGTCACTTCACTTAACCATTCCTGATTCAACGTTTCGCTGTCGCCTAAATAGTCCAATAGCCAGGCCATCGCCGGTGATGGCGTATTTTGCTGCCATGTCAGGCAACAGGGGCTGGCAGGAAACGGCTGCTGCAACTGTAGCGCTACCAGTTCCCCACGTTCTACTAACGGCAAGACCTGATGTGCGGGCATCATCCCCACACACAATCCGGCGCACAGGCAATCCACCGCCGACGCCCAGTCCGGCACTACCAACCGCCGCTGGTTATCCAGTGTCCAGGTGACCCGCTTGGGGAGATTACGTGAGGTATCTTCCAGACACAGTGACGGGAAAGGCCGGAGCTGGTCATCGTTCAGTAACCCCTCTAAAGCGGCCAGCGGGTGCTGGGGGCTGGCGACGCATAACCAACGCATGTCGCCCATATCGCGAAAGGCAAACCCACCACCGACCGGCACGGCCCGCGTCGCACCTATCGCCATGTCAGCACGGCCATCCACCAATGCATCCCACACACCATTAAACACTTCTGGCTGAACCAATAATTCAACGTCAGGAAAATGCCGATAAAAATCCAACACCAACTGACGGCAACGCTGTGGCTTGACGATAATATCTACGGCAATCTTCAACTGACCACGCCAGCCGTTGGCTACCTGCTGACACTGCCGACGAGTGTCGAGCATTTTTTTGATGACACCACGCGCTTCCTGAATAAATAGCACACCCGCAGGCGTCAGCTCCACATCACGATGACGGCGCTCAAACAACGGTACCGCCAGCCATTGCTCAAGTTGCCGCACGGTGTAACTTACCGCTGAGGGTACCCGATGCAATTCCTGCGCCGCTGCGCTAAAGCTACCGGTTCGGGCAACAGCATCCACTACATCCAGAGAATATTCAGACCACATGGTTTTGCCTTCAATTTTTTTAACAGCACTTTGCAAATATTACCGTTTCACAAGCAGAGATCCAGCCGGATACACTTGCCGGCGCTAAAAACCTGCGACAATAAAATATTAACGAGAAATACCATGCGAAATTCCTTTGGTTTTATGTTCTATCTTGCCGGCCTGAGTATGCTGGGTTACCTGGCTACCGACATGTACTTGCCCGCTTTTGGTGTGATGCAGCAAGACCTGCAAATTTCTGCCGGGGCGATCAGCGCCAGCTTGAGTATCTTCCTGGCCGGCTTTGCCTTTGCACAATTACTCTGGGGCCCGCTTTCCGATCACCTTGGCCGCAAGCCCGTACTATTGATTGGTCTGGCCCTGTTTGCTCTGGGTTGCCTGGGCATGTTGTGGGTAGAGAATGCCGTTCAGCTCTGGTCGCTGCGTTTTATCCAGGCCATTGGGGTTTGTTCCGCCGCGGTCACCTGGCAAGCGCTCGTCATTGACCGTTACCGTGAAGGTAAGGCAAACCGTGTTTTCGCCACCATTATGCCACTGGTGGCGCTTTCACCCGCACTGGCACCGCTGGTCGGGGCGTGGCTGTTAAACCATATGGGTTGGCGCGCTATTTTCGCCGTGCTGCTGGGCATCACCGTTATACTGCTGCTGCCTACCCTGCTATTGAAAGAAAGCGCCAAGGCGGCACCCACCACCGAAAAGAAAAGCAGCCTGACCTTCCTGCAACTGTTGAAATCACCGGCCTTTAGCGGGAACGTCACCATCTTTGCCGCCTGTTCGGCCGGATTTTTTGCCTGGCTGACCGGTTCACCGTTTATTCTTGGTGATATGGGGTACAGCCCAAATGATATTGGCCTGAGTTATGTACCGCAGACCCTTGCCTTCTTATTAGGGGGTTATGGCTGCCGTACCGCATTAAATCGCATTAATGGCAACACGTTACTGCCGTGGCTGCTGGTAGCTTATGGTGTGAGTATGGTGTCTCTGTACTTGGTTGCCACGCTGACTGAGCCGACACTGACCACATTGTTGATTCCGTTCTGCGTGATGGCATTGGTCAACGGAGCCACCTACCCAATCGTTGTGGCGAATGCGCTAACACCATTCCCAGAAGGCACAGGTAAAGCCGCAGCCCTGCAAAACACCTTGCAGTTGGGCCTGTGTTTTGTCGCCAGTATGCTGGTTTCGGCATTTATTGCCCAACCCCTGCTGGCAACAGTCACGGTGATGGTGTCGACGGTAGTATTGGCTGGAATGGGCTATATGCTGCAACGCGGTAAAGTGGTGGATGACAGTCAGACAACGCGACAGGAACATGCTAACTCTGCGTCATAATTGTCATTATTAATAATCACTTAAAGAATATTTTTGCCGAGTGCGATTTACAGTTGAGTAAGCGCCTCGGCAAGCCTATACTCAAAACGACCTTTTAAAATAACACTTTTATAATTTCTTTATCACAAATTGCTGTTGTGTACGCGCATGGCGTCACACTTTTTTAAGGATTGTCTTTCCCGCGTTTCTTGCGCTGGAACCTTCTTAAAATTTTCCTCTGTTCATAGTCGGATATCAGACGCCACGGGACTTTTTACCGTAGGTAAACGTATGCACCCGCAGAATTTGTCTAAGCTATTTTTTGGCGGGTCATAAGTCAGAAGAAGGTGATGGAGAAGCTATGAGTTCATCGTGTATAGAAGATGTGAGCATCCAGGACAACCAATGGTACCGTATCGCTCATGAAATGCTCAGCATGGCCGGTATTGAAATAAACGGCTCACGCCCTTTCGATATTCAGGTTAAAAACCCCGATTTTTTTAAACGCGTTCTACAGGAGGGTTCTCTCGGCCTTGGCGAAAGCTATATGGACGGTTGGTGGGAATGTGAACGGCTGGATATATTCTTTCAACATGTTGTCCGCGCCGGTCTGGAAAAGAAACTCCCCCGCCATCTAAAAGATACTCTCCGAATTGCCGCTGCGCGATTAACCAATTTGCAATCGAAAAAACGCGCCTGGATTGTCGGTAAAGAGCATTACGATCTGGGGAACGACCTGTTTACGCAGATGCTCGATCCTTATATGCAGTATTCCTGCGCCTACTGGAAAGAGGCAACTACGCTGGAAGAGGCGCAAGATGCCAAGCTGCGGATGATTTGCGAAAAACTGCAGCTACAACCGGGTATGCGTTTGCTGGATATCGGCTGCGGTTGGGGTGGGCTTTCCGCCTATGCAGCAAAAAACTTCGGCGTGTCCGTGGTGGGCGTAACCATTTCTGCCGAGCAGCAAAAGCTGGCGCAAGAGCGCTGTGCCGGGCTGGACGTCGAAATTCTGCTGCAAGATTATCGCGATTTGCACCTACAGTTTGACCGTATCGTTTCAGTCGGCATGTTTGAGCACGTCGGCCCCAAAAATTACCGCACCTACTTCAATGTTGTTGAGCGTAATTTAAAACCGGGCGGCTTATTCCTGCTACACACCATCGGTTCGAATCGGACAGATATGAATGTTGACCCGTGGATCAACAAATATATCTTCCCGAATGGCTGTTTGCCTTCCGTTACCCATATCGCCCAAGCCAGCGAAGGGCATTTTGTGATGGAGGACTGGCATAATATTGGCGCTGATTATGATCGCACGCTGATGGCATGGTACGAGCGATTCAAACAAGCGTGGCCAGAACTCGCACAACGTTATTCCGATCGCTTCGAGCGCATGTTCAGTTATTATCTGAACGCCTGTGCCGGCGCATTTCGCGCGCGGGATATTCAACTGTGGCAGGTGGTATTCAGCCCGAAAGGCGTTGAAGGTGGTATCCGCGTTCCGCGATAACACTGCGCAATAAAAAACCCCGGTAAATCAGCCGGGGTTCTTTTCATACATCGATGACCTAATAAGGATCAGCCGCAATAAACGCGGATGATTTTATCATCACTGTCACCCAAGAAGTTCAGACGGCGCAGATTAAAGTCCATCGTTACTGCTGAGTTATACGGAATAGCGCGCACCTGTGAGTCAATCTGCACACCTTCGAGCGCTGACAGCGGTTTACCGACATAGCTCTGATACTGTGCCGCACCGCAGGTATCATTATCTGCGTCCACTGCCGGGTTGGCTGCGCCCTGTTCAGGCGAACTGCTACAAGCACTCAGCGCCAACAGCGCCGTTAACATCAACGTTTTCCCATAAAACTTCACGCGTTTGCTCCTCTCTGGTTTGTCGTCCGTCAGATCTTCTGCGACAGCGCGCTCGCCGCCGCCATCGCCGCTTCACGGCTCGCTAAAACACGCTCAACGGTGTCCACCACCGCCTGTGTTTGCGGGTCGATCTCAATATTCACCTTATCACCCAGGCGTTTTTTACCCAGCGTGGTACGTTCCAGCGTTTCCGGGATCAGATGTACGCAAAAACGATTATTCACGACTTCACCTATGGTCAGACTAATACCATCGATGCCAATGAAGCCTTTATGCAGAACGTATTTCATCAATTCGGCGTCTGGCATCCGCAGCCACACCTGGCGATTATTCTCAGAGGTATAAATCTTGGCCACCTCCGCCGTGCAGATAATATGGCCGGACATCAGGTGACCGCCAATTTCATCATTAAATTTGGCTGCCCGCTCAATGTTGACAACATCCCCCAACACCAGATCACCGAGGTTAGTCAAACGCAGCGTTTCTTTGATCAGATCAAAGCTGACGCGGTTGCCTTCCACCGCAGTGACGGTCAGGCAGCAGCCGTTATGCGCCACCGATGCCCCGAGTTCTAGCCCTGGCAGCAGTTCAGTAGGCATATCGATAACGTGAGTGCGGAAGTTGGATTTTTCATCAATGGCGACCAGCGGCGCGGTGCCTTGTACGATACCGGTGAACATGTGGGCCTCTTCTTTCTACAATGTTTAAAGCGCTTGAGGCAGTTTGCCCCAGTTGGCGAGGAAAACCAAACCCGAGGCGACAAAAAATCTGCGCCTGCGCATTTAATAACTATTTCATCGCGGCATTTGCTTAACGACGCCGAGCGGGTACAATATTTTTGACAAAATTCCGCTATTTTTAATTGTTGTCCTTTCGCGACGACCCTTCCCTTCATCATAAATAAATAGAAAAGGTGTATGCGTGCAGAAGTACTTAATTGAAGCGCGTAGCTTATTGGCCCTCGCAATCCCGGTAATCATCGCGCAAATATCGCAAACCGCAATGGGCGTAGTCGATACCATCATGGCCGGTGCTTACAGCGCCACAGATATGGCCGCCGTCGCCGTCGGTACCTCTATCTGGTTGCCGGCCATTCTCTTCGGCCACGGCTTGTTGCTCGCACTGACACCAGTAATTGCACAACTTAATGGTGCAGGTCGACGCGATCGTATCGCCCATCAAGTTCGTCAAGGTTTCTGGCTGGCTGGAGCCGTCTCTGTGCTGGTGATTACTGTGTTGTATAACAGCAAGTTTGTTATCGACATGATGCACAACATTGATCCACAGCTGGCAGACAAAGCCGTAGGTTATCTGCACGCCATCATGTGGGGGGCGCCAGGCTATCTGTTCTTCCAGGTCCTACGTGGCCAATGTGAGGGGCTGTCAAAAACTAAACCTGGTATGGTCATTGGCTTTCTCGGTTTGTTGGTCAACATCCCGATCAACTATATCTTCATCTACGGTAAGTTCGGTATGCCGGAACTGGGTGGCGTCGGTTGCGGTGTGGCAACGGCAAGCGTCTACTGGTTTATGTTCCTGGCGATGCGGTG
Source organism: Serratia grimesii NBRC 13537 (assembly GCF_001590905.1). Classification (GTDB taxonomy): domain Bacteria; phylum Pseudomonadota; class Gammaproteobacteria; order Enterobacterales; family Enterobacteriaceae; genus Serratia; species Serratia grimesii. Next base: position 50,401 of record NZ_BCTT01000010.1, read on the forward strand.
GTACGTCCGACGAGCACCGTCGCAGCGCGATATAGTACCGCACGAAGGCAGTAACAAACGACCAGACTGGCCAGCGATAAAACGCTTGTTCGGCATTGGTCTGCCGGTTGCGTTGGCTCTGTTCTTTGAAGTCACGCTGTTCGCGATTGTTGCCCTGTTGGTGTCACCGCTCGGCATTGTTTCCGTCGCAGGGCACCAGATTGCACTGAACTTCAGCGCCCTGATGTTCGTTTTGCCGCTGTCACTGGGCGTCAGTGCCACTATTCGCGTTGGTTATCGATTGGGTGAAGGATCGGTTGAAGGCGCACGCATTGCCGCCTATGCGTCGATCGGCGTCGGTATCTTGATGGCCTGCTGTACCGCGCTGTTTACCGCCACCTTCCGCGAACACATTGCCTTGCTGTACAACGACAGCCCAGCCGTTGTGGCCATGGCGTCACACCTGATGCTGTTGGCGGCAATTTATCAGATCTCCGACTCCATACAGGTGATTGGCAGCGGTATTCTGCGCGGTTATAAAGATACCCGTTCGATCTTCTTCATCACCTTTATCGCTTATTGGGTGCTGGGTCTGCCGAGTGGTTATCTGTTGGCGCTAACCGATATCGTTGTACCGGCAATGGGACCAAGCGGATTCTGGATTGGGTTTATCATTGGCCTCACCTTTGCCGCCATTATGATGGCCTTGCGTATGCGCTGGCTGCAAAGACAACCGGCCGCACTCATCTTGCAACGCTCGACTCGCTAAACATCACCGTCGGCCGGTCGCTAAACCGGCCGACGGCTTCATGGCCAGAGTTTGCAGAAAAAACCACCGCACTGCACACAAGCGCAGCAATCGCGTGAAATACCGGATAAAATTACGTTTTTCTCCTTGCCAGCAAGCAGGTAGCTCGTTAATATTCGTCCCCGCTGTCAGCCATGACAGACAGGAAAAGATGCGTCCGTAGCTCAGTTGGTTAGAGCACCACCTTGACATGGTGGGGGTCGGTGGTTCGAGTCCACTCGGACGCACCAAAGCGTTGTTTTCTCAAACTTGCCCTATCAGCTCAACACTCACCCTATTGTTAACTCGCCAGCGCGATCCCATACTTTAGCTTCTGCCATCGCAAACTGTATCATCAAGGCGAATACCTTATCAGGACAGATCCCATGCTGACATTTACCGCAGAGACTTCGTTTGAGAAGCTCGACAACGGCCTCACCCGCCGACAAGGGATAATGAACAACGGCGCCCGTGCCACAGAAGTAAAATTCGACGCCGGCGCCTTCGGCCAGCTGCAAAAACGCGCCCACACCTTGCAAACACGGGTAGTCTCGGGCGAGTTTGAATTCACTGTAGGCAGTGACACCCAGATAGTGCTCGCCGGTGAAACCGTCACGATCCCCGCGAATACCGCGAGTGGTTGCTTCTGTTTGGCTGCCGGTACGTTGTGGGAAATCATCACGTCAAACTAACCTTCTGCAATACTTGCATTTACAGAAGGGTTATTTGCGCAACAAACACCTGCTGTTGGTTTGCATTTGCGCCACATTTGCTGCTGATTTGACGGTTCCGCGATTTAGCATCGGTTTTTTATTTTGTTTCCCGCCGCTTAGCCTTTATAATGCGCAACGTCTTTCAGTTGAATGGTTTCAGCCCTTGATCTGCGAAAACGCAATAACAACACATTTTCACCTCATCACGTTGCGCAGCATCCCCGCATCCCGGCGCGGGCTGAATTTTTCCGCCCCATTTCGACTCTGGTCACCTATCCTTAACTGTGTTTTGCATCACCAGGCACGACTCAAATCCCTTATCAGTGGCCTGACCGCTGGTTTTATTCGTTTCTTTATCCATCACAACTTGTAGAAAAATCCGTCATGAAAAAGACCAAAATTGTTTGTACCATCGGTCCAAAAACCGAATCGGAAGAAATGCTGACCAACCTGCTGAATGCCGGCATGAACGTAATGCGCCTGAACTTCTCACATGGTGATTATGAAGAGCACGGCAACCGCATCAAGAACATGCGCGCAGTGATGGCGAAAACCGGTCAGAACGCGGGTATCCTGTTGGATACCAAAGGCCCGGAAATCCGCACCATGAAACTGGAAGGCGGCAAAGACGCTGCCCTGGTTGCCGGTCAGACTTTCACTTTCACCACCGATCAGAGCGTTATCGGCAACAACGAACGTGTTGCAGTCACTTATGCAGGCTTTAGTGCTGACCTGAAAATTGGTAACACCGTGCTGGTAGACGATGGTCTGATCGGCATGGAAGTCACCAACGTGACCGAAAACGAAGTGGTTTGTAAGGTGCTGAACAGCGGTGACCTGGGCGAGAACAAAGGCGTTAACCTGCCAGGCGTTTCTATTCAGTTGCCTGCACTGGCAGAAAAAGACAAACGCGATCTGATTTTCGGCTGCGAACAAGGTGTGGACTTCGTTGCTGCGTCCTTTATCCGTAAACGTTCAGACGTGCTGGAAATCCGTGAACACCTGAAAGCCCACGGTGGTGAGCAAATCCAGATCATCTCTAAAATCGAAAACCAGGAAGGCCTGAACAACTTCGACGAGATCCTCGAAGCGTCTGACGGCATCATGGTTGCTCGTGGTGATCTGGGTGTGGAAATTCCGGTAGAAGAAGTGATCTTCGCGCAGAAGATGATGATCGAAAAATGTAATCGTGCACGCAAAGTGGTTATCACCGCAACGCAGATGCTCGATTCAATGATCAAAAACCCGCGCCCTACCCGCGCAGAAGCTGGCGACGTTGCTAACGCCATTTTGGATGGTACCGACGCTGTCATGCTGTCAGGTGAGAGCGCCAAGGGTAAGTACCCACTGGAAGCCGTTACCATCATGGCGACCATCTGTGAGCGCACAGATCGCGTAATGCCAAGCCGTATCGACAGCCTGAATGACAACCGCAAACTGCGCATCACTGAAGCAGTATGCCGTGGTGCTGTTGAAACCGCAGAAAAACTGGATGCGCCACTGATCGTTGTTGCCACCAGCGGCGGTAAATCAGCCAAATCCGTGCGTAAATACTTCCCTAACGCAGTGATCCTGGCGTTGACCACCAATGAAGTCACCGCTCACCAGCTCATTCTGAGCAAAGGCGTGATTCCACAGATGGTTAAGGAAATCGCCTCTACCGACGATTTCTACCGCATTGGTAAAGAAGCGGCGTTGGCCAGCGGTCTTGCACAAAAAGGCGACGTTGTGGTGATGGTTTCTGGTGCCCTGGTACCAAGTGGCACCACCAATACTGCCTCGGTTCACGTGCTCTAATATAAAACGTGACATAATTCTTTTGTCAAAAACGCCGCTTTGCGGCGTTTTTTTTAGCAGTAGTAAACTATTTTCTCAAAAACGCAACCATCGATTGCTCATTATTTGGCTAATTATAAATCGGAGTTGTCCCATGGAATCCGGCTGTTTTCCCTACATTTTTTAACTATTTCTCAAAAGAAGATGCAAGTTTGAGCGAACGATCAAAATAAAGCACTCCAATACAAAAAAATTATTCTCTTTCGAAAAAAGTTTGTGTAATACTTGTAACGCTACATGGAGATTAACTCAATCTAGAGGGTGTTATAATGAATCGTACTAAACTGGTACTGGGCGCGGTAATCCTGGGTTCCACTCTGCTGGCAGGCTGCTCTAGCAATGCTAAAATCGATCAACTGTCTTCTGACGTTCAGACTCTGAACGCTAAAGTTGACCAGCTGAGCAACGACGTGAACGCAATCCGTTCTGACGTTCAAGCAGCTAAAGACGACGCAGCACGTGCTAACCAGCGCCTGGACAACCAAGCTCACGCTTACAAAAAGTAAGTTAGCTTCGGTTAATGAAAACGGCGCACATTGTGCGCCGTTTTTTTTGCCTGTCGCTCCCCCGATGAGTCCCCTCTTACCACCAGGCGAAAAAAAAGGGCTCAGCATGCTGAACCCCTCTGTAATATCCATTATAACCGCGTTTTAATTCACCGAGCTGATAGGTGCGCCCTTGAATAGGCCCTTATTCGCTTCCTGTGAGGCTACAGGCGTTAAACTAACATCAGATGGGTTCTGACCAAGGTTAACCAGTACCGGCATGCCAGAGCGGCGTACAACCGCACTATCGAACACTGCCTGATCGGTCTGTGCATCGCCAACAAACGCTTTTTCGGCTTTAGACAGTGTAATCGGCATGGTTTGCGGATCATCGCTTTCGACTCTCGACAACGGCTGATGTACCTCGACATAGCGTTTACCGTCCGGCTCAACGGAAATTTTCACCGGGTCGTTGATCACTTGAACTCGCGTGCCACGCGGCACCATATTGAATAGCGCCTCGATATCGGTTGGCCGCAAGCGGATACAACCGGAACTCACGCGCATGCCAATACCGAAGTTAGCATTGGTACCGTGGATCAAATACTCACCGTGCCCCATCGCCAAACGCATAGCGAACAACCCCATTGGGTTTTCAGGACCGGCCGGAACCACGCCAGGCAACGTCACACCTTTTTCTTGATAGCGTTTACGGATGTTGGCTGTAGGTGTCCAGGTCGGGTTCGGGATTTTTTGGCTGACGGAGGTCACTTGCAACGGCGTATGCATCCCCGTCTGACCGATACCGATAGGATAAACGATGACCTTATTTTCACCTTTCGGGTAGTAGTACAAACGCAGCTCAGCCAGGTTAACCACGATCCCCTCACGCTTGGTGTCTGGCAACAGCATTTGGGTCGGGATGGTCAATACCGTTCCCGGCTTTGGCAAAAACGGGTCTGTACCAGGATTGGCTTCCAACATACCCAGCAGACCAATCTTATAGTCAGCCGCAATGGCCTCCAGCGGACGCCCGTCGTTCGGTACGGTATAAGTGGTGTTTTCGCCAATCAGGCGACTGTCTGGTGGTGGCAGCGGGTATTCGCTCGCGCTGGCGGCTTGGGTGCCGGTCAGTACGGTGGCAAACAGCATGCCCATTAAACTCAACGCACGTTTCATTATCATCCCTATTATGCTTATTACGGTTCGGCCACAAGGCTATCTGGCGCCTGACCGCGGGTAAATCAGACAAGACCTGATTAATACTAGCAATGCTGACGTCAAAGGCAATAAGTCCTCTAAAAATCAACATGTTATAACGTAATCGCTTTGTGCATTTGTCAACATAACGTCAATAGGTAAGCTGCTGATATGTCACTAATTTGCGGGATGAATAGAGAGGTAGGCAGGTCTTTGTAAAGACTCACTGACACAAGGAAACACAACGTATCAATGAGTCTTACAGCACGTCAGAGCTTGGCAGCCTGAGCGCGGATAGCACGGATCATTGCCTCCAACCCTTGCGAGCGCGAAGGTGTCAAATGCTGGCTCAACGCCAATTCGGCAAAAAACGGGCGGACATCCAATGCAATAATCTGCTCTGGCGTCATCTGGTGATAAAGAATAAACACCACTGCCAGCAGTCCTTTGACAATCGCCGCATCGCTGTCACCGTGAAATTCAACGTGCCCTTGCTCGTCAAGCTGCATCACGATCCACACTTGACTCTGACAACCGGAAATCAGGTTTTCCGCCTGACGCTCACAGTCATCCAGCGCCGGTAGCTTCGCGCCCAGTTCGATGACATACAGATATTTATCTTCCCAGTTAAGGCAACGGGAAAAATTACGCACCAACTTATCTTTGTCCGGCAAGTTCGCCATGAGGATCCTTTCAATAATTTAGGGGTCGGCATGCCGACCCCATGTCTCATACAACAGCCTTTCATTCACTCGGCGGAGCACACACGCCGATCGCCCTATCCCAGCAGTTTCTGAATGCGTTGTAACCCGGCCACCAGCCGATCCACTTCATCACGCGTGTTATAGAGCGCCAATGAAGCGCGACACATACTCGGCACATTATAGAACGCCATCAATGGCATCGCGCAATGGTGCCCGGTCCGAATGGCGATACCATACTTATCCAGGAAGCTGCCAACATCATAGGCATGGTGTTCCCCCAGATTGAAGGCAATAACACCGGCGCGTTCTGCCGGGCCGTAAATTTTCAGTGTTGGCACCTGTTGCAAGGCTTCCAGAGCGTAATGCATTAAAGATTGCTCATAATCACCAATCGCTGCCAGCCCCAGCGCATTCACGTAATCAATCGCCGCACCCAACCCCATGATGCCTGCGGTATTTGGTGAACCCGCCTCAAAGCGCCACGGTGGCTCAGCATACGTTGTGCCGTGTGTCAGGCTGACCTGCTGAATCATCGAGCCACCGCCTTCCCACGGCGGCATTTGCTGCAATAGGGCCTGCCTGCCATAAAGAATGCCAATACCGGAAGGCCCATACAACTTATGGCCAGAGAACACGTAGAAGTCACAATCCAGTGCCTGTACGTCTACCTGCTGGTGCATCACAGCCTGTGCCCCGTCGATCAACACCTTAAGACCCGCAGCCTTCGCCTGTGCCGTAATTTCCTGCACTGGGTTCACCGTCCCCAACACATTAGAAACCTGGGTCAGCGCCAGCAATTTGGTGGACGTGTCGATAAGACCAGGCAATTGCGCCAGATCCAGCGTGCCATCTTGCTGAAGCGGCCAGATGCGTAGATTTAGCCCACGTTCCTGCGCCAGCATCTGCCAAGGTACGATATTGGCGTGATGCTCCATTTCGGTAATGATAATGCTGTCACCGGGTTGCAGGAAATGACGGCCAAAGCTGTTAGCCACCAGGTTAATGCCTTCGGTAGTGCCTTTAACGAATACAATTTCTTCAACCGAAGCGGCATTGATAAACGTCGCCACTTTTTCACGCACGGCTTCCATATCCTGCGTCGCCTCAGCACTCAGGGAGTGGATCCCACGGTGTACCGCCGCATAGCCATGACGATAAAAATCCAGCTCACGATCGATCACCGACTGCGGTTTTTGCGCACTGGCAGCGCTGTCGAGGTAAGCCAACGGCTGACCGTTGACCTCGCGCGCTAACAGCGGGAATTCACTGCGTACCCGTTCAATCGGAAAACTCATGCTGCCTCCCCCGGCAGGCGCTGTGCAATGCGTGCCAGCACCGATTCACGGAGAGTATCGTTACCAATACCCTCAGTCAGCTCAGCGGCAAAAGCAAAGATGATCATCTGCTGCGCTGCATGCTTGTCAATGCCACGCGATTGCAGATAAAACAGCTGTTCTTCATCAATGCGCCCGACGGTAGCCCCATGGCTGCACTTCACATCGTCGGCGTAGATTTCCAATTGCGGCTTGGTATCTACTTCCGCCACCTTACCCAACAACAGGTTATGGTTGGTCATCTGTCCATCGGTTTTAATCGCGTGTTTAGCCACTTTGATCATGCCGTTAAACACCGCTTTAGCGCGATCGCTGACCACCACTTTGTGCAACTGACGGCTCTCGCAATAGCCTTTGTTATGCTCAAGGTAAGTACGGGTGTCGCACACCTCTTTACCGACCGGCAATACCAGGCTATTGATCACCAGATTAGAGCCTTCACCATTAAGCTGTGCACTGGTGTTATGCCGTGTTAGCCCTGCACCCAAAAGGAAACTGTCACTCTTCACCCGCGCATCACGGCCAATCACTAGATCGTTATGAGCGAAGTGGTAACTCGGCTGGCTCTCAAACGCCAACTTGCAATGGTGAAATTGGGCATTATCAGCGATGTTGGCGGTGAGACGTGCACCAGTGAAATGTGCAGCCTCGTTCAGACTGACATAATGCTCTATCACCTCGGCCTGCGCATTACGCGCGATATCCAGGTGATGCCGATGATGCACGGTATTAACCTCACCTTCAGCCCCACGTCCGCTGCTGATGTGCAGCAGGTACAGCGGCCGCGTCGCGATTTTATCGGCGGCTACGCGAATAATGCTGGTTTCCTGCGCCAGACTTTCCGTCAGATGCAAAAAAATCTCGGGCTGGATCGGTTCGGGTAGCGCCTGTAGCGTCCCGTAGGGTGCAATGTCGAACTGATAAACACCCAGGTCGCTGTCGCTCAACGCCGCACAAAATCGCCCGTCAACAAAGACCAGTCGATAAGCGTCGATCTCCAGCGCCAGCGCATCCAACTGAGCGGCCGTGACTTGCTCCACTGGCGGCTCAAGGAACTGCTGTTCAAGCAGACCTTCCAGCGGGGTGTATTTCCAGTTTTCATGTTTGCGGGTCGGCCAACCCAGGCGCAAAGCCTGTTGCCAGTGCGCCAATGCATGGGCAGAGTGCTCACCACCGCGTGCTTCAAACAGGCTATACAGTTGTTGCAGCGCGCGCGCGTTATTGTTCGTCGGTAAGCCAGCCATAACCCTGCTCCTCCAACTGTTTCACCAGAGAGAAATCGCCGGACTTGACGATGCGCCCCTGAGAGAGAACATGAACGTAGTCCGGCTTGATGTAGTCCAGAATACGTTGGTAGTGCGTAACAATAATGAACGAACGCTTGCCATCACGCAGCGAGTTAACACCGTTAGCGACAATCTTCAGCGCATCAATATCCAAACCAGAGTCAGTTTCATCCAAAATACAGAGATCCGGCTCCAGCGCTGCCATCTGTAGAATGTCATTACGTTTTTTCTCACCGCCAGAGAAACCGACGTTGACCGAGCGGGTCAGCAAATCAGGCGGCATATTCAATAATTCAATTTTTTCTTCAATAAAATCAGCGAAGTCAAAGCGGTCGAGCGGTTCTTGTTGGCGGTATTTACGTACTGCGTTGACCGAGGTTTGCAGGAAGAAATGATTGCTGACACCGGGGATCTCTACCGGATACTGGAACGCCAGGAATACCCCTTCACCCGCCCGGTCTTCCGGAGCCAGTTCAAGCAGATCCTTACCTTTGAAGGTCACTTCACCTTCGGTCACTTCGTACTCTTCACGCCCTGCCAGCGTTGCCGAAAGCGTGCTTTTGCCTGAACCATTCGGCCCCATGATGGCATGCACTTCACCCGGTTTTATCTCCAGGTCCAATCCCTTGAGGATTTCGTTGCCTTCCGCGCTGACTTTTAAATTCTTGATACTTAACATGCAGTGTCCTTAGATCGCGCTGTCGCGCTGTAAATCCGGCGTTTAGCCCACGCTGTGTTCCAGGCTGATAGCCAATAACTTCTGCGCCTCGACGGCGAACTCCAGCGGCAGCTCAGAGAACACGTCCTTACAGAATCCGTTAACAATCATCGAAATAGCATTGTCTTCGCTGATGCCGCGCTGCAAACAATAGAACAGTTGGTCATCGCCAATTTTTGATGTCGTAGCTTCATGTTCCAACTGGGCACTGTTGTTGCGCGCTTCAACGTACGGGAAGGTATGGGCCCCACTGTCCGGCCCAATCAACATCGAGTCACACTGGGTAAAGTTACGCGCGTTTTCTGCTCCCGGCAGGATCTTCACCAGGCCGCGGTAGGTATTCTCGCTATGCCCGGCAGAGATACCCTTGGCAATGATGGTTGACCGGGTATTCTTGCCAATATGGATCATCTTGGTACCGGTATCGGCCTGTTGATGACCGCTGGTTAACGCTACCGAGAAGAACTCACCGATAGAATTATCACCCTGCAGAATCACGCTAGGGTATTTCCAGGTGATCGCCGAGCCGGTTTCCGACTGAGTCCATGACATTTTCGACCCCGCACCTTCACACAACGCACGCTTGGTCACAAAATTCAGGATGCCGCCCTTGCTGTCACCGCCAGAGAACCAGTTCTGCACAGTCGAATATTTCACTTCGGCATCTTTGTGCAGAATCACTTCTACTACTGCTGCATGCAGCTGGTAACTGTCGCGGACCGGAGCCGAGCAGCCTTCGATATAGCTGACATAACTGCCTTCGTCGGCGATCAGAATGGTGCGTTCGAACTGGCCGGTTTTAGCAGCGTTGATGCGGAAATACGTCGACAATTCCATTGGGCAACGTACGCCTTTCGGCACATAGACAAAGGTACCGTCGGAGGCCACGGCCGCGTTCAGCGCAGCAAAGAAATTGTCGTTGGACGGTACGACGCGACCGAGGTATTTACGCACCAGGTCCGGATATTCGTGGATAGCCTCACCGAACGAGCAGAAAATGACCCCGCTTTCCGCCAACTTTTCGCGGTAGGTCGTCGAGACCGAAACCGAGTCAAAGATCGCATCGACCGCGACTTCACTGCCTTCACGCACAGGGACGCCGAGCTGGTTAAACGCCAGTTCAACCTCGTTGGTCAGGTAGTTGTTATCTGTCGGCGCGCCCGGTTGTTGTTCAGCGCCGGGCTGCGATCCGCAAGCGTCATCACAACTGCCACAGGACGGCGCTGAGTAATAGCTGTAGTCCTGGTAGTTCAGCCGGTCGTAGTTTGCTTTCAGCCAGTGTGGCTCTTCCATTTGCAGCCAGGCGCGGTACGCTTCAAGGCGGAATTCCAGCATCCACTCAGGCTCATTACGCTTGGCCGAGATGGCGCGCACCACGTCTTCATTGATGCCCTTCGCTAACTCATCAGTGGCCAGTTGGGTAAAAAAACCTTCTTTGTAGCGACCTTCGCTGACCCAAGCCTGCACTTCATTAGGCATTTCTACATTGCTTCGTGTCATGTTGATTGCATCGCTCAAACGCCAAAACTCTCGCCACACCCGCAGGCATGCTGAGCTTTAGGGTTATTAAATTTGAATATCTGATTCAGCCCTTCACGGACAAAATCTACCGTGGTGCCATCGATAAACGGCATGGCTTTCAACGGCACATACAATTTGGCGCCATCGCGCTCAAACAGCAGGTCGTCGTCAGCAGGTGCACGGGTGAGATCCAGCACATAGGCAAACCCGGCGCAGCCTGACTGCTTCACCCCGAGTTGCAGCCCCTTCACTTGTGGATCCTGCTGCATTAGTTTCGTTATTTGTTGTACGGCGTTGTCACTGAGTAAAATGCCTTGCCAGACATTTTCGTCCAGAGAAAAAGTGCCGACATTTTCCGTTTGCATATGGCCTACCTCACACTCGTGTTTTACCACAGCCAATCTGGGTTGCTACTATGTTAGTGATAACGATTATCACTTCAACCGTTTGTTTTGCGGGGTTATCCGCCAAAAGCCCGGATTTTTGCTTCGCCGTGCGGCAACGGCGTGGGACAGTCAGCGCGTCAGACGCTGCCGGTGAGAAATGGCATCATTTTATCCTTATGAATTTACAGTACATCCTGCCACACCATAACCCTTACCCGCTGGCTCGGACGCTTTACAGAGCCGGGCTTTTAATGTCGATTTAAACATTCATAGAAAATACCTATTTCTGAATTTTGTCTGTCTTAAAAATGCGTTTATCGACAATTAACTGCATTTCCCGCCCTTTTGCCTTTCAGTCCATCCCCACAAACGCCGTTCTCTCTGATTAAAGTTTAGTCGCTACTGACTATGTTGGGTTGCCGCAACCCTAATGCATCCCCTGCTGACGATAAAAATTTCAACAGAATGATTGATCACGAACGCCCCAATAAATATGATAATGATTATCATTCAATTCTAATTGAGCGCGGACAAATGAATATCTCGATGAATGCGTGGCTGCTGGGCAAAATTGATGACTATAAATTCAGCGTGCGCGACGCCACGGTAGATTTCTACATGGCGGAAGCGTCGCTTAAACGTCCGGAGTGCAATATCAACCATCTGAAACGCTACAACAGTGTCAGCCTGAATATGGCCAATCTGTGTCTGGAGAACGGTGATGATGAAAGCTACCTGCATGCGTTGAGCAAACTGCATAACCGACTGATTGTCGAAATCAACAACCCACAGCGTTGTCAGCTGTTCCGGGTTCAGAGCTATCATTTTGCCCGTCATACTCTGACCTTAATCTGTCAGAAATATGCGATGGAAGGTACCTGGGAGAAGGCCAATGCCTTCCAGAAAGACTTCGTTAAGCGGGTACCGTTTCAGCTATGAGCTGACTGAACGGCAAAAATACCCGCAGGTAAGGTTACCTGCGGGGTAAACTTAGTCGATAATGGCCGTGGTCAGGCGTGAAGTGCAGCACAGACGATCACGTGAATCGAAGATTTCTATCTGCCACACCTGATGACGACGGCCCACATGCAGCGCACGGCACACGCCACGCACCTGGCCTTCAAATACCGCCCGCAGATGGTTGGCGTTGATCTCCAACCCCACCACTTTCTGTTCCCCTTCGCTACACAGGTAACCGGCCATCGATCCCATCGATTCTGCCAGTACTACCGATGCACCACCGTGCAACAAGCCAAACGGCTGGCGGGTGCGCTGATCAACCGGCATAGTCGCTTCGAGGTAATCGTCCTCTAGTCGGGTAAATTGGATCCCCACATGACTGACCATGCAGCCTTCACCGGCCTGGTTTAATTGTTCCAGCGTCGTCTCTCGTTTCCACAGTTTCACTCAATCATCTCCAGAAGTGCCTGTAATGGGTGTCTTACACCGTTACCCTCAATACGTTTGACCTGGCTGCGACAGGAATAACCGGTCGCCAGACAACGTTGCCGCGGCAGACGTTGTAATGCCTGATGCCATGATAGCTCATAAATACCGAGTGAATTCTGTAGGTTCTTCACTTCATGCCCGTAAGTCCCCGCCATGCCGCAGCAACCGACGCTGACATTTTCCAACTTTGCACCAAAGCGCGCAAAGATGGACGCCCACTGTTGGCCGCTTGCCGGCAACGCCGTGGTTTCCGTACAGTGACCGAATAAATACCAGGCTTCGCCCGTCGCAGGTTGTTCTGCACGTTCGGCTAACCGTTGCTGAAGCCACTCATGCACCAGTTGTACCTGAAAATCTCCACGCGCCTCACCGAGGATCTCGTTATATTCGTCGCGATAGCACAGCACCAACGCCGGATCGACCCCCACCAGCGGCATGCCAAGCTTTGCCACTCGGTTGAGAAAATCAGCAGTCTTGCGCGCCGTGCGAGCAAATTTTGTCAGGAACCCTTTGATATGTTGGGCCTTGCCATTCGGTGAGAACGGCAACAACACAGGTCGGTAACCGAGTTTTTCCACCAGCCGTACAAAATCCGCCACCACTTTGGCGTCGTAATAGCTGGTAAAGGGATCTTGTACGATCAGTACATACTGCTCACGCTTTTCCACGCTCAGCGCTTCAAGCTGCTCCAGTGTCATCGTCATGGCACCATGACCGGAAAGCTGCTGACGCAATGTCGGGCTGGAAAGCATAGGCAAATCAACCATGCCAATGGTGTTACGGCTTAACTCACGAACCCAGGGCTGGCGGAAGAAGAAATTGAACACTTTCGGCGCTTTCGCCATCAGCGGCGTGTAACTCTCCACACCCGCGACCATATAGTCGCGTGCCGGCCGTAAATAGCGCGTGTGGTATAGCTGCAAGAACCGTGAACGGAAGCCCGGCACGTCAATTTTAATCGGGCATTGGGTGGAACAGGCTTTACAGGCCAAGCAACCTGACATGGCGTCTTTCACTTCGTGTGAAAAATCATATTCGCCTTTACCGGCATACCAACTATTGCGTGTTTTCTCTATCAGAGTCCGGAAACTGAGACGTTGTTGCGGCAGCTGTTTTTCCAGCACCAGTGGATCGACACCCTGCTCGGACAGCAAACGCAACCATTCACGTACCAACGCCGCCCTACCTTTGGGTGAATGAATACGGCTACCGGTGATCTTCATCGACGGACACATTGGGCTGCGTACATCAAAATTGAAGCACAAACCATTGCCGTTACATTCCATTGCACCACGGAACGAAGTGCGTACCTCAACCGGGATACGACGATCAAGTGTGCCACGCTTGGCTGCATCTACTTTCATCATCGGCGCATCAACACCTAACGGCGGACAGATTTTACCGGGGTTGAGACGGTTGTTCGGATCAAACACGGCCTTAATACGCCGCAGCTCCATGAACAATTGATCACCGAAGAACTCAGGGCTGTATTCAGCACGGAACCCTTTACCATGTTCGCCCCACAGTAACCCACCATATTTGGCAGTCAGCGCCACCACGTGGTCAGAAAGCTGTTTCATCAACACTTCCTGCTGTGGATCGCACATATCGAGTGCCGGACGCACATGCAATACGCCGGCATCCACATGGCCAAACATGCCGTAGCTAAGGTTATGGCTGTCCAACAACTGGCGGAACTCGACAATGTAATCGGCCAAATGTTGTGGTGGCACACAGGTGTCTTCGGCAAACGGGATAGGTTTAGCGCGCCCTTTGGCGTTGCCTAACAACCCGACAGCCTTTTTACGCATGTTATAAATGCGTTCGATACCGACCAGATCTCCACAGATCTGATAGCCGATCACACCGCCCTGCTTTTCGGTGATCAATTCATCCAACCGCTGGCAGAGATCCTCCATCTGCCTGTCGATCAACACCTTGTCATCCCCGGCAAACTCGACAATGTTCAGACCAAGCATTTCTTTATCTGGCACATTGGTAATTAATTCACTCACCGAATGCCAGACAATGTCCTCACGTGCCAGATTCAGGACCTTGGAATCGATGGTCTCGACCGACAGGGCCTTGGCTTCCACCATAAAGGGGGCGTTGCGCAGTGCGGAATCAAACGAATCGTATTTAACATTCACCAAGCGGCGTACTTTCGGCAATGGCGTAATATCCAGCCGTGCTTCGGTAATAAAGGCCAGCGTCCCTTCTGCACCGGTCAGAATACGTGTCAGATCGAAGGTTTGCATGTCATCGCTAAATACGTGCCGTAGATCGTACCCGGTCAGGAAGCGATTAAGTTTGGGGAATTTTTCCAGAATCAGTGCTCGCTGATCGCGGCAGCTATTGAGCACAGTGTGGTAGATCCGGCCTTCAACCGTATCTTCGTGAGCAATCGTTTCCGCCAATGGCGTCGGCATAGCGCGCGTGTCGATCATATCACCACCCAGCAACACGGCCCGCAAGCCCAACACGTGATCCGATGTTTTGCCGTACACCAACGACCCCTGACCTGAGGCGTCAGTGTTGATCATACCGCCCAGCGTGGCACGATTACTGGTAGAAAGTTCCGGCGAGAAGAAATAGCCGAATGGACGCAAATACTGGTTAAGTTGGTCTTTAATGACCCCCGCCTCAACCTTGACCCAGCCTTGCTCCACATTGATCTCAAGAATGCGGTTCATGTGGCGCGACATATCCACCACGATACCGGTGTTGAGTGACTGGCCGTTAGTGCCGGTACCGCCGCCGCGCGGGCTAAAGGTCAATGCACTGAAGCGCTCCTCTGCCGCCAGACGCGCAATCAACGCCACATCTGCAGTTGAACGAGGGAACACGACGGCATCGGGCAGCAACTGATAGATACTGTTGTCGGTCGCCATCGTCAGCCGATCGGCATAGCTGGTGGCGATATCGCCGTTGAATCCGTTTTGCTTTAACGCTTCCAAAAAGTCGAGCACCCGCTGAACGAGGCCGGGCGCTTGAGAAATCTGTGGGATCATTCGATTTTTGACCCTGTCTGTCTGTTTTATATGCGTTAATGAACGCTGAATCAGGCCTTTATTCAGACCCGCCCTATTTTTTATTAGAGATAAAAACTAACATACTCGTTTAGTGAAGGCATGCACATTATTGCAATTGCCTTGCCACAGAATGGCCCGCAACAAAAGGTGCGTCGCCCTGTAATTTTTGACCAATATGCACCATGATTAAACGGTCCCAAGGAGTTAACTTACCAGGATGAGAACTCATTCATGACAATCCCGCAATCCCGATACGATTTGCCACGGATTATTTTTGGCGTGCTATTTATCGCCATTATGATCGTCGCCTGCTTTTGGGTCATTCAACCCTTTATTCTCGGCTTTGCCTGGGCTGGCATGGTGGTCATCGCCACGTGGCCATTGCTCATTAAATTGCAAAAAATACTTTGGGGCAGACGTTCATTGGCGGTGGTCGTGATGACGATACTGCTGATCCTGCTGTTCATACTGCCGATATCTCTGCTAGTGAGCAGCGTAGTGGACAACAGCGCTCCCGTTGTTGCCTGGGCTAGCACGCCTGGCAAATTGCATATTCCCGATCTGGCCTGGCTGCAATCGATCCCGATGATCGGCGATAAGATCTACACCAGTTACCACACGCTGGTGAGTGCAGGCGGAACGGCCCTGGTGGCAAAGGTCCAGCCTTACTTCGGTCAGACAGCGACCTGGTTTGTCGCGCAAGCGGCACATATTGGCCGCCTCTTGTTACATTGCACATTGATGCTGCTGTTTAGCGTTTTACTCTATGCTCGTGGCGAGCAAGTTGCTCTGGGTATCCGCCACTTTGCGACACGTCTCGGTGCCTCACGCGGCGATGCAGCAGTGGTACTGGCCGGACAGGCGATCCGCGCAGTAGCGCTAGGCGTTGTAGTGACAGCGTTGGTGCAGTCTGTCTTGGGCGGCATTGGCCTGGCAATAACCGGTATTCCTGCCGCGACGTTGCTAACCGTGCTGATCTTCATCTGTTGTGTCGCCCAGCTCGGACCGCTACTGGTGCTGGTGCCGGCGATTATCTGGCTGTACTGGAGCGGCGATACAACCTGGGGCACCGTGCTACTGGTCTGGAGCTGTGTGGTTGCCACGCTGGATAACGTGCTGCGTCCTGTACTGATCCGCATGGGTGCCGATTTGCCGATGTTGCTGATCCTGTCTGGCGTTATTGGCGGCTTACTGGCGTTCGGTATGATTGGCCTGTTTATCGGCCCAGTGGTGTTGGCTGTATCCTATCGCTTGCTCACGGCCTGGATGAGCGAAGCGCCAGAACCCACCGCCGATGTGAAAGAGGTCGCTAAAGACCTGGAACAAATGTAACTCTCAACTCTGCCCGGGCTGCCGGGCAGAGATCTTCCCTCGCCCCTGCATCTCACCTGCTTTTCTGAATTAACCGATCACGATAATAAAATCACCGCCGTGACTTTCTTTTGAGCACACATTAAACATACCGAAAAAATACATCTTTTTATCAGCCCAATAATATTCACTCGTGTTAAAAATAAATGGGAATATGAATATTGATTAGGATGATTCTTAATGACTATTGGTGTTTAAATATCTAGTATGATTGCCATATATTGCTTCAAATACCTGATTTAAAGCAAGATTTCCAAACAATGTAATGCCATACATGTGAATTGCTGTGTGTAGTCTTTGCCCGTCTCCTATGATGGGCTTTTTTTTATTCTTTTTTTGACTGTTATTATTCCTTTCACCCTTTCTATTTACATTCAGAAATAATAAAGCCGCAACAAAGTTACGGCTTTATGGCCAGGGATAAATCAGCGTGTGAGAATTACTTTCTCTTAGACAGATTAACCCAGGTTTGTACTACGGTGTCCGGATTGAGTGACAGGCTGTCAATGCCCTGATCCATCAACCACTCCGCAAAGTCCTCGTGATCAGAAGGCCCCTGACCGCAGATACCAACGTATTTACCCTGACGCTTCGCCGCCTGAATCGCCATCGACAACAGAATTTTCACTGCTTCGTTACGCTCATCAAACAGTTCAGATACCACACCCGAGTCACGGTCCAGCCCCAGCGTTAACTGAGTCATGTCGTTAGAGCCGATTGAGAAGCCATCGAAATGTTCCAGGAACTGATCCGCCAACAGCGCATTGGATGGGATCTCGCACATCATGATCACTTTCAGGCCATTCTCACCGCGCTTCAAACCCTGGCGCGCCAATTCGGCAACTACGGCTTCTGCTTGTGCCACGGTGCGAACAAACGGCACCATGATCTCAACGTTGGTCAGGCCCATTTCGTTACGTACTCGTTTTACCGCATCACATTCCATCGCGAAGCAGTCACGGAAGTTATCCGAAACATAACGACCGGCACCACGGAAGCCCAGCATTGGGTTCTCTTCGTGCGGCTCATACTTCTCACCGCCAACCAGATTGGCGTATTCATTGGACTTAAAGTCAGAAAGACGCACAATCACACGCTTAGGCCAGAACGCCGCACCCAGCGTAGCAATCCCTTCCGTCAGACGGCCGACATAGAACTCGGCCGGATGGTCGTAGCCCTGCATCAGCGTCGTGATTTCCGCTTGCAGCTCTGGCGTCTGCTGATCAAACTCCAGCAACGCCTTCGGATGCACGCCAATCATACGGTTGATGATAAATTCCAGACGGGCCAGGCCCACACCTTCATTCGGCAAACGCGCGAAGTCAAAGGCACGATCAGGGTTGCCGACGTTCATCATGATTTTCAGCGGCAGAACCGGCAATTCGGTCACTTCGGAACTCTGCACGTCAAAATCGAGGATATCGCTGTAGACGAAGCCGGTATCGCCTTCTGCACAAGAAACGGTGACCTGTTGGCCCTCTTTCAGCAGATCGGTCGCGTTACCGCAGCCAACCACTGCCGGAATGCCCAGTTCACGCGCAATGATCGCCGCATGGCAGGTACGACCGCCACGGTTAGTGACGATTGCGGCGGCCTTTTTCATGATCGGTTCCCAGTCCGGGTCGGTCATATCAGTCACCAGAACGTCACCTGGCTCGATACGATCCATCTCGCTGATATTATGGATGACCTTCACAGGGCCGGCGCCAATGCGATGACCGATAGCACGCCCTTCCACCAGCACCGGGCTGGAACCATTAAGCTGGTAGCGCTCCATGGTTTGCTCGTTAGAGCGCACTGTTTCCGGACGCGCCTGCACGATCAAGAGCTTTCCGGTATGGCCGTCTTTGGCCCACTCGATATCCATCGGGCGGCCATAGTGCTTTTCAATCAGCAGTGCCTGATGAGCCAGCCCTTGCACTTCTTCGTCAGTCAGAGAGAAACGATTGCGTTGCTGTTCTGGCACGTCTTCAATTTGGACCTGCTTGCCATGATCCTGCGATGGTGCATACACCATACGGATTTTTTTCGAACCAAGGTTACGGCGCACGATAGCCGGGTTACCTTTCAGCAACGTCGGTTTGTGCACATAGAATTCGTCAGGGTTTACCGCACCCTGTACCACCATTTCACCCAGGCCGAAGGCGGAGGTGATAAACACCACCTGATCAAAGCCAGATTCGGTATCAATGGTGAACATCACGCCGGAAGACGCCAGGTCAGAACGCACCATGCGCTGAACGCCGGCTGACAGCGCCACGCCGCGATGGTCATAGCCCTGATGCACCCGGTAGGAAATGGCGCGGTCGTTAAACAGGGAGGCGTATACGTGCTTAATCGCCACCATGACGGCGTCGATACCCTGCACGTTGAGGAAGGTTTCCTGCTGGCCGGCAAAGGACGCATCCGGCATATCTTCCGCAGTTGCCGATGAACGCACGGCAAATGACGCTTCCGGCTCGCCGTCGGCCAGTTGCTGGTAAGCCAGGTTAATTTCACGCTCGAATTCCGCATGGAATGGCGTGTCGATAATCCATTGGCGGATTTGTGCGCCCGCCTTGGTCAATTGAGCAATATCGTCAACGTCAGTTTGATCCAGTAGCTGATAGATGCGCTGGTTAACACCGCTTTGCTCGAGGAAATCGTTAAACGCCTGCGCGGTGGTGGCAAAACCGTTTGGCACGGCCACGCCCAAATCGGAAAGATTGGTGATCATTTCACCGAGGGAGGCGTTTTTGCCGCCGACACGGTCAACGTCGTGCATGCCGAGCTGGTTGTACCAAAGCACATTACGCAAGTCTGGGCCATTGTTGGACATCGAGACAATCCTTATTGCTATCAGTAGGGTATAGACGGATTTAATTCGCTTGCTTTCTCAGCGCCGCTAAAACGGTGCCGAATCAGACTAGCACAATGATCCATAGGAAATGGAAAGGTGAATCGATCAACCCGGTGAAGAAAGTGGATTTTAGGAAAACTTCCTGAAAGGGAAAATGACGGTGGAATCGTTCCCCGTCGCACTAAAAGCTTAAAACTCAACAAATTAAGTATTTTTTAAACTACAGTTTTAAAAACCCTATTCTTTGTCATGCTTTAGACCAAAATAACACCATAATGAAGAATAATTATTCAAGGGAAATAATCTCAAACTTTTCATTAAAATTGAAATAGTGTTTCACTGAAATTTTTACCCGTCATCACCCCCTCTTCCTGCAGAATTAATGACCGACTCTGTCCGCATTATCACAATTTTTCTGCCCGCCCCTTTACCGCTGGATTATATGAAGCCCATGATGATAAGGATAAGCAGGTGTGATAATTGCGTCACTGTTTCAGGTAAGGAGCCTAGGGTGGAAAGAAGCGTTTTTTATATTTCGGACGGTACGGCGATCACTGCCGAGGTTTTGGGTCACGCAGTGTTGTCGCAATTTCCGGTGACGGCCACAACCTTTACGCTGCCCTTTGTGGAAACTGAAGCGCGCGCCCGTGGTGTCTGTCAGCAGATTAACGAGATTTATCGTGATACCGGCGTACGGCCGCTGGTGTTTTACTCGATCATCTCGCCGGAAGTGCGCAATGTGATTACTCAAAGTGAAGGGTTTTGTCAGGATATCGTGCAAGCGCTGGTTGGCCCGCTGCAGGGCGAACTGGATGTGGAACCGACCCCGGTACCGAACCGCACCCACGGACTGACTGCCAGCAATCTTGGGAAATATGACGCACGTATTGCCGCCATTGACTACACATTGGCGCACGATGACGGAATTTCGTTGCGTAATCTTGATCAAGCTCAGGTGATTTTGCTCGGTGTGTCTCGCTGCGGAAAGACCCCCACCAGCCTGTACCTGGCGATGCAATTTGGTATTCGCGCCGCCAACTATCCGTTTACCGCCGACGATATGGACAATTTGCATCTTCCTGCCGCGCTGAAGCCGTTTCAGCACAAACTTTTCGGCCTGACTATCGACCCGGAACGTTTAGCCGCGATCCGTGAAGAACGGCGTGAGAATAGCCGTTATGCCTCTATCCGTCAGTGCCGCATGGAACTCGCTGAAGTTGAAGCGCTGTTCCGCAAAAATCAAATTCGCTATCTGAATACGACCAATTATTCGGTAGAAGAAATCTCGACAAAAATTCTGGATATTCTGGGAATGAGCCGTCGCATGTTCTGATAATCTGATGGCGGGGAAGCCCCCTGCCATCTGTTGATGATTTCCTCATAGCCCATAATTTTTGTGCTTTTTTTCGCGGCTTTGATCAAGAGAACACAGTTTCTCCGGTTGAATTCATCGGTTTTTACGTTATTGTGATCGCCATCACTTCCCGGCACTCCTGCCGCAGCGAAGAAAAGTCTTTAGAGAAAATCATGCACAAAACAGATGAACTGCGGACCGCGCGCATCGACAGCCTCGTGACGCCGCAAGCGTTGGCAGAGACGTTGCCGATCTCGGCGGAAATCGCTGACAACGTGACAGCGTCACGTAAGCGAATTGAGAAAATCCTGACCGGTGAGGATCGCCGTCTCCTGGTGGTTATCGGTCCTTGCTCTATCCACGATCTTGACGCTGCCATTGATTATGCCGGCCGACTGAACGCCCTGCGCATTCGTTATCAGGATCGCCTGGAAATCGTGATGCGCACCTATTTTGAAAAACCGCGCACCGTGGTGGGCTGGAAAGGTCTGATCTCCGATCCGGCGCTGGATGGGACTTTCCAGGTGAATCGTGGCATTGAAATGGCCCGTCGACTGTTGCTGGAAGTGAACCAACTCGGCCTGCCCACCGCTACCGAGTTCCTCGACATGGTTGTCGGCCAATACATTGCCGACCTGATCAGTTGGGGTGCGATTGGTGCACGCACCACAGAAAGCCAAATTCACCGTGAAATGGCTTCAGCACTTTCCTGCCCGGTCGGCTTTAAGAACGGGACAGACGGTAACACCCGTATTGCCATTGATGCTATCCGTGCAGCACGTGCCGGGCATATGTTCCTGTCACCGGACAAACACGGGCAGATGACTATCTATCAGACCAGTGGCAATCCGTATGGTCATATCATCATGCGCGGGGGCAAAACGCCGAATTATCACGCGACAGACATCGTTGCCGCTTGCGACAGCCTGCGTGAATTCGATCTGCCGGAACATCTGGTGATCGATTTCAGTCACGGTAACTGTCAGAAATTGCATCGTCGCCAACTGGAAGTGGCAGAAAATGTTTGCCAGCAAATTCGCGCCGGTTCTGTCGCCGTCACCGGTGTGATGGCAGAAAGCTTCCTGGTGGAAGGCACACAGAAAATCGTTGCAGGACAACCACTGACCTACGGCCAGTCGATCACCGATCCTTGCCTGAGCTGGTCCGACAGCGAACAGTTGCTGGCCATGCTCGCGGATGCGGTAGATACCCGCTTCTGATCCACTAACCGGGGCGCCCGCCCCGGCTTTTCCACCCGCCTGCGACTCATCTATAATTATGCCTATTGCAGCGCTATAGAGCGCTTCTGTCACAGGATATGGAGTTCCCTGCATGAGCAATTCACTGTTATCCATCCCCTGCATTACATTGCAAGGGGAACACAAAACCCTGGGTGACTTTCCCGCCCGGGCTTATTTGGTGGTGAATACCGCCAGCAAATGCGGGTTTACTCCGCAGTACCGTGGGTTGGAAAACCTTTGGCAATACTACCGCGAGCGCGGTCTGATGGTACTGGGTTTTCCCTGCAATCAATTCGGTGCGCAAGAACCCGGCGATCCACTGGAAATTGCCAACTTCTGCACGCTGAACTACGGCGTCAGCTTCCCGTTGTTCAGTAAAGTTGAGGTAAACGGCCCCGGCGCACACCCGCTCTTTAACGAATTAAAGCGACTGGCACCGGGCGTATTAGGTAGCCAACGCATCAAATGGAATTTCACCAAGTTCCTGCTGACAGCCGACGGACAACGTGTGAAACGTTTCGCACCGATCACCAAACCCGAACGCTTATTTGACCGCATCGAAACGCTGCTGAAATAACCGCATTTCTTACGGGCTGAGTTGCTCAGCCCGTATCACATCACTTTCCTGCAAAAAGGTTCCATTGGTAAGAAAATTTTCCTTGATGTAACCTTTCGTTCACATGATAATGATTCTCAATTTGATATTAATTACCATTTAAAATCGGCTTTATACACACATGACGATGGATAATAACAACCACAACCAGCCTGCCAAAGCCACGTCCTCCGCTGACAGCGGTCTGGTCTCACCTCCCTGCTACGACAGCGTACAACTGCTCGACGCTGACGGTGTGGCGATCATCATCCATCAGGGCCAGCGCTACCAGTTGCGGCAGACTAAAGCCGGGAAATTGATCCTGACCAAGTAATACCTATCCCTCAACGCCAGCCACCCCGATCGTTTTTGATCCAGGCAGCCAGCAAATCTATTGATATGTTTAAAACATACGGAGAGTTGCGACATGCCTCTGATTCCTTACACCCGGCTGCGTTTATCCGCATTGAGTCTGGCGATTGCCTGCGCTCTGCCGACGGTGACTTTTGCACAAACCAACAGCACGACTTCTTCTCTTTCTACGACGGCGGCTTCGCCAGTGAAAAAGGACAAAACCAGCGACGAAACAATGACCGTGGCCGCCACCGGCAACGCGCGCAGCAGCTTTGAAGCTCCAATGATGGTGACAGTGATCGAACGCGATACGCCGCAAAGCCAAACCGCCACCAGCGCCGCCGATATGCTACGCCGCGTGCCGGGTATTACCGTCAATGGCACCGGCCGCAGTAATGGCCAAGACGTTTTTATGCGCGGTTACGGTAAAAATGGCGTACTGACATTAGTTGATGGCATCCGTCAGGGTACCGACACCGGACACCTTGGTGCGACCTTCCTCGATCCTGCGTTGGTAAAACGTATCGAAGTGGTACGCGGCCCTTCGGCCCTGCTGTATGGCAGCGGTGCTCTGGGTGGCGTAATTGCCTATGAAACGGTGGATGCCGCTGATTTGTTGCTGCCGGGCCATAATAGCGGCTACCGGGTTTACGGCACCGCCGGCAGCGGCGATCACAGCCTGGGTATGGGCGCCAGCGCCTACGGCAAGACTGACAACCTCGACGGCCTGCTGTCATTCGGCACCCGCGATGTCGGTAATCTGCGCCAGGGTAACGGTTTTGATGCGCCGAATGATGAAACCATTAGTAATGTACTGGCTAAAGGAACCTGGACGCTCGATGAGAACCAGTCGTTAAGCGGGGATTTGCGTTACTACAATAACCGGGCTCAGGAGCCCAAAAACCCGCAAGAGTCCGCCAGCAGCAGCGGTAACCGGATGACTGACCGTTCGACAATCCAACGTGACGGTCAACTCAGCTACAAATTGAAACCTGTAGGCCAAGACTGGCTCGATGCAGAAGCCAAAGTCTATTATTCCGAAGTAGAGATTAACGCGCACACCAACGGCAGTGAAGATGAGGCTCGCAAACAAACCACCCGTGGTGCGAAGCTGGAAAACCGCACGCGATTGTTTGCGGACACCTTCGCTTCCCATTTGTTTACCTACGGCAGTGAAGCTTACAAGCAGGAACAAACGCCAGGCGGCGCAACGGAAAGCTTCCCACAGGCAAAAATCAACTTTGCTTCTGGCTGGTTACAAGACGAAATTACCTTGCGTGATTTGCCAATCACCCTGCTTGCCGGGACGCGTTACGATAATTATAAAGGCTCTAGCGACGGGTACGCAGATGTGGATGCCGACAAGTGGTCCTCACGTGGTGCAGTCAGCATCACGCCAACTGACTGGTTGATGCTGTTCGGTTCCTACTCGCAGGCCTTCCGTGCCCCAACGATGGGTGAGATGTACAACGACTCCAAACATTTTTCGATCCCTATGGGACCAACCACTATTACCAACAATTGGGTGCCCAACCCAAATCTGAAACCTGAAACCAATGCGACCCAAGAATATGGTTTCGGATTACGCTTTGACGACCTGCTGTTGGCTGATGACAGCCTGCAATTCAAAGCCAGCTACTTCGACACCAAGGCCCGGGACTACATCACAACAGATGTCACTATGGAATTGGGTCGTGGCCCGCGTGGCCCTTATTGCATCAGTTGTACCACTTTCTCGACCAACATTGACCGGGCAAAAATCTGGGGTTGGGACGCCATGCTGAGTTATAAAACTTCAATTTTTGGCTGGGACTTGGCATACAACCGTACTCGCGGCAAGAACGAAACCAGTGGCGAATGGCTAAACAGCATCAATCCGGATACCGTCACGAGCACACTGGATATCCCGCTGGGTGAAACAGGCTTGTCAACCGGTTGGGTAGCCACTCTCACCCAACGCGCTAGTCGTGTAGAAACCGGCACACCAGAACAAGGTGGCTACGGCGTCAACGATTTTTATCTGAGCTATAAAGGGCGTGAACGCCTGCAAGGCATCACTACTACGGTAGTTCTGGGTAACGCATTCGACAAAGAATACTACTCGCCACAGGGCATTCCGCAGGATGGCCGTAACGCAAAACTGCTGGTCAGCTACCAGTGGTAACGTTTTAATTCCGGCGGGCAACCCGAATGCCCGCCGATTGAACCTCACACAGGAGAACTATCTATGAGCAATACCCTCTACGAACGCTACCAGCAGGCCAAAATTGATAACCCAGGCAAATACGCGCGCGATCTGGCCGAGCTGCTTGGCGTCAGCGAAGCGGAACTGACCCATGCTCGCGTTGATCAGGATACTCGTCGTCTGCAGGCCGATGCTCGTACCCTGCTGACCGAGCTGGAGCAGGTTGGCGTCACCAAATCCATCACTCGCAACAGCTATGCAGTGCATGAGCAAATGGGCCGGTACCGTAACCAGCACCTGAACGGCCACGCTGGACTGATCCTCAACCCACGTGAATTGGATTTGCGGCTGTTCCTCAATCAATGGGCCAGCGTGTTCGCCATGAGCGAAACCAACAAGCGCGGTGTACGTCACAGCATTCAGTTCTTCGATCATCAAGGGGACGCGTTGCATAAAGTATACACCACCGACGAAACCGACCTGGCCGCCTGGATGGCACTGGTGGAACGTCACCTGAGTGCAGACAATCCGACGTTGGAACTGAAAGCCCCGGACGCCACCGTCAGTAACGCCGCACCGGACAACGAAAAGATCGACCGCGAATGGCGTGAAATGACCGATGTTCACCAATTCTTCCAGTTGTTGAGCCGCAACAAACTGACGCGCCAGCAGGCCTTCAAGGCCGTCGGTAACGATCTGGCTTATCGGGTCGATAACAGCGCCTTGGCGCAATTGCTTGATGCCGCCCACAGCTTACAAAACGAGATCATGATTTTTGTCGGCAACCGTGGTTGCGTGCAGATATTCACCGGCCAGATTGAACGTCTGATGCCACAGGAAGGCTGGATTAACGTCTTTAACCGTCGCTTTACCCTGCATCTAATCGAAGATGCAATCGCCGAAAGTTGGATCACCCGTAAACCGACCAAAGACGGCTTTGTCACCAGCCTGGAATTGTTCGCTGCTGACGGCACACAAATTGCCCAGCTCTACGGCCAACGTACTGAGGGTCAACCTGAACAAACCCAGTGGCGTGAGCAAGTCGCCGCACTTGAGCCTAAGGACATTGCTGCATGAAACCTTCATTGATCCGTCGCCTGGCGTTGTGTATTACGCTGGCGTTACCGTTCACCGCGTCGGCGGCAGAACGTATTGTCTCGATAGGTGGTGACGTCACCGAAATTGCCTTCGCACTGGGCGCGGGCGATGAAGTGATAGCGCGAGACAGTACCAGTCTGCAACCGGAAGCCGTCAAAAAGCTGCCGGATGTCGGCTACATGCGCCAACTCAATGCCGAAGGCATTTTGGCGTTAAAACCCACGCTGGTACTGACTACTGCGTTGGCCGAGCCGGCCCTGGTACTCAAACAGCTGGAAGAAAGCGGCGTTAAAGTGGTGCGCATTCCAGGCGATACAACGTTGCAGAGCGTGCCGGAAAAAATCACCGTCATCGCCGATGCGCTGCAACGAGCCGACCAAGGCAAGCAGTTAAACACTCGCTACCAGCAACAACTGGCGGCGATAAAAACGGATGCCTTGCCGGTCAGGGTCTTGTTCGTCATGAGCCATGGCGGTATTACACCCATGGCTGCCGGGCAGCACACCGCGGCCGATGCTGTCATTACAGCAGCAGGTCTGAAAAACGCCATGCAAGGATTCAGCCGCTACCGCCCACTGTCGCAGGAAGGCGTGATCGCCAGCGCTCCCGACCTATTACTGGTCACTACTGACGGCATTAAAACTCTCGGTGGACAGGAACAGCTTTGGAAATTACCCGGCATCGCCCTCACGCCCGCAGGTAAACAACATCGTGTGCTGATCGTTGATGATATGGCGCTGCTCGGCTTTGGGTTAGAAACACCTGCCGCACTGGCTAAATTGCGCAATGCGGCGGAGCAAAAGTAATGCACAGCCGCACTTCCCCACGCCTGGCGATTACCGGTCTACTGGTGTTGCTGGCTGTGCTGGCTCTGTGCGCCGCCAATATGGGGGCACTGACGTTGTCATTCCGCACTTTGTGGCAACAACCCTTTAGCGACACAACCTGGCATATCTGGTTGAATATCCGCCTGCCGCGCGTCCTGTTAGCGGTGGTGATTGGTTGCGCGTTGGCCGTATCCGGCGCCGTCATGCAGGGGCTGTTCCGCAACCCGTTGGCGGACCCCAGTCTATTGGGTATCAGCAGTGGCGGCGCACTGTTTGTCGCGCTGATTATTGTCATGCCGCTGGCCTTGCCACCGGTGATCGCCCTCTATGGCCACATGCTGGCAGCGTTTCTTGGCAGTATGCTGGTATCGATCTTGATCTACGGGATCAGTCGCAGTGGCCACGGCAGCCTGTCGCGTCTGCTACTGGCAGGCATTGCCATTAATGCGCTGTGTATGGCAGCAATTGGCGTGCTGTCTTACCTCAGTAACGATCAGCAATTGCGTCAGTTTTCATTGTGGATGATGGGCAGCTTGAGCCAGTCACAGTGGCCTACGCTGGCCGTTTCCGCCTCGCTTATCTTACCCGCCACCCTACTCACGCTGTTGCAGGCACGTCGACTGAACTTATTGCAACTGGGTGATGAAGAGGCCCATTACCTTGGTGTAAATGTCCAGCGTGCCAAACTGCAGTTGTTGTTATTGAGCGCCTTGTTGATTGGTGCGGCAGTCGCGATGAGCGGTGTTATTGGCTTTATCGGCCTTGTGGTGCCGCATTTGGTGCGTATGCGCCTTGGCGGTGACCATCGCTGGCTGTTACCTTGCTCTGCTCTGGGGGGAGCCTGCCTGTTGTTGGTCAGTGATACGTTTGCACGCACGCTGGTTGCACCGGCGGAAATGCCCGTCGGTTTGATGACCAGTCTGATTGGCGGGCCTTACTTCTTATGGCTGGTTATGCGCCAGCGGGAGCGTGTGGGTGGATAACACATCAAGTCTGACCGCGCAGCAATTACGCTACAGCCTGGGTTCACGCAGGTTAATCAACGACGTTTCACTCAGCATCAACAGTGGTGAAATGGTCGCAATTATCGGACCTAACGGTGCGGGTAAATCGACGTTGCTGCGTTTGTTAACCGGGTATTTAGCTCCAGGCTGTGGCGAATGCCAGTTACTTGGACGTCCGTTGGAACAGTGGCAACCCCAGCAACTGGCGAAAGTGCGTGCGGTGATGCGCCAACATAGCGATTTGGCCTTTCCCTTTACCGTAGAGGAAGTGGTCAGCATGGGGCGAGCGCCACATGGTAAGCGTGATGCGCAGCTAGCAATACAACAGGTGATGGCGCAAACCGACTGTCTCGACTTGGCACAACGAGATTATCGCCAACTTTCCGGCGGTGAGCAGCAGCGAGTGCAACTTGCTCGTGTGTTGGCTCAACTTTGGCAACCGCAACCAACGCCAGCCTGGTTATTTCTTGATGAACCAACCTCAGCACTGGATCTTTACCACCAGCAACATACGCTGAGATTGCTGCGTACACTGACACGCCAACAGCCCATTGCCGTGTGTTGCGTGCTTCACGATCTCAATTTAGCCGCACTGTATGCAGATCGTATTTTATTGCTGCATCAAGGGCAGTTGGTTGCCTCGGGAACACCACAAGAAGTCCTACAGGCCGATATTCTCACCCGCTGGTACCAGGCGGATTTGGGTGTGGTACATCATCCGGAAGTTGCCTTACCGCAAGTATATCTACGCCAATAGTGCCTGGTGTCGGGCTCGGTATACCGTGCCCGACACTTTCCCCAATCAACTCGAGCAGGATATCTCCAGGTGTTTGCCCCAATCCGGTGGCAATGCGGCGAGATCATCGTATTGTGCGGCATCAGCAAACGGCGTCAGCAAAGCCTGATGCAGACGTGCCAGTTTGCTGACATCATTCTGCTCAGCACTTTCAATCGCCTGCTGCGCCAGATAATTGCGCAGGATTAACTTAGGATTCACAGCATTCATTGCCTGTTGACGTTCGGCATCACTCACCTGTTCTTGCTGCAAACGCTGGCGGTATTGCTGATACCAACTGTCGAACGCGGCGCGATCAATAAACTCATCCCGTAGTGGCGACTGTGCCTGTTGTTGTTCCGTTTGGCTCAACAAACGGAAGGTACGGCTATAATCCCGCCCTTCTTGCGCCATCATGCTCAACAACCCGGTAAGCAGGTCATTATCCTGCTGTGACTGCGTGAAGAAACCAAGCTTGGCCCGCATTTGTTCCCCATAGGCTCGCATCAGGGCCGGTTCATAGGCCGCCAGCGCCATCTGTAGCTGTTCAGTGCTCATCAGCCCAGACAAAGTCTGTGCCAGGCGATGGAGGTTCCACAATGCGACTGCTGGCTGATTGTCGAATGCATAACGACCCTGGTGGTCAGAATGGTTACAGATATAGTCGGGCTGGTAATCGTCGAGGAAGCCATACGGACCATAGTCGATGGTAATACCAAGAATCGACATATTATCGGTATTCATCACACCGTGTGCGAACCCAACGGTCTGCCAATGGGCGATAAGCCGTGCGGTACGTTCGACGACATCGGTAAACCACAGCAAGTAGCCATCACTCTGATCTTGAAACTGCGGCCAATGGCGGGCAATGACAAAATCAGCCAATTGTTGCACCTGCTCTGGCTGTTTGCGGTAGTAAAAATGTTCAAAGTGGCCGAAGCGGACATGGCTTTCCGCTACACGCAATAGCATCGCGCCGTGTTCCGGTTGTTCACGGTAGACGGGTTGCTCACTGGTCACGATGGTCAGTGCTCGCGTAGTGGGGATACCCAGATGATGCATTGCCTCAGAGGCCAGGAACTCACGGATCGCCGAGCGTAGCACCGCGCGACCATCGCCCATACGCGAATAGGGCGTCATTCCGGCCCCTTTTAGATGCCAGTCCATACTGCGACCATCGGCCAGTCGTTGTTCACCCAGCAGAATGCCGCGTCCATCGCCCAACTGCCCAGCCCAAACACCGAACTGGTGCCCACTGTACACCTGTGCCAACGGCTTCATCCCCGGCAACAGCGTTTCCCCCGCCCAAATCGCGGTTTTATCTTGGGTAAACCAACTTTCGTCCAGCCCTAACTCGCGTGCGAGCGGCTCACTGTGATACAGCAGGCGGGCACCTTTCAGCGGCGTAGGATTCAATTCGGTATAGAAACCGGGTAACTGATGATGGTAAGCATTTTCAAACTGCGGCATAGGCCCTCCGTTACCACTAGTGTAGAGCCAGGACGGGGCGATTAACACAGAGGAAATGTAGGGAGAACGCATCTGCCTGAAACGTGGGCAGATGCGGGGAGATCAGCGTTTATGCCGATACGGCTTAAATGCTTTTTTACGCTGGTAGATAAAGTACTTAATCAGCGAGAAAATGATAATGAATAACAGCGCCGGAATCACAGAAAAAATCATCCAGTCCATTATTGGCTCCGTTGTGTGCAGTACTCTCAATTATTGTTTTTAAACTCATCGGGTGTTACCCGTAACGCTGCCAGATTACCCACACCGACGCTAGGCCATAAAAAACCTTGCAGCCCAAAAACGCCAGCATGTCTGAGCTTATTAAAGTATTCCTCTTTCTCTATTCCTCCGACGATCACCCCCTTACACAGCAGATTGATATTTTTTAATAGCGAGTCAATGACCACGTCATATCCCTGATGGGTAAACAACTGCCAGTAAAAACGCTTGTCAATTTTCACATAGTCGAACAAACCATCATACAATGCGGTCAATGTTGCCTGACCAGAACCAAAATCATCCAACCACAGCGAAAACCTCTCGCTAAGCTGGTAGATTTTTTCATTGTTTTTACCTGCCGAAAGATTTGGAAAACCTTCACTGATTTCAAAGGCAATAAATGGCCATTTCCTGATGCGTTCGCACAGTTGATCATCAGTGAGAATCAGATCGACAAGAGTTTCTTCGATATTAAGCGTCAACAACACGTTGTTTTCGGCAAACCAGGATGCATTCTGTTCTGCCAATTTCAATTGCTCATTAAATAACTCAATCCTTTGCTCAGCGGTCAATAAATTAATCCCAATGTCAGCCGGCATAGCCAAATCACCGTCCAGACTATTAAAACGGTTCAAGATTTCTACCGCTAACAGCCTGCCCTCCATTGAGTAAACAGGTTGAAAAACATAGCTACTAATAAAGTCAGCTTCGAATTGGATTTTCATTTCAATGCCACAGGCTGAATGGCGAGCACCTCATCGTATATCAATATATTTTATCGATCAATCCCTCTGAGATTAATCGGAAATATCAATGCACTTCTCCATAACTTATCATTTAATTGATAGATTAAAGCTATATTCAGGTGTTAATGGACTGAAACAAAAACAATTTGGCTTAAGGGAAAACCCGAGCATTACACCCGAACCAAAGCGATATTTAGCTTAAGTGATATAGTCACGCTGAAAATTTGACTTATTATCATTGTTTTAATTAAAGAAAATCCTAACAATGGCAATCTATTAACAGGGTATAAAACCTGCATAAGCACAAACAGCACACAAACTGATTAAATTTAATTACGCATCAATTTCGCCCGTTATTCCTTGCATTGAAACTGTAAAAAAATGCCACCTTGATTTCTAAGAAATCTATGCTACCCCAGTGTTTTAACTGCATTTTTTAGCAAGGAAGGGATAACGGAAGACAGTATCCCCTTCTTTCTGGCATAAAAAAGGGATGAGTTGCCTCATCCCAGAAGATTCAGAACCTGAATGTTATTTAATCGTCTCTACCAGCCATTGCCGCAGCTCGGCCAATTCAGTCCCCTGTTCTGGGAACTGGGTAATCAGACTGTCACAGCAAGCTGCCAGTGCATCACTACGGTAGGCACAGCCAATCAGCATTTCGGCTAAACGTTGTAATGGTGCCGGGCTAAGGCTGTCGGTAAAGATTTGCGCCCGACAGATGAGCCCCTTTTCTACGTCAAAGAAGATATCTACCCCGCCCCAGACAAAACGTTCATTCAGCAAATGGCTAAACGCCGGCGCTTTGCCAAAATTCCATTCCCAACTGCTTTGTTTGGCGAACTGCGCGGCAAAATCCGGCAGGTTGGGATAAACATCAGGTGAGATGATCTCCGCCGAGACAGTCTCTCCATAGTAATCAAAGAACGCCTGAGTCACGGCGTCACACACTTGCTCATGGCTGATACCGGGTTGAAACTCGGACAAATTGGCAACGCGAGAACGCACGGACGTGATGCCTTTAGCCTGCAATTTTTTCGGGTCCGGATTAAGGTAGTCCGCCAAGCGATTAAGATCGGCGTTCAGCAATAACGTACCGTGGTGGAACCCGCGATCCTGCGTTTCTCGGTAGGCCGAACCGGAGATTTTGCGCACGCCGTCTGCGGTCTCGATCACCAGATCATTACGCCCGGATGCGGTGGCGGAAATACCCAGCTGTGCCAACGCCTGCAAAATAATCCCGGTGGAGACCGTCTTATCGTAATCGGGTTTGCCCGCCATAAAGGTAAAGCAGGTATTCCCCAGATCGTGAAATACCGCGCCGCCGCCGCTGCTACGACGAGCCAGGCGAATGCCGTCCTGCTCCATCCTGCGGGTATTGCACTCTTTCCACGGGTTTTGTGACTGGCCAATGACCACTGTTTCGGCGTTGCGCCATAAGAACAGAATTTTCTGCGTCGTCATTTCGCGGAATATACATTCTTCCACAGCCAGATTGAACCAAGGATCGTAAGAATCGGAAATCAGTAAGCGTAAACGTGTCATGGCGGTCACCGTTAAATACGTGATACCACCATGATACACCAAATCAAAGAGTTAAGACTAAATGCGGCGAGCTTGCCAGTAGGCTTTCTTCCAATACACGTTGTCCAGTGACGAGCGCATCACGCCCCGGCTGGTGGACGCGTGTATGAACTGATCGTTCGTATCATAAATACCCACGTGCAAACCGTTCTCGCCAGCACCTGTTTTGAAAAAGACCAAATCGCCCGGCA
This sequence comes from Serratia grimesii NBRC 13537, assembly GCF_001590905.1. Classification (GTDB taxonomy): domain Bacteria; phylum Pseudomonadota; class Gammaproteobacteria; order Enterobacterales; family Enterobacteriaceae; genus Serratia; species Serratia grimesii. Next base: position 83,726 of record NZ_BCTT01000010.1, read on the forward strand.
TTAGCTCATCACGAGACACTTTGGTACCCAGAGACGTTTGCTCTGCTGTGGAGCGAGGTAATTGCATATCGAAACGGTCGCGGAAGGTGCGATAGACGAACCCGGAGCAATCCACGCCCCCCCGATCCACCCCACCGTAACGATAAGGTGCACCATACCATTGGCGCAGCTGCTCATTTAACTGAGCCACCACCACAATGGAGTCCGCCAACCGGCCGCTTGGAGGCGGTGCATGGCTGCTGCAACCAGCCAGTATTAAACTGGCGAGTAAAAACCAAATACGCATCCGCATAATATCCCTTCATTGAACACGCTGCCGCATCATGCCGTCCGGTAAAGCATACCGCCTGCGAGGCAAAGCTGGCACCACGTAAGGAGATCGCTATTTTGGGCTAATTTATCCCCCACCGGGGGAAAAAGGCAAGCGCTGTGAAGGAGATAATCGTATTAGCGGCAGTTTTTGTGTTATTGGGGCGTTTTTACCTTGGTCTGGCTGTTAATCAACCACACGCCAAACAGGATAAACAACGTACCCAATGTTTTCAGTAAGGTGGCCGATTCGTTAAACCATGGCAAAATCACCGCTGCCAGGTAGACCAATGCATAACTGACACTCAGCAATGGATAAGCGCGGTTAAGGGGCAAATGATGGAGCGCGAAGAACCAGCATAGCATCGACAATGCATAGCCAAAGATACCGCCACTGACCGCCAGAAGCGGTAGCCAATATTGACTAAACAAACTGAGAGTAACATCAGCAAATGACATCAGTGGGATCTGCGACATCCCCCATTTCATTAACAGCTGTGCCAGCGTAACCAGCAATACGCTGGCAGCGCCCCAGGCATAACCTCTCATGGATTTATACTCATCAGCAGGATCCCCAGCATAATCGAACCTACACCACACCAATGCCGTACGGTAGTCGGTTCTTTAAACAACCAGCGGGCGGCAAGCGTCACCAGCACAAAGTTCAGGCTGAGTGTCGGATAGGCCAAACTGAGCGGCAAACGTTGCAATACGTTAAGCCACACCGCCATACCTAGCCCCAACAGCAATACCGCCAGTGCCAGCCAACGCAGCGTTGGCCCCCGCCTGACGGCGGGAGCTAACTGCCAGCACTGAGCGGCCTGTTTCTGGCACAGCTGCCCACCACAGGTGAGCAAGCTGACCACAATGACCAACAGATAGCCGATGATCATGGCTGCTGTTGGTACCAGAACAATGCCAGACGATTCATTACCTGCACCTTATCTGCTATCGGCAGATTTTGCTGGTCAATGCTTTCGCCTCGGGACAACTGCAAGACCAGTGAAACATCACCCTGCTTGCGTGCCTGAGCCAACCACTGCGGGAAATCAGCATCGCTGATGAAATGGCTACGCGCATCTGCGTAGTCCAACCCATAGGAAACTTCGCCCTTCTGGTTAAACATCAGCACATCACTGCGCTTCAATTCCCAGGCCAAACCCGCAGCCACGCCAACGCTATCAGTCAACACATAGCGACTGTGGCTTAACTCAGCCATATTGGCCTGCGCGAAGTTTTGCGGCAATTTGGAGTCAGTGACCTGTTGTGGGATAGCATAACCAATCAGCAGGCACAGCAGCAACGGACAAGCCGCCGCCCAGCTCCAGCGTTTTGCGTTATTACGCACCGATACGACAGCAAACAACAACCAACCGGCAAAGGCGATAATGCCGATGACGATCTTCGGCCACTCTTGTGCGGTAAACAAATGCACTTTAGGCAACAACCCGGAGCCCAGAACCACCAGCGCCAAGATGCCGATCAATCCAAATAACCCGTTTAATACGGCGTTAACCTTGAAGACCTTACTGCGCAGTGCCGCCACGCAATCTTCAGCATAAGCCGCCATTAACAGCGCCATCGGCGCCATGCATGGCAGAATATAGGTTGGCAATTTGCCCTTGGCAATGCTGAAGAAGATCAACGGCATCATCACCCAACTCAGCAAGAAGAACAGTTCAGGTCGTTGAACCCGTTCACGCCAGCCTTTGAGCAGCGCCCCCGGCAAGAGTGCCAGCCATGGCAATACGGCGGCCATCAGAATCGGGATGTAATACCAGAATGGTGCTTTGTGCTGGGCGTTGTCTTCAACGAAACGCTGAATATGTTCAACCCAGAAGAAGTAATTCCAGAAGTCCGGCTCACGTTGAGCAATGGCCAGCGCCCAAGGCAAGCTCAGCAGTACCGCAACCACGATCGCCACAGGGCCATAAATCAACAGATCTTTAATCCGCCGCTGCTGAATAACAATCGGGATCACCGCAATCACCGGCACCGCCAGTGCCAGGAAGCCCTTGGTCATAAAGCCCATTCCACAAGCTAAGCCCAGCAGCACGTAGCCACCCAGCTTGCCTTTAACCGTGGTGGATTTCAGCGTCAGGTAATAACTGACCATGGCTGCAGCCAGCCACAACGATATCATCGGATCCAATACGCTGTAGGTGCCGATGCTGAATACCAGCACCATAGACAGGAAAATCAGTACCGCCAGGCAAGCACGGTGGGCATTACGCCACATCAGCATTGCCAGTACAAACACCAGTAACGCAGTCATGCCGGTGCTAAATACCGAACCAAAGCGCACCGCAAAGTTAGTATCACCAAACAACCATTGGCTGATGTTGTTGAACCAATAGCCGGCGACCGGTTTTTCAAAATAGCGTAGACCGAGCAAATGCGGCACGACCCAGTCGCCACGCTGCAGCATCTCTCGGCTGATTTCAGCATAGCGAGTTTCATCCGGTTGCCACAACAGGCGACCGTTGAGAGGAATCAGGTAAACCAAAGCAAAAAAAATGGCCAATAAAATGGCCCATGATCCTTTTAGCGCCTTCATGAATCGTCCTTCACATCGGTTTGACAGCCCAGCCAACCTTCGCGGCCAGGGAAAGGAGCACGCTCGACGCGGCCCAATGGCAATGAAGCCAAATCTTGGGGCAACAGTGCGCTTAACGGACAGAATTCTATGCCCTGCCGTTGCGCCCGCTGCAGTAACTGCTCAAACATCGTTGCCTGTGACATACCCTCTACTTCAGTGTGAATGGTATACACCGGCACACCCTGATCGCTTTCAATGGCCCGCAGAATGTAATCGTTAAAGTCAGCCATACTCACTTCACTACCAATGACCTCATCAAAGGTCGGTAGCGTGACGGGGATCTGTACGGTTCCCAGGCGACCATCGCTTAGCACAGGACGGAAGGGATGCGTACCGCGGCAATCGCTGTTGTAGTGAAAACCAAAGCGCTGCTTCACTTCCAACACCCGCGTATCTGCACGCCAACCGGCAACCGCCGAACATTTAACCGGCTGACCGGTACTGGCAGCCAGTGCGTCCACACCAAGTTGAACCTGCTGCGTCAGCTCAGCCTCAGACCAGCGGCCAACTTTGGCCTGCCAACCCTGGTGATCCCAGGCATGTAACCCGACCTCATGCCCGGCCTCTGCGGTAAGTTTCATCAACGGACCCAGCCGACGGGAGATATTGCGTCCCGGCCAGGCGGTACCTGCCAGCAAAATGTCCAAGCCATACAGTGATGCAGCGTTAGAACGCAGCATTTTCCACAGGAATTTCGGACGCAAAAGGCGCCACAGATGGCGCCCCATATTGTCCGGTCCTACGCTGAAAAAGAAACTGGCCTGAATATTGTACTTATCGAACAACTCCAGCAACTGCGGCACCCCTTCCCGGGTGCCGCTGAAGGTATCTACATCAACTCGCAGACCGACTTTCTTCATGCACCGTCACCTTCCTGAACGGTTGTGCGCAAGAAGTAATCCAGCGTATCAGCAACGGTTTGCTGCATCGCGATGGTCGGCTGCCAATCCAGCAAGCGACGTGCATTCTTGATGCTTGGCGTACGGTGCTCAACGTCCTGATAACCTTTACCGTAGTAGCTGCTGCTTTCCACATCTTTGAAACCGGCAAACGGCGGGAAACGATCGCGCAGCGGGTGGTTATTGAAGCTTTCGAGCAGCATTTCTGCTAATTCGCGGATGCTGGCTTCATTGGTCGGGTTACCGATGTTAACGATCTGACCGTCACACAGGCCATCGCGGTTTTCGATAATACGGAACAGTGCCTCGATACCGTCGTTGATGTCAGTGAAGCAACGTTTTTGCGCCCCGCCATCCATCAATTTGATTGGAGAACCTTCGACCAGATTGAGGATCAGCTGGGTAATGGCACGGGAAGAACCAATACGCGCGGCATCCAGGTTATCCAGACGAGGCCCCATCCAGTTAAACGGACGGAACAGTGTGAACTTCAGGCCTTCTTTGGCACCGTATGCCCAGATAACCCGATCCAGCAACTGCTTGGACACCGAGTAAATCCAGCGCTGCTTGTTGATTGGACCCACAATCAGGCGTGAGTGGTCTTCATCAAATTCCTTATCGTCACACATGCCATACACTTCGGAGGTGGACGGGAAGATAATGCGCTTATTGTATTTCACGCAATCACGGACGATTTTCAGGTTTTCTTCAAAATCCAGCTCGAACACGCGCAGTGGGTTGCGGGTATATTCGATTGGCGTCGCAATCGCCACCAACGGCAGAACGACATCACATTTCTTAATGTGATACTCAATCCATTCGGAGTGAATGCTGATGTCACCTTCCACAAAGTGGAAACGTGGGTTATCCAGGAAACGGCTGATAGCGTCAGAGCCGATATCCAGACCGTAAATATCGTAACGGTCATCACGCAACAGACGTTCGGTCAGGTGGTTACCGATGAAACCGTTAACGCCGAGGATCAGCACGCGTGTTCTGCGCTTCATCACTGCGTTTGGCTTAGCGGCCAGGCGCACGTCGGTGACGATACCCATTTCCTGTGCCAGACGGCTGCCCTGCACGTACAGGCCCACATCGTTTTGGCCAGCAACAATTTCCAGTGCACCTTCACCACAGGCAATGATCAGCGGAGAAGTGCTGAGCACGGTACCCGGCTGCTTGTCATGCTGAGTATCCAGTACACGGGCGCGCCAGACGATTAATTTACGCTGACCGAGATAGCTGAAAGCACCTGGGTAAGGTTCGGTAACAGCACGCACCAGGTTGTTGATTTCCTGTGCGGATTTATGCCACAGAATTTCGCCGTCTGCCGCAGTGCGGCGACCAAAATAGCTGGCTTCGGCTTCATTTTGCGCGGTGAAAGTGGCTGTGCCGTTTTTCAGTTTTGGCAACTCATCTTTCAGCAGTACCTGCGCTGCTTCCAATACTTTTTTGTGCAACGTCAGGGCAGTGTCATCTGCGGCGATCGCCACTTTACGTTGACCAACGATGTCACCTGCATCTGGGCGCTTGACCATTTTATGCAGCGTCGCGCCGGTTTCGGTTTCACCATTCACCAACACCCAGTTCACTGGTGCGCGACCACGGTAGTGTGGCAGCAGTGAACCGTGCAGGTTGAAACCGCCTTTCGGTGCCAGTGACAGAAGTTCGTCGCTCAGCAGATTGCGATAATAGAATGAGAAAATAACGTCCGGCTGCATCTGACGGATACGTTCGATCCACAGCGGGTGGTTAACGTCATCCGGCGCATAAACCGGCAACTCCAATTCTGCACCCAAGCGGGCAACGGAGGAGAAGAAGTTGTTCTCACCAGGATCGTCGGTATGCGTGAATACCGCCTGAACATCATAGCCTGCGTCAGTCAGCGCTTTCAGACCTGCGCAGCCAATATCATGGTAAGCAAATACAATAGCTTTCATTATTCTTCTTCCTGAGTATTGTGAGTCGGTTGTTCGCCGACCACTTTCTGAACAAAATAACGGGGACGAGCACGCACGTCGGTATAGATACGACCGATGTACTCTCCCAGCAGGCCCATGCCGACAAATTGGGCGCCGATAAAGGTAAATAATACGGCAAACAGGGTGAACACCCCGCCGCCTGACCATTCAGGTCCCATAATCAAACGCAGTGCGATCAACAGCACTGCCAATACGAAACCTGAAAGAGCTATCACGCTGCCCACCACGCTGAGCAAACGCAGCGGTGTTGTTGTCAGACAGGTGATCAGGTCATACATCAGGTTAATCAGCTTCATCAGGCTATATTTGGAATCGCCAAACTCACGCTCAGCGTGCAGTACCTCAATTTCTGTGGTGCGGCGCGCGAAGGTATTAGCCAGAATAGGGATAAAGGTACTGCGTTCGTGGCAGTTCAGCATTGCCTCGATAATATGGCGGCGGTAGGCACGTAGCATGCAACCGTAGTCCCCCATCGATTTGCCGGTAGCGCGTTGGATCATCATATTGATGATGCGCGAGGCACTTTTTCGGAACCAGGAATCCTGACGATTAGCACGTACGGTGCCCACAACGTCATAGCCTTCTTCCGCCACGCGCACTAAACGCGGGATCTCTTCTGGCGGGTTTTGCAAATCGGCATCCAGCGTAATCACCAGATCGCCGCTCACCTGATTGAAACCGGCCATGATCGCCGAGTGCTGGCCGTAGTTACGGTTAAGCAATACAGCAATAACACAGCTGCCTGGCTGTTCAGCCGCGGCGGTCAACATGTCAGCAGAGTTGTCGCTGCTGCCGTCATCGACCAGGATAATTTCATAAGGTTGGGTCAATTGTTTACAGGCAGCACTGGTACGCTCAAGCAAAGCAGGTAAGCTTTCCTGCTCGTTGTATACCGGAATAACCACCGAAACTTTTTTTATCGGTTCAACGCGAGACACGTAACGACTCCACAACAGAAGACAAGGCTTTGACCACGCGATCAACATCGTCGTCGGTCATATCAGGGAATAACGGTAAGGTACACAGGCGCGCCGAGTTCCATTCAGTATTCGGCAAGGACAGCTGCGGATAACGTTCACGGTAAAATTTTTGGGTGTGGGCCGCGCGGAAATGCAGACCGGTACCAATACCCACTTCTTTCAAGCGTTCCATCAGCTGGTCACGGTCAATCCCACAACGCTCGGCGTCAACACGTACCATAAACAGATGCCACGCGTGGTCATGCGGGTAATCCGGCAAGCCCAACGGCAAGAAAGGCGAGCCTTCCAGCGCGGTGAGATAACGCTGCGCCAGCGCTTTGCGGCGAGCATTAAGCTGCGGTAAGCGGGCCAGTTGCACCACGGCGATGGCCGCATGAATATCAGAAAGATTGTATTTGTAGCCAGGCTCGACCACTTCGGCCTGAGGTTTGCGCCCCAGTTGCTGGCGATCAAAAGCATCAACGGCCAGGCCGTGGAATTTCAAACAACGCAGGCGATCCGCCAATTCGTCATCGTCGGTGGCAATCAGGCCACCTTCGGCACAGGTCAGGTTTTTAATCGCGTGGAATGAGAAGATTGCCGTGCCACGTGCACCCACCCACTCACCGTTGTAACGGGAACCTACTGCGTGGGCGGCGTCTTCAATCAGGGGAATGTTGTGACGTTGAGCCACATCGCGCAATGCATCCATTTGCAGGGGCGCGCCAGCGTAATGTACCGGAACAATAGCTTTGGTTTTTGCAGTAATTGCAGCTTCAACATCGCTGGCGCTGACCATCAGTGTATCGCGATCAACGTCAATCATGACCGGCGTCGCACCGAGCAATTCAATCATGTTGAGGGTGGAAACCCAGGTCTGTGAGGGTGTGATAACTTCGTCGCCTGGGCCGATACCCAGAGCCATCAGGGTGATGTGCATACCGGCGGTGGCGGAACAAACAGCAATGGCATGTTTACAGCCGAAGGTAGCGCAAAACTCACTTTCCAACTGCTGATTTTGCGGCCCGGTAGTGATCCAACCTGAGCGCAATACCCTTTCTACCGCCGCGATTTCTTCATCGCCAATCGCTGGGCGTGAGAAAGGTAAAAATTGATCCATAGTTAACCCCAAACGTATCAAACTTCTTTTAATGACACTGTAGATCTCTTTTATTTAACGAATATTAAACGCCAGAGAGAATCGTTCCTGGTGGATTAACTGCCAATGTACGGCCGCAAGCTTAACTAAACCTTAAGATGCGATTTATTATCAGTTAGCTATCTGATCTGCGAGGGCCATCATCATAAAATTAAATTTATTTAAAAATCAACTTGTTATAGTTATTTGTAATTATTTATTTATTGTTTCTGAACTTAATCATCGTAGCACGTCAGCGACGGTTTTCAAGATTCGGTAGACAATTTTAAGCAAAAAGGGAAATAAAGCCGGTCGTTACCCGGCTATTTATATCGGGTACGTTTAATTTTCGTTTAGAGCGAATTTTAACCATACTAATGAGCTATGCCGTTTTGGTCATAATCCAACGTTGATCGCCAACCGCCTGCAGGTGAAAATCCACATCATAAATTGTTGAAAGTAATAGCGGCTCCATCACTTCCTGCGTGATTCCCTGGGCAACCAAACGGCCTGCATGCAATAACCAAACTCGGTCGGCCTGCTGTAAGGTATGGTTGAGGTCATGCGCGCAAACTAATGCACTGCGCCCACTCTGACAAAACTCTCGCAACAACCTATCCAAAGCAACCTTCTGCGCCACATCCAGACTGTTCGTCGGTTCGTCCAGCAGCAGCAGTTGGCTCCGCGGATTGACCGTCGGCCAGGCTTGCAGCAATACTGCCGCCAGACGCACTCGTTGCCATTCGCCGCCGGATAATTGAGTCAACATGCGGGACAGTTTGTCCATCAGTTTTAAACGCTGACAGAGATAAAGAATGGTGCTTTCCAGCGCTTCTTCCGCAGCACCCGCCGGTCGATGCAGTTCCAGATATTGGAAGACGGGCATCAACGCGACCGGAGGCTGTTGTTGGCTCAAATAGGCACGCCGTAACGCCAGCGCATTGCCCTGATAGCCTTCCAATCGCTTTCCAGCAAGCAAGATATCTCCCGTACCCGGCAATATCCCCGCCAGTCGCGCCAGCAGCGTGCTTTTACCGGCGCCGTTTGGACCAATAAGGTGAAACTGCAACCCAGCATCGACCTGTGCTGAAAACGGCGCAAAACGCCCTTCTACCCCAACCTGACTGAGTTGCAGCATGCTTAATTACTACTCCTTCTTTATGACTTGACCAACGCCTGTTTGACAGCAGCAACCAAGGCAGGATCTTCCGGCGTCGTGTCTGGAGAAAAACGCTGAATCACAGTACCATCACGCCCGATCAGGAATTTCTCAAAGTTCCACAAAATATCGCCAGTTTGCTTCGGTGCCCGGCCCTTGCTGCTCATTCGTGCCAGGAACTCACTGCCCTGTGGTGCAACAGCTTGAGGTTTTGCAGCAATCAATGCCTGATACAACGGATGTCGGTTTTCACTGTTGACTTCGAGTTTGGCAAACATCGGGAACTGGACGCCAAAGGTGCCACGGCAAAAAGCCAGGATCTCTTCGTTGCTCCCTGGCTCCTGCCCCAGGAACTCGTTAGACGGAAAACCCAGGACTTCGAAGCCTTGATCCCGATAGGTTTCATACAAGGCTTCTAGCCCTTCGTACTGTTTCGTCAATCCGCACTCAGATGCCACATTAACCACCAGTAACACGCGGCCTTTATACGCATCCAGCGTGGTGGATTGGTTTTGGATGGTATTCAGTGGAATGTCATAAATCGGTTGAGTCATGGATTTTATCCTCTTGTTTTGTTTGCAGATGAACAGAGAAACTACCTTACGCTTTTTACCCGGATCAGTAACCAGATAAATAGAGGTGCACCCAGCGTAGCGGTCACTACACCAATGGGTAATTCAGCCGACAGCAGAGTAATGCGCGCCATGACATCGGCCGCCAGCAATACGCCGGCACCGGCCAACGCACAACCCGGTAATAAATAGCGTTGATTGGTCAGGCCACTGAGGCGCAGTATATGCGGTATCACCAACCCGACAAAACCGATCACCCCCGCCAAGGCGACGCTAACCCCCACCAACCAACCAATCGCTAACACCAACAGATTGCGCCAGAGGTGCAGAGAAAGACCAAGCTGGCATGCTTGTACTTCACCCAGCGCCATAAAGTTCAGCGCCTTGCCCTGAACGCACAACCACAACAATACGGGCAACAGCGCCAACACCAACCATTTCTGCCGCCAGTCAACGCCGCCGAATCCTCCCATCATCCAGTACATTAGCTGGCGCAAATCCAGGCTGGAACTGAAATATACCGCCCAGGTCATCACGGCACTGCACACAATCCCCAAGGCAACGCCGACCAGCAGTAAACGCGCATTGGTCAAGCGCTTGCGCCGCGCAAAGCTGAGCAACAGGAACGTCATTATCAGTGCACCGGCAATAGCGCTCAGGCTCATCATCGCCACCGGCAGCAAACCATTCCCCAGCAATACCGTTAGCACCAGCGCTACGCCAGCGCCATTTGCAACCCCCAGCAAACCGGGTTCGGCCAACGGATTCTCAAATAGCGCCTGCATTACCGCACCAGCAACCGCCAAACTCGCGCCCACCAACATCACCGCCAGCGCACGGGGCAAGCGTAATTGCCAGACAAACAGCTGCGCCGCGTCACTCGACCACTGCGTGGGCCAAAGCCATACATCACCTGCACTGAGGCTGAAAACAAAAGCAACAGCAACGCCCAACGTCAACAACATGAGATGCCGTTTATCGCGATGACGCTGCTTGTGCAGCAATAAGGTAAAAGTCTGGCGGGTTGACATAAGTGTGGCGATTCCCTGCAAGCCGTGATCAGCGGCCGAATAATTGACGTCTGGGTCAAATATTAGGGGGTTAGGCTCAGAAGGGAAAGCATTGCATAAGGATAACAGCAGGAAAACAGCGGCTAAACCTACCCACTACCCGCAGGTGATGGCAAGATTAGCCGCCGTTAAATCAATTAGCGGCGTGGGTCGTTATTGTTTTGCGGATAGGGTTTGCTGTGACCATTGTCATGGTCGCGGCCATTATCGCGGTCACCATTGTCATGATGATTGCCGTTATCACGATTATCACGTTCACCGTGGAACGGGTTACCGCCCCGCTCAGGGCCACGATGCTCGTAGCCACGCGGCGGCGAGGATTGCCAGCGGCCACCATCCCAATACATACCCCGATTATTGCGTTCCCCCATGCCACGCCCCTGGTGCTCATGCCACCATTGCGGCGGACGCCAGTCGTAACCATCCCAATAGTAGCCGCGACGGTCCTGATCCCCCAGGTGCACCGCAACACCCGGTACGTTGATATCGATAGAGACATCCGCCTGCGCCACCAGCGGTAGCAGCAGCGGTAAACACACCAGCAACAGGATCTTTTTCATTTTACGCTCCTACTTTATTTTCTCGCTGAGGTGGTTATATCAGCACGTTTATTTTACGCCTATCTCACCAAAGCCTATTTTCAGATCGTTTTCATCTCCCTTACACAATCCATACAGTCAACTTTCCGTTATTTAAATAATTATAGCTGCTAACAACGTTTAACGAATAGCTGACGTACTACGTACCCTACCGACATTTATAATTAAACTGACACCCACCAAAGAGATATTATTATGATTAAGCGTATTGTACTGCTGCTGACCGTCGCTGTGCTGACTACGGCGCTCAGCGCCTGTTGCTTCGGGCCTTACGGTGGTGGACACCGGGGCGGCGGTGGCCCAGGTCACTACTACAACCATTATTGATTATTAGGGGCTTCGGCCCCTTTTATTTATAATGATCAACAATAAAAAATAACCATAAGAATAATCCGCAAACGATATATTATTTTATAGCTAAAAATCCCATCAAAAATTAATATTTGAGAATATTTCCTCCATTTTAATTTAAGAATAAACTGGGTTTAATACACAAAAAGAAAAAGGCCGCAAAAGCGGCCTTTTTTGGTTGCACGTAACTTACTCTTTCGGGCTTGCGTTCTCTACCCGACTTTTCAGCTTTTGTCCCGGACGGAAAGTGACCACGCGGCGCGCCGTAATCGGAATGTCCTCGCCGGTCTTCGGGTTACGCCCCGGACGTTGGTTTTTGTCACGTAAATCAAAATTGCCAAAACCTGACAGTTTCACCTGCTCACCGTTCTCAAGAGCACGACGGACCTCTTCGAAAAACAGTTCTACCAGGTCTTTGGCATCCCGTTTGCTAAGCCCAAGCTTTTCAAACAGGTGTTCTGACATTTCAGCTTTAGTAAGCGCCATAGGTTCAATCCCTCAAGGATGCTTGGAATCGCTGTTTTAGAGCCTCTACACATTTTGCAACGGTAACGGCTATCTCCTCTTCTTCCAGTGTACGAGCGGTATCCTGCAATACCAGACTGATAGCCAGGCTCTTATAACCCTCTGCCACGCCCTTGCCACGGTACACATCAAACAAGTTTACGCCAACTACCTGATTTGCGCCAACTTTCTTACACTCTGCCAAAATATCTTCTGCGGGGACGTTTTCAGCCACCACAACAGCGATATCACGGCGGTTTGCCGGGAAGCGAGAAACCTCCCGCGCTTGAGGCACGGCGCGGCTTGCGACCTTGTTCCACTCCAGTTCGAACACCACGGTACGGCCGTTAAGATCCAGTTTACGTTCAAGTTCCGGATGAACTACACCGATGAAACCTACACGTTCGCCTTGGAAATAAATACCCGCACTCTGCCCTGGGTGCAATGCCGGATTGGTCTCTGCCTTGAACTGAATTTCGGATAATTTACCGGTCAGCTCCAGAACAGACTCCAGATCCCCTTTTAAATCATAGAAGTCGACAGGCTTACGCGCCAGATCCCAATGTTCTTCATGCGTATGACCCGCAATAACCCCTGCTAGCATGACGTCCTGGCGGATACCCAGATTTGCCGCAGTATCAGGTACAAAGCGCAGGCCGCTTTCAAACATGCGCAGGCGCGTTTGCTGACGATTCTGGTTATAGACGACCGCAGACAGCAAGCCAGTCCACAGAGACAGACGCATCGCAGACATTTCTACCGAAATTGGGCTTGGCAGAATCAAGACTTCTTCGCCCGGGTGCAGTAAGGCCTGAACTTTAGGATCAACAAAGCTATAGGTGATGGCTTCCTGGTAACCGTGATCGACCAGCATGGTCTTCACACGCTTCAGTGTCAGATCCGCTTCACGGTGCTTGGTCATGATCAGATCAGCGCGTACCGGTACGTCAGGAATATTGTTGTAGCCGTAAACACGCGCCACTTCTTCCACCAGATCTTCTTCGATTTCCATATCGAAACGCCAGCTTGGGGCAACCGCCAGCCAGTTATCGCCTTGCTCGGTCACCTGGCAGCCCAAACGACGCAGAATGTCGCTCACTTGTTCACTTGGCACAACGTGACCAATCAGGCGATCCAGTTTTTCACGACGTAAAGTAATGGTGGCACGTTTAGGCAGTTCGCTTTCAGTGGTCACATCAATGACCGGCCCAGCCTGACCGCCGCAGATATCAATCAACAGACGAGTCGCACGCTCCATTGCTTTATATTGCAACGCAGGATCAACGCCACGTTCGTAACGGTGTGATGCATCAGTGTGTAAGCCATGGCGGCGCGCACGTCCGGTAATGGACAACGGGCTAAAGAATGCGCACTCCAGCAGTACATCCTGGGTGGCTTCGTTGACACCGGAATGTTCACCACCGAAGATGCCCCCCATCGCCAAGGCTTTTTGGTGATCGGCAATCACTAAAGTATCGGCATTCAGTTTGGCTTCGTTACCGTCCAACAGCGTCAGGGTTTCACCTTCGCTTGCCATACGCACCACGATACCGCCTTCAATGCGGCTCAGGTCGAAGGCATGCATGGGTTGCCCCAATTCCAACAGTACGTAGTTGATCACATCAACCACGGCATCAATGGAGCGGATGCCGCAACGACGCAGTTTTTCACGCATCCACAGAGGGCTGGCAGCCTTAACATTGATGCCTTTTACGACGCGGCCAAGATAGCGTGGGCACGCCTGAGGCGCATCAACACGAATTGGCAGCGTATCATTAATGGTGGCGGCTACCGGGCTCATGTCCGGTTCGGTCAGCTCGACTTGATTCAAAACGCCAACATCACGTGCAACGCCAATAATCCCCAGGCAGTCGGCACGGTTCGGGGTTACGCTGATTTCGATCGCGTTATCGTTCAGCTTCAGATATTCGCGAATATCGGTTCCGATAGGCGCGTCTTCCGGTAGCTCAATGATACCGTCATGATCGTCGGTAATCCCCAGTTCGGAGAACGAGCAAAGCATACCTTCAGAGGGTTCGCCACGCAGCTTAGCGGCTTTGATCTTGAAGTCACCCGGCAGTACTGCACCCACGGTTGCAACAGCCACTTTCAAGCCAGTACGGCAGTTTGGTGCGCCGCAGACGATGTCCAGCAGACGATCGCCACCCACGTTAATCTTGGTTACGCGCAGTTTGTCCGCGTTCGGATGCTGACCGCACTCAACAACATGGCCCACGACTACACCGTTGAAGGCACCAGCTACAGGCTCCACGCCGTCCACTTCCAGGCCGGCCATAGTAATTTGATCGGATAATGCTTCGCTGCTGATGGCCGGGTTTACCCACTCGCGCAACCAGAGTTCACTGAATTTCATGTGATATTCCCGCCTTACTTAAACTGTTTGAGGAAACGCAGATCGTTTTCGAAGAACGCGCGCAGATCGGTAACGCCGTAACGCAGCATCGTCAGACGCTCCATACCCATACCGAAAGCGAAACCAGAATAAATTTCCGGATCGATGCCCACGTTGCGCAGCACGTTCGGGTGAACCATGCCGCAGCCCAGAACTTCCAGCCACTTGCCATTTTTGCCCATCACATCCACTTCAGCGGAAGGTTCGGTAAACGGGAAGTAAGAAGGACGGAAACGAACCTGCAAATCTTCTTCAAAGAAGTTATTCAGGAAATCATGCAGCGTCCCCTTCAGGTTGGTGAAGCTGATGTCTTTATCAACAATCAGGCCTTCCATCTGATGGAACATCGGGGTATGCGTCTGGTCGTAATCGTTACGGTACACACGACCTGGTGCAATAATGCGGATTGGCGGCTGCTGGTTCTTCATCGTACGGATCTGCACGCCGGAAGTCTGGGTGCGCAGCAAGCGCGTAGCATCGAACCAGAAGGTATCGTGATCAGCACGCGCCGGGTGATGACCCGGGATATTCAACGCGTCGAAGTTGTGATAGTCATCTTCAATTTCCGGCCCGGTCTCCACGGAGAAGCCCAATTCGCCGAAGAAAGCTTCGATACGATCGATAGTACGCGTCACCGGATGCAATCCACCATTTTCCATACGACGGCCCGGCAAAGAGACGTCGATGGTTTCTGCGGCCAGACGCTCGTTCAACGCGGCAGATTCCAGCGTGTTTTTACGCGCGTTCAGCGCTTCCTGCACCGCCTGTTTCGCCTGGTTGATCACGGCACCGGCAGCCGGGCGATCTTCCGCCGGCACGTCACGCAGCGATTGCATCTGCAAGGTGAAATGACCTTTTTTGCCTAAATATTCGACGCGTACCAAATCTAACGCGGCAACATCCTGGGCATCTTCTACGGCTGCCTTGGCATTGGCAACCAGCTCTGCGAGATGTGGCATTGCTTTCCTCTTCCTCTGGCCGATATGGCTCTAAGTAATTGTTATCTATTATTCGAACACGCCTTTAGCGCATCTCCAAAGCATTTCAACTTGCCGTCAGGCAATAATGAAGATGGCTAGAAACAAAAAAGCCTCCACAAGGGAGGCTTAGGCGCTACTTTTCGTTTCTTTTCTTACGCGCAAAGCCTCCTGAGTTCAGGCGCTAAAGTAAAAAAAGAAACGAAAAATAGCAGCTTTCATGATTGCGTTACCTAGTCAATGATTGTCCACCAGTGATATAGCGGTGGTCAATAAAAGTCAATGTGTGTAGCTGAAAACAAAGATTAAAGAGGGAGCAAGCTCCCTCTTTAATAACTGACTTACGCCAGTGCTGCTTTCGCTTTCTCAACCAGTGCGCCAAAGGCCACTTTGTCGAAGACTGCGATGTCAGCCAGGATCTTACGGTCAATTTCAATAGAAGCTTTTTTCAAGCCGTTAATGAATTTGCTGTAAGACAGGCCGTTTACACGTGCAGCTGCGTTGATACGTGCAATCCACAGCTGACGGAACTGACGCTTACGTTGACGACGGTCACGGTAAGCATACTGACCTGCTTTGATTACTGCCTGGAAGGCAACACGATAAACGCGCGAACGGGCACCGTAGTAACCTTTCGCTTGTTTTAAAATTTTCTTGTGACGTGCGCGTGCAATTACACCACGTTTTACGCGAGCCATATGCTCTCTCCTAAAGTCTTATTCTAGATTCAAAAAAAAAGGTTTATGCGTACGGAAGGCACGCGGTAACCAGGACCAGATCGTTTTTAGACACCATGCCTTTCGGACGCAGGTGACGTTTACGCTTGGTTGCTTTTTTGGTCAGAATATGACGCAGGTTAGCATGCTTGCGCTTAAAACCACCGCTGCCGGTTTTTTTGAAGCGTTTGGCTGCACCACGTACAGTTTTAATCTTTGGCATTTTAATTAAATCCACTTCGCATTGTTAAACAACGAATCAGTTAGGCGAATAAAACCCACACAACGCAAGCGCTGCGTGAGTTCTATTACTTGGAGGCCTTACTGCCTCTTCTTCGGTGCGAGCACCATGATCATCTGACGGCCTTCGATCCTCGTAGGGAAGGATTCGACAATGGCCAAATCAGAATCTTCACACAGGTCTTTACGGACGCGGTTAAGCACTTCCATACCGATCTGTTGGTGCGCCATCTCACGCCCACGGAAACGCAGGGTGATTTTGGCTTTATCGCCATCTTCAAGAAAGCGAATCAGGTTGCGTAGTTTTACCTGATAGTCGCCATCATCGGTACCAGGACGGAATTTGATTTCCTTGACCTGAATAACTTTTTGCTTCTTCTTCTGTTCTTTTGTCGACTTGCTCTTCTCGTAGAGGAATTTGCCGTAATCCATGATTCGACAAACTGGCGGTTCGGCATTTGGGCTGATTTCTACTAAATCAACACCCGCTTCCTCAGCTTTTTCAAGAGCTTCATTCAGACTGACAATACCAATCTGCTCGCCATCGACGCCGGTTAGGCGAACTTCTTGCGCGCGAATTTCTCTGTTAATGCGATTAGGACGCGCCGGTTGAACTCGTTTTCCGCCTTTAATACTTTATTCCTCCAGTTGATGAAGACTACGGCTGCGAATCTCTTTCAGCAGCTTGTCTACGACTTCATTTACGTCCAGGCTTCCCAGGTCTTTGCCACGGCGGGTACGAACGGCAACTTTGCCTGATTCGACCTCTTTATCACCGCACACCAACATGTAAGGAACCCGTCGTAAAGTATGTTCGCGAATTTTAAAGCCAATCTTCTCATTTCTCAAGTCCGCTTTCACGCGAATACCTGCGTCCTGCAGTTTTTTGGTCAATTGCTGGACATAATCAGACTGACTGTCGGTGATATTCATCACCACCACCTGCACCGGAGCAATCCAAGTCGGGTAGAACCCTGCGTATTCTTCGGTAAGGATACCGATGAAACGCTCCATGGAGCCCAAAATAGCGCGGTGAATCATTACCGGAACTACGCGATCGTTGTTTTCGCCAACATACGACGCGCCTAAACGACCCGGTAAGAAGAAATCGAGCTGCACGGTACCACATTGCCATGCACGATCCAAACAATCATGCAGAGTAAATTCAATTTTTGGTCCGTAGAAGGCACCCTCACCCGGCTGATATTCAAACGGAATCCCGTTTTCAGTCAGCGCGGCAGCCAAATCTTCCTCTGCGCGAGTCCACATATCGTCAGTACCGATACGCTTCTCTGGGCGGGTTGAGAGCTTCACAGCAATCTTGTCGAAACCAAAAGTGCCGTACACATCATAGACCATTCGGATGCATTCGTTTACTTCGGCACGCACCTGCTCTTCTGTACAGAAGATATGGGCGTCATCCTGAGTAAAACCACGCACACGCATCAAGCCATGCAGTGAACCTGACGGCTCATTGCGGTGGCAGCTGCCGAACTCACCCATACGCAGTGGCAAATCACGGTAAGACTTCAAGCCCTGATTGAAGATCTGCACGTGTCCAGGGCAGTTCATTGGCTTGATGCAATACTCGCGGTTTTCCGACGAGGTAGTGAACATGGCGTCTTTATAGTTTTCCCAGTGGCCGGTTTTTTCCCACAGCACACGGTCCATCATAAATGGCCCTTTCACTTCCTGATACTGGTACTCTTTGAGCTTCATACGCACAAAGGCTTCCAATTCACGGAAAATAGTCCAGCCGTCGTTGTGCCAGAACACCATACCCGGCGCTTCTTCCTGCATATGGTACAGGTCAAGCTGCTTGCCGATCTTGCGGTGGTCACGCTTAGCCGCTTCTTCCAGACGCTGCAAATAGGCATTCAGCTGTTTCTTATCTGCCCAGGCAGTACCATAGATACGCTGCAGCATTTTGTTTTTGCTGTCGCCACGCCAGTAAGCGCCAGACGTTTTCTGCAATTTGAAGTGATGGCAGAAACGCATGTTCGGCACGTGCGGGCCGCGGCACATGTCGACGTATTCTTCGTGGTGATACAGGCCAGGACGGTCGTCATGGCTGATATTCTCATCCAGAATCGCCACTTTGTAGTTTTCACCACGCGCAGCAAAGGTGTCGCGAGCTTCTTGCCAGCTAACCTTTTTCTTGATGACGTCATAATCTTTGTCAGCCAACTCATGCATCCGCTTTTCAAGCAGATCCAGGTCTTCCTGCGTCAGGGTACGGTCAATATCAACGTCATAGTAGAAACCGTTGTCAATCACTGGGCCGATAGCCATTTTGGTGTCTGGCCACAGTTGTTTGATCGCATGGCCCAACAGGTGCGCACAGGAGTGGCGCATGATTTCCAGACCTTCGGCGTCCTTGATGGTGATGATCGCCAGTTGCGCATCTGATTCGATCAGATCGCTGGCATCAACCAATTCACCGTTTACACGGCCAGCAATACAGGCTTTCGCCAAGCCAGGGCCGATATCAAGGGCAACATCCAGGGGGGAAACGGCACGGTCAAAATGACGCTGACTTCCGTCAGGAAGAGTAATAACAGGCATTAATAATTCCTTATCTACAGTGGTGACCCACACGACAGATCACATGAAGAAATACAAAATCGTTTAAATACATTATGTTATGAACGCTATTCAACTTTACCCTGCCGAATATATGCCCTCATGAACACATAATGCATATGTGCCATGGTGCGACGCCATAACGGAACGAACAGTGTAACACTATGATTAGCGCGCCATCTACCCGGAGTTTGTTGTCACGCTTCTAATGGGAAAGTAAGAGGCCGTCTAAGCCAGAGTGTCTATTCTGCAATCAAGGCACCTGGCCTCACCGCACTAAAATAAAATAAAATATTTAATAGTAATCAGTAGGTGTGAGTTACAAAGCCCTAATCTCTTAAATTGGGATCTAGAGACAAGGATGCCAACACACCGAAATTTTGGGTGTCGCCACCCCAAATCGGTTCAGAGTAGACAAGCAAGAATATTGCGTAAATCAGCTATGGCGAACATGCCCCGCTCCCGCTATCCTGATGCCATTAACGGCAGAGTTGAGACAGCATCCCGCATCATGAATCGGTTATTGAAGTTACTCGTTGGTGCCTGCATCGTGTTAGTGGCTATTTTTGCGCTGTTGCATCTGGGGGCAGACCGCCACCCAAGAGCCATTGCGGTGAACGAACCCCCAATGGAGTGTGAGGATACACAAGAGATAACCAGCGATTGTGTGAATGACGATGATGCAAATACTGACGCTGTTCCCGAGCTAACCCCCTCCAGCACTCAGGGATAATGAGCTGCGAACACCATTCCTCTATATTTACAGGTCGATTTCCCTCCCGTTGCCGCTGAACGCGCGACAAGTTAGGGTATGACTTTATGCTGCGTCACAATATTCACTGAAAACAGGAAGTCTGATCCATGACGAGTATTCTGCAGTTATTCCAGGCCATTGGGCTGGGTTTGGTGCTACTGCTGCCGCTGGCCAATCCACTCACCACGGTCGCGCTATTGCTCGGGCTATCGGGCAACATGACGCGTGAAGAGCGCAATCAACAATCATTGATGGCGTCAGTCTATGTGTTCTTCATCATGACAGTGGCGTTCTATGCCGGTCAGTTGGTCATGAACACCTTCGGGATTTCTATTCCCGGCTTGCGTATTGCCGGTGGGTTGATCGTGGCATTTATTGGCTTTCGTATGTTGTTCCCTCAACAACACGCGGAAGAGGCGCCCGAGATTGAAACCAAGAATAACGAATTGCGCAAGAAAACCTCCGTCAATATCGCTTTTGTCCCACTAGCGATGCCCAGCACCGCTGGCCCGGGGACCATTGCCATGATCATCAGTTCGGCCTCAAGTGTGAAAGAAAACACACTGGGATTTGCACACTGGGTACTGCTGGTCGCCCCCGTGTCTATCTTCCTGACGGTCTCGTTGATCCTGTGGGCCTGCTTGCGCAGCTCCGGCGCTATCATGCGTCTCGTGGGTCAAAGTGGCATTGAGGCAATATCTCGACTGATGGGGTTCTTACTGGTGTGTATGGGTGTGCAATTTATTATCAACGGCATATTGGAGATCATCTCTACCTACACCCCTGCCGTCGCCTAATCCGTTTAACGGGCGCGATTGCCGCGCCCGCTTCACTTATTTACCTGCCGGCGCCTGCGCGCCTAAAATCCCCTTACCTTCCGGCACTTCGGTAAAACGACTGAGGATCTCACTGTAGGTTTTCGCCGGGTCCAAATCCTTGAACTGATTCGGATAGATAAACTTCGCCAGATACTCTAGTCCAACGATATTGTACGGATGATTGTAGAAGTTGTGATAAATGCCATAGAAGCGACCGTCTTTTACCGCGGAAAGCTGGGCAAAGCCCGGACGCTGTTTCATTCTGTTGAACGCATCATCCACCTGCTGTTGCGTCACACCGTAGCCAAAAGGCACTGCGGCGTTGGTTTTACTGGCCCACTGGGAGCCGGAAACAATATAGGCATCTGGCTTCATGCTGATCACTTTCTCAAGCGATACGTCGCCCGTCGCGCCCGGTAACAGTTCCGAACCCACATTGCGTGCGCCTACCGCTTCAATCATCCCGCCCCAGCCGACATGTGCATGCGTGAAACAACAAGACTCCAGCCCATTCAGGCCGGCTTTCGCCTCAATAAATACCAGCGGCTTTGGCTCTACCGTTTTGGTTTTATCGAGGATGCGCTGGTAGTGCTGCTGATAAAAGTCCGTGTACTGTTTCGCTTCACTTTCACGGTTTAGCGTTTCCCCCAACAGGGTGATGCTTTTCGGGGTGTTCTCCACTGGCTTAAGCATGGTATCGATAAACAACACCGGGATATTCAGTGCTTGCAGCTTGTCCAGTACGCCAGTCTGGCTCAGGGACGGTTTAGAACGCAGCTGCGCCACCATCAAATCGGGATGCTTAGCGATCACGCTTTCCAGATTAACCTCGCCCTTGTCGCTGAACCCCATATCAATAATGTTATTTGCTTCAGGCCACTTACTTTGCAGGATTTTCCAGGTCTCGCCATCACTTTTCTTCAGCAAATTATTCCACGCCACCAGACGGTTAAAGGGATCGGCGCGGTCAAGCAAGGCCAGGGTCAGAATATCGCGACCGTCCTGCACCACAATGCGTTTAGGCTCTTGTTTAATGGTCAGAGTTTGACCGGCGGTATCCGTCAGGGTGAGCGGATAAGTGGTCGCCATCGCCTGAGCAGACAAACCACAGGCGCAGGCTAAAGCCAACAAGGTCATTCGACGGTGCACGTAACACTCCTTAGCGTAGGAAATTAATCCAGAAATAATAATGAGAACTGCTCCCATTATCAAAGAGAACGCCAGGCGAGTTTTCGGTTAATTGAAAAGAGATGTGAACAGAAACAAGCTGGTGCGCCGGAACCGGCGCACCACTCAGATTAAATCAGACCGTATATTAGCGCCGACAACGCAATCAGCCCCATCACCAGTACGAAGATATTGCTTAACGCACGATAGCGACGCATTGCAGGTACCGCGCGTACCGCATACATCGGCAGAATAAACAGGATCGCTGCGATCAGCGGGCCACTGATGGTTTCGATAATATGCAACGCACTTGGGTTCCAGACGGTCGCCGCCCAGGTCAGCAGGAACAGTAACACAGCGGAAATTCGGTGCGTAATACGCGAGCTTAAGGGTTTACCAACAGCACGTGTCACGCCGTCAATCAGACTGGTCGCTCCCTCGGTCACGCCCAGTGAGGTACCCAGATAAGACTTGGCCATCGCCAACATCGCCATCATCGGGCCAAGATAGGCGATCAATGGGTTAGAGAATTTGTTCGCCAACGTGGTCAGCACGGTTATGTTTTGTTCTTTTGCCTGCTGCATATCCTCATGAGACAGACTTAACACGCAACTGAAGACAAAGAACAGTACCGTGACGCAGATCAGGACGTAACTGTAGCGCATGATACGTGCGCAGCGACGTTCAGCCAGATCGCCATACAGGCTCTTTTGGGTCGAGGCAAACGACGAAATGATCGGCGCATGACTAAAAGAAAATACCATTACCGGTACAGCCAACCACAATGAATGCCATAAATCAGGGCTGTTGAATCGCGTGTTGGCCAGGCCACTGACAAAGTTGGCCGTTTGCCAGGTTGGCATCAGGTACAGTGAAATACCCATCAAAAACACCAGCAGCGGGAACACCAGCATCCCCATCGCCGAAACAATGGCGTCTTTGCCATGCAACAGAACCAGGTTCAGCACAACCACGACGACCAGGCTCAACCAGATACGTGGCAATGGCGTGATATGAAACTGATGGATCAGGAAACTGTCGAGCGCGTTGGTAATCGAAATACTGTACACCAGCACAATCGGGAAGAACGCCATCAGGTACAGCACCATGATGATTTTGCCGGCCAAGACACCGAAGTGCTCAACCACTACATCATGGATATTGCCGTCGCGGCTGGAGCCGGAAAGTACAAAACGGCTCAGTGCGCGGTGGGGTAAATAGGTCAGTGGGAAGGCAAATAACGCCATCAGTACCAGAACCAACGGGCCGTTCAACCCGGCATTGATTGGCAGGAATAACGTGCCTGCACCCACCGCAGTGGCGTAAAGACCAAACATCCAGACGGTGTCAGTCTTATTCCATTTGCCCGGCTGGGCCGAAGCCAGCGTGCCTGAATCGGGAGAAATCGTACTCATAGGAAAGCTTACCTTAATCTGCGGCGACAACGATTGCGCCTAACGGGATATCCTTCTCCGCGAATTTTTAATAATAATCAGTGGATTAACTCAGAATTTCATTCTTATGCCTGATAAAAGGACGGCAAAGGATAATTAAAAATGCTGTCCGGGTCTATCTTTCGCTTGCTGACTGTCTGCTTCGTGAACAATTATCGCGCTAAAAATCGCCGTGGGGAGCACAAAAAGCTGAGGCCTCTTACGAGGCCCCAGTGGGAGTTACTTGTTAGCGTCCGGGTGTTCCGGCACCGCTGCACTACCCATTTCCTTCTCATCGCGGATCATCGAGCGGTCTTTACGCACGCTGGCCACGTCAGAGGCGCTGATAGGCTTGGCGCTATTGCCCCAGCTTGAGCGAATGAAGTTAACCACATCCGCCACCTGCTGGTCATTCAGACGCCAACCAAACGGCGGCATGGTGATGTTGGATACAGCCCCTTTTACCGCCGGCGTAGTGTTACCGGTCAACACGATGTGAATCAACGATGTCGCATCTTCAGTCTGCACGACCGGGTTGCCTTTAAGCGCCGGGAACGCACGTTTGTAGCCGATGCCGTCAGTACGGTGGCAGGCGGCACAGTTATCGACGTACAACGCCGCGCCTGGCTTGCTGTCGTTACCACGCCACAGATCCTTAGCGACACTGTCTTCGACTGGCGCAGCCTGCTGCTTACCATCTTTCGGCGGCAGTGTTTTCAGGTAACGCGAGATCGCCGTCAGGTCTTCATCGCTCAGGTACTGCAAGCTGTGCTCGACCACGTCACTCATGCCGCCGAATACGATCGACTTGTCATTACGACCGGTTTTCAGGAATTCGGTCAGCTCGGCTTCACTCCAGGTTCCCAGTCCGTCCTTATTGTCACCACGCAGGCTGGATGCAACCCAACCGTCGATCGGCGCATTGCTGCCGGACAGATAGTTGTCACCGTCGTTATTGCTCAGTGCTTTTTCCTGCATCGTGATGCTGCGTGGCGTATGGCAAGCACCACAGTGGCCCAAACCTTCTACCAGATAACGACCCCGCTCAATCACAGGATCGGCCTTGGCGTCAGCCACAAAGTCCGCCGGCGATGGCGCAAACATACCGCGCCAGATGCTCAACGGCCAACGCATCGACAGCGGCCAAGGAATGTCGGAATCCTTATTAGCCTGTTCCACCGGTTCCACGCCATGCATGAAATAGGCGTACATGGCACGCATATCGTCTTCTTTCACCAGCGCAAACGACGGATACGGCATTGCCGGGTACAAGGTGCTGCCGTTTTTGGCGACCCCTTTACGCACTGCGTTATCGAAGTCTTCAAAACTGTAATCACCAATACCGGTTTTCTTATCCGGCGAGATGTTGGTGGAGTAAATAGTACCGATCGGCGTTTCCATCGCCAGACCACCAGCAAACGCTTTACCGCTTTTGCCATTGGTATGGCAGGCCACGCAGTCACCGGCACGCGCCAGATATTCGCCGCGTTTGATCAGCTCGCTGCTGACCGTGGCGTCCTGCGCCCAGACGGAGAAACTTAGTGCACTGAGAACCAGTGCGGGAACAAATGCTTTCATCAGTCGCCGTCCTTATGCCTGCACCAAAGGGCCTGGGTTTTTCAGATACTGCTCGCGGATAGCGCGTGCAGACCAGTAAGCCAACGCGGCTACGGTGCCGGTCGGGTTGTAACCCAGCCCCTGCGGGAAAGCCGATGCGCCGATCGAGAACACGTTATGTACGTCCCAGCTTTGCAAGTAGCGATTTACCGCGCTGGTCTTCGGATCTTCGCCCATTACCGCACCGCCATTCATGTGCGTGGTTTGGTAGCTGGTAGTATCAAAGTGGCTGTTGGCGTTTTTCGGGCTGCCAGAAATCAGTTTCGGGTTCATGGCCTTGGCGATCGGTGCCATTTTATCGAACATGAACTGCGCCATCTTGATGTCGTTTTCCTGCCAGTCAAACGTCATACGCAGCAGCGGTTGGCCGAACACGTTCTTGTAGTTAGGATCAAGATCCAGATAGTTACTGCGATATGACTGGTGCGCGCCGTGGGCATCCATCGAGACATGATGGGTATAAGCATCCGCCACCGCCGCTTTCCATTTGCTGCCCCACGTCGGAGTGCCTGGAGGAGTTGGCAATCCAGAGATAGGTTTAGTCCCTGCCTGGTTAACCCAGAACGGCGAACCACCAACGAAGCCTTCTTTTGCGTGGTCAAAGTTATCGGCGTTGAAGTCGTCCACACCCACACCATTACCGCCGGCACCAATGAACGGGTTGGTAAACACGTCCTTGTCAAAGAACGCCTTGATAGTGGTCAGATTTTGGTAAGCAAAGTTACGTCCTACCACACCTTCACCCGTCACGGGGTCGTAAGGCTTGCCAATGCCAGACAGCAGCATCAAATGCACGTTGTGGAACTGGAACGCGCCCAGGATCACCAACTCAGCCGGCTGTTCGATTTCACGGCCCTGCGCGTCGATATAATTCACGCCAGTTGCACGAGATTTATCGTCAGTCAGGTTCACCTTCAGTACGTTGGCGTTGGTGCGTAGCTCGAAGCGTTTTTCCATCCGCAACGCCGGCAAGATATTGACGTTTGGCGACGCTTTGGAATACATGTAGCAGGCGTAGCCACTACAGAAACCGCAGAAGTTGCACGGCCCCATCTGCGCACCATACGGGTTGGTGTAGGAGTCTGAAGTATTGGCTGACGGCAGATTGTAAGGGTGATAACCCACGTCCCGTGCCGCTTTTTCAAACAACTGTGCTGAAAACGTATTCTTTTGCGCGGGCAACGGGAAGTTGTCGGAACGGTCTGCCGCGAAAGGGTTGCCGCCCTTTGGCGCCATCTTTTGGCCCTTGACTGTCCAGGCCGTGCCGGAAGTGCCGAACACTTTCTCAGCCTTGTCGAAGAAGGGTTCCAGCTCGTCATAGGTTACGCCGAAGTCTTGGATGGTCATGTCCTTCGGAATGAAGCTTTTGCCATAACGCTCTTCGTAATGGCTACGCATGCGCAGCTCGATAGGATCAATACGGAAATGCACACCTGACCAGTGCAGGCCTGCACCACCCACGCCGGTACCCGGCAGGAATGCCGCCAACTGGCGATAAGGCACTGCCGTCTGACTGGTATTGTGACGAATTGTCACGGTACTTTTAGACAGATCCTGGAACAGTTTGCGACGAATATTATAGGTCAGTTCGTCGATCACCTGCGGGTAGGAGCCGTCCGGGTAGGTATCGCGCATCGGGCCGCGTTCCAGCGCTACCACGTTGAGGCCAGCCTCGGTCAGTTCCTTGGCCATAATGGCGCCGACCCAGCCGAAGCCGACGATCACCGCGTCTACTTTTTTCATTACCGTTGCCATTGTTACCCCCTCTCCCCACGAATTGATACCGGGGGTAAGGGATAACGTTCCCCTCGCTCAACCCAGTCCATGAAATCGGCGCGCGCGCCCGGAAAATTAATCAGCTTCCAACCGACCATGTCTTTATTGCCACCATGGATCGGATCGCTGAAGAAACCTTCGCGGGTGTTTTGCAGCAGGTAGGAGAAAAACAACTTGGCAGGTAGCTGCTCGAATTCTGCATCACCGGACTCAAACTTCTGCAGCATGGCGTCCTGCTGTGCAGCGTCCAATTCGGCAAAGACTTTGCCGGCAGTTTTCTTGCTGTAAGCATCGGCATCAGCGATACCGAGGTTATAGATTTGCTTTGGCACCAACGGCAGTTGGTAACCCATTTCCTTCGGCACATCCGGGTTAAACGGCCCCTGCATGTACCAAATAGAACCGGTCGCGTACGGGGTATTCATCTGGCGATCGATAAATTCTGGTACACCGGCTTCCAACGCACCAGGACCGCGATCGTCAGCAGGGATCAACCGCGCCGTCGCCGCCTTGACGAACGCCCACTCTTCCGGGGTGAAGAACGTGGGCTGGTAGTCATTTTGTTTAGGGGTATCTGTTGCCGCAACCGCCGGCATTGTGGCTGTCAGCGCGCTAACGCCACTGCCACCAATTACCGCTGCGGGGATTAAAGTCATCGATTTCAACAGGAAATCGCGCCGTGAATTGTTAGTTTTATCGTCCGACATATCACATTCCATCCAAAGATAATCACAACTATTTAACCTCAACCTTGCGGTCGATGCGGGTTTTAAACATAAATTGTTACCTATTTGTACATTTATTGAAGGCCAAAAAGTGATCAAACGCAATAATGTTACCGGTAACTTATTGAATGAACGTAAAGATTTGGCTGTTAATGTAAATTTAACTATTCGTGCGGTTTTTTAGGTAACAGGATGGGAAATAACGAAAGATGAGAGATACATCGCGATTTGACTGCGCGCCACTAAAAAAAACGGCCCCATTGAGGGGCCGGTTTAGCAAAGACAGCTGAACTAGGGTGACATTGCCTGGTAGGCCGTCGTCACCTTCCATAAATAGCGCGGCGCCTGTGGGGCTGGGTGCTTTTTCTGGATGTGTTGATAAAACTCATCCGGGCTCATTTGATTGATGCGGTTTACCGCCACGCGCTTATCGGATGAGAAGGTACGTAACATGGCACCTGCCCCATTCACATAAGAAACAATGGTGGCATAACGCAACGTTTGTGGATCATTGATCCCGGCTAGCTGCTGGCTTTGAAGAATATTGATATAGGCTGTTCCCAGATCAATATTGACCGCCGGATCCTTCAACTCACGCGAGCTTGGTTGCCCGCTTCTTCCTTTTAGTCGATAGGCGTCACGCCCGGCGGTTGAAGGTTTCAGCTGCATTAATCCCACTGCGTTCGAGGTGCTGACTGCGTTCGGGTTAAACCCGGACTCCACCTGAATAATCGCTTTAATCAGCGTTTCGTCAACGCCATAACTGTTGGCGGCCTGACGAATGTAATCGTTATAAGCTATCGGTGTCCCTGTGCGGTTTACCGGAGCCTGCGGGGGAGTCTTTAACCAACCGCCACGCGTTGTGCCACTGCTTGAATTATTGTTTGCGGTTTGCGGGTCTTTGGCGCACCC
Organism: Serratia grimesii NBRC 13537; assembly: GCF_001590905.1. Classification (GTDB taxonomy): domain Bacteria; phylum Pseudomonadota; class Gammaproteobacteria; order Enterobacterales; family Enterobacteriaceae; genus Serratia; species Serratia grimesii. The sequence goes on from NZ_BCTT01000010.1 coordinate 111,998, forward strand.
CGACAACAGCAAAATTGCCGTCAGGCAACCTATTTTTGTTTTCACAGAATCCCTCACTCCTTTCAATGAGTTGCGTAGCATATACAACTTGTAAGGACGCCTGTACGCTTTTTTTGGTCTACTCTCAAGCTACTCGTATACCAAGAGGTGAATTATGAGTCAATCTGCAACGACGTGTTTTGTGGTGACTTTTCGTTATCAGGAAGAAGGATTAGCTGATTTAGCCAAGCTAACAGGACAATTAACCCTTCAGGGATTTGTCACGTCAGTGACTGACGAACAGGGCGTTCCGCACGAGCTGGGCAGTAACAGTTTCGCGCTAATAACCCCACTGGATCAAAAGGATGTGCTGTTATTGGCGCAGAAGCTTGGCGAGGTGGCATTGCGAAAAACCCCAGAGGTCGAAATTGTCACCTATGACGACTACGTTAAGCGGTTACATACTGATACATAAAATGCTATAACTTACCGGACGGTATTATTCTTTCTGTTGAGGAAATAACCGGCAGTGAATCTGCAGGTGACGCTTGACTTTGCTCTAATTGATATTGATAATCATTTTCATTTGAGCCAGGAGATGTCACCATGCTTTTGAAACAACACGCTTTTCCACGCCGGTCCATTATTCGGTCGTGGACATGTTGCCGCCCTTTCGCACTGCTGTGCCTATTAGTGACCGTCAGTCTTACTAGCCATGCTGCGTTAGCGGAAAAAAAACTGCGCGTGGTGACCACCTTCACCATCATTCAAGACATCGCTCAAAACGTCGCCGGTGACGCTGCCGTGGTAGAGTCAATTACCAAACCAGGCGCCGAAATCCACGATTATCAACCGACACCACGCGATATCGTCAAAGCGCAACATGCAGATCTTATTTTGTGGAACGGCATGAACCTGGAACGCTGGTTCCAACGTTTTTTCGAGAACATTAAACAAGTGCCCGCTGCCGTAGTGACTGAAGGCATCACCCCGCTCCCGATCCGTGAAGGCCCGTATAACGGCAACCCGAATCCCCATGCCTGGATGTCCGCCACTAACGCGCTGGTATATGTCGAGAACATTCGCCAAGCATTGGTGCAACACGATCCCGCGAATGCAGAAATCTATAACCGCAATGCCAAAACCTATGCGGCCAAAATTTCCGCGCTGGACGCCCCCTTACGCGAACGCCTGGCACGCATTCCCGAAGCTCAGCGCTGGCTGGTAACCAGTGAGGGTGCCTTTAGCTATCTGGCGAAAGACTACCAGTTAAAAGAAGTGTATCTGTGGCCCATCAATGCTGATGAGCAAGGCTCACCGCAGCAGGTTCGCCGAGTGATCGACGCCGTCCGCGCTCATCATATCCCTGTGGTATTCAGCGAAAGCACTATTTCTGACAAGCCAGCCAAACAGGTGGCGAAAGAAACCGGTGCAAAATATGGCGGCGTGCTGTACGTCGATTCGCTGTCCACTCAGGACGGGCCGGTCCCGACCTATATCGACCTGCTCAATGTTACCGTACAAACCATCGCCAAAGGATTTGATCAATGACCACTGAGGTTTTTGTCCGCCCTGAGTTAAGCGTGGACGACGTTACCGTGACCTACAACAACGGTCATACCGCGATCCACAACGCCAGCTTCAGCTTAAGTGGCGGTGCAATCTGCGCGCTGGTTGGTGTCAACGGCAGTGGCAAGTCAACGCTATTCAAAAGCATCATGGGGCTGGTTCGCCCCACCACCGGCCGTGTGCAACTGAACGAGCAGCCGGTCGCGCAAGCACTGAAGAAAAATGTTATCGCCTACGTCCCACAAACCGAAGACGTCGACTGGAATTTCCCTGTGCTGGTGGAAGATGTGGTGATGATGGGCCGCTACGGCAAAATGAGCTTTCTGCGTATTCCGTCAAAGGAAGACCGGTTGCGCGTCGATAAAGCATTAGAGCGCGTTGGCCTGAGCGAATTGCGCACCCGCCAGATTGGCGAACTGTCCGGTGGCCAGAAGAAACGTGTTTTTCTGGCTCGGGCACTGGCCCAACAAGGCACTGTACTCCTATTGGATGAGCCTTTTACCGGTGTCGACGTCAAGACCGAAAACGCCATTATCGACCTGCTACGTGCACTGCGCGATGAAGGACACCTGATTTTGGTCTCAACCCACAATCTGGGCAGCGTGCCGGAATTTTGTGATCGGGTCATCCTGATTAACCGAACCGTGCTGGCCGCTGGGCCGACCGAAACCACCTTTACCCAGAGCAACCTGGAACAGGCTTTCGGCGGCGTATTACGTCATATCAACCTCTCAGGCCCAGATCTGCACGACGATAACGACCCGCGTACCGTAACAGTATTGACCGACGACGAGCGCCCAGCGGTGTTCTATGGACATACCAAGAGCGATCCCCCCGCGCAGAGCCAGCCAAAGGAGAAACACCCCTGATGCTGGAACTTCTGTTACAACCCTTCAGTTACAACTACATGGTCAAGGCCATTTGGGTTAGTGCTATCGTCGGTGCCGCTTGTGCATTCCTTTCGGCCTACTTGATGTTGAAAGGCTGGTCACTGATGGGCGATGCGCTATCGCATTCCGTCGTGCCCGGTGTTGCAGGTGCTTATGCGCTTGGGCTGCCGTACGCTGCCGGCGCCTTCTTCACCGGAATGCTGGCCGCATTGGCCATGACGCTGGTACGTCACGTCACCCGCCTACGCGAAGACGCCATTATCGGTTTTATCTTTTCCACTTTCTTCGCCGTAGGCCTGCTGATCGTTTCGCTCAATCCAACGTCGGTTAACGTGCAATCCATTATCTTCGGCAACATTCTCGGTATTGCTGACGAAGACGTATTGCAGGTCGAAATTATCATCGGTGTTTCTCTGCTGATTCTCTGTCTGGTATGGAAAGACTTGCTGGCCGTGTTCTTTGATGAAAACCACGCCGTGTCTATCGGCCTGTCACCGCTACGTTTGAAGATCCTGTTTTTCACGCTTCTCAGCGCCTGTACCGTCGCAGCATTGCAAACCGTTGGCGCAATTTTGGTGATTGCCATGGTGATCACACCAGGCGCCACCGCCTATCTGCTGACTGACCGTTTCAGCCGGTTGGTGATCATTGCCATCATTATCGGTGCCCTAACCAGTGGTCTCGGTGCATACCTGAGCTTCTTCCTCGACGGCGCGACCGGTGGCGTGATCGTAACCTTGCAAACGCTGGTGTTCCTGGCTGCATTTTTCTTCGCGCCCAAACATGGCTTGCTGGCGTCCAAACGACGTGTGGCGCATGAACAGACCGGAGGCCACTGATGGAAACCTTGTATCAGCTGTTTAGCGAGCCTTTCGCCTATCCCTTTATGCAACGGGCGATCCTGGCCGCCATCGTGACCGGTGTCGTCTGTGCCGTTTTGTCCTGCTATTTGGTGCTTAAAGGCTGGTCCCTGATGGGCGATGCCATCTCACATGCGGTACTTCCCGGTATTGTGGTGGCTTTCGTGCTAGGCATTCCCGTGGTTATCGGCGCATTTTTTTCCGGCATTTTCTGCGCAGTGGCTACTGGTTACCTGAAAGAGAACAGTCGGGTGAAAGAAGACACAGTGATGGGCATCGTCTTTTCCGGCATGTTCGCCTTCGGACTCGTACTGTTCTCCCGTGTCGATACCGATCAGCACCTGAGCCACATTCTATTCGGCAACATGCTGGGCATTACCAATGCAGAGCTAAAACAAACGTTGGTGATGGCCGGTATCACCCTGGTTGTGGTGTTGCTCAAACGCAAAGACCTGATGCTCTACTGTTTCGATCCTAACCATGCCAGAGTTATTGGCCTGCCAGTGAAGCTGCTACATTACGGCCTACTGTGTCTGCTGGCGCTGACCATTGTCGCTTCGCTACAGGCGGTGGGGGTGATTTTGGTGATTGCGATGCTGATTGCACCGGGCATTATTGCCTTTATGCTGTGCCGCAGTTTCGATCGCATGCTGATCGTTGCCACGGTGGTGTCGGTATTCTCCTGCGTGCTAGGCACCTTGATCAGCTTCCACATCGATGGTGCCACAGGGCCCTGCATTGTGATCGTCCAGGCAATCTTGTTCGTTTTCGCCCTGCTCTACAGCAAACTTAAACCGTTACAACGTCACGAGGAAGGTTTGCTCAGCGAAAAACCCTAAAACAGGCGGCGGTGCAACATGGCACCGCCGCTTCTCTTAGTGCTGCTGGTAGATATCCGGTCGAACAATATGCCAAACAAAATCTTCGCGATTCACCGCTTCATAACCCACTTTTTTGTACAACCACGGCGCAGTGCCCGTCACCAACATAATCCGTCGTAACCGTTGCAGCACAGGGTGTTCCAACGTGCAATCCATCAGCCAACGCGCTAACCCCTGCCCCTGATAATCCGGGGAGACAAACACATCACACAAATAACCGAAAGTGGCGTAATCCGTCACCAGACGGGCAAAACCAATCTGTTGCTGCTGATGGTACAAACCGAAACACAGGCTGTTGTCGATTGACAGTTGCACCGTCTGCACCGAGATACCACTCGCCCACGTTGAAGTGGTCAAAAAAGCATGCGTAAAGACGACATTTAAATCACGTTTATCACTGGTGATCAGGTATTCACCGCGCTGCCATTGCTGGTTTGACTCCATTTGTTCTCATCTCATTGATAATGAAGACTATCTAAAGGTTCTACTGTCGCGACATATGCAATCAGCCTAATAAACATCTCTCTCATGTCACCAAGTTGCAACATGCACAGTGCTTAAATTAATCAATAGCGTATATACTTTGAGCAAACGCGGGTGGCGAGAAAATCGCCGATTGTTGGTGCCAGCTGTGCGCCAGGTCGTGTTTTCACAAGGCTAAAGACGCTAACCTAATGAATTCGCAGGCAGCACAGAGGGGGTGTACCATGTGGCAAGCCGTTAGTCGTCTGTTAAGTGAACATCTTGGCAGCGCAGAAATTCGCGAAAGAATCGAACTGCCCGGGGGCGATATTCACCCGGCGTGGCGCGTGAGTTACGGTGACAAGCAGGTCTTTGTCAAATGCGATGCGCGGGAATTGCTCCCCATCTTTACCGCTGAAGCCGACCAATTGGCATTACTGGCACGCAGTAAAACCGTGCGGGTACCTCAGGTGTACGGCGTTGGCAGCGATCGTGATTACAGTTTCCTACTACTGGAATACCACCCCCTTAAACCCTTTGACGCCCACGGCGCTTACTGTCTTGGCCAACAGCTGGCCTCTCTGCATAAGTGGAGTGAGCAACCGCAATTCGGCCTCGACTTCGACAACGATCTGTCGACTACCCCCCAACCCAATGCCTGGCAACGACGCTGGTCAGAGTTTTTTGCCGAACAACGCATTGGCTGGCAGTTACAAATGGCGGCGGAAAAAGGCATGACCTTTGGTGATATTGATGAAATTGTCGACATCGTCTATTTGCGGCTCCAACACCATCAGCCACAGCCTTCTCTGCTGCACGGCGATTTGTGGCCCGCTAACTGCGCTATGACCGCTGACGGTCCGCTGCTGTTTGATCCGGCCTGTTATTGGGGAGACAGAGAATGTGATTTGGCGATGCTGCCATTATATCCGGAGTTGCCACCGCAGATTTATGACGGCTACCAGAGCGTATGGCCCTTAGAGAGCGGTTTTATCGAACGTCAGCCACTGTATCAGCTGTATTATCTGCTTAACCGTAGCAATCTGTTTGGTGGGCAGCATTTGGTCAGGGCTCAGCGCGCAGTGGATGTATTGTTGCATCCTGAACCACAGTAACGTCAAGGCGCTGAACACAGCGCCTTGTCTTCATCTGGCTTCAAGCCGCGCCAGCCAACTGGCCGAGTAGCTTGATTACAAACCAGGCGATCACAGCAATCACCACCGGCAAAATGTAAAGCGGGAAGTATTGCAGCAAAATGGTGTGATGCGGCAGAGTGATACGTTCTTCCAGCTGCGCACGTGTATGGCCTTCGCTGCCCTTGGCCTGCTCGAGGATCATTTGATCCTCCAATCCTTCGCGAATAAATTTCACCTGACGCGACATACGCGCGCCCGAAGCCTGGAGTGCCAGCCCGACAAAAATCAGAATATAAATGATGATGAACATCAGATTAGAACCACTGAACAAACTTTTCTCAACGTCCGGCACCGGCGAGTTATACCAAAAGATATTCAGAAACGACGTATTGAAGCGCACCATATCTACCATTACGTGAACGAAATCCAGCATCACCGCATTAATGCCTTTCGTCTTTTCACTGTGCTGATACACAAACATCAACATAGAGATCAGCGTCGATAGCAATGCAGGGATGAAAACCACCCAACCAAGAATACGTTTTATAATGGCGATCCGCCCAGCCTGTTGATACGTCATGTGTTCCCCTTGTAAGTGACGTAACCGTAATTGCCTAAGTCTACCTGTAGTTACTGAAGCTCGCCCATCGTTTTCTTCAGCGTTACTGTGCTACAAGCGTAGCCGGGATAATCCAAAGTCGACAGATTAATAGCGACCGCGCGTTACCATTAAATCGTTATATAGTTAAATGAGTTCGTTTAGACGGGAGCCCGCATGATTCGCCTGATTATCTTATTGCTGGGTGCGAAGGCACTGCACAGCCAGCGACGCATGTTGGTGCTGTTTGGCTGGTTTTGGATAGCTGTCGGTGCACTGATGCTGTTCGACGTTTTGCAGGACGGCCGCTCCGTACTGGCATTGGATGCACTGGCGGTACTGTTGGCGCTCGAAGGACTGGTGGCCATTTCCGCCGCACTGGTGGTTGGCTCCTCCGCCAGCCGCCCGGTATTGTTGAAGGGGCTCGGCTTCTTGTTTCTGGCCTTTCTAGTGCTGGACGTGCCAGCCGACGATAACATCGTCGCCACTCTGGTATTTGGCAGCGCGTTGCTGCTCGACGGTGCCGTGCGAATTGCCTCTTCCACGGTCATCCAACACAGCCGCTGGAAGACAGTCGCATTGGCAGGGGGTGGCGAAATCCTGCTTTCATTGATGATTTTTATCGGCTGGCCCGTACCTCACCGGATGACGGTGCCTTTTTGCCTCGGCGTGATGATTCTGCTTTCCGGTTGGGCACTGTTACGTATTGCCCGACGGTTAGAGACTTTTGCACTGAATAAGAACCACGAGCCAGCGCACCCCACGTCTTCGGGGACGGATGAAGCCACCCCACTCACCCTGTATATCTGGACGCCGATAGGTTCAGCAAAAGATGCCCGCCGACGTTACATCGTCGATCGCTACATCGCTGCCGTCGACGGCAACGGTAATATCTCTACCGGTCACGCCGCCCTGGCGCTGGCACCGGACGTATATATCAGCCATTACCCGCTTAACGATATCAGCCAGTCTGCACAGGACTTTCGCCAGTTGCTGCATTCCGGCGAGAAAAACAACGTTGACGGCCGCTTTCTACCGGACTTGCAACAAGAAGTAGCAGCCTGGTGCCCACCGGACAAGAAAATTCAGTTCCATCGCTATAATCCCACGGCGCTACGCGCGTTCTGGCAGCGCTATCATCAGGACTCCACCTACAATCTGACCCGTCGTAACTGTTCCACCACGGTCATTTTGGCGCTCGACAGTGCACTGGAAGGCGTGCTGGGCGATAAACATCTGTGGCGGCGCTTCCTGTTGCTGATACTCGATCCTAACTTGTGGATGCTCGCGGTCCTGCGTAGCCGTGGAGAAAGTATGACCTGGACACCGGGGTTGGTGCTGGATTATGCACGGATGCTACAGCAAGTTACCGAACGTCAACACCAGCGCTGGTGGCCAAAATTGCAAGACATGTGGCGGATTCTGCGCTACGGCAAAGCTCAACCGCGCAGGCAAAAGTTTTAGTCTCATCACGGGCGATGGTAAAGTGTCGGGCACATTCACCGGCGTCGGCAGGAGTTAACCGCTAATGGCCTATTCGCAACGTATTGAAACCGCTATTTTTGATATGGACGGTTTATTGATTGATTCAGAACCGCTGTGGCTACAGGCGGAACTGGATATCTTTGGCGCACTGGGGCTGGATTTATCTGACCGCCACAAATTGCCAGATACCCTGGGTCTGCGCATCGATCTGGTGGTGAAAATGTGGTACCAAGCCATGCCGTGGCAAGGCGCTTCACAGGAAGAGGTTTCCAGCCGGATTATCGAGCGTGCCATCGAGTTAGTCCGTGAGAAACGGCCATTACTGCCGGGCGTACAGCAAGCGTTGGAGCTGTGCCGCAGTCTGGATCTGAATATCGGTTTGGCTTCGGCTTCGCCACTGCACATGCAGCAGCAGGTGCTGAAGATGTTTGATCTCGAAGGCTACTTTGACCAACTGGTATCCGCCGAATATTTGCCTTACAGCAAACCGCATCCGGAGGTATATCTGATCGCCGCCGAACGCCTCGGCAGCGATCCGCTGCACTGCATTACGCTGGAAGATTCATTTAACGGTATGATTGCCACCAAGGCCGCGAGAATGCGTTCAATTGTTATCCCAGCGCACGAATACCGGCACGATGCTCGCTGGACATTGGCGGATCATAAGCTGGAAAGTCTCGAACAGCTGACACCCGACCACCTGGCGTAATCTTCATGGCATCGGTTTACCCCGATGCCATGATGCATGTCTTTGCCCCACCTAAAACGCACCAGTTAATTTATAAAACCCGCCTTTCGTCATAAAATAAATAAAACGTTATTTCATTTTTATTGAGTTACTGTGCCGCCCTCTTTATGCTGGAGCAATAAGAAAGTACCGGGCGTTTGGCGCAGGCTGTCACTGCCACACACCCTAACCCTACCGCCCGGCGCTTTCTCCCGCGTTACAAACCCTGTCCTGGAAAAATGGCCGATAATTAATCATTGAGAGACAACAAGCCTTTGTAAAACCGGGTAAAATAAACAATTGGTTACAGGGTAACTGCTTCCACTACTGGGAATTTTCCCATATACTGGATAAATTAACAGTTTATAAGCCGGAACAGCAGTATGACCGCGGAAGGACATCTTATTTTCTCTGTCGCTTGCGCGATTTTCGCCAAGAAGGCCGAGGTAACACCGGAGCTGGCTACCGGCGACTGGTGGCATATCATCCCTGCCGCGCTGTTGACGTCATTACTCCCCGATATTGATCACCCCAAATCGGTGCTGGGCCAGCGCCTGCGCTGGATTGCCATTCCCATTTCACGCGCATTTGGCCACCGTGGCTTTACCCATAGCTTACTGGCGATCGCGGGTGGGATGGCGTTGTTCCAGCTTGATGTACCGCGCAGCTGGCCTATCCCTCCCGATGTACTGCACGCTATGATCATTGGTTACTTCAGTCACCTGCTGGCAGATATGCTTACCCCTGCTGGTGTGCCCTTACTTTGGCCCTGCCGTTGGCGTTTTCGCTTGCCACTGCTCAATTCTCAGAAAGGCAATCAACTTGAGCGTGCTCTGTGTCTATGCCTGGTGGCTTTCGCTATCTATTGGCAAGGCGGGTGCACCATCCCAGTGCAGTCATATTTTGAGCAAATAAAAAATATCAGACTGTGATCACAAAAAAATGGCCACTTAATACCCATTAAGTACATTAATTAAACAAATTAATGCACGGAGTTATATCAAATTCCATTTGGATATAAGTGAGCCACTGCGCAAACTGTTACGATATTTAGTATTGCTACGCCATGGTGCATAGCCATTTTTATATAAGAAAAAATATTGGAGACATTGGGGATGAATCTTCCGCTCGTTATTAACGTGGTGATTTTTGTCGCCCTCCTTTTGCTGTTGGCGCAAACCCGCCATAAGCAATGGAGTCTGGCGAAAAAAGTACTGGTCGGCTTGGTCGTGGGCGTGGTGTTCGGTCTGGCACTGCAACTGGTATACGGCTCGGACAACCCGGTACTGAAAGAATCCATCAGCTGGTTCAACATTGTCGGTAACGGCTATGTGCAACTGCTGCAAATGATTGTGATGCCGCTGGTATTCGCCTCTATTCTGAGCGCGGTTGCCAAGCTGCATAACGCCTCTTCTTTGGGCAAAATCAGCTTCCTGACTATCGGTACCCTGTTGTTCACCACGCTGATTTCGGCACTGGTGGGCGTGCTGGTGACCAACCTGTTTGGCCTGACCGCTGAAGGTCTGGTACAAGGGGCGCAAGAAAGCGCGCGTCTGTCAGCGATCCAAAGCAACTACGTGGGCAAACTGGCTGATCTGACCGTACCGCAGATGGTGCTGTCCTTCATTCCTAAAAACCCGTTTGCCGATCTGACCGGTGCCAGCCCAACGTCGATCATTAGCGTGGTGATCTTCGCGACCTTCCTCGGTGTGGCGTCGCTGCAACTGCTGAAAGACGACAAGCCTAAAGGCGAACGCGTGCTGGTGGCGATTGATACCCTGCAGGCCTGGGTAATGAAGTTGGTACGTCTGGTGATGAAGCTGACGCCATACGGCGTATTGGCGCTAATGACCAAAGTGGTCGCCGGCTCTAACGTCCACGATATCATCAAACTGGGTAGCTTCGTCGTCGCCTCATATCTGGGTCTGGCGATCATGTTTGCAGTGCATGCCGCCCTGTTGGCATTCACCGGCGTTAACCCGCTGAAGTTCTTCCGCAAGGTATGGCCGGTCATCACTTTCGCCTTTACCAGCCGCTCCAGCGCTGCCAGCATTCCACTTAACGTGGAAGCGCAGACCCGTCGTCTGGGCGTTCCGGAATCCATTGCCAGCTTCTCGGCCTCGTTCGGCGCCACTATTGGCCAGAATGGCTGTGCGGGCTTGTACCCGGCGATGCTGGCAGTCATGGTTGCCCCAACCGTCGGTATTAACCCGCTGGACCCGGTGTGGATTGCCACCCTGGTCGGTATCGTCACCATCAGCTCTGCTGGTGTTGCCGGTGTGGGTGGCGGTGCAACCTTCGCCGCACTGATCGTTCTGCCGGCAATGGGCCTGCCAGTTACCCTGGTTGCCCTGCTGATCTCGGTTGAACCGCTGATCGACATGGGTCGTACTGCACTGAACGTTAACGGTTCTATGGCTGCCGGTACCATCACCAGCCAGTTGATGAAGCAAACTGACAAGTCCATTATGGACAGCGAAGACGAAGTCGAACTGGCTCACCAGTAAATTTCGTCAGCACTAAAAAAACCGGGGCTTTCATCAGCCCCGGTTTTTTTATGTTTGCGAAACGACTATGGCCGTTCGCCACTCGCCAACCGCTGATTGATTTCGGCAATCACCCCCGGCAGTTGTGCTAATGTATCAATCACATAGTGTGCCCCAGCAGCATACAGCTTGTCCGCCGCCAGCTTTCGTCGCCGTTCAATCTCCGCACCACTCATTTGCTGGTATTCTTCCCAGGTAGCGCCGAATTCGTTACCAGACAGCGCCAACCCGATGCTCCACATTCCCGCGTTGATGCCTTCACTGATACCTGGCACGGCGTCGTCCACCTTAACGCAATGCGCCACAGCATCAATACCCAGCATAATCACGTTCTGCAACGCCATCCACGGACCGGGACGGCCGCCAACGGCCAAATCATCCGTCGCCACCCAGTGGTCCGGAGCATAACCACGCTGCGCCGCCGCAGGTGCCAGCACCTCCATTACCGCACGTGGATAACCCGAGCACGAGCCAATCTTGATCCCTTGTGCACGTAACGCTGCAATCACCTGCGGAACCCCCTCAATGGGGTCGGCAAAGTCGACGACCTTGGCAATTTGCAACGGCATAAAGGCTTGGTACAACCTATCAATATCTTGATGACTCATAGAACGGCCGAGCTGTTGCTGCCAGCGTGCATCTATCGCCGGCAGTTTGCCCAAGGCTTCAATGTGCTGCCATTTGCCCAACCCCATTGGAACACGTGCTTCAGCCAAGCTAATGTCGATATCAAAGGTCCGCTTAAAGGCCTCGACAAAAATCTGCGTCGGCGCAAAAGAACCAAAGTCCACCGTCGTGCCAGCCCAATCGAGAATCACTGCATTAATCTGGTTCATACTCATCCTTATCGCTCCCAGTACATTGCCTGCCCGACCGCGGCCAGCAAACGGTCGATATCCTGCGGATACACTTCGCCAATGTTGCCAATACGGAAGCAATCGCTCTGCGATACCTTCCCTGGGTAAATAACGAAGCCCTGTTGCTTCAGGCGCTGATAGAACTCTGAGAAACGGTAATTTTCTGCCTTAGGCGAATAAAAGGCAGTGATGATCGGTGAGTGAAGTTCGTCATCCAGCAACGTTTCAAACCCCAGTGCGCGCATCCCTGCGACCAAACGTTGCTGGTTAGCGCAGTAACGGGCGTTACGCGCATTAATGCCCCCTTCTTGCTCCAGCTCGCGCAACGCCTGCGCAAAAGCCAGTAAGGTGTGAGTGGGCGATGTAAAACGCCATTTGCCGGCGTTATCTTCCATGCAGCGCCACTGGGCATACAAGTCCAGCGACAGCGAACGGGAACGTCCAATGCACTTTTCCAACTCGCGATGTCGGGCTATCACAAAAGCAAAACCCGGCACGCCCTGAATGCATTTATTGGCAGAGCTGATCAGATAATCAATGCCCAATGCATCCACATCCAACGGAATGCCACCGAAACTGCTCATTGCGTCCACAATCAACGTTTTGCCATTACGCGCCGCCAAGCCCGAGATTCGCTGCAGCGGATTGAGCATTCCCGTCGTGGTTTCACAATGCACCATGGCGATATGGCTGATACGCGTATCGCTTTTCAGCACCGCTTCCATTGCGTCCACATCCGGCTCGTTCACTTCACCGCAGTTAAATGCATGGTGATTGATGTCCATCAACCTGGCCATTTCAACCATGCGTGCACCGTAAGCGCCGTTATTGACGATCAACAGTTTGTCCTGTGGGCCAATCACCGTTCCCAACACTGCTTCTACGGCAAAACTGCCACTGCCCTGTAATAACACCGAGGTGTAGCCTGTTGATTGAGTCGCCAACCCCACCAACTGCTGACGGATGCTCTGCACTACACCCAGGTTGTAATCTTCATCCCAGGTACAGCTATCGAACAACATGGCCTCTTTCACCGTTTTTGACGTGGTCAGTGGTCCAGGCGTTAACAACAGGTAATTATGTTCAGACATTTCATCCACCCAATTGGTCTATACCAGATTGCGGTATAGTGGCGGTAAATTTACTCTGGGGTCAAACGACAACCGTAGCTGAAACAAAAAATTCATCTGCGCATGTATAATGAGCACGTGCCGAAATGTCATAGCGAGTTGAAATGAAAGAGCATCAGAGCGAGATACCCCACTACCTGCAAATCAAGGATCAGTTACAGACGCGTATCACCCTTGGCGAGTTACAGACGGGCGATAAACTGCCTTCTGAGCGCGAGTTGTGCACCATTTTCTCCACCACCCGGGTCACCGTCCGTGAAAGTCTGGCGCAACTGGAAGCGACCGGGGCCATTTACCGTGCCGATCGCCGGGGGTGGTTTGTGACGCCAGAACGGCTGTGGTTGGATCCGACGCAGAACACCAACTTTCACCGGCTGTGCCAGGAACAAGGGCGCGTGGCTCGCACCGCACTATTATCCGCTGAAAAAACCACGGTACCGCATGACGTGATGCAACCGCTGGCATTATCGCCATCAGATAAAATCTATCTGCTACGTCGTGTGCGCTATGCCGATGACCGGGCAATTTGTTACTGCGAAAACCACTGTCTGCCCGAACGAGTGCCGGAATTACTCCGCCGAGATCTCAATGGCAGCCTGACCGAAATTTATCAGCAACACTACCACCTGACCTACCACAAAATGCATCTGTCGTTTTACCCAACCGCTCTGCCACACAACGCCGCAGCCGCATTGGGTGCGATGGTTGGCCTGCCGGCCCTGCTACTGCGACGATTGAATTACGATCAGCAAGGCCGCATCCTCGATTTCGACATCGAATATTGGCGTCACGACAGCCTGCGTATTGAGGTCGATACGCAAATGTAAGCCCAAAATAAAAAGGCGCGGCCGTGAATGGCTGCGCCCTTAAGTCCTCGTACAGACAGGATCAGAATGGGTAGTCGTGGTAACCCATTTGCTCGGAAATGTTACGCGCGGCGGTATGCAGACGTTGGATGTAATCTGCTCTGGCGTCTTCGGAGTAACGAATTGAAGGGAACGAAATGCTCAGACCCGCAGTGACCACACCAAAGCGGTCAAATACCGGCACCGCAATACAGCGCAGCCCTTCTTCTTGCTCTTCGATGTCTTCACCCACACCCTGTTCACGTACCTGATCCAACAACGACAACAGCGCGGTGGCGTCGGTCAGGGTGTTCGGGGTACTGCGGGTAAATTCAATCTGAGACAGGATTTGGGCTACTTCCGCCCGGTCACGCCAGGCCAGCAGCACTTTACCGATTGCGGTGCTGTGCAGAGGGTTACGCCGGCCAATGCGCGAGTACATACGCAAGTTATACATGGCGTCGATTTTATGGATATAGACAATGCTATCTTCATCCAATGCCCCAAGGTGAATGGCTTCACGGGTGTGATGCGACAACTCACGCATTTGGACATCAGCGCTGCGAATAAGATCAACGCTCTGTAACGACTTGGCGCCCAGTTCAAACAGTTTGAGAGTAAGCGCATATTTTTCCGACTCGTCTTCCTGCGACACATAGCCCAAGGACTTCATGGTCTGCAAAAAACGGTAGACGGTACTTTTGGACATCATCACCCGCTGGGAAAGCTCAGTAATGCCGATCTCGCGTTCCTCGCCCAGCGCCTGCAAGATACCAAAAACCTTTAGCACAGATGACACGGCATCCGGTTGCTTATCTGGATCTGCGTTAACCATATATCCTACCCAGCTTCTGTTTTAAGAAATTTGAACAAGAGTTTCAGTATACGCGGTACCTCAGAGACCATGCAATCTAGCCAAGGGATAAATGCCTGAGAAGGAAAGGGTTCGGCGTTTTGCTCTCATTGGTTATTACAATTGCGTGCGAAACTGTGGATGCAATCGCAGACGAATATGATTAGCATGGTAATACTCCCCCGAATTAATACCGCCGAGATCAACATGCGTCCTTGTACTGACGGCCTCCCCGTCCCGCAGCGCTATGGGGCTATCCTTGCCATTGCCTTGGGCATTACTGTTTCAGTGCTCGACGGTGCGATTGCCAACGTGGCATTGCCAACCATCGCCCGTGATCTGAATGCCAGTCCAGCCAGCTCCATCTGGGTAGTGAACGCCTATCAGTTGGCCATTACCATTTCACTGTTGTCGTTGGCCTCACTCGGTGACTTGATTGGCTATCGCCGAATCTACCAGGCTGGCCTGTTGGTTTTCAGTATTACGTCACTGTTTTGTGCCCTGTCCGACTCACTGACGACACTGACCATTGCCCGCGTTCTGCAAGGTTTTGGTGCCGCCGCCATCATGAGCGTCAACACCGCATTGATCCGCATTATCTATCCGCAGCGTTTCCTTGGGCGTGGTATGGGCATCAACTCGCTGATTGTCGCCTTTTCCTCGGCGGCAGGCCCCACCGTAGCAGCGGCGATCCTGTCTGTTGCGTCCTGGCAATGGTTGTTTGCCATCAACCTGCCGATCGGCATCGTTGCGCTGTTGTTGGGGATGAAATATCTCCCGGCCAATAGCCAGAAAAGCACTAACCAGCGTTTTGATCCGACTAGCGCCGTGATGAACGCTCTGACCTTTGGGTTGTTGATTACCGCTATCAGCGGCTTTGCTCAAGGCCAGAGCCTGACATTGATTTTCAGTGAAATCGCTGCATTGCTGGTGATTGGCTTTTTCTTTGTTCGCCGTCAGTTGCGTCAGGAATTCCCCTTGCTGCCGGTAGATCTGCTGCGCATCCCCATTTTTGCACTGTCGATGGGCACTTCAATTTGTTCGTTCGCGGCACAAATGTTGGCAATGGTCTCGTTGCCGTTCTTTCTGCAAAGCACATTAGGTCGTGATGAGGTCGCCACCGGGTTGCTGCTAACGCCCTGGCCGTTAGCAATTATCGTCATGGCACCACTTGCAGGGCGGCTGGTAGAACATATCCACGCCGGGCTGCTGGGATGTATCGGCCTGGCGGTATTTGCATTGGGGTTGTTCCTGCTGGCGATGCTGCCGCATAACCCGTCAGATCTGGATATTATCTGGCGTATGGTTCTGTGCGGTGCCGGTTTTGGGTTGTTCCAATCGCCCAATAACCACACGATTATTTCCGCCGCCCCACGTAACCGTAGCGGCGGTGCCAGCGGTATGCTCGGTACTGCACGGTTGTTGGGGCAAACTTCTGGCGCTGCATTGGTGGCGCTGATGTTTAACCTGTTCCCCACCTCCGGTACTCACGCCTCATTGATCCTGGCAGGCACCTTTGCCACTTTGGCGGCGGCGGTCAGCAGCTTGCGTATTACCCAACCGCGAGCACAACCGGCAGAAAGTCAGCAACAAGCCAAATAGCAGGCATAAAAAAACCCCGGCAAGCCGGGGTTTTTAACGTTATCAGGACTACTTCAGGTACTGACCTGAACGCAGCGCTTCGATACGCTTATCGAGCGGCGGGTGCGACATGAACAGTTCGCTGAACGACTTGGATTTGCCGTTGATGCAAAATGCCATCATGTTGCCCGCTTCCTGCGGTTCGTAACTGGTTTTCAAACGTTGCAATGCCGCAATCATCTTCTCGCGACCAACCAGTTTGGCAGAGCCGGCATCGGCGTAAAACTCACGGTGACGTGAGAACCACATGGTGATGATGCTGGCCAAGATGCCGAACACCAGTTCCAATACCATCGACACACCGAAATAGATCATCGGGTTACCGTTACCTTCCCCTTCGCCGTCACGGTTGCCCAGGAAGCCTGCGGCCGCCTGTGCGATCAGACGTGAGATAAAGATTACGAAGGTGTTCACGATGCCCTGAATCAGCGTCATGGTGACCATGTCGCCGTTGGCAACGTGGCTGATTTCGTGGGCAATAACCGCTTCTGCTTCGTCACGGCTCATGCTCTGCAACAGACCGGTGCTGACAGCAACCAGCGACGCATTACGGCGTGCCCCCGTAGCAAAGGCGTTAATATCCGGTGCATGGTAAATCGCCACCTGCGGCATGGCGATGCCTGCCTGTTGTGACTGACGGCGTACTGTTTCCAGCAACCAGTTTTCAGTTTCGTTACGCGGTTGTTCAATCACTTCCCCGCCAACGGAGCGCAGCGCCATCCATTTAGACATCAGCAATGAGACAAACGAACCGCCGAAGCCGAACAGACCAGCCATGATCATCAGGCCCTGAACGCTACTGGATTGGATTCCCGTCAGGCTGAGTACCAGCCCGAAAACCAACATCACCGCCAGGTTGGTGAGCAGGAACAGAGCTATACGCATCATAAAATGTTTACTTCCTCATAAATGTTAACAAAACGCTGTCTCGGATACCCTAGATCGTATGGGCATTCGTCACAGTTTCAAGAGTTGCACGCCATTAACCTACTAAAAATACGAAACTTTACAAAAATGGCGTGCAAGCAATGCTTTTCAAATTGTAAACGATTGTTGCGTAAAGCGGTGGGTTTTCTAACGGAAATTCAGCGCTGTTTGCTATTCAAACGCCCGAGGTGGGTATAAACGAACCCTTCAGCGTATTTCAGCCCATAACCCAACGTGCGGTCAAAGCCGATATGCGCACACCAAATCAGTGCCACCATCAACCAAACCGGCTGTTGGAACCATACAAACACCAGCCCACACAGTATTGGACCTATATAGGAATGTGCGATGTTATACCCTATCGCCCCGGCCTTTTTACCCCGTGTATAGGCGAGAAATGAAATGTCAGGCAGCAGAAAACAACCGGCAAATACCCACCAACTATAGTGTTGGTAATAATATATCGCGACAGACAGGCTCAGAACCAGCAGCGCTTCAAGCCGCAGCAGGGTACGCATCGTAGGCGTTAGGTTGCTCATCATATTGACCTCACCGCGTGTTTAACGTCGACAAGCGCCTCAGGAGCGCCCATTAAAAAACGCACCCGAAGGTGCGCTTTTCATTTGCTGATGTTCGACTGCGTTACTTCGCCGCCGCTGGCTGCGCCTGGTCAAGGTGCGCCAGATCCAGTGCGATATGCACTGTTTCATCCAGGTATGGGTCTGGTTCCTGGTAATCCTTCGGCAGATCATCCAGTGACTTCAGCGGCTTCTTACCGGCACGCTGCAGACGGTCATTAATACGCTGCAGGCGGGTAGCATCATCATCGTGGTTCTCTTTCTCACGCTGGGCGAGATTGAGTGAAACGATGTTACGCTTGTCCTTCAGTGCCTTGTAATGCGCGATATCCTGCGCGATGTACTGGAACTCAGGATCCTTCGCGATACGCTGATCATGATCTTTCAGCAATTCAGGCTCGAACGGCTTCAAATCCCCGGTTTTAGTGTAGGTCGCAGCATTGATGCTGTCCCATGGCATCGCGTTATCTTCAAACGCTTCGCCGGTTTCTGCTGGATCAACACCGGTTGGCATCAGGATATCCGGCGTCACACCCTTACGTTGAGTACTGCCGCCATTTACGCGATAGAACTTCTGAATGGTGTACTGCACAGAGCCCAGGGCCGGCCATTCAGGACGCAGCATCTGATCGTAAATGCGGTTCAGCGAACGGTACTGCTGAACAGTACCTTTACCGAAGGTTGGTTCACCGACGATCAATGCGCGGCCGTAGTCCTGCATTGCCGCAGCAAAAATTTCGGATGCCGAGGCGCTGAAACGGTCAACAAGTACCACCAGCGGTCCTTTGTAATAGGTCACGCCATCGGTGTCTGCGTCTTCACGCACTTTACCGTTGTTGTCACGTACCTGCACAACCGGACCACTCGGAATGAACAGACCAGACAGCGACACCGCCTCAGTCAGAGCACCACCACCGTTAGTACGCAGATCGATGATCAGGCTCTTGACGTTTTGCTTGGCCATTTTCTGCAACTGCACTTTCACATCATCGGTCAGGCCAACGTAGAAGCCGGGAATATCCATCACCGCAACTTTCTCATTGCCGACAGTCTTGATGGTCATTTTCACTGCACGGTCTTCCAGACGGATACGCTCACGGGTCAGTGTAACCACCCGCGTTTTAGTACCCTTGCCTGCTGGCAGGATATCCAGGCGCACTTTGCTGCCCTTTGGCCCTTTGATCAGGGAAACCACGTCATCCAGACGCCAGCCGATCACATCAACCATAGGTTTGCCTGCCTGGCCAACGCCAACAATACGGTCACCCACGGTAATCGCCTTGCTCTTCGCCGCTGGGCCACCTGGCACCATGGAATTGATGAGGGTGTAATCGTCATCCATCTGCAACACAGCACCAATGCCTTCCAATGACAGGCTCATTTCGGTATTGAACTGTTCGGTGTTGCGAGGAGAAAGGTAGTTGGTATGTGGGTCGATTTCATGCGCAAAGGCATTCATCACCAGTTG
Organism: Serratia grimesii NBRC 13537; assembly: GCF_001590905.1. Taxonomy (GTDB): domain Bacteria; phylum Pseudomonadota; class Gammaproteobacteria; order Enterobacterales; family Enterobacteriaceae; genus Serratia; species Serratia grimesii. Next base: position 131,430 of record NZ_BCTT01000010.1, read on the forward strand.
GAATACGTCTTCGCTGTTGCTTTGCGTCAGGCGCTTAATCGCGAACTGATAACGCTTGGTCAGCGTATCGCGTATTTCCTTGTCGGTCTTACCGGTAAGCTTGAGGTTCAGCTCGTCATATTTGACTTTCGCATCCCACAAGCTGTCCAGTTCGGCCTTGTCTTTCGGCCACGGCGCCTTGCTGCGGTCGAGATCGATAGTGTCGTTGCCGGTGAAGCTCATTGGCTTTTCCAGCAGCGATAAGGCATAGGTAAAACGCTCAAAACGGCGTTTCTGAGCCAGATTGTACAGCGCGTATGGTGTATCCAGCTTACCGCTTTTCAGTTCTTCGCCAAGCTGATTGCGCTTGTTAGCGAATTGCGCCACGTCAGAGGCCAACAACACATTATGGTTGTAGTCCAACATATTCAGGTAACGATCGAATATCTTGCCTGAAAAGTCCGCGTCGAGGGAAAACTGGCGGTAATGAGAGCGAGTGAAGCGCGAAGTTACGCGCTCACTCACAGTAGCATGTTGCGGTTCCTGCTGAAGCTGAGGCAGTTGATCGATGCGGATGTTGGCTGTGTCCGCTCCGTAACTTACACCTGCCCACAACAGACCCGCGACTGCTGTTAATCTGACAAATTTGTTCATGCCTTGGTTGGCCTCCGTATCAGAACTGCAAGTGTTCTGCGCGCACAATCATCGCCAGACCGGAAGAGAGCTGCACACGTACGCCATCTTTAGCGATTTCGAGTACGGTAGCATCCATCGCGCTCTTGCCTGCTCTGACTTTGATTTCTTGGCCAATTTGCAGTTTAGAGATATCCGTGACTGGCACATGACGCTGCTGGCTTTCCTCTTTTACTGGGCGAGGTTGGCGAGCTGGCTGTGGGCGAGTTTGTGGGCGCGGCTTGCGGTTCTCCGGTGCGGCTCCACCTTCACGACGCACGGCAGGCTTTTTACCTGCTGGGCGCGGACGGCGTGGTTCCGCATCGGCTGATTCACCGGCAGCTTCACGTTTTTTCGCGTTTTGTTCGGCACGTTGTGCCTGAACGCGCGCTTTCGCTTCTTCAAGCTGTTGACGGGCATGATCGACATGCTGCTGTTCCAGCTCACCGCACGGATTACCGTCCAAATCGACGCGCTGTGCGCCAACTTTGACGCCGTACAGATAACGCCAGCTTGAGGTGTACAGGCGCAGAGCAGAACGCAATTGCGTTTTACTCAGGTTTTCTTCCCCTTGAACACGCTCGACCAGATCCTGAAAAATACCGATTTTCAACGGGCGAGCTTCGCCCTCGGCGCTAAAGCAGAGCGGAAAACGCTCGGCAAGAAAAGCAATGACTTCTTTACTAGAGTTCAACTTAGGTTGATTTTCCATGAAATTTCCTGATTACAACGGGTTTGCCAACCAGCGCAGGCATGAACAGGCGTCATTATAATGACGCCATCGGTAAATGCCACGTTAACCGTAGATCAACTTGCTGCAACAGTGACATATTTCGCACTATCACACTGTTCCAGCTGCGCGCAAAGCCCCGCCACCACTGCTTCCAGGCCCCTTTCGTCCTGTTCGTCGAAACGTTGATAAACTGTGCTGTCAATATCAAGAACGCCGATAATCTGACCGCTAACATTCAGCGGCAGCACAATTTCTGCATTACTGGCCGCGTCACAGGCGATATGTCCCGGGAACGCGTGGACATCGCCAACGCGTTGAACGCGGTTTTCCGCCACTGCGGTACCGCATACGCCTTTACCCACCGGAATACGCACACAGGCGATTTTTCCCTGGAACGGACCGAGCACCAGTTGCTTACCGTCGATCAGGTAAAAGCCGGCCCAATTCACGTCGTCAAGACGCTCGTTGATCAACGCACTGGCGTTGGACAACGCAGCGATAAAGTTGGTTTCCCCGTCGAGCAGCGCACATAAATCACGTTTTAAATCTGTGTAGAACTCTTCTTTAGTCATTTGTTAACCATGGTTTTCTATTCCTGCGCCTAATATAAAGAAACACAGGGGTCAGTCATAATGCGCATGAGCGACAAGAGATTTGATTTTCTATTGTATATCATGCAGGTAGTTTTGCTGTCTTGCCATTTTTCTGTAGGCTGACCCTCAGCATAATTGCTATTACATCGGGTTGTCCAAACCAATCATGAGACGTTTTGAAACAACAAGTTAGCCCGGCAGTCACCTTGTCGAGTGACGTAAGTTTTATTCTTTTTATATCAATGTATTGGATACTCTCCGGTGGCGGTTGTTAAGCCATTGTCCAACCTGCACAATCACGCAATTGATCCCCCGTGCTATAAGCATTAAATGCCAATAGCCCTAGGGTTGTTGAACTGTTGCTTCACAAACCCCTGTCGGGCAAGGTATGTTTGCCTCGCAGAAACCCTGTTTACCCTGCGTTGGCGCCCTGAGCTTTATCATCAGCAGGTTATACCAGGTTTATTTTTCAGCTACGCTATGAAATCCGGCGGGCTTTAGGGCAGCTTTTGTCATGATGAAAATACACGCGATCACCGCACCACTTTCCAAAGCTCGCCACCAACGTTGTTGCGAATGTGACCTGCTATTCGTGTTACCGCCACTCAGCGGTAACCAGGCAGCTTACTGCCCGCGTTGCGAGGCAAAAGTAGTGAGTGGCCGCGACTGGTCAATGACCCGACTCACCGCCATGGCAGTCACGATGCTGCTATTAATGCCATTCGCTTTCAGTGAACCACTGATCAGTATCCGTTTGCTGGGCGTGCGTATCGACGCCAGCCTGCTGGAAGGTATCTGGCAGATGAGCCGTCAGGGCGATCCCATCACCGCCAGTATGGTGGCATTCTGTACCATTGGCGCCCCGTTGACGCTGGCGCTGTCACTGCTTTACCTGCGGTTTGGTCATGCACTGGGCATGAATTTGCGGCCGGTTCTGCTGATGCTGGACCGATTGAAAGAGTGGGTCATGCTCGATATTTACCTGATTGGTATGGCGGTTGCGACAATCAAAGTCAAGGAATACGCCGACATCCAGGCAGGCAGCGCGCTGATTGCGTACCTGTTGCTCACCTTGCTCAGTATCCTCACGCTGATCCATGTCAATCTGGAGCAATTATGGGAGCGTTATTACCCGCAGGAACAGCCAGAAGGCCCCCCGGCGGCACTGCATGTCTGTTTGTCGTGCCATTTCACCGGCTACCCTGACGAACGTGGCCGCTGTACACGCTGCCATGTTCCGATGTGCCATCGTCAGCCGTATAGTTTGCAAAAAACCTGGGCGGCCCTGATTGCAGCAATGATTTTGCTGATCCCGGCCAACCTGTTGCCTATCTCAATTATTTACGCCAATGGTGCGCGTTTGGAAGATACCATCTTCTCTGGCGTCGTCTCGCTGGCAACCTCTGGCAATGCGCCCATTGCCGCAATCGTCTTCATTGCCAGCGTACTGGTACCCTTTACCAAGGTCATTGTGTTGATTACGTTGCTGTTCAGCATTCATTTCAAGACCTCGCACAGTTTGAAAACACGTATCCGTCTGCTGCGGCTGGTGACCTGGATCGGGCGCTGGTCGATGCTCGATCTGTTTGTTATTGCGTTAATGATGTCGCTGGTGAATCGCGACCAACTGTTATCTTTTACTATGGGACCAGCGGCCTTTTACTTTGGGTCTGCGGTTATTTTAACTATTCTTGCCGTAGAGTGGCTGGATAGCCGATTGATTTGGGATGCACATGCAACAGGAAACGCCGAATACACCGACTGAGGCGCGGGTCAAAAACAAGCGCCGTATTTCGCCATTCTGGTTACTGCCATTTATTGCTCTGCTGATCGCGGGGTGGTTGGTCTATAACAACTTCCAGGAGCGTGGCACCACAGTAACCATAGACTTCCAGTCTGCGGCGGGCATCGTCGCCGGGCGTACTCCTGTCCGCTACCAGGGGGTAGAAGTCGGTACCGTGCAGAGCATCAGCCTGAGCAAGGATCTGCGCAGCATCGTGGTCGAAGCCAGTATCAAAAGTGACCTCGAAGACTCACTACGCGACGGCACCCAGTTTTGGCTGGTGACACCAAAAGCCTCACTGGCCGGTGTTTCGGGTCTTGATGCCCTGGTCGGTGGTAACTATATCGGCATGATGCCAGGCAGCGGGCAACCGCAAACCCACTTTACTGCACTCGATACCCAGCCCAAGTACCGGCTCAACACCGGCGAACTCATGATTCATCTGCACGCAGACGATCTCGGTTCACTGAATACAGGTTCGCTGGTGTACTACCGTAAAATTCCCGTCGGCAAGGTGTATGACTACACCATCTCCGAAGGCAATAAAGGCGTCACTATCGACGTGCTGATCGATCGCCGCTTTGCCAACCTGGTGAAAGGCAGCAGCCGTTTTTGGAATGTGTCGGGCTTCAAAGGCGATTTTAGCCTGGCAGGCGCGTCAGTAGAGATGGAAAGCCTGACAGCCTTGGTCAATGGCGCCATTGCCTTTGACTCACCGCTCGACAGCCCACAAGCTAAAGCCGATCAAAGCTATACCCTGTATCCCGATTTAGCGCACAGCCAGCGTGGCGTCAACATCACTCTGGATCTGCCGAGCGGCAACAATCTGACCGAAAACAGAACTCCGCTGATTTACCAAGGGTTACAAGTGGGTACCCTGACCAAGCTCACCTTACAGCAAGACAGCAAGGTCACCGGCGAGCTGACTATCGATCCCTCGGTTGTGGATTTGATGCGTAGTGGCACACGGATCGTCATGCGCAGCCCGCGCTTGAGCCTTAACGACGCCAAGCTTAGCCAACTGTTGACGGGCAATACATTAGAGCTGGTGCCGGGTGAAGGTGAACCACAGCAGCATTTCAACGTTCTGGATAGCAGTGAAACACTGCTACAACAACCGGGCGTCCTGACCGTGACGCTCAATGCACCGCAAAGCTACGGCATCGACGTTGGTCAGCCGCTGGTCGTGCATGGCGTCAAGGTTGGTCAGGTAATGAGCCGCGCTCTGACCGCCAACGGTGTGGTGTTTACTGCCGCCATTGAAGCGCAATATCGTAGTCTGTTGCATAAAGACAGTAAGTTCGTGGTCAATAGCCGCGTTGACGTCAAACTGGGACTGGACGGTATGGAAGTTCTTGGCGCCAGTGCCCAGGAATGGCTGGACGGTGGTGTGCGTATCATTCCCGGCAGCAAGGGCGACCCCATCAGCCAGTATCCGTTATATGGCAATAGCGAAAAAGCAGAGGCTGGCATCATCGGCAATAGCCCGACCCCTACCCTGACACTGACGGCTGTCAGTCTGCCAGACGTACAGGCGGGATCGGTGGTGTTGTATCGTAAATTCCAGGTGGGCGAGATTGTTAACGTACGCCCTAAAGCCAACGAATTTGAGGTCGATGTTTATATCAGCCCGGAATACCGTAAACTGCTGACTAACGAAAGCATTTTCTGGGCCGAAGGCGGCGCCAAAGTGCAATTGAACGGCAGCGGTCTGACGGTTCAGGCATCGCCACTCAATCGTGCGCTGAAAGGGGCCATCAGTTTCGACAATCTGCAAGGCGTGACGCTGGACAAAGGCGCCAAACGCGTGTTGTACGCCACAGAAACCGCCGCCCGTGCAGTAGGCAGCCAGATTATCCTGAAAACCTATGACGCAAGTAAACTGTCACCAGGCATGCCACTGCGCTATCTCGGCATTGATATCGGCCAGGTAGATTCATTAAAACTGGCTCCTGAACGCAATGAAGTCCTGGCTAAAGCGGTGCTGTACCCGGAATACGTGCAAACCTTCGCGCGTCTGGGCAGCCGTTTCTCCATCGTATCTCCGGAGATTTCCGCTGCCGGGGTGAGCAACCTCGATACCCTGCTACAACCTTACATTAACGTTGAACCGGGACGGGGCCGCGAACTGCGCAGCTTTGAACTGCAGCAAGCCAGTATCACCGACTCACGTTATCTGGACGGTCTGAGTGTCATCCTCGATGCAGCAGAAACCGGGTCGCTGCAAATCGGCACGCCGGTATTGTTCCGCGGTGTGGAAGTCGGCACTGTCACAGGTTTCTATCTGGGTACCATGTCCGATCGCGTTCACGTCGCGCTACGTATCAGCAAGAAATACCAGTATCTGGTGCGTAACAACAGCGTGTTCTGGCTGGCCTCCGGCTATAACCTGCAGTTCGGTCTGACCGGTGGCGTAATCAAGAGTGGGACATTCCAGCAGTTCATTCGCGGCGGCATTGCATTCGCCACACCGCCAAGCATTCCTTTGGCACCGAAGTCGACGCCGAACAAGCACTTTATGCTGAATGCTGAAGAGCCGAAAGACTGGAAAACCTGGGGTACCGCTATCCCTAAAGAGTAATTTCGCGACACCGTCAGGGGCTCAGCAAAATGCTGGGCCCCTACTGTTCTCAGGTTTGTGATAAACTCCCGCCCTTATTTTGACTGCTGCCAGAGAGCTCACCCCGTGGCCAAACCTGCCTCCGTTTTTTTGCCGCCCGCTTTTCTCGACGCGACGCGCGCCATCATGCCCGCCGACCTGTCGATGGACGACTTTATTGCCGCCTGCCAACGCCCATTACGCCGCAGCCTGCGGGTCAATACCCTGAAGATCAGTGTTGCTGACTTTCTGTTGTTGGTGCAGGACTATGACTGGCAGTTGGAGCCGATTCCCTGGTGTACGGAAGGCTTTTGGATCGAACGTAAAGATGAGGAATTGCGTTTGGGCAGCGCGGCGGAGCATCTGAGCGGCCTGTTTTACATTCAGGAAGCCAGCTCAATGCTGCCGGTCACTGCCCTGTTCGCCGACACTGAAACACCACGGCGTGTCCTGGACGTCGCTGCTGCACCGGGTTCCAAAACCACCCAAATTGCAGCCTTGATGAATAATCAGGGCGGTATCGTGGCTAACGAATACTCCGCCAGTCGGGTAAAAGTACTGCACGCTAACATCAGTCGCTGTGGCGTGAAAAACGTGGCGCTAACACACTTTGACGGTCGGGTCTTCGGCGCTGCGCTGCCGGAAAGCTTTGACGCCATATTGCTCGATGCTCCATGCTCCGGTGAAGGTGTCGTGCGTAAAGATCCGGACGCCATGAGCAACTGGTCGCTGGAAAGCGTTGCCGCCATAGCTGACACCCAGCGCGAATTGATCGACAGTGCCTTCCATGCTTTGGCCCCCGGCGGCGTGATGGTCTACTCGACTTGCACACTAAACACGCAAGAAAACCAGCAAATCGTCAACGGGCTGATTGCAGCCTACGGCGATGCAGTCAGCATTGAACCGCTGGGTGATCTGTTCCCCGACGCTAAACGGGCGCTAACTGCCGAAGGCTTCCTGCATGTGTTCCCACAAATCTACGACAGCGAAGGCTTCTTCGTGGCACGTTTGCGTAAGCACCACTCTGTTGCTCCGCTCGCAAAACCAAACTATAAACTGGGTAAGTTTCCGTTTACCCCGCTTTCCGCTAAAGACTCGGCAGACATTGCTCAGGCAGCTGCCGCATCCGGGCTGGCCTGGGATGAAACCAGTCGTCTGTGGGCACGTGATAAGGAGATTTGGCTGTTCCCAGCGGAGCTGGAAGCACTGGTCAATAAGGTACGATTCTCACGCATCGGGCTGAAATTGGCCGAACGTTTCACCAAGGGTTACCGCTGGCAGCACGAAGCCGTCATCGCCTTAGCGATGGACAATAGCAAACAGCGTTTTGAACTGGATGCTACGCTGGCGCAAGAGTGGTTCCACGGCCGAGATCTGTACCCAGAGCCACCGCCGCAGACCGATGAATGTATTGTCACCTACCAACAACAACCGATAGGTATCGCTAAACGCATTGGCAGCCGGATAAAAAACAACCTGCCGCGCGAACTGGTTCGTGACGGCGTGTTGGATTTCCACCAACAATAAACCCATTCTCGCCCTGACTGGCCGGTTAATTCCCGGCTGGTTAATCCTCCTAATAATATTCCTATACGTAAATATTATTATTCTAATCATTTCCATAACCAAGCATTATCCCCCTGACAGGCTGACAGATAGCGACATCTTTCAAAAACAAAGAAAATTTTCGATCTTTCACCAAGACAATTCCGAGTTCTTATTCTATTAATTAAGCTGTAAATAAATTAATGCGTTTAACCCATTTTCGGGTGGCGACTTTGTGGGGTTCTCCCTTACACAGCAAGGAAACTAATATGAAAAAGATTCTGATGGCATTGACCTCGGTAGCCACCCTGCTGTGCGCAAATGGCGCAGCTAACGCAGGCACAATTCAGGGGACACTCGGTGTCTCACTAACCATCGGTAATGGTTGCGTCGTCACCGGCGGTACTTCTACTGGCACCGTCAACAACTTCGGTTCTATCAGTTTCGGTACCTACTCCTCACTGTCTAACATTATCACCGCCAGTTCCACTGGCACCGCCGGCGCGGGCAGTTCTATTGGGCTGAACTGCACCGACGGCACGGCGTACACCGTCGCATTGGATAACGGTTTAAACGCCTCCAGTGGTCAACGCCGAATGGCCAGCAGCGTCCCTGCCTACATCAGCTATAACCTCTATCAGGATGCTGCACATACTCAAACCTGGGATAACACAACAAACGTATTAGCCGGGACAGGTACTGGAGCGGTAGTTCCCTTGACGGTCTATGGCCTGGTACCGGCCGCAGGCACCACGCCAGCCGCCGGAGCTTATAACGACACGGTAACCATGACGGTAACCTGGTAACCCATGCGCCTGGCTGGTGCCTGCCTGCTCTTATTGGTTGCTATAAACTGCCGCGCTGATGTGAAAACGGCCACGGTTACAGTCAACGCCACACTGGTTAAATCCTGTGTGGCGGGGACCACCAGCGGTGGCAATACCAGTTTTGGTACGCTTAATTTCGGCACCGTGTATTTCCTTAATACCGCTGTACAGGTCACCGGGCAGCAGAACTCCGGGGCCTTGCAGGTGAATTGCAATAATGGAACCAGCTATACCGTGTTGCTTAACGGTGGTCAGAGTGGGAATACGGCGGCGCGTTATATGCAGAGCACTGCTGGCGCAAAAGTCAGTTATAACCTCTATACCAACGCTGCCCATACTGTGGTTTGGGACAACGTGACCGGCGTGTCGATGACAGCTACCGGACAAACGACCTGGCTACCAGTGTATGGCTTGGTTCCCGCGCAAACAACCCCCGCTACCGGTAACTACTCCGATACGGTGCAGGTGACGATAAATTGGTAATGAAAAGCGCGAAGACCTGCTTGCTGTTAGCCGGCCTGATAAGCGCCGGTGAGGCTTCTGCCGACACCGTCAGCCAAGCCTTTACGGTTAATGCTTCCATTATCAAAGGCTGCGTATTGGGGAGCGGTGTGACCGATGTTACGACATTCGGCACCCTGAGTTTCGGTCAGGTCTCTTCGCTCAGCAGCAATATCAGCATTGTATCCAGTGCCGGAGCCGGCTCAGTACTGATTCGCTGCAACCCCAATGTGAGCGTCACACTGGCGCTGAATGTAGGCAGCAATGTGACCGGATCCATTTCGGCCGGCCGAAAATTACAAAACGCGACCACGTTGGAAACGCTGGTGTACCAACTCTACCAGGACAGTAACTACTCAACCATTTGGGGAGACGGCACCAACGGTGGCACCGTACATACAGTGTCCAGCACCGGCAGCACACAAGAAATCAAAATGTATGCCCGTTTAATGTCGACCAGTATCCTGCCCACCAGTGGCACCTATAGTGATACGGTCTTATTAACAGTGACTTATTAAGCTTTAACAAGGATCACACTATGCGAACCGCCTTTAGACTGTCTTTGATGACAGCCCTCTTGCTCGCAAGCCAGCCACAAGCTTTTGCCGCCGCATCCATCCTTATCTGGCCGATTGACCCAGCCATTGAAGCCAATCAACCGGCCACCGCGCTCTGGTTGGAGAATCGCGACAGCAAAACCGTTTATATGCAAGTACGTGTTCTCGGGTGGCAACAGATTAACGGTAAAGATGACTACCACAACCAGAGTAACGTGGTCGCCAGCCCGCCGGTTGCCACTATCGCCCCTGGCAAGCGCCAACTTATCCGTTTAATCCGACAAACGCCGACACCGGACGGTAAAGAGCAGGCGTACCGTATTCTGATCGATGAAGTGCCGATTAAGGATCAAGACGGTACAGCCCCGGAAAAAGGGGCACAAATGGGATTAAAATTCCAAATGCGTTATTCAGTCCCCCTGTTTGTCAGCGGTAAAGGGATCTGGACCAAGCAAGATTACGAGCATCCACGTGATTATGCGACGGCCAGCCAACCACAGCTCAGTTACCGGTTGTCGCAGCAAAACAGCCAACGCTGGCTCGACGTGCGTAATACCGGTGTGGTGCATGCCCGGCTTTCACAAGTCAGCATGCAGGGCAAACTTCTCGATGCAGGATTACTGGGCTACGTATTACCGGGCTCGCAGATGCGTTTTGCCTTGCCGCCGTCAGCCAGCTTTGCTGGCGGTAAGCTACAGGCAACGGTTAACGATAATAAACAGCCAATAACTATCCCGGCCTATTGAGCCTTCGGTGCGGTTGAATCGGATACGCCCCCCTATTGGCAACGGATTGAGACTAAAACCGTTAGCCCTTGCCGTACTCTGTATGGTGGTAGACCTGTGGCTAGCAGATGCGCGAGCGGATGATCTGCCGCCGCCACCTCATGCGATCACTATGCCCGATACCACCCTCTATCTGGAGCCGGTAATCAATGGGCGGCAAACCGGCAATGTGGTCCCAATCAGCTACCGTGGCGGCCACTACTACCTCACCCCGCAGCAGTTGATCGACGCTGGCCTACCCGTGGCAGATAAGCAGGCGAAAGAGATTGCCGTCGACCAGTTGGATAAAGTGGATGTCACTTACAGTGGCGAAACCCAACAGCTGATGATTAATGTGCCCAACGACTGGCTGCCGAATCAAAACATTAGTGCCACCGATCCGGAACAACGTCTGAAAGCCCAAAGTAGCCTTGGTTTTCTATTTAATTATGATGCTTATGCCAGCCAAAGCGGCAGTGGCAATCCGGGGTATTTTTCGCTCTGGAGCGAGCAGCGATTATTCGACGGATTTGGCGTGATCGCCAATACCGGTATTTACCGTGGCAGCTTCAATAACGACAGTACAAGCGAACAAAACAGTCGTTACGTCCGTTACGACAGCTCATGGCGCTACAGTGACGAAGACAGCATGTTGAGTTACACCGCAGGCGATGTCACCACGGGTTCATTACCCTGGACAACAGCGGTCAGAATTGGCGGCCTACAACTGGCTCGTGACTTCGCCACACGTCCGGACGTGATCACCTACCCATTACCGCAGTTTTCGGGGCAGGCGGCGGTGCCCACCAGTGTCGATCTGTATATCAACAGCTATAAAAATACATCGACGAATGTAAACCCAGGGCCTTTCACACTCAATACCGTTCCCTACATTAATGGTGCCGGTCAAGCTACGGTAGTGACTACCGATGCTCTTGGCCGTCAGGTTAGCACTACCGTACCCTTTTACGTCGCCAGTAACTTGTTACAGGCTGGCATGAGTGATTTCAGTTTATCGACTGGTGCACTGCGGCAAAATTACGGTATCAGCTCGGGTGACTACGGACAGTGGGTTGCCAGCGGCAGTGGGCGTTACGGCGTCACTGATTGGTTAACTCTGGAAGGCCGTGCCGAAGGTGCCGCGGAACTGGCCGTCGCTGGCGCCGGTGCCGACGTTCGAGTTGGGCAATGGGGGGTACTCAACGCCTCTTACAGCCATAGCCAGGCAGGCAGCGACGCATTCAACGGTACCCCGCTGCCTGTGCAGATTTACTATGACCCAATCACCGGTCAGCCGATAACGCCGTCTGAACCTACTGACATTTATCAATACACCAGTACGCGTGGGGATCAAACCAGTCTGGGATACACCTACAGCAATTCACTTTTCAGTCTGAACGCCCAGCGGATTTTGCGTAGTGAAGGCTACGGCGATCTTTCAGCCTATAAGAGCAGTTATCGCCTGAGTCGCCGAACCGATCAACTCACCGGAAGCATTGGACTCGATCGCTTCGGTAGCATTGGTGCCGGTTATTTCGACGTCCGCGATGCCATTGGCACCCGCACACGCCTGGTCAACTTTTCATACAGCCTTTCGTTGTGGCGTAACATTAGCTTATATGCCTCGGTAAACCGTGAAATCGGCAGCAGCGGGTACAGTTCGCAATTACAACTCAGTATCCCATTCGACAGCTGGGGAACGGCCAGCGTGAGCACGACCCGCGACACCAATAATCGCTGGAGTGAACGTGTGGGTTACAGTCGTTCGGCACCTACGGATGGAGGATTGGGATGGAACCTGGCTTATGCTGACAGCCAAGGCAGTGGCAATGATTATCGACAGGCGGACCTCACCTGGCGCACGTCACTGCTTGAAACCCGCGGAGGCCTGTATGGCAACAGCAATAACTACACTCGTTGGGGTGAAGTCAGTGGTTCTCTGGTTGCCATGAACAGCAGTTTCTATGCCACCAATACCATTAATGATGCCTTTGCACTGATTTCAACTGATGGTTATGCCGGTATCCCGGTGAGTTACGAAAACCAACGGATCGGCGTAACCAATGACAACGGCTATCTGTTAGTGCCTACCGTCACCTCGTATTACCATGCCAAATTCCAAATCGACCCTCTAAATCTGCCAGCGGATGTGACAGTTCCCTCGGTAGAAAAAACAGTAGCGGTACGAGACCACAGTGGTTATCTGGTTGATTTCCCGGTCAAACGTGTTTCAGCCGCTGACGTTGAGCTGGTAGATGCGCAAGGAAAACATCTGGCCAATGGCAGCCAGGTGGCCGTTATCGGTACAAATCAGCAAAGCTATGTGGGTTGGGACGGCATGAGTTATATCGATCCGGTACAACAACATAACCGCCTGAGCGTTATTCCGGCCGATGGCGGTGCGCCATGTCAGGCCACATTCAATCTGGATAAGCCGCAAGGTATGCAACGCATCGGGCCGATCGTCTGCCAATAAACCCACACGGAGAAAAGCAATATGTATCGGGAAATCAAGATAGTTTTGGCGGCGTTGATGCTGATGTTTTGTCAACGGGCACTGGCAGACTGTACCACCACCAGCGGTACGGTAACGTTGCCCAGCAGCAGCTCTTTTGCTGTTTACAATGGGCAAATTAATGCCCAAGGCACCGCAGGGCTAAACTGCACCGGCCTTGGCCTGTCACTGCTGACGCAAAATACCGTGACGGTACAAATTGCCTCAACCACCAACTCGATGGCATTGCTTAATACCAATGGCTCAGGCGATAAAATCTCATACCTGATTTATCCCGACGCAAATTATCAGTATCCCTACACCATGGGCCAGACCATCAACTACAGCACCCTGAATCTGTTAACGCTGATCCTTATCTCGCCCAACGTCAACTTTCCGGTGTATATCAAAACGACTGCCGGTGCGAACGTCAGCGCCGGGACTTATACCGACACCATCAACCTGGTGTGGAACTACCATATCTGCGGCCTCGGTTTACTCGGTATTTGTGTCTGGTGGGACGGTACCAACCAACCCAGTACCGTCACCGTGACGGTAATTATCACCAAAAGTTGTCTGATCAATACCGCCAACAGCGTCAACTTTGGCAGTATGGCACTGGTTGGCCAATTTAATCCGATTAACCAAAGCATTACCCTCACCTGCACCAAGAGCCAGAGCTACACCACCTACTTCACCAATGGTAACAACCCGATTACCGGCTGGCGGCAGATGATTAATGGCACCACTAATTTCCTGCAGTACCAAATTTATCTGCCCAATACATCGACCGTATGGAGCAGCACCAACCCGCAAAGCGGTGCCGGCACCGGCCTGACTCAGAGCATCCCGTTCAAGGCAGCCATCAATCCGGCACAGTCCGAAGCGCCGGTCGGTACTTATCAGGACAACGTCAGTTTTGTGGTGACTTATTAAAGCCATGCGGTAGCCACCGCCCGCACATGTTGCCAGTTTGTATTTTTTATGTGGCATTTTTTGCTCATTTGTCTATGCTGATACTGATGACCTAACTGGTCATACCTCATACCAGCAGATCAGGCAAGGAGTTCCAATGGGCAAAACCGTGGTGAAAATAGGCAGTTTTGAGGTCGATGATGCGCATTTGTCTTCTTCGTCCGAACAAGCCAGTACGCTGGCGATCCCTTGCAAGTCGGATCCCGACCTGTGTATGCAGTTAGACGGTTGGGATGAACACACCAGTATCCCGGCTATGTTGAATGGCAAGCAATCGCTGCTGTATAAACAACATTATGATCGGCAGACCGATGCCTGGGTGATGCGATTGGAATGAACGGCGGTAAACGGAAGAGCGCGCGGTGTCCCATAGGAACACGGCGCGTTTTTTTATGCGATAGCGATACCACGGCCGGCAAAAAAACGGCCAAAGTGGCTCATCGGTAACGTTACCTGCCTACGTGTCGCCAGGCTGTCACCGGAAGGATTGTGGAAAGTCACACGGTCAGCCTCAACCGCGGTCACCAGTACCAGATGACCACCTCGTTGTGGGGGTATCTGCTCAGGCTGGCGAATACCAGGATGCACCGAGGCCATAAAATAACGGTGTTGCGCTAACAACGGCAGTAACGCCTCAGGTTCAAGCCCAACCCGAACCTCGGCCGCCAACGCAAACTGTTCACGCACATAGTCTACAAATGGCGCGTAGATCAGCCCCTTAATGCGCTCCCCCTCACGTACATAAGCACCGTAAGGCAGGCTGCGGCGTGCCAGTTCCATCAGCGATGGCGCATCACCGTCGCGGTGGCTCAGCACCATTTTCAGACAGGCCATACCGCAGACGTGGTTGGCCCATTCGATGTATTCCGCACGATCATACGCACCACTGAGCGCCCAGTTGGCGTCATCCGCCAGCGTCGCTCGCCCCGCAATCAAGTCGGCTGCAAGTTCAGGTGTCGCCCACTGGCAGACGTAGGGAACAGGAAGTGTCAAATCAGAAAGTCTCTGCCACTTTGAAATTCATCAGCACCAGCGTCATATCAGGTGAGAACAGTTCATACTCTTCAAAGAAACTCTGCAGCTCTTTACGCCAATAGGCCAGTGAACGGTCACCTTCGCCTTCAGCATAAGCATGCGCTTCATCAACCTGATCGTAGGTTTTCATTTCTACTGAAGTCAGTTCTACCGCGCAAATTGGGTTACCTTTACCATCAACAACAACAAACACATCGCCGGCCAGCGGGATACCTTCACCGTCAAGATTGGCGCAGGTTGCCGTCTTGGTGCCGTTGAGGATCAGCTTAACGATGTCGTCAGCCTGCTGCTCAGTATTGCCAAACGCCCAACGTTCGGTGTTTTCATATTTTTTCGGAATTTCGCTCGCCATTGCCATACCTTATTGAATGAATCATTGTGCAGACAGAATAGTACAACGTATTCCCCGCTGCCTGCACCTGCCGAATTCACCCCGCAGTGACCTATTCCCACATTTTTTACAAGCCGTTTACGGTAAATGCCTGTGCCTGTGCCAGCACAACAGGCATACTGTGGGCGAGATCCTCTCCATGGCTACGGCCAGGCGGTAAAATGAAAAATGCAGATAAAGACCCAGATGACACCTTCAGTGACTTACTAAAAGTCCTGGCGGTGGTGGTGATCGTTATCTTTGTTATCGGCGGCTGGTATTTCAGTTGATCACACAAACAGGAGGTCACATTGGCAACCAAACGCATGCGCACCAAACACTGGAAGATGTTTTTGATTTTGTTGCTGATCTGTCTCGCCCTACTGTTCTTACGCTGGGCGGCGATCGTCTTTGGCTAACCGCAAGGAACAAGACCGATGGCAAAACACAATGGCAACGGTGTGCAAATTGCCTTACTGCTGCTGGCACTGGTTATTTTGATCTGCGGTATATTAATGATCACCACCGATTTAGGTCACCAGATGCTTGAAGAAATCGAAGATATTCTCGAGTAACGCCAGTCCGGCCGGACACTGGCGAACACCATACTATTGGTGATCCCGTTTTGCGGGTTGTTGGTCTTCAGGCTCCAGCAGCTCGCGCAGATAGGCGATTCGTGCCTCCCCTTGCGGTATCCACAGACGACTCAACCAATGCTGCACCTCTGCCCGCTGACTCCGGCGATGGTAGTCAGCCAATTGATCGATCAGTTTCATCATTTATCCTCCAAATATTCAACACTGTCAGTATTGGATGAAAAAACCAGAAGAAACACTGATGGTTTGTTTTTTATACTTCCGCTTTTAGAATTGTGCGATCGCGGTGGTAGCGAACCCCTGGCTCACCTGCTACATTGACCAAAAATCACCCAGCCGAGGTAAACGATGATGTTCTCGGAGCAGGAGATAAAGCCCGTGTGGGATGAAGTCGCACGCTTGATCGGCGACAGCGTGATGCAATTGCGCCATCGTGGTGAGGTTTTAACGGTAGAAACGCTGGCAAGACACCTGACACAGCAACTGGACGACAGCAACGATATTGAACGCCGGATCCTGATCGGCGCGGCGATCAACATGCTGAAAGATGGAAAATGAATCGCCAACCTTAAGGGTTGGCGATTCGGCAGAAGCCCGAGGTATGCAAGCCCGGCCTTCTGGGCATTACTATGTCAGGCTAACATGACGGATATAATAGGAATTGTCGGGTTTTTTCTCAAAACACCGAATTATTATTGCCATCTAGCTTCACGCCAGCACGAAATCACTGGTTTCCAAAGGTTGCCCGACCACTTTCACCAGAAAATCACTGCCGTCAAACCCACCGCCCATATTGATTGCCACATCACTGACGTGAGCCTGTTGGTCATAGGTCAACATAGCCTCTCCGGCCTTGCCGCTAAATTGGCTGACAAATTCAATGCTATTGCTGCCGGTATTAAACAGCGACAGATCGATCTTATCTTCACCACGAACAAAATCGTGGATCCAGTCCGGTGCGGACGCACGGGATTCCGACGCCCCAAAATAAACAAAGGTGTCTTTACCCGCTCCACCGTAGAGGTGATCAGCACCGGCTCCACCAAACAGCACGTCGTTGCCTGCTCCGCCTTGCAACAGGTTATCCGCAGCATTGCCAATCAATACATCATTTCCCGCACCACCAATCGCATTCTCGATCGTGACACCTGCAGCGATTGAAACGTTCCCCTTCAGGCCACCCACATCGGAGAACGATTTCTCGTTAAGATTAATACGTTGATTCTGACTAAAACCGGAGAAATCAAACGTGTCGTTACCGCCAGCGTCCCACGCGGTAAAAACGATTTTGTCCTGTGCATGGGTGGCTGTGAGGAAATCACGATCGGTATTGGAATTAAAACCATAAACCGTATCACCGCTGCGCGTCGTCATATTGGCGCCATAAAAATGCTGAATCGCCGTAATGTCATTTAACAACGGCGCTGAGGAGTATGCCCCTTTGAAGTCCTGACCCGTGCTGCTTTCACTGAAATAACTCATGACACTGTGAGCACGACTGTCTTCAAAGTAGGTGGCATCTTTGCTGTAGGTGATGCTGACGCCAGGCGCAGCGTTGTAATCCCCTGGATGTTGCAGGCCCAACGCATGACCAATCTCATGGGTAAATGTTTGGCGTCCGTATTCATTTTCGTGAATCAAATTATTGACGAACACGTTACTTTTGGCGTTATACCAGGTTTGTCCCGCCACCGATGGCGATGAGTCCGGATTATAGGCAAAAGCATAAGATCCACGAGAACTGACATCAAACAGGCCGAATTTGATGTTTGCACTTTGGGTATTGCTGGTTTCTGTAAAGGTGATATTGGCGACGTCTGACCAAGATTGCAGTGAAAGTTTCGCCTGTTCACGCTGCTGTGCATTAAAGCTGCTGAAGCCGCTGATCGCCATGCTCGACATATTGCCTGGAGCCTGTTCCCAGAAGCTATAGCTCAGGTTGACCGCCGTCTCTGTCACACCTTTGTCGTGCCAGCTCCGATCGCCACGAATCAATTCCAGCCCTGCATTCTCAAAACTTTTTGATGGGTGAATCACATTAAGTTGTGAGTCGCTTTCAGGTTTATAAGCACCCTGCAGGGCCAATACGGTTATAGCTTCCGCGGAAGCGTTAGCCTGTTGATTATTTGATGACATACCAAAATCTCCATATTCGTCATTTCAGTGAGCCGAGGGCATCACTGACGGATAGCCTGAATGGCCGGGGTCCGGTGCTGAGTCAATACGGGGATTTCGGTAATGCGGCTGGCACCCTCCATGAGCACTCTTAATGAGAACGATAATCCCTTAACAAAAAGCATAGACACTTTTTATTAAAATACCGCGTCCTCTAATTAAAATAACAGTGCCCTTTCCCATTACGCTTTAGTGCTTACTACTAGCCAGCGACACAAATAAAAAAACCGGGGCAATCCACCCCGGTATCCATAATGTCGTTTGGACTCAGATTAACCAACCCAATAACAACGTGGCACCAATGACGGTAGAAGCACCACCAATACGCGTGGCGATTTGCGCAAAAGGCATCAGTCCCATGCGGTTGGATGCCGAGAGGATCGCTACGTCACCGGTCCCGCCTAACCCACTGTGGCAGCAGGTGACGATGGCCGCTTCAACCGGGTACATTTTCAGGTAAGGTGCAATGAGGAAACTCACCAACCCCATCGACAACACCACCGAACCACAGACCACCACGTAACCTATTGAAAAAACAGCCACCACGCTTTCCAGCGGCACATACAACATGCCCAAGCCAATCATCAGCGGCCACACCAGAGCAGTGGAGACGAATTTATAAAAGCTGTGTGCCCCCGTTTCCATTGACGCTGGTATCACCCGGCAGTATTTGCACAGTACCGCGAACAAGATCATCAGCACCGGCCCTGGGATATGCACAATGTGTTCGAACAGGCCACCGACGATAAAGAAGGCACAAATCACCAACAGCCCACCTCCCATCAATTGGAAATCGACATGACCGTTGGTTTCTTTAATGGCAAACACTGCGTTTTCTTGAGCCGAGCGGATGAGCATACCATTACCACTTAATGCCTTGCGCTTCATACCCAGACGGGCCAGCACACCCGCCGCCACAATGGCAAAGATGTTACCCAATACCGCCGCAGGTGCCAGTTGCGCCACATACACGTCGGGTGTGGATCCCAAAATGGCAGAATACGCCAGTGACAGTGGCAAAATGCCTTCACCAATACCGCCTCCGATGATCGGTACAATGATAAAGAAGAAGGTGTGATAGAAGGTAAAACCAAATAGCTTACCCACCAACAACCCCGTTACCACTGCTGTCACCGTGCCTACGACCAAAGGCACAAACATGCGGATCATGCCCTGAATCAAGATCACCCGATTCATGCCAAGAATACTACCGACAACCAGACTGGCGATCACAAAGTACAGCAGATTGGCATCTTTCATCAGCAGGTGAACGGTAGCCATTACGTTCGGCTGGAAGAAATTAAAGTAAACCAATACCGATGGCACCATCAGGCACAGAATCGCCGGGCCACCAATATCGCGCAACACGGGAATACTTTTCCCTAACTGCGCCAGCGCAAAACCCAGCGTCATAATCACCGCCAGACCACCAATCATATTCTTTGGCAAGAAGTTGGCGTAGGCCGAAACAGCAACAATGGCACAAATAGTGATAAACAGTGCGACCGGTACTGCACCGATATCCATCTGCCGGATTTGGTTAATTAATCCTGATGGATCAGGCTGCGGCGTATCTTTCTCACACGCAATTTCTGCATTTATCTGTTTCATTATTCACCCTGCTGACAAGTGTTCAGTATGGAGCGGATCGTCTGACGATACGTGAAGTAATTTAAAGAGTTAAAACAAATCATTATCTGGAAAAGTTAGATTTCTTATAATAAATAAAGTAGTAGACAGCACTGACAATATGATAAAAAATAAAAATACAAAACCAAATTACATCTTATTAATCCAATATTGTGAGCCTTCGCTGATGTTAGTTTTAATTAATTATCGTCAGCGTTTTGTAATTAAAATAATCAGTTGTAAATTCACTGCTATGCTATAGGTGGAAGTAAAAATCCGTGCGTTTATTAATGAGAACCGGAGCGGTAATTAGCTGAATCCGGTCAGCTGTACCCGAGCTTGTCTCTGTACGCGGCACCGTGCAGAAAACAGGCACATAATATATGCCCTGCGGCTTTTTGATTGCTGGCAGTTTTACTGCGGCCTCAACGTCAGCGGGCATAGAACTAATAAGGAAGTAGGATATGTCTTCAATCGCTATTACCCCACAAACACTGGCCCGTTACGGCATCCATCAGGCTACCGAAATCGTCCATAACCCAAGCTACGAGCAACTCTTCACTGAGGAAACCCGTGCCGACCTGCCGGCACTGGAACGCGGTACGCTAACAACATTAGGTGCGGTCAACGTCGATACCGGCGAGTTCACTGGCCGTTCACCGAAGGATAAATACATCGTGCGTGACGACACTACGCGCGATACCGTCTGGTGGTCCGACAACGGCACCGGTAAAAATGACAACCAACCGCTGTCGCCAGAAATCTGGCAACATCTGAAAACGCTGGTAGGTAACCAACTTTCCGGAAAACGTCTGTTTGTTGTGGACGCGTTCTGCGGTGCCAATGCCGATACCCGGCTGAAGGTACGCTTCATCACCGAAGTGGCCTGGCAGGCACACTTTGTCAAAAACATGTTTATTCGCCCAACCGACGAAGAACTGCAAAATTTTGAACCGGATTTCGTGGTTATGAACGGGGCCAAATGCACCAACCCGGACTGGCAACAGCAAGGGATGCACTCGGAGAACTTCGTTACCTTTAACCTGACCGAGCGCATGCAGTTGATCGGCGGCACCTGGTACGGCGGCGAAATGAAAAAAGGGTTGTTCTCGATCATGAACTACCTGTTGCCACTGCAGGGCATCGCGTCAATGCACTGTTCCGCTAACGTGGGTGAACAGGGGGACGTTGCCGTATTCTTTGGCCTGTCCGGCACCGGTAAAACCACCCTTTCCACCGATCCGAAACGTCAGTTAATCGGCGATGACGAACATGGCTGGGATGACGATGGCGTGTTTAACTTTGAAGGTGGCTGCTACGCCAAGACCATCAAGCTGTCTCAACAGGCAGAGCCTGAGATCTACCAGGCGATCCGCCGTAACGCGCTGTTAGAAAACGTGCAGGTATTGGCCGATGGCAGCATTGATTTCGATGATGCCAGCAAAACCGAAAACACCCGTGTGTCTTACCCGATTGACCACATCGAAAACATCGTCAAACCCGTGTCTAAAGCAGGCCATGCGAAGAAAATCATCTTCCTGACTGCGGATGCTTTCGGGGTGTTGCCACCGGTGTCACGCCTGACACCGGAACAAACCCAGTATCACTTCCTGTCCGGTTTCACTGCCAAGCTGGCGGGGACTGAACGTGGGATCACCACGCCAACCCCAACCTTCTCTGCCTGTTTCGGTGCAGCCTTCCTGACACTGCACCCGACGCAGTATGCCGAAGTGCTGGTTAAACGCATGGAAGCCGCCGGTGCGCAGGCCTATTTAGTCAATACCGGCTGGAACGGCAGCGGCAAGCGTATTTCTATTAAAGACACACGCGGCATCATCGACGCTATTTTGAACGGTGAGATAGAACACGCCGAGACCTTCACCTTGCCGATCTTTGGCCTTGCGGTTCCGACAGCATTGCCGGGCGTTGATCCTTCGATCCTCGATCCGCGCAAAACCTACGCTGACGAATCACTGTGGCAGGAGAAAGCGCAGGATCTGGCACAGCGCTTTATCGATAACTTCGCAAAATACACCGTAACACCGGCGGGTGAAAAGCTGGTGGGCGCTGGCCCTAAACTGTAAGACTGCAAGGACACAATAGTGCCTGGTGGTTTAATGGCAAGGGGTGCTGCATGCTGAGGGGCCAATAGGCCCCTTTTTTACGCCAATTGCTTATCCAAATTAATCAATGCTTGCGCCAATACCCTGGCGCCGTCCGCCAACTGTTGCTCGGTAATCGATTCTTCAGGACAATGACTACGCCCGTTCACGCAGGGAATAAACACCATTCCCACCGGCCCGGTCGGTGCCATGTAAACGGCGTCATGCCCGGCTCCGCTAGGCAGACGGCGACTGGCCAACCCGAGTGATTGTGCCGCATTATCAATCGCCTGCATTACCGTTTCCGCGCAGGCGGTAGGACGTGCTCGGCTAACGTGCTGTAATTCCGCCTGCAAACCCAATGTCTGTAACCGCGCAAGACAATTCTCCCGTAGCACTTCAGGAAAGCTATCCAATACTTGCTGACTGTCGCTCCGGACTTCAAGCATCAACTCCACCCGCCCCGGTACTGCGTTGGGTACATTAGGCGTCATGGCGATACGGCCCACGGTCGCCACCACATAATGTGGGTTTCCGCTCTGTCGCGATGCCGCGGCATCGGCCTGTTCGATAACATGCGCAGCACCGACCAACGCATCGCGCCGAATATCCATAGGCGTAGTACCAGAGTGATCCGGCTGCCCAATCACCGTCACCAATACCCGTCGAATGCCGACAATATGCGTCACAACACCTATTGGCAGTTGTTGACGCTCCAGTACGGGACCCTGTTCTATATGCAATTCAATATAAGCGGCGGTGCCTCCAGGCAAGCGCAACGGTTGGGTCAGTTTTTCAGGCTGGGCACCAATGCGCGTCATGGCCTCCGCCAGAGTTTCACCCTGTGCATTCTTCGCCGCCAGCATGTCGCTGTCCAACTCACCGCTGAGCGCCCGGCTACCAACGCAAGAAATGCCATAATCACTCGGCTCCTCGGACAGAAAGTCGATCACCTCAAACGGATGCTGCAAAGCAATTGCCTGTTGGTGCAGACAATGGGCTATTTCAATCCCCGCCAATACACCGATGATGCCGTCATAGCGCCCGCCGCCAACCACGGTATCGCAATGCGATCCCGTGACGATTGGCGCCAAATCATTGCGTAACCCAGCACGACGTCCAATCAGATTGCCCCCCTCATCCAGCGTCACTGTCAGTCCGGCCAGCTGCATTTGCTCAGCAAGCCAGATGCGCGCCTCACTGAACAGAGGTGTAAAGGCACGCCGTGTCCAAGGTACGTCCGGCAGCGTCATTTGTGCCAGATGATTGACCCGTGCCCATAAGCGTTCACTATTGATTAACTCTGTCATTGGTTTTCTCCTCTGGCAATGTGCGGACGCAGGAACTGGCCCGTCCCCGGCGTGTTAACAATATGCCCATCGGCGAAAACCGCCTGCCCGCGGCAATAGGTTGTTTCTACCCGCACGCTAAATTCCATGCCCTCGAAAGCGCTCCATTTGACTGCAGACAGGCTGTGAGCCGGGTCAAATCGATAATGTTCCGGCCGCAGGATGACAAAGTCAGCGTCCATGCCGGAGCTAAACGCCCCTTTGCGATCGTCTAGAAGGAAATGGCGAGCAGGATTGCGACACAACAGCTGTGCCACGGTCGTCGGTGCGATGCCGTGTTGCTCACAACCCGTCCACAGTGCGGGCAGTAAGGTCTCCAACCCGGGTCCTCCGGACGCGTTTTTGAACACGTTGGTATCCCCTTTCCGCTCCAGCCCCCAACTAACGTGGTCGGACGAAACGAAAGTACAATCGCCCTGCGCAATATGACTCCACAGTAGCTCCGTTTCTGCTTTTGGGCGGATCGGTGGGTAATGCTTGGTTTTGGCACCAAACTGGCGCGTATGCTGTTCGTGATTAAGCATCAGGTACTGGACGCACGTTTCAATACTGACGGGATATCCGGCCTGCCGATACATCCGGTACAGCTCGAAACCGCGTGACGTGGAAACATGCACCGCATGGGCGCGAGCACCACTTTCTGCCCCCATCTCATAAATCAGTGCCGTTGCCAGATTTTCAATCAAGGGCGTATGGGCACGCATAAAAGCATCCCAGCCGGTATCACCATTGTCGATCATCCGTTGAATATTCTTACGCGTTAGCTCCTGCATTTGGTTATGTACCGCGCAGGCCAGCCCGGTGGGCGCAATCAACTGAAAAGCGTGCATCAGGTCATCTTCATCTACTCGAGGGAAGCGCCCCGGCGTGGCCTCAAAAGTAGAGAATTTAAAGGCACATACGCCACCTTCGATCAGACCCGCGGCAGCGTCAAAACCATAGGTCGCATTAAGAGTGCCAAACAAGGCTACGTCGACATGGCAGTCACGCTCGACCTCGGCAATCTTAGCATCCAACAGTGCGCGGCAAGCCACCGGCTCGGGATCGTCATAGGGCATATCAACCATCACCGTGATACCGCCAGCCGCCGCCGCACGCGATGCCCATCCCAGCCCTTCCTGATTAGCCTGACTGCCAGAATGCACCTGACCGTCAATCACGCCGGGCAAGATCCACTTACCGCTGGCATCAATGACCTTGTGTGCCTCAGGAGCCGGTCCACTGCCGCTACCTATGATTTTACCGCCGGCGATCGCCAGCCAACCGTCAGGTGTCACCCGTTCGGCATCCACCAAATTGCCCTTTACCACCAGCTCTGGTCGTTGATTCAAATTCATAACGCTCCCCCCTTATTACATTACACCTCATACGATAAGTGCATAAAAATGCACATATCTCAGGTTATCAATCGACCAGTTGTGCCGATACCAAGGCCAGTGTAGGGTGAGGCTATCTATTCTGTCTTATGCTTGTTTATCACTCATGCATAACAAAATGTTAACCACTCTGGAGGACGTGTGCGTTTAAACCTCAAGCAAATCGAAGTGTTCCGCGCCATCATGTTGACCGGCTCGATCAGCGGTGCCGCAAAACTGCTACACGTTTCTCAACCAGCAGTTTCACGGCTCATCGCCTATACCGAACAACGGTTAGGCCTGACGTTGTTTGAGCGCATCAAGGGGCGTCTGTACCCAACACCAGAAGCACGTCACCTGTTTGTCGAAGTCAACTCGGTGTATCAAGGGGTACAGCGGGTCAACGAAGTGGCTGAAGATTTGATACAAAACCGCATGGGGCACCTGCGCATAGCCTGTAGCCCAAGTTTGGGGCAAGGTCTTATCCCCAGTGCCATCGCCAAGTTTCATGCACAACTGCCTGAAGCTCGGGTAATTCTGCACACCATGATCCCGGATGTGCTCTTGCAAGCGGTACTAACACAACAGGTTGAGTTGGGTGTCGCCTTTCTGCATGAAGGTCATCCCAACGTTCATTCGCGCCAATTGTACGAGAACCGGTTAGTGGTGGCGTTACCCGCCTCTCATCCATTGACAGCTAAAAATGTGATTAGCATCGAAGATTTAATCGATCAACCCTTTATTGGCTACGGTGCCGACATCCCTATCGGCCAGCTGGTACGCAAACTGTTGAACGATGCAGACATTCTTCTGAGGCCCACCGTCGAGGTGCAACAGATCCACGTTGCCTGCGCACTGGTACAAGCCGGGGTGGGCATAGCCTTGATCGACGAAATCACCGCCAACGGACCGGTATGGACCAAGGTGGTTTTTCGGCCGATAGAACCCACCGCAAACACCCCCATCAGTATCGTGCATGGGATGTACGAACCGCTGTCCCGCTTGGCTCAAGCATTTATCCAAACGCTGGAATCGGTGCAGATCCACTGGTCGCGTTAAGCCATTTTCCCGCCCTCCCTCTTGCCGCCATCTTTCATGATTGCGGCATATTATTCCCCGCATGCCATTGGTTAACATTTTGTTATATGCAGGTGATAAAAAGTAATGCGACATTTTGGTTATCTGCCCCCTAGTATCGAATTCCGGTAGCGCAACTATTCACAGATTATTCATTCAAGCGCAATCTCACCGATACTTTCAGGAGCACAGACCATGGGGCGTGTTTTAACACTTGATGATGTAGAAGCCGCAGTAAAAGGCGGCTCGGTATTTGCCTGCGGCGGCGGTGGCTGGGTTGCACACGGCCTGGAGCTGGGGCGGTTGGCCGTGACGATTGGCCGACCAGAGTTGGTCACTCTTGATGAGTTGGCTGATGATGCTTGGATCGCCACCGCCGCGGCAATTGGCGCTCCCGGCGGCCTGACCGATTGGCAGATGCTGGGTGTCGACTACGTCAAGGCGGTTCAACTGGTACAACAGGAATTGGGCGCCCCTATTGCGGGATTGATGGTCGGTCAAAATGGCATGTCCAGTACCCTCAACGGCTGGTTGCCGGCGGCAATTCTGGGCTGCAAGGTCGTTGATGCCGTCGGCGATCTGCGCGCTCATCCAACCGGTGATATGGGTTCAATAGGCCTGGCCTCCAGTCCGCAACCAATGATTCAGGCCGCCGTCGGTGGTAACCGTACACAGAATGCTTATATCGAGTTAGTCGTGAAAGGTGCTACCGCCAAGGTATCGCCAGTGCTGCGTAAAGCGGCCGACATGTCGGGGGGATTTATCGCCAGTTGCCGCAACCCGATTCCGGCCGCCTATGTACGTCAACATGCAGCGCTGGGCGGTATCAGCCAGGCGATCTCATTAGGTGAAAGTATTCTGAAGGCACGGGGCAGTCATGTTGTTGATGCGATCTGCCGCCATACCGGTGGCCAAATTATCGGCAGCGGTGTCGTTACCGACAACAGTTTACGCTATACCGACGAGGCGTTTGACGTCGGCATTGTGACGATCGGTCAGGGCAATGGGCTACGCCGTATCCACGTCATGAATGAACATATGGCTGTAGAAGATGCGCACGGTGAGCGAATTGCCAGCTATCCGGACGTCATCACCACGCTGGATATCAACGGTAACCCGATCAGCGCTGGACAATTGAAACCCGGAATGGACGTCGTAATTTTCCATATGCATCACTCTCAGTTCCCGCTCTCGTCGTCGGTTACTGATCCTGCGGTCTATCCCCCGGTGGAAAAAACGCTGGGTATCGATCTACGCAGTTACCTGCCTACAGGAGATGCCGCATGAAAAGAACCTTTGGGGTGACCTCCGGCACCACGTTACGCTGCCGCGGATGGCGGCAAGAGGCCCTGCTGCGCCTGATGGAGAATGTGTTGGCAGTAGGTGAGAATCCGGATGAACTGGTGGTATATGCCGCTCTTGGCCGGGCTGCACGTGACTGGCCATCTCACGATGCCATTGTTCACGCACTGAAAACCATGCGCGAAGACCAGACGTTGTTGGTGCAGTCCGGCAAACCAATCGGCTTGTTGCAAACCCACGCTAATGCACCGTTGGTGATCATGGCCAATTGCAATATGGTCGGCCAATGGGCGAAAGCAGAAAACTTCTACCGTTGGGAAAAAGAGAATCTGATCTGCTGGGGAGGACTGACCGCCGGCGACTGGCAATATATTGGTTCGCAGGGTGTGATCCAGGGTACCTATGAAATCTTCTCGCGCATTGCCGAACGGCATTTTGACAACGATCTACGTGGGCGTTTTATTCTTACCGCCGGGTTGGGTGGCATGGGCGGCGCCCAACCACTGGCAGGCACCCTGGCCAATGCCGCGATTCTGACCATCGAAGTCAATCAAGCCAGCATCGACAAACGGCTAAAAAATGGTTTTCTTCAGCATCAAGCAGCAGATCTCAACCAGGCACTGACGATGATCGCTGCCGCTCAGCAGCGCAAAGAAGCGCTTTCTGTCGCCCTGCTAGGTAATGCCGCCGAGGTCTACCCGGCGATTCTGGCCCGTGGCGTAATCCCGGATATCGTCACCGACCAAACAGCAGCGCATGACCTGGTATACGGCTATGTCCCTGCCGGGTATAGCCTCGATCACGTCGTGGCACAGCGCGAAAAAGACATCAATGCCCTGATGGAAGCCAGTCGCCGTTCTATCGTTCAGCACGTACAGGCCATGCTCGGTTTTATGGATCGCGGAGCGGTAGTGTTCGACAACGGCAATCTTATACGCACTCACGCCCATCAGGGCGGTGTTGAGCGTGCATTCGAGATCCCTATTTTCACCGAAGCCTTCCTGCGTCCGCTGTTTTGCCGTGCCATCGGTCCATTCCGCTGGATAGCCCTGTCCAATAATAGCGATGACATTCGTGTGATTGACGACTATCTGCTGCAACGCTTCGCCGACAATCGCATCGTCAGTAATTGGATCGCCCTGGCACGTCAGCATGTTCCGTTCGAGGGCTTACCGGCACGCATCGCTTGGCTCGGCCACGGTGAACGCACCGAACTGGCGCTAGAGGTGAACCGTATGGTGGCGGACGGTCGTTTGTCCGGCCCAATCGCCTTCACACGCGATCATCTCGATGCCGGTGCAATGACACACCCCAATATCATGACTGAAAAGATGAAGGACGGCTCCGATGCGATCGCCGACTGGCCACTGCTGAATGCCTTGGTCAACTGCGCCTCCATGGCAGATCTGGTGGCTATCCACTCCGGTGGCGGCGGTTACAGCGGTTATATGACCAGTTCTGGTATCACCACCGTTGCTGACGGCAGCGACGCGGCGGCCCAACGCCTGCAGCTGTCGATGACCAACGACACCAGCACGGGCGTGATGCGCTACGCCGACGCCGGTTATCAAGAGTCACTGGACGAGATTGCTGAAAAATCCCTGCCGTATATCTCACTGCCTCGTGGAGAAGAACGATGAATAAAAGCACGGCTCCATCAATATCTCCGCTGTTGGCCACAGACGCCAGTGTTACGCCACGCAAAAAAAGCAGTGGCCGCAAAGCGATTGCCGCCGCCTCTGTCGGCAATGCGCTGGAGTGGTATGACTTCTCGGTATACGCTTTTTTTGCGGTATATATCGCGCAGAATTTCTTTCACCCGAACGATCCCGGTACTCAATTGTTCGAAGCCTTTCTGGCCTTCGGTCTCGGGTTTGTCATTCGCCCACTCGGTGCATTGGTGATCGGCGCTTATGGCGATAGGGTCGGCCGCAAGGCCGCTCTGACGCTGACTATCATGACCATGGCCGTCGGTACCGCAATCATTGCCTTTGCACCGCCCTACAGCGCCATTGGTATCGGCGCACCACTGCTGATCCTGTGTGGTCGAGTGCTACAGGGTTTTTCTGCGGGCGGTGAAGTTGGTGGTGCAGCGGCCTTTTTGATCGAACATGCCCCCGCGAATCAAAAGGGCCAATACGCTTCATGGCTACAGGCCAGCATGGGGATATCCAATATCCTCGGCGCACTGGTGGCAACGGCCGTCACGCTGACACTCAGCCACGAGCAAGTGGGCGACTGGGGCTGGCGCATCCCATTCATCATCGGTCTATCAATCGCACCGATCGGTTTATGGATGCGTAAAACGCTGGAAGAGACGCCCCTGTTCGCGGAGGAACAGGCGCGACGACTGCAAGAAAAACGTGCACCAGAGATGCCGTTGCGATTGTTATTCCGTACCCATCGCCATGCAGTCCTGCTGGGGACCGGGCTGTCAATCCTATGGGCCGTGAGTATCTATGCGCTGATTATTTATATGCCGATTTACGTCCAGCGCGTCCTGCACTTCGAAAGCCACCAGGCGTTTCTGGCAGCGCTGATCGGCAACTGCTTTATGGTGGTGTGCTGCGTAGCGGCCGGTGCCTGGTCAGACCGGATAGGGACGCTGAAGATCTTACAGGCCGGGGCCGCACTATTGCTGGTCGCCAGCTACCCATTATTGCTGCTGCTGGATGCCTATCACACCACAGCGATGCTGATATTGGTGCAAACACTGTTTTGCGTACTGGTGTCATTGTTCGTCGGCGTGGCACCTGCGGCGTTATCAGACCTCTTTCCTACCGAAGTTCGTGCCAGCGGCATGTCAGTCTCTTATAACCTGGCTGTCACCGTGTTCGGTGGTTTTGCCCCAGCAATCCTCACTTGGTTGACCCAGAATACCGGTACCCGTTTCGCACCGGCCTGGTACGTGATGATCGCCAGCATATTGGCACTGATCACCCTGTAT
Source organism: Serratia grimesii NBRC 13537 (assembly GCF_001590905.1). Taxonomy (GTDB): domain Bacteria; phylum Pseudomonadota; class Gammaproteobacteria; order Enterobacterales; family Enterobacteriaceae; genus Serratia; species Serratia grimesii. The sequence goes on from NZ_BCTT01000010.1 coordinate 161,389, forward strand.
TTGATCGCCCGTCGTCCACAACGACAATCCTGAGCCAGGTCGCGATTACAACATCATAAAAATCAATAATAAGGGTCTATTCATCATGCCAGGAAAATTTACCTTATCGCTGCTGGTCGTGCTCACGCTCGGCTACAGCCAATACGGGTTAACCACCGTAACCCTTGACGGTCACTCTCTCACTCCGCAGATTGTCGCCAGCGTCGCAGATGGTGAAGAGGTTACCCTCGCTCCAGCAGCAAGAGAGCGAGTGACATTGTCACATAAAGTATTAATAGAAGCTGCGCAGAGCGGGCTAAAAATTTATGGGTTAACAGTCGGTGTAGGGCTGAACAAAGACCGCCCTATGGTCGACGTGCACGGCAAGCTAACGCAAGAAGTGGTAGACGCATCAAAAAAATTTAACGTCGGCCTGTTGCATGCCCACTCTGGCGGTATAGGTAACCCCATGAGCATTCGTGTCGCTCGGGCGACCATGGTCACCCGCCTCAACGCCCTGTTGAGCGGTGGCGGTGGCGTTCAGCCAGCGATTGTCGACGCCTATGTCGCCTTCCTGAATAAAGGCATCACACCCGTCATCCCCGCAGAGGGTTCGGTGGGTGAAGGCGACATTACAGTCATTAGCCATGTCGGATTGGCGATGCTCGGCGAAGGTGACGTATATTATCAAGGCAAAAAGGTAGCAGCCAAAACCGCATTGCAAAGCAGCCAAACGCCCCCCATTGATCCCTATGCCAAAGACGCATTATCGATCCTCAGCTCCAATGCTTACTCTGCCGCCAGCGGCGCATTGGCATTAGATTCGTTGTCCCATCTGATGCAAGTCAATACCTTGACCTATGCACTCAGCTTGCAAGCGCTAAATGGCAACGTATCCCCTTTCCTCGCCAATACTCTGGCATTGCGTCCTTATCCCGAAGTGGCCGCCATGGGGAAAAACCTGCGTGAACTGCTGACAGGTTCTAGCCTATGGCAACACGACGACAGCCGTCCCTTGCAGGATCCGCTTAGCTTCCGCTCAGGTGTCTATTTGTTGGGGGAACTTCAACACAGCTACCAACAGGCTTACGATCAGTTGCTGGTGCAGTTGAACAGTTCTGACGACAACCCGGGTGTTGCGCTCAACGTGACCGCGCCGTCACAGCGACCACAAGAAGCCGTCGGTTACGTCAGTGAAGGAGACCTGAAGGGGGCCGTGCTCCCCAGTGCTAACTTTGAGCCTCTGCCGTGGGTGTTGGCCTTCGAACAATTAGGGTTAGCATTGGCACACAACTCGCTGGCCAGCGCACAACAGGTGGTCAAACTGAATAACCCTGCATTTACTGGCCTGACACGTTTTCTCGGCACCGACCACACGGTGCATGCCTTTGGCGCAATGGAAAAACCGGTCATGATGCTGGCAATGCGCAACAAAGAGCTGGCAATGCCAGTGTCACTCGATTACTTCCCGGTAGCCGGTGATATCGAAGACATCGCCACCAATGCCCCATCGGTGGTTGAGCGCGTTCAGCAGCAAGTGGATAACAGCTATCAATTGCTGGGAATCCTGCTTGTTCACGACGCTCAGGCCGTGGATTTACGCCAGCAACGTCACAACGGTTTTATGCTCTCTGCACCTACCGAGGCACTCTACGCTGCAGTACGTAAGCAGGTCCCCTTTATTGAGACAGATCGCCCGCTGGCACCCGATTTTGCGGCCGCCGAGCAAGTACTACGTCAATACGGTAAATAAGGCAGTACGCCCCCCCTCACTCAGGACACTGGCAACGGTGCCCTGAGCAATCTAGGCAATAACATCGCCACCGCAGCCGCAATGCGATCATCAATTTCACTGCCCGGTGGCAACAGACCAAGTGCCATTTGCCGCAACGGCTCCGCCATGACCATCGCCAGTAGCAGATCACTGGTTTGTATGCATTCCAGCTCACGTAGCCAGCCACGCCGCTGTTGGCGTTGCAACCAATCAGCCACAATAGCCCGACCGCGCTCAATGCCGTTGCGCTGGTAGATAACCAACAACGCTTCCCGGCCCGGGAACTCGCCCTGCAACAGACGAAACATGCCCACTGCCTGTGCGCTCAGGACCTGTCGTGCAATCGCTCGTAGGCCCTGCTCCAGCAGCTGCGGCAGTTCTGCCGCCTGTAGTGCATCTTGTTCGAACACCGGCAGAAAAGCGTCCGGCCAGCTTGCTATCGCCTGCATCACCAGTGCCTCTCGGTTTTCAGCAAAGCGATACAGGGTTTTTTTGGCCATGCCCGCCTGTTTTGCCACCGCGTCCACGGTGGTGGCTGCATAGCCCTGTGTCAGTAATAATGTCAGGGTAGCGTCCACCACAGCGGCATGCAGCTCGCTTTCCGGGGTCGCTGGCCTTCCGCGTGAGCGCGATTGTGTCTCCATTTCATTTGCCATGATTATTCCTCTACAACGTTGACAGAGCTAGCATACCGGCATAGTCTTATTTTGGAAACAAATATGGTTTCCAAAATAAAAAGGATGACCGTTATGACACATCAATCGCTGGTGCTCCCTTGGGGCGTTAATGATATCAATGCGTTGCTTAAACCGGAACCACTGCGCCTGGAGATGGGCCTGACACGTAGCACGGATGGTTTGTTGACCGTAGCTATTCGTACCGACCTGCACGGTTGCAAGGGCCGGATGCTGGAGTGGTGGTTTACCTTTTTTGAAACCACACAACACATACGTTGGTGGCATCCGCACGATCACGTCGAGCATCGTGGCTGGGACTCGCACTGGAAAAAAGGTGAAAGCTATGTCGGTGCCAGCATCGATGCGGTAGAGTGGCTGGCGGAAATGCCACCAACACCGGCCCGACTGAAGTTTCATGCTGCTGAAGACTTCTTTGCTGTACACCCCTTGCAGCAGGCACGCGAAACCCAGGCGTTATCTGCTGCGATTTGCGCCCGTATCGGTTTTGGTGAACAGGTAGCACTGGACGATAACGGTGACCCTCTCGATGGAGAAATGCTGCACCTGGTACGGGATACCTCTTATGGTTGCGTGCTGCGCAGCCGCTTCCTGCTGGGGAAATCCTGTACCAATGCTCATGACGAATTACCGGATGAGATCGGTTTTAACCTGATGCGCCATTGCTACAATGAATTCAGCTATCTGGCTCAATTCCTACCCTCTTTGTATTACGCTGAAAACGGCCGAGAGGCAGCCCCCTTACCGTGGTGAATCCCCCCTCACACTTCCTGCTGAAAATAATTGATTGTTTTGTCATAAGAATTTAGAACTGGGTGACAATAATTCAAACACACGGGAATGGGGATGGGCACACAAACAACGGTGATTGACGCGCGCCAGTCGCGTCAGGCGTTGCTGGCCGGATCGGTCGGCAACTTTATCGAATGGTATGAATTCGGCGTTTACGGCTTTCTCGCTACCGTGATCGCCGCCAATTTTTTCACCCTACAGGGTGAAAGTGAAATCACCAGCCTGATCCTCACCTATGCCGCCTTTGCGCTGGCCTTTTTCTGTCGCCCGATTGGTGCGGTGATCTTCGGCCGCATTGGCGATCGTATTGGCCGCAGACCAACGTTAATTGCAGTATTACTGCTGATGACGGTGGCCACTGCGTTGATTGGCGTGATGCCAACTTACGCCTCCATCGGTGTCGCCGCCCCACTGCTGCTGACTCTGTTACGTATGTTTCAGGGGCTGTTTGCCGGCGGTGAGTTTGGCGGCGCAGTGTCGCTCATGACCGAGTTTGCGCCGAAAGGTAAACGTGGCCTGTTCGGTGCCTGGCAATCATTGACCGTAGCGTTCGGGCTGTTGGCCGGTGCCGGTTTAGTGGCACTGTTGGCCGCATTATTAACGACGGAACAATTGCATGACTGGGGTTGGCGTATTCCCTTCCTGCTGGCACTGCCGATGGGCGCGGTGGCATTGTGGCTGCGGTTGAAACTGCAGGAAACACCCACATTTACCCTGGCACAGCAAACCCGTAGCTCAACGACGCAGCCACCGGCGGTAAAACTGAGCGGCGTAGCAAAAACCATTGCTCTGGGTATTGGCCGTATGATGGGATGGTCGGCCGCCGGTTACACCTTCCTGGTCGTCATGCCGTCTTACCTGCAAACCTCGCTGCACGCCACCTTCCAGCAGGCACTGGTCGCCACCGTGCTGGCCAACATCGGTTTCGCTCTGACCATTCTGCCCGCCGGTATCCTCAGCGATAAGCTGGGACGCAAAACAGTGATGCTGACGGCAGTGGTGACGGTTATTCTGTTTACCTTCCCGCTGCTGCACCTGTTGCAGGACCCACACAGTTCACTGCTGACCAAAGGCATCGCGGTAATGATCGCCGGTGCAGTCGTCGGCCTACTGGCTGGCCCCGGTCCCGCTATGCTGGCAGAAATGTTCCCAACGCAGGTGCGTTATACCGGTCTGGGGCTGGCCTATTCGCTATCCAATGCCGTGTTTTCCGGCTCCGCGGGGTTAATCATCACCGGCCTTATTAAACAGACCGGCAATCTTGACATCCCCGCTTACTATGTGGTCGCTACCTCGGTTGTCAGCCTGTTCGCGCTGATGACCCTCCGGCGCGACGATCATCTGCGTTCACTTAACGAACGTTAATCCCCTTGGGGCGCCCTGCGCGCCCTATTTTCCCGCCAAGTGATTTCGATCACACACGCAAAATGTTAACGTTAACTTTTGTGATTAACATCGCAACCTCTCACTTTGATGGCTTTATCTGATGCAAAGTTAACGTTAACAATAGACCCAATTTAATCCATCAGGGCATTTCACATGAACCGCGAAACAAAAAAATATTACGCACTTCTCAGCGGCCTGTTGTTTTTCTTCTTCTTTACCTGGTCATCCAGCTTTTCACTGATTTCCATCTGGCTGAACCAGAAAATTGGTCTTAAAGGGACAGAAACTGGCCTCATCTTCTCCGCAATGTCGATCATGGCTCTCTGCGCACAGCCCTTATACGGTTTTATTCAAGATAAATTAGGGCTGCGTAAGCACCTGCTGCTGTTTGTCGGCGTGCTTCTGTTGCTCACCGGTCCTTTTTTTATCTATGTCTACGCACCGTTGCTGCAAACGAATTTGGTGGCTGGCGCATTGGTGGGCGGAGTCTTTGTCAGTTTGGCGTTCAACGCCGGTATTGGCGCTTTGGAATCCTATACCGAGCGCGTCAGCCGCATCGTCGGTTTCGAATTTGGCCGGGCGCGGATGTGGGGTTCACTGGGCTGGGCCAGCGCCACCTTCTTTGCCGGTTTCAACTACAATATCAATCCCAACATCAATTTCTGGATCGCCTCAGCCTCAGCGGCAGTGTTTCTGCTGTTACTGTGGCAAGTGCGTGAACTGAAACCCAATGCCATGGCTGGTCTCGAGTATGGCAAACCAGAAAACCTGAAGCTACAGGACGCACTGGCACTGCTGCGTTTACCGGGATTTTGGGCACTCGTGGTATTCGTACTCGGCACCAGCATCTACGGTGTATTTGACCAGCAATTCCCGGTCTATTTCGCCTCGCAGTTCGCTACCCACGAGGAAGGAAATCGCATGTACGGCTTCCTCAACTCACTGCAAGTGTTTCTGGAGGCCGGTGGCATGTTCCTGGCACCGCTGTTGGTTAACCGTATCGGCATCAAACAGAGCCTGTTGCTGGCCAGCAGCGTAATGGCACTGCGCATGTTCGGCTCCGGCATTGCCAGCGGCGCACTGATGATTTCCGCCATGAAGTTGCTGCACGCCGTAGAGTTGCCAATCTTGCTGGTAGCCATGTTCAAATACATCACCACACGTTTCGACAGCCGCCTGTCCTCCACCCTGTATCTGGTCGGTTTTCAGTTTATCAGCCAGATCGTTGCCGGCATTTTGGCACCGCTGGCCGGTTACGGTTACGACCGCATCGGCTTTGCTGACACTTATTTGCTGATGGGCTGCGCGGTGGCCAGTACCACTCTGATTTCCTGCTTTTTGCTGCGCGGCGAGACCGTGACCAGCACGCATTCATTTCAATCCACGATAAAAACAAGTGAGCCAACTCAATGAAAAATGCCTTAGCTCAAGCCGATCATGCGGTCGAAGCCCTACGCGCACAACGTCAGGATCCGTACTACCCACGCTTTCATCTGGCTCCGGCCGCAGGCTGGATCAATGACCCCAATGGCCTGATCTGTATTAACGGTGTCTATCACGCGTTCTATCAACACCACCCGTATGATGAGAATTGGGGACCGATGCACTGGGGTCACGCCACCAGCCGGGATCTCGTGCACTGGCAGCACCAGCCGATCGCTCTGGCCCCCGGTGACGACTATGACAAAGACGGCTGTTTCTCCGGCTGCGCGGTAGATGACAACGGCACACTGACACTGATCTATACCGGCCACGTCTGGCTGGGCAAAGCAGGTGATGACGATCAGGTGCGCGAGGTGCAGTGTCTGGCCACCAGCGAAGATGGGATCCATTTTGTTAAACACGGACCGGTACTCACCCCTCCAGAAGGTATTCAGCACTTTCGCGATCCGAAAGTCTGGCGCGCTGCTGACCAATGGTGGATGGTGGTTGGTGCTAAGGAAAACGGGTTGGGACAAGCTCGTCTTTACCGTTCAAATGATCTGCGCGACTGGCAGTTCGACCGCGTATTGAGTGCTGCACAGACGTTGCATCAGGGCTACATGTGGGAATGTCCCGACTTCTTCTCGCTAGGGGAAAAACAGGTGTTGTTGTTCTCCCCGCAGGGATTGGCAGCACAGGGTTACCGCAATCGCAACCGATTCCAAAGTGGCTATCTGCTTGGTCACTGGCAGCCCGGTGATGACTTCAGTGTTACCCAACCGTTTTGCGAGCTGGATGGTGGGCACGACTTCTATGCGCCGCAAACCTTTACCACCGCCGATGGCCGACGCATGCTGTTCGCCTGGATGGACATGTGGGAATCACCCATGCCGAGCAAAGCTCATGGCTGGGCCGGTGCCCTTACTCTGCCCCGTGAGTTAACGCTGGCGGCCGATGGAAACGTACTTATGAACCCAGCTCGGGAGTTAACTGCATTGCGTGGACAGCCACAATCTCTGGCTACGGTGTCGCTGTGCAACCAACGCCAAGTGTTGGCTGGAGAGGTGCAGGAATTAATCCTGACGCTGAATCTGGCTGACAGTGATGCCGAACGTTACGGTATCGCTATCGGTAAGGCTGCGCGGCTGTACGTCGATAACCAGGTGCATCGATTGGTGTTGGAGCGGTTTAGTGAAGAGCCAGGGCTGTGCGGTTGTCGCAGCGTTCCCCTACCGGAGGGGGCCGAACTATCGTTACGAGTCTTTATTGATCGTTCATCGTTGGAGGTTTTCGTCAATCAGGGCGTTGCCTGTCTGACCAGCCGTATTTATCCAACCAATAACTCACGCGATGTCAGTTTATTTGCTGAAAGCGGACAGGCGCAGTTTGCCGCATTACAGGCATGGGCGTTGGAAAGCATCTGGGACTGATCGCCTTGTTTAAAGGTAGGGCGCCGCATCACATCATCAAGGGATAAACGGGGCAAACATGTTCGCCCGTACCGGTTTCCAGTCATTCATTACCAGTGCGCGTATACCGCGCACTGGGTGATTAAAGTGATTCACGCAGCAGCAGCGGGCAAGCTACTTTTCGCGTATCCCGGTGATCGAGCTGATTAATCAGATGCAGCGCCGCCTGGCGGCCCAGTTCGTAGTGCGGTAGTTGTACCGTGGTCAACGGCGGCAGGAACAGTTGACCAATGCCGACCATATTGTCATAGCCCAGCACTCCGACCTGCTGGGGAATTTCCCAGCCCTGTGCCAACAGCACCTGGTAGACCAAAAATGCCACCCGGTCGTTACCGCATACCACCACATCACAGTCGCGCTGCCCTGGCGAAAAGTGCCGTTGCAGCAGTTCCACGCTGTCGCGGTAATGCTCGTCGCCGTCGGTCAGATCAAGATGATATTGCCGCAACTGCTCAACGTCGCCACCGGCCTCACGCCAGGCCCGCTCCAGCCCACGACGGCGCAACCCAGCCGCCAGAGTATTTTCCGGCAGGTGAATGCACAGCGGCGCACGATACCCTTTGGCGATCAATGTACGCATTGCGTCGTACTGGCCTTGTTCATCATCAGGAATGTAACTGGCAACCCGATGTTCCGGGCTGACGCAATTGGCCAGCACCAGTTTTTTATCCAGTAGCTTGGCCGGTAGGGTCACCTGACGCAGCCCCATGGTAGTGAAAATCACCCCATCCGGCCGATGTGCCAGCAGCAGATCAATGGTGTGCTCAGCGTTGTCGTCGGCGAACAGGTTAACTACAAAGCTGTTCCAGCCGTGTTCACGTGCCGTTTTTTCAATCGACAGGATCATTTCTACAGAAAACGGTGTGGTTGCAGTATCCAGCGCCAGCACACCAAGTGTTTGCACGCGGCTGCTGTCGCCGCGAATGCGCCGTGCCGCGAGATCGGGCACATAATCCAGTTGGTCGATCGCCAATTTGACGCGTTGGTAGGTATCCGGCCGCAGTTTATCGGGCTCGTTGATGGCGCGGGATACCGTCATTAACGATACCCCGGCAAGTTTTGCAACGTCTTTCAGCGAGGCCATGCGCCCTTCTCTGTGTGGGATAGAAAACCAAATAATCCCATAACTTAGCGCTGGACTCTAGCCCGCTTTAGCCGGGTGTGATGTCGGCCCACAGAATAACGCTATCCTCCGTCAGCGGCGTCAGCGAGCCGGAGTGCTCACCTGCCACCCACCAGCCCCCGTCACGCACCGCAAAAGTGACACCGTCACTCAGCAGCCAACTTCCCTGTAACACGTACAACACGCCCGCATGTTGCACCGGCAGCGTGGTCGCCGCCGTTACGCGTTGCACTCTGGCCGCCCAGCGCCCGCGCCGGGTCATGATATTAAAATCTTGGCTGCTACCGCCTAACAAGGTCGCATTCAGCGCCACATCGCCGGAGAAAGCGAACGGCTCACCCACCTGCGAAAGGTGATGATCAATCTGCCCTTCGCTAAATAGATGGACACCGTCCCCCTCCAGCAGCGTGATAGAGCGATCTATACCGCTGAACGCCGAAAACGGGCCGTCCTGCGCGATGGTGGCGATACTGGCGCGCCAGTCAAAGTCCTGAGCCCCCGGCGGCCAACAGGCAATCTCGCGGGTTTCCCCCCCACCATTGCGCCACGGCGTCACTGGCAGCGAAGCAAAATTAAAACGCGTCAGGCTCATTATGCCTCCTGCTGGAAGGTTTTCAGCACCTGCAGAAACTCTGCGCTGCTCTGCTGTTGCAGGGCATGGCGTCCCTGATCAATCACCTGACGGCCACCGACAAACACGTCGCGAATTTGCTCTTTGCCACCGGCGAACAGCCAGCGATTAAGAATTGAGGCATCAGGCGCAGCAGCCAGATAAGGATCATCACCGTCCAGAACCAACCAATCAGCACGGTAACCACTTTGTAAACGCCCAATCGGTGCACCACAAGCCTGTGATCCCCCCTGCAAGGCCTGCTGGTACAGCACATCGGCCACCGCCGGTTGCTCTGGTGTGGTCAACCGGTTACGACGCTGATCGCGCAACCGCTGGCCGTACTCAAACCAACGCAGTTCCTCGACCACATTGAGTGATACATGGCTGTCAGAACCGATCCCCCAACGTCCCTGATGTTGTAGATAGGTGTCGCCAGGGAAAATACCGTCGCCCAGATTCGCTTCCGTGGTCAGGCACAGACCCGCTACCGCCTTGCTGTGCGCCAACTGCTCCAGTTCGTCACGGTCGAGATGAGTAGCGTGTACCAGGCACCAACGGCTATCCACCGGCAGGTGTTCATACAGCCAGGCCACCGGACGACGGCCACTCCAGGCCAGACAGTCATTGACCTCTTTTTGCTGTTCAGCGATATGAATATGCACCGGCAGTGTGCTGTCTGACGCGGCCAGGATCTGCTGCATCTGGCTCAGTTCTACCGCACGCAGTGAGTGGAAACACAGACCTTGATTCTGCAATGGTTGATCCGCCAACTGACGCGCGATCACCTGCTGCTGTTCCAGATAACTTTCCGCATTCTGAATAAAACGCTTTTGCCCTGGTTGCGCGGGCTGACCGCCAAACCCGGCATAACTGTACAACACCGGCAAAAGTGTCATACCGATCCCCGCCTGTGCCGCTGCCTGGCTGAGACGCCCCGTCATTTCACCGCGATCGGCATAAGGATTACTATCAGCACCATGATGCAGATAGTGGAACTCCGCAACCTGGGTATACCCCCCTTTCAGCATTTCGATATACAGTTGACGGGCGATCACTTCCACCTGCTCCGGCGTCAACCGCTGCACCAGGCGATACATCAGGTCACGCCAGGTCCAGAAACTGTCCTGTGGGTTACCCGCAATTTCTGCCAGCCCGGCCATCGCACGCTGAAAAGCATGAGAATGAAGATTCGGCATGCCCGGTACCACATCGCCGTGCAAATGGGTGCAGCCTTGGGGATCTGAATCGGCAGTCACCTGGGTCAGGTAACCTTGCACATCAACATCCAACCGGACGTTATGCGCCCACCCTTCAGGGAGCAGAGCGCGTGAGGCAAAATAAGCAGGCATGGCAGTATTCCACTGTTAGTGTAACGGCTGATAACGCGCGATAATCGCGCATCCGAAAAATGCACTGGCCCATCGCATTGCTGTGGCGAACCGGCCCTTAGTTGTATATACATATACATACGCCAACACCAACAGTAAACTGGTGTTATTATCTTTTTATTTGACGAGGTTAACGTCTTGGTTGATCAACAGACCGTGCTGCAACTGGCTGCTGCAATGAGCGATACCCCTGCCCCGATCTATCAACGGGTCAAGCAGGCGATCGTAAACCAAATCCGTGCAGGCCACTGGTTGCCGCACCAACGCGTCCCCTCGGAAAGTGAACTGGTGGCCGAACTTGGCGTCAGCCGCATGACCATCAACCGTGCACTGCGCGAACTGACCACCGAGGGCTTTTTGATCCGCATGCAGGGTGTTGGCACTTTTGTCGCCGAAGCCAAAGCGCACACCGCTCTGCTGGAAGTGCATAACATCGCCGACGAAATTGCCGCCCGTGGCCATAGACACAGCAGCAAGATTCTACAGTTCAAAGCACGCCCAGCCAGCGAAGAAGAAGCGCTCGCGTTGGGTATCCAGCCAGGCCAACAGCTTTTCTACTCACAGATCGTGCATTACGAAAACGATATTCCAGTTCAGGTAGAAGACCGTTGCGTGAACCCCGTCATCGCACCTGACTACATGAAACAGGATTTCGATCGCGTCACGCCCTATATCTACCTGACACAGGCCGCACCGCTGACCGCCGGCGAGCATATCGTGGAGGCAGTGGTGCCAACCCACCGTGAGCGTGAATTGCTGCAACTGGAAGACCATGAACCAGGCCTGCTTATCCATCGCCGCACTTGGTCCGGAAAAACCGTGGTGACCTCAGCGCGATTGCTGTATCCCGGTAGCCGTTATCAATTGTTCGGCCGTTTCACCACTGACGTATAATCCCCTGCGGGTGCTGCTTTTGCACCCGCCCTTCCACAACGATCACATCTCGATAACAAATTTTTATCCCGCCTCTTGTGACAATCCAATGAATGCGCTAGGTTGTTTTTAATTGTATATACAACCATGTGGGAGCCAAGGCTCCAGCGGAGAAAAGCAATGACCTCTGAGATTCACTGCGACAGCCTGTGGCACGGGGCCGATATCGTCACCATGCGCGACGGCAAATACCACACGCTCAGCAACGGCGCGATCGCCGTACGTGACGGAAAAATTGTCTGGCTGGGTGAACACGCGGCAATGCCAGCTACGCTGATCGCGGATGAAACAGTGAAATTCGACGGCGGCATCATCACCCCAGGTTTTGTCGACTGCCATACGCATCTGGTGTTCGGTGGCAATCGCAGCGGTGAATTCGAACAACGTCTGAACGGTGTGAGCTATGCCGAGATTGCCGCCCAAGGCGGCGGCATCATTTCCACGGTTAAAGCCACCCGCGACGCCGATGAAGAGCGGTTATTGGAACAGGCTCTGTTCCGATTGCGCCCTCTGCTGGCAGAAGGCGTGACCTGCGTCGAGATCAAGTCGGGCTACGGCCTGACACCGGAAAGCGAACTAAAAATGCTGCGTGTCGCACGCCGACTGGGCGAACACTTGCCGGTCGAGGTGAAAACCACCTGCCTGGCAGCGCACGCTCTACCGCCGGAGTATGCCAACCGCGCCGACGACTATATCGATCTGGTGTGCAACACCATTATTCCTCAGGCTGCGGCCGCCGGGTTGGCAGACGCTGTCGACGCGTTCTGTGAGCACCTGGCGTTCTCACCGGCGCAGGTGGCTAAAGTATTCGCTGCCGCTGAAGCCGCAGGCCTGCCAGTGAAGCTGCACGCCGAACAACTTTCCGCTCTGGGCGGCAGCACATTGGCAGCACAGCACCATGCGCTTTCCGCCGATCACCTGGAATACGCCACCGAGCAAGATGCCCGAGCAATGGGTGACGCCGGTACCGTGGCGGTGCTGCTACCAGGGGCGTACTACCTGTTACGCGAAACCCAATGTCCGCCGGTTGATTTGTTCCGTAAGCACGGTGTAGCGATGGCCATTGCCAGTGACGCCAACCCAGGTACCTCACCGGCACTGTCATTGCGTTTGATGATCAATATGGCCTGCACCCTGTTCCGCCTGACACCGGAAGAAGCCCTTGCCGGTGTCACGGTTCACGCGGCTAAAGCGCTGGGCCTTCAAGCCAGTCATGGCACGTTGGAAGCAGGCAAGGTAGCAGATTTTGTACACTGGCCGCTGTCGCGACCGGCTGAACTGGCTTACTGGTTGGGTGGACAACTGCCCTGTACGGTGATTTTCCGAGGAGAAGTACGTCAATGACCATTCGCGATCCTTTTGATTTCCATGCCGGCAGCCTGCCGTTGCTGATCAGCATTCCCCATGCAGGTACTCGATTAACACCGGCGGTCGAAGCCGGTTTGACCGACGATGCGCGACCACTGCCTGACACCGACTGGCATATCCCGCAGTTGTACGACTTTGCCCGTGTGATGGGGGCCAGCGTATTGGTCGGCAATTATTCGCGCTTTGTCATTGACTTGAACCGTCCGGCAGATGATAAGCCGCTGTACACCACCGCCACTACCGGTCTGTATCCTGATGTGCTGTTTGACGGCCGTCCGAGTTTTTTGCCCGGCAAGGCACCCTCTGACGAGGAGCGTGCCCGTTATCTGCAAGCTATCTGGCAACCCTATCACCAGCAATTGCAGGATGAACTGGCACGATTAAAAGCGAAACACGGTTACGCACTGCTCTTCGACGCACACTCTATTGCCTCGGTGATCCCACGCCTGTTCGACGGTAAGCTGCCAGACCTCAATTTAGGCACCAACAGCGGTGAAAGCTGTGCCCCTGCGCTGAGCGATCGTCTGGTCGCCTGTTGTGAACAACAGCAACAGTTCACACACGTGCTTAACGGCCGTTTCAAAGGCGGTTACATCACCCGCGCTTATGGCAAGCCGCAAGAGCAACAGCATGCCATTCAACTTGAGCTGGCACAGGTGAATTACATGTCCGAGCAGTATCCCTTTGCTTTTGATCCACAACGCGCTGCCTCCTTGCAACGCCTGCTCAAACAAATGATCGACAGTCTGCTTTCCTGGGGCGGCTTGCCGCACTAAGTCTTCTCAGTTTGATGCGAGGCACCGCTCTTGCCTCGCATTTCCCCGCTTTAACGCCTTATCTTGTGGCACACATTTTGCCTCCGTCCCTTCTGCCGCTTCGATTTGCGTACTGCATCGCAGTTTTGACTGAAAATCACCGTATCTGGTCGGAACAGCGCACAAAACAGCGGCCCGCAGATTGCGTGGTACGCGACAATCTGGCGAAAAGCCCGTTGGGGCACAAATTGATAACGCATCCTGGAGGCTAGATATGTCTGAAATCCCGCTAAACTGGCGCGCCGCACAGGCGGTTGCCAACCGACTGTTGGCTGATTGGCAGCCCGACGGCCAACCCGGTGGAGCGATTACCCTGTTCGACGCTATGCAGATTCGGGCAACCACCAGCGCCGGTCTTGCCGATCTGGCGCAAAACACCCCTTTTACCGCCGACAGCGTGGTCCGCTACGCTTCTGTCACCAAGCATATTTTCGCCACGCTGGCACTGAACGCCACTGACAACGCCATCAGCCTGAATGACCGTCTTGGCAACTTGCTGCCTGAACTGCAAGCCCCGCTGGCAGATGTCACGGTCGGTCAGGCACTTGATATGACCAGCGGACTCCCCGACGTGCGTGAAACCTTGGGGTTGCTAGGCATCTCGGTGCACACTCGCAGCGAGGCGCAACCGGTGATGCAGTTTCTGCAAGGTCTAAATGGGTTGAACTACCCCGCTGGCAGTGAAATCACCTATACCAATACCGGTTACCGGCTGGTCGAAGCCGCATTACAAGCCAAGGGCTATGATTTTGACCAACTGGTGCAACAGCACATCGCCCAGCCATTGCAGGTGCAGCTACGAGCGCCAGAAAGTTGGTTTGACGTCGTGCCCGGCCTAACACCCGGTTACTGGCGTTCAGAACAGGGTTGGCAACTCGCCAGTGCAGGTCTGCACCTTTCTGCATCCGGTAGCCTGACGGGCAGCGCCAATGCCCTCACCCGCTGGTTACAAACGCTGCTCGCCGATCAAGGCCCTGGCCGCGGGGTATTGGCACAACTGAGCGCGCCGCGCCATCTCAATCAAGGTCAACTCAGCGCTTATGGTCTGGGACTGGCACAAACCCCGCTCGGCCAACATCGCCTGCTGGGGCACGGCGGTTCACATGCCGGCTACAAAACCTATTTCTTGTTGGCGCCTGACCATCAGGCTGGCGTCGTATTGGTCGCCAACCGCGAGGACTGTGACAGCTTCGCCATGGCACTGCAGGTCATGGCCGCCTTGCTGGACGAAGCGCTGCCACAACGCAGTACGGCGATTCCTGATGGCATTTATGCCACGGTGGCTGAACCCTACTGGCTGGAAGTTAAGAACGGCAACGTCGCCTATTTGGGGAGCGATGAACCCCTGTATCAGGCTGATGATGGTTACGCCGTGTCGCTTTCAGCCCATATGCCGATACGGCTCAAATGGACCGGTGAAGCCGTTGAAGGTGAAGTGGGCCATGTGACACGCAGTTTTCTGCCCGTGACACCCAACCGAGACTGTCTCAAACACGTGCAAGGTTTGTGGTATCACCCGCAGTACCGCACCGCTTTCGAAATTTGCGGTGATCAGGTGCATATTGGGGTTGGCCCCGCGGCACAGACCGGGACGATCAGTTCACTCGGCCAGGGCCGCATGCTGGTTGAAAGCAATGACGGCCCATGGTTAAAACGCTTTTGCCTGTACTTCCGTGGTTACAGCGTGGATTTGATTGCCAATCGCAGCCGAGTGCTAACCTTTCAGCGCAGCGGTGTGGGTTGCGATTAACCCCATCGTCACCCCGCCTTGCTAACCCTGACGGCTAGCAAGGCGGTAAATAAACGCTGCTTATCAGCATCGCTCAGGTTGGGCTGATCAATCGCGTGGATAAATGCGCTGCGCGTGCTCTCCGTCAACGGACCGTTTTTCAAATCCGTCGCCAGTCGTTGTAAAATGCGGCTACTGAGTTCAGCAATCTGCGGTCGTACACTTTCTAGCGGGCGTGGCTGCCACTCACTTTCCGGCTGCGCCAGCCAGTCTGCGCGATAACGGTACTGAATTGCCTTGGCAGCGTCCATTTGCGCCTTGATAAAAGGTCGCACAGAAAGCGGGTCCAATCCTAAACGCCCCGCTTCAGCCTCCGTACTTGCCAGCACTTTGGCCTCTTGCGCCAAATCCTCGATTGGCAGATTGTGTTGTGCCTTATAGCCTGCAACATCTTTCATATACGCCAACCGCTGGTTAACAAGCTCACCGAGTGCCATGCCACCCTCAGCCAGCGCGGAAAAACTGACCAGACAACAGGCAATCAATAACATCCTGAACATGACAATGTCCTTATTTACTTAAAAACAATCAGGATAAGAGTTCACCACGATCCCTTGGTTCAGGCAAATAAAAAGCCTCGCCGAAGCGAGGCTCTAAACAGTGCAACCACGTGTTAATTAAACACGCCATTGATCACTGATGCCACCAGCGCAGTGCTCAGCGCAACCAGCACCAGGTCGTCGCCGGCAATACGCCATTCATAGCCCGGATAGTAAGGCAGATCATGCAGCATGGACGAAGGCACCATTTTCTTGGCGATGCCTGGAGGTAATGGCTTACCACGCGCCAAATTTTTGGCAATGCCCGGCGGTAAAGAACGGTATCCGGTCAGCCCATAATTTAACGCCAAAGAACGTGCACGCTCATGGGAAATACTGACGGATACCATGCCTTGGTCGCCGTCGTTTCCTTTGGTTTTATTACCGTGGTTACCGTTATTACCATGATTACCGTTGTTGCCATGATTGCCGCTGTTGCCATGACCATTACCGCCGCCGTTACCGTTGCCCCCTTTATCGGCCAGAACCGGTGCGGATGACAGGCCCAACGAAACAATCAGCGCTAATGCGGTGAGAGTAGTACGACGCTTGCTCATTTTGTGACTTCCTGCATAGGTTATTACCTTCACTATAGGCGTAATTCTCCACATAAAGCATGCGGAAAACTCTGAGATATTTATCTCATCGCAAGATGATGGTACAGGCTAGCGGGGAATACGACCTCGTAACGCAGAATAATTCGTTAATACCGAATATTTAAGCTGAGATTTTTCTTGCAGCGAAATAAGCCTTGTCGTAGTTTGGAAGGGTCACAAAAAGAGTGAATCTGCTCTTTTTCGTCGCACCTCAAATTATTTTTCATCACCCAAAGTGATAATTCAGAATACTTCCCGCCACTCCGTGCGGGATTCTTTTTGCTAAAATACTGACATCAAATGCACCAAGCCAGTGCTTTTTGTTGAGATTTAGTTGCCAATACTTTAAATTCGGCGTCTGAGAAACCTTAACCTCCCGCGGTAGCCAGGTGGCAACTGACGGGCGTTCAGGAGCAAAAGACATGCAAATGACCCTCATGGAATACATCACACAGCACTTTAATGGCGATCTTCACCGCTACGCGCAATCCGAAGGCGTGAGCCGTGAACAAATCATCAGTTGGATCGATAATGAATGCCATGTAATCAAAGGACGATTATTTATGCCGGTAAGACATTTACCTGGTGAACACGCGCAGTGATGACGAAAAAAAACCCCGCCAAAGCGGGGTTTTCTGTTTCTGATACCACGGAAAATCAGAAGTTATAACCAGCTACCAGGTAGTAACCCCAACCGGTGGATTTAATTGGGCCCTGCGGAGTACCGATATCAGCCCCATCCTGCCACTGGCCACCGTTATGGAAATAACGAGCCACGAAGGAGTAGTGCCAGTGATCGTAGTTCAGCGCCAAAATATGGCTTGAAGCGATTGAGTTGCTGGTGCGAACCTGTTTGCCAGTGCCATCGGTCCAGTTGCTGTCTTTGCCCAGATCGGAACCAAAGTCAAAGTTGGTGAAACCGATATAGCTCAGATTGCCGCCCCACAGTTGAGTCAACGGCACAAAGTATTTCACCTTGAAGCGATAACCATCCCAGCTGTTTTCGTTGGCAGCCTGGTAGTTTTCCCACTGATATTTAGCATAGATGTTCATCGACAGGCTCATTGGCAGGCCGGTGTCGATGTCGGTACCCAGACCCATGTACCAGGTATTCTGGCGGCCGTCGGTATTGTGGCCTAGGTCATAGATGTAGTTGTTAGCAAAGTACCATTCTTTGAACGGGCCGAAGCTTAGATCGGTACCGGTCAGTTTGTCGATGGAGAAGCGCGGTTCAATCTCCATGAACATCGGTGAACCTTTGTCCCAGATGCCACGGTCTGGCGTGTTGCCAACGCCGAAGAACTTAGGCACGTCAACGTAGCCATAGAAGTCGAACCAATCTTTTTTCGCGAAGGCTTCGTACTCCAGGTAGACATCGTTGTTCAACTGAGGTCCGAAACGGGTGTGATAGCTGCCTACCACGTTAACGCTCTGGTGCCACCAATCCGAAACGTACTGGCTGTCTTTGCTATCAGCCATTGAAGATGCACTGTAAGACGCTGCGAGCAGTACACCTGCTGCGAGAGCTATTTTTTTCATTTTTATTACCACATGCTTAAAGGGCCATTTCCTGCCCGTTAGAAAAGATGACAATGAGTCTGACGACACCTGGCGTTGCCTCCGCTTACAAACTCTCGGGCGACGCGCGCATTATAGAAATCACTGGGTGTAAGAATCTGTGATCCAGTTATGCATTTTGCGAATAGGTAATCGATTGCGTTCACATTTGTCAAATTATGTTTCATGAAAATTCACGTTCGCTGTGATTTTTGTCATGCCCGGTAATTTTTTAAGCAGTTTCTGTGCCAATTATGTTCAAAACGAAAGAGTAACCAGGTCTGTCGCTCAAATGAAAATGCCAGCGTTTTTAGCGCTGGCATTTTGGGGAATTCTAGGGTGATAAGCGGGGAATAAAACACCCGTTGGCTAAAATTCAGCGAACGGCGGGCAATGCTTTCGCGATATTCTCCTGACGGAAGACCACCTCCTGCCCGGGAGCGATCTCCCACTCTTTGGGCGGAATATCCACTTTGGGTGCGGCAGCGATCACCGACCCCACAATCAACTTGCCCTCGCGACGCAGAATGCTGACGTCCAGTTGGTATTCGTGGCGCAAATTGGCCGTGGTCAGGCGCACGGTATCACCGCGCATGTAACTTTCGTCATCAATAACTGGCTGCTGAATGAATTGGATATCGTCTCTCATTTTCATGTTCCTTCATGCAGAATCGCTAGTTAGATTCTAGTCCAACATCGGACAGTCGGTTGATAATTTCCGTTAATTTCCTCGGGTTGCCCGCCAGCACACTAACGATCCCAACGTGACCATCACCACCCCCTGCCAAAAATTGGCCGTCAGCGCAGTATCCAGCACCAGGGCAGCAAATACCGCCGACAGCACCGGCGTAAAATAAGACACCGTCGCTAACAACGTCATATTGCCATGCAGAATACCGACGTTCCACGCAGCGTAACCCGCCCCCATCGCGATACCTGCACATAGCAGTGTCAGAGTCACGGGCAAAGTAAACTGCATACCACTTTCGGTGCTAAAGGCGTATTTCAGCCATAACGCAATGGCGGTCAGCGTAATAAACAACACGACACCGTTTTGGCCCTGCGCAATTTTCTTGGTCAGATTGCAATACAGTGCCCAAATCACCGCACCGCCAAACGCCAGCGAATAGCTCAGCGGATTGCTACGCACATTATCCAGCATTTGCGTCGGTGACCAGCCGCCCTCGCCGCTCATAATCCAGCCGATACCGAATAATGACAGCAACAATCCTGGCACCAACCACCATTTGGCTTTTTGCCCATTGAACACCAGTGCCATCAGTACGGTAAAACAAGGCCAGAGATAGTTGATCATCCCAACCTCAATGGCTTGCAACCGGGTATTTGCGTAGCCCAGTGACAGTGAAAGACAGATCTCGTAGCTGACAAACAACACGCTGCCGAGGATCAGATAGGCTCGCGGGAAATGGCGAAGATTTGGCAAGCGGAGCACCAGCAGCAGGAAAATCGCGCTGACGCTGTAAATCATCGCCGCACCACCAATGGGCCCCAGTCCCTCGCTAACGCTACGTATTAGGCCAACCACGCTGCTCCACAGCAAGATCGCCAACAGGCCGAGCAAAGTGGCTTTATACGAAACGGGGAGTGAAGACATGGATGTGATCCAATCGGTTATTTTTTATCGGTATTTTCACTCTACTGCCCGGAGGAAAAAAAAGAAAGGCGGGAAACCCGCCTGAGACTGCTGACAAAATGCGCCGTTATTTCATGGTAGAGGCGCTACACACTGCGCCCTATAGCATAATCAATGGTTTAAATGGGGTCGAACAGGTTCGACCCCGGCCGATTTGCCCTTCCATGGGTTCATCAACAACCTTATTGCTGCGGTTGTCGTTCCAGCTGCGGTGGTGGCTGGCGGAAACGCCGAGTAAGGTACGCCAGGTAACCAAAGCCCAGAACTGCCCAGATCAATCCCATGGTTAGCGAGCTTTTTTCCAGATTCAACCAGAGTACGCCCACCGTCAGGGCCCCCACCAGCGGCAGGAACAGGTAATTGAAATGGTCCTTCCACGATTTGTTACGGCCCTCGCGGATATAGAAATGACTTATCACCGACAAATTGACGAAGGTGAACGCCACCAGCGCACCGAAGTTGATCAACGCCGTGGCCGTGACCAGATCGAATGACAACGCAGACAACGCCACCAGCCCAACCAACAACACGTTTAATGACGGTGTGCGCCACTTCGGATGGATATAGCCAAAATACTTTTCCGGGAATACGTTATCGCGCCCCATCACATATAACAGCCGTGAGACGCTGGCGTGTGAGGCCAGGCCGGACGCCAACGTGTTAATAAAGGTGACACACAGGAAAATCGATTGGAACAGCTTGCCGCCCACATACAGCGCGATTTCTGGCAATGCCGCATCTGGCTGGTGGAAGCGTTGAATCGAAGGGAAAAACAGCTGAATAAAGAACGATACGCTGATGAAAATCACCCCGCCATACAGCGCAGTCAAGAATATGGCTCGCGGAATCACCTTGGCGGCGTCAGGTGTTTCTTCACATAACGTGGTGACCGCATCAAAGCCAAGGAATGAAAAACACAGAATAGTAGCACCGGTAATAATCGGCAACAGATGCGCGTTCTCACTCACGAACGGTTGTAGACTCCACACGGTACCTAACCCTTCGCCACTGTGCAGGCCGCGCACCACCAGGAAAATAAACACCACAATGATGGCAACCTGGGCCAGAACAAACAAAGTATTGAAGTTAGCCACCAGATTGACACTTTTCAGGTTGATGGCGGTAATGATGATCACAAAACCCACCACCCACACCCATGGCGGCACTTCCGGAAACAATGCTGTCAGGTAGATTTTTGCCAACAGCGTATTAATCATCGGCAGGAACAGATAATCGAGTAACGAGGACCATCCCACCAAAAAGCCGACGTGCGGATTGATGGCTTTTTGCGCATAGGTATAGGCGGAACCCGCCGTCGGAAACTGCCGCACCAGTTTGCCGTAGCTGATGGCCGTAAAGAGTACGCCAGCCAGTGCCAGCAGATAAGAGGCCGGTACGTGACCGTCGGTCAGGCCGGAAACAATACCGAAGGTGTCAAATACGGTCATCGGTGTCAGATAAGCCAGGCCCATCATCACCACTTGCCACAGTTTCAGGGATTTACGCAATTGCGGCTTGGCCGCTTCATTACCGTTAATGGTATTAATCGTCATGGCTCTTCCCCTCTTTGTCCTCTGCTGGTAACTGTTTAGCGTCATTCAGAGAGGCCGCGGGGAAACTGCTGCTCAGGCGGCGGGAGGGACGAGACAACGACAGGCAAAACCGGACAGCAAATGGTCCGTATTTACTGCGGCTCAGACACACGTCCGAGCATACTGGTGGTTGAGTTATGGCAGTCATGATTATTTCCTCGCTGGCGTCCTGTACGCCAAAATGGAAGAAATGCTGTACCGCTGCGCGCAGCTTCGCAGGCCACAGGATAGCCGGCGGAATGCGCCAGACGCGCGCGGTATGATGGGCATTGAGCGGGTCAGGCGTTTTTCAGCATCCACTCGATTTCGGTTTCGGTGATCAGGCGCTCAAATTGCACCAGCTCATCCGTCTTACAGGCCAGGTAAACATGGCTGAACCTTTCACCCAGCAGCGCAGTCAGTACCGGCTGATGTTCAAATTCGTATAGCGCATCGCTTTGGCGAATCGGGAACGGCAAGCCTTCCTGCTCCAACCCATTACCGGTTACCGGTTCTTGCAGAGGCAACGTCGTTTCCAGCCCATAGACAATGCCCGCCAAAATCGTCGCCATCACCAGATAAGGGTTGGCATCGGCACCGGCCACACGATACTCCACGCGGTGGCTGTCACGATCGCCACAGGGAATGCGCAGTGCCACAGTGCGGTTGTTGTGGCCCCAGGACGCCTGAGTGGGTACGTACATGCCCGGTTGGAAACGACGATAGGCGTTAACGTTCGGTGCCAGTAACGCAATAGAAGAAGGCATCAGGGCAATCATTCCCGCCAGAGCCTGTTTCAGTAATGCGGAGTCTTCACCGTCTTCATCCGCCAGAACGTTATTGCCCTGCCTGTCCAGTATGCTGATATGTACATGCATACCACTGCCAGCGTGCTCTTCGTACGGCTTGGCCATAAAGGTGGCTTGCATGTTGTGGTTTTCCGCCACCATGCGGATCAAGCGTTTTAGCGCCAGCGCATGGTCACAGGCTTGTAGAACGTTGTCGGTATGGTGCAGGTTGACTTCAAATTGGCCGGGGGAGGCTTCCGCCACGGCACCATCCGCCGGTAATCCCTGCATACGCGCCAGTTCATCAATCTCACTGAGCACATCGGCAAAGTGATTGAGGTTATCGACGGAATACACCTGGCTCTGGGTGTTGCGTTCCTGAGTCCCTGGCGCGCATGGCGGCTGAAGATAGCCTTCCGAATCGCGCTGGCGATCGATGAGATAGAACTCCAACTCTACCGCTACTACGGGGGATAGCCCGCGCTGACGCAAACGCTGCCACACTCGGTTCAGCACATTGCGCGGTTCAACGTCAAAGGGAGTACCATCTTCATCCAACATGGTGAGCAGTACCTGGCCGATGTATTGCGGATCCGCCGCTGACGGCGTCAATGTCCCCAATACCGGCACACAGATATGATCCGGCTCGCCCAGCTCCTGCCCCAATCCAGCTTCTTCGACCACATTACCGAGAATGTCCATCGCGAAAACCGATGCAGGGAAGTAACACCCTTTCTCCAGTTTACTCAACCCACCGACCGGAATGCGCTTGCCACGGAAGCTGCCGTTAAGATCAGTCAGCAGAACGTCAACGTGCTGAGTTAATGGATAACGCTCCAGGTACTTCTTCACTTCACGCTGGAACGCGCTACTTCGCTTTTCTTCATGATGCTGAACAAAGTTTTCCACTTCTACTATGTTGGTCTGCATGATTCACCCGCCATGTATGTTTTTGTCTGTGGTTCTCACACTTATTGTCGTCGATGTTTTTTGACCATCTTGCTCAATATAATGTCCACCAATGAAACATAGATGCAACAAAATTGTTTTGCAAGTGTTACTTTGAGTTTGAATATTGCCCATTTGACTGCTAGATTTATAAAATATTGAACGAAAACGGCAGTGGAGAAGCTTATCGTTCATAATTTCGAACATACCAAGGGGATAGCATGGGCAATATATTTAACAGGCCAGTGGTCGGTGTAGTGATGTGCAGGTATAGGTTAAACGGGCACCTCACTCAGACCTTGCAAGAAAAGTACCTAAATGCCGTCGTGGCCGCTGGAGGGTTGCCAATCGCCCTGCCGCACGCACTCGCGGAGCCGAAACTGCTGGATGAATTGCTGCCTCACCTCGACGGCATTTTATTGCCCGGCAGCCCCAGTAATGTGCAGCCGCACCTTTATGGTGAAAACGGCGATGAGCCTGACGCCGATCCTGGGCGAGATGAATTGAGCCTGGCGTTAATCCGCCATACGCTCGACAGGCGCATTCCCCTTTTCGCCATTTGCCGCGGCATGCAGGAAATGGTGGTTGCCACCCAAGGCACCCTCCACCGTCGACTGTTTGAATTGCCTGAGCTGCTCGAACACCGAGAAGATCACGACCTACCGCTTGAACAACAATACGCCCCTGCCCACGAAGTCATCGTTCAGGAAGGCGGATTACTCTCGCAACTGATACCGGATTGCAACAGATTCTGGGTGAATTCACTGCATGGACAAGGGGCTAAAAACCTGGGGCCCGGCGTACGTATTGAGGCCCACGCCGCTGATGGTCTGGTAGAAGCCATCAGCCTACGTGATCAGCCCTTTGCGCTGGGTGTGCAGTGGCACCCAGAATGGAACAGTGAAGAGTACGCCCTGTCGCGTCTGTTGTTTGAAGGTTTCATTAGCGCTTGCCGGAACTATCAAAAGGAAAAACGCCCATGAGCGATGTCAGCTTGGCACCGGGAAAACGCCTGTCACAAATCCGCCAACAACTGGGATTGTCGCAGCGCCGCGCGGCCGAACTGTCTGGATTAACCCACAGCGCCATTAGCACCATCGAACAGGACAAAGTCAGTCCGGCCATCAGCACCTTACAAAAGCTGCTGACGGTGTACGGGCTGTCACTGTCGGCGTTCTTCGCCGAGCCGGAAAAACCGGATGAACCACAAATTGTTATCGACAGTCAGGATCTGATCGAAATTGGCAGTCAGGGCGTGTCGATGAAATTGATCCACAACGGCGACCCCAACCGCACTCTGGCGATGATGATCGAAACCTATGAGCCGGGTACCACCACCGGCGAACGTATTAAGCATCAGGGGGAAGAGATTGGCACCCTGCTGGAAGGCGAAGTGGTGTTGCAGGTCAATGGGCAGGCTTATCACCTGCTTGCTGGCCAGAGCTACGCCATCAACACCGGCATTCCCCACAGTTTCAGCAACACGTCGGCGCGGATTTGCCGGATTATCAGCGCCCATACGCCGACGACATTCTGATCAACGGAGCAAGGCATGGACTTCCACCATCTACAGTATTGGCAACAACGGGCGCAAGCCCTGAATATTGAGAACCGACTGTTTATCAATGGCCGCTATCAGCAGGCCGCCGAAGGCCAAACCTTTGCCGTGGAGGATCCTGCCGGGCAATGCGAGTTGACGCAGGTATCCCGAGGCAGCAGCGTAGATATTGATCTGGCGGTCAGTGCGGCGCGTGCGGTGTTTGAACGTGGCGACTGGTCACGGGCCGCGCCTGCGCAGCGCAAAGCCACCTTATTGCAGTTGGCGACGTTGATGGAACAGCATCAAGAGGAACTGGCGCTGTTGGAGACGTTGGATACCGGTAAGCCCATTCGCCACAGCCTGCGTGACGATGTGCCTGGCGCCATCCGCTGCTTGCGTTGGTATGCCGAGGCGATAGACAAGGTTTATGGCGAAATCGCCCCCACCGCGAGCGATGCACTGGCGTTAATCGAACGCGAACCCATTGGCGTAGTAGGTGCCATCGTACCCTGGAATTTCCCGCTCTTGTTAGCCTGCTGGAAGCTCGGTCCAGCGTTGGCTACCGGCAACAGTGTGATTCTCAAGCCCTCTGAAAAATCCCCACTGACGGCGATCTATCTGGGCAAACTGGCGCAACAGGCAGGCTTACCAGACGGCGTGCTGAATATTGTCCCCGGCTACGGCAACGATGCCGGTAAGGCATTGGCACTTCACAATGACGTAGACGCCCTCACTTTCACCGGATCCACGCAGGTCGCCAAGCAACTGATGATCTACGCCGGCCAATCCAACATGAAACGGGTATGGCTGGAAGCCGGTGGTAAAAGCGCCAATATTATCTTTGCCGACTGCCCTGACCTGGATAAAGCGGCGCAGAGTGCCGCAGCGGGCATTTTCTATAATCAGGGGCAAGTGTGCATTGCCGGCACTCGGCTATTGGTTGAAGAGAGCATTCAACAAGAATTCTTGCAAGCACTGCGCCGACATGCCGCAGCATTCACCCCCGGCAATCCGCTCGATCCTGCAACGGTGATGGGCACATTGATCGACCAAGGCCACTGCGAGAAGGTCGCGGACTATATCGAACAAGGCTTGAGTCAAGGTGCGATGCTGTTCCTTGATGGGCGTGAACACCCGCAGCCTGGTCACGCGGGCTACCTTGGCCCGACCATTCTCACTCAGGTTGATAATGCCATGAGCGTTGCACGCGATGAGATCTTCGGCCCGGTGCTGGCCGTCACGCTATTCAACGGCGAACAACACGCCATACAACTGGCCAACGACAGCGACTACGGGCTGGGGGCTGCGCTCTGGACGCGCGATCTGTCCCGAGCACACCGTCTGGCTCGCCAGTTAAAAGCCGGTACGGTGTTCATCAATAACTACAACGACGGCGATATGACCGTACCCTTCGGGGGTTATAAGCAAAGCGGCAATGGACGCGACAAATCGCTGCATGCGCTGGATAAATTCACCGAACTGAAAACCACCTGGATTTCGCTGGAATAAGGGCAGATACCATGACTGAACACGTAAAAAGTTATTATGCGGCCTCGGCCAACAGCCACGCGCCCTATCCACAGTTGAGTGAGTCGATTGAATGCGACGTTTGTATCGTCGGTGGCGGCTACACAGGCCTGTCCTCAGCGCTGTTTCTGGTGGAAGCCGGCTACAACGTCGTCCTGCTGGAATCGGCCCGTATTGGCTTTGGCGCTAGCGGCCGCAACGGCGGTCAATTGGTGAATTCCTACAGCCGCGATATCGACGTGATAGAACAGCGCTATGGCCCTGAAAGCGCCCGCGTGCTCGGCAGCATGATGTTTGAGGGCGCAGAGATCATTCGCAGTCGTATCAAGCAATACGCCATCGAATGTGACTATCGCCCTGGTGGGATCTTTGCCGCACTGAACAACCGGCAATATCATGCACTGATAGAGCAAAAACAAAACTGGGAACGTTACGGTAACACGCAACTGGAACTGCTGGATGCTGGGCGGATCCGCCAAGAGGTCAATAGCGATCGCTACGTCGGTGCGCTGCTCGATCACAGCGGTGGCCATATTCATCCGCTGAATCTGGCGCTCGGGGAAGCCGAAGCCGTTCGCTTGCAAGGCGGACGGATCTTCGAACAGTCTGCGGTCACCAACATCTTACACGGTGACCCGGCTATCGTCAGCACGGCCAATGGGCAGGTAAAAGCGCGTTATGTGATCGTGGCTGGTAACGCCTATCTCGGCGATAAGCTGGAGCCAAGACTGGCTAAACGCAGCATGCCGTGCGGCACACAGGTGGTGGCCACCGAGCCGTTGGCACCTGAAGTGGCCCAGTCGCTGATCCCACAGAATTACTGCGTCGAGGACTGTAACTATCTGCTGGATTATTACCGCATTACCGGTGATAACCGCCTGCTGTATGGTGGTGGCGTGGTGTACGGTGCCCGCGATCCGGACGATATCGACAATCTGATCCGCCCCAAACTGCTAAAAACCTTCCCGCAGTTGAAAGGGGTAAATATCGACTACCGCTGGACAGGCAATTTCCTGTTGACGCTGTCACGTATGCCGCAATTCGGCCGTCTTGAAAATAACGTGTATTACATGCAGGGCTACAGTGGCCACGGCGTGACCTGTACTCATTTAGCGGGCAAGTTGATTGCGGAGTTAATGCGGGGCGATGCGGAACGCTTTGACGCCTTTGCCAAGCTGCCACACCTGCCGTTCTTCGGCGGCCGCAACCTGCAAATTCCTTTCACCGCGATTGGTGCAGCTTACTACCAACTGCGAGATCGGATTGGCGTGTAACATTCACAGGCCCGGCAACACCGGGCCTGACCATTACTGATTAAACAATTTTCGGTTGGCCGTCTGAGGCTGTCGCCCCACCATCAACCGGGATGTTGGCACCATTGATAAAGCTAGCGTCGTCACTGGCCAGGAACGCCATAACTGCAGCCACTTCCTCGGGTTCAGCAGCGCGGCCCAACGCAATACGTTCGTTAAACTTGTCGCGGATCTCCTGCGGCCAGCCATTGGTCATATTGGTTTTTACCAGGCTTGGGCACACTGAGTTCACCCGTACGCCATCACCGCCGTGATCCAGCGCCATCGCACGAGTCAGGTTAACCACCGCCCCTTTCGCCGCACAG
This sequence comes from Serratia grimesii NBRC 13537, assembly GCF_001590905.1. Classification (GTDB taxonomy): domain Bacteria; phylum Pseudomonadota; class Gammaproteobacteria; order Enterobacterales; family Enterobacteriaceae; genus Serratia; species Serratia grimesii. The sequence continues at coordinate 189,273 of NZ_BCTT01000010.1, forward strand.
TAATACGCTGCACCCCAGTCGCCACCCAGACCAGAGACCGAAGCGGTATTCACGATACAGCCTTTGGTTTTCAGCAAATGCGGCATAGCGAATTTGGAACAGAACACAACACCATCGATATCCACGCCTGCAATGCGGCGCCAGTCAGCCACGCTGGTTTCCAACACGCTGCCTGCCACGTGCACACCGGCATTGTTCAATAACACGTCGATGCGACCCAATTTTTCCGCCACGTCGTTCATCATCTTTTCAACCGCAACGTGATCGGAAACATCGATATGCACCGCCAATGCCTTGCCTTTTGGCAGTGATGCAGCGACCTTGTCTACTGCATCCTTCGCCCAGTCGGCCAGCACAACTGTTGCCCCTTCGGCAGAGAATCGGCGTGCTGCTGCTTCCCCCATCCCATTGCCAGCCCCGGTGATCACGACCACTTTATTGTCGAAACGCATAAGAACTCCTCCATGTGAATGTATTTTTATAAGTCATACAAATCCTGATTAAATCCGAGGATAAAACTCATGGGCGGTAAGGGCGAGTCAAAACGTGCGGTTTTCTAATCAAAAAGAGGTATTCACTGTAAATTCAATGCGCCAGGGTAACCATAATCGGAATTAAGCCAACTCTTTGATGCAGTTAATAAAATAATCATGCGTGATTATTTTTAAGCTGTATTATCAACAATAAATAAGTTTAGTGACTGTCCTATGTTTCATCTGACCGGTAAGCAACTGTTATAGAAAAACCGGGCCGCGTCTTGGGCAGCCCGGAGTTGCCTATTTTTTATCAATAGGTACAACCAACAGATCGATATTCAGCTTGTTGATCGCCTGGCGTGTCGACGACATTAATCGGCTCCAGATATCGTGATGGTGACCAAAGATGATCAGATCAAAACCTTTGTCCTTTGCCGCCCGGTTCAGCTCTTCTGTCAGTTCACCACGCCCAATAATCACCTCTTCAATCGGGTAAGATGACCGTCCCTTAATGGCATTGAGCATATTTTTCACACGTTCAGAAAAGGTGCGATCAGTGTAGTTATATTCACCAACTCCCAGTTCGGCGTAATAGCCGTTATGGTGAATATCGATATAAATCAAGGACAGTTTAGCATTCAGCCCACTAGCCAACCCCGCCCCCTTACCGAGCAGAAATTCAGCGTCTTCACTGAGATCGGTTGCAACAACGATATGTTGATAAGTCATGGTGACTGCCCTCCACATCGAGCCAGTAAACAGGATCGCGCTCCCTGCCATCGGCGTTTCGCATGTCTCTCATGCAACTTAAGTTTAGTTCAGCGATAAAATCGTCGCCCGTCAAAGTCATTGTTCCTCTGATGGGACAATGCACCCTGACTTCACCCATCGCAATGGCAGAGGAATACAACAATGAACACTCCTGATACTGCTGGTGTGACGTCTGAACTTGAGGGGAGTTGGAACCGTGAAGATGCACTGCGATGGACCGAGGTTTACACCAAAACTTCCCGGCGTATCAGTGGTTAATTGAAAGTTATGTTAAAGCGCAGGACGTAGTAAAGAATAGTGAAGTATTAGACGGTCAACAAACCTGACAACCGACCAGCCTGGTGATTGGGTATAAAAAAACCCCGGCCGCAGGCCAGGGTTTTTTATGTTTGCCGGTTACTTTCCCGACCGTCATGTTATGGCGTAAGCGTCCATCCAACACTCCAACCTTACGCAGCCTAAGCACAACTTTTTCACAACAGAAAAATAGACTGAATAATTATAACCAGGGCTCTGGTCACACCAATCTTTTTTACTGTTGCCAATAACCCGCGTTATTGAAATATTTCAAACACAATTATATTTAGATAAACTCCGGGTATTCCCGGAGTTTATTCAGGCAATTATATTATTTCTCATCTGCTCCGGTTTAAACCATCATCGCTATCGCAAGAAATAAATTATTACCTAGATATTATAAAACGACTACGTTGCCGGCAGAAGGACCCTTCTGACCGTTTTCGATAGTGAATTCAACGCGCTGACCTTCATCAAGCGTTTTAAAATCATTGCTCTGGATAGCGGAGAAGTGTACGAACACGTCTTTGCTGCCGTCTGCTGGGGAGATAAAGCCAAAACCTTTACCTGCATCAAACCATTTTACCAAACCAGTCATTTTAGTAGACATAGATATTTCCTTTATATTTTTTTGACACGCCAATATGGCGATAGAGGTCTGTTTTTGTTGGAAACTTATTGGGCACTAAAGAAGGAAATTCGCGGAAGAAGAGGTATCTATGGATATCACTAATACTGAGAACTGCTTTACTAAAACTGCTTTCATAAGGTCTGAACTACAAACCGATGACGCTATTTACACACAGCAAGATTATTTAAGCAAGGAATATTTATTATTATATTTATAAACACCATTTATTATTTATCTACATCAAGCGCTTCAGCCGCGTCCAACAAGGGCCGAGCGGCCCCACAGAAGCAATACCCTTAGCCGATAACCGCGATACCCAGTCGTTCCATCATCTGGAAGACTTGATAACTGTCCAGTTTCACACCTTGCAAATCGGTGCCACGCAGATCCAGTTCACCCAATTCGGAGTTAGTCAGGTCACAGTGTGTAAAGTTGGCTGCACGCCAGTCAAACGATGCGAATTCCCCGCCAGACAGATCGGAGCCGCTAAAAGTCGCACCGAGAATTTGTGCGCTATTCCAGCGGTTTTCCCACAGTTCACACTTCTCCAGCACCACTTTCGAAAAATTGGCATAACTCAGGTTACTTTTGGTGATGTAAGCACTGCAAAACCAGGTGCGCGGCGTGATCATGTTCATAAAGCTGGCGCCACGAAAGTCCGCGCCCTGCGCTCGGCACTCACGGATTTCGATACCAAGCGCACTGGCATTCCTGAAATCTGCCATCGACAGATCGCAGTTTTTAAAGCTGGCGTCCTTCAACAGCGCGCGGCTGAAATTACCGCCTTGCTGGCTCTCACGATCATAAAACTGGCAATCAATAAATTCGGTGCCTGTCAGGTCTGCGCCCGAAAAGTCGCAGTTAATAAAACTGCCGTTTTCAATTTTTTCGCCGGTAAACCGGTTGCGAGCAATCTTTTCACCTTCTAACACCAGTGTCATGCGATACACCTGTTTATTTGTACAGTTAACGGTGCATTATAAGCAGATCCCGGCGTCTAAGAAAAATGCTTTCCCCCTCTCAGAGCACAAAAACACACAATGTAGATCGACAGAATTACGCCAGTTTGACCTGGAGCCGGTTCATGTTAACGCCGACAGACTGCGCTTGCAGTACCCCCTGTTCAATCAACGCGTACAGGCGAAAATTCAGGAAAGTATCGTCAACCCGGTAAGGTGAGTTCACCATCGCGTTGCCCACGACTCTGGAGCCTTGGGTATAGTCGTTCGGGCAATGCTGCAACAATAGCGTATCGTGGAAATCCTGTGTTTTTCCCTGAATTTCACCCTGAGCAAAAATTCGTACCAGTGCATTGTCCTGCAACAGGCGATGCCAATCGGCAGTGAGCATGACTTTATCTTCGGATGTCAACTCGCGCCGCCGGATCCACAAAGCTTCCAGCGTTTCAATCGGGCAGTATCCCGTGATATCACAGCCGACAAGTTCGGTGACATTAACCACAAACACGGAGCGCTCCCCCAGCAAAGGCAATAGCGCCCGCAACATCAATTGCTCATCGGGATTGTCACCAATCCACAAGGTCACCTGCCCACTGACTTCGGCCAGTTGCATTTTCAGGTTTTCCATCGCCATCAGACGCTGGGGGGAAGTGTCCCATTCAGGGGCATGAACAGATTGATGTAAATCTTGAAACCAGCGGGCCCGGGCTTGCAGACCCGGCTCGTCATCCAGTGCACACAGCGGTCCAAATGACAGGGTGTCGGAGAAATCCAGTACGTTCTCTCCCGGGTAAGCCAACCGCACGCAGCCCCCTGACAATGCGATATGCACATCCTTCATCAACGCTCTCCTCACGCTATTCCCCAAGATAATCCTGCGGAGATTTTGACGACTTTTGCATGTTTCCTCTATACCAAATAATCTGATTCTACTTATCAAAATGCGAAAAAAACCGCCCTTGGGCGGTTCATTATCGTTTTCGGAATTTATTTCAACGCTTCCTGAATGGCGTCAGCCATCGGGTCAATGTGCTTTTCAGCGGCCAATCCACGCCCCGTCGGTGGGCGCTGCTGCCTTTCATGGCGAGCCGGCGATATTCTGGCCATCGCTAAACGCCACCTTGACGATGCTAAACTCACGCGTGCGATCAGCATGGACCGTATCGGCAAAGAGACGAGGATAACGTGAATTGACGACCCAAACCTCGCCATCCTTGACGGCCGCCGCAGTGGGTCCATCCAATCCCGGCGGCGTGGCAACCGCGGTAATGCGGGCGCTAGCCCAGCCGTCGGATGAGGAAAGCAGCGTCACATCCCCCGACATACCTCGCCCGGCGCCAGGGAAAGACTGTACCACCACCAGAGTGTCAGGGCTTTTGAGACGTAACCCATCGGGCCCTTTCAAGCGCTGTGGCAGCTTGATTTCGTTTAGCGTGTGCGTTCCATCCAGCGCCACCTTCCACAACAGACCACGGGAATAGTCCCCGGCGATCAGATAGCCATCCGGGTGGTAAACAATGCCGTTGAGATAGGGTTTTGCCCCCGATGCCGCAGTGGTCGTGACGGGCATCAGGCGTTCGGAACGCACCAGTATCGAAACCGCCTTGGTTGTCTGGTCGATTTTATAAATCTGTGGTTGAAAACTATCGGTAACGTAGACATTGCCTTGCGCATCAATGGCCAGATCGTTGGCAAGCGTCGGTCCTTTGCTCAACGGCGAAAAATCATATACATGCTGCAGTGCACCGCTGTCGAGATCAAACTCAAGCACCTGCGCAACGCGATTGCGCATACCAGGTGAAGATTTGAGCGCAATGCCTACATCTTCGTTGCAAACCAGCACGCGGTTGCGCACTGCGTCAACGACAATACCGGAAGTCGTGATTTGTGAACGACCGCCAGCGAAACGCCTGTAGCGCCCGTCCTTATAAACCAGTCCAATCTGCCCGCCACGCAGCGACGAAACCAGAAACGCCCCGGCGCGTTCATTCCAGGCAATGCTCTCAGGATATCCCCCAGCGATATCGGGGACAAAGTTGATAACTTGCACGCCCTTAGTCTGCGCGGCAGCAGCAAAGAACAAGACGAAGCTGAGCAGCAGCGTAATCCCACCAAAGCGCAGCGGTGAAGTTGATGATACGGTGTTCTGGAACATGGCAGGAAACCTGGTAATTAACCGGATCTGCATAGTAGTTTGGGGCTGAAAACAGCACTAGCTGGAAAAAAGGCAATACGCTAATGAAAAAATCACAGCAATCATGCGGTGGGTTGCTCAACGTGGTTCGCCAGCGAAACGGCACAAAAAAACCGCCCTTGGGCGGTTCATTATCGTTTTCGGAATTTATTTCAACGCTTCCTGAATGGCGTCGGCCATCGGGCCAATGTGCTTTTCGGCCGCTTTTAACTGGAAATCAACACCGTTTCCATCGTTGGTATCGGATAACGTAGCCTTAATCAGCTCCAATGCGGCTTGCACTGCCACCAGTCTTTTATGTTGTTCGTCCGTGATCGGTTTGGAACTCATGGTGGCTGGGTAGTATTGCTCTAACATCGCTATCTCCTTGTCATTGCCTTAACGACTAACTTAACAGAATTTAAAGATTTTTCTAATAAGACAAGCCTCTCAGACTGTTCATCAATTTAAGTCCGGTGCAAAGCACAAATCGATAAGGTGAATAAGTGAACTATAATTGGACGAATTGAGATTTTCAGCAGGTGAACCATCATGTCGTTTCAAGGAAGCTGCCATTGCGGTGCTGTCACCTTCACGGTGAACGCCGATCTGCCTCATGAAGCCCTAAGTTGCAACTGTTCAATCTGTCGCCGTAAAGGCTTGTTGCTGGCGTTCTTCCCGATCAACACCTTTGTACTGAACAGCGGTGAAGCCTTACTGCGCGGTTATACCTTCAACAAACACATTATTCAGCACCAATTTGGTCAAACTTGTGGCACCGAGGCTTTTGCCTATGGGAAAGGTCCGGACGGTTCGGAGATGTGCGCCGTCAACCTTCGCTGTGTGCCCGATCTGGCACTCGAGTCGTTGCAAGTCCACCCCTATGACGGCGCCAGCGCCTGAACTGTCATTGCTCGGCAGGCAGCCCTATGGGCTTGCCTGCCTATCCGCCATAACCACCTACAGTGAACTCACACCGGGCACCTCAGCGAAACTCTACCCAACTGGCTCCTGCATCGGCCGACCGCACGCAGTTTTCGACCCAACGCACGCCCATCGCGCCGGCATGCACGTCGGGATACCATAAATCGGCCAGAAACTCCTCGTCGCGTCGATCGCTGGCGTCCATGGCCAATGCAAAACGCCTGTAGAGATTTGACCACGCCTCAAATAATCCTTCCGGATGACCGCCGCCAATACGATCATCCGCCAACGCCATAGGATCCAGATATGGCATGCCACGTTCCAAAATGCGTACTGTTTCCCCCTGTACTTCAAAACGCAGTTGGTTTGGCTGCTCATCCCACCATTCCAGACTCGCCTTTTCGCCGACAACACGTACCTTCTGCCCATGCATCGACCCACTGTTAACCGCCGAACACCACATGGAACCAACAGCACCATTTTCATATTCCATCAGTACATAGGCGTTGTCTTCCAGCGGTGCCCGGGTTTTGACAAAACTCTGGCGGCTGCACATCAGGCGTTTGATCTTAAGCTGCGGCACCATGGTTTCCGACAGGAACAAGGGATGTGTAGCCAAATCACCCAATACATAACTGGGGCCAACAAAGCGTGGATCTACCCGCCAGCGCGTACTGGGGCTTTCTTGTTCCACCGGCGCAGCATGAAACCCATGGGAGAACTGCATGTTAATAATGCGTATTTCACCCAGCAGTCCATCGGCGATCATCTGTCGCGCCTGAAGTATTAACTGGTGCCCGGAGTAGCCATAAGTGACACCGACAATCTTATGCTGCTTTTGGCTCAATTCGACCAGCGACTGTGCCTCATCCGCAGTGAAACACAGCGGCTTTTCACACACCACATGCAAACCGGCCGCCAGTGCCGCCTGACAGATTGCGAAATGAGTATTGTTTGGTGTAGCAATGGAAACCGCCTCGATGCCATCCGCTCTTGCAGCTTCCTCACGAAATAGCGTGGCGTAATCCGGGTAGCAACGTTCCTGCGCCACTCCCAGGCTTTGCCCAAAGCTGCGTCCACGTTGCGCGTCTATGTCAAACGCGCCAGCCAGCAAAGTGAAAGTTCCATCGCGCAGTGCCGCAGAACGATGGATATAGCCGATCTGGCTAGTGCCGCCGCCCCCCACCATCCCCCAACGCAGAGATCTTCCCAAAGGTTTAATGCCGTTGATCATCTCGTCTCTCCTGATTAAAAACCGCAGGTTCGCAAATAATTGAGGCTTTCAGTTACGTCACGCAAACTGCCCTGCGCCTGACGCGGATCGCGTTCTTGCTCAATGGTGATCCAGCCCTGATAACCGCGCACCGCCAACAGTTCGCGCACAGCTGGATAATCAATCGCCCCCTGGCCCAGAGGGCACATAACCCCTTCTGCACAAGCCGTAAAGAAATCCAACCCGCGCACCAATACATCGTGAAATACCTGCGGGTTAACGTCCTTGAAATGCAAATAATCAATGCGCGTAAAGTAACGATCGAGCCAGGTAACGGGATCCATACCTGCGTAATAAAGGTGCCCGGTATCCAGGCACAAACCCGCGGTTTGGTGTGGAATATCGATGGTCAGTTGCTCGATCTCATCGGCAAATTCGATACAGCCCCCTGCATGGGGATGCACAACCGGCCGAACGCCATACTCCTGCCAGGCTATCTCGCTGACGGTAATAATATGGTTCATCATTCTTTGCCAATCGGCTTGCGCCAACCGCGGTGCCAAAGCGGACTGCCCGGCGAATTTAGCCCGTTGTGGATCGCCGAAATCGATGATCACCAAAAACGGTGGCGAGAAATGGGTTTCGCGGATTTGTTGCGCTTTGGCTGACAGTGACAAATTGCAGCAAATGTTATGCGTCAGCTCAAGGATATGGCCAAAGTTATACTCACTGACCAAATCGTCAAAAAGGGTCCCCGCCACCAGCGATAATCCGTGCCGCTGCAACTCGGCATTCAACGTCTGAATCTCCGTCGGTAAATAGCCCCACGGACCTAGCTCTATACTGTGATAGCCTGCTGCGCTCGCCTCCTGCAGCACAGTAGTGTAAGGCGGAAGATAGGGATTGGTAGGGTCATCCACTCCCCAACTGCAGGGTGCATTGGCGATAGGCAAAGTCATCATTTTTGTTCCGTTTCGAGGTGGGCGTGACGTCAGTATCAAACAAACGTTTCGAAACCATCAATGATGAAATTTTCATTTTTTGATAGTGATCGCGTTAATTTAAATCATTTAAATGATAGTTTTTTATCAAAACAAGACAGGACGGCGTATAGACGGTATCAGGAAATTAAAAGCGGAGGACGGCCCCCGTACAGGGAGCCTGGCAGTCAGATATTTTCTTTAGTGATCAGATCAAAACGATTAATGACATGCATAAAACCGGACGACTCACTGGCTGCAGCCGCCACAAAAGTGGTGATAACTGACGCGGCGAATTCGGCAATGCGGTGCCTGAGCATCAAATCCAACGTGCCGTCAAACAATGCCATATCCCCTCCGTCCACCGGACCATGGCAAACCAACATCACCTCATGTTGTCTGCCACTCTCCCGCAACGCAGTGATAATGCCTTCCACGCCACCGCACGGTGCATAGAGGGCCACGAGATCAGGGTATTGTGCCAGTAAGGACTGGGTTACTTGCCTGGCACTTTCTGCCTGTTCATGGTTACGTACCGGCTCAAGTACCCGATGAGCGCTCAGATGTTCACGCAGGTAAGATCGAAAACTGATTTCGCAGGTTTCCTGGCACAAAAATCGGTTATCGCCGATGATCACACCAACATCTCCTTGTTGACGGCACAGCCGCTCCACTGCCCAAGCCGCAGTACGGCCAGCCTGCTGGTTATCCAACCCGATGTAACCGGTACGGCTATGCACGGACAGATCCGACAACAACGTGAACACCTTGACGCCCCGTCGGGTCGCCTCTTCAACCGCATAGCGAATCATCGGGTTATCCAACGCCAATACCCCGATCACATCCACACTCTGGCTTAAGTGTGTAATGGCGGCGGCAGTCTCACTGACTGCACTGATATCATGAAAAATAAACTGCGGGGGACATGCCGGCTCGTGAAATAATGCGGCTTGTTCCCGCAAATTTTCCGCCAGTTGTGCGTAAAATGAGTGCTCCTTTTGCAGCAGGATAAACCCCATTTTTATCCGGACAACCGGTTTCCCAGCCGCTTCGAATAGCCTGTGCGATTTCTCTAAGGCGAACCCCAATTTTTGCGCTGCCGCAATGACCTTACGTTCCGTTTCCGGTCGCACCGTTGCACGCTGATTTATCACCCGGTCAACCGTAGCAATGCCGACATGCGCCTCTCTGGCGATGGCGGCCAGGGTCGTTTTCTTGCCTGCCATACTCATCTCCTATCATATTTTGATAAAAGCTATCATGCAAAATGCGCCTGAAGAAACCCGGCGGCAGCGTTTGTGTGAATGGGCACGTTAATGAGGTATGGCGGAGGCAAGGTTTACCGATAAACGGAGAATTTTTTCGTTAGCGGCTTAAGTTGTTCTGTGTCCCCATACAGCGCCACAGCAACGAACTCCAGTTTTTCATAGTCTGTATTCGCAGTATCAGCGATCTGCTGCTCTGCGGAATGTGACAACATGGTGGTGGTGAAGAAGTTCGCCAGCACCGCCTCTTCCTTACATTTAAGGATCAAATTGCTGAGCTGGCTGCTGTTTTTCGCCTGCAGGATCACGATCGGGTAATGACTCATATTGGCGCTTACGCCTTCAATAGCGCTAGGGTAATGATGGAATTCACGCTGCTCGATCAAATCGGTAATGCCTGCCGTCAAATGGCAGGACGCGTTGAACAAGGTTGCAGGTTCGTGGTTGCGGTTTAGGATGATATAGAACTTCTTCTCATTGTCGCTGTACATGTGTCTCTCCTTGGATACTGCTGTCAGTGTGACTCAGACGGGCTGTAATCTTCAATGATATTGATCAGCGCTGCCGTAAAAATGACATACCGTATCAATATCGCAGTGCCTCACCATCGAACCAGACAAAAAAGGAAATAAAGCCGTTTTGAAATTATAGAAATAAAGATAATAACCAATTCTAAACATTAAAATTAAAACCAACACAGCTATACCAATAATAAATATGGATATTACCTGATAATTATTCATATTTCTTCGCAGAAAATAAATATAAATCTTTTTAGATATACCCGAAAAAAATAATATCATATGAATTCAATAAAAATAAAAAACCAAATAAAACATGCCGATATAAAAAGATCGCTAAAAACAATAAAATATAAATGTAAAAAAAAATTAACTATCTATAATAGTTTGCTGGTATCTCACTACAGAGTAAATTAATGAATAAACCCTAGTTAAATAGTCAACTAACAAACCAATTACATTCAAAAAAATCCTATATTTTTATAATGGAGGTCACCTTATGTCTATGAAAAGAGAACCTATTGCTATTATTGGGATTGGCTGCAAAACCCCTGGAAATGCGAATAATCACAAAGAGTTATGGAATATGTTACTGAAAGGCACCGACGGAATTACTGACGTCCCGCCTGATCGCTGGAATAAAGACAAATTCTACGATCCAGATACAAATAAAGCCGGAAAAACCAAGACCGCACGCGGTGGCTTTATCAACGGAATTGATAAATTTGATAATGAATTTTTTAATATTTTCCCCAAAGAAGCAGAAAACATTGACCCGCAACAACGGTTATTATTGCAGGCCACGTTCGAAGCCTTAGAGGATGCTGGCGATCGTCTTGAAGATTTCCTTGGTTCCAGAACTGCCGTCTATGTTGGATCGTTCGCCAATGATTATCAGGATATTTTAGCTGATCCAAATAACCGTTATCGTATCAGCCCGCAATCAACAATGGGCACCTCGCTGACCTCGTTGGCAAACCGTATTTCCTATTTGTACGATTTAAAAGGTCCCAGCATTTCATTGGATACCGCCTGCTCCGCTTCTTTGGTGGCCATTCATCTGGCCTGCCAAAGCATTTGGCACCGCGAAGCGGATCGCGCCGTCGCCGGTGGCGTAAATATTAATATCAACCCCGCACAAACCATCATGCTATCTAAAGGTAATTTCCTGAGCGCTGACGGGCTTTGCAAGAGCTTCGACGAAAGCGGTAACGGCTACGTGCGCGGCGAAGGCGTGGGCATGGTCTATTTAAAACCGCTGTCGAAAGCGCTGGCGGATAACAACAAAATCTACGCGTTAATTCGTGGCAGCGCATGTAACTCCGACGGCTATACCCCGGCAGGTTTCACTGTTCCCAACCCCGATTCCCAAACCGCCATGCTGCAGGCAGCTTATCAGGGCGCTGGCATCGATCCCGGGCGCGTACAATACATCGAAGCGCACGGCACCGGCACCTCTGTCGGCGATCCTTTGGAAACGCGCGCCTTCGCCAACCTGTTTAGTCAACGGCCTGCGACGCAACCGCTGCTCATCGGTTCAATAAAGAGCAATATCGGCCACCTAGAAGGCGCCGCCGGCGTTGCCGGGTTTATCAAACTAGCGCTCTGCCTTCACCATAAACAGATCCCCGCTAACCTTCATTTCAACCGACCGAATCCCAAAATTGACTTTGAAAATTGGCGGCTGAAAGTAGTTGAGCACAACCAACCCTGGCCGGCCCCAGCTGATGGAACTCCTCGCGTCGGTGGCGTCAACTCCTTCGGCGCTGGCGGCACCAACGCCCACGTGGTGATGGAAGAATATGTGCCGGATAGTGAGATCATTGTTGGACAGGACCTGGCCGAAGACATTGAGCCGGAGGTCAACTTGTTCACCTGCAGCGCGCAAACGCAGGAAGCCCTGAAAGCCCAACTGAACGCCTATCAGAGCTATCTGTCTGCCGGAAAAATCAATCTAAACGACCTCTGTTTCAATGCCGGCCAGCATCGATCTTCACTGCGCCATCGCCTGGCCATCGCCGCCCGTTCTCCTGAGGAATTGTCCAGCAAAATTAGTGCATTCCTGAGCGATGAGCCACTGGAAGGTACGGTGTCCGGACAACCACAGGAGAAAAAACCACGGTTGGCCTTCGTGTTTACCGGCCAAGGGCCTCAGTGGTACGCCATGGGTCGCCAGTTGATAGATACCGAACCGGTCTTCCGCCACGTGATCGCTACAGTCGACAAGCTGTTCGTCAATATCGCCGGCTGGTCGCTGCTGGAGGAAATGAGCCGCGGCAAGGCAGAATCGCGTGTCAGCGATACGCGCATCGCCCAACCGGCCATCATGGCGTTGCAGATCGCCCTGGTTGAACTGTGGAAACACAACGGTATCGAACCGGCAGGTGTGATCGGCCACTCGATCGGCGAAGTGGCCGCCGCCTACACCGCAGGTGCCCTGACGTTGGAACAGGCGGTGCAAGTGATCTTCCATCGCAGCCGCGGCCAGCATGCCGCCGCTGGCAAAGGTGCAATGCTGGCGGTCGGCGTCGATCTGGTTGCCGCCGAAAAGCTGATCGCCAAGGTGGCCGACCGCGTTTCGGTAGCGGCGATCAACGGACCGGAGAGCATCACACTCTCCGGCGATCGGGCCCCGCTGGAGGAGATTGCCCGTCAGTTGGAACAACAGGACATCTTCCACCGCTTCCTGAAGGTGGACGTGCCTTTCCACTCGCATCATATGGCACCACTCAAAGAAGAATTGATCGGTTCGCTTAACGACCTGCAGCCCAGCGCAGCACAGATCGCCCTCTATTCCACGGTCAGTGGCAAGCGGGAAGACGGCCTTCACCTGGTCAGCGATTATTGGTACCAAAACGTGCGCGATCCGGTGTATTTCGCCCCTGCGCTGCAGCGCATGATCGAAGACGGTTTCGACACCTTCATCGAAATCGGCCCTCATCCGGCCCTGAGCGGTGGCGCTGAGGAACTGTTCGCCAACCTCAATGCTGACGCACGCATCTACCCCTCGATCCGTCGCCAGGAAGACGAAGCGCTGCGGTTGAAGCAAACGCTGGGCGCGTTGTACGTCGCCGGACAGCCTATGAACTGGGCTAAGGTCTGCCCCGGGGCTAAACGGTTGCATGACTTGCCGCGTTACGCCTGGCAACAAAAACGTTTTTGGAACGAGAGCCTCGCGCACCAACATCATCGCCTCCAATTAAGTTTGCACCCTAATATCACGCAGCATCAGGCTTCAGGCGTCACCCCGGACAGACACGTGTTCAAGGTGTTTCTCGACAGCCAGGCCGAGCCTTACCTCAGCGAACACCGCATGGACGACATGATCCTCTTCCCTGGTTCCGGTCATCTGGAGATCGCCATGGCGGCGGCGAAAAAAGCGTTTGGTGAATCTTTCCGTTATCTGATGGACATCAGCTTCGAGCGTGGGTTGTTCTTACCCGATGAAGGAGAACCATTAGCCATTAATCTGGAGCTTGACCCGGCAGAAGGCCGCTACTGGCTGGTCAGCCGCGATCCCGGCAAGCCGGATGCAGAATGGGTGAAACACTCTAGCGGGCGTATGAACTGTTTGGACGCCCTGCCCACTCCCCCGACGATCTCTCTGGCCGATGTGCAGCGCGAAGTGTGTGACCGAATGCCAGTCCAGCCCATGTACAACAGCCTGAAACGCGGCGGCCTGAGCTACGGGGAAAAATTCAAGAATATCCAGAATTTCTGGAATGCGCCTGGCAAGTTACTGGCAAAAATCGTCATTCCGGACAGCCTCAAACACGATCTGGATCGCTATTTTGCCCATCCAGCCATTATGGATACCATTATCCATACCATTTACGCCACTCGCCGACTGGAAGCCGACGAAGAGTTGGGCGTGTATCTGCCGGTTCATATCGACCGTTACAGTCTGTTCCGAGAGCCAGATGGCGATATTTTATGGAACTACCTCTGCATCGAGCAGGCCGATGAAGAATATCTGCAAAGTAATGTGACAGTATTTGACGATGCGGGCCATGTCGTCGCTCAGATTATGGGTCTGCGATTTAAATACATTACCGGCTCGCGCAGTAACGAAGAAGACGTGGCTTACAGCGGCAGTTACCAATACCTCTGGCAGCCGGCAAACGACATTAATATCGAGCCGCAGTCCGGCGCGGACGTTTTGCTGATCGCCGATGCGCCACACCCACACTCTGCGATCGTCGCCGAATTGCAACGGCTAGGCGCTAATGTCATCACACTCGGGGAGCATCCAGAGTTTGACTGGCCGGTCGATCTGCAAGAGCGACAGGCGGTGCTCAATGCCCTAGGCGAAGTCAAAACTCGCTATCCTGCGCTCGATCGTATCGTCAACCTGCTGCCAATGTCACAAACAGGGGAAGACAACCTGGCGCCGCGCATCGAGACCATGTTGTGGAAAAGCGTCAATATCAACCACGCCATCATCGAGAATGAGCTACAGCCAATACTGTGGACCGTCAACTGCGGCTCCGACTTGGTCACACAGGAAGATCGGCGGCTTAATCTGGTGCAGGCACCGATGTATGGCGTAAGCCGCACCATGAATAACGAGTACCCTCTCGCTATCTGCAAAGTGGTGGATTTAAGCGAAGCCAATGCAGATGAACTGCGGCTGCTCGCTCAATTGATCACCTCTACCGACAGCGCGGGCAAAGAAACCGAGCTGGCCATTCGCGGCGAGCACCTCTTCGTCCATCGGTTAGAGCCAGTGGATCCCGTTCAAGCCCAGGCGCAAGCCGCAAGGACGCTGCCTGGCAGCGGCGGTCATTATCAAGCCGTGCTGGCTAAACCTGGGGTAATCAGTTCGGTTGAGCTGCGACAGTTTACGCCGCAGGCACCAAAACACGACGAGGTTGAAATCGCCGTTAAAGCCGCGGCGCTGCTCGACAGGACCTCGGAATCGCACACTCTCAGCCACGAATGCAGCGGCGTCGTTACCCGCGTAGGATCCGGCGTCCGACGTTTCAAAACCGGTGATAAGGTGATCGCTATTGCCGACAATGCTTTGTCCGGCACGCTGAACGTAAGCGAACACTGCGTGATCCACAAACCGGTAGCGCTGTCATTTGAACAGGCCGCGCGGACGCCACTGGCATGCCTGACCGCCTGGCATGCGCTGATTGGCCTTGCACGCATCAAGCCGGGCGAGCGCGTGCTGATCCATAACGCGCACACCCCGGTCGGGATAGCCGCCGTTCATCTGGCCCAACAGACCCGGGCCGAGATTTACGCCAGCGCCGACACCGAAGCCAGACGCGAAAGATTGCGTGCACTGGGTGTTAATCAGGTTTACGACAGCAGCCGCCTTGATTTCCGCGAACAAATCATGGCCGATAGCCAGGGCGAAGGGATTGATATCGTTCTGAACCAATTACGCGGTAAAGGAGTGGTACAGAGCATAAAATGCCTGCGTGCCTTCGGTCGCTTCATTGAGCTGAATGCCCAATACAATAGTGCCGACAACACGTTGAACGTTAGACGACAGGCGATCAACCTGAGCTACTTCGCCGTAGACATTCTGGCTCTGCTTAGTCAACGACCGCAAGAGGCCGCCGAGCTGTTCACGCAGGCCGTCAGTTTACTCAATGGCAATCTCCCCATGCCGCTGCCAGATTGCTCGGTGGTTTCGATCGCAGACCTTAGCACTGCGCTGAATGACGATGATAAGACGGCTACCCGAGTGGTTATCCTGGAAGGGCAAGAGGTTAATGCGCTGCCTGCATTGCATCTGCAGTTAGCGCCGGAGAAGATTTACCTGATCACCGGCGGCGCCAGCGGATTGGGGATCGTGTTGGCCAAATGGCTAGTCGCCCACGGTGCGCGAAAACTGGCGCTTGCCAGCCGCAGCGGCCCGAAAAACGAGGAGGATCGGCGTGCCATTCAGCAACTTCGGCAGCAAGATGTCGAGATCCTGCTGCCGGAAGTTGACCTGTCCTGCGCCAAGGCAGTGAACAAAATGCTCGAACAGGTGAAAACCCTTGCCCCATTAGGTGGTGTGATCCACGGCGCAGCGGTCATGCAAAATGCGTTGATCGGCAATCTTCAACGCGAAGAATTGATGCCAGCATTCGCCGCCAAAGCGCTCGGCAGCTGGCATTTGCATCAAGCCTTGCACCACGAGGCGCTGGAGTTCTTCCTCTCGCTGTCTTCCATCGCCTCGGTGTTTGGTTTTGGCGGCCAAACCTGTTACTCCGCGGCCAACAACTTCGTCGACAAGCTGACACTGTATCGTCAAATGCAGGGGCTGCCGGCCCAGGCCATCAATATTGGCGTACTCGGCCACTTCGCCGGGCTGACCAAAAACGCCGATTCGTTGTTGAACCTGCTGGAGAAACAAGGTTGGCTGCCGATGAGCCAAAAACAGATAACGGCCAAAATAGAGCGCATATTGCTGGATGGCAACGTGGTGAGAATGGCGGCCAATATCGATTGGCTGCGTTTCCGTGAACACTTCGATCATTTACGCAATGACCTACGTTTCGCCCATTTGTTGTCCAATGAGGCACTGCAGATCAAAGGCCAGGGCGGTGGCAACGAGAGCCTACGCGAGCAGGTGCAAGCGCTAGCGGAGGCCGACGCAGTGCAGGCGCTAAAGGCGCATCTTATCGAAGCCTTGGCCCGTATTTTGGGTACCACGGGGGATAAGATCTCCGCAGAAAAATCGCTTTCCTCTATGGGTCTGGACTCGCTGATGCTCAATCAGCTGCGCCATTGGATCCAGCAAAAGCTGGAGATTAACTACCCGCTGATGCGCATGGTGAAAGGCCCAAGCCTGCTGGAGCTGGCGGAACAGTTGCAGCAAGAATTGGCCAATGGGGAATCACCACAACAACAATCCGGCGATATTTCCGGCATAACCTCTGAGGAGGACATTGAAGTGGTGCACGATTACTTTGTGCGTCTCAAGCGGGCTAAGGGTGAACAACCGAAGAAACTTAAGCTGTTCATGATGCACCCTATGGGCGCGGGGGCCTCGATGTTCGCTCACTTCCTGTATAACGCCCCTGAGGATTGCGAAATTTACGCCATTCAATCCCCTGGCCGTGAAAACCGTCTGCAGGAGCCCAACCACACCCACCTGACGCCATTGCTGGAAGAGCTGGAACAGGCGTTCGATCGTTTGATGGAGGATGAAAAACGGCTCGGTTGGGACGGTGAAATCGCTTTCTATGGCCACAGTTACGGCGGCATTGTGATGTTCGAACTCTATCGTTCTCTGCGTGCCGCTGGCAAAAAACTGCCTGTACACTTCTTCTCTTCAGCCACTATGGCGCCACAGCTGACCGGTACGTGGAAAAACCGCGACGCACTGCGTGAAACGGGCAAGGCGTCTAACTCGGAACAAAAAATCCTTGGCCTGCTGAGTTACATCGACGATCTGGAGTTCGTCAAACAGATCATGCCGGGAATGCGACGTGATATGCCTTTATTGATGAGCTACGAATATCAGCATGCTGAACCCTTGTCTTGTCCGATCAGCGTCTTCTCGGCGATCGAAGACGAGGTCACCCTGGTCGAAGAAATGACCGCCTGGCAGGAGCAAACCACACAAGAGTTCCAGCAATTCCTGGTGCACGGCGACCACTGGTTCGTCAGCAGAAACAAAGAGTTTATAGGAGAGAAAATCGCGCTGGCGGTGGCGCAATGGTTAAGTAAGTAAGCGCTTCACCCGTGCCCGTCCGGCCTCGGTCGGACGGGGTTTCATCGCTGTGCGGCAAGCGCGTTACTGTGCCGCCCGGCAGGCAACATTGAACTTTTCACACTGAACAGGATTACCGTTATGAAACCGAGAAAAATACTCGTCTCCCGCAAACTGGTGTCGGGCCTGACCGTCAGAAGCAAAAACCAGGATGAATTCAATCCGGAAACAGCCAAGATCGCCGGCCTGTGGCAGGATTTTTTCGCCAAAAACCTGGCCGATAATGTCCCTCATAGGCTGCCGAATACGCCACTGGTGGGTGTTTATTCCAATTATGCTTCCGATGTTAATGACTACTACGACGCCACTGCAGGCGTGTTGGTCAATCAGCCTAACGCTGACTTCAGCAATGTGGTCCTGCATGGCGGTCAGTATTTGGTATTTGAAGCACGAGGGAAAATGCCAGAGGCCATCATTGAGGCATGGGATGGGGTCTGGAAATATTTCGAGCAGCGTGACGATATTGTCCGCAGCTATCTGTCTGACTTTGAACTCTTCACTGGCCCAGAAGAAGTGCAGATTCATGTTGGCATCATAGCCTGATGTTATCGAACCAGGGGAAGCGAAGGCTTCCCTTTTCAACCTACAATTACAATGGCGCGTATCTTTTATTAGAAGCGTTCATCATTTCCGGTAAAAAGTGCCCTATCTGGAAGGATAAGGCCAGTGATGATCCAGGCCGAATAAGGACAACGCCCCGCTCGCCGCCAGATATAACAATAATCCGGCAAAGGCGATCAATGCCATTGTCTCAAGAACCCTAAGACGCTTGTGCTCAGCCATCGGCAAACCCTCTGGTTATTCACGTGAAATGTGATCCACTTCAAACTTAGGTGACGCATTACACATCTTCAAGCACGCCTCACAAAATGAAACAATAAATTTTATTAATCATCTTTTTGCTGTCTGTCATATTGCCATGCATCCTGAGTACTGCCGCTTACCCCATAAGAAAGCAGGGATTTATGGGGCTAAAAATCCGCTACCGGTTAAACGTTGGTAATGATAGGGTTGTTTTCAACCAGCGCCCATAGCTGGCAAACTTATCATTTGAGGGACGAGTATGATGTCTAAAGGTATTTCAAAGGGATTCTTTATTCTGATCCTTTTTATTGTTACCGCTGCTTTTCTGGACGTATTGGGTCCCTACTACTCGTCAGTGCTGTGGGCTATCATTTTGGCGGTGATTTTCCACCCGGTGAAACAGAAGCTCAAACAATACCTGGGCGAACGAAATGGGCTGGTCTCACTTTTGACGGTCGCAGTAATCTGTTTGATCGTGTTTACCCCATTGGCGATCATCGCGTCTTCATTGGCCATTGAACTCAACGTTGTCTATACCAAATTGCAAGGTAACAACACGCAATTCCCGGTCATTCTGGCCGACACCCTGCGATTACTGCCTGGTTGGGCTCGTCATTTTCTGACCGAACATAACCTCGATAATGCAGCTGAAATCCAAAAGAAACTCTCAGAGGTGGCGTTGCAGGGCGGACAATACCTTGCTGGTAGCGTGTTCCTGATCGGCAAAGGCACGTTCAACTTCGCCGTTGGCTTTGGCGTCATGCTTTATCTGTTGTTCTTCCTGCTGAAAGATGGCCCTTATCTGGTTAACCTGTCACTCGAAGCATTACCACTGTCCGAACACGTTAAGCATCACCTGTTCGTGAAATTCGCTGCCGTTTCCCGCGCGACGGTGAAAGGCACAGTAGTAGTTGCAGTAGTGCAAGGGGCACTCGGTGGCCTGGCTTTTTACATCACCGGTATCGAAGGTAGCCTGTTATGGGCGGCATTGATGGCATTCCTGTCGATCATCCCTGCCGTGGGTTCCGCCATTATCTGGGTGCCTGCTGCCATCTACTTCTTCGCCACCGGCATGTTGTGGAAAGGCCTGTTCCTGGTGGGCTTCTTCGTGGTGATCATCGGCCTGGTTGATAACATTCTGCGCCCGTTACTGGTCGGCAAAGACACCAAGATGCCTGACTACCTGATCTTGATCTCTACTCTGGGTGGGATGGAAATCTACGGCATCAACGGCTTCGTCATCGGCCCATTGATCGCCGCCCTGTTCATCGCCTGCTGGAATATTCTTTCCGGCCGCGACAGCGCAGAAACCACTGATGAAATCGATGAAGATTTTATCGAGGAAGGGAAAAATCACCCTGATGCCACTAAGGTGGATTGAAACGTCTGTACTCTTCATTCCGGGGCCAGTTCAGGCCCCGTTTTTTTATCCGCGTCTAGCCAAGTTACGCCTTATAAGCCCCCCACGGCTCAATAGGGATAACAACGCGTATCACTTAAGTTAAAGTGACCTCAATGGTCAGTTAATTCCTCGCACACTTGTTCGGATAGAAATAAATGACTTCCGGATCGCCCTCATCAAGATTTTCAATATGACCGCTTTCGATAAAGGCAGCCGCTAACAACAATCTTCTCATGGTTACATTCGAACGGTTGGTTGATGCGAAAAGCTTCGGCTCTGGGCAAAGTGATATCAGCGTGTGGAGCAACTTTAAACCCACTCCCTGTCGCCGAGAATCTTCAGCCACCATCAACATTTCGATAAAACCACAGCCAAAGAAGTGGGCATGCAACACACCATAGGCCATCACCTGACCTCCACTTTCCGCCAGATAACAAATTCCTGCCGCACACCATTCACTGATCTGGGCACAGCGATGCGGCTCATGGGATACGACAGTATCGAAAGCGGCCAGCACGGAAATGTCAGCTATCGTAGCAAGACGAACAATCATTTTTCTGCCCGCCCCCCGTGTTCTACAATGGCCCACATCAACCAACCCACAATCATGCTTGGATAGGTTTTACATCTCCGAATAAATCTGTAACCCTATATAAAGTTAATAAATACCCCAAGGATGGAATAAACCCAAATGAAGCTTTCTCGCAAAACGTCCGCCGTTTTATTGTTTACCTTGTTCCTGGCCAGCTGTCAGTCACGCCAGACGGTTTCCCCTCCACCTTATATCGGTACCCCGCAGGAAATCAGCACCTATGAGGTGAAGGGGCTAAGGTTCGTCACCACGGTAACTTTTACCGGCATGTTTGCGGAAGAACAGATCAGAGAATATGCGCAGAAACACCATTATCGTTATTACGTAATGACGCTGCGTAGCTTCGGCAAAGATAAAGTGGAGCGAATGAGTGCAATGATGTATCGGTGATTGGTTGTGCAAATACGTTGGTTCGAGGGCATCACAACTCACCTCAACCAGCCGTAAAACAGCAATATTAATTTCTGCTCTCCACGCTCGCCTGGTTGTTATTAGATTAAAAATCATACCGCATAACTATGTGCCGGGTATGGTTAAAAACTGGCAAATAGCGACATACTCACTCATCCTTTCCCTTAAGTCTAGGACGGTGGAGTATCCAGAAACTCATGAGTGAGCATATCGATGTGGTCAGGCTGGAAACTTCGGGGGTGTTGTTTACCAACCGCCACATCTTATGCGCCGCGCTGGCGGCCCTGCAGCGAAAGCAAGCGCAGATACCCGGCAATAATTTATGCTGTGTGTAGTCCTGGCGGCTGTTCGCTGGGTTGGTGTCAGCCGCACCAATGGGTGAACTCACTGCCATAGGGTGAACACGTCCAAACTTCTCACCAAGCCCCCCATAAAGGCGTATGATTTTTACTTCAGGAATTAATGTCGGCATAATATCTCCAATAAAAAAACCGCGCATAGCGCGGCTTTCTGGATGAATATATTTTTATTTATTGAGCCAGTATTTCAACCTTTTAACAAACTCGTCCTGAACGGCTTTAGGGAGTTTGTATTTAATGTAAGTGATATCTGATTGATGCTCACCAAAAATATAAGAACCACGATTTGACTTTGATATCGACTTGATTTTATTTGCTAGATCCATCACGCCACTATCATTTAACGATAGGCCATCATCATTTGAAAGCAATAAGTTATGGTCGAACCCATGAAATGAAAACTTGTTTTCTTCCTGTGCTTTCAACTGAACCGATACATCACTACCGCAATGCTTGCACTTAATTGCTTCGGTGTTTATTTTTTCGGCACAAAACGGGCATTTTACATATACTTCAGTTGCCTTAGACGACGATTTCCCAAAGATGATCATCAAAATTGCGCAAATGGAAATAACTGATGATATCAGCAAGTGATTCTGTTTAGATGCGATCAAACCGATGTTATTGACACGTTCACCATACCCAGTGAAAACATAGGTATCCATGTTAAAAGCTATCAATAACCAAACGACACCTATTGCCAGCAATAAAAACCCAAACTCTCTCATTTAAACCTATTCCTATAGAATAACAATCCCCCATCAATGTTAGCAGTTGGAGTTAAGATGTTCACCCGTTAAAACGCAAAACCGTGATTGTCCTTTCTGACCAGTACCCACCATAAGGAACACGCGTGCTGAGTTGGCTACTGAATCCCAGACGGCTAAGACAGCGGTATCAACTACCGGAGACTCTTCTGAGTAGACCACATCAAAAATCTGCGTTTCTGTGTCAGAGACCTCAATAAGTTTTGCCTCATCGAATTCTACACAGATGCCACTCATAGACGCAGAATAGTAAGCCCACATGAGCATGTTCATTGGATTACGCGTGAAACAGGCAACACGAACCTTACTTCGATATGAGCCATTACTAAAATCTGCCTAAAAAAGTCCTGAGGTGAACTCTTCGTAATGTTAATTTGCCAGTGTCATATCTACGTTGTCACCCAATCAAGCTTCAAAGATGCGCTGGAACCGCGGACTATCACTATCGAGAGAAGGAAACCCTCTTTCCACCTTGCAATCTAACTCATAGGGGTCGTTAAAATACTGCACGGGGCTCATATAGATCGTGTTATCTACGATGTTTTTTAGTGCATATTCATTAGGAGGATAAAATTTGAACATTTTTTCTGCTCCACTTTGATTAACACACACTAATGTTAGTAATTGTAGTGCCGCAGCGCGATGACTACTCTTCGCTCAAAACTGCCCGTCAAACTTAACTTGTTCAGTTGCTGGTTTTGTTTAAAGCAAGCGAGTAATTCTCGAGCGGGACTTACCCCATTCCTATGGTTTGGACTGAACTTACCCTTTAGATTGATACACTCAAAAATGCCAAAATGGCCGAGTTTTGATAACTTGTTTTGATAATGTTTTGATAACCGTTGCGATTTGAATAATAAAAAACGGGAACCATCAGGTTCCCGTTATCATTCAACGCTAAAGCACCCTTACATGTGTTTAACGATAGCGTCGCCAAACTCAGAACATTTCAGCAGTTTAGCGCCATCCATCAGGCGTTCGAAGTCATAGGTCACGGTCTTGGCAGCGATTGCGCCTTCCATGCCCTTAACAATCAGGTCAGCCGCTTCGAACCAGCCCATGTGACGCAGCATCATTTCTGCAGACAGGATGATGGAACCTGGGTTCACTTTATCCTGACCGGCATACTTAGGTGCAGTACCGTGGGTCGCTTCAAACAGTGCACAATCAGAACCGATGTTGGCACCTGGTGCAATACCGATACCACCAACCTGTGCAGCCAGGGCGTCGGAGATGTAGTCACCGTTCAGGTTCATACAGGCGATCACGTCGTATTCAGCCGGACGCAGCAGGATTTGCTGCAGGAAGGCATCGGCGATCACGTCTTTAACAACGATTTCTTTACCGGTGTTCGGGTTCTTGATTTTCAGCCATGGGCCGCCGTCGATCAACTCACCGCCGAACTCTTCGCGTGCCAGTTCGTAGCCCCAATCCTTGAAGGCACCTTCGGTGAACTTCATGATGTTGCCTTTGTGAACCAGAGTCACAGAGTCACGGTCGTTGGTGATAGCGTATTCGATCGCTGCACGAACCAGACGTTTGGTCCCTTCTTCAGAGCATGGTTTCACACCGATACCGCATTGCTCTGGGAAGCGGATTTTCTTCACGCCCATTTCGTCGCGCAGGAATTTGATCACTTTGTCTGCTTCGGCAGAACCGGCTTTCCATTCGATACCTGCATAGATGTCTTCGGCGTTTTCGCGGAAGATCACCATGTCGGTCAGCTCTGGCTGTTTAACCGGGCTTGGGGTGCCCTGGTAGTAACGCACTGGACGCAGACACACGTACAGATCCAGTTGCTGGCGCAGAGCCACGTTCAGGGAGCGAATACCGCCACCGACTGGGGTAGTCAGCGGGCCTTTGATGGCAACGCGGTAGTCACGGATCAGATCCAGGGTTTCTTCCGGCAGCCACACGTCTTTCCCGTAAACGTGAGTGGATTTTTCGCCGGTGTAGATTTCCATCCAGGAGATTTTACGTTCGCCGTGGTAGGCTTTTTTCACAGCTGCATCAACCACGTGAATCATAGCAGGGGTAACGTCAACGCCAATACCGTCGCCTTCGATAAACGGAATGATCGGGTTATTCGGAACAACCAGTTTACCCTGGGCATCGACCGTAATCTTTTTACCTTCTGCCGGAACAACTACTTTGCTTTCCATCAACCTCTCCTTCAAGCGCAATTTTTGTTAATGCTTTGTAAGATGCGTGTAGATACTACTGGAATTTTCTGTCCGCGCCAATCCGAAACGGATTCAGTTATAATGCGCCTATCATCCGTAATCTCAACTGTTATGAAAAAATTCTCTGTTAAAAATCACAAAGTTAAACGATTCAGCAAGCCTGAGTCCGCCAAACCTGCTGTAGCACAGGGGCCGCGTCGCGTCGTGTTATTCAATAAGCCATTCGACGTGCTCCCGCAATTCACCGATGAAGCAGGCCGCACGACACTGAAAGAATTCATTCCTTTTCCTGATGTTTACGCCGCCGGACGTCTGGATCGCGACAGCGAAGGATTATTGGTATTAACCAATGACGGCAAACTGCAGGCACAGCTAACTCAGCCGGGTAAACGCACCGGCAAAGTGTATTACGTGCAAGTGGAAGGGGCGCCGCAGGAAAGCGATCTGGCCCCATTGCGTAGCAGTGTCACGCTCAAAGACGGCCCCACGCTGCCTGCCGGTGTGGAGTTGGTCGCCGAACCACAATGGTTGTGGCCACGCAACCCTCCAATCCGCGAACGCAAATCGATCCCCACCACCTGGCTAAAAATCACCCTGTATGAAGGCAGAAACCGCCAAGTACGTCGCATGACTGCACATATCGGCTTTCCTACTCTGCGACTGATTCGCTACAGTATGGGCAATATTTCATTGGGTGAACTGCAACCCGGTGAATGGAAAACCCTTGATTCACTGTAATTGGCCAATGGAGCAGCAACGATGAAAACATTAACCGCGCTACTGTTCACCACTCTGCTTTCCGTCTCTGCCGCACAGGCTGCCAGTTTCGACTGCGCCAAAGCCGTCAACGCCGATGAAAAAGCAATCTGCGCCAGCCGTACGCTGAGCGACAAAGATGTGGAAATGGCCACCAAATACCAGTTTCTACATGGTCTGTTCGCCATGGGGGTTCGCGGGGATATGCTAGACCAGCAACAAAGCTGGTTGGAGCAACGTAAATTGTGCGGTAGTGACGTCAATTGCCTGTCAGCCAGCTACAAAACCCGCATCGCCGAGTTGGATGATATCTATCAGCACATTAACAAACCGCTGTAAGAGGCCGCTATGTTTAAACCGCACGTTACCGTTGCCTGCGTGGTTCACGCCGCGGGTAAGTTTTTGATCGTCGAAGAGACCATCAACAACAAGGCATTATGGAACCAACCTGCCGGTCATCTCGAAGCTGACGAAACCTTGGTACAGGCCGCCGAACGCGAACTGTGGGAGGAAACCGGCATCCGCGCCACGCCGCAGTCATTCCTCAAGCTGCATCAGTGGATCGCACCGGACAACACGCCGTTTCTGCGCTTTTGCTTTGTTATCGAGCTGGAGCAACAACTGCCGACAGAGCCTCACGACAGCGATATCGATCGCTGTCTGTGGCTGACTGCCGACGAAATATTGCAGGCCCCCAACCTGCGTTCTGCGCTGGTCGCGGAAAGTGTTCGTTGTTATCAACAGCCGGAACGTTATCCACTGTCGCTGGTCAGCAGCTATAACTGGCCGTTCTGAGATGAATAAGTGCCGTGCGCCGGCGCGGCCAACGTGGTAAAATCCTGCGCTTGTTTTTTATCAGCACGGTTCGTGTTCAAGTTCGTGAGATCCCCATGTCAGACAACAGCCAGAAAAAAGTAATCGTCGGTATGTCCGGCGGCGTCGACTCTTCCGTTACTGCCTATCTGTTACAGCAACAGGGCTATCAGGTCGCTGGGCTGTTTATGAAGAATTGGGAAGAAGACGATGACGAAGAATATTGCTCCGCAGCGACCGACTTGGCCGATGCGCAAGCAGTATGCGACAAACTCGGTATCGAACTGCATACGGTAAATTTCGCGGCAGAGTACTGGGACAACGTTTTTGAACTGTTCCTGGAAGAGTACAAAGCTGGCCGCACGCCGAACCCAGACATTCTGTGCAATAAAGAAATCAAATTCAAAGCGTTCCTGGAATTCGCCGCAGAAGATTTGGGCGCTGATTTTATCGCTACCGGTCACTACGTACGTCGCCAGGACGTGGATGGTAAAAGCCGCTTACTGCGCGGTGTCGACGGCAACAAAGACCAGAGCTATTTCCTCTACACCCTCAGCCACGAGCAGGTTGCGCAAAGCCTGTTCCCGGTTGGTGAACTGGAAAAGCCAGAGGTGCGCCGCATTGCCGAACAGCTTGAACTGGTCACCGCCAAGAAAAAAGACTCCACCGGTATCTGTTTTATCGGCGAGCGCAAATTCCGTGATTTCCTCGGTCGTTACCTGCCTGCACAACCTGGCCCAATCGTCAGTGTCGACGGCCAGACCGTCGGTGAACATCAGGGCTTGATGTACCATACCCTTGGCCAACGCAAAGGGCTGGGCATCGGCGGCATGAAGGACAGCAGTGAAGATCCGTGGTACGTCGTCGACAAAGACGTTGCCAACAACATTTTGGTGGTCGCCCAAGGGCATGAGCATCCGCGCCTGATGTCCGTCGGCCTGATCGCACAGCAGTTACATTGGGTCGATCGTCTGCCACTGACTGGCCCCTTCCGCTGTACGGTGAAAACGCGTTATCGCCAGCAGGATATTCCATGCACCGTCACCCCGCTTGACGAAGAACGTATTGAAGTGCGTTTCGACGAGCCGGTCGCCGCCGTCACCCCAGGCCAGTCTGCCGTGTTCTATCAGGATGAAATCTGCCTCGGCGGCGGCATTATCGAACAGCGTTTACAGGAGTAATCGTGGCGAAGAATTATTATGACATTACGCTGGCAATGGCCGGAATCAGCCAGGCCGCGCGTATGGTCCAGCAGTTGGCACACGAAGGCCAATGCGATCGCGAGGCTTTTCATACCTCGCTGAGCAGCCTGCTGCAGATGGATCCCTCCTCAACGCTGGCGGTGTTCGGCGGTGAAGAGCGTAATCTGAAAGTAGGTCTTGAGACACTGATGAGTGTGCTCAATGCCAATAATAAAGGGTTGGGCGCCGAACTGACCCGCTACACCATCAGCCTGATGGTGCTTGAGCGCAAACTCAACGCCAATAAACAGGCCATGAATCAGCTTGGGGAACGTCTTGGTCAACTTGAACGTCAGCTGGCGCATTTTGATCTGGAATCCGACACAATTATCAGCGCACTGGCCGGCATTTATGTCGACGTGGTCAGTCCGCTCGGGCCGCGCATCCAGGTGACAGGTTCACCGGCTATCCTGCAAAACCCGCAGGTGCAGGCCAAGGTTCGTGCCACACTGCTGGCGGGCATCCGCGCCGCCGTGCTGTGGCAACAGGTTGGCGGCAGCCGCCTGCAGTTAATGTTTTCCCGTAATCGTCTGTTCAAACAGGCGCAAAATATCGTTGCTCATTGTTAATAGATCCCAGGAGTTGCTACCGATGGAATTATCCTCACTGACCGCCGTTTCACCCGTTGATGGACGCTACGGTGATAAAGTCAGCGCACTGCGCGCCATTTTCAGCGAATACGGTCTGCTGAAATTCCGCGTGCAGGTTGAAGTACGTTGGCTGCAAAAACTGGCCGCCTGCGCAGAAATCAAGGAAGTTCCGGCTTTTGACGCCGACGCAAACGCTTTCCTCGACAAAATCGTTGCAGAGTTCAGCGAAGAAGACGCGCAGCGTATCAAGACTATCGAACGCACCACCAACCACGACGTGAAAGCGGTTGAGTATTTCCTGAAAGAAAAAGTGGAAGCAATCCCTGCCCTGCAGGCGGTGTCCGAGTTTATCCACTTTGCTTGTACTTCAGAAGACATCAACAACCTGTCGCACGCACTGATGCTGCAAACTGCGCGTCAGGATGTTGTACTGCCGTACTGGCGTAAAATCATTGATTCGATCAAGGGCCTGGCGCTGGAATACCGCGATATTCCATTGC
Source organism: Serratia grimesii NBRC 13537 (assembly GCF_001590905.1). Taxonomy (GTDB): domain Bacteria; phylum Pseudomonadota; class Gammaproteobacteria; order Enterobacterales; family Enterobacteriaceae; genus Serratia; species Serratia grimesii. The sequence goes on from NZ_BCTT01000010.1 coordinate 217,618, forward strand.
TGTCCCGTACCCATGGCCAGCCGGCAACCCCGTCTACTGTCGGGAAAGAATTCGCCAACGTCGCCTACCGTATGGAACGTCAGTTCCGTCAGTTTGAGCGCGTGGAAATCATGGGTAAAATCAACGGTGCTGTCGGCAACTATAACGCCCACATCGTCGCTTACCCAGAAGTGGACTGGCATGTCTTCAGTGAAGAGTTCGTTACGTCACTGGGCATCACCTGGAACCCGTACACCACGCAGATTGAACCGCACGACTACATTGCAGAACTGTTTGACTGTGTGGCCCGCTTCAATACCATCCTGATCGACTTCGATCGTGATATCTGGGGTTACATCGCCCTGAATCACTTCAAGCAGAAGACCATCGCCGGTGAAATCGGTTCTTCTACCATGCCGCACAAGGTTAACCCGATTGACTTCGAAAACTCCGAAGGCAACCTGGGCCTGTCAAACGCAGTACTGGGCCATCTGGCCAGTAAACTGCCGGTTTCCCGCTGGCAGCGCGACCTGACCGACTCCACTGTGCTGCGTAATCTGGGTGTTGGCCTGGGTTATGCGTTGATCGCCTATCAGGCGACCATGAAAGGCATTAGCAAGCTGGAAGTGAATCAGGCACACCTGCTGGACGAGCTGGATCACAACTGGGAAGTGCTGGCCGAGCCTATCCAAACCGTGATGCGCCGTTACGGCATCGAAAAGCCGTATGAGAAGCTGAAAGAACTGACTCGCGGCAAACGTGTGGATGCCGCTGGCATGCAAGCGTTTATCGATGGGCTGGCACTGCCAGAAGAAGAGAAAACACGCCTGAAAGCCATGACTCCCGCTAACTACATTGGTCGCGCCGCGACCATGGTTGATGAGCTGAAGTAACAGTTTGGTTTCGCGCTAAAAAAGGCGGCCGTTTGGCCGCCTTTTTTATTCCATAAAATCCTGCAATCGTTTTTTCTGCTGCCCGTGCGCATTAAAGTTATCGGGATTTAACCATTGTTCAAACCCGGCTTTGATTGCCGGCCAGCGGTCAACCGTGATGGCGAACCAATCGGTATTCCGGCTGCGACCTTTGGTGATCACCGCGTACTTGAACGTGCCTTCATGGTTGAAACCAAACCTCGCAGCTGCCTGTTTGGAGGGTGCGTTATGGCTGTCGCACTTCCATTCACAGCGGCGATAACCCAAGTCTTCAAACAGGTGTCGCAACATCAGATAAATCGCTTCGGTGGCGCTCGATCGCTGCTTCATCGCGGGTGACCAACTGACATGACCAATCTCCGCCACGCCGTTGCCTTCGTCGATACGCATATAGGCAACCGTTCCAACAGGAAGCTGACTTGAACAGTCAAACACCGTCAGATTAACCAGTGTGGGATTCGCCTGTAACGCTGTCAGATGTTGCAGCATGGCCGCTGGGCTCTCAGGTCGCTCTATCGACAAATACGTCCAATCTCGGCCATCCGGCGCCTGCTGGAAGGCATGGAATAATGCGGCATGATCCCGCTGTGGCTCAAGCCGTTTCAACTGGCAAAAGCGCCCTTCCAGCATTTCCCCTGTAGGCCGTTTCGCCGCTTGCCAATCGGTTAATGGCTCACCCACCGGCTGACCGAATTGATTGATCACCATAAAGCCTCCGCGATTTGCCGTTAACGTTCGTAAGCAATGAACGACGTTCTTTTGCCTATTTTATCGTACAGCGAACGAGCCGGAGCATTATATTCCTGCGTCATCCAATAAACCCGGTCGCTTCCTTTTTCATTTGCCAACAGATAAGCTTGCTCAAATAATTTTTCGGACACTTTCTTACCACGCGCTGCCGGAGAAACATAAAGGTCTTCAATATAACAATAACCGACAGAGCTCCAGGTGGATGGATGAAAAATCAGATTCATTAACCCCAATAATGTGCCGTCTTTATCTTCTGCCACCAGGCCATAAACCTGATGCCCTTCGCATAACCGTTCAAAGGTATGATCGGTGACCTGTGCTGAAACTTCCGCACGGTAAAAATGAAGGTACCCTTGCCAAAGATCCAACCACTGTGATTTGTCATCGCTTTGTATTTTTCGCACTACAACTTCATTGTTAACTGGAAGCATAGATCCTCGCTGATTTCCTGAGAAAAAATAACGTAATACCAGCAGGATACACCCACCAATGCGGGCTGAATACAGACCAATTAACAACAGCAAGCAGACCAATTTGGCGGCACTATCATTCTGAAGCTGGCGCTGAGAGTTCGCTAAAAATAGATGATAACCTTTTGATAAATTTTACAATCTCATCCGGGGTGTAGGCAGCAAAGCCGAAGACCAATGCACCTTTAGTGGGAGGGTTGGTATAGAAGTCAATCAGCCCGTAGATTTTCATTCCTTGGGCCGCGGCGGCATGAATCAACCGCCGCTCAGTGGCTGCGTCTACCAGCGGGCACACCAGCTGTAGACCGCCCTGCGGCAATCTCGGCTGAGTCCAGGTGCCAAGGTACTGATGCACCGCGGCATGCAGGATCTCAAGCCGAGCCTGATATATCTTGCGCATGTTTCTTAAATGTTCGGCATAAAAATCACCACTTAAGCATTTGAATAACGTCATTTGTGGTAATGCAGACGTATAGCCATCCTGAAATTGCTTCGCCGCCACCATAGGTTTAATTAACGCCTGCGGAACGATAAGAAACCCAATACGTAAGCCAGGAAATAACGTTTTACTGAACGTACCAATATATAAAGTGCGTTGATATTGATCTAACCCTTGTAATGAGGCGGTCGTCAGACCGTTATAATTAAATTCTGAGTCGTAATCATCTTCAATAATCCAGGCTTTTTCATGTTGCGCCCACGCCAAAAGCTTCAGCCTTCTTTCAATGCTGAGTGAATGGCCTAAGGGATAATGGTGAGAGGCCGTGATATAAACACCTCGCCCTCCCTCCTCCGCCTGAATCAGCGCATCAATATCCATACCGGATTGATCCACAGCGATCGGATGGGTGATTAGTCCCGCAGACTGAGCCAATTTTTTGGCCCCTTGATAGCCTGGCTCTTCAACAAAAACTCTGTCACCGGGATTAAAGAGTACCTGAGTACACAATGATAACGCCTGCTGAGAGCTGGTCACTACAATGACCTGATCTGCGCTGGCTTTAACACCCCTTTCACGCCGCAGATACTCAATGATTTCCACTCTTAACTCCACCAGTCCTTGAGGATCGGCATAGCCAAGCAGAGGCTCGGCTCCCTGACGCACAGCCAGCCTTTCCAGTTGAAGCCAGCTTTCGATGGGAAACAAGCGCAAATCGGGCAATGAGGGGGTCAGTGCACCACTACGCCGAGTGTGTGGAGCATGTGCGGCAACCAGTAAGGAGCGGCCATGAACGCTAAGCTCTCGTTCTGACAAAAGGGTACTTTCCGCATTCTCAGACGCCAGCAACTCGCGACCGATCAACGTATTTTGCTGGTAACTGACAAAGCTGCCACGACCTACGGCGCGAGCAATGTAGCCTTCGGCTTCCAGTTGGGCGTAGGTTAATTCAACGGTATCACGCGAAATAGTCAGCCGCGCAGCCAACACCCTGCTGGGTGGCAGTTTCGCCAAATAACCCAGCGTCCCGGCGATCACGAGCTGCTTAATCGTCAGATGCAGCGCGGCTCTACGCGTCATTCCTTGCCGTAAATGCCGGTAAAAAGTCACGTGTATCGCATCCTGAGATGCGTGCTGCTTATTATCGCTACTGAGCTTCATAGTGCTCCGGGTCAAAAGTAGGCCAATGTTGCCCACACGAATAGGTACTGTAATACAGGGAATTATGTCACAACCGAACAGCGCGATACCCGTCCTGGCGTAACGTTATCAAAAGGCCTTGGCTTTCCTGCTAACGGCCTCGTTTGTTTAAGTTTGGTTTAGCTTTGCCCCGCCATTGTTTATCCTGCGTTTATTGGGCGTTGCCGATAATGGCGACGTACAAAAAATAGATAGCGCTTATTTTTAACCAAGGCTCTGCGTCCCTTGCGATAAGTGCAGGTTATACCTACCATAACGTCAACACGATCAGATGGGTAAGGTCGCAGCGCTATCCCTTATGCGCCAAAGAGCGTGTTACCTTTTATAGCGCGGGTGACAGGATGTTCACCCGCCAATCTACAGGAGTCCGTCATGCGAGTACTGGTTGTTGAAGATAATGGTTTGTTGCGCCACCACCTCTCTGTACAGATGCGTGAAATGGGCCACCAGGTTGATGCAGCGGAAGATGCCAAGGAAGCCGACTATTTCCTGCAAGAACATGCGCCGGACATCGCCATTGTCGATCTCGGCCTGCCCGGTGAAGACGGCCTGAGCCTGATCCGCCGCTGGCGTGCCCACCAGATGAAGCTGCCGATTCTGGTGCTGACGGCGCGTGAGAGCTGGCAAGACAAAGTGGCCGTGTTGGAAGCCGGTGCTGACGACTATGTCACCAAGCCGTTCCATCTGGAAGAAGTCATCGCCCGCATGCAGGCGCTGATGCGTCGCAATAGCGGCCTTGCTTCACAGGTCATCGTTTTACCGCCGTTCCAAATCGATCTCTCGCGCCGCGAGCTCAGCGTCAACGAACAGCAAATCAAACTGACCGCGTTTGAATACACGATTATCGAGACCTTAATTCGTAACGCTGGCAAGGTGGTCAGCAAAGATTCCTTAATGCTGCAACTGTATCCGGATGCTGAACTGCGTGAAAGCCATACCATCGACGTGCTGATGGGGCGCTTGCGTAAAAAACTGCAGGCGGAATACCCGCAGGAAGTGATCACCACAGTACGTGGCCAGGGCTATCGTTTTGATGCGAAGTGAACATCATGTTCAGCAAGGATAAAAAACCGTTTTCACTGCGCGCCCGCTTTCTGATGGCAACCGCCGGGGTGATCCTGGCGCTATCGCTGTCTTATGGTCTGGTGGCGGTGGTGGGTTATATCGTCAGTTTCGACAAAACCGCCTTTCGTTTGCTACGCGGTGAAAGCAATCTGTTCTTCAGCCTGGCCCAATGGAATAACAATAAGTTAACCATCGCCATTCCACCGGATATTGATCTCAACTTTCCTACTTTGGTTTTCATTTACGACGATAAAGGCAATCTGTTGTGGAGCCAGCGTCAGGTGCCAGAGTTGGAAAAGCGCATCAATAAAGAGTGGCTGGAGGAGTCAGGCTTCTACGAAATTGATACGGATACCCGTATCAGTAGCGAAGTGCTGGGCAACAACCCCAAAGCGCAAGATCAGCTCAAGGATTATGACGACAACGATCAAAACGCACTGACCCACTCCGTGGCGGTCAACACCTACGCAGCAACAGCAAGATTACCGGCACTGAGCATCGTGGTGGTCGACACCATTCCACAGGAGCTCCAGCGCTCTGACGTAGTATGGGAGTGGTTCAGCTATGTGCTGCTGGCCAACCTGCTATTGGTGGTGCCATTGTTGTGGTTGGCGGCTTACTGGAGCCTGCGCCCTATCAAGGCGTTGGTCAATCAAGTCGGAGAACTGGAAAACGGTGAACGTGAACAACTCGACGAGAACCCTCCCAGTGAGTTGCGCGGGCTGGTGCGCAATCTGAATATTCTGGTGCGTAACGAGCGTCAACGTTACACCAAATATCGCACCACACTTTCCGATCTGACACATAGCCTGAAGACGCCGTTGGCGGTGCTGCAAACCACATTACGCTCACTGCGTACCGGCAAACAGACCACGATTGAGGAAGTCGAGCCGATCATGCTCGATCAGATCAGTCGTATCTCCCAACAAATTGGTTACTACCTGCACCGTGCCAGTATCAACTCGGGGCAGACGGTACTGACGCGTGAAATCCATTCGGTCCCTGCACTGCTGGACAGTCTCACCGTCGCACTGAACAAGGTGTATCAACGTAAAGGCGTGGTGATAACGCTGGATATCTCACCAGAAGTGACCTTTATGGGAGAGAAAAACGACTTTATGGAAGTCATGGGCAACGTGCTGGAAAACGCCTGTAAATACTGCCTGGAGTTCGTTGAAATCACCTCCCTCCACTCCGACAAATTCCTCACTATCGTCATCGACGACGATGGCCCAGGCATTCCGGAAAGCAAACGCGAGCTGATCTTCCAGCGCGGTCAGCGGGTAGACACGCTTCGCCCCGGTCAGGGCCTGGGATTGTCGGTAGCGGCAGAGATCATTGAGCAGTACGACGGGTCCATCACCATTAGCGATAGCCCGTTGGGAGGTGCTCGCATGCAGGTCACGTTCGCTCGCCAGCACGATTCCCACCATCACGAGTAAATTCTGTTGTTCAGGCCCCGATCCACGGGGCCAATCTTCCGTTATAATCGCACTCAGGCTCACTCCTCTATCCTGGAATAGAACATGGATTATCAATTAGATCTGGACTGGAACGATTTTTTGCAACGTTATTGGCAAAAGCGTCCGGTGATTCTGAAGCGCGGCTTCAAAAACTTTATCGATCCGATTTCCCCGGATGAGCTGGCTGGGCTGGCGATGGAAAACGAAGTGGACAGCCGTTTGGTTAGCCACCAGGACGGGCGCTGGCAGGTTGCGCACGGGCCTTTCGAGAGTTTTGACCACCTGAGCGAGAACAACTGGTCACTGCTGGTGCAAGCAGTGGATCACTGGCATGAGCCTTCCAGCGCACTGATGCGCCCATTCCGCCAACTGCCTGACTGGCGGATGGACGACCTGATGATTTCATTCTCGGTCCCTGGCGGTGGCGTTGGTCCTCACCTTGATCAGTACGACGTCTTTATCATACAGGGCACGGGCCGCCGCCGCTGGCGTGTGGGCGAAAAAGTGCCGATGAAACAGCATTGCCCACACCCTGATTTGCTACAGGTGGAACCTTTCGACGCCATTATTGATGAAGAAATGGAACCGGGTGACATTCTGTATATTCCACCAGGTTTCCCACATGAAGGTTACGCGCTGGAGAATGCACTGAATTACTCAGTAGGCTTCCGCGCACCTAATGGTCGTGAGCTGATCAGCGGCTTTGCCGACTACGTACTGGCACGCGAACTGGGTAGCAAACGCTACAGCGATCCAGATATTCAACTGCGTGAACACCCAGCAGAGGTGTTACCGCAGGAAGTCGACGCGTTACGCCAGATGATGTTGGATTTGGTTCAGCAACCTGAGCACTTCCAGCAGTGGTTCGGCGAGTTTATCTCCCAGACGCGCCACGAGCTGGACGCGGCACCACCGGAACCCCCTTATCAGGCTGGGGAAATTTACGAACTGCTGCAACAGGGTGAGCCATTACAACGTCTGGGCGGCCTGCGCGTATTACGCGTTGGTGACCAGTGCTTTGTGAACGGTGAACTGATGGATACCGAGCATCTGCAGGCTGCCGATGCAATGTGCCAGAATTTCAGCGTTGATGCTGCCATGCTCGGCGACGCGGTTGACGATCCGTCATTCCTGGCGCTGTTGACCGCACTGGTTAATAACGGCTACTGGTATTTCAAAGACTGAAGCTAAGTACTTTCTCAATCAAGCCACCCGCTTTTCGGCGGGTGGCTTTTTTTATCTCCGCAACGCCTTCACACGGTAGTTTTCCAGTTCATTGTCCGGCATGCCCGCCTGTTGCGCGGCCGCACAAATTTGCTGCCAGGTATTAGCATCTATCGGAATACCCTGCTGCAATCGCATCTCACGGTTCGCCTCTTCCCACTCACCGGGTACGGCAATAGGCTGCCCATCGCTTGGAGGTGAAGCCTTCACCCAGTCGATAAACGCCTCTGCTTCATTCTGCATATCCGGCGCAGCGAATGCTTCTGGGTTGAGGATGATGGACGTCATACAGTTGAAAATGGCATCGCTGTTGGATTTCAGCGTGGCGCTATGCGTCGTACGTCCGCCGGACAGCGCTCCACCGAGAATTTCGCACAATGTGGCCAGCGCATACCCTTTATGTGCACCAAATGGCAACAACGAGCCAAATGGCGGTTCGTGCATCACACAAGGTTCAGTCGTTGGTTGACCGTGCTGATCAATCAGATAACCAGGTGCGACGCTCTGGCCTTTGTTGTAAGCCACGCGCGTTTTACCAAAGGCAATGCCACTGGTGGCAAAATCCAACAGCAGTGGTTTTTTATCTGCACGGGGGAAAATGACGCAGAAGGGGTTGGTGCCGAAGCGACGATCGCTGCCGCCGAACGGCGCCACCATCGGATCGCCCACCACATTGACAAAATGAATGGAGATAAAACCGGCACGTGCACATTGTTCAGCCCAGTGACCGATACGGCCAATATGGTGTGAGTTATGCAGCGCCACCGCCGCCAGCCCCAATTGCCGGGCGCGCTCAATCCCTTTATCCATCGCTTCGCTAGCCACCACCTGGCCAAACCCCTGACCACCGTCAACCGTCAGCACGGCCCCCGCATCGCGCACCACCTGAGCATGAACATTCAGTTGTAGATGCCCTTGCGCCAACGATGCCATATAGCTGGGGATCATGCCTACGCCATGCGAATCATGTCCAGCCAGATTAGCCTGCACTAAATGATCCGCCACCAGCGCGGCTTCACGCTCCGTACTGCCGGCATGGCGCCAAATAGCCTGTACAAACTGTTCAAGGCATTGGCGATCGATACGGTGTTCAGTGCTCATGATACGGCTCCTTGTGCTGGAAATATATCTCACACTAGGAGCAAATCATTGTTACGGCAAGCAATTATAATAATCGTGAACGGTGTTATTTGGCGCGTTCGGCCGTCAGTGCTGCAATGCGCATAATGACCGCCACCGCTTGCTCCATCCCTTCAAGGGAAACAAACTCATGCTTGCAGTGGTAGTTGTAACCGCCAGTGAACAGATTCGGACACGGCAGACCACGAAACGACAACTGTGCACCATCTGTGCCACCACGAATCGGCTTCATGATCGGTTCAATATCACAGTCACGCATTGCCTGCTGCGCCAACGCAATCACATGGGGGTGTTCTGCCACCTGTTCGCGCATGTTGTAATAGCTGTCTTCGATCGCCACCTCGATATAACAATCCCGTGGCAGGCCTTTACCCACCTGCTGAGCGACTTCGATCATCCGGCGTTTGCGCGCTTCAAAACCGTCACGCTCAAAGTCACGCAGGATATAGTGCATTTCGGCACGCTCAACACTCCCTTTAAGGCTGCTGAGGTGATAAAACCCTTCATAGCCCGTGGTGGTTTCCGGGGTTTCATCCGCCGGTAATGCTTGTTGAATACGGGTCGCAAGCGACAGTGCGTTCACCATCACCCCTTTAGCGCTCCCCGGGTGCACATTATTGCCGACAATTTTCACCGTTACTGATGCCGCATTGAAGTTTTCACACTCCAGTTCACCAACGCCGCCGCCATCTACGGTATAGGCCCACTCGGCATTGAATTCTGCAACATCAAAAAACCGTGCGCCTTTACCGACCTCTTCATCCGGCGTAAAGGCTACGCGGATATCACCGTGTGGGATCTTACGCTGTTGTAGCCGCACCATGGCGGTCAATATCTCAGCAATACCCGCTTTATCATCAGCACCGAGTAGCGTTTTACCGTCGGTGGTGATCAGTGTCTGCCCCAACATTTGGTGCAGGATCGGAAACATCACCGGTGACAACACTTCATCGCCGATACCGAGGGCAATATCGCCACCGCGGTAATTTTCGACGATCTGCGGATTAACATGCTTACCGCTAAAGTCCGGCGATGTATCCAAATGCGAAATAAACCCAATTGCCGGTACGGGCCAGGCAACGTTCCCCGGCAAGGTGCCCATGACGCAGCCATGCTCGCTGAGCGACACCCGTTCAAACCCCAATTCAATCATTTCCTGCTGCAACGCGCGCGCCAGCTTCAATTGCCCGTCGGTGCTCGGCACATGTTTGACGTTCGCTTTAGATTGCGTGTCGAATGAGACGTAGTTAAAAAAGCGATCTAGTAGTTTATCCATGGTATCCGCCCTCAGAATATCGCGTTTCATTATGCGGAACCGGTCCGGATCAAATATTGAGACAGGTCATTTTTACCCAGATTTAACGGAAATCATTAATTGCAGTGATAATTACAGATGTGCGCGTTCGTTCATCAATAGCTAAACATTGGACAATATGGGTAGAACGCGAGTACGAAGTGGGTAAGCAGGCAAACGTTGAGGTAATAATTAGAGAATTCAGGGCGCAACAGGCCGCGCCCTGAAATTGGCGTTAAGGTTGATCGGCTCTTTCGACTTTCCCGACCAGGAATTTGTGCACGAATCGTGGTACTACCGCACTGGCAGGACCATAGTGTTTTTCATCAAACTGACTTTCTACCTGGCTTGGCTCCAGATTCAGTTCCATGGTGTGCGCCCCGCCCAAGCGTGCTTCGTGGACAAAACCTGCAGCCGGGTAAACATGACCCGAAGTGCCAATGGCTACAAAGAAATCGGCTTTGGCCAGCGCCTGATAGATTTCATCCATGCCCAGCGGCATTTCGCCGAACCACACCACGTGTGGCCGCAACGGTGCTGGGAACTGGCAGCAATGACAGCGATCATCCACGCTGAGATCTTCCGGCCAGTCAAATACCTGCCCTGAACTGGTACAGCGGACTTTCAACAGTTCACCATGCATGTGCAACACACGTGAACTGCCGGCACGCTCATGCAGATTATCGATATTCTGCGTCACCAGCAGGAAGTTATCCCCCAACCAGGCTTCCAGATCCGCCAATGCGCGGTGCGCCGCGTTAGGGGCAATCTCCGGCGACTGTAGCTGCCGACGGCGTTCATTATAAAACGCCTGCACCAGTTGCGGATCACGCTGATAGCCTTCCGGCGTTGCGACATCTTCCACACTGTGCTCTTCCCACAAACCGTCTGCGGCGCGGAAAGTACGAATGCCCGACTCAGCCGAGATCCCGGCCCCGGTTAACACCACGACAAACGGCTTTTTCAGCTCGGCCGCCGCCATGGTATCGCGATGAAAAATCCGCGAACGAAAGCGCTGATGCAGCACATGCTTACTCTTACGAAACTGACACAGCCGATGGCGAGTGTGCATTAACTCTCTCCTTACTTTTCCCTGTGAACCAAATTGAGGAACGCAGCCCCACGTACGCCACCCGCGTCCCCATAGCGCGCTTTTTCAATGCGTGGCAACTTGGCCACCCGCAACAGATGCGCAGGTAAACGCTGTGGTAACGCCTGGTAGATGGCTTCAAAATTCGATAACCCGCCACCGATCACCACCAGATGTGGATCAATAATGGTCAGTAAATTGCCCAGGCATATCGCCAGAACATCCATAAAACGTTCGACATGAGCCACTGCCTGCGGCTCACCCGACTGATAATGCGCAATGATCTGCTGTGCAGGCAAGTGCTGCTGATAAAAGTGAGCGTACATCCACTCAAAACCGCGGCCAGAAATGTAATTTTCAATGCAACCCTGATGGCCGCAACCACAAGGGACGCGAGGTATATCATGCCCCAGCACTTCAAGCGCATCCACCGGCAGGCGGAAATGGCCAAATTCGCCGGCGATATAGTTACGGCCGGAGACCACTTTGCCATCGACGATCAACCCACCACCAACCCCAGTACCAAGGATAATACCCAGTACCGTCGGATAGTGGCGGAATTCGTCATCCCAGGCCTCTGACAGTGCAAAACAGTTGGCGTCGTTATCAATACGCACTTCACGGTCAATCAGTTCAGCCAGATCGTGTGGCAGTCGTTGTCCCATAGCCGCGGGTACGTTAGCGGTGAACACCGTGCCATCATCATCGTTGGGTAGCCCCGGAATACCGATGCCTACCTTACCTTTTTGGCCACAGAACGCATCGGCTTCAAAGGTCAGATCGCGTAACGTAGTCAGCAATTGCTGATAATCGTCACGCGGTGTCGGCACCCTTTTTTGCCAAATGCGTTGTAGGTCTGCATCGAACACGCCCAGCTCAATCTTGGTGCCGCCCATATCGAAACCGTAGTACATAACCCACCCTTAGGCTAAAAAAATAGGGCGGCATCGCTGCCTCCCCTGATTTTGATTATTGTCCGCTCAATACGCGTGCCGGATCGATACGGCTGGCACGCCTGGCCGGATACCAGCTAGCCAATAGGCTGAGCACCAACGCCGTCACCAGTACAATCAACACGTCCAGCCAGTGCAGCTCCGAAGGCAGGAAGTCGATGAAATAGATATCACCCGACAGGAATGAATGCCCCATCAGTTTTTCCAGCCCTTTAATGATGTTGGTCAGTTGCAATGAAGCGATAACCCCAACGACGACACCGCTGACGCTGCCCACCAGTCCAGCCAGCAGGCCGTACCAGATAAAGATGGCGCGAATAAAGCCGTCTTTGGCACCCAGAGTACGCAGCACCGCGATATCACCGCTCTTGTCTTTCACCGCCATCACCAGCGTAGAAACGATATTAAAGCAGGCAACGCCGATCACCAGCACCATTGCCAGATACATGATGGCGCGAATCATCTGAATATCACGGTACATGTAGCCATAGGTACCAATCCAGCTCTTGATATAAACATAAGAGTTGGTGACTTCACCGGCATCGCGCACCAGCTTGTTGGCGGCAAACACATCGTTAACCTTGATGGCAATGCCCGTCACGCTGTCGCCCATATCCAGATACTGCTGGGCGTCAGCCAGTGGCACCATCGCCAGGCTGTGATCAAGCTGGCCGCTGAGCTGCAAAATACCCGTGACATGTAAACGGATACGCTTCGGTTGCAGCAGCTTCATTTGCGGGTCGCTGTTGGGGATCATCACCGTCACATAACTGCCTTGCTTGACGCCCAATGCATCAGCAACGCCCTTGCCCAGGATCACCTGCTGCTCACCGCTTTTAAAATTAGCCCAGGCGTCACCTTGAACGTATTTCGGCAACGCACTAAGTTGTATTTCCTGCTGCGGATCAACCCCTTTAACCCCGACCGCACGCAGTTGCGCGCCATTTTCCATCAGGCCGGTAAAGTTGATATAAGGGGCCGCAGCCGCTATGCCTGGCACCTTTTCCACTCGCTGTAGAATCGATGGCCAGTCTTTGAAAGGTTGTTTCACCGGTTCAATTTCACCGTGTGGCACCACGGCCAAAATACGGTTTTTCAGTTCGCGCTCAAAACCGTTCATCGCGCTCAGGCCAACAATCAACACGGCAACGCCCAGTGCGATACCTATGGTGGAGATCACCGAGATCAACGACACCATGCCACCGCGCTTGCGCCCACGGCTGAAACGCAGAGCCGTCAGGAAGGAAAGTGACGCACCTGCCATTACTCAGCCCCCAACAGGGTCAACTGGGCCTGCAGATGGCCGTCGGCCATTTCCAATTGGCGGCTAAGCCGTTTCGCCAATTGCAGGTCATGGGTCACCACCAGGAACGCCGTACCCTGGCGTACATTCAGCTCACCGAGCAGATCAAAGATGCTGTCAGCCGTACGTTTATCCAGGTTACCGGTCGGTTCATCCGCTAAAACCAGCGACGGGTTATTCACCAACGCACGCGCAATGGCCACGCGCTGACGCTCACCGCCGGACAATTCTGAAGGCCGATGCTTGCTGCGTTTTGCCAAGCCGACCGCCGTCAGCATCTCTAACGCTTTTTCCTGCGCCTGTGCCGGCTTCATGCCACCGATCAACAGTGGCATAGCGGCGTTTTCCAGTGCAGTAAAGTCCGGCAACAAGTGGTGGAACTGATAGATAAAACCAAGCTGGCGGTTGCGCAGCTCGGCCTTGGCCGCCGAAGACAAGGTATTTAGTGACTGACCTTTGTAGATCACCTCACCGGACGTTGGAGAATCCAGGCCCCCTAGCAGGTGCAGTAAGGTACTTTTGCCGGAGCCTGAGCTACCGACAATCGCCATCATCTCGCCCGGCTGCATAGCAAAACTGACATTGCGCAGTACGTCGGTATGCAGGTTGCCTTCCTGATAGGTCTTGCACAGGTTGTCACACTGCAACAAAAGATGGTTACTCATAACGTAAAGCCTCAGCGGGTTGTACGGCGGCAGCGCGCCATGAAGGGTAAAGCGTGGACAACAGAGAAACCGCCATCGCCGCCACGGCAATGATCGTCACCTGTAGCGGATCAACCGCCACCGGCAGCGATGCGCCGTCAATCAATGCGCCGAGAATCGGCATCAGATTATTCAGATTGGTCGCAAGTAGCACACCCAACAGCGTGCCAAGCAACGAACCGATAATGCCCGCACTCGCGCCCTGTACCATAAACACCGACATGATCTGTCGACGTGTCAGGCCCTGTGTTTGCAAAATGGCGACCTCGCCCTGCTTCTCCATCACCAGCAGACCGAGCGACGTAATGATGTTGAACGCCGCCACTGCCACGATCAAGCTGAGCAACAGCCCCATCATGTTTTTCTCCATACGCACAGCCTGGAACAACTCGCCTTTACGTTCGCGCCAGTCTTTCCATTCGGTGCCCTGAGGCAATTTTTGTTGGCTAAGAGTGTCAACCGTCAGCGGCTGCTGCAGGAACAAACGCCATCCTGTGATATTGCCTGCCGGATAACGTAAGAGGCGTGAGGCATCCTGCTGATTGACCAGCATCTGGGTACCGTCAACTTCACTATTCGCATGGAAAGTGCCGACAACAGTAAACAGGCGTTGAATCGGAATGCGCCCCATAGGCGTAAACTGGCTGGCGCTCGGCACCATCACCCGCAGCGGATCGCCACGTTTGACGCCAAGCTGCCCAGCGAGCTGTTCACCAAGGATGATGTTGTACTGGCCCGGCTGCAATAGTTGCTGTTTGACGTTCACCAGAAACGGCGTCAATGGATCAGCTTCGTCCGGGTTTACCCCCAACATAACGCCGACCGCAACACTGCGAGCGCTTTGCAGTACCACGTCACCGGTGGTTAACGGCGCAACGCGGCTGACGCCCTGCAGACCCTGCGCCACCGAGGCGGGAATTTGCTGAGGATTGATCGACCCCTGAGGGCTGGTGATCAACGCCTGCGGCATCAGACCGAGAATATTGTTCTCCAGATCCTTTTCAAAACCGTTCATCACCGACAATACGGTAACCAACGCCATCACCCCCAGCGTAATGCCGATGGTGGAAAGCCAGGAAACAAACCGCCCGAAGCGGTCTGAGGCCCGCCCGCGCATGTAGCGCAAGCCAATGAATAACGCGACAGGTTGATACATGAAATCCGTTTTGTGGCCGTAGCTTAAGCAAAGTGATCAAGGATAATAAAGGCTATACCCCGTTTAGGGAACCACCCTGACGCCTTTTATTCCGCCGATCGCGCTAACAGCAGCAGGTCACCCGGCATCTCGCTTTAACAGGTTGTAAACCGAGACCCGCGAAATACCCAATGCTTCAGCTACCATGGTGGCTGCGCCGCGCAGTTGTAGATACCCCTGTTGCTTTAGCAATTGGATCACCTGAAAACGCTGTTCGGAAGAGAGCGCCCGTGGCGCAGTCGCACAGGAGGCGGCAAAATTGTTGATCACTGAGGCGATGTCCGACAGCGAGCGCGCCCCTTCAGCCACCGGCTGCGGCGCACTTTGCACCACTGCCGTTAACTGTTGCAGGATGGCGGTCGCACTGTTGAAGATAGAGACATCCAGGTTGAGGCAGATTGCGGCCACATAAACCCCTTGGCTGTTACGCAAACCGATTGACGTGCTCTTAGCCGGACGTCCATCCGGGAAAGCATTGGCATAGTTCTGTACCACATCAGGGAAATCCGGCGAGGCAATACGTTCCAACCCCATTTCGCTAGCTGCATCGCCAATACTACGGTTAGACAGGTTATTGGCGATAGCGACAATGGCGCGTCCTGGTTGCGTTAGATCGTGCAGCACCACTTCGCAACTCGGTGCAAACATGGCCCCCAATGCCTGGACTATTTTTTCCGCTTCACGCAGTAACAATGCGTTTTCCTGCTTGATATCGCTCATCAACTTAACCATTTGACAATAACTTTACAAAGAGTAAATTAAAATCTTCGGGTAATCAATCAACCTTTCACCTGCGCGAGGCCACAATGAGTTCAACCCCACACTGTATCACCGCCGCCGATATTTCTACCGCTGCAGAAATCCTGGCTGGACATGCCATCCGAACACCCGTGATGACCTCTCAGCAAGCTGACCATCTCACCGGTGCTCAACTGTTCTTCAAGTGCGAGAATTTCCAACGCGTGGGTGCCTTCAAGTTTCGTGGGGCTTACAACGCCATTGCCCAATTGAGCGCTGCGCAACGCAAAGCGGGCGTGATTGCGTTTTCCTCAGGTAATCACGCTCAGGCAATGGCACTGGCAGCGCGAGAACTTGGGGTCAATGTGACCATTGTGATGCCACACGACGCACCAGCAACCAAACTGGCAGCAACCCGCGGTTACGGTGCCAACGTGGTGATTTACCAGCGCCACAGTGAAGACCGCGAAGCCATTACCCAGCGGCTGGCTGCCGAACACGGCCTGACGGTAGTACCACCCTATGATTACCCGCACGTGATCGCCGGCCAGGGTACCGCCACCAAAGAACTGATTGAGGAAGTCGGGCCACTGGATGTGCTGTTGGTGTGTACCGGTGGCGGCGGCCTGTTGGCCGGTAGCGCGGTTGCAGCAAAACATTGGTCACCAAACTGTCGGGTGTTCGGGGTTGAGCCACAGGCGGGCAACGATGTGCAACAGGCATTTCGTAGCGGCCAACCGGTACACATCCCGGTACCGAAAACCATCGCCGACGGCGCACAGACTCAACAGGTGGGTGCGCTGACCTTCCCAATCATTAAGCAGTACGTCGAGGATATCCTGACGGTCAGCGACCCGCAGTTATGTCGGCAGATGCGCTTCTTCATGGAACGGATGAAAATGGTGGTCGAGCCGACAGGTTGCCTGGCCGCAGCGGCAGCAATGAATTCGCTGCTCGATTTGCGCGGCAAAAAGGTCGGTGTGATCGTCAGTGGCGGTAACGTTGACGTCGACAAAATCGCCGACTACCTCGCCATAGCGGCGCAAGAATAATGCCATCAGGTGGTTAAACATACGCCAATAGACCGCCGCATTGCGCTTTTACCTATGTCAGTTTAGTGCCCAGTGGGCTAGTATTACCGGGTAAAGGCGCGGTGTTATTTGTGCCGGGGCGAAATTTAACACATTGATTAAAGATACCTTAATGAGCATCTCCGATAATCCTAAGCGTTCTGCATCCTCAACAACCTCCCGTTATTCTTTGCCTGAGCGTGCAGGCGATTTGCGCCAGTTGGGGCAACTGACCGGCTCGGCCTGCGCCGTAGAGTGCGCCGAGATCATCGAACGACATAACGGGCCGGTGATGTTGATCGCCCCGGACATGCAAAATGCGCTGCGGCTGCGCGACGAAATCCAGCAGTTTACCGATCAAATGGTGACGACACTGTCAGACTGGGAAACCCTCCCCTACGACAGCTTCTCGCCACATCAGGAAATTATCTCCGCGCGTCTGTCGAGCCTGTACCACCTGCCGACCATGGTGCGCGGCGTCATTATCCTGCCGGTCAATACCCTGATGCAGCGTGTTTGCCCACACGAGTTCCTGCACGGCCATGCGCTGGTAATGAAAAAAGGCCAGCGCCTGTCGCGCGACAAACTACGTGCCCAACTCGAGCAAGCGGGCTACCGCAGTGTCGATCAAGTGATGGAGCACGGTGAGTTCGCCACCCGCGGCGCATTGCTTGATCTGTTTCCAATGGGTAGCGAAGAACCCTACCGCATCGATTTCTTCGACGATGAAATCGACAGTCTGCGCACCTTTGATGTCGACAACCAACGTACGCTGAGTGAAGTCGACGCCATCAACCTGCTGCCAGCGCATGAATTCCCGACCGATAAAAACGCTATCGAACTGTTCCGCAGTCAATGGCGTGAACAGTTTGAAGTCCGCCGCGACGCCGAACATATTTATCAACAGGTGAGTAAAGGGACCTGGCCAGCCGGTATCGAATATTGGCAACCCCTGTTTTTCAATCAACCGCTGCCATCGCTGTTCAGCTATCTGCCAGGCAATACGCTGATCGTCAATACCGGCAATCTGGAAAGCGCCGCCGAACGTTTCTGGCTGGACGTTAACCAACGTTACGAGAGCCGCCGCGTCGATCCAATGCGGCCACTGCTGTCACCTGACAGTCTGTGGCTTCGGGTCGATACGCTGTTTAGCGAATTGAAAGCCTGGCCGCGCATGGCGCTAAAAACCGAAGAGCTGCCAGCCAAAGCCGGTAACACCAATCTGGATTACCGCGCATTGCCCGATCTGGCCGTGCAGGCGCAGCAAAAAGCACCGCTGGATAATCTGCGCCGCTTTATTGAAAGCTTTGACGGCAGCGTTATTTTCTCGGTCGAAAGTGAAGGCCGCCGTGAAACGTTGCAAGACCTGCTAGGCCGTATCAAGCTCGGCACCTCGTTGATCCAACATCTCGATCAGGCCGAGCCAGCAGGCCGTTACATGATGGTCGGTGCCTCCGAGCGCGGTTTCCTCGATGGTATGCGCAACCGGGCCCTGATCTGCGAAAGCGATCTGCTCGGCGAACGCGTCAGCCGCCGTCGACAAGACAACCGCCGCACCATTAATACCGATGTCCTGATCCGCAACCTGGCAGAACTGCACCCTGGCCAGCCGGTGGTGCATCTGGAGCATGGCGTCGGGCGCTATGTGGGTTTAACCACGCTGGAAGCCGGTGGCATCAAGGCCGAATACTTGATCCTGTCCTATGCCGGTGAAGACAAGCTGTATGTGCCAGTTTCTTCATTACACCTTATCAGCCGTTATGCGGGAGGCGCAGACGAAAATGCCCCGCTGCATAAACTGGGTGGTGATGCCTGGTCACGCGCACGACAGAAAGCGGCCGAGCGGGTACGGGACGTAGCGGCAGAGCTGCTGGATATCTATGCCCAACGCGCTGCCAAAACCGGCTTCGCGTTTAAACATAACCGTGAGCAATATCAGTTGTTCTGTCAAAGCTTCCCATTTGAAACCACCCCCGATCAGGAACAGGCGATCAACGCCGTACTGAGCGACATGTGCCAACCCTTGGCCATGGACAGGTTGGTGTGTGGGGATGTCGGCTTCGGCAAAACTGAAGTGGCAATGCGCGCCGCGTTTCTGGCTGTTGAAAACGGCAAACAAGTTGCGGTATTGGTGCCGACAACCCTGCTGGCGCAGCAGCATTTTGACAACTTCCGCGATCGCTTCGCAACCTGGCCAATCCGCATTGAGATGATGTCACGCTTCCGCAGCGCTAAAGAGCAGCAGCAAGTGATGGACGATGCCGTCGATGGTAAAGTTGACATCATCATTGGTACCCACAAATTGCTGCAAAGCGAACTACGCTGGAAAGATCTGGGGCTGTTGATCGTCGACGAAGAGCACCGCTTCGGTGTTCGCCATAAAGAGCGTATTAAAGCAATGCGCGCCGACGTAGATATTCTGACGCTGACTGCCACACCTATCCCGCGTACGCTGAACATGGCCATGAGTGGCATGCGTGACCTGTCAATTATCGCTACCCCACCTGCCCGTCGCCTGGCAGTAAAAACCTTTGTCCGCGAGTATGACAGTTTGGTCGTTCGCGAAGCAATCCTGCGCGAAGTATTGCGTGGGGGTCAGGTTTACTACCTGTACAACGATGTAGAAAACATCGAAAAAGCAGCAGAAAAACTGGCCGAGTTGGTACCAGAAGCGCGTATCGCTATCGGTCACGGCCAGATGCGTGAACGCGATCTGGAACGGGTGATGAACGACTTCCACCACCAGCGTTTCAACGTGTTGGTCTGTACCACCATTATCGAAACCGGCATCGATATCCCCAGCGCCAATACCATTATCATTGAGCGGGCGGATCGCTTTGGTCTCGCGCAGTTGCATCAGCTACGCGGCCGCGTCGGGCGTTCACACCATCAAGCCTACGCCTATTTGCTGACGCCGAATCCGAAAGCCATGAGCACCGACGCCCATAAACGTCTGGAGGCCATCGCGTCGCTGGAAGATTTGGGTGCCGGCTTTGCGTTAGCCACTCACGATCTGGAGATTCGTGGCGCGGGCGAACTGCTGGGTGAAGATCAGAGTGGCCAGATGACCACCGTTGGTTTTTCACTGTATATGGAACTGTTGGAAAGTGCAGTTGATGCGCTTAAGCACGGACGTGAGCCTTCGCTCGAAGACCTCACCAGCAACCAAACGGAAGTGGAGCTGCGTATGCCTGCCCTGCTGCCGGATGATTTCATTCCCGACGTTAACACCCGTCTGTCGTTCTATAAACGTATTGCCAGTGCGAAAAACGACGGTGAATTGGAAGAACTGAAAGTGGAGCTGATTGACCGCTTCGGTCTGCTGCCCGATCCAGCACGTAACCTGCTGCAATGTGCGGCTCTGCGTCAACATGCCCAAAAACTGGGCATAAAACGCATAGAAGGCAATGAACGCGGCGGGTTTATTGAGTTTGGCGAGAAGAACCTGGTTGACCCAGGTTATTTGATTGGTCTGCTACAGAGTAATCCACAAATCTATCGTCTGGATGGGCCAACCAAGCTGAAATTTATGCTGGATTTGACCGACCGCCAGAAACGCCTGAAGTTTACAGAAGAGTTACTGACTGCATTCCGCGAGCATACGTTGACAGCCTGACCCTTTCCCCTCCTGTGAATATCAGGAGGGGATCATTCGCGGCGGAAGCCTGCACCAAGCGGTGAAAACTGCATCAACCGGCTGCACACCACCTGATTTTTCCCTTTGCGTTTGGCGTCATATAGCGCTTCATCCGTGACCTCTATCGCCTTATCGACCGCCATACCGGGCAGATACAGCGACGCACCGATAGAAACCGTGATGTGTGCCTCACCGCCGTCATCCAGTAGAAACGTGGTGGCTTCCACGCTGCGGCGAATACGTTCTGCGACGCCATCAATCGTCGCTGGATCGTAATTGGCCGTAATAACAATAAACTCCTCACCGCCATAGCGGCCGACGAAATCTTCGCTGCGTACGCTGCTTTTTAACAACGTACCCACTCGCGCCAACAGCACGTCCCCAACCAAATGGCCATAGGTATCGTTGATATGTTTGAAATCATCCAAATCGAGAATCATCAACCCACAAGGTCGACGCTCTACCTGTTGCAGCATCAGTCGGTAGTCCACACTGGCGCGGTTACTGAGATGGGTAAGGCTGTCGATGGTGGCTTTATCACGCATAGAGAAATAGGCATGAATGTGCCGCTCTTTGAAGTTGATCGCATGGTAGCAAATGGCCAGACACAGGGCGGAAATAGCCTGGTACAGCAACACATCTGGCCACAGCACCCGCATATCCACAAAAAACCAGACTACCGCGATGCGATACAGCGCAATGAGGCAAATGGTGAGATAGAACACCCGATTCGATTTTCTCCGCCAAACTCGCGACAGCAATAATGGAATGATGATCGAGCCGATAAACAGGTTATCGACAGTAAAGCCCCCGCTGAAAATCAGCGACATCAGATAACAGGCGAACCCACTGACGGCACCACCATAAAACGTCACCAATATCATTGGGATCATCACGAAGCTGTAATGCACGTCACCGACCAACTCTAATCTATCCTGATTTAGAAAAAGAACCGCCAGGCCTGCCAGTGCGCCAAAGAGCAGACGTTTCCACAGCTCGGAATCATAGGAAAAAGGGGCGTTCTTGCTGAGAGCAAAATAGCTGATGGACAGTGTGGCATAGGTAATGCAGGCGTCACTATACAAGGTGGGAATTGACGCAACGTAAGTCATAAATATTCGCTATGCTCCACGAGAATAACAGGGTGATTAAACAATAAATGTTGAGAACCAATCCCTGTCTCATCCAGCTCAGCATCGGAGATATTACCCAGATTAATAATAGATTAGCAGTTCTATGTTATTTCCAAGGTATCTATCCCATATGTCCGGTTCAGGATAGTCTGTTAGCGACCAATATGAGGGGTGACAACCATGAACATTGATGATGAATTGCACGCGCTTACTGAACAGGAAACGGCGTTAACCTTTAACCATTTTGATCATAATACTGCCTGGGAACTGGGGGCCGCACTGAAATCTGCCGCGGAACAACGCCGCCTGTCGATCGCCATAGAGATACAGCTTGCAGGGCAGACTCTCTTTTACTATGCCATGCCAGGCACCACGCCCGATATTGCTGACTGGGTACGACGTAAACGCAACGTGGTAAACCACTTCCACAAAAGCTCTTATGCAATTGGTCTGCGCCTGCAGCAGCGGCAATCAACTCTGGAAGAACGATACGGTCTGAGCGTTCGAGACTATTCGGTTCATGGCGGTGCCTTTCCTGTCAATTTAACGGGTCTCGGTTGCATCGGCACCATCAGCATTTCTGGCGCGCCACAACGGGAAGACCATAATCTGCTGGTTGGTACCTTAGCCCACTTTCTCGGGTTATCCCTGCCAGTAGTCCATTAAGGGATGAAAGTAGCCTTATTCTATTTAGGCTGACCGTTTAAACCACGGCCAGCCTAATATCTGGTGTCAATTCTTCAATCTGAAAGAGTATAACTCCGATTTTCAGCACCGCATTGATGTACATCTATGAATCGTTGCCCTAACAGGCGTATGGTGTCTATCAGCTATTCGAGACGGACCTTTTCCGGCCCGCCATTCCGTTCTCTTTTATAGACTTGGTTTACACCTTAGATGAAAACGCATGAAATTAACGGCATCCGGCCGTTCAGCGCGCTGATAGATGCCTGCTGGCGGGAACCTTACTCTCTGCAACGCCTGCTTAAAGACGCCATTGCCGGCGTTACTGTCGGCATTATCGCCATCCCTTTGGCGATGGCACTGGCGATTGCCAGCGGCGTCCCCCCACAATATGGACTTTATACGTCGGCCGTCGCCGGGATTGTGATCGCCATCAGTGGTGGTTCACGCTACAGCGTGTCCGGTCCTACTGCTGCCTTCGTGGTGATCCTGTACCCCGTCTCCCAGCAGTTCGGGCTCTCTGGGTTGCTAATCGCCACCCTGCTTTCCGGGTTGTTTTTAGTGCTTATGGGATTAGCCCGCTTTGGTCGGCTTATTGAATATATTCCTCTGTCTGTGACGCTGGGTTTTACTTCCGGCATCGCCATTACTATTGCAACTATGCAGGTGAAGGATTTCTTCGGCCTGCACTTGGCAGTGGTGCCGGAACACTATGTAGGTAAGGTTTACGCGCTGGTACAAGCGTTGCCTACGTTAGATATAGGCGATACGCTGATCGGCGCAGTGACCCTGCTAATTCTGATATTCTGGCCGAAACTCGGTCTACGGGTGCCCGGTCATTTGCCGGCGTTGTTGGCAGGTACAGCGGTCATGGGCGTTCTGGCGATGTTTGATCACCCCGTAGCAACTATCGGCTCACGTTTCAGTTATCTATTGGCTGACGGCACTCAGGGCCAAGGTATCCCGCCTATCCTGCCGCAATTGATGCTCCCGTGGGATCTGCCCGCCGGCGATGGCAAACCAATGGCCCTGAACTGGCAAACTATCTCCGCTTTGCTGCCTGCTGCGTTTTCCATGGCCATGCTGGGCGCTATAGAATCCCTGTTGTGTGCTGTCGTGTTAGACGGTATGACCGGTAAGAAACACAACTCTAATACCGAACTGATTGGTCAAGGTGCCGGCAATATTATTGCGCCGTTCTTTGGCGGCATTACCGCTACCGCAGCAATCGCGCGCTCTGCGGCCAACGTGCGCGCAGGGGCTACTTCGCCGGTATCTGCCATTATCCACGCGCTGCTGGTGTTACTGGCACTACTGGTGCTGGCACCCTGGTTGTCCTGGCTGCCACTGGCCGCAATGGCATCATTGTTGCTAATGGTCGCCTGGAACATGAGCGAGGCGCATAAGGTCGTTTACCTACTACGACGGGCACCGAAAGACGACATTCTGGTGATGCTGCTGTGCATGTCACTGACCGTTCTGTTTGATATGGTGATTGCCATCACTGTGGGTATCGTGCTGGCTTCATTGCTGTTCATGCGACGTATTGCACGCATGACCCGCCTAAGCGAACTGAGCGCCGAAAACGGCCGTCTGGTGCTGCGTGTGAATGGCCCGCTGTTCTTCGCCGCCGCTGAGCGCATTTTTAATGAGTTGCTGGTGCGCAGCGAGAGCTATGACGTGATTGTGTTGCAGTGGGATGCAGTACCCGTATTGGACGCCGGTGGTTTAGATGCCCTACAGCGTTTTATCGAAGCCCTGCCGCCAGGCAAGCAATTGGCGATCACCGACATGCCATTCCAGCCATTGAAAACGCTGGCGCGGGCACGGGTACAACCTATTGAAGGGAAACTGCATTTCTACGCAACGCTACCCGAGGCGCTGGCAGCGCTAGAACGCTAAAAAACAAAAAAGCCCGACACGTCGGGCTTTTTACTACGAGAAAACTCGCTTAGTTGCTGGTATCGAGCTCTGGGAAACTCTTCACCAGATCGTCGATGGCTTTCATCTGTACCAGGAACGGCTCCAGCTTGTCCAGCGGCAACGCAGACGGACCATCACACTTGGCGCTATTTGGCTCTGGGTGCGCTTCAATAAACAGCCCAGCCAGGCCAACCGCCATACCAGCACGCGCCAACTCAGCAACCTGCGCACGACGACCACCGGAAGCCGCGCCAAACGGATCACGGGTTTGCAGCGCATGGGTGACGTCAAAGATCACCGGGTGGCCACCTGTGACGTTTTTCATCACGTTGATGCCCAGCATGTCGACGACCAGGTTATCGTAACCAAAGTTACTGCCGCGATCGCACAAAATTACCTGGTCGTTACCGCCTTCCTTGAACTTGTCGACGATATTACCCATTTGGCCTGGGCTAACGAACTGAGGCTTCTTGACGTTGATCACTGCGCCGGTCTTCGCCATCGCTTCCACCAGATCAGTCTGGCGTGCCAGGAAAGCCGGCAACTGGATAACGTCAACCACTTCGGACACGGGCTGCGCTTGTGACGCTTCGTGCACGTCAGTGATGGTTTTCACGCCGAAGGTTTTTTTGATTTCTTCGAAAATTTTCATCCCTTCTTCCAGACCCGGACCACGGTACGAGTGGATAGAAGAACGGTTTGCTTTATCAAAAGAGGCTTTGAAAACGTAAGGGATACCCAGTTTTTGCGTCACGGTGACGTAGTGTTCGCAGATGCGCATCGCCAAATCACGCGATTCCAGCACGTTCATACCGCCAAACAGCACAAACGGCAGATCGTTCGCTACGTTGATGTCACCAATGCTAACCACTTTCTGTTTCATGCTTTCGCCTTTGTTGATGTTAAATCAAATGAATTAATGCAGCGTGACCTGTTTCGGTTCAATCGAGTGGATCTGTATTTTGATCACTTCGCTGACCGGATCTTCAGGGCACTGTTCGACAAAATAGTTGAGATCGGAAATGGCGATATGGTTACATTCCAGTTGGGCGTAAATCAGCCCGCGATCGCGAATTTCGTAAGGATCATCCGGATCGAAGCACAGTACCGTTTCGCTGGCGCGTAGTGCCATTTCCATCTGTTTTTCTTCCATCAAGGCAGCTTTCAGCGTATCCAGCATCTTACGCACCACCATGACGTTTTCTGACTCATCGAGATCATCGTCTTCCAACTCGGAGGCCAGACCCAGGTTGCCCTTGATCCACACTTCCAGTTGGTGTTCGTTCAGCGTCTCGCCGTTGAGCGGGTTGATCAGCCACATTTCGTCATCCAGCCAGTCTGCCCGCAGGATCAGCTGAGTGGGGAAAATCACCGGCAATAGCGGTAAATCCAAATGCGCGGCAATATGCAGGAAAATGGTGCCCAATGAAACCGGCGTACCCTGGCGCCCTTCCAGCACTTTATCCAACCAGATAGCGTCAGACAGACGATACACACCGCTGGCACCACCAAAACCCCAGGTTTTGAAGAACAATTCAATGAGCGCGTCCAGTTGCTGTTCCTGGCTGAGATCCTGCGGCACTGCCGCTCGCGCGTCGTCGACCAGCTGTTGCAGCTTACGTTCGACCTCGACGGCGGGGAAATCACGCCGTACGGACTGCGATACCAGGATCACGCCCTCGCTCAGCAGCGAGGTGTTAAATTCAAAATCAGCAATGCTACTCATAAGTATCCCATCAGAAACGGTATTTTCGTCGTGGCAAGTTTAATTATCAGGTACAGACAGCCCAACGCCAGCACAAACGCCAGTGTGCGTAGGTTCTGGCTTTTGGTCTTCTTGCCCAATGCGACGTAGCCAAGCAGGATATAGATAATAACGCCAAACAGCTTCTCGGTCAGCCATGAGTCCATACCCAACAGCGGATAAAGCTTGAACATCACGACCAACGCAATGCCACTGGCGAACAACACCGTATCATTTATGTGCGGTGTTATCTTCACCCAGCGCTTGTTCATCATAGCCGAATTACGCCACTTCCAGAAGAAACGCAATACAAACAAGACAATACTGATGGTTACCGTCAACAAATGCAGATGTTTTAACGCCGAGTAGACTGCCATATTGCTTCCTTTTATTTATTCGCTGTGTGCTTATACCCGCCGTCTTTCAAGTTGCGGCGTTATTACCTACGCTCACGCATCCCAGTGGCTTACCTGAGCCAACATCAGGAGGCGAGCAAACTTGCTGCCGGGTAACAACTTGAAAGCCCGAGGCTAGCGTCTTGTTGGTTTTCAGTTACTGCTGCGGCCATTGGCCAAACGTCACGCGATCGTTGTCACCATAGTCACGGCGAGTGGCGATCGAAATAAAACCGGCGGCCTGCAGCAGTGCACGTACGCTCTCACCTTGCTGCCAACCGTGTTCAAGCAAAAGCCACCCCTGTGGCTGCAAATGCTGTGGTGCCTGTTGCACGATAGCGGACAAATCCGCCAATCCATGCTGCTGCGCGACCAGCGCACTACTAGGCTCAAAACGTACGTCACCTTGCGCCAAGTGTGGATCGGCTGCGTCAATGTACGGAGGATTGCTGACGATCAAAGCGAAAGTTTGCCCGGTCAGTGGCGCAAACCAACTACCCTGAAGAAATTGCACGTTGGCGATCGCCAGCTTCTGCGCATTATGCTGTGCCAGCGCCACGGCTTCAGGCTGTAAATCAACGCCCGTCACGCTGCAGTCCGGGCGTTCGCTAGCCAGCGCCAGCGCAATGGCGCCAGTGCCGGTGCCGAGATCGAGGATGGTGCAAGGGGACGGCGGTAGACGCTCCAACGCCAGTTCTACCAAACATTCGGTGTCTGGACGAGGGATCAAAGTGGCCGGCGAGACTGACAGCGGCAGCGACCAAAACTCACGTTCGCCGACCAGATACGCCACCGGCTCGCCACGTTCGCGGCGCACCAGCAGCCTTTCCAACTGTTCCTGCTGTTGTTGCGTCAGTAATGTTTCACCAAACGCCATCAGGAAAGTTCTGGCCCGGCCAGTCACGAAACCCAAGAGGATTTCGGCATCACGCCGGGCACTTTCACTTTGCGTCAGCCGGGCAACCGCCGCCTTCAGCCAGGATTGATAATCCATTACTCAGGCTCAGCGGACAGCGCAGCAAGCTGGTCGGCCTGGTATTCCTGCACAATCGGCTGGATCAACATGTCCAGTTTGCCTTCCATTACTTCATCCAGACGGTACAGCGTCAGGTTGATACGGTGGTCGGTCACTCGCCCCTGCGGGAAATTGTAGGTTCGGTTGCGATCGGAACGATCGCCGCTCCCCAACAGGTTGCGGCGTGTTGATGCCTCCGCCTGCTGGCGTTTGGCCATCTCGGCTGCACGAATACGTGCGCCCAGCACTGACATCGCCTTGGCTTTGTTTTTGTGCTGTGAACGCTCGTCTTGGCATTCCACCACAATGCCGGTCGGCAAGTGAGTAATACGAATTGCCGAGTCGGTGGTGTTAACGTGCTGACCACCGGCACCAGAAGAGCGGAAAGTGTCGATTTTCAGATCGCCTGCGTTGATCTCCGGCAGTTCAGCTTCCGGCACGGCAGGCATTACAGCCACGGTGCAGGCCGAGGTATGAATACGCCCCTGCGACTCGGTTTCCGGTACACGCTGTACGCGGTGGCCGCCGGATTCAAATTTCAATTGACCGAAAACACCATCGCCAGAAACCTTGGCAATCACTTCTTTATAGCCGCCATGCTCGCCTTCGTTGGCGCTCATGATCTCAACGCGCCAGCGACGCGTTTCGGCATAACGGCTGTACATACGGAACAAATCACCGGCAAAGATTGCCGCTTCGTCACCGCCGGTACCAGCACGGACTTCCAGGAAACAATCGCGCTCGTCATCCGGATCTTTCGGCAACAGTAGCAGCTGCAACTGTTGCTCCAACTCTTCCGTCGCCGCCTTGGCCTGCTTCAGCTCTTCCTGCGCCATTTCGCGCATTTCAGGATCGTCCAGCATCATTTCCGCCGTTGCCAGGTCGTCCTGCACCTGACGCCATTCCAGGAAACAGCGGCTAACGTCGGTCAGCTGTGCATATTCGCGCGACAACGCGCGGAACCGATCTTGGTCGGCAATAACGCCGGCATCGCCGAGCAGCGCCTGCACTTCTTCATGGCGCTCTTGTAACGCTTCCAGTTTGGCAACAATAGAAGGCTTCATGCGTGGTATTAAACCCTGTTAAAAGAGAAAACTAATGCTGATCCAGCCCGAGGCTGTCGCGTAATAATTGCAACCGCTCCACGTCGCCATCGCCGGCGGCCTGTTGGAGGGATTTGGTAGGGGCATGAATAAGGCGGTTGGTCAGCCGGTGGGCCAGTTCGTGAATAACCTGTTCCACATCGGCGCCTTGCGCAATGGCAGCCAACGCTTTGGCTTCCATTTCTGCACGGATCTGGTCGGCCTGCGAACGATAATCGCGGATAGTTTCCACCGCGCCCTGTGAGCGCAGCCAGGCCATAAAGTTGGTGCTTTCTTGCTGAACGATCGACTCCGCCTGCACTGCCGCGGCCTTGCGCTGCGCCAGATTGCTTTGAATGATGGCGTGCAGATCGTCCACGCTGTACAAATAGGCGTTAGCCAGCTTGCCCACTTCAGGTTCAATATCGCGAGGTACGGCGATATCCACCAATAGCATTGGCTGGTTACGGCGCGCTTTCAGTGCTCGTTCCACCATCCCTTTACCGATGATCGGCAGCGGGCTGGCAGTTGAGCTGATAATAATGTCGGCGTCAGCCAAACGCTCGTCGATTTCCGGCAGCGTAATGACTTCTGCCCCGACTTCATCCGCCAACAGTTGGGCGCGCTCGCGGGTACGGTTGGCGATAATCATGTGCCGTACTTTGTGCTCACGCAGATGACGCGCCACCAGCTCTATCGTCTCACCTGCGCCGACGAGCAGCACATTCAGTTCAGCAAGCGATTCGAAGATTTGTCGAGCCAAAGTACAGGCGGCAAAAGCCACAGATACAGCACTGGCACCAATTTCGGTTTCTGTGCGCACGCGTTTGGCAACAGAGAAGGATTTTTGGAACAGACGCTCAAGCTCACCAGACAGTGACTGACCGCGTTGTGATTCGGCAAAGGCTTTTTTTACCTGCCCGAGGATCTGCGGCTCGCCCAGTACCAATGAATCCAACCCACTGGCCACACGCATCAGATGGCTAACCGCGTCATTGCCGTGGTGCCAATACAGGCTTTTACTCACTTCTTCCGGGCGCAGATGGTGGTACTCACACAGCCAGGCAACCAGCTGTTCGTGAATATGTTCCTGTTGCTCCACGCTAAGATAAAGCTCGGTACGGTTGCAGGTAGACAACACGACACCGCCCTGCACCAACGGTTGTTGGAGCAAGCTGGTCAGCGCCTGTTCGATTGACTCTGGAGAGAAGGTCACCCTTTCACGCAGAGAAACCGGAGCGGTTTTGTGATTTATACCTAACGCCAGCAGGGTCATTGCTTCGAGTAATACTTCTTTTGGTACGGGTTCTCGTTGAACGGCATTCTACTTGATGCGCGGGATCAATAAAAGTCACAACCGCATCTTCCGTTCAATCGCTGAAATAGTCAGCATCAATTGATTAATCGGTAATAAATACAGTGAGATGAATAATAATTTGGCGACATTACATACTGAATTTTAGTGCAGTATGCGATATTCCGCACAGTATTGGGTAAAACATGCACCCTGAGTATGGCGGTAGCTATCAAACATCCGGTGCTTACCAGCCCAAAGTACCGCAACGAAAGGTAGGATCTAAAAGGAATGAGACCTGTTGGCAAAAAACATGTTTAGCCTGAAGGTAGAAAAATGCAGAGCCCGCAAAGCATAACAACGAAATAATGATCCGTACTGAAAGCTTCATATTCGAGTGTCCTCCCGGCGATAAACACCCATATCATACAGTTCGCGACATCAACTAAACGCCAACGGCAAGCAATAGGCTTACCCAGAGATATTCTTGTGCGTGCAGCGGCATGGTTGAGTGATTGTGTTAATCTTAACAGCAAACACTGCGCATAATCCCGAGCCACATAGCCGTGACAAAGCCGGGAAGATTCAACGTGATGCTGCAAAAAATTGACGCGCCTGCGCAGTCCCGCTAGCGTAAATGGTGATACCACGGTTTCGCTGTGCGTGCCCGTAAGGACAAAAGGACAAGAGAAAGTTATGCCAATACGCAAAGTTAGTTTGCTACGCCTGATCCCGCTGGCCAGCCTGGTGCTGGCTGCCTGTACTACCACCAAGCCGACTGGTCCAGCTACCAGCCCGACGTCACCACAGTGGCGTGCCCACGAACAAGCGGTGCAACAGCTGGATCAGTATCAGACCCGTGGCTCTTTTGCTTATCTGTCAGACCAGAAAAAAGTCTATGCACGTTTCTTCTGGCAACAGTATTCCCCGGAACGTTATCGCCTGCTGCTGACCAACCCGCTTGGCAGCACTGAGCTTGATCTCAACGTACAGAAAAACGTGGTGCAATTGACCGATAACCAGGGCAAGCGCTATGTCAGTGATAACGCCGAAGAGATGATCCGCAAGCTGACCGGTATGGCCATTCCACTGGACAACCTGCGTCAATGGATGCTCGGCCTGCCAGGTGAGGCCAGCGACTTCAAGCTGGATGACCAGTACCGCTTGAATTCACTGAGTTACCAACAAGGCAACCAGACCTGGACCGTGGACTACCAGGATTACAACAACAGCCTCACACCACAGTTACCAAGCCGCCTCGAGCTGAAACAGGGTGACCAGCGCATCAAATTGAAAATGGACAATTGGACACTCAAATGATCCGCCAGTGGCCAGCGCCAGCTAAACTCAATCTGTTTTTATACATCACCGGGCAGCGTGCCGACGGTTATCATCTACTGCAGACGCTGTTCCAATTTTTGGATTACGGCGACACGCTGACTATCGACGTACGGCAGGATGACAATATCCGCCTGCTGACCCCTGTCGCAGGCGTGCCGGACGAGCAAAACTTGATCGTCCGTGCTTCTCGGCTATTGCAGCAGTATTGCGACAGTCACGGACTGAACACCGCTCCGCGCGGTGCTGACATCAGTATCGATAAGCGTCTGCCAATGGGTGGCGGCCTCGGAGGGGGTTCTTCCAATGCGGCTACGGTCTTGGTGGCGTTAAATGAACTGTGGCACTGCGGCTTGAGTGATGACCAATTAGCGGAGCTGGGGCTAACCCTCGGCGCCGATGTACCGGTTTTCGTTCGGGGTCATGCCGCCTTTGCTGAAGGCATCGGTGAGCAGTTACAACCGGCGAACCCACAAGAAAAGTGGTATTTGGTTGCTCATCCAGGCGTCAGCATCCCCACCCCGATCATTTTTGGTGATGTCGATTTAAAAAGAGATACCCCGGTTCGCCCGTTAAATGTGCTGTTACAGGCAACTTACGCAAATGATTGCGAACCAATAGCAAGAAAACGTTTTCGCGAGGTTGAACAGCTTGTTTCTTGGCTGTTAGAATACGCGCCGTCACGCCTGACTGGCACAGGTGCTTGTGTGTTTGCTGAATTCGACACAGAAACCGCCGCCCGTCAGGTGTTAAATCAAGCCCCGGAGTGGATACGTGGTTTTGTAGCGCGTGGCGTTAACGTCTCTCCACTACATCGCATTCGTTCCGGGCAGATTGAACCGTAGTTCTCGTTTCGCTGCGCAGAGTCGTTCACACCTGGCCCTGTAATCCCTGCGCCGCTGCGGTTCAAATTGTTTTTTTACACACCCGTATGATATTGCGCCGGCGTCGCTAACTGCCCCTTAGCGGAGGCCGAATGATAATATCTTCTCTGGACGCATGCCTGAGGTTCTTCTCGTGCCTGATATGAAGCTTTTTGCTGGTAACGCCACCCCGGAACTAGCACAACGTATTGCCAACCGTTTGTACACCAGCCTTGGTGACGCCGCTGTAGGTCGTTTTAGCGACGGCGAAGTGAGCGTGCAAATCAACGAAAATGTACGCGGCGGTGATATTTTCATCATCCAGTCCACCTGTGCCCCTACCAACGACAACCTGATGGAACTGGTTGTTATGGTAGATGCCCTGCGTCGCGCCTCCGCAGGTCGTATTACTGCTGTTATCCCTTACTTCGGTTATGCCCGCCAAGATCGCCGCGTGCGTTCTGCTCGTGTGCCAATCACGGCCAAAGTTGTAGCCGATTTCCTCTCCAGTGTAGGGGTTGACCGCGTTTTGACGGTGGATCTGCACGCTGAACAGATCCAAGGCTTCTTCGATGTTCCGGTAGATAACGTGTTCGGTAGCCCGATCCTGCTGGAAGACATGTTGCAACAGAACCTGGAGAACCCAATCGTGGTTTCCCCAGACATCGGCGGCGTAGTGCGCGCCCGCGCTATCGCCAAACTGCTTAACGATACCGACATGGCTATCATCGATAAACGCCGCCCACGTGCGAACGTTTCTCAGGTGATGCACATTATTGGTGACGTGGCAGGCCGTGACTGCGTGCTGGTTGACGACATGATCGACACCGGTGGTACCTTATGTAAAGCAGCTGAAGCGTTGAAAGAACGCGGTGCCAAACGCGTATTTGCCTACGCGACGCACCCGATCTTCTCCGGTAACGCGGTGGAAAACATCAGGAACTCGGTGATTGATGAAGTGATTGTCTGCGACACCATTCCGTTGTCAGCAGAAATCAAAGCACTGAAAAACGTACGTACTCTGACGCTGTCTGGCATGTTGGCTGAAGCCATCCGCCGTATCAGCAATGAAGAGTCAATTTCTGCGATGTTCGAGCATTAATCACTTCTCTTTTCGGTGCGGCGCCCTGCCGCATCGTATTGATGAGTTGCCCGATAGCAGAAAAAGAAAAACCCGTTGGTGCATAAGCAACAACGGGTTTTCTACGGGTAGTCGAACATGACCTTAGACCTTAATGCGCGGCAGATATCCTTTGCCGTAGTGCTAGCTCCCTTTTATCTTTTTAATCAATGTGACGGACGATGATTATCGTTACGGCAACGTTTATCAAAGTGTTTTACCCACCAGTAGCGATCTGCAACCTGCTCACGACCGCCAATACGGGCACCGACCAGCCATAACAACGCCCCCACGAAAATACTCATGATTGCGCCATGGGCGAAAAATTGCGGTAAATTGAACTGAGATACTTCAGCAACAATGGTGTATCCGACGCCGCCGACCATGACGATCAGCCCCAGCCCCATAAAAAAGTTGCCCATTCTGTCCGCGTTTCTGCGTTTCATATGCCACCTCCATAGTGCCATTTGCCAACTGGGATAACTCAGTAACTGGTTAACCCACTTTGATAAGTTGAGTATAGCCTCTGGCCCGACAAGATGATTGAGGAAGTGATCACAAATGGTAAAGAAAACATGACAAATCTTTACCTTATTCGAGTCATTAGCTAACAAATTGAATGGTTCCGCTAATGAATTATTCTTTCTTCTATCGATAACGGCACATCGGTGCGGAAGGTACATCAGGATTTTGTCATTCGGTGCGTGGAAAGGTAGACTAATGCCCTTTCCACTATGTCGATCAAAGCGAATTTCCCAGTGAGCAGTATTAAATTGATAGTCGGCCTGGCGAATCCAGGCGCCGAATATGCCCAAACGCGCCACAATGCCGGTGCCTGGTACGTCGATTTACTGGCCCAGCGCCACAACCAGCAGTTGAAGGAAGAGAGCAAATTCTTCGGCTACACCGCCCGGCTGAACCTGGCGGGCAATGACGTACGCCTGCTGGTGCCTACCACCTTTATGAACCTCAGTGGCAAAGCTGTGTTGGCCATGGCCAATTTCTACCGCATTGAGCCGGACGAAATCCTGGTGGCCCATGATGAATTGGATATCCCTCCCGGTGTCGCAAAAATCAAACTGGGTGGTGGCAACGGCGGCCACAACGGGCTCAAAGATATTCAAAATAAGTTTGGTAATAACCCGAACTTCTATCGCCTGCGTATCGGTATTGGCCATCCGGGTGATAAAAACAAGGTGGTGGGTTTCGTACTCGGCAAACCACCGGCCAGCGAGCAGAAAATGATTGATGAAGCAATCGACGAAGCGGCGCGTTGCACAGAGCTCTTGCTGACGGACGGATTGGAGAAAACCGTTCGCCGTCTGCACAGTTTCAAGGCACAAGCCTGATAGTAAGTGATTGCAGCGGGCATTTCGCCCGCTGCTGACTGTGTTAGGTTCTCAATTTGAAGGTTTCTTCACCAACACTCTCGTCGTCGGTTTGATAACCCTCCTCCGCCACATAATATTGCGGATCATCCAATTCATGACTGCAAAACGGGCCGGCTTGTTTCAACAAACGCACGCAGTCACTGCTCAAGTGGCGTAACCGAATGGTTTTTCCCGCAGCCAGATAACGTGCCGTCAGCTTATCAATGGCTTCTACCCCACTGGAATCCATCACCCGGGTGCCGGCAAAATCCAGTACTACATTTTGCGGATCATTTTTGGGATCGAACAAGTCGGCAAAGGCCGCGGTGGAACCAAAGAACAGTGGGCCGTCCAACTGATATACGGCGACCTCACCTTCTACCTGATGTTGGCGCACACGTATACGCGCCTGCTGCCAGGCAAACACCAGCGCCGAGATAATTACCCCACTGATCACCGCCATCGCCAGATCGGTAAAGATAGTAATCAAGGTGACCAATAGCATCACTAACGCATCCGCTTTCGGCATTCGGCGTAAGCGACGCAGTGAACTCCATTCAAAGGTGTTGTAGCACACCACCAGCATCACTCCGGCCAGTGCCGCGACCGGCAGCAGGCCGATATAGCCAGACAGACTGACGACAAAAAGGATCAGCAGTACCGCACCGACGACACCAGAAATGCGTCCACGACCGCCAGAGGTGAAGTTGATGATCGACTGACCAATCATCGCACAGCCGGCAAAACAGCCAAACAAACCGCACAGGGTATTACCCGCACCTTGGGCGATACTCTCACGGTTGCCATTACCCTTCTTACCGCCCATTTCATCAAGCACTGTCATGGTCAGCAGCGACTCAATCAATCCCACCAGTGCGATAACCACAGCGTACGGCAAGACTACTTTCAGCATTTCCAGGTTGAAAGGTGCCATCGGCAGGCTGAAATGTGGCAACGCGCCGGAGATATCCGCCAGATCACCAACCCGTAAAGTATGCAGATTAAACCCAATCGCCAGAGCCGAAACCACGATTAGCGCCGCTAACGACGCTGGGATAGCCCGCGTTAACCGCGGGAATAACACCACCACCAGGATCGCCAGGGCCACCAGCCCGTACATCAGCAGCCCCTGCCCCGCAATCATATGCAATTGTGCCAACATAATGACGATCGCCAAGCCATTCACAAAACCGTGGATAGCAGGCAGTGGCACCAGGCGAATAAATTTACCCAGTCGGAACACCCCTATCAGAATTTGGATAACCCCGGCGAAAATCGTTGCCCACAACACATATGCCATACCCTGTTGTGCAGCCAGACTCATCAATACAACCACTATCGAACCAGCCGCGCCCGACACCATGCCCGGCTTGCCACCAAACAGTGCGGTCACCAGACCGATAATAAACGCGGTGTGCAATCCGACGATGGGAGAAAGTCCCGCGACCAATGAAAAGCCGACCGCTTCCGGGATCATTGACACTGCCACTACAAAGCCCGCCAGCATCTCGTTCTTGACGGCTGACAGCCTGAAATTGTTCAGGTTAAACATGGAATAATCACTTCTGACAAATAAAACACATTCCCGAAGCACGGGAAGCAGAACCGCATGGCGCGGCAAACCTCAGGAGGGGGCAACTCATGGTGGACTGGGCAAGAAGTACATCCGACACGTTTCCTGTAGGTTAATCAGAAGTGTCAGTATGTGTAAATGTGATCCAAATCTCAATAAAAAACCGGCTGGGTTGCTGCATTTATCCCCACCACACCGTCAGCGCGAGAAAAATGGGCTCTGATATCTCCTGCTTTGCGGTGGATTAAATTGCATGTACCGACAGAAAACGATCAACTGAATTCTCGACCCAAGCTGCGCGATTACCTTCAGCCTGGGTTTCATAATGTCAGGAGGGATCAACGTTGTAGGTTGAAGTAACCCATGGATTTTATCCCCTCAAATTCTTCATCCGCGTCCTTCTCGTTATGTAATAGCGGGACCGCGGTGATAGCGCTCGCCTCCTTACATTCCTCCGGTGAATAAAAAAAGAAAAGAATGACAGTAATAATAGTAACAGTGGCAATATAAAAATACAGAATCCATTCATTATGTGAATACCTATAAATAATCAATCAAGAACAATTAAAAACCCTAACTCAAAATAACAACGCGGACAACAATAAATAATCAATAAAAACCAGTGCGTTACTTGATTGAATAACAACAACGTTTTAACTATTTTTATAAATGATATATGAATGGTTCTATTAACCAACTGGTCGAATTATTAAATTTAAAAATAACGAACCAAAGATAAATACAATAGCGCGCGGTAATAGTTCAATGCGCCGGAAACAGCACATTCTGCAAGCCCCATATATGTAAATTAAGGTCCATCAACAATGCGTAACAAGCTTGGTACCGCCAACAAAACCGGTGACAAGCACCCTGTTCAGCCAGATTCCAGGTGAAAAAACCGGCTCGACGTGTTCAAACATCAATAACTCACCGGCTGCGCCAGCACATTTCCCTTAGATACACAGCCAGATCGAGAAAAACGGCCATTACGTGTATAATGGCGCCATTATTTCGTCCTTTATGCAGTGGGTTAAACCTAACCGGCTGATAGTTAAGATATTTAAGGTGATAACAACATGGGATTCAAATGCGGTATCGTCGGCCTGCCTAACGTAGGCAAATCCACCCTGTTCAACGCGTTGACCAAAGCGGGTATCGAAGCAGCCAACTTCCCGTTCTGTACCATTGAACCTAACACCGGTGTGGTACCGATGCCCGATCCGCGTCTGGACCAACTGGCCGAGATCGTTAAGCCACAGCGCATCCTGCCAACCACCATGGAATTCGTTGACATCGCTGGCCTGGTTAAAGGCGCGTCCAAAGGTGAAGGCCTGGGCAACCAATTCCTGACCAACATCCGCGAAACAGAAGCGATCGGCCATGTGGTTCGTTGCTTTGAAAATGACAACATCATTCACGTTAACAACAAAGTTGACCCGGCTGACGACATTGACGTCATCAACACCGAGCTGGCACTGTCGGATCTCGACACGTGCGAACGTGCTATTCACCGTGTGCAGAAAAAAGCTAAAGGCGGCGACAAAGACGCGAAAGCCGAACTGGCCGCACTGGAAAAATGCCTGCCACAGCTGGAAAACGCCGGTATGCTGCGTGCGCTGGACCTGACCGAAGAAGATAAAGCGGCAATCCGCTACCTGAGCTTCCTGACGCTCAAGCCAACCATGTATATCGCCAACGTCAACGAAGATGGCTTCGAGAACAACCCATACCTGGATAAAGTGCGTGAAATCGCCGCCGGTGAAGGTTCTGTCGTGGTTGCCGTGTGTGCTGCTGTGGAATCAGATATCGCCGAGCTGGATGACGAAGACCGTGCAGAATTCATGGCAGAACTGGGCCTGGAAGAGCCGGGTCTGAACCGTGTTATCCGCGCTGGTTATGAACTGCTGAACCTGCAAACCTACTTCACCGCTGGTGTGAAAGAAGTCCGCGCCTGGACCATCCCTGTTGGCGCTACCGCACCGCAGGCAGCCGGTAAGATCCACACCGACTTCGAGAAAGGCTTCATCCGCGCACAAACCATCGCGTTTGAAGACTTCATCACCTACAAAGGTGAACAAGGTGCTAAAGAAGCCGGCAAGATGCGTTCAGAAGGTAAAGATTACATCGTTAAAGATGGCGACGTGATGAACTTCTTGTTTAACGTCTAAACCTCGTCTTCTGAAGCAGACTCTAAAATCCACGCCCCGGCGTGGATTTTTTGTTTTATGCGGTGCTGTTGATTTTGGGCCATGTCAACGCAATAATATACAGCGTATAAATATGGAGCATTCAATGGTTACTGCACACGTTTTCATCGCCACCAGTCTGGATGGTTTTATCGCGCGGCAGGATGGCGACATCGACTGGTTATTGCAACGCGACACATCTGCCGAAGACCATGGCTTTAATGCCTTTATCGCTGACAAAGACATGATCCTGATGGGGAGAGGGACGTATGAAAAAGTACTCACCTTCGATAGCTGGCCGTATGACCTCCCGGTACTCGTACTGTCCAAACAACTGGCCAATGAACCGGTTCCTCTGGCATTGGAAGGAAAAGTCCGGTTTTCCAACCTCACGCCAAAGCATGCTCTTGAGCAGTTGGCTACGCAGAATGTGCATCACGTCTATGTTGATGGCGGGCAATTAATACAGTCCTTTCTGCGCGAGGGGCTGGTTAGCGATATGATGATCACCAAGGTTCCCGTACTGCTTGGTTCTGGCAGGCCTCTGTTTGGCTCACTGCAACATGACATTGATTTAAAATTACTGTCGAGCCGAAGCTTCCCTTCGGGCCTGGTGCAATCCCACTATCAGATATTGCCCCAATGACCCGTCCACGCGGGCGTCCGACCAACGGAAAAGGAGTAACACGGGAGAATATTCTGGATTGCGCTCTTGGCCTGCTGGATGAAAGTAGCGGACAAGGGTTGACGATGCGTGCCCTCGCCACTCGGCTGGGCGTCACGCCGATGAGCCTGTATCACCATATTGGTGATCTGGCCGGGCTGCTGCGAGCTTTGTCCGATCGCGTTTATGCCGAAGCCCTGGAGGGTTTGAGCGAATCGGATGATCCACGGACAGAAATTCGAACATTGCTCACTCGCTATCACCGCGCAGTTGGCTACCATCCCCAACTCACGCTGGCAATCTTTGCCACGCCAGAGGCCTTTGCCGGGGTCACCCGTCAGATTACCGATCGCCTTACGGCCTTGCTGGCTGAAATGACGACAGAGCCTCTACAGTGGCGCGATATTTTGATTGATCATGCCCATGGCAGTGGTTTGGCCCTTGTCGCGGTGCGGGGAGACTCCCTACAGGCGCAGAGTCTGCAAGAACAGTATCTGCAGGCCCTTGATCGTCTGCTGGCCAGCTTGTCATCGCGCCCGTAACACCTTATCCACCAGCCCCCACTCTGCCGCTTCATCGGCACTCATGAAGCGGTCGCGATCAAGTGCACGCTCGACCTCTTCGTAGCTGCGGCCGCAATGTTCGGCGTACAGGCGGATCACGGTATGCTTGGTGCGTTTCATCTCTTCAGCATGAATGAGGATATCCGACGCTTGCCCCTGGAAACCACCCAACGGCTGATGCACATGCAGGCTGGCATTGGGCAGCGCCATGCGATGCCCAGCCTCCCCGGCCATCAGCAGGAAGGACCCCATCGAACGTGCGGTGCCCATACACAGGGTATGTACCGGCGCATTGATGTAATTCATGGTGTCATAGATGGCAAAGCCGCTGGTGATCACCCCACCAGGCGAATTGATGTAAAGGTGAATCGGCTTCTCCGGGTTTTCGGCTTCCAGAAACAGCAACTGGGCGCAGAGCATTTCGGCCACCTGATCGTTAACCTCGCCGTTCAGGAAAACAATACGGTCACGCAACAACCGCGAATAAATATCGAAGGAGCGTTCTCCTTGACTGGTCTGTTCGATCACCATAGGGACGAGCAGCATCGATTCACGCATAGGTGAACTCCTGTTTTCAGATTGGAATGATGAGTTGAGCGTCAGGCGGCGCGCATCAGGTGCCGCCCACTATCGTTCGCCGCCGTTAGCCGGGCGTCGTCCAACCGGTGAATAACGCGTAACAGACTGCCACCACCAGCGGTGGGAAGTATTTGTAGGGTCACGGTGCTTTCGAAGAACGGTGCCTGGTCATCACGCATCCGGTAACTGATTTCTGTGCCCAGCTTCACCACGACAGGCACAGCATCGGCCAGCACCGCACTTGGTAACCATTGTTCGCGCAATGCAGGGATGCCAATAGCCCGCCAGACTTTCTCTGCCGGTGCATCGAGTTGATATTCCAGCACCAATGGCTGCAGCTTGGTATCAGTCGGATTCATTGATCCATATCCTTAAGCAAAATATTTAGCTTTTCGATGCGGGCTGGCCAGAAGGCACGGTATTTATCCAGCCACTGGGCTATCAGTGCCAGGCCCTGTGGATCCACCTGATAATTGACGAAACGCCCCTGTCGCACCTCCCCCACCAAACCAGCCTGTCGCAGCACCGCCAAGTGCTGCGACATCGCAGATTGGCTGATGACCATACCTTCGCGCAAGGCACTGGCATTCATGCTGCCCGCAGCCAGTTTTTCGAATATGGAACGGCGGGTTGGATCCGCCAGCGCCTTAAAGATGTCATTTTCATTCATTACTACACATTAGTACTCACTTATCTAACGTGCAAGTTTATAGGGGCAGATAATCACTGACGCTTCAAAGCAAGATACTGACTGGTCGCCAGCCACTGGCCACTGGTCTGCATCAAAAAGCCCATTATGCCTCCCAGGATCAAGGCCTCAACCACCGCCACCCCATTGTCGGAAGAACCAAACATTGCACAGGCCCCCATAAAACTGCCGGGGATAAAACCCAACAGCGGCAAGCGGGCTTGCACACACATGGCAAATGAAATCAAACCGGTCAGAATGCCGCCCAACATGCTGCCAGCCGGTGCCGCTAACAAAATGGCACCGGCCGCCCATAATGCGCCGCTGATATTGGCCGCCATCCCACGCAGCAATCCGCCCAGCCCTTTATGCGGAATGGCAAAATAGGTCGTGCAACCCAAAAAGCCGATCC
The DNA here is from genome assembly GCF_001590905.1 of Serratia grimesii NBRC 13537. Lineage (GTDB taxonomy): Bacteria > Pseudomonadota > Gammaproteobacteria > Enterobacterales > Enterobacteriaceae > Serratia > Serratia grimesii. Next base: position 258,890 of record NZ_BCTT01000010.1, read on the forward strand.
AGCTTGCCAACTGCAGCGTCTCCGCCAGCCAAGCCCAACAGCCGGATAGCACCCCGGTGCTCAACGCAAGGCAGAACCCCAGTCTGAGAGGACTCATAACGGCACGGTCAAGGCGCCAAGACCGATAAACAACCCGGCGATAGTGGCACTCATCAGGTTTGATAACGTCGCCGCCAATAAAGCGCGCAGGCCCAGGCTAGCAATATCCGAAGCTCGTTCTGGCGCCACCGCGCTGAATGCCCCAACCACCACGGCGATCGAACCAAAATTGGCAAAGCCGCACAGCGCGAAGGAAATCACAGCGATAGTCTTGGGATCCAGCACTGCAACCGTGTCTTTAAGGTAGGTTGAAAAATTTACGTAAGCGACGAATTCATTGATCGCCAGCTTCTGCCCAATCAGACCGCCAACCAATCCTGCGCTGTCCCAGTTAACCCCCATGATGTAAGCCAACGGCGAGAACAGATAACCGAACAGCCTTTCCAGGCTCATGTGTTCCCATCCCAGCAAATCCCCCACACCGCCGATCAGACCATTAATCAGCGCAATTAACGCAACGAACGCCATCACCACGGTGGCAACACCCACCGCAATTTTTAGCCCGAGCATTGCCCCGCTCGCGGCAGCTTCAATAATACTTGCCGGACGTTTCTCACTAAATGACATCTGGCTGAACTCGACCTGCGACACTTCGGTTGCCGGGCTCAGCATCCGCGCGAACAAAATCCCACCGGGGATCGCCATCAATGAGGCCGCCAGTAAATATTCAATCGGTACGCCCAGGCCAGCGTAACCCACCAACATCGATCCGGCGATCGACGCCATTCCACTGCAAATCACGGTAAACAGCTCATTGCGGCTCATCTTGTTAATAAAAGGCTTTAGTACTGCGGGCAGCTCATTTTGCCCCAAAAAGATGGTGGTCACCGCGGCAAAAGCTTCAACTTTGCTAATCCGTAGCATCTTCTGGAAAACATAACCCAGCAGGTTAATCACCCACCCCATCACACCCAGGTAATAAAGAATAGCGATCAGCGCAGTAATAAAAATAATTGCTGGTAGAACATGGAAAGCAAAAACAAAACCGGCGCCATCAAACAAGACATTCATTTTCGGCCCAACCAAGCCGCCAAAAATAAATGCGCTGCCCGCATCGCTGTACGAGATAACTTTATTGACCCCACCGGCAATCGCATTAATCACCCACTTACCGGCGGGGATGTATAACATTATCGCACCGAGTAACACTTGCAGGATTAATGCACTGCCTACGGTTCTCAGACTGATTCTTTTTCGGTTGTTGGAAAAAACAAAAGCAATAAGGAGAAGAATACAGATACCTAAAAGGCTGCGTAATAAGTCCATAAATCCATCCCTTTATACCCGTCATATTTCAAGCCGTGGCGTAAAATCCTGTGGGTATGTAAATTTACCTACCTGAAAGGTGAAAAATGAAAAAGCACTCCCCTCCACCTTTCAGGCAGGCGTTTTTATTTAATATTGTTTATAGGGTAAAACTTAAGGAGTAACGCGTCGTTTTAGGCAGCTTCTTCCTGATAACAGCAAGCGATCTGCGCTGCCAATTTGGCGTTGTTGAACACCAGTTGGATATTGGCGGTCAGGCTGTCACCACCGGTCAATTCCGCTACCCGAGCCAGTAAAAATGGTGTGCTGTCCTTACCCTGAACGCCCTGTTCAACCGATTCACGCACGGCCCGCTCAATGGCGGCATTAATTTTATCTTCCGGCACCGCATACTGCGCTGGGATCGGGTTGGCAATCACCATGCCCCCCTCCAGGCCCGTCTGCCACTTGGTTGCCATAGCCCGGGCAATCTCCGCCGGAGCATCCAACTGAATACTCACGCTGAAAGGACTGGTGCGACAAAAGAACGCCGGCAACGTTGATGTCTGGTAACCAATCAGCGGTACACCATGCGTTTCAAGGTATTCGGTCGTCAGTCCTAAATCTAAAATGGACTTAGCGCCAGCGCAGATCACCGCAACGTTGGTTCGTGCCAACTCCTGAAGATCCGCTGAGATATCAAAGGTATGTTCTGCACCACGATGCACCCCGCCAATACCACCGGTAGCAAAAACGTGGATACCTGCCATCTCAGCGATAATCATGGTGGAGGCCACCGTGGTCGCACCGTGTTTACCGGCAGCCACGATAAAAGGCAGATCACGACGGCTCACTTTCGCCACCTTATGGCCTTCTTTGCCCAACAGTTCGATCTCCTCTCGGGTTAACCCCGCTTTCATGCGGCCATTGATAATGGCAATAGTGGCAGGCACCGCGCCGTTATCACGGATCTTTTGTTCAACTTCCAGAGCAGTCTGCGCGTTTTGCGGGTACGGCATACCGTGAGAAATGATGGTCGACTCCAGAGCCACAACCGGGCGCTTATGGGCCAAAGCCTCGGCAACCTCCGGTGAAATATCCAGATAGTCATGGGAAATAAGGGTGTTTTTCATGATTGTAGCTCCAACAGTTTTTGAACGCTGCCATTCGACAGATTAGGGTTATTGGTGAATTCGCAAGAAAGTGTTAATGCCGAGCAGCCCTGTGCAAAACGAATACTGTCTGCCAGCGTCATATCTTCCAGCCAGCAGTGGGCCAGCCCCGCCATCATGGCGTCCCCGGCACCGGTCACATTGACGATGTTGACGGCCAATGGCTGCGACCAGCCGTTTTGCCCATCAATTTCGCTGTAATAAACGCCAGCGGGTCCCATGCTGAGTGCCAGTCGCTGCACCCCTTGTTGATGGAACCATTGGGCCACTGGCGGTGCATCCTGAGGACCGTGAATAGCCATGCCGCTGAGCATCTCGGCTTCGAGGCGGTTAGGTTTGAGCGTATGAATATGCGAGAGCCAACGGCGGATTTTGGGCGCTTTAAATGCCGACACGGTGTCAACGAATACCGGTACGCTGCCGGAATGACCGAATAACCAAGCCAGTGCGTCCTCCGTAAGATTGCAATCAACCACTAACACACCCGCATGCTGGATCAGATCTTTAGAGGTGGCTAATAATGCCGGCGTGAGTTTTTCGAGGATCCGCATGTCATTAATGGCTACCAGCATTTCGCCACGGTTATCGAGCAAAGAGACATAGGTGGACGTATTTTCACCGTGCAACTTGTGGAAGCCGTCAACATGTACACCCGCCAGTTTTGCCTGTTCAAATAAGGTTTCGCCATAGAAATCGTCACCGACAACGGAAATAAGGTGGCATTCTTGACCTAACAACGCGACATTCTGCGCAATATTTCTGCCCACACCGCCGGGCGTACATTTTATTTTCCCTGGATTAGAATCTTCATAAACTAATTTAGATGAGGAATAGCCACAGACGTCCATATTTGTCGAACCGACGGTCACCACATAACTGTGCTCCGACAAGATATAACCCTTACCTTTTATATATCCTTTATTCATTAAATTCATAATGTGCCCGGCAACACCAGAGCGGCTAATACCTAAAACATCGGCAATTTCCTGCTGTGGGATCAAAGGATCACGTCTCAGAAGATGCAATATCTGTTTTTCTCTGCTGGTCATATTGGACACTTGTTTGTTTTTAAACATGAGTTTGTTTTATAACGACCATGAAAATCAGTAAAGTGAGATTGATATCTTTAGCGAGGATTTGGGAAGGCGATCGTAAGGCGCATGAATAGTGTTTCAGCAGTAATTTTGTGATAAACATCAAATTATAAATGCGGTTTCAGTGATTAAAAACAGCCGAAAATAAACACTGGCCATAACACAGCATTTTATTCTTATAATAATCTTAGAAAAACAAATGGATAGCTCTTTGAGCTTTTAAACCTAACATTTGTTTGGTTGGAAGAGTTTTGTCGGTTTGTGGTGCAGCATGAACAAAAGCCATCCCGCAGAAAAGAGATGGCTTTCACATTTGTACGGAAACCAGAACAGCAGCCTAAAATCTCAGTCGTTATTTACTGCCCCTCAGCAAACGCCGAAGGGCATGGATAATCACAATGACAAGGTACTGCAACCCAGATCCCCACTGAGGTTCTTTTTACCGTCCTGCGACTCAAGCGCAATCTTCGCTAACGGCGTATCCTCATCATAGCGAGCTTGAGCACTCAGACTCTTCGCATAGCGGTTATATTTCCACCAGGCGTAACCGAGGAATATCACCAGCCCACCCACGTTATAAAACACAATGGTCATGATGCTGGCGCCGGTAGGGAATGTTGAGGCGACAAAACCCACAGCAAAAATAACGATCAGCGTGCTGACAATCGCAATCCCCTGCAATCGTGACCCCATTTTGAAGTCACGCTGCACACGGTCGTACTTTAAGCGCAGGTTCAGGTAAGCCAACATAATGAACAGCGGCGGCAACATCGATGCGGCAGCTGTCATATTTATCAACGTATTCATTAATTCCTGCACGCTGTCAGAACCCAGCGTCGGGATCAGCATCAACGGGATCACGATAAAGAATTGCAACCAAGCTGCGCGAGTCGGGACGCCATGCTTATTCAGCCGAATAGTTTTCTCACCGAAGATACCTTTAGGGATCTCGGTAAAGAAGATTTTCACCGGCGCAGCGGTCCACATCAGCAATGAACCGAACATAGCGGTAAAGGAAACCAGGCCAACAAAGCGGTTCATCAGCACGACTGGCAGACCAAAGTGCGCCGACAACCCTTCAAATACTTGCACCGTGCCGCCAGTAAAGTGCAAGTCTGCACGGCTTACAAACACGTTAAGTAGTAAGGATGATACGGAATACAGCACGCCGATAACCAGCCCGGAAATGATGATCACTTTCACAAAGGAGCGGCTGCCGCCCTTCACGTCATTCACATACACCGCAACGGACTCTGCCCCACCCGCCGCCTGGAAAATCCATGCGGTAATCCCCAGGAAGGCCCAGTTAAAGTTTGGTGTAATGGCTTCAACCGTGATGGGGTTCGCCGGCTCGATACCGCCGACCACGGCCGCCCCGGCCAGGATGATGTAGGAGAATGTCAGCAACAGCATCAACGAAGATGTCACAGACGTCATCGGCCCTAACAGTTTGGCACCGCTGTTAGAGATATAGGTCGAGAATGCAAACAGGAAGATACTGATGATCGAGGTCGTTAATGGCGTAAAGACATAGTCATAGCCGAGGAACGCGTAAGACGCATAAGCGATTACCCTCGGCAGCAACGCGGTAAAGAAAAACAGATTCACAAACCAATAGGTATAGGCCGTCATAAACGCCCAACGCCCGCCCAGGGCGCTTTTTACCCACGCATACACGCCAGCTTCAGAGTTTTTATTCAGAGAAACGAACTCCGCAATGATCAAACAAAACGGAATAAAATAGATGATGGTCGCCACCAAGAATACCGGTGCCGACGCAATACCAAGCTGGATATTATTATTAATTACGTTATTGAAGCTGAACACTGCCGCGAACGTCATTGCCAGCAACCCGAACTTGCCGATAGTATTTCTATTCGACACAGCCATAGACACTCTCCGAAATATGTAGGGTACTTATACCCGTCGTCTTTCAAGCTGCAGCATTATTGCCAGCAGCTTGAAAGCTATGGGGTTTATTTTTATTCAACTATTTGTTAACGAAATAGCTGTCTTCTATAGTCACTTTTAAAATGACTTTTTTTACCTGGTTACTTTCTTTAAATCGGTGAGCCTGATGGTTATCAAAGATAACGACGTTGCCTTGCCCTACGCGATGTGTTTCACCCTGCCCACTGAAAAACTCACGATCGGTTTCATCCTGATAGGCCACCACCGAAGTCAGCACGCTTTTATCAGCAACTTCGATCGTTTCCTGTCCGGCAAGGTAATAGTGCAGATCAAAATAACGACGATTCCCCTCCAACCAGCCATGCTGCTGGCCTGGGCCAGACGCCAGCCGATAAACCAGTGAATCGCCAACCGAATAAAAAACATTCGGCTCGATACGTTCGATATTGTTAATGGCCTCCATACAGCGCTGCCATTTTTTCCCTGCACGATAAATAAGCTGAAACTCGGCTAATGATTCGATAATAATCATGAGTTCACCTTTTCTGACTGAGCGTTATTACTGACTGGCGCGAAATGATATTCGGCAAGCGTTGCACCATCGGTTTCTTGTTGGTTAAAGGGCACCAGCGTAAAGCCGTAGCTGAATGGCGACAGGTAAACTCGATACGAATCCAGCACCTCTGAACCCCAGGAATTGGAACCCAGCCCCAAAATTTGATCGTCGAGGTTTAACGTCAGGTAGTCGCTTTCTTGCAGTTCGTTAATATGCTGAGCCTGATGCAGCATCTCGGCGCTGTAGGGCCACAGGCTGAAATTGATTGGTCGTCGTGGCTGGATAAAGATCCCGTTGCCGTTGCCATCCTGTAGGCTTAGCCAACGTACCTCTTGACGATTGCCGTTATCCTGCGGGAATGGATAGTGCTCAAACAGCTCGCCAACCTGTTGTTGGTAATGGCCGATAAGATTGGCCTTACAGCTATCCGCGTAGTTTTCACCTGGACCGCGACCGTAATACACCACCTGTTCAAAGCGGCGGCTAAGACCAAAGTCCAAGCCGATTTTTGGAATGACCTGCTGGAAATCGCCATAAGGCGTCCCTGACAGATCCAGACTGACATGACCTTGTGGCGAGATCTGCCAGCGGTAACGGCAGCGCATGCCAAAATCAAATACCGGTGGTGCAATCAACGTTTGAACGTCGATCACAATGTCATTGCCCTGCTGTTCCCAATGCAGGCTTCGGAAATGGTGCTGCATGATCTGCAAATGGTTCGGCAACCAGATGCCTTCGTATTCCTGTTTGTGGTTGTCGATGACCGGCTTGAAGAAAGACAGGTGCGGTGCACGTCCCACCACTTCGTCCCCGGCGACACGCCACGACTGGAGTTCACCGTTCAAGCGCGAGAATGTCAGACTGAAGTTTTCGCCAGTGATAACAACTTGGTGGTTTTCATCTTTGCATTGCAACGCAGAAGCACGATCGCCCGCCGGTGGTAGGTTGAGTGACGCAGTGGTAGGTTGCAACAAATGCTGATATTGCCCCAACAATTCCCCACTTTCGCTGTAACGGGTTGCGCTGTCTTTATAAACGGCGATATCAATGAAGGTTTCTTGTCTGCCCAGTACCACGTCAGGAAGATGAACCTCTTCGGATTCACCTGGTTGTAAATGAGGCAGTTTAATCTCGTGACTGGCCAGTTGTTGACCACCGGCCTTAATGCTGACCTTCAGCGTAATATCCGCAAGCGAACTGAACCAATAGCGGTTTTTAACCCGCAGTACCGGCTTCATTTCACCCACGCCACTCACCTCTACCGGGCATAGAACCTGCTTGTATTCACGTAAGCCAGGGCCGGGACGCTGGTCTGGGTAGATCAGTCCATCCATGCAGAAGTTGTAGTTATTCGGATAATCGCCGTAATCACCGCCGTACTGATAACGTTCACGCCCTTGTTCGTCATGGCTCAGTAATCCGTGATCGCACCACTCCCAGATGTAATGCCCCTGAAGACTGGCATGGCGGTTAAACACTGACTGATACTCGAACAAGCCGCCCGGTCCGTTCCCCATCGCATGAGCGTATTCACACAGAATGCGTGGTTTGGCATGAGGATATTCACCAAACGCATTCATCATCGCCACGCGGGAATACATGGTGCTGATCACGTCGACCACTTCCGCATCCCGGTCTTCTTCGTAATGCACCAATCGGGTGGCATCGAGTGCCTTACAACGTTTGGCCATAGCGCGGATGTTGCAGCCATAACCCGATTCATTACCCAATGACCAGATGATGATTGAAGGGTGGTTTTTCTGTGCCATCACATGGCGTTCAATACGCTCGACGTAGGCATTTTCCCAACGTGGATCGTCGGTGATACGGCTAATATCACCCACGTTGGCGAAACCGTGGCTTTCCAGATCGGTTTCGGCCATCACAAAGAGGCCGTAGATGTCGCACAACTCGTAAAAACGGGGATCGTTCGGGTAATGCGCGGTTCGCACTGAGTTAATGTTGTGCTGTTTCATCAACACAATGTCACGTTCAACCCTTGCCATATCCACGGCACGTCCCTTGCGGTGATCGTGATCATGGCGGTTAACACCATGTAGTTTTAGATAACGTCCGTTGACGTAGAATAATCCGTCACGCACGCTGATCTCACGGAATCCCACCCGCTGCGGCACTACTGACAACAGATTTCCGCTGTTGTCATACAGGCTAAGCAGTAATTGGTACAGGTAGGGTTCTTCCGCATTCCACTGCTTCGGCTGACGGACCGGGATCTCAAATCGGCAATCGCTGTGCCCTTCAATATTGAGGTTGTTCACACCCTGTTCGGCAATACACGTTTCACCATCAAAAAGCTGCGCGGTCAGACGGTAACCCGCCGCCACTTTCTGCCCAAGCGTGTGCAGCCCAACGTCTACCGCCAGAATCGCATCGCAATACTGCTCATCGAAGGTCGTGATTATCCGGAGATCATGGATGTGCGTCTGCCTCTGGCCGATCAGGTAAACATCGCGAAAAATGCCGGCCATCCACCACATATCCTGATCTTCAATATAGGTGGAGTCGGCCCACTGCATCACACGGACAGACAGCAGGTTGTCGCCTGGCTTCACATGGTCGCTGAGATCAAACTCGGCGGACAGCCGGCTACCTTTGCTGAACCCAATGTAGTGGCCATTGAGATAGACCTCAAAATAGGTTTCCACACCGTCAAACTTGATGATGACCTGCTGATTTTCCCACTCAGCATCCAGCGTGAAATGACGTTGATAGGCGCCAGTCGGGTTATTCGTTGGGACATAAGGTACATCGATCGGGAAGGGATACCCTTCGTCGGTATATTGCAGCTGACCGTGCCCTTCCATTTGCCACATGCCCGGCACGGCAATGTCACCCCATTCTGCCATTGGCTGGCTGTAGAACGCAGCCGGTACCAAATCTGGGTGCTCGAAGTAACGGAACTGCCAACGCCCACTCAGCAGTTGGAAACCCAAACTTGCGTTGCGGTCAAAACGCAATGCCTGTTCGACATCCTGATAGCTGAAGAAACTCGCTCGTGGTGGTAAGCGATTCTCTGACTGCTTTTCTATGTTTTCCCAATTATTCACGTCACGTCTCCCGACATCTTTCAATGGGAGAACGATAGTAAATATTTAGTAAAAATTACAGATCATATTTACCCAATGCCGACGGGATCACACTAAATTTTAAATATCTTTTTTAATCATGATGTTAATTTTTACTCTGGCGGGCGCCCCTGCGCTACGGCTAACGGCCAGTAACACAGGGGTTGATTACACAACGGTGGTGTCGCGTAGCTGAAGCGAACTGGGAACAAAGATAGATAAAGGGACGGTCCGCTCATCACGAATGCGCTCCGTCAACAAATTGACGGCCTGAGCACCCATGGTTTCTGACGGAATGCGAACCGTTGATAAGGCAGGGAAAATAAAGCGCGCGGTCGGGATATCGTTCACGCTGATCAGCGCAATCTGCCCAGGTACCTGAATCGAATGTTCGTGCAAAGCACGTAATACGCCGATGGCGATAGAGTCGGTTGCTACAAACAGCGCCGGAGGATAATCGGCGTTACCGCCCAGCATCTTCTTGGCACACTGGTAACCCGCTTGGCTGCTAAAATCACCGGTGTAAATATCCTTGGGCTGTACCACACTTTTCAGGCGACCATACTCCACAAACGCCTGCTCGCGTTGATCGGCAAAGGCCGGATCGTCACGCCCACCGATAAACCCAATGCGCGAGTAACCCCGTCCAATGAAGTAGTCGATCACCTTTTGGCTGATCTTGAACAAATCAACGTTGACGCAATCGAACTGCGGATCTTCAACCACGCCGTCAACGAATACCACCGGCAATTTTTGTTGGCTTAACTGCTCATACAACGCAGGCTGTGGTCGGCCAATTACCAGCAGGCCATCCGCCACGGGCAACGATTTCTCACCGTTGAAGTCATAGCAAGCCACCAGCGAAACGCCGAGTTTTTCACATTGAGTTTCTATGCCATAACGCATCGCCAGATAGTAGGGATCGTTAATCTCAATGCCCTGTTTATAGGTAAACAACGCAGCGAACGTCAGCCGATGTCCATTGTGACGCTTTGAAGGTTGAACTTTGTATTCAAGACGCTCTGCGGCTTCCAGGATTTTTTGCCGGGTTTGCGCCTTCACGCTTAGAGTGGGATCGTCATTCAGCACCCGCGAAACGGTTGCAACGGACACGTTCGCAGCTTCTGCGATTTCCTTCAGTGTGGCCATAAAGTCTCAATGGATAGACAAAAACGCTAGCTTACCGGGACAGCGCAACCAGGTATACGCCCAGATGATCCTTCCCCCCTTTTCACCCAATGAATTTTACGCTGCATCCAGACAGCCTGCGTAGCCATTCGTCAGGTATATCCCGCCATAAACGTCCTTATAGCACCCTGCCTGGCGGTCAGTGTGTCGTGATGCTACTCGCGAAGATACCGATTTCACCCTTTGTGATCAAGTTAACGATTTACTGATTTAACGATATTTTTTACTAAATATTTTACTAATATACCCTCCGTTTACCGTTCTGATTCAGGCGGTATTTTATCTCTCCCAGGGAAATGGGGCCGACCCACATTGCGTTAGCGGATTGCATTGGCAGGCCCTGCCTGCTGCACCTTCCAATAACCAAACCAGATGCGTGTCCACATGAAAATAATACTCAATAATAAAATATTACCCGCTTTACTGATGATTCTTCCGTTGAAATTATCGGCTCAGGAAACCGTAGTGCCCGCGGAACATAACGTCCTCCCCCCACCCGAGCTAACACACTCTGGCCCTACCGCCCTGCGTTTTTACGGCGAACTGGGTATTGGCGGCAGCGTCTATTTGAACGGTGAACACCAACATAAATACAGTGACGGTACCTACATCGAAGGTGGACTGGAAATCAAACACGGTCAGTGGTTCGGTCTGATCTACGGCGAAGGTTGGACTGTGCAAGCAGACCACCAGGGCAATGCCTGGACACCGGGCCACAGCTGGGGTGGTTTTGAAGGCGGCATCAACCGTTTCTACGGTGGCTACCGCACCGACGACGGCACCGAAATGATGCTTAGCATACGCAATGACTCCTCACTGGATGATTTGCAATGGTGGGCAGACTTTACCCCGGAATATGGCTATGTGATCCCTAATACCCGGGATCTCGCCTACGCGGCAAAACTACAAAACCTAACTGGAAAATTCCGCTACAGCGTAACCGCAGCGCCGGAAAGTCGCATAGATGAGAGCAAGGCACTGCTGCACTTTGGCAAATATGACCGCTATTCGGACAAATACACCTACCGCGCAATGATCAACGGTTATACGCAATACGATCTACAAGAAGGCCTGACCTTGCTAAACGGCCTGGAAATAACTGATGGCATGGGGCAACTGTATCTGCTGGGGTTGAAAGGTAACAACCTGGCCGGCCGCATCTGGCATCACACCGGCAAAGGAGATGGCAGCCACCCGGGTACAGAGTCTGGCTTGATGCTAAGTGCCATGGTTGAGGCCACCAAGGGGTTGTATTTCTCAACGGCCTACAGTTATGCCCGCCATCGCCTGGACAATGCACCGGATACCGCCACCTCTTACGCGCAAGTCGGTATTTGGTACGAGTATGCCGGCGGCAAATTCGCCACCGCACTGGACAGTAAGTTTTATATGACCAACGACAGCACCAATGCCAGCAATTCGGTGTTTTTGATGCAGTATTTTTATTGGTAACGCATAAGGCAAACATAATGAATATGATGAATAAACTGCCGCCTCTGGCCGTCGCACTCTCTGTCGCTCTGGCAATCTCGGGCTGCGCTTCTCACCCTAAGGGCGAAAGTGCTCTGCGAGCAGACAACTACAAAAATGTGATTAATCGTAGCGGTGCACCTCACTACATGCTCGACTACGATTTTGACGAACACCAACGCTTTAATCCCTTCTTTGATCTTGGTGCCTGGCACGGCCACCTACTGCCGGATAGCCCCGAAGGGGCCGGCGGCTTCCCCGGCCCGGCTCTGCTCACCGAAGAATATATCAATTTTATGGCCAACAATTTCGATCGTCTGAGCCTGTATAAGAACGGTGAAAAAGTCACATTAAGCATGACGGCCTACAGCATTCCCGGCGCGCTTATTCAACAGCTTAGTGCGCCCGGTATCAAGGTGACCCTGACGCTGCGTTTTGCGACAGCACGCACCTCACTGCTTGAAACCCAAATCACCACCGATACACCACTTGAACTGGTGTGGGACGGCGCACTGCTGGAGAAATACTACGCCAAAGAGCAGAAACCGCAGTCTCCTCAAACCATCGAGCAAGCCTTCCCGGGCTATACGCGGCATATTCTACCGACGGCTGACGGTCTGCGAGTCACCTTCGGTAAGGTACGAGCAGCTTCGCAACTGATGACCTCCGGCGAATCCGAGTACCAAATTCACAAATCTCTGCCACAGCAAACGACAGTAAATGGGCATCAGTTCACGTCTAGCGCTAAAATCGCAGGATCTACCACGCTGTATACCACTTACTCTCACCTGCTCACCGCCGCCGAAGTGCAACAGGAACAAAGCAAGATTGCCGCTATTCTCGCCAATCCACAGCACTATATGGCAGCTTCCGAGCAGCGCTGGGAAAACTACCTAAACAAAGGTTTGTCGAACCCACATGCCACTCAGGCACAAGAGCGCGTAGCGGTAAAAGCGATAGAAACATTAAACGGTAACTGGCGCGGCACGGCCGGGGCAATGAAGTTTGATTCGGTGACCCCCTCAGTGACCGGACGCTGGTTCTCAGGGAATCAGACCTGGCCTTGGGATACCTGGAAGCAGGCTTACGCCATGGCGCATTTTAATCCCAACGTGGCAAAAGATAATATCCGTGCTGTATTTGCCTTCCAGATCCAGCCAGACGATCCGCTGCGGCCCTGGGATGCCGGCTTTATCCCTGATCTGATCGCTTACAACCCTGGCCCGGAACGCGGGGGTGACGGCAGTAACTGGAATGAACGCAATACTAAACCCAGCCTGGCGGCATGGGCGGTCATGGAGGTATACAACACCACCGGCGATAAGCAATGGCTGGCCGAAATGTATCCCAAGCTGGTCGCTTACCACGACTGGTGGTTGCTTAACCGGGATCATAACGGTAATGGCGTACCGGAATACGGCGCCACACGGGATAAGGCACACAATACGCCGGATGGCCGAATGCTGTTCACTGTAAAACGCGGCCAACATGAAGAAACGCTGGCGGGTCTGAAGAATTATGATCGGGTCGTGCGTTCCGGTCGTTATGACAGTATCGACATTCCCGCCCAGGTTGCAGCCTCGTGGGAATCGGGCCGCGACGACGCCGCCGCTTTTGGTTTTATCGATCCAGACCAACTGGCCCGCTATCTGGCAAAGGGTGGCAAACGACAGGACTGGCAGGTGAAGTTTGCTGAAAACCGCACCGCAGACGGAACTCTGCTTGGTTATTCATTGCTGCAAGAGTCGGTAGATCAAGCCAGTTACATGTACAGCGACAATAAGTATCTGGCCAAGATGGCTGATATTTTAGGCTACACCACCGATGCAGCGACCTTCCGCAGCAAAGCCGACAAACTGGCCGACTACATCAATACCTGCATGTTCGATAAGCCCAGCGGCTTCTTCTATGACATTCGCATAGAAGATAATCCGCTACCCAATGGCTGTGCCGGTAAGCCCATCGTCGAACGCGGTAAAGGACCGGAAGGTTGGTCCCCTCTGTTTAATGGTGCCGCCAGCCAGCAACACGCCGATGCTGTAGTGAAAGTAATGAAGGATCCCGCTGAGTTCAACACCTACGTTCCACTCGGCACAGCAGCATTGACCAATCCGGCGTTTGGTGCGGATATTTACTGGCGTGGACGAGTGTGGGTAGATCAGCTCTATTTCGGGCTTAAAGGAATGGAAAGCTATGGCTATCGCGCAGATGCCGTTGCCATGGCACAGGCCTTTTTCAACCACGCCGACGGACTGGTCACTGACGGCCCCATCCGCGAAAACTACAATCCGTTGACGGGTATGCAACAGGGGGCACCAAATTTCTCCTGGAGCGCGGCGCACCTCTACATGCTGTATAACGACTTTTTCACTCAGTAAACTCACCGTTTCCCTGCCAGAATAGGCTACTGGCAGGGGTATGGCTATGATTTGATCGGAATCACCAATACATCGACGTTCAGCTGGTTAATGGCATGCTGGGTGGAGGAAAACAGCTTATTCCATAGGTCGTGATGATGGCCGAAGATCACCAGATCGATGTTTTTATCCACAATGGCATTTTTCAATTCTTCAATGAAATCGCCGCGCCCAATAATCACCTCGTTAATGGGGTGGTTCACGTTTTGGGTCAACGGTTCCAGCTCTTTTTTGATCTTGTCTTCAAACGACACGCCATCATAGCTTCTCTCTGAAAAGCCAATTGCCGCGTGGTAGGTATCGTAATGAACATCGACGTAGATCAGGGAAAGTTTTGCCTGCAACGCGTCGGCCAACCTCGCGCCTTTTTCCACCAGCCGTTTGCCGTCATCACTCAGGTCGGTGGCAATCACAATATGTTGGTAACACATAGCGCCTCCTGTCATTGATTCATAGAGACCCCAACTTGCGCGGCAACATTTATGTTGTCCCGTTATAGATAATTTTAGTTCAGAATCGTGTGGGATGAACGGGGATATTACGGTGGAATGGCCCCGTTACCGGGGCCAGGCAGGTTCAACGTACGCGTTGTGCTTCAAACCACACATTGCATACCGATAGGATCAGTGTGTTGGCGTCTTTGACCAACACATTATCCCCCGGCACGCCGTCAGTGCCCTGATCGGTGATACCTTTGATCTGAGTATCCGCATGCTGGATAACGACTCGCTCTACCGCAGGTGTACTGATCCCCAGCATTGGGAAGTCAATATAAGAGCTGCTGCCGGAGTTGTCCTCGACAAACTCCTGCGCCTCTACCGTGCTGACGGTGGCACCATCACTTTTCAGCGCGGTACCATTCCAATTGAAACCATCGGTCTTATAGCTGATTTTACCGCCGATCAGGCTTTTCGCCTGTTGTTCATCCCAGCACCCCACCGTTTGCGTCGGCAAGATCTTGCTGACATGCCAGTTGCCCAACAACGTTTTAGGGATGGGTTCCGCCACGGTCTCCGCCGCCTGTACCTGAATCGCTGATACGCAAGTCAAAACCACCAACGGCAGCAGCGCCTTACGCCACATGTTAAATTGCATTTTTATTTTCCTTTGGCTATTCGCGCCCCTGGAGGGCTTTCCGTCATCATAATGAGCCGGTGGAACCTCCGTCAAAACAAACTGAATACCAGAGCACAAACAAGGTAAATATGCCCTTATTTACTCAACGGCCACCGACAACGTCCCGCTTTATCCTCAGTCCACAGCGCCTCACCGCTTAACCGCCAGCGCCGATCATCAAGATAACGGTAGTGACGACGGGCCTGCTCCAACAGGGTGAAATCCAGTTCAACCGACAGCGCCCCAGCGTCTCGGCCCAGTCCGGCAACGTCGCGCCCTAGCGGATCGACAATCAGGCTTTCACCGGCAAATTGCAGTCCGTCGCCTTCACCACAACGATTGGTCATCGCGACAAATATCTGGTTATCCTGCGCACGGGCGATAGCCGCATGGCGATGCACCGGACCATAAGGATCCATATTGCCGTTCGTTATCAGTAATAGCTGGCAGCCCATCATGGCTAAAGCTCGCGCGTTTTCGGGGAACTCCAGATCGTAGCAAATCAGTAACCCAATACGTGTACCACGCCAATCACCACAGACCAAGGCATCGCCAGGGAGCACACTGGTGCGTTCATCTGGCCACAAGTGTGTTTTGCGGTAATGCAGATAGATACCCTGCTCGGGCGTGATCAACACCGTGCTGTTAAACACCCCTTCGGGGGTTCGCTCAAGAAAGCCTGTCACCAATGCAACGTCATATTGACGGCTGGCCTGCACCAGTTGTGCCAACTCATCACCGTCCCTCTGCAAGGCATAATCAGTGTCACCCTGCGCAGCGGCAAAGCCGGTCAGGTGAGTTTCAGGAAACAGGATCACCCCGCTCATTTGACCGTAGCGTTCAATAAATGCCAAGGCCTGAGCCAAATTGTCAGCAACACATCCTTCCCGGCTGGGTAGCTGAGCCAAGGTTATTTCCATATCATCCTCCACACGGGAACACAGTAATTTTAATGCTAGTATGCCCGAAACAGCCGTTCTGGCTATTCCATAACAGGGGTAACATCAGTGGGTAACAGCAGCCCTATTTCAACCGAGACATTGGCCTGGCACCGGGCTTTTGGCCAACTGGTCGATAACCTCGACGGGCCTGACTTCTGGCTCAACTGCACACGCCTGCTGCGCGGCCATCTGCCGTTCGAAAACTGGGTGGCGTTACTGTTTTCTCCACAGCATCCGCCGCAGATCCTTGCCGCCAGTGACGAAAGTGATGGTTGTGATGAAGCACTGTTCGATGATTATCAAAAAGGGTTGTACCTGCTCGATCCTTTCTATCTCGACGCCTGGGCACGACAGCGCAGTGGGTTGTTGCGTCTGGATGACGTTGCCCCGGCCAATTTTACGGCAACGGAATACTACCAACGCTACTTTAACTATAACGTTGGCGGTGATGAGGTGCAGTTCAACCTGTTGGTCGAGCCGCAGCGTATGCTGTGCCTGTCGCTGGGCGCATCACAACGTTATAGCGATCACCACATCGGCGTACTGGAGCTGGTCAAAAGTTGGTTGCTGCCGTTAATGCGCCAGCGAATCCGCTTTGAAAACACTAACGATGACGGCGACGGCAATTTCTCACTGTCATCGTTACCTGTCGGTGTACAGCTAACGGAGCGAGAAAATCAGGTAAGCCAACTGATGCTGGCTGGCTGTTCCACAAAGGAGATTGCCCGCCGCTTACAGATTTCAATCGAAACCGTGCGAGCGCATAAAAAGCACCTGTATTCAAAACTGAGCATCAACACGCAGTCCGAACTGTTTGCGTTGTTCTGGCGCAACCGCGGAGCTTAGTACGATTCATAGCAAATCGTTATTAATCATAGTGAATCAGTATTTTATTTTAACCAGGCGATTATCTAGAGTCACTACCACTATTCAGCCTGCGATAACCAGCAGGCTATTTTGACAAGGACTCTGGGAAATGACATTTACACTGAAAAAACTCACTGCGGCGCTGGCTATAACCAGTACCCTTCTGCTGACTGCCTGTGGGCCTACGGCGCAAGACGATCACCATATCAAAGTCGGCATCAGTGCCGGCATCGATCAGTCATTGTGGGCAGTGGTGCAAAAAGTCGCAAAGCAGAAGTACGATTTGGATGTTGAGGTGGTGACATTCAATGATTACGTGTTGCCCAACGAAGCGCTGAATAATGGCGATCTTGATATCAACGCCTTCCAACATAAACCTTATCTGGAAAAGCAGAGCCAGGAGCGCGGCTATAAGCTGGTAGCGGTGGGCAATACCTTTGTTTTCCCCATTGCCGGTTACTCGAAAAAAATCACCGCGCTCAACCAATTGCCAGACGGCGCACAAGTCGCCGTACCCAATGATCCAACTAACCTTGGGCGTTCTCTGCTGCTGTTGCAAAAACAGGGGCTGATCGTGCTGAAAGAGGGTGTTGGACTACTGCCTACCGCGCTGGATATTGTCAGCAATCCGAAGAAACTGAACATCGTCGAGATCGAGGCACCTCAGTTGCCACGAGCATTGGATGACAAAAAGATTGCGCTGGCAATTATCAACACCAACTACTCCAGCCAAATCGGCCTGTCACCGGCCAAAGATGGGTTGTTTGTCGAAGATAAGAACTCACCCTACGTCAATATCTTCGCCAGCCGGGTGGATAACCAAAATAACGAAAACGTGAAAAACCTGGTCAAGGCCTATCAGACCGATGAAGTTGCCGCCAGCGCGGTCGAAATCTATAAGGGCGACGCGGTTAAAGGCTGGTAATTTACACATCACCCCATGGCGATCGTCATGGGGTTCTTTCTGTCTCCCCCCGGTTTTTTGTTCACTTTTCACCCATCAAGATCACAAATCAAACAATTCCTGCTAGGTAAAAAAAGCTGCAATGTTGTATACAAGTTTGTGTAAATGTTTTCTATTTGTTTCAAAAATCTCTGGTGAAAATAATGAAAAATAGAAAAATCAAACTGTTACTGATAGCTGGTGCAATGGTTGGCGTCGTGGCACTGGCCGTTGCCGGGAAGGTAGAAAACGCCGACAAGACTTTTCTTTCGGTTGCGACGGCCTCCACTGGCGGTACCTATTATCCGATGGGCGTCGGGCTGGCTAACGTCTGGAGCAACCGGCTGAAACAAGACGGTATTCAGGTCAGCGGTCAGTCCTCCGCTGGATCGATTGAAAATATCGACCTGCTGCAGAAAAACGAGGCTCAACTGGCGATCCTGCAAAGTCTGATCGCCGTAGAAGCCTATGAGGGTGTGCGTAATTTTGAAGGCCGCGCTTACGGACATTTGCGTTCCATCTCCATGCTGTGGCCAAACGTCGAGCATTTTGTGATGCTGGAAAACAAGGTGAAGGACGGCACGCTTAACGATATCGCCGGGACCCGTTTCTCCGTGGGCCCACAAGCCAGTGGAACCGAGCAGTCGACGCTGATCATTCTGCAAGGCGTTAACCTGAGCAAAAAATCGCTGACGCCAGAATACCTGGGCTATGGCGATACCGTGTCAGCCATGCGCGACGGCCGACTCGACGGGGGGGCATTACCCGCTGGCGTACCAGCCGCAGCGGTGACCGACATGTATGCCAGCGGTGTACCTTCACGCATTCTCGACGTCACCGATGAACAACTGGCCAATATTAATGCTATCGCCAATTCCTGGTTCCGCTTTGATATCAAAGCCGATACCTATCCGCGCCAGAGTAAAGCGGTAGCCACTATCGCCCAGCCTAATATTCTGGTGGCCCTGAACAGCCTCGACGAAAAGCTGGTGTATGACCTGACCAAAACGCTGTTTGAAAACCTGCCGGAAGTTCATCAGGTACACAGTGCCGCCAAGTACATTTCACTGGAAAACGCACTGAAAGGCGTCTCGGTTCCGCTGCACATTGGTGCCTATAAATATTATCTGGAAGCCGGGGTCACTGTGCCCGACTATCTGATCCCACCGGAAGCGGCAACACTGGCTGCCAATCGATAAGGAGGCCGTATGAGCATGAATAATCTAACGCCGCAAGATGCCGTCGATCTGGATAAAGAAGCCGGTGCCGGTAGCCGACCGTTGAGCGGCATCTATTTGCAGTTGGCCACGGTGCTGGCCATCGCGATTTCGCTGTATGCTATCTATGCGAATGCGCTGTCGAATACCCAGGAGTTTTACCGCAATACGACCTTCCTCAGCGGCATTTTGATTCTGGGTTTCATTTTGTTCCCGGTCTCTCGCCGCTACGCCACCAGCAAGTTCAACCGTTGGGATTACCTGTTTATTATTCTGACGTTGGTCAGTTACGGCTATTTCTATGCCAGCTATCTGGATTTGCACGTAGTACGCAAAAGCATCCCCAATACCACTGACTACGTGATGGCGGTGATCGGTATCGGTGTGTTGTTTGAGGCTGCGCGTCGTACCACCGGCTATTTCATCCCCGGTCTGGCAACCTTCGCCATTGTGTATGCGCTGTTCGGCCAATACTTTATGGGCATCTTTGGCCATGGCGGTTTTTCACTTGAACGTTTGCTGTATCGGCTGTTTATGACCAGCGAAGGGATATTCGGCATCACCTTGTCCACCGCTTCCACCGCGATCGTCGTGTTTATTCTGTTTGGCGCATTTCTCAGCGTCAGCGGTGCCACGGCGCTGTTTAACGATTTGGCACTGGCGATTGCTGGTCGTCGTCGCGGCGGCCCGGCGCAGGTCGCGGTGATCTCTTCCGCGCTGACAGGCTCTCTGAGCGGCAGTGCCGTCGCCAACGTCGCCACCACCGGCACGTTCACCATTCCATTGATGAAAAGCATCGGGCTATCGGCCCGCTTCGCTGGCGCAGTCGAAGCCACCGCCTCCACCGGCGGGATGATCATGCCACCGATTATGGGCGCGGCAGCCTTTATCATGGCCGGCTTCCTCGGCATCTCGTACACCACTATTGTGATTGCTGCCATTATCCCTGCATTGCTGTACTACGCGGCGCTGATCATCGCCATCGATCTGGAGGCAAAAAAACAGGGTCTGAAAGGCATCAGCAAAGAAAACATTCCCAAAGTGAAGGCAGTATTGAAAGCACGCGGGTTGCTGTTACTGCCGCTGATCATTGTTATCGGTACCCTGTTATGGGGTAAAACACCGATTTACGCAGGTTTTCTCGGCATTATTTCAATCATCGTCGCCAGTTGGATTACGCCTGATACATCAGTGCGTATGACCCCAAAGAAAATCGCCGCCGCCCTGAACGAAGCAGCACGTGGGTCGATTCAAGTAACGGTTGCCTGTGCCGCCATCGGGGTAATCATCTGTGTGGTGACCATGACCGGTATTGGCTCGACGCTGGCCTTCAACATTGTCGCCATGACCAACAATACCCTGTGGATGATCCTGCTGGTGGTGATGCTGGTGTGTATCGTACTGAGCATGGGTCTGCCGTCCACGGCACTGTATATCGTGGTTGCGGTCACGGTCTCTCCGATACTGATCAAGGCCGGTGTGATGCCACTGGCAGCACATTTCTTTGTATTCTGGTTTGGTGCCTTATCCAACATTACCCCACCGGTTGCACTGGCCAGCTACACCGCCGCCAGTATCGCCCGGGCCGATCCGATGCAAACGTCCTGGGACGCAGTACGGTTGGCACTACCGGGCTTTATCATCCCGTTTATTCTGGTCTACAACCCGATGCTGCTGATGCAGGGTGACGATCTCAACACGCTGTCGGTGATCCATATGGTCATCAGCGCACTGGTCGGGATTTATGCGCTGTCGATTGCCAGCGCCAATTTCTGGATGATGAAAACCCACTGGCTGGAGCGTGTCCTCTTCACTCTGGCCGCTATTCTGCTCATCAAACCGGGTCTGCTGACCGATTTGGGCGGTGCTGCGTTGATTGTCACCGCAGCTTCCGCGCATCTGTTACGTTTCAGGCGAAGCAACGCGCAGGGGGCGCTGAATGGTTAATAAAGTCACGCGTCAGAAAGCGTCTCATCAGGTGCTGGCACAGTTAAAAGACGGCATCAACGACGGCACCTTCCCGGTTGGGGAAAAACTGCCGTCAGAAAACACGCTGGCGGAAGCATTCGGCGTCAGCCGGGTACCCGTACGCGAGGCACTCGGCATACTGGAGGTCAGCGGCATTATCTCCTCACGCCAGGGCGGTGGTCATCGGGTTGAACAACACTCGTTACTAAGCAAGTACCAACCGTTGGTGATGGAAATTGCCGATCCCAATGAGGTTGAAGCACTGTTGGAAATGCGTGAAGTGATTGAGCAACAGGCAGCCTGTATGGCTGCCGAACGCCATACCGCGGAAGATCTTCTGGCCATTGAACGGGCACTCAATGACTTCAAACGCTGCACCCTCGACGACGGTCTCATTGGGCACCGGCAGGATTATTTGTTCCATCGTGCCATTATGCAGGCTTCGCACAACCCATTTTTCGTGCAGATTCTCGATAACATGCACGAACTGTATTTGGGTGTGTTGGTGTATTCACTCAGCAAGAATTTGGGCCGACAGGCCGAGCGTCAACGGGTGACCGACGAACATGAACGGGTGTTTTTGGCGATCAAGGCCCGTGACCCGGCAGCGGCCACAGCCGCCATGCAAAACCATCTCAGTAACGTACGCGGCAAATTACGCCGCCTGGACAATGAGGAGTTAGGGTAACCATGTATGACGTGATCATTATCGGTGCTGGCCTGGTGGGTCTTGGTGTCGCCAATGCACTGCAAGAGGCTAACCCCACGCAACGCATCCTGATACTGGAAAAAGAGAGCGGCCCGGCAGCGCATCAAAGCGGCCATAACAGTAACGTGGTGCACTCGGGGATTTACTATGCTCCCGGCAGCCTGAAAGCGCGACTGGCAAAACAGGGGAACCAAAGCATGTTTGCCTTCTGCCGGGAACACGACCTCTATCACGACCAATGCGGTAAGGTGATCGTGGCGACCCAGTTGAAGGAACTGGATTTGCTGGAGAACATCTACCAACGTGGGCTGGAGAACGGTCTGGCAGTCAGCCGCCTGTCGCAGGCACAGCTCAAGGAACGTGAACCACACGTCAATGGGATCGAGGCGCTGCTGGTGCCAGACGCCGGTATCGTCAATTACAGCGAGGTGGCGGCAAAACTGGCAGAAATTATTCAGCAACGTGGTGGTGTAATCCATTATGGACAACAGGTCGAGGACATCAGCGAAAACAGCGACGGCGTAAGCATACGCACGCAGCACACGCAGTATCAGGCCAAATGGTTAGTGAACTGCGCCGGTTTGTTCAGTGATCGCATCGCCGCCCTGGCGGGCTACCAGACAGGCATGAAAATCGTACCCTTCCGCGGTGAATATTACGTGCTGAACAACGAAAAAAACTACCTGGTGAATCACCTGATCTATCCGGTGCCTAATCCCGACTTTCCGTTCCTCGGCGTACACTTTACCCGCATGTATAACGGTAAACGCGACGTGGGCCCAAATGCTGTACTGGCATTCAAACGCGAAGGTTACCGCAAATGTGATTTCAACCTGCGAGATCTGGGCGAAGTACTCAGCTATCGTGGTTTTTGGAAAATTGCCGGCAACTATTTGGGGGAAGGTTTGGCAGAAGTCCGCCGTTCCCTATCGCGACGGCGCTTTACCGAAAATGCACGGCAGTTGATTCCCGCACTGCAACCGGAAGACATTCAACCCGGCCCCGCAGGAGTTCGTGCCCAAGCACTGACCGCCGACGGGAAACTGGTGGATGACTTCCATTTTGTAAAGGGTCGCCGCTCACTGCATGTCTGCAATGCCCCCTCCCCAGCAGCAACTGCCTCACTGGAGATTGGGAGAGAGATCGTGCGGCAACACCTGTCTGCGCTGTGATGTTAACCGCGCTTTATGGATACGCCACCGTCGACCAGCATGGCGGTACCCGTGACGAACGACGACGCGTCGGATGCCAGATAAAGCGCTGACCTGGCGATCTCTTCGGGGGTCGCCAACCGTTTCAACGCATGCAAGTTGACGACGTGCTTCAATGCCTCAGGTGTGCTGCTCATTTGTCTGCCCATTGCGGTATCCGTGCCGCCAGGCAGCAATGCGTTAACCCGGATCCCCTGACCGCCGAACTCAACCGCCAGCGCCTGCGTCAAACCAATCAGACCTGATTTGCTGGCGGCATAAGCCGCAGTACCGGGAAAAGCCGCAGTATAACCGACAAAAGTGGAGGTGAAGATCACCGACCCCGCGCCACGGACCAGCATGGCGGGAATTTGATATTTGGCCCCATAGTAAGAGCCGGACAAATTGGTCTCGAGTACCTCACGCCATTCATCCGCATTCAACGTCAACGATGGTCGCATTGGGCCAAGCGTACCGGCATTGTTAAAAGCAATGTCTAAACCACCAAAATTGCCAACCGCCGCATCGACCAACGTTTTAGCAAAGGCTTCATCCTTTACATCCCCTGCCACCCACTCCGCCCGGCCGCCCTCGTGTCGAATCTCTGTCGCCAGTTGTTCAAGCTGTTGCTCGCGCCGAGCCCCCAATACCACCGAGGCGCCCATTCGGGCGAAAAGCAACGCTGCGGCTCTACCGATGCCTGAACTGGCGCCACTAATAATCGCCACCTTACCGCCCAATGTGTTCATTTATCATCCTCATCAAATCAGGAAGCCACATTGTGGGGGAATAGGTCATGTGATGCTCGCTGTAAGCGGACATCTAATTGGCGCAGCAAAAAGGGCGCTGCATGCAGCGCCCTTTTTGCGTTTGGGAAATCTTGGTTACTTCGCCGCGTACTTTTGCATATTGGCCGGGGTCACCAGCTCAAACGGGATCCAATAGTAAGGATCCAGCTTTTCACCTTTAATCATACGTTGCGCTACATCAACCGAGGCCTTGCCTTGCCCGACAGCATCCTGAAAGACCGTTACCTGCATCTTGCCAGAAGATAGTGCCTTCAGACCATCGGGTGTCGCATCAATGCCGCCAATCAGCACTTTGCTGTCATGCTTACCGGCTTGCTGCAACGCCATGATCGCGCCAATCGCCATCTCATCGTTATTGGCGGCGATAATATCGATAGACTCACCGTTGGTGATCCAATTCAGCATCAGATCCATCCCTTCGCTGCGCGAGTAATTGGCACTCTGCTTTTGCACGACCTTCATTTTTGGATACTTCGCCACCACCTGTTCCACATCCTTGGTACGTTGCAGTGCACCGGCGTCGGTCAGGTTACCGATCATCACCGCTACGTTACCCTGATAGTTGGCCAGCCGTGCCAGTTCTTCCATCTGCAATGTGCCGGACTGCTTCTCGTCGGAACCAACAAACACCACGCCGGAAGGCAGTTTGCTGTCGCCCGGCGTGCGATTCACATACACCAGGGGTATACCGGCTTTCGTCACCATTTTGGTAATCGCAGGCGTGCCCGCCGAGTTAACCGGATCGACAATAATGGCGTCTACCCCGGCGCTGATAAAGTTCTGTACCTGATCGGCCTGGCGACCAACGTCACCGCGTGCATCTTCAAATTGCACCTTGATACCGCGTACCTTGGCTTCTTTGTCGATCGAATGGCGAATGATGGTCAGAAAGTTTTGGTCAAAGTAGGCCATCGATACGCCAATAGTTTCCGCCAACACAGACGTGGAACAACTGAGCGCAGCGACCAACACGATTCTTTTTAAATATTTCATGATGATTCCCCAGGGTAAAAAAAACCGCCGGGCAAAATGCTCCGGCGGAAATTCACGGCAATCAGTGTTTTTTACGGTTGCGCCGCATGTCGATAGAGACGGCAGCGACGATAATCACGCCTTTGATAATGTCCTGGATATAGGAGTCCACACCGACAAAGGTGAAACCACTTTTAATCAACCCGAGGATTACCGCACCGATCAGTGTGCCGGTAATACGTCCGACGCCCCCCATGAGACTACTGCCGCCAATCACCGCTGCGGCGATAGCGTCCAGTTCATAAGACATCCCCATGCTCGACTGGCCACTGCTGACGCGTGCCGCCAACACCACACCCGCCAAGCCCGCTAACCCCCCGGCAATGGTATAGACCATCACCAGGTATTTATTGACGTTAATACCGGACACTCTGGCAGATGTCATGTTGCCGCCAATAGCGTAGATGTATTTACCGTAGCGGGTATGTTTCAGAGCGATATGGAAGATCACCGCAATCACCAGGAAGATAATCACCGGCATCGCACCCTGACCAATGGACGTAAACCCATCTGACAGGAAGCTGACCGGGTTACCCTGGGTGTAGTACTGTGCCAAACCGCGTGCCGACACCATCATGCCTAACGTCGCGATGAACGGCGGAATACCGGTGCGGGTAATCAGGAATCCGTTAATAAAGCCGCAAATAATGCCCACGCCGATCCCCGCACCAATCGGGATTGCCGCAGGCAGATCAAGCAGTGCCGGGTACATCGGTGAAATACTGTCGGACGTTTGCGCCAGACTGGCGGCTACCACGGCGGTCAAGGCAATCAACGAGCCAGAGGACAGATCGATACCGGTAGTGATAATGACCTGAGTAACCCCCACGGCAATGATGCCGATAATTGCCACCTGCAACACAATCAGCAGCAGGCGGTTAGGGTTCATCAGAAATGATTGGTCACGGATGTACCAACCGAGAATTTCAAACACCAACGCAATACCGATCATCACGATAAAGATGCCAGTGTCTTTCGGCATTTTGCCACTCAGGCCAGAGAACAGTGGCGCTTTACCCGCAAGCGGCTTCTCAACTTTTACATTACTCATGGTGGTTCACCTTTGCGTTATTCAGAGGCCAGCGCCAGGATTTTTTCCTGATCCGCGTCGTCTTTATCCAAAATGCCGGTAATACGGCCGCCGTGCATCACCATCACCCGATCGCTCATACCGAGGATCTCCGGTAATTCAGATGACACCAAAATAATGGCGACGCCACGGTTCGCCAGCTCGCTGATCAGACGATAGATTTCTGCCTTCGCGCCCACATCTATGCCGCGCGTAGGTTCATCGAGGATCAGTATTTTCGGTTGAGCCAACAGCCAACGGGCAATTAACACTTTCTGCTGATTGCCGCCGCTCAGGTTATTGATGATTTGGTCCATGGTCGGGGTTTTGATATTGAGCTTTTTGATCTGCTCCATGCAGTCTTTGGCCATCTGCACATGGCTGACAAACCCATTTTTGCCAATATATTCCGACAGATTGACGATGCTCATGTTCTCGACCACCGACAGCACCAGGAATAACCCTGACTTCTTGCGATCTTCGGTGAGAAACGCTAACCCAAGCTCGATGGCCCGTGAAGGGGAATCCACCTTGGTAGCCTTGCCCTCAATGAAAATGCTGCCGCCGTCCGCCGGATGCATGCCAAACAGGCTTTCCATTACTTCGCTGCGACCAGCGCCTACCAACCCGGCAACACCGAGGATTTCGCCGCGCTTAACGCTGAACGAGACATCATGAAACCAGTCGGCACGACGTAGCCCTTCGACCCGAAGCACTTCCTCACCGATATTGTTGTTGAATTTGGGGAACATCTGGGTCAGTTCGCGCCCAACCATCATGGTGATTAGCGACTGTTTAGTCAGGTTTTCGGTTTTATCGCAGGCGATAAACGTACCATCGCGGAAGATACTCACCTCATCGGTGATAGCAAAAATCTCGTCCATCTTGTGGCTGATATAAATAATGCCTTTGCCCTGCTCACGCAGTTCACGAATGATGGCAAACAGATGTACTACCTCGCCTTCGGTCAGTGCCGACGTAGGTTCGTCCATGATCAGCACATCCGCGTTGTAGGAAACTGCCTTGGCAATCTCGACCATTTGCTGGTTAGCAATGCTCAATTCACCCACCAGCATTTCCGGCTTGAGTTTGATGTTCAGTCGGGCCAGTAATTCACGGGTTTTCTTGTTCAGTTGATCATGATTCACAAAACCAAGCTTTGCCGGTTCGCGCCCCAGCCAGATGTTTTCCGCCACTGTCATATAAGGTACCAGGTTGAGTTCCTGGTGAATCATGGAAATACCCGAATACAGTGCCTGCAACGTATCGCTGAATGTCACAGGTTGGCCTTTTATTTTGATGGTGCCTTCATCAGGGTGATAAATGCCGATTAAACATTTCATCAGCGTGGATTTACCCGCGCCGTTTTCTCCCATTAATGCGTGTACGCTGCCTGGTTTGATTTTAATAGAGACTTTATCCAGCGCCTTCACGCCGGGAAACTGCTTACTGATGCCTTCAGCCTCAAGAACATAAGGATACATACAAATAACCTCCGCCGTTCGTCAATGCATCCCTGCCGTATTTACCGCCATCTTCCGGGTAAATGCGGCAGGGATATAACCGCGCTGCCTTAACGCTTATTTTCTGTTCTTATCGGCAAATTCTTGATAATTGGCCTTGGTGATCAGCTGATACGGGATCAGCACGTTGCTTTCCACTTTCTCGCCTTTCACCAGTTGAATGGCCGTTTGCACCGCACCTTCGCCCTGCCCTTTAGCGTCCTGGAACACGCTCAGTGCCAGATCGCCTTTCTTGATAAATTCCAGCGCGTCTGGGGTACCGTCAACGCCAGCCACTAACACGCCACTTTTCTTCGCCTGTTTCAGCGCGAGGATTGCACCAATCGCCATTTCGTCATTGTTGGAAGCAATAGCGTCAATTTTCTGGCCAGTCAGCGCCCAGTCGGTAGTAATGTCGACGGCTTCTTTACGACCCCACTTGGCCGTTTGTTTGTCGAGGATTTTGATTCCGGGATACTTGGCCGCGACTTCTTCCACACCACGGGTGCGGTCGCGGGTCGCTTCATTAGAGAGTTCACCCATCAGGATCATCACGTTACCCTTGCCGTTCATTAGCTTGGCTAACTCTTCCATCTGCAGCTTGCCGGCCAGTTTGGAGTCTGAACCAACGTAAGCCATGCCCGCAGGCAGCGTGACTTCTGGGCGGCGGTTAACAAACACCAACGGGATCTTGGCGTTTTCCGCCAGTTTGATCATCGGCTTGACGCCCTGGGTATCGACTGGGTTGAGGATGATGGCGTCGACGCCTTGGCTGACAAAGTTCTCGATCTGTTGGATCTGCTGGGCTATATCCCCTTTCGCATCTTCAAACTGACCGCTGACATTGCCGTCCTGTTTCATTTTGTTCTGCATTGACTGACGTAGGATAGTGAGGAAATTGTCATCGAAATAAGCCATTGAAACACCGATTTTGATGTCTTTTGCCAACACGGTGGCCGGCAACATGCACATCAATACCGAGGTGACGATCAGTTTCTTCAGCTTCATGTTCTGTACCCTTTAATTGTTAGAGTGAAGAGGCCTGTTGATTTGACAGCTAATGAAAAATATTTTTTACATTCAAACAACAATCCGGTCGATGTTATCCCTTTGATACGGCAGATTTATCGCTTTTTCACCGTATTCAGGCGGTGTGTGGAATTTTGATCCATGTCTCAAAATAGATTAGAAACAATATCTTAAAACAAACATTCTACAGGGGCGTTTATATCCCCACTTCACTATCAAATGTTTATTTCATAATTGAGATTATTGAAACTTTTTAACCCAAACAAGCGAAACATGCGTTTTGGAATAACCAAGTAACAAAAACATGACACGGATCTAACAAATGACGCAAAAGCCACCAGCGCGCTTGTTCCTTTAGTGCGTTAGGCTACGCGGAATGCCCAGCCGCGATGAAAAATGGCGCCGCTGTTTCTCAGAAAATATGCGAGCAAGCGCGCAGTTTGCGGATCCGCTGTTTCATCCCCCGCGTTACTCGACAATACTGAATGGACAGTATTTTCAGGAGGATCTGACATGCAGCTCAGCAGTAAGGTACGGATGAACCGGCTGTTTAATAACGGCAAGTGCCTCGACGTGGCGATTGATCATGGCATCGCCAATGAGCCCGATTTTTTAATCGGTCTGGAAGATATCGAACGCGTGATGGGCAGTCTGATCGTCGCTCGGCCCGATGCCATTCAGGTCAACTACGGCCAGGCGGATTTGCTGCAACGTTCAGCGCAACGTGATAAACCGGCGTTAGTGATGCGCACCGACGTTGGTAACGCTTATAACGCCGCACGTCACCGTGAAATGTGGGCGGTGTTGCATAACCCCGAAGCCCCCATCCTCGCGGCATTGCAAATGGATGCGGCGGCAGTGGTGGTTAACCTGTACCTCATCCCCGATGAACCTGGCATTTTCCGCCAGTGCGTAGAAAATATTGGCCGCCTGCGTCATGCCTGTGAACACTACGGCATGCCATTGATGATTGAACCACTGGTGATGGCCCCCGCCGGCCAAGGCTCGGCATACGGTTCGCTAGGGGACGTCGAAAAGATGGTGCCACTGGTGCGGCTGGCGCGCGAACTGGGTGCCGATATCATCAAGGCCGATCCTACTGAACGTGTGGAGGACTTCCATCGCATCGTTGAGGCGGCTCGTTGCCCGACATTAGTGCGCGGCGGCGGTAAAGGCGAACTGGGCGCAGTGCTGGAGAAATCTGCTGCATTAATGGCACAGGGTGCATCCGGTATGGTTTACGGTCGCAATGTGTATCAACACAACAATCCATCCAAAGTGGTTAGCGCGCTGATGGCGATCATCCATCAAGGTGCCAGCGGCCAACAGGCACTGGAAATCTACCATCAACCCTGATATCCCGCTTTTGTAATTAAAATAATCCCTCCCCCGGCGGCAGCATGTTATAACCTGCTGCCGGTCGCTGCCCTGCACGCCATTCCTCGCTACTATCCTGATATACCCTATTCGGAGAACCGCCATGCCAAAACAACGGATACCGTTGAAACTCAGCACTACTCTCACGTTGATGGTGTCCGCCATCATCGCTTCGGTATTGCTGGTGGTGTATGCGCTGTTTTTTGTGCAGATGAATCACGAGGGGCAAGATCAGCAACGTCAGAAGGCGATGGCAATCGCCGAAACGTTGGCGCTCTCCAGCAACGTCATTGATGGTCTGTTACACGAGGATCGCAGCGGTGCAATCCAGCGTTTCGCCGAACAAGTGCGCCAGCAAAACGAATTACTGTTTGTGGTGGTAGTCGATATGAAGGGCATCCGTTACTCGCACCCCAAACCTTGGCTGATCGGTCAACATTTTATCGGGACCGATTTGGAACCTGCATTGCAAGGCAAAACCAACAGCGCTATCAGCCGCGGGGCATTAGCCCCCTCACTGCGCGTGTTTGCTCCTGTCTACGATAGCGAGCGGCGGCAAATTGGTGTAGTGGCGCTAGGCATTGCGCTCGACACCGTACACCGTGTAGTAGGCGAAAGCCGCTGGATAATCTACTGGACCATCGCTTTCGCCGCCCTGGTCGGCACACTCGGCACCTTCTTCCTGGTGAAAGCGCTGAAACGCATCATGCTCGGTTTTGAACCTTACGAAATCTCGAACCTGTTTGAACAGCGTAATGCCATGCTGCAATCCATTAAAGAAGGCGTCATCGCGGTCGATAACCAGTCACGCATCACCATTGTTAATGACGAAGCCAAGCGCCTGCTACGCCAAAGCGGGCCATTCGAGAACCTGCTGCTGGAATCAGCCAGCCGGTATTGGCCGGCTCAACTGCATCTGGCGGAAGTCTTGGCCAGTGGCAAACCGCTGCGTGATCAACAGATCAACTTTAATGGCAGCGAACTGTTAACCAACACCGTACCGGTGATCGTCAAAGGCCAGGTGATTGGTGCTATCGCCACCTTCCGCGATAAAACCGAGATCAGCCAATTGGTGCAACGCCTGAGTGGCATGGCGCATTATGCCGATGCGTTGCGCGTACAATCCCATGAGTTTATGAACAAACTGCATGTGATCCTCGGTATGTTGCACATGAAGGCCTATCAGCAACTGGAAAATTACATCATCAATACCGCCAGTAATTATCAGGAAGAGATTGGGGCGTTATTGCGAAAAATACAGTCGCCGGAAGTAGCGGGCTTCTTTATTGGCAAAATCAGCCGTGCTCATGAAGCCGGTATTGAATTGACCATTGATGAAGCCAGCCTACTGCCCGAAACCGACGATCCGGAAACGACCCACGTGCTGATCAGCGTGCTGGGCAACTTGATTGAAAATGCCATTGACGCTATCGATGGCGTTGAAGGGCATGAGATCAACCTAAGCTTTCATCACAATGATA
Source organism: Serratia grimesii NBRC 13537 (assembly GCF_001590905.1). Lineage (GTDB taxonomy): Bacteria > Pseudomonadota > Gammaproteobacteria > Enterobacterales > Enterobacteriaceae > Serratia > Serratia grimesii. The sequence goes on from NZ_BCTT01000010.1 coordinate 290,378, forward strand.
ATCACTTACACTGTATCGTCAGTGACGACGGCCCCGGTATCGATCCTGCTCTCGGCGAACGCATTTTTGAACAAGGCGTTTCCACCAAAGGACCCGGGCGCGGCATTGGCCTGGCACTGATCCGCAGCAGCCTGGAAAAACTGGGCGGCAGCATTGATTTCGAATCTGAACCGGGTGAACTGACCCAGTTCTTTGTACATATTCCCTATCAAGCCAAGGGCTGAACCATGATTAACGTATTGATTATTGATGACGACCCAATGGTGGCGGAGCTGAACAAATACTACCTGAGTCAGGTCAACGGCTTTCACTGCCAGGCGACGGTCGCCACCTTGGCACAGGCACGTGCGTTACTGGCTGACCCCGACATCAGTATCGATCTGGTGCTGTTGGATATTTATATGCAGCAGGAAAATGGATTAGACCTATTACCTGGCCTACGCGAACTGGGTGAGAAAACCGACGTCATTATCATCTCTTCCGCCAGCGACGTAGATACCGTACAACGCGCCTTGCACTACGGCGTGGTGGATTATCTGATCAAGCCTTTCCAGTTTGGCCGTTTCAAAGAGGCGTTGAGCAACTACCAACAGCAATCACAGATCCTGGCACAACGCGAATTTTCGCAGGGGGATGTCGACAGTTTGTTACGTCGCCAACCCAGCAGCAGCGAAAGCAAAAAGCTGCCTAAGGGATTAACCAGCATCACGCTGAGTACGGTGTGTGAATGGATTGAGCAACAGCATGATGGGGAGTTTTCTACCGATAACCTGGCTAACGCCATCGGCATCTCACGGGTTTCCTGTCGAAAATACCTGATTTATCTGGCGGAAAGCGGCATTCTGGGGACCCGGATTCTCTATGGCACTACCGGCAGGCCGGTCTATCTTTACCAGTTAAAGCCGGACGCGATTGCCATGTTGAAAGAGTATTGCCGCTAGCCAATGTCCCCCGGTGAACGCCGGGGGACATTGGGCCATTATTGAGTTTTACGAATCAGGCCAAAATCACGCAGCGCCACGTACGGATCCCAATATTCACGAGCGTTCGCTATCTGACCATGGCTGATGGTCACGATGGCGATAAACTGCTGATTATAATCACCACCGCTTTGTTTGATTTTTCCGCTGCTGGTGTACTCGAACACAAACACACCGGGTTCTGCCGTCACGATTTTATTCCACCCTTTCCAGTCTGCGTATTTCAGATCGCCGAGATATTCACTCATGTTGGTAAAGTAGCGAGTTATATTTTCACGCCCCTTGGATGCCTTGGAAAAGAAGCTGAAATCCTCCACAGGCGCATAAGGCAGTTCAAACACCCCTTGCGGCGTAAAATATTTGGCTACATTGCCCGGTGTTTCTGACCACCCATTCAGACTACGCCAGTAAAACTCGGCGACGTCGTTAACACCGTATCCCGGTTGCAGGTAATATAATCCCTGCTTTTCGGTAATATGGTCATTGGCTTGTGCAGACGCAGCCGCGCCCATCAGCCCCAGCAAGGCCGCTGAAAAGAGTCGTTTCATGTTATTTACCTTATGAGGGGTTACATACGAATAACGGCTTTAATGGTTTCACCGGACTGTGAATCCGCCATCGCCTGGTTGATGTCATTCATGTCATAAAAACGGATAAGGCGATCGATTGGGAAACGCCCCTGTTGAAAGAGTTGTGCCAACATAGGGATAAATACCGTCGGTGCCGCATCACCCATAATGGAACCTTGTACCGCCCGGCCGCGAATCAAATGCATAATGTCGAGTGGCAAAGATTCGCCCTGCGGTACCACGCCGGTAAGTACGCATTTGCCATTTTCCGACAGCACCTTTACTGCATCAGCCATTACGCTCGCGTGTCCTGCGGCTTCAACACTGTAGTCCACGCCATATCCGTTGGTCAGTTGATGAAGCACTTCCGCGACGTCTGCCGTTTTCGGGTTGATCACCACCGTGGCTCCCAATTCTTTGGCCAGCGCCAGACGGTTCTCCTTGATGTCCACAGCGACAATTTGGCCACACCCCACTACGCGCGCCGCCATCACCGCCGCTAATCCCACCGCACCCAAACCAAAAACCACCAAGCCAGATCCTGCATGCGCTCGCAGTGTGTTCATGACTGCCCCCGCGCCGGTCATCAACCCGCAAGCTAACGGCCCGAGGTATTCCAGAGGGATTGCTTTATCGATAGTCACAACACTGCTGGCATTAACAACCGCATACTGTGCAAAGGAGGATTGACCGAAGAAATGGCTATGCACATCCCCACGTTCATCATGCAGACTGACCGACCCGTCAGCGCGCTGTGCTTGCCAGTTCAGCGGGACATGCTGACGGCAATAAGTCGGCATGCCGATGCTGCATTTGTCACAGGTGCCGCAAGAGGCCAACGACAACACCACGTGATCTCCGGGAACCACTTTATTGACCGCGGCGCCGACTCGCACCACAACCCCAGCGCCTTCGTGGCCAAGCACCACCGGCGTGGGCATAGGTATAACACCCTTGTGTGCCGCAATGTCGGTATGACACAAGCCGGTAGCCACCAGTTTCACCAACACCTCATCAGCACGAGGTTCCCCAAGCTGCAACTGCTTGAGGGTAAATCCCCTCGCCACGGTCTCACTGACTGCTGCTGTAATTTCCATATCCGCTCCCACTGAGTCTGATGCTATTGCGTCGATGTGGGGCAGTATAAGATGCTCTATTGGGCGTAAAAAGATGCCATACTCTGACTCACTGTTCTCGAATTAAGGACAATACGTGATGCAGAAAGGCATATTGAAAGACCTGAACGACCTCTATTATTTTGCCCAGGTTGCCCAGTACGGCGGGTTCTCCGCCGCCAGTCGGGCGCTGGATATTCCAAAATCCAAACTGAGCGCCCGCGTGCTGGCGCTGGAGAATCGTCTTGGCGTGTTGCTGTTCCAGCGCACCACCCGGCGAGTCAAGCTGACGGAGACCGGTTCGCTGCTGCTGCGCCATGCGCAGATAGCGATCAACGAGGCAGAAATTGCTCAGGAGCTTATCGACCAAAGCCGGGCAGAACCTTCCGGGCTGGTGCGAGTCAGTTGCCCAAAACTGGCGGCCGATGTGTTGCTATCACCCTGCCTGCCTGCCTTTATGGCGGAGAACCCCGGCATTCAGGTGCAGCTGTTGGCGAACGACAACCGCTTTGATCCGGTGGGCGACAAGATCGATATCGCGCTGCGTCTGCGCCAGCGCAAAGATATGAGTGAAGGCATGATTGCCCGTGAACTGGGCCAAAGCGTGCGGATTCTGGTCGCTTCACCGCAATATCTGGCGCAGCACCCGCCCTTGACCGATCCGCAACAGTTGAGCACTCACGATCTGCTCACTTTGGTCGACGTGGGCGAACAACAAACCTGGGATCTGGAAGGCCCCGAAGGGGAAAAAAGAGCGGTGCGCGTACGCCCACGACTGATGTGCAGCGAATGGGGGATCGTCCGCAGTGCGCTTTATCAGCACTTGGGTATCGCGCTACTGCCGGATATCACCTGCCATCAGGCGCTGTTACAGGGTGAGCTGGTACGCGTGTTGCCACAATGGGCCTGCGCCCCGCTAATTATGCACGCCGTGTTCCCGACCCGGCGTGGCATGCTGCCTTCGGTACGCGCACTGGTCGATTTTCTGGCAGTGAACGTACCGCCGCTGTTGCAGAAAGGCGCGGTAAAATAGCGCATCGGGACCCAGCGGTAGGCTTAGTGAAAGCGTTTAAAGTCGGGGAAGTTCATCATCCCGTTACGCGGGTAGCAAGGCTTACCATGCTGCTGTTTGTTTTTTCCGCAGCGGTATTCACCATACAGGGTATTGTGTTGCTGTCGACTTGCCTGTTCCGCAATTGCACGCTCTTGTTCCTGTGCTATCGCTTCGTCATTGGCCTGCGCCACAGCCTCGGCGCTCCATATCTTATGTTTTAGTTCGCTGCGCTTTTGCTGATAGCTCTCAGAGATTTTATTATCCAACGGTTGTTCGCCGTGATACTGCAAATCAACCAACGCCAAAGCTGAGAAGGAAAAGCACTGCGCTACGCAGGCAAGAAAAATCCGTTTCATTGATGCACTCCTGAAATTGAATCGGGTTGCGGAGTCGACAACACACCTGCCGACGCTTGGTCCGCCGCGAACGGGGCCGTTACACACTTTCTCTGCTGAAGCGTGGACTCCAACGCTTTTCGCTGAGCGCGTAAAATGGCAAGTTGCGCCTGTTCCATGCGTATTTGCTCTGCGTACCACACATGTTGCAGCATCCCATGGAGGCGCTGCCGATAATCAATGGTGACGTCACCTTCTCCTGGTGGAGAAGTCGGTGGGCGCCTATCGACAAACGAATAGCAACAGGAAGACGCCAGCAGCGTTAATACCGCAGTCATCACAGAAGACAATTTCAAAATCTTAAACTCCATTAAGGCCCATGAGGAGGCTCATTCTCATTTCATTCATTTATGAGAATTCCTTTGAAAATTAAACAAGCAGCTTCCTGAAAAATAGATTAGCTGATAAACACTAAACCGTATCGAAATAGGAATTACTGAGAAGAATAATATGTAGATATAATATATTTAGCCGGTTAACGATCCCATAATTTTGACCAGTCAATTGTTCCACCGATGCTGGCCCTACCTTGATTCAATACTGCATTGACCGACTCACCACCCCTAATACGTTGTTTTTGCTCTCGAGTTACCTGCTTTAGCTGATCCCAGCCTGAATAAGAGGAGCTTGGATAGGTAGTACTACAACCACTCAACACAATTAATAACGCAGGGATCCACTGGCGAAACATCATATATCCTCCTTAAAATAGACTTAACCATGAGTAACAGTAAATAAAAAATTACTTTTTTTAGTTTATTAATTAAAATTAAAAAATAGGAACACTAAGAAAAACCACATTAATTTTAAATAATGTGGGGATTAATTCAACGTAAAATAAACAGAGAAAATGACTGTTCGTGCCAGGATAAATATTGTCTAAATATAATGGCGATATGGCGTGCCGAGCACGCCTGTGCGTTAGCCTTCGTTATCCGGTTGCCAGGTGAGAAGATCGCCTGGCTGGCAGTCGAGGATGCGGCAAATTTTATCTAGCGTCTCTAGCCTGACACCTTTGACCTTACCATTCTTCAACAGAGACAAATTTTGCTCAGTGATCCCCACCTGCTCCGCAAGCTCCTTTGATCGCATCTTCCTTTTGGCCAACATGACATCAAGACTTACTATTATCGCCACTCTATTCTCACACGAAAGAAAGCTGTTCTTCATTCAGCCGCAACGCTTCCAAGAATACCCGGCTAAACACCAGGATTGCGCAGCCTACGACCAACGAGCGCACTGACTCGCTGTTGACCCCATAATAGATTATTAGCAGCATTTTTTCACTGGCGGTCAGTATCATCACCTGCAACATACCTGCCAGCGAAGGAAACAGCACATCAACAATCAGTAAAATGCCAATGATCTGCAATAACAACATGTTGTTGCGGTGCCAGACATTGCCGCGATAAAACTGATAAAACAATCCCGCACCACACAGCAATGCGCTGTAATAAGGCACATAGGCACACATGTCTAATAACAAGGTTGCACCAATCGCCCAACCCTGCTGTGGAATGGCGTAAGCATTCAGCTCTGGATAATAGTCACGATAAGAGGCCACGATGCTGTTGAACGCCTCACCCTGTACCCAACCCTGGACGATCATAAACATTTCTACGCCGGTGCTGACAACCAGCATCGTCATGATCAACAAACACAAACAACGTACATACAGCGGCAGGTGGATCCGTGGCACAGTGCCCATAACAAGTTCATCCATAAAAACAGCAATAAGTTATCGTAAAACGATAATTTATTGCTGTCAATGATCAACTGGACTGATGAGTTACCGAATAACAGACAATAAAAAAGGCCGGGAGAGATCCCGGCCTTTCCTCAATGTTCGACAGGTTTAGACTAGCTCAACCACATCAAACTTAACTTCACCGCTTAGATCGGCTTCGTAATCAACACCTTGCAGACCAAAACCGAACAGGCGCAGGAATTCAGCCTTATAGCCCAGGTAATCAGTCAGCTCATTGATGTTGCTGTCGTCGATCTGTGCCCAGATTTCACGGCAGGTGTTCTGCACATCGTCGCGCAGTTCCCAATCGTCCAGACGCAGACGGTGCTTCTCATCGGTGTCCGGTGCAGTACCACTGTACAGTTTGGTGGCAAACAGACGCTGGATTTGCTCGATACACCCTTCGTGGATCCCTTGAGCCTTCATGATTTTGAAGACGATAGAGATGTACAATGGCATTACAGGAATAGCGGAAGAAGCCTGAGTCACCACTGACTTCAACACGGCAACGTAAGCCGCGCCGCCTTTGGCTTTCAGTTTCTGATCGATAGCCTGAGCCGCACGATCCAGATCTTCTTTCGCTTTGCCCAGCGTACCGTGCCAGTAGATTGGCCAGGTCAGATCAGTACCAATGTAGGAATAAGCCACTGCTTGCACGTTGTCTGCCAGCACGCCGGCGTCTTCCAATGCGTCCATCCACAGCTGCCAGTCCTGGCCACCCATCACTTTAACGGTGTCAGCAATTTCTTGCTCGTTGGCCGGTTCAACCACGGCTTCAACCAGCACGTCTTTATTGGTATCCAGTGCTACAGATTTGTACGGTTCGCCGATAGGTTTCAGCGCAGAGCGCACCACTTCACCGGTTTCTGGCATTTTACGCACTGGTGAAGCCAGCGAGTAAACCACCATGTCAATCTGGCCCAGGTCCTGTTTGATCAGATCGATAACCGTTTGGCGGCATTCATTGGAGAATGCGTCACCGTTAACGCTTTTCGCGTACAGGCCTTCTTCTTTAGCTGCCTTGTCAAAACCAGCAGAGTTGTACCAACCGGCAGAACCGGTTTTGCCTTCACTGCCTGGCTTTTCAAAAAATACGCCGATGGTGGCTGCACCGCTGCCGAATGCGGCATTGATACGTGACGCCAGGCCGTAACCGGTGGAAGCACCGATCACCAGCACTTTTTTCGGGCCGTTTTTCAGTTCGCCACGTGACTTAACGTAGGCAATTTGCTCACGGACATTGGCTTCACAACCTGCCGGGTGAGCGGTAGTGCAGATAAAACCACGAATTTTAGGTTTGATAATCATAGTAATTTTTTCTTGGTAGCTAAAAACCGAAGGACAATATACCTGATTTTCTCAATATACTTAAGCTGGGTGCATGGCAGAATCGCAACAAGTACAGTGAACAGACCAGTTGTGCTGGTTATATTCCGCTTAAAGGAGGACCACAACATGAGTTTTATCGCCAAATTGCACACCGACGAAGTGGGTATTGCACTCCATCTTGTCGCCACGATGCTCACCAACCAGTTTCCACCGTGGACGACGCTGGCTATAACACCGGTCACCATTGCCGGCACCGATAATGTGATACTGCGGCTGGGCGACGAATTCTATATTAGCCAGCCACGCACGCCATTGGCTGATGTGTTGGCCGCTGGATCCAAGGGTTAACGCCGGTTTACGGTGAAGGTAGTCACGTGATGGCGTAACAACTAGGAGAGTTTGTCCACGCACTGTATACCATACCTATTACAGATCCTTAGTTGCAAGGGGGCTTAACCTCCTATCGTAGAGGCCCGCTTGGTACCAGAGATGCCCCCACCCGAATCGTGACAGTACAATGTGGCGACTATCTAGACACGGATAGTCTATACAAGTGTGGGAAATCGTTAGCCAGATACAGGAAAGCAGCATTGACCCAAGCTGAATCCACACCGATATTCTGCCAAGCAACCTATTAGTCAACGAAGGTAAGCTGGCGACGGTGATCGACTGGGGTGTCATGGCAATAGGTGACCCTGCGGTGGATTTGATTGTTGCATGGAATTTACTGGATATGAATAACCTGGAAGTTTTTAAACGCGCCGTAGATACCGATACAGCAACCTGGCAGCCCCTGGGCGTTATCGATTGGCGTAATTGCGTATACCTATTACGTGGAAAAAGAACCTACGCTCGTGCACACTTCGCGTTATCAGATTGAAAAGATTGCGGCAGATGTTAGATTAACGATTTGAGGTTGATAGGCCAAGACATACTGTCATGACCTATCAAAGGGCTATCAGGTCTTGTTCTTTCCAACTACTGGATCAGTGCCAATTGGTTCACTGTCTCTCTCTTCTGGCAGAAGTCGATTACGCGTAGAAAATAGCTCTAGCTGGAGGACTTCACCTGCCAAGACTAAACTGATTAAAAGACACTATTCAAAACTGGCACTGACACCATTAACTTCAACCACTGGACTATATTTTAGACCTTGAACCAATTCTTGGTGACTTTGGTTATCCAACATAAAGTAGCTATCGTTAGCATCAAAAATATGATTATTATTTACATCGTTAATAATAAATGAGTTTACTTTCCCATTTTGCCCCTTTAAAGAAAAAACACCCACTGTATCTAATGGGCCTGCTAAAGAAATTATGCTACTAATAATTCTATCATTTGCGAAGTCATTATTAACAAAAACCTCAATCCAAGAGGATCCAATTTCATCAAAAGTGTGAATACCATAGTCAGAGATAGGAACACTCTCTTTTATCGATAGGTTTACTGTATCATCAAAACGAAGGGTATCATGCTTCAAATCAAAATCTGTGACCCGAACATATCCATTACTGGCCGCGTTAATTTTAATTAAATCGTCTCCAGAACCACTCGTAATCATAGTCCCGCTAGCAACATCAAATAGGTCATCAGTACTGGTACCAATAACGCTCAAAGGCATTGGTGTATAATGCCCATCAGTAATATAGGAATTCACATCAAATCCAGAAGGATCTTTTACATCCGAGCCCAGCCAGCGTAATTTCATTCCCTCATAAATCCAATAGTCAGAATGTAACGTTAGCCCACCCGAATTCCCTGAGGCGTCAATAACTTTACCCATTCCTTGTTTACCTAGACTTACGTCAGATAGAGTTAACTCTAACTTATTGTTCCCCAGTATGTTTATTTTTGAATCACCACCTTCATTACCTGCTGCTAATGAAGAGCCTTCAATTTTTATTTTATTAATATTTCCTATCAATCCATCTGACTTTATGGTTATAGAGCTTAATGACTTATACCCTGGCATTTCGGATATTGGCGTTGACTCTAATGTTATTGTTCCCCCATCAACATACCCGCCACTTTTACTATTGAAGTGGATTTCGAAGTTACTTTTTCTACCCATGCTGTCATTTTGAATCCCATCAATAATGAACTTTATATTACTTTGTGAAGTTGCATTTCCGGTGATATCAAGACTCAATGAACTTTCTTTATTAATTTTTTTAACTACCACATTCTCGGCTTTTTGTGAAAGTGAAAATCCACTTTTTATATCAGTCCAATTAAAATAAAAATCACCACTGTAACCACCAAAGTCTATTTTTTCAAAATTCTTGAAATTATCACTATTCGGACTTTTTATATAAGGATTATCAGAGGGTTGTGGCTTTATGAAAAAATTTGCTGATAATGTATCAATACCATCACCTCCATCGGCAATGATAAATTTTGAGGGGTGATGAATATCATCTACAGGACCAAACCACAGAAGACTATCGTCTCCAGCCTTTAAATAAAACCAGCCTTGGGTTGATTCGGTAACATCGGTCAGTATTTTTATATCATTACCATCGGTTCCCTCAAAATAATTAGAACTATCAATTACCACCGGATTGACGGATGGATAGAGAACCAGTTCGACATCTTGACTCCCAACTATTTTTACTGTGGCTAAATTTTTTTCCTGACTCAAGTCTATTTCCGATTTCCCTTCTGAACGAAGGGTCAAGTTAACTATGGCGGTTATTTCAAGGTCTGATAATACATGTACCTTTCCGGTATTTGCTGATGATAAAAGCCCGCCATCACTTTTTATTTCGGCGATTACATTCTTATCAAAAACCAAACTATCACCAATATTCTGCGTCAAAAAACCTTTCTCTTTGAGAGTTATATTTTTTGAATTCATTACATAATCAATTGCATTTTTTAATGATTCCGCTCTGCTACTTGAGTATAACAATGATAACTCTTGAGCAGTTGCATCTCTATTAATAAATTTGTTAAACATATAATTTGCAAATTCAACACCGTATAGATACCCGGCAAAACTTGCCGCCTCTTTAGATACGATGATATCATTTAATATATAATCAATCCCACGTGCATTGCTTGTCAAACTTCCCAAATAAGCATTAAACCCCTGAGCATCAATTCCGCGCCCCAACATTGAAATATAAGCCATTGCCAATATATTTTGATTATTTATAGAAATATCAATTACTCCTGGGTCTTTATATGTTTTATCTATAGTCTCTATGAAATTATTTTGAGCATTTATTTTAGATGAATCAAACCCTTGGTAATTAAATAAATCATTGAACAGCTCATTTACTTTATATTCTATTGTTGCCTTTGTGCCATCCTTATCCTGTAAGTTTAAATAATAATTCACGCTTTCAATAGCAGGTGTTACCTTATATATATTCTCGTAGACACTAGTTATAATTTCATCTTCTTTTTTATCTTGATAAAGTAACATGCCAGATTCAGAATTTAGTACTAATTTTATAAATCCTTCATTTGAAATGTGTTTTGATTTAAACTCATGAGCTATGTAACCCAGTTCGAACTCATTTTTAATTTCACCTAGAACACTATACTCTATTGCAGCAGCTAATTGATGAAGTTGTAATGCTTGCATACTTGCCCCAGACATTATATTTAGTAAAAGACAACCATCAGATTTAGAATATTTCCCTATACTGATGTGTAGTAAGTATTAAAAGGAATTATTATATATAGTTTATTTTTAAGAAAAAAACCATATTAAAATAGAAAAAAATCACACCAACTAGAATGGCTGGCATCATCGTTCTATGACTAAATGACCCAAACACTACTCAGAACCCTTCATAGTGATATATAACAATGAGTTAGGATAATTAGGCGCGTCAAACCAAAACTAATGCAGTTGAAATAATAAGCAGAATTAACAACAATACCAATGGACAAAATCCTGAATGACATTCATTTATGCTTTATAAACTTCACCGGAACCCACCTCATTCAAACCCCATGAACATCGCACCGATCAGTTAATTTAAATTATTTCAAAAGGATAAAAACGACACGTATATACGTACATCAGCGTATATACCTGTGCTGCAATGTTCATATAATATAAACTTAAGCTTTTTTATATTAAAATGATATGAGTTTTCAGATTTTAATTTCGCAAGGTAGTTAATAACAATCTAGTTATTAACTACCTTGACACGCACTCCCCGCGATCAGCTTGAGCAGATTGCGACAGAGGTGAGAATAACGCTTTAACGTTGATAGGTTAGGGCATACAGTCCTGACCTATCAAAAGGTTATCAGACTTTGTTCTTTTCCAACTGTTCGATCAGAGTATAACGCAGTGAAGACGCATCGGCCGGCGGGTTTTCTACCTCCGTCACCTGCACTTTTAAGCGATAGTTGTAGCCCGGTTCAAAAGTAAAACCTTCAATCCCAGTATAGAACAAGCCCCACGGTTCTTGCGCAGAATGACGCACTTGCATGCACTTCATCGGGGCAACACCCGTACAATTTACCAGCGCGCTGTTAACCAGCAACACTTCCGTATGGTTTCCGTCTTTCTTCACGGGTTGGCTCACTGTCGCTCCCTCCTGGCTACAGCCGGCCAGACCGGCCAAGGCAACAAATAACAACGCTTTGATTTTCAATGTACTACACCATTAAGTCTTTAGGTGAGGTGATAGTAACAAAACTGCTGCTACCAAGGCCATCGGTGTGTTCTGAATTGCGAATGGGTTGAGTATGTGCACGGACTACGGCGAAACACATTAGCAGTAATGAGCGTGCTCTCTTTCTCATTGTTACTAACCCAAAATGACTTCAGTTCACCATTTGCCAACCACAGTTTCTGCGTCTAACTTTATGAAATCAATAATCCCAAAGGGGTTTTCTATGCGTTCACTTTCTTATATTTTCATCGCGAGTTCGATGGCTTTATTGTCGGGCTGTGCTAGCCAACCTAAAGTGACCAGCGATTATGACCATAGCGCTAACTTCACCCAATACCATACATATGGTTTTGCCACCGAGACTGCGGGCCAATACCAAACCTTGACCGGAAAATACATTCAAAGCGCGATTAAACAACAGATGGAACAGCGCGGTTATCAACCCAGCGCAACACCTGATCTATTGGTCTACAGTAGTGCAATGAAAGAAAATAAAGTGCAGGTGAATGATACGCCCGTGCCGGTTGGCCGCAGAGGTTACGCTGGCTGGGGCGGTTATAATCAAACCGTATGGAGCTATACCGAAGGTACACTGACGATTGACCTGGTGGACAGTAAGAAAAAACAGCTGGTCTGGCGCGGAACCGCCAGTAATACGCTGAACTCAGATGGTACACCGGCCAGCCAAACCCAAATTCAACAGGCTGTAACAGCTTTATTCGCCACATACTCGTTTAAGGCCGGCCCCGCAAGCCGCTGATTGTTTTGTATTGACCTAAGCGGCAGCCCTATTTCGATAAATAGGGCTTAATGCAGCTTATAAATTCAGAAATCTTACGTCTAAAAGCGCTACGCTCTCTAGCTGCCTTGCCAGCGCATGAATTAACCTCATCCCACTACTGCTGTTATTTTGAAAAATGTTTCAAGATTGCGCTTTTGAGTTCCATCTTCAATGAAGTTATCGGGTGAAAGCCAACCTGAAAGAGCCTTCTCTACAACTGGCCATTCGATATCGATAACAGATAACCAGTCCGTATCGCGGTTACGTTGTTTACGAGTCATCGCCTGACGGAAACGTCCTTCGAACGAGAACCCCAACCTTTCCGCTGCCTTTCTTGACGCCACATTCAGTGAATCACAACGCCATGCAACCCGGCGGTAGCCCAGAGAAAAGGCATTTTTGAGTAGCAGTTGTATGGCCTCTGTACCCAGGGTGGTTCGTTGCATCAATGGTGACCAGGTAACATGCCCTATTTCCAGCGCGCCATTAACAGTATCAATGCAGCTATAGCAGACAACACCAACCGGGCGGCCACTTTTTACCTCCGTCACGGCCCAGGCAACCAGACTACTGTCGTTAATTTTATTTTTAATCCAAAGCATCATTTCCTGCAGACAGGCAGGTTGTTCTGCACCAAGCCAAGTCCAGTCTCGGTCATCTGTTGCTAATGAAAATGCATCGAAAAGCGCTTCGCAATGACCGAGTTCAAGGGGCGAAAGTTTACAGTACTGTCCGTTTAACTCACTCAATCTCGGAAATGTCGCGGGCTGCCATTCAGGCAAGGGAAAGCCTACAGATTGACCATATTTATTCGTATTCAACAATCATTAACCTTCTGCGAAAGTCTGTTATGGCCAGCATACAGGAGGCTGTGCAGGCCTCACAACATGCTTAAATAAAGCGAGGAAAGAATAAATAAAGCAGTGAAAGGCCGAATATCGAGGTTCAACTTCCTCAAAAAATCACTTTAAAATCAAACACAAAAAAAATCGAATACGATTCTTTTAACCGCAACCAGCTTAATAACTCATTAAATTTCAACAAGATAAAACATGCCCAGCTTAAAAAACAACCTCGAACACTTTCGTTAACCTTCTTTTAAATTCAAAGAGTTATCAAAAAAGTCGTTTCGATTCGGGAAGAATTCGAGTAGTTTGACGCCGTCAAAGTAATGATGACCAATCAGCCTTATTTTTTCTCCCGCACCAAAGCGGCCGCATTCCTCAGCACACCTTTGTAAAGCGTGTTGCCCACAGTCTTTCGCTTCAACTCCAAGTAGTCAGTGATTTTGGCACGATTCACGTCCATACCATTTGCTATCAGGTCAATCACTGCTGCGCCAATCTCGTTGGCTATGAACATTGCACGTTGTTCATCAGTTTCCATTGTTACTCCCTGTTGCTCTGTAAGCATATATGTATGGTGTGCCACACGTTTCTGAAAACTCCGCATTAAACATCAATACATAATGTTCTCATGTACATGACGTAGAAAACTTTGCCTTCAGCATGACGCAGTGGCAAAATACCGTAAATCAAATTTTAAGAATTTTCCGCATTGAATACTTTTTTACGTTATGCATCAGTAGGTGTGATGAATACCTGTGCTCATTGGGCTGTTTTTGCGCTCATGCTGCTTGGCGGCTCCTCGCAGTCACTTTCTAACGTTGTTGCCTTCTGCATCGCAGTAACCATTTCATTCTTTGTTAACGCAAAGTGGACGTTCAAATCGGAAGCAACAACAATCCGGTACGTGATGTATGTGCTGTTTATGGGCGGCATGGCATTCTTGGTGGGGTGGCTAGCAGATAAAATGGATGTAAAGCCAATTGTTACACTAGTTACTTTCTCTGCGGTAAGCCTAATATGTGGTTTCATTTACTCTAAATTTTTTGTATTCAAGGATAATTAATGAAAGTTTCCTTGGTAGTTCCTGTATTTAATGAAGAAGAAACAATACCTGTATTCTATAAATCAGTGCGCGAATATAAACCGTTTTCCGATTATGATATTGAGATCATTTTCATCAATGATGGTAGTTCAGATAAAACGGAAAGTATTATATCTTCATTATCCTTGGCAGATAACAATGTCAAGGCTATAAACTTCACCCGTAATTTTGGTAAGGAACCTGCCCTCTTCGCTGGATTAGAATCATCTACTGGCGATGTGATTATTCCTATAGATGTTGACTTGCAAGATCCAATAAATGTCATCCCACGATTGATTCAGCGATGGAAAAATGGTGCAGAGGTGGTCTTAGCTAAGCGTATTGATAGGAAATGTGATGGAAGAATGAAGCGTAAAAGTGCAGAGTGGTTTTATAGAATTCATAATAAAATAAGCGAACCCGTAATAGAGGAAAATGTCGGTGATTTTAGGCTTATGTCTCGAGAGGTTGTAGATAATATCAAACTACTTCCAGAGCGGAATTTATTTATGAAAGGAATATTAAGTTGGGTCGGGGGTAAAGTTGATGCTGTAGAATACAACAGAGCTGAGCGTATCGCCGGCACAAGCAAGTTCAATGGTTGGAAGCTTTGGAACTTGGCCATTGAGGGAATCACCAGTTTTTCAACATTGCCACTTAGAATATGGGCATACCTTGGTTTTTTCGTTGCAACCTTATCCTTCCTATATGGAACATGGATGATTTTAGATAAAATTATTTGGGATAACCCTGTGGCAGGCTATCCATCTATAATCGTTTCCATCCTCTTTCTTGGAGGCGTACAACTCATTGGCATTGGTGTCCTTGGTGAGTATATCGGTAGGATTTATATTGAAACAAAATGTAGGCCACGTTATATAGTGAAAAAGTGAGACGGGATTTTAAATGATCTGCAAAAACGACAAAAAAACATTGGCACTGTACTCAGGCTTGGCTCTGTTATTCATATACCCTCTTATCCAATCTGGGGTGTTTTACAGGGATGATTTGGATAGGGCTATAACAGGGCAATATGGATGGCGAGGGCTAGGAAGACCCGTGGCTGATATCCTAATGAAAATACTCTCTGCAAGCGGTCACTACAATCTTGACCTCTTCCCGTACACAATGATTATGTCCTGTCTGTTCATAGGGGCGTCATCTTTATTGCTAAAAAAGCATCTGACTAGAATGGATGTACCATATCCTGTTTTCGTCGCTGCGTTTTTGATATTCAATCCTTACATGCTACAAAACATCGCCTATAGATATGACTCCATTGGTATGGCTTTGGCTTTTTTCCTTGCTGTTTTAGCCTACACTTATAGCGACAAAAACTTAATCCGCAAAGTGTCAATAAAAATAGTTACCGGAGTCCTTGCATTAACTCTATATCAACCATGCGCAAATATATTTATAGGTCTACTTGCTGTGGATGTTGTTATATTTGGACTTAAAAATCACTCAGGGAAACATCAGTCTACGAAGCTTATTGCAAGAAAAGCTTGTGAATTCATTTCATTTTACATTGTTTATATGTTGCTCTTTTCAACAAAAAGCAACTCTCGCTCAGAATTAATAACCCCAGATATTTATGGCTATAGAACGTTAGTTAGGACTGTAAAAGATTTACATGCACTTGTTGCATCTTACTTTCATGGCCCCGTGTATATTTACTTCTTAATTCCTGTGTTATTCATAATTTTGCTCTTAATAAAAGACTCAGTTCAAAAAAACAAACCATTCGTTTCAACCTCAATATTAATAATTCTTTCTATATTTATATTTTTAATTTCACTTTTAGGGCCTACAATATTTCTGCATGATGCTCCAACTTTCCCGAGAACATTGGTGTCATTCTCAGTGCTGCTTGTAATTATTTCCATTTCAATCGTTGAGCTCGCACCAAAATTAAAGTATCTTGCGTTAATACCTCTAATTACAACATTTGCTTTTAGCGCTCAATTAAGTAGCGCTATGAAATCGCAGCGTGAATATGAATGCTTTGTATTTAACATGATATCCAGAGACATCATAAATCACTCTAATGTGAAGTTGATTGGCACAACAGGTCAAGTTAACATTAATGAGAGAGCAAGGCTACTGATGGATAACAAACCATTAATAGGCTATTTCCTTAGCCCTGCGTCTGAATTTTTGGCATCATTCCAGTTAATTAATAAAGGTTTACCACAAACCTTGCATGGTTATGGTGACGAGCAAAGTAATAAAAACAAACTTGCCTATATAGTAGGTAAGGGCATCAAACCTTTCTCGTCTAACAAGGACTATTCACTTTACTTTCTCGATGATGAAGTCATCGTGTCCTTGGGTAACAATAAAAATTAGTACCGTTCAAAAACGGCCCTCCCTAACGAGGGCCTTTGCTTTGGTTCGGCGGATTAGGCCATACTATTTTATCTGCCAATTGTGTATCAATAGCCTGAACCTTCTGCACATACTCCATCCATGCAACCAGTGAAGCCTTGTCAGCATCAGTGATGATGCCTAGCGTGCATACAAATTGGTGGCTGGCGCAATGCATACCATAGGTAACTACTTCTCTATGTTGGCAGAAGAAGAGTGCCATAAAAAAAGAAATGAGTTATCAATAATGGCCGTCAGCATTATGACGCAGCAAAAGACCGGATATGGAAATTCGGAGAAACTTCGGAAGTAGCGAGGTTACCAATTGAATAATAAGTAAAACAAAAAAAGACCGAATACGATTCCTTTAACCGCAAATAGCATAACAACCTATTAAATTTCAACAAGATAAACTAACAATCGTTAAAAAAAACACCTCAAACACCTCCGTTAACCGTCTTTAACATTCAAATAGTTATTAAAAACCTAGGATCGATTCGGAAAGAATTCGAACAGTTTTATTCAGCCAAAAAAATGATGATCGGTCACTATTATTTTTCTCCCGCACCAATGCGGGCGCAGCTACTATTACTCCTTGACCATCCTCGGAGTCACACAATGGACAACGTCAGCATAGCCGTCAGTTCTGTACAAACAGCCGCAGTACAAGATTAGGTCAATTTTTGGCTTAAAAAAATCTTGAAAAATTATTTGAGCTATGGATAAATACGACGCCAGAAATGGGAATACACACTGAAAGAGCACGCTAAACGATCAACTACACATATCAAAAATGACATGTAATGCGATGATCGCAGCCTATTTTAAATTTTATTCCCGTGAGGGGAATAAATAAGCTACAACAATAAAATCTTTATGTAAAAAATTTACACAGCCATTTAATTATTCAAACAATAAATAATTACATTATGAATTATTTTAGACAGGGAAATCACATGAGAGAATTATGGGTAGACTATGCAAAAGGGATAGGCATTATTTTGGTAGTCTTTGGTCATGTTAACCGAGGTCTTTACAGCGCTGGCATTCATATTTCCACGTCGTTTTATCAGTTAACCGACAGCGTCATCTATAGCTTCCACATGCCATTGTTCTTTTTTCTTTCTGGCTTGTTTTTCATGCAATCTTTGGACAGAAAAAATAAAGTGCAATTTATCGCCAGCAAGATTGATACTATCGTCTATCCCTATGTCATCTGGTCTTTGCTTCAGGGGACAATAGAGGCCACATTGTCACGTTATACCAACAATACGTCCAACTTTAGTGATATATTATTACTATTTATCCAGCCGAGAGCTCAGTTCTGGTTCCTTTATGCATTGTTCATGGTGTTTTTTCTGGCTACATTACTTTATAGCAAAAGCAAAGCCAATTACATTTTGCCACTATTGATCGCTATCAGTGCAGCGCTATATATTTATCAAGACAACCTTACTAAAGCCTTACATTTAGATTATATTACTCGCTTCTTCCTTTTCTTCTTGCTTGGCTCGCTGGCTATCCGTTATTCCAATGTCATAGGCCGCCTGAACATTAGTCACTGCCTGACAACTATGCTAGCCTTTGTTATCCTGGAATATATATTCCATGGCCATCTTGGTCGTATGTATACTGACACTGGGGTTTTTTCATTGCTGGTCGCCATTGAGGCTATTTTCTTTATTGTTTGCCTGTCGGTACAGTTGTCCAGAGTAAACATATTCTGGCTGCGTCGGTTGGGTGAGCTAAGCATAGCGATATACCTGATGCACATCTTAGCTGCCAGCGGTCTACGTATCATTTTGAGTACCTTTATGCATATAAATAGCTGGCTGGTACACGTAGTCGCTGGCACATTATGCGGATTAGCAATGCCCGTTATCGCCTATTTTATCATTCAGCGGCTGCACCTCAATTTCCTATTGGAACGCCCTCATTTTGGCAAACGTCAATATAAATAGAGAAATACCTAACACCGCAGATAATCCATCTAGGACCCTAAGGTAAGGCAGTAGACGTTGCCTTACCTTTCCAATATTCAATGCTGATTAATACATCCCGATGCTAGTAATGTCTTCATAAGTAACATAAAAACATCCCTATTAAGAGACATTTTCCGATAAACAAGTCATCAGTATTCTCCGCAAGACCGAGGCTGGTGTTTCCTCCTACGAGCACTGCTGTAAGCATGTAATCTCCGACTTTCCCTTTTGTTTCAAAGCCTCAGCGTGCCCAACTTGGTTTGTTCATGACAGGCAGAGGTAAAGAGCGAAAGCTGTTGGAAGCTAGATCAGACTAAGGGAAAAACAAGCATTACCGCAATCCGAGCCACTGCAAATCACGTAGTTGTATCGTATTGCGGTAATTTTTTGCCCCATACATGCCCCAGACCACCCACGATCACGCCCACCTCCGCTACCATTACTCCATGACCATCCCCGGAGTGACACAATGGGCAGCATCAACACCTCTGAAAATCTAAAGTTCTTCCTGGCACACTTTCTACGCATCAAGCTTGGCTAATAAAAACGCAAGGTAATAGTTTGAAATGCGATCGTTTTCAACGATCGATACGCGATTATTGATCTACCAAACCAATTTGAATCAACGGACTCATGCCCTCACCATATGTGCAGAATTCCTTCACGACCATCTAAATGCTGATCAAATCGTTAGTTCGTCTAGCCGTACTCATATCTGCCATCTCAATCTACACAGGGACTGAGAGTTTGTTTATAGTCAGCCTGATTATGATCGCCATCTGGCTTCATGCTGAGTGGGACTGGAAAAAGCGGCCATAAAGCCGCCTTTATAACAGTTCCCGCTTTAAATCGTTTTCCCAACACCCGCGTAATACTCTTTGTATGTTCGATAAATAGTGTCGATCTCACTTGCATCCAGGGCACGGCTGAACGCTAGCACCGCCATAACCTTTCCTGACACAGTTGTAGCGTGATCAATGCTGGCACCGATTAATATGTTACCGGTGATGTTTGTCGGCGGAGCACCACCAGTTACCGCAGCATTCGCCCCTGTGCGCGTTAAATCAATACGCAAACCCTGATTCCCTGATCCATTATTAAGATATGAACGGGCCGCACAGAAAATACCGTCCACTCCATCTGCAGCAGCGACAAGCGATGCGCCTCCCAGCGTTGCAACTAAAGCTCCCCCCCCGGCATTTAGCCATCGTGCACCGATATTATTTGCTGTATCAAAAAGGTGTGAACGTGAGCGTTGGGGGGCATTCACTTGCAGGGCCCCTACGATGTTAAATCGACCCTCTGGTTTTTTTGAAATACTGATAAACGTCATATCCGAGGCGTTGTAGTTTTGAATGGGGATACCCGTATCAATATAATTCGTCTCATTAAGTGTGACTTCATAACCATCGATTACCGGTGCGCCGACAACAGTCATCGCTGCGCCTACCCTGTTTCGAGCCAGTGCTCCAGATGTTGAATCAACATCCCATTGTAAGATCATGCCTGGAATGACAACCGGCAAAGAGGTGATGGGAAAAGTAATGCGGCCGAGCGAACGACTGGCCGTGACTGTGCTATCGATATAAACGCGAGTAGTAGACATAGATTGCCTCAGAGAGATTTATTGAATGCGACGAGATCGTTGTAAAGCGGAAGGCCTGAAACTGGTGACACATCAGTTGCTGAATCCCTGATACAACCACGGTTACCCGTTAGCCTGCCGGGATAATTTGCTCTATTGCCCGTGTATGCATAATTTACAGCCGTAGCGACACCCGTCTTGGCAATATGAATGACGTTGCCCGTTGAGATTGTCACACCTGTAATTGTTGCGCCTACAAGTTTAAATCCATAATTTCCGGGGTCTGAAACTCGAACCGCATCGATAACGGCATTACCAACACCACCAAACAAGGGAATGATAATTTCGCTTGATGTCTGGATGATATTGGCTTCATCAGGTCGCAATGCCATAACTCCATCATTGCGAATAAATTCAGCAATCGCTACACCAACAATCTCACCATCGGTGCGATATCCATTATTCGACAAGTGGTCTTTATCGACATACGGCCTTGCGTACTGAGTTCCTGTTAGTGTGAATTCAGGATTATCGCGGCAGACTTCATACTGAGCATTACCGATGACTAAATTAACGTCAGCCCCAGTTGCACCAGCCTGCACGGTCGCGTTGCTAAACTGCTGAACGAACACTTTCAGGGTAAATTCGTCGTCATCCAATAATGAGCGGAGATATGTTTGATAATCAATACGCAAATTGAGCATCAGATCTTTATAAACGTTAGCATTGGTATTCATAACAGCATCAGCGTTGCCATGAATAAACAATAGAAAAGGTTTATAGTTCATCCCCAAGCCGACAGAGATATCATGTGCCCGTTGCATCACTAGTTTTGTAGCGTTAAAAGATGCAGTTCCGTAGGAAATATTAGCCAACGTGGTTCCTGACGCCCCTGTGGCGGAGGCCATGCATGTCACTCCGGACTTTTCAAACAAGCGCTCAGCAATACCCCCGCAATCTGATTCCTGACCGCTAACCTTGCCGATATTTTCTGCCATCGGAACGAGGTATTCCAGGTCTGTTTCTGCAACAGATTTAGCCGGATTTGCACTGTCGAATTTTGGTCCGCCGTTAAAAGTCATCGCGCCATATGGATAGCGGGGCGTTACAGTTACTGCCGGTTGCGTGATGGTTGCCCCACCAACTGCAAGAGACTGTCCGACGATAATAATATGAATAAAATCGGCATTGCCCTGGCGGATCCGTGAGGCCGTAGCAACCGAAGCCCGGTGAAGCTTAAAGTCACCACTCCCGCCCTCCTGCGATGCAAACTTAACGAAGTATTCACCGTTTACAGCCTTGAATGTCACCGGGGTGTTATTTCCAGCATCAACAGTCAGTGCAAAGTTGTCGCCATTTGTGTGAATGAAGTAAATAACCCCATTAACCTCTATAGCTAACCCGCCTTCTGCAGATACCTCTGGCTCACTTTGAGCGTCTCCATCGTCTCTTAGGTCTACAACTTCACCATTTCTTTTTACTAACTTAAATATTTCGCCGTAACGATCCGCATGCACTTCTGAATATTCAGGATAGTCACGTGAAATGATCACATCCTGTTTAAGCATTCGCATACTTCCATCTTCTGATAACCCAAGAACGGAGCTACCTGTCGCCCTTGACTGAAATGACGATCCATCTGATGTCTGAACTTGTTCAATATTACTGCCAACCATCACTGCCGGGAATTGAGCGGTGCCATCATCTAAACGTTGAAAGGTTACATTACCGTTCTTATCTGTAGCCATTTCAGCTATCCCCGGGAAGCCAGAAACATTTTTAGCATTACTGTCATAGAGAAAATCCAGCTTCGCTTTAATCTCAAAGACAAATTCACTTGATGGATAGCTTTTATCTGTTTTAGTTCCTGTGCCATTTACGTTTTGCCATACATCAGCGATGCTTTTACTATCACTTGACCAAACAAAATAGTAAGCATCATTAGGTATTTCTCCAGACGCTATAGCATCTGCCGCTTCCGTTTCAGTCCACGGGTGACCAAGTGGAGCAATGTTAGCTAATGCACCTGCCCATGTGTAACGTTGAACACCAAACCTATCCGTATAAGTTTTGCTGTCAGAAGTAACTATTTCGTCTATTTTCTCTGAATTGAATTTTAAATCCTGAACGGATCCGCTAGGAATTGGATTAGTAGTTGGTGTGGTAGCCATTTATTCAGTTACCTCGTAATTATACATTTCATCGTTATATTCAGACATGGTTAACGAGGTAGTCCCGTCGCCATTTGGTTTCTTTTCTGTGATCGTCCACTTTGTCGCATCCATCTCCACTTGGGTGGCGATGACATAACGGGAGGGTGACTGCACGTTGTAGCCGTCAAAAATATTAAGGGTTATTACTGGTACCGCTGCGGTGAATCCAAATATCGTATCTGTGCGGGGGAAAGCCTGAACGCGTGCAGTCGGAGATCCATTCGAATCGGTGACGATAACAAACATATCCCCCTGCCATTCAATGCGCTCACTGGTATCAAAATTGTTTCCGTTCCTGGCAACGATATACCCATCTTGCTGATTAGCGTCGTAGATATCCGGCACTTGCACCATTTGCCCAACATTCACCCATTCACCATCGGCCAACGCCCGAATAGACATCGTCTGCCGTGAGTAGAGAAGACGGCGTACCTCCTTAATGGCCCTGTCCCGAGCCTGATATGAGTTCCTGACATACAGCATATCGAACTTCTTCGCCTTGACTGGCTCCCCCTCTTCTATCGTTGAGCCGGTGATCCGGTAACGAACAAACGCCTGTTTGTTTGTCGTGGGGTTCTTATAAGTAACATGAACCCCATCAAAGCCACCAGGTAGCGTCATGTCATACGAAAGGCTGTAATCCTCGGCTTTGGTATTGGCACGGTTAAACAAGGTCACAGCATTCGGCTTGCGCTCGTCACGTGTAAATGACAACACGCCATCATCAAAAAACGCGGTAACTGTAGCCGCGTCGCAAATGGTCTGCACCCTGGCCCCAAGCGAGATATCTTCATCGTCAAACGTGTAGTCGAAGTAACCCAGGCGCGGATCCGGCAGTGAAGCCGCAATTGAATACAGCTCATAAATATCAATACTGGATTCTGCCTGTCCGCCCATTTTTACCCAGGTGTGCAGCACAGCATCTGCAAAGGAGCGTGTTGGCCTTTCTGTGTAATTGACAGTTTGGGTTGTTAGGTCGTAACTGATGACATGGCGGGTAATGAGCGCGTTATATTTACGATCGCGTGAACTTGTCGCTCTCTCGGTAGCAGTGACTGTAACGGTTACAAGGGTATCATTTGGATAAGCGACGTTGGTCCGCGTTCTAATAATGTGGACCGCTTCAACCTTCAGGACTGAGTGATCATTGCTGTTGTTCGTTCTGACAAATTGCAGCGCATAACGCCCATACCCTGCAGCCGGTGTTATTTTAAATGTCCCGTATTTGGTATCTGAATTTTCATCATCATTATTCAGTCCAATATTTAGCAGTTCAGATGTGCCGGGTATCTGATTATTGTCATCGTCAATTTTCCACCACGTCACCGTTGTCCTTGCATAATCCCCATGCCCTAACTGGGCCTGAAGGTGTATCCAAAGCTGCTCACCCGCCACCGGAGAGAATGAAGGCCCAATAACCAGTGGCTCGTTGTCGTTTAGGGTAAATATGGTGGTGTTAATGACTGCATCAGCGGGGATCTGCCCAATGTCATTCCCGCCAAGGTTTGAAAATGTAAATTCATAGAAATGTTGCGGGTCAACTGGAGCGCCATCATCAGAGGTCGTTGCATTGGCTAAATCAGCAAACACGGTTATATCTCGCGTTACTGGGCCTGATACCGTGTTGTAGGTGACGTTAACCACGAATGACACTGAGTGCGGTTTCGGCAGGTCATAGAAGTAGTCGAAGTCACTATTTTGCTTAATCTTCACCTGAGCCTGACCGGCAACGAATTCACCAGAAACCATATCCGTGGTTGTCGTAGCCGTTTCAGCAGGGAAGTCTTCGCTCTCGTTTGGCCCTGGAAGCTCTTGGCCGTCAATGTCATCGAAAGCAAACCCTTCATTGATGAGCGGTATGTTCTGACCTGGCTGGAAAATCTGGTATGAGGCTCCGGCCAGCGCACCCAGGTTTGACTCTGAGTAACGAACAGACGTCACGTCATACTTGCCCAGCCCGAAGTTCATCCACTCAGTCACCTTTTTGATGTTATTGGTGTACTCGAATAGCGACTCTTGAATGAGATCAGGGAAAGCCCTTACTTGCCCGTAGTTGTCTGGCTTAGCCTCACCATTACGAGCAATGTTGGTTTGCCCTTTCAGGCTGTTGTTAGGCGATGTTTTGGAGTTATTACTGGCTGCGTTAGCGCTCGGTTGGCTGATGAGCGACGATAGGATTTTCTGGGTAAACTTTATCGGGTTGAAGTGTTCAAGCGGGTTTAGGATTGTGCCGAGCGCGCCACTCTTTGGCTGGTCAAACACGCTGATGATGTCGCCCTCGTTCAGCGGAAAGTTCAGTTCATCATCAGGTTTAAGCTTTACTCCATTCCTCAGTATCTCAACATCACAATGCAAATTGGCCGATTTGAGCCAAGGGTAAAACATACTGCCTGCTGCGAGGTTATGTCTCTCTTTGGGTATCCCCGGCACGCGCTGAACTTCTATCAACGGCATAATCGTAAAACTCCACTTTGGTGAATACTTTTTCTAAAGTCCGAAGCTTGTCAAAGCGCACCTGGCCTGATTCGCCACGGCTATGGAATGCTTGCCCATCCACCACCAAACCGACATGCTTTGGCTCAGCGCCGTAATACGCGATAAAGATGCTACTGTCGGCGGACTTTTCGGCCCGTTGCCAAAACACAACATCACCCGTAAAGCACGTCAGGAAGTCGCTACCGGCTTCGTAGTCCGGTGTCTGGTGTATCTCAATGCCCAGCACATAGCGGTAATACAAAGTGACTAATCCCCAACAATCTGCGCCATCAAATGTGCAGCTTCTGTTTCTCCATGGGACGCCAATCATTTTCGAAATGAAGTCATCTTTACTCATTTTATTTCCCATGCCTCAAGGTGAATGATGGGTTTGATTTAATGGCTTCCTGCCTTGCTTTGCATGCCTCATCAAAGCTTTCGAACTTACCGAGGTTGGTGTGGCATATCCTGGCAAGCCATTTGCAAGAGCTTTTATCAAAACAAACACCGGTCACGCCTGAAGTGTTGTTGCTTTGTTTGCTTTTATTTCTTTGGTTGGTTGACGAAGATGAAACTCTCAAATTTTCAATAGCGTTGTTGGTTCTATTTCCATCAAGATGGTCAATTTGCATTCCGTCAGGAATAGGGCCGTTGTGTAATTCGTAGATAATTCGATGAGCAAGGTAAAATTTCCTGTTCACCATTACGCGGATATATCCTTTACCATCAATATTCCTGACCTCATCACCAGCCTTTACTGGTCCTCTACGACTAATTTTCCAAAAAAGACAACCATTTCTATATTCAAAGAACTCATTCCATTTATGCATTGGCCAGCCCTGGAAATTCCGAAGTGTTATAGAGAAAGGCAATGTTGTTGTTCAGCGGGTTCTGAAGCGTTAGTGAGCACGTGACATCACTCTCATCCATCGACACATCTTTAACGTAAAGCGTCCACGGCTTCAGCGGCGTGTTCATGTCAGCAGCATCAAAGCGCTGGTAGGTGGCTGATATAGGCGTTATCCGGGAGTAAGCTCGCCATAGTTTCAACTGCTGCTTAAAATCCTGCGCCAAGCGGCCAAACTTCACCGTAGCGTTGATTACCGGCGTGTTGCTCTGCTGGCTCTCTGAAACCTCCATCCGGCATGGTGTGTAAATTTGCCCCGCAAACGTCTTGGGGTAAATCTGCCGGTTCACCAGGCGGATATAGCCGAAGGTCGAGTGATAGAACGTCATGGTGTCATACAAAATGCGGTTAGGACGCTGAGACTGAAATTCGCGTAACGTTGGCATTTAAAACTCCGGTAAATCTCGGTTAACTACCTCGTCAATAATCCCCCACTGGTTCGGCGGCAGCTCAACAATGACATCTGAGTATTCATCATCCGGGTTGTAGACTTTCCGAGTGATAACGCTGGCAGTCCATGTTGTGGTATTGCCGTTGATACTCGTCTGTACCGGTGGCGCGATAAAATGCAGCTCCTGCACCTGCATACCAGAGCCACCCAGATTGCACAGCATGGTGAACCACTGGTTGCCGTTATCGAGATAGCGCGGACTTCGGTACCACTGCTCAAAAGCCCGATCCTCTGGCAGAGTGAAAATCCAGTTCAGTGACCAGGTGGTTTTGAGGTCATCAGTCAGCCGCTGGAAGATTGGCGCACCCACTGCCGGTTGGTCGGTACGAAACCCGGTATCAATTGTGCGGCTCTTGTTGGCCTTCTGAGGAAGGGATAGCCAGTCGGGATAAGGTATTGCCACGGTTTTCTCCCGGTAATAAAAAACCCGCCGAAGCGGGTTATTAGTTTGTCGCCCTGCGAGGGGCTTGATGATTTCTCGATACGGCTTGACTCATAGGCCCACCGTTATCCATATCTGCTATGAAAGCATCAACGGTTAGCGTATTACCTGACTGTGATGCTTGATAATCATAAGTATGCGAGCCTGACGAATAGTCATTGAAGTTAACCACGACGTTCATTCCTCCGCTCTGCATGTCCTTGTTGCTGATCACCTTCCCATTATCACCAGGTATCATGTACTGGCTGCCGTTCGATGCCTGGTACAGCTCTGGCTTTCCTCTCTCACCAACGCGATACATCGAACCGCCAGCAACTGGGCCACCTGAATAACGAGCGCCAGCAACAGCTAAACCTTTAGCGAGACCCACTGTGGCAGTCATCCCTGCCATTGCGGGGACAGAGTTACCACCAAACGATGCAAGAGAAGCCAATGCTGCTGGGGCTGCCCATGCTGATGCAAGTATTCCCGCCTGCGCAACTCCAGCCGTAGTCGCCGCCCCACCCATGACTTGCTGGATGATGAAATTTTTCAACATCTCAACACCGACCTGAACCAAGCTATTTACGACACTGTTTAGCATCGTGCTACCAAGAGATTTCAGCGCTTCTTCTGCGCTCATCGAGCCAGTAATTAAGCCTGTTATTGCGTTGGAAGCATTGCCAGCAAAGGCGTCTACGGCACTCGTCAGCATGTCGTAACCAAGGCTTTGTTGGCTTAATATTTCCCATTGCGCCGCTGTTCTCTGCTGCTCATATTGTTGATTGGCCGCATTCATGAGGAGCAGGCCTTGCTGCTCAGTGATTACTCGCTGTTGGGTAAATTGCTGTATCAGCGCTAGCTTCTGGGCATTCTCATTTGCCAGCTGCTGAACTGGATCAACTAAACCTGCCGCCTGTTGCTGGGGAGACGCAACCTGATTTGATCTAATTTGAGCCAGAGCGGTTTGGTGTTGCTGCTCTAGTTGCTCGGAGGTCGTATTGTACTGCTCTTGGCTGATTTTCTTCGCGGCAAGGGCAGTGTTTAAATCCTTCACATCCTGCGTATAACTGGCATTCTCTCGTGCTTCAGGTAACAGCTTCTCAGCCGCTGCTTGCGCCTTAATGGCGTTTGCTGTGTCCCACTTTTTCGCCGCATATTCACCGGCCAGGGAGATCTGCGTTTGCGTTGCGCCTTTACCAAGTGATTGCTGAGCATTGAGGATGGCTTGCGCCCTGCTTAGCTCGCTGGTCGATTCGGCAGCAAGAGCAGCCTGCTGCTTCAGGTTTGCCAGTTTCTGGGCGGCACTTTCAGCCTGGCTAGCTGACTTCTTGCCCTCCGCATTGCTTTCTTTCTGGGCTTTGGTATTCCGCTCTATCTCGGCATACTGATCTTGGAGTTTCTTCACTCGCGGATCATTCTTAGATATGCCAGCATCTTCAGCGTCATATACTGCCTGTAGCCTGGCCCTTGCTTCCCCTTCAAGTTTCGATAGCTCTATGCGTTGCTGAGAACGTTTCACCAATGCATCTTGCTTAGGGTTTGCAGTGCCAGAGTTATTGAAATTAATCGTACCATTGGCCGCGTTTTCTGAAGCTTTTGCCACCGAATTCATGTCGCCGATCAGCGTGGCAGCTTTGTTGCTGAGAGCCGCTAACGCCTGATTTTGTTCTGACCAGCCATCAAGGCCAAGCCATGACCACGTTCTTGCCCTTCGTGCATACATTTCGCCGGTTGACGTGAGATCTGCAATCTTCTGTGATGCCGTCTCTGTTTTGCCACTCAGCCTATCAATTGCTGCGCTGATGGAGTCAATAACCTTCACCATAGTTGCGCTAGCGCCCATGGCTTCGTTCATTTTCCCTATTAGGTTCTGAAGGGAAATTGTAAGGGAGTTGCTCGCTTGATCCATCGTTCTTGGGAGCTTAGAGAATTCATCGTTAACTGCCGATGACTGCTTCATGATTGCATTAAGTGCATCCTGAGCACTCAACTTCCCTTCGAGCATTGCTTGCCGCAACTGCCCCATTGATAGCCCCATACCAGCTCCAATCTGCCTTGCAAGTTCAGGCATTTGTTCAAGGATGGAGTTAAACTCGTCGGCTCTTACCGTGCCCGAAGAAATAGACTGGCCGAATTGTCTTAACGCATTTGCCATCTCTTCTGTAGACGAACCGCCAACCCTACCTATTTTCTGAAGCGTAT
The DNA here is from genome assembly GCF_001590905.1 of Serratia grimesii NBRC 13537. Classification (GTDB taxonomy): domain Bacteria; phylum Pseudomonadota; class Gammaproteobacteria; order Enterobacterales; family Enterobacteriaceae; genus Serratia; species Serratia grimesii. The sequence continues at coordinate 319,526 of NZ_BCTT01000010.1, forward strand.
CTGTTAATGCCAGTATTTGGGTGTTTGTTGCTCCTGTCCCTTTTAGCGCAGAGGTCATTGCCTCCCATAGCTTGGCCGTATCCCTGAGGCTAGCGCCGGTAGTCGATGCTATGGCCATCAACGTTTCAAACGTAGACATTGCTGTTGCTGCGTCAGTTGATAGCCTGGTGATCCGTGACTGGAGTTGCGTGATATTATCGGCGACTGTCAAAAATGCCTTGCCGTAATCGATAATCAAAGCAACTGATATCGCGCTTGCAACACCGCTTAACACTGATTTAAACCCAGACATAGACCGACCAGCACTATCAGCAGAGGAAGTCAGCCCATCGACTGCTTTAGATGAACGATTGGCTTTTTTTTCCATCTCCCCTAAAACAACAGCTGCTTGACGGCTACCTGTGACCATCTTTGCAGTTTCAATATCAACTTGGTAAACCAAGCTCCCACCGTCCTGCTCCGCCATTTACTGATCTCCGGGCATAAAAAAACCCCGGCTAAGCGGGGTTTATTTTCTTATGGTTAATATTTTACTTACAGGCTTCATTACCTACATAATCAGCGATTGATTCGGGCACTATATCGCTCATATTTGGATCTGCGCGGGATGACTTCATTTGCTCCAGAGTCTCGCCATCACCCAAGTACTTTACTGTGCGATTAACGCAGTCATAAGCACGTTCAGAGTATGACACCCCAGAACTACCCTCTCGCTTAGTAATAATGGTTTTCAGACCATCATGCTCTCCCTTGCCTAACACTGTATACACAGCTTTGGAATCGGTAGGTATTGAAATTTTATACTCTGCCGACATGGCTAATGGAGAAACAAACAATGCAAGTAAAAATAAATTCTTTTTCATAGATACCCCATATCAACCAGCCCAACCTTCCAACTTTCCCTTCGCCTCTATCTGCGCAAGCTTATCAAAGTCTTTTTGTCGGCGCAGTATAACTGCGTACTGGCGGTACCCATGATGTGCCGGGTTGAAGAATTCTGGCCTTGGATGAGGCTTCCCCATCACAGAGCGATATTCTTCCACGTCTGCTTGATGCTTTGCCTTTAACGCTTTTATCGCCAATGGAGCAAGTGCAATCTGTTGCTCGCAAAGTGCTATCGCTTTCTTCAGGTGGTTACCTTGCGCTCTCAGCTTGTAATGCTTTTTGATTTGTTCCTGCAATTCGAAATGCATCTGAATAATCTGACCATTCGATAGGTGGCGCAAACCATCTAACCATTCTTCCTCTGTCACATCCCTATCCCCACAAGTAAACGATGTAGCACAATGCTAATCTCTACATTCGCGTCTAGATCCTGGCAATCTGGTATCAGCAGTTCTCATTTTTTTTGTATAGCCTCGATTACCACGAATAATTGAATCTCCATTCTTATCGACAGTGGTTATCGATTCTCGATTAATGTTGTTATAAACACCTTCAGATTCGTACTCAAATGAAACAGTATCAGACTTGAATACCCACTGTTTTGAATCATTCGCTAGAAAACTATACCTAATGCCATCAATTGTAATTATGTGACTATGAAGTGCTTTGCCATTACCACCCCTGCTTGGCGGTCGAGATTTCTCAACTAAGATTTTCTGATATGCGCTAATTTTTTTACCGCTAATTTTTATGTTCATTGCTCCACCTATAACTTCCACGAAGAAATATATTGTTACATGGTAGCAGAGGGTGCGGCGGTAGCAACGACAAAGCGGTTTTCGTCAACAAAACGAGGAGCTTTTCCCTGGTGAACCCAGTCAGAGCACCATAAGCTTGCCTGACAAAAGAGGCCATACCGACCTCTTATAAACAGTTTGAGTCAATTACATGGAACGACTTAGAGGTTTGGTTGAAGATAAGATGCTAGTAAAGATGACTAGCTTTTTGTCGGCAATTATCGCTACAGAAACAGCTAGTGCAACCGGAGCATCGTATCTGTTTGCTGCAATAGTGTTGGGGTTCATACTTGTAGTAAGACATTCGCGTTGAGTGTTAGAAAACAACGGCGCAATCTGACTGGAATAACCCGAGGTAAAGCACATGGATAAATTTGACCGAACCATTCAGCGAGAGCTATTGCAATATCTTTGCGATATTTACCCAGAAACAGCGGACAGCCATTTAATGGAAGAATTTGCCGAGAAATTCGGCAGTATAAAAACCTTATCCGCCAATATTCTATATCTTGCCGGTCACGGGCTTCTTGAGGCTAGAGTGAGTAACGAATTAGGCTATCGCTCACCCCAAATCATCTATGCACTTACAAAAATCACGAGCAAAGGTATTGACTTTATTAGAAATGATGGGGGGCTTGGTGCAATACTTAATGTCCAGACCATCAGGTTTCATCGCGACACGGTTGTGGTTCTTGAGGACCTTATTGCAATATCTAACATGAGCGATGCAGAGAAGGATAAAGCTAAATCCACCCTTGGTGATATGCCTACGGAAGCGCTCAAGGCAGTTGTTCAAACGATAACGACTGCTGGCCTGACTGCTCTGCTTTGAAAGTGGCAAACTGACAAACAAAAACCCACCTCTTGGGTGGGTTAGGGATTTTTCATATAATTTGTTAGCCTGCGAAGAAAAAGTGCATTGCGAGCTTATATGCTGCTGTGCCAATGCCAATAATCGCCGGAACACCCAAAAGAATGGATAGCTTTGCATCTGAAATTTTCTTATCCATCGCATCAGATGACGGTTTTTTATCTACCGATTCCTTAAGCCCGGTAAATTTCTCAATCAAAACGGCTAGATTTTTGTCAATGGAGCCAATCGTACCTTCGACCTTCAACATGGTCAGCTTGAGTTCAGATACATCAGTTTTGATATGCTCAACATCAGCCTCAAGCTTAGCGACTCTGACTTCGATCATGCTAGCACCTCCATCACCACCGCCCCCATGCCATGTATATTTAGGATAATCAGCCAAAGATGTTACTCCGTAATCCTTCGCATCATTGGCCATTCCCTCGCCCCTCTTCAATCCATTTCAACACTGGCCATACCGCTATGTGGTGAGTAAAGCCGCAGTTTCTGCAAATCACCCGATACTGGTAATCCATGATCGAACAAGGCGGCCCAGGGGCATCAAGCTTAATGTAGCTAACGTATGTAATAGACTCTCCACCATCTGGTCCGACAGTGGTAAGTCCCGCCTCTGGAATTCCAATGTCCTCGCTACCACAAAGAAGACACTGAAAAATAGGTACACCACGCTTATAAAGAAACTCAGAAAGATATTCTGGAGTAACTTTTTCAAGCCTACGCTCAAGTAAAAGCTGATTTCGTCTATGGTGGTCAGCTTCATTGTTCATGGTAATTTACTCATTATCCTTTTTGTAAATTTACCATGTGAACGTGCGGCTATGTTACTGATCTTTTGATCACCATACCGTGGTTAGCTATCTTTTTTCTGTCATCAGCGCCTCTACGCAGCCTTGGTTAGCCGTCGTGCTTTCTTCTTCATGTACTCATCAGCCACGGCGTCATACTCTTCGGCAGTGAAACCTTTCTGCTCTGGATACTTAGCATTTATCAGAAGCTGAAACTCGGTCATGGTCAGTTGCTCCGCTTCTGTTCGCGGCATGCTGAAGTGATTACGCGCTGCACTGATGTACTCGAAGGCGCTGAACTCAGCCACATAGGCATTTGTTTCATGGCGCTGTAGCTTTCGTACTTTCGCCTTACCGATGATGCCGTGGGTAATTAGGGATTGTGCCAGAACGATAATATCGCTTGGTGGCATACTGCCGCGACGGAATACAAACGCTCTCTTCCCTCTCTTACTTGGCCTTAACTCCCCCACCAGCGAACTAACATCCTCTTTGCAGCACGCCTGCATGACGATCATACCAGCGTAGATAGCATCGCTACTGAATGACGGTGCATTGATATGAGCAAGTAACCACCCAGGAACCTCGCCATACGCCTTAATGGCACCTTCAAGCAATCTCGGTGCGTCACTGGTATGCAGCTCAGCGAAGCGCTCTACAATCGCCGCTGGCGAGCCGATACGGGTCATGTTGGCGAAAGATGGCCGGAAGAAATAATCGTGCTGGGCATCTGAGATAAGCATCTCGCCGATTTCAGTCATTGGGATCATATTGGCCTCGAATAATTATCATCAAGGGCACATAGCATGCCCTTTGTGATAGTTACGCGGTGACAGTGGCTGCATAAACTGCGGTAAACGCGCCGTCGTTTGTTTTGGCAGTAATGTTAGCCGCGCCTGCAGTTGCACCGGATGGAGCTGATACGGTCACAACAAGCCCTGAGGCTGTCGCAGTAGCTCGCGTTGGTACGGATGAAACCAGCGTGAACGATTGATCGGAAGCATTGGCTGGTGCAAACACCACGTTAAACGTAGTCGTTGCTCCGGCAGCTACCGTTCCGCTAGTCGGGGTCAAGGTGATGCCAGTTACTGGCACATCAACAGGCGTATCAATTACCTGTATGGTGTCAGAATCAGCAACCTTAAACTCCGTTGAAAGCGTAACGATGTCGTTAGTGCCACCGTCAGAGCTTAAGGCTGTGATAACCATGTAGCCGATGAAAGTTATCGGGCCGTATTCCTCTCGTACCCAGAGGGTCGGCTGGCGAGCGGCTTTAATCTCGTCGTTGTAATACTTGACGAACTTCGCAACGCCGAACTGATCCAACTTGTCCCGCTTACGTACTTCGCCTTCAAAGCTAAGGGTGAAGTCCGAATTTGTTACCAAGTTTTCAACGTAGCCCTTAGTATCATCTGCATCGGAGGTCACCGTGTTTGGGCTAAAGTCGAAGCCCTTGGATGTACCGGCGATCAGCGATTGCCATTCGCTTTCCGCAGGAACCGTATCAGGGCAGCCCAGAGCTACCTCAAGCACAATTCCACGACCGAACAACTTGCTGTTGTCAGTTGAGCAACCTTGCATATTTGCTTACCTCTTTGATTATTGATTACTCGCCATACAGGCAAGCGAATTGCAGGCGATAGACTAATCGCCCTTCAGTTGTTGAAACTGGGGATGGGATGCCACCGACGTTCTCTATGTGGCCTATGCAGTCATTTGGCATGGGGTTAGCCTGGATATGACTGATAATGGCCTGCGCGGCATTGTCGGCATCTTCGTCTTCGTTGATAGCGCCCACAACATCGACCATAACTAAGTACTCACTGCCCAAGTCATTGCGAATTGCGCTACCGCCGTTTGGCCGAAACACAATGAATTTATCGATATCATTACCAGTGTCCCGCCAGCGCAACATCTGTGTGATAAATCCGGTAGTCAGCCCTGCATCAACAAAGTAATCACGCACCCGGCGATGCATAGCAGGTGTCATAGCGATAGCTCCTTCTTAATGATGGCATCAACTGCATCCCTGGCAGCATCAGCACCCTTCTCAAGAAAACGAGGCTCGCCGCTAACGTCCCAAAAATTACCCTGCGCAACACCATTCTTTTTCGGCCTTGGCTGACCCTTTAATTTTCCACTGGCAGCATGTACTGCCGCTGCATAATTGGCCGAATATCCAACCTTACCTATCAGTCTGCTCCCTATTACAGATAACTCCCTAAATTGGGAGTTAAGGAGGGTTGACGTTGCTACGGGTGTTCTCGCTGCCGCTTCCTGCCCTATAAGCAGTAGCGCCGAGTGAATGGCTCGCACAGCCTTGCGGCCTTGAATGTCACCAATCAGCCGATCCAGATTGGCCTGGGCCTCACGGATACCTTTTACCTTCACAGCCATATCAGACCCCTGTGATAATCGCGTAATCGTCGGCTATGCGGTCAAACGTGTCAGCGTCACGGATGATATGACGGACTTCGTCTGCGCCTTCGACTTTGGTCGGATCGAGGTCTGAAGACTCTCCTATCAAGATGTAATCACCACGCTCAGCATCAGCATATTCAGTCCAATGCGTGTTTTTTACGACAAACTCTATACCGACACTGCCTAACCGCGCCGTGGCATCCCCGCCGTAATCACACATGATCGTGATCGGCGGTAAAAACCTCTGCTTACCATACTCATCCGCTGGGCCATCCTTTCTCCATACGGTAGCTACTGCCGTATAGCTCCAGTTAGCAGCGGCACTCATGAGAGATAGTCCTCATACTGATAGGGCTCACACTCCTTACATCCAACCACAGTGAACCCAACCAATTGCTTTTCATCACTGTAATTAGCGGCCACTCGTCCACTGTCGGGCGAAGCCATTGCGTTTAGAAAGCCAACAATCCCAATACTGATCACACCGTTACCGCTCCGGGAACATACGAATGGGATGTCAGACGCCAAAAAGGCCTCGTTGCATTCAACGCGATGATTAACGAGCGCTTCTGCTGCTGTAGCATCCAGGGTGAAAAGCTTGTTCAGCAGGTCTGCAATTTGCTTACTTTCAACCATCAGCAACCTCCCGCAACGAAGAAGAACCCCACGCTGTTACCGGCACTGATTGGCAGGCTTGCAGTGCAACCACTGGTATCGAGTTGTGATAGAGAGGCTCGCAGCCAGGAGAGTGCATCTTCGCCGTATTCGAATGAGCGGCTTGCACCGGATGGAGCGCTCTGTGATTTAATTTTCCTTGCCCCGGACGAGGCGGACATTAACGCCACAGCGTAGAGCTTGATCAACTCCTTGGTGCATTCGTCATAACCCGCCCCATCCAAACACTCATCAATGCCATTTACACGGCACAGAATCGGTGTCAGCACTGCGTCTGGAATGGAGTACCCCAGCTCAGCCAGAAATGCTTTAACCTGCTCATTGGTGATTGGGGCCGCCATAGTTACTTACCTTTCGCTGGTTTCAACAGTTCTACGATCTGGGCTTTTGCCGCTTCCAACTCGGTAGACAGCCCTGTATTTTTTCCAGCTAGCTCGTCACGTTCAGCGATCAAAGCCGCGTTGCTGTCAGTTAGGCGTTTTACTTCACTGTTTGCCGCTTCCAGCTCGGTAGACAGCTTTTCCAACACTGCATTGGGAGTTGCCACTTCAAACGACTGTTCGGCGATTGGTGTTGCTTTACCTACCAGCCAAAGTGGCAATTTGTCACCCTCAAAAAACTCACCTTTTGCCAACTTGTGGCTGTCGTGAGTTACAATCCATTTCTGGGCCATAAATACTCCAGTAAGAGGGGCCAAAGCCCCATCAGTTATGCTTTAGTGAGTTGAACGTAACCAGCCTGGCCGTTAGCGTCATGCTTGAACTGCGGAGCCGCAGCAGCCAGCACAGTGAAGACATAATCGTCTTCAGGGTTTTGGCGGGCTTTTGGTCGCATGGTCATCGGCATGCCGTTGAGGATCTGAACCACATCGGTGCGTTTAACAACGCCAAGCAGCTCGTTGACTGGCACTTTTGAACCAGGAACCAAAGCCGCCACACCAGGGATTTCCATAAGACGGGACAGAATGGTCTTAGGATAGTTTGCCGCATAGTCGTTCACTGAGGCATAGAACCAGTCTTTGTAGTTCAGGTAGATAGTTACTGGCGCATAGAAGTTTTTATTGTGGAGCAAGTTAATCAGATCGGAGATCGCCTCAACCCACTGTGCTCCGGTTGCTCCATTCAGGTCTAAAGCATGCGTACCGGTACTACGATTTGGCGCAGTGCGAAGGCCGTAAATAGTAGAACCGCCGACGTTGATGGCTGGGTCGCCGTTAAGAACCATGTCTTCCAGCTTCTCTGCTACTTTGCGCTGATGGTTCGAAATGGCGTCACTATCCAGTGAGTAGCCCTCGGTCTGAGCTGCCAGCATTTGCCGCCAACCGAAAACCAGCTCACTGTCAATGATTGGCAGTGGTGTTCCTTCATACGCCATTACCGGCTGATCACCCTTCGCTTTACCGCGACCATCCAGGCTAATGTTTACATCACCAGAATCGGACAACGTCATGAAATAATGAACAATTTTACCCAAGGCCATTGGGCGAGAAACGCTTGCCGCCAGGTCGTTAAATACCGCCAGCACATCACGCTGCACGGTAATTGCCGAGCGATCCCACTCACCCCATACATCTTTAGGCAGCACAGAGGCATTACCTACCAGGTCATCATATGCAATGAATTGACCGTTGGCGTCGTTAACAGAAAAACCATGCTGCACTGCCATGTTTCGCTGCATCAGATCCCAGCGGCGACGCGCATTAATAATCAGCGCCTGCTGTTGCTTGGTAAACTTTAACATTCGTTTTTTCCTTATGCCTTGGCGTATGGAGTGGAAAGGATCGCCACGTCAGCGAAACCTTCCGCCGCCAGAGTGCGCCCTGCTTTTTCGTCGAAAGTTGCGATGACCTGATCACCTGTGGCGGCCGCTTTGAAAATGCCGCTTGCGCCAATGGTAAGTTCCTGCCCAACGGTATAAGTCGCTGCAGCCAGGCGGACGTAATACTCCTGCTCACCTTCAACGCGATAAGCTACGCCGGTTTCATTTACCGCATACGCGGTATTGATGTCCTGGCCGATAAAGCGGCGATTGCCGAGAATGAACCAGCGACCAGTAGTATCCGTTGCTACAGCCAGTTTCCCAGAAGCGACTTTCACCGCTACGCCAGGGTTAAGAGCAGCAGCAACCTGAATGTTCAACGTTTCCGGCTCACGTTCTACTGGGCCGCGATAAATGACGTTCGCCATTATTTATTCTCCTGTTCCATGCCTGCGTTCAGGTCATAATCCTTCCACTGATCATTTTCAGCGTTGGGCTGATACTGGAAGCCTGGATTCAAGCCCTCAGTGGTTTGGCATTGCGCGTAGAAGCTATCCAGGGCGTTACCCTGCAGATCGTTAACAGCAGCATCGTCCAGTTTGAATTTCGCTTTCACTGCGTCGCGCTTGGTTTTCAAATCTTTGTCTGCATTTGCGGACATCTGCTGCTTGAGGGATGTCAATTCAGCAGTTAATGGGCTGATTGCCGCATTTACCGCAGCAGTAATGGCTTCGGCATTATTGGCTGGAAGGGTTGTCGCAGGTAGGTTCTGGTTGTAGGCATCAAAGACTTGATCGTCGGTCAGCCCCTCGGTTTTAACGCCTTTCGCATTCAGCGCGGCGATCATCTTTTCTTTAAACATCGGGTTTCTTTCTCCGTTGGTTTTAACTTCGTCGTATTCGACTTTTTTCACTACTTCGATGGGTTCGCCAACCAGTTGGGCTGTTTGCGATTCGTCGATCAGGTAGGACTGCTTGTATTTCTTGCCCTGGTCTTCATAGATGAAGTAGGACGGGTAAATGGAGTCGATCCAGCGGCGCAGTCCCATATCGCGATTGCCGTTAAGCGTGTCGCTGATACGTTGGTAAATTTCATCAAAAGAAAGCTGAGAGTTTGGGCTTAAGAAGAATTTGGTTTTATTCAGCAAACCTTCTTTGGTCAGGTCTGATGCATCGCTCAGATTCACCTCTTCAATGTCGATTTTGTCGCCAGAAGAGTTAACGAAAATGCCCACACCCTCACTTGGAGTTCCCGCACCTGGCTCATCCAACAAAATAGCCGTGTGGTCAAACGCAAGGTTGCGGGCAATCCATGAATGTCGTTTGCCTTTTGATTTGCCGCTATTCTGCTCTCGTTGCAGCAGGAGCCCGGTTGACACATGGATAGGTTCAACGTCATCGCCATTTACCATTGCGTCGAGCCGATCAATCAGGCGCTTACCCTTCTCTGTTGCGCCTGCGTACCGCTTATTGATGTACATATCCATGACGACACGATCGCCGTCTTTACGGACATTTTCTTGCCATGCACCGATGTGATACTGGTTAACTGCTCTTGGGTTCTCAGCTGAAACGTACTCACTGCCGATTTTTGGGTGCCCTGCGGGCATTTTCTTCCCTTCGAGCGTTTGATAGCTTTTGTTAATCTCCGTCGCCGGGTATAGGCCGCCATTCATCACGATGTCATCAACGATCGGCACAACGCCGCGAATAACGTAATGTTCTTCACCGTCGATAGTTTCAGTTGAGATATTTGAGGCGTTAATGGCGAGGGATTTAACGTGGATGCTGGATAGCTTCACGTCTATTCCTCTTTGAACGTTTAGTTGACTAATTGATTTAGCTGAGTAACTTCAGCATTTCTTTATTCACAAAACATAAGGAAATTAAATGGCTAACTATAAAGTCCTGTACAAATTGAATGGAAAAGAAAGTGATCTCATTATTCAGAGAGCCGCCCAGCCCGCCAACAACGATCTCTCAGTCTTTAAAGAAGTCATTAAGCATGTTCTCGAATATCAGTCTCAGGAAATTGACTCTGATGAATTGGTTTTGAGGATTCTTTACGTCACAGCTGACGTGTAGTAAAAATGGCCGTTCACGCGGCCTCTTTTGTTTGCCAAGCTTCGCGCTCTTTCGCCAAACGCTCTGCCAGTCCTATGTTTACCACGTTGTCTTTCTCATCCACAACGGTTGGGATCTGGCTGCAGTAGCAGTTAAAACGGTTACCGTCTTTCGAATACCACTCACGCACCTCTTCAACCGTGTAAAGCTTCCCATGCCGTGACGCATGCCAGGTTCGCGTTGTGGGCTTCAGTGCGGATAGATGCAGTAGTTTGGTGCGTATCCCTAGCCTGTCCTGCGCCCACGTTGTTTCGTTCCACTGAGCTTCGCGTAAAGCCCCTACCTGCTCCGTTTGGGCAATCGTTTTGGCTTTGGACATCGACACATCTAAACGCTTACTGATGACCTTCATGGTTTCACGTGGATTTACACCGCGCCCTACCGCATCAGCAACTATGTTAGCCAAGTCGGTGCGTGCTGCATCGCTAATCCCCTTCCAGTCGCTATACGTGGAGACGTACGCTGCAGCAACCTGATTCTGATACGCAGGTGATGATAGAAGTGCACCAAGCGTGGTTTGCGAGGCATAGACCGGAGACTGAACGGACAGGTTGGTATATGCCCCCAGAGTGCCGCGCTCATACTCTGCTGCAATGTACTGAAGCGCCCATATATCTTGCCCATTACCTGCCAACAGATAGTCATCAAGAATCGTCTGTATCACCTCCAGAAGGTCAGCTAACTGCTGAGCGCTCATGTCATAGACAAACGTTCCTGCATTGACCTGGTAAAGCGTAGCGGGCTGGTCAACATCGTTATTAAATAACAGGTGCCACGGATGGTTGTTCTCTTGAGTTTCTCGCCCCACCAGCACCCGATCAAGCAACTCTCTTAGTCGAAGCTTAATCTGGTAATAGCGTTCCTCAATATCCCGAGCCATCTTGTTGACTGCGCGATAGGACATTGTCGGATCGGCTTTATTGCGGGGTATGATGGGGCTTTTATGTTTCTTCGCCATCAGTGAGAGGGTCAGGTCGATTTTGTTTGTTGCCATCATCTCCACCTGAGTCAAATCCAGGAATAGCTTGCATTTCGCCAGCCGCCCTAACCTCGTTCTCCGTTACAGCCGAACGCCCAAATGCATTCTGTGTTTTAACCGCTACATCAGCCTTTTTGTCCATGTTGGCAATTTTTTCAGCCTCACTCGGAGCAAGTAAATCAGACCACTCCACGGTTATTTCATCAGAGACAGGTGGGTCTATAACGCCGATAGTCCAGAAGCGAGTAACAATTTCAGTGATTGTGTCTGCCAGAAAGCCATTTCGTCTGGTCATCCTTGTGCGGGCCCAGTCCTTATTGTCTTCTGTAGATGAACGCTCCCCGGTAATTTGCCCAATCAGCACCTTTACGGGGATCGGCACGGTAGAACAGAATGCGCTGAGCGCTGTTCTCCACGTTGGCTCAGGGTCTGAAGCAGTTACAGATAGCACCTCAGCAGTACCAGCTTGCATGAAGCTGGCAGCATCAGTGTTATTGTTTAAACGCTTCGCCTGCTCATCAAGAGCATCTGCAAGCTGGTTTTCAGGTACGCCTAGCGCTTTAGCTAGTGCCGAAAAATTGGTTTTTTCGCTAAAGTTGTAATTCAACTGCCGACTGGCATTCTTCAGGAAACCTTCTGATGAGCCACCGCTTACTTTCTCGATGTCCAACAGATTGTTAAAACCAGATTCAAGCAACGATGTCCCAGAGCCGAGATTCTCATCGTCTGCACCTTCAGCCAGGATGATCACACGATCAGGATGGACGTTGATTATCCGCCCTGGCTTGGCGTCACGTTGCCCATGCACTGGTAATTCGATAAACGAGTACATCGTAGGCTGGCCGAAGTTTTCACTCTGTTCATCAACTTCCCATGCTATCGGCTCGATCTGGGCTTCCCATGCAGGAATTAACCGAACCAGCGCTCTTTCCTTCAGTAGTTTCACGGCACCCGTATTTACTGGCTCATCCCACCGACCAGCGCCTTTAAGCTGTATCAGTAAAGCGGAGTAGCGACCTACCAAGTTTCGCCTGTCTGCGCCGCGAATCTGTTTCCAGCAGCGTTTAAGCAGTTTAGCTATGCGCTTGTCCCATTCTGTTTGCTTAGTGGCATCCTTGGTTTTATCTCCTTCATAAACCTCTGGGAAGTCCTCCCAGCAGTCGAGCATGCGTTTTACTGCTGCACCCGCGATAGCATTGCGCTTATATGCCCTGTAGAAGTCGTCGAAACACAATTCCACTGGATAACCAAACTCTTGATAAAGCCTTTCGCGCTTGGTGTTACTGGTGCCACTGAGAAGCAAGGAAAGGTTCCCAGCTCTATCTTTATACTTACTGTTAGCGGCACGCTGTTCTGTTTTCATTTGGCTTTCGTTCACGGTTTCCTCCGTCAGCGCGAGCGCACCAACATGCCAATGGATTGTGGGTCTGATAATTCGGTAAGGGCGTAAACAGCTGCATCGAGTCGGTCAGGTGATTTTTTCGCAGTCGCTGGCACATATTCCATGAACTGATTTTCAACCTGATACAGGTTCCCTCTATGAGCTACGCGCCCCTGTGCATAAAGAGCAGAAATTGGCTCTGCTCGGGCGTATTTCCCTTTTTTGGCATGTACCCGGATGATGCGATCTTTAAACCCGGCGTTACGCAGAGTTTCCTCTGCCATATCACCGCCCTGGTTTGTTTCGATCACAATGGCGTCAGCCTCATGCAGGTGATACGCCTCAATGGCTCGAGTCGCCCAACCGTTTGGAGAATATTTACCGCTGTAATCAGCATCCAAGCTGTATTGCCGTTCGTCGCCACTTCCATAACAGCTAGCGACTGCAATTCCTGATTCATCGCTTTCTTCGCTGTTTGTTGCCTGTGGGTCTATCGCAACTACAGTTCGAGAAATCTCATGGGTTACACGCATTTCATGGGCGGCGTTTATCATCGCCTCATCCCATAGCGCACCCTCAGCATTAAATCGCTTCGGATTCTGCATGTATTGCGCTTCGGCTGTCCGCCGATGTGAAAACAGGGAAACCCGGTGCGATTCGTTATGTTTGAACGGCCACAGCCAGCCATCAGGTAGCCCATGGTTAATCGGAATGGCGTGGGTGTTTTCTGGGTAAACTTCAGCGTAGCTCTTGCTGTTATCGGTGATTACGGGAAGGTTGAGATGATGCCACTCCTCACCACTTCCGCCGCGCAGCAAGTATCCGGTTAGATCGTTATAATGGATGCGTTGCATAATCACGATCATTGGCGTTGTTTCGATAGCCAGTCGTGACTTAATTGTCTCGTTAAAGCGGTTATTTACTCCGCCACGTATAATGTCGCTGTACGCGTCGTCAGGCTTTACAGGGTCATCAATAATCAACGCGCCCTGAAATCCCGGTTCCATATGCCCTGCTCGAAAACCGGTAACCTGTCCCGCAGCTGATGAGGCATACACCCCACCGCCGAACTCGTTCCACCACATCGCCTTGCTATCTGCATCATCACGCAACTCCATAGGCCACATAGCCTGATAGAGCTTCGATTTGATCATGCCACGCGTGGTTGAGGAGTTAAGCAATGCAAGGTTGTGCGAATAAGACAGATGCATGAAGCGCGCGCGCTTATTCAGCGCCAGCCCTCTAGCCATCATATTGATGGTCGCCATTTCTGTCTTAGTGTAACCAGGTGGAACATTAATTATCAGGCGCGTAATTTCGCCACTCACCACTCGGTCTAATGTGTCCTGTATTACTTGGTGATGTGGTGCGACAATCATCTTGCCGCCAGTGCGCTGCTTGAAAAAATAGCGGGTGAAATACAGCCCGTCTTCTTCACATTCTATTTTGCGGGCTTGGTTCCGCTGCTCAACAGTCGTCATCCTCCAGCATCTCCTGTCGAGCCTGCTTATACTCATCTCGTGTCATGTTTGATGACTCGATCGGGCCGCCGTCTTTACCGGTATGCTCAAACTTCTGCTTGTTCGTGTAAGCGTCACCGCATTCTTTTGCTGCCTGCTCAACAATCTGAGCGGCTAACGCGTAGTTTTTCATTGATTCAGTGCGGGTCGCCATACGATCAAGAACTCGCAGCCGATAGGCTTTGTTAGCGATCGGAATATCAGAAATTTCAGTCTGAAACCTTTCTCGAGTGACGTGAAAAAGCTCTACCCATTTCTTCGCAAGCGCCTTTCCGCTGACCTTCGTCGGGTCATGAGACTCAACCTGCTGACGGGTAATTTTTAGCCCAAATTCTTTTTGGACGGACTCAACTACCAGGGAGGGGGTATCAAAACACGCAAGCGACTGAATGATGAAGGCTTTTACGTCTGGTTTTAATGCAGCCATATTTCACCATCCGTCCAATACAGTCCAATATTTACGCCAGCCGCAACATGCAGTTACCGCATGCCCTGGCAATGTTTAGCTGTGCCACCTCCGCAGGCTTGTTAGCCGCATCAACCATTTCCTGAACTTCAACGCTTGCGCCATACCGGCGAACCACACCAACAAACTCTTCAACATCGTGGCCGCGCAGCTTCAGCACCGGCTGGCCTTCTTTGTTGAATTTCGGCGCTCCGAATTCGTCGGTAGCCTGGGCAATGTGGCTCAACCAAAGCGCAGAACTCCAGATCGGAGCACTGCGAGCAGTAATCAGCCGCCAGCGTGATAATGAACTTCGGCACCTCGCCAAACCATTCATGCATCTGCTGTTCCATTCTGGCCTTCTGCCAACCACCTGCACGCATAGCAACCTCTTCGGCCTGCCCTAGCACGTACCGACCTTTCTTCTCAAATGCAGATGACGCCCACATAAACTGGATATCAGTATCTATCAGGTGTGCGTGGTCAGGGTTGTGCAGGCTCCCTGTGTCATTCAGGATTTGGCTTATAAGCCACTCTTTAACTTCGTTGGCTGGAATAAGGCCGATGTATGGCATTAGTTGGTGTGACTCAATGAACTGCAGGGGTGGGTATGGTCGCCTATCATGGCTTTCTTCCTGAGTTGGTTTTGCCATGAATTGCTCCCATTAAAAAACCGCCCGTAGGCGGTTAGTAGAAATTGGCTTTCACTTGAATCTCACAAGATCATCAGCAGGTTAACCCGAAGCCACGGCAGCCAAATTTGCTTTTTAAATCCACAAAGCGTTCCATAAAATATTTAGACATAGATGCCCCCTTATTGACGAGATAGTGTGCAATGAAACCAATTCCTTCAGCCATGGCGAAATTAAACAGAAATGCAGAGTAGCCATCTACCGCACCCATAACAACGTAAGTAAGTACCATTCTCACAAGGCAACCGCCGCTTATTTCTGCACTATTTATACATCATTGATAAAAGTGTGGGAATCGGAAATTTTCATTGAGGAAAATTATGCTGGCACTCAGTGAATGCCTTTTGCAGAATTTTGTAAATTCAACTTTCATGCACCTTCCCGCACCTAGCGCACTTTGAGCTCGGCCTTGGAAGTGCGAAATCGCTGGATTGAACCCATTCATCTTCCCACTCATGCAGGCCAATGAAACAGGTTCGTCCAAACAGAATTACCAGCGGAGGTGCTGCGAACCAGCTAAACGCTATGCACATCAAAATGAAATCAAGTACCGTCATTTCCGCCTTTCCCCATCAAGCCGCCGTATCTCCAGCAGTTGGTTGTTCGCCTTGTCGAGCGCCGCCAGCAGCGGATCAATCCACAATACCGCCTGACAATATGTCAGCGTGCCGGAGGCAGTGGTGCCAGTACCGGTTGAGTCAGCGTCGCCGGTATCGGCTGACACTGCGCGGGAACGTAAACGGTGCGTGTAGTCGAGCAACCCACCAGCAATAGCGGCAGGCACAACCAGATCGCATGTAGGCTGATTTTTGAGGATTGTCCGGTATTCAATTTCTTTCCCCTGGGTGGCCGCGTCGGTATTAATGCCGTACTGGCTTGCAGCGGTGCTGATTGCGTTGGCGCGTTGGAACTGAAATGCCTGGGTAGCAATGGTGGTCGCCTGCAGGCTGTTATCGCTTTGAAGCTGTTCAACCTTCCCACCAGCCTCTACAGCATTTGCGTGGAAGTAAAATGCCAGCCTACCAGCAACAATCAGAGCCACGACCAGCAGCCCGAGCACCATCGTCCGCAAGCTGAATAAGGTATTCATGATAAAAACGTCTCGCGCTCCGCTGCACGGCGTCTTACCAGCCCAGGCATTACCTTGCCTTTGCCGAATTTCCACCGAGGGAACTGATCAGCTGCCCCCAGCACATCACCGGCATTGAATTTTTTCACCAGGGTAGAACCGACAAACTCAGGGCCACCAATGTTGAACGCCAGCGATACCATCGCGTCGAACTGGTTCTGCGTCATTGGGCGCTTGATGGCACTGTTTACCGTCAGTTCAAACACGGACAGATCATCAGAGAGAAATTGCTCTGCCTGTTCCTGTGTGATGCGATCGCCAGGCTTAACCCCCTTAGTATGCCCCCAGCCAATCGTCCACGGCTTGCCGCCAGTAGCAGGATCCGGATAAGCCACCAGGCGAAGAGATTCAAACCCCTTGATGAAGTCACGTCCTTTGTTGCTAATCTGCATTTGCTTCCCCTGATGCTTTATTAAGGAAACGACGCTCAAGCGCCTTGATCAGCGATGCGCCAGACCAACCAGCCATACCGCACACGCCACCCATAATCTCCGATGGCCATTCGTAATGAAGAGCTATCATGACCATTGTCAGGCCTGCAAAAATGGATACGAACAGCTGTAAGAATAAAGTCCGCCAGCTGAAGGCCTCGCCGTTCAGCACCTTAAAGGAGTAACTGGCAATTGCACCCAGCAGGGTCATACCAAACGCAATCAGCATTGATAAGATGTTGGGTTCGTTCTTCCAGGGCATTTTCATAACCTCCCCCTTCCGGGGATCTTTCCCGGTTCCGGGTTATGGATAGGGTTCAGCCACCAGCCGTAAACGAGTCGGCGATATGGGGTGTGCCAAGTGTGTGTCGAATGTTGGCTGGGGCTGAAATGCAAAAAGACCACGCAAAAGCGTAGCCTCGAATAGGTGCCAGATACGATCTGGCTGAATCTACCTGCATCTGATACTGTTAAATCGCCAAAAGTAACAATCCAGATAAGGGATAATTAAAATGAATTCTTATTCAGATTTATGGCAAATGATAAAGCTAAGGATCTGCCAAAACAGCTCCATTCCAGAGTCAGCTACTTACGGTTCAAACAATTACGTTGGAACCAGAGTAAAACTCAGAACCTTGCAGATATTCACTTTAGAATGCGTTCTGCATCAATACCGACAGATGCATGCCACTAGTTTTAACCCCATGGAAGGGGAGAAAGCTCTTCATCATCTAATTTTCGATAAAACTAAATGGTTGCCCAATGTCATTAGAGCGCTAGATTTTAATGATGCCCTGTTCGTCATCAAAGATGAGATGAAGTTAAGCAAACTCCCTGATGATGCCAAGGATTTTATAGATAAACTTAACCTGTCTGAATACGCCCATCCTATTGATGATTTTCCAGTAACGGATTGGGACCCGAAGGAAAACGCTGTATTCCTTCGATGCCATTCTTAGTTAATAACTCAATTTCACCTTCAATTTCCTCAAGCCGTGACAATAGCGCGGCTTTTTCTTTCACCACCCGATTGTAATGGCTTAGGTGTAATTTTTGCTGTCCCAACCAATGCTCAAGCTCTTCGGGTGACATGCCTGGATTGAAAAAGTATGGTTCGTTCTTGTCCATAGATTAGCCTCTTACAATGAAGAAAGGCCGCTCAATGGCAGCCTGTAGTAGTTCGATCCAATCCGGCCAGCTATGCGGGTTGTTCGGCATTTTCATGTCCTCCCCCTGCCGGGGATGTCCCAATTGTCGGGTAATGAATAGTCCCCTATGTCAGGGGGGAGCGTTTGTTATATAATTTGGGTATTACACACAAAATGGCGTTCAGGTATGAATAACCCTATAGATACAATCATTGAGGATGTTCAGGCTGTAAAAGACGGTGGAACGGAGTTTATCGACACAGAGAAGCTACTAGGCTACCTGAAAGATTTAAAGGACAACGAAACACAATCCCACGAAGAAAATCTTGAGAGATTGAAGGCAACAAACCAATTTCATATAGAGCGATTGAAGTTAATAGCCAATGCTAATTTGGAGAGTTTTCGTAGCGTTATCGCAACTGGAGCCAATGCGTCAAAATCCTGCATGCTCGTCAATGGCGGTGCTGCAGTTGCATTACTCGCATTCGTCGGTAATATCTGGAATAAAAATCCGAATGCAGGGGCAGTCGCTGAGCTTGCTTATGGGATTCTATTTTTTTGCTCGGGAGTTGGGCTTGCTGCACTTTGTACTGGAATTACCTATATTGCACAATATTGCTATGCATCCGCTGATAGTGACAGCGATAGCAAATGGGATATTGCTGGGAACATATTCAACATTTTAGCTGTATTAGCTGGGCTTGCTTCTTTGATACTCTTTGGTTATGGGTGCTACAGCGCCTTTGAAGCGATAACCTTGCAGAACATTAATTCATAAAAAAACCCGCACTCGGCGGGTTCTTGTCTTATCACGCACACACAAATGGCAGTGTATGTGAAAATACTGGCTCATTGGCTCATGAATGTCAACACGTTCACAGCATTTTTTTATTTTTTCGCTCCTGTTCGCGTGAGATAAACGCATCTTGTAGAGGTTGATACAACAGATATTCTGCAGCAGCCAATATTTCACTGACTTCACGGCGGCAAGTTGTATGCGATGGCCGACGGAATCCAGGTTGCCCATTGCGTCTAACCATAGCGCGAGGTTTTGCGACTGCGTGATAGTAAGTGGCAATTGCACGGTCAGAAGAGCCATGAACATAACGACTGAGCAGCAGACTGAATGCCCTTCGGTCGATAGCGTAGAGCTGATCAACAACTCGGGTTATCAACATGCCATCATCATCGTTGCAGATCGGGCGCTCTGGATAGTGCCGAGGTTCAACGGTGGCCATATACTCGGCGATGATACTGCTCTGCCGACGTTCCATGCGTCCGGTGTATACCCAGGCCCCCCAGCGCTCAAGCCAAGGCTGCAACCATTCTTCCTGTTCTTTATTCAGTTTCAGTCCGTCGGTATTCATAGCTTCCCCTCCCTGCGCAAAATAGCCTGGGTACGGAAAACGCCTTCAGCGTGGAAAAGTCGAAGTTCCTCACGGCTGTATTCTGTTTTGGTTCTACCGTCGCAAGCATCGTGGCACGCGCTACATCCCCAAGCTGCCTGCACATCATCGGACTTGATTCCTGTACCACAAGTGCCCGCCATGCGGTAATGGGTCAATACAGTCGTTTCTGGGTTGAAGTTGCAGAAGCCGGGGATCCGGATTTGGCAATCACGTCCGCGTGCCTCTTTACGCAATTTGCTCATGAGGTGTACCCCATAAGCTGGGCAGCTGCATTTTCTGCAGATTGTTGATCAGGGAAAGTGCGGAACAGGATGTAATTCCAAAGCACATCGAGGACTGATTTGTAAAACTCGCCAAACTCGATATCGTCCATTTTCGCGAACGAGATCGATTTGGATTCTCTACGAGTGGTGCCGTCTGGCATGAGGTATTCGGTATAGAAGCCGGCCTGTATAGTTACCCAAGCGCGAAACGCTTCGAATGATTTTGCAGCGCTGATATTTCCGGCGCGCTTCTCAGCGACATCCGCCAGATATTCATCGGCAGCTGCCTGCAATGCTTCTTCACCACCAGCGTAATACGCGAGGAATTTGACGTAGCCATTCACCAGTGCTTTATCTGCCGGTGATATGGCACCGCCGATCGGCTGCCAGTAGTCGAAGCCAAGATTAAGCAGCGAAAACAGCTTGCGGTGAAATACCGGATTACGGGCCTGTTTGAAGTCGGCATATAGAACAGAGCCGAGCTTTTTGGAACGCAGAAAATCCCTGGCATCCCTTGTCGCGGGTACCAGCAGATCACCTGCCGTTTTGATGTAAGAATACTGCGCCATTGGGTTCTCTCCGGTGGCGCAGCAGTTGCTCAGAATTTGAATGGGCTAGGTGTTCAGTCCAGCCCATTAATTATAGCGCGTTTCCATCAGGTCTTACAATCGAATAACCGGCAGATTTTGCTAAATCAATCAACGCGTTAAATGATGCTATGTGCTCGTCTCCCTTAACGATACGAGTGCTAGTTATGATGCCATTATCGCAGGTAAATACCACTCGTCCGGTGTTGGGCAATGCTTTAACCAAATCTTCAATATCAATCAATTAGCCATCTCTTTATTGTGTACTGCAGGCTTATTAAGCCAAGCAACTGTACAAATAAACAGTTATTGCCGTTGTGTTATAAACCAAACAAAAAACTCCAAAATTCGCGACTGCCAATTAATCACGTGGGGTAAGTTCACTCTTGTTGCCCGAATTTCATATACTTAAGAATAGCCGTTCCGACATCGGGATCTCTCATCAAGGCCGCAAGGCCCTGCTCTAAAGCACCCTTGTCCTCACAATACAATTCGTTAGAGCCAATTTTTATTACGCAAGGATAACCGTTTTTATCCATTTCCCACTTTGCAACTTCAATAGCGCTCAGTTTATGCTCAGAGTTATTATGCGATATGCCAAGACCGGGATAGGTTTCCCTTGCTTGCCCTAACACGCTTGCTGCAAGGCTGTGGTACGCCGTTGGACTTTCTTTATAAAACTTGGTTCTAACCAAAGAAACCCTCCCACCAGTTGCTACAGACAACTGGTTGTTTAGTTCTTTGAAAACATCATTAATTTCAGCTTTATTGACTTCTGCTTGCCTAGCTGCATTCAACCCATCATTGATTGAACCCATAAAATCAGCCATTCTTAAACCCTCTCAATAACAGCCATTACAGGCATATGGTCAAAAGAAGTATCACTATTTATAATATATTCAACATAACCTGGCATATCAATTACTTTAATTCCACTTTCTTTGAGATACCAATTTGTATGTCCTAAAAAAGCAGATGAAATCAAAATTTGATCAAACGTTCTCCATCTATTTTTATTATCATTCTTGTAATAATAAGTCCCTCCATGACCAGGGGTATTGCAATCATGACTGTAGACTCCATTCACACACATATGTCGCCAAAAAGGATTATAGAAAAGATATCTCTTTTTAGCTGCCAAGAAACGATCCCTTGTTGCCATTAGCTGCTCAGATATTGATTTATCAAATGGCTCATCATTAAAGTCACCAAGAACAATTACGTTGGCCAAACACTGATCAATACTTAATTTATCTATAGCATCTCGCAACCTGACACCAAGGTAATGCCTATCAGCTCCATTCTCATCACACCATAGTCTACTTGGCCAATGGCTTAAAAAAACATGAAGAATAGTATTATCTGTTAAATTTAGAAAATCTATCTGCTGGGCAACCTTTAGGTTACTGCTACCCTTCATGGAACTTATTTCTTTACCATTCAACAATTTCAATTTGAATTTATTGAATATTACACAAGTATCAAAAGATGTCCTTCCTAGCGGACGAACGCCATTGTATATTTCATAACCTAGGGATTCACAAACCCCCTTAATTAACTCAATGTCATTATTAGAGATTTCACCTAAGCAAACACAGTCAGCTTTAAGATCTGTTAAAAATGCCCCAATCATAGAGAATGCAATATTTTTTTCTAAATCACTCGACCTATCACGTTTAGTGACTGGCGATAAACTAGTGTTCCACCAGACAAAAGAAATCTCTTTATTATAGGAGGCTACGTCATCCATTATATGAGTGTCTCTTTGATATTTAGCTCAAATCGTACAACAAAATGGCAGCTCGCACATAGCATTAACATCAGTTTCAACTCTAAATTTTTTCGGAACTCGGACTGATCCAAAGGCATTCAGTTCTAACTTTCGTACCTCTCCCCGCGCTAATTCGCGCGCCTTTTATCTCTTTTCGCCACCCGGAAAGCATGTCGTTGTAGAGATTGCTGTCGTATCCGGAAATGAGGGCCATCCCCTTGACCTTTAAAATCACCTCCAACAAGGCGATATGGTCTGCTTCGTCCATTTCAAACCGATAGTAGCGATTGCGCTGAACCCTAGTTTCCGGCATGTATGGGGGGTCAATAAAGAACGCTGTTTTTTCTGAGTCGTGAGCCTTTATCACATCAACGGCCGCCCGGTTTTCGATAATTACCCCGCTAAATCGCCGCCCCACGGCAGCTAAGTTATCTGGGTAGCTTGCCCACAGATGGGATGCCGTCGCGTATAGCCGCTTACTGTCACTGCGGAAACCAGATTGCCCGCCGACTGCTGCGGCAGAACCGAATCCCATGCAAGCACGAACAACCATCCGCCGAGCCTGCTCGATCGGGTTTTCTGTGGGCTCATAAGCAGCATCGAACTCTTCACGGCTGTAAGGTGTCAGGGCGCACAGCACGCGCAATCTGGCGTTATCTATCGGATTGCGGAGGATCTTGAATAAGTTCACCACTTCACCATCAAGATCGTTATACACCTCTGAATAACTGCGTTTTTTTCTAAGCAGTACACCTGCAGCCCCCCCGAATGGCTCTACATAGCAGGTGTGCTCTGGCAGGTGCTCAATAATCCACGGTGCCAATCGGAATTTGGCGCCGTGATAGCGCAATGCCGGCGTTTTTATTTCCGTCATGCCAGCACCGCCAAAGCGACAGCCGCCGCAACTGCTACCCAGAAAATTACGAGCGACCAGAACACCGCCGCCCACGGATTACACACCACCCAACACTTAAATTTTGTCATTGTCCCTTCCCCTCTCTGCGTTCGCGCCAGTAGTTCAGACGCGCCTTGAAATGTTCCCGGTACCGCTCCGGTGCCTCTTCAATCGCCACCAGCACCTTTGTGCGGGTGATCTTCCGTGCGTACAGGTCACGGATCAGGCCGCTGGCGCGCAGGTCGTACTGCTCTAAGTCACGGCATTCCTGCGGCCACTGGCCTCGATTGAATGGCAGGCCGGGCGGAAGATAATCCGATTGCCCAGCCATCGTTTATGCCCTCGATTCGGCAGCCAAACGGCGCATGACGTCTTTTTCTGACGGAAGTGGTGTGTGAGTACCCTTTGCTGTATCTCGCGGCGTACAGCCGTTAGAGGCTTAAGGATGTGCACTACCCGATCGAGAGGCATGCGGAGCATCAGGGCGATGCTTTCAGGGGTGCGCCCAAGGCGCTGCAGCTCGTAGACGCCAGTCATTACCCGGCGGCCATAACTGATACGGTCACCGATTTTGACGATTGGCCCCATTTCGCAGACTGGTTTTGCAACACGTTGGGGTTTAGGTGGCGGGCAGAACGGAGCGCGACAGCGTGCGCGAGCCGCCTGGTTGATTCTGTCCATGATGGCCGGGCCGTAATCACAGCCGTCATCCATCACAAAACTCTTATCGCGGATCATTTCGTTGATATGGGTCATTGGTCTTTCCTCGTTTGTTCGTTCAAGCGCTGGTCAGGCGCTGGTTAAAACGGTTTGGTCGCATAACGTCGTTCTTTCGGTTTTGGTTGTTGTGCCTCCTGTTGCATACGACTGGATTCCTGTGCCACCACCTGATCGACAGCGATAAAGTGGCCGTTTTTAAATTCCTGGTAAATCGTGCCGCCCGGCCCGAACCGGTTTTTACCTACGATGATTTCCGCAAAGCGTGCGGCTGGCCCGTTCGGGTTATAAACACCATCGCGGTACAGCAAAACGATGCTGTCGGCGTCCTGCTCAACTTTCCCTGATTCACTCAGGTCGGACATCGTTGGGCGTCTGGCTGTTACCGGACGGTCATCAACTTTCCGAGATAACTGGCTCAATGCCAACACCGGCGTTTTGCTGCGCATGGCCATGGTTTTCAAGCTGCGGGAAATGTGCCCCATGGCCAGGTCATTACGCTCTGCCTTTGGCTTGGCAATCAGGCCAAGGTAATCGACCATCACCACGCTCAGGTGCGGGTACCGGCGCTTATGGGTTTCTGTGATGGCGCGGATCTGGTCAACGGTCAGGTCGGTAGCGTCAACAATCCAAATGTCGCGGTTGTTCAGCACCTCGAGCGCCGAGTGGATACGTCCCCAATCTTCATCGCACAGTGATTCAGGTTTGCGAAGCTTCGACACGGACAGGTTTCCGGCACCCGCGACTGAACGCTCAACCATCTGCAATGCAGCCATTTCCATGCTGAAAATCAGCGCCCCGCCCCCGCTACGCGTTGCCCCTTCGATAACTTTCAGAGCAAACTCGGTTTTCCCCATGCCTGGACGACCGGCAACCACGATTAAATCCTGTGGGTTCCAACCGCCGGTAATCGCGTCCAGCTCCTCAATGCCGCTGTACAGGTTGCGCATTTCGGCATCGCCCTTCATGCGGCGATCCATTAAATCCATGTAGCCGCCCAGCAGCTCGCCAAGATGCACCGGCACCACCCCGCCCGTGTCTGCGGTCATTTCGATCAGCTTGGTTACTGACGCCTGGATCACAGTGTCGCGTTGCTCTTGGTTTCTGGCGCTGCGGATACCGTCGGCACCTTCCTGCAGCAATGCGGCCATCTGGCGGCTGCGCCATCCCTTGGTGGCCAGACTCGCAAAGCCTTTCAAGTTAGCCAGCGTGCCGGGCATGCGGCTGATTTCCACCAGTGACGCCAGGCTATCGCCGCCGAGCGATTCACCGATCAGCACTACGTCGATCACACCGTGCGTCAGTGCCTGTTTTTTGATTTCTTTGTAGGTTTCACGGTGAAAACGGATGCTGAATGCCTCTTCCGGCATGGTGGCGATCACGTCAAGCGCGTCAGGGGTGGCACCGCCGACCAGCAGACCGCTCAACACAGTGGCTTCCATCTCCTGCGGGGTCATAGCGCCTCCTCTCGGGTTTTCACCAGCACATCAGAGCGAAGCAGGTAATCGAACCCAGCGCGCCAGCTGCGATTGTTGTCGCCAAAGTAAAACGGCCCTGCAGCATCACCGAAGGTTTCGAAATAGGCCTTCACCGCGTCGAGGGTTGGCTCATGCAGCTCGCCTAGCAGGCGCTTGATTTGGCGTTTGCGCTTCTCGTTCAGTTCCTGCACCTTCGGCAGACGGTCGCCGAGGATTTCGTTGTAGGCGTCAGCCACGTCCTGATAATTAACTTTTGGAAGCTTACCCGGCGCGTCAGCGTCGTCCCCCGTTTGGGGGTTAGGGGGTATTGGTTCAATGACTGGTTCTAAACTGACTGATTCTGGGTGCAGCTCCTGCACCCTCCCCCCTGCAGCAGATGCACCCATGGGTGCAGGATTTGCACCATAGGGTGCAGCATCTGCACCATAGCTATTCAGCACAAGGTGGTAGACGTTTGAACGATTTAGACCGTTCTCAGCTTTCCGTTCTTCGATGCGCACCAGGCCATCTTTGACCAATTGCTGAATGTGATTTTGGGCAGAGCGTTTGGATATTTCGCATTGTTCAGCGATGTACTGAACTGCTGGCCAGCACTCACCCTGATCGTTGGCGTTATCCGCCAGTTTCAACAACACCAATTTACGCAGTGGGTTGCCGACTTTCATTTTCATCGCCCGCACCATCAATTCCATGCTCATGATTAGATCCCCAGCCCATCGGCAAGCTGGCGGCACGCGTCCTGGTACTGCTCCGGCGATAGGTTTAATTGACGCAGTGCGGCCTTGCTCTGCTCGTATTGTTCCCAGACCGACAGCGCAGCTGCGCGCCGACCTTCAAAAATGGGTTCTATTTCTTCGCGGTGCACTGGCGCGCCATTCAGCATGTAGCCGTTCCGCCATGTGATGCGGTCGATTGAATTGAGCATTGGTCTTTCCTCGGTACAAAGTTTTACGCGGCGCTGGTCAGGCGCTGGGTTTCCTGCAAGGCGCTTAATGCGCCGGCTATTCGTTGTGGCGTGTCACAGGCACCAAGCAAAATTGCGATAATTGCCGCGGCAAATTCTCGAATGGCCACTGACAGCAAATATTGCGGCGTTGGGCCATCCAATCTTGCGCGCCGTTCTGCTGGCATTGCCGCGATCATCGCGTCGGCCAGTTCCTGCACCTTTGCCCGGGCAGCTTTAGAGTCGCTGCGCATGTGGCGAAAAATCGCCTGACGGTTGGTGTTAATCGCACGCCAATCAGCGGTACCGGCAGAATCTTCAATCGGGTAAAGCCGCACGCGGCCGCCGTCAGTTCCGAGCTGGAACCACGCGCGGCTGATCTCGATGGCCACATGTTCCTGACCACTCTCAGCCGCCCAGGCTGTAATTTCATTTTTCAGTTTTTCGATGTGTTCCACTTCGCGTCTCCTGTCGCTTCGAAAACCAATTTCACTTAATCAGATTTCGGTGGGGTTGGTTGTTAAGCTGCAGCCTGTTCCGGTAGACCATCCGTAGGTTTGGGATAGATATCTGGCCGCAAGTCGTGTGGGGTAACCTGGAATTTTGTTGCTACAGCCCAGATCAATACTGCTGGACCACCCAACAAGCATTCTCCAGCGGCCACACGGCTTACATAGCCTTGGGTTTTACCAACAAGCGCGGCGAATTCTTTCTGTTTCACGCCTGAATCCTTCAGAAAGGACATTAAATCCATGATCGGCTCCTAGTGTTTATGGCTTGCACAAATATTAGTTTTAATAATATCAATGTGTCAATAGTAATGCGATTGGTTGATAATTAATTTTGCGAATAACATTGGCTATATGAGAAAGAAAACCCTGCTTGACGCTGCTGAAATTGAGGCAGCAAGTCGCCTCAAGAAGATTTGGGACGAGAAAAAAATCACTTTACGCCTTACCCAGGAGAAGGCCGCGGACGCCCTTGGGTTTAGCACCCAAGCGACAGTCAGCCATTACCTGAACGGAACTATGCCGCTAAATACTGATGCCACACTGAAGTTTGCGGCTTTGCTCGGGGTCAAACCGGAGGCTATCCGTCCTGATCTGACTGATATGATGAATTACATCAGGAGATCTGGCTCCCATTCAGATGATTATTCAGCTCCTGGATGGAGGTTGCTCAAACCTGAGTATTCAGAGCTTTTAGATTTGTATGAGCGCCTCCCGCAAAGTGAAAAAGAAAAGCATTTATCTGAATTAAAAGAAAAAGTTTTAGGTTTCGACCGCCTTTTTGAAGAACTACTCGCCGCCAGAAAGCAGTAACCCCTCCAGTCCCGGTTATCCGGGATTTTTTTATTCTTATTTTTCAAATAATTAATAAAAATATTAGTTTTAGTATTATTTTTATCTTGACCTTAAATATGCTCAAAACTAATATTCACCCCATCAACAGCGCACTAACCCTGCAGCAGTTGTTCAGAATGTTCCGCCAGCCGGGCGATACGCGGCAAAGAAATGAATAACCATTGCTGTGTGAGATTTGGCCCCGAGCCTCGGGGCAATTTTTTACAGGGCAAATCGAGGAAAGACCAACGGCATGACCAGCCTGACAGCAGGGAAAGACCGGCAACCACCAGACGTAAAAAAACCCACCGAAGTGGGTTCTTTTACCCCGGATGCCGACCAAAGCAACCGGGAGTGATACAGGGGACCAACCCTGTATCGAGGAAAGACCAACAACCCAATGAGCTGTCGATCAGCTCCGATTATATCAGGAGTCGCTATGAAAGCACTACAGATACCCGTCACGCTGTTTATTCATGTAACTACCTACCCAAACGTAGAAGGCTTCGCGGTTTCCACTGCGGATATGTCTTCCTATCGCGGTTACGTACTGCTGGAAACTCGCCAAATCCATATCGATGTTAACCAGCCAGAACCGATCGACATCATCGGCAAACAGGTTGAAGCGCTGCAGTTGGAAAAAGTCCGACTGACTGACTCAGCCTATAAGCGTATCGCCGAGATCGATGATCAGGTACAGCAGTTGCTATGCATTGAGCACTGCCCTATCGACGCCCACGAAATCCCATTCTGAGGCGCGGTCATGGATATCGAAACTCACAACCTGAGCGCTGAGCTGGAGCTGTGGCAACGCCATGACGCAGCCGAACTGCGTGACCAGTTCGAAGCTGCTGCGACGCACGGTTATTCCGACGAGGCGATCGAGGTGTTCACCCATATCGACGGCACTGCCGCCGACACCCGCGACCGCCTGCTGATGGCCGTAATGATGGCGACGCCTGACACTTTGCGCCTTCGCCAGAATGAGCTGTACAGCTGGTATTGCGACAACGTGAAGGCCGTAGCACGCGAGAAGTTTTAACCCACCCCGGCGCCTGACCAGCGCCGATTTTTACAGAGGAAAGACCAATAATGCCTATCTATATTTCACTTTTTGAGCCAAAGAAAAAGGCTCTGACAAACGGCGCTGTGGCGCTGGTGATTGCTCTCGAAGCGCCAAATAAGCGTGTGGCTGAGAGCATCGCGACCGGCAAGCTTTACGAGTCCTACCCAGAGGGCGGCGATAATTTCTTCAACGCGAAAACCGTCGAAGATCAGCCCGGGCACCCGCGCCCGGTAGTCGGCAAATTCGATGAGCAGTTCGCCGCAGAGAACACTTTCGATGGCAGCGTATGGGCACCGAAAGAGCCTGAACCAGAATTTCCGGCCGGGCCAGTAGATTTAATGTCACAACCTGCCAACGTCCGAATCACTGCAGTGGTGATGTATGGCGACGCTGAGATCGATAACAGCCAGTTGTCGATGGCGGTCGATTTCATCAACGACGATGAAACACCAGACGATACCGGCATGCGTGCTGTG
Organism: Serratia grimesii NBRC 13537; assembly: GCF_001590905.1. Taxonomy (GTDB): domain Bacteria; phylum Pseudomonadota; class Gammaproteobacteria; order Enterobacterales; family Enterobacteriaceae; genus Serratia; species Serratia grimesii. The sequence continues at coordinate 348,517 of NZ_BCTT01000010.1, forward strand.
ATCGATGGGCTTGTGTCTGTGGCCGCAGTTGGCGCAATGTCCCCTGAGGCTGTTAGCCGATTAGTCTCTACCCTCTTCCAGCGCGCTGGCGATGCTATGCCATCACAGGCTGACACAACGGCCTTTGCTCAGGCGTGGGTAGATAAGCCAGGCGAACGGGACAACCTGACGCTGACGAGCACCAGCACCAGCACCAGCACCAGCACCAGCACCAGCACCGAAAATACTGGGGGCGTGCCGGATTACAACACTCTCAGCATGCACACGGCGCTATCGATCATGGGCGTTAACCCTGCCGTAGCAAAAGCGACAGACGTGAAGAACGCGAAGGAAATTATCTCTTCTCGTGATTCCGTCTGGCGCGCCTGGGATAAATCTCTACGGGTGATCATCGGCATTTTGAATGTTGAAACTGATACCCGGCACGCGATCGTTTCCGAGGGACTGAAAAATCTCAAATTGGTAAATAACGACGAAGAGCGCCTGCACTTTGTGAAAACGCGCCTTGCTGGCCATCCGGCATGCGCTGAGTTGGCGAACTATGGCCAGCAGGCCGAGAAAAGTGTCGAGGTAGAAAACCTCGGCGGCGGCCGCTTCTCGATTGACGGCTTGACCGGCGCTGATGCACCTCAGGAAAACCCAGCGCCAGCAACGGCTAACACCTCAAATCAAGGTGAAAAACAGGAAGTAGCTCAGCAACCAGTTACTGATGCGGCGGCGCAGAAAGCCAAGCAAGATCTGGATCAAATGGGTTACGGCGTTTATGCCAATGCGCCAGCAGAAAAATCTCCAGAGTTGCAGCGCGCAGAAGATAACGCAGACCGCGCCGAGTCGTTGGCGAAACAACTGAAAACCGACGATTTCCAACAACGTGCCGCGCAGGTTGAGCAAACAATCGCAGAACAGCCAGCAGAGGATCAGGACAATCTTGGGATTTGGAATCGTGTTTATAAAACCGATGCCAAGTTCACCAAGGCTTTCAGCAATAACGGCGGCGGCACCTCAATCAATGGTACCTACATGGTGATGCAGGCCACCAAGGTATTCGGGCCACAGGGCATTAATTGGGGCGTTGAAATCATCGAGGAACGTTTCGAGAACGGCGCACCGATCATGCAGTCCGTTAAACAAGAGGATGGCAATTTTGCCAAAGCAATTATTCCAAACGGCTCTGGCGGCTACCTGTGTGAAGTGAACCACGTCGTAAAAATCCGCCTTTGGTACAAACATGACGGTAAGACTGGCGAGGTGTTCGCATATGGTTGTACGCAGTACATTTACCAGAGCAAACACGGTGCAATGAGCGACGGCGAAGCACCGAAAAAATCCCTCACTGATGCCACCAAAAAAGCCCTCTCACAGCTTGGTTTCTCTGCCGACGTGTTCCTTGGCCTGTATGACGATCTGACGTATCGCCAAGAGAACGAAGCAGAATTCGCGCTCAAGAATGCCAGTGAAAAAGCCGAAGGCGTGACCCGCATGCGTGAAGAGCTGGATGAGCACATGACCAAGGTCGCGGAAACGCTCAAAGGCGCTGTAACTGTCAACGAAGCGAACAAGGTTCACACCTCGATCGCCCGTGAGATTGAAGCACACCGCAAGGCTGCGGATGCCAAGGGTGATAAAGAACACGCCCAGTACCTAGCTGGCCGCCTGCGCCGCCTGACCTCACTGAAAGATGAACGCATTGCAGCCCTGTCCGCTGAGGAGAAAGCATCATGAGCACTACCGCCATTGCATTAGCAGCTGATTACGCTAAGTTTCAGGAACTGATCGAAACCTCCGACGACCTGACGCCGGAAATGATCGCCGACACACTGGAAGGTATAGAGGGTGCGTTGGGCGACAAACTGGACGGCGCATTTACTTATGTCCGCAATCTGGAAGGGTTGGCAAAAACTGTTGATGAAGAAGTTAAGCGCCTGACCGAGCGGAAAAAGTCTTTCGAAAACCGAGCAAAATCGATCCGCAAGTACGTGTTGAGTTGCCTGCTGGCCAGCGGCCAAGACTCACTAAAAACCACCACCAACACGTTTACCGCGCGCAAAGGTGTGGCCAGCATAGTGATCGACAATATCGAGTTACTGCCGGATGAACTGGTAACCACCCAAGTTCTGACGGCCCCAGATAAAAAAGCCATTAAGGAGGCGATCGAGAATGGTGTTGAAGTCGCTGGAGCGCACATAGAGATCGGCGAACGCTCGCTGCAGGTGCGGTAATCACCCGGCCCCGGCAACGGGGCCAACACTGAGGACTCACCATGCTGAGAATGTACCTGGCTAAAGGCGACGCCATTCACGTGACTTTCCCCGACGGAACTACGGGGATCATTGAGGCCGAAAGCCGTGGCGAACTGGCTTTTCACTTCCCGCAGAGTGTACGGCTAACGCGAGAAAAGGAAGCGTTTAAAAAACCAATTCTGCCTAATCAGAAATAACACCCCGCCATCGTTAGCATTGCTGGAAACCACACAACGGGGAACAGCAATGCAACGATGGCAACCAGGCGCCCGCCTACTCTCTGATTTCGATATCAAGATCGGCCGGCTATCCGCCAGCGTCAGGAAAAAGACGCTCAGCGATGACGATATAACCCGGGCTTGTCGTGTGACCGACGACGCTATAGCCCAACTGATGAAACCGAGGAAAGACCATGCCCAACAAATTGACCCTGGGGGGGTGCAATAGCCGTCCCCTAAAACTAAATGACACCACCGGCCATGTTGCATTTCTGACATTGGAGGAGTGGTGCAATGACATATACCCTGGCAAAAAACCAACACTGCAAACCTTGCAACGCTGGGCTCGCAACGGGAATTTCTACCCGGCGGCCGAGAAACATGGGAAGCAATATCGATTAGTGCCAGGCGCAATATATATAGACCCAAAGGATCCTCGTTTGGGCAAAAAGATAAAAGATGCGCAAAATCCGCAACCTGCGAGGTTGGCGTTTATGGAGAAAGTAATCAATGACACGGCGAAAGGAAGGGTATGACATGAAATTACCCAAGAACCTGACTTATCGTCGGAAAGGCAAATCCTTCTATTGGCGCAATCCTGTGACCAAAAAGGAAATATCACTGGGGCAAATTGCGCGCCGAGATGCCATTGCACAGGCGATCGAGGCTAACCATTACATCGAACAGAATTATTCCCCTGTTCTACTGCTGGAGAAAATAAAAGGCACCCACGAATACACGTTAAATTCTTGGGTCGAACGGTACGACGTCATTTTTAAACGTCGAAACTTGGCCGAGAACACTTACAAGGTACGCAAAGGGCAAATTGCCATTATCAGCGAAAAAATGGGGAGTATGGTGCTGTCAAAAATCACGACGCGCCATGTCGCTGAATTCCTCGAATTTTGGGTAGCCCAAGACAAAAATACGATGGCTGCAACCATGCGATCTGTTCTGTCTGACATTTTTCGCGAAGCCATTGTAGAAGGCCATATCGATAACAACCCTGTTGCGCCGACCCGCGCGGCAAAAGTGGTGGTAAAGCGTGAGCGGCTGGAGTTGGTGCAGTACATCCCCATTCGTGAAACCGCAGCCACAATGCCAGCTTGGTTTGGTCTGGCGATGGATCTGGCACTCATCACCGGCCAACGACGCGAAGATTTGACCCAGTTCCGATTTGATCAGGTTGTTAACGGACGCCTGCAGATTGAACAAGGAAAAACGGGAGCAATGATCTCCCTTCCCCTAGACCTGGAGTTAAAAGCGGTAAATCTACACCTCGGCACTGTGATCGAACGTTGCCGACTGGCCAGTACCACAGATTTTATGATCAGCGCCGGCATCAGAAAAAATAGCCTGGACGGATCTTTGCATCCTGACGGATTGACGAAAAAGTTCGTTGCTACGCGAAAAGCATCAAAGTTGGAATTTGATGAAAATCCGCCGACATTCCATGAGATCCGGAGTCTGGCCGGGCGATTGTACGAGAAGGAAAAGGGGAAGGAATTTGCACAGAAATTGCTGGGGCATAAATCCGAAAAAATGACGGGTAAATACCTCGATACCAGGGGGAAAGAATACGTAATGCTGTAAAAGACCGAATATCAAAATTCGAGTAAAATTCGAGTGATTTCGATTTTTAAGGTTTTATTACATATAAAACAACAAGTTAAAAAAAGACCGAATACGATTCCTATATTCGGTCTAGGGAAATGGCTCTTGGGAGAGAGCCGTGCGCTAAAAGTTGGCATTTTGTGCAAAGCTTGTTCAGCCGTGCACTTTAAGAGTAGCTTACCGCGCTATTTTTGCCAGCCAGCACAGGCTCGGTGATAGTTTCATGAAGAAATTAATTTCGCATGATTTTTCACCACAGATTTATCTCATACTAAGCCATTGTGGGATAAGTGATTAGTTAGCGCACAGCTTCTCGGCACGTTCACGGTACGGCTCAACACTCATTTTCTTACCGGGATTGGCGGCATCATCCAGCAGGATGACATCCAGTGGCTGGGCACGCTGCTGCCCTGCTTTCACCTGCGCTTCTGCGGCTGCATTAAGCGGGTATTGCATCAAGGTACTGTTGTTGAGTACGAACAGTGCACCGCCGCTGCGGCATTGAAGCGTCACTTCTTCTTTGGTGAACGCCCACTGCTTACCGTATTCCAGCTTGGTGATATTAACCAGTTGGTCTGCCGCCAGCGCACCGGTCGCGGTTGCCAACAGCGTCATGCCAAGTAATACCGATTTCATGTTATGGCCTTAAGGTTGCTATTTTGACTCAATTTTCCCGCAGTTTGGGGGCATCCGGCAAGCCGGAATGTTATACCGGCGCGTAAGTTGCAAATAAACTGACCAGCAGCAGCACACCTGCGCCCAACCCCACCTCAATCCAACAGGCGAGTACCAGGCCGCGCTGTGCCAGCCGTGGCATGCTGCTCATTGCAGGAACGATAGCGTAACGGTTAGCCAGCGCCACCATTACCATCAGCGCCACCAGTGCGGTCTTGAACAACAGCAGGCGTTGATATGGGGAATCCACGTTCAACGGCCAACTGCCGAGAATAATCAAACTGTTAATCACACCGGTCAGCACCACCAGCGCTACCGCCAAGTGGCCCCAGCGTGAAAAACGAATCAGTGTGGTAATTGCATCGTTGCGGCTCTGGGGTTGGGCCAGATAACGCAGGCAGACCAATAATGGCAGTAGGCTGCCGAACCAGTAACCAGCCGCCAATAGGTGCAGTGCGTGGTTAAAACGATGCAGTACGCCGAGCCCCCCTTCATGCATTGCCGCATGGCCAATAAATGCCATGCTGACCAGCAACAGTGTGGAAAGCAGTGCCAAAAGTTGTGTACGGCGCGGTTCTGCCAGCCACAGGCTCAGCAGTGCCAGTAATGAAATGCCCAAGTGCCAACGCCAGACTTCACCAAATGTAGTACCTAGTACTGCCCACCAAACGTCCAGACGCCAGGTATCAACCCAGCCGTCCCCCATCTGCCCGGCCTGAATAGCCAATAATGCCACGGCAGAAAGCCCGGCAAGCCAGGTGCAAGAGACCATCAACGGACGCACATCACGGGTGAGATACGGGGAAAGGCGCTGCGGCGACAATAAGGCGGTGAACAGGCTGGAGCCAAACATCAGCATCACCGCCGCAAAGTGCACAAAGCGACACAGGACAAACAGGGTCGCCAGACTCATGGATTAGTTTACGGTAAAGCTGTACTGGCCTTTGGTTTTATGACCGTCGACCGAAACCACGTGCCAATTAACATTGTATTTACCGGCGGTCAGCTCACCTTCGATAGGCAGGTTAACCTGGGTATTGTTGTTAGCGTCGAGCTGCAATTTACCGGTTTTCACTTCCGCGTTGTTCGGCCCGGTGATTTTGATGCCGCTGAAATTAGGCTCAATACCCTCGGAGAAGTTAAGCGTCAGCACTTTCGGTGCTGGGCTCACGCTGGCATCTGCTGCTGGTGTTTCAACTTTCAAATGAGCATGCGCCAGCGCCTGCTGTGAAGACAAACCAACAAACAGCACGAAAATAGTGGAAAGCAGGCGATAAGAAGAACGAATTTTACCGATCACAGTGATATCCCTTAAAGCAATAATCGAGGGTAATAAGGGTTAAGGCTAACCGCCTGGGCGATGTATCAGCAGCCCCAACCCACCGCAGATGATTGCGCCACGGGTAAACAGAAGAAGAATAGGATTATGATAACCCACTGTTTTAACTCTCTACCATCCCTGTAGCGTATCACGTCAAATGATAACGAGTGCCATTCAGCAAGTCGAGCAGAACACTGGCATTTTGAGATCCAGTAGCACATATCGCTGTAAAGCCACGATAAGTGCAGGGCATAAAAAAACCGCACACCAGACAAAGCCGGAGCGCGGTTTTTAACAACAATAATTAGACCTGGCCGTTGCCGTTCTCGCCAGCCGCACCCATTTTCTTCAAATCTTTATCAATGAAGAACAGTGCATTGCCGCTGTTACCCACCAGCGCCAGTTTATCCAGCACAGATTTAAACAGTTTCTCTTCTTCGTGCTGTTCGGCAACATACCACTGCAGGAAGTTGAAGGTAGAATAGTCATGAGCCGTCATTGCCGCATGCGCCAGCTCGTTGATCTGGCGGGTAATCAGTTGCTCATGCTCATAAGTTTGCTGGAATACGTCAGCCAGGGATGCAAATTCAACTGGCGGCGCCGCGATGGTACCCAGCAGCGGCAGGGAACCGGTGTCGCTCAGGTATTCGAACAGACGCTGCATGTGCTGCATCTCTTCCTGAGAATGCTCTTTAAGAAATGCGGCGGCACCTTCAAAACCTTTATCGCTGCACCATGCACTCATTTGCAGGTACAGGTTAGCGGAGTAAAACTCCAGGTTCAGTTGCTCATTCAGCTTCTTGGTCATTTCAGGCGTCAGCATAATCATTCCCTTATTTTGCAGGTATCAATTTAATTTTTCAGCATTATGCCTTGGTGAAAACAAAATAAAAACACTTGATTCACATCACGGATGATTTAATTTTAAATTTATTAAAAATCAGCAAGTTGATTTATTTTATGATTATGCATTTAAATTATTATGATAACTATTTACATCCGTACATTTAATCAAAAAACGAATCATTCTTATTTAAAAGAATAAATAGATTGCATTGCCATTGGTGCAATAAATCACCTTCGCTATCGTACGTTATTATCTCTGTCCTCACCTCTGTACGTATCAGGCTTGCCAAGCGCCTCTTGGTGCATTACCTTCTGCGCTGATCCAATGCGGTAACAAGTAAGGAGAATACGGTGGGTTACAATTTGGCAGAGCTTTCCAAAGAAGAGATGGACAAAGTGAACGTTGATCTCGCGGCGTCTGGCGTGGCGTTTAAAGAACGCTACAACATGCCGGTGATCCCGGAAATGGTTGAACGCGAACAGCCTGCACATCTGCGTGATTATTTCCGCGAACGTGTGGCGCACTACCGTGTTGAATCACACAAATACTCACGTCTGCCTTACGAACCGAAGTCTAAATAATAAAGCCCGCCTTGTTGGCGGGCTCTGTGTTATTTGCCGGCAAACTTGTCAGTTGCCAACATCAACTGATGCAAGATACCCGGCTCGTCAAAGGAGTGCCCTGCACCCTCGACGATATGCAGCTCGGCTTCTGGCCACGCTTTCGCCAGATCCCAAGCGTTTTGCACCTGACAGGCCATATCGTAGCGACCATGAATAATCACTGCCGGGATATGGCGGATCAGCGGGACATTACGCAGCAGCTGATCGTCACTGTCCAGGAAGCCCAGATGGGTGAAATAGTGGTTTTCAATGCGGGCAAACGCCAGTGCAAAGTCATCCTCTCCAAAGGACGCCGACTCGCTGCTTGGCAACAGGGTGACCGTCTCCCCTTCCCACACGCTCCACAGCTTCGCCGCCTCGAGTTGGATCTGAGGATCCGTTGATGTCAGGCGCTGACGATAAGACGCAATCACGTCCTTACGCTCTTCCTCTGAAAGAATCGACAGTACGCGTTCCCATTTTTCCGGGAAGAAGCGTGAAGCGCCGTCCTGGTAGTACCAATGCAGCTCTTGCTTACGCAGAGTGAAGATGCCGCGCAGTACCATTTCGCTAACACGTTGTGGATGGGTTTGCGCATAGGCCAAAGCCAGCGTAGAACCCCATGAACCACCAAAGACCAACCATTGCTCCACACCGGCCATTTCGCGCAGCCGTTCAATATCCTGCACCAGATGCCAGGTGGTGTTGTTATCCAGGCTCGCGTGCGGCTTGGAACGGCCACAACCACGCTGATCGAACAGCAAAACCTTGTAGCGCTGCGGATCGAACAGCTGACGGTGATAAGGTGAAATACCGCCGCCCGGACCACCATGGATAAAGACCGCCGGCTTCCCGTTCGGGTTTCCGCTCAGCTCCCAGTAGATCCGGTGGCCATCTCCAGTGTCCAGCCAACCGCTGTCATATGCTGCTAACGGCGGGTACAAACCTCGTAATTGTTCCATGGCGCTTCCGTCTCTCTGTGGGTCATACCCTCATCAAAGCTGAAGCAGCCCATTTGGTCAACGGTAAAACCTGAAAACTCCTACTCTACCCAACAAGTTATGGTTTGTTTGCTTAAAATGAATACGACTTGCCGGCAAAATCCCAGTGGTTTTTCTCAACTGACGTGCGCCACCGCGCTGATCTCGATAAGTTGATCTGGCGACGCCAAACGCGTCACGCCGATCAAACTTCCCGCCGGCCGGTGCTCGCCAACATAGGCCTTGAACAAAGCCAAGCAAGGTTCAATATCGGCCTGTACATCCGTTAAATAGATCTCCACGTAAGCCAGATTGGCCCGACTAGCGCCAAATCCCGCCAGCACCCGGTCCAGATTGTCCAACGTTTGACGAGTCTGAAGTTCGATATCACCTGCGCCGACAAATACGCCCTGCATATCATGGGAAAATTGTCCTGAAATATAGAGGATACCGTTAACGCAATATCCTTGGGTGACGCCGTTGCCTTCTTCCCACGCCACACCATGATTGTAATGAGTAATACTGTTCGTCATATCCGTTCTCCTGCCGGTTATCGTTACGCTGAAGACTATAATCGGTTGATTGACGAATGGACGTCGACACAAAAGCGAATCGTTTGAGACGGTTAACGTATTGAATCTGCTACATTGGTAACCGTACTTATGGCACACCGGGAGCGCACATGCTGCGTGCAAATCTAAATGACATTCAAGTCTTTATGGCCGTCGTTGATGCCGGCAGTTTTATTGCCGGTGGTCATGCCATGGGACTGTCGCGATCGGCTGCTGGAAAAGCCATCACCCGCCTGGAAGAACGGTTAGGCACACGTCTGTTAAACCGTACGACCCGTGCCCTGAGCCTCACGGATGAAGGCCGGGAGTTTTACCAGCGTGGTTTGCAAATCCTCGCTTCGGTCGATGACGCGGAAGCCAGTGTGGCCGGAACCAAAAGCACAGCACGTGGTGTACTGCGGCTCACCGTCCCCGCGGCTTTCGGCCGGTTGCTGTTGCTGCCCCTGTTGGCTAAGTATCTGGCCGCCTGGCCCGACGTGCAGGTTGAAATGAGTTTTTCCGATCGTCTGGCCGATCTGGTCGACGAAGGGTTCGATCTGGCGGTAAGGATGGGGGTGACTGCACCAGATACCCGGCTGGTCTCGCGTGTGGTCGCCAAATATCAGACGGTGCTATGCGCTTCACCGACTTACCTCGCAAAACACGGAGAACCTCGTGATGTGGACGCGCTTACAGGACACGATTGCCTGCTATTCAGCAGTCGGAATCAAAAACAGAGTTGGCGTCTGCGTGATGATCAAGGTATTTGGGTCAAAGCAATGGGCCGCAGCCGTTTACGGCTCGACAACGGTGAAGCGATCCGCGACGCCGCCCTGTCCGGGTTAGGCATCGCGTATCTGCCCGACTTTCTGGTGAACGAGGAGTTGGCTACAGGGCGTCTGAAGCAGGTGTTAACCGGCGTTGAAGGGGAAGAAGTCAGGATAGTTACGCTTTACCCCAACAAACGCCTGCTGGAACCCCGCGTCAGACGGTTTATCGATCTGATGGTTGAAGAATTGGGGAGTTAGCCCCGTTTGCGCAGATGCGGTTCGCGCATTTCCTGGGCGGTTTTGGCTTCAATGCTTAGCTCCGCTGTTGGCCGCAACAACAAACGCGCCAGACCAATAGGCTCACCACTTTCACGGCAATAGCCGTATTCGCCGTTATGTAATCGCGTTAGCGCCGCGCTGATTTTCGGCAGCAGGCGGCTTTCGCGATCCAACTGACGGAACAACAACCGCAAGTCCTCTTCGCGGGCGGCTTTGTCCGCCTCGTCGCCGGACACCTCGCCGCCATCGATATCCCGTTTCAACGCATCAATGTGCTGCAACAGCTTTTGTTGCTCGTCGAGCAAGCGTTGGCGGAAAAATGCCTGCTGGGCCGGATTCATGTAATCAGACTCCGGCATAGCCAAAAGCTGCTGTGGGTTTAACAAGGTCACAACGTTCATTGCGCTCTCCGGTTATTTTTAATTGTTATATTATAACATATCATAATTTTTAAGCAGCCGTTCATGCGAAACAAAATTACGCAGATAAACAATCAATTAGTTATTTCAGCTGCTTTCATGCTTGCATCCGGCAGGCGTAAGGGGGTTAATGGTTGAGCAACCCACCCAACCATAGGTAACTGAGAGGCCATCATGAGTAAGGGAATGGATAGCAAAAAAAATGCGAAGAAGAAGCCGTTGAAAACCCCCGCAGAGAAACGCGCAGACAAACGCGCTAAGAAAGGCCAGACTTCCGGCGAGTAAGCGAACTTCGAACCGTAGTTAAACCCGCCAAGGCGGGTTTTTTATTGACTGAAATTGCCTCCTTTCAGCGGTTGGCATCGCCGCGCCTGCCGGTTAAGCTAAACCTGTGCAGTCACTCTGAGGAAACCATGAATTTACGTGTAATAGACACTGAAACCTGCGGGCTGGAAGGCGGCGTAGTAGAAGTGGCCTCTGTTGATCTGATCGACGGGCAAATCGCTAACCCAATGAGCGACCTGGTCAGCCCCGATCGGCCAATTAGCATTGACGCAATGGCCATTCACCATATCACCGAGCAAATGGTTGACGGGAAACCACGTATCGCTGTGGCGATCGGGCGTTATTTGGGCAGCCCCTATTATGTCGCGCACAATGCGGCATTCGATCGCGGCGTGCTGCCAGAAATGCGCGGCGCATGGATATGCACCATGAAGCTTGCGCGCAACCTGTACCCGGACATCAAATACGGCAACCAATATCTACGCTATGCGCTGAATCTCGATGTTCAACTGCCGCAGGACACCACGCTTTACCCACACCGGGCGCTATACGACTGCTACGTGACCGCTGCGCTGTTACAACGCATCATCAGGGATTCAGGTTGGACGCCGGAACAAATGGCGCAAATCACTGCTCAGCCAGTGCTGCTGAAGAAGTTTAAGTTCGGTAAGTATCGTGGGCAGGAAATTGATCGCGTCGCGCAGGAAGATCCCGGCTATTTGCGCTGGATGTTGAAGTCCATAGATGATCTCAGCCCAGACATGAAGTACACGCTGAAATATTATCTGATCGGCTGAAAAAACGGGCAGCACTCGCTGCCCGCCCAAAAGTTACTCCGCCAACGCCAGAATAAAGGCATATTCCAGCGCAATGTCCTCATAGGCTTTAAAACGCCCAGACTTGCCGCCGTGGCCGGAATCCATATCGGTATACAGTAATAACTGGCGATCGTCTGTCTTCAGATCGCGCAGCTTGGCAACCCATTTGGCCGGCTCCCAATACTGTACCTGAGAATCATGCAGCCCAGTGGTGACCAGCATATGCGGGTATTCCTGTGCCTTCACTTGATCGTACGGGCTGTATTGCTTGATATAGTCGTAATACGCCGGATCGTTCGGGTTGCCCCATTCGTCGTATTCTCCGGTAGTCAGCGGAATAGATTCGTCCAGCATCGTGGTAACCACGTCGACAAATGGCACCTGCGCCACAATGCCATTAAACAACTGTGGTGCCTGATTAATCACCGCCCCCATCAGCAACCCACCCGCGCTGCCGCCCATGGCGAACACCCGTTTAGCATCACCGTACCCTTGGGCGATCAACGTTTCTGTCACGTCGATAAAATCGTTAAAGGTATTTTGCTTTTTGAACAGCTTGCCGTCTTCATACCACAATTGCCCCAGTTCCCCGCCACCGCGAATATGGGCCAGAACAAAGACAAAGCCGCGATCCAACAGACTTAAGCGGCTGGCGCTGAAGGCTGGGTCCATACTGCTGCCGTATGAGCCGTAGCCATACACCATCAGTGGGTTGCTACCACGTACAAAGCTATCAGAGCGATAAACCAGTGAAACCGGCACGTCGACACCGTCACGCGCCTTCACCCACACCCGCTCACTGCGGTAATTTTCCGGGGTGAAATTTTTCACTTCCTGCTGTTTAAGCATCACCCGCTCACCGCTGTCGAGATTGAGCTCATACAGTGTGGTCGGCGTGGTCATCGAAGAGTAGCCATAACGCAACAACTCGGTTTCCGGCTCAGGATTGTATGCCAACCAGGTCGTGTAGGTCGGATCATCGAAGGCAATACGTTTTTCTTCACCGCTCTGCCAGTGGATTTGACGCAGTTGGGTCAGGCCTTCGCTACGCTCTTCCACCACCAGCCAATCACGGAACAGGCTAAAACCTTCCAGCATCACTTCAACGCGTGGGGCAATCAATGTCTGCCACTGCGCTTCGTCTGCCTGTTCGCTTTGATACAAACCGAAGTTTTTGCCGTCCTTGTTGGAACGGATATAGAAATGCTGGTGATAATGATCAATACCGTATTCATGATCCTTACGGCGCGGCACAAACATCTGCGGCGTGCTGTCGGCGCGATCGGCGTCCAGCAGCAGGATTTCTGAGGTGGTTGTGCTGCTGAGATGGATCAAAATAAAACGTTCGGAGGTGGTTTTTTCCAGCCCGACGTAGAAAGTATCATCCAGTTCTTCGTAGATGAGCTCATCCAGCTGTGGATCCGTGCCTACCACATGACGATACACCTGGTAAGGCAACAAGGTTTTGGCATGTTTACGAACGTAGTACACGGTGGACGAGTCGTTTGCCCATTCAAAGCTACCGGATGTGTTTTCCAGCACTTCGTCAGCCCAGGTATCGTTGCTGAGGTTTTTGAAACGAATGTCGTACTGGCGACGAGAGAGAAAATCTTCTGCAACCGCCAGTTGTTGGTTATCTGGACTGACTTCCAACCCACCCAAAGTATAAAACTCGCGCTGCTCAGCACGCTGATTACCGTCGATCAGTGTATCCCAATGTGCGTTCTCTGCCTCGGGCTGGCGGACGTAAATCGCATATTCATTGCCTGGTTCGAAACGCGTCTGATAGCGGTAACCGTGCCGAACATAAGGTACCGAATGTTCCTGCTGAGGAATACGCGCAACCATCTCCTCATACAACGTTTCGCGCAACGCCTGCTGTGGTTTCAATGCCGCGTCAGTAAAGGCATTTTCCGCCTGCAGATAGTCCAGCACCTGCGGGTCTGCGCGCTCATCGTCACGCAGCCAATAATAGTCATCAACACGCGTGTCACCGTGCGTAGTGATGGGATAAGGACGTTTTTCTGCCTTAGGGGGTGTCATCATTGCTAAATCATCCGCTTACCTTGATTACGGCAAGAGTGACACGATTCCCCCCGGCTTGCCAAGCAGCGCTATGCCAGCTCGCGCTTTTTCTCATTCACGTCGTTTTCAATGCCCTGCTTAACATCCGCGGGGATCTTCAACGACTGCGCCAGTGCGTCAAGATAACCACGTTCCATAAAGTGATCGACGTCGATTACCATGCAGCTCAGGTAATACACTTCTAGCGCTTCGTCTTCATTTTTCACGCTTTGGGCGATCAGATCCGGGTTCAACGGTTGATCGATAGCCTCTTGCACCCATTTTTGCGCTTCCTCACCTACCTGCAATTGCTCCAGGCTGTGATCGATGGCAAGTTTTTCTTCCGCATCAATATGGCCGTCACTCTTGGCGGCAAACACCAGCGCCTGCACCAGCCGTTTGGCGCGTAAATCTACTGGCGTGGTTTGCAAACCGAACTGCGGTTCATCCTGATGGGTTTCTTTTACCCGCTGTTTGTATTTATTCCACAGCACCGCCCCCACCGCTGCGCTGCCGCCAATAATCAACGCGTTCTTGCCGAATTTCCCCACCAGTTTGCGTGAAGACTTATTCGCCAATAAGACCCCCACAAGCCCCCCCAGCGCGGTGGGGGCCAGCAGTTTGCCGATGCCTTCCGAACCGCCAATTGAACCGGCCTTTTGCCCAATCATCGATTGGATCTGCTGCATCCAGTTATTTTTCATGATCTACCCTTTGCGTGAGAAAACAGGGCGCGCAGGCATACGAAGGCCAGACCGCCGGTAAACCGCCAGATTAGGGGATTTTATGTCAATTTACGTATGGGGGATGAAAACCTGTGTAGCGAGGCATTTACGAGGGGGAAAAGCCGGCTTCACCGTTAAGCGTAAGCCGGCCAGCACGGCATTAAGGCTGTTCGTCCTCTTCACCCGGCTGTTCTTCTTCCTGTTCGTATTCTGCCAGTTCATCACGCATCGCCTGGATCGACTCGCGAGCCAACAACGACAGCGTACGGTAAAAACCGGTGGTGGCATGAGCTTCTACTTTGCCGAGGAAACGGCCGCACCACGGCAGCAGGTATTCGTCAAACAAGGTGATTTGCGCCTGCGCTTCGTCTTCCTGTGACTGATCCTCCAGCCAAGAGGCTGCCAGCAGCAAAGAACCAAAATGATCAGCTGGTGCTTCGCCCAGTGGCATACCACGTTGCTGCAAGAACGTACGTACTTCAGCTTCCGATGCCCCTTCAACATAGGCAGAACGGTACGGTGACACACTGCATTCACTGCCGACAAACATCGCGTTGAAATCAGTGGACAGTTGATTGACATCGCAACCTTGTTGCAGACGTACCAACAATTCGTCCTGTTCCAGCGGCCAGTGTTGTTTCAGTTTGCCTTCTTTGATCAGCGTGAACAGCGGCACCAACAACGGATCCTGTGGCTGACGGTAAAACAGCGTACCCAGCACGCGGCAAACAACGGAAAACTCATTCATGATAATGCCTTATACAATACGGAAAAATTTGCCGGGACGATGTCACAAATCGGCCAGTTCCGCAATCGCCGGCTTGCCACGTCGTTCGAGAAAGTCCAACAGGCGCCGTGGGCTGACGTTAAGGATACGTTCCTGCGGGAACGCCACTTCGGCAATAATTCGCTCACAGTGTTCAAAACCGCCAAGTGAGAAAGCAATATGTGAATCTGAGCCCAGCGCCAGCCAGCCGCCGGCATCACGTACCGCTGCTGCAATCGCACGGCAGTTGTCTTCGCTGCCCTTGCGCGAGTGGGTGAACGACGAGTTATTCAGCTCCAGCGCCACTTCGTATTTAGCCGCCGCAGCGGCCACCGCCGCAATATCAATCGGGTATCTTGGGTTACCAGGGTGGCTGATAATGTGCACATCCCCCTGCGCCATCGCGGCAATCATTGCTTCGGTATTGGCGGCCTTGTCCTGTGGCGCAAACACCGGCTCGTGGAAACCGGCGATAATCACGTCGATTTTATCCAGCATCGGGCCGGTGCAGTCGATATCACCCTGCAGGTTTTTGATGTTGGCCTCTATACCACGCAGGATGCCTACGCCATCTACCAGACGCGGCCACACGTGCATGTTCATAAAATGCCAATAATGCGGTGCATCAGCCATATCCGGGCCGTGGTCGGTGATAGCGAACAGTTTGATGCCCTTTTGCTGGGCTTCGACGATGTAATCATGCAACGTGCTGTAGGCGTGGGTGCTGGCGACGGTGTGCATATGTAAATCAACGGGGTACATTGCTTCTCCTTCTGGGCGGCCTGCCAGGAGTACAACGGCAGGCGGCGATTTCTTATTTATTTAGCTTAGCAGGTGCATCACCGAAAGATCAGTAGCCACGTTGTACATCCACCAACCCGGCAGGTGCTTGCCCGGCCTCAAGCGCGAGGATGTTTGCCGCTATCTGATCCATTGCCACTTCCGGCAAAGTGATGGCAGCAATATGCGGGGTAATGGTGACACGCGGATGACGCCAGAACGGATGCGTCTGTGGCAGCGGCTCGTTGACGAACACATCCAGCGTAGCGGCGGCCAGTTGACCTTGCTCCAGTGCCTGCAACAAATCGTCCTCAATCAGATGCGCACCGCGTGCCAGGTTGATCAGATAAGCCCCCGGCGCCAGATGCGCAAACAATTGTTGATTGAGGATGCCGGTGGTTTCCGGCGTATTGGGCAATAGGTTTATCAGCAATTTCACACCATCCAAAAACGCGGCGCGCTGTTCGGCTCCGGCAAAGCTCTGCACGCCGTCAATTTGCTTGGGGCTGCGGCTCCAGCAACGCACGTTAAAACCAAACGCCGTCAGCTTCTGAGCCACGCTTTTCCCCAACACCCCGGCACCGAGGATGCCAATGGTGAAATTATCCTGTTGATGAGGATCGAGCGGCCGCCACTCCTGCTGTTGTTGCAGCAATTGATACTCATCAAAACGGCGGAAATAACGCAGCACATAGCTCAGTGCATATTCCTGCATCTGTTGCGCCATGCCGGTATCCTCAAGGCGTACCAGCGGTACACCTGCCGGCAGAGTACCTGGGTACTGGCGCTCTTGATCTAAGATAGCGTCGACGCCCGCCCCCAGGGCAAACACACCTTTTAACTCACCACGGTTAGCCAACATCTCGTGCGGCGGTCGCCACACCAACGCGTAATCTGCCGGACGATCATCGCCCGTTTGCCAGGCACGCACCGTCGCCTGCGGCAAACGTTGTGACATACCTGCTATCCATTCCTGGTCATTAAAGAAAGGGTGATAAAAAAGGATGTTCATCTGTTCTGCTCCTGTCTGTTTTTATGTATTTGCAACCAGACTTCCGCGATTCGCTGACAGATGCAAGTGTTAAAGCCCAAAATGAAAACAGCCCCGACCAGTGGGGCTGTTTTTATGCTGAATACTATCAGGCTGCAACAGGAGCATCGTGCCGTATTAGCCGTCGTAACAATGGGATCAAGATTAACATCACCACACCAACGCCTGCTGCCCCCCAACCCAGCGCACTGAACACTTCGCTGTAACCGGGATTGGTCATCACTGGAGTGCTGCCACTGTTTTCAGGCATCAGACCGGAGACGTAACCAGCCAATACCGATGCGACCCCGGTAACCATCATCCAGCACCCCATCATTACCCCCTGATAACGCGGCGGTGCCAGTTTACCAATCATTGCGTAGCCGATCGGGGAAATCATCAGTTCACCAATGCTTTGCAACACATAGCTGATGACAATCCATTTAAACGCCACCAACCCATCACCACCGGCCAGACTGATGCCTAACGGCAGTACCAGCATGCCCAAGCCGATACAGAACAGCGAACCGGAAAACTGCATTGGGATGTCAATCTTGCAACCGCGTGCGCGCAGGCGATTAAACCACCAGGCCATTAACGGGCCACCCACCACAATCACCAATGTATTGATGTTCTGAATCCACTGTGGGGCCACCTGAATGCCATAAACGTTCAGGTTGATATTGTGCTCAGAGAACAGCATTAACCCCATAGGGGCCAGCTGATACAGCGCCCAGAAGACCAGAGAACCCAACGCCAGAATGAGATATGCAGTCATCCGACGGCGTTCATCACGCGGATGATGACGTAACGTGACCACACACAGCATCAGGAAAATCAACACACCGAGGCCAATAACAAAATGACCACTGAACTCAGCATGGGTCAGCATCACGCGGATGATCGGTACCAGTGCCACCAGCACCGCTAACCCAACCAGCATGCGCCAGCGGTATTGTGAACGACTGGCATCGTGCAGCGGCGTGTTGAGATCGGCCAGGATGCGCCAACGGCTGACGGCGACAATGATCGCCGCCGCATTACCCAAGGTGGCAAACAAGAACAGAGCACGATAATTTTCGGTCAGTTGGAAATAGCCCGCCACGGTAAAGCCGACAAAGAACCCCAGGTTCATCCCGGCGTAGTTCCACAAAAAGGCCGATTCGCGCCGATCGTCGTCCGGCTTAAAGCGCTGGGTCAACATCATATTAATGCACGTGACGTTCAGCCCGCTGCCGGTCAGGAACATCGCTAACCCCCAGTAAAGGCCCCAGACGCCTGCAACAGCGATCAACGCGCAGCCGATCACCTGTAACACCATCCCCAGCACGAATAAATTGCGGTTGCTGAGGAAACGTCCGCCGAGGTAGCCACCGAACATATGCAGACCGTAGTTGAACGCGCCGAATACGCCCATCATGGCGTTGGCATTACCTTCGCTGAAACCCAGACGCTTGGTGGCGTAAAGCACCAGCGTGGAGTACAGCACGGCAAAACCCAGTGTGGCGAAGATTTGGATAAAGAACAGTGCCCCGGCACCCGGGGGGATGGCATGACGCTGTGGCGCCGCCGTTGTGGAATCCGATGAAGTCAAAGTGAACCTCTGCTGCATTATTATTTGATAGATCAGTCCCTGTCTGTGTTATCGCCAGTACAATGCCCGGCAACCTGCGCGGGGGTGTGATATTCCTTGCCAAAACCCCACGTCAGCACCACTCCATTTAGCGACACATATGACTAATAATCCAGTATTAATGCATATAACTGCACCATAGATAATATCATTGCTGGTATATTGAGCTAACTCGCACTGAAATGTACAAATAACAGTCTTAAAGATAATTTAGTCCCGTGACCATCTTGGAAATCTGTGCCTTATGGCAACCTATCGCTCGGGAAATCAGCAAATTGCTGCAAGTTTAGCTAAACAGTCATGGTTATGTCACAAGAGGGTTGACGCTGGGATCAGATTCTCCTACATTAGCGCCCGTCGACAGCGCAATGCGTTAGCGATGAAGTAAAACGGTGAGGTGTCTGAGTGGCTGAAGGAGCACGCCTGGAAAGTGTGTATACGCGAAAGTGTATCGAGGGTTCGAACCCCTCTCTCACCGCCATATTCCACGAGAAAGCCTGAACGCAAGTTCAGGCTTTTTTGTTGTCCGCCGTACGGGAGCTAATCCTGCCGCCCGTAAGGTTCGCCGCAGTTTTCAGCAAAGCGAACACAGGTTAAGCGGACGCACCGGAACGTAGAAATTCTGCTTGACCGGATCGCTCACTCTCCCTATAGTACGGCCCCGTTGCAGCAGAGAGTACGCAACAACAAAATACGGTGAGGTGTCTGAGTGGCTGAAGGAGCACGCCTGGAAAGTGTGTATACGCGTAAGTGTATCGAGGGTTCGAACCCCTCCCTCACCGCCATATTTTAAAGAAAGAGCCTGGATTAACCTTCAGGCTTTTTTTATGCCTGTTACACAGACCAGGAGGGGCGAGAACCCTCGACAGGGTTTGACAAAACGCATGCGTTTTGGACCGCCAAAGGCGGCCCGCAGGGTGAGCGCAGCGAATCAAGCCCTCCCTCACCGCCATATTTTAAAGAGAGAGCCCGGATTAACCTCCGGGCTTTTTTTATGCCTGTAATATCGGCCGGGAAAGTGGCAATCCCCTCTTCCCTCTCAGTTCTATTTCACAAAAAGCCTGCACGCAAGTTCAGGCTTTTTGTTGCCGGCCAGCCGCCTCAGTGCGTGCGGCTAGCTGCCATCGAGGGCTGCATCACGGCACGGCGCCAGTCACCCGGTGTTTGACCGTAGTGGCGTTTAAAGCTGCGATTGAAAGATTGCTGTGAGTCGAAGCCGAGTGAAATTGCCACACTGACGATCGGCTCACCACTGTTAGCCAGACGCTCTGCCGACACCCTCAGCTTCTGCATGCGGATATATTCCCCCAGCGCATAGCCCGTTTGGCGTTTGAACATTCGCTGCAAATGCCATTTGGAATACCCGGCGCGGCCCGCCACAGTATTGATATCCAGCTTTTCTTCCAGATTGTTATCAATCCACTCAATCAAATCCGTAATAAAACCCGTGCTGTTCATGCTGACGCTCCCATGACTTGGCAGGTAGATCCGCTGCCCGATGTAGATACGTTGCAGCAGTTTCGCACTAAATGCAATTTTTATTATTGCATTTAACGGAGAGGCACTTCTATAATCCAGCCAATTAATGTACCCGATATTAATACATTAATGTGACAACAATGTGTTTCAAAACCTAACCGTTGCACCGATGAAGGGTGCAACTGCTCTGCCGCCGATCTCAGGCCAAGGACGTTACCCGGATAACAGGGCCGGGTGTATGGCCTGAACGCACTTACTACTGGAAATAAAAATAATGCCAAGCCAGCCTGCTTCATCGCTCCATCCACGCAGCCGTCAGCGCGGTTTCGGTTTCAGCGGACATCTATCAGCCGTCGCGCTGTTGGCTGTACTGCTGGCCGGATGTGATAACAGCGTCGCACACAATGCTGCCCCCCCACCGCCCGCCGTCAGCACTGCCGACGTGGTGATAAAACCCATCAGTCAATGGGATGCCTTTAACGGCCGGATCGAGGCAGTGCAAAGCGTACAGCTGCGACCACGCGTCTCCGGCTATATCGATAAAGTCAATTACACCGAAGGCGATGAAGTGAAGAAAGGCCAGGTGCTATTCACCATCGACGATCGCACCTACCGCGCCGCGCGCGAACAAGCTCAGGCCGAGCTAGTGCGAGCACGTAACCAAGCTGCACTGGCACGCAGCGAATCCGGCCGTACCGAAAAACTGATCGGCAGCCAAGCGATTTCGACTGAAGTATGGGAACAACGCAAAGCCTCTGCCGCTCAAGCGCAAAGCAACGTATTGGCGGCACAGGCACAGTTCGATATGGCACAGTTGAACCTCGACTTTACCCGTGTGATCGCGCCCATCGACGGCCGTGCCAGCCGTGCGATGATCACCACAGGTAACCTGGTCACCGCAGGCGACAGCGCCAGCGTACTCACCACTCTGGTGTCACTCGATAAGGTCTATGTCTATTTCGACGTGGATGAAGCCACTTTTCTGCGTTACCAAAATGATGGCCGACGCACGGAAAAACTGCCGGTGAAAGTCGGATTGGTCGGCGAGGACGGCTATCCGCATCAGGGAACTGTTGATTTTACCGACAACCAGTTGAACGCCGGTACCGGCACTATTCGCATGCGTGCCCTGCTGGAAAACGCTGAGCGCCGCTTTACCCCAGGACTGTTCGCACGCGTACAGATGCCTGGCAGCGCCGAGTTCAATGCCATGCTGATCAACGATAAATCCGTCATGACCGATCAGGATCGCAAATTTGTTTATATCGTCGATAAAGACGGTAAAGCACAGCGACGCGATATCGAAGTGGGCCGGGTAGCCGACGGGCTGCGCATTGTGCAAAAGGGCCTTTCTGCGGGTGACCGGGTGATCGTCGACGGCATGCAAAAAGTGTTTATGCCGGGCATGCCGGTCGCAGCCAAAAACGTGGCGATCAACGCCGACGCGTCCGCGCTTAACTGAGCCCCAGCAAAGGATCCTGATCCATGGACTTTTCCCGTTTTTTCATTGACCGGCCGATATTTGCCGCGGTGCTGTCGATCCTGATTTTTGTCGGCGGCGTTATCGCTATTCCATTGCTGCCGATCAGTGAATACCCGGACGTGGTGCCGCCTAGCGTGCAGGTGCGTGCCCAATACCCCGGCGCTAACCCGAAAGAGATCGCTGAAACGGTGGCAACCCCACTGGAAGAGGCGATCAACGGCGTCGAAAACATGATGTATATGAAATCGGTAGCCGGTTCTGACGGCGTGCTGGTCACTACCGTCACCTTCCGCCCAGGAACCGATCCGGACCAGGCGCAGGTGCAGGTGCAAAACCGTGTGGCACAGGCCGAGGCGCGCTTGCCGGAAGACGTCCGTCGCCAAGGGGTTACCACTCAGAAACAGTCACCAGCTCTGACATTGGTGGTGCATCTGGTCTCCCCGTCAGGCAAATACGATTCGCTCTACCTGCGCAACTACGCCACCCTGAAGGTCAAAGATGAGCTTGCCCGTTTACCGGGGATTGGACAGGTGCAAATTTTTGGTGCTGGTGAGTACGCCATGCGCATCTGGTTGGATCCAAACAAAGTCGCCTCACGCGGGCTGACGGCGTCTGACGTTGTCACCGCGATGCAAGAGCAGAACGTGCAGGTTTCCGCTGGCCAATTGGGTGCGGAACCTATGCCGACGCGCAGCGATTATCTGCTGTCGATTAATGCACAGGGCCGCCTGCAAACCGAAGAAGAGTTCGGCAATATTATCCTCAAGAATGGCGACAACGGCGAAGTGGTGCGTCTGCGCGACGTCGCTCGCATTGAGATGGGCTCGGGCAGCTACGCGCTACGTGCTCAGTTGAATAACAAAGATGCCGTGGGGATCGGTATCTTCCAGGCTCCGGGCGCTAATGCCATTGAACTGTCCAATGCAGTGCGAGCCAAAATGGCCGAACTCTCGACCCGTTTCCCTGAAGGGATGAGCTGGCAATCACCGTACGATCCCACTGTGTTCGTGCGTGATTCAATAAGCTCAGTGATAGATACCCTGCTCGAAGCGGTGTTGCTGGTGGTGTTGGTGGTTATTCTCTTCCTGCAAACCTGGCGTGCATCAATCATCCCGCTGCTGGCAGTACCCATTTCTATCGTCGGTACCTTCGCTGCGCTCTATCTGTTGGGTTTCTCGCTCAATACACTGAGCCTATTCGGGTTGGTATTGGCTATCGGCATCGTGGTCGATGACGCCATCGTCGTGGTGGAAAACGTCGAGCGTAATATCGAAGAAGGCTTGTCACCGCTCGCAGCGGCGCATCAGGCAATGCGTGAAGTGTCCGGCCCGATTATCGCGATTGCCGTCGTCCTGTGCGCCGTGTTCGTGCCGATGGCATTCTTGTCTGGGGTCACCGGTCAGTTCTATAAACAGTTCGCTGTCACTATCGCTATTTCAACCGTGATATCCGCGATCAACTCACTGACCTTATCACCTGCATTGGCAGCACTGCTGCTGAAGCCGCACGGTGCGCCTAAAGACATGCCGTCACGTCTGATTGATCGACTGTTTGGTTGGCTGTTCCGTCCGTTTAACCGATTCTTTGCCAACAGCTCACAACGGTATCAACGTGGAGTTTCACGAGCTTTAGGCAAACGTGGCGCGGTATTTGTGGTGTATGTGCTGTTGCTGTGTGCCGCTGGAGTAATGTTTAAAACCGTGCCCGGCGGATTTATCCCGACTCAGGATAAGCTTTACCTGATTGGCGGGGTGAAAATGCCGGAGGGGTCATCACTGGAACGTACTGATGCCGTGATTCGCAAAATGAGCGCCATCGGTCTAAGCGTTGACGGAGTGACGGATGCGGTGTCCTTCCCTGGGCTGAATGCGCTGCAATTTACCAATACGCCGAACACCGGCACCGTGTTCTTTGCACTGGAATCATTAAGCACCCGCACGCGCAGTGCGGCGCAGATTAATGCCGAGATTAACGCCAAGATTTCACAGATCCAGGAAGGATTCGCGTTCTCCATTATGCCACCGCCGATCCTCGGCATCGGCCAAGGTTCTGGTTACTCACTGTATATTCAGGACCGTGCCGGTCTGGGCTATGGCGCGCTGCAAACCGCAGTCAACACGATGTCAGGCGCGATCATGCAAACACCGGGCATGGGGTTCCCAATCTCATCTTATCAGGCCAATGTTCCCCAGTTGGATGCGAAAATTGACCGCGATAAGGCTAAAGCCCAAGGTGTCCCACTCAACGCCCTGTTCAGCACCCTGCAAACCTATCTCGGTTCGTCTTATATCAATGACTTCAACCGTTATGGCCGTACCTGGAAGGTGATGGCGCAGGCCGACGGCCAGTTCCGCGACAGCGTGGAGGATATTGCCAACCTCCGTACCCGTAACGATAAGGGTGAAATGGTCCCCATTGGCAGTATGGTCAGCATCAGTACCACTTACGGCCCCGATCCGGTAATCCGTTACAACGGCTTCCCGGCGGCGGATCTGATTGGTGATGCCGATCCACGCGTATTGTCTTCTTCACAAGCCATGAGTGAATTGACCGTGATGGCCAACAAGCTGTTGCCGAATGGCATGAACATTCAATGGACCGATCTGAGCTATCAGCAATCTACCCAGGGCAATGCGGCGATTATTGTGTTCCCGGTAGCCGTGCTATTGGCTTTCCTGGCGCTGGCAGCCTTGTACGAAAGCTGGACGTTGCCGTTGGCAGTGATCCTGATCGTGCCGATGACCATGCTGTCGGCACTGTTCGGCGTCTGGCTGACCGGCGGTGACAACAACGTATTCGTACAAGTGGGGTTAGTCGTGTTGATGGGGCTGGCTTGTAAGAACGCCATTTTGATCGTTGAGTTCGCTCGCGAGCTGGAACTGCAAGGCAAAAGTATTATGGAAGCAGCGCTTGAAGCCTGTCGTCTGCGACTGCGGCCGATCGTCATGACCTCCATTGCCTTTATCGCCGGGACTATCCCACTGATCATGGGGCACGGAGCCGGTGCTGAAGTCCGTGGCGTCACCGGCATCACGGTGTTTTCCGGCATGCTGGGCGTCACGCTGTTTGGGTTGTTCCTGACCCCGGTGTTCTACGTTACTCTGCGCCGTATGGTGACACGCAAAACGCGGCAACACGTGGCCGAATAATACGCCTGCCACAGCCACAAAAAAGCCCGTTTTTTAAACCGGGCTTTTCTTTGCTTTATTCTTTATATCGCGTGTACCGCAGACTATTTTTCCGCTGTTTCTTCGTCTTTTACGTCTTGCATTGCATAGGCCGCGCAGGCACGCTTATCGCCACGCTCCAGTTCAGCCAGAGAATCCGCCACCGTGTAGCGCGCCAGTACGTTCAGCGATGCCTCTTCCGCCTCGTTCACCACCGACTTGAAATACCAGCAGGCGTTGGCACTGACCAGGCAACGTGCCGGCCCTTCCGGTCTGGCTGCCCAGATGCGTTTATCATCGATAACAGACAGATAGATATCCCGCAGGGTGATCTGTTCCGCCGGGCGGCCCAGATGAATCGAGCCATTACGGCCTAGGGTCGAGACAATGATGCCACTTTTGGTCAAGGGCACCATCAGCTTGCGGATAAAACTGGGGTTAGCTTCCAGACCGGCGGCAAGCACCGCGCTGGTCGAACGCACGCCCAGCTTCTCAGCCACGGCCACGCTAAGTACCATTTGCATTGCAGTCGGAAAGCGAAAATCTAACATGTTTTTATCTCTGTCTCCGGGAGACTAAATGCTTGGACTGGGTCGGTGCAAGATGCACGTCATCACACCCACTCAACTGCACAATAATATAACAAACACTGTTGCACTATTGAAGGTATGCCCGGATAAATCGCACGGATACATTAGGTCGGAAATCGCGTCAGAACTGGCCTGATAGCAAATGGCAGGGATTAAAACCCTATGAATCTCGTTGTTGCTGTTTGAACGACTACGGGGACAAAAAGCAGAAACCCGCGTCAATATTAATGCCGCTCGCTTAACTGCGTTAAACGATCAGAACTAACACTGTCCGCGGGTTTAATTCTTAAACTGTGATCAGGCTTTATTCAGCACCAGCTGGCCGCTTTTATCCAGCGGAATCTGGGTACCAGGATCATGATCCATACGGATCTTGCCCTGCTGAGTACCGATCTTGTAGGTCACATCGTAACCCAGCATTTTCTGTGATTTGTCGTAGACTGTTCTGCAACGCTGCTGCGTACTGGTGGTGGTGTCGTTATTCTGCATCGCCCCCTGTACCTGATTACCGGCGTAGCCGCCACCCAGAGCACCGACGACCGTCGCAACATCACGCCCACGACCCCCGCCGAACTGATGGCCTATTACCCCACCCGCCACTGCACCCAGAACAGAACCGGCAAGACGGTTCTCATCCTGTACAGGCGCACGGTGAGTCACGGTCACATTGCGGCATTCCTGACGCGGGGTCTTGATCGTTTCTTTGATCGGCGTTGCAGCAAGTACCTGCGCGTATTGCGGACCAGAAGAAAAGACATCAAGACTGGCGACCGCAGCAATACCCAGAGCTGCAGCGATACCAATACCCACACCAGCTAACATTGACTTGTTCACAGGAAATCCTCCTGAAAGTGTTACCACGCATTTGTACCGGGGACTTTACCGACATTGCACCGCGCTTATTATTTTGCGCATTGGCGGCACGTGGTATTCCGGTTTACGGCGTGCGCGACGCGCCGTCTGTAAACGAGATAAAGTCTGCACAATGTTCCAGAACCTCGCAATAAGACAATATGACCAAAGATGCCGGAAATCACGTTTGCCCCCAGTGTTTAGGAGGATTCTTAAGACTTTTACCTATAGAGGCGGGACATTGTTCTGAACAATCAGTCCATAACCGCCCTATTTCACCGGGATAAGCCATAAAAAAACCCACGCGGGCGAACCGGCGTGGGTGGAGTCGACAACGCGAGCTGTTAGTGCATTTTCAAACGCGGGCGGATCACCCGGTTAATGCCACCGACCAGCATCATCAGACCGGTTTTGATATAGCCGTGCAAAGCGACCTGGTGCATACGGTACAGTGAGATATAGACGAAACGCGCTATGCGGCCTTCTACCATCATTGAACCACGCATCAGGTTGCCCATCAGGCTACCAACGGTACTGAAGCGGGACAGAGACACCAAGGAACCGTGGTCTTTGTACACGTACGGCTTCAACGTCTGACCATTCATCAGAGCCAGAATGTTGGTGAAGCAGCGCGATGCCATCTGATGTGCCGATTGTGCACGTGGCGGGACGAAACCGCCGCCCTCTTTCGGACAGGAAGCACAGTCACCGATAGCGAAAATGTTCGGATCACGCGTGGTCTGCAGCGTTGGCTCTACCACCAGTTGGTTAATACGGTTGGTTTCCAGCCCGGCGATGTCTTTCATAAAGTCTGGCGCCTTGATACCGGCAGCCCACACCATCAGATCAGCATCGATAAATTCGCCACCTTTGGTGTTCAGACCTTTGGCATCCGCGCTGGTGACCATAGTGTTGGTCAGTACGCGTACGCCCAGTTTGTTCAATTCCTGATGTGCAGCGGCAGAAATACGTGGCGGCAATGCAGGCAGAATGCGTTCACCTGCTTCGACCAACGTCACGTTAAGTGCGCTGTTGTCCAGGCCTTCAAAGCCGTAGCTGTGCAATTGCTTCACCGCGTTATGCAGTTCAGCTGACAGCTCAACACCGGTAGCACCACCACCGACGATGGCGATGTTTACCCGTTCTTTTTGCCCCGGCTGCGCCGAGAACTTAAGGAACAGGTTAAGCATTTCGTTGTGGAAGCGTCGCGCCTGGTGAGGGTTATCCAGGAAGATACAGTGATCTTTTACGCCAGCCGTGCCGAAATCGTTCGAAGTACTGCCCAGCGCCATGACCAAGATGTCATAAGACAACTCGCGCTCAGGTACCAGTTCGCCGCCCTGTTCATCGCAGATTTGCGCCAGGTGGATCGTTTTCGTCTCACGGTTAATATTGGTCAGCGAACCCAGTTGGAAGCTGAAAGCATGATTACGTGCGTGCGCCAGGTAGCTCAGCGCATCGACGCCGTCATCAAGGGAACCGGTTGCGACTTCATGCAGCAAAGGTTTCCACAGATGGCTGTGATTACGGTCTACCAGTGTGATGTCTGCTTTGTGCTTACGACCGAGTTTATGGCCCAGGCTGGTCGCCAGTTCTAGACCACCAGCACCACCGCCCACAATGACGATTTTTTTCTTTGGCGTTGTCAAAATAATCCCCTAAATGTGAACCAATTGTTATCCAAGGGTAAATAAATAATATCCTTAGAATACATAGGGTTCGCGTAAAATAAACCTGCTATCTGAAGCCAGAATAGCATGCGAGGTTATTTGGTCATACCAAAATTGATGTACATCAAACTTTTTTGGTTAAAGCCTGGACGAAGGGAAATTTTGAGGATTGTGATTCAAATAGTTAGCGCTGGGTCACAGTTTTAAATTTTGTCGCCCATGAGGCAAAACCCGGCATTTTGGCAAAAAAATGCCGCAATTTTTGCCCGTAAAAAGCAATCATTGCGGCGGCTTCAGGCGTTATGAAACTGTTACGCCAGCGTCTTGAATGCTTTGATGCGTTGCAAATGTGGCGAGATATTTTTGAACTTGTGGGTCTGCTGTTCATCCCAGACAATTTCATAGTACTTATGCAGCAATTCAGCACTGCGCTGACTGTCGAGTACCTCATCATGACGGGAAAGCACCGCCAGGCAACGATCGCGGTTTTTTTCTCGGAAATCGTCCACGCACTTGGTGGCAATATCGCGATACTCCTCCGGCCGATCGATTTTGCCTTGCATATGTTCTTCAGGATACAAGTTGGGGTTGAAGATCACCTGTCGGATACCACACAGAAAGCCAATGCGTTCGGCCCAAAATCCGCCCAAACCAACACCGCAGATTAGCGGGTGCTTGTCCCCTTCCTGTTGAACTGCCTTGTCTACTTCTTTCAATAAATGCTGCATGTCATGGCGTGGATGCAAGGTGCTGTAGCTAATAAAGCGTACGTCCGGATCGATAAACTGTAGCTGTAACACCTTTTCATGATTGCCGGGACTGGTGGAATCGAAACCATGCAAATAGATAATCATGTGGATCCTCGCAACAAGCTGAGGGCCGTGCCGCAGCCCTCATCATTTACGCCGCATTACGACGCCCTGGGTTCACCCCGCATTACGCTGTTTGTGCTCCTCCCAGCGTTCGCTTAGCGCATTCAGCTCTTTATGCGCCTGCTGCCAGCGCGCAGAATCACGCAGCTCCTGACGGGTGAACTGACCGCGATGATATAACTGCTTAACACGCTCTGCTTTGACCGGGGACAGGTTATCCAGCACGCTGACCGCCCCTGCGCGATTATTGCATACCAGAATCATGTCGCAGCCGGCATCCAATGCTGCCTGGCCACGTTCGGCATAGCTGCCCATAATCGCCGCCCCTTCCATCGACAAATCGTCCGAGAAGATAACACCGTCGAAGCCCAGCTCCTGACGCAAAATCTGTTTTAGCCAGTAAGGTGAGCCGCTGGCTGGACGTGGGTCTGCTTCAGTATAGATGACGTGCGCTGGCATCACGGCGTCCAACAGCTGACGGTTAATCAATTCACGGAAGATCGCCATATCATGTTCGCGGATCTCAGCCAACGGACGCGGATCGCGAGGCGTTTCTTTATGCGAATCTGCGCTCACTGCACCGTGACCAGGGAAATGCTTACCGGTGGTTTTCATTCCAGCGCTGTGCATGCCCAAAATGAAACGTTCGGCCATCACCAGCGCCTGCTGTGGATCGCTGTGGAAAGAACGTTCGCCGATCGCTGCACTAACATGGCCAATATCAAGCACTGGAGCAAAGCTGATGTCGATATCCTGCGCGATCATTTCCGCCGCCATTAGCCAGCCGGCTTCCTGCGCCAGTCGACCACCTTCATGGGCTGAGTTCAGGGCCGCGAACGACTGCGCAGCCGGTAACCGGGTGAAACCTTCGCGGAAACGCTGCACGCGGCCACCTTCCTGATCCACCGCCACCACCAGTCGATCGTGGGAAGCCTCACGGATCTGGCGTACCAATTCACGCAACTGTTCTGCGTCATGGAAATTACGGGTGAACAGGATCAGACCGCCCACCAGCGGATGTTTTAGGATCTCACGTTCTTCTGCATCCAGCTCATAGCTGGCGACATCTAACATTACTGGGCCCACGGCCACCTCACTTCATTATTCATTTATACCTGTCATACTTGAAGCTGCATCTTTGTTGGCTGCGCCTCAATGCAACGCCCATTATTTTAGGTATAGAACATGGGATGTTAAACAAAAACGCCGGTGCAACACGGCACCCCAGCGCAAAAATTCAGGATCGCCGGTCTGTTGCCAGCGCACTTCAAACCATAACAACATCAGATAATCTACCCACGGCAGCCAGCGCTGCACCTGCGCGCTCAGCACCTGCACATTGAGATAACCGATCTGCGCATAACGCTGTAAAAAACGCTGTTGGTCGGCTGACGACCAGGCGTTACCACGAAACAGCGCAGCGATGTCCAGCGCGATATCCCCGTCAGCGGCATACTCCCAGTCAATCAATCTCAGGCCTTCGGCCTGTGCTATCAGATTGCCCGGATGAATATCCATATGCAACGGTGCCAATTTCAAGGGTGTCGGCGGGCAGCGATGCAGGAAACGCTGATGCAGCCGTAACCAAGCGGGCGTAAGACGCTGGCGATCCAACTGCTGCCAATAACGGGCAAACTGTCGCTGCAGATTTAGCGGGTAGCCACTGCGCGGTTGCCGATGCAAACTTGCCATCAACTCTGACAAGTTTCCACACTCATTTAGCTGAATGAAACCGGACTCTGTGACAACGTCACCATCAAGCCATTGCAGGATAATCCACTGATTATTCTGCGCTAAAACCTGCGGGCCGATTCTTCTTCCACTACGCCGAAGCAGGCGCGCCTCACGCCGACGACTGACACCAAGCGCGCTTTTCTCTGCGCTTTGTTGACGCGCCAGAAGCTGTACGCCGTCACCTTCAATACGCCAACTTTCGCCTGTCAGCCCCTGTACCGGGCTGAAACGACAACCGGCGGTTTTCACCGCCGGCAGCTCGCTTTCAATCAGTTTTCGCAGTGCGGCTTCAGTGTGTGACTGCGCCATTACCTGACCAGACGATTTCACCGGTTTGTACCAACATCAGTTGCATGTCCAAGGTTGGAGACTTCACATCACCGCTAACGTCGCTATACAGTACATATTGCGCACTGACGATACGCGCCAGACCAATGGCCTTGCTACGCGAACCCAGGCTATCATCCGCCGATAGGCCCAGGGTCTGTTTGGCGGTTGCCAACTGCGCTTCTGGCACGATAGAGAACGTCTGATTCGACGCTAACGCTTTATGCAGAGCCGATGTCGCCTTCGCGGTCTGTAACGCACCATTGGTGTTGTTCTTTACGCTGTCCAGCAACAACACGCTACCTGGATTGACACCATCAGCTTTCAGCATCTGATTCACCAGTGGCTGTACACTGCTCAGCCAGTCGAGCTGCTGAATTTTCGGCGGTTGAGGCACAGGTTCTGTGACTGGCGGCTGTGGCTCAACGACTGGCGGCGTCACCGGCTCAACAGTCACCGGCGGCTGAGGTTGTTCGGGTTCCGGCGGGCGCGACAGACAACCGGTTAACATCAACGCGGCCAGTGCAACAAATAGATACTTTTTCATTCATCTCTCTCCCACTGAACCAAGAGGTTATAAGAATAGGTACAGACGCACGCGTTTGGCATCGAGATTGCCATTGAGTGAATAAATGGTGGCGTCTGAATTTGGTGCAATAGTGATTGTACGCTGCGCTTCAAAAGGCCGGATATCCAGCCCCTGATCGTCATACCAGTAGAAGCGATAATGCACCGTTACCGGCGTAGGTTGGCTGTTACTGAGCTCCGAGGTAGCCATCACGCGCCCGGAGGCATTCGAAATCGACGGGTTGTCGGCCAGAATGCCTGCGGTAAGCACCGGCGAATCCATCACTACCGTCTGCCGATCGTTCACCGCGATGCCACGTGGGCTGCTACACCCCATCAAAATGACAGCGGGCAACGCCAGCGCCAAGAGACGCAGGGATTTGCTATAGCGCATGACTTTCCTCGATTAGCGAGACAACAAAGGCCCTAACGAGCGGCCACCGACCAAATGCATATGAATATGATAGACCTCTTGGCCCGCATGGCGATTGCAGTTAACAATCAGGCGGTAGCCATCATCGGCAATGCCTTCTTGTTCAGCGATTTTCGCCGCGGCAGTGATCATACGGCCAAGTGCAGCTTCGTGTTCAACAGTGACGTCGTTGATAGTAGGGATCAGCACATTGGGTACAATCAGAATATGTGTCGGAGCCTGAGGTGAAATATCACGGAAAGCGGTGACCAATTCGTCCTGGTAGACCACATCAGCAGGGATTTCGCGGCGGATAATTTTACTGAAAATCGTTTCTTCGGCCATCTGGCGTTCCTTGTAGAGGAAAATAAGCTGTACGCAGTATGAGTGACAAATTCTACTGCTTTCAACCTGATTGCGCACTTTCCGCGTTGAGTGATGCAGAATCAGACAACCCTTTGGGATTATCCTCCCTCTCTCGTTGCCGTCCGGCGGCAATCATCTGATTTTTTTCACTTTCGATATTCACTATTGTTGCTTTACTTGCCCGCTGTCGACGCGAATAGTAACTCTATGATTAAAAAGGATAGAGAACAACATGCGATTCAAAACTCTGGCACTGAGCGCATTGCTGATATGCGGCCATTCTGTGGCTGAAACCAAAAGCATTATTGATCTACAGGCCAACCAGCAACATTTGCGTGCGGAGAAAAACCCAGCCGCTGTAGCGCTGATCCCAGCCAATTATCATTTTGCCGTACCGGGCAAGCTAACCATAGCAGTGGCGTCTGAAAATTCCCCTCCACTGGCGCTGTTTGCCGAAGATAATAAAACGTTGATTGGCAGCGACCCGGACATAGCGCAACTGGTTGCAGACAGTCTGGGGCTAGAGCTGAACCTGGTACCAACGTCTTGGGAAGACTGGCCTCTCGGTATCAGCTCCGGTAAATATGATGCTGCAATTTTCAATATTGCTGTGACCAAGCTGCGGAAAACCAAGTTTGATTTCGCTACCTATCGCGTGGATACGCTGGGCTTTTACGTCAAATCCACCAGCAAAATCAGTTCCATTAACCAACCTGCGGACATTGCCGGGCTACGCGTTATTGTCGGCTCAGGGACCAATCAGGAAAATATCTTGCTGGGTTGGGATAAGCAGAACCAGACTAATGGCTTAGCACCGGTACAACCTATTTATGTCACCGATGACGCAGCCGCTAACCTGAGCATTCAGTCCGGACGCGCCGATGCGTTCTTCGGCCCCCACTCAACCGGTGCCTACAAAGCAGCGCTGACTGGCAGGACGAAAATGGTCGGCATTGGCCCGAACGTCGCCTATGTGGCAGTGACCACTAAAAAAGATAATGGTCTGGTTACAGCAATCAACGCAGCCATCAATGGTGTAATCGTCAGCGGTGAATATGCTCAGGTCTTGGACCGCTGGGGGGAACATGATGAGAAAGTCCCACGTTCCGTCATCAATCCGCCGGGTATCGGTGACTAGTTATCAATCAACTGGGGTGCGTGGGTGCGCATCCAGTTGGCCAAAGAATCGAGTGTCGGGCGCAACGTTTTACCCAGTGGCGTAATTTGATATTCAACCCGCGGCGGAACCTCCGGGAACACCTGCCGAGTGACCAAACCGCGTTGTTCGAACTGCCGCAGTTGACGCGTCAACTCTTTCTGGGCAATGGGTGCAACTGCACGCTGCAGCTCGCTAAAACGGACCGGGTTATCGATCAGTATCAACCGGTAGAGGATTGGAATAGCCCATTTGCCCGCAACCAGATTCACGAAGCCTACCATTGGGCAAGATTCCCCCGCTGCTGGCAATGCCGCTAAATTTATTTCCGCTGTCGACAGCCCTGCTTTGGTCATTTCATCCCACCTTGTCCTCTAGTATCCAAAAGGTGCCTACTATGCAAAAGATACTATAGCGCAAATAATGCCTGTTCCGACAATAAACAGGAGTACGTTATGTCACGACTTAAAGGCAAGTACGCATTGATCACCGGTGGTACCAGCGGCATTGGTTTGGAAACTGCACGTCAGTTTATCGCCGAAGGCGCCGCCGTAGCGATTACCGGTCGCAATCAGAACAGCCTAGAGGCGGCGGGGAAAGAACTGGGTAACGTACTGTTGTTACGCAGCGATGCAGGAGATATTGGGCAGCAACGTGTTTTAGCGCAGCAATTGGCCAGCCATTGGCCACGCCTCGATGTGCTGTACATCAATGCAGGTGACGTCACTCACCATCCTCTACAAGAATGGGATGAACAGAGCTATCAACGCTTGATGGACATTAACCTTAAAGGGCCCTTTTTTCTGATCCAATCGTTGTTGCCGCTGTTAGCTAACCCCGCGTCAATTATCTTGTGCGGATCGGTCAGCGCGCATATTGGCCTGCCGTTAAGTAATGTCTACGCTGCCAGCAAAGCTGGTCTGCTGTCACTGGCCAGAACGCTGTCCGGTGAACTGCATCCACGCGGCATCCGGGTCAATGGTCTCAGCCCCGGACCGACAGAAACTCCGGCACTGGGTAAGCTCGGTTTGAAAGATGCCGATGAACAGGTATTACGTGACGAGATCCGCCAATTGGTCCCCATTGGTCGTATGGGCACGCCGCTGGAATTGGCCAAAGCGGCGGTGTTTCTGGCATCCGATGAATCTGCCTTTATGGTCGGCAGTGAATTATTGTTAGACGGTGGTGTAAGAAACCTTTAGTCACATCAAACCATAGATAAAGACCGCAAACGCGGTCTTTATCTAATAATAAATCAGCCTACACCTTGAATGGGGTTAGTATTAAATGTGTAAACAACAATATTCCAGCGCCCCTGCTGTTTTTCCAAAACAAAGACCTCTCGATTTAAATCAATTAACGTCGCACCATCGCTAATTCGGCTTACTGTCGCACCGCGGTGATGGTGAGTGCGCACATAGGCCATATTGCCATTGACACTAACACTGTCATAAGCAAATTCCGTTTCAAATTTTTCTTTTTTAAATAAGTCATCATATTGCTGCCGACGTTTTTCACTGGTATCTGCCGTTGGTTTATCATTCCATTGCGAGTAACTCTCTTTAGCGAACAACGACAAAATAGTGTTGGTATCACCTGCATTAAGTGCAGTCTGGTAGCGATTGACCGTGTCGTAAACCGCTTTTTGTTCCGCCGCTACACTAGCGTCAGCAGAAACCTTATAACGTTGATGCGCTGAATCATTTTCAGCCGCATAGGTTTGAGTGAATAAACCAGGTCCCGCCAGCAATAACGCAGCGATTAATTTTTTCATATTTTTTCCTTAACGGATTTTATTTAACTACGAAAATAATAAGCCATCATTAAACGATAGGTAACGAAAAATAATTTACCCAACATCCACCTTGATTGACAGCCGACAGATTTAAAAATATTCTTTAAAAAACTTAAATAATGGATGTGGCCGAAATGAATGAATTGCACGCCCTGCGCGTTTTCTGTCAGGTAGTGGAAATGGATGGGTTCAGCCAGGCTGCAACCAAACTTGGATTATCACCCGCGAGCATCACTTACAGCATTAACCAGCTTGAGAAGCAATTTCAACAGCCTTTATTTAAACGCTCAACCCGCCGGTTCTCACTCACTGGCGCCGGCGAACGTTGCTATCGTTCGGCACAGGAGATATTGCAGCAGTTTGATCAGTTGAAGAATGACATGTCCGGTGAGTTTGAACAGCCTCGTGGCCCCTTGCGCGTTGAGATCGCCTCGATGCTTAGCAGTATGCATATCGCCCCTGCACTACCGGCATTTTTGGCACAATATCCAGAAATACAGCTCAGCGTTTCAGTGAACGATCGACTGGTGAACCCAGTGGAAGATCGTGCAGACGTGTTTATTCGGATCGGTGCCAACGACGTGCCAGATATGGTCAGCCTCAAGCTCTTCCAACCGCACTACCTGTGCTGCGGCTCAAGGGTGTATTTTGAACGCCATGGCCGGCCAAAAAACCCGGAGCAGCTGCAAGAACACGTGCGGCTTGGTTTTATACGCTCAGGTGAGGCAATGGCGGACTCGTGGCAATTTATACGTAATGAGCACGTCTACCAACTGGCACCCAGCCCACTGCTGAGCTTTAATCATTCGCACTCTTTGTGCGAAGTGGCAAAAAACCATCTTGGCCTGGTTTATCTCCTGGATTGCACGTTAGAAAGTTATCTGCGTGCAGGCACGCTGGAACCTGTGCTGCAGGAATGGTCACCCGTCGGTGCACCTGTCAATATTCTTTACCCAAGGCTGCGCGATCGCAGCCATAAAATACGTGTGTTCGTCGATTTCATCAGTGCGCTTTTCTCCGAAAAACAAGAAAATAGAGCGAGTTAATTTTGTTCAAGGCACATTAATAAGACGGGGTTCCCTCATTGCCAGCATGCGAATTATTTCTCATGAAACAGTCCTACATACTCGCTTAGAAATTAGCGACTCCGTTTACATCAACGTCACTACACCGCAGACCGTTAGACCTAGACTGTATATACAGGGCGTATTGTGGATCCCTTATCGCCAGCCAAAACCCCGACTGACCCTAGCTATCCCTCACCCTCTTATACTTTTTTTCCTGATAGTGCCATGCACCCGCCAGTAAGTAAGGTGCAGAACGCATAAGTGGAGACTGAGACGATGAGAGTAAAATACCTGATTAATACCATGCTACTGCTAATGCCGTTGGTGCTAGGGGGAATAGCCCAAGCCAACGACCAGACAATCCCTTGGGGGGAAAATACCGGCGGTGTTGAATCCAATCACATTGCCGCCGTAGGTCAAAACCTGAATGCCACACACCAGAAAGTCACCAAAACGCAGGAAGGCGTATGGGCTGCAAATACCGGCAGTATTTCTAACGACGAGAAAGCACTGACCAATGGTCAAAACCCAACGTCAAAATGACGCCACTGTGGGAGATAGCGTGATAAAGAAAGGCGGCAAGCCGTGACAGCATTGGCTGCACGGCTTATCGGTTATCCCAACCCTGGGATGGCAACACCAAAAGTCTGCAACAGCAACACCATGTTGAGCAGGAGAATAATCACTGTGCCGATGATCGATACCAGGCTGGTCAGGCGGCTATTGACAAACTCGCCCATAATGTCGCGACGACGGGTAAACATCACCAACGCAATCATCGGTGCCGGCAACGCCAGACTCAACACCACCTGGCTGTAAACCAGCGCATCGGTCGCATTCACGCCTAACGCCACCACAATGAATGCCGGGATCATGGTTACCATACGGCGTACCCAGACCGGAATGCGGAAACCGACAAACCCCTGCATAATCATCTGGCCCGCCATGGTGCCCACCACCGAACTGGAAATGCCGGAGGCAATCAACGACATCAGGAAGATGCCAGCAGCGGCAGCACCAAACAACGGAGTCAATGTGTGGTAAGCCGTGCCTATCTCTGCCACATCGCTATTACCCGCATGGAAGGCGCTTGAGGCCATAATCACCATAGCAATATTCACCAGCCCCGCGATCGACAACGCAATTACCACTTCGATATTGGAAAAGCGCAGCAATTTACGCCGCTCGCCGCTGTCGCTGGCCGGCGCACGGTGCTGGGTCAAACCTGAGTGCAGGAAAATAGCATGCGGCATCACCGTGGCACCGATAATACCGACGGCAATGGTCAGTGCCTGTGCATCCGGCAATTGCGGCGTTACCATGCCAATACCGGCTGCCGCCCAGTCAACTGGCACGATAAACATTTCGACCAGATAACACAGTGCAATCACCGCGACCAAGCCGCCAATCATCAGTTCTACCGGGCGGAAACCTTTTTTCTCGACCATCAGCAACGCGTAAGTGATAACCGCCGTCACCCCCATTCCCGGCAACAACGGCATGTGAAACAGCAAGGCCAACGCTATAGCCCCGCCGAGAAACTCAGCCAGATCTGTCGCCATCGCGGCCACTTCACTGAGCAACCACATACCGATGACCACCGGACGTGAAAATTGATCGCGGCACATCTCGGCCAGATTACGGTTGGTGACGATCCCCAGCTTGGCCGACAACGCCTGAAACAGCATGGCAATCAGGTTAGCCATCACGACCACCCATAACAGGCTGTAGCCGTATTTCGACCCGGCTTGAATATTGGTGGCAAAATTACCGGGATCCATATAGGCAATAGAGGCAATCACAGCGGGCCCAGCGAACAGTAGCGGCGTGAATGCTCCACGCTTGCGCCCGGCAAGTGCGTTACCAATTGCCGCATTGGTTCGTTCGGTTAACGATGTGGTGGTTGCCGCATCACGCATGGTTTACCCTCAATCTTTCTCTGGTTATTTTTCACCCAACACTCACAGCAATGTAGCATCGGCTACACTTTATGCAAAATGGAAGATTCACTGCCTTTGTGTACAAATATTTCTTATTGTCATCGAATACACCAGCCGAATTGATAATGCGTCGCCTTTGGACTAACGTATGGCGGAACTGCATCAACCTGCAACTTACTGGTTTAACGTTTAAAGGACGTCTCAGAATATGGTTACAAGCGCATCAGATGACGCCGAACGCCCCGTGGTGGCTGAAATGCCGGACGAGGCTGAACATGCCCTGCGCTTCACCCGCGCTCGTGAGGCGCAATCTAATGCGCTGATAGAGGATTATGTCGAGCTGATTGCCGACTTGTTGATGACCACTCGCGAGGCCAGAACCACCGACATTGCCAAACGCTTCGGCGTTTCACACCCGACGGCGATCAAGAACATCGCCCGGCTGAAAAGCGCTGGCTTGGTCGAGTCGCGCCCTTACCGGGGAGTTTTTCTGACTGAAGAAGGCGAGCAATTGGCACAGAAGGTACGGCGTCGCCACCGAATTGTCGTTGACCTGCTGGTGTGTCTCGGGGTACCGAATGAAACCGCCGAGCTGGACAGCGAAGGGATTGAGCACCACATTTCTAGCGACACTCTGGCAGTGTTTGAACAGTATCTGCAAAAGCACGCAGTAAAATAAATCCTCGCCAATAAAAAAGGGAGGCTTTCGCCTCCCTTAAAACTCCCCTGCCTGAATTAATGGTTACGGATGTATTCGTCCATATCCGTTTTCAGGTTATCAGATTTGGTACCAAAGATAGCCTGAACACCAGAGCCTGCGACAACTACGCCGGCAGCACCCAGTTTTTTCAGGCCAGCCTGGTCAACCTTGCTCACGTCCGCCACGCTAACACGCAGACGGGTGATACAGGCATCCAGGTTGGTGATGTTTTCTTTACCGCCGAAAGCCTGAACCAGCGCCGCAGACATTTCAGAACCGCCCTGTGCAACCTGCTCAGAAACAGTGTCTTCGCGACCTGGGGTTTTCAGATCCAGCTTGGCAATCAGCACACGGAAGATGGTGTAGTACACCAGACCGTAGATGATACCGACGATTGGGAACAGCCAAATTTTGCTGCTGTTACCGCTCAGTACGATAAAGTCGATCAAACCGTGTGAGAAGCTGGTGCCGTCACGCATACCCAGCAGGATACAGATCGGGAACGCCAGGCCAGCCAGGATGGCATGGATTGCGTACAGGATCGGCGCGACGAACATGAATGAGAACTCGATCGGTTCGGTGATACCGGTCAGGAACGAGGTCAAGGCAGCGGAGATCATGATACCGCCGACTTTAGCGCGGTTTTCCGGCTTGGCTGAGTGCCAGATGGCAATCGCAGCAGCAGGCAGACCGTACATTTTGAACAGGAAGCCACCGGACAGTTTACCCGCAGTTGGGTCACCCGCCATATAACGTGGGATATCGCCGTGGAATACCTGACCTGCTGCGTTGGTGTACTCACCAATCTGCATTTGGAACGGTACGTTCCAGATATGGTGCAGACCAAATGGCACCAGCGCACGTTCAACCACGCCGTAAATACCAAACGCCACTACCGGGTTCTGATAAGCAGCCCACTGGGAGAAGGTCTGGATAGCCGTACCGATTGGAGGCCAGATGAAGGACAATACTACGCCCAGAACGATCGCCGCCAGGCCGGAGATAATCGGCACAAAACGCTTACCTGCAAAGAAGCCCAGGTATTCCGGCAATTGAATGCGGAAGAAGCGGTTGAACATATAGGCAGCGATGGAGCCGGAGATAATCCCCCCGAGCACACCGGTATCCG
The DNA here is from genome assembly GCF_001590905.1 of Serratia grimesii NBRC 13537. Taxonomy (GTDB): domain Bacteria; phylum Pseudomonadota; class Gammaproteobacteria; order Enterobacterales; family Enterobacteriaceae; genus Serratia; species Serratia grimesii. The sequence continues at coordinate 388,440 of NZ_BCTT01000010.1, forward strand.
CCAAATGTTTGGCCGCAATCTCTTCAGCCGGCAAGTGCAGCACCAAAGGTGCAACCACCGCCATGGTTTTCACCATGATGCCGTAAGCCACGACTGCAGCCAGTGCGGATACACCGTCGTTGTTGGTGAAGCCCAGGGCAACACCGATGGCGAAAATTAACGGCATATTGGCGAAAACAGAACCGCCGGCTTCCGCCATCACGTGGGAGACTACCGCAGGTAGCCAGCTAAAGTTGGCGGAACCGACGCCCAGCAGGATACCTGCGATAGGCAATACGGACACCGGCAGCATTAGCGACTTACCTACTTTTTGCAGGTTTGCAAATGCGTTCTTGAACATAGTTGAGTGTGCTCCTGAGTAATAGTGCTTTGCTACTTTCCGCGATTCTTCGCGTTGCAAGGGGGGGAGAAAAAACCCCTGCAATTCAGGGTGTCTGAGCACCCCTTGAATTTTTACGCAGAGTAAAATAAATAGGCTGCGCAATGTTTGATGACAGTCACGTTTCGATGAACAAAACCGAGTGTTTTTCTTAAATTGCCTATTTTTTATCAAAAAAGAGGGAAAAACGCCCACACCTCGCCCGAAAACGGGTGGGAACATTACCCGTTTCGGTGATTAATTACGAGCTTAAAAAAAATTCCGACATCAATGACTACAGCTATAGCCTAGGTCAAAGATTAGAGGTCGATGTGAAATAAGCGTGAAAAATTGGCGGTGGTGGTTTCGGCCAGCGTTTCCAGGCTCACGCCTTTCAATACCGCCATGTATTCAGCCACATCACGCACATAGGCAGGTTGGTTTTCTTTGCCGCGATGCGGCACGGGTGCCAGATACGGGGAGTCGGTTTCCACCAGAATGCGATCAAGCGGTACATAACGCGCCACCTCACGCAGCTGTTCGGCATTACGGAAGGTTAAAATACCGGAGAACGAAATGTAGAACCCCAGATCAAGCAGCGCTTCTGCGGTAGCGCAATCTTCAGTGAAGCAATGCAGCACACCACCGCAATCTTGGGCATTTTCTTCTCGTAGGATCGCCAGTGTGTCTTCACGTGCATCGCGAGTATGCACGATCACCGGTTTATTAAGATCACGGCCGATACGGATATGCTCGCGGAACGACGCTTGTTGCAGTTCCAGATTGTCCTTCTGATAGAAGTAATCCAGCCCAGTCTCACCCAGAGCCACGACCTGTTCTGCCGCCGCCAAACGACGTAATTCCGCGTAATCGTAACCGCCGTCAATATTAAGTGGATGTACACCGCAAGAGAACGCCACGTCATCGCGAGAGCCGATCAACTGCGTCATCGCTTGATAACCTGGCAAAGTTGTTGCGACAGCCAGTACGTAGCCGACATCGCGCGCCTTGGCCTTTGCAAGTGCGTCATCTACGTTTTGGTGCAACGTTTGGTAATCCAGGCCGTCCAGGTGACAATGAGAATCTACTAACAACATAATATTTTAGCTCTTTACAGCGAATGAGGATGAGAATAGCCGGTCGCGTCGAGCATTTGCTCCCAGCTGAGTAACTGTTCGGTCAGCAGCAGCTCGCGGTTAACGCCAACCACACTGAGCAATTGATGGCGGCAATTAAGCCATTGTTGCACCACTTGCTGTAGTGAAGTACTGCTCAAACCACTGGCCAATTGGTGCACCAGCGTTTGTTGATCCTGGTTAAGTGCAAAGCTTGCCGCACCCTGCTGCCATTTCATGGCATCCACCAACAACGCGCATAACCAGTGTAGCCGTTCTGCGACGTCTTCGTGGTTCAACACCGGCAGCAACGACAACATGTTACGTTGTGGCAGGGCTGCACTCAGAGCGGCACATAATGCCCCACGCTGCTGCCAACGTTCCGGCTGCAACAACTGCTCAGCAGCCAGTGGTGCGCCATCGTGTAAACGTAACGCGGTCAGAAGATCAACCTGGTTACCCGGTGTTTGTCGGTTGAGCCATTGCAGGCTGAGTTGCTCATCCGGGCTAGCCAGGTGCCAGTACAAACAACGACTGCGTAACGTCGCCAACAAACGTGATGGCTCACGGCAACTCAACAGGAAATAGGTTTTCTCCGGCGGTTCTTCCAGCGTTTTTAGCAGGGCATTAGCGGCAGCTTCGGTCAGCAACTCCGCCTGAGGTAACCAGATAACCTTGGCACCGCCCTGCTGCGCATGGGAGTAAAGGATCTCAATGACCTGACGGATGGGTTCGACCCCCAGGCTGCTTTTGCCTTTTTCTGGCATCAGCACATGATAGTCCGGGTGATTCCCCGCAAGCATTAACCGACAGCTATGACATTCTCCGCAGCTTTTCTCACCGTTACGGCGCTGACAGATCAACCAGCGACTCAGGCCATAGGCCAATGCGTCCTCACCGTTGCCCACTGCGGCATGTAACAATAATGCGTGGTGACCGCGCCCGGCAGCATATTGCCCGACCAACTGCCGGTAAGGGGTATTCAGCCACGGGTACCAGTTCATTACGCGCCTTCCTGCTGCTGTAGCCATTGGCTGACACAATCCCGAATCGCTGCGGTTACCTGCTCCAGCGATTGAGAGGCATCAACAGTAACAATGGACTCGTCCTGCGCCGCCAACGCCAGGTAACGTGCGCGGGTACGTTCAAAAAACGGCAAGGCTTCTTGCTCGATACGATCCAGTTCGCCGCGCGCACGGGCGCGTTGCAAACCCACTAAAGGCGGTAAATCCAGGTAAAGCGTCAGGTCCGGACGAAAGTCTCCCAACACCGTATCGCGCAGTGAGGCCATCAGTTGTTGGTCAACCCCTCGACCACCGCCCTGGTAGGCTTGCGAAGACAGGTCATGACGGTCACCAACAACCCAGGCACCACGCGCCATCGCCGGTTTGATTACCGTTTCCACCAATTGTACACGGGCCGCATACAGCATCAGCACTTCGGCCTTGATCGTTGGTAACTCACCGTCCACACCACGTTTAAACAGGTCGCGTAGCTTCTCTGCCAGGGGTGTGCCGCCGGGTTCTCGGGTAAAGACAATTTCGTTGACGCCATGCTCACGCAGTACGCTTACAACGGTATCGCGCGCGGTAGTTTTACCTGCGCCCTCAAGGCCTTCGATAACCACGAATTTACTTTTCATTCTTTTCCTTTAACGCCTGGCGATAGGCTCTCACTGCCTGATTATGACTGGCCAGGTTAGTGGTAAATTGATGGCCGCCCTTGCCGTCGGCAACAAAGTACAGGTAAGGCGTCTTAGCTGGGTTGGCCGCAGCTTCCAGCGATGCTTGTCCTGGCATGGCAATCGGCGTTGGCGGCAGGCCGTTGATCACGTAGGTGTTATACGGTGTCGCCGTTTCTAAATCTTTGCGGGTAATGTTGCCATTATAACCCTCGCCCATGCCGTAGATCACCGTTGGGTCCGTCTGCAAACGCATGCCGATGCGCAGGCGGTTGATAAACACCGAGGCCACCTTGGTGCGCTCTTCTGGCACCGCCGTCTCTTTCTCAATGATTGAGGCCATGGTTAGCAGGTCTTCAGGTGTTTTGTACGGCAAACTGGTATCACGTCCCTGCCAGGCGTCATCCAAGGCTTTGGTCATTCGCAAGTGTGCACGCTTCAACAAAGCCAGATCACTCATGCCGGCAGTGTACGAATAGGTGTCGGGATACAGACGCCCTTCTGGGTTGCTGCCTTCCGGCATTCCCAGCGCCACGGCGATCTCCGCCTCGCTTTTACCTGCCAGCGTATGTTTGAGGTATTTCGACTGTTGTAGCACCGTCAGCCAGTCACGCAGGCGAGAGCCTTCAATAAAGCGAGCGCTAAACTGGGCCTCTTTACCGCTGGCCAGCAATTTAAGCATCTGGCGCACGGTCATACCCGGAGTAAAGCGGTAGGTTCCTGCCTTAAACTCCGCCAGTTGTGGCTCCAGGCGTAGCAACCACGGGAACCACGTACCATTGTGGATCAGCTTATCGCGTACCAGCAGCCCTTCCAATGCAACCCGTCCAGTGCCTGCTGGTAATTTAAAAATAGCGTCCTGCTGGATGGCCAGCGGGGTATCCGCGAAACGTTCAACCTTCTGGTACCCCCAAAACAGCAGGCCTAACACCAGAACAAGCGTAATAGAAACGAACTTCAGCTTTCTTTTCTTCATCAATCAGCCATCGTTAACAATGTGGGCGCAAAAAATCATAGAGTTGGCGAGATGGATAACGCCATGATTGCGCGATATTCACCGGCAACAACGGCATCAACGCATTGCTCACCAGCACTTCCTCGGCGTCTGCCAGCGTCTCCAGCGGCTCACTGACGCAATGCAGCGCGTAACCACTGTCCGCCAGCAACTCAATGACACGGCGACGCATCAGCCCGGCTACACCGGCCTGACTCAAATCTGGCGTGAATACCGCATTTCCCTTACGCCAGAACAAATTAGCCGCACAGCATTCCACCAGCATACCCGCAGTGTCAAGCACCAGCGCCTCGTCGGCAGTTGTCTGGTCAAGATGCGTGCGGATCAACACTTGCTCCAAACGATTCAGGTGTTTCAGCCCTGCCAGCAGCGGGTTGCGCGACAGCGCGACCGGGCTGAGCGTCAGGCTGATACCTTGTTCACGCCATTGCAGATAATGCACAGGGAAAGTGCTGCGAGAGACAATGCGTGTGGGATTTTCACACCCTTTTGGGCTGTAACCTCGCCCACCGCTGCCTCGTGTCAGTATCGCTTTGACCACACCCAGCGAAATAGATTCTGCTGCATGCACCATTTCACGTTCTAATGCAGCCCAGTCGCAAACAGGCAGCATCAGCCGTTGCGCCGCCAGCTTTAGGCGTTCGATATGCCAGGGCAATAGGTCGATTTTGCCGTCCATCACCCGAGCTGTAGTGAAACAGCCGTCACCAAACTGCAAACCGCGATCGCTTGGCGCGAGCGCATCGTGCTGATGCCCATTAATCCAGTACATAGACTCCCCCTGGCCACTATGACTTTCCGTACAGAATAACAGGCACAGATGCCGTTAGCAGCAGCTTGCTATTGAGCAAATGCACCGACAAGCAGAGTTTTCCGAGTCACAGGTCTGCGCCATAAAAAAAGCCCGGTTTAAAAAACCGGGCTTTTATGTCGTCTGCCAGCAGAGGTATTACACCTTGCGGAAGATCAATGAACCGTTGGTGCCGCCGAAGCCAAAGGAGTTACACAGCGTATACTGCATATCACTTACTTGACGAGCTTCATGTGCAACGAAGTCCAGATCGCAACCTTCATCTGGATTATCCAGGTTGATGGTTGGTGGTACAGCTTGATCACGCAATGCCAGTACGGTGAAGATCGACTCAATCGCACCCGCAGCACCTAACAGGTGGCCAGTCATCGATTTGGTCGAACTGACCAATACACGCTGTGCATCACTGCCAAAGACCGACTTCACTGCTTGCGTTTCGGCTTTATCGCCTGCTGGCGTTGAAGTGCCGTGCGCATTGATATAACCGATTTGTGACGTAGTCACACCGGCATCAAGCAACGCATTTTCCATCGCCAGCGCTGCGCCCGCACCGTTCTCAGGTGGTGACGTCATGTGATAAGCATCGCTGCTCATCCCAAAGCCGACGATTTCAGCATAAATCTTGGCGCCGCGTTTTTTGGCGTGTTCGTACTCTTCCAGCACCATCATGCCGGCACCATCACCCAGAACAAAACCGTCACGGTCTTTATCCCATGGGCGGCTAGCCGCTTGAGGATCTTCGTTACGGGTCGACAACGCGCGTGCTGCGCCAAAGCCGCCGACGCCCAACGGGGTACTGGCTTTCTCTGCCCCACCGGCCAGCATCACGTCGGCATCATTGTAAGCAATGATACGCGCAGCATGGCCAATGTTGTGCACACCTGAAGTACAGGCGGTGGCGATCGAAATGCTCGGGCCACGCATGCCGTACATGATAGTCAGATGGCCTGCAATCATGTTAACAATGGTTGACGGCACAAAGAACGGACTGATTTTCCGTGGGCCACCGTTAACCAGTGAACTGTGGTTCTCTTCAATCAAACCCAGGCCGCCGATACCGGAGCCGATAGCGGCGCCAATGCGGTTGGCGTTAGCCTCGGTGATATCTAGCCCAGCATCCTGCATAGCTTGCATGCCGGCAGCGATACCGTACTGGATGAAGGCATCCATCTTGCGCGCATCTTTGCGGGAGATGAAATCTTCAACGTTAAAATTCTTTACCAAGCCAGCAAAACGCGTTGCATAGGCAGTAGTATCGAAATGGTCGATCAGGCTGATGCCACTCTGACCGGCAAGAAGAGCGTTCCATGTGGACTCTACCGTATTGCCGACAGGAGACAACATGCCCAGTCCGGTCACAACTACTCGACGCTTAGACACGTTTGTCCTCCAAGGAGGGAAAATATAACACTAGGGATAGAAAAAACTTAGGCGGTCGAGTGACCGCCTAGATATGTTCTCTTACTGCTGGCTAGCGTTGATGAAATCAATAGCTGCCTGAACAGTAGTGATTTTCTCAGCTTCTTCGTCTGGAATCTCAGTGTCGAATTCTTCTTCCAGTGCCATTACCAGCTCAACAGTGTCAAGAGAATCAGCACCCAGATCTTCAACGAAAGAAGCGTTATTTAAAACTTCTTCCTGTTTAACACCCAATTGCTCAACAATGATTTTCTTAACGCGTTCTTCGATAGTGCTCATACTCTTAAATTTCCTATCAAAACTCGCTTTCGCGATGGTTTTCGTAGTGTATAAAATGTTGAAAAAGATGCAACTAAATCCCGGCTGGTCAAACCACGATTTTACGCTATTCTGCGGTTTTTACCCCAAATAACGCAAATAGTTTTCGCATTTTTTAAATCATGTACATGCCGCCATTGACATGTAACGTTTCACCGGTGATGTAGCCAGCCTCATCAGAGGCTAAAAATGCAACAGCGCTGGCGATTTCTTTAGCATCCCCCAGCCGATTGGCTGGAACTGATGACAAAATGCCTGCACGTTGATCATCTGTCAACGCCCGTGTCATGTCCGTCTCAATAAAGCCAGGTGCCACGACGTTGACTGTAATGCCACGTGAAGCAACTTCACGTGCCAAAGACTTACTAAAACCAATCAAACCGGCTTTAGCCGCCGCGTAATTAGCCTGCCCTGCGTTCCCCATGGTACCAACAACGGAACCGATGGTGATGATCCGGCCAAACCGCTTTTTCATCATAGCTCGCATTACCGCTTTTGACAGACGGAATACGGAAGTCAGATTGGTGTTCAGGATATCCTGCCACTCATCGTCCTTCATACGCATCAGCAGGTTATCACGCGTAATACCGGCATTATTCACTAAAATGTCGATTTCGCCAAATTCAGCACGAATAGATGCCAGAACGCTGTCGATAGATTGAGCATCAACCACGTTCAACGCAAACCCTTTGCCGTTTGCACCCAGGTAGCTGCTGATAGCCTCAGCGCCGCTTTCACTGGTGGCGGTGCCGATCACTTTAGCGCCGCGTGCCACAAACGTTTCTGCAATAGCCCGGCCAATACCCCGGCTAGCGCCGGTGACCAGAACAACTTTACCTTCGAAGCTCATTGTTTTCCTCTTTATTGTTCAAGCGCCGCTGACAGGCTGGCGGTGTCATTAACTGCCGCCGCCGTCAGGGTATCAACAATACGTTTAGTCAGACCGGTCAGAACTTTGCCCGGACCAACCTCTAGCAGCAACGTAACGCCCTGTGCTGCCATAAACTCTACGCTCTCAGTCCAACGTACCGGGCTGTACAACTGACGCACCAGCGCACTGCGGATCGCTTCAGGATCGGTTTCGGTGCGCACGTCGACGTTATTCACCACTGCAACCTGTGGCGCGCTGAAAGTGATTTCTTGCAACGCAACGGCCAGTTTGTCTGCCGCCGGTTTCATCAGTGCACAGTGTGAAGGTACGCTCACCGGCAACGGCAACGCACGTTTAGCGCCAGCGGCTTTACAGGCAGCCCCTGCACGCTCAACCGCTTCTTTATTGCCAGCAATGACAACCTGGCCCGGTGAGTTAAAGTTCACCGGAGAAACGACCTGCCCCTGAGCAGACTCTTCACAGGCTTTGGCGATCGCGGCGTTGTCCAGACCGATAATGGCGGACATCGCACCCGTGCCTTCCGGTACCGCTTCCTGCATCAGTTTGCCGCGCAGTTCAACCAGACGGATTGCCGCCTGGAAATCCAACACGCCCGCACACACCAGCGCCGAGTATTCACCCAGGCTGTGGCCGGCCATGATTGCAGGCATTTTACCGCCCTGCTGCTGCCAGACGCGGAAAATCGCCACGGAGGCGGCCAGCAATGCCGGCTGCGTCTGCCAGGTTTTGTTTAGCTCTTCCGCAGGCCCTTGCTGCACCAGTTGCCACAGGTCGTAACCCAGGACGGAAGAGGCTTCGCTGAAGGTCGCTTCAACAATCGGATATTCAGTGGCCAAATCGGCCAGCATGCCAAGAGTCTGTGACCCCTGACCTGGAAAAACAAAAGCAAATTGCGTCATTTTTTCTTCCTGTTAATCAGAAACGAACCAGCGCCGAGCCCCAGGTAAAGCCGCCGCCAAAGGCTTCCAGCAGCACCAGTTGGCCGCGCTGGATCCGCCCATCACGCACCGCTTCGTCGAGCGCTGCAGGGACAGAGGCGGCAGAAGTGTTACCGTGACGATCGAGCGTCACTACCACTTTATCCAGCCCCATACCCAGTTTTTTCGCCGTTGCGCTGATAATGCGCAAATTGGCCTGGTGCGGTACCAGCCAGTCCAGCGCGCTGCGATCCAGATTATTAGCCTGCAACGTCTCATCAACGATGTGGGCCAACTCGGTCACCGCAACTTTGAAAACTTCATTACCGGCCATAGTCACGTAAGCCGGTTTGTCCTGTTCCTGACGATCCTTGAACGGTAACGTCAACAGGCCACCGTAGCTGCCGTCGGCATGCAGGTGGGTCGAAAGAATGCCTGGCTCTTCTGAGGCACCCAGCAAGACTGCACCTGCACCGTCACCAAACAGGATGATAGTGCCGCGATCTTGCGGATCCAATGTACGCGACAGCACATCCGCGCCGATCACCAGTGCATGTTTAACTGCGCCATTCTTAACGTACTGATCGGCGACACTCAACGCATAGGTGAAACCGGCACAAGCTGCAGCCAGATCGAATGCCGCACAGTCTTTAATGCCGAGCATCTGCTGCACTTGGCAGGCAGAACTTGGGAATGCGTGGCTCGAGGTAGTGGTAGCCACTACGATCAACCCGATGTCTTCTTTAGCCACACCAGCCATTTCCAGCGCTTTTTCAGCCGCATGGAAGCCCATCGTCGCCACGGTTTCGTCAGCAGCGGCGATACGGCGTTCACGGATACCCGTACGTGAGACGATCCACTCGTCAGAGGTATCCACCATTTTTTCTAGGTCAGCGTTGGTGCGCACTTGTACGGGTAAATAACTCCCCGTACCGAGAATCTTTGTATACATGTACGATCAGTCACTCTTAGGTAATACAGCTTCAAGGCGCGCAGCAATCCTGTCAGGGACTTGCCGCTGCACCGCCTGCACAGCCTGTTCGATTGCAACTGCAAACGCGTGTGGGTTCGCAGCGCCGTGGCTCTTGATTACGGTGCTGCGCAATCCTAACAGACATGCGCCATTATACTGGTCGGGGTTCAGGTGGCCGAACCGCTTTACCACCCGTTTTTGCAACCAACGGCCTAACAATTTTAACCACCACGCCTGCTTGCCACCGTCTCCGGATGATTTCAGCAGCGATAAAAAGACTCTTACCACCCCTTCCATGGTTTTCAGGGTGACGTTACCCACAAAGCCGTCGCAAACCATCACATCGGTTTTCCCGGTGAGAAGGTCGTTGCCTTCCAGGTAACCAATATAGTTGATTGCCGGAGTATTTTTTAGCACGACTGCCGCTTCGCGGATATTATCCAGGCCTTTGGTTTCTTCTTCACCAATATTCAGCAGCGCCACACGAGGTTGCGCAATCCCCACGACCTCTTCGGCCATCACCGCGCCCATCACCGCAAACTGGACCAACATGGTGCTGTCGCATTCGACATTAGCTCCAAGATCCAGCACTACGGTTTTACCGCCTAGCTGATTCGGAATCACCGTCATCAGTGCGGGGCGTTCAATGCCGTCCAGCGGCTTAATCAGCATTTTCGCCAGTCCCATCAGCGCGCCGGTATTCCCCGCGCTGACACAGCCCTGCGCATCACCATTTTTGGTCAGTTCCAGCGCAATGCGCATAGAAGTACCACGGCTGGCGCGTATCGCTTGTGAGGGTTTGGCGTCGCCGGCAATCACTGATTCAGCGGGCACGACTTGCAAACGTTCCAGAAGAACTGGATCGGCTTTGGCAAGTAAAGGAGAGAGGGTGTCGGGATTGCCGACCAGCAGAAGATGAAGCTGTAAATTAGAGGCCAGTGCCTGCAATGAAGCAGGCACTGTGACGCAGGGACCGAAGTCCCCGCCCATTGCATCTAACGCCAGGGTTAGACGAGTCAAGGTACCGCTACTTAGCCGATAACCTTGCGACCGCGGTAGAAACCGTCGGCAGTGATGTGGTGACGACGATGAGTTTCACCGGAAGTCGCATCAACAGACAAAGTGGTGGTGGTCAGGGCATCGTGTGAACGACGCATGCCACGCTTGGAACGGGTTGGTTTATTTTGTTGTACGGCCATGGACCTTACTCCTTAATTACTTACGCTTTAAACTGGCTAATACGGCAAATGGGTTTGGTTTCTCCGCCTCTGCAGGCAGTTTGCCAAAGACCATGTCCGCTTCGGACACTTCACAGTGTTCAGATTCATGTACCGGGACGACAGGCAGTGAAAGAATAATTTCGTCTTCAATCATTGCCAGCAGATCAACTTCGCCAAACTCATCGACTTCGATCGGCTCGTACGCTCCCGGTAATGCCTCAGCCTGCTCATCATTGACGACCGGGCTAAAACAATATGTTGTGTGTACATGATGCTCGAACGGAACTCCACAGCGTTGGCACATCAGCATTACCTGGACGTCCGCATGCCCTGTTATCACCGCGAGGCGCTGGTTATCAATATTAAAAGATAACGAGACCTCAACATCACTGTCCACACTGACCACAGAGGCGGCGACACGTGTAACCTGCTCAGGCGAATAGGACCCAACATAGTCCAAACGTTTCTGAGCGGTACGTACCGCATCAATGGTCAAGGGTAATTTTACCTTTTGCATAGGGCGCGCATATTAACTTTGTAACGACATAGAGTCAAAGAAAAAGGCCGTAAAACGGCACCTTTCACCAATATTCGCTTCCTCAGCGGCGGACAGTTTAAAATGCCCACTCTATTTACGCTACGGTTTACGAAAAAAATTATGCAGAGACTACTCCTTGCCTCCACCTCGGCCTACCGCAAGATGCTGCTGGAAAAGCTCCATCTGCCTTTTATCTGTGCCGCACCACACGTCGATGAAACCCCGCTGCCAGGCGAAACCGCAGAGGCGCTGGTGCTACGACTGGCGGCGGCGAAGGCACAGGCGTTGGCCCTGGCCTACCCTGACACGCTGATTATCGGTTCCGATCAGGTCTGCGTGATCGACGGAAAAATCACCGGAAAACCTCACACCGAGGACAACGCCCGGGCACAGTTACGTCAGGCCAGCGGTAAAACGGTCACGTTTTATACCGGCCTGGCGTTATACAACAGCCGCAGTAAACACCTTCAAGCCGTGTGTGAGCCTTTCCATGTGCATTTTCGTACGTTAAGCGACGCTGAAATCACCAACTATGTGCGCCTTGAGCAACCGCTCAACTGTGCAGGCAGTTTTAAAAGTGAAGGTTTGGGCATTGCATTGTTCGACAAACTGGAAGGACGGGATCCGAATGCGCTGATCGGCCTGCCGCTGATTGCATTGCTGGAGATGCTGCGGGCTGAAGGTATCAACCCGCTGGCATAAAATACGGTTTACTGGGCTTTAGACTGCTTACGCAATACCTGTAGGCAGTGGCGCAACTCTTGATCCATCGGCGCTTCGATACGCATCGTCTCGCCGGTGCCTGGATGTTCGAAACGCAGCGCAGCGGCATGCAGGAACAGGCGCTTAAGCCCAGTCCCCGCCAATTGGCGATCGAACTCACGATCGCCATAGCGATCATCAAAGGCTATCGGATGTCCGGCATGCAAGGCATGAACACGGATTTGATGGGTACGCCCAGTAATTGGGCTAGCCTTGACCAGCGTCGCATGCTCAAAGCGCTCTTCCACCTTGAAGCGGGTTTCCGACGGCTTGCCTTCGCTGCTGACACGCACGATGCGTTCACCGCTCTGCAGAATGTTTTTCAGCAACGGTGCCTGCACCGCTTTGCAATGCGACTGCCACTCACCGCGTACCAGCGCCAAATAATCCTTCTGCATCCCTTTCAGCCGTAATTGTTCGTGCAGTGAACGCAATGCAGAACGCTTTTTCGCCACCAGCAATACACCTGAAGTGTCGCGGTCCAATCGGTGCACCAGCTCCAGAAAGCGCGCTTCCGGGCGCAACGCACGCAGAGCTTCGATCACGCCAAAGCTCAGGCCACTGCCACCGTGCACCGCGGTGCCGGAGGGTTTGTTCAGCAACAGCAGATGATCATCTTCATACAGGATGCAATCTGCCAATGCGGCGACTTTATCCAGCTTGGCGGAAACCGGCGCATCTTCACGCTCGGCGACCCGCACAGGCGGTATACGTACGATGTCGCCGGGCGCCAGTTTATATTCAACCTTAATGCGTCCCTTATTGACCCGCACTTCGCCTTTACGGACGATGCGATAAATCATGCTCTTCGGCACGCCTTTAAGGCGAGCAAGCAGAAAGTTGTCGATTCGTTGACCAGCTTCGTCTTCGGAAATCGTGATTAATTGTACTGCAGGAATGTTCGTTTTCATGGAGCAGGATTCTAAATAGAGCGCGTAAATAGCGCCACTTCTTTTTATGTGCTTAACTGTCTCTCTGACTGTGGGTGAAACACTGGCGGACAATAAGGCAGCAAGCCGGTTTGAACGTTTGCGATTTCTTCCGCAGTTAAAGAAAAGTCACCTTGCTATAACCGTATCAGCAGTGGAATAATGTGTTTACTTTCCACGTTGATTCTCGTTAAACAGGGAAAACTGTGGAATTATAAAATTTGTCTGATGGCACAAAAACGCAGCAATGGCGTAAGACGTAATGTGAAATCAAACAATTAGCGGGCTGCGGGTTGCAGCTTGGCCGGCAAACGGAATCAGATCTGTCGACGTAAATCAGAGGCTATTCCCCTAGTAAAAGTGCTGTTTTTCACAAAGAAAGACAGGCTTACCGAGATAATGCGCCCCTATGCAGGCGACAACCGTGAGGTTGACGGCTTTGCGAGAAGACACGGGGTTTTCGGTTTTAATCCGGCCATGAGGTTATTTTGCCCGCAGCTTTGTCGATAATGTAAAAATAACGAGTAAGTTAAGATGAAAAGAATGTTGATTAACGCAACTCAGCAGGAAGAGTTGCGTGTTGCCCTCGTAGATGGACAGCGGCTGTATGATTTGGATATTGAAAGTCCGGGTCATGAACAGAAAAAAGCGAATATTTACAAAGGTAAAATCACTCGTATAGAACCAAGTCTTGAAGCAGCGTTCGTTGATTACGGCGCCGAACGACATGGTTTCCTCCCTCTTAAAGAAATCGCCCGCGAATACTTCCCAAGTAATTACTCTTCTCATGGTCGCCCGAACATCAAAGATGTGCTGCGCGAAGGCCAGGAAGTGATCGTTCAAGTTGATAAAGAAGAACGTGGCAACAAAGGCGCCGCCTTAACCACGTTCATCAGCTTGGCCGGTAGTTATTTGGTACTGATGCCGAACAACCCTCGTGCCGGTGGTATTTCACGCCGCATCGAAGGTGATGATCGCACCGAATTGAAAGAAGCGCTTTCGTCCCTGCAACTGCCTGATGGTATGGGTCTGATCGTTCGCACCGCTGGCGTTGGCAAATCTGCCGATGCGTTGCAGTGGGATCTGTCTTTCCGCCTGAAGCACTGGGAAGCCATTAAAAAAGCCGCTGAAGGCCGCGCTGCCCCCTTCCTGATCCATCAGGAAAGCAACGTTATCGTGCGTGCATTCCGCGACTATCTGCGCCCAGACATCGGCGAAATCCTGATCGACAATCCAAAAGTTCTCGATCTGGCCAAAGAGCACATTGCTGCCTTGGGTCGCCCGGATTTCAGCAGCAAAATCAAACTGTACAGCGGTGAAATACCTCTGTTCAGCCACTACCAAATCGAATCTCAAATCGAATCCGCTTTCCAGCGTGAAGTGCGCCTGCCTTCCGGCGGCTCGATTGTTATCGACTCCACCGAAGCATTGACCGCTATCGATATCAACTCCGCACGCGCAACTCGCGGCGGCGATATCGAAGAAACGGCATTCAACACCAACCTGGAAGCCGCAGACGAGATCGCACGTCAGTTACGTTTGCGTGACCTTGGTGGTCTGATCGTTATCGACTTTATCGATATGACCCCGGTTCGTCATCAACGCGAAGTGGAAAACCGCCTGCGTGATGCAGTACGTCAAGACCGTGCACGTATCCAAATCGGTCGCATTTCCCGTTTCGGCCTGCTTGAGATGTCGCGTCAGCGCCTCAGCCCGTCGTTAGGCGAGTCCAGCCATCACGTCTGCCCACGCTGTAATGGCACCGGCACCATCCGTGATAACGAATCACTGGCACTGTCCATTCTTCGTTTGATCGAAGAAGAAGCGCTGAAAGAAAATACCAAAGAAGTTCACGCTATCGTGCCAGTTCAGGTTGCTTCATACCTGCTGAACGAAAAACGTGAATCGGTGAGCGCGATCGAGAAACGTCAGGGTGGCGTGAAAGCGATCATCGTGCCGAACGATCAAATGCAAACCCCGCACTACTCTGTGCTGCGCGTACGTAAGGGTGAAGAGACACCAACCCTGAGCTATCTGTTGCCGAAACTGCACGAAGAAGAAATGGCTCAGCCGCTGGAAGATGTGCCAATGGAACGTAAGCGTCCAGAGCAACCAGCACTGGCTTCGTTCTCTCTGGCTGCTGACGCACCACCACCGGCTGAAGAACCGGCAGTGGCTAAGTCTACCGTCGCCGTTGCTGCTGCAACCAAGCACGTCGCACCAGCTGCCGCTAAGCCGGGTCTCTTGGGCCGTCTGTTCGGTGGTCTGAAAGCCCTGTTTGCAGGTGAAGAACAACCCGTTGTCGAAGTCAAACCGGTTGTTGAAGCGCCGAAACAAGAAGGTAACGGTGAAAACCGCCGCCAGGATCGTCGTGGTCAACGTCGTCAGGGTACCGGCCGTAAAGAACGCGGTGAGCGCAGCGATCGTCCAGAACGTGGCGAGCGTAAAGAACGTGGTGACAACCGCGATCGCGATGGCCGTGATAATCGTGAGCCGCGTGAAAACCGCGAGCCACGTGACAACCGCGAAGGCCGTGAGACACGTGAAGTGCGTGATGAGCAGCGTCGTAACCGTCGCAATGCACCACAAGCTTCTGCACCGGTCGATGAGCCGCAGTCTGAAGAAGCCGCCAAGGCACAGCGTGAAGAACAGCAACAGCGCCGTGACCAACGTGCCGAACGTCAGCGTCGTCGTCAGGAAGAAAAACGTCAAGCTCAGCAGGAAGTGGCAGCGCTCGAAAGCGTAGAAACTACCACTGCCAGCAACAGCAATGACGAAGATCTCGAAGAACGTCAGATGCAGAACATGCAGCGCCGTCAGCGTCGTAATCTGCCACAGAAAGTTCGTGTATTGTCTGCGGAAGAAGAACTGCATCGCGCAGCTGAAGAATTACTGGCACCTAAAGCGCCAGTAGCAAAAGCTGAAGTGAAGTCTGCCCCACCTGCACATGTTGAAGACAGCGTTAAACTGCTGCCAGAAACTCTTGAACAGACCGAAGATGATGCGCAAGGTGACAACCGTGCTAACGGCGAAAACGGCATGCCACGCCGCTCACGTCGTTCTCCTCGCCATCTGCGCGTCAGCGGTCAACGTCGTCGCCGTTACCGTGATGAGCGTTACCCAACTCAGTCGCCAATGCCATTGACAGGGGCTTTCGCCTCTCCGGAAATGGCTTCAGGCAAGGTTTGGGTAAGTTACCCTGTCACACAAGCGGCGCAAGTGATTGAAGAAGCAGAAGTTCAAGCTGAAGCTATCGAGATCGCTACTGACAATGTGATGGCACCGGAAGCCGCCAGCGTAGCCGCACCAGCGGTCGTTGAAGCAGCCGTACAAGCCGTTAGCGCAACAGACGTTGTGACTACAGTAGTTGAAGAAGAAGCTCAGCCGGTTGATGAAGCCGTTGAGCCGATGATCGCTGCTCAGGCTGAAGAAATCACAGCAGCACCTGTGGTTGAAGTGCCTGCCGTAGAAGAAACGACTGTTGTTGAAACCGCACCGGTAGTTGAAGAAACACCAGCTGTTGAAACTGCCCCTATGGTAGAAGAAACGCCGGTAGTTGAAACGGCTGTAACCGTTGCTGAAGACACGATTGTTGTGCCAGTGTCAGTGTCCGCAGAGCCGGTCATTGCAGCCGAACCTGTGCAGACCGTTGCTGAAGAGAAAGTGCCTGTTGTACAACAGCAACCAGCACCACTGTATAAGCATATCGCAACGGCGCCAATGACCAAGGCTCCTGCGCCGGATTATGTGCCGGAACAGCAGCAACGCAGTGATTGGCAGCGCCCTTCCTTCAACTTCGAAGGCAAAGGTTCAGCCGGTGGCCATGCGGCGGCAAACCAAGCTACTGCACCGGCAACCAAACCGCAGCCGGTTAACGATTAACGTAATCTGCTCCGATAAAAAAACCCGCCACTCGGCGGGTTTTTTATTGCAACAAAATCGGCTCAGGCAATTTTCTTCAAGCGTTTGATATCCAGCAACTCCAGCTTGCCATCAAGCTGGCTGACGAATTGCTTAAAATGCTCGGTGGCATTGTGCTTTTCCAGCGCTTCTTCGCTTGCCCAGCGTTCAAAAAAGACGAAGGTGCCCGGCTGTTCCAACTCACGGTGCAAATCATATTGCAGGTTGCCCAACTCCTGACGGCTTGGTTCGATAATCGCATGCACCGCATCGCTGACGGCGGATACAAATTCAGGCTTCGCCTGTAGGGTGGCAATCACTCGCACTTCCATTTTTTTCTCCCATTCCTCATGATTAACGTTGATTACCGAGTATTTCTCACCCGGGTATCATAAAAATCTCTCCCACTATGCGCCCGATAGCCAATTGATTTCAACTTGCTGTGAACAAACAGATGCATCGCAAGCGCTTTCAGCTTATCCTTACACCCCGGCGTGAATAACCCTCATTATTCGCTTTTATGTAGACCCGTTTCTAACCGCCGGAGCCTTGCAACATGACCGCACAACCTCAAGCCCTGAAAATCCGCCGCCCTGACGACTGGCACATCCATCTGCGTGATGATGACATGCTGAAAACGGTTTTGCCCTATACCAGTCAGGTCTTTGGCCGGGCGATTGTGATGCCGAACCTGGCTCCGCCAATTACGACCGTCGATGCCGCGCGCGCTTATCGCGACCGCATTCTGGCTGCCGTCCCACAGGGACATAGCTTCACTCCACTGATGACCTGCTACCTGACGAATTCGCTGGCCGCCACCGAACTGGTCACTGGGTTCGAGCAAGGTGTGTTCACTGCTGCCAAGCTGTATCCTGCCAATGCCACCACCAATTCCAGCCACGGTGTCAGCGATGTGAAGGCCATCTACCCACTGTTCGAACAAATGCAGAAAATCGGCATGCCACTGCTGATTCATGGTGAAGTGACCGATGCCGCTGTTGATATTTTCGATCGTGAGGCTCGCTTTATTGAGCAGGTTATGGAGCCTATTCGCCAACAGTTCCCAGAACTGAAAATCGTTTTCGAGCACATCACCACCAAAGAAGCGGCTCAATATGTGCAGGAAGGCAATCGATTCCTTGGTGCCACCATCACCCCGCAGCACCTGATGTTTAACCGTAACCACATGTTGGTTGGTGGTATCCGTCCGCACTTGTTCTGCCTGCCTATCCTCAAGCGCAACATTCATCAGGATGCATTGCGCAAAGCAGTTGCCAGCGGCTCAGAGCGCTTTTTCCTCGGTACCGACTCAGCCCCACATGCCAAACACCGTAAGGAATCAAGCTGTGGCTGTGCGGGTGTATTCAATGCTCCTAACGCCATCCCGGCCTACGCCAGCGTATTTGAACAACTGGGCGCACTAGAGCATCTGGAAGCATTCTGCTCACTGAACGGCCCGCGTTTTTATGGTTTGCCGGTCAATGCCGATTTTATCGAGCTGCAACGTGTCCCGACCACCCAGCCGGAAGAGATCCTGATGGGTAACGAAACGGTCGTGCCATTCCTGGCAGGAGAGAGCCTGAACTGGTCAGTAAAGGCGTAACAATCTTTTTTTAACGTAGCCTCTTGCCCTCAGTTGCGGTTAACTGTATAAATATCCAGTAAATCGCTTCGGGGGCAATTATGCGTGTTGAAGTCACTATAGATAAAACCAAACCGCTACCGTCAGGGGCCATCGAAGCTCTGACCGGCGAGCTGAGTAAGCGAGTCAATCGCCAATTTCCAGACACCGTGGTTCAGGTGCGCTATGCCGGCTCTAATGGGCTCTCGGTACTTGGCGGCCTCAAAACAGATAAAGACCTGATCGCAGACATCCTCCAGGAAACCTGGGAAAGTGCTGACGACTGGTTTAGCGCAGAATAATACTGCAATGTAGTTTTTGCCGGGGGTCGCTCTCCGGCTTTTTTGTATTTGAAGTCTGGCAAACGGTGTGTAATTTTCTGCTGGAAGAAACGCTTTATCTGGTCTGTACTGAATGCTTTAACAGGAGGTATTTGACATGGCCCCGGACAAGGTAAAAAACGAAGAAGCGATGACATTTGGCGAACTGCTGGCACTGATCGCCGATCAAAAACGACGTTTAAGCGTACTGGAAGTTGCATTCTCCTATCTTGCCTTTGGTCTTGATGACAAAGCCAACCAATTGTTGATTCACAGTCTGAAGCTGGAATCGCAAAATCAAAATCGCGATGCCGAAACACAGCAGCACTTCGCCCATCTGGCCTCCGAGCTAGAGAAGCGACTGCACGGCGGCTCACTCCCTCCCGACATTACATAGCACATGGCTTGTCGTGTTTCGCGAGCGAACCTGTAGAATAATCACTCAAATAAATATTTATTTTGCAAAAGAAGGTGTGAAAAGCTCCACCACCGAAACCAGATGCGTATACTGTAATTGCTCACATGATGATGAGCCGCATTGATCCTCGTTAGTCACTCACGGTAGTCACTACTCAATAAGGGGTCTTTATGGACAGAAATGATGAAGTAATTCAGACACACCCGCTTGTTGGTTGGGATATCAGTACTGTCGACGTTTATGACGCCATGATGATACGCCTTCATTACCTGTCTTCACTAGACCAGACACCCGAAGACGCCCAAGTAGACAGAACGCTTTGGCTAACTACAGATGTCGCACGCCAATTAATCAATATTTTAGAAGCTGGCATCGCCAAGATTGAAGCAACGGATTACCAGGACCTTGATCGTAAAAAACACTAATTCACTCTACCAAAAAGCCTAAGGCGCCAGCATTTATCTCTGGCGCCTTTTTCTTTGCCTGTACCTCGTGCAACAAGTGCATTGCAGCGCCCAACCTTTTATCATGACGACATAAGAGATATGTCACAGAGAGGTTATGGCACGTGGAATATGACTTAATTGTTGTGGGCAGCGGTTCGGTAGGTGCAGCGGCGGGTTACTACGCGACACGGGCTGGCCTTAAAGTATTAATGATAGACAGTGCGATGCCTCCACACCGTAACGGTAGCCACCACGGCGATACACGTATCATTCGCCATGCCTACGGCGAAGGTGAAAAATATGTGCCGTTGATTCTACGCGCCCAAGCGTTATGGAACGCCCTGATTAAACAAACCGGCGAAGAATTGTTCCAGGACTGCGGTGTGTTGAACATGGGACCGGAACAGTCTGAGTTTATTCGTAATGCTCAGCACAGTGCGCAAAAATTCCGTCTCAATACACAAAACCTGAGTGCGGAAGAGATAAATCAACGCTGGCCGGAATTCAATGCGCCGGATGGTTACGTCGGCGTATTTGAGCCGGATGCGGGGTTCCTGCGTTCGGAAAAGGCTATCACTAGCCTGATCAAACTCGCTAAAGAGGCCGGTTGCAGTCAGTTGTTCAATTGCCCAGTGAGCGCAGTGCAGCCTATCGACGGAGGGGTTGAAGTCATTACCGCTGAAGGCCATTTTCAGGGGCGTAAAGCCGTAGTAACCACCGGTACCTGGGTAAACGCTTTGCTACCACAGCTACCTATCACCCGGCTGCGTAAAGTGTTTTCCTGGCATCAGGCCGATGGCCGTTACAGCATCAATAACCGGTTCCCGGCCTTTACTGTCGAAGCACAAGACGGCAATCATTACTATGGTTTCCCTGCCGATAACGACGGGTTAAAGGTGGGTAAACACGATGGTGGTCAACCTATAGATAAGCCTGAACAGCGCAAACCTTTTGGCAGTTTTGCCAGTGACGGAACCGAAGTTTTCCATTTCCTGCGCCAATTTTTGCCAGGTGTAGGGGTATGTTTACACGGTGAAGCATGCAGTTATGACATGAGCCCAGATGAAGACTTTATTATCGATACGCTGCCAGAGTGCGATCGCTTAATGGTTATCACTGGCCTGAGTGGCCATGGCTTTAAGTTTGCCAGTGTATTAGGTGAAATTGCTGCGCTGTTTGCTGAAGACAAAACGCCCCCCGTGGACATCCTGCCCTTCTCACTAAAACGATTTGATTAACCCCTTCGCTTCACTCAATCGCGCCCGCCACCACGTGCGGGCTGCGGTTTAGCACCTCAGTTACAACCAAAAATCATCATAACAATCTGAAATTTATTGTAAAAAATATTTCAACGGAAATTTCTGATGTAAGTATCCGGATTTCCGAATTGATCCGCTCTGGTGTAAGTTCTATTTTACAGCTGATATGCCATAGTAATTCTTCGATCAACAAGGACGTCACCATGAAACTGCTTGTCGTGGACGAATGCTGCTTCACTCGGGTCGGGATAGATAACTATTTTACTGACAATGTTTTCGCCCAGGTAAAATGTTGCCATAGCCTTGAACAGGCTACCCCCCTGCTAGACCACTACCGGCCAAGTCATATTCTGGTGAACCTGACCAAACAATGCCGCCATAGCGAAGATGACGCCCAACTTCAGGCCTTTATTGAGGCCACATCATCGGCACTGTTGTTTATTTATCTGGACACCCCCTATCCCTACAGCGAAACGCCTATGCGCATCGCCGAACATGCTTTTCTGTTCAATAAAGCCACACTTCCGGTCACATTACGCATGATGCGAGAAAAACCCGTCTCACTGATGGACTGCAGCGCTGAACATTCGCTGTTTAGCCCGCAAGAGCTGACGGTAATGAAGCATTGGATGGCGGAAATGCCCAATTACCGTATCGCGAAAAAACTGCAAATCAGTTCGCATACGGTCTACGTTCACAAACGCCATATCACAGAAAAAATCAACGCCCGCAACCGGCTGGAATTTTATTCACTGTATAACGTACTGCGTTACTTCTATCCACCAAGCGTACCTTCCAGCTCAATGCCACTGTCTTTACTGGCGGTATAACCAGAGCCTGCGTCATAGCAGGCTGATTTTAATCTTGAGATATGCTTCTGCCCCACGCTTTGTTCTCTCGACAGTATTAACGCCGGCCGCAAAAATACTATAATCTGCCAGTCCTTACCTTGTGGCTTCTGAGAATGCTAAACAAAATACTGTCGGCGATCGTCAACAACGTGCGCGAACATCTGGTGCTGTACATCTGTCTATGGCTGGTGTTATTGGCGCTGGACGTCTATTTCTTCTTTATACCTTAACGCATGTCATCTACTTTCTTTCCGCGCCTGTGCTTTAGCCGCTTTGGCATTCCAGAGCAAGTCCTTGATCTGGAACAGACCCGTCTTCCTACGCAAAAGCCCAATCACCTGCATTTGCGGATGCACTATGCACCGATCAATCCATCTGATCTGATCCCCATACACGGACAATATGCACATCGTACCGCCCTGCCTCAGGTACCCGGCTACGAAGGGATGGGAGTTGTTGTCGATTCTCATGGTTACCCTACCGACAGACGGGCGCTGGCAATCATGGGTGATGGCAGTTGGCAAACCTTCATCACAGTCGAACAGGCCAGGGTTATATGGGTGCCGGATGACATTGATGACGCCAGTGCGGCACAAATCTACATCAATCCACTCACCTGTTGGGTACTACTGACACAGTGGCTGTCGCTGAATGCTGGCGACATCCTGCTGATTAATGCGGGAGGCTCGGCAATAAGTCTGCTATTTTGCCAATTAGCAGCACTGCGTGGCATCAAATTGGTCGTGGTCGTACGCAATACGGCGCATCGGCAGGCGTTACTGAATGCCGGTGCCTGGCGAGTCTACGAAACGAGTTTGTTGCAGCAATACAGGTTGCAGCAACTCACAGGCCATACAGCACGGGCAGCGATCGACTGTATCGGTGGCGAGGACGGTTTGGCGCTGGCACGTTCGGTGAGCCTTTCAGGTGATTTTGTCGCACTGGGATTACTCAGCGGCCAACAAGTTGACTGGCAGCACATTGCTCACCAGTTGCGGCTGCGTACTTCACTGTTTCATCTGCGCAAGTGGAATGCCCAAGCCACGCTGGATCAATGGCATGCCTCATTCCAACAGCTTTTTCATCTGGTGCGAAGTGGCCAACTGACCCTACAGTCCCCAGCAGCTATCTATCCCCTGCGACACTATAAACTGGCACTGCAACACGCCGCCGACAGCAAAACGCAGGGGAAAGTCTTCTTTACTCCGGAGTAACCTGCTTTCCTGGCTGCCCATCGCCGAGAATTACCGCCAATTTATGCCCTCCTTCGGTGGTCTCGAGTGCAATACGAGTAATAATTGTCAGTGGCACCGACAACAACATCCCCACAGGCCCCATTAACCAGCCCCAGAAAATCAGAGATAAGAAGACCACCAGCGTCGACAGTCCCAATCCCCGTCCCATAACGCGTGGCTCCAGCATATTGCCAATCACCAGGTTGATAGCGATAAAGCCCGCAGCCACCACCAGTGCATCGCCAAAACCATTAAACAACAGAGCCTGGACCAGAGGAGGCACCGCGGCAATCACCGAGCCGATATTGGGAATATAATTCAACAGGAATGCCAGCAGCCCCCAGATAAATGCAAAACGTACATCGACCGCAGCAAGAAAGCCCCAGACAATAACGCCAGTCGCCAAACTGATGACCGTTTTGATCACCAAATAACGGGTGACACCATCCAGCGCACGCTGAATATTGGCAATACCTTCATTAGGTTTATCGAGTGCTTGCTGTAATTTGTAAGGTAAGAGTTGTACTTCAAACAGCATAAATACCACTGTCATCAGCAACAGAAAGATATTGGTCATTGCCCCTGAGAAACGGCTCAACAGGCGGGTCACCATATTCATGGCAGCACTGGGATCGACATACTGCAGCATTGCCTCGGTAGAAATGGTGATATTGAAGCGATCTGCGTAATGTTGCAGCTCTCCCAACTTTTCCATCATCATGCCTCGGTATTGCGGCAACGAACGGGCAAATTCGTTTAGCGATGCACCCAATATTCCGATGAACAACATTAATATGACGACTACGGCCACCACCAACAAGGTCACGCCCAACGCTCGCGGTATCCGCCAGCGTTCAAGCTGCGTCACAAGCGGATTCAGTACCATAGCGAGAAATACCGCCAGTAAGAATGGCACCACGACATCCGCAGCTGCTTTGACACCCGCGAGAATAATCACCACCATTGCCAGCATTATAGCCAGGCGCAGGCTGCGATCGGTCAACTCAGTTCGGCCCATGACATTTCCTTTGCGTTAATAGCGTTGGCCCAACAGGCCACCAGATGCGCGTTATGTTAGCAAACTCTGCTCTTGCGCCGCACAGGTATTGCGGTTCGGAGAGAAAACAGCCTTTTTCTAAACATCCCCTGGAAATAATCGACAATCTTGACTAGGGTTTATTTGTTAAAAACACTCGTCATATTTACGCAAAATGACAAAAGCTGACAATAATAAATAAATTCGTTATTTTTCAAACCATAACAAAAAAAATAACTTGCAAGAACATGTATTAACTTCAACTATTTCACTGATTAACTTATCGCTATCTTAACCAAATTCACTGATTGATATTAATAAGAAGTAACATAGTGAAATTTATTATTGATTTTATGTTTCTTAAAGTTTAATTATTGCAGCCAGAAAATGAGGAATGTAAGGAAACAGGATGCTCTGGAAAAATACGGCTAACCGATTTGGCCATATCTCTGTGCTGATTCACTGGTTGGTTGCACTGACGGTGTACGGCATGTTTGCCCTTGGCCTATGGATGGTCACACTTGGCTACTATGATGTCTGGTATCACCAGGCACCGGAAATTCATAAAAGCATCGGCGCGTTGCTGTTTATCATCATGGTGATTCGGGTGATCTGGCGTTTTGTTTCACCGCCACCTAAACCACTGGCCAGCTATGGTCGCTTCACCCGTATAAGTGCAATCCTGGCACATTTGGCGCTTTACGTAGTGCTGTTCAGCATCCTGATTAGTGGCTACCTGATATCTACCGCAGATGGGCAACCTATCAGCGTTTTCGGCTGGTTCAACGTCCCCGCCACCGTCACCGGCATGGCGGAACAGGCCGATACAGCCGGCACAATCCACCTTTACCTGGCCTGGGTCGTAGTAGTGCTTTCAGTACTGCACGGTTTGGCTGCGCTTAAACATCACTTCGTTGATCGTGATGTTACTTTGAAACGGATGCTGGGTAGCAGCGCCGATTAACCTTTGGATTTATGGAGATTGCTATGTTGAAGAAAACCGTACTGGGCCTGGCTACAGGTGCACTGCTGCTGAGCGCCGGTTCCGCGCTGGCTGCTGACTACAAAATTGACAAACAAGGTCAGCACGCCTTTATCGAATTCCGCATCCAGCACCTGGGTTACAGCTGGTTGTACGGCTCCTTCAAGGATTTTGACGGCGGCTTCACTTTCGACGATAAAGATCCGTCCAAAGACAAGGTGAACGTCACAATCAACACCGCGAGCGTCGATACCAACCACGCTGAGCGTGACAAACATCTGCGCAGTGCAGAATTCCTGAATGTGGAAAAAAACAAACAGGCTAAGTTTGAATCCACTGAAGTGAAAAAGAACGGCGAAGGCTATGCGGTCGTCGGCAACTTGACACTGAACGGCGTGACCAAGCCGGTTACGTTGGACGCCAAACTGATCGGCCAGGGTAACGACCCGTGGGGTGGATACCGTGCAGGCTTTGAAGCCAACGGCAAAATCAAGCTGAAAGACTTTGGTATCACTACCGATCTCGGCCCGGCATCGCAGGATGTAGAGCTGATTATTTCTGTGGAAGGCGTACGCGAGAAGTAATACCCGACTTTTCAAGTTATAGCCTGGCATCTGCGTTAAGCGTAGCGAATCTCTACAGTCACTTGATTGGAGGGGTGCAGGAAACAGATGTAGCTTGAATGATTATGGGTATAAAGCGCGGCAAGGCTGCCGCGCTTATTTCAGGCTCAGTTCGCTGGGCCTTCATCTTCCGGTGCAGGGATGTGCATCGTGGTCTGCAATAACCCTTTCGACTTATTGAAAATTTTGATGCCATTCTCTCGGCCTGCTCTGCGTGCACGCTGTTCTTCACGCGGCAGTTTCAGCTCTTCACGGCAGATTTCGCTGCAACAACCTTCAAATTTAGCGGCACAGCTCGGGCACTGAATAAACAGTAAATGGCAGCCGTCATTCTTGCAGTTGGTATGAGTATCACAGGCAGCACCGCACTGGTGACAGTTGGCAATCACATCATCAGAAATCCGCTCGCCCATACGTTCGTCAAACACAAAGTTCTTACCGACAAATTTCAGCGGCAGCCCCTGCTCTTTTGCTTTACGTGCGTACTCGATGATGCCGCCTTCCACGTGATAGACGTTTTTAAAGCCGTTATGCAACATATAAGCACTGGCTTTTTCACAACGGATACCACCGGTGCAATACATGACAATATTTTTGTCTTTATTGTCTTGCAGCATTTCGACAGCCATTGGCAGTTGATCACGGAATGTGTCTGAAGGCACTTCGATAGCATTCTCAAAGTGACCAACTTCGTATTCGTAGTGATTACGCATATCGACAAACAGCGTATCCGGGTCGTCAATCATTTGGTTAACGCGATCGGCCTGCAAATATTCACCGATGTTAGCCGGGTTGAAGCTTTCGTCATCAATGCCATCAGCGACAATGCGATCACGCACCTTCAGGCGCAGCACCCAGAAGGATTTACCGTCGTCTTCCAAAGCAATATTCAGGCGAACCTGGTCCAGTGCAGGATGCGAAGCAAACAGCGCGGCCTTAAACGCCTCAAACTTATTCTGCGGCACACTGATCTGCGCGTTGATGCCTTCTTTTGCCACATAAATGCGGCCGAAAACCTTCAGCTTGTCGAACTGAACATACAGGCTGTCACGAAACGCTTTGGGATCGTCGATGGTGAAATATTTATAAAAAGAAACTGTAGTGCGCGGCTCGGTTTCTGCCAGCATGCGCGCCTTCAGTTCCTCATTAGAAATTCGGTTATGTAACACTGGCATGGTGTACTTTCCTGTCTTTCGGGAGGTGACTGATTTGAACGCGCGCAGGCTGCTGGCCCACGCGCGGCGCACATAATACCCGAAAAACCGGCTCAACACAGCATTAACCCGCTAACGCTGTTGAGTGCGAAAACTTGACGTTGTTCACAAATCCCGATAAGCCTAAGGAGAACTTACACACCCCATTTATCACGGACCTGGAGGATATTATGAGTCAGTTATTTACCCCGATTGCGCTGGGAAAACTGAATTTACCCAACCGTATTATTATCGCGCCAATGTGCCAATATTCAGCCGATAACGGCAAAGCAACGGAATGGCATACCATGCATCTGGGCAACCTGTCATTGTCCGGTGCCGGACTGCTGATTGTGGAAGCCACATCGGTAGCCCCCGAAGGCCGTATCACACCCAGCGATCTCGGTTTGTGGGATGACACCACTGAACACGCACTAGCAGACGTAGTGAGCGCAGTAAAAAAACACACCACCATGCCGTTGGGCATTCAGCTCGCCCATGCAGGGCGTAAAGCCTCCTGCGCTGTGCCTTGGGCTGGCGGTGGGCAGCTCAGCGCCGCAAACGGAGGCTGGCAAACACTATCCGCCTCCACCGTGCCCTTTGCCCCAAATGATGAAAAACCGGTGGCGATGAGTCTTGGGGAGATTGAACAATTAAAAGCGCAATTTGTTGCGGCGGCAAAACGTGCAGATCGGCTGGGCTTTGAACTGATTGAGCTACATGGCGCACATGGCTACCTGTTGCATCAATTTCTTTCACCGCTGTCCAATCAGCGCAACGACCAGTACGGTGGCTCATTGCAAAATCGCATGCGTCTGTTGCTGGAGATTTTCAATGAAGTGCGTGCAGTCTTTCCGCCGCATAAGGCGCTCGGCGTACGCATCTCTGCCAGTGACTGGGTAGACGGGGGATGGGATGAGCAGCAATCGGTCATGCTGGCAAAAGCGCTGAAAGAGCTAGGCTGTGACTACATTCATGTTTCCAGCGGAGGGATTTCACCCTTACAAAAAATCCCGGTTGGGCCTAATTATCAGGTCCCATTCGCCGAAACCATCAAGCGAGAAAGCGGTTTGCCGACAATTGCAGTCGGGTTAATCACCGAACCCGAACAGGCTGAGGCGATTGTCGCTACCGGGCAAGCGGATATGATCGCACTGGCGCGCGGCATCCTTTATAACCCACGCTGGCCATGGCACGCTGCGGCGAAACTGGGTGAAAAAGTCAGCGCGCCACCGCAATACTGGCGCTCAGAACCCCATGTGCTGAAAGGCCTGTTTAAAAACGCCTGATAAATCCGGGGTGGATGCTCAGCGCCCACCCCGGCATTCGGTAAACCCGGAAATCACTATTCCCGCCAACAGGACAATCCCTGCCGTAACCAGCAAAGGGTTAAACTGGAGATGTGCGCCAAGGCTCCCTAACAGTGTTCCCGTGACCAAAAGCCCCGCGCTTATCCATGATGTCAACATAATACCCCCTAAATAATTGCGCGGGATGATACGTATCTGTCGCTGACAGGCTTTGTCCTTTCGAGCGGTATCGCCGGATTATTCATCAATTGATATCGATTCATCACCGAAAATGATGTTTTAATGCGGTGCCTTTTCACGTTGTGCGAGAAAAATGTCACAATAGTTGGTTATAAACGGCAGAAAAAGAATACCTGGCGAAATTGCCTTTGGGTGATGGCCCCTGGTATTACTCTGTTATTATCGTTAAATGACTGCTTCTAAGCTGAGAACACATGACTCAAGTTCCTTCTTTTAATCGCTCTTTACTGCATCCACGTTACTGGCTTACCTGGTTCGGC
Source organism: Serratia grimesii NBRC 13537 (assembly GCF_001590905.1). Classification (GTDB taxonomy): domain Bacteria; phylum Pseudomonadota; class Gammaproteobacteria; order Enterobacterales; family Enterobacteriaceae; genus Serratia; species Serratia grimesii. Next base: position 417,082 of record NZ_BCTT01000010.1, read on the forward strand.
ATCGGTTTGCTCTATTTGCTGGTCTTGTTGCCTTACCCCGTTATCTATCGCCTTGGCACCTCGCTGGGTCGTTTCTCCATGCGCTTTCTTAAGCGCAGAGTCGCGATTGCTCAACGTAATCTGGTGTTGTGCTTCCCGGACATGCCACAGGCAGAGCGCGATGCTTTAGTTGTACAGAATTTTGAATCTGTCGGCATGGGACTGTTTGAAACCGGTATGGCATGGTTTTGGCCAAACTGGCGAATCGAGCGCTGGTTCCAGGTCAGTGGGCTGGAACATATTCAGAAAGCAAAAGATAACCATCAGGGCGTTTTGCTGATCGGTCTGCACTTTCTGACGTTGGAACTGGGTGCCCGCATATTCGGCATCCACAATCCGGGTATCGGTGTTTACCGGCCACATGACAACAAACTGATGGACTGGCTGCAAACCTGGGGTCGTATGCGCTCCAACAAATCCATGTTGGACCGTAAGGACGTCAAAGGGATGATCCGGGCGCTGAAACAAGGTGACATTATCTGGTACGCCCCAGATCACGACTACGGCCCGCGCAGCAGTGTGTTTGCCCCACTGTTCGCCGTGGAAAAAGCCGCTACCACCACGGGCAGCTACGTGTTGGTGCGAATGGGTAAGCCCGCCATTATTCCCTTTACTCCACGCCGCTTACCCGATGCCAAAGGGTATGAGTTGATTATGCAGCCGGCGGTGGAAAACTTCCCGCTGGATAATGAGCTCGAAGCTGCCGCTTTTATGAATAAAGTGGTAGAGAAAGAAATCCTGATGGCGCCGGATCAATACATGTGGCTGCATCGCCGCTTCAAAACCCGGCCGGAAGGCGAGCCTTCACTCTACTGACCACTAACCCGCCGCATGGCGGGTTTTTTTATTCCGCAGATCTTGAGAAACCTATGCAACGGTGGGATGGTAAGTCTTTGCCGCTAATCCTGGAGTTGTTATGTACATCGTTAACCTCACCTACCACCGCCCGATAGAAGAAGTGGACAGCCACCTTGAAGGGCATATCGCCTGGTTGAAAAAATATTTTCAGGACGGCACCTTTATCGCCTCCGGCCGCAAGAACCCACGTACCGGCGGTGTCATCTTGGTAAAAGGCATCGAACGTTCGCAATTGGATGCCATTGTGGCGCAGGATCCCTTCAACGCCGTTGCCCACTATGACATTACCGATGTCGCCCTCTCAACCACCGCCAGCGGTTTCGAACTGCTCGCCGGGCTTTAAATACGCTTTTTTCCGCGCGCACAGCGCGGAATATTGCCAATATTCTATTTTTAAAACTTTATTTCATTTTCCTTACATCCCCTGCCACATCAATTGATGCCGTCTATAATTAAGCGCATACTTACCAGGCTAACTTTTTTTGCTTTGTCCCTTTGCCATCGCGCAAAAACAAAGCGTCCTCTTCTGCAGCAGGCACTTATGGCTTCGGCACCAGAACCCATCAACTGGAAACGCAATCTTTTTGTCACTTGGCTAGGGTGTTTTCTCACCGGTGCCGCATTCAGCCTGATCATGCCTTTCCTTCCGCTTTATGTGGAGACTCTTGGTGTTACCGGCCACGAAGCGTTGAATATGTGGTCTGGATTGGTGTTCAGTATCACTTTCCTGTTTTCCGCTATTGCCTCCCCATTCTGGGGTGGATTAGCTGACCGCCGTGGACGTAAGCTCATGCTGCTACGATCGGCGTTGGGAATGTCGATTGTGATGTTGTTGATGGGAATGGCACAGAACATATGGCAGTTTTTGGCGCTGCGGGCGGTACTGGGTCTTCTCGGCGGTTTTATTCCCAATGCCAACGCGTTGATTGCCACGCAGGTGCCACGCAATCGCAGCGGTTGGGCTCTGGGCACACTGTCCACCGGCGGCGTCAGCGGTGCACTGATTGGGCCACTGATTGGCGGTCTGTTAGCCGACCAATACGGCTTACGACCGGTGTTCTATATCACTGCTGCCGTGCTAATGGTCTGCTTTGTTCTAACGCTACTGTACGTCAAAGAACAATTCACTCCAGTACAGAAAAAGGACATGTTGCACGCCCGACAAGTGTTCGCTGCGCTAAAAAGCCCCAAGCTGATCCTCAGTCTGTTTGTCACGACCATGATTATTCAAATTGCTACCGGATCCATTGCCCCCATTCTGACACTGTATGTCCGCGATTTAGCGGGCAATATCCATAACCTGGCCTTTGTCAGCGGCCTGATCGCCTCGGTGCCCGGTGTTGCAGCGCTGATGAGTGCCCCCCGGTTGGGCAAACTGGGCGATAGGATCGGCCCTGAACGCATTCTGGTAGTTATGCTGATTGTCTCGGTGTTGTTGCTGATCCCAATGGCCTTCGTGCAAACGCCATGGCAACTGGGCGTGTTGCGTTTCTTGCTTGGCGCTGCCGACGGAGCGCTATTACCGGCTGTACAAACACTGCTGATCTACAACTGTACCAACCAAGTCGCCGGACGAATATTTAGTTATAACCAGTCTTTCCGTGATATCGGCAACGTCAGTGGTCCGCTATTGGGTGCAGCGGTGTCCGCCAGTTATGGCTTTCGCACGGTATTCTGCGTCACTGCATTGGTCGTGCTATTCAACGCCATTTATTCCTGGTGGTGTCTCCAACGGCGTCCGGCACGAATGAGAGAAGATACCCTGCAGGAAGAGCAATAGCTGTATTTATCACCAACTCCCTCACCTAAATGGGCCGATGGCCTGTTTACCCTACTTTTAGTATTGATACCTCACACAGTCCCTCCGGTAACGACAACAAACACAAGTCTAATTTAACCATTTGTTTTTATACAAATAATCAATCTTTAGCGCAATAAACCACCTGTCAATAACATTCCTTTCGTAACCAACATAAAAACCAGAAAAGGAGATGTTTGTCGACTTTTCATCTAAAAAATGGGATACAGGGACTAGACAAAACCATCATCCAGTTATCAAATGGTTAAATAATATCACACCCAATGTAAACCATTGGCTAAGTGAAAAAAGGCCAATGCGCTTTCCACGGTTAATGGGCGCTGCGGCAGCGGTTTTGTCGGGTAATCCGCATTGGGTGGGTCACCTTCCTTAAATACACATACATACCACAGTATAAGCTGCATCAATGCGGCGCATTTTATTGGGAAGACGTTATGCAATCCTCTGTTAATAAACAAGAAAGTCGGACCTTCTTCGGCCATCCTTATCCGCTGGGATCCCTATTCTTTACGGAAATGTGGGAGCGGTTCTCGTTTTATGGTATTCGCCCGTTACTGATCCTGTTTATGGCCGCGACGGTCTATGACGGCGGTATGGGGCTGGCACGTGAAAACGCCTCCGCAATTGTGGGTATTTTCGCCGGCAGTATGTATCTTGCCGCACTGCCTGGCGGCTGGTTAGCAGATAACTGGCTTGGCCAGCAAAAAGCCGTCTGGTACGGCTCGATTATGATCGCCCTCGGTCATCTGTCGATCGCACTGTCCGCAGTCATGGGCAATAACCTGTTCTTCATCGGCCTGATGTTTATCGTGCTGGGTTCTGGTTTATTTAAAACCTGTATCTCGGTGATGGTCGGCACACTGTATAAGAAAGGCGATAACCGTCGTGACGGTGGCTTCTCGCTGTTCTATATGGGCATCAACATGGGTTCGTTTATCGCCCCGCTGATTTCCGGCTGGTTGATCCGTTCTCACGGCTGGCATTGGGGCTTCGGCATCGGCGGTATCGGTATGCTGGTAGCACTGGTGATCTTCCGCGTCTTTGCCGTACCGGCAATGAAACGCTATGACAGCGAAGTTGGCCTGGACTCGACCTGGAATAGCCCCGTTGCCAAGAAAAATGGTGTTGGTGCCTGGTTGATTGCACTGGCCATCGGCGTAGCCGTGGTTGTTACCCTGATTGCCCAAGGCATCATCGTGATTAACCCTGTCGCCGTAGCCAGCATGTTGGTATACGTCATTGCCGCCTCGGTAACCCTGTACTTCATTTACCTGTTCGTGTTTGCGGGCCTTAGCCGTAAAGAACGCGCACGCCTGCTGGTATGCTTTATTTTGCTGGTGTCCGCAGCCTTCTTCTGGTCAGCGTTCGAACAGAAACCAACATCGTTCAACTTGTTCGCCAACGACTATACCAACCGTATGATTGGCGACTTCGAAATCCCTGCGGTGTGGTTCCAGTCAATCAATGCCCTGTTCATTATTCTGCTTGCTCCGGTATTTAGCTGGGCATGGCCGGCTCTGGCACGCAATAAAGTGCGCCTGAGCAGCATCACCAAATTTGTTATCGGTATTCTGTTTGCCGCTGCAGGTTTTGGTCTGATGATGCTGGCAGCACAGAATGTTCTGGGCAATGGTGGCGCAGGCGTATCCCCACTGTGGCTGGTCGGCAGTATTTTGATGCTGACGCTGGGCGAGCTATGCCTTAGCCCAATCGGGCTGGCAACCATGACCCTGTTAGCGCCAGAGAGAATGCGCGGCCAGATGATGGGCCTGTGGTTCTGTGCCAGTGCGCTGGGCAATCTGGCCGCGGGTCTGATTGGTGGCCACGTGAAAGCCGACCAACTGGAAATGCTGCCAAACCTGTTCGCCCGCTGCTCTATTGCGCTGTTGATCTGTGCTGCAGTATTGACTCTGCTGATCGTACCGATCCGTCGCATGATGGAAAATACCCAGGGTAAAAGCACACAAAAACCGGCAACCAATGCCTGATAACGGTTTTGCTTAACCCTCCAGCCAGCGCCCCCGTGCGCTGGCTTTTTTTATGCTTCCCAGCCCCTTTGTTGCAACACCACCCGATAACCGTCCAGATCTTCGAATGTTTGCCCACTCTGATCCCAGTAGGGATTGTAAGCAGTGACGCGCCGGAAACCGGCAGCCAACATACGACAGCAACCGTCACGCCAGTCATCCTCGCTGGGTAGATAAAATACCAGCAAATGGTCCTGGGTCGGCGCCTGTCCTACTTTGACCCCACGATGGTGGGTGAATTCCAGGTGGTAACCGTGCTGCGGATGCCCAACCATCACGCCATCAAAACCCTGGTGGTTTTCAAACTCACCCAACCGTGTAAACCCCAATCCCTGACAATACATAGCCGCAATTGCCTGCAGGCGATCGGTCGGACGCGCAATGCGCAGTACAGCATGAGCTATTGCCATTATTTTCTCCGTATCATAATCGTTTCATACAGGGCCATTCCCACCAACATCGCCACCACGAACTGTATGCCAGCCAAGGACCCTGCCCCGGCAAGTACCCAGGCTGGTCCCGGGCAAATGCCTGCCATACCCCAGCCAATGCCAAACAGCGCGCTGCCGACCAGTAAACGACGATCAAGGCGTCTGTTGGTTGGAATCTGCATCTCCTCGCCCAGCAAAGTACGCTGCTGATGGCGTGCCCAGAGGAATGCGGGAGCCGCCACTGCTATCGCCCCCACCATGACCAAAGCCAATGACGGATCCCACCGACCGGTAATATCGAGAAAAGCCACTACCTTGGCCGGATTAGCCATCCCGGCAATAATCAAACCAAGACCGAAGATAACGCCACTCAGTAAAGCAAACAGTAATTTGAACATGGTGTTAAGCTCCCACCAAGTGACGGACTACCCATACCGTAATAAAGCCCAGCAACATAAATACCGCCGTGGCCGCCAGCGAACGCGGAGCTAATCTCGCCGTGCCGCAAACACCGTGACCACTGGTGCAGCCACCGCCTAACCGTGTTCCCAAACCAACCAGCAAGCCAGCAGCAATCAACCATAAACTGCTGCCGCTGACCGGCATTTCTGGTAACGGCGCCGCCATACGATACAGCCAGGGAGATATCAGCAACCCGACAAGAAATGCGGCCCGCCAAAGCTTCTCTTTACCTTGTGGTGTTAACAGGCCACCGGTAATTCCACTGATACCCGCGATGCGGCCGTTAAACAGCAACAGCAGCGCCACCGCAATACCGATAATGCAGCCCCCAATCAGAGAGGACACGGGTGTAAAGTGCAGCCAGTCAATGGTCATTGTGCCTCTCCGGGTTGTGGGCAATAGAGTTGATACAACGTATGGAGAACCGCCAAGGCTTTTTCATCACTCACGGCGTAGTAGATTTGCTTACCCTCCCGACGTGTTGACACCAACCCTTCCTGCCGCAATACACCAAGCTGTTGTGAAAGGGTTGGCTGGCGAATATCCAGCGCCAGTGCCAACTCTCCTACCGACATTTCGCCTTGGCTGAGTTGGCAAAGCAGCAGTAAACGGTCCTCATTACCCAATGCCCGCAGCAATGTTCCTGCTTGCGCTACGGCCTGTCGCATACTGTTAATGTTCATTGCTTCACCCCATACAATATACAATATGATATATTATATATTTATATACTATTATTTATCACTCTGCCACAGGCTGGTACGAAAGGTGTCAGCATGGCATGCTGCCGTTATGATTTTTACGTGTATTCGGATGCCCTAATAATGCTGCTTTTCCATGGCGCCGTGCCCGCCAATCGCTCAATTGTGCCGGTCTCCAAAGATTATCAACACGGCGACTTCGAGCCGCCTCACTACCATGACTGCGCGCAATTAATTCATAGCCTTAGTGGTGTCGTACAGGTTAATACCCGTCAGGGCAGCTGGGTAGTGCCACCCGGGCGTGGCGTCTGGCTGCCGGCACTGGTTGAACACAGCCTACGCATCACCGGCAAAGTGGCTGCAAGGGCCCTGTTGGTCGATCCGCTTGCACGCGCTGACCTACCCGCATGCTGCGAGGTAGTACAAATCTCACCGCTGCTGCGTGAACTGATTGTTTGCGCGATGGATATTGCGGCGGATTATCCCGTCGGCGGGCGTGAAGAGCGAATCATGGAACTGATCCTCGATGAGTTGCGTATCCTGCCAATTCTGCCGTTGAATTTGCCAGAACCACGCAGCGAAGCCTTGCTGACGTTGTGCAGGCATATTCAGCAATCCTTGGCACACCCTTGGGAATTAGAGCAGGCAGCCCGTTACATCAACGTTAGCGGCCGCACACTGTCACGCCGATTCCAACGAGAAACAGGATTGCGCTTCGGTGATTGGGTACGCCGTGCCCGTTTACTGGCCGCATTGAACGCCCTGGCTGCTGGGCATTCAGTGCTGGAAGTGGCGCTGGATTTAGGCTACGACAGCCCAAGTGCTTTCAGCGCCATGTTTCGTCGTTTGATGGGCGTTGCACCCAGCGCTTACTTCGCCAGGTAGCGCGCCGCGACGTTAAATAACGCTTGCAGCGAGGCGCTGGCGGAATCGACATCGATACCCACACCGTAAGCCGCCTCACCGTGCGCCAGAGTACAGCGAATATAGGCAACCGCACGGCTGTGGCTCTGATGCCCCAGCGTGTGCTCATGATAGTCCTCTATTGCCATACTCAAGCCAAAACGTTGGCGCAACGCATCCACCGCACTGGACAGCAGTCCGTTCCCAACCCCCAGTAACCGTTGTTGATGCCCATCGAACAACACGCGAGCACTGAAGCTGTAGGCCTCGATGCTGTGGCTTTCAGTCTGATAGCTCAACAATTGCAAGCGCGGTTGTTCCACCAAGCCATAGTTGATACGGAACAAACGCCACAGTTCGGCAGTGGTCATCTCTTTGCCACTGCCATCCGTCTCTTGCTGTACCACCTTGCTGAAATCAATCTGCAACCCACGCGGCAACGACAACCCATGGTTTTGTTCCAGTAACCAAGCCGCACCACTTTTTCCTGATTGGCTATTAACCCGAATCACCGCTTCATAATTGCAACCGACGTCCGCCGGATCAAGCGGCAGATAAGGCACCTGCCACAGACCATCCTGTCGATGTTGCTGGGCGGCAAACCCTTTTTTGATCGCATCTTGATGTGAGCCGGAGAAGGCAGTAAAAACCAGCTCGCCAGCATAAGGATGCCGTGGGTGTACCGGTAATTGGTTACACTGTTCGACCACCTCAACAACTTGCTTCAATTGGCTGAAATCCAGCCCCGGCGCAATGCCCTGGGTATACAGATTGAGCGCCAGCGTCACCAGGTCAACATTGCCGGTGCGTTCACCGTTACCGAACAGGCAGCCTTCCACCCGATCAGCACCGGCCAGCATCGCCAGTTCGGCACAGGCCACCCCAGTCCCCCGATCATTATGCGGATGTACGCTAATGGTCACCCTATTACGCTGACTGAAGCGACGACAGAACCACTCAATCTGATCGGCATACACATTCGGAGTACTCACTTCTACCGTAGCCGGCAGGTTGATAATCATGGGCCGCCCTGGGCCGGGCTGCCACACATCAGCAACCGCTTCACAAATCTCCAGCGCGAACTCCAGCTCGGTAAAACAAAACGTTTCCGGCGAGTACTCAAAGGTCCAGGCCGTTTCCGGTTGCTGCTCGCACTGCTGGCGAATGCGCAGCGCGCCGTTCACCGCCAGCGCAACCGTCGCCGCCTTGTCCTGTTTGAACACAATTTCACGGAACATCGGCGCTGTAGCGTTATACAAGTGCACGATGGCACGCGGAATGCCACGCAGCGACTCGAAAGTGCGATCAATCAGATCATCACGTGACTGAGTCAATACCTGAATGTTGACGTCATCCGGGATCAGTCGTTCATCGATCAACGAGCGGACAAAATCAAAATCCGTTTGGGACGCAGAAGGAAATGCCACCTCAATCTCTTTGAATCCACACGCCAACAACAACTGATAGAACTGGCGTTTGCGAACATTATCCATGGGTTCCGCCAATGCCTGATTGCCGTCACGCAGATCGCTGGAACACCAGCGTGGTGCCTGCTGCAAGCTGCGCCCTGGCCACTGGCGGTCAGGTAACGTCACCGGTGGGAACGGGCGATATTTGATTGATGGATTGGTTAACATGGCGATCTCCTGGGCAGTCATAAGCAATGGCTTATTATTTCCCGCGGCGTGATCCCCTGCTCCTGCTTAGCGGACAACCTTCGTCGCAAAACGGACAACAAAAAAATTTGCATCCTGCGCCAGTGCGGCAACAATTAATTCTGATGTTAGCCATGGCGCTTGGCGCCCTTAAAGATCCTTTATTAACCTCATGGGACGGGAGACGAATATGAGCCTGTATGCAACCCTGGAAGATGCGATTGAAGCAGCACGCGAGGAATTTATTGAATCTGCAGAAGGTGGTAACGATGAGGAACCGCCGGTACCACAACAATTCAATCTGCAAAAATACGTGATGCTGGATGGTGATACCATGTGGCAGGCCGAGTTTTTCGAGCAAGAGGGCGAATCGGTCGAATGTCTGACACTACGCAGTGGTGCAGCTGCCCAAGCCATTTTTGACGGTGATTATGACGAAGTCGAAATTAGCGCCGAATGGATAGAGGAAAACACGCTGCATGAGTGGGAAGAAGGTGATTTCCAACTCGATCCGCCATTGGATACCGAAGAGGGCCAGACTGCCGCCGACGAGTGGGATGAACGTTGAATGATAGCGGGCGGGAGCGAGCAATATCCCGCCCATAAACTCCCCATCATTTTCAGAGAGGCAGTATGATTATCCGCCAGGCGCGCCCCGAAGATTACCCTGCAATTCTGCAGCTACAAACACAAAATACCCCTGCCAATTTAAGCGACAGCCAAAAGCGTCAGGGTTTTATTGTTTCGAGTATGAACGAAGCGCAACTGGCCCGTATTAACCAGGCCCTCGGTATTCTGGTAGCGGTTGAAGACCAGACGTTGGCCGGCTTTGTTTGCCTGATGACCACGGACGCACAACCGCGCCCGCCGGTAGTGGATGCGATGTTGGAAAAGCTTGCCGAAGAATCATTCAACGGACGACCTTTGAGTGAACAACGGGTGTTTATGTACGGTCCAGTATGCCTGGCTCCCGCCTGGCGCGGCAAAGGCGTACTGAAACAGCTGTTCGCCGCCGTTAAAGCGCACACCCAGGAAGATTTCGACGTTGGCGCCCTGTTTATTGACGACAGCAACCCGCATTCACTGGCTGCCCATCAGCAAGGACTAAATATGACGGTGCTGGCGCCCTTCCACTGCGGCCCACATGGGTATCAGCTATTGGTGTTTGCCACCCGGGAATAGACTTACTCGTAAGGCCCGTGCTGTGCATCGAACGGCAGCATAAAGGTATCCACCACCATCGACAGTGGCACATCGATCACCGTGACATAACGCCAGGGGGTATCACGCAGATCCCATTGCACACCCGGGTAGTATTGATGGCCGTGCCCGGCGCCCGGTACTGTGCGGCTGATAATACTGCCGCAGCCGGTTAACAGCGCCACGCCTGTTGCCAATAATGCCAGCCGAAGAAAAGAAGAGAAATTCACCACATTGACTCTTAGCCCTGGTTGTTCTGAAAGTAAACAACGCCCGGAGCAAATTTTAACATAGTTTTTGCCTTTCAGATTGTCAGCATTACGTAAGCAACAAGCCAAAAAAAAACGGGGAACACGCTTAGCATGTTCCCCGTTTAGACTACCGGTTCAGCGTTTAACGCTGACCTACCGGATGCGCCTTTTCATTGTGCGGCAATTGCTGGTAGTGTTCACGCCAGGCGACACCCTCCGGCAGCAACCAAACACGCTGATGCAAGCGCGACAGTGCAACAGGATCGCTTAGCAGCTCCAAGCGTTTGCCCTTCACCAACTTCTCAGGACCCAATTGCAGCGCCTCATTCACCCGCTCTTCACGATTGCGCTCGATAGCACCGCGCAAGTGGTGACGCGCGGTCGCCAGCGCCGCCGCCAATGCGTTAAATGACGGGTTAACCACCGCGTGCATAAAGCCATTCGCCAGGGCACGCTCACGGTTAAGCTGCAAATACTCTTCGGTCGCCAACAGCTCACGCGGAGGAGAATACTCTTCCGGGATCAGGAACAACTTGGCGCGCTTACTCTTGATCCCCAGCGTCGCACGGCTCGACAGAGACGAAACGATCGGTGACAGGATCAGCGAGAAGACGATCGGCGACAGCCACCACAGGAAACGTAGATCCAGCCAGGCCATACCACCCGCCCAAACCAGACCGAGCAACATCTGTGAACCATGACGTTTAAAAGCTTCACTCCATGGCGTGTCATCATCGTCACGTTGTGGCGAGTTCCACACCACTTCCCAACCGAGGAAGGCACTGACCACAAACACCGTATGGAACAGCATACGTACAGGCGCCAGTAACACCGAGAACAGCATTTCCAACAGCATTGACAGGAACAGACGCACACCACCGCCGTATTCCTTGGCACCTTTCGCCCAAATCAACACGATACTGAGCAACTTAGGTAGGAATAACAGCACCAGGGTGGTAGAGAACAGCGCGATCGCCAGTTCAGGACGCCACTGCGGCCATACCGGGAACAGCTGACGTGGCTGCAGGAAGTACTGCGGCTCCATCAGGGTATGCACCACCTGCAACGCAGTAGATAAGGCCAGGAACATAAACCATAGCGGTGCCGACAAATAGGACATCACGCCGGTCAAGAACACTGCACGGTGTACTGGGTGCATGCCTTTGACCAGGAACAGGCGGAAGTTCATCAGGTTACCGTGACACCAGCGGCGGTCACGTTTCAGTTCATCCAGCAGGTTTGGCGGCAATTCTTCATAGCTGCCCGGCAGATCATAAGCAATCCACACTCCCCAACCGGCACGGCGCATCAGCGCAGCTTCTACGAAGTCATGCGACAAGATAGAACCGGCAAAGGAGCCTTCACCCGGCAACGGTGCCAACGCACAGTGCTCAATAAACGGCTTCACGCGGATAATCGCGTTATGACCCCAGTAGTGAGATTCACCCAACTGCCAGAAATGCAGGCCTGCCGTAAACAAAGGCCCGTAGACCCGGGTAGCAAACTGTTGCACGCGAGCATACAGCGTATCCATGCCTGACGCTTTCGGCGCAGACTGGATAATACCGGCGTTCGGGTTAGCTTCCATCAAGCGTACCAAACCGGTGAGACATTCACCGCTCATCACGCTGTCAGCATCCAGAATCACCATGTAGCTGTACTCACCGCCCCAGCGACGACAGAAGTCATCGATGTTGCCGCTTTTACGCTTCACACGACGACGGCGACGGCGGTAGAAGATACGACCATGACCGTCTACGTCGCGGCACAGTTCCATCCAGGCTTTCTGTTCCGCCATGCAGATATCCGGATCATAGCTGTCACTCAGCACGTAGATATCGAAATGTTCGAGCTGGCCGGTGGCGGCAACGGACTCATAGGTCGCACGCAGGCCGGCGAACACGCGTTCAACGTCTTCGTTACAGATCGGCATAATCAACGCGGTGCGGTGCGCTGGGTCGATTGGCTCATCACCCTTGATGGTAGAGGAGATACTGTATTTGTCTTTGCCGATCAGCAACTGCAAGAAGCCCATCAGCGCAGTCCAGAACCCCGCCGATACCCAGCAGAACAGAATAGCGAAGAGGATCAGAATGCCGGTTTGCAACACATAGGGCAGCAGTTGCAACACTGACTGCATCAAGTCCTGATCCCACATGGCCATCGGATCGATCAACGCCCAACCCTGGTACGGCAAAATGGTTTTCATGTACCACGTAGCGATACCTGTCTGCACCAGCATCAGTACCAACAGCACATAACGACGCATAGAGCCGACCACACGCCAGCGGTTTTCCGCAGCGGCTTCCTCTTTGGATGCATGGCGATTGTGCGGCGAACGGCCCAATAGAGAATCCCAAAAGCGCGCGACTGGATTGGTGCGCCAAGCTTCTGGGAACATACGGGTACGTTTAATCGGCGGCGTGGCCTTAAGAATGCTACGCCCTTCCACATCGGTATCAAAATCGTCGTCGCTGACCGCATCCGGCCAGGCGCTTTCAATACGCGCCTTGACCGAGGCCAACGCCACGTCATCCGCCGACAGCGTATTAACGTTGGCATCGGCAGCGCCCATCTTACGATGGAGCGCCTCCAGTGCCTGAGCGTCATCTACACCCGGTTGTGGTTTAAGCGCCTCTGACCGCTCAGCGGTCAGAGGCATTGCCGCAAGATAATCTTGGGCAAGTTGAGTAGACTTATTCATTGGCAGGTAGCTGATAGCTCCAGGTTTCAGACAGGGTCTTATCACCATTGACCAGCGCTGCGCGCATTTCTACCGGCTTCTTGTCGTCTTTAACTTTCAGACGCAGCGTCAAACGCCAGCCTTTGGTCACGGGGTTATAGCGGACATTGTTTTCTACCATTTCGCCGTTATCACCAATGCTCACTTGCGCGGCAACCGGCGTAGCGCCGTCCAGGCCTTTCAGCACTGGACCAACGAAGTCAACCAAAAATGCCACGCTACCGTCTGGCTCGCGGATCAAGTTCGACTGTTTCACGTCACCAGTAGAACGCATGGTTTGGCTAACATAGGCAATGTCCTGCGAATGCAGTTTGTCTTCGTCACGGGTGAAATGCAGGCGATAGCTCAGCGCCAGCGGCGTTTTGGCATCCGGCAATACGTCCGGGGTCCAGAAAGCAACGATGTTGTCATTGGTTTCATCCGCCGTTGGGATTTCCACCAGTTCAACCTTACCCTTGCCCCAATCGCCACGCGGCTCGATCCAGGCGCTTGGACGCAGATCGTAACGATCATCCAGATCTTCATAATCCTTGAAGTTGCGGCCGCGCTGCAGTAGACCGAAACCTTTAGGGTTCTCGACCTGATAGGTGCTGACAGACAAATGCTTCGGATTATTCAGCGGACGCCAGATCCACTCGCCGTTGCCGGCATGGATTGACAGACCATTGGAGTCATGCAGCGCCGGGCGGTAGTTCAGGGTTGGCGAAGGTTGGTTCGGCCCGAACAGGTACATGCTGGTCAGCGGTGCCATGCCCAGCTTGCCGACCTTGTCGCGCAGGAATACTTTAGACTCGACATCCACGGTGGTATCGCGGCCCGGATAGACGACAAAACGATAAGCCCCGGTGGCGCGCGGTGAATCTAGCAGCGCGTAAATCACCAGGTGTTTGTCGCCTTGCTTAGGACGTTCGACCCAGAACTCGCGGAAACGCGGGAACTCTTCGCCTGAAGGCAGTGCAGTATCAATCGCCAGACCACGCGCGGAAAGCCCGTAAACCTGCCCTTTACCCACTACGCGGAAATAACTCGCGCCCAGCAGGCTCATAATTTCGTCGTTCTTATCCGCACTGTTGATCGGATAAATTACCTTGAAACCGGCAAAGCCGAGGTTTTTTACCGAATCAGGATCGTGCTTCACCGAACCAAAGTTGAAGTAGTCCGGGCTGTACTTGATCTGCTTGACGGTGGTCGAAGTGACCTCATTGATTTTCACCGGCGTGTCGAAGTACATCCCCTGATGATAAAACTCAAGCTTGAAAGGGGTTTTCAGTTTGTTCCAATAGGCTTTATCGTGATTGAACTGAATCTGCTGGTAATCCGCGAATTTCATCTCACGGAATTGAGAAGGAAGGTTGCTCTTCGGAGCCTCAAAGCCTTTTCCTGCCAGATCCTGTGCCTGCTTGGCAACATCATCAATAGAAAAAGCCCATGCTTGCGAAGTAAACAGCGTGAACAATACGGTCGCACCTAACCAACGTACGCTCGCGGCGCGTGGTTTTTTGGATAATATATTAACTAGCACATCCCCCCCTATTCGTGTGCTCAAATCATTTAAATCCATATTAATGGATTATTCAGCTTTCCGACAACATGATAAATGGATGGTTCATGTTTATGGCTCATTGTTTAAGCAGCTGACTAAACACCAGCGTAGCAAGCCGCGCAACAAGACGCTATGGAAAAATGTGAAACGGTATAGTAGGGTTTGGGATTGCGATTTAACTATTGCCGACTTATTAAGCGTGTTAATGACCACTCGATAAAATCACCAGCGGTAACCTATGACAAACGGCAGCAACCAACGCGAGTTTTTCCTCGATTCGATCCGGGCTTATTTGATGTTGCTCGGCATCCCTTTTCATCTCTCTCTGATCTATTCCAGCCATGCCTGGGCAGTGAACAGTGCCACGCCCTCCTTCTCGCTGACAGTGCTGAACGACTTCATCCATGCCTTCCGCATGCAGGTGTTCTTCGTGATTTCAGGCTACTTCTCCTACATGCTCTATGAGCGCTATGAAAGCCATAAGTGGTTGAAGGTCAGACTGGAACGCGTCGCAATCCCATTGCTGAGTTCGATCCCCTTAATAACTGTTCCTCAATTTTTCATGCTGAAATATTTCACAGATAAATTAAACGGCTGGGACAATTTTTCGCTCTACCAAAAAATAAATGTAACAGTTTGGGAACTGGTTTCTCACCTGTGGTTTTTATTAACACTGTCATTACTGACCACCGCCTGTTTTTATCTTTTCAAAAAAATCAAGGCACAAAAAAACCATGTAATTCCCTATCCAATAAATAAAATGACTGGATTAGGAAACATCTCACTGTTCTTTCTTATTTATGCGTTATGCTATTCGGCCGCGCACCGTATTATTTTAATTTTCGCACCTCATTTACTTTCCAACGGCTTGTTCAATTTCGTGGTGATGGAGACGATGTTCTACCTGCCGTTCTTCATCCTTGGCGCATACGCATTTAAGTACGTATGGCTTAAAGAGATTTTTCTCAAACCTTCGGCTTGGTCGCTGCTGGGCTCCGTGCTGTTGTTCATAGCCTACATGCTGAATCAGAAGTATCTGGCCCACAGTAGCTATATGTTTGAGCTGGAAGTGCTGATCAAAACCGTGTTGGGGATCTTGATGTCCAACGTGATTTTCTCATTCGGACATAACCTGCTGAACTATCACTCGCCGCGTATCACTTATCTGGTCAATGCGTCTCTGTTTATATATCTGGTGCACCATCCGCTAACCTTGATATATGGCGCTTTTGTGACACCGTATATCAACAATAACCTGCTGGGATTCGTGGTGGGTTTGGTGTTTGTCTTCTCCTGTGCCTTCGCCTTATATGAGTTGCACAAACGCATTCCGCTGATCCGTTTCTTGTTCTCGGGAAAACCGCAATAATCCAATCGCCCGGTCATCGTTTCAGCTGGCCGGGCTTTTCATTGTCATACCGCTGTACATCAGAACCGATATCATTCGCTTCACGCCAGAACTGCCCCCCATTTCTGGTACTGAGCACACATTGCTCACACCGATGGCGAAAGTTAAGGCAAAGTTATGCTGGAGCATATTGTTGCGAGTTGTTATAACTGCAACGCATAAGCAGAAATCCACATCCCTGCCTTACGGTAGCGATTGGGCTCAATGAACCCTGAGGGGCGGCGTTGTCGTTATCACGGCAATGCTTGCAGTATCTCCCTTCCGTCACGACAGAGAGGATTTTTAATGACTGATGATAAAGACACTTCGGCTCAGGAAGCCGTACCGGAAAATGCCACCCTACTGAAAATCCTTGGTCGGTTACTCTCCGCGCTGGATTCGTCAATCAGCGGCAAGGATCGCAGCATTCTGGTCACCGAGCTTTCCAGCCTTAACCTTGATGGCATTTCAGAGTCAGAACGAAAACTGGCTTCTGAGCTGATCAAGCGAGCCCTGCAATCACTCGATCATTAACGACACCCTGCCTGCAAACCATTAAGCCTCCTCGCGGGGGTTTAATGGTTTTTCTTTCCCTCACCGCAATGAAAAACGGGTTTTATTGTCCGAATAGAACCACAGCAAGCTGATAAATATAGATAAAAGCAGGAAGTTCACCGCTTTCTCCCCTCTTCATCAGGCTTTACCCCTTAAATGACAATAAATGCAAAATGTTTTGCGAATCAGCCTTGGCGTTTTACCTAAAAAACAGGCTATCATCATGGGGTATCTGCGCCCGCGCGCAACGCCTTTCCCCCAGCCTGCAGGAGAACGTTATTTTGGATGCCAGCACCATTAACAGTTTGTTCATCATCGGTGCCGTGTTGGTGGGAGCAAGTATTCTTCTCAGTTCATTTTCTTCACGTCTGGGTATCCCCATCCTGGTCATCTTCCTGGCCATAGGCATGTTGGCAGGTGTCGATGGGCCAGGCGGCATCGTATTCAGTAATTATCCTGTGGCCTATCTCGTCAGCAACCTGGCTCTCGCCGTGATTCTGCTGGACGGCGGTATGCGTACCCGCGTCAGTTCATTCCGTGTTGCACTTTGGCCAGCCCTTTCTCTTGCAACCATCGGCGTGGTGATCACCGCCGGGTTGACCGGGCTCGCAGCCGCCTGGCTGTTCAACCTCGATCTGCTGCAGGGTATGCTGATTGGCGCCATTATCGGTTCTACCGATGCCGCTGCAGTATTTTCACTGTTGGGAGGAAAAGGACTTAACGAGCGTGTCAGTGCCACACTGGAAATTGAATCCGGTAGCAACGACCCAATGGCGGTGTTTCTTACCATCACCCTGATTGCGATGATCGCCGCCGGCGAAACCACCCTGAGCTGGATGTTCCCTCTCCACCTGCTGCAACAGTTTGGTATGGGGATCGTATTTGGTCTTGGCGGCGGCTGGCTGTTACTGACGTTAATCAACCATATCAAGCTGGCTGAAGGCTTGTATCCACTGCTGGCCGTGAGCGGCGGCATTTTAATCTTTGCGCTGACAACAGCACTGGACGGCAGCGGCATCCTGGCGGTGTATCTGTGTGGCCTGATGCTGGGCAATCGCCCTATCCGCAACCGGCATGGCATTGTTCAAACCTTTGACGGTTTAGCTTGGTTAAGCCAAATCGGCATGTTTTTAGTGCTGGGGCTGCTACTCAATCCGCACGAGTTGTTGCCTATCGCCATCCCTGCCCTGCTGTTGTCGCTGTGGATGATTTTGTTCGCCCGGCCGCTTTCGGTATTTATCGGGTTGCTGCCGTTCCGTAGTTTTACCCTGCGCGAACGCAGCTTTATCTCCTGGGTCGGTTTACGCGGTGCCGTACCGGTCATTCTTGCCGTTTTCCCAATGATGGCTGGGTTGCCGAATGCGCAGCTGTTCTTCAATGTGGCTTTCTTCGTCGTATTGGTTTCATTGCTACTGCAAGGTACAACGCTGTCATTCGCTGCGAAGAAAGCCAAGGTGATCGTGCCACCTGCACTGGCGCCGATTTCACGGGTTGGGTTAGATGTACACCCGGAAAACCAGTGGGAACAGTTTGTTTATCAACTCTCGTCAGAAAATTGGTGTGTAGGGGCTGCCCTGCGAGAGCTTAAAATGCCCCCCGGTACGCGCATTGCTGCACTCTTCCGCGGAAAGGAGTTGTTGCACCCAAGCGGCAGCACACGACTACGTGAAGATGACATTCTGTGCGTTATCGGCCATGAGCATGATTTACCCGTCTTGGGGAAACTGTTCAGTCAGGCACCGGTGGTGACGTTGGATGAGCGCTTCTTCGGCGACTTTATATTGCAGTCGGACGCGCGTCTGAGCGACATTTCTCAAGTGTATGGGCTTAACCTGCAAGAAGGTGTGGATGAGCAGCAAACACTCGGCCAATTCGTGATTCAACTGATTGGGGGTGAACCTGTGGTGGGCGATCAGGTTGAATGGGATGGCCTGACCTGGACCATTGCCGAAATGGATGGCAATGCGATCAGTAAGATTGGCGTAAGAATTGTTACTGACTGATCCTTCAGCAACATAGGCCGTTGCGTGTCATTGCCCGCAGCGGCCACCTCAAAACAGACGGAACTTATAGGTTGAGAAAGGTTCTTAAACTCTGTAATTATCAAAACTGGGCGTTCAGCCCGACGTTTTAACCTTTACTCTGGGAACACCGCACTGCGGTGATGGGTATTGATTTGAACAGTAAAACTCGATTTCTATCGGCCATGCTCGGTATTGCACTGACGATCATAGTGCTGGATTTAGGTATCGCCGATTTGATCCATAGACTCTTAATTGGATAACTGTAACGTGGCACAGCAGCAACAAGAAAAAGATATTCTAGGAAAAGTACTGGTTACCGTCTCTGCGCTCTGCCTGATTACCGTGGCAGTGCTGCTGATTTGGGGATTCGTGCTGGATTAAGCATCAGCCTGGCGCAAGTAACAGAGAAACATAGCAACAACCATTTTGTTACAATACACCGACATCTCTTGAAGACCATTGCGCGTATGCTCAATGTAGACAGTAATAAAAATAAACCCTCATACTACTTAAGTGTTGGCCCGCCTGAAACGGGCTTTTTTTTTGCCTGCAATATCTCGATTCAGACATAAAAAAACCGCCGCAGCGGTTTTTTTATTGGCGATGGCAATCAGATCTTACAACCTTCGCAGTCCGCCTCGTCCTCAAGGATCTCGGGGAGCTCTTTCGCCTTCTGCGCCGCTTTTTCTTCTGCTTGCGCTAATTCTGCATCGATATCAAAATCGAAAATATCATCACTCATCGTAAACTCCACACGCTTATCAGGCTTCAAAGCGTGAGTATAATCGACAACCGCGCAGTCTGGAACCCTTCAGTTAAGCACTGCCACCTGCGGCTGCTCATCCTGCGGCTTCTTTGAATACGCCAGATCGTAGACGTCATAAAAATCGATCTCGCCTTTATTGGCGATGATTTCCTGCATGCGTGTTTTCATCGCCGCACCGATCATCGGCTCATCCAACAGGGCCTTTACCGACTGTGGAGAGAGTGCGCGAGTGAAATACCATTCGCCGTTATAGCATACACGCAGATCCAACACCCCGATGTCCTCAAAACGATAAACCGGTTTGATTTCAATCAGCAGCATCGCGAACATGAATAAAACAAAGGCGGTGAATGCTAAAAACGAAATGAAGCCCATATAAGGAACCTGGTACATCACGGCGATCACAGCGAAATAACCGGCAAACATAGCGAGGCACAGGTAACGGTGATCACGGGCAAATTCGCTGTTAAACCGCAGCTTGCCGTCGCGCCCTTCCTGTCGATTGATCCGCTCGATTTCTTTTACCAAGATGCTTTTAATCGCGTCCATCGTTACAACCTTATGCCTGGGGGGCATTATTGATAGCAATAATCTTTCTTCAAACTAACACAAGTACAGTTCGCCCAGGTAGATCAGTTATGCAATTTAAAATCGGCAACTGTTATACCCATGGCAACTAGCGTTGCAGAGAGTTTTTGCCTTGGGCAAACATAAACATTCGCTGGGCGATATCGTCGGCTTGTTTGATTTTTTGTTTCTGTGGCTCATTGCAACGTTGAATAGCACGTGCATAGGCAAGCTCATGAGCCTGATCGATCATCGCAATAATCTTGTCCCGCTCCTGTTGTTCCAGGTTACCGAGCATAGTAGTGATGATCGCCTGATAGGCGTTGGAAGCAGCCGTTAGCGACTTTTCTCTGGCCTCAAGTGCCGCTACACGTTGCAATAATTCCTGCAGTTGATCGGACTCAGACATAGCGATCTCCTGTTGCCGGGCAGCACACCTGCCTGATCTCAGTTTAGCAAAGAACGATCACAAGAGAAGGAGATAAAAGAAAGGAAGAGAAACGGTTACGGGAAAGCACACCCGAAAATCCCAACAAGGAGCCGATAGTGCAAATCAACCCGGGTGCGCTTTACGATAGCTATTCCTTAAGAAGGAAGCTGGCGCGCTATGCAGGACTCGAACCCGCGTCTATCAATTTTGTAGCCAAAATAAGCATGATAAAACCAATCACTCTGCCAACTGAGTTAATAGCGCATTCCTTCGCTTCGGGGCGCCATTATCCATATTAATGCTATGGATTCAAGTTATCGAGACATGACCAACTGATTTTACAGAGAAATCTTATGTTTCCGCCTGCTTTATCTTCAGGCCCACCCATTGCTTTCACCCTGCGATAGTTAGCAAATGAAACTTTTATAGCATCGACTGCAGCGTGTTTATTGTTAGTTAAAGCGCTGGATGCGACTATTACACTTTCTGGGATCATCGTTTTCTCTGTTATGGATAACACAATGAAAGTCACACCGCGCCATTTGGCGTTTATCCTCGCCGGTGCTTTACTGGTCGTACTCATCTTGGTTGCAATCTTCTCTCTGCAAACCCCTTCTCAGGCGGCCTATGTTACCGCTCCGGTCCGTCAGGGCAGTATTGAAAATGCCGTATTGGCCACCGGTAAGCTGGATGCATTCGAGCGGGTTAACGTGGGCGCGCAGGTGTCTGGTCAGGTCAAATCCCTGAAGGTTAAACTCGGCGAGCGAGTCACCAAAGGCCAACCCATCGCCGACATTGATGATCTGCCACAACGTAATGATCTGCGCAACGCCGAAGCCGCGCTGAACGTTGCCAAGGCTGATTTGCAGGCCAAACAAGCGCTGTTGAAACAGGCTGAGTCTCGCTTTAAACGCCAAAAGCGCATGCTCGATGATGAAGCAGGTTCACGTGAAGATTTTGAAACGGCAGAGGCTACTCTCGCCGCCACACGCGCTGAACTGGTCGCGTTGAATGCTCGTATCGTGCAAGCACAGATTGAGGTAGACAAGAAAAAGGTCGATCTGAGCTATACCCGAATTCTGGCTCCCATGGACGGTATCGTGATTGCAGTGATTACACAGCAAGGGCAAACGGTGAACGCCAACCAAAGCGCCCCCACCATCGTTAAACTGGCTCAGTTGGACGTAATGACCATCAAGGCGCAGATTTCCGAGGCCGACATTACTCGCGTATCTCAGGGACAAAAAGCCTACTTCACGATTTTTTCCGAACCAGACAAGCGTTATGCCGCCACACTGCGCACTGTCGAGTTAGCCCCTGAGTCGGTAATGAAAGACGACTCTCTCTCCGGTAGCAGTTCAGCGTCAGGCTCTGGGACGTCCAATGCGTCAGTGTATTACAACGCGCTTTTGGACGTGCCCAATGCAGACAATCGGCTGCGAATTGCCATGACAGCTCAGGTTTCACTGCTGCTGGGCGAAGCAAAGAACACGTTACTGATACCCGCTCAGGCAGTACATAAAACCGCCGACAAAAAACAGCAAGTGCAAGTACTGACCAGTGATAACCGCTTGGAAATGCGCGACGTAAAAACCGGTATTACCAATAACGTTGATATTCAGATCTTGTCAGGACTGACAGCCGGTGAAAACGTCGTATTGGCACAGGAAAATGCCAAAGCTGGCGAGGATGGTTTATCACTGTGAATACCATCATTGAGTTGAAAGGCATTGGTCGCACCTACACCAACAGCAGCCAGCCACTGACCGTACTGAAAAACATCAACCTGACGATCGCCTCCGGGGAATTGGTCGCCATCATCGGTGCATCAGGTTCAGGTAAGTCAACGTTAATGAATATTATTGGCTGTCTGGACGTGCCGGACCAAGGTGACTATTACATCAATGGGCATAATGCCGCTCACCTGTCACCAGACGAACTGGCAAAACTACGCCGTGAACATATCGGATTTATTTTCCAGCGTTATCATTTAATGCCGGATATCAGCGCGTTGGGGAATGTTGAAATCCCAGCGATCTACGCCAACAGCAAACGTGACCAACGTCGCCAACACGCCGTACAACTTCTGGCTCGACTCGGGTTAGAAGGCCGTGAACACCACAAACCTGGCCAGCTTTCCGGCGGCCAACAACAGCGTGTGAGTATCGCCCGTTCATTAATCAACGGTGCCGAAATCATCCTGGCGGATGAACCCACCGGCGCATTGGACTCGAAATCCGGGCGGGAAGTGCTGGAAATCCTCAACGAGCTTAATCAACGCGGCCATACTGTTGTCATTGTGACCCACGATATGAAAGTGGCACAGCATGCGCAACGTATCATCGAACTGCAGGACGGCGAGATCGTTGCCGACAGCGGTCGCAAATCACCTGATCCTCTTCCCTCCATGCAAAAAAGCCAGCCAGTGGTACAAGGTTACTGGCAGAGCTTGCTCGATCGCACCCGCGAATCGTTACAGATGGCGCTGAAGGCTATGAACGCCCATCGCCTGCGCACTGCGCTGACCATGACCGGCATCATTTTCGGCATTGCGGCGGTGGTGACGGTGGTTGCCCTGGGCGAAGGTGCCAAACAGCGCACACTGGAGAACATTAAAGGATTGGGCACGAACGTCGTCAGCATTTATCCCGGACGCGATTTTTTTGATGACGCAATCGACAGCATTCGTACCTTGGTGCCCGCAGACGCAGACGCACTGGCTCACCAGAGCTTTGTCGATAGCGTCAGCCCTGAGGTTACCGCCTCTGACAGTATTCGTTTCCGCAGCAAATCGGCAACGGCCTCGATCAACGGCGTAGGACGCGATTATTTTCGCGTTAACGGCCTGACATTGATACAAGGCAGCACTTTCCGGGATGATCGTAACGCGTTGCAGGAAGTGATCATTGACGATAACGCACGCCTCTCGCTGTTTGGTGAGTTCGGCGTAGAGCCATTGGGGCAAATCGTGTTTCTCGGTTCGGTGCCTGCACGGGTTATTGGCGTAGTTCAAAGTAATCAAGATTCCGCGCCTAACCGCATCAGAGTCTGGATGCCTTATACCACTGTGATGTACCGCATGGTGGGTAAGCCGACGCTTAGCAGTATCAGTGTACGTTTGAAAGATGATGTCTCCAATAAAGCCGCCGTCAGCGCCATTAATCAGTTACTTACCCAGCGCCACGGTGCCAAAGACTTTATGCTGTTCAATCTCGATAAATACCGCAAATCGATCGAGCACACGTCAATGACCCTGAATCTGCTAATTCTGATGGTTGCTTCGGTTTCGCTGATCATCGGCAGCCTCGGTGTGATGAATATCATGCTGGTTTCAGTGACAGAACGGACACATGAGATCGGCGTGCGCATGGCGGTAGGAGCAAGACGTAGCGACATAATGCAGCAATTTATGATCGAAGCCGTGCTGGTTTGCCTTATCGGCGGCGTATTGGGTATTTTGCTGTCGTTCGCTGCCGGCTCGCTGTTTACCCTGCTGGCAGGCGGCATGTTGACCGCCATCTATTCCTGGCAGGCCGCCGCCGTGGCTTTTTGCTGCTCCACTCTAATCGGCATGATCTTTGGTTATCTCCCGGCCCGCAAAGCGGCGCGGATGGATCCGGTCATTTCACTGGCCAGCGAGTAACTTATGAAAATTTTATCCCCCCTGGCTTTAGGTGTCGCAGCTCTTATCAGTGCTGGTTGCGGCAACACCCTTAAAAGTGAGTATCAGCCACCAAAGGTGGGCTACCCGGCCCACTGGCATTCAAGTACCGATGCTGCCACACCGGTTCCCTTTGACTGGCATGATTTCCACGATCCCCAGTTAGACCGTTTGCTGCAACAGGTGATGATAAGCAACAACGATCTGGCCGCCGCGGCGTTACGCGTCTATCGTGCCCAGTTGGCAGCACAGCGAGTCAATATCGGCACGGCACCTAGCGTGAACGCGTCACTCAATAGCAGTGCAAATACTGCCCTTTCCGATTCATCGGCTTGGAACAAAAGCAGCAGTGCTAACCTTGGTGTCAGCTATGAGGTAGACCTGTGGGGTAAATTGGCACGGCAACGGGATGCAGCAGAATGGGCAAGCCAAGCTACCCAACAGGATTTACAAAGTGCACGCTTAGCGTTGCTCGCCAGCGTCAGTAAAAACTATTGGCACATCGGCTTTATCAATCAACGGATCGGCGTCAGTCAGCAAAGCATTGCGTACTCTCGACAAACGCTGCAATTGGCAAACGCCCGCTACCGTGCAGGTAGCGTCTCTTCGTTGGACGTCGTGGATGCCGAGCAGAGCCTGATCAATCAAGAAAGCAGCCATCTGGCCCTGCTGCGTGAACGTCAGCAAGCGTTGAACGAACAGACGCTTCTGTTAGGTGCACCGCCGGGCAGCGCATTAGTTGAACCCACACGTCTGCCAACTGGCCCGCTACCACAAATCAATGCAGGTATTCCAGTTAGCGTCCTGCATCATCGCCCGGATATCAGTGCCAAAGAACTTCGCTT
Source organism: Serratia grimesii NBRC 13537 (assembly GCF_001590905.1). Taxonomy (GTDB): domain Bacteria; phylum Pseudomonadota; class Gammaproteobacteria; order Enterobacterales; family Enterobacteriaceae; genus Serratia; species Serratia grimesii. The sequence continues at coordinate 441,949 of NZ_BCTT01000010.1, forward strand.
GCGTGAATCGCTGGCCAACGTCGACATAAAACGCACTCAGTACTATCCGGCTTTTAGCCTGACCGGCTCTTTAGGTGCCAGTAGCAGCGCCTTGCTGGAGTTTTTGCGTAATCCGCTGGCCACTGTGGGGGCTGGATTGTCGTTGCCGTTCCTGGAATGGCGGCAAATGAACGTCGATATCAAAATTGCCCGCAGTGACTATGAACTGCAGGTCCTTGAGTTTAAACAGGCACTCTATAAAGCCATGGCCGATGTCGATAATGCCTTATCGTTGCGAACGCAATTACTCGCGCAAGAGAAGCATTTTCAGTCTGCACTGGCATTAGCGCGTAAATCTGAACAACTCAATGAGAGCCGTTACCGGCAAGGCGCTGTCCCCATTAATTTCTGGCTAGATGCACAACATCGCCGCCGACTGGCGGAGTTGGCTCTGGATGAAAATCGTTTTGACCAGTATCAAAACCTGGCGCAACTTTATCTGGAATTTGGGGGCTCCCCGCAATAACACATCGGCCTGGCATTCCCGCCGGGCCTTTTTTCACCCCCTTTCACCCCCAGCAAAATACATTAATATTGCCTGTTTTTGTCGCATTTCTTCCTATACTTTACGCATCCGCAACCAGACAAAAAAACATCAATACGCACAATAGTTAACCTATTTTTGCACTAATTCGGTGCAAACACATAAGATAAACTGCTAAATTTGATCGCTGCCAGATATAACGTTAAGCTATACATGCAAAATAATTAGTCACCTAAATGACATATTCTCGGTGAAAATTGAGATATTACGTGATTCGCGTCACACAAAAAATGGCAATAGCCGATCTCTGTGCAAAGCACTCAGATTAGCCAAATTGATAACTGGGCAGAAGGATTGCGAATTTACGTACGACTAAAATTGATTAAGGGATGATTATATGAAGTTAAGAAAAAAACGACATAAGCCGATGCATATTAATGACATCACCATTATTGACGACAGCAAACTCAAGAAGGCAATTACCGCGGCTGCATTAGGCAACGCAATGGAGTGGTTCGACTTTGGTGTCTATGGTTTCGTGGCCTACGCGCTTGGACAAGTCTTTTTCCCTGGCGCCACTCCCGGCGTACAGATGATTGCCGCACTGGCAACCTTCTCTGTCCCCTTCCTGGTTCGTCCGCTCGGTGGCATCTTCTTTGGTTCGATGGGCGATAAATTCGGCCGCCAAAAAGTCCTTTCCATCACCATTATTATTATGGCGGTAAGTACCTTCTGCATCGGCCTGATCCCCTCTTATGCGTCGATCGGTATCTGGGCACCAATCTTACTGCTGCTGGCCAAACTGGCGCAGGGCTTTTCAGTAGGTGGCGAATACTCTGGTGCAGCAATCTTCGTTGCCGAATACTCACCAGACAGAAAGCGTGGCTTTATGGGAAGCTGGCTTGATTTCGGTTCCATTGCTGGTTTCGTGATGGGTGCTGGCGTCGTCGTGCTGATTTCCAGCATCGTTGGTGAAACTAATTTCCTCGACTGGGGTTGGCGTATTCCGTTCTTTATCGCTGCGCCATTAGGCTTAATTGGTCTCTATCTGCGTCATGCATTGGAAGAAACGCCTGCGTTCCAGCAACATGTGGATAAGATGGAGAAAGAAGATCGCAACGCCATCGAAAACCCACCGAAGACTTCATTCAAGGAGATTGCAGCCAAGCACTGGAGAAGCCTGCTGGTATGTGTCGGTATCGTCATTTCGACCAACGTGACTTATTACATGTTGTTGACCTACATGCCGAGTTACCTGTCGCATAATCTGCATTATTCGGAAGACCACGGCGTCCTGATCATCATCGCCGTCATGATCGGTATGCTGTTTGTGCAACCGGTCATCGGCCTGACCAGCGACCGCATCGGCCGTAAGCCGTTTATTATCGGCGGTAGTATAGGCCTGCTCGCACTGGCTATTCCGTGCTTCATTTTGATCAACAGTAATGTGATTGGTTTGATCTTCGTTGGCCTATTAGTATTGGCCGTATTGCTCAACTCCTTCACTGGCGTGATGGCATCTATTCTGCCTGCGATGTTCCCAACACACATTCGCTACAGCGCCTTGGCGATCTCGTTCAACATCTCGGTACTGGTTGCCGGTGCAACGCCGACGGTTGCCGCCTGGTTAGTCGAATCAACCGGCAACCTCTATATGCCGGCCTACTACCTGATGGTCGTCGCGGTGATCGGTCTGATCACCGGGTTGTACATGAAGGAAACCGCCAATAAACCGCTACGCGGTGCCACACCGGCTGCTTCAGACCGTTCGGAAGCCAAGGAACTGCTGCAAGAGACCTACGACAACATCGAACAAAAAGTCGATGATATCAATGAGCAGATCGCCGAGCTGGAAAAGAAAAAACAAACGTTGATCGACCAGCACCCTAAACTGGACTAACCGACGTTCTGACGATAAGCCACCTTCGGGTGGCTTTTTTTGGCTTTCTACGCTGATGGTTACTCTGCATGCCGTCGGTTGATCAACGAGGTTAGTACGTGATCCTGCCAGCGGCCGGCAATTTTGAGGTAGGATTTTGCATAGCCTTCTTTTTCAAAACCCAAACGCAGCAACAACTTTTCACTCCGGGTATTTGTCGGAATATAAGCGGCCATAATCCGGTGTAGATCCAATTCTCCCAACATGTACTCGATGGTAGCACTCAATGCCTGAGTCATAATGCCTTTGCCTTCATGGCGCGCAGCAATTGAATACCCCAAATGGCAGGCCTGAAAAGGGCCACGAGCAATGTTGGAAAAATTGCAGGCGCCCAGCATTTCGGTACCAGTACCATTAACAATCCCGAACTGATAAGCCAGCCCCAGCTCAGCGTCACTGTGTGCATGGCATAACCGCTGACGAATCACCTCTGCACGATAAAAATCTTCAGGCCGAATCGGCTCCCACTGTGAGAGGTGATGCTGATTTTCGTGGAAGTAACGATGAACGATATCCGTATCTTCAACCGTCAAAATCTTCAGTCGCAGGCCATGCCCAACTACAGTTAACTCTTTCATCACCCTCCTCCTTAATTCACTAATCCAATAGAATAGCGTAACACTGCGCCCATGCAGGGAGCCTTTTAGGCTGCCAAACCCAAGCAAGAATAGACTGAAATTTTATCCTGGCAGCGATTAATGCTAGGCTTGAAAACTTGTTAACCCATTGAAGACGATAACCAATGAGTAAAATGGATTTGCCGGTTGTCATTGGAGTGGCAATCATGATTGCAGTATGGGTAGGTGCGATATTTAATATCGGCGATATCACCCCCAACCTTGCACGCATTTTCCACTGGATCGAAAGCCTCCGCTAACGTGCTTGATCGCCCACGATACCAAATAAAAGACCGCCTTGCGGCGGCATTAGCATGGTCATGACACGCAACTTTCGTCACCCTCTACATCGGTGATGCTGACCGACGCAGAGGGTGCGCCTGGTTATGGCGTCAACGGTTGTTCACCCGTCACGGCATTTTGTACCGATGCCGAAGCCTGGTTTTCTTCGCGGTATTTTTGCTTGTCCCAGGCCCGGAAAAACGGGTAGTAAATGGCCATTGAAATAAGCAAGTTGACGACTTGAATCACCGTTCCCGATATATGCCCGCCGGTGGCTAAATAGCCGCTAATGAAAATCGGTGTGGTGAATGGCAACGCAATACCGACCGGAGGCGTTACCAACCCGGTTGCCATCGCACTGTAAGTCACGATCACCAAGACGACCGGCGTCAAAATAAACGGCAGGAAGAAGTACGGGTTCATCACCAACGGAATACCGAATACCATGGGTTCGCTGATGTTGAACAGACAACCTGGCGCGGCAATTTTACCCAACTGTTTCATCTGCGCACTACGGCTGCGCACCAGCATAAAGATGACCAGTCCCAATAAGGCCCCTGTTCCGCCGGGGGCGATCCACAGATCGTAAAATTGCTGAGTAATGATGTGTGGGATCGGTTGGTTGTTCTGAAACGCGACCAAATTTTCCGACATGTTTGCCAGCCAAACCGGCTGAATAAATACCAATACAATGGCATCCCCATGCAGTCCCAGCGTCCATAGCAGGCCGATCAGGATGACCGAGAAAATCATCCCCGGCAGTGTTCCGCCCACATGGTGCATCGGAATACCGATCAGCGTAGCAATCATGGTGTTGATATCACCAAACGGCGTGGCTTCGACGATCAGACGCAACAACAAAATTACCGCCAACACACAAAAGCCCGGGATCAGCGCCAAGAAGGATTTAGCCACCGCTGGCGGAACCCCTTCCGGCATATTGATCACCAGATTGCGGTTATGCACAAAACGGTAGATTTCCGTCGATAGCAACGCCACGACAATTGCCACAAACAACCCCTGACTGCCGATAAAATTCATCGGCAACACACCTTTGACGATCTGCTCGGCAGCCCCTTTCACAGGCGCAAACAGCGTGTGCTGGGGAATCGTCATGATGAACGCCACCAACGAAACAGCACCGGTACTCAGCGGGTCCATGCCACGGTATTTTTCCGCCAACCGATAGGCAATACCAAAGCTGGAGATAATTGCCATGATGTCGTAGGTTGCCTTAACCGGGTACAGCAGTTTGTCCCGCCAGGCTGCACCAAACACCTCCCCCATCAGGTTGGCATAACTGGGGATTGGCAAATAGGCGAAGATCAGGAAGAACGACCCAATCAACATAAACGGCATATTGAGAATTATGCCGTCCCGCACCGACAAAATATGTTTTTGCCCTGCGATTTTTAACGCCGTCGGCAATACGTAACGTTCAAGAATGCTATTTAAACCCGCCATCATCCCCCCTGCCCGGCAAAACCGGTTCTGTCGTGATTGTTATTATGGAATTTCGACTTAATTAAACTGCGGTAAATAGGCTTGGTTCAGGCTCAGCACCTCATCGAGCAAGGGTTGCGCAATGCCAACACCACCAATCAATGGATTCACGACCAGCGCCAACAGTGCACTTTGACGATCGCCATGCACTGCGGCCTCAATCGTCAGCCGTTCAAAATCTTTTACCTGCTGAGTCAACCCATTCATTGCCAGTGGCATCGGGCCAAAACTCAGTGGGTGTGCACCCTGCGCATCGATCACGCAGTTAGTTTCAATCACCGCATCGTCCGGCAGTCCCTGAATAGCGCCGTTATTGCGGGTGTTCACCACCAGCACCTTGCCGCTGTTGTTATGAATGGCACGGATCAACTCGACCGCCACCTCTGAATAGAACGCGCCGCCACGGAAGCTCAGTTGCTCTGGTTTCTTATCCAATGCCGGGTCGGCATACAAAGCAAATAGCTCCGCCTCAACTTTCATCACTTGCTCAGCCCGGGTCCCCTGCGCCGCAGCCGCTTCTATCTCTTCCTCCAGCATTCCAGCCGTTTGATAGAAATAGCGATGATATGGGCACGGAATCGCCCCCAGGGCCTGTAAAAAAGCGGGAGGCCACGGCAGGTCTTTGATGTTATTCATCGACAGTGTTTCGCCATTACTCAGCATGTCCAATACGTCAGCGGTGACATCCTTCCCGCTTTGCGTCACCTGGTGTACCCACACCATATGGTTCAACCCGGCAAAACGTAGATCCACCTGATCGTGCGGCGCTTTCAGCATGTCGGCAATCATGTGGTGCATTGTGATTGGCACATTACACACCCCGATGATCTTCGCCTTGCTGTAGCGTGATACCGCTTCGGTGACGATCCCGGCAGGATTGGTGAAGTTGATAATCCAGGCATCTGGTGCGACCGCTTCTACCGTACGTGCGACCTCCAACATCACCGGAATGGTCCGCAGCGCTTTGGCAAAACCACCGACTCCGGTTGTCTCCTGCCCCAGACGTTGATATTTGAGCCCCAGACGTTCATCAGCAGCGCGGGCTGCCAATTGCCCCACACGGAGTTGAGTTAACACGAAGCTGGCACCACGAATGGCCGCTTCCAGCGAAAAATGCACCGAAACGACCACCTGTTCCAGCCCGTTACGCCTGAACATTCTTTTGGTCAGTTCGGCAATGATGCCCACTTTTTCACGACCGGATTCAACATCCACCAGCGCCAGCTCGGTCAATGGCACATCCTGATAATGCGCAATCAATCCTTCGACCAGCTCCGGCGTGTAGCTACTGCCGCCACCAATTACGGTTATTTTAGTCATTGCCTGCCCCTTGAGGTAAACGACGATAAAGCTCGATCATGTCGGTGGCCAGATCCTGGATCAGCATTGCATTCATCAAATGGTCCTGCGCATGCACCAGAATTAAACTGACCGGTATTTTTCCACAGCCTTCGTCCATGCCTATCAGTTCCGTCTGCATGCTATGCGCCCGACCGATGCCAGACTTTGCTTCTTCCAGTTTGGCATCCGCAGCATCAAACTCACCGCGCCGTGCCAGTTGCAGTGCCGAAAGCAGCGAACTGCGTGCACTGCCAGCATGAACCAACAGCTCCATAACGCTCGTTTCCAAATCCATCATTACCTCCCCTGGCCTGATTCCAGGCACAGCAATCCCCGACGGATTAATAAAATAACCCGTTCTAAATCAATCAATAATAGGGTGTGAGGGGCAATGCCCCACAGGGTGTTATCAGCCCAACAGGCCCAGTGCCTTATCCAGCACCTTATCACCACGCATGGTGCCGTAATCCAACATGTCAATAACCGCGACGGTTTTGCCTAATGGGGCAGCCAGTTCCGAAAGCCGCGCATGTTCATATTTCACCTGTGGCCCCAGTAGCACAATGTCCGCCCGTTCAACGATGCGTTCAAAATCCGCTACGGGCACGGCTTCAATTTCGATATCCAAAGCACGTTTCTGTGCCTCGGTTTTCATTTTTTGTACCAGCATGCTGGTAGACATTCCTGCAGCGCAGCATAAGACGATTGTTTGCATTTTTTGGGTGTCCCGATTGTTACTAGCCACCTCGGCTGTGCAAATATAAAACAATGCTGTAACACGCTTGTAAATACCTTAGATCCATAGGATTTGATTATTTTTTTTACTTAATCCTTTAAAAACAAACCATTAAAGAAAAATTATCATGAAAATTTTTTTCAACACTGTGATCAACGATTGAGTTTTATTTGGAGATAGAATTAAAAAATCCGTTTTATTCTTTAAAAACAGCAGGATAAATTATCAACAATTAAACGATGAGAGGAGCATCTCGTTTTCATGCGGGATGAATTGAAAATTATTTTCAGTGCTTTATTCTTCTGTGTATTGCTTTATGCCGTGTGAAAAACAGGCTAGTTTGGAGCACAGATCGCCGATTGGCATAACAGAAGGGACACTGCAGTCATGGATCTCGTTTACCACATTCAGTTTCGCCAAAGCCCGTTCAATCGCCAGGAAGCGAAAATTGCCCGGACCATCCTGGATAATCCCGGATTCACGTCAACGGCAACCATTGAACAGTTGGCCGAACGTGCTGGTGTCAGTACCGAGATCGTCGCTCATTTTGCTCAGTCCCTTGGCTGCCAGGATCTTAACGACTTTATCTCTTTGATGCGTACCCAGCCCGTGCCGGCAAAGGCTGAAGCCGCGGTGGCTCAACCCGTATTGGGCGGCATGGATATCGCTTTCGCATCAGCCGCCGGTATCGGTAAGCTGCCTGGCGTCAGTTCTACAACGCTCAGTCGTTTTGCTAAATCCATTGGTTGTGAAGATATTGGCGACATTGTCTATCAGATCCGCGCACGCCAAAATCAGCTCAGCCAGCAGGAAGCAAAGGTCGCGCAAACCATTTTGGACGATATCGCCTTCGCCTCCTCCGCTACCATTGAGCTACTCGCCAGCCAGGCGGGTGTCAGTCCGGCAACTATCACGCGCTTTGCCAAAACTATTGGTTGTGATGATATTCGCGATTTGCGAATGAAATTGGCCCAGGCCAGCGTCAGCGGTTCACGCTATTTAACCGCGCAAACGGCCCCCAATGGACCACCGCGCCTGTGGCTGCAACGCGTTAATGACATAGAAACCACGTTGCATCAGCAACTGCAGCAGGTAGAGCATGCTGCATTGATCGAAGCCTGCCAACAATTAAGCCAATCCAAAAGTGTGCATATTTTTGGTGTAAATAGCATGGCGCTGTACGTCAATGAATTGCAGCAACGCTTGGTCGGACTTGGCTATCCCGCCTTCGCCTGTCAAGACGCTGCGCTAATGCGGATGACAGCGTCCACACTTAGCACGCAGCAATGCGTAGTTCTGCTATCAATGAGTGGGGAAAACACTGATTTGCTTAACGCCGCGAAGCTGGCCGGCGCTACTGGAGCTTACCGTATAGCCGTGGCCCCAGCAGGCAGTACACTTGCCGAATTGGCCGATAAAGTATTGCCACTCAGTGGCGGTAGCGCTGCACGTTATGGACTGATGTTAACTCTCGACCTGCTGCTGGCGCAGCTACTGCCTGAGAGCCTGAGCTCGCAGACGGAAGATTAAATCTGTATATCTATACCGTTCAGTTCCTCCTCCGGCACGGCCCGCACTATGCGCATAACCTGAGGATTTTCCTAATTAGCCATCTGGATTGCCGTTACCTATTGATAGGAATATTCTTACTACGTTATCGTAAACCTTCCACATAGATATCAACCTAAGTGGAATTTGCAGGACTTTATTTTTTTATATGGCTTCTCTGCCAGCTTCGGCTGGCATTTTAAATTCCACCAGCGGTAAACTTTTATGATCGATTATTCCCTTTACGGACTCAGCGATAAAGATATCGAGACGTACCGTGAGCACATATATCATCTGGTCGGTAAAAGCGTCATTCAGGTGCTTTCTGCGAACACACCTATCAGCAAGCAAAGTATTCTCGCCTATCTGATCAAAGAGATCGAAAAACAACCCGACGACTACTGCCAAAAGCTGCACAGGGCAGCAATCGAAGTCATCGGTGTCACTGGACGCTAAGGAGCAGCATGCGCAAGTCGGATCTATGCACCATCATCTCCATCCTCGTCGTCGTAGCTATGATGTTAGTGGCGAACTGTAGTGCGGATGAGATTCCACTACTGGGGGGGAGTTAAGATCTGATGCTTAAAAAAGCAATATCCGGTTTTACATAACCGGATAGGGTCTTAATGACGTTATGTGGCAGGCTATATGCCAGGCTGACCACATCATAACAGCATGGTGTGTTGGGCAAATGTACACGTTAACCAAACAATGCAGGCAAGGAGTGAATCGTTTTAGATTCGATGTCTTAAGCTCTGATGACTAACGGCATTCACCAGTAATCGAGTTTCTCCCCTGTGGGCAAATGTCAGAATGCTGAGGAATAACACCCAAGATTGATCCCAAAGGCCCTGAGCAACCAGATAGCATTAAAACAACCAGCAAAAATAATCCCCCTCTCATCCGATTCCCCTTATCTTTTGCACTATTTGGTTATATATCACTTATCGCCAGTCGTCCTTAAAAAACGGCTCACTTTCATGTAAGAATCTGCGTCTCAAGGCAATTAACATTATGACTCTTATGCAGATTGCACAAGCTCATCGACCGACGTTGTGAGCCGACGTCAGAAATGCTTATGGAATGACCGATAGCAACCATGATGGTACCTGCATCAAACCGCATTTGCTGGTTTGTCACTGGGCAGTGATACAGGAGAAATGAAGAGATATTATGAAGAGGA
>NZ_BCTT01000011.1 GCF_001590905.1 Serratia grimesii NBRC 13537
AAGCATCAATTAAGCCAAGAGGCCATCCGAAAGGATGGCCTTTTTGCTTTGTATCGACCAACAACGTACGATTTTCCGCCTGTTTCTAAGCAATGAAACATTTTCACCTTCCCGTTGAATACTCGACATTGTGCTAAAAAAGCGCTATCTTCGGGCATCTAGAAGTCTAAACGTTTAAACGGATGTGTGAGGATTAAGCAATGCCGATTCGTGTTCCTGATGAGTTACCTGCGGTTAGTTTCTTGCGCAATGAGAATGTCTTTGTGATGACATCCTCACGGGCAAAAAACCAGGAAATCAGGCCGTTGAAAGTGCTGATCCTTAACCTGATGCCAAAGAAGATCGAGACGGAAAATCAGTTTTTACGCCTGCTTTCCAACTCTTCGCTGCAAATTGACATTCAGCTGTTGCGTGTCGACAGTCGTGAATCGAAGAACACGCCTGCGGAGCATCTGAACAATTTTTACTGTGATTTTGAAGACATTCAGGATGAGAACTTTGATGGTCTGATTGTAACGGGCGCCCCGTTAGGACTGGTTGATTTTTGTGATGTGGCTTATTGGCCCCAGATTGAACGGGTCATCGATTGGGCTAAGAACCACGTGACATCCACGTTGTTCGTGTGTTGGGCGGTCCAGGCTGCATTGAACATTCTGTATGGTATCCCGAAGATGACGCGAGAGGTGAAACTCTCCGGTGTTTATCAGCATCAAACACTACAGCAGCATGCACTGCTAACCCGTGGCTTTGATGATACCTTCCTGGCTCCTCATTCACGCTATGCGGACTTCCCTACGGAAATTATCCGGCAGTACACGGATCTGGATATCTTGGCAGAGTCGGAGCAAACGGGGGCTTACCTATTTGCCAGCAAAGATAAACGGCTGGCATTTGTAACCGGTCATCCAGAATATGATGCTTTAACGCTGGCTGGTGAGTATTGTCGTGATAACGATGCCGGTCTTAATCCTGTAGTGCCACTGAATTACTTCCCCGATGATAATCCTGAACTCACACCAAAAGCCTCTTGGCGTAGCCATGGTCATCTGTTGTTCACTAACTGGCTCAACTACTATGTTTACCAGATCACCCCGTACGATCTGCGTCATATGAACCCGACCCTCGAGTAACACTTCTTCCTAAAGCGGCGGCTGAATCGAGGCCGCCGACGTCATGCCTACCCGAAGCATCTTCCTTTGTACCCTCCCTATTTCAGTGAAAATCATTCTATAACAATCACTTAATTCTATTTATTAACGCTAATGGAACCGGTTTCCTTACCTGGGGTTATTGTTATTTTCATTAACCAATTGATAATAAAAGGTTAATAAAATATTTAATAATAAAATGGAAATCGTTTTTGATTTTTATTTTTAGTTGAGTATTCTTAGATCCAGAGAGAAGAGATCTGACCAGTTAAGGATCGTTTTATATGCACCGATCCACACTGATTTCTGACGAAGATGCGCTGGCTTAACAACAACGGTAGCGCGCAACGATGGGAAGGAGCAAGACAATGACGCAACAGATAGTAGGCACGGAGTTAACGTTTACGCAGGGTTTCACTGCTGCTGAGCGACAGGTGTTGACGGATGACGCGGTCGAATTCCTGGCGGAACTGGTGAGTAAATTTACTCCACAGCGTAACAAACTATTGGCTGCGCGCGCCTGCTGGCAGCAGAAGATCGATCATGGTGATCTTCCTGATTTCATTTCGGAAACTGATTCCATTCGTAATGGCGATTGGAGGGTCCGAGGTATCCCCGATGATCTGCGTGATCGCCGGGTAGAAATTACCGGCCCTGTTGAACGCAAGATGGTGATCAATGCCCTGAATGCCAATGTGAAGGTGTTTATGGCGGATTTTGAAGATTCGTTGGCACCGAGCTGGGACAAAGTTATCGACGGCCAGATTAATCTTCATGACGCGGTGAACGGTACCATCTCTTATACCAACGACGCTGGCAAAATTTATCAGTTGAAGCCTAACCCAGCAGTATTGATTGCCCGGGTGCGCGGTTTGCACTTGCCGGAAAAACACGTGCTGTGGCAGGGCGAAGCTATCCCCGGCGGTCTGTTCGACTTTGCTCTGTATTTCTTCCACAACTACCGCCAATTGCTGGCCAAAGGCAGCGGACCTTATTTCTATCTGCCAAAAACCCAGTCCTGGCAGGAAGCCGCTTGGTGGAGTGAGGTCTTCAGCTTCACTGAAGATCGTTTTGAACTACCGCGTGGAACCATTAAGGCGACGGTGCTGATCGAAACACTGCCGGCGGTGTTCCAAATGGACGAGATCCTGTATCACCTGCGTGACCATATTGTTGGGCTGAACTGCGGCCGCTGGGATTACATCTTCAGCTATATCAAAACGTTGAAAAATCATGGTGACCGGGTATTGCCGGATCGTCAGTCGGTCACCATGGATAAATCTTTCCTCAGCGCCTATTCCCGATTGCTGATCAAGACTTGCCACAAGCGTGGTGCCTTTGCCATGGGCGGTATGGCGGCGTTTATCCCTAGCAAAGACGCTGAGAAAAATGCCTGGGTGCTGAATAAGGTACGAGCAGATAAAGAACTGGAAGCTACTAACGGGCATGACGGTACTTGGGTGGCCCATCCGGGGTTGGCTGACACCGTGATGGACGTGTTCAGCCGGGTACTCGGCGAGCGCCGCAACCAACTGGAGGTGCTGCGTGAAAATGATGCGCCTATCAGTGCTGCGGAGTTGCTGGAACCCTGCGACGGGGAGCGAACTGAGGCTGGTATGCGTGCCAACATCCGCGTGGCGGTGCAATACATCGAGGCCTGGATCTCTGGCAACGGTTGTGTGCCGATTTACGGTCTGATGGAAGATGCGGCAACGGCGGAAATCTCCCGTACGTCGATCTGGCAATGGATCCATCACGAAAAGAGTTTAAGTGATGGTCAACTGGTGACCAAGGCGCTGTTCCGTCAGATGCTGAAAGAAGAAATGCTTGTGATACGTGAAGAAGTCGGTGAGGCGCGTTTTAACGCAGGCCGATTTGAAGAAGCTGCGCACCTGATGGAGCGTATTACGACACAAGACGAGCTAATCGATTTCCTGACTTTACCTGGCTATGAGCTCCTGGCCTAAATCCGTTCCTGACCATTAACCCTACATTATTGAAAAGGATAAAAATTATGTCTACCTCTCGTGCTCAACAGATTCAACAACTGGAACAGGAATGGAAATCGGCCCGCTGGGAGGGTATCACCCGCCCGTACAGTGCAGAAGATGTCATTAATCTACGTGGTTCGGTAAACCCGGCTTGTACACTGGCGCAAAACGGTGCCGCTAAGCTGTGGGAGCTGCTTCACGGTAAAGCACGCAAGGGTTATGTCAACAGCCTGGGTGCGCTGACCGGCGGCCAGGCGTTGCAACAGGCCAAGGCGGGTATTGAGGCAATCTACCTGTCTGGCTGGCAGGTGGCGGCGGATGCTAATACTGCGTCTGCGATGTATCCGGACCAATCGCTGTATCCGGTTGATTCCGTGCCGGCAGTGGTTGAACGTATCAACAATACTTTCCGCCGGGCGGATCAGATCCAATGGGCCAATAAAATTGAGCCGGGCAGCAAGGGTTATACCGACTATTTCCTGCCGATTGTCGCCGATGCCGAAGCCGGGTTTGGTGGCGTGCTAAATGCTTTTGAATTGATGAAAGCGATGATCGAAGCCGGTGCTGCCGGGGTGCATTTTGAAGATCAGCTGGCTGCGGTGAAGAAGTGCGGTCATATGGGCGGTAAAGTGCTGGTGCCAACCCAGGAGGCGATCCAAAAACTGGTTGCTGCCCGTTTGGCTGCAGACGTGCTCGGTGTGCCGACGCTGGTCATCGCGCGTACTGATGCGGATGCCGCAGATTTGCTGACCTCTGACTGCGATCCTTACGACAGCGAGTTTGTGTCCGGCGAGCGTACTGCCGAAGGCTTCTTCCGTACCCATGCAGGTATTGAACAGGCGATCAGTCGTGGTCTGGCGTACTGCCCGTACGCTGATCTGGTGTGGTGCGAAACCTCGACCCCGGATTTGCAGGCAGCCAAGCGTTTTGCCGATGCAATTCATGCCAAGTTCCCAGGAAAACTGCTGGCGTACAACTGCTCACCGTCGTTCAACTGGAAAAAGAATCTGGACGATCAGACGATTGCTCGCTTCCAGCAAGAGCTGTCGGCGATGGGCTACAAGTATCAATTCATCACGCTGGCAGGCATTCACAGCATGTGGTTCAACATGTTTGACCTGGCTCACGCTTATGCACAGGGCGAAGGCATGAAGCACTACGTCGAGAAAGTCCAGCAGCCGGAGTTCGATGCCGTGGCTCGTGGTTATACCTTTGCCTCACACCAACAGGAAGTGGGCACCGGTTACTTCGACAAGGTAACCACCATTATTCAGGGCGGCGCTTCCTCAGTGACGGCATTGACCGGCTCGACGGAAGAACAGCAGTTCTGACGCAATCACGCTGATAATAGGTACCCCAGAGCCTGCTTATGCAGGCTCTGTTTCCTGGCGGGAGGTAAGGATGGTGGCAAAACTGGAATTGTTGATCGCACAGACGATTCTACAGGGCTTTGATGCACAATATGGCCGCTTCCTGGAAGTGACCGCCGGTGCACAGCAACGTTTTGAACGGGCTGATTGGTCGGCAGTGCAACTGGCGATGAAAAAGCGTATCCACCTATATGACCATCATGTGGGTCTGGTGGTGGAGCAGTTGAAGTGCATCACCGGGCAAAAGTACTTTGATGCAGATTTCCCGAGTCGGGTGAAGGCGGTATATACCGATCTGTTGCCGGAATACCCACGTTTTGAGATCGCCGAAAGCTTCTTCAATTCAGTCTACTGTCGGCTATTCAGGCACCGTGATCTGACGCCGGAAAAGCTGTTTGTATTCAGTTCTCAGCCCGAAGGGCGCTTTCGCGATATCCCACGCCCGTTATCGCGTGATTTCACCGCCAATGGCGACGTGTCAGAGATGTTATATAACCTGCTGACCGATTTGCCTTTGCGCCTGCCGTGGGAAAACTTATCGCGCGACATTGATTACATTACGTTGGCGTTGCAGCAGAGCTTCAGTGCGCAGCAATTGGCTGGCGCAACGTTCCAGATTGCCAATGAGCTGTTTTACCGTAACAAGGCAGCTTGGCTGGTCGGGAAATTGCGCGTGGCGGAAACAGTCTATCCTTTTCTGCTGCCGATCCATCACAGTGATTCCGGCGCGTTGTTTATCGATACCTGCCTGACCAGCAAGGCTGAAGCCAGCATCGTGTTTGGTTTTGCCCGGTCTTATTTTATGGTTTATGCACCTTTGCCCGCCGCCATGGTGGAATGGTTGCGTGAGATCCTACCGGGCAAGACGACCGCCGAGTTGTATATGGCAATCGGCTGCCAGAAACACGGAAAAACAGAATGTTACCGTGAATATCTGACATTTATGGCGGGTTCTCAGGAGCAGTTTATTATTGCCCCGGGGGTCAAAGGTATGGTGATGCTGGTATTTACCCTGCCGTCGTTTGATCGGGTATTTAAGGTGATCAAGGATGAGTTTGCGCCGCAAAAAGAGGTCACGCAGGCACAGGTCATGGCCTGCTACCAGTTGGTAAAAGAGCACGATCGCGTAGGGCGCATGGCGGATACCCAGGAGTACGAAAATTTTGTTGTCGACAAGGCGCGTCTCAGTCCCGATCTCTTGGCCGAATTACAACGAGAGGTCCCGGACAAATTGGAGGATCTGGGCGATCGCATCGTGATCAAACATCTGTACATGGAACGGCGCATGACGCCGCTGAATTTATATCTTGAGCAGGCTAATGAACAACAGATGCGCGACGCGATTGAGGAATACGGTAATGCGATCAAGCAATTAGCCGCTGCCAATATTTTCCCCGGCGATATGCTGTTCAAGAACTTCGGCGTGACCCGACACGGGCGAGTGGTGTTCTACGATTATGATGAGATTTGCTACATGACCGAGGTGAACTTCCGCGATATACCGCCGCCGCGTTACCCGGAAGACGAACTGGCTAACGAGCCATGGTACAGCGTGTCACCGAATGATGTGTTTCCGGAAGAGTTCAGGCATTTCCTGTGCGGTGACCGGCGTATACGGCAGGTGTTTGAAGAGATGCACAGCGATCTGTTTGAGGCCGACTATTGGCGCGGGTTGCAGCAACGTATCCGCGATGGTCATGTGGAGGATGTCTTCGCTTACCGCAAAAAACGGCGTTTTAGCCAACGTAGCGGTGCGGCGCTGCCTGCGACATCGGCAACGGCGTAAGGGCGCGGAGTACCGCGCCCGGTACGGTTAGGCTTTCGCACCAGCAACGGCGGTACGCGCCAATTCGGTGATACGTGCGTAGTCGCTATTTTCTAAGGCATCTGCCGGCACCAACCAGGAGCCGCCAATGCACAACACGCTTTTCAGTGCCAAATAGTCACGGTAGTTGCTCGGTGAAATCCCGCCAGTTGGGCAGAAGCGCACTTGCGGGAATGGGCCGCTGATCGCTTGTAGAGCTTTTACGCCACCGTTGGCTTCCGCAGGGAAGAATTTAAACTCACGCAGGCCATAGTCCATACCCAACATCAGTTCTGATACGGTGCAGATGCCGGGAATTAACGGAATTGAACCGGCAGTAGCTGCCTTCAGCAAATCGGCGGTCAGTCCCGGGCTGATAGCGAACTGTGCGCCAGCGTCGGTCACGTCTTGCAACTGCTGCGGATTAATGACGGTACCTGCACCGATAATCGCGTCCGGCACTTCTTTGGCAATGGCACGGATCGCGTCCATCGCGCAGGCGGTGCGCAGTGTCACTTCCAAAACCCGTACGCCACCGGCTACCAGAGCTTTCGCCAAGGGTACTGCATGTTCCAGCTTGTTGATGACGATCACCGGCACGACCGGTCCAGCCATCAGGATCTGCTCTGCGCTTGTTTTCCAATTATTCATTAACGGTTTTCTCCAGTTTGGCCGCCGCCGTTGGGCTGCACAGCCATGCGACGGGTTAGAATTTAATGCAGCAGGCGCCTTGTTCGGCACCGGAAAGCTGGCTGCGTAAGGCGCTGAACAGTTCACGGCCACAGCCGATATGTTCCGCACTCAGATCAGGTTGATAAGGCGCACGCTCAGCCAAAATGTCGGCATCGACCAACAATGCCAACTCACCGGTGCGGCCATTGACGCGGATTACGTCACCGTTTTGTACCTTGGCGAGCATGCCGCCGGTGTAGGCTTCCGGGGTGACATGGATGGCGGATGGCACTTTGCCGGATGCGCCGGACAGGCGGCCATCGGTCACCAGCGCGACTTTAAATCCGCGGTCCATCAAGACGCCCAGTGGCGGCATCAGTTTGTGCAGTTCTGGCATGCCATTGGCCTGAGGGCCCTGGAAGCGCACCACTACCACACAATCGCGATCCAGCTTACCGGCTTCAAACGCCGGTACGATGTCATGCTGGCTTTCAAATACCACTGCAGGCGCTTCGATAATCTGGTTTTCAGCGGGGACTGCCGAGGTTTTCATCACCGCCCGGCCGAGATTACCGGCCAGCACCTTGGTCCCGCCGTGGTGCTCGAAAGGCTCGGCCACGCTGGCGATAACCTTGGCGTCGAGCGACGTTTCCGTGCCCTCACGCCAGGCCAGTTGGCCGTTATCCAGCCAGGGTTCCTGGGTGTAGCGTGTCAGGCCAAAACCGGCCACGGTATGTACGTCTTCGTGCAGCAGGCCGTGTTTCAACAGTTCGCGTACCACCAGGGCTACGCCGCCCGAGGCCTGGAATTGGTTGATGTCCGCCGGGCCGTTCGGGTAGATACGACATAACAATGGCACCGCGTCCGACAGCTCGGAGAAATCATCCCAGTTGATAATGATGCCGGCGGCGCGAGCCATTGCCACCATGTGCATGGTCAGATTGGTGGAGCCACCGGTAGCCAACAACGCAACGATACCGTTCACCACCACCTTCTCATCCACCAGTCGGCCGATCGGCAGGTAGTTGCCGGCGGTTTCGGTCAGGCGAGTGACCTGACGTGCGGCCGCGTCGGTCAATGCATCGCGCAGTGGTGTGTCCGGGTGGACGAAAGAGGCGCCCGGCAGGTGCAGGCCCATCACTTCCATGACCATCTGGTTGGTGTTGGCGGTACCGTAGAAGGTACAAGTGCCGATGCCGTGATAAGAAGCGGCTTCGGCTTCCAGCAAGGCCAATCGATCGGCTTTGCCTTCGGCGTACAGCTGCCGTACGCGCACTTTCTCTTTGTTTGGCAAGCCGCTGCTCATTGGGCCGGCGGGAACAAACAGCGACGGCAAATGGCCGAAGGACAGGGCGGACATCACCAGTCCCGGCACGATTTTATCGCAAATGCCAAGGAACAAGGCGCCGTCGAACATATTGTGTGACAGGCCGATGGCGGAAGACATGGCGATCACGTCGCGGCTCATCAGCGACAGTTCCATACCGTCTTGCCCCTGGGTCACGCCGTCGCACATCGCCGGTACGCCACCGGCGACCTGTCCGACAGCGCCCACCGCGTGTAACGCCTTCTTCAACTGCTGCGGATAGTTTTCATAGGGCTGGTGGGCCGACAACATGTCGTTATAAGCGGTAATGATGGCGATATCGCTGCGAACCATATTTTTCAGCGCAGTTTTGTCATCCGGCTGGCAGGCGGCGAAGCCGTGCGCCAGATTGCCGCAGGCCAGTTGTGCACGGTGTACGGTTTGAGAGCGAGCCGCATCAATGCGTGCCAGGTAGGCGGCGCGGCTCGATTTGGAACGGTCGATGATGCGTTGTGTGACACGGGATAGGGTTGGATTAATCATACCTTCCTCACATGCTATTGTTATAGACGCCGCCTGTGGCGGTGCCCCCGGTGGTGAATTGCAGCCCTGATGTGCAAGGCCGGGGGCGCTGTTATGTCGTTATGGTGTTTTAAAACAGGGTGAAAGCAATCATGCCGATAATCCCGCCCACGCTACCCAGAATGGTTTCCATCACCGTCCAGGTTTTCAGCGTTTGCAGCTCATTGGCACCGGTAAATTTGCCGAACAGCCAGAAACCGGCATCGTTGACGTGGCTGAGGACGATAGACCCGCCAGCAATACAAATAGCCAGTGCAGCCAGTTGCCCGCCGCCGAGGCCCAGTTGGCTGGTTACCGGTAGCACCAGGCCGACGGTAGTCAGACAGGCCACGGTGGCAGATCCCTGGATCACGCGTACCATGGCGGACAGCACAAAGGCCGCGACGGCAATCGGCAGACCGGTACCGATCATGGCGTCACCCAATGCCGGGCCGACGCCGGAATCCACCAAAATCTGTTTGAATACGCCCCCGGCACCGGTCATCAGCAGGATGATCCCGGCAGGCTGGACTGCCGCTGAGCAGATGGCCAGCGTTTGCTCGTTGGTCATGCCGCGTGGTTTTGCCAGGCCATAAATCACGATCAAACAGGCGACTAAAATGGCGATAAACGGGTGACCAATAAACTCCAGCCACTGTTGTAACTGTGAGCCAGGTGTGACCAGACGGGCACCAATGGTCTTCATGCCGACCAGCACCAGGGGGCAGAGTACCAGCGCCAGACTCAGGCCAAATGACGGCAGGTTGGCGGTGTTCAATGTCGGTTCGTTTTCATCCGCTGGCATTGACCAGTTAACATAGCGGCTGATAAAGCTGCCGTATAACGGGCCTGCAATCAGCATGCCGAGGACAGCTGCGACCAGACCGATGGCAATCATCCAGCCAAAGTCGGCCTTCATTTGCGAAGCCAACAGCATCGGTACCGGACCCGGCAGCAAGAATGAAGCGGCGGCGGCGACACCGGCAAACAGTGGGATGGCGAGCTTAACGATGTTGCCGTCGGTGCGGCGTGCTACGGCAAACACGATGCCGATCAGTAGCACCACGGCCACGTCAAAGAACAGCGGAAGAGCACAGATCAAACCGGCAATGCCGAGCGCGTAGTGTGCCTTGCTTTGGCCGAAACGTTTCAGCAAATGCGCCGCAATTTGATCCAACGCACCAACTTCATGCAGTATTTTGCCGAACATTGCACCCAACGCGACGACAATAGCCAGGAAGCCCAGGGTGTCGCCCATACCTTTTTGCATGGTATCGGCGATGCGGTCCAGCGGCATGCCGGAGAAAATACCCGCGGCAATAGAAACCAACATTAACGCGACGAAGGCGTGCATACGCGCCTTCATCACCAAAAACAGCAGTAATAGAACCGAGCCGACTGCAGTACCGACCAGCGTTACAGTATTCACGCGCAGACGTCCTGTGGCAGGAAGCTCTGAATGTGCTTCACGGTATCGGCGATAACGCCTTCCAATGGTTGGTTGATGTCGACGGACATCACGTCGCTCTCATCAGCGCCCGGTTGTTCCAGCGCGGCAAACTGTGTCACCAGCATCTGTGGTTTAAAGAAGTGGCCATTACGCGCTGCCAGACGGGCCTCGATGACCGGGAAGTCGCCGTGCAAGTAGATGAACGACAAATTGCCATTACCGGCGCGAAGGCGATCGCGGTAGTGTTTTTTCAGCGCTGAACAGACGATAACCGAAACATTATTAGTACGTTGCATGGCGAAAGCGGCGTCGTTGAGTGCGGCCAGCCAAGGAGCACGGTCGTCATCGTTCAGTGGCTCGCCCGCGGCCATTTTTAGGATATTGCTGCGCGGATGCAGAAAATCACCGTCGAGGAACCCGGCAGACAGTTGGCGGGCAGCGGCGGCGGCCACGGCGGACTTACCGCTGCCGGAAACGCCCATGATGACGTAAATACGGTTTTGATTATTGGTCATGGCTTAGCTCCAAAACGACACGTGGCGTTACCGTGCATTCATTGTTACCGGTAACATGTTATCGGTAACATTGTCGAAGGAAGTTTCGCCAGTTGCAATCGGCTTTAACAGGCAGGATCGTTAACTGTGATCGACTTCAAGTTTTTACGGGGCGGGAGAAACAGGATTGGGACAGCGTTTTACATGCTGACAACAGCGAGAAAATAATGGGCGCAGAAGCTGCGCCCAAGCGCCGGGATTTATGCTTAACGCACGCCGCCGTACTCCAGGCTGATTTCTTTTGCTGCGTGGATCACTAATGCACCCAGTTCGATCACACGGTTGTCGGTGATGCGTGACACCGGACCGGAAATAGAGATAGCGGCAAAGGCTTCGTGGTGTTCATCGAAGATACAGGCCGCTACACAACGCAGGCCAAGTGCATGCTCTTCATCGTCAAAGGAAAAGCCTTGTTTGCGGATTTGCGCCAATCCTTCCTTCAGGTTGTGTGGTGTCAGGGTGTGCTGAGTATAGGTTTGCATACCCTTCTTATGCAGCAGTTGGGTGACCTGCTCATCCGGTAGAGTAGAAAGAAAGGCTTTACCGGCACCGGAGGCGTGCATAGGCAGTTTGCCGCCGATCGGCGCGGACATACGCATCAGCGCGGTGCATTGGACCTGATCGATAATAATTGCCTGGTACTCGCTGGTATCGAGCACAGCCAGGTTGACGGTTTCGCCGGACTCTTCCATCAGGCGGCGCAGTGTTGGGTGTACCATGGCCAGGAGATTGCGGCTCTGCAAGAAGCTGCTGCCGACGACAAAGGCATGAGAACCGAGGGTCCATAGGCCCAAATCACCGACCTGCCGAACAAATCCTTGTTGCTGCATGGTCGTGAGTAACCGATGTGTTGTGGAGTTCGGCAACCCGGCTTGTTGGGCCAGATCGGTCAACGCGACGTTGCCCTGAGCTTCGGCAATATATTCCAATAATTTCAGGCCACGGGTTAACGACTGCACCTGGCCGGTAGCCGCAGTGGCGGTCGGGGATGCAGCACGGGGCTTTTTGCCACGCTTGGCGGGAGCAGGGGTGACCATAATCCACATTCCTTTTTCCGTATGATGGAATTCATTTTCGTTTTTTGCGTATGAATTGCAAGCCGTCAATCAGCTCATCGGATCTGTTGCCTGGCAACCTGAAAAACTCTCAATTACCGCTCACGGCTTTATCCGCACAACCTGTGCTAGGATGGCTCGTTGGTTTTTGCAGCAGTTGGGCGATGGGCTGGATGGCAATTGAAGGGGTTACAGTGACAAATCGAGTAGAGCAACTGCGCCGGCAGTTAGCGCAGCGCATTTTAGTGTTGGACGGCGGTATGGGCACCATGATCCAGAGCTACCGTTTGGAAGAAAGCGACTTTCGCGGCGAACGTTTTGCTGATTGGCAGAGCGATCTGAAAGGTAATAACGACCTGCTGGTGTTGACCAAGCCTGAAGTGATCACCGCCATTCACTACGGCTACCTGGAAGCAGGGGCCGACATCCTCGAAACCAATACCTTCAACTCTACCTCGATCGCCATGGCCGACTACCACATGGAGTCGTTGTCTGCCGAGATTAACTATCAGGCCGCTTGCCTGGCACGTGCCTGCGCTGATGAATGGACGGCTCGCACCCCAGAAAAACCACGCTACGTGGCTGGCGTGCTGGGGCCGACTAACCGCACCGCCTCTATTTCACCGAACGTCAATGATCCGGCGTTCCGTAATGTTTCTTTCGATGAGCTGGTAGATGCCTACCGTGAATCGACACGTGCGCTGGTGGAAGGCGGTGTCGACCTCATCATGATCGAAACCATCTTCGATACCCTAAATGCCAAAGCCGCCGCCTTTGCGGTAGAAACTGAATTCGAAGCCCTCGGTGTCGCACTGCCGATCATGATTTCCGGCACCATCACCGACGCCTCTGGCCGAACCTTATCCGGCCAGACTACCGAAGCTTTTTATAACTCGATGCGCCACGTCAAGCCGTTGAGTTTTGGTCTGAACTGCGCGCTGGGTCCGGATGAACTGCGGCAATACGTTGCCGAACTGTCACGTATTTCGGAGAGTTACGTCACAGCACACCCTAACGCCGGTTTACCTAATGCATTCGGTGAATACGATCTGGATGCGCAAGAAATGGCGAAGCAGGTCGGGGAGTGGGCGCACGCCGGTTTCCTGAATATTATCGGCGGCTGCTGCGGCACCACGCCGGAGCATATTGCCGCTATGGTCAAGGCCGTGGCGGATGTGCCACCGCGCCAGCTGCCGGAGATCCCGGTAGCATGCCGCTTGGCGGGTCTCGAACCGTTGAATATCGACGCCAAAACACTGTTCGTCAACGTAGGTGAGCGTACCAACGTCACCGGTTCAGCGCGCTTCAAGCGATTGATCAAAGAAGAAAAGTACAGTGAAGCGCTCGCGGTTGCCCGTCAACAGGTGGAAAGCGGCGCCCAGATTATTGACATCAACATGGATGAGGGGATGCTCGACGCTGAAGCGGCGATGGTGCGTTTTCTCAACCTGATCGCTGGCGAGCCAGATATCGCCCGCGTGCCGATCATGATCGACTCCTCTAAATGGTCGGTGATCGAAAAAGGCCTGAAGTGCATTCAGGGCAAAGGCATCGTTAACTCGATCTCGATGAAAGAGGGCGAAGAGGCCTTTATTCACCACGCGAAGCTGGTGCGCCGTTATGGTGCCGCGGTAGTGGTGATGGCATTTGACGAAGTGGGCCAG
The DNA here is from genome assembly GCF_001590905.1 of Serratia grimesii NBRC 13537. Lineage (GTDB taxonomy): Bacteria > Pseudomonadota > Gammaproteobacteria > Enterobacterales > Enterobacteriaceae > Serratia > Serratia grimesii. The sequence continues at coordinate 13,576 of NZ_BCTT01000011.1, forward strand.
GCTGATACACGTGAACGCAAATTCGAGATTTGCCGCCGCGCCTATAAAATTCTAACCGAGCGCGTCGGTTTCCCGCCAGAAGACATCATTTTCGACCCGAATATTTTTGCCGTTGCCACCGGTATTGAAGAGCATAACAACTACGCCGTCGACTTTATCGAAGCCTGCGCCGATATTAAAACTCATCTGCCGCACGCGATGATTTCCGGCGGTGTGTCCAACGTGTCATTTTCATTCCGTGGCAACGATCCTGTACGTGAGGCGATCCACGCGGTGTTCCTGTATCACGCGATCCGCAATGGCATGGATATGGGGATCGTTAACGCCGGGCAATTGGCGATCTACGATGATCTGACGGCAGAGCTGCGTGATGCGGTAGAGGACGTGATCCTCAACCGACGCGACGACGGTACCGAGCGGTTGTTGGACTTGGCGGAAAAATACCGCGGCAGTAAAGACAATGAAGTAGCGGTACAGCAGGCGGAATGGCGCGGTTGGCCGGTCGAGAAACGGTTGGAATACTCGTTGGTGAAAGGCATCACCGAGTTTATCGAGCTGGATACCGAAGAGGCCCGGCAGAGAGCAGATCGTCCGATCGAAGTGATCGAAGGGCCGTTAATGGCGGGTATGAACGTAGTCGGCGATCTGTTCGGCGAAGGCAAGATGTTCCTGCCGCAGGTGGTGAAATCCGCCCGAGTGATGAAACAGGCGGTGGCCTATCTTGAGCCGTACATTGAGGCCAGCAAGCAGAAAGGCTCTACGGCAGGAAAAATCCTGCTGGCGACGGTTAAGGGCGACGTGCACGACATCGGCAAAAACATCGTTGGCGTGGTGCTGCAATGCAACAACTATGAAATTGTCGATCTGGGCGTGATGGTGCCGACGGAGAAAATCCTGAAGACTGCGCGTGAGCAGAACGTGGATATCATCGGCCTGTCGGGGCTGATTACCCCGTCGCTGGATGAGATGGTCAACGTGGCGAAAGAGATGGAGCGTCAGGGCTTTACTCTGCCGTTGTTGATCGGTGGTGCTACGACCTCCAAAGCGCATACTGCCGTCAAGATCGAGCAGAACTACAGTGGCTCGACCACCTACGTACAGAACGCATCCCGTACCGTTGGCGTGGTGTCGGCCCTGCTTTCCGATACCCAGCGCGACGATTTTGTGGCGCGTACCCGTAAAGAATATGAAACCGTGCGCATTCAGCATGCGCGCAAAAAGCCGCGCACGCCGCCAGTTGATCTACAGAAAGCACGTGATAACGCCATGCCGCTGGACTGGGAAAATTACCAGCCACCGGTGCCGAAACAGTTGGGGGTTTATCCGGTTGAAGCCAGTATTGAAACGCTGCGTCATTACATCGACTGGACGCCATTCTTCATGACCTGGTCGCTGGCAGGCAAATATCCGCGCATTCTGGAAGATGAAGTGGTGGGTGAAGAAGCTAAGCGGTTGTTCGCCGACGCCAATCAGATGCTGGACATGTTGGCTGCTAACGGTAGCCTCAACCCGCGCGGTGTGTACGGTCTGTTCCCGGCCAACCGCGTCGGCGACGACGTGGAAGTGTATCGTGACGAAAACCGTGACGAGGTGTTGGTGGTCAGCCGACACCTGCGCCAGCAGACGGAAAAAACCGACTTCCCGAACTACTGTCTGGCGGACTTTGTCGCGCCGAAAAGCAGCGGCAAGGCCGACTACTTCGGTGCCTTCGCGGTGACCGGCGGTCTGGAAGAAGATGAGCTGGCGGCGGCCTATGATGCACAGCACGATGATTACAATAAAATCATGGTGAAAGCATTGTCGGATCGTTTGGCGGAGGCGTTCGCTGAATACTTGCACGAACAGGTGCGTAAGCTGCACTGGGGTTTTGCTACCGAAGAGAACCTGAGCAACGAAGAACTGATCCGCGAAAATTATCAGGGCATCCGCCCGGCGCCGGGCTATCCTGCCTGTCCGGAACACACCGAGAAAGCGGAAATCTGGCGTTTGCTGGACGTTAACCGCCATACCGGTATGGTGTTGACCGAATCCTTCGCGATGTGGCCAGGGGCTGCAGTGTCCGGCTGGTACTTTAGCCATCCGCAGAGCAAGTATTTTGCGGTGGCGCAGATTCAACGCGATCAGGTGGAGGATTATGCAGCACGTAAAGGCATGAGCGTCAGTGAGGTTGAACGCTGGTTGGCGCCTAACCTTGGCTATGACGCCGACTAAATCAGTGAGGGCGTCGCATGCGGTGCCCCTACCGGCTAATTTCTCTCGCAGGGGCCAACACGTTGGCCCCTTTTTTATCCCTCGTCATTCGCCACTACTTCCACGTCGATGTGCAGCGCGTCGTAACGCCAGTACTCCAAATCACAATCAATCACCCGATCGTGCTGATCGCGGTTAACCCGGGTAATAAATAGCGCCGGGCTACCGTAGGTCACTTTCAGCATGTTTGCGGCTTCTTGCGGCAGCAGTGTCGGCAGCATATCGAAACGAACTCGCCCATAACGAATCCCATAGTGCTCGGCATACAGCCCTGTAAGTGATTGGGTTAAGTCTTCGTCCAAAATACCGGCAAAGTAGGCGGGATTGAGGTAATGCTCGCAGTACAGCACTGCGCGGCCGTCGATATAGCGTAGCCGCCGAATGCGATAGACCTCGGTGCCGGGCGGCAAAGTGAGCTTTTGACTCAAGGCTGCACACAACGGCACGGTAGCAGCGTCGATGACCTCAGTATGGGCATCACGCCCCTGTTGCTGCGCCATGGCATGAAAATGGCTGCGTTGTAACGGGTTATACACCAGGCGAGGCGGCGAGATAAACCAGCCACGTCTGACCTGACGGTAAATCACTCCCTGCGCCTCCAACTGGCCTAGCGCTTCCTGCAGTGTAATGCGGGTGGTAGAAAACTGTTCGCTCAGGGCTCTCTCGGAAGGCAGTTTGCCGTCGGCGTTGAACTCCCCTTCGGCGATACGGCTAGCCAGAGTCTGGCAAATGGTCGCCACGGTTGTTGTTCCTTCACTCATGCAACAGTTGCCCCATTTCAGTGCTTATCGCCCCAGTTAAGGTAGACCAGAGGAAGCTTCGGTGACGTCCGAACGCAATAAAAATGCTGCTTTTTTAGACTGACATATAATTATCACATTCGTCCGTTAGATTGGCTTGGTTCTTGCTGGACTAGTCCAGCGCCTCTACACACTACCACCCGGAGCATCAGTTATGAAACGTTTGTGCGCTTCTGTGTTAAGCAGTGCCATTGTACTGACCAGCCAGATGAGCTGGGCCGCGGATACCGATCTGGCGGCGCTGGAGCAGGCAGCTAAGAAAGAAGGTGAAGTTAACAGTGTCGGCATGCCGGACAGCTGGGCAAACTGGAAAGGCACCTGGCAAGACTTGTTGAGCAAATATGGCCTGAAGCATGTCGATACCGACATGAGTTCGGCACAGGAAATCGCTAAGTTCGATGCAGAGAAGGGTAACGCCACTGCGGATATTGGTGATGTGGGCGCAGCATTCGGTCCGATTGCGGTCCAGAAAGGCGTGACGCAGCCGTACAAACCGTCTACCTGGGCTCAGGTACCGGACTGGGCGAAGGACAAAGATGGCCACTGGGCGCTGGCTTACACAGGCACTATCGCTTTTATTATCAATAAACAACAAGTAAAAGAGATCCCGCATAGCTGGGCTGATCTGCTGAAGGGAACTTATCAGGTCACTATCGGTGATGTCGGCACTGCCTCACAGGCGGCAAGCGGCGTATTGGCAGCTACTTACGCCATGGGCGGCAATGAGAAGAACCTGAAGCCGGGCCTGGAATTCTTCGGCAAGCTGGCTAAGGCAGGGCGTTTGAGCCTGACTAACCCGGTGATCGCCTCGCTGGAAAAAGGCGAAGTGCAGGTTGGCGTGGTATGGGACTTTAACGGCCTTAACTACCGCGATCAGATCGACAAGACCCGTTTTGAAGTGTTGATCCCGTCTGACGGCTCCATCACTTCTGGCTATACCACCATCATCAACAAGTACGCCAAGCACCCGAACGCTGCCAAGCTGGCACGTGAATACATTTTCTCTGACGCTGGTCAAATCAACCTGGCACGCGGCTATGCTCGTCCGATCCGTGCGGAACATCTGACACTGCCGGACGATGTTAAAGCCAAACTGCTACCAGCAGAACAGTATAAAAATGCCCACCCAATCGCCGATCCGGCTGCCTGGGAACAAAGCGCCAAAACGCTGCCGCGTCAGTGGCAGGAAAATGTCATTATGTTTATGCAGCAGTGAGTTAAACCATCATGAAAACGATCCTCGTGCTGTTAGACGGTCTGAACTATCAGGTGGCGCATGACGCTATGGGCTATCTGCAGGCTGAATGTGCGGCAGGACGCGGACGGTTGTATCAAGTGGAGAGCGAGTTACCCTCGCTCTCCCGACCTCTGTATGAATGCATCCTCACCGGCGTCCCGCCAGTGGAAAGCGGTGTAGTGCATAACCAGGTGTCGCGTTTGTCGCATCAGCAAAGCGTGTTCCATTACGCGCGTGCTGCTGGCCTGACGACCGCTGCGGCCGCCTACCATTGGTTCAGTGAGTTATATAACCGTACCCCGTTCGACGCTGCCCGCGATCGCCATACCGATAATGCTGAGTTACCGATCCAGCACGGCCATTTTTATTATGACGACCGCTACCCGGACTCTCATTTATTTGACGACGCCGAAAGCTTACGCCGCCGTCATCAACCCGACTTTTTACTGATCCACCCGATGAACATCGACGACGCTGGCCATCGCTTTGGTCTGTCTTCGCCGCAATACCGCAATTCGGCACGTCATGCTGACGGTGTGTTGTCGCGTTATTTGGCAGACTGGTTGGCTGAGGGGTATCAGGTTATGGTCACCGCCGATCACGGCATGAATGACGACCGCAGCCACGGTGGTGTCTTGCCTGAAGAACGTCAGGTGCCGCTGTTTGTCTTTGGCAGTGCATTCAGCCAGAACGATGCCAACCCGCAGCAGACCGACCTGTGCGGAACGTTGTGTGAGGTGCTGCAAGTGGCACACGACAAGCCGCGCTGTCGTGCGTTGTTGGTATAAGGGCGCATAAAATGAAAGCTAAGTGGATTGCCGCGCTGTGCCTGCTGCCGTTCATCCTGTTGTTCGGCGCGTTCCAAATCGCACCGCTGGTATGGATTGCGGTCAGCAGTTTTTTCAGCCAGAGCAGTGGCTGGGGGCTGGGCAACTATGTTGATGTGCTGACTTCGCCATTCTACTTGCAGGCGTTTCAGTTCTCGTTGGAAATTTCCCTCTGGTCGAGCGTTTACGGCTTGTTGATCGCCCTGGTGGGCAGTTACTCATTGCGTCAACTGGGCCAGACACGGTTCCATGATTTTGTGATGTCGTTTACCAATATGACCAGCAACTTCGCAGGTGTGCCGTTGGCGTTCGCCTTTGTCATCTTGCTGGGGCTAAATGGTTGCCTCACGCTGTTGCTCCGTAAATACGGTTTGATGGAGGGGTTTAACCTTTATTCCAAAACCGGGCTTATCGTGCTGTACACCTATTTCCAGATTCCATTGGGTGTCCTGTTGTTGTACCCGGCATTTGACGCATTGCGTGAAGATTGGCGCGAATCAGCGTCGTTGCTGGGTGCCAGCCCGTGGCACTATTGGCGGCATATTGGCCTGCCGGTACTGGCACCGGCATTGATGGGCACTTTCGTCATTCTGCTGGCCAACGCCCTGGGCGCCTATGCCACGGTATACGCACTGACCACCGGTAATTTTAACGTCATACCGATCCGTATTTCGGCATTGGTGGCGGGGGATATTTCCCTCGATCCTAATCTGGCTAGCGCGCTGGCGATGCTGCTGGTGGCGATGATGGCGTTCATCACCTTGATTCATCAATGGCTACTGCGTCGGAGCTACCTCAATGCACGCTCATAACGTTGTGGAGGGCCGACATGTCCCGTTTTGAAACCGGTTATCACCGTGTGGTGAGCTGCTTACTGTTGCTGATTCTGCTGTTGCCGCTGGCGGCGACGCTGATTTATGCACTGGCCACCCAATGGGGCGCAACCATCCTGCCGGATGGCTTTACCCTGAAATGGTTGGTCGCGTTGTGGAGCGATACGCGCTTCCTGTTGGCGTTGTGGCACTCGTTACTGATCTGTTTCGGCACCCTGGTGCTGGCAGTGGTGGTGATTTTGCCGATGATGTTTGTCATTGCTTACTACTTCCCAAAATTAGATGCCGTGATGAACGTGCTAATTTTGTTGCCGTTCGCTGTCCCACCGGTGGTGTCCGCCGTCGGGTTGATGCAATTGTTTGCCACCGATCCACTGCCGCTGCTCGGAACGCCGTGGATCCTGATCGGTTGTTACTTCGCCATTGCACTGCCGTTTATTTACCGTGCCATCAGCAACAACATGCAGGCGATTAACCTGCGCGATCTGATGGACGCTGCCCATCTGTTGGGTGCCAGTACCTGGCAAGCCGCACTGCTGGTGGTGCTGCCGAATCTGCGCAAAGGCGGCATGATTGCCGTCCTGCTGTCATTCTCCTTCCTGATTGGCGAGTTTGTTTTCGCCAACCTGTTAGTGGGCAGTCAATATGAAACGCTGCAGGTCTACCTCTATAACATGCGTAATGGCAGCGGCCATTTCACCAGCGCACTGGTCATTTCTTATTTCGCCGTGGTGCTGATCGTCACCTGGTTGGCGAATTTGCTGAATAAAACTAAGGGTTAACCGCATGGCTTATCTCAACGTCACCCGACTCAACAAACACTACGGCCAAACCCAAGTGTTTCAGGACATCGACTTCACCGCTGAGGAAGGGGAGTTTGTCACGCTGCTCGGCCCGAGTGGTTGCGGGAAATCCACGCTACTGCGTTGCCTAGCTGGGCTGACGTCGGTCGACAACGGACAGATATTGTTGCAAGGTCAGGATCTGGTTCCAATGCCGCCGCAAAAGCGCGGTATTGGCATGGTGTTCCAGAGTTATGCGTTGTTTCCGAACATGACTGTTGAGGGCAACGTGGCGTTTGGCTTGAAAATGCAAAAGCTGGGTGGTGCGCAAATCCAACAGCGGGTGCAGGAGGTCCTGGCGCTGGTGGAGCTGACCGAGTTAGCCAAGCGTTATCCGCATCAGCTTTCCGGCGGCCAGTGCCAACGGGTGGCGCTGGCGCGCTCGTTGGTGACGCGGCCGCGTTTGCTGCTGCTTGACGAGCCACTCTCGGCACTGGATGCCAGGATCCGTAAACATCTGCGTGAACAGATCCGTCGGATCCAGCGCGAACTGAACCTGACGGCGATCTTCGTCACCCACGATCAGGAAGAGGCGCTAACGCTGTCGGATCGCATTGTGCTGATGAACAAAGGGCAAATCGTGCAAAGTGGTGATGCAGAAACCCTGTATACCCAGCCGGCCGACGTCTTTGCCGCCGGGTTTATTGGCAACTACAATCTGCTGAGTGCCGAACAGGCGTCGGTTTTGACCGGCAGCCCATACCACGGTAAGGTAGCTGTTCGTCCCGAATCCATTGGCATACTCCCAGCAGGGCAGGGAATTGCTGCGGTTATCCTCAACCACAGCCTGCTGGGCAACGTAGTACGTTATCGCGTGCAGGTACGTGGTGTTGAACTGCTGGTGGATGTGCTTAACCGTTCAGTGGCTGATTTGCATGCTGACGGTAGCGAAATTGGACTACACTTAGAAACTGTTACATTACGGGAAGTTGCATGACATTTTCACGCTGATAAGCGGGATTTCTCTTCCCCTAAGCGGCAGTCTGCAATCCGTTGCCGCTTTCCTGCTTTATTCACGCCCGGCAGGCAGGATAGCCTGCTATCCCCGTCGCTTTTCACGCTGTAGGTGTGTTGACTGCGCGGTCTCACCCTCAGGTACTTTCTTGAATAAGCTCCTGAGGACTTCTCCGCTGGCCATCGTCTTGCAGCCAAAGATTAAGCGGGTATAGCTTTTATTTACTCCTGCTGGCGTTAATGGAGCGTATTTTCCGTGTTGACCCTTCTTCACCTGCTTTCCTCTGTGGCGCTGTTGGTGTGGGGCACCCACATCGTGCGCACCGGGATCATGCGGGTCTACGGCGCTAATCTGCGTCGGGTATTGAGCGACAGCGTGGAGAAAAAACCGCTGGCGTTTGTTGCCGGTATTGGCGTAACCGCGTTAGTGCAAAGCAGTAACGCCACCGCGCTGCTGGTCACGTCTTTTGTCGCGCAAGGGCTGGTGGGGCTAACGCCTGCACTGGTGATTATGCTCGGCGCCGACGTCGGTACTGCGCTGATGGCGCGAATACTGACTTTCGATCTTTCCTGGTTATCACCACTGCTGATCCTGGTCGGCGTATTTTTGTTCCTCAGCCGCAAACAAACGCGGGTAGGCCAAATGGGCCGGGTATGCATTGGTCTCGGGCTGATTGTACTAGCGTTGGAACTGATCGTCGCTGCAGCCACGCCAATCACCCAGGCGGCAGGCGTGAAGGTGTTGTTTTCATCACTGACCGGTGATGTGATGCTGGATGCCCTGACCGGTGCGTTGTTCGCTATTATCAGCTATTCCAGCCTGGCGGCGGTATTGCTGACAGCGACGCTGACGGCATCAGGCGTGATCTCGCTGAAGGTAGCTCTGTGTCTGGTGATCGGTGCCAATCTTGGTAGCGGCCTACTGGCGGTGATCAATACCAGTGGTCAGAATGCGGCCGGGCGTCGGGTAGCGCTTGGCAGTCTGTTATTTAAGCTGATCGGTTGCGTGCTGGTGTTACCCTTTGTCTCTTATCTGGCAGACATCATGACCCGGCTGCCAGGAGAGAACGAAGAGCTGGTTATCTATTTTCACGTTTTTTATAACCTGATCCGTTGCCTGGTGTTGATCCCGTTAGCGGAACCGATGGCGCGTTTATGCGAAACGTTGATCGCGGACGTGGCCGCCGATGATCCCCGATTGCGACCGCGACACCTCGACGCCAGCGCGCTGGATACGCCGACGTTGGCATTGGCCAATGCGGCGCGAGAAACCTTGCGCATGGGAGACGTGGTGGAACACATGATGATTCTGCAGCGCGAAGTGCTGCACGGTAAGCAAGGGCAGGATAAAGAGGTGCGGCGGCTCGACGACGATGTCGATGTACTGTATACCGCCATCAAGCTGTATTTGGCGCAGATCCAGAAGGAGGATTTGGGCGAAGAAGATTCCCGCCGCTGGGCTGAAATCATCGAGATGGCGCTTAATCTGGAGCAAGCGGGCGACATTATCGAACGCATGGCCGGTGATGTGGGGGCGAAATCACACGCGGCGCGACGTGCGTTCTCGACGGAAGGGCTGGCGGAATTGGACGCATTGCATGAGCGGCTGATCGCCAATCTACGGCTCGGCCTGTCGGTGTTCCTGTCGGGTGATGTTACCAGCGCCAAGCGATTGCGCCGTTCAAAACATCGTTTCCGTATTTTGGACCGTCGCTATGCGCATGCGCATGTTGACCGTCTGCACCAACAAAACGTACAGAGCATCGAAACCAGTTCACTGCATCTTGGGCTGCTGGGGGATATGAAACGCCTGAACTCACTGTTCTGTGCCGTGGCGTATAACGTGCTGGATCAGGATGAAAAGGATGATGAGCGTGAATGGGAGGATACGCCGAGCACGCTGTAAAAAATGCCCCCGGTTTAGCCGGGGGCATGACTCAGGTTAATTACCGTAAACTACTTACCTGAAAAGACGCCAGCCTTAGCATCGGCAGCTTGGCTATTGCCGTAGCCGCCGATCGGCGTTTCCAGGTTCACCACGCTTTTACCCGCGATACCCAACAGTCCGCCGACAGAGGCTGCGGCATCAAGATGGCCGCCACCCTGATAGCGATTGCCTGTCACATCCTGCTGTTCAAGCTTACCGTTACCCAGAGTTACTTCGCCTTGTTGGCTGCGGATTTCGCCGCCGGTCAAATGGGTCGTGCCCTGAACATTCAGTGCCACGTCATTTTTTCCGTTAATGGAGGATTTCACGCCAACTGCATCGTTATTGACGACATCGGCGTTCACCTTGAATTGGCCTTGCAGTCCGGCAGGACCGGTCAGGCTCTCCTTGGACTTGTTGCCGAGGAAGCGAGCGCCGCGATCCCATAGTGGTGCCTTTTCTTTTTCACCTACCAAGGTTTCCGGTAGAGTGACCTTACCCCCGTCGGCCTTGCTGAAACTGACGGCTCCGGTGGTATCCTGCTTCGGATCGAGACGACGAGCCACGCTGTTGTACTTGTCAGTGGTGGCATCCGCAATCTTGTCGATACCGCCTTCCAATTTCTCTTTCACTTTACCGGCATAGCGCGGCGTACCCACTTTGGACAACTTGGAGGTGATACTACTGGCTGGATCATTGGTGTGGTTAAGACCGACATCCACATTGACCTTCACGCTGCTCTCGCTATCTTTGCGGCTCTCGACATGCAGATCGCCGCCAATATTGCCTTGTACACGGTCAGCATTGACCTGAGCACCGGCCAAGGTGGTATCTTTGCCACTGTTGAGCGTCACTTCTCCAGCACTGATCACGCTATTGCCTTGGGTGGTTTTTTGTAGTTTATCCACGCCGACCTTCACCCCAGCCCCCAGAGTATGGGTGTCGCTGCCGCTGGTGGCGTCGATCTTGCCGTTTGCATCCTTGTTGAAAGATTGCCCGCCTTTAGCATTAGCCTTCAGCCCCAGATTCCAGTTGTTTTTCTGTTCCTGGTTTTGTGTCGACTCCAATATCACGCCACCCTGTTCGGCGTTCAAGACGACACTGCTGCCTTTGATCTCGGTCCCCTGTAGATGTAAAGCCTGCTCGTCTTTGCCCTTGGCGGTAATGTTTACGGCTCCGCCGCTGGTGATTTTACCACCTTGCTGGGTTGTGGAAGATTCATCCACTTTGGCGATATCAAATGCACCACCGAAGGAAATGCCACCCGCGCTCTTTTTGTCATTATCGGTGCTGTTACCGCCGATATCGATATTGCCAGACAGCGTATCGTCCTTGCGTGTCTGGTGTGATTTTGCCGCTTGCACCGCGACCTTATCACCGGCTTTCAACGTGATGTCGCCCTGACTGGTGACATTGCTGCCTTGCAGCGTCAACCCACGACCGGCCTCCAGCTCCACGCCTTGTTGGCCGCCGATGCTACTGACCTGTGCGTTGCTGCTGTCGCTTTCACCCACGCTGCGACCGCCGCCCAGCCCACCGCCGACGTTTTTGGTTTCCGGAGTGGATCCGCCTTTGGCCGACACTTTGACATTGAAGTCGTTGTGGCTTTCATGGCTGCGATCGGTCGCCTGGTCGAAACGGATGTTGCCGTTTTCAGCCGTCACCTGCGCTTTACCCGTGCCGGCATCCAGTGAAATCCCCTGATAAACGGCGTCCTGCTTGACGTTAATGTTAATGCCATTGGCTGCGGTGATACCGCCTGTGACCGCCTGACTGCCGGTGTTTTCACTGCGTTTATTACCGCCGTCACCTTTGGCATCGACGTTCAGATCGTTACCGGTGTTGGTATAAACACGAACGCTGGCATTGCCGCGAGTGTCACGTTGGCTTTCCTGTTGGCTGTTTTCCGCTGCTTCGCTGCGGTGGCTGTCCGCTGCCAGCGTCACTGCGCCTTGGGTTGCCTGATATTTTGTCCCACGATCCAGCAGTTCACCGGGGGTTTTAACATCAATCTCGCCAGCGGTAATGGTGCTGACTACGGCTTGTGAGCTGCTGCTACTTTTCTCACTGGTACCGCCGTTGGCGCCGACATCGATGCCCACATTAGGTAAGCCGATGCTGCCAATATCATTAATCGCACCGTTGACGTCCAACTTGGCCGCCTTACCCACGGCACGCTCTACAGGGCGGCTGATAGCGCTGTAATCCACGTTGGCACCGATGTCTACACCGACATCTGTTTTACGAGTGCTGCTGCTTTCGCTGTCGGTGGCGGCCAGATGGGCAACGCTATTGGCATTTTCCTGATATTTACCACCAGCCTGGTGTTGCGCACCTTGCTGAGTCAGCTTGTCTTTGGCATTAATCGTCAGATTGCCTTTGACGTCGCTGGCTGATGTCACGGCTTTACTGTTTTGCGCGTGAGTCTTGCTGTTCTCATAACCCCCTTCGATACCGGAACCGACTTTGTCGATACCGCCGGTGTAGTAGAACCCTCCGCCAACTTTGGTTTGTTCAGTGTCGCTGGTGGTTTTGTTCTCCGCCGCCAGGAAGGAGACGTTATCGCCGCTGATGCTGGCGTCACCTTGGGTAGTTACCAGTTTGGATCCGCTGAAGGTGACGTCTTTATCTGCTTTCAGCGCTACGCTGCCACCACTCAATGTCGACGACTGTTGCTCATTGCGGGTGGTTTTTTCACTGTCGCTGGTGTGTTCGATGCGGAAACCGGCGCGGTATTGCTTATCACCTTTCTCATTGGCATAGCCGTTAATGGCGAGTGCGGTTTTCTGTTCATCAATGCGTTGTTGCTGTTCCCCAGAACTGACATTGATATTGCCACCGGCGTTGATGTCGAGCTTACCGGTACTGGTCACTTTGCTGCCCACCACATCCGTATCTTGTTTACTGACCAACTGCAGGTTGGTATCGGAAACCAGCTCACTGGCGGTGGATTGTTGATGGCTGTTATTGGACTTCTGCGAACTGCTGGTGATGTTGAAGACGGTGCCGGTACGGGCATCAACCTTATCAACCGTGGTGCTGAGGGCATTGTCGATCCGCAGACCGCCTGAAGTGGCTTCGACAAAACCACCTTGCTTACCTCTTACTTTGCTGCCGGTAATGGTTACGCCCTGTTGACCGTTCAGTCGCAGAGTACCGTCGGCGGTCAGTTCGGTGGCATTACTGACTTCGCTGCGGTTGCTGTTGTCTTGGTTATTGCCACCGCCAATACCACCCCATGAGGTTTTGTTGTCACGAACGGTCTTCGCATTGGCAGTTTTTTGTACGTTGATATTGATGCGATCGTTGGCGTTCGCCGTCAAGTTACGTCCCGCATGCGCTTTGGCTCCCTGGGTCTCCAGCATGTTGCCAGCCGTCAGCGTCAGATCGCCACCGGCACGCAAGTCGCTGCCCTTCAAGCTTTCGGTTTCGTTGCTGTTGCTCCAACTGCCGGTGCGTAGACTGGAGGTATGATTACGCTGATACCCCCGTTCGCTGGTTTTATCCCGCTCGACCAACCCGCTCAGCTGTACATCGCGCTTGGCTTCGATGTTTAGCGCGTCGCCTGCCGTAACACTGGCCCCCAACAGCTTCACATCCTGTTCGGTGGCGGTCAGCGTGGCATTTTTGCTGGCGCTGATGCTGCTGCCGGCTTGTTGATGCTGCTCATTTTCACGGGTGACATCGTATTGCCAAGAGTAGAACCATTGATCGTTGGTGTGGCCCTGAGTCTGCTTTAATTGCTGACCGTCGAGCGTCAGATTGGCACCTTGTAATTTGACCTCCTCGCCACGAATATCGGTCGCAGTCAGGTGGTTGCTGTTATCAGCCAGCAGGCTGATGTTTTTGCCTTTGAGCTCAGTACGGACCAGTTTTTGGCTAGTGCTGCGGTCGTTGATATAGATACCGCCGCGATAGTTTTGGTAGTTCTCACCGCTGTTGCGGTTGCTGCTGTCATCACGAATCTGGCTTTCTGCACGGATGTCGTAGGCTTTCACCCGGATCTCATCGCTGCCCAACAGTTTGCCTGCCAGTTTCACGCCGCTGCCGGCCGCCGTGTTGATGATGTTGATGCGCCCGGCCTGCATGCTGCCAAGATAGTAGCTGTCCAATGCACTTATCGGTTGTTCGCTGCTGAGCACCTGCGCATCGCGCGATACGCGGTTATGTCCGCTGATGGCGTTGATATCCGACACCATTTTCCCGCTTTTCTTATCAAATACCGGGGCGACAATCACCTCACCGCGGCTGTCGATGCGCGGTGCGATCAAATCCAGCACGCCACCGGCGTTCAGTGTGCCGTCCAGATTCAGGGTGTTGCGATTGCCCAGGGTGCTGTAACCCTGCAACATGCCATTTTCCACCAGCGGGTTACCTACCACCAGTGATGAACGGCTGGTATTGATAAAGCCGCAACCACTGCAACTGATCCCATTCGGGTTGGCCAACACATAGTCGGCTGCCATACCAAAGATTTCTTGCTGGCCATGTAACAGAGACGGGTTACGGCTGATAACTTCGTTAAGGATGACGCTGGCCTCACGGCCCGCCAGATTGGGGTTGGCACCCAATTGGCCCGCCAGCTGAGACAGCCCTGGGTCGAGTGAGTTATTCAGCACTGCACCGGGTTGGTTAACATTGAAATCCTGATATTGATTGTGTGACAACCCGTGATCATTGGGCGTCACAATATTGACTACCTGCGCACCGTTACCCGCGGTGGAAACGCCAGGGCCGTTAGCTCCGTTAGCCGCCACGATCTCTCCGGCATAACTGGCGCTGAGTGAGGCGAGAATGATCGCCAGTGAAGCGGCCAACTTACCCGCCGCCGAAAGCCTGAAGTTATTATTTTTCATCCATGTATCTCCGTATATCGCTGTGTTACTGCAAAACTACTGATTAAAATGTGTACGAAAAGCGTGCCAGCACCTGGATCGGATCGTCCGGCATTGCGTGGCTGGACAATAACCAACCACGGCTGGCTTCGACGTCGAGAGTCGCTCGCTGATAGCGAAGGGTGGCACCGGCACTCAAACCGGCACTGCTTTGCCAGCCCGATGGCCGATTGTCACGCGGTAGCACCCGGCCGACATCGCCGCCGATGCGTGGGGTAAGCGTGCTTTGGCCCAGGTTGAAGCTGCGGGACAAGGTATTTTGCAGATACCAGCCGTTATCGCCGGACAACGTGCTGCGACTGAAGCCACGGATCGCGCTACGATCCGTCAGGCTGAGCCATTCCACACCGGGTAAGCGATCGCGACTGTATTGCCCGTACAGCAGGTGACTCAGCTGGTAATTGGAGCCGGCCAACGTGAAACGTTGAGTGAGGTTGGCGAACAGCTTGCCTTTGGTAAATTGAGCATCGGGTATCCCGTCACCGCCGTGACGGTCGGCACCAAACCAAGGTAAACCTTGCTCTACGCTAAGGTTGGCGCTGATCAGGCCGCTGGGTAAGATTTGCAGATGGTTGACCCCTAGCTCGAACAGACTGAGCGTCGGGCTACCGAGGTTGATACGGACGGTGTCAAAATAGTTGTTAATGCGCTTATGGGTCAGCTGACCGCTCAGAGCGTTAATCTGATCGCGATCGCGGTAGAACACATAATCGCTGCGCAGGCCATATTGTTGGGTCTGGCCGTGCAGTTTATAGCTGTTGAACACCAGCTGTTGGCGGTTCATGTATTGTGAATAGCTGGCAAAGCCGCTGAAGGTAAAAGCACCGTAGGGTAGGGAATAGAGCAGGGTATAGGCGCGATTATAACGTTGTGATGGATCTTTCAGCGTACCGGCAACATTGAGACTCACAAAGTCCGACAAGCCGAATGGGCTGTCGAGCGTTGCCGTGCTACGTGCCAACCACTGGCCGGTATTTTTTTGGCCGTAATTGTCTAGTGTGGCTGATAGCAGCCAAGGCTTGGTATGTCGGTTTTGCAACCGAATAATTGAACCGCCGGTTTGACTGCCCGGTAATATATCTAATCGGGTTTTATTCGATTGCAAACGATTGGCTTGATCCAACCCCTGATCAAGTTGGGTTAATTTCAGTGGTTTCCCTTCCAACCCAGGAAATAATAATTGGCTGTTAACCCAGCGATCGCCGCCTTCTATTTTCTCGATAAATCCTTCGGTAACCCGTAGTCCTAACTCCCCTTCAGCATTGGGGCGAATAAATTGTACGCGGGCAGTGATATAGCCTTTATCAAGGTATAAACGGGTTAATTCGCGCGTCAGCAGGTTGATGTCATTACTGCTGATACAACGCTGTGGTAGTGCGGTCAGCGACGCCAAATCTTTCTCTGACAGTAAGGTAATACCCTGCAGATACACTCCACCGATTGGCAAGCATTGGGCAGATAGCGGTAGAGCGGGTACAGCAGGCTCGGGCTCTGCCAGTAATTGCTGCTGCTTAAGTTGTTGGTAGCGTCGTTGTTCTATCTGTTGATTCACTTCACGCGTACCGTCTTGCAGGGCACGACGTGATTCACCCATCGGCGAGAAATGTTCCATTTCCGGCAGGGTTGCAGCAGGTATTGCGGTGCTGAACAGCATCACCAGGGCAGCGGTTTTTTTAATCATTACAATCCATTATGAGAAGCCGAAAAACGGCCAACTCAATCCATGAGGTCAATAAACGGACGGCCAGCAGCCGGCCCGAAACAGCGAGCGACGATCACATTGCGGGGTTCTTTTTTGCTTGTGGCAAATAAGAATGTGGGTTTTTATTTTTCTAAATAATAATTAGTCTGCTTGTTTTTATTTCTAATAAACCTGCGTTTATTAATCACAAGAAGGTAATTAAAAAAGTAAATTAATTGTTTTTCCCGCTCTTGTCGTTATAGGCGGTTATCGGCAGTTATAAGAAGAATCTGAGTTTTTATTTATCGGTGGGATAATAGAGGATGGGGATTATTCTGACAATCCGACCAGTGGGAAATACGAAATTTCGTAGAAAGATGGGGCGCAGTCATTTGCGCCCCGGAGTGAAATTATTTTTTGTTGATCGGCCGACCGGACCAGTAACCCGCCAGCAGCGAACCGGACAGGTTATGCCACACAGAGAACAGGGCACCCGGTAGTGCAGCCAGTGGTGAGAAGTAGATTTTGCCCAATGTGGCCGCCAACCCGGAGTTTTGCATACCCACCTCAATCGCCAGCGTACGGCAGGTGGACTCGTCAAAGCCAAACAGCTTGCCGCCCCAGTAACCGCTCAACAGCCCGATGGCGTTATGCAGGATCACCGCGATGATCACCACCAGCCCAACCGAGGCGATATGACTTTGGCTGCCTGCCACTACGGCACTGATGATGGCCAAAATACAGATCATCGACAGCGCCGGCAGGATAGGCTCAATACGTTTGACCGTTTTGGTGAAGGTGTGATGGACGATCAACCCCAGACCGATAGGGATCACCACGATCTGCAGAATACTGAGTAGCATACCCATGACGTCGACGCTGATCTCGGTATCAACGTATAAGCGGGTCAGCAGTGGAGTTGCGAAGACGCCGACCAACGTAGAAACCGCTGAGATGGTCACGGACAGCGCAACATCGCCTTTTGCCAGATAGATCATGACGTTGGAAGCGGTCCCGCTGGCGACGCTACCGACCAACACCATGCCAGCGGAAAGATCCGGTGGCATATGGAACAGGATCGCCAGCAGCCAGGCCGCCAGAGGCATGATCAGGTAATGCAGAAAGATCCCCGCCGCCACTGGACCAGGACGAGATAACACGCGCTTAAAGTCATCCAGCCGCAGCGTGACGCCCATGGCGAACATAATCAGCATCAGCAGCGGGCTGACGAAGGGGCCGATACCGGTAAAGGTGGTGGGTGTGAAGTAGGCGGCGACGGCGAGCAACACCGCCCACAGGGGGAATAATCGGGTAAATTTTGCCAGCATGAATGAGGTTTTCCTTAGCCAAATAGAACGATGGGGTGGAGTTGTGTTTTTTTGCGAGTTCAGCGGACTGAACCCCTACGGTTATGAACTGATTTTTTAGATGTAGGGGCGCAGCATGCTGCGCCCGCAAGGGATGATAATAGTTTATTCGAACAGATTGTGATGCAGGGTGCGTACTACTTGCTCGGCGTCGTTACCTGGAACCAGGAAGCACAGGTTATAGCTGCTGGCGCCGTAGCAAATCATGCGGATATTGAATGGGTCGAGTACGCCGAACACCTCTTTACCCACGCCGCAGGCCTGGGAAAGCTTATTGCCGATCAGCGCTACCAGAGCCAGATTTTCTTCTACTTCCACCCGACATAGAGACGACAGCTCGGTCAGCAGTGAGGTCGTTAACAGGCTACCACCCGTTGAGGTTGAACCCGTTGTATCCATTGTCAGTGCGACGCTGACTTCGGAAGTGGTAATCAAATCCACCGAGATATTATGACGTGCCAGAATGTTGAACACTTCGGCCAGAAAACCGCGTGCGTGCAGCATGTTAAGGCTGTGCAGTGTCAGCAGGGTTTGCTTACGGCGCAGTGCCAGTGCGCGGAACAGCGGTGGGTTCTCGGTTGTGTTACACACCAAGGTGCCCCCGGCGGAAGGGTCTTTACTTGAGCCGACAAACACAGGGATATCGCTGCGAACAGCTGGCAACAGAGTCGCTGGGTGCAGAACTTTTGCACCAAAGGTCGCCATTTCCGCAGCTTCTTCGAAACCGATTTTATCAATGCGTTTTGCTGCGGGTACTACGCGTGGATCGGTGGTGTAGATGCCCGGCACGTCGGTCCAGATATCCACGCGACTGGCACTTAGCGCTTCGCCCAGCAGTGCCGCAGTGTAATCGCTGCCGCCGCGGCCTAGCGTAGTTGTGCGGCCTTTTGGCTCGCTGCCGATAAAGCCTTGAGTGACCACCAACGCTTCCTGCAGACGCGGCTTGAGTAACGTTTGGGCTAATTGACTCAGCGCTGCGCTGTCCGGTGTGGCGCGCCCGAAATGGTCATCGGTGTGCATGACTTTACGTACGTCAAACCATTCTGCCTGCACGTTGCGAGCGCGAAGGATCTCAACGAACAGCAGGGTAGACATCAATTCGCCGTGGCTGACCAGTTCGTCGGTCAGCGCTGTTGAGGTCGCCAGTGCCGCTGCTTCAGACAGCATGGCGATATTTTCCAACATGCGGTCGATTTCATCGCGGATCACGGCCGGGTTGTCGAGACGATCAAGGATGGCGTATTGGATGCGGCGAATTTCATCGAGCTGGTAAGTGCGCTTGTCGGCATCACTGCCTTCGGCCAGAGCCACCAACAGATTGGTGACGCCCGCGGAAGCGGACAAGACCACCAGACGTACGTCCGGATTGGATAGGACGACGTCGGCGCTGCGATTCATGGCTTCATAATCAGCAACGCTGGTGCCGCCGAATTTGGCGACAACGGTGGAATTCTGGGGTGCTGCTTGGTTCATGTAAAAACCTCGTGTCAGGGTGGCTCTATTCAGAGAGCGCTTTTTTCATAGCCTTGGCACAAGGGAGGAGCGATAAACAGGGGGCAGGCGTAGAGGTTAACGCTACGATACACCCAGAAGCGCCCCACCTTGCTGACTGCCCTTACGGACAATCCCTGGTGACAACTCAGGGGATTCAGCCCCTGTAGCCGATATGATGAATGCCGCGCATCACCTTACCTCGGCGTCGCTCCCCCTCAAGCGTCGTCATTGGAGAACGGCTCCTCTGACACTCTACCTGGGCGACGCACCTCTTCTGGCTTGCACACGGGGTGTGCAAGTAGGCTGTTAGGAATAGCCGGTAATCGCGCTGCTGTCAACGTCCAGACGTTGAGGGATTTTCATCTTGTACCAGTGCAATCAGCGTACAGGGCATCGCTGGGACGAAACCGGAACCGATCGGCTGCAGTGTGCCGTCCTCCCGCTGACTGAATAGCGGAATAACACCCTGATGTTTCTCAAGATACTCCAGCCAGCCAAAGTTCTCGTTTAGTTTGGTGGCTTTGATGGTCGCCCCGTGAGCGATCAGGCTGCTTAACCGCCCGTAGGTGGCCTCTTGATTAAACAAAACTTCATGTCGACGGAAGCGTGAGCTTTCGCCACTGTTGCCGCGACCTTTCAGTGGGGCACCGGAGCGGATAGCGAACACCTGCCCGTCGCCAAAAATATGGCCGAAGTGATAGACCGCCAGTGCATTCTGATGGCGGTTGGGCGACAGTGCCAGCACTTGCGCAGTATCGCTGAGATCAAGGAAGTTCTCGGCGTGTTCGGAGTAAGCATGTCCATAATACGCGGGAATGCCGTCCATTCGTGCCTGGCGGTAATATTCCCAGCTACTGTCAGTAACAATCACCGGGATATTCATTTTCATCAGTGCCTGTGCCAGCATGCGTGCCACGCTATTGGCTCCGACGATCAGCACCCCACGTGGTTTTTGCTGCTGAACCCGCAACCAGCGCGCCATCATGCCACTGGTCAGGCTTTGTAGCACCACAGTACCAATGATCACGGCAAATACCACGGTCACCAGACGATCGGCGCCTGGGTAACCGCTGCGTTGCAATGTCAGGGCGAATAATGAACTCACCGCAGCGGCGACGATGCCGCGTGGAGCTATCCAACACAGCAGCAGGCGATCGCGCCAGTGCAAGGACGAGCGCCAGGTTGACACAGCAATACACAGTGGACGGGCGATAAACTGCACCACCAGAAGCAGACCCAGCAGCGGCCAGCCCATGTTCCACAGTGCCTGGACATCAAGCCGCGCGGCCAAGATGATAAACAGCGCCGAAATCAGGATTGCCGACAGTTCTTCTTTAAAGGCCAGTATGTCACTGGTATCCACATCACGCATATTGGCCAGCCAGATACCCATCACCGTGACGGTCAGCAGGCCGGATTCGTCGGCAATGGCATTAGACACGCCAAAGGCGGTAAGCATAATTGCCAGTACTGCAAGGTTTTGCAGGTAGCGTGGTAGCCAAACACGGCGTAGTGCCAGGCCCAGCAGGTAACCGAATAATGCGCCAGCGACCAGGCCGACAGCGGCGGTAATGCCCAGAGTGTAGAACAGGTGAGTATAGGATTCTGAATGCTGCTTCAGCACGATAAATTCAAACACCAGCAGCGTAAAGATAGCGCCGACCGGGTCGATCACGATGCCTTCCCAGCGCAGTACCTGGTTGATATTGGCATTTGGCCGCACTACACGCATCAGCGGGGCAATGACTGTTGGACCGGTGACGACGGTGACTGCGCCGATCAGCGCAGCCAGTTCCGGCGGAAAGTCCAGCAGCCACCAGCAGGCCACACCGATCACCAGGAATGTGATCAGCATACCGATGGTGACCAGATTGCGCACCACGCCGCCGAGACCACGTATCTCCTCGACGCGTAGTGTCAGCGCTCCTTCAAACAGAATAATGGCGACCGACAGCGACACCAGCGGGAACAGAAGATCGCCGAACAGCGCATCTGGCTGAACCAGGTGCACCACCGGTCCTAGCACGATACCAAATACCAGCAGTGGCAAAATGGCCGGCAAGCGTAATAACCAGGCTAACCACTGTGCTAATAACGAACTTAATCCAATAACCACCAACATCAACGGGGCAGATAATTCCATAGTAATGTCCTTCGTCTTTCAAACTACAGCCTGGTTGGCCGCGCATCCTTAGCCTAATTACGTCAATGACGTGGTGATAATCTGACACAGTTTAGTGACAGTTAAGTAACCCTGATAACAGGCTATTATCCAAAAGTATAGGGGAAGAGCTGAAACGATGCGGCTGCGTTTAACAGTTAGCACCTATCGCAAGAAAAGAGATCATAATCACAGTCGAACAGGCTACAATCGGACAACCACGTCACATTTATTCTCAAGCCTAAGAGTGTTGCTATGAAAAATATCAATCCTAGTCAAACCGCTGCTTGGCAAGCCCTGCAGCAACATTTTGAACAGATGAAAGACGTACAGATCAGCGATCTGTTTGCTCAGGACAGTGAGCGTTTCTCCAAATTTTCCGCCACCTTCAACGATCAGATGCTGGTGGATTACTCTAAAAACCGCATTACCGCGGAAACCCTGGAGAAGCTGCAGGCACTGGCGAAAGAGACTGATCTGCAAAGTGCGATCAAATCCATGTTTGCCGGTGAGAAAATTAACCGTACCGAAGACCGTGCGGTGCTGCATGTTGCCCTGCGCAACCGTAGCAACAGCCCGATTATCGTTGACGGCAAAGATGTGATGCCGGAAGTGAATGCGGTGCTGGCCAAAATGAAACAGTTCTGTGACCGCGTGATTGGCGGTGACTGGAAAGGTTACACCGGTAAAGCCATTACTGACGTGGTGAACATTGGTATCGGCGGCTCGGACCTTGGCCCTTATATGGTGACCGAGGCATTGCGTCCGTACAAAAACCACCTGAATATGCACTTTGTTTCTAACGTTGACGGCACCCATATTGCCGAAACGCTCAAAGCGCTGAATCCGGAAACGACTCTGTTCCTGGTGGCGTCAAAAACCTTCACCACGCAGGAAACCATGACCAACGCCCACAGCGCGCGTGACTGGTTCCTGAAGACTGCCGGCGATCAAAAACACGTGGCGAAACACTTCGCGGCGTTGTCCACCAACGGCAAAGCGGTGGGTGAATTCGGCATCGATACTGCCAATATGTTCGAATTCTGGGACTGGGTTGGTGGCCGTTATTCTCTATGGTCTGCAATAGGTCTGTCGATTGCGCTGTCCGTGGGTTATGAAAACTTCGAGCAGTTGCTGAGCGGTGCGCATGAGATGGACAAGCATTTCGCGCAAACACCGGCAGAGAAAAACCTGCCGGTGCTGCTGGCACTTATCGGTATCTGGTACAACAATTTCTTCGGTGCAGAAACCGAAGCTATCCTGCCTTACGACCAGTACATGCATCGTTTTGCTGCTTACTTCCAGCAGGGCAACATGGAGTCCAACGGTAAGTATGTCGATCGCAACGGCAACCCAGTGGATTACCAGACCGGCCCGATCATCTGGGGCGAGCCAGGCACCAACGGCCAGCACGCGTTTTACCAGTTGATCCATCAGGGGACCAAACTGGTGCCTTGCGACTTTATCGCACCGGCCATCAGCCACAACCCGCTGAGCGACCACCACGCCAAACTGCTGTCGAACTTCTTCGCACAGACCGAAGCGCTGGCGTTTGGCAAATCGTTGGAAGTGGTAGAGGCCGAGTTTGCGGCACAGGGTAAAACGCCGGAAGAGGTCAAGCACGTGGCGCCATTCAAGGTATTTGAAGGCAACCGCCCGACCAACTCCATCCTGCTGCGTGAGATCACGCCGTTCAGCCTGGGCAGCCTGATCGCCCTGTATGAACACAAGATCTTTACCCAGGGCGCGATCCTGAACATCTTCACCTTCGACCAATGGGGCGTGGAGCTGGGTAAGCAGTTGGCTAACCGTATTCTGCCTGAACTGGCGGGTGACGAAGCGGTAAGCAGCCATGACAGCTCAACCAATGCGCTGATCAACCGCTTCAAAGAATGGCGTTAATCGCAGCTTGAATTGATGCCAATAAAAAACCCGCCGCGGCGGGTTTTTTTACGTCTGGAGGATTACAGATTGATTGGCACTTCGAAACTAATGCCTGCACCCACGTCATCGGCGGTGCTGGCATGACTATTGGTGTACCACAGGCTGGTATCAAACTTGACCTGTGAGTCGAAGTTGTAGCCCCAACCTAACTGAATGCCTTTCAGCGTGTCAGATTTCGGGAATGCCTGGTTAATTGACTGGCTGTTTGGATTCACTTTGGCGTATACCAAGCGTGTGCTCCAGCGTTGGCCATCGTCCAGCACCATTTCTACGCGGCCAGACAGCATTTGGCCGTCACCACCCATCGCGTGGCCCAGCGGGTAACCCTGCTGGTAGTAGCCACCTTTATAAGTGTAATGGGTGTAAACATAGTTTTTACGGCTCATGTCTGAGCGGGTATCCGCCCCTTCGATAGACCAGTTGATGGTAGTTGGGCCCCATTCCGGATGACCTTCTAAACCTAACAGGTAGGTGTTTTGTGAAGGCAGGAAACCGGCCTCATCTTCACCGACCAACTGACCGTACAGGCTGACAGGTAAGCCAATCAGTGGCTGCATTTTCAGCTTGAAGTCGAAACCGGCGAGCTGGTTACCCGGATCGTTGCCTTGGCCCGAATCATCGTTGTCTTTACCTCTAAAGGCATCCCAGAAGGAACTCCACGACTGCGGACGACCTTCACCACCCCATTGCATGATGCGCGATGCACCCAACTCAAGGAAGTTGGTTGGCATCATGGTAAAACGACCGCCAATCAGTTTGGTGTGTGGTACAGCAGTATATTGCGACAACTGGCCAGCGGTAATTTGATACTGCCAGCGGCCAATCCACGACAACCAAGGTGTTTCAAACGGCGATTGGTCAGCGCGTTGGAGCATGAAACCTGCGACCGGACGTGCTGCGTCTGAGCGGATCAGACTGCCGTCATAACCTGGGCCCCACCATTGGGATACTTCACCAAAGGACAGCCATTGGTTCCAGATTTTCACCGCACCGTAAGAGCCTTGCATATTGAATTTGGAACCGTCGCTAACACGCTGATCGCCTTCGACAGAACCCTGAACGCGCACGTCCCAGAACTCACCGTTTGCGCCTGCGCCAATAGTGAGGCGATCGTCGGCATATTCGTTTTGACCAAAGCCCTGTGGCGTGCCAGGTTTGTCGGTGGAAGCATAGCCACTCACACGGATATTGGCTTTCAGTTCCCCGACACGGCGTTGAACACGGTCGATGACATTTTTCTCGGTATTCGTGACTGGTTTGGCTTGTGAGATAACCGAGCTGATTTCTTCCTGGCTCAGTGGCCAAGTGGACAGACTGACGTTGATGACGCCACGGTCGGACAGCCAGGCGAGGTCATTACGCAGGTCATTATCAGGGGTGACCAATCCGCTGGCATGGCTGCTCAATGCACAGGTAAACAGGCCCGCGGCGACCAGTCCGTTAAGCTTAGCGCGCATAAATATTCCCTTGTTAATTCGAGTTGTTTGTTTTATGTAAAGATCTATGACCCATCATAGTGGACATTTCAATTTGCTACAAATATATCCATATGAAACATTTAAATGTAACCGGTTGAATAATATTTATTTTTTTATGCTTTTTTGGATATGTTAATTTTTAAGATAATGCCTATGGTAGGATTCGCGGATAATTTCAGTGGTGTTAATGGGGAATATGTATGGCAAAAACCTCCCGCTCAGTGATGGTGGCGAAAGGGTTACAACGGGTGTTGAACATTGGGCTGCTGCTGCTAGCGGCGATCCTGATCGTCTTTTTAGTGAAAGAAACCATTCATTTGGCGAAAGTCTTATTTGTAAACAACGAAGAGTCGACGTCTTATCTTCTGATTGAGGGAATTGTCATCTATTTCCTCTATTTTGAGTTTATTGCCTTGATTGTGAAGTATTTCGAGTCGGGTTATCACTTTCCTTTACGTTACTTTATTTATATCGGTATCACCGCGATTATCCGTTTGATCATTGTGGATCATGAAAATCCAATAGATACGCTAATTTATTCTGCGGCGATATTGTTGCTGGTGGTGACGCTTTATCTGGCTAATACCGACCGATTAAAGCGCGAATAAATACCCGTCATACTTGAAGCTGCGGCGGCGTTTGCTGCACGTGCGCACCCCAGTCACTTACGTTGAGTAAGCTCCTGGGGATTTACACGTTGGCCGCCTTGCTGCAACTCCAATTATTTGGGGTATATCAATAAAAAAGGCGGCCCGGAGAGGCCGCCGAAGACACAGGTATTGATTACCCGTCGCCTTTCAAGCTGCAAGCGTTGTTAACTGTACTCGCCCATCTCATTACTTACTAAAGTAAGCGCCTGAGGATGGGCGAGCTGGTCGCCTAGCTGTAACTTGAAATCCATAGGGTAAAGAAATAGAACGAAGTACATCAATCGCATTGCAGTGGCACAAAACTAACCTTTCACGCCGCCAGCCGTCAGGCCACCGACCAGCCAGCGCTGCGCCAGCAAGAAGACGGCGGTAATCGGAATCGCTGACAGCACCGCCGCAGCGGCAAAGTCTCCCCACAGATAGTTCTGCGGGTTTAGATATTGCTGCATCCCAACCGCCAGCGTATAGCTGTTGACGTCGCGTAATAGCAGTGAGGCCACCGGAACCTCGGTGATGGCAGCGATGAATGACAGAATAAATACTACGGCAAGAATCGGTACCGACAGCGGCAGTAACACTAAACGGAAGGCTTGCCACGGGCTGGCGCCGTCCAGTGCTGCCGCTTCTTCCAGCGAATTATCGATGGTTTCGAAATAGCCTTTGATAGTCCAGACGTGCAGCGCGATACCGCCCATATAAGCGAAGATTACACCGCCATGCGTGTTCAAACCGATAAATGGAATGTATTGGCCCAGCCGATCGAACAACGCGTACAGTGCCACCAATGACAACACTGCCGGGAACATCTGGAAAATCAGCATGCTTTTCAGCAGTGTGCTTTTGCCGCGAAAACGCATGCGAGCAAAGGCATAAGCACAGGTCGTGGACAATGTAACGATGCCGATGGCGGTGATCACCGCGATCTTAATTGAATTCCACAACCACAACAGGACCGGGAACGGCGGTGGGGTGACGCTGCCGTCGGCGTGTGTCACGCTCATGCCGAGCGCCAACCGCCAGTGATCCCAGGAAATTTGCTCCGGTATCAGGCTGCCGGTAGCAAAGTTGCCGGAGCGCAGTGAGATAGTGACTACCATCAGCAGCGGGAACATGATCAGGGCGATAAAGCACAACATCAGTGTATGAGTCATCCACAGGCGCAGACGCTGGGATTTGGGTTGGACCATAGCCATTATTTTTCTCCCTAGTCGAAGTTCATCTTGCTGGCTTTCAGATTCAGGATCGCCAGGGCGCCTACCAACAAGAAGATCAGCGTGGCAATTGCCGCCGCCAGCCCAAAGTCCTGTCCACCGCCGCCTTCGAAGGCAATACGGTAGGTGTAGCTGACCAGCAGGTCGGTATAACCGGCTGGCGTGGTGGTGCCAATCATGTCCGGCCCGCCGTTGGTCAACAGTTGGATCAGCACGAAGTTATTAAAGTTGAAGGCGAAACTGGCGATCATAAGCGGTGTCAGCGGTTTAATCAGCAGCGGCAAAGTGATGCGGAAAAAGTTCTGCATCGGGGTGGCGCCGTCCATCGCCGAAGCCTCGTACAGGTCATCCGGGATGGCTTTCAGCAGCCCCATGCACAGGATCATCATGTACGGATAACCCAGCCAGGTATTGACGATCAAAATCATGCTTTTGGCGGTGATAGGGTCGCTGAACCAGGCCGGTTTGATACCGAACAGATGGCTGAGCATCATGTTGATTTCACCGAAGCTTTGGTTGAACAACCCCTTGAAAATCAGAATCGAAATAAACGACGGCACCGCGTAGGGCAATATCAACATTACGCGATACACCGCTTTGCCCTTCAGCGCTTCCCACTGCACCACGCAGGCTAGCACCATGCCTACCGCTACGGTGAGGATCACGGTCATCACCGAGAACACAATGGTCCAGATAAAGATCGACACGAACGGTTTCTTGATGCCTTCATCCTGCAGGACGCGCAGGAAGTTTTTTCCACCGATGGTGACGGTGTAGCCCGGACTAAGCGTTTCTTTGGCCCAGTTTCCGTCAGCATTTACGGCCTGATAGAAGCCAATTTCCGGGTTCGGTCGGTATTGAATATGGGTTTGTTGGTCGGTCAGCGTATTGCTGTCCTTATCCAGCGCATAAAGCGGGGTGGTACCGGAAAACTGGCGTAGGGAGCTCATGCGCAGCTCACCGCCGTCCGGTAACTGTGCAACCAGTTGGCTCAACGCCTGACGGTTTTGAGTGATCACTCGCAACGTGGCACGTTCGCCCGCCGGTTCGGCGCTTTCTTCGACCAGCTTCAGCGTTTGCGGTGCGTTGGCATCAAAGCTGAAAGGCTGGGAAATCAGCGGTTGGCCGCTGTCCTGATGGGTTAACTGCAGACGCCAGCGTTGATTTTCCGCCGGATACAGGGCAAAGGCAAAGGTCTTGCCGGTCTGGAATTGGCGCTGCATCAGCACCGATTGAGCGCGCTCAAAGGTGAGCTGGTTGGTACTACTGTAGTTGGTAAAGGCGATAGCGATGGTGCAAATCAGCGGAAACAGGACGAACAGCCCCATGCCAGCGATGCCAGGGTAAACGTAGCGCCAGGCGTAGGCACGACGGTTGGCGAAGACGTAAAGCCCGGCGCTGACCAGAATCAACGTCAGAATGGCAAACAGGTATTCACCCTGTGCATACATCAACACAATCAGATAGCAGGTAACCAGGCTGAACAGGCCGATGACCAGCCATTTCAGGATGTCACTCTGCCACCACTTCGACTTTTTGCG
Organism: Serratia grimesii NBRC 13537; assembly: GCF_001590905.1. GTDB lineage: Bacteria > Pseudomonadota > Gammaproteobacteria > Enterobacterales > Enterobacteriaceae > Serratia > Serratia grimesii. Next base: position 41,668 of record NZ_BCTT01000011.1, read on the forward strand.
CGCAGGTGAACCGGCGTGAGCTAATTGCATAGGGCGTTCCTTTCTGTGAAGCCACAGCGGGGTGCCTGTCTGCACCCCGCACAACATAGTGTGTTACTTGGTGATACGGGTCTGTACGTCATCCAGTGCGGCTTTCACCGTCTGACGGCCGCTGACGGCGTTGATTACCGCACTGCGTTCGGCGTACCAGAAGGCGCTCATCTGCGGGATGTTAGGCATGATTTCGCCGTTCTGGGAGTTTTCCATGGTGGCGGCAATCTTCGGATCTTTCGCCAGTTGTTCCTGGTAAGACTTCAGTGCAACAGCACCCAGAGGCTTGTCTTTGTTGACGTCCGCCAGCCCTTCGTTGGTCAGCAGGTAGTTCTCAAGGAATTCGGTCGCCAGCTCTTTGTTTGGGCTAGCGGCGTTGATCCCTGCGGTCAGTACGCCGACGAAAGGTTTGGATGGCTTGCCCTTAAAGGTTGGCAGCAGGGTCACGCCGTAGTTAATTTTGCTTTGCTCGATGTTTGACCATGCCCACGGGCCATTGATGGTCATGGCGGTCTGGCCTTTGTTGAACGCAGCTTCGGCAATCGAGTAGTCGGTATCGGCGTTGATGTGTTTGTTTTTTACCAAATCGACGATGAATTGCAGGCCAGCCTGGGAACCGGCATTGGCGACACCTACGTCCTTGATGTTGTACTTGCCATTCTCATACTTGAAGGCATAACCGCCGTCGGCGGCAATAATTGGCCAGGTGAAGTAGGGTTCTTGCAGATTCCACATGATGGCACTCTTGCCTTTGGCGCGCAGTTCTTTGTCCAGCGCCGGAATTTCTTCCCAGGTTTTCGGTGCTTGCTTGATCAGGTCTTTGTTATAAATCAGCGATAACGCTTCAACGGCGATCGGGTAACCGATCAACTTGCCGTCATAACGTACTGCATCCCAGGTGAACGGGAACAACTTGTCCTGGAAAGCTTTGGAAGGATGGATCTCGGCCAGCAGGCCTGACTGCGCGTAACCACCAAAACGGTCATGAGCCCAGAAGATGATGTCCGGGCCGTCGCCGGTTGCCGCAACCTGCGGGTATTTCTCTTCCAGCTTGTCCGGATGTTCGATGGTGACTTTGATACCGGTGTCTTTCTCAAATTTTTTGCCGACTTCGGCCAGGCCGTTATAGCCTTTATCGCCGTTGATCCAGATAACCAGTTTCCCTTCCTCGATCTTGGCAAAGGCGGAAGAAGAGAGCACCAACGTGGTCAGAGCCGAAAGTACCAGCGTACGGGCGGTGGTAAAGCTGCGAGTCATAATCCAATCCTTCTTTTTTGTGGGCACGTAAATCAAGGAGAGAGGTTTCGCGGTAATAGTGGGTCACAAAGCGACATATTCTCATCCTCCCCCCTTCTACGCCCCATGCCTGCGTAGTGTGATCCAGTTAACATTGCTCTCTATTCTGTGGCGTCAGACACAAAATAGGGGGACGATTTTTGCCAGGCAGATCACAGATTTGTCTTAAGCGTGGAACTTCTCACCGCTACGGTCGTTCTCTCATCCTCCCATCTCCTCCCCCATGAAAAATTCTGTTACGGATGATTACCCTTTGTGGGGTTTACCGCACTATCGGCCACATTGATTTTTATCGCCACGTGCAGCAGGGAATCGGATTTATGTCGCCAATGCCTATCGCCACTCAGCCAACCCTGTACCGGATCCATCCGGTCAGTTTCCGTGATGGAAACGGGGACGGTGTGGGTGACGCTCACGGCATGATTGCGGCATTACCGTACTTGAGCACGCTGTCGATTGACGGTTTGGTACTGCCGCAAGCGTTGGCGGCACAAGATGAAGCCACGGTCGCAACCCAAGGGCTGACGTTGTGGTATTGCGACGGGCCAAACCACATTCGTCGCGCCACCGCTGCGCAGCAACAGTATCTCCGCAGCCCATTAGCGTTAGAGGTCGTGCCCTTCAGCGTGGAAAAGCTGGTTGAGGTATTGAATGACCGCCGCGTCACCCTGGCTGATAGCCTGTGGAGTACCGGTGATGCCGACCAACCTCGCGTGGTCAGCCATTGGGGGCAAGGCAACTTACGCTCCGCTGATGCTTTTTTGACGCTGTTGGCAATGTTGCCTGCCCCTATTTGCTTGTATCAAGGCGAAGAATTGGGACTGCCGCACGCCGCTGGCCTGCAGGATCCTCTTGGTGCGCAAACGCCGATGCCTTGGCATGAAGCGCCAGAACAGGTGACCTCTGGCGAAATTCACTGGTACCAGCAGGTGGCGATCGAACACCGCGCGCTGGCCATCAGCCGCCAGCAGTATGACAACCAATCCACCTTACGTTACTGCCAGTCCCTGCTGGCATTACGCCGGCTGCCGGTTATCCAACAGGGAGAACTGAGCATCGTTAGCCAGCGTAATGGCGTCGTGCGCTTACTTATTACCCATCAGGATCAATGCCTTGAAGCGCTGATTAACCTGCAGCCTTATACTCAGGCGGCCGCGCCGTCTGAGGCGACCTTGCCACTGGCATGGCAGCACGGTGCGCAGCAAGAGGGTCATCAATGGGTTTTGGCGGGTTTTGCGTCCGCCATTTTTACACGAAATGTTAACTGCGAAAGCAGGGGAGTAACGCATGGCTAGCGTCACATTGCGCAGCGTTTATAAGGCCTTCGGCGAAGCTGTGATTTCCAAAGACGTCAATCTGACAATAGATGACGGTGAGTTTGTGGTGTTTGTCGGGCCATCGGGCTGCGGCAAATCTACGCTGCTGCGCATGATCGCGGGGTTGGAGGACATTACCTCCGGTGACCTGATGATTGGCGATAAACGCATGAATGAGGTTCCGCCGTCTGAGCGCGGTATCGGCATGGTCTTCCAGTCTTATGCGCTGTATCCACACCTGTCAGTGGCCGACAACATGTCATTTGGCCTGAAGCTGGCGGGTGCCAAGAAAGCAGAAATCAACCAGCGGGTTAACCAAGTTTCGGAAGTTCTGCAACTGGCCCATTTGCTCGATCGACGGCCTAAAGCGTTGTCCGGTGGGCAACGTCAGCGTGTGGCGATCGGTCGTACGCTGGTGGCAGAGCCGGACGTGTTCCTGCTCGATGAGCCTCTGTCCAACCTCGACGCCGCTCTACGGGTGCAGATGCGCATTGAGATTTCCCGTCTCCATAAGCGCCTACAGCGCACCATGATTTACGTCACTCACGATCAGGTCGAAGCGATGACGCTGGCCGACAAGATCGTGGTACTGGACGCCGGGCGTGTAGCCCAGGTCGGTAAGCCGCTGGAGCTGTACCACTATCCGGCCAACCGTTTTGTCGCCGGTTTCATTGGGTCGCCGAAAATGAACTTCCTGCCGGTCAAAGTGACCGCTGTGGAACCGCAACAAGTCCAGGTCGAACTGCCTAACCGTCAACTGGTGTGGTTACCGGTGGAAGGTACGCAGGTTCAGGCCGGTTCGAACATGTCATTAGGTATTCGTCCAGAGCATCTGTTGCCTGGCGATGCCTCTGAAGTTCGCCTGACCGGCGACGTACAGGTGGTGGAGCAACTCGGTAACGAGACGCAAATCCACATCCAAATCCCGGCAATTCGTCAAAACCTGGTTTACCGCCAGAACGACGTGGTGCTGGTAGAAGAAGGTGCAACATTCGCTATAGGCCTGCCGCCTCACCGCTGCCATCTGTTCCGTGAAGACGGTACGGCATGTAAACGGCTGCACCAGGAGCCGGGCGTTTAAAGCATCACAGTCTGTATAACAGGAGAATAATGATGACTACCTTGCGCAAACTTCCTCTGGCACTGGCAATCGCCGCTGGTGTTCTCACAACTCAGGCGATGGCCGTGGATTTTAAAGGTTACGCCCGTTCTGGTATCGGCTGGACCGGTAGCGGTGGTGAGCAACAGTGCTTCAAAGCCACCGGTGCTGACAGCAAATACCGTCTCGGTAACGAATGTGAAACTTACGCCGAACTGAAGCTGGGTCAGGAAGTGTGGAAAGAAGGCGATAAAAGCTTCTATTTCGATACCAATCTGGCCTATTCCGTTTCACAACGTTCTGACTGGGAAGACGTGACCCCAGGCTTCCGTGAAGTGAATGTGCAGGGTAAAAACCTGATCGACTGGCTGCCGGGTTCCACCATGTGGGCCGGTAAGCGCTTCTATCAGCGTCATGATGTTCACATGATTGACTTCTACTACTGGGATATCTCTGGCCCAGGTGCCGGTCTGGAAAATATCGATCTGGGCTTCGGTAAGCTTTCTGCTGCCGTCACCCGTAACTCAGAATCCGGTGGTTCTTACGGTTATCTGGATAATGAATGGAAGCAGCGCCCAACCGTCAACGATACCTTTGACGTGCGCTTGGCGGGTCTGGAGCTCAATCCTGGTGGGACTCTGGAACTGGGCGTGGACTACGGTCGCGCGAATGCACAAGATGGCTATAGTTTGGCCGACGGCGCCAGCAAAGATGGCTGGTTGATCACTGCCGAACATACCCAAAGTATTCTGAGCGGTTACAACAAGTTTGTACTGCAATATGCCACTGATTCAATGACCTCCCAGAACAATGGCCGTAGCCAAGGCGCCACTATCGACAACAATGGCAAGATGATTCGCGTGTTGGATCACGGTGCCATCGACTTCAACGATAAATGGGCGATGATGTATGTCGCTATGTTCCAGGACATTGATCGCGATAATAACAACGGCACCACTTGGTACACCGTGGGTGTGCGTCCAATGTACAAATGGACGCCTATCATGAGTACCTTGCTGGAAGCCGGTTATGACAACGTGAAATCCCAGCGTACCGGCGATCGCAACGGCCAATACAAAGTCACCCTGGCGCAACAGTGGCAGGCGGGCAACAGCATCTGGTCACGTCCGGCTATCCGCGTATTTGCTACCTACGCCAAGTGGGATGAGAAATGGGGCTACGCTAACAGCGATTCCGGCGCCGGTTACACCTCAGGTACCGCGTATAACGACACCAGCATGCACACTTTCAGCCGCGGTAATGACGATGAAGTCACCTTCGGCGCTCAGATGGAAATCTGGTGGTAATGTGATAACGGGGAGAGCCAGGTGTTCTCCCCAACCTGTATTCGCCGACACTGACTCTCTTGCCTGAGGCGCGTCGGATACAATGGGGTATAACAATGAAAAAGAATCTGCTGTCACTCTGCTTGTCACTGGCGCTTACCCTTGGTGCGCCATTGGCGGCCAATGCTGATACGCCGGCTAATGTCTCCATCGCACCAGCCATTAGTGCCAGCACGCTGCAAAGCCTGCCATGGCAACCGCTGGTACCGCCGGTTAGCCAAGACGTGAAACTGGATAATGTCAGCCCGCAAATCAATCAGGGCGATATTCAGGGCGCTATTGCCGCCTATACGCTGCCAGCCGATCGCGGCTCGCTGGAAGTTACGCTGAGCAGCATCAGCAAGAACAACTCAATTTATGCGCCAAGCGTACTGGTGCTCGATGAGCACCTGCGTCCGGCTGCCTATTACCCGAGCAGCTACTTCCCTTATCAGCCACCTGGCGCGATGTCGTCGGATCGCTTAGAGGGAACGCTGAAACTGACCCCAGCTCTGGGTCAGAAACAAATCTACCTGCTGGTGTACACCACCCGTCAGGATCTGGCAAAAACCACCCAACTGACCAACCCGGCAAAAGCATATGCGCAGGGTGTGGGTAACGCAGTGCCGGATATTCCGGATCCTATCGCTAGCCATAGCACCAGTGGCACCATCAAACTGAAGGTCACTGCAGAACAGGGTAGCGGCAATATTATGATTGGCATGCTGCAACCGGCACCGGCTGCGACGCCAGTGGTTGTGGGATCTACTGCTGCAGTCGCAGCAGCACCGGCTCCGGTACCAAGCAAGCCGGCGGAACCGATGTTGAATGATACAGAAACCTACTTTAACAATGGCATCAAACAGGCAGTGAAGGCGGGAGACATCGATAAAGCGCTGAAGCTGATGAATGAGGCGGAAAAACTGGGTTCCACCACAGCACGTGAAACGTTTATTAGCAGCGTGAAAGGCAAGGGGTAGTACCCGACGCTGCCGATGCTGGCTCAATGATTGGTGCGCCTCGGCGCACCTTTTTTCATTCGCGGGCCAGCGTTTGGCCGATCAACGCCAGTAGACGGGGATTATCGACCTGTTGCATCACCCGCACAGGTTTGCCCGTGGGCTCCGGCATGCCGACGGTCAGGCGCAAACTGTCTGGCCGCCAGCGCCGTGAACTGCCGCGTGTCATGGCTCCCTCCAGTGCAACATCCACATAATATTCTTCTGTTGTCACCAGCTCCGGCTCTAACAGCCAGGCAATCACCAGCGCATCATGAATCCAACAGCCTGGTAGATGGCGCGTATGGCGGGAATAATCGATCCAGGGTTGGGTCGTCGCCCGCAGATAGCGACACAGCGGCGTATCCGGTTGGGTCATGTGCGCCAGGTCTGCCTGAGTCAACATCGTCTTTGTCGTGACGTCTAATGGGGCGAGCGTGATGTTAGCGCCGCTAGTCAGCACCCGCCGGGCGGCTTCAGGATCCAATCCAAAATTGGTGTCCTTAATGTAGCCTTCGACGTTGAAAACCCCGCCCATAATCACGATTTCCTTCACGGCTTGGGCCATCTGTGGATACAACTGCAAAGCATGCGCGACGTTGGTGAGTGGGCCGATCGCTGCCAGGGTGATTTCGCCGGGGTTATTGCAGATAAGCTCGCCGATTGCCACTGCGGCATTCGGTGTTGTTGTTATTGTGGCATGTGGGTAAGGCGTTTCGCGCCACAGGCTGGCTAAATCCGGATCGGTAATGGCACGATCCAAATGGGCACGCCAGGGCTCTGGTGGTTCACTCAAGGCACAGGTGGCGCCAGCCACCACCGGCACCTGATAGCCGGTTTGTTGCAATAGATGATGGGCCACGGCGAAGCCGACGTCACGTGGCGTATTGCCCGCTACGATGCTGATCAACTCCAGTGAGAGCTGCGGTCTGGCCGCCAGAGCTAATGCCAGCGCCAACCCGTCGTCGACGTTGGCACCGGGGATGCCGTTACCGGGATCGCAATCAATAATCAAACGCATAGCAGTTACCTAAATCAATAAACTAGCAGCCGCACGATCGGCGGATATGTAGCTGGAAGGCGAATTCATGCAGCTCCGGTTGTGCCGCACCGGCAGCCAGCATGGCGATTGCCCGTTTCGCCATGGCGTCAATCGGCTGTTCGACTGCGCTGAGGGGCGGAATGCTGAATTCGGATTGCTGGGTGCCATTAAAGCAAATGATAGCCAGGTCGTCCGGTACGTGCAGTCGGTGTTCCGCCAGTGCCGACAAACAACCGAGCGCCTGTTGCTCGTTGGATGTGAATATGGCTCGTGGGCGCGGTCCTTGCAGCATTCTTTGACTGGCCTGATAGCCACCCTGACGTGTGTAGGGGGCTTCAAAAATCCATTCCTCATGCGGTGTAATGCCCGCCTCAATCAGAGCATCATGCCAGCCATTTAGGCGATCCTGTGCGTTGAGCATGCTCAGTGGGCCAACAAAAATGCCAATTTCCCGGTAGCCGTGTTGTAGCAGATGGCGTGTTGCCTGGCAGGCAGCATCACGTTCGTCTACGCGAATGGCGCAAATACCGGCATGGTTGTCGATGGTGTCGATCATCACGCAAGGGGTACCGGAATTGCGGATCAGATCAAACCAGGGATGGCGATCGACACTGATGTACAGCAGTCCGTCAACCTGACGGCGCAGCAGATGGTTAATCAGGTCGTGTTCGCGCTGCCGGTCGTCGCCGGCGTCACCTAACAACAGTACGCGTCCGTGGCTGAATGCCTCGCGTTGCAGCGCCCGTGCCAGTGTGGCAAAAAAGGGGTTGGAAATGTCAGGCACTACTAAACCGTAAGTCAGGGTATTACCTGAGGCCAGTGCGCGGGCAATGTCGTTCGGCCGGTAACCGGTTTGTTCGATCGCTGCCAGTACCCGCAAACGGGTGGCTTCTGCCACCGGCCGCGGGCCGTTGTTAATCACATAACTGACGACCGCGACCGAGGTGCCCGCTACGCGGGCGACGTCGGCGCGGGTGATACGCCGCGCGGATTGATTATCCAAGTTGGGTTCCTGTACGCCCTGATTACGCCGCGTCCTGCGGCAAGTTAAGATCGCGGCCGCGGGTTTCCGGTGCAAAGAAGGTGGTGATTAAGCCAATGCCCGCCATTACAACAAAATAGCAGGCAACAGGCCACCAGTGACCGAAGCCGGCCAGCAGGGCGGTAGCAATCAGCGGTGCGGTACCGCCGGACAGGATCGACCCCAGCTCTTTGGCAAATGCCATTTTTGAGTAGCGATTTTTGACGCCGAACAGTTCCACGCCGTAGGCGGCCTGCACGCCAAAAATACCCAATGACGCAATGCACATGCCGACCACAATCACCGAAATCACTATTGCTGGTTCGCGGCTGTCGAGCAGCCAGAATGCCGGGAAGGCATACAGCACTAGCAACAGGCAGAACCAACGGTAGGTAACGCGGCGGCCAAAGCGGTCAGAAAGCCAACCCGCGAGCGGGATCACCAGGAAACCGCACAGTGAGGCAATCATCACCGCCAGTGCCGGCACTGACTTATCCACCATCAGCACCTTGGCAACGTAACCCACGATAAAGCCCTGGCACAGATAGGATGGGCCGTTCTCGCCAATACGCAGGCCTAGCATGATCCAGAAGGCTTTAGTGCGTTGCAGATAGCTGCGGTTATCTGGTGTAGCAGGCGTGTTGTCCAGCATCCGCTGACGGTTTTGTTGCAGTTCGCGTTCAAACACCGGTGTTTCACGTACGTGGCGGCGCAGGTACAGCGCCCCTCCGGCGATCAAGATGCTGGCGAGGAACGGAATACGCCAGCCCCAAGCGATCAGATCAGCTTTATCCAACTGCAAGACCAGCAGCCACACCAGCGAGGCCAATAGCGTTCCGCTGTTAGAGCCGATAGCAATGATCGAGGCGACCAGGCCACGCCGTTTGGCCGGTGCGTATTCTGCCAGCATGACGGCGCCGCCGGAAAGTTCTGCACCAGCACCGAAGCCCTGAGCAAAACGCAGGATCACCAGACAGGTGGGGGCCCAGACGCCAATTTGGGCATAGGAAGGGATCAGCCCGATCAGCGTTGTGGAAACGCCCATCAGTGCAACTGTTGTGAGCAACACCACGCGGCGGCCCTTACGGTCGCCAATCCAGCCGAAAACCAACGCGCCGATAGGCCGGGCAATAAAACCGACGGAGTAGGTGGCGAAGCTTGCCAGTAGCGCGACCATTGGGGTGGCTTCGGGGAAGAACACGTCGCCGAACACCATGCCCGCCGCCAGACCATACAGGGCAAAATCGACATACTCCATGGCGGTGCCGAGCCAGCATGAGAAAGTGGCGCGCCAGAATTGACCACGCCCCTCTTTGGTGGCTAAACGTTCATCGGCCGCCAGCGTTTCACTGGCGGCCTGTGGGGTTGCAAGCGTTGTTTCGCTCATTGTATTGATATCCTCTGTTTTGCTGCAGTGAGTTCCCTGGTGTCGGCAAGAAGGTTTGCTGACGAAAAAGTCGGACAAATGGCGATTCAACGCTGCGATGCAAGAGTATCTACGCGCGTAGATAAAACAATGCAACAAAGGTGAAAGTTTGCGGACGATCACAGAATCCCCATCGCTCCGGGGAACGAAGGTAAAGAAAACAGATGGCAGAAAAATGACATTACGGCACTTTTTTACTGTTGAGTTTGCTACGTGCTATCCCACGAATCTGCCTGCCGCTTTTGAATTTCTGCGTTACAATGGCTCTCTGTTAACAGTTTGTATGGTCTGGCGCGGCCGCAGGGCGCGGCGTCAGGCATGGAGTAGAGCAATGTCTGGCAATAGGGATTCCATCTTGCCGCCGCTGGAGTGGTTATCTGTGCAACATCCTCCGGTACCCGCCGCTGTAAGCGACTGGCTGATGGAGCTAGGGTCGATGACTCGCCGTTTTGAGCGTCACTGTGGGCGTGTGCACGTTGAACCACAGCGCGAATGTTTTGTTACCCGCGATCAACTGGGTGAAGAGGCTGAACATTTGCCGGACAGCCCGCGTTACTGGCTACGTGAAATCGTGTTATTGGGCGACAACCAGCCTTGGTTGCTGGGGCGTACGGTGATCCCTCAGGAAACGCTCACTGGCCCGGATTTGGCGCTGGTGGATTTGGGGACGCTGCCACTGGGGCGTTATCTGTTTAGCAGCAATGAGCTAACCCGCGATTATATTCACATGGGGCGGCAAGAGAGCTTGTGGGCGCGTCGCTCCCGCCTGAGACTGGCGGGTAAACCGCTGTTGCTGACGGAACTGTTTTTACCGGCTTCGCCACTGTATGCGGCAGAAAGTACGGACCCAGAATGATGAGGAGAGGAAATACCTTGGAGGGAAGCGTGATTCAAAGCAAGTGGCAGGCTTATAGCCATCTGATGCGCATTGATAAACCGATTGGCACCTTGTTGTTGCTGTGGCCAACTCTGTGGGCGCTGTGGCTGGCGGGGCAGGGCGTGCCATCGCTGTCTATCCTGTTGGTGTTTGTGGTTGGGGTCTTCCTGATGCGTGCAGCCGGTTGCGTGGTGAATGACTATGCTGATCGCGCCGTCGACGGCCACGTAAAGCGGACTGCCGGGCGTCCGATGCCAAGCGGCAGAGTTAGCGAGAAAGAAGCCAAAATTCTGTTTGTGGTATTGGTACTGATCTCATTCGGGCTGGTGCTAACGCTGAATTCAATGACCATTTGGCTGTCACTGGCCGCGTTGGCATTGGCATGGGCTTATCCGTTTATGAAGCGGGTCACGCATCTACCGCAGTTCGTACTGGGTGCTGCCTTTGGTTGGGGCATTCCCATGGCTTATGCTGCTGTGAGTGAGTCGCTGCCTCTGAGCTGCTGGCTGCTATTGCTGGCCAATATCTGCTGGACAGTGGCTTATGACACGCTGTACGCCATGGTTGACCGTGATGATGATTTGAAGATTGGTGTTAAATCCACGGCCATTTTGTTTGGGCGTTACGACAAACTGATCGTTGGCTTACTGCAACTGGCCACGCTGTTGTTGTTAGTCTGGGTTGGCTATCTGGCTCAGTTGAGCGGGGCATTTTACTGGTCGTTACTGCTGGCAGGTGCGCTGTTTATCCACCAGCAAAAGCAGATCGCGACCCGTGAGCGCGAGGCCTGCTTCAAGGCATTCCTGGACAACAACTACGTTGGGTTAGTGCTGTTTATTGGTATCGCGCTGAGTTACTGGCAGGCTTAACGGGCCACTGGCAATAAAAAAGGCACCCGAGGGTGCCTTTTTCGTTTCCGTAACAACGGATTACTCGTCTTTTTCTTCAACTTCTTCGAGTGCAACCGACGGCGCGTTGGTTTCCGCTGGCATGCTGACACTCTCAATGGTCAATTTGATCTCTGGGGTGATCAAATCGCTCAGCATGCTGTACACCTCCATGGTGTGCTCACGGACCGCATCGCCGATGTCGTTGATGTAGCCTTCTTCACGCAGCGTTGCCACCAGGGTTGAGAACACTGCTTTGTCGAAGAACTCTGGCGCGTTGATGCCGTGCAATACCGACAGACGCTGGGCCATAATCCGACTCTCTTTCTCCAGTGCACCGCGATTAATGCTCGGATTCGCACTGAGGATCGACATGGTGATGGCGTAGCGTTGCAGCGTTTCGCGGATACCGGCGGCCAACAATTGCAATGGTCGGATGCGTGCTGGATTCAGAACCAGTTCGTCACCCTTATCGCAGATCAGTTGCTGACGGATCATTTCCTCGATCAGTGGTCGCAGCACTTCGGACAGTTGTTCCTTGTCGTTGTGCAAGAACAGCTCAGCCTTCAGCATTGGGTAAATCAACCCAATCTGACGCAGCAGTTCGGTGCGAGAAACGCGGCGATGATGCATCACGATCGTGGCTATCAGTGAAGGTAGCACCAGCAGATGATGGATATTATTGCGGTAATAGGTCATCAGGACTGCCTGCTCGCGTGGCAGGATGATGATATCGCCGATATTATCCTTCTCGACCTCAAACTTATTCATGTTCAGCGCGTGATCCAGCAGCTCATCTGGCGTCTGGGTCGGTACGGTGACATCGCTGGCATAAGGCACATTGCGCATCAGTTGCAGATAGCATTCAAGCTGCTCCAGCAACTGCTCACGGGTCAGCGAGCGTTGGCGTGAAGCCAGTAGCGCCGTGGAGCACAAGTTCATGGCGTTAGCCGCGGCGGCATTGTTGATGCGCACCATGATTTTGGCCGCCAGATCGTTAACCGTCGGCGTCAACCAGCTTGGGCGTTGGGATTCGATAGGATCAATCGATTCACGCCATTGAGGCACGTTCTGGTTCAGGTAAGTGGTCAACGGCAGTGGATCACCGAAATTGACATAACCCTGGCCGAGATTACGCAGCTTGCGCAGACCACGCAGCATCTGCAGCAGGCTCTCTTTTTCTTTGGTCGCGCCACGCAATTCTTTAGCGTAGGTGCCCACCTCCATCACGTGCTCGTAACCGATGTAGATCGGCACCAGTGTGATCGGGCGAGAACCGCCGCGCAGCATTGCCTGAATGGTCATCGACAGAGTGCCGGTCTTCGGTTCCAGCAGACGTCCGGTACGAGAACGACCACCTTCGACAAAGTACTCCACTGAGTAACCACGGCTAAAGAGTTCGCCGAGGTATTCGCGGAACACCGTCGAATACAGCTTGTTGCCTTTGAACGTCCGGCGGATAAAGAAGGCACCCAGGCGGCGGAAGATCGGGCCAGCCGGCCAGAAGTTGAGGTTAATACCGGCGGCAATGTGTGGCGGCACCAGGCCCTGGTGATACAGGACGTAAGAAAGCAGCAGGTAGTCCATGTGGCTGCGGTGACAGGGCACATAAACGATCTCATGGCCGTCTTGTGCCAACTGACGCACGCGTTCGGCGTTGGTGACGTTGATACCTTGATATAACCGGTTCCAGGTCCAGCTCAACACGCGGTCGGAAAGGCGCACCGTTTCATATGAGAAGTCAGCAGCGATTTCTTCCATCAGCGCAATGGCGTTCTGCTGGGCTTTCTCATGGGAAATTTTCTTGCTGCGCGCTTCGTCTTCGACTGCTTTCTCGATCGCTTTGGACGCCAACAGTTTGTTGAACAGGTCCTGACGGGCCGGCAGGCTTGGGCCAACGGCTGCCAGGCGCTGACGCGAGAAGTGCATTCGTGCTACGCGCGCCAGTTTTTGTGCGATGGTTTTGTCCGTGCCGTGTTCCGTCGCCATGCGACGCAGCGAAACGGTGTTGGAGAAACGCACAAAGCTGTCGCGACCGAGCCACAACACGGCAAAGAACTTCTGTACACCGTTAAGCAGGCGCAGATGCGGCGTGCCATGGCCTTCGCGGCCTGGAGAACGACCAAACATCACTGAAACAGGCAGCATCTGAATATCGAGATCCGGATTACTGCGGTGCAGATCCAGATAGTCGTGAAACAGTTTCACTGACTCTTCTTTCGGTGTGTAGTAGCGGAATACGCGCGGGCCGTCGTGAATAAACACGTGGCTAGGCAGCACGGTACCGTCTATCTCCAGCGGATTGAGGGGATCGGGCAGATCCTGCGCCAGGCACTGGGTGCGAAGCGTCAGTAAATCCGCCTTGGAATTATAAGGTAAAACATACAAAATCGGCCGTGAGGGATCCAACCCTAACTCCGTGACCGGATCTGAAGGGATAACCTTACTTCTTACCAACAATTTGAGTGGTAAATTCAATAGTTTATAATAAATTTTACGCCAACCTGACATAACAACGTGAAGCCTCTTGTTAGCAATGCGCCGCAAGCATACCAGAAACCGGGTAGCAGATCTGTGGTGTTGGAAAACCGAGAGCCGGAAGCATTTCCTGGCCTAGACTCTTTAATTATGACTTACCTCTGTGAAAGGCACTAAAAAACATGGCAAACCAAGCAACCGGCCTGACCCGTATTATTAAAGCCGCCGGCTACTCTTATAAAGGCTTTTCCGCTGCCTGGCAGCATGAAGCTGCATTCCGCCAAGAACTGGTGGCGACCGTGCTGGCTATCATACTGGCGATTTGGCTGGACGTGGGTGCGATAGCACGCATTTTACTGATCGGATCGGTGCTGCTGGTGATGATCGTCGAGATGCTCAACAGCGCGATTGAGGCGATTGTCGATCGGGTGGGTACTGAGCATCATGAGCTTTCGGGCCGGTCGAAAGATATGGGATCGGCGGCAGTTTCACTGGCAATTATTTTGGCACTGTTTGTCTGGGGCTCGGTACTCTGGCAGCACTTTGCCTGAGTGGGGTGGCCCTGTTGCGACATGGGTCGCTAATCCCTGATTTTTATTCATTCTTCGGTTCCCAAGCCGCACTTACCTGTATATACTCACAGCAAGACTGTATAAACAAACAGGGGGCGGAATGAAAGCACTAACTACCAGACAGCAAGAGGTCTATGATCTGATTCGCGATCATATTTCGTCCACTGGCATGCCGCCAACGCGCGCCGAAATCGCCATGCGTCTGGGGTTCCGCTCGCCAAATGCTGCAGAAGAACACCTGAAAGCATTGGCGCGTAAAGGCGTCATCGAGATCGTCTCTGGTGCGTCGCGCGGCATTCGTTTGCTGATGGAAGATGAAGAAGGTTTACCGCTGATTGGCCGCGTGGCCGCTGGTGAGCCGCTGTTGGCGCAACAGCATATCGAAGGGCACTACAAAGTGGATCCTTCCTTATTTAAACCGAGTGCAGATTTCTTGCTGCGGGTTAACGGTATGTCGATGCGTGATATCGGTATTCTCGACGGCGACCTGCTGGCGGTACATAAAACTCAGGACGTACGTAACGGCCAGGTCGTTGTGGCGCGTATTGAAGACGAAGTCACAGTTAAGCGTCTGAAAAAACACGGCAATGTCGTTGAACTGCTGCCAGAAAACAGTGAGTTCCAACCGATTGTGGTTGATCTGCGCCAGCAGAATTTCACCATTGAAGGTCTGGCGGTCGGTGTGATCCGCAATGGCGACTGGGTTTAATCTCCACGCCCGAACATCGTTCTCTGATTTAAATCGCCCCAGTTCTGGGGCGATGTCATTTCTGACTGATTAAAACCGCACTGCCACGGGAACATTTCACTATGCGCCTGATTTCTGCTTTTACCAGCGATACCGATAAAGCCTTGTGGCGTCTTGCGCTACCGATGATCTTTTCCAATATCACGGTGCCACTGCTTGGGTTGGTCGACACAGCGGTCATTGGCCACCTGGATAGTCCGATTTACTTGGGGGGCGTGGCGGTTGGCGCGATGGCCACCAGCTTCCTGTTTATGCTGCTGCTGTTCTTGCGCATGAGTACCACCGGGTTGACGGCACAGGCGTTGGGCGCACAAAACCCGCAGGGATTGGCACGCGCCTTTATGCAACCGCTGTTGCTGGCGGTATTGGCCGGCGTCGCTATCGTGTTGCTACGCCATCCGTTGATCAATACGGCACTGCATATCGTCGGCGGCGATAGCGCGGTGCTTGAGCAGGCACGGTTGTTTCTTGAAATCCGTTGGCTGAGTGCGCCAGCGGCACTGGCAAATATGGTGATCTTGGGCTGGTTGCTTGGCGTGCAATACGTGCGAGCGCCGGTCGTCCTGCTTATTGTCGGTAACCTATTAAATATCGTACTGGATATCTGGCTGGTGATGGGGCTGGGGTGGAATGTTCAGGGGGCGGCGACAGCGACAGCTTTGTCTGAATATGCCACGCTGCTGCTGGGGCTATGGCTGTCCTGGCGTGTAATGCGCATACGCGGTATTTCGGTGCCCATGTTGCGCCATGCCTGGCGCGGAAACCTCCGGCGTCTGCTCGCGCTGAACCGCGATATTATGTTGCGCTCACTGTTGCTGCAGCTGTGCTTTGCATCGTTGACTATCTTCGGTGCCAGACTTGGCGGTGACGTAGTGGCAGTCAATGCGGTACTGATGAATTTACTGACCTTTACCGCTTATGCGCTTGATGGTTTTGCCTACGCGGTAGAAGCGCACTCTGGTCATGCTTATGGCGCACGCGATGATAGCCAATTGCGCAAGGTGTGGCGGGCTGCTTGCCGACAGGCCTGTTTGGTGGCGCTGGCCTTTGGTGTGGTTTATGCGTTTGCCGGGCAGCAAATCATTGCGGCATTGACCTCGCTGCCAGAACTGCGCGCGATGGCGAGAGACTATCTGCCTTGGCAGGTGGTGCTCCCGCTGGTAGGGGTGTGGTGCTATTTACTGGATGGCATGTTCATTGGTGCGACTCGCGGCGCAGAAATGCGTAACAGCATGGCCGTAGCGGCTGCGGGCTACGGCTTGACGCTGTTAAGCGTACCTGTCTTGGGCAACCATGGATTATGGTTGGCGCTGGCGGTCTTTCTTGCGCTGCGTGGCATCGCGCTTGGATGGATTTGGCACCGTCACAGGCTGCGCGGCAGCTGGTTTTCAACCGCGCAATGATGTGGTTTTCTCACTAAAACATAAAATTCATTTATGTTTTTATTTGTATTTTGTTACATATTATCGCCTGCGAATAATGTCGCATAGGAAGTTGTTTGTTGGCGTTTTTTTCTTATTTTTGATTTAAAAATGGATTTTAATTCTGGTTTTTATTTGTTTATCGCTATCTGCTTCTATAATTAATCATGTGGCTGGCGAAGTGAACGGGGATTCTCCTCGGCCAGCAGGATCTGAAACTGATTCACAACAGGTTAACGGAGATACTATGAACAAAGATCAAGCCGACGGTAACTGGAAGCAGTTTAAAGGGAAAGTGAAGGAAAAATGGGGCAAGCTGACCGATGACGATCTGACGGTCATCGAAGGGAAACGCGAACAGCTTGTCGGTAAAATCCAAGAGCGTTATGGCTACCAGAAAGAGGCGGCCGAAAAAGAAGTGAAGTCTTGGGAAGATCACAACAAATATCGCTGGTAGCGCGATAGGCCGCAGCAGATTGCGGCCAGAAGCTTGGTGTCTCCCCCCTTGACGCCAAGTCTGCAGACACAGGGAGGTGCCTGCTAACCCCGCTTATTTCTTCTTGATAGCAATGCTATGGTCATGTTCGCCGCAATCATGCTTGCTGTCGCAAGCTTCTACTTCAACGCAGGCGACGCACAGACCGTGTGCTTCCACTACGCTATGACGCAGGATAAAACCCGACTCTTTAGCCAGTTTTTGCAGCGTATTTTCGATCCCTTCAGTCGTGCGTTCTGTCACCTGACCGCAGCGATCACAAATAAACAGCGCGGAAGTATGCATCGGTTGTTCAAAGTGATGACACAGCACGTAGCTGTTGGCTGACTCGACCCGGTGAATGAAGCCTTGTTCCAACAGGAAGTCCAGAGCACGGTAAACCGTTGGCGGTTTGGCTTGGGGTTCAGCGACGCGCAGCAGATCGAGCAGGTCATAAGCGCTGATGGCACCGGGCTGTTGTGCCATCAGGCGTAACACTTCCAGCCGCTGCGGTGTCAGTCGCACATTGCGTTGCTGACAGAGTTGTTCAGCCTGCGCCAGCAGCTTTTCCTGGGTGCTTGAGTTCATGGCAAATTTCCCGGTACGTAAAAAAGCCGATTTTACCATGATTCAGCCGAATCGCCGAGAGTCGGCCCCTTTTCCTCTGAGATGGCGCATTAATCGTTCGGTTGGCCACTGGCACTTAACCCGAAATGTGATGCTATTCACAACTTGTCTCAGCGGTTGGCGGGAAGAACACCGGTGTCAGGGAGATAAGGCACGTTGTAAGCGGGCTGCCAATGCGGTCATTTCACCCGTTGGGTTATGGCCAATCAGCATAAAAGCGTGGCTGCTATCAGACCAATAGACTACGTTCATCCCTTGGCGGCGTTCGTTTTCGGCGGGTTGTCGTTTGCCCGTTTGCTGGATAATGCATAGCGCCAGTGCACCATACTGCGCATCTAGCCAGGTCAATTGAGCTATTCGTCGATCGTCGTAAGCCAGTACGCGGGCGTTTTTCAGTTCAGCACCGTTTAACACCAACTGTTTTGCCGGGAGGGTCATGCCCAGTCGATCGCCGGTTTGCTGTAATTGAACGTCAATTTGCGTTGCTGATTCATTAACATCGGCCAGCGTTTCCGGCGTATACAGCGCCATATATTGGGCGACTAAGCTGCGCCAATTGTCCTCCGGCTGGCTTAACTGTATATAGACGCGATCGCCTGCAATCCCGAGAGCCAAGAAACTAACGGCGGCGGCAATGAGTCCACGACGACTGACGCCCGGCTGTGGCGTCATTGCGGTGAGTGGCCATGCACCCCTTAATCGTTGTACTGGTGCTTCATCAAGTAAAGGGGCGAATGCTTGTTTAAAAGGCAGACTGCTGCGTTCCAGCAATGACAAACGCTCGGCTAATGCCGGTTCGCCAGCCAGGCGTTGCTCCAGCTGTTGGCGTTGTTGTGGGTCTAACTGATTGTCCAAATAGGCGACCAGCAGTTCATCCGCAGCATAGGTTGAGCTCATGATTGTTCTCCTTTTGCCTGCGGCGAGCGGGTTTGCAGCACGCTATCGTTCGCCAACCTCAGTCGCGCAGCGGCCAAACGGCTCATTATGGTGCCAACAGGTACACCTAACACCTCGGCTGCTTCACGGTAGGAAAGCTCCTCCACGTATACCAGGAAAAGTGTATTACGCTGTGCTTCGGGCAGTTGATTAACGCGCTGCATCACCTCGTTGGCCCATATGGGCTCCTCTCCATTTTCTGCACTGGCCAGTTCGTCGACATCGACAAAACCCTGTCCCTGGCGGATATGTTGAGCGCGGATCTCGTTAAGCCAGATGGAATGAAGGATTGCAAATAACCAGCGGTCCATACGCGTTCCCTCAGCAAACTGTGCGGCGCGCTCAAGGGCACGCACGCAAGTGGCTTGCACCAAGTCATCGGCAATATCCCGTCGGTGGGAAAGCACCAGGCCATAGCGCCACAGACGGGAAAGGTACTGGCCGATTTCGTTGCGAATCGCATCTCTGCTGATGTGCGCCTCCAGGCTCTGTTACATCATGATTCTGGGTGATGATCGATGGCGGCTGCCAGATCTTTGTACTCTTCACAGCCGGTGCCGCACAGTGATTGAATCACCTTCAACTGCTCTTTTGCCAAGTCCTGGCGGCCCTTCACCATATAAGCTTCTCCCAAGTATTCGCGGACTTTTGGGTAGTTAGGATCGAGCGCCACTGATTTTAAATAGTAGCTGATCCCTTCATCAGTGCGGCCAAGCTTGCGGGTGGCATAGCCTCGGTAATTCAGCGCCACGGCGGTGTTGGGATCCTTCAGGGTGTTAAGTACATCGAGTGCTTCCTGATAGCGACCGCTTTTTGCCAGTGCATAAGCGTAGTTTGCTCGATCGTTGTCGTTGATCATGCTGCTTTTATCCACCATGCACGTCTTGGTTTTTGTATCGTATATCTGACCTTTCGGGCAGGTTGGCGTGGTCTGGCCGCTGCCATCTCCCCCCATCGCTAATGCTGCACCGGAAATCAACAGAGAACTGGCAATGACGGGTAGCAACAGGCGTTTGACGAAATTGTTCATGGTTGTTTCCTCATTGGGAGAGGGTGCTGAGCTGCACCCTTGCAGAGAGAACACCTAAAAGCGCCCGTTTATTCGTTTTAATCTATAGGTGCGGCAGTTTTCCCAATACCACCGGTTGTCGTTAGTAGTTAGCGCTGTTATTTGGGCTTAGCGCTGTGCTAGTTAGATTTGATCAACCTAGGGGCTGCGAAAAATTATGGGTTGAGTAAGCATTCGGTAAGTGGGGGGATGCCCTCATAGATGTATGATAAAGCTCCTAATTAATTATTTTATTATAGGAGCTTTATGTAGTATTAGATTGAGTTTAATGATGTATTTTTTTCTCAATAATATTGTATAGAATGACACCCGCAATAATAGATGTAAATGCTGTTGCTATCCCCATTGTTATACCTAAAGTGATGTTTGTGATATTTTTTACTAACATACCGTAAGTCATCACGAAAAATATATGACTTAAATATATCGTATAGGAGGCATCACCTATTTGTAAAAGATTTCTTCGGTTCTGATTAATTGGAAGTATTAATGCAAGTATCATTAGACTAAGTAAATAGTCAACTATTATTGGCTTGCTGATATATGTGGCAACTAATATTAGAATAAATGTTAATGACCATAATATTGTGTTGTTAACACTACCAATAACCTGTGTGATAATTTCTTGGTTTCTTTCTATAATTATTCCAGCCACGAAAAGTAATAGTAACCATTTAGAAAAAAAGATGTTTATCTCATCTAATGGGAATAATCCGTTTCGGGATGCTAGCATTAATGAGAAGAAAATTAAAAATAATAGTAGTGGTATTGCTTTTTTGTTTAATTTCATCATGATAAGGATGGAAAATGCTAGGTAAAAGAACATTTCATATATCAGAGTCCATCCTTGAGCTAGTATTGGTGGCGTGATTTTACCATTGGTTATGCCATACGGAACTAAGAGATATGATGCGATGATTTGCCCTATGTCAAAATTATATGTACGCATGGCTAGGCCAACTGCCCATAATGATATAAATACTGTCAGGTATATCCAATATAAAGGATAGATCCTTACTATCCTTTTCCTCAAGAAAATTAATCCATATTGCAAGTCAAATATTTTATTCTTGGTGGTGTAAGACATTATATAACCACTTATGGCAAAAAACACATATACCCCTATATTACCCATGTTAATCGTTTTTTTTAGGAGCGTATCAACGAAAGGCATTCCCGTCGAATGATAAAGTGAGAACTGAGTTACTGTATGATCTATGACAACCAGCATTGCGGCTATTGCCCTAGCATACTGTAATGATTCTAGTTTTTTCATGGCTACCTTTTCATTAAAGTGATTATGGTATGTGTAATGTCAACTTTGTGGCATTTTGGTTTGTATGATCTCTACTCAATAGATTAGTCTAATCTTGAACTATCCCATTGGACCACCCATAAAAAGAGATAAAAAACCACTGAATATTTCCATTTATTAATTAATTGTAAATATAGCAGCTGAGTGGTACTCATTCATTCTCCAGACAGAATTGGTTAGGTATGACTCTGACCTAGACATCTGCTTATGATATGGGGATTTAAAGTTGTATTCCAGCAACTATTTCTCTAGTTAGTGTCCTTTTGTCTTTGCCATGTAAAAGTCATAACGCACTGTTGCAGTTTTTTCAGCTTGAGCAATCTTATGCTTGTGCGCTGAAGCCAAGAGTGTAAATGTGTCCTGTTCGTCTAGGTTCTACATATAATGTCTGAAGGGAATTACATGAGTAAGTTATGCTTGATTTTTCTATTGTTAGTATCATTTCATGCACTAACTTAGCGTGGAAAATGGCCAATCTAATGCAGGGTTACAATGATTTTTTTTCAATATTTCAGAATAATCCCATAAAAAAGGGGGCCTAATGCAGCATAACATGTTAAGCCTATACCCACTGATTTTCTAAATGCTACATTGATTATAACCATGTAGATTTCGGGTGTAATTTAAAGTTAAAGAATGCGAAAGATTAACCTTAATGCCTATATGTGATTTTTTATGACTACACCAATGGCATTAAATCTATGTGCGTTGTGCGTTGTGCGTTGTGCGTATGGATGGTTGATCGTTTTATCTTCTGACCTGCCCCCAGTATTAGATACAACCGTCAGTTAGTAATGTCGGTTTGTTTATCTTCACATTTTCCATTTCGCCACCGTGCTGCAAACTCTGATGGCGTCTGATAATTCAGTGCCGAATGTGGACGACACTCGTTATAATCCTGCCGCCAGTCATTAATGATTTTCCTGGCGTAAACGATATCGCTGAACCAGTGCTCATTCAGACATTCATCGCGAAATCGTCCGTTAAAACTCTCAATAAATCCGTTCTGCGTTGGCTTGCCCGGCTGGGTTAAGCGCAACTCAACACCATGCTCAAAGGCCCATTGATCCAGTGCGCGGCAAGTGAACTCCGGCCCCTGGTCAGTTCTTATTGTCGCCGGATAGCCTCGAAACAGTGCAATGCTGTCCAGAATACGCGTGACCTGAGCGCCTGAAATCCCGAATGCGGTGGTAATTGTCAGACACTCCTTCGTGAAGTCGTCTACACAGGTCAGGCACTTTATCCTGCGGCCGATGGCCAGCGCGTCCATGACGAAATCCATCGACCAGGTTAGGTTGGGTTGGGCGCTGCTGGGCGGAGCAGCGGCAGATGTTCCATTGCCAGTCCTTTACGACGTCGTCTGCGTTTTACACCCAGCCCACTGAGATGATAAAGGCGGTACACGCGTTTGTGATTAACCTGAAGGCCTTCACGGCGCAGTAACTGCCAGATGCGGCGGTAGCCAAAACGCCTGCGCTCCAGTGCCAGCTCAATAATGCGCCCTGATAAATGCGCATCAGCCGCCGGACGCTGAGCCTCGTAGCGGCAGGTTGACAGAGACAAACCTGTAAGCCTGCAGGCACGACGTTGCGACAGACCGGTCGCATCACACATAAACTCAACGGCTTCCCGCTTCTGGCCTGTCGTCAGTACTTTCGCCCCAGAGCCACCTGAAGTGCCTCCTTATCCAGCATGGCTTCGGCAAGCAGCTTCTTGAGTCTGGCATTCTCTTCCTCAAGCGACTTCAGGCGTTTAACCTCGGGCACCTCCATACCGCCATACTTCTTGCGCCAGGTGTAAAAGGTGGCGTCGGAAATGGCGTGCTTACGGCAGAGTTCACGGGCAGAAATCCCGGTTTCAGCCTCGCGGAGAATACTGATGATCTAGTAGGTAACGGTTTAATCATGCTTTTGTATTCATTTTCCTTTTTTGTCGTCTGGCTACACGGCAGTTTTCCCAATACCACCGATTGTCGGTATAATAGCCGTTTGCGGCAGTACGCCGTTTGTTGAATCCCAGACAGAATCAGGTAGCCAGTAGCCCAGCATGACGACAGACAATAACGCCTCAAAATACGCCGCCAATCGTTTCTCCATCGCGCCAATGCTCGACTGGACCGATCGTCATTGCCGTTACTTTCACCGCCTGTTGACCAAGGAAACGCTGCTGTACACCGAGATGGTGACTACCGGGGCGATTATCCACGGTAAGGGTGACTATCTGGCTTATAGCGAAGAGGAACATCCAGTTGCACTGCAACTCGGCGGAAGCGATCCGGCTGCGTTAGCGCACTGTGCCAAACTGGCTGAGCAGCGCGGTTATGACGAGATCAACCTCAATGTCGGTTGCCCATCCGATCGCGTTCAGAATGGCATGTTCGGGGCCTGCCTGATGGGGCAGGCAACGTTGGTTGCTGATTGCATTAAGGCGATGCGCGACGTGGTGTCGATCCCCGTGACGGTGAAAACCCGTATTGGCATTGACGACCAGGACAGTTACGAATTTTTGTGTGATTTTATCGATACCGTTGCCGGGCGTGGCGAGTGCGATATGTTCACAATTCATGCGCGTAAAGCCTGGCTCTCAGGTCTGAGCCCGAAAGAGAACCGTGAGGTACCGCCATTGGATTATCCACGTGTGTACCAGTTAAAACGTGATTTCCCAACGCTGACCTTGGCCATTAACGGTGGGGTAAAAACGCTGGAAGAGGCGAAACAGCACCTGCTGCATCTGGATGGCGTAATGATGGGGCGCGAAGCCTATCAGAATCCGGGTATTTTGGCGCGGGTTGACAGTGAACTGTTTGGCAAGAAGACAGACGTTATGGACAGCATAGCGATTGTCGAGTCGCTGTATCCGTACATCGAACGCGAGCTGTCGAATGGCACTTATTTGGGTCACATTACCCGCCATATTCTAGGTTTGTTCCAGGGAGTTCCGGGAGCACGTCAGTGGCGCCGGCACCTGAGCGAAAATGCACATAAGCCAGGGGCCGATGCGCGTGTGGTTGAGCAGGCGCTGAATTTAGTGCGTTTGCCGCGTACCGAGATGGCGGAATCGGTATAAAATTTGACTAAAAGTTAGTTTTTTTGACCAGGCATGTTGCGCGCTGTGACATGCCTTTTTTTTAATTTCAATCACTTAGTTCCGTCGTTGTTTCTGGCATGCTTTTTGTAATAACTCAGCAGATACCTCGTTTTGCGAAGGAGCAAAATCATGCTGGAACTCTTCTTTCTTATCGGTTTTGTCGTCATGCTGATGGTGACCGGGATTTCGCTGTTGGGCGTGTTCGCCGCGTTACTGGTGGCAGCGGCATTTATGTTGATTGGCGGTCTGTTTGCGATGGTGATTAAGCTGTTGCCGTGGCTGATTCTGGCTGTTGTGGGTGTGTGGATATACCGTTCGATGCAGAAACCACAAATCCGGCGTTATTGATTTTTTGTCGAATAATCAGTCGGTCACGCTGAAATATACGCAACAGACTTGCTCTGAATGCGGCAGCGATCACAGCTTGGTGCTTTAAATGCTAATGCGCCGCATTAGCCATGTTTTTTGCGTTTCCGGGCTGTTAGGATGTTTGTCGATGCAGCGATGCGACCTATTTCATCACCGCAAGAGACAGTAATACCAAATATGCGTGTTGCTCAAGCAACCCCTGTCTCTGGCGGACTCTGCTCTACCCCTACAAACGCAGTAATAAAAAGGGCTCCTTACGGAGTCCTTTTTATTTGTCATAACGGCCCAGTGGGCGATCTCAACGCCCAGGAATCAGCAGGCTTGAACCGCTGGTGTTGCGGCTTTCCAGTACCTGATGCGCGCGCTGTGCGTCGGCCAATGCAAACTTCTGCTCTTCTTTAACGTCGACCTTGATGGCTCCGCTGCCGATCAGTGAGAACAGTTCATTACTGGCAAACTGCAGTTCAGCACGGTTGGTAATGTAGCCGTTAAGGGAAGGGCGGGTGACATACAGCGAACCTTTTTGGTTAAGCAGCGCCAAATCGACACCGGTAACCGGGCCGGAGGCATTGCCGAAACTGACCATCAACCCACGTCGCTTCAGACTATTGAGCGAGCTCTGCCAGGTACTTTGCCCAACAGAGTCATACACCACACCGACTTTCTCCCCCTGCGTCAGTTCAGCCACGCGCTGGGCGATGTCTTCCTTATGGTAATTGATGGTTGCCCACGCACCGGCACGTTTTGCCAGCTCGGCTTTGTCGTCGGAACCTACGCTGCCAATCAATTTTGCCCCAAGCGCTTTGGCCCATTGGCAGGCAATCAACCCGACGCCACCTGCGGCGGCATGGAACAGGAATATTTCACCTGGCTGTACTTCATGAGTTTGTCGCAAGAGATAGTGTACCGTCAGCCCTTTAAGGAAAGAGGCTGCGCCTTGCTCAAAGCTCAGGTTGTGCGGCAATATCGCCACTTTTTCAACCGCAACGTTGTGCACTTCACTATAGGCACCGAGTGACGACTGAGCGTAAACCACCCGGTCACCGGGCTTCAGTGCGGTGACACCCGCACCGACCTTAATGACGACGCCGGCGGCTTCGGTACCCAATCCACTGGGCAGGGTGGCCGGTGGGTACAGCCCACTACGCACGTAGGTGTCGATATAGTTGATGCCGATCGCTTTGTTTTCGACCTGCACTTCGCCGGCGGTTGGGTCTACGGGTGTAAAATCAACGTATTGCAACACTTCTGGGCCGCCGGTGGCGGAGAATTGAATGCGCTTTGCCATTTCATTACCTCGTGTGGGTGTCTCATTTCACCCTACGCGTTTTAGTATCGGTGATCCAGTTTGCCCTTGCGCAGATTGATACCTTTTTTGCATCGGTTATGCCGCAGGAATCACAGATAAAAATCACGTATACTCTCGCGTCAGGATTCTCCATTCGCAACCGGATAAAGAATACGCTTCATGGCAGGAAAAAAACCAACCAACAAAACAAACGCGGACGAAGCCAGAGATCGTCCACGAGATCGCCAGATGGAAGGGCTGAAGATGCCGCCACATTCGCTGGAGGCGGAACAGTCCGTGTTGGGCGGTTTGATGCTGGATAACGAACGCTGGGACAACGTGGCGGAACGCGTTGTTGCCAACGACTTCTTCAGCCGCCCGCACCGTCTGATCTTTACCGAGATGCAGCGCCTGCTGGAAATGAGCCGGCCTATCGATCTGATCACGCTGTCCGAATCGCTGGAACAGCGGGGCGAGCTGGATTCTGTCGGTGGCTTCGCCTATTTGGCAGAGCTATCGAAAAATACCCCAAGTGCTGCCAACATTGGCGCTTATGCAGATATCGTACGCGAACGTGCGGTAGTGCGTGAGATGATCTCGGTGGCTAATGAGATTGCTGACGCCGGTTATGATCCGCAAGGGCGCAGCAGTGAAGACTTGCTCGATCTGGCTGAATCACGTGTATTCCAAATTGCGGAAAATCGCGCCAGCAAAGATGAAGGCCCGAAAGGTATCGAACGCATCCTGGAGGATACGGTTGCACGCATTGAGCAGTTGTATCAGCAGCCGCATGATGGCGTTACCGGGGTGGATACCGGCTATCAGGATCTCAATAAGAAAACCGCAGGTTTGCAAAAGTCGGATCTGATCATCGTTGCCGCTCGTCCTTCGATGGGTAAAACCACCTTCGCCATGAACTTGTGCGAACACGCTGCGATGACGCAGGAAAAACCGGTACTGATCTTCAGCCTTGAAATGCCAGGCAACCAGATCATGATGCGTATGCTGGCGTCGCTGTCGCGCGTTGACCAAACACGTATCCGTACCGGCCAGCTTGATGACGAGGACTGGGCGCGTATTTCCAGCACCATGGGCATTTTGCTGGAGAAGCGCAATATGTACATTGATGACTCCTCCGGCCTGACGCCAACCGAAGTACGTTCCCGTGCGCGTCGTATTTTCCGTGAGCATGATGGCCTTAGCCTGATCATGATTGACTACCTGCAGTTGATGCGTGTGCCCTCTTTGTCCGACAACCGTACGCTGGAGATTGCTGAAATCTCCCGTTCACTGAAAGCGTTGGCGAAAGAGCTGCAAGTGCCTGTGGTGGCGCTGTCGCAGTTGAACCGAAGCCTGGAGCAGCGTGCCGACAAACGTCCGGTCAACTCCGACCTGCGTGAGTCTGGCTCCATCGAGCAGGATGCCGACCTGATTATGTTCATCTACCGTGATGAGGTTTATCACGAGAACAGCGATCTGAAAGGGATTGCCGAAATTATTTTAGGTAAGCAACGTAACGGCCCAATCGGTTCCGTGCGCCTGACCTTTAACGGCCAGTGGTCGCGTTTCGATAACTACGCGGGGCCACAATATGATGACGAATAATCAGCTAAGGAACTGAAATGAAAGCGGCAACCGCTGTAATCGACCGCCGCGCTCTGCGACATAATCTGCAACAGGTGCGCCGCCAGGCGCCACAAAGCCGCCTGATTGCCGTTGTGAAAGCAAACGCTTATGGACATGGCCTGCTGGAAACAGCGCACACCCTGCAAGATGCCGACTGCTATGGCGTGGCACGCATTGGCGAAGCGCTGATGCTGCGTTCTGGTGGCATCGTCAAACCCATCCTGATGTTGGAAGGCTTCTTCTCCGCCGAAGATCTGCCGGTGTTAGTGGCCAATAACATTGAAACTGCCGTGCATAGTATTGAACAGCTTGAAGCACTGGAGCAGGCCACGCTGTCACGTCCGGTGCCGGTGTGGATGAAGTTGGACACCGGCATGCATCGCCTGGGCGTACGCCCGGAGCAGGCTGAGGCCTTCTATCAGCGTTTGAGTGCCTGCCGTAACGTCGTACAGCCGGTCAATATCATGAGTCACTTCAGCCGCGCCGATGAACCTGAATCCGACACGACGCTGAAGCAAATGCAGTGTTTTGAGAACTTTGCCCGTGGCAAGCCGGGCCAGCGTTCGATCGCTGCCTCTGGTGGTACTCTGCTGTGGCCGGATGCACACAATGAATGGGTTCGTCCGGGTATTATCCTATACGGTGTTTCGCCGATGGAAGGTTCTAATGGCTGTCAGTTCGATCTGCAACCAGCCATGACGCTGAAATCGAACCTGATTGCGGTACGTGAGCACAAGGCCGGTGAATCTGTAGGTTACGGCGGCACCTGGGTGAGTGAAGGGGATACCCGCTTGGGCGTGGTGGCGATGGGCTATGGCGACGGCTATCCGCGCAGTGCACCTTCCGGCACCCCTGTGTGGCTCAACGGTCGTGAAGTCCCCATAGTCGGTCGCGTGTCGATGGACATGATGTCGGTCGATCTGGGGCCTGATGCGACGGATAAGGTTGGCGATGAAGTGGTGTTGTGGGGGAAAGCGTTGCCCGTTGAACGCATTGCAGCCTGCACCGGCATCAGCGCTTATGAACTGATTACCAAGCTGACACAGCGTGTAGCGATGGAATATATCGGCGAATAGCTTCTCGTGGGGCCAGCAACCATGTGCTGGCCCTGATCATGTTCGTGTTACTTCTTTACTGCCAACCATTGATCGATAATGCTTTGATACTCACCGGTCGCTTTGGCCAGGTGCAGCCACTGATCCACATACAATTTCCAACTCAAATCATCACGCGGCAGCATGTAGGCTTTTTCGCCGTATTGCATCGGTTTGTTCGGGTTTACCGCACACAGCTTCGGATAGCGTTTTTGCTGATATAACGCTTCGGAAGCGTCGGTGATCATCACATCGGCTTTCTTGTCGACTAACTGCTGGAAAATTCCCACATTATCATGGGTTAGCGTCAGCTTGGCTTTGGGCAGATAGGCGTGAACGAAGGCTTCGTTGGTGCCACCCGCCGGTTCAAGCAGGCGTACCGACGGTTTATTGATCTGGTCGATGGTGCGGTATTTCTTCACGTCGGTGCAGCGCACTAACGGGATTTTGCCGTCCGTATCCAGCTTATCGGCAAAGAACACTTGCCTCTGTCGTTGCAGCGTGACGGAGATCCCGCCCATAGCGATGTCGCACTTACCGGCGACAAAATCAGGCGTCAGGGTTTTCCAACTGGTTTTCACCCATTTCACTTTGGCTCCCAGGCTCTTTGCCAGCGATTCCGCCATAGTGATATCAATACCTTCATAGCTGCCGTCTTCTTTCAGGAAGGTATAGGGCTTGTAATCGCCAGTCGTGCACACTTCCAACGTGCCCTGTTGAATAACCTTATCCAGGTGTGATTGGGCGCTGGCGCTCCCGGCGGCAACCAGCAGTGCGAGAGGTAATAGCTTTTTCATCGGCGTCCTTTTTATACATTCGTGGTTTTATGCGCTATTTAGCCGTTAATTGTTGCTGACTTGCGCGAGTTACCCACTTTTTATGCCATGAGTTGGTGGAAACGTTCGGCATTGCTGCTGTGCGCTTCACAACCTCGGCGGGGGAAGGGTATCCACAGTCAAAAAACTGATAGGCTGTAACGTCAACATTTATTAACACAGTTTACAGGTGGCTATGTACAACATTGACGATTTTGATATGAAAATCCTGACGCTGTTACAGGCCAATGGCCGTCTGACCAATCAGGAACTGAGCGAACTGGTTGGGCTGTCTGCTTCCCAGTGTTCACGGCGGCGCATCAGCCTGGAGCAGGCGCAATTGATCCGTGGTTATCACGCACGGTTGGCACCAGAGGCGGTCGGACTGGGGCTTGTAGGGCTGATTGAAGTAAGCCTAACCCAGCACGGGCAGGAGCAAATTGACAGTTTCCATCAGATGCTGGAAGAAGTGGACGCCATTCTTGACGCCTATAAAACCACTGGCGATGCTGATTATCTGCTGAAAGTCGCCGTAGCGGACCTGCCGGCGCTGGACGATTTCATCAGCCAGACGCTGTCTCGGCATAAAAGTGTGGCACATATCAAAACGGCGGTAGTGCTCAACCGTATCAAGGAAAACGGTTTGTTGCCTGTTGCGAGATAAAGCTAAAACCGATCGCCGTTTTCCGTCTATATTAGAGCGTAATACTGTGCCCCCGAACCCTAATAATCCAGGAGAACAACCCCGTGTTTCAGAACGTTGATGCCTATGCAGGTGACCCGATCCTGTCGCTGATGGAAAAATTCAAAAAAGATCCCCGTTCGCACAAGGTTAACCTGAGTATCGGCCTTTACTATGACGAGCAGGGCATTATCCCGCAGATGAAAGCAGTTGCCGCAGCTGAAACGCAGTTGAACGCGGTGGATCAGGGCGCATCGGTGTATCTGCCGATGGAAGGCCTGCACCCTTACCGTACTGCGATTCAACATTTGCTGTTTGGTGCTGAGCACCCGATGTTGCAACAAGGCCGTATAGCCACCATTCAGACCGTGGGCGGTTCTGGCGCGCTGAAAGTCGGCGCCGACTTCCTGAAAAGCTACTTCCCGGATTCGCAGGTGTGGGTCAGCGATCCGACCTGGGAAAACCACATTGCTATCTTTGGTGGTGCCGGTTTTAAAGTGAACACCTATCCGTACTTCGACAACGAAAGCTTGGGTGTGAAATTTGACGCCATGCTGAGCGCGTTGAAACAACTGCCAAAACACAGTATTGCGCTGTTGCACCCATGCTGCCATAACCCGACGGGCTCTGATCTGACAAATGCCCAGTGGGATGACGTGGTCAAAGTGATCGCCGAACGTGAGTTGATTCCGTTCCTCGATATCGCCTATCAGGGCTTTGGCGGCGGGATTGCCGATGACGCCTATGCCATCCGCACTATCGCCGCGGCCGGTCTGCCGTGCCTGGTGAGCAATTCGTTCTCGAAAATCTTCTCGCTGTACGGCGAACGCGTCGGCGGCCTGTCGGTGGTGTGCGAAAGCGAAGAAGCGGCCGGGCGCGTATTGGGCCAGTTAAAGGCTACGGTTCGCCGCAACTACTCCAGCCCACCGAACTTCGGTGCGCAGGTGGTGGCGAAGGTACTGAACGATACGCAGCTGAAAGCCCAGTGGCTGGCAGAAGTTGAAACCATGCGCACCCGCATCCTGGAGATGCGCAAAACGCTGGTGGAAGCGCTGAAAGTTGCTCTGCCGCAGCGTAACTTCGATTACCTGCTGGAACAGCGCGGTATGTTCAGCTACACCGGTTTCAGCGCAGCACAGGTCGATCGCCTGCGAGAAGAGTTCGGTGTGTACCTGATTCACAGCGGCCGTGTCTGCATGGCCGGCCTGAACCATAACAACGTGCATCAGGTGGCCGAGGCGTTTGCCGCAGTGCAATAATGTTGTTAGGGTTTGACGTTCGCAAGGGAGCGATAGCGATATCGCTCCCTTTTTGTTGTCGGTTTGCCGCCGGGGTTGCCGCAAACTGGATAGAGAATATACTGATTGAGGGGCGCTCACTCATGTGGCATCAGCAAACGCTAATCCTCAGCGCAAAAGCGCGTGGTTTTCATCTGGTTACTGAAGAAATTACCGACCAGCTAACCCACTTACACCGCCTGCAAACTGGCCTGCTGCATCTGTTGTTGCAGCATACCTCGGCTTCGCTGACGCTGAATGAGAACTGTGATCCTACGGTGCGAGCCGATATGGAGCAGCATTTCCTGCGTCAGGTGCCAGAGAACGCACCCTATCAACATGACTATGAAGGGCCGGACGACATGCCGGCGCACATCAAATCCTCTCTGTTGGGCACGTCCTTGACGCTGCCTGTCGGTCACGGGCGACTGATGCTGGGCACATGGCAAGGAATTTGGCTGGGGGAGCACCGCATCCACGGCGGTTCACGCCGGATTGTGGCCACTTTACAGGGGGAATAACCCAATGAATAACGCAGCACTGCTGGAATACTGCATGGCGAAGCCGGGCGCTGAACAGAGCGACCAGAACCAGTGGCAGGCAAGTCAGATTAAGGTCGGCGACGTGATGTTCGCTATGGTGTGCGAGGTGCAGGGGCGTCCGGCGCTGGCGGTAAAATCCAGCCCGGAACTGGCGGAGAGCCTGCGGGAACACCATCCAGAGATTGTTGCCTGCGAGCGGCTGAACAAGGCTCACTGGAATACCGTGTTTCTCGACGGTAACCTGCCGAACTCCCAGTTCTATAGCTTGATCGACAGCTCGTATCAACTTGTGCTGCAAGGGTTACCTGATCACGTGCGTCAAGAGCTGCGCGCTTAAATCTCGAGGGCAGGTACGCACCTGCCTTCTTCG
This sequence comes from Serratia grimesii NBRC 13537, assembly GCF_001590905.1. Taxonomy (GTDB): domain Bacteria; phylum Pseudomonadota; class Gammaproteobacteria; order Enterobacterales; family Enterobacteriaceae; genus Serratia; species Serratia grimesii. The sequence continues at coordinate 73,776 of NZ_BCTT01000011.1, forward strand.
TTTTCTCATTCTCTGTAGTTTATCTTCCAAACTGTGAACTCAATTTGGTTTTGGGAACGTTCCCTTTTTAATGTTTGATTGAAACGACTAGGCTTATTTAATCAATAAGCCGTAAGACGAAAGGATGTCATGACATGGCCATGAGTGAAGAAAAACGCAAGATGATTGCCGGTGAATTGTATGACGCCGGTGATGAGTTACTCCGCAGCGAGCGCAAGCGTGCACGTCAGTTGGTACACCATTACAACCACTCGTCTCCGGATGAGGGAGGATTACGTAAACAATGGCTGGCGGAACTTCTGGGTCATTATCAGGGGGGAACCATCGAACCGACGTTTCGCTGCGATTACGGCTATAACATTTATCTGGGCAAAAATTTCTACGCTAATTTTGATTGCGTGATCCTCGATGTGTGCGAAGTGCATATTGGTGATAACTGCATGTTGGCACCGGGCGTCCATATTTACACCGCTACCCATCCTCTGGATGCAGAAACACGTGTCGGCGGGGCAGAGTTTGGCAAACCGGTACGCATTGGTGATAACGTGTGGATCGGCGGTCGCGCGGTGATAAATCCGGGTGTTACGCTGGGGGATAACGTGGTGGTGGCATCCGGTGCGGTAGTGACTAAAGATGTGCCAGCCAACTGCGTGGTCGGTGGCAACCCGGCACGAATCATTAAACAACTGTAAGAAAAACCGGGCGCCGCCATGGGCGCCCGCAGTGCTTAGGCTCGTAGTGAATTGATGTCTACCACGAAACGGTATTTCACGTCACTTTTCAGCATCCGTTCGAAGGCCTGGTTGATGTGCTGCATCGGGATCAGTTCAATATCTGAGGTAATGCCATGTTGGCCGCAAAAATCCAGCATTTCCTGGGTTTCGGCAATGCCGCCGATCAGCGAACCGGCGATGCGGCGGCGTTTCATGATCAGGTTGAACACTTGCGGTGACGGGTGATCGTGTTCCGGTGCGCCGACCAGCGTCAACGTACCGTCACGGCGCAGTAGGTTGAGGAATGGGTTCAGATCGTGCTGTGCCGCCACGGTGTTAAGAATAAAGTCGAAACTGTTCGTGTGTTGCGCCATCTCGTCCGGGTTACGCGAGATCACCACTTCATGAGCGCCGAGGCGTTTGGCGTCCTCGACTTTAGATGTTGAGGTGGTGAACAGCACCACATGTGCCCCCATCGCACGGGCTAATTTGACGCCCATATGCCCCAAACCACCGAGACCGACGATGCCCACCTTTTTACCCGGCCCGGCGCCCCATTGGCGCAGTGGTGAATAGGTGGTGATACCCGCACACAGTAACGGCGCTACACCGGCTGGATCGAGGTTTTCCGGTACGCGTAGCACGAAGTCCTGATCAACCACCATGTCGGTTGAGTAGCCGCCGTAGGTGATAGCTCCGGTTTGTCGATCCTGGCCGTTATAGGTGCCCGTAAAGCCGTTTTCACAGTATTGCTCTAACCCTTCGTCACAGCTTGGGCAACTGCGACAAGAGTCGACCATACAACCGACCCCGACTAAATCGCCGATCTGATAACGTGAAACGTGGCTGCCGACGGCGCTTACACGCCCCACGATTTCGTGGCCGGGTACTACCGGGAAAATGGTATTGGTCCATTCGTTGCGGGCCTGATGCAAATCAGAATGGCAGACGCCACAGAACAGAACGTTGATTTGCACATCGTGTTCGCGCAGGGCGCGCGGTGTGTAATCAAAAGGAACTAGCGCTGACGTGGCGTCGTGCGCGGCATAGGCGTGCGTAATGTTCATGGTAACTCCAGTCATCAATGAGTAGGGGGAAACGGCTTCCGGCAGTGGGATGCCGGTGAGACGTGGCCTGAGTAGAGCAAGGGGCCACAGAGGGAACATTGATGATAAAAGCTGCGAGCAAGGAGGGAAATGCCTGAAAATGTCGAAATCTTGCCTGTTTCTGTTCAATTTGAGCGAAACAGATAATAGTGCGGGCCGTCACAGGGACGGCCCGCCGGGCAGGGATTACTTCTTCTTCAGTAATGGCTTGAGGAAGCGTGCGGTATGGGATGCTTCACAGTTGGCCACGGTTTCCGGCGTACCGGCAACCAGGATCTCACCGCCGCCGCTGCCGCCTTCCGGCCCCAGGTCGACAATCCAGTCCGCGGTTTTAATCACGTCCAGGTTGTGCTCAATCACCACAATGGTATTGCCCTGATCGCGCAGTTGATGCAGTACCGCCAGCAGTTGCTGAATATCGGCGAAGTGCAGACCGGTCGTCGGTTCATCCAGAATATACAGTGTTTGGCCGGTACCGCGTTTCGACAGCTCACGCGCCAGTTTGACGCGCTGCGCCTCACCGCCAGACAGCGTGGTCGCTGATTGACCAAGGCGAATATACGACAGGCCGACTTCCATCAAGGTTTGCAGTTTGCGCGCCAGTGCAGGCACCGCGTCGAAGAAATCACGCGCTTCTTCGATGGTCATCTCCAGCACTTCGTGGATGCTTTTGCCTTTGTACTTCACTTCCAGTGTTTCACGGTTATAGCGTTTGCCTTTGCACTGGTCGCACGGCACATAAATATCCGGCAGAAAGTGCATTTCGACCTTGATCACACCATCGCCCTGGCAGGCTTCGCAGCGGCCACCTTTGACGTTAAAACTGAAACGGCCCGGGTTGTAGCCACGGCTGCGTGATTCCGGCACGCCGGCGAACAGCTCACGCACCGGGGTAAAGATACCGGTGTAGGTTGCCGGGTTGGAACGTGGGGTACGACCGATCGGGCTTTGATCGATATCGATGACCTTGTCGAAATGCTCCAGACCGTTGACCTCACGGAAGGGGGCCGGTTCGGCAATGGTAGCTCCGTTGAGTTGACGCTGGGCGATCGGGAACAGCGTGTCATTGATCAGCGTTGATTTGCCCGAGCCAGAAACCCCGGTAATGCAAGTAAACAGTCCCACTGGCAGTGTCAGCGTCACGTCTTTCAGGTTGTTGCCACGTGCGCCGCTCAGCTTCAGCACCTTGGTTGGATCGGCGGGGACGCGTTGTTCTGGAATAGCAATCTCACGTTTGCCGCTGAGGAACTGGCCGGTCAGTGATTCCGGCTGTGCCATGATGTCTTCGACAGTGCCTTCCGCCACTACCTGACCACCGTGCACACCGGCACCGGGGCCGATATCGATCACGTGATCCGCAGCGCGGATGGCATCTTCGTCATGTTCTACCACGATCACTGTGTTACCCAAGTTACGCAGGTGGATCAGGGTTTCTAACAGGCGCTCATTGTCGCGCTGATGCAGGCCAATCGACGGTTCATCCAACACGTACATGACACCCACCAGGCCGGCACCAATCTGGCTGGCCAGACGAATACGCTGTGCTTCACCACCGGACAGGGTTTCTGCTGAGCGTGACAGTGACAGGTAGTTCAGACCAACATTCACCAGGAACTTCAGGCGATCACCAATTTCTTTCAGGACTTTCTCTGCGATTTGGGCACGTTGTCCGCTGAGCTTCATGTTCTGGAAGAAAGTCATTGCGTGACCGATGCTGAGATCGGAAATTTCCGGCAGCGTCGTGTCTTCAACGAACACGTTGCGTGCTTCTTCACGCAGACGAGTACCGTGGCACGAGGCGCAAGGACGGTTGCTGATAAACTTCGCCAGCTCTTCACGTACTGCGCTCGATTCGGTCTCTTTATAGCGGCGTTCCATGTTGTGCAGCACGCCTTCGAACGGATGGCGGCGCACGGTGGTGTCACCGCGATCGTTAATGTATTTGAATTCGATCGACTCTTTGCCGGAGCCGCTGAGAACTGCTTTTTGCACGTCAGCGTCCAGGCTGTTGAAGGGGGCTTCAACGTCGAACGCGTAATGCTCAGCTAATGAACGCAGCATCTGGAAGTAATAGAAATTACGGCGATCCCAGCCGCGGATTGCACCACCGGCCAGCGAAAGCTCGGGATTTTGCACCACGCGCTCAGGATCGAAGAACTGTTGTACACCCAGACCATCGCAGGTCGGGCAGGCACCGGCTGGGTTGTTGAACGAGAACAGACGGGGTTCCAGTTCACGCATGCTGTAACCGCAGATTGGGCAGGCAAAGTTGGCGGAGAACAACAGCTCATCCGCTTTTTCGTCGTCCATATCGGCGACCACCGCGGTACCGCCGGACAGCTCCAGTGCAGTCTCGAACGACTCTGCCAGGCGCTGGGACAGATCGTCACGTACCTTAAAGCGATCAACGACCACTTCGATGGTGTGTTTCTTCTGTAATTCCAGCTTCGGCGGATCGGACAGGTCACACACTTCACCGTCGATGCGCGCACGGATGTAGCCTTGGCTCGCCAGGTTTTCCAACGTTTTGGTGTGCTCACCCTTGCGGTCTTTCACCACCGGCGCCAGCAGCATCAAGCGTTTGCCTTCTGGCTGGTTGAGTACGTTGTCCACCATTTGGCTGACGGTTTGTGCCGCCAGCGGTACATGGTGATCCGGGCAGCGTGGTTCGCCGACGCGGGCAAATAACAGGCGCAGATAATCGTGGATCTCGGTGATGGTACCAACCGTAGAACGTGGGTTATGTGAGGTCGATTTCTGCTCGATGGAGATTGCCGGTGACAGACCTTCAATGTGGTCGACGTCCGGTTTTTCCATCAGCGAAAGGAACTGGCGTGCATAGGCGGAGAGCGATTCGACATAGCGACGCTGCCCTTCGGCATACAGAGTATCAAAGGCCAGCGAGGACTTGCCTGAACCGGACAGGCCGGTGACGACGATCAGCTTGTCACGCGGGATAATCAGGTTGATGTTTTTGAGATTATGGGTTCGAGCACCACGAACTTCGATATTATCCATTTACACTTCCCGTCTTGATGATACACCGCGCCTGTCTGGGTTATTTACAGGTTGTTTTGTGATCGAACGCGCAAAAAACCGGCACAGCCAGTACGAAACGCATAATTATGACACAAAAAAACCTGAATGAATATCCAGTACATGAATGCAAGCAGGTCGATCGAAAGGACAATTCTGGAATACAATACGCAGTAATCAACACGGGTGTCGTTTCAGGCTGAGCGTGTTAAACTTACTCGTTTATACTGTGTAAAAATCAATCATCAGGAGAGTTCTCATGGCCAGCAGAGGCGTAAACAAAGTAATTCTGGTCGGGAATCTGGGCCAAGACCCGGAAGTCCGTTACATGCCGAATGGCGGTGCAGTGGCCAATATTACCCTGGCAACCTCCGAAAGCTGGCGTGACAAGGCGACTGGCGAGCAGAAAGAAAAGACCGAGTGGCACCGTGTGGTGTTGTTCGGCAAGCTGGCTGAAGTTGCGGGCGAATATCTGCGTAAAGGTTCCCAGGTTTATATCGAGGGCGCTCTGCAAACCCGTAAATGGACCGATCAGGCTGGCGTAGAAAAATACACCACCGAAGTGGTTGTGAACGTTGGCGGCACCATGCAAATGCTGGGCGGCCGTCAAGGCGGCGGTGCACCTGCAGGCGGCGGCCAGGCTTCTGGCGGCCAGGGCGGTTGGGGCCAACCTCAGCAGCCACAGGGCGGCAACCAGTTCAGCGGTGGTCAGCAAGCTCGCCCAGCGCAGAATAACGCACCAGCAGCCAGCAGCAATGAACCACCAATGGATTTTGACGACGACATTCCTTTCTAAGATTTGGTTTGGATATGTTGTAAAAAACCCGCTTATGCGGGTTTTTTTATGCCTGCAGCACAGTGGATAAGGCCAAATAAAACCACGGTTTTCCGGCCATCAGGCATGAATCAGCAAGGGCGGAGAGGAACGTTGCAGTCGGGGAAGACGTACGTCAGTGATACGTTTTTCGGTGCTGGTCGGCGGCGACAATAGCAGCCTGTCGCAAAATTGTGCTTTTAACTGCCCCTAAGTTCGAGTTGTTTGTCTGGCAAGTACTCGCTGGCGGGCCAACTGGCCAGATGGCCCGCGAAATCCTCCAAACCTCATTGTTCATGTGGGTTCATGAGTTGTTGTGCTTCATGTTTCATCACGTGGGTATGAATCGCCGCCTGAAACGCTTTAAACAGCAGGCCGTTAATAAAGGTCGTGATGGTGAGTACGATAAAAGCTGTCATCACCCAGTCGATCAGAGCGATGTCACTGTTCAGTAGCGTGGGGCGGTAAATCAGCATTCCCGCAATGACTACCCAGTGACTCATGCAGTAGAAGCACTTAAAAAGATGGCCCAGTAGATCGTTTTTTCTCGCTGTCCATGCTCGCAGAGCGGCGAAAAGTTCGGTCTGGGTCACCGTCATGGATATGCTGGCCGATGCCAGGGCAATCATCAGGCATACCGAGAGGTCCGAAGACAATATGGCGGTCATAATGTTTTCCCCATTGTGGGTTGTTGAGTAACGGAACGAGGCTTTTCAAGAGGGGTCATTACGGTGACTCTCTTATGTAACTTATAAGAGCACGTGATATTTGCCGTTGTCAATATCTTGTATCATTGTAAGATACATGAATAATGCATTGGGAAAGGGGGCTGAAATGCGTCAGGACAATAAGCTTTCGCGCATGCTGCACGTGTTATTGCATATGGCGCGGCACAACAGTGTCTATACGTCGGAACAGATTGCGGTGATGTTGGGCACCAACAGTGCTGTTGTCAGACGTACTCTGGCTGGCCTGCGTGATGCGGGTTTCGTTACATCAGAAAAAGGCCATCATGGTGGTTGGAGAATCGCCGTCGATCTGCGGGATATCAGTTTGCTCGATATTTACCGCGCGGTGGGGGTTAATCAGCTTTTCGCGATTGGTGGCGGAGAGCAGCATCCGGAGTGCGCGGTTGAAGCAGCGGTGAATCAGGCGTTGGGAAACGTATTGGATGAGGCTGAGCAGGCATTACTGGCTCGCTTTGCAGAAATCACATTGGAAAACCTGAAAGAGAAATTCGACCGTCACTTTCCCGAGGGATCCGAGGAAAATGGCGCTGCCTGCATCGACAGCGCCAAATGATAATGGCGCGTTTATGGCTTAACGGCAGCGCCTTCCTTTTTTTCTGGGGCAGGCGTACTTCTGGGGTTATCCATCGCCTTCTGTTTGCGCGCTCGCTCGTCCATGATCAGTCGATAAGCGATGTAGTATTTGTAGATATTACTGACATAAGTCACTGTTTCGGCACCGATCCGCTCGGCGGCCAGGTATTCCACGTTGCCGAACCAGACATTGGGGTTAAAACCGCGTTTTTTGGTTTCGGCTTGCAGGCGGGCAATACGGGCCGGGCCGGCGTTGTAGGATGCGAATGAGAAGAGCACCTTGTCGAGAGGTGTCATAGGTTCGTCAGCGTAGTATCGGTCGATCATCCAACGCATATATTTAACCCCGGCATTGATATTGGGATCCAGATTGCGTATGTCACCGACTTTCAGTTCCTTGCCCGTACTTGGCATCACCTGCATGACACCAATGGCGCCAACCCGGCTACGGACCGATTGGTTGAGGCGTGATTCCTGGTAGCCCTGGGCCACCATCAGCAACCAGTCCACATCATATTGATCGCCATATTTTCTGAATATGTCCACCATCGCCAGAAACTTGCTGCGCTCCTTCTCTGCTGCGGCATTCTTGACATATTTTGCGCTCTTCAGGTAGCGCAACAGAATGGTGTTTCCTAACTTGCTGCCCTGACGGTTATCCTTGACGAAGTTATTAAGCAACGCGAGAAGCTGCGGGCTGTTCTTGCGAACGGCCCAGGCAATGTTGGCATCGTCACGCAGTACCACATCTTCGTGTATCTGAATTTTTGGGAACACTTGTTTCCAGAACAAAGCCTTGTGCCGATCGACCACGATCAGAGGGATAAGACCGGCGTTCAGCATCTCAATCAGATCTTCATCCTCAAGTGCTTCGGGAGCCGCTTCAAGGGTCACGGGAGGAAGAGATTCTTTGGCGAAGTGTGCATTCAGCGCCACCAGGCTTTCGTGATAGCTCGATGAAGGGCGCACGAATACTGTCTTGCCGGAGAGTTGCTCCAGACTTTCTACCTTGGGTGAGGAAGGACCAGAGAGCAGCAGTTCCTTAACTTTTGGATAGAGAGGGGTAGTGAATGCCGCCAGTTCCTGACGTGCTGGGGTAATCGTCAGGTTGGCTGCCGCGATGTCTCCTTTACCTTCGTTGAGCGCATTGAAGAGCTGATCGCGTGCGACCGGTACAAAGATGATCCTTACCTTGAGGTGACGGTGTTTGAGCTTATTTTCCTTCATCAACGTAAGGTTAAGGTTGCGCTCGAACTCCAAAAATATGTCATGGGTGAGACCTCGTTGAGTCCCCTTGTTGATGAAGAAGAAGGTCTTGCTGTAGGTGGTCAACACCCGGATCACCCGTCGATCGAGCATGCCCGGCAAGTCCCCCTTCCAGGGTTGCATGATGTCGTCCATGTTGACTTCCAGAGTATCGCGTTCTTCCTGTTTCGGCGGCTTATCTTTCACCGTAGCAGCATGAACTGAACCAACGAGCAGTAGGGCAGTGAAGCAGGCGATGAGCAATCGATGAAAAGAGATAGCATTCATGGAGGACACTCCGAATGGTGCATCTTTTCATTGTAGTCAAACTAAAAAAGCCCCGAGTGGGGCTTTTCGCTTATGTGGAAATATTACGCCGAGAACCCGCCGTCAATGCTCAGGCTGGCACCGGTGATATAACCGGCTTCGGGCCCGGCGAGGTAGGCGACGAAACTGGCGATCTCTTCATCTTTGCCATAGCGGTTGATGGCCATCATTGCTTTCAATTGATCGGCGAAATCACCGTCATCCGGATTCATATCAGTATCCACCGGACCGGGTTGCACGTTATTGACGGTAATGCCACGTGGCCCAAGATCGCGTGCCATGCCTTTGGTCAGGCCGACCAGCGCGGATTTACTCATGGCATACACAGCACCGCCGGCAAACGGCATACGTTCGGCATTGGTACTGCCAATATTGATGATACGGCCGCCCTCATTCATGTGGCGCGCTGCTTCCTGACTGGCGACAAACACGCTGCGCACGTTAACTGCCAGTGTGCGGTCCAGATCTTCCAGCGGCAGTTCTTCGATACTGCCCATCGCCAGCACACCGGCGTTGTTCACCAGAATATCCAGATTGCCCAAGCTATTTACGGCCTGGCGTACCGCTTGTTGCAATGCGGTAGCGTCGGCGCTATCGGCCTTGATGGCCAGGGCTTTACCGCCAGCGGCGAGGATGTCACGGACCACTGCATCGGCTTTGTCGGCAGAGGCCACGTAGGTTAATGCTACGGCGGCACCTTCACGTGCCAGACGTTTAGCAATGGCGGCACCAATGCCACGTGAGCCGCCCTGAACGAATGCGACTTTGCCTTTCAAAGAGAGCGTTGCGGACATAATGTTTCTCCAAGGTGGGGATGAGGTTAAAAAATCTACCGTTTCAGTATCGGAGAAACACGGATCGGTGACTAGCCCAAAAGAGCTATAATCAGATTAAACCATAGGTTTGAAATCAGCGGGAAAACCATGCTTGGTCATCTGGAATGTTTTGTCAGCAGTGCAGAGAGTGGCAGTTTTTCCGCTGCCGGTCGTAAGCTAGGTATCAGCTCTGCCGCGGTGGGGAAGAACGTCACCAAACTGGAGACGCTGGTGGGCGTACGGCTATTTCAGCGTAATACGCGCAAGCTGACTCTGACTGAAGAGGGTGAACGTTTTTTGCAGGAGGTTAGCGGCGGATTACTGTCGATCCAGTGCGCATTGAAAGGCTTGAGCAGCAGCGGTGGAGTCGCTGTTGGGACATTGAAGGTCAGTATGGGGACCGCCTTTGGTCTGCATTTTGTGCTGCCAATGTTGCCGGAATTTCTGGCGCGATATCCGGCTATTGTTCCTGACTGGCATTTTGATAATCGTCAGGTGGATCTGATCGGCGAGCATTTCGATGCGGCGATGGGCGGCGGCATCGAGCTGGCGCAAGGCATGATCGCACGCGAATTGGCACCGGCACACGGCGTTTTGGTCGCTTCCGTCGAGTATCTGCAACGCCACCCACGACTTCAGCAGCCAGAGCAGTTGGCGGAACATGCGGGTATTTTTATCCGTTCGCCGCAAACAGGGCGAATTCGTAACCTGCCGTTGAGAAACGCAGATAATGAACAACGGGTACCGGCAATGGTGATAAAAATGACGGTGAATGAGCCGGAAGCGGCGGCCCAGGCGGCGGAAATGGGATTGGGTATTGCACTTATCAGTATGCCAAATGCCTTGCCCTACCTGGAAAGTGGCCGCTTGGTACGGGTATTGCCAGGTTGGTATGTCGATCGCGGTAGTTTGTGTCTGTACTTTCCCACCACCAAATTCTTGCCAACCAAAACCCGAGTATTCGTCGATTATATTACCGAACAATTTCGGCAGCAGAAGCTGGCCACACGTTTTGACGCCCGTTAAAAACGAGAAAAGCCCCTTTCGGGGCTTCTTTCTTCCGTCAGTTAACTGTCTGACGATCAGTTGAAGATTTCTGCGGTACCGTAAAGTTTGTTCTGGCCGCCGGCAGCAATGATGCGGTAAGAGTTAGCGCCTGATGCTGCAGCCTTGTTAGCCAATTCACTTTCCAATGCACTCAGGTTAGAAGCACCGCTAACGGATACGACACCGATTTTCTGGGCGTCGGCAGCAGGTTGGCTGGTTGGTTGGTCAGCGGCAACGCTAGCGAAAGAAGCGGTAGTCAGCAGCAAAGCAGTAGCAAAAATTTTGATGTTTTTCATGATTCAATCCTCAGGGTATTTTTTAGGTGAGAGGTTGTTGCCTCTCGATGTGTTAGATAATAGGCCGACATGTTTGAAGAGAAAATCGGAGAGTTTTGAGTATCTCGGTCAAATAAATTGACTTATTTTTGCGCGGTACTGCTTGCGCTGGCGCGCTGGAAAAATCACCACTACCCTTTACGTCAGCAGAATCCTTAAAGGAGTTCTCTCATGATCACTGTTCACCATCTAAATAACTCGCGCTCGCAGCGCATCCTGTGGTTTTTGGAAGAGTTAGATGTGCCCTACCAGGTACAGCGCTATGAGCGTGATCCACAAACTATGCTGGCACCACCGGCTTTGAAGAAGATCCATCCGCTGGGTAAGTCGCCAGTGATTGTCGATGGCGATCTGACGCTGGCGGAATCCGGCGCCATTATTGAATACCTGCAGGAAGCCTACGACGCGCAGGGGCAGTTTATTCCCACCGACTATCATGCCCGTCAGCAGTACCGGTATTGGCTGCATTATGCCGAGGGTTCGCTAATGCCGTTGCTGGTGATGAAATTGGTGTTCAGCCGTTTGGGTCAGCCACCGATCCCCTGGCTGTTAAGACCCGTTGCGGGCGCCATTGGCAAAGGCGTACAGCGTGAATATCTGGACAAACAGATCGCCCCGCACTGCGATTATTTGGAACAGCACCTGAGTAAAAGTACCTGGTTTGTCGGTAATGAGTTCAGTGCGGCAGATATCCAAATGAGTTTCCCACTGGAAGCGATGGCGGCACGCGGCGCACTGGACGGTTGCCCTAAACTACGTGGTTATCTGCAGCGTATTCATTCACGTCCGGCCTATCAGCGCGCACTGGAGCAGGGTGGGCCTTATGATCTGCTGAACTGAGGCGATGGGCTATACTCGATGAGGTCACTCTTCATCGGAGGTAGCCCATGGCTACGCAAATTTTTGTTAACCTGCCGGTGGGCGATCTGCCCGCATCTATGGCGTTTTTCACCCAGCTGGGCTTCAGCTTTAATCAACAGTTTACCGACGACACCGCCGCCTGCATGGTAGTTAGCGACAGCATTTATGTGATGCTGCTTACCCATGACAAATTCAAAATGTTCACCCCGAATCCGATTGCTGATGCCAGAAAGGCCACTGAAGTGTTGGTGTGTCTGTCTCAACCCAATCGGGCGGCGGTAGATGCTCTGGTACGCAAAGCCATCGCCGCGGGTGGCAATACCTATAATCAACCGCAAGATTATGGCTTTATGTATGGGCATGGTTTCCAGGATCTGGACGGACATATCTGGGAACTGACGTACATGGATGAAAATGCAGTGCGAACTCAGTAGTTGTTTTTGCCCCCCGATAGGGGGGTGTTCCCATCGGATTTACCTATGTGACAAATACCGTATTTTCAATAATGATGGTTCCCCATGCTTTTTGCATAAATTGCCGCGATCTTTGGTTGATCAGAGGGTATAGAAGGCTGGATAATCGTTTGCCTTGAATAAACCACCATAAATCACTCGCACCACGCAATGGGAGTTAAACGTTTGCCTTTTATGTAATGCCGATTGGCGACATGAGTGAAGAGCAATGAAGCAAACGTGACGGAAACGATACCGTAATGAACAGGCGTGGGCGGAATAACAAGCCTTTTGAAACGGGCTGGCAATGAAACACAGGGGACAGCAACATGTCGAATTCTCAAGCGAACAACGCCGTTAAACCAAAAGGCGGGCTTGATGGTTATTTTAATATTTCTGCGCGTGGCAGCACCGTGCGTCAGGAAGTGGTGGCGGGGTTAACCACCTTCCTGGCGATGGTTTACTCGGTGATTGTCGTGCCGAGTATGCTCGGCAAGGCGGGTTTCCCACCAACTGCGGTGTTTGTCGCGACCTGTTTGGTCGCGGGTCTTGGATCGTTACTGATGGGTCTGTGGGCGAATTTGCCAATGGCTATCGGTTGTGCGATTTCACTGACCGCGTTTACCGCTTTTAGTCTGGTATTGGGTCAGCACATCAGCATTCCTGTGGCGCTGGGCGCGGTATTCCTGATGGGCGTGCTCTTTACCATTATCTCGGTAACCGGCATTCGTGCCTGGATCCTGCGCAATTTGCCGATGGGCGTGGCGCACGGCACCGGTATCGGCATTGGCCTGTTCCTGTTGCTGATCGCCGCTAACGGCGTGGGCCTGGTGGTGAAAAATCCGCTGGATGGTTTGCCTGTGGCGCTGGGCGCATTTACCTCTTTCCCGGTTGTGATGACGTTGCTCGGGCTGGCGGTGATTTTCGGTTTGGAAAAGTTGCGCGTACCTGGCGGTATCCTGCTGGTGATTATCGCCATTTCGATCATCGGTCTGCTGTTTGACCCGGCGGTGAAATATCAGGGCCTGTTCGCGATGCCTAGTCTGACGGATGCTAACGGCAAGTCATTGATTTTCAGTCTTGATATTATGGGCGCATTGCAGCCTGTGGTATTGCCAAGCGTGTTGGCGTTGGTCATGACGGCGGTGTTTGATGCAACCGGTACTATTCGCGCGGTGGCCGGTCAGGCCAACCTGCTGGATAAAGATGGGCAGATCATCAACGGCGGTAAAGCGCTGACCTCGGACTCCCTGAGCAGCATTTTTTCCGGCCTGGTGGGTGCAGCGCCAGCGGCAGTGTATATCGAGTCTGCTGCGGGCACTGCGGCTGGCGGTAAAACCGGCCTGACAGCGACCGTAGTAGGTCTGTTGTTCCTGTTGATCTTGTTCTTGTCACCGTTGTCTTATCTGGTACCGATTTATGCTACCGCACCAGCGCTGATGTATGTCGGTCTGCTGATGTTGAGCAACGTCACCAAACTGGACTTCAACGACTTTGTTGATGCCATGTCCGGCCTTCTGTGTGCGGTATTTATCGTGCTGACCTGTAACATCGTGACCGGCATCATGTTGGGCTTTAGCGCATTGGTCATTGGCCGTATTTTCTCGGGCGAATGGCGCCGACTGAATATTGGCACCGTCGTGATCGCTGTGGCCCTGGTGGCGTTCTATGCTGGCGGCTGGGCGATCTAATCGCATTGTCGTTTCCCCCGTCGTTTCGGCGGGGGATGTTTTATCTCCGCTTCAGATAAGTCTCCTTCTGCCTGTGCTGCAATTTGAAAGGCACAACAAGCTTTAACCGCTGTAAAAAAAGTGATCTACTATCGGGGCATACTCAGAGATGTAGTCTGAACCCTAGAGTCTAAGGAAAGCATGGAAATCTTTTTTACAATCCTCATTTTAATTTTGGTGGTCTCCCTGTCAGGGGTGGTAACGCGCATGTTGCCGTTCCAGGTGCCACTACCGTTAATGCAAATCGGTATCGGGGCCCTGCTGGCTTGGCCGCATTTCGGGTTACACGTCGATTTCGACCCTGAATTGTTCCTGGTATTGTTTATTCCACCGTTGCTGTTTGCTGATGGTTGGAAAACCCCAACGCGAGAATTCCTGCACCACGGACGAGAAATCCTTGGTCTGGCGCTGGTGCTGGTCCTGATTACAGTGGTTGGCGTCGGTTACCTGATTTACGCCATGGTACCGGGTATCCCGCTGGTGGCAGCGTTTGCGCTGGCTGCTGTACTGTCACCAACCGATGCCGTGGCGCTGTCCGGTATCGTCGGTAAAGGGCGTATACCGAAGCCGATCATGGGCGTGTTGGAAGGCGAGGCGCTGATGAATGACGCGTCCGGCCTAGTGTCACTTAAGTTTGCGATTGCAGTGGCAATGGGGACCATGGTGTTTACCGTGGGGGGAGCGACGCTCGAATTCCTCAAAGTGGCGATTGGCGGCCTATTGGCTGGGGTTGCAGTCACTTGGCTCTACAGTAAATCACTGCGTGTGATGAGCCGCTGGAGTGGGGATGACCCGGCGACGCAAATCGTATTCCTGCTGTTATTACCGTTTGCCTCTTATTTGATTGCCGAACACATCGGCGTCTCTGGTATTTTGGCCGCTGTTGCTGCGGGGATGACCATCAGCCAATCTGGCGTGATCCGCAACGCCCCACTGGCGATGCGCCTGCGCGCCAACAGCGTTTGGGCGATGCTGGAGTTTGTGTTTAACGGCATGGTCTTCATCATGTTGGGCTTGCAACTGCCGGGGATCCTGGAAACCTCTATCTTGCAGGCAGAGCTGGATCCGACCATACAGACCTGGTACCTGTTTGCCGATGTCGCCATTATCTACGCCGCGTTACTGGTGCTGCGTTTCACCTGGCTATGGTTGATGAAAAACGCCAGCCGCCGCTTTATGAAAAAACGGCCGTTGCAGTTTGGCGATTACACCACCCGTGAACTGTGGGTCGCATCGTTCGCCGGAGTGCGTGGGGCGATTACGTTAGCCGGTGTGCTGTCGATTCCACTGTTACTGAGTGATGGAACGGCTTTCCCGGCGCGTTACCAACTGGTGTTTATTGCTGCCGGGGTCATCTTGCTTTCACTGATGGCCGGCGTCATGGCGCTGCCATTGTTATTGCGCGGGGTACAGGTGGCGGACAAGAGCGCCAGCAAGAGTGAAGAACGGATGGCGATTGCCATGGCGGCGGAAGTGGCGATCGAAAGTATCAACAAAATGGAAGAACGGTTGGCTGTTGATACCGAAGAAAACATTGATCCACAGGTGTTGAAAGAGATCAGTTCGCGTGTGGTAGGGACGCTGCGGCGGCGTATTACCACCAAAGACGATATCGAAAATGCGCTGATGCTGGAAAACCTTGAGCGACGTTTCCGCCTGACGGCGCTGCGTGCGGAACGGGGTGAGTTGTACCACCTGCGTGCCACGCAGAAAATCAGTAATGAGACGCTGCAAAAGCTGTTGCACGATCTCGACCTGCTGGAAGCGCTGCTGATAGAGCGCGAAGGGTAATGCCAACGGGGCCGCGGAAGCGGCCCTTTTTATTTAGCAGGTGGCCAATAGTCGCGACAGCAGGCGATCCACGCTTGGGCACTGTGCGACAGGTAACTGCCCTGACGCCAGATCAATCCGACTTTCCATTCCATACGCGGCTCCAGGGGCAGCCAGATCAGGTTCTCCTTATCCAGCCATTGGCAGACCGGTTCCGGTAGAGTGGCGATGCCAACCCCAGCCTGTACCATGGATGCAAGAAAATCCCACTGTCCGCTGCGGACGGCAATTTGTGGCTCAAAACCCGCCTGACGGAAAGCCTTCATCAGCATTTTGTAGAGTGAAAAGTCTTCGTTATAAATCAGGATCGGCCATTCGGCCAATTCAGTGATATTGATGCTGGTGCGATTAAGCCAATGTGGGGTACGCGGTGTGACGACACACATCGGATGGTCGAGTAGCGGTAAGAACGTCAAGGGTTGTTCCGAATCGACTGGCAATATGGTCATCGCCAAATCCAACTCACCCGACATCACGGCTTGCTCAACCGACAACCCACCCAACTCGGAGATTTTCAGCTCAATGCCGGGATAGGTTTGACGAAACTGGCGGATCAAATCGGCGATCTGTCGGCCAACCATTGGCGGAATACCCAGTCTCAATACGCCTTTTTTGACCGAGCTAATGTCTTCCAGCTCCGCTTCCAATTGGCGAAACTCATCGAGGATTGCCAGCCCACGCTGATATACCGCTTGGCCGCTGTCGGTCAGATGCAGTTTACGCCCCTCACGGATCAGCAGCGTGCACTCTAACTCTTCTTCCAGATTACGTAGCATTTTGCTGATGGTCGGTTGGGTGACGAACAGCTTTTCTGCTGCGCGGGTAAAGCTTTGCTGGCGCACGACTTCCACGAAGTAGCGCAGAGTGCGGACATCCACGTTGGGTTCTCCTCAGGGGCAATACCGGCGGGAAACTATTCCCTGATGGCATGATATTAATGATTTTAATTCATTTCAGGCTAGGTTTCCTGGCTGCGTATACTGTAAACCGTGAATTTTTGTTTGAGGTTAGTTTCCATGTTACTGGCGTTACGCCATGCTGCCCCCAACGTGTTGAATCGACTACAGGTGCCAATCCAGGTTGCTTTGTATGCGGGGTTATTTCTTCTCGCCGATCGGCTGGTACAACAGTTTCATCTGCCGCTGCCTGCCAACATTG
This sequence comes from Serratia grimesii NBRC 13537, assembly GCF_001590905.1. GTDB lineage: Bacteria > Pseudomonadota > Gammaproteobacteria > Enterobacterales > Enterobacteriaceae > Serratia > Serratia grimesii. Next base: position 90,567 of record NZ_BCTT01000011.1, read on the forward strand.
TCGGCATGCTGATGATGTTGGCGCTAATCCTGCTGCGCATTTTGCCATTGAACTGGGTCAAGGCCGGTTCTCGCTGGTTGCTGGCTGAGATGTTGCTGTTTTTCGTACCGGCAGTGGTCGCCGTGGTTAACTATGCCCAATTGCTGATGGTCGAAGGCTGGAAGATTTTTTTGGTGATTGCGATTAGTACCATGTTGACGCTGGGAGCGACGGGGTTGGTGGTTGATCGTGTCTATCGGCTGGAGGTCTGGTTACGTCGCCGGAAGCAGCACGATGAATGATTTTATCCTCAGTATTGTCTGTTTTTTGGCGACATTGGCGCTCTATTTCGCCAATAAAAAGCTTTATCGCCGTCGCCGTACTCTGCTGTTGATGCCGCTGGTACTGACACCGATGATCCTGGTGCTGTTGCTGGTGGTGACCCACACCTCATATCAGGATTACATTGGCGAAACACACTGGTTGCTGTGGTTGTTGGGGCCCGCCACTATCGCCTTTGCGGTACCGGTATACGAGAATTTGCATATTATCCGTCGTCACTGGCTGTCGCTCAGCGCTGGGGTACTGACGGCAGTGTTGGTTGCAGTTTACAGCTCGGTATGGCTTGCTCGCGTGCTAACGTTGCCGGAAGAGGTTCAGCGCAGTCTGGCTGTGCGCTCCATAACCACACCATTTGCGCTGGAGGCCGCCAAGCAAATGGGGGGCCAACCGGATCTGGTGGCACTGTTTGTTGTGATCACCGGCGTGTTTGGCATGGCAGTGGGCGACATCCTGTTTTTGCGGCTGGCTGTACGCAGTAGCCTCGCGAAGGGAGCTGGGCTAGGTGCATCATCGCACGGTGCCGGCACGGCGAAGGCGTATGAAATGGGACAAGAAGAGGGTGTTGTATCCAGTCTGGTGATGATGTTAGCAGGGATTATTACGGTTATTGCCGCACCTTTGATTGGACAGCTGATGTGGTAAACCTGCGGCAACGTACGCCGCAGGTAGGTTAGGTTCAACGGATATCGGTTGATATAGCGGGAGATCGTGAAGACTCACGCAACACGCGGCCGATTTCGTCATGGTTGAAAATAATGGAGTGATGGTTACAGGCCAGAGGCTGTATGTGCAAATGATGACTAATCGAAGATAGCCCATTGTCCGCAATCGCCAAAAGCTCTTGCCCATCTCCCTGGTCGGTCATACTCAAATTCACGTCTTCGGTTGCCTTGAAGAGCGTAATGCGCGCGTGTTGCAAGGGAGCGCTGAGCGTTTCCTTATTCAGGGAGAGTTCTGTCGGCTCCGCACGCAATGCCCTTGCCGCAGCGTCACCCTCAATGCCTAGCATAGCCAGCATAGCCGCCAGCAAACCCGGCTCGCTGCGTATCTGGAAGGCCGTTTGATAGAAGGTATCCAGCAAAAATACCTGGATGTCACGGAAGCCTCGACTTTCAAGCTGCGCGGCCATTTCCAGAGCAATGAGCCCTCCCAGCGACCAACCTAAAAGGCGCACAGGGCGGGTGGGTGACAGCTTCATATGACCGAGATAATGGGATGCCAGTTCGCGCAATGAGGTGATATGCGGGTGGATAAACAAATTGTGGTTGTTGAGCCCCAATACGTTGAAAGAGCCCTCTAGCGAGATAGCCAAATCATGGTAAATATCGCATCCGGTTACCGCGGGATGAACCATCCAGATATCGTCGGCGGCAATGGTCCGATTAAGACGCATCACCTGTTTAAAGTTAAAGTTGGTTTGATTTAGCCGCGCCAGTAGCTGCTGCAGAGGAGCCGCAGAAATCGGGGCGGTGGCATCAGAGACCGTTTCTGCCGTCAATGCGCGTGCTTGAGCGCGCAACGTTGGGTGAGCAAACAGGGTTTTTATGACCACCGGATAGCCACAGCGCTTCAGCTTGACCAAAAGTTGAATGGCATGCAGCGAATGCCCACCGAGTTCAAAGAAATCATCATCAAGACCAATCTGCGCGACGCCAAGCAGTTCCGACCATAATGCAGCAAGCTGTTGCTCTAATGCAGTTTGAGGGGCTTCATATTGCAACGAAACCTGCGTGGTCGCTGCGGGTGCCGGCAAGGCTTTGCGATCTAACTTACCGTTGGGCGAGAGTGGTAGAGCTTTTAGTCTGACAAAGGTAGAAGGCACCATATAATCTGGCAGGTGTTGCTGTAGCTGATGGCGCCACTGTGTTGAATGTGAGCCCTCATCCGGAGCGACAACATAAGCCACCAGGCGTTTTCCTCCGTGCCCATCTTCTCTTGCCAGTATTGCGGCATCCTCGACGCCTTCACATTGGCGTAGTTGCTGCTCGATTTCGCCCAGTTCGATACGCACTCCATGGATCTTGACCTGGAAATCATTTCTGCCCAAGTATTCGATGTTGCCATCCGGCAACCAGCGTGCGAGGTCACCCGTTTTATACAGACGTGCCTGAGGATCAGGATTGAAAGGATCGGCAATAAAACGTTCTGCGTTTAACTCTGGACGATTCAGGTAACCGCGTGCGACCTGAATACCACCAATATGTAACTCGCCAGCTACGCCAGGCGGAAGGGGTTGTAACTGGGCATCCAAAATATGGAGCTGCGTATTGGCAATTGGTTTGCCAATAGGCACCAATGTCCGCTCGTCATTAGGGTGGCATTGCCAACTGGAAACATCCACGGCGGCTTCCGTTGGTCCGTAGAGATTGTGCAATTCCGCCTGAGGTAACTGTTGCAGGCAGCGGTGCACAGTGGCAAGCGGCAATGCCTCGCCACTGCACATAATACGGCGCAAGGAACCGCACTGCGCCATTTCGCCGTGCCGCAGAAACAGTTGCAGCATTGATGGGACAAAATGCAGTGTGGTTACGCGGTGTTGTGCGATACAGCTGCCGAGATAGTCGGGGTCTTGATGGCCGCCAGGTTTGGCAATCGCTAACTGTGCGCCGACCATGAGCGGCCAGAAGAACTCCCAAACCGAGACATCAAAACTGAACGGCGTTTTTTGCAATACCACATCGTCGTGCGTCAGCGGATACGCGTGCTGCATCCAGAGCAGGCGATTGATAACTCCGCGGTGTTCATTCATGACCCCCTTGGGTTTTCCGGTCGAACCGGAGGTATAAATCACATATGCCAGGCTGCGCTGTGGGTCAGACACTTGCGGCGTAAGATTATCCTTGGGCTCCTGCTGCCACAGATGGCTATCATGTTGTAGGTGCAGCCGTGGAATAGCGATATCAAGGATGGGATTCAATGCCTGTTCGCCTGCCGGGTCAATCAGGATGTATTTCGCACCACAATCTTGCAGCATATGGCGCAAACGATCTTGCGGGTAATCGGGATCAATGGGGACATAGGCCGCGCCAGACTTCAAAATGGCATACAGTGCTATCACCATTTCTGGGCTGCGATTGACGCAAACGGCGATGCGATCATCAGGCCGTATCCCTTGCTGGCGTAGATACCCGGCAAACTGATTTGCCTGCTGGTTCAACTGCAAATAGCTTATCTGCTGCTGCTCATAGCACAGCGCAGGTGCGTTTGGTGTACGTAATACCTGCTGTTCTAGAAATTGATGTATGCCCTGCGGCATAGCCCAGGATTGCTGCGTATTATTCCATTCGTGGAAAATATGTTGCTGCTCGGCAGGCAGTAACAGTGGTAGTTGTCCCAGTGGCAGATTAACTTCGCCATCTAACAAGGTATCAAGCATTTGCACCACGCGGTTGGCAATACGCTCCCCGTCTTCATGGCTAAACCAGGCTTGATTGAGATTGAACTCCAGTACTGGGTCATCGCCTGGGTGGTAGTGACGTAAGTAGATGCCCAATGGCAATTGTTCGTAGCCATGATGCATGTTCTCAACTTTAAACTGACTCCCCTCCAGCTCAATGTCAGTCGGGAAGACTTCCAGCGAAAAGCTGACGTCAAATAGCTGACGTCTTCCCTGTTGATGCAGGTTCAGTTGGCGGTTAAGTTCGGCGATAGGGAACCGCTGATGACGGTAGCATTTACGCAGTTCGCTACCAATGTGCTGCAACAGGTGGGAAAAGGGTTGCTGTACGTCCACGTTGATATTAAGCGGAATCATGGAGGAGAACATGCCAAGCGTTTGCTTATGATCGCTGGTGCTGCGGTTATGCACTGGCACCCCGATGGTGACATTATCCACCTGCCAAATGCGTGCGAACCAACTGGCAAGCAGAGCTACCATGAAGTGCATTGCCGAGCCGCCGTGATGAGCGGCATAGCGCTCCAACTGCAAGAAACGTTCTCGTGGCAAACGCTTTATGATTTGGCTGCTGGGATAGGTTTGCTGTTCGGTGTAATTGGGGCGGCGTTCCAATACGGATGGCGGAGCCGCTGCGAAACGTTCGAGCCACCAATCCCGATCGCGCTGATAGCGTGATGACTGAAGATAGGCGAGATCGCTAACCACGAAATCACTGTAACGTGAGTAACTTATTTCACTCTTCTCTCCCAGTTTTAGCTGCTTATACCGATCCATAATCATTCGGCTTAGTAACGAGATCGACGTACCATCCGCAATCAGGTGATGGGATGCTAATAACCATAGCGTTGTTGAATCGTCGATTTTGGTTAAATGGCAACGCCATAACAGGTCTTCATAGAGTTGATAAGGTTGGATAAATATTTCCCGCAGATGGTTCTGTGCCTGACTGGCTGCATCTTCCTGATGTGAAAAATCGTTATAGTGAAGTTCAATGGATTTTTGACTGAGTGGGTGTTGAATGACGCCTTGTGGTGTTTCCTTCAGCGCGGTTTGTAACGCATCATGCTGTTGCTGAATATACTGGATAGCTTCTTTAAACAGTGGGAAAGAAATCTCCTTATCCACGCGCCAGAGGCATCCTACATTATACATTGGAATATCAGGGTTTAAGGTCTGATCTAACCATACGGCCTGTTGTACCGTCGTGAGAGAATAAGCGGACACGGAACCACCTCCATAAATATAGGAAATAATCGACTTAAATAGGTGCGTAGTCGGTAAGTACTCGAACATTATAAGAGGTGATATTAGATTCGCCCAATTTCACATTAAACATTTTTAATTGTCTATGAAAATGATTTGAATTTAATTTATATTAAATTAAATGATTTGGATTTTTTTGTATTTTAATTTTCATAATATCAATAGCAATTAAAAAGGGTTTATCATCTTATAAATATCCCGTTACGATGACGACTATGTCGTCTTTTTGTTTTGTATTTATATGTTTTTTAAGGTTTTTTATGTCGTATGTACTGTGTTTGGATGAGGTTTTGTCAACAGTGCAGTGATGCCAGACTTCGACTTTATCTCGATTTTTTGCAGTAAGGATAAGTGAGCATACGTACCGGGTTCTCTATTTCAATTTTGCCAAATTGTCATCGATAGATTGCCAGGCCACTTTAAGTATCAGAGTTGCTAATGATATATTATTTAGTAATAAATAAGAGTTTTATCTACTTATTTAATTATTGGTGGGTTTTTATATACACGAGTTTAACGGTGGGCGTAAAAATGACAATTAAATTAAATTGGAATGAATAATATGTTTTTATAATAAGTCAATTTACTAATTTATTGTGAAGATACCCTTATTCATGGGGCCACGATGGCGTGGCCCCATGGTATCTCAATCTTTGACGATCAAATTGTTGCGGCAGTTTTGATCAGTTCTACGACCAGCGGGGACAGTTCGTTGCGTAATGCGGCCCGTTCGGACTGGAACAGTGTGGCGGCGTAAAAACGGTGCCCTGGCAGTTCTACCGATCGCACATCACCTTCGCTGTCGTGGCCGCTGATAATGAGTGGGTGCTGCTGTAGATCGGCGACAAACTCCGGATTAACACCAAAATTGCAGTGATAGCCTTCGTGCGTTTCAAGCTTGCCATATGTGCGTGCAGCCAGCGTATCCGGCTGGAAAATGATCGTGCCGCTTTTCTCGACTAACGAACAGCTCAGCGGGGCAATGACCAATCGACCGCCACTATCAGTCTCTGCATGGCCTGCATCATGCCAACCCATGACGTTACGGGCGTATTCCACAATGGCATACTGGAATCCGCCGCAGGAACCCAGGAAGGGTATGTTTTGCTCACGTGCATAGCGGATAGCCATAAAGGCACCGTCATCATGATTGTACGGGCTACCAGGGACTACCCAGATCGCATCAAAATCTTGCAGTACTGAGGTAGCGGTAATGCTCTCTGTAGGTAGCCAGTGGGATTGAATATCGACGTCAAGGTGTGCAGCAGTGAGTTGGAGAGCAATAGGGATGGCCTGGTGAGAGACGGCCTGAGGAAGGTAATCACCGACCAGAGCAATGCGAACTTGAGCTTTCATCATTTCATTTTCCTGTGCGGGTAAAAAAGGAGGTTACAGTAAAGCCGATCGCCAATCCGCAGTTTTTTAAACGCGGCGCACAAAAAAGCCCGGCGTTGGCCGGGCTTGGAAATCAGGTTTTGCTCAGTACAGCGACGGGGCGCCGGCTGGCCGGGTTTTGAAGCGACGATGTAGCCACATATACTGTTCTGGAGCGCGCATGATCTCTTGCTCCACCACTTTATTCATGTAAGCCGCTGCGGCGATCTCATCGCCAATAGGATAATTCTCCAGCGCGGGTTGGATCAGCAAATCATAACCACGGCCTTTCTCACGGCGAATCAATACGACCGGCACTAGCGCGGGTTTAGCCATACGTGCCAACATAAAGGTGCCGCTGGTGGTGGCCGCCTGATCGACAGCAAAAAGAGGTGCGAACACGCTGCCACGTGGGCCGTAATCTTGATCCGGAGCGAACCACACGGCTTCACCGCGTTTGAGGGCCTGAACCATACCACGCAGATCTTTGCGATCGAGCATGGCCTTGTTGGAACGCATACGGCCTTTGGTTTGCGCCCACTCCATCGCTTTATTATTATGCGGGCGATACATTGCCATCATCGGCTGACAGAGCCCCATGGCACGGCCACCCAGCTCCAGCGACATAAAGTGCACACCAATGACCAGAACGCCACGCTGATTCTGCTGTGCGAATTTCAGGTGGTTGATACCGGAAACGTTGAACCAGCGTTTGACGCGCTTATCTGACCAGAACCAGGCCATGCCGGTTTCCAGCAGGCCCATACCGAGGGATTCGAAGTTGCCGACCACTTTGCGCTCGCGCTGCGCCACGTCCATGTCTGGGAAGCACAGTTCCAGGTTACGACGGGTAATAGAAACCCGGCGTTTCAGGAATCGCATTGAGGTACGCCCCATCCACACGCCAAGCTTGTGCAGCAGCGGGTAGGGGAGTTGAACCAGCAGGAACAGGCAAGCCAGGCCGAACCACGTAAACCAGTAGCGCGGATGCAGCAGGGCCAATTTGAATTTTTGCGGACGCTTCATATGAACTCATTTATGCATTAAGAGGGGCAGCAACCTGTAACGCATAAAGATCCACTCAATTGCGATACAACCACTCAGACACCCAGACATCACTATCGTTTAGCCAGATTCCATAATTGACTAAATCTTTACACTCGAAGGGCGGTTCGCGCTGCTATCAGGCTTCGGAGGGATGGCTGTAGGCCAGCGAAGGCGGCTCTAGGAATCTGTATTATACCACACAATACGAGCTCTAAAGGTAGAGTGGCATACGAATATTCTCATTCGTATTGACAGAAGATTGATATAACACCACATAAGAAAAAGGCGCCGCCTCTTTCGAGGTTGCGCCTTTTCAACATGCTAACTGACTAGTATCAGTTCATGCCGTATTTTTTCAATTTCTTACGCAGCGTACCACGGTTGATGCCCATCATCAGGGCGGCACGGGTCTGGTTGCCACGGGTGTATTGCATCACCATGTCCAACAGTGGCTGTTCAACTTCAGCCAATACCAGCTCATACAGGTCGTTAACGTCTTGACCATTCAGTTGAGCAAAATAGTTCTTCAGTGCTTGTTTAACCGAGTCACGCAGAGGCTTTTGAGTCACTTGATCCTGTGAGTTCACGGTTGAAACGGTCAGTACGTCAGAATTTACGCGTTGTTCGAACATAGTTCTGTCAGCTCTTTTTTGTTACGCAAGATTTTCGAAATATGCCTCCAACGCCTCCAGCTGTTCGCTGGCATCCTCTATGGCGTTGAATGTGCGCCGAAACTGGTCATTCGGGGCGTGCTCCTGGAGATACCAGGATACGTGCTTACGAGCAATCCGGAATCCCTTGCCTTGGCCATAAAAGCCGTGCAATTCCCGAATATGCCCTATCAACAAACGCTTAACCTCGCCAAGTGGCAGAGGGGGCAGCAGTTCCCCAGTGTCCAGATAATGCTGGATTTCCCGGAAGATCCAGGGTCTCCCCTGAGCAGCACGGCCTATCATCAGGGCATCAGCCCCAGTGTAGTCGAGCACTGCTCTGGCTTTATGCGGGTCAGTAATGTCCCCATTCGCGATAATCGGAATGGAAACACTCTGCTTAACTGCCCGAATGCTGTCGTACTCCGCGTTGCCGTTGAACAGGCAGGCACGGGTTCGGCCATGAATAGTCAGGGCTTGTATACCACAATCTTCGGCCAGTTGGGCAATCTCTACACAGTTACGGTGTTCTGGCGCCCAGCCGGTGCGAATCTTAAGCGTAACCGGCACATCCACAGCATTAACCACTGCGTGGAGGATCTGTTTAACCAGGTCCGGGTACTGCAGTAATGCAGACCCTGCAAGCTTCCGGTTCACTTTTTTGGCCGGGCATCCCATATTGATGTCGATGATCTGCGCACCACTGGCCACGTTAATACGTGCAGCGGCAGCCATATCATCTGGGTCGCATCCGGCAATCTGCACGGAACGGATCCCTGGTTCATCGCTATGTACCATACGCAGACGCGACTTATCCGTCCGCCACACCTCCGGATTGGAGGAGAGCATTTCGGATACAGCCATCCCAGCACCCATTGCATGACATAGGGTTCTAAATGGGCGATCTGTAATGCCGGCCATCGGGGCCGCAATCAGGCAATTTGTAAGCTGGTGGTGTCCAATGCGCATAGACAAAGAGTAACCATACTGTGTCCGCAAGGGCGCGTATATTACGCATTTTTGCGTTGAGATGAAAGGCCAAACTTTGACCAATTGGCCGTTATTCGGCAATCAAAATGCGTCTCGTCAGGATTAATAAAAATATTATATATATTTAACAATGAGTTGACGAAAATCGTTTAATTTGTGTGCTATAAAATATTCCCCACACAACAGAATTTTATCTGTAATGAGTCTCGATTCAGCCAGAGATAGGCCGCAATATACGGCATCTATCAGGGGATTCCGTTGAGAATAGACCTAATTATGCTGGGATTACGTACTGGGCATAATGGCGAAGAGTCTGGCGGTTCCGGCGAAGCGCCGTGCTAATACTTGCGGATAAAAGCATGGTTGCTTCGTGGTAGAACAGAATAAAAAACCACCGTAACACGCTAAGTTATCGGTGGTTTTTATCAGGACGACAGGCTTAATTACTTACGTTGGCCTGTAATACGGCACCATTCTTCGCGTTCTGCGACCGGATCGAGTGTGAACTTGTCTTCATAGGCTTGAGCTACGCTTGCAGCCTGCGTGGCCAATACGCCAGATAACCCCAGATAGCCGCCGGACTTCGGCAGACAGCCGATCAGTGGCGCTAATTCGCGTAATGGGCCGGCCAGGATGTTGGCGACGACGACGTCAGCCAGCAGATCGGCAGGTTGGTCTTTTGGCAGATATAGTTCCAGACGCTCTGAAACGCCGTTACGCTGCGCGTTATCACGACTGGCCTGAATGGCTTGGGGATCGATATCGATGCCGATAGCGCGCGCCGCACCGAGCTTCAGGGCGGCAATCGCCAGGATGCCTGAACCACAGCCGAAGTCGATAATAGTCTTACCGGCCAGATCGAGGCCATCCAGCCATTGTAGGCAAAGCGCGGTGGTTGGGTGGGTGCCGGTACCGAACGCCAGACCTGGGTCCAGCATCACGTTGACCGCGTCAGGATCGGGCACATCACGCCAGCTTGGGCAAATCCACAGACGTTCACCAAAGCGCATCGGGTGGAAGTTATCCATCCATTCGCGTTCCCAGTCCTTATCTTCCAGTTGTTCGATCTTGTGGTGGAAACCGGTCCCCAGTAATGGATGCTGTTCCAGCATTGCCACCACGTCGGTCATATCGGTTTCAGCATCGTACAGCCCGATCACATCGGTATCGCCCCACAGCAGGGTCTCGCCTGGCAGCGGTTCGAACACCGGGTTGTCGTGGGTGTCCTGAAAGGTCACCGATACCGCACCGCTTTCAACCAGTGCATCGCTCAGGTCTTCTGCCTGGCTGCCGGTAGTATTCAGTTTGAGTTGGATCCAAGGCATAACAATTCTCTTTAAGAGGGTAATGATGACGCCACTCGGCGTTTTTCGCCGACGACGTTACCGATATAAAACGCCAGCAAGCTCAGTAGCAGTGAAGGCACGATAGGGTGCAACCCTGCCAACTGCAGCTTGAAGCTGGCCAATAGCGTATAGCATACCGCACCTGTAACCATTGAGCTAAGGGCACCCTGCGCGTTGGCGCGTTCCCAGTACAGGCCCAATACCAACGGCCACAGGAATACCGCCTCCAGGCCACCAAACGCCAGCAGGTTTAGCCAGATGATCATTTCTGGTGGCCGCCAGGCCGCCAGTAGCACCAACAGGCCAAGTACGAGCGTAGTCAGGCTGGAGAAACGCTTGATCAAACGCTCGTTCTGCATTTGCTGAGGACGCACGCCAAGGTAGAGATCTTTAATAATAGTGGCGGAAGATTGCAGCAGTTGAGCGTTAATGGTCGACATGATCGCCGCCATCGGTGCGGCCAAGAAAATACCGGCAGCATACGGCGGCAACACGGTGATCATCAGCGTTGGGATCACCTGATCCGGGATTTTCAGATCCGGCAGCACAGCACGTCCCAGCGCACCGGCCAGGTGCATACCAAACATTAGCACCGCCACCACCATGGTACCGAGGATGATGCCACGATGAACTGCTTTGCTATCTTTGTACGAAATGCAGCGCACCGCAGTATGTGGCAGGCCAATCACACCAAAGCACACCAGGATCCAGAACGATGCCATAAACGGCAGACTAAGGATCTGTTCACCGCCCTGAGGTGACACCAGTGCCGGGTCAATCTGTTGCAGTTTATCTACGGCGCTGTGCAGGCCACCTGCGGCGTGGATAACGGCAATCAACAACAGCACGGTGCCGATCAACATCACCAACCCTTGCATGGCGTCATTTAGCACACTGGCGCGGAAACCGCCAAAAGCGGTGTACAGCGCGATGCTGAGGCCAAAGATCAGCAGGCCGGTGTCGTACGGGATACCGGCAGCGGTTTCCAGCAGACGCGCACCACCGATAAACTGCACCGTCATGGCGCCCAGGAACGCCACCAACAGACTCAGGCTGGCTAGCCAGACCAACAGTCGACTTTGGTAACGGCCGTATAGCATGTCATTGAGGGTGATAGCGTTGTAGCGCCGCGCCAGAATGGCAAATTTCTTGCCCAGCACACCGAGCGATAACCATACGGCCGGCAGTTGGATCATTGCCAGTAGCACCCAGCCAAGGCCATATTTATAAGCCGCACCAGGGCCACCGATAAACGAACTGGCGCTGATATAGGTCGCTGTTAACGTCATCGCCAGTACGAAGCCACCCATCGATCGACTGCCAAGGAAATATTCACTGAGGAAATTGCCCGTCTGGCGTCGGCTGTAGGCGTAAACCGACAGCCCAAACACCAGAAGCAAATAGGCAACCAGCGGCAGAATGACTTCAGTTTGCATCGCCGTCCTCCAATGAAATATTACGGAATATGCCACGCACCATCAGCCAGCACAGGCCGATAAACAACAGCGGTACCAATAAGCAGGCCATTTCGAACCAGTGTGGCAAACCGGTAACGCCAGATGCGTTATCGGGTAGATAGGCCGCCAACGACCAGGCCAGCAGATAAAGTAGCGTCAGGCCGAGTGCCCATCGTGCTTCGCGGTGGGCTTGAATAAAGCGTTTGTCCATCCGTGTTCCCCATAGGTTTACGGTGATGGTTTTGCCAAAGGTAAGGAATTCTACGGCAAGGCCGGATTTTGCCAAGCCGTTACCGTGCCTGAGATGAAAAAGAAAAAGGCCGGTGATTAGCCGGCCTTCTGTCAGGCGATGCGAAAAGCCTGCCTTAGGTTTCTTGCAGACCCAGCTTCTTCTCCAGATAGTGGATGTTGGTGCCACCGTGCTGGAAGTTTTCGTCGCTCATGATCTTTTGTTGCAGTTCAACGTTGGTTTTGATGCCATCGATGATCAGCTCAGCCAGGGCGTTCTTCATGCGGGCAATCGCCACGTCGCGGTTTTCACCGAAAGTGATCAGTTTGCCGATCATGGAATCATAGTACGGCGGTACGGTATAACCGGCGTAAATATGAGATTCCCAACGCACGCCGAAACCACCTGGTGCATGGAAACGGGTGATCTTGCCTGGGCTTGGCAGGAAGGTGTTCGGGTCTTCGGCGTTGATACGGCATTCCACCGCGTGGCCGTGCACCTTCACTTCGTCCTGTTTGATCGACAGTGGCTGACCGGCAGCAATACGCAGCTGCTCTTTGATCAGATCCACACCGGTGATCATTTCAGTAACCGGGTGTTCAACCTGAATACGGGTGTTCATTTCGATGAAATAGAACTCGCCGTTTTCATACAGGAACTCGAAAGTACCTGCGCCGCGGTAACCGATTTCCACACAGGCCTTCGAACAACGCTCGCCGATATAACGACGCATTTCGCTGGTGATGCCTGGTGCCGGAGCCTCTTCAACCACTTTCTGGTGGCGACGTTGCATGGAGCAGTCGCGCTCGGCCAGATAGATGGCATTACCCTGACCGTCAGCCAAAATCTGAATTTCGATATGGCGTGGGTTTTCCAGGTATTTCTCCATGTAAACCATGTCGTTATTGAAAGCCGCTTTGGCTTCCGCTTTGGTCATGGTGATGGATTGCTCGAGGTCTTTGTCGCTGCGCACAACGCGCATGCCACGGCCGCCGCCGCCGCCTGATGCCTTGATGATCACCGGATAACCGATACGCTTAGCGAAGGCACGGTTTTTGTCCATGTCGTCGGTCAGCGGGCCATCGGAGCCAGGAACACAAGGTACGCCGGCTTTCTTCATGGCGTTGATAGCAGAAACTTTGTCGCCCATCAGGCGGATAGTTTCGGCTTTCGGGCCAATGAAGATAAAGCCAGAACGCTCGATTTGCTCGGCGAAGTCGGCATTTTCAGACAAGAAGCCATAACCCGGGTGAATCGCCACTGCGCCGGTGATTTCCGCCGCAGAGATGATAGCCGGGATGTTCAGATAGCTTTTAACTGATGGCGCAGGACCGATACACACAGTCTCGTCAGCCAGCAGTACGTGTTTCAGATCGCGATCGGCTGTGGAGTGTACGGCAACAGTTTTGATGCCCAACTCTTTACAAGCACGCAGGATACGAAGCGCGATCTCGCCACGGTTGGCGATAACAATTTTATCAAGCATGTTCGCCTCGTTATTCGATGACGACCAGTGGCTCGTCAAATTCTACCGGTTGGCCGTTCTCTACCAGAATGGCTTTCACCACGCCGGATTTGTCCGCTTCGATCTGGTTCATCATTTTCATGGCTTCAACGATGCACAGCGTGTCGCCTGCATTCACTTTCTGGCCGACTTCGATGAAGGCTTTCGCATCCGGGCTTGGCGTGCGGTAGAAAGTGCCGACCATTGGGGAACGGACGATGTGGCCACTCATGGCCGCTGGTGCTGCAGGCGTTTCAGCTGGTGCGCTGGCAACGGCGGTAGCCAAAGCTGGCTGCTGCTGTGCCGGCATTGCATATGCCTGCGGCATCATTGGGTAAGCCTGTACCGGAGCGGCACGGCTGATGCGAACTGACTCTTCGCCTTCAGAGATTTCCAGTTCAGAAATACCTGATTCTTCAACCAGTTCGATCAGTTTCTTGATTTTACGAATATCCATGAGTGTGATTCCGTACTCTTTTTGCGTAGCAATTAGTGGGTTTTCGACAGACGGTTAACCGCTGCCTGTAAAGCAAATGTGTAGCCATCCGCGCCGAGGCCGCAAATCACACCTACCGCAATGTCGGAAAGGTAAGAGTGATGGCGGAAAGGCTCGCGGGCATGCACGTTGGACAAGTGGATCTCGATAAACGGGATCTGCACCGCCAGCAACGCATCACGCAACGCCACGCTGGTATGCGTGAACGCGGCAGGGTTGATCAGAATAAAATCTGTATTGCCGCGCGCCTCATGTATGCGGTCGATCAACGCATATTCGGCGTTAGACTGCAGATGGCTCAGGGTGATATCCAGTGCGGATGCCTGGTTTTCCAATCCGTTAACAATTTCTGTTAGCGTCGTGCTGCCGTACTTCTCCGGCTCACGCGTCCCCAGCAGATTCAGATTGGGGCCGTTTAGAAGCAAAATGTGAAACTTATCCGCCATTGTGCTGGTATCTCCGGCAATAAAACCATCATCGTAGAAAATAACCCGACGTCACCGATTTGTCACCTGTTAAGGGGAAAATTCACCCTGAGAACAGGAACAAGGTCGGGCATTATAACGATATCGTAGCAATTCGCAGCTAAATACTGGTCTTATCAGCGAAGATATTCAACCCTAAATCAGCAAACTGACGGTGACGTTATCGCATTATGAGGGGTAGAACACAGAAAAGTTCCGCCTGTTAACGCCACCAATTGCGGAATTTCTTGTATCGCAACGCCAGCAGTATTACCGCCAGCAGAGCATAAATGAAAGGCTGCGGTGAAAAGGTTTTGACCGACCACAGGTAGTGAATCGGTGCCAGAATAGCCACCAGATACACCAAATTATGCAATATTTGCCATTTGGCGCCCAGTTTGCGCATCGCCCACAGCGTTGAGGTTGCGGCCAGCGCCAGTAGGATCAACCAACTGATAATGCCGAGTGTCAAATAAGGACGGGTGACCAGTTCGCGCCCCAGCAGGCCGATATTGCTTAGCCCTAGTTCAAGCGTCGAGTAGCTTATCAGATGCAGTGTGCCCCAGGCAAAACACCACAGTCCGACCAAGCGTCGGCAGCGTATCAATAGCGGTTGGCGGGTGTAGCGTGCCAACGGCGCGATCGCTAAGGTTGCCAGCAGCAATTTTAGCGTCATTCTGCCGGTAAAATGCTGGATATCTTTGGCAGGATCGGCGCTGAACCATCCTTGGTCTACCGACAGCACCAGCCAGAGGAAAGGCAGAAATGCCGCCAGATAAATGCCGACCTTGATCCATTTAATGTGAGTTAGGGTCAAACGCACTTAGAAATTCTCCCGCAGATCCAAGCCACGATACAGCGACGCGACCTGATCGGCATAGCCATTAAACAGAAGTGTCGGCTGGCGTTTGACGTCCAAAATACCGCCTGAACCGATAAAGCGCTCGGTGGCTTGCGACCAACGTGGGTGATCGACATGTGGATTCACATTAGCGTAGAAACCGTATTCATTTGGCGCAGATTCATTCCAGGTCGTCGGCGGTTGATCGCGCACCAGACGGATGTGCACAATGGACTTAATACCTTTAAAACCGTATTTCCACGGGGTAATGAGTCGTAGTGGTGCACCGTTTTGCGGTGGCAGTGTCTTGCCGTATACGCCGACAGTCAGCAAGGCCAGTGGATTCATCGCCTCATCAAGACGCAGCCCTTCGACATAGGGATACTTAAGACCACCGCCGATAAACCGGTCTTTCTGGCCCGGCATCTGTTCCGGGTCGTACAGTGTTTGGAAGGCGACGTAGCGAGCATTGCTGTTTGGCTCCGCCAACTTGAGTAATTTACCCAGTTCAAAGCCGATCCAGGGCACGACCATTGACCAGGCTTCCACACAACGCATGCGGTAGATACGCTGTTCCAACGGGAAGCGCTTCATTAAATCGTCGATGTCCAACGTGATGGGTTTAGCCACTTCGCCGTCGATGCGCACTTTCCAGCCTTCGGTTTTCAGCCCGCCAGCGTTAGCGGCTGGATCGGCTTTGTCGAGACCGAACTCGTAGAAATTGTTGTAGCCGGAAACTTTATCTTCCGGCGTCAGTGCCAGTTGGGCTTGCCAGGCGGCGGGCTTGGTGAACGTCAGCGGTTTGCCCGGTGGTGCCTTTGGCCGATCGTGGCCTTTGAACCATGACAGCAAATCAGCCCGTGCATGGGTGGGCAAGGCTAATGAAGCGGCGGTGATGCCTAATGCCTGCAACACTTTACGCCGTTGATAAAACACGGTTTCGGGTGTGACATCGGCTTCGGTTAATTTTCGTTGTTTATTCATGGCATTTTCTCCGCATCTCATCCCTATGGCTTTTAAGGGGCTGTTAACAACGCAACAACTCGACATTCATAGGGGATATATTGAGTAAGCATGGCGTGAAAGCACGCCATATGCGAGGGGCCACGGGAAAATATGAAATTTCGCAGGCGGATGTCCCCTCCGTTGCCGGAGGGGCACTGGGGTTAGCAGATTTTCACCAGGGTACGGCCGGTAACTTGGTTAGCCAGCAGTGCGGCAGCGGTAGCCGGTGCCTGTTCTAACGTGATTTCTTGAGTCGCCTGTTGATAGAAGCTGTCTGGCAGGATACCGGCCAGGCGTTCCCAAGCGGTTTGACGGCGGTGCAGCGGTGTGTGTACCGAGTCGACACCTTGCAGGCGAACATTGCGCAAAATAAATGGCATCACTGTGGTCGGCAGGTGATAACCCCCAGCCAGGCCGCAGGCGGCGACCGTACCGTTATAATTCATTTGCGCCAATACGCGTGCCAGCAGTGTGTCACCCACCGTATCAACAGCACCCGCCCACAGCTGCTTTTCGAGTGGACGCGGGGCTTCGAGATAGCCGCTGCGTGAAAGCACCTCTTTGGCGCCAAGCGCTTTCAAATATTCGATATTGCTTTCACGGCCGCTGATCGCGGTAACGTGATAGCCCAGTGCTGCAAGAATGGCGATCGCTGTGCTGCCTACGCCGCCACTGGCACCGGTAACTAAAATGTTGCCGTCATCGGGATGTACACCGCCTTCTTCCAGAGCCATCACGCACAGCATGGCGGTAAAACCGGCAGTCCCAAGGATCATTGCTTTACGTTCATCTAACCCGTTTGGGAGTGGTACCAACCATTCGCCGGAGATCCGCGCTTGTTCTGCCAGGCCGCCCCAATGGTTTTCACCCACGCCCCAGCCGGTAAGTACCACGCTTTGACCCTCTTTAAAGCGATCGTCGCGGCTATGATGCACCGTACCGGCGAAGTCGATGCCGGGCACCATCGGGAAATTGCGCACGATCTTGCCTTTACCGGTGATCGCCAACGCATCTTTATAGTTAATGCTGGACCAATTGACGTTTACCGTCACGTCACCGTCGGGCAATTGATCGCTGCTGATATCTTTGACGTGAGCTAGAGTTTGATCGTCTTGTTGTTCCAATAACAGTGCGCGCATGTCACTCTTCCTCTCGTTTGCATTTTTGCCATAGATGACTGAATCAGATTTAAATGACTATATGCATAATAAGAAATTTATGTCCTGATAAAGGACAAAAAATGATGATTGAAGGTTTTCTTCGTTGGCGATGCTTGATAGCTTGAGCGGCAAGATCGGCTGGTGGATATCCTTGGGTTGAGCCAGTTACTCATTAAAATATCAAGGTATTGTGTTGGATTCATTTGAGAGGATTCGGGGCCTTTATACTTCCAAAGGTGAAAATTCACGTAACCATAACGGACAAGGCACAGGGATGCGATTCACCACCAAACTCTCTGCATTGATCACCCTGCTTGTTGCTCTGGCGATGTTTTTGATGCTGATGGGCTGCTCATACAGCTTTTTCTACGTCACCCAAGATCGTCTGGAGCGTCGTTTCGACTCACTGATGACCTCGCTCGATCAGGCGATGGTGCGTGAATCCCCCCAAGAGCAGAAACAATGGTTGCCTTTGGTGATGCGCCCGCTCGGTATTGTGGCGGTCAGCGTAGATACCAGTAGCAGTAATCTTCTCTCTTATAAATTACCCACGGTAAAAGTGCCCTGGGAGCCGCTGAACGGCTATCGGCAAGTCACCCAGCCCCTAATGCAGCATCCTGGTGCATCACTGACGATTACGTATGTTGATCCTTTCGCCAGCGACGTGCGTTCGCTGCAATCAACTGCCGCAGTGACGCTGTCGATTGTCGTAATGGTCGTGATCCTGCTGTTCAGCCTGCGTTGGCTGCGGGAACAGGCCGACGGCGAGGATCGGCTCGAGCGACGTGCACGCCGCATTCTGAATGGTGAACGAGAGAGCGTGATGCAAGGTGATGTGCGCGAGTGGCCCGCGAACGTTAGCGGTGCACTCGATCGTCTATTGGCGGACTTGGCGGAAGCGCGCGAGGAACGCAGCCGTGTTGATACGTTGATCCGTGCCTTTGCGGCCCAGGATGCCAAAACCGGACTAAACAACCGATTGTTCTTTGATAACCAGCTCACTACCCAGTTGGAGGAGGTGGGCTCGCACGGCATTGTTATGATGGTGCGGTTACCTGATTTCGACACGTTGCGCGAAATTCACGGTAACAGTGCAGTGCAAGAACTGATGTATTCACTGGTTAACCTGCTGTCGACCTTCGTGATGCGCTACCCGGCGGCGCTATTGGCACGCTATTTTCACAGTGATTTCACCGTTCTCTTACCGCACCGCACCTTGAAAGAAGCGGATGGTATTGCTTCGCAGCTGGTTCACGCGATTGATGCTTTACCTTCAACAGCACTTATCGATCGCGAAGCGTTTTTGCACATAGGCATCGTGGCGTACCGCAGCGGGCAAACTACCGAACAGGTGATTGATTTCGCCGAACAGGCGACGCGTCATGCCACGCTGCAGGGGGAAAATGGCTGGTACGTTTACGACAGCCAGGTACCGGAAAAAGGGCGCGGCAGCGTCAAGTGGCGGACCCTGTTGGAACAAGTGCTGGCGAAGGGCGGCCCGCGCTTGTATCAGAAGCCGGCGGTGACGGTGGAAGGGGAAGTCCATCATCGTGAGATCATGAGTCGGATTTATGACGGGACTCAGGAACTGCTGCCATCTGAATATATGCCGTTAGTGCAGCAGTTGGGGCTGGCGGAAAGTTACGATCGTCAGCTGATTAGCCGGATCCTTCCTTTGTTGGCATTGTGGCCTGAAGAAACATTCGCATTTACGCTGTGTGTCGATTCATTATTGCAGCGTACTTTCCAGCGCTGGCTGCGTGATAGCCTGCTACAGTGTGAAAAAAGTCATCGTCGGCGAATTCTGATTGAACTTGCAGAGGCAGATGTGTGTCAACATATCGACCGTTTGCGCCCGGTGCTGAGATTGCTCTCAGGATTGGGCTGCCGTTTGGTGGTTTCTCAAGCGGGATTAACCGTGGTCAGTACCTCTTATATCAAGTCCTTACCGGTAGAGCTGGTTAAGCTTCACCCTGGTCTGGTGCGGAGTATTGATAAGCGTGATGAAAATCAGCTGTTCGTTCAAAGCCTGACCGGCGCTTGTGAAGGCACCAGTGCTCAGGTTTTTGCTGCGAGTGTGCGGACGCGCAACGAATGGCAAACGTTGAAAGAACGCGGGATCCTCGGTGGGCAGGGCGACTTTTTCGCGTCTCCAGAGCCAATAGACGTCGGGCGTAAAAAATATTCACGCCGTTATCGCGTTTAACCTGAATGCCTGGCAAAAATTGACGTAGAATGAGCGCCAATTCATCTGGGCTATTTTATCTGTCATTTTGGGATTATCCCCAAACTGCCTGCGACAATGACGCCTATTTGATATAGGCTCTTGTCAGTCCTTTTCTGTTGAGCGTTGGTAGGTGCTTACCACCAGCGGCAATCAGGGAATATGTTAGATTTTATGAGCTGTGTTACGCCGTTTCGTGCGCTGACAGGGTGGTAAACTGAGCCTTTGTTCAGGGAATTCAGGCCTCATCCAATTTCCGTGCATTCGAGCAGAAACAATACAGACTATTTTTCACCGAAGTAGAACGTTTTTGCGCCTTGTCGCTGCTTCGTGTGGTTGGTAAAGTAGGCGGATTTTATTTTCCGCCCCCAGCTTGCAGGATTATCCTTTAGTTATGTTTAAGAAATTTCGTGGCATGTTTTCCAACGACTTGTCCATCGACTTGGGTACCGCCAATACCCTGATTTATGTTAAAGGGCAAGGCATTGTACTGAACGAACCGTCGGTGGTTGCCATTCGCCAGGATCGTGCCGGTTCACCCAAGAGCGTTGCGGCCGTGGGTCATGAGGCTAAACAGATGCTGGGACGTACACCCGGCAATATCGCGGCTATTCGTCCGATGAAAGACGGCGTTATTGCCGATTTCTTCGTGACAGAAAAAATGCTGCAGCATTTCATCAAACAGGTTCACAGCAACAGCTTCATGCGGCCAAGCCCGCGCGTGCTGGTGTGTGTGCCGGTCGGCGCAACTCAGGTTGAACGCCGTGCCATCCGTGAATCTGCTCAAGGAGCTGGTGCACGTGAGGTGTTTCTGATTGAAGAACCTATGGCTGCGGCAATCGGTGCAGGTCTGCCGGTTTCTGAAGCAACAGGTTCGATGGTGGTGGATATCGGTGGTGGTACCACTGAAGTGGCCGTGATCTCACTGAACGGTGTCGTCTACTCCTCTTCTGTGCGTATTGGTGGTGACCGTTTCGACGAAGCCATCATTAATTATGTGCGTCGTAACTATGGCTCACTGATTGGTGAAGCAACCGCCGAACGTATCAAACACGGCATCGGTTCTGCTTATCCAGGCGATGAAGTGCATGAAATCGAAGTTCGCGGCCGTAACCTGGCTGAGGGCGTGCCACGCGGCTTTACCCTGAATTCCAATGAAATCCTCGAAGCCCTGCAAGAGCCGTTGACCGGTATCGTCAGTGCGGTGATGGTGGCACTGGAACAGTGTCCGCCGGAGCTGGCTTCCGACATTTCCGAACGTGGCATGGTGTTGACCGGCGGTGGCGCACTGTTGCGTAACCTGGATCGCCTGCTGATGGAAGAAACCGGTATTCCGGTAGTCGTGGCAGAAGATCCGCTGACCTGCGTAGCTCGCGGCGGCGGCAAGGCGTTGGAAATGATCGACATGCATGGCGGCGATTTGTTCAGCGAAGAATAGTCAGCCCCAGGAAGGAGGAATCGTATCGGATGACTGCGCAAAGCGAAAATCAGGTACGGTTCCTCTTTCTGTTGTCGAGGAACACGCATAATTTATGAAGCCGATTTTTAGCAGGGGCCCTTCTCTGCAACTACGACTTTTTTTGGCAGTGATTGCGGCGATTTGCCTGATCGTTGCTGATAGCCGTCTCGGTACGTTCGTGAAAATACGTAACTACATGGACACGGCCGTTAGCCCTTTCTATTTTCTGGCCAATGGGCCACGTAAAGTTTTGGACAGCGTTTCAGAAACGCTGGCTACCCGCCAACAGCTGGAGCTTGAAAACCGAGCTCTGCGGCAGGAACTGCTGCTGAAAAACAGCGATATTCTTCTTCTTGGTCAATTCAAGCAGGAAAACGCCCGCTTGCGCGAGCTATTAGGCTCACCGCTTCGCCAGGACGAACATAAAATGGTCACCCAGGTGATCTCGACTGGTTCCGATCCTTATAGCGATCAGGTGGTGATCGACAAAGGTTCGGACAATGGCGTTTATGAAGGCCAACCTGTCATCAGCGATAAAGGTGTTGTTGGCCAAGTCGTTGCTGTGGCGAAGGTGACCAGTCGCGTATTACTCATCTGTGATGCTTCACACGCGCTGCCGATCCAGGTACTGCGTAACGATATTCGCGTTATCGCTGCAGGCAGTGGTTGTGCAGACGATTTACAGCTTGAGCATTTGCCGAACAACACTGACATCCGCGTGGGTGATGTGTTAGTCACATCTGGCCTGGGTGGACGCTTCCCGGAAGGCTACCCGGTGGCCGTTGTGTCCTCGGTTAAAGTGGATAATCAACGTGCCTATACCGTGATTCAGGCGCGGCCAACAGCTGGCCTGCAACGTTTGCGCTATCTGCTGTTGTTATGGGGCGCTGACCGCAACGGTGATATGCCGTTGCCGCCGGACGAAGTGCATCGCGTTGCCAATGAGCGCCTGATGCAAATGATGCCGCAGGTTTTGCCAGCTGCTGATGCTATGGGGCCACCGTTGCCTGTGCCGGCACCGGCAACAGGGGCTGCTGTGCCGCAAGCTGCCGCACCAGCCACTGGAGTTGCGCAATGAACCGCTACCGCAGCAACGGGCGCTGGATAATCTGGCTGTCATTTTTGGTGGCTCTGGTGCTGCAAATCATGCCCTGGCCGGAACAGATCTACATGTTTCGACCGTCCTGGCTGGCTTTGATCCTGATCTACTGGGTGATGGCATTACCACACCGGGTTAACGTCGGTACAGGTTTTGTACTGGGGTTGATTATGGATTTGATCCTCGGCTCCACGTTGGGCGTACGCGCACTGGCGTTGGGGATCATTGCCTACCTGGTGGCATTCAAATTCCAGTTATTCCGCAATATGGCGCTTTGGCAACAGGCGCTGATTGTCGTGCTGTTATCACTGGCTATGGACGTTGTGGTGTTCTGGGCCGAGTTTTTAGTGATCAACGTCTCTTTCCGCCCAGAGGTGTTCTGGAGTAGTGTGGTAAACGGCATCCTGTGGCCGTGGTTATTCCTGCTGATGCGCAAAATCCGCCGTCAGTTCGCCGTACAGTAAGGGTATATCAATGACTTCGCTTTATCTGGCCTCCGGTTCTCCCCGTCGACGTGAATTACTGACCCTTTTGGGCGTCCCGTTTGAAATCATTCTGACGGATACAGAAGAACAGCGGCGTGAAGGGGAAGCAGCAGAAGTCTATGTGCGCCGTTTGGCGCAGGATAAAGCCAGAGCGGGCGTGGCACTGGCGCAGAAAGATTGGCCGGTACTGGGTGCTGATACCATTGTTGTGCTCAATGGCCGGGTGTTGGAAAAACCTCGTGACGAAGCGCATGCGGCAGAAATGCTGGCGGCGTTGTCGGGTAAACAACATCAGGTGATGACCGCCGTGGCGATCGCCGATCACCATGATGTTCTGTGCCAGCTAGTGGTGACAGACGTGACATTCCGCAACCTGTCACAGCAGGATATTTGCGACTATATTGCAACGGGCGAACCGATGGATAAAGCGGGCGCCTACGGAATTCAAGGAAAGGGTGGTTGTTTCGTCAGAACGATAACCGGCAGTTATCACGCAGTGATGGGCTTGCCGTTAGTCGAAACACATGAGCTGCTCAGTAATTTTGTCGCATTACGTGATGTAAGAACCGGTTGATGGGTGTTGCCATTATCGACCGGTTCTGAGGAGAGGGCATGACAGCTGAGCTACTGGTTAATATCACACCGTCTGAAACGCGGGTTGCCTATATTGATGGCGGCATCCTGCAAGAGATCCATATCGAGCGCGAATCCAAGCGCGGCATCGTCGGCAATATTTATAAAGGGCGCGTAAGTCGCGTGTTGCCAGGCATGCAGGCGGCCTTCGTCGATATCGGCCTGGATAAAGCGGCCTTCCTGCACGCCTCCGATATCATGCCACACACCGAATGTGTTGCTGGTGATGAGCAGAAGAATTTCCACGTGCGGGATATTGCCGAACTGGTACGCCAGGGGCAGGATCTGATGGTGCAGGTGGTGAAAGATCCGCTAGGCACTAAAGGCGCACGCCTGACTACCGACATTACCTTACCTTCGCGTTACCTGGTGTTTATGCCAGGTGCAGCGCACGTTGGCGTTTCGCAGCGTATTGAAAGCGAAGCCGAGCGCGATCGCCTGAAAAAAGCCGTTGCCGGTTATTGCGATGAACTGGGTGGTTTTATCATTCGCACCGCGGCGGAAGGTATTGGTGAAGAAGAACTGTCGCAGGATGCTGCCTTCCTCAAGCGCCTGTGGACCAAGGTGATGGAGCGTAAAAAACGTAACCAGACCAAATACAAACTGTATGGTGAGTTGGCCCTGGCGCAGCGCATTCTGCGTGATTTCGCCGGTGCGGCGCTGGATAGGATCCGCGTGGATTCTCGTCTGACTCACGATCTGTTGGTGGAGTTTACCGGTGAGTACATCCCGGATATCACTGCCAAGCTGGAGCTGTATACCGGTAGCCAGCCAATCTTTGACCTGTACGATGTCGAAAATGAGATACAGCGCGCACTAGAGCGCAAGGTGGAACTGAAGTCCGGCGGTTATCTGATTATCGATCAGACCGAGGCGATGACCACCGTGGATATCAATACCGGCGCTTTTGTCGGCCATCGTAACCTCGACGAAACCATCTTCAATACCAATATCGAAGCAACGCAAGCTATTGCCCGCCAACTGCGGCTGCGCAATTTGGGCGGCATAATCATCATTGACTTCATTGACATGAACAATGACGAACACCGGCGCCGGGTATTGCATTCGCTGGAGTTGGCACTGAGTAAAGATCGGGTAAAAACCACGATTAACGGCTTCTCTCAGCTAGGCTTAGTTGAAATGACGCGTAAACGTACACGTGAAAGCATTGAACATGTGCTGTGTCATGATTGTCCTACTTGTCATGGACGCGGCACATTGAAAACAGTGGAAACCGTGTGCTACGAAATCTTGCGTGAAATTGTGCGCGTGCACCATGCTTATGATTCTGATCGTTTCCTGGTATACGCGTCTGCGGCGGTGGGGGAAGCGCTGAAAAGCGAAGAATCTCATGCGTTGGCGGAAGTGGAAATCTTTGTTGGCAAGCAGGTGAAGGTACAGATCGAACCCTTGTACAGCCAGGAACAGTTTGACGTTGTCATGATGTAGTCCGCCTGTTGGTGGCCAAAGTCCGGCATCGGTGGGGCTCAGCATGCTGAGCCCCACCGTGCATAGATATTCCCGTTGCCAGGCAGCGGAAGCAAGGAGAACTGCGTGAGGCGACTGCCTGGGATTTTGTTAGCTACAGGCGCCAGTCTGATTGTAGTCGTGGCGTTGCTGATCAGCGGATTACGTTTGGCACTGCCTGAGCTGAACAACTACCGCCCTCAAATACTGGCAAAGGTCGAAGGCCTTTCCGGTGTGCCTGTGCAGGTCGATTTCATGCAAGGGAGCTGGGAAACCTTCGGCCCACAGCTTGAAATGGGCAACGTGCGTGCCACGTTGCCCAAAAGTAACCTGCATATTGAACGTGTTACGCTGGCGCTAGACGTGTGGCAGTCGCTGCTGCATTGGCGCTGGCAATTTCGCGATCTCACCTTTTACCAACTCCAGTTTGATCTGAACACCACGCTGGGTGGGGATGAACATCAAGGTAGCACCATCGAACCGGGTAAGATTACTGATCTGCTGTTGCATCAGTTGGATCATTTCGACCTGCGTGACAGCCGTCTCTCATTCCTGACACCCGCTGGTGCCCGTGCCGAATTCGAAGTCCCTCAGCTTACCTGGCTTAACGGTCGTGATCGTCACCGTGCCGAAGGGCAGATTAGCCTGTCGACGCTGAACGGGCAACATGGCGTGGTGCAACTGCGTATGGACCTGCGTGATAATCAGGGGTTATTGAATACCGGTACGGTCTATATGCAGGCCGATAATATCGACATGAAACCTTGGTTTACTCGCTGGTTGCGTGCCAATACCGGTTTGGAAAGCGCCGATTTTAGCTTGGCTGCCTGGTTACAGATCCAGAACGGTGAGATCGCCGGCGGTAATGCATTGTTGAAGCAAGGCGCGGCCAATTGGAGCGTAGGTGCCCAGCAACACCGACTGGACGTGGACAACCTGGCATTAACGCTAAGCCGTCAGGGCACCGGCTGGCAGGTGGATGTACCACAGCTCAATTTGACCACTGACGGTCAGGCTTGGCCGCAGGGCCGGCTTTCCACGTTGTGGCTACCCGAAAACACCGAGTTTATGGGGCCGGGGCAGACTGAAGAACTGCGCGTACGTGCCACCAATATTCAGCTAGAACGACTGGCGGCGCTGCTGCCGACCTTCTCGTTCCTCAGCCCAGACGTGCTGGAGCGCTGGAACGATTTGCAACCGCAAGGCAAGGTCAATGCATTGGCGTTGGATATTCCGTTGAAACAGCCGGAAAAAACCCGTTTCCAGGCCCGTTGGCAGGACGTCAGTTGGCAGCCGTGGAAACTGTTGCCGGGGATAAATCATTTCTCTGGCGCGCTGAGTGGCGGTGTAGAAAATGGCCGCCTGCAGCTTGATCTCAACGACAGCACCTTGCCGTACGGCGACATGTTCCGCGCCCCGTTGGAAGTCAGCAGCGCGCGCGGTGCGTTAACCTGGCTGAATAACCCACAAGGCTGGGAGCTGGCAAGTAAAAATCTGGATGTGAAAGCCAAATCGCTGTGGGTGAACGGTGATTTCCGCTACCAGCAGCCGGCCAAGGGCGACCCGTGGCTGAGCATTCTGGCCGGTATCCGCCTGTATGATGCCGCAGACGCCTGGCGTTACTTCCCGGAACCCTTGATGGGCAAGCACCTGGTGGACTACCTCAGCGGTGCCATTCAGGGCGGGCAGGTGGATAACGCCACGCTGCTCTACAACGGTGACCCGCAGCATTTCCCTTACCGTAAACATGAAGGCCAGTTTGAGGTATTTGTCCCGCTGCGCCATTCGACCTTCCAATTCCAACCGGACTGGCCGGCATTGACCGACCTGGCTATCGATCTCGATTTTGCCAATGAAGGGCTGTGGATGAATGCGCCACAGACCAAGCTGGGTAAAGTCGATGGCAAAAATGTTACCGCCGTCATTCCGGACTACCTGAAGGAACGCCTGTTGGTTGACGCTGACGTGGCGGGTCAGGGCGCGGAAATCCATGACTATTTCGAGCAGACACCGCTGCATGATTCGTTGGGCGCTGCACTGAATGAGCTGCAGATTGGCGGTAATGTCAGTGGGCGCTTACATCTCGATATCCCCTTGAACGGCGAGCTGGTGCGCGCTACGGGTGAGGTGGCGCTGAACAACAACTCATTGCTGGTTAAGCCGATCGAAAGTGAGTTGAAAAAAGTCAGCGGCAAGTTCCGCTTCGATAACGGCAACCTGACCAGTGATAGCCTGTCGGCCAACTGGTTCGGGCAGCCGGTTGCGGTGAACTTCACCACACAGGAAGGTCAAAGCGACTACAAGGTCAATGTGGGTCTGAAGGCTGACTGGCAGCCGGGTAAATTCCCCGGTATTCCGCACGAAGTCGCCGATGCCCTGAGTGGCAGCGCGCCCTGGCAGGGCCAGGTTGCCATTACCTTGCCGCATAAGGGCAACGCCAGCTATGACATCGGCATTGATGCAGACCTCAAAAAAGTAAGCAGTCACTTACCTTCTCCGCTAGATAAACCGGCGGGTGAGCCACTGCCGCTGAGTGTAAAAGTGAAAGGTGGCCTGAATGGCTTCATGCTGACCGGCAGCGCCGGCAAGCAGAACCATTTCAACAGCGAATGGACCTTTGCCAAACAGCAGGTGACGCTGGCACGAGCGGCATGGCAAACCGAAGGCGGTGGAACGCCACCTTTACCGGCCGGTAAATCTTTGACGCTCAACCTGCCGCCACTGGACGGTGAAAAGTGGCTGGGGCTAATGGCACCGGCGTTAAAACAAGGCGGTGGCTCGGGCCAGGTGGGTGGCTTCAACTTCCCGACCACCGTAGCGCTGAAAACACCGCAGCTGCTGTTGGGCGGCCAGGCCTGGCACAAGCTGACGCTCTCGGCCGAAAAACAGCTCGGCGGCACTCTGGTCAGCGCCAAGGGTGAAGAAGTCGACGGCAGTCTGCGGGTGACGGATCGTGGACCGTGGCGTGCCGATATCAATTATCTCTATTACAATCCGCAGTTTAGCGATGGTAAAGGGACGGCGGCGGCGGCGACCAACCCGCTGGCGACGGCAGAAAAGGTTTCTTTCCGTGACTGGCCGTCGTTGATGCTACGCTGCAAGTCGTGCTGGGTCATGGGGCAAAACCTCGGCAAGGTGGAGGCGGATCTGGCCAATCAGGGTGATACCCTGACCCTGGAGC
Organism: Serratia grimesii NBRC 13537; assembly: GCF_001590905.1. Classification (GTDB taxonomy): domain Bacteria; phylum Pseudomonadota; class Gammaproteobacteria; order Enterobacterales; family Enterobacteriaceae; genus Serratia; species Serratia grimesii. The sequence continues at coordinate 118,659 of NZ_BCTT01000011.1, forward strand.
ATGGCTTGGTCGATACCGGTAAAGGGCGCATGACCGCCAGCGGCCTGTGGAAGCAGAACGCCCAGGAAGAACGCAGCTCGCTGAAAGGCAAGCTGCTGGGTGGAAAAATTGATGAAACCGCCGCTTTCTTCGGCATCACCACGCCGCTGAAAGGCGCGCCTTATGACATTGATTTTGATCTGTATTGGCATGGGCAACCGTGGAAACCGCAAATGAGCACCCTCAGCGGTGCGTTGAAGGTCAACATGGGCAAAGGTGAGATCGAGAGTATGGGTGGTGGGCGCGCTGGGCAGCTATTGCGTTTGGTGAGCTTCGACGCCTTGCTACGTAAGCTGCAGTTCGATTTCAGTGATACCTTTGGTAAAGGCTTCTACTTTGACTCCATCCGCAGCACGGCATGGCTGAAAGATGGCATAATGCATACCGATAACTTGTTGGTTGACGGACTGGCAGCGGACATCGCTATGAGTGGCCAGATTGATCTGGCACGCCGTCGGATTGATATGGAAGCGGTAGTCGCGCCGGCCATTTCAGCCACCGTTGGTGTGGCTACGGCGTTCGTGATTAACCCGATTGTGGGGGCGGCGGTGTTTGCCGCTTCGCAGGTGCTCGGACCGCTATGGAGCAAGATTTCACTGATTCGCTACCATATCAGCGGTGATCTGGATCAGCCGAAAATCAACGAGGTTCTGCGTAAGCCAAAGGAGGATAAGGCGCCATGAGAAATGCTAACGTTGCGTTGTTACAGTTGTGCAGTGGCGATCGGGTGCGTGACAATCTGGCCCAGATTGAACAGCAGATTAAGCAACTCAATGCCGGGGTGAAACTGGTCATGACGCCAGAGAACGCATTGTTGTTCGCTAACTCCGCCGCTTATCGTGAGCATGCAGAGCAACAGGGTGACGGGCCGTTGCAGAATGCGGTGCGTGAAATGGCGCGGCGTTATGGCGTCTGGTTGCTGGTCGGTTCCATGCCGTTGATCAGCCGTGAGAACCCCGCACTTATCACTACCAGCAGCCTGTTGTTTGATGACCAAGGTGAAATTCGTGCTCGTTACGACAAGCTGCACATGTTTGACGTGGACATTAAGGATACTCATGGCCACTATCGGGAGTCAGACACGTATCAACACGGTCAACAGCTAACGGTAGTCGATACTCCTGTAGGGCGCTTAGGGATGACCATATGTTACGATCTGCGCTTCCCTGCACTGTTTCAAGCGTTGCGGGCGCAGGGCGCCGAGTTGATTTCGGTGCCGGCTGCCTTTACCCGCGTGACTGGCGAAGCGCATTGGGAAATCCTGCTGCGTGCAAGAGCGATTGAAAACCAGTGTGTGATCCTGGCGCCAGCACAGGTTGGCAGCCATGGGCCTACGCGTCGCACTTGGGGCCATTCGATGGCCGTGGACGGTTGGGGCAAAGTACTGGCTGAAAACCCGGATGCAGTATCGGCGATGAAGGTGCGGGTCGATATTACTGGGCTCAAAACCATTCGCGAACAGATGCCGGTATTGCAACACAACAGATTCCAGACGTCGCTGACCGCGCCGTTTGAAAAAAACTTCTCCATTAAAGAGTAAAAAAATTATGAGCCTGACGTTTGTCAGTGAGCAGTTACTTACTGCCAATAAGCTGAGCCACCAGGACCTGTTTTCCGTCTTGGGGCAACTGGCCGAACGCCGCCTCGATTATGCCGACCTCTATTTCCAGTCCAGCTATCACGAGGCCTGGGTGATTGAAGACGGTATTATCAAGGATGGCTCTTACAATATTGATCAAGGGGTCGGGGTTCGCGCTGTCAGCGGCGAGAAAACCGGCTTTGCCTATGCCGATCAGATCACCCTGAACGCACTACAGCAGAGCGCCCAAGCTGCGCGCAGCATCGTACGTGACACGGGTAACGGCAAGGTGCATACCTTGGGCGAAATCAGTCATAACGTGCTGTACCCATTGCTCGATCCGCTGCAAAGCCTGCCGCGTGAAGAGAAAATTGCTTTGCTGCATCGCGTAGACAAGGTTGCCCGTGCTGCCGACAAACGGGTGCAGGAAGTGAGCGCCAGTATTACCGGTGTGTACGAGCAGATCCTGGTTGCGGCAACCGACGGAACGCTGGCGGCAGATGTTCGCCCGTTGGTACGTTTATCTGTCAGTGTGCTGGTTGAACAAGACGGTAAGCGTGAACGCGGCTCCAGCGGCGGCGGCGGTCGTTTCGGTTACGACTATTTCCTTGAAATTGCCGAGGGCGAAGTTCGCGCTGATGCTTACGCCAAAGAGGCGGTGCGCATGGCGTTGATTAACCTTTCCGCCGTTGCGGCACCTGCCGGCAATATGCCGGTGGTTCTGGGTGCTGGTTGGCCGGGCGTGTTGTTGCATGAAGCGGTGGGCCACGGTCTGGAGGGCGACTTCAACCGTCGTGGTACTTCGGTGTTCAGTGGTCAGATGGGGCAACTGGTGGCATCCGAACTTTGTACGGTAGTGGATGACGGTACCTTACAAGGTCGCCGTGGTTCCCTGGCGATTGATGACGAAGGTGTGCCGGGCCAGTACAACGTGCTGATCGAGAACGGTATTCTGAAAGGCTACATGCAGGACAAACTCAACGCACGCCTGATGGGCGTTGCACCGACGGGTAACGGACGTCGCGAGTCTTACGCGCACTTGCCAATGCCACGCATGACCAACACCTACATGTTGGCGGGTAAATCCACGCCGGAAGAGATCATTGCCAGCGTTGAATACGGCCTGTACGCGCCTAACTTTGGTGGCGGTCAGGTAGATATCACCTCCGGAAAATTTGTGTTCTCCACCACTGAAGCCTATCTAATCGAGAAAGGCCGCATTACCAAACCGGTGAAGGGGGCTACGTTGATTGGCTCAGGTATTGAGGCGATGCAGCAGATATCGATGGTTGGCAACGATCTGGCGCTGGATAAAGGCGTTGGTGTGTGCGGCAAAGAAGGGCAAAGCCTGCCTGTGGGCGTCGGTCAACCGACCCTGAAGCTGGACACTCTGACCGTTGGTGGGACCGCGTAATGTTCTCCAGGGGCCGGTTCACGGCCCCTATCAGAATCCTGTTTTGTGGCACGCGTCGTATTAGCAGTAATTTTTCAGTTTAGTGGCAATTAAGAGCGATTCACTGTTTTTTCCTTTTTGTACAAATCAATAAGTTAAATTTAACTATTTCAAATAACTTTCTGCTGGTTGGTCTAGGAACATTCTTTTTTTGTTAGCCTGATTTAGTCATCCGCTAATTATTTGCATCTTGTTACATTCTCCATCCCGTCGTTAAAATGCTGAAAAAACACACGGATGGTCTTCTGAATGGATTCAGTTACTCAACGTCTCACGGCAGCTTTGCTGTGCATTTTCTTTTCCTCTGCCACCGGCGCTAACCTGCTGAGTCCGGCGGACCGCGACACTATCCAACAACAACAACGTGATTTACTGGAGCAAAACCAGCTGCAGCGGCAGGAACTGCAACGCAGCCTGACGCCGACCTTGCCCGCAACCCCAATACCCAGCGCCAAAGTGGGTGGCCCTTGCTTCACCATCAACCGTATTCAACTGGAAGGCGCCGAGCATCTGCCTGCCAGTGCGCAACGCAAACTCACCCAGAATTACCTGCAACAATGCCTGGATCTGGGGCAAATCCAAACGCTGGTGCAGCAGGTTTCCGACTGGTACATCGGTCGTGGTTATATCACCAGCCGTGCATTCTTGACTGATCAGGATCTTTCGCGCGGCGAACTGCGGTTACTGGTGCTGGAAGGCCGTCTTGAGAAAATCCTGCTGGAGCAGCACCAAGATCGCATGCTGAAAATGGCTTTCCCTGGCTTGCAGGGGAACATCCTCAACCTGCGTGATATTGAGCAGGGCATGGAGCAGATCAACCGTCTGCGCCAGCAACCGGTGCAGATAGAAATCCTTCCCGGCAGCCAACCGGGCTACTGGTGGTCAATTTAAGCGCCAAACCCGAGTTTCCGCTGATGCTTGGGCTGGGGTTCGACAACAGCTGGCAGAAAGATGTTAGCGGTGGCGCGAGCTTTACTTTCGGGTCGATGAGCGGTTCTGCCTCGTTGAGTATGAGCCAGACTAAAATCGAGAGTGAATATGCCAGTGTGGGTGACCAAAGTGGTTTGTTTGCGGGAGATAAAGGCTTTGATATTAACGTTGGCAACCATACGCAACTGAATGGTGGGGTGATTGCTTCGACGGCTGACAGCATCAAAAATCAGCTCTCTACCGGCTCGCTGGGTTGGGATGCCATTGATAATAAAGCGGAGTATAACGCCAGCAGCAGCGGTTTTGGTATTTCTACCAGTGGGCCAACCGGCGGCGGTCTCGCTAAGGAAAAAGGTAAGGCTGCCGGCACTACGCAGTCGGCAGTCGCCGCAGGCAATATTGATATCCGTAATACGGCAGCTCAGACACAAGATATCGCCGAACTAAGCCGCGATACGGACAATGCCAACGGACGTATCGATAAAATCTTCGATGAGGCGAAGGTGAAAGACAACTTGGCGTTTACCCAGGGAGTCACGCAGCTTGCGACGCAGTTGGTCAGCGATTATGGTAACAAGCAGATGCTACAGGCTCAGCGTGCCGCTGCGGAAAAACTGAGTAAGGATCCAGCCTACCTGAGTGCAAGTGCACAGGAACGCCAGAAAATGCTAGAGGCGTCGCCGGAGTATAAGGCGGCGCAGAAAGAGTACGGTATCGGCAGTAATTTCTGGGCTGCGGGGACGGCTATCAGTGCGGCGCTGGCGGGAATTAGCGGCGGTGATATTGGCGCTGCGGCCGGTGGTGCGCTGGCACCGTATTTGGCACGGGAAATCAAAACCCGTACAGAAGGCAACACGGCAGCGAATGCGGCTGCACATGCGGTAGCCGGGGCATTGGTGGCATTGGTCTCGGGTAACAATGTGGCGTCGGGAGCTGCAGGCGCGGCAAGTGGGGAACTGGCTGCTAAAATTATCAGCGAACAGTATTATGGCAAGGATCCTTCAGCCCTGACGGAAGCAGAGAAGCAAAATGTCAGTGCGCTCAGCCAATTGGCGGCAGGGCTGGCAGGTGGATTGGTAGCGGACAGCACCGCAGGGGCCGTGGGCGGTAGCGTGGCCGGTAAGACGGCGGTGGAGAATAACTTCCTCAGCGTAACTCAGCTTGATAACTTCGCGCAGAAATCCAGGACGTGTGAAGGTGCAGCCTGTCAGCAAGTGATTCAGGACATGGTAGAGACCAACCTGAAACAGCAGAAGGAAATGCTGGCGTTCTGTAGCAGTCAGCCTGCTCAATGTGCGGATAAGTATGGTTATCTGGTTGAGCAGTGGGATGTGTTCGATCAAGCCATCAAGCAGTTGGACGCTGACGGCAAGCTACCTAACGAGTTCAAGAACTACCTGTCCGCAGTGTACAGTTCCAGTATGGAAGCCGAAGGGACAGTTGCCAATTTAGGGTGGCAACAGAAGTTCGAGGCGCTTGGACTGGACAAGGATACAGCGGCAGCAATGGCGGCTACCGTGCCTGCGCTGATTGCAGCGAAAGGACCGAAAGGAAGTGCAATACCTGTTCCTACTCCAACAAAAGCCAGCAATGGATTGGTTTATCAATCGAATTCCAAGCATACACTGGGTGGTGAAGGTAACAGGCCTAATGCAGGTATTGAACCTAAAAACTCTCTAACCATTTTCGAAAACTCTGTACCTTTAGCAATAAAAGGCAGAGAACACAAAGCGCGATATGCGTTAGACAGCGATGGTAATGTACATAGATTTTCACCAGACAATACTGGTGGTTATCACTGGTCAGGAAGTACCGCCGACCAAAGAAATAAGCTAGAACTACCAAATGACGTTAAAGCTGCCCTAAGAAAGCAAGAAGGATGGAAGTTAAAATGATCATTGGAAATGCACTAGAGATAGCGATTCAGTTGGAATACATTATCCCACTGAATTCACCAAGTGGCCTTTTTAATTTCATAATAGATGATGGCCTTATTCCAGGGAAAGGTACGGTAATAGATCTTTACATGGTGATATCGTCACTCAAGGATAGTTTGGCTTACCATTTAAATTCAGGAATTCAAGATATTGGCGATATCAATTTAGAGAAGCTAGATTTCTCTGACGGAGCCCCAGAAAATATAATCTGGCTGGACAGTGGTGAATTGTCTGACTATGGCTGTGTATTTTGGTTGGGATTTGATGGTGAGGAAGAAAGGTTTTTTTATTCAGTGGATTATGAAAAGACTATACAGGAGAAAAGGTATGCTCGAGGAACTATTGAGAAACTAATTAATAGTCTACCATCCCCTGAAAAGCTCAAAATAAAAAAAACTAACGATATAATATCCATTACAGATATTGATGATTCATATATAGTTTAGAGCTGATCGTTAACCCCGGCCAATTAGCCGGGGTTCTTACTTCTAAGCCCAAAATCCTCACACTTCCCACCGCTGCAACCGGAGCACACCGGGCGCAGCGGTCACTTCCAGTTGTTCAGCGTCGGTGATGCCCGAATCGGTCATCTAGTCGTGCCACAGAGCGCCGTTCCGGCGCTTGCGGGCACCGTCACAAAACCCGGAAAGCGGTAATGGCAGCGGCTGACGCCGCTGCTATGATGTGGCGTTGGTGCTCTTTAACAGCGTTGGGAAAATGGCGTAACGGGCTGAAGAATATCACCAGCGTTGATGCACAAAATCAGCAACAGATCCAAGACGCAATGATCAACTTCTTCATGACAACCAAAGGAGTCGATTATGCAACAGCCAAAGATTATGCCGAGCTGAAGCAGGGTGCTGATATCTTTGTTGCTTCATTGACACCTGTATTGGGTGCCGCAGCAGCAAAACAACTGAGTAAGATTGTGGATGCGAATCTGAAAGTTGTCGCGAAAGGAAATGTTGATGGTAGCAAGTTCACTGATACAAATCAGGGAGTAAGACCGTCAAAATTAGCTGATTTTAACAAACCGACCTTAATCAATGACGTTGTACAGGCCAAAATAGATAAGCGTCCTGACAAAAATTATCCTAATGGAAATATGGGTACTGCTCATGCAGAAATAGGTGTGATCCAACAGGCCTTTGATAAGGGGATGACCCAAGGGCGCGAAATGGCAATGAGTGTAGCAGGGAAAGAGGTCTGCAACTATTGCTTGAGTGATGTAAGGATCATGGCAGAAAAAGCAGGGCTTAAATCACTAACAATTTATTAAGAATCAACAGGTAACGTTCTGTTCTGGCAGCAGGGCATGAAAAAAATAGAAAATAAGGGGCCTGCAAAATGATAATAAAATATGAGCTTTCTCGATTATGTTCAGGTGAGGAATATGTCAGAAATGAATCTCCTCAGTGGGCTGATGTGCTCAATTTTTTAAATATTTTGAAGAATAGCAATGGTAGCGTAAACATCAGGATTATTAATGCCCCTGATATCGGGCCAGAAAGACTCAGTGTTGAGGCAGAGAAGGGTTTTTATCTGGTTACTCTATTGGAATATGATGAGTCTGGAGGTGATGTAAGGTCCATATGGAATAATACGTCATCATCAGGAGATAGTATCATTATCCTTGGTAATTACTGGCCTGAGCGTCAGCTTACAAAAGATTTCGATCTTGTTGTCAGGATCTTTAAGGAGTTCTTCGATACTGGAAATGTATCAACGGATCTCCTTAACTAAGACAAAAAAACCGGCTGCTATGAAATGATCCGGTTTTTTGTTTTTAAGTATTAAACACTAGACAGGCATACTCACCGGTTGCACTGTGGTGACCGCCACTGCGGATAAAAACCGCCTCGATACCACCGGTACCCTGGGCTTCAGCGAGATCCATAAGCAAGGCGATATCTATGGGCTGGAGGCGGCGAAGTATAAGTGCGAAAATGAAATGTTTAAGTTACGTCGATGCAATGTTCCTTGTAGTATTAAGAAGTGGAATATTGTGAAAATAATTGGATTTTTATTACCATGGTAGGTAAAAACAAATGGCTTCAGAATATTTTTTATATATTAAGTTGGAAAAGTTGTTAGCAGAACAGAAAAATTACTTTTGGTCTAAGAATAATTATAAATTATATAGTACAGGACATCTGAAAGAGTTGACTAGACACTATAATGGACATATACGAGAAATAGCTGTTTTATGCCTTGGTTTAATTCGTGATGTTTCTGCCTTGCCTGAGCTTATTAATCGTACAAATGATTGGGCAGAGCCAGTGAGAAAATCAGCAAGGCAGAGTATTGAAAGGTTGCTTGTGAGTAATAACTCCGCTGAGTTTGTTAAATGTCTACCGCATCTAATTTGGCTATTAGAATGTCAACGCGATGATCATAGTCTATTTGTTTTTAAAATCATGGATTTTTTATCTAGTGAAGAAAATAAGTATGCTTTACTGAATGGTTTATCTTCACCTGATAAAATCGTTGCTGAAAGATCATTGTGTATGTTAGTAAATAAAAATCTATTTTCGCTTGATATTATTTTTGAGCAAGCTATGTTACATCCCAATCCTATTGTTAGAATGAGAGCAACTGAATATAAATTGGATAGTGGTTGTGATAATAAAGAAAATCATATCAGAGTTATGCTCATTGACTCCTTCTCTCCTATAAAACAGTTTGTCTTGCAATACATGATTAATAATATGGTGAGAGTGCCTGAAGATCTCTGTTTTAGATTACTACTTGATAAAAACTCTCTTGTACGTTCAAGGATACATAAACTAATTGCGAGCAATCAATTTGATATAATCTCTTTCTATCTTAATGTTTTTAATAATTCATCAAATAGTGTAGCAAAGAGGAAGGTTGCACTTTGTGCACTGAACGAACATCGATATGAAAAAATCATAGAGATTACAGAAAGTAATTTAGAACCAAATTTTATTGGTATTTATATGACATCATTAAAAATTATAGCTCAACATAAAGGAGATGATGCAAGTGGCTTATTATTTGACTCAATGAGCCATCCGCTTGTTGGGATTGTAAAATTATCCTTGAAGTTGATTCTGAAAGAGAAAATAGTCTTTAACCTCATGGATGTACAAAGATTGTTAGATAAATCACCATCACCGTCACACATACCTATTTATTATTCTATGGCTCGTAATTTAAATAAATGGGATAACTTGATTTTAATTCTTGATAATATAAATAAAAATGATATTGATTTCACTAAAATACAAATAAATTACTGGGGTGAAAGTTATAATTTTTCTGGTATCCAACCTTCATATTCACAAAAAATTAAGTTAAAAACTCTTATCGAGAACATAAATATTCCATTAGTAACTAATAGAGTCGTGTTTTTTTTGGATTAATACTAAACCTGATTATAGTATGATTTATTTTAGCATTAAGCTATTTAGTTTCTCCTCCGCGATAAAACCAGGCCGGGCGGCAATCCAAAAGCTACCCGGCCTGCCGCCTTACTATTACCTGTCATATAAGCCGCAGCTTAAACTTTCACTTCCCCAATCCTCTCCAGTGCACCCACCACCAAATCCCAAAACTTATCCTGATCCAGCTTTACCGCCACCTGAGTGTGGCAGTCGGGCGGCGGCGCGGCGCGGAAGTCGGCCACCGTCATACCCAACGTCAGGGTGCCGGTCAGTTCGATATCCACCGGGACTTTACGGACAGTCATCACTTCGGGGTCGATCACATAAGCCACCGCGCAAGGATCGTGTACCGGCGGTGCGCTAAAGCCTTGCGCCTGTTGATACATCTTGCCAAAGAACTCAAGCAGTTCGCTGACAAACCTGGCCGGTCCGGTTTGGATAGCGGCAATGCGAGCACAGACTTCTGGCGTGGCGAGCGCCTGGTGGGTCAGATCTAGCCCGACCATGGTTAGTGGCCACTTTTCATTGAATACGATATGCGCGGCTTCCGGATCGATCTTGATATTAAATTCTGCCACCGCGCTCCAGTTGCCCACGTGGTAGCCGCCGCCCATCAGCACCACTTCCTTCACGCGTTCGGCAATGCGTGGCTCTTTACGCACCGCCATTGCGATATTAGTCAGGCCGCCGGTCGGGACGAGCGTCACGCTACCTGGCGGGTGAGCCATGATGGTGTCGATGATCAGATCTACCGCATGGCAGGGTTCCAGCGTCAATGTTGGTTGTGGCAGCACTGGGCCATCCAGGCCGGATTCGCCATGGATATCGGGTGCGACTTCTATCTGGCGTACCAGCGGGCGCGGGCAGCCGGCAGCAAAGGGCACGCCGGTAATATTGGCGATGCGCGCGACGGCCAGTGCGTTACGGGTGACCTTATCCAGGGTTTGATTACCTACTACGGTAGTCACCGCCAGCAGATCAATCTGCGGGTTACCCCAGGCCAGCAGCATGGCGATCGCATCGTCATGCCCCGGATCGCAGTCCAGTATGATTTTTTTCATTTTTATTCCTGATGCAGGGAGAGGTTCCCGCAGCATAGCGCACCGACGGCAGGCGAGGTAATGACCGATAATGCTTTTTGTTAACCACATCAAAGCGTTGCTGATTCGGTGATGTAATGAAACGTAAATCCCTTTCATGGCACTTTACCCTAGAGTTTACTCCAGGGTTTATTGTGAGGCCTGGCGAAATGCAGAGAGGAGAGGCGCGATGAGCATGTTGAAAAAGCTCTTGGGGCAAGGCGGTTTCGGTGGCGGGCATCAACGTTCGGGACATGGCCGGGGGCATCATGGCAACCGTTATAATCAGTATGGCGATCAGGGGCCACAATGCCTGCAATGTCAGGCACTCAACAAGCCCGGTGCGCGTTATTGCCATCGTTGCGGTCAGCCTTTTGAGGCGGCGGTGGCACAATGCAGCGGATGTTCCGCCCCCTTGCCGCCAGGCAGCCGTTTTTGCCAACAATGCGGCAAGGCGGTCAATGGGGGACAGTCATGACGAAACGTGGATGGAGTGTGATAGTGCTGTTGGTTGCCATGGCGTTATGGACGCTGCTGGCCTGGGGCGTTTCTGGCGTATTGGGCTGGTTGCCCGCGCTAACGGGACTGGCGCAGAGCGGCTCGGCGCAGTTGGCGCCACAGCTTACCGGTTTGCTCAATCTGGTTCCGCAGACGCTGTTGGATAGCGGGTTACCATGGTTGCAGCAACTGGGGAACTGGCTGGCGGGCTCTTTCCCGCTGCTGCTTACCTGGGCGGGATATGTCGTCTGGTTGATCTGGGGGCTAGGCATGCTGGCATTACTGGTACTTGGTGCCTTGGTGCGCCGTGTTCTGATTAGCGATAGCCCTGATAGACTTCCCCCACGCGCTTAAAGTAATCGGTCAGGTAGTTGATGCACACTTGTACCTTGAGTGGCAGTTTATCTTTCTCGGTGTACACGGCATATACCGGGCGAGGATCCGAATGATAACTTTTGAAAAGGATCTCGATCTCGCCACGTTTGATCTCTTCGATCACCCACATCAGCGGTGCATAGGCAATGCCTGCCCCGGCTTTTAACCAGCGGATCATGGTCTGTGAATCGTTGGTGACAAAACGCCCTTGCGGTGCAATACGTGTGCTGATGCCTTCCGGTGCGATCAGCTCGAATTCACTATCCGGTCGCACGCTGTATTCCAGCCAGGAAAAATTGACCATGTCGCTCGGTTTTTGTGGCGTACCGTATTGGCTAAGATAGCTTTTGGCGGCACACACCACCATTGGCATTGAGCCCAGGCGTTTGGAAAATAGGCTGGAGTCTTGCAGCGCACCCGTGCGAATCACCACGTCCAGTCCATCGGCGATCAAATCCGGTGCTGGGATGCCAGTGACCAGGTTCACTGTCAGACCGGGATACTCTTTCAGCATATCGGCGGTCATGGTGGCCAATACGTTTTGTGCCATGGTGGATGAACTGCCAATACGCAACGTGCCGGTCGGCGTATTGTTAAATGCATACAGTTGTTCGTGCACTTCGCTGACTTCCAGCAACATGCGGCGACACCCCTGATAGTAAATTTTCCCGGCTTCTGTCAGGCCAATACTGCGTGTGCTGCGATTAAGCAGCTTAACCTGTAGTTCATTCTCCAGTTTGGAGACGGTCTGGCTGATAGATGAAACGCTCATATCGAGCTGACGCGCAGCCGCCGTAAACGACCCGCATTCAACCACTTTGGCGAATACCGACATCCGTTTTAGTCTTTCCATTATTCACTCTGGCTTAAAAGTGATTTAGATCACAGATTGTTGATGAGTTGATAGTAAGCAAGCTAATATAACGTAGTCGGGTGGAAAGACCTTATCAACGCGCGAGTGTGATCGGCAGCGTCATAGTGGCCGAACCCTCCGGTATCCTCGCAATTCCTATCGCGGATGTACGTTCCAGAGTTTACTCTTTTTTCAGGTTCCTGACCTGTCTGGGCCGGAATTTGTGGTGCGTGTCAGCTAAAATGTAAAGAGAATGTGAATGGAGATATACCCTATAGCTTTCAAGTTGCAGTTAGGCGCCCAGCTCGCTCATCCCCAGGCGCTTACTTTAGTAAGTCACTGGGGTGAGCGAGTGCAGGTAACAACACTGCAACTTGAAAGATGACGGGTATGGAGGTTAACGCCCGGTGCAGTGAGTGATAAGGAAAAATTGATGAGTTTGCTTCCGGTTATGGTCATTTTCGGACTGTCGTTTCCCCCGGTCTTTTTTGAGTTGCTGGTTTCGCTGGCGCTGTTTTTTTTGCTGCGCCGTCTGCTGCAGCCCACTGGGATTTACGATTTTGTCTGGCATCCAGCGTTGTTTAATACCGCGCTGTATTGCTGTTTGTTCTATCTGATTTCATGTCTTTTCGTTTGAGGTCGCTGTGAAAAATTTTTCAATAAAAATAGCCCGAATCGCGATCACACTGATTCTGGTCCTGCTGGGGATAATCGCTATATTCAAAGCTTGGGTGTTCTACACCGAATCCCCCTGGACGCGAGACGCCAAGTTTACCGCTGACGTAGTGGCGATAGCCCCGGACGTCACCGGTCTGCTGACTGACGTGCCGTTAGTGGATAACCAATTGGTGAAGAAAGGGCAGGTACTGTTGGTTATCGATCAGCCGCGTTATCAACAGGCATTGGCGGAAGCCAGCGCCGATGTTGCCTATTACCAGACGCTGGCAGCGGAAAAAAGGCGTGAAGCCGGCCGCCGCGTACGCTTAGGTGTGCAGGCGATGTCGCAAGAAGAGATCGATCAGGCGAATAACGTACTGCAGACGGTCGAACATCAGTTAGCGAAGGCCGTAGCGACACGCGAACTGGCGCAGCTGGATCTGGAACGCACCACGGTACGTGCACCCGCTGACGGCTGGATCACCAACCTGAACGTACACGCTGGCGAATACATTACACGTGGTTCAGTAGCTGTGGCGTTGGTGAAGAAAAACAGCTTCTACATTCTGGCCTATCTGGAAGAAACCAAGCTCAATGGCCTGAACAAAGGCGATCGTGCAGAGATCACCCCGTTGGGCAGTAACCGTATTATGCACGGCACCGTGGATAGCGTGGCCGCTGCCGTTAACAACAGTAGCAGCACCGTGAACAGTAAAGGGCTGGCGTCAATCGACAGTAATCTGGAATGGGTGCGTCTGGCGCAGCGCGTGCCGGTAAAAATCCTGCTGGACGACAAAGACCAATTGCACCCGTACCCGGCTGGCACCACCGCCACGGTGGTGATCACCGGTAAGAATGATCGCGCTGTCGATAGCGGCTCACCTTTTGTGCGTTTGATGCATCGGCTGCGTGAGTTCGGTTAATGAATAACCCAACCTTTATCCGGCTGAGATTTGCCTTCAAACTCAGTTTCGCGATTGTGTTTGCCCTGTTTGTCGGTTTCCATCTCAATTTGGAAACGCCACGCTGGTCGGCGATGACTGCCGCCATCGTGGCTGCCGGCCCGGCCTTTGCGGCGGGCGGCGAACCCTTCTCTGGTGCTATCCGCCATCGTGGTTGGTTGCGCATTATCGGTACCTTTATCGGTTGCTTTGTCGGCTTGGTGATTATTGTCACGACGGCGCGTGCGCCGGTAGTGATGTTATTGCTGTGCTGTATCTGGGCGGGTTTCTGTACCTGGCTGTCTTCGCTGATTAAAGTCGAAAACTCCTATGCCTGGGGATTGGCGGGCTACACCGCGCTGATCATCATCGTGACCGTCGCTAGCAGCGAATCTCACCTGTTAGAGGCACCGCAGTTTGCCATTGAGCGCTGTAGTGAGATCGTACTGGGGATCGTCAGCGCTGTGCTGGCGGATCTGCTGTTCTCACCGCGTTCAATCAAGCAGGATATCGATCGTGCGGTGGATCAACTGCTGGTGGATCAGTACCGATTGATGCAGATGTGTATTAGCAATGCCGAGAAAGAAGACATCGACCGTGCCTGGAGCAACTTGGTGAAAAGCACCACTGCGCTGAATGGCATGCGCAGCAACTTGATGATGGAGTCATCACGTTGGCAGAAAGTGAACCGCCGCGTTCTGGCGTTGCATACGCTTTCGCTGACACTGATTACCCAGGCCTGCGAAACTTATTTAATCCTGCTGAACCACCCGGATGCGCTGAAAGAAAACGTTCGCGAGTTATTGATGGTACCGGCGGAAACGCCGCAGGAAATTCATAAACGCATGAAGTTGCTGCGGCAAGTGCTGACTACCAACCGTACCGATGAGACTTTAGTGACCATCACCAGTTGGGTGGGCGCAGCTACTCGTTACCTGCTGCTGGCCAAAGGTGTGCATACCAACAGCAGCATTAGTGTGGTGGAAGAAGGGGTGTTAAGCAGTGAGGTCGTGGTCAAACCAACCTCGGCAGAAAGACACCACGCGATGATTAACGGCCTGCGTACCTTTGTCGCAACGGCGTTTGGTAGCTTATTGTGGTTATGGACTGGCTGGACCTCCGGCAGTGGTTTTATGGTGATCATTGCGGTGATCACTTCACTGGCGATGCGTACTCCGGCGCCGCGCATGGTGGCGATGGACTTTGTGCTGGGTATGCTGGCGGCGATCCCGGTCGGCTCACTGTTCTTTATGGTAATCCTGCCTGCAACCCAGCAAAGTATTTTACTGCTGTGTCTCAGTCTGGGCCTGCTGGCCTTCTTCATCGGTATCGAAGTGCAGAAACGGCGGTTGGGCTCACTCGGCCTGTTGGCCGGGACCATCAACATTCTGGTGCTGAGCAACCCGATGGAGTTCAACGTGACTCAGTTCCTCGACGGGGCGCTCGGTCAGTTCCTTGGCAGCTGCGTAGGCTTGATGGTGCTGTTACTGATCCGCGATAACTCACGTGAACGTACGGGGCGTACGCTGCTGAACCAGTTTGTCAGCAGTGCAGTATCGGCGTTGACCACCAAGGCGTCGCGTCGTCGGCAAAATCATCTGCCAGCACTGTATCAGCAACTGAATCAACTGCTGATGATGTTCCCGAACGATATCGCGAAGTACCGCCTGGCGCTAAACCTGATCATCGCCCACCAGCGTATGCAGCGAGCGGAGATACCGGCCAGCGAGGAGCTTTCAGCATTCCATAAGCAGATCCGCAATACCGCAGACCATGTTGTTTCGGCTAAAAACGATGTGAAGCGCGCGTACTATTACGATCGACTGTTGGGTGAAATGAATGACTATCAGCAAAAACTGGTGGATTATCATGCGCCACTCAGCGTCACTGGGCCGGTAAAACGCCTGGCGGACATGTTGCATCGTTACCGCCATGCGTTGATCGACTGACACGCCAAATGCCCCTCCCGGGGCTATACTTGCCAAAGATGACCCTGTTTCGGAGTTGCACTGAGTGCCAGACGCGCTGCAAAATGGCATGATTAGCATGAATGGGTGATGCAAGTTGTTGGGTGCGGTTTCCCCTGAAGTGAAAACGTTATATGACAGTCATCTCTGCTTCATCCTTTTCATCTATAAATCCAACTAGCATGGGTGCTGATGCACCCCTGTCTGCCATAATTCAGGGACAGCAATGAATAAGCGGATCCTCGTGGCGATAGTTATCGCCGTTGTGATAGCCGGTTTTAGCGCACTGCGCGGTACCGATAGGGTGATTGCCAACGTGCCGGCGGTGGCTGAAGGTCAGAGTATTGACCAACTGACGCAGCAGAAAAGGGTGGTGAGTTACCTGCAGCAGCATCAGCGGCTGCCGGACTATTACATCACCAAGAAGCAGGCGCGTGAACAGGGGTGGGATGCACGTAACGGGAATTTGTGTTCGGTGCTGCCGGGCAAGGCCATTGGCGGTGACCGTTTCTCAAACCGTGAAGGGCAACTGCCTACCGCCCGTAGCCGAGTATGGCGCGAAGCGGATATCAATTATCAATGCGGCCGGCGCGGTGCCGATCGCTTGCTGTATTCCAGCGACGGCCTGATTTTTGTCACGCGTGACCATTATAAAAACTTCATTCGGGTGGAGTGAGCTTGATGGCAAAAGTAGAGTTCGATTTTAATCAGATTAACGATTTGCCGGCGTTCTACCGCGACTTTGCACATAAGTTTGCGCTGGATGAGGCGTTTGGCGCCAATCTGGATGCACTGTGGGACGTGGTAACCGCGGACATCGGCTTGCCGGTTGAGATTGAGTTTACCCATCTCAACGCCCGCAGCAAACGTCGTTTTGGCGCGATTATTCTTCTGTTTGAAGAGGCGGAAGAAGAGTTGGAAGGTAGCCTGCGTTTCAATATTCGTGAAAGCAGCGGTGAACCTGCACATCACCGGGGATGAACTGGGTTCATCCCGTGGTGACGGCGGCGATCATTCGGCGGTCTCGGCCAGATCACGCAGATACTGGAAGATTTGACGGTAAGCTTTCGGCGGCTTGTTAGCGGCTTTCTCTTTCTGTGCGTTACGCACCAGTGAGCGCAGCTGCTGACGATCGGCATCTGGATACAGCGCCAGAATAGGCGGGATCGCATCATCGCCTTCTTCTACCAGGCGGTCGCGCAGCACTTCCAGCTTATGGAACAGCGAAACCTGTTGGTTATGGCGGTTCTTCAGTTTGTCGAGCGCGGTTTGGATCGGCTCTACATCGCGGGCACGCAGCATTTTGCCAATCAGTTGCAGCTGACGGCGGCGGCCTTCTTTTTTGATCTTCTGCGCCAGTTCAATCGCGGTGCGTAAATCTTCGTCCAGCGGGATGCGGTCCAGGGCGTTTTTACCCAGCTCGACCAGTTCGACGCCCAGATCTTTCAGCGCTTCGGCATCACGTTTAATTTCACTTTTACTGACCCAGATAATCTCGTCATCTTCCTCGTCAATGTTCTCCGGGACATCGTCGAGCCAGTCTTCAGGCTGTTTGTTCATGGTAGGCTCCGTTAAAAAGAGGCTAATCCTAACAGGTTGCCGGCTTTATGCGAAATTCCACGCGGTTCCTGTTAGACTCAAAAGTATAAATCACATGATTTTTGCGCGTGACTCCACGCGCAACCACGCCGCCACGGCACTTTTCTCAACGATTTTCTGATTAAGTATGGCAGATTGATGAAAGTAGTCACTCAAGTTGCAGAACAGCGCAAGGCGCTGGAACAGGCCGTTTCACAGGCTTTGGAACTGGCACGCGCCGGCTCCGATGCGGCAGAAGTTGCCGTGACCAAATCTACCGGTATCAGCGTCAGCACCCGCTTCGGCGAGGTGGAGAACGTTGAGTTCAACAGCGATGGTGCGTTGGGCATTACTGTTTATCACCAACAGCGTAAAGGCAGTGCGTCTTCTACCGATCTCAGCCCGGATGCGATTGCGCGTACTGTGCAGGCAGCACTGGATATCGCCCGTTATACCTCGGTGGATCCTAACGCCGGCCCGGCAGAAAAAGATCTACTGGCGTTTGACGCACCGGATCTGGATCTGTTCCACCCAGAGGAACTGGACGCAGAGCGCGGTATCGAACTGGCTGCACGAGCCGAACAGGCGTCACTGGCCGCAGACAAACGTATTACCAATACCGAAGGGGGCAGTTTTAACAGCCACTATGGTATCAAGGTGTTCGGCAACAGCCACGGCATGTTGCAAAGTTACTGTTCCAGCCGGCATTCACTGTCTAGCTGCGTCATTGCGGAACAGGATGGTGATATGGAGCGTGATTACGCTTACACCATTGGCCGCGCGATGGGCGATCTGGAAAGCCCGGAATGGGTCGGGCAGGAATGTGCCCGTCGCACGCTGTTACGCCTGGCACCGCGTAAGCTGTCAACCATGACCGCACCGGTATTGTTTGCCTCTGAAGTCGCAACGGGGTTGTTCGGGCATTTGGTCGGTGCCATCAGTGGGAGCAGTGTTTACCGAAAATCCACTTATCTGTTGGATTCTTTGGGCAAACAAATCCTGCCGGACTGGCTGACTATCGAAGAGCACCCGCATTTGCTAAAAGGGCTGGCCTCTACGCCGTTCGACAGCGAGGGTGTCCGTACCCAACGCCGCGACATTGTCAAAGATGGCGTGTTGCAAACCTGGCTGATGACCAGCTATTCGGCGCGTAAGCTGGGTATGCACAGTACCGGCCATGCGGGCGGTATCCACAATTGGCGGATCAAAGGGCAGGGTAATGACTTTGCCGGTATGTTGAAGCAGTTGGGCACCGGTTTGGTGGTTACCGAACTGATGGGCCAGGGGGTCAGCGGCATTACCGGCGACTATTCTCGCGGTGCTGCGGGTTTCTGGGTAGAAAACGGCGAGATCCAATATCCGGTCAGCGAGATCACTATCGCGGGTAACCTGAAGGATATGTTGCGTAACATCGTCAGCGTGGGTAGCGATATCGAAACCCGCAGTAACATCCAGTGCGGTTCTGTGTTGTTGCCGGACATGAAAATCGCCGGTCAGTAATGTTTACCACGGCTGGCCGCTCCGGTTGCCAGCCGTCTCACTTCCCTTTCCCCCGTTTTAACCTTGCTTACAAATCTTCGGTTTCGGTTTTCACTTCACTTGCCTATGGTTAGGCTGGGTCAAATAAAACAATAACTGGAAGGTGAGCAAGCATGTCGAACAAACTGAAAGCGCTTATGGCATTGACGCTGCTGGGTGCCAGTTCACTGGCTGTCGCAGCCGATCTGGCCGACGATATGGATACCATATCGGGCAATTACAAAACGGTGCTGAGCACCGACTCCACGGACACAATGAAGCAAAGCTTGCAGAATATGCGTGCCGCTGCCGTAGATGCGAAGCAAAGTAAGCCACCAAAAATGGAAGATAAAGCGGCCAACAGCCCGGAGATAAAAGATTTCCATCACGGTTTGGATACGCTGATCGGCCAGATAGATCAATCGCTGGCGCTGGCTAATCAAGGCAAACTGGCCGAAGCCAAGCAAGTTGCGCAGGGCTTCAAGCAAACCCGCGACGTCAATCATAAGAAATTCCGCTAAGTCTTTTCGCGCCGTTCTGATGTCAGATAGCAGGACGGCGCTTGCCCCAGCACGCGTCGAAACATGGTTGCAAACGCCGCGCTGCTTTCATAACCCAATTCCAGAGCTACCTGCGTCACGCTGCTACCTTCGGCCAGTCGGGCCAATGCCAATACCACGCAGGCTCGTTGGCGCCATTGTGAAAATGACATGCCGGTTTGAGTGCGGAACAGGCGGCTGAAGCTACGGATACTCATGTACAGGCGTGCGGCCCATTCCTGCGGTGAGTCGTGGGCGTCAGGTTGTTGCAGGAAACGTTGGCACAGTTCACCCAACCGTGGGTCAGCAGGCAGCGGGATATGCAGGGGCAAGGACTGCAGATGAGCGAGCTCATGTAACAACAGACTAACCAGCGCGCCATCCCGGCCCTGTGGGTCGTATTCCAGAGGCATATCGACGGCTGCCATCAACAGTTGGCGCATGAGTGGCGTCACGCTAACCACTTGGCAAACCTGCGGTTGAGCGGGCAGTAGAGCCGTCGGCTCAATGTAGAGGCTCCGAGTAGTGACACCGACCATTCTGACCTCATGCGGCATTTGCGGTGGCAACCACACCGCCCGCTGCGGCGGCACAATCCAATTCCCCTGGCGGGTAAATACGTGCATCACACCGGTCGCGCCATACAGGAGTTGGGCGCGGCGGTGACTGTGCATGGGCAGCAGATGGCCTGATGGATAATCGGTGCCGATGGCGATCACTGGCCTTGGCACGTGGTCGAGGTCATCTATACGTACGTTGCGCATAAGCCCTATCGTTGAGCATGTTGGCCGAAATGCAATGATAGTTGGCCTTTCATATAAAGCAAGCCAATCGTCGTCGCTTTACTATCAAGGAAGAGAAATAACGCTGCCTTGGCAGTGAGATATTTTTATTGTTGATTGAACCCTCTTATTTTAAACGCCGGGGCAGGACGAGTTATCTCGTCTGCACAATACAAGAAGTTAATAAGGAATAAGTTGTCTTTTTATTCCAACACCTGAAGCAATAGTTCTTCTTTTAATGCTGTGACTATAAGGTGATATTTCATGTGTAAGATCGGTGTGATTGGTGGTGGGGCGGCTGGCATTTCCTTTGTTTACAATTTCATTAAGAATAAGTCTGTTAATAATTGCAATAAACATCTTTCGCTGAAGGTTTTTGACAAGCAAGGTTTTAACGGGGGCATGGCTTACAGCAGCGATTTCGATAGTCATATTTTAAATATGACGCCGGAGAACATGTCGGCAGATATTTTTGATCGTGCGCACTTTTCAGATTGGATCACTATGCATTTTCCTCGCTACACTAAAGACCGTTATCCACCGCGTTGGCTCTATAAAGAGTATCTCGATTTTATCCGTGATATGTCGGTCTTTATGGCGGCCGACAGCAACGTCACACTGAATTTCATTACCGCTGAAGTTGAGGAAATCGGCCCGCATCCTGCGGGATATTTGTTGACCGCAGCTGGTGGGATTGCAGAGCAGATGGATGCGTTGGTGCTGTGCTCGGGGCATAATGAAGCGGAAAGTCTGTATCCCATTGATGGCGTGATTTCTTATCAGGCGAATCGAGATCTTCCTGCTATTAACCCTGTTTCAGCAATTGGCGTGATTGGCTGTAGCCTAACGGCGATAGATGCCATTATTGAACTGATTGAGCGGGTGGGGGCGAGTAATATTTCGGCTTTGTCGCGTTCCGGATTGTTTCCCAGCGTACAACCTGCGCTGATGCGTGCACCGCCGCCAGAATTTAAGCAGCGATTGACCCGCTTTGTTGCCGACCATAACTATATCGATGCGCATCAGTTAGTTCACATGATTAATGCGGCACTGGAGCAATACTATCCTGGGCCAGAGCGGCTGACGGTATTGTCCTCTATGGGCACCGGTAGAGATTGTTATCGTGACCTGGCTGAAAGCCTCGACCGGGCACGTTTTGCCCGTGAGCATATCTGTAGCTACCTGGCCGCGATCCATCCTGCAGTGTGTGAAGCCTGGGTTAAAATGGATGAAAATAATCGACAAGTATTTATGCGCTTTTATAACTCTTCCTGGATGCGCAATCGGCACGCTATGCCATTAAAGAATGCTTATAAAATTATCACCGGATTAGAGTGCCAACGCTTACGCGCCTTTGGCGGCGTGGTAAATATTGAGAAGGATAATCAAGGGTTCAACGCTTTCTGCCACAATGCGACGGTACATACTCAATATTTACTTAATTGTACTGCCCCTTCATACCAAATGAAGCCAAACCGGTTAAATGGCACTCTGCTTCAAGGTGGACTGGTGCAGGAAAATATATTTGGTGGTGTGAAATGTAACCCTCTCACGCTTAAAGTCCCAGATGAACAGGGAAATGAACAAAACCTGTACTCTCTTGGCGCTCCTGCCAAAGGTGATCTTTTTTATACCTCGGCAATGGAATCCATTACCCGAGATATCAGCAAAATAGTTTTCAATAACAGCATATTTAATACAAAGAAGGCGATAGTATGAAAAACGTAGCGCTATTTGTTGGCAACGATATTTTTTCCTGGCTGGCATGTCAGGATGTTATTAGCGCCTTAAACAAGGAATGTGCCTTTACGGTTTATTTTCCATTGGTGAAAGCATCGCGCCGTTTCCAAGAGCCGGCTGTGCGGCAACTTGGCCTCTATGAACGCCAGGTACTGAATGACTTTGTTTTTCCCTTTGTCACCCGACATGCTGATATTTGCCAGGGCGCTTATCAGGCTCCGCAGGTTTTCCTGGCGGGCTCAGCAGTAAAGGCCCACCGTATTGCTGATATTAATGATGCAACTTTTATCAGCAGTTTGGGCAATATGGATGCGGTCATTTCATTGCGTTGTTATCAGAAATTCTCTGCAGATTATGTGCGGGCTTTCAGCCAGCGCGGTAAATTGCTGTGGAATCTTCATCCGGGGGATTTGCCACATTACCGCGGTGTCATGACACTGTTCCGCGCTATGGTCAACGGCGAGAAAAACTGTGCATTGACGCTGCATGAAATGGATGAGCAGTGGGATGCAGGCCCGGTGATCGCCCGCCAGTCGGCTGAACTGCGCTATGACCTTTCATTTTTGGAAAACATGATACTGCTGGGGTGCCGCTCTGGGGCATTTTTAGCGCACCATTTGATACGGGCGGATGAGCGGGAAGCGATAACCGTTGAGCTACAGGGCGACTACCGTTACTGGGGATTTCCGGACGCACACTCTTTGGCGCAGGCCGAGGCGCTTGGGATTGAACTGATCGACCATGATGCAATTCGCCGCCATTATCTGTCTCTGTTTGTGGGTGATGAGTTCCATGAACTGGCGGGCCAGTTCGCTGCTGGTTTCGATGATTTCATTCGGGCGCATAGCCATGATTGAGATGTTGGTCATTCTTGGTGCCGGTTTTATTACCGGCATTACCACCATTTTATTCGGCTTCGGTGGCGGCTTCGTGGTGGTACCTTTTGTTTATCATCTGGTTGCCTCTTCGGGTGAACAGTCAGGTCAAGCGATGCATGTCGCAGTGGCAACCTCAACGGCGGTGATGATCCTGAACGCGGGCTATGCCACTTTCACTAACTGGCGTAGTGGTAATCTGCTGCGTGAAACCATTGTTCCGCTGGTTTATTTTATCGCTATTGGCGCTGCATTGGGGGCTTTTGCCTCAAGCCTGCTGGAAGACGGCGTGGTTAGGCTACTGTTTGTAATTTATATGCTGGTGACGATTGCGGACTGTCTGTTCAGGCGGGGTTTTTTGGTCAAACCGCCTCGTGCGGCCTTGTCTAAGGTGACGCTATTTGTCGGTGGTCCGCTCATTGGGGTGATTGCGACGATGCTCGGCGTGGGAGGGAGCGTGCTAACCGTGCCTTTATTACGCCGACATGGTTATGAGATGAAACATTGCGTCAGCGCAGCCAATCCGCTGTCGATCCCGGTCGCTATCATTGGTGCACTGATGTATGTCGCTTTGGGCTGGCAGGAAATGACTGGGCCGCAGTATCTGGGTTATGTCAATCTGACCATTCTGGGGTTGCTTGTAGCGGCAGGTATTATGGGGATTGCGTTCGCCAAAAAATGGTTGCCGAAGGTTAATGACAGGCTGCATGCCAGAATTTACGTGCTGCTGTTGATCGTCGTACTGGTCGCCATCAGCTTATAAATGCAGAAAGGGCGGTTGGTCACCGCCCTGAAAACCGCTTAGCGGTGATATTCACCCGCCGCTTCCGGCTGGTACAACAGTTCCAGCACTTCAATACGCGCTTCTTCACCGTTCGGCAACTGCCAGGTAATCTGGTTGCCAATGTGCATGCCCAGTAGCGCTGCGCCTAACGGCGCCATCACTGAAAGCTGCTCGTGGCTATCTTTCAGCGACGCCGGGTAAACCAGCGTACGCACATGTTCTTCTGCAGTATGCAGATCGCGGAAACGCACGCGGCTGTTCATGGTCACCACGTTGGCCGGGATCTGGGACGGCGGCAGGATTTCGGCGCGATCCAGTTCGATGTTCAGCGCGGCGGCGACGTCGGTGTTGGCAAAGGCCGGTTGTTCCAATAGCGCATCCAGGCGTTCCGCATCCAGCTCATTAATAGTAATGGTTGGCTTGGTCATTCCACTCTCCAGTCAAATCAAAAGGCGACGGGTTACGCGCCCATAAATTCGGAAAAACAGCACAAAAGCAACACCCCCGCGCCAGAGGAGCGGGGGTGTTGTTGATGTCGAATTGTCTTACCGATAGTAGGCGGTTAAGCGGGGAAAAGAAAGAGATCCCGATCACGAAGCTTTTCACCGCCGCCGGGTTAACTGGAAACAGCTTGTGGGGTTATCTTTTTGTAATTTAATTGAATTATCTAATAAATCCTTATTTTGCGAAATGGATCCCTGATGGTCACTGAATTTCCACTTCCAACTGGAAAAAAACACGCTACACAGAAAATCGTCCTGGGGTTAGGGTAAAGACATCAGAGAAGGCGGGTTATTCAAGTGATGCGCTGTGAGATTGACAGAATCATGTTGGGATCTAGGGGTACTGAAAAGTGAATGATGGATCTGCTGCGATAGAAAAGAATGAACAGCCTGATGTCAGCATGGCCGGGGCGATAACTGAGCAGGTACTGTCAGATATTACCACTATGCTGAATGAAGACGGTATTTATACCAATGCGGTACAGCAACAGATGTTGGAATCTCATATTCGCGCCATGGTATTGCGCTCAATAACAGGTGAGCCATTACCGGAAGTTGATAAGTCACTGTTTGATGAGATCTCAGCGGAATCAATGCAAATGGCTGAAAGAGTGGTCGATCAGTTTACCACTCTTCCGATCGAAGAGGCTTATTTGCTGTCCGTGCATTTCGAAGTAGCAAAAGATAATAACCAATAGCCGTTAGCGAATTAAATTAATCAGGAGAAAATACCATGGGTCAGATTACTGTAGTGATTGGCGATCGTTTGGGTAAAGGTCAGAAAGTGGGTCAGGGCATTGAAAATGCAGGTGGAAAAGCCATTGTGATCCCTGGCGTAGCGGCAGATATGAAGCTGGGCGATGTGATGAAAGCGGAAGGTGCACAGTTAGGAATCTCTTTCTGTGGCAGTGGCGGTGCCGGCGCGATTACTGCACAAACAAAATACGGTTACAAAGCCAAATACGGTATGCGCTCCATTGATGAAGGCGTGACGGCAATTAACGAAGGTTGCACGGTGTTAGGTTTTGGTTTTATGGATAAAGAAGAACTGGGTCAGAGACTGGTTGAAGCCTACGTTAAAAAACACGGCAATCCGTAATGAAAGAACAATATACAACGTCGGTAAAGGTGGAGGGTAAGGGCGACAGCAAAGCGAAAGCTTTTGCTTCCGCCTTGGCCAACGTACAGGGCGCGGTATTAAAATCCACCAGTAATATTCTGCTGCGTATTGAACCGCAGGATGTCAGCGTATTAAGAGCGGAAGAGAAAATAACAAAAGAAAAGTTTCTATTCTTCTTTCTACCGCGCGAAAGAAAGAATTATTCCGTATCTCTGGAAATAACCGTGAACGTGACAATCATCAATACAGAAAAAGTTGTCTTCGTCACGAAATAAAAACGTTAGCATAAATCAAAGGGTATACTGATGTTTTTAATCATCTTATTTAAGTCGCTTATTATCGGCGGACTGGTGGGGGTTGGCGTAGGGGCCGGCGCCGCACGCATGTTCCATGCCCCAACCACTCAGGGCATGGGCGCTTTCCGTACCTTGGGCGAGCTGAACTCCTGCGAGGGCGATCCGGCTTCCCACTTTTCATTCGGTCTGGGCTTCTTCTTCAACGCCTGGGCGTCTTCCGTGGCGGCGGGTGCCTTCACGCAGGACGTTGACCACCGCATCATCCCACACTGGGGTGCGGCAGCGTTGATGGTCAAAAACCGCAACCTGGCGCAAACGCTGCACGACCCGAAAAAAATGGCTATCGCCTGCGGCATTATCGGCATGCTGGTGGTGGCTTTCCTCAATACTACCGCCTCCGCAGTGCCTGCTGCACTGCAAGTCACGGCGATTAAAGTGCTGGTGCCGGCAGCTAACCTGCTGGTGAATACCGTGATGCCGGTGATCTTCTGGCTGGCGGCGATCGACGCCGGGCGTCGTTCTGGCTTCTGGGGCACCATCTTTGGCGGTCTGGCGCAGTTGATCATGGGCAATGCCGTTCCGGGTCTGGTATTGGGCATCCTGATCGGTAAAGGCGTCGAAGAAAGCGGATGGAACAAAATCACCAAGATCATGATGGCGGTGATCGTGCTGTTGTTCGTGCTGAGCGGCTTCTTCCGCGGCTTCGACATGAAAGTCCTCGAGTCCTTCAGCCTCGGCGTACCGGGCTGGCTTGACGCCATTCACAATACCCTGAGCGGTAAATAAGGAGCTGGAAAATGGAAGAACAAACCCAAAAAGGCTTCTGGTATGCCGACTGGTCATTCCCGATTTTTGTTGGCCTGCTCTCTTCCGGCGTGTTTGCCGGGACGCACATGTACTACCTGTACGGCATCGGCGCATTTAACGAAGTCGCCTTTGTTTCTATGCTGCGTGCCGGGATGGATACCGGTGTTTATGGTGCTGTAGCGGCATTCGGTGCCAGCTTCCTGTTTGCGCGCATCATCGAAGGCTCGCTGGTGGGGATCCTGGACATCGGAGGTGCGATCCAGACAGGTGTTGGGTTGGGTGTTCCTGCACTGTTGCTCGGGGCGGGGATCATCTTCCCGGTGGCGAACTTTGCTGCGTCGCTGATAACCGGTTTGGTAATTGGTTTGGCGATTGGCTACCTGATCATCCTGGCGCGTAAATTTACCATCAACCAGAGCAACTCTACCTACGGGGCTGATGTGATGATGGGGGCAGGTAACTCCTCTGGGCGTTTCCTGGGGCCATTGATCATCCTGTCTGCAATGACTGCCTCAATTCCTATTGGTATAGGTTCACTGCTCGGCGCACTGTTGTTCTATATCTGGAACAAGCCAATCACCGGTGGGGCGATCCTCGGCGCGATGTTGTTAGGGGCCATTTTCCCTGTCGCCATCGCTTAAATGCGACTGTGATTGTTGGGGAGCGGCACGCCGCTCCCCTGCTTGAAAAGGAGTAATGCAGTATGTATGACTTAGTAATCAGACGCGCCAGACTGGTGGATGACCAGCTGGTCGATATAGCAGTTCAGGACGGCAAGATTGCCGAGGTTGGACAGTTAGCCGACGACGTCTGCGCCCATCGGCAACTGGATCTGGCGGGCAACTGTCTCTTGAGCGCCGGCTGGATCGACTCCCACGTGCATTGTTACCCTTCTTCGCCGATTTACCATGACGAACCGGACCTGGTTGGCACGGCCTGCGGCGTCACGACAGTGATCGACGCCGGTAGTACCGGTACCGATGACGTCGAGGCGTTTTATGCGCTGACGCGCAATGCTAAAACCAATGTCTTCGCCTTTCTAAATATTTCACGCATCGGTTTGTTGCGGCAAAACGAGTTGGCCGATTTGGCCGATATCGATAAGCAAAAAGTCAGCCAAGCTATCGGCAAACATCCGGGTTTTATCATCGGTATAAAGGCACGCATGAGCAGTAGCGTAGTCGGCCAGAATGGCACCCGGCCATTGGTGCTTGCCAAAGAGATCCAGCAGGAAAATAACCAATTACCATTGATGGTGCATATCGGTAATAACCCACCGGATCTCGATGAGATAGCCGATCTGCTGACCCGTGGCGACATTATTACCCACTGCTACAACGGCAAGCCAAATCGCATTCTGACGCCTGCCGGTACGCTGCGTGAGTCCATTCAGCGTGCATTGAAGCGTGGCGTGTTGCTCGACGTTGGCCACGGTACCGCCAGCTTTAGCTTTGAGGTCGCCCGGCAGGCGATAGCACTGGGTATTTTGCCGCATACCATCAGTTCCGATATTTACTGTCGCAACCGCATGGCTGGCCCAGTACACAGTCTGGCGACGGTGATGTCCAAATTCTTCAGTGTCGGTCTGTCTCTCCCGCAGGTGATTGCCTGCGTAACGGAGAATGCTGCCTCGGCGCTGCGTCTGAACAATAAAGGTCGCCTCGCACCAGGCTATGACGCTGATTTCACCCTGTTTGAACTCCACCAAGGGCCACAGGTGTTCGCTGATTCAGAAGGGCAATCAGTTGCTGGACAACAGTTGCTGGTTCCACTGGCTGCCGTCGTGGCCGGTGAAATCCTATTAACCGATGAAGGGAAAGCCGCTCATGTCTTCAATCTATGAAAAATATAATTTAAAACAGGTCATTAATACTTCCGGTCGCATGACTATGCTCGGTGTATCTACGCCGCGCCAGGATGTCATTGACGCCGTTGACTATGGCCTGAATCACTATTTTGAAATCAAGGATCTGGTTGATAAGACTGGCGCCTATATTGCCAACCTGCTGAATGTTGAAGCTGCGGTGATCGTTTCCTGCGCTTCGGCAGGCATCGCCCAATCGGTGGCGGCATTGATTGTGAAAGACAATGCCAACCTGTTGGTGAACTTGCACTCAGCACCTATTACCGTTCCACGTGAGATTGTGCTGCCACGTGGTCATAACGTTAACTTTGGTGCACCGGTTGACACCATGGTGGCGCTGGGCGGCGGTAAGGTTGTGGAGGCGGGCTACGCTAATGAATGTTCTGCTGAACAGCTTGAAGCCTGCATCACGCCTCAGACTGCGGCCATTCTCTACATCAAATCACACCACTGTGTGCAGAAAAGCATTCTTTCTGTTGAGCAGGCGGTCGTGGTGGCACGTAAACATAACCTGCCGCTTATTGTTGATGCCGCCGCGGAAGAAGATCTGCTGTGTTACTACCAAATGGGAGCCGACCTGGTGGTTTACAGCGGCGCCAAAGCTATCGAAGGCCCAACCAGCGGTCTGGTGATCGGTAAAAAACAGTATGTTGAATGGGTGAAGCTGCAATCTGGCGGCATCGGCCGAGCGATGAAGGTCGGCAAAGAGGGCATTCTAGGTCTGACTCAGGCGATAGAGAGCTATTTGACGCTGGAAAAAACCACCGGTCAGCAAATGGTTGAAAGAATGACGCCGTTTATCGATAGCCTCAATACATTGACCGGCATCAGCGCCAAAACCGTTTGGGACAGCGCCGGTCGCGATATCGCGCGGGCGGAAATCACCTTTGACGAAGCGGTGCTTGGGCGTTCGACCTACGACATCGTACAGGCGTTGAAAACTGGCGATATCGCTATCTACTTCCGTGGCTATAAGGCTAACGAAGGCAAGATTGAAGTGGATGTGCGCAGTGTTGACCAGCAACAACTGATGACCGTCTTCACCTGTATTAAAAATCTGTTTACGGAGAAACAAGCATGAAGCTGCAACCTAACTACTATCGCGATCGCGTATGCCTCAACGTATTGGCCGGTTCAAAAGACAATGCGCAGGACATTTATGCGGCGGCGGAAGGGCATGTGCTGGTGGGCGTTCTGTCTAAGAACTATCCAGATGTCGACAGCGCGGTGGCTGACATGCAGCGCTATGCGCGGCTGATTGAGAATGCGCTGTCGGTAGGGTTGGGCGCGGGCGATCCGAAACAATCGGCGATGGTCAGCCTGATTTCTCAACGGGTGCAGCCACAACACGTGAACCAGGTATTTACCGGTGTCGGTGCCAGCCGCGCGCTGCTGGGCCAAAATGACAGCGTGGTCAATGGCCTGGTGTCACCTACTGGTCGCGTCGGCTGGGTGAAAATCTCGACCGGCCCGCTGAGTGCTGCGGCACCGGACGGTATCGTGCCGGTGGAAACCGCCATTGCCCTGTTAAAAGATATGGGTGGCAGCTCGATCAAGTATTTCCCAATGGGTGGGCTGGCATGCAAAGAGGAATATCAGTATGTGGCCCAGGCCTGTGCTGAGCATGACTTTATGCTGGAGCCGACCGGCGGTATCGATCTTGAAAACTTCGAGCCGATCGTCGAGATCGCATTGGCTGTCGGTGTGAAACGAGTGATCCCACATATCTACAGCTCAATCATTGATTCCGCCACCGGCAACACTCGCCCACAGGACGTTAAAACCCTGCTGGCAATCACCAAAAAGCTGGTCGGGTAAACGCATTATCGGATGACGTAAGGCAGGGAGGCGACAGGTTCTGTATCCGCAGGCGCGGGCACGCCGCGCCGCTATCTATCATAAGGATAACTATGCGAAACTGGCAGTCTCCACCCCTACGCACCGCGTTAACCCTAGCGCTACTGGCGATGGCCAGCCCGGTGCTGCATGCTGAGGATGCAATGAAATCTACGTCATCTCATTTTGCTTATATCGGTACTTACAATCCCAACGGTGAAGGCGTTTACCGCGTGCAGGTTGATTCGGCCAGCGGTGTGTTGAGCGCCAGAACGCTGGTCAGTAAACAGAGTAATCCAGCACAGCTTACCGTAGATGCCAAAGGCCAGACGCTGTATGTCGCCAGTGAAGTGGCGGACTTTAATGGCACTAAACACGGCGGCATTATTGCTTACCATATCAACCCGGTTGATGGTGGGCTGACGCAGCTTAATCAGGTCGATTCCCAAGGCGCGGGGCCGGTATATCTTTCTCCGACGCCTAACGGCCGCCATCTCCTGGTAGCGAACTACGTCAGCGGTACCGTGGCGGTATTCCCGATTGAGAGTGATGGCAAGCTGGGTAACGCCAGCTCAGTGCAGCAACAGCAAGGGCCAGCCGGTACCGGCAAGCCGGAAGGCGCGGTGGAAGGCAGTTTTGCGATCAGCGACCACAATGGTCCGCATGCACATATGATCGCCAGCGATCCGAGCGGTAAGTATGTGTTTTCAACCGATCTGGGGCTGGATCGTATCTATCAATGGCGCTTTGATGATGCCAGCGGTCAACTGACGCCGAATGATCCACCGTGGATCGCGGCATCGTCTGCCGGCGCAGGTCCACGTCACTTTGTGTTCCACCCGGACGGCAAAACGTTGCTGTTGGTGAATGAAGAAGCCTCGACGCTGACCAGCTACCGTTTTGATAACCAAAAAGGTACTCTGAAACAGCAGCATGTTGTGTCTTCACTGCCCGCTGATTATAAGGGCACTAACTTTGCAGCAGGCCTGGTCCTGAGCGAAGACGGCAAAAATCTGTATGTTGCTAACCGGCTCCACAACAGCATTGGACAGTTCAGTGTTGGCCCTGACGGCGAGCTGCACGCGGTGGCTGAAATCTGGACGCGTGGTGATTACCCACGGTCATTGACGCTGAGCCCGGACGGTCACTTTCTGTATGCGATGAACCAACGCAGCGATAACGTTACCCGCTTCAGTGTAGATAAAGCCAGTGGCAAGCTCAGCTTTGTTGAAGGCTATACGCCGGTAGGCAGCCCATCGCAAATGGTGTTCTTGCCGCTCGCGAAGTAACCCGCTGCCCGTCTGACTCCCCAGGCGGGCACTTTAATTGACGGAAAGAGAATGGTGCGATTTCCCTACCCGCGTTTGGCCTATCTGTTTGATGCTTTACAGTCTGAGACTTTGCCACAAGACGAGTTGGCGAAGCGTTTCGCTGTGTCCACCCGGACCGTGCGTGCCGATATCACTGCACTGAACGACATTCTGGAAAAATACGGCGCCCACTTTGTGCATAACCGTGGTGCGGGCTATCACTTACAGATAGATGACGCCGTACTGTTCAGCGCCTTACAGCATCAAGAACGCAAAAAGCATGCGACTCCACGCAGTGCACAGGAGCGGGTGCACTATCTGCTGATTCGTTTTTTGACCTCAGCTTTTTCTCTAAAGCTTGAAGATTTAGCCGATGAATGGTTTGTCAGCCGCGGTACGCTGCAAAACGACATGGCTGAGGTGAGAGAGCGCCTGGTGCACTACCAGTTAACCATTGAAACCAAACCGCGCTATGGCATGAAGCTGTTCGGTTCGGAGATGGCGATCCGCGCCTGTCTGACCGATCTGTTATTCCAGTTGCATTTGGCCGATGCCGAAAATCCACTGCTCAACAATGAGATCCTGCGGCAACCGCAGGTGACGACCTTTGCCGGTTTACTGCATCCGTTGCTGTCGCAATATGCCATTCGTCTGACGGACGAAGGTGAGCAGTATCTGATTTTC
This sequence comes from Serratia grimesii NBRC 13537, assembly GCF_001590905.1. Lineage (GTDB taxonomy): Bacteria > Pseudomonadota > Gammaproteobacteria > Enterobacterales > Enterobacteriaceae > Serratia > Serratia grimesii. Next base: position 150,610 of record NZ_BCTT01000011.1, read on the forward strand.
TACTGTGCAGTGGCGCTGCGACGCATTACCGACGGTTATCCGTTGCCGGACTTTGACGTTGAGGATGGTGATGATGCTGTGCGCAAGGTCTCTACCTGGTTGGCAAGTGAGCTGCGTAAAGCTAGCGGGAAAGATATATCAATGGCGGAAGAGGCCTACTTGCGGGTGAATATTGCTGCGCGCCGGGTTCAAGAGGTGCAGCCGACGGAGATCAATGCTGACGATGAAGAAGCGCTGGTGGATTACATTCTGTCGTACATCAACGCGCACTATAACTACAATCTGCAGGGCGACACACAGCTGCGAGCCGATCTGCTCACCCATATCAAGACCATGATTACCCGGGTGAAATACCAGATTAATATCCCCAATCCACTGCTGGCGAATATCAAGCAGCATTACCCGATGGCCTATGATGTGACATTGGCAGCAGTGTCTAGCTGGGGGAAATACACGCCTTATACCCTGAGCGAGAACGAGATTGGGTACCTGGTGCTGCACATTGGGGTTGGTCTGGAACGGCATTACAACATTGGCTATGAGCGGCACCCACAGGTGATGTTGGTATGTGACACCGGCAACTCGACGGTGCGGATGATCCAGGCACAGATCGCACGTAAGTACCCGCAACTGGTAATGACGCGGATCGTTTCGCTACGTGATTACGAGGTGCTCAACCACATTGACGAAGATTTTGTTATTTCTAACGCGCGGGTCAGCGAAAAGAACAAACCTGTTGTTGTGATGTCACCGTTCCCGACTGAATATCAGCTCGAGCAGCTCGGCAAGTTGGTCCTGGTGGATCGAACCAAACCTTACATGTTGGAAAAGTTCTTCGATGCTGATCACTTCATGGTGGTGAACGAACCGCTGACCCAGGCGCAATTGTTCCAGAAAGTCTGTAGCCAGCTTGAGCGTGAAGGCTATGTTGGCGATGATTTTTATCCGTCGGTAGTGGAGCGCGAAACCATTGTTTCCACGATGTTGGGCGAAGGCATTGCCCTGCCGCACTCACTAGGCTTGCTGGCGAAAAAAACCGTGGTGGTGACGTTGCTGGCGCCACAGGGCGTCGTCTGGGGAGACGGTGAGATCGCTCACGTGATCTTCTTGCTGGCAATCAGCAAAAGTGACTATGAAGAAGCGATGGCGATCTATGATCTGTTCGTCACCTTCGTGCGTGAACGATCGATGAGTCGTCTGCTGGGCAGTGACAATTTTGATAGTTTTAAGGCAGTGGCGTTAGACTGTTTGAGTCGGATCTAGCGGCAGGAGTGATATGTTTTGAAGCAGGTGCGCAGCAGGTGGCGCACCTTACCTTTTAGTCTTCGTCAAAGCCGGAATTAATCAACTCAATCACGGCAGCCAGCGCTTTAACTTCATCCGGGCCGGTGGCTTCAACTTCGATGTGACGGCCTTGTGCAGAGTCCAACATCAGCAGCGCAATCACGCTGCTGGCCTCGGCTTCTGTGCCGCTGTCGTTACGCAGCATAACCTCGGCGTCAAAACTCTGCACCAACTCGAACAGCTTCATCGCTGGGCGCGCATGCATGCCAAGTTTATTTTTGATTTCAACTGTTTGCTTGACCGTCATTGTTTGCGTTTTTCCAACGTACGATGGCGTGATTGCACGTTCTTGCCGCGTGAGCGGAAGTAGTCGGCCAACTGCTCTGCCACATACACCGAACGGTGCTTACCGCCGGTACAGCCAATGGCAACCGTCAGGTAGCTACGGTTGTTGGTTTCCAGCATCGGCAGCCACTGCTCCAGATAACTGCGAGTCTGGTAGATGAAGTTGTGCACTTCAGTGTGGCGATCGAGGAATGAAGCGACGGGCTTATCCAAACCGGTCATTGGGCGCAGTTTGGGATCCCAGTGTGGGTTCGGCAGGAAGCGTACGTCGAACACGTAATCGGCGTCGATTGGGATACCGTGTTTAAAGCCGAAGGATTCAAACACCATGGTCAGCTCGCGCTCGCGTTTGCCCAACAGGCGGGTACGCAGCATTTCAGCCAGCTCATGCACTGACATTTCTGAGGTGTCGATGATTAGGTCGGCTCTGGACCGCAATGGTTCGAGCAGATCACTTTCTTCATCGATAGCGCTTTCCAGTGACAGGTTCTTGCTGGAGAGCGGATGCAGACGGCGTGTATCACTGTAGCGGCGAATCAGCGTATTGCGATCGGCGTCGAGGAACAGCAACTGCGGTGAGAAGCTGTCCGGCAGTTGAGTCATCGCATATTCAAACACTTCCGGCGATTCCGGCATGTTACGTACGTCGATGCTTACCGCCGCGGAGCTGTTGCGTTCAGCCAGCGTATTGGCAAGCTGCGGCAGCAGTACCACGGGCAGGTTATCAACGCAGTAAAAACCCATGTCTTCCAACGCCCGTAAGGCGACGGATTTCCCTGAACCGGAACGGCCGCTGACAATCATCAGCACCATGTGGAAACTCCCCTGGCATCTCAGTGGCGTCTATCGCCACCGTTAGAAACTTTATTATTCCGGCCTGAACCGGAATCCATCATGGCTAAACAGTATCGTTATCCGGGCTGGAAGTCACGCCAGCCGGGCGTTACTCGGTGATGATTTGGTAAAGCTCTTCGTCACTTTGCGCGGCGCGCAGGCGACGGCATACGGTTTTGTCGGCCAGGCGCTTCGCGACCAGAGACAGGGTATGCAAATGGGTTTTACATTGGTCGGCCGGTACCAGTAAGGCAAACAGCAGATCGACCGGCTGATTATCAATAGCATCAAAGGCGATAGGTTGGTCGAGACGGATAAACACGCCAACAGCCCGCAATGTGTCCTCTTCCAGTTTGCCATGGGGAATGGCGATACCGTTGCCGATACCGGTGCTGCCCATACGCTCGCGGGTGAGAACCGCGTCAAACACCACCTGTGGTGACAGGTTTAGCTGCTTGGCGGCCAGTTCGCTGATAATTTCCAAAGCGCGTTTCTTGCTAGTGCAATGGACGGCGCTTCTGGTGCACTCGATGTTTAAGACCGAGCTTAATTGCATTGTTTCGTTGTTCATCTCATCTTCACTTAAAATCACACCAGCAAGCAGGCTTGTGAGGTGATTTTTCGCCTGTTGGCTTATCGGCGCGGTACCCATACAAAGACAGGTAACGCGCCGATGGCCGAATATACGTTTGAGCCGAATCCGCTGACGGAAACGGCCCAGAATGTCAGTGTTGCTTCAGTTTGTCTTTATGTTTGTTCAATTGACGTGCCAGTTTGTCGATCAGGGTATCAATTGCAGCATACATGTTCTCGTCTTCCGAGGTGGCGTGCAACTCGCCTCCATTCACGTGCACTGTCGCTTCCGCGATCTGTTGCACTTTTTCCACACTAAGAACGACATACACCTGATTTATGCGGTCAAAATACTGTTCGAGTTTGGCGAACTTAGTGTTCACGAACTCACGCAATGGTTCGGTGATTTCGATGTGGTGTCCGGTAATGTTGAGCTGCATAGTGTCTTCCTTCTCAATAGAGGTCAAACCAACTGTTTACGTTGGTTGGACGGCGGGATGGACAAAGACTCTCGGTACTTGGCGACGGTACGCCGCGCCACGATGATCCCCTGGTCGGAGAGCAGGGTGGCCAGCTTGCTGTCGCTGAGCGGTTTGGCGGGGTTTTCCGCCGCGATCATTTTCTTCACGACTGCCCGGATCGCCGTAGAGGAAGCTTCGCCCCCGCTGTCGGTATTCACATGGCTTGAGAAGAAATATTTCAATTCGAAAATGCCGCGCGGACTGTGCAAAAACTTCTGCGTAGTCACACGTGAGATTGTCGATTCATGCATCTCCACGGCCTGTGCGATATCTGCCAGTACCATGGGCTTCATAAATTCTGCACCCTGCTCAAAGAAGGCCTGCTGCTGCTCGACAATGCAGCGTGAGACTTTCAGTAAGGTGTCGTTTCGGCTTTCCAGACTTTTGATCAGCCATTTGGCTTCCTGCAGATTGCTGCGGATGTACTGACCGTCACTGTCGTTACGCGCGCTGTTGCCCATTGCGGCGTATTGCTGGTTGATCTTCAGCCGTGGAATACTGTCGCTGTTGAGCTCAACCGTCCAAACATCTTGCACCTTGCGTACCAGCACGTCTGGGATCACATACTCAGACTCGCCGGTATTGATCGACTGGCCCGGACGTGGATCGAGTGACTGGATCAACTGCATCGCTTCTTTCAGTGTATCTTCTTTTGAGCGCGTTGATCGCATCAGGCTGCGAAAGTCGTGGTTCGCCAGCAAGTCCAGATGTTCACTGATGATCAGGCGTGCTTCAGCCAGATACGGCGTGTCTTCGGCATATTGGGAAAGCTGAACCAACAAGCAGTCGCGCAGATCGCGCGCGGCAACGCCAACCGGATCAAAACGCTGTACGCGTTTCAACACGGCTTCGACTTCGTCCATTGTCACATTTTCGTCACCGATGCTCTCCAGAATGTCTTCCAGTGGCACGGTGAGATAACCGGTGTCATCGACAGCGTCGACGATTGAGGTGGCGATGGCGGCATCCGTATCGGAAAACGGTGTGAGATCTACCTGCCACATCAGATAGTCTTGCAGGGTCTGGGTGGTTTCACCCTGATAAACCGGCAGCTCATCATCACTGTAATCAGTGCGGGTGCCAGAGGGGGTGCCCGCCGTGTAGATTTCGTCCCAAGTGGCGTCCAGCGGCAGCTCTTCTGGCATGTCTTTCTGTTCCAGCGCTTCGCGGGTGTCCAAACCTTCGGTTTCGATGGTTTCTTTGGTATCGATTTCTTCGTGCAGGTCGGTCTGTTCAAGCAATGGGTTGCTCTCTAACGCCAGCTGTATCTCCTGCTGGAGCTCAAGCGTGGACAACTGCAACAGGCGAATCGCCTGCTGGAGTTGGGGGGTCATAGCCAATTGTTGACTAAACCTGAGTTGCAAACCTTGCTTCATAATCTTCTGTCTACTTCCGTTAAGCGTCGCCCATCAGGACGTGCTGGTACTCAGAGGCGGAATTCTTCGCCCAGATAAACGCGTTTCACCTGCTCATCGGCCAGAATAGCATCCGGCGTGCCGTGAGCAATCAGTTTGCCCTGGCTGACGATATAGGCGCGTTCACATACGTCCAGCGTTTCGCGCACGTTGTGGTCGGTGATCAGCACGCCCAGGCCGCTGTCACGCAAGTGCTCGATAATTTTTTTAATGTCGATAACGGAAATGGGGTCGACCCCGGCGAACGGTTCATCCAGCAGGATGAATTTCGGGTTGGCCGCCAGTGCTCGGGCGATCTCCACGCGGCGGCGTTCGCCACCGGACAGCGCCTGGCCCAGGTTGTCGCGCAGATGGGTGATATGAAACTCTTCCATCAGCTCTACCGCACGGTCTGCTCGCTGTTCACTGCTGAGATCGTCACGGATCTCCAGAACGGCCATCAGGTTGTCATACACGCTCAGGCGGCGGAAGATTGACGCTTCTTGCGGCAGATAGCCGATACCACGACGTGCGCGCGCATGAAGTGGCAACAGGCTGATATCTTCTTCGTCAATCACGATACGCCCGGCGTCACGCTGGACGATACCGACCACCATGTAAAAGGTGGTGGTCTTGCCGGCGCCGTTTGGCCCCAAAAGGCCGACGATTTCGCCGGATTTCACGTTCAGACTGACGTCTTCAACAACTTTGCGGCCCTTGTAGGCTTTCGCCAAGTTTTCTGCGATGAGTGTAGCCATAAGTGATTAGTTACTCTTCTTTTGCCCGTTTTTGTCTTGCAACTGCGACGGTACCAGAACCGTAGTCACGCGTTTGCCTTTATCGCTAAACGCCTGCATTTGCTGCTGTTGCACCAGGTAGGTGATGCGATCGCCTTTTACGTTGCTGTCGAGCTGTTCCAGATAGGCATTCCCGGTCAGGGTCACTAACTGCGATGCGACATCGTAACGGACCTTTTGGGCATGGCCTTTAACCGGCTTGCCGCTGTCTTGCATCTGGTAAAAAGTAACTGGGTTACCAAAGGCTTCAATATAGGTTTTGTTCTGGTCGCCGCCCGGCCTGGTCACCACGACCTTGTCGGCTTTGATATCGATAGTGCCTTGCTTGATCACCACGTTATCGGTAAAGGTGCTGACGTTGCTCTGCATGTCCAGAGACTGTTTCAGTGAGTCAATGCTCACTGGTTGACTGGAGTCGGACTTCAGCGCCCAAGCGGGTGCACTGGCGGCCAAAATCAAGCTGCCGATCAACAGATTACGGCTTCGTTTGTTGGTTCTGAATTTCATAGTTGGTCTTAACCTTATCAATCAGCTCAGCGGTTTTGGCCCGCAGGTTCCCACGCATTTTCATGCCGTTAGAGGTGAAGTTCGTCCCGTAGAGTGTCACTTCGTCATCCGAAGCCACATCTTGGGTCACCAGGTTCACCTGAGCATTGTCTGTTTTAATTTTTTCCAGCTGTGAGGTGGTGGTCAGGCTGTTCACCTCGACATGGCCGTAAAGATACAGCATCCGGTCTTTAGTCAGTTTGGCGCGATCGGCGCGAACTGACCAGGTGGCCACCGCGTTTTCATCAAACAGCGTCATCACTGGCTGGGTAAACCAGCTTAATTCGTCGGCCTCATAGTACTTCACGTCTTCCGCCACCAGCTTGTAACTCAGCTTGCCGGTCGGATTGTACACTATGGTGACCGTGTGCTGGCTCTGGTAAGTTGGGTCCTGGCTGTTGACCGGCCCTGGGACCGAGTCATTATTGAAGTCAGCCATGTTCCAGCCAATCAGCGCCAATGCGATCACCGCCAGCAAGAGGGTGATCCAAAGTTTGGTTTTACTCATATCGACAGCCCTTTGGCGTCCTCCAGCTTGTTCTGAGCCAAAAGAATAATGTCACACAGCTCGCGCACCGCGCCCCGGCCGCCGGCAATGCGGGTAACGTAATGGGCGCGTGGTAGCAGCAACGGATGTGCATCTGCGACTGCAACGGCCAGGCCCACTTGCGCCATCACCGGCCAGTCGATCAGATCGTCGCCAATATAGGCCACCTGATCTGCCGTGAGCGACAGTGTATCCAACAGTTCACGGAAGGCCAAAAGCTTATCGGATTGCCCCTGATAAAGGTGAGTGATACCGAGGGTGTTAGCTCGGTCCTCCAGTAGCTTGGCGGAGCGGCCGGTGATGATCGCCACGTCGATATCTGAGGTTTTCAGGCAGCGGATGCCGTAACCGTCACGGACGTTGAACGCCTTTAACTCTTCGCCATTGTTGCCCATAAAAATCAGGCCGTCTGACAGCACGCCATCGACATCACAAATCAGCAGGCGGATTTTCCCGGCACGCGCCATGACGTCTTGTTCTACAGGCCCGTAGCAGGTTTCAACCAGACTCATTGAGTTCTCTTCCATAATTAAACGACGCCGGCGCGCAGCATGTCATGCATATGTACCACACCCAGCAATTGGTCGCCATCGGCAACCAGCACGGCGGTGATATGACGTTGCTGCATCAGGTTCAACGCGTCGACGGCCAACAGGTTCGGGCGTACTCGTATGCCGCCCTGTGTCATGACATCGACGATCTTGGCTTCGTTGAGGTTAATGCCCATATCAAATATTCGGCGCAGGTCACCATCGGTGAAGATACCGGCGATCTTCATCAGATCGTCACAGATGACTGTCATACCCAGATTTTTACGGGTGATCTCCAGTAATGCGTCGCGTAAAGAAGCGTCGGCACTGACATGGGGGATTTCATCACCACTGTGCATAATGTCGCATACACGTAGCAACAATCGGCGACCCAGAGCGCCGCCTGGGTGCGAAAGGGCAAAATCTTCTGGCGTGAACCCCCGCGCTTTCAGCAGTGCGACGGCCAAGGCATCACCCATCACCAGAGTGGCAGTGGTGCTGGTGGTCGGGGCCAGGCCAAGCGGACAGGCTTCTTGTGGCACCTTGATGCACAAGTGAATATCGGCCGCTTTGCCCATCGAGCTGTCCGGATTGTTGGTCATGCAGATCAATGGGATTTGCTGGCGCTTCAATACCGGGATCAGCGCCTGGATTTCGTTAGACTCACCCGAGTTTGATATGGCGAGCACGATATCTTGCGTAGTGACCATTCCGAGGTCGCCGTGGCTGGCTTCGGCAGGATGAACAAAGAACGCAGGCGTGCCTGTGCTGGCAAAGGTCGCAGCAATTTTGCAGCCGATATGCCCGGATTTACCCATGCCCATCACGACCACTTTGCCACTGCAACCGGCAATCAACTCGCAGGCGCGGGTGAAGTCTGCATTGATGTATTGATCGAGCTGAGCCAGCCCGTCACGTTCAATCTGCAGCACTTCTTTACCTGCCTGCTGAAAATCAAAGCCCGGTTGCAACTGAATGTTCGACATACTCATTCCCGTCGGTTATCCCCTTTCTCTTTAAGATACAGGGGTGTTGGCTGCTTTTTCTTACTCTGGGCACTTAGCGGGCTAAGTTCCCAGAGATGATGAGCCTTGTTCTTCGGCTCAACCAGCGGATCAGCGCAAGCGCTGTTCAAATCGGCTGTGGCCGGTTAGTCGTTCTTTTGCCGTCTTCGAATCTTTCAACGGCTATAGGGTATAGCCAAATAAATGGAAAGGGTTAAAGAACAGCACCGCAAGATACGCAATAAAACCACATAATAACAGAGCGCCTGCCAGATGGCCGATGCGATGTTTCCGCCCAATGCACAGGGCACTGAGCACAATGCTGACTGCCAACATCACCCAGTAATCGCGATGGAAGGCGGCGGCATCGACGCTGCCCGGAGACAGCAGGGCGGGAACCCCCAGCACGATTACCGTGTTGAAAATATTGGAACCGATGATATTACCAATTGCCATATCATCCTCACCCTTTAGTGCCCCGGCGATGGAGGTGGCCAGTTCAGGCAGGCTGGTTCCAATAGCGATAATGGTCAAACCGACAACCAGTTCACTCATACCGAAATAGTGCGCAATCACCGTGGCGTTATCGACCACCATTCTGGAAGACAGTGGCAGAATGATAAACGCCAACACCAGCCACAGCACCGCGACAGTATTGCTGCTGTCCTGCGGCAGTTCGGCCATTTGTTCCACGGTCAGGCTGTCATTGCCTTCACGCTGCGCCAGCCGGGCAATTTTTAGCATCAACAAAATAAAGACGGCGGCGGCAGCCAACAGCACCACGCCATCCAGCCGGCTCAAGGTGCCATCCATCAAGACGAAGCCACACAATACTGTGACCGCCAACATCAGCGGCAGTTCGCGCCGTAAAACTTCGGAACGCGCCGCCAAAGGATGTATCAGCGCAGCAACGCCCAGGATCAATAGAATATTTGTAATGTTGGAACCTAATACGTTCCCTACAGCCATATCTATTTGCCCGTTCAGCGCTGCTGTCGTAGATACGAACAGTTCCGGTAATGACGTGCCGATACCGACGATGGTCATGCCGATAATCAGCGGTGGTACGCCAAGTGAACGAGAAATTACCGCAGCACCGTAAACTAAGCGGTCTGCGCCATACACCAGTAAAAATAAACCAACGATTAATAACGCTATCGCGAGAAACATGCAGGGTCCTTTGTTGGGTATTATCCCGGTTCGTTGGTTAAAAGCCGTAATTCGGCTATCTTGCTTTGCCCTCCGTTGTGCAGACTAAAGCCGCAGCAACGGGTTTTCCCGGCTAATATATGAACACTTTCGTTTTTTTTCGTTATGGTGCCAATTTTGACCGGGTGACGCGTAAAAGTAAAATAGGCTGTGCCTTGGCGCACCATTGGTAACGAAATGCCGGTAAGTTTTTGTAAAGATAAGACGCATTGCGCCCGTTGCTTTAACATCACGGGTAGATTTAGCAAAAATGAGCCGTACGTAAAGGATCCATTAACATGCACCAGAAGGCAGAGAATCTGGTCGAAGTTCGCGATATGAGTTTCTCGCGCGGCGATCGACTGATATTTGAAGATATCAACCTGACGGTTCCCCGTGGCAAGGTGACGGCGATCATGGGGCCGTCCGGTATTGGCAAAACGACGCTTTTGCGTCTGATCGGCGGTCAGTTGACGCCGGACTGTGGCGAGATCTGGTTCGATGGCGACAACATTCCCGCGTTGTCCCGTCATCAACTGTATGATGCGCGCAAGAAAATGAGCATGCTGTTCCAGTCGGGGGCGCTGTTCACCGATCTGACAGTGTTTGAAAACGTAGCTTACCCGCTGCGTGAACATAGTCGTTTGCCGGAGCCGCTCCTGCGCAGCACGGTGATGATGAAGCTGGAAGCTGTTGGGTTGCGTGGTGCGGCTGACCTGATGCCCAATGAATTGTCCGGCGGTATGGCACGGCGTGCCGCGCTGGCGAGGGCTATCGCGCTCGACCCGGAAATGATCATGTTCGATGAGCCGTTTGTCGGCCAGGATCCGATCACCATGGGTGTATTGGTCAAGCTGATCGATGAACTGAATCACGCACTGGGTATCACCTGCATCGTGGTTTCACACGATGTGCCAGAAGTACTGAGCATTGCCGATTATGCGTACATTGTTGCTGATCATCGGGTGATAGCCGAAGGCACGGCGCAAGAATTACAGAACAATCCTGATGCGCGCGTGCGCCAGTTCCTGGATGGTATTGCCGATGGGCCAGTACCTTTCCGTTATCCGGCCGGTGACTATCAGGCCGAGCTGTTAGGTTTAGGGAGTAAATAAGCTGATGTTATTACAGGCGTTAGCGTCGTTAGGACGCCGTGGCATCAACACCAGCGCCAGCTTTGGGCGTGCCGGGTTGATGCTGTGGGGCGCGCTGGTCGGGCGGCCTGAACCACGCAAACAGTGGCCGCTGCTGCTCAAACAGATGCACAGCGTTGGCGTACAGTCACTGTTGATCATCATGGTCTCCGGGTTGTTTATCGGCATGGTGCTAGGGCTGCAGGGTTATATTGTGCTCACCACCTACAGCGCCGAGGCCAGTTTGGGCATGATGGTAGCATTGTCATTGCTGCGCGAATTGGGGCCAGTGGTCACGGCACTGTTATTTGCTGGTCGTGCTGGTTCGGCGTTGACAGCCGAAATTGGCCTGATGAAGGCAACCGAACAAATCTCAAGCCTGGAAATGATGGCAGTCGATCCGCTACGGCGCATTGTTGCACCCCGCTTCTGGGCAGGATTGATCAGTATGCCGCTACTGACGCTGATCTTTGTCGCGATCGGCATCTGGGGCGGTTCGGTGGTTGGCGTAGACTGGAAGGGCATTGACAGTGGCTTCTTCTGGTCAGCAATGCAGGGCGCCGTAGAGTGGAAAAAAGACTTACTCAACTGCCTGATCAAGAGCGTGGTATTTGCCATCACCGTGACCTGGATTGCCATTTTCAACGGGTATGATGCGGTACCGACCTCTGAAGGCATTAGCCGGGCAACGACCCGTACCGTGGTACATTCGTCACTGGCGGTGTTGGGATTGGATTTTGTGCTGACAGCACTGATGTTTGGGAATTGATTCGATGCAAACGAAGAAAAGTGAAATCTGGGTTGGGGCATTTATGCTGATTGCGCTGTGCGCCATCGTGTTTTTGTGTCTGCAAGTGGCGAACATTAAGTCGATTGGTAACGAACCAACATACCGTATTTACGCGACCTTCGATAATATCGGCGGTCTGAAAGCACGTTCACCGGTGAAAATTGGCGGCGTGGTCATTGGCCGTGTGGCTGATATCTCGCTTGACCCTAAAACGTATACACCGCGTGTCGCCCTGGATATCCAGGATAAATTCGACCAGATCCCGGATACCAGTTCATTGGCGATCCGTACTTCCGGTCTGCTGGGAGAACAATATCTGGCACTGAACGTCGGTTTTGAAGATCCGGATATGGGGACTGCCATTTTGAAAGACGGCGGCACTATTCAGGACACCAAATCAGCAATGGTTCTGGAAGATCTGATCGGCCAGTTCTTGTATAAGAGCGGCGGCCAGGATAACGCAGATAAAGCGGGAGACGCGGCTGCTAGCCCGGCTGCCGGTGCTGCGCCGCAATCTGCTGCCCCCATTCATTAAGAGAGGAAGCCTGCATGTTTAAACGTTTACTTATGGTTGCCCTGCTGGTGGTTGCGCCGCTGGCGAATGCGGTCGATCAAACCAATCCTTACAGCCTGATGCAAGATGCGGCTCAAAAGACCTTCAACCGTCTTAAAACAGAGCAGCCGAAAATCAAACAAGACCCTAACTACCTGCGTGCCGTTGTGCACGAGGAGTTGATGCCGTTTGTACAGGTCAAATACGCTGGCGCGCTGGTGCTGGGCCGTTATTACAAAGAAGCCACACCGGCGCAGCGTGAAGCTTACTTCACCGCATTCCAGGCTTATCTGGAACAAGCTTACGGCCAGGCGTTGGCGATGTACCACGGCCAGACTTATCAGATTGAACCTGAGCAGCCGCTCGGCACTGCCGACATTGTGGCCATCCGTGTAACCATCATTGATCAAGGCGGTCGTCCCCCGGTGCGTCTGGATTTCCAGTGGCGTAAAAACAGCAAAACCGGTCACTGGCAGGCGTATGACATGATTGCCGAAGGTGTCAGCATGATTACCACTAAACAAAACGAGTGGGCATCTACGTTGCGTACCCAAGGGATTGAGGGCCTGACCAAACAACTGCAGGCAGCAGCGCAGCGGCCAATCACGCTGGATCAGAAAAACTGATGTCCGCAGCACTCAGCTTTGAATCGCAACAACAGACCCTGATCCTGCGCGGTGAGCTGGATCGGGAAACGTTGTTGCCGCTGTGGGAACAGCGGGAAACGTTGCTGGCGGATAAAACCGTCCTCGACGTTACGCAACTGCAGCGCGTGGACTCTTCCGGGCTGGCACTGCTGGTGCATCTGCGCGAACAGCAGCGTCAACGTGGTGTGGAATTAAAAATTTCTGGTGCCAGCGATCGTTTAAAAACGCTGATCGCGCTGTACAACCTGCAAGCAATAATGCCTGTCGATACCGCTGGTTAGCCCTATTTTAGGCTGGCTAAAGACGGTTTTCTTTCAAAAAGCCCCTGTCACACAGGGGCTTTTTCTTTAGTTTAAGAAAACGTCGTATTCCACTAAGATGTCAGGCTGATTATGATCCTTTTGATGCAGAACTGGATACTATGGAAAATAACGAGATAAAAGACGTGTTGATGCGCGCATTGGCACTGGATGAAGCACATGTTACCGGCGACGGCAGCCATTTTCAGGTGATCGTGGTCGGCGAATTATTTGCTGCTATGAGCCGCGTTAAAAAACAGCAGGCGGTCTATGCGCCACTGATGGAATACATTGCGGACAACCGTATTCATGCTTTGTCGATCAAGGCATATACCCCTGAAGAGTGGCAGCGAGACCGCAAACTCAACGGATTTTAAGGCTGTTTGCCCAGAAGGGCGGGCAGCATCAGTTTAGATAATAGAGAGTAGTCAAATGGATAAATTTCGTGTGCAGGGCCGGACCCGCCTCAGCGGTGAAGTTGCTATTTCCGGGGCTAAAAACGCCGCCCTGCCGATCTTGTTCGCCGCACTGTTAGCGGAAGAGCCGGTCGAGCTGCAGAATGTCCCGAAGCTGAAGGACATCGATACCACCATTAAGCTACTCAGCCAGTTAGGCACCAAGATTGAGCGCAACGGTTCCGTGTTTGTTGACGCCAGCGGCGTGGACGAGTTTTGTGCGCCGTACGATTTGGTGAAAACCATGCGCGCTTCCATTTGGGCGCTGGGGCCATTGGTTGCTCGTTTTGGTCGTGGTCAGGTTTCACTGCCGGGTGGTTGTGCAATCGGTGCACGTCCGGTTGACCTGCATATCACCGGCCTGGAACAGCTTGGTGCAGAGATCAAACTGGAAGAAGGTTATGTTAAAGCTTCCGTTGACGGCCGCCTGAAAGGCGCGCACATCGTTATGGACAAGGTGAGCGTTGGCGCTACCGTGACCATCATGAGTGCTGCAACTCTGGCAACGGGCACCACCGTGATTGAAAACGCTGCACGTGAGCCGGAAATTGTCGATACTGCCAACTTCCTCAACACGCTGGGTGCGAAAATTACTGGTGCGGGCAGTGACCGCATCACTATCGAAGGCGTTGAGCGCCTGGGTGGCGGTGTTTATCGCGTTCTGCCTGACCGTATTGAGACCGGTACCTTCCTGATCGCCGCAGCAGTTTCTGGCGGTAAAGTACTGTGCCGTGACACCCGTCCAGACACCTTGGACGCTGTGTTAGCCAAACTGCGTGAAGCAGGTGCGGATATTGAAGTTGGTGAAGACTGGATCAGCCTGGATATGCATGGCAAACGCCCGAAAGCGGTTACCATTCGCACTGCACCACATCCAGGGTTCCCGACCGATATGCAAGCCCAGTTCAGCTTGCTGAACCTGGTCGCGGAAGGAACCGGTGTGATCACCGAGACGATCTTTGAAAACCGTTTCATGCACGTGCCTGAATTGATCCGTATGGGTGCACACGCAGAGATCGAGAGCAACACTGTGATTTGTCATGGTGTTGAGCAGCTGTCTGGCGCTCAAGTGATGGCAACCGATCTGCGCGCTTCTGCCAGTCTGGTGTTGGCAGGTTGCATCGCCGACGGTGTGACCGTTGTCGATCGTATCTATCACATTGACCGTGGTTATGAGCGTATTGAAGACAAGCTGCGTGCGCTGGGTGCAAATATCGAGCGTGTGAAAGGCGAGTAATTTGTTAAACGCCGGGGCGTTGCCTCCGGCGGAAATACAGTTTGGGGCTCGGCATTGCCGGGCCCTTTTTAATTGCTGTCTTCCGGGAACTCACCGACCGTCATCTTCAGCGTGATGCGTTTTCCCTCTCGCAGCACGACCACCGGAATTTCAGTCCCAGGGCGGATCTCAGCCACTTGGTCCATGGTTTCCAGTACAGAAATTGCCGGTTTGTTATCCACATTGATAATCACGTCGTTGATATGGAAACCTGCATTGCCTGCGGGCCCGTTCGGCGTAATTTCTGTCACGATAATGCCCTGCAGGCGGTCGATACCAGAATTGGACGAGCGCAGGGGAATAATCTCTTTACCCTGAATGCCAAAGTAACCACGGATGACACGACCGTCGCGGATCAGTTTATCCATGATTTTGGTCGCCAGTTCGATAGGAATAGCGAACCCCAAACCTTCTGGTGTCTCACCGTCAGTGATTTTGTCGTAGGTCAGCGTGTTTATACCGATTAACTCACCCAGTGAGTTGACCAGCGCGCCACCCGAGTTGCCACGGTTAATCGAAGCATCTGTTTGCAGAAAGGTCTGGCGGCCGGTTGTGCTCATACTGATGCGCCCGGTAGCGCTGAGGATACCCTGGGTGACGGTCTGACCGAGATTATAAGGGTTGCCGATCGCCAAGACGACGTCACCGACGTGTGCAGTGCGGGCGTTATTAAATGGGATTACCGGCAGGTTGCCAGGATCTATTTTCAGAACAGCCAGATCGGTCAGGCTGTCAGAGCCGACTAAGAGAGCTTCGTAGCGGCGGCCATCCTGGAGCACAACCGTAATTTGCTGTGCATCTTTAATCACGTGGCGATTTGTTAGGATATAACCGCGATCGTTCATGATCACGCCAGAACCTAGCGACAGCACGTTGGCAGCGCCACTCATATTACGGTTATAGATATTCACTACGGCAGGCGCAGCACGTCGCACCGCCTTATTGTAGCTAACCGGTGTTTCATCACGGGTATTGTCATGTTTTTCTGCGAACAGAGTATTGGAAGAACGTAGCGCAGGCAGAGCAACCAGCAACAGACCGGCAACGATTAGACCAATAACGACGGAGCGCAAGAGCTTAGCAAACATGGAGTTTTAGTACGTGAGATGAAAGATACACGGAGGATAACATGAGAATACCGGGCGCAGTATGTCACCGAGCCCGGTTTTTAAACAAATTACCGATTAACGCAGCAGCAGATAAATGGTTTCACCGCCACGTACGATGTTCAGCGCCATTACTGGTGGTTTGGCTTCAAGGACCTTACGCAGCGCCGTGATGTTCTCAATACGCTGGCGGTTGACGCCAATGATTACATCGTCTTTCTGTAGCCCGATCTGCGCTGCCACAGAACCTTTGTCTACTCGATCGATCTTCACGCCTTTCTCGCCGCTTGGAATGGCGCTGTTGCTGAGTGAAACACCCTGCAAGGCCGGTGACAGCGTTTCGGCATTGGTCGAAGCACTTTCGCTGTTATCCAGCGTAACGGAAACTTCCTGTGGTTTGCCATCACGCAGCAACCCAACCTTGATGGTTTTGCCCGGTGCGGTAGTCCCTACCTTGGCACGCAACTCGGCGAAGCTGCTGACCGGTTTGCCGTCAACAGAAACCAGAATATCGCCGGCTTTGATACCTGCCTTGGCGGCGGCTGATTTCGGGAGCACTTCACTGACGAAGGCACCGCGTTGGGCATCGGTATTAAATGCCTTGGCCATATCGGCCGTCATTTCGCTGCCTTTGATGCCCAGCAAGCCGCGTTTCACTTCACCAAACTCGATCAACTGCTGGCTGAGGTTTTGCGCCATGTTGCTCGGAATAGCGAAGCCGATGCCCACGTTACCGCCGCTTGGCGCCAAAATGGCGGTGTTGATACCGATCAGCTCGCCGTTGAGGTTAACCAACGCACCACCTGAGTTGCCCCGGTTGATGGAGGCGTCGGTCTGGATGAAGTTTTCCAGCCCTTCCAGGTTCAGGCCGCTGCGGCCTAACGCAGAAATAATACCGGAAGTGGCGGTTTGGCCGAGGCCGAATGGGTTACCGACAGCCACAGCGAAATCGCCGACCCGCAGTTGATCTGAGTCCGCTATTTTAATCGCCGTCAGGTTTTTCACGTCGCTGAGTTGCAGCAAAGCGATGTCGGACTGTTCGTCACGACCAACCAGCTTGGCGTCAACTTCACGGCCATCATTCAACTGCACGCTGATTTTGTCGGCGTTGTTGATCACGTGATTGTTGGTCAGCACATAACCTTTGGTGGCATCGATAATGACGCCAGACCCTAGCCCTTCAAATGGACGTGAGCTCTGTTGCTGCCCAGGGCCGCCCGGGCCGAAGAAGCGTTTAAATTCCTCCGGTACTTGTTGGCGCTGCACCTGAGTCCCTTCAACATGCACGCTGACTACTGCAGGCAAGACTTTTTCCAGCATCGGCGCCAGGCTTGGCAGCGGCTGCCCCTGAACGGCGACGGGCATCGCCGCGGTGGCTGCCGGTACGGAGGTCAGTGTGAGGCCAATGCTCATTGCCAATGCACTAAGAATTAACGACTTTTTCTTCATTGATAATAACTCTCTCAATACCTGCCGGTGAAATAGTGATGATAAAGCAGCAGCAATACCATAGTGAAGGGTAAGACCGTGAATTTGCGTGAAAAGTTCACTCAATCGCCAGCTTTAAGGATAGCTCAGCGCGGGGTAAGCAGTAGGGGGAAGAGTAAGAAACCCGTGGGGCTGTCCCACGGGTAAAGAAAAGCGTTTAGTCGCGGCGTGGGCGTTCGCCACGCAGCAGGCCAGATGCGCCTTCAGAGTAGTCGCGCGGCATTTCTACCGGCGCCTGATCATTGTCCGCTTCGGCTTCGGTCAGGCGATAGCGGAACGGGTTTTCCTGCATCGGCAGGTCTGGCAGCAAGTTGTTGGAGCTTTTCGCCATATGCTGATACAGCTGGCGATAGTCACGTGCCATGTTGTCCAACAGCTCAGCGCTGCGAGCAAAATGGCCAACCAGCTCTTGACGATATTCTTCCAGCTCGGTTTTGCTCTTGTCCAACTCGTTCTGCAAAACTTGTTGTTGGCGTAATTTACGGTTACCAAAACGCATCGCTACCGCACCAATGGCGATACCGACCACCAAACCAATCAGCGCATACTCCCAGGTCATGATGACTCCTATTTTGACTTCGTTGTTCCGCAGGGATTTTTCACTTAATAATATCCACTATAACCGTTAACCTTGTCCGAGTGGAATCCTGATGAGCTTTTACCTAGTGTTTACAGGGTTTTTCAGTATTGCCCGGAGTGGGTATTTGTGGCGATTACGGTGCGAAGCAGCATCAACTTGCCGCCAAAATTGGCTAAATAATTTATTATGCCCAATAGGTTTCAAGCTACGACAAGGCAGCAACCGTGCGGATTTCCAACGCTAAGCTTTCAAGGCTGTTGGGATTAAGGAGGCAACGCTGCGGCAGCTTGAAGATGAAGGGGATAGCGTTCTTAGGAAACATCGAACAGATGCAGGCACAATCACCGTTATCACGCTACCAGCAGGCGCTGGACGCGGGAGAATACCAGGCCGATGCGGTTCAGCGTCAGGCCGTGACTCAACTGGATCATATCTATCAGGCATTGCAGCAGACACCTGCCGTCAGTGCGTCAGCCAGCGGCCTGCGCGGTAAGCTCAGTCGTTTGTTGGGCAAGCGTAACGAAGTCGTAAAACAACGCCCAGTGCAGGGCTTATATATGTGGGGCGGTGTTGGGCGCGGCAAAACCTGGTTGATGGACATGTTCTTCCACAGCCTGCCGGGAGAGCGCAAGCTGCGGTTGCATTTCCATCGCTTTATGCTGCGGGTGCACGAAGAGCTGACGGAACTGCAAGGGCAAGAGAACCCGCTTGAAATCATCGCTGATGGGTTTAAAGCGCAAACCGATGTGCTGTGCTTCGATGAATTCTTTGTCTCCGACATCACTGACGCCATGCTGTTAGCTACGCTGTTGCAGGCCTTGTTTGCCCGAGGCATCACGCTGGTGGCCACTTCAAATATTCCGCCTAACGATTTGTATCACAATGGCTTGCAGCGTGCGCGCTTCCTGCCGGCGATAGACCTGATCAATACCTATTGTGATGTCATGAACGTCGATGCTGGCATTGACTACCGCCTACGTACGTTGACTCAGGCACATCTGTATCTGACGCCGCTTGATGAGCAGACTCGGCAGACCATGGACCGGATATTTGGGAAGCTAGCCGGCAAGGAAGGCGAGTTTGCGCCGGTCTTGCAGATCAATCATCGGCCACTGCAGGCGATCCGTGCGGTAGATGGCGTGCTGGCTGTGGATTTCCACACGCTGTGCGAGGATGCACGCAGCCAGTTGGACTACATTGCATTATCGCGCCTGTATCACAGCGTCATCCTGTATAATGTGCGGGTGATGGGGCCGCTGAAGGAAAATACCGCGCGTCGTTTCCTGGCCTTGGTGGACGAATTTTACGAACGTCACGTTAAGCTGGTTATTTCTGCTGAAGCCTCGATGTTTGAGATCTATCAGGGTGAGCGGCTGAAGTTTGAATACCAACGTTGCTTGTCGCGCCTGCAAGAGATGCAGAGTGAAGAGTATTTGAAGCTGCCGCATTTGCCATAAGGTCCACGGGGATTCAGTCATTGGAGTCCCCGGTTTTCCTCTGCTAGCGATAAATTGTATTTCCATTCAAAAAGCGTTCGATCTTTGTGAGCGACTTCTCTATAATCTTGCGACCCCACGTTACAACAAAGTTTTTTTTCCCAAAAACTTTATAGTGCCGGCAATGGCTATTCGAAGGGGTAGGTTTGCTGGACTTGTATGGTCGTGTGAGCCTCAACTGTTTTCGAGCGTTTGGGTGTTCACCAACGTGTAACTAATTATTGGGTAAGCTTTCTAATGAAAACTTTTACAGCTAAACCAGAGAGCGTTCAACGCGACTGGTACGTTGTTGATGCAGATGGTAAAACTTTAGGCCGTCTCGCTACTGAACTGGCTCGTCGTCTGCGCGGCAAGCATAAAGCGGAATACACCCCGCACGTTGATACCGGTGACTACATCATCGTTCTGAACGCAGAAAAAGTTGCTGTAACCGGCAACAAGCGTACAGACAAGGTGTATTACCGCCACACTGGCCACATCGGTGGTATCAAGCAAGCGACCTTTGAAGAGATGATTGCCCGCAGTCCTGAGCGCGTGATTGAAATCGCGGTTAAAGGCATGCTGCCAAAGGGTCCGTTGGGTCGTGCAATGTTCCGTAAACTGAAAGTTTACGCGGGCACTGAGCACACTCATGCGGCACAGCAACCGCAAGTTCTTGACATCTAATCGGGATTATAGGCAATGGCTGAAAATCAATACTACGGCACTGGTCGCCGCAAAAGCTCCGCCGCTCGCGTTTTTATCAAGCCGGGCAGTGGTAACATCGTAATTAACCAGCGCAGCCTGGAACAGTACTTCGGTCGCGAAACTGCCCGCATGGTAGTTCGTCAACCGTTGGAACTGACCGACATGGTTGGTAAATTTGACCTGTACATCACCGTTAAAGGTGGTGGTATCTCTGGTCAAGCTGGCGCTATCCGTCACGGTATCACCCGTGCACTGATGGAGTACGACGAGACTCTGCGTGCAGAATTGCGTAAAGCTGGCTTCGTTACTCGTGACGCCCGTCAGGTTGAACGTAAGAAAGTCGGCCTGCGTAAAGCACGTCGTCGTCCGCAGTTCTCCAAGCGTTAATTTTTTACTGCCTTGGCAGTGGAATTTACGCAAAAAACCCGGTGCTTCACCGGGTTTTTTTATGCCTGAAAATCAAGTTGTCGTTACTAAAATCTTTGGTATATCAGACAATTCAATACGAATTAGCCGTACAGCCCCCACAAAACAAGCAAAATCTGGTAAACTATCATCCACTTTTGCGCCTGTTCGCCATGCAGCAGTTATCAGTTTACTTCCAAGGCCGGTTTTTAGACCTCGGGTTTAGCTGCGAGTTGCTGGCCTGCGGTCAAGATCATTCAGGATAGCAGCCTGGTATACCCGATAGATTTCGTGGTGCAGCAAGGCGGGCAACTGGACGAGTCCCTGGAACTTAGTACGCTAAGTCATTGGGGGTGAGACAGATAAGCCAGCACTGTTGCAGTATGAAAAATGAAGGGAAGTTGGCTATTCGCAGTATTTTCTAGATAACTTGGAGGTTTTCATGGCTGTCGCTGCCAACAAACGTTCGGTAATGACGCTGTTCTCTGGCCCGACCGACATTTTTAGCCATCAAGTACGTATCGTACTGGCGGAAAAAGGTGTCAGCGTTGAGATTGAGCAGGTTGAGTTGGATAACCTGCCGCAGGACCTGATTGACCTCAACCCGTACCAGACGGTGCCTACGCTGGTCGATCGCGAGCTGACCTTGTATGAATCCCGTATCATCATGGAATACCTCGATGAGCGTTTCCCGCATCCACCACTGATGCCGGTTTATCCGGTTGCCCGTGGTGAGAGCCGTCTGATGATGCTGCGTATCGAGAAAAACTGGTATTCGCTGATGTACAAAATCGAGCAGAGTAACGGTCAGGAAGCTGAATCGGCTCGCCGCCAACTGCGCGAAGAGTTACTGGCGATTGCCCCTATCTTTGGTCAGACCCCGTATTTCATGAGCGAAGAGTTCAGCCTGGTGGATTGCTACCTGGCACCGCTGTTGTGGCGTTTGCCGCAGCTGGGCATTGATCTGATCGGCGCGGGTTCCAAAGAGCTGAAAGGTTACATGACCCGTGTGTTCGAGCGTGATGCCTTCCTGGCCTCTCTGACCGAAGCGGAGCGCGAAATGCGCCTGCAAACTCGGGGCTAAGCATCATGGATATGTCTCAGATGACTCCACGCCGTCCGTATTTGTTGCGGGCGTTCTATGAGTGGTTGCTGGATAATCAGCTAACACCGCACCTGGTGGTAGATGTGACGCGTCCTGACGTCTTGGTTCCTATGGAGTTCGCTCGTGATGGTCAGATCGTTCTGAATATCGCACCGCGTGCAGTTGGGAACCTGGAATTAGGCAACGACGAAGTGCACTTTAATGCGCGTTTCGGTGGTGTGCCACGTCAGGTCTCGGTACCAATGGCTGCCGTGCTGGCAATCTATGCGCGTGAAAATGGCGCAGGCACCATGTTCGAACCTGAAGCCGCTTATGAAGCGGAAGGATCGTTTGAAGGCATGGACAATGAGACGATTCCATCGGAAAGCCTGATGTCGGTGATTGATGGCGACCGCCCGGATCTGAGCGAAGATCACGATCCGGATGATGAGCCGCCACCGCCGCCACGTGGTGGTCGCCCAGCATTGCGCGTGGTGAAATAATCCCGTAGCAGTGAATAATAAAGGTCGCCTCGGCGACCTTTTTTTTGCCTGTAAAAAGGGCGCTGTCAGCTTTTCAATGACGCAATGCAGGCATCACGTGGGGCACTGAGATCGCCGATACGCACAGTAGTGAGTGCGTGAGTCGCGCGTTGTTTAAACGAGGTAATGGCGGTATCACCTTGTATTTCTGGTGGCGCAGTGCAGATATCGTTGATCGGTAAATTATTGCCTTTGTCGAGGGCATGCAATACCGCGGCTGGGTTGTAGACCAATGCAGAAGACAGCGCTGATTTGACGCCCGCGGTAAAGGCGGCGTTACCGCCGTTGGCTAACTTGGGTGCCAAGGCAATCCAACTGTCGTCACCCAGCTTAATGCTGTTTTCTACCGCATGAAGCTGGCCTGCTTTCGCCAGTTGAGCCACTACCGATGCCGCACCGCGCGCCTCAATGTTGTAACCCACCTCTTGTGAATCCAACGACATCGCCAGTGAGCTGAAACTGACAACCAGCAAAGCGCTGGCTAATAAGGGAACGGGCAATTTCATGGTTAGCTATCCTTATCAAGATACCAGGCGCAACTGCGCCCTGAGTGATATTAATAGAATACTATAGCGCGCCAGGCGCTGGACTGCGGGTGAGGTTGTTACAAAGCGTGTGGGGAGTGCAGTGAAAACAAAGGGCCCGTCAGTGTGAACTGCGGGCCCTTAGAGGCAAAGCGGGGAAGGATTAAACTTCCAGGTAATTCATGATGCCATCAGCAGCCTTGCGGCCTTCGGCGATCGCGGTAACCACCAGGTCCGAACCGCGTACCGCATCGCCACCGGCGAAAATTTTCGGGTTGCTGGTCTGGAAGGCATTATCGGTGCTTTCCGGTGCAACAATACGACCCTGCTTATCGAGCTCAACGTCATGAGCTGCCAGCCAGTCCATTTGGTGCGGACGGAAACCAAAGGCCATGACCACTGCATCAGCATCGATGATATGTTCAGAGCCCGGTACCTGCTCAGCAACCTGGCGGCCATTAGCATCTGGTGCACCCAACTGAGTACGAACCATTTTCACTCCGGCTACGCGGCCAGCGCTATTTAATTCGATACTCAACGGCTGCAGGTTGAATTTGAAATCAACCCCTTCCTCACGCGCATTTTTCACTTCACGTTTGGAGCCCGGCATATTGGCTTCATCACGGCGGTAAGCACAGATAACCTCGGTTGCACCCTGGCGGATAGAGGTACGCACGCAGTCCATCGCGGTGTCACCACCGCCAAGAACCACGACACGCTTGCCTTCCATGCTGACATACGGCTCGTGTTGCTCGGCCTGATAGCCCATCAACTGCTTGGTGTTGGCTATAAGGAACGGCAGTGCGTCGTAGACGCCCGGTGCTTCTTCGTTTTCCAGGCCGCCACGCATCGACTGATAAGTCCCGACACCGAGGAATACCGCGTCAAACTCATTGAGCAGCGTCTCCATGGCGATGTCTTTGCCCACTTCAGTATTGAGCTGGAACTCAATGCCCATCTCGCTGAAAATGCCGCGACGTTTGACCATCACTTCTTTTTCCAGCTTGAAGGCCGGAATACCGAAGGTCAGTAGACCACCGATCTCGGGGTGGCGATCGTAAACCACCGCTTTCACTCCGTTGCGAGTCAGTACATCGGCACAGGCCAGACCGGCAGGGCCGGCACCGATGATCGCCACGCGCTTGCCGGTAGGCAGCACATGGGACATATCCGGCTTCCAGCCCATTTCGATCGCTTTATCGCTGATATAGCGTTCGATGTTACCGATAGTTACCGCACCGAACTCATCATTCAGGGTACAGGAGCCTTCACACAGGCGATCCTGTGGGCAGACACGACCACATACTTCCGGCAGGCTGTTGGTCTGGTGTGCCAAATCCGCAGCCTCCATGATGCGGCCTTCGTTTGCCAGTTTCAGCCAGTTCGGGATGTAGTTGTGAACCGGGCATTTCCATTCGCAATAAGGGTTACCGCAGGACAGACAACGGTCCGCCTGCGCCTTCGCCTGAGTTTCCGAAAACGGCTCGTAAATTTCTACAAACTCAATTTTACGGATCTTCAACGGTTTCTTTGGCGGATCAACGCGCTGCAGGTCGATAAATTGATAAACATTCTGACTCATTAATGACCTCTTACTGCGCCTGAACCCGCAGCTCAGCTGCGGAACGACTACGGTGACCCAACAATGCTTTGACATCACTGGACTTCGGCTTGACCAGAGCGAACTTCGGTGCCCATTCCGGCCAGTTAGCCAGAATCTCTTCCGCACGCGAAGAACCGGTCGCCTGCACGTGCTCGGTAATCAGACCGCGCAAGTGCTCTTCATGAATTGCCAACTGATCGACATCCAACACTTCCACCAGCTCTGGGTTCACACGTTTACGGAATTCGCCATCTTCATCCAGCACGTAGGCAAAACCGCCGGTCATACCTGCACCAAAGTTGATACCGGTTTTACCCAGGACGCAGACGATGCCACCAGTCATGTATTCACAACCGTTGTCACCGATGCCTTCTACGACGGTGATAGCGCCAGAGTTACGTACGGCGAAGCGTTCACCTGCACGACCCGCGGCGAACAGCTTGCCGCCGGTTGCGCCATACAGACAGGTATTGCCAATGATGCTGGCTTCGTGACTGCGGAACGCTGAACCAATCGGTGGGCGCACGGCAATACGGCCACCGGCCATACCTTTACCAACATAGTCATTGGCGTCACCGGTCAGGGTCAGTTCAACCCCACCGGCATTCCATACCCCAAAGCTCTGACCGGCGGTGCCGGAGAAGTACGCTTTGATCGGATCGGCCGCCATGCCCTGATCGCCATGGACTGTGGCGATGGCCCCGGACAGTGTTGCACCTACTGAACGATCGGTATTGCGGATATCGAAGTAGAACGCCTTACTCTGCTTGGCTTCGATATGCGGTTCCGCCTGCGCCAGCAGATCTTTGTTCATCAACCCCTGGTCGAACGGTGGGTTGCTGCTTTCAGTACAGTACAGCGCCTTGCCAGGATGTGGCGTGGCAGTTTTCAACAGCGGCGACAGATCCAGCTTGTTCTGTTTGGCAGAAATGCCATCCAGCTCGGTCAAGAACTCGGTGCGACCAATCAGATCGACCAGCTGGCTAACACCCAATTGCGCCATTATCTCGCGGGTTTCACGTGCGATGAACTGGAAGTAGTTGGTCACACGCTCAGGCAGGCCGTGGTAATGATCGCGGCGCAGTTTTTCATCCTGAGTTGCCACGCCGGTTGCGCAGTTGTTCAGGTGACAGATACGCAGGTATTTACAACCCAGTGCCACCATTGGGCCGGTGCCGAAGCCGAAGCTTTCTGCGCCGAGGATCGCTGCTTTGACGATATCCACGCCGGTTTTCAGGCCGCCGTCCACCTGGAGGCGGATTTTATGGCGCAGACCGTTAGCTACCAGTGCCTGCTGGGTTTCCACCAGACCGAGTTCCCACGGGCAGCCGGCGTATTTCACTGAAGATAATGGGCTGGCACCGGTACCGCCGTCATAACCTGCGATGGTGATCAGATCGGCATAGGCTTTCGCCACACCGGTCGCGATGGTGCCCACACCGGGTTCAGAAACCAGTTTCACCGAAATCATTGCCTTCGGGTTCACCTGTTTCAGGTCGAAGATCAACTGTGCCAGATCTTCGATCGAGTAGATGTCGTGGTGCGGCGGTGGTGATATCAGGGTTACGCCCGGCACTGAATAACGCAGCTTGGCGATATAAGGAGTGACTTTATCCCCTGGCAATTGACCACCTTCACCAGGTTTGGCCCCTTGCGCGACTTTAATTTGGATCACATCTGCATTCACCAAATAGGCCGGGGTCACACCGAAGCGGCCTGATGCCACC
Organism: Serratia grimesii NBRC 13537; assembly: GCF_001590905.1. Lineage (GTDB taxonomy): Bacteria > Pseudomonadota > Gammaproteobacteria > Enterobacterales > Enterobacteriaceae > Serratia > Serratia grimesii. Next base: position 176,568 of record NZ_BCTT01000011.1, read on the forward strand.
TGTTTGATGCGTGACACCTTGTTGGTGCCGTAACGTGCTGGATCTTCGCCGCCTTCACCAGAGTTGGAGAAGCCGCCGAGGCTGTTCATGGCGATCGCCAGCGATTCATGTGCTTCCGGGCTCAGAGCACCGATGGACATGGCTGCAGTATCGAAGCGTTTGAACAGTGATTCGGCGGGTTCAACCTGATCAACCGGAATTGGCGTGCCTTTCGGCGTGATAGCCAACAAATCGCGCAGCATAGCAACGGGACGTTCATTCACCAGCTTGGCATACGTCTGGTAGTCGCTGTATTTACCGCTGTGGACCGCGGTTTGTAGCGTACTCACCACGTCAGGGTTATACGCATGGTACTCGCCGTCGTGAACGAACTTCAGCAGACCGCCTTGCTCTAGCGGCTTGCGTTTCAGCCATGCGCGCTTGGAAAGGTTTTGCAGATCCTGTTGGATGTCACTGAAGCTGGCTCCGCCGATACGGCTAACCACGCCCTGGAAACACAAATCGGACAAATCACGATGCAGACCAACGGCCTCGAACAGTTTGGCGCAGCGGTAAGAAGCGATAGTCGATATGCCCATTTTGGACATGATCTTGTACAGGCCTTTGTTGATGCCGTTACGGTAGTTCAGCATCACTTCACGGTATTTCTTGTCGATCGCCTGGGTATCCACCAGTTTGGCTAAGGTTTCGTAGGCCAGGTACGGGTAGACGGCAGTCGCGCCGAAGCCCAACAGCACGGCGAAATGGTGCGGATCGCGGGCGCTGGCGGTTTCAACGATAATGTTAGCGTCACAACGCAGGCTCTTTTCAACCAGACGGGTCTGGATCGCACCGACGGCCATAGGAGCAGGTACCGGCAGACGGCTTGTGGAGATCGCGCGGTCAGACAACACCAGTAACACGGCGCCATCACGGACCTTGCGTTCCGCTTCGTCACACAGCGCGCGGATGGTTTGTTCCAAATCCTGCTCTGCCGGATCAAAGGTCAGATCAAGATTGTCGGCACGATAGTATTCGCCTTCCAGCGTGGTGAGCTGCTTGAAGTCGGAGTACAGCAGGATCGGCGATTTAAAGCTTAAACGGTGTGCCTGGCCTTCAGCCTCGCAGAACACGTTCATTTCGCGACCGATGCTGGTCGCCAGCGACATCACATGCGCTTCGCGCAGCGGGTCGATAGGTGGGTTGGTCACCTGGGCGAACTGCTGACGGAAATAGTCATAGATAATGCGTGGACGGCTGGAGAGCACGGCGAACGGGGTATCATCACCCATTGAGCCGGTGGCTTCCTGACCGATCTCACCCAGAACGCGGATTACCTGATCCAGTTCTTCGCTGCTGTAGCCGAACTGTTTTTGGTAAGTCTCAAGCTGTGAGTCGTCAAGTTCACGACTGCCGACTTGATCGGCCGGTAAGTCTTCGAACGGCACCAGGCGCTTGACGTTCTTTTCCATCCATTCTTTATACGGATGGCGGCTTTTCAGATCGTCATCAGTCTCGGCGGAATGCAGGATCTTACCGCTGCGGGTATCGATCACCATCAGTTCGCCTGGACCAACGCGGCCTTTCTCTACAACTTCATCTGGCTGGTAATCCCAAATACCCACTTCAGAAGCACAGGTAATCAGTTTGTCTTTGGTGATGACGTAGCGTGCCGGACGCAGACCATTACGGTCCAGGTTACAGGCAGCGTAGCGACCATCGGACATCACGATACCGGCAGGGCCGTCCCACGGCTCCATGTGCATCGAGTTGAAGTCGAAGAAGGCACGCAGATCGGTGTCCATGTCCGGGTTATTCTGCCAGGCAGGTGGCACTAGCAGGCGCATGGCACGGATCAGATCCATACCACCCGCCAGCAACAGTTCCAGCATGTTATCCAGCGAGCTGGAGTCAGAGCCAGTTTCATTAACGAACGGTGCGGCAGTTTGCAAATCCGGGATCAGTGGCGTCTGGAACTTATAAGTACGGGCACGCGCCCACTGGCGGTTGCCGGTGATGGTGTTGATCTCACCGTTGTGTGCCAGGTAGCGGAATGGCTGTGCCAGCGGCCAGCGCGGTACGGTATTGGTAGAAAAACGCTGGTGGAACAGGCAAATGGCCGATTCCAGGCGCAAGTCCGCCAGATCAAGATAGAAGCGTGGCAGATCCGCAGGCATGCACAGGCCTTTATAGATCGTCACCAGATTCGAGAAGCTGCACACATAGAAGCTGTCGTCTTGAACGCGTTTCTCGATACGGCGGCGCGCGATAAACAGGCGGCGTTCCATATCACGTGGACGCCAACCGGCTGGGGCGTTAACAAAGATCTGTTCAATACGCGGCAGAGAAGAGAGGGCAATCTCGCCGAGCACGTCTGGGTTGGTCGGTACTTCACGCCAACCCACGACTGACAGCGTTTCATTTTGCAATTCTTCTTCGACAATGCGGCGGCTGGCACGGGCTTCCTCTTCGTTCTGGCTGAGGAACATCATGCCAACGGCGTAATTCTTGGCTAAACGCCAGCTGCGCTCTTCCGCCACCATGCGGAAAAAGCGGTCGGGTTTTTGTAATAACAAGCCGCAACCGTCGCCAGTCTTGCCGTCAGCAAGGATTGCGCCACGGTGCTGCATACGGGCAAGTGCGTGAATAGCGGTACGCACCACCTTATGGCTAGGTTCGCCTTCTATGTGGGCGATCAGGCCGAAACCACAGTTGTCCCGCTCTTGGGATTTATCGTACAACATATCAGTGAACCTCCCCAGGCTCTGCGTGACTCTCACAACCCACTGCGAGCGGCTTCTTAATTTCAGGCAGAAGTCCAATCAGCAAGGTTAATAGCGCCGATCTGCTTTTCCGCCCTCCGTTAATGGCCTCTCGTGACGGTTCTCACAAGTGGTAAATGACTTGTTTTAAGAGGGAGTCTTAAATTACTGCATAAATATGACGAGACGTTTGCCCGTCCAGAAAGCTTCCAGCGGACTTCCAACTTAGCGAGAAAGAATACGCAGGTCAACTATAGGCCTAAGGGGGTTTCTTATGGGATTTTTTTCGGTTAATTATTTGATAGTTAATATTTTATTTGAGTTTTTTAGCTTACGCAGGAGAGCAGTACCCCCCGGAGAAATGTGAGCTGTCTCACTATAGTGCAACGCCCGAATCTCTGCACCATGCTAGTGCGGGTGGGAATGGCAGAGTTTTATTCTAATAAGTCATTCTTTATTGTTGTTTATAACTATTTTTCATCGCTTTGTCATATTGACGTGAACGGTTGCGTGAGAATAAGAAAAATTCATCTTGGCTGGAGTGATTTTATTTGCATTTATAATGAATAGTTATGCCTGGTGAAGCCTTGCGGGGAAAGCGTTGATCTCTGTCATCGCGGGAAAAGCCGTTTCTTATTAGCATCACGGGCTTTGAACACAGAGACAACCAAGATTATGCAGTTGCCGCAATTAGTCAATATGTTTGGCGCCGATCTTCAGCGCCGATACGGTGAAAAGATCCATAAACTCACGCTGCACGGCGGTTTTAGTTGTCCTAACCGCGACGGCACGCTGGGGCGCGGTGGCTGTACCTTTTGTAATGTTGCCTCTTTTGCCGATGAGCAAATGCAACAACAGAGCATTGCAGAACAGTTGGCACTGCAGGCCATCAGAGTGAATCGCGCAAAGCGCTATCTCGCCTATTTTCAGGCTTATACCAGTACTTATGCAGAGGTGAGTTTGTTGGCGCAGATGTACCAGCAGGCGCTGGCACAGGCTGACATGGTCGGTATCTGCGTAGGCACGCGCCCGGACTGTGTGCCAACCGCCGCACTTGATTTGCTGGCGAGTTACCTCGAACAAGGCTATGAAGTCTGGTTGGAGCTCGGGTTGCAGACTGCGCACGATAAAACGCTAAAACGCATCAACCGAGGCCATGATTTCTCCTGTTATCAACATACCGCACGGCTGGCACGCGAGCGTGGGTTGAAGGTGTGCAGTCACCTGATCGTCGGGTTGCCTGGAGAAACTGCTGCCGACCACTTGGCCTCGCTGGAGCAGGTGGTGGACTGCGGTGTGGATGGCATCAAACTGCATCCGTTGCATATTGTTACGGGGAGCACGCTGGCGCGGGCCTGGCAAGCTGGCAAGTTGCCTGAGCTAGCGCTTGATGAGTATGCCGTCAGTGCGGGCGAGATGATCCGCCATACGCCGAAAAACGTGGTTTATCACCGTATCTCTGCGAGCGCACGCAGGCCGACGTTGTTGGCACCATTATGGTGCGAAAACCGTTGGAACGGTATGCAGGCAGTCGGTGGTTACTTGCAGCGTTATGGGGGACAGGGCAGTGCATTGGATGAAAAGCAGCAATATCGCCCTTGATCGCTGTTTTGATTTGCAATCTTTCCCACACTTCGGTGTTTGCTTCCTTATCTCATCGGTGTTTTACGGTATGATTTAAACGATTCTGTCTGATGGGAGCCGCTATGAAGCAAATCCGGGTGTTAGCCCAGTACTATGTTGATTTAATGGTAAAACTGGGGCTAGTGCGCTTTTCGCTGCTGCTGGCGTCGGCATTGGTGGTGCTGGCGATGGTGGTGCAGATGGCGGTGACCATGCTACTGCGTGGCGAAGTCGAAAGCATTGACGTAGTGCGCTCAATCTTCTTTGGTTTGTTGATTACGCCGTGGGCGGTCTACTTCCTGTCGGTGGTGGTTGAACAGCTAGAGGAGTCACGTCAGCGTTTGGCACGACTGGTAGATAAACTGGAAGAAATGCGCCACCGCGACCTGGAGCTTAACCAACAGCTTAAGGACAACATCAGTCAACTGAATCAGGAAATCGCCGACCGTATCAAGGCAGAAGAAGAGCGTCAGCAAGTGATGGACAAACTGACGGAAGAAATGGAACAGCGTGAATTGGCGCAGATCGAACTGGGTCAGCAGTCGGCACTGTTACGTTCATTCCTCGATGCTTCGCCGGATCTGGTGTATTACCGCAACGAAGACAAAGAGTTCTCTGGCTGCAACCGGGCGATGGAGCTATTGACCGGCAAAAGTGAAAAACAGCTGATTGGCCTAACGCCATTTGATGTCTACGGCCAGGAAATTGCCGAGAAGGTGATCGAAACCGACGAGAAAGTGTTCCGTCATAACGTTTCCCTGACCTATGAACAATGGTTGGTTTATCCCGATGGGCGCAAGGCCTGTTTTGAGCTGCGTAAAGTGCCGTTTTATGACCGTGTGGGTAAACGTCATGGGCTTATGGGTTTTGGCCGCGATATAACCGAGCGTAAGCGCTACCAGGACGCGCTGGAGAACGCGAGTAGGGATAAGACGACCTTCATCTCAACGATCAGCCACGAGCTTCGTACGCCGCTTAATGGCATTGTTGGCTTGAGTCGCATTCTGCTCGATACCGATTTAAACGACGAACAGCTGAAATACCTCAAAACTATCCATGTCAGCGCCATTACGCTGGGCAATATCTTCAATGACATTATCGAAATGGATAAGCTTGAGCGGCGTAAAGTGCAACTCGACAATCAGCCGGTCGATTTCACCGGATTCCTCGCCGATCTGGAAAACCTCTCTGGCCTGCTGGCACAACCGAAAGGGCTGCAATTTGTGATGGAGCCGCAGCAACCTCTGCCGCAACAAATCATCACTGACGGTACTCGCCTGCGGCAAATCTTGTGGAACTTGATCGGCAATGCGGTCAAGTTCACCCCACAAGGGCGGATTGTGGTGCGTGTGCGGCGCGAAGAGCAGGATCGGTTGGTGTTTGAGGTAGAAGACTCCGGCATGGGGATCCCTCAGGACGAACAAGACAAGATTTTCGCTATGTATTATCAGGTGAAGGATCAGCATGGCGGTCGCCCGGCGACCGGTACCGGCATCGGGCTGGCGGTTTCCAAGCGATTGGCGCAGAGCATGGGCGGTGATATCACCGTCAGCAGCGTACAGGGGCACGGTTCTTGCTTCACCTTGTCCATTAAGGCGCCAGGGGTGCAGGAAGCGGAAAACGAAACACAGGCCGAAGAGGTACTGCCATTACCGGCCCTGCATATCCTGCTGGTGGAAGATATTGAACTGAACGTGATTGTGGCACGTTCAGTCCTGGAGAAACTGGGTAACAGCGTAGAAGTCGCAATGAATGGACAGGATGCGCTGGCGATGTTTGATCCGGACGAGTTCGATCTGGTGTTACTGGATATCCAACTGCCGGACATGACCGGGCTGGATATCGCTCGAATACTGCGTGAGCGCTATGCCGGGCAGGCTTTACCGCCACTGGTGGCGTTGACGGCCAACGTGCTGAAAGACAAAAAAGAGTACCTCGACGCGGGGATGGACGACGTGCTGAGTAAGCCGCTGTCGGTACCGGCGTTGACCAAAGTCATCAAACATTACTGGGATCATCAATCCTCTCACGCCACAAAGAAAACGGAGCAAAAGACGATGCAGATTAATGAGTCGTTACTGGATACCACCGTGTTGGAACAGTATATGGACCTGGTGGGGCCGCAGTTGATTCATCAAAGCCTGGAGATGTTTGAGCAGATGATGCCAGGTTATCTGGCGGTGCTGGACTCCAACATGACGGCGCGCGATCAGAAAGGTATCACAGAAGAGGCGCATAAAATCAAGGGTGCGGCGGGTTCGGTTGGCTTGCGTCATCTGCAACAGCTTGCTCAGCAAATTCAAACGCCAACATTGCCGGCATGGTGGGATAACGTACAAGACTGGGTTGATGAACTGAAACAGGAATGGCGTAACGACGTGCAAGTGTTGCGGGAATGGGTAGCGAACGCTGAAAAAAAATGACCCCGACCTAGGCCGGGGTGCGCGAATATTGCGCCAACACCAGGGAAATTGTGAACCTGCGTATTGGATTTAGTGTTCTGGTCGAGCAGGTTGTAGAGAATTCCTAAACATCATACAGCCAACAACATAGCAAATGTAAGCGCTCTTGTTAGAAGATTCATTAAAATGTGTGATGTAGATTAGTGTTTGTCTACTCCGAGCACTAACCAGTTGACAGTATCAACAGGAGGAAGGGTGATGAAAAACGTTGGTGTAGTGCTGAGTGGCTGCGGGGTTTATGACGGTACGGAGATTCATGAAGCCGTTCTGACACTGTTGGCGTTGGACCGTGCGGGTGCCAAAGCAGTGTGCTTTGCACCTGACAAACCTCAACTTCATGTTATTAATCACTTATCTGGTGATGAAGTACCCGGGCAGCGTAATGTTTTAGTGGAGTCAGCGCGCATTGCACGAGGCGAGGTCCAGCCGCTTTCACAAGCCGATGCCAGTCAGTTGGATGCCCTGATCGTCCCAGGAGGATTTGGTGCAGCGAAGAACCTCAGCAGTTTTGCGAGCGAAGGTGAGGGATGCTGGATTGATAAGGATTTGGTTAAGTTAACGCAACAAATGCATAAGGCAAATAAACCAATCGGTTTTATGTGTATTGCCCCGGCGTTGCTACCGAAGTTGCTGGATCAACAAGTGCGGCTGACCATTGGCAACGATCCAGACCTCGGTGAAGTGATTGATGCCATGGGCGGTGAACCGGTGATTTGCCCAGTCGATGACATCGTGGTGGATAGTGAAAACAAAGTGGTGACGACACCGGCCTATATGCTGGCTAAATCTATCGGTGAAGCAGCCAGCGGGATTGATAAGCTGGTTTCACGGGTGCTGGATTTGGCTGAATGAGAAAGTCTGCGGGGAAATCGATTTTATCCCGGCCGTGGTTTTGGCTGAAGCGTGGGCTTCTTGTTCTGGTTGGGGTGTGGTTATTGGGGATTATTGCCTTTGCTTTCCTGCCAGTGCCTTTTTCTTCCGTCATGGTAGAACGGCAGGTTGGTGCCTGGTTGAGAGGCGATTTTGGCTATGTAGCGCACTCCGACTGGGTGTCAATGGACGATATTTCCCCGCAGATGGCGTTGGCGGTGATGGCGGCCGAAGATCAGAAATTCCCTGACCACTGGGGTTTTGACGTGGCGGCGATCGAAAAGGCGTTTAGCCACAATGAGAAGCGCCCGACGCGCATCCGTGGTGCTTCCACGCTGTCGCAGCAAACCGCCAAGAACCTGTTCCTGTGGGATGGCCGTAGTTGGTTGCGCAAGGGGTTGGAAGCCGGGCTGACATCCGGCATTGAGCTGGTGTGGACCAAGCGGCGTATCTTGACGGTGTACCTGAATATTGTCGAATTCGGTGACGGTATTTTCGGTGTGGAGGAGGCATCACAACGTTTCTTCAACAAACCGGCCAAGCGGCTGACCGCATCAGAGGCTGCATTGCTGGCGGCGGTATTGCCCAACCCGCACCGTTTCAAGGCGAATGCCCCTTCTGGCTACGTGATACAACGACAGCAATGGATTATGCGCCAGATGCGCCAACTGGGCGGGGAAGCGTTTTTGAAAGAGAATAATCTGGATTAACGCGCCGGATGAAGGCTAGTGCCTTATCCGGCGCGGCGGGTTATTTCACTGAGGTAAAGGCCGTGGTGACGTGTTTCACACCACTCACCTGGCTGGCGATTTGTGCCGCTGATTGCCCTTCTTGTGGTGTAACCAGGCCCAGCAGGAACACTTCACCGTTTTCGGTGGTGACTTTCACATTCGATGACTTCACCGTATCGCTGGTGAGCAACTGTGAACGTACCTTGGTTGTGATCCAGGTATCGGAAGAGGCGGTGCTCAGACTGACCGGAGTACCTTGGCGGATCTCGTTATACACTTCAGTCGTGCCTTCAACACCCATCGCGATTTGTTTGGCGCGTGCGGCCAAATCGGTGCTCGGCGCTTGGCCTGTCAGTAATACTTTACCCTGATAAGCCGTTGCAACGACGCGGGCATCTTTTTTCAACTGCTGATCTTTACTTAGGGCGTTCTCAACCCGGGCTTCCAGCGTGCCGTCGTCTACCTGAGTACCCACGCTGCGTGGGTCGGTGGCGGTTTTGGTGGCAACAGCCGCGCTGCCAACGACAACGCCTGCAATACAGCCTTGTAACAGCAGGGCGCTGGACAGCACTGCAAATGTGGCTTTCAGCTTCATCTCAGTTCCTTAATCGTCCTGGTGGGGAAACAACGTACTATCTATCAGGTCGCATAGGCAATTTACGGTGAGCATATGCATTTCCTGAATGCGTGCACTGCGGTGTGATGGGATACGGATTTCGACATCCTGCTGGCCGAGCAAGCCGGCCAGTTCCCCGCCGTCGTAACCGGTCAGCGCGACAATCGTCATATCACGCGTCACTGCGGCTTCGACCGCTTTTACAATATCACGGCTGTTGCCGCGGGTGGAAATTGCCAACAACACGTCGCCTGCATGGCCGAGCGCGCGCACTTGCTTGGCGTAGACCTCATCGTGCAGACGATCGTTAGTGATCGCCGTCAGCACCACGTTATCGGCATTGAGAGCAATTGCCGGCAGGCTTGGGCGCTCGGTTTCAAAGCGGTTGATCATGCTGGCGGCGAAATGCTGTGCGTTGGCTGCCGAGGTGCCATTACCGCAACAGAGAATTTTATTACCGTTAAGTAAGGATTGGACCAGCGTCATCGCTGCTCGCGAGATGGCATCGGGTAAAGCCTCCGCTGCCGCAATCTGAGTTTGGATGCTTTCGGTAAAACAGGCTTTAATTCTATCCAGCACGTTGTATTAATCCACTAAGTCAAAGGGCCGGTCTGCACCGGTAAACCACGATTAATCCGCATTGAAGGCGTTGGGTATCCATTCTAACTGGCTACCGGTGATGGCCAAAACATCAAAACGGCAAGATGATGTGTCAAAACTGGCTCCGCGCCCCGCCAACCAAACGGCGGCAGCATGCAACAACCGTTGTTGCTTACGATAAGTGACGCTGGCTGCCGCACCACCAAAAGCGTCATTGCGGCGGTAGCGGACTTCGACGAACACCCAGGTTTGACCATCGCGCATGATGAGATCGAGCTCACCGCCGCGCAACGCCACGTTGGCGGCGAAGAAGGTGAGCCCGGCGCGTTCCAGATAGTGGCGGGCTTGTAACTCATAGCCCGCCCCTGTGGCGCGTTGACTCAAGAGACCGGAACGACCGTACCCTGACGGTATTGCAGCCAAGGCAGTTTTCTGTTGATCACACAACCTTGTGAGGATGTTAGCACACCCGTCGTGCCTGAGACCTGGAAGCCTGGCAGTTGGCGCATTTCAGCAAAGTGGTTGGACAATGTCCAGGCATCCATCCCCATTGCGTACAGACGAACCAGCGAATAATCGTTACGGAACTGGCTGCTTGCCTGCTGCAATAACTGTGGGTTGGAGCCGGCCAACAATGGGATGTCGCTAAACTGCAGACCTTCCATTTCCAGGCGGAAGTCTGGACCGGCACCGGCCTGATAGCTGCGTGAGCTGGCGTACATTGCAGGCTTACTGCGTGAGGTGGTAGCCATGTCGATCATCGGTTTGATCAGTGTCAGTTGAGACTGTGTCGCTACGATATAGACCGCGTCTACGCTGCCGCCGCTGGCTGCAGGCGTATCGCTTGGCGGTGCCGGAATAGTCAGCCCGGCAATGGTTACCGCCTGTGGTGCAGGTGCAGCAGAGATTGGTGTACCGGACATGCGAATGCCGCCGCTGTTCACCATCTGACGCAATTCACCCGGTGAACCGATGCCTTGCTGCAACACGGTCTGGCCGCCCAGTTTCTGCCACTCTTGGTTAAAAGCCTTGGCAACGCGATCGCCGAAGGCGCCGCGTGGGATCAGCAACAGTGGTTGCCGTTTCTGCTGTTCCCAGATGTGGCGTGCAGCATCACGGGCTTCGTCTTCCGGTGAAAGTGCGAAGTAGCAAATATTTGGGTTGTCTTTCGGGGTTTCCGGCTGATTAAGCGCCAGTACGTTCAACGTGGTTGTGCTACTGGCCAGTTGGTCGACATTTTCTTTCAATAGCGGACCGACCACCAGGGTCGCGCCATCCTGCTGTGCCTGCGTCAGCAACGCGGCCAGTGGCTGGCTGGAGGTGTCATATACCTTAATCTGTGCATTAGCGGCTTGTGGCGGCGTAATAGGCGCAGTGGACGGTGTAGACGGTTGTGCCGCTGTGACCGGAGCAGCCTCAGCTGACGGCGCAGAGGTGCTTACCGCACCATTGGCGTTTTGGTCCGCTGGTGCAGGTGCCTGTGCGGGGGCACTGACGGGCTGTGGTTGCTGTTGTATCGGTGCTGAAGACGTCACGCCATTTTTCGCCGCTTCAAAGCCTTTTTGGATCGCGTCGGCGAACACTTTGGCCTGGCCGTTCAACGGCAGCAGCAGGGCGATTTTCGACGTAGAAGCCTGGGTAAAGTTCAGTACCTGGTTCAACTGGGTCGGTAACGTTTTCGCCGCCGGGTTCTGCGGGTAGCGATTCTGCCAGTCTTTAATGCCTGCTTTCAACAGATCAGGATCCTGCTTGTTGTCCTGATAAACACGCAACAAATCAAGCCAACCTTGCAGCACATTCTCATTGGCATTGATCACCAGACTGTTCATGTCCTGCGGTGTCAGCTGTAGTAATGCTTGCCAGGTTTGATCCAGATTGGTTTGGTGCGCTTTGCCGGTCAACAATGGCTCTTGTGCGATATAAGCACGGATGAGCGGCAGAGAAGGTTTACCCTGATTAGCGGCGATCTGCGCCTGATAGAAGCGCACTAACTGATTGGCTGACAACGAGCCGGTATCCAGATGGCCTAATGTACTGCGGGCGCTGACGTAGCTTTTGTTCGCCACCTGAAGTTCAGCACTCAGCAACTGGCGTTCTACCTGCTGCACGCTACTCAGGTTTTTTGGCAGTTGGTTCAGCTGTTCACTGGCTTGCGGCAGCTTCCCTTCACGTAACAGCGCGCGAATAGCAAGTAATTGCCAGTCAGCCTTGTTATCATTACTGCTTTGCTGCAACTGTTGCAGATAGTAATCGGAACTGGCGCTCGCTTCGTCCTGTATATTAGCGGGCGGCGTCTGCGGGGCCTGACTCGGGCAGCCTGCGAGGAAAAGGGCTGCAGCGATAACTGCGGTAAGTCGGACAGGCTTTGAACGCCCTGCTTTGGTACGAACGAATGTTGAGGAAAGCATACTGTATCCAGTGATGTTTTTTTCAAGATGCTTAATATTAAATCGGCAACTCGGATGAAACAATGAATCAACACCAACAATCAGTCATTTCTGCATCAACACTGTATGTGGTGCCCACCCCAATCGGCAATTTAGGGGATATAACCCATCGTGCGTTAGAGGTACTGAAAAGCGTTGATCTGATTGCGGCCGAGGACACGCGCCATACCGGGTTGCTGCTGCAACACTTCGCGATTAGCGCGCGGTTGTTTGCGCTGCACGACCATAACGAACAGCAAAAAGCCGATCAACTGTTGGCGAAACTGCAAGAAGGCCAGAGCATTGCGCTGGTTTCTGACGCAGGCACACCGTTGATCAACGATCCTGGCTATCACCTGGTACGCCGTTGTCGTGAAGCCGGCATTCGGGTAGTGCCATTGCCAGGAGCTTGCGCGGCAACTACTGCACTCTGCGCCGCAGGCCTTGCTTCAGACCGCTTCTGCTACGAAGGGTTCCTGCCGGCGAAAACCAAGGGGCGTAAGGATACGCTGATGGCGCTGGCAGAGGAACCGCGCACGTTGATTTTCTACGAATCTACTCACCGTTTGTTGGAAAGTTTGCAGGACATGGTGACCGTGTGGGGGCCACAACGCTATGTGGTATTGGCGCGCGAGCTGACCAAAACCTGGGAATCCATCACCGGCGCACCGGTTGGTGAGTTACTGGCCTGGGTACAGGAAGATGAAGTCCGTCGCCGTGGCGAAATGGTGCTTATCGTTGAAGGCCACAAGGTGCAGGAAGATGCATTACCGTTGGAAGCGCTGCGTACGCTGGCATTGCTGCAAAAAGAACTGCCGTTGAAAAAGGCGGCGGCGCTGGCGGCAGAAATCCATGGTGTAAAGAAAAATGCGTTGTATAAGTACGCCTTAGAGCAACAAGAACAGTAAAGCGGTTGACCTGCCGCGAGCACGACGCTACTATCCGCGCCGGAGTTGACCAGACAGTCGCCGCTTCACTGCCGTCCCTTTCGGGGGAGACAGGTGGAGGGGAGGAAAGTCCGGGCTCCATAGGGCAGGGTGCCAGGTAACGCCTGGGAGGCGCAAGCCTACGACTAGTGCAACAGAGAGCAAACCGCCGATGGCCCGCGCAAGCGGGATCAGGTAAGGGTGAAAGGGTGCGGTAAGAGCGCACCGCGCGACTGGCAACAGTTCGTGGCACGGTAAACTCCACCCGGAGCAAGGCCAAATAGGGGTTCACATGGTACGGCCCGTACTGAACCCGGGTAGGCTGCTTGAGCCAGTGAGCGATTGCTGGCCTAGAGGAATGACTGTCCACGACAGAACCCGGCTTACCGGTCAACTCCCTCTATAAAGAAAAGCCCGCGTAACGCAAGTTACGCGGGCTTTTTCCTTTTAGAATGCCACTCACACCGGCAAGTCAATCAGTAGCGCTCGCAATGGCGTTTTAGCGCGGATAGTCAGTCGATTCTCCTCATGGATAAACGCCCCATCACCGCAGGTCAGTCGATGACCGTCGTGACGTTCGCCATTGGCTTCAATGGTGCCGTGGATCGACTGTAAATACGCACGCGGTCCGTTCAGCGCCAATGTCTGCTGCTCGCCGGGCTGTAAATCCAAATGATGGATCCACACCTGCTGGCGCAGTTGCAGACTGCCCTGTGCGCCATCTGGCGAGGCCAGCAGCGTCAGGCCGGTTTCTGGCAGCATCAGGCGTTGTACACGTTCGTTGCTGCGCTCCGGGCAGGCATCCAGCCACAGTTGTAAACGGGTCAGTGGTGTATCGCTACTGATGTTTTGCTCGCTGTAACTCAGGCCAGGCTGAGTGGACAACAGTAAGGCTTCACCAGCTTGAGCATTCACTGTGTTGCCGTCGCTGTCGCGGTATTCGGCTTTCCCCTGCAAGATAAGATTCAGGATATCCACATTGGGATAAGTGCGTGGCTGGAATGACGCACCCGGCGCCAGCACCTCCTGATTGAGCACCCGCAATGAGGCGTAGCCCATCAGCTTGGGATCGAAGTAATGTCCAAAAGAAAAGGTGTAGCGAGCCTGCAGCCAACCAAAGTCAGCTTGCCCGCATTGTTGTGCTGTTCTGCATGTAATCATGGCAATCGGCTCTCTAAATTTATTCTTCCCTTCATCGTTCTGGTTGCTGTTGCGTTGGCTTATCTTGGCCATTTTCTCGCTGCCGCCAGAAACCTATTGGGTATATTAAGATGGTAAGCATCTGGACGCCGGATTGTTAGCCAGTTAATCTGGTCGGCATATTCAAATTTCCTGACAGAGAGATTCGATGGCCAGAGATCGGGCGTTAACGCTTGAGGCGTTAAGGGTTATGGATGCAATCGACCGACGTGGTAGTTTCGCTGCGGCAGCCGATGAGCTGGGGCGTGTGCCGTCGGCACTCAGCTACACCATGCAAAAATTGGAAGAAGAATTGGACGTGGTGTTGTTCGACCGTTCCGGTCACCGTACCAAGTTCACCAATGTCGGGCGCATGCTGCTGGAGCGTGGTCGGGTGCTGTTGGAAGCGGCAGACAAACTGACTACCGATGCCGAAGCGTTGGCGCGTGGTTGGGAAACCCATTTGACGATCGTCAGCGAAGCGCTGTCACCGCCGAGTAAATTGTTCCCGCTGGTCGACAAATTGGCGCTGAAGGCGAATACCCAGGTGTCAATTTTCACCGAGGTGCTGGCTGGTGCCTGGGAACGGTTGGAGCAAGGGCGTGCCGATATCGTTATTGCCCCGGACATGCATTTCCGCGCCTCGTCAGAAATTAACACCCGTAAGCTGTACAAAGTGATGAGTGTATACGTCGCTGCGCCGAACCATCCGATCCACCTTGAGCCTGAACCGTTATCCGAATTGACGCGAGTGAAGTACCGCGGTATCGCGGTTGCGGATACCGCCCGTGAACGCCCGGTATTGACTGTGCAATTGCTGGATAAACAGCAGCGGCTGACGGTCAGCACCATTGAAGACAAGCGCCTGGCTTTACTGGCTGGTCTGGGTGTGGCGACCATGCCTTACCCGATGGTCGAAAAAGACATTGAAGAAGGGCGTCTGCGCGTTGTCGGACCGGAGTACAGTCGTGAGGCTGATATCATCATGGCCTGGCGGCGTGACAGCATGGGGGAGGCAAAGGCCTGGTTCCTGCGCGAAATTCCGCGGCTGTTTGCACAACTGGAGCGGCAGTAAATCATTCCCCCTCGCCGGTAAGGAGAGGGGGAGAAACGTGTCACCCGAAACGCTTGTCTCGACCATGCGGTGCGTCCAAATCCTGTGACGGCCCGATGGAAATAATACCGTGCGGATTGATAGTGGCGTGACTGCGGTAATAGTGATTACGAATGTGCGGCAAACTGACCGTTTCGGCAATGCCGGGCATCTGGTAAATGTCCCGCAGGAAGCCATAGAGGTTGAGGTAATCGCTGATGCGGTGTTTGTCGCATTTAAAGTGGGTGACATACACCGGATCGAAACGCACTAGCGTAGTCCACAGGCGCAGATCAGCCTCGGTGAGGTGTTCGCCGGTCAGGTAGCGCTGCTGCCCCAAGATTTGCTCCAACCGTGCGAGTCCATCAAATACCCCGGTTACCGCTTCATCATAGGCCGCCTGGCTGGTGGCGAAACCAGCCTTATACACCCCATTATTTACCTGATCGTAAATCCAACCGTTTAGCTCATCAATTTTTCCGCGTAGCTCCGCGGGATAGTAATCGCCGGCACGTGCGCCAACGCCATCAAATGCACTGTTGAACATACGGATGATATCGGCAGATTCATTACTGACGATGGTTTGCTGTTGTTTATCCCACAGCACCGGCACTGTCACGCGGCCGGTATAGTGTTTGTCGGCGCGTAAGTAAATCTGGTAGAGGAAGTCTGACTGGTACAGGTTATCGCCGGTCGCTTCAGGGAAATCAGTGCCGAAGGTCCAACCGTTTTCCAACATCAGCGGATGCACCACGGAAACGGGAATGATGTGCTCCAGCCCTTTTAATTTGCGCATCAGCAGAGTGCGGTGCGCCCAAGGGCAGGCAAGTGAAACGTACAGGTGATAACGATCTTTCTCCGCTTTAAAACCTCCGACTCCGTGTTCGCCCGGTTGACCGTCAGCGGTCACCCAATTGCGGAACTGAGAGGTTGAGCGTTTGAAACGGCCTCCGGTGGATGAGGTGTCATACCAGATGTCTTGCCAAACGCCATCGACGAGTTGTCCCATGGGAATCTCCTTCGTGTCCGAGTGAAAAAGCAGAAGGGTCCGGCATGCCGGACCCTGAATCGGTCTTAAAATCTTACCACTTTTTGTTCAGAATGCGGTCAATGCTGAAGCCGCCTGGGCCTGCTACGGCCAGAACGATGAAGCCGCCGGCGATGGTCAGGTTTTTCATGAACATCAACTGGTTTACGCCATCTGCAAAGTTAGTATGGAACAACAGTGCGGTCAGGATGGTAAAACCAGCGGTGAACAGTGCCACTGTACGGGTCAGGAAGCCGAACAGAATTGCCAGACCGCCGCCAAATTCCAGCAGGATGGTCAGTGGCAGCAAGAAGCCAGGGACGCCCATTGATTGCATATACTGTTGGGTACCGGCATAAGCATCACCCATTTTGCCGTAGCCTGCCACGATAAACAGGATTGGCATCAGAATACGAGCAACCAGCAAACCTGTATCTTCTAATTTTTTCATCATCTACTCCAAAGTAATTTTTGTTTGCCAGTCTTGGCGTTTTCATGTCAGTGGGTGGTATGCCGGGTATCTGACCCTGTCCTGCCCGTTTCGTATTGATGGAGTGAATGTTAATCGGGAAGCGTATGCTTTGTTAGCAAGTAAAACTGTCGTATTTTTTCAAAAAAACTGAATCTTTAGCCTGCTAACAAATGGAGGGTAATCAGAATGTTGCCCAACCTTCACCGACAGAAACGTCATATTTCTGTGAAAAGGTGGGCGTAACAACGGAAGTATTGAAGAAAGTGAGGCAGGCTATTTCGAGGAAAAGGTTTTCTGGATCAATCTGATAGTGCTAACTGCGGCAAAGGCACGACGAGACCAGCGAATCAGCTTGCTGGGGTGGCGGACGCCGTACAGCGCCATCACACTTGAACCGACCACCAGATATTTACGCAAGCCAAAAATGGTTTGCCAGCCGCGATCGATGCGTTCAGTCTTTTCCAGCCAAAGAGTTTTATTGTCAGCAAGATCCAGCCTTTGCTGCTGGATCTTGTTAATCAGCTTCTCTTTCCTCCATTCCAGATAGCGGCGGCGATTCATTGTTCACCCTCCAACTGGGAACGGTCGATTTCCAATTGTTTGCGCGAAGCGCCAAGTAGCGTAGAACGCCGCGCTTTGACCAGCGTCCAAATGGTACCGACAATGGCCAGGAACAACAGTACGCCAGTGGTGGTGCCTAATGCGATCAAGCGGTAAACGGGGTCGATAGCCCAGAAAATCAGGATCAGCAGGCTCATCAGACCAAATGCCGTGAACAACAGCGTCATACCGGCCATGATCAACAACTGAATAAGGTTGGCTTTCTCCTCTTCCAGCTCGACCACGGCCAGTCGTACACGCGTTTCCACCATACCGACAAGAATAGTGATGATGCGCTGCCCGATGTCCAGGACCCCTTTAGCGGGGCCCTCACGACCTTGTGGTTGTTCGGCCATAATTAACGACGCGCGAGCAGAACGCCCAGCACCACGCCAACTGCAGCGCCGATACCGATGCCGGTCCACGGATTATCACGAACGTAATCGTCCGCCTGGCCTGCGATCTGTTTGGTCTGGGAAGCAATTTTGTCGCCGGCATCGCTCAGACGTGCACGAGTATCTTTCAATGCACCTTCTGCTTTGGAACGCAGTTTTTCCAGCTCGGCTTTTGGCTTATCGGTGGAAGAGTTCAGCACTTCTTCCAACGTATCAGCTAAGGATTTAAGTTCAGCGCGTAAGTTCTCTGCATTTGAATCATGTGCCATGTGATTATTCCTTAACGTTAACTTCGACAGACTTTCAACATAGCGGATTTTTTCGCCGGAGCAAAGGGCAGATGGGTAGCTGATATCACTAAGCATCCATTTTATACGTAATGAAAATCCCGTATGGCGCGGCTCTCAGCGATAAATCCGCTGGTGTAAAAAAATTATTCCGCTTGGGCTTGCTTAAGCTCTGCTTGAGCTTCAGCCAGCTTTTTCTGTTTCTTGGCGACTTTTTCCAGATTACCGGTCTGCTGAGCTTCTTTCAGCTCTTGCTGACGCTCAGTCACTTTGCGTTGTTTGTCATCAATTTTTTTCTGACGATCGGCCTGTAGGCTAGCCGGTGTGCAATGGGTTTGCACTTCGTTCAACGCTTTTTTCAAACCGGCGACACGCTGGGTATTGCCGTGTTGGGTCGCGTAATCAATCTGTTGCTGAATATTTTGTGCCTTGATGGTGCAGCCGTTATCTGCTGCAAACGACAGCGCCGGGCAGGCAAATAATAATGGGAGAGCCAGTAACATCGATTGGCGTAATTTCATGCTATCAGTTCCTTGTTAATGGGACGCATTGGCATGCATCCACTGTTCCTGACTGCCACAAAGGCAGTGCGACAGGAGTCTTACGCTGCTGACTGACGCTAACCTTTAGCATAGCCATAAATTGTGAAGACCCCAAAGAATCCGCCACAGTTCAGTAGTGATTGGTGATTAATTGAGCGGTTGACAATATGAAAGGAAAACCCTTCATATGAAGGGGTATTATCCCAGATTGAGTGGGGCGCGTGCAAATTCACGCACCCAATGGGTAGGAACAGGGGATTCGCTCAGGGCGATAATGTATCCCGGTGGCAAAATTGTTTGCAGCGCCTCGCGTGCCAACAATTGTTGTTCAGGTGAGTCCAGGCGAATCACCAAACCGTCGCCTTCCGGGGTAATACTTTTGATGCGAATACCGCGCTGATCCAAACGTTGATAAACATAAAAACCGTCAGGTAGCGAAAGACCTTGCTGGCCAGCCCGAATGCGAAGCTCGCTTTCAGTGCGCACCATGCAAGGCACCAAGAGTGTGGCGAGCGCCAGCAAAGCGAGCGCAATCAGCAAAACATACTGCCAGCGCGGGCGCTTTGTCATCACGCCCCTTTCCCCTGATTCTGGCTGTCTGAGCGTTTCTTACGCCACAGCACAATCAACGAACCGACCAGTCCGACAACCAGCAACACTAACGGCAGCAGCATCAGGCAGAACATTAACTGGTCTTCATACTTGCGAAACACCGGGGTCTTGCCCAACGCAAAGCCCAGAGAGGTCAGGATCACGACCCACAACAGACCACTCATCCAGTTAAAGAACTGGAAACGCGCATTGCTCAAACCAGAGAGGCCGGCAATGGTTGGTAGCAGAGTACGGACAAAGGCCAGGAAACGACCGACCAGCAGAGCGGAAAGCCCGTGACGGTGGAACAATTGATGCGCACGCTGGTGATAGTGAGCCGGCAGATGTGATAGCCATCCCTGCACCGTTCGCGTATTGCCGAGCCATTTGCCTTGTATGTAGCTGACCCAGCACCCCAGGCTGGCGGCGACGGTCAGGATAAAAATGGTGAGCGGAAAATTCATGGTGCCTTTGGCGATCAACACGCCAACCAGGATCAGCAAGCTGTCGCCCGGCAAAAATGCTGCTGGCAGCAGGCCATTTTCCAGGAACAGGATCATAAACAGCAGGACGTAGAGAGTCCACACGAGCGAAGGGTTCGCCAGCGTCTCAAAATCCTGCTGCCATAAGGCATGTAACAGTTCTTTAATGATGTCCATCCGGTGTTCCTAAAACGTCATTGTTTGTTTGTGTCTCAGCGGCGGATCGGAAGTGGGCGAAGAGCGCGCGGGCGATCCTGACTGCTGGTAACGATGAAACGGCGTTGCTTTTTAGTGGGTTCTAATCGGTGCGACACCGGTCAAGAGTGGTAAGTCAGCGTGCCACGGTAAAGCATATTACTTTCTTTCCAGCCGCCTAGCCTGTTTTGCCGCTGCGGGGTGTGCAGCGCCCAATTGACCTGGGCAAGCCGGTTTAGCGCAGGTGAGGTCTGGCGCGGGAGCCGAGTGCTGTAGCCTAACACTGTGGTCTGAGTATAGACCGGCAGCCATTGGGCTGAGGCTGTCAATGAACCGGGGTAAGAATGTACCCGCGGCAACAGAAGCGGAAACTTGCCGGGCGGTTTGCGCCGCAGCTCTGCTGGTGACTGGTAAACCAAGTCAGAAGAGGAAAGCGTTGTATCAGCGAGCAATGGCTGGCTGTTCAATGCTGTGGGAGTTGTCGCGCATAGCTTTTGGCCGGAGACCGAACCGGTCCAGCAGAAAAGAGCAATAAGCATGGCAAACAACCAGCGCATTTATTCGCGTCCCGCCCCGTAGCAGAGGGTAAAAAAGTGGCTCAACTCTAACAAAATAGCACGATTGGCAACAGGGAAATCTACGTTGCCATCGGTGAAATACTACACGGCAAACCGCGGTTCAGGCATCGATTCAGCGGATTTTACAATACCTGACATAACCCGACGATTTTTGACCGCTTGGGCTACTTATTTTCTGCGGCTACGCCGTCCAGATGCACCACTGGATTATCGGCGAACAGATAGCGGTCAGCGTTATATTCAAAATCGTCGCTGGTGGCATTGAACAACATCTGCTTGGTGTTTTCCAAGTGTTGCCACATGGCTAATTTGGCTGCATGGGGATCTTTGCGAATCAGAGCTTTAAGGATCTGATCGTGATCGTCGCACCAACTGGCGATGGAGCGATCGTCGATATGTTCGTGCAACTTGATCCAATAAGGGTTATTGACGCGTTGCACCCACATTTTTTCTACGATAGTGGCCATGGCGGTGTTTTGGGTAGCGAGAGCCACCTGCACGTGAAATTTCAGGTCCCACTGCGAATCACGAAAGCGATCTTCCTTACGCGCTTGTTCCTGGATCTCCATCAATTGGATGATGTCTTGCTTGGTGACCTGGGTCGCCGCGAATTCAGCAATATTACTTTCGATCAGTTGGCGCGCCTGTAGAAGCTCAAAGGGGCCGGCAGTGGCAAACTCAATGCTGTCACCCGGAACGACCAGATTTTTCTGCTGGTTGGACATCACGTGGATCCCGGAGCCTTTGCGTACGTCAACGTAGCCTTCCACTTCCAACATGATGATGGCCTCCCGCACTACGGTACGGCTAACATTCATCTCTTCAGCAATGTAGCGCTCGGCCGGCAGTTTATCGCCCACAGGATATCGACCACTTTCAATACGCTGCTTAAGCTCGGTGGCCAGTTGTTGGTACAGGCGTCTGGTTTCAGTGAATTCCATAGTGAATGCTCTTAGGGTAGAGAGGGGGCATAGCCATGGATTTGTTATACCACTTATCCGGTAGAGCTACCAGTGACGGCTGGGGAACGCCCGGCGCGATGACCGGGCGGTGGGATTAACTGCGTGCAGGTTCCGGCTGTAGGGCATCTTCCGTCGACGGGGTTGCCGGTCGATTTTGCAAGATGGTCCAGATAGCAATGGCACCGAGAATATCGAATACCGAGAGCGCAGCAAACAGTGGGCTGAAACCCAGAGTATCTGCCAATGCGCCGACCACCAGAGCAAACAGCGTACTGGCGGTCCAGGCAGCCATGCCGGTCAGGCCATTGGCGGTGGCGACCTCGTTGCGACCAAATACGTCAGAAGACAAGGTAATCAGCGCGCCGGACAGTGCCTGATGAGCAAAACCACCGACGCACAACAGCGCGATAGCCGCATAGGGGCTGGTGAACAAACCGATCATGCCAGGGCCAATCATTAGCACCGCACCCAGTGTGACCACCAGTTTGCGGGAAACGATCAGGTTCACCTTAAAGTGTTTTTGGAAAAACGGTGGCAGGTATCCGCCAACGATGCAGCCGAGATCGGCGAACAGCATCGGCATCCAGGCGAACATGGCGATCTCTTTCAGGTTAAAGCCGTAGGCTTTGAACATGAACAGCGGAATCCAGGCATTGAACGTGCCCCAGGCGGGCTCTGCCAGAAATCGCGGCAGTGCTATTCCCCAGAACTGGCGGTTGCGTACAATCTGCCAGGCAGACATTTTCTTGGCATTATCGGTTTGATGTTGCGCCTCTTGGCCCTCAAGGATGTAATCGCGTTCTTCTTTGCTGAGTTTCTTCTGATCCTTCGGATGCTTGTAAAAAATCAGCCAACAGATGGCCCAGATCAGGCTTAGCACACCGGTGATGATGAATGCCATTTCCCAACTGTGCGCTACGATGGCCCAGACAACCAAAGGCGGGGCGAGCATACCGCCGATCGACGAACCCACGTTAAAGTAACCCACGGCAATGGAGCGTTCTTTGGCCGGGAACCATTCGCTACTGGCTTTCAGCCCGGCGGGGATCATTGCTGCCTCCGCCATGCCAACGGCACCGCGTGCCAGCGCTAGCCCACCCCAACTGTTGGCGAGCGCGGTACCCATACAAAACAGCGCCCACAGGATAGCGAACATGGCGTATCCCACTTTGGTCCCTAAAACGTCCAGTACGTAGCCCGCGACTGGCTGCATCACGGTGTAGCAGGCGGAATAGGCCGCGACGATATATGAGTACTGCTGCGTGGTGATATGTAAGGTACCTTCCAGCGTCGGCGCCGCGACGGCAATGGCGTTGCGGGTCAGGTAACCCAGCACGGTGCCAATGGTCACCAATCCGATCATGTACCAGCGTAACCCTTTAATTTTACGCATCCGAAATGTCTCCCAGTCTTCAATAGGCAGTGCCGAGATGGCAGCAGCGTTTTAGGGGGTGATCCCTTTTCGTTGTTCTGCGCCGGCCTGTCCGTCACCGACGTATTCCCGCCGCATGAACGACTGGGTGGCGAGACAATAACTTGTCATACAGATTTAAAAGTTGAGTGATATCACAAAAGCCGTTTTTCAATTACGTAATACTGTTTGCTGGATAATTATGCGATTCATGCCGATTTTTACCGCAAAACCGCCGGTTAATGGCCTTTGAAAGGGAACTAAGCCGCAATCCAGAGTGATATTTTGCTGGACGCCCAGATAAATTGGTGTGATAACTTTGTCGCATTGGACACAATGCAGAACGACAAGCAAGGTGAGGAGCCAGATATGGCGACGTTTTTAAGTGAAGATTTCCTGTTAAATACCGAGTTCTCCCGGCGTTTGTATCATGACTATGCAGCGGACCAACCGATCTTTGACTATCACTGTCATTTACCACCGGAACAGATTGCCGAAAATACCCGTTTCAATAATTTGTATGAGATTTGGCTAAAGGGCGATCACTACAAATGGCGGGCGATGCGCACTAACGGCGTGGCGGAACGGTTGTGTACCGGCGATGCCAGCGACCGTGAAAAATTCGACGCTTGGGCCGCCACTGTGCCGCACACCATCGGTAACCCGCTATACCACTGGACTCACCTGGAGCTACGTCGCCCGTTCGGCATCACAGGGACGTTACTTTCCCCGACGACAGCGGACGATATCTGGCAGCGCGGTAATGCCTTACTGGCACAGGACGATTTCAGGGCGCGTGGCATCATGCAGCAAATGAACGTAAAAATGGTCGGCACGACAGATGATCCCATCGATGATCTGCGTCACCACAAGGCCATTGCCGCCGACAGCAGTTTTGATATCAAAGTATTGCCAAGCTGGCGGCCGGATAAGGCGTTCAATATTGATGCGCCGGGCTTCAATGATTACCTGCAAAAACTGGAAGCGACAGCAGACATCAATATTGGTCGTTTCAGTGCCCTGTGTGACGCATTGAAAAAGCGTATGGATCACTTTGCTGCTCATGGCTGCAAGGTGGCTGACCATGCACTGGACGTGGTGGTGTATGGCGAAGCGGACGAAGCGGCATTAGACACTATTTTAGCTGCACGCCTGAGCGGCAAGTCACCGACACCGGAGCAGAGCGCCCAGTTTAAAAGCGCAGTGCTGCTGTTCCTGGCTGCCGAATATCAACGCCGTGGATGGGTGCAGCAATACCATATCGGTGCCTTACGCAATAATAACAGCCGCATGCTGGCAAGTCGGGGGCCGGACATCGGTTTCGACTCGATTAACGACCGACCGTTGGCGGAGCCACTTTCACGCCTGTTAGACGCCCAAGCGCGTCAGGGTGGACTACCGAAAACGATCCTGTACTGCCTCAACCCTCGCGATAACGAAGTGATCGGCACGATGGTCGGTAACTTCCAGGAAGAAGGTACGCCGGGCAAGATGCAGTTTGGCTCTGGCTGGTGGTTTAACGATCAGAAAGACGGCATGCAGCGCCAGATGACACAGTTGGCGCAACTTGGCCTGTTGAGTCGTTTTGTCGGCATGCTGACCGACAGTCGCAGTTTCTTGTCTTATACCCGTCATGAGTATTTCCGTCGCATTCTGTGCCAGATGATTGGTCGCTGGGTGGAAGAGGGGGAAGCGCCGGCGGATATCACGCTGCTGGGTCAGATGGTGAAAAATATCTGCTTCGACAATGCCAAAAACTATTTCGCCATTGAACTGGCGTAGCTGTTGCCCAAGGTGGGTTTATGCAAAGCATGGTAAAAATTCATTCGCTGGACAATGTCGCGGTAGCACTGCGCGATCTGGCCGCAGGCGAAACGCTGCGGATCGCGTCGCAAGACATTGTACTGACGCAATCGGTGGTTCGCGGACATAAGTTTGCGCTGCAACCCATAGCGGCCGGTGAGGCGATCACCAAGTACGGTTTGCCGATCGGGCATGCGTTGGATGCCATCGCACCAGGTGAGCATATCCACTCACAAAATGCTAAAACCAACCTGAGCGATCTGGACAGTTATCAGTACCAACCTGCTTTTCCATCACTGCCCCCGCAGGCTGCAGACCGAGAGGTAAACCTTTATCGCCGCAGCAGCGGGGAGGTCGGGATCCGTAACGAGTTGTGGATCGTACCGACCGTTGGTTGCGTTAACGGTATTGCCCGGCAGATCCAACAGCGTTTTTTAAAGGAAACGCAGAATGCTGCGGGGATCGACGGCGTGCATCTGTTCAGCCACCCGTTTGGTTGTTCGCAGCTTGGGCAGGATCACGACAATACCCGAACCATGCTGCAAAATATGGTACGACACCCAAATGCGGGGGCGGTGTTGGTGATTGGGCTAGGGTGTGAAAACAATCAGGTAGATGTTTTTCGTAGCACGTTGGGTGTGATCGATGAACAGCGGGTGCGCTTTATGGTGTGCCAACAGCAGGACGACGAGGTGGAGGCTGGGCTCGAGCAGCTACATGCGTTGTATCAGGTGATGCGCGAAGACAACCGGCAGCCAGGCAAATTGAGTGAATTGAAGTTTGGTCTGGAGTGCGGTGGCTCGGACGGTTTGTCAGGCATCACTGCCAACCCGTTGCTGGGGCGTTTTTCCGATTACCTGATCGCTAACGGCGGCACTACGGTGCTGACAGAGGTACCAGAGATGTTTGGTGCCGAGCGGATCTTGATGAGCCGCTGCCGCGATCGGGCGACCTTCGAAAAGACCGTCAGCATGGTTAACGATTTTAAACAGTACTTTATCGCTCACAATCAGCCAATTTATGAAAATCCCTCACCGGGCAACAAAGCCGGAGGTATCACTACGCTGGAGGAGAAATCCCTCGGTTGCACGCAGAAGGCGGGGCAGAGTCAGGTCGTGGATGTGCTCAAGTATGGCGAGCGATTGCGGCAGCCTGGCTTAAACTTGCTGAGTGCACCCGGCAATGATGCGGTGGCGACCAGTGCGTTAGCGGGTGCTGGCTGTCATATGGTGTTGTTCAGCACCGGGCGCGGGACGCCCTATGGTGGCTTTGTTCCTACGGTGAAGTTGGCCACTAACAGCGAACTGGCGGCGAAGAAACCGCACTGGATCGACTTTGATGCTGGCAAGTTGATCCATGGGACATCGATGGATCGTCTACTGGAGCAGTTTGTTGATCTTATCGTGGCGATCGCTAATGGTCAGGCGACGTGTAACGAAGTGAACGACTTTCGTGAATTAGCGATTTTTAAAAGTGGGGTGACATTGTAAAGCCACTGTCTCTGCTTTGCTGACGCCAAAAAAAAGCGCCCGATAACGGGCGCCTATAGCGTTATTTCAGGTATTAACGGACTCTCAGTGGATCTTCATCCGCTAAACGCTGATCTTCTGCCTGGCAGGCCGCTGCGGTGAACAGCACGTCGGTAGAAGAATTCAGTGCCGTCTCAGCGGAATCTTGCAGCACACCGATGATAAAGCCGACAGCAACAACTTGCATGGCCACATCGTTCGGAATACCAAACATGTTACAGGCCAATGGAATCAGCAGTAGCGAGCCACCAGCCACGCCGGAAGCACCACAGGCGCAGATAGCGGCGACAACACTCAGCAGCAGCGCAGTGGGGATATCAACCGGTACGCCCAGAGTGTGGACCGCAGCCAGCGTGAGGACGGTAATGGTGATAGCCGCACCGGCCATATTGATTGTGGCGCCCAGCGGGATAGAAACCGAGTAGGTGTCTTCGTTCAGATTCAGCTTTTTGCACAACTCCATATTCACCGGAATATTGGCGGCTGAGCTGCGGGTGAAGAACGCGGTCACACCGCTCTCACGCAGGCAAGCGAAGACCAGCGGATAAGGATTGCGGCGAATTTTCCAGTAAACGATCAGCGGGTTCAGCACCAGCGCTACCAGCAACATACAGCCGATCAACACCACCAGCAGTTGGGCATAACCCCACAGCGCACCGAAACCGGTGTCCGCCAGCGTCGAGGCCACCAGACCGAAGATACCGAGCGGTGCACAACGGATCACCGCACGAACCACCATGGTTACCGCGTGTGACATATCGTTAATCAGTGATTTGGTGGTTTCAGAGGCGTGGCGCAGTGCCAAGCCCAGACCCACAGCCCAAGCCAGGATCCCGATATAGTTGGCGCTAATCAGTGCTTGGAACGGGTTGGCAACCACGCTCAATAACAGACCTTTTAGCACTTCAATAATACCGCCTGGAGGGTTGATGTCGGCGTTGCCGGTTACCAGCACCAGGTTGGACGGGAACATAAAACTGACCACAACCGCCACCAGCGCCGCAGCGAAGGTGCCCAGCAGATAAAGGAACAGAATCGGACGGATGTTAGTCTTCTGGCCGTGTTTATGGTTGGCGATTGAAGCCATAACCAATACCAGCACGAGCACCGGCGCCACCGCTTTTAATGCTCCGACGAACAGTGCGCCCAGCAGTCCAACGGCTGAAGCTGTTGCCGGTGAGACCAACGCGACAATAATACCGGCCACCAAGCCGACCATGATTTGTTTGACCAGACTGCCCTGAGTGATCTTTTGTAGTAATTTTTGCATAGTGCTCTTCTTCCTGATGATGTTGCTTACAGCTTTATCTCGGCGGGAACGCCACCGGACAACTTTATTTGAATCTGTAACCAAGTGTGTTTGCTTAATCAGTATTCAGTAAACGAATGGGGTTGGAAAGAGCCAGCGGTGAAATTCTGAGGGCGGATCAACTCTTGATAACATACTGGTTACATTTGTGTGATCGCAATAACATTTGGCGTTTGGGATGAATTGCCAAACAATCACGGGGCGACTAGCGCCCCGGATAACAGATTATGGTGCTTTATTATTAGCCAGACGGTCGTTACGGCGGTTAACCCAGGCGTTGATCAGCAGGGTCAACGTCAGGATACCGGCCACTACACCGAGCGAAACGCCGATCGGGATATGGAAGAAGTCGATAATCAACATTTTGACACCAATAAACATCAAAATGATCGACAGGCCGTACTTCAGCATCGAGAAACGTTCTGCCACGTTAGCCAGCAAGAAGTACATGGCACGCAGCCCCATGATGGCGAACAGGTTAGAGGTCAGAACGATAAACGGATCCGTGGTGACGGCAAAGATTGCCGGGATACTGTCTACCGCAAAGATCACATCACTCAGTTCCACCAGGATCAGCACCAACACCAGCGGCGTCGCAAACAACAAACCGTTGCGGCGCACGAAGAAACGCTCACCTTCCAGGTTATCGGTCATACGCAGGTGGCTGCGCAGCCACTTCACCAATGGTTTGTCACCAATCGCCGAATCATCTTCTTTCGCCAGCGCCATCTTGATACCGGTGAACAGCAGGAAAGCGCCGAACAAGTACAGTAACCACTGGAACTGGGTAACCAGCCAGCTACCGGCGAAGATCATGATGGTACGCAGTACGATCGCACCCAGTACGCCGAAAATCAGCACCCGACGTTGCAGGTTGGCCGGCACGGCAAAATAGCTGAACAGCATCAGCCAAACAAAGACGTTATCAACCGCCAGTGCTTTTTCGATCAGGTAACCGGTGAGGAAGGCCAACGCCTGAGTATCGGCAACAGCGCGCCCGGCGGTCTGGTTCAGGTAGTACCAGAAACCCAGGTTGAACAGCAGGGAAAGGCTGACCCACACCAGCGACCAACTGGCGGCCTGCTTTAGCGTCATGGTATGTGCGCCTTTACGGCCTTGCAGCAGTAAGTCGATTGCGAGCATCACAACTATGATGGCGGCAAAGCTGCCCCATAACCAAGGTGTGCCAACGGTATTCATCATCAGAGGTATCCTTCAAAAACAAAAACGGCCAACGTCGGAAGACGCTAGCCGCTCTTATGAACGCTGCAAGCAAACCTCGCCTTCCGGCAAGGTCTCACTTACAACGTTGATGAAGGTGCACCGACAGTGCGCCCTGACATCAGGTTGCCCGGTAACCGGGTGCTTACGCACCGTAATGACGATTGACCGGCAAGATACCCTTCATCTTTCAAGCCGCTGCTGCGTTGTCTTCCCTCTGTCACCCCAGTCACTTACTTAAGTAAGCTCCTGAGGACGCCTTCGGTTGCCGCCTTGCCGCACCTTGAAATCTATTGGGTATAAAAGTTACTCCCCTTTGCACGGCAGAAAGTAATGCAAAATGTGTCAGCGGTCAACGTTTATTGCGTTACCCAGCCAGGGCTTTTTGGGCGCCCAGGCTGACGACAAACCCCTGTAACAGCAGCCGGCTGAACGGCGTATCGCTAACCTGCTGTTGCTTAAGCTGATACTCAGCTTGTTGTTCTGGGTACAGCTCGCCGAGCCAGCTCAGATACTGGTGCATCACTGCGCCGTTAAACTCTGGGTGGAACTGAGTCGTCAGCACGTGATCGCCATAGCTGAGGATCTGATAAGCATCCTGTTGCGAACGTGCCAGTACTACGGCACCGGCAGGGGGGGTTAATACGCTCTGCGAGTGGATCAGATTTGCCTTGAAGCGCGGTGGCAACATCGCCATCCGCCGGTCATTGGCGGCGGCAGGCAACAGCTCGATATCCAGCGTCCCGACCTCCATGCCCTGCGGGTGATAACCGACTTCCCCGCCAAGCGCGTAGGCCAGCAATTGGTGGCCATAACACGCGCCAAAAATAGGCAGCTTGATGAGCATAGCCTGGCGCAGCCATTCGGCGGCCTGTTCGCTCCACGGCAGTTGCTCGGTGACCATCGCCGGTGAACCCGTGATCACCACGCCAGAGTAGCTTTGCGGTGGTAGAGGGTGTTCGCCTGCGGGGAGATGCACGATCTGCACGCGATCGGCGTCAATGTTTCCCTGTTGCAGAAACATACCGTCAAAATTGGCTTTTTCCAGGCGAATAGCGTCTGGTGCATCGCCAGTTTGCATCAGTAATAGTGGCTTCATGTCATTCTCCATCGGCAGGAAACACGACGCCAGTCTGGCGGCGAATGTCGGTCAACAGGCGGGCGATAATT
Source organism: Serratia grimesii NBRC 13537 (assembly GCF_001590905.1). Classification (GTDB taxonomy): domain Bacteria; phylum Pseudomonadota; class Gammaproteobacteria; order Enterobacterales; family Enterobacteriaceae; genus Serratia; species Serratia grimesii. The sequence continues at coordinate 206,409 of NZ_BCTT01000011.1, forward strand.
AACGAGTTTTCTAACCCCGGATGCTCCACCTGCCGTTTCTCCACCAGCTCGGCGAACACCTGTGCTTCATATAGCATGGTGTTAATGTGCTGCGGCTGGGTCAAATCCTGACGATGCCCACCGCGCGGCGTTAGCGCAACGCTCTGGCACTCCGAGATTTTCTCAATCACCAACGTGCCATCCTCACCCTGGATCTCGCTGGGAATGTCCGAGTTGCTGACTTTGGAGTGGGAGATAGTTACGTCGAAATCACCGTAGTTGAGGCAGGCTGTGCCGTGAGCATCAACGCCGGTATCGAGCAAAGACGCGCTGGCCATGACCGACGTTGGCGCACCGAACAACGCTACGGCACTGGCGAGACAGTAATAGCCAATGTCCATGATCGAACCGTTGGAGAACTGCGGATTGAAGGTATTCGGGTTCTCTCCTGCCAGATAACGTGGATAGCGCGAAGAGTATTGGCAGTAATTGATAAAGGCTTTGCGTAGGCGGCCAATTTTCGGCAGCGCTTGCTGTAAAGCCAAGAAATTCGGCAGGTGAGCGCTTTTAAAGGCTTCGAACAACACTACCTGATTCTCGCGAGCACAGGCTACCAACTTCTCGGCTTCGCGCAGATTGGATACCAGCGGCTTTTCGCAAATGACGTGTTTCTTATGGCTGAGGAACAGCAGCGACTGCTGGTAGTGCAGACTATTAGGGCTGGCGATGTAAACCGCATCAATCCCGTCTGACTGGGCCAGTGCCTCGAGGGAATCGAAAAACGCATTGACGTGGTAGTTGGCACCAAACGCCTTAGCCTGTTCCAGCTTGCGCGAATAGACAGCGGTCAGCGTGAGTTTGCCACTCTCATGTGCGGCATCGATAAAGCGTTCCGTAATCCAGTTGGTACCAACAACAGCAAAGCGAATCATAGATATCTCCGGTTCCCAGATGTTAGAAATCAGAGTATCACAGGGGCTCGTCAGGTATACAGATTGCCAAACACCGAGAGGTGGGTCAGATACAGTCGGGTATCGAACTCCAGTTGATGGTAATTGGGCTCCATATGGCAGCACAGGCTGTAGAAGGCTTTGTTATGGTCTTTTTCTTTCAGGTGTGCCAGCTCATGTACCACGATCATACGGAGAAACGGCTCTGGTGCTAATTTGAATACCGTCGCCACACGAATTTCCGCTTTGGCTTTCAACTTACCGCCCTGCACTCGGGAAATGGCGGTGTGCATACCGAGCGCGTGTTTCATCACCTGAATTTTACCGTCATAGGCGACTTTACTTAGCGGCTGAGCGTTGCGCAGGTATTGGTTTTTTAAATCGACGGTAAACTGATAAAGCGACTTGTCGGTGGTGCAGTCATGCACCTGCGGATAGCGCTGCAACAGCACATCCCCTAACCGTTGTTGGTCGATCAGCTGCTGCACCTGGCTTTGCAGATGTTCAGGGTAGCCCTGCAAGTAAGTCAGTTCGATTTCACGCATGAGTAATATTACGCCCCAGTATTTCCATAATCGGACGCAGTCGCTCGCGCTGCATATTCGCCTGTCGGGCTTCCCAGCGATCGTGGGCCGCCTGCAGGTTTAGCCAAAAGTCTGCCGTGGTTTCAAAAAGATCGGCAAACAGGTTGGCCTCCGCAACGCTGAGACGGCGATGCCCATTGCATAAGCGGTTTACCGTGGCGCGAGTGACGCCCAAGACCTTGGCCAGATCCTCCTGGCCGATACCCAGCGGTGTTAAGTACTCTTCTTGCAGCACTTCCCCCACCGTAGTGGGTTTTCGGCTTGTGGTCTCTAACATATATTCTCCAATGCCTAGGTATCTTGATGTGGGTCCAGGTAAATCTGCTCGGCGGCATCATTGCGCCAGCGGAACATTAAGCGCCATTGAATATTAACCCGCATACTGGACCAACCTTGAAAGGTGCCGGACAGGCGTTTGTAGTAATTGCCGGTCGGATTATGTAAATCACACTCTTTTTCAGCGGCGGCCAGCATATCGAGTTTTCTGGCTAGTTGGCGTTCAATGGTCGAAGGAATCAAACGATCGTGTCGACCCTCCTGATAGAATTGCGCCAAATATTTGTCTCGGAAAGACGAAATCATTTCCTTCCCCATTCCATTGGGACAATGAGTGTAACATTTAAAGTTACATTGTGTCGGATTAAAAATTGCTCAATGCAGATTAAGCGAAAGGAATGCTATAGCTATCAGCGGCGAAAAGCGGGTTTGGCTTTCCGGTATGCGAGTGAATGCGCAATTTATCCGAAAAAACATTTTACTGCTGGACGTTTTTAGGGGATAAACAGCCCAAATTTTATCAGTCAGGAGGGGCAATGAGCCAACTCGATCTGGGAACACAGCAACTTGAGCTGGAACGTTATCCCCAACAGGAAGAATCCACCCAATTGCAGGCGTGGGAAGCGGCGGACGAATATCTGCTGCAACAGCTTGAAAATGTAAACATCGACGGTCGTCCGGTGCTGATTTTCAACGACAACTTTGGCACGCTGGCCTGTGCGTTGCACAGCCATCAGCCATATAGCATCAGCGATTCATACATGAGCCAGCTGGCCACGCGCCATAACCTCAAGCTCAATGAGCTGGATCCAGAGCAGGTTACGCTGTTGGACAGCCTAGCAGAACTGCCGGCGTCACCGGCGGTGGTATTGATCCGTATTCCTAAGGCACTGGCGTTGCTAGAACAGCAACTGCGTGCGCTGCGCGATGTGGTGGCACCGGACACGGTAATCATCGCTGGTGCTAAGGCGCGTGATGTACACACCTCGACCATGCAGCTGTTTGAAAAGGTGCTTGGTCCGACCCGCACTAGCCTGGCCTGGAAGAAAGCGCGATTGATCTACTGTGAAGTGGCAGACATCGTGCCGCCAGCCGCTCCGGAAACCACCAACTGGGTGCTGGACGGCACGGATTGGATTATCCACAACCACGCTAACGTGTTCTCACGTAGCAACCTGGATATTGGCGCGCGCCTGTTCCTGGATCACCTGCCGCATGACCTTGAAGGCCATATCATCGATCTCGGCTGTGGTAACGGCATTATCGGCATGGCTGCCTTGATGCAGAACCCGCAAGCGCAGGTGACCTTTGCTGATGAGTCCTATATGGCGGTAGCTTCCAGTGAGCGAAACGTGGAGCACAACCTGCCGCAGGATTTGGATCGTTGTCAGTTTGAAGTGAACAACTCGCTGGCGGGGATTGAACGTGAAAGCGTGCGTGCAGTGCTGTGTAATCCGCCGTTCCACCAACAACATGCGATCACCGATCACACAGCCTGGCAAATGTTCTGTGATGCCAAGCGTTGCCTGCAGGTGGGCGGCGAGCTGCGTATTGTCGGTAACCGCCATCTGGATTATCACCAGAAACTCAAACGTTTGTTCGGCAATTGCACCCTGATAGCCTCTAACAAGAAGTTCGTGATCTTGAAAGCGGTGAAGTCCGGCGCACGTTACTGAGTTGATGAAGGGGCGCAGTGAATGTGCCCCTTATTATTGTCACTACAGTGCCATCGCCAGACGCGTGCCCTGATCGATAGCGCGGCGGGCATCCAGCTCGGCGGCGACATCCGCACCGCCAATCAAATGTACTGTTTTCCCCATTTCCAACAGCGGTTGCTGCAACTCGCGACGCGGCTCTTGCCCGGCACAGATAATCACTGTATCGACGGGTAAGCAGCTTTCCTGCTCGGCTCGCACAATATGCAGGCCTTCATCATCAATACGTTGATAATTCACACTGTTTAGCATCTTTACACCGCGCATCGCCAGACTGGTGCGGTGAATCCAACCTGTTGTCTTCCCCAAGCCTTCGCCCACTTTACTGGTCTTACGTTGCAGCAGATAAATTTGTCGAGCTGCGTGTGTCACCACTGGTCCTTCGGCTGCCAGACCGCCGCGATGGTTAAGCTGGTTGTCGATACCCCATTCACGGTTAAACTCGGTTTGATCCAGGCTGCTCGACACGCCGTGCTGGCTGAGGTACTCGGCGGTGTCGAAGCCAATGCCGCCGGCACCGATAATCGCGACCCGTTGGCCGACGGGTTTCTTGTCGCGCAGTACGTCCAGATAGGTCAGCACGTTGGCGTTATCGATACCGGGGATCTCCGGAGTACGCGGCACGATACCGCAAGCGAGGATCACGTCGTCAAATTCTGCCAGATCGGCCGCTGTCACCCAGGTACTCAGTTTCAGCGTCACCTCGAGCAGCGTCAGTTGGCGGCGGAAGTAGCGTAGAGTCTCGTGGAATTCCTCTTTACCGGGGATCTGCTTGGCGATGTTGAACTGACCGCCAATCTGATCGGCAGCATCGAATAACGTCACCCGGTGGCCACGGCTGGCGGCTGTGGTGGCAAATGCCAGCCCGGCTGGCCCTGCGCCGATGACCGCCAATTTTTTCGGTTTCTCTGTCGGGATCAACGGCATTTCGGTTTCGCGGCAGGCACGCGGATTAACCAGACAAGAGGTGAGCTTGCCTTCAAAAATTTGGTCGAGGCAAGCCTGGTTGCAGCCAATACAGGTATTGATTTCGTCGGCGCGTCCCTCGGCAGCTTTTTGCACAAAGGCAGCGTCAGCCAGGAATGGACGGGCCATCGACACCATGTCTGCGCAGCCGTCCGCCAACACCTGTTCTGCTACCGCCGGATCGTTGATGCGGTTGGTGGTGATCAGTGGGATGCGCATTTTCCCCATTAGCTTACGGGTTACCCAACTGAACCCCGCGCGTGGCACCATGGTGGCGATGGTCGGAATACGTGCCTCATGCCAGCCGATGCCGGTGTTGATGATGGTCGCTCCCGCCTGCTCAACCGCCAGCGCCAGCTGTTCGATTTCCTGCCAGCTGGAACCGTCTTCCACCAGATCGAGCATCGAAAGGCGATAAATCAGAATGAAATCGCTACCGACCGCCTGCCGCACCGCCCGGACGATCTCCACGGCAAAACGCATGCGGTTGCTGAAACTGCCGCCCCATTGGTCGTCGCGCTGGTTGGTGCGCGACACCAGAAATTGGTTGATCAGATAACCTTCGGAACCCATCACCTCGACGCCATCGTAACCGGCCTGCTGCGCCAGTGCTGCACACTGGGCAAAGTCGGCGATAGTCTGCATGATCTCATCCTCGCTCAGCGCAGTGGGGGCGAAGGGGTTGATCGGCGCTTGCAGTGCAGAAGGGGCTACCGGCTGCGGTTGGTAACTGTAGCGACCGGCGTGCAGGATCTGCAGTGCAATTTTGCCGCCAGCCTGATGGACCGCATCAGTGACAATGCGATGGTGAGCGACCTGCTGCGGGTGGCTGAGGGTGGAGCCACCACGATACACCACACCTTTTTCATTGGGGGCAATACCGCCGGTAACGATCAACGCTACGCCAGCCGCCGCACGTTCGGCATAGAAGGCCGCCATCCGCTCGGGCCCATTGGGCAGTTCTTCCAGGCCGGTATGCATTGATCCCATCAGCACTCGATTTTTCAGGGTAGTGAAGCCGAGATCCAGCGGTGCCAGCAGGTGTGGGTAATTGCTCATTGCAGTCTCCATCGTTCATCCCCTGCCTCTTTCAAACGGGCTATCGCTTGAAAATTATTGGGCATGATTAGTTGTTATTATTATGTTGCGACACTAAGTGGTCGGATGAGATAAATCTAGCCGTTGTCACTGCCGTTGGGAATCTGTGTTGCGCTGAATGTGATAGATGTCATGAATCTTTATTGTTGTTTGCATACTGAACAGCAAATCGGTTAGCATTTGCGCGTTGAAATTCCTTCTCTCTGCGGAGCCATTACCGAAAATGAACACACACACCTGCTGATATCTTGTCCTGCGCTGCACATATCCGTGCTTTGTGGGGATGTTTTGATTTCATTCAGGAGTGCTTATGGCTCATTTTGCGCAGTCCCCCCATTTTGTTTTACACCAACTGATCTGCCAGTTTGCTGACGGCGAAACGCTGTTCGGCCCATTGGATCTGACTTTCGATCAACAGCATTGCGGCCTGGTTGGGCGCAACGGCGTCGGCAAAACTCGGCTGCTGCGCCTGATAGCGGGGCTAGATCAGCCCGGCGGCGGGCATGTTGAATCTCATGCTTCATTGGCCTATGTGGCACAGCAGCCAGAAATTTCATCGGACACCACGTTAGCGGAGCTGCTGGGCTACGGTGAGACGTTCGCCGCGCTGGCCCGTATCGAGCTGGGGCGACCACTGGCGGACGATATAGATCGTCTTGAAGGGCAGTGGGATCTGAATGATCGTCTGCAGATCGCTTTCACCGCTGCTGGGTTGCCAGCGTTCGATCCACAACGACCGGCACATGATTTGAGCGGCGGAGAGCGCATGCGTGCTGCATTGTGTGGCGCGATGCTGGGCGATGCGGACTTCTTGTTGCTGGACGAACCGACCAACCATCTCGATGCCTGGGGGCGTGATTGGCTCTATCAGCAACTAGCAAGTTGGCGCGGTGGTTTGCTGGTTGCCAGCCACGATCGACAACTGCTGGCACGCATGCAGCACATCGTTGAACTGACGCCCGACACATTACTCAGCTATGGGGGTAACTATGATGATTATCGCCGTCAGCGTGATTTGGAGCAGCAGGCGGCGCGTGCCGGGTTGGAGCATGCGCGGCAGGAGCGGCGTCGCATCCGTGCCCGACAACAGAAAGAACACGACATCAGCCAGCGGCGTTCTGCGCAGACGCTGAAAACGGTTGATACGCTGAATATTGCCTCCTTTGAACGTGTGGCCTACAAGGGAGCTGCCAAAGAAAGTCTCGGTACGCTGCGTAAGCAGCATCATGATCAGAAGACCAGTCTCGACGCCGCTGTGCGTGAGGCATACCAACGGATAGATGAAGATAACCCGGTGATGTTGACGCTACCGGGGAGTGCCGTGGCGGCGGGTAAACAGGTGTTAGTACTTGAACAACTGCAACTGCCTTTTATTGCTATGCCACCGTTGGACTTGCGCCTCGACGGCCCTATGCGTGTCGCACTGACCGGCCCGAATGGCTGCGGTAAATCCACGTTACTGAAGGTGATTGTGGGCCAATTGGTGGCCGATTCCGGCCGGTGCCACTGTCCGTTGTCAACGGCTTACCTCGATCAAAATCTTTCACAGTTCGATCTGTCGCTGTCGGTCGTCGAGCACCTTGGCTTGCAGGATTCGCCGCTCAATGAGGGCACGGTTCGCAGCCAGTTGGCGCAGTTGCAACTACATGCAGAACGTGTGCTGTTGCCCTTGGCAGCACTAAGTGGGGGAGAGCGTTTGAAGGCGGCGCTTGCCTGTATGCTGTGGCGGCAGGAGCCAGCGCAATTGCTGATGCTGGATGAACCGACTAACCACCTGGATTTGGCTTCCTCATTGGCGATTGAGCGCGCGTTGGTCGATTTCCCTGGCGCCATGCTGGTGGTATCGCATGATGAGGCGTTTTTGCAGGCGTTAAAATTAACCCACCGCTTACAGTGGCAGGAAGGAAAGTGGCAACTTCAAGTCTGGTGATAAACGTCAATTGAATGTGCAGAGCGGCCTTAGGGGCCGCTTTTTTGTATCAGGGATTGATGCATTCCAGCAGTTGGGCAAAGGCGGCTGCCATCTGTTCTTCCGGCACGCAGGCGAAGCCCATTAACAGACCACGGCGATGGTTGGGCAGCATGTAATAACGCGAAAGCGGTCGCACCAGCACGCCGCGTGCGTTAGCAGCGGCGGCGATCGCCACATCGTCAGCTTCGTCTGGCAGATTAAGGATCAGATGCAACCCGGCGTTGTTGTTGAATTCGCTGAGCGCCTGCTTACCCAAATGCTGTTCGATCAATGCGGTTAAAAATGCCCGACGTCGAGCGTAAAGCAGTCGCATGCGGCGGATATGCGCCGTGTAATGACCTTCCTGAATAAATTGCGCTAATGCGGTTTGGATCAGCAAGTGCCCCCCACGATACAGTTCGGCATGAGCCGTTTTCAGTGCCGCCATCAACGGTTTTGGCAATACCACGTATCCCAACCTTAGCGCGGGGTAGAGCGTTTTACTGAAGGTGCCGATGTAGATTACCGGTGCGTCGGCTTCCAGCCCTTGCAGCGCCGGTATCGGCTGGCCGGAGAAACGGAATTCACTGTCGTAGTCGTCTTCAACAATCCAACTGCCGCCGTTGCGTGCGAGTGCCAACAGCCGTTGCCGCCGCGCCAGACTCATCACGGAGCCCAGCGGATACTGGTGCGAGGGCGTAACGAAAATCAGCCGTGGTGCGCCAGTGGGTTTTTCCGGCGGCACCATACCGGCTTCATCAACCTCTAGCGGGCAGATATTCACGTCGTTCATCCGCAGGATATTGCGGATCCCCCAGTAACCCGGCTCTTCAATCCACGCATCGTCACCCGGATTGCACAACATGCGTGTCACCAGATCTATCGCCTGATGAATACCCTCTGTGATCAGAATTTGCTCCGGAGAACAGCGGACCGAGCGTGCTACCCGCAAATAATCCACCAGCGCATGTTGCAGCTCCGGGCTACCGCCCTGATTGCTGTAAGTCAGTCGCTGTGGTGCAGGACGACGACTAATGCGTGCCTGGATTTTGCTGAATAACTGGTGTGGAAAGGCGTTAACGTCGGGTACGCCGGGAATAAACGCGCCCCATTGTTTTGGGCTGGCACTGGCGTGGTGCAAGAGGGTAGTACCGCGCGCTGACAGTTCAATACGTCGTTGTTCCCCGTCACTGCCCGTCGGCGCACTGGTAGTGGATAAACAACTATCCGGTACGGTTTCGGCGACGAATGTGCCACTTCCGGCACGAGCCAGAACATATCCTTCTGCCAGGAGTTGTTCATAAACGGTTAATACAGTGTTACGAGAAAGGCTGAGTTCCTGCGCCAAATCCCGTGAGGCAGGCAGCCGGCTGGAGGGCGGCAGGCTGCCGTCCAAAATACTGGTGCGGATCGCGTTATATAGCCGTTTATGCAGCTTATCTTCAGGTTGTTCGCCAAGACGTTGCAATAACAGATCACCACTCAGTGAGCGCAATTGGATCCCTTAATTAATCGTAACTGGCTCTCGATTATAGGGCCACATCCTGTGTAAATAAACGTCATTGTTTCACGAATGTGAACGAAACGTACAACAGGCATCGACCGGAGAGAACAACATGAAAAACGCAGAATTGAATCAACGTCGTCAGGATGCCACTCCGCGTGGGGTAGGTGTGATGTGTGGTTTTTACGCTGAGCGTGCAGAAAACGCCACGCTGTGGGATGTCGAAGGCAATGAAGTTATCGATTTCGCCTCTGGTATTGCCGTATTGAATACCGGGCACCGTCACCCGAAAGTGATCGCCGCGATTGAAAAGCAACTGAAGGCGTTTACTCATACCGCTTACCAAATTGTTCCTTACGAAAGCTACGTAACGCTGGCGGAACGTATCAACCAATGTGCGCCGATCGAAGGTCCATGCAAAACCGCGTTCTTCACCACCGGTGCTGAAGCGGTAGAAAACGCCGTCAAAATTGCGCGTGCTCATACGGGGCGTCCGGGGCTGATCACCTTTGGTGGCGGTTTCCATGGACGTACCTACATGACCATGGCGCTGACCGGAAAAGTGGCACCTTACAAGTTGGGCTTCGGACCATTCCCGGGTTCAGTGTTCCACGGGCAGTACCCGAATGCGTTGTATGGCGTGACCACTGAAGATGCGATGAACAGCCTGGAACGTATTTTTAAAGCGGATATTGATCCTAAGCAGGTCGCCGCTATCGTGCTGGAACCGGTGCAGGGGGAGGGCGGTTTCAATATCGCACCCGCCGAGTTTATGCAGGCGTTACGTACCTTGTGCGACGAGCACGGTATTTTGCTGATTGCTGACGAAGTGCAGACCGGTTTTGCTCGTACCGGCAAGCTGTTTGCAATGGATCATTACAGCGTAAAACCCGATCTGATCACCATGGCAAAAAGTCTGGCAGGTGGCATGCCGCTGTCTGCCGTGGCAGGTCGTGCCGAAGTGATGGACGCCCCAGCTCCGGGCGGGTTGGGCGGCACCTATGCCGGCAACCCACTGGCGGTAGCGGCTGCACTGGCAGTGCTGGACGTGATTGAAGAAGAGCAGCTGTGCCAACGTTCGCAACGCCTAGGCCAACATCTGGTAGAAGTGTTGCAGCAGGCGCGTCAGACCAGCCCGGCGATTGCAGATATTCGTGCACAGGGTTCGATGGTGGCGGTGGAGTTCAATGATCCGGCGACCGGTAAGCCATCAGCGGAAATTACCCGTCAGGTACAACAGAAAGCATTGGCAGAAGGTCTGCTGTTGCTGAGCTGTGGTGTGAACGGCAATGTGATCCGCTTCCTGTATCCGCTGACCATTCCTGAGGACCAGTTCACCAAAGCGCTGGGCATTCTTTCTCGCGCACTGGCTCAATAAGGAGTGGCTGCTATGAAACTGAATAATCCCGAACTGTTACGCAGCCAGTGCCTGATAAATGGTGAGTGGTGTGATGCGCTGAGTGGAAAACGCGAAGCGGTCATCAACCCAGCAACCGGTGTTGAACTGGCCAGCATACCGCTAGTCAGCGGCGAAGAGACCCAACAGGCGATCAATGCGGCGCAGGTGGCGCAGCAAAGCTGGAAGCAACTGACCGCGAAACAACGTTCCTCGCTGATGCAGGCCTGGGCCGACAAGGTGCTGGCAGCACAAGAAGATTTGGCGCAGCTGATGACGGCTGAACAAGGGAAATCATTGGCGGAAGCGCGTGGTGAAGTGGCTTATGCGGCCTCGTTTATCACCTGGTTCGCCGAAGAAGCCAAACGGGTAGACGGTGCGGTATTGCAGGCGCCGTTAGCCTCACAGCGCTTGGTCGTCGTGAAACAACCGATCGGCGTTTGTGCGGCGATCACACCGTGGAATTTCCCGGCTGCGATGATCACCCGCAAGGTAGCACCGGCATTGGCGGCAGGCTGCGCCATTATCGTTAAACCGGCCGAGCAAACGCCGCTGACTGCGCTGGCGTTGGGCAAACTGGCGCAGGATGCAGGCATTCCTGCAGGCGTGCTGCAGGTGGTGACCGGTGACGCTGCCCAAGTGGGCAAAGTGCTGTGCGACAGCCCGGTGGTACGCAAACTGAGCTTTACCGGTTCGACCGAAGTCGGCCGTATTTTGATGGCGCAGTGTGCGCCAACTATTAAGAAGCTGTCGCTGGAGTTGGGCGGCAATGCACCGGTGATTGTATTCGACGACGCGAATTTGGACGCCGCGGTAGCGGGCATTATGGCCTCTAAGTTCCGCAATAGTGGCCAAACTTGTGTCTGCGCCAACCGTATCTACGTGCAAGACGGTATCTATGACCGTTTGGTGGACAAACTGGTGGTGGCGGTTGAGCAACTGAAGGTCGGCGACGGCAGCCAGGAAGGTACCACGCAGGGGCCGCTGATCGACCAGGATGCAGTTGAAAAAGTGCAGAACCACATCGACGACGCGTTGATCAAAGGCGCGCAGATCGCGACCGGTGGGCAGCCGCACGCACTGGGCCATACCTTCTTCCAACCGACGGTGGTGACTGGCGTGACGCAAAAAATGCGTTTCGCCAAAGAAGAAACCTTTGGACCGGTCGCGCCGTTGTTCCGTTTCCATGATGAGGCGGAAGTCATCGCGATGGCCAACGATACCGAATTCGGCCTGGCCGCCTATGTGTTCACGCAGAACGCGTCGCGCCAGTGGCGAGTGCCGGAAGCCCTGGAGTACGGCATGGTCGGTATCAATACCGGGTTGATTTCCAATGAAGTCGCGCCGTTTGGCGGCGTGAAGCAGTCAGGACTCGGACGTGAAGGATCGCGTTACGGGATTGAAGAATATCTGGAGCTAAAATACCTGTGTATCGATGTGAGCTGTTAACCACCGGGAAACTAACCTACCCCGGTGGCCCGAGCTGCCGGGAGACAAAGGATGCTGCATGTCTTCTGATAATACCTATATTTCTCCGGCGCTTGCCGCCGGGGTGCGAACGTCTGCACCCACCAAATCACTGAGTTTCCTCGAAGGGGTGGCGATGATTGTCGGCACCAACATTGGGGCCGGTGTACTGTCCATCGCTTATGCCTCAAGCAAGGCTGGCTTTTTACCCCTGTTGTTTTGGTTGGTGTTAGTGGGGAGTTTGACCACGGTCACCATGCTGTATGTCGCCGAGTCGACTCTGCGTACCCGTGCTCATTTGCAGTTAAGCGGGCTGGCAAAACGTTATGTCGGCGGTATTGGTGCCTGGCTGATGTTTGCTTCTGTCTGTGTTAACAGTGTTGGAGCGTTGACTGCCTATATGACTGGCAGCGGCAAGCTGTTGCAATCCCTGTTTGGTATTTCTCCGGCGATAGGCAGCCTGCTGTTTTTCGTGCCGGCGGCAGGGGTGTTGTATCTGGGGCTAAAGGCGATTGGTCGCGGTGAAAAGTTTATCAGTATCGGTATGGTGGTGATGCTGACCGCATTGGTAGCGGCCACATTGCTCAAAGATACCACCCAGATGCGTAACCTGCTGGACGGTGATTGGCGCTTTATGGTGCCGGTATTCAACGTGGTGGTGTTTTGCTTCTCTGCGCAATACATCGTGCCGGAAATGGCACGTGGTTTCTCGGACAAACCAGAGCAACTGCCCAAGGCAATTATGGTCGGCATGGCGGTGACTTTTGTGCTGCTGGCAGCGGTGCCGATGTCGGTGATTGCGCTCAGTGGGCTAAATGGCATCTCTGACGTGGCAACCATTTCATGGGGACAGGCGTTGGGGCAGTGGGCCTTCTTCTCAGCCAACATCTTTGCGCTGTGTGCGATGTTGACGTCTTACTGGGGGTTGGGTGGTAGCTTCCTGACCAATATTTTTGACCAGTTCAGGCTGGGCAACGACGAGCAGCCGCTGCGCCGCTTCGGTGTGTTGATGTTGGTGGTGTTGCCACCGTTTGTGCTGGCGTACAGCGGGCTGGTGTCGTTCGTTAACGCGCTGTATTTCGCTGGGGTATTCAGCGGGGTGATCTTGTCGATTATGCCGATGTTAATCTTGCGTGGTGCGCGTAAGCACGGCGATCAGACGCCGCGTTGGCAGTGTAGCTGGATCACTCATCCGTTGTTGCAGATCAGCATTGTGTTGCTGTATCTGGCAAGCGCGGTATATGCCATTGCCTCGTTATTAGGTTATCTGCCCTCTGGATGGTGACTTGCCTTCCCTCAAGAAGTGATGTTGTTTCTCGGTCATTGAGAACGGCGGCGTCGTGGCCGCCGATTTTTTATTACCCGCTTATTTTCTCCGGCAGTGCCAACCAGGCCTGTACCGAAGGGCGTTGCCACTGTTTGTGTGCATAGTGGCGAATACTTTCGGGTACGGCATCACCGTGTATCACCAACCGATTCAGCATCAAGGCCAGATCGGTATCGGCAATGCACCATTCCCTGAACAGGTTATCCTGGCCGTGGCTCAGCAACTTTTCGACGACGGCGATCAGCTTGTTGGCGGCAGCCTGCGCAGCGGCGGACAACGGTGGAAACTTACTGTTAATGAACACGGCCTCGGTGGGACGCTCGGCACGCAGGGCCTGCAAATCGCTGCGTAACCATGCCTGAACTTCGCGGGCCTTGGCCCGTTGTTTGACATCGCGTGGGTACACCGGGTGGGCCGGATGGATCTCATCCAGGTATTCATCAATGGCTGAGGATTCCGAAAGCTGAAACTCGCCGATCACGAGCGTAGGCACCCGGCGCGTCAATGACAGCGCCGCGTAGGCTGCTTCTTGGTTTTTCCCCTGTGCCAGGTCGACCGGTTTCACGGTGAAGGGGATGCCTTTTTCCGTCAGCGTAATAAACGCCGACATGGCATAAGGGCTGAAAAATTCAGCATCGGTATAGAGTTCGGCAATCGGCTGAGACATTGGGATTTCCTCAAGGCAAAGGGACGCGAACTTTGATAATTGACGAGGAATGGCTAAAGATCAATCTGTTAGCTGAAAGTTATTTCTAGCGTGTTTGGCGTGGTAAGCGGCAGAAGCCTGCGTTGTGATATATTTGTTGCCATTAAGTTGAATTTGACAGTGCGAAGTAACATGAAGATGTCGTTGATAGAAAGATTGAAAGTGGGATGCGCACGTTTGTGGCCGCATCCTCTGGCCGTTGGTAAAAAAGAGATTTTACTTTCCAGCGTCGGCGCTGGGCTGGGGTTGATGATCGCGGGTTGGATCAGTCATTTTGTGCTGGGCGAGGTGAACCTATGGTTCATCGCACCTATGGGGGCATCTGCCGTGCTGTTGTTTGGTGTTCCGAACAGCCCGTTGGCGCAACCTTGGTCGATCGTGGGCGGCAATATATCTGCTGCGGCGGTGGGGGTGAGTACCAGTCTGTTGATTCCTGATCCCGGGTTAGCCTGTGGAGTTGCAGCCGCGCTGGCGATTGGATTGATGTTCAAACTACGCTGTTTGCATCCACCTGGTGGTGCCGTCGCACTGACTGCGATCCTCGGTGGGCCGGGTATTCACCAACTCGGCTATAGCTTCGTGTTGTACCCGGTACTGCTGAACTCAGTCTTATTGGCGCTGCTGGCGATTATCTTCAATAACCTGGCAGGGCGACGCTACCCGCACCCTTTGGCACCGACCGAGGCGAAACCGGCCAATCTGCCGATTGATGCGGTATCTATTACCCGTGCCGATCTGCACGAGGCACTGATGCAGGGCGAACTCTTTGATATCGATGAAGACGATCTGCAGGACATCCTGTTGCGTGCCGAACAGCTGGCGCATCAGCGGCAGACTGGCAAAGCCTGATTACGCGAGTGTTTTTCGATAAAACACGACTCGCTCTTTTTCGCTAAAACCCCGCGTCGTATGCAGGCGCTGGGAATCTACTTGAGTCAACCAGAGACTCTGGGCAACGGCTTTCTGCCGTGCCAGAGATTATCTGGCTGATCTGTACGTATTTGGGCAATATTTTGACTCAGTGCACAAAAGTGCGTTTAACGCGTACTGAGACGTAGAAATAAGGTATCCAGATACAAGCTCCGATAATATTTCGGATCAATGGGCGGGACTCTTCATAGTTAAGTGCAACGTCTAAATAACGATTGCCAAGGTAAAGATCTATCGCTAAGAAAAGAATATTAGCTAGCAGCAGACCAATATAAAATCTGGGTAGCTGACGTTTCTTACGGAAGAAGAGGCTGGTGGTATAAATAGACAATAAAAACAGGCCAATAAAGCTGAATAGTTCGAAAAACAAAATCCCTTTGAGTGCCACCTGCAGAACGTCGTAATGGTTAAGTGCTATCTTGAGTGTATTGGTGATGGCGACAATATGACCAATGATGCTAATGAGCAGGCCGAACGCAGGGACAAAAAGCCAACCACGGATTTTCTTAAATTCTTTGTTTTCGCAATCCGCACAAAAATCACTGTCTTGAAGTGCTTGATTGTCGCATTGAATGCACGTCGTCATTATCCCTCCTGGAAAAATAGAATCCTTGTCTGGACAAATTATGTAGCGGTACGTTGAATTTGGCTACTGGATCGTATCTGAAGTTTTGAAAAATGCGAACGTCGCCATTTTGTCGCCTCAGCGGGCACGAAACAAAAAAGCCACTTCAGGAGAAGTGGCTTAATATGCTGTAATATCAGCTAAAATTTGGTGGCCCCTACTGGACTTGAACCAGTGACCAAGCGATTATGAGTCGCGTGCTCTAACCAACTGAGCTAAGGGGCCAAGCGGCGAGATTATACGGTAATCTTTTGGCGCAGGTCTACTGTTAACCATCTGTATGTTGCTTTTATGCGCAGTTATAGCCTGTTGTAATTACTGGCGGATTTTGCGATAACCGCTGTAAATCCTTTTAATGGACGCGCGAACCCTATGGAACTCCTGGCACCCAACCTGCGGGTGGTGTTTTGCGGCATCAACCCCGGCCTTTCTTCAGCCCATCAAGGCTACCCTTTTGCTAACGGCAGCAACCGCTTCTGGAAGGTGGTGCATCAGGCTGGCTTTACTGAGCGTCAATTGGCCCCCGAGCAGTGGCAGCAGTTGCAAGATACAGGCTGTGGCATCACTGCGCTGGTGGCACGGCCAACGGTAGCGGCCAGTGAAGTAACGCGCGACGAGTTACTCAGCGGTGGTGAGGCGTTAAAAGAAAAGATTTTGCGTTATCAGCCGCGAGCACTGGCTATCCTGGGGAAACAGGCGTTCAGCAGTGCCTTTGGTGTGCGTAACGCGTCTTGGGGGCGTCAGGAGATGACCATTGGCAAAACTGCGGTTTGGGTATTGCCTAACCCAAGCGGATTGAACCGTGCCACGCTGGAACAACTTACAGCGAGCTATCACGCGCTGTACCTGGCCCTGAAATGATCTTTATTGGAGCTCATGCATGAAATCGATAATCAAAGGCTGTGTGGTTGGTCTGTTGTTGGTTGCCGGTGTTGCTCAGGCAGGTAATACCCCGAAGGAAGTGCAGAACAAAAATAACGTGTTGGAGTTTTATCAGCAGGGGCTGAACAACAAGGATTTTGCGGCGGCGCGGCCCTATTTGGGCGATGAATACAAACAACATAATCCTAACGCGCAGGATGGTGTAGAAGGATTCCGTAAGTTTGTCGAACTGTTGAAAACACGTTTTCCCCGTTCTCATAGCGCAATCAAACAGGTATTTGTCGACGGTAACTATGTGATATTACATGTGGAAACCAGTGGACGTGAAAAGGGAAAAACAGCCGCAATTATCGATATTTTCCGTCTCAACGATGCGGGGAAAATCGTGGAACACTGGGACGTTACCCAACCGGTGCCGGAAAAAACGGCCAGTGGCAACAGCATGTTTTAGACAATAAAAAACCCCGGCATGCCGGGGTTTTTTGCAAGCAGCTAAACCTTAATCGTCCAGGAAGCTACGCAGTACTTCGGAACGGCTTGGGTGACGCAGTTTACGCAGTGCTTTGGCTTCGATCTGACGAATACGCTCACGGGTAACGTCAAACTGTTTACCCACTTCTTCCAGCGTGTGGTCAGTATTCATGTCGATACCGAAACGCATACGCAGCACTTTCGCTTCACGTGCAGTCAAGCCAGCCAGTACGTCGTGCGTTGCAGAACGCAGGCTTTCTGAAGTTGCAGAATCCAGTGGCAGCTCGAGGGTGGTATCCTCGATGAAATCGCCCAGATGTGAATCTTCATCATCACCGATTGGCGTTTCCATGGAGATCGGCTCTTTAGCGATCTTCAGCACTTTACGGATTTTGTCTTCCGGCATCAGCATACGTTCAGCCAGCTCTTCCGGCGTCGGTTCACGGCCCATCTCTTGCAGCATCTGGCGCGAAATACGGTTGAGCTTGTTGATGGTCTCAATCATATGCACCGGAATACGGATGGTACGCGCCTGGTCGGCGATAGAGCGAGTGATAGCCTGACGGATCCACCAGGTGGCGTAAGTTGAGAACTTATAACCACGACGGTATTCGAACTTGTCTACGGCTTTCATCAGACCGATGTTACCTTCCTGAATCAGATCCAGGAACTGCAGACCACGGTTGGTGTATTTCTTGGCGATAGAAATAACCAGACGCAAGTTAGCTTCAACCATTTCTTTCTTCGCACGGCGGGCTTTCGCTTCACCGATAGACATGCGACGGTTGATATCCTTCACCTGCTCGATAGTCAGGCCGGTTTCTTCTTCGATCTGACGCAGTTTTTGCAGGCTGCGCTGTACGTCTTCGGAAACGTCTTTCAGCTTCTCTGACCATGGCTTAGCCATTGCTAGTGCTGCTTCGAACCAGGTGTTGCTGGTTTCGTTACCGGCGAACAGAGTGACGAAGTTTTTCTTCGGCATTTTGCACTGTTCAACACACAGCTTCATGATGATACGTTCTTGAGTACGAACGCGGTCCATCATGGTACGCATGCTGTTGACCAGGAAGTCGAACTGTTTTGGCACCAAGCGGAACTGCTTGAACACTTCAGACAGCTTCAGGATTTCTTCTGCTGCGCTGGCGTGGCTACGGCCGTTCTTTTTGATGACAACACGGGTCGCTTCGTATTGATCACGCAGGTCGGCGAATTTCTGGCGTGCCAGTTCCGGATCGATGCTGTTGTCGTCTTCAGCATCGTCGTCTTCGTCGTCTTCTTCTTCGTCATCGTTCTGTTCTTCAGTCGACAGTTCAGAACCAACGTGCGTAGCGGTAGGGGCGATGTCCTCTTCCGCATTAGGATCAACGAAGCCGGTGATCAGATCGGACAGACGAGCTTCGCCTGCTTCGACGCGATCGTACTGCTCCAGCAAATAGGTGATGGCTTCAGGGTATTCGGCAACAGAGCACTGAACCTGGTTGATACCGTCTTCAATACGCTTGGCGATGTCGATTTCGCCTTCACGCGTCAGCAGTTCAACGGTACCCATTTCACGCATGTACATGCGCACCGGGTCGGTGGTACGGCCAATCTCAGACTCAACGCTCGACAACACTTGAGCGGCAGCTTCTTCCGCATCTTCGTCTGTGCTGTTTGAGTTTTCAGCGAGTAATAGGTCATCGGCGTCTGGCGCTTCTTCCAGAACCTGAATGCCCATGTCGTTAATCATCTGGATGATGTCTTCGATCTGGTCGGAGTCGACGATATCTTCCGGCAGATGGTCATTGACCTCAGCATAGGTCAGATAGCCTTGCTCCTTACCACGGGTGACAAGTAGCTTTAGCTGTGACTGCGGGTTTTGCTCCATAAGACGGTATCCACACTTCAGAGTATTTGGGTTGGTGTCGGTCGGCGAAACCGCCAACAATAGCATTTGGGGCGTTTTTGTTGTTGCCGCGGCCCACTGTGGCGGCATATTGCAGGGCTCTGCCCTCGCATTTATCGGCACTTAAGCCGTTGTATTCTTTATTCTTCACGTTCTGGCGGCGTTATTGGCGGCCTGAACATGAATTAATTTGGTCAAAAATTAGTTTTTCTTTGCTAACACTTGGTTAAGAGAACGGACTTCTTCACGTTCTTCTGGGCTGAGGCCGTGCGTTCTGGCCTGCGCGATCAATGTTTCCAGCCGTTGCTCCAGTACCGAGTCATATAGGCTAGCTAAGGTATCTAAAAAGGTCTGTTCGACCCTGTCCTCAACGATCATATGGTTCCATGTCGCCAAGGTTTCAAGTTGTTGGCTCAATTTGTTGTCGCGATACTGCTCCAACAATTGACCGGTTGTCAGGCCAGGCTGCGCCAAACAGGTCTGCACCAGCTCGACAAACAGCGGTAAGCCCGCCTGTTTAGTCTGCTCCAATCCCTCGAGTGAAGGGATAAGTGTAGCCAGTTGCGGATTTTGTACCAGTAACCCTATTAGTATACGCATGGTTGTGCGTTTTAGCTGGGGCGCCTGATAAGTATTCGCATTTTCAGCCTGCTTGGGCATCAGCTTGTCGAGCTGGCTATCATCCAGCAGACCAAGCTTGCTGCCGAGCTGTTGGCGCAGGTACAAGCGCAACGTTTCGCCCGGCACTTGAGTAATCAGCGGCAGTGCCAGCGTACTTAGCTTGGCGCGACCGTCTGGGCTGCTCAAATCAACCTGCGGCATCAAGGTTTCGAACAGGAAAGTGGAAAGCGGCTGCGCCAGCTCCATTCGTTGTTCGAAGGCCTCTTTGCCTTCTTTACGTACCAATGTGTCTGGGTCTTCGCCATCGGGCAAAAACATAAACCGCAACTGACGCCCGTCGTTCAGATAGGGCAACGCGGTTTCCAGCGCACGCCAGGCCGCTTCACGACCAGCTCTGTCACCGTCATAGCAACAGACAACGTTATCGGTGGCGCGGAACAGCAGCTGAATATGTTCAGCTGTCGTTGAAGTCCCGAGCGAGGCGACGGCATAATCGATGCCATATTGCGCCAACGCCACCACGTCCATATAACCTTCCACTACCAGCAACCGTTGCGGGGTAGGGTGGTTTTGTTGTGCTTCATACAGGCCGTACAATTGACGACCCTTGTGGAATACTTCGGTTTCCGGCGAGTTCAGGTATTTCGGCATGCCGTCACCCAACACGCGCCCGCCAAAGGCGATCACTCGCCCGCGTTTATCGCGGATAGGGAACATCACGCGTTCACGGAAACGATCGTACGAGCGTCCTTGATCGTTAGTCACCAACATGCCGGCATCGTTCAATGCACTACGGCTGTCGGCATCACGACCAAAACGCTTTAATGCGTTATCCCAACCGGCAGGTGCAAAGCCGATAGCAAAATGTCGGATAACATCGTCACTCAACCCGCGCTGTTGCAGATAATCACGCGCCGGCGTACCGGAGGGTTGATGCAGTGACTGTTGATAGAACGCGCTGAGCTGTTCCATCAGTTGATACAGGCTCTGGCGCTGATGACGTTCGATTTGGGTTGGTCCGGAACCTGCCTCGTAAGGCACTTCCAGCCCGTGCATGGTCGCCAGCTCTTCGATGGTTTCAACAAACTCAAGTCTGTCGTAATTCATCAGAAAGTCGACGGCATTACCGTGCGCACCACAACCAAAACAGTGGTAAAACTGCTTTTCGCCATTAACCGTAAATGAAGGCGTTTTTTCGTGGTGGAACGGACAGCACGCGTGATAGTTCTTGCCCTGCTTTTTGAGCTTCACACGTGCGTCGATCAGATCGACGATGTCGGTGCGAGCCAGCAAGTCATTGATAAATACGCGCGGAATTCGTCCAGCCATAAGCCCTTACTTTACTAGCCTATAAACGAGAACAAGCCGCGCATTCCTTTCGGAAAGCACGGCCTTCGTATGCAACTACTCGGTCTGCGCGATTTTTAAAATCAGAAATTCACGCGGCGGGGTTACCCCCGAAGAATTAATACAGACGAGTGCGGCGTGCGTTTTCGCGAGCCAGTTTCTTCGCGTGACGTTTCACAGCAGAAGCTTTAGCGCGCTTACGTTCGGTAGTCGGTTTTTCATAGAACTCACGACGACGAACTTCAGCCAGAACGCCTGCTTTCTCGCAAGAGCGTTTGAAACGACGCAGAGCAACGTCAAATGGCTCGTTTTCACGTACTTTAATTACAGGCATGTGCCTCTCACCTCAATAAAATTCGGTTTGCTGCTGGCCAAGCGCCAGCAATTTCAAAATGGTGCGGAATTTTACTTCAACGGATGCTGCTTTGTAAAGCACCACAGCAAATTGAAACCTGCGGCCACCCTGGTAAAACATGCGCAATTTTGCATCGGGCGCTGATTATAGACTAATCAGAAAAAAATGCTCGTTTTTAATCAAACCGGCATTTATGGCTGGAATCATCAACATAGCCCAATACCTCTGACAAGATGCGCTGTGCTGGCGGTAAACAGGCCTGATTGTGCTAAACTGGCGGCCGCACGTGAATGATGGGAAATGTAATGCGAGTACTGGGTATAGAAACATCCTGCGATGAAACCGGAATTGCAGTGTATGACGATCAGACCGGTTTATTAGCCAATCAATTATACAGCCAAGTGAAGCTGCATGCCGATTACGGCGGTGTGGTACCTGAACTGGCCTCCCGCGATCACGTGCGTAAAACCGTACCTTTGATTCAGGCGGCATTGAAGGAAGCGAACTTGACTGCTGCCGATATCGACGGCGTTGCCTATACGGCAGGGCCAGGCCTGGTTGGTGCCCTGCTGGTCGGCGCTACCATTGGTCGCGCATTGGCGTTTGCCTGGAATGTGCCGGCGGTGCCGGTGCATCACATGGAAGGTCACCTGTTGGCCCCAATGTTGGAAGATAATCCTCCGGCTTTCCCGTTTGTCGCGCTGCTGGTTTCCGGTGGTCATACCCAACTGATCAGCGTGACCGGTATTGGTCAGTACGAACTGTTGGGTGAGTCGGTGGACGATGCGGCCGGTGAAGCCTTCGACAAAACTGCCAAGCTGCTTGGGCTGGACTACCCTGGCGGCCCGATGCTGTCAAAAATGGCGCAACAGGGCACTGCAGGTCGTTTCACCTTCCCACGCCCGATGACCGATCGTCCCGGTCTGGATTTCAGCTTCTCCGGGTTGAAGACCTTCGCTGCCAATACCATCCGCTCCAACGGTAATGACGATCAGACGCGGGCGGATATCGCGCGGGCGTTTGAGGATGCCGTTGTGGATACGTTGGCGATCAAATGCAAGCGCGCGCTGGAGCAAACCGGTTTTAAACGTTTGGTCATGGCTGGCGGCGTCAGTGCTAACCGTACGCTGCGGGTTAAAATGGCGGAAATGATGCAAAAACGTGGCGGTGAAGTGTTTTATGCCCGTCCGGAATTCTGCACTGATAACGGCGCGATGATCGCTTATGCGGGCCTGGTGCGGTTGAAAAGCGGCGCTAATCCGGAACTGAGCGTTTCGGTGCGACCTCGCTGGCCGCTGGCGGAACTGCCTGCAGTATAAATATAAGAAAGGCCGGGATATCCGGCCTTTTTGATCACTCTTCTTTTTTCTCTTCCTGTTCTACCGCATCGGTTTTCTTTTTGCGGAAGATGCCCCAGATTTTCCCTTCCTGACCGCGCCACAAGCGCTGGATATTGTCATGGTGCCGCATCAGGATCAGGCACGACAACATTGCCACTGGGAAGGTAAATTGCGGTTTGAACCACCAGACGTAGAACGGGGCAATTAGCGCGCTGATAATGGCACCGAGTGAAGAATAGCCGCTAAGCAACACGGTCAGCAGCCAGGTACCGGTCATCAGGCCGGTAAGATCCCAGCCGATCGGCGCGATAGCACCAAATGCCGTTGCTACGCCTTTGCCACCGCGGAAGTGGAAGAAGACCGGATAGATATGCCCCACACAGGCAGCGATCGCTGTCAGTCCGAGGTACAGCGGCGGGACATCAAGCTTGTACGCCAGCCAGACCGGCAGCATCCCTTTTAAAATATCGAACAGCAACACTGCTGCCGCGGCGACACGACCGCCGATGCGCAGGACGTTGGTAGCCCCTGGATTCCCTGAGCCATTTTCACGCGGATCGGGCAGCCTGGCGATCCGGCAAACCAGGATCGCACTGGAAACTGAGCCACACAGATACGCGAAGATAATCATGCCAAGCGCGGTAGCACTCATAACGCGGTTCCGTTTAATAAGGGTCGTTTTACTCGCAACATATATGGATAATACGCATATTCCGCTGGAAGTGGTATCCGGCAAGGCCAAAAACAGAGAATGACGTGATGGATATCGTATTTATAGAAGAGCTTACCGTAATTACTACCATTGGCGTTTACGACTGGGAACAAAACATTCGCCAGAAGTTGGTGTTCGATATCGAAATGGGCTGGGACAACCGTCAGGCTGCTGCCAGTGACGATGTGAATGACTGCCTGAGCTATGCCGATATCAGTGAAGCTATTATCCAGCACGTGGAGCCCAATCGCTTTGCGCTGGTAGAACGGGTTGCAGAGGAAATATCTGAAATATTACTCCAGCGCTTCAATTCCCCGTGGGTCCGTATTAAGGTCAGCAAACCGGGCGCAGTTGCACATGCCAACCGGGTTGGGGTGATCATTGAGCGTGGTACCCGTCCGGCGTGACGTTCTGTCATACAGATGCAACTTAAGACCGTTAATTTGGTCCGAACCTGAGAATAGTTTTAGCGGCAATGTATTGAACACTGCCGCTTTTTTATGTTTATAGCCGTAACTTTATAGGGTGATCGAAGCACATGGCGGACATGCATTCACTGTTTATTGCGTTTGTTCTTGGGGTGGTCGAAGGATTAACTGAATTTTTACCCGTATCTTCTACCGGACACATGATCATTGTGGGCGAGTGGCTGGGTTTTACCGGTGATAAGGCTAAAACCTTTGAGGTGATCATCCAACTGGGGTCGATTCTGGCCGTTGTGGTGATGTTCTGGCGCCGTTTGTTTGGGTTGATCGGCATTCATTTTGGCGGTAAACCGGTTGAGCACGAAGGCAAAACGACAGGCCATTTGAAACTGGGCCATATTTTGCTGGCGATGATCCCGGCGGTGGTGTTGGGGCTGCTACTCCATGACTTTATCAAGTCGTTGTTTGCACCGAAAAACGTGATGTATGCGCTGGTGGTCGGCGGTTTCCTGCTCTTGGCAGCGGAATGGTTTAAACCGAAAAAACCAAGTGCGGAAGGGATCGATGACATCACCTACCGCCAGGCGTTTATGATTGGTTGCTTCCAATGTCTGGCACTGTGGCCGGGCTTCTCCCGCTCAGGTTCCACCATTGCCGGTGGCATGCTGGTGGGCGTGAATCGTTACGCAGCTGCGGAGTTCTCTTTCATTCTGGCGGTGCCGATGATGATTGGTGCCAGTGCTTTGGATTTGTACAAGAGTCTGCACTTCCTGACAATGGGTGACTTACCGATGTTTGCCGTCGGTTTTGCCACTGCCTTCGTAGTAGCGCTGATCGCGATCAAGACCTTCCTGTCGCTGATCAAACGCATCTCGTTTGTGCCGTTCGCTATCTATCGCTTTATCGTGGCCGGCGTGGTTTACATGGTCTTCATGTAAGCTGGGCAGCAATAAAAAACCCCGCGCTGCGGGGTTTTTTTATGCCTGATCGAAAGGGATATCCTGAGTTTGTTTCCACTCAGCCAGCGCTTGTTGACGGCGACGTTTCAGCTCGTCGCGGATTGCCAGCCCTTGTAGGCCGCTAGCTACCACCTCTTTGACCGACACCGCATTCGCCACCTGAAACGCTTGGCGCAGGTAGTCACCCTGCGGATAAGGGTTGTTTTCAAAGCCGGTACGACCGCGGGCATCGGCTTCGCTGGTGAGGATCATCTGTTCCAGCCGCTGCGGTTTGCGCCAAACATCAACTGCATCAAACAGTTTCAACAATGTCTCCGGGCGCAGCTTGTTTACCGTATGGATCAGATCGTGATATTCAGCGACCAGCTTGGCCAGATCTCGCACCGGGTTGGGCACTCGTAGCCGCTGGCACAGTTCTTCAACCAGCAGCACGCCCGCAGGCCCATGGCCATGGTGATGTGGCCAGAGCTCTTTTGGTGTCTGACCTTTGCCGAGATCATGACAGAGTGCGGAGAAGCGTACGTCCACGTCAGGGCTGAGTTGGGCAGCAATCGCCAGCGTCATCATTGTGTGAACACCGGTGTCGATCTCCGGGTGCCATTTGGCAGGAGCCGGTACGCCGAACAGGGCGTCGATCTCTGGGAAGAGCACGCTCAGTGCCTCACAGTCTCGCAGCACCTGAAAATACACCTGAGGGCTTTGGCTTTGCAGCGCCTTCTCGGTTTCTTTCCATACCCGTTCAGCTGTCAATGCGACCAATTCGCCGCTGCGTGCCATTTGACGCATTAATGCGAGCGTTTCTGGGGCAATGGTAAAGCCCAGATGAGCAAAACGGGCGGCAAAGCGTGCCACGCGCAGCACGCGCAGGGGATCTTCACCAAAAGCATCCGACACATGACGCAGTACACGCGATTGTAGATCGGTCACGCCGTTGAAAGGGTCGATCAGCTCACCGTCGGCGCTCCGAGCGATGGCGTTGATGGTTAAATCGCGGCGTTGCAGATCTTCTTCCAGCGTGACATCGGGGGCGGCGTAGCAGGTAAAACCGGTATATCCCTGACCGGATTTTCGCTCGGTACGGGCCAGCGCGTATTCTTCATGAGTTTCCGGGTTTAGAAACACCGGGAAGTCTTTACCGACCTGCTGATACCCCAGTGCGATCAGCTCTGCCGGTGCGGCACCCACCACCACCCAGTCGCGGTCAAACACCGGTAACTCAAGCAAGCTGTCGCGGACAGCGCCGCCGACCAGGTAAATCTTCACGGTTAACTCCTGAATTTTTCTTAGGGCTCTGTCTATCAGATTACATGAATTGGTGACGGGATGTCGGCGCCAATAAAAAGGGCGCCCCGCAGGCGCCCGATTTCAAACTGAACGATACTAAAATTAGTTCATCCAGCGGTTGTTGCTTTTGCGACGTGGGATCAGGTGCGGCAACAACAAGCCAAGCAGCAAGCCAACGCCGGCTACACCGCCGCCGTACATGAACCACTGCAGAATAATAGTACGCTGTTTGTCATCGAGTTGCAGGTTAACCGCGTTAACCTTTTTCTGGGCGACGACCAGTTGGTTCTTCAGATCTTGGTTTTCCTGTTGCAGACCGCTGATGGTGCTGTCGCTACCCGCCACTTTTTGCTGCATTTCTGCGGTGCGTTGGTTCCAGCTGTTCTCGATGTTAGCCAACTTGTCAGTCAGGGTTTTCACCTGTTGTTCCAGCGCAGGTACTTGGGTACGCAGGCTTGGTGTTTGGCTAAGCTGATCCAGCGGGATCCAGGTGGTGCGGCCCTTGGCATCGCGGATCTGGCCATAATTAGTGCTGTCATTTACGCTCAACAGGGTCACTTCTTCACCGGCGTTCAGGGTACCGACAATACGGTACTGATTACCCGGGCCGCTGTGGACATAAGTATTCAGTTCATCGGAGATATAGCGCTTATCTTCGGCATGTGCGCCCCAAGTGATGCTGAAGCTCAGCACGGCAAGGCAAATTAGGCGTAATTTCTGCATTAGTTCATCGTTTCTGTGTGAATTTATGGGAACGATAGTAGAGCGTTCAGTCTGACGACGCAACGCAAAAACCGGAATGAGAACTATCTTACTGTGGCAGATTCTGTGAGTTGCGCAGCGTTTTATAACGTAACAGGTTTTTTCTGCAGTTAGCAGGGTTAAGGCGCTGGGAATCGCGGTAAGATAACGGCAACTGTGCGTCACCGGGCAGAACGTGGCAGGTAAGGCCTGCCGCCGTGAAGGCTGACGCGAATGCGTAACTTATTGGTGTAAAAGACTTATGACCGTTGAAATAGAACTGAAATTTATTGCTACCCCGGATGCTGTTGCCGCTTTGCCGCAGCAACTGGCGGCTTGGCCGAACCAACATTCCGCGCCGCAAAAACTGACCAATATTTATTTCGAAACCGCTGATAATTTTCTGCGTGGTCACGACATTGGGCTGCGCATCCGCGGGTTCGATGACAGCTATGAAATGACCATCAAAACCGCCGGTAAAGTCGTCGCAGGCTTACATCAACGCCCGGAATACAATGTCGCGATCGCCACGCCAGAACTGGCGCTGGATCAGTTCCCGGCGGATATCTGGCCGCAGGGCTGTGATATCAAAGCGTTACAGCAGTCGCTCCAACCGTTGTTCCGTACTGATTTTGTGCGGGAAAAGTGGGTGGTCACTTACGGTAAGAGCGAGATTGAGGTTGGTCTTGATCAGGGCGAAGTGAAAGCGGGAGAGCTGAGCGAAGCGCTGTGCGAGATCGAGCTGGAGCTTAAAACCGGGAATACCGAAGATTTGCTGGCGCTGGCTAACGCACTGGCAGAACACGGCGGCCTGCGTCAGGGTAGCCTGAGTAAAGCAGCGCGTGGTTATCATCTGGCACAAGGTAATGCCCCACGTGAGCGCCACCCGTTGGCGGTCTTGAAACCTGCGGTCAAATCCAGCGTTGAACAAGGGATGATCGCCAGTTTTGAATTGGGTTTGAGCCATTGGCAATATCACGAAGAACTGTGGCTGCGCGGAGATACTCAGGCACGCCGTTCCGTTATGGAGGCGATTGCACTGATCCGCCAAGCTCTGGTGATCTTTGGCGGCCTGGTGCCGCGTAAGGCCAGCGCCGATCTGCGCGCCCGCTTGACTGCACTGGAACCGCTGCTGATCGATAAAGCCACTCAGCCACAGGAGCTGTGCTACAGCGCAGAGTATCTGCAATGTAAGTTGGCACTCACATCATGGTTGGTGACCGGCGCCTGGCGTCCGTTTATTGATGCCAAGGCGCAGGCTAAGCTTGACGGTTCTTTCAAACGTTTCAGCGACATTATGCTGGGGCGTAGCGCTGCGGAATTGAAAGACGCTTTTACCCGTACGCTGAACGATGATGAATACGAAGAACAATTGCCACGTCTGACGCGTCAGGTCTCGGCATTTATCCTGCTGTCAGGTGCTTACCCTGACGACGAAACCGGCCCCTACATCGACGGCTGGCGTGAGCTGCAGTTGGCGATAGCCGAACGACGCCAGGGCTGGTACGAAGGCAGCCGTAAGCAAGCCTTATCGCATGCGCCATTCTGGTTAAACGGCGCGCTCCGCTAATTAAGCTGGCCTGCGAGGCGTGGGCCGCAGAACGGATCATTCATTATGTTGCCACTCTCAGCAGCGTTACAGGCTCAGGCACAGAACATCGTGCAGCGTTTTCAGGAAACTCAGGGCGCGGACAGCGCGCTCAGCGATCAGGAACAGCGGGTTTTAGCGTCGAGTGACTTTGTCTGTGACATGTTACTCCATCAGCCTGAATGGCTGGAGACACTGCGCAAGCAACCGCCGGTGGCGGACGAGTGGCTGCATTACGCCGCCTGGCTGCAGGATGATTTGGAAGAGGTGCGCGACGAAGCGCAACTGATGCGCGTACTGCGCCTGTTCCGGCGTGAGACGCTGGTGAGGATTGCTTGGGCGCAGGCGCAAGAACTATGCAGCACGCAAGAGACGCTGTTGCAGCTCAGTGGGCTGGCGGAAACGCTGATTGTCAGTGCTCGTGATTGGTTGTACCAAACTTGCTGCCGTGAATGGGGGACGCCGTGCAACGCTCAGGGCGTACCACAGCCGCTGCTGATCCTCGGCATGGGGAAGTTGGGCGGTGGCGAGCTGAATTTTTCATCCGATATTGATCTGATCTTTGCTTACCCGGAAAACGGCCAAACTCAGGGCGGACGGCGTGAACTGGATAACGCCCAGTTCTTCACCCGCCTGGGGCAGCGGTTGATCAAAGCGCTGGATCAACAAACTATCGACGGCTTTGTTTATCGTGTGGACATGCGGCTACGGCCCTTTGGCGACAGTGGTCCACTGGTGATGAGTTTTGCCGCGCTGGAAGACTATTACCAAGAGCAAGGGCGCGACTGGGAACGTTATGCGATGGTGAAAGCACGGCTGATGGGTGGTTCAGAAGACGCCTACAGTGAGGAGTTGCGCAAAACTTTGCGACCGTTTGTCTTCCGCCGCTATATCGACTTCAGCGTGATCCAGTCACTGCGCAATATGAAAGGCATGATTGCGCGTGAGGTGCGGCGGCGTGGGTTGAAAGATAATATCAAGCTGGGTGCTGGCGGCATTCGCGAAATTGAATTTATCACTCAGGTATTCCAACTGATCCGTGGTGGGCGTGAACCTGCATTGCAGGGGCGCTCCTTACTGCCGACATTACAGGCCGTGGGGGAGTTGGGGTTGCTGGAGTCGCAACAGGTCCAGGCAATGAGCGCCAGTTACCTGTTCCTGCGTCGGTTGGAAAACCTGCTGCAGGCGATTGCCGATCAACAGACACAAACGCTGCCGCAAGATGAACTCGATCAAGCGCGTTTGGCTTGGGGGATGGGGTTCGGTGACTGGTCGGCACTGTTGACCACGCTCGATGGGCATATGCAAGCAGTAAGGGCCGTATTTAACGACTTGATTGGCGACGATAGCCCAGATGTTGGTGAAGATCCGGATTATCAGAACTACCACAGCTTGTGGCAGGATGCCTTGGAAGAAAACGAGTTGGCACCGCTGACGCCGCACCTGGACGAAGACGCGCGCAAGCAAATGTTGCGTACCATTGCTGAATTCCGTCATGACGTTGATAAACGCACCATAGGTCCACGTGGCCGGGACGTACTTGATCAACTGATGCCGCGCTTACTGGCGGAGGTGTGCCCGCGTCAGGATGCGCCGACTGCATTGCTGCGTTTGACTCAGTTGCTGCTGAGTATCGTGACCCGTACCACCTACCTTGAACTGCTGGTGGAATACCATGCAGCACTTAGCCATTTGATTCGTCTGTGCGCTGCCTCGCCGATGGTTGCCAACCAACTGTCGCGTTACCCGTTATTGTTGGATGAATTACTGGATCCAGCGACGCTCTATCAACCGGTAGCTCCGGATGCCTATCGCAGCGAACTGCGCCAATACCTATTACGGGTACCCGAAGACGACGAAGAGCAGAGGCTGGAGGCATTACGCCAGTTCAAGCAGGCCCAACAGCTGCGTATTGCCGCCGGGGATATCTCGGGCGCGTTGCCGGTAATGAAAGTGAGTGATCACCTTACTTACCTGGCTGAAGCCATCATCGACACAGTGGTGCAGCAGGCGTGGAACGATATGGTTGCGCGTTATGGCCAGCCAACGCATTTGCAAGAGCGTGAAGGGCGTGGTTTTGCGGTGATTGGCTATGGCAAGCTGGGCGGTTGGGAGCTGGGTTACAGTTCTGATCTTGATCTGGTGTTTATTCTGGATTGCCCACCGGAAGTGATGACCGACGGGGAGCGCAGTATCGATGGCCGCCAATTCTATCTGCGTCTGGCACAGCGTGTGATGCACCTGTTTAGTACCCGTACCTCGTCCGGCATATTGTATGAAGTTGATGCCCGTTTGCGGCCATCGGGTGCGGCTGGCATGTTGGTCAGTACCGTCGAGGCGTTTGCTGATTATCAGCAAAACGAAGCCTGGACCTGGGAACACCAGGCACTGGTGCGGGCGCGCATTGTGCATGGCGATCCGGCGTTGCATCAGCAGTTTGACATTATCCGTCGTGAGATCCTGTGCAAACCGCGTGATCCAGAAACGCTGCGGCGTGAGGTCCGTGAGATGCGGGAGAAAATGCGCAGCCACCTTGGCAGCAAGCAACGTGATCTCTTTGATATCAAAGCGGATGAAGGTGGGATCACCGATATCGAATTTATTGCCCAGTATCTGGTCTTAGGCTATGCGGGCGCCGAACCGCGCCTGACGCGCTGGTCTGATAATGTGCGTATTTTTGAGTTGATGGCCAATTACGACATCATGCCGGAAGAGGAGGCGCGTGCGCTGACTCAAGCGTATGTCACCATGCGCGATGAGATCCACCACCTGGCGCTGCAAGAGCATTCCAGCAAGGTCAGTAATGGGCAATTCATTGCCGAACGTGAGCAAGTCCGCGCCAGTTGGGTGAAGTGGCTGGGCTGAGCAAGCCAGTTGCGCAATACGTTTTGCAGCTATTACAAACGTCTGTGGTAATATCTGCGCCACTAAAATTTTGTACTTTTTTGGAGTTATCGGATGAAAGTTACACTGCCTGATTTTCGCCGCGCCGGGGTATTGGTGGTGGGTGACGTCATGTTGGATCGCTATTGGTATGGGCCGACCAGCCGTATTTCACCGGAAGCGCCGGTGCCGGTGGTCAAGGTTGAAACCATTGAAGAGCGTCCCGGCGGTGCGGCTAACGTGGCGATGAACATTGCTTCGCTGGGTGCTAACTCACGCCTGGTGGGCCTGACCGGTATTGATGACGCAGCGCGGGCGCTGAGTGCCAAATTGAACGAAGTGAACGTGCGCTGTGATTTTGTCTCGGTGCCGACGCATCCGACCATCACCAAACTGCGCGTGTTGTCACGTAATCAGCAATTAATCCGTCTCGACTTCGAAGAAGGCTTTTCTAACGTCGATCCGCAGCCGCTGTTGGAACGTATTCAGCAGGCATTGCCGCAGATTGGCGCGTTGGTCCTGTCTGATTATGCCAAAGGTGCGCTGAGCCAGGTGCAGAGCATGATCCAACTGGCTCGTGCTGCCAAAGTCCCGGTGCTGATTGATCCTAAAGGCTCTGATTTCGAGCGTTATCGCGGTGCAACGTTGCTGACGCCAAACCTGTCCGAATTCGAAGCGGTGGTAGGTCACTGCAAAGACGAAGCCGAACTGGTTGAGCGTGGCATGAAGCTGGTGGCGGACTTTGAGCTTTCTGCACTGTTGGTCACCCGTTCCGAACATGGTATGACGCTGTTGCAGCCGGGCATCGCGCCGCTGCATTTGCCAACGCTGGCGCAGGAAGTGTTTGACGTTACCGGTGCCGGCGATACCGTTATCGGCGTGTTGGCTGCGGCACTGGCTGCCGGTAACACACTGGAAGAGTCCTGTTTCCTGGCCAATGCCGCCGCTGGCGTGGTGGTGGGTAAGCTGGGGACGTCTACCGTTTCACCGATCGAACTGGAAAACGCGGTACGTGGCCGGGCCGAAACCGGCTTTGGCGTGATGACCGAAGCCCAGTTGAAAACCGCTGTGGCGCAAGCCCGTCAGCGCGGTGAGAAAGTCGTGATGACCAACGGTATCTTTGACATTCTGCATGCCGGTCACGTCTCTTATCTGGCGAATGCCCGCAAACTAGGCGATCGCCTGATCGTAGCGGTAAACAGTGATGCCTCTACCAAACGTTTGAAGGGCGAAACCCGCCCAGTCAACGCGCTGGAAAACCGCATGATTGTACTGGGTGCACTGGAAGCAGTGGACTGGGTGGTGCCATTCGAAGAAGACACGCCACAACGCCTGATCGCCGATATCCTGCCGGATCTGCTGGTGAAAGGCGGTGACTACAAGCCTGAAGACATCGCAGGCAGCACTGAGGTGTGGGCCAATGGCGGCGACGTCAAAGTCCTGAACTTTGAAGACGGCCTGTCGACCACCAACATCATCAAGGCAATCAAAGACGGGCATGGCTAACATTTTATTTTTAGCCTAAATAATTCGAGTTGTATCAAGGCGGCAATCGAGAGAGACCGAATCACTTACACGCGTAAGTGATTCGGGTGACAAATCTGCCGTGAGCAGATTTGAACGCTGTGTGCCGCGGCCCGAAGGGGAGGCTCATGGATGGGCCGAATAACTGAGCGGCCAACGCGGATACAGCCTAGAGTATGAAGGATAAAACGGCGGTGGGCAGTGAGTGGACTGAAGCAAGAGCTGAGTTTGGCGCAGGGCGTTGGGCTATTGTCCACTTCACTGCTGGGTACCGGCGTATTTGCCGTTCCTGCTTTGGCGGCCCAGGTGGCGCAGGGCGATAGCTTGTGGGCTTGGCCTGTGCTGATTGCATTGGTCTTTCCTATTGCTATCACCTTTGCGGCTCTGGGGCGGTATTTTCCCAGTGCCGGTGGTGCTGCTCACTTCGTCGGCCTGGCCTTTGGCCCGCGTATGGCGAAGGTGACCGGCTGGCTTTTTTTGTCGGTGATCCCCGTGGGATTGCCAGCGGCATTGCAGATTGCCGCAGGTTTTTGGCAGGCCACATTCGGTTGGAGTGCCAACGGCCTGCTGCTGGTGCAGATTGCCACGCTGGTGATTATCTGGTTACTGGGCATGCGCAGTGCTGGTTCCAGCGCTAATGTTCAAACGTTGATCGCGATTCTGGTGGTGGCGCTGGTCGCCGCTATTTGGTGGCGAGGCGACATTTCACTGACTCACATTCCCTGGCCGACGTTCACCGAAATTTCTCCCCCTAATCTGTTCCATGCACTGGCAGTGATGTTCTGGTGCTTTGTTGGTTTGGAGGCGTTTGCGCATTTGGCGACAGAATTCCGTAACCCACAGCGCGATTTTCCACGTGCGCTGTTGTTTGGCATGTTGGTTGCCGGGGCGGTGTATTGGGGGTGTACCGTAGCGGTATTGCATTTTCATGCCTACGGTGAGCATCAGGCGGCGGCTGCGTCGTTGCCAGGTATTGTGGTGCAACTGTTTGGCCAACATGCGCTGTGGGTGGCCTGCATAATTGGTTATCTGGCCTGCTTCGCCAGCGTGAATATCTATACGCAAAGCTTCGCAAGGCTGGTGTGGTCGCAGGCGCAGGATCGCCCTGACAGCGCGCTGGCCAAACTGTCCGCCGGGCAGGCACCTGTCAATGCACTCAGCGCAGTGGTCGGCAGTTGCCTGTTGTTCACCTTGCTGATTTATACATTGAATCTGCCGCTGGATACGTTGCTGGTGTATGCCAATGGGATCTTCGTGTTTATTTATCTGTTGTGCATGCTGGCGGGCTGTCGGATTTTGCATGGGCGTTCGCGCCTAATGGCGGCGACGGGCTTGGGGTTGTGTGTGTTGTTGATGGTGATCATCGGCTGGAAAAGCCTGTATGCGCTAGGAATGTTTGTACTGATTGGGTTGATATTGCAATTTGCGTCGAAGGCGGCGTTGAAACAGCAATAAGGGCGCGGTACTGCGCCCTTATCAATAACTTACTCTGCGTCAGGCTGTTGTGCTACTGGTGCTGTGTTCAGCTTGCTTTCCAGCTCGTTCATACGCTGTTCCAGCAAGGCCAGTTTTTCACGGGTACGCAGCAGTACCTGAGTCTGCACGTCGAACTCTTCGCGGTTAACTAAATCCAGACGGGTGAGCTGTGACTGCAACACCTGACGGATTTTCTTCTCAACGTCTTCCCCGAATTCGCGCACACCTTTAGGCATGGACTCATGCACCTGACGTGCGATCTGTTCAATTTTTTTCGGGTCAATCATGGCGTATCCCTTTCAGAGTTTAATAGCTGTCGCCTAGTGTAATGCGAGTTGCCCGCCGGATAAACTATTAACCGCATTCCCTGATGCTGACCGAATTGTGCTTTTGCCAATTGCCCTGATTAATCATTAGCGTTATAGTCGAGAAGCTTATTCTCAGGGCGGGGTGCAAGTCCCCACCGGCGGTAAATCACCTTTTACGGTGAAAGCCCGCGAGCGCTCAGCCAGTCTTTTGCAGTTTGGTTAGAGGTCAGCAGATCCGGTGTAATTCCGGGGCCGACGGTTATAGTCCGGATGGGAGAGAGTAACGGTATCTGCCGGGTTTGTGCCCGCTTGCGTTATTTTTTTAGCTATTGCTAGCTACTCCTCAAGTTCGCCCTGGTTCTGGTAATCCATAATTTATTAATGAGGTTTTTTACCATGAATCAGACCCTACTTTCAGATTTCGGCACGCCGGTAGAACGCGTAGAACGCGCTCTTGAAGCATTGCGCAATGGGCGCGGTGTGATGGTGCTCGATGATGAAAATCGTGAAAACGAAGGTGACATGATCTTCGCCGCAGAAACCATGACCGTTGAGCAGATGGCACTGACCATCCGTCACGGCAGCGGTATTGTGTGCTTGTGTCTCACCGAAGACCGCCGTCAGCAGCTTGAGCTGCCGATGATGGTGACTAATAACTCCAGTCAGTTCCAGACAGCTTTCACCGTGACGATCGAAGCGGCGCAGGGCGTGACGACCGGTGTTTCGGCTTCCGACCGCCTGACCACTATCCGTGCGGCTATCGCTGATAACGCCAAGCCGAGCGATCTGAACCGCCCAGGCCACGTGTTCCCATTGCGTGCACAACCGGGTGGCGTACTGAGTCGTCGTGGCCATACCGAAGCGACTATTGATCTGGTGGCAATGGCGGGTTTCAAACCTGCCGGTGTGCTGTGTGAACTGACTAACGATGATGGCAGCATGGCGCATGCGCCGGAAGTTATCCTGTTTGCCAAACAGCA
Source organism: Serratia grimesii NBRC 13537 (assembly GCF_001590905.1). Lineage (GTDB taxonomy): Bacteria > Pseudomonadota > Gammaproteobacteria > Enterobacterales > Enterobacteriaceae > Serratia > Serratia grimesii. The sequence goes on from NZ_BCTT01000011.1 coordinate 241,664, forward strand.
TGACATGACTGTACTGACCATCGAAGATCTGGTGGCTTATCGCCAGTCTCACGAAAAGAAAGCCAGCTGATATCCGACTGATTTTCTGAATATGAAAAAAGCCGCGTAACGCGGCTTTTTTTGTGCCTGAAAATGATTAACTGATGCCGCCGCTTTGCAATAATGCCAGGCTGAATCCCATTACTGCCATCCCACACAGCACGCCGTAGCTTGGGTTATTATGTGGGTCGATTTCTTTCGCTAATGGCATCAGCTCATCAACCGATAATGCCACCATGATACCGGCAACCGCGGCCATAATTGACGCCATTACTACCGGCGAGATCATCGGCCCGAGCAGCAGAAATGCCAGTACACCCCCGAGAATTTCCGCTAAACCGGAAATACCTGACCATAGCAGCGCTTTGGTTTTTGAGCCGGTGGCGGCATACACCGGACCGGCGACCGCCAAGCCTTCAGGGATATTATGGATGGCAACGGCCAGCGCGATACCCATTCCCAACTCTAGATCGGTGCTGGCGGTAACGTAGGTAGCAATACCCTCAGGGAAATTGTGCAGGCTAATGCCCAGCGTCAGTAACACAGCGGTACGTTTCAGATTGTGCGGCTTGAGTGGTTTCTGCAGCAAATCCTGAGGATGCTGGTGCGGCAGCATGCGATCCAGCGCAAAGTAACCCAAAAGGCCAAGCATGAACATGCTGTACCCCAGCATAGGCGACATACCAACGGTGTGCAGCGCAGCGGGTAACATTTCCATCAGCGATATCAACAGCATAATCCCGGCGGCGAAGCCGAGAGCAAACGCCAGCATTCGGTTGGATGGCTTCTGGCCAATAATGCCGAACAGCGCACCGACAAAGGTGGCGCCACCAGCCAGCAAGGTCAGGAGTAGCGGTACGGACATAGTTGTCTCCTCATACCCGTCGTTTTCAAGTGACAGCGTTGTTACCTGCACGCTGGGGATGAGCGAATTGGGTACCTGTCTGCAACTTGAAAGCTATCGGGTATATGCTGAAATTATTGTTTATTTTCTGATACTAACAGACCAAAAGTATAAATCGAATGGATTTAGCTGATTGCTTCCATTGCTTTAACCATTCAAATTTATTGAAGATCATCATCACGGTTATCCGGCTGTGCCATTGAGGCAAACGGCGTAGTCTAGTCCTCAGAATATATTGTGACTAACCAAGGATCCTGTATGAACACCTCTCGTATGCCTGCACTTTTCCTCGGTCACGGTAGCCCGATGAACGCACTGGAAGAAAACCGCTACACTCAGACATGGCGGCGGCTTGGTGAAACATTGCCACGTCCAAAGGCTATCGTCGCTGTTTCTGCCCACTGGTACACCCGTGGCACCGCGGTGACGGCGATGGAGAAACCAAAAACTATCCATGACTTTGGTGGGTTCCCGCAGGCGCTGTTTGATACACAGTATCCGGCTCCGGGGTCACCTGCGTTAGCGGCAAAAATCCAGCAACTACTGGCGCCAATCAACGTCACTGCAGACGTCAGTGAGTGGGGATTAGATCATGGTACCTGGGGTGTACTGATCAAGATGTACCCTGAAGCGGATATCCCGATCGTACAGCTCAGCATCGATGGTACCCAGCGGGCAGAATATCATTATGAGCTGGGTCGCAAGCTGGCAGCATTGCGTGATCAAGGGGTGATGATCGTCGCCAGCGGCAACGTGGTGCATAATCTGCGGATGGTCAAATGGCAGGGCGAAGCTACCCCGTATCCGTGGGCGGCATCGTTTGATAAATTCGTGCGGGATAACCTGACTTATCAGGGTAATAACCATCCGCTGGTGAATTTTATGCAGCACGAAGGTGCGGCGTTGTCGAACCCAACGCCGGAACATTTCCTGCCACTGCTGTATGTGCTCGGTGGTTGGGACGGCAAGGAAGAAATCACCGTACCGGTAGATGGTATCGAGATGAGCTCTTTGAGCATGTTGTCGGTACAGGTCGGCTAATCTGTCACGCCAGCTTAGGCTGGCGTAGATTTATTGGCAAAACCGCAAGATTCCCGGATCACCAATGACGGTGGCAGAATGATGCGTTTTGGCGGCTCATCATTGCCTTGAATACGACTGTACAGCAATTCCCCAGCCTTGCGACCGATCTCGCGTGAGGCCACTGATACGGTGGTTAAACCCGGCTGTACCAAAGACGCTTCGGTAATATCATCAAACCCAATCAACGCAAAATCTCTGCCAACCTGGCGGTCGAACTTACGTAATGTCTGCATCACACCCAACGCAACAATATCCTGATAGCACAACGCTGCAGTGATTTCAGGGTGGGCCATCAACAACTGTTCCGCAGCTCTGGCACCAGAGCTCTGGCTCGCTTCACTGTCTACGATCCATTCCCCTTTTACCACAATGCCGTGTTCAACCAGCTTGCTGGTGTAGCCTCCAAGTCGCTGTGCGCGGGTGGTAGAGCTGATGGAGCCCCCAATAAACGCGATATGACGGTGTCCCAAATCCAGCAGGTGCTGAGTCGCCAATTGGGTGCCCAAGAAATTATCGGTGCCGACAAAGTCAAAGTGCGCATCGGCCACCGGGCGGACTACCATAATGGCCGGTATCTTGCGGCGTTTCAGTGTTTCAAAAAACAGGGTAGGTGTTTGCCGGGCGGCGCACAGCACCATGCCGCTGGCACTGTTCTGCAGCAGCGAGTCGACAAATTTTTGCTGTCTGTCAGCCGACTCTTCGCTGTTAGCCAGAAATAGCATCAACTGATGACGTTCCATCTCTTGGCTAAGCCCAGCGGTCATCTCTGCATAAAACGGATTGGTGATATCGTGCAGTAGCAGACCGACCTGATTGCTGCTGCGATTACGCAGGTTAGCGGCGGTCTGGTTGTATACGTAGCCCAATTCATCAATGGCGCTCAGGACTCGCTTACGGGTGTCATCCGATATGCGGCCGCGGTTGCGCAATACCATCGATACCGTGGCGGTAGAAACTTTTGCATGTGCGGCGACGTCCGCCAAGGTAATTGTGCTCATTTGATGTCCTGTCGGTACTGTTTGTCAGACTAAGGTATAACGATTAACCTAATTTTTTAAAATAACGAAAATAAATCGTGATTAATGTCACGAAAATTCGGTTTTTTACGCGCTTGTTATCGGTTTTATGAGGTTAATCTCGTTAATCAGCCTGTTTGTAATAAGGTTAATCGATTAATCTTTTGCTATGTATTCAGTTCATAGGCAGAACAATATGGCAGAGCAACAGTATAAGGCTACGAGCTACGACAAGTTCCCGGAAGTGACCGTCCAGGGGTATGACGACGCCGCTTGGGAAGGATGGCAGGCTGTGACTGAGGCTGTTAGTCGCAAAGTGGCTGCCCTTGGGTTGCGCAAAATCCTGTTGATCGTGGATTGCTACCATGGGGTGAATCTGGCAGAACTCACTGAGCATTTTATCAATCCTCTGCAACCAGCCTGCAGCATCAACGCCGAGTTGGCCAAATACGATGAACCGCATATTCACGCGATGATTGAGCGCAATCTAACGGATGACCGTGTGTTTGGCGTGCTGTCATGCCATGAAATGCCCGAATTTTTTGATATTGAACGTATACAGCAGTTACGTGATCAGATTGCGCGCGTCGACAGTGGGCTGGTCGTGGTATATGGGCCGGGCGCCGCGTTAATCGCCGAAGGGGATGTGCTGGTGTATGCCGATATGGCACGCTGGGAAATACAGCAGCGCTTCCGCCGTGGTGAGCTGGGTAACTGGGGCGCGGGCAATGTGGATGAAGATGTATTACGTCGCTACAAGCGGGCATTCTTTGTTGAATGGCGGGTCTTCGATCGCCATAAAACGCCACTGCTTCAGCGTGCGGATTTTGTATTGGACACGAACCAGGCCTGTAAACCGACATTAGTGTCCGGTACGGCATTCCATGCTGGATTACAGCAGGCAACTCAACGCCCATTCCGCGTAGTGCCTTTTTTTGACCCCGGCATCTGGGGCGGACAGTGGATGAAAAACCAGTTTGATCTCGACCCGACGGCAGCCAACTACGCGTGGTGTTTTGACTGCGTGCCCGAGGAAAACAGCCTGCTAATGCGTTTTGGTGACGTTCGGGTCGAGATCCCCTCACAGGATTTGGTACTGCTGTATCCACAGCCCTTATTGGGCGAAAAGGTACATGCCCGCTTTGGGGCTGAATTCCCCATTCGTTTTGACTTGTTGGACACCGTTGGTGGACAGAACCTCAGCTTCCAGGTTCACCCGCTGACGGAATACATCCAACAGCACTTTGGTATGCATTATACCCAGGATGAAAGCTATTACATTCTGGCTGCTGAACCGGGAGCTGAAGTGTATCTGGGCATAAAAAATGGCGCAGACCCACAGGCGATGATGGCAGATCTTGCCATAGCCCAAAGAGGTGAAAAGGCATTTGATGATCAGCGTTTTGTTAATCGGTTCCCGGCGCGTAAACACGATCACTTCTTGATCCCTGCGGGTACGGTGCATTGCTCAGGCGCGGGCTCCATGGTGTTGGAAATCAGTGCTACGCCATACATTTTCACGTTCAAATTGTGGGACTGGGGCCGCCTGGGATTAGATGGTCAACCACGCCCTGTGCACCTACGGCACGGCGAGCAGGTGATCAACTGGCACTGTGACACCGACTGGGCAACGAAGCATCTGGTGAACCGTATTGAACCCGTTGCCGAGGGAGAAGGCTGGCAAGAAGAGCGGACCGGTCTGCATGAGCGTGAATTTATCGAAACGCGACGTCACTGGTTTAGCGGGCCGGTACTGCATCATACAGAGGGCCGGGTCAATGTGCTGAACTTGGTTGAAGGCGAAGAGGCGGTGATCGAAAGCCCCGGTGGGTATTTCGCTCCCTTTGTGGTGCATTACGCGGAAACCTTTATCGTACCGGCCGCAGTAGGAGCGTATCGCATTAGCCCTCATGGCCGAAGCTTGGGCAAAACCCTTGGCACGATTAAAGCCTGGGTAAGGGGATAAGTATCATGTTGAAAGTGATTGTGATTTCTCATGGCCCAATGGCTGAAGCACTGATGACCAGTGCGCGTATGGTTTATGGCGAACTGCCAGGAACCAGTTATGTCGGCCTGAGCGAAAGCGCCGGTATTGAGGCTTTTAAACAAGATTTTGCTGCCGAACTGCACCGCGTGAGTGCGGGGGCTGATGGTGTACTGGTGCTGTGCGACATGCTGTGTGGCACGCCTTACAACGTGGCCTGCCGCCATGCTTTTGATCCCGAAATACCCGTGCCAATGGCCGTGGTGACGGGAGTGAATTTCCCGATGTTATTGATGAGCGCCGAATTGCTGGAGGGGAAGGATGTTCAACAGGCGGCACAAGAGCTGGTGGCACAGGGGGGGGAGGCAATAGCCCTTGCTCGTCCGGCGCCAACGGCGCAATTGGACGATTTCTGAGGAAAGAATATGGCCATTTCATTTGTACGTATCGACGACCGGGTTATCCACGGTCAATTGGTAACCCGCTGGGCAAAGGAATTGCCCTGTGACGGCATCGTGGCGATTGATGATGAGGTGGCGGCTGATCCACTGCTGTCATCGGTGATGAAGGGGGCTGTACAGGACACTAAGGTGTGGCTGTTTACCGTGCAGCAAGCGATAGAAAAACTGCCGAAAGTGATCGCCAGCGACAAGCAATATTTTGTGATTGGCAAATCGCCGGTCACGCTGCGTAGGCTGATGGAAGCAGGGATCGATCTCAATAATCGTAACAAGAAGATCAACGTTGGACCGATGTCTGCCCGTAAGGAAACGGTGACTATCGGCCCGAATCAATCGGTGAGTGTCACAGAAGCCGCTGCTTTTGATTTCCTGGCTGAACACGGGCATACCATCGAATTCCGTTTAGTCCCTGATGCCAGTCATTTCAGTTGGTTGGACGCAAAAAAGAAACTCAAATAAGCCTGAACGGCAGGAGTTAACTATGTGGTTTGAAGCGACGCTTATCGGGATACTTTGCTATCTCGGCGCGCTGAGCAGCCCTTGGCTGCTGGGATTGACCGGAGGCTGGTATATTCTCAGCCGCCCGTTAGTTTCCGGCATGCTGGTGGGGGCTATTCTCGGCGATGTACAGACCGGCATTATCATCGGTGTTGCGGTACAGGCGGTATATATCGCCATGGTAACGCCGGGTGGTTCGATGCCGGCCGATCTCAACTTTGTGGCGTTCCCGGCGATTGCGCTGGGCATTCTTTCTGGTAAAGGAACCGAGGTGGCAGTCGCGCTGGCGGCGACGATTGGCATCATGGGTACGGTGTTGTTCAACGCCATGATGGTACTCAATTCTTACTGGAATCACCGTGCAGATCTGGCTGTAGAGCGTGGTGATGAACGGGGGATTTACCTCAATAGTGCCATCTGGCCGCAGGTCACTAACTTCTTGCTGCGTTTTGTGCCAACGTTTATCGCTGTCTTTTTTGGAGCGCGTTATATCAACGCCTTTATGGACAGCTTGCCGGCGCTGGTGTTGACCACCATGAACGTAGTGGGTGGTATTTTGCCTGCAGTTGGCATCGCCATACTTCTCAAACAGATCATTAAAAGCTACAGCATGCTGATTTACTTCCTGGTGGGGTTCATCTGCATTGTTTTCCTCAAACTGAATATGGTGGCGCTGGTGATTGTCGGCGCGCTGCTGGCACTGATTCACTACAACTATAAGCCAGAGCCGCAGGTGGTCGCCGCACAGGCCACGCCTCAGGCTGATGATGAGGATGAATTCTGATGGATATGCCAACACCAAAATTGAATAAGCAGGATCTGCGCCGTTGCTGGCGCAGTTGGATGATGTACAACCTGTCATCGATGAGCTTCGAACGCCTGGAATCTTACGGTTTTTGTCTGAGCATGATGCCGGCGCTGAAAAAATTGTATCAGGATAAACAGCAGCGTATTGAAGCCATTCGCCGCCATACCTCGTTTTACAATACCGAGCCACAGCTGGGTGCGATTGTTAACGGCATGGTGATTGGACTGGAAGAAAAGCGCGCCAACGGCGAGCCGATCGACGGGGAAACCATCAACACGCTCAAAGTGGGGCTGATGGGGCCGGTGGCCGGTATTGGCGACTCAATGGTGCCGGGCATGCTGATCCCGATTTTATTGAGTATAGGTATGGCGCTGGCGGCCGGTGGCAGTGTGATTGGCCCACTGTTTTACATCATTGCGTTCAGCCTGATCGTCATTCCTGGTTCCTACTGGCTGTTTATGAAAGGTTACCATATGGGCTCCGGCTCGGTGGAGATGCTGGTCAGTAGCAAGTCCTCACGGCTGCGAGAAGCACTTTCCCTACTGGGAGTGTTCGTCATGGGCGGTGTAGCGGCGAGCTACGTCAAACTGGGGACTGGTCTGGAGTTTGTTACCAAAGACGGGGTGAATATTCATCTGCAGCAAATGCTGGACGGCATTTTCCCTAACCTGATGCCGCTGATGGTAGTGCTGGTGACCTGGTATCTGATGGCTAAACGAGGGCTTTCTCCGGTGAAAGCGATGCTTGGGTTATTAGTGTTGGCAGCGGCAGGGGTGGCCTGCGGCCTGTTCTCATAATACCCGTCGCCTTTCAAGTTGCAGCGTTGTTACCTGCACTCAGTTATGTGGCCCGTCCATGGGCCACACCCCTTTGGGGGCCGCTGCTAGCAGCGTTCAAATCTGCTCCCGGCAGATTTGTCCCCCCAGTTACTTACTTAAGTAAGCGCCTGGGAATGAGTGAGCTGGGCGCCTAGCTGCAACTCGAAATTCATAGGGTATGAAATTTCCTGTTATTGAGCGAGACAGTGGTCTTTACGGCTCAAATCGTTGCCATTTTTCCGCTACGCTGCCCGGTTTGGAAATGAACTGGAAACGCGCTGGATCGGTTTCAAACTGTAGGTACAAAGGGTCGTCGCTCAGACCGAATTCGTGATATTGGCGTGGTCCGATGGCATGGAGCCTGCCGGATTGATAGCGCGGGTTCTGCTGCCAGATAATATTATTGCCCTGTAACAACGGATACCACGCCAGCCCTTTGTATTCACGAACCGCATCATATTCAAAGCCATATTCACGATCGCACCAGGCAGCGAAGGTCAATGGTTGACTGGGGTCGGCTGAAATTGTGGCGTGCGCCCATCCCGGTGGTACCAGCACCTTTTCACCAGGGCCGGCATGGACGGCAAAACAGCGCCCTGGCTCATGCTCTACGCGTTCTTGCATATAAATGATTGCCTTCCCTTGCCAGATCTCATACAGCTCCGGCGGTGACCAGCCACTGTGCGTGCTGATACGGTGCACATGCCCTTGACTGCGAACGGGTTCCTGACCTAACTGACCTTTGGCATAGGTCACAATACCGAACAGCAACATGCGTTTCTTCAATTCAGCCAAATGCTGCTGTTTGGCGACGTCCATGGCGATGGCATAGACCTGTTCTGGCTCGCAGCAGTCCGGGTCACGTAGCGAGCGACGGATTTGCTCCAATGTCCGAATCTCCGGCAAGGGGCCAATTACCTCATCGCCATAGCAAAACCCCATCGGATGGTCGTTAATGTAGACATCCAGGCCAAATTTAAGCATCGAGTCACTCATATTGTGCCTCCGCTTTCCAACCGGCGCCGTCGGCAAATATGCGTAATTTGAATCCTTGTGGTTGTAGCGCATCGTAGTTGTGGCCAGCGACTGTTGGCCAGACGGCCAATGCAGAGAGCATCTCATCACCGATGTTGATCAGGCGGTGAGCGGTGAAGGAAGGAATATGATGAACGCTGCCGAGCGAAACCTGCTCCAGCGTGCACGCACCGTCCTGGTGCTGCAGCAACAACAAACCCTGACCGCGCAGGCCAAAATAGAATTCCGCTTGTTCGGGGCGCTGATGGAAATGCCCGCGGGTCATAAAGAATTCGTTACCCACGCGGCCAGGTTGCAGGTGAGTGGTACCAACAAACAGTTCGCCTTCTTGCTGGATGGAGGGCAACATTTCTACCTGATATACAGCAAACTCCGCAGGCATAGCGCTCCATGCGACGGGATCGGCGAAGATCCCAGCCAAACTGCCCAGGGTAGTGGATTTGTACTGGATATCAGGCGCGGTAAAACATCCGTTCGCCAGGTTGACCTGCGGTGGAATAATGGACGTCAGTTTCTTCATATCTGGTTGCTCCGCCCGAGGAGAACAGACATATCGAGTATAAAAGGTTAATCGATTAATCACCAGACGGAAGACATAAAAAAGGCGCGATATTGTCGCGCCTGTTACTAATGAATTTGATCGTTAACCGAGAATAATGTGCGGGTAGAAACGGGACAGATCCTGGGTGATCAGTTCGCGGTCTTCACGCAGACCGATACCGCAGGGTTGATCGTCAACCAGCCAGCTGCCGATCAGCGTATAGCTGCCTTCGAACTGTGGTAGCGGGTGGAACTGCTGCACGATCATGCCTTCTTTACCGTAAGGGCCGTCAACGCGTGCAACTTCCTGACCGTTTTGCACGATCTGGATATTGGCGCCTTCGCGTGAGAACAGTGGCTTGGTCACGTAGTGATCGAGCTGTGGGTGCTCGTCTTGTGCAAAGTATGCCGGCAGCAGGTTCGGGTGATCCGGGAACATTTCCCACAACATCGGCAGCAGTGCCTTGTTGGAGATAATGCTTTTCCACGCAGGTTCCAGCCAGCGCACGCCAGCATCTTCCAGCTTGGTGGAAAAGATCTCGCGTAACATGAATTCCCACGGGTAAAGCTTGAACAGATTACCGATGACCTGGTCTTGCAAGTCAGTAAACTGGCCTTTTTCACCCAGACCAATGTCTTCCATAAACAGGAATTCGGTCGGGACTCCCGCTTCCAGCGCACAGTCTTGCAGGTATTGCACGGTACCGCGGTCTTCCTCGCTGTCCTGACAACAAGCCAGATGCAGCAGGCCAAAACCGTGGTGTGCTTTCAGATCGGCGAAACGCTCGATCAGTTTTTCCTGCAGACTGTTGTATTGATCGGACTCTGGGCTGAGGTTGCCGGCGTTGATCTGATCTTCCAGCCACAGCCATTGGAAAAAGGCCGCTTCGTACAGGGAGGTAGGCGTATCGGCGTTGTTCTCCAGCAGTTTGGGCGGGTTAACACCGTCGTAGGCCAGATCAAGACGGGAATACAGTGAAGGCTGGTTGGTACGCCATGAACTACGCACGAAATCCCAGGTGTGTTTCGGGATGCAGAACTTGGCCATCAACACATCACTGTTGATCACTTTTTCTACGACCTGCAGGCACATCTGGTGCAATTCAGCAGTGGCGCTTTCAATTTCTTCAATCTGCGCCAGCGTAAATTGATAATAGGCATCCTCACACCAGTACGGTTCGCCGTACATGGTGTGGAAGCGGAAGCCGAATTCGGTGGCTTTTTCGCGCCAGTCCGGGCGCTCGGTAATCGCAACGCGTTTCATGTATTAGCCGCCCATACTGCGAGAGCTGGAGTTAGAGGTCGCGCTGCTGCGTTGCATGCTGCTTTGCTTGGCTACGGACTCACCAAAGCCACCACGGGTGACGGTATTGGTCACTGCCGGTTTTGGCGCCATTGCGGTTTTCGGTACTGTCATGGTGCGGCCGCCAGCGGTGGCTGGGCCGTAGCTCTTACCGGTCGCGTCAACGAACTTACCGTTGGCTGGGCTGGCGGCGTTTTTGGAGGTGAACAGCGGCTGCTGAGCAAAGCCGGAACCGCCCATCATACGACCCATCATGTAACCTGCCATCAGTGGCATCCAGAAGCTGCCGCTGCTCTGTGATTCGGCGGCCATGCCGGCCTGTGCCGGAGCCGGTGCCTGAGTACACTGAGCTTCACCGAACTCGGCAACACAGTCTTCACGGGTGGCGTATTTCGGCGCAGTTTTTGCGGCTTCTTTCAGGGCGTTGTTATAGGCGGTGGTGCACTGCTCGCTCATGGAAGGGTTGGTGCGCGAACAGTCGTCGGCATTCTGATACATCGAGACCGTTTCATCGCTCTTCTCGCAGCCGGCCAGCATAAAGACTGCGCTGATCGCCAAGGCTACGGGCGCAACACGGTAGTTGCGCCAAGATTTGCGGAACGTCTCTTGGTTGATGTTTTTTGTCCGTTTCATCGTTATTAATCCCATCAGTCGGGCTGTTTTCGCCCTTTCCCAGTAGTGGCCGTAAGAATAGGGGAAAGATGGTCAAAATTAAAGCTGAAACGCCCACAGAATCCACTCTTTACGCAGCTATACGTTAGGCTGTGCGCCAGTTCGCTTTACTGGCTAAAAAAGCCGCGTCAGAGTTCCATTATGAAACGCCATGGGTAAAGTAACGTTCCACTTTGGAACAAAAAAGACGAGAGATCGCAAAGCGTCTGACAGGCTCTATAGTCAGTCCATAACAACGCGGCGGCACAAGGCCCGGCGCACCATCACCTGATATCTGAACGTTACCATCGCCAATTTCCCAAAAAGGATCCGGTTATGTTGAGAATCATCCAGTCTCCAGGCAAGTACATCCAGGGTGCCAACGCATTGGCCGCCGTGGGCGAATACGCTAAAGCCCTTGCCGACCATTATTTTGTGATTGCCGACGACTTCGTGATGAAGCTGGCGGGCGATACCCTGATGGGCAGCTTGCAACACCACGGGGTAAAACATCACGCCTGTGTGTTCAACGGCGAATGCTGCCATAAGGAAATCGACCGGTTGGGCGAAGAGCTGAAGGCTCATGGCTGCCGTGGCGTGATTGGCGTTGGTGGCGGTAAAACGCTGGATACCGCCAAGGCCATCGCTCATTACCAACACCTCCCGGTGGTGTTGATCCCGACGATTGCATCTACCGATGCTCCAACCAGTGCGCTGTCAGTGATTTACACCGAACAGGGGGAATTTGCCGAATACCTGATCTACCCGCGCAACCCTGACATGGTGGTGATGGACAGTGCGATTATTGCCAAGGCGCCAGTGCGACTGCTGGTGGCGGGAATGGGGGATGCGCTTTCGACCTATTTTGAGGCACAGGCTTGTTTCGATGCTCAGGCAACCAGCATGGCGGGCGGCAAGTCAACACTAGCGGCGCTCAGCCTGGCACGGCTGTGCTACGAGACGCTGTTGGCGGAGGGCGTTAAGGCCAAACTGGCAGTCGAGTCCGGCGTGGTGACCGAGGCGGTCGAGCGCATTATTGAAGCCAATACGTATTTGAGTGGCATCGGTTTTGAAAGCAGCGGGTTGGCAGCCGCGCATGCCATCCACAATGGTTTCACCGTGCTGGAAGAGTGCCACCACCTGTATCACGGCGAAAAAGTCGCATTTGGTACGCTGTCGCAGTTAGTGCTGCAAAACAGCAGCATGACGCAGATCGAAATGGTGTTGGATTTCTGCCAACGCCTGGGCTTGCCAATCACGCTGGCGCAGATGGGGGTTAGCGGCGATCCGGCAGAGAAAATCATGGCAGTTGCCGAAGCGAGCTGCGCTGACGGCGAAACCATCCACAATATGCCGTTCAAGGTCACACCGGCCAGCGTGCAGGCGGCAATCTTGACAGCAGATCGGCTGGGCAGCGCCTGGCTGCAACAACACTCACGCTAATCGCGCAGGGGCGCAGCACGCTGCGCCTCGTTGCTGACATGAGGAAATAACCGTGAAAAAACTGATCAATAACGTTGAGTCGGTACTGGAAGAGCAACTGCTGGGATTGGCAGAGGCACATCCTGAGTTGTTGGTGCATCAGGAGCCGGTGTTTGTCACCCGTGCTGACGCACCGGTTGCAGGCAAGGTGGCGATCCTGTCCGGTGGTGGCAGTGGTCATGAGCCAATGCACTGTGGTTTTGTCGGCGAGGGCATGCTCGATGGGGCTTGCCCAGGTGAAATTTTCACTTCACCAACGCCGGATAAAATGTACGAATGTGGTCAGGCGATCGACGGCGGTGCCGGGGTGTTGTTGCTGATTAAAAACTACACCGGCGACGTGCTGAACTTTGAAACCGCCGCCGAACTGCTGCATGACAGCGGTACCCAGGTGGCGACGGTGCTGGTAGACGATGATGTCGCGGTTAAAGACAGCCTGTTCACGGCAGGGCGGCGCGGGGTAGCGAATACCGTTTTGATGGAGAAATTACTCGGTGCTGCTGCGGCACGCGGTGACGATTTGGATACCATCGTGACGTTGGGCCACAGCATCAATAATCACGGACATTCGATCGGTATTGCGCTGGGTGCCTGCACCGTCCCGGCAGCGGGTAAGCCGTCGTTTGTGCTGGCGGAAAACGAGATGGAGTTTGGCGTTGGTATTCATGGCGAGCCGGGCATTGCGCGACGCCCGTTCACCACACTCAATGCGGCGGTGGACGACATGTTCCATACGCTGATCGATCACGGCCACTACCAGCGTACGATTCGCGTTTGGGATCGCCAGCAGGGCGAATGGCGCGATGAAGTACAGTCCAAACAACCGCTGACACGTGGCGATCGGGTGATCGCACTGGTCAATAACCTGGGCGCGACACCGTTGTCTGAATTGTACGGCGTTTATCACCGCTTGGCTGAGCGGTGCGCGGAAGCGGGAATGATCGTTGAGCGCAGCCTGGTGGGTTCCTACTGTACGTCGCTGGATATGCAAGGGGTCTCCATCACGCTGCTGAAGGTGGATGACGAGTTGTTGTCCTTGTGGGATGCGCCGGTGAAAACACCTGCGTTGCGTTGGGGTTGCTGAGGAGGAATCATGGCGTTAACCAAACAACAGGTAGTCGATTGGCTCATGCGCTGCGGCGAGGTGTTTACTCAGCAGCGTGATTTTTTAACCCGATTGGATACCGAGATCGGCGATGCCGACCATGGTCTAAACATGAACCGTGGCTTCAATAAAGTCGTGGAAAAACTGCCATCGGTGGCAGACAAAGACATTGGTTTTATCCTGAAAAATACCGGCATGACGTTGTTGTCCAGCGTGGGCGGTGCCAGTGGCCCACTGTTTGGCACATTCTTCATTCGGGCGGCGCAGGCGGCAAACGCTAAACAGAGTCTGGATTTGGCGGAGCTGCATCAAATGGTACAGGAAGGCGTTGATGGTGTGGTGATGCGTGGCAAGGCAGAGCCGGGTGATAAAACCATGTGTGACGCCTGGTGGGCAGTCGTGGAAAGCCTCGGCCAGTCAGCTCAACAGCAATTGAGCGTGGCGGAAGCCCTACAGCGTGCCAGCGCGCGGGCAGAACAGGCGGTCGAAAGTACTATCACAATGCAGGCGCGGAAAGGGCGGGCAAGCTACCTGGGTGAGCGCAGTATCGGTCATCAGGATCCGGGGGCGACCTCGGTGATGTTGATGATGAAAACGCTGGCAGAGGTTGCGGGTCAATAGCAGGAGGCGAGATGATCAATATCGTTGTAGTTTCACACAGTGCGCAGTTGGCGCGCGGAGTTGAAGAGCTGTCGTTGCAGATGATGCACGGAGATGGCTGCAAACTGGTGTTGGCAGCGGGTGTCGATGATGCGGATAACCCGATAGGTACTGACGCTGTCAAAGTGATGGAAGCGATCGAGTCAGTGGCCGACGGTGCGGGCATTGTGGTGCTGATGGATTTGGGTAGCGCATTGCTGAGCGCTGAAACTGCGATTGATCTGTTGGATCCGGCCTTGGCCGCTAAAGTCAGGTTGTGTTCGGCGCCGCTGGTTGAAGGAACATTGGCGGCTGTGGTAGCCGCTAATGCCGGTGCGGGATTGGAACAGGTGCTGGCCGAGGCGCAGGGGGCATTGCAGGCCAAGCAGGCGCAGTTAGGAGAGGCCGCTGCTTCGGTCACCACAGAGGTTGAAGTACCGTTGATACAGGGAAAACGTGTGAGTTGGACGGTGCAAAACCCGCATGGGTTGCATGCGCGTCCAGCGGCACGATTGGCGGAAGTGCTGGCACCCTTTGATGCTGAACTGGTGTTGGAAAAGCAAGGTCAGTACGCCAACCCGCGTAGTCTTAACCAACTGGCGTTATTACAGGTACGCCATGGTGACACCATCCAGCTGATTGCTGACGGGGCGCAGGCCGAACAGGCACTGGCGGCGTTTAGCGCGTTGGCAGAACAGCACTTTGGCGAAACGGTTTCTGAGCAGAGCCTACCTTCGTTACACGGCATTCCGGTGGCGGAAAGTGTGACAAGCGGCCCGGTGTGGCAGGCGTACAGTTTCTGGCCGACGGTGGTTGAACGCCAGATTGGCGCCGACGATGTGCTCAATGAACAACAGCGGTTACGACAGGCGCTACAGCATACATTGAGCGATCTGAACCGGTTGGCGGAACGTACCGGCTCATTGATTGGTAAACCGCAGGCAGCGATTTTTGGTGCGCATAGCATGCTGCTGGACGATCCGGATTTGCAGCAGGCGGCCTATAGCCGTATTGCCCGTCAGCAATGCAGTGCCGAGCAGGCCTGGCAGCAGGAAATGGACGCAATAGCCGAGGAATACCGTGCGCTTGACGACGACTATATGCGGGCACGTGAGCTGGATGTCCGCGATATGCTGCGCCGTACCCTGAGTCATCTGCAACAGCAGCCATTACCGCCAATTACACTCACTGCTCCGGCAATTTTGGTCATGGATGAACTGATGCCATCTGACGTGGTAATGCTTGATCGTCGTTTAGTGCTTGGCATCTGCCTTAGTGGCGGCAATGCGCTGTCGCACAGCGCCATTCTGGCGAAAGCAATGGGCATGCCGATGGTGGTTGGCATGAACGACTGCATGAGCAAAACCCGTAACGGCCAGAAAGCGATGCTGGATGCAGCACGCGGTGTGCTGCAACTCAGTCACTGAGGGCTACCTTCAGGCGCGAAGCTTAAATTGGCGGATATCAATCTGATACTGTTTGATTTTCCGCCACAGTGTAGTGCGACCGATGCCCAGCAGCTGCGCCATCTCGTTCAATTGCCCACGGCTGATTTTAGCCGCGCGGATAATAGCCTGGCGTTCCATTTCAGCCAGCGTTAACAGCGGCATGCCCGGCTGTGGTTCACTTTCTAACAAGGGTTGGTGGCTGAGCAGGTGCTCAGGTAAGTCCGCTAATTGAAGGTGGTGGCCGTGGCACATCATCGCCGTGCGTTCTACGATGCCTTTCAACTCCAGATCGTTTCCGGGCCATAAATACAGGCCAAGCTGGGCCATGACTTCATCATCTACCCGGAAGCGACACTGGAAGTGCTGTTCCAGCGTGCGCAGATGGTGCTTTACCAGTAGCGGAATGTCGCTCAGGCGTTGGCGCAGCGCGGGGATCTGGATCTCAAACGCCTGTAGACTGTAAAACAGTTGGCGGCGAAAGCGGTTCTGCTGCACCAGCAACGGGAGATTGGCCGCACTGCTGGCGATCACCCGTACATCAACCGGAATCACTCGGTTAGAGTTGAGCCGCATCACCACGCCAGTCTTCAGCACCTGCAGCAGTGCCGACTGCATTTCTGCCGGCAGATACTCTATCTGCTCGAGGTA
Source organism: Serratia grimesii NBRC 13537 (assembly GCF_001590905.1). GTDB lineage: Bacteria > Pseudomonadota > Gammaproteobacteria > Enterobacterales > Enterobacteriaceae > Serratia > Serratia grimesii. The sequence continues at coordinate 258,126 of NZ_BCTT01000011.1, forward strand.
CAGCGTGCCGCCATTGGCAAGTTCAAACTTACTAAGCTGACCCGCTTCTTCTTCGTTGGCATCGCTACCCAACAGCTCGCGAAGCCCTTGCGCTTCTGGCATCAATTGGCAGTTGAGGGCGATATAGGGCCCGGCGGCGCGTTCGCTGGCATTGTGAATGGCCTGACTGAGCAACTCCTTGCCAACACCTTCCTCGCCGCACAGCAGTATGGGATGCTGGCCTTTCGCCGCTTGTTGGCCATAACGAATCAACCGACGCATCTCCAATGAGGCGGACGGCATTTGTTCAAAACTGTGACTGACACGCCCCAATTGGCTGCTGACATACTGGTGCAAGCGCTCAATCGGGTGCAATAGGGCGATAAAGCTACAGCGCTCGCCGTCGAAGATCGGTTTTAGGGTTAATAGCGCGGCGATAAACTGCCGCTGGCTTTCGAAGGTCACTTCAACATGTTGCAGTGGCTGACGCTGGGCGATGGCTCGATTGAGTAGGGCGGGCAGCGTGAGCAGCTGTGTCAGTGGTTTGCCCTGGCTGTGCTGTTCGTCGAGCTTCAGCAGCGTTGCGGCACGCTGATTGATATATTGCAGATAGCCACGATGATCCCAGGCCATAACACCGTCATCAACCCCATCGAGCAGGCCGTAAAGCTGGTTCAGGTGGCGGTTGGATTCTGCCAGCAGGTTGTCGGCGTTGAGTGAATTGCCGATCTCGCGCGCCAGCGCCAGCGTCAGAGAAAGATCGCCGGTGGCACAGTCGGCAAGCAGGCAGCCTAATGCAATCGAGCCGCGTTGACGGCCACTATTGTCATAGACCGGCGTGGCACAAAATGACCAGTCGTGCAGCGCCTCACGCACATGTTCGCTGCCGCGTACTTGCACCGGGTGCCCCTCGGCTGCCGCCAGGGACGGCGCATTGGTGCCGATGTCGCCCTCGGCCCAGTAGGCTCCCGGGGTAAAACCCAGTTGCTGCAAGCGCTCACGTGTCATGGCATCACCGCACAACCACAGCATGCAGCCACTTTCGTCGAGGATCATCAACAAACAGCGGCGCTGTTCCATGTATTCACAAGCATCTTCCAGCGCCGCCTGTCCGAGCGTTAACAGATCGTTCTTGCGCTGACAGATGGAGTTGAACGTGGCACCGAGCGCGCGGTGCGGCGCTTTCCATACCGCCGGCTGCATCAGGCTGCGGCAGCGCAGCCAGGACGCGTAAATGGCGGTGGCAGGGCGTTGTGCCGCTGTGAGTTCACCGTCTATCAGGCGTTGCCAACGTGAAGTATTATCCATCGGATCCCGTCTATCTTGGGTATAAAGCCATCGCATGATGATACCACCACCGGATGGGGGGCAGGTTGTGAGGCGGCAGGCAGAAGCAGTGACAAAGCAAAAAAAACGGAGTGCGGCGAATGCCGTACTCCGTTTTCAGCGTAGTGCGCAAATCAGTTGCGGAATGGGTTACCGCTCTTGCGTACTGGCTGGGTTGGGGTGCTTGCTGCTGGCGCAGATGCGCGGGTGGCAGCAACCGGTGCTGCGGTTTGCGGCGCAGGTGCGTTGCCGTTATAGCCTTCAGCGTAAGCGTCCTGTGCGGTGGTCTGTGGCGCAACCACGTCTTGCGAGGTCGAAACCGGCTTACCTAAAGCACCGTTCAGTGTCATCAGATCGTTCTCGTTCAAGGTACCGAGTGCGGACTTGATGTTCAATTGGTTGATCAGGTAGGTATAACGTGCGCTGGAGAGCTGCTGCTTAGCGTTATACAGCGTACTGGTCGCGTCCAGCACGTCAACGATGGTGCGGGTGCCCACCTGATAACCAGCTTCGGTTGCATCCAATGAACTTTGCGCAGAGACAACGGCTTGTTGGTATGCGTTGATGCTGCTGATAGACGCGTTCACGTTATTAAACGAAGAACGGACTGTCTGCACGACGCTGCGGTGCGCGCTTTCCAGTTGTTCACTGGCACCGACGAAGTTGTACTGCGCCTGTTGTACCTGCGAGTTGGTCTGGCCACCGCTGTACAGTGGCAAGCTCAGTGATACGCCAACTTGGTTTTGACCATCATAAGAGTTCTTCCCGCCGTTCGAGGATGTGGCGAGGCTATTGTTTGATCTACTGTTGTAATTGGTATTGGTAATCCCCGTTGAAGCGTTCAGGTTAACCGTTGGCATATAGCCTGTTTGCGCCGAACGGATCTGCTCACGTGCCAGATCCTGGCTCAGACGGGCTGAAAGCAGGCTCAGGTTGCGGCTTTCGGCTTCTTTCAGCAGGTTGTTCACTGCTTCCGGACGCTTGGTGTTAAAGGACGCGGTGTTCAGCGATGCCAGCTCTGGATAGAAGGTACCGGTGACCTGACGCAGGGATTCCAGTGCGTTATCCAGGTTGTTACGGGCAGTCACTTCTGCCGCCAGCACGGTGTCGTAAGACGCTCGGGCGTTTTGCACGTCGGTGATCGCCACCAGACCCACGTTAAAACGTTGAGTGGTCTGATCCAGTGTGCGGTAAACCGCTTGTTTATTCGCCTGGGTATAAGACAGCGTATCAATGGCGCTCAGCACGTTAAAGTAGGCGGTAGCGGTATTGAGGATCAGCGTTTGCGCAGCGGTTTGAAAAGTCACGTCGGAAATACCGGCGGTTTTTTCCTGCAGCGTCAGCGCGCGCCATTTGGACATATCGAAGATAGTTTGGGTCAAGCCCAGTGACGCGCTGGTCACATTGCTGTTGGTGCCATTGCTGTCACGATAGCCATTATTGTAATTGTAACCGGCACTCAAACCTAACTGTGGCAGCAGTGGGCTGCGCGCTTCGTTGATCTTTTCGAATGCGGCGTCACGGTCAGCGGCGGTTTTGCGCAGATCCGGGTTACTTTCCCTGGCCTGTTTGTAGACCTGCAGCAGGTTCTCTGCCTGGCTCATTGCACTGAAGCCGCCCAGGCTCAGTCCGATAAGAAGGGGGAGCAGTTTCTTCATTTGCATTCCTTGTTGTGCAGCAATATTGCTATGTTAGCGCTGACGATAGACGAAATAGTTGTCGATTCTAGCAGAGTCTGTTGTACGCCTCAGGTGGCTGAATGTGCCATCTCGCGTAACTTTTACCTTTCAGGCCGCCTGTTTACCTTAGTTCAACTGGCTGCGTACGTCACACCTGATATCATGGCTCACAATCTAACATAAAGCTGCGGAAGATTATCCCGCCGTTTCTGTCATCAAAACTGTTTATTTTATCGGCATACTCACGCAGGAGAATTCGCTTATGAGCCACTCACAGCCATCGCCCGTTACTCTCGATAAAAATGATGTAGAAATTATTGCACGTGAGACGCTTTATCGTGGTTTTTTTTCACTCAATTTATATCGCTTTCGCCACCGCTTGTTCAACGGTGAAATGAGCCCTGAGATTAAACGCGAAATTTTCGAGCGCGGGCATGCTGCGGTGTTGTTACCCTACGACCCGGTACGCGACGAAGTGGTGCTGATTGAACAACTGCGGATCGCTGCGGTCGATACCAGTAGCTCCCCCTGGCTACTGGAAATGGTGGCGGGTATGATCGAAACCGGTGAGAGTGTCGAAGACGTCTGCCGCCGCGAAGCGCAAGAAGAGGCTGGCGTTGTAGTCGGGCGTTGTAAGCCTGTATTGAGCTACCTGGCAAGCCCCGGGGGCACCAGCGAACGCCTGTCGATCATGGTGGGGGAAGTGGACGCTACCACAGCGGAAGGTATCCATGGACTGGAAGAGGAACATGAAGATATCCGTGTCCATGTGGTCAGCCGTGAACAGGCTTACCGCTGGGTTGAAGAGGGCGCGATTGATAATGCGGCATCAGTGATTGCTTTGCAGTGGCTGGCGTTGCACCATGAATCGTTAAGAAAAGAGTGGGCCAACTAATGAAACAGCGCTATACCCCTGATTTCCCCGAAATGATGAGGTTGTGTGAAACCAACTTCGCGCAATTGCGCCGCTTGCTGCCGCGCAATGATGAAGTGGGTGAAACGGTGACTTATCAGGTGAACAGCGCCAGTTATCGTCTGACTATTGTTGAATCCACGCGCTACACCTCGCTGGTGCAGATTGAGCAGACCGCACCGGCGGTAAGCTATTGGAGCCTGCCTGCGATGACCGTAAGGCTCTATCATGATGCGATGGTTGCGGAAGTGTGTTCAAGTCAGCAGATCTATCGCTTTAAAGCGCGTTATGATTATCCCAACAAAAAGTTGCATCAACGCGACGAAAAGCATCAAATTAACCAGTTTCTTGCTGATTGGTTGCGCTACTGTTTGGCGCATGGAGCGATGGCGGTTCCGGTTTGTTAGACAGACTGAGATAACAAAGGACACCATTTGGAAAGCCTGTTTAAACTGACCGTGGCAAGTGGGGCCAGGGTCAGGATTCTACAAATAACAGATACCCACCTTTTTGCCGGCGAAAATGAGACGTTGCTCGGCATCAATACCTATCGTAGCTATCATGCGGTATTGGACGCTATCAAGGCGCAACAGCGTGATTTTGATCTGGTCGTCGCCACCGGTGACTTGGCGCAGGATCATTCATTGGCTGCCTACCAGCATTTTGCTGAAGGTATTGCACGATTGCCGGCGCCTTGCGTTTGGCTACCGGGCAACCATGATTTTCAGCCAGCGATGGTCGATGCGCTGGCCGCCGCGGGCATTGCCCCGTCAAAACACGTGCTGGTGGGTGATCACTGGCAAGTGTTGTTGCTGGACAGCCAGGTATTCGGTGTGCCGCACGGTGAACTGAGCGAATACCAGCTCGAATGGATGGAGCGCTGCCTGCAGGCTTATCCAGATCGCTATACTTTGATGCTGTTGCACCATCATCCGCTACCTTCTGGTTGCACCTGGCTTGATCAACACAGTTTGCGCAACCCACATATGCTGGGGGCCATACTGCTGCGTTACCCGAAAGTGAACACGTTGCTGTGTGGTCATATTCACCAGGAGCTGGATCTGGAGTGGCAGGGGCGCCGTTTACTGGCATCACCGTCCACGTGCGTGCAATTCAAACCGCATTGTACCAACTTTACTATCGACGACGTTTCCCCCGGCTGGCGCTACCTCGACTTGCTGCCGGATGGCCGCATCGAGACGCAGGTTTTCCGGCTGGAAAACGACGATTTCCGCCCCGACATGGATTCGGATGGATATTGATGCCTTCTACATTGCTCTACCTGCACGGTTTTAACAGTTCGCCGCACTCGGCTAAGGCGACGTCTTTTAAGGCGTGGCTGACCGAGCATCATCCGCATATTGAGGTGTTGGTACCGCAGTTGCCGGTTTTCCCGGCGGACGCCGCCGAGATGATCGAGAACATGGTGATGGAGCGTGCCGGGCAGACGATAGGTGTGGTCGGTTCTTCACTGGGTGGATACTACGCGACCTGGCTTTCACAGTGTTTTTCACTGCCAGCGGTAGTGGTTAACCCTGCCGTGAAGCCGTTTGAGCTGTTGATTGACTACCTTGGCAAAAACGAGAACCCCTACACCGGCCAGCAATATGTGTTAGAGTCACGTCACGTTTATGATCTGAAAACGATGCAGATCGATCCCTTGGATTCACCGGATTTAATCTGGTTACTGCAACAAACGGGCGATGAAATTCTCGATTATGGGCAAGCGGTCGCCTATTACACCGCGTGCCGACAGACGGTGGAGTCGGGTGGAAACCATGCCTTCGTCGGTTTCGAGCACTACTTCCCCCAGATTGTGGATTTTTTAGGGCTATAACCCGGCTGCGGCTTGAACGACGAAGGGAATCGAGCAGACGCTTCCGGCACCTTCCTTTAACCACGAAAAAATAATCAACGATGACTCAATCCAGCTATAACGCTGATGCCATTGAAGTACTCAGCGGTCTAGAACCAGTGCGCCGTCGTCCCGGCATGTACACCGACACGACGCGCCCCAATCACCTCGGCCAAGAGGTGATCGATAACAGCGTCGATGAAGCCCTGGCCGGTCACGCCAAGCGCATCGATGTGATTCTGCACGCCGATCAGTCACTGGAAGTGATCGACGATGGCCGCGGTATGCCGGTGGATATCCACCCTGAAGAAGGCGTACCTGCGGTTGAGTTGATCATGTGCCGTCTGCATGCGGGTGGTAAATTTTCTAATAAAAACTATCAGTTCTCCGGCGGCCTGCACGGCGTGGGGATTTCGGTAGTTAACGCCCTGTCGAAACGGGTAGAAGTCAACGTCAAGCGCGACGGCAACGTCTACAGCATTGCCTTTGAAAATGGCGATAAAGTGCAGGAATTGGCGGTGACCGGCAGTTGCGGCAAACGCAATACCGGTACCAGTATCCATTTCTGGCCTGACGAACAGTTCTTCGACAGCCCGCGTTTTTCGGTATCGCGCCTTACTCATCTGCTGAAAGCCAAAGCGGTGTTGTGCCCCGGAGTAGAAATTTACTTCATCGACAAGGTGAACAATACCGAGCAACGCTGGTGCTATCAGGACGGTTTGACCGATTACCTGATGGAAGCCGTTAACGGTCTGATCACTTTGCCGGAAGCGGCCTTCGTCGGTAACTTCTCTGGCGATACAGAAGCGGTAGACTGGGCGCTGCTGTGGCTGCCGGAAGGCGGTGAGCTGCTAACCGAAAGCTACGTGAACCTGATCCCGACCATGCAGGGCGGTACCCACGTTAACGGTTTGCGTCAGGGGTTGCTTGACGCTATGCGCGAGTTCTGTGAATTCCGTAATATCTTGCCGCGCGGCGTAAAACTGTCTGCTGAAGATATCTGGGACCGTTGTGCGTATGTGCTGTCGGTGAAGATGCAGGATCCGCAGTTCGCCGGGCAGACCAAAGAACGCTTGTCTTCACGCCAGTGTGCGGCATTCGTTTCCGGCGTGGTGAAAGACGCCTTCAGTCTATGGCTGAATCAGAACGTACAGGCAGCGGAACAGTTGGCGGAACTGGCCATTTCCAGCGCTCAACGCCGTCTGCGTGCCGCCAAGAAAGTGGTCCGTAAGAAGCTGACCAGCGGTCCGGCACTGCCAGGTAAATTGGCCGATTGTACTTCTCAAGATTTGAACATGACCGAATTGTTCCTGGTAGAAGGGGACTCAGCGGGCGGTTCAGCCAAACAAGCACGTGATCGCGAGTATCAGGCGATTATGCCGCTGAAAGGCAAAATCCTGAACACTTGGGAAGTGTCTTCGGACGAAGTATTGGCCTCGCAGGAAGTGCACGACATTTCCGTGGCGATCGGCATTGACCCAGACAGTGAAGACCTTAGCCAACTGCGTTACGGCAAGATCTGTATTCTGGCGGATGCGGACTCCGACGGCTTACATATTGCTACGTTGCTGTGTGCGTTGTTCGTGCGCCACTTCAGTTCACTGGTGAGGGGCGGTCACGTGTATGTGGCAATGCCGCCGTTGTACCGTATCGACCTCGGTAAAGAGGTTTTCTACGCGCTGGATGAAGAAGAAAAGGCTGGCGTGTTGGACCAGTTGAAACGCAAAAAGGGCAAGCCAAACGTTCAGCGCTTTAAAGGGCTGGGTGAGATGAATCCATTGCAGCTGCGTGAAACTACGCTCGATCCTAATACCCGCCGCCTGGTGCAATTGACGGTGGATGCGGATGACGTGGATCAGACGCTGGCGATGATGGACATGCTGTTGGCCAAGAAGCGTTCTGAAGACCGTCGTAACTGGCTGCAAGACAAAGGCGATATGGCAGAGCTTTCTGTCTGACCCAAGAGGTTGTGTCCTGCTCCCATCACCTGATTACGGGCTTTTGGGAATGCGATGGCATCACGGCCTCTTGTGGGACGCATCCTCGTTAGGCCCGGCACCTTTGCCGGGCCTTCTTCCCGTAGGGGCGTTGCGTGTGGCGCCTGACCACTCTGGGCGGAATGCATGAAAATCACCCTTGAAGAATTATTGGCGTTTACCACGGTGGTTGACAGCGGCTCCATCACCGCTGCCGCCGAACAGCTCGGCCAGACCACCTCTGGCATCAGCCGTGCGCTCAGTCGGTTGGAAAAAAAACTTGAAACAACCCTTATGCGCCGCACCACGCGTCGTTTAGAACTGACGGAAGAAGGGCAAAACTTTCTCAGTCATGCGCGCGACATTATTCGCTCGGTGGAGAATGCCGAAGAGCAAATGGCGCTACGAAGGCTGATCCCGGCTGGGAAGTTGCGGGTCAATGCCGCCGCGCCATTTATGGAGCACGTGATCGTGCCGTTGGTCGCAGGATTCCGTCAAAGTTATCCGCAGATTGAGCTGGAACTGAATACCGACAATCTGATTATCGATCTGCTGGAGAAACGTACCGATATTGCCATTCGTATTGGTGCCCTAAGGGATTCGACCATTCATGCACGTCTGTTGGGCGCCAGCCGCTTACGCATTCTCGCCAGTCCAGACTACCTCGCACGTTACGGCACGCCTGACAGTGTAGAGGCGTTACACGACCACTGCCTGCTTGGTTTCACGCAGCCGGAATCGCTTAATTTGTGGCCGCTGCGCTATCAGCAGGCACAGCATTTCGCCATCACACCGACAATATCAGCCTCCAGCGGTGAAACGCTGCGCCAATTGGCGTTGCGTGGTGAAGGGATCGTGCAGTTGGCTGATTTTATGACGCGAGACGATCAACGTAACGGGCGGCTGGTGCCGTTACTGACGTCGGAGACGTTGGACGTACGTCAGCCGATTAATGCGGTGTATTACCGCAATACTCAATTGGCAGCGCGTATTACCTGTTTTCTGGACTACGTCAGCGCGCATATTGATACGCAGACGCTGTAGGGGCCATAGAGCGGCCCCTCAGGGGGATTACAGTGCGTTACCCAGCACGTGAATGGTCACGCCCAACACGCTGTCTTTGATGGTGTCACGATGACGATGCATGTGAGCGATATCCAGATGTTTTTCCAGATGCGCCTGGCTGGCCCACTTTTCCAGCATAAACACGGAATCCGGCGACAATTTCTGCCAAGGCGCCTGTGTGTGGCTGTCGATCATCGGCGTATATTCGCTACAGCCGTCTTCTGCCAGCACTAGTGGAACCAGTTTCTCAATCGCTTTCAGCACGGTTTCACGGTGGCCGGGTTTGGTTTTGATTTCTGCAATTACGGTGATCATCACTACCTCATTGATTGACATGCATAATGCTAGTTAAGCAAAAATTTCTGTCAGATGCGCGCGATAACGTGCGATGTCGCCGTCGATATCTGGTTGTTTAATCACATCATTACAAATGAAGGTTGGGAGTGCTTCCATCCCCAGGAACTGGTTGGCCTTATGGAAGTGCAGGTACACGCCGTCGACGCCGACGCCATGGAAGAACTGCTCTGGATCGGTAAAGGCTTCCAGCGGAGCGTTCCAGGTCAGGCTCAGCATGTATTTCTTGCCTTGGATCAGGCCACCTGAGCCGTATTTCTTACCGGCATCGGAGCGGGTGCGACCGTCGCTGGCGTACAGGCTACCGTGCCCGGCGGTGAACACTTCATCGATATATTTTTTCAGGATCCACGGCTCACCCATCCACCAACCCGGCATCTGGTAAATCACCACGTCAGCCCACAGGTATTTTTGTACTTCGGCCTCGATGTCGTAACCGTCATCAACCACAGTGACTTGTACGTCATGCTTCATGTCGCGCAGAAAGCTTTCCGCGACGTCGCTCATGGTCTGGTTGAGTTCGCCATTAGAATGACCAAACTGTTTTTTAGCATTGATAATCAGGATATTGCTCATTTTTCACGGCACCTGTCAGAGTTAAAATATGTGATGTCTTCCGCATCTGAAGGCTGGGAGACATTTCTCTGACAAGGAGTTTAATGGTTAGCAGTGTAAGTAAAAATGGGATCCAGCGCACAACAGTGTTGACTCTGAGTCAATAAATGCGTGCCAAATGACTGGATTTCGAATAAAACGCGCTGATGAGCTGGCTTTACCGGACGATTGCTGCGCCATCTGTGACAGCCACCCTGCTGATGAGTTACTATCGCGGACAGAATCAACCCTTTGTCGTCCAGGGATTGCCAAGCCACGGTCTGAGGATAATTGAGTAATGAGTGATCTGACTCATGACGGTGTAGAGCGTTTACCGCTGCACACATTTACTGAAAACGCCTATCTGAACTATTCCATGTACGTCATCATGGATCGGGCGTTGCCGTACATTGGTGACGGTTTGAAGCCGGTACAACGCCGCATCATCTACGCCATGTCTGAGCTGGGGCTGAATAACAGCGCCAAATTCAAAAAATCCGCCCGTACTGTGGGTGACGTGCTGGGTAAATACCATCCGCATGGCGACAGCGCCTGCTACGAAGCGATGGTGTTGATGGCCCAGCCGTTCTCTTATCGCTATCCGTTGGTAGACGGCCAAGGGAACTGGGGTGCGCCGGATGACCCGAAATCCTTCGCCGCGATGCGTTATACCGAATCCCGCCTGTCCAAATATGCGGAAGTGTTGTTGGCCGAATTGGGCCAAGGCACCGTTGACTGGGTACCGAACTTTGACGGCACCATGCAGGAGCCGAAGATGTTACCGGCTCGACTGCCCAACATTCTGCTGAACGGCACCACCGGTATTGCTGTTGGTATGGCGACAGATATCCCACCGCACAACGTGCGTGAAGTGGCCGCCGCCGCCGTGGCGCTGATCGACAAGCCAGGCGCTTCGCTTGAAGAGTTGCTCGAGTTCGTACAGGGGCCAGACTTCCCAACCGAAGCCGAGATCATTACGCCACGCGACGAAATCCGCAAAATTTATCAAAATGGCCGCGGCTCAGTACGCATGCGCGCCGTTTGGAAAAAAGAAGACGGCAGTGCGGTGATCACCGCCTTGCCACACCAGGTGTCCGGTGCCAAGGTATTGGAACAGATCGCCAGCCAAATGCGCGCCAAAAAGCTGCCAATGGTTGAAGATCTGCGTGATGAATCCGATCATGAAAACCCAACGCGACTGGTGATTGTGCCGCGCTCAAACCGTATCGATCTGGATCAGGTGATGAACCACCTGTTTGCCACGACCGATCTGGAGCGAAGCTACCGTATTAACATGAATATGATCGGTCTGGACAACCGCCCACAAGTTAAAGGGTTGGTGGAAATCCTTACCGAATGGCTGGCGTTCCGCCGTGACACAGTCCGCCGCCGCTTGAACTACCGTCTGGAAAAAGTGCTGAAACGCCTGCACATCTTGGAAGGTTTGCTGGTGGCGTTCCTTAATATCGATGAAGTGATCCACATCATCCGTAGTGAGGACGAACCCAAGCCGGTCCTGATGCAGCGTTTTGGCATTACTGACACTCAGGCGGAAGCCATTCTTGAACTGAAACTGCGCCATTTGGCGAAGTTGGAAGAGTTTAAGATCCGTGGTGAGCAGGACGAGTTAGCAAAAGAACGCGATCAGCTGCAGGCATTGCTGGCCTCTGAGCGCAAGCTGAATACCCTGATCAAGAAAGAGATCCAGGCAGATGCACAGGCCTATGGCGACGATCGTCGCTCGCCGATTACTGAGCGTGCAGAAGCCAAGGCGATGAGCGAGCATGACTTCGTGCCGTCTGAGCCTGTGACCATTGTGTTGTCTGAAATGGGTTGGGTGCGTAGCGCCAAGGGCCATGATATTGATCCAACTGGTTTGAGCTACAAGGCTGGCGACAGCTACCGCAGTGCGGCCCGTGGCAAGACCAACCAGCCGGTCGTGTTTATCGACTCCACCGGACGCAGTTACGCGCTTGATCCGCTGACGTTACCTTCGGCACGTGGTCAGGGTGAACCGTTGACCGGTAAACTGACGCCACCGCCGGGCGCGACCATTGAGCAAGTGCTGATGGCGGCAGACGATCAGAAGCTGCTGATGGCATCCGATGCCGGTTATGGCTTCGTCTGTACCTTCAACGATTTGGTGGCGCGTAACCGTGCCGGTAAAGCGATGATAACTCTGCCGGATAACGCCAAGGCGCTGGCACCGATGGAAATTCACGGCGACGACGACATGCTGTTGTCGATCACTGCTGCGGGACGCATGTTATTGTTCCCGGTTGCAGATCTGCCGCAGTTGTCGAAAGGTAAGGGCAACAAGATTGTCTCTATCCCATCAGCGCAGGCCGCATCTGGTGAAGATAAGTTAACGTGGCTGTTCGTGTTGCCACCGCAAACTTCTGTGACTCTGCATGTGGGCAAACGTAAACTGACGTTGCGCCCAGAAGATTTGCAGAAATTCCGTGCGGAGCGCGGCCGTAAAGGCACCTCACTGCCACGTGGGTTGCAGCGAATCGATCGCGTAGAGATTGATGCACCAGCACGTGCCCCTACGGGCGACAGCGAAGAATAAGTCCTGCTATAGCAGGATAACAAAACGGGCGCAGCATGCTGCGCCCGCTTGATTTCCCACCACCGGCAATTATTTTCAAATAGTTAACATTTCTCTGCATAAAATTATTGTGCGTATCGCCGGCTGGCGGGAAAATAGCAAAAAAATGCGGGCGATTTTTTCGGGGCCTGCAATCAAAGAACGAGTAAAGGGATCTGCGCAGCGCATCAGGCTGCGTCGGCAGTGTGCTAATGAGGTTGTTATGTTATTGATTTTGCGTGCCGTGCTCGCCACTCTCTATTGTATTTTGGTGTGCATTTTTGGTTCTATTTACTGTCTATTCAGCCCACGTGATCCTCGCCATGTGGCGACATTTGGTCACTTGTTTGGTCGCCTGTCCGGGTTATTCGGCTTAAAAGTGGAAATTCGCGTGCCGGCCAGTGCGGCTAAAAATGGCAACTGTATTTACATCGCTAACCATCAGAATAACTACGATATGGTAACCGCCGCCAAGGTGGTTCAACCGCGTACCGTGACGGTGGGTAAAAAAAGTCTGCTGTGGGTACCCTTCTTCGGTCCTCTGTATTGGCTGACGGGTAACTTGTTGATCGACCGTGATAATCGTGCCAAAGCACATGGCACCATTGCACAGGTAGCCGAACAGTTTAAAAAACGAGATATTTCGATCTGGATGTTTCCAGAGGGCACCCGTAGCCGCGGGCGTGGGTTGATGCCGTTTAAAACGGGTGCGTTCCACGCAGCGATCGCCGCTGGGGTGCCAATTGTGCCGATTTGTGTTTCTACCACCAGCGGTAAAATTAATCTTAACCGTTGGAATAATGGCCATGCGATCGTCGAAATGTTAGAACCGGTAGATATTAGTCATTACAGTAAAGAAAATGTGCGTGAGCTGGCGGCCCATTGCCATGCGCTGATGCTGGCGAAAATTGCCGAGCTGGATGCGGAAGTGGCCCAGCGCAATGCGGCCGGAAAATAATATTCCTACCGGCTTCAAAGAATGAACTTTTAAACGGCGTCAGATGCCGTTAACGCCCGGGCTCCTGCTAATCTGATTATCAGGGGCCCGGTCTTTGCACACGGTTTAGTTATTGCTTTTCATGGAGAAAATATGTCACTCAGTCGACGTCAGTTTATTCAGGCATCGGGCTTGGCGCTGTGCGCAGGATCCGTGCCGCTGAGGGCTGAGGCGAGCGGAATGCAGACCCCATTACCTATTCCCCCCTTGCTTGAATCCCGTCGTGGACAGCCGCTGTTTTTAACGCTGCAGCGCGCGCATTGGGCATTTATGGATAACCGTAAAGCCTCAGTGTGGGGCATTAACGGTATGTATCTTGGGCCGACAGTGCGGGTTTACAACGGTGATGATGTAAAGCTCATCTACAGCAACCGTCTGCCGGAGCCGGTGGCGATGACCATTAGCGGTCTGCAAGTGCCCGGGACACTAACGGGCGGTGCCCCGCGCATGATGTCGCCTAACGTCGACTGGTCACCTGTGCTGCCTATCCGCCAGAACGCTGCGACCTGCTGGTATCACGCCAGTACGCCGAACCGTATGGCTCCGCACGTCTACAACGGTCTGACAGGGCTGTGGCTGATTGAAGATGAAGTCAGCAAGGCACTCCCATTGCCAAACCATTACGGCGTTGATGACTTCCCGCTGATTATTCAAGACAAGCGGTTAGATAACTTTGGTACGCCGGAATATGACCCGCCGTCGCAAGGCGGCTTTGTTGGCGATACGCTGTTGGTTAACGGTGTGCAAAACCCGTACGTCGAAGTATCACGTGGTTGGGTGCGTTTGCGCCTGCTTAATGCTTCCAACTCACGTCGTTACATGCTGCAATTAAGTGACGGCCGACCGCTTAACGTTATTGCCAGCGATCAGGGTTTCCTGCCTGCGCCGGTTGCGGTACAGCAGCTTTCACTGGCGCCAGGTGAGCGTCGTGAAGTGCTGATCGACATGTCTAAAGGCGATGAGGTGACAATCACCGCCGGTGAAGCCGCGGGTATTATGGATCGTCTGCGTGGGCTGTTTGAGCCGTCAAGCATTCTGGTTTCAACCCAGGTGTTGACGCTGAAACCAACAGGGCTATTGCCGCTGGTGACCGATAATTTGCCAATGCGTTTGCTGGCGGATCAACTGTTGGATGGCAGTGTCAGCCGTACCCGTGAATTCCGTTTGGGCGACAGCCAGGCCGGGATCAACGGGGCGGTCTGGGACATGAACCGCATTGATGTACAAACGCAACAAGGTAGCTGGGAACGCTGGAATATCCATGCGGATACTCCGCAGGCGTTCCACATTCAGGGCGTTCAGTTCCTGGTGAAACGGGTTAACGGCGCTCAGCCAATGGCGGAAGATCGTGGTTGGAAAGACACGGTGTGGATCGACGGTGACGTCGAACTGCTGGTTTACTTCAACCAGTCCACCTCAGAACATTTCCCGTTCCTTTACTACAGCCAGACGCTAGAAATGGCGGATCGCGGCAGTGCAGGCCAGTTTATGGTGCAGCCAGCCCTTTAAGCATGCTGTGTGGGTTCATCTTGCGGACCCGCACGCAGCATTTCCAGAAATGCCTGCACTATCGGCGTTGCACTGTCAGCATGATAAATGGCGTATAAATCTGCCGATGGCGCCTGCTGTAGCGGGCAGAAACGCACGCCGGGCCACGGGATACGTCCATAACTGTCCGGCAGCAGTGTGATGCCGTAACCTTCGGTCACCAGCGCCATCAGGGTTTGCGGTTCGTTGACCTGATAGGCGATATCGGGTTTAAACCCCTGCTGCAGGCACAGGTTGTGCAGATATAACCCCAGACTGGCCTCGTGTGGCGGTAGGACCATGAACTTTTCATGCCTCAGTGCTGCGAGCGGTAGGCTTTCTGCTTGCGCCAGTGGGTGATCCAGTGGCAGCACCACCGCAATATTCTCCCGCGCCAGCAATTGACTCGCCAACCCCGGTAATACTTGCTCCCTGGCTTCTCGCCAGACGCCAATATCGATATGACGCTTTTGCAGTGCCGTGATCTGTTGGCTGGGCGTCAGTTCGTTTAAAGCCCAGGTGACATTGACCGTTTGCTCGGTAAAGCGCTTAAGTGCCGGTATCAATCCGCCCCATACTGAAGTACCAACCATGCCAATGACCATGTGGCCAGCCTCGCCACGGCCCAATTGCTGTACCTGATTCAGCGCATGCCCGGCCTGATCCAGCAACATTTCTACGTTGCGAAACAGCATTCGTCCGGCCTGTGTCAACGCCATCGAGCGGGTGGTGCGTTTAAACAACGCGACACCCAGTTGGCTCTCCAGATCTTTGATGTGCTTGCTAAGCGGCGGCTGCGAAATATTTAGCCGGAGTGCCGCTTGAGTGAAGTTCATTTCCTCCGCTACGACACGGAAATAGTGCAGCAGGCGGAAATTAATCCGGCTTGGGTCTGGCATTTGCTGGGGCTGTTTGATGCTGATGATGGCCTCCTGATACTGCCAATTTATAGGTAAATGGAATAAATAGGCCGCCAATAATGTATTGGTCGCCGCCGGACATCGCTCTCTACTATGGGGGTTACTTCCTCCCCTCACAGAAGAGAATACAATGTTTAATCAAGAAGATGCTTTTTCCTGTGCTGACGTGATCCGCACCCGCATGCCGGGTTTCCAACCGCGAGCTGCATTGATACTGGGCTCGGGGCTGGGCGCGCTGGCGGAGGTGATGACCGACACGCTGACAATCGACTACGCTGAGCTGCCGGGATTCCCGGTCAGCAGTGTGGTGGGTCATGCTGGGCAACTGGTCGCCGGTTGGCTGGAGGGCGTGCCGGTAGTGTGCATGAAAGGGCGTGGGCACTATTACGAAGGCCGCGGCATGCAAGTGATGACCACCGCCGTGCGTACTTTCAAATTGCTTGGTTGTGAATTCCTGCTGGCGACCAACGCAGCCGGTTCGCTGCGCCAGTCGGTACCACCGGGCAGCCTGGTAGCGCTTACTGACCACATCAATTTTATGCCTGAATCGCCATTGGTTGGTGATAACGATGAGCGTTTTGGACCGCGTTTCTTTAGCCTGGCGAACGCTTATGATCGTGACCTGCGCAGCCAGTTGGCCCAGGTGGCTGAACGCGTGGGTATTCCGCTGGCCGAAGGGGTATTTGCCGCTTACACCGGGCCTAATTTCGAAACACCAGCGGAAATCCGCATGATGCAAACGCTGGGGTGTGATGTGGTGGGTATGTCTATCGTGCCGGAAGTGCTTTCTGCACGTCATTGCGGGCTGAAGGTGTTGGTGGTGTCTGCGATGACCAACTATGCCGAGGGGCTGTCCGATACGCCGTTGTCTCATGAGCAAACCCTGAGCTGCGCTGCGCTGGCGGCAGAAGATTTTATGCGCCTGATCCGTGAGTTCTTCAAAACGCTGTAATGCTGTAGTCCCTGCACGGTAGGGCACAGGGGCCTTGCCGTGCGAATCATCGTTTTAATCAGAATAATAAGGTGATGGTGATGGCAATAAAAACGCGACTGAAGGTGATGGTGTTTCTGCAGTTCTTTATTTGGGGGGCCTGGCTGGTCACGCTGGGATCTTACATGATTAATACCCTGCATTTCAGCGGGCTGCAGGTGGGCATGGTTTACAGCGCGAAGGGTATCGCAGCGCTGATTATGCCAGGATTGGCAGGCATTCTGGCCGATCGCTGGATCAAGGCCAACTATCTGTATGCGTTGTGCCATTTGTTCGGCGCGGGTGCACTTTACTGCGCTGCACAGGTTGAGCAGCCTATGGTGATGTTCTGGGTCATGTTGTTCAATGCCATGGTGTATATGCCCACCATTTCGCTTTCCAATGCCATTTCCTATTTCTGTCTGGAGAAGCAAGGTTACGACACGGTGAAAGATTTCCCGCCGGTACGGGTTTATGGCACCGTTGGCTTTATTGTAGCGATGTGGCTGATCGGCTTTAGCAAGATTGAACTCAGCAATATGCAACTGTATTTGGCCTCTGGGGTATCGCTGCTGTTGGCTTTCTATTCGCTGACGTTGCCGAATTGCCCGACCAGCAGGGTGGAAAAATCAAAAAGTTGGTTCAGCGTGTTGGGGCTGGACGCGTTGGTGTTATTCCGTCAGCGACGCATGGCGTTATTTTTCCTGTTTGCCATGTTGTTGGGTGCTGCGCTACAAGTGACTAATACCTTCGGGAACCCCTTCCTGCACGATTTTGCGAGCAACCCGCTGTATCAGGACAGCATAAGCGTCAGATACCCGGCGGTGCTGTTGTCGTTGTCACAAATCTCTGAGGTGTTCTTTATCCTCACGATCCCGTTCTTCCTGCGTCGATATGGTATCAAACAGGTGATGTTGATCAGTATGGCGGCCTGGACGTTGCGGTTCCTGTTTCTGGCTTATGGCACACCGGCCGGTTTCGGGTTTGTCTTGCTGTTGTTGTCGATGATTGTGTACGGCTGTGCCTTTGATTTCTTTAATATTTCCGGGGCCATCTTTGTTGAGAAAGAAGCCGATCACCGCATCCGCGCCAGCGCTCAGGGGCTGTTTATGACCATGGTTAACGGGATCGGTGCTTATGTGGGGGCGATCGCCAGCGGCGAGGTCGTGGATTTCTTCACCCACAACGGCATAAAAGATTGGCAGAGTATCTGGTTGATCTTCGCGTTGTATACGTTGGTATTGGGCATCGTTTTTGCGCTGACCTTTAATTATCAGCATCGGCCTGAGGAGAATGCGGGGTCGGTACAACGGGCACATTAAAAAGGAAACAGGCGCCTAAAGGCGCCCGTTTTGACTTAAACGTCAGGAAAGCATCGTTGCAGTTGTTGCCAGTCCGGCGTCCCGGTGGCGTCCTGATTTGCTCCCCACCAAACAGCGACCCGGTTGGCCAGATCCACGGCCTGTGGCACTGACCAGCCGGCCGACAACCCAGCCAACAGACCAATGCAGTGGGCACAGCTTGGGCTCGTGTCTTCAACCGGATAGCCGGCAATTTGTAGTGGTGGGGCATCACCATCACAAAGCCAGACGCCGTCGCGGTCCAGCAGACAAACAAGCGTCAGGTTATGAGCGCTGGCGAAGCCTCGGGCAGCGGAAAGTACATCACCTGTACCGCAGAGTGTGGTTGTTTCACTACGGTTCAACGTCAGCAAACTGTGGCTGTCGCTGAGCATGGCGAAGAAATCTTCATCGAGCTGACCGACCTGTGAACCAAGGGCGATCAGACGGCGTTGATCAAAAGGCAGGCGCGTCAGCCAATCGCGCAATGCTTCACCGTTGTCCCCAACCAGTTGCTCGCCACTGATGTAAATCAGGGTGTCTTCAGTCAACGGGAGGGTGGACAACTGGGCTTTATTCCATTGGGTTTCGCAGCCAGGCTCGATAACAAGAACCGGCTCTCCGTTGGACGGCTTCTGTATCAGGCGCTGGCCGTTGTCCATCTGGCCGTGGCGCAGCAGCACTGGCAGGCCCATCTGCTGCATTTCTGCTTCAATCGCGGCACCCCAGTCACCGTTGCCGACAGGCATGCCGTTGATCACGGGCACCTGTAAATGCATCAGCGCTTGCGCGACATTAAACGCACCGCCGCCAATCTTCCGTTCCTGCGTTAGCGTCACTTCACCGATCGCACTGCCCAGTACCAGGACAGGCTTTACTGCTAAAAACTCACTCATTCATGTCCTCCGCTGCCGACCGGTGGGCCGAACAGAATGCGCTATGATGACGGTGCAAGCGAGCAGAGTCGAGGGGCAAGCCCCTTGTGTTGTGACTAATGTGTGAAATAACCATGCTCTTTTTGCCACTAGTGCGTATAATCGCCGCCCGGCGATTAATTAACCTGTATAAGAGCACCAGAATGAGCACCACCAGCCTAATCCAACCCGATCGTGAATTATTTTCCTATAAGCCTTATTGGGCCGAATGCTATGGCACTGCGCCATTTTTACCCATGTCGCGAGAAGAGATGGATCAACTGGGCTGGGATAGCTGTGATGTGATCATTATCAGCGGTGATGCTTATGTCGATCACCCAAGCTTTGGTATGGCGATCATCGGCCGCATGCTGGAAGCGCAGGGCTTCCGTGTGGGCATCATTGCGCAGCCGGACTGGAGCAATAAAGAAGACTTCATGCGCTTGGGTAAACCGAACCTGTTCTTCGGCATCACTGCCGGTAACATGGACTCGATGATCAACCGCTATACCGCGGACCGTAAACTGCGCCACGATGATGCTTATACTGCCGGCAACGTGGGCGGCAAACGCCCGGATCGTGCAACACTGGTTTACAGCCAACGTTGTAAAGAAGCTTATAAAGATGTGCCGATCGTATTGGGGGGCATCGAAGCCAGCCTGCGTCGCATCGCACACTACGATTACTGGTCTGATACCGTGCGCCGCTCGGTGCTGGTGGACTCCAAAGCTGACATGCTGATTTACGGCAACGGTGAGCGTCCGTTAGTGGAAGTGGCACACCGTCTGGCAGCAGGCGAAAAAATCAGTGAAATCCACGATATTCGTAATACAGCGGTGATGCGTAAGGGCGCGTTACCGGGCTGGACCGGCGTGGATTCTACCCGCTTGGACAAGCCGGGCCGCATTGAGCCAATCCCTAATCCTTACGGTGACGATCTGCCGTGCGCCGACGGCGGTAAGCCGGAACCGGAAGCCAAGCCGGTGACCGTTCGCGCGGCCAAGCCGAAGCCGTGGGAAAAAACCTACGTGCTGCTGCCGTCCTTTGAGAAGGTGAAGGCCGACAAGGTGCTGTATGCACACACCTCGCGTATTCTGCATCACGAAACTAACCCAGGCTGTGCGCGTGCACTGATGCAGTCACATGGCGATCGCTACGTGTGGATTAACCCGCCGGCGATCCCGCTGACTACGCCGGAAATGGACAGTGTGTTTGCCCTGCCGTACCAGCGTATTCCGCATCCGTCCTATGGCAAGGAAACCATTCCCGCCTATGACATGATCCGCTTCTCGGTGAACATCATGCGTGGCTGCTACGGTGGTTGTTCATTCTGTTCGATCACCGAGCATGAAGGGCGCATCATCCAGAGCCGTTCAGAAGATTCCATTATTCGCGAAATCGAAGAAATTCGTGACAAAGTGCCGGGCTTTACTGGCGTAATCTCCGATTTGGGCGGTCCGACGGCAAACATGTACATGCTGCGCTGCACCAATCCGCGTGCTGAGCAGACCTGCCGCCGCGCCTCGTGTGTGTATCCAGAGATTTGTACCTACATGGATACCAACCACGAACCAACGATCAAGCTGTACCGTCGTGCACGTTCACTGGAAGGCATCAAGAAGATCTTAATTGCCTCTGGCGTACGTTACGATCTGGCCGTGGAAGATCCACGCTATATCAAAGAGTTGGCGACCCACCACGTGGGCGGTTACCTGAAGATTGCCCCGGAACACACCGAGGAAGGTCCGCTGTCGAAAATGATGAAGCCGGGCATGGGCAGCTACGATCGGTTTAAACAATTGTTTGACCACTATTCCAAACTGGCAGGCAAAGAGCAGTACCTGATCCCGTATTTCATCTCCTCGCATCCGGGCACCCGTGATGAGGATATGGTGAATTTGGCTCTGTGGTTGAAGAAAAACCGTTTCCGTCTTGATCAGGTGCAGAACTTCTATCCTTCACCGATGGCTAACTCCACCACCATGTATTACAGCGGTAAAAACCCGCTGAGCCGAGTGGGTTACAAGAGTGAAGATGTGGTGATACCGAAGGGCGATCGCCAGCGTCGCTTGCATAAAGCGTTGTTGCGTTATCACGACCCGGCCAACTGGGCGATGATCCGCACCGCGCTGGAAGAGATGGGTATGAAGCATCTGATCGGCAGCCGTCGCGAGTGTCTGGTACCGGCGCCAAGCATTGACGAGCAGCGTGAAGCCAAGCGTTTGCAGCGCCATACTCGCCCTGCGTTAACCAAGCATACTGACATCACTCGTCAGCGTACGCCGTCCAATAAGCCGCCGCGCAAGCCAATCCGTAATAGTAAGCCTTAACGGCTAAGTCAGTGTTTAAACGAAAAGGAGAACCCCCGGGTTCTCCTTTTCGTTTTAAATCACAGTTGATCGTAGGCGGCTTCCACTTTCATCAAGTGGCGTGGTGCCTGCGGGGCTGGATGATATTTACGTATATGCCAGTTAAAGGCTTCCGGCGACAGGTTGTTAATCATCGAAATAGCTTGCTGGCGGTTGCTGGAGAAGGTCCGCAACAGTGCGCCGGTGCCGTTTACGTAGGCGATGATGGTGGCGTAACGCAGATTGACAGGGTTGTTGATCCCCTTAAGCTGCTGTTTTTGCAACACGGCAATGTAGGCCGCACCGAGATCGATATTGGTATCAGGATCCAGCAGATCGTCTTCGTCCGGGCAGCCGCGTTTGCCCTTGTAGCGATAGGCGTCACATCCTGCGGTATCGGCTTTCAGCTGCATTAAGCCGATAGCATTGGAGCGACTGATTGCTGCTGGGTTAAAGCCGGACTCTACTTTTATCATCGCCGTGATCAGTTTATGATCGACATCGTATTTATCCGCAGCATCTTCGATCGCATCATCAAAAGCGTGAGCATCGTAGCTGGTTCGTGGCTTTTTGCTGGAACAACCGGCCAGGATCAACATGACGCAAAGTATGCTCAGGCGTGACCACTGTGATAGGGAAGATTTCATTGTGCTCCGTGCGTTATCTATTTTTAACGGTATTGATCCGGCGGTCGGGGCCGGGTGTCGTCATCATAACGTCAGCCGTCGGAAAGATCTTTAGTAAAAATCAGAGGTTTTGGGCGCTTTCGACAGGAAGAATGAGGTATCGGCAGCAATTTTGGATCTCCTTCACAGAACCTGTTCAAACACTGTAACCGGTTACTGAAACCGGTTGCTGTTTTTTCATTTTTGAAACCATACTCATTCTTCAACTGAATCATTTGTACCTATGCCCTATGAATTTCAAGTTGCAGCTAGGCGACCAGCTCACTTATCTCCAGGCGCTTACTTAAGTAAGTAACTGGGGTCAGTGAGTGCAGGTAACAACGCTGCAGCTTGAAAGGCGACGGGGATATTGCCCCCAGGAGAACGGATGAAAAAAATATTTTTATGCTGCGCAGCCGGGATGTCGACCAGCATGGTGGTGAATAAAATGAAAAAGTCTGCCGAACAGCAGGGGATTGAGGTTGATATTATCGCCGTCGGTATAGATGAATTTGAAACGACATTGGAGAATTATCAATGTTGCCTGCTTGGTCCGCAGATTAAATATAAATTGGCCGATTTTAAAAAGATCGCCGACAAGGAAAATAAACCCATTGCGGTTATAAACAGCATGGATTACGGCATGATGCGTGGCGATAAAATTCTCGCCGAAGCGTTGGCGATGATTGCACAACGCTAATTCTACCGGGGCCGCCTGCTGTAGCCCGTTGCCGTAGGCTTTCTCGCCCCGTGACCATTGACTCAGAACGTCTCGAGGGTTGAACCATGAGTATCAGCCAGGCTGCATTCAATTTTATTGAAAACCGCATCAGCCCGATTGCCGGTAGATTATCGACTCAGCGACATATTATGGCGATCCGCGACGGCTTTATTTCTGCAATGCCGTTTATGATTGTCGGCTCATTTTTACTGGTTTTCGCGTATCCGCCTTTTTCCGCTGACAGCAGTTGGGGAATCGCCCAATGGTGGTTGGGTACGGCAGAAAAACATCAGGTTGCCATTCTTACCCCGTTTAATATGACGATGGGAATTATGTCCGTCTATATTACTGCGGCCATTGCCTACAATTTGGCACAGAGCTATAAGCTCGATCCTTTCATGGCAGCGATGCTGGCGCTAATGTCGTTTTTATTGGTCGCCGCGCCGCAAACCGAAAAGATGTTACCGACAGCTGCCTTGGGCGGTGTGGGGATCTTTACGGCTATTCTTGTGGCAATTTATACCACTGAACTGATCCGTTTTCTCAAGGTACGAAATATCGGTATCTCTCTGCCGGAACAGGTGCCGGCCAAGATCAAGCAATCGTTCGATCTGCTGATCCCGATCCTGGCGGTGGTGATCACGTTGTATCCGCTTAGCTTGCTGGTTCAACACCAATTCAACCTGCTGTTGCCGCAGGCGATCATGGCGCTGTTCCAGCCACTGATTTCTGCCGCAGACTCGCTGCCGGCGATCCTGTTGGCGGTGCTGATCGGCCATTTATTGTGGTTCGCCGGTATTCACGGTGCGGTGATCGTCTCTGGCATGCTGCAGGCATTCTGGCTGACCAATCTGGGCATCAACCAGGATGCTCTGGCCGCCAGCCAGCCAATGCCGCATATCTTTATGGAAGCTTTCTGGACCTTCTTTATCGTCATCGGCGGATCGGGGGCGACGTTTGGTCTGGTGCTGCTTTATCTGCGTAGCCGTTCAGCGCATTTACGTTCGATCGGCAAGCTGAGCCTGGTGCCAAGCTGCTTCAATATCAACGAGCCGGTGATCTTCGGCACGCCGATCGTGATGAATCCCACTTTCTTTATCCCATTTATCACAGCGCCGATCGTCAATTCGATCATTGCCTATGCGGCAGTGAAGCTGGATCTGATTGGCCGCGTGATCTCAGTAGTGCCCTGGACTGCACCAGCCCCAATTGGCGCGGCCTGGGCCACCGGCTGGGATTTCCGCGCTGCACTGTTGGTGCTGCTGTTGGCGGCGGTATCGGCGCTGATCTACTACCCGTTCTTCAAGGTCTATGAGCAACAACTGTTGGACCAGGAAGTGAGTGAAGCGGAGCAGATTGAACAAACGCAGGGAGTCACCGAATGATGGATATGGAAACGGCAGTCATGGAGTTGATCATCAACGCCGGTGAGGCACGCAGTTGTGCCATGCAAGCGCTGTACGCGGCGCGTAAATACCAGTGGGATCAGGTAGATATTTTGTTGGCGGAATCGCAGCTGGCGGCCAAACGTGCCCATGCCACTCAGACTGAATTGATTGGGTTTGATGAAGGGGAAGGCAAGTTGCCGGTCAACCTGATTATGGTGCATGCGCAGGATCACATCATGAATGCCATGCTGGCCCGCGATCTGGTGGAGGAACTGGTGAGAATTTACCGATTACTGGAACAGAATGGGGTGCAAAACCAATGAGCGTATTTCCGAAGGATTTTCTCTGGGGAGCGGCGACGGCGTCGTATCAGGTTGAGGGCGGCTTTGATGCCGATGGTAAAGGTCTGTCCAACTGGGATCTGTTCTCCCATCTGCCCGGCACCACTTATCAGGGCACCAACGGTGATGTAGCGGTTGATCACTACCATCGCTTTCGCGAAGACGTGGCGTTGATGGCTGAACTGGGGATGCAAACCTATCGATTTTCGATCTCCTGGCCACGGCTATTGCCACAGGGGCGGGGAGAGGTAAACGAAGCGGGGATTCAATTCTACAGTGACTTGATCGACGAACTGCTCAAACACAATATTAAACCGATGATCACCCTGTACCACTGGGATCTGCCGCAAGCGTTACAGGACGCGTTTGGCGGCTGGGAATCGCGTGAGATCGTCGATGCCTTCGATGAATATGCCCGTCTGTGTTATCAGCGTTTTGGCGACCGCGTCGAGCTGTGGTCAACCTTTAACGAGACCATCGTATTTATCGGTATGGGTTATATCACCGGGGCGCATCCGCCGAAGTTAACCGATCCGAAGAAAGGCATTCAGGCCTGCCACCATGTGTTTCTGGCCAATGCTCGTGCGGTGAAAAGCTTCCGGGAAATGCAGATCAACGGGCAGATTGGCTTCGTCAACGTTCTGCAACCCAACGATCCGATCAGTGACTCGCCAGAGGATCGCCGAGCCTGCGAGATCGCTGAGGGGATCTTCACCCACTGGCTGTACGATCCCGTCCTGAAGGGGGAATACCCGGCAGAGCTCTTGGCGATGGCGCAGCAGGCCTTTGGCGTGCCGTATTTTGCACCAGGCGATGAGGCACTGCTAAAGGAGAACATCGTAGATTTTATCGGGCTGAATTATTACAAGCGTGAAATGGTAGCGCATAACGACGACGTGGACGGTTATGCCATCAACACCAGTGGCCAGAAAGGCAGCGGGCGTGAGCTGGGTTTCAAAGGGCTGTTCAAACTGGTGCGCAACCCGAACGGTGTTTACACCGATTGGGACTGGGAAGTGTATCCGCAGGGGCTGACCGATGCCATTGGGCGCATCGTCAAACGCTATGGCAACATCCCTATCTACATTACCGAGAACGGATTGGGTGCCAAAGATCCAATCGTCGAGGGAGAGGTACGCGATCAACCGAGGATTGACTACCTGCGCGATCATATTCAGGCGATCGGTGCGGCGATCGAACAGGGGGCCGATGTGCGCGGCTACTACCCTTGGTCGTTTATCGATCTGCTCTCTTGGCTCAACGGCTACCAGAAACAGTACGGCTTTGTGTACGTCGATCACGACAATAATTTGGCACGCAAGAAAAAGCAGAGCTTTGGCTGGTATCAGCGAGTGATCGCCACTAACGGCGAGCAACTGTACTAGGGGGACGACCATGTTCGTCCCGATTTAATGTTGGTTAGGGTAGGGGGAACGGCATGTATCCCCCCTACCATTTAGACAACGCGGTGAACTACAGCGAGTCTGGGTCCGGCCCTAAACGGTTGCCAATATCCAGTTTGGCGATTTCACTCAGTTCGTCTTTATCCAGTTTGAAATCAAAGACCTCGAAGTTTTCACGAATGCGTGATGGTGTGACCGATTTCGGGATCACGATCAAACCGCTGTCCAGATGCCAGCGCACCACGATTTGCGCAGGTGTTTTCTCGTATTTTTCCGCCAGGTCCTTAATGACCGCTTGGTCGAATACGCCTTCACCGCCCTGTGCCAATGGGCTCCAGGATTCGGTAGCGATGTGATGCGTTGCATTCCAGGCACGCAATTGGCGTTGTTGCAGCAGTGGGTGAAGTTCGATCTGATTAATCACGGGCGCGACGTTGGTTTCATCCAGCAGACGCTGCAGGTGTGGGGTGTGGAAGTTGCATACCCCAATACTTTTAACCAGCCCTTGTTCGCGTAGCTTGATCAGCCCGCGCCAGGCATCCACGTACTGATCCTGCTGTGGTTTCGGCCAGTGGATAAGATACAAGTCGACATAGTCCAACTTGAGCTTTTCCAGACTGGTTTCCAGTGCGCCTTGTGGATCGCCTTGATCGTCATTCCACAGTTTGGTGGTGATAAACAGTTCATCGCGGGGGATCGAGGAGGCTTGCAGCGCTGCGCCGACCCCTTCCTCGTTCTTGTAGATCGCAGCGGTATCGATCGAGCGATAGCCCACCTCCAGCGCCTTGATCACCGCTTGGGTGGTATCTGAAATACTCGCCTGCCAAACGCCGAGACCCAACTGCGGCATCAGGTTACCATCGTGGAGTTTGATGATGGGTTGTTGCGTTGTCATGCGTATCTCCTTGTCAACGGATTGCCCGGTGCTGCATGCACCGAGAACGGCTATACCCGTCATACTTCAAGTTGCAGGTGTGTTGTTCGCAAGTCCTTCTGGATCCTCGCGCTTACCGCCTCCCTGTAACTCGAATTATTTAGGTCATGTCAGTAAATTCTAGCTGGCAAACCAGGGTAGTGCTGAGTTCGCTAACCAAATTTCAGTGATATCGGAATAGTGCTTGGGACTGCGCCCGATGATGAGTCGGACGCAGGGGCAGAAATGACAAACAGAAACTAAAGCCTAGCAGTAAATCGCGGGTTTGCGATTAACGTGCCGCTTCATAAATGCGTCGGCTCACTTCCAAAGTAATATCTTGGTGCTCGCCGAGCGCGGTCATACCGTGCTGGTGCAGCTTATCAAGCAGTGCTGGGATCGAGCTGCCGTCGAGCTGGTAATCGGCCATGCGGGTTGGAACGCCCATTTGCTCGAAGAAGGTGCGGGTGGCGGCAATGGCGCCGTCAATGCGGCTGTCTTCGCTACCATCACGCAAGCCCCAAACGCGATCAGCGTATTGCAGCAGTTTTTCGCGTTTTTGTGCTTTTTTCTCGATCAACAACGCCGGCAGGACAATCGCCAGTGTTTGGGCATGATCCAGACCGTGCATGGCGGTCAGTTCGTGACCCAGCATATGGGTTGCCCAATCCTGCGGCACGCCCGCGCCGATCAAACCGTTCAACGCCATGGTGGCACTCCACATCACGTTGGCGCGCACCCCATAGTTTTCTGGCTCAGCCAGCGCACGTGGACCATCTTCCAGTAAGGTCAGCAGTAGGCCTTCGGCAAAGCGATCTTGCACCTTGGCATCAACCGGGTAAGTCAGGTATTGCTCAATGGTATGGATAAAGGCATCAACCACGCCGTTGGCGATTTGGCGCGCTGGCAATGAATAGGTCACTACCGGATCCAGTACGGCGAACAGGGGCTGTACGTGTGGTGAGAAGAAATGCTGCTTATCGCCACTGCTTTTACGGGTGATAACTGCACCGCTATTGGATTCAGAACCGGTGGCTGGCAATGTCAGTACGCAACCCATAGGCACCGCGTCTTTGATCTCGCTGCCGACGGTTTTCAGGATGTGCCATGCATCGTTATCTGCGGTGTAGCGGGCTGCAGCAGCGATGAACTTGGTGCCGTCCACGACGGAACCGCCGCCAACAGCCAGCAGGAAGTCGATGTTTTCTGCACGCACGACGTCGACCGCTTTCATCAGCGTCTCGTAGGTTGGGTTAGGCTCAATACCGGAGAACTCCAGTACATTTCGGCCTGCCAGCGCGGCATAAACCTGATCCAATACGCCGTTTTTCTTCACGCTGCCACCACCGTAGGTGATCAGAATGCGAGCATCGGCAGGAATTTGTTGCGCCAGACCTGCGATTTGGTCTTGGCCGAACAGGATTTTGGTTGGGGTATGAAGAATAAAGTTTTGCATGGCTGATTTCTCTTCTGCATAAGGCAAGCGCCGGATAGCGCAAAATATCTGGGGTGTATTGTCAGTAACCTGGCCCCGTAGCACAATGCTCATTCCTGCCCGAGTCTTGCCTATTCCTACAAAGCGTTGTAGAAAAGCAGAGTTTTAAACTATTATTTATGCCGAATTGTTCTTAGTGTAAGAGGGTGTTTCCGTGAGTGAAATCGATGAACTGCGCGGTCGTATGGCGCGCCAAGCGGCCTGTTTTGCCGAGAGCAACGGTTATACGCCCTCGCCGGTACCACTGGTGAAAATCCTCTATGTCGACCGCCACTGCCCGCGTCAGCCGGTGATGTACGAACCCGGCGTCGTGATCATTTTCCAGGGCCACAAGGTTGGTTACTGCGGTAATCGGGTATTCCAATACGATCCGCGTAATTACCTGCTGATGACGGTGCCATTGCCTTTCGAGTGTGAAACCTTTGCCAGCCCAGAGTTGCCGCTGGTGGGGTTGTCGGTGAATATCGATAGTCAGATGTTGCAGGATTTACTGATCGACATCGGCGACGATGACTATCTGATGAAACCACGCCGAGAGAGCAGTGGGGTGAACCTGGCTGAATTATCGGAAGAGCTCTTGTGCGCCACCGAACGCCTGCTGGACGTGATGGCCAAACCGCTCGATGCGCGGGTACTGGGGCCGCAGATTGTGCGCGAAATTCTGTATCACGTGTTGCGTGGCAGCTGCGGGACGTCGTTGCAGGAACTGGTCAATCGCCATACCCACTTCAGCCAAATAGCCAAGGCGCTGCGGCGCATCGAGAACCAATATGCCGACAGCCTCAACGTTGAGCAGTTGGCGGGTGAAGTGAACATGAGCATTTCGGCGTTTCACCATAACTTTAAGGCGGTGACCAATACCTCGCCGTTGCAGTATGTGAAATCCTATCGGCTGCACAAGGCGCGTTTGCTGATGGTCCACGACGGCCTGAAGGCCAGCACCGCAGCGATCCGCGTCGGCTATGAGAGTGCTTCGCAGTTCAGTCGCGAATTTAAACGCTTCTTTGGCGTGACGCCAAGCGACGAAGTGGCCCGACTGCGTGATAATCCTCCTCTAATGATGGAGGGCTAATCCCGTAGCCGGGGCGCCAATTCAGCGCGTCAGTACAATTTTGCCAAACGCCCCGCGATCGAGATGATCGAGTGCCTGTTGCAGTTGGTCAAAGCGATAGCGTTGATCAATCACCGGTTGCAAGCCATTGGCATCCACCGCCCGCACCAGATCTTCCAGTGCGCGGCGGTGGCCGACACCAATCCCCTGGATCACCGGCGATTTTAGCAGCAACGGTCCGGCAGGGGCCGAGACCTCAAAGCCTTCCAGCGCACCGATCACCGAGATGCGTCCCTGCACGGCGACGGCGCGGACCGAATTGCCGAGGTTAGGGCCGCCAACGGTGTCGATCACATGGTCAATACCCTGATCCTGTGTTAACCGATACACCGTCTCTACCCAATCGCCATCCAGGCGATTAATGCCGTAGTCGGCCCCCAACACCTTGGCTCGTGCCAGTTTTTCGTCGCTGCTGGAAGTGATATACACCTTGGCACCGTGCAGTTTGGCGATTTGCAGTGCGAACAGCGCCACGCCGCCGGTGCCCTGTACCAGCACGGATTGGCCAGAAAACAGGTGACCCTGTTCCACCAATGCGAACCAGGCGGTTAGCCCGGCGCAAGGCAGGGTGCTGGCCTGCGCGTCGTCCAACGAGGTGGGGGCGGCCACCAGCCAGTCCTCATGCAGCACCACATATCCCGCCAACATGCCCTGATAAAAACCGCCCAGCGTATGGTATGGCGGGGTGCGCGCATTACCATACGGCTTCTGTCTGCCATCTATCCAACCGGGGCTAAAGGTGGAAATTACCCGCTCGCCTGGCCGGAAACGGCTGACATCGGCGCCAATTGCGTCGACTTCACCGGCCATGTCGGAGGCTGGAATAAACGGCTGTGGCAGCTCCAGCCCCATGCCGGTTTCGATCATCAACTTATCGCGGTAATTAAGTGATACCGCGTTCACTTTCACTCTAATCTCATGTGGCCCCGGTTGTGGAATGGCACTTTCACTTAGTTTCAGGTGCTGACGCCCGAGGGCATCCATTGTCCAGCGTTGCATTGTTTCGGCCATGATTGACTCCAAAGTCAGTGATAAACAGACCTGTGGATATTATCGTTGATTGAGGTTCTCCAGTGGCGATAAGATTTCCTTTGATTGTTTCTCTAAAGGCTACAAATCATGACCGACCGATTGAACGGTATTTCGGTGTTTGTCACCGCCGTGGAGGCGGGCAGCTTCGCGCTGGCAGCCAGCCGGCTGCACCTTTCACGTTCGGCGGTGGGGAAAACCATTGCCCGTCTGGAACAGCGATTGGCTGTGCGCCTGTTCCACCGGACTACGCGCAGTTTAAGTCTGACCGACGACGGCGCTCTGTTTTATGAACGTTGCTTACGGGCGCTTGAGGAGATTCGCACCGCAGAAACACTGCTGGAGTCGGGCAAACAGCAGGTCAGCGGCAGGCTAAGGGTGTCGATGCCGGTGCTGTTTGGCCGCATGTGCATTGCGCCGCTGTTGACCGGTCTGGCGCGTGAGCACCCGGGGCTGGAGCTGGAACTGTCGTTCAACGACCGCGTGGTAGATTTGATTGAGGATGGTTTTGATCTGGCGATCCGCAATGGAACGCTGGTTAGCAGCAGTGGGCTGGTGGCGCGGCATATTGGCGACCACCGTATGACGTTATGCGCTGCGCCGGTTTATCTACAACAGCATGGCGAACCGACAAGCCTTGAACAATTGACTCAGCATGACGCGGTGACTTACATGCGTGCCGGTGTGGTGCATAACTGGCTGATCCCGGATAGCGACGGCAACGTACAGGAAGTAATGCCGAACAAGCGATTGCAGATGGATGACCTGCAGGCGATGGCGGATGCCACGGTGGCTGGGTTTGGCATTTCCTGGTTACCTTGTTGGCTGGTACGGGAATCGTTGCTGAAAGGGGAATTGGTCAGGCTGATGAGTGAGCGGCCCGGCATGTCATTTGAAGCTCACGCAGTATGGCCGCAAACGCCACATTTGTCGTTGAAGGTACGGCTGGCGGTGGATACGCTGGTGAGCAAGTTGCCCCCGAGCCTGGCGCTGGTCGAAAAAGCTTTGTAGGGGCGGCTAATGCCGCCCGTAAGCGTATCAGGAAGAAGCTGCGCGTTTCTTGCGCCAGATAACCACCATGGCGCCCAGCAGGCCAGCCAGTAGCAGAACCAGCGGCAGAATCATCAGCCCGGTCATTACCTGGCTTTCGTAGCGTTTCACTAACGGGATTTGACTGAAGGCGTAGCCAAGGCCGACCACTGCGCCAACCCAAATCACTGCGCTCAGCCAGTTAAAAAATTGAAAACGTGTGCTGTTCAAGCCAGAAATGCCGGCCATGGTTGGCAGCAAG
Organism: Serratia grimesii NBRC 13537; assembly: GCF_001590905.1. Taxonomy (GTDB): domain Bacteria; phylum Pseudomonadota; class Gammaproteobacteria; order Enterobacterales; family Enterobacteriaceae; genus Serratia; species Serratia grimesii. The sequence continues at coordinate 289,830 of NZ_BCTT01000011.1, forward strand.
GTACGGACAAAACCAAGGAAACGGCCGATCACCAGTGCCATCAGACCATGACGATTAAACAGGTTGTGCGCCCGTTGGTGATATTGGGCAGGCAGTTGCAGGAGCCAACCTTTTACCAGATTAGTGTGGCCCAGCCAGCGTCCTTGCAGGTAGCTCAACCAGCAACCAAGGCTGGCGGCGACGGTCAAAATGATCAGCGTAGGAACAAAGGCCATCACGCCCTTGGCGATCAATGCGCCGGATAGCAGCAGCAAGCTGTCGCCGGGCAAGAAGGAGGCTGGCAGTAATCCGTTTTCTAAAAATAGAGTGGTGAAAAGTACCGCATAAACCACCCAAATGACGCTTGGATCGGCAAGGGCTATAAAGTCCTGCTGCCAAAGCGCATGAACAATCTCTCGTAATACATCCATTATATATCCTGTTGCATGCCGGTTGCGCCTGGAGCCACGTACTCCAGGATGCGGTGTTGACCGTATCTGACAGTTACCCGCCTAGTGTACCGCTAATAGCTTAAGCACACATTAAACGAGGCGAATAAAGTTACCGCTGTAACAGGTGATGTATCAGTGCGCGTTAGTAATACGCTCGAACCCGGCGGCGAGATCGTCGATCAGATCCTGCACGTTTTCCAGGCCAATATGCAGGCGTACCAACGTTCCGGAGAAATCGACGCCACCCGCCGGGCGGATCGCTTCCAGTTCCTCCGGTTGGTTGGCCAGGATCAGCGACTCATAGCCTCCCCAGGAATAAGCCATGCTGAAGTGACTAAAGTTGTCCAGGTAATCGGCCAACTGCACGTCACTGAGACGTTGTTTCAGCACAAAAGAGAACAGGCCGTTGCAACCGCTGAAATCACGACGGTAAAACTCATGGCCCTTGCAACTGGGTAGCGCGGGGTGATTGACCACAGCAACCTCGGGCCTTCCGATTAACCAGTTAGCGACTTCAATGCTGCTCTGTTGATGTTGCTTCAGACGCACACCCAACGTACGCAGCCCGCGACTGGCCATATAAGCGGTATCAGCATCCACCATTTGGCCCATCAAATAAGAGTACTCACGCAATTGATCCCAACAGCGTTGGTTCGCTACGGCAGTACCGAGCATGTAATCGGAATGACCAATAATGTATTTGGTGCCGGCCTGAATCGAAATATCGATGTCGAAGTCCAGCGCCTTGAACAGTACACCGGCGGCCCAGGTGTTATCGATCATGATCACCACGTCGGGCGCGACGGCGCGGATGGCCTGTACCATGGCGGGTATGTCTTGCACTTCCATGGTGATCGAACCGGGCGATTCGAGGAACACCACGCGCGTATTGGGCTGAATCAACCCGGCGATATCGGCGCCTATTAATGGGTCGAAGTAGGTCGTCGTTACGTTCATACGGCTCAGGATATGGGTGCAAAAATCCTGCGTGGGTTCATAGACAGAACCGGTCATCAGCAGGTGATCGCCAGCGCTGACAAAGGACAAAATGGCGTTGGAAACCGCCGCCGCACCGCAAGGATAAAGCACACAACCCGCTCCACCTTCCAGTTCGACCATCGCATCTTGCAACGCGAAATGCGTCAGAGTGCCACGTCGGCCATAAAACAGTTCACCCTGTGCGCGTTTGGCAGTAGCGTGCTTTTTGGCGGCGACGGAATCAAAGACCAGTGAAGAAGCGCGCTGGGTGATGGGATTGACTGAGCCCTGTGTATAGCGCTTGCTGCGCCCGGCGCCTATCAGGGTGGTTTCGATGTTTTTTGACGTCATAGGAGCGGGCTCACCTTTATTGAATCTTCACGGGCCATTTACGTTAGCCCTTACGTTAGCATGACATTTAATAGCCATCCAGACGTTTTAACCGCCAAATGCGGAAACGGATGCAATCCTCTGTCTGATGCTGTTCCTGCACGTCATCCTTCTGCTGGGTTGCGATTAGCAAGCGGGTTTATCGGTAAATCCGTTATGTGACGACTAAATGCGATAAAACGATGACGTTGTTGCATCTCTGTGCCGTAAAAGTGACGAAAAACCTTATAAAAGGTGCTTATAGTGCCGAACAGGCAGCGAATGGGTTAGCTGAAAAGCCTTGTGGAGGCTGCGACGGTAATTTTACCGATTATTTGGTAAATAATAATGAGAACTACTATCAATCCCTGAGTGGTTTGATATGATCGCACGCTGAATTATTCCTCAATTTTGATCGGTAACGGGTGGAGGCACAGCGTGAAAACGGCTGGCAAGAATTTAAATCAAGGATCGTTCGGTCAGGGCCGGGCGCAATGGGGCCAGGCGTTCGGCCGTGGTCTGTTAGCTTCAATGGTATTAGTGGTGGGCCTGGCCGGTAGCGCTCAGGCAGCACCGGCGGCTAATCCAGCCGTTACCGAAAGCGTTACACCGGCCGCTGCGCCTGTTGTTGCAGCCGCGCCGGAAAATGTCACACCGGTCAATCCACAACCGACCATCCAGCCGCCGGAAACCCGCGGTATGGACCTGTCCGTTTGGGGCATGTACCAACATGCCGACATCGTGGTAAAAATCGTGATGATCGGTTTGGTGTTGGCGTCTATCGTCACCTGGACCATCTTGTTCTCTAAAGGCAGCGAACTGTTCCGCGCCAAACGCCGTCTGCGTCGCGAACAACTGGCGCTGGCCAATGTACGTTCGTTGGATGAAGCCTCTGAGCTGGCGCAGAACTTCTCTGACGAGAGTATCAGTTCCGTATTACTCAGCGATGCGCAGAACGAACTGGAGCTGTCGGCAGAGTCTAACGACAACAATGGCATCAAGGAGCGTACCGGTTTCCGTCTGGAGCGTCGTGTCGCGGGCTACAGCCGTAACATGGGCCGTGGTAACGGCTTCCTGGCAACCATTGGCGCCATCTCGCCGTTTGTTGGTCTGTTCGGTACCGTCTGGGGCATCATGAACAGCTTTATCGGCATCGCCCACTCGCAGACCACCAACCTGGCCGTCGTGGCACCAGGTATCGCAGAAGCGCTGCTGGCAACCGCACTGGGGCTGGTCGCAGCAATTCCTGCGGTGGTGATTTATAACATCTTTGCCCGTGTGATCAGCGGTCATCGTGCCCAGGTGGGTGACGTGGCGGCGCAGGTTCTGTTACTGCTGGGTCGCGATTTGGATCTGGCCGCCACGGCACAAGCCAAACGTTCACAGCATTCACAGCAACTGCGGGTGGGGTGAGTTATGGCGATGCGCTTAAATGAAGATCTGGACGACAGCGGCGAACTGCATGAAATCAACGTGACGCCGTTTATCGACGTCATGTTGGTGCTGTTGATCATCTTTATGGTGGCCGCGCCGCTGGCAACGGTAGATATCCGTGTCGATCTCCCGGCTTCTTCCGCCAAACCGCAACCGCGCCCGGAAAAACCGGTGTTCTTGTCGGTGAAAGCGGACAAACAGCTCTATGTTGGCGAACAGGCGGTCAGTGCCGACCAACTGACGTCAGTGCTGGACCAGCGGACGCAGGCGAACAAAGAGACCACCATCTTCTTCCAGGCGGATAAGAGCGTGGACTACGAAACGCTGATGAGCGTAATGGATACGCTGCGTAAAGCCGGTTACCTGAAAGTAGGGCTGGTGGGAATGGAAGGTGCCGCCAAGTAGCGGACTGACATCACCAACGAAGAAAAGGGCGCTCAGGCGCCCTTTTTTACGTCAAGAGTTCAAAAGTATTTAGCCGCGAGCATGTGCCGCAGCACGGGCGATTTGCTCATCGGTAGGACGTACGCCGGTGTAGAGCACAAACTGTTCCAGCGCTTGCAGCGCAATCACTTCTGCACCGGTAATCACTTGTTTACCGTGCTCGCGTCCGTAACGAACCAGCGGTGTTTCCGCTGGTAGCGCCACCACGTCGAAGACAATTTTTGCTGCATCGATAGTCGCGGGAGCAAAGGCCAGTTGATCGGCTTCTGTTCCCCCGGCCATGCCGATTGGCGTTACGTTGATCACCATTTCTACGTTTAAATCACCGACGTCTGCCAGCCATTGATAGCCATAGGCATTTGCCAGCGCCTGGCCCGCTTGTGGGTTACGGGCAATGATATGGCCATATTTAAAACCGGCGTCACGCAGTGCGGCGGTGACCGCTTTCGCCATACCACCGCTGCCGCGCAGCGCAAAGGAGGTTTCTGCTGGGATCTGGTGCTGCGCCAGTAGTTTGGCGATGGCGATATAATCGGTGTTGTAAGCCCGCAGAAAACCGTTGTCATTGACGATGGTATTGACTGATTCAATTGCCGTGGCGGAAGCATCCAACTCGTCCAGGAAAGGAATGCAGCTCTCTTTGAATGGCATCGATACTGCGCAACCGCGGATACCCAGTGCACGTACGCCACCGACTGCGGCTTTAATATCTTGGGTGGTGAAAGCCTTGTAGATAAAGTTGAGATCCAGTTCCTGGTACAGGTAGTTGTGGAAGCGGGTCCCGAAGTTACCTGGGCGTCCGGCCAGCGACATGCACAGTTGGGTGTCTTTATTAATCTCACGACTCATGATGAGCTCCTTAACCGGGAAAAAGAAAAACCTAGTGCTGGTCGAGCAGTGCTTTAGAACCGGCATGTCGCCAGTGGATGCTGCCCGGCAGGTAGAGCGCATTCTGCTCTAATGGCCGCTCGTCAATCAGTGTGCTGACCATGTCGAAACTGTGTTGTGCCAAAGCACGGCAGTCCTGCGCCACGGTGTCGATTTTCAGCGTGAGGCCGTCGAACAGGTAGTGATCGTCGAAGCTGCACAGATGCAGATCGCTTTCCATTAACTGGTGCTGGTTCAGGTAACGCAGTACCCCTTCCAGTAGGCCACAGGCGGCGGTAAATAACGCTTTTGGCGGCCTACCTAGCTGCGCGCACAGCTGAGCAAACATTTCGTAACCGGAGCTGGGGTGGTAATTACCGTTGATGATCCATTCTGGTTTACAGATAACCCCGGCGCGTTCCAGACCGAGCTGAAAACCTGCCAGTCGATCACGTGTGGGTGAAATGCGGGGTTGGCCGCCAAGGAAGTAGAATTCGTCCGGATGTTGGCGCGCGATGTTTTCCACCAGCGTAGCGGTCGAGGTGAGCGAGTCGGTGATCACCAGAGGCAGATCGGAACCAGTAATCAGACGGTCCATCTGTACTACAGGCAGGCCGGCGTTGATCTTTTGGTATTCCGCATCGTTGAGCTGGCTGGAAGCGACAATCAGACCATCGACCTGACGTTGTACCAGGCTGTTCACGGCCATCATTTCCTGCGCCGGGTTCTCATCGGTACAGGCGATCAGCAACTGTAAACCGGCCTCGCGACACAGGGTTTCCAGCTCGCGTGAAATTACCGCAAAACCGTAGTTGGTCATTTCCGGCACAACCAGCCCCAACGTATGGCTACGAGAAGAGCGCAGCGAACGGGCGTGGAAGCTGGGTTGGTAGTGGTGCTCAGCGGCTAACGCCAAGATACGATCGCGGGTGTCATCAGACACCCGGTACTCCTTGCTACGGCCATTGAGCACCAGACTGGCGGTCGATTTAGACACGCCTGCCAGTGCGGCAATATCACTGATGGTTATGCGTTTATTTTTTTTCACTGACGGCATCTGAGTTCATCGAAGGATGCGTCATTCTAGCATGCATGGCGTCAGCGACCAGTGTTCGAGCGCCAGGTGTGCTTCACCACGCAGTTGCAACAGAGGTTGTGGGCCAGGGAAGTAGCGCGCACTCATGACCGCTTCGCCGTGGTTGATAAAGATCTCCACGCTGGAACGATCGAACAGTATCTGCAAGTGGGCCAGATTACCGCGCCAATAGCGGTGTTCAGGTTGCCCGCTACGCAGGTTGTTGCGTGTCAGCCGCAACAAGCCTCCGTCCCAGTCCAGTGTCATTGCGTCGCCGAAGTTTGCATTGAATTTCCCCCCTGGCGTCAGCAGCAGTTCCGCGCTATCGATGGGCCAGCACGGTGCATTGTCGGCGACACCTTGCCATTGTCGGCTTTCGCCTCGCAGCTGTTGCAGTTCGCGTGCCGGCTGTTGGTAAAGTTTGCCGTTATGCAGTGACAGTTCACGCGGGCAAGTCATGATGTGGATCCAGCCATATTGCCGTGTCGGATGATAATCCTCATCCTGTTCTGGCACGCCCATCCAGCCGACCAGTAACCGGCGGCCATCTTCGGCCTGGGTGGTCTGTGGTGCATAGAATTCGAACCCGGCATCCAATTCGTGAAATGCATCATGTTTAAACGCTGCCTGCTGATAATCCAGTTTACCTATCAGGTAACCTGCCTGATAAACGTTGAGGTAACGCTCGGCCTGCGCTTCAAGCCCTTGTGGGCAGCAGATCAACACCTCAACGCCATCCAGCGTGAACAGATCCGGGCATTCCCACATATAACCGAAATCGCCGATGCCGTTTAGCTGTGAACCGGCAATATCACCCAGAAACTGCCAGTTACGTAGATCGTCGGAACGCAGCAACAGCACTTTGCCACGATCTTGCAGATCACGCGCACCGAGCACCATGTACCACGCGTTCTGATGGTGCCAGACTTTCGGATCGCGGACATGGCCGGTATAGCCTGCCGGTAGTGGCAACACTGGGCCGAGTTTGTCATAGCCGCCTTGCGTATTCTCTTGCGCCAGGCACTGGTAAGCGGTGCGAGAGCCATCGGGGTATTTTACGTTGCCGGTATATACCAACATGATTTTTTCGTCCGCTACGACCGCTGAGCCTGAATAACAGCCGTGGCTGTCGTAACAGGCGCCGGGGACCAATGCTATCGGTTGATGCTGCCAATTGATCAGATCCGTCGATTGCCAGTGACCCCAGCATTTGTTGCGATGTTCGCAGCCCAGCGGATTCCACTGATAGAACAGGTGATAGACGCCGTTATGCTGAATGAACCCATTGGGATCGTTAAGCAGGCCGACGCTTGGTGCCAGATGCCACGCCGGTCGGTGTGGATCGCTCAGTGCTTTTGGTATTCCGCTCATCAAGGCCCTAATGGCCTGTTTCATTAAATGTTGTTCTTCCATTATTCACTGTCCGTTTTGTATTTCAGCAACAACGAGAGAATGAAAGCGCTGCCGAAGGCGATCACCAGACCAATGATATAGCTGACCAGTGAACTGGCCTGCACGATCGCCATCCCTGGGATTGCCGTTAGCCCGACCGCGTTCATACCGACATGATTGGCCACGACCCAGGCTCCACCGAGCGCACCGCCCGCCAGCGCCGCCAGGAAGGGTTTCACAAAACGCAGGTTGATGCCGAACAGCGCGGCTTCGGTAATGCCAAGCATGGCGGAAAAGGCCGAGGGGACGGCGATGGCTTTGATTTTGGCATCACGGGTTTTGAAATACACGGCCAGACAGGCACCCCCCTGAGCAATATTGGCCATAGACCAGATCGGCAGCAGGAAGTTAACGCCAATATTGGGGTTACCGAGTAGCCCAGCTTCAACGGCATGGAAACTGTGATGAATTCCGGTGATGACGATAGCGGAATACAGGCCACCGAACAGCAAGCCGGCAAACCAACCGGCATGGGTGATCAGTGTGCTGAGTACCAGGGAGATACCGTCACCCAGCGCGCGGCCGGCCGGGCCGATAAACAGCATGGCGACGAAGCCGGAGATCACCACCGTCAGGAACGGTGTCAGGATCAGATCCAGCGCGTTGGGGATCACTCTGCGCAGTTGTTTTTCCAACATGCTCATAAACCACACCGTCAGCAGCACCGGGAACACCGTGCCCTGATAACCGATCATGGCGATCTCCAACCCGAAGAAATCCATGGTGTGGAAACCACTGGCGACGCCCCAGGCATTGGTCAGCGCCGGATGAGTCAAAATACCGCCGAGTGTCGCACCCAGATAGGGATTACCACCAAATTCACGTGCGGCGGTAAAGCCGATCAGGATCGGTAAAATAATAAATGCCGCTGAGCTGAACATGTCCAGCATCACGAACACGGCACTGTTTGCATCGGCCCAGCCGTAGGTTTTCACCATGCCAAGCAGGCCCATTAATAGGCCGGAGGCGACGATAGCCGGGATTATTGGGACAAAGATGTTCGACAGCAGGCGAGCGATACGTTGCAGTGGATTAAGCTTTTTAGCCGCGATGTCGGCGGCTTCAGACTTGCTGGATTCGTTGATACCAGCTGCCTTGATGAATTCTGCATGTACCTTGTTGACCAGCCCAGTGCCGAAAATCACCTGGATCTGCCCGGCGTTACTGAAGCAACCTTTCACACCTTCAAGCTTACCGATCGCGACCTTGTCCATCTTGCTGTCATCGATCAGCACCAGGCGCAAGCGTGTGGCGCAATGGGCGGCGCTGGCGATATTCTCTTTGCCGCCAAGCAGCGGCAACAGCGCGTTAGCGGTTGCGGTAATGTCCATGTTTACTCCCTTTATAAATAAAAATGCCGCCGCAGTAGTTTGCGGCGGAAATCAGCCCTTCAGCGTCAGAAGAAGTACTTGAATCTGGCGCGTACGCCATAGCGCTGATCGTTGTTGGCGTTGGCGATCTTGTTCTCGGCATTGGCTTCCAGCATTGAAACGTAAGCGCCGAGGTACAAATTGAAGTTCTTCATATTCATGATGTTTGGTATTTGGTACGAAGTATGAATGGTGTGTATGTCATATTTGCCCGGCTCGCTGAGCGGGTTACTGATGTCTGCGGTCATGCCGGTAGTATTGAACTCTTCGATATTGTTGTGGGCGTAGATATAACCCAGTTCAAAGCGGCGCCACAGCATGTTGATGCCAGCGGTGAAATCCTGTTCGCCTGAGGCGTCAAGGTAGGCGGTACTCAGATTGACGACCACGCCGTTGTCCGGATTAGTGGCAGTGTTGTTCCAACTGAGGGTCATGCCGTAGCCGTTACGTTTGGATTGGTCGACGAATTGCCCCTGACCATCATGATAGCCATATGCGTTGTTGACCACGTTGCTTTCCATCGCCACCGCCGCGCTAAGCTGGTCTTTTTTCCAGGCGATCACTGGCCGCAGATAGGCGACATTTTTCTTATTATCCAAACTGTTGCCGTGATAGTTGTCATCCTGGAACAGCGATGTCCCGTCCTCCACCAACGTATTGAGTTCAAAGTAGAAGTCACCGGCATATTTGCTCAACATGAGATTACCGCCGCTGCTGCTACGGCCACGGCCTTCTTTCATCATGTAGATATAGCCGAAGCCGTCGGCGTACAGATCATTGGCCGTGTTGCCGGAATACTGGATGAAGGTGTCCTGATTGAGCGGGAACATGTCGTAGGCTTCAAAGCGGCCAATCTTGGTTTGCCAGTTCTTTTCGTTGCCGAAAAAGAAAGCAGCATCATCGAGGTTCATTTTGCCGGTCATGTCTGCCAACGGCTGCACGCTAAAGCCCGAGAAGTTGCCGTCCGGGTTACGGCGGTAACCGTCTACGCCAACCAGAATACGGCCGTTGATATCCCAGCGCTCTTTGTTACCGGGCTTCCAGTCCTTGTTGTCGCTACTTTTCAACGAAGTGAGCTGACCGCTGCGGCTGGCCCCATCCAGGTTAAATTCGACATCGCCATATAATTTAAGGTCGGTTAAACCGGTGAGTTGCAGGTTGCTAGTCGGTGTGGCGTGGGTTTCCAGCGTTGCAGTACGTTGTGCGACCTGCACGGTTTGTCGTTCGGTGTTCGCGGTGCGCTGCTCCAACTGCTGTGCTTTGCGTTCCGCTACTGTGGCACGCGTTTCTGCCAGCGATGCCCGTTGTTCAGCTTGTTGCAGCCGTTGTTCCAACGCATTCAGACGCGCTTCGATACTGTTGTTGGCGCCACAAGCCGCCGCAGAAGTAGAGATGAGAAGCCCTGTTGTGACTGCCAGATAGCTAAGTTTCTTCATGATTTTCTATCATCCGGGAAGGTTGTTATTATTTTGCTAAATTGCTAAACCGGTTTTTCATGATGAAAGATAGTGAGTTGATAGGCTGCTTGCAATCAAGTTTGCTAACCCGATTCAGCTATTGTGATCAAGCCCGCAAATTACACGCTAATGATGAAAACGGTAGGTATGGCCCCCAGAGCCAATGATTTAGGCGCGGGGAGTGGGGGCCAAATGCACTCTTAACGGACTAACGCTGGAGGAAATCTTGCAGCTCGTCGGTCCGTGGCAAAGCCGTCATTGCACCTTTGGCTGTGGTAGCCAATGCGCCGCAGGCCTGGGCCTGGGCGATGACGGCTGACCACTGTTCTTCTTGTGGCAGAGTGCCAAGCTGTGCCAGTGCCGCCAGCAAGCCGGCGACGAAAGCATCGCCCGCTCCAGTGGTGTCGACAGGGGTGATCGAAGGGGCGCGGAAGTGGCGTATTTGCTTGCCGTCATGCATGCACACGCCGTCACCACCGAGTGTCACTAGCAGCAAACGTAGTGGATAGCGCTGCATCATCCAATCAATACCACTCTCTAACTCCCCGATACTGCTGATAAAATTCAGCTCCTCTTGTGAGATTTTTACTATGTCTGCCAGTAGCAACGCTTTTTGCAAACAGGGACGCAACGCTTCCGGCTGACGCCAGATATCTTCGCGAATATTCGGGTCAAAACTGACCCAGCCGCCAGCTGCCTTGATGTTTTCCATCGCGGTAAAGGTAGTGCTACGACTGGGTTCCTGCGACAAGGCGATAGAGCAGACGTGTAGCCATTCATCTGCCTTAAAATCAGGTAGATCCTCGGGTTGCAGGAACAGATCGGCACTGGGATTGACCATAAAAGTGAAGGAACGCTCACCCAGTAGATCGAGATCGACCACCACGGTGGAGGTGTGGTGGTCGGGGTCCTGTGACATATGGCAGATATCCACCTGCTCTTCACTTAGCACCTGCTGTAAGAAAGCGCCGAAGCTATCTTGCCCTACTCGACCGATAAAGGCGCTGTCGCCGCCAAGGCGGGCGATACCCACCGCCACATTGGCGGGAGCACCACCGGGGCATTTAAGATAACTGTTTGAATTTTCAGGAACCAGATCGACAACTGCGTCACCCAGAACCCATACGCGATTAACCATGTTCAATCCCTGTTTTCACCTGTGTTAGATGACGAGCTAAAATAGAAGAACCGGTTTAGCATTGCAATGAAAGAATCTGAAGCTTGTTGGTAAAGTCAGCATGTAGCGGGCCAAAAAATGAAGAATAGGGAATAAGTTATAGCAAGCGAGAATAAGTAACGTGTTGACAACTATAATTAAAAAATTGAATTAAGATTAATGGAGATCGTGAATTCTAAATACGGCCAATGAATTATGGCGAGGATTTTGAATAGGATGTTTCCTAAATTATAGGTGCTGCTTAGCATAATCATGCGGTGATGAATAAATGCATCGTTTAGATGCAATTATTCATGTTCATTAATAGATATCACAAATGAATTTTAATTTTATCATATGTATATCAATGAATTGAATGGTGTTTTTGGGTTTTTCTTAGGGGGATATATTAGGGGTGTAACGTATTTCTATTAAGTGTTTTGTTATCTAGCGCCCATTACGGACCAAAATTAAGTTGATTGTGGGCTATTCGTGCGCATAATGTTTGCGTTTTTTTACAATTCTTATCTTTTATTTGTCTTTCGACAGGGAAAAAGTAATGCGCCATTCCGCGTACTCGTCGCTCAGCCTTGCTGTGTGTAAGGGCTGTATTCCATTAAGCTCCGTTGTCTTGCCGCTGTTTATATACAGCCTACCGCTTCACGCGGCAACGCCAAACAACGAACAGCTGATCATACAGCAGCAGCGACAAAAGGCGCTGGAGCAACAACTGACACCGCCGACACCGGATGTGCGTTTGTCTCCACCTTCGTCCAGCTTTGGCCGTATTTCTTTCCCGCAGGAAAAAACCTGTTTCCCCATCGACCAGGTGGTACTCACCGGTCAGGATAAACTGCCTCACTGGTTGCCGCTGCAACGTATCGCCGATCAGGCGCAAGGCCACTGCCTGGGTGGTCAGGGCATTAACCTGCTGATGAGCACTCTGCAAAACCGGCTGGTGGATCACGGTTATATCACCACCCGCGTGTTGGCACCGTCACAGGATCTGAAAAGCGGCAAGCTGCGGCTGGTGGTGGTGCCAGGTTACGTACGTCAGGTGAAACTGACACCGGACAGCGGTCATTACATTCAGCCTTACAGCACATTCCCGGCCCATGCAGGCAACCTGCTGGATCTGCGCGATATCGAACAAGGGCTGGAAAACCTCCAGCGTCTGCCGACGGTACAGGCCAACATGGAAATCATCCCCGGTGAACAACCCGGCGAAAGTGATATTGCTCTGAGTTGGAAGCAGGAACGTATGTGGCGTATAGGCGCTTCGTTGGATGACTCTGGCACCAAGAGCACCGGGCGTTATCAGGGGGGCCTGACGCTGTCGCTGGATAACCCGTTTTCGCTCAGCGACCTGTTCTATATTTCAGGCTCCACCGATCTGCAAAACCAGGGCGGCAAAGGTACTAAAAATATCACCGGCCATTATTCGGTACCTTTCGGCTACTGGATGGCTGGGGTAACCGCCAACAGCTATGACTATCACCAGACCATTGCCGGTCAGAATCAGGATTACCGCTATAGCGGCAAGAGCAAGAACCTGGATTTCCAGCTCAGCCGGGTACTACACCGTAACGGCAGCCAGAAAACCACGCTGACTTACGACGTGCTGGCACGTGAGTCCAGCAACTATATCAATGACACTGAAGTAGAAGTGCAGCGTCGGCGCACCTCTGGCTGGCGGCTGGGGTTGCAGCATCGCCACTACATTCAACAGGCTACGCTGGACGCGGGTGTCAGTTATCAACGGGGAACCCGTTGGTTCGGCGCACTGCCGGCACCGGAAGAGACCTTTGGTGAAGCCACTGCCCTTAGCAAAATTGTGCAGCTAAATGCCCAGCTCGACGTGCCGTTCAGCCTGTTTACCCAGAACTTCAGATATAACGTCCAGTATCAGCGCCAGATCAGCGACACGCCGCTGACGCCGCAGGACCAGTTTGCTATCGGCAACCGTTGGACGGTGCGCGGCTTTGACGGTGAGCGCACCCTGAACGCTAACCACGGCTGGTTCGTCCGCAACGATCTCGCCTGGCGCACGCCGTTGCAGGGGCAGGAACTGTATCTCGGTGCCGACTACGGTGAAGTGGGTGGATATGGCTCCGATTATCTGGCGGGGCAACACTTGGCTGGCGGTGTTGTTGGGCTGCGTGGTTATGCCTACAAGGTCGGTTATGACCTGTTTGCAGGCGTGCCCTTCTCCAAACCGGACGGTTTCAGCACCAGCCCGGTCACCCTGGGCTTCAATCTGAGCTGGAACTACTGAGGCATGACGATGCGCGCAGGCGAATATGATATCAGGGCACCATTGGTCCTCGGTGGTGACGACAGTGAAGCGGAAGCCTTTGGTGCGGCCGTATGGTTATGGATGCATTCTCCGATGCACCGCGATGCGCCGCTGCACACGTTACCGACACTGTTATTGCCGATCATCAAGCGACAACAATATGTGCTGGTATCACAGCAAAATCAGCCCGTGTTTTTCCTCAGTTGGGCCTGGATGAGTCAAGACGCTGAAGCGCGCTATTTGACACAGCCGGCAGTGAATATGCAAGAAAGTGACTGGAACAGTGGCGATCGTCTGTGGTTCTGTGACTGGATCGCGCCGTTCGGTCATACGCGGGAAATGCGTAATCTGATGGCCAGGGAGATCTTCCCGCACCTGTGTGTACGGGCGCTGTATCACCGGGGGGATCAACGCGGAAAACGCGTGGTGAACTTTAAAGGTGCAGAGGTCAGCCATCAGCAAGCGCAGCAATGGTGGGCGAGCCACCCGTTAGCCGTCGAGCCATCAGAAATTCAATAAGGACATTGCCATGAACAAGAACCTGTATCGTATCGTTTTCAACAAAGCGCGTGGCATGCTGATGGTGGTGGCGGATATTGCCCGCTCCGGTCGTGCCGGGTCCGCGCGTTCACCTGGTCTGGGCCATACGCTGAGCCAGTGTATCGGCAAAATCAGTGCTGTTAGCTTCAGCCTGCTCATCGCACTGGGTGCTATACAGCCGGTGCAGGCGGCAATTATCGCCGACGGTAATGCGCCGGGTGGTCAGCAGCCGACCATTGTTAACAGTGCTAACGGTACGCCACAGGTCAATATTCAGACGCCAAGCGCTGGTGGGGTTTCCCGTAATACCTACAGCCAGTTCGACGTCGACAAGCAAGGCGCGATCCTCAACAATTCCCACAAAATGACTCAGACGCAACAGGGCGGTTGGGTCGACGGTAACCCGTGGTTGGCGAAAGGCGAGGCCAAGGTGATCCTCAATGAGGTCAACTCACGTGATCCTAGCCGCCTGAACGGTTACATCGAAGTCGCCGGGCAGCGTGCGCAGGTGGTGATCGCCAACCCATCCGGTATTACCTGTAATGGCTGCGGCTTTATCAACGCCAACCGTGCCACCCTGACCACCGGTCAGGCACAGATGAACAACGGCAACCTGACGGGCTTCAACGTTGAACGCGGCGAAGTAGTGGTTGAAGGCGCCGGTATGGACAGTTCGCGGCAGGATTATACCGAGATCATCGCGCGATCGACGAAGATCAACGCCGGACTTTGGGCTAACGATCTTAAAGTCACCACCGGTCGCAACAAGGTGGATGCGACGCATCAGCAGATCGACAAACAAAGTGACGATCCCGCTACGCGACCGCAACTGGCGGTGGATGTGGCGAAGTTGGGCGGCATGTATGCCGGTAAGATCCGTATGATCGGCACCGAAACCGGCGTCGGGGTACGCAATGCCGGTAATATTGGTGCGCAGGCCGGTAGCGTGGTGGTAACCGCCGATGGCCGCATTGAAAACAGCGGCAAAATCAGCAGCGGCAGCGACATGCAGCTGGCCTCGAAAGGCGGCGTCAGCAACAGTGGTTCACTGTTTGCAGCAGGCAATGCTGGCGTCAGTAGTGAAGGGGATGTGCAAAACAGCGGTTCTATCGCCGCACGCAATAATGTGCGTGTCCAGGCAGCCAGCCTGAACAGCAGCAAAGGCAGTACGTTGGCAGCTGGAGTACAACAAGATGGCAAGCTGGGCGGCAGTGGTGAACTGGCATTGACCACCAGCGGTAAGCTTACAGCACAAGGCCAGAACCTGGCGGCGGGTAATCTGCATGCCAATGGGCAGGGGGCGGACATTAGCGGCAGCAAGACTGCCGGTACTAATGTCACGCTGGACGCCGGACAGGGTGACTTGACGACGGCCAATGCACAAGTCGAGGCGACACAGCATCTGATTGTCAACAGCGGTAAGCAACTGAACAACGACGGCGGCAAGCTGGCGGCAAATAAACTGACGCTGAATGCGCATGATTTATCGAACCGGAAGGGCGAAATCACCCAGCTTGGCAGTGAAGATTTAACGCTGAACCCACAGGGAAAACTGGATAACGCTGGCGGCCGCATCGCCAGTAACGGCAACGGACTGACGTTGAAGGCCGGGGCGATCGATAACCAGAGCGGTGAAATCGTACATGCGGGCAAAGGCACGCTGGCAGTGAATACTGGCCGCTTGCAGGGCGACAGCGGCAAACTGTTGTCCAATGGCCAGCTCAGTATGCAGGGTGGCGACTACGTACTGGATGGCGGTACCACGTCAGCGCAGCAGATCACGATGGATGCCGACAGCCTGTCTAACCGCAATGGCCAACTGGTGCAAAGCGGCAGCGGAGATATGCGCCTCAATGCCCGTCAGGGCATCGATAACCAGGGTGGCCAACTGGCGGCTAACGGTAATGTGACGCTAAACGCAGCACAGTTGAACAACCAAAATGGCAAAGTGATTGCCGCGCAGGATGGGAGTCTGAAAGCGCAGGTCAGCGGTGTTATCGATAACCGTCAGGGGCAGTTGGCGGCTAGCCAACAGACCCGATTGCAGGCGGAAAAACTGGATAACCGCAAAGGGCTGGTTTCCGCCGCGACGGGTAGCGCTGAGGTCATAGCTCGGCAGGCAGTGGACAACGGCAGCGGTCGTATCGAGGCCAAACAAGGCCTGCAAGTGAGCGGCGCCGGGTTAGAGAACCAAGCTGGGCAAGTCGTTGGTGGTGAACTTTCACTGGCGCTCGGCAAGGGTGCGCTGAACAACCAGCAAGGCGTTATCGCCGCCAGCGGTGATCTGACCTTGAACAGCGGCCTGCTGACGAATGACGGTGGCCTGTTGCAATCTGCCGGCAACATGAACATTGATACCCATGGGGCGGCATTGAGCAACCGTCTGAGTGGTGAAACTGGCGGTATTCTCAGCCAGGGAACGCTGGCGATCCACAGCGGTGCGCTGGACAACACACAGGGCATGCTGGTGGGCGTCGGAACGACAGATCTGTTCACCGGCAGCCTGGATAACAGCAAAGGCACGTTGGTCGGCAAGCAAACACTCAACATCGACAGTCTGGCGCTGACCAATGACGGCGGTCTGTTGCAGGCAGGTGGGGACGCGACTCTCGATACTCACGGACAGGCATTAACTAACCGCAACAGCGGCAAGAATGGCGGCATCAGCAGCTTGGGCAAACTGGTTATCACTGGCGGTGCCGTAGATAACCAAGACGGCTTTATCGCCAGCTCCGGTGACCTGCAACTGCACGGCGACCAACTGGATAACCGCTACGGTACGCTGGCTTCCGAGAAACATTTATCGGCTGCGGCTAACACCATCAATAACCAGGGCGGAGCAATTAAATCCGGTCAGGATATGGTGCTGAACGCCAAAGAACTGTTGGATAACAGCAATCTTGGCGTGATTGGCGCAGGCAAAAAACTGCAGCTGGATAGTGGCCATCTGGTGAACGACCAAGGCACCTTGGTGAGTGCCGATGCAGCGAAGATCAACTTCGGCCTGCTGGAAAACCAGGGCGGTCAACTGGCTGCCCAGACGGTGCTGGAGCTGCACGGCAACAGCCTCAATAACAACAACGGCGGTCTGATCCAGAGCGGTGACCGTCTGGAACTGACGGTCGATCGACTGACCAATAACAACAGTGGTGATAAAGGCGGTATCACCAGCCAAGGTGCCATGAACCTCACCACTGGTGTGTTCGATAATGGCCAAGGTGTAGTGATTGCCGGTAAAAATCTCAAGCTCGATGCAGAAGCACTGTTGAATGGCAGCGGCAAACTGGTGGCGCAGCAGGCATTGGATCTGACGACGACCGGCACGGGCGGCCTGAATAATCAGGGCGGGTTGGTTCAGTCGGGTGCGGATATGCAGATCGATACCCATGGTCAGTTGCTGGATAACCTTAATGGTACTATCCACAGCCTGGGCCAGTTGGAACTCGGCAGCGGCGACGTCAATAACCAGGGCGGCACGCTGGGGGCCAAAGGCGATTTCACCCTGACGGCGCTGAAGCTGGATAACAGTAACGGCGGGCGGATTATCGGCGAGAAGGCGGTGACGCTCACCAGCGCCGGTCTGGATAACCGCAACGGACAAATTCAGGCGGTCGGCAACCTGCTGCTGGACAGTGCGCAGGGGATTATCGATAACACTCTGGGGCTGATCCGCAGTGGTGCCAGCGTAACGCTCAATGCTCTGCAGTTCACCAACGACACGACGCAGGCGGAAAATAAAGGGTTGGAAGGCCAGTCAGTGGCGCTGAACACCGGCACACTGAGCAACCGTGGCGGCAGCATTCTGGCTAACCAACAACTGACCATCACTAACGCGGGCCTGCTTGATAACAGCGGGGGCCAATTGGCGGCCAGCGAAAATCTGCAGTTGCAGGGCGCAGCGCTTAACCTGCTGAACACTGCCGGCACCATTAAGGCTGGCAAGCTGCTGGACATCAATGCCGCAGCGGTCGGTGGCGATGGGCAGTTACTATCGTTGGGTGATATTAATCTGGTCAGTGGGCAAGGTATCAATAACAGCGGCGAGATGATCGCCAACGGCAATTTCAACTTCACTACGCCGGGCGATGTGATCAACAGCGGTAAACTGCTGGCGGGCTCTAAGCTTGATCTGCACGCCAACAACCTGTTCAACGATGCCAGCGGTGAGATCAATGCCGGGCAGGATTGGCTTACGGTGAATGGCACCCTGACCAACTACGGCCTGATCGACGGCAAGCACACCCTGCTCAATGCCAACACGTTGACCAACATTGGCACGGGTCGCATTTATGGCGATGCGATTGGCGTGCAGACCGTCACCTTCAACAACCTGGCTGAGAACGGTACTGCTGCCACATTGGCCGGGCGCGAGCGGGTAGATATTGGCACCCAGACGCTGAATAACTATGACCACGGGCTGATTTACAGCGGCGGGGATATGGCCATTGGCGGCCAGCTTGACGCTAACTACCTGGCAAGCGGGCAGGCTGGCACCATTAATAACCACAGCTCGACCATTGAGTCCGCCGGTAACATGGCGCTGTCCGCCGGGCAGATCAATAACATCAATGATCACTTCAGCACCGAACTGGTGACAGTATCCAGCGACAAGCTGACCGAGTATCAACTGAGCGGCTCCGATAAGCGCTATCAGCCGGACGAAATACGCATTACTCACGATGAGGTGAATTACCTCAATACGCCGGACGGTCGCAAAGACAACTACAACCAGTTCGATTTCAACCGGACGGTGCAGGAAACCCAGATCAAGGAAAGCGATCCGGCCAAGATAATCGCCGGTGGCGATATGGCGATCAACGCGGGTCATCTGCTCAATGACAAGAGCCAGGTGGTCGCGGGCGGTACATTGGCGATCAATGCCGGCAGCGTGGATAACGTAGCGGTGGCGGGCCAGCGCCTGACCACTGACGCCGGGGAAGTGACCAATTACTACCGCATCAAGAAGAAAGGCAAGGACAAGCAGGGATATAACGCCACGGCCTACACGCCGCCGACCACTATTCAGACCATTGCGCTGAAACCTAGCCAACTGATTGATCACGGGCAGATTGCAGGCAACCCGATCGCTATCACGCCGCTAACGCCACAGAGCACCAATGCCACCATCGGCACGGCCGGTGGGGTGAATGCCGTGGTGACTGGCAGCGATGTTTCTGCCGGGATGCAGACTATTGGCAGCGGTGCGCTGCCGGTGATTCAAGCGGTGGCGTTGCAACCAGGCCAACAGTTTGAAGTCGCTAATAAGGTGAACAACCAACAGGGTGACGTGGTCGACAGCGTTGTGCGTATCGTCGGCCCTGACACTCGCCTGCCAGATAACAGCCTGTTCAAGACCAATCCGGCACCGGGTGGGCAGTATCTGGTGGAAACCGATCCGCGCTTCACCAACCAAAAATCCTGGCTGGGTTCGGACTACATGATCGCCAAGGCGACCAATAATCAGGACAACGTGCTGAAACGCCTGGGTGATGGTTACTACGAACAGCGACTGATCCGTGAACAAGTAATTAATCTGACAGGCCAGCGGTATCTGGACGGTTACAACAACGACGAAGAGCAGTTCAAGGCGCTGATGGATCAAGGCCTGACGTTCAGTCAGCAATATAACCTGAAGGTTGGCGTAGCGCTGACGCCAGAGCAGATGGGGCTGTTGACCAAAGACATCGTCTGGCTGGTGAATGCCAAGGTCACGTTGCCGGACGGGAGCCAGCAAAATGTGCTGGTGCCGCAGGTGTATGCACGCATGCAACCGGGCGATCTGGACGGTTCTGGCGCATTGATTGCCGGGCGCAACGTCAACCTCAATCTGGGAGACGGTCTGTTTAACAGCGGCCATATTGCAGGCCGCGAAGTGGTGAAACTGAGTGCTGCCAATATCACTAACGTGGCGGGCAACATTCAGGGCACTGACGTTGGGCTGATCGCCCGTACCGACATCAACAATATCGGTGGCGTGATCCAGGGCAACAACTCACTGTTGGCCAGCGCCGGGCGTGATATCAACGCCATCAGTACTACCCGTACGGCGCAGAGCGTTAACGGGGCCAACAGCTTCGAGCGCACCAATATCGACAGCGTGGCGGGTATGTATGTGCAAGGCGCTGACGGCAAGCTGATGCTGCAGGCCGGTCGCGACATTAAATTGGATGCTGCGCAGGTGGTTAACAGCGGTGAGAACGGCCAGACGGTGCTGAATGCCGGGCGTGATCTCAACCTGAATACGGTGACCACCGCCAGCCGCGACAACCTGATTTGGAACGGTGATAACAGCCTGAAACAGGGCAATAGCCAACAGGTGGGTAGCGAGGTGGTCGGTAAAGGGGGCGTGACTCTCAATGCGGGTAACGATCTCAACGCCCGTGCGGCGACAGTTTCCGCGGGTGATGCGCTTAACCTGAATGCTGGCCATAACGTTAATATCCTTAATGGCGAGAACACGCGTGATCTGGATGAGCGTCACAAGGTGACGGGGGGCAATGGCCTGTTGTCGAAAACCACGACAACAACCCGAGACACCTTCGATCGCCAAACTGTTCAGGGCAGCACTCTGAGCGGTGACAGCATCAACGTGCTGGCAGGTAACGATCTGCGTGTGCAGGGCAGCAGCGTAGCTGGTACTCAGGATGTGAAACTACTGGCAGGCAACGATCTGACCGTGACCGGTGCGACCGAAAGCAACAGCGAACTGCATCTCAAGCAGGAGAAAAAATCCGGCCTGATGAGCAGCGGCGGCATCGGCATCAGCTACGGTACCGAAAGCCTGAAAACCACCGATACCGCGCAGGGCCTGACCAATCAGGGCAGTACCGTCGGCAGCGTAAACGGCAATGTAACTCTGGGCGCCGGTAACAACCTGGCGGTAACCGGCTCTGAGCTGGTGGCCGGTAAAGACATGGCGTTGAGCGGCAAGAATGTGTCGGTGACGCAGGCGCAGGATCAAAATAGCCAGACCCACAAGGTTGAACAGAAGAAATCCGGGTTGACGCTGGCGCTTTCCGGTACGGTTGGCAGCGCGTTGAACACCGCGGTGGAAACCTCACAGCAGGCAAAATCTACCGACGACAGCCGTCTGGCGGCGTTGCAGGGCACCAAAGCGGCGTTAAGTGGCGTGCAGGCCGTTCAGGCGGCGCGCTTGGCCGAGGCGCAGGGTGCCGATCCTGCCAACAACAACATGGTCGGGATCAGTATTTCCTACGGTACCCAGTCCTCCACCTCGACCCAGAACAGCGGGCAGAGCACCGCTCAGGGCAGCAGCCTGACGGCGGGCAACAACTTGAGCATTACTGCCAGCGGCAACGGTGTGAAGGGTCAGGATGGTGACATCACCGTGCAAGGCAGCCAACTGCAGGCGGGCAAAGACATCACCCTGAATGCCAATCGGGACGTGAATCTGCTGTCTGCCACCAACACCCAGTATCTGGATGGCAAGAACGAGAGCCAGGGCGGCACGCTGGGCGTGGGCATCGGCGTCGGTTCCGGCGGCATTGGGCTGAGCGTTTCTGCCAGCGTCAATAAAGGCAAGGGCAACGAGAAGGGCAACGGTACCAGCCATACCGAAACCACGGTGAACGCCGGTAATCAGGTCAATATTACCAGCGGACGTGACACCAACCTGATCGGCGCGCAGGTCACCGGTGAAACGGTCAAGGCCGACGTAGGTCGTAACCTGTTGCTGGAAAGCCAGCAGGACAGCGATCGTTACGACTCGAAACAGCAAAATGCCAGCGCCGGCGGCAGCTTCACCTTCGGCTCCATGACCGGCTCTGGCAGCATCAGCCTGAGCAAAGACAAGATGCACAGCAACTACGACAGCGTGCAGGAGCAGACCGGTATCTTCGCCGGTAAAGGTGGCTTTGACCTGACGGTGGGCGAACATACCCAGCTTAACGGCGCGGTAATCGGCAGCACTGCCACGGCGGACAAAAACAAACTCGACACCGGCACGTTGGGCTTTAAGGATATTCACAATCAGGCTGATTTCGAGGTAGAGCACCAGAGCGTGGGTATCAGCTCCGGCGGCAGCATCGGTAGCCAGTTCGCCGGTAACATGGCCAACGGCCTGCTGGTGGGGGCCAACAACAGCGGACACGACAGCTCAACCACCCAATCGGCGGTGAGCGACGGCACCATCATCATCCGCGATCAGGACAAACAGACGCAGAACGTCAGTGACCTGAGCCGCGACGTAGAGCACGCTAACCAAACCCTGAGCCCGATCTTCGACAAAGAGAAAGAGCAGAAACGGTTGCAGCAGGCGCAGTTGATCGGCGAGATCGGCAATCAGGCGATGGACATTGCGCGGACCGAGGGAGCGATCACGGCCACCAAGGCTGCCAAAGAGAAGATGAATAACGTCACCGATACCGATCGCAAGGCGGCGGCAGACAAGCTGGCGAAAGATAAGCCTGGTGAGGTGATCACCAACGACGATATCAACGCGCAGATTTATCAGACGGCCTATAACAAGGCGTTTAGCGAGTCGGGTTATGGCACGGGCGGTAAGGTACAGCAAGGTATGCAGGCAGCGGTCGCTGCGGTGCAAGGGTTGGCCGGTGGCGATCTGCAGGCGGCAATTGCCGGTGGGGCTGCGCCTTATCTGGCGGAACAGATACACCGTCTGGCACCCAATGAGGAAAGTCGTATTATCGCGCATGCGGTGGTGGCTGGCGCACTGGCGGAGCTGCAAGGTCAGTCGGCTGCAGCCGGTGCTGCGGGCGCTGCGACGGCGGCATTGGGTACCAAAGCGATTGCCGAGGCGATGTTTGGTACCAGTGATTTCAGTAAAATGAGCGAAGAGCAGCGCCAGACGGTTTCTGCATTGGCCACGCTCGCGGGCGGTTTGGCCGGTGGGTTGGCAAGTGGTGATACGGCAGGAGCCGTCACTGGCGGGCAATCCGGTAAGAATACCTCTGAGAATAACGACCAATTTGGTTTTTCTCCTGGGATGATGAGCTCTGGCCAGGCTGCCTTTACTTTAGGTGAGTATATGACGGAGCATGGTGCTACTCCGGAACAAATTTCTGCGGCACAGTCTGATTTGGCGCGTGGTTTGGGAACCGGGGCACCACAACCTGCGACCGAGTTTGTTAAGGCTTGGGCGCTACTGATGAGTGGTGTCGGGGGAGCTGTTATCGCACCTACGGCTGGCACGGCGGCCGTTATTGGTGGAGGGACCTTTGGTGGTATTTCTGATGCGGGTAAGCAGCTACTTACTATGAAGCCAAATGAGACATATAGTTACACAGATACTTTAATAGCTATTGGTACCGGCGCATTAACGCAGGGCAAAGGATTGGTACTCTCAGAGGCCGTAAATACAAGTGGTGCATATTTAGGAAGTAAAGTTAAAGGCGAAGATGCCACAGGGGCTGTAACAGGTGCTTTATTTGGTACGTTCATCGGTTATAAGGGTGGTGAAAAAATAACCGAAAAAATTATATCTAAAGGTATATCCCCCATTACTGCTGAAGCATCTGGGGTTGTGGGTGGCGGTGTGGCTGGGACAGTTGTAGGGGCAGGAATTGAAGCTGGGATGAAAGCTGAGGATAAAAAAAATGAAAAATAAACGTGTAGGTTTTTCAATGTTTTTATATTTATTTTTTTCGTGTGCATTATTGATAATAGGAATAGCTATTTTAGCTAGTTTTATCGCGCCAATAATTTTCTTCGTTCGTAATGGAGTTTTTGAGTATCGGTTAGATACGTTTATTTTTGCTTGCAAAGCTGGAGCAGGCGCTGGCGTTCCATTAGGCATTGGGGTTTGGGTGTTTGCTAAGATAGAAGAGATAAAAAAGAAAAAATGAAACGACTTTGCAAGACCGTTTTGCTACCGATGAACATCGGTATTACAGTGCTTAGCCCCCTGAGTGCTGATGCTGTCACACGCGAAGAAATGCGGACACTCGATGCCGCCTATCCGCCCGGCAGCTTTGTTAACTGCGAGGGCGAACTTGCCGGGAATGGTAAAAATTTACTGCCCATGACTACCAAAATTCGTGGGCATATCATAAGTAGAGCGGAAAACCTAAGCCATGCCGATGTCCGTATGATGTTTATTCCTCATGGCTCATCAACGGCAACGATTACGCTGAGCTACCGGCAGAAAGTGATCATGGAAGAGGGGGGGCAACGGGTTTATATCGATCCGGATAGCCTGAAAGTCTCAATGCCTGTCAGCCCTTCGAGTGAGGCGATTGTAGCCAAAGGATTTCGGGATGGGCTTCCTGCAACGCAAGAAATTCAGCCCTATCAGACGACAGAAATCACCGATTTCCCGTCTTATGTGGTTAGGGCTCCGGGTGAATCCCCCCTTTATTGCCATAAAGAAGAGTAGGGATTGTAGGGGGGACGACAGTGTCAGGACTGTTTGGTAGTGGCATGGAGGCAGCATTAAAAGAGCAAAGGGAAAAGAATGAAAAAAAGTAGATCAGTGATTTTGATGTTGTATTTAATGTGCTCATTTTTTGTGCTTTTATTCATCGTGAGCCTATTATTTCAAACACTTGGTTATTGGGTTAACGGAGGGGAGAATATAATATTTTTTGTAAAGGATAATTTTTACACCTACTTAAAAGTGGGGGGCGTTGGTTTTTTTGTTGGATTCGTGTTGTGGTTGTTTAAAGTACGATGACATTGCTTTTACCAAACCAACTACTCAGTCCGAATGTTGTTATCATATGCGTCACCAGCTCACGCTTAAAGGCTGGCTTCAGAGCTTTTTTTCGATAATCTCTTTCAGTGCGCGATTCTCAAGACTGAGGTCGGCAAACATCTGCTTGAGCCGTCGGTTCTCGTCCTCAAGATCCTTTATCTTTTTAATATCAGATGCTTCCATTCCATCGTATTTAGACTTCCAGTTGTAATATGTGGCTTCAGAGATTCCGGCCTCGCGGCAGACATCTTTCACTGTTCGTCCAGCTTCAACTGACGTAATCACCGTGATGATCTGATGCTTAGTAAAACGGGCTTTACGCATAGCGATCTCCTTCGTTGGCAAAATGAGTATGCCGGAAGAACTCTAAATGTGAATGGCACGATTATGCGAGATACTTACAGTAGGTAATGCGGTATTGTCAGTGACTGCTGAGGGCGGCGGTGTAGGTGCTCAGAAAGTGGTTGATAAGATAGAAAAGAAGAGTGAAGAGAAAAAATGAATATGCATTTAACTAAAGAGATAGTTTTTTCATTGTTACTGATCACGATGATAACTCTGGCCGTAATAGTTGCTGGGTTAGCAACTAACTTACTATTTTCAGGAGTTCTATGGTTCTTGAATGGTGAGTTTGATATGACTTGGCAACGTGCATTACATACAGCAAAGTTAAGTTTTTTCGGAGGAGGGATATTAGGGATTGGGATGGTTTTTATTCGCTTTTTGAAAATAAAAGGATTTTAGCTATCTTTACTAGAATAGATGAACATAACTCTAATGAGAAATCATCGTCTGATGAGCCACCGGAGCCTTAAAGTATAATAGACGTAATTACTCAGGAAGAACATTTTTCAGTCTCTTCCTCGATATGGAATCTTAGGCATTTCGATTAAAACTATATGTTGTTTTTGCTAACAATGGAGTGGGGTTGTTGTGGTGATAAAGTTAGGTTTAATTTTTACTATTGTTCTATCAGTCAGTACTGTTTCTGGCTGTTCCGTGAACTTAACAAAATCTGTAGATGATTACGCAGGTGCAGATTTTTCCAGGATCAGGGTGAAAAACTACCTGCCGCCTTTAACTCTTGAGGTTTATGAAAAATCAGGGCAGTGCTACAAACTTGTGGATGCCAAGAGTTTGACTGCGGGTGTCAATGTCATGGGTATCAAGTCAACCTACAATAAAAAACTACCAGGCATGTTACCACCGTCTACCGAGATGCAGGGGATGGATGCGATAGAATACAAAATCAAAGCGAATCAGCATGTCAGTATCACCTATAAAGAAGAGACGTTTAGGTCTCAATATACCCAAATCATTGCTACACGCTCTTCACATTTTATCCCTGAGGTTGGGCACGATTATGACATCTACTCATCCAAGTCGGGTGTAAGTGTTGTTGACCTGACCAGCAGCAACCATGCACCAAGGTCGTGGGGTAATGAAGACAAAGAATGCAACTATAAAACAGGTTTTTTGGGCGGCAGGAATTATTATTGATGCGTAGTAGTCCACAAATTACCGGTTCAACTGATTAATTATTGCAGTGAGTGTGTTACTCTCTAACTTTATATATAAATTTATCTTGATTAAAACTAATAAATTATTTATGCCGTCAATATGACATAGATACCAATGCTTTCGCACCAATGTTGTTCTACTTACTATTAAGGATGATTGTTATGAAAAAATTAGTCATTGCCAGTATTGTTATTTCCACTCTGGGTTTCGGAACTGCGGCACATGCCGGGCAAAGCACTATCACTGCCGGCTATGCACAGAGCAAGGTGCAGGACTTCAAGAATATCAATGGCGTTAACTTAAAATACCGCTACGAGTGGGATTCCCCGATCAGCGTTATCAGCTCATTTACCTATATGAGCGGTGACAAGAATGAGTCTTACAGTTTCTACCGTGACGTGATAGATCACCACGCTGAAGTTAAATACTACTCTCTGTCTGTTGGTCCAGCGTATCGTTTTAACCAATATATCAGCATCTATGGTTTGCTGGGGCTGAATTATAACAAGCTTGATTACAAGTCATCCTGGAATAACTACGCAAACGGCGCTTACGAATATATGGGCGAAGAGAGCGGTAACCAGAAGAAAACGTCCTTTATGTACGGTGTCGGTTTCCAGGTCAATCCAATGGAGAACCTGGCGATTGATGTCGGTTACGAAGGATCCAGACTGGATGCCGATGATAAAAACCACGCTATTAACGGCTTCAACATCGGCATTGGCTATCGTTTCTGATAGTTGAATGCTGCCGGCCTCCTGACATGGAGGCCGGCAACCTTTACCCCATCTTCGGATAGACCCCCGGCCCGATCGGCAGGCCGAGCGCATACCATGCCAGCAACAGCAAAATCCACACGGCAAAGAACACCAGCGGATACGGTAGGATCAGCACGTAATAGGTACCAAGCTGGGCGTCTTTGCGGTAGCGCTGTAGAAAACCGAGAAACAGCGGCAGGAACGGCGACATCGGCGCCAGTGGCAGCACCGACGAGTCGGCGATGCGGAAGATCATCTGCGCGAACGCAGGGTGGAAGCCGAGTAGCATAAACATCGGCACAAAGATCGGCGCCAGTATCGACCAGATGGCGGAGCCGCTGGCGATAAACATACACAGGAAGGCGGAAAGGAACATCAGGCCCAGAAATGCCGGTGCACCACTCATGCCTGCCGCTTCCAACATGTCAGTCAGGCCGATGGCCATAAACTTGCCCATGTTGCTCCAGTTAAAGAACGCCACGAACTGCGATAACGGGAATACCATGACGATAAACCCGGCCATGCTTTTCATCGGTTCGATCAGGTGGTGGGGAATATCGTCCGGACGCCGGATTTGCTTGGTGACGACGCCATAGGTAATACCGACGGTGAAAAAGAACAGGATAATGATCGGCACAATGCCTTTAATAAACGGCGATGGGATCACCGAACCGGTTTTAGGATCGCGCAGCGGGGCCGCTTCCGGCACCACCAGTGCGGCGATAATGGCGATAAACACCAGTGCAGCGATACCGCTCATCATCAACCCACGGTTTTGCAGTGGGGTCAGCGCCTCAATTTTATCCTCGGCGCTGCCCTGCCATTTTGGCAGGCGCGGTTCAATAAACTTATCGGTTAACAGCGCCCCGGCGATGGTCAACACGATCACTGAAGTTGCCATAAAGTACCAGTTGTCGATCACGCTGACGTGGACGGCGGCGTCCACCGCTTTGGTGGCCTCAGTACTGATACCGGAAAGCAGTACGTCGGTTGTTACGATCAACAGGTTGGCGGTAAAGCCTGAGGCAACCCCAGCGATAGCGGCTAGCAATCCAGCTATCGGGTTACGGCCTACTGCCAGGAACATCAGTGCGCCGAGCGGCGGCATTACCACCAGTGCGGCATCGGAGGATATATGGCTGAAAAAGGCAATAAACAGCACCATGTAGCTGGCATAGCGGGCGCTAACGCGTGAAGCCATCTTGTACATCAAGGCTTGCAGCAGCCCGACCTTCTCGGCCAGCCCGGCGCCGATCACCAATGCCAGAATGGCACCCAGTGGGGCAAAGCTGCTGAAGTTATGAATGATATTGGGGAAGATCCACTGCATGCCCTCCACGCTCATCAGGTTATTCACCTTGATTAATTCGCCAGTGGCCGGGTTCTTCACCACCATGTCTAGCCAAGAGAACAGCGCGGTGGCTAGCATTAAGACAACGATCAAATAGACGAACAGTAAAAATGGATTGGGGATTTTATTCCCGATGCGTTCTACCCAGTAAAAAACGCGGCCGGGGCTTTTATTCGCTGACGTTGTGACCTCACTCATTGGCTTACCCTCTGTGTTTGTCCTGTTGTGTTTATTTTTTATTATTTGATTTAATTATAATTATTGTTACTGGCCCGGTTTACGGGCCTTTGCAGCGTAGTCGTTATTTTAACGGTGAAGGTTTAATGCCCTTGGGGATTGGGCAACTGTAGGGCTGTTCTGCACGCTGGCGTTCGAACTCACGACGGCAGTCAGCCAGAAGGTTGCTGTCGCTCAGCAGTTCGATGGCAGTAGCCGCCATGACTTTACCCGCCAGGCACATGCCTTTGTGTGCGATAGAGGTTCGGCCTTGTGCTACCAGTTGCCAGGTATGCAATGGTGTGCCGAGTGCGAAACACGGACTGAAGCATTGAGCGGTGGGCGTTACCCAACTGACATCACCGACGTCGGTGGAGCCATACAGCAGATCTTCAGACGCCACATAAGGGGCAACTTCATCCATCAGTACTTTGTCGCCCAAATTCTGCACCCATTCGCGCCCGGCAGCACCGCCGGTACGGGCGATATTCAGCTTGGCATTACGCAGGTCGTCCTTGTTTAGCGTTTGGCGGATCTCGGTGGCGAACCTGCGTTCTTCCTCGTTGTACTCTGGCAAACCGAAATCACAGACATAGCGATACATCACCTGTTCCATGCTACGGTTCGGCACATAGTTGGAGCAGGCCTTGTCGAAACGCACCGTCATTTGAGTGTCTGTCATCAGTGCCGCGCCTTTGGCGATGTTGATCACCCGCTGGTAAATATCTTGCGCTTGATCGAGCTGCGGCGCGCGGATCAGGTACAGCACTTCTGCGTCGGCCTGCACCACGTTGGGTGAGCTGCCCCCAGTGTTGGTGACTGCGTAATGTAGCCGGGCTTCCTGCACGATGTGCTCACGCAGAAAGTTGGCACCGGTATTCATCAATGTCACGGCATCCAGTGCACTGCGGCCAAGATGTGGCGAGTTAGCGGCGTGAGCTGCGATTCCCTTGAACTGAAACGCTGCCTGAATATTGGCTAAGGTACTGGTGTTGAACATCCCGCTGAAGCCTTCAGGATGCCAGGTGAGGGCGGCATCGACGCCATCAAACAGCCCCTCACGTACCATAAAGGTTTTGCCGGAGCCGCCTTCTTCGCCGGGGCAGCCGTAGAAACGTACGGTGCCGGTCAGGTGTTGTTGTTGTATCCAGGCTTTCACGGCGAATGCCCCTGCCAGTGCGGCGGTACCCAGCAGATTGTGGCCGCAACCGTGACCGTTACCGTTTTCCACTAAGGGTTCCGGTGTGGCACACCCCGCTTGCTGGCTCAGTCCGGCGAGAGCGTCGTACTCGCCCAGTAGCGCGATCACCGGATGGCCGCTGCCATAGCTGGCGATAAACGCGGTTTCAATACCGCCAACACCACGTTCAAGCGTAAAGCCTTCCTGCTCCAGCGCATCGGCTAGCAGGTTGGCAGAATAGGTTTCGGTAAAGCGCGTTTCAGGGTGATCCCAGATGCTGTCGCTCAGTGCGCTGAAACGGGGCTGGTGTTGGTCAATGTACTGATTGATGAACGCCAGTAATTGCGGATTACTCATGCTTTGCTCCCAAACGTTGGCAGGTTCAGCGCCAGAGACGCCAGTGTTTTCACCGCTACCGCCATGACCTGCTCGTTAAAATCAAACTTCTCGTTGTGGTGTCCGGCGCTCAGCTCGGTGCCGAAAATCACGTAAGAGGCCTGTCCGCCGTGGGATTTAACCCGTTCCATCATATAAGTGGCGTCCTCTGAACCTGCGGCCTGCTCGCGGCGATCAACTACTGAAGATAGCTCTGCGATGCCCTGTGCTTGTTGGTGGATATAGTCCACCCACGGTTGGGTCGGTTTACTGCTCTGCGCCGCACCCATCAGCGCGATCTCGCATTCCACGCCGTGCATTTTGGCTGCGCCCTCAATCACATTCAGTGCCTGCTGGTAGACAAACTCGTTGATAGCATTGGTGGCGCCACGAGTTTCCACTTTCATAAAGGCCTGATCGGCAATCACGTTACGGCCAGTACCGGCCTGTAATACACCGACGTTGATGCGTGAGCTGCCTTCGCTGTGACGTGGGATAGCGTACAACCCCAATGTGGCCGCCGCCGCCGCCAGCAGGGCGTTACGGCCGTCTTCCGGTTTGGCGCCGGCATGGGAGGCTATGCCACGGTAGGTGACGTCCAGCTTGCTGGTGGCCATAAAGCTGTCGCTGCCGCACACCAGTTCCCCGGCAGGCACACCGGTGCCAATATGCACTGCCGTAAAGAAATCAACGTCGTCAACGACGCCGGCTTCCACCATGGATTTTGCGCCACGGGTGCCTTCTTCCGCCGGTTGGAAAATCAGTTTGATGGTGCCGCTCAGTTGCGGTTCCAGGTTCTTGAATACATGCGCCAGTCCCAGGCCGATGGTGGTGTGTCCGTCATGACCACATGCATGCATCATGCCGTTGTTACAGGAGGCGAACCCTTCACGGAACGGCAGGTGATCCGGTTGCAGTTTTTCGTTCAGATCGAGCGCGTCCATATCAACCCGATAGGCAATCACCGGGCCAGGGCGTCCGGTATCCAGCGTGGCAACAATGCCGGCAAAACCGCCGGAAAAGTGCGGCAGCCATTTTTCCAGTGCACCTTGTTCACGTGCGCGTTGCTCTTGTTGCTGTAAGGCTTCGGCAGACGGAAGCCCCATACGTGCATCGGCATTAATTACTTCGCGACCCAGTTGCAGGCGATAGCCCAGTCGATCCAGTTCTTCAGCCACCAGAGTAGCAGTGCGGAACTCAAACCAACCTGACTCGGCATAGCGGTGGAAGTCACGGCGCCAAGCCTGCAGTTGCGGGTATAAATCGGTCACCAACATCGAAAGCGGATTATTCATTGGGATATCTCATAAGTTATCGCGCCCAGGTAAATGCCGGGCAGCAGTGGTGCGCTGAACTGAAATCAGACGGTGAAACTATTTAATGAAAATGGCGTATTTAGTGACTAACTACCGTGAAGAGCGCTTATCACCGCAGAAAATGCGTTTAATTAAGCGAAATAAGAATTTGGTTATTTATTATGTTTTTTTCGAATGTACACAATGGAATCGGGCTAAATAAGATGCCAATATCTTGCTATTGATAAACAACAGTTATCGCCACTTGCCTATGCCCGCCTCAATAAAATTGCACCAATTACGTGCGTTTGTAGAAGTCAGCCGGCAGGGCAGCATTCGCGCCGCCAGCCGTACTTCACGCCTTTCACAGCCCGCCCTAACCAAGTCGATTCAGGAACTGGAACAAGTACTGGGGGCTAAGTTGTTTATCCGCCGTAGCCAAGGGGTCGTGCTCACCGACTGTGGCGATAACTTTTTCCAACATGCCAGTCTGATCCTCGAAGAACTCCGGGTGGCGCAGGAAGATATCCAACAA
This sequence comes from Serratia grimesii NBRC 13537, assembly GCF_001590905.1. Classification (GTDB taxonomy): domain Bacteria; phylum Pseudomonadota; class Gammaproteobacteria; order Enterobacterales; family Enterobacteriaceae; genus Serratia; species Serratia grimesii. The sequence continues at coordinate 321,602 of NZ_BCTT01000011.1, forward strand.
CGGCTAGGGCTGGCAGGGGGATCTGTGAATATCGGCGTCGGTGGCAGTATTGCGCGAACAGTGATGCCGCAGGTGATTACTCAGTTTCATCGTGAATACCCTAAGGTCAAAGTCAGAATTGTTGAAGGGCAGTTGGTGTCGATGATCCCGGAACTGCGACAGGGTGAACTGGATTTTACCGTAAATACCTATTACCCCAGTAGCATGGACAATGAGCTGCAATACGAACGGCTGATGGAGAAAGAGTATAAAGTGGTGGTGCGTAAGGGGCACCCGATGGAGGGGGCGACATCACTTAAGCAACTGCAACACTGCGACTGGACCATGCCAACGCCTAAAGGCAGCTACTATCGGCTGTTGCATGATTTGTTCGGGGACTTGGGGATGGCGCCGTCGATCAGCGTCACCTGCGAGACTTTTATGGCTTGCACCAGCCTGGTGGCGCAGAGCGACTTTGTCAGTATTTTGTCGGTAGATGTGATTTCTGATCCAATATTGGGCAAACATCTGGTGCCGCTGGCGTTGGAGGAGAGCCTTCCAAAGGCGACGTTTTATCTGATCCAGCGTAAAGACACCACGCTGACGCCGATGGGCGCACACTTGGCGCGCTTGTTTCGGCTGTATTGCCGGTGAAAATGCCGCAGCGAGTTATCCCCGCTCCCGAATAAAGTGGCGGGTGATAATCCATATCCTTTCGCTTTTTGAACACCCCTGTGCGGATATCTTAGGCTTTGCCCATCAGCGGATCGCTGACGCTGTGATCGCCGTTTTCCAGACGGCCTGCCAATCGTCGCCGCCAGCCATGAGAACCTTCTAACGAAAGATCGTACCAACCACCGCTGGCTTTGGCGTCAAAGGCTTGCTGATGGCGGCCACCTGCCGGCAGTTCAATTCGCCAAGGGCCGAGTTGCGTATAGGGGCAACGGGCGATGGTTACTGTTGTTGTCTGGCTACCGGGGTTCGTGAGCGTTAGCGACAAACGATCTCCCTGTGGGGTCAGGCGTACTTCTGGCTGCGGCTGCTGAACGTTGCCACGCAGCTCACGATGAAAACCGTTGGGGCCCAGTAGCCACAAATGGTATTCATCCGTCGTTGACCAATTATCGCTGACGGCCTTTCCTGCTTCGACGGTATAGCGCCGTGGAATCTGATCCAGATTGAGCTGATCATAAACGTGAAATACCGCGCCTTGTGCGCCAGTGTTGTACAGATTGAGCGTCACCATGTGTTGTTCGGGGTAGCTGGTGGCCTCAACGTGCAGTTGGTAAGGCAGCGCACGTGATGGACGTGCCAATCTCGATTGGTGCGGTAACTGCTGCTTGTCCGGTGGCGGCAGAGGTACCTGTGGTAACTGTTCCTGCCGTTGGCGCAGGCTGTCGGCAGCGTGACGACTGACTGCCGGCAAGCTGGGTAACGTCTCGCCGTTAGGGTCGACAAAGTTGAACGCAGAGGTGAGATCGCCGCACACTGCCCGTCGCCAGGCACTGATATTCGGTTCATGCACCTGGAAGCGTTTCTCTAAAAATTGCAGTACCGAGGTGTGATCGAATACCTGTGAATTGACCCAACCGCCACGGCTCCAGGGTGATAGCACCAGCATTGGCACGCGTGGTCCGGGGCCATAAATGCGACCGTCTGGTGGGGGTTGGTCCTGTGAACCCGGAGGGGCAACGTGTTGAAATATTTCGCTGTCGAACGGCACCGTTGATTTGCCGGCAAAGCTGCCGTCTTCGCGTAATGAGGGGGCGGAAGGTGAAGGCATATGATCGAAGAAACCGTCGTTTTCGTCGTAATTGACCAACAGTACGGTCTTGCTCCACACCTCGGGGTTGTCGGTCAGTGCATTGAGGATTTCTTGAGTAAACCAGCCCCCCTGAACCGGGCTGGACGGCCAGGGGTGCTCCGAGTAGGCTGCCGGAGCGATAATCCAACTGACTTGTGGCAGTTTGCCCTGCTGCACGTCGGCGCGGAAACCGGCTAACATCGCGGCCAAATCATTGCCGTTAGCGGCTGGCAGTGTATTGCCATTCCCTTTGTACAGCGGCGCTTCGGCGTTTAGCTCATCGCGGTAGGGCACAAAGGCGGTGAAATCTTTCGGCGGCTGCGCCGGATTACCCACTTTAACGCTGGCGGCGCGATACTGGCGAAAACCCGCTAATGGGTTATCGGTGAAGTTATCCGGCAAAAATTGATAGACCTTCCAGCTGACACCACTGGCTTCGAGTCGTTCTGGATACGTATGCCACTGGTAGCCGACCTCAACGGGGCCGGGGCTGTCCCATTCGTTGACCACGACAGCGACGTCGGCAGCCGTTGGGCCGTTGGTCCCGGTCCAGTGGAACAGACGGTTGGTATTGGTACCCGCGTGGATCGAACAATGATAGGCGTCGCACAGGGTGAAGGTTTCGGCCAGCGCAAACTGGAAAGGCAATTCGTGGCGACGGTAATACCCCATCGAGGTCGGCGTTTTGTACGTGGGCCAGGCGCTCATACGGCCGCTGTCCCAGGCGGACTGCTCGTCTACCCACGAATGCGGCGTGCCGCTAACCCGCTGAGCATTGCCGCGCTTGCTGTCCAGGTGATAGGGCAGCACCAGCCGATTTTCCCCTTGCTGCTGCCACACATGACGGCCGTCGGGCAACGGGATGGTAATGCGATCGCTAAAGCCGCGTACCCCGGGCAGTGTGCCGAAGTAATGATCGAACGAGCGATTTTCCTGCATCAGGATCACCACGTGTTCGACATCGTTAATCGTGCCGGTGCGGTTATTGGCCGGAATTGCCAGTGCTTTACGGATCGAGACTGGTAACAGTGAAAAAGCCGATCCGATGGCGGCAGCCCGCAGTATTTCTCTGCGCGAAAAATCAGGCATGCGTCGTTAAACTCCCATAGGTGTGCTTTGAAGATAGTTGTTAACGACGATAATGGCGAAAAATAACAAGGAGATGAAAGGAGAAAAAATAATGCTCCCGGGCGGGAGCATTATCGAAGGGTTTATTGCCTGATCAGTCGACCCAGTGTCGGTGCGGCTTCAAAGTCGCTGCGGAACGGGTTGATATCCAGACCACCGCGGCGGGTATAGCGGGCAAATACGCTGAGTTTTTCCGGCTGGCAGCTTTTCTTAATGTCGTTAAAAATGCGCTCGACACACTGCTCGTGGAACTCATTATGCTGACGGAAAGAGATCAGGTAGCGCAGCAGGCGTTCGCGATCGATTTTCCGGCCTTGATAGTGGATGACTACACTGCCCCAGTCCGGTTGGTTAGTGACCAGACAGTTGGATTTCAGCAGATTGGAGGACAATGTTTCCGTCACGGTTTCTGCTTGCTCATGGGTAGCTCCGTCCAGATATTCTGGCTTAAAGTCAAAGTCATCCACGGCGATATCCAGATCGTCAATATTGATGCCCGGCAGGCGGTCTATCTGCGATGAATACCCGTCCAATCCCGGATAGAGTTTAACGCCGACCTGACCGTTAGCGGCCTGCGACAAATCTTTTTGCATCGCCGCGCTCACCTGTTCCACGCTGTCAAAGCGCGTTTGGTTAAAGCTGTTGAGATACAACTTGAATGATTTGGACTCGATCAGATTGGTGGAAGAATGCGGCAGAGTGAACTCACCAATGCCAACCACTGGCTTGCCTTTTGCGTTGAGCCAGGACAGCTCGAAGGCAGTCCACAGGTCGAAGCCGCTAAACGGCAGGTTTTGTTCATCTACACCGATCAGATCACGGCCGCGAGCACGCGGCAGAGCCTCGAGCAATTCGGGAGCATACTGGTCCGGATAATCGGAGTTAGCGCCAAGATGGGTGATTTTATCTTGTTTTTTGATATGCATATTCATTGCTCCTTGCAAGATCGGTATTGATATAGCGGTTAAACAGGCTACGGGCGGCGTAAATTGGCCCGACCCCTACCAGGGCGTAGACCACCTTGATCAGGAACTGCGACAAGATCATGGTTTTGATGATGTCCCAGCTCAAGACGTTGTAGAACGCCAGTGTACAGAACACCACACTGTCGATGGCTGAAGCGACAACGGTGCTGGTGATCACTCGCACAAACAGGTAGCGGGAGTTGGTCAACTCTTTGATTTTGCAAAGCAGATAGGAATTGACGTTCTCGGAGATCAAATAAGCCGCAGATGAAGCGACCAGTACCGCCATAATACTGTGAACGATACCATCATAGGTCTTGCTGAATTCCCACTGAGGAATGCTCGGCACCAGTGTGGTGGCCCAAACACCCAGTACAAAAATCAGGTTGGCCATAAACGAGATGATGATGGTACGTCTGGCCAATCGTAGTCCGTAAAACTCGTTTAAAATATCGACCAGAATAAAAGTGAGAGGATAAATAAAAATAGCGGGCGGTGTGATCAGGTTCAACGCGGGAATTTGAATCGGTTTGACGCCACACAGGGTTGAAAATATATAAATCACGCTGAGTGCTACGGTAATGATCAGATAGGCATACCAGGAGCGTTCGTGGCGATCGCTGAGCTCGTAAGCGGTTTGCTGCTGATTGTTACCGTAAATCTTGCGGTACAGCGCCTGCAACTCATGTCGGCTGAGATCTTCCGATATTTCGCTGTCGGCCAGCTCATTGAGCCCCATGGTGATGGTTTTGCCTGTAGCTAATACCATGACATTGGCGGCCAGGGTGCCATGTCGGGTAAAGCCCAATAGCTTGAACTTTTGATTCGGTTCCATTTATAGCCTTTCTCCAAAGATATAACCCAGGAATTGCACGGTATCCTGATGATTTTTCTCCATGCTGCTTTCTTCTTTGTCATTAATGACAAAAAAGCCGTTTTTTCCCGAGTGATACAATAAAGGCGAATTGCAAACCAGCACCGGCGGGCGTTTTATAATAATGACCTCGCCAGGGATAAATGAACCTTTTATTTCGGTCTCTATTTTCATTGCTACCATATTTGACTCATCGCCGAAGAAATAAGTCAAAGGGAACTCTGTGACAAGTTGACCGATCTTCTTGCCGGCAACCGCTAAAAAACGTGACTGCGGAATAACAGGAATGGCGGAGGGGTTTTTATTCCCTTCGGTGGAAAGGGTTTCGTTGAGCAGCTCCAGCTTTTCCAGATCATAGTCTTCGATCTCTTCACAGGAAACGCCAAAGAAATCTGAAATCCGGTTAACGGTGGCTTGCTGCACATTATTGACCTTTCCATCCAGGATCTTATAGATGGTGGTGCGTGTCAGGCCAGTACGGTTAGAGAAGGATGCCTTGGTTTCGCCCCGGGTGCGCATCAGATATTCAATATTCTTAATGATGTTGACTTTGCGCTGGGCGTTAGTGGTCTTCATAAGCATTCCTTACAATATTCTGGCCGGCTTTACTATATCGCACGCACCGGCATTGTCCAGAACGGACACGGACATTGTGCCGGTAACCAGCTGATTACACTTTAGAAACGGAAAGTATTCTACCCCTTGTCGTGGGCACGGAGGCATTTATCATGATGCATATAATGAGAAATAAAGGTAATTAAATATAAATCAATCACTTACATTTCAATCCAAGAAAAGTGAACACAAAAGTGAGTTTTGTGTCTACTTTTGTGTTGACCAGAGCGGATTTTGTGAGCTAATGTTCACCCATACTGAAGTGTTTATTGACGATCCAAATGGTTAATAGGTAATCGTCGGACAGCTTCTATAATAAAAAGCTCTGAGAGGGAGGCGTTTCCATTCTCTGAGTATTAAAGGATGTTTTAGCTACTAACACCAGGGAATTTCAATTACGTCATCGGCTGTAAAGCTGCAGTTTAAAACCCACCCCTCTATCTTGATGCCAGTCGGCTAGTTAGCCGACCGATATCTATTTATGACGTGATGTCATCATTCGGTAATTGTATCTCTTATCTCTCTGTTTCCGAGTTCCCCACTCCCCGTGGTGGAGAGTGGAGATATCACTCAGGCCAAATCAGCTTTGTGCAGACGCCGGTTTCTGAGAGCGACTTACCGTCAATTTAAGTGCCCAATACAGCAGGCTAGCGGCCAGCAGTGAGTTGATGGTTGGCACACCCCATTCAGTCACCAATCCGACGATGCTGCCAGCAATACTGGCGATGATGGCCGCCCAGCCAATGGTTGGCGTTTGGTCAGGCAGTTTTCCTTCTTGGCGGCTCTCATCCAGAATCTTGCGATGAGTACGCAGCAGATAATAATCGACCAACATAACGCCGATAATCGGAGGGAATACCACGCCAAGTACCGTCAGGAAATCGACAAACCGGTCCAGAATTCCCAATACGGAAAGTGTGGTACCTAATACGCCAATCACCAACGTGGTCGCGGTGTATTTCAGTCTTTTGCCGGTCATGCCTTCAACGGCGTTGACGATGCCCAGTGACGATGAATACAGATTGAGATCGTTAACTCTCAGTGTGGAGAATACTACGACCAGCAATCCTGCACCGCCGGCGACTTGTGACATGATGGTGACCACATCCGCTGTGCCGAGCGTTTTGGCGATCAGCAGTGCCAGGCCGTTAACCACGAACTCTCCGGCGACAATGGTGAGAATAGTCACGCCAAATACATGCTTGCTGTTTTTGGAGTAGCGCGTTAAATCGGGGGTCATCAGGCTGGCAACAATCGCACCGCCGACCACAATGGTGATACCAGCGCTGATCGACAGCGGATCACCTGGCGGCATGAGTTGGATAATCTCCGGCAGGTTATGGCCGGTGAGGGTGATGTAGGAAATATAGGCCACCAACATAATAAACATCGGTACCGCAATTCTGGCGGCGATGCGCAAGGCCTTGAAGCCGAACGCCACCAGAATGGTCAACAGAGTACCGGACAAACCGGCCGCCAGACCAAAGCCCAGTTTATTGCCAAGAGCGAAATCCAACGATTTGGCGAAGATAGCATTTTGTATGCCAAACCAGCCTAGCAGGCTGACAGCGACAACGACGCCGATCAGGACTGAACCCAACCGGCCAAAGCCGCACCAACGGGCCAACAGGCTACCGGAGATCCCTTCTCGCATACCCGCCAACCCAAGGCCGTAGGTCACCACGCCAAATATCAGGCTGCCGACAAAAATGGCGGTGAATGCATCGATCAGTGTCATTGAATGGCCCAATACGGCGCCAAGCATAAACTGATCCAGAGCGGTCAGCATACCCATATGCACAATAGCTACGCTTAAGAACGAGACTCTTTTATCCTGAGGTACCCGGGTTAACGGATAGTCTTCAATTTTGATCACAATGAGGTATTCCTTGCTATTTAAATAAACTGGATGCCTTTTGCTATCAGGCGATCGGGAATGTAGCTGTCCAGCTGAGCATATTTGCAAAACTCCTCAAACTGCTGCTGTGTGTGGACATCAGATTTTTGATAAATGTTATATATTCTATTTTCTATGGTTTTATTGCTGATGTTATATATTTTGGCGATTTCTTTCACCGACAGCCGTTGCAGCATTAAAAATATAACGTCCAGCTCAGCCCGGGTAAAAATGGTGCTGTTAGTTTCAGTGGTCAATACGCTGGGTTTTTGATGATTGATATAGTTAAGTGGGGATAAGGTGTTAAGCGGCTTGGCGTTCCACATTACCCCAAATACTTCTTTCTTATCGTTGTAGATAGGCAGTTTTTCGCTGATAAACGGTGTCAGGCTGTCTTTCCCGTACCAATAATGCGTCTCTATCACGGCAACCCGATCGCGCGAAATCTCGGTCATTTTGTCATGTTCGACAAAATCGGCCGCAGACTCGGCCCAGTCGGCGGGGAATTCGTCGTCTCGCTTACCGGCTATATCAAAACTTAATGGCGTGTTGGTATAGAGGTAGGCGGCCCGGTTCATGTAAAGATGACGGGATGCCAGGTCCTTAATGCCCCATGGCTCACTTAAGTGCTCCATCATGGCAATCAGGCCTTTCAAATAGAATTCATTACTTTTATCGGGCGAATCCATTCTGACCTCACCGATTAAGATTGGGTTAAATCTCTTTCGCCAGGTAGTGACGTGTATGCTTCTTGGCATATCCGCCTAAATTACCGTAGACCTGATAGCCCAATTTTTCATAAAAACCTCTGGCCTGGAAGTCGAAGGTATCGACATAAGCCATGTGGCAACCCCGCTTCTTGGCTTCTTCTTCGGCTTGCACCATTAGTTGGCGGCCATAGCCACTTTTCTGATATTGGGCACTGACCCAAAGATACTGAACTTCAAGCCCGCCCCACCAGGTTCTGGCAACCAGACCAGCGACGATTTTTCCTTCGTCATCGGTAATGGTCAGGAACAACGGGTGGATATCTACATGTTCGGTTTTCTCGTTGTGGGCCCAAAGGCTATCAATGACGAATTCTTCATCCTGTGGGTTTGGCTGATCGGTAATATTGATATTCATCGTTGTAATATAATTCCCTGTGATAATAATTTGTTTTTGCAATCAATTTGATGCTTGCTAACGGGTTTAACTATCACTTTTCATAATGTATTACAAGGGTGGTTTTCACCCGTTCCCGTCAATGTGGCAAACCTTTATATTAACTGTGACGGGGCTAGAAAATAGCGCAATACGCGGTAATAAATAGCGGTAAGTCCTGTCCAGTCAATCTATTCCTATTGTGCCTCACCAGGGCCTCCTTCAGGAAATACATTAGCCATTCAGGCTCCACCGGTAGAGCAAGCTAACTTGCCAAAGGGGAGCCGCCATGTTTAAGAATCCCCAGAGTCAGCACCTAAAATCCCATCATTTGTCCTGAACGCCACCTTTAGCGATGTTTTCCAATGCAGGTGCGATAGCTGCACTGAACATGGCACCATGATCCAAGCCGGGCCATTCCCGGAAGTCCACATCAAGCCCGTTTAGCGTGTTCAACCGCTCGGCTAACTGCTGAGCTGCGTCTGCGGGGAGTGGGGGCTGCTTTATATTGGGCGGCGCTGAGCGCATTTTCTCTCCACCGCCGGTCCACAGCCACAGATGGGCAGATAATGCAGGATGTCGATCAATAACCCGTTGTGCTTCCTGCAAAATAAAGCCTTTTCCCCACCACAGAGAGGGCTCTACGGCGACGTAATATTGGAATGAAGCTGGCTGGGTTAACAGCGTATGCAGCACAAACAGGCCGCCATAAGAGTGCCCCCACAGCGTTTGCCGTTGAGGGTCAATGGCTACCTTGGCCGCCACTGCCGGTTTAATCTGGCTTTCGATCAGTTTCAAAAAGGCATCTGCGCCGCCATTGGCCCGCATCCCACCGGTTTGCAGTGGCGCCGGCGTGTAATCGTAGCTGCGGCCATTGGCATCGATACGCAAATCGTTGTCATAACTGAGCAGTACCAATACCGGCGGCTGTTTTTGTGCCGCAAGGCGAGCCAATAAGTTGGTATTTAACTCCATCAGTACTGCGTTGCCATCCAAAAAGTAGATGACTGGATACCCAACCGGTGACGGGGCTAAACGTGGTTGCGCAATGCGGATGCGATAATGACGCTGGCCATCCGCTGAATTGAACCGCAAATCACTGAACTGATAATCAGGTGACTGTGTATCGGCGACGGTCACGCCAATTTTACGCTCCAGATCGGGTCTGGCCTGCGCCAGCATAGGGGAGCCAACGCCGATCATCAGCGTGATAACAAGGGTAAGACAGCGACGATAAAAGGATGGCATGCTGAGCCTATTCACCTGAAAAACGTCGATATTAACATCTCATTGTTAAATGGGCATACTGCTGTAAGATCCTGATCTGCGTGGCAGACATTATGAATGGCAAATTAGCGCAGGGTAAATTCATCTATACCTGATATTTTGGCCGGATTTTTAATTATTTATTGTGGGTTTAGTTCACGTAAAAATATTAATTTATGGATTTTTATTATTTTTTCATGTTTTTATTTTAAAATGACAATGTGGGTGAGAGTCACGTTAGGGTACACTTAGTGTATGATGATTTTTATATAAAAATAATTTAAACCATGCCTGAAAATAATTTTTTAAGATGAGTTGTGCTTTCAAAAAAAATCACACTGGCCAACACGGAGTGTGTAGTTGGCCAGCGATGAGATTTTCTTTCTGATTACTCGATCTAATGCGCAGTAATTCAGTGTGTACTGATGAAGTCGATCACCGTCTTTAAACTATGGTTATCTTTTTCATGCTGATGCAGTGCCAATATAGCGCCCCAGAACAGCAGTCGGTACGGTATAAGGTGTTCAGGAAATGTCTCCCACGAATCGACGCCAAATAATACAAGAGAGCGTTGTTCGAACACTGCTCTAACTGACTCTTCAAGCCGTTTGTCAGCCGAGGTGGCTAGCCAAATCTCCATCAGCAATACCAGGGGATTATGCTGTGGGTATTGGTGCATATATGTGATCAGCTCAATGATGCGCGCTTTAATGTCATTGGTGTCGCCAGTGGGAACCTGATCCATAAATGATTGCGTCAATTCCCGGATGAGATCGTAGCGACCGGCAGGAAAGTGGTACCTCAATGCGCCACGGGTGACACCGACCAGCTCACAGATTTTATTTTCGCTGAAGGCGATATATCCTTCATCGGCAAGCACATTTTTTGCCGCGAGCAGGAGTTTTTTTCTGGTCTCATCAGCGTTTCTCTGAATCACATCTTTCTTCATGGTCAGGCCCTGGATAAAATAACTTCACCATCCGCACACCATGTGGGAATAGAACGACATATTGTAATAACCTCTTGAGCATGAATCAAAAGTAGCTTCTCCCAAGGCTCAAGTGTTTCACCTGACGTTAGCAACGTCGTCTGCATATCGTTATGCAATGTGCTGCCAATAGCGATAGTGGTTGGCGGTTCATTTTGTAATCCTTCACCGTAGGTTTTCATATCTGTCGCGAGAACATGCATGCAGCGCTCGATCAATGCAAACAACTCACTACGTTTATTCTCGGTGATGGCTAATGCATATTCTGTTTCAAGATTGTACAGTGCAACGTGTAGTTCACGTAGTTTACCAAGTAAAATCTGACAGTTAAGTGTTAGCTGTTCATTGTCGTTACTACGCCAATTAGGCTCCAGTGCCACCTGTGCCAGCAGTTTTTGAGTGGTATCCAGTTTTGACCAGCCTGCGACTTGCTTACCTTTGTCCAGCGCCAATGGGCTGATTTTTTCTGAGAAGTAGGCTAATAAACCGGATAGCGACAGGCGCAGCTTTTTCCCTTCAGTTTCCGGCCAGATCAGGCCATGCACCAGTGTTCCAACCACGATACCCAGAAGGATGCCGATGACGCGGTCACGAATTTCTGACAGCTCAGGGCTGGGGGCAAAATCGGTAAACATCGCCAGTGAGAAGGCGAACATGATCTGAATACCTGCGTAGCTGCTGCGTTCTGAACCTGCGGCAACCCAGCTACTTAGGGCAATCACCGGGACGACCATCAACAGCAATCCGGTGATTGAATCTATGTGTGGCAGGATAAACACCGTAGAGAATAATGCTAGGGCGCTGCCGACCAGACAACCGCCGATACGCAACAGGCTTTTTTGTACCGACGCGCCGAGTCCCGGCATGGCTACGATGATACAGGTCAGCATTGATGTGTGAATGCCAGGCCATTGGACACTGGTATAAAACACGTAACAGATAGCCACTGAGAACAGCGTTTTGACCCCGAATTTGATGTAATCGTATGAAAGCCCTTGTCTGCCTATCTGTGGGGTAGGGAGCGTTGATTCCATGGCGGCGGGTTGTTGTTCGTGGGAATCTAACAGCGAGATGCTGATCAGCGAGCTATAGATTTCTCGCAGGCAGTCTGGTAGGGACTGGATTTGTTCCCGGGTCTGTAGTGTCAGATGATATATTTCGTCTTTCTGTATGCTCTCAAGGAAAGTATGACACTCTTCTGCCAGCCAAAGACAATGGCTGACGATTGCCGGTGATAAAGGCGTGGTCGTGAGGCGGTGTAATTTACGTGTAGCAGAATATAGACGTTCTACTGTGGCGATTTCCGCCAAATGTTTATCTTCATTTTCTCGGTAGCTGGCATTGCGCATCACTGAGAACTTCAAGTATTTATGCAGCGTGAGTACGCTGTTTTGAATTTCTAACAAATCCGGCGTCTCCACCGATTTTCCGGACGCCGTTGCTTGTAACGCCCGGCTGACTACCGTCAGAATCCGCTCTATTTCCTGTTTTAACTGTTTGACTGGCTCGACCGGCAAGAAAAGTGTATTAACGATATGCGCCACAACAGTTGCGTAGCAGCCGGCAACCCAACTCCATAGGCAGTTGCGCAGTAGCGCTTCACCATTTGAAGTTAAATCAACAAAGCTTTGTGAATAAGTTACGGTGATGGCCATACCAAAAAACAGAAAGCCCATTTTTTTTGACGAACGCATCAGATAAAGCATGGTGACCAGCGCGACTGCCGAAACCAGTAGCCGCAACATCGGGTAATCGATGGTGAATTTCAGAATAAGAATAGAGCATCCAACGGCCAACGTATTTACCAGAATAAATAATGGGAAAATTATCCGAGTTAATACAATGTTTTGCTGCGTAGCGAAAAAGATGACCAGAAGAGAGTAGGACAATTGCGGCACGTTAAGCGTCATCGAAATGATGATGACAATCACTGATGAGATCAGATAACGCAGCATGGCGTTATAACGTCCGGGAAAGGCGTGTAACTCCTGTTGCAGAAAACGCCACAGGTTACCTTGCTTCATGTCGGATGCTGCGAACTCACTCATGATGCATTACCGTCCTCGTGGGCCAAAATAGTATTGGGACGGATGTTGACTACCGCGGATGTACCCATGCGAAACATACTGAGGTCGGGGTTGGTGACGCGGATACGTACGGGGAAACGCTGGGCGACGCGTACCCAGTTAATGCTGCGTGATACACTTGGCAGTCCGCCTTGGGTAGCGCCGCCATCGTCGGGATAAACCCCATAACCAATCGAGTCCACTACACCGGTAAAGTTCTTGCTAGTGTTGCTCATTAGATAGATGTCGACTTTGGCATTGTCGCGAATGTTTTGCAGTTCAGACTCACGGAAATTGGCCACTACATACCACGTGTTGCTGTCGATCAGGGTAAAGACCGCCTGTCCTACGCTGGCATATTGCCCTGCGGTAGTTTTTAACGATGCAACGCGCCCGTCGAACGGGGCTTTGATGATAGTGTGTTCCAGATTGAACTGTGCAGTGGAGATATCTGCTTTGAGCACTTCGCGTTGCGCTATTAATGCGGCGACGCTACTGATGGCAGCATTGGCTTGTTGTGCCTGCAATTTGGTGGACTGAAGCTGAGCTGATGACGCGCGCTGGGCCGCTCGAGCTTGATCGAGAGCTTCTTTGGATACATAGTTCTGCGGGCGAAGGGTTTCCAGGCGGCGCAGTGTATTCATGTCCTGTTCGGCAGTGGCGCGGGCTGCATCGATGCGTTTCTCTGCTGCCTGAGCATTGAATTGCTGGGCATTCACATCTCTCTGTGCCAGGACGATTTGCTGTTCCAACTGGGCCAGGCTTGCCGTCGTACGATTTAGCGAGTCCTGATAGGGACGCGGATCGATATGAAACAGGACATCACCTTTTTTAACCAATTGGTTTTCACGGATTGGCATTTCAATAATCAGGCCGTTGACCTGAGGGGCGACGTTAATGGTATCTGCATATACGTAGGCATCATCGGTTCGAGGGGCTTCATCAAGGGTCTTGATTACCCAACATAAAACCGCAAGCGTAATCACCGTGAGTATGATGACGAACAAACGCCTTTTCATGGTGTTCTCCATGTTATTCAACATTCCCATCTCCTTGATGAGTAAGCATTATTAATTAAAGAAAAGGGTCCAATAACACATTGAAAACAATGTAATCAGCAGAGGGTACGTCAGGATGTAAGGGGTGAGCCATTCCGCTTTTTTCCGAGCGGTCAGGATCATGTAAATAATGACTGTGGTCAGGCAGCCACCCGAAATGCAAAATAGCCAGTCTGGGAAGTAAGCGCCGAGAATATTGATCGAGGGTGAGCGGGAATGGCAGCCACTCAATAATATGACCATTCCGGTTATCCAAAATAACTTGCGTTTCATAACGTATTAAACCAGAGAAAAATGAAGGCCAAAATACACTAAAAAACCGGCAACATACAACCATGTACTTTGAGTGGTTATTTGCATTAAATAATAATTGGCTTATTTTTCAATGCCATTATCTCAATGATAATTGAGACAAAGAATGGATAGGGTAGGGGCGGAGTAAAAGGCGCAACGGGTGAATAAAAAGCCGATCTCTGTTCTGGCTTTTTACTATCTTCTTGCCAGCTTCTTATTGGTAATGTCCGGCAATAGGTGATCGAGCGATATGATAAGTATCGGCTGGCGTAGGTTTTCCATCCGTATCTCTGAAAGCAAAAAACCCGCCATAGGCGGGTTCTTCTAAAGATGGTGCCCGGACTCGGAATCGAACCAAGGACACGGGGATTTTCAATCCCCTGCTCTACCGACTGAGCTATCCGGGCAACGGGGCGCATTAAACCGTATTGGCCGGATGTCGTCAATCGCTTTCTATCACAAAGCCGATCGGTTGCTCTATTTTCAAGCAAGTCCCGCCTCGCGTCTCTGCAATAGTCACAATTTGTTAACTCTTCAGCCCTGGCTGTAAGCCTTGCCGTTACTTCAATTCCTGCTCAAACGCGGCAATCGTTGATCGGCTTTACAGGTGGTTATAACAGTAACATGTTACATAATTGTATTTTAAGGATATTATTTTTTCATTTGTGATCGTTGTAACTTAAATAACATAAATTGAATGTTATGTTTCGATAATAACAATTTCATTCCTGGTATGGTTTGGGAGTGGGGTAGGGAGAAAGAACGTAAAAGTTCACAGATAAATTTGGAGAAAAAGTGAAATACATCATAGGGATAATCTGCATTATTGTTGTCTGTGTCTTAGCTCTCTTGGTAAGCAACGATCGCAAAAACATCCGCTACCGCCCGATCTTTGTGATGCTGGGCTGTCAGTTTGCCATGACTGCACTGTTACTTAAGACCGATGTGGGCAACAAGGTTATTGGTGTGATCGCCGGGGTGTTTGGCAATTTGCTTTCTTACGCCAATGAAGGGGTCAACTTTGTTTTTGGCGGTTTGCTGAATAAAGGGGAGATTTCATTTTTCCTGTCTGTTTTGCTGCCTATCGTGTTTATTTCGGCGCTGATTGGCATCCTGCAACACTGGCGTATTCTTGGTTTTATAATTAAATACATCGGGTTAGGCTTAAGCAAAGTTAACGGCATGGGGCGGCTCGAATCCTATAATGCCGTTGCTTCGGCGATCCTCGGGCAGTCTGAAGTTTTCATCTCAGTTAAAAAGCAACTCGGGCTGTTACCGGAGCACCGTTTATATACGCTGTGTACATCTGCTATGTCGACGGTGTCTATGTCCATCGTGGGCGCCTACATGGTGATGCTTGATCCCCGCTACGTGGTAACCGCATTGGTGCTGAACCTGTTTGGTGGCTTCATTATGGCTTCATTAATCAACCCTTATCAGGTCAAGCCAGAAGAAGACATCCTTAATGTGGTTGAAGGGGAAAAGCAGAGCTTCTTTGAAGTACTGAGCGAATACATCCTCGATGGCTTTAAAGTGGCGGTGATCGTAGGTGCAATGCTGATTGGCTTTATTGCGTTGATCACCATGGCTAACGCGGTATTCACGGCCTTATTTGGCATCTCTTTCCAAGGCGTCTTGGGTTACCTGTTTTCTCCATTGGCTTTCCTGGTAGGGGTGCCTTGGAATGAAGCGGTGCAGGCTGGTGGCTTGATGGCAACCAAGATCGTCAGTAACGAATTCGTTGCCATGCTCAACTTGTCTCAAGGTGGGTATCACTTCACTGAACGTACCATGGCGATTATCTCGGTCTTCCTGGTGTCGTTCGCCAACTTCTCTTCCATTGGCATCATCGTCGGCGCCATCAAAGCGTTGGATTCCAAACAAGGGAACAGCGCCGCTCGCTTTGGTTTAAAGCTGCTTTACGGTTCTACGCTGGTCAGTTTCCTCAACGCTGCCGTGGTGGGGTTCTTCTTTTAATCAACAGAGTGCCACATCGACAGCGTGTGGCTGGACAGTTTTGCTGCAATATAGGGAATGTGTGATGAAAATGATTTCTCCAACCAAAATTTCGTTATTAGCCATGATGGTTGCTGGCGCAGTAAATGCTGCAACGGTGGATCTCCGCGTTATGGAGACCACCGACGTCCATGGCAATGTGATGGATTACGACTATTACAAAGATCAGGCTACAGCCCAGTATGGTCTGGTGAGAGCCGCTTCGTTAATCGATGCTGCCCGTGAGGAAGTGACCAACAGTGTGTTGGTGGATAATGGTGACATTATCCAGGGTAGCCCGATGGCAGATTATGCCGCCGCTAATCTGAAAAAAGGCGAGGTACATCCAGTCTATCAGGCGATGAACGCCCTGAACTATGTCGTTGGCAATATTGGTAACCACGAATTCAATTACGGTTTGGATTATTTACAACTGGCGATCAGCGGGGCCAAGTTCCCGTACATTAATGCCAATGTGTATGACGCCAAAACCAAAAAACCTTATTTCAAACAGTACCTGATCGTGGATTCGCCGGTTAAAGATCGTGAAGGCAAAGTGCATAATTTGCGTATTGGCTATATCGGTTTCGTGCCACCGCAGGTCGTTCTGTGGGATAAGGCAAAACTGTCCGGCAAGGTGATCACCAAAGACATCACTGAAACGGCCAGAGAGTTGGTGCCGCAAATGCGTAAAGAGGGAGCGGATATCGTTATCGCTATCGCCCACTCTGGCCTTTCTGCCGATCCTTATAAAGCCTTGGCAGAAAATTCTGTGTATTACCTTTCGCAGGTTCCGGGGATTGATGCCATTGCGTTCGGCCATTCTCACGGTATTTTCCCTAGCAAGAGCTTCGCTGCAATCCCCGGGGTTGATATCGATCAGGGGACAGTCAACGGCGTACCTGCGGTGATGCCGGGCCACTGGGCTGATCACCTGGGGGTTATTGATCTAGTACTTGAAGGGGAAACTAACAACTGGAAGGTTGTATCCAGCCGTGCAGAGGCGCGACCAATTTTCGACAAGAAAAACGACAAGTCAGTGGCGGCTGCCAAAACAGCGCTGGTGAAAACGCTGGAACAGGCGCATGACGATACGCGTAAGTTCGTTAACAAGCCTATCGGTACTATCGCTGAAGATACCAATACCTATTTGGCGTTGGTGCAGGACTCCTCAGCAATCCAGATTATCCGTGAAGCGCAGAAAGCCTATGTTAAGCACTATATCCAGGGCGATCCGGATCTGGCAGATATACCCGTGATTTCGGCTGCTGCGCCGTTTAAAGCCGGTGGCAGGAAGAACGATCCGGCGGCCTTTGTCGATATGCGCAAAGGGCCTTTGAGCTTCCGTAATGCGGCAGATCTTTACCAGTACGCCAATACGCTGGCCGCAGTGAAAGTACAGGGAAGCGATCTGAAAGAGTGGTTAGAGTGCTCTGCCGGCATGTATAACCAGATAGACGTGAAGACGGATAAGCCACAGTCACTGCTTAATTGGGACGGTTTTCGCGCTTATAACTTCGATATGTTTGACGACCTGAGTTATCAAATAGATGTGACTCAGCCCGCGCGTTACGACGGCGATTGCAACCTGATTAACCCACAGGCGCAACGCATCACGTCACTGACCTATCAGGGTAAGCCGATCGCAGCCCATGCGCGATTCCTGGTTGCCGTTAACAACTACCGGGCATTTACCGGCAAGTTTGCAGGGACGGGGGAAAAGCATGTTGTTATCTCCTCTCCGGACGAAGTGCGCACCATTGTTGCTAATTACATCAGTGAACAAACCAAACAACATGGTGAGTATAAGCCACAAGTAATAAACAGCTGGCAGATTGCACCTATTTCCTCGGATAAGAAATTAGATATTCGGATGGAAACATCGCCAAGCCAGAATGCTGCTGCTTATATCAAGCAAGCTGCTCAGCACCCTATGGAATTGATTGAAAAAGACGATATTGGTTTTGCTATTTATAAAATTAATTTACAGAAATAAAGACTAAGGGAAAGACAATGAGAATGGTTGATATCATCGCCAAAAAGCGCGATGGAAAAGAACTGACAACGCAAGAAATTGCATTTTTTGTTGATGGTTATACCCAGGGCAATATTCCTGATTACCAGGCGAGTGCACTGGCAATGGCGATCTTTTTCCAGGATATGAACGATCGTGAACGCGCTGATCTGACTATGGCGATGGTGAATTCAGGGGATGTGATCGATCTTTCTGCGATCGAAGGCGTAAAGGTCGATAAACACTCGACTGGCGGCGTTGGCGATACGACGACGCTGGTGCTGGCACCTTTAGTGGCGGCACTGGATATCCCGGTTGCGAAAATGTCCGGTCGTGGTTTGGGCCACACCGGCGGCACGATCGATAAGCTGGAAGCCGTGGCGGGTTTCCATGTGGAAATTTCCAGTGAACAGTTTATCGAGCTGGTTAATCGCGACAAAATTGCTGTGATTGGTCAAACCGGTAATTTGACCCCGGCGGATAAAAAACTGTATGCGCTGCGTGATGTTACTAGCACGGTAAACTCCATTCCGCTGATCGCCGGCTCAATCATGAGCAAGAAGATTGCCGCAGGGGCTGATGCGATCGTACTGGATGTGAAAACCGGTGCAGGCGCATTTATGAAAACCACCGACGACGCGATCGCACTGGCGACGGCGATGGTACGCATTGGCAATCACGTCGGTCGTAATACGATGGCGGTGATTTCTGATATGTCGCAGCCACTGGGCTACGCTATCGGGAATGCGCTGGAGGTGAAAGAGGCCATCGAAACGCTGCGTGGTGAAGGGCCGGAAGATCTGACCGAACTGGTGATGCAGTTGGGCAGCCAAATGGTGGTGTTGGCGAAAAAGGCAGATTCTTTACCTGCCGCACGCCAGATGCTGGAAGAGGTAATCCGTAACGGTAAAGCGTTGGCTAAATTCCGTGATTTCCTGGCGAACCAGGGAGGGGATGCTTCGATGGTAGATCACCCCGAGAAGCTGCCGCAGGCGAAATATCGGATTGAAGTCCCGGCCAAACAAGCTGGAGTGGTCGCAAACATTGTTGCCGACGAGATCGGTGTCGCGGCGATGTTACTCGGGGCTGGGCGTGCAACCAAGGAAGATGATATCGATTTGGCTGTTGGCCTGATGATGCATAAGAAAGTCGGTGATCGGGTAGCCATCGGTGACTCACTGCTGACGATTCATGCGAACCGCGAGGATGTGGCAAGCGTGATGGCGAAAATATATGAAAGCATCACCATTGCGGACAAAGCAGAAGTACCTAAGTTAATTCACACCATTATTACCCAGTAAATGTAAACCATGTTCCTCTCTACTTTTAGAGAGGAACAACTTCGTATCACAATAAAATCTAATTATTAAATATAAATATCTCTGGGTTATTAAATAGAAAACGGGATTTTTCTATGAATAAAATAATGCAATTTAAAATAAACCGACCACTGGCACTGCTCTCTATTTTATTTTCTTTTCAGGGTGTAGCAGAAGAAATTAAAGTAACGAATAACGGTAATATGTTTTCCAATGTGATTAATGACAGCCATGCGGATCTGTCGTTCCGCAATGTATTTAAAAACCTCAGCACGGAGGACTATGGTCAGCGCTCAAATCAGACCGCTTGGGGGCAAGGGATCACCCTTGATTATCAGTCCGGTTATTTCGCGGATATGCTGGGGATAGATGCGTCTTATTATGGTGTGGTGAAATTGGCGGCCAGCGATGATTTTTGGGGCCGTAGTGTGTTGTATAACGACAATGGTCAGGCTAAAGGTTTTAATAAGATCGGCCAACTCTATCTGAAAGGGCGTTTGGGAGATGACGATACCTACTTGCATCTGTATTCCGGCTGGCAACAGATAAAAAAATGGGGCGCGCTCAATAACTCAACGCGGGCTATTCCAAGCACTTATCTGGGCTGGCGTGGTGAAGCAGCTACTGGGCCATTACGCGTTCGCGGCGCCTATGTGACGCGCTACAGTGACAGGGATTCCCCGGATAAAATTCATTTCCGAACGGCGGATAAAAAGCAGATTAGCAGTATTGCTACCGGTGAGTTGAGCTATAGCGATCGGGGTTACAGTGCGCTCTATTTCTTCGGTGAAAGCCATAACTATCTGCAACGGCAGGGGCTGGAATTAGGTTGGCAACCTGCCGCCTGGGTTGATCATCGTTTCAAGTTGGCGAGCCAATTTTACCTTAATCATGGTTTGAATGACTGGACGCATATGTCACGTAGTCATAAAACCTTTGATGATGATGCCTATCATGCAGCGATGTATGCCGAGTGGCGCGCAGATCGCTGGAAGCATAAGGTTGGGGCGTCTTACACCCGCGCCTCGTTGTCTGGCGGGTTAGGGCGTTTTGAGTGGCACCTGGCCAAGCACAGTCGAGGGACGTTTAACTCGATGGCTGACAGTTGGGGCAATGACTATGTTGGCGATAAAGAAAAGATGCTGGCCTGGACGTTCGGTTATGCAATTTTACCGGAAGTTGAGTTGGGTATGGTCACCAACTACGGGTGGGGAATGAAGTACCAAGGTCAGAAGCTTGATCGTGGGGAAACGCTGGTTTATTCACGTTGGACGCCTTCACAGCCAGCGTTAAAAAACCTGGCGATACAGCTTTCTGGCGGCCCTTCCTGGAATTTCCAAAGTCAGCATAATCAACCCAAGTTGACGCCGGACGGCAAACCGATGCGTGCGAGAAACCATTCGATCGAACTGCAAGTGGATTACGCGTTTAACTTGTTCTAATCATGTCAGTCTTGCCATGTGAGGTTATTCACATGGCAAAAAATAAATAATTATGCATTTTTAGTGGTTATTAACCGGCTTGAACCGTCAAAAAAAACGTGCAATCATTGCGCAAATTCACGATGCGGTGATTCCCCCTCATCATAAGTCAGAGGATTACAGGCATGACTGGTTTTGTTGTTCAAGCGCAGTTGCGCACCAGACATCTTATGATGCCATCACTCTGTTCTTACTTTTCCCGAACGCGGTCCGCCAGAAATACCCAGCCTGCCATGCGGTAAGGCTATCTGATGCTCGCTGTTAGGCATTATTAAAAATAGAACTGCGGTTCTGATTTTACTGATGTCTATTGGTCGCTGCCGATACCAGCCCCTAATATATCCTTCATACTTGAAGCTGCATCTGTGTTGGCTACATTCACACGCCCGAATCACTGACTGATGTCAGCTCATCGGGACTTGTTCACTTGCCGCCTCGATGCAACTCCAATTATTTTGGATAGATACCTGATAATCTTAGGAGAGTCAGCCGGTCATGCCTATTTAGGGTAAATGCTGCGACGCCGGACATCACTTTACCGGGATAACCTTTGTTATCTCATTACTGTGCCCTGTGGCACACCCTCATCCTTAACCGTTTGAGAGTTAGCATGATGAAAGAATTGAAAATCGCCACCAGCGCCAGCCTGGTCGCTACCATTGAAACGCTGCGTCAGATCGTCCGCGTAGAGCAAACGGACTTCACCGATGTCGCTGCGTTAGTGGTGTCGGTTGATGACGTCAACACCGGTATCCTGGCGCACCTTAAAGCGACCGGGTTCGAGATCCCGACCTTTGTGGCGGTTGCCGCGGATGAACATCTTTCCCCGGACTACCTACCTTTTATCAGTGGCGTTTTTGCGCTGGACGGTGCCAGTAAGGCGTTCTACATGGCGCAATTGGAAGCTGCTGCGGATGCTTACGAACAAGCGCTGTTGCCGCCGTTTTTCAAAACATTGAAAACCTACGTGGAAATGGAGAACTCGACCTTTGCTTGCCCTGGGCATCAGGGGGGGGAGTTTTTCCGCAAGCACCCGGCCGGCCGGAAGTTTTTTGAGTTCTACGGTGAAACACTTTTCCGTTCTGACATGTGCAACGCTGACGTTAAGTTGGGCGATCTTCTGATCCACGAAGGGTCGGCCAAGGATGCACAAAAACATGCTGCGCGGGTATTCAATGCCGATAAAACCTATTTCGTGCTCAATGGTACTTCGGCAGCCAACAAAGTCGTGACCAATGCATTGCTGACGCGTGGCGACCTGGTTTTGTTCGATCGCAACAACCATAAATCCAACCACCACGGTGCGTTGATCCAGGCCGGGGCTACGCCGGTATATCTGGAAACCGCGCGTAACCCGTTTGGTTTTATTGGCGGCATTGATTCACGCTGTTTTGATGAGCACTATCTGCGCGAGCAAATTCGTGACGTAGCGCCCGAGAAGGCCAATGCAGCACGTCCGTTCCGGCTGGCAATTATTCAGCTCGGTACTTATGACGGCACTATCTATAACGCACGCCAGGTGATCGACTCTATCGGCCACCTGTGTGACTACATCCTGTTTGACTCTGCCTGGGTGGGTTACGAAGGCTTTATCCCGATGCTGAAAGAGTGTTCGCCGCTGTTGCTGGAGCTCGATGAGCTGGATCCGGGTATCTTTGTCACCCAGTCGGTACACAAGCAGCAGGCCGGTTTCTCGCAGACCTCGCAAATCCACAAAAAAGACGACCATATCAAGGGCCAGAAGCGCCACTGCAATCATAAGCATCTCAATAATGCTTTCATGCTGCACGCCTCGACCAGCCCGTTTTACCCGCTATTCGCTGCGCTGGATGTGAATGCCAAGATGCACGCCGGGGCTGCCGGTCGTCGCATGTGGATGGATTGCGTGAAATTGGGTATTGAGACGCGCAAGCAACTGTTGGAACGTTGCTCGCAGCTCAAGCCGTTTATTCCGCTGCAGGTGGCGGGTAAGAATTGGCAAGATTACGACACTGATCTGATCGCCAACGACGCGCGTTTCTTCAATTTTGTACCGGACGAGAAATGGCACGGTTTTGAAGGTTATGCCCAGGACCAGTATTTGGTTGACCCGTGCAAATTGCTGTTGACCACGCCGGGTATAGACGCAACCACCGGCCAGTACACCGAGTTCGGCGTGCCGGCGACCATTCTGGCCAACTTCTTGCGTGAGAACGGCATCGTTCCGGAAAAATGTGATCTTAATTCAATCTTGTTCCTGCTGACCCCGGCGGAAAATCCGGCCAAGATGGAACAGTTGGTGGATATGTTGGTGCAGTTCGAGCGCTATGTGGCAGAAGACGCGCCGTTAAGTGTGGTTTTGCCAACGGTATATCGCAAGAATGAACAGCGCTATCGTGGTTATACCCTGCGCCAGTTGTGTCAGGAAATGCATGACCTGTACGTCAGTTTTGATGTGAAACAATTGCAGAAAGAGATGTTCCGCCAGCGTCATTTCCCACAGGTGATGATGAACCCGCAAGACGCTAACGTAGAGTTTATTCGCGACAATGTTGAGCTGGTACCCATTGCTCAGGCGGAAGGGCGCATTGCGGCTGAAGGGGCGCTGCCATACCCGCCGGGTGTACTCTGTGTGGTACCTGGGGAAGTGTGGGGTGGCGCAGTTCAGCGCTACTTTTTGGCATTGGAAGATGGGATTAACCGGCTACCGGGATTTTCTCCAGAGTTGCAGGGCGTTTATATCGAGAAAAAGGATCACGGTTGGAAGCGTATCTTCGGCTATATGATCAAGCAATAATTTGGTAGGGCCGCAGAGCGAATGTTAGTCAGTTAGTCTTTGTGAAGATGGGGGATATTTCGGTCGATTAACGCTGGTGACCATGAAACACCGGCGCCCCGACCGAGCAAGGGACCCTAGGCGCGGTCCCTTGCAACCCACGCCTTGCCCTATCAGACGGTTGGCTGCGCCAACGACTCTCTCTTTGTCACTCCGCATCACGGCCGGCTACGACAGACGTCCCTGTCTGTCTCGCCTGAAACCGCCATCCATGGCGGTTTCGCCTATGCTTTGTTCCTGCGTTCGACGTCTTCAAGGGCGTCCAACACCGTGCTCATAGAGGCACTTTCGTCGTTTTTCGGTAGGTAGCCCACAGAGGGGGTAGGTTGCCCGGTGGCTGCTGATTAGGGTGTTGACCTTAATGCGCATCACCGGCTGCCGAGCAAGGCGGCGTTGTCAGGGGCAACCGGCCAGGGAAGGCCGGTTGAGGCGAGACGAACAGGGATGTTTGTCGTAGCCGACCCGCCCGGCAACGCTGACGCTGCGAGGGGACCCGCGTAGCGGGCAGCTGGTGTTAAGCAGGGGCGCGGGTGGAGGGGCCGCGCCTTCGGCCCCTCCAATTGCCGTTCATCTTGGCGGCAAAGAAATACCGAACGTTTATGGCAATTCCTCATACACGGAACCTTCAGAGACCGAATAAAACCAGCCATTCTGATTAACTGACAAGCATTAGCTCGCAGGGGCTGCTTTTAAATCACCATGACTCGGGATGACAAAGCCGAATGGCGGCACTACCTTTTAGGTAAAAGCCATGAGTATTGGAATAAGATGATGAAAGAAGAGGGTTATCCCGAGTGGGTCAGCAGTGAGAAAAGACGTTCAACGCTGCGTAATTTTAACTGGTTCCTATTGGTTAATGTGTTGCTTGCCGCCTATCTCTTGCTCCAACGCGCTCAGACACTCGGCGATCACTCTCTGACTGATCTGTTACGTGGCGCCCCGGCTATCGATAGCGTGGTGTTATTGTCCGCCCTGTCTTTTATCGTATTACGCCAGTTGGCTGCACGCGGAGAACTGGCGGTTTGGCGCGGCGCGGTGGTGTGTATCCTGTTACTGGCGTTATGTTGGTGCGGCGTTTTCCATCATTTGATCGTCAACAATAATATTAATCTGGTTTACCCTTTGTCACTCGGCCTGCTGTTTTCCTCATTGATCGCTTTTTACCTTTCCCCACGATTGTTCTTCCTGTTCAGCATCCCGGTGTTGTTGGTGGCGATAGTCGAAAATATCTTTATCCGCAGCGCTTTTTCTCTGGTTAACCTGATTTCATATGCCTTGATGCTGTTTCTGATTTATTCGGCGCAGCATCGGCTGGAACAATGGTTCACCTTGGCTATTGAGCGTGAGCAGGAAAACAAACAACTGATTGAGCGTCTGAGTAAGCTGGCACACCGTGATCCACTCACCGGTATCGCTAATCGGCGCTACTTTGATCACTACTTTGACGCTGTTTTACTGCGGGAGTCGACTCTACAGTCGCCGTTTACGCTGATTCTGTTGGATGTCGATTTCTTTAAAAAATATAACGATCACTATGGACACCAACAGGGAGATGAGTGCTTGGTTAGGCTTGCGGCCTGTTTGGACAGTGCAACACGACGTTCGCAGGATCTGGTGGCCCGTTATGGTGGTGAAGAGTTTATTATCCTGCTGCCGAAATCTGATGCCCGTGAGGCTGAACAAGTCGCACAAAGAATTGAGGCGCTGCTCGCGGGTTTGGCGATGCCGCATGCCGCTTCCGAGGTGGCACAATGGGTGACGGTAAGCCAAGGGGTTGCACAATGGCAACCGGGACAAAACCGTGAGCAACTACTGGCGGCAGCCGATCGCGCGTTATACCGCGCCAAGGCGCGTGGTCGCAATGGCTATAGTATTGCAGAGTGATGTGGTTGGTCAGGACGGCACGAAAGGCCGCCCTGACCAAGGTGATTAACGGCGTCGATAGCTCTTTTGCGCGTTGTTCACTTTCACCAGATAACGGCGTGATTCACCGGCTGGATGCTTAGTCGTCAGCGTCTGATAAACGTCGCCCGGCTGCATGCCATTGATGATACTCACCGCTCGAGTCCTGTCGCTGGAGAACACTCGCAACACACTGCCTGCACCACCGTTATAGGCGGTGATAACGGCATAGCGACGCGAGGTTGGGTTCTGAATACCACCCAGGTAGTTGTTCTGCAAAATGGCCAAATAGGCGGTACCGGTGTCGATATTGTTCTCTGGATCGAACAGGTAGCTGCGGCTTGGTTTACCCCATTTCCCGCGCATCTGGAACACGTCTTTACCGGCGGTGTGTTGCACCACCTGCATCAGGCCTAGCGCATCCGAACCGCTTACCGCATAGGGGTTAAAGCTCGATTCGGTCTGCATGATCGCCAGGATCAGTGACTCTTCAACACCGTATTTCTCCGACGCTTTACGGACCATTGGCAGATATTTATGCGCACGTTTGTCCAGGTGGTTCGGTACCAACTGGATGGTGATTGAGTAAATCACGTGCAGGCCGGAAGTCCGTTTTTGCAGTTTGCTCTGCAACAGATAGTCAGCAAAATGCGCTGCACGCCATTCCCAACGGATCGGCGCGCCTTTGTTATCCAGTACCTGACCATACAGGAACGGTTCTTTACTGATCTGAATATCGTTGACGTCGGAGTAGAGATCGATAGAACCCGGATCGTCGCCCATCAGCAAGGTGCTGATAATCGCCTGACGCAGGTGTGCAGCAGGATCGGTGGTGGCGATGGTTTCAATGGTGATGGCACCAGAATCAAAGTTGATGTGGCTACGGGTTTGATACTGGTCGGTGTATTTAACGTAATCTTTTGGCCCGGCGATCAGAACTTCGTTCAGACCCCAGATATTCTCAATGTTGTGGGCGAATTGGCCCATCAGGATCTCAAAGCCGTTGGTGTCTTTGACCAGGGCTTCGTTGACTTCTTCACTTTTTTTGCCGGAACAGGAAATCAGCAAAGGCGCTATCACTAGCAAAGCTAAAATTTTCTTCATCTTAAAGCCGTATACGGGAAATATTGAAGAGGGCCAGCGCCTGGCCCCAACAGCGTTATTCGCTCGGTGGCGTATAGCCTTCGATGTGCACGTCGTGCCCTTCGAAGAGGAACTTGATCATTTCCGCTTCCAGCAGTTTGCGGTCATCCACGTTCATCATGTTCAGTTTTTTCTCGTTGATCAGCATGGTTTGTTTTTTCATCCATTCTGCCCAGGCTTCCTTCGAGATCTCGTTATAGATACGTTTGCCGACGTCCCCTGGGTAAAGTTGAAAATCCTGCCCTTCGGCATCGCGTTGCAGGAAGGTACAAAAAATGGTTCTGCTCATGCTAATTCCTCATCAATGGCGCTATCGCCAAATAAACCCTGCTGGCGTGGTGACTGTTTTGCCAACTGTTGTAACAGGCGGTCAACCGGCGCTGCCAGCCCGACCGATGGCGGCTGCGCCAAGTTATACCAGAGACCGGCGCCTTCATCCATGCTGGCCGCCGCGTCGTTCATATCCAACCATATCGGCACGATATCGAGATGGAAATGACTGAAAGTATGACGAAATGCGGTCAACTGCTGCTGGCGATTGTTTTTCAGACCGCGTTGTTGGAGCCAGAGTTCCATCTCTTCTCGTTCGCTGAACTGCGGGAAGCAAAATAGGCCACCCCATAGCCCAACGGCTGGCCGTTGTTCCAGCCAGGCTTGCTCACCCTGCTGCAACAATAAAAAGTAGGCCGTTTTTTCCGGTAGGGTTTGCTTGGGTTTTTTACCGGGGTATTTCGCCCAACTGTGGTTGGCATAGGCGATACAGCCTAGGCTGAGCGGGCATAGCTCGCATTTGGGTTTGGAGCGGGTACAAACCATTGCCCCCAGGTCCATCATCGCCTGATTGAACTGGCCGACGCCCTTTGCCGGGGTGACGTCTTCACTGATCTGCCAGAGACGGTTTTCCACGTCTTTCTTGCCAGGCCAACCTTCAACCGCATAGCAGCGTGCCAATACGCGTTTCACGTTGCCATCGAGGATCGGGTAGTGTTGGCCGAGTGCCAGAGACAGTACTGCACCTGCGGTTGAACGGCCGATTCCAGGCAGCGCGTGGATTTCTTCAAAGGTTGTCGGGAACTCGCCGCCGTGCTGTGCGACAATAGTCTGCGCAGCCTTGTGCAGGTTACGCGCTCGGGCGTAGTAACCCAGGCCGGTCCACAGATGTAGCACTTCGTCCAGCGGCGCTTCTGCCAGAGCACGCACGTTGGGAAAACGAGCGATAAAGCGCTGAAAGTAAGGGATCACGGTGGCAACCTGAGTTTGTTGCAACATGACCTCAGATAGCCATACTTGATAGGCGGTTTTATCAAGCTGCCACGGCAGAGTTTTGCGGCCGTAACGCTGGTACCAGTCAAGCACCACCTGTGCGAACTGTTGTGCTTGCATCATAAGCAGATTCGATATCCGGCAGAAAATGAAGCGCGATTGCAGCATAGAGTCATGATGCTGTAAACCGGAACTTTCCGACGTCGCACGGCAGGTACATAAGATGAACACTTGCTAAACCAATGTATCTTTGCATAATGCGCGTTTCCCTAATTAGCAGCCAAACAGACAGAAAGCACTATGATTAATGACGTCATCTCCCCGGAATTTGATGAGAACGGCCGCGCTATGCGCCGTATCCGCAGTTTTGTTCGCCGCCAGGGGCGGCTGACCAAAGGCCAGCAGCACGCGCTGGACAACTATTGGCCGGTGATGGGCGTGGAGTATCAGGCTGAACCTGTCGACATCACTGCACTGTTCGGGCGCGATGCACCGACCGTGCTGGAGATCGGTTTTGGTATGGGCGCCTCGCTGGTGACCATGGCGGGTAATAACCCGCAGCAGAATTTCTTGGGGATTGAAGTACATTCGCCGGGTGTGGGCGCGTGTTTGGCCGACGCCACCGAAGCGGAGTTGAGCAACCTGCGCGTAATGTGTCACGACGCAGTTGAGGTGCTGGAGAATATGATCCCGGACGGTTCGCTGGACATGGTTCAGCTGTTTTTCCCCGATCCGTGGCACAAAGCGCGCCACAACAAGCGCCGTATCGTACAGACGCCGTTTGTTGAATTGGTGCGTCGTAAACTGAAAGTAGGCGGCGTGTTCCACATGGCCACCGACTGGCAGCCTTACGCAGAACATATGTTAGAGGTTATGAACGGGATCTCAGGCTACCGTAATCTTTCCAGCGATAATGATTACGTGCCGCGTCCGGATTCACGCCCACTGACAAAATTTGAATTACGCGGCCAGCGTCTGGGACATGGCGTTTGGGATTTGATGTTTGAGAGGAAAGAATAATGGCTAAGAACCGCAGTCGTCGTTTACGTAAAAAGTTACACATTGAAGAGTTTCAGGAGCTGGGTTTCTCCGTAGCATGGCGTTTTGCCGAAGGCACCTCGGTTGAAGACATCGACAGCACGCTGGACGCTTTCATTGATGAAGTGATCGAGCCGAACGGCATGGCGTTTGACGGTAGCGGCTACCTGCAGTGGGAAGGTTTGATCTGTCTGCAAACTATCGGTCACTGCACCGACGAACAACGCGAACTGGTCAAAAAATGGCTGGAAGCGCGTAAACTGACCGACGTGAAGGTCAGTGATCTGTTCGATATCTGGTGGGACTGATTTTCCCAGCCTGATGGGCGCGGCTTTGTGCCGCGCTATGCTTATTGCTTTTAAGGTGCCTTAATGGCGCCTTTGTTTTGTCCGGAGTGTGACCGCGGTGGTAACAACATTGGATAACGCGTTGCTGGATGACATTCTGCAACAGGTGCGCCCGCTGATAGGTCAGGGCAAAGTGGCAGATTACATACCGGCGCTGGCAGAAGTGGCTGCTGATCGCCTGGCCATTGCCGTTTGCACCGTCGACGGCGAAATGTTCCAGGCGGGTAACGCCACCGAGCGCTTCTCTATTCAGTCCATTTCCAAGGTACTGAGTCTGACGCTGGCACTGGCACGCTATCAGGAACACGAAATCTGGCAACGGGTCGGCAAAGAACCTTCCGGTCTGCCGTTCAACTCGTTGTTGCAGTTGGAGATGGAGCAGGGCAAACCGCGCAATCCGTTTATTAATCCCGGTGCGCTGGTGGTGTGCGACATGCTGCAAACCCGGCTCAGTGCCCCCAAACAGCGAATGCTGGAAGTGGTGCGCCAACTGGCCGGTGAAGATGACCTGGCCTATGATGCGCGGGTGGCCCGTTCCGAGTTTGAACACTCCGATCGCAATGCCGCAATAGCTTATCTGATGAAGTCATTCGGCAACTTCGAAAACGACGTGCTCACCGTGCTGCAAACCTATTTCCACTACTGTGCGCTGCGAATGAGCTGCGTAGAGCTGGCACGTAGCTTCGTTTACCTGGCCAATCATGGCCGCGATCTTAGCGGACGTGAAGTGATCAGCCCATTGCAGGCGCGACAGATTAATGCGCTGATGATGACCAGCGGTATGTACGATGGTGCAGGGGAGTTTGCTTACCGTGTGGGTATGCCGGGAAAATCTGGCGTCGGTGGCGGTATCGTCGCCATTGTTCCTGATGAGCTGTCGATCGCTGTCTGGTCACCGGAGCTGGATGCCTCCGGTAACTCGTTGGCGGGAACTGCGGCACTGGAACTGTTGTCTCAACGGATTAGCCGTTCGATTTTTTAGCCCATCACGGAAGGGCGTCAGGAGAAAATATGTTAAAGAAAACCGGATTAGCCTTGTTGTTGTTGACGGCTTCACAGGCACACGCCGAGTATCAGTGCGGTGTTAAACCTCAGGACGACGTGATTATCAGCCCGCAAAATGTGCAGGTGACGGGCGCCAGTGGCAATCTGCAGATTTCACCTGATGGTGATGTAACCCGCAACGGCCAGGCTTTGAGCATAAATGACAGCCAGCGGCAAAAGGCCTTCAGCTATCAGAGCGCACTGCGTAAAGAATTGCCTTGGATTGATAAAGGTGCGCAGCAACACCTGGAAAAAGCGCGCGTGGCGCTGGACAAGGTGATTGTTAAGGAGCTGGGGAGCGACAGCAACGTGCGTAACCGGCTGACCACTTTGAATGGCCAGCTCAAGCAGCAGATGAACCGTATTATCGAGCACCGCAGCGACGGCCTGACCTTCCACCACAAGGCGATTGACCAGGTTGAGCAGGATGGCCGTAATCTCGTGCAGCAGAGCATGGGTGGTGTGCTACAGGACAGTCTGAATGAGATGGGTGTCAAACAGGCTGCCAACAGTGGCGGCAACCCGTTGCAGGCGATCATGGGTAACCTGGGCGGCCTGCAGAAAGCGATTCAGAATGAATGGAACAACCAAGAGCAGGACTTCCAGAACTTTGGCCGTGACGTGTGTAACCGTGTTACAGGTCTGGAGACTCAGCGTAAAGATCTGCTTAATTCGTTGAAATAACATGACATCACGGTTGATCGCTTGCTGTTTGGTATCTTCAGAGTGAAGCAAAAAAAAGCGCTGATAATTCAGCGCTTTTTTCTATTCATCTGCCAGGAACAACTCCAGCAGCGAGTTAAGGAAGAGTTTACCTTTCTCGGTGATTTGCCAATATTCCGGCGTTTCTTCCAGATAGCCTTTCGCCAGCGCTTCGTCCAGTGGTGCACGGATAGTGCTTTCATCCAGCCCGGTATAGTTGACGAATTCGGCACGCGGTGCGGCTTCCAGCAGACGAAAGCGGTTCATGAAGAACTCGAATGGTCGATCTGCCGTCATCACCTCATGCTGTTTGTCCATATACTTGCCCTGCATAAAACCACGCGGATGCTTGGTTTTCGCCGTACGCAGAATACGACCGTCGCTGAAGGTCAGTTTACCGTGTGCGCCGCAGCCAATCCCCAGATAGTCGCCGAAGCGCCAATAGTTGAGGTTGTGTTGGCACTGATAGCCGGGTTTGGCATAGGCCGAGGTTTCATATTGTTGATAACCAGCGGCGCTCAGTAGTTCGTGACCGCGTTCGAAAATATCCCACAGCGCATCGTCGTCCGGCAGTACCGGCGGGCGCGAGCTGAACAGGGTATTAGGTTCGATGGTCAACTGATACCACGACAGGTGCGGTGGGTTCAGGGCAATCGCCTGGCGTAAATCGTCCAGCGCTTCTTCCAGCGACTGGTCCGGCAGGCCGTGCATCAGATCGAGGTTAAAGCTGCGCAGACCAAGACCGGTAGCCAGGTGTGCCGCGCGTTTGGCCTCTTCCGGGCCGTGTATGCGTCCCAGACGAGTTAACTTCTCGGCGCTGAAGCTCTGGACCCCGATTGAAATACGGTTCACACCGGCGCGCTGGTAGCCGCTGAAGCGATCGGCCTCAACGGTACCAGGATTCGCCTCCATGGTGATCTCGGCACCCTCAACCACGTGTATACGTGCACGGACACCGTCCAGCAGCGATTGCATCGCTTCGGCGCTGAGCAGGCTAGGGGTACCGCCGCCGATAAAAATGGTACTGATTTCGCGGCCGGCAACCAACGGCAGATCGGCATCCAGGTCTGCCAACAGATGATCGACATATTCTTGATGCGGTACTTCGCCCTTCAACGCATGCGAGTTGAAGTCGCAGTACGGGCATTTCTGCACGCACCACGGGATATGAATATACAAACTCAGCGGGGGCAACTTAAGCATTGCGCATCGCTTCCAACATCAGTTTCAGCGCTTTGCCACGGTGAGATACAGCGCGTTTCTCGTCACGGCTCAGCTCTGCCGCTGTGCGGCCCAGTTCCGGGACATAGAAGATTGGATCGTAACCGAAGCCGCCTTCACCTGCGGCCGCAAAGGTGATTTCACCGGCCCAGCTACCATGGAACACCAACGGGGTTGGATCTTCCGCGTGGCGCATATACACCAGTACACAGTGGAACTGTGCACCGCGGCTGCCCTGCGGCACGTCTTTCAGTGCGATCAGCAATTTGTCGAGATTTTGCTGGTCTGAAGCGTCAACGCCCGCGTAACGTGCAGAATAGATACCTGGTGCACCGCCCAGCGCGTCGACAGCCAGACCCGAGTCGTCGGCAATCGCCGGCAGGCCGGTGATTTGCGCGGCGTGGCGGGCTTTCAGGATCGCGTTTTCGATAAAGGTCAGGCCGGTTTCCTCAGCGGAATCCACGCCCAGCTCGGTTTGTGCGACCACATTCAGCCCGAAATCGGCCAGCAGGTCGGCGAGTTCACGCACTTTGCCCGGATTACCGGTGGCAAGAACGACTTTTTGCATGATGACTACCTTGAAATTTATTCGATTAGCGCCGCGACCACGGCGGGGATCTGTTGCGGGTTAACGATGCGTAACTGTTTATGTCGCCCCAGTTCGCCTTTCTCTATGATGACGTTGCTTTTCGCCACTTTGAACTGCTTGGCGAGAAACTTGATCAGATGAGCGTTAGCCTGGCCGTCTACCGGTGGGGCGGTAATGGCGACTTTAAGTTCGTCGCCATGCAAACCGACAATCTGGTCGCGGCTGGCTTTCGGCTGAATATATAGCCTGATTGCCAGCCCGTCCAGCACGGGGGTAACTGCACTCACAGCAGGAACCAGATCTCACCAAACAGATCCATGCCCAGGTAGTTGATCAGATACAAGATCAGGATCACGACCATCGCTGAAAAATCAATGCCGCCCATAGCCGGCAGAATACGACGGATAGGGGACATTAAAGGCTCGGTCAATTGATACATCAGTTGATCAATTGGGCTGCGGCCCTGGCTAATCCAGCTCATCAGCGCGCGAATAATCATCACCCAGAAGATCAGGTAACCGGCCGACTTCACCAGCGAGATCAAGCCAAACAGCAGGTTATATGGACTGAGTGACATCGCGCCGCCTTGAATGAGCAACAGCAGCGGGTATTTGATGGTCATCAGCAAAAATGCTAACAGCAGTGATGCACTGTCGATTGGCCCCAATGACGGGATGATACGGCGCAGCGGGCCAACCACCGGCTGGGTGATCTTCACGACAAACTGTGCGAATGGGTTGTAAAAGTCAGCGCGTGTCCACTGCATCCAGATGCGCAGCAGCAGTACCATGACGTAAAGATCAACAACGGTTTTGACCAAAAAAGTCAGCGTTAGCATGTAGTAGCCCTTCTCCTTAACTCTCGATTATTTAAAATGATTTTTCCATTTCCTGCGCACGGGATACTGCCGCTTGCATCGCTTTGGCCACGGTGGCCGGCAGTTGTTGTTCGTTGAACACCCGTAGTGCCTCGGCGGTGGTGCCGCCTTTGGAGGTGACCTGCTCACGCAAGGTCGATAATGGTGTCTCTGGGTTTGCTTCGACCAGCGCGGCGGCGCCAGAAGCGGCTTGCTGGACCAGATCGCGGGCGGTCTGGCTGTCAAAGCCCATACGTTCGGCTTCCTGCTGCATGGCTTCCATAAACAGGAAGAAATAAGCCGGTGCACTGCCTGCCGCCGCGATTACGCTATTGATGCCGCTTTCGTCATTCACCCAACAGACTTTACCTACGGATGCCATCAAATCGCTGGTGTAGTCGCGGTCCTGCTGGCTAACTTGCTGTGGCGCATACAGGCCACTCATGCCTTTGCCTACCAACGATGGGGTGTTCGGCATGATGCGGACGATGTTAAGTTTATCCCCCAGCAACTGGTAAAAACGGCTGACCTGGATACCCGCGGCGATGGACAATACCAGTTTACCGCTGAAGTCGATCTGATCGCGCAGGGGCTGACACACGTCTGCCATCATTTGCGGTTTTACCGCCAGCACCACGACATCAGCAGCGCGTGCGCAAGCAAGGTTATCGCTGCTGCTGATGATGCCGTAGTCTGCCGCCAACGCATCACGGTTTTTGGCCGAGGGTGCGCAAACGCTGATGGATGTGGCCGGGTAACCCCCGGCAACCAGGCCGGCGATGATAGCGCGTGCCATATTACCGGCACCAATAAAGGTAATCTTACGGTGCTGCATTAAAATTCCTCATCTGTGTGTATATCCGTCGTCTTTCAAGCTGGCTGTATTGCTATAACTTGAAAGCTATAGATATGTTAGGCCTGTGAATAATCACGGGCGCCAAAAATCGCGGTGCCAATACGCACCATCGTACTGCCTGCAGCAATCGCCGCCGTCATATCATCAGTCATGCCCATCGACAGCGTGTCCACTTGGGGATACTGCTGTTGCAGTGCCTGAAAGGCGTCGCGCATCTGGCTGAACACCGCTAACTGGTTCTGGTAATCCTCTTGCGGAGCGGGGATAGCCATCAGTCCGCGCAACCTGAGATTCGGCAGGGCGGCAACTGCCTCTGCCAGTGCCGGCAGTTCAGCCAATACAATGCCAGATTTGCTCTGTTCATCGCTGATATTTATTTGGATCAGCACGTTAAGCGGTGGCATGTCTGCCGGGCGTTGTTCGCTCAAACGCAGGGCGATACGCAATCGATCGACGGTGTGGCACCAGGCAAAGTGTTCTGCTACCAACCGACTCTTATTGGATTGCAGCGGGCCGATAAAGTGCCAATCCAGCGTTGCACCTTCTGGCAGTGCAGCGAAATGTTTAACCTTATCCACGCCTTCCTGCACATAGTTCTCGCCGAAGGCACGCTGACCTGCCGCTATGGCTTCTGCGATCGCTGCCACAGGTTTGGTTTTGCTCACTGCAAGCAGTGTCACTTCTTCTGGAGTGCGAGCGCAGCCTTGAGCGGCCGCGGTAATGCGGTTTCTGACATCCTGCAGATTCTGTTGGATAGTGCTCATTATTGACCCAGGAGATTGATATGGATATCGATGAATTCGTGGCCCTTAGTGTAAAGCATAATGCTTCGGATCTGCACCTTTGTACCGGTCATCGACCGATGTTACGCATTGATGGTGATCTGCGGCCCTTGGAAGGGGCCGAAATGCTCACCGAGGCGAGTATGCATTTGCTGTGCGGCATGTTGTTGCAACCAGCGCAATGGCAGCAGTTGCGACAGCAGGGCCAGCTCGATCTGGCACTCTCGCTGTCGGGCAATATTCGGCTGCGAGCTAATTTCTTTTTGCAAAGTCAGGGTGTTTCCATTGCCTTGCGGTTAATTGCCGACCGCTGTCCAACGTTAGCGGCACTGGCAGCGCCAGATATTATCCCCGCGTTGGTGCGGCGGGAGGACGGTTTGATTCTGGTGACCGGAGCGACGGGCAGCGGAAAGTCGACCACGCTTGCGGCGATGATTGACAACATTAACCAGCACCAGCGGCGGCATATCCTCACTGTGGAGGATCCTATCGAGTTCATCCACCACAGCCAGCAGTGTTTAATCCAACAGCGGGAATTGGGGCGCGATAGCCACAGTTTTGACGACGCATTGCGTGCTGCACTGCGTGAGGATCCAGATGTGATTTTGTTGGGGGAGCTACGCGATACCACCACCATTCGTCTGGCGCTGACCGCTGCGGAAACCGGTCATCTGGTGCTGGCAACGTTGCATACTCGCAGTGCACCGCAGGCGGTAGAAAGGTTGGTGGATGTATTCCCAGCGGAGGAAAAGCCTTATGTGCGTGCCCAGTTGGCTGGCAGTTTACAGGCGGTGATCGCCCAAAAACTGTTGAGCAGGCCTGGCGGCGGGCGTGTGGCTATTTTTGAAGTGCTGACGGTGACAGCGGCAGTCAGCAGCATGATCCGCGAAGGCAAAACCCATCAGCTGGCCAGCGTGCTGCAAACGGGTGGGCAGTTTGGCATGCAGACGTTTGAACAGGGTTTACAACAGCGGATCAGTGCTGGGTTACTGAATGGGGAACAGGACGCTTTTGCATCAGGATTAGATTAACCCAGTTGCCGCTCAAACCAGCTTTCCAAGATCACCACTGCTGAAGCAGAGTCTACACTGCCTTTGTCCAGAGCGCGGAACCCACCGCGGTCGAACAGATTAGCACGGGCTTCGACAGTACTGAGGCGCTCATCATGCAGCGCGATTTGTACGCCAAAGCGGCCATGCAAGCGGTTGGCGAACTTGCGTGCTTGCTCTGTGACCAACTGCTCTGTGCCGTCCATGTTCAGCGGCAGCCCGACGACGACCAGATCAGGTTGCCACTCTTTCAGTAGTTTCTCGATCTTTTGCCAGTCCGGCTTACCCTCTTGTGCTTTGAAGGCCGCCAGTGCACGGGCGCTGCCGGTGAGTTCCTGCCCGATGGCTGCTCCGATGCTTTTGGTGCCGAAGTCGAAGGCGATAATGGTGCGGTTGGTCATCAAGCATGTCCTGCGTGGTTGGCAATACTACAAATGTCGATGCCGAGGCGGTTAGCCGCCTCGCGCCAGCGGCTGGCGATTGGCGTATGGAACAGAATGTTGGTGTCGGCTTCAATGGTCAGCCAGGCGTTTTCCAGCACTTCCTGTTCTAACTGGCCTTTTTCCCAGCCGGCATAACCGAGCGCCACCAACACGTCATCGGGTTGGTCTGCGGTGCCCAGTGTCTCCAGCACGTCTTTCGACGTGGTGATCATGGTCTCTGGTGAGATCTGAATGCTTGAACCGAAGCCTTTACAAGGTGTATGCAGGATAAAGCCACGATCGTCCGCCAACGGCCCGCCTGCAAAGACGGGTTTATCCAGGCTGATGGCCGGATCGCGCATCGGTGGCATGATCTTCAGTTTGCTCAGCACCGTTTCCACCGTGAACTGTTCCACCGGTTTATTGATCACCAGGCCCATGGCGCCGTCTTCATTGTGCTCGCAGACATAAATCACCGAGCGTTTGAAGCGAGGATCCTGAAGTGATGGCATAGCGATAAGAAAATGGTGCTGTAAATTCATGGTGTTATTTAAGGTAATTGATTGGTGAGAAGTTAAACAACCGCCAGTATGCGGTTATACCCATCGCCTTTCAAGCCGCAGCTTGCTTGACGCGGGCCGAGCGAGTCGGCCCGGGAAGCCAGGATGGCGGGCGACAGCATCGCCCGCACTGTGATTATTTTGCCGCCAGACGTTTTTCGATCGCGTCCATCAGCATGCCGGTAATCGACACAGGGAAGGCGGCTTCGATTTCACGTGCACAGGTTGGGCTGGTGACGTTGATTTCAGTCAGTCGATCACCAATCACGTCCAGGCCAACAAAGATCAGCCCTTTTTCTTTCAAGGTTGGAGCCACGGCACGAGCGATTTTCCAGTCGCTTTCGCTCAACGGACGAGCTTCACCACGGCCGCCAGCGGCCAGGTTGCCACGGGTTTCGCCTTGTGCGGGAATACGCGCCAGGCAGTAAGGTACAGGCTCCCCATCAACCACCAGAATACGCTTATCACCTTCCTTGATCGCTGGCAGGAAGTTTTGCGCCATGCAGAAACGGCTACCGTGTTCGGTCAGCGTTTCGATAATCACCGACAGGTTCGGATCGTCCTGTTTAACGCGGAAAATGGACGCGCCGCCCATGCCATCCAGCGGTTTGAGGATGATATCACCATGTTGCTGGTGGAATTTACGGATATGCGCTGCACTGCGGCTCACCAGGGTGTCCGGCGTCAGTTCAGGGAACCAGGCGGTGAACAGCTTTTCATTGCAGTCACGCAGGCTCTGCGGCTTGTTGACCACCAGAGTGCCTTTGACTTCCGCACGCTCCAGAATATAGGTTGCGTAGATGTATTCGGTATCGAAAGGTGGGTCCTTACGCATCAGGATCACGTCAAGATCCTGCAGCGCCAGATCTTGTTCGCTGCCAAAGCTGAACCAGCTCTCTTTATCTTCCTTCACGCTCAGCAAGCGAGTGCGGGCGCGCCCGTCACCGCCATGCAGATAGAGATCGTTCATCTCCATATAATGCAGTTCCCAGCCACGGCGCTGCGCTTCGAGCAGCATGGCGAAGCTGGTGTCTTTCTTGATATTGATGGAAGCGATAGGGTCCATCACGATGCCGAGCTTAATCATCTTTTCTCCTTTAACCCAGATCACCGAAACGTACCTGCAATGCGGTAATTGCGGTGAGCGCTGTGGTTTCTGTACGCAGAACGCGTGGCCCCAGCAGGATATCAGTAAATCCGTGGCCTGTGGTCATCGCAATTTCGTCGGCGGATAAACCGCCCTCTGGCCCAATCAGCAGGCGGACATGTTCCACCGGCAGCGGCAACGTATTGATGCTGTGGCTGGCGCGTGGATGCAGGTTGAGTTTCAGGCTGCCATCTTGCTCGGCGCACCAGTCTTCCAGTTTCATCGCTTCGCGAATTTCTGGAATACGATTGCGGCCACATTGTTCGCAGGCGGCGATGGCAATTTTCTGCCATTGCTGAAGTTTTTTAGCCAAACGTTCGCCATCCAGCTTCACGCCGCAGCGCTCGGAAAACAGCGGGGTGATGATATTAACCCCCAGTTCGATGGATTTCTGAATGGTGAACTCCATCTTTTCGCCGCGAGAAATCACCTGGCCAAGATGCAGATTGAGTGGTGATTCACGGTCTTCCAACTGGCCGGCGCTGAGCTGCACCTGAACGCTTTTCTTGTCGACCTGGGTGATCACGGCGTCAAACACCTGATTGCTGCCGTCGAATAACTGCAGCGCCTGGCCGGGGTTCATGCGCAGTACACGCCCGATATGGTTGGCGGCGTCTTCGCTTAAGAAGATTTCCGCGTTGTCGATTAACGACTGCGGGTGATAAATGCGAGGTATGCGCATATGAATATTCGATCCTGACTAGAGGGTATAGTTTGCCTGATAGAACAGGGGCTATACCCTATGAATTTCGAGTTGCAGCTAGGCGCCTAGCTCGTTCATCCCCAGGCGCTTACTTTAGTAAGTAACTGGGGTGGGCGAGTGCAGGTAACAACGCTGCGGCTTGAAAGGCGACGGGTATATAGTAGGTTAGCCCTTTCGTTGCTGGCAAGCTTGCTGAATATAGGGATTATGGTTGCCCTGTACCTTAGCGATGCGTGCCTCGCGCTGGCATTCCCACTGGTTTACCGGATATTGACGGTTCCACACGTCAAAAAGCTGGGTCTGTTGCCGTGAAAGCTGCAGTTGATAACGGTCGCGCATATAGAAGTAAGTACGAGCGATGGCACCGCGGGCACGAGCGGGCGGTTCGGCCTGTTTGTTTTTGAAGTCCACTTTCATTGGGCACTGGCCGTACTGGCCCTCGCCACCTTTCCATTGGCTATACATAAAGTTATTACGATCGCCGTTCACTTCACCTATCGCCGGCTGCAGGTTGTGCAGGTCGGTCTCGATTTGTCGGTAGCCCGCATCCTTATTGCAGTTTTTGCGACCACCCTGTTGCCAGCACTGTAATTGGTGACCGAACTGCCAGGCAGGTACCACATGTTCCCATTCGATACGCTGTGCGCGCTGGGCATTTTTACGCGCCTGATAGCCACAACTGTTCAGGTCGGGGATGCCTTTCTTGCCCTGCCAGTCTATCCGGCAGCCGCAGTAGAATGAACCCGGCGCATCCTGGTTAATTTTAGCCGCTGCCGCTTTGGCCTGAGAAAAGTTATTGATGCCGTGGGCCTGAGCGGCACCCACGGTGAGAACCACCGTAAACAAAATTTTGCGAAGCATATTCCAAAACAGCTCAAAATTGGAAAAGCAGGCAGGGTAGCGGAAGTTTACGGTAGTAGCAAATGACGATATTTACTTGTTTTAACGTATAAATCGTTTCGTTAAAGGGGATCGTTAGCGTTAAATCTCAGCTTTTCGCCGCACTGACGGCAACGGTATTCACTTTCACCACGCAGCACCCGATTATGGCGACGCACGGTAAGCTGGTGCTGTTGGCAATCGCACAGGTAGGGGAAGGTCTTGCTCTGTACTGAGGCAATCTCAAATTGATGAGTACGGCTGGCAGGTACCTGCAATACGCTTTCCATCATCCAACGCCATTCATTGCCGTGAGGAGGGACGCGGCCAAACTGGCGAAATACCAACAGGTGCGCCAGTTCATGAGGCACCACTTCGTCGATAAAAGCTTGCTGGTTTTCCATCAGTAATATCGGGTTTAGCCTGATTTCCCAAGCTTGCAGCCAGGCCGTACCCGCGCTGGTACCACGTTGTTGGTAAACAACTTTGGGCTCCGGGAACTCGACGGAAAAGTGCTGACGGGCCAGCTGCAATTTTTCTCGCAGACAGCGCATCACCGCTTGTTGTAGCGCAATGGGGATTCTTACTTTGTTCATTGTGGCTAGCTTAAGCAATGGCGCGTCGGCTGGCAATAAGCGTATTCCCATCATATTTGATGCTGCTTTTGTGTTGGCTGCGTCATTCAGACGATCCCAGGAGCTCTTCCCTAATTGCGTTGCTGCAAGCCGCGTTCAAAACTGTTCCCGGCAGATTTCTCACCGCATTGATAACCTGATCGACACCGATGGATTGTAATCAATGTGTTAACTGCGGGATAATAAACCGTACATGCTGAGTCTGTACCCGCAGTGCTCACAGATAAGATTGGAAAGCGCCCTGAACAATACCTTGCTAACACAGGGGTTATTATGCGATTTAGCGCAATAACCGACTGATTAAAAATACGTAAGGTGGAGGGAGTTTTTTGACGCGGCCTGCCCCGAGCTGGCTGAGTAAGTGTGAATTTAACGCAGCTGATGTTGCAAGTGAGAGATCAATGTCGAATAAACCGTTCCATTATCAAGATCCGTTCCCGCTGAAGAAAGACGATACCGAATACTATCTGTTGAGCCGCGATCACGTTTCGGTGAGCGAGTTTGAAGGCCAGGAAGTCCTGAAAGTAGCCCCCGAAGCATTAACCCTCCTTGCCCAACACGCGTTCCATGACGCCTCATTCATGCTGCGCCCAGCGCACCAGCAGCAGGTGGCCGATATCCTCAAGGATCCGGACGCCAGCGAAAACGACAAGTACGTTGCGCTGCAATTTCTGCGTAACTCAGAAATCGCCGCCAAGGGTATTTTACCGACCTGCCAGGACACCGGGACTGCAATTATCGTCGGCAAAAAGGGCCAGCGCGTCTGGACCGGCGGCGGTGACGAAGCGGCATTATCACGTGGGGTGTACAACACCTTTATCGAAGACAACCTGCGTTATTCGCAAAACGCTGCGCTGGATATGTACAACGAGGTCAACACTGGCAGCAACCTGCCAGCACAGATCGATCTCTACAGCGTAGACGGTGAAGAATACAAATTCCTGTGTATCGCCAAGGGCGGTGGTTCAGCCAACAAAACCTATCTTTACCAAGAGACTAAGGCGCTGCTGTCACCGGGCAAGCTGAAAGACTATCTGGTCGAGAAAATGCGTACGTTGGGTACCGCGGCTTGTCCGCCGTATCACGTCGCATTTGTTATCGGTGGGACGTCTGCCGAAGCAACGCTGAAAACCGTGAAGCTGGCCTCCACTAAGTATTACGATGGCCTGCCGACCGAAGGTAACGAACATGGTCAGGCGTTCCGCGATGTGGTGCTGGAAGAGGAATTGCTGAAAGAGGCGCAGAACCTCGGATTGGGTGCACAGTTTGGCGGCAAATACTTTGCGCACGACATCCGCGTGGTGCGTCTGCCGCGTCATGGCGCATCCTGCCCGGTAGGCATGGGGGTTTCCTGTTCCGCTGACCGTAATATCAAAGGCAAAATCAACCGCGATGGCATCTGGCTGGAAAAACTGGAGCATAACCCGGGCAAGTTTATTCCGCAGGAGCTGCGTCAGGCCGGGGAAGGTGAGGCGATTAAAATTGATCTTAACCGCCCAATGGCCGAGATCCTAAAACAGCTGTCGCAATACCCGGTATCCACCCGTCTGTCGTTGAGCGGCACTATTATCGTGGGCCGTGATATCGCACACGCCAAATTGAAAGAGCGCCTGGACAAGGGTGAAGGTTTGCCGCAGTACGTGAAGGACCACCCGATTTACTACGCTGGCCCAGCCAAAACGCCGGACGGTTACGCATCGGGTTCGCTGGGGCCGACAACGGCTGGGCGTATGGACTCTTATGTTGATCTACTGCAATCCCACGGTGGCAGTATGATTATGCTGGCGAAAGGTAACCGCAGCCAACAGGTGACCGACGCTTGTAACAAGCACGGTGGCTTCTATCTTGGCAGTATCGGTGGCCCCGCGGCGGTATTGGCGCAGCAGAGCATCAAGAGTCTGACCTGTGTCGAATACCCGGAATTGGGGATGGAAGCGATCTGGAAAATCGAAGTGGAAGATTTCCCGGCGTTTATTCTGGTCGATGATAAAGGCAATGACTTCTTCCAGAAGATCCAGGCCGGTCAGTGTGCACGCTGCGTGAAATAACCTCTGTAAATACTTATCGCCCGGCGGCGGGCGGTAAGTAATCTGCGAGTGAGGTTCCTGTGTAAAGTCCTGTAGCCCGCTGGACGCAACCTTTTAACCTGTATACCCTAACGCGCTAAGCAGTAACACACGCATAAAGGCATATTTGGAATAGAAGGTTCGGCAAACACATGGAAACGCAGGAAAATCATATCAGGGAGTTGCTGGTCTGGATTGAAGACAACCTGACTAACCCACTGTCACTGGATATCGTTTCTGCCAAATCAGGCTACTCGAAATGGTATCTGCAGCGAATGTTCAAAACGCAGACCAATCTGTCGCTGGCTTCCTATATTCGCGCCCGTCGTTTGTATCTTGCTGCCTTCGCCTTACGTTTTACGCGCAAGAGCATTCTTGA
Source organism: Serratia grimesii NBRC 13537 (assembly GCF_001590905.1). Taxonomy (GTDB): domain Bacteria; phylum Pseudomonadota; class Gammaproteobacteria; order Enterobacterales; family Enterobacteriaceae; genus Serratia; species Serratia grimesii. The sequence goes on from NZ_BCTT01000011.1 coordinate 364,886, forward strand.
TATTTCTATTGAATATCAATTTGATAACCAACAGACTTTTTCTCGTTGCTTCAAGAAGCACTTTGCCGAATCTCCCAGTGTTTACCGCCATGCCCGCAAGCAGGACTTCAGCCATCTGGTGCGTTCATTGTCTGTCAGCCAGCCTGGCGACATCAAAGTTGACTGCATCAAGGTCGCCAAAGGCCAGTATGCAATCCGAGGCAAAAGCTACGCTTACCATCTGGACATTGCCGATCTTGATAAATCGCATCTGCATATCCGCAGTAAAATCAGAGAGAGATTTTATGCATCGGTGGCTAGCCGGCCAGTGTTGACCTATGCACTTACCGAGTTTATTCCGGATGGGGAGCAGGTCAGGGTTGAGTATGTTCTCGGTGTTGCAGCGGATTACCCGGTCAGTGACGATGCGGGCCTCGAGCCGCTGCCAGAAATCTACGGCGATTATTGCCGATTTTGCTACTCCGGCAAGCCTGTCGCTTTGCACGACCACGTGGTGCAGATTTACACCCAGGCATTACCGGAGCTTGGCCTGGCCCGTCGCGAAGGGCCAGACATGACGATGTTCAACTATTCACTGAATGAGCGGGAGGAGCTGCATCTTGAGCTCCAGCATCTGGTACCAGTGACACCTCTTGGTTGAGTGAGCGTACGTCAGGAGTACGGTTTTTCTGTTGCACAATATCCGCCATTACCGCCAGCGCAATTTCCGCCGGGGTCTTACTGCCCAGCGGCAAACCGATTGGAGCATGAATACGCTCCAACTCTTGTGGGCTGAATTCGGCAATTTGCTGCAGACGCTGGCGGCGTCGCGCGCTGTTGCGCAATGACCCCATAGCGCCAATGTAAAAGGCCGGGGTATGAATCGCCTCCATCAGTGTCAGATCATCCATGCGCGGATCGTGCGTTAACGCCACAATCGCGGTATTGGCATGGCAGCCGCCATCTTCAATAAATTTAGCCGGGAACTGGCGCAACAAGGTAACGTTGGGTCTGAGTTGTGGGGCGAAATTATCCAGCGCTTCTGGGCGGTTCTCACAGACCAGCACTTCAAAACCCAATGAACTGGCGAAGTCGGCGCAGTATAGCGCTACGCTGGATAGCCCGGCGATCAGCAAACGCGGCGCTGCGGCGATATGCAGAGTGATTTGCGGGCCACGACGTTCGACTTGGGTGGTGCTGGCAAAATCGGTCAGTGTCAGGCTGCTGCAAGCATCGGGTAAGGTCAGTCGTTTTATCAGCGCGTGATGACCATTGAGGGCGCCAGCGATGGTGGTCAGATAGCCAATACTCTCGTCACCGGTCGGTAAATACTCAATTAACACTTCCAACACGCCGCCACAGGGCAACGCAACATTCGGTTCCATTCCGCCTTCACCGTAGCGGATCACCTGGCTGGCAGCCTGATACTCTCCGGCCGCCACGCGCCGCAGAAAATCCTCTTCTACACAGCCGCCTGACAGCGAACCGCAATAATGCCCATCTTGGGTCGCCGCCAGTAATGCTCCTGGCGAACGTGGCGAAGAGCCATAAGTGCTCAGTACGGTGCACAGCCACACCGGTTGCTGTTTCAGCCAGTTTATCGCCTGGCTGACCACGGTGATATCGAGATGTTGCATAGTTGATTTACTCGCTGACCGGTAGCTGTGACGGAAGATCAATATCCTGCACGACAGTGGGCTGTTCAAAAGGGAGCAGATACACCGGCTGCCCTTTAAGTAGCTCTCGCGCTCCATTATCACCACGCAATTGGCCCAGTTGTTTGCGCAATAGAGCGGAAAAACCGACCGGGTGGCCCGGCTGTTGCTGGAAACTAGGGCGAACAATCGCGTGTTGCTGCAAAGCGATGGCCACCTGTTGGAAAACGGCGGGCGTGACGAAAGGCATATCCGCCAAATGTATCAACCAGCCCTGCCAGTGCGGCGTCGCGTTAACCCCCGCAGCGATGGAATCGCCAAGGCCGGGGCTGGCGAGCAGCGTTGTCGCAACTTGATAAGTGGCGCAAATCTGTTGCACTTCCAGATTATCCGGTCGCGTGACCACCCATACCGGCAGGCCAGAAGACAGGGCCTGACGCAGTGTCTGCTCAAATAGCGGGCGTTGTTGACCCGCATCATCCACAAACGCAGCATTTAATTTATTGCCTTTGCCACCGGCCTGGGAGAAGCGTTCCCCACGTCCGGCGGCAGCGATCAGTATGCCTGCTGTCATCTTCCACGCTCGAATTTGCGCAACTTTTTATTACCTTACTAAAAATATATGTTTTTGAGATGTGTTTTTGTTGAAAACAACATGTTAATCATCACATAATTTTGGTTATAAGCATATGCTTATGACGTCTACGGCAAGGTCGTCAGCGTTTGCGCAACAACACCGCTGAACACAAAAATACAATAAAAATGCAAAGGACTTTTTTATGAGCAATTTCAACCCGTCGCGGCGTCGCTTTATCAAAAGCGCCGTGATAGCGGGGGTATCCGTATACCTCGCGCCATTGTACAGCCGCGCTTATGCCGCGCTGTTTGAGCAAAAAATCCTCCAGTCCCCGAACTGGGATGCTCATGAAAAGCGTATACGCTTCCGTATTGATGGTCGCGCGAAAGTGATGGGGCAAAAAGTGTTTGCTCGTGACATCCGTGCGGTCGATATGCCGCACTGGCCACAGCAACAGGCACATGCCTTCGTTCTACGCGTCACCAAGGCCGACCGGCTGTTTGAAGGGATCGATCTCTCATTATTGGGGGACGATCTGCAACCCGACAGACTGGTAACGGCGGAGGATCTGGCACGTGACGGCTTGGCGTTCCCTGCGTTCTACGGCGATGACATGTTGTTGCCAGTTGGCAAAACCCCAGCCTACCTCGGCCAAGCCGTGGCAATCCTGATTTATCACGATTTTGCGCGTTTCCGCTTCGCCAAAGACAAGCTGAAATTCCGTGAGGAAACCCTTAAATACGGTGCGGAAACCGGCCCGCTGCAACGTGATCCTTGGGGGACCTTCCGCTATGTGCGCGTAGGGGGAGATAAGCCGTTTGACGACGATCGCTTCTCCAGCCTGAAAGACACGCCGATTTTCCCTGTCTCGATGAAGAAACACCTGCCGGTTTGGCCGGAAGGTCGCGAAGGTGGCAAGTTGGATCAGGAAGGCATGTATTACGCCGGGATGATCGCCAATGAACTGCAAACGCCACCTGAAGACTGGCTGGTGATGTCGCGCCGCTATACGACACAGTCAGTGGATACTTCCGCGCTGGAGCCGGACAACGCGAACGGTTGGTTCGATGCAGCGACGCAGACTCTGCATCTGGTGATACCGACCCAATCACCGCAGGAAGTGGCCGATGAAATGCCACGTATGTTGGCTAAGCATAATCCGCCGGTGAAACAACTGATTTTGCACCCGTGCTACACCGTCGGTTACGGTTCGAAAGATCACTATAACTTCCCGTACTACGGCGCGGTGGCGGCAATGTACGGTGATGGGCGTCCTGTACGCCTGGCCAATGACCGTTTTGAACAGTTCCAGACCGCGCTAAAGCGCCATGCCTTCGACATGAATTACCGTATTGCGGTGAACAGGCAGACCGGTGTACTGCAATCATTCCACGGCGAGATGACGGCAGACGGCGGTGGTCGCAGCAACTTTACGCCGTCGGTGGTGATGGTGGCGGCAACCGCCGCACAGTCGATTTACTACTTCCCGAAAAGCGATTTGTCGGCGGTGGGGCTGGCCTCACGCGCGATAGATGCGGGTTCGGCGCGTGGTTACGGCACGCTGCAAAGTATGGCTGCCACCGAGATGATGGTGGATGAACTGGCTGCCGAACTGAAGATCGATCCGATTGAGTTCCGTTTGCGCAATGTATTGAAATCCGGCATGAAAAATACCCAGGGTGCGATTCCGGCGGGTGCCATCCGTGCTGATGAAGTGCTGGAGAAGGCCGCGAAGCATGAGATATGGCTGCAACGTGCCCAGCGTAAGGCGGAATTTGAAAGCCGGCACCCAGGTAAACGTTATGGCGTTGGCTTCGGTTGCGTGCAAAAAGACTTCGGTACCGGCGCCGAGACTTCGTTCGCCCGTGTTGAATTGGCGGAAGATGGGCGCATCATGCTGCATCACAGCGGTGCGGAGATGGGGACCGGGATGTCGACCTCGCAGTCGGTGCTGTGTGCTCAGTGGCTGGGTAAACCGGCAGATGAGGCTCACTTCTCTGTGACCGATTGGTCAGTGCTGCCAATGGTCACCAGCGGCGATCCTTATATCATGTCGCAGGCCGAACAGGACAAGTTGCAAGCCAACCCAGCCTGGACACCAAGCTATTGCTCGCCGTCCAGCGCCAGTAACTCGGCATTTTACTTCTCTCACAGCACACGCGAAGCGGCGCGGTTGATATTCGACCATGGCCTGTGGCCGGCGGCGATGGCCATTTGGCAATCCGGTATCGGTGGTGGTCAGGCCGCACCACTGGTAGTCCGTCGAGAAGACGCTCGTTGGGTGGAAGGTGGTCTGACCGCCGCCGGTTTGGAAGTCCTGAGCCTAGAGCGTTTGGCGAAAAAAGCCTACCAGATGGGGGGCATCACCGGTGCAGCGGTACATGTGTTTAACCGCTGGCAGTGGGCGGAAGCGGACTTCACCCTGAGTGGTAATAGTGAACGTCTACCCATTGACGGGCTGGCGGTACGCAATGCCAACGGTGAATTTAAGACGCTGCCACGTAATCAGGCCTATTACCCACCGACCCAGCGCAATAACGCTGCGGTTACTTATTACAGTGCTGTTGGAACATTGGCAGAGGTGGCGGTGGATATCGCAACCGGTCAGGTGGAGCTACTGAACCACCATTCCATCATGGAGTGCGGCAACCTGATTGTGCCGGAATTGGTTTCCGGCCAATTGCAGGGCGGGCTGGCGATGGGGATTGGCCATGCGCTGCACGAATATTTACCACTGTACGAGGACGGGCCAGGTAACGGTACCTGGAACTTTAACCGTTATCACCTGCCGCGTGCCAGCGATGTGGCGGTCTGGAAACAGACCGATGACATCCTGCCCGCGCTGTCGGAAACCGATCCGCCAAAAGGGATGGCTGAAGTTGTGATGATCCCAGTGGTTGCTGCGCTGGTGAACGCCATCGCCGACGCTACCGGCCATCGTTTCCGTGATTTGCCCGTTCGTGCAGAAAATATTCGTGAGGTATTACAATGAGCATTAAAACCCAGCCGATTTCCCTGACCATCAATGAAAAGCAGTACGGCCCGATCGACGTGCCGGAAGGGCTGATGATGATTGATTTCCTGCATGAATATCTTGACCTGACCGGTTCGCGTCTTGGCTGCGGGCAGGGGATCTGCCACGCCTGCGTGGCGATTGTCGATCACCCGAGCGGCACGAGTGAGGAAGTGCGTACCTGTATCACCGGCGCGCATTTCTTCAGCGGCAAGAAAGTGCGCACCGTCGAAGGTCACGCCAAGGTGGATGAACAAGGTGAGGTTGTTGAGCTTTCGCCGATCCAGCAGGCTTTCCTGGAGCATTACAGCTTCCAGTGTGGCTACTGCACGCCGGGCTTTGTCAACGCTGCCACCATTTTCGTGGAAAAGCTTAAACGTGAACCGATTGCCCGCGATCAACTGGAAAGCGCCATTGAACAGGCGCTGGACAGTCATATCTGCCGCTGCACCGGCTATGTGCGTTACTACGAAGCGGTACGCGACGTGGTGCTGAAAACCCCTGGCCTGGTGAAGGAGACGGCGCAATGAAAAAACGTCTCGCACTGCTGTTCCTGCTGGTGGTGATTATCGTCATCGCCGTGCTGTGGTGGCGTGAAAATCGCCATTACGACGGCCCGGTACAGAAGGTAACCGCCAGCACCGAACAGATCACCCGTGGCCGCTATCTGGCTCAGGCCGCCGACTGTGCTGCCTGTCATACCGCCAGTGGTGGCGCGCCAATGGCAGGGGGGTATCCGCTGGATACGCCGTTCGGCACGATCTATGGCAGTAACCTGACGCCTTCGGCCGATCAAGGTATTGGCCGCTGGACCAAAGACGACTTCTTCCTGGCGGTGACCCAGGGCGTGGCACCGGGCGGTCGTCATCTGTATCCGGCGATGCCTTATACCTCGTATAAAGGGATGTCACGCCAAGATGCCGATGACATCTATGCCTACCTGATGACTCGCCCTGCGGTGGATGTCGCCATTCCAGAAAACGCTATGCCATTCCCGTTCAACCAACGCATGGCGCTGATTGGCTGGAATTTGTTGTTCCGCAGTCAGGATCCGCTGCCGGCCAGCTCGCAGGGGGCTTCAGCCCAGTGGCAACGCGGCCGTTATCTGGCGGATACGCTGGGCCACTGTGGGGAATGCCACACGCCACGCGGTATGCTGGGTCAAATGGATCTTAGTAAACCTATGCAGGGCGGTGATCTTGGGCGCTTTATGGCACCGAATATCACTCCGCACGGGTTGGCACAGCGCGGCTGGACACCGGACGACCTGAGTCGTTTCCTCTCGACCGGCCTTGCACCGCAGGGTTCCGCCTTCAGCGAGATGCATATGGTGGTGGATCTTAGTACCCGTCACCTGACGCCGGAAGACCATCAAGCGCTGGCGACCTATCTGATGGGAGAACAGCCGCCGGCTGCTGTGCCGGTAAAAATTGGCGAGGGTAGTGACGCTGGGCGTATCAGCTATCTTGACCAGTGTTCGGGCTGTCATGCGCGTGAAGGCGAGGGTAAACCGCACGTGGCGGTGGCTATGCGTGATAACGCCACGCTGCGTCAACCGGATGCTAAAAACCTGATCGTCTCAGTGCTGGATGGTTTACCGGCACAGCAATTCCCTAACGGAGAAAGCATGCAGAGTATGCCTGCTTTTGGTGACCGGCTGGATGATGCGCAGGTGGCGGAATTGGTGAACTACCTGCGTGTGACTTGGGGCGGGTTGCCGGCGGATGTGACTGCCGAGCAGGTGAAAGCATTACGTCATAAATAGGCGGAGTTAAGCTAAAAAAATGGCCCGCAGACGATCAATCTGCGGGCCATTTTGTTTTGGGGAAGCTTATCCGCGGTTGGTTGCGCTTACTGCGCGCTGGCTACGCTGCTTGACGGCATAACCGATAGCCAATACCGCCACCCAGACTGGGATCAGCAACACTGAGATTTGAATCCCCGGCGTCAGGTACATGATCACCAGAATGCCAGCCATAAACACTAGGCACAGGTAGTTGCTGAACGGATACCAGAAGGCTTTGAACTTCGGCTCAACGCCTTCGCGGTTCTTGGCTGCGCGGAACTTCAGATGCGCCAGGCTGATCATTGCCCAGTTAATCACCAGTGCCGATACCACCAGTGCCATCAGCAGTTCGAAGGCGCGGCCAGGGATCAGGTAGTTAATCAGCACGCAGAATGCGGTGGCCGTTGCGGAGACGGCAATCGCAATGACTGGCACGCCGCGGCCATCAACTTTCAGCAAACTTTTCGGCCCATTACCCTGTTTAGCCAAGCCGTACAACATACGGCTGTTACAGTAAACACAGCTGTTGTACACCGATAGCGCAGCAGTCAACACCACGACGTTCAGCACCGTTGCCACCAGATTGCTGTTCAATGCATGGAAGATCAGCACGAACGGGCTGCCGCCTTCTACCACTTTGCCCCACGGATACAGTGACAGCAGAATTGCCAGTGAACCGATATAGAACAGCAGAATACGGTAGATAACCTGGTTGGTCGCTTTAGGAATGCTTTTCTGCGGGTTGTCTGCTTCTGCTGCGGTGATGCCTACCAGTTCCAGGCCACCGAACGAGAACATGATCACTGCCATTGCCATCACCAGCCCCATGATGCCGTTCGGGAAGAACCCGCCTTGTGCCCACAGATTGGTAACGGTGGCTTCTGGGCCTCCCATGCCGCTAAACAGCAAATAGGCACCGAACACGATCATGCCGATAATTGCCACGACTTTGATAATGGCGAACCAGAACTCCATTTCGCCATACACCTTCACATTGGCCAGGTTGATGGCGTTAATGGCCAGGAAGAACACAGCCGCCGATACCCAGGTAGGGATCTCGGGCCACCAGTACTGCACATAGATACCGACTGCGGTCAGTTCCGCCATGGCAACCAATACGTACAGCACCCAATAGTTCCAGCCGGAAGCGAAGCCAGCGAAGTTGCCCCAGTATTTATAGGCGAAGTGGCTAAAGGAGCCGGCAACCGGTTCTTCCACCACCATTTCACCCAGTTGGCGCATGATCAGAAATGCGATAAAGCCGCCAATGGCATAGCCGAGAATAACCGACGGGCCAGCCATCTTTATTGTTTGCGCGATACCGAGAAATAGCCCGGTACCAATAGCGCCCCCTAGAGCAATAAGCTGAATGTGGCGATTTTTTAGGCCGCGTTTCAGCTGGTCGCCATGCTGTTGACCATCCATTAATGAAACCCTCTGTCGTTGCAGAATTACTCACATGCTGTAAAGCAGTGGTTACGATGTGTGTTTTGTTTTATTTACGGCGTTATATCTATTAATTCCACGGAGCCGCTACCGTTTGGCAAAGAATAATGTTATGCGCTTCAGTTTGCACCTGCTTTGTGTTGTGAGTGATTAAGATTTCAGCAGTTTAGGAAACAAAATGCGGGTTGTGTGACGGCAGGGGGGATTCAATGCATGAAATAAGCAATAACTCACATAATGCGCAAAAATAATTTAGAGAGGGTGGGTTATCGGTGGCGAAGTATTAACCGTTTAAACGCACCTTTTGCGATGCAAATAGGTATTCGTTAAAGCTTAATAAACATGCAGTAAAATCCTGACTTTAATGCCTCAGTCTGCTGGCTGGAAGGTTTCGCAAAAGTTAAATCAAGAACCTACCGCGTAAATGGTATTACCAAGCGTGCGTTAGCGGTTTGCAGCAGGTCTGGAATTGAGGTGTTAAAATGTGCGGGTAACCTGATTTCGATCAAGGCCCATATGGACAGGAGGTGAATACTTTGTTACTTTACCGTCACGTTTTTGAAATTGGTATTACCAATTGACTCCGCGCCATTCGCAGAGAAGAATTCACCCATGGCCTACAGCAAAATCCGCCAACCCAAGTTGTCAGATGTTATCGAGCAACAGCTCGAACACCTGATCCTCGAGGGAACACTGCGCCCAGGCGAGAAACTGCCACCGGAGCGCGAACTGGCGAAACAATTTGATGTTTCCCGTCCTTCTCTGAGAGAGGCCATCCAGCGCCTGGAAGCTAAAGGGCTGCTCCTGCGCCGTCAGGGCGGTGGCACCTTTGTACAAACTAATCTGTGGCAGAGCTTTAGCGATCCGCTGGCTGAACTGCTGGCCGACCATCCTGAATCACAATTCGATCTGTTAGAAACCCGTCATGCCCTCGAAGGCATTGCTGCCTATTATGCGGCGCTGCGTGGTACTGACGAAGATCTGGCACGCATCCGCGATTGCCACATTGTGATTCAGCAGGCCCAGGACAGCGGCGATCTCGACGCCGAAGCCGACGCGGTCATGCAATACCAAATCGCCGTGACCGAAGCTGCCCACAACGTTGTGTTACTGCACCTGCTGCGCTGTATGGGGCCGATGCTGGAACAGAACGTGCGTCAGAACTTTGAATTGCTCTACTCGCGCCGTGAGATGTTGGCAAAAGTGAGCAGCCACCGCGCCGGAATTTTTGAGGCGATTGTGGCACGCGAGCCAGAAAAAGCTCGTGAAGCCTCGCACCGCCATTTGGCGTTTATCGAGGAAATCTTGCTGGATCTCAGTCGGGAGCATACCCGACGCGAGAGATCGCTGCGGCGTCTCCAGCAACGCAAGGATTAAGAGCGGTTCTCTTCAGGGCACACCAGCCTGCAGGGTTTACGTTCGAAGTGCTTAATTAAGCATTTAAGTAAGCGGCAACTAAACTGATGGGCCTGTCTTCGTGTGTTTTGCCTCAGAACACAGGAAGACAGGCTCCAAAACAAACCATTAGACAGATAAGGAATACCACCATGTCAGAACGTTTAAACAATGACGTGGATCCGATCGAAACCCGCGACTGGCTGCAGGCGATCGAATCGGTCATCCGTGAAGAGGGTGTTGAGCGAGCTCAGTTTCTGATTGATCAGGTTCTGGGTGAAGCCCGTAAAGGCGGTGTTAGTGTTGCAGCCGGTGCTGCAGCTCACAACTACGTCAACACCATCGCGGTGGAAGACGAGCCTGCTTACCCAGGTAACTTGGATCTTGAACGTCGTATCCGCAGCGCTATTCGCTGGAACGCGGTAATGACAGTTCTTCGTGCTTCCAAAAAAGATCTGGACCTGGGCGGCCACATGGCTTCCTTCCAGTCTTCTGCGACCTTCTATGAAGTCTGCTTCAACCACTTCTTCCGTGCACGCAACGAGCAAGATGGCGGCGATCTGGTTTATTTCCAGGGCCACATCTCTCCAGGCGTTTACGCACGTGCCTTCCTTGAAGGCCGCTTGACCGAAGACCAAATGAATAACTTCCGTCAGGAAGTTCACGGTAAAGGCTTGTCCTCTTACCCGCATCCTAAACTGATGCCTGAATTCTGGCAGTTCCCGACCGTATCTATGGGTCTGGGTCCAATCAGCGCCATCTATCAAGCGAAGTTCCTGAAATATCTGGAACACCGTGGCCTGAAGAATACCTCTGCTCAAACCGTTTACGCCTTCCTGGGCGATGGCGAGATGGACGAGCCAGAATCCAAGGGCGCGATCACTATCGCTACCCGTGAGAAGCTGGATAACCTGGTCTTCGTCATCAACTGTAACTTGCAGCGTCTGGATGGCCCGGTCACCGGTAACGGCAAGATCATCAATGAACTGGAAGGCATCTTCGCTGGCGCTGGCTGGCAGGTACTGAAAGTCATTTGGGGTGGTCGTTGGGACGAGCTGCTGCGTAAAGATACCAGCGGCAAGCTGATCCAACTGATGAACGAAACCCTGGACGGCGACTACCAGACCTTCAAATCCAAAGACGGCGCTTATGTACGTGAGCACTTCTTCGGCCGCTTCCCAGAAACCGCTGCGCTGGTCAAAGACATGACCGACGACGAGATCTGGGCGCTGAACCGTGGTGGTCACGATCCGAAGAAAGTCTTTGCTGCACTGAAAAAAGCGCAGGACACCCAAGGCAAACCAACCGTTATTCTGGCCCATACCATCAAAGGTTACGGCATGGGTGAAACCGCGGAAGGTAAAAACATTGCTCACCAGGTGAAGAAAATGAACATGGAAGGGGTTCACCACTTCCGCGATCGTTTCAATGTGCCAGTTGCCGATGCAGACATCGAAAAACTGCCATACATCACCTTCGAGAAAGAGTCTGAAGAGTACAAATACCTGCACGAACGCCGTCAGGCACTGAAAGGTTATGTACCGACTCGTCTGCCAGCGTTTACCCAGAAACTGGAAATGCCGGCACTGGAAGACTTCAGCTCACTGCTGGAAGAGCAGAACAAAGAAATCTCTACCACCATCGCCTTCGTGCGTGCCCTGAACGTGATGTTGAAGAACAAGTCGATCAAAGATCGCCTGGTTCCAATCATCGCCGACGAAGCGCGTACCTTTGGTATGGAAGGTCTGTTCCGTCAGATCGGTATCTACAGCCCGAACGGTCAGCAGTACACTCCACAGGACCGTGAGCAGGTTGCTTACTACAAAGAAGACGAGAAAGGCCAAATCCTGCAGGAAGGCATCAACGAACTGGGCGCAGCATCTTCATGGCTGGCCGCAGCGACTTCCTACAGCACCAACGATCTGCCAATGATTCCGTTCTACATCTACTATTCGATGTTCGGTTTCCAGCGCATCGGTGACCTGTGCTGGGCAGCAGGCGACCAACAGGCGCGCGGCTTCTTGATCGGCGGTACTTCCGGTCGTACCACCCTGAACGGTGAAGGTCTGCAGCACGAAGACGGCCACAGCCATATCCAGTCTCTGACTATCCCTAACTGTATCTCTTACGATCCAGCTTACGCATACGAAGTGGCAGTGATCATGCACGACGGTCTGGTCCGCATGTACGGTGACGCGCAAGAAAACGTCTACTACTACATCACCACACTGAACGAAAACTACCACATGCCGGCAATGCCACAGGGTGCAGAAGAAGGTATCCGTAAAGGTATCTACAAGCTGGACACTCTGGCAGGCAGCAAAGGTAAGGTTCAGTTGCTGGGTTCAGGTTCTATCCTGCGTCACGTACGTGATGCGGCGAAGATCCTGGCTGACGACTACGGTGTGGGCTCTGACATCTACAGCGTGACTTCCTTCACTGAACTGGCGCGTGATGGCCAGGATTGTGAGCGTTGGAACATGCTGCACCCAACCGAAACCCCACGTGTACCGTACATTGCTCAGGTGATGAACGATGCGCCGGCGGTTGCGTCTACCGACTACATGAAGCTGTTCGCAGAACAGGTTCGTACTTACGTTCCAGCCAGCGACTATCGCGTACTGGGTACTGACGGCTTCGGTCGTTCAGACAGCCGCGAAAACCTGCGCCACCACTTTGAAGTTGATGCTTCTTACGTTGTGGTTGCTGCACTGGGTGAACTGGCTAAACGCGGTGAAATCGAAGCTTCTGTGGTAGCTGATGCGATTAAGAAATTCGACATCAACCCAGAAAAAGTTAACCCGCGTCTGGCATAAGAGGTACTGAAGAATGTCTATCGAAATTAAAGTACCGGACATCGGTGCAGACGAAGTGGAAATCACCGAAATTCTGGTGAAAGTGGGCGATAAAGTTGAAGCAGAACAATCGCTGATCACTGTTGAAGGTGATAAAGCTTCCATGGAAGTCCCATCCCCGCAGGCGGGTGTGGTTAAAGAGATCAAGGTTTCCGTCGGTGATAAAACCGAAACCGGCAAACTGCTGATGATCTTTGAAGCAGAAGGGGCAGCGGCTGCTGCGCCAGCTGCCAAAGCTGAAGAGAAACCGGCCGCAGCACCTGCTGCACCGGCTGCCGCTGCTGCCAAAGATGTTGCGGTACCGGACATCGGTGCTGACGAAGTTGAAGTGACCGAGATCCTGGTGAAAGTGGGCGACAAGGTGGAAGCCGAGCAGTCCCTGATCACCGTTGAAGGCGACAAGGCTTCGATGGAAGTCCCGGCACCGTTCGCAGGTACCGTGAAAGAGATCAAGATCGGCACTGGCGACAAAGTCACCACCGGTTCTCTGATCATGGTATTCGAAGTGGCTGGCGCAGCATCTGCTGCGGCTCCAGCAGCGGCACAAGCGCCGGCAGCCCCTGCGGCACCGGCTGCATCTGCGGCTAAAGACGTTGCAGTACCGGACATCGGTGGCGACGAAGTAGAAGTGACCGAAGTGATGGTGAAAGTGGGCGACAAAGTTGCCGCTGAACAGTCACTGATCACTGTTGAAGGTGACAAGGCTTCTATGGAAGTGCCGGCACCGTTCGCAGGTACCGTGAAAGAAATCAAGATCAGCGCCGGCGACAAAGTGAAAACCGGTTCCCTGATCATGGTATTCGAAGTTGAAGGCGCTGCGCCTGCTGCTGCTCCTGCCCAGAAAGCAGAAGCTGCACCGGCTCCGGCTGCAAGTTCTGCACCAGCTCCACAGGCTGCACCGGCTGCGAAAGGCGAGTTCGCTGAGAACGATGCTTATGTGCACGCTACTCCGGTCATCCGTCGTCTGGCGCGTGAATTTGGCGTGAACCTGGCGAAAGTGAAAGGCACCGGTCGTAAAGGCCGTATCCTGCGCGAAGACGTTCAGACTTACGTGAAAGACGCCGTTAAACGTGCAGAAGCGGCACCAACTGCTGCTGCCGGTGGCGGTCTGCCAGGTATGCTGCCATGGCCGAAAGTGGACTTCAGCAAGTTCGGTGAGATCGAAGAAGTTGAACTGGGTCGCATCCAGAAAATCTCTGGTGCTAACCTGAGCCGTAACTGGGTGATGATCCCGCACGTAACGCACTTCGACAAAACTGATATCACCGATCTGGAAGCTTTCCGTAAGCAACAGAACGAAGAAGCTGCCAAACGTAAGCTGGATGTGAAATTCACCCCTGTGGTGTTCATCATGAAAGCTGTTGCAGCTGCTCTGGAGCAGATGCCGCGCTTCAACAGTTCTCTGTCCGAAGATGGTCAGAAACTGACGTTGAAAAAATACATCAACGTAGGTGTTGCGGTTGATACGCCAAACGGTCTGGTTGTGCCGGTATTCAAAGATGTGAACAAGAAGAGCATCACTGAACTGTCCCGCGAACTGATGGCTATCTCCAAAAAAGCACGTGACGGTAAACTGACCGCAGGCGAAATGCAGGGTGGGTGTTTCACCATTTCTAGCCTGGGCGGTATCGGGACGACTCACTTTGCACCTATCGTGAATGCACCAGAAGTCGCTATCTTGGGCGTATCCAAGTCTGCGATGGAACCGGTCTGGAACGGTAAAGAGTTCGTACCGCGTCTGATGATGCCAATGTCGCTCTCCTTCGACCACCGTGTTATTGACGGTGCCGATGGTGCGCGCTTTATTACCATCATCAACAACATGCTGGCTGATATCCGCCGTATGGTGATGTAATAAAAAAGGGCGCAGCATGCTGCGCCCTTACTACTTCAGTAGCAGTTTTGTCGGTTTTTGCACGACTCGACAAAATTGTTGAGACACGGGTCACTCGAACACGCTTTGCAGATTATTAACAATTCTGTAAACTGCTCGCGGTGTAAGCGTCCCGGTGGATGAAGGGCGTTATGAGATCGATTAATAATATGCCCAATGGATTTCACGTGACGGCTAGGCGGCAAATTCACGAGTTCTCAGGAACTTACTCAGGTAAGTGACTGGGGTGAGAGAACGAAGCCAACAACGCTGTAACTTGAAATACGCAGGGGATAAAATGACGTCTGACCCGCCGGACAATCAATTAAGAGGTCATGATGAGTACTGAAATTAAAACTCAGGTCGTGGTACTTGGGGCGGGCCCGGCAGGCTACTCTGCTGCCTTTCGTTGCGCTGACTTAGGTCTTGAAACCGTTCTGGTTGAACGTTATTCCACTCTGGGCGGTGTTTGCCTGAACGTGGGATGTATCCCTTCCAAAGCACTGTTGCACGTTGCCAAAGTGATCGAAGAAGCCAAAGCGTTGGCTGAACACGGCATCGTTTTCGGCGAGCCGAAAACTGACATCGACAAAGTGCGTGTCTGGAAAGAAAAAGTCATCAATCAGCTGACTGGCGGTCTGGCTGGTATGGCTAAAGGCCGTAAAGTGAAAGTGGTTAACGGCCTGGGCAAGTTCACCGGCGCTAACACCCTGGTTGTTGAAGGCGAAAATGGCCCAACGACCATCAACTTCGACAATGCCATCATTGCCGCAGGTTCTCGTCCGATCCAACTGCCATTCATTCCTCATGAAGATCCACGCGTGTGGGACTCTACCGATGCACTGGAACTGAAAACTGTCCCAGAGCGTCTGCTGGTCATGGGCGGCGGTATCATCGGCCTGGAAATGGGCACCGTATACCATGCGCTGGGTTCACAGATCGACGTAGTCGAAATGTTTGACCAGGTGATCCCGGCTGCTGACAAAGACGTGGTGAAAGTCTTCACAAAACGTATCAGCAAGCAGTTCAACCTGATGCTGGAAACCAAAGTGACTGCGGTAGAAGCCAAAGAAGACGGCATCTATGTCACTATGGAAGGTAAGAAAGCACCTGCAGAGCCACAGCGTTACGACGCGGTGTTGGTTGCTATCGGTCGTGTACCGAATGGCAAGCTGCTGGAAGCAGGTAAAGCTGGTGTTGAAGTTGACGAACGTGGCTTCATCAACGTCGACAAACAACTGCGCACCAACGTGCCACACATCTTCGCTATCGGCGACATCGTCGGTCAACCGATGCTGGCGCACAAAGGCGTGCATGAAGGCCACGTTGCTGCTGAAGTTATCGCTGGCATGAAGCACTACTTCGACCCGAAAGTGATCCCATCAATCGCTTACACCGAGCCGGAAGTTGCATGGGTGGGTCTGACCGAGAAAGAAGCGAAAGAGAAAGGCATCAGCTACGAAACGTCCACCTTCCCGTGGGCTGCTTCTGGCCGTGCTATCGCTTCCGATTGTGCAGACGGCATGACCAAACTGATCTTCGACAAAGAAACTCACCGTATCATCGGTGGCGCGATTGTCGGCACCAACGGCGGCGAGCTGCTGGGTGAGATCGGTCTGGCTATCGAGATGGGTTGTGACGCAGAAGACATCGCGTTGACTATCCATGCTCACCCAACCCTGCACGAATCTGTAGGCTTGGCGGCTGAGATCTACGAAGGCAGCATCACCGACTTGCCTAACCCGAAAGCCAAGAAGAAGTAATTCTGCTGGTTTGAACGGTTGATAAGCGGCTCCTGAAAAGGGGCCGTTTTTTTATGGGCGGAATGCAGTAAAAGGCCGCTCAGTGAGCGGCCAGTAGCTTACTTGTTCTGGAATATCACATTCAGCGTCAGGTTGTTGCCGTTAACCGACCAACCCCCTTTACTCACGCCAAACGCCGATCCCAGTACAATGAGCAGGATAAACATAGAACTCCCTTTCATTGCGCGATCCCTGTGGAACCACTACCACCGCGACTTCACCGGAAAAATCCCGGTGGAACAAGCGCTCGGTAGCGCCTGTATCGCAGTAGTTGCAGCACTGTTCTCAAGCCCGATGACCGGCTGCTAAACCGGCAGAACAGACCCATCGAGAGAGTACCTAAAAATAGCTGTGATAACATTGTTTAGTTGATTTTTTGAACGATGTTACGCACAATGCTTTGGCTCGGTAGCGCTTGTATCGTTCTTTAACGATGTAAGAAACCCGTGAGGTGCCTGCTAACACCGAACGGAACAAAAGAACCGCCTTTACGGCGGTTTTTTTGTGTCTCCGACTCTCAACTTTTGATCTTCAAATTCAATAACCATTGTAAATATGTGGCTATTGTGTTGTGCTCGTTAGGCTAAATCGTCGTGCTCACCGCCCCCCGGCTAGCCTGTGCCGTAGCCGATTACACTGCGCTCAACGATTCAGCAAAGATTTAATGTTGCTTTTATGTGAACGAATTAACAACCAATTCAAATCCTGATATGCTGGCTGGGCGGAACCGGGCACTGTAACTTACAGTCCAGGACATCGACAGCAGTGCCCCGTCAGGATCAATGGCATCACACCGTGCGCTAAACCCGGTTTGAAAATATACCCTGTGGCTTGAAGACTACGGGTACAAAACGCCAGGCACAATAAATGACAATGAGAGCGAGGAGAATGTCGTGCTAGAAGAATACCGTAAGCACGTAGCCGAGCGTGCTGCAGAGGGCATCGTCCCTAAGCCGTTAGACGCCACCCAAATGGCAGCGCTGGTTGAATCATTAAAGAATCCGCCAAAAGGCGAAGAAGAATTCCTGTTAGACCTGCTGATTAACCGTGTACCACCAGGCGTCGACGAAGCCGCCTATGTCAAAGCAGGTTTCCTGGCAGCTATCGCCAAAGGCGAAGCAACATCTCCCCTGATTACCCCAGAGAAAGCCATTGAACTGTTAGGCACCATGCAAGGTGGCTACAACATTCATCCGCTGATCGACGCGTTGGATAACGAAAAGCTGGCACCGATTGCCGCCAAAGCGTTGTCCCATACGCTGCTGATGTTTGACAACTTCTATGACGTAGAAGAGAAAGCTAAAGCGGGTAACCCACACGCCAAACAGATCATGCAATCCTGGGCCGATGCCGAATGGTATCTGTCACGTCCAAAGTTGGCAGAAAAGATCACTGTTACTGTGTTCAAAGTGACAGGTGAAACCAATACCGATGATCTGTCACCGGCGCCGGATGCTTGGTCTCGCCCAGATATCCCATTGCACGCCTTGGCAATGCTGAAAAACGAACGTGAAGGTATTGTGCCGGATCAGCCGGGCAGCGTTGGCCCGATCAAGCAAATCGAACTGCTGAACAAAAAAGGTTTCCCTCTGGCCTATGTCGGTGACGTGGTCGGTACCGGTTCTTCCCGTAAGTCTGCCACTAACTCAGTGTTGTGGTTTATGGGCGACGACATCCCGTATGTGCCTAACAAGCGCGGCGGTGGTGTAGTACTGGGCGGTAAAATTGCGCCAATCTTCTTCAACACCATGGAAGATGCCGGTGCGCTGCCGATTGAAGTGGACGTTAATGACCTGAACATGGGCGATGTGATCGACATTTACCCGTACAAAGGCGAAGTGCGCAACCATGAAACGGGCGAACTGATCGCTAACTTCGAACTGAAAACCGATGTGCTGCTTGATGAAGTACGCGCAGGTGGCCGTATCCCGTTGATCATCGGCCGTGGCTTGACCACTAAAGCACGTGAAGCCTTGGGCTTGCCGCACAGCGACGTGTTCCGTATCGCCAAAGAAGTGGCAGCCAGCAACAAAGGTTTCTCGCTGGCACAGAAAATGGTTGGCCGCGCCTGTGGCGTCGCTGGCGTGCGTCCGGGTGAATATTGTGAACCGAAGATGACCTCTGTCGGTTCACAGGACACTACAGGCCCGATGACCCGTGACGAGCTGAAAGACTTGGCTTGCCTGGGCTTCTCTGCCGATCTGGTGATGCAGTCCTTCTGTCACACAGCCGCTTACCCGAAACCGGTCGACGTGACGACTCACCATACGCTGCCGGACTTTATTATGAACCGTGGCGGTGTATCGCTGCGTCCGGGCGACGGTGTTATCCACTCTTGGCTGAACCGTATGCTACTGCCGGATACTGTCGGTACCGGTGGTGATTCCCATACTCGTTTCCCGATCGGCATTTCCTTCCCTGCGGGTTCTGGTCTGGTGGCCTTTGCTGCTGCTACCGGTGTTATGCCGTTGGATATGCCTGAGTCTGTTCTGGTTCGCTTCAAAGGCAAAATGCAGCCGGGCATCACTTTACGTGACCTGGTACATGCTATCCCTTATTACGCGATCCAGCAGGGGCTGTTGACTGTAGAGAAAAAGGGCAAGAAGAACATCTTCTCCGGCCGTATCCTGGAAATTGAAGGCTTGCCGGATCTGAAGGTTGAGCAGGCATTTGAATTGACCGATGCCTCTGCTGAACGTTCTGCTGCCGGTTGTACCATCAAACTGGATAAAGCGCCGATCCAGGAGTATCTGAACTCTAACATCGTGTTGCTGAAGTGGATGATCTCTGAAGGCTACGGCGATCGCCGTACGCTGGAGCGTCGTATCCAGGGCATGGAAAAATGGCTGGCGGATCCACAATTGCTGGAAGGCGATGCGGATGCAGAATATGCCGCGGTGATCGACATCGATCTGGCCGAGATCACTCAGCCAATTCTTTGTGCGCCGAACGATCCTGACGATGCACGTCTGCTGTCCGACGTGGCCAACAGCAAGATCGATGAAGTGTTCATCGGTTCTTGCATGACCAATATCGGTCACTTCCGTGCTGCGGGTAAACTGCTGGATCAGCATAAAGGTCAGTTGCCGACCCGTCTGTGGGTGGCACCGCCAACCAAGATGGATGCGGCTCAGCTGACTGAAGAAGGCTACTACAGCGTGTTTGGCAAGAGTGGTGCGCGTATCGAGATCCCGGGCTGTTCACTGTGCATGGGTAACCAGGCGCGTGTTGCTGACGGTGCGACGGTGGTTTCCACTTCGACCCGTAACTTCCCGAACCGTCTGGGTACTGGCGCTAACGTCTATTTGGCGTCTGCAGAATTGGCAGCGGTTGCTTCGTTGCTGGGTCGTCTGCCAACGCCAGACGAGTACCAGACTTATATGGCGCAGGTCGATAAGACAGCGGCGGATACCTACCGCTACCTGAACTTTGACCAACTAGGCCAGTACACTGAAAAAGCTGACGGTGTGATCTTCCAAACCGCGGTTTAATTTAGTGACAGAGTCATGTTAAGCGGGGGTCTATAAAGGCCCCCGTTTTTTATGGCGATAATGCCCATTTGTTTTCATGTTCACAGAATGGGTTATTCACGACCATTACGGACTTCATTTCCGCGGAAATGGTTAAAAGGAACATCCCCTCGTTCTGGAAATGCCCCTCTGTAGCCATGTTTAGGGTCAAAGTGGTTATCAACATGCCCACGAAATTCGTGCGGACCATGGAACCAGGGACCCGCGCCAATAAACCTACCGCCGATAAACCAGTCAGGGCCGTAATAGCCATAAGGGGCGCAGTAGTACGGTTCGTAGTCATAATAACCGTATGGGCAGGCAGGCTCTGGCCCCAGGTTGATGATGACGTCAGCCGTTGCCTTAGTCATTGAGAGCAGCATGAGTGCGACGAATGACATCAAGGCAATGCGTTTTGACAGGATAGTGTTCATTTTCATCTTCTGAAAAAGAGAATATACCTGAGCTCGGCCTCTTGTTTGTTGAAGGGGAAGAGGCCGGGTTACCCTTAATACGCACTATCTACTTTTTGAAGATTTCAACATGGATGTCTTTATGATCGCTTTCTTGGCCTGATGCACCGACGATGCGGTAGTAGCAATCTTTTCCGCTTAATCCGCTGAGTTCATTGCATTTTTGATCGACAGCTTTGGAGATGTCTTTGTGCCCGACGGTTGGCACTCCGGTTTGTTGGATTGAGAGGTCGCCGAGTTTTGTATAGCTGGCGGAATCTTCGAGGGTGATTTGCTTGGCAGCAAAAGAAGATGCCGAGAAAATAATGCTCAGTGCTACGATTGGGATAATGTATTTCATGGCACACATCCTGATCTTGGTGATAGATTTGAAGGAGGTGAAATCGCCTCTGGCCGGTATTGAACTTTAATTAAAGTTCCATAATGTAAAAGCTAATCGATATTTGCAGGAAGTCAAAAGAGGAAGATTGGCGTAATGGTTATAATGTCTTTAATTTTCAAATTCATATTGATTTTATTTGTCTTATTTTGAGATATATCTTCACTTTCTTTACATAGATTGAATAAATACAATTATTGAACATTTCCCATGATCTTGCCCTACCAATCTCCATAAATAATTTACTCTGGTTTGCTTTATTTCCGATAATAGCACCATCTCTCCTTTATATTTTTCATAACAAATTTATTAAGTTAATCCTTAATGTCACTGAGCTTGCCAATGGGCTAGCGAGAAGCCCACAGAGACGATTTATCCACTGTTGCCAGGGCTATGATGCTCGGTGTCGCCTTCACGGGAACCGCCAGCTTATCGAACGAGCGACAGGTGACTTCCCATTGCTGACGCAAGCGGCTATATTGCGCGGCGATAGCGCCACTGGCGTTTTATTTTTCTCAGTTGCCAACTTTGCGAGCGCTCACTGAGTTAGTCATGAATTAATGTTTACACTAAGGGAAAGGGCTCAGGAGGCGTGCTATGGATTACGAATTTCTGCGTGACGTGACCGGCCAGGTGATCGTCAGATTTTCGATGGGGCATGAGGTCATTGGCCACTGGATCAACGAAGAACTCAAAGGCGACTTTAACCTGCTGGACCGGATCGAAGCCGGTGCGGCGGAGGTAAAGGGCAGCGAGCGTCAATGGCAGTTGGAAGGCCATGAATACACATTGCTGATGGACGGTGAGGAAGTGATGATCCGAGCCAATCTGCTGGAGTTTGAAGGCGACGAGATGGAAGAGGGGATGAATTACTATGACGAAGAAAGTCTCTCATTCTGCGGCGTCGAGGATTTCTTGCAGGTGCTGAAGGCTTATCGATCTTTCATGCTCAAGTACTAAGCGTCGGGCGCGGCATGCCGCGCCCTATATTTATCACAGATGCGGAATATTGCGGCCGTAATAGATTTCCTGCATCTCTTTCCATAGCAGATCGGTAATCTCTTTACGCTCGGCGGCACTCAGTGCATCCGGTTTGGCGTTAAACAGGTAGTGCTTCAGATCGAAATCTTTCAGCAGCATCTTGGTATGGAAGATGTTCTCCTGGTAAACATTCACGTCCATCATGTGGTACAGCGCCTTCATATCATCAGACATAAAGTTCTGGATCGAATTGATCTCATGATCGATATAATGTTTTACGCCGTTCACGTCGCGGGTAAAACCACGCACACGGTAATCCATGGTGACGATGTCAGATTCCAACTGGTGGATCAGGTAATTCAGCGCTTTAAGCGGTGAAATCACGCCGCAGGTCGAGACTTCGATATCGGCGCGGAAGGTGCACAGACCGCCTTCCGGATGACTCTCCGGATAGGTGTGAACACAGATGTGGCTCTTGTCCAGGTGTGCGACCACGGTTTTTGACAGTGGGCCTGGGTGTTCCGACGTATCGACATCATTCGGATCAACCGGTTCTTCGCTAACCAGAATGGTGACGCTGGCGCCCTGAGGCTCATAGTCCTGGCGTGCGATGTTCAGAATATTTGCGCCAATGATCGAGCAGGTCTCGCTCAAGATCTCGGTCAAGCGGTTGGCGTTGTATTGCTCGTCAATGTAGGCGATATAGCCAGCGCGGTCATCCGCGGTTTTGGCGTAACAAATATCGTAAATACAAAAACTCAGGCTTTTTGTCAGGTTGTTGAAGCCGTGCAGTTTTAGCTTATGCAATTTGGTTCACCTCCTTTATCTTCTCGCTTAACGTGAAACGTTCAGTGCGTTGAGCAAATACTGCGGCAGTGCAAAGCTGCCCACGTGAATTGCCGGATTGTAATAACGACAGTTTAAGCCACTTTGATTAAAGCGATGTTGCAGGGTAGATAAGTCGAGCTGGCGCAGTGCCGGATCCTGACTCGCCCATGCGAAGGTCATAATGCCGCCGTAATAGGTCGGGATTGCGGCCTGATAGAAGCTGACGTCGTTGAAGTATTGGCTCAGCTTGGTGTGGCTATTAACCGCTTCGTCTTGCTGTAGGAAGCACACGCCGTTCTGTGCGACAAAAATGCCACCTTCATTCAGACAGCGTGCGCAGCCTTCATAGAACGCGGAGGTGAACAGACTTTCGCCGGGACCAATGGGGTCGGTACAGTCTGAGATAATCACATCGAATTTTTCATCGGTCTGACTAACAAAATTGACACCGTCATCAATCACAAGTTTGAAACGTGGGTCGTCGTAGGCACCAGCATTGTGGTTTGGAAGGTATTGGCGGCAGAATTCCACCACACCGGCGTCGATCTCAACCATCGTGATTTGCTCTACGCCCTGATGACGGCTCACTTCACGCAACATGGCGCCGTCGCCGCCGCCGATGATCAGCACTTTTTTCACGTGGCCGTGAGCCAACAGCGGTATGTGGGTCATCATCTCGTGATAGATGAACTCATCACGCTCGGTGGTTTGCACCACGCCGTCGAGCGCCATGACGCGCCCCAGAACCGGGTTTTCAAAAATAACCAAATCCTGATGCTCGGTCTTCTCACGATACAGCACGTTCTCTACTGAGAAGTACTGGCCGAAGTTGGCATGCAGCGTTTCATACCAAATTTCTTTCTGGGTCATGTGCGGGAACTCCGTAATAACAGCCATGAAAAATGGGCGCAACATCATAGCTAACTCTGCCTGGTGATGCACGGCTGAATTTCAAACAGAGGTAGCAGAAAGGCGGAGGGGATTAGTTGGCGTAGGCCAGCAGGCTTAGCGAGTCGCGTGCCAGAGATTTACACTTCTTGGGTGTCGGGATAGCAATACCACTGAGATCACGATAGCTGTCTTCACCCAGCGCCTTCATGTTGAAGCTATTATAGTTGGTCAAATCCCAACGGTTTTGTTGGGCAAAATAAACGATGGCACGCTTGATTTGTGCATTAGGCAAGTCGTTGTAGCCACAGTCATTTTTCAAATAGATAAATACTGCCGTCAGATCGGCCAGATCTTCCGCCTCAGACTCATTCAGTGCCAGACTGGCGTTGGAGAACCCCAGCGTGGTGAGCAGCAGCACCAGTAATGTTGTTTTTTTCATCTTGAAAATAGACCTGTTTGTTGTCAACAGACGTTATCACACTTGCCTGTAAAGGCACCAAATTTTATTACCGGCGGATAACATAACGGAAAGCAAAGGCTTGACCTTCCGCTAAGGGGAGGGTTTAGGCTGTATAGCGATAAGTTTAGACCCATAATCTTTCGAGCTGCAGCCTTATTGGGTTAGCTACAGCTTAGTGAGCATTGAGTGCCGATCACTGAAAAAGGGAGTCAGCGATGTTACGCCGTGATTTTATCAAACTGACCGCTGCGCTGGGCGCGGCAAGCGCTTTACCGTTGTGGAGCCGGGGTGTGTGGGCGGCTGAGCTGCCAGCGTTGCCTATTCCGCCGTTACTGATGCCGGATGCGCAGGGAAATATAGCGCTGGCGTTGCAAACCGGCGAAATGAATTGGCTTCCGGGTAAAGCGACCCATACCTGGGGCGTGAATGGCGCGTTGCTGGGCCCAGCGGTGCGACTGCAACGCGGTAAGCAGGTAACGGTAGATATCCGCAACGCACTGCCGGAGGCCAGCACCGTTCACTGGCACGGTTTGGAAATCCCAGGGGATGTCGATGGCGGTCCACAGGCGCTGATCCAACCGGGCACGACACGCAGGGTGCAGTTTACGGTTGAACAGCCCGCAGCGACCTGCTGGTTCCATCCGCATACCCATGGCAAGACAGGGCAGCAGGTAATGATGGGGTTAGCAGGGTTGGTGCTGCTGGAAGACGATGAGAGCAGTAAGTTGCCACTGCCGAAAACCTGGGGACAGGATGACATTCCTGTGATCCTGCAGGACAAACGGTTGGGCAAAGACGCACAGATTGAATATCAACTGGACGTAATGAGCGCGGCGGTTGGCTGGTTTGGTGACCGCATGTTCACCAACGGCGCGCAGTATCCACGGCATATTGCCCCGCGTGGTTGGTTACGCCTGCGTTTCCTCAACGGGTGTAATGCGCGCTCGCTGAATATTGCGGCCAGCGATAATCGCCCACTCTATGTGATCGCCAGTGACGGTGGTTTTCTGGCTGAGCCAGTCAAGCTGACCGAGTTGTCGATGCTGATGGGCGAACGTTTTGAAGTGCTGGTGGATGCTTCCGACGGCAAGCCATTTGATATTGTTACGCTACCGGTTAAACAGATGGGCATGACGTTGGCACCATTCGACCAACCACTGCCAGTGTTGCATATTCAACCTTCATTGGCGCAGGGCAACAAGACGATGCCGGATAGCCTGGTGAAGCTACCAGCGTTGCCTGCGGTGGCGGGTGTTCAAGAGCGTTGGCTACAACTGATGATGAATCCGCAGTTGGATATGCTGGGCATGCAGGCGTTGATGGATCGTTATGGTCATCAAGCAATGGCTGGAATGAGCATGGATCACGGCAGTATGGGTAAAGGTGACGGCGCGATGGCCGGTATGGGCCAGGGCAGTATGAAAGGCATGGACCATGGCAATATGAAAGGTATGAATCATGGTGATATGAAGGGAATGGATCACAGTGCCAAACCTTTCGACTTCAGCCACGGCAATATGATCAACGGCAAGGCCTTCGACATGGCTAAACCGATGTTTGAAGCCAAGCGCGGCAAATACGAAAAATGGACCATCTCCGGCGAAGGCGACATGATGTTGCACCCGTTCCATATTCACGGCACCCAGTTCCGTATTCTGTCGGAAAATGGTAAGCCACCAGCGGCTCACCGCAGTGGCTGGAAAGACACGGTGCGTGTCGAAGGCTGGCGCAGTGAAGTGTTAGTGCGCTTTGATCACCTGGCCAACAGCGATCATGCTTATATGGCTCACTGTCACCTGTTGGAACATGAAGATACCGGCATGATGTTGGGCTTTACGGTAACCGACTGAAGATATGTGCTCCGGTGCCTCGCTACAACTTGCCCTTCATAGGGCAGGGAGCAAAAGCCACCAAAGAAACAAGTGGCGGCGCACTCGCGTCGCCAGAGGCTTCAGGCTATGCTAAACTCTGCGCCCTTCTTCCGGCAACTGACCTGAAAACTATGAAACACACTGTAGAAGTAATGATTTCCGAGCAGGAAGTTAAGACCCGTATCGCTGAACTTGGCCGCCAGATCACCGAACATTACCGCGATAGCGGCAGTGATATGGTATTGGTTGGGTTGCTGCGTGGCTCCTTCATGTTCATGGCCGATTTGTGTCGTGCGATCGACGTACCCCATGAAGTCGACTTTATGACAGCGTCCAGCTACGGCAGTGGCATGTCCACTACCCGTGACGTGAAAATCCTCAAGGATTTGGACGAAGACATCCGCGGCAAAGACGTGCTGATTGTCGAAGACATCATTGATTCCGGCAACACGTTGAATAAAGTGCGCGAAATTCTGGCACTGCGCGGGCCGAAATCACTGGCGATCTGTACGCTGTTGGACAAGCCTGAGCGCCGTGAAGTCGAAGTGCCGGTTGAGTACGTGGGCTTCCCGATCCCGGACGAGTTCGTGGTAGGTTACGGCATTGACTACGCTCAGCGTTATCGCCATTTGCCATATGTCGGTAAAGTGGTGCTGCTGGACGAATAAACTGCGGTTGGCGCGATATACCCTTTATACTTGAAGCTGTACCTGTGTTGGCTGCATTTGCTCACTCCAGTCACTTACTTATGTAAGCTCTTGGGGACTGACGAATTTGCTGCGTTACTCGGCAAAGCCTCGCCCCGTTGAGGCCAGCGCAGGCGCTGTTCAACAACGCCGTGGCTTTGTTGTGGTGCAACGCCAATTATTTGGGGTATATGTTGTGTCGCAGGCGAAATTAAATGCCTTTATCCTGCTGCAGAGTAGCCATGGCCTTGCGATAGCCCATTTCCAGGCTTTCTCGGCTGGTGGCTGCAACTTCCAGATCCCGCAGACGTCCGTCCTGGATCCCATACACCCAACCGTGAATCATCACTTTCTGACCGCGTTTCCACGCTGATTGCATGATGGTGGAATGGCCCAGGTTATAGACCTGCTCAATCACGTTGATTTCGCACAATACGTCAAGGCGCTGTTCCGGTTCCAGCTCACCCAACAGTGAACTGTGTTTGTACCAGAGATCACGGATGTGCAGCAGCCAGTTGTTGATCAGCCCCAATTCCGGGTTTTCAACCGCGGCTTCTACGCCACCGCAGCCCAGGTGGCCACAAATAATAATATGCTCAACTTCCAGCACGTCGACGGCATACTGCACGACCGACAAGCAGTTTAAATCGGTGTGAATGACCAGGTTTGCCACATTACGGTGGACAAAGAGTTCACCAGGTTCCAGCCCGGTCAGTCTTTCCGCAGGAACGCGGCTGTCTGAACAACCTATCCATAAAAAGCGAGGCTTTTGCGCCTGTGCTAAACGTTCAAAAAAATCCGGGTCTTCCTTGCTGATGTTAGCCGACCAGGTATGGTTATTAGCGATAAGCTTTTCGATTTCTTTCATGGAGGTTATTGACCTGTAACGAACAGATTGCGTTGGGGTAATATAGGACAAGCGTCACAGTTTGGAAATCGGAACAGTGAAGCAAGACGATATTCAGCCACTTTCTATACAGCATGGTGGGATGGAACCTGAATTTTCCGCACGGATTTGCCTCAGTGAAAACGCTGCTGATGATAAGATCACCTTCATTACAATACGCAGCAGCATACTCATCGTCACAAGGTACTTTTTAACTTATGAATTATGCACTGGAATTAGCGCAGTTAACCAAGACTTACGCCGGTGGCGTCAAGGCATTGCGCGGAATCGATCTGAATGTCGAAGCGGGGGATTTCTATGCCTTACTGGGGCCAAACGGCGCCGGAAAATCCACGACCATTGGCATTATCAGCTCGCTGGTTAATAAAACGTCCGGCAGTGTGCGGGTGTTTGGCTACGATATCGACAAAGATATCGTCAATGCCAAGCGTCAGCTCGGGTTGGTACCGCAGGAATTCAACTTTAATCCGTTCGAAACGGTGATGCAGATAGTCGTCAACCAGGCGGGTTACTACGGTGTTGCTCGTCGTGAAGCACTGGCGCGGGCAGAAAAATACCTGACTCAGTTGGATCTGTGGGGCAAGCGCGAAGAGCGTGCCCGCATGCTGTCTGGGGGGATGAAACGCCGGCTGATGATTGCCCGCGCATTGATGCATCAGCCAAAATTGCTGATTCTTGATGAGCCAACCGCCGGGGTGGATATCGAACTGCGCCGCTCAATGTGGGGCTTCCTGAAAGAGCTGAACGCGCAAGGCACCACAATTATTCTTACCACTCACTATTTGGAAGAAGCCGAAATGCTGTGTCGCAATATCGGCATTATCCAGAACGGTGAGTTAGTCGAAAATACCTCAATGAAAGGGTTGCTGGCCAAGCTGAAGTCCGAGACCTTCATCCTGGATCTGGCCGCGAAAAGCCCACTGCCGAAGCTGGACGGTTACCGCCACCGCCTGACGGATACCTCAACGTTGGAAGTTGAAGTAATGCGTGAGCAAGGCCTGAATGGTCTGTTTACCCAACTCAGCACGCAGGGTATTCAGGTACTGAGCATGCGTAACAAGGCTAACCGGTTGGAAGAGCTGTTCGTCACCCTGGTTAATGGCAATGGAGAAAAAGCATGACGCGTTTGTATTGGGTGGCCTTACAGAGCATCTGGGCCAAAGAGATCAACCGTTTTGCCCGTATCTGGATTCAGACGCTGGTGCCACCGGTGATCACCATGACGCTGTATTTCATCATCTTTGGCAACCTGATCGGTTCGCGTATTGGTGAAATGCACGGTTTTGATTACATGCAGTTTATCGTGCCGGGTTTGATCATGATGGCGGTGATCACCAACTCGTATGCCAACGTGGCTTCGTCGTTCTTCAGCGCCAAATTCCAGCGCAACATTGAAGAACTGTTGGTGGCACCGGTACCGACACACGTCGTCATCGCCGGTTACGTCGGTGGTGGCGTGGCGCGCGGTATTTGCGTCGGCGTATTGGTGACCGTGATTTCACTGTTCTTTGTGCCACTGCAGGTCCACGCCTGGTGGGTGATTGTGGCCACACTGTTGCTGACGGCCATTTTGTTCTCGCTGGCGGGGCTGATCAACGCGGTGTTTGCCACGACCTTTGACGATATCAGCCTGATCCCGACCTTCGTACTGACGCCGCTGACCTATCTGGGCGGGGTGTTTTACTCGCTGACGCTGTTGCCGCCGTTCTGGCAGGCGGTGTCCAAACTGAACCCTATCGTCTATATGATTAGTGGTTTCCGTTACGGTTTCCTGGGCATCAGCGACGTACCTTTGGCGTTGACTATGGCAGTTTTGGTGGCGTTTATTACGGTGTTCTACCTGTTGTCCTGGTACCTGATTGAACGCGGTCGCGGTCTGCGTACCTGATTAACTAGCGTCCCCAGGCATCGCGTCCGGGGACGCTTTTTTTGACCTGAAACAGGCATCATGTAAATCAATAAAATTGCTCCAATAACCCCTTTATCTCCGCTGTTCAAATCGTGCTATGCTGGCGCTCCACATTTTCTCCATTTTGTTATTACGTACTCGTAAGCAGAACATAACCATGCGGTCTAAACATAAGATAGCGGCTGGGCTTCTCGGTATTCTGATGGCATTTGCATCCCCGGCAAGTCTGGCAAATTTGTTGTCGGAAGACAGTGCTGTTAAATCCGAATATATGGAAGCGCAACGCGACAGCGAGGTCTATTCGCTGATTGGCGAGCATGTTATTCCGGTCGGTGAAGTGAAGCAGGGACAACTGATTCAGGTGTTCCCGGCGGATGCGGAATATTACGAGTTCAAATTCGGTCACGGCACCGGTTTTATCGATAAAGACGATGTGCGAAATCTCAAAAAATCGCGCAAAGTGAAGGATGACCTGGGTGAGCTGAACAAGCCGCTGACCAACCAGAACCTGATCACTCAAAAAGTGACTAACGTCTATACCGATGCCGATAACGGCAGTGATATTTTTGGCGTTCTGGAAGAGAACCTGCGCTACCCGATCATCGGTAAGCTGAAGGATCGGCTCAACAACACCTGGTATGAGATCAACATTGGTGACCGGTTGGGTTATGTCAGCGAACTGGACTGCGAAATTGATATGGGCATTCCGGTACTGACTTATCATCATCTGTTGAAAAACGAAGAGAACAAGCGCTTCCGTCATACGTCGACAACCACGTCTGATGTGGCGTTCAGCAACCAGATGACCTACCTGAAGCAGGCTGGCTACGACACTATTTCCTTATATCAGTTGGAAGCTTACCTGAATAATCAGATCAATTTGCCGGGCAAGGCAGTGGTGCTGACGTTTGATGACGGGCTAAAGTCGGTTTATCGGTATGCTTATCCTGTGCTGAAAGACTATGGCTTCCGCGCTACGGCGTTTATCATTTCCTCGCGCATCAAACGCCATCCGCAGAAGTGGAACCCAGACTCGCTGCAGTTTATGAGTATTTCCGAACTGAAGCAGATTCAGGATGTATTCGATGTGCAGTCGCATACGCATTTCCTGCATCGCACAGATGGTAACCGTCAACCGATCCTGCTGAGCCGTTCTCTGCATAATATCGAGTTCGATTTTGAGCACTCACGCCGTGCGTTGTCGCAGTTTAATCCACACGTGCTGTATCTGTCCTACCCATTTGGTGGCTACAACCAGCGGGCGATACAGGCAGCGAAAGACGCCGGTTTCCATATGGCAGTGACCACAGTGCAAGGCAAAGTGAAGCCGGGGGATAATCCCTATACGCTGAAGCGGCTGTATATTTTGCGCACCGACTCGATTCAAACGATGGCGGACAGAATAGCCAATAAGCCAGGAACGGTGGTGGTGCAATAGTAGGAAGGAACGGGCGCCGAAAGCGCCCGTTTTTACGTTTAAGCGACCTGAACCGGTACGGCTTTCGCTTTACGTTGCAGGTTGTTGTCACCTTCGAAGTAGGCGACTTTAGGATGGTGTTGGCGTGCATCAGCATCGCTCATCTGCACGTAAGAACAGATGATCAACTTGTCGCCCACGCAGGCGCAGCGTGCTGCCGCACCGTTGACCGAAATAATGCGAGAACCACGTTCTGCGGCGATAGCATAGGTCGAGAAACGCTGACCGTTATCAACGTTATAAATATCGATAGCTTCATATTCCAGAATGCCTGCGGCTTCCAGAAAGTCCTGATCAATGGCGCAGGAGCCTTCATAGTGCAAGTCGGCCTGAGTCACTTTCACCCGATGCAGTTTGCCTTGCAGCATAGTACGTATCATAACTTTACCTAACTGAGTAATAGAGGCGATTGGGTTAAATAGCCATACTGAGGTATATCGTCACCGATAAGCCTGCCATTGTCTACAATCTGGCTTGTTGTACAGGTGACGTATGTGCAAAAAATAACCTACAACGTTAAATCAACCTGCTGGTTGTCGATCAATCGTGCTTTACCCAGCCAAGCGGCCATTAACACCACGGCACGTTGGCTTTCAACGCCCAGGGGTTGCAGGCTGTCAGCGTCGCGGATAAACAGCTCGTCCGGGGTGAAACCGGCGTTGCGCAGGTGCTCGGCGGTTTGCTCCAGCAACTCGTCGACGTGACGTTCACCGTTGCTAAGCTGTTCTGCCAGCGCATTCATGATTTTGCTGAGCTGCGGGGCGATTTTACGCTCTTCGGCAGTCAGATAGCTGTTGCGAGAACTGAGCGCCAGGCCATCTTTAGCCCGTACTGTCGGTACGCCAATAATGTCGATGTCGTAGCCCATATCCGCCACCATCTTGCGGATCAATGCCAGTTGCTGATAGTCCTTTTCGCCAAAACAGGCCAGATCCGGCTGCACCAGATTGAACAGCTTACTGACAATGGTGGCGACGCCGCGGAAATGCCCCGGGCGGCTGGCACCTTCCAGCATGGTGGAAATGCCCGGTACGTCGACGTAGGTTTGCTGTTCCAGCCCCTGCGGATAGACATCGGCCGGTGCGGGTGCGAACACCAGTTCAACGCCGCGGCGGGTCAGCTTTTCGCTGTCCTCTTGCAAGGTACGTGGGTAACTGGCCAGATCTTCAGGGCGTTCGAACTGCATCGGGTTGACGAAAATACTGACTACCACGATATCGGCGCGTGCGCGGGCTTCATCGATCAGCGTCATATGACCTTCGTGCAGGTTGCCCATGGTCGGCACCAGCGCGATGCGTTTCCCATCCTGACGCCAGCGGCGGATCTGCTGACGCAACAGCGGCAGGGTCTCGATAATTACCATTCCATAACTCCTAACGCGGACACTTTAGTTGAAAGAGTGCTCTTCAGCGGGGTAAATGCCTTGTTCTACGTCCTGGATATATTGTTGCACCGCCGAGCGGATATCGCCGCTCTGTGCCAGGAAGTTTTTAGCAAATTTCGGTGTGTGGCCACCGGTGATACCGAACGCATCATGCATAACCAGAATCTGACCATCGGTGACATTACCGGCACCAATGCCAATCACCGGAATTGTCAGCGCTTCAGTGACTTTGCGAGCCAACTCAGTAGGTACGCACTCCAGTACCAGCAGTTGAATACCGGCCAGCTCCAGATTTTGTGCATCTTCCAGCAGTTGTTTGGCAGCGAGTTCATCACGGCCCTGTACCTTATAACCGCCGAACACGTTTACCGACTGCGGTGTCAGGCCCAGGTGGCCGCATACCGGCACGGCACGCTCGGTGAGCATTTTCACTGTTTCACACAGCCAACTGCCGCCTTCCAGCTTCACCATATTGGCACCGGCTTGCATCAGCTCTGCGGCATTGGTGCAGGCCAGTTGTGGGGTGGCGTAACTCATAAAGGGCAGGTCGGCCAGCAATAGGCAGGCCGGAGCACCCCGGCGCACGGCACGAGTATGATAGGCAACGTCGGCGACGGTGACCGGGAGTGTAGAGTCGTGGCCCTGCAGCGTCATGCCCAGTGAATCGCCCACCAGCAGCACTTTAACGCCTTGCTCTTCAAACAGTTTGGCAAAGCTGGCATCGTAAGCGGTGAGGGAAGCAAACTTGCGCTGTTCCTGCTTCCACTGGCGCAAATGGGTCACGGTGGTGGGTTTCATCACTACGTCTCCTGAATAGAGCCGTGCGGCGTACGCAGGGCCCTGACTGCAAAAAAGTGCTGTCATTCTACTGTAACCCTAACGGGGTGGGTAGCGCAGATCATAATGCTTAAGCGGTTCTTAAGAACCTTGTGGTGTAATGGGCGGCAATGGCTAAAAAGGACGCACATGCGAATTCTGCTGATAGAAGATGACAAGTTAATTGGCGACGGCATCAAAGCCGGGTTGACCAAGCTTGGCTTTAATCTGGATTGGTTTACCGATGGGCTGGTCGGTAAAAACGCGCTGGAAAGTGCGCCTTATGACGCAGTGATCCTCGATCTCAGCCTGCCGGGTCTCGACGGGTTGGATTTGTTGCGCCAGTGGCGGCAGGCCGGTCATGACGTACCTGTATTGATCCTGACCGCACGTGATGCGCTGGAACAGCGCGTCAGCGGCCTGCAAAGCGGCGCCGATGATTACCTGTGCAAGCCTTTTGCCTTGGCAGAGGTTGCTGCACGCCTGCAGGCATTGATCCGCCGTCGTCATGGTCAACTGATGCCACAATTGGTGCATGGTAATGTAGTGTTTGATACCGCCACCCGTAGCGTTAGCTGTAACGGCGAGCCCGTCACATTAACACCACGAGAGCTGGCCGTGCTGGAATTGTTCCTGCACAACAAGGGACGGGTGCTGGCGCGCCCCTTGATCCAGGAAAAATTGTACAACTGGGACGATGAGGTCAGTAGCAACGCGGTGGAGGTACATATTCATCATCTGCGACGGAAGTTGGGCAACGGGTTTATCCGTACCATTCACGGTGTGGGTTATACGCTGGGGGATGTACCGTGAGACATCTTAGTTTACGACTGAGGTTGATCCTGATTTTCAGCGTGCTGGCGCTACTGACCTGGTGTTCTGCCAGCCTGGTGGCATGGATGATGACGCGCAACAACATCAATGAAGTCTTCGATACCCAGCAGATGTTGTTTGCCAAACGGCTGGCGACAGCCAACCTGGGTGATCTGCTGGCAGATGAAAGCGTACGGAGTCTACCGAAAACCAAGAAGCTGGTGCACCACGGCAAGCGTGGTGAACAGGACGATGATGCGCTGGCGTTCGCGATTTTTGACCGTAACGGCAAAATGCTGCTTAACGATGGTGAAAATGGTGCGGATTTCCGCTTTGACAGTGAGCGCGAAGGTTTTACTGATGGTGAGCGCAAAGGCGATGATGACAGTTGGCGGCTACTGTGGCTCACCAGCCCCGACGGGCGGTATCGTATCGTGGTGGGGCAGGAGTGGAATTATCGCCGGGACATGGCGTTAGGCATGGTGACCGGGCAATTGGTGCCGTGGCTGGTGACATTACCGATCCTGATGTTGTTGATTGCACTGATGGTCGGGCGTGAGCTGCGCCCGTTGCGTACTGTCGCCGCAGGGCTGCGCAAACGCGCCCCAGACGATGCCACGCCACTGGACGCGAGTCAGGTGCCGACTGAAGTGCGCCCGTTGGTGGATGCGCTTAATGCGCTATTTACTCGTATCAATGCGCTGCTGGTGCGGGAACGACGATTCACCTCCGACGCCGCCCATGAATTGCGTAGTCCGCTTGCGGCACTGCGGGTGCAGACGGAAGTAGTGCAACTGGCTGGCGACGACGAACCGATGCGCGCGCATGCGTTGGACAATCTGACAGTAAGCATCGATCGCGCTACGCGGTTGGTGGATCAACTGCTGACACTGTCGCGGCTGGACTCCCTGTCCGATCTGGCCGAACTGGAAACGGTCGACTGGAGTCAATGGGTCCCGATGACCTTGGCTGAACAGGAACGCCATGCACATGCTGCCAATGTCACGCTGCGCTATGAACAACAAGGCACTCCGCCACCGTTACAGGGGCAGCCACTGCTGCTGTCATTGCTGGTACGCAATCTGGTGGATAATGCTGTGCGCTATACCCCGAAAGGGGGCACCGTCACGGTGAGACTGACAGAGCGCTTGCTGACGGTCGAGGATGATGGGCCTGGTGTGACGACGGAGCATCTGGCACGGCTTGGAGAACGTTTTTATCGTCCGCCGGGTCAGGAGCAAACGGGAAGCGGACTGGGATTATCTATTGTTGAGCGTATAGCGAGTTTACATGGACTGCGTGTTAGCTTTGCCAACCGACCGGAAGGGGGATTTGTTGCTCAGGTGATGCTATAGGGCGCTGTATACCACGCCCGATTCAGGATTTCTGCTTGGGGTGATGCCAGAGTTCCATGCCATTTTTCGGCACGCGCTTCAGGCAACTGGCCAGGGATTCGCCATCAGGGAATATCAACTCAGGGGCGATTTCCGCCAGCGGATAGAGCATGAACTCACGTTCTTTCAGGCCGTAATGTGGCACAGTCAGACGATCGGTATGAATGACGTCATCGCCATATAGCATGATGTCCAGATCGAGTGTGCGAGGGCCCCAGCGTTCATCTTTGCGCACGCGGCCCTGATTGCGTTCTATCGCTTGGGTGTGATCAAGCAGCTGTTCGGCAGGCAATAATGTATCCAATGCAACCACGGCATTGAGAAAGTCCGGCTGGTTCTGCGGCCCCAGCGGTTTAGTACGGTAAAACGAAGAACAAACGATCAACCGGGTGCGCGGGAGATGCTCCAGCGCTTCCAGTGCGGCTTTCACCTGTTGTAGCGGGTGCGCCAGGTTACTGCCCAGCGCGATATAAACGCGGATCATTATTCCCCTTCTTTACGCGGCGTCCGTCGACGAGGACGGCGTTGACGCGTGCGTCGTGGTGCCGGATCGTCACCCAAAGTGTTCAACATGGTTTTTTGGCGTGCTGGAGTAGCGTCCTGGAACTCGCCCCACCATTCGGTCAGACGCAGCATTTCCGGGTTTTCTTCTACTTCCGCACGCAGCGCCAGCAAATCATAAGCGGCGCGGAATTTCGGGTGTTCCATTAGTTTGTGTGCGCGCTTGCCTTGGCGGCGTGACAGCCGAAGCTGCAACTGCCAAATATCACGAACCAGAGTAGTGATACGTTTCGGGATCGCCAGCGAGCGGCACTGCTCGTCCAACACGTCATTCATCGCCAGAGCGAAGGCATCGTAATATGCCAACCCGCTTTCCTGCGCCAGCTTCTGGGCATGTTCCAGCAACGGATACCAAAGCATAGCAGCAAACAGGAACGCCGGATTGACGCGCATGTCATTCTGCAGACGATAGTCGGTATTCTTCAGCACCTGTGCCAGGATTCGCTCCATTGGCGTGTCATGGTTCGGGGTGAAGTGACGTGCAATCTGTGGGAATAACGGCTGGAACAGCTGGTATTCACACAGCTTCAGATAGGTCGGATAACCGTAGCCTGCCTGCAACAGTTTGAGTGATTCCTCAAACAGACGCGCCGGTGGGATCTCATGTAACAGTGACGCCAGGCGTGGGATCGGCTCGGCGGTTTCATCACTGATGGTCATGTCCAGCTTGGCGGCAAAGCGCACAGCACGCAGCATGCGCACCGGGTCTTCGCGGTAACGAGTTTCTGGATCGCCGATCAGGCGAATCACACCTTGCTTCAGATCGCGCAGGCCGTTGACGTAATCACGCAAGGTGAAGTCCGCGACACCGTAATACAAACTGTTGATGGTGAAGTCACGGCGCTGAGCATCTTCTTCGATTGAACCGAAGATGTTGTCACGCAACAGCATGCCATTTTGGGCCTGCTGGGAAGAATTCTTGTCCGATTCCGGCGTTTGCTGTTCGTGGTGGCCACGGAAGGTAGCAACCTCGATAATTTCCGGCCCAAACATGACGTGCGCCAGGCGGAAGCGGCGACCAACCAGACGGCAGTTGCGGAACAAC
The DNA here is from genome assembly GCF_001590905.1 of Serratia grimesii NBRC 13537. Lineage (GTDB taxonomy): Bacteria > Pseudomonadota > Gammaproteobacteria > Enterobacterales > Enterobacteriaceae > Serratia > Serratia grimesii. The sequence continues at coordinate 401,651 of NZ_BCTT01000011.1, forward strand.
TTGCGCACTTGTTCTGGGGTTGCATTGGTGGTGATGTCGAAATCTTTTGGCTTTTTGCCAAGCAACAGATCACGTACGCCGCCACCGACCAGATAGGCTTCAAAGCCGGATTTGTTCAGTCGGTACAGCACCTTCAGTGCATTCTCACTGATGTCTTTACGTGAGATGGAATGCTGGTCGCGTGGGATTACGGTCATTGAGCCGTTTCCCTCTGCTGCAGGAAAAGGTGGGCGTTTACGCGGTGCCGGCCGGCGGGCAGGGCTTTCTCTGCCGCGATCGGCGGAACGTTGCTGCGGCGCAGCTGGCTGTTCAGCCACCACGCTTTCTTCGCGGACTACGTTTTTATCGCTGACCGGCGCATCATCGCGCGGCTGCTTGTCATCGCGGATTAGCACCTTACGGCAGAAATTGGCTACTCGGGTAAAAATGGTACACCTCGATAGTGTCTGATAAAAATGGCGCTAACAAAAAATAGCGGCTAATCATAGCTCACCATGGCTCTTTTGAGAATGCCGATGTGTTTCCGCCCAGGGGATAGCCTCCTGACGCGGCACATTATCCAGCTTCCAGTGTGCGATTGCCCAGCTCAATAATAACGACAGGTCAAGATCTTGCCAGCTTTCTGGTAGTGGTTGGCGCAGAAACTTCAGTGCGGCAACCAGTACAGGACGAGGATCACCGTCGGGCAATGCGGGCGCATGGTTTTGTTTCGACAGTTTGATGCCATTAGCGCCCAGCGCCAGCGGCAAATGCGCATAAGTAGGTACCGGTGCCTGCAACTGATGGTATAGCGCAATTTGGCGCACCGTCGGTTCTATCAAATCGGCACCGCGTACGATTTCGGTCACACCCTGGAAATGATCGTCAACCACCACCGCCAGGTTATAGGCGAACAGGCCATCACGTCGGCGGATGATAAAGTCTTCCTGCGCCAACGCGGGATCAGCGTGTAACTCACCCTGCAGTCGGTCGTGAAAGGCGAAAACAGGTGCGGACTGCCGTAAACGAATGGCAGCACCCTGAGGGCCAAGATGCAAATGACGGCAGTGACCGTCGTAAAGGCCACCTATCTGCTGGATACGGCTACGGGTACAGTTACAGAAATAGCTGAGCCCTTGCTGTTGGAGTTGATCCAGCGTTGCCCGGTAGGCTTCATGGCGTTGGGATTGATAGATGACCTGGCCGTCCCAGAGGAGACCATAGTGTTCCAGAGCGGATAAGATACGATCGGCCGCACCGGCAACTTCGCGCGGGGGATCGATATCTTCAATGCGAACCAACCACTGCCCGTGTTGAGCACGAGCCTGAAGGTAGCTTCCCAGAGCAGCAATCAGCGAACCGAAATGCAGATCCCCGGAAGGCGATGGGGCAAAGCGCCCCACATAATGTCTTTCTTGCATATCAGAGGGGAAACTTTCCCTTTTCTCTGTGCGGCGCACGTAGATACGCACGCCGCAGCGGTAACAACTGTATACCCGTCATAGCTGAAGTTGCCTCTGTGTTGGCTGCACTCACTTACCTGAATCACTTACTTGAGTAAGCTCATCGGGATAAGCTCCCTTGCCGCCTTGAGGCAACTCCAACTATTTTAGGTATATTAACCGGCCATCTGCTTTTCGCGGATTTCGGCCAGCGTCTTGCAGTCGATGCACAAATCGGCAGTCGGACGCGCTTCAAGGCGACGAATACCAATCTCCACGCCGCAGGATTCGCAGTAGCCGAAATCTTCGTCTTCTACTTTCTTCAGCGTTTTCTCGATCTTTTTAATCAGTTTGCGTTCGCGATCGCGGTTACGCAGTTCAAGACTGAACTCTTCTTCCTGAGTGGCACGGTCGGCCGGATCAGGGAAGTTAGCTGCCTCTTCCTGCATATGCGACACAGTACGATCCACTTCATCCCTGAGCTGGTTGCGCCATGCTTCAAGAATGCGCTTGAAATGCGACAACTGGGCGTCGTTCATGTACTCTTCGCCCGGCTTCTCTTGGTACGGCTCCACCCCAGCGATGGCGAGAATGCTCAAGGACGAGGTTTTACGGGTTTGCCCTTCTTGCATGTTGCTTCTCCTACATACACACGCACTATCGAATCCCCAATGCGGGGGAAAAACAGGCCGCTATAAATAACAGATGGGACGTAGGTTGGCAATTATTCCTGTCGCCTGCTTGACAATGGTGTGAAGGAAGGCGTATTTGGCGACGCGATAACCGGTTGTCGGAATATTTGTGCCCGGTCAGCGCTAATCGATAAAAAACGGTAACTTATCGCAGAGAGATATACCGTCAGGTGATAATTTAGCCCCATAACAAACTACTTCTACGCCCAACTGCTGAACCTGTGCTAACAGTGCCGCATAACGCTCATCTATATGATGTGCCGGTGCGACCTGTTCAATACCGCTATGTAACACAGCAAAGAACAAAACCGCCCGTTGCCCGCTTTCAACCACGCTTAGCAACTCACGTAAGTGCTTCTGTCCTCTGAGCGTTACTGCATCAGGGAAGTAACCACGTTGTTGTTGCAATAATGTGACTGACTTAACTTCAATATAGCAGCTAGCTCTATTTTCTGCCTGTAATAACAAATCGATACGACTGTTTTCACTGCCATATTTCACTTCACTGCTGATTTTACTGTAACCGGATAATTCATTGATTAGATTCTGTTCGATAGCCTCGCGCACCAAGGTGTTGGCGCGTAAGGTATTCACACAAATCCAGTCCCCTTGTTGGGTATGTGTCAGCTCCCAACTGTGGGCGTATTTACGCTTGGCATTATCCGATGTGGAATACCAAACGGTATCGCCGGGTGTCGCGCAACCGGTCATGGCACCGGTATTGGCGCAGTGCAGGGTAAAGGTTTCTCCCTCCGGTGTGATGACGTCCGCCAAAAAGCGTTTGTAACGTTTAATCAGCGTGGCGTGGCGCAGCGGTGGCGTAAAAATCATGGATTGTCCTGGTTGGCTAAGGGCCATTGTTCAAGCATCTGATAACGCGTGCGGCCGTTTTCAAAAACTGACTGGTACAAGGCGAATGCGTCGGCACTGAAGATCCAGCCCGGTGTTGCCGGTGGTATGGCGACGGGCTGTGTTGCGGAGCGCAATAGCGTGATGTGCGGATGAAACGGCATCGGGCTTTGATAGCACCCACTGCGGGCGGCCTGCGAGCGCAAAAGCTCTGCCAATTGCAGCAATTTGCGTGGGGCTCGCCGGGTGCCAAGCCAAACCACGCCGGGACGAGGCCAATGGCCCAGGTCATCCAATACCATGCTGAAACCGGGCTGACTAATGCGGCTAGCCAGCTTCTTTAGCGCGGTTTCTTTTTGTGCCGAAACATCCCCAAGAAAGGCCAGCGTCAGGTGCAGATTGGCTGCGGCGACGGGCCGACCCGCTTCTGGTGTGAAGCTTTCTGCACGCCAACGGATCACCTGCTGCTGTAGCGCATCAGGTAAGGTCAGGGCAAAAAAAAGGCGGCGCGAACTGGACATAGATACCCGGCAAGTAATGAAACGCAGAGTCTAATGCTACAATGTGCGCCGCCCAATGTTAACCACTACGGAGAGTTCTGTGTCTTCACTGCCCGTCAGCGCGGTTCTTGATGAATTGCTCACTGCGCTGCAATCCGCCCCTCAGGTGTTATTGCATGCACCGACCGGTGCCGGTAAATCGACCTGGCTGCCGCTGCAGATCCTGGCCAAGGCTGGGCTACCGGGGCGAATTATCATGCTCGAACCGCGGCGGTTGGCGGCGAAAAACGTGGCATACCGATTGGCGCAGCAACTGGGGGAGGAGCCTGGTCAGACGGTGGGTTACCGCATGCGTGCCGAAAGCAAAAGTGGGCCGCATACCCGGCTGGAAGTGGTGACCGAAGGCATTCTTACCCGCATGTTGCAGCAGGACGCTGAGCTGCAGGGCGTTTCGTTAGTGATTCTCGATGAATTCCATGAGCGTAGCCTGCAGGCCGATCTGGCGTTAGCGCTACTCTTGGACGTACAGCAGGGTCTGCGCGACGATTTAAAGCTGCTGATCATGTCAGCAACGCTGGATAACGCTCGTCTGGCGCAGTTGTTGCCGCAGGCCCCAGTAGTGGTATCCGCTGGTCGAAGCTTCCCTGTTGAGCGTCAATATCAACCGTTAACCAGCCATCAACGGCTGGAGGACGGTGTGGCGAGCGCCGTTAAGCGCCTGTTGTCTGAGCAGACGGGATCCTTACTGCTGTTCTTGCCTGGTGTGGCTGAGATTAATCGGGTACTGGAGCGTCTGAGCGGCGACGTCGCGGCCGATATCGAATTATGCCCGCTGTACGGTGCCTTGCCGTTGGCGCAGCAGCAGAAAGCGATTCAGGCGGCACCGGCAGGGCGGCGAAAGGTGGTATTGGCAACCAACATCGCTGAAACCAGCCTGACCATCGAAGGTATTCGGTTGGTGGTAGACAGTGGCCTGGAGCGTGTGGCGCGTTATGACGTGCGGAACGGCCTTACGCGATTGGTGACACAACGCATTAGCCAGGCATCAATGATTCAGCGTGCTGGCCGTGCCGGTCGTCTGGAACCGGGCATTTGCTGGCATCTGTTTGCCAAAGAGCAGGCCGAGCGGGCGGCGGAACATGCTGAGCCGGAAATCTTGCAAAGTGATCTCGCCGCTTTCTGGCTGGAGTTGCTGCAATGGGGTTGTCATGAAGTAGGGCAATTGACCTGGCTTGACCGGCCACCTGAGCCAGCGCTGGCGGCAGCCAGAAGGTTGTTGCAGCATCTTGGCGCCACCGATGACGGCGATAAACTGACTGCACGCGGTCGCCAGATGGCTATTCTGGGTTGTGAACCGCGTTTGGCGGCGATGCTAACCCAAGGAGCAGAGCGGAGTGCTGATGGACTGGCAACGGCTGCAGCATTAGCTGCGTTGCTGGAAGAACCACCGCGCAGCGGACAAATGGACATTGGTTACTGGCTGAGCCGCCCGCAGCCGAACTGGCAACGACGCGCCACTCAGCTTGCCCGGCGTTTGCAGGTAAAGGCGGGACAGGTGGATGTGGATATGGCGCCGAGCCTCTTGGCGTTGGCGTTTACTGACCGCATTGCTCAACGGCGTGGTCAGGATGGTCGTTACCTGCTGGCTAACGGCATGGGCGCAGCGATGAATCAGGATGAAGCATTATCACGAGCCCCTTGGCTGATCGTACCCAGCCTGCTGCAAGGGCATAACAGCCCCGATGCACGTATTTTGCTGGCACTACCGGTAGACATTGAGGTTTTGGCGGCGCAACTGCCGGCGATCGTTTCCCAGCAAACCGCAGTGGAGTGGGACGAGGAAAAAGGCACGTTGCGTGCCTGGAAGCGTCAGCAGATTGGCCGTTTGACGCTGCGCGCACAACCATTGGCCAAACCGGCTGACGAAGAGTTACAACAGGCGTTGCTCAATTGGGTTCGTGCCCAAGGTGTCGCAGTGCTGAACTGGGATACTGCCGCTGAACAGTTGCGCCTGCGTTTGCAGTGCGCACAAAACTGGTTGCCAGAGGCCGCCTGGCCGCCGGTCGACGATGATGCGTTGCTGGCATCGTTGGAGCAATGGTTGTTGCCGTCGCTGAGTGGCGTACGTGACATGCGTGGGTTAAAACAGGTGAATATTGCTGAGGCGTTGGTGCGGTTGTTGAGCTGGCAGCAAAAGCAGCGGCTGGATAATGCGCTACCCACTCATTACACTGTGCCAACCGGCAGCCGGCTACCGATCCGTTATGACGCTGGCAAACCACCTGCGTTGGCAGTGCGTCTGCAAGAAGTGTTTGGTGAACAGCGCAGTCCGATGCTGGCAGAAGGTCGCATCCCGGTGGTGCTTGAGTTACTCTCACCGGCGCACAGGCCATTACAAATCACCGGCGATCTGGCGGCGTTTTGGCAGGGGGCCTACAAAGAAGTGCAAAAAGAGATGAAAGGGCGTTACCCGAAGCACGTGTGGCCGGACGACCCGGCGAATACCGCACCTACGCGGCGCACGAAAAAGTATCAGTAACCCCGTCATACTTGACGCCGCATCGGTGTTGGCTGTGTTCACTTATCCGAATCACTTACTCGCGTAAGCTCATCGGGATAAGTTCTCTTGCCGCCTCGATGCAACGCCAATTATTTAGGGGGAGAATTCAGATGTTTCTTCTGTTCAGCAGCCTAATGCCGCGACAGATTAAGCGACTCATAATGGCCGGCAGTGCCGCCAAGTCTGGAGAGTAACAGCAATGGCTGGGGATGACCGCGAGCCCATTGGGCGCAAAGGGAAACAACCAACACGCACCGCGTCGCGCAAACCGCCGCGCCGTCGTCGAGATGACGATTACGATGATTACGAGGAAGACGAGTACCAGGATGACGAAGATGATTATGAAGACGAGGAAGAACGCATGCCGCGTAAGGTAAAAGCGACTCCGCCGCGTAAAAAACGCCGCTGGCTCGGCCTGCTGATCAAACTGATTCTGGTGGTCGCTGTCCTGCTGGCGATCTACGGTGTCTATCTGGATTCACAGATCCGCAGCCGCATTGACGGCAAAGTCTGGCAGTTGCCGGCAGCGGTTTATGGCCGCATGGTCAACCTGGAACCGGGCATGCCGTACAGCAAAAAGGAAATGGTCGATTTGCTTGAAGGCATGCAATACCGCCAGGTAAGCCGCATGACACGTCCAGGTGAATTTACCGTGCAGGCCAACAGCATTGAAATGCTGCGCCGCCCATTTGACTTCCCAGACGGTAAAGAGGGCCAGATCCACGCTCGCCTGGATTTCCAAAATAACCGCCTGGCGAAAATCGAGAACATGGAAAACCAGCGTAGCTTCGGGTTCTTCCGCCTCGATCCGCGTCTGATCACCATGTTGCAGTCGCCGAACGGTGAACAGCGTCTGTTTGTCCCGCGCGCCGGTTTCCCGGACCTGCTGGTGGATACGTTGATCGCCACGGAAGACCGCCATTTCTATGAACATGACGGTATCAGCCCCTATTCCATTGGCCGTGCGGTGTTGGCTAACCTGACGGCCGGACGTGCGGTACAGGGCGGCAGTACGCTGACGCAGCAGTTGGTGAAAAACCTGTTCTTAACCAACGAGCGTTCGCTGTGGCGTAAAGCCAACGAAGCCTACATGGCGTTGTTGGTGGATTACCGTTACAGCAAGGACCGTATCCTTGAGCTTTATCTGAATGAGGTTTACCTCGGCCAAAGTGGCAATGATCAGATTCGTGGTTTCCCTCTGGCCAGCCTGTATTACTTTGGCCGTCCGGTGGACGAACTGAGTTTGGATCAACAGGCGCTGTTGGTGGGTATGGTTAAGGGGGCGTCGCTGTATAACCCTTGGCGCAACCCGAAACTGGCGCTGGAGCGCCGTAACCTGGTATTAAAACTGTTGCAGAACCAGGGTGTGATCGACGCAGAGCTGTATAACATGCTCAGCGCCAGGCCGCTGGGCGTGCAGCCAAAAGGCGGGGTGATCACGCCGCAGCCCGCGTTTATGCAGATGGTACGTCAGGAACTGCAAGCCAAGCTGGGCGATAAGGTTAATGATCTGTCCGGTGTGAAGATCTTCACCACGTTGGACCCGGTATCACAAGATGCAGCGGAAAAAGCCGTTGAGGACGGTATTCCGGCGCTGAAGGCTGCGCGTCACGTGCAGGATCTGGAAGCGGCGATGGTGATTGTCGATCGCTTCAGCGGTGAAGTTCGCGCCATGGTCGGTGGTGCTAATCCACAGTTTGCCGGATTTAACCGTGCTATGCAGGCGCGTCGTTTGGTCGGGTCGCTGGCCAAGCCACCAACCTACCTGACGGCGCTGTCTGAACCAGATAAGTACCGTCTCAACACCTGGTTGGCAGATCAGCCATTGACGTTGAAATTGTCGAACGGCACTGTCTGGCAGCCAAACAACTATGACCGCAAATTCCGTGGTCAGGTGATGTTGGTGGATGGTCTTGCCTTCTCACTCAACGTACCCACGGTGAACCTGGGTATGGCGGTTGGGCTGGATCAAATCAGTGCTACGCTGCAACGCTTGGGCATTCCAAAGGCAGAAATTAACCCAGTGCCTTCGATGCTGCTTGGGGCGATTGGCCTGACACCGATGGAAGTGGCGCAGGAATACCAAACTATCGCCGGTGGCGGTAACCGTGCTCCACTGTCTGCGGTGCGTTCGGTGATTGCTGAAGACGGTTCAGTGCTGTATCAGAGCTTCCCGCAGGCGGAGCGTGTCGTGCCGGCTCAGGCGGCTTACCTGACGTTGTACGCCATGCAACAAGGTGTCGCGCGTGGGACCTCTCGCTCACTGTCGGTCAAGTTCCCTAACTACAATCTGGCGGCGAAAACCGGTACCACCAACGATTTGCGTGACAGCTGGTTTGCCGGTATCGACGGTAAAGAAGTGGCTATCGCCTGGGTTGGGCGTGATAACAACGGTCCAGCTAAGCTGACCGGTGCCAATGGTGCGTTGACCCTGTATCGTCGCTATCTGGAAAACCAGACGCCGCTGCCGCTGATGTTGCAGCCGCCGGAAGGCATTAACCAGATGGGCATCGATGCCAGCGGTAACTTTGTCTGTAGCGGCGGTGGGCGTACCATTCCCGTATGGACTGATAATCCGCAGGGGTTGTGCCAGGCAAGTCAGGCCGCTCAGCAACAACAGCAACAGCAGCAGGCGGGTGAGCAAAAAGATGCTGACGGTGTGGCGGGCTGGATCAAGGACATGTTCGGTAAGTAAGCGCCCAATCATGTAAAACGCTTAGGCGAAAAGTTTTTCTTTGTTATTAAGCCCGTAACTTTCTGTTGCGGGCTTTTTTATTTCTCTGCGCAGTTTATTTCCATCAGGTTAATGTGGCTAAGCGGTTAATCACACACCAATTTACAGGCTGAATTCGACTTGCAGTTTAATTTGCCTTCTGCATAAAATGCGTCGCTTATAATAATTATTATCGTTTACATTCGTCATCAAATAATTCACCAGAGAAATCACTTATGCCGTCCAAGCGTCTTCCATTTCCCATGGCCAAGCAGGGCCGAATTCACGCCAGTGGGTTAGCGATCACTATCGCTGCTGCACTTGGCACGCTGGCGATGCCGGCATTTTCCGCTGACACCAAATCGACCGCCAAGGAAGACACGATTACCGTGGTAGGCAGCGGTCAGTCTCAGCAAGAAAGCGCCTGGGGGCCAGTCGGCACCTATGTGGCCAAGCGCAGCGCCACCGGTACTAAAACGGATACGCCGCTGATTAAAACGCCGCAGTCGGTCTCTGTCGTCACGCGTGAAGAGATGGATATGCGCCAATCGGAAACGGTGAAAAGTGCGTTGGCTTATACGCCAGGTGTGATGGTGGGCAACCGTGGTGCCTCTACCGCCTACGACGCTGTGAACATTCGTGGTTTTAGTTCAGTGGGTACCAATATGTACCTGGACGGCCTGAAACTGCAGGATGATAACTATTCCATTTACCAAATTGACCCTTACTTCCTGGAGCGCGCTGAAGTGCTGCGCGGTCCTTCCTCGGTACTTTATGGTAAGAGCAGTCCGGGTGGTGTCGTCGCTCTGGTCAGCAAACGCCCAACGACTGAAACCCTTCGTGAAGTTCAGTTCAAAATGGGTACCGACAATCTGTTCCAGACCGGCTTCGACTTTGGCGGTGCAGTAGATGATGACGGTGTTTACTCTTACCGCTTGACCGGCTTGGCGCGTGATGAAGATCAGCAGCAAGTGGGTGAAAAGAGCAAGCGCTATGCTATCGCGCCTTCTTTCAGTTGGCGGCCGGATGATCGTACCTCGTTGACTTTCCTCAGCAGTTTCCAGGATGACCCAAGCGTGGGCTTCTATGGCTGGTTGCCGAAAGAGGGCACGGTGCAAAATGGCATCAATGGTAAATTACCAACCAGTTTCAACGACGGTGAGCCGGGTTACAACAACATCTCGCGTAAGCAGCAGATGGTCGGGTACGCCTTTGAGCATGGGTTTGATGACGTATGGACGGTGCGCCAAAACCTGCGTTATTCCAAGATGGACGTTGATTACCGCTCCATCTATGGTCAGGGTATCAGCGCGACTAACCCTGCTGAATTGACACGTGGCGTGATGAACTCAAAAGAGCACATGTCCAGCTTTACTGTAGATACGCAGGCGCAGGCCAAGTTTGCGACGGGGCAAGTTGATCACATGTTGTTGATGGGCGTGGACTACATGCGCATGCGCAATGACGTCGTCTATCAGTACGGCACTGCTTCTCCTCTGAATGTTATAGCCCCACAGTATGGTAACCAAAGTTACACCATTACTGGTGGTGCAAGTCAGGTCAATCGTCAGGAGCAAACTGGGCTTTACGTACAGGATCAGGCTGAATGGAACCAGTGGGTGCTGACCATGGGGGGGCGCTATGATTGGAGTGATACGAACAGCACCAACCGTTTGAACCAGAATTCGGTATCAAAGCAGAAGGACAACGAATTCAGCGGCCGCGCTGGTCTGAATTATGTATTTGAAAACGGTGTGGCACCTTATATCAGTTACAGTGAATCCTTTGAGCCAACTTCAGGCACGGACTTCAGTGGTAACACCTTCGCCGCCTCCAAGGGCAAACAGTATGAAGCTGGTGTGAAGTTTGCGCCGAAAGATCGTCCTATTACTGCCAGCATGGCGATCTATCAGCTGACTAAAACCAACAACAAGGTGGCTGACCCTAATCCAGATCATCCATTCGCCAGCGTGCAAGGCGGTGAGATTCGCTCTCGTGGTGTCGAGCTGGAAGCCAAAGCTGCGTTGACAGCCAATGTTAACCTGCTGGGTTCTTATACCTATACGGATGCCGAATATTCCAAGGACACCACGCTTCAGGGCAACACCCCGGCCGCGATTCCAAAACACATGGCCTCACTGTGGGCGGATTACACCTTCCATGAAACCGCACTTAGCGGTTTGACGCTGGGATCGGGTGTTCGCTATGTCGGTTCCAGCTATGGGGATGAGGCCAATACCTTTAAAGTGAAGGACTACACGGTGGTTGATGCCGCGATAAAATACGATCTGGCGCGTTTCAATCTGCCTGGCTCCTCGATTGGCATCAACGTGAACAACCTGTTTGATAAAGAATACGTCTCTAGCTGCTTCGCGACTTATGGTTGCTATTGGGGCGCTGAACGCCAGGTGGTCGCCACCGCAACCTTCCGCTTCTAACCGGATAACCGGGGCGGCGTTATGTCGCCCCGGACAGAGTAGGACCTATGCAGGATAAACACCCCAATCACGATGCCACTTTTACGTTAGATAGCGCCAGCTTTGCCGTTCCCGGTCGTGTGCTATTGCAGCCATTATCGCTGACCTTTCCCGTGGGGAAAGTGTGTGGGCTGATCGGTCACAATGGTTCAGGCAAATCTACGCTGTTAAAAATCTTGGGTCGCCACCAGAACCCGTCCACCGGCAGCGCATTGCTCAACCAACAGCCATTGAGCCAATGGGACAGCAAAGCCTTTGCGCGTCAGGTTGCTTACTTACCCCAACAATTGCCTGCCGCAGAAGGCATGACGGTGCGTGAACTGGTGGCCATTGGCCGCTATCCGTGGCACGGCGCACTGGGGCGCTTTGGCGTTAACGATCGCCAACAGGTGGAAGAGGCGATTGCGCTGGTGGGCTTGAAACCCTTTGCCAATCGACTGGTAGATAGTCTGTCCGGCGGCGAACGCCAGCGAGCGTGGCTGGCGATGATGGTGGCGCAAGACAGTCGTTGTCTGTTACTGGATGAGCCGACCTCGGCGCTGGATATTGCGCATCAGGTTGAGGTGCTCGCGCTGATTCAACGATTAAGCCGCCAGCGTGGTCTGACGGTGATTGCGGTGTTGCACGATATCAATATGGCTGCACGCTATTGCGACCATCTGGTGGCGTTGCGCGGCGGTGAGATGATTGCACAAGGTACCCCATTAGATCTGATGCAGGGTGACGTGCTGGAACAAATTTACGGTATTCCTATGGGGACGCTGCCACATCCAAGCGGCGGTGCGCCGGTGAGTTTTGTCTACTGATGTCTGATTCCTCTGAGTTTCATCATGATGCCGTACGCCGTCGCCTGCTGACGGCGATGGCGCTGTCTCCATTGCTATTTTCCCTGCCGGGACATGCTACTGAAACGTCGCCCGATTTGACGCGCATTGTCGCGCTGGAATGGCTGCCTATTGAGCTGTTATTGGCACTCGGGATTACGCCACTGGCAGTAGCTGATATCCATAACTACAACCTGTGGGTGGAAGAGCCAAAGCTACCAGCATCGGTTATTGACGTGGGCCAGCGTACCGAACCCAACCTCGAATTGTTGCAGCAGCTTCACCCTTCCTTGATGCTGCTGTCGAAGGGCTATGGGCCAACGCCACAAAAGCTGGAGCCAATCGCACCGTCCATGAGCTTTAGCTTCAACGACGGCAGCGGCAAGCCGCTGACGGTCGCGAGGGAATCGCTACAGGCATTAGCACAGCGGCTGGGGATAGAGACGCGTGCGGTGCAACATTTGGCGCAGTTTGATCGTTTCATTCAGGACGCACGTCAGCGCCTGCATTCGTATACTCAGCAGCCACTACTGATGTTTTCACTGATGGACACTCGCCATGCCCTGGTTATTGGTCAGAAGAGTCTGTTCCAGGAAGTTATGGATCAGCTTGGGATAAAAAATGCCTGGGAAGGGGAAACCAACTTCTGGGGCACGGCAGTGGTGGGAATTGAACGTCTGGCGACGGTGAAAAGCGCACGGGCGATTTACCTCGATCACGGTAATCAGGCGATGATGGATAAAGTGAGTTCGACTCCGTTGTGGCAAGCATTACCCTTCGTTAGACAGAATCAATTACGTCAGGTACCGGCAGTGTGGTTCTACGGTGCGACGTTATCGGCGATGCGCTTTTGTCATTTGCTGGAACACGCGCAGGAGAGCTATTCATGAACGCACGTATCCGTGCATTGCCGGTGACGTTGGTTCTGGTGCTGCTGGCAAGCGCCAGCGGTTTAACGCTTTATAACTTGCTACAACAGCTGCCATGGGCACAGTGGGGACAGGCGCTGAATGCACCGGACATCGACGATGTGCACCAAATGTTGTTTCACTATAGCCTGTTACCGCGGCTGTCGGTGTCCTTGCTGGCCGGGGCCGGATTAGGGTTGGTCGGTGTACTGTTCCAACAGGTATTACGTAATCCGTTGGCAGAACCCGCGACGCTCGGCGTTTCCGCTGGGGCGCAGCTTGGGCTGACGGTTGCGACACTGTGGATGTTGCCGGGTGGTGAACTGACACGCCAGTTGGCGGCGATGGTGGGAGCTGTGGTGGTCGGCGGATTAGTGTTTGGCGTGGCGTGGGGCAAACGCATGTCGCCGGTGACGCTGATCCTCGCTGGGCTGGTGTTGGGGTTGTACTGCGGTGCGGTTAACAGCCTGCTGGCGCTGTTCAATTACGATCAACTGCAGGGCGTCTTTTTGTGGAGCACCGGTGCACTGAACCAGCAAGACTGGAGCACTGTGCAGTTTATCCTGCCGCGTTTGCTGGTGGCCGGGTTGTTGGCGGTCTTGTTACTGCGACCACTAACGCTGTTGGGATTGGACGACGGTGTGGCACGCAATCTGGGGCTGGGGTTGTCGATGGCGCGTTTTTGCGCGCTGGCTGTGGCGATCATCTTCAGCGCCATGTTGGTTAATGCCGCGGGCGTGATCGGTTTTATCGGTTTGTTTGCCCCTTTGATGGCAAAAATGCTGGGGGCACGTCGGTTGGCACATCGCATGATGTTGGCCCCTCTGCTGGGGGCGTTGTTGCTGTGGTTAACTGATCAGGTGATGATCTGGCTGACGCAGGTATGGCGTGAGGTTCCTACCGGGGCCGCGACCGCGCTGTTTGGTGCGCCGCTGTTGTTGTGGTTGCTACCGCGGTTGCGCAGCGCTTCTACGCCACCGCCAATGAATCTGGGTGATAAAGTGCCAGCAGAACGTGGTCATCTGTTGGCATGGGTCGCGCTGGCGGGCGCGGTGTTATTCGCCGGTCTGACTGTGGCATTGATGTTTGGGCAAAATGCTGCCGGTTGGCACTGGAGCCAGGGTGCTGAGCTGGAGTCACTGATGCCGTGGCGCTGGCCACGTGTCTTATCGGCACTGGCGGCGGGTATGATGCTGGCGGTTGCTGGGACATTAATCCAGAAGTTGACGGGTAACCCGATGGCCAGCCCGGAAGTGTTGGGTATCAGCTCGGGTGCTGCGTTCGGCGTAGTGATGATGTTGTTGGTTGTACCGGGGGATGCCTTTGTTTGGTTGCTGCCTGCTGGGAGCCTGGGAGCTGCCGGTACTTTACTGGTGATCATGATTGCCGCAGGGCGGGGTGGTTTCTCCACCGAACGCATGCTCTTGGCCGGTATTGCACTCAGCACGGCGTTTACCACCACCATTTTCCTGCTGTTGGCCAGCGGTGATCCCCGTACCGGTGGGCTGCTGACCTGGATTTCTGGTTCTACCTATTCGGTGACACCGGAGCAGGCAGTGCGAACGGCGATTATTGCGGCGATGCTGATTGTGTTGGCCCCCCTGTGCCGTCGTTGGCTCAGTATTCTGCCGCTTGGCAGCGCTACTGCCCGCTCCGTGGGGATCGCGTTGACGCCAGTGCGGTTGACCATTCTCCTGCTGGCCGCCACGCTGACCGCAATGGCGACGTTGACCGTAGGGCCACTGAGTTTTATTGGCCTGATGGCACCACACATGGCGCGTATGTTGGGCTTCCGTCGTGCGTTACCGCAAATGGTGATTTCCGCGTTGTTAGGGGGCTTGCTGATGGTGTTTGCCGATTGGTGTGGGCGGATGGTGATGTTCCCTTACCAAATCCCTGCGGGGCTGCTGGCGACCTTTATCGGTGCGCCGTATTTCGTTTATCTGTTGCGTAAACAAACGTCGTAACCGACGCTGTAACGCCCTGGTGATGACATACCCGAAAAGTATTAAAGACAGTCTGACCGACATGGAAAAATCAGAGCTGAAGAAAGGGGCTAACGTTCCGGCCAATGCCACTCGTTATGACATCGCAGATGTGAAGGCGATCAGGGCGTAGCTGAATATTTCTCAGAGCGAAATGGCAAAGGTGTTGGCGGTGATCCAGGTTAACCCCGCATGCTTCAGGGAACTTGCAGCACATTAGACCTCTGTGCGGATTTCTTACCTGCTGCATGCGATGCGTCCAGCGTCCCTCCACCAGAAACAAAAACGGCGAGCCTAGGCTCGCCGTTTTCACATAGAATGCGCGGGCTTATTTCAGGCCAGCAGCATCACGCAGCAGATCTGCTTTGTCAGTCGCTTCCCAAGGGAAGTGCTCACGACCGAAGTGGCCGTAGGCAGCAGTTTCGCGGTAGATTGGTTGCAGCAGATCCATCATCTGGATCAGGCCGTATGGACGCAGATCGAAGAACTCGCGTACCAGCAGGGTCAGCTGTTCGGTAGGGACTTTCTCGGTACCGAAGGTTTCCACCATAATTGAGGTTGGTTCTGCCACGCCAATCGCGTAGGACACCTGGATCTCACAACGGTCAGCCAGGCCGGCAGCAACGATGTTTTTTGCTACGTAACGTGCTGCGTATGCTGCTGAACGGTCAACCTTAGATGGATCCTTACCAGAGAACGCGCCGCCACCGTGACGCGCCATGCCGCCGTAGGTATCAACGATGATTTTACGTCCGGTCAGACCGCAGTCACCCATTGGCCCGCCGATAACGAAACGGCCGGTTGGGTTGATGTGGTATTTGGTGCTGGCGCTCAGCCATTCTGTAGGCAGAACTGGCTTGATGATCTCTTCCATTACCGCTTCTTGCAGATCTTTCAGAGAAATATCTTCGGAATGCTGGGTGGACAGCACTACTGCGTCGATGCCGACGATTTTGCCGTCGTCATACTGGAAGGTTACCTGGCTTTTTGCATCTGGACGCAACCATGGCAGTGTGCCGTTTTTACGCACTTCGGCCTGACGCTGTACCAGACGGTGCGCGTAGGTTACTGGTGCAGGCATCAGCACGTCGGTTTCATTGGTGGCATAGCCAAACATCAGACCCTGGTCGCCAGCACCTTGTTCCAGCGGATCGGTACGGTCAACGCCCTGATTGATATCTGGGGATTGCTTGCCGATAGCGCTCAGTACGGCACAAGAGTTGGCGTCAAAACCCATATCCGAGTGCACATAACCGATTTCGCGTACGGTTTTACGGGTGATTTCTTCGATATCGACCCAAGCGCTGGTGGTGATTTCACCGCCAACCAGTACCATGCCGGTTTTCACGTAAGTTTCGCAGGCGACGCGTGCTTTAGGGTCTTGTTCCAGGATGGCGTCGAGAACGGCATCGGAGATCTGGTCAGCGATTTTGTCAGGATGCCCTTCGGAGACGGATTCGGACGTGAATAGGTGTTTAGCCATTGTATTCTTTACCTTGCATAAGACGGGTTAGAAATTACTGCACAGCGCTGGAGATCCGGCATCAAAGCGAAGGGTCTTCCGCTGATGGCGCGAGATACATCCTGCAACGCCCCTCAGGCAAAGCCGTTAAGCAGTTTCTTCGTTAATCAGTATAGATGGATTAACATCTGGACGTCTATTTTAGGTCAGGCCTTGACCGGATTGCCAGTATTTTTTTGCCAATTCGCTCTTTTGCGCAAAGCTACTGACGCCATTTTCATCGCTTGAAACAGTTTTCGACAAATTTTCATTTTGCATTTTCCCCGTGTTATCGGTATAAACTGCGCGCGCGGCTCATTTGATGCACAGCGTGGGGCAAGAAGTTGTAAATTTCTGTGGCGCTCCCGTTAGTGGCCGGATGGTCAGTCGCAGACGTCGATTTGTGGCGTCGCCGCTTCATAGAACGGTCACGTTCTTACACTATTAATAGAGGCTCGGTCGTTCATTGTGGACGACGTGCGTGGAGGTGGTTGGATTAATGATCCGTTGTCTACCGGTTGTTGGTTCTCAACAGCAGTGCCGTTCTGGCGCACATTCTTCTGCTATTTCCCGTCTAGTCTCTACACCACCTTCCAGGTGTGATAAACACTTGGGCGCTACTCAGGATTCTCGGGCCGGTTAACGGTCGTCTGAAGAACTGAACAAGGGTAGCCTGCAGCCTTCCTGTGGGATGTTTCTTGACCCGATTCACGAGGTTTGAACAGGGTGTCTTACAATTATATGAGTAATAAACCGATCGCTGACCGCGAACGGCAGTTTTATTCGCTGCCGCAAGTGCGGTTTGTTGGGTTGTTCTCGCGGGTTGTAGCTGCGATAGTGGCTGACTGTATCGTCAGTACGGGATGTGAGGCGAGTAATGTCTGATGATCTGTTGATTCACCGTCCGTCAGCTACGGGCGAATCTATATCTTTGCGCTCCATGCAGGAGGTTGCTATGAATGACCGTGATGCCAGCAAGATGCTGCGCACTTATAACGTCGCCTACTGGGGCAACAATTATTATGACGTCAATGAACTGGGTCACATCAGTGTGTGCCCAGATCCTGACGTCCCACAGGCGCGTGTCGATCTGGCCGATTTGGTCAAACAACGCCAAAAAGACGGTCTGCGTCTGCCGGCGCTGTTCTGCTTCCCGCAGATCCTGCAGCACCGCCTGCGTTCGATCAATGCCGCTTTCAAACGTGCGCGTGAATCGTTCGGTTATGAAGGTGGCTATTTCCTGGTTTACCCGATTAAAGTGAACCAACACCGTCGCGTGATTGAATCTTTGGTTAATTCTGGCGAACCGCTGGGGCTGGAAGCTGGCTCTAAAGCTGAGCTGATGGCCGTGCTGGCACATGCCGGTATGACCCGTTCGGTGATCGTCTGTAATGGCTATAAAGACCGTGAATATATCCGTCTGGCATTGATCGGCGAAAAACTGGGGCACAAGGTGTACCTGGTGATCGAGAAAATGTCCGAAATCAACATGGTGCTGGAAGAAGCTGAACGTCTGAATGTGGTACCACGCTTGGGCGTGCGTGCGCGTCTGGCGTCGCAAGGCTCCGGTAAATGGCAGTCGAGCGGTGGCGAAAAGTCCAAGTTCGGGCTGGCAGCCGTTCAAGTGTTGAAACTGGTGGAAACCCTGCGTGAAGCGGGCCGCCTTGATAGCCTGCAATTGCTGCACTTCCATTTGGGATCGCAGCTGGCCAATATTCGTGACATCGCCACTGGCGTACGCGAATCGGCACGTTTCTACGTCGAACTGCACAAATTGGGCGTCAACATCCAGTGCTTTGACGTGGGCGGCGGTCTGGGCGTGGATTATGAAGGTACCCGTTCACAGTCTGATTGCTCTGTGAACTATGGCCTGAACGAATACGCCAACAACGTGATCTGGGGTATCGGCGACGCCTGTAATGAACATGGCTTGCCACATCCGACCGTGATCACCGAATCCGGCCGTGCGGTTACTGCACACCATACAGTGCTGGTATCCAACGTGATCGGCGTTGAGCGCAACGAATTCAGCGAACCCTTGCCACCGGCAGAGGACGCACCGCGCGCGCTGGAAAGCATGTGGGAAACCTGGCTGGAAATGAACGAGCCGGAGAACCGCCGCTCGCTGCGTGAATGGCTGCACGATAGCCAGATGGACCTGCATGATGTCCACACTCAGTATGCTCATGGCATGCTGGATCTGACCAAGCGTGCCTGGGCTGAGCAGTTGTACCTGAACATCTGCAACAAAATCCAGCAGCAATTGGATCCAAGCAACCGTGCACACCGTCCAATCATCGACGAACTGCAAGAGCGCATGGCAGACAAGTTCTACGTCAACTTCTCGCTGTTCCAATCAATGCCGGACGCCTGGGGTATAGACCAGCTGTTCCCGGTGTTGCCACTGGAAGGGCTGGATAAGCCACCAGAAGGCCGCGCAGTGCTGCTGGACATCACCTGTGACTCCGACGGTACTATCGATCACTACATCGACGGTGACGGCGTAGCGACCACCATGCCAATGCCGCCGTACGATCCGGAAAACCCGCCGGCGCTGGGCTTCTTTATGGTGGGAGCCTACCAGGAAATCCTGGGCAACATGCACAACCTGTTCGGTGATACTGCCTCGGTTGACGTGTTTGTCTTCCCTGATGGCACGGTAGAAACTGAATTGTCTGATGAAGGCGATACCGTTGCCGACATGCTGGAATATGTGCAGCTCGATCCTACCGCGCTGCTGGCTAAATTCCGCGATCAGGTAAAAGAAACCGATCTCGACAGCGAACTGCAAGCGCAGTTCCTGGAAGAATTCGAGGCCGGTTTGTACGGTTATACTTATTTAGAAGACGAGTAAGTAACGCTGAAAGGCCGGGTATCTCTTTGATGCCCGGCCTTTTTTATTGGTTTTCCTCCGCAGTTCCCCCGCGATATCCCTTCTCCCATACCAGTTATCACAAATTTGTTAACTCTCCGTGAGGATTCGGACAGGGTTTTCTTTGTAGGTTGTCATTATCGGTTTGATCAGTCTCCGGGGTGGCAGTGATGATGAACAGACGGCAGTTTATTCTGGTTGGCGGTGGCCTGTCCGCGGCGTTTTCGCTGGGTCTATTGCCGACATGGGCGGTGCGGGCTGCGGCCACCGCGCAATTTGAAGTCAACTACACTGATCAACAGTGGCATGAGCGGTTGTCCGCTGCGCAATACCATATTTTGCGAGAGGAGGGCACCGAAACCCCCTATAGCAGCCCGCTGAATGACGAACACCGTGATGGGGTGTTTTCCTGTGCGGGGTGCGATTTACCGCTGTTCTCTTCCCATGCCAAGTTTGACAGCCACACCGGCTGGCCGAGCTTTTATCAACCTCTTGATCATGCCGTTGCCCAGCGCCAGGACCGTTCATTTGGCATGGTGCGAGACGAGGTGCACTGCCGGCGCTGTGGCGGGCATCTGGGGCACGTGTTTGACGACGGTCCACAACCTACCGGATTGCGTTACTGCATGAACGGGTTGGCGCTGTTGTTCGCGCCGCAAAAAGCATAATGGGGAGAGCGATATGTTGATCCTGATCCTGGCTTATCTCGGCGGCATGCTGACTATAGCCAGTCCCTGCATTCTGCCAGTGCTGCCGTTCATTTTCTCGCGCGCCGATCGCCCTTTCTTGCGCTCCGGTTTGCCGATGCTGGTGGGAATGGCGCTGACCTTTGCGCTGTTTGCTACGCTGGCTGCCGTCGGTGGTGGTTGGGTCGTGGCGGCCAATCAATATGGTCGCTGGCTGGCATTGATCCTGATGGCGGTATTTGGCATCACCTTACTGTTTCCGGCGGTTGCCGAACGCGTGATGCACCCGTTGGTGTCGGCAGGCAATCGTCTGTCTGACAAGATTGCGGCAGACAAACAGCACCAGGTTGGCTCATCGCTGCTATTGGGCGTCGCCACTGGCCTGCTCTGGGCACCTTGCGCTGGGCCGATACTCGGCCTGGTACTGACCGGTGCCGCGTTGCAGGGCGCGAATGTCGGTTCAACATTGTTACTACTGGCCTATGCCGCTGGGGCGGCGACTTCATTGGCATTAGCATTGTTGATCGGCGGTAAGGTATTCAGCGCCATGAAACGCTCACTGGGGGCCGGTGAATGGATCCGACGGGGGCTGGGGGCGGCGATGCTACTGGGGGTTGTGGCGATTGCGCTCGGTCTTGATACCACGGTGCTGGCACGCATTTCGGCCGCGTCCACAGGCGGTATTGAACAACGGTTGGTACAGGTATTTACTCCCGCCGCAACGCCGGTGCGATCTTCTGTGCAAACGGCAGTCGACTCACAACCCATGTTGGATGACCTGGGCGAGATGCCGTCCCTGTCAGGGGCTGTACAGTGGCTGAATTCTCCGCCGCTGACGACGGAGTCCCTGCGTGGCAAGGTAGTCCTGGTCGATTTTTGGACTTACTCCTGCATCAACTGCCTACGCTCCCTTCCCTATGTGAAGGCTTGGGCGGAGAAATATCGTGATCAGGGATTAGTGGTGATTGGCGTACATGCGCCGGAATTTGCCTTCGAGAGAGATATTGGCAATGTCACCAAAGAGGCGAAAAAACTGGGGATCGACTACCCGATCGCCATCGATAACAACTACAGCATCTGGCGCGCGTTCAACAATCAATATTGGCCTGCACACTATTTTATCGATGCCACCGGGCATATTCGTTACCAACATTTTGGTGAAGGTGACTATGCACAATCTGAGCGGGTGATTCAGGAGCTGCTACGCCAAGCGGGGGCAAAAAATATCAGTACGGCTGTTAGCCAGGTTGCCGGCCAGGGCGTTGAACAGGCGGCGGGCAATCAGACTGATATCTCACCAGAAACTTACCTGGGTTACGCACGGGCGCAAAACTTTGCTTCCGGCGAGGTGACTCAGGACAAGAGCGCTAGCTATGCCGCGCCGGCAAGCTTATCGCTCAATGATTGGGGGCTGGTAGGAAACTGGACGGTGGGTGAAGAAAGCGTGACGTTGAATGCCCCTCAAGGACGCATCGTCTACCGCTTCCATGCTCGAGATTTGCATTTGGTGTTAGGCCCGAGTGCCGGGGGGAAACCGGTCGCGTTTAAAGTGACGCTGGATGGCAAAGTACCTGGTGAGATGCATGGTACGGATGTGACACCGGACGGACGCGGCGTGGTCACTGATCAGCGTCTCTATCAACTGATTCGGCAAACCGACGGCGCTGGAGAACACACCTTCAGTATTGAATTTGAACAGGCTGGGGCTGCGGCTTACGCCTTCACTTTCGGCTAATCCAGTGGTGAATATGATGAAACGTTCAAACAGGCTCGGCACGTGGTTAAGATCTTATGCCATTACTGGCGTGGTAGCGTTGGTCGGTGTAGGCCTCTGGCAAGGAAGCGCATGGTCATTCGGCGGGGCGGAAACCGCGGTGGTGATACCTGCACCTGCGGTTGATGAGCCAACTGGCACGTCGCACAGTGAGACCGCTATTTTTGCCGGCGGCTGTTTCTGGGGTGTGCAAGGCGTCTTTCAGCATGTGAAGGGCGTAACCAGCGCTGTCTCAGGTTATACCGGAGGCACCGCGCAAACTGCCGATTATCAGCAGGTCAGTGGCGGTGATACCGGTCATGCGGAATCAGTGAAAGTGACTTTTGACCCGACTCAAGTTTCCTACGGTGACTTGCTGCAGATTTTTTTCTCAGTGGCGCATAATCCCACAGAGCTTAATCGACAAGGACCGGATAGTGGCACGCAGTATCGCTCCGCGCTTTTCCCGCTGAATGATTCACAGCAGCAGGTGGCTAATGCCTACATTGCTCAGTTGCAGACCAGTCACAGTTACGACCAACCGCTGGTTACGCGTGTTGAGAGCAATGGGCATTTTTACCCGGCAGAGTCTTATCATCAGAACTTTTTAACGGAACACCCTGATTCCCTCTACATCATGATTAACGATCAGCCGAAAATAAAACAGCTGGAGCATTTATTCCCGACACGTTATAGCCAGCAACCCGTACTGGTGAAGTAGTAGTGCCTATACTGGACAGTGACGAGTCACCAGGATGATGATGCGCGCTCTTGAAGCGCGAACGAAATACGGCGATAATCTGCCGTATCAGCAGTACTGAACCAGATTTTGTATCAATCCCTTTCTCGTCGGGCTAACGACGCGGGAGGGATTTTTTTTTGTCAGCGCCTGTGTGATTTTTCACCAGGTGAAACGTTGAAATATGAGGGTTTACTATGAGCACCTTAGGCCATAAGTCCGATAATTCTTTAGTGTCCAACGCCTTTGGTTTCCTGCGCTTTCCGCTGAACTTCATGCCTTACGACAGCGATGCAGAGTGGGTCATCACCGGCATTCCATTTGACATGGCAACCTCCGGCCGTGCTGGTGGCCGTCATGGCCCGGCGGCGATCCGCCAGGTTTCCACCAATTTGGCTTGGGAAGGCAACCGTTGGCCGTGGAACTTTGACCTGCGCGATCGTCTGAACGTCGTCGATTGTGGCGACATCGTGTTCAACTTTGGCGATGCTCAGGACATGAGTGACAACTTGCAGGCGCACGCGGAAAAACTGCTGGCAGCTGGTAAGCGCATGCTCTCATTCGGCGGTGACCACTTCGTCACACTGCCGCTGCTGCGCGCACACGCCAAACATTTCGGCAAACTGGCGCTGGTGCACTTCGATGCCCATACCGACACCTACGCTAACGGCAGCCAATACGACCACGGTACCATGTTCTTCCATGCGCCGAACGAAGGCCTGATCGATCCAACACACTCTGTGCAGATCGGCATTCGTACCGAATACGATCACGACAACGGCTTTACCGTATTGGATGCTGCGCAGGTTAACGATCGCAGCGCGGACGACCTGCTGGCTCAGATCAAACAGATCGTCGGCGATATGCCGGTATACCTGACCTTCGACATCGACTGCCTGGATCCGGCGTTCGCACCGGGTACCGGCACGCCGGTGATCGGCGGCCTGACCTCCGATCGTGCGCTGAAACTGGTACGCGGCATGCAGTCACTTAACATCGTGGGTATGGACGTAGTGGAAGTGGCTCCGGCCTACGATCAATCCGAGATCACCGCGCTGGCCGCGGCGACCCTGGGCCTGGAAATGCTGTATCTGCAGGCTGCCAAGAAGCAATCTTAAACAGTAACAGCTTAAACTCTGGCCTTTCAGAGGCCAGAGTCCATGGAGATAGCATGCTGACCAAGCCTTCAACACGTCTTAACAAATATATAAGCGAGAGCGGTATCTGCTCGCGCCGTGATGCCGATCGTTACATCGAACAAGGCAATGTTTTTATCAATGGCAAGCGCGTGACGCTTGGCGATCAGGTGTTCCCAGGCGACGTCGTCAAGGTCAACGGTCAGCTGATTGAACCGCGTAATGAAGACAATCTGATCTTTATTGCGTTGAACAAGCCAGTCGGTATTGTCAGCACTACGGAAGATGGCGAGAAAGACAATATTGTCGATTTCGTCAATCACAGCACCCGTATTTTCCCGATCGGACGGTTGGATAAAGACTCTCAGGGTCTGATCTTTCTTACCAACCACGGCGATTTGGTGAACAAAATCCTGCGGGCGGGCAACGATCACGAGAAAGAGTATCTGGTCACGGTCAACAAACCGGTAACTGACGACTTTATTCGTGGCCTGGGGGCCGGCGTGCCGATGCTGGGTACGGTGACCAAAAAGTGCAAGGTGAAGAAAGAAGCGCCGTTTGTGTTCCGCATCGTGTTGGTACAGGGGCTTAACCGCCAGATCCGCCGTATGTGTGAGCATTTCGGTTATGAGGTGACCAAACTCGAACGTACTCGCATCATGAATGTGAGCATGGCCGGGTTGCCGCCGGGTGAATGGCGTGATTTGACAGACGACGAACTGGTCGAGCTGTTTAAATCCATTGAGGGCTCCTCCTCAGAAGCCAAGCCGGCGAAAAAAGCTAAACCTGCAGCGAAAAAACCGATGGGAAGCGCACCGAAAAGTGCTGAAAAATCCAGCGCCAATGCACCTGCACGTAAGCGTTTTGCTCAGCCAGGTCGTAAAAAGAAAGGGCGTTAAGCTCTCAGCTATCCCGTTAGCTTAAAGGACGATGGATACAGTGTGAATGCTGGTGGGGCGCGTTATGCGTCCCACCTTTTTTATGCCCGTTTTACCTCACGCGTCATCAACATCCGACTGAACAGTACGCCGCCCGCCAGCAGTGTCACCAATTGTGAAACGATCAGCACCGCAAACCCCGACGAGACCTTGCCCTGACTGGCCATCACCATACCCATGATCATCGGCACAAACGCCGAGAACATATTGCCGATACCGTTAATCAGCCCATAGGCGCTGCCCACGGCCTGCGGCTGCGCATAATGCTGTAACAGAGTCGGGATCGCGGCCCCCTGAGCACCCCAACAGGCATTGGCCGCCAGCAGGAAAAAGGCGATCCAGCCGAGTTGTTCGCTATGCATCACGCCATAGATGCACAACGCAGTGGCTGCGCCGCCAAAAGCGAAGATCAGCGGTGCCTGATAAGGGCGGATGCGATCGAGCAGCACGCCGCCAAGATATTTCGAGGCAATACTGACGATAAACGGCAGCGAGGCCATCCAGCCCATTTGTTTGATGGAAAAGCCTTTCTCGTCGGTCAGGTACGCGGGTAACCAGGAACTGGATCCCCACAGGTAGCTGAGGGTGGCAATCTCGATCAGCATGATCCAGCCAAGCATCGGCGTATGCCAGGCCACAGCAAACGTCTCCCAGACACGCGTCATGACCGGGCGAGGATCGACGGCACGTGACACCAGTGATGCCGGGTGTATAAACAGCCGTACCAATGCTAACCCGAGCAGCAGATTGATCAGCGCCAGCAGGTAAAAGGAAATGGCCCAGCCGAAGTGCGTCATCAGAAAACTGACCAACGGGAAACCGATCACTAACCCCAGTGAGACACCCAATGTGCTGATTGCATTGGGCTTGCCACGTTCATGGGCGGCAAAATGATCGCCGATATACATGGTTTTCAGCGAGAACAATGGCCCCTCACTGATCCCCAACAGTGCGCGCACTGCAAATAGCAGCAATACCGACCCCGCCAGGGGGGACGCGGCGGTGAGCAGCGCCCACAGGACAATGCTTAGCGTCAACGCACGGCGGTAACCCATCAGTGTTTCCAGGAACGGCGTCAGTAACATGGCGGAAAGCCCGTAACCAAGCAAAAACACCGTCATCAACATACCCTGATGCGCGCGGTTCCCCCCGAGCTGGAAGTGTTGCAGGAAGTCCGGGTTAACCAGCATCACGGCGATATTGACCCGATCGGCATAGGCGATGACGATCAGAAACAGTAGGGCTACGACCCCGAACCAGCGTTGACGTTGTTGCACAATGTGCTCCTTTGACGGGCGATTGACAAATTCAGGCAGCAGAAAACTAACCCGCTGATTTCACAGTGTTGAAAAGCAGGTTTTTGGCTGTTTAAATGTAAATTTATTGTTATGAAAAAGGTTTTTTAGTCAGTGAGAAAGAACTTTTACTCGCATTGCATCAGCAAGATCAATGTGTTTTTACCGATGAAATCGTGATGTAGTGCACAACCTTCATAGGATTTTCATATCGGTGCATTTTTTCGTGATCTTTCCCGCATTTGTCATGTTTAAACAACTTTCCATTAACAATTGCCGCTTTGTTCTCTTGACGAAAGTTTCACCAGACTTATAGTGAGTGTATTAAATAAGAAACTGAGTTTCATATATGAAACAATCAGATAGAGGACAGAAGCAATGAGCTGGAAGAAAGTGTGTGAAGTGTCTCAGGTGAAAGAAGATTTTCCTTTTTCTGCCAATGTGGAAGGGAAAGAAGTCGGGGTGTATCTGATTGACGGCAATTACTACGCACTGGAAGACGTTTGCCCACATGCTTATGCCTTGCTCAGCCAGGGGTTTGTTGATGACGGTAAGGTCGAGTGTCCGTTGCACGAAGCATTGTTCGACGTGCGCACCGGCCAGTGCCTGCGCGAGCCAGGCGGCCGCGATCTGCAAACCTATGCCACCCGGGTGATCGACAATCAAATCCAAATCACCTTTATTGCGGAGGAGTAATCATGCAGCACATCACCGATTTCAATCCCTGGCTGCCGGACACCCAACAGGTGATCCCAGCGCGTGAAGGCGGCAACGGCCAGATCCATCAGCCAGGCCATTTCCAGAACGTGATCTGGCAAAACCGGGCCCGAGTGCCGGATGGTTTTGAGACAGCATTAGTCGCTGCGCTGGAAGAGATTTTCGAGCAGGGCGCGGAAGAACTGGAACAGATTGTCAGTGCGCTCAATCAACGGCGCCTGTTCGATCGCAATGGCCAGCCTTGGAATGAGACGGCGTTCCGCGAATTCCTTCACGTTAACGGTTTCTGAGCAGCACCCGGGAGAAGACAATGACAGCAAACACAACATCCTCCGCACAGACCTTACAGGATTATCTCGATCAGGGGCTGCGCGGCATGTGGTATCCGGTGCTGGCCAGTTGGGAAATCGGCAATAACCCGGTAGGCATTACGCGTCTGGAACAACAGATCGTGGTGTGGCGTGACGGAGAAGGTGCGATCCACGCTTTGGAAGACCGCTGCCCGCATCGTGGCGCACGGCTTTCCATGGGCTGGAACCTAGGTGATCGTATCGCCTGCTGGTATCACGGCGTTGAAGTCGGCGGTGATGGTACGGTTAAAGACGTGCCGGCGGTCGACCGTTGCCCGCTGGTGGGGCAAAAATGCCTGCGTTCTTATCCAGCCAAAGAAGCCTATGGTGCGGTATTCCTCTATTTCGGCGTGACCGCAGATGAAGAACCAGCCGAACTGACCTTCCCGCCGGAACTGGCAGACGAAGCGTCTTACAGCAACTTCTTGTGTACGGCCAGTTGGGACTGCAATTACCAGTATGCGTTGGAAAACGTGATGGATCCGATGCACGGCACCTACCTGCACTCCTCTTCACACTCAATGGCAGAAGGGGATCGCAAGGCGGATATGGCACTGGAGCCGACCGACAGCGGTTTCATCTTTAAGAAGAATGGCCAGATCGGCGTGAACTTTGACTGGGTAGAGTTCGGCAGCAGCGGGGCTTACTGGATGCGCCTGTCGATCCCGTACAAAAAACGTTTTGGACCGGGCGGCCATTTCTGGATCATCGGCATGGTGGTCCCGGAAGATAAAGATCACTGCCGGGTGTTCTTCTGGCGGATCCGTAAGGTGAAAGACTGGCAGCGTGACATGTGGCGCTTTATGTACCGCAACCGCCTGGAATCCTTGCACTGGGACGTATTGGAACAGGATCGTATCGTGCTGGAAAACATGGCACCGAACGCGCGTGGTCGTGAATATCTGTACCAGCATGACGTTGGGCTGTCTCGTCTGCGCCGTATGATGCAAAAAGAAGCACAGAAACAACTGTCGCGTCTTAACGAACAGGAGGCGGCGCAGTGAATGGCCTACTGACAGGTAAACGCATTGTCGTGACCGGCGCGGCTCGCGGTTTGGGGCGTAGTTTCGCTGCTGCGGTCGCCGATGCCGGTGCCAGCGTGGTGATGTGCGATATTTTGGCCGATGAACTGACAAACAGTGCAGCCAGTCTGCGTGAGCGGGGCGCACAGGTTGAATCTCATGTGATCGATCTGGCCGATCCAGCGTCGATTCATGCAGTGTTTAACGCCATCGCTGAAGGTGGCGCGATCGACGGGTTAGTGAACAACGCGGCGTTGGCTACCGGCGTCGGTGGCAAAACCATGATGGAATACGACATCGATCTGTGGGATCGGGTAATGCAGGTTAATGTGCGCGGCACCTGGCTGGTGAGCCAGGCCGCGGTGCCATTGCTGGCACAAACCCCGCATGCCAAGATCGTTAACGTGGCTTCGGATACCGCGCTGTGGGGCGCACCGCGCTTAATGGCCTATGTGGCCAGCAAAGGGGCGATTATCTCGATGACCCGCTCGATGGCGCGTGAGTTGGGCCCGCAGGGGATTTGCGTGAATGCCATTGCTCCGGGCCTGACGCGGGTGGAGGCCACGGAATACGTGCCTGCCGAGCGTCATCAGCTGTACGAGCAGGGCCGGGCATTGACCGGGGCGCAGCACCCTGACGACGTCAATGGCACGGTGCTCTACCTGCTGTCACCGCTGGCGAACTTTGTGACTGGCCAGCTGTTGCCGGTTAACGGCGGTTTCGTTTTTAACTAATCTACCTTTTAGCCAGGAGCAGCACATGGCGGACGACCAAGGGTGTAAATATCTGATCCCAGGACTGGATCGCGGATTGCAACTGTTGCTGGCCTTTGGCGAGCAACATAAGGAAATGACATTTGCCCAATTGCATCGCTTGGTCGATATGCCAAAAGCGACCGCCTATCGCGTAGTGCAAACGTTGGAGCACCTGGGCTTTCTTGAACGTAACCCACGCACCAACACTTTTTCTTTGGGTATCAAGGTGCTGCGTCTCGGCTTTGAATATATCGCTTCGCTGGATGTGGCGCAGGCCGGTCAGCCGGTAATAGAACAACTGCGCGATCGCAGCCAGTGCAGCAGTCATCTGGCGATCCGTGATGAGCGTGACGTGATCTACATTGCTCGTGTCAGCGCCGCGGGTTCGCAAATCAACCAGGTCAGCGTCGGAACTCGCTTGCCGGTACACCAAACCTCGCTTGGTCGCATGTTGTTGACCAGTGCCACCCGTGAGGAATTTGAACTGCTTTACCCGCAGGAACAACTGCCGGGGAGCGGTCCGGGCACCCCGGCGGATCGTGAAACCTTGTGGCAGATGGTGCAGCAGGATAAGGCGCGTGGCTATGTTATCGGCGAGTCATTTTTCCGCCACGGCATCTCCTCTATCGTCTATCCGATCTTCAACCGCGAGCAGCGGGTTGAGGCCGTGATCAGCATTATGGTGCCGTCCGATGAGATCCCAAAAGCGGATCGCGAGCGGCTACGCATGGAGGTGCGGGACGCCGCGGTGAAAATCTCCGGCTTCCTGGGCGCACCACCGCAGGCTAACGTCGGTTAACTGATTTTCATAGGGGCGCCGCAAGCTACGCCCGCATGACTCGGGACGAAGATAGTCGTCCCCTACCAATGACTCAGGCAGGGATAAGGCTCATGACAATCATGGGCCGGGGTTCGATCATGCCTGAAAACTGCATTCAGCGAGAACGTGAGGCACAATTAATGAGCGTAATCGGAATCGAAAAACTGGAGTTTGGCGTCGAAAATCTGCCAACGTGCGAGAAATTCATGCAGGACTTCGGTCTGCAGGCCGCGCAACAGCATTGGGGCGAAACCCAGCGCGAATTCACTACCCTGAGCGGGGCGCGCGTTGTACTGCATCCGTTGCAGAGCGAAGCGTTACCGACAGCGTTCGAGAGTGGTTCTACCTTGCGTCGTATGACCTGGGGCGTTAACAGTCCGGCCGAGTTGGCGGCGTTGCAGCCATTGTTGGCGCAGATGCCAGGTTTCCGCCAGGTGGGTGAAGAGCTGGAGTGCCTCGATCCGAACGGCATGACGTTGCGCTTTAGCGTTAGCCAGCAGCGCGATGTTGATTTACCTGTGTCACCGATCAACCAGTGGGGCGATGTGCGCCGTATTGATCAGCCGAGCCCGGTGTATGCCCAGGCGCAACCTATCAACATCGGTCATGTGGTGTTCTTTGTCGATGATCTGGCGGCGACTGAACGTTTCTATCGCGAGGTGTTGGGGTTCCAGGTATCGGACCGTTATATCGATCGTGCGGTATTCCTGCGCACTCAGGCACGCGGCGGCCATCACAATCTGTTCTTGCTGAAATTGCCTAATCGCCCACGCGGCCTGAATCACGTAGCCTTTACCGTACGCGACATCCACGAAGTGATCGGTGGCGGTATTGCCATGAACAAAGAGAAGTGGAGCACCTTCATTGGTCCTGGGCGCCATCCCATTTCCTCAGCCTACTTTTGGTACGTCAACAGCCCGACCGGCGGTGCGTTTGAGTACTACACCAACGACGATTACCTGACTGAAAACTGGCAACCGCGTGAGCTGGAACACTCACTGGTGTCGTTCACCGAGTGGGCTGTGGAAGGTGGTATCGACCATGACACGCGCCGCCAGCAGAAAAAACCGGAGGCGTTATGAGCCAGCCAGAACCGGCAGGCATCGTGATCATCGGTGGTGGTCAGGCTGGTGGCTGGGCGGCGAAAACGCTGCGTGACCGCGGCTATGCAGGCCGTTTGACGGTGGTCAGCGATGAACCCTATGACTTTTATGAAAGACCACCGCTTTCTAAAGCGGCATTGCTGGACGGTAATGCGCCGCTCAGCCGTTTGTTCAGCGAACAGGTGGTAGCCGGGTTGAACATCGATTGGTGTCGCCCGTTGCGTGCTGAATCTATTGATGCACAACAGCAAATCGTCCACCTCAGTGATGGCCGGCAATTGCAGTTTGATCAACTGCTGATTGCTACCGGTGGGCGACCGCGTGTTCCGGACGCTCGCTGGGCTGACCATCCACGAGTGATGACGCTGCGCTCCTGGGATGATGCGGCGAAGCTACGGCAGGCATTACAGGATTGTCGCAAGTTGGCGATTGTCGGCGGTGGGTGGATCGGCCTGGAAATTGCCGCGTCGGCACGACGCCTCGGGGCTGAGGTGACGGTGTTTGAGCGCCAGCCTGCATTGTGCATGCGCAGCGTAGGTGCGGACGTCTCCCAGGCGTTGCTCGAACTGCATCAGCAGCAGGGCGTAACGGTGCATTGCGGCTGCGGTGAGATCCAACTGGACGATCGTAACGGCAGCGCCTGGATCGGCAGTGACAGCAGCGATCCTCAGCCGTTTGATCTGGTGGTGGTGGGGATCGGCGTGGAGTTGAACCTGGAGCTGGCGCAGGGGGCCGGGTTAAAGGTTGATGCCGGTATCGTGGTTGACGGCCAGGGGCGCACCAGCCACCCAGCGATCTTCGCTGCTGGTGACGTAGCGCGCCACCCGACGCTGGGTCTGTGCCTTCAATCCTGGGCCTATGCGCAGAATCAGGCGATCAGCACCGCCTGCGCAATGCTGGATGCCTTTGCCTCACCTTACGATGACGTGGCCTGGCTTTGGTCGGATCAATACGACGCGAATATCCAGATCCTCGGCATACCGACCGGCGGCGTGCATCACGTGGTGCGACGCACACCACAGTCGCAGGTGTTCTTCACGCTGAATGCCGACCGGCAGTTGGTGCAGATGGTGGCGTTCAACGACGCACGCACCATCAAGCTGGGTAAGCGCTGGCTGGCCAGTGGGCGAGTGTTGGAACCGCAGCAGTTGGCGGACGCAGAGTTTTCTTTAATGGCGTTGAAATAACGCCCGTAACCTCGGGAGCGTTTCATGACTACGCAAGATATTGACGCCCGCGCTGGACGGGTGGGGGAAGCCGTTGCCGAAAATCCGCAGCAGCGGGTTCGCTGGTCGGTGCCAATCGCGCTGTTTGCCTGTGTGTTGCTGGCGTTTTTCGACAAGATCAGCATCGCGGCGCTGTTTTCCGATAGCGAATTCCAGCAGGCCTTGGGCATCAGTTTTGACCCGGCGCGACTGGGCTTGCTGATGAGCGCATTTTTGTTCTCGTATGGCATTTCTTCGATGCTGCTCAGCGGTATTGGCGACCGGTTGAACCCAGTAAAAGTGCTGATCGGCATGATGGTGGTGTGGGGCGTATTGATGGTGCTGATGGGCATGGCCCGTTCTTATCACACCATGATGACATTACGCATTTTGCTCGGCATTGCCGAAGGCCCGTTGTTGCCGATGGCCTATGCCATTATCCGCCAGGCCTTCCCGCAGCGGCTGCAAGCACGTGCCACCATGCTGTGGCTGCTTGGTACACCGCTGGGGGCGGCGCTCGGCTTCCCGGTCACGCTGTATATCCTCAATACCTTTGACTGGCAAACCACCTTCTTCTTTATGGCATTCCTGACGTTGCCGGTCATGTTGCTGGTGCTGTTTGGCATGCGTCATCTCAACGTATCACGTCCGGCAGCGGCCACGGTTTCAAAACCGGCAATCGCCGAACGTAAACAGCATCGCTATGAACTGTTGCGCAGCCCGCATTTTTGGATGATTTGCCTGTTTAACATCGCTTTCCTGACCTATCTGTGGGGCATGAATGGCTGGTTGCCCAGCTACCTGATCAAGGGCAAAGGCATTCACCTGGAACACGCCGGGTACCTGTCATCGCTGCCATTCATTGCGATGCTGCTCGGCGAAGTGCTCGGTGCGTGGCTGTCAGACAAGTTGGATCGCCGTGCGCTGGCCTGCTTTATCTCGCTGTGCGGTGCCGGGCTGGGGTTGGCCGTGGTGCTGCATATGCAGGGCACTTACAGCGTGATCGCCGCCATGGCTTTCAGCACCTTTATGTGGGGTGCCGGCGCGCCGAACATCTTTGCCCTGCTGGCGAAAGCCACCAGTAGCAAGGTCAGCGCCACCGCAGGCGGTATTTTTAACGGATTAGGCAATTTTGCCGGTGCGTTGGCACCGGTGCTGATGGGGGCGCTGATCGCCGCCACCGGCAACATGGATAACGGTTTGCTGTTCCTGGTGGTGATGGCCTTTATCGGCTGCATCATTCTGCTGCCGTTGCTGAAGAAATATTGATATCCCATTGATCAACGAGGAGTAACAACATGTCCCAGGTTGAGAAACCAGCCGGCGTTAAGCCGCAAGATCAGTCGATAGATAATTGGGTGGAATCACGTATCGCCCGTTTTGAAGGCCGTAAATATGACTGGAATGCCCTGAAGTTTCAGGCTGACTACGACCCGAAATACCGCCGTGCGCAGATGCGCTATATCGGCACCGGTGCCACTGGCGTGGTGAACGACACCAATACCATTCCGGCGGGTAACTTTACGTTTTCTACCATGGTGTTGCCGTCTAAATGCGAAGGTCCATTGCACCTGCATGACGACGTGGAAGAAGTGTTCTTTATGCTGAAAGGCAGCATCACGCTGATGATTCAGGACGGCACGGAGTATTACGAAACCAAGCTGAAAGAGCGCGATTTGATCTCGGTTCCGGCCGGTGTTTACCGTGGGTTGTTCAACCACGGCGAGGAAGAGGCGTTGATGTGCGTGATGCTTGGTACTGCCAAACCGGAAACCCCGACCTACCCGGCAGATCACCCATTATCTAAAGTGAAACGCAACTGATGAACGGCCTGGCGCAACGTCAACAGGCGCGCTGTGGGGATTACACCCTGAGCTGGCGCGAAGCGGGGCACGGCCGACCGGTGGTGCTACTGCACGGTATTAGCTCCGGTTCGGCCTCATGGATCAAGCAGTTCAACGATCATGAATTAGCCGATGGTCACCGCCTACTGGCCTGGGATGCCCCGGGCTATGGTGGCAGTTTACCGCTGACGGTGAGCCAGCCGGATGCTACTGCGTATGCCGCTGCGTTGGCAGCGCTGGTGGCTGAGTTGCAGTTGGATCAACCGTTGATCGTTGGTCACTCACTCGGTGCGTTAATCGGCAGTGCCTATGCTGCCGGTTATCCCGATGGCTTGTGCGGACTGGTACTGGCGGATCCGGCTCAGGGCTATGCCAGTGCACCGGAAGAAAAGCGCCAACAGGTTTACGGTCAGCGTAAGCAAATGATCGAAACCTTGGGGCCGCAAGGTTATGGCGAACAACGGGCAGCTGCGCTGCTGTGTGATGACGCGGATCCGCAGGATATCGCCTGGATCCGCAACGGCATGCAGCAGTTGGATCCTGACGGTTTTCTTAATGCCGCCTGGATGCTGGCTAACGATGAGATCAGCCATTATCTGGCGCATTACCGCGGCCCGTTGCAGGTGTGGTGCGGTGACTGCGATCGGATCACGCCACCGGCGGCGGCGACAATATTGGCGCAGCAGCAAGATGCACCACTGCGTCTGATCGAGGGGGCGGGACACGCCAGTTATCTCGATGCGCCGGTGCAATTTAACCGCTATCTGCAGGACTTTACGGGAGCAATCCAACCATGAATTTTCAGCTTGATAAACGTGTCGCTGTCGTTACGGGCGGTTCGTCGGGCATCGGATTTGAAACCTTGCGCCTGCTGCTGGCGGAAGGGGCAAAGGTGGCATTTTGCGGCCGCGATTCGGACAAGTTAGCCGGTGCTGAAACCAGCCTGCGTAATGAGTTCCCGCACGCGGAGATCCTGGCGCTGCGCTGTGACGTGTTGGACGAGTCGCAGGTGACACAGTTTGCTGCTCAAGTGATGGCGCACTTTGGCGCCGTGGATGTGTTGATTAACAACGCGGGGCAGGGGTTTGTCGCGCACTTTGACCAAACGCCACGTACCGCCTGGTTACATGAGGCGGAGCTAAAGCTGTTCGGCGTCATCAACCCGGTACAGGCATTTCTGCCGGCGCTGGAACGTTCGGATATTGCGTCGATTACTTGCGTGAACTCGCTACTGGCACTGCAGCCAGAAGAACACATGATCGCCACTTCGGCGGCGCGTGCAGCCTTGCTCAACATGACGCTAACGCTGTCGAAAGAACTGGTGGATAAGGGGATCCGCGTTAACTCAATCCTGTTGGGCATGGTGGAGTCCGGCCAGTGGCGTCGCCGTTTCGCCGAACGCAGTGATAAGGATCAAAGCTGGGAACAGTGGACGGCAGCGATTGCAGAACGACGCGGCATCCCGATGAAACGTCTTGGCAAACCGCAGGAGCCCGCGCAGGCGCTGCTGTTTTTGGCCTCACCCCTGGCGTCCTTTACTACCGGTGCGGCGCTTGACGTCTCCGGTGGCTTTAACCGCCATCTTTAATCGCAAGGGCTGAAAAGATGAAGAAGATCATGATGATTGGCTACGGCGCAATGGCCAGAGAAGTGCTTTCCCGCCTGCCGGACGGGGTGAGTGTGGGCTGGATCGTGGCGCGTGCGGCTCATCATGCGGCAATCGACAGTGCCTTCGGGGGGCAGGTGCAGGCGCTAAGCCATCCGGATCAGTGTACTGAGCAACCGGATCTGGTGCTGGAGTGCGCCAGTCAGCAGGCGGTAGCCGAATTTGGTGAGGCTGTGGTGACGCGTGGTTGGCCGTTGGCGGTGATCTCCACCGGTGCGCTGGCGGATGCGGCGCTGCAACAGCGGTTGCAGCAGGCTTGTCGGCAACATCAGGGGCAGCTCATTGTGCTGTCCGGTGCCGTAGCAGGCATGGATGGGTTGGCATCGGCGCGTGAAGGCGGGCTGGACAGCGTCACCTATCAGGCCTGTAAAAGTCCGGCGAGCTGGCGCGGCAGCATGGCAGAGCAATTGATTGATCTCGATGCCGTGAGTGAGGCTCAGGTGTTTTTTGAAGGTTCGGCGCGTGAGGCGGCGCGGCTGTTCCCGGCCAATGCCAACGTGGCTGCGACCATTGCGCTCAACGGCTTGGGGATGGACGCCACCCGAGTGCGGCTGCTGGTTGATCCCGCCACCCGACGCAACACCCATCGACTACAGGTGTGCGGTAATTTCGGTGAATTTCAGATTGAGCTGAGTGGTAACCCGTTAGCGAGCAATCCCAAGACATCAACCCTGGCTGCGTTAAGCGCAGTACAAGCCTGCCGCCGTCTGGTAGACGGTGGTTTTATTGCCTGAACGGCAGGAGCGAGCATGGAAAAGTTAAAGATTTTTGTGGCTGGGCGCTGGTGTGAAGGGCGAGGCGACGAGATGACCTCGGTGTTTCCGGCTGACGGCAGTGTCAATGCACGGTTGTGTGCCGCCAGCATTGAAGACGTCAATGATGCGGTGGCCGCAGCGGAACGCGCCTGGCGCGCGCCCGAGTGGCGTGGGCTGGTGCCGCATCAGCGTGCCAATATTTTGTACCGCGTCAGTAATCTGATTATGGCGCAGCAGGAAGAGTTGGCGCAGTTGCAGACCCGCGACAACGGTAAACCGCTGGCGGAAACCCGTGGCTTGGTGGCCAGTGCGGCGGCGACGGCCCGCTATTTTGCTGCTGCCTGTGAGGTGCTGGAGGGCGAACTGCCAACCCAGCGCAGCGCAGAGGTGATGACGTTGAGCCAGTATCAACCGCTGGGGGTGATCGCTGCGATTACGCCGTGGAACTCGCCGATTGCCAGTGAAATGCAAAAGGTGGCCCCAGCATTGGCTGCGGGCAACGCGGTGATTCTCAAACCGGCCGAAGCCACGCCGCTGATGGCGCTAAAACTGGCGGAGTTGTTTGAACAGGCAGGGCTGCCTGCCGGGCTGCTCAGTGTGCTGCCGGGGAAAGGTTCGGTGATTGGTGAAGCGTTGGCCCGCCACCCGTTAGTGAAAAAGATTTCTTTTACCGGTGGCACCAATACCGGTCGCCATCTGGCACATATTGCCGCCGAAAAACTGATCCCTACCTCGCTGGAACTGGGCGGCAAATCGCCAACTATCGTGCTGGAGGACGCCGATCTGGAACAGGCGGCCCGTGGCATCTGCTACGGCATTTTCAGTTCCGCAGGGCAGGCTTGTATCGCCGGGTCGCGTTTGTTTGTGCATCGTTCTCTTTACCAACCGCTGTTGGCGCGACTCAGCGAACTGGCTGCTGGGCTGCGAGTGGGGAACCCGTTGACACCAGGGGTGCACCTTGGCCCGCTGATTAACGAAAGGCATCGTCAAAGCGTAGCGGATTACGTGGCGCTGGCGCAGCAGGAGGGCGGTCGGATAGTGATTGGCGGCGAGGCCCCGGCAGATCCGATGTTGGCAGGCGGCAGCTATTACCTGCCGACGATTATCGAAGGGTTGAGTAACAGCGCCCGCGCCTGTCAGGAAGAGATTTTTGGCCCGGTGCTGGTGGCGTTGCCGTTTGATGACGAGAAACAGCTCATTGAACAGGCTAATGACTCGGTGTACGGGCTGGCAGCAGGCATCTGGAGCCGTGACTTCCCGCGGGCGATGGCGCTGGCGGATAAATTGGAAACCGGCACTGTGTGGATAAACACCTACAAAACATTCTCTATTTCTACGCCTTTCGGCGGTTTTAAAGAGAGCGGTCTGGGCCGCGAAAAGGGCCTGCACGGGATCAAAGCCTACATGCAGCAAAAAAGCCTGTATCTGGCGCTGAACCATCAGGTCAATCGCTGGAGCGATTAGCTTTGAGTGACGGTGCGTACCCCTACAACGAACACAATTAGAAGGCAGATCATGAGCGATAAAATAACGGTTGGTGAGGCGATAGCCCGGACTCTGGAACAGTACGAGGTGTCGGCGATGTACGGCATCATTTCGATTCATAATCTGCCGATAGCTGACGCAGTAGGCCAGCGCGGCAACATTCGCTTTGTGCCGGCG
This sequence comes from Serratia grimesii NBRC 13537, assembly GCF_001590905.1. Lineage (GTDB taxonomy): Bacteria > Pseudomonadota > Gammaproteobacteria > Enterobacterales > Enterobacteriaceae > Serratia > Serratia grimesii. Next base: position 439,399 of record NZ_BCTT01000011.1, read on the forward strand.
CGTGGTGAAGCGGGGGCCGTGACTATGGCCGATGCCCACGGCCGTTTCTCTGGTCTTGGCGTGGCCTTGACCAGTACCGGCGCGGGTGCAGGCAATGCGGTCGGTGCAATGATCGAGGCGATGAACGCCAATACGCCGCTGCTGCACATTACCGGTCAGGTGGAAAAAGCCTATCTGGATGCCGATGCCGGGTTCATTCATGAAACGCGGGATCAATTGGGTTTCCTGCGCGCCTGCTCCAAACGCGCGTATCGGGTTAACTCTGCGGAACAGGCCGTGGCAGTGATCCAGCGGGCCATTCTCGACGCGCAGACGGTGCCTTGCGGCCCGGTGGCGGTAGAGATCCCGATCGATATTCAAAGCAGCCTGGTTTCCAGCGCGGTACTGAGCCAGCCGGTGATGCCTGCGCCGCTACCGCCAGCCAGTGACGATGCGGTTGAACGGCTTTATCAGCGGCTGAAACAGGCCAAACGCCCGTTGTTGTGGCTGGGCGGCGGCGCGCTAGCTTGCGGCGACGCGGTGCGCAAGCTGGCGGATGCGGGTGTCGTGGTGATCTCCAGCACCCACGGGCGTGGCATTCTGCCTGATAGCCATCCGCGCAGCCTGCGTGCGTTCCATAATTCACCGAGCATTGAGGCGATCCTGACGCAGTGCGATCTGACGCTGGTGGCCGGTTCACGTCTGCGCAGCAATGAAACCCGTACCTGGACGCTGCCGCTGCCACGTCCATTGGTGCAGATTGATATTGATCCGGCGGCGGCCAACCGTAACTATCTGGCCGACGAACAAATTAATGGCGACTGTGGTGCTTTGCTTAACGCACTGGCAGCCCGAGTTAGCCAAGGTGAGAAGGTCAATGCTGAGTGGGACGCCGAAATCGCCCGCGCGGTGCAGCAGGCGGAAAGCGCGTTGCGCCAACAGTCTGGGGAATATGCCAAATTAAACGACGCCATTGCCGCCGCGTTGCCGCAGGATGGGCTGTTGGTGCGTGATATCACTGTCTCTGGAAGCGTTTGGGGCAGCCGTTTGTTCCGTGCGATTTCGCCGCTGTGTAACATTCATTCGCTGGCTGGCGCGATTGGCATGGGTTTGCCGATGGCGATTGGTACCGCGATCGCTAACCCGCAGCGTAAGGTGGTCGGGTTGGTGGGCGACGGTGGGTTGGCGTTAGGCTTGGGTGAGTTGGCGACCATGGCACAGGAGCAGGCCAATATCACTTTGCTGATCATGAACGACGGTGGCTACGGCGTGATGCGCGGTATTCAGGATAAATACTTTGCCGGTCGCCAATACTATAACGAACTGCACACCCCTGCTTTTACGCTGGTGGCTGAAGCGATGGGGCTGAAAGCCTGGAAGGTGGACAGCGCGGCGCAGTTCAGTGGTGTGTTGGCGGAAGCGATCAATTATCCGGGGCCGTCGGTGGTGGAGGTGGATATGAACAGTATCGGGCCGTTGACCTTCGCCGGGCCGCCGCAAAAGTCTCTATATTGATGAAGTGAAAAACGCCGGGCACTTGTAGAGACTCTGTTCACTTAAGATGTTTTTTGACAAGTTAAGCGTTTTTTTCGGTCGATAAATGACTAGATTACCATGAGATTCTTACGCTCCGACCGAGCAAGGGGCCGTAGGCGCGGCCCCTTGCAACCCGCGCCTTTGCCCTATCAGACGGTTGGCTGCGCCAACGGCTCTCACTTATTCACGCCGCATCACGGCCGGCTATGACAGGCGTCCCTGCCTGTCTCGCCTGAAACCGCCGTCCATGGCGGTTTCGCCTATGCGCCGCTCATGCGTTCGACGTCTTCAAGGGCGCCCAACACCGCGCTCATCTCATCATTTTCACTGTCTTTCATTACGCAACGTCAAACTGAGGGCATATGTTGCCCGGTGGTAGCCAATGTGGGTGTTGACCTTGGCGCGCATCACCGGCTGCCGAGCAAGGCGGCGTTGTCAGGGGCAACAGGCCAGGGAAGGCCGGTTGAGGCGAGACAAACAGGGACGTTTGTCGTAGCCGACCCGCCCGACAACGCAGGTGCAGCGAGGGTATCCGCGCAGCGGACAGAAGGTGTTAAGCGAAGGCGGGGGTGGAGGGGCCGCGCCTTCGGCCCCTCCAATTGCCAGACATTATGGTTACAGAAAAATGGAGGATATTTATGGCAATTCTAGTTGCACTGAACTTGCAGGAACCGAATAAAAAAATGCCAATCAGGCTTAACTGATCAGCATTGTGGCATGTGTTGAGCCCGCTATTTTATTTGCCTGCCGCGATGCGGTCACGAATATGCTGCGCACGTGCTTCGGAAGCAGGGTGATCGTCGAACATGCTGCTTTGACGACCGGCTTCCATTTTCGCCAGTTTCTCAAAGCTGGTGACCAGCCCGTTTGGATCGATACCGCGCTGCTTCATCAGATCGAACGAATAGTCATCCGCTTCACTTTCCTGTTTCTGGGAGAACTGAGCGTTAACCAGTTTTTCGCCCATATCCGCCAGTTGCGACTGCGACAGTGACGCAATGATGCCGCCGGTTGAGGCCGCTGCGGTACGCAACGCCACGGTACCGTAAGCCACCTGCATGGCTTTACGCGTATGGCCCAGCGCCACGTGGCCCATTTCATGGCCCAGTACGCCTTCCACTTCATTGTCGGTCATCATGTCCATCAGCCCGCTGTAAACGCGGATACAGCCATTAGCCATCGCCCAGGCATTCACGTCTTTGGTGACGTAAACTTTGTAGTTAGCTGGCGTGCCGTTGATATTATCCCCCAGCGCCGCTGCAATTTTGTTCAAACGCTTAGTGTAAGTACTGTCGGCTGGCGCGATTTGTGCCTTGCTGTCCATCTCTGCGCAGGATTTATCACTCAGGGTTTTGACGTCGTCATTGCTCAACGTCGCCGCCTGAAATGCTTGCGCGCCAGACTGCATCAACGTATCGGTATTCAAGTTTTGACAGCCGCTTACCAAAGTGGCAATGCTTAATGCAATCAAAGAGGTACGGATTTTCATAACGCTATCTTCCTGTGATAGTAACAAGGGGGGAGTGTCATTTTTAGTTTAGGGAAATCTTGCTGCACGAGACTAGTGTACGATGACAATTGGGAAAATAGTGTTATTCCGAAAAACTGACCAATTGTGCTAATAAGTTGTGAACTCGCTCTCATTTGGTATTAGGGATTGCCGTTTTAATGCTGAGTCTGAGAAAATAGAAAACTTGACTGATTTTTTAATCCGACCTGGAGTAAAACATGTCCTCTCGTAAAGAGCTT
>NZ_BCTT01000012.1 GCF_001590905.1 Serratia grimesii NBRC 13537
AAATTGCCCTACGTTTGTGGCAATTCCCTTTACACGCAACTAACAGAGACAAACAGAAGAGTCTGTCAGGCTTAGCCGAATAGCATTGAGCCAGCTTCGGCTTTCTATTGGCAATGTTAAGCGACAGTAGCCGCCGGGACGTCGGCACGTTTCAGCACCGCGTAAGACACTCCCGCCAACAGCGTACCGGCAATAATCGCCACCAGATACAACAGTACCGGTGTGATAGCCCCAGGAATCAACAGCACAAACAGACCACCGTGTGGCGCCATCAACTTGGCACCGAACGCCATGGACAATGCCCCAGTCAGTGCACCACCAGCGATACAGCAAGGCAGAACGCGCATCGGGTCACGGGCGGCAAACGGAATTGCGCCTTCAGAGATAAAGCACAGGCCCAACACCAGCGCCGCTTTCCCGCCTTCCTGTTCGGACTTCTCAAACTTACGACGTGCCAGCAATGTCGCCAACCCCATCGCCAGCGGTGGCACCATACCGGCAGCCATAATCGCCGCCATTGGGGCATACACTGAAGAACTCAGCAGTGCCACTCCGAACGCGTAGGCCGCTTTATTGACCGGGCCACCCATATCGGTACACATCATGGCACCGAGGATCGCGCCCAGCAGCACCGCGTTAGCGGTACCCAACGACTGCAACCAATGGGTAAGGCCTTCCATGATTTTCGCGACCGGCGTACCGACGACGAAAATCATAATCAAACCGACGATCAAGCTGGCAACCAGCGGAATGATCAATATCGGCTTCAGCGCTTCCATACTCTGCGGCAGACGCAGTTTGGTACTGATAAATTTGGCAACATAGCCCGCCAGGAAACCGGCAATAATACCGCCGAGGAAACCGGCACCCGTGCTCACCGCCAACATACCGCCAATCAACCCCGGCGTCAGGCCCGGACGGTCAGCAATAGAGAACGCGATAAAACCCGCCAGTACCGGCACCATCAATGCAAAGGCTGAACCGCCACCAATCTGCATCAACGCAGCCGCCAGCGTGCCTTTGACTTCGAACGCCTTGATACCGAATACAAAAGACAGCGCGATACACAAGCCACCAGCGACCACCATTGGCAACATGTAGGACACACCGGTCAACAGGTGACGATATGGCCCGGCGCTCTCTTTTTTCTTGCCCGCGGAAGCTTGCGCACCACTTTTCTGCGGCTGGAAAACCTCGGCTTCAGTGAATGCCTTGTCCAGTTCCTGTGCCGTTTTTTTCAGTGCCAGGCCGGTAGAAGTACGGTACATCGGCTTACCGGCAAACTTATCCAGATCCACCTCGATGTCTGCCGCTACAATGACCAGATCGGCCGCAGCGACTTCTTCTGGTGTAATGGCATTACCGGCACCCACTGAGCCGCGGGTTTCCACCTTTACCCACCAACCACGTTTTTTAGCTTCACTCTCAATGGCTTCAGCGGCCATAAACGTGTGGGCTACCCCGGTTGGACACGCGGTAATCGCCACGATACGTTTTGGTCCAGCCCCTTTTACGGGCTCAACTGGCGCTGTGACAGGGGCCTGATAGGCTTTCGCTTCAGCGATAGCCTGCGCCAGAAAAGCTTCCGGCTCACGCACTGCGTGTTCAACATCACCCACATAAACCTGTTTGCCGTTCAGTGCGGTATCAGCAGGCGCAGTTTGCCCTGCCACCACCACCAGCTCAGCCTCGGCCAACGACTCAACCAGTGTCAGACCGGTTTTCGCCGCCGCCGCACCGAGCATACGTTTCGCCAGGTGACCACGCGCCTGTCCCAGCGAACTGTCTATCATCAGCAGTGTTTTCATTCTGCCTCCAGCTATTGATTAAAAGGTTTCAGATCGACACGCGCCATCATTGCGGCCAACTGTGGACGATCGGTCACGCCAACGTTGCTCTGGCTGACTGCCAGCGCAGCTACAGCGGTGGCCAAGCGCAAAGTATGTTCACTGGACTCACGCATCAGCAGGCCGTAGATCAGGCCGCCAACCATCGAGTCGCCAGCCCCCACGGTGCTGACCACTTCGCAAGCGGGTGGCTTGGCAATCCAGGCGCCAGACGCGTTAACCCACAGCGCACCTTCAGCACCGAGAGAAATCACTACGTGGGCAATACCTTGATCGCGCAATGCATGTGCGGCCTCAACCACATCGGCCAATTGCGGCAAAGGTCGACCAGCCCAGATTTCCAGTTCACGACGGTTCGGTTTCACCAACCAGGGTGCCGCTTTCAATCCAGCAACCAGTGCTTCACGGCTGCTATCGAAAATAATGCATGGGCACTGCGCGCGCAGGCGGATCATCCAGTCGGTAAAGGCGTCGGGATCAACACCGGCAGGCAAACTGCCACTCACCGCCACCATGTCAAACTGGCCCAGCCAGCTCAGGGAGTCGGTCACGAAACGTTCCCAATCCTGCCCTGTCACTTCAAAACCAGAGAAGTTGAAATCCGTCACTTCACCGTCTTTTTCCGTCAGTTTGACGTTAATACGAGTGCGCCCCGGTACCACCTGGAAGCGATTGGCAATACCCAAATCGCTGAACAGTAATTGGAAACCGTCCTGATTATCTTTCCCCAGGAAACCGCCCACGGTTACATCAATACCCAGGTCCTTCAGTACCTTGGCAACATTGATCCCCTTCCCTGCGGCGTGAAGACCTGCGGTTTTGACCAAGTTAACTTCACCGCACTCAATCTCTGGGCAGAAACCCACCAGATCGTAAGCCGGATTCAGGGTAATTGTTGCTACTCTTCTGCTCATGCTGCGCCCTCGCCCAGTCCTTCGTTAATCGCTTCTCCGATCGCCTTCAGCGCCGCTTCAGCATCTTCACCCTTGGCGGTAAAGCGCAGGTGATGTCCTTTTTTCACACCCAACGCCACAACCTTCATCAGGCTGCGTCCGTTGGCCGGTTTACCACTGCCATCCAAATTTGTGACGGTAATTTCACTGCCAAATTGCTTGATCACGTTAACCAGCGCGGTGCCCGGACGTGCATGTAAACCGTGTTCGTTACGGATCACATACTCGGCACTCAGCGTAGTGCTTTCTTCTTCTACCTCACTGGTCAACAAGGCCAGCACGGTGACAGCATCAGCGTTCAGCAAGCGTTCAGCTTTGTTTGCCAACAGCAGATCGCTCAGGTAGTTCAGTACGGCCAAGGGCTGCTGATCAGCCACGGACAGCGTCAGTAGCAGCGCCACTTTTTCACCATCCTCGTCAAATGCATGCGCCGGTCGGCTGAGGGTCGCTGCGCTGGTCAGATTGCCTTCGGTGCTGTCGCTCAACCAAATGCCTTGCCCCAAATTCAACGGCTTGCGGGTAATGACGTCGCTGACGAACTGAGCGTTAACCGCACCGATTTTCTGTAGGCGACCCGCATTCAGCGCCTGCAACGTCATCAGGCTGTCGGCGGCCACATCAAGCGCAATCAAAGATGCGTCAAACCTGAACTCTGCTGTCAGCTTTTCGCCCATCAGCAAACTGCGCAGCTCTTCCGCTGATGTGGTTTTGGCCAGTTGTTCGGCTACGCTATCGTCGCTCAGGACATGCGTCAGTTGGCGTAACAGCGCCAGGTGCTCATCAGAACGGGCAGCAATGCCGATCACCACAAAGGCAGTTTGGCCTTCGCCCCATTCAATGCCCTGTGGGAACTGAAATACCTGCACGCCGGTGTTCAGCACCAGATCGCGGGTATCAGTGGTGCCATGCGGGATGGCAATGCCGTTCCCCAGGTAAGTGGAAGTTTGCAGCTCGCGCTGCAACATACCGTCCACATAGGCGGCGCTGACACACCCCGCCGCAGTCAGTGCTGAAGCCACGTGCTGGATGGCTTCCTGCTTGCTGCCGGCGGTTGCGCCCAGGTGAATATCTTGCTGTGACAACTGGAACATGATTCTCCTCTCCTGCTGAATTGAATCGTTTCAGCTTCATTGGGAAAAAGGAGCGTTATCGACACCGAATCATCGTGACAATAACGCTGAAACGTTTCAAGGAGTGTGTAAGTAGCTTTGGATGAAAGCAAGTTTTCTCCATTTTGATGTGATAGATTTTTGACATTACGCACACTTTTCCCGAAGGGTTACCTGTCGCAGCGCTAAAATGACATACTGTGCTGAAACTTTGCTGACGGAGAAATACATGTCTGTAGTTGCAGGAGTCGGTGTGATCATCGTAAACGCACAAGGGGAAATACTGCTGGGAAAACGCTGCGGCCAGCATGCTCCTTTCTGGTCTATTCCCGGCGGGCATCTGGATGCCGGTGAAACCTTTGAACAGTGCGCACAGCGTGAGATTGCCGAAGAAACCGGACTGATGATCGCCCCACCTCGCTTTATCGGTATCAGCAATAACCTGCAAACCTGGCGTGCCGAAGGAAAACATACGGTATCCGTGTGCTTGCTGACACTGCATCCCGGCGGCACGCCCGAACTCAAAGAGCCGGAGAAATGTGCCGAATGGCGTTGGTGTTCTCCGAATGCATTACCGGAGCCGCATTTTGAAGCCAGCCGCAATGCTATTCATCTGTGGCTCACGGGCGAGGCCTACCTACCGACGACCTAGTCGTTTTCATTCAGAGTTTTTTTCCTCTGTCCGTGATCTTTCTCATGGACTGATAAAACCACAGAAAAAATTCGTTATATAACTCAGAATATAACGCTGTAAAATCCCTCGAATGGCCGTTTTTCCTCTAAAAATAACCCTATAGTATTAGATGTCTTTGCTAATAGTACCTATACTTCTCGAAGTATGTCGGCGCTCGGCCGGCACTTTTTTGGCAAGGTTTTCCTTGGTATTTCATAATTATAAGCGGGTTCAATATGACCAATAAACTCACTGGCTTGATAAAAAAGCACCGCTGGGGATGGCTGTGGATTTTACTGCTCGGAATTATCCTCGGGGCAGCACTATTAGCGGGCACCGCGACGGTATTCCACAAAACCAGCGACACGGCCTTCTGCGTTTCCTGTCACACCATGCAACAGCCGCTGGCTGAATATCAGGGTAGCGTCCACTTCCAGAATACCAAGGGCATCCGTGCAGAATGCGCCGACTGCCACGTTCCGCATGAGCCGCTTGACTACCTATGGACCAAAATCCGCGCAGTAAAAGACATTTATGGCGAGATGGTCGGTACCATTAATACACCGGAAAAATACGAGGCGCATAAACTGGCCATGGCCCAGTCGGTATGGAAAACGCTCAAAGAAAGCGACTCCGCCACCTGCCGCTCGTGCCACAGCTTTGACGCCATGGACATCACCGCTCAGCGACCTGAAGCACGCATTCAGCATCCGGTGGCCATCAAGCAAGGTGAAACCTGTATCGATTGTCATAAAGGCGTGGCACATATCCTGCCGGATATGAGTGGCGCAGCCCAGGCCGGCGCCGCCGAACTGGCAAAAGCTGCCGCCGAAACCTCACCAACCGCGACCACGCTGTACACCATTGCCACTGAGCCCTTCTTCCTGAAGCCTGATGACAGCCACAACGCCGGTAACCTGATGCCATCCACCGAAGTTCAGGTGGTGAAACAGGAAGGCGACAAAGTGCTGGCCAACGTCACCGGCTGGCAGCAAGACGGCGTCAACGAAGTGTTCTACGCCGCACAAGGCAAGCGTATTCTCAGCGTGCTGCTGGGTGAAGACGCACGCAAACTGTTAAAAACAGGCACCACCATGACTGATAGCGAAACGGGCCTGGTGTGGCATCAAGTTTCTCTCCAGGTATGGCTACCGCGTAAGCAACTGATCGACGATCAGCAAAAAATCTGGCGCTACACAGCGGATATGATGTCTGCCAACTGTACCGGTTGCCACGGCCTGACCGCTCTCGATCGCTTCAACGCCAACCAGTGGATCGGCGTAATTAAAGGTATGGCTCCACGCACCTCACTGACGCAGGAACAACTGCGCGTTCTGACACAATATGTGCAGAAACACGCCAGTGACATGCAACCAGCCGCACCAGCCAAGCTTTAAGGGAGAAGCGAAATGAGCAAATATCAACAACAAGCGTTAAAAATGAGCCGCCGCCGCTTCCTGACCGGTGCCACTGCGCTGGCCGCAGCACCTTTGCTGGCAGGCTTGTGGCCCAAGTCCGCATTAGCACAGGCTATCAGCCAGGCGCTGCCACAGTTTGTGGTACTGCGCCAGGCACAAAAAGGCATTCTGACAGGGGCACACTGGGGCGCTTTTGAAGCCATAGTGCAGGACGGCAAAATGGTCGGTGTGCAACCGGTCAAAGACGATCCTTATCCGAACGAACTGATCACCATGGCGCCTTATCAAGTCCATGCTGAAAACCGTATCAAATACCCGATGGTGCGCAAAAGCTGGTTGGAAGGCGGCCCTGGAAGCCATACCGAATTGCGCGGTCGCGACGAATGGGTACGCGTCAGTTGGGACAAAGCCATTGAACTGGTGTGCGGTGAAATTACCCGTCTACAGAAAGACCACGGCCCACAATCAATCTATGCCGGGTCTTATGGCTGGAAGAGCGTCGGTATGCTGCATAACAGCCGTACGCTGCTGCAACGTCTGATGAACCTGACCGGTGGTTTCCTCGGTTATGCCGGCGACTACTCCACCGGTGCAGCCCAGGTGATCATGTCACACGTGGTAGGGTCTATGGAGGTTTACGAACAGCAGACTGCCTGGCCTAACGTGATTGAAAACAGCCAACTGGTGGTTCTGTGGGGTTGTAACCCGATGATCACGCTGAAAAACAGTTGGAACGTGCCAGACCACTACGGGCAGACGGGCTTTGAGGCGCTGAAGAAAAAAGGCACCCGCGTGATCAGTATTGATCCCGTACATAACGACAGCGCCAAATTTGTCGACGCACAGTGGATCGCCCCTCGACCTTATACAGACGGCGCTATGCTGATCGGCATCGCTCACACGCTGCTGACCGAGAACCTGCATAACCCGGACTTCCTGAAAACCTACACTGCCGGCTTCGACAAATTCCAGGCTTATTTGCTGGGCGAAACCGATGGCACGCCAAAAACCGCCGAGTGGGCCGCCGATGTGTGCGGCGTCGATGCCGACGTATTGCGCCAACTGGCTCGCGACATGGCAAAAAATCGCACGATGATCATGGGCGGTTGGGGTATTCAACGCCAGCATCATGGTGAACAACAGCACTGGCTTTTGGTTACCGTGGCGGCGATGCTCGGCCAAATCGGTTTACCGGGCGGCGGCTTTGGTTTCAGTTACCATTACTCTTCCGGCGGCAGCCCGACAGCGAAAGGCGGCATCATTTCCGGTATTTCTGCCGGTAATGCGCCGAAGAACTCACCGGCACCTATCCCGGTGGCGCGCATCGCCGAATGTCTGACCAACCCTGGCAAGACGATTAACTTCAACGGCGCACAAGTCACCTACCCCGAGGTGAAAATGGTGTATGTGGCTGGCGGGAATACCTTCCATCAGCATCAGGACACCAACAATCTGGTCAAGGCCTGGCAACGGCCGGACACCATCGTGGTGAACGAACCCTACTGGACCGCCACCGCCAAACACGCCGATATCGTGCTGCCGGCCACCACCAGCTATGAGCGTAACGATCTGGAAATGGGCGGCGACTACTCGCAACTCTATGTGTTCCCGATGCACCAATGCGTACCGCCGCAGCATGAGTCGCGCAGCGATTTCGATATCTTCGCTGCCATGGCAGCCAAGCTGGGTGTGCAAGATGCCTTTACCGAAGGCAAAGATGAAACCCAGTGGTTGAAAGGCATGTACGACGACATGAAGACTCAGGCGCGCGCCGCCCGGGTGGCCCTGCCACCGTTCGACATGTTCTGGGAATCTAATAACTATGTACGCTTCCCGGTGCCTGAGGCCAATACACAGTGGGTACGTTTCGCTGACTATCGCGAAAACCCGTTGCTCAATCCGTTGGGTACGCCGTCCGGTAAAATCGAAATTTACTCCGACGCCATTGCCAAAATGAAATACCAGGATTGCCCAGGTATTCCAACCTGGATGCCGCCGCATGAATGGTATCGCGGACCGGAGGCGGTTAAATATCCACTGTCGCTGAACACCGCACACCCGATCAACCGCCTGCACTCACAGCTCGACAATACGCCACTGCGTAAAAAATATGCGGTAGCAGACCGAGAAGCGATTGTGATCCACCCGCAGGACGCCCAGTCCCGCGGCATCGCTAACGGTGATCTGGTGCGCGCCTTTAACGATCGCGGCCAGATCCTTGTAGGTGCGGTGGTGAGTGAAGACGTGCGCCCTGGTGTGGTGCGTATCAGCGAAGGGGCCTGGTTCGATCCGGCTGATCCGTCACAGCCGGGGTCTCTGTGTAAGAACGGCAACGTCAACTGCCTGACCTTCGACGTCGGTTCCTCCAGCCTGGCGCAGGGGAACTGTGGGCAAATGGCACAATTGCAGATAGAGAAATATCAGGGCGAGGTGCTGAAAAACACTGCACACGACGTGCCAATCGGCGCGTAACGGCAAATCCCTGGTCAACACAGATGCAGCTTCAAGTATGGCAGGAATATACCCTAAATAATTGGAGTTGCATCAAGGCGGCAAGCCCGTAAGTCCCCGGAAGCATAGATAACTATGTGACCGGGGCGCGAGGGGCGCAGCCAACACAGATGCAGCTTCAAGTATGACGGGTATAGGCGTATTATGCGCGCGACCCCCTCATTCACGGCTATTTTCTGACCTCTATGCCTAGTTCAACTGCGGTAACGCGACGCTCGCCCGATCTCACTTCACTGGCTTTTTTAGTGGTGGCCTTTCTCACAGGGATTGCCGGTGCGCTACAGACCCCCACGTTAAGCCTATTTCTGGCGACAGAAGTGAAGGTACGCCCTTCAATGGTCGGGTTGTTTTTTACCGGCAGCGCCGTCATCGGCATCCTGGTCAGTCAGTTTCTTGCCCGGCGTTCGGATCAAAAAGGCGATCGTAAAACGCTGATTTTCCTGTGCTGCATGTTGGGTGCATTAGGCTGTGTGCTGTTCGCATGGAATCGTAATTACTATCTGTTGCTGGCCGTCGGCGTAATGCTGACCAGCTTCGGTTCCACCGCTAACCCCCAAATGTTTGCCCTGGCACGCGAACACGCCGATCGTACCGGTCGCGAAGCCGTGATGTTCAGTTCGATCCTGCGTGCACAGGTTTCCCTGGCTTGGGTCATCGGGCCCCCTATCGCCTTTGCGCTGGCATTGGGGTTCGGTTTTAAGGTGATGTATCTGGCTGCCGCGGCTGCATTCATTCTGTGTGGCGCGTTGGTGTGGAAAATGTTGCCGTCAATGCGTAAAACGCCCGTGCCAGCCAACACCACGCTGGAAGCTCCGCGCCAGAACCGTCGTGATACGCTGCTGTTGTTTATGGCCTGCACCTTTATGTGGACCGCCAACAGCATGTATCTGATCACAATGCCGCTGTATATGGTGCATGAACTGCACCTGCCGGAAAAGCTGGCAGGTGTATTAATGGGCACGGCAGCCGGGCTGGAGATACCCACCATGCTGGTCGCCGGTATGGTGGCGAAACGCTTCGGCAAGCGCTTCCTGATGCGATGTGCTGTGGTGGCTGGCCTGCTGTTTTACGTCGGCCTCCTGTTTATCACGGGTACCTGGCAACTGATCGCCCTGCAACTGCTTAACGCGGCCTTTATCGGCGTGCTGGCAGGGATTGGTATGCTCTATTTTCAGGATTTGATGCCCGGACAGGCCGGAGCAGCTACCACCTTATTTACCAACACGACCCGTGTAGGTTGGATCTTTGCCGGTTCAATCGCCGGTGCAGTGGCAGAAATCTGGAACTACCACGCGGTGTTTTATTCCGCGCTGGCGATGGTGATCGGTGCAGTGTTGTGTTTGTGGAAGCTTAAAGACGCGTAAACAGGTTTAGGGTGCCGTATCCGCTTCCAGCTTAGCCAAATAGATTAGCGCCTGGTCACGGTGGTCGTGACACATTTCACGGCTTGCTTGCAGGCTGCCACAAACTTTGGGCCGCAATGGCGAATGAAACAAGCCGCAACGCAGTTGCTCGCTCAGATGAATACAGCGGGTATTTGCGGGCTTGCCGTTGGGCATGCCGGGGATCGGGCTGGATATTGAAGGCGCAATACAACAGGCGCCACAGTCGGCACGGCAGTCCATCAGCGAGTCTCCCGGTGGGCTGGCGGAATTGAAGCGCGACAATATCAGTAGCGCTCATTGGCCGCCAGCATAATCCGGGTTTGCCTATGAATCTTTACATCCCACTTTTTTAGCCGCTAATTGACGGCGCTCATGCAGAACAAAAAAACGTCACAAATAGCCCTATTCCCGCAGATTAATGCATGAAACAAGCGAACTCACGGCTTTACATGCATCAACCACTCACGTACCATTGAGCTAGTACAAAAGAACTCAAGACCGATACGGTCATTCAGGAGCAATTAATCATGTCTGCGGACACCATCCAGAAGCTTTCGCGCCCTTCAGTCCTTGGCGGCGCGATGATCATTGCAGGCACCGCCGTCGGCGCCGGCATGTTCTCCATCCCTATTGTAACTTCTGGCGTGTGGTTTAGCGGCTCTGTCGCGCTGCTGATTTATACTTGGGCATGTATGCTGATTTCCGGCCTGATGATCCTTGAAGCCGCGCTACATTACCCAAGCGGTGCCAGCTTCAATACCATCGTTAAAGATCTGCTGGGCAAGAGTTGGAACGCCATTAACGGCATTTCCATTGCCTTTGTACTGTACATCCTGACCTACGCCTATATTTCCGCGGGCGGTTCAATCATCGCTCACACCCTGGAAGGTATCATTGGCGTCGGGCAAACTGCTGCCGGGCTGGTATTTGCCATCGTAGTGGCATTTATCGTTTGGCTTTCCACGCGGGCGGTAGATCGTCTGAGCACCATCTTGATCGGCGGTATGGTGATCACTTTTGTAATGTCCGTGGGCGACATGTTCACTCATGTACAACCGGCAGTCCTGTTCAACCGTGGTGACGACCAAGCCAGCTATCTGCCTTACGCCCTGGCGGCGCTGCCTTATCTGCTGACTTCGTTCGGCTATCACGGCAATGTGCCGGGGCTGGTGAAGTATTATCATAAAGACAGCAGCGCAGTAGTACGCAGTCTGGTGTACGGCACGCTGCTGGCGCTGGCGATCTATATCCTGTGGCAGTATGTGATTCAGGGCAACATTGCCCGCGACGCTTTCCGACAGGTGATTGCCGAAGGCGGCAATATCGGCAGTCTGCTGAAGCAAATGGGTAATGTGTCCAGCAGCCAGACCGTCGGCCAGCTTCTGAGTGCCTTCTCTTATATGGCACTGGCCAGTTCATTCCTCGGAGTGTCACTGGGCCTGTTCGATTATCTGGCGGACTTCTTCAAATTCAGCGATGACACGGCAGGACGCACTAAAACCGCGTTGGTCACCTTCGCACCACCAACAATTGCCGCGCTGTTGTTCCCCAATGGCTTCTTGTATGCCATAGGCTTCGCCGGACTGGCAGCCACCGTCTGGGCGGTCATCGTACCGGCAATGATGGCACGCGCTAGCCGCCGCCGCTTTGCCGATGCACAATATCGTGCTCCCGGTGGTTACGGCATGATCCTGTTCATCATTTTGTTCGGGGTGGTCAATGCCGTCGCACATGTGTTGGCATTACTGGGTCTGCTACCCGTATTCAAGTAACACCTTGGGGGATGGCACTCGCCGTCCCCTGGTCTGGTGACACACACCCGAAAAACGTGGTTTTCGGATGTGTGGGGTAAATCAGAAGACATCATCCTTTGTTTTATTAGCCCCAGAACAAGACTTTTAACCGCAAAGAACTTTGTCAGCAATCTGAGGGGATGGCGCCGCCCCCCCTTTTCCGCCACTGTTTTTGCTTGATCTACTTGCCTGAAATCCACGGCGCGAGTAACGTGTCGCAACTTCCCAAATACTCTTCATTGCAGGTTATTTTATATGGCAAAGGCTAACGAAATTAAGCGCGGTATGGCGATCAATTACAACGGCAAATTGCTGCTGGTAAAAGACATTGATGTACAAAGCCCAAGCGCACGCGGTGCCAGCACTTTATACAAAATGCGCTTCTCTGATGTCCGTACCGGGTTGAAGGTAGAAGAACGTTTCAAGGGCGACGATATCCTAGATACCATTAGCCTGTCCCGTCGCAAGGTGAACTTCTCTTATATCGATGGCGAAGAGTACGTCTTCATGGATGACGAGGATTACACCCCTTACATCTTCAAGAAAGACCAGATCGAAGACGAACTGCTGTTTATTCCTGAGGCCGGTCTGCCAGGCATGCAGGTACTGACGCTGGACGGCCAAGTGCTTGCGTTGGAACTGCCGCAAACCGTGGATATGGAAATTGTCGACACCGCACCAGGCATCAAAGGCGCCTCTGCCAGTGCCCGCAACAAGCCGGCCACTATGGCGACCGGTCTTACCATTCAGGTGCCGGAATACCTCAGCGCCGGTGACAAAATCCGCATTCATATTGCCGAGCGCCGCTACATGAGCCGCGCCGACTAGTCCTAACACAACAGACTGCTGACAAAGCTCGTTATTAGGGAGAGCGTGCCGAAGGGGTCGTAGCAGCTTTAGCTGCCGACCCACATGGACGTGTCCCATAATGGCCCCTCTGCACACCAGGCCCGGGTATCTGAAATTAATAAACCACTTTGTCATCAAGCACAGGGGCCGATTATGGCCCCTGTTGATTTTAACGCTACGGTAATTCAGGGAAGAAACGGCGTTTGAGCGCCAGCTCGACTCCACGCAGTTCCGCCAGCCCCTTCAAACGCCCAATCGCCGAGTAACCCGGGTTGGTTTTTTTCTTCAGATCGTCCAGCATCTGGTGCCCATGATCGGGACGCATCGGAATTGGCCGTCGATCGCCTGCCTTGTAACGCCTCTGTTCTTCATTGAGAATCGCCTCGATCACCGCCACCATGTCGACGTCACCTTGCAGATGCGCGCCTTCATGGAAGCTTTTCGGGTTTTCTTCACGACAAGTGGCACGCAGGTGAGTGAAATGGATACGATCGCCGAAGGTCTCAATCATCCGCACCAAATCATTGTCCGCACGCACACCATAAGAACCGGTACACATAGTAAAACCGTTATAAAGGCTGTCTACCGTCTGTTTGAACCATTGCATATCATCAATGGTCGAGACAATGCGCGGCAGACCAAGGATTGGCCGCGGCGGATCGTCTGGATGCACCGCTAACCGTACACCCACCTCCTCCGCCACCGGAACGATTGCACGCAGGAATACCGCCATATTCTCGCGCAGCTGCGCCTTGTCGATCGCATCGTACTCCGCCAGCCGAGCACGGAACTGATCCAGCGTATAGCCTTCTTCAGCTCCCGGCAGCCCGGCAATGATATTGCCGGTCAACGTGGCAATCTCCGCAGTGCTCATGGCCGCAAAGCGCTCGGCGGCCTGCGTCTGCTCTCCCGGCGTATAATCCTGCTCTGCACCTGTGCGTTGCAGGATGTGCAAATCAAAAGCCGCGAAGGCGATTTGATCGAAACGCAGTGCTTTCGAGCCGTCAGGCAACACATATTCCAGATCGGTGCGTGTCCAGTCGAGGATCGGCATAAAGTTGTAGCAAACGGTATCGATGCCGCAAGCCGCGAGGTTACGCAACGATTGTTGATAATGGGCGATATGTTTCTGGTAATTGCCGCTGTGAGTTTTGATCTCTTCATGCACCGGGATACTTTCTACCACTGACCACACTAGCCCCTTCTCTGCCAGCAGTGCCTGACGAGCTTTGATCTCCTCGATCGGCCATACCTCGCCATTCGGAATATGGTGCAATGCAGTGACGACGCCAGTGGCGCCCGCCTGACGCACATCATCAAGAGAGACAGGATCGTTCGGCCCATACCAACGCCATGTTTGTTCCATTATTTATCCTTATAAAAATCGCCCAGTATTACGGAGGGGTAAAGATCTCACAGTTTTGATGATCTTGTTATACCAAATTGAGACAGATATCGGTTATCTTTCACCTTACTCCTTCGTATCTGTCTGTCAAAAACGAAACCATGATTGGTTGATCCACTTCACGAATCTGGCTTATTCTGAGCTGAGCAATGTTATTGACGTGCTTACAGCCTTACACTACGACAGAGACCCCGTGTGCAGAAGGGTGAAAATGATGCCCCTTAGCGCAAAAAAAACTGGTCTAATAACTTTTAAAAAGTTACCTGCCAGCATCTTTTACTCAGCTTTGGAGCTTTGCATGAAGACTATCGCCAACTCACCGCTTCCCGATACCGTCCAGCAACCGCACTACGAACGCAGCACATTACAAAGCCGCATCGTGCATATTGGGTTTGGTGCCTTTCACCGTGCGCACCAAGCACTGCTGACCGATCGGGTATTGAATCATCAGGGAGGCGATTGGGGGATCTGCGAGATCAGTTTGTTTGGCGGCGATAAGCTATTTCAGACGCTACGTCAGCAAGATCATCTGTATAGCGTGCTGGAGAAAGGTGCGGCGGGTAATCAGGCCATCGTGATCGGCGCTGTGCATGAAAGCGTTCACCGCAAACTGGAAGGGATCGGCGCTGTGCTGGAAAAACTGGCGGAGCCTCAAGTGGCGATTGTCTCAATGACGATTACCGAGAAAGGCTACTGCATTGAACCGGGCAGTGGGCAACTGGATCTCCAGCATCACGCAATTCACACCGATCTCGCCAATCCCGAGCAGCCAACAACGGTGCCTGGCATTCTGGTGGAGGCGTTACGCCTGCGCCTTGAACGTGGCCTGCCCGCCTTTACTCTGCTTTCTTGTGACAATATTCCAGAAAACGGCCACGTGCTGCGCAATGCAATAGTCGGATTAGCACAGGCGCGCGACAGCGTTCTGGCCGACTGGATTACTCAGCATGTCAGCTTCCCCAGCACCATGGTCGATCGTATTGTTCCTGCCGCTACGCCAGAAACGCTGGATGAAGTGGCTGATGCGCTTGGCGGGGTACGCGATGAATGCGCCATCGCCTGTGAGCCCTTTATTCAATGGGTGGTAGAAGACAATTTTGTCGCGGGGCGCCCGGCGTGGGAACTGGCTGGCGCACAGTTGGTGAACGACGTGTTGCCGTTCGAAAAAATGAAGCTGCGTATGCTCAATGGCAGCCACTCCTTTTTGGCCTATCTCGGTTATCTGGGCGGTTATCAATATATAAACGACTGCATGGGCGATGATGCTTATCGTCAAGCCGCACACCACCTGATGCTAGCCGAGCAAGCCCCGACACTCAGCGTCAACGGTATCGATCTGGCTGCCTACGCGACACAGTTGATTGAACGTTACAGTAACCCGGCATTGCAACACCGTACCTGGCAAATCGCCATGGATGGCACGCAAAAACTACCGCAACGTATGTTGGACTCCGTGCGCTGGCATCTGCAGCATGGCAGCAACTACGCAGGTCTGGCGTTAGGCGTGGCAGCCTGGATGCGCTATGTCGGTGGTGTGGATGATGCCGGCCAGCCGATCGATATCCGCGATCCGCTGTTGGTAACACTCCAGCAGGTGGTCGCCGCAACGCCGGACGATGAACAACGCGTAACAGCGCTGTTGGGGCTAAAAAACATTTTTGGGGAACAATTGCCTGGTAATGAGGGTTTTGTGGCGACGGTTACTCGCGCTTATCTGTCTCTGCGCGATCATGGCGCACGGAAAACGGTGAGAAACTGGGTGTCGACACAGCTGGCGTAATATCACTCCCCTAATGATGGTGAGTAAGAGGATAGAATATACTTTCAACATATGGGGAAAATGACCATGCCGGACGGTTCATCCGGCATGGCCGAACGACTTAACGATAAACTACCGTCATTACTGCAAGTTTTTTCTGTTGATCCACCCACTGCATTTCGGTTGTGCCTAAATTCAGTGGAAGCTCTTTGCGTGTAGCATCAAATTTTGACAGGGCCTGCTGATCTTGATAGTGCTGCCCATTGCGGTAACATTGCGTATTGGCCGTTGAATCGGTGACACTCACCGCGCAGGGACTTTCCACAATAGAGCCGACAAAACGAATAACCCCGCCAGTGGTTCCTGCATGACTTGCTGCCGTCCATGAAAACAATATTCCTACGATCAAAAATAACCGAAAGACATTCATGGCAACCTCATTTTTTGTTAAGCCAATTTAAACATAGAGGATCTTCTTAAGAATAATCGCAAGGTCAGGGTAATTATTTGGCGGGTAATCGGGCAATTAACAAAGAAAAAACAAGCTACTAACAATCAGTATCCATAGCTAATTCATGGTTTTCGCTAAGAATTTTCTGACAAGTTATCGTGGATTTAGCCAGTTAAATATCGCATCGTAACCTGCTAAATTTGTGACATGACGCAAGCTGGACAGCCCCATACGCTCAAGCCAAGCAGTGCTACTTATTTATTGAACAACAGAAATTATTAACATCAGGAATAATACATGACCAAAACTAACCTGATCACCGGTTTCCTCGGCAGTGGCAAAACCACCACTATTCGTCATTTACTGGCAAACAAACCGGAAGATGAACGCTGGGCCGTGCTGGTGAATGAATTCGGTGAAATTGGCATCGACGGCGCACTACTGGCAGACAGCGGCGCGGTGTTGAAGGAGATCCCGGGGGGCTGCATGTGTTGTGTCAACGGGCTGCCAATGCAGGTTGGACTCAACATGCTCCTGCAACAGAGCAAACCCGACCGGCTACTTATTGAACCAACCGGCCTCGGTCATCCGAAACAGATTCTGTCATTGCTCACGCAAGACAGTTATGCCGGCTGGATTGATCTACAAGCCACCCTGTGTCTGTTGGATGCACGCCAACTCAGTGAGCCTCGCTACCGCGAAAATGAAAACTTCCGCGATCAACTGGCAGCCGCAGACATTATTCTGGCAAGCAAAAGTGATACTTATCAACCACAAGATCTGCTGGCCCTGCAGCAATGGACCACGCAGGATCCCCGACAACGTCCGCTTTATCAGATCACACAGGGCAAGGCAGATGTCGCCTTGCTCGACCAGCCTCGCACAAATCGCACAGAATTACCGGATGCACAGCATCATCATAGCCATGCCAAAACGCAGGGCTTGGCCGCATTGCGGTTGCCGGAAACGTCACGCTGGCGCAGAGCGCTCAACCAAGGTCAGGGTTTTACCAGCTGCGGCTGGATCTTTGATGCAGACACCGTATTCGATACCGTTGGCATCATGGAGTGGATACGCCTTGCCCCCGTTGAACGTGCCAAAGCTGTGGTACGCATTGCTGAAGGCACATTATTGATCAACCGTCAGGGACAAGATCTCAGTATCGAAACACGCCCAGTGGCACCACTGGACAGCCGAATTGAACTGATTCACAACGAGAATGCCGACTGGAACACGTTACAAGCCAAGCTGTTTACTATTCGTTTAAGTTGAGATCTTTACCGTTAGCACCCTTTTATTTTTAGACTTACAACAGGTTATGCCATGACTCGCCGCAATTTACCCTTCATCATCTTTTTCAATTTACTGGGCATTGCGCTGTTTCTGTCCTGGTACCTGCCGGCTAATCACGGTTTTTGGTTTACTGTGGACTCATCCATCTTCTTCTTTTTCAATCGCCATTTAGCCACTGACTCCGGCTTTTTGCATTTGGTGGCCATTACCAATAACCGTGCATTTGACGTGATGTCACTGCTCGCCATGGGTTTGCTGTATCTGGGTTTTTACCTGCAACAGAATGCCGCTGGGCGTCGCCGTTTATTGATCACCGGCGTTGTTATGCTGCTGACTGCCGTAGTGCTGAACCAGCTTGGGCATTTACTGCCGGTCAAACACCCTAGCCCGTCGCTCAGCTTCGAGAATATCAACCGCGTCAGTGAACTGACCGGGATTCCTACCAAAGACGCCTCCAGTGACAGCTTCCCTGGCGACCACGGTATGATGTTGATGATTTTTTCATGCTTCATGCTGCGCTACTTTAACTGCCGGGCATTTGTCGTCGCGTTGCTGATCACCGTGGTATTTTCATTGCCACGCGTGATGATTGGCGCCCACTGGTTTACAGATATCGCCGTCGGTTCACTGTCTGTCGTGTTGGTTGGCGCCAGCTGGTGTCTGATGACCCCGTTCAGTGATGTACTGATTCAGCGCCTGAACAATATGCTGCCCGGCAAGCACCGTCCGTTACAGCCATAATAAATCGTGATACCTCGCAGGAGGCCTGTCGGCCTCCTGATGATTTCCTCACCGTTTTCTGCTTATTTGCACATCATCGTGTTAACGCTTTCGCCGCCTGATTTCACGCAGAACCAGCACAACGAACAATTAGCGTTTTTAATATGAAGATTTACATTATGTTACATCACAAATTCATATAAAAAAGGGCTGAAAAAGGCTCGCAATCCCCAATTCGTTACGGTAATCTCGGATGCGTTTGTGCCTGGTTTAACTCAACTCAGCATCAAATCGATTAAAAATGTGCGTTCCAGCACGTTTTTAACGGTAAGCGATTGTCGAGAAAACAGCCGCAGATTAGTCTCGTTCCGTTTGGCATTTTTCAGGTAGCGACTTTTGTCGTTAAGGACTTCAAGGGAAAACAACAACAATGGTCAAATCTCAACCGTTTCTGAGATATTTTTTGCGGGTAGTACCTGCAATTGCCGCAGCGGTAATGCTCTCCGCGTGTAGCACGACTCACACTTCGAACTTGAATAACGCACAAACTGAGATGCGTGCAGTTAATGACAAAGATGGTCTTTTACTGCAAGCCTCTCAGGATGAATTCGAAGCAATGGTCCGTAACGTTGACGTTAAGTCAAAAATTATGGACCAGTATGCAGACTGGAAAGGCGTTCGCTACCGTTTAGGTGGTGAAACCAAGCGCGGCATCGATTGCTCAGCGTTTGTACAACGCACCTTCCGTGAACAGTTTGGTATGGATTTACCGCGTTCAACCTATGAACAGGAAGACGTCGGCAAGAAAATCTTGCGTACTAAACTGCGTCCTGGCGATCTGGTGCTGTTCCGCGCCGGCTCTACCGGACGCCATGTCGGCATCTATTTAGGTAACGATCAATTCGTTCATGCCTCTACCAGTAACGGCGTGATGATTTCAAAACTGAGCGATAACTACTGGGATAAACGTTATCGTGAAGGCCGCCGAGTGCTTACCCGCAGTTGACGGTACGAACCTGATTGTCCTGAATACCAAACGAGCGATAGAACGCTGCCTTCGGGCAGCGTTTTTTTTTGCCTTTCGTGACATCCAGACATAATTGCGCTATCAGCGATCGGTTCGATTGGCTTTCTTCCACCCTCCCCTTATTTATTTCGCGATATTATTTTCGGGAAACTGCACCTCAGATGAAAAACTCACCTATTATCCTCAAATGGAGATAACGCCAGTAATGCGTTAGTGGGCTATATTGGCCGATTGTCATTCGCGAGATGTGCGATGAATAATGACTGTAAGACCACCATTGGGATATATTACGCAGTCACTCTATAACAAAAACAGATTGATACGCCGTGCTCAGGGGGCAGGTTTATGGGCTTGAAAAGGGCATTTGCACGCCATGTCTCGCACAGACGACGTAGCCTGGCTAAAAGCGGCATTGTAGCTCTGGTGTTCTTTATCCTGTTTATGGCTATTACGCTTTCTTTGATTAGCCACCAGCGTACGCAATATCAACGCGTGGTGGAGCAACGCACGCAAAAATTTACTCTTGAAACCTTTAATGAGTTAACGGAAATCATGCAGCAATTGTTGCCGTTAACCGAACGCTCCTGCGCAGCCAGCCAGCCGGATATTACCTATCAGGCAGCTTTCCATTCCGGCGTACGTACTTTTATGTTGGTAAAAAACGGCGTTGCCTATTGTTCTTCCGCTACTGGCGACATGACGCTGGCGCTGAAAAACATCTATCCAGAAATTAACCAACAACAACGACTGGATCTCAAACTGCAGCAAGGAACACCGTTAGTTCCGGGAAAACCCGCCGTCGCCGTTTGGTTGCGCCAACCGGGCCAGGAAGATACCGGTATACTGGCCACGCTGGATATAGGGCTAATGCCCCAACAAATGTTCAGTCCCAGCGCCGATCGAGCGACAGGTATTGCCATTATTCTCGGCGATCGCGCACTCACCAGTTTTAGTCCTAACCTGATGCCGATTAACCAACTGCCCAACGAGCAGGCCGACAGTATTTCCATCGCCGGCACGCCGATGACTATTTTGTTTTATAACCAAAAACTGACGCCCAACGATATCCGCCTGACCCTACTGGGTAGCCTGGTGTTGTCTTTGATGATCGGCGTACTGTGCTACTACATGCTGTTGTTACGCCAAAGCCCGGAACGCGCCCTGATGCGCGGCATCAAACACAACGAGTTCTTTATCGAGTATCAGCCGGTATTTCATACCAAAACCGGTACCATTGGAGGGCTGGAAGCGCTGATCCGCTGGCAGCACCCAATCGAAGGACGCATCCCGCCAGACCTGTTTATCCCCTATGCCGAAAGCGAAGGGCTGATTGTACCGCTTACACGTCACCTGTTCAGCCTGATTGCCGAAGACGCTCCTAAGTTGGCAATAGCGCTGCCGCAAGGCTCGAAGCTCGGTTTGAACATCTCCCCTTCACACCTCAGTGCGCCGTCGTTCCATCATGATGTGTATGAACTGCTGGCCCAATTACCGGGAGACTATTTTACGCTGGTATTTGAAATTACCGAGCGCGGTATGGTGGAAGAAGACAGTGCACTGACAGAATTCGACTGGCTGCACCAGCAGGGTATCGAAATCGCCATCGATGATTTTGGAACCGGGCACAGCGCACTGATTTATCTGGAGCGATTTAGCATGGATTACTTGAAAATCGATCGCGGCTTCGTTAACTCGATCGGCCGGGATACAGTCACCGCGCCCGTTCTCGATGCAGTTATTTCACTGGCCAAAAAGCTGAAGATGCAAACCGTAGCGGAAGGGGTTGAAACGGCTGAACAGCTACACTTCCTGCAAGAACATGACGTTAACTTTATGCAGGGATATTATTACAGCAAACCCTTGAGCATCGATAATTTCGTGGCGTATTGCAATGCCCATACCGTATTTGATTATCAGGCACTCAAGGCTTGAGCTTCATTATTTCTTTACCCTGCGGCGTGGCAAAAAAGAGTCTACCGGCCGCAGGTTTAACTGACTTTACAGCAGGAGCTTACCGTTAAGATGTCCGTGCGCGTTTTTGCTGCCCTGGTGCTCTCAGCACTGAGTTTTGGCTTGCAGGCCGAAACCCTCAATGAAAGCTACGCTTTCGCCCAACTCGGTGAGCCGAAATATGCCACTGACTTCAGCCATTATGACTACGTCAACCCGGCAGCACCGAAGGGTGGCGACGTGCGCCTTGCAGCCATAGGTACCTATGATAATTTTAACCGCTATGCCCCACGCGGCGTGCCTGGCGAACGAACCGACGCCCTGTATGACACGCTGTTCACCACCTCAGACGACGAAATCGGCAGTTACTATCCGTTGATTGCCGAATCGGCCCGCTTCCCCGCGGATATGCGCTGGGTGGAGCTGGATATTAATGCCCGCGCCCGTTTTCACGACGGCACACCTATTACCGCCGCCGACGTAGCTTTCACGTTTAATAAATTTATGACCGAAGGCGTACCGCAATTTCGCGTGCTGTATAAGGGCATTACGGTCAAGGCTATCTCACGTCTGACAGTACGTATAGAATTCCCCCAACCCGATAAAGACAAACTGCTCGGGCTGTTCAGCCTCCCTATTTTGCCGCAAAGTTTTTGGAAAGATCATAAACTGAATGAACCGCTGAACGCGCCACCACTCAGCAGCGGTCCTTACAAGATTGCCAGCTATCGGCTCGGCCAATACATTACCTACCAACGCGTGCGCGATTACTGGGCCGCCAACCTGCCGGTCAACCGCGGCCGCTTTAACTTCGACAGCATTCGTTACGACTACTACCTCGACGACAAAGTCGCACTGGAAGCCTTCAAAGCCGGTGCCTATGACTTCCGTATCGAAGGCTCGCCAAAAAGCTGGGCGACGCAGTATCAGGGCGGCAATTTCGCCCGTAACTACATAATAAAACAAGACGAGATCAACCAGTCGGCGCAAAACACCCGTTGGTTGGCCTTCAATATGAGGCGACCGCTGTTCGCCGACCCTCGGGTGCGGGAAGCTCTCACGCTGGCCTTCGACTTCGACTGGATGAATAAGGCACTGTATTACAACGCCTATCAGCGTACTAACAGCTATTTCCAAAACACCCCATATGCTGCCAGTGGCTATCCGGACGCGGCCGAACTGGCCCTACTGGCACCGCTGAAGGGAAAAGTACCGGCGGAGGTGTTCACCAGTATTTACCAGCCGCCGTCCTCTGACGGCAGCGGCAATGATCGCCAAAATCTACTGAAAGCCACTCAACTCTTGAAACAGGCCGGTTGGGAAGTGAAAAACCAACAATTGGTGAACAGCAAAACCGGCCAGCCGTTTACCTTTGAATTGATGTTACTGAGCGGTAGCAACTTCCAGTACGTATTACCGTTTCAGCACAATCTGAAAAGGTTGGGCATTGATATGCAGATCCGTGAGATCGACATTTCACAATTCACCAAACGCATGCGCGACGGTGATTTCGACATGATGCCAACGGTCTATCTGGCGATGCCGTTCCCCAGTACCAGCCTTAAACCACTTTGGGACTCCAAATACATTGATTCCAGTTGGAATACTGCCGGCGTCACCGATCCGGCAGTCGACAACCTGGTCAGACAGATCGCTGCACATCAGGGGGATGAAAAAGCCCTGCTGCCGCTTGGTCGCGCACTGGATCGGGTGTTGACCTGGAATAGGTATATGTTGCCAATGTGGTATTCCAATCATGATCGCTATGCTTACTGGGATAAGTTCTCCACACCGCCAATCCGCCCGGCCTACGTGATTGGGTTCGACAACTGGTGGTTTGACGTTAACAAGGCGGCCCGTTTACCGGCCCAACAACAATAAGGAGTCTGCGATGGCGGCTTATCTGATTCGCAGACTGTTGCTGATTATCCCCACGTTATGGGCGATCATCACTATCAACTTCTTCATCGTGCAGATCGCCCCCGGCGGGCCCGTCGATCAAGCCATTGCCACTATTGAAATGGGTCAAAGCAGTGGCTTCGGTGGTGGTCGCGTGGGTGAAGGGTTGGGTCATTCACGCATCGGTGTCGGTAGTGCGACAGATAGCCAGTACCGCGGTTCACGTGGCCTTGATCCGGAAGTGATCGCCGAGATCACCAAACGTTATGGCTTCGACAAACCACTGCACGAGCGCTATTTCACCATGCTATGGAACTACATGCGTTTCGACTTTGGCGACAGCCTGTTTCGCGGCGCATCGGTAATGCAACTGATTGGCCATAGCTTACCCGTCTCCATTACCCTGGGGTTATGGAGCACGCTGATTATCTATTTGGTGTCGATACCGCTGGGTATCCGCAAGGCCGTCAATAACGGCAGTGCCTTTGATACCTGGAGTAGCACCCTGATTATCATCGGTTATGCTATTCCTGCTTTCCTGTTCGCCATTCTGATGATTGTGCTGTTCGCTGGCGGCAGCTACCTCGATTGGTTCCCACTACGTGGTCTGGTCTCGAGCAACTTCGATGCCCTGCCGTGGTACAGCAAAATAACCGATTACCTGTGGCATATTACGCTGCCGGTGCTGGCGACAGTGATTGGCGGTTTCGCCACCCTCACTATGCTTACCAAGAATTCATTTCTCGATGAAATCCGCAAACAATACGTGGTGACCGCTCGCGCCAAGGGGCTCGACGAGAAAAAAATCCTTTACCGCCATGTGTTCCGTAACGCGATGCTGCTGGTTATCGCTGGCTTCCCAGCGACCTTTGTCAGCATGTTCTTCACCGGTTCACTGTTGATCGAGGTGATGTTCTCGCTCAATGGACTGGGGCTGCTGGGTTACGACGCTACCCTGCAACGGGATTATCCCGTGATGTTCGGCACGTTGTATATCTTCACCCTGATTGGCTTGCTCTTGAATATCCTTAGCGACATCACCTATACCCTGGTCGATCCGCGCATTGATTTCGAGGCCCGCCAATGAGCCGCTTAAGCCCGATCAATCAGGCCCGTTGGGCACGTTTTCGCAGCAATCGTCGTGGCTACTGGTCACTGTGGATTTTTTTAGTGCTGTTTACTCTCAGCTTAGGCGCTAACCTGATCGCCAACGACAGGCCACTGCTCGCCCGTTACGAAGGCCGTTTGTACCTGCCGTTCATCATTGACTACAGCGAGACCACTTTCGGCGGAGAGCTGCATACCACAACCGATTACCAGGATCCGTTCGTAAAGCAACAGATCGAAAAGCACGGATGGGCCGTTTGGCCACCGATTCGCTTCAGTTACGACACCATTAACTTCGCCACCGATGTGCCCTTCCCTTCAGCCCCTTCACGCCATAATCTGTTAGGTACCGACAGCAACGGCAGTGACGTGCTGGCCCGCGTACTGTATGGCTTTCGTATCTCAATGCTGTTCGGGCTGGCGCTAACGCTATTCTCAAGCGTGATTGGCGTCTGTGTGGGCGCGATGCAAGGCTATTACGGCGGCCGCGTTGATCTATGGGGCCAACGCTTTATTGAGGTGTGGTCGGGCATGCCGACGCTGTTTTTGATCATCCTGCTGTCGAGTATCGTACAGCCCAATTTCTGGTGGCTGCTCGGTATTACCATTTTGTTTGGCTGGATGAGCCTGGTGGGTGTGGTGCGCGCCGAATTCCTGCGCACCCGTAATTACGATTACATCCGTGCCGCTCGTGCCATGGGGGTACAGGACAGAGTCATTATGTATCGCCATATGCTGCCTAATGCAATGGTGGCTATGCTGACCTTTTTACCCTTTATCCTGTGCGGTTCTATCACTACCCTAACCTCACTCGATTTCCTCGGCTTCGGTCTGCCAATCGGATCACCCTCATTGGGTGAGCTGTTGCTGCAAGGAAAGAACAATCTTCAGGCACCGTGGCTCGGCATCACCGCATTCCTGGTGCTGGCAGTACTGCTGTCTCTCCTCATTTTTATCGGCGAAGCGGTTCGCGACGCCTTTGACCCCAGCAAGGCGCATTGATATGGCTAGCCCTCCTCTGCTTTCAATTCAGGATCTCAGTGTTGCTTTCCGTCAGGGAGACCAACTGAATCCGGTGGTCAACGGCATTTCGTTGCAGATAGAAAAAGCAGAAACGCTGGCGCTGGTGGGTGAGTCCGGCTCGGGTAAAAGCGTCACTGCACTATCAGTACTGCGCCTGTTGCCGTCACCTCCTGTGGTTTATACCGGCGGTGATATCCAGTTTAATGGCACTTCGTTACTGCACGCGCCAGAGGCCGAACTACGCAAAGTTCGCGGTAACCAGATTTCGATGGTTTTCCAGGAACCGATGGTGTCGCTCAATCCATTGCACACTATTGAGAAACAACTGACGGAAGTGTTGGCACTGCATCGCGGTATGCGACGCGACGTTGCGCGTGGCGAGATTATCCAGTGCCTGGATCGCGTAGGTATCCGCAACGCCAAAGGCCGGTTAAAAGATTACCCGCATCAACTTTCCGGCGGTGAACGCCAACGAGTGATGATTGCCATGGCGGTGTTAACCCAACCCAAACTGCTGATTGCCGATGAACCCACTACCGCGCTCGATGTGACCATTCAGGCACAGATCCTGTCGCTGCTGAAAGAGCTCAAGCAAGAGATGGGCATGGGGCTACTGTTTATCACCCACAACCTGAATATTGTGCGCCGCCTGGCGGACAATGTGGCCGTGATGCGCCATGGCCGTTGCGTCGAGCAGAACAGTCGGTCCAGGCTGTTCAGCAACCCACAACACCCTTATACCCAGCAGTTGTTGGCGGCAGAAGATGTCGGCATGCCATTACCGCTGCCGGCAGATGCCGCGCCGCTGTTGAAGGTAGAAAATCTGCAAGTCAGCTTCCCGATCAAGCGCGGACTGTTACGCCGTACGGTTGGCCACAATTACGCGCTGAAAGGGCTGAGTTTTGAATTAAAGAAAGGGGAAAGTATCGGACTGGTGGGCGAATCTGGTTCAGGGAAAAGCACCACAGGGTTGGCGTTACTGCGTCTACTAAACGCTGGCGGTATGATGTGGTTTAACGGTCAGCCATTGCACCAGTTCAGCATGAAGCAAATGCTGCCGTACCGCAGCCAAATGCAGATTGTGTTCCAGGATCCTTATTCCGCACTCAATCCACGGCTGAATGTGCTGCAAATCATTGCCGAAGGGTTAGAGGTACACCAGAAATTAAACGCCGAACAGCGAGAGCAAAGGGTGATCGACGTGTTGCAGGAGGTCGGGCTGGATCCTGCCCTACGTCACCCTTACCCAACTGAGTTTTCTGGTGGTCAGCGCCAACGCATCGCCATCGCACGTGCACTGATTTTACAGCCACAGTTACTGATCCTGGATGAACCGACCTCGTCGCTGGACAAATCAGTACAGGCACAAATCCTGACGCTGCTGAAATCACTGCAGCAACGCCACCAACTGGCTTATCTGTTTATCAGTCATGATTTGCAGGTGGTGCGTTCGCTGTGCCATCAAGTGATTGTGCTGCGGCAGGGAGAAGTGGTCGAACAAGGTGACTGTCAGACGATCTTTAATTCGCCCGCCGCCGCGTATACGCAACAACTGCTACAGTTGGCGGACTAGCGACGGGATCAGAAAGGGTATTGGGCGCTCATAGGTTCAGCAATCGCAGCGCCTACATTTTTTAAGCGACACATGGTGGCGCTTTCGTCACAGCGCTGCACGAACAGGCAAGGCTCCCCTTCCCACTCCACAACGGCGCAGTCCACCTGAATCTCTTGCAACGACACATTAAGCTGTTGCATAACATGCCAAGCGTCAGCGCCTTCATGGCTGAGTAATTTCAGGCCAATCAGGTTGTTATCTTCGTCTATTCCGCTGAGCGGAATTGGTTCAACCTTGACGCCGGTAAAACCTGATAGCCAACGATAACTTTGCGGCAAACGATGCACTACCGAAAGTTGGATACTTTCCACATGAAATCCCTAGTTTGAAAAGGTGAAACACTTTTTACCTGACAGGGTTACTAAGTTATAGCCGTTGACTACCGACTCTGCTGCGTACAAATGTTATTTAAATGTAAATTCGTCACAGCTAGTTAACTTAGCCCTGCGCGTGCTGATGTCATACTGTTTTCATGCGCCGTGCGGTGTCGTTTCACGGCATTTTGCGACTCAGCTCGCATTTTTGCGTTATATGTAACCCTTTCCTGCCGCAATCACAACTCTTTTTTCTTGCAATACGGCTACTTTTTGCCCTTCATAATTTTACATTGCGGAAACATTTAACCTCGAGCCGCAGAAAGTCACAACGACATAACTCATTGATTATCATTATCGTTAAAACAAATTAAGCGCTATTCCCAGGTAAAACATACCGCGTTACACCCCGTGGTTATCCGGTGTAGAACAAGCCTTATTTTTAACAAAAAAAACACAGCATTCTCGGCGCACATTTAGTTGGCACGCTAATGCTTAGCAGCCATGATTTTTCTATCATTGGATATCTGAGGGGAGAGAACGGAAAGTTTACCCCAATCAAGACCCCATTTGCGGGGACCCTGAGTGGGGCATAATCACACTACGGGGTAGCAGGCGAGGCTTTATGCCGTGGTCGGCTGGCATACAGATAGAACAGGACAGCAACGATACTGCACAACGCCATGGAAGAAACCATCGGCCATGCGCTCTTGCCTGGTGCCATAGCCAGTACCGCCCCCACTAACGCACCGATACTGAAACGTAACGTCCCAGCCAATGAAGAGGCCGTACCCGCCATATGCGGAAAATCATCCAGGATCACCGCCATGGCGTTTGATGAGATCATAGCGATACAGCCCAGATAAACCGCAACGCCAATGACCAGCGCCCAGAAGCCCAAGCCCACAGCGCTCACCGCCAACAACCATAACCCCATTGCCAACTGAACAAACAACCCTAAGCGGAACATCTTGACCGCCCCCAGTCGCCTTACATTGCGGCTGTTGACCAGCGTTGTCAGGAACAAAAATACAATGTTCAGCGCAAAATAGTAGCCAAAGTGCTGCGGTGAAACGTTATTCAGTTCGATATACACAAATGGCCCGGCACTGAGAAACGAAAACATACCAGCGAATGAGAAGGCACTGGCAAGCATATAGCTCAACACACGCTTGTGGCGGAACAAGGAGCCGAAGTTGCCTAACGTGGTACGCAGGTGGAATTTCTGTCGCCGCTCTTTGGGCAATGTTTCCTTGATAAAGAACGCGACCAACAGCGAGCCGATCAGCGCTGCCGCGCCCATCGTCCAGAAAATCGCATGCCAGCTGAACCACAACAACAACGCACCACCGATCATCGGTGCAAGAAGTGGGGCAATGGTCATCACCAGAATGACAAACGACATCATGCGCGAGAACTCATCTTTGGTGAACATATCGCGCATCAGGGCATTAATCACTACGCTGGCCGCTGCGGCTGACAGCCCATGCAGGAAACGCAGGTTGATCAGTTGATCAATCGACTGCGCCATTGCACAAGCACCACCGGCAATGGCGAAGATCAACGTTCCCCACAGGATCACCGGCTTGCGGCCAATGCTGTCCGACATCGGCCCATAGAACAGTTGCCCCAAAGCAAAGCCGAGCATATAGGCGCTGAGCGTCATCTGCACGCTGCCCGACTCGACGCCGAACTGTTTAGCAATCACCGGCATACTGGGCAGGTACATGTCGATAGCCAACGGCATCAACATGGACAGCAGGCCCAGAATAAAAATCAAACCGAGGTGAGATGACCGGTTCTGTAGCACGTTCGACGACTCCTTCATCAGCCGTAGTGTGTGGTTATCCCTTCAATCATTCCCGTTGCATTGAGGCGACCACCAGGAACATCCCCGGTCACATATACGTCGTACGTGACTGGGGAAAGCGCAGGCAACCAACAAAAATGCAGCGTGAACGATGATGGGTATAAATTAATCTTGCAGGTGCGGTGCACCAACGCTGGCAATTTCTTCTTCGGTCAGTGGACGGTATTCGCCCTCTGCCAGATCTTCATCCATCACGATGGCACCGATACGTTCACGATGCAGTTCGAGAACTCGGTTACCGACCGCTGCAAACATACGTTTCACCTGGTGATAACGCCCTTCGCTGATGGTCAAACGCACCAGTTTGTCTTCAATTTTTTCCAGTTGCGCAGGTCGTGTCAGATCTTTTTCGTTATGCAGTTGCACACCGTCGGCAAATAGTTGCGCAGTATCTTCCGCCAATGGATGTTCCAGCGTCACCAAATAGGTTTTCTCACAATGATGTTTCGGTGAGGTAATACGGTGTGACCATTGACCGTCGTCGGTCATCAGCACCAAACCCGTGGTATCAATATCCAGGCGGCCAGCAGCATGAAGCTTGTAGGCAACCGGCTCATCGAGAAAATACAGCACCGTCGGGTGATCGGGATCGTCAGTAGAACAGACGTAACCCTGTGGTTTGTTCAGCATAAAGTAACGTGGCCCGTTCTGACGCTGCAGTGGATTACCGTCAAACGCCACTTCCTGCTCCGGCGTTAGCTTAAGTGCGCCGCTCTTCACCACTTCACCGTCCACGGTGACGCGTTTTGCCCGAAGTTCACGCGCTACCAGCGCGCGGCTAACACCTAACTGCTGAGATAAAAACTTGTCCAGTCGCATTGAATCTGCTTTGCCTGTCGTTGTTATGATCGCATTGATCGTATTGCTAAAATATGACACCCGCAGTTGCACCAAGTGCAACAGGGCAGGATCGAAGGGGGGGAAACAGCGATTACTGTCACACGAGTATAGCGGCGGAAACGGCACCCTGACAGAGCTAATTTCCACATGTCTCGCACCACAAGCGCTCAGAAGGCATAATATAGAAATTATTTAGCCGTCAGGGGAGTAAAATGTCACTGTTTTTTTGGGTTCAGATGTTACAAAACCTGTTCCTGACGGCACCCATCAATTCAAGGCGTTAATTTATGGCCTTTACTTTACGCCCTTACCAGTTGGAAGCCGTCGAAGCCACCATCAAACATTTCCGCCAACATCCGCAGCCCGCACTGATCGTGCTGCCCACCGGCGCGGGCAAAAGCCTGGTGATAGCCGAGCTGGCAAAACGCGCTCGCGGCCGCGTATTGGTGCTGGCCCATGTAAAGGAGCTTGTGGCACAAAACCACGCTAAATACTGCGCCTATGGGCTGGACGCAGATATCTTTGCTGCCGGATTACAGCAAAAAGACAGTGCCGGTAAGGTGGTATTCGGCAGCGTGCAGTCGGTGGCGCGTAACTTGCCGCTGTTCGACGGCGCCTTTTCCCTGCTGATTATCGACGAATGTCACCGCATCAGCGACGATGACGACAGCCAATACCAACAGATTATCCAGCATCTGCAAAAAACCAATCCGCAGTTACGCCTGCTGGGCCTGACAGCGACCCCTTACCGACTGGGGAAAGGCTGGATTTATCAGTACCACTATCATGGCTTTACCCGCGGCGATGCCAGCAGCCTGTTTCGCGACTGCATTTATGAGTTGCCGCTGCGTTATATGATCAAAAATGGCTATTTGGTCCCGCCGGAACGCCTGGATATGCCTATTGTACAGTATGATTTCAGCCGTCTGGAGGCCAGAAGCAACGGATTGTTCAGTGAGGTTGACCTGAACCGTGAGCTCAAACAGCAAAATCGTATCACGCCACACATCATCAGCCAGATCGTTGAATATGCTGAAACCCGCAAGGGAGTGATGATTTTTGCTTCCACCGTTGAACATGCACGTGAAATCTACGGCTTACTGCCACCTGGCGAAGCAGCACTGGTCAGCGCCGAAACCCCTGCCGTTGAGCGTGATGCACTGATTGAGGCGTTCAAACAGCAGCAATTATGCTACCTGGTCAATGTCGCGGTGTTAACCACTGGCTTTGATGCGCCGCACGTCGATCTGATTGCCATTCTTCGCCCGACTGAATCAGTCAGCCTGTATCAGCAAATTGTCGGTCGTGGGCTGCGGTTGTCGCCCGGCAAAGAAGATTGTCTGATCCTCGATTACGCGGGTAATCCGCACGACCTGTTCACGCCGGAAGTCGGTGTCAGTAAGCCACACAGTGACAGCCAACCGGTACAGGTGTTTTGTCCCGGTTGCGGTTTCGCCAACCTATTTTGGGGTAAATGTACCGAGAGTGGCGATATCATCGAACACTACGGACGCCGTTGCCAAGGCTGGCTGGAAGACGATGAAGGTCATCGCGAACAATGCGATTATCGTTTCCGCTTCAAAATTTGCCCGCATTGCGGCGCAGAAAACGACATTGCGGCCCGCCGCTGCCATCAGTGCCAGGAAGTGTTAGTCGATCCCGACGATATGCTAAAGGCAGCATTGAAATTAAAAGATGCCCTGGTACTGCGTTGTGGTGGTATGGAATTACAAAGTGGTCGCGATGAAAAAGGCGAGTGGTTGAAGGCCACCTATTACGACGAAGAAGGTACCAGCACCAGTGAACGCTTCCGGTTACAGACACCGGCGCAGCGTAAAGCCTTCGAGATGCTGTTTTTACGCCCTCACCAGCGCGCACCGGGGGTGCCGTTCAGTTGGCAAACGGCTGCCGACGTACTGACTCAGCAAGCGCTACTACGCCATCCGGATTTCGTTGTGGCACGCAAGCGCGGGCAATTCTGGCAGGTGAGGGAAAAAGTGTTCGATTATCAAGGCCGCTTCCGCCGTGCCAATGAACTGTACTGATGTTGGCGGCGGGCACATTGGGTAGGTTTCCATTGCCCTGTGGCTGGCTTTCCGTTAAAATGCCGCCCGCTTTGCCTGGGTTCGCCCGGCGCTAAAGCAGGTTATACCTTATGCATTACAGGCTAGGGTCTGGAAGGCAGCGGGTAAATCGAACTTGCTACTGGGTCGCCTGTAGCAGGGTAAATTTTCTTTTAAGAGAAAAAACAATGTTCACTATTAAAGTAGAAGTACGTAAAGACCAGGGTAAGGGTGCGAGCCGCCGCCTGCGTGTTGCCAACAAATTCCCAGCTATCGTTTACGGTGGCGAAGAAGCTCCAGTTTCCATCGAACTGGACCATGATTCTGTTAAGAACATGGAATCCAAACCAGAATTCTACAGCGAAGCAGTAACTCTGGTTATCGACGGTAAAGAAACCAAAGTGAAAGTTCAGGCTGTACAGCGTCACCCGTTCAAGCCGAAACTGGCTCACATCGACTTCCGTCGCGTTTAATCGCAACGAAATCGAACCTTTCGGGACGCCGAAGTAGAAAACGCCGCAATTGCGGCGTTTTTTATTGTCTGCGATCTGGTGTAGTTACTTGTTGCCGCTGTTAAATCGACGTTGCAACTGATCGCGCAGGTTCGGCGGAGTGCCTTTAATCGTCAATGTGTCAGTCGCTGCATCCCAGAAAACGCGCTCACCCAACAGCATGGCGTCAAAGTTCATGCTGATACCACCACCGCTGCCAGCAAATTTGGTCAACTGGCGCAGCGTACCGCGATCGGCAGGGAAGCTGTCTTCCAACTGATAGCCCTGCTCGCTGGAGAACTGCAGAAAATCCTTTTCGCCTACCGGCGCGATCTCTTTTGACAGTTCTTGCAGTTCAATCTCTTCACCCGCCTGCAACTGTTCATTGCAATAGCTGTAAACCTGCTGGCGAACCGACTGGCGTTCGTTCTTATCCAACTGCGCGTCGGCACAATAATCATCAACGGCCTGCAGTAAGCCCCGGTTTTGAGCCTTGGTGTCCAACCCTTCAGACGCCGCCAGGAAATCCATGAAGAAATCGGATACCTTACGCCCCACGCGCCCTTTCAGGAAGGTCAGATAGCGGGTCGACTCTGGATTGGTTTCCCATTCGGTCAGATCGATGCGCGCCACGATATCGGCATGGTTGATATCGAGATAATGCGTGGTGTTGATATCCAGCTCTTCATTAACACGCGAACTGTTGCGACTGTTCAGCACCGCGATCAGCAAGTATTCCACCGCCAGGTAACGGTACTGACCGAACAGCACTACGCCACCTTCAGCAAACGGATACTTGGCCAATTCATCGCGCAGGCGCCCCGTCGCTGCTCGGCTGAACGCCAGAAAATCCTTATCTTCCTTACGGCAGGTACGCAGCGCATCCGCCAGCTCACTGCCCTCATTGAACAGGCCATAGGCCTTGCTCTTGGCACTGTAGACACGGTGCAGCTCTTCCATCATCTCTTCCACCGCCGCATTGGTGGGAAGCAGAGAATCGCGTAGCACCACGTCCAGCGTTTGTTCGTCGCGTTTGACCAACTGGTGCAGAGCGATCTGGTCGATATCCAGACTCATGGTAAATCCTCCTGTTCTTTAGCCGCGTATTCAAACACTGAAGTCCGCGCCCTGCAACTTTAAAGACCAGCGAAAAAGTGAAATTCAGAGAGCAATTCCCAAGGTTGTTGGCGCGACCATAGAACGGGAAATGTGGGAGTCCTGATGTACGAATGCCGGTTCGTTGATGTGAGAATGAGCCTGAAAGGCGCAGATTTGAGCGCGGCTTGCAGGGCAAGCTCTCTCAGAGAGTGCGATGAATCCAGAACAGCCAGCGTTGCTGTTGCATCAAGTATGAAGGGGATCGATAAAAGAGCGGAAAATCACTGCCCTATACGGTAAGATATGGGACTTTGTCAGGCTACGAAGCGCAATTTTATGCCACAATCATCCCGTTACAGTGACGAACACGTTGAACAGCTGCTCTCTGAGCTGGTTAATGTTCTGGAAAAACACCATACTCCCACCGATCTATCTCTGATGGTGCTGGGCAACATGGTAACTAATCTGATCAACACCAGTGTTGCTCCCGCGCAGCGGAAAACATTGGCAAGATCGTTTGCAGAAGCTCTGCAGGCTTCTATTCGTGAAGATAAAGCGCATTAATAAATACTTATGGTGACAAACCGTCAGCGTTATCGTGAAAAAGTCTCCCAGATGATTAGCTGGGGGCACTGGTTCGCCTTATTCAATATTCTGCTCGCCCTCGGGTTGGGCAGCCGCTACCTGTTTGTCACCGACTGGCCCTCTTCCCTGCTGGGTCGGGTTTATGCCCTGGTCAGCTTACTGGGGCATTTCAGCTTTATCGTTTTCGCCGGCTACCTGTTGGTGATATTCCCGCTCACCTTTGTGGTGATGTCGCAACGGTTGCTGCGGTTTATTTCCGCCGCGCTGGCCACTACCGGGCTCACATTACTGCTGGTAGATAGTGAAGTGTTTACGCACTTCCACCTTCACCTTAATCCCGTCGTATGGGAACTGGTGATCAACCCTGATCAGAGTGAGTTGGCGCGTGACTGGCAGCTGATGTTTATCTGCGTGCCCGTTATATTCCTGGTGGAGATGTTGTTTGGTACCTGGAGCTGGCAAAAGCTGCGCAGCCTAAACCGTCAACGTTTCGGCAAGCCGCTGGCCGTGCTGTTCATCAGCGCCTTTTTTGCATCGCACCTGATTTATATCTGGGCTGACGCCAATTTCTATCGCCCGATCACCATGCAACGAGCTAATCTGCCGCTGTCATACCCAATGACTGCGCGTAAATTCCTTGAGAAACACGGGCTGCTCGATTCGCAAGAATATGAGCGCCGGTTGGTACAACAAGGGAATCCAGAGGCCGTTGCGGTTGAATATCCACTTAGTGACCTGAGCTATAGCGACAAAGGCAGTGGTTATAACCTGCTGATGATCGTGGTTGATGGTGTACGGGAACAGGATATGAAGCAGGATATGCCTGCCCTTACGCGTTTCGCGCAGGAAAATGTCCGTTTCAGTGATCATTACAGTTCAGGTAATCATGCTGATACCGGTCTGTTTGGCCTGTTCTACGGCATTTCACCGACCTATCTGGACAGCATTCTCGCTTCACGCAAACCATCAGCGCTGGTTAGTGCACTCAGCGCCCAGGGCTATCAGTTTGGTTTGTTCTCATCTGATGGCTTCAATGCCAGCCTTTACCGGCAGGCACTGCTGACAGACTTCTCACTGCCAGCACCGACCAAACAAAACGATTCGGTCACAACACAGCAATGGCAAAATTGGCTGGCCGACCAGAGCGGTAATGGCCCATGGTTCTCTTACATCAATTTCCGCGGTGCTGAACCCGCAGCCGATGAGAAAACCCCTGCCCCCGCTGATTTTATTCAGCGTTACCGCACTGGCGCGCAAGATGTGGATGCACAAATTGCACAGGTAATCAGTACGCTGAAAGAACGCGGCATGCTGGATAAAACCGTTGTCGTGATTACGGCAGAACACGGCGTTGAATTTAATGATACCGGTAAGGGCAACTGGGGGGCTGGTAGCAGTTTCAACCAGCAGCAATTGCAAGTGCCGTTGATAATCCATTGGCCAGGTACCCCGGCGCAGACCATCAATAAACTGACCGGTCATAACGACGTGATGCGCACACTGATGCAACGCTTGCTGCACGTGAAAACAGCCCCTAATGACTATTCTCAAGGGGAAGACCTGTTTACCGCACAGCGCAGGAACAACTGGATTGCCACGGGCGATAACAATCTGTTAGTTATCACCACACCAACACAAACCCTGGTGTTGGACAACAATGGCACCTACCGTGCATACGATAAGAACGACAAAGAGATAAAAGACGAGAAACCACAACTCGCCCTGCTGTTGCAGGTGTTGACCGACGTGAAGCGTTTTATCGCCAACTAACTGCTTAAAATACAATCAGTCAGGCGAGAGTACTCTTGCTTTGGCGTTCGGAAAGGGTAGTATAATTTTCCAGAGTATCGGCATGTAGCGCAGCCTGGTAGCGCACCGTCATGGGGTGTCGGGGGTCGGAGGTTCGAATCCTCTCATGCCGACCAAATTTGAACACCTGCGTTGAAAGGATGAGAACCTCCGAAGGAGGTTTGAACCGAGCGCAGCGAGATCACGTTGCTTTAGCAACAGCCCGTAGGGCAAGCATCGAAGATGCGCGTAATCCTCTCATGCCGACCAAATTGAAAAACCTGCTAAAAAGCAGGTTTTTTTATGCCTGCAAATCGCTCTTCGTGCACAGGATAAAATTATCTATTTTCCCTTGCCAAGACCGCATCGCCAAGCCAATATACTGTATATTAAATCAGTATTGTAGGTAAGTTATGTTTGTAGAATTGGTGTTTGATAAGCGCAACGTTGATGGACTGCCGAATGCGGCAGAAATTATCCGCCTCGAACTGGAAAAACGAGTTCATACGCTGTTTCCAGATGCAGAAGTCCGGGTAAAACCAATGCAGGCCAACGGGTTAAATTCAGATGCCAGCAAAAGCGATCGTGAGAAGCTGAACCGGATGTTAGAAGAGATGTTTGATGAATCGGATCAGTGGCTGGTTACTGATATTTGATAGAGACAGACCGTTTTCGAGGAAATTAAGAGTCACTTGTACCATAAACACCTCGAATAAGCTGAGTTGGTAGCTAGCTGTTCACTAAAAATGAGATTGGGAAAGATGATTATGCGCCAGCACTGTCTATCAGACACAAACAGTGCCAGCAGCATTTTCAGATAGGAATTAGTAGTAAAGCAAAGCAGTCGATACGTTGCCAAATTTCAACTAATCAACGTCCAGAACATTGTCAACGTATGCACCGCCGTTAACGCTAAAACTCATTTGCAAGTTCAACCATCCAGCAATATGCCATCAGAAACTGAAAGGGCTGGCATTTTAAGGCGCAGATCTATCCAGCGACAATCCGGAATATCCATTGGCTCACCGGCCACTATCGCCGCTGTATCAACATCAAAGCGGCGTTTACTGACCTTCACATAGATTGTGCCGTCTTTGCCGGTGCTGGTTTCAACAAAGCATAGGCGGTTACCGTTAACGTCCTGGGGTACCTCGATGTTCCAACCTTCCTCAGCAAACCCTAAAGAGCCAGTGACCTTGTAGACTCCGACAGACACCCGCTCAGCGCTTACCCCATTAGCTTCACCGTTCACGGCCACGTTGCCCGCTAAGGTAAATCCGTCCAGATAATCATCGGCCATTTTTTCAGGTGTACCAGACAGCCTGGCGATCGGTGATGCTGCTTTCAGGAACCCGTTTGCATCGACCGTTACGTTATAGTCAGTAAAGACCCGGCTTTCTTTAACTGTAGTGAGTCCACTGGGGCCTGTTTTCTGCCATGTCGTATCTTTCACAATATCAATGCCAAACATTGCAGTTGGTGAACTGCTAGCAAGGACCGTTATCGATGGCATGCTGTAAGCAGGTCCAACCATCCACAATTCCCAACGCGCTATAGCTGAATTGTATATCGCTCCAAATCTTACGTCCGAGCCACCTGGGCCAATACCAGCAACCATCAGGCCACGGGCATCAAGTGCAGATGATGTAGCATTACGCGCCGAGAATTGGACCAGTTTTATATCCAACCCAGGGTTTCCATATGTCCTGCCAGCAGTTATGAGCAAATGCACACCGGAAATTCCAGTCGTTGTCGCTGCAAGCGTGGCCAATTTTAGATACCCTTGGGCGCCGCCGATTGTATTAACAATTGCAGGAATCACAACAGCGCGCGAGCTTTCTTTTACAGCGGTAGCCAGTGTAGCTGCCGCATTGTTCTCACTAACCTTTGCAGAAGCTGCAGATGCCGCTGATTTATCGG
Organism: Serratia grimesii NBRC 13537; assembly: GCF_001590905.1. GTDB lineage: Bacteria > Pseudomonadota > Gammaproteobacteria > Enterobacterales > Enterobacteriaceae > Serratia > Serratia grimesii. The sequence goes on from NZ_BCTT01000012.1 coordinate 37,757, forward strand.
CTGACGCTGCGGCTTCGGCACGCATACGGTCAACAGTTTGAACAATTTCGGGCGTGATATCACTTTCACCGGGGCGGCGCAGGAAATCATTGAGAGTACCAGAAAGGGAGTCCGTATAAACCTCTATCGTACCGACTCTTTCAGGTTGAGCACCATAGACAGAAATAATCACCTCATAGGCACCTGGCTCCACAGTTAACGAATACTGGCCGCTATCATTCGTCACAGATTGCGATTTTGCCAGGTTAAGCACCGTTGACGAGGTTTTCAGAGAACGCATTGTAATTGTTACGCCTGTCCGTGCGTCGCCATAAGGCCCCTTTAATACACCACTAATAACCGTCATATTTTTACTCCAATAATAAAAAGTCACTCAACATGGTCTATGTGTAGATAATGTAATTAACTCACTCAACATCAGAATCGTTAAATGGCTGGGGGATTGAATTAGCGGGAACATATTCAGCGAATTGACTATTAGGAACGTTTAAGCGAACCATTAAAAATTTACCGTCAGGAATGTCGATAGGGTCACCATTTTTGTAACCCTCAACATTATTTTGTAATTCAGGTATTGGACATTCGTTAGTTCGATGATAAGTCTTAAAGACAATTGAGCCATCTTTCTCAACCTTGTAATCAACCCACAGCAAGGCGTTACCGTTCTCGTCTTTAGGAACCTCAAATTTCCATCCATTATCGATATAGAAACCTAAACAGCCGTCCACATGATATAGACCAACACCAAGACGCTTACAGATAACCCCTTCCGCCTCCGTAGTATTTTCACAACTGCCATCACCAAAAATGTTAGTAACAGGTGATGCTTTTTTAATGAATCCATTACCATCAACAACTGTATTTAGACTGTGCCAAATAACCTTATGCATTGTCCAACCAGTACGAATACTTCCGCATGATACGGACAAATGAGTTGTCGTCGATGCCATATTAAAAGCAGCATAAACATCTTCCGTTCTGCACCATAGTGACGGACCCCAGGCTGGGGTATACCAACCTGGACCATTATCACTTATTTCCTGATTATTTCTAAAAGCTATAAGCCCACGTTCACCAATCTCATTAAGAATAGGATTGATATTGTTGGTGCTCATTAATTTATATCCTCTCCAACTGCCTCCAAGTCCCCACCCCCCACCTATCATTACTTCATTTTGGTTGGCACCAATATTTGCAGTTGCTGCTGTACCGAGCCCCAGATTACCTCTAGCCGTTTTTTGGTTTTGTAAATCAGAAAGATTGCTACTTTTGCTTAGTTTATCTTCTAAGCTTTTCGTTATTCCGTTCCATGCTGGTCCAGTAAAGCTGCGGTTGTCAGGGAGTGTGACCGTAACGTCTCCTGTCCCGCTGAATACCTGCTGCCAGTTGTCTTTGTCGTAGTTCAGGCCTCGCAGAGCTTTGGCCGTCTCAGCTGCCAACTGGGCAGTAATAGCGTTCAGTGTCTCGCGTGGTACAGCAGACCATGCAGCTCCCGCTTGCGTCGGTCCGTCATAGGCTTTAATCAGTGTGGCCTGTGTGGCGCTATCTACAATCTTCACCGGCAGCGTATAGGTTACTCCACCAACAACGCTCACAATCATGTCGCTAGCTTTCAACTCGGTGTTAAATGCTGTTCCCGCCCCCTTCACTACAGCGGAGTTGTTCGTTAGGGTTAAAGTGCCTGCTGGCATAATGTTCTCCTGAATTCTGGCAATAAAAAACCGGCTCAGTGCCGGTTAGTTAGAAATAGTGGTCTGCATTAATGACCATGAGTGGAATATTAGCGGCATAAAAGTCGGTGGAACTCCATTTCGTTTGCACCCGCGAACCACCTCGTCCACGCCAATATCTAAATCCACCGCCATTGACAAAGCGGAAACCATTGGTGTGATAGTTATAATATCCACCATTCATCTCCCGGTTGCCCCGTTGATAGCCACATATTGGTATAGGAATCATTGGTCGTTCCAATCCAGTCCAGGTTACATTATCTGGAATTCTATCAACGACACCTTGCCGACCATCCCACACCAATGGGGTAACATCACTCGTAAATGTATTTTGTCCAAGTGCATTTTTAATCACTAATCCATAACCGTTAGGTGTTGGTGGATAATATCCACTATTCATGATTAAAACTCTAATCATGGCGGTAGTTGCTACTGGCTCCCCCTCCCCGTTATCGCGGCTTACATATATACGATTTTGTTCTGGTCTGTGGCTTACGCAAACACCTTCGTCATCACAACGAACAAATACTATTTTCGTACTATCATTTTGAACCACAGGGACTTCCCAAGAGTCGTTAATTGACACGTCACCTTTCCAAACAACAAAACCTAATTGTTGATCGCTGTTAATACTCATCCAGTTAACAGAATCTTGGATCATAATACCGTAAGTACCACTGATATTTTCTGGGCGCTGAACTTGATAAACGTTGAAATTGGTAAAGTTCGCTTGGCCACCTTTAGTAGTAAACCTCAAAATAATATTTGCACCCTCTGTCCTCCAACCGGTCAGGCCGCCATAGACAGCTGGGTTTGTTGAACTACCAAAAACCCATCCGGTTGTGCCTGCGCAAAACACTGCATTACCAGGTCGAAAGTTTGACGGGGCAATCCAGTGTTCATAATTTCCATTTGTTTTAGGTTCTACTAAAGTTGCCAGAAGAGATGGGGAGTTTAACCCCCCTAGACTCCTGCCATTAACAACAATACCATAGGCCATATTAAAGCCTCCCCATCCTTACGCGCAGATTGCCGCCAGCGTCATAAACGTTAATTTGATCGCCGCGTATCTCCATGCGGCCGTTACCATCACCGCCGTTAATCTGAATCTGCCCTGCGCCAGAACCGCTTTTATCCAGTCTCCAGCCGCTGGTAGCGCTGAAATTATCAGACTGGATAAATCCGCTAATTTTGGCGTTTGTAATAGCGGCATCCGCGATTTTTGCCGACGTGATAGAGGCGTTCTGAATGAATGCATCGCTGATAAACACTTGACCATTGATGACAGCAAAGGGCGAATACTGCTTGTCCCCGCTGCCGCTCATCAGCACGAACTGATTAGCGTTGAAGCCAATCCGGGTAATCACCGGTTTACCGGTTTCTGCGAGCACCGCGATAGACATACCGGCATTGTAGAAAACGTCGTTAATGCGAATTCCAGCTTTCAACGTATGAATAGCCGTAGCTCCATCAGCATCTATCGTTGCGGTCAGCTTGTCCTCAAGTACCGCCGTCACATCGTCAATCTGGACCTGAACCTGCGTTCTCAACTCCGCCAGGCCGCGATCAACTTCCGCTATGGTAGTTTTTACAATGAGGATATCGGCACGCACCGTGCCATACTGCGCCCACTGATGCTCTGCCGTCGCGTTGTTGGCCAGCGCATTCTGCAAGATGGCGCCGATGTTGGTGTCGATATCGCCCACCAGACGTTCACCGTCTTTTGTGGTCAGCAGATCGTCGCCGATGCTCTCGAGATAATCACCGGCGTCCGCATTCGCCTGCCCGTCGATCCAACCGGTCCAATCGCCCTGATTGCCGGTGCGATCCTGCAGCCGCGCACGGAACCAAAAAGCCTGCCCTGCCTTCAAGCCAGTCATGCTATGGGTATGGAGCGGATATGGAATATCGGCCAGCAGCAGGGCGTTGCCACCAGCAGCGTTATCCGCGTATTGGATTTCAGTTTTCAGCGTATCTTCAGCGCCAGCGGGGAAACGCCAATCAAGCTGGATTCCCCACAGCAGCGGGGATGCCTTGAAGCCGACCGGCGTCGGCGGCTTACCCTCTTTGCCCTTGAGGTGAGTTTCCATCGATGCCGCCCAAACAGACGAAACGTTGCTGGCGTTGATGGCTCGAGCCCGTACAAGGTAACGCCCAGCATAAATACCCGGCACTTCGAAACCGAGCGCGGACGTACGCGGTACCGACACCCAGTTACCGTTATCCTTGCGCCACTCCGCCTCATAGGCGATCGCACTCTCAACCGCGCCCCAGGCAGCGCGCATCGTGGTGACAGCAATACCTTGGCTCACGGAGGAATAACTGTCTATGACAATGTTTTTCGGCGGCGCCTGAACACCGGGTGGAATAATCGAGATTGGACGTTCATCGATACGCGCGCCGGTATCGATACGGCCATATTTATACGGATCATGTTCCATCGCGTTGATCGTGAAGGTGTTATCGCCATTATCGGCGATGCCCGCCACGCGATAGAGCTGAACGGCCAGATCATCCGCGTCGATCGACCAAGCAGACTCAGGTGTCGGTATCTCGCTGTATGCAGTGGTGACCGTCACGACGCGCTCATTCACCGCCTGTACCGTGCGCGCCTGTGCCTTGCCGGAAGGTAGGTTGACGAGCAGGCGATCGCCAGCTTTAGCGCCCGGCTTTCTGTCCAATGTCAGTTTACGGCCATCCACGCAGCTGATGCGTCCGCCAATTGCCCGGCCTGCCAGCATCTGGTCCGCCACGCCGACAATATGCCCCGGCATAGGGATCATGCCATCCAGACCGACGGAGAAGCTCACCGTGCGGTCTTTGCTGTTGGTCAGTAACGCCCAGCGCCCCCGGCGATTAGCCTCACTTTGACGGGTACAGCCGATAGCTGTTAGCTCTGTCTGGTTAACGTCATAGCGACGGACCAAATCATTATCAAAAACAGCCTCAATCGCGTCAGCATAATGGTTGGCGGGATCGGACCAACTAACCATCGCCGTGCTATAGCGGGTGCGCTCGCTGGCAGATGAATAGGTAAACTTGCCGTCAATAACGTTAGCGCGGGTATAGGTGAAGTCCATATCGCGCGGCATATCCGCCAAGGCGACCATTTGGTTTCGCCCCCAATAGGTCATACCCCGAAAGATACCCGCCAAATCGCTCAAAACTGTCCAGGCATCCTCGCGCGATTGAATGTAAACGTTACAGGTGAAGCGCGGTTCGGTACCGTCGCCGCCCAGCCCGTCAGGAACAAGTTGATCGCAATACTGCGAAATACGGTATAGCTCAGACTCGGATACCTGGGAGGCGTCGATGCGATCGCCAAGGCCAAAACGCTCAGCCAGCATAATGTCGTAAAACACCCACGCTGGGTTATCGCTGTAGGCCCACTTGAAGCCACCGGTCCAAACACCGTTATAGCTTCGTGTTTCTGGGTCATAGTTGTCAGGCACACGGATCAGGCGGCCGCGCGGTTTGCAGCTGATCTTCGGAATGTTCGGGAACTGTTTGGAATCGAACTCGACATACAGCAGCGCCGTGTTCGGGTAGCGCAGTTTGGCGTCGATGATTTCGGTTAGCGCCCCGAGGTTCATGCGATCGACGATTCTGGCGCTGTTAGCATTGGGCGTCAGCCGGCGTACGCGCAACTGCCATCCCGTAGTGGCCTTCGGCAAATTGATGCGGTGTGAACGTTCATACAACGAGGTAGTTTTATCGTCGATCGCTGCCGTTAACACCTCTTGGTAGCTGCCGCCGTCAGTCGCCACGTCGATGGCGTATTCGATGCGATAACCGTTGACGTCCCCGTTGTCTTCCTGCTTTTGCAGCATGGGCCAGCCAAGCCGAAGGCGAACGGCGGAAAGTTGCAGATTCGAGACCGAACGCACCCACGGTGTACCGCTTTTCAATTCGCTGCCTATCACGATCTCATTTTCGACGGCGGGAATGCCCTGGATATACTCCTGCACCTGCGAACCAGGACGGAATTCCCAGCGGAAACCGGGAAAGTTCTCCGTTCCGTCGCTGCTCAATACCGGCGTGCCATCAACAAAAATGTTCGTGCCATCCAGCCCGCCGGCAAACTCCCCTTCGCCCAATGCGAATAGCATCTTCGCTCTGGCGATCGACTGAATGCTGTCCGGCGATTCTACCGGCGTGTGGCCGCCACCGCCGCCGCCTTTTCGCCCACGGATAATGTTCTGTGCCATATTTCGCCCATAAAAAAAGCCGCTATTGCGGCTGTCTGTTCAAACGGATGTCGTTATTGCTGGTCTTCGGTATAAATGCCTGCGGAGATAATCGCCCCGCCAATCTCACGCGTGCCATACAACACGCCGACGGGGTTGCCCTGCGCCGTTGTGTTGACCGGGCCACCAAAGGCATAGCTTGGTTTATTTTCCGGGCCTTGCCGCATGCGCAACCCCCCCATTTGCGGGGAGAGCATTTGGAGGATGCCGCCGAGGGCGAGGGAAGCGCCGGCCATCGCTGCCATGCCGGTGGCGCCACCCGCCGTAAATGCCCCCATAGCCCCCGCCCCTGCGCCCGCAGAAATATACATAGCAACGGCAACCAGCGCCACGCCCAGCACGGTCTGGAATAAGCCTGCGCGCTTGCTCCCAATCACGACGGGAACAAGGTGAATATCTTCCGTCCCTATGGTTAGCTCCAGCTCGTCCTGCCGGACATTACGCTTACCGACAAAAATAGAAAATGTCAGGCCGCGTTTGTGAGCTTCAAGCATGTAGCGTTCGAAACCTGGTAACAAGTTCTTCATTGCATCAATGGCTTTGGGTACCGTCGTAGCCCGATACTTGAATTCTCTCCCAAAAGCTTTGATCAACGGTCCATGAAACCTTACCGTTCTGAGTGGAGTTTCAATTAACGACATGTATTTTCCCTTATAAAAAACCCACCGATGGTGGGTTTTATTGAAAATGTATGTTTACAGACATGACTTAATGTCAGATATAACCTCACCATTTCTATTGGTTATTTCCCCCAATTGGTGTTTGCGGCTTCACCTCTATACACAACTTGCCACTGAGCTTCTTTCTCTAATATATCTATATAGCCACTACCGTTAATTAGCACCAGTGCAATACCACTCTCTAATTAGGCTTACTTACTATTTCTATACGCATACCATTAAATATATGCTTATCTGATTTCTTCTATAATGCAGGCAGCCAGATAATTTACATCATTTTTAGACGTAAACTCTGCCCTAACCCTTTTGTTAGCTCTGGGTTTGCACAGCTTGCCAGCATCAGTAAGGTAATGGGTAATAGTAGTTTTTTTATTAATATTCCCCTTGTTGTTTTCAACATCGTAACAAAGGACTACATCATTTCTCTATGCCGCAGCACCTTCACCGTGCGTTCTTTCCAGTAGCCGCCATAGGGCACCCGCTGGCTTAACATACCGTACATATGGTGCAGCAGCATGCCATCTTCCAGCAGAATGCCGGCGTGATTGGCCACCGGCGCCGTGACCTGCATGATCGCCATATCCCCCGGCAGCGGTGGGCCGCCGAACTCACGAAAACCACATTTGTGCCAGTTATCCAGATAAAGATTTTCCTCCCGCTCCCACCACGGATAATCAACGCGATAATCTCGTAATTCAATGCCATGCTGCTGCCGGAAATAGCTCATGATAAGCCCCCAGCAGTCAGTATGCCCCAGCACAAACTGGCGCCCGACTAACGGCAAATCTCCACGCGGCATAATCGTGCGTAGATCGCCCTCCGGCCAACTGGCGATCACCCAAGGCAACTCTAACGCGTCACATTGTGCCTTATCCAGCTCGCTCGGCTGCGTGGTGGCGTCAGGGTGGCTGTGCACAATCATGGTGATCGTGCCCCACCCGGTAGCGGCCACATAGTCTTCAGGCGCCAGATAAAACTGTTCGGTGGGATCCTCCGCCAAGTTACGGCACGGGAAATAACGCTCCACGCGGGACTTTTGCGCAACCACGCCGCAGCATTCGCGCGGATACTCGGCCATCGCGTGCGCCATAATGGCCGCTATGGTTTTCTCTTTCATCTCTCCCCCTACTGCCGGATTAATGAGGCACCGGGGAACCCACCGAACGGCAACGGTTCGTTCTCGCCAAAACGTTTTTGGCAATCGCTCAGTAGCCCGCCGCAGCGATCCTTGCTCGGGTCATCCACCGGATTGCCCTTGTCGTCAAAGTATCGGATACCGGCATAATCGCAGCCCTTGCCGGTGCGATAACCGCCGCGCGAGCACCAGGTACACAGGCTATGAATTTGCCGGGTCGGAATGCGCAATCCCCGTAGGTCTGTCGGGCTGGAGAGCTCGAACTCCACCGCTTCGTCGCTTTCCGTCGCCTTGCGGTCGATATAGAACACCTGCAGCTTTTCCTGCAGCGGATCAGCTGTAGGATTGCCCTCAGGAAAATTATGGGCATCGAGATAGTGCATCAATGTATCGTGGATCAGCACTTTGGCCTGTGCCATATCCTCGAACTGCAGGCAGAGCGCCGTAATCAGGCCGTTTATATTGGCCACCGTCAATTTAGGCGCGCTGCTCTGACTGTCAGAAGAGATTTCAAGCCCTTCGACACTAAACGGCCACGGCCCGTACTCCTTGCCCTGCCACCAGATCGTTTTTGCAGGTAGTTTCGTTTCATCTCCGCCTGCTGCAGCCAGTTCTTCCGGCGTATAGGGCAGTGTGTCACTATGAAAGCGTAGAATATCAGCACCGAACTTTGTCCCGTCCACTTCAACAAGGCGAACGCGATTGCCCGGCTCCAACTTCTGCAGGTCTGTATTCAGCATGATTAATCTCGGTTAAACGTGAAACGCCTCGGTAAACGTGGCCGTCAGTGAATAGTTATCGCCGCCCATGGCAACAGGCTTATAGCCTTCGCAGCGGTAGAGGCCGGGAACATTGGTCGGTGGTGTCCATTGAAAAGATCTCACCCCGTAATGATTTTCCAAGAAGACGATGATCGGCGTGATGTAGTCATACTTACCGACAAAGGTCAGATCCCAGGAACGCACGATCGGATTAATGCCGTCGCCGGAGACCTGAGCATATCCGTCGCCGAACTGCGCCTTTCTGACGCGAAAACGCATATCGCCGGCAGCATTGACGCGCGCCGGAAATTCAAATGTTTGAATACCCATTACATCCCCTTGATTGCTTTCCAAATCGGCTGGCCCGGCATCAGGTTTCTGTTGATCACCTTCTGGCTCTCCTGCGCGGCGATACTCCCCATCTGCTTGCCAAACTCTCCCCAGCCAGGATCGGCCTGTGTACCGACGTTGCCACCACTCTCGATCGTAATGTACACATTCGGCGCCGCCGCAACCTGTTGGCCACCGCCCATCGCCCTCACCCCCAGAGAACCATCGGCGCCACGCTTGAGTGGCATGATGGCTTCAGGCCCAGCCTCGCCCATTACCCCTGCGCCTTTGGCAAAGGCGAACAGAGTCGGATTGTTCACCACCTGCCCGCTGTAAGCACTCAGCGAAGGGGATGCATAAACCCCACCTTTAGCGTTGGGAACGTAACCTTGCCATCCCGTAGACATACCCATCGCACCGGAACCTGCCGCACCAGCGCCAGCACTGGCTGCACCACCCATTAAGCCGCCGCCGATGCTCATAAAGGTAGAGAGAATAGTTTTCGTCAATAACGCTTGCATCGCCATATCGATAAGTTGCTGAACGACAGACTGGGTAATGGAAGAAAACAACCCAAGCATATTTTGTTTAAAACTCTGCGTGCCGGTCAGCAGATCAAACATCATGCCGGAGGTGCGCTCCCGCGTCATATCCACCAGCCCCAACGCCATCTTGTGCACGCGGCTCTGACCACCGTACAGGCTTAGCGCTTGCTGATACTGAGCGTCCGACGATTCCTGTGTCGCCGCCTGCATCAGTTGCTCATAGCGCTGTTTATCCAGAAAGCCCTGCTGATAGTAGGCCTGGTATTGAGCCTGTTGCTGCACAAGTTGATTATTCAGGCGAGCGACGGGATCTACATCGCCCACGATGTTCAAGCGCGGCGCGGCGAGCGTGTCAGTTTCGGCCTTCAACCGCTGGCGCTGAGTTTCTTGCTGCTGGATCCGGCTGGCGGTCTGGTATTCGCGTTCGGTCAACAGTCGCCCGTCATACAGCGCTTTCAGCTCCTTGCTGACTTCCTGATCCTTGCGCACCGCCGCCTGCCCCGGAGTGTACTGTTTGGCCAGCTGTTGCCGCTGCTGCTGATACTTCTCGGTATTCAACGCCATCATGCGCTGTACATCCGCTTGCCCGGCGCCAGCGGCTTTGGCAGTTAATACCAGCTTTGCCTGTGCGCTTTGCTCATCCAAAGCGATCTTGTCGAGGCTGCTCAGATGCGCCCGCTCCATCTCCTGACGTAACTGCTGATACTGCTCAAGAGCCTGCTGCTTGCTATTATCACTGAAGGTACGATCGACAAAAATAGCGCTTTCTTGATGGTTTTTAGGCTTGTCAGGCTTAGTCTCAACATGGCTGCCGTTGCCATTTAGTGCATTGACGGCGTTGTTTCGACGGGTTCTGATCGCTTTCTCGCTCTCAATGGCATCTTCCAACTGCCCTCGCAAGACGTTCCGTTCTTTCCTCAACTCTTCTGGATCTGAATAGAGGAACCCCAAAGTCCCCTTGCGGCGACGTTCCAGACCCGCAAGGCGGGTATCACTCAAATGCGACAACTGGCCTTCAATCTTCGTTTTCTCCTCACGAAGATTTTTTAACTGATCGTCAAAACTATCAATTTTAATGGCTAATTTCACGTTGGAGAGCTTATGAAGATCGTCGGCAGTTTCAACTACCGCATCTTTCAATGCCAAAGCCGATTGGCGCGCCAATTGGTTCTGCTCATGAAAATACAACATCCCCAAGCCCGCCTGGATGGCAACACCAACCGGGCCGCCAAGCGCACCCAACGCAACATTGGCAACGCGGGATGCGGCACCCGCCCCACTCGTCGCCTGCGCTGCGCCGCGCGCAGCCGCTGCCTGATCGCGCCAAGCCGCCGCGCTGTCATTCAGACCTGAGGCCAGTTTCAGCACCTCCTCGGTTCGGCTACCTCCCCCATCCCCAGAACCATTGCTCGCCTGCCGAGCCGCTTCGTCCAGTTGTTTCATCTGCGCCGTCGCAGCCGTAGTGACGGAAGAAAGTTCGGTAAGCACCTGTCCATACTGCCGGGCGGTGGCAACGAGCTCCCTCAGCGACAAGTCAACCCCAGCCAAACCTGCCAATTTTCCCGCCAGGCCGCCAAGAGTACTGCCGATACGTTGATAGGTTTCGTCGGTCTTTTTCGCGTCCTGTTGAGCCTGACGATTGAACTTTGTGGATTGATCGCCGGCGGTACGGTAAGCCGCCGTCAGTTTGTTTTTAAAGTTGGCGTCATTCAGGTACAACCCGACCGCCAACGATGCTACCTCAGCCATTTCCCAGCACTCGCATAACGTCAGCACACTGCATATCAATACTGCTTTGCGCGGGCTGAACGGATTGGTGAATAGGGGCACTCTCCACCGCATCGGCCGTCATGCCTTGCAGTTTAAAATATGCCCGCCAGTGATTCAGGATTTGCGCCGGCAATGCGGCGATCTTGCGCGGATCCGACTCACCCCAGCGATCGGCCAGTTGGAACACCAGCATCAGCCAGGGCGAGTCAGTCAGTTTTTTTCCGCTTCCTCCAGGCTGCCGACCGCATGGCGTTTGACGGCACCGATGGCTTCGACCAGCGTCGGGTTGTCGTGCGCCACCAGCAGCTCATCCACGCTGGGCAACGCGCTGGCCGGAATGCGTTTGCCGTCCGGAGTCATAAAGCAAGACAGCAGGAGTTGAACGTTGAGCTTTGCCGCCTGGCTCATATCGCCGCTGTCGATGGCGGCTTTCATGCCATCTTCGTTTTCCTGCAGTTCCGCGGCTTTCAACCGACGGATGAAGGTCTTGGTGCCAAAAATTTGCGTTTCAATCACATGGTCGTCGGATTTCAACAGCGCCGCTTTCAGGGCCTTAAGATCATATTTCTCAGTCATGATTATTCCTTGTTCATAATGCGTGATTTATGCAAATGATCGCCGCAGGTCATACTTGCCTGCGGCGCAAAACATCGCGCCAAACGCCTGGATACGATAGTTCACTCAACGCGACTTTTCGGTTTGTCACACCTTCGCTGTTACCGCTCCCCAGGTGTTGCTGTTCTGTTTGCCCTGTACGGTAATTTGAATAACTTCACTCGCTGGGGCGGTGATCTCATTCATTTTCCAACCGGACAAAGACAGGATAGAAGTGGAAGTGCGACCATTCGGCAGCTCAACATAAAACTGCACGGTTTCACGCTTATCTGCGGCATTCAGGAACGCAGCAAAATCGGTATTGGCAGGATCGTCGATAAAGCCAAGGGATTTCTCAGCCCCCTCAGGCAGGTCGGAAATAAACTGTTTCGTGGTATCAAGCAGCGTCGTGCAGTCAACAAAACTGCCCGTTTGCCCCATTTCACCTACTGCTTTACAGTTCGTCAGTGCTTTCATCGTCGCCGGCGTGGCGCCTACTGTGCCCCACTTAACGATAGTTCCAGCAGGCAGCATGGCGTACTCTGGCGAAGTTTTATCAGCCATAATTTTTCTCTCTCTTTTTTGATGAAGGATGGTGGTAGCAGTCGCTACCGGTTTTCTATGCCATAGCGGATGTTGGCCGCCAGGATGCGTAACACTTGAGTTTTGTTGTGATCCAGTGCTGGCCGGATAAATGGAGCGGCAGCTTGAGATGCCGTGCCGTATTCCTGTGCCAATGCTTTTTGGTAATGCTGTTTACTGGGGCCGACACGCAGGGTCAGTACTCCCCAACCGGCAACACCAGAAATGATGGCGATGCTGTCGCGCAAATATGATCTGTTTTCCATTGCGCTATCGCCGATATACTGCGGCATATCCCTGAGTACCGGAGCCAAAGCGGAACATCCGGCGTCATGCAGAATTCTTGAGGCGACATCACGCTTCACGGTCTCCAACCTACGTGCCAGCTCAGCCATGCCGGAAACGTTGGCACCGATCACGCTGCATTCTCCGAATGACAAATGATGTAATCGCGCACCATGCGGTATTGAATGCGGTTATCCGCCAACGTTGTGGCACCTTGCAAGATAGTGCTGCGTGTCACGGCCTGCACCGGCCAATGCCCAATATGACCATGCTGAATCCCTTCCCAGGCGGTAAGAATGATCTTATCCAGCGCGATTAACCGGGCGTAGTCATCAATAACGTACAGCACGATTTGAAAGCGACTCTGCACCAGCGAGGTATTAACCAAACCGGTATTAAGCTTCAAATCGCTGATTTTCTGATAAGTCACGCCTTCTAGTCCGGGATCCGACAGCACCAGTGGATATACCGGCATATGAGTTAATTCCTCCAGCGCAGTTTTAATTTCAAATTCAATCATTATGAGCATCAGCCTCCGTTGTCATATGAAGTCGAGTAGCTTGAGGTGCAGACGAGCTGCACATCGTGGTCTATCGGTATTCATGGTTTTTTACGATAAGAAGCACTGCGGCATAAGCATTCAGCAAGCAATAGAAAGCTTGGGGAAGAAGGAGCGGGAATTTAGGATAAAAACAATGCAGACTCCGCTGCGCGCCTTGCCACCAAACCATCGAGTCTTATACCACCGGCATTTACCCACCGACCAAACTCGTTAGCTGCACCTTGCTTATCACCAGCATTCACTCTGCGAAGCAAAGTCGAGGACGCTAGCGAACGTAAGCCGAGGTTATAAGCAAAGCTCACCAGAGCATCAAATTGCCCTTGGGTGATGGATACATTCACCAATTGATTGACGCCTTGTTCAAACTGAATAAGGCCACACCTCAGTAGACGTTCAGCCATCGTCTGATTAATCTGCATGCCTGGGCCGATTTTCTTGCCCTCTACCGGATGCGTCCAGCCATAACCGATGGTCCAGACACCCACCGAGTCCTGATATGCCTTCAAGCGCAACCCTTCCGCATGCTTAATCAGCGCCATTCCGTTTTTACTGAGTTTCATTGGCTTCCCCCTGACACTTTGTTGAGAAATCGGCGTTCCAACGATTTAATCAGCGACGCGCCTGACCAACCAGCCATGCCGCAAACGCCGCCCATCACCTCCGATGGCCAGTCGTAATGCAACGCAATCATCACCATGGTCAGGCCGGCGAAAATAGAGACAAAGAGCTGTAGAAATAGCGTTCGCCAACTGAACGCCTCACCGTTCAATACCTTGAATGAGTAACTGGCTATGGCGCCCAACAAAGTCATGCCAACGGCGATCAGCATAGAGAGGATGTTAGGCTCACTTTTCCAGGGCATTTTCATAACCTCCCTCCCACTACCGGGGCATTGCCCGAACATCGGGAAATTGAAATAAAAAAGCCACCCGAAGGTGGCCTCATTTTGACTGATACAATATTCACATCATATCGGCATACTACATTTTTTAAATATCGTAAAAATCACCAATAGCTGGCGACCTCATACTGCAACTTCAACCCACAGGCTAAAAAAATAAAATTACGCTAAAGCGATATTTTAAATTTTGTTATTGCGTCAAACAATTAACTACTTTTATCAGATTACAGCCATTTTTGCGTACGCGTTAGTTTTTTTTAAACTATTTTAGCCCTAAAAAGAAACACCAGCGACGTAACAAAATTTCCACTACCGTGCAAGCAACTGCCATTTATATCAGATTATCAGTGTTTTTGCGTACGCGTTAGTTTTTATGTAAAAACATAACAACATGACATTACTGATGCTTCACGATAAAAATGTAACACGCTGAATTGTAATTATTTTTATCAATCATGCATTTAAAAGATGAGATAAAAAAACAAAACCCCGCCTTGGCGAGGTTTATGATTGGGTAATTGCGTACTGACTCATCACTAATATCAGACTACAAGAATTTTTGCGTACGCGTTAGCTTTTTATTATTAAAATTTTACCCACTTATTCAGAATAAAAATCAGCTTTCAATTGATAATTTTGTTCTCTTTAAAATAATGCCAACACAACGAGGGGAATAAAAAGTACCTAGAGAATTTCAGTAATCCATACTCAACTTCACATCCAGCATCGCCAGACATCCCCCCACGAAACCTTCAGCAGTTTGCATCTCTTTTCGTATCGTGCCATCTGAGCATTTTCTCTTTCTCGCTATTTTGCGAAGCGATACCCCATAGACATGATGTGCAATCAACAAATCGAACTCTTCAGGTTTGTACTTCTTCAAGCGAATGACGCAGCCGTCGATAACCAACCCATCATCATCGCAGCAGGATAGTTCACCACATGAAGTATGCGGCAATAATCCCTTAAACCCAGCGGCAATTGGAGAATAGTCAATCCCGCTGCTATCACGGGCCCACACTCCCCACCGTTCCAAAATTTTGTGCATATCTCTCATACTGACCTCTCCGGGGGTTGCCAAACCGCCAATGACTCCGTGTCACCAAATGTTGAGAAACTCTCACCCCAACCAATTACTGTATAAATAAACAGTACTAAGTATACCCAAAGGTATTTTTTTATCAACACCAGAAAGTCATTTACCTAACGGTAAATTTGGGTACGATGGCCCTATGAAAAACGAGCAGAAAAATCAACTACAGGAAACACGACGGGCGCGTCTTTCCTCCCTGATCAGTAGCCTTGGCGTTGGGGGACAGAAGCGTCTGGCAGAAGCCCTTGGCATCGCTGCTGATTACGTTTCCAGAATGCTCTATCCAGCTGGTAAAAAAGGCAAGAAAGGTATCAGCGGAGATATGGCCAGAAGGATCGAGCAATTTTTCTCTATCCAAATCGGCTGGCTTGATGGCTTGGAACAACCTGAAAAACGCCGTAGCCCCAGCACCCTACAGCAAAACCAAGATGCCCATATTAGAACTCTGCCATTATTGGAGTGGGAATTGCCTTTGTTGTATGGCAAAAATCGAAAGAACAGCATCGTAAAATACCCTGCCGTCGTTAATTGCAGCTCCAGTGCTTACTGGCTGACGGTGCGGGACAACACGATGAGTGGTTCTGTGGGTGTAAATTACCCTAAAGGATCATTAATACTTGTAGAACCAATAACATATGGAGTGACGGAATTAGTTTCCGGTGACAAAGTCATTGCCAAAAAACAAGACTCTGACGATCTTGTCTTTAAAATTTATGTCGAAGACGCAGAAAATAAATGGCTTAAGGGGATTATGCCTGGGCTCCCCCCGTTGAATGGTAATGAGTACGATATCCTTGGAGTAGTGTTGGGCGCCTGGCTCCCTTAGTAAAATCGTTATTCCACTTCCCCGACGACCAAAATAACTCACTGACTTTCAATTGATTACCGGAAAACGAAAAACCCCAGCAATCTTAAAGATTACTGGGGTTCGTAGACGTTGTGAAACGTCAGTACAACTTATATGGTGCCGGCTACCGGAGTCGAACTGGTGACCTACTGATTACAAGTCAGTTGCTCTACCTACTGAGCTAAGCCGGCTAAATTTGGCGGAAGGACAGAGATTCGAACTCTGGGAGCTGTTACACTCGACGGTTTTCAAGACCGTTGCCTTAAACCACTCGGCCATCCTTCCAATGGGCGCAGATATTAGCGCTACCGTTATGAAATGTCTATCGTTTCATTCGAAAAAATGCAGGAAAAAGTGCGTTTGGTTAAACTTCGTGCCGTCAGTGGTTAAAAAATGAAAAACCCCGCATAAGCGGGGCTCAATTATTCAGCAACAGACAGATTATTTAGGTTGGGAGTCATAGTCTGAACAGGTCTGATATCCTTTATTCATTACATGACCGGTATCGTTGTAGCTGACAAAATAGGTCTGCACTTTACCGTCACGCGGTGCCACCGCATAAGTATCACATGTGCCTTGTGCATGAACCAGGGTAGCTGTGGTTGACGGTGGGCCCGCAATGGCCCGAACTTGCTGCTTGGTCATCCCTACTTTTACGTCGCTGACCACCGGCTCATCAACATAACTGGCGGCACGGTCATACGCAGTACAGCCAGCCAGGATGGAAAATGCCGCCGCTGTGCAAACGGCTAAAACCAGCTTCTTCGTCATAGCTTGTCCTCTTAGAGTGCGTTTATTGTCCCCTAACTCTAGAAGAAGAAAGGCTTTTCGACAAATGCCGCTTTGTCTCTCGGTGCGCTTTTTCATTTTGTCAGCAGATAACGCAACAGGTCACGCCCAAAACACCAGCATTTGCCTACGGCGATCGACCACTATTTCCTTCTTGGCCGGATCTGCCCCCCCGGCTGCGGGGTTTAAATATCCTTCTGCTGTTTTGCTAACTGCGCCTCAAATACTTTTTGTGATTCTTTCACATAGTGCTGCAACCCCTGACGATCGACAAAAGCATCCAAATCCCCTGCTCGCAGCCGCACCATTTTATTTTCCAGATCGAAGCGTGTTCCCTTATTGGCGATGAAGATATCTGCCTGCTGCTCCGCAAGTCGAGCAAAGCTACCGCGAATATCCTGCACCAAATCGGGGTAGTTTTTATTGTCGATCAGATAATAATCCGGCGTTGCCAGACTGTCGGCATAGACCAGTCGGTAGTTTTGCTCCCCCTGATGTAACGTGGTTAGCCACGAGGTTGCCCCCGGCAGATGACCTGGCGTCATCAGCGCTGTTAACGTCAAACCGCCCAATGTAATGCTGTCGCCTTCACCAACAATAATATCGGCCTTCACTGGTGGGAAGCTCAGCGCATCACCGAGAGCAAAATCCTGCTTTCCTCCCAGCGCTAGCTGCTCGGCATTCGCGGCGCTGGCAACAACTTTCGCACCGCTCCACGCCTTCAACCGCGCAATACCACCAGCCTGATCAAGGCGTGCATGGCTATTGAGGATATAACGCAAGTCCTTAATGTCGAAGCCCAACGCCTCAATGTGCGCTTTTATCGTTGGTGCGCTGGCATCTAATGCAGCGTCGATCAGAATCAACCCTTCCGGGGTGCTCAACAATACAGATGAAAGGTTGCTGGTACCGACATAATAAACATGCGGGAACATCTGGAATGGCGCGACCGGCTGCGCCCATTGTTCAAACAATGTATACGGAGGCGCACTGGAAAGCGGCTGTGCGGGATTGAGCTGTGCCTGTGCGTTGAAACACAAAGTGATAGTCATGGCAGCCAAAAAACCAATGTTCTTTTTCATATTCCAATTCTATGGAGGTAAACGGGGCTGAAGTATACTCAGAGCAATATTGAGGCGTATTCAATTTATAAGGCCATTAATGAACATCCTGCAAATGGACATGAACCTGCTGAAAGTGCTCTATCTCTTGACCATCACGGGCTCCAGTCAGAAAACAGCGGACAAGCTGAGCATCAGCACTTCAGCAGTCAGCCATGCGTTAGCCCGCCTGCGTGAGGTACTGGATGAGCCGCTATTCCGCAGAGAGGGGCATACCCAAGTCCCAACCCTGTTTGCTCTATCGCTGAAAGAGAAGCTGACGCCGCTGTTCTCTTCGCTGGACAATGAACTGTTCGGCCATATGCAGGACACGCCACGACACTTCACCTTAGTCGCCCCTCCTGCACTGCATCCGATTCTACTGCCGCTTTTGGCGCAGAAAAGCACGCTCGCCAATGCAGATATTCGCTGTCAGAATTTTGAGCGGCGTTCATGGCGAAATGAACTCCTTGAAGGCAGTATCGATATGGTGATCGCCGTCGGCGATCACCAACAGCGAACCAGTGCACTGCGTTATGAACTCATTGGCAGTACGCGTCTGGTAGCAGTATTCGGGCAGCCCTTGCATCAGGCGTTACAGCATAAGAGTGGACTGCGATTCAGCGAATTGGCGGACTACGCACACTATTACTGCCATCCGTGGCCGCAGGAAGAAAATGAGCTGGACCGCCAATTAAAACGACAGGGGTTGCAGCGTAGAATTCAGCTCAGTTGTGCCGATTACGCTCAATTACCCCCAGTGCTGCGGACGGCCCCTTTGATGGCTGTCGTTCCGCTGCCCTGGTTCAGCGCCCAACCCGATAAACAAGGGCTACGCGCACTCCCCATTCAGGACAATCTGGCGGTTGGCCATCTGTTTTCACATTATCGTCAGGGTGAAATAGAGTGGAAAAAAAGGCTTATATCCACTCTTCATGCAGAACTGCGGCCCTATTATCAGTAACAACAATCAGAAGCCAAACTCACTCAGCGCCGCAATATCATCCGGACGACGGCCAAGCGGCCAGTGGAATTGGCGATCCTGTTCGCGGATAGGCATATCGTTGATGCAAGCATGTCGGTTAATCATCTGACCGTCCGGATTAAACTCCCAGTTCTCGTTGCCAAAACTGCGGTACCAGTTGCCGGAATCATCACGCCATTCGTAAGCAAAACGAACCGCAATACGCGCCCCATCAAATGCCCAAAGCTCTTTAATCAGCCGATACTCCAATTCTTTCGCCCATTTGCGCTGTAAGAATGCACACACAGCATCCCTGCCATCAACGAATTCAGCCCGATTACGCCAGTGGGTATCCACAGAATAGACCTGCGACACCCGTTCAGGATCGCGACTGTTCCAGGCATCTTCAGCCAACCGGACTTTCTCAATAGCCGACTCACGGGTAAACGGGGGTAACGGGGGTTTAATGCTCATCACTCACCTCTCAGGTTTTAATCATGTAGACAAGTCTGTCTACGCAATTAAGCTAGCGTATGTAGACAGACTTGTCTACAATCACTGTAATCAATATTTCTGGAGATGTTTGATGCCTGTCGCCAGCAACACTCTACCGCCGCGCCAGCGTATTCTGCTGACAGCCCACGATTTGTTTTACCGTGAAGGGATACGTGCTACCGGGATCGATCGCATTATTAGCGAGTCAGGTGTGGCTAAGGTCACGTTTTATCGCCACTTTCCTAGCAAAAACGAGTTGATTGCAGCGTTCCTGGCTTACCGCCATGAACAATGGTTGAGTTGGTTCAGCGCATCGCTGGAGAAACATGTGGCCCAGCGTGGGGATGTGCTGCTCGCTTTGGTACCTTGTTTTGAAGAGTGGTTTAACGATCCACAATATCGCGGTTGTGCTTTTATCAATACGGCAGTCGAACTAGCAGAGATGCTGCCGGAAAGCCTGAACATCGCGCACCAACACAAAAAACAGATGGCTGAAGAGATAGCCCGCCACCTTCCCGCGGGCCCGCAGCAGGAACAACGGGCAGAGATACTGGCGATGCTGATCGACGGAGCGATCGTCAAAGTACAAATTGAGCAGCAAGCACAGCATGCACTGCTGCTGCTCGGAGAGATGTTGAAGACGCTGGCTACAGTCTGGAACACTCAGTAATTGGCCCAGATCCCCGGCGTCACTAACTCCAACAGATGATTGTCGGGGTCCCGGAAGTAGATACTTTCACCACCGTGATCCCAACTCATGCGCCCTTCGATCTCAATGCCATGCACCGTAAGGTGTTGCTCCCAATGCGGCAACTGTTCTTTCGTCACCGCAAGTCCAATATGCAGCGGTCCATTGCCATCATGTGAAGGAATATATCCTTCGGGATAATGTGCCCCCTTTACAGAATCACCCTCAATAAACAACAACAACACACTTTGCTGACCCACGTTGTAGGCACGGAAACGCGCGTTAGCCACCATAACCGGCAGCTTTAACACTTCCTGATAGAAAGCAGCGGCACGCTCGATATCTTTGACATACAACACGGTTTCAATCACCCGCTCAATATTGAGTTCCATACTAACCTCCTGATTTATTTGTATAGAGGAAGTTTAGGTAAACGACAGAGCATCAAAATGGCAATCCGTGCCGCATTAATATCAATTCGTGCCAAATCACAGGCAAAAAAAACGCGGCCCGAAGGCCGCGTGGTCACATTCACACTCTGTTGCTTAGAACTGGTAAACCAGGCCCACGGCAACCACGTTGTCGGTGTTGATACCGGCAGCTTTGGTGAAGTCATTCTCATCCAACAGGTTGATTTTGTAGTCAACGTAGGTGGACATGTTTTTGTTGAAGAAGTAGCTGGTACCCAAGTCCACAAATTTGACCAGATCTTCGTCGCCATAATCCTTGCCGTTAGCTGCCAGACCCAGGTTTTTACCTTTAGTTTGGTTATAACCAACAAATGGACGCAGACCGAAGTCAAACTGGTAATGTGCATAGGCTTCGAAGCTTTGTGCCTTGTTGGCATAGCCATATGCATCACTGCTTGAAGACCCGAAACGTGCAGCATTGTAGGATTGAGTGAACATCACGGCCAGGTAAGTGTCGTTGGCGTCATATTTCAGACCACCTGAATAACCTTCTGCGCGATCACCACGGCCCATGATGCCGCTGTAACCGTCACCGCCGTTCTGCTGGGTGGTACGTTTAGAGTTGAAGAATGCACCTGCAGCGCTGATGCCATAGCCCAGATCGTAGTTCACCGACATGCCGTAGCCGTCGCCGTTTTGACCCAGTACATCACGGCCATTGTTAGACTCTTCACCGCTGCCGTTTTTACCTTGGTACTGCAGGGCAAAGTTCAGGCCGTCTACCAGACCGAAGAAGTCGGTATTACGGTAAGTCGCCAAACCGCTAGAACGCTGGAACATGAACTGGTCAGCGCCATATGTGGAACCATCAAACTCAGGCTGCAAGTCGGTATAAGCGGCTACGTCATACAGCACGCCAGTATTACGACCGTAGTCGAATGAACCGTAGTCACCAAACTTCAGACCGGCAAAACCGTAACGGGTAAAGTTTTTGTTGTCCTGGCTTTCCGCGTGATTGAGGTTGGCCTGATATTCCCACTGGCCATAACCGGTCAGTTGATCGCTGATTTGTGTTTCGCCGCGCAGGCCGAAACGCATATAAGACATGTCACCATCTGAGCCACTGTTATCGGAGAAATAGTGAAGACCATCGATTTTACCGTACAAATCCAGTTTATTACCGTCTTTGTTGTAGATTTCCGCCGCGCCTGCTGTGCCTGCAACCAGCAGAGCGGGTACTATCAGAGAGAGTACTCGAAGTTTCATTGTTATTATCCTCGTTAATTATGTCGAGCTATGGCCACTGCCCTTTTGAGCATTATTAGCACGACTGTGCATTACCATTCTGGTAACAAGGGTAATATTAATCCAGAAAGAAAATGATACCAAGTATCCGATAGTGTTTCATTGTGATTAATAAAGGTTTCCAAATGTAAACTTGAGCGAACTTCCACAAAACATTACAGACAAACAAAATAAGGCACATAATGCCAAAAAATACACTTATAGATATAAAATCATGTAGTTATACAAAACTTTAAGAAAAAACAGACTGCCATACAAAAGTCATTTCCAATAAGCACATTGTGCCAAAAACACCGCTTAACACTGCCGTTATAATAATCCCGCTATCATCATTATTTTCATTATTACCTTCATTATCTGTAAGATAATTTCTGAACACTTCGACCGGCTTCTGGCCGGTTTTTTATTGCCTCACATTTTTCTCATATTCTGCTTTTACCGCACTTTTCGCTAAAAAATAATCACCTATAGAGATCATCCCGCTAATTAACTTCCGCACTAATCGCTAATCTTTTCTTCTATTATAGTCTACATATTAAGCGCATTAATTTGGAAAGCGTTCTATTGCTTAAATACCTACCACTTGGGCTGTAAAACTGTTTAAGACGGCAACATTGGCCGCACAGTGTCTATTTTGATAGTCTGCAATAAATACCCAAATGAAAATGACCTATGCTACTTCAACCCGAAGCGCTATGGCGTCGGCTACAGAGTTCCCCTTTCCGCGCCAAGTTCCGTCTTAACGTCAAAGACCAACTTTATTTTGAAACCAAAGGCCTGCCGCTGATCCTCAGTCACGCACGAGACTTTATCGAACAACGACTTGCCGCACCCTTTCCAAAAAATGACGGCAAACAAACGCCCATGCGAGGACATCCGGTATTTGTCGCCCAGCACGCCACAGCCACCTGTTGCCGCGGCTGCCTGGCCAAATGGCATAATATTCCACAAGGCCAAGCACTGGACGAACAACACAAGCTGTATATTGTGGATGTCATTGCCCTGTGGTTGGAACACAGAGCCAGTGTAAAGGCCGATGACAGCGCAAATCCTTTCGACCCGGATCGCGGATTGTGATAAAAACACTCCATAACTTTTAGCCCGTACTCCCACAATAGATCCTGATGCCCACATGACATCCACCTTGTGCAGTGAACAGCAAAAACCTGGCGTCCCGGCGCAGATAGCCACGCGATTGGCCTTTTTTGTTGCCGGTTTCGGCATGGCCGCTTGGGCACCACTCGTGCCATTTGCCAAAGCACGTATTGGTATAGATGACGGCTCCCTGGGTTTGCTGTTGTTGTGCATTGGTGCCGGTTCGATGTTGGCAATGCCATTAACCGGTTATCTGACCGGTAAGTTAGGCTGTCGCCCGGTTATTTTGCTGGCCGGTCTGGCATTGTGTATTGATTTACCCCTGCTGGTGCTGATGAATACCACGACAGGTATGGCGCTTGCCCTGCTGCTGTTTGGAGCGGCGATCGGCATGATTGATGTGGCGATGAACGTACAAGCAGTGGTGGTCGAACGCGCCAGTGGCAAAGCAATGATGTCGGGTTTCCACGGTTTCTTCAGCGTTGGTGGCATTGCCGGTGCCGGCGGAGTCAGCGTGATGTTATGGTTGGGATTATCGCCCTTGCTGGCAACGTGGATCACCGTATTAACCATTGCCGCACTATTGATGCTAGCCAGCCGTAATTTACTGCGTGAAAGCGGCGGCGAAGAAGGTGGCCCAATGTTCGTGCTGCCACGCGGTTGGGTCATGTTTATCGGTATTCTGTGCTTTATTATGTTTCTCGCCGAAGGTTCGATGCTCGACTGGAGTGCGCTGTTCCTCACCACATTGAGGGGAGTCGATCACAGTCAGGCAGGGCTGGGCTATGCATTATTCTCTATCACCATGACCATCGGCAGGCTGAACGGCGATCGGGTGGTGAACACGCTGGGTCGATATAAGGTATTGCTGCTCGGCAGTCTATGCGCGGCGATCGGCCTCAGTCTGGCTATTGTCTTCAATAACGCCATAATTTCGTTGGTAGGGTTTATGCTGGTCGGCCTTGGGGCCTCTAATGTGGTACCGATTTTGTTCAGTGCAGCAGGCAATCAGCATGATATGCCCGCAAACCTGGCCATCGCCTCCGTCACCACAGTGGGTTATGCAGGTATTCTCGCTGGGCCCGCGCTGATCGGGTTTATCGCACAATTCTCCAGTCTGACAGCGGCTTTTGCCTGCGTTGCAGTATTACTTCTGGCGGTTACCGCCAGCGCCAGAGCCGTAACCCGTTGATTCAGGAATGCGCAGTCAACTATGCAAAATAAACAACTGACGATTAGCTCAAGCAACATTACCCGCTGCTTCCTGTTATTTTCTGTACTGCTGACGATTGCTATCGGCCTGTATGGCTACAACTATACCAATGCCTGGCTGGCAGAAAAAAAGTATGCACTGAATAGCATCGCCAATGCCTTGCAAAAACGCATTGATAGCTACCGTTACGTCACCTATCAGATCTACGACAAGTTCGGCAATGCATCATCTTTGAACGTGGATCCCAGCTTGCAGGAAACCCGGCTGCGCCCGGACGTTTATTACCTGGAAAAACCGCATAAAAAAACGGATGCGATTATTTTTGGCAGCCATGAAGAAGGCACCCTGGCGATGATCGCCAATATTTCAGACTATCTGGATACCCGCTGGGGAGCCAAAACTGAAAATTACGCCATGTATTACCTCAATGGTCAGGATAACAGCCTGAGTTTAATCACCACTCAACCGCTGAAAGAACTGGCCTCACGCTTCAAAGAAAGTTACCTGACGACGTCGGCAGAGGATCGCCGGGCAGAGATGCTGCAGCAGGCTAACATGCTCGATGAACGTGAAAGCTTCTCTGCCCTGCGTAAGCAGCGCTTCCAAAATGCTTATTCATTTTCAATCCGCACCACCTTTAACCAACCGGGGCATCTGGCCACGGTGATCGCCTTTGATCTACCGATTAATGACATCATCCCGATCAATATGGCCCGCGCCAACTTTATGCTGCTGCCTGACGATATGAACCTGGATGACAGCGCCGTTTCGGTAGATACGGCTACCAATGCCGGTGTCTCAATGACCGGCAACTGGGTCGAGTTCAGCGCCCCACTGCCCAATGCGCCGCTGAAAGTGGTTTATCGCGTTTCTGCAATCAACCTGGCCATTGACCTACTACGTAACAATATCTGGCTGATCGTCATTAATCTGTTGCTGTTGGCGCTGTCGATGGTGGGCATTTACTTTATCCGTCGCCAATACATTCGCCCGAGCGAAAATATGGCGGTTGAGCTGGAAACCGAGCGCGCACTGAATCAGGAAATCATCGCCAGTTTACCCTCCGGCCTGCTGGTGTATAACTTCACCAGTAACACAGTGATCGCCAGCAATAAGATTGCCCAACACCTGCTACCTCACCTCAGCCTGCAAAAAATCGCCCACATGGCCGAACAGCACCACGGCGTTATCCAGGCGACAGTCAACAATGAGGTGTATGAGATTCGTATCTTCCGTAGCCAACTGTCACCGGAAACCTATCTGTTCCTGCTCAATGATCAGGACAAGGAAGTGATGGTGAACAAGCGCCTACAGCAAGCACAACGCGAATACGACAAGAACGTACAGGCACGTAAGCTGATGCTGCATAACCTGGGTATTGAGCTGAACCAGCCAGTGCGTCAAATGCATGACCTGGCCGACCGCCTACGTACCCAGCCGGATGAAGAACAGCAGCAAGCACTTCTGAAACAACTGACGGCACAATCCTCATCGGTGCTGGGGCTGATTGAAAATATCACCCTGCTCACCCGTCTGGAAACCCAGGACTGGCAACCTTCGCGCCATCCCTTCAGTCCGTCGGTCTTGATTGATGAGTTACTGCGTGAATCCTTGCCGTCCATCAATCAGAAAGGGCTGACGCTGTTTAACCATTTCCAGCTTGATGTTGAACAGCACTACGTGGGGGACGCCAACGCGTTACGCAAAGTGCTTTCACTGTTGGTGCATTACGCCATTATTACGACGTCCTGTGGCAAGATTTCACTGGTGATCGATCATGAACCGGAACACCCCGACCGTCTGGTGTTCCATATTAATGATACCGGCTCCGGTATTTCCAATGAGGAAATCAGCAATCTGAACTACCCGTTCCTCAGTCAGACATTGGTGGATCGCTTTAATCATGGTTCCGGCCTCACTTTCTTCCTATGCAACCAACTGTGCAAAAAGCTTAACGGACAGTTGGATATCCGCAGCAAGGTGGATATCGGTACCCGCTATACCATTCGCGTGCCGATGGAGATGGAAAAAAAGGATGCGGAAGCACAGGAAAAACTGCTCGATGGCGTAACGGCGCTGCTGGACATCACCTCTGAGGAAGTCCGCGGCATTGTTACGCACTTGCTGCATGCCTATGGCGCAAGCTGCATCATTGCCGATGAACGTCAGATCAACCGCGATTACGACGTGCTACTGACGGATAACCCACAACGAGCCGACGATTATACCTTGCTGCTGACTAGCGATGAGGCCGGATGGCAACAGCTTGAAAAACGGTACATTCGAGTAAACTATAACCTGAGTGGTGCAATGATCGACGCCGTATTAATGCTGATTGAACAGCAAATGGCCGCTCTGGAACAGCAGGAAAGTGCGCTTTCACTGACCACAAATGACATCCAACTCTATGAAAAACAATTGAAATCAAGTGATTACTATGGCCTGTTTGTCGATACAGTACCCGACGATGTCAAAAAACTGTATACTGAGGCGGGCAGCAGTGATTTCAATGCTCTGTCACAGACCGCACATCGCCTAAAAGGCGTGTTTGCCATGTTAAATCTGCTTCCCGGTAAGCAACTGTGTGAATCGTTAGAACAGCACATCGCAGACGGTGATGCGCTCAAGATCGAGAATAACATCAGTCAGATTGATTTTTTCGTCAGTAGACTGCTGCAGCAAGGTAGCCAACAACATGAATAACCTGAACGTAATTATTGCTGATGACCATCCTATCGTACTGTTTGGCATCCGGAAGTCACTTGAGCAAATTGAATGGGTGAATGTCGTTGGGGAGTTTGAAGACTCAACAGCACTGATCAACAATCTGTCCAAACTGGACGCTAACGTCCTGATCACCGATCTTTCGATGCCTGGTGATAAGTATGGCGACGGCATTACGCTGATCAAATACATCAAACGCCATTATCCGCAATTGTCGATCATCGTTCTGACCATGAACAACAACCCGGCAATTCTTAGTGCCGTGTTGGATCTGGATATTGAAGGCATCGTGTTGAAGCAAGGTGCACCAACTGACCTGCCGAAAGCGCTGGCCGCATTGCAGAAAGGCAAAAAGTTCACGCCGGAAAGCGTCTCCAAACTGTTGGAGAGAATCAGCGCCAGTGGTTACGGTGATAAGCGTCTGTCACCGAAAGAGAGCGAAGTACTGCGCCTGTTTGCCGAAGGTTTCCTGGTGACTGAGATCGCCAAGAAACTCAATCGCAGCATCAAAACCATCAGTAGCCAGAAGAAATCGGCCATGATGAAGCTGGGTGTTGAGAACGATATCGCACTGCTCAACTACCTCTCTTCTGTCAGCATGGCACCGCTGGACAAAGACTAAAGTCGTCCGGTTTTTCACAGAGGGCGCGGCATTATGCCGCGCCCTTTTGCTTTTAAGCGTTCTCCTGCTCGACACGCAGGCGGCGTACCTGTTGACTGTAATATGCCAGCGTTTGATCTAACGTTTCTAACGTCACCGGTTTGGACAGACAATTGTCCATCCCCGCCTCGATACAGCGCTGTTTCTCTTCCGCCAACGCATTCGCCGTCACGCCGATTACCGGTGAGGTAAAGTGCAATTGACGCAAACGCTGAGTCAGGAGATACCCGTCCATGTTCGGCATGTTAACGTCGGTCAGCACAATATCGACCCTGTTGTGGTTGAGTACATCTAATGCATCGACACCATCATTGGCCGTCACTACCTGGTACCCCAACGAGCTCAACTGATCGGACAACAACCGGCGGTTAATCGGATGGTCGTCCACCACCAGCAAATGTATATCGCCGTTATCTACTTTGCTGGCCTTAACCGGCAACGGCAATTGCATCAGGGTATTGCCACTTTCATCAAGGGTACCAAATAGCCGGTTGAGCAACGTGAGGGTTTCACGCGGCGTCGACGTACTGTGCATCCAGTAACCCGGCCGGGTTTCCTGCGACGGGCCAATATGCTCAATAGAGAATTGGATCTGCGCCAGCAAAGGCGTACTGACCATCAATGGATGGTCACTGAGCATCACATCACTGGCGGCAGTCTCCTCTCCCTGATGGCGCAACACCCTAGCGCCATAACCGCCCAGGATTTCCATCAGATAGCTTTCTAGCCGTTGATTGCGGATATCCAGCCACAAGGTTCTACCTTGCCAGGTATCACTGGCCTGCGGGATCGGGAACTGTGCATTAAACAGAGGGATACGGATAGTAAACAAACTGCCCAATCCCGGCTCAGACTCAACAGCAATGTCGCCATCCATCATGTTGATCAGCTTTTCACAAATCGCCAGCCCCAGCCCAGTCCCCTGGAAATGACGCTGAACGCCACTCCCCACCTGGAAGAATGGGTCGAACAAGCGAGTAATTTCTTTCTCGGGAATGCCGACGCCGGTATCGCGAACGCTGAACTCCAGATAGCTTCCACGCGTGCACACCTGCAAAATGATACAACCGGTATCGGTAAACTTAATGGCGTTGTTCAACAAGTTAGATAACACCTGTTGTAACCGCACTGGATCGCCTGAAATACGTTCCGGTACGTTTTGTTCGATAAAGCAGTACAACCCCAGGCGTTTCTTCACCACCAACGGCAAATAGTTGCCGGCAATATGGGTAATCACTTCCAGACAGGAAAACTCACGCGGCTCAATTTTCAACTGTTCGGACTCGATTTTGGAGAAATCGAGGATATCGCTGATGATCTTCAGCAGCAGTCCCGAGGAGTTGTTCATCGCATTGACCAGCCGATCAACACCCTGCGGCAGTGCCTTGGTTTGCAATAAATCGAGGTTGCCGATGATGCCGTACAAGGGGGTGCGTAATTCGTGACTCACCGTCGCCAGGAACATCGACTTCGACTGACTGGCCTGCTCTGCCGCCGCCGCCATCTCCTGCAGCGATTCTTCCATTTTCACGCGAGCACTGACGTCTACCAACACACAGATCGCCACATCCTCGTTGCGGTAACGGGAATGCACAAAGCTGATTTGCAGATTATTGTTATTACTGGTCATCACATCGACAAAATTTGCCTGCTGTTCGCAAATGATGCGTGTGATGCGATCACGGTCTTCGTGAGTCAGTAAATTGATGTAGTTATGCGCCAGCTCGTTACTCAGAATGTTAGTGCCATCGCTGATGCGTAAAATACAAATCCCCACCGGTGCCGAAGCAACAATTTTGCGGTTGAACTGCTCATGTTCTTCCAACCGGAACGCATTGTCTTCCGCGGGTAAAAACATTTTCCGCTCAAACAACCAGGCCAACGTGAACAGCACAATGGCGGACAGCAAATTGAGCAAAACCGCATTGAGTATCAGCATCTTGAAACGCTCAACCACGGTCTTCACTGGCACAGAATACACAATACTGAGCGATGACGGTGGCAGCGCCTTTTTCATGATCAGGTCGCGGTAATTATCCACATAGCCAAAATAGGCTTGCTCGTCTGGGTAGCTGCCAGACACTTGCGCATCGCGCTCGCCATCCGCCAACCGCAATATCGGATCGTTATTCTCATCCAGCAGAGTCACTGCAATCGGCAAATTGCCCGCGGTGACGAAATCTTCTAAACGTATCGTCTGCTCAATGCCCAGCAATGCCTCGAGCTTGTTGCCTATATAAATGGGTGTCAGCACATACAAATAGCCGACATCCGGCCGCTGCTGGCTTGGGCTGATCCAGTACAGGTTATTGTCTTTGTCCTGGTTTTTGGCATTGCGATATTTAAGGATGCGCTCGTGCAGGGTCTTCAGCGCATCTGCACGGTTGGTGACACCACTGCTGCCACCAAACTCCGCCATGCACAAGCTGTCGCCGCCGATGAAAAACACCCTATTGAGATCATAGGCCGCGACAAAATTCTCTTTCCAGTATTGAATCAACCCGCTTAGCGAATTAAGCGAGCTGCGGTATGTGATGTTGAGTGAACAGTTGGACTCCGGATACAACGGGAAGAACTCCGGTGAACTGCTCTTGCCAGGGAAGATACCGTTGAACATGTCCAGGCTGTTGACAGAACCATTGAGACGGTTTTCTGCCATGTACTTAATATCACGAATAATGTCGGCAGAATGGCGGATATAACCCTGGGCCTGATCAAAATTCAAATTGTAGTCCTGCCGGATATCAGATTCTTTCTGGTGCAGGATATTCAGGATATAGAACGTGGTGAGCAACGCTCCCAACGACCACAACATAATCGCCAGTACCCGAAACAGATAGCGGGATATTTTTAACGTGGTACGAAAAGAGGCTAAATATTTCAATCGGATACCATACAAAAGTAAGTGGCGACCAGCGAATTCATATCAGAGACTGGATCTCTGGTTTGGGTCTGGTAATTAAACCATATAACTGAAAAAGGGCCTAGCATCGCTGCCAGGCCCTTTATACCAATGCAATAGGGGAGACACGCTGCCCCTACAGCTTAGGCGTTATCATCATCCGCATTGTCTACCGCGTCAGAATCATCATCGCCCTCGTCCAGCGGCGCTGCATCTTCTTCTACGCCTTCCGCACCCGGCTCCAAGCTGTCCAGCTCTTCGTCTTCCACCGGTTCGGCAACACGCTGCAGGCCGACGACGTTCTCGTCTTCAGCAGTACGGATCAGCGTAACACCTTGGGTATTACGACCAACCACGCTGACTTCAGATACGCGAGTACGCACCAGCGTACCGGCATCGGTGATCATCATGATCTGATCGGTCGTTTCGACCTGTACCGCACCAACAACCTGACCATTACGCTCGCTCACCTTAATGGAGATAACCCCTTGGGTGGCACGTGACTTGGTCGGGTATTCGGTCACAGCGGTACGTTTCCCGTAGCCGTTCTGGGTGACGGTCAGGATATCGCCTTCACCACGTGGCACAATCAGGGAGATAACGCTGTCGCCTTCGCCCAGATTGATACCGCGAACACCGGTAGCAGTACGGCCCATTGAACGCACCTGCGTTTCTGGGAAGCGAACCACTTTACCATTGGCAGAGAACAGCATGACTTCGTTGCTGCCATCGGTCAGGTCAACACCAATCAGCTCGTCACCCTCGTTGAGGTTAACGGCGATGATGCCGGCACTGCGTGGGCGGCTAAACTCGGTCAAGGCAGTTTTCTTCACGGTGCCGCTGGCAGTCGCCATAAACACGTGACGCCCTTCTTCGTACTCGCGTACAGGCAGAATGGCGGTGATACGCTCATTGGCTTCCAGCGGCAACAAGTTGACGATTGGACGCCCACGCGCACCACGGCTGGCTTCAGGCAATTGGTACACCTTCATCCAGTACAAACGACCACGGCTGGAGAAGCACAGGATCGTATCGTGGGTGTTGGCCACCAACAGGCGATCGATAAAGTCTTCTTCTTTAATACGTGCAGCTGACTTGCCCTTACCGCCACGTCGTTGCGCTTCATAGTCACTCAACGGCTGATACTTCACATAGCCTTGGTGCGACAGCGTAACTACCACGTCTTCCTGGTTGATCAGGTCTTCAATATTGATATCTGAAGTGTTGGCGGTAATTTCAGTACGGCGAGCGTCGTTATACAGCTCTTTGATTGCAATCAGCTCTTCGCGGATCACTTCCATCAGACGGTCTGGGTTTTCCAGAATAAAGATCAGCTCAGCAATCGCTGTCAGCAGCTCTTTATATTCGTCCAACAGCTTTTCATGCTCCAGGCCGGTCAGTTTCTGCAGACGCAGATCCAAAATCGCCTGAGCTTGCTGCTCGGTCAGGTAGTACTTACCGTCACGGATACCGAACTCCGGCTCCAGCCACTCAGGACGAGCAGCATTGTCACCGGCGCGTTCCAGCATGGCGCTCACGTTGCCCAGTTCCCACGCTTGAGCAACCAGCGCGACTTTGGCTTCCGCAGGGGTTGGCGCACGACGGATCATTTCAATAATCGGATCGATATTTGCCAGTGCAATGGCCAACGCTTCCAAGATATGGGCGCGATCACGGGCCTTACGCAATTCGAAGATGGTACGACGTGTAACCACTTCACGGCGGTGGCGAACAAACGCCTGCAAAATATCCTTCAGGTTCAGCAGTTTCGGCTGTCCCTGATGCAATGCCACCATGTTGATACCGAAGGTCACCTGCAGCTGAGTCAGCGAGTACAGGTTGTTCAGCACCACTTCACCGACCGCATCACGTTTGACTTCAATGACGATACGCATACCGTCTTTGTCAGACTCGTCACGCAGCGCGCTGATGCCTTCCACACGTTTTTCTTTGACCAGCTCGGCGATCTTTTCGATCAGACGCGCCTTGTTCACCTGATACGGGATCTCGTGAACAATGATGGTTTCGCGGCCAGTTTTGGCGTCGGCTTCTACTTCGGCACGCGCGCGGACATAAACTTTACCACGCCCAGTGCGATACGCCTCTTCGATACCGCGACGGCCATTGATGATTGCCGCCGTCGGGAAGTCTGGCCCCGGGATGTGCTCCATCAGGCCTTCGATGCTGATGTTTTCATCATCGATATACGCCAAACAACCGTTGATAACCTCTGACAGGTTATGTGGCGGAATATTGGTCGCCATGCCCACGGCGATACCTGACGAGCCGTTTACCAGCAGGTTCGGGATCTTGGTTGGCATGACGGCTGGGATCTGCTCGGTGCCATCATAGTTAGGCACGAAGTCGACGGTTTCTTTTTCCAGATCCGCCAGCAGTTCGTGAGCAATTTTGGACATGCGCACTTCGGTATAACGCATTGCCGCAGCGGAGTCGCCGTCGACGGAACCGAAGTTACCCTGACCGTCCACCAGCATATAGCGCAGCGAGAACGGTTGGGCCAAACGCACGATGGTGTCGTAAACCGCGCTGTCACCGTGAGGGTGATATTTACCGATCACGTCCCCGACGACACGGGCCGATTTCTTGTATGGTTTATTCCAGTCGTTACCCAGTACATTCATCGCGTACAGTACGCGGCGATGCACCGGCTTCAGTCCATCACGAACATCTGGCAGCGCACGTCCGACAATTACGGACATCGCGTAGTCCAGATACGAGTTTTTCAACTCGTCTTCGATGTTTACCGGTGTGATTTCTCTGGCAAGGTCGCTCATGGAGCTGCTATCCCTCTACTAATGATTCATCTGCCCGCTGCCATAGTGGCAAAGGTGTAAAACTATATCACAAAGCACGCTTTACGGGAAAATAACCGCCGCTCTTTAACTGAAATTGTGCATATATGTGCAGTAAAAATGCATCGGCGCAGACGGTGCTGCGCTGGAACATGTATAATCCGCGCAACGAGAACCAGGAGCTAAATACGCCCATGAATGCAGAATCATCCAGCCAAGCGCAAAACGTAGACCATCATGAAATCGCCAAGTTCGAGGCCGTTGCCTCACGCTGGTGGGATTTGGAAGGTGAATTCAAACCGCTGCACCGTATCAATCCGTTGCGCCTGAACTACATCCTGCAGCGTGCCGGTGGCATTTTTGACAAGAAAGTGCTCGATGTGGGCTGCGGCGGCGGCATTTTAGCGGAAAGCATGGCGCGTGAAGGCGCTCAGGTCACCGGATTGGACATGGGGGCAGAACCGCTACAGGTCGCTCGACTGCATGCGCTGGAAAGCGGCATGGCGGTGAATTACATACAGGAAACAGTAGAGAGCCATGCACAGGCCAATCCGCAACAGTATGATGTCGTCACTTGCATGGAAATGCTGGAACACGTCCCCGATCCAGCCTCTGTGGTACGCGCCTGTGCTCACTTGGTGAAACCAGGTGGTCACGTGTTCTTCTCCACCATCAACCGCAACACCAAAGCCTGGTTGATGGCGGTAGTGGGTGCAGAATACATCCTGAAAATGGTGCCACAGGGTACACATGATCATAAGAAGTTCATTCGCCCTTCTGAACTGATCGGCTGGGTTGACGGTACACCGCTACGCGAAAGACACATGATTGGTCTGCATTACAATCCGATTACCGACCATTTCAAACTGGGCCGTAACGTTGATGTGAACTACATGGTACATACGCAGCACGAAGGCTGAGTCTTCCATCCCGCGCCGGGACTGGCTTGCCAGCTCCGGTGCGTAGCTAACATTAAGATAAATACCTAATTTATCCGGTTTCGATCAAAATCACCGTTGTAAACAGTTTTTAAGAATATTAAATCAGATCAATATGCCGTTTTTTTCTAACGTTTAATAAAGCGGCAAACGATCACGTTTTTCTGATTATAGGGAAATTCTTATCCCACTTATTGACAAGCTTGTCGCGCCAGTCACAGCGCGCACTTCCAAAGACAAGTCACATTTCACCCCCAAGTTATCCACAAATTAGGCCACTTTTGTTCACTTGCAAACGCCCTGTTTTCTCACTATCTTGTTACCTCACCGACATACAACCCCTATATATAGTGTTTACATACTGAGCAGAGCTACTACACTTCTGCTTAGGGGCACCATACGGACAGGTAAAACACCACATGAACCAAAGTCTGCTTGTAACTAAACGCGATGGCCGTAAAGAGCGCATCAACCTCGACAAAATCCACCGTGTCATCGACTGGGCCGCGGAAGGGTTAAACAACGTCTCGGTTTCTCAAGTAGAGTTGCGTTCTCACATTCAGTTTTATGACGGCATCAAAACCGCTGATATTCATGAAACCATTATCAAAGCTGCAGCCGATCTGATCTCGCGCGACGCGCCGGACTATCAGTATTTGGCAGCACGCCTGGCTATCTTCCACTTGCGCAAAAAAGCTTACGGTCAATTTGAACCGCCAAAGCTGCTCGATCACGTGGCGCGCATGGTAGAAATGGGCAAGTACGATAAGCATCTGCTGGAAGACTACAGCTCTGAAGAGTTCGAGCAGATGGACTCCTTTATCGATCACTGGCGTGATATGAATTTCTCCTACGCGGCTGTTAAGCAGCTGGAAGGGAAATATCTGGTGCAGAACCGCGTCAGCGGTGAGATCTACGAGAGCGCGCAGTTCTTGTATATCCTGGTGGCGGCTTGCCTGTTCTCCAACTATCCGCGTGAAACCCGTCTGGATTACATTAAACGTTTCTACGACGCGATTTCCACCTTCAAGATTTCACTGCCTACGCCAATCATGTCCGGCGTGCGCACCCCAACCCGCCAGTTCAGCTCTTGCGTGCTGATCGAGTGTGGTGACAGCCTGGATTCCATCAACGCCACCTCCAGCGCCATTGTGAAGTATGTTTCGCAACGCGCCGGTATCGGCATCAACGCCGGCCGCATCCGCGCGCTGGGTAGCCCGATCCGTGGTGGTGAAGCCTTCCATACCGGCTGTATCCCGTTCTACAAACATTTCCAGACTGCGGTAAAATCCTGCTCTCAAGGCGGTGTTCGCGGTGGTGCGGCCACCCTGTTCTACCCAATGTGGCATCTGGAAGTTGAAAGCCTGTTGGTTCTGAAGAACAACCGTGGCGTTGAAGGCAACCGCGTTCGTCACATGGACTATGGCGTGCAGTTGAACCGCCTGATGTACCAGCGCCTGATCAAAGGCCAGGACATCACCCTGTTCAGCCCGTCTGACGTTCCTGGTTTGTATGATGCGTTCTTCGCCAATCAAGACGAATTCGAACGTCTGTACACCCAGTACGAACAAGACGACAGCATTCGTCAGAAACGTGTGAAAGCGGTTGAACTGTTCTCACTGATGATGCAGGAACGTGCCTCAACTGGCCGTATCTACATCCAGAACGTCGATCACTGCAACACCCACAGCCCGTTTGATCCGCAGATCGCACCGGTGCGCCAGTCTAACCTGTGCCTGGAAATCGCTCTGCCGACCAAGCCGCTGGACGACGTCAACGACGAAAATGGCGAAATCGCCCTGTGTACGCTGTCGGCCTTTAACCTGGGCGCTATCGAAAGCCTTGACGATCTGGAAGAGTTGGCTACCCTGGCGGTACGTGCACTGGATGCCCTGCTGGACTACCAGGACTACCCAATCAAAGCCGCTCACCGTGGCGCGATGGGTCGTCGCACCCTGGGTATTGGCGTGATCAACTACGCTTACTACCTGGCGAAGAACGGCGTGCGTTACTCTGACGGCAGCGCTAACGCCCTGACCCACAAGACATTCGAAGCTATCCAGTATTACCTGCTGAAGGCATCGAACCGTCTGGCTCAGGAACAAGGCGCGTGCCCGTGGTTCAATGAAACCACCTATTCGCAGGGTATCTTGCCGATCGACACCTACAAGAAAGATTTGGATGTCATCTGCCAGGAGCCACTGCACTACGACTGGGAAACCTTGCGTAAAGAGATCGTGGAAACCGGTCTGCGCAACTCCACCCTGTCAGCGCTGATGCCTTCGGAAACCTCTTCGCAGATTTCCAACGCCACCAACGGCATCGAGCCACCACGTGGTCACATCAGTATCAAAGCGTCGAAAGACGGTATTTTGCGCCAGGTCGTGCCAGAATATGAGCGTCTGAAAAACGACTACGAACTGCTGTGGGAAATGCCGAACAACGACGGTTACCTGCAACTGGTCGGTCTGATGCAGAAGTTTATCGACCAGTCGATCTCTGCCAACACCAACTATGATCCGACCCGTTTCCCGGGCGGCAAGGTGCCGATGAAGCAGCTGTTGAAAGACCTGCTCACCACCTACAAGTTTGGTGTCAAGACGCTGTATTATCAGAACACCCGCGACGGTGCAGAAGATGTCCAGGAAGATTTGTTGCCAGCTAAAGAAGGCGATGATGACTGCGAAAGCGGCGCCTGCAAGATCTAAAGTTTGACACAGCGGGCCGGAACTCTTCCGGCCCCTTCTAATTCAGCACGGCACTAATGGATTCAGGCTTATGGCTTACACCACATTTTCTCAGAACAAAAACAACCAGTTACTGGAACCGATGTTTTTCGGTCAGTCGGTTAACGTTGCGCGTTTCGATCAGCAAAAACATGAAATTTTCGAAAAACTGATTGAGAAACAGCTGTCTTTCTTCTGGCGTCCTGAAGAAGTTGACGTCTCCCGCGACCGTATTGACTATCAGGCACTGCCGGATCATGAGAAACACATTTTCATCAGCAATCTGAAATACCAGACGCTGTTGGATTCGATTCAGGGCCGCAGCCCGAACGTGGCCTTGTTGCCGCTGATCTCAATCCCGGAACTGGAAACCTGGGTGGAAACCTGGTCATTCTCCGAGACCATCCACTCCCGTTCTTATACCCATATTATCCGTAATATCGTCAACGATCCGGCGATCGTATTTGATGATATCGTCACCAACGAAGAGATCCTCAAGCGCGCGAAAGACATTTCCGGCTACTACGACGATCTGATCGAGATGACAAGCTACTACCACCTGCTGGGTGAAGGCACACACCAGGTCAACGGTAAAACCGTGACCATCAGCCTGCGTGCGCTGAAAAAGCAGCTTTATCTGTGCCTGATGAGTGTCAACGCATTGGAAGCGATCCGCTTCTATGTCAGCTTCGCCTGTTCATTCGCCTTTGCGGAACGCGAACTGATGGAAGGCAACGCCAAAATCATCAAGCTGATCGCCCGTGACGAAGCATTACACCTGACCGGCACCCAGCACATGCTGAACCTGATGCGTTCTGGTGCAGATGACCCAGAAATGGCAGAAATCGCCGTTGAGTGTCAACAGCAATGCTACGACCTGTTTGTGCTGGCGGCAGAGCAGGAAAAAGAGTGGGCAGAATACCTGTTCCGTGACGGTTCTATGATTGGTCTGAACAAAGACATCCTGTGTCAGTATGTGGAATACATTACCAATATCCGCATGCAGGCTGTTGGCCTCGGTCTGCCGTTCGCAACCCGTTCTAACCCGATCCCGTGGATCAACGCCTGGTTAGTCTCCGACAACGTACAGGTTGCGCCGCAGGAAGTGGAGGTCAGTTCCTACCTGGTAGGCCAGATCGACTCGGAAGTACATGCCGACGACCTGAGCGACTTCGAACTCTAAGCGATGTCATCATCCATCGTGACGCTGCGTACCGCAGGTACGCAGCTACCCTGCCCCAAGAATGAACGTTGTCTGCTCGATGTGCTGGAATTGCACGACGTTGAAGTGGAATACCAGTGTCGCTCAGGCTATTGCGGTGCCTGCCGTCTGAAGTTGGTGAAAGGTGAGGTGGTTTATCACCAACAACCGCTGGCGTTTATCAACGACGGTGAAATCCTGCCTTGCTGCTGCATGCCACTGACCGATATCGAACTGGAACTGTGATTTCCAAGAGTGTTCTTCAATAATCTCGATATATTGGGGCTTTCATCTATCCGCCTTGCCACACAATGCCCAAGACGAATAGTCTCAAGCACCCGCAGCGATTGTAATAGCCTATCCTCAACGCGATAACCCCTTATAATATTATGATTAATAAGGGGTATATCACTACCATCAAGCATTCACTACTCGATAATCTCGACGATCTCCAACCAGCCGTTTTTCCCACACACTGGCCCACCGTTCAGCCAACGCCGCAGCATGTCCAAAGCCAGCATCGCTACCGACTCTTGCCGCAGCCGTAAGCCGTGACGTGCAGCCTGGTAACGAACTGTCTGCCCAATACCACCTTTTGGCGTGTGCAGCGCCACGCTCACCTGGTTGCCATTCATGGCACTGACCGCCAATGCCAGTTGCGCGCCGGTCAGTTCCGCCAGTGAACGCGCACGGGCCAGCGTGGTTTCCAACGTTTCCACACAGTGCGACGGCAGCAGCTCGCCACCAGCCAGCGGTGCGCCTTCGGTCTGCAGCTGCAGATTGATCAATCCGGCGCTGAACTGTTCGCTCAGCGCCAGCTTCAACCCTTGCTGGTTCAAGCGTTGCGTCAGTGCTGCCGACAAGCCGATAGTGCCCTCAAAGAGGGTGTTGTCACCCGCCACTTGGCGCACTCGCTCCCAAGCCTGTTCCATCGCCGCACGTTGGGTCACAGGGCCAGTCAGCTTCAGCTCAATGATCGGGCTGGAAGAGCGGTAACCGAGCACCACGTCAGGTGGCAGCGGCATACCATCGAGTTCGGCGGCCAGATCGCTTTCGGAGGTACCAAAGGTGGTTAAACGCAAACACAGCGGGGGTGAAGGCAAGGTAAAGCGCTCACGCAGGCGCGGGACGATTTGTTGCTCGACCATCACTTTGAATTCAGAAGGGACACCGGGGGTGAAAAACAGAATGCAACGGTTCAGCTTTAACGCAAAACCACAGGCGGTACCCACCGGGTTATCGAGCAACTCGGCGTTTGCCGGGATCTGCGCCTGTTTACGGTTTGAAGCCGCCATCGGCCGACCACGTTCGGCAAAATAAGCCTCCATACGCGCCAACCATTGGGCATGTTCCACCAACTCAACACCACAAGCGCTAGCCGCCGCCTGTGCGCTGAGATCGTCACTGGTCGGCCCCAGACCACCGTTAACGATCAACACATCGGCGATATGGCTACGTTCCTGCAAAGTCTCGATCAGAGAGGAGAGGTTATCCCCCACGGTTTCACGGCCGCTCATCGGCATACCCTGCTGGAACAAATAATCAGCCAACCAAGCAGCGTTGGTATCTATAATTTGCCCGTGTAGCACCTCATCACCGGTGCTGAGCATCTCCACCCTTAACATTGATCTCTCCCACATTTTCTGATCATTCCACTATAGAAGCCTGTAAATAAGTTTTCACTACGCATTGCCGGTTAATTTCTGTCGAAGGCATTTTTTTGCGACATCACGTGGCCCATCACAGTGTAAACATAAATTAACACCACCCGTAACGCCTGTTTGACACAAAATAATCCATCAACTATCCTGCCGCACTTAGAATGAGTTACCTATAATTTTCCAAAATCTTTGGCTGATAGAGAAAAACGTGAAAAATCGCACGCTTGGCAGTGTTTTTATCGTCGCAGGAACCACCATTGGCGCCGGGATGTTGGCAATGCCACTGGCGGCGGCTGGCGTAGGCTTCGGTGTCACTCTGGGTCTGCTGGTCGGACTGTGGCTCTTGATGTGCTATACCGCCCTGCTGCTGGTTGAAGTTTATCAGCACGAGCAAGCAGATACCGGCCTGGGAACCCTGGCAAAGCGCTACCTTGGCGGTGGAGGCCAATGGCTAACCAGTTTCAGCATGATGTTTCTGATGTATGCCCTGACTGCCGCCTACATTAGCGGAGCCGGCGAATTACTGGCGGCCAGTATCAGCCAATGGACCTCACAAGATTTCCCCACCACGTTAGGTGTGCTGCTGTTTACTCTGGTTGCTGGTGGCGTCGTTTGCATTGGCACCCACTCGGTCGATCTGTTTAACCGCATCCTGTTCAGCGCCAAAGTGGTATTTTTGATTGTCATGCTGGGCTTGATGCTGCCAAATATTCACCAAACTAACCTGATGACGTTACCGCTGGAACAAGGACTGGCGCTGTCTGCCATCCCGGTGATCTTCACTTCGTTTGGTTTCCACGGTAGCGTTCCCAGCATCGTTAACTACATGGGCGGCAACATCCGCAAGTTGCGCTGGGTATTCATTATCGGCAGCGCCATTCCGCTGGTGGCCTACATTTTCTGGCAGTTAGCTACGCTAGGCAGTATCAGCTCTACCACCTTCGTCGGTATTTTAGCGCAACAAGCCGGTCTGAACGGTTTATTGCAGGCAGTACGTGACGTAGTGGCATCTCCACACGTAGAGCTCGCCGTGCATTTGTTTGCCGATCTCGCGTTGGCAACCTCATTCCTTGGCGTAGCACTTGGGTTATTTGATTTCCTCGCCGATTTGTTCAAACGACAGGATAACGTGCGAGGCCGTCTGCAAACGGGTGCCATCACTTTCCTGCCACCGTTGGCTTTCGCCCTGTTCTATCCGCGTGGCTTTGTGTTGGCACTGGGCTTTGCCGCCATTGCGTTGGCGATACTGGCGTTGTTACTGCCGTCATTGCTGGTATGGAAAACACGTCAACAGCATCAAGCAAAATACCGTGTTTGGGGCGGGACACCTGCATTGGCGTTGGTATTTGTCTGCGGGATAACGGTGATTGCCATTCAACTGGGCATCGCCAGCGGCATACTACCCGCGGTAGGCTAATCGATTATCGGTAAAACAAGGGGCCCACTGGGCCCCTTATTGTTTGGATCAGAAGCTCAGACCGACACCCACATATGGGCCATCGGCCAAAGTGTTGTCACGACGTCCATCCTTCCCTTCCATCTTCATATAGCGGTAACCCACATCCACGCTGAGTGGACGGAAGATATTCCAGCGCAGGCCACCGCTGGCCTCGTTATACGCCTTCACACCGCTGGTCAGCGAATCTGGGGCAAAATAGCCTTCGCCATGCAGGCTGAAGTAACGGTTGATAGCCCAGTCCAGGCCACCACCCAATGCTAATGCACCACCGCTTTTACCGTCTTTCGGGCTCAGATACAGTGCCTTACCGCCTACCGTCGCGGTCAACGGCCCAAGTGGCAGACCAAAATTCAACCCCAGGCTGCCAACGTTGCCGTCATGATCGCTGCGCGCCCAGTTGCCTGTTAATCCCAACCCGGAAGTACCGGTATTCTGGCCAAAGCCAAGGTTGGTGTAATGCTGCCCCGCCTCGCCCGACAGGCTCAGCGCGCTCGCGGCACCCGTAACAAACAGCATGCTTGCTGCGCAGGCGACCAAAGTCTTTTTCATCATCTATCCCTCTTGCTACTTCATCCATTACGGACGATATGAGTTAACCCGTAATAATACCGTCACGAGTCTATACCAAAGCACAACCAGTCTTTAAGGGATAAAAGCGAAAAAATCCTTAATTAATCAAATGAATGTAAAGTTGTGCAAGTAAAAGCCTTATCCCTGAAGGCAATGACAACGATAACTCAGACCTATTTGCCGCGAGCGTTCAATAGGTCTACAACTAGTAGTGGCATTACCCCAGGTCAGGGTAAGCCCCCTTGCAGGATTATATGATGAACGCTTAAGCCGCCCGAGTTTTCACTCGATTGCAATACGATAAGGAGCAAGTAATGAGCAAGAAAGGACTGACTACCGCAGCCGGCGCACCGGTTGTCGATAATAATAACGTGATTACCGCAGGTAAACGCGGTCCAATGCTGCTTCAGGACGTTTGGTTCCTGGAAAAGCTGGCCCATTTCGACCGTGAAGTTATCCCTGAACGCCGCATGCACGCCAAGGGATCCGGCGCCTACGGCACGTTCACCGTCACCCACGATATTACCCAGTACACCCGCGCAAAAATCTTCTCTGAAATCGGCAAGCAAACTGACATGTTTATCCGCTTCTCCACCGTTGCCGGTGAGCGTGGTGCCGCTGACGCCGAACGTGACATTCGTGGTTTTGCCATGAAGTTTTATACCGAGGAAGGCAATTGGGATCTGGTGGGTAATGACACACCGGTCTTCTATCTGCGCGATCCACTGAAATTCCCCGATCTCAACCACGTGGTCAAACGCGATCCTCGCACTAATCTGCGCAATCCAACCTACAAGTGGGATTTCTTCTCGCTGTCACCGGAAAGCCTGCACCAGTTGACCATCGATTTCAGCGACCGCGGCATCCCGAAATCCTATCGTCATATGCACGGCTTCGGCAGCCATACTTTCAGCTTTATCAATGCCAACAATGAGCGTTTTTGGGTGAAGTTCCATTTCCGTTGCGAACAAGGCATTGAAAACCTGATGGATGATGAAGCGGAAGCCATCATCGCCAAAGACCGTGAAAGTTCGCAACGTGATCTGTTTGAAGCCATCGAACGGGGTGATTACCCACGCTGGAAACTGCAAATCCAGATCATGCCTGAACACGAAGCCTCACAGACCCCATACAACCCGTTCGATCTGACCAAGGTATGGCCGCACGGCGACTACCCGTTAATCGACGTTGGTTTCTTCGAACTGCATCGCAACCCAGAAAACTACTTCTCAGAAGTTGAACAGGTAGCGGTGAACCCGGCCAACGTGGTGCCTGGCATCAGCTTCTCGCCAGACAAAATGCTGCAAGGGCGTCTGTTCTCTTACGGGGATGCACACCGTTATCGTCTGGGCGTGAACCATCACCAGATCCCGGTTAACAGCCCGAAATGCCCATTCCACAATTATCATCGTGATGGTGCAATGCGTGTGGATGGCAACAGCGGCAACGGCGCAACCTACGAGCCGAACAGCTTCGGTTTGTTCCAGGAACAACCCGACTTTAGCGAACCGCCATTGAGTATTGAAGGCGCAGCCGACCACTGGAACCATCGTGAAGACGATGATTACTACAGCCAACCGCGTGCACTCTTCAACCTGCTGAGCGCCGAAGAGCATCAGCGCATGTTCACCCGCATCGCCGGTGAGCTGTCGCAGGTACCGGAACAGATCCAACGTCGTCAGGTTGATTTGTTTACCAAAGTGCATCCGAACTACGGTGCTGGTGTAGCCAAAGCACTTGGCCTGAAATAACCCCGCACCGTTATCGTTGAGGCCGCCCTCGGGCGGCCTTTCTTATCGACTCGCTATCTGCTGCGCTACCCATTGCTGCAACTGACGGCGCGAGACTTTAATACCACTGCTTTTCAGTTCGGCTGGCATCGCCAACAGCGCCATCGGCCGCTGGAAATTCACCAGTCGCTCCTGCGACCAAGCCAGCAGTTCTTCCAGCGATAGGGGCTCTTCACTGTCGATCACCGCCACCGGTCGTTGACCAAACTCAACGTCATTTACCGGCACCACCACCACCTGGGAAATCCTCGGGTGAGCGGCCAACACGCGCTCAATATCCTCTGGCTGAACGCCTTCCCCACCGCTGAAAAACAGATTGTCCAACCGCCCAAGAATCCGCAATTCTCCCTGTTCCATCACGCCGCGATCGCGCGTATGAAACCAGCCTTGATCATCGGCAAGGGGCTGCAATGCACCGCGCTGCCAATATCCCCGCGCCAGGCTTTGGGCTCGGATCCATACCTCTTCATTGACCAGCTTAATTTCCCGGCCTGCCAGTGGCAACCCAACACCAGGCCGTGCATCAGCACGTTTGGCACAGACTGTGGATGCAAGCTCAGTCAAACCATAGCCACACCAGCAGCTAATGCCCAGCGCTTCCGCCTGCTCAGTCAGTTCCACCGGGATCATCGCGCCCCCGAGCAGCACTTTTTTCAAGGTCAGTGTCGCTAGCGGTTGCGCCAGCAGACGCCAAAGTTGGGTCGGCACCAAAGAGGCATGTGTACAGCCCGCTAGCGCGTCTGCCAGCAGATGCATATCGCGGACAACCAGCCCACCTCCTGCCGTCAACCAGCGCCAAACAATGCCCTGCCCGGAGACGTGAAACAACGGCAATGACAGCAACCAACGGTCCTGAGATTGAAAATCCATCAGCTGTAATACACCTTCGGCACTGGCAAGATGCGCGGCATAACTGTGCGCCGCCGCTTTTGGCGTACCGCTGGAACCTGAAGTCAACGTCAATGTCGCCAATCGCTGAGCGTCCCAACGCGGTGGATTCAGCCAACGGTGTTCAGTTGAAGGCGGGTTTAAACGGATGACCGTTGCCGGTAAGGTCGGCAACAGGTCTGGGCTGAAGGCAAAATCGATATCCAGATCGGGCAACAGCGTTGCGAGCAGGGAAACAGGCAGCGCCGGATTAAGCGGTAACAGCCG
Source organism: Serratia grimesii NBRC 13537 (assembly GCF_001590905.1). Taxonomy (GTDB): domain Bacteria; phylum Pseudomonadota; class Gammaproteobacteria; order Enterobacterales; family Enterobacteriaceae; genus Serratia; species Serratia grimesii. Next base: position 82,478 of record NZ_BCTT01000012.1, read on the forward strand.
CGCACCGCACTGCAACAGCGCCAGATAGGCTAACAACAGTGGATAGCTATTCTTTCCACACAACGCAACGCCACAGCCGGGTTCAACGCCCTGATGCTGAAAATCAGCCGCCAGTTTGTCCACCTGACGCCGCAACACCAACCAACTAACCGGCTGGTGAGCAACCATCACCGCCATCGCCTGCGGACGCCGCTGCGCCCAATGTCGCCATGGCCAGTCGTTTAACTGTGCCATACACACTCCAGTGCCTGCAGATCCAGCAGCGGCAGCGTGCTGTCTGGCCAGCCCCGCAGCAATTGAGCCTGCATCAGATTAAGCGTGTCGAGCCCAGGGATGGTAGCCGGGGTCAGCCAGTGTGCAATGCGCGCCAACTGCGTCAACCCCAGACTCGATTCAATACTGGAGCTGATCACTGCTGTTAACCCTGCCGCATGCGCCTGTTCTACTAAGGCATGGCAACGATCCAGGCTACCGACCAACGTCGGTTTAATCACGATCGCCGCCACGCCCGGCTCGGCCTCCACCACAAAGTCCGGCTCACGCACACTTTCATCCCAGGCGATGGCAATGCCAGTCGCCTGAGCGAAATCCCGCGATTCATTACGGGTTTTGCAAGGTTCCTCGAGGAAAGCAATACGCTCACGCAGTGCCGGATCCACATATTTAGCGAACCCATCCGCTTTGGCCCGCGTCCAACTGCGGTTGGCGTCCAGCCGCAGTCTGAGATCCGGCAATGCCTCCAACAGCACGTTAACGATCATGCCGTCACGTACTGCCTCATATAACCCGACCTTTACCTTCGCAACCTTCTCCCCCGGTAAAGCGGTTAGCACTGCAAACAATTCATCGGGATCGCCCGTACACAATGGCGCTTTGCGGTAGTCAGCCTGCAACGGCAACCGTTGTTCCAGTTCCGCCAACGCACAGCTTGTGCCAAATGCCACCGACGGTAACAGACTGTCTGGCGGCAATACTCCCGCCTGCCATGACTGTACCCAGCTCAACGTATCTTGCTCGGCTTGCGCCAGCGTTTCCTGGCTGAACTCCGGCAAGGGTACGATCTCACCCCAGCCTTCCTGCTCACCTTGTTGCAGATGGATCAGCACACCATCACGGGTTTTCAACCGTTGGTTGCGCAGTACCACGCCAGCGTCCATCGGCAGGCTGTAACGGTAAACGGCGGCGTTACGGATAGGGGAAATCATTACGGATTGCGCTTAAATTTGCTGAAGTCCGGCTGACGCTTTTCGTTAAATGCGTTGCGACCTTCCTGGCCTTCATCAGTCATGTAGAACAGCATGGTGGCATTACCCGCCAGCTCTTGCAGACCAGCCTGGCCATCACAGTCGGCATTCAGGGCCGCTTTCAGACAACGCAGCGCCATCGGGCTGTTTTGCAGCATTTCACGACACCAGCGTACGGTTTCTTTTTCCAGGTCTGCCAAAGGCACTACGGTATTAACCAGTCCCATGTCCAAGGCTGCTGCGGCATCATACTGGCGGCACAAGAACCAGATCTCACGCGCTTTCTTCTGGCCAACAATGCGTGCCATGTAAGAAGCCCCCCAACCGCCATCGAACGAACCGACTTTCGGGCCAGTCTGGCCGAAAATAGCATTGTCCGCGGCAATGGTCAGATCACACATCATATGCAGTACATGGCCGCCACCGATCGAATAGCCGGCCACCATCGCCACGACCGGTTTTGGGCAAGTACGGATCTGGCGCTGGAAATCGAGCACGTTCAGGTGATGCACACCGCTGTCGTCTTGGTAGCCGCCGTAGTCCCCACGTACTTTCTGATCGCCACCTGAGCAGAAGGCTTTGTCGCCGGCACCGGTCAGGATGATGGTACCGATGCCGTCGTCATAACGGGCATTGGATAGCGCCTCAATCATCTCTTTTACCGTGTGCGGTCGGAACGCATTGCGCACCTGTGGCCGGTTGATGGTGATTTTAGCAATGCCGTCGCTGGACTTGTGATACAGGATGTCTTCGAAATCACCGGAGCAATCCTGCCAGTCGATGGCGGCATACAGTTGTTCTTCGTTCGGATAGAGCATGTTCTGTTCCTTTAACCAGGGTTAACGAGAAAGTCGTGCAACTCAGCGACGAAATCCTGCGGATTGGCCAGATGCGAGTTATGCCCGGCCTGTGGCACGATGCGTAACGGCAACCCAGCGTCGCGCGCGAGCTGTTGAAATTTGTGATCATCCGCGCCGCACAGCACTACCAGCGGCACCGCCAGTTGCTGCAATTGCGGCACCAAATAAGGTTGTTTGCCCAGCGACGTAGCCTCCAACATGTCCGCTACCGCCGGGCCTGAATTATCAGACCGGGCGCCTATCAGTGCAGTACGGTGCACGGCACTCAAATTGGCGAAGACGGGCTGTTGATACCAGTCAGCCAGAACCTGTGCGATAGGTTCGCGACGAAAACGCTCGGCCCAGGCAGCATCATGTGCCAAGCGTTGAGCTCGCAGCGCAGTGTCAGCCAGCCCTGGATTGCCGCCTTCAATAACCACACCCTGCAGGCCGGTCGTATCACCGTAGCACGCGTGATACATGGCAATGCGGCCACCGAGTGAATAGCCCACCAACCAATAGCGCTCGATGCCATGCATCTGCAAGGTGGCGCTAATCTGCGCACTGATATCGTCAAAGCTGTTACAGGCCACCGCGACGGAATCTCCGTGGCCGGGTAAATCGATCGCGAGTGATGGCCATTCAGGGCAGCGGGAGGCGATTACCCGCCATTCATTATTGTTGCCCAGCATGCCGTGCAGCCAAACCAACCATGGGCGATCGGCCTCGCCCTGTTGCAATACTTTTGTTGCCAGCATTATTGCTCCGCCATCAATTGCACCAAATGCTGAAGTGTTTGCGCACCATCGCTCGGTGGCACCTGCAGCTCAATCAGCGTAGCGCCACTGTGGCGCCAGCCCTGCTCCACCGCTTGCAGCAACTGTCCCCAATTTTCAGGACGGGCGTAAGCGAGGTGGAACATTGCCGCCGCATGACTGAACTCGACATCCTGCGGCATACAGTAAAACCGTTCTCGATCTTCTTCCGGCGTAGGCAGCAGTGAGAAAATTTGGCCGCCATTGTTGTTGACCACGATCAACACCGTCGGCGCAGAACATTGACGCAGCAGCGCCAACGCATTCAGGTCGTATAGCGCGGACAGATCACCTACCACCGCCAGCGTGGGTTTTGCCGTCGCTCGTTGTACCCCTGCGGCGGTGGAAATCAGCCCGTCAATGCCACTGGCACCGCGGTTGCTAAATACCGGGTAACCGGCTGGTAATCGGGTCAACGCATCAATCAGCCGGACGATCAGGCTGTTGCCGAGAAACAGTTGGCCGTTTTCCGGTAACAACTCCGGTAAACGGTGGGCCAACTGCGCCTCGCCAAAACGGTTGACCAAATGACCGGAGACGGCATCTAATGCATTGTCCGCCAGTGCCGTCAGCTCGTCGGCCCATGGGGAGCGCGGTTGTGCCGGATGCAGTTCAAGCCACTGCGCCACACCAGAACGGATCCTGCGCCCACGGTGATGTGCCGGATCGAGCCGTCCCGGTAAATCGTCGATCAACCAATACTCCGTCGGGCGACATTGTTCCTGCCAGTGCAGCAGACGTTTGCCAGTCAGGCTGCTGCCGAACTGCACCACCAGCTGCGCTTCGGCTAACACTTTCTGTGCTTGTGGCTGAGCCAGCCATAAATCGGCGCAGGGCAGCGGTTGTCCGGTTTGCGACAGCACGTCGCCGATCAGCGGCCAACCAAGCATGTCCGCCCATTGCGCCAACTGCTCACCCTCTTCCGCACTCATACGCCCTGCTATTACCACGCCACGTTTTTGCCGCCAGAAAAACCAGTCCGGCTGCTTGAGCACTACGTGTGGATCTACCTCTCTCAGCCAAGGTTGGCTGTCTTGCCACCAGTCACCGAGTGCCGCGGACCAATCCGCGTACTGTTGCTCATCACCGCCATACAGAGGTTCGGCAAACGGGCAGTTAATATGCAACGCACCGTGCTGCAAACGTGCCATTGCACTGTCGACAGTGGACACCAACCAACGGGCGGGAATGTCCTGTGTTGGACGTGGCAGATCAATATTCAACGACGGGTGGCTGGCATACAGGCCGTTTTGGCGGATCGCCTGATTGGCGCCGCAGTTGATCAATTCGGGTGGCCGGTCTGCGGTAAGAAACACCAGCCGCTCACCAGTCAACCCGGCTTCGATCAGTGAAGGATAAAGGTTGGCGGCTGCGGTACCGGAGGTAACAATCACCGCTACCGGCTCCCGTGATGCCTTGGCCAAGCCAAGCGCCAAATGGCCCAGCCCGCGTTCATCAAAATGGGTATGGCAGATAAAAGACTTGTTAGCCGCCGCTGCCAATGTCAGCGGTGTAGAGCGCGATCCCGGAGCGATACAGACATGCCGCACCCCATGGCGAGCCAGCGCTTCCAACAACAACGCCGCCCACCGGCGATTAAAAACACTTGTCGACATAATTCGCTCACAAGTCGGTTAACAGAATCTGCCTTTGGCGCTCGCCGAACGGCAGCATGCCAAAAATGATGTTCTGCATTATATGAGTAGTTATCTTTACGACTTTTGCGCCAGCGCAAAAACGCCGTATATCCCGGTGACTTTATGGTAGACAATTAATTGATTTAGAACAAAAAATAAACATGAAAATCACAAGCAGTTTACACTCCCAGTAGCATCCACTCAATAAATCCGGATCATAAGCAGGGAAATTCAGCTCAACGCGTCAGGTTGCAGTAACGTCAGCAGTCCAGCGGCCTTATTTTCGATTTCTTGCCACTCTTCTGCGGGGTCGGAACCCGCCACAATGCCGGCACCGGCATACAGACGTAATCCTTGCTCATCGATTTGTGCACAGCGTAGTGCCACGCAAAACTCACTGCGGGGAGAGGACAGATAGCCGGCAGAACCGGCATACCAGCCACGGGGAAAAGGTTCATGTTGCAGGATAAAATCGCGTGCAGCCTGGCGTGGTAAGCCAGCCACAGCGGCAGTTGGCTGCAAGCGTTGCAGGCAATCAGCATCGCTACTGTGGTTGAGCTGGCCTTCAATACGCCGCCGCAGATGTTGTACCTTACGTAAACGCACGACTTCAGGTGGCAAGACATCCACCGCGTCGGCACCGCCTTGCAGACGCTGGCAAATATCATCTACCACCAGCAAATTTTCATGCTGATTCTTACCGTCCTGCAACAACCACTGTGCCAATGCCTGCGCCTGTTGCCGATCGGGGTGATTGGCCACCGTGCCCGCCAGCGCTTCGGTCAGCAAAAGGCGCCCCTCACGCAGATACAACCTTTCCGGACTAGAGCCAAGGAATGCGCGGCGCGCATCAAATCGCAACATGTAGTGATAGCAGCGGTGATTCACCTGTCGGCTGGCATTCATCATTGCCGGAGCAGACAACGGGCTATCCAGCGTTAATAACGTGCTGCGCGCTAACACCACTTTTTCCATCTGTTGGTGGTCGATTGCCTGTAGCGCTTCATGCAACATCGCTTCCCACCCGGCGCGTTCCGGCTGATGCCGAACCTGATCCACCCGCACCTTTAAGGGAGGAATGGGCATGGCTGTTAACAGTTGATCCAGCCAATGGCTGGCCAATACCGCATCGTCAGACAACGCGTTTTCAGAAAACAGATTAAGCGTTAAGTGTGCATCATCGTCACGGTTCACTATTTCCAGCCGCGGCAGGAATAAATACGCAGCGCCATCAAAAGCGTTCAGCCCCCATACACGTGCGTTCTGATGGGTTCTGAGAAACGTTTGTGCCTGCTGCGGCTGGGTGAACTGCAGCAATGCACCGCAAACTGCGGCCTCTTCATGTCCATCACGATGACGCCAATAAAACTGCGGGAAGACCGGCTGCGCCGCCAGCCACTCCAGCAAGTGGTTGGCCAATGACACTGGGACAGGAAGTGAAAGTCGCCGGAAACCGCCATTAGCAGGCACATCGTGTTCGAGCTGCTGGCGTAAGCGCCCTAACAATGCCGAGAATTGTTCCACAGCCACCTCAATAACCAAACCTAATGTAGGGAATTATACGGTAAATCAACACAGAGCGGCGGAAAAATAGTGTCGTTGGATCACCGGCAACAACAGCTTATTGTTTATTAAAATTAAACAATTAGCTCGAAAAATGCCCAGCAAGATATTAACCGTCTATACTGAGAAAGTACGTTCCTGCCTGTTGTGAACCCTCGCCAAATCTAAAAATCGGCTTTAACAGGATGTTCACAATCTCCAAGCGGTTTTTTCCGGCTGCCTTTTGGGTCAGATGTAAGGAGCTTTTTTGTGAAAGAAATACTAATCAATTGGTTAAAAAAACAACGCAGAATAACAAAAGTAAAACCTTTGCCCACACGCCGCAGTAAAGGTGAACCTGAACCGACCGGTGGAACGATCAAGGCCGAACTGTTTTCTGTCGATCAAATGGAGCGCTACGGTCAACGTCTGGCGCGATCGCACAAGCTGGCGACGCGTAAAACGCCCTACTATTTACTGAAGCGGTTGGACGATAACGAGCGAATTCTGGCAGAGAGCTGCCACCAACTCAGCAATGGCAAAAAAGCCAGTATGACCCCCGCGGGTGAATGGTTACTGGATAACTACTATCTGATTGAAGAACAAATCCGTGTGGTACGTCATCATTTGCCAAAAACCTTCGGCCGCGGCCTGCCGCAATTGGGTCCACCGCATAACTGTCCGCGTATTTATGACGTGGCTGCCGAGGCGATTGCGCACGGTGATGGCCGTTGGGATGCGGAGAGCCTCACCCGGTATATCGCCGCCTACCAAAAAGAAGTTAACCTGACATTGGGCGAACTCTGGGCACTGCCCGGTATGTTGCGTTTGGCGTTAATCGAAAACCTGCGGCGCGTCAGCGTGGAAGTTGCACAAGCCCAGCGCGAGCGTAATTTGGCCGATACCTGGGTCACTAAAATGCTGGAGTCAGCAGAGAACGATCCAGCCAACCTGATCATCGTGATCGCCGACATGGCGCGCTCTAATCCCCCACGCACCAGCGCCTTTGTTGCCGAGCTGGTACGTCGCCTGCAAGGCCATGGCACCATGCTGGCATTGCCGCTCACCTGGGTGGAACAGCGTCTGGCGGAAGTCAGTTTGACCTCCGATGAACTCATCCACCGTTTTAACCAGCAGTTGGCGGTTAGCCAGTTGTCGGTCAGCAACAGTATTTCCGGCCTGCGTCAGCTCAGCGAAATGGACTGGGCAGAGTTTGTCGAAACCATGAGCCAGGTCGAGCAAACCCTGCGTGAAGATCCCGCAGGGGTTTATCCATTGATGCACTTCAACACACGCGATAATTATCGCCACGTGATTGAAATGCTGGCGCGCCACTGTCCACACAATGAGGTTCAGGTTGCCCAGCACGTGCTCAACATGGCGCGTGTCGCGGCCGAAGATCCCTCCGGCGATCCACGCCGTAACCACATAGGCTACTACCTGATTGATGATGGCCGCCCGGAATTGGAGCAACAGCTTGATGTACACATCGGGCGTATTACTCAACTGCGCCATACGTTGAATCAGGCCCCACTGCTGTCCTGGCTCGGTAGCCTAAGCCTAATCACCACCGCGTGTTGTGCGGAACTGCTGCACCAAGCCTATAGCACCGGCATCAGTTGGGGGTTGGCCCTACTGTTTTTCCCAATGGCCATCGTTGTCAGTCAATTTGTACTCAATCTTCTCAGTGAGGTCACTACCCGTAGTCGTACACCACAACCACTACCAAGACTCGATTTCTCCTGTGGCATTCCCGCCGAGTTCCGAACCCTGGTGGCGATACCGACGCTGATCGGCAGTAAAAAAGACGTTGATAAGCTGATTAACGCACTTGAGGTTTGTTATCTGGGCAACGCGATGAAGCATCTGCACTTTGCCCTGCTCACCGACTTCAACGATGCCCCCCACCAGCAACATACTGACGATGTTGCCTTACTGGAGTATGCCTGCCAACAGATGAAAGCGCTGAACGGGCGTTACCCTTGTGAAGGCCCGAGTCACTTTTTCCTGTTCCACCGTGATCGCGAATGGAATGAAAAACAAGGCGTATGGATGGGGCTTGAACGTAAACGCGGCAAACTGAATGCTCTGAATAACTGGCTGCGTAACCGCGGTAACGCCTTCAGCACCCAGGTTGGTGACGGGCGTGAGGTTCTGAAAAACGTTAAATACGTTATTACGTTAGACAGCGATACGGTTCTGCCACGCGAAAGCGCCCATCAATTGATCGCCGCCATGGCACACCCACTCAATCAGCCCCAGTACGATATGCACCAGCAACGGGTGGTGGAAGGTTACGCCATCCTGCAACCCCGTATGGCCGAAGAAATCCCGAGCTACGGCCAGGGACGCTATGCCGCACTGTGCAGCAGCACGCCAGGCAATGACCCCTACACGCTGATGGCTTCGGATATCTATCAGGATCTGTTTGGTGAGGGTTCATTTATCGGCAAGGGCATCTATGACGTCGATGTGTTCTCGCACAGCATGAAAGGGACCTGTCCGGCAAATTTGGTGCTTAGCCACGACCTGTTAGAAGGTTGTTATGCCCGTTCCGGCCTACTGAGCGACGTGCTGCTGTATGAACAGTATCCCAGCAATTATTTGGTGGACGTTGCACGTCGCACGCGCTGGATCCGCGGTGACTGGCAATTACTCAACTGGCTACTGCCACGGGTGAAAACAGAAGACGGCACGCGTACCGCCAACCCACTGAGTACCCTGTCACGCTGGAAGCTGTTTGATAACCTGCGCCGCAGTCTGACAGCTCCCAGCCTGCTATTACTGCTATTTTGTGGTTTCGTTTGGTTGCCCAACACCCGTTACTGGTTGGCTGTTTTCGCCATTATTTTGCTGCTGCCGACCCTGCTGGCACTGGTGCAAGATATCGTACGCAAGCCCCCACGCAGGCCACTGCTACAGCATATACTGCTGGCTCTGAATGGCTCACTCCACCGCCTGTCGCAGGTCGGACTACGATTGGCAACGCTGCCGCATGAATCCCTGTACAGCCTGAAAGCAATCGTCATTACCTTGTGGCGGTTGCTGGTCACTAAACGCAACCTACAGGAGTGGACCAGCTACGATCAATCCAAAGCCCGTCAGCAGATCACATGGGAAAACTTCTATCGCGCCATGTGGATCAACCCGCTAGCCGGCCTGGCGCTGCTGATTTTTACCGTCATGCATAACCCAATGGCACTGTTAATTACACTGCCCTTCGCCACCTTGTGGATCCTGGCGCCATTCCTGCTTTATTACCTCAGCCAAGAACCTCAACGCAGTAAAACCGCAATTAACGATGAACAACGGCGATTCCTGCGCCACACCAGTCGACAGACCTGGGACTTCTTCAATACCTTCGTCAATCAGCAAGAGAACTGGCTACCGCCGGATAACTATCAAGAGATACCGGAGCCGGTGGTGGCGCACCGCACGTCACCGACCAATATCGGGCTATCATTGCTGGCCAATATCACTGCCTACGACTTTGGTTATCTGACACTCAGTGAAGCGCTGCGGCGTATCGAGCTCACGCTCAATACCCTGGACCGCATGGAACACCACCGCGGACACCTGTACAACTGGTATGACACCCGTACGTTGGAACCGCTGAATCCACGCTATATCTCCAGCGTCGATAGCGGCAACCTGGCAGGCCATCTACTAACGCTCAGCGCCGGTCTACCCGCACTGGCCCACCAGCCATTTATCGCTCCACAACGGGTACTGGACGGGCTCGGCGACAGCCTGCAACTGCTGGAACAACACTGGGGCGATGCCGCACCAAAGAACCTGTCAAAACTGCGTAACCACTGGGAACAGGCTCATCACAGCCACCCTGCTGCTCTGTTAGCCGAACTGAATGCGATGCGCAATTACAGTAACGGTCTGCAAGAACCGGCGCTGAATCACGGAGAGGAAACTCGGCGTTGGGCCGGAGCACTGCACCAGCAACTTAATGAGCTCTGCGCCGAGTGGGGGCAATGGTTCGGCTGGCTGAGCGACAACGTATCTGAACTGGAAAAAGTCCCTAGCCTGCATTGGCTGGCTAACCCACCCGAGTCATTGACACTGTCGGCGGAGCAACGGAGTCAGCTTGATGCGCTCAGCATTCAGGCACAGGAAAAACTGACGCAATTGTACAGCCTGCAACAGCGGTTGGAAAAAATGGCGCAGATGGACTTTCACTTCCTGTATGACGAATCGACCCATTTGCTGACCGTCGGCTTTAACTGCGATCAAAACCGGATGGACAGCAGTAAATACGATCTGCTGGCATCGGAAATCCGGTTGACCAACTACGTCGCCATCGCCACCAACCAAGTCCCCCAACGCAGTTGGTTTGCACTTGGCCGGCTGTTTACCATGATCGAAAATGAACCGGCGCTGATGTCATGGAGCGGTTCGATGTTTGAGTACTTGATGCCGCAATTGGTGATGCCCGCGTACCCCGATTCACTGCTGGTGCAAATGTGCCATGCTGCCGTGGATAGGCAAATTGCCTGGGGCAAAGAACGCGGCGTGCCTTGGGGTATTTCCGAGTCTGGCTACTTTGGCTTCGATGCCGATCAAAACTACCAGTATCATGCGTTTGGCGTACCCGGTCTGGGCCTGAGACGTGGGCTAGGCGACGACATGGTGGTTGCTCCTTATGCAACAGTGATGGCATTGATTGTCGATCCGGATGCGGCCTGCAACAACCTGGTCACACTGGAAAAAAATGGCGCCAAAGGCCGCTACGGTTTTTACGAAGCGCTGGATTACACCACGGCACGTCTCAGCCGCGGTCAACTGTACGTGATTATCCGTTCTTATATGGCGCACCATCAGGGTATGAGTTTCCTGGCCCTGTCACATCTGTTACTGGATGCGCCGATGGTGACACGTTTCGCCGACCATCCGGCCTTCCAATCAGCACGCTTGTTACTGCAAGAACGGGTGCCGGATGCCGTCGAGTTGTACAGCACTCGCCGCCACTTCGAAACCCATGAGGGCACCATTACCCCAGCCAGCTTCGTTGCGCGTGAATTTAATCGGGTAGACTCACCGATCCCGGAAGTGCAGTTGCTGTCCAACGCCAACTACCACCTGATGCTCACCCAGGCTGGTGGCAGTTACAGTCGCTGGCAGAACCTGGCGCTCACCCGCTGGCGCGAAGATGCGACCTGCGATAACTGGGGCGCCTTCTGCTACCTGCGTGATCCGCAAACCGGCGAAGTCTGGAGCAATACCTGGCAACCCATCGGAGGTGCCGCCAAGGGTTATAGCGCCGTGTTCAACGACGCCGGTGCCGAATTTCAGCGTCAACAGGGGACGCTGTCGGTCAAAACACAAGTTGTGGTATCGCCGGAAGATGATATTGAACTGCGCCGTGTGACGCTGTTAAATCGCGGCAAACAACCGCGCACCATCGAAATCACCAGCTACGCAGAAGTGGTGCTGGCACCAGCAAGCAACGACCTGGCTCATCCGGCGTTCAGCAACCTGTTCGTGCAGACCGAACTACTGCCGGATCAGGACGCTATTTTGTGCCACCGTCGCCCGCGCGAACCGAAAGAAAAATGCCCGTGGTTGCTGCATATGATGACGGTACAGGGTCGTACCAGCCAAACGTCGTTTGAAACCGACCGCGCTAAATTTATCGGCCGCGGCCGCACGCCAACCAATCCGCAAGCGTTGTATCAGAACGCGCCACTCAGTAACAGTGCCGGACCGGTCATTGACCCGATCATCGCTATCCGCCAGCGCGTGGTGCTGGAGCCGAACGTACCGCTCACGCTGGACATCTTCTATGGCGTCAGTGAAGACCGTGCCAGCGGACTGGCCATGCTGGAAAAATACCGCGATCGCCATCTGGCAGATCGTGTGTTTGAACTGGCGTGGTCGCACAGCCAGGTGGTTCTGCGCCAACTGAACGCCAATGAAGAAGATGCTAATCTGTTTAATCGCCTGGCTGGCGCAGTGGTATTCCCGGCGCAAGAAATGCGAGCCGCCAGCAGTGAAATCATTAACAACCGCCGCGGACAATCTGGGCTATGGGGGCACTCTATCTCCGGCGATCTGCCGATAGTCCTGCTGACGGTGACCGACAGCGAAAACATCGAACTGGTACGGCAACTGATCCAGGCACACAACTACTGGCGCTTGAAAGGGTTACAGGTAGATTTGGTGATCCTCAATGAAGATGTTGGCGGCTACCGTCAGGATCTACAAAACCAGATCATGGGCCTGATCGCTGCCGGTATGGAATCCACCCAAACCGATAAGCCCGGTGGCATCTTTGTGCGTACCAGCGAACATATGGCACCGGAAGATCACCGGCTATTGCTCAGCGTAGCGCGTATTTATCTCGACGATCGTCGTGGTGGACTGACAGAACAGCTCAACCAACGCCTGCAACTGCCGCAAGTCCTGCAACAACCTCTGTCGCCGGTCACCGCGTCATCGAAACTGGCAACGGTGGACAATCTGCCGCGTAATCTGCACTCACCACAACTGCCTGCCATAGACGCGTTACAGTTTTACAATGGTCTCGGCGGCTTCTCAGAGAATGGTCGCGAATATGTGATCGCGATGAACGAAAGTAAAATCACCCCCGCCCCTTGGTCGAACGTGATCGCTAATCCGATGTTCGGCACCGTGATCTCGGAAAGTGGTCAGGCGTACACCTGGTACGAAAACGCCCATGAATACCGTCTGACACCTTGGGATAACGACCCTATCTGCGACCGCAGCGGGGAAGCTTTCTATCTGCGTGACGAAGAAAACGGGCACTTCTGGTCCCCCACACCGCTGCCTGCCCGGGGCCGTGGGCACTATCTGACCCGTCACGGTTTCGGCTACAGCGTCTTTGACCACCGTGAAAACGGTATAGACAGTCAGTTCACCGTGCTGGTGGCCAAAGATGCACCGGTGAAACTGTTCTTGCTAACCCTGACCAATACTTCAGGGCGCACACGCAAGTTGTCGGCAACCGGCTATATGGAATTTATTCTGGGCGATTTGCGGCAAAAATCGGCCATGCACATTGTCACACAGGCAGCATCGCCTGAAAGCGGCTGTGGCATCCTGGCCACCAACCACTACGGCAGCAGCGGTTCAGAGCGCACCGCTTTCTTTGGTGTTACCGGTGTGCATTGTTCTATCAGTGGCGATCGGCGTGAATTCATCGGTCGCAACGGTTCGCTGGCCAACCCGGTGGTGCTGAAACTGCGGCGACTGTCGGGCAAAGTGGGCGCAGGTATGGATCCCTGTGGGGCCGTACAGTCAGCGCTCAGCCTGATCGATGGGGATCAGCGCAGCCTGGTGTTTGCTCTCGGGTTGGGGCAAAACACCGATGAGGCCGAAGCCCTGTTGCAAAAATACCTGCGGGAAGACAACCTGCAAGATGAACTACAACAGGTTGCGGCGCATTGGGACGGCATTCTCAACAAAGTACAAATCGAGACGCCACATCCTGCCGTCAACCTACTGGCCAATGGTTGGCTACTGTACCAAACCCTCTCCTGCCGTATTCAGGCACGCAGCGGTTACTATCAATCCGGCGGTGCCTTTGGTTTTCGCGATCAACTGCAAGATACGCTGGCACTGACGCACGCAGCCCCTGAACGCCTGCGCGAACAGATCCTGCTGTGCGCCTCGCGCCAATTTATCGAAGGCGACGTCCAACACTGGTGGCATCCTCCGCAGGGCAACGGGGTTCGTACGCGCTGTTCTGATGACTATTTGTGGCTGCCACTGGCCATTTGTCATTACCTGGATGCCACTGACGATCAGACCATTCTCGATGAACCCGTTGGCTATCTGGAGGCGCGAAAACTGGCACAGGGTGAAGAATCCTCCTACGAGCAACCGGCGTTGAGTGCAACCCAAGAAACGCTGTATCAGCACGGCGTACGAGCGTTAAAACACGGGTTGACCTTTGGTGAGCACGGTCTGCCGCTGATGGGGGCGGGTGATTGGAACGATGGCATGAATATGGTCGGCCTCGAGGGACGAGGTGAAAGCGTGTGGCTCGGTTTCTTCCTGTTCCATATCCTGCAGCGTTACGGCAAAGTGGCTGCCGCGCGCAATGACAACGAACTGGCGACACTTTGTCGCCAACAGGCTGATACCTTGCGCGATAACCTGCGAGACCATGCCTGGGATGGCGAGTGGTATCGTCGGGGCTATTTTGACAGTGGAGAGCCGCTAGGATCTCAACAATCGACAGAGTGCCGCATCGACGCCATCGCCCAGAGCTGGTCAGTACTGTCAGGTGCTGCGGACAAACCCCGTAGCCTACAGGCGATGCAGTCATTGGATAAACACTTGGTGGACAACCAAGCCGGTCTGATAAAACTGCTGACACCGCCATTTGATGGTAACGGTCCTAATCCTGGCTATATTCGCGGTTATCTGCCTGGCGTACGGGAAAATGGCGGCCAATATACCCACGGGGCGGTATGGGCAGTCATGGCCTTCGCCGAGATGGGTAATATCGAACGGGCCTGGGAACTGATGGCCTTGATCAACCCGATCAACCACAGCCTGGACAGCACCGCCGCCGAGCGCTACAAGGTCGAGCCTTACGTGGCTACCGCTGATATCTACGCGGTGGCCCCCCACGTCGGGCGTGGTGGCTGGAGCTGGTATACCGGTTCTGCCGGGTGGATGTACCGGCTGATTGTCGAATCGCTACTGGGGTTGAAACGTCGAGGTAATCAGTTATCCATCAACACCCGACTGCCTGCGGACTGGCCACAGGTGACACTGAATTACCGGGAAGGTAGCAGTGAGTATCAGTTGGTCATACGGCAGGGTCAGGGAACGACACGGATCACCGTTGATGATGAAGAACAGCCGGAGGCCGTAATAACGCTGGTAGACGATGGAAAAATCCATCACGTAGATGTCACGTTGGGGCAGTAAACCTAAGGGCGCGGTGAATGACCGCGCCCAATATCGCTATGTCGTTATTTGCGTGCCAGTAATAACCCCAGCACCAGTCCAACCGTCGCACCAATACCGACACTGTGCCATGGGTTTTCACGCACATAGCCATCAGTCCGGCAGACGGCGTCCTTGGCGCGCGCATAGTAGGACTCGGTAGAGTCAGTCAATCGAGACTTAACCTCGCTCAACGCCTCTTCGGCATGGGCCTTAATGTCGATATAGGCCTGATCGGCGCGATCGCCGGAGTACTTCAACACTTCTTCCAGCGTGTCGCTCAGCATTCTCAGATCGTCGTCGAGCGTGGTTTGATCCGCATCCGTATTTCTCGCCATGTTAAGTTCTCCGTGTTTAAAAAATGAAACGGCCCTTAACTATAGACAAGGATCACCGCTCCCCGCCATCAGACTCTTGGCTAAAATTAGAACACCAACTGTACCTTGGCGGCTTGGCTTTTATCGCCGGCGAATGCCAGAGCTTGCTCGAGTTGCTGATTGTTAAACTCAGCGGAGAGCAGCGGTAACGGATTGATCGTCCCATCGGACAGCCAGGCAACCGCTCTATCAAACTCCTCAACAAAACGGAATGACCCCAGCAAATTCAACTCCTTGGCGATCAGCAGCATCAGCGGGAAATCAGGAAAACTACCGCCCATGCCCACTTGCACGACCGTCCCCTTGGCACGGGTGACTTCCAGGCAGCGCAACAGGGATGACGGATGACCGGAAACTTCAAAAGCGATATCAAAATACCCCTTTTCCTGTTGGTAACGGCTAAAATCGTCATGGCTGGCATGCAGGCAGGTGGTCGCCCCCATTTCGTGGGCGATATCCAGACAGCGCGGGCTAAGATCAGCACAAACAATTTCACTGGCACCCAGAGCCTTTAGTGCAGCCACCAGTAAGCACCCGATAGGACCTACACCGGAAACAAACACCCTTTTGCCGTTTACCTCTCCCGGCTGTTTTGCGGCATGAATCGCGACGGCCAAAGGTTCGGCAAACACCATCACCTTCTCATCACGATCGGCATCAAAGGCGATGCACTGCGCACTATCGACCACTTTGTACTGGGTAAAAGCGCCATCAACATGGGGAAAATACATGGCGCTGCCGAAGAAGCGCATATGGAGGCATTGGTTTTGCTGGTTCGCGAGGCAATATTTGCACTGTCCGCAGGGTTTACTGGGGTTCAACGCCACTTTTTGGCCTACAGCCAACCGCGCGGTGTCACTGGCCACAACCTCACCAATCACCTCATGGCCCAGCACCATCGGCTGACGCACCTGGAAACTGCCGACTTTGCCTTCCTGGTAGTAATGCAAGTCGGAACCGCAGATCCCGCCACGCGTGATTTTCACCAACGTGCCCGTCCCTTGGTATTCCACCTCCTGCTGGACCACTGCGACGTCATATTTGCCTTTAACCACGCAGGATTGAGTTTGAATTTTCATCATGATTTTCCATTAAGCAGGCGGCTATACCGCAGCGGACATTCCGCCATCAACAAACAACAGATGACCATTAACAAAATCCGATGCCTTTGATGACAAGAACACCGCAGCACCAATCAGCTCCTGTGGATCACCCCAGCGGGCAGCCGGAGTGCGTTTGGTCAGCCACGCGGTAAACTCCGCATTGTCCGCCAGGGCCTGGGTCATTTCCGTTTTGAAGTAGCCCGGAGCGATACCATTAACCTGAATGTTATAGCGCGCCAGCTCTACGCACATGCCGCGCGTCAACATTTTTACCGCCCCCTTTGAGGCGGCATACGGCGTGATGGTGTCACGGCCCAGTTCGCTCTGCATTGAGCCGATATTGATAATTTTTCCGCTTTGGCGCTGTACCATGTGGCGCGCCACGGCTTGTGAGACCATAAAGACCGCCTTTTGATTGACGGCAATAATGTCGTCCCAGTCTTTTTCCGGGAACTCGGTAAACGGATGACGGCGCTGGATACCGGCATTGTTGATCAGCACATCAATGCCGCCACTTTCCGCCTCAATCCGTTCAATAGAGGCATGAATAGCCTGAGAGTCGGTCACGTCAAAGGCCGCTGCATCGGCACGGAAACCTTCACGTCGCAACGCTTCAACGGCACGCTGCGCATTTTCCTGAGTGGTCGCATTGACCAAAATATGGGCACCATACTGTGCCAGCCCGCGAGCCAGCAGAAAGCCAATGCCTCGAGAAGCGCCGGTAATCAGTATTTTTTTATTATCCAGTGAAAACAAGTTGTTCATAACGTACCCCGGCCATGTCATTCAGAGAGAACAGGCGCCTATCACAACGGATTGCCGCTAGCAAAAACGTGATGGATATCACTTAAAATGGTGTTACTAAAACCTGTTACCTTTAACGTGAAGCCACGCATTGCGCTGCGAAAACACATTAATATAATTCATTGAAAAATATAGTTTTTATACTTTTCGGCGTTGATTGTTATCACCAGATCGATTTGTTAACATGACATCATACGGGCTATTTCCGCCCCCAGCTAAGGCCTCAGAATGAAGAACCAACGCGTCACGCTGCAGGATATTGCACTGCTCGCCGGTGTGACAAAAATGACCGTCAGCCGCTATCTGCGCACACCAGAAAAAGTGGCAGCAGAGACCGCCGCGAAAATTGCCCAAGTGATGAAAGAGGTTAATTTCACCGACAGCGATGAAGCCCGCTCAACTCAAAAACCGCGAATTGGCGTCCTGATCCCTTCGTTCAACAATCAAATTTTTGCCGACCTGTTAGCCGGTATCGAATCCATCACGCTGGAGCACGGCTATCAGACCCTGGTGGTGAACTATGACTACAGTCGCCAACGTGAGGAAGAACATATTGTCCAACTGCTGGCCTACCCAATCACAGGGCTGATTCTCACTGATTCAGAGCACACACTGCGGGCAGAGAAATACTTGGCGGCAGCAAAAATCCCGGTAGCGCAGGTGATGGATCTGGATGCACCGGAGGGACGAATTGCCGTGGGGTTTGATAACTATCAGGCAGGTTATGACATGACCGAAGCGCTGCTTGCCAGCGGCAAACGTCAGGTAGTTTATTTTGGCGCCATGTCTGATGCACGCGATAACAAACGTTTTCAAGGCTATTGCCGGGCGATGGAGAACCAAGGGTTAACGCCGCGTCAAATCACACCGCATCGGGTGTCGTCGGTCAGTGTGGGTTCCGATATGCTGGCAATGGCCCGTCAACTTTACCCTGATTTGGACGGCATCTTGTGCACCAATGACGATCTGGCGGTTGGCGTGTTGCAGGCGTGTCTGCGGCTCGGGTTAAAGGTTCCACATGACATCGCCCTGTCAGGTTTTCACGGTTTAGATATCGGCAAAGCCACTACGCCGGGCATTGCCAGCGTGATTACACCAAGGTTTGATATGGGTAAGGTCGCTACTGAGATCTTGCTCAAGCGCATAAAAGGGCTGCCCTGTATTGAGCGCGTAGACCTTCACTACCGCATTTCACTCGGCGGTACCATTTGAATTAGCGGTTAACATTCTCGGTAACAATAGCGGCCGTTTTGGTTTTCTCATTGCGCGCTGCTAACCACAGGCCGCTGTTTTTCATCGCGTAACCGAACACCAGCCCGACCAGTAAAGACAACGTCACCAACGGCCAATCACCGCCGCCGGCAAAGGTCGCACAAGCGCCAATAAAAGTGCCAGGTACAAACCCCAGCCACTGTTGCTTTGCCTGGATACACATCAAAAAAGCCACCACACCGGTCAGCAGATAACCGAGCATACTCCAGCCTGGAGCCAGTTCACTGCCGTGAATGATCGTCATAGCCCAAAATACCCCACTGCAACTGGTCAGTGTGCTGATCAACAGCCCTTTCAATCCCCCTTGTGGGCACGCGAAATAGGCCGTACAGCCGAGAAAACCGGCCCAGCTGATCAACCCTAAGCTGACCGCAACCCATCCCCAAACACCAGAGAGGATCCCAGTAGTCAAAGCAATGGCAAAAATAACGTTCATAAACCGACCCGCTGAAAAGAAAGCGCGCAGTTTACGCGAAAACCGGCAAAAATATATGACGGTAATCACATAAAATATGTAATGAGAAAAATGGTAATTACAGAATTGAGGAATTTGTCACAAAAAAAAACCAGCGTGACAAGCACGCTGGAAATGACACACAACAACACCAGGGAAATCGTTTACCAAGATTCACTCACGCCCAGATGAGAACAGGCGCTGAAATCTCAGCGCGGGAAGCCCGCGCGGGTCACCATGAGGCTCAAAATTAAGCACACCACGGCGCTGACCAGGAATAACAGGTTGACCGCCAAGTGCAGACTGGCATGGTCGATAACTACCCCCAACAGGATAGGGATCCAGTTGGCAATATAAGCAATAACATAAAACAGTGAAATCAATCTTGCATGGCTTGCCTTCGGTGAAATCAGATTCACCAACGTGGCGCTGCCGACAAAGATAGCCCCGTAAGCATAACCCGCAATCACCATACCGGCACTGGCCAGACCCAACGAATGAATCTGTATCGCTTCGGCGAACACCACAACTGACAGCGCTTGCGCCAGGCAGCCAAACATCAGCGAGTGACGAGCATTAACGCGGCGGCTCAGGATCTGGCTAATACCGGCAATCACCAGATAAACCGCAATCACATACCCGTAAACACCCCGGCTGTGCATACCCAGCAGTTTTTCTGACACGCTCGGGCCAATCGCCAGAATGCTGGCGGCCACAGCCCAACAGATAAATAGCGCACCCGCACACAGAAAGAACTTACCACCTGTAGCACGCAAGCCATCTGCCAGCGAACTTTTTTCTATTGTAGCTCCGGTTTCTGCGGTGCCACTAACTGGCGCGACAGAAGCAGTAACGGGCCATTTCAGCATCACACCGAGCGCGGCGATGGCCGCTACCGCCATGATGATAATGAACGGCAATGACGTGGTATGGAACCCTGTTTGCAAGGCAATACCGCTGAAAATCGGCCCTAATGCCAGACCGGTGGTAAATGACAATGTCGCAATCAATGCCGCATTTTTACCGCCGTCTTTCGGCCCAAAACGCACCAGCGCAATATTGGCTGCCCCGGTCAGTGCTCCGGTGCCTATCCCGGCCAGCAGACGAGCCATAAACATCATCAGGAACGAATCGGCCATCGAAAATAATAAGGCCCCGGCCAGCACCACCAGCAGCGCAGGAACAATCATGCTGCGCAGGTCTTTCACCTTGCCGGCCATGTTGCCCACACCGAACAATGAAATCAGCACACCAGCAGCATAAGCGCCATAAATGACGGTCAGACTGACCGAGCTTAATGCCAACTCATGTTGATAAAGCGGATAAAGCGGTGTCGGCGCACTGCTGTTGAGCAATGCGGACATTAATGCCAAGGCTAGAAACAGCAGGATGGCAAAATGTGACGCGCCCGAATTCGCTTTAGCTGCTTCATCAACAGCCACACCTTCAGACATTTTTCTCTCCCGAAACAATCTGGATAAACACATAGCCCTGAAAACCAAACTCATCAGGAAACGCGTTTATCATACCGTTCGGGTATAACCGTAAAAATAGCCAAGAATGCATCATAGTG
The DNA here is from genome assembly GCF_001590905.1 of Serratia grimesii NBRC 13537. Lineage (GTDB taxonomy): Bacteria > Pseudomonadota > Gammaproteobacteria > Enterobacterales > Enterobacteriaceae > Serratia > Serratia grimesii. Next base: position 103,069 of record NZ_BCTT01000012.1, read on the forward strand.
ATTCATTAATGCATTCGCGTTGGCAATACTCACTGTTCTTTATGAAAGAAACAGGCTGGCAGTGGTTACACAGCCTCCACTTTCTGGGCCTTCGCTGGAGCGCGTTTCAAAATAGCCAGCGCACCGGAAAGAATAATCAACGCCATGCCCCCGGCAGCAATGTAAGACAGCTTCTCGCCAAACAGCAGATAGCCAAGTAGCGTGGAAAAGATGATGGTGCTATAGGAAAGAATGCTGACAATCACAGCATTACCGCTGCCATAGGCACGAGTCATGGTGATTTGCCCCAGGCTGCCAAATACGCCGATGGCACAGACACACAATATCATCGCGCTATCCAAGGCGGTGAACCCCACCACTGACGTCATTACGCCACCGACCAATGTCCCCACCAGAGAGAAGTAAAATACCACTCGCAGCTCGGGTTCCCCACTGCGCACCAACTTGCCGACGTTAAAATAGGCCAATGCCGTAAGCAAGCCAGAAAGCAGGCCGATCAGGGTCGCCGCATACTCACCGTTTGGTGCGTCAGGGCGCAATAACACCAGAATACCGATAAACCCCAGCAGTACTGAGAACAGCAGCTTTCCGGTTAACTGACCCTTGGAAGTGACAAAGGCAATCGCCGATTGAAAAATCGGGTTGGTGTAACCCAACGTAGTGGCGGTGGCGATCGGCAGGTGGATCAGTGAATAGAAGCCGCAGTACATCGCCGCATTACCGATAGCCGCGCGTTTCATATGCAGGCCCAGATGCTGGGTACGAAAACCCAGATTTTTAACCTGAATCAGCGCGGCCACGATCAGGACATTAATGACGGAGCGGTAAAAAATGATGTCGAAAAAGCCAACTTTGGCCGAAGCCAGTTTGATGCTGGCCCCCATCAGCGCAAAGAACCCGCTGGCGACAACCATCCACAAAGCAACCATGATTTCCTCAGAATGCTGCCCCAACGGGCGACAAAAATAAAACGGGGCGAATCTCTTCGCCCCCTACGGCAACAGCACCGCTGTGTGAAAGACGACTGGCTATTATTCGGCAGCTTTCACCGTCAAGGGCTTGTTATCGGCACAGGCGAAGAACACCAGCATTTCGGCCCCCTTATCACCGGAGACGCCCTGATGCACAATATCTACCGTGTCGGTAAAGGAGTCACCCTGCTTAAAAGTGTGCTTCACACCCGTTTTCTTTACTGTCAGCGAGACGCTGCCGCCCGTCATATAGACTGCGCTGATGCACGGATGAGTATGCCAGGCGAGCACCTTGTTCGGCTCAACGGTCACCTTCAACATGGTGATCTGCGGAGCGCCGGTAGGATAATGCTGGTACGGCGAACCCTCCCACGACGTCTCTGTTTTCAGAAGAGTTTCTTTGGTAATGCCTTCACCGTGATCGTCCGCGGCCTGTGCATAGCCGTGAAATGCCATCATTAATGCCAGAAGTGTCAGTTTATACATCGTTATCGCTCCATGACTACTGTAAGTAAAATAGAATGGCGTGATACAAAGGACAATAAAGACGGCTCCCGGATTAACAGGGCTACGCCCTTACACGCCTTTGATACGCTGCTCGTATTCTACGATGCTCTCGGCATAGTATCGATTAGGCGCCACATGATTTCCCACCAACACTTCTATCAGAAACGGGCCGTCGTGTTCGGCCGCTGCAACCAGCGCGTCATCCAATTCCTCCAGCGTTGCCGCTTTGGCTGAGGAGACGCCCAGACTGTTGGCGAAGGCTTTCCAGTCGTGATTGGGCAGCGCAGTGTAATCCGCCGATACACCACGGTTTTGCAACGTGTCGATATGCATTGCACCGTGGGCACAGTTGTTCATCACCACAAAGGTCATTTTGACCTGATAACGAGCGGCCGTCTGAATTTCCATACCGTGCATCAGCATACAGCCATCCCCCGTGACCACCACGCAATTACGGTGCGGAGCCGCCAGCTTGATGCCAATACCCGCACAAATCGCCCACCCCATCGGTGCCAACGAGCTTGAGGTATGGTAATCGCCACGCCCACTCGCCAGCCAGTGGTGCGCCATAAAGATACGGTGTGCGCCAGAGTCGACCACGACGTTCGTGTCTTGATCCATATGGCGACGAATGCGTTTGATGGCATCACCGGGGTACATGTTTGCCTCACCCACCGCAAGACGCGCTTGCAAATCAGGGCGCTGTTGCTCCAACGGTAACTGACACACCTGCTCAAGCCAGACATCGCGCAGCACTTTGATATCGGCCAGATGCGTATCTTCGTCATTGACCGCATCCAACAGGTGTTGTAATGCCCCCGTCAGGCTAGAGAAAATCTGCATATCCGGCTGGTAGTGCGAACTGACCTTGTCAAAATCTTCATCGATCACCACCAGCGTTTTCGTGCCATGTAACCGTGAGTTCCAGTTCAGGCTATCGCGCTGGCTGAGATCGCAACCCAATACCAGCAGCACATCAACGTCATCACCATTGATGGTCTCTACTGCCCGGGTGTGGCCGGCGAAGCCATACAGACCCAGTGCCAGCGCATGTCCCTCAGGGAAAGCCCCCTTTCCGGATAGCGTCGTGGCGACCGGCAAGCGGTACTTCTCCGCCAGACGCAGCAACAAGGCTGCATCCTGCGGGTTGTTCATGCGGTTACCGACCAGACAAGCAACTTTTAGCCCACGCAACAGATAATCATCCAGCACCTGATCCAGCCCCTGCTGATCGATTGCCGCTTCACGGCACTGCGGTGTTGTGCGTGGCGGGCTGGCATCATGATTACCGGCAACCACTTTCTTTTGCATATCGACCGGCACGCTCAAATAAGCGCGGCCTTTGCGTTGGGTGTTCAGACACGACAAACTGCGCCGCAGCTCATGTTGCAACGTAAGGTTGTTTTTCACTTCTATGGCGGCGGAAAGCAATGGCTTGACGATAGTCAGCTCATCGATGCCGCTATTGCTGCCATCCTGGAAAGCACCTTGCGCTTCATGATACGTGGCGATACCGCCGGCCAGATACAGCACCGGGATTTTATCAGCCTGTGCGGCAGCCATCGCCGGCAAAAAATTCATGGTGCCGGGGCCGGAGATACCCAGGCAAACGCCAAATTTGCGGTTAGCACGGGCGTAACCGTCCGCCATAAAACCACAGGCGGTTTCATGGGCACCGACGATGCCGGTGATGCCTGAATGTTCAATGGATTTAATCAGTGGGTACACCAGCTTGCCGGGTACCAGGAATATGTGCTGAATGCCGCGGGCTTCAATACCCTGGATAATCACATCAGCATTACTTTGTGTTGCCGCTTTCGCGCCGGGTGTCGCAATAACCCTAACACCATCCGCAGTCGCCAGGGCAACAGGGGTGTATAACTTCTCTGCGTGAGACTCCATTTTTAATGTCCAGTCGTGGTGGGTCAACCTGATATAGAGTCGATCCCACCAGGCGATTAGCCACAGAGACAGGCTCTCATGCGTATCTGCTTACGCGTTTAAGGTAACATTGGCACAAAATGTGCGCCAGATCACAGCATAAACGTTGATAAGCATAAAGATTGTCGGGTAAAAATAAAGATGCAAAAGTGCTTCACGTTGATGCATTTATTCATATCCTGAAACATAATAAATAATTATGATACGTGGGCCTCATTTGCAGCCTGAACCAGAGCCTGTACGGTTGCGCAAGAATGAACACTGACAAGACCGATAAGCCTGTACAAAGGAAATGGCATGATGAATTGGGATGACGCACGCTTCTTCCTGGCGGTCGCGCGCTGCGGCACTTTACGAAAAGCCGCCAATGAACTACACGTCGATCAGGCCACCGTCGGGCGGCGCATTACCGCGTTTGAAGAGAGCTTGGGCTCCAAGCTGTTTATCCGCACGCCAAAATCCTTTTCCCTCAGTCCATTGGGTGAAGAAATGCTGGCCGACGTGATGAATATGGAAAACGCAGTACAAGCGATTGGCCGCAAAGCCACCAGTGGTGACGACAGCCTGTGCGGCAATGTGCGCATCGCCACGACGGATACCATGGCTGAAGCCTTTGTCATCCCGGCGTTGAAAGCGCTGCGGGAGCAACACCCGTTAATTACGGTTACGATGCTGACAGCGGTGAATATCTCTGACATTTCTTATCGCGGTGCCGATTTAGCAATCCGGGGTGCGCGGCCAGAATCCGACGAACTCATTATCAAGCGCATGGCCACTATCGAAATGGGGCTGTATGCAACGCAGGATTACCTCGACAAACACGGCATGCCGACCAAAGGCGACCATCTGCGCGGTCACGATCTGCTGATGTTCCCACGCGAACTGGTACCACGACACTGGAACGACTTCTGTGGCGAAGCGCTGATCGACCCTAACGTGGTGCTTCAGTGCAATTCACAGCTGCTTCTGCGTTCGGCAACGCGTAACGGTTTGGGGATCGGCCTGCTATCTTCCTTCCTGGCGGATAAAGATCCGGACCTGGTGCGCATCTTCCCAGAGAATAAAGACTGGGTAGATATTTGGTTGGTGCTGCACCCTGATCTGCAACGTGCGGCGCGCGTGCGTGCTGTGGTACAGGTTCTGGAAGAGTCGTTTAAAAACAACCCCGGCTGATCCCTCACCTTATGCCCCCCGCCCCATAAAAAAAGGTCGCCGAAGCGACCTTTTTTACTGCCTTGATGCCTATCAGAACATCGGCTGTGCCATCTGCACCAGCGTAATCAGCGGCTGTGGATAAACACCCAACAGCAGCACCAACGCGGCGGAAATCAGCACAACAACACCACCCGCGGTCAACGCCCAGTTATTTGGGGTATCACGCTGCAATGCTTCCGGTGCACTGAGGAACAGGCTGACGGTCACACGCAGGTAGTAGTACAAACCAATGGCACTGCCCAGTACCACTGCACCGGTCAACCACCACAGGTGAGCACTGACACCCATCGCGATAACAAAGAACTTACCGATAAAGCCCAGCGTCATCGGAATACCGGCCAGTGACAACATCATCACTGTCATGACCGCAGACAGGATTGGCTTATGCCAGAACAGACCACGGTAAGAGAACAGTGAATCGGCGTCTGGACCACGATATGGGCTAGACATCAGGCTGACCACACCGAACGCACCCAGGCTGCTGAACAGGTAACCTGCCAGGTAAACACCGGCGGTTTCCAGCGACAGTTGATGGGTTTGCACCGCAATCAACGCCACCAGCAGATAACCCAGATGGGCGATCGACGAGTAACCCAGCAGACGCTTGATGTTGGTTTGGCTGATGGCCATCAGGTTGCCGAACAGAATCGAACAGACTGCAATGATTGCCAGCACCATACGCAACGCTTCGTTATCGGCGGCTGGTGCATACAGGAACAAACGCATCACTACGGCAAAGATCGCAATCTTGCTGGCGGTCGCCAGGAAGGTTGAAACCGGCGCAGGTGCACCCTGATACACATCCGGTGTCCACAGTTGGAACGGCACCAGTGACAGCTTGAAGCCCAAGCCAACAATCATCATGCCCATACCCGCCAGGATCAGCGGCTGGTGCATCATATTTTCTTGCAGGCTTTTGCCCAGGCCGGCCAGTGACAGATCGCCAGACTCGGCATACAGCAGCGCCATACCAAACAGCAGGAATGATGATGCCGCAGCAGACAACAGCATGTACTTGATAGCCGCTTCCAGAGGACGCTTCTGGCGGTAGGCATAACCCACCAGACCAAACAGCGGCAACGAGATCAGTTCAATACCGAGGAACAGCGATGCCAAATGGTTGGCGCTCGCCAGCAGAATACCACCCAGGGTAGCAATCAGCACCAGCAGGTAGAATTCTTCACGGTTATCTGGGTAACCCACCAGCCAAGGATAGGCAAAGGTACAGGTCGCCAGACTCGCCAGTATCACCAGCCCGGTATAGAACATCGAGTAGCCGTCAACCCGCAGCAGCGGGGTGACGTCCATTGGGCCAGCCTGGCCGACAAAGTACAGCGAAAGCAGCGCCAGGTTTAGACCGATCACGGTTAGGGTGGCGTTGATAAAGTGGTCGCGTCGCCACGCAATGCCTAGCATCACAACCACCACCGTCAATCCGACGATCAACAGTGGTAGCAATGCGATCAGTTGTTGAGGAGTTATTGTCATGGCGAATTACGGCCTTGTTGTTGAAATTGCTGAAACTGACGAACCAAACCAGTGTTGCACGTTGCTCATCGCCGCATGAGAAGTGTCCAGAATCGGCTGCGGGTAAACCCCCAGCAGAACCAGCAACACCACCAGTAACAGGATGATGAACAGCTCACGCGCGGTCATGCCCGGCAAGGGTTGGTCAGACTTGGCTTTGCCGTAGTAGGCACGCTGCATCATGATCAACGAATAGACCGAAGCAAACACCAGACCGAAGGTAGAAATCACGGTGATCACCGGCACAACCTGATAGCTGCCGAACAGGATCATGAATTCACCGACGAAGTTACCGGTACCCGGCATGCCCAGGGTCGCCACCGCGAAGAACAGTGACAAAGCAGGAATGTATTTAATACGTCCCCACAAGCCACCCATCTCACGCATGTCACGAGTATGCAGACGTTCGTACAGCTGACCACAGATGATGAACATACCGGCCGCAGACAGACCGTGTGCAATCATCTGAATCACCGCGCCTTGGTAAGCCAATTGGCTACCCGTGTAGATGGCAATCAGTACGAAGCCCATATGGGAAACTGAAGTGTAAGCAATCAAACGCTTGATATCGGTCTGTGCAAACGCCATCCAGGCACCGTAGAAGATACCGACCACACCCAACCACATCGCGATTGGCGCAAACTCATGTGACGCTTCAGGGAACAACGGCAGGCTGAAACGCAACAGACCGTAGGCCGCGGTTTTCAGCAAGATCCCCGCCAGGTCCACAGAACCTGCGGTTGGTGCCTGGCTATGCGCATCTGGCAACCAACCGTGCAATGGCACCACCGGCATTTTCACTGCGAATGCGATGAAGAAACCCAGCATCAGCAGGTATTGCACGTTATGTGACATTGGCGTTTGCAGCAGGTCTTCGTAATCGAAGGTCCACACGCCGGTCGCGTTATAGTGCACGAACACCAGGCCCATAATGGCAATCAACATCACCAGACCACTGGCCTGGGTATAGATGAAGAACTTGGTAGCCGCAGTAATACGGGTCTTCCCGTCCGACGCCTTGTGACCCCAGAGTGCAATCAGGAAGTACATCGGCACCAACATCATTTCCCAGAAGAAGAAGAACAGGAACATGTCGATGGCGAGGAACACGCCGATTACCCCACCCAGAATCCACAGCAGGTTCAGGTGGAAGAAGCCCTGGTATTTCTGGATTTCACGCCAGGAACAAAGAATTGCCAGCACGCCCAGCAGGCCGGTCAGCACCACCATCAGCAGTGACAGGCCGTCCAGCGCCAGGTGGATGGAAATACCAAAGCGTGGGATCCACGGCAGCAGGAATTCAGACTGCCACTGCGGTATGCCTTTCGGCGTAGTCAATGTGTAGCCACCCTGCATCCACAGATACAGAGAAAGCGCCAATGTCAGCCCCATTGCGATTAATGCAATCCAGCGCGGCACCTTAGTACCGAAGCGCTCAAACTGCCAGCACAGCAGACCGCCAATAAAGGGGATAAGAATTAGCCAAGGTAATAGCATGGCGTTTTGTGTCCCTTATACGAATAATTTCAAACTTTGTACGTAGCGCCTGCCCTGCAGGCGCTACGCCCGAAAAATGCGTCTGTTTAAATTATTCAATTAAACCAGAATCAACAGAGCCAATACGACCACTGCACCCACACCCATAGACGCTATATACCAACGCACCTGACCGTTCTCACTCACTGTCAGACCTCGGTTCCCCCAGCGGGAGAAGATGGCCGGCAGGTTCATCATCGAGTTCAGAGGATCACGTTGCAGCAACTTCGCAATACCCAGGTACGGCTTGACGAACACTTTGTCGTACAGCCAGTCGAAGCCCCAGGCATGGAACCACCAGGTCGAGAAGAAACGCCCTGGCGCGCTCTTGGCGATACGTGTAACCAGGCTACGTTTGCCCAACCACAGTGCCGCCGCCAGCAGAATGCCGACAATAGCCACTACGCCGGAGGTAATCTCCAGTTGCAGCACGCTACCGTGTGCCAACTCGGTGGTATCTGGCAGTACACCCTGCAATGGCGGAACAATCATCGCGCCAACGAAGGTGGACAGCACCAGCAGAACCAACAGTGGCAGGTGGTGAGTGATGCCTTTACCGGCATGCGCTTTGATTTTCTCTTCGCCATGGAACACGATGAAAATCATACGGAAGGTATACAGTGAGGTCATGAACGCACCGACCAAACCAGCAATCATCAGGTTGATGTGACCGTTAGCCATTGCACCGGCCAAGATCTCATCCTTACTGAAGAAGCCAGCGGTGATCAGCGGCAGTGCCGACAGCGCAGCGCCACCCACCAGGAAGCAGACGTACACCAGCGGAATGCTCTTGCGCAGGCCACCCATCTTGAAGATGTTCTGCTCGTGATGACAGGCCAGGATAACCGAACCGGAGGACAGGAACAGCAACGCCTTGAAGAACGCATGGGTCATCAGGTGGAAGATAGCCGCATCCCACGCCTGTACGCCCAACGCCAGGAACATGTAACCAATCTGGCTCATGGTGGAGTAGGCAAGCACGCGCTTGATATCGGTTTGCACCAGCGCGGCAAAGCCCGCCAGTACCAAAGTTACTGCCCCGATAATCCCCACCAAATGCAGTACTTCCGGTGCCATCAGGAACAGGCCGTGAGTACGTGCAATCAGGTAAACGCCCGCGGTCACCATGGTTGCAGCGTGGATCAATGCTGAAACTGGTGTTGGACCCGCCATCGCGTCCGCCAACCAGGTCTGCAACGGCAGCTGCGCCGATTTACCGACCGCGCCGCCCAGCAACATCAGGGTAGCCCAGGTGATCGCCGTATCGCCGATCGCCAGTTTTTGCGGTGCCAGGATCATCAGTTCACGGATGTTCAGCGTGCCCAACTCGTTGTAGAGAATGAACAGCGCAAATGCCAGGAACACGTCACCGACGCGAGTCACGATAAAGGCTTTCATCGCTGCCGCACCGTTGGCCGGATCTTTATAGTAGAAACCGATCAACAGGTAGCTGCACAGGCCCACGCCTTCCCAACCCAGGTACAGCAGCAACAGGTTGTCTGCCAAGACCAATACCACCATGCTGGCGATAAACAGGTTGGTGTAAGCGAAGAAGCGTGAGTAGCCCTCTTCACCGCGCATGTACCAGGACGCGAACATGTGGATGAAGAAGCCCACACCGGTAACCACTGACAGCATGGTCAACGACAGGCCGTCCAACGTCAGCGTCACACCGATATTGAAGTTACCGACGGTCATCCAGTTCCACAGGCTTTGTTCAAACAGCTGCACGCCAGTGGCTTTCTGGGCGAAGAAATCCATCGCCACATACACCGTGACCAGTGCCGCCAGGCCAATAGAGCCTACGCCGACGGTTGCCGAGGTGTTCTCAGACCAACGACCGCGGGAAAATGCCAACAGCAGGAACCCGATCAGCGGTAGCAGAATAGTTAAATATAATAGGTTCATCCGCGCATCTCACTGACAGTATCAATATTCAGGGTATGACGACGACGGTAGAGCTGTAGCAGCAACGCCAGACCGATACTGGCCTCGGCTGCCGCCAGGCTGATCGCCAGGATATACATCACCTGCCCGTCTGGTTGGCCCCAGTAACTACCCGCGACGATAAACGCCAATGCCGCAGCATTGATCATCACTTCCAGACTGATCAGCATAAACAGCAGGTTGCGACGAACCAGTAACCCGGTCAGACCCAGGACGAACAGAATCGCCGCCAGAATCAGGCCATGTTGAAGAGGGATCATGCTTGCTCCTCCGATTTTCTTCTCGCCATTTCGCTACTGGCCGGGGCGTTGCTCAACACCTCACCCGGTTTGTGCTCACGACCAATGTGGAAGGCAACAACCAGACCAGCCAACAGCAGCATTGAAGCCAGCTCGACCGCCAGAACGTAAGGGCCAAACAGGCTGATCCCTACCGCTTTAGCGTCAACCATATCACCGCTGATGCCCTGATCGGACACGCTGCGGATAGCGACAATCAGTACCGCTAATAGCGCCAGCGACAACAGACCCGGGCCAATCCACACCGACGGCTTCAGCCAATCACGCTCTTGCTGCTGCACCGCGTTGCCGAGGTTCAGCATCATCACCACGAACACGAACAACACCATGATGGCGCCTGCGTAAACGATGATTTCCAGTGCCGCGGCGAAGTACGCGCCGAGTGAGAAAAAGACTGCAGAGATCGCCAATAACGAGACGATCAGATACAGCAACGCATGCACAGGGTTGGTATGCGAGATCACGCGAATTGTCGCGACCACCGCAATCAAACCTGCCAGATAAAAGGCAATTTCCATGCTTGCTGGCTCCTTAAGGCAACAGACCTTTGACGTCGATCGGTTTGGCTTCGTTTTCGGCTTCGCCCTTGGCTTTGCCGTCAATCGCCATACCGGCCATCCGGTAGAAGTTATATTCCGGATATTTACCCGGCCCCGAGATCAACAGATCTTCTTTTTCGTACACCAGATCCTGGCGCTTGAACTCACCCATTTCGAAATCCGGCGTCAGCTGGATCGCGGTAGTCGGGCAAGCCTCTTCGCACAGGCCGCAGAAAATGCAGCGCGAGAAGTTGATGCGGAAGAACTCCGGGTACCAGCGGCCGTCTTTCTGTTCTGCTTTTTGCAGCGAGATACAGCCCACCGGGCAAGCAACCGCACACAGGTTACAAGCCACACAGCGTTCTTCACCGTCAGGATCGCGCGTCAGCACAATACGACCACGGTAACGCGGCGGCAGGTAAACCGGTTCTTCCGGATACATCTGGGTTTCGCGCTTGGCGAAGGCATGCAAGCCTATCATCCAAATGCTGCGCACCTGGGTGCCGAAACCAACCAATAACTCTTTCAATGTCATGGTTTATTCACCCCTTATTGAGCGTTGTACAAAATGACTGCGGCAGTCGCCAGCAGGTTCAGCAGCGTCAGCGGCAGACACACTTTCCAGCCGAAGGCCATCACCTGGTCATAGCGCGGACGTGGCAGAGCAGCACGAATCAGAATAAACATCATCATGAAGAAAGCCGTTTTCAGCGCGAACCAGATGAATGGCGGCAGGAATGGACCCTGCCAGCCACCGAAGAACAACGTCACAATCAGGGCAGAAACGGTGACGATACCGATGTACTCACCCACAAAGAACAGACCGAATTTCATACCGGAATATTCAATGTGGTAACCGTCAGCCAGTTCCTGCTCGGCTTCTGGTTGGTCAAACGGATGGCGGTGGCACACCGCAACACCGGCAATCGCAAAGGTAACAAAACCAAAGAATTGCGGGATAACGTTCCACAGATGCGCCTGAGATTCAACGATGGTTTGCATGTTGAAGGAGTCTGCCTGCGCCACCACGCCCATCAGCGACAGGCCGATGAACACTTCATAGCTCAGGGTTTGCGCGGAAGCACGCATCGCCCCCAACAGCGAGTATTTGTTGTTGCTCGACCAGCCGGCGAACAGCACGGCGTATACCGCCAGGCCAGCCATCATCAGGAAGAACAAAATACCGATATTGAGGTCGGACACTGCCCAGGTCGGACTGACCGGAACAATGGCAAATGCCAGCAACAGGGAAGTAAAGGCGATCATCGGCGCCAGGGTAAAGATCACCCGGTCGGAGAATTTCGGTACCCAGTCTTCCTTGAAGAACATTTTGATCATGTCGGCGACCAGCTGCAGCGAGCCACCCCAGCCGACACGGTTTGGTCCATAACGGTTCTGGAACAAACCGAGCAAACGGCGTTCGCCGAAGCTCATGAATGCCCCACAGCTCACTACGACCAGCAGGATCACTACCGCTTTAAGAATGGCAATCAGAATGTCGATCACCTCAGGGGTAAACCAGCTCATCGTGTCGCCTCCCGCAGATTTTCAACCGTCGCACCCACCAATACTGGCGGGATCCCAGGCAAACCAAGCGGTAAACCCACCTGTCCCTGGGTCAGGGTTTCACTCAGGCGTACTGGCAGACGCAGCGTCTGGCCTGCACAGCTGAATTCCACCAGCGCACCGGCATTAACGCCAAGCGCAGCAGCATCCGCCGGGTTCACCATGACATAAGCATCCGGCATACGTTGCTGGATCACACCAGAACGCTGTGACATTTCATCACTGCCGAATAAATGGTAATACGGCGCAACACGCCAGCCTTGCTCATGACCAAAGGCGGCAGGCACGTTGGTAAAGTAATCCAGCTTGCCCTCCCCTGCTTCAATCAGACGCACACCCGGATCGCCATGACGCAACTTGCCACCCACTTCGGCCTGGAACTTGTTCCATGCTTGCGGTGAGTTCCAACCTGGTGCCCATGCGAATGGGATCTGCTGACGGTCGGCCAGCGGACTGTTGTTGCCTTCCATGGAGAAGGCGAACATGGTGTCTTTATCCTGTGGCTGACGCGGTTCATGTACGCTGATATTAGCGCGCATGGCCGTACGGCCGCTGGAGCGAATCGGAGAACGCGCCAGTTTCTGACCACGAATACGGAAGCTCGCGTCTGGTGCTGCGTCGACGATGCCCTGCAGTAGCGGCAATGCATTGACACAGGCGGCGATCACGTCGTCGAGCTGCGTCCAATCCACGTGGCGACTGGTGTAGGTAGAATGCAGCGAGTGCATCCAGCGCCAGCTTTCCAGCATCACGGTAAACTGATTCTTTTTAGCATCGTCGTAGTAGGCAGGATCGTAGACCTGGAAGAAGCGCTGTGCGCGGCCTTCCTGGTTGACCAACGTACCGTCACTCTCGGCAAAACTTGCCGCAGACAGGATCAGGTTAGCCTTTTCCATCACGGCAGTGCGTTGATGGTCCGCTACAATCAGGTTGCTGACCTTGGCCAGCGCCGCGTCCACTTTCCCCGCAGGCGCATGCCGGTAGAGATCGTTTTCCATGACGATAGCAGTATCGGCGTCGCCGTTTTCCAACTGCGTCAAAGCCTGATCAAGTGAACCGCCGCCGATCATCGACAAACCGAGGCTATTTGCAGCACTGGCTACGAAGGTGATACCCACGTCAGAACCGCGATCCTTCAGCGCTTTGGCGATGTTAGCCGCCGCTTCGATGATGGCTTCGCTACCGGCGTTGCTGCCGGTGATGATCAACGGTTTACGCGCATCAGTCAGCGCCTGCACGATGATGTCGACTTTCTTGTCCAGGCCGCCAGCCAAGTCGCTGACCGCCGGTGCCGCATTGTCCAGCGCATGGGCAATAGCGAAACCTAAACGCGCCTGCTCATCCACCGGTGCACGGTAGTTCCATGCCGCGATGTCGTCCAAACGCGTGTCATCCACGTTGGTCACAAACAGCGGATATTTCGCGTGTTGACCAATGTTTTGGATCGCCGCGATCTGCCAGTCGGCAACACGCTGGGCTGCCGCCATAGCACGAGCCTTGCCTTTCACCGCCTGACGTACCGACAGGGCTATACGCGCACCGGTTTGGGTGAGATCTTCACCTAACACCAATACCGCATCGTAGCCTTCGATTTCACGCAGTGCAGGCGTGTAAACGCCGCTGTTTTGCAGCACGTTCAGCATCAGGTTCAAACGACCCTGCTCTGCCTGCGAAATCCCGGTGTAGAAGTTCTCGGCACCGACCAGTTCGCGCAGTGCAAAGTTACTTTCCAGGCTGGCGCGCGGAGAGCCGATACCGATGGTTTTCTTCGCCTGACGCAGAATATCCGCCGCGCCTTGCATTGCCTGCTCGGCATTCAGGGTGATCCAGTCGTCACCACGCAGTTGCTGTGGCTGACGCGGACGATCTTTCTGGTTCACGTAGCCATAACCGAAGCGGCCGCGGTCACACAGGAAGTAATGGTTCACGCTGCCGTTATAACGGTTTTCGATACGACGCAGTTCGCCATAACGCTCACCCGGGCTGGTGTTACAGCCGATGCTGCACTGCTGGCAGATGCTTGGCGCAAACTGCATGTCCCATTTACGGTTGTAGCGTTCGGAATGCGTTTTGTCGGTGAACACACCGGTCGGGCACACTTCTACCAGGTTACCGGAGAACTCGCTTTCCAGCGTACCGCTCTCGACACGACCAAAGTAGACATTGTCGTGTGCGCCGTACACACCGAAGTCAGTGCCGTCCGCATAATCCTTGTAATAGCGCACACAACGGTAACAGGCGATACAGCGGTTCATCTCGTGCGAGATAAACGGCCCTAACTCCTGGTTGTTATGGGTACGCTTACTGAAACGGTATTTACGGAAGCTGTGGCCGGTCATTACTGTCATATCCTGCAAATGACAGTTACCGCCTTCTTCACATACCGGACAGTCGTGTGGGTGGTTGGTCATCAACCACTCAACCACGCTTTCACGGAACTGTTTGGCTTCGCCATCGTCGATGGAAATAAAGGTCCCATCGGATGCCGGTGTCATACAAGACATCACCAAACGGCCACGCGTATCTTCCGCGTTTTGGTATTGCTTTACCGCACATTGGCGGCAAGCGCCGACGCTTCCCAGCGCCGGATGCCAGCAAAAGTAAGGAATATCGAGGCCGAGGGAGAGACAAGCCTGCAGCAGGTTGTCAGCACCATCTACGTCGTATTCTTTGCCGTCTACATGAATCGTAGCCATAGTCAGCATGCTTCCAAGTGGCCTGCCTCGCGGCAGGCGTTAATCAAAAATTCTGTATCCCTGCGTATTTCACCCTACAGCGTTGTTGGCTGCGTGTGCTCACCCCAGTGACTTACCGCGGTAAGCTCCAGGGGATTTCCCCACTTGCCGCCTGGCTGTCCGGCGAAATACTTTGGGCTAAAAGCGGGCTTACCAGCGTTGCTTCAGCAGATTATTGGCCTGAATACCACCAATCGCATGCGCGTTGCTGAAGTGCTTCACTTTGATGCCCGCTTCGAACTCTTCACGGAAATATTTAATTGCGCTTTGCAGTGGCTCTACGGCACCTGGCGCATGTGCGCAGAAGGTTTTTCCTGGGCCAAGGGAACGGCACAGCTGCTCGAGGGTTTCGATATCCCCCGGTTGCCCTTCACCATTTTCCAATGCACGCAGGATCTTCACACTCCACGGTAAGCCGTCACGGCATGGCGTACACCAGCCACAGGACTCACGTGCGAAGAACTCTTCAAGGTTACGCACCAACGGAACCATACCGATTTCGTGGTCCACCGCCATCGCCAACGCGGTGCCGAGACGGCTGCCGGCTTTACCGATGTTCTCGAAGTCCATCGGCAGATCAAGGTGATCAGCAGTCAGGAAGTCTGTACCTGCACCGCCTGGCTGCCAGGCTTTAAAACGCAATCCGTCACGCATACCACCGGCGTAATCTTCCAGAATTTCACGCGCGGTGGTGCCAAACGGCAGCTCCCAAACGCCTGGGTTTTTCACCCGGCCGGAGAAGCCCATCAGTTTGGTACCCGCGTCGTTACTCTTACCGGCGGAAATTCCCTTGTACCAGTCAATACCGTTCGCCAGGATCGCCGGAACGTTACACAGGGTTTCCACGTTATTCACGCAAGTCGGTTTGCCCCAAACACCGGAAGACGCCGGGAATGGTGGCTTGGAGCGTGGGTTGGCTCGGCGGCCTTCCAGCGAGTTGATCAATGCGGTTTCTTCGCCGCAGATGTAACGACCAGCGCCAGTATGAACAATCAGCTCGAAGTCAAAGCCGCTGCCCATGATGTTCTTGCCCAAATAACCGGCTTCGGTGGCTTCGGCAATCGCACGGCGCAAATGCACCGCAGCTTCAATGTACTCACCGCGCAGGAAGATATAGCCACGGTAAGCCTTCAGCGCGAATGCAGAGATCAGCATGCCTTCCACCAACAGGTGCGGCAGTTGTTCCATCAGCAAACGGTCTTTATAGGTGCCCGGCTCCATTTCATCGGCGTTACACAGCAGGTAACGGATGTTCATGGATTCGTCTTTCGGCATCAGGCTCCACTTCAGGCCGGTAGAGAAACCTGCGCCGCCACGACCTTTCAACCCGGCGTCTTTTACCAGGGTGACGATCTCATCCGGGGCCAGGCCCTTAATGGCTTTTTCAGCGCCGGCGTAACCATTTTTGCTGCGGTATTCATCCAGCCACACAGGCTGTTTGTCGTCGCGCAGTCGCCAGGTCAGCGGGTGCATTTCGGGAGTGCGTACAATGTCTTTAATCATTGATACTGCTCCAGTAACGTCTCGATATCTTCAGGCTTCAGCTGACTGTGAGTGTCCTCATCAATCATCATGGTTGGCCCTTTATCGCAGTTGCCCAGGCAGCAGGTTGGCAGCAGAGTGAAGCGCCCATCAAAGGTAGTTTGACCGGGTTTGATGCTTAGCTTCTTCTCAATGGCGGCCTGAATGCCCTGATAACCGGTGATGTGACAAACAACGCTGTCACAATAACGGATCACGTGACGTCCTACTGGCTGACGGAAAATCTGGCTGTAGAACGTGGCCACGCCTTCTACGTCGCTGGCAGGAATGCCCAGCACTTCCGCGATGGCATAAATCGCACCGTCCGGAACCCAACCACGCTGCTTCTGCACAATTTTCAGTGCTTCAATGGAGGCGGCGCGTGGATCCTCGTAATGGTGCTTTTCGTGCTCGATCGCATCACGTTCTTCCGCGCTCAGCTCAAATGCATCAACGCCGCTCTGAGGAGCGGCCGCATTGATGGGTTCAAGCGCTTCGTTATTCGCGTGATTGTCTTTTTGATCATGCATAGTTAGCGGTCCACATCTGACATTACAAAATCGATACTACCCAGATAGACGATCAGGTCGGAGACCAGGCTGCCACGGATTACCGCTGGGATTTGCTGCAAATGCGCAAAGCTTGGCGTACGTACCCGGGTGCGGTAGCTCATGGTGCTGCCGTCGCTGGTCAGGTAGTAGCTGTTGATCCCTTTAGTGGCTTCAATCATCTGGAATGATTCGTTGGCTGGCATCACCGGGCCCCAGGAAACCTGCAGGAAGTGGGTGATCAGCGTTTCAATGTGCTGCAACGTGCGCTCTTTCGGCGGCGGTGTGGTCAGCGGGTGATCGGCCTTGAACGGGCCTTCCGGCATGTTGTTCAGGCACTGTTCGAGGATGCGCAGACTCTGACGCAGCTCTTCCACTTTTAACATCACACGGGTATAGCAGTCGCTGTTGCCGTCGCCCACCGGAATTTCAAAATCGAAATTCTCGTAGCCAGAATATGGACGCCATTTACGCACGTCGAACTCGATACCGGTAGCGCGCAGACCCGCGCCAGTGACGCCCCACTCCAAGGCTTCTTTAGCATTGTAGGATGCAACACCGACAGAACGGCCTTTTAGGATGCTGTTCTTCAGTGCAGCCTTGACGTAAGAATCCAGACGTTTTGGCATCCACTCAAGGAACTCGCGCAGCAGACGATCCCAGCCGCGTGGCAGGTCGTGTGCAACACCGCCAATACGGAACCAGGCCGGGTGCATACGGAAACCGGTAATCGCTTCAACCAAATCGTAGATTTTCTGACGGTCGGTAAAGGCGAAGAACACCGGGGTCATTGCGCCGACGTCCTGAATAAAGGTACTGATGTACAGCAAGTGACTGTTGATGCGGAACAGTTCTGACAGCATCACGCGAATGGTGTCTACGCGATCCGGCACTTTGATACCGGCCAGTTTCTCAACCGCCAGCACATAAGGCATTTCGTTCACACAACCGCCGAGATACTCGATACGGTCGGTGTACGGAATGTAGCTGTGCCAGGACTGACGTTCGCCCATTTTCTCGGCGCCACGGTGGTGGTAACCAATATCTGGAACGCAATCGACGATCTCTTCGCCATCCAACTGCAGAATGATACGGAATGCACCGTGCGCAGACGGGTGGTTCGGACCGAGGTTAAGGAACATGAAGTCCTCGTTCTCGGTGCCGCGCTTCATGCCCCAATCTTCTGGCTTGAAGGTCAGCGCTTCCATTTCCAAATCTTCTTTCTGTTTGGTCAACACAAAAGGATCGAATTCGGTGGCGCGGGCCGGGTAGTCTTTACGCAGCGGGTGGCCTTCCCAGGTTTGCGGCATCATGATGCGCGTCAGGTGTGGGTGGCCGTCGAAGGTAATACCGAACATTTCCCAGGTTTCACGCTCATACCAGTTGGCATTCGGGAAGACCTTGGTTGCTGTGGGCACGTGCAAGTCTTTTTCAGACAGTGCCACTTTCAGCATGATATCGCGGTTACGTTCGATAGAAATCAGATGATAGAAAACAGAGAAATCCGCAGCAGGCAGGCCATCGCGGTGGGTTCGCAGACGCTCGTCCACGCCATGCAAATCGAACAGCATAACGTAAGGCTTCGGCTGTTTTCTTAAAAACGTCATTACTTCCAGTAGCTGGTCAGGTTTGACCCATACCACGGGCATTCCGGTACGGGAGGGCTGAACAGTAAAGGCTTCCGGCCCAAAACGGTTGCGCAGTTCGCCAATAACCGGATCGTCAAGGTGATCCCGGGTTTGCCAAGAAGGCAAGGCGTCGTGCGTCGTTAAATCTGTCATAATTTTTTTTCACCACACTAAAGGGTTATTTCGCCGCAAGTTCACTTTTCGCTGTGTTAACCAATAGCGCACTAAGATGGACGTTAAATGAACGTCTTAAATCTCGTCAGGCGTCCGAAGGTTGGTCACCGCGATACGCTCGCCGTGTTTACGCTCTCTTTCAGACTGCATATTGGCGCGATAAACGCCCTGATCGCCGACAACCCAAGACAGAGGGCGGCGTTCTTTGCCAATAGATTCCTGTAGCAGCATCAGCGCTTGCATGTACGCTTCTGGACGCGGTGGGCAGCCAGGAATATACACGTCGACCGGAAGGAACTTGTCCACGCCCTGTACAACGGAATAGATGTCGTACATGCCGCCGGAGTTGGCGCAGGCGCCCATGGAGATCACCCATTTTGGCTCCAGCATCTGTTCATACAGGCGCTGAATGACCGGGGCCATCTTGGTGAAGCAAGTGCCGGCAACGACCATCAGGTCAGCCTGACGCGGTGAAGCACGCAATACTTCAGCACCAAAACGGGCCACATCGTGAACGGCGGTAAACGACGTCACCATCTCCACATAACAGCACGAAAGGCCGAAGTTATATGGCCAAATAGAGTTTTTACGCCCCCAGTTCACCATGTCATGCAATGCATGTTCGAGTTTACCCATGTAAACCGTGCGGTGAACCTGTTGGTCCAGAGGATCTGCGACGATCTCCTGTTTTTGCAGGGGGTAACGGTCGTTCTCACCGTTCGGGTCTATGCGGGTGAGCGTATAGTCCATCTTAATGCCTCGTTTTTAACCGACTACTGCGGATGACTGTTGGTGTTAGTGATCGTGCCTGGTTTACTCAGACGTTTGGAACGCGACGGTGTCCAGTCCAATGCGCCAATACGCACCAGATAAAACAGACCGGCCAATAGCACCAAAATGAAAATGGCGGCTTCGATAAAGCCAACCCAACCGCTCTCACGAATGGAGACCGACCAGGCGTACAGGTACAAGGCTTCAACATCGAAAATAACGAAGAACATGGCGACCAGGTAGAACTTGGCAGACAGACGCATACGCGCCGTGCCGACTGAGTCGATGCCTGATTCAAATGGGGTGTGTTTGGCGCGCGCGCGGGCTCTCCCGCCCAAGAAGAACGCACCCAGCAGCATTAAGCCGCAAAGCCCGATAGCCACGACAAGAAATACGGCGAACGCCCAGTGATGAGCGATAACTTCAGTGGTTGTTGACATACTCTATGCTTACTCATCAAAAGTGGCGTCGATCGCTCTGCTCTTGTATCTGGCAGTTAGTGCACCACATCGATTTAAGGGAAGGATAAATTAACCACACAAACAAACTGCTTTTACAGCGAGTTAGGCAGCGTTTTACTGTGGGCTTTTTACTCCTTTCTATAACCTTTTGTCAACTTTGACAAAAGTATCTACACACTAGTTTACATACATATCATTTAATTAACATTTCATGCGCCTGGCTTAGGCTAAATCGTGTCAGTTAATTGCTGTGTAGAAACAGATAGATATAAACCAACATGCACATTTCAGTTTTACTATACCATTGTCTCAGGAATCTCCTGTTCTTCCACTCACTACCTAGGGGTATTTTTTTGATCCAGGACACGTTTCCAGCATAAATCCTCAAAAAAAGTGTGGCCCTTTAATAAATTTTGTCAATTTCGGCGGTCAAACACGGCCGTGACAAACTACCAAAATAACCATATTGATTCCAGGCCTTTAGCTCCGCAATTATTCGTTCAAAAAATCATCGAAAGTCTTTTTTTTCGACTGATAACAGTTCTCACCTGCAAAATAAAACAACAGAAATAACCTTTTCAGGCTTTAAATCAGGTTAATCGCTTATAAAGATAACTTTCCGTGATTTTAGGCCAAAAAAAACCTCCACCGAGGTGGAGGTTTTTCATCCGGATTAACGCGTTTTGGCGTTATTCCTCATCATCAACCAGACAAGCATCATCTTGCAGCGAAGCACCTGGCCCACTGAAGCTGTAGTTGCTATTGCCGTTCTGCATTGCGCTGAAAATTGCCATTGCCAGCTCGTTTGCGCACTTTGGATCCTTGCACAAGGCATATTGGGTATCCGGCAACGGTGGCAAGCCTTCTACCGCGCCTAATACCCGCAAGTCCGGGCTCATCATTTCGATTGGCCGAACAGTGATCCCCAGCCCTGCCTTGCACGCAGCACGAACGGCAGAGAGTGTTGACGCAACATAGGCGATTCGCCATGGAATCCCGGCATCATCCAGGTGTTTGATCGCCATTGCGCGGAACGGACTCGGTTCGTCCATCACCACCAACGGGATCGGTTCTCCAGCCTGAAAATAGTAATCCGCCGAGCAATACCACAGGGTTGGCGAAGTCCGCAACACAATGTGCGGGCGGTCTTCGGTAGCCATTGTGGTAATCGCCAGATCGACTTCACCGTTTTCCAGCATGTCGGTCATAAACGAACTAGGTTTCACCCGAACATCAATTGCCAGCTTTGGATACACTGACGTGACGCGGTTGAGGAGGAAAGGCAAAATGGTATCGGCGGTATCGTCAGAAGCACCGATAGTCAGAACACCCTTTATATTGTTGTACATCAGCGAAGTACAGGCTTCGTCGTTGAAGCGCAGGATTTTCCTGGCGTAGCCGAGAAGCTGTATACCGTGTTCGGTCAGTAATTTATTGCGCCCATGACGGGCAAACAACTCTTTGCCAACCAGTTGCTCTAACCGCTGCATTTGTTGACTGACGGCTGATTGGGTACGACAAACGGCAACTGCCGCCGCCGCAAAAGTATTCAAATCAGCAACAGCAACAAAGGTTCTAAGCAGATCGAGGTCGAGATTGAGTATCGGACGATTTGCAGTTGTCATAGTGTTTTCTTCACTTTTTGAATTCTAATTTACAAACTACCTTGGTGTATTTCTAAGACATCGTTTAAAAGGGACGATGCCAGACATGACAGTACCCCACTCATTAGTGGAGGGCAAAAAAATTACTTTTATTTCGTTACCTCTATCGCCTTTTAAAATGTGATCTATCGCAGATGCTTATAGAACGCCGTACTTTATTAGTGGTTAAAGTGTTTAATTTTAACCTGCATAAATATTTTACTCATTCACCGCGCCTGATTTCCACTCCAATTGTGCTGCACAACTTCCGCACCCTGACTGGCCTCAGCGTCAATCGACACGATAAAACATAAATTTTTTTTCCTGTATCTTTCGGTTCGTTTTGTAACGAATTTAATAAATTCAACTAGTAACATTTATTCCATGAATAACTCCGGAATAACCACTTAAATGTGGCTTAAGATACAAACTGTAATATTGCTAATGTAATTTGGCCTTATCATTTAGTGTGGATCGCCGATTAGCAACTCGCCATCAGACTACTCTGGCATTATCATTTCTTTACATTTTATCTGTTTTAATCCTCGGTCCAGCTTAACAGTCGTGGACGTTTTATCGCTGCGGTCTTGATGCTTCTGGGCAATTATGCCTGCACGCGCTCACCATAACAGAGTAAAAAACCAGAAAACAATTAAAATCCGGAGTTAAAACCCATTAAATTACTTTAGCGTTGTTTATACCCCCTGAAATTGCCCCCCTCCCCCTTCGTTTGCACCAAAGGCGTGCATAACCCTTCAAAAGCGCTATCGCCAGGAGTACATTGTGCAGGTTGCGGTGTTCCACGGTAGGAACGCCCCCATCCCAGCAAAAGGCTCAACTTTTTATGTCCCCCATTGAGAAATCCAACAAACTGGACAACGTCTGCTATGACATTCGCGGCCCGGTGCTCAAAGAAGCTAAACGTCTTGAAGAAGAAGGCAATAAAGTCCTGAAACTGAACATCGGCAACCCAGCCCCGTTTGGTTTTGACGCCCCTGATGAAATCCTGGTCGACGTGATTCGCAATTTGCCCACGGCGCAAGGCTACTCTGATTCCAAAGGGCTCTTCTCGGCACGTAAAGCGATCATGCAGCACTACCAGGCGCGTAACATACGTGACATGACCGTTGAGGATATCTACATCGGCAATGGGGTTTCTGAACTGATCGTGCAATCCATGCAGGCGTTGCTGAACAGCGGTGACGAAATGCTGGTGCCGGCACCGGATTATCCGTTATGGACCGCCGCTGTCTCGCTGTCTGGCGGCAAGGCTGTGCATTATCTGTGTGATGAAGAAGCCGGTTGGTTCCCAGATCTGGATGACATCATCAGCAAAATTACCCCCCGCACTCGCGGTATTGTGATCATCAACCCGAATAACCCGACCGGCGCGGTATACAGCAAAGAACTGTTGGAACAGATTGTTGAGATCGCCCGTGAACACAACCTGATCATCTTCGCCGACGAGATTTACGACAAAATCCTGTATGACGAAGCCGAACACCATTCTATCGCCGCACTGGCACCGGATTTGCTGACGGTGACTTTCAACGGGCTGTCTAAAACCTACCGCGTAGCCGGTTTCCGCCAGGGTTGGATGGTACTGAACGGGCCGAAGAAACACGCCAAGGGTTACATTGAAGGCCTGGAAATGCTGGCGTCAATGCGCCTGTGTGCCAACGTGCCGATGCAGCATGCGATCCAAACGGCTTTGGGCGGCTATCAGAGCATCAGCGAATTCATTCAACCCGGTGGCCGTCTGTATGAACAGCGCAACCGCACCTGGGAACTGTTGAACGAGATCCCTGGCGTTTCCTGCGTGAAGCCTCAGGGTGCACTGTACATGTTCCCTCGTATCGACGCTAAACGATTCAATATCCACGACGACCAGAAATTGGTACTGGACCTGCTGTTACAGGAAAAAGTGCTGCTGGTACAGGGGAGCGCCTTCAACTGGCCATATCCGGATCACGTGCGCATCGTGACCTTACCACGTGTGGACGAGCTGGAAATGGCAGTAGGCAAACTGGGACGCTTCCTCGAAAGCTACCGTCAGTAAATGAGTAGACCCCGCTCAGGTAACCTCCTGACAGTTACTGAGCGGGAACGCTATCCCCGGTATCCTAAAATATTGTGTAACCGGGGTAGCCGCAGGCAGCCTAAAAATAGGCTGCTCGTAGCAAGAAGGATATTTGCATAAGCCGCAATCACTGCTCACAATGGAGACCTCACTTGCCGTTGTAAAAGAGAGCACCATGAGCCAGAGCCACTTTTTTGCCCATCTGTCACGCTTGAAACTGATTAATCGCTGGCCGCTGATGCGCAATGTCCGTACCGAGAATGTTTCCGAACACAGTCTGCAGGTAGCGTTTGTCGCTCATGCGTTGGCCGTGATCAAAAACCGAAAGTTCAATGGCAACCTGAGCGCCGATCGCGTCGCCCTGCTGGCGATGTATCATGATGCCAGTGAAGTGATCACTGGTGACATGCCGACGCCGATCAAGTATTACAATCCACAGATCGCCCACGAATATAAGAAGATCGAAAAGATCGCCCAGCAGAAGTTGCTGGATATGATTCCCGCCGAGTTACGCAACGATTTCCGCTCCATTCTTGACGAGCACTATTACACTGAAGACGAAAAATTGGTGGTTAAGCAGGCAGATGCGCTCTGTGCCTACCTGAAATGTCTGGAGGAGTTGTCTGCCGGTAATAACGAATTCAAGCTGGCGAAAGCCCGGTTGGAAAAGACCCTGCAGCAGCGCAGCAGCCCGGAGATGGATTACTTCATGAATGTGTTTATTCCCAGTTTCAGCCTGTCCCTGGACGAAATCAGCCTGGACTCCTCCCTGTAACCTTCATGGCGCAGCACGCTGCGCCGTTAATTAAAAAGCATACAGCCACGGCACAATAATCACGCTGACCAACATCACCAGTAGTGTGAATGGCACGCCCATACGGACAAAATCACCAAACTTATAGTTCCCCGGCCCCAGCACCAAGGTATTCACCGGCGAAGAAACTGGCGTCATAAACGCAGCTGACGCGGCGATAGCGATAATCATCGCAAACGGGTACGGCGAGACACCCATTTCACGCGCAGCGGCAATAGCAATTGGTGCCATCAGTACAGCCGTCGCCGTGTTGGAGATAAACAGCCCGATAGTGGCACACAGTGCGAACAGACACACCAGCATGACCCGTGGTCCAGCACCACCGGCAACATCCATTAACCCGCGGACGATCAAGTCCACCCCGCCTGTTTTTTGCAGTGCCTGGGCGAACGGCATCATGCCGACAATCAAGATAATGCTCGGCCAATGAATCGACTTATAGGCACTTTCCATGTCGATACAGCGGAACTTTCCCATCAATAAACAGGCAATCAATGCGGCGATGGGATTGGGGATCTCATCAGTCAACATCATGGCCACCATCAGCGCCAAACAGAACAACGCATGCGGTGCCTGGGTGATCGCCGGTGCTACCTCGTCGACCTCTGCCGGCAAGTTGAGCACGATGAAATCATGGGTTTTTACCTGCAATTGACGAATGGCCTTCCAGTCACCGATCACCAGCAGGATATCGCCCAACGCTAGCGGTTCATCCACCAATTTACCCGGCAGCGTTTTACCATTGCGACGTATGCCGACCACGTTCAGATCGTAGCGACTGCGAAAGGTAGATTCACGCAGGCTTTTGCCCAACAGCGTTGAATCGGGGATTAACGACACTTCCGCCATACCCACGTTGCGTGATTGTTCGGAGAAGTAATCGCCGCGTAATACCATCGGCTCCAGTTGCTGATCACTGCAAAACTCGCGGAGATCCACCTGGCTGTCCGACATATCGAGCAAAAGTACGTCCCCTTCACGCAGCTCGGTGCTGCCGGATGCGCTTACCATCACACGCCGAAAGCGTTTCCAACGTTCAATCCCCACCACGTTTGCGCCGTAGCGGGCGCGCAGATGCACTTCGTCGAGCGAGCGCCCCACCAGCGGAGACCCGTTACGGATAGCCAGCCGGCGCGCCCTGCCCGTCAGCTTATAGTCGCGGATCAGATCACGGAAAGTGCGACGCTGCCAGGTTTCGCGCGTTTTGTCACCGTCGTCATTGCTCAACCAGCGGCGAGCCACCAACATGTAGCCCACGCCCAACACCAGTACCGCTAACCCGACTGGCGTCACGCCGAAAAAACCAAAGCCGCTAATGCCCTCTCGCACCAATTCGCTGTTCACTACCATGTTTGGCGGCGTCGCCACCAGCGTCATCATGCCGCTAATCAGACCGGCAAAGCTCAGCGGCATCATCAACCTGCCCGGGGCAATTTTCATACGCGCCGCCACGCTAAGCACCACCGGAATAAAGATTGCCACCACGCCTGTCGAGCTCATGAACGCGCCCAGCCCGGCCACGGTGACCATCAGCAACATCAACATCTTGGTTTCACTACTACCGGCAACTTTCACCAACCAGTCACCCACCTGATAAGCCACACCGGTGCGTACCAACCCCTCACCGATCACGAACAGCGCAGCAATCAGAATTACATTGGGGTCACTAAAGCCCACCGTAGCCTCAGACAAGGTCAGTGTGCCACTTAGCACAAAGGCGATGATCACCAGCAACGCTACGACGTCCATACGCAGCTTATTCGTGGTAAACAGCACAATGGCAATCAACAGTAAACTCAGCACCCACAGTAATTCGCTGTTCAAAACGGCCTCATCCGGCAGAGATATCCAAGGGCTTAAAAAATAGCATAAAAAAACCCCGCCGATGCGGGGTCTAATCAATTAGGGTGAAGATAGAGATCCTGGCGTTACGCCACCAGACGAATCTCTGCGCCCTGTTCCGTTTTGTGCACGGCGATCTGCTCAAGCGATGTCAGCAGCAAATCGACCTGATCCCGTTTTGGTGCATCGGCAGGTGCATTGACTGCAATCACCTGGCAACCCGCAGCCAAGCCAGAAAGAATACCGGCAGCAGCATCTTCAACCACAACGCAATCCTGCGGCGCCAAGCCGAGACGTTCAGCGCCCAACAGATACGCATCCGGCTGCGGTTTGCCATGTTTTACCTGTTCAGCAGTAATGAAAACTTCTGGCTCTGGCAAACCCCCTGCGCGACGGCGAGCGGTAGCGACCGGGATAGAGCCGGAGGTAACGATCGCCCACGGAATATCGAGTTGGTCCAACCGCGCCAGCAACGCCGCGGCCCCAGGCAGCGCAGTCACGCCATCGGTGTCCTGTGCTTCTACTTGCTCCAACAGCAAGAACTCTTGCTGAATAGCGTCCTCACTTTCACCCGGCATAAAGTGACGCAACGAGGTAATGGCCTGTTTACCGTGAATAAAATCCAGTACGTCCTGCGGATTAATGCCGCGGCGTGTGGCCCAATTGATCCAGGCGCGCTCTACCGCCGGCAACGAATCCACCAACGTCCCATCAAGATCGAACAGAAAACCCTTACACTCCACAGGAAACCTCTTTTATTCAGGCATTGATAATTTGCGCTATCTCAACGGCGCTCAAATGATATTGGCGTGGGCATGACAGCCAGATCGCCAGCATACGCTGGTACTTTTCCCACATTTTGGTTTGGGCGTTAAAGCCGTGGCTGCCGGAATCGAAATGAGTATAACGCCCCTCGGTATTAACCAGGAAACGCACGTAGCTCAAATGACGTGCTTCGGTGGCAGCGTCAAAACCGAGAAACGCCAGTCGACGTGCCTCAATCCCCTGTTTTTCCTTCAGGTTATCCCAGGAAACCTGCAATGCATGGTGCATTTCCATCACATTGATAATGGTGCGGCACACGTCTTCGCTCATTTCACCAAAATCGCGGTCCAGTTCGCGCATCTGTAGGCCGAAACCGCGTTCGATAATGGTCTGCAGGCGACGGTAACGTTCAGCGTTATCCGGATCAAGCAGGGTCATCATCTTGTATTGGTTTGACAGGATTAGCCGTTGAGCGTGGGTCATTTCCATCATAATTTCCTCGATAAATTGCTTATGGCGGAAGCATCGCACAGCGCAATATCGCAGGAAATCACAACTCACCGGTTCTTTGATTTAAACCGGGGTTATTGGTCACAACAGTAAAAAGGCCGCTGAAGAATGCGGCCATTTTTGATGTTACAGATCATCCAGGAAGGTTTTATCCAACTGCTTGAAGGCGCGTTTCAGCAGATCCGCCAATGCCTGATAGGTCGGCGTGCCTTCTACCGGCGCAACCGCCTGTCCGGCTTCCGTCAGCTTGTTACGCACTTCGTGGAACCATTGCAACAGCGTTGGCGGCAATGGTGTGATCGAACGACGACCTAACCACCACAAACCTTGCATTGGCATGCTACAGGCGAACAATGCCGTGGCAATGGCCGGACCTAACTGACCACCAAGGGCAATCTGCCAGGTCAGGGTAAACACCGCCAGCGGCGGCATAAAGCGGACGGCAAAACGGGTGGCACTCGCAACGCGATTCTCCGGAAAGACCGGAGCCAGACGTTTGTCTGACGGCCAGGTTTTCATATAATGCTGCCCGCGCTGGAATACCTGAAACCAGCTTACGGAACCGGACGGTTTGCTCGTCATCACGTACCTCAACGTCACAAAGAAAAATAAGGGCACGGCAAACACAATACTAAAAAATTTGAAGCTTTAAATTTATTTTGTGTTTGCCTCAGGCTATCGGTATCCTAAGCCGGCCTTTTGGCCGGTAGAAGATGACAAGAATTCTGTCAACTTTTAGCCCTATAAAAATCAAGATTACTTAAACCGCAGAGAAATCATCGGTTTTTTCATCATCATGTGGTTTGTGCAATTCACATGATGTTAATCATAAATGTCAACGGCATTATGCGCTACGCTTGTTGTCTGATTGACGATTAATTCACCACGTGTTTTGGTCTTTCCTTTAACAACACGAACTATTTAAGTAGGTACTTCCATGTCGAGTAAGCTAGTACTGGTCCTTAACTGCGGCAGTTCTTCCCTGAAATTCGCTATCATCGATGCTGTCAACGGTGAAGAACACCTCTCCGGCTTAGCCGAATGTTTCCACCTGCCTGAGGCTCGCCTCAAGTGGAAGATGGACGGCGCCAAACATGAAGCTGCTCTGGGTGCCGGCGCTGCGCACAGCGAAGCACTGAACTACATTGTTAATACTATTCTGGCACAAAAACCGGAGCTTTCTGCACAGCTGACCGCTATCGGTCACCGTATTGTGCACGGCGGCGAGAAGTTTACCGCTTCTGCTGTAATCAATGATGATGTTCTGCAGGGTATCAAAGATGCCGTACCATTTGCACCACTGCATAACCCAGCGCACCTGATCGGTATCGCTGAAGCATTGAAATCCTTCCCTAAACTGGCTGATAAAAACGTTGCTGTGTTCGACACCGCGTTCCACCAGACCATGCCGGAAGAATCCTACCTGTACGCCCTGCCGTACAGCCTGTACCGTGACCACAGCGTTCGTCGCTATGGCGCACACGGCACCAGCCACTTCTACGTGACTCAAGAAGCAGCGAAAGCGCTGAACAAGCCTGTTGAAGAAGTTAACCTGATCACTTGCCACCTGGGCAACGGCGGTTCTGTAACTGCAGTGCGCAACGGTAAATGTGTTGATACCTCCATGGGTCTGACTCCACTGGAAGGCCTGGTGATGGGTACCCGCAGCGGTGACATCGATCCAGCCATCATCTTCCACCTGCATGACGCACTGGGCATGAGCGTTGATCAAATCAACAAAATGCTGACCAAAGAATCCGGCCTGCTGGGCCTGACTGAAGTCACCAGCGACTGCCGTTATGTCGAAGACAACTACGAAACCAAAGCCGATGCCAAACGTGCAATGGACGTATTCTGCCACCGTCTGGCCAAATACATCGGCGCATACAGTGCACTGATGGATGGCCGTCTGGACGCGGTAATCTTCACCGGCGGTATCGGTGAAAACGCGGGCATGGTGCGTGAGCTGACCCTGGATAAACTGGGTCTGCTGGGCTTCGAGATTGACCACGAGCGCAACATGGCTGCTCGTTTCGGTAAATCCGGTGCCATCACCAAAGACGGCAGCCGCCTGGCGCTGGTTATCCCGACCAACGAAGAATTGGTCATCGCGCAAGACGCATCCCGTCTGACCGCGTAACGCTTTCCGACACCGTCAGCCCAGGCTGGCGGTGCTGTTTTAGCCTTCATACTTGAAGCCGCAGCCACGTTGACTGAACGCGTTCACCCGGGTCATTTAGTTATCTAAACGCTCAGGGCCGCACGTGTTTACTGCCTGGCTGCAACTTCAACTATTTTGGCTATAGCCTCATGTTAAATCGTGAAGAGGACTATTCTGTGTCACGTACAATTATGTTGATCCCCACTGGCACCAGCGTCGGCCTGACCAGCGTCAGCCTGGGTGTCATCCGCTCCATGGAACAAAAAGGCGTTAGCCTGAGCGTGTTCAAACCTATCGCTCAGCCACGCACTGGCGGCGACTCGCTCGACCAAACCACCACCATCATCCGTAGCAGCAACTCCACGATTACAGCCGCTGAACCGCTGCGTATGAGCTACGTTGAAGGCTTGCTGAGCTCCAACCAGCAAGACGTGCTGATGGAAGAAATCGTGGCTCGCTACCACGAGAACACCAAAGATGCGGAAGTGGTGTTGATCGAAGGTCTGGTACCGACCCGTAAGCACCAGTTCGCCAATGCGCTGAACTATGAAATCGCCAAAACGCTGAATGCAGAAATCGTCTTCGTACTGGCGCTGGGCAACGATTCCCCAGCACAGCTGAAAGAGCGCATTGAGTTGGCCCGCAGCAGCTTCGGCGGCAGCAAAAACAAAAATATCACCGGCGTGATCATCAATAAGCTTAATGCACCAGTTGATGAGCAGGGCCGTACCCGCCCTGACCTGTCCGAGATCTTCGACGATTCCACCAAGGCCAGCGTAACCAACGTTGACCCGGCGCAACTGTTCGCCAACAGCCCGCTGCCAGTATTGGGCTGTGTGCCGTGGAGCTTCGATCTGATTGCAACCCGTGCTATCGACATGGCCCGTCACCTGAAGGCCACTGTGGTCAATGAAGGCGACATCATGACCCGTCGCGTGAAGTCTGTGACCTTCTGTGCGCGCAGCATCCCGCACATGCTGGAACACTTCCGTCCGGGCTCACTGCTGGTCACTTCGGCAGACCGCCCTGACGTGTTGGTGTCCGCCTGTCTGGCAGCCATGAACGGCGTGGAAATCGGTGCCATTCTGCTGACCGGTGGCTATGCCATCGACGAACCGATCAGAAAACTGTGTGAACGTGCCTTCCAAACCGGCCTGCCGGTATTTATGGTCGACACCAACACCTGGCAGACCTCACTCAGCCTGCAAAGCTTCAACCTCGAAGTGCCAGCGGACGACCACCAGCGCATCGAGAAAGTGCAGAACTACGTGGCCAGCCACATCAACGCCGAGTGGATCGAGTCTCTGACCGCCACCTCTGAGCGTTCACGTCGTCTGTCTCCACCAGCGTTCCGTTACGAGCTGACCGAACTGGCACGTAAAGCCGGCAAACGCATCGTGCTGCCTGAAGGCGATGAACCGCGTACCGTGAAAGCGGCAGCTATCTGTGCCGAACGTGGTATCGCAGAATGTGTGCTGTTGGGTAACCCGGAAGAGATCCAACGCGTTGCCGCCGCTCAGGGCGTTGAGCTGGGTAAAGGCATCGAGATTGTTGATCCGGTCGCTGTCCGTGAACAGTATGTGCCGCGTCTGGTTGAGCTGCGCAAGAGCAAGGGCATGACCGAAGTGGTTGCGCGCGAGCAACTGGAAGACAATGTGGTTCTCGGTACTCTGATGCTGGAGAAAGGCGAAGTCGACGGTCTGGTTTCTGGTGCGGTTCACACCACTGCCAACACCATCCGTCCACCGTTGCAGTTGATCAAAACCGCACCGGGCAGTTCATTGGTGTCGTCCGTGTTCTTCATGCTGCTGCCTGACCAGGTTCTGGTTTACGGCGACTGTGCGATCAACCCGGATCCAACCGCAGAGCAACTGTCTGAGATTGCTATTCAGTCAGCAGACTCCGCTGCCGCCTTCGGTATCGAACCACGCGTAGCAATGATCTCCTACTCTACCGGTAACTCCGGTGCGGGTAGCGACGTTGAGAAAGTGCGTGAAGCGACTCGTCTGGCACAGGAAAAACGTCCTGACCTGATCATCGATGGCCCGCTGCAATACGACGCCGCCATCATGGCTGACGTTGCGAAGTCCAAGGCGCCTAACTCGCCAGTTGCAGGCCAGGCCACCGTGTTCATCTTCCCTGACCTGAACACCGGTAACACCACCTACAAAGCAGTACAACGCTCTGCAGATCTGGTGTCCATCGGGCCAATGCTGCAAGGCATGCGCAAACCAGTGAACGACCTGTCGCGTGGCGCACTGGTAGACGACATTGTTTACACCGTCGCGCTGACCGCCATTCAGTCTTCTCAGGCTGATGCCGCAGCAATCAAAGCCTGATAATTCCTGAGTTATCAGATAAAAAAACCGGTCAATTGACCGGTTTTTTTTATTGCGAGAACACGTCAGGCGTTTTCGTCGGTATCACGCAGTGGTTTACCGTAGGCCTGTTCATTGTTGCGTGTCAGCCACAGCGACAGTGCTTTGAGTGAATCCGGTGTGAATTCGTCGCAGCGTGCAGTGATTTCTTCCGGCGTCAGCCAGCTCACCTCAACCACTTCTTCTTCCTGCAGAGCAAACGGACCATGGGAGACACAGCTGAACAGCGCGCCCCAAACCCGGCACTGTTCTTCTTCGAAGTAGAACAGCCCATGCTCGGCGAAAGGAACGCCAGCAATACCCAGCTCTTCTTCCGCCTCGCGGCGCGCAGAATCCAGCACATTCTCCCCGCTTTGCACTACGCCACCCGCAGTGGCGTCCAGCCAGCCCGGATAGAAATCTTTAATGTCGGTGCGACGCTGCACCAGAATTTTACCCATTCCATCATGCACCACAATATAGGTAGCACGATGACGCAGCCGTTGAGCACGCATCTGTTGGCGACTGGATTGAGCAATCACTTCGTTTTGCTCGTCGACGATATCAACCCACTCGGTATCTGCAGCCTGACCCTGTTCCGCCATCCTCTAAAACCTTCTATTTTGGCGCGATGCATCCCGCGCACTGGTTAATCAATGAGTGTTTTTCAAAGATTTTTATTGTGTGTGTATAAATTAGTGCGTTAATGCCACCTCTGCAACAGCCTTGCCGCTGTGCAACGTGACCACACTTAAAATGCCGTCCTCCAGTATGCCATAGCTGGCGGGAAAGCCCCCTTTCGGAATGCTGACCGACCCTGGATTAAAGCAGTAAATATCCCCCTGCCGCTCCGCCTGCGGTAAATGAGTGTGTCCATAAACCAGCACATCTCCGGCAGATAACGGCGGCAGTGCGGAAGGATGATAAAGGTGACCGTGGGTTAAAAACAATCGTCTTTTTTGCAATAGCACCTGCTGCCAAGACGCCGTGATAGGAAATGACAGTAACATCTGATCAACTTCACTATCACAGTTGCCGCGAACGGCGATGATCTTGTCGCTATAGCGATTCAAATGCTCAGCAACCTGCGCTGGCTGATATCCCGCGGGTAACGCGTTTCGTGGCCCATGATTCAGCAAATCGCCCAGTAAGATCAGCCAATCGGCACCGCTTTGTTCAAAGTGATCCAGCACACTTTCGGTGGCAGGGAGTGAACCATGTATATCCGAGGCAAATATCAGCTTCATAACCTTGTCCTTGATAAGGAAATAAGCCCTATTTTAGCGCGCTGTCACTGCACGGCAAACCGCAGATTTACCTACAGAGAATTGTGAGGCATCTTGTGGAGATAGCATCAGACGAATCTCACATAGCCTGCTATTCTTAGCTGCTATTGTAGGTAATCCTATAGAAAGATCTCTGATATACCTTTGTGCGCGGCGAAGACCGCAACACCGTGTAATGACTTACAGATCACCTTACCGCAGGAGGCAACATGATTGACCTGTATTACGCGCCTACTCCAAATGGTCACAAGATTACCCTGTTTCTGGAGGAGGTTGGCTTACCCTACCGTATCCACCGCGTAAATATCAGCGCCGGCGATCAGTTCAAGCCGGAATTTCTGAGCATTTCACCCAACAACAAAATCCCGGCGATCGTCGACCAGCAACCGGTTGATGGCGGAGCCCCTATCAGCCTGTTCGAATCCGGTGAAATTCTGCTGTATTTGGCAGAGAAAACCGGCAAACTACTGAGCAAAGGGCTACGCGAGCGCGCAGCTACGCTGCAGTGGCTGTTCTGGCAGGTGGCAGGATTTGGGCCGATGCTGGGACAGAATCACCATTTCAATCATTACGCGCCACAACCCGTCCCTTACGCCATTGAACGTTACCATCTGGAAACCAAGCGCCTGTATGCCGTACTGGACGCCGAGCTGCAAAAGCATCCATACCTGGGTGGTGATAACTACAGCATCGCCGATATTGCGACTTATCCATGGGTAGTGTCACACCCCCGTCAGCGCATCGATCTGGCGGATTACCCGGCAGTGCGCAACTGGTTCGAACGTATCAGTAACCGCCCGGCAACCGAGCGTGCTTACAAACTGGCTGAACAGGGTTAAATTTCCGACTCCCCGGGCTCCGGGGAGTTTCCCTCGGCTCGTTATCTTTTCCTTACTTTCCGTGTATTCTGGGCGCAAATAATCAGACCTGTGGAGATTCTCTGATGTCATTTAGTCAACCCGACGCCATTATTCGTATAAAAAATCTGCGGTTGCGTACTTTCATCGGTATCAAGGAAGAAGAAATCAACAACCGTCAGGACATCCTGATTAACGTCATGATCCATTATCCGGCAGATAAAGCGCGCGACAGCGAAAACATTGACGATGCGCTCAACTACCGAACCATAACTAAAGCCATCATCCGCCATGTGGAAGATAACCGCTTTGCCCTGCTGGAAAAATTAACTCAGGATGTGCTCGATATCGTGAAACAACACGCCTGGGTAACCTATGCTGAAGTGGAGATAGATAAACTATTGGCCCTGCGCTACGCCGACTCGGTTTCGATGACCATGAGCTATCGCCGGGCCTGAAACTACAGCTTCAGGGAGAATCGACCATGCGGATCCTGATCACCGGCGCCACAGGATTGATAGGGAGCAGCCTGACACAGCGGCTGCTGGGCCTTTCTCACCAAATTACGGTGTTGAGCCGCAACGTGCAGCACGCACGTGAACGGTTTGGCGAACAAGTCGATTACTGGTCAACGCTGCAAGATAAACCCTCACTGGAGGGTTTTGACGCCGTAATTAACCTGGCCGGTGAGCCGATCGCCGACAAGCGCTGGAGCAAGGCACAGAAAGAACGCCTGTGTCACAGCCGTTGGGATCTGACCGAGCAGTTAGCAAAGCTGATTAATGCTAGCAGCACGCCGCCCAGCGTGCTGATTTCAGGCTCCGCAACCGGCTACTATGGCGATCAGGACCAGGCGGTCGTCACCGAAGACGAAGTCCCGCATGACGAATTCACCCATATGCTGTGTCAACGCTGGGAGTCATTGGCACTCCAGGCACAAAGCAATACCACCCGGGTATGTCTGCTGCGCACTGGTGTCGTCCTGGCAGCCAAAGGCGGTGCACTGGCGAAAATGCTTCCCCCCTTCCGTATCGGGCTCGGTGGGCCAATGGGCACGGGTCGCCAATATCTGCCGTGGATCCATCTGGATGACATGATAAACGGCATTATTTATTTACTGGATCATCAGACCCTGCAAGGGCCGTTCAATATGGTCGCCCCTTATCCCGTTCATAACGAGCAGTTTGCCGCTCAACTCGCTAACGTACTCGATCGACCGGCATTTTTGCGTGTACCGGCATTCGCCCTGCGTTTATTAATGGGAGAAGCGGCGGTATTGGTATTGGGGGGACAACGCGCAGTGCCGAAACGTCTGGAAGAAGCCGGTTTTAGTTTCCGTTTTTTGGAGCTGGAACAGGCATTGGATGATGTTATCAATCAGCGGCTAGACGATCGCTGAGGATCTTGTAGGGGCCGGAGAGATCCGGCCCCTACAACTGCTATTTTAATGCGCCGGAAAGAAACTGCTGCAATCGGGGGCTTTTCGGATTACCAAACAACTCGGCCGGTGGCCCTTGTTCTTCAATCAGTCCCTTATGCAGGAAAATCACGTGGCTGGACACATGGCGTGCAAACTCCATTTCATGCGTCACTACCACCATGGTTTTGCCCTCTTCGGCCAGCTTCTGCATGATTCGCAGTACTTCGCCAACCAATTCAGGATCCAGCGCTGACGTCGGTTCATCAAACAGCAAGACTTCAGGTTCCATCGCCAATGCCCGTGCGATGGACACACGTTGCTGTTGACCACCAGACAAGTGCACCGGATATTTGCCACGAGCACGCTCATCGATACCCACTTTATCCAGATAGCGGACCGCACGCTCACGCGCTTCCGTCTTGCTCAAACCCAACACCTGCACAGGTGCTTCCATCACGTTCTCCAGCACCGTCATGTGACTCCACAGGTTGAAGTGCTGAAACACCATCGTCAGGCGGGTACGCAGCAGTTGCAGCTGTTTTTTGTCAAACACCTTCAACTGACCATCCTTGTCACGCACCATACGAATATCTTCGTTGTTCAGGCTGATAGAACCTTCACTCGGCTTCTCCAGAAAGTTAATGCAACGTAAAAAGGTACTTTTACCGGAGCCGGAAGAACCGATGATGCTAATCACATCCCCGGCATTGGCCGCCAACGATACGCCTTTCAACACTTCATGGTCACCGTAGCGCTTGTGCAGTTCAGTGACGGCTAATTTATTTTCAGACATAGTTTCTTCCCGTCATTTATCAGTGGCTAACATGCGCCATCCAGCGCCTTTCAGCTTTGCGGAACAAGCTGATTAACACATAAGAGATGATCAGATACAGCACCGCCGCAATCCCGAAGGCGTAGAACGGCTGATAGGTCGCCGCATTAATATCGCGTGCGATTTTCAGCAGGTCCGGTACGGTAGCGGTAAACGCCAGCGCGGTGGAGTGCAACATCAAGATCACTTCGTTGCTGTAGGCCGGCAGTGCGGTCCGCAACGCCGAAGGCAAAATAATGCAGCGATACATCTTAAAGCGGGAAAAACCATAGGCGTTGGCCGCCTCGATCTCACCGTGCGGCACCGAACGAATAGCCCCGGCGAAGATCTCGGTGGTGTAGGCGCAGGTGTTAAGCGTCAGCGCCAAAATGGTGCAGTTCAACCCGCTGCGGAAGAACGCATTGAGGAACTCGCTGCCACGCACGATCTCCAGACTGTACATACCGGAGTAGAACACCAGCAACTGCACATACAACGGTGTACCACGAAACACGTAGGTATAAAGCCATACCGGGAAGCGTACCCATCTTATGGAAGAGACACGCGCCACCGCCATCGGGATTGCCAGCAGGCCGCCCATCACCACCGACGCAATAAGCAGCCACAGCGTGACCGCCACGCCGGTGAAACGATAACCGTCGCTCCAGAGTAACGATTCCCAGTATTGGTGCAAAATATCGATCATAGCTCGGCCCTCTTGACGCCCAATGAATAACGCCGTTCAAGCCACAGCAACACCCCGTTGGAAACCGTGGTGAAAACCAGATAAACCACACCAGCCACGATCGCGAAGAAGAACGGTTGGTAGGTACCTTTCCCGGCCAACTGAGTGGCTTTCACCACGTCATTAAGGCCAAGAATAGACACCAGTGCCGTTGCTTTCAGGATCACTTGCCAGTTGTTGCCAATGCCCGGCAGGGCAAAGCGCATCATCGCAGGGAACAGAATGCGGCGGAAAATCTGCGGACCGGAAAAACCATAGGCGGTTGCTGCTTCTATCTGCCCTTTCGGTACGGCCATATAAGCACCGCGGAAAGTTTCAGTGAAGTAGGCACCGTAGATAAACCCGAGGGTAATGATCCCCGCACTGAGCGGATCGATATCAATTTGCGAGAAGCCAAGCAGTTCAGTGAGGTTATTGAGCGCAATTTGCAGACCGTAAAAAATCAGCAGCATCAGCACCAGATCGGGTACACCGCGGATCAGCGTCGTGTAAGCACCGAAAATCATCGAGACCAGTGGGTTATGTGAAAGTTTACCGCCAGCGCCGATCAGACCAATCACCACCGCCAGCACTACGGAACTGAGGGCCAGCTCCAGCGTCACCAAAGCGCCCTCAAATATCAATTGGGAATAGCCTTGCAGCATTTACTTCACCCTGTCGTCATTGGATCCCGAACCATCGGGGCCGGTGGGTCGGCCCCGAAGTCACAACATGGAACGGTGCGCGGAATTATCCGCCGTAGACGTCAAAGTCGAAGTATTTCTTCGCAAACTTGTCGTAACTACCGTCTTTGCGCATCTCGGCAAAGGCTTTATCTAATGCTGCCTTCAGTTCGGTATCGGTCTTACGCAAACCCATACCGGTACCGACACCAAAGAACTTGTCATCCTTCACCGACTCACCGGCAAACGCGTAATTTTTACCTGGAGGCTGTTTCAGGAAGCCATCGCTGCCAGCCACTTCGTCCTGGAAGGCGGCATCAATACGGCCTGATGCCAGGTCGGCGTACACCAGATCCTGGTTCTGATAAGGTACAACGGTGATGCCCTTAGGCTGCCACATGGCGTTAGCATAGGCTTCTTGAGTAGTACCTTGCAGCACACCGATGCTTTTGCCTTTCAGCGCGTCCACGGTAGGCAATAGCTTCGAGCCTTTCGGGGCGATCAGACGGGCGTTAGCGGCATACAGCTTGTCGGTAAAGGCAATTTCTTGCTGGCGTTTTTCAGTGATCGACAAAGAAGAGATAATGGCGTCAATTTTCTTCGCCTTCAGGGAAGGGATCAGCGCATCAAAATCGCTTTCCACAAAGGTACATTGGGTATTTATGCGTTTGCACAGCTCTTTGGCCAAATCGATATCAAAGCCGACCAGCTCACCTTTGGCATTTTTTGACTCAAAGGGGGCATAGGTCGGATCGGTACCTATCTTCAGCGTCGATGGTACAGCGGCAAATGCGCTGCTTACCGCGCTCAAAGCCAAGACTAAAGGAAGAACCTTAACCAGCTTTTTCATAAATTACCCTCAAATTGATTTTTTGATGCCACTGCGGGCATTACTTTTCCACCAAATCAATTTGCAGTAATCGTGCCACATTTGTTGCTGTAGGCGGAGGGAACGGCTCCGGCCTTCACAAAACTGTTTCCTGGGACGATAACCGCAAAATTAAATCGGCCAGTCTTGGCCGCGCCACGGGCAGTGGGTAAATACCAAAGCCTTGAAACAGTGAGCGTGATGAAGTGGGATCATTATGGTGCATGCGCCGCCCTAATTCAGTGCGGTGTTGCACAAATGTGCCAAATTGGGGAGAAATTTGTTAATTGGCACCTTGCCAGCGGGTAAATAAATCCTTCGGTAATTCAATGTCAAATTGGTCAACCACTCGGTTTACGGTTTGATCGATGATGTCTTCGACACTCTCAGGACGGTGATAAAACGCCGGCACTGGCGGCATAATTACCGCGCCCATTTCCGCCGCCTGGGTCATCAGCCGCAGATGGCCAATATGCAATGGGGTTTCACGCACGCACAACACTAACCGGCGGCGTTCTTTCAAAACGACATCCGCAGCACGCGTCAGTAAACCATCGCTATAGCTATTGGCGATACCGGATAACGTTTTGATCGAACAAGGTAAAATCACCATACCTGCCGTTTTGAACGAGCCGGAAGAAATGCTGGCACCAATATCGCGAGAATCATGCACCACATCGGCCAGTGCCTGCACTTCACGCAAGCTGAGCGTAGTTTCCAGAGACAGCGTTTGCCGCGCGGCATTACTCATCACCAAATGGGTTTCTACCTCTGCGACATCGCGTAATACCTGTAGCAAGCGCACGCCGTAGATTGCGCCGCTGGCGCCGGAAATACCGATGATGAGTCGTTTCATAAAACTGGCCTCTGCCACGAAAAAGATAGGATCAGGCAGACTTTGCCGCAATGGCGAGGGATAAGCAAGTCAGGGAGGGATAATGCACTGCGACAGACGCCGCAGTGCACCTTGGTTGCACAACGCAGGAGTTTAACCTTCGTTATGCATTTCCAGATTTTCCGCCTCGGTTTGACCACGCAGTTCTTTGGCGTCGTCGTTACGCAGCGATTCCAGATACTCGAGATAACTTTGATCAACATCTTTAGTGACGTAGATACCGTTGAATACCGAGCATTCGAACTGCGCGATATCTGGGTTCTCTTCGCGCACTGCTTCGATCAGATCGTCCAGGTCTTGGAAGATCAGGCCATCAGCACCGATGATCTGACGGATTTCATCCACTTCACGACCATGAGCAATCAGCTCATTGGCACTCGGCATATCGATGCCATAAACGTTAGGGAAACGAACCTCTGGTGCAGCAGAAGCCAGATAAACCCGCTTGGCACCAGCGTCGCGCGCCATCTCGACGATCTGCTCCGAGGTCGTGCCGCGCACAATGGAGTCATCCACCAGCAGCACATTCTTGTCGCGGAATTCAGCACGGTTGGCGTTTAGCTTACGGCGTACTGACTGACGACGCGCCTGTTGGCCAGGCATGATGAAGGTGCGGCCGACATAGCGATTCTTCACGAAACCCTGGCGGTACGGCTTATCCAGAATGCGTGCGATCTCCAATGCGATATCGCAGGAGGTTTCCGGGATCGGAATCACTACATCAATATCCAGATCTTCCCATTCGCGAGCAATCTTCTCACCCAGCTTCTGCCCCATACGCACACGAGCGCTGTAGACCGAAATCTTGTCCATAAAGGAGTCTGGACGAGCGAAGTAAACATACTCGAACAAGCAAGGGTTGGTTTTCGGATTCTCTGCACACTGACGAGTGAACAATTGGCCCTTATTGGTGATATACACCGCTTCGCCCGGCGCTACGTCGCGCAGGAACTCAAAGCCCAGCGTATCCAACGCCACGCTCTCGGACGCCACCATATACTCATTGCGGCCATCTTCAAGCTGACGTTTACCGATCACTAACGGACGAATGCCGTGCGGGTCACGGAATGCCAACAGGCCATGGCCGATGATCATCGCGACACAGGCGTAAGCACCACGCAGTTGCTGGTGCATGGCGGCAACGGCAGTGAAAATATTGTCGGATTCCAGCGGATAGTGTTGGAAACGGTCCAGCTCACTGGCCAGCACGTTCAGCAGAATCTCAGAATCGGACGTGGTATTGATATGGCGGCGACCGCTTTCGAACAGCTTCTGGCGCAGTTCATGAGCATTGGTCAGATTGCCGTTATGTGCCAGC
The DNA here is from genome assembly GCF_001590905.1 of Serratia grimesii NBRC 13537. Classification (GTDB taxonomy): domain Bacteria; phylum Pseudomonadota; class Gammaproteobacteria; order Enterobacterales; family Enterobacteriaceae; genus Serratia; species Serratia grimesii. The sequence continues at coordinate 143,989 of NZ_BCTT01000012.1, forward strand.
GTAATACCGAACGGCGAGTTGACATAGAAAGGTTGAGCCTCTGAAGCACTGGAGCTGCCAGCCGTCGGGTAACGCACATGGCCAATACCCATGTTGCCCTGCAAGCGCTGCATATGGCGTGCCTCAAACACATCCTTCACCAGGCCGTTTGCTTTACGCAAGCGGAACCCGTTATGGGCATCAATGGTGACGATGCCTGCGGCATCCTGGCCACGGTGCTGAAGCACCGTCAGCGCATCATAAATCGACTGGTTTACCGGCATAAAACCGGCGATACCGACAATACCGCACATGTTGTCTTTTCCTCATCAGCGCTACCGCCCAGGTAAATGGGTCGGTAAGAAACTCGACGTGCTCTGCAGGTAGTCAAAGAACCACCTGATGATGTAACTGAACTGGGGAATAAGCTGCGACTGTTTCCAGTCGGCACTCTGTGAAAAGCCAGTAAAGGTATCCAGGAAAAACAGTATCGCCGAAACGATCAACACGCCGCGCAGTGCGCCGAAACAGACGCCCAGCACCCGGTCGGTGCCTGATAACCCGGTTTTCTCTACCAGTGAGCTAATCACATAGTTAACAATAGCTCCTACGATCAGGGTCGCAATAAACAAGATTGCAATCGCGATACCGTTTCGCACCAGTTCATCTTCAAAACGAGTGAAGTAGACCGCAAGGTAAGAGTAGAAATGGCTGGCAACAAAAAACGCACATCCCCATGTCACAAGTGACAATGCTTCGCGAACAAACCCTCGGATCAGGCTCACCAACGCCGAAAATCCAATCACCGCTATAATGACGTAATCAATCCAGACCATGAACTATTCCAATGATGAATCGCCCCTGCATCCATTTCGCGGCGAATTCTAACAGAAAACGTAAACGTTTGCGTAGGGGTTTTCCTGCCCCGCTACAAATAAAAAACGGCGATAACAAAATTCCCAATCGCCGCGCCTACATAGGCCATTTCAACTACGAAAGGCACATTATTTTTAATGATTATACTGGTACGCATAGGTTTAGGGGCACAGCATGCTGTGCCCCTTCATCTTATTAACGTACGCTGTATGGCTTCACCTGACCGCTCAAACCACTGAGGGAGTTAAGCGCAGGCAATGAAGACTGCAGTTTCTGTTTCGAGGCGTCTGGACCGACGTAAATCCGAGTAATCTGCCCCTGTACCGGCGTGGATGGCACGGTGAAAGCACGATAGCCGGACAGTCGGAGTGACGCGACCACTTCGTTCACTTTGGCTGCATTCTTCAACGCACCAAGCTGCACCACATACGCCTGCCCTGCCGGTGCTTTCTCTTCCGCCGGTTTCTGCACAGGTGCAGGTGCAGGTTCAGGCTTCGGTGCTGGTTCAGGTTTCGGCTCTGGCTTCGGTTCAGGTTTCACCACCGGCTTCACTTCCACCGGTTTCGGTTGCGGAACCGGTTTTGGTTTCACGTCCACCGGTTTGGTTTCTACCGGTTTAGGTTTCGGCGGTGGCGTTGGTTGTGGACGAGATTCAACCGGTGGCGGCGTGATCTGAGCCGGCTGTTGTACTGCCTGCTGTGTCGCCGCCTCATTAGCCGCCTGCTGCTCAACCAACGCACCCGCGCCTTCCGGCGGTTGTGCCGGCAATGGTTGGCTTACCGGTGGCACCACGTCGTTCTCTTCCACATCACCGGCCTTCGGCACCAATGGGATGGCAGCGAATTCGTCCTCGTAATGTTTCTTTTTACCGTCCAGCAGCCCTGGCAGGATAATCACCCCCAGCGCAACCAGAATCACGGTACCCACCAATCGGTTTTGAAATTTACTTGCCACTCACACTCCCCGCATCTCGTCTAACGCCGCCATCACGTGTGCAACGGTGTGGAACGATCCACAGACGATCACAATATCCTGTTTTTCAGCGTCCTGCATAGCCTGACGCCAGGCAGTTTCGACATCGGCAAACTGCCGCGGTTCCGTTAAATATTGCGCCAACAGCTCAACACCGGCACCACGCGGCCCTTCAAGCGGTGCACAGTACCATTCATCGACCTGCTCACTCAGACAAGCCAATGTACCGGCAATATCTTTGTCCGAAAGCATACCCACCACAGCACGTACTTTGCCGCCATTACGCGGCAACGTCGCCAGGCGACCAGCCAAATAGCTTGCCGCGTGTGGGTTATGTGCCACGTCGAGGATCAATGTCGGTTCACGCCGCACAATCTGGAAACGTCCCGGTAGGGTCGCCTGCTGCAGACCAGCGAAAATCGCCCGCTCATCAATTTCCAACGCAGAATAATGTAACGCGGCCAGCGCGGTCGCCGCATTGGCTAAGGGTACGTTTGGCATCGGCAAGTCCGTCAATGAGGTGCCGCCACCCTCCCACTGCCAGCGTTCGCCCTGTTCGCTAAAGGTCCAAGCCTCGCCACGACGATACAGTTGCGCACCCAGGGTTTCCGCTACTTGTCCAATAGTTGCCGGCATATCCGGTTCACCCACGACAGCCGGCTTACCACCACGGAAAATCCCGGCTTTTTCGCGGCCAATGCTTTCGCGGTCGCTGCCCAGCCAGTCGGTATGATCCAGTGCAATGCTGGTCACCACTGCCACACTCGGGTCAACAATGTTGGTCGCGTCCAGACGTCCGCCAAGACCGACTTCCAGGATCACCACGTCAAGCTTAGCTTGTTTGAACAGTTGCAAGGCCGACAGAGTGCCAAATTCGAAGTAGGTCAGTGACGTTTCGCCCCGGCCCGCTTCAATGGCTGCGAATGAGCGGCTGTGTTCTGCCTCGCTCAGCTCATCACCCTGAATGCGCACTCTTTCGGTATAACGCACCAGATGTGGTGAGCTGTAGACGCCAACGCGCAACCCCGCCTCCATCAAAATCGCTTCCAGAGTGCGGCACGTGGTGCCTTTGCCGTTAGTGCCGGCAACGGTGAACACCGTCGGTGCAGGAGTGAGTAAATCAAGATGCGCCGCAACGCGCTGTACGCGTTCCAGGCCGAGTTCGATCGCCTGGCTGTGCAGACGTTCCAGATAAAAAAGCCACGAGCTCAATGGCGACGTGGCTTGGGGAATTTGGTGGTTTTGCATGAGTCCCGTCACTGAACTTGGGTTCATTAATCCATCAGGGCACCACCCTCACCGCGGTAAAGGCGATGCTCTGCATGATACCCCATGTTTTTCAAGCCGCAGCGTTACTCGCTGTCACTCGATATTCATAGGGTATTTCCAGCCGTCACTTAGCCACAAAATGACGACTGAACCCCGCGTTGGCTTGTGCCAACACGGGTAATTTCTTTGCCTCAGGCGTCGGCCTGATTTTCCTGCTCAGACACCGGCGCGGCTTCATCGAAATGCGGCTGCGGCTGGTTGGTCAGCTTGGACAGGATACTCGCCAAAGTCTGGCGCATTTCCGGGCGACGCACGATCATGTCGATCGCGCCTTTTTCAATCAGGAACTCACTGCGCTGGAAGCCCGGTGGCAGCTTTTCACGTACAGTCTGTTCGATAACGCGTGGACCGGCAAAACCGATCAGCGCTTTCGGCTCAGCGATATTGATATCGCCCAGCATCGCCAGACTGGCGGAAACGCCGCCCATAGTCGGGTCAGTCAGTACTGAAATGTACGGCAGACCACGTTCCTGCAGTTTTGCCAGCGCTGCGCTGGTTTTCGCCATCTGCATCAGCGACATCAGCGCTTCCTGCATACGGGCACCACCACTGGCTGAGAAACACACCAGCGGGCAGTTATCTTCCAGCGCCTGCTCAACGGCACGAACAAAGCGCGCCCCCACTACAGACGACATGGAACCGCCAATAAAGGCAAATTCAAACGACGCGGCGACAATCGGCATGCCATACAACGTGCCTTTCATCACGACCAACGCATCTTTTTCACCGGTTGCTTTCTGTGCCGCAACCAGACGATCTTTATATTTCTTGGAATCCTTGAACTTCAGAACGTCTTTCGGCTCCAGTTCGCTGCCCAGCTCCACTTCACTGCCTTCATCGAGCAGGGTATGCAGACGCATACGCGCAGTCATGCGCATGTGGTGGTCGCATTTCGGGCACACTTCCAGATTACGCTCCAGCTCGGCGCGGTAGAGAACCTGGCCGCAGCTATCGCATTTGGTCCACACCCCTTCAGGAATACTCGCCTTACGGGTTTGGGTGATATTGCTCTTGTTAAGAATTCGTTCAATCCAGCTCATCGATGACCTTTCTGTTTGAACCTGGCAGACGCCAGTCCGCTGTTCATGCTTTAACAATCCCCCCGAGAACACCAATGAAAAAATGCCTGAGCAAAACGCGTCATACGCGCGAGCAAGGCACAGGTTTCAAGGTTGTTAACAGGAACAGACCATAAATGTCGCTCATTAAACCATATCGGCCCGACTCTGTGGACAAAAAACTGGTCGAACCGACAGGTTAAGCGATGTTTTTACTGTTTTTGCTGGCGGGCAGCCGCACGCTTATGGCGCCAAATTTCAATGACACCCGGCAGAATTGAAACAATGATGATACCCACGATCAACAGTTTCAGGTTTTCCTGCACGATCGGCAGATCGCCGAAGAGGTAGCCAGCATAAGTGAAGAGCAGCACCCAAACCAGTGCACCAATCACGTTGTAAGCGGCAAAGTGGCGATAGGACATATGCCCCATACCTGCGACGAACGGCGCAAATGTACGCACGATCGGTACAAAACGCGCCAAGATAATCGTTTTCCCACCGTGTTTCTCATAAAACTGATGCGTTTTATCCAGGTAACTACGACGGAAAATTTTGGAGTTCGGGTTGCTGAAAAGTTTTTCTCCGAATAGCCGCCCAATAGTGTAGTTCACCGCATCCCCAAGTATCGCCGCACCTATCATCAGCGCGACCATAGTGTGCACATTCAGATCATTGGTCGGCAATGCCGCCAACGCACCCGCGACGAACAACAGAGAATCCCCTGGCAGGAATGGCGTAACCACCAGCCCGGTTTCGCAAAACAAAATCAGGAACAAAATACCGTATACCCACATACCGTATTGTGCCACCAGCTCGGCCAGATGCACGTCAATATGCAGAATAAAATCAATCACAAACTTGATGATGTCCATAGGTTCTCTCTTTTACCGGGTGTCTCACCCACTCGGTAGGTACACAAGGGAGCAACGCGTCGGGCGCGCCAGTGTTTATACCCGTCGCCTTTCAAATTACAGCGTTGTTACCTGCACTCACTCACCCCAGTGACTTACTCAGTAAGCGCCTGGGGATGAGTGAGCTGGGCGCGTGGCTGCAGCTTGAAATTCATAGGGTACATTTGTTTAATCGTCGGGTAAAAACAGTGGCCCCATCGGTGGCCGGGGTATAGCAAAGTGCTCAGGGTAATCAACGCTAACCAGGTATAACCCTTCTGCCCGCGCCGTCGCCGCAGCCAGATTACGATCTTTCAGTGCCAGTAATTCGGCCATCCAGTTCTCACCCTGATTGCCGCAGCCAATTTCCATCAGGCTACCGACAATATTGCGAACCATATGATGCACAAAGGCATTCGCCTTGATATCTACCACAATATACTCACCATAGCGCGTAACCTTAACGTGTTTTACGTTACGCCATGGGGTACGTGACTGACATTGCACAGCGCGGAACGACGTAAAGTCGTTTTCGCCCAACAACGCCTGTGCCGCCCTCTCCATACGATCGGCATCCAGTGGGTGATAAAAATGCGTCATCCCCTGCTGCAATACCGCCGGACGATAGCGGTGGTTATAAATAATGTAGCGGTAACGGCGTGCCGTGGCGCTGAAACGTGCATGAAAATCTTCAGCTACGTTAGTCACCCAACGCACAGCGATATCCGGCGGCAAATGGGTATTGACCCCCATCGTCCACGCGGCGTCCTTCCGCTGTGCTGTGGTTTCAAAATGCACCACCTGGCCGGTAGCGTGCACCCCGGCGTCGGTGCGCCCGGCACACAGCACGTTGATCGGCGCGTTGGCCACTTTACTCAACGCCTGTTCCAGACAGGCCTGCACACTTGCCACTTCCTGTTGGCGTTGCCAGCCGTAATAACGGCTGCCGTCATATTCAATCCCCAGCGCGATTTTCAAGGTCGGCTGGGTGGGCAAGGCAACTTCAGACATCAGTACATCTGCTCCTGCACCAGACGCTCTGCAGTTTCGATCGCCATCAACGCGCCGCCAAAGCGTACGTTATCGGCTACCGACCAAAACTGCAGGATTTCAGGAATACCGTAGTCATTGCGCAAGCAGCCTACGCTCAGCGCGTCGCTGCCGGACGCTTCCGTCACCTGAGTCGGGTAATCGTCTTCTTCGCTCAGTTGGATATCATCCACCTGTTCCAGTTCGCTGCGTGCTTCTTCAGCAGACATCGGGCGCAGGGCTTCCAGATGAACGACCTGTGCATGGCCATAGAATACCGGCGACTGCACGCAGCTCACGGAAATCGGCAACCCTTCGTCCTGCAAAACTTTACGCACCTGATCGACAATTAAACGTTCTTCACGCACGCTGCCCTGCTCGTCGGTCATCAGCGGCAACAGGTTGAATGCCAACTGCTTGGCAAAAACGCCAGGCTCAGCAGGAATACCATTCAACAGACGTGCACTTTGGCCCGCCAGATCGTCAACCGCCACTTTGCCACGTGCCGATACCGACATCAGGGTCGTCACGTGCAGGCGGGAAAGCCCGGCCTGTTCGGTCAGCGGTTTGATTGCGGTCAGCAGTTGGCTGACCATACTGTCCGCCACGGCGACAATATTGCGGTTACGGTAATCAGCCAGCACCTGCGGGTTAACCCCAGGCACCACCAGTGGCACGTCCGGTTCCAGCGCAAACAGGCCGCTGGTGTCGATCACCAGACACCCCATGTTGCCAGCTTCTTCCGCGTAGCGGGCCGAGGCCTCAGTACCGGCAACGAAAAACGCTAACTGGGCCTGTGACCAGTCAAACTCTTCCGCTTTTTGCACCAGTACCGATTTGCCATTGAAGCGCACGGTCGCACCTGCACCACGCTCACTGGCTAAAGGATAGAGTTCGCCCACCGGGAACTGGCGTTCCTGCAACAATTCCAGCAACGCTTCACCTACCGCGCCAGTGGCACCAAGTAGAGCGATATTCCAGCCGTCAGACATTGGGTTTCTCCAGAGTATTTATTCAAATGCAAATGGGCGGCTAATGCACCGCCCTGATAACAAAATTAGTCGCTGTGGCTTAAGAAAGCCTTATGCCGTCAGGAAACTCAGCTTGTGTAACAGCTCCGCACTGGCGCTGTCATTGCACTGGACGCGCAGTGAAGACCATTCGCGGCGTTCCTGATAGTGCTTGCGCAGACGGTCAAATTCGCCCGGCTGCCCAGCCACTTTACGCAGCGGCGCATCGTCGCGGCGCACATCATACACCAAGTGCATCAATCGTTTTAACTTGCCTTCATCCAGCGGCCCATTGAGCTGAATCTGGCTGAACTCAGGCACCGGCAACAACGAGGCCAGTTCGATCTGTTGGGGCTGACCCAGGTGACGACTGAAGGCCTCAAAGACCTGCGTTGTACCGCGTGCTTTGCCTTCGAGCGTATAACCGGCAATATGCGCGGTGCCAATATCCACCCGCGCCAACAACGGCAACGACAGCTCCGGCTCCGGTTCCCACACGTCCAGCACGGTACTCAGCTTTTTACCTTTCTCCAATGCCTGCAACAACGCGGCATTGTCCACCACCGGACCACGGCAAGCATTAATCAAAATGCGGTTATCCGGCAACGCCGCCAATAGCTCCGCGTCCACCAAATGCAGCGAGTGGTAAGGGCCGGATTTATTCAGTGGCGTATGGAAGGTCAGTACATCGGCTTCGGCCACCAGTTTTTCCAGCGGCCAAAATTCACCGTTATCGCCACGTTCAGCACGCGGTGGATCGCACAGTAAGGTACGCACGCCCAATGCTTTCAAGCGGGCATCCAGACGCGACCCCACATTGCCAACGCCGATAATGCCGACGGTTTTATCGCGTAATTGAAAACCGTCGCGTTCGGCCAACAGCATCAGTGCGGAGAATACATATTCCACCACCGCAATGGCGTTGCAGCCCGGTGCCGCAGAAAAACCAATGCCCTGCTGTTGCAGCCAAACGTCGTCTACATGATCGGTACCGGCGGTCGCGGTGCCGACAAAACCAATGCGGGTACCGGCTAGTAAGGCTTCATTCACTTTAGTGACCGAACGCACCATCAGCGCATCAGCATCGGCCAGCGCATCACTCGGGATCGGGCGGCCAGGCACTGCCTGAACATCCCCCAAACGACTGAACAATTCAGTCGCGTACGGCATATTTTCATCAACCAGGATTTTCACTTATTGCTCCGACGGTTTACGGCTATTTATACCCCAAATAATTGGCGTTGCATCAAAGCGGCAAGAGCAGGAGTCCAGGAGCTTACTCAAGTAAGTGACTGGGGTGAGTGCTCGCAGCCAACACAGAGGCGACGTCGAGTATGAAGAGGTTATCTGGGAAATAGTGTGCCACTGAATCATGCCCGACGAAAGCGCTCAGGGGTCGTGCCGGCGATTTGCTGAAACATGACGATAAACGCCGATGCCGAGCTATACCCCACTTCCAGCGCGACATCCTGCACGGTTTTTCCCTGTTCCAATAACGAAACGGCGTGCAAGAAACGCAGTCGCTGGCGCCATTCACTGAAAGACATACCCAGATCTTGCTGGCAACGACGCGACAGCGTGCGCTCGGTGGTATAGACACGGGCGGCCCAGGCGGCAAGTGACGTGTTGTCTGATGGACAGTGCTCCAGTGCCTCCAGTATCGGTGCCAGAAACTTGTCCTCAGATGTGGGTAAATAAGTTTGTTGCACCGGCGAAACATGCAATTGGTCGATCAACGCCCGGCATAGGCGCAAATCCTGTTTGCTTTGTGGGATGTATTGTTTGCGGGCGTAAAAATCTTCGGCTATAGCGCGGAAAATCGGGGTAACGCTCACCAGACAAGGCGCCTCCGGCAGTCCGGCGCACAGCGGCAATGCAATATCCACCATACGGCACTGCGCCAGACGTTGGTTATAACAGGAATGTTCAATTTCCGCCGGTGCCCACAACACAAACTCCGGTGGTGCCAGAAAACGCTGGCCGCCGATGCGCAGCACCATGACGCCGGCCTTGACCCACATCAACTGCCCCCAGCTATGACGGTGAGGCTGAAACTCTGTACGCGCATTGAATTCCTCACAGCGGAACTGCACCGGGCGCGGCGCGGGGATCAGCGCTTCAGGGAAATGGCGGATTTCTGGCATGGTTTCGCCCCGTTACTTGTCTTGTTTAGGAGAAAAATTGTCTGGATATCACTATATATAATAAACCGGACACGCGTAAACTAGCCAGCATGTCAGTCGTTAATGAGAATAATTATCATGAATATGCTCTTCCCTTTGCTGGCGGTCTTGATTTGGTCAATCAATGCCGTGGTCAGCAAACTCTCGGCCACCGCTATCGATCCGGCCGCCATTTCCTTCTATCGCTGGCTGCTGGCGCTCGTCACCCTGACGCCGTTTGTCCTGCCTGGCGTGATCCGCCACTGGTCGGCAATACGTGCCAACTGGTGGAAATTGATGATTCTCGGCATGCTGGGCATGGTGCTGTATCAGAGTCTGGCGTACTACGCAGCACACAGTGTTAGCGCACTGTTTATGGGTATCATTGTTTCGTTGATCCCATTACTGACCATTCTGATCAGCATTGTGCTGTTGCGTGTCGCGCCGACAGTAGGCATTGCGATCGGCAGCCTGTTGTCTTTGGGCGGTTTGATCTGGCTGGTGAGCGCCGGTAACCCCGGTGAGTTACTGAGCCACGGTATCGGTAAGGGTGAATTGATGATGTTTGCCGCTACCGCTTCGTATGCATTGTACGGCGTACTGACCAAGCGCTGGGCGATTGCTCTGCCAAACTGGCAGTCGTTGTATGTGCAGATACTGTTCGGCGTGGTGTTGCTGTTACCGAATTTCCTGATGGCACAAGACGTCGCGTTAACCAGCCAGAATATCCCGCTGGTCTTGTTCGCCGGCATCCCGGCGTCGATTATCGCGCCTTACTTGTGGATCCACGGGGTTATGCGTTTGGGGGCCAATACGGCATCAATCTTTATGAATCTGGCGCCGGTATTTACCGCCATCATTGCAGTGCTGTTCCTGCATGAACATCTGCACGGCTATCATCTGATTGGCGGCGGTATTACCCTGCTGGGCGTGTTCCTGTCGCAGCGCCTGCGTACACCGTTGGCGCGCAAAGCAAAACAAGCCGCAGAGTGTAAAAGCTAAGGTAACAGTTGAAAACGCACCCGCACCAACAAGCCACCCAATGTGGCTGAGGTTAACAACTCTGGGCGGGTGCCGTGGTAACGAGTGATGTCACTCACCAACGCCAACCCCAGCCCTGCACCGGGTTGGTCGCCCACGTTATCCAGTCGATGGAACGGCTGCAGTGCCTGCGCAGTGTCCTGTTGGGCAATGCCTGGGCCGCTGTCTTCAATTTCCAGTATCCCTTCCCCCGCCAAAGTATCCATGATTAGCCTTGCGGTGACTGTGCCCTGATTCGGCGTATACTTCAGCGCATTATCTAACAGGTTTGCACACAGTTCGGTCAGCAGCAGCGCCTCTCCGCCTACCCAACATACCGATTCGCCCTCATAACCGAGATCGATACGTTTACTGCGCGCCTGTGGCAGACGAGAAAAACACGCATCACGCAATACTTGCGCCAGGTTCACTGGCTGCAACTTGCGATCGGCATCGTGTTCATGGGCTTTAAGCCTTGAGAGATAAAGCAGACGATCGGTTAACGCCACGGTGTTATCCAATGTGGCGCTCATCGCCACCAGACTTTCCCGCCACTGCTCTGGCTTATCGCTGGCCAGCGCCACCCCCACCTGCGTTTTCAGCACGGTTAACGGCGTCCGCAACTGATGTGAAGCATCAGCGCTGAAACGTTCCTGACGCGCCACCATTACACGCAACCTTTCGATATAGCGGTTAAACGCCAGCAGCAGCGGCTGCATTTCCGACCATGGTAGTACCATGGGTAATGGCGTTAATTCACCCGGATCCCGTCGCAACATGATGCCTGAAAGCTTGCGCATCGGTTTAAGCACTCGCTTGAGAAGTGCAAAGGCCAGGATCATGGTCAGCACCACCACTGTACCCTGGCTGAGCAACGCGGAGAGCATCATTTGCCGCGCCAGATAGCGGCGTGATTCCAGCGTTTCTGCCACCAATATGGTTGCCATGCCCATCACGCCGGATTCGTTGATCGGTTGGAATAATGCAGCCACACGAATGGGCCGTCCGCGGTATTCGGCATCATAGAAATGCACCAACGCGGGATACAAGCTCGATCGCAGAATATAAGGTGGCATGGGCGGCAGATCGTCATAGCCAGAAATGCTTTGGCCTTCTGGGGAAATCACCTCGTAATAGAGCTGATCGTTCATGTTGCGCTCAAAACTGTCGAGTACCACATAAGGGACATCCGCTTCGAGGCGGCCGTTACGCACCACCAGCCGCTCCGCTACCGTACGCGCCGATGCTAGCAGCGTACGATCATAGGCAAGGGTAGCGGCGTTCATTGCACTGAAATAGTGGGTATAAATCGAGATACTGCCCAGCACCAAGAGTGGCAAACCAAAAAACAGTAACAACTGATAAAACAACGATTGCGGTGCGTTAAACCACCTCATTGCAAAGCTCCAGGCTGTAGCCCAGACCGCGCAAGGTGATAATTGCCACATTGCTGCCCTGCAGCTTTTTCCGCAGCCGATGAACATAGAGCTCAATGCTCTCAGGGTTAGCCTCATCGGCCAAGGTAAAAACCTGTTCGAACAACTGTTGTTTAGCAACGGGACGTCCACGACGATGGATCAATGCCGTCAGCACCGCCAGTTCACGCGGTGTCAGTTGCAGCGGCTTGTCGTCCAGTTGGAAATAACCCTCATCGTGATAGGTCAGCGCACCGTATTGCAGGGCTTGCTGAGTGACGCCGACGCTGCGGCGTAGCAACGCCCGAATTCGAGCTTCCAGCTCATCGAGTTCGAAGGGTTTAGTCAGATAGTCATCGGCCCCAAGATTCAAACCCTTAACCCGATCGGCCACGTCGGTTCTGGCCGTCAAGAGCAATACCGGCAAGTCCTGCCCACGTTTACGCAACCGGGCCAGCAGTTCCAGACCATTCAGACGCGGCAATGCCACGTCCAACACCACCAACGCATAGGTTTCATTTAACAACAAATGGTCAGCCGCCAACCCGTCCGGCGCAACATCGACGGCAAAACCGACGCCGGTCAGCGCCTTTTGCAGCCAGTGGGATAACTCAGGATGGTCCTCAACCAATAACAGACGCATGTTTCCATTCCATTGATTTATCTATGCTCGCAGGCCGAATACTGCGCTATCGCATCAGGATCCGGCTTAACGAAAATTAACATGTTTATAACAGAAGAATGGCATGGAAGCCGCTGTGATAGAAGGGTTATGCCGGACCAGTTTTGGGAGCTGGAACACAATTGCGGCACTGAATAAACCCTGATCTACTGACGACGGTGGTTAATGTCGTGATCGAGGCATTACTTTTCGCTATCAGCGAGGGCGATATCCAATACCGGCTGTAATTTGGCCGGGCTGAACGGGGGTGAAACCAATACAGTGCGGTTATTGCTGGCAAAAACAATATCAATGCCGGTAATGCATGCAGTCATCTGGCAAGCATATTTCTCGCCATTCTCTTTGGAAAAGTGCAGTTCAAAAACGCCGATATCTGGGCGCAGGCGTTTCAGCCGACAATGCCCAGTAGCCCCTGTCATCTCATCATAGGCCGCTGGTAACATCTTGATTGCACTAACTTTGGCACTGTCCCTACCACCGAATAATTTCCCTAACGAAAACATAGCAATCCACCCCTCGTCATTTTATTTTTAGCCATTTTATCTCAAGGCAAAGAGAGCAAAACTGACATTACACAGGCTTTAAGCGAGGTTTACGGGCTGTTATTGCCCCCTGACATGTGTTAGCGCACTGGACAATCGGCTCTTTCAGCACCGGTATTTTGCCTCCAACAGGAGATGCGTATCACATCCCGAAAACTTTTCCCGCGGTTGAAAGGTAAATGAAAGGTTGTTGATTTAACAATCCAGCAACCCGTATCGGCGGGGATCCGCAACGACAGAAAAAACACCTTGGGGAAAGCAATGAAAAAAATAATCACCCGCACTCTGACCGCTACCGCCCTGCTGTTGGCAGCCAATCAGGCCTTTGCCGTGGAAGCACCGAAACGCACCGAATGTATCGCCCCTGCCAAGCCTGGCGGTGGATTTGATCTGACCTGTAAGCTGATTCAGGTGTCCTTGCAGGAAACCAACGCCATCGATAAACCGATGCGTGTCACCTACATGCCCGGTGGTGTCGGTGCAGTGGCCTATAACGCCATTGTCGCCCAACGTCCGGCAGAGTTTGGCACGGTCGTCGCTTTTTCCGGTGGGTCATTGTTGAACCTGTCACAAGGAAAATTCGGCCGTTACAACGTGGATGATGTGAAATGGCTGGCTGCTGTCGGTACCGACTACGGCATGATTGCCGTCCGCGCCGACTCGCCGTACAAAACGCTGAATGACCTGATGGATGCCTTCAAAAAAGATCCAAACAGCGTGGTGTTCGGTGCCGGTGCCTCTATCGGTAGCCAGGACTGGATGAAAACCGCCTTGCTGGCGCGTGAAGTTGGCATCGATCCTCATAAAATGCGTTACGTGGCGTTCGAAGGCGGCGGCGAGCCCGTTACCGCACTGCTCGGCAACCACATTCAGGCAGTCTCAGGCGATCTGAGTGAAATGGTTCCTTACCTGCAGGGTGATAAAATTCGCGTGCTGGCGGTCTATGCCGACCAACGCCTGCCAGGCCAATTAGCCAATGTACCCACCGCCAAAGAACAGGGATTCAATCTGGTTTGGCCGATTATCCGCGGCTTCTACGTAGGCCCGAAGGTCAGCGAAGAGGAATACCAGTGGTGGCTCGATACCTTCCAGAAAATGATGAAGACCGAAGAATTCAAAAAGCAACGTGATCTGCGTGGCCTGTTCGAATTTAACCTGACCGGCAAGGAACTGGATGCCTACGTGAAAAAACAAGTCGAACAGTACCGCGAACAAGCCAAAGTTTTCGGCCTGGCCAAGTAACCGGGGGATACCATGAGCGATCGCATTTTCGCTGGTTTCTGGCTGCTGTTGTGCATCGGTGGTCTGTTTATCGGCTGGGGAATCCAGAGCGAATACAGTTATGAACCCCTGGGGCCACGCCCCTTCCCTCTGGCCATTCTTAGCTTGATGGCACTGTGTGCCGCGCTGCTGCTGTTGAACAAGCCGCAGGTCGTTGAGTGGCCACATAGCAAGGTGATGCAACGCCTGCTGGTGCTGGTCATTACGTTGGTACTGTATGCCTGGGGCTTCGAATGGTTGGGCTTCCCGCTGGCAACCGCATTGCTGACCTTCAGTATTGGCCTATTGTTCCAGGCCAGTCTACTGGCAGCAGCGGTGTCCGGCGCAGTCATGGGCGTTGCGTTGTATTACGCCTTTGACCGCTTACTTGATGTAACACTGCCACTCGGCGTTTGGCTGAGCTAACGGGGGCGATGATGGATACCTGGATGTACTTATCTCAAGGGTTCGAAGTGGCACTGGTGCCACAGAACCTGATTATCGCCCTGATTGGCTGCTTCGTTGGCACAATTGTCGGCTTGCTGCCGGGGTTAGGGCCAATCAACGGCGTGGCAATCCTGTTGCCACTGGCGTTTGCCCTTAAGCTACCGGCCGAATCTGCACTGATCCTGCTGGCAACGGTGTACATCGGCTGTGAATACGGCGGTCGTATCTCCTCAATACTGCTCAACGTCCCGGGTGATGCCGCAGCAATCATGACCGCACTGGACGGCTACCCGATGGCGCAGCAAGGCCGTGCCGGTGTGGCACTGTCGATCTCGGCGGTCAGCTCCTTTACCGGTTCACTCATTGCTATCGGCGGGATTATCCTGTTCGCTCCCCTGCTGGCACGCTGGTCGCTGGCGTTCGGCCCAGCCGAATACTTTGCCCTGATGGTGTTCGCTATTGCCTGCCTGGGTAGCATGATGAGCCAAAACCCTCTGAAATCGCTGCTGGCGGCGCTGATTGGTCTGGGACTGGCAACGGTCGGGGTAGACGCTAACACAGGTGTTTATCGCTTCACCTTCGACAGCATCCACCTCTCCGATGGTGTGCAATTCATCGTGGTCGTTATCGGTCTGTTCTCGGTCAGTGAAATTCTGTTGATGCTGGAAAGCACCAGCGGCGGACAAAAACTGGTGCGCAAAACCGGTCGGTTATTGTTCAACCGCAAAGAGGCCGCTCAGTGCGTTGGCCCAACATTGCGCTCTTCCGTGGTGGGGTTCTTTGTCGGCATTCTGCCGGGTGCCGGCGCAACAATTGCCAGCGCACTCACATACATGACCGAAAAGAAAATCAGCGGCAACAGCGAAACCTTCGGTAAAGGGGACATTCGTGGTGTCGCAGCGCCAGAGGCAGCCAACAACGCTTCAGCCTGTGGCTCATTCATCCCTATGTTAACGCTGGGTGTTCCTGGTTCCGGCACCACTGCGGTCATGATGGGCGCACTGACGCTGTACAACATCACCCCCGGCCCGGCAATGTTCACCGAACAGCCGGATATTGTCTGGGGGCTGATCGCCGCACTGCTGATTGCCAACGTCATTCTGTTGATCATGAACCTGCCGTTGGTGGGTCTGTTCACCCGCATGCTGACCATTCCACTGTGGTTCCTGGTACCGGCGATTGCTGCCGTATCCGCGGTGGGCGTATACGCCGTACACAGCACGACCTTTGACCTGCTGTTGATGATCGGACTCGGGGTGTTTGGTTATATCTTGAGGAAAATGCATTTCCCGATGTCACCGCTCATTCTGGGTTTCGTATTGGGAGAGATGTTAGAACAAAACCTGCGCCGAGCGCTGTCAATCAGCAACGGAGAGTTTGGCATCTTGTGGAGCAGCAGTATCGCGCAAACACTGCTGGTATTGGCGGTATCTGTATTGGTGCTGCCACCTTTGCTGCGTAAATTGCGTAAACGCCGTATGTCGGCGGAAGCGGCTAAAGCCGAATAGGTAAAAAGGGCGGGTTAATCACCCGCCCTTTTCATTTATCTGATCACTAACGCTCAATACCTCTTACCACCCGCTCAAGTCCCGTAATATCATCACTGGCCAGCAAGGGTTGCACACAAGCAAAATCCTCGGCTGACAAATCATAAATACGCAAAGCAAGTAATCGGGCAATGATCTGCGGGGTAAATCGCTGCTTTATCGGTCGTGCCGGATTACCGCCTACAATGGTGTAAGGCTCAACGTCCGCCGTCACAATGCTACCTGCGGCAACAACCGCCCCTTCCCCAATGGTCACGCCCGGCATTAACATCGCCCGCATACCTATCCAGCAGCCATCTCCCAACCGGGTATCCCCTTTCGGCCGATAGGCAGCCTGGATGCTTTCCATCATCGGGTACAAGCAAAACCAATCGGTGCGGTGGGTATGGTTCCCCCCCATCAGGATTACGGCTTCAGCGGCAATACAGACATAATCGCCAATCAGTAATTGGTCTATCGTCCCGAGCGGTTGCCACTGCTGGCTGACCGCATCGCCGTGCAAATAGCGCACCACAGAGCGTTCAAAGCCATCATCCAGGTAGTCACTGTAATAGCTGTGGGTCCCCTTGACGATAATGTTGGGGTTGGTTACCGTTTGGTGCAGCAATTCTGTTTTTGACCAGTGTTTTTCAGTCATGGCGTTTTCTCTTGAATCTGTTACAAGAGCCACAGCCTACTGTCTGTGGCAGTGTTTTTCGGTCATAAAACACTGCCCGGTTAAGCGATTAACGCCCGTTTTAATCTTGGGTTGTTAGTCATTAATGCCTCCAAATTTCGGCGTAAGGGTAACAAATCACGCCTCGACCGTCTTGCTCTTCAGCATCAATACTCCGCCCATCACCAGCGCGCTACCCAGCAACTGTAACTGATTCATGTTTTCCCCCAGCAGGAAATAGGCGATCACCGCCGTGAATACCAGTTCCAGCGACAAAATCAGGTTAGCCACCGCCAGCGGCAAGGTTTTTAGGCTGATGTTGTACAAACCGAATCCCAACAACGTCGGGCCAGCCGCTAAAGTCAGCAGCAACAGCCAACCGCGCCACTCGATCCCCTGAACGCCCTGGGACAAGAACCACAACGAGCCGGTCATGCCATGAAATGCGGCCAGCGGATATAACGTCAGCGCAGCATTGAACACCCACTGATAGATCGCTGAAAAACCGAACACATACAAAATGGTATTCCATACCGGGTAATGACGTTCTGTCGCCACCCGCCCACCCAACGTGTAGAGGGTATAACCAATGCCGGACAACATGCCCACCAGCAATCCCAACAAATTGAAATGGCTGTTGCCCATGCTGTCGCCGTTACTGACTAAGAAGCAGCCTCCCAGGCTGACCACAATCACCACTAATTGGCGCAGGCTCAGGCGTTCGCTGTACATCATCCAACCAAGGAACACGGTAAAACCGACTGAACAATACGTCAGGATGGTTGCCACCGACGCGCCGTTCAGCGCTACCGACAGTGTCCACAGGCTGTTGAACACCGCCAGTAACAGGCCATAACAGGCATAAAATGGGACCTGTGAACGCTGTAAACGTGCCCACTCAGGCTTGAATAACAACAACACCGGCAATAATACCAGTGCAACCAGCGCTGCTCGCCAAAAGGCCAGCACAAAGGTCGGCAGGTGATAATACTCCGTAAGGACACGAATAATGATGGCGGTAAAAGCCAGTAGCATGGCGCTGATAATCGCGATCACATACCCCTGACTGCTGCCTTGTAACAGACGCGCGCCCGGGAGAACCGGCCGGGCTGAAACCCCTGATGGTAATGACATGACACCCTCAAAAAACTGCGGTAATACACCCAGGCAGAGATTCTAACGCCACACAACTTTGCCACCAGAGCCACTTTCCCCTGATGTTATGCAGGCCACTTTTATCCGCTTGAAGGCCAGTGGCTATGGGGTATAGTAAAAACCAGCAACGCTACCCGAGCCAATTACGCATGCATATTCCGTTAGACCGTCAGCAAGATGTTCCGCTGTATTTGCAAATTGAAGAGGCACTGCGGCGGGCGATCCTGAGCGGTGTTTTTGTCGATGGTGATAAGCTCCCCTCCACCCGTACACTTGCCAGCGAATTGGCTGTCAGTCGACTGACGGTAGAGAATGCCTATGCCGAGCTGGCCGCTAAAGGTTTTCTGCATCAACGGCGCGGCAGCGGTGCTTATGTATTACACCCATTGCTACAACCCGTTCAGCCGCGCCCAACACCCGATATGCCTTTCCCGGCAGAACGTTTCACCACCCTGACCTCACGGCTGGATGGCTACCCCGATACGCCTTTGCCGGACAATTTCATCAACTTTGCCGCCGGTGTTGGCAGCCCGAAAGTGTTCCCTCAGGAAGAATTCCGCAAGATATTGCTGTCGGTGCTCAGTCGCCATGCGGAGGAGGCATTCAGCTATGGCGAGTACTGCGGATATTATCCGCTGCGCGATACATTGGGGCGCATTCTCACCGCTCAGGGCATTCCTACTCATGCTGAACAGTTGTTGATTACCAACGGTTCACAGCACGCCATCAGCCTGATTGTACAAAGCCTGCTGGAACCGGGAGATACGGTGATCGTCGAACAACCTACGTACGCCGAAATTCTGGGATTACTGCGCCTGCATCGCATTAATATCGTCACCATCCCCAGCGATCGGCACGGAATGCAGGTTGAACAACTGCCTGCGCTACTGGAAAAGCACCGCCCAAAGTTGATTTACACCATTCCCAACTTCCATAACCCTACCGGACGTTGTCTGAGTGAAGCCCGTCGTCGGCAACTACTGGCGCTGGCCCAACAGGCTGGCGTGATGATACTGGAGGACGATTTTGTCGGTGATCTGCGCTACAACGGCAAACAACTTCCGTCTCTGCGGGCACTGGCACAGCCAGGCACGGTGATTTATGTCAGTACGTTTTCCAAAATGCTGCTACCCAGCATGCGCATCGGCTATCTGGTGGCAGACAGAGAACAATACCAGCAGATTGCCCGACTAAAGCACGTTGACAGTTTCACCAGCTCGAACCTGATCCAGCGGGCGCTGGACGCATTCGTAACCATTGGACGCTATGACAAACAGCTGCGACGCGCCGGGCGCATCTATCGTCAGCATCGCGACACGATGGTGGCGGCATTACAACAACACCTGCCGCATGGCTGTCAGTTTGAAACACCGGAAGGCGGGCTGTTTATCTGGTTAACGCTACCGACCAGCGTCAGTACCGAAGCCTTGATGCCGGTCGCCTGGAAAGAGGGGGTGACCTTTGCGCGAGGAGAATGCTTTTATGCAGAGGAACAACGTGGCGCTCATGGCATGCGATTAAATTTTGCTGCCAATACGCCGCCGCTCATCGAAGAAGGAATCGCCCGGCTGTGCCGGGCGATTCGTCAGGTGATGGCGCCAAAACAGGCCGCTACATCCTAAATCATGGGCGTTATATCATGTATGCCGGGTTACACTCCGGCCCACCACAGCCGCAGCTTCATCCCCCAATAGCTGGTCCAGCCGGTAGTACTCTGCACCACTTTGCCTTTGGAAATGATCACCAACGTTGGTGTCACACCGATTTGCCATTGCGCCGACAGCGCACCCTGCGGATCGTTAACCACGGGTAACGTCAAACGTTTAGCTGCCATCCACTGCGCTACCTGGCGATCGTCGCCAGAGCGTAATGCCACAGTCAACACGTTATTCCCTTCGTCAGCCAGTTTGGCAACATACGGCGTGGTGAAACGGCATACGCCGCACCAGCTGGCCCAGAAATAGACCAGCAGTGGCTTATCCTGACTGAGCTGAGCCAGTGACACCTGCTGACCATTTAGCGTCGTCAACACTTGCGAATCGAACGCCGCCGGTGCCTGCGGGGCACGTAACCAGTCCATGCCAAACGCCGCCACCAAGACGATCAGCAGCAAGACCAACAGTTCGCGCGCCCAGCGCCGCAGCCTAGCCATTTTTCACTTTCGCCAGTTGCTGCTTCACCATTGTTTCCAAGTCTTCATAAGAGACTGCGCCCGGCAGCATCTGATCCCCGATCAGCGTCGCTGGCGTTCCTTGCACACCCAGCTTCTCTGCCAACTCCATATTTGTACGCAACGTGGTCATGCTCAGTTCACTCGGTGCGACCTCTTTTACGCCAGTTTTCTGCTGCGCAGCGGCAATGCTGGCATTGTCGTGGAAGCCTTTTTTCGCCATCAGGCGTTGATGCAACGCCCAGAATTGGTCCGGATGTTGCTGCCAGGTCGTTAATGCCACCCGCGCCGAACTGACTGAGCTTTCCCCTTTGAAAGGCAGTAATTTAACTACCAGTGCCACATCTGGGTATTGTTTGACGATCTTCTCCAGCATCGGGTCAAAACGCTTGCAGTACGGGCAGTTGTAATCGGTAAAGGTCACCATGGTCAGTTTGGCATTGGCAGCCCCCATACGTGGACTGGCTGGATCTTCGTACAGCACATTGGCATTTTGTTTGATCGCCTGGCTAATTTGCTGTCCCGTTGTCTGTTGCTGCCAGGCATCAACTGCCTGTGCCAGAATATCCGGATTAGATACCAAGGTTTCACGGATCAGCTCTTTAATGCGCACCTCTTGCTCAGGCGTAAATGGCGCAGCAGCCCAAACAGGGGTAACAATCAGCATCAGTAAAATCATTAATTTTTTCATTGTACGTTTCCTTTGGCGGCGGACAGAGTTTGTAATACGGCATCGCGGGTCAACAGCGGGGATAACACCACGCCATCGGGGCTGCCGGGGCCATAAATTTGGTTAAAAGGCACGGCAACGCTGCCGCGCTGTTGCAGGAAGGCACTAATCTCGGCCGATGGACGGCTCCAATCGCCACGCAGAGCAACAACGTCATCGGCGCTTAGCGCCTTTTGTACATCGTCACGCAGCATGACATTGAATTTATTGGCTTTACAGGTCACACACCAGTCAGCTGTCACGTCGACAAATACCCGTTTTTTCTGGGCCAGTGCCTGGGTGATCGCCTGCTCGCTCAGCGGTTGCCAAGCCACGTTGTCGTGTAGCGGTTGACGCCACAGGCCAGCAGTGAGTGAACCGGCCAACAACACGCCCCCAACCAACACCAGCGTGCCGGCAGCCAACTTAGCGGCCAGGCGAGCACCATGTTGCCAACCAACGGCCAACAACAAAGCCAGCAGCGCGATACCGCCCACCACCAGCGTCGACAACATGCCAATATGGTTGACCATCAGGCTCAGCAACCACAATGAAGAGGCAAGCATCAGCAAACCCATCACCAACCGCAAACTGTTCATCCAACGGCCCGGTCGTGGCAAACGCAGCGCCAGTGACGGCCAGGCTGCAATGAGTAGCCATGGCAGGCTCATGCCTATACCCAGCGCGACAAACATCCCCCACAACACCGGCAAAGGTGCTGCCAATGCAAAGGCCACTGCGGTACCCAGGAAAGGTGCAGAGCACGGCGTTGCCAACAAGGTAGCAAAAGCACCTTGCCAGAAATGCCCCCCCAGGCCACGGCCGTTATGGGTCGCCAGTTTGGTATTTAATGAAGAGGAGAGTTGCAGGTGGAACAGGCCAAACAAGTTAGCGCTGAACAGCAGCGTAACCAGAACCATAAAACCAATGAACCACGGGTTTTGGAACTGAATGCCCCAGCCAAGCGCCTGATTGCTCAACCGCAGCAGCGTCATTAGCAACGCTAACGCCATAAACGAGGCCACAATACCAAGGGTCGACGCGAGGAACTGTAACCGGATGCTCTGACGATCGCGATGCTCTACCTGGAGAATTGAACCCAGTTTAATGCCCAAAACCGGCAGTACGCAGGGCATCAGATTGAGAATCAACCCACCCGCCAGCGCCATCAGCACCGCCTGCCACAACGAGAAGCTTGCCGCAGTTGGCAAAGCCAGCGGCCCACCAATCGGCAGGGTCACCTGCTGCGCCAACCCGCCATCGCTGATCACCAGCGTCAAGGTTTTACCACGTAGATCCGGTGCGCTGTCCCCCCAACCATCGCTGACCGGTACCCGCGCTAACATGCGCACACCGTCGCGACTCACCTTTGGCTTGCCGAGGTCAGCATCTTCCAGGGTGTCGAAGAACAGTTCAGGCTGCTGCCAACCGGCGTCACGCTCAGCGCTGATTTGCAGTTCGCCACTCTGGTAGCCGGCCTTAATACTGTCCACTAACCCATCAGCAATCGGTACCTGCCCCATCGCTTGGGCAAAATCATGGGTAAATTGCGCGTCAGACGGCGTGCCAAGATCCAGGCTGAATGGATAGTCGGTCAAGATACAGACGTTGCTGCAAGTTGACAGTGTCAAGGTCCCTGCCAACTGGCGCGGTGTTGTGCCCTTAATCACTATAGGGAGCTCAACCCGATCGTGATAACCCTGGGTAGAAATACCAGCAACATCAAAGCGCTGCGGCGTCGGCCAGAACCAGGTGGCCGGAGGTGGGTTACCCTGCCAGGTTATTGCCGGTGCGATACCGCCTTCCCCCGGCGAACGCCAATACGTTTTCCAGCCTTTTTGCAGTTCTATTGCGAGCAGTAATCGGGTTTCCCCATTTTGCGAAGTATCGGCGCGCAACCGTACCTTCGCGTGATCATTCGTCGGACTTTGCAGCCAGCCGCTATCCGCCGCCTGTAAAGCAGGCAGCCATAGCATTAACAGGCAGGCTAACGCCGACCTGATGATATTCAACATGTTCTTTCTCCATAAAATAAATCAATCACCAAACCAAACGGGCAATTAACTCATTCACGGAAGACGCATAATCGGAGATGCACCCTAAGGGTGGTGGGGGATATCACTCTGGGAGGTGGAATGCGCAGGCGCGCAGCCACGGTAGGTGCCAGCAGCACCAGTAATAAGCCAAGACCGAACAGTAACGTTTCAAATATCACCGGCGGTGAGGCCAACAAGGATTTGGCACTCAGTTCGCAAGGGGTCGGTTGGGCATCAGCAGCGTCATCGGTCGTAGACGCGACAGCGCTAGCGACTGGCAGGCCAAGAGCTTGTTGCAACGCATGCAAGCTCGCCATGCGCTGAGTCATACAGATCAGCACCACCAGGCAAGCCAAGCATAAAAACCATTTTGCAATCCGCTGCTGTTTAACCATGCCGTCCTCAATTCCAAGTCTGCGCTTATCTTAGCGGCGCAGGCGCGTTTAGCAATGTTTTGCCTGTAAAGAAATGTCTGTGGACGGTATTGATGATGGCCGTTTACAGGTATCATAAGCGCAAACCTGTGCTTTTCGCCGGGTACGACGATTATTCTCTCCCCAAAGTAAGGGGTGTTACGGCCAGGCGGCAAGCACGTGGGTCTCGATGAACGCACGACAGTACGTGATTCGAGTGAAATTGTGCAGCCAATACAGCAGTAACGCCAAGTAAGCTGGGGATACACAGCGAAGGACAGGTGATATGCAACCTTTGAGTGGACCGGGTACCCCGATCGCCAGCGATCGTCCCCCAAGCCCGGATAAAACCACAACCACTGACTGTAGTCCGCTCTCCCCAGCTCAACGTACTACGCTGGAGAAGCTGGTCGTCAAGATCATGGCACTCAGCCCGGCCAAGTCCGCCGAGATTTGGGTTACGCTGCGTCATGACCTGCAAACGGACAACAACAGTGAACTGTTGGCTCGCCATTTTCAGCCAGCCGAACAACTGTTGCAGAACCGATTGGCGCAGGCACAACAGAGCCACGCCAGCCGCCAGCTGTTGCAGCAACTCACCGAACTGTTACCGCAGGGCAATAATCGCCAGGCCGTCAGCGATTTTATTCGCCAGCAGTTTGGGCACACGGTATTGAGCCAGTTGAGCCACCCGCAGTTGCAACAGGTACTCAACCTATTGCAAACCGGTAGCCTGACCATTCCTCACCCGCAACAGACAACGACCAGCGATCGACCGCTGCTGCCTGCCGAACACCAAAGCTTGCAACAGCAGGTGACCAAGCTCAGCGCCGCTACCGGTGAATCTCCGGCTAAAATCTGGCAGACTCTGTTTGATCTGGCTGGGGTAAAAACCAACGATCCCCTACCGGCTCGCCACTTCCAACTGTTGAATCAGTTTTTGCAGGTGAAGGTAGCGTTGAGTCCACAGACAGCACCAACGCTGAATAACCTGTTGGCCGCACTCAAACAGCCGGCAGACCCGCAGGAGCAACAGCAGCTGAATGACTACTGCCAGTCGCGTTTTCACTGCAACGCCACTGCGCCGCTAACTCATCCGCAGATGAGCGATGTGATCAACCAACTGTTTGCGCGCCGTCTGGAAAAGACCGGTCCGGCACAGCCGCTGTCCTTCAGCCACGCCGAACCACAGCCGTTGCTCAACCCACTGATTGCCGCCCTGCCCCAACCGCTGCAAAAAGCGCTGAGCAAACCGGCCGTAGCGTTTATCCTGTTTATTCTGGTGCTGGCTCTAATATTGGCGCTGGTGTTTTAACCCCTCAGGCACAGCCGCAGTCTTCTCCGGCAGCACTTCCCAACAGCGATCCCGGCTGTTCACCGGTGGCCAATGGATGGCCATCGCGTAGCCAGAAGTCCAACCCACCAATCAGCTCTTTCACCCGGAATCCCTGTTGCGCCAGTTTGTACGCGCCTTTGGTTGAGCCGTTGCAACCAATGCCGTCACAGTAGGTCACATAAACTTTGCTGCGATCCAGATGTGCCGTACCCGCCTCGTCCATCAGCCGATGGGGCAAACTGATGGCACCGGGAATATGCCCGGCTGCGTACTGGGCTTCTGCGCGTGTGTCGATCACCAGGATCTCACTGATACCATTACGCAGATCTTCTGCCACGTCCCAAGCGTCCGCGTAATAACTCAGTTTCGCCGCCAAATAATCCAGGCTCTGCGCCGCCGTCCCCGGTGGGAATGCCAAAACCAATGAAGATACCGTCATGGAATTTACCTCTGTTGATAAAGACTGATGACAATATTGCCTGATTTTGGTCTTATAATTGATACCCATTTTCAGTCGTTGGTAAGTCCCATTATGACGAATGCCCTGCTTACCCTTTTTCGCCAACCGGAACACACAAACGGTACCTTGCGTGAGCGCGTGTGCAGTACATTACGTCGGGCTATTCATGCCGGGGCGCTCATCAATGGCCAACGCTTGCCCTCATCCCGAATACTGGCCAAAGATTTGGGCGTATCACGCGTGACGACGGAGGCAGCCTATAGCCAACTAGAGGCCGAAGGCTATCTGCAACGCCGAGTAGGTCAAGGGACCTTCGTGGTTATAAGCATCGTTAAATCCCCGCCCGTCGCCAAAGCGTTAGGTGAACCGCACTTGTCACTCCGCGGCAGGCAGATCGTACAAACAGGTGGTTGCCACGATCCCCAACAGCCGCTGCCCTTTGCCGCCGGTTCGCCGGATCTGCGCGTCTTCCCACTAAAACTGTGGAAGCAGCTCACCGCCCAGCAATTACGCTTACGAGGAGAAGCCCTGATGCGCTATGGCGATCCGCAGGGTTACCTACCGTTACGCGAGGCCATTGCCGGCTATGTCAGCCAAGCACGCGGCGTTAATTGTGACGCGCAGCAGGTCATGGTACTGACCAGCTCTCAGCAGGCTCTGCAGTTGATTGCTACTTTGCTGTTGGATAATGGCGACAAGGTCTGGATGGAAGAACCCGGTTATCGCGGTGCCCGGAATGCCTTCACCAGTGCCGGCGGCGAACTGGTACCGGTCAGTGTCGATGAAGCCGGTATGCTGGCAGATGAAAAACACCCTGCTCCCCGGCTGATTTATCTGACACCCTCACACCAATATCCTACAGGTGTAGCGCTGAGTCTGGCTCGGCGGCTCGAATTGCTGGCATTGGCGCAACGGCAACAGGCATGGATTATTGAAGATGATTATGACAGTGAATTTCACTATGACGGTCAACCTATGCCAGCGATGCAGGGGCTGGATCGGCGGGGCAATGTGCTTTATCTGGGTACGTTTTCCAAGGCGCTATTTCCCTCGTTGCGGCTGGCATATTTAGTGCTCCCGCCTGCATTGGTAGAACCTTTTACCACCGCTCGCACGGTTTATGACGGCCACAGCGCACAACTGATGCAGGCAGTGACCGCCGAATTCATCCTGCAAGGGCATTTTGCCGCGCATATCCGCTATATGCGCCAGTTGTATCGCAGCCGTCGTGACAGACTATTGTTGGAGGTAGCAGAGAAGCTCGGGCATTTTGCCCGTCCGCAACCTGCAAATGGCGGATTGCAACTCAGCGTTTGGCTTCCCCCAGGTCAAGAAGCCGCCCTCACCCTTCAGGCACAACGTTTAGGTGTGATAACCCCCGGACTGGCGGCACAGTATCAAACAGCAAACATGCGGCGCGACGGTTGGTTATTGGGCTTTTCTGCCCTGACACCGGGAGAGATTCGTGCGGCTGTTGAACGGCTAAGCCAGGTCATTCCCGTTTAGCATTGCTGCGCGCAAACAATAGGGTGAAAACTATCCCGGTTAATGCACATACCACGCCAGCCATAAAGACTGACGAATAACCCAACGAGGTAGCCAGCAGCCCGGCCAACGGACCGGTTGCAGCATAAGAGACATCCTGAAATGCCGCGTAACCACCAACAGCAGTGCCGCGTGCCTGTGGCGGTACTCGTTTGACCACCTCCACGCCCAATGCAGGGAAGATCAGCGAACAGCCAAAACCGGTAAAGGCAGCACCGATCAAAGCCACTAAAGGCGTAACGGCTGAAAACAGCAACAACAGCCCAAAGGCTTCGATCACCAGTGAGACCAGCGCCACGCGGACGCCACCAAACTTATCAGGATAATGGCCGAACAGCAGGCGCATCACGACAAAAGCTACGCCGAACATCGTTAACGCCAGACCGGCGTGCCCCCAGCCGTTTGCACTGAAATACAGTGAAACAAAGGTACCGATCACCGCAAAACCCACGCCCTGCAAGGCCAACGCCAACCCGGGTTGCCAAATACTGCCCACCACTTTCCACAGCGAAGGGCGTTCGCCGTGCGTTGGTGCTACCGCGGCAACACGCATATTCAGCAGCATGGCAATCAATGGTAGCAGCAACGTAGAAACGCCGAGAGCCACAAATCCCCAGTGCTGATTCAGCATCAGCCCGATGGGTGCACCGGCCGCAAGAGAGCCGTAAATCGCCATACCGGTCCAGGACATCACCTTACCGGATCGGGCGGGTCCCATCAGGCCAAAACCCCAGGTCAGAGTGCCAGTCAGTAGCAAACTTTCACCATAGCCCAAGATCAGCCGCCCAAGGATCAGCAAGGCAAATCTGATTTCCGCTGCCGCCGGTAACAATGCCGACCCCAGATAGGCCGTTCCCGCGAGTGCGCAGGCAATCATCCCCTGCCACGCCGCACGTTTACCGCCAAGACGATCGGCCAATCGCCCGGCATAGCCCCGAGTCAGCACCGTCGCCAGAAACTGAATGCCGACAGCTATGCCAACCATCAGGTTGCTCATGCCCAGTTCAAAATGCACATACAGTGGGATTACCGGCAGCGGCAAGGCCACGGTCAGATAGGTCAGGAAGATAGCGCCGGTCAACGAAAGCAACGCTTTATTAGCGGAAGGTTCCGCGTGTGAAACTACAGATGACATAGATGCTCACTCTAAAAGGGGAAAAACAAAGAGAGAGCCAGATGACCCCAACACTCTCTTTTCTCGTTGCAAAGCAACAAGAACGAGTGCGTTGGATTACGTGAACGCTTACGCAGACCGGATAACGGGCTGTATCGGCAGATATTAACCAGTGTGTCCGGCGACTGTCAATCGCCGGGCCGTAGATTACATTACTGCTCGGTCAGCCGCAGTTCGGCAACCACCGGTAGGTGATCGCTGACCGCTGGCCAGTGAATACCATTCCAGTCACCACTGACATTGGGCACTGTCAGGCTATCCAGATGCCAGCGCTGGGCATTGCCGCTAAAGATATAATCGACTTTAATTTCGGCATTTTCCGCCGGCCAACTGCGACCATCTTGCGCGGCAGGCATGATGTCGTTCCAGTAGCGGCTGAGCTCGGTCCAGGTAACGCTGCCCGGAACATCGTTCATGTCGCCAAACAACAGCTTGATGCCGCGCATTTCGATGGTGCGGTCGTTCAACTCGCGCACCTGATCCAAACGCATAGCCGGATCTTCTTTGGTATCAAGATGAGTATTGATCAAGGTGATTGGTGCCGGGAACTCGGGCACGTCGGTCTGGGCGCTAAAAGCAATACGCTGTTCACGCTGCCCGGACGGCAGTGGGTAAATCTTGCTGTCATACAGCGGATATTTTGACAGGAACGCCAGGCCATATTCACCGCCGTCAAAGTCAATTGCGCGACCAAAGGCCACGTGCATTCCTGTCAGCTTTGCCAGCTCTTCAGCCTGATCCACTTTACCGCTGCGGCCCGTCAGCTTATCCACTTCCTGCAATGCCACCACATCAACGTTCATCGCCTTGATTGCCTTGGCGATGGCGGTCATGTCGCTGACCTTGCCGGCGGCAATATTAAAGCTGGCTACGCGAATCTTCGGTGCCTGTTCCAGGTTATAGGTTTTGTTCTTCAAGCCACCAAGTGCGCTGGCCACTTCACGACTATTGGCATTGCTGTTGGCATGACCGCCGTCGGTAGAGGACCAGGCAGTATGAGATATTCCCAAGGATAACAGAGTAATAAGCAAAGTATGACGTGAGCGCATGAATTCTCCTTTAAGCGTTCAGATTTTTGTTGAGGCACCCGAACCCCACAGCTAACAATGATTTTGCCGCAGTTACCCGCGACTATTTCCTAGTTATCTCGCTATTTTTTTATTCTGCGCCGCATCTCGCATTCCGATAGTGAAAGTATTGCACCATTGGACAACAGGCTGAATTAGCTTTAAAACCGATAGACCGCTTACCGAGAGGAACCCAAATGACCCGCGCCATAGCCGAACAGCTCACCGAACGTTTCTTCCGCTATCTGGCGGTGACCAGCCAGAGCGATGCCGCTGCCACCACCCTGCCCAGCACACCGGGGCAGCATGACATGGCCAAGCTACTGGCGGCCGAACTGCGCCAATTGGGGATGCAAGACGTACAGATAGATGAGCATGCGACCGTCACTGCACGTAAACCCGGTAACCAACCGGGGGCACCACGCATCGGTTTTATCACCCATATCGATACCGTTGACGTCGGCCTGTCAGCGCATATTCACCCACAGTGCCTGCACTTTAACGGCCAGGATCTGTGTCTGAATGCAGAGCATGACATCTGGCTGCGCACCGCCGAGCACCCGGAAATTCTCGCCTATCCAAATGAAGATATTATTTTCAGCGACGGTACCAGTGTACTCGGCGCTGACAACAAAGCGGCAGTGACGGTAGTGATGACCTTGTTGGCTAACCTGAGTGCTACAGATCGTCACGGCGATATTCTGGTGGCCTTTGTGCCGGACGAAGAGATTGGCTTACGCGGTGCCAAAGCACTTGATTTGGCGCGCTTTGACGTGGATTTCGCCTATACCATTGACTGCTGCGAATTGGGCGAAGTGGTATATGAAAACTTTAACGCCGCTGCGGCGGAGATCCATATTGAGGGCGTTACCGCGCACCCAATGTCGGCGAAGAATATCCTGATCAACCCGATTCGCATCGCCAATGACATTATTAACCAATTTGATACCCTGGATACACCAGAACATACCGAAGGGCGCGAAGGCTATTTCTGGTTCAACGACATGGTTGCCAACGCCAACCTCGCCACCTTAAAAGTGTCGATCCGTGATTTTGATCTGACAGCGTTCAATGCCCGTAAAGCGCGTATACAAGAAGTAGTACAGCAGGTGGCAGCAGATTACCCACGCGCTAAAGTGAGTTGCACGGTCACCGATATCTACAGCAATATCAGCAACTCTATCGGTGATGACAAACGCGCCATAGAACTGATTTTCGGCGCCCTCGCCGCCCATGGTATTCCACCAAAGGTTATCCCCATGCGGGGAGGCACTG
The DNA here is from genome assembly GCF_001590905.1 of Serratia grimesii NBRC 13537. Lineage (GTDB taxonomy): Bacteria > Pseudomonadota > Gammaproteobacteria > Enterobacterales > Enterobacteriaceae > Serratia > Serratia grimesii. Next base: position 174,205 of record NZ_BCTT01000012.1, read on the forward strand.
ACGGCGCAGCGCTGTCCAGTCGTGGGTTGATAACACCCAATTACTTCACCGGTGCACACAATTTCCATTCACGCTTTGAGTTCCTGCCGGTCGGTGCCTTTGTGAAGTCATATCAGGTGACCCGCAGCATTTGTTTGCTGGCTGCCCGCGGTTAGCAAACACCCCTAAGCGCGATATTTAATGCAAAGATATCGCGCTTAAGCCAGTAACCAGCCGAGTACCCCACCCCATGCCAGTAATGGCAATGAGTAGTAATGGAATTTCAGCCAAATTTTACGCTCACCCGCCATACGCAACGCAATCAGATTCGCCAGGGAGCCGATCGCCAGCCCAAAGCCACCGGCATTCACCGCATAAGCCAGCAGTTGGCTGGAAGGCACGTAATTGAGCAGTAAAATGGTTGCCGGCACATTGCTGATCATCTGTGACAGACCAATTCCGAGAGCATAGATACCGCCGTTGTTCAGCGAGGAAATGCCAGCGAACCAAGATTGAAACGCCTCAAGCCGGGTGAACAAACCTACGTCGATAAACATGGCAATAAAGACAAAAATCAGGCTCCAATCAATCTGCAGCAGCACCCGGCGTGCCACCAGTAAAAAACCGGCGAACACGGCCAACAGGCCATACAGTGGCAGATCAATATCCAGACACAGCAGAAAAATCACGTACAGTGCCACACAGCTCAGCAACAGGCGTCGCTGGTAAGGGTAACCTTCGGTATGTGGAGCTTTAACGATCTCCCGTGCAGGGAAACTGAACCAGGTTAGCAACAGCAAGCTGGCCAGCATCGCTGCACCAAAAGGTGCCATCTGGGCAATAAAACCCAGGAAAGACAGCGAGGACTTGCTCCACAACAAAATGTTCTGCGGGTTGCCAATCGGCGTCAGCAACGAGCCGGCATTAACCGCCAGCGCCTGGAAGATTATCAACCGACTAATCGGCAGCGAAGACAGTTTTTTTAGCGTGATAGTCAGCGGAATAACGATAAACAACGCTACGTCGTTCGTCAGGAATGAAGACAACAATGCAGCGGAAAACACCAGAAACATCGCCAGCCGTCGCTCACTATGCAGTGTGTTGACAATCTGACGGCCAATAAAGTCAAAATAGCCGCTGACCTCAACCCCCTTGGTCAACAACATCAATCCCAACAGCGTGATGATGGTACGCCAGTCGATAAAACCGCTGAGCGCAGGCAGTGGTTGCGGATGAATAACCAGCATCAGCACGCCGGCCACCAGCAAAATATGTAAAAAACGATCTTTCAGGAACGGCTGGAACAGCCGCACAACGGCGTTTGAACTCATGTTGAGCGCTTCAAAAAACAACCAGGGATCAAGAACCAGACGTTAGCCCAAGCGCGACGGCAACGCCAGTAAAATGCTCTTTTACCTTTAACCGCTTTTCATTCGCCCCACTTTGCTTTATTTGTAGCGCCTTCCCCTGTTTCGAAGGATTTTTTCATGGCTAACGTTTTTGCCAAAGGGCTTCTGCTGAGTATGACGCTCAGCCTGCTTAGCGCCTGTAATGACCAAGATTCCCGCCCGCAGATTGATCTCGAGGGCAAAACCATGGGTACCTTCTACAGCGTCAAAGTCAGCGGCGATATAGCCATCAATAAACAACAGTTGCAGCAGCAGGTCGATGCCGTGTTGGAACGGGCTAATGACGATATTTCTACTTACCGTACGGATTCGGTGCTGTCGCGCTTTAATCAAACTCATAGCGCTGATCCACAACCCATCCCGCGCGGCATGGCAGACATTATTCTGATGGCTCAACGTATTGGCCGCGATACTCAGGGCGCGATGAATATCACCGTTGGCCCCCTGGTGAATCTGTGGGGCTTTGGCCCGGATAAGCGCGCGGTAAAAGTACCGAGCCAACAACAAATAGAGGCAGCGCAAAAAAATGTTGGCCTGCAACACCTCAAATTGATCAGCGACGATCGCGGCGAATGGCTACAGAAAGACCTGCCAGAAATGTATGTCGATCTCTCAACAATGGGCGAAGGCTATGGCGTCGACCAACTGGTAAAACTGATGGCACGTAATGGCATCACCAATTATTTAGTGTCCGTCGGTGGTGCAGTCTCCTCACGCGGTGTTAACGGCAAGGGCAATGCCTGGCGAGTAGCGATACAAAAACCAACCGATCGTGAAAATGCCGTACAGGCACTGGTCGATCTGCAAGGCTACGGTATCAGTACCTCCGGCAGCTATCGCAACTATTTCGAACAAGATGGCCAGCGCTATTCGCACGTGATCGACCCCACGACAGGTCGGCCAATTACCCACCGCCTGGTATCCGCCACTGTGATCGCACCAACCGCGTTAGAAGCCGACGGCTGGGACACTGGGTTGATGGTGCTGGGCACAGAAAAAGCACTCAAACTGGCGGAAGAAAAAGGGCTGGCAGTGTATTTGATCAGCAAAACCGATGACGGTTTCAGTGCAGTAATGACACCGCAGTTTAAAGCGTTTCTGGTGAAGTAATTATTGGTTCAGTAATAGCAGCGCCCTACATCAGCCAAAGAAAAAGCCCAGCGAAGCTGGGCTTTATACGGATAAATTCACCGATGGGAAGGTTATTTGGTTAACGCGATAATACCCAGCGTCAGACCGGCAACCGCCGCCGCACCACCGGCGATAGCGCCTGCGGTTTCCCAGTTATCCTGTGTCGTGCCTTTCATACAGGTGTTGGTGTGCACCAGACGGCCCTGATCATCATAGACCGGTACGCAAGGTGAATCAGTCGCGCACCCAGCCAAAATGACCGACAGTAACCCAACTGCAATTAACTTTTTCATACTATTGCCTCAATGTTCGACCACTCTGAAAAGCTACGCCGAGTGATAATCGCGCTATGGAGCCATTGTATGCCCAAAAGGCTGAACAAAGCGTTAATGATCCGTCAGCAGATGTAATTTGGGATAACTCTGAACGGCCAACCCACCAAGCCTGCAGACAGCAAAAAGCCCGCGAATAAGCGGGCTTTATTCTAAAACCTTGAGCCGGAATTACTTCTGCAGTTTACGCATCACCAGCGTGGCGTTAGTGCCACCGAAACCGAAGCTGTTGGACATCACGGTAGTCAGCTCACGTTGAGTCGGCTGAGTCACGATGTTCATGCCTGCGGCTTTCTCATCCAGGTTTTCGATGTTGATGCTCGGCGCAATAAAGCCGTGCTCAACCATCAGCAGGCTGTAGATCGCTTCCTGCACGCCAGCGGCGCCCAGTGAGTGACCGGTCATGGCCTTGGTGGAGGAGATTGCCGGGGTGTTGTCGCCAAACACTTCACGGATAGCACCCAGTTCTTTCACATCGCCAACCGGCGTAGAAGTCCCGTGCACGTTCATGTAGTCGATTGGGGTGTCAACGCCCTGCATTGCCATCTTCATGCAACGCACCGCGCCTTCGCCTGATGGCGCAACCATGTCTGCGCCGTCTGACGTTGCACCGTAGCCGATGATTTCAGCATAGATGTGCGCGCCACGTGCCAGTGCATGTTCCAGTTCTTCTACTACGACCATACCGCCGCCGCCTGCAATGACGAAACCGTCACGCGCTGCGTCATAGGTACGGGACGCTTTTTCTGGGGTGTCGTTGTAGCTGGTGGACAGAGCGCCCATCGCATCAAACTCACAGGCCATTTCCCAGCACAGTTCTTCACCGCCGCCAGCAAAGACTACGTCTTGCTTGCCCAGTTGGATCAGTTCAACCGCGTGGCCAATACAGTGTGCAGAGGTTGCGCAGGCAGAGCTGATGGAATAATTAACGCCACGAATTTTAAATGGGGTTGCCAGGCAGGCAGAAACACCTGAAGCCATGGCCTTGGTCACCATATATGGGCCAACGCCGCGCAAGCCTTTGGCGCGCATGCCGTCAGATCCAGCAACCTGGTTGCGCGGAGAACCGCCACCTGAGCCAACCACCAGACCGGTGCGATCATTGGAAACCTGATCAGCAGCCAGACCAGAGTCTTTGATGGCTTCTTCCATGGAAAGATAGGCATAAACGGACGCATCACTCATAAAGCGCATGACTTTACGGTCAATCAGACCCGTGGTGTCCAGTTTAACATCGCCCCATACGTGACTACGCATGCCGGAATCTTTCAGCTCCTGGGAGAACGTGATCCCAGAACGACCTTCCTGCAGGCTCGCCAGGACCTCCTGTTGGTTGTTACCAATGCTGGAGACGATTCCCAGGCCAGTAATCACTGCACGTTTCATTCAATACCTCTTCCACAATTTTACATTCGGGATTTTGCATCGCACTTTAGCGTACAGATGTACGCCGAACAAGTCCGATCAGCGTTTTTCAGCTTTATTCTTATCCAGTTTGCGCCATAGCGCCAGCACCGTTAGAATCCCGTCACCCCTTGAGTTATGAGCAACTAACCGTGAGCCACGCCCCGATCCAAACCGCAGCGTTATCCTGGAATGAACAGGGTACACCTGTTTCGAAACAGTTTGATGACGTCTACTTTTCTAATCAGGATGGGCTGGAAGAAACCCGCTACGTATTTCTTAAGGGCAACCACATTCCTCAACGTTTCATCGATCATCCCCGCCCCCTGTTTCTTGTGGCGGAAACGGGCTTCGGCACCGGGCTTAATTTTTTAACCTTATGGCAGGCTTTTGCCGGCTTCCATGAGGCAGCGCCGAACGCCACGTTGCAGCGGCTGCACTTTATCAGTTTTGAAAAATTCCCCTTGTTACAGGCCGACCTCGCCGCTGCACATGCACGCTGGCCGGAGCTGGCAACCTATGCCGATGAGCTGCGTGCGCAATGGCCACTGCCGCTACCGGGCTGTCACCGCCTGCTGTTGGCAGAAGGCCGTATTACACTCGACCTGTGGTTCGGTGACGTCAACACGTTATTGCCGCACTTCGACCCCAGCATGAACCGCCAAATCGACGCCTGGTTCCTCGACGGCTTTGCACCGGCTAAAAATCCGGACATGTGGACGGAACAGCTGTTCGCCGCAATGGCTCGTTTCGCCCGACCTGGCGGCAGTCTTGCTACCTTCACCGCAGCAGGCTTCGTGCGGCGCGGATTGCAACAGGCCGGATTTGAAGTCATAAAGAGCAAAGGTTTCGGCCAAAAGCGTGAAATGCTGATTGGTAAGCTGCCTGACGATGCACCCGCTATCACGCATCCCTCCCCTTGGTCACTCCGTCCGGCAGCGGACAGTACCGACGATATTGCGATCATCGGCGGTGGCATTGCCAGCGCGTTAGCCGCCCTTGCGTTGTTACGCCGCGGCGCGAAGGTTACGCTGTATTGCGCCGATCTTCGGCCCGCCGAGGGAGCTTCCGGCAACCGACAGGGCGCGCTTTATCCATTGTTGAATGGTCGGGGTGACGCTCTGGAAAACTTTTTCAGTGCTGCTTTCCCCTTTGCCCGCCGCCAGTACGATGCGTTAGTGCAACAAGGTGTGGAATTTGACCATAAGTGGTGTGGTGTCAGTCAGTTAGCCTTTGACGAGAAGAGTGCCGGAAAAATAGCAAAAATACAGGCGGTCGAATGGCCTCAGGCACTGGCAATGCCAGCCGATCGCGCCACGCTCAGCACTTTGTGCGGCATCGACAGCGGTTTTGGCGGCATTAACTACCCACAGGGAGGCTGGCTGTGCCCGGCCGAGCTGACACGCAATGCGATTGCGCTGGCACAATGCCAGGGGCTGGAGTGCCATTATGAGTCTGCGCTCAGTACGCTGACCGCCACTGACACCGGTTGGCAGCTCAGTTTTAGCCAGAATGAAACCCGACAGCATGCGACGGTGATTTTGGCCAACGGCCATCGTGTTTCCGAACTGGAACAAGGTGAAGCGCTGCCGGTTTATGCGGTACGCGGTCAAGTCTCCCATATTCCCACTACCCCAACGCTGAGCGAATTGAAACAGGTGCTGTGTTACGACGGCTATCTGACACCGGTTAATGCTAATAACCATCAGCACTGTATCGGTGCCAGCTATCAGCGTGGCGAAACCGACATCGAATATCGCGAAGAAGAGCAGCAGGACAACCGCGCTCGCCTGCTACGCTGCCTGCCAGACCAATCCTGGCCCCGAGAGGTCGATGTCAGCGGTCGCCAGGCCCGTTGCGGCGTACGCAGCGCCACACGCGATCATTTACCGATGATCGGCGCAGTACCGGACTATCAAGCCACGCTAGCGCAATATCAGGATCTTCAACGTCAACATCAACGCGGTGAAGCTATCGCCAATGCGCCGGTTTATCCAAATCTGTTTGTTATTGGCGCATTAGGCTCACGCGGGCTGTGTTCGGCACCGCTGGCGGCGGAAATTTTGGCGGCGCAACTGTTCGGCGAACCCTTGCCGGGCGACGCAGAAATGTTGGCGGCATTGAATCCGAACCGAATGTGGGTAAGAAAACTACTGAAGGGACGTGCGGTTTAATGTCAGTTTTACAGGGCGCTGTTATCGCGCCCTGTAAACTGGATCAGGCCATCGGCAATGCCGTTTGGTACAGGTTTTCCCACATACCGTACACCAACACCTGGTCCGGTGGTGACAGCTCACCGGCAGCGATGGCTTTATGCAGGCTAGTTTCCACCTGTGCCTTCAGCGCTTCAGCGGTGTGCTCACCCTGTTCTTCCACTTCAGCAACCGCCAGCGTCAGATGACCGCGCAGGTAGCCACCGGCAAACAGTTCATCATCGCTGGCGTGCTCTACCATGTCATCAATCAGCGCCAAAATGCGCGCTTCGAATTCTGCGATCATCAAATTTCCTCATTAAATAACAAACTGACGGTCAGTTGAGATCTTCCGGATAGGGGAAAAGCTCAGCCGTCAGCGGTGGCGTATTGTAAAACGATTGTAACGCCTGAATAAAGCGCGCAGGTCTTGTGGGTATTCCCTGCTCCAACAGCAACCGCACCCGCTCGCGAACCTTACGCTGGAAGGCGATGCGGTCCGGTTCGCAGTCACCGTTCAGGTTGTCGCAACTGACATTGAACGGAAAACCGGCCGCTACGCAGAACATCCATTCCAGCGACTGCGGTTTAATTTCTACCGCTTCGAATTCGCTTTGCGTCTGTGCGTCGCGCCCGTCCGGGCAATACCAGTAACCGAAATCGACCAGTTTACGGCGTTGTTCACCGGCAATGCACCAGTGTGAGATCTCATGCATACCGCTGGCGTAATAGCCGTGAGCAAAGACGATACGGTTGTACGGCAATTCGTCGTCGGCCGGCAGATAGATTGGCTCATCGTCACCTTTAACCAACCGGGTATTGTAATCTTCACTAAAGCACTGATTAAAGATATCAATCAGTTGGGAATATTGGTGTGTATCAGACATAAAAGACTCAAATAACCACAAATTTAAAGTGGTAATTATACCCTAACCGCGCTTTTGGCATACTATATATGCAACGCCAGCCACTGCTGAATTTCTGTACCGTGATTGTCGTACAACAGCTTACAACTCATCACCAGCGAAACGATGACGATCATCGGGCGGATCAGCTTTTGCCCACGGGTCATTACCATATGTGCCCCAAGACGGGCACCCAGAACCTGCCCTACCAACATCACCAGACCGATACTCCATACCACTTTGCCGCCGATGATAAACAACACCAGACTGCCAAAGTTGGACGTGAAGTTCAGTACCTTGGCGTGGGCGGTCGATTTGGCCAGGTTAAAACCACACAGCGTCACATACGCCAGCGCGTAAAATGAACCCGCGCCAGGACCAAAAAAGCCATCGTAAAAACCCACGCAGCCACCGGCCACCAGGCCAAACGGCAAGGCGCTCAAACGGCGCTGCCGATCGTTCTCCCCCAGGCGCGGAGTCAGCAAAAAGTACAAGCCGATGCCGATCACCAGTAAAGGCAACATTTGCCGCAGCAAATCGGCGCGCATGTGTTGCACCAGGATCGCCCCAGCGACAGAACCGATCAGCGCCAACAGGATAGTCAGTTTTTGATCGTTAAGATCAACGGCTCGTCGGCGGATGAAGTACAGACTGGCGGATAAGGAACCGCCCACCGACTGTAGCTTGTTGGTTGCCAGCGCCTGCGCCGGGGGTACCCCCACCGCCAGCAGTGCCGGCACGGTCAACAGCCCGCCACCGCCGGCAATGGAATCAATAAAGCCCGCCAGCAATGCCACCACAAACAAAACCCCGAGCATCTCGGGGCCAACGACGAACCAATCCATTTATATCCCTCTGACTTGAAGCCGCATCTGTGTTGGTTGCACTTACTCACCCGAATCACTTGCTGAGGTAAGCTCATCGGGCTTTATTCCCTTACCGCCTTGATGCAACTCCAATTACTTTGGGTCTATTATTCCGCAGCGAAATGGTTATTCAGCAAGGCCTGACAGGTAGGCGGCAATGGCGGCGGCACCGGTTTACCCGGTTTGGCGCTAGGCTGATGTGGAACGAACCAACTTGCCAGCTCGGCGCCACAGCCGTCACCCGGTGGCGGCGTATCCTGTTCTTTGCACTCCAGGCTACCTGCCGGACAACGCAGTCGCACATGCATGTGCGCACGGTGACCGAACCATGGGCGTACCTTGTGCAACCAGTCACGATCGGCACCCGCATCTAAACACAGGCGCTGCTTGATCGCCGGGTTGACGAAGATACGCGTCACTTCCTGATCTTGAGCCGCCATTTTGATCAGCGATTCAATCTGCGGCTGCCACTGGCGTGCAACAACCTGCTTACCGTCACTGGAAACCAAATCGATCGGCTGCGGCTTCAGAAGTTGCTGTGCACTCCAACGTTGGCGCGGCAACTGTAACCAGATGTCGACATCAAGCCCAGATTGATGGCTGGCATGACCGCTACTAAAGCGCCCACCAGCCGGCATTGCCATATCGCCGATCAGTACCGTACCGAGGTTTTTTTGGTTCGCCTTATTGCTCAGACGCTGAATAAACGCCAGCAGATCAGGGTGACCGAAATAACGACGTTGATCGGGTCGCATCACCTGATAATCCGGCGAACTCAACGGCAACGGCTGCGCACCGATTATACAACCGTTGGCAAAACCACCCACGGCCTGCGGTGCACCGGCAACCGGGTGATCAATTTTCTGCCAAGGCGTCAACGCCATGGCGGAGCTCGATGCCATCAGGGCAACGATGCCCAACATCCAGTTTTTCATGGTGATTACCAGCGTGGAACGTTAGAAACCACATCACCGTTTTGCGCACGTTGGCGCAACAGGTGATCCATCAGCACAATCGCCATCATCGCTTCGGCAATGGGTACCGCACGGATGCCTACGCAAGGATCGTGACGGCCGCGGGTAACCATTTCCACGGCTTCGCCCTGGCGATTGATGGTTCGACCCGGCACCATGATGCTGGAAGTCGGTTTCAGCGCCAGATGTGCAATCACCGCCTGACCACTGCTGATGCCGCCGAGAATGCCGCCCGCATGGTTGCTCTGGAAACCTTCCGGCGTAATTTCATCGCGGTTTTCGCTACCACGTTTGGTCACGACGGCGAAGCCATCACCAATTTCTACACCTTTCACCGCATTGATGCTCATTAGCGCATGCGCCAGATCTGCATCGAGGCGGTCAAAAACTGGCTCGCCGAGGCCGACCGGCACATTTTCGGCAATTACGCTGACTTTGGCGCCAATCGAATCGCCCTCTTTCTTCAGTGCACGCATCAGTTCGTCCAGCGCTTCCAGCTTATCCGGATCCGGACAGAAGAACGGGTTCTGTTCGACCTGCTCCCAGTCTTTCAGCTCACAAACTACGTCACCGATTTGAGCTAAATAACCGCGTACCTGCACGCCGAATTTCTGCTGTAAGTATTTCTTGGCAATCGCCCCCGCTGCAACGCGCATTGCGGTTTCACGCGCCGAAGAACGGCCGCCGCCGCGATAGTCGCGCACACCGTATTTTTGTTCGTAGGTGTAGTCTGCATGTCCCGGACGGAACACGTCTTTGATAGCACCGTAGTCCTGCGAACGCTGGTCGGTGTTTTCAATCATCAGCCCGATACTGGTGCCGGTAGTCACGCCTTCAAACACACCGGAAAGAATACGCACCTGATCCGGCTCGCGGCGTTGGGTGGTATAACGCGAGGTGCCCGGACGGCGGCGGTCCAGATCGTGCTGCAAATCAGCTTCAGTAAGCGGAATGCCTGGTGGCACACCGTCTACGATACATCCCAGCGCCACACCGTGAGATTCACCAAATGTGGTGACGCGGAAAATCTGCCCAATACTGTTTCCTGCCATCGCGGCTCCTTACCCTTAATTATTATCTTTGTGGGGCCCGCCAAAGCAGGCCCGAAGAATGCTTAGCTGCGGTAGAGGCTGAAGTGATCTTTGCAATCCACCAACTGTTGTTTAGTCAGCATGAACACACCGTCACCGCCGTTTTCAAATTCCAGCCAGTTGAACGGAATATCCGGATACTGTTCCATCAGATGTACCATGCTGTTACCCACTTCACAAATCAGCACGCCGTCGTCGCTCAGGTAATCCGGCGCACAGGCCAGAATGCGGCGCACCAGCTTCAGGCCGTCACTGCCCGCTGCCAGACCCAGCTCAGGTTCAAAGCGGAATTCCTGCGGCAGATCGGACATGTCTTCTGCATCGACATACGGTGGGTTGGTGACAATCAGATCGTACTGGATCGCAGGAACGTCGCGGAACAGATCGGAACGGATTGGAGTCACTTGCTGTTCAACACCCAACGCCTGAATATTGCGCTCGGTCACTGCCAATACGTCGGCGGAAATGTCTACTGCGTCCACTTCTGCTTCCGGGAAAGCGTAACCGCAGGCAATGGCGATACAACCGCTGCCGGTACACATGTCGAGAATATGGCTCGGCGGATGTGGGATCAGTGCGCTAAAGCGATCGTTGATCAGTTCGCCAATCGGGGAACGCGGGACCAGCACACGTTCATCGACATAAAACTCTAGGTCGCAGAACCAGGCTTTGTTGGTCAGATAGGCGACCGGAATACGCTCGTTGACGCGGCGGATCACGCGCTCAACGATGCGGTGGCGCTCGCTGGAGGTCAAACGTGCGGTGTGCATGTCCTCTGGAATATCCAGTGGCAGGAACAGGCTTGGCAGCACCAATTGCACCGCTTCGTCCCACGGATTGTCGGTTCCGTGACCATAGTAGATATCGGCGGCATTAAAACGGCTCACCGTCCAACGCAGCATATCTTGAATGGTGTGCAGTTCATTCACTGCTTCCTCGACGAAAATTTTGTCCAATTTGCCCTCCGGCAGGCACTGTGATTCATGATTTAGCCGCATAGTTTGCCATGAAGCCCGCGACAAATCACGCTAACCGCTTGCGCTTTTCATTTTGGCGCGAATTTTGCGTCGACAGATACCCGCGACACGGTAAACTACCGCGATAAATGATTTCCGGTGAATGAAAAATGAAGAACAAGCACCCTCTGAGCAAAGATGAATTGCAGCTCTTCAGAGAGTCGGTAGTAGACGCAAAAAAGCTGCGTCAGGACACCATTGTCCACCGTAAACCCAAACCAAAAACCAAACAGATTGCCCCGCAGCGCCTACTACAGGAACAGGTAGACGCCAGTTATTATTTCTCAGATGAATACCAACCACAGTTGGAAGAGGAAGGCCCAACACGCTATGTGCGCCCAGGCTACAGTGCATTCGAATTGAAGAAACTGCGCCGTGGCGATTATTCGCCAGAGCTGTTTCTCGATCTGCATGGGCTGACCCAGATGCAAGCCAAGCAGGAGTTGGGGGCGCTGATCGCCGCTTGCAAGCGTGAACACGTACACTGTGCCTGTGTCATGCACGGCCACGGCAAGCACATCCTTAAACAACAAACCCCACTGTGGTTGGCGCAGCACCCCGACGTGTTGGTGTTCCACCAGGCCCCCAAAGAATGGGGCGGTACCGCCGCGATTTTATTGTTGGTCGAACTGGCCGAGTAAACGGCAGAAATGACAAAGGGCGATGTAAACATCGCCCTTTCGTTTTGGACCCGGCATGCGGCGCCCTACACTTTAGCCATCACCTGCGATGGGCTGACTTGCCATTCGAACTTACCGTAGCTGCCATCTGTCGCCAGATCAACGTTGGCGATCGCAGAGGTTGCGAACATTGGCGGGCATTCCCCTGGGCAAAGCTCAGCCACCAGGTAACCCACCAGCGGTAAGTGAGAAACGATCAACACAGCGTGGATCCCCTGCTGCGCCAGAACCTGCAAATAACTGCCTACCAGACTAGCATCCCCACCCGGCGTCAGTTCAGGCAATACTTCTTCGCTTGCCGGCAACGTTAAGGCTTCGCGTACCGTAGCCAGCGTCTGTTCTGCCCGCAGATAAGGGCTGACCAGCACTCGTTCAATATCCACAGACTTGGTGTTTAACCAGGCCGCCATCTGACGTGACTCATCACGGCCACAAACAGTAAGGGGTCTTACCGAATCGCTGGCCGCATCGAGTGCCGCCTCTCCGTGACGCATAATCAAAACTTGCATATTGCACCGCTGTTGTTGACAAAATAACGCTATACAGAAACGCCGAGCGTGCTGTATCGCCGAGTTTTACAACCCTAAAGCAAAAGCTTTGAAACGATAACGCGCCGTCTCTTTATGGCGGCCGGGCATTTTGCCTGAAAGTTCACGTAAAGAAAACGCTGTTTTTTACATCAATGGCGTCTTGTTCTGAATTTGACGCTCACATAACAACCAATTCAACGGGTTAAATTTTAACCTACTCATCATGAATTTTATTGATGGCGGCCAGTTTCGCACCGCCATCAGGTTACGTTACCTCGTCCCTATCTCCCTGTATAGGGTCCGGGATTGCCGGTATGCCAAGGAGTGATAACGATCACAATGCATCCTTGATCCTACTCTAGTACAAATCACATCACTGTGCCGCTCACGCCCCCAGCGGATAGAAGCGTTCACCCTGCTGCGCCATGCGCTGCAAGCGTTCGCAAGGTGCAAAATATTCACCGTACTGACGCTGCAGGTACTCCAGCGTTTTAACCACTTTATCGGCACCAAGCTGATCCATATAGCGGAATGGTCCCCCCAGGAACGGTGGGAAACCAATACCGAAGACGGCACCAATATCGCCATCACGCGCACTGCGGATTACTCCCTCATCCAAACAACGCGCCGCTTCATTCAGCATCATCATCACGCAACGTTGGGCGATAACCGCCTGCTGTAGATGTGATTTCGGTGTAATACCCAATAAAATATACACTGACGTATCGGCACGTTTGTTCCGCTGACGTTGCTGACCTTCACTCGGATACAGATAAAAACCACGGGCATTTTTGCGCCCTTTGCGCCCGTCTTTCAGCACGGCATCAAAGGCAGCGGGGGCAGAAAATCGCGGTCCCAACTGTTCAACCAGTACTGGGATGATCTTGGTGCCAACGTCAATGCCGACTTCATCGAGCAGCGTTATCGGACCGACCGGGAAACCAAAGTCTACTAAGGCTTTGTCCAACGACTCAATCGGCTCGCCCTCCAGCAGACAACGTGCGGCTTCATTTATATAGGGTGCCAAAATGCGGTTAACGTAGAAACCTGCACGATCGGCAACCACAATCGCCGTCTTGCCCTGCTTGTGTGCCAGCGCCACAGTGGTGGCAATGGTTTCTTCGCTGGTGGTTGCGTGTGGGATGACTTCAACCAACGGCATTTTATCCACCGGGCTGAAATAGTGCAGACCGATAACCTGGTCTGGACGTTGCGCCTTGGCAGCGATCTGACCAATAGGCAGCGATGACGTATTGGAGGCAAAAATGGTGTGTGGGGCAGCGTGCTGTTCTATTTCTGCCACCATCTGTTGCTTCAGTGCAAGATCTTCAAATACCGCTTCGATCACCACGTCCACCTGCTCAAAGCCGGTGTAATCCGTTGAACCGGAGATCAGCATCATCTGTTTTTGCCGCTCTGCCGGACGCATACGTTTGTTACGTACCCTTTTGCTGAGCACATCCCAACTGTATTTCAACGCGTGGTTAATACCCGTTTCATTAACGTCTTTAATTCGTACCGGCAGGCCACCACGCGTGGCCGTCACGCAGGCAATTCCGCCCCCCATCAAGCCACCACCTAAAATACCGATCCGATGAAGTGCATGAGGCTGCGCATTGCCACCGCGTTCTTTCTTCAATGCAGTGGACGCAAAGAACAGACTGCGTAATGCCGCCGATTGCGGTGTCATGGCCAGTTCACCAAAGGCCCGGGCTTCGGCTTCATAACCACTGGCGTTGCCGTGATCCAGACCCGTGCGCACCACCTGAATGATCCGCTCAGCCGCCGGATAGTTACCGTGAGTTTTCGCCAATGTCTTCTTACGCACGATGCTGAACAGCAAACTCTTGCCCAGTGGGCCATTGAGCAGACGTTCCTGCCACGGTAAGTCGCGCTTGGTCCGCCAACCCTGCTTAGCCAATTCGATGGCGGTTTGCAACAGAATGGATTGGGGTACAGCATCGTCAACCAGCCCCATGCGCAGCGCCTGACGCGCCCGAATATGTTTACCGGTCAACATCATATCCAGCGCTTTGCTGGCACCAATTAAGCGTGGCAAACGCTGAGTGCCCCCCGACCCCGGCAGTAACCCCAGTTGCACTTCCGGCAGGCCAAGCGCGGTTTTATCATCCAGTGAACAGACGCGGCTGTGGCAGGCCAATGCCAGTTCCAGTCCGCCCCCAAGGCAGGCACCATGAATCGCTGCCACGACCGGAACCTGGAACGCAGCAATCTGCGCCAAGGTGCTTTGCCCTTTTTTCGCCAACGCCTCTGCTTCTTTCGCCGTCGTGCATGCGGCAATCATGGTGATGTCCGCACCGGCAATAAACGAATCAGGCTTACCTGAAATAATCACCAGCCCTTCCAGGGCCGGGTGTTGCTGTGCTCGAATCAATACATCGTTGACCTGATCGATAAACTCCGCCTTCAGCGTATTCACCCGCTCGTCAGGCACATCGATAGTAATCACACCAATGTTGTCCGGCCGTAGCGTCAGCTGAAAGGCCGAGGGTTTGGCTCTCTGTTCGTGCAATGCGTTTTCAAAACTCATTATTCCACCTCTACGATCATTGCTGCCCCTAACCCCCCAGCAGCGCAGGCGGTAGTCAACCCCAACCCGCCGCCACGGCGCTTCAGCTCGTGCAGTGTTTGGGTGATCATGCGCGCGCCGGTAGCGGCAAACGGGTGGCCGTAGGCGATCGAGCCACCCAATACGTTAAATTTGTCCATATCCACTTCACCAATTGCCCGGCTGCGTCCCAGTTTTTGCTGGGCAAACTCGTCACTGGCAAACATCTTCAGGTTGGCCAAAGTTTGTGCGGCGAAAGCTTCATGCATGTCGATAAGCGTCAGGTCAGCCAGGCCGATGCCTGCGCGATCCAACGCCAGCGGCGTGGCGTAAGACGGCCCAAGCAGCATGTCTTCCCACACGTCGATAGCGGCGAAAGCAAAGCTGCGTAGATAACCCAAGGGTTGCAGGCCCAACTCTTGTGCACGGGATTCACTCATCATCAACACGGCTGCCGCACCGTCAGTCAACGGCGTGCTGTTCGCAGCAGTGACGCTGCCATGCTTACGGTCAAAGGCCGGTTTTAGCTTCGCGTAGGAAGCAAGACTGGAGTCTTTACGAACGTTATTGTCTTCGGTGATTTGTGTGCGATACGGCGGCACATACGCGGTCATTACTTCATCATGCAACAGGCCCTGTTCCCAGGCTTTGGCCGCCAATTGATGAGAACGGTGCGCCAACGCATCCTGCTCTTCACGGGTGATGCCGTGGCTCTTCGCCATTTGCTCGGCAGTATCGCCCATACGCAGGCCGGTTGAGTATTCTGCCACTGCCGGCGGCACGGGCATCAGATCGCGGAATTTCAATCGACTGAACAACTTGAGACGCTGTGACAGGGTGCGCGCTTTATTGACGTCCACCAGCGTACGCGCCAGCGCTTTGCTGACGCCGATTGGCAATACCGAAGATGAATCGGCGCCACCGGCAATACCAATACTGATACTGCCCGCCATGATACTTTCCGCCACGTTGGCAATCGCCTGGAAACTGGTGGCGCACGCGCGCGACACGCTGTACGCATCGGTTTGCACATTCATACCAGTGCCCAACACGATTTCACGCGCAATGTTCGGTGCCTCTGGCATTTGTACGACCTGGCCGAATACCAATTGTTCGATAAGTGCCGGATCAATCCCGCTGCGGGCCAAGAGTTCACTCACCGCCGTTTTACCCAAATCCACCGCTGGAATACCGTGATAAGCGGTTGCCTGTTTGGCAAAGGGGGTACGCAGTCCATTTACAATAGCAATACGGTCACCGTGACGGGTCACCAACGGCAGTGCCTTACTCATAAACGCTCCTGAAAAAAATAACGTCAGCGCAACGGCCAGAAAGAGGTCTGACCTGATGAGGTCATTGTTAACCAAATGTTTACATTTGGCAAACCGGTAGAAGTGAAAACTGAGAGCAGGAGCAACTTTCTAAGGGGGGATAAAGGGAAAGGCAGCGGCGCGGGTTTACCCCGCACCGTTTTACAGCAGTGATTAACGCAGGCCGAGCTGGAAAATCAGGGTTTCAGCCTGGCAGGCAAAGGTGAAATCCGCCGCCAGTTCTACGCCACCGTCAACCGGTTTAATGCTACTGCTGATGTCACAAGGGTCAGATTCCACGCTGCGGGCTTTTTCGGTCAACACCGCCAGCATTTTTTCTGCATCCTGCTGATTAGCAAACACCTGGCTGTAGGAAGCGGTGCAGTCGGTATTGTCCATCACAGTCCCCACATCGACACAGCAACAGGCGGCAGTTTCCTGGGCACTACATTTATTCAGCGAATTTGACATGGTTGATTCTCCTCAGGGACCGCCATTACGCGAGTCCAAATTGCCATTTAACGATTGGCGCAAAGACACAAGATTCTGTGCTTATTTTACTCTGCGACGAAACCGATCACTAGCACTTACTTTTTATAGGTGTTTTAAGTGATGGAAATCACAAATGAAAATCGTTGTCTGCTAAGGAATGGTAAGAATTTTGTTATATACAGCTGGTTTTTTGTTAGCCAGATCTCTCTTTTGATATCAATTTGGAAATATTTAAAAAACAATGTTGCAACATTCTCACAGGTCGGACCTATAATTCAGCCACTGGTCTGATTTGTCTGAATGGGATCGGACCCTACAATCGCGCGCTTCCTTGTTACTTTATGTAACATGTTTAAATAATAAACACATAAAATGAGGTTTTGGTCATGAGCCAGAAAAACCTATTTACTAAATCAGCTCTCGCAGCTGCAGTGGCAATTATTTCTTCAAACGTGTCTGCCGCCGGATTCCAGCTGAACGAGTTCTCAGCAGCTGGTTTAGGACGTGCGTATTCTGGCGAAGGCGCCATGGCAGATACAGCGGCTTCTGCCAGCCGTAACCCGGCCCTGTTGATGATGTACACCCGCCCAGAGCTGTCTATCGGTGCGGTATTTATCGATCCGGACGTGGACATTTCAGGCAAGTCGCCTTCAGGTGCTAGTCTGGACGCAAAAAATATCGCCCCAACAGCTTGGGTGCCAAACCTGCACTACGTTCAGCCAATTAACGATCAGTTTGCTGTGGGCGGCTCGGTAACGAGCAACTATGGCTTGGCGACCGAATTCAACGATGGTTACACCGCGGGTGCTTACGGTGGTAAAACCGACCTGACCACTGTGAACCTGAACTTGAGCGGGGCTTATCGTCTCAATCAACACTTCAGCTTCGGCCTGGGCTTTGATGCAGTTTATGCTAAAGCCAAACTTGAGCGTTATGCGGGTGAACTGCCGAAACTGCTGGCAGGCTCTGGCCAATTGCCACCTCAGTTAGCGGGTCCGGTTTCACAAATCCCGGCAGACACCCAAATATCTCATCTGAAGGGCGACAAATGGGGTTATGGCTGGAACGCCGGTATCCTGTACGAAGTAGATGAAAACAACCGTTACGGTTTCACTTACCGTTCTGAAGTAAAAATTAAGTTTGACGGCGATTACAAGAGTAGCTTGCCATCCGCCTATAACCCACTCCTGGGCGCTCTCGGTCTGCCTATGGGCACCAACGGCAGCACCATTCCGGGCTCTTTGGACCTGAACTTGCCAGAAATGTGGGAAATCTCAGGTTATAACAAAGTTGCGCCGCAGTGGGCTGTCCACTACAGCATGGCTTACACCAGCTGGAGTCAGTTCCAGGAGCTGAAAGCCACCGGCAACAACGGTCAGACACTGTTTGAGAAGCACGAAGGCTTCAGAGATTCTTACCGTATTGCGTTGGGTACCAGCTACTTCTACGACGATAACTGGACCTTCCGTACCGGTATCGCCTTCGATGATAGCCCAGTGCCGGCACAGAACCGTTCTATCTCAATTCCGGATCAGGATCGTCTGTGGTTGAGCGCAGGTACCAGCTACGCGTTCAACAAAGACGCATCGGTTGACGTCGGTATTTCCTACATGCACGGCCAGAAAGTCACCATCAAAGAAGGCCCTTATACCTTCGAGTCAGAAGGTAAAGCCTGGTTGTATGGTGCTAACTTCAACTATCGCTTCTAATCCTGTCGATATAGAAGCCAAAAGCGTCCTTCGGGGCGCTTTTTTATTGTCTGCTATCCGCAGCGTATAAAAAAACCCGCCAAAGGGCGGGTTCTTTAATTCGCTAACCGAGGTTATTGCGAGTCGATCTCGTCCAAATCGCCCTGAATCGCTTGAGCATTCGGGTTGATTTCCGGCTTCAATGATCCCCCGTTCGCCAGGAAGTCGTTCCGCTGGAAATAAGCTTCACGCACCATCAAGTACGGATCAGAAGAGTTATGCAGCAAGCCGTCGGAATCCAACAGTTCGGCACGGGTTTCTATCCCCTCAACCACCCATTTACCCGCAGACATCCAGAAGGTCAGGTAGCTCAGTACCGGATAAACAGTATCTGCCCAGTCACCGCCCTCTTCACGCAAGGTGAAGCTGCCATAGCCCGGTAACATCACGTAAGGGCCATAACCCACACCGTAGTGCCCTAAGGTGCTGCCGAAACGGTTCGGCTCTTCGCGCGCCAGTTTCGGGTTAGCCATCCCTGCAACGTCGATCAGACCGCCCATCCCCAGAAGGGTGTTGAGGAAGAAACGGTTAAAGTGAATCATCCCCTTGTACGGATCACCTTTCAGGAAGGAGTTAACCATGCTGGCTGGCTCTTCCAGGTTGGAGGTGAAATTGCTGATACCATTACGCGCAGGCATCGGCAAATAGTTGCGCCAGGCCACTGCGACAGGACGCAGTAAGTACGGATCCAGGACGTTATAGTTAAAGTTGAACATCGTCCGGTTAAATCCTTCCAGAGGATCGGATCGCCCTTGTGGTTCATCTTGTGGCGTGCTGGCACAGCCCACCAATAACACCGTTGCGAAAGCCAGCCCAGTCAGGCGAAAGTTCATATTCTTCTCCATGAAAACACGTTCGGTCTTTTTATTCAGGGGACCTGTTTGTTTATCTGAACGTCAATCTGCTCTTTACCGCTGAAATTCTGCAGCGCGCTTTCACCGAACCAGTCACCCGCCTGCGGCGTGGCCAGACCATCCTGAGAAATTCGTACCCGCACCTTGACCTGATGCTGGGCCGAAAGCAGCCGTTCAGGCATCATGGCGTTACTGTCATCCAACGAAAACGACAGTGGGAAACGGCTTAAAGGCAGTTGTTTTACTGCAACCGGCACCGGATTGGTACCATCGGTCACCGAGATTACCAGTGTACCTTGCTGCGGCAAAGCGTTAGTCGCCTGCGGCGATAACGTCACGTTAACAGCAAGTTTAACAGTTTCTCCGCCCGCCTGGGTTTTTGCTTGTTCAATGCTGCGCTTTATCACCTCGGCACGTTGATCGTTAGCTGGCAGCAGTTTCAACATCACCTGCCAGGCGCCGATCGCCTGCTTGAAATCACCCTGTTCAAATGAATTAAACGCCAACAGACTCAGCACCCGCAGATTGGTATGATCTTCGGCGATCATTTTGCGCAGCATCTGTGTGGCCTGCTTGTTATCCTCCGGATCATTGGATCGCGTCAAGACTTCTGCGTAACCCAGGCGCACTTCCAGACTATTCGGATCCAGTTGATAGGCATGCGCAAATGCTTGAGTGGCTGTGGTCGCATTATTCAGCGCCATGCCGACACGCCCCAACATCATCCAGTCATTAATATTGCGATCGTCCTGTTGCAACGCGGTACGTAACCCCAAACCAAGACGGGCAATCTCTTCCATGCTCAGCGGTTGGGCACGTTCATTGGCAACGCGCGCGCGCAGTTCCGGCATTTGGGCTTCCACCTGCTGCCAGTCCAGCACCTGTGCCAATCCGCCTGTTTTCAGATAAAAACCCAAGGTGACTACGACCAACAGTGCAACGCCAGGCACTAATGCCCACCGATTGATCGGCTTGGTCTGCGCTTCTTGCTGACCAGGGATGTCATTCAACAGGTTTTGCTGCAGTTCCTTCACCAACTCCGGACGCTCAGCAACTACGCCCTGTTCTTCGTCCTGCTCAAGTTCGTGCAGGCGATCCTGGTAAAATGCCTTGTTCAACGCATCCCGACTCGCGGCCGTGCTTTTGCCGCTGTGGCGCATCGCCGGCACCACCAGCAACGCCGCAGCGCCCACCAGCAACACAATAATAATCAGCCAAAAAGCCATTAGGGTTTCTTCCTGTCAGTCTCTTTCAGCAGCGCCGCCAGACGCTGTTGCTCCTGTTCGGAGAATTCATCGTTAGCGTTAGCAGCACCGGCGCGGCGACGGCGAGTGCGCAGTATCACTACCGCTCCGCCGATCAGCACAAACAGCAACGGACCAACCCACAAGATCAACGTTGCCGGGGTCACAGGGGGCTCATAGGTAACAAAATTACCGTAGCGCGCGACCATGTAATCGATGATCTGCTGCTTGCTCTGACCCTGCATCATCAATTCGTACACTTTGGTACGCATGTCCGCCGCGATGATGGCGTTAGAGTCAGCAATGCTGTTGTTCTGGCATTTCGGGCAGCGCAGCTGCTCGGTCAGTTCACGGTATTGCTGTTCCTGCTCCACCGATTTGAACTGGTAGGTATCGATAGCTGCTGCTGCGCTCCAGCTCAGCAATGCGGCAAATATCAAGACAATCAGCTTCATGCTTCACCTCCGTACTTTTTGTACAGTGGTAACACTTCCTGCTGCCACACGCGTTCGTTCATATCCCCAGCGTGGCGATAGCGAATAATGCCTTGTCCGTCGATCAGGAAGGTTTCCGGTGCGCCATACACGCCCAAATCCAGCCCCAACATGCCATCGCCGTCATACAGGCTAAGTGCATAAGGATTGCCCAGCGAGTTCAGCCAGGTCACCGCTTTGCTGCGATCGTCTTTATAGTTCAGCCCTACTACGCGGATACCGCGCGCGGCCAACGTATTGAGGTATTGATGCTCTGCGCGGCAGGTTGGGCACCAGGTGGCCCAGACGTTCAACAGCATAGGTTTGCCATTGCGCAGCACCGCCTGATCGAAAGTCTTGCCGGGCTGATCGAGGGACTCCAGTTTGAAGGCCGGCACCGGTTTGCCAATCAACGCCGATTCCAGCATCGTCGGGTCTTCACCACCGGCGTTACGCGTCAATTGCACCATAAATGCCGCCACCAGCAACAGAAACAGGATTAACGGGATAAACAGCAGTTTACGGTTCATGCCTGCTCCTCCAGTTTGCCTTCACGCTTGAGTTTTTTGCTCATCCGATAGCGCGGGTCGAGAATACACAGGATGCCGCCAATCGCCATAAATACCCCGCCGAACCAGATCCAGCGTACGAAGGGTTTATAATACAACCGCACGGCCCAAGAACCGTCGTCCAGCTCTTCGCCCAGAGCCGCATACAGGTCACGGCTGAAGCCGCCGTCGATAGCCGCTTCAGTCATCATGCTGCGCGCCACGCTGTAGAAGCGTTTTTCCGCGTGCAACGTCGCTTCGGGCTTGCCGTTGCGCGTGACATCAATGATGCCGACACCGCCAGTGTAGTTTGGCCCACGGATATCGTGCACATCGCGGAACACAAAGTGATAGTTATGGATATCCACGCTGTCACCGGCCTTCATGCGGACGTCGCGTTCCACGCTGTAGTTCTGGCTAAAGGCAATACCGATGACCGTCACCGCGACGCCAAGGTGACCCAGCACCATACCCCAGTGACTGCGGGAAAGATGGCTCAGGCCGCGCCAGAAACCGTGACGATGCGTCGCACGTTCGTGCAACTCCATCAGCGTCAGGATAATCACCCACACAGCCATGATCAGCCCTACTACCGTCATCCCGGCGACGCTGTCTTGCAGCAGCCACGGCAACAGTATCGACAGCACCAGCGTAATCACCAGCGCCACGCTCAGGCGGCGCCACAGCTTGGTCGGCTCATCACGGCGCCAGCGCACCAGAGGGCCAATACCCATCAACAGCGCCATCGGCGCCATCAGCCAGGTGAACATGGTATTAAAGAACGGTTCGCCAATAGAAATACTACCCAGGCCAAGCTGTTTATGCACCAGCGGCAACAGCGTACCCAGCAGCACCACCAGCATGGCGGCGATCAACAACACATTGTTGCCCAACAGGAAAGTTTCACGCGAGAAGGTTTCATGCTGTACCCTGCTGCGCACCTGGCCGCCCTTGACCGCATAGAGCAGTAAAGAGCCACCGATCACGATCACCAGATAGGCGAGGATAAACATGCCGCGCGCCGGATCGGATGCAAAGGAATGCACCGACACCAGCACGCCGGAGCGCACCAGGAAGGTGCCTAACAAGCACAAAGAGAAAGCGGTAATAGCCAGTAATACTGTCCAGGCCTTGAAGGTGCCGCGTTTTTCAGTCACCGCAAGTGAGTGCATTAACGCCGTACCGGCCAGCCACGGCATAAATGAAGCGTTCTCGACCGGATCCCAGAACCACCAACCGCCCCAACCCAGTTCGTAATAAGCCCAGGCAGAACCCAGCACGATGCCCATAGTAAGGAACACCCACGCCGCAGTGGTCCAGGGACGTGACCAGCGTGCCCACGCGGTATCGAGTCGACCGGCCATCAGTGAGGCGATGGCAAACGCGAAAGCCACCGAGAAACCGACATACCCCATGTACAACAACGGCGGATGGAAAATCAGGCCGATATCCTGCAGCAGAGGGTTGAGGTCACTGCCGTCGATCGGGAAGTTAGGTAATGTGCGGGTGAACGGGTTGGAAGTCATGATAATGAACAGCAGGAAACCTGCGGTAATCATGCCCATTACCGACAGCACACGCGCCACGGCATCTTGCGGCATCGCACGGCTGCACAACGCCACCGCCAGTGACCAACAGCTGAGCAGCAACACCCACAGCAGCAGTGACCCTTCATGGGCGCCCCAGGTAGCGGCGATGCGGTAATACACTGGCAGTTGCGTGTTGGAGTTGGCGGCCACATAGGCCACGGTAAAATCATTGACGACAAAAGCATGCACCAGACAGATAAAGGCCAGTGCAATGGCGGCAAACATACCGTAGGTCAACGGACGTGCAACCGCCATCATGCGACGATCCTGACGCGCAGCGCCCCACTGTGGGTAAATACTCAGCAGCAATGAGATCGCCAACGCTAAGCACAGCAGAAAACTTCCCGCTTCCGGCATCATGATTTAGCGCCCTCATTCTGCGGAGCCGCATAGGTCGACGCCGGTCCCTTATGGTTTTCTTTCATTGCGTCAGCCACTTCCGGCGGTGTGTATTTTTCATCGTGTTTCGCCAGCACTTCACGCGCATTGACCACGTTGCCCTCACCCAGCACGCCTTGTGCTACCACACCCTGCCCTTCACGGAACAGATCCGGCAGAATGCCGGTGTAAGTAACATCGATCGCGCCACGTGCATCATAGACTTTGAAGCTGACCTGCAACGTTTTCTGATCGCGCTTCACCGACCCTGGCATCACCATGCCACCGATACGCAGGCGTTGCCCCACTTCCGGTTTTTCATGGTTTTCGCCCTTGCCCAGCAGAATTTCACTCGGGGTATAAAACAGATCGATGTTGGAACGCAGCGCATACAGCATCAGGGTTGCAGTAAGCGCGACGCCGATAAGCACTACAATCGCCAGATACAGGCGACTTTTACGACGTGGATTCACAATGATTTCTCCCGCGAGTTAGCGGATTTTTGTTTCGACTGCTGCGACTGACGAATCCGTCGTTCGCGCGCCTGACGACGACCGATCTCACTCAGCAATTGCCGGCGCTGCCAGAAAGTATGGACGACCAAGCCCAACAACGAGAGCAGCGTGATAGACACCGCCAGCCAGACGTAGAAAGCATACCCACCCATAGCGAAAAACGCCTGCCAGCTAGTAAATGCGGCATTCATGATTGGCGCTCCTTATTGACCAGCCCGGCAACCCACGGACGCTGACGTTCCTGAGACAGGATCAGATTACGCAAACGCATCAACGTGAGGGTGATAAAGAAAAGCAGATAACCGAGGATTGCCCAACGCAGCGGGGTACGCATACTTGGCGCTATGCTCTGTTGCATATTGGTGGAACCCTGGTGCAGCGTATTCCACCATTCGACTGAGAAATGAATAATTGGGATGTTCACCACCCCTACCAGCACCAAAATACCCGCGGCGCGGCCCGCGAGACGCCGGTCTTCGAAGGCGTTGTACAGCGCAATAATGCCGATATAAAGAAACAGCAGTACCAATTCAGAGGTCAGGCGCGCGTCCCATACCCACCAGGTGCCCCACATCGGCTTACCCCAAGCGGAGCCGGTGACCAGGGCAATAAAGGTAAATACCGCGCCGACGGGTGCCATCGCAGCGACAACGGTATCCGACATTTTCATCTGCCACACCAGGCCGATAAAGGCGGCAACCGCCATCGAACCGTAGATCCCCATCGACCACATGGCGGCCGGCACATGGATATACATGATGCGGAAGCTATCACCCTGCTGATAGTCTTTGGGGGCGAAACCAAACCCCCATACCCAACCCAGCAGCAAACAGGCTGCACCGGCCAGCCCCAGCCAGGGGATAAAACGTCCACAGACATGATACAGCCGTTCAGGCTGGGCGAATTGATGTAACCATTTCCACATTGTCGTCATTGCTCACGGTAAATTTATACGGTGGCCGCCCCGTTTACCGAGGCGACGAAAATTACTTGTGCGGTGGAACACGCTCTTTGTGGCGTTAACCCGCAATTCAATACGTTAGCTAGTGCACGCTCACTCGCAGCGCTGCTGCGGTGGCGAAAGGTACCAACGTTATACTCCCCGCCAACATCGCACCCAGAATCGCCAGGTAACCGTCTATCGGCATGCCCATAGAGGCGGCGTCGATGGCAGCAGTGGAAAATATCAGTACCGGTATATACAGTGGCAATACCAGCAGACTCAGCAGCACGCCGCCTTTGCGTAACCCGACGGTCAACGCCACACCGATAGAACCAATCAAGCTTAGCGTCGGCGTCCCCAGCAACAGCGTCAACGCGACGGCCTGCCAGGTATTCATATCCAACGACAGCAACAATGCCACCAGCGGCGACAGGATTAATAAGGGTAAGCCTGTTACTACCCAGTGAGCACACACTTTGCCTAGCACCGTCATTGGGAGTGGTGTCGGCAACAGCAGTAGTTGCTCTAACGAGCCATCAAGAAAGTCATCGCGGAACAAACGCTCCAGCGACAACAACGCCGCCAGCAGTGCAGCGACCCAAATTATCCCCGGCGAAATACGCGCCAGCAACTGTGGTTCCGGGCCAATTCCTAGCGGAAACAGCGTGATAACAATCAGGAAAAACCACAGAGGATTTACGATTTCCGACCCTTTGCGAAAGGCAATCTTCAGCTCACGGCGCAATATAGTCAAAAACATCAAAAATTCTCCACGCGGTTTTCCGTCAGGCTGATTTTCCCTACAGCCTGTGTCGCGCCAGTCAAATCCTGATGCGTGGTCAACAATACCATGCCGCCCTGCCGTGTATGTTGCTCAAAAAGGCTAATCAATTCAGCCACGCCTTGCTTATCGATTGCCGTTAGCGGTTCATCCAGGATCCAAAGTGGGCTGTCGCTGAGCCACAGACGTGCCAATGCAACCCGGCGCTGCTGCCCAGCGGAAAGCTGCGCCACGGGTAAATCCTCATAACCTACCAACCCCACCTGCTCCAACGCCTGCCAAATCGCCTGACGATCAGGAGCCATGCGCACTGCCTGGTAAAACTGCAGGTTCTCAAAAGGGGTCAACATGGTTTTAATCCCCGGCTGATGGCCGAGAAACAGTAAATCCTGATGGTAGCGGTCGCGATGGCGTAACGTATTTTGTCCGTGCCAGCAAACGTCTCCGCTATCTGGCCGTGCCAAACCAGCCAAAATGCGTAACAGGCTGGTCTTACCCGCACCGTTAGGCCCTTCAACCTGAATAATCTCGCCCGGCTTTACCGTAAAGCTTAACGCGCTAAACAGGGTGCGTTCATCACGGACGCAACTCAGATTTTTAGCTTCCAGCATCGGGAGAACTCATATTTTTCTTTGGGATAGCGATCATAGCATAAGCCATCTGCGGCACGAACCCCGCCACAGGCCGCTCAGCTACTCCAATAGGGGTAATATTGCGTACCAGATCAAGAATGCGTAGAAAAAACCGACGGCGTTAAACTCTTGTTACTTTTTTCTGCAATTTGCAGCATGGCTTTCCCAGCAGCGCTGCGCCAACTACGCTTAATCCGTGGCCTTGGCAGCATCAATGGAGAGAGCAAATAATGAACGATCAACACCCTCACCCACAGGTAGATACGGATAATGACGTGCAAGTCGAAAGCAAGGAGCATGAACAGGGCAAGAGTGAAATCGAGATAAAGGAAGAAAATTTACCCTCACGCGCAGCAGCAGTGCATGAGCAAATCCGTATGGAAGGTGAGAAAGAGCTGGAACGCGACTGGTTGGCGCTGCTGTGGTCAGCAGTAGCAGCCGGGCTATCGATGGGAGCCTCGCTGATGGCGAAAGGCATTTTTCACGCCCGCTTGCCGGACGACCCTAGCCGCTTCTTTATTGAGAATATTGGTTACACCTTTGGTTTTATCATCGTGATTATGGCGCGCCAGCAGCTGTTTACCGAAAATACCGTCACCGCCGTGCTGCCGATCATGCATAAGCCTACACCGAGAAATTTCGTTATCCTGTTTCGCCTGTGGGGTGTGGTGCTGCTTGGTAACCTGATTGGCACCGGGCTGGCGTCGCTGGCATTTATCCATATGCCGATTTTTGATGAAAACACCCGCAACGCCTTCGTTAGCCTTTCGAAAGAGGTGATGCAAAATTCACCGTCAGAAATGTTTGCCAACGGTATTTTGGCCGGCTGGATCATCGCTACCATGGTGTGGATGTTTCCTTCTGCTGGCGCAGCCAAGATTTGGGTGATCGTACTAATGACCTATCTGGTGGCGATTTGCGATCTCACCCATATCGTGGTCGGATCGGTAGAGATCCTTTATCTGGTGTTTACCGGCGTGATCCCCTGGCAAGATTTTATCTACCCATTCGCCATTCCGACGCTGGCCGGCAACATTATCGGCGGCACCTTTATCTTTGCGTTAATCAGCCATGCGCAGATCCGCAACGATATGAGTGACAAAAGCAAGGCGGAACGTCTAAAGGCAGAAAAACAAACGGCCAAGGCAAGAAAACCGTGATCGCGATCAGCGCGACAGGCAAAATTCAGCGCATATTGGCGATGGAATGAGCAAACGCACCGCTAAGCGCTTATTCTGCGGGTAAAAAAAGGTATACTGCCCCGGCAGCTTTGGTTGCCGGTCGCAGCGTCCCCGTAGTTAAACGGATATAACAAGCCCCTCCTAAGGGCTAGTTACTGGTTCGATTCCAGTCGGGGACACCATAAGCCAATATACTCACCGCTATCAAAACCCGATAAACTCGGTACCCCACAAGACGTTAAACCACTTTCATCGCCCAAATATTCCCTCGCGGGATATCTAATATTATCAGTAGGATGTGAGTCAAGATCCCATAGTCTGGCACATCTCTGAATATTAAAGGTATAATCCCACACACGATTTAATCGATTTTAGAAACGAACATGACAAAACTAACATTACAAGAGCAGATGCTTAAAGCTGGATTAGTCAGCAGTAAGAAACTAGAGAAAGTGCAAAGAACGGCTAAGAAATCACGCGTCCAGGCTCGTGAGGCGAGAGAAGCCGTAGAATTAAACAAAAAGACGCAAATCGAGCGTGATAAGCAGCTGAGTGATCAACAAAAGCAAGCAGCCTTATCTAAAGAATATAAAGCGCAGATAAAACAACTCATTGAAATGAACAGGATCGTCATCTCAAAGGGTGACATTAGCTATAATTTCACAGATAATAATTTAATTAAAAATATCTCTGTGGATAAAGCTACTCAGACTCAGTTAATAAGTGGTCGCCTCGCCATTGCTCGCCTGATTACTGATAATAACAGTGAGGGTGAATATGCGATTATACCTGCGATCGTGGCCAATAAAATTGCACAACGGGATGCGAGTTACATAGTATTAAGTGCTGAACTCAGTCAGGAAGCTAAAGACGAAGAAGATCCTTATGCCGACTTTGTTGTCCCTGATGATTTGATGTGGTAAACCGGATCCTACGGGCAACGGACTGTAACCCTTGCCCTTATCTCAATTCTTTCCGCACAGTCAAAAACGAATACAGAAGAACACGTTATAACAGTATTAATGCCTCGTTGTAATTTACCGCGTGATTAAACCCATTATCAACAAACAACTTACTCCCCCACACTTCAGCACCTTCCAAAAACATGTTAAATCATATTTTAGTTCCATTCATTAAAATGCTACCATTGTTAAATCACGCGAATGGAGTAATAGCATGTTCCCCAACAAAAAGTATTCACAAAGAGCAAGCCCGCTAACTAGCTATCAATTTTCTCGCTTGCATACTTTTGAATGTGTCGCCCGTCATTTATCCTTTTCATTGGCGGCAGAAGAATTGTCAATTACTCCCAGTGCGGTAAGCCATAGAATTAACTTGTTAGAAAAAGAATTGGGGTTTCTTTTATTTCAACGTTTTCATCGCAGAATTACACTGACGCCTGATGGCGAACGTATGCAATGGTCGTTAAGTCACTCCTTTGATGCCCTGACCCAAGAAATTCTTGATATTAAAAACCGTGAATTGACGGGCACCTTAACCATTTATTCACACCCCTCGATTGTACAATGCTTGCTGATACCCAGAATCAGCGATTTTACTGCTCAGTACCCCACCATTCATTTAAACATTCTCACGGGCCAGGAAAATATCAACCTGGCCAATCGAGGCGTCGATTTAGCACTGTATTTCGGTCGCCTGCCGTCGGGCAAGCAACTGGACGAAGCCTTTATGCAAGAGAGCATGGTCCCAATCTGCACTGCGCAATACGCCCAAAAGCATAATCTCTACAACGCTCCTGAAAACCTGGCACATTGCACTCTACTGCACGATCGCTACAACTCAGGTGAAGACGAATGGCTAACCTGGTCAGAACATTTTAATTTAGGGTTAGATACCGACAGCAAAAGCATGGAGTTCGATCGCTCAGATCTGGCTGTGCTGGCGGCAACACAGCATCTTGGCGTTGCGATGGGCCGACTTAATTTGGTACAAGACTGGATTAAAAGCGGTGAGCTGATTATTCCGTTTACCAATATGACTCTACCTTGCGAACACTGTTATTTTATTTCAACCACAACCGAACGCCAGTGGCCGAAGATCATCGCTTTCAAACAGTGGATGATGAAGATAGCACCTCTGGCCTAATGGCCAGAGGCATTAGCAGGTTTCTATTACCATTTTTTTGGAATATAAGAAAAACCCAGTGCACAGCTGTACAAACGTCCGGCCTTAGAATAATAAATATGCTTGCGGTTGTTATCCCATGCCACAGAGTCATTATTAGTAAACTTCATTATTTCCACCGGCTTCTGATTAGATAAACGTCTTCGCCGGGTGCTTTCCATCACAAAAAAATCGCCGTTATCACTTAATGTTATTAAAGGATAACCCCAGGCGTACTTGGATATTTGCACCGTGATAGTGAATTGGCTTTCGCAGATTATTTGGTAGCTGTGTATATCAACATCCATAATTTATATTTTTGGTGCAATCCTTCTGTCAAGATAAAACAAGTAAGAGCAACTTACGACAATAAGACCTAAAACGATCAGTACAGAGCCCAGCACAAATTCAATCTGTAACGGTTCCCCCAAGATCACCACCCCGGCTAAAATGCCAAAAATGGGTGTCATAAAGGTCAGAATCCCCAGCGAGGATGCCTGATAAACGCGCAGTAAAGAAAACCAGATCAAATAGCTGATAAAAGAGACAACAATCGTTTGGAATAACAGGCTGATCCAGGCCACATGGCTCAGATTAAAATGCACGCTCTCCGCCGTCATCGCCAACAGAGATAATAGAATGCAGGCCCCTGTGAGTTGGAACAGCAGCGTTTGTTTTGACGAGCAATTTGCCAGACTCGTGGTCCGGATGACTATTGTCGATCCCCCCCAAGCCAGCCCGGCCAACAAACCATATATATCCCCACGCAGCTGACTTTCTGCGCCGGTACTCCCGTCGATACCTGTGATAGCAAGTACGACACCGCCAAAGGCGATGGCGATACCTGCCCACTGTATGATCGATAAACGTTCATGCCTGATAAAAAAATGCAGGCCCATAGCGGAGAATAAAGGTGCGGTGTACAAAAAGACCGCCATGTGTGACGCGCTGGTATAACGTAAGCCTTCAGAGACAAAAAAGAACTCCAACGCAAACAGCAACCCAATGCACAGACCAGCTAACAACGTGGAACGGTCACGGACAAATTTTTCACCTCTGTAACGCGTCAAGAGATAGACCGCTAAAGCGGCGATGCCTGACCTGATAGCGATTTGCAACACGGAAGATATGTCGGGCTCTGCCGCTTTGATCGCCACCTGCTGCAAACCCCATACAGCGCATATCATCATCATGGCGGCGGCAGCTCTGCCGTCTATGTTGTTTCTGGAACTCATCATCCCCCCTGCTAACCACGTATCTCAGAATACAACCTGCCCTCACCACGAATAAAAATGGCGATATATATACCTGATAAAAACCTAAGATTTATTCTTTATAGACCACTATTTCTTGGTACATTTTAATCACCTCACTGTCACTATCTACGTCACCGGTGTATTCAGTCTGCTGTGCCACATGAATAACCTTCCAGCCACGTTTCGCCAAACCAGGAATAGTCACTTGACCGATTTCACGGCAAGTAAAAATCGTATCATCACTCAATCTCAACTCACCAATGCCTGCATAATCATATGCTTGCGAATGACAAACATGTGACTCTGCCGCCATCAGTGGTAATGAAAAAAAACCTAAAAACAATGTGAGATAAAATTTCATAGCGACCTCAAAATCCCTTATTAACTCAGTAAACCTTGTAAAACTTTCCGAAAAATAAAAACGAAAAATATACGCATTAAAATATCTCTGGCCACAATTAAATTACACGGCATATGGCATTCACTGACAAGTGAAAAATATAATGCTTTGTGTTAGCTGAATTCATCCGAGTGCTGTCACCACCTGTCAGTCAATGCGTTGATGCCCCCCTAACGTCAGTTTCTCGTGCTCCCCTCCTGCGAGTGGTTAGAAACAAATCAAATAATTAGCAAGAAAAGTAACTTTTTGTGATCAAGATCGTGTTAAATATGCGCCCGCTTTTACAAAACCAAGAAAAGCGATGAAAACGCTCAGGAAATTTCCTGAGCAAATCACTGATGCACGAAGGTTCAGTGAGAGTGGCAAGCATACACAGGGATATAAAATGACATACAAATTGCGCGCATTAACTCAGGCAGTTGCTCTGGGGCTGGTCGTTGGCAGTGCTTCTTTTGCTGCCCAGGCTGAAATTACTCTGCTGAAGCAGGATCCTCAGGCTGGCGATCCGCTGAGCCGTCTTAACTTTACGGTCGGCGGCAGTATCCGTCCGCAGTTCAACAATATGACTGGCGACAGCGATAAAGGCTCTTACAAGCGTAACGGTTTCGACGGAGGCACCCGTTTCCGCTTTGCCGCTGATTATTACCTGTTCGACGATATTAGCTGGATCAGCTACTACGAACTGGGTGTGAACATTCCTGCGCTCTTCAACTGGGATAATCACTATGCCGATGGTGCTAACAACACCAGTCGCCGCATGTTGTACACCGGTCTGAAAAGTAAAACCTGGGGGCAATTGACCTTTGGTCAGCAAAACAGTGTGTACTATGACGTGGTCGGCGCCAAAACCGATATTTGGGATTACGACATGTTGGCCCAAGCACCGGGGAACGGCATCAACGGCGATTACGACGGCTCTTATCGTTCACGTAAGATGCTGAAATACAAAAACACCTTCGGTGACGCAGACGTTTACGCTTCCTATCTATTCAGCGACAACGAATATCTGCCGGGCAACGGTCTGCGCTACAAGCGCGAGGGTGGCGGTTCACTGGGTGTGGATTACCACCTGACGCCGGATCTGACCTGGGGCACAGCGTGGAACTATACCCGCGCGGAGATGCGTGACCCATCCACCAACACCACAAAAGATTACGATCAGAACATCCTGGGTACAGCGCTGAGCTGGAAACCAGATAACTGGACACTGACCTTCGGTGGCGGTTGGTACAACAACTTCCTGACCAATAAAAAAGCCAATGTTAACGACTACTTCGCCGGTGACGCCTGGGGTATTGAGTATCTGGCCGGTTACACCGTACCTGTAGGACAATATGCGGTGAAATCCGTGATGCCATACTTTATGGGTGACCGCCTACAGTACGTGAGCGGCCGTGATTATCAGCGTATTGATAACGGCTTGGGCGTTACCGTGCAGTTTGATTATGGTTTCCGCGTCGATGTGGAACACGTGCTGACGTCAAGCACCGATAATCTCGGTGATATGACCCTGGTACGTCTGCGTTACGATTTCTAATCACTACCGACGTAAAAAAGGCCGCTTCAGCGGCCTTTTTTATCGATGCATAATATTAAAATCCGCCGCGCGCCGAACGGCCCACGGCCTCTCCCAACTGCCACACTGCCATCGCATAGTGCGTGCTGTGGTTATAGCGGGTGATCGTATAGAAGTTAGGTAAACCGTACCAGTATTGATAGCCGGTACCAATATCCAGACGCAGCAGGCTGGCTTCTTGGTTATCACCCAGTGAGCCCTGTGGACTCAGGCCTGCCGCAGCCAGGCTAGCAACGGAATAACGCGTTTTAAACCCATTTTCCAACCCTGGAGCCTGGCCGTTAGCCTGTACCGCAACAGGTTCACCCTTAGTCCAGCCATGTGCTTTAAAGTAGTTAGCAACACTGCCGATAGCATCCACCGGATCCCACAAGTTAATGTGACCGTCACCGTTGAAATCTACAGCGTAACTTTTAAATGAGGACGGCATAAACTGACCGTAACCCATAGCGCCAGCAAATGAACCGCGCAGCTCCAGCGGATCATCCCCTTCAGTACGTGACATCAGCAGGAAAGTTTCCAGCTCGCCAGCAAAATAATCGGCGCGGCGTGGATAGTCGAACGCCAGGGTAGACAGTGCATCGATAATGCGGGTTTTACCCATTACGCGGCCCCAACGGGTTTCAACGCCGATAATGCCGACAATGATTTCCGGCGGCACGCCGTAGACCTGGTAAGCACGCTGTAGCGCATCCTGATACTGATTCCAGAATTGCACGCCATTTTGCACGTTATCCGGCGTAATAAATTTATTGCGATAGCGCAACCAGGAACCGTTCGGTCCCGAAGGTGCTTGTGTGGATGGCGTTGGCGCCTGGCGATCCATCAAGCGCAGTACAGAGTCTAACCGCCTGGCCTGGGCCAGCACGTCATGCAACTGCTGACGATCGAAACCGTGTTCCTGCACCATTTTATCGATAAAACGGGCGGTGTTCGGGTTGTTGGCAAAATCGCCCCCCAACGGCTGACCTGAATGTGCTGGTGTCAGCAGAAAACCGCCTTTCACGGTGTTGTCCTGCGGCGTGGCTGAGGTCGGCTTCGGCCCGCTGCTACAGGCAGTGAGTAAGGTAAGCAGAGGGAGAAGAACAACTAAATGACGCATCGGATATCCATATAAGCCAGGCCAGTGATAAGTGGTGATTATGTTAATCCATTGTCTGATGCGAACAAACTGGATTATGTCACTCATCACAAGGCAGCGCGCCAAAATAACCAAAAACGTGACGATAAGCACAGAAACAAAGAATTAGTTAGGGTAAGCAACTATCCCGTAAAAACCTAAACCCTGATTCAATGAGAACAGTTATCATATTGACACACCGCTGAACACCACTACACTGCCCCTCCTTTTGGTTACAACCCTGTCAGCGATGACGGAAACAACGGAATGTTATTTTGGACTCTCTCGGACAGATCGCTAAAAATGTCTTTAAACGCCGCATGACACGTAAGGAGTATGTTTTCTCCGTCATTGTGTTCGCCGCGGGTCTGGCACTGTTGTCATACCTGTCACCTTATCTCGATCAAAACCTGTTTCGCACCTATGCAAACAGTGATATCGGCGAGTTTTTTGCGGTATTTGTCTACCTGCTGTGCATTATGCTGTGGTCACTGTGCTGGATCGGTTTAACCTTTTGGCTGGTAGCCCGCACTGCATTTCGCCTTAATGACATTGGTACACCTGGCTGGCCTCTGGCGCTAGTCCTGTATCTGCTCAGCGTCGTGAATAATTATTACCCCGGCCCGGTGACACGCTGGCTAATCGTTATTAGCCTGATTGGGATATTATGTGCGCTATTACTGCCCTCGGGATTACGCACGCGGAAGCCGATGAGGGTCTAACCATCGCCACTGGCTATCTGCAAGCCAAGCAGTCACAATGCCGCATCACTCCGCGCCAAACAGGAAATACCATGTCTTGCCACTACCCCGCCCATTACACCTTTGATAACGATAGCGATGCCTGGCAGATCCACTTTCGTGATTTTCCTGAACAACAGGCCGCCTGCTATAAGCGTGAAGATATAGAGCTTGAAGCCCAGGAAAGCCTGTTGATTGCCATCAAGCTGGAAATGGAAGAAGGCCGACCGGTACCTTCGCCTTCTCGCGCCTTACCGGAAGAATTAGCTATCCACGTACCCGTGCTGGTCAAACTCAAACTCGAGCTGCATAACATCATGTTGACCAACTGCACCTCTAAAGCGTCCCTGGCACGTAAACTCGGGTTTAACGCTGGGCAAATGGATCGCCTGCTGGACGTCGCCTACGCCTCAAAAGTGGAAGCACTAGAGCAAGCCCTTTACCTGTTAGGCTATGAAGTACAAACCTCGGTAGCAGAGATTCGTCAGCAATAAGATAAATATTTTTTTCGGGGGCTAAATATTCTTCATTTTTCGCCGATGTGTTCATTACCGAACCATCAAGAGCAAAAGTGAAGGCTAAAAATGGAGTGGAGTCGCCGTAATATTTGGACCGTTATTCTGCTGTCGTGCCTTGTCTTCTGGGTCATCTTGTTGACGGGCGCAAACGCCGTCGCCTGATCCCTTTTCATAACATCACAGCAAGTACAATTATAAAGCCCGTTTCAACGGGCTATTCCCTTCTTTTACCTGATAAAAATGGTAAATAAAAATCGTTTAAAAACAGTAACCAGTGGTTAATAAACCGCCAAAAAATGTGATCAAAAACACAGTATTGTAATCAGGCTCATATTGGGAGTACATTAGCCCCGATCCTGTCGTGGTTCATGTTTTACCTCACGGACTTTGAAACACGACAACCGGATAAGCTGTGGTTAAGGACGTTGTTCTTCATGTTGAAGGATCCGCCTAATCACCACAATCTATCCACAAAATACTCAGCACAACAATCGGGATCATTGGCTTGCGAGGGACTCCAAAAGGGAGTTGTTCAGTGAAATATTTTGTTATGGGCGTTTCATTCATGTTGGTTACATGGATTGGCACCTTTATGCTGATGGTTGCATAACCAAGGCATGACCAGGAACATAGATAAAGGGGCGCATAAGCGCCCCTTTGTTGTTTCTGCACTTCTGCTATTTTCCCGGCATCATGCGGCGTAGGGTGTCATCCTTGCGCAGATAATGGTGGTATAGCGCTGCCAACGTATGCGCGCCAATAATAAAATAGCCTGTATTGGCGAGCGTTTCGTGCGTGCTTTTAATAACGCTACGCAGTATCGGATTCGGTGTAACAAATTGCGGAACTTGCCATCCCAACAATACCCACTCTTTCCCGCCATAAGCCAGCGCCAAAACACCAAGCACCGGTAAGGTCAGGAACAACACATAAAGCAGGACATGGAAAATTTTGGCACTCCATTCCTGCCACTCCTCAAGTGGTGGCGTGGTTGGCGGTGTGGCATAACGCCGCCGCAGCCCAAGCCGGATGAACATCAGCAAGAAGACCATCAAACCAAAGTTAAAATGCAGATTTTTTACCAGTGGCGCCATATCATCCGGTACCGAATCCTTCAGCAGCATTGCTGAGTAAGTCAGGATCACCATCAGTAACGTCAGCCAGTGCAAAACAATCTGTGATTTCGCGTAACGATTACCCATACACTCTTCCTGATAAATAAAGAAAATCTTATTAGAGGATAGTGGGTAAATGATGAAGAAAACCTTAGCAGAAAGAAAAAAGGCCGGAGCGAATGCGCCGGCCCAAAAGGATTATTTGGTCACCGTCGGACTGCTTTTGCTTGGCTTGATCAGCCCGTCAGCCCGGAACATGGCTTTGATACCGCGCACCGCCTGACGAATGCGGTCCTGGTTTTCGATCAGCGCGAAACGCACGTGGGTATCGCCGTAGTCACCAAAGCCGATACCTGGCGAGACGCAAACTTTGGCTTCCGCCAGCAGGCGTTTGGCAAACTCCAGTGAGCCAAGGTGCGCATAAGGCTCTGGAATTTTTGCCCAAACGTACATAGAGGCTTTCGGGTTTTCCACCATCCAGCCTGCTTCATGCAGCCCTTTTACCAGCACATTACGGCGTTGACGATATTGCTCTGCAATATCCAATACGCATTGCTGATCGCCTTCCAGTGCAGCGATAGCCGCGACTTGCAGAGGGGTGAAGGTGCCATAGTCGTGGTAGCTTTTGATGCGCGCCAGCGCGTTGACCAGCTCGGGATTGCCGACCATGAAACCAATTCGCCAGCCCGCCATATTGTAGCTTTTCGACAGCGTGAAAAACTCCACTGCAATGTCCTTGGCGCCAGGCACCTGCATGATCGAGGGTGCTTTCCATCCGTCATAGACGATGTCGGCATAGGCCAGATCGTGGATCACCAACACATCATATTGTTTAGCCAGTGCGACTACGCGCTCAAAGAAGTCCAGCTCAACACACTGGGCCGTCGGATTCGACGGGAAGCCGAGGATCATCATTTTCGGGCGCGGTATGGTTTCACGTATGGCGCGCTCCAGCTCACCAAAGAAATCCACACCGTCCACCAGTGGCACCGAACGCACCTGAGCACCAGCAATCACCGCACCGTAAATGTGGATAGGATAGCTCGGATTCGGCACCAGCACGGTGTCACCGTGATCGAGCGTCGCTAACATCAGGTGTGCCAGCCCTTCTTTTGACCCTATGGTGACAATGGCTTCGCTTTCGGGATCGATCTCCACCTGGTAGCGATCAGCGTACCAGCGTGAAATAGCACGGCGTAAACGCGGGATACCGCGCGAGGTGGAATAACCGTGGGTATCGTCACGTTGTGCAACGGTACAGAGTTTTTCCACAATGTGCGGCGGTGTTGGCCCGTCGGGGTTACCCATGCTGAAATCGATAATATCCTCGCCGCGACGGCGTGCAGCCATCTTCAGTTCGGCGGTGATGTTAAATACATAAGGGGGAAGACGTTCAATACGCGTAAAACGGCGTTGCGGACTATTATCAGCCATAGATACCTCGAAGAGACGTTAGCGCCCGGACCATCCGAGCGACGCTGGCCAACCTAAAGATTGACCGGATATTGAACATATCTCAGCCTTGGCAGGCTTGTCGATACCCGGCACAATATTTTTATTTAGCGCCCCTGAATTCCTGCTCCAACAGCCCGAACTGCCAGTCATCGCGCCATTGACCTGCCAACTGGTAGTTATCACGCAACGTGCCTTCCAACAGAAAACCACAGGATTCCAGCAGTCGACGCGAAGCGATATTGCCTGCGGTCACAGTGGCCGTCACCTTGTGGTAACCGCAGGCGTTAAAACCAAAATCCAGCACTGCCGGCAACCATTCTTTGCCATACCCTTTGCCCTGTGCCTCAGGCAAACAGCCAAAACCGACTTCGGCCTGTTGATAGGGTAACCATTGTGAACGAAAGCCCGTCATACCCAGCGCCTGCCCGCTTGCCTTATCGCGGATCACCAAACACAACCATTGATCCAGGTGCTTATCCCAGGTCGGTAAACGGGCCTCGAAACGACTGCGGATATCCTCTTCACTGCATGGATCGGCGATGTAGTGGATCACCAGCGGATCCTGATACAGACGTAAAAATAGCGGCCAGTCGTCGGCAGTCAGCGACTGCAGGGTCAAGCGCTCAGTGACCAACTTCATTGCTTTTGCCTCCTAAAAACATAAATCTCCGAAAAACGAAAATGAGGAAGTTACGAATGAAAGATATCCCTTTATTTTCCTCTATTAAATTCAGATAATAATTAACGTTAAAACAACAAAACCATAACGCCTTACCCGGTCCCCTACAACCGTTCGTCGTTGCCCACCCGCAGCACGAGGAGAACACCATGGCTTCTTTACGCATTGACGATATTCCAAGCGCGATTAAAAGCGTCAAACAGCAACTGCGACAAGCATTACCGAATTACCGTGAAACCTTTTTGGCGCTGGAGGACAATATCCGCCAGCAGGTCGAACAAATCCGCCGGGAATTGGCTGCCGGTCAGAACCCGGTTCCGCAAATCGATGCCGAAGATATCCTGCAACAACGCGTCAGCGAGCAGCAAAAAACGCTGATCAAACAGCGCGGCGCTTGTGCCATCCGTGGTGTATTTCCCCGCGAGAAAGCCACTGAGTGGAACCGAGAAATCGGCAATTACCTAGACCGCAACAACTTCGTCGAGCGCTTAAAAGGCGCGGCAGAAGACAACTATTTCGGCAAACTGGCTGCCAGCAAGCCACAAATTTACGGTATTTACTGGTCGAAACCGCAGGTAGAAGCACGTCAAGACGCCCGCATGCACGCGGTACAGGTATTCCTCAACAGCCTGTGGGAAACCGAAAGTAACGGTAAACAACATTTTGACCCAACGCGTGTCACGACCTATGCCGATCGCACTCGCCGCCGCCCACCGAACTCTTCATCGCTGGGCCTGTCACCGCACGTAGACAGCGGCACTATTGAGCGTTGGCTGGATGAAAACTTCCGCTATGTCTATCGTCATGTGTTCTCCGGCAACTGGCAGTCTTATGACCCGTTCGCCGCCGATGGCCGTACTGAAGTGCGTGAGATAGCTTCACCGGCAGTGTGCTCGATGTTCCGTACCTTTCAGGGCTGGACGGCACTGACGCCGCAGCGAACCCATGCGGGCACACTGAACCTGGTCCCTGTCGCCAACGCCATGGCCTATGTGCTGCTGCGTGCACTACAAGATGACGTTGCCGATGACGATCTGTGCGATGCCGCCCCCGGTCGTGCACTCTCGATATCAGAGAAATGGCATCCCCTTTTGATCAGTGGGATTTCCCCTATTCCTGATTTAGAGCCCGGCGACACTGTTTTCTGGCATTGCGATGTCATTCATGCCGTAGAAAACGAACATCACGGTGAATTCGACAGCAACGTGATGTACATCGCTGCCGCGCCGGGTTGCGAGAAAAACGATGCTTACCTGCAACGCCAACTGCCCAGCTTTATTTCTGGCAAAACACCACCGGATTTCGCCCCGGATGATTTCGAAGTTGATTTCATTGGCCGTGCCACAATCGACTTACTGACACCGCTCGGCAAAGAACAGTTAGGCATTAAATAACGTCATCCCCCGTGGTGCGCCGTCCGGCCGCCACGGGTCCCTACGCTGTGATATACTTCTCTCCTATTTCCACCGCAACGAGAGCTTGTCGTGCACCCTTTTTTTGAAATGCTGCTAGCGGTGTTTGACCGCGCCGCGTTGATGCTAATTTGCCTGTTCTTCCTCACCCGTACCCGGTTGTTCCGCCAATTGCTGCAGAAAGAGGACCATACGCCGCTTGAACTGGGTATGGTCACCGCTATTTTCTCGCTGTTTGCGCTGTTCAGTACTTACTCCGGTGTCAATGTTGAAGGCTCGCTGGTCAACGTAAGGGTGATCGCCATCATGGCTGGCGGCATTTTGTTCGGCCCCTGGGTGGGGATCGTTACCGGCATCATCGCCGGGGTGCACCGCTACCTGATCGATATCGACGGCATTACCTCCATCCCTTGCCTGATTACCAGCATCATTGCCGGTATCAGCGCCGGGTATATCAATCTGAAGGTAAAAAAAGAGCAGCGTTGGCGGGCCGGGATCCTCGGCGGTATGTTGTGCGAATGCTTAACCATGTTGTTGATTGTGTTGTGGGCTAAGCCGACCGAGCTGGGGCTGGATATTGTTTCCCAGATTGCGCTACCGATGATCCTTGGTACGGTGTGTATCGGCCTTATCGTGCTGCTGGTGCAGAGCGTTGAAGACGAAAAAGAAGTGATCGCCGCCCGTCAGGCCAAGCTGGCACTGGACATCGCCCGCAAAACGCTGCCCTATTTCCGCAATATTAACAGCGAATCACTGGCTACTATCTGCGACATCATTCGCCATGATATTCAGGCCGACGCCGTAGCAATCACCGATACTCACCAGGTGTTGGCTTATGTCGGTGTGGGCGAAGAAGCTTATCCGATGGGCCGTGAAGGGTTGAGTCGGGTGACTCGGGAAAGCATCCGGCACGGTAAGATCATCATCAAAAACAACCTGGAAAATCCGGCCACGCCGCAGATCCACTCGCAATTGGTGATCCCGCTGTGGGAGAAAGGCGAGGTGACCGGCGCACTGAAAATTTACTACTGCCATGCACACCAAATCACCAATACGTTGAAAGTGATGGCTGTCGGCCTGTCGCAAATTATCTCGACCCAGATGGAGGTGTCACGCATTGAGCATCTACGCCAGATGGCGGATAAAGCGGAAATGCGCGCCTTGCAGAGCAAGATTAACCCACACTTTCTGTTTAATGCGTTGAACGCGATTTCCTCTTCGATCCGCATCAATCCGGACACCGCACGGCAGCTGATTATCAATCTGTCACGCTACTTGCGTTATAACCTGGAACTGAACGACGAACTGATCGATATCCGTAAGGAACTGCATCAGATCCAGGACTATATCGCGATCGAACAAGCACGCTTTGGCGCCAAGCTGACGGTGATTTATGACATCGATGACGACATTTCGGTGCGTATCCCCAGCCTGCTGATCCAGCCATTAGTGGAGAATGCCATTGTACACGGCATCCAACCTTGTAAAGGCAAGGGCGTGGTGGTGATTGCAGTGAAAGACCAGGGTGACAGGGTTAAAATTTCGGTCAAAGACACAGGGCACGGTATCGATCAGAGCGTCATCGAACGCGTCGCCCGCAACGAAATGCCGGGGCACAATATAGGTCTGCTGAACGTGCATCACCGGGTATCGTTACTGTACGGTGAAGGGCTGCGTATTCGCCGTCTCGAACCCGGTACCGAAATTGCCTTTTACATCAGCAAAAATGGCGGCAAACTGCAGGTGGAAAATAGCGCACTGCCCGCCGGGGAGCCATCATGAAAGCCATCATTGTTGAAGACGAGTTCCTCGCCCAGGAAGAACTCAGCTACCTGATCAAAAAACACAGCAATATCGTCATCGAAGCCACCTTCGAGGATGGATTGGACGTGTTGAAGTACCTGCAAAACCATCAGGTCGATGCCATTTTCCTCGACATCAACATCCCATCGCTGGATGGGGTTCTGTTGGCGCAAAACATCAGTAAATTTGCCCACCGCCCTTCGATTGTATTTATCACCGCCTACAAAGAGCATGCGGTAGAAGCCTTCGAAATCGAGGCGTTTGACTACATCCTCAAGCCCTATCACGAAGCGCGAATCGTCACCATGTTGCAAAAGCTGGAGGCACTGCATAACCGTCCCGCAAGTCTACCGGAACAAACCAGTGCACCAAGCCGCAACAGTAACAGCATTAATTTGATCAAAGACGAACGGATTATCGTTACCGACATTAACGACATCTACTATGCCGCTGCCGATGAAAAAGTGACGCGGGTCTACACCCGGCGCGAAGAATTTGTGATGCCGATGAACCTCACCGAGTTTTACAGCCGCCTGCCTGAAGAGCATTTCTTCCGCTGTCACCGCTCTTACTGTGTCAATCTGTCGAAAATTCGCGAAATTGTGCCTTGGTTCAACAATACCTATATTCTGCGGCTGAGTGACCTGGATTTCGAAGTGCCAGTCAGCCGCAGTAAAGTCAAAGAGTTTCGCAAACTCATGCGGTTATGATCGCCAGAGATTACCAGCGCGGTCCAGGACCATAGTAATAGCCCGGAGGGGGTGGCGGTGGCATGCGGTAATGCGGGCGATCATGCCATTCACGCCGTGGCGGGCCGTAATAAATCACCCGTGGTGGCGGACCATAATAATAACCGCGCGGGCGTTCATAAACCCGATGCTCAGACCACCAGCGAGGGTCGCGCCAGCGGTAACCGTCCCAATAATGACCACGGTTATCACGATCGCCAATGTGCAATGACAGACCTGGCACATTCACGCCGATAGATACGTCCGCATGACTCACCAACGGCAGTGACAGCAACGCGGCCAATAACAACACTGTTTTCTTCATTTCAACGACTCCTACAGAGCGGAACCCGTCCGTTCGCAGATAACATAGATCTGCGCCACCCGCCGCTCTATAGGAACAATGCCCATTTACGCCTTTCACACACATCCTTCACAATTCAAACACAATCGTGACGAGGAGATTAGCGATAAATCGCTAACATTCTTGATATAGATCACGTGTCATCAGGTGCATTTCATCCCCTTTTACCCCCTAAAACGGCAACTCATGCACCACCAGATGCATTTCATTCCTTGCTTCGTGCAACTCATTCCCGATCCGCCGCCGGCTGGTACTACCAGCCATATAATATGCCCATACCGCGGGGTTCACGACATCGCCCGCAAATTTCAGCCAACGGCTAACGCCCGGCAATGCACACACAGGAAGGAGCCCGGCCATGAACACCAAACCGGCAAATCGCAGCTTAATCGTTCTGGGTACCATCATCTGTCAGATGGGCCTCGGTACTATCTATACCTGGAGCCTGTTCAACCAGCCGTTGGTCGACAAGTTTCACTGGGGCCTCGGCGACGTCGCGACCACTTTCTCCATCACCAGCTTCTTCCTGGCTTTCGCCACGCTGTTTGCCGGTAAACTGCAAGAGCGTTTCGGTATCCGCAACCTGACACTGTGCTCAGGCATCCTGGTTGGCCTGGGTCTGATTGCCAGCGCCTACGTCAGCTCACTGGATATGATTTATCTGCTGGCCGGCGTGGTGGTCGGTTTTGCGGTCGGTATTGCTTACATCTCTACCCTGTCTAACCTGATCAAATGGTTCCCGGCCAACAAGGGACTGATCTCCGGCATCTCAGTGGGTGCTTTCGGTAGCGGTAGCCTGTTGTTCAAATACGTTAACGCCGCACTGATTGCCGACGTTGGTGTCTCGTCCGCCTTCTTCTATTGGGGTGCCATTGTGATGGCGCTGATTGTACTGGGCTCCCTGCTGTTGAAAGAGCCGGTCCTGGTAAGCCAGTCTGCACAGCAAAGCGCAGGTGGCTTGGGCAATGACTTCAGCGTACGTCAGATGTTGGCGACCAAAGAAGCCTACCTGCTGTTCATCATCTTCTTCGCTGCCTGCATGAGCGGTCTGTACCTGATTGGTATCGTGAAAGACATGGGCGTTCAACTCGCGGGGATGGATTTAGCGACTGCCGCCAATACCGTATCTGCTGTTGCTATCTTCAACACCGCGGGACGTATCATTCTGGGTACGCTGTCAGATAAAGTGGGCCGTATGCGCGTCATCAGCTTCACCATGCTGGTTACCGTGCTGGCGATTGTGGCGCTGAGCTTCCTCACCCTCAACCACACTCTGTTCTTCATCTGCGTCGGCGCCGTCGCCTTCTGCTTCGGTGGCAACATCACCGTATTCCCAGCGATTGTCGGAGACTTCTTCGGCCTGAAAAACCACAGCAAAAACTACGGCATCATCTATCAGGGCTTCGGTCTGGGCGCACTGGCCGGTTCGTTTGTCGCTAAATACTTCGGCGGCTTCCACGCGACCTTTATGGTGATTGGTGTACTGTCCGTTGCTTCACTGGCTATCACCCTGTTCATCAAGGCACCGAAAGCCGTCGCGCAGGAAGAAGAACACTTCTCGCAGGCGGAGCTAGCCAAAGCCTAATCCCTTGAGCGATAAAAGGGGCGCAACTTAACGGTTGCGCCCCTTTTTTTATCACTGTTTTCGCTTACAAATGCATACCCAGCGTCTGGCGCAGGTGAGCGCCAGCCCCCAGTAAACCGGGTTGTCCATGGGTGATCATAAATACCGGGATATCGTGCACGTAATCCTTGAA
The DNA here is from genome assembly GCF_001590905.1 of Serratia grimesii NBRC 13537. Classification (GTDB taxonomy): domain Bacteria; phylum Pseudomonadota; class Gammaproteobacteria; order Enterobacterales; family Enterobacteriaceae; genus Serratia; species Serratia grimesii. The sequence continues at coordinate 219,018 of NZ_BCTT01000012.1, forward strand.
ACGCCCTTTATCCTCGAACGCCGCACGGAAACCAGAGGCTTTGAAGAACTCCATAAAGCGCGGCACGATGCCACCGGCAATGTAAACGCCGCCAAAAGTGCCGAGGTTCAGCGCCAGGTTGCCGCCGAAACGCCCCAAAATAACGCAGAACAACGACAGGGCACGGCGACAGTCGATGCAGCTATCGGCCAGTGCGCGCTCAGTAATGTCCTTCGGCTCCAGCTTTTCTGGCAGACGGTTATCTGACTTGACGATAGCGCGGTAGAGATTGACCAATCCCGGCCCGGATAGCACGCGTTCGGCAGATACATGCCCGACTTCAGCACGTAACACTTCCAGAATAATATCTTCCTCTTCGCTGTTCGGTGCGAAATCGACGTGACCGCCCTCACCCGGCAGGCTGACCCAGCGACGATTAACGTGTACCAGATGTGCCACCCCCAAACCGGTGCCGGCACCATACACCGCAATCGGCTTGTCTTTCTGCGCACTGCCACCACCGAACTGCAATACGTCGTCTTGCGACAGCATCGGGATCGCCATCGATACGGCAGTAAAGTCATTGATCACTTCCAGATGACTCAGTCCCAGATTGGCCTTCATCTCTTTGATTGAGAATGCCCAGGTATGGTTGGTCATCGCCACCCAGTCTTCGGTGACCGGGCAGGCAATCGCGATACAGGCGTCCTGTACCTGGATATTCTGCTCTTTTAAATATTGGCGAATCACGGCCTCCAGGCTGTCGAACTCCAGACCGGAATAGGTTTTCGCCTGGGTAATTTCACCCGTCGCCACAGTGCACAACGCAAGACGGGCATTCGTGCCGCCTACATCACCTACGAGGGCATAAGTCATCAGTATCTTCTCCGCAAAATGAATAATAGAAAGCTGCCCACACTGTAAAATCCCGTTGCAAAAACAACAATCACCATCCTCTGCGCGGCCATCCATTAGCGATCTTGATCACAAAAAACGTTTCAGCCAACCCTTCCCTGACCCATTTGAAACAAATTGCGGCAAAAAACGCGCCGCGATCACTGTTAACCGACATGACAGAAAGGCACTATTAACCGGCTGTGCCCTCCACGCCCAGCCAGAAATATCTTTGCGTGCCAGCGTGCCGATTGTCTGGCACGCTGTGGCCATAACCATCACCCGTTCGGCCTGCCATCCAGGGCCATTGATAAGGGATCCCTGCATGCTGCACCCGCGCGCCAATGCCATGTTGGCTTTCGCTCTGCCCGCTCTTGTTATCGGTTCGGCCTCAAGCCTGGTCCTCATTCTGGTGATGAAATTCGCCGATGCGCTGCAGCGGCTGCTGTGGGTGAATATTCCTGCGGCTATGAATATCGATACTCATTCGCCCTGGTGGCTGATCGGTATTCTGACGCTGACCGGTGTCGCCGTTGGGCTGATAATCCGTTATATGCCTGGCCATGCGGGACCGGATCCGGCCACTGAATCGCTGATCGGCATGCCCTTACCGCTTTCGGCACTGCCCGGTCTTACGCTGGCATTGATCGTTGGCCTGGTGGGTGGTGTCAGTCTGGGGCCGGAAAACCCGATCACCGCCATCAATATTGCGCTGGTGGTGGCAATCGGTTCGCGCCTGCTACCGAAAGTCCCACGCATGGACTGGATTATTCTGGCCGCGGCCGGCACCATCGGCGCACTGTTCGGTACCCCGGTTGCCGCTGCGCTGATCTTTTCACAAACGCTTGCGGGCAATAATGACGTGCCGCTGTGGGATCGGCTATTTGCCCCGTTAATGGCGGCGGCGGCCGGTGCGGTCACGACTCAACTGTTTTTCACGCCAAACTTTGCCCTGCAGCTTGATCCGTACACCATCACCCGGCTGACGGATATTTTCAGTGGTTCCATCGTCGCCCTGATCGCCATCGCGCTGGGCATGGTGGCGCTATGGAGCTTTCCGCACGCCCACCGTCTGTTCCACTCGATAAAAAATCCGGTGCTGATGCTGGGGTTAGGCGGTTTTGTGCTCGGGCTGCTGGCGTTAATCGGCGGCGACATCACCCTGTTTAAAGGGCTTGATGAAATGAAGCAGTTGGCGATGGGTGAGAATTTCTCGGTCACGGAGCTGCTGCTGATTACACTGGCCAAGCTGGCAGCTCTAGTGATTGCTGCCGCCAGCGGCTTTCGTGGTGGGCGTATTTTCCCGGCGGTGTTTGTCGGGGTGGCGCTGGGCCTGATGCTGCATCAGCATGTTCCGGCGGTACCGGCGGCGATTACCGTTTCCTGCGCCATTATGGGGTTGGTGTTGGTGGTCACGCGTGACGGCTGGCTCAGCCTGTTTATGGCCGTTGCCGTTGTACCGGAGCTGCACCTGCTGCCCATACTCTGTGTGGTGATGTTGCCCGCCTGGCTGGTGCTGGCGGGCAAACCACTGATGCTTGTTGGCAGACGCCAAACGCCACACGACGATTAGGCAAGCGCGTATTCCGCAGCAGCGCGCGCATGGATTGCGGTGGTGTCGAATACCGGCACTGACGCATCCTGCGCGCCAACCAATAAGCCAATCTCAGTACAACCGAAAATAATGCCTTGTGCGCCCTGCTGTTCCAGGCTGCCGATAATACGGCGATACTCGGAACGCGAGCTCTCGCGAATTTTCCCCAGGCATAATTCTTCATAAATAATGCGATGTACGATGTCACGATCCGCCGCGACTGGAGTTACCACCTCAATACCGTGTTTTTCCTGCAAGCGTCCACGGTAAAACTCTTGCTCCATGGTGAAACGCGTGCCGAGTAGCCCAACGCGGCGAATGTCCTGTTGGCGCACCTGCAATGCCGTGGCGTCGGCGATATGAATCAACGGCAAATCGCTGGCCTGCTCAACCGCATCCGCCACCTTGTGCATGGTGTTGGTACAAATGACGATGGCCTGCGCACCGGCGGCACGCAGCGAGGCTGCCGCCGCAGCCAACAAACGCCCCGCGCCATCCCAATCGCCCTGATGCTGCAGGCGTTCAACCTCGTGAAAGTCAACGCTGTAGAGCACGATTTTGGCCGAATGCAGACCACCAAGGCGTTCTTTCACCTGTTCATTGATCATGCGGTAATAAGGTATGGTTGATTCCCAACTCATGCCGCCCAGCAGGCCCAATATTTTCATCGCTTGCTCCTCCGTCATTGCTGCAATTATTCAACATTACCTGAGAGTCGCAGTGATGACGACGTCTTATTTGGCCGAGGAATTGACCGGCTGACGCGCGTCGAACCAGCGCTGACGCAGGGTATCGTACGCCCAGTTATAGAACATGGTGTACGGCAAAAAGAACAGGAAGAAACCAAGTTCCAGCATAAACGCCTGCACAAAAGAAATGCTCAGCATCCAGGCAGCAATCGGCACGCCGATCAACACAAACCCGGCCTCAAAGCCCAGGGCATGAAACACCCGCACCTTAAGATTACGCACCACGCGGCCCACTGGCCACAGGCGGTCAAAAACAGTGTTATAAACCATGTTCCATACCATGGCGACGGTGGACAACATCACCGCCAACGCACCGACCTGTACCATCGAACGGTTTAGCAACCACGCGCCCAATGGGGCACAGATCATCACTGCGATGGCTTCGAAACCGACGGCGTGGACGATACGTTCAATGAAAGACTTGTTTTGCAGTTGCATACATCACCTGTTTTTTACCTTATGAATTTGTAGGGGCGCTGCAAGCCGCGCCCGTATTAATAGGAGCGAATTTATTCGCCCCCTACGAAAACCAGGTGATTATTATCGACTTTTTGATTAGATTAAAGATAGGTTCCATCGATAAAGTAGATACATCATGCGCTATTCCCCTGAAGCCTTGCTGGCATTTGTCGAGGCCGCCGCCCTTGGCTCGTTCTCTGCCGCCGCACGCAAGCTACGCAAAAGCCAGTCCACCATCAGTACTGCTATTGCCAATCTGGAAGCCGATCTTGGGCTAATCCTGTTTGATCGCCAGGCGCGCCAACCGGTATTGACCGCGGCCGGTCATAAAGTGTTGAGCCATGTGCAGGAAATCCTCGCCGCCAGCGAGCGGTTGGACGCACTGAGTATTAGGTTGGCGGGCAATATCGAGCCACGTCTCAGCCTGGTGTTCTCAGATACCTATCAGCCGAAGCATCATGACCGACTTATGCAACGTTTCGAACAGCGCTATCAGGATATCGAACTGGAGTGGATGATCGCCGAAGACGGCGACGTGCTAGATCTGTTACAAAGTGGTCGCGCGCATATTGGCATGGTTGAAGTGCAGGCCAGTTATCCGCCGGATATCGGTTTTGCACGGCTGCCGGAACAGACAGAAATGGGATTGTTCATCGCACATACGCACCCATTGGCACAGACTGTCACACCAACACCTGAACAACTCTCCAGTACGCGTCAACTTATCTTGAACACCTATACCGGCGCTGAAACCGCCCGCTCCGGCGGTCTGGTATGGTCCGCGCCCAGCTATCTGCTGTTGTTGGAAATGGCAGAGCAAGGGTTCGGTTGGGCGGTACTGCCGCACTGGCTGGTTCAGCAATATGGTCATAACAAACTTACCGAGCTACGTCCGCGCGGCTGGCCCAAGCTGATATCGGTGGATGCGGTTTGGTCAAAACTGACCCCGCCAGGACCGGCGGGGTATTGGATGTTGGAACGGCTACTGGAAAGCGATCAAGATCAAGCCGCCGCATTACGCGACTGAATCGCGCGCGAGATGGTATCCAGCAATTCGGGAATATCCATCTTCGGCAGCACCACTTCCACAAAAGCCAGTTGCTGATTGTCCGCTAACTCTTTTAAAGCCTGACGTAACTGTTCCGGTTCGGTGACCCGTAACGTTTTCACCGGATGTTCACCCGCCAATGCCTGCGCCAGCTGCGTCCAGTTCCACTGAGCGATATCGTTATAACGCTGCTGTGGGCCATGGATTGCCCGTTCAATGGTATACCCGTCATTATTCAGCAGGAAGATCACCGGTTTTAGCCCATCGCGCAGCATCGATCCCAGTTCTTGCGCCGTGAGCTGCGCCGAACCGTCGCCGATCAACAACACCACTCGCCGATCCGGCACCGCTGTTTGTGCACCGAACGCCGCTGGCAGGGTATAACCGATAGATCCCCACAGTGACTGGACAATAAACCTGCACCCGTGAGGCAAGTTAAGCGCCGCCGCGCCAAAACACGCGGTGCCCTGTTCGGCGATCAGGATATCGTCTGGTCGTAAAAAATGCTGAATCTGCTGCCAAAAACCGTGTTGTTCCAACCCCGTACCGTTAGGTTCCGGCAAGGTTGGGCGCCGGATAGTCGGTAATTGCCATTGTTTTACCAGCGACAACGTTAACTGGTGTAGTGCTATAACCGCATCATGCATCGGGATCTGGCTGAATACCTGATGCCCTACTCGTGCTTCAAATGGCTGAATATCAATACATTTCTCCGCGGGCAAATGATGAGTGAAACCAGCAGTAATGGTATCTGTGAAACGCACGCCGACGGTAATGACAACGTCCGCATTCTCAATCAGTTGTTTCACCTGTGGATCGCTGGCCGCACCAGCATAGGTGCCGGTAAAGCAGGCATGCGTTTCATCCAACACACTTTTTCCCAATAGCATCGTCGAATGCGGCATGTCGACATCCGCCATCCATTGTTCCAACACCCTTTCAGCACCAAAACGTTCTGCCAAAAAATCTGCTAACAGCGAAACCCGGCGGGCAGGAAGCAATATTTCACGTGCGGCCGCGATAAATGCCTGCAGTGATGCCTGTGAAAGATTAGCCTGCCTCAACATGAGCGGCGTTGGTCGGGACGCCAACGGCGCTTCTGCCACCTCACTCGGCAGAAGCAAGTAGACCGGACGACGCTCAAACAACGCGGTGGTCAACAGGCGATCGATCTCCGACTCTGCGTTGTCGGCGGTGAGACTGGCTTGCGCGACAGTCACCTCTTTCGCCATCCGAGCAAAATGACCAAAATCCCCGTCACCCAGCGAATGGTGCAGTAAATCCCCAGCCCGCTGCGCACGTAACGCCGGCGCACCAACGACATGGATCACCGGCAGATATTCCGCATAGCTGCCCGCTATGCCGTTGACCGCACTGAGTTCACCGACACCAAAAGTTGTCAGCAAAGCCGCCGCCGGTTTACAACGCGCATAACCATCTGCGGCATAAGCAGCATTGAGTTCATTAGCGCATCCCACCCAGGTGATCTGCGGGTGAGCGATTACGTGATCGAGAAACTGCAGATTGTAGTCGCCAGGCACGCCAAAGAAATGCCGGATGCCGATCTGAGCCAAACGATCGAGTAGGTAATCAGCCACCGTATAGTTTTTATTCATGATCATCACCTGCCAATGGTTGTGATTGTTATTATTAAGTATCGAAGATGTTGCACGAATTTCGAGCTTTACGCTTAAAAGGCAATTGGCAACCCTGCGTTACATCCCATCCCTGACACTCATAATAAATCCCCATCAACTGTGTTAGTCGTAGCCAGCCAAGCGTGATCAAGAGCTCTGACAAAAACAGTGAAAGCGCATACACTAAAATTCATTTCATCACTGCTGAAAAGGGTTCATATGCTCTACCAGGCTGATTCTTCACGGTATCAAAGTATGGAATACCGCCGCTGCGGACGCAGCGGTCTAAAACTCCCGGCAATCTCACTGGGCCTATGGCACAACTTTGGTGACACGACGCTGTACGACAATGCGCGTAAACTGATCCACTGCGCGTTCGACCACGGCATCACACATTTTGATTTGGCCAACAATTATGGCCCGCCCCCCGGCTCTGCCGAGGAGAATTTCGGTCGTATTCTTAACGCAGACTTGAAGCCCTGGCGTGATGAACTGATTATCGCCTCAAAGGCCGGTTACACCATGTGGCCCGGTCCTTATGGCGACTGGGGCTCGAAAAAGTACCTGGTTGCCAGTCTGGATCAAAGCCTACGGCGCATGGGGCTGGAGTACGTCGACATCTTCTACCACCATCGCCCAGACCCGGATACGCCACTGGAAGAAACCATGACCGCACTGGATCTGCTGGTACGACAGGGCAAGGCGCTCTACATAGGGTTATCGAATTACCCCGCCGACCGTGCGCGCCAGGCGTTCAGTATTCTGCAAAGGCTAGGCACACCCTGTGTCATCCACCAGCCCAAATACTCGCTATTCGAGCGTTGGGTTGAACCCGAATTATTGGGTACGTTGGAAGAGCACGGTGTGGGTTCCATTGCCTTTTCACCGCTGGCCGGTGGCCTGCTAACCGATCGCTACCTGCATGGCATCCCACAAGACTCACGCGCCGCCAGCAGCAGCCAGTTTCTTCAACCTGGACAACTCACGGAAGAAAAACTGGAGAAAGTTCGCCAGCTCAATGCGCTGGCGCAGCAGCGTGGGCAGAAGCTGTCGCAGATGGCATTGGCCTGGGTATTGCGTGGCGATCGTGTCACTTCCGTGCTGATTGGTGCCAGTAAAACCAGCCAGATTGAAGACGCCGTTGGCATGCTAAGCAACCGCACCTTCAGCGAAGGTGAAATCGCTCAAATTGAACAGATATTAATGTAATCGCTTACAGTTATCGCCGGAATAGACACCGGCGATAACCCCACGACGACAGACAAATCTTAAATCACTCCTCCCGCCCCGCTTTTCAGAATCCCTCTAAGATTCAACCCTATCCGCAACGGGTAATATGGCAATATTGCAGGTAAAACTATAAGGCTGTTTTATAAACTGATGAACGCGCTTCATTATCGATAAAACCGGCCAAACCGCTGCGGCGGAAAGGAGTATTCATGTTTAAACCTCTGTTATTGGCCGCCCTCTTGGTGGTATCAACTGTACCCGCCATGCAGCAGGCAAAGGCTGAGGGTATCAGTATCGATTTGATGCCAGGCGTTTCATTACGCATAGGCGAACAAGACAACCGCGGCCGTTATTGGGACGGCTACGACTGGCGCGACCGCGACTGGTGGCAAGGCCACCAAGGCCGATATCTGGGCGACCGTAGCCGCCGAGGGTATTACTGGGACGGTTATCGCTGGCGTGACAACGATTACTGGCGCAAAAATTATTACTATCATGAAGGGCGCTACCGTAAATACGATAAGCACTACTATAAGCATCATGATAAGCACGATTGGAAGGATCGACGTCACGATGATCGTGATCATCGCCACCATGATCATGGCGACCACGATGACTGACAGTAAAAGGCCGGCATTGCGCCGGCCTTTCATTTAATCGGTGCTCACAGCAGGCCAGTGATCAGCAGATAACCGTTCAGCCCCACCACTACCACCACGATCAACTTACCCACAGTCTGTATGGCGCGACTGTTCACCATCTCGCCCATCAACTCACGATTACCGGTGAACGACAGCAACGGCACCAACGCCAGTGCAATACCGAAACTCAGCAGCACCTGGCTCAACACCAGAATACGCGTTGCATCCATCCCCAACATAATCACAATAAACGACGGCAACATGGTGACGACACGGCGCACCCACAGCGGGATGTAAAAGCGAACAAAGCCTTGCATCACCACCTGCCCCGCCAATGTCCCCACCACAGTGGAAGACAGCCCGGCAGCCACCAGGCTCAGCCCAAAGATAGTCGCCGCCGCCTGGCCCAGCAACGGTTGTAGCGTCACGTAGGCCTGATCGAGATCGGTAATCCCGCTGTGACCATTAAAGTGGAAAGCTGCGGCGGCTGTTGCCATCATTGCCAGATTAACAAAACCTGCAATAGTCATGGCAATAGCAACGTCAACCTTGGTTGCAGCGTAACGATCGGCCTTTGAGTTTTCCCCTGCGGTTTGAGTTAACGATGAATGCAAATAAATGACATGCGGCATGATGGTCGCACCCAGCACACCAGCAGCCAGAAATACCGCATCGCCATTCGGCAAGTCCGGTATCGCCATGCCTTTTAATAGCGGCCCTAACTGCGGCTGGGAAAACACCAGTTCCACCATATAAGCCAAAGCGACAAACAACAGCAGGCTGCCGATCACCCATTCCAAAGGTTTCTCGCCGCGTTTTTGTAACATCAGGATCAGAAAGGTGGCAATACCTGTCAGGATCGCCCCCTCCAATAGGGTAACGCCCAACAACAGTTTGAAACCGATTGCCGCACCGATAAACTCGGCCAGATCGGTTGCCATCGCAATGATTTCCGCCTGTACCCAATAGGCCCAGACAGCCGGACGAGGAAAACGGTCGCGAATATGCTCCGCGAGGTTTTTACCCGTGGCAATACCCAGTTTGGCAGACAACAGCTGGATCAGCATCGCCATGACATTGGCCCACACCACCACCCAGAGCAAGGTATACCCAAAAGAGGCACCGGACTGGATATTGGTGGCGAAGTTGCCAGGATCGATATAGCCGATAGCCGCTATAAATGCGGGCCCCATCAGAGAAAGTTTGATTTTTCTGGATGAGCCTTGAGGACTCTCAGCCACACGACTGTTCAGCATACTCTGAACCCTTACTTCTAATAAGCCTGTGGTTATCTTATGTAAATGATAATAATTATCAAGTGCATTTAGGGCGGTAATACTTATCTCTGTAATAGAGGAAAACTACGGGTTTAACGAAAGGTTTCGGTTAGAGATGAACATTTTCCGCACTCTGCCGAGCCGAATTCAGAGCACAAAAGGGCTTATAATCGAATTTATGCATGAATAGGAATTTCATATGCATTCATTAACCTATTGATTTTTTATACTTTACCGTACTATTTTAAGACGTTTCCCACTATGATTTTCCATATTTGCAATAGAGCTCTCGTTTTTAAACGTGGCGTTACATAAAATGACATCCGAAATTCAGCCTGCCTCAAGTTTGGAGCAAACATGTCCCATATTGCGCACTTTGCGTTAGCGTTAGTGGTGGTCGCGATCCTGGCACTCTTGGTGTGCCGCGATCGTAAAAGCATCCGCATTCGCTACGTTATTCAACTGTTGGTTATTGAAGTACTGCTGGCCTATTTTTTCCTGCATTCGGAAGCGGGTTTAGGCTTTGTAAAAGGATTCGCAGCGCTGTTTGACAAGCTGCTCGGGTTTGCTGGGCAAGGGACTGAGTTTGTATTCGGCGGCATGGGTGATAAAGGTCTGGCCTTCTTCTTCCTGAAGGTACTGTGCCCAATCGTCTTCATCTCCGCGCTGATCGGTATTCTGCAATACATTAAAGTACTGCCGTTTATCATCCGGATTATTGGTACCGTACTGTCAAAAGTAAACGGTATGGGCAAGCTGGAATCGTTCAACGCCGTGAGCTCACTGATCCTGGGCCAATCTGAGAACTTCATTGCCTATAAAGATATTCTGGGCAAGATGTCAGAAAAGCGTATGTACACCATGGCGGCAACCGCGATGTCTACGGTTTCCATGTCCATCGTTGGTGCTTACATGACGATGCTGGATGCCAAGTTTGTGGTCGCGGCACTGGTTCTGAACATGTTCAGCACCTTTATTGTGCTGTCATTGGTCAACCCGTACGACACCAGTAAAGAAGAAGAACTGCATCTGGGCAATCTGCACGAAGGCCAGAGCTTCTTCGAAATGCTGGGTGAATACATCCTGGCTGGTTTCAAGGTAGCTATTATCGTTGCAGCGATGTTGATCGGCTTTATCGCCCTGATCGCCGCGCTCAACGGCCTGTTCAGCGCCATTTTTGGCCTGAGCTTCCAGGAAATCCTGGGCTACTTCTTCTATCCATTCGCTTGGATTATGGGTATTCCTAAGCACGAAGCGTTGCAGGTTGGCAGCATCATGGCGACCAAGCTGGTTTCCAACGAATTCGTAGCGATGATGGAACTGCAGAAAGTCTCTGCTGAACTCTCTCCTCGCAGCATGGGGATTCTGTCAGTGTTCCTGGTTTCCTTCGCCAACTTCTCTTCCATCGGTATCGTTGCCGGTGCGATTAAAGGGCTGAATGAGCATCAGGGCAACGTGGTGTCTCGCTTCGGTCTGAAGCTGGTTTATGGTTCTACGCTGGTCAGCATCCTGTCTGCATCCATCGCAGGCCTGGTTCTGGGCTAATCCAAACCCCCTATGACACAAAGGTCGCTTCGGCGGCCTTTTTTATTGTCTGGAATTCAACATAAGGCAGGAAGGACAGAAAGCAAAAAGCCGACCCTAAGGTCGGCTTTTCAAATGGTGGTGGAGCTAGACGGGATCGAACCGTCGACCTCTTGCATGCCATGCAAGCGCTCTCCCAGCTGAGCTATAGCCCCACAAAAGTGGTACGCTTTAACCGGCGTTACGGTATACCCCAACCTTTCTGAGATAAAGGTTGGTGGAGCTAGACGGGATCGAACCGTCGACCTCTTGCATGCCATGCAAGCGCTCTCCCAGCTGAGCTATAGCCCCAATCCACAATCACAAAATCCTGTGAACGGGGCGCATAATATGAAACCCCTGAAACACTGTCAACGGCTAAATTGAATTCCTCAGTCAAGCGCTGAAAAAGCCGCCAAATCAGCGCGTTTCACACTAAAAAATCGCCCTTATGAGTGAAAACCAGTCGCAGCAAGCGCCACATCACAAAAACCAAAAAACCCCAGCCATTGTGTTGATTTTTAATTAACTAAATGTTAGCGAAATACGCTTGAGTCACCCGCCCCACAGGCATAGACTGCCCCCGTCGTAAATTCCACAACTATAAACCGAGTCAGTTATGTCGTTGCATTCACCAAAAGAAATCGCTGCGCTAGCCATTCAGGCCGGCGTAAACAAAAGCCAAGCATCACTCGCCAATCTGCTTATTCTGGGCTTTCTTGCCGGCGCCTTTATCGCTACCGGCTTCCTGCTGGATATCCACGTTATCGGCACTTTACCTACCGAGTGGGGTTCCTTCGGCGCATTACTGGGCGCAGCCGTCTTCCCGATTGGGCTGATCCTGACCATTCTGGCCGGTGGTGAGTTACTGACCGGTAATATGATGACGTTACCCATAGCCTGGTTTGCTCGCCAGATTTCGTTTTTCGCCATTCTGCGCAACTGGTTCTGGGTCACGCTGGCCAACTTCGTCGGCAGCGTGGCTGTCGCCTATTTCTTTGGTCACTTGCTTGGCCTGACAGAGGGCGCATTCCTGCAGAAAACTCTGTCCATCGCGCAAGCCAAAGTAGATGCCGATTTCCTGCACGCATTCATTTCCGGCGTCGGCTGCAATTGGCTGGTGTGTTTAGCAGTATGGTTGGCCTTTGCCAGCAAAGACGTACCGGGCAAAGTGATTGGCATGTGGTTCCCAGTGATGGCCTTTGTGGCTATTGGTTTTCAACACGTGGTGGCAAACATGTTTATTATCCCCGCAGCTATCTTTGCCGGGGGTATGAGCTGGAGCCAATATCTGCCCAACTTTACCGCTGTATTTCTCGGTAACGCATTGGGAGGTGCTGGCTTCGTTGGTCTGATGTATTTCCTCGCTTACCGCCCCGCCGTTCCTGCCAGCGAACAGGCCTAATCGACACAGATAAAAAAAGCCCCGGGATAGCTCCACGGGGCTTTTTTGATTTACAGGCTCAGAAACTATCAGGCCTGAGCTTCACGTCCGGCAATGTAAGCCAGCGCCAGGTCAATACGCTGCAGAGAACGTGTCTGACCAATTGCATGTACGGTAACATCCATGCCCGGCGACTGGCCTGCACCTGTGACCGCTACGCGCAGCGGCATGCCGACCTTGCCCATACCAACACCCAGTTCATCAGCCGTGCCCTGAATAGCATCGTGCACGTTCTCTGGCGTCCAGGCAGTGATAGCAGCCAATTTGGCACGTACAGCTTCCAGCGGCTGACGTGCAACCGGGCGCAGGTGTTTTTTGGCCGCGTCAGCATCAAACTCGCTGAAGTCTTCGTAGAAGTAACGGCAAGACTCAGCCATTTCCTTCAGAGTCTTACAACGCTCGCCCAACAGCTTAACAATATCTTTCAGCTCAGGACCATTACGGGTTTCGATACCCTGTTGTTCAATGTGCCACGCCAGATACACTGCAACTTCTTCAGCAGGCATATGGTTAATGTAATGGTGGTTCAGCCACTGCAGCTTTTCTGTATTGAAAGCGCTGGCAGATTTGTTGATAGCTTCCAGAGTGAAATACTCTTTCATCTCATCAATAGAGAAGATTTCCTGGTCGCCATGGGACCAACCCAAACGCACCAGGTAGTTCAGTAACGCCTGCGGCAGATAGCCGTCGTCGCGATACTGCATCACACCTACTGCGCCATGACGTTTAGACAGTTTTTTGCCGTCGTCACCCAGGATCATCGAAACGTGCGCGTATTCCGGTACCGGTGCGCCCAGTGCCTTCAGAATGTTAATCTGGCGCGGGGTGTTGTTGATGTGGTCTTCGCCGCGGATCACGTGGCTGATTTCCATATCCCAGTCGTCTACCACGACGCAGAAGTTATAAGTCGGTGAACCGTCGGTACGACGAATGATCAGGTCATCGAGTTCTTGGTTGCTGAATTCGATCGGGCCACGGATCTTGTCATCGAAGATAACTGAACCTTCCTGCGGGTTACGGAAACGTACCACGTGTGGCTCATCATCAGTATGGCTGCATTGGCTGTCGCGGCAATGACCGTCGTAACGCGGTTTTTCGCCGTTTTCCATTTGCTTTTCACGCAGCGCTTCCAGACGTTCCTTCGAGCAATAGCATTTATAGGCGGTACCCTGCACCAGCATGTCGTCAATTACCGCGTTATAGCGGTCAAAACGCTTGGTCTGGAAGTACGGACCTTCGTTCCAATCCAGGTTTAACCAGTTCATGCCATCCATAATTGCGTCGATCGCATCCTGAGTGGAACGTTCCAGATCGGTATCTTCGATACGCAGAACGAACTCACCGCCTGCATGGCGAGTGAATAACCAGGAGTAAAGCGCAGTACGGGCGCCACCGACGTGAAGATAGCCGGTAGGGCTCGGTGCAAAACGGGTTTTGATTTTCATTGGGTTCACTGCCTTATTACGCAACGCGTGTCAGCGGTTGCCGACGATTGCTCGGAATTTAAAAAAGTGGGCAACATTGTATCACCACGCGCTAATTCCTCAACGCCGACACGATATTGCTGCGCCTGATTTCGTTCTCTCTGAAACGCTTTTCCCATAACAATGTGCAAAGAATCAGCATTGGAGGTTATAAATATCGCATCCTGTTTAAATTTGCGGCGAACGATTGAAATCATTTTAAAAACCGTTGACTCACTTTCAACTATCCCTATAATGCGACTCCAACAAGACGGGGCGATTAGCTCAGTTGGTAGAGCATCTCCTTTACACGGAGGGGGTCGGCGGTTCGAGCCCGTCATCGCCCACCATCTTGTTGAAGCAGTAAGAAATGAGAAGAATGA
>NZ_BCTT01000013.1 GCF_001590905.1 Serratia grimesii NBRC 13537
ACCCACCACTCATTCTCTTGTTTAGCAGTACCCGGAAGTTCTGAAGTGGGTGATTAGCTCAGTTGGTAGAGCATCTCCTTTACACGGAGGGGGTCGGCGGTTCGAGCCCGTCATCACCCACCACTTCTGCGGGTCGTTAGCTCAGTTGGTAGAGCAGTTGACTTTTAATCAATTGGTCGCAGGTTCGAATCCCGCACGACCCACCAATACAGAAAAAAGCGCCTTTTGGCGCTTTTTTCGCATCTGTCGTTCAGAACCCCTCAAAACCTTTACCACCCTCCCAGTATCTTCATACAACTAACCATGCTCGTTATTAGGGAGAGCGTGCCGAAGGGGTCGTAGCGGCTTGCCCGCCGACCAATTTGCCGGGAGCAAATTGGAACGACTTCCAGTCGGCCCGTAGGGTGGGACACATGGACGTGTCCCATAATGGCCCCTCGGTGCGCTAGGCCGGGTATCTCGGGTTTAAAGACAACTATTTCACTACAAAATAAAGGCGCTGCAAGCAGCGCCTATAGGCTATAGCGAAGGTAAAACCTGATAATCAGGCCGCCAGCGTCGCCCCGCCATCAATCACAATATCCTGCATGGTGATATGGCTGGCGCGATCGGAAGCCAGGAACAAAATGGCATCGGCGATTTCCTGCGGCTGAGCAATTTTCCCCAACGGAATACCCAGTTTGAATTGCTCCGGGAAACCATTGATGGTGTTCTGCTCACCCGTTTCGTCCTGCCACATACCACGCTGCATTGGCGTATTGGTTGAACCTGGAGATACCAGGTTGCTACGGACGCCATAAGGGGCCATTTCCAATCCTACGGTTTGACACAGGCTACGCAATGCCGCCTTGGAGGCACAATAGGCCGCCATACCGACACGCGGTACATGGGCTGCATTAGACGCCACACTGACGATAGCACCACGCCGTTGGCGGCGGAAAACGGGCAAAGCATGGCGGAACATATTGAATGCGCCACCCGCATTGACGGCCAGACAGGCCAGCCAATCTGCAGTGCTGGTTTCATCCGTCATCCCCATACGCAGAATACCCGCCCCATTCACCAGGACGTCCAATTCACCTTGCTCAGCCAGCAAACGTCTACACACAAGGTCTACTGCGTCAGGGTCGGCGATATCCAGTACTTCAGTACGGAAGGCATATTCCGCCTCGCCAAAGTGCTTATCGAATCCAATCACCTCGGCACCGGCCCGCATAAAAGCTAATGCCGTTTCTAACCCAATCCCGGCTCCCGCGCCAGTAACCCAGACACGCTTACCCGCGAAATCGCCCTGTTGCCCCATCAGGCTTTCCCCTCTGACAACAGAGCCCACCAACCATCAATACTCGGGTTCTTGGCCAAGGCGATAAAATCAATATCACCACGGATTTTACGCCAGCGCGCTGCCAGCTCCATGATGCGCACCGAATCCAAACCGTAGTCGATCAGGTTTTCATCGTCACCCATATCTTCACTGTCTTCGTCGAGGAAAGGCATGATTTGCTGACGCAGTGCTGCCTTACTGGCGATGCCTGGCAGCAGTTCCGCGGTCGTTACCACACGACCACAACGACCTGCGGTATAACGCAGGGCCATCAGGTGCTCTTCACGGGAGAAGTCGGCCAGGCCGTCAGCCACCATAAACGGCTGAATATTACGCATGAAGGCATCAATCGCCGTGGTCATGCAGCCGATATGCGCGTACACGCCGCAGATAATCAATTGATCGCGTCCTGACTCCTGCAAAATTTCCTGCAAGGGGGAGCGGTGGAAAGCACTGTAGCGCCACTTCACCAACACGGTATCGTCGTCTTCCGGAGCCAAAGCAGCAACTACGGCTTGCTGTTCCGGATGTTTATTCAAACCCGGCCCCCACATGTCATTTAGCAAGGCGCGATCTTCATCGCTCTGCTGGTTCGGCTGCGCGGTGTAAAACACCGGGATACCCTGTGACTTGCAGTAACGGCGCAGGTTGGCAATGTTCTCCACCACCTGTTTGATCAACGGGCTGTCTTCACCCCAGAAATTCAGAAAATACTGCTGCATGTCGTGGATCAGCAGTGCAGCGCGCTGCGGTTCTACCGTCCAGGTCACTTTGTTGGTTGGCAGCTCAGCCTGAGTCGGCAACGCGTAATCATTAAGTTTTGGAATGGCCATGACTTATTCTCCCTGGACCAGAGTCAGTTGTTGCGCCTCTAGGCGTTGGCGCAACAGTTTTTTATCCACTTTGCCAACCGGGGTGAGCGGCAGCGTATCAACCTGTATAAAGCGGTCGGGTAACTTGAAATCGGCCACACCCTCGGCGCGTAAATGGCGACGCAGCACGACCGGTTTCAGTGCAGTTGTGGCGATAATATAGGCGCAGCTTTTTTCGCCCATCAGCTCATCCGGCATCGACACCAGCGCCGCATTGATCACTTCCGGATGGCGTAACAGCAGATTTTCGATCTCCTCGGCGGCGATCTTTTCCCCACCGCGGTTGATCTGATCTTTCTGTCGCCCCTCAACCTTCACATAACCGTCTTCGGTCAGGCTGATCAGATCGCCAGAACAGTAGAAACCGTCGTTATCAAAAGCCGCCGCGTTATGTTCCGGGCTTTGGTAATAACCGCGGAAGGTATAAGGCCCACGGGTCATGAGACGCCCGGTTTCCCCTACCGGCAGTGGGTTGCCATCATCATCAGCCACCCACAACTCGTCATCCGGAGACATCGGGCAGCCTTGGGTCGTCAAAATATGCTGATCGTCATCATCCAACCGGGTGTAGTTCACCAAGCCTTCCGCCATACCGAACACCTGCTGTAACTGGCAGCCGATTTCCGCGGGAATGCGTGCCGCCAGCGTTTCACCCAACTTGGCGCCGCCCACCTGTAGCAGCTTAAGGCTGGCCAGTTGTTGGCAACCGCCCCACTCTTCAATAGCCTGCAGCCACAGCGTCACCGCCGGTGGTACGAGCGCAGTCACATTAATCTGATGCTGATCGATTAGTCGGAAGCACTGCCCGGCATCGGGATCGCTGGCGAACACGACCAATCCGGCACCATAGAAAACACCCAGGACACCCGGGGAGCTCATCGGGTAGTTATGCGCAACCGGTAACGCGCACAAATAGCGGGTATCAACGTCGAAATGACAGATCTCCACACTGCGGCGAATGCTGTAGTAGTAATCATTGTGGGTGCGAGGGATAAGCTTTGGCGTACCGGTGCTGCCACCAGACAACTGGAAAAATGCCACCTGGTCTGCCGGAGTTGGTGCAACAACAAAATCTGCGCTGTCCTCTGCCAACCAAGCCGACAGTGACTGTTCACCGTCATCCTGGCTACGTAACCCCACCACACGCAATGAAGGATGCTCGGCACGGAACGCCGTCAGGAATTCGTCGTTACCAAACAGACCATGTTGACGGTCGGCAATCAGTAATGCCGGTTTGATTTGTGTGGCATAAGCGTTCAGCTCATTGCGTTGATGACTGAAGAGTGCGTTCACTGGCACAACACCCATTTTCAGCAACGCAAAGAACGTTACATAGAACTCGACCACGTTACCCAGTTGCACCAACGCAGTATCACCGCTTTGCATACCCCGACGTTGAAGGGCTGCAGCCAACCGGTCGGAAAGCTGGTTAAGCTGACGATAGCTCAGGCTACGTTGTGGGTCGATCAACGCGATGGCGTCATTTTTAGCCTGACGAGTGATGATGTCGGTCAATGGCCGATCAGTCCAATATCCGCGTTCACGATAACGACGGGCTAAATCATCAGGCCAGGGGGTAAAAGCAATACTCATGGGAATGTCTATCCTTGGTTCAGGCCAAACGCCCGCGAAATGGTACTGAGTTTGGTGCCGGTTTCATGCCACTCAGATTCCGGCGAAGAGTCCTGCACTATGCCGGCACCGGCAAACAGCCGCACCTGATTGCCTTGCACCGTGCCACAACGAATCGTCACCACCCACTCACCGTTACCTTCGGCATCACACCAGCCGACAATCCCGCCAAACAGGCCGCGGTCAAAGGGCTCCAGTTGCTTAATCACCTGGTGTGCCAATGCCGTCGGCGTACCGCACAGCGCGGGCGTTGGGTGCAGCAGGCAGGCCAGCGAGAGCGCATTTTCAGCACGGCTGGCAGCCTCACCGTCAATCGGTGTCGACAAGTGCCACAGCGTGGTGGTGCTCAATAACTCAGGTGTGGTTGGGATATTCAGATAGCTGCAACGTTCGGTCAGCACCTGCCGCATCCCTTCGGTGACAAACTGGTGCTCATAGCGATCTTTTTCTGATACCAACAGCTGCTGACTGATCTCGCGATCTCGCTGTGGATCGGCATTGCGTCGAGCGGAACCGGCCAACGGGTTAGAGAAAAATTGAGCGCCGGACTTACGTAACAGCAGTTCTGGGCTAGCACCCAGCAATGCCCCCTGTTCCAGCGGTACATGGAAGTGGAAACCATGTGGGTTCTGGGCGATGATACGCGCCATCAACGCCTGACGGTCCACCGGCTCGCGTGTTTCAATCTCCAGCAAACGCGACAGGACCACTTTATCCAACTGGTCGCCTTTGGTCGCTTCTACCGCATCCGCCACCATTTGCATGAAGGGTTGTTGAGCAGGTACCTCTCTTTGACGGGTAATTTCCGGCAAAGCGTCCTGTGGAGATTTCACGCTGGCCAAAAAGGCATCGCGTTCAAACCATTGAGTGTGCTGAGGGATAAACAGCGCAGAGGGTTGATGAGTGTCAAACGGGATCGCACCGCACAAAACCGGGTTCTTAACTCCTGCCAGTTTGGCCTCAGCAAAAGCATGCTGCACCGCCTGCTGGAATTCGCCATTCAATTGGTCGCCATCCAGGGCCGGCAGCGTGATTTTGGCGAAGCAGCCTTGCGTGCTCAGGCTACGGAAAGGAGAGGTAAAGAAAAAGCCGGAAGTCGGCGACACACCTGCGACAGGCTGTTCGCTATCCTTGCTTTGTGGCTTCTTATGCCCGGTACCCTTTACTGTAACACTCATCGGTTCTCCCTTTCGTATCATTAACAATAACCCGTATAATAATGATTATCATTTGTATTGAATCGCGTTAAATTACCCTCGTGAATATGCTATGTCAATAAATGTAAACAGTTCTTCCAATCATAATCATGATATAAAACCAGCAGCTTTAATTATATAAATGATAAGTATTACTATTTAACTTCTAAGGAATTCTTTATGAAGAAGAACCTGCTCATCAGCCTGGCACTATTTGGCATGATGGCTATCGGTGTAACCCATGCCGCAGACGCTGGCTGGCCACGCAAAATTGAAACGTCACACGGCGTGGTAACACTCACATCCCCTCCAGCCCGTATCGTTTCCACCAGCGTTACCGTCACCGGTACCCTGCTGGCGATCGACGCACCGGTAGTCGCCAGTGGTGCCACAACGCCAGGCAGCCGTCTGGCGGACTCACAAGGGTTCTTCCATCAGTGGAGCGCTATCGCGGCGCAACGCGGCGTTAAACGCCTGTACATCGGTGAACCCAATGCAGAAGCCATCGCCGGTGAAGCCCCCGATCTGATTATCATTTCGGCAACCGGTGCCGATTCCGCTCTGCGTTTGTACGATCAACTCTCCGCCATTGCCCCGGTGTTGGTCGTCAATTACGACGACAAAAGTTGGCAAGCGTTGGCGACTCAATTGGGCCAGGTCACTGGACATGAAGCCCAGGCACAAAAAATCGTCAGTGATTTCGATGCCCGTGAGAAATCGTTGAAACAGCGCATGAAGCTACCGGAACAACCCGTCTCCGCATTGGTATTCAGCGCCGATGGCAAGGCTGCCAATCTATGGACGGCTGAATCTTCCCAAGGCCAAATGCTCAAACAGCTTGGTTTTACGCTAGCCATCCCGCCAGCCAAGCTGAACAACAGCCGCAGCATGGGGATGCGCAAAGACATTATTCAACTGAGCGGTGAGAACCTGGCGGAAGGTCTGAACGGCCAGACGCTGATGTTATTTGCCAACAACGACAGTGATGCACAACGGCTGATGGCTAATCCTTTCCTGGCTCATCTGCCGTCAGTACAACACAAGCGGGTTTACGCACTGGGGAATGATACTTTCCGACTGGATTATTACAGCGCCAGCAACCTGCTGACGCTGTTGGAAAAACAGTTTATTTCTCAGTAGATTCTGCGGCGGGCCGGAGATCGTTTTCTTGCCCGCCACTGCCCACCTGACGCAAACCGCGCATCGCAAACGCCAGCACTACGCCGAGTACCGCAACACCAAAACCAAAGCTGGTTGATGTCATCGCTGGCAGCATAAACGCACCCATCGCCCCCAACAGCAACGCTCCAAGTGCGTCACCCACCACGTTCTGCGCCGTCCACAGGCCATTAATGCGCCCGAGGAACGCATCAGGCGTCAGGTTCTGGATCAACCCATACTGCAACAATGAGTTCAGCGCGCTCAGGTAACCAAAAACCACCAGGAAAAACAGCGCCAGACCATACCATGGCATGAGACCAAACAGACCAATGGCAACGAAAGCGCCAATCGCCGTCATCAGCATCATCCAACCCGGACGCGCAACGTGGGCAACCCGACCACTGGTGAAGGCGCCAATCGCCGCCCCCAATGGCACAGCAGAGTACATAAAGCCCAACTGCGCCGCGCTGACATGCCACATACCGGACATGGCCGGATACAATACTCGCACCGCACTGGCCATGGTCAGCAGTGCACCGATCAGCGCCACCATACCAATCACCCGATTGCGGAACAGAAAGCCAAAACCGCCGGCGAGCGCACGCAGCGGATGCTCACGCGGCTGTGGTGGTGGAAACAGCTGTGGAAGACGCAGTAAAGGGATCAGCGTCAGTAAGGTACCAAATGCCGCCAAAGCGTAGTTCCACGTCACACCGGCGTTAGCGATCACCAAGCCACCGATCGCCGGGGAGAGGATCGAACCAAAACGCACCGTCAGCATGCTGATAGCCCCGGCCTGTACGATATTTTCACGCCCTACCAGCGCCGGTGTTGCCGCCAACAGTGCCGTGACGCCGACCGCGCCAAAGAAACCGTCCCAGACCGCCAGCAGATAAATCAGTGTTAATGACGGTGCGGGCAACGCAGCATTCATACACAGGCCGATAAAACCTATGCCGCAGGTGGAACGCGCAAACAAAATCAAACGGCGACGTTCGTAGCGATCGGCCAGTACACCGCCCATCAGTAATCCGGCAAACATGCCGCTGCCTGCCAGCGTTACGGACAATCCGACCAACAGCGTCGATCCGGTCAAGGCTTGAATCTGAACCGGGATCGCAATGGCCATCAACCCCAACGCGAGAATAGAAATAAAACGCGCGCAGAATACGGCACGAAAGGCGCCATTGGTCTTAAGCAGGCCAAAATCAAGCAAAATAGAGGGCTTACTCATGTGCTTTCTCACCACAACTAAAGAAAAGGGGCAGCGTCTGTGCTGCAATAGCGAAGGGACTCATGGTACCATAGATGAAAACAATCAATAATGATAATAAATATCATTTATATTCAATTAAATAATGGATTGTTATGTTACGGATTTCACGCCATTGCACACAGTCTGTTCCCACCCCACGCGGGCGTCATCTTGGGAACACTCCCCATTCATTCCGTGGCAGGCTGTTTGGCCTGCTGATTGCCCTTTTCGCACTGCTGGTTATCATGCTGCTCAGCCTGTCGCTTGGCGCTAAATCTATCCCTTTTGACACAGTTATCCAGGCGCTTAACGGACAATGCAGCGGCGCGGACTGCACCATCATTACCAACGCCCGGCTGCCACGCACGCTGGTTGGCGTGTTGGCCGGCATCGCGCTGGGTCTGTCTGGAGTACTGATGCAAACCCTCACCCGTAATCCGCTGGCCGATCCCGGTATTCTTGGGGTTAACGCCGGTGCGGGTTTTGCCGTAGTGCTGGGTATCACTTTCTTTGGCGCCGCTAACATCAGTCAATATCTGTGGTTCGCCTTTGCTGGCGCAATGTTTGCCGCGCTGCTGGTCGCATTGATCGGTGCTCTGGGTGGCAGCAGCCTGAACCCGGTACGCCTGACGCTAGCCGGGGTCGCCATGGCGGCGGTGCTAGAGGGCCTGACCTCCGGGATTTCCCTGTTAAACCCGCTGGTGTTCGATCAGTTGCGTTTTTGGCAGGCCGGTTCGCTGGATATTCAAAATATGCAGGTAGTGCGCACCGTCGCCCTGCCGATCCTGCTGGGCACGCTGATTACGCTATGGATGAGTAAGTCGCTGAATAGCCTGAGCATGGGCAATGAATTAGCCACTGCGCTGGGGACCGGCATTGTTCGTACCCAGTTGTTGGGCCTGCTGGCCATTACCTTACTGTGCGGCGGTGCCACTGCCGCCGTCGGCCCGATTGCCTTTGTTGGCCTGATGATGCCACATATTGCTCGTC
This sequence comes from Serratia grimesii NBRC 13537, assembly GCF_001590905.1. Classification (GTDB taxonomy): domain Bacteria; phylum Pseudomonadota; class Gammaproteobacteria; order Enterobacterales; family Enterobacteriaceae; genus Serratia; species Serratia grimesii. The sequence continues at coordinate 8,431 of NZ_BCTT01000013.1, forward strand.
GGCTGGCCGGTTCAGAACTGCACTGGATGCTGCCGTGGACACTGGTGTTGACCCCTATCCTGCTGTTGAGTGCCGACCTCATCGGCCGCTTCCTGGTTGCCGGTGAATTACGTGTCTCCATCGTCACCGCCCTGATTGGTGCACCGCTGCTGATCATTCTGGTGCGTCAACGCCATATGTTCAGGAGGCAGCGCTAATGTCGATGTCTGCAGCCCGTCAAATGGCGAACCATAAAATTCGAGCCTTGTCGCGTCCGACACTGACCGCGCTGTTGCTAATGCTGGCCGCTCTGGCGCTCGCCATTTACGCCTTGGGTTCTGGCGCACTGTCGCTAAGTGCTTCGCAGGTGATCGATGCCTTGCGTGGTGAAGGCCCGGCAAATCTGGCGGTGATCGTCACCCAGTGGCGCTTGCCACGCGTGACGATGGCACTGTTGCTGGGGGCCGCACTGGGCCTCAGCGGTGCCATTTTCCAGTCAATATTGCGCAACCCGCTCGGCAGCCCTGACGTAATTGGCTTTAACACCGGCGCCTACAGCGGTGTATTGGTGGCAATTGTGGTGTTTAATGGTGGTGTCTTCGGCATCACTACTGGGGCGTTGGCCGGTGGTTTACTCACCGCCGCGTTGATTTATTTGCTGGCATGGCGCAATGGTGTCGAATCATTCCGTTTGATTATCGTCGGCATCGCGGTGCGCGCCCTGCTGGTTGCCGGTAATACCTGGCTCCTTATCAGTGCATCGTTGGAGTCAGCGATGTCTGCCGGACTGTGGAATGCCGGTTCACTTAACGGTGTCAGCTGGGCGAAAAGCCTGCCCGTAATAGTCGTAATTGTACTGTGTTGCCTGCTGCTCTTGACCCTGGCTCGCCGCATGCGGCTGCTGGAAATGGGGGATGACGCCGCCTGTGCGCTCGGCGTGTCAGTGGAACGTTCGCGTGTATTGCTACTACTGATCGGGGTTATCCTGACAGCCGCCGCAACCGCTGTGGCTGGACCAATCTCCTTTATCGCATTGGTGGCACCACAGATTGCCCGACGCCTGTGCGCTAACCGTAGCGTACTGCTGCTGACGGCTCTGACTGGCGCACTGCTGCTGCTGTTCGCTGATGTCGCCGCACAACGCCTGTTTATGCCTTATCAGTTGCCGGTCGGTGTACTCACCGTCAGCCTGGGTGGCATTTACCTGATTTGGCTATTAATCCGTGAGTCACGAAAAAAATGAATGCTGACCCCTTACAGACCGCGCCATTGCGCGCTGAACATCTGACACTCGGCTATGACAAAAAAATCGTCGCAAGCGACCTTTCCGTCTCAATACCGCACGGTGAACTGACGGTAATTATCGGGCCAAATGCCTGTGGCAAATCTACCTTGTTACGTACCCTCAGCCGTCTGATCCAACCCCAGGCAGGTGCCGTATGGCTAAACGGCAAACACATCAGCGAATATGCAACCAAAGAGGTGGCACGCCAGCTTGGGCTGCTGCCACAAAGCTCAACCGCGCCAGGCGACATTACTGTGTTTGATTTGGTGGCCCGTGGCCGCTATCCGCATCAGCGTCTGTTCAGTCGCTGGCGTGAGGAAGATCAACAGGCAGTAGAACAAGCAATGCGTTCTACCGGCGTTTTTGAGCTGTCCGAACAGCCGGTCGATACGCTCTCTGGCGGGCAACGCCAACGCGTGTGGATTGCTATGGTATTAGCACAGCAGACACCACTGCTGCTGCTGGATGAACCGACCACCTGGCTGGACATTACCCATCAGATAGACCTGCTGGAGCTAATGCGTCAACTAAACCGTGAAAACGGCCATACATTGGTGGTGGTGCTGCACGATCTCAACCATGCGTGTCGTTATGCCACACATCTGATCGCCATGCGCGACGGCAAAGTTGTTGCCGAAGGCGCACCTAAGGATATTGTGACGCCAGAACTGATCGAAGCAGTGTATGGTCTGCGCTGCATGATCATTGACGATCCGGTTTCACACACGCCGTTGGTGGTACCTCTGGGTAAGCAACAGACAGTGTAAGGGCCCAGTAGCTGGACCCTTATTAATCGGGGCGAATGTATTCGCCCCCTCCCCGTCACTGGGTATTACAAAGCGCGTAGTATGCGGTTCAGCAACGGCCCCAGCACTTTGAACGACGCCGGTGAAACGATATCTACGTGCGCGCAATCCAGTTCATGCACCTGCAAGGCATCCACGTATTGCGACCAGGTCTGCTGCACATCCATCCCTTCCTGTAAGGTCTGACGCGCAACAAACAACGTCGCCTGCCCTTTGAAGTTCGCCGTATTGGTCGCTGAAAGCAAGCGGACTGAATCGGCATAGTTGGCTTCGATATTATCAAACATCGCCACACGGGTTTCGCCCAATGCAGTATCCAACGCATCCTCAGACACTGCCAGGAACTGCTGACGTTCGCGCTGAACTTCTTTTAGCACGTTGTCATCGAGCATCACATCCCAGTTCTGGGTTTCCGGCGGGTAAGTATCCAGCAACCCAAGGAAGGCCACTTCTTCACCCCGTGCCTGCAATCTGGCTGCGATACCCTGCGCCAAAGTGCCACCCAGTGAATAACCGATAAAGTGATAGGGACCCTTCGGCTGCACCTGCAATACCTTCTCCAGATGCGCGTCGCAGACCTGATCCATATGCTCACTGAGCGCCAGCGGGCCATCAGGACGTGGCGATTGGATCCCCACCAACGACCAATGCTGATCGATATAGCGCGGCAATACACTGAACTGCCAGGAGAATCCAGAAGCAGGATGCAGACAGAACAACGTCGGACCGTCGGTGGTACGCAGTGGCAATATGCTGTCAAAACCCGTCTGGTCCGCTTCTTCCTGCGTGCGCTCTTGCGCCAACAGTTGCGCCAATTGTTCTACACGGGAAGCAACCATCACCTGCCCGACAGACACCGCCTTGCCCAGATCACGACGCAGTTCCGCCGCCAGACGCATCGCCAACAACGAGTGCCCGCCAAGCGCAAAGAAATCATCGTCGGCAAATACAGTTTCACGCTGTAGCAAACGGGCGAACACGGCGGCGATTGCCGTTTCCAGCCCCGCTTCAGGTTCACGCCCTGCGGCTCTGACACCGCTTTGTGGTTGCGGTAATGCTTTACGATCCAGCTTGCCATTGGCGCTCAGCGGTAGAGACTCCATCTCAACTAACGCTACTGGCACCATATGTGGCGGCAGACGATCGACCAGCGCAGCACGCAACGCGTCCAGATCAAGACGCACGCCAGGCTGCGCCACCAGATACCCCACCAGTTGGCGGGCATCTCCACCGCCAGGATCTGTTGGCGTATTATTCAGTACCAGCGCATGCGTAACCGCCTGCTTGATACCCGGTAACGACAGCAGCGCATGATCGATTTCACTCAATTCGATGCGTTGACCACGAATTTTTAGCTGATCGTCACTACGGCCAAGGTATTCCACCTCGCCTCCTGGCAGCCAACGAGCAACGTCACCCGTGCGGTACATGCGACCACCGTCGCCGTCAGGATCTGCCACAAAGCGGCTGGCCGTCAGTTCCGGCCGCCCCAAATAACCCTGCGCCAGCTGTACGCCCGTAAGATACAAATCGCCAGCAACACCGGGCGGCACCGGACGCAGACGTGCGTCGAGGATGCGCAACCCGGTATTCCACACTGGCAAACCGATCGGCACGTTAGCCCCCTTGACAGCGGCCAAGGCCTCGCCCCAGGCAGGATGCCAACTGACATCAACAGCGGCTTCGGTCGGACCATACAGATTGTGCAACGGCACACCTGTGCGACTTTGCCACAAGCGACACAGCTCGGCAGGCAGTGCTTCACCACTACAGAATACCTGTCGTAATGGTGCGCAGCAGGCCACTGCTTGTCGGCTGTCCAACGCCCCCACAAAGGCCGCCAGCATCGAAGGCACAAAGTGCATGGTGGTAACTCTGTACCGGTCAATCAATTGCAGCAGTTGTTCCGGATCACGATGCGCTTCCGGCGGCGCCATAACCAATTGCGCCCCCACCATCAGCGGCCAGAAAAACTCCCACACCGAGACATCAAAGCTGCAAGGGGTTTTCTGCAACACCACATCGCCTGCCGCCATCGGATACTGGTGCTGCATCCACAGCAAGCGGTTGACGATCGCCTGGTGGCCAACCAGCACACCTTTGGGCCGCCCAGTCGAACCAGAGGTAAAAATAATGTAGGCCGGATGATGCGGCGTTGGCCCGTGGAGCACGACGTCTGCCGTCAGCGGTGCGTCATACAGGAAAATATCGCCCTTTCCGGCAAAGCGTGCTTGCTGACCAGGCTCGGTGATAATCAGGCGAGGTGCCGCATCCTCCAGCATCATGCTGAGGCGTTCGTCAGGGTAACCGGTGTCCAGCGGTAAATAAGCCGCTCCGGCCTCAACAATGGCCATTAATGCCAACGACAGGAAAACTGAACGCGGCAACGCGACGGCGACGATATCACCAGGCTGTACGCCCTGCGCTGTCAATTGGCGCGCCAACGCCATCACCTGCTCACGTGTCTCCCGGTAGCTGAATTGATATTGCGCATCAGCCAGTGCCGGGGCATTCGGGGTTTTCTGCGCTTGCTCTGCTAGTAGGCCCGTCAGCGTTTGCGGCGCCACCGGATGCGCAGTGTCGTTAACTCTGGTCAGCAGTTTATGATCTTGCTCGGTAAGCAAATCAGCTTCGCTGATCGGCATCTGCGGCTGAGCGGCAAACTGACGCAACAATAGCGGCAAACGCTGTAAATGTGCAGCCAACTCATCACGCTGATAGCGCTCAGCATTGGCCAGCAGATCAACCTTCAGCGTACCGGATTCATCCAGGTACAGTGCGATTTCCAGATCCCGGACCGGCCCTGAAGCCAATTCATGGGTAATACCTTCAATACCGCCGAAGTCCAACTGGAAGTCGAACATTTTAAAGTTGAACACCGTGCCATACAGCGGCTGAGCATCGCCAATCCGCCCCAGATCACGTTGTACCTGTTCCGCTTCATAGCGCTGATGGCGACGGACGATTTTCAGCTCGCGACCAATATTGCCGGCAACGTCGCTCAAGGTCGCCTGCGGATCGAGGTGCATTTCGATCGGCAAAACGTTAATCACCGGCCCATTAGCACACAACGCGGCCGAACCGGTACGGCGCATAAAGATAAAACCTGCGCTGAAACTGGCGTGACCACTCAAGCGGGACACCCATAATGCCACCAGTGCCAACGCCATATCTGCCACGCTGAATTGCTGCTGACCGGCATTGACCAGTCGGTTAAAATCCTGCTGGTCACACAGTTGCGATAACCGATGGATACGGGTGGTCGGCGTCTGCCCAGCCAATGGCTGAGGGCAAAGGGTAGCCGGTGTCGGCAACTGTTGGGCCTTATTCAGCCAAAACGCGGCGTCGCGTTGGCACGTGGTCGACTGTGCATAACGCTGATACTCCTCGACCACCTCACTGAATGCGGTGAACGGCGTCGGATCCGGCAGTTCATTACGTAATATTCGGGTGTAAATATGGGCAATTCTGCGGGCAATAGCTGTGAAACTAAAGCCATCAACCAGAATATGGTGATAACGCTGATACCAGAACCAGCGTCGCTCCGACAGGCGGATCAAGATATGCCGATACAGCGCATTGCCGCTGCCGATACGCAAATCGCCGGACATATCCAATTGCATGACAGCACGTGCCGCCGCAGCAGCATCGGGGGAATCACGCAAATCAATCAACTCAACCGGCAGGATCGCGAGTTGCGGGTCAAGCCACTGCACCGGTACCCCATCACGCTCTTCAAAGCGGAACTGCAAGGTATCCACTTCGGATAGGCCCTGCGCAATCGCCTGCATCAAACGATCCTGATCCAACGCGCCATTCAGTTCAATGTAGTGGGAGACCGCATAAGCATTCGCGTGCGGTGAAATTTGATCGGCAACCCAAATTCCGGGTTGCGCAGCGACCAACGGCAGCTCAGTGGCAAGTTGCTGTTCGGCCGATAATAAAGTGCTGTCTGACAAGGTACTGACTCCTGTTTTCGGTATTGGCGCCATCACGCCTTACGCAGTGATGCGGGCCGCATATCCTGCCAATGCTTTTCCAGCCAGTTCACACACTGTGATCGTGCTGCCGGGCCGAATACCGGCGTCCACCCCGCCGGTACTGCGCTAAAATCCGGCCACAGGCTGTATTGTTGTTCGTCATTCTGCACAATCAGGCAGATTTGTTGCTCGTCATCGAACGGGTTCAGAGTTTCCATCGCGGACTCCTTGGACAGAAAAGGTTAGCTTGGCCGAAGACGCAGGATACTGATCTGCCCACAATGCCTGTAGGCCATCGATCAAACCGCCACGCCAACAGAGATAGTCATGCCCGCCGGCAACCGTTCGGTATTGCACCCGGTGACCGGCATCGCGCAACAAATCCGCCATTCGATCATTCACACGATGTGCTACTTTTTCGTGCACCCCGGCTTCCATAAATACTTTCAATGAGCCCTTGCCAACGCCCTGCTCGACTTGACGCAGTAGCCAACCCGCATCGGCCGGTATCTCTTCGCGCTGGTACATGTCACGTCGCGGCCACCAGAAGGAGCCTGACTGACTGATCACTCCACCGAAGCACTGTGGCCAGTGCAACCCGGCATACAGTGAAGACAAACCACCAAAACTTTGACCGCACACCAGGGTGCGAGCAGGATCACGGCTGTGCGGCGCCCATTCGGCAACCTGCGGCAGCAATTCTTCTTGCACCGCTAGCCAGAAATCTTCATTACAGGCTAATTCCTGCGTACGGTGCTTGAGGTCGATGATGTCGATCAGCAAATAAACCGCTTCCGGCAGTTTGCCCTCGCGGGTTAACTGCATCAGCGGATCCCAGACGGGCATGTTGTTCGACCAGAACTGGCCATCCAGTAACACCGCCAATGGACGCTGCCCCGGGTTACTGTCACCCGTGGTATACACCCACACATTACGGGTATTCCCCAACCGTTCACTGTGCCAACTGTGGCGCTGTAATCTCGCCGGAGGGGCTGGCGTGCAACGTCCGCTGGCGACCGCGTAGCGATCAAAATCCTGCCAGGCGGGTTGCGCCGGCGCTTCCGGCATATGCAAACCTGACAGCACATTGCCACTGACACCTGCCCAAGAACGGTGAGGATTAAGCAGGTCTTGAGTGGCGCCGGCAAACACCTGATGCCACCAGTGACGAATCGAATGCATATTCGCATGCGTATCGTCACCACTCTGTTCCAGAGGACGATCATCCATGCAGGGGATAAAACAGTAGCTGCCACGCCAGTCGGCGCTGAGTTCAGTTTGCCAGTACCAAACGTCGGTTCCTTCCAATCGTTGCAAGCTCTGTGGCGGCGATGATTGATGGTGGTCGGTCAGGCAATTGATGTGGATCCAGACGCGTTGATAGGCTGAAGTGAGCTCACATCCCTGAGGATCACGCCATAAAAATGTGACCTTCCCTCGCCCATTCCCTTGCAGCTCCACCAGCGGCGTGCCGCGTTTGGCAATATTCAGCCACCATCCATGGCGCCCGGCGTGCTTGCTCGATAATAATCTGCTGCTTTCTGACTCGGATTTTGTTTTCAAAACGCCTATTCACTATTTAGCTGGCAGCTTCAGGAAAGCCGGTAAATTCGCGGCGCGAGGCGCTGCCCAAGAAAACGGTAAACCGAATACTATTGATAATTATTTGCGTTTGCAATAGTGTGTGTAGACTCGTAAACAGGGCAGGTATTCTTCAACAGGGATGGATACCGGATTTTAGCGCTAAATCCGATGCTGTTGCCGTTGCGTCTCGGCCAGTTGGATTTTTATTTTCGAAAACACAAAAACTACAACCGCCCTTCTCTCAGCCGGTGGCCTACTGCGTCGGTGCCCCGGGAAAGGCAGCAAGGTAGGAACACTCACATGAACCGCAAATTATCTCGTTACTCCTTAGCCACACTCATCGGGTTAGGGTTAGGCGCGTCCGCCTTTGCGCACGCCGCACAGCAAACTGATACCACCGCAGAAACAGACACTGTCGCCAAAAATAAAAAAGAAGCCGCCGAAGACACCATTGTTGTCACCGCCGCCAAGCAGAATCTGCAGGCTCCGGGGGTTTCCACTATCACTGCCGAAGAAATCAAAAAGCGCCCACCCGCACGCGATATCAGTGAACTGATTCGTACCATGCCTGGCGTTAACCTAACCGGTAACTCTACCAGCGGTCAGCGTGGCAACAACCGTCAGTTAGATATTCGCGGCATGGGCCCGGAAAACACCCTGATCCTGATCGACGGCAAACCGGCTACCAGCCGTAATTCGGTACGTCAAGGCTGGCGTGGTGAACGTGATACCCGCGGCGATACCGGCTGGGTACCACCAGAGATGATTGAACGCATTGAAGTGTTGCGCGGCCCAGCTGCGGCACGCTACGGCAACGGTGCCGCCGGCGGCGTGGTCAACATCATCACCAAGAAAAACACCAAAGAGCTGCACGGATCTCTGAATGCGTTTTTCAACGTACCGCAGCATAAGCAAGAAGGTTCTACCAAGCGCACCGACTTTAGCCTGTCTGGTCCGTTGACCGACGAACTCAGCTTCCGTTTGTTCGGTGGTTACAGCAAAACTCAGGCCGATGCGTGGGATATTAACGAATCACATAAATCTTACCGTGCAGGTGCCTATGCCAACAGCGTGCCAGCCGGACGAGAAGGCGTAGAAGACAAAAATATCGATGCTATGTTGCATTGGGATTTTGCACATTTGCAGTCACTTGAGTTTGAGTATGCCTACGGTCGCCAGGGCAACCTGTATGCCGGTGATACTCAAAACACCAACTCCAATGCGCTGGTACAGAGCAACTACGGCAAAGAGACTAACCGCATTTACCGCGAAACCTTCGGCCTCAACCATCGTGGAGCCTGGGATAACGGTGTCAGCACCAACAACTATATTCAGTTCGAACGCACACGTAATACCCGTTTGAATGAAGGTCTGGCCGGCGGTACTGAAGGCATCTTCGATACTAAAAATAACGGCTTCGGCACCACCAAACTGGACGATTTCCTGGCTCACAGCGAAGTCAGCGTACCGTTTGAACTGGGCGTGACGCAAACTGCGACTGTGGGGACCGAGTGGAACCAACAGAAAATGAAGGATGGTACCTCCACCAGCCAAACGCTGATGGGCGGTACCATTCCTGGCCAAGAAACCGGTACACGTAGCCCTTATGCATCTGCGCATATCTTCTCGCTGTTTGCCGAAGACAACATGGAGCTGACTGATACCACCATGCTGACGCCAGGTCTGCGTTACGATCTGCACTCTGAGTCCGGCAACAACTGGAGTCCGTCGCTGAATCTGTCACAGGAACTGGGCGATTTCTTCACCCTGAAGATGGGTATCGCCCGCGCCTATAAAGCGCCAAACCTGTACCAGACCAACCAAAACTATTTGCTCTATAGCAAAGGCCAAGGTTGTGCAGCCAGCGATGTCAAAAATGGCTGTTACCTGCTCGGTAACGACGATCTGAAGGCGGAAACCAGCGTCAACAAAGAAGTTGGCCTAGAGTTCCATAACGACGGCTGGTTGGCTGGTGTGACTTACTTCCGTAACGATTACCACAACAAAATTGAAGCAGGTAATAGTCGCATCGGTACCAGCAGCACCGGTACAGCTATTTACCAATGGGAAAACGTACCTAAAGCGGTAGTGCAGGGCTTAGAAGGCACGTTGAACGTACCGGTCAGCGAGAGCGTGTCCTGGACCAACAACGCCACCTACATGATTGAAAACAAGAATAAGAGCACCGGTGATTACCTGTCGATTATTCCTGAATTCACCATCAACTCAACCCTGAGCTGGCAAGCAACCCAAGAGCTGTCGATGCAATCGACCCTGACTTGGTACGGCCGCCAGAAACCGAAGAAGTACAACTATCAGGGTAAACCGGTTAGCGGTACCGAAACCAAGGAAGTCAGCCCGTACGCTGTGGTTGGTGCCAGCGCAACCTATGATGTGACCAAGAACGTCAGCGTAACTGCCGGTATCGACAACCTGTTCGATAAACGCCAATTCCGTGAAGGTAACTCGCAGAACGTCGGCGACCCAATAACCGGTACCATTAACATTGCCGGTGCAGGGGCTGCGACCTACAACGAGCCAGGCCGGACTTACTATATGAGCGTGAATACCCATTTCTAAACGTCCGCTCAAACAAGGCTGCTAACGCCATGTGAAAGGGCTAAACCCTTTGCCAACAAACCCAGGGGCTGCCAATGCAGCCCCTGTTTTATTATTTCTCCAGTGAGACTTGTTTGAAGATGTGCTTACCAAACGGATCAATCTCGTAACCTTTCACCTCTTTGCGCACCGGTTCAAAAATGGTCGAGTGAGCAATCATCATTGCCGGCATTTGTTCATGCATCATCACCTGCGCCTGTTCGTACATCGCCACCCGCTTGGTATGGTCGTTCTCTTCACGCGCCTGTAGGATCAACTTATCAAACGGCGGATAGCACCACTTGGCCGAGTTTGAACCCCCGTTGGCTGAAACGCAGGTAAACAGAGGCCCGAAGAAGTTATCCGGATCGCCATTGGCGGTAGTCCACCCCATCAATGCCGTTTGATGCTCACCATTTTTTATCCGCTGAAGATATTCGCCCCACTCGAAGGTAACAATCTTTGCCTTCACACCGATCTTCGCCCAGTCAGACTGGATCATCTCCGCCATGCGTTTGGCATTCGGGTTATACGGACGCTGCACCGGCATTGCCCACAAATCGATAGCAAAACCCTGCCCCAGACCCGCCTCTTGTAGCAGCTGTTTAGCTTTTTCCGGTGAGTACGGGTAATCCTCAATCTTGGCATTACTGCCCCATTGCGTCGGTGGCAGTAAGTTTTTTGCCGGTTGGCCCGCGCCGTGGAACACCGCTTCGAGGATCGCCGGCTTGTTCACCGCCAGCGCCAGGGCCTGTCGCACCTTAAGGTTATCCAGCGGTTTTTTCTGGGTATTGAACGCCAGAAAACCGATATTCAGCCCAGATTTTTCCATCACCTGAATATTGGGATCCTGGCGCATCCGTGCCAGATCCGCCGGATTAGGGAACGGCATCACCTGGCACTCATTCTTTTGCAATTTGGCATAGCGTACTGCCGCATCTGGAGTGATCGAGAATACCAACCGATCAATCTTCGGCTTGCCTTCCCAATAGTGATCAAACGCCTTGTAGAGGATCTTCGCATCCTTCTGGTACTGCACCAATTGGAACGGCCCGGTACCTATTGGGTCGTTATCCACACGCTGCGGCGTACCGGCTTTCAACATGGCATCGGCATATTCGGCTGAAAGAATAGAGGCAAAGTACATGCCGAGATCGGCCACAAAGGGTGCTTCGGCCCGCGAAAGCTCGAAACGCACGGTGTTGTCGTCAACTTTGACAATCTGGTTGATCAGCGTGCCAAACTCCATCGACTCGAAGTTGGTATAAGCGCCGTTAGAAACTTTGTGATAGGGGTTATTCGCGTCCTTTTGTCGCATGAAGGAGAAAATGACGTCGTCGGCATTGAAGTCGCGGGTTGGCGTAAAGTATTTATTACTCTGGAATTTCACCCCTTTCCGCAGATGGAAAGTGTAATGCTTTCCGTCTTCACTCACCTGCCAGCTTTCCGCCAGGCTAGGTTGCAGCTCGACGGTGCCGACTTTGAAATCCACCAGCCGGTTGTAAATCGTCGCCGAACTGGCGTCAACCGTTGGACCGGAGGTAAATAACTGCGGATTAAACCCTTCCGGCGAACTTTCGGAACAATAAACCAGCGTATTGGCGTGCGCACCACTCATCACAGCCATCGCTAACAATCCCAGTGCCGTTGTTATTGCTTTTTTATTCATTGTGCCATCCCCAGAGTAGAAATCAGACTCGAGGGATACCAATAAATCATGCAGTTAGGGATGTAAAGGACAAATTATGAGCACAAAAAACGGGGAGTGCTGGATGCCGCGCCCCCCGTGGTTAAGACGTCTACTGAAATTAAATCATCTGGCTGAAGTTCATCTGTGCCATCAGTTTATAGTTGTCAGCGTAATCGACCGGAATGGCCACAACGACTGGCCCCTGTATTTCCATTGCTTTACGCAGCATCGGTCGCAAATCCTCCACCGATTGCACGGCAAATCCGACCGCACCACAGGCTTCCGCATAGGCTTTAAAATCGATTGGGCCAAATTCCACCCCGGATTTGCGTTGGTATTTGTTCACCTCCTGCATTTCCACCATGTTGTAGGCGTTATCTACCCAAATCACGTGCACAATATTATTTTTCAGCCGTACTGCCGTTTCCAGTTCCATGCTCGATTGCATAAAACCACCGTCACCTGAAATCGACACCACTTTGTCTCCCGGACGTACCAGCGCCGCACCGATCGCCCACGGCAACGCCACACCCATGGTCTGCTGGCCGTTGGAAATCAACAACTGACGTGCACGGAAGCTGTAAAGATAGCGCGCAATCCAAATGTGGAAACTGCCCATGTCAACACACAGCGTCACATCGTCACTGACAATGTCTTGCAGCTCTTTCACAATACGCAGCGGGTGAATTGGCATGCCACCGCGTCGTGCAGCGCGTTCTGCCAATTCGTTGCGCTGGCGGCCAAGATCACTGAGGATCAATTCAACCTCTGCCGGTACGCTCACAACCCCGTTAAAGGCTTCGGTCATCATGTCGAGAGTAGCGCTGATATTGCCTACCAGCTCAACGTCTGGGCGGTAACAGGTATCAATGTCTGCCGGCAGCACATCAATATGCACCAGTTTTAATCTGCCCTGGCTGTTCCACATGCAGGGATCGTACTCGATCGGGCCATAACCGACACTGACCACCAGATCCGCCTTCTGCAATAACTGATCGGCAGGTTGGTTGTTGAATAATCCGACACGGCCGGCAAAACGGGCAAAGTGATTAACGTCGATCACCCCCGCCGCCTGATAAGTCCCCACGACCGGCATATGAGTGCGGTGTAACAAATGACGCACCGCCTCGCTATTTTCCGGACGGCTGGCCTGTAGACCAAGCAACAGCACCGGGCATTTCGCTTGCTGGATCAGTTTTACTGCGGCATGAATATCCTCGGTCGCAGCAGCGCCCATCCGCGGCAATCGGCAACCCGCCAGCACAGGCGCACTGACCGGCTCATTGACGATGTCCATTGGCAGGCTTACGAACGAGGCTCCCGGACGACCAAATTCAGCGTGACGGAAAGCATTGGCGATCACTTCAGAAATAGCCGAACCTGCATGCACTTCGGCGCAATACTTGGTTACCGGGCGGAACATGCTGACGGTATCCATGCTCTGGTGAGTCTGCTTCAGGTTATCAGCACGTTTCACGGCCCCGCCAAACGCCACCACCGCATCCCCTTCCGAAGTCGCGGTTGCCAGCCCGGTAATCAGGTTGGAACTGCCCGGCCCAGAGGTCACCAGCGCGACCCCGGCTTTGCCGGTTAAGCGCCCGACCGCTGCCGCCATAAATGCCGCGTTGGCTTCATGACGCACGACCACGGTTTCTATCGATGGTGCGTCTTCCAGCGAATCGAATACGCGGTCGATCTTGGCCCCCGGGATACCGAATACGTGTTTGACGCCTTGCGCCTCCAAATTTTTCACCACTAAATCTGCGCCGCATGACCAGTTATGGTCTGTATTTGCCTTGCTCATGGAATACCTCCTGAAAATAAACCCAAGACTGTCGCGGAATTAACCCTCGGCAGAACGAATCGCGCGATCCAAATCCTCTGGACAGAGGTCGGCACGCAGAAAATCCGCATCATGCGGCAACTGAAGATTGAGACGGGTGATCACACCAAATTGCAGGCGGCCATGGTCGAGTTGGTAATCCAGTACGTGACCACCACCGTTACGATCGTCGGTGATAAAATGTTCGTGATAACCGGCGACCCCAACGCCCTGCATATAATCAGGCGAACGGAAACCGACCAACGTGCCCTTCCGCTGACGGAAAGCAAATGTAGGCTGCTCCTCGATCGCTTCTAACATCGGGCGATAAGGACGCTCCTGACGAGGCACTGTGCGGGTTTCCACATGGCTGAACTCACCGTCAACCCGCACTGCACAGAACAGGTTTGGTGAAGCAACTTGCTCGTCAATGCACTGGTGCAGTTGCGCCTTGGTGATCGGACGATCAAAGTGTTGGGTGATGCTCGGTTGGAAAAAGGTGACAACGGCAAACGGGGTTTTTTGCTGCAAGCTGGCCGGCCGCGCGCTACCGTCGGCGCGTAACTGGTGAATTTCCTTGTCGAAGGCGATCAGTTCACCGTCAAGGTGATTGAAAGTGCCCAGGCCGAAGTTACCGTGCCTGAGCAATTCGGCAATGGTAGTCTCCCCTTCGTAAACGCCGCTGATTAACGCGCTCATCAGCGAGATTTGATAAATCTCGCCCTCCCCAACGCTCAGCGACTGCCTGGCAAACCCCTGCGCCAAATGCTGCGCACAAGAACAGCCGTGGTTTTCGTTCATAACCTACTCCTCCACCAGCGCGGAGTGATATACCCCGCGCGTTCAAAATGCTCACATGAGGGTGAGCAAAGATGTCGCCTGTGGCCCGTTCGGTTGGAACGATTCAGCCAATGGCGACAAAAAAACCGGCACGGCTGGCCGGCGACACTCAACATCAACAACGGTTTAGATTCACTAATCATTGTTGGTAAATAGAGTGTCAAATTGAACGGTTAATCTGGTGTTGAAGCAGTTATCAATGTCACAGGCACACGCTGGAGCCTGAGAAAAACCTGTTATCTAATGTTCTTAAAACCGCACGATTTATGCATTTTCTCTCTGAGCGGTGAGGATCACAGCAAACTCTTACCTGCCGTAAGCCCCCAAAAAGAGTAGCTTCAATACGGTGAACGGAGAACCTGGTATTCATAAGAAACGCTTTTGCATATAATGCAAAGATGAATGACGCCCGTTATGTAGAACATCTACCCATATTTCTTGAAGTCGCCCTGCTCGGCAGCTTCTCCGCTGCCGCTCGCAAGCTGGGCATGGTGCCCTCTTCACTGGTTCGCCATGTTGATGCGCTGGAAAGCGCGCTGGGTGCCACTGTGTTTATCCGTTCAACACGTGGTCTGATGCTGACGGACGCAGGGGAAATGCTACAGGCCAGAGCGGCCGCGTTGCTGGCGGATATCACCGATATTCGAGCCGAACTGGCATCGTTAAGTGATATGCCACAGGGCACCTTACGCATCAGCTGTCTGCCAACCTTTGGCAAGACGTACATCTTGCCGCTGTTACCGACCCTGGCCGAACGCTATCCGCAGTTATTTGTTGAGTTGGATTTAACCGAACGTCAAACCGACCCGACACAAGAACTTCTGGATGCCGCCATTCGCATCGGCGAACAAAAAGACAGTGGGCTGTACGCCAGCCGCATAGCAACCCAACGCTGGGTGATGTGTGCCAGTCCCGACTATCTCGCCCGCTACGGGCAACCAACCGATCTGAATGCGTTACCTGAGCATCGCCTGATTGCTCGCTACCACAAACAGCAGCCCGCCTGCTGGGCACAAATTCTCAATGTTCCGCTAATGAGTCGATGCAGTATGGTGCTGCGTTGCGATGACTTTACCGCTCAACACCAGGCAGCGCTGATGGGAATGGGGATCGCCTTTTTACCCAACTGGGTTGTAGGACCGGATATTCAGGCTGGTCGATTGATACAAGTACTGGAAGATCCGCGTCAGGAGCAGCAAGGTATTTACCTGCTGCGGCCCGTAGCAAAAATGTCAGTCCGATTGAACCTGTTCATTACCTTACTGAAGCAAAACATCGGTCAGCCACCCAGTTGGGAATGAAGTGGTGATATTCGGCCATACAACGCCGGGTTGTCGCTTTCGTCTTTCAGTTCGATTCCGGTCAAACGGCGTTGGAAAGCCTGCTCCAGCAACCACGCCAGCTTGAACGCTGCCTGCGGATAATCCAATCCCTCTGGGCGCACGTTGGAAATACAATTACGCTCCGATTCACGCCGCTGGGTGTTCGGTCCCCAGGTGAGATAGATCCCCAGACTGTCCGGCGATGATAACCCCGGTCGTTCGCCGATCAACATCACGACCGCCCTGGCCCGTAAACACTCACCAATATCATCCCCAAGCGCGACCCGAGACTGATGCGCCAGAACCACGGGCGCCACCGAGAGTGATAGCTGTTCGAGATAAGGCCGTAATGCCTGTAACAAGGGCAGCGCCTGACGATGTACCGCTTTGGAGGACAAGCCATCTGCAACCACCAGCAATAAATCAGCGGGCTTGTCCGTTAGGCCCAGCAACAGATTGCGGCTGTCCGACGCCAGCCTGCGCCCCAGATCTGGCCGACTGAGATAAGCGGTGCGATCGCAAGCAAGGCTGTGCACCGTCAACGTCTGCCAGCCTTGCTGGTGTAACGTCTCTGCCAGCGTATCACTGTCGAACGGCTGATGTACCGCATCGCGCGCTTGCGCATGCGCCAAACCGAATTTAAGCAACTCCTGGGTCGGTAAGCTGGACCCTGTGCGCCCCAGTGCAATACGTGCGTCGGTGAAGGCACGCAGCGCGTCCCAACTGTTGACGTGGACCGGTTTGCTCATCCTCTCTCTCCCTGTAGCGCCAACAACAATGGGTGATTGGCAGCAGTGTCGCGCAAGCGCCCCAGTTCGTCAGTGATGTGCATTTTCGTTAGCCAGTCGGCGAATTCCGGCGCGTGCTTCAGTCCCAGTAATTCTCGGATGTACAACGCGTCGTGAAATGAAGTGCTTTGATAATTGAGCATGATGTCATCCGCGCCCGGTACGCCTATCAGGAAGGTCAATCCGGCGGTGGCCAACAGCGTCAGCAACGTGTCCATATCGTCCTGATCTGCCTCTGCGTGATTGGTGTAACACACATCACAACCCAGTGGCAGGCCAAGCAATTTGCCACAGAAATGATCCTCCAACCCGGCACGAATGATCTGTTTGCCGTCGTATAAATACTCCGGACCGATAAACCCGACCACGGTATTGATCAGCAACGGGGAGAAATGACGCGCTACCGCGTAGGCGCGCGCCTCACACGTTTGCTGATCAACACCATGGTGTGCATTGGAGGACAAACAGCTGCCTTGTCCGGTTTCGAAGTACATAACGTTATTACCTACAGTACCGCGATGGAGGCTCAGCGCCGCCTGCTGAGCCTCTGCCAGCAGTGCGAGGTTAATGCCGAAACCGCTGTTGGCCGCTTCAGTGCCGGCGATAGACTGAAACACCAAATCCACCGGCGCACCACGTTCCATCAAACGCAGCGTATTGGTTACATGCGTCAGCACGCAGGATTGTGTAGGAATCGCGAAACGTTGAATAACGTCATCCAGCATGTAGTTCAATTTTTCCAGTAACGGCAGGCTGTCGCTGGCCGGGTTGATACCGACGACTGCATCACCACTGCCATATAACAGGCCATCGAGCATACTGGCAGCAATCCCCTGCAAACTGTCGGTAGGATGATTGGGTTGTAAGCGTACGCTGAGGTGGCCAGGAAGGCCGATGGTATTGCGAAAGCGCGTGACGACCCGGCATTTCTTCGCAACCAAAATCAGATCCTGATTGCGCATCAGTTTGCTCACTGCTGCCGCCATTTCTGGCGTAATGCCTGGAGCCACCAGCGCCAACATCTCGCTATCTGCCTGTTCACTCAGCAGCCAGTCACGAAAATCCCCCACGGTCAGATGCGAAATGGGTGCAAAAGCCAGAGGATCATGGCCATCGATAATCAGTCGGGTAACCTCATCCTGCTCATACGGCACCAGCACCTGTTGGAGAAAACTTTTCAGTGGTACGTCTGCCAGCGCAATGCGTGCCGCCATACGTTCCTCTGCACTGTCTGCCGCCACTTCCGCCAGATAGTCGCCGGAACGTGCCGGTGATGCCTTGGCCATCAATTGGCGTAAGTCACCAAAACGGTAACTGCGCCGGCTAAGCGTTGCCTGATACATTGCGCCCCCTGTTCTGCCCTGAATAACCACCTGAAGTTGCAAACCCTGTACCAAGTGTAGTCAGTCCATCGTCGAAATTATTTTTTACCGAAAATCATCCGATTAGCCTCTCCCAGAAACCTAACGAACCCCGGATAAGATGCACTAAAATCATGCACGGCATTCCGCCCGCAGGCGCTTCAGGTTAAAGTAGCCGCAACAAAGGAGAGGTAATGAACCGGCAACAGCAAATTATCCAGTGGTTACAGCAAGATAGTGAAAGAATGGCCGCATTGCGTACCGCACGGCGACTCGGTCTGAATGACTGGTGCCTGGGCGCTGGCTTTGTGCGTAACCTGGTATGGGACCAGTTGCATGGTTACGCCACACCGACACCGCTCAATGACGTTGACGTGATTCATTATGATCCACAGCGACCAGAAGCAGAGCGTGACCAAATGCTGGAAAGACGGTTGCAGGAGTGGATGCCGCAGCCCTGGTCAGTGAAAAATCAGGCGCGCATGCACCTGCGCAGCGGTCGAGCGCCCTACCTTAACAGCGAAGATGCCATCAGCTTTTGGACCGAGAGAGAAACAGCGGTTGGCTCACGCCTGAATGCCGATGACAGCATTACATTGGTGGCACCATTCGGCCTCGACGGATTGTTTGCTGATACCATCACTTTCAATACGAAAAACGGCGATCTCAATGCCTATGAACAACGGGTTACGGCCAAAGGTTGGCTGCAACACTGGCCACGCCTGCGGCAAATTCGTGGGTAAAGTTTTACCCTTTACGGCCGATACCCTGAACAGCCACATCAAGACTCAGGGAGAGTATTATGTCGACCAGTATTACCATGATTGTCCCAGTGAAAAACACCGTACCCGGCATCAGCAACGTCTTTAGCGCCCCTGGCAACGAAGGCCAGTTGTTGATGGCCAAACCGGTCAATCAGCAGCCGGAAGGCGGCAAAATGAAAGAAACCAAGGAAGCCGCCAGTAACGATCAGGTAAAAGTTGCCGACAGCGGTGCCTCGGCGCGTATCAAAGCACTCAATAAACAAATCCAGAATTTGCAGCAAAAACTGGTCGATCTGAAAGACGCTGAAGGTGATCCTAAAGAGATCGAAAAGCAGAAACAGCTGATCCAGGCGCAGATTAAAATGCTGCAAGCCGAGATCGCGCGGATTCAAAAAGAAGAGATGGAAAAGCAACAAGCTGCGCAAATGGCCAGTGCTGCCGACAGTGCCACACCCGTTAAAGGTGATGGTATTAACCGCCCAACCGCGCGCAACGCCGTGGATGTGTATATCTGATCAGTAATCTGCCTGTTGCCCGCGCTGCTGTTGCAGTAACGCTGCCTGCTGCCCTACCACCTGCCAAATGACCTCCGCGGCGGGTGTCAGCGAACGGTTTTTACGTCGCACCAGCATCAATGCGCGGTTGATTTCTGGCACCAGTCGACGCACTTTTAGCTGGCCCCCCTCCGGCAGCGGCAACGCCAGCGCCGGGAAAATGCTGATGCCAATGCCCGCCGCCACCATCGGGAACAGCGTCGCTGGGTGGCCAATCTCCTGTACCACCGAGGCTTCCACCCCTTGCTGGCGCAGTGCGCTATCAATCAGTGGTCGGCTACCGGAAGCATAGTCCTGTAATACCAGACGGCAACCATTCAGCGCCGACCAATGCACTTCGGGTTGCCTGGCGAACGGGTGATCATTACGGCACAGCAACAAAAAGGGTTCGTACAGAATCGGCTCGCAATCAAGATCCATCGCCTGCACCGGATCCACCACAATACCAAAATCCACTTCAGCGTTTCGAATACTGTGAAGCACCTGCTGTTGTGCCTGGTCACGCAGCATAATGCGAATATCCGGGTATTTTTTTTCACCCGCAGCGATACATTGCGGCATCAGATGTGCGGAAATAGTCTGGCTTGATGCGACGCGCACCGTGCCGCTGCGCTGCACACCAAAGCTACGTGCATCCAGCAATGACGACTGTAACTCATCGAGTAAACGCTCAACGCGGTTCGCCAGACGCTGTCCGGCATCGGTCAGCAGCACTTCACGCGTTGTGCGATCAAGCAAGCGCACGCCGATCTCTGCCTCTAACTCTTTCACGCTGTGGCTGACAGCCGATTGAGTCAGGCCAATGGCCTCACCAGCCCGGCTGAAACTGCGGTGCCGCGCAATGGCCACAAAAACTTTGAGCTGCTTAATCGAGTAATTCATGTTTTTTATTCATAAATGAATTAAATAAATCAATTTAATTATTATATCTCGTCGCGCGACAATGCGTGCATCGATTTCTTTCCCGAGTGCGCCTCCATGAGATTTTTGCCCGATCGCTTTACTCTGACGCTGATCGCCACCGTGCTGTTGGCTTCATTCCTGCCGGCACGCGGTGAGTTTGTCGGTTGGCTGAACACCCTGACCATCGCAGCCATCGCTCTGCTGTTCTTTATGCACGGTGCCAAGCTGTCGCGTGAGGCCATTTTGGCCGGCAGCAATAACTGGCGGCTGCATCTGTGGGTGATGTTCAGCACCTTTATTATTTTCCCCGCGCTCGGCGTGCTGTTTAAATGGTGGTCGCCAGTCAACGTCAGTCCAGAGTTGTATTCCGGCTTCATTTACCTGTGCATTCTGCCTGCTACCGTGCAATCGGCCATCGCTTTTACATCGCTGGCAGGTGGCAACGTTGCAGCGGCGGTATGCAGCGCTTCGGCTTCGAGCCTACTGGGCATCTTCGTCTCTCCCCTGCTGGTCGGGCTATTGATGAACGTCCACGGTGAAACCGGCAGCCTTCAACAGGTCGGTTCCATTGTGCTGCAACTGCTGGTGCCCTTTGTCGCCGGTCACCTGTCACGGCCGTTGATCGGCAAATGGATTGAACGCAACCGCAAGTTGATCGGTAAAACTGACCAGACGTCGATTCTGCTGGTCGTCTATGCCGCTTTTAGCGAGGCAGTCACGCACGGTATCTGGCATCAGGTCGGCATTGGTTCACTGGTGTTTATTGTCGTGGGCAGTCTGGTGTTGTTGACCATTGTATTAGTGGTCAACACCTACATGGCGCGCTGGCTGGGCTTTAGCAAAGCAGATGAAATCACCATTGTGTTTTGCGGTTCGAAGAAAAGCCTGGCAAACGGTATCCCGATGGCCAACATCCTGTTCCCAGCTTCGACCGTTGGGATTATGGTGCTACCACTGATGGTGTTCCATCAGGTGCAGTTGATGACCTGCGCAGTACTGGCGCGGCGCTATCAGAAGAAACAACAGGAAAAACAGGCTGTGCCAAACGCAGAAACAGCGCGGGGATAATGAAACGGGCGCGGCAAGGTACCGCGCCCGGCAATTCAACCTTTCTTCAGCGGCTTGACCAGATGGTCGAGCCCTTCGATTTTAATCGCCAACGTCATTTCCATCAGCATGCCAAGTTTGCCGTTGGGGAACT
This sequence comes from Serratia grimesii NBRC 13537, assembly GCF_001590905.1. Lineage (GTDB taxonomy): Bacteria > Pseudomonadota > Gammaproteobacteria > Enterobacterales > Enterobacteriaceae > Serratia > Serratia grimesii. The sequence goes on from NZ_BCTT01000013.1 coordinate 29,908, forward strand.
CCCCTTTGCGGGCGAACCACAGCAAATACTCTTCGGGCAAGTCGATCAGCACCCGTCCCTGGTACTTGCCGAACGGCATCAGAGTGTTGGCGATTTCAATCAGGTTCTCTTTTTCCATCAGGCACCCAGCAGGCGGATCATTTCCGCTTCGTCGATGACTTCAATGCCCAGCTCCTGCGCTTTCACCAGTTTGGAGCCGGCCGCTTCACCGGCAATCACCAGATCGGTTTTCTTCGATACGCTGCCGCTCACCTTAGCCCCCAGCGCCGTCAGGCGATCTTTGGCCTCATCGCGTGAAAGCTGACTCAGCGAGCCGGTCAGCACCACCGTTTTACCGGCAAACGGACTGTCGATCTCTTCCGCGACGATTACCACCGGTGCCGGCCAGTTAATGCCTATCTCGTCGCTGACCAGTTCCCGGATAACTTGCTGGTTAAGCTCTTCGTCGAGGAAATGACGCGTGTGTTTCGCCACGACTTCACCGACGTCCGGCACCTCTTTCAACGCTTCAATATCGGCGGCGAACAGCTTCTCCAGCGTACCGAAGTGGGCAGCCAGATTAGCGGCCGTGGCTTCACCGACCTCGCGAATGCCGAGTGCATACAGGAAACGGGCGAAAGTGGTCTGCTTGGACTTCTCCAGAGCATTGACCAGATTTTGCGCCGATTTTGGCCCCATGCGATCCAGCCCCGTCAGAATCCCTGCGGACAGACGGAACAGATCGGCTGGATTCTTGACGTACTCTTTTTCCACCAGCTGTTCGATGATTTTGTCGCCCATGCCGTCAACGTCCAACGCACGACGGGAAACAAAGTGCTTCAGTGCTTCTTTGCGCTGTGCAGCACAGATAAGCCCACCGGTGCAGCGCGCTACTGCTTCGCCCTCCACCCTCTCGACATCGGAACCGCAGACCGGACAATGCAGTGGGAACAAAATTTCACGCGCGTCCGCTGGGCGGCGCTCAGTCATCACCCCCACCACTTGTGGGATCACGTCGCCCGCGCGGCGGACAATCACTGTGTCGCCGATACGTAGGCCCAGGCGTTCAATTTCATCCGCATTGTGCAACGTGGCATTACTGACAATCACGCCCGCAACCAGCACTGGCTCCAGACGTGCCACCGGTGTAATTGCCCCGGTGCGTCCAACCTGGAATTCCACCTCACGCACCACGGTGATTTGTTCTTGCGCCGGGAATTTGAAGGCCGTCGCCCAGCGAGGTGCACGCGCCACGAAGCCGAGCGTTTCTTGCAGATCGATATCGTCGATCTTCACCACCACGCCGTCGATATCAAAGCCAAGTTGCGTACGGTCTTGCTCTACCTGGCGATAAAACGCCAATACCTCATCGCTGCCAGTGCAGCGTTGAGCGCGATCGCTGACTGGTAACCCCCAATCTTTGAACTGCATCAGACGCTGCCAGTGACTACGCGGCAACTCGCCCCCTTCCAGCAGACCAACGCCATAACAGAAAAAGGTCAGTGGGCGTTTGGCGGTGATCCGTGGGTCAAGCTGACGGATCGAGCCAGCGGCAGCGTTACGCGGGTTGGCGAAGATCTTGCCATCTTTACGGCGCGCCTCTTCGTTCATCTGCTCAAAACCAGCTTGGGGCATAAACACTTCGCCACGCACTTCCAGTCGGGCGGGGATATTGTCGCCGGTCAGCCGCAGGGGAATGGCACGGATGGTGCGCACGTTGGAGGTAATATTTTCACCCGTAGTGCCGTCACCGCGCGTGGCCGCACGAACCAGTTCCCCCCCTTCGTACAGCAAGCTGACCGCCAGGCCATCCAGTTTCAGCTCGCAGCAGAAAGTCAGTGGGTCACTGCTCTTGAGGCGATCTTGCACTCGCTTGTAGAACGCCAGGAAACTCTCTTCGTCAAAGACGTTATCCAACGACAGCATCGGCACTTCGTGACGGACCTGATCGAACGCTGCCAGAGGAGCTGCACCCACACGCTGGGTTGGGGAATCCGCGGTGATCAGCTCCGGGTGCGCGCTTTCCAGTTCACGCAATTCACGCATCAGACGATCATATTCCGCATCCGGCACTTCCGGTGCGTCCAGCACATGGTATTGATATTCGTGATGGCGCAGTGAGGTTCGTAGTTGATTGATTTGTTGGATTATCGATTCCATGGCTCACCATCAAAGATAAAAAACCCCCGGCAGGCGGGGGCTTTGTTGTTACGGATATTCAGTGCGCGTAGCAGCCGATCAGTCGTTGTTATCCAACACTTCACGAATGCGCGCTTTGTAGGTTTCCAGCTTCTGCGGGGTCATCATGCGGCGCTCATCGTCCAGCACCACACCACCCACATCGTCGGCGATTCGCTGTGCCGACTGCAGCATCAGCTTGAAGTTCTGATTAGCGTCGCCATAAGACGGCACCATCATGAACATCGACACGCCTGGCGTGGAGAAGTCGGACATCATCTCAGGATCAAAGGACCCTGGTTTGACCATATTCGCCAGACTGAACAGCACTGGACCGCTGCCTGCAGGACTGATATGGCGATGGAAAATGCCCATTTCGCCAAACTGGAAGCCCGCCTGCAACACGCTCTGCAGCAAGACTTCACCGCCGATCACGCCACCCTGATGTGCAGTCACGTGCAACACCAGTACGGTTTCTTTCAGTTTTGCCGGTTTGATGGCAGCAGGAGCAGGCTGAGGCTCGTTCACCACCGCTGGCTTCACTTCCGTCTGCGGCTGATGAGCAGGTTCGGCGTGGAACGCCGGTTCTGCTGCATGCGCCACTGGCGGCAGATCGTCAACGCGCGGTTCACGGCGTGTCGCAGGCTGCTGCGGCTCATCGTCTTCGTCCTGCGCGTAGTTGTCCAACAGGATGTCATCATAATCCGGCCGCTGGGACAGCGGTGGCGGAGACTGATGAGCAGCCGGCTGAACGGCACGCGGTGCTGGCTCAGCCGCCGGAGCAGGCTTGGGCGCAACCACGGGTTCTTCGCGAGCGGCATCAAAATGACCAAAGGACGGCTCATCCTGCGGGTGAGCGGAGCGTACACGCACCTCTCCCACGCCTTCATCGAGATCGTCGATCGGGGATTGTTCACGTTCTTTCTTAGAACGTTTGGCTGGGCGATCGCGGAAAAGCGATGAGCGTTCCTTACGACTGGTCCAAAGACCGTGCAATAACAACGCTATTATGGCGATCGCGCCAACAACGATTAATATCAGACGCAAATCCTGCATCATTGCTATCTCTGTTGTTCCAATACATTGCCACCGCGGCAAACATTCACTCTTTAACTCTATTTGCCCGAGCACACAAGTGCAAGTCCGTGCTGAACTTTATGCCAATAAAGATGATTACACTGCCTTTTTTTGCTGTTTTTTCAGCCAATGTCACCCTAGCCAGTAGAAAATCATCCCGATATGATAGCGATGCCTGTTCAGACAAAGAGATAACTTAAGATATGTCCTATACGCAGTCACCTTCTCACCCCACCAACGGCCTTCATTATTTTGCCGAAGGCTGGCGCCTGATTTCGCGCCCGGGGATTAAACGCTATGTCGTATTGCCGTTACTGGTCAACGTACTGCTAATGGGGTCCGCCTTCTGGTGGTTGTTCAGTCAACTCGGCGACTGGATCCCGAGTATGATGAGCCATGTGCCTAGCTGGTTGCAGTGGCTGAGCTATTTGCTGTGGCCGCTGGCGGTCATCTCCGTGCTGTTGGTGTTCAGTTATCTGTTCAGTACCATCACCAACCTGATTGCTGCGCCGTTCTGTGGCCTGTTAGCCGAACAGCTGGAAGGTAGCCTGACCGGCAAGCCGTTGCCAGACACCGGTATCTTCGGCATTGTGAAAGACCTGCCACGTATTATGGCGCGTGAATGGCGCAAGCTGGCTTACTATCTGCCCCGCGCCTTGCTGTTGCTGATTCTTTATTTCATTCCAGGCATTGGCCAGACTGTAGCGCCTGTGCTGTGGTTCCTGTTCAGCGCCTGGATGCTGGCTATCCAGTATTGCGACTACCCGTTCGATAACCACAAGGTGAGCTTCGCCGATATGCGCAGCGCACTGCGTCAGCATAAAACCGACAACCTGCAGTTTGGCGCGATGGTTAGCCTGTTCACCATGATCCCAATCCTCAATCTGGTTATCCTGCCGGTCGCGGTTTGCGGCGCCACCGCCATGTGGGTCGACCGTTATCGCACGCAATTCGTACGATCCTAAGCCATTTTCGGCCCCGCATTACGATTAATTCTTCGACAGGGCGCGCAATTTGCGCCCTTATCCTTGTGCTTAAAACTTATTTCCTAATAACATATAGATATACCAATTCTTTACTTCCCTGCCGGTACTGTTAGCGTATGCTTTCGATGTTCCCCACATTTTCATAGAGTTAAAGGACGGGCTATGAGCAAGATATATGAAGATAACTCATTAACAATCGGCCATACGCCGCTGGTTCGTCTGAACCGTATCGGCAACGGACGCATTCTGGCTAAGGTTGAATCTCGCAACCCTAGCTTCAGCGTTAAGTGCCGCATCGGTGCCAATATGATTTGGGACGCAGAAAAACGCGGCATCCTGGTCGCCGGCAAAGAACTGGTGGAGCCAACCAGCGGCAATACCGGTATCGCTCTGGCGTTCGTCGCCGCGGCGCGTGGTTACAAGCTGACGCTGACCATGCCAGAAACCATGAGCATCGAACGCCGTAAACTGCTCAAAGCCCTGGGTGCCAACCTGGTGCTGACCGAAGGCGCAAAAGGCATGAAGGGCGCGATCGCCAAGGCAGAAGAAATCGTCGCCACCGATCCAAACCGTTACATCATCCTGCAACAGTTCAGCAATCCGGCTAACCCAGCCATTCATGAGCAAACTACCGGCCCAGAAATCTGGGACGACACCGATGGTGAAGTGGATGTATTCATTTCCGGTGTGGGTACCGGCGGTACGCTGACGGGTGTCAGCCGCTATATCAAGAATACCAAAGGCAAGGCAATTACCACCGTTGCTGTGGAACCTACCGACTCACCGGTCATCACCCAGGCGCTAGCCGGTGAAGAAATCAAACCGGGCCCGCATAAAATTCAGGGCATCGGTGCAGGCTTTATCCCTGGCAACCTGGACCTCAAACTGGTCGACCGCGTCGAACAAGTCACCAACGATGAAGCCATCAGCATGGCACGCCGTCTGATGGACGAAGAAGGCATTCTGGCGGGCATTTCCTCAGGTGCTGCAGTGGTGGCAGCAGTGAAATTGGCCGAAGAACCTGAATTCGCCGACAAAACTATCGTGGTGATCCTGCCGTCCTCCGGCGAGCGCTATTTAAGCACCGCCCTGTTCGCTGATTTGTTCACTGAGCAAGAATTGCAACAGTAGTGCCCACTGTGCACAAATCGCTAAAAAAGCACCTTTCGGGGTGCTTTTTTGTGGACTGGATCAAAGTTTATAGCAGTCAAAGATTGATTTTACCTGCCAGCTTTAGTATTTAACGGTGCATTATTTCGGTGCGCAAAATTAATCACTCTTCATTCCTTGTTTAAGCTGAATCGATTTACTCATTTGTCGCTGATGCGTTAAACACGGCATAATGGGGAGCTGATTGAAACGACGACAGAAGCCAAATTTTTTGATCTGAAGTGCCTAACTCGTCGTTTTCTGTTGCATCAATGCTCGCCCCTGTACCATAGTCAGGCGCTAACCAGACAAGCTAAAGTCACACCCTTGGGCTAAACTTTAGCTCCACAACACACCAATAAGTTGGGGAAACATCAATGTTCCAGCAAGAAGTTACTATTACCGCTCCGAATGGTCTGCACACTCGCCCTGCCGCTCAGTTCGTTAAAGAAGCTAAAGGCTTCACGTCTGACATCACCGTGACCTCTAACGGTAAAAGCGCCAGCGCCAAAAGCCTGTTTAAACTGCAAACTCTGGGGCTGACTCAAGGGACCGTAGTGACCATCTCCGCTGAAGGTGAAGACGAGCAGAAAGCCGTTGAGCACTTGGTAAAACTGATGGCAGAGCTTGAGTAATCGGCCCGTCTTCTTAGTTAACACCAGTCAAGAGTAAGGTAGGGTTATGATTTCAGGCATTTTAGTATCACCGGGTATCGCTTTTGGTAAGGCTCTCCTACTGAAAGAAGATGAAATTGTCATCAACCGGAAGAAAATCTCTGCAGATGATGTAGAGCAGGAAGTCTCACGTTTTCTTGCTGGCCGCGCCAAAGCGTCCGAGCAGTTGGAAGCGATCAAGACCAAAGCTGGCGAAACCTTCGGCGAAGAAAAAGAAGCGATCTTCGAAGGCCACATCATGCTGTTGGAAGACGAAGAGCTTGAGCAGGAAATCATAGCCCTAATCAAAGACGATCTGGCTTCTGCGGACGCAGCTGCCTACACCATCATCGAAGGCCAGGCGAAAGCACTGGAAGAACTGGATGATGAATACCTGAAAGAACGTGCGGCTGACGTACGTGACATCGGTAAACGCCTGCTGCAGAATATTCTGGGTCTGGCTATCGTCGATCTGAGCGCGATTCAGGACGAAGTGATCCTGGTTGCCACCGATCTGACCCCGTCAGAGACCGCACAGTTGAACCTGGACAAAGTTCTGGGCTTCATCACCGATCTCGGCGGTCGTACGTCTCACACCTCGATCATGGCCCGTTCTCTGGAATTGCCGGCAATCGTAGGCACCAGCGACGTGACCAAGCAGGTTAAGAATGACGATTACCTGATTCTGGACGCGGTTAACAATAAAATTTACGTTAACCCAACAGCTGATGTTATCGATCAGCTGAAAGCCGAACAGAACCAGTACGTGACCGAGAAAAACGATCTGGCCAAACTGAAAGATCTGCCGGCAATTACGCTGGACGGTCATCAGGTTGAAGTCTGCGCCAACATCGGCACCGTGCGCGACGTCGCAGGTGCAGAGCGCAACGGCGCTGAAGGCGTCGGCCTGTATCGTACCGAATTCCTGTTTATGGATCGTGACTCACTGCCAACCGAAGACGAGCAATTCCAGGCCTATAAAGCCGTTGCGGAAGCCGTAGGTTCACAGGCTGTGATTGTCCGTACCATGGACATCGGCGGCGACAAAGATCTGCCGTACATGAACCTGCCGAAAGAAGAGAACCCGTTCCTTGGATGGCGTGCCATCCGTATCGCCATGGACCGCAGAGAAATCCTGCACGCTCAGCTGCGCGCTATTCTGCGTGCCTCTGCGTTCGGTAAACTGCGCATCATGTTCCCGATGATCATTTCCGTGGAAGAAGTTCGCGATCTGAAAGGTGAAATCGAGACGCTGAAAGCGCAGCTGCGTGAAGAAGGCAAGGCGTTTGACGAAACAATTGAAGTCGGCGTGATGGTGGAAACACCAGCGGCGGCGGTGATTGCTCACCACCTGGCAAAAGAAGTCGACTTCTTTAGTATTGGGACAAACGATCTAACCCAGTATACTCTGGCAGTAGATCGCGGCAACGAGCTGATTTCTCATCTCTATAACCCGATGTCCCCATCAGTACTTAGCCTGATCAAACAGGTTATTGATGCATCTCATGCAGAAGGCAAGTGGACCGGTATGTGCGGTGAACTGGCTGGCGATGAGCGTGCTACACTGTTGTTATTGGGCATGGGGCTGGATGAGTTCAGCATGAGTGCGATTTCAATCCCGCGCATCAAGAAAATTATTCGTAATACTAATTTCGAAGATGTGAAGGCGTTGGCAGCGCAAGCCTTGGCACAGCCAACGGCGCAAGATCTGATGAATTGCGTGAATAAATTCATCGAAGAAAAGACGCTCTGCTAAACTTCCACGACACTGGAACGCCGCCCAATTTAATGCTTAGGAGAAGATCATGGGTTTGTTCGATAAATTGAAATCTCTGGTTTCTGATGACAAGAAAGACACGGGCACTATCGAGATCGTAGCTCCACTTTCTGGCGAAATCGTTAATATCGAAGATGTACCTGACGTAGTATTCGCTGAAAAAATCGTTGGCGACGGTATTGCTATCAAACCAACAGGCAACAAAATGGTTGCCCCGGTTGACGGCACTATCGGCAAAATTTTCGAAACCAACCATGCTTTCTCTATCGAATCCGACAGCGGCATCGAGCTGTTTGTCCACTTCGGTATTGACACTGTTGAACTGAAAGGCGAAGGCTTCAAACGCATCGCTGAAGAAGGTCAGCGCGTCAAGAAAGGCGACGTCGTTATCGAGTTCAACCTGGCACTGTTGGAAGAGAAAGCCAAGTCTATCCTGACGCCGGTTGTCATCTCCAACATGGACGAGATCAAAGAGCTGATCAAACTGTCCGGTAACGTCACCGTTGGCGAGACCCCGATCATCCGCATCAAGAAGTAATCGCGAATGACCATAGAAACGGCGCCCAGTGCGCCGTTTTTTTTATCCCTTTCGTCTTTCAAACTGCAGCGTTGTTGGCTGCTTGTGCTTACCCAAGCCACTCACCAGTGTAAGCTACGGGGATTACCCACGCTTGCCGCCTGGCTGCAATTCGAAATCCTTTGGGTATACCGGCTGTAATAGACGTTATCGGCGCGCGTAGCCCCAGCGTACACGTAGTACGTGAGGACGCGAGCACTGCCCTGGTTCAAAATGGCAAGTAAGATAGTCTGTTATGACCAGCGCGGGATGCGCAGGGTAATAACCAACCCCTCTAGTTCGCCGTTGCGCGCTTCAACCTGACCGCCGTGCGCCAGCACCACCTTGCGGGTGATCGCCAGCCCCAGCCCGTATCCCTTGCCTGACAGTGCTGATTTCACGCGTACAAAGGGATCGAAAATGCTCGACAGCTTCGACTCTTCCACACCCGGCCCCTGATCGCTGACCTCTATCTGGAACAGTTGATCGATACGCGTTAGCACCACCGTCACTTGCTGTCCGTGGCTGGAGAAACGCAGCGCATTACGCACGATATTGTCCACTGCGCGACGCATCAGCTCGGCATTCCCTTTAACGGTATATTCCACGTCCGAACTGGCTTGCAGCACAATATCCACTCCCGGAACCTGCGCTTCGTAGCGTGCGTCGCTCACCACCGCATCCACCAGTCCGTACAAATCGAAATACTCTTCATCCAGCAGATTGTTGCTTTCGGCGCGTGACAGCGCCAACAGCTCGCCAATCATTTTATCCAACCGCCCTGCTTCATGCTCAATACGCTGCAACGAGTTTTCTACATTACCTTCATTCTGTCGCGCCAGACCAATGGCTAACTGCAAACGGGCCAGCGGTGAACGCAACTCGTGCGAGACGTCATGCAACAACTGCTCTCGAGCGCTGACCAGCAACTCTAACCGTTCCGCCATGCTGTCAAAGTCACGCGCCACCTCAGAAAGCTCATCATGTCTGCGGCGCATCGCAGGGAATAAACGCACCGATAAATCGCCCTGTGCCACGCGATCAAAACCGTCGCGCAGTTTGCGCATCGGCCGGGTCAGGTTCCAGGCCAACACCGCGCTGAATAACAACCCCGCCAACCCGCCTACCCACAGCATCGGAGCGGGGATATTGAAGAAATGCGAGCGCTTGTTCGGGCGGTACTCCTCCCGCAGGCCACGCATGTCGTAGCTCAGCAGATAGCCCTTACCGTCCCCCTCGCCTGCCACCCATTCTGTAACCGCTTTCGGCATCCGACGGCCTTCAAACACCGGCTCTTCCGGTGCCGGTGCCGGCGGTTGCGCCTGCGGAGTCACGGACAGCAAGCGCCGGTCATCTTCCGGCCAGTCTTTCAGCATCGCCTCGAGTGCCGGCATTCCACCACTGCGCAGTTGCGTCGCGGCAGAAGTTAAATGCAGCGCAATCACTCGCCGAGCCATTGCGTTTTCCGGCGGCTCGTAGCGATCGCCGTACAATGAAAAAGCGACCCACAATGCCTGGGTCATGATGATAAAGGTCAGCCAGAAGCCGAGCAGGATTTTCCAGAAGAGTCTTCCGCGCATGGGCATTATCGGATTCGGTAGCCGATGCTGCGCACCGTTTCAATACTTAACGCGTTGTCCGTCAAGGCGCCCAGCTTCTGCCGGATATTGCTGATATGGACATCAACGCTGCGGTCATAAGCTTCACGCGGGCGTCCCAAACCTTTTTCTGACAGCTCATCTTTTGATACTACGCGTTCAGGTGCACGTAACAGCAATTCGAGCAGGTTGAATTCGGAAGCCGTCAGATCAAACGGCTTGCCACGCCATTCGCTGCTACGGGTAGACGGGTTAAGACTCAGCTCACCGAAATTGATAATAACCTCGTCGTCCACTTCATCCGGGCGCTCGTCAAAACGGCGCAACACCGCACGCAAACGTGCCACCAGCTCACGGGGATAGCACGGCTTAGGCATGTAGTCGTCAGCGCCCATTTCCAGGCCGATAACCCGATCGATGTTATCGCCTTTGGCTGTCAGCATAATGATTGGCATACGGCTCTTTTTACGCACGTCGCGCAGGACGTCAATGCCACTCATGTCCGGCAGCATGATGTCGAGGATCATCGCGGTATAGTCGCCCGACAGCGCGCCTTCCACCCCGGCTTTGCCAGTCAGTACCAGCGTGGCGTTAAACCCTTCGCCGGTCAGGTATTCGCTCAGCATGGTGCCGAGTTCGAGGTCATCATCGACCAATAAAATTTTCATGCCTTGCTCCTTCGCGGATTTTCGCCATTTTCACGCCTATTTGTCTGCTTCGCAGCCGGTTTTACTCAATCCTTACATATTCCTGAACGCCACTTAACCGCAGACCCATCGGCGGCGCGTTAAATTAGTGCCAACAGATTTTTACCGCGCTTTTATGCCAGGGAACTTCATCGTCATGCCATCGTTTCAACGCTCAAAACGCTATCTGCTGCCCACTGTTATTGTGGCTGCTATCGCCCTATTTCTCTACTTCAGATCTCAAGGTGATACAGCGCCTCCCCGTTATATCACTGCGGTGGCGCAAACGCGCGACCTGGAACAAACGGTGTTGGCTGACGGCACCATTGAAGCGCAAAAACAGGTCAGCGTCGGCGCGCAGGTGTCTGGTCAGATAAAGGCCCTGTACGTGGCGCTGGGCGATAAAGTACATAAAGGGCAACGGGTCGCTGAGATTGACGACTTAACCCAGCAGAATGCCCTGAGGGACGCAGAAGCGGCATTGAAAAACGTTCAGGCGCAACGCGCATCAAAAATGGCGGCATTACACAACAATGAGCGCGCCTATCAGCGTCAGCAAGCCATCGTGGCGCATGGCGTCGGTATACGGGCAGATTTGGACAATGCTCAGGCCACACTGATTGCCACACGCGCCGATGTTAATGCGCTGGATGCGCAAATCGTCCAGGCGCAGATTGCGGTCAACACAGCACAAGTTAACCTCGGTTACACCAAAATCACCTCGCCGATAGACGGCACCATCGTCGCGTTACCGGTGGAAGCTGGGCAGACGGTGAATGCGGTACAAAGCGCACCGACCATCGTCAAAGTCGCTCAATTGGCAACCATGACCATCGAAGCACAGATTTCTGAAGCTGACGTGGTCAAGGTTAAAACCGGCATGCCGGTCTATTTCACCATCCTGGGTGAACCCGGTAAGCGCTACCGCACCACATTGCGGGCGATTGAACCGGCCCCGGATTCCATCAATGATGAGACCACCTCTTCCAGTACCAGCAGCTCCAGCAGTTCCTCCAGCTCCAGCACCGCAATTTACTACAACGGTCTGTTCGACGTCGCCAACCCTGACGGTGCGCTACGTATCTCAATGACCGCACAGGTGTATATCGTGTTAGCCAAGGCAGGGAACGCCGTGGTCATCCCCGCAACGGCCTTACAAGGAGACTGGGTGCAGGTGGTCGACAAACAAGGCAACATTGCCAGACGTCCGGTAAAAGTTGGTATTAACAACAACGTCGATGCACAGATTATCAGCGGCCTATTGGCCGGTGAGAGTGTCATTGTCAGCCAGGTGAATTCCGCAACCAAAAGCAGCACGCGCCGTATGGGCCCGCCGCCAATGGGAATATAACCATGAGCCAACAACCTTTGCTGCAACTGCGCGGCATCAGCCGCCGTTTTCAAGCCGGTGAACAAAACGTAACGGTATTGAACAATATCGATCTCTCCATTGGTCAGGGTGAAATGGTGGCGATCGTGGGCGCTTCCGGTTCCGGTAAATCGACGCTGATGAACATTCTCGGCTGTCTTGATCGCCCGAGCGAAGGCGATTACCAGGTGGCTGGCCGCAGTACTGGACAGTTGGATCGCGATAGCTTGGCCGAACTACGGCGCGAACACTTCGGTTTTATCTTCCAACGCTATCATCTGCTGGGCGATCTGAGTGCGCAGGGCAACGTGGAGGTGCCGGCAGTGTATGCCGGCCATCCACGCCGTTCACGTCAACAACGGGCAGCTGATTTATTACAGCGGCTAGGGTTGTCGCAACGATTGAATTACCGCCCAAGTCAGCTCTCCGGGGGCCAACAACAGCGGGTTAGCATCGCCCGTGCATTGATGAACGGCGGCGAAGTGATTCTGGCGGATGAACCGACCGGTGCGCTGGACAGTCACAGTGGGCAAGAGGTGATGAGTATCCTGAAAGGCCTGCACGCACGGGGCCACACGGTGGTAATTGTCACTCACGACATGCAGATTGCCGAACATGCTCAGCGCATCATTGAACTCAGTGATGGCAAGATCGTTGCCGATCGACAGAAAACCGTCCAACGCGTCGCACGCCTGCCAAAAGCGTTGGATAACACAACCAGCCGCTGGCAATCACAACGCGATCGCCTGCGCGAAGCATTCAAAATGGCGCTCTTGGCTATGGCCTCCCAGCGCCTGCGCACCCTCCTCACCATGCTCGGCATTATCATTGGCATTGCCTCGGTCGTCTCGGTAGTGGCACTGGGCAAAGGCTCTCAACAGCAAGTACTGGCCAATATCAACGCCATGGGCACCAGCACACTGGAGGTCTATCCGGGTAAAGATTTCGGCGATATGCGCTCAGCCGCAGTGCAAACGCTGCGTGCTACCGACGCCGACGCACTGGCACAGCAAGGATACGTGCACAGCGTGACACCGACCGTCTCCACCAGCACCACGTTCCGCTATGGCAACCAGTCGGTCAGCGGCACAGTCAATGGTGTCGGGGAACAGTATTTTCTGGTCCGTGGCTATAACATCGATAGCGGCATGGCATTTAACCGTCATAGCATCGAGCAGCTGATGCAGGAAGTCGTGATCGACGAAAATACCCGTGACACGCTGTTTCCTCACGGTACCAACCCACTTGGCGAAGTGATCCTGCTCGGTTCACTGCCTTGCCGCATTATCGGCGTCGCCGCTAAAAAGCAAAGTGGCTTCGGCAGCGATGAAAACCTGAATGTCTGGATCCCCTACACCACCGCGATGAAACGCATGCTAGGCCAGAGCTACCTGAAAAGCATTACCGTACGCGTTAACGATGATGTCGATCTCTCCAGTGCTGAGGATGGCGTAACGCGCCTGCTGAGCCAACGTCACGGTGGCAAAGATTTCTTCGTGATGAACACCGACAGCATTCGCCAAACCATTGAACAAACTACCGCCACCCTGACGCTGTTGGTGTCGATGATTGCGTTGATTTCGCTGGTGGTCGGCGGTATTGGGGTGATGAATATCATGCTGGTGTCGGTCACCGAGCGCACCCGTGAAATTGGCGTACGCATGGCGGTTGGTGCACGTGCCAGCGACATCATGCAACAATTTTTGATTGAAGCAGTTCTGGTGTGCCTGCTGGGTGGGACGCTGGGGGTGTTATTGTCACTGGCGATAGGCGTGCTGTTCAGCCAATTCAGCGATAACTTCACGATGGTTTATTCCACCGAATCTATCGTTGCCGCCTTTATCTGCTCGACATTAATCGGGGTTATTTTTGGTTTCTTCCCGGCGAAACGTGCCGCCGGGATGGATCCGATACATGCGTTGGAAAGGGAATAATACTCAGCCAAAAACACCGGTAGAAAGATAGCGATCACCGCGATCACAGATGATCGCCACAATCACACTGCCGGGGTTTTCTGCGGCAATCCGCAACGCGCCCGCAACGGCGCCACCGGAACTGACGCCGCAGAAAATACCTTCACGTTGCGCCAACTGACGCATGGTCTGCTCAGCGTCAGTCTGCTCAATGTCCAATACCTGATCGACCAGATCCGGGCGGAATATCCCCGGCAGGTAGGCTGGCGTCCAGCGGCGAATACCGGGAATATTGCTGCCTTCTGCCGGTTGCAGACCGATGATCTGCACCTGTGCGTTCTGGCTCTTCAGATAGCCACCGACACCGGTTATCGTGCCCGTGGTCCCCATGCTTGAAACGAAATGGGTAATACGCTGCTCGCTCTGTTGCCAGATTTCCGGGCCAGTGGTGGTGAAGTGGGCGTACGGGTTATCCAAATTATTGAACTGGTCCAGTACTTTGCCCTGCCCCTGATTGTGCATTTCCAATGCCAAATCGCGCGCGCCTTCCATCCCGACTTCGCGGCTAACCAGAATCAACTCTGCCCCATAAGCGCGCATCGCCGCCTGCCGTTCCAGGCTCATGTTTTCCGGCATCAACAGCGTCATAGCATAGCCTTTCAACGCCGCGATCATCGCCAGCGCAATACCGGTGTTGCCACTGGTGGCCTCGATCAGACGGTCACCGGGCTGTATCTCACCGCGCAGCTCAGCCTGCTGAATCATCGCCAGCGCGGCACGATCCTTCACCGAACCCGCTGGGTTATTACCTTCCAGTTTGACCCAAACCTCGCTGTTCAGTCCTGTCGTCAGACGTTGTAATTTTACCAGCGGGGTATTACCGATACATTGTTCAAGCGTTGTCACGATCTTTGCCTGTGTGTTGAAGTGCGTAATATAAAAGGCAACCCCGGGGTTGCCTTTAAAATGATGACGGGTATAAAAACTATCAGGCGCTTTTAGCTAACGCAACAGGTTGTAGTAGTTGATCGCCGGCGTACAGACGCGCATTCAGGCTGCCAACGTAATAACGACCGCCGCGCACCGGGTTTTCATTGCCTTCCGGCAAAATCACGCTGATAGGCTCCTGATGCCAGCCGATCGGCTGCACGGTCAATTGCCAGAAGTGGCCACGCGGGCTAACTTCCAGCACCTGCACCGGTAACGGGCAGCGGTCACTGCTCTCAGTACCCACTTCCATTTCCCAAGGCCGCAGGAACAAGTCCACGCTACCCTGGTGCATCGGCTGGAACGACAGCGGCCACTGATGCGCACCAACAAACAGCTGTGAACCGCGGATCTCGCCGCTCAGGCGGTTCACTTCACCCATAAATTCCAGCACGAAGCGGCTGGCCGGTTCACGCACAATCTCTTCCGGCGATCCCACCTGTTCAATATTGCCCTGGCTCATCACCACGATACGGTCGGCCACTTCCATCGCTTCTTCCTGATCGTGGGTGACGAACACGCTGGTGAATTTCAGCTCTTCGTGTAACTGACGCAACCAACGACGCAATTCTTTACGCACTTGCGCATCCAGTGCACCGAAAGGTTCATCCAGCAGTAAAATCTGCGGTTCTACCGCCAAGGCGCGCGCCAGGGCTACGCGCTGCTTCTGGCCGCCAGAAAGTTGTGACGGATAGCGGTTAGCCAAATGGGCCAATTGCACCATCTCCAGCAACTGGGTCACTTTTTGTTTGATCGCCGCTGCATTCGGACGTTCACGACGCGGCAACACGCTCAAACCAAAAGCGATGTTGTCAAATACTGTCATATGGCGGAACAGCGCATAATGCTGGAATACGAAGCCCACCCGACGGTCGCGCGCATGGACATGGCTAACGTCGGTGCCGTGGAAGCCCAACTTACCGCTATTTTGGTTTTCTAGCCCAGCGATAATACGCAGCAGTGTGGTTTTACCAGAACCAGACGGCCCGAGTAATGCCACCATCTCGCCGGAAGCAATGTCGAGCGAGATATCGTTCAACACCTTGGTACGACCGAAAAACTTGTTGATACCGTTGATCTCAATGCTCATGATTTTCCTCCCGCTCGAGACGTGCATTCTGACGTTCCAGACGCCATTGCAGGCCACTCTTCAAAAATAGGGTCACTATTGCCATCAGGGTCAATAAACCGGCGGCGGTAAAGGAGCCAACCGTATTGTAATCCTGTTGCAATAACTCAACCTGCAGCGGCAGGCTGAAGGTTTCACCGCGAATAGAACCAGACACCACTGACACTGCGCCGAATTCACCAATGGCTCGCGCGTTGGTCAGTACCACGCCGTACAGCAGCGCCCAGCGAATGTTTGGTAACGTCACCCGGCGGAACATCTGCCAGCCAGAGGCGCCCAGCAAAATAGCAGCCTCGTCTTCCTGACTGCCTTGACTCAGCATCATCGGCACCAACTCACGCACCACAAACGGACAGGTAACGAAAATGGTCACCAGCACCATGCCCGGCCAAGAGAACATAAGCTGGATATTATGCGCATCCAGCCAACCGCCCAGCAGACCATTGCTGCCGTAAAACAGCAGGTAAATCAGTCCAGCCACCACCGGTGAAACGGCGAACGGGATGTCGATCAACGTCAGTAAAAGTTGACGCCCAGGAAAGGTAAAACGCGTCACCAACCATGCCAGCAACGTACCGAAAACCAGGTTGAACGGTACGGTAATCAAGGCGATCAGCACCGTCAGCCAGATAGCGTGCAACATGTCGCGATCGACCAGGTTACTCCACATCGCGCCAGCACCTTTGGAAAAGGCCTCGGCGAAAATCGAAATGATCGGTACCACCAGCAGCAGTACCGAAAACAGCACGCCGATACCGATCAACGTCCACTTGCCCCAGTTGACGCGCGGGCGTTCGACGCCGTTGAACTCAGAGATATCCGCCATCAGTGCCCCCCGATGCGTCGGCCAAAGCGGCTCTGCAAAACGTTAATGCTGAACAGCAACAGCAGTGATGCAGCCAGGATCACCGAGGCAATCGCACTGGCGGCCGGGTAATCGAACTCCTGCAAACGAACAAAAATCATCAGTGAAGTCACTTCCGTCTTCCAGGCGATGTTACCGGCGATAAAAATCACTGCACCAAACTCACCCAGGCTACGGGTAAATGAGATCGCCGTACCGGCTAACAGCGCAGGCGCCAGCTCTGGCATCACGACGCGACGAAAGCTCTGCCAGCGTGTGGCACCCAGCGTTTCAGCCGCCTCTTCGTATTCCGGCCCCAACTCTTCCAATACCGGCTGAACGGTACGCACCACAAATGGCAGGCTGGTAAATGCCATCGCCACCGCAATACCCAGCCAGGTAAACGTCACTTTGATGTCAAAATGCGCCAGCCATTGACCATACCAACCGGTAGTAGAAAACAGCCCCGCCAGCGTCAGACCGGCTACCGCAGTCGGCAACGCAAACGGCAGATCGATCAAGCCGTCCAACAGCGTGCGACCCGGGAAACGGTAACGCGTGAGGATCCAGGCCATCAGCATGCCAAACACCGCGTTAAATAGGCTGGCAACACCCGCAGCCAGCAGCGTCACCTTGTAGGCTGCGACCACCTGCGGATTGGAAATTACCTCCCAATACTGCGCCAGGCTCATTTGCGCCAACTGCATCACCAGCGCACTGAGCGGTAACAGCAGGATCAGACAGGTGTAAAACAGGCTGCTCCCGAGGCTCAGTCCGAACCCAGGCAGAACCCGTTTGCTGGACAACGACAACATTACTTATGCCCTGCTGCTAATAACTGATCCAACTCACCACCGGTGGAGAAATGCGTTTTCATCACCTGCGGCCAGCCGCCAAACTGATCTTCTACCCGGAACAACTTGGTGTCCGGGAACTGGCTCTTCGCTGCCGCCATCGCCTGCTTATCGTAAACGCGATAGTAGTAGCTGGTGATCACCTGCTGCGCTGCCGGGCTGTAGAGATAATTCAGGTAGTCTTTGGCCGCCTGTTCAGTCCCGTTTCTTTCTACATTCTTGTCAACCCAGGCAACCGGGAACTCTGCCAGAATATCGACCGGCGGCACGATCACTTGGTATTTGTCTTCACCATACTGTTTACGAATATTGTTCACTTCAGATTCAAAACTTATCAGCACGTCACCCAAGCCACGCTCCACAAAGGTGGTCGTCGCACCGCGACCGCCGGTGTCAAACACCAATACGTTTTTCAGGAAGCGGGTCATAAAGGCGCGAGTTTTCGCCTGATCGTTACCATCAGCCTGATTTGCGGCACCCCAAGCGGCCAGATAGGTATAACGGCCATTACCGGAAGTTTTCGGGTTTGGGAATACCAGCTTCACATCGTCGCGCACCAAATCATTCCAGTTATGAATGCCTTTTGGATTGTCCTTGCGTACCAGGAAAGCCATGGTGGAATAGAAGGGGGAACTGTTGTTCGGCAAACGGCTCTGCCAGTCAGCCGGTATCAGTTGCCCACGGTCGTGCAGGATCTGTACGTCAGTAACCTGGTTGTAGGTCACCACATCGGCACGTAACCCCTGTAAGATCGCCAGTGCCTGTTTGGAAGAACCTGCATGGGACTGTTTGATGGTCAGCTTGTCGCCCGGATGCTGCTGGTTCCATTGCTGCTCGAAACCAGGATTCAATGCAGCAAACAATTCACGGGAAACGTCATAAGAGCTGTTCAGCAATTCAGTTGCCGAAACGGTGCCACTGGCTAACAGCGCCGCTGCCAACCATCCTTTCAGCACAATATTTTTAACCCGTGTTTGTTTCATTCTGCACCTTAGCTAACTGAGTCAATCTGTCGGGCTTTCGCCCTGATGTTGACCAGTGTATTTATAACTAGGTGCGGAGCTGTAACGCTTTTATATACCGTTTAGTGATTTTCAAGCATCAAACGCTATAAGGCAGGGCCGGGGCGGTTTTGGCGAGGAGGGATGATGATACCGGAGCCGACGATAGCCGACTCCGGTGTCGCTCTTACAGCGACAACAAGCGCGTCAGCGAAGGAGCAAAGTAATAGCTACCGGTCACTGCACGGCTGAAACGCAACATGGCATCGCGTTTACCGTCGAGATCGCCAAACATACTCAACAGCTGTTTTTCGATGTTATGCAGGCGTGCGCAATAGGCGATGAAATACAACCCGTGCTTACCGCTGGCAGTGCCATAAGGCAGGCTCTGGCGCAGAATCTTCAGGCCTTTACCGTCTTCTTTCAGATCAACACGGCTGACGTGAGAAGTGTCCGGGCGCTGCTCTGGCGGCAACTCTTCACTGTCATGCTTGGTGCGGCCAATAATCTGCTCTTGCTGTTCCGTGGTAAAGCGCTGCCACTGACGCAAGTTGTGTTCGTAACGTTGTACCAGCACGTAGCTGCCACCTTCATCCTCTTCACCTTCGGCAATCACCGCCACTTCAGGACGTTTGTCGCCCTGCGGGTTTTCGGTACCGTCGATAAAGCCACTCAGGTCACGCTCTTCTACCCAGCGGAAACCGTGGGTTTCTTCTTCAATTTTGATCGCATTGCCGAACGCCGCGAGCGCAGCCTGCGCCAGCGTGAAGTTAACGTCATGACGTAAAGATTGGATATGGATCAACATGTCGCGCTGGGTCGCCGGCGCCAACCCTTTACCCAACGGGGTAAATGGCTTCAGCTCTTTGGCCCCCTGACCGCTGGACAGATCGTGCCAGACGTCATAACCAAAGGCGATCACCGCGCCCAAATGGGCGTCGGGGAACTGCTGTTGCAGCTCGGTCAACGTCTGGCAAAATTGCTTACAGCCCTGACGCAAATCGGCAAACTCGCCCTGCACGGTGGCTTCCATAAAAATGGCGAAACGGCAGTGTTCCAGCAAAATGCCGCTCTGAACCTGTGTCATTGTCGTTATCCTCAATACCTGAATCGGGTAACAGGCTTCCTGTCACGAATGCGCGGTATCATACCGCAAGCAAGGGTAATTGCCTTGCCCGAACGCAAAGAAAACAAGGATACCCGTCGCCTTTCAAACCACAGCGTTGTTAACTGCACACAGTTACGTGGCCTATCCGTGGGCCACGCCCTTAGGGGCCGCTGCAAGCAGCGTTCACATCTGTTCCCGACAGATTTGTCACCCAAGTCACTTACTAAAGTAAGCTCGTGGGGACTCCCGTGCTGGTCGCCCAGCTGTGGTTTGAAATGCATAGGGTAAAAAATTTATGAGGGTTTGGCGCCGCGAATAGGGCGCCAAAAAGAAAGGCTTACTGAGGTTTGGCGTGCCAGATGATCTTGCTGACCGTCCAGCTTTTTAGTGTGTCATCCGGTGGGATAATGTCCTGCGGGCCAGCCCATTTGCCGCTGAAGATGTAGGTAACATACTTACTCTGTTCTGCCACACACTCCACTTTGCCTGCGTCGTCGCCACTGGCTGGTTTACAGGCACCGAATGCCTTCTTGTACATGTCACTGAACGGCGTACCGAGCTTGCTGCCCCATTCGGTCGCCACTTTGCTGTCCATCACGTCCACACGCTGCACGTGGCCTTTTGGTTCGCCGGTGATCACCAGCTTCACTTCATTACCGTCGATCGCCTGATAGTAAGAAACGATCTGACCCTGGCTGGTGGCCATGCCACCACGCAGACGGTAATCGCCGTTCAGCCCGTCGTTGATCGCGCTTTCTGACATCGGGGTGCCGGCATTCAAATCGCCAACGCCCTTGGCGCTGACCTCAAGGCTGCTGCCAAACCAGTTAAGTGGCGACAGGCTCGACCAGGAGAAGTTCGACATGGTCGAACAGCCGGTCAGTAACAGCGGGAGCCCTAACAACAGTGGGCGAATATTCATCTTTAGCTCCTTAACATCAAAGGCATGGGCCCGGCGTTTTGCTGCGTGCCAGCCTCTCACAACTGCCCACGCTTCGCCATCAGTTGCGAGCTTGGAGTGCAGAAAATAAGAAAAGTGCCGCCGCAGGCGGCAATTAACCCACCTCTTCTTGCTGAGTAAAGCAGGCTTTCAGCCGCTGGTTCAGCAGCAGATAAGCCAGTGCCAGCGCATCAAGCAGTATCCATAACATATCCAACGGTGGCTGATTGTCGGCCTGTTGCCACAGGCTGAACACTGAACCGCCCAGTGCCGCCAGTAGCGAGAGACAAAGCACCCAACGCCAGGCACGCCACAATCGTGGCCATTGGTGACGTCGTGGAGCCAACAGAAATGCCAGCGCCGCCGGCAACCCCAGCATGATCCCATACCAGAATCTTTGGGTATCCGGATAGAACAGCTGCAACAACCCTTCCCCCTGCTGGCGTGAAGCACCGGCCATCACAAACAGGATCCAGGTACGGGCTTGTAAAACCAGGACGCCCCAAAACCACAGCGGCAAACGCAGTGCGCCGTGATGATCGTAATCGTCGGGGGAAAAACGGTGTGGGGGTGACTTCAACGTCGATTCCTTATCAATCTCATGAGTACTCCTTCAGATGGGAGTCACATTTATTGTTTTCAATGCGCACGCTTAAGAACCCCTTAAGATTTTCATGCTTTACTTAACCCCATCAAACCAGCAGTCCTGATTGGCAGGGCTTTGATTCTCGATTGAGATAAGGAAGCTTAAGATGAAAAAATATACCCTGGCCGCATTAATCGCGCTGTGCAGCGCACCGGTTCTGGCACAGCAAGGTGGGTTCCTCGATCCTGCCGCTCCGCAGACACAAACGCAAAATACCCAGCAAGGGGGCTTCTCTGGCCCAAGTGCCGCGCTGACCACCGTAGACAAGGTGAAATCAATGAGCGATGACACCTGGGTGATGCTGCAGGGTAACATTGAGCGGCGTGTGGGCGACGACACCTATACCTTCCGCGACGCCAGCGGCACTCTGACAGTAGAGATCGACAAAAAACGCTGGAACGGCCAGACCATTACCCCGAAAGATAAAGTGCAGTTGGAAGGGAAAGTAGACAAAGGCTGGAGCAGCGTGGAAGTCGATGTGAAAAACATCAAAAAGCTGCCATAACCCATAGCAAAGGGCGGTGAAGCTTCACCGCCCAAAGTACCACTCAATATTCCTGATCTTCGATCAGTCGTTTACCCAGGTTGGTCACGTTCTGGATCTCGTAACCGAGTTTTTCGTACATCTCGATCACCGTGTCGTTGTCTTCACGCACCACCAATTGGATCTTCGGGCACCCACGCGCGATCAGCTTCTTTTCCAGACGGTTAATTAACGCATTGGCAATACCGCGCCCGCGATAATCCGGATGAACCCCCAGATAATACGCCGAGCCGCGATGACCGTCGTAACCGCCCATCACCGACCCCACCACTTCCCCGCCCACTTCAGCGACCAGAAAGAGATCCGGATCGTGGTTCAATTTACGTTCAATGTCCATCTCAGGATCATTCCACGGTCGCAGCAGATCGCAACGCTCCCACAGAGTAATGACTTCTTCAAAGTCGTCTTGTCGAAATACGCGAATTTCCATCGATGTTCGCCGCTGTTAATTAAGATGTTTATCTGATTATCGCGTGATTATTCACTTACGCAATATCAAACTGCGATTTACCCCAGCAATTATCCAGAAATCACCGGTCCCCCGCGTAATAAATGGACATAGTTATCAGGTCGATTAATGATTATCAATACGATATAACGTCGCAAAATAGAATTTGTCGATGGAGCGTAGCGTTATGAAAAAGCAGGTTAAACAATTCTTCAATTTTAAGCCGCTTGCCACTTCTCCTACGCGACGCCAATTACTGCTCTCGGGCCTGGCTCTGGTGCTGCTCGGCAGCAAAAGCCAAACGGCCAGTGCCGAATCCGGTGGCATGCTGCGCAACCAACACAGCAAACCTGCACCTAAACCGTCGGGCAGTAAAAGGCTGGTAATGATCGATCCCGGTCACGGCGGTATCGACTCCGGCGCGGTCGGCAGCGAAGGTTCGCAGGAAAAACACGTCGTATTGGAGATTGCCAACCACGTCCGCCGCATCCTGCACGAACAGGAACACGTCGAAGTCCGTCTGACACGGGAAGAAGACGAGTTTATCCCGTTATTCCAACGCGTTGAGATTGCCCACCAGCATCAGGCCGATCTGTTTATCTCGATTCACGCTGACGGCTTTACCAGCCCGGAAGCCTCAGGTGCTTCGGTGTTTGCCCTGTCCAACCGCGGCGCCAGCAGCGCCATGGCACGTTATCTGTCTAACCGCGAGAATGCCGCCGATGATGTGGCTGGCGGGAAATACAAAAACCAGGACAATTATCTGCAACAGGTGCTGTTCGATCTGGTGCAGACAGATACCATCAATAACAGTCTGACACTTGGTCGCCACGTACTCGGACAGATTCGCCCGGTACATCATCTGCACAGTAACAGTACAGAGCAGGCGGCGTTTGCCGTGCTGAAATCCCCATCAATTCCGTCTGTGTTGGTCGAAACCTCGTTTATTACCAACCCGGCGGAAGAACGCCTGCTGGGTACCACCGCTTTTCGCGAAAAAATCGCCCGTGCCATCGCCGACGGTGTAATCAGTTTCTTCAGTTATTACGATGCACACCAACGAAAACCGGGCTAATATTGCCAGCCGAAGTGAATAAAGGTTCCCCCTTGAATCTCAGGGTTAGCAGCAATCACACGCCCAAATCAATGACCAAACTAAGCGTTTCGGGACCTGTTCACTTGCTGCCTTGCTGCAACTTCAAGGGCTTTGGGTATATACTCTGCGGCTTGTTCAGTCAGACGCTGTGAATTATTCCGTATGAGTTTATCGACCATCGCAGAAGTAAAATCCTTCCTGCTGGCACTGCAGGATCGCATCTGCACGCAATTAGCCCAGGCCGACGGCGGCGCCGTTTTCAACGAAGACCGCTGGACGCGTGAAGAAGGCGGCGGTGGCCGCAGTCGGGTATTGACCGACGGCGCAGTGTTCGAACAAGCAGGCGTCAACTTTTCACACGTCTCCGGCGCTACCCTGCCCGCATCCGCTACCGCACACCGTCCCGAACTGGCCGGTCGGAGCTTCCAGGCCATGGGCGTGTCGCTGGTCATCCACCCGCGCAGCCCCTATATCCCCACCAGCCATGCCAATGTGCGCTTCTTCATTGCGGAAAAAACCGGTGAAGAGCCAGTATGGTGGTTTGGCGGCGGCTTTGACCTAACGCCGTTCTATGGCTTTGAAGAAGACGCCGTTCACTGGCACCGCACTGCCGAACAACTGTGTGCGCCCTTCGGTGAACAGGTCTACCCCAAATACAAAAAGTGGTGCGACGACTATTTCTTTATCAAACACCGTAACGAAGCACGTGGCATCGGCGGCCTGTTCTTTGACGATCTGAACACCCCGGACTTCGCCACCTGTTTTGCGTTTACCCAAGCCGTGGGCGAAGGCTTCCTTGATGCTTATTTGCCGATCGTAGAAAAACGCAAGGCGCTGAGTTGGAGCGATAAAGAACGTCAGTTCCAACTGTACCGCCGTGGTCGCTATGTGGAATTCAATTTAGTCTGGGACCGAGGCACACTGTTCGGCCTGCAAACCGGTGGACGTACCGAATCCATCCTGATGTCAATGCCGCCGCTGGTGCGCTGGGAATACAACTATCAACCGGAAGAAGGCAGCCCGGAAGCAGCGCTGTACCGTGATTTCTTACCGGTGCGCGATTGGCTGAAGGAGCCTGAATGATGCAAATTTGGGTTGATGCAGACGCTTGTCCAAACGTGATCAAAGAAGTGCTGTTTCGGGCAGCGGATCGTACCGCTATGTCGGTGACGCTGGTGGCCAATCAGCCACTGAGAACGCCGCCGTCAAAACACATCCACACGCTGCAAGTGGCAGCCGGTTTTGACGTAGCGGATAACGAAATCGTGCGCCGCTGCGAAAAAGGCGATCTGGTGATCACCGCCGATATCCCGCTGGCAGCAGAAGTGATTGAGAAAGGTGCGGTGGCGTTGAACCCACGTGGTGAACGCTACACGCCGGACACCATTCGTGAACGTCTGAACATGCGCGACTTTATGGATACGCTGCGATCCAGCGGTATCCAGACCGGTGGTCCGAATACGCTGAACCAGCGCGATCGCCAGCAGTTCGCCAACGAGCTGGACAAGTGGCTACAGCAGGCAAAACGGGCGCAATAATTGCGCCCGCACTCCACTTTAGAATCGCACCTCCCCGCCGAAGATATAAGTTCGTCCACGGGCAGTGTTGGCAGCAGTGGCGTCATCACCTTGAATAGGCAACATATTCAGCTTGTTAAGCGCCTCTGAATAACTCTTGTTCATCAGATTCTGCACACTAAATTTTAGCAGCACGTTACGGTTAATTTGATAGGTGCTATACAGATCGATAATGGTCGGGATGTTCGGCATATCCTGCTTCACTATCTCACCGGTGGTTTCACTTTGTTCATAATCCGGAGACAAACGGCGGGCCTTTCCTGTGTATTTCACAATACTGCCGACAGTCAATGACTCATCCAGGAAACGCACCCCGGTATTCAGTGTAAAGTACATATCCGGAAGTTCATTGATATCACCCGCGCCAAAATAGGTGCTGGCAATTGAAGTCGGCTGCTCGGTATGCTGCTTACTGAATGACATGCGAGCGAAGGCGCGACCTGCGTCATAATTGGCTTCCAGCTCTACGCCATGCGCACGTACAGGAGTCAACGAGTTGACGTAGATGTACATATTGTCCGCATAGTCTTCACTTTCATCGGCCCAGTTATTTTCAAGGTTTTCGCGATAGCTACATTTGCGTCCATTACGGCACACCATGTATGACTCGCTGAAAATATAGTTGTTAACCTTACTGGTATAAGCCACCACTTTCAGTTGAAGCGAGTCCTCTTTAACCAATAAATCATGACCATTGGCGTTAAATCCCGCCTGCCAAGTTTCTGCTCGTTCCCCCTTCAAAAACGGGTTCATCGACGCTCCACCAGAGTTTGAATAGAACACTTCCTGAATATTAGGCGCGCGCATGGATTTGCTGTAGCTGACAAAGGGTTGCAGCCATGGCGTTACCTGCGCAGAAAGCATCACCGATGGGTTAAAACCTTGTTCTTTTAAATTAATATTAGCGGCACCCTGAGGGAAACATTGTACCCGGTAATCACAAGCAGGTTTAAATCCTGTCAGCTTGTTGCTGCTGTAATTCAGGTTTAAATCTAATTGATAAATATCCCGATTAAGCTGTAAGCCGGTGTACAAACTGGTGATACGCTGATCACCTGACGGCGCGAAGGTGTTGTTTTCGATAGACTCCTGCGCGGTCTGCTCATCTTCGATTGCCGACTCAACATGCTTGGTGTATCTGTTGTGCATGATTTTACCGCCGTAGCTGAAAGCTACATCGGTGTTCAACAGGCTGAAGCGACTTGTATTATTGATATCCAATGCGTCGGAACGGTTTTCCGAATTGGTATTAAAGAAGGTGAATAGCGAACCACCGTTATATTCCTGATTCCCTTTACTGGTACTGGCAGTAATATTTAAATCGACCAATTCCGAGAACGGTGCATAATGATATTTTATATAAAAATCATTACTGTGAATATCTCGACGAGAGAATCGGTTTTGATAGCTCCTGGCCGAAAGCTCAATACTATTAAATTCATCCGGCTTGATATCCAGTTTGAATAACTGCGATTTTGGATTTTGCTTCATAAACTCATCATATCCAAAATCCTCGCTACTCACCCCGTCACCATTATTGAAGTTCGAGTAAACAGAGCTGCCGCTGATTGCCGCCATGGCACCAATGCTGCCAGTATCGGTAAATGCTTGCCCTTTTCCCGCGACTGCAACCATACCACTACGACCAATACCATTACTGCCGACAGAAAATTTAGTCCTAATACCAAAAGGGTTGCCGGAGAAAATAACATCATCAACACCAATAGTACGAAAGTTCGCGCTGCCAGCCAGAGCATTGACCCCTGCTCCCCCACTGCTTTCACCGCGTGCCACGTCGACCCCAACGATAAAGTTTGGATCGATCAGAACACCTGACTGGCTATTGGTTGAACCATGTGAAAGAACCCCAGAAGTGGATGTTCCGTAATAGCTTTGGGTAATACCATCTACCATAGTGTTAACCCGGCCAAACCCGCTCATTCCACGGATATTAACGCTAACCGCGCCTTGACTCGGATCGATTTGGGTATAGGTACCTGGCATACTGCGCAGAATACTGTCTACCGACTCCAGGTTCTTATTTTCACCACGGGAACTGAACGCCCCCGGTTTTTCCAACGCCTCCCTTTCACTGTTGTTACTGCTGTCTGCCGCCGAAACATTTAACGGACTGAAAACCACCTTACCGCTGCCCTCTTTTGCCTCACTCTGTGCAGCCGTCGCCCCCCCGCTCAGCGCCATTCCCGCGCCGAACAGGCTTACTAATAATTTAATTTTCATATATCCCCAGAAATTGCCAAAAGGTTTGATGGCCGACAATGCCCAGCAAAAATCCCCGCCCATAAGACGGTAAATATTGTTATTGTTTTAATACGCCGCAGTTTCCTGCGGCGTTAAATATTATTTCTTTGCCTGTTGATCCATCGCCAGAATAAAGGCGTACTCCAGAGCGCTATTTTCCAGCCGAGCCAGGCGACCCGATTTGCCGCCGTGACCTGCAGTCATGTCGGTGGACAGCAGTAGCAACGAATCCCCTTGCTTAAACTGCCGCAACTTCGCTACCCACTTGGCGGGTTCCCAATACTGCACCTGCGAATCATACAACCCGCTGGTCACCAACAAATTCGGGTAGTGTTGCTTGCGCACATTGTCATACGGGCTGTAAGACTTCATCAGCGCATAGGCCTGCGGCTCATTCGGATTGCCCCACTCTTCATACTCACCAGTGGTTAATGGAATACTGTCGTCCAACATGGTGGTCACCACATCAACAAAGGGCACCTGCGCCACCACCGCGTTATACAGTTGCGGAGCCTGGTTGATCACTGCCCCCATCAGTAATCCACCAGCGCTGCCTCCCATGGCGTAAATACGGCCTGGTTGACCATAGCCATCCTTGATCAAGGCTTGGGTGGCGTCGATAAAGTCGCTGAAAGTATTCGGCTTGTGGATCAGTTTTCCCTGTTGGTACCAGTTCTGTCCTAACTCTCCGCCGCCGCGTACGTGAATCAGCGCATAGACGAAACCACGATCCAGTAGGCTAATACGATTGGCGCTAAAGGCCGGATCCATGCTCATGCCATAAGCACCATAGCCGTACACTAACAGCGGACTGTGACCCGGTTTGAACATCGTCTTGTTGTAAACCAGCGAGACCGGTACCTTCACACCATCTCGCGCACTGATCCACACCCGTTCACTGTGATACAAGCTCGGGTCAACGCCTTTCACTTCCTGCTGCTTCAGCAAGGTTCGGCTGCCCTTATTCAAATCCCAGTCGTAGGTACTGGTTGGGGTCGTCATCGCCGAATAGCCGTAACGCAAGCGATCACTGTCCGGATCGGGGTTATAACCCAACCAGGCCATGTAGCTGGCATCGTCAAACGGAATACTGCGTTGGGTCTTACCGTCCCAACTTATCTGCCGCAGTTGCACCAACCCATCGCCACGTTCTTTCACCACCAACCAATCACGAAACAGGGTAAAGCCCTCAACTTCACGCTTTTCCTGTGGAGCAATTAACGTCTGCCACGGTTGCTGCGCAGACGCTGTGTGATACAGACCGAAGTGCGGGCTTTGATGGTTGGAACGCAGATAGAATTCACCACGATAATGATCGAGATAATATTCACGTCCGCTGTGCCGGGCTGCAAATAACTGCGGTGCACTTTGCGGGCGATTAGCGTCGATCAGACGCACTTCAGAGGTGGTATTGCCGCTGATAGTGATAATGACGTAATCACGGGAAGCCGAGCTACCGAGACTCAGGTAGAAAGCAGCGTCGTTCTCCTGATACACCCGTTGGTCTTCCGTTACCGGCGTGCCAAACGTATGACGGTAAACCTGATATGGCAGCAAGGTTTGTGGGTGATTCCGCACATAGAACAAAGTTTTGCCATCGTTAGCCCACACCATATTGCCGGAGGTGTTCTCAATGACTTCTGGCGCCCAACGTTTGTCAGCAATATCCTGTAGGGAAATCCGATACTGGCGGCGGCCCTGTACATCTTCAGACACCGCCATACGCCGGTTGTCCTGGCTGATGTCCATTCCCCCGACGCGGTAATAATCATGACCTGCCGCGCGTTGATTGGCATCCAGCAACGTTTGCCACGGCGCATCGGCAGTCAAAGCCTGCCGTTGATACAGCGCGAAATTTTTGCCGGCGGCGTAGCTTTCCTGATAACGATAGCCGTTCAATTGATAAGGCACCGAGCGGTCTTCCGGGCTAATGCGGCTCAGCATTTCCTGATACAGCTTATCGCGCAGAGCTTTATAGGGCTGCATCATCTGTTCGGTATAACGATTTTCCGCAGTCAGATAATCCAGCACCTTTTTGTTCTTTCGGCTGTCGTCACGCAACCAGTAATAGTCATCTGTACGGGTTTCACCTTGCGCAGTCAGTACTTTGGGTACTTTTTCTGCCTGCGGGGGTTGCGGCTGCGCAGCTACCGCAGAATTTAAAAATCCGAACGAAAACAGTAAAGCGGCGCCCAGGCGACACTTCTTATTCGATGACAGTGGGTGATTCATAATCCCTCACGAAGTTTGACCTGTAGGCATCCCGTTAGGAGGACGTCTGTAGGTGTTATTTGCCGGCATTTAACGCCGCCAGATTAAAATCAATTGGCATCGTCACGTTGACGGCGCCATTTCGCAACATGTCAGACGGGGGTAATGGCAGCGGCTGCGCCCGCTCTACCACGGCTAGCGCCTCACGATCGAGTGATGCAGTGCCCGAGCGAACCCGGAGTGTCACCCCCGACACCCGCCCCTGAGCATCAACACGGAACGTCACCTGCGGCATACCGGTACGTCGGCGACTGCGGGCCTCTGGCGGATAGCGTTTAATGTTGTTCAGATGACCTTTCACCAGGCTTTCCCATGACAGTTTGGCTTGAACGCTGCTGTTGGAGTCGCTGTTGATCGGTGCGGCGGTCTGGCGGGCAACGTTCTGCGCTTTTGGCGCAGCGGCACTGGAAGCAGCAGCATGGCGCATCTCTTTAGCCTGCTCTTCCGGTTTTGGCTGAGCTTTCTGTGGTGGCCGGAGTTCAGTGCGTTTTTTTTCTGCCACGGAAATTTTGGTCTTTTCAGCACGCGCCAATTTAGGCAAGTCGGGTTGCTCCAACTGCTCGGCCGGTTGCGCCGCAGAGGATTCCGCCTGTTGCACACCCAGCGGTAGCGGTTTTGGGCTTTCCGGTGCCTCTACTTGTTCCGCCCAGCTCATCATCACCGCCGGTGGGGGTAATTGCATCATCGGTAACGGCTGGGACGGCCAGTAAAACATCAATACCAGCGCGACGTGTACTGCTATCGCACACAAGAAACCGCGCGCCCAACGCGGCTGCGGCATATCGACGACAGGGTAAGATAAAGACTGACTTAACATAAGGACATTAGAATACTTAATCGCGAATGATTGCAGATCACATTTGCTAATGATAATCATTTGTAACTGTTATTAACAGTTCTTTTCGCTGTGTTTACTCTATGAATTTCAAGTTGCAGCAAACAGCGCTGCAACTTGAAAGGCAACCCGTCTTGGCCTAATTACTTCACCGCCGGGGTAACCCACAGATAATCCGCCACCTGTTTATCGACCTGTACACCAGGTTCTGCCAGCATCAATACTGTTGGCAATGCTGTTGGTTGTAGATCTTGCACGTGAAGTGGTACCCCTACCGATTTAGACGCATGATAACCACCAGCAATAAGCAAAGCAGGCGTCGGCGCAGCCAGCAAACGTTCGGCCATACGTCGGTCACGCTGCTGCTGAATAGCCAGCATGGCATGCAGCTGTTGCGGTTCGATATTCCCGCCATGTGAGGTGCGAATAGTTTCCTCCAGCGCTTTTTGCACCACCGGCCGTACCGACAGCGTTCCCTGCGGGAAACTCGGCTGCTGATAAAACGCCATGATTTCACTGCGATCCAGGTTGGCTGACCACAGTGGATAAGGCGCCCGCATTGCCGCCATGATCACGTCACCGTACAGCGACCACTTCCAGCCTGGCTGCCAATCAATCAACTCTGCCACACGACTGTCACGCACCGTCGGATTTGACTGTAGCCAGTGTTTCACCTGATCCACTTTGGCCTGCTGATTCGGATTTATCATCTCCATTAGCACACTGCCTTGTGACCGCCGCAGAGGTAATTGCTGCACCAACCACAGTTCAATCTGATGGTGATACGGGTTGTCATGTTTTTCCCCAACAACCACGCGTTGCTCAACAGACAGTCGGGCCAATAGCTGATCAGGCGTCAGGCTTTCCCCACTACGCAAATCGGTAATTTTCCCCAGTTCGATAAGGGTATTTTTTGGCGGTGAAACGGGGGTTTGACTGCAGGCACCGAGCGCCAGTGCGGCCAGTAAAATCAAAAATCTCATGATGCTGCCCTGTAATAAAAAGTGGCGACATTATAGATAATAATTATCATTTGCATATAGATGGCAACCTATCCTGAGACGTCGATAACTATATTTTTACCTTATGGTTTTTTGTCTCACATTGATTTCATGAGGTATTGCAGGTATAACCAATAGCCATTTAGCTGCTTAGACGTCTATACGGATAGAATATCATGCACTCACCTGTTTCCGCCGAAGGGCAATTCAAACGCACCATGAAAGCCCGGCATCTGGTGATGCTGTCGCTGGGGGGCGTGATTGGTACCGGGCTGTTCTTCAATACCGGCTATATCATTTCCACTACCGGTGCTCTCGGCACCCTGCTGGCCTATTTGATCGGGGCGTTGGTGGTTTATCTGGTGATGCTGTGTTTGGGTGAGCTGTCGGTGGCGATGCCGGAAACCGGTGCCTTTCACGTCTACGCATCACGCTATCTTGGCTCGGCCACCGGTTATACCGTCGCCTGGCTGTACTGGCTCACCTGGACGGTAGCACTGGGTTCCAGCCTGACCGCCGCCGGTTTCTGCATGCAGTATTGGTTCCCTCAATCGCCGGTGTGGCTATGGTGTTTGATCTTCTGCGCGGCGATTTTCCTGCTTAACGTGGTCACTACCCGGTTCTTTGCTGAGAGCGAATTCTGGTTCTCGCTGATCAAGGTCGTCACCATTCTGGCATTTATCATCCTCGGCGGTGCGGCAATGTTCGGCCTGCTGCCGATGAAAGACGGTACGCCAGCGCCCTTCCTGCATAACCTGACCGCCTCCGGCTGGCTGCCAAACGGCACCTTGCCGATCCTGATGACCATGGTGGCAGTGAACTTCGCCTTCTCCGGCACCGAACTTATCGGTATTGCCGCCGGTGAAACCGAGAACCCGGAAAAGGTGGTGCCTTGGGCGATACGTACCACGGTGATTCGCCTGATGCTGTTCTTTATTGGTACGGTGTTTATTTTGGCTGCGCTGATCCCGATGGATCAGGCAGGGATTGTCAAAAGCCCGTTTGTGCTGGTGTTTGAACGCATCGGGGTGCCCTATGCCGCCGATATCTTTAATTTCGTGATCCTGACCGCCATTCTGTCAGCAGCCAACTCGGGCCTGTACGCTTCGGGTCGCATGCTGTGGTCGCTGGCCAACCAGCGCACCCTGCCGGCTTATTTCTCCCGCGTCAATAAACGGGGTATCCCGATCAACGCGCTGACGTTCAGCATGCTCGGCGGCGTACTGGCATTGCTGACCAGCGTAATCGCGCCGGACACGGTATTTGTAGCACTGTCAGCGATTTCCGGCTTTGCGGTGGTGGTGGTCTGGTTGAGTATCTGCGCGTCGCACTACGCGTTCCGCCGTCATTATGTCCGCAGTGGCCAGCCCATTTCCGGTTTAAAATACCGCGCGCCGGGTTACCCGTTAACGCCGATCGTGGGTTTTACGCTGTGCCTGCTGGCCTGCGTCGGACTGGCATTCGATCCAGAACAACGTATTGCACTGTATTGCGGTTTGCCGTTTGTGGCCCTGTGCTACGCCGCCTATTATCTGACCCGCCGCACCGGGCAAAAAACAACGCTGGGAGAGCATCATGTCGGTTAACAACCCTATCACCACACTCTTAACCGCCAACCGTACACTGATTTTAGACGGTGCGTTGGCCACGGAATTAGAAGCGCGCGGCTGTGACCTTAGCGATCCGCTGTGGTCGGCAAAAGTGCTGATTGAAAACCCTGAGCTGATTTATCAGGTTCACCTCGACTATTTTAACGCAGGCGCGCAATGCGCTATCACCGCCAGCTATCAGGCTACACCACAAGGCTTTTTACGCCGCGGTTTGGATCATTCACAGTCCCTGGCGTTGATCGCCAAAAGCGTGCAACTGGCGCAACAGGCACGCAACGACTATCTGGCACTGCACCCACAGGCGGTACCGCTGTTGATCGCCGGATCGGTCGGTCCCTATGGGGCTTATCTCGCCGACGGGTCCGAATATCGCGGTGATTACGCCTTGCCGCAGGAAGAAATGATGGCCTTTCACCGCCCACGTATCAAAGCGTTGGCTGAAGCCGGTGTTGATTTGCTGGCCTGTGAAACCCTGCCATCGTTTGGTGAGTTGCAAGCATTGTTGATCCTGTTACAAGAGTTTCCAACGCTTGGCGCATGGTTTGCCTTTACCCTGCGCGACAGCCAACACCTCAGCGACGGTACGCCGTTAGTCACGGTTATGGCGGCGTTGCACGCCAATCCACAGGTACTGGCGATCGGCATTAACTGCATTGCACTGGAAAATGTCACCCCGGCGCTGCAGCAGCTTGCTGCGCTGACTGACAAGCCGCTGCTGGTCTACCCGAACTCTGGCGAACATTACGACGCGGTAAGCAAAACCTGGCATACCTGTGGTGGCGCACACGGTAGTCTGATTGATCAAATCGGCGAATGGCAGCGCATCGGCGCACAGCTGATTGGCGGTTGTTGCCGCACTACGCCACAAGATATCTGTCAGATCGCCGCACGCTGCAAGGCATAAAAAAAGCCTCCTGCGCCGGAACGCAGGAGGCTTGTCGTCACTCAAGGCTTATAACGGTTCGGTCTGCGCTTCCACCACGGCCAACGCCACCATGTTGACGATGCGGCGTACCGAGGCGATTGGCGTCAGGATGTGTACCGGTTTCGATACCCCCATCAGCACCGGCCCGACGGTCACCCCTTCAGAAGAGGATACCCGCAGCAGGTTGTAACTGATGCGAGCGGCTTCCATATTCGGCATGATCAGCACGTTGGCCGCCCCTTTCAGCGGGCTGTCTGGCATCAGATCATTACGGATACTTTCCACCAGCGCAGCGTCACCGTGCATCTCACCGTCAATTTCCAGCTCCGGAGCCATCTTGTTCACCAGCTCCAGCGTTTTACGCATCTTGCACGCCGCAGGATTATCGGAAGAACCAAAGCTGGAATGGGACAGCAGCGCCACCTTCGGCTCAATACCGAAACGACGCACCGTTTCCGCCGCCATCAGGGTGATTTCTGCCAGTTGTTCCGGCGTCGGATCGTCATTGACATAGGTGTCAGCAATAAAGGTGTTGCCGCTAGGGAGCAGCAGCGCGTTCATTGCCCCGGCGACGTGTGCCCCTTCGCGGAAGCCAAACACTTTCTCTACCACATCGTAATGCTCGTGATAGCTACCGATGGTGCCACAGATCATCGCGTCTGCTTCACCACGATGTAGCATGATGGCGGCAATCAACGTCGGGTTACCAATGACCGCACGGCGAGCCTGCTCTTGCGAAACACCGCGACGCTTCATGATCTGATAGTACTCACCCCAGTATTCATTAAAGCGTGGATCGGACTCGTTATTCACCACTTCAAAGTCTTTACCCGGCGTCAGTTGCAGGCCGAGTTTTTTCAGCCGCATTTCAATCACGCTCGGACGGCCGACCAGGATCGGATAGGCCAGCCCCTGCGACACCAGTTCCTGCGTCGCATGCAGTACCCTTTCCTCTTCACCTTCCGCCATCACCACGCGCTTCATCTCTTTTTTCGCCTGGGAGAAGATCGGCTTCATGAACAGGTTGGTTTTGTAGACGAACTCGGACAGTTTTTCGACATAAGCGTCAAAGTCTTCGATCGGACGTGTTGCCACGCCGGAATCCATCGCCGCCTTGGCTACCGCCGGGGCGATTTTAACAATCAGGCGCGGGTCGAAAGGTTTTGGAATGATGTATTCAGGGCCAAATGACAGGTCCTGATCGCCATAGGCCGAAGCCACCACGTCGCTCTGCTCTGCCAATGCCAGATCGGCAATCGCATGCACGCAGGCCAGCTTCATCTCTTCGTTGATGGTGGTCGCGCCCACATCCAGTGCACCACGGAAGATGAACGGGAAGCAAAGTACGTTGTTCACCTGGTTTGGATAGTCAGAACGGCCGGTACAGATAATGGCATCAGGACGCACAGCTTTCGCCAGTGGCGGCAAAATCTCCGGTTCCGGGTTGGCCAGCGCCATAATCAGCGGATCCTTGGCCATGGTTTTCACCATATCCTGAGTCAAAACACCCGGGCCAGAACAACCGAGGAAGATATCCGCATCCGGGATCGCATCCCCCAGCGTACGTTGACCATTATCTTCAATGGCGTAGGCCGCCTTGGTTTGCTCCATATTGGCGTCGCGGCCCTTATAGATCACCCCTTTAGAGTCGCAAACAGTAATATTCTGCTGGCGCAGCCCCAACGCCACTAACAGGTTCAAACAGGCAATCGACGCAGCGCCGGCACCGGAAACCACCAGTCGTACGTCGGAGATGTTCTTTTTCACTACCCGCAGGCCATTCAGCACTGCAGCAGTGGTGATGATGGCAGTGCCATGTTGATCGTCATGGAATACCGGAATTTTCATGCGCTCACGCAGTTTCTGCTCAATGTAGAAACACTCTGGCGCTTTGATGTCTTCCAGGTTAATACCGCCAAAGGTCGGTTCCAACGCGGCGATGATGTCGATCAACTTGTCAGGGTTAAGCTCATCCACTTCGATATCAAACACGTCGATACCGGAAAACTTCTTGAACAGGACGCCTTTCCCTTCCATCACCGGTTTACCGGCCAAAGCACCGATATTGCCCAGACCTAACACCGCCGTACCGTTGGAAATTACCGCCACCAGGTTGCCGCGTGCGGTGTATTTGTAGGCCGCGAGAGGGTCGGCAGCAATTTCCAGACAAGGGGCTGCAACGCCCGGCGAGTAGGCCAGCGCCAGATCGCGTTGCGTTGCCAGCGGTTTAGTTGGGGATACCTGGATCTTGCCTGGGACCGGATATTGGTGGAAATCAAGCGCACTCTGTTTGAGCTGTTCGTCCATTATAGGTTCCTATGCTTTTTGCTTTTATGTTGAGGTAAGACTTGTAAGGCTATGAGGCTACATTCTGTCATTCTCCGTGACGCCGTCGCAGACCCAAACGCCGTAATCAAGGCGGAGGGAGCAAGGCACAGCGGGCCTATGTTCAAACCCGACAACACAGAGTACGGGCTTTTGGGGCGCGCCCCGAAGGGCTGGGGCCATGTGAACGCGCATCTGTGTTACGCGCCGCTTATTTGGCCCACTAGACCTCACGACCTACGCCTTGCTGCGCGTTCAAATGACCGCCAGCGGCGCTCACGTACAATGGCAGGGCACAGCCTTTAAGTATAGTGAGAGAAACGTCACAAACTTTGAACCGGGCCATAACCTTGATCGAAATAGTTTTTTAAAAGTAAAAAAAGAAGTACCACAGGATGGAAAAGAAAAACACTGCCGTCAGTGCGACGGCAGTTGGGCACGCCAGGCATTGAGGGTCGCCACCCGGCCTGCGCAAATTTGTAACGAGGTTTGTAGTGCCAGTGTGTAACTCAGCGCATCGCCCCAGGTGTTACCCAGCAACTGTGGCTGCTCGCACGGGGTAAACACTGACTCAGGGGGCAACAGCACCACCGGCACTGCCGTCTGCGAGGGTTGGGCGCAGGAGCTCAACAACAGCGTCAGGCATAGACTGCCCAGCACAGGCGTCATTTTTAATCGCTTCACGGTATTTCCTCTGGTAGACGTCACTTTGCTGACGCAGCTGTTGTTCCTGCTGCTGTTGAGCCGCCATTAGCGCCCGGTTCTGTGCATCCTGGGTTTGCAGCGTGGCAATCAACCCCGCCTGCTGCGCCAGGGTCTTTTGCTGTTCGCTCGCCTGCTGTCGCACCAACTCCAGCCGATGCGACAGCAGTGAGCTGTATGCACCGAGGCAAATTGCCGCCACCAACAGCAGCAGCAATCCACCTTGTGACAACCTGCTTAGCCAACTGCTCATGCCGGATAATCCTTGAAGGAAAGCTGGAAATGCGGCCCGTCCTTCAGCGTTTTCCATTCGCCGCCCCACTCAACGTTGACTGCACACTCACGCGCCGCACGACGCACTGCCACTGCAATTTGCGCGTAATAGTCCCATTCCCACGACACCACGCCCGCAGGCATCGCGACCACGTCCACCGCATGGCCGGTCAAATGACGGCTTTTCAATGTTTGGCTTTGGCCACCTCGCACCAAATCACGCTGACGTGCCATGGTGCGTAGTCCTTCGGTGATGGAAAACGGCACCAGTGAATAATGCAATGCCAGTCGTATCACCCGTACCAAATCCGGATGAACCCCCACTAAGTTAGCTTCGCTGCGGGCGGTGAAGCGAATATCTTCTATTTCATTTATCATTTTTGAACCCCGTTTTTTTTCCAATGAATTTTTTAATTAATCCGCTGATATAGTCGGCCCCCAGAAAGCCAATCAATACACTGGCAAGATTCGCCCATTTTAATTCCAGCCCGGTCAACGCCAATGCATCGCGCACCGTCCAGGCCAATAATGCGCACATCGCCGCATTTAAGAGACGGCGCCGCATGCCGACGTTGCGATAGGCACCGTGTAATAACGCCATGATTCCCGCCAAAATGGCATTCATCACCGGCTGAAGATATTCACATGCTCGCTGAATAATTAAGCCAACAGCGTCTGGCTCTAAGCTGGACATAGCTATACTCCTATTTTATTTTAATTAAGTGCCGATCACGACCGGTGGAATATCGGTACCATCAGAATCTAGTTAAGGATGCTATAACAAAGCAAATGAATAAATACAGCCTCTAAGGTCAAATTCATTCACGCTCAACCATGACACAACAAGGGGCAGTAAATAACGACGATAAGTAATGAAAAAATTCATCTTTACTGTGATTTATTTCGACTTCTCTTTACCTTAAAAATAAACATTAATAGCGGCGAGAGAATCTCTCTCAATAACAAGAAACCTCAACCTGGAGAAATACCATGTCCGAACGCAAAGCCGTTATTGGTTATTATTTTATTCCAACCAACCAAATTAATAACTATACCGAATCCGATACCTCAGTCGTACCTTTCCCCGTGTCGAATATTACACCGGCCAAGGCCAAGCAGCTCACCCACATTAATTTTTCGTTCCTCGACATTAACAGCAATCTGGAATGTGCCTGGGATCCCGCCACTAATGACGCCAAGGCGCGTGACGTGGTCAGCCGGTTAACCGCGCTGAAGGCACACAACCCCAGCCTGCGCATCATGTTCTCCATCGGCGGCTGGTATTACTCCAACGATCTGGGGGTTTCTCACGCCAACTATGTCAACGCGGTGAAGACCCCCGCGTCACGGACCAAATTCGCGCAATCCTGCGTCCGCATCATGAAAGACTACGGCTTTGACGGTGTAGACATTGACTGGGAATATCCGCAGAGCAGCGAGGTCGACGGTTTTGTTGCTGCATTGCAAGAAATCCGCACCCTGCTGAATCAGCAGACCCTCGCCGATGGCCGTCAGGCATTGCCTTATCAACTGACCATAGCCGGCGCTGGCGGCGCATTCTTCCTGTCGCGTTATTACAGCAAGTTGCCGCAGATCGTTGCCTCGCTCGATTACATCAACCTGATGACCTACGATCTTGCAGGCCCATGGGAAAAAATCACCAACCATCAGGCGGGGCTGTTCGGCGATAGCGCCGGGCCAACTTTCTATAATGCACTGCGTGAAGCTAATCTGGGCTGGAGCTGGGAAGAACTGACCCGTGCCTTCCCTAGCCCATTCAGCCTGACGGTGGACGCTGCAGTACAGCAACATCTGATGTTGGAAGGCGTGCCAAGCAGCAAAATCGTCATGGGCGTGCCATTCTACGGCCGTGCATTTAAAGGCGTCAGCAGCAACAACGGCAGCCAGTACAGCACTCACAGCACACCGGGGGAGGATCCCTTCCCAGGTACCGACTATTGGCTGGTGGGTTGCGAAGAGTGCGTCCGTGATAAAGATCCACGTATCGCCTCCTATCGCCAACTGGAACAGATGCTATTGGGCAACTATGGCTACCAGCGCCTGTGGAACGACAAAACCAAAACTCCGTACCTGTATCACGCGGCCAATGGTTTGTTCGTTACTTATGACGACGTCGAAAGCTTCAAATACAAGGCGAAGTACATCAAACAGCAGCAACTGGGCGGCGTCATGTTCTGGCACCTGGGCCAAGACAACCGCAACGGTGACCTGCTGGCGTCGTTGGACCGCTATTTCAACGCGGCGGACTACGATGACAGCCAATTGGATATGGGTACTGGTCTGCGCTATACCGGTGTTGGTCCTGGTAACCTGCCGCTCATGAGCGCGCCGGCCTACGTCGCCGGCACCGTATATAACCAGGGTGCGCTGGTGTCTTATCAGGGCTATGTCTGGCAGACAAAATGGGGTTACATCACGTCTGCGCCCGGCTCGGATACCGCCTGGCTGAAAGTGGGCCGTGTAGCATAATCACAGGTTGCACCATAAAAAAACCCCGGGGCCGATGGCAACGGGGTTAGAGGTTGCGTCCCACCATTGCACGTGACGCCGCTGGCGGTCATTTGAATGCGCAGCAAGGCGCGAGTCGTGAGGTTTAGTGGAGCACAACCTGTAAATTAAACGTTTAATTTTCGCATCCCTTCGTCACTGTTCCCTCAGTTGTTACACCAAGGGTAACCTCCATCACGTATGACTTCGCGCCCCATCAGGCTAAAAACGTCGCTTTTACGTGTCAGGCGTTCATGCCACCAGGTAAAACCAGCCCCTTTACTGGCCGGATGCCAGGCCAGCCAAATCATTTCATCGCCTTTTTGCATATCGACCGGAACCGTCACCAGTTCACCACTTGCCAACTCTTTTTCTATCAACGCGGGGGGCAAGAAACCGTGGCCAATGCCCCGCTTCAGCAATGCCAGCTTACTCTCAACATCACAGACCACCAGCTGGCGCTGTAACGGCATGGTACCGTGATTACGCTTTGGCAATTCGTGACTGCTGTCGGCAATCACCACTACGATGTCGTTCAGCCGCTGGTTTTTGTCCACCGACTTTTTCTGCGCCGCAAACGGATGTGAAGGCGAGACACATAACACAAAATTCAGCTTGCCGAACATCAGCGTTTTCGCCTGTACGCTGTCCGGGATCTGGCCAATGGCGATGATCAAATCCGCCCGGTTATTCTTCAATGCATCCCAGGTACCGTTCAGCGCTTCCCGTTGCACAGAAATGTTGGCATTCGGGCTGTGCTGAATATACTCACGGATATCCTGGGTGATCGTTTCCAGCGGAAAGAAATTATCAACGACAATGCGGATATTATTATCGAGTTTGGGGATGTTTCTTACCCTACTCTCAAGATCCTGTACCGCATTTAAAATCCAGCTGCCTTCCTGCAACAGGAACTCCCCTTCATCTGTCAGGGTAATCATCGGTCCATTACGATGAAAAAGTTTCACGCAGAGCTTACTTTCAATATTGGATACTCGATAGGATATCGCCGAAGGGGTTTTATGCAGCGCCTCCGCCGCCATTGAGAAAGAGCCGGTACTTTTGATGGTGCTGATTATTTTAATCGCATCCAGGGATAATCTAGTCATACAAATTCCTCTTTGACATAAAATAAGAAAAAATTGACACTAAATTCCCAAGTGGTTGGCGCGTAAAGTCGTTCAAGTCACACAAGAGTAAGTAAAACCACAAGCAATATACTCCATATCAGAGAAAATCATCTGAAAGACTATTCATCAATCCTTTAAATAAAATTCATCATGACACCGATTTTTTAGGCTGTAGCGTTTAAATAAATTCAACGAAGAAATAAAAGACAATCATCATAATAATTTTAGTTAATAGCCTATAAAACATTCCACCCTGACGAGAGAGACTAAGCGTAAAAATAAAACAAGCCGCCAAGAATGATGTTTTTAATTCCGTTAATAACCCCTCATTTTACCGGTGAAAATAAACCCAACTTACAATACAACTTCAGTCAGGAGTGACTTATGAACAATACTTCCCGTACCCTTATGTCTCTTGGCCTGCTGAGCGCGGCACTGTTCGGCGTATCTCAACAAGCTTCAGCCCACGGTTATGTCGAAACACCTGCCAGCCGTGCCTATCAGTGCAAACTGCAGCTCAATACCCAGTGCGGTAGCGTGCAATATGAACCGCAAAGCGTTGAAGGGCTGAAAGGCTTCCCGCAGGCCGGTCCGGCTGATGGACACATTGCCAGTGCCGACAAGTCCACCTTCTTCGAGTTGGATCAGCAGACCCCTACCCGTTGGAACAAGATCAACCTGCACACAGGTCCGAACTCCTTCACCTGGACGCTGACAGCACGTCACAGCACCAGCAGCTGGCGTTATTTCATTACCAAGCCAAACTGGGATGCGTCACAGCCACTGACCCGTGCTTCGTTTGATCTGACGCCGTTCTGTCAACAAAACGACGGTGGTGCCATTCCTGCTGCACAGGTCACCCACCAGTGCAACATACCGGCAGACCGTAGTGGTTCGCACGTCATCCTCGCCGTGTGGGATGTAGCAGATACGGCCAATGCCTTCTATCAAGCCATTGACGTTAATTTGACCAAGTAATAAGAAGGGGAATACCCTAGGGTTCAGCCAAGGCTGGGCCCTTTTTTATTGTTTGATGCCCCATACGCCTGTCCCGCGCGTGACCATGAGACCGCTTTTCGGTGCATGCCAACGGCTAACAAACCGCGCCCTGCCTGGCTTTAAACGGGATCCATTGTTCTTATCCATCGCAACAATCAGAAAAAGCGCATTTTAATCATTACGCTTCTGATGCAGTGTGTTCAGCCTATGATGGAAAACGTTCTCATTTCCCTACATTGACGTTTGGTCAAGGAGCTTATAAATGAACCAATTAGACGCACTCAAGCAGCTAACCACGGTTGTGGCCGACAGCGGCGATATCGAATCTATCCGCCAGTTCGAACCGCAAGATGCCACCACCAACCCTTCACTGATCCTGAAAGCCGCTGCGCTGCCTCAATATAAGCCACTGATCCTCGAAGCCCTGAGCTATGCCCGCCAGCAGGGTGGCAATAAAGAAACCCAACTGATCAATGCCAGCGACAAACTCGCCGTGAACATCGGCGTCGAAATCCTGAAAAGCGTACCGGGGCGCATTTCCACCGAAGTGGATGCCCGCCTGTCCTTTGACCGCGGCATGTGCGTTGCTAAAGCACGCAAACTGATTGGTCTGTATCAGGAACAAGGCATCGATAAATCACGTATTTTGATCAAGTTGGCGTCCACCTGGGAAGGCATTAAAGCCGCCGAGGAACTGGAAAAAGAAGGCATCAATACCAACCTGACACTGCTGTTCTCTTTCGCCCAGGCTCGTGCCTGCGCCGAAGCCGGCGTCTTCTTGATCTCTCCGTTCGTCGGCCGCATCTATGACTGGTATCAGGCCAAACAGCCTGCCGCTGACTATGATGCCGACCAAGATCCGGGTGTGAAATCAGTACGCAACATTTACGAATACTACAAACAGTACCGTTATCAGACGGTGATCATGGGAGCCAGCTTCCGCAAGGTAGAGCAGATCCTGGCATTGGCCGGTTGCGATCGTCTGACCATTGCACCGAATCTGCTGGAACAACTTAAGCACAGCGACCAGCCGGTCGAACGTAAGCTGACGCCATCCACTGAAGCCTTCCACCAACCTGCCCCGCTGGCTGAAGCCGAATTCCGCTGGCAGCATAACCAAGACGCGATGGCGGTTGAAAAACTGGCCGAAGGTATCCGTCTGTTCGCCGTTGACCAGCAAAAGCTGGAAGACATGCTGGCCGCTGAACTGTAATCACTCTGGAGTCCCGTAATGTCTGCTCGTAAAGAACTC
>NZ_BCTT01000014.1 GCF_001590905.1 Serratia grimesii NBRC 13537
GGCAGCGTTTTCGTCACTTTTCATACTGAATTTGCCCAAACTCCTGAGCAAAGCGGTCCACCATTTGCCAATCGGTATACTCAACTTCTTTACTGGTATCTGTTTCGCCGCCTGTCATACGCATAATAAGTTGAATCATGACGCGATCGAACCAGCGATAACGCGGATAACGCAGTGCGCCGGCAAACACGACACACTGTTTTGGCTGCCAAGGGGAGGACAACAGAAACTTGCGGGTATAAGCATTGGTCTGGGGTGAACGCTTCTCTGCTTTGCGGGCAGTCAGGTTAACGCTGAAAAATGCACTTGGCATCTGGTTCAACTGCTCGGCATGCTGCTTAACAAACTTAGCCAACGCCGGATGGAAATGTCCATAACGTATCGAGGCACCAATCAGCACCTGCTGATACTGGTTAAGGTCAACATCATCCGCTTGCTGCAGATCAATCACGTCGCAGCGCAATGTATCCTGTAATTTGTTTGCTATATAAGAAGCGATAGAACGTGTTTGCCCATCACGGCTGGAATAAAGAATCAGTGCCTTCACGGCGTTACTCCTTCTATCAGGATCATTCACGCCAGAACGTCGGCGTAAACAGAACCAGTAGTGTAAAGACTTCAAGGCGCCCGAACAGCATCGTCAGAACCAGAATCCACTTCGCCGGTGCAGGCATAGTCGTAAAGTTATCCGCCACGACACCCAAACCCGGCCCCAGATTGTTCAACGTCGCAGTTACCGCAGCAAAAGCAGAGAAATCATCAACACCGGTAGCAATAATTGCCAGCATGCTGACGATAAAGACCAATGCATAAGCAGAGAAGAACCCCCATACCGCTTCAAGAATACGTTCCGGCAGCGCCCGGTTACCCAACTTGATCGTGTAAACAGCATTGGGATGCACCAGCCTTTTGAGCTCACGTGAACCCTGTAAATACAGCAACAGAATACGGATCACTTTCAGCCCGCCCCCTGTTGAACCAGCACAGCCGCCAATAAATGCAGAACACAACAACAACATCGGCAGGAATAACGGCCACTTGGCAATGCTGTCAGTGGTAAAGCCCGCAGTTGTCGCCATCGATACAACCTGGAAGAACGCTTGATTGACCGTTTCCATACCGGTTTTGTAAACCCCGTGCCCCCACAACACGGCAGTACACACCACCACCAACGTCAGTTGCACAGCGATAAACATGCGAAACTCAGGATCGCGCCAATAGACTTTCAGGCTGCGACCACTCAGTAAGGCGAAGTGCAAACCGTAGTTACAACCCGAGATCAGCAGGAAGATAGCAATAATGGTGTTAATGGTTGGACTGGCGTAATACCCGATACTGGCATCATGGGTAGAAAAGCCGCCAATGGCGATAGTCGAAAAACTGTGGCCGATAGCATCGAATACCGACATGCCCGCGCCCCATAACGCCAATGCGCAGGCGATAGTCAGCAACACATAAATCAGCCACAGGGTTTTCGCGGTTTCGGCAATGCGTGGACGCATCTTGTTGTCTTTCAGCGGGCCGGGCATTTCTGCACGGTATAACTGCATGCCGCCGACGCCGAGGATTGGCAGTATCGCGACCGCCAATACGATGATCCCCATCCCGCCCATCCACTGCAGCATCTGACGGTAGAACAAAATGGCTTTCGGCAACGAGTCCAATCCCACCAATGTGGTGGCACCTGTCGTCGTTAAGCCGGA
This sequence comes from Serratia grimesii NBRC 13537, assembly GCF_001590905.1. Classification (GTDB taxonomy): domain Bacteria; phylum Pseudomonadota; class Gammaproteobacteria; order Enterobacterales; family Enterobacteriaceae; genus Serratia; species Serratia grimesii. The sequence goes on from NZ_BCTT01000014.1 coordinate 1,704, forward strand.
GAAAGATTCAAAGAAAGCATCGGTTAGCGACAGGTTAGGCCGCTCCGAGAATAAAAACGGTAATGCCCCGACACTGCCCAGCACGGTCCAGAACAGCACCACAATCAGAAAACCTTCGCGTGGCTTCAGCTCATGCTTTTGCTTGCGATTGGGCCACCACAATATCAATCCAATGGTCACAGCCACAAAGAAGGTCTGGCTGAATGCCCTCCCCGCCCCATCGCGGTATATCAATGCCACCAGACCAGGAATAAACATCGTCCCGGAGAACAGGATGACCAGCAGACCAACGATACGGGTTATAGCGCGAAAATGCATTTCAGCACGATCCTTAGCAATTCAGTTGGGGGAATTATTGCGAAATGGGGGTCAATTGCAAATTACCGCGACTGAGATCACGTAATTTATTCCCGAACGCTTCAACCCCAGTTACCGGTAAAGTCAGATGCAGCAGGACTGAAGCGCCATACTCCCCCTGTACAATCCGCCCTTCTAATTGCTGCAACAGATTCTCTACCAATGCCAACTGCGCATAGTCACATTGCAAAGTATATTCGGCCTGCGGGATCTTGTAGCTTACAGCCAACTGCTTTAATGCTTGCTGCACACCACTGCCGTAGGCTCTCACCAAACCGCCAGTGCCGAGTTTAATACCGCCATAGTAACGTACTACTACAGCGGTGATTTCCCCTATACCACTCCCCATCAACTGCGCAAGAATAGGTTTACCCGCAGTGCCGGAAGGTTCCCCGTCGTCGGAAAACCCCAACTGTTGTGAATCAGTCGGGGGCCCAGCGACAAATGCCCAACAATGATGACGGGCGGTCGGGTGTTCATCACGAACCTGCTGGATAAACGCCTTGGCCGCATCAACCCCGCCAGTCGGCGCAAGCAGGGTGATAAAACGGCTCTTCTTTATTTCTTCGCTGACGCTAACAGGGCCTGCCGGGATCGGATAAGGCTGCATCAGGCCAGGTTCAGATCACGCGTCATGTTCTCAATACGCTTTTCGTGAATCACGATATTGTCTTCAATACGGATACCACCATAAGGTTTCAGCGCATCGATACGATCCCAGGCAAAGTGCTGGCTGAATTCGCCGCTACGCCATGGCGCTAACAGTGATTCAATAAAATACATGCCCGGTTCAATGGTCAATACCATGCCTGGTTGCAATACACGGGTGCAGCGCAGGTACGGGTATTTGGACGGAGCAGCCAGATGGGTACCTTGTTCATCCTGCATGAAGCCCGCAGAATCATGCACCTGCAGACCCAGAGGATGCCCCAAACCATGTGGTAAGAACGGCGTCGTCAGCCCCTGCTCTACCATCGCTTCTTCACTGATGCCGCTCACCAGCTTGTGGCTCTTGAGCAGTTTTGCGATACGTTGATGCATCTGAACATGGTAATCGGTATAGCGTACGCCAGCTTTGATGGTCTCCATCAGTGCCAGTTGTTCGTGATTGAGATCTTTGACCAGCTGTGCGAAGTCACTACCGCTCTGACCGGCATAAGTTCGCGTCAAGTCAGCGGCATAGCCATTGTATTCCGCACCGGCGTCAATCAGGAAACTCAGTACTTCGGCCGGCGGCTGGTGATCCAGCGTGGTGTAATGCAGAACCGACGCATGTTCATTCAACGCAACAATGTTGTCATAAGGTACATCGGTGTCACGATGTCCGGTTGCCGTGAGGTAAGCCAGGTTGATATCAAACTCGCTCATGCCCGACAGGAAGGCTTCATGGGCAGCACGGTGCCCCATCACTGCAGTTTTTTGCGCTTCACGCATACAGGCCAGTTCATAACCTGTTTTGATTGAGCGATGGAAATCGAGGTAGTTCAATACGGCTTTCGGATTGACGTTTTCCGCTGAGATGCCGAGGTCACGGGCACGCTGCTGTGCATAACCAATATAACCCACACGTTCACGCTGAGCAGGCAGTTGCTGCGCGATATCGTCAGCATTGGCCAACGGCATCAACTCAACAGATTTGGTCCAGAAACTCTCAGGCAACGGCTCAACACTGTGCCAGTAATCGACCGGCGAATAGAACCACAGCTTCGGTTTGTTAACGCCGTCCACCCACAGCCAGCAGTTTGGCACTGAGGTGACCGGCACCCAAGCCTTAAAGTGCGCGTTCACTTTGAACGGATAACTGCGGTCGTCCTGGAAGATCCGTTGCAGTTCCCCTGAGTGGATCAGCAACGCATCCAGTTTATTGCGCGTTAACACTTCACGCGCGCGTTTTTGTAGTTCTGCCAGGTGGTCGTTATACAAAGAAGCCAGTGTTTCCATCACAATACCCTTTTACATACCATTAGAACGGAATGCCTCATCTTAGCACACCGTTCCGGCGCACCAACCTCATCACCTCGGGCATGCGGGGCGGTTCGCAAATCGTTGTAAACGCCGTTACATCCGTAGCTTAACAATTAACCAGGCAATAAAACCCAACAAGGCAATAGCGGCCGCCCACAACCCGTGATGCTCGAGCAAAACCGCACCGGCAGCCGCGATACCCGCCAGACATTGTTGCAGAAATCCACATAACGCCATCGCATAGGCGCCATGCGCTTTGGCATCACTGACGGCCATCGCCATACTGTTAGGGAACAACACTGCCTGGCCAAAAATAGTCAGACAATACAGCACAACGAATAACGCCATGCCGGAAAGCCCCACCAGCAAGCCACTCCACCACAGCAACATGATCGCAGCAGTCGTCATAGCGACAATACGCGCTCCCACCAGCATTAACCGCTTACCGCCGAAACGCGCCACGGTTCGATTCACTACCATGGCTCCAGAAAAGTAAGCCACGCCGATGACCAGCCCCAGCGCCCCAAATGCCGTCACATTTAGGCCAAAACCCTGCTGTATGATAAACGGGCTCACTTCCTGCAACGTCACCGTTGTTGCGAACCCCAATCCACCAACACATGCCGGCCAGAAGAAGCCTGGGCGGCGCAGAATATGCCAATAGGTTGCCGCCATCCCCGGACGTTGCCCCTCTGTACGACCTGCCTCCAGCGGCAATGTCGCCATGAGCAACAAAATTGCCATCCCGGTCAGCCCCATCAGTACAAAACCCATTTGCCAGTGCGAATACTGGCTGAGTAACCCACCAATAAACTGCCCACCGCCCAACGCGGCGATAAAGGCGATCGACAACACAGAGAGCCGTCTCGCCAATTCATCGCCGTGCCAGTTATCGCGAACAATAATACGCGCGATAATCGCGGCACCGCCGGCTGCAACCCCTTGCAGTGCACGCAGCACCAATAACTGCGTGCCATTACTGCAAAACGTCAACAATAGGCTGCAACTGATGAACAGCACCAGAGATAACGTCAGTGGCAAGCGGCGACCAAAACGATCGGCTGCAGCCCCCCAAAACAACACCGGCAAGGCAGCGCCAATCACGAAGATTGATATCGAAAGCTCAGTTGCGCGGCGCGTCATCGCCAATTCCTGCATCACCGTAGGTAGAGAAGGCAAGTACACCGTTGTCGCCATTTGCGCCATAAAGACCAGCAGACAGGCCAGCGTCATCGTTCTGGCAGGAATACTCCAGAAACTACTGTGCTTTATGCATACTTCTTTACTCATTCCGTACCTCTGCGTGTGTCGCACTCGTCCACAGCAAGTCTATGGGGGCTTTCATGTGCCAGCAAATCACCATAACGCATAAAATATAACTTCGTTTTAAATCATAAACATACCTTATAGTCATGTGATCCGCCCTGCAAAAATGCAATCTCTCATTTGCATATTGTTAACATAAAAACCACACTCCTCATCATCTGGTCATACCAGATCAAACGCTGATTCAGGAGATACACATGCTCTACCAAGGCGAAACATTACAACTGCACTGGCTCGACAACGGCATCGCCGAGCTGGTGTTTAATGCCCCAGGTTCTGTAAACAAGCTGGATACCCGCACTGTTGCCAGCCTGGGTGAAGCACTCACGGTGTTGGAAAAGCAGACCGAGTTGAAAGGCCTGCTGCTGCGTTCCACCAAGGCCGCATTTATTGTCGGTGCTGATATCACCGAGTTCCTTTCGCTGTTTGCTGCACCGGCTGAAAAGCTGCAGGAATGGCTGGTCTTTGCCAATAGCATCTTTAACCGCTTGGAAGATTTGCCGGTACCGACCATTTCGGCCATTAACGGCTATGCGCTCGGTGGTGGCTGTGAATGCATTCTGGCGACCGATTTCCGCGTTGCCTCTCCAGATGCGCGCATCGGCCTGCCGGAAACCAAACTGGGCATTATGCCGGGCTTCGGCGGCTCTGTTCGTTTGCCACGCCTGCTGGGTAACGACAGTGCATTGGAGATCATCGCCGCCGGTAAAGACATCAGTGCTAAAGATGCACTGAAGGTCGGTTTGGTAGACGCCGTCGTTGCACCAGAAAAGTTGGTGGAAGCCGCGCTGAAAATGCTGCAACAGGCGATTGAAGGCAAACTGGACTGGCGCGCCTATCGCCAGCCAAAACTCGAGCCATTAAAACTCAGCCCAATTGAAGCGGCCATGAGCTTCACCACCGCCAAAGGCATGGTGATGCAAACCGCCGGAAAACATTATCCGGCGCCAATGACCGCAGTCAAAACCATTGAGGCCGCAGCCAAGCTGGGCCGTGATGAAGCATTGAAACTGGAAACCGCCAGCTTTGTGCCATTGGCCCGCTCCAAAGAGGCTCGCGCGCTGGTCGGCATCTTCCTTAATGACCAGTTTGTGAAAGGTCAGGCGAAGAAACTCGCGAAGAACGTTGAAGCACCAAAGCAAGCAGCGGTGTTGGGTGCCGGTATCATGGGTGGCGGTATCGCCTACCAGTCTGCGCTGAAAGGCGTACCGGTTGTCATGAAAGACATTAACGACAAATCCCTGACGCTCGGCATGAATGAAGCCGCCAAGCTGCTTAACAAGCAGTTGGAGCGTGGCAAGCTAGACGGCATGAAGATGGCGCAAGTATTGTCGACCATTCAACCGACTCTGGATTATGCCGGTATCGAACGTGCGCAAGTAATCGTTGAAGCCGTTGTCGAGAATCCAAAGGTTAAGGCAGCAGTACTGTCCGAAGTGGAAGGCTTGATCGGCGAAGATACTGTACTGGCGTCAAATACGTCGACCATTCCGATTAATCACTTGGCAAAATCATTGAAGCGCCCGCAAAACTTCTGCGGCATGCACTTCTTTAACCCAGTACATCGCATGCCGCTGGTGGAAATCATCCGTGGTGAACAAACCAGCGATAGCACCATTGCCGCTGTGGTGGCTTACGCCAGCCGCATGGGCAAAACGCCGATTGTGGTCAATGACTGCCCAGGGTTCTTCGTCAACCGTGTGTTGTTCCCATATTTTGCCGGTTTCAGCATGCTGCTGCGCGACGGGGTGGACTTCCGTCAGATCGACAAAGTGATGGAGAAACAGTTTGGCTGGCCAATGGGCCCCGCTTACCTGCTCGACGTCGTCGGTATCGATACTGCACACCACGCTCAAGCAGTGATGGCGGCAGGTTTCCCAGAGCGCATGGGCAAAGATTATCGCGACGCCATCGATGTAATGTTTGATAACCAGCGTTTCGGTCAGAAAAACCAACTGGGCTTCTATCGTTACAGCCAGGACAGCAAAGGCAAACCACGTAAAGACAACGATGAGCAGACCGACACGTTACTGGCTGAAGTCAGCCAACCGCGCCAAACCATCAGCGACGAAGAAATCATTGCCCGTATGATGATCCCAATGATCAACGAAGTCGTACGTTGTCTGGAAGAAAACATTATTGCCAGCCCAGCTGAGGCCGATATGGCGCTGGTCTACGGCATCGGTTTCCCTCCATTCCACGGCGGGGCATTCCGTTACCTGGATACGCTTGGCACCGCCAATTATGTCGAACTGGCCCAGCGTTATGCGCATCTTGGCGCCCTGTATCAGGTGCCTGCCGGCCTGCGGGCCAAAGCTGAACATAATGAAAGCTACTACCCAGTGGCAGCGCCGCTGTCCGATGTCTCCACTGGCCAACCGGCATGAGGTCATAAAGATGGAAAACGTAGTTATTGTTGATGCCGTACGCACGCCGATGGGCCGCTCTAAGGGCGGCGCCTTCCGCCAGGTACGCGCTGAAGATCTTTCCGCCCACCTGATGCGCGCGGTACTGAGCCGTAATTCGTCACTGGATGCCGCCGAAATTGACGACATTTATTGGGGTTGTGTGCAGCAAACGCTGGAACAGGGCTTTAACATTGCCCGTAACGCCTCACTGCTGGCCGAAATCCCACATAGCGTACCTGCGGTTACCGTAAACCGGCTGTGCGGCTCCTCCATGCAGGCGCTGCACGATGCCGCACGCGCCATTATGGTCGGCGATGCACATGTCAGCCTGATTGGTGGCGTAGAGCATATGGGCCACGTACCAATGAATCACGGTGTGGATTTCCACCCGGGCCTGAGCCGCAGCGTGGCAAAAGCCGCCGGTATGATGGGCCTGACCGCTGAGATGCTGGCCAAGATACACAATATCAGTCGACAGATGCAGGATGAGTTCGCCGCACGCTCGCACCAACGCGCTCATGCCGCCACACTGGCCGGCTATTTCAAGAATGAAATCATCCCAACCACCGGCCACGACGCCGACGGTGTACTGACTCGTTATGATTTCGACGAAGTGATTCGTCCAGAAACGACCGTCGCCAGCCTTGCAGCACTGCGCCCGGCTTTCGATCCGGTCAACGGCACTGTGACCGCAGGTACCTCTTCAGCATTGTCCGACGGTGCGTCGGCTATGTTGCTGATGAGCGAATCACGCGCCAAATCGCTCGGTCTGAAAGCCCGCGCACGCATTCGCTCGATGGCAGTCGTCGGTTGCGACCCATCCATCATGGGTTACGGCCCGGTACCTGCCAGCAAGTTGGCGCTCAAACGTGCCGGTCTGAGCGTGCAGGATATCGATTTGTTCGAACTGAACGAAGCCTTTGCCGCACAGTCTCTGCCTTGCATCAAGGATCTGGGGCTGTTGGACAGTATCGACGACAAGATTAACCTGAATGGCGGCGCCATTGCATTGGGCCACCCGCTGGGCTGCTCAGGCTCACGCATCTCGACAACGCTGTTGAACAACATGGAACGCCGTGACGTGCAATTTGGTTTGGCGACCATGTGTATTGGATTGGGACAGGGGATCGCGACCGTCTTTGAACGCGTTTAGCTGTGTCTATTAGGGATGACTGCGTCAACACTTAAAATCGCAGCATCCCACCAAGTTTAGTTGCCGTACTTCCCGCCTGTCAGGGGCGGGTTTTTTTATGCCTGTTATTCGCCGGCGCCCAAATAAAAACGGGGCGACCACCGGCCACCCCGTCTTATGCCTATCCCGTGTATTAGATAAACGAGAAGGCATCACCGAACATGTGTGCTTCCAGCGCACCACGTTCGGCACAGAAACGCTCCCGAGCAATTTTTGCCATTTCAAAACGCCCGGCAATATAGATATCGTGCTCCGCCAGCGTACCGAAGTCCTGCAATACCGCGCTGAGAACCGTGCCACTACGGCCACGCCACTCGTCTTCCGGTTGTTCAACTACCGGGATCACTTTCAGGTTCGGGTGTTGCACCGACAGTGCTTCCAGCTCACTCAAATCGTACAGGTGCTTCAGCTCACGCCCGCCCCAGTAGATAGAGATATCGCGGTTCGGCTGCTGCTCCAACGCAGCCAACAGAATCGAGCGCGCATAGGAGAACCCTGTACCACCGGCGATCAACACCAGCGGACGACTGCCTTCCTCACGCAACCAAGCGTCACCGTGCGGGATATCAACGGTAATCGCCTGCTCTTTCAGAATACGATCCATCACCGCCATAGCGTACAGATTCAGTTCCGAAGCACCAATGTGCAGCTCAATGTAATCCTGCTCTGTCGGGATCGAGGCCAATGAGAACGGACGCTTGTCACGCTCATCCATCACCACCATCAAATACTGCCCTGCCTTGAAAGAAAACGGTGCCTCAGGCACCAAACGTACCCGGTAAACCGTATCGGTAATGGCCTCTACGGAGGTCACTTTACAGCTCAATATTGTCATGCGTTCCCTCTGTCGGGTCATCAATGCAAAACTGAGAACAGAGCCTGACTTACCCTTCATACTTGAAGCTGAATCTTTATTGGCTTTACTCGCTGACCTCGGCCACTTCAATATCTAAGTGCCAAGGGATTCGCTGCGTTGCCACTTCAATGCAACCCCAATTACTTGGATAGATTATATTGTCGGTTCTCTGTCACTTAAAATTGCGAGCTCATCCCAGATTTCGTCGACGCGCGCACGCACCTTTTCATCCATCTGAATCGGACGGCCCCATTCGCGCGGGGTTTCACCCGGCCATTTATTGGTGGCATCCAGCCCCATCTTCGATCCCAAACCGGAAACCGGTGAGGCGAAGTCCAGATAATCGATCGGCGTATTCTCCACCATAACAGTATCCCTTGCCGGATCCATTCGGGTGGTGATCGCCCAGATCACATCATTCCAGTCACGAGCATTGATGTCATCGTCACAAACAATCACGAACTTGGTGTACATAAACTGACGCAGGAATGACCAGACGCCCATCATTACGCGTTTGGCATGACCCGCATACTGTTTCTTAATGGTCACTACCGCCAGGCGATAGGAACAACCTTCAGGCGGTAAATAGAAATCAACAATTTCCGGGAACTGCTTTTGCAAGATTGGCACAAATACTTCGTTCAACGCCACACCCAACACCGCCGGCTCATCCGGCGGACGGCCAGTGTAGGTCGAGTGATAAATGGCGTCGCGACGTTGAGTAATGTGGGTGATAGTGAAGACTGGGAAGTGGTCTATCTCGTTGTAGTAACCGGTGTGATCGCCATACGGGCCTTCCGGCGCCATTTCACCCGGTTCAATGTAACCCTCTAACACGATTTCTGCGCTGGCGGGCACTTCCAGATCGCAAGAGATACACTTGACCACTTCAGTCTTATTGCCACGCAATAGGCCAGCAAAAGCATATTCAGACAGGGTATCCGGCACTGGCGTCACTGCACCAAGAATAGTGGCAGGATCTGCACCTAGCGCGACGGCAACCGGGAAACGCTCACCGGGATGTGCCTGGCACCATTCAAGATAATCCAGCGCGCCGCCGCGGTGCGACAACCAACGCATGATGACTTTATTCTTGCTCAGCACCTGTTGACGATAGATACCCAGGTTCTGTCGCTCTTTTTGCGGCCCACGAGTGACTGTCAGGCCCCAGGTGATCAACGGTGCCGCGTCTTCCGGCCAGCAGTGCATCACCGGGATACGGCTGAGATCGACGTCATCGCCCTGCCATACCTGTTCCTGGCAAGGCGCTGAACCCAAGACCTTGGTCGGCATGTTCAACACTTGCTTGAACTTCGGTAGTTTATCAAACAGGTCGCGGAAGCCCTTTGGTGGCTCTGGCTCTTTCAGGAACGCCAGCAATTTGCCGACTTCACGCAACGAGCTGACATCCTCCTGCCCCATGCCCATCGCAACGCGATTGGCGGTTCCGAACAGATTGCACAGCACAGGCATGTCGTACCCTTTCGGGTTTTCGAACAGCAGCGCCGGGCCGCCCGCACGTAAAGTACGATCGGCAATTTCTGTCATTTCCAGATAGGGATCAATCGGCTGGCTAATGCGTTTTAGTTCCCCTCTCTTTTCCAGCAACGAGAGGAAATCGCGTAAGTCACGGTATTTCATGCTGATCATTATAACGGCCAGTGAGGAGGGCATTATAAGCCCTCTTCACGGTTGTTGCTGCACTTTTGTTAAACACCGGTAAATACATCGCCGGTTCTCAGTGGCACGTGAACGGCACCAACGTATGTAACGCCTGTGTATCACGGTACTCCTGGGTCTCCACACCGTGGCGGAACACCTTGAAACCTTGCTCTCTGGCGCTGAAGTAACGCAAATCATTACCCTCAACGTGCAGCAGGCTACCTTCACGCAACGCCACCACAGACTCGCTTGGATTAACCGCGCAAAACTCCGCCAGACGTTCATCACGCGTTTCGCCCATGTGGCCACTGATATGAGCATCAATGTAGTGCGGGTTAATTTGAACCGGGAACAGGTTCAATGCTGGCAGTACGACGCTATTGCGCACTGGCATGTCATTGGTGGTACGAATGCTTGGTGTGGCAACGTTGCAACCCGCGCTCCAGCCCACATAGGGTACGCTACGTTCACGCACCGCTCGCTGGATAGGGACGATCAAACCGTTCTCATGCAGCATCTGGTTTAGCATCCAGGTATTGCCACCGCTGACCAAAATGCATTCCGCCTGTGCTATCGCCGCAGCCGGGGACTCGGCATGGTGAATGCTGGTTACGTTAATACCTAACGTTTGCGACAAGTCCTGCGCGCGTTGATCGTAATCACTGCGGATCATGGCATAAGGGATAAAAACGGCGGACGTGATGCCGCGGCGTGCGATCATCGCCAACAGGTGTTTCTTGGCATAGCCCAGCAGCTCATCCTCCCCGGACAGCTTGCCGTTACTCAACAGAAATAGTTCCATTTCTCCCCCTCAATCAAAAACGATGAATAGCGTCACATCTGGCAATCTCAGGCCAAGGCATACTGCGACGGTAGCAAATTTTTAGCCCTCTGTTATACCCAAGCCGTGCGAATAAGTGTGTGACCCTTCGCTAATTGCCAACGATTCATGCAGATAGCGACGGTTACATGCTGAAACTTGCACCACTATGTATCCGTAATGGCTTTTGATATGCTTACCGGCTGACAGAAAGGCATGTGAAATTATGGAATCTTGGTACCTACTGTATTGTAAACGCGGCCAACTTTTACGGGCGCAGGAACATCTGGAGCGGCAGGAAGTGAACTGCCTGAGCCCAATCATTACGTTGGAAAAGATCGTACGCGGCAAACGCATTGCGGTCAGCGAACCCCTGTTCCCCAACTACCTGTTTGTGGAATTCAATCCGGAACGCATCCATACCACGACCATCAGTGCAACACGTGGTGTCAGCCACTTCGTACGCTTTGGTTCAACGCCGACCACTATCCCGCAGAAAGTGATCGAAGAGTTGCAGACGCATACCGGCGAAACCTACTTCGATCCTGAAACCCCGCAACCGGGAGATAGCGTGTTGATCGTCGACGGCGTGTTTGAAGGGTTAAAAGCCATCTACACCGAGCCTGACGGCGAGGCGCGCTCAATGCTGCTACTGAACCTGATAAACAAGCAGGTGACTCAGAGTGTCGATAACCGGCAGTTTCAAAAGTTGTAATGCAAAAAGGCGCCTATGGCGCCTTTATCGTTGGTAATCGCGTCTTAGCGCTGCATCGCGTCGTCATGCATCCACTGAGCAACTCGCTTGGCAAAGTAGGTCAGCACACCGTCAGCACCGGCGCGTTTGAAGCACATCAGTGATTCCATTACCGCGGGCTGCTCCTGCAACCAACCATTCTGAATCGCTGCCATATGCATCGCATACTCACCTGACACCTGATAGGCAAAAGTCGGCACACCGAAGGTGTCTTTCACCCGGCGTACCACGTCCAGATAAGGCATACCCGGCTTAACCATTACCATATCTGCGCCTTCCTGCAGATCTTGTGCAATTTCCTGCAACGCTTCGTCGCTGTTGGCCGGGTCCATCTGGTAGGTTTTTTTGTTGCCGCCTTTCAGATTGCCGCTTGAACCCAGCGCATCGCGGAATGGGCCGTAGTAACAAGACGCATATTTTGCGGAGTAAGCCATGATCTGAGTATTAATCAGACCTTGATGCTCCAACTGATCGCGAATCGCGCCAATACGACCATCCATCATGTCACTTGGTGCCACGATTTCTGCCCCGGCTTCTGCATGAGACAGCGCCTGACGCACCAGAATTTCTTTGGTGATATCGTTGATGACATAGCCTTGCTCATCAATGATGCCGTCCTGACCGTGAGTGGTGTAAGGATCAAGCGCCACGTCAGTCAAAATGCCCAGCTCTGGCACCGCGTCTTTCAACGCACGTACCGTACGTTGTACCAAACCGTCCGGGTTATAAGCTTCTTCTGCGTGCAGTGACTTCAGGCCTGGCTCAATAACCGGGAACAGGGAGATCACGGGCACACCCAGCTTAGCGATGGCTTCCGCTTCTTTAATCAGTAGATCGATGCTCATGCGTGATACGCCGGGCATGGATGATACGGCTTCCTGACGGTTACTGCCTTCCATGACAAATACCGGGTAGATCAGGTCGTTAACCGTCAGTTGGTTCTCCGCCACCAAGCGACGACTGAAATCATGACGGCGCACGCGGCGCATACGACGACCTGGGAAGGTACCCGGAAATGCATAGCTCATAGTTTTCTCCTAACTCATTCCAGCCGGAAAAGCCGGCGGGCGTTCTCATCGGTTTTCTGCCCCAGCCATTCGGGGTCTTCGTGTCGCCAGGCGGCCACCTGCCGGACGATATGAGGCAAAAAACAGGGTTCGTTGCGGCGAGATGCAGGTTTCGGATGTAAATCCCGGGGCAACAGATAGGGTGCGTCGGTTTCCAACAACAAACGATCGGCCGGAATCTGCGGCAACAGTGCACGCAACTCCAGGCCACGCCGTTCATCACAGACCCAACCGGTAATACCGATCGACAAGCCTAGCGACAGACAGCCTTCTAATTCTTCAGCCGTGCCCGTAAAACAGTGCACCACTGCCGCGGGCAGTTTATCCAACCATGGCGCGAGCAGCGCGGCAAAACGTGCGTGCGCATCGCGGCAATGAAGAAATACCGGCAGCGACAGCTCTGCAGCTAACGCAAGCTGTGCGCTGAATGCCACCTCTTGTTGCTCTGGTGTGGAAAAATTACGGTTAAAATCCAGCCCACATTCCCCCACCGCCGCGACGTGCGGTTGAGCGGCCAATTCGTGGATATGTTCAGCGACCTGCTCGTCCCAACTACTGGCATGATGCGGATGCACGCCCGCAGTGGACCAACAGTAGCCGGTGTGCAACTGCGCCAGCTCACTAGCAGCCCGGCTCTCCGTCAGATCCGTACCGGTAATCAGCATCCCTTTCACGCCTGCGGCGCGCGCGCGTTCCAGCACGGCGGGACGGTCCTTGGCAAACTGTGAACTGGTGAGATTTACACCGATATCAAACATGGTTTTCCCAAAGTAAAAGCCGCCCAGCGGGCGGCTTTAGACAAACAAAGATTAAGGTGCCGGGGGTTCATCACCCTCGTCTTCTTCTTCCGGCTGCGAACGACGCTTACCCGTGTAGAAACGGGCAAAGAACACGCCCACTTCAAACAACAGGTACATCGGGATCGCCAGCAGAGTCTGCGAGAATACATCCGGCGGGGTCAACAGCATACCGACTACGAAAGCGCCGACCAGAACGTAAGGTCGTTTCTTTTTCAGGTCTTCCGGTGAAGTGACGCCACTCCAACACAGCAAAATAATGGCAACCGGAACCTCAAAGGCCACGCCAAACGCCATAAACAGTGCCATGACGAAATCGAGGTAGTTATTGATGTCAGTTGCAATCATCACGCCGGCGGGCGCGGTCTTGGCAAAAAAACCAAACGCCAACGGGAACACGATAAAGTAGGCGAACGCCATACCGAGATAGAACAACAGGCTGCTGGACACCAGCAACGGCATCATCAGTCGACGTTCGTGCTTGTACAGCGCCGGTGCGATAAATGACCAGACCTGATACAAAATCACCGGCGCGGAGACAAACACCGAAACGATCATGGTCAACTTGATCGGCGTAAAGAACGGTGAAGCCACGTCGGTGGCGATCATGCTCGCCCCGGCTGGCAGTTGCTTGATCAGCGGCGCAGACACCAGTTGATAGATGTCATTGGCGAAAAACACCAGCACCAGAAAGATCACCAGTATGCTGATAATTGAGTTTAACAACCGCTTACGCAGTTCTATCAGATGACTGATAAGGGGTTGGGTATCTTCAACAGCCATGTTTTAACGATCGCCACTAGGTTGGTGAGACGCTGGGGTTTTATCCGCAACAGGTTCTGGGGTTGCCTGAACAGCTGACGTAGCCGGTTGTTTAACCGGCGTGACTGCCGGCGGTTCAACTTGCGGCGTTGCCGTAACTGCCGGCTCCGGCACTGCAGCCGGAGATGATGCAACAGCCGCAGCCTCTGCCGGCGTCACGCCGTCATGAATGGCTTCCGGGTCAGTGACCAGAGGGTTATGAATGGTGTGTGCTGGCTCGGTCTTGTTGTCGCCCTGATAAGAACGTTTCAGCGATTCCGCCGCGTCTTTCAGCTCATCCATTGACGCCTTTAACTCTGGCGACAAATTCTGCATGCCTGCTTTCTCTACCTTTTTCAGGCTGTCCTGCAATTCCTGCAGTTTCAGCTCCTGAGAAAGTTCGTTCTGCACCGAAGCCGCAAGCGATCGCAGCGCGCGGATCCAGCCCGAAACTGTTCTTACCGCTACCGGCAGCCGTTCCGGCCCAAGTACCACCAGGCCAATAACCAGAACCAGCAACAGTTCACTAAACCCAATGTCAAACACGGTTTATACCTGCTCTTTGTTCTTCGACTCTTCCGCTTTCACTTCCGGCTGCTTATCGGTAATAGGCTTGGCCGTGAAGTCAGCGTCATCCAGGCTGTTTTTCTCAGCCGTGTTGGTCGGCGGCGTGTTTTCATCGCCGATCGCCTTTTTGAAACCCTTGATTGATGCACCGAGATCAGACCCCAACGTGCGGAGCTTTTTGGTACCAAACAGCAGCACCACGATCACTGCGATGATCAACAATTGCGTAATACTAATACCGCCCATTGCAATTACCTCTATTTTTACAGGGTTTTTTCAAAATCCGTCGCATTATACGGCAGATTTTACCAGAGTTTCTAACCAATTCAGGCAGTTCGCTTCCAACCAATCAGCCAGGAAACGATGCCGGCTGCTATTAGCCATGCGGGGAATACAGCAACCTCGCCCAACAGCAAAATCGTACCGCTTACTATCAGTGTAGCGCCAACGCCGAACAAATAACGCGATTGCCCCTGACGGACGCGCTGGGCCTGCATCTGATTAGTCAGCTTATCAACACTTTGTTGCAACAACTTATGCTGCTGCAGGCTATCGTAAAATAATTCAGGCAGCTCAGGCAGTTTCTCTGCCCAAAACGGCGCTTTTTCTTTCAGTGCGCGGATCACTGCCGGTATACCGACCTGATCACGCATCCAGCTTTCCAGGAACGGTTTGGCCGTCGTCCACAAATCCAACTGCGGATAAAGCTGTCGACCCAGACCTTCAACATACAGCAAGGTCTTCTGCAATAACACCAGTTGGGGTTGCACTTCCATATTGAAACGACGCGCGGTATTGAACAGGTTCAACAGCACATTACCGAACGAAATTTCTTCCAATGGCTTCTCGAAGATCGGCTCGCACACGGTGCGGATAGCGAATTCGAAATCCTCAACGTTGGTATCGCGCGGCACCCAGCCAGAATCAACATGCAGCTCCGCAACTTTACGGTAATCACGGTTGAAGAAGGCAATAAAGTTTTCCGCCAGATAGCGTTTATCGTCCTTGTTCAACGAGCCGACAATACCGCAATCAATGCCGATATAGCAGGGGTCTTCAGGATGCTCATAGCTGACAAAAATATTCCCGGGATGCATGTCCGCATGGAAGAAGCTGTCGCGGAATACCTGGGTAAAGAATACCTGAACCCCACGTTCGGCCAACAGTTTCATGTTGGTGCCCTGCTTTTCCAGCGTCTCAATATCCGAGACAGGGATGCCGTAAATGCGTTCCATGACCAGCACGCTTTCGCGGCAGTAGTCCGAATACACTTCCGGCACGTACAGCATAGGGCTACCGTCAAAATTGCGGCGCAGCTGGATGGCGTTAGCCGCTTCACGCAGCAGATTCAGCTCGTCTAGCAAGGTCTTTTCATACTCGCGCACCACTTCACGCGGGCGCAGGCGGCGACCATCTGGCATCAGTTTGGGCACCCAGGCCGCTAAACGATACATCAGGCGCACATCGGCCTTGATGATTGGCCCGATATCCGGCCGAATCACCTTCAACACCACTTCCTGACCGGTCGTTTTCAGCCGCGCGGTATGTACCTGAGCTATCGATGCCGAGGCTAGCGCCTGTTGGTCAAAATCATCAAACCAGGTTTCCAGCGGGCCGCCCATCGCCAATTCAATATGCTTGCGCGCCAGCGCACCGTCGAAAGGAGCAACCCGATCCTGCAGCAACGTCAGTTGATCGGCGATCTGTGGTGGGAACAGGTCGCGACGGGTAGACATCATCTGGCCAAACTTAATCCATACCGGCCCCAGTTCCTGCAGAGCCAAACGCAGACGCTCGCCCAATGGTTTATCTGCGTGGCGGTTTGGCATCCAGAACAGCAGGCGGCGGCCAAATCGCAGTGGCCACGTCAAACGCATCTTGGGGATCAGTTCATCCAGGCCATAACTGAGAAAAACGCGGACGATCAAATACAGGCGGCGTAGTTCGCCAGGGGTCATCGCTTACCCTCCAACTTGTCCATACGAGCAATCAGCGCTTCGACGTTGCGAACGGTGGCATCAACCTCTTCATTGAACCACACAACTTCCAATGGGCCCGGTGCCATACGCCACTCTTCCGTCAGTGTCTCAGCCACATAATGCTGCTGACGCTGTAAACCGGCTTTCAGCAGATTCGCACCCTTTCCTAGAACCTGAGTGACACCCTGCGCAGCAATATCGCCGATGTAAGGTGCCAGCCATTCCGCCGGATCCCACTCAGCCAGATCAAGCAGCCCGACCAGTTGTTGCACGACCTGAATATCACCTTCGACAATCAGTTCGCCGCTGCGCATCAATGGCGAAAGCTGTTGGCGATCCCGCAATTTCAGCAGCACCGAGATACGACTACGCACCGTGCAGTCGGCAGTGTCATCAGACTGGCCAAGCACATCGACACGCTGTTCACTGAAGATCAGCACCAGCGGAGAGGCAAGTTCCTGCAACTCAATACGCAAAACCTTGCCAACCAGCCGCTGACGGGCCGCCTTCATGCTGCGATCGCGAAACAGCAGGCTGTTGAGCGATGTTTCCAGTACGCCGGTCAACAACGGGGTTAACAGCATCGGCATGTCCATATCAGAACTTGAAGCCACGATGCAGGGCCACAATACCGCCGGTCAGGTTAAAATAGGTCACGTTGTCAAAACCGGCAGCCCCCATCATGCCCTTGAGTGTTTCCTGATCAGGATGCATGCGGATCGACTCAGCCAGATAACGGTAGCTTTCCGGATCCTTCACCACCAGCTCACCGATTTTCGGCAGCACGTGGAACGAATAGGCGTCATAGGCTTTGCTCAGCGGCGCCAGCAAAGGTTTGGAGAATTCCAACACCAGCAGACGACCACCCGGCTTCAGCACTCGGAACATGGAGCGCAGCGCTTTGTCTTTATCGGTGACGTTGCGCAGGCCAAAAGAAATGGTGATGCAGTCAAAATAGTTATCTGGGAACGGCAACGCTTCGGCATTGGCCTGAACGTAGCTGACGTTGCCGATAATACCGCGATCGCGCAGTTTTTCGCGCCCCATCTTCAGCATAGAATCGTTAATGTCCGCCAGTACCACCTGTCCTTGCTCACCGACCATGCGGGAGAACTTGGCGGCCAGGTCACCGGTGCCACCGGCCAGATCCAACACCCGCTGCCCACGGCGCACGCCGCTGCAATCAATGGTAAAACGCTTCCAGATACGGTGGATGCCAAACGACATCAGGTCGTTCATCACGTCATACTTTGCGGCTACCGAATGAAAAACGTCTGCCACCATGGCCTGCTTTTCGTCTCGAGCTACGGTGCGAAAACCGAAATCGGTGGTTTCCTGCGGTTGATCTGCCATTGTCCTGCCTGCTATTCAGTCAATTTAGTGTGGTGGAGTGTACCAGAACCCCACGGAATACCCCACCTCGCAGCGGTTGTCATGCCTGCGATGCGGAGCGTGGTTCCTCTACGGCGTCGTCGCCTTCCGTCTCCGGCAGCGTATCAACGTCATCGTCGCCCGCCGCCTCAAATTCTTCATCATGCTGAGCACAGGCTTGCTGAGCCAGCAGCGGGTTGATCGGTCTTTTCACCTCAACCCCAAGCGCACGGAACCCCTCGGTCTGTCCGATAAGATTACCACGGCCTTCGCTCAGTTTGTTCATCGCCAGACGATAACTCCCCTGGGCCTTGTCCAGGCTCTGCCCCAGCGACGACATATCGTCGACAAACAGCCGCATTTTGTCATACAGCCGCGCAGCCCGGTCAGCAATGCGTTGCGCATTCTGGCTCTGGTGTTCATAGCGCCAAAGGTTGGTGATAGTCCGCAATGCCACCAACAGTGTGGTTGGGCTGACCAGCATGATGTTGTGTTTTAACGCATCGCTAATCAGCTCCGGCTCACGGTCGATAGCCAATAGGAAGGCCGGCTCCACCGGAATAAACATCAGCACGTAGTCCAGTGAACGCAGGCCAGGCAATTGCTGGTAATCCTTACGTCCCAGCAGACGGATATGACCGCGCAACGAGGCAATATGCTCACTCAGTGCCGCCTCACGTTCAACTTCATCTTCACTGTTGAAGTAACGTTCGTAGGCCACCAACGACATTTTCGCATCGATCACCACGTCCTTACCCTGCGGCAAACGCACGATCACATCAGGTTGCATACGGCTCTGGTGATCTACCCGCACGTTGACCTGGGTTTCATACTCATGTCCTTCACGCAAACCGGAGGCTTCGAGCACCCGGCTCAGCACCACTTCCCCCCAGTTACCCTGCGTTTTATTATCCCCTTTCAGGGCTTTGGTAAGGTTGATGGCTTCACGCGCCATCTGCGCATTGAGCTGCTGCAGGTTGCGTATTTCGTGGGTCAAAGTATGGCGTTCACGTGCTTCCTGGCCAAAACTGTCCTGCACCTGACGGCGGAAACCATCCAGCTGTTCACGCAACGGCAGCAACAGGCGATCCAAACTTTGCTTATTTTGCTCGTCTACCTTGCGCCCACTGTGTTCAAAAATGCGGTTGGCCAAATTCTCGAACTGGGTAGTGAGGCGTTGTTCGCTGTTAATCAACAGACGTTGTTTTTCTTCTGCCGCCATGCGGGTTTCTTCCAGGCGGATGGTCACCTCACGCAACTCGGCTTCCTGGGCGCTATTAACCTCACGTTGCGCCCGCAGTTCCTGATTTAACTGCTCACATTCATTGCGCCAGTGATTAAGCTGCTGAAGCTTTTCATGCCCGGCCGCCAACTGGCTGTGCAAATTACGTAATTCCAGCTCAGTCTGACGCATGTGTTGTTCATTACGCTGCAGTATTTCCTGTCGGGACGCGGTTTCCTGCTGCGCCTGTTGCAGCGATTGTTCCAGCAGCCGCAGCTCAGTTTCATGCTGTGCCTGTGTCTGTTGTACACGCAAGCTGGCGATAAGCCATCCCAACAGCAGGCCGATAGCTACCCCACCTATACCGTAAATTAAACTGGTATCCACCACCCTGCCTCCTGTTACACCTGACTTTTCCGGCGTTCTATCCGCCTCTTGTCCGTCACGTTAAAGGGAGCCTGTATGGATGTCCAGCGTGTTTTCATGGAAGGAACGCGGCAGTCAAGCGATACCGCACTGATCAGGCAGGCTAAAACAGTTTGAAGCGGTATTCGGCGATAAACTCCGCCGCCAGAGAATGAGACGTCTGATAGCGCCCATCCGATATTACCGGTGTTTTATTTGCGTTCTTATAGGACCACCCCGGACCAAACATGGCAAAAATCGTCAGGTTTTTTAATGTTGGGTGCGAAGGCATCCAGCGCCCAAACGCGTTGATTTCACCAGTACGTACGGCAATACCCTGATAGCTGAACTGACCATAGTTCGTGGCGAGCCCAGCGGTGAATTCAGGTGTAATACGGTATTCAGCCATTGCCGCCAACATTGTTTCGCCATCACGCATATAGTCTTCGCCAGCATAGGCCATTGACGTGAAAGTACCACGGGAGTTTTTCGCCATATGCCGTGGGTAAACCCCCAGCATCCCCTCTCCTTTAGGCGCCCGCGTGTGACCAATGCCAAGCTTCAGGCTCCAAAGCGGCGCCTGCCATTTGGCATCAAAAGCATAGTGGTTAGCATGGCGATCGAAATTGCGTTTGTTTAGTGCCATCACCTTGTAATTGTCCAGCGCCTGAGTGGTATAAATCTGGCTACCAAGGCTGAGTTTTTCATTGGGCTTGAACACCATCCGCAAGATCTGCCGACGTAGATAGTCCTGAGATTCGCCATACGCCAATTGGCCGTTGAACACTTTATTCTCATAACCTAATTCGCCCGTGGCGAGGTGATTGATGTAATGACCATCATTGGTTTGCAAGCGCAGACTGTCGGGGGAGTTACGATCCATCGCGTGTTCGACATACGCGCCACGTACAGCGAACACTGCCCCCGCGACGCCCCCCGACCAGCCTAAATACGTGGTTGGTGAAAGGCGCGTGGACGTGGAAATCACACCGTAGTTACGCAATATTTGCCACCCCCACTGGGCATTAAGCGCCGTGCCACTCACCTCTCCTTTCAATTTGACGTAACGCTGTCCAACTTTACTGAATCCAGCGGCATTACTCTTACTGTTCCCTGGGCCGTTGTTGTACAACACCCCACGGGTGTTGAAATAGTCGCTGGCACCCAGTTTCACCGCACTGTAGTAATCGAGATTCACCCCAAGGGTATCGGCGAGATAACCGGATTGATAACTCAACGCCAGCCCTTGCCCCCAGGCATTGTGAACTTCCTTTGGGTTAGCCGCGTCCTCTTTGAGATATTTCCAGGAGTTTTTCAGCGTGATCTCAGCCTGACTGTCGCGAATAAAATGCGCATTGGTGAGGCTGTCACCCGCGGCATGCAGAGCGGGTGACAGGAGCGAAATAGCGATAACGCACCATGAAGCGTAAACTCTCATTATTATCATCCCCAGAATTAGGCATAGAAATACCTGGCCGGGCGGTATCAATTCCCGCCCAGCACTAAAAACATAAGAAGGGTGTGTTTATTTTATAATTTTAACGTTACTGGCCTTTATTAATAATCACTTTCCCTTTTGCGACATAACTCAGGTCACCAATGTCAGTTACATTATATTCGCCATCTTTATAAGTAATTTTTACCACTGCCGCATTGGCCAATGGCTTATTCTTTTCTGGGTTGTCGGTCATGTCTGAAATCATCATTTGCATTGATACCCCTGAAGAGACTGCCAATATGTTTTTATCTCCCCCCTTTAAAGCATCCTGTACCATCGAATTCAGCGCGTGCTGCATGCGCGTTTTTACCTGCTGGGCATTTTCCGCTTCTTTCTTTTCATCGCTCTGACTGATGGTATCCACCAACGCGAACAGCCCTATACGGCCTTCATCCATTTGCTGGAACATGGCAGCGCCAGAGGAAATACCCAGTTTTTGAGCCGCCGCATTGCCCATGTCCGCATTAGCCAGACCTTCAAACCCGCCAAAGAACATTTCACGTAAATCTGTCAGCTCTGTCACGCTCGCTTTTGGTTTGCCCATTTCCTGTAGGATCACCCGCATCGTTTCACGTTGGCGCCCGGCATCACTGGTGTAAAAGCGCGTAAAAGGAACTTCTTTCAATCCGGCCCCCAGATAACGGGCCGTTTCAATCCCTGATGACGTCAAGGGTGAATCTGCCCAACCTTGCACCCGATCGTAAGTATTGAGTATCGTTTTACCGTGACGCGCAAAATAAATATTGATGCTATCTGTCTCTGCCGCAAAAACAGCAGACGTAGATAAAGAAGAGAGAGAAAGTACAAAAGCTAATACCCCTGTTTTTATTTTCATTGATAGCCCTTAGTGAAGAAAATGACACTACACGTTAGTTTTATAATCATCCATGGATCGTTGAGTATATTAATGGCAAAAAAAAACCCAAACCCATGACATTTCTGTCAACGAGTTTGGGTTTTGCCTGTTTAATCACAGTAACAATCCACTTACTAACGAAATTAACACCCATAAGAAAAGAAAGAAAATGAAAAGCCGCAAATAAGGATAAATTCGTGATCGAATTCTCACTCTTCCTTTTATAATTAACAGACGACATAGCCCCCTTCGCAAGAAAGAGGGGCTATCTTAACTAAACCACTGGCTTAGCCATTTAATACCAAAAGCGCCCGGCGCAAGAATGCCAAATGCCCAGATCATCGCCGAAGTGATATTCGCTACTTGGAAATAACGCTGGGGCATACCACAAATACCACCGACCAGCGGTACCACAGCACGCAATGGGCCGAAGAAGCGACCGATGAAAATACCCAAAACCCCCCAACGTTCAAAAAACGCATGACCTCGCGTCAACAGCTGTGGATTGCGCGATAGCGGCCACATATGCGCCACACGATCCTGGTAGTGGTAACCAATCCAGTAAGAAAGCCAATCACCGAAGAATGCACCGATAGCTGCAGCAGCCCAAATCGGCCAAAATGCGATGCCGCTTTCGCCAATCAGCGCACCCAAGGCGAGCAAAATCACCGTTGCCGGTAACAGCAGCGACAAGAACGCCAGCGATTCGCCAAATGCCAGGAAGAAGATAATCGGGATAGCCCAGTTTTCATGCTGACGCACGGTTTCGCTGACCCAGTGGATAATGTCATTGAGGCTCAATACAGGCTCCTGATACGGGATTTATCCCCCAAGGATACGCAATGCCAGCCGGGGCAGGTTAAACCCCGGTTAAACATCAGCACGGTTTACTCGAGGTAAAATGCCTGCAGCGCTTCACGCTGTTTCTGGCCCAGCCCATATTCCGCCTCCAGCCAACGATCGGTAGTGCCATGTTGCTCACGAATACAACCCAGAGCCGTCATCAGGAACTCTTCACGAGCGCTAAGCACGTAGGCAAACTGTTGCAACGCAGAGTCACTCAGGCGAATCGACAGTTGATCCAGCATCTGTTCGCGGAAAGTTGCCAGCGTGGTTTCGGTCAGCAGGTAATCTTCCACAACCGTCGCCTCATCAGCCCCCAGTGCGAATAACACCAGTGCCGATCCAATCCCAGTGCGGTCCTTGCCCACCGCACAGTGCTGGACGATCGCGCCGTGATCCGCCTTGCTCAGCAGTTGAGCCAACTGTTTGTACGCCGTATTGCCGAACGGCAATCGGCGGTACAGTTCCAGCATAAACATCTGTGCATCAAAACCCGCGAGCGTTTCACTGTTTAGCTTTTCCAGGTTAGCGTTAACCTCATTGCTCAGCGGGTTGGCGGGAAAATGATGGTAATCGGCACCACGCCACAGAATATCAGGCTTAGCCTGCACTTCATCAGCATCACGGTAATCGAGTACCGAACGTACCGGCACGCCGGCCAGAAAAGTGCAGTCATTTTCCGTCAGGCGTTCTAACGAACCGGAACGAAACAGCAAACCACGTTTGATACGGCGACCATCGGCGACGCTATTGCCGCCAAGATCGCGAAAATTAATGCCACCATCAAGCGGTGCTAGTGAAGGATGAAGCAGGATCTGGGCGGTCATAGACGTCCTCGCGATTATTGTCTGAAAAAACGCAACCTGAAAGCATCGGTAAAACCGGGCTCAACGGGTCATAGAGGTGGCCAGAAAGATGGCACATAGAGCGAAATAACCCTATGACTTTCAAATTGCAGATAGGCGGCCAGATCGGGAGTCCCCAGGCGCTTACTCAGATAAGTCACTGAGGTGAACGAGCGCAGCCAACAGCGCTGCAGTTTGAAAGACGACGGGGTATAACCGTAACAGATTACGACTGAATGGCAAAACGGGCCGCGTCAGCGACCCGTTGAACTGCGAGATAATTACAACAGGCGGCGCGCCGCATCAACCACGATCTGCACCGCTTTGCTTTCGGTGTTTTTCATGGTTTCTGCGTTAGGAATTTCCTGCTGGGTGCGGTTAACGATGACACCGGCAACCATACCAGCACGCAGGCCTTGGCTAGCACACATGGTCAGCAGCGTTGCAGATTCCATTTCATAGTTCATCACGCCCATTGACTGCCATTCTTCCATCGAGCCTTTGAAGCGGCTGACGACGCGGCCAGAGAAAGTATCGTAACGTTCCTGACCAGGGTAGAAGGTATCAGAAGACGCCGTCACGCCAATGTGGGTAGTCGCGCCAGCAGCTTTCGCCGCTTCGACCAGTGCCGTGGTACAGGTGAAATCGGCCACGGCCGGGAATTCCATCGGCGCGAAGTGCAAGCTCGCACCATCAAGGCGAACTGCCGCAGTGGTGACCAAGACGTCACCGACATTGATGTTTGACTGGATCGCACCGGTGGTGCCGATACGCAGGAAGGTACGGATGCCCAATTGCGCCAGTTCTTCAACGGCGATAGAGGTAGACGGGCCACCAATGCCGGTAGAGCAGACGATCACTGCCTTGCCGTCCAGCTCTGCGCGCCAGGAGGTAAATTCACGATGGGAAGCCAGATGCACCGGATTTTCCATCAGCTTGGCAATTTTCTCTACGCGCTGTGGATCGCCAGGAACGATGGCAAGCTGGGCCCCTTGTAAATCGTTTTTAGTGAGGCCGAGATGAAAAACGTCAGATTGAGACATGCGAGACTCCTCATAGATCATGTTTATTGGGAGGAACAAAAAAGTACTCTACTGAAAATCGTCACTCAATTTAGTGACGACCATCACTTTGAATAAAGAAACAGAATGCAATCTACATAATTTTCGTGACAATAGTCACAAAAACAAGCTAAAAGGCCGATCTGAGCGCCTCAGTTGCCACAAGTCTAGCTGACAAACTGTACGGCCGTTTCCCACGACGCGTCTCTGATCGCAAAGGTCTTTTCCCTAACCCACTATTTACGTGACCTCAGAAAATAACCGCCGTTTATCGCCAGCTTAGCCATACAAAAGGCAGCTAACGCACCTTATGGTACTCATAGGGGTCAACATGCGTAATAGCATGATAAAAAGACAACAAAAACGCAGTAAAGCCAGATAATTAACCGTTTTTTACAGACTTGGCCGAAAATGCGCAACTCGACGCCAATAACGCGTAATCTTTCCTATAGTTAATCTCAGCGCTTTTCTCTATTGCACGGAGACCGCAATGAAAACCGATCATGTGATGACATTAAAACAGGCTCAGGGGGGATTCACCCCAGCCGTAACACCGTTGGCTGCCTCAACTATTCTCACCGATGAACAAGGCATTCATGCGGGGGAAACCACTATTCCTTCGCAGGGCGACAATCTGCCGGCCTATATCGCCAAACCAGCAGATCACAGTGGCCCCTTCCCGGTTGTCCTGGTGGTACAGGAAATTTTTGGCGTTCATGAACATATTCAGGACGTGTGCCGTCGCTTGGCAAAGCAAGGCTATCTGGCGATCGCACCTGAGCTGTATTTCCGTCAGGGAGATGCCAAGGATTACACCGACATCAGTGAACTGTTTCAGAAGTTGGTGAGTAAAGTGCCAGATCGCCAGGTACTGGCGGATCTGGACCATGCCGCTCATTGGGCCACACGCCACGGCGGCGATGCCGGCAAGCTGGCCATTACCGGTTTTTGCTGGGGCGGTCGTATTACCTGGTTGTATGCGGCACATAACCCGCAGCTAAAGGCCGCTGTCGCTTGGTATGGCAAACTGGTGGGAGAGAAAACGCTTAACTCTCCAAAGCACCCGGTCGATGTCGCCACGCAACTCTCTGCGCCGGTACTGGGATTATATGGCGGTCAGGACAGCAGTATCCCACTGGATACGGTTGAAAGCATGCGTCAGGCGATCCGTGCGGCTAACGCCAGTGCCGAAATCGTGGTCTACCCCGAAGCTGGCCACGCCTTCAATGCCGACTACCGACCAAGCTACAATGCCGAAGCGGCGGAAGATGGCTGGCAGCGCATGCTGACATGGTTCGCTCAACATGGCGTACCTGGCATTAAATAACGCCCCCTCACCTCAGGGTTGCCAGAGCGGGCAGTTGCTGAGGGCATAAAAAAGGGCGCCGAGGCGCCCTGAATAATCACATCAAACCATCACGGTCGTTTTTCGGCAATCAAGCCTGCAGTTCGCGCAAGCGCTGTGCGGCCAGTACCATGTTAGTCAGCGACTGGCGGGTTTCCGGCCAACCACGGGTTTTCAGGCCGCAGTCTGGGTTAACCCACAGACGTTCTGCCGGGATGTTCTGCGCTGCTTTACGCAACAGCGCTTCGATCCATTCCACGCTTGGTACGTTTGGCGAGTGGATGTCATACACGCCCGGACCAATTTCGTTTGGATACTCGAACTCTTTGAAGGCTTCCAACAGATCCATATCGGAACGCGAGGTTTCGATGGTGATCACGTCAGCATCCAACGCGGCAATCGAATCCATGATGTCGTTAAACTCGCAGTAACACATGTGGGTGTGGATCTGCGTGTCATCTTGCGCCACAGCGGCATTCAGTTTAAACGCATCTACCGCCCAGTTCAGGTAAGCAGCCCAGTCAGATTGACGCAGCGGCAGACCTTCACGCAGTGCAGGCTCATCAATCTGGATGATACCGATACCGGCTTTTTCCAGATCTTCCACTTCATCACGCAGTGCCAGAGCAATCTGTTTGGCAATCACTTCGCGGCTGACGTCTTCACGCGGGAATGACCAGCAAAGAATGGTCACCGGACCGGTCAACATGCCTTTTACCGGCTTGTCAGTCAGCGACTGAGCATACTTCGCCCACTCAACGGTGATGGCTTCCGGTCGACTGACATCACCGATGATGACTGGCGGTTTAACGCAACGGGAACCGTAGCTTTGCACCCAACCATTTTGCGTGAAGACGAAGCCATCAAGGTTCTCACCGAAATATTCCACCATGTCATTACGTTCGGCTTCACCGTGTACCAACACATCCAGACCCAAACGTTCTTGTTCAACGATCGCCTGTTTGATGTGCTCACTGATGCTGGTGCGGTAGTTGTTACTGTCCAGGCGACCCTGTTTGAAGTCCAGGCGCAGACCACGGATTTCGGTCGTTTGCGGGAATGAGCCAATAGTGGTGGTCGGCCAAGCCGGCAGGTTGAAGCGTTCACGCTGTGCCTGAGCGCGTTCGGCATAAGGACGCTGGCGTTCACTGTCCTGTGCGGTAATCGCAGCCAGACGTTGACCTACCTGCGCATTATGCACACGGCTGGACTGACGACGGGCACGGATTGGTGCGCTGTAGGCATCAAGTTCTGCCTGTTTTTCTGCACCCGGTGCGTTCAACGCCGCACTCAGTAACGCCAGTTCGGCACATTTTTGCAGGGCGAAGGCAAACCAGCTTTTCACTTCTTCATCCAGGCGGGTTTCGACGCTCAGATCGATTGGGCTGTGCAGCAGTGAACAAGAGGTGCCAATCCACAATGGACGGCTACCAACCAAAGGTTGCAGACGTTCGAACCAACTGCTCAGATCGGCGCGCCAAACGTTGCGCCCATTGATGACCCCCAGAGACAACAGCCACTCTTTTGGCAATACCTGGTTTAAGGTGGCGATATCATCGTTGCCGGCAACCAGGTCAACATGCAGCCCCTGTACCGGTAGCTCACGAAGGGTAGCCAGGTTGTGGCCAATGCTGTCGAAGTAGGTCGTCAGCAACAGTTTTACCTGGCCCTGCAGCGCGTCATAAGCGGGCTTAAAGGCGTTCAGCCATTCTTGTGGTAATTCAAGCACCAGAGCAGGTTCGTCGATCTGTACCCACTCAACGCCGCGTTTCGCCAACTCAGCCAGCACTTGCTGGTAAACCGGCAGAATATCTTTCAGCAGTGACAGACGATCAAACTGCTCGCCCTTCACTTTACCCAGCCACAGATACGTTACCGGGCCCAGCAACACTGGCTTGATTTTGTGGCCCAAGGCCAATGCTTCGTCAACCTCGTCCAGTAATTGGGTCCAGCCCAGTTTGAACTGCTGGCCTTTCTGGAATTCAGGCACCATGTAGTGGTAATTGGTGTTAAACCATTTGGTCATTTCCGCCGCTGCCGCCGGTTCCCCGGTCGGTGCACGGCCACGGCCAAGACGGAACAGCGTGTCGAGATCGATTGAACCGTCTTTATTCTGATGACGCGCCGGTACGTTACCCAGCAGCAGACTGGTGGTTAATACATGATCGTACCAAGCGAAATCGCCGACCGGCACCAAATCCACCCCGGCTTGCTGTTGCTGTTGCCAATGACGAGCGCGCAGCTCACGGCCAACCGCCAGCAGTTCTTCCTGCGTTGAATTACCTGCCCAGTAGCTTTCCTGAGCTTTTTTTAGCTCACGTCGTAGCCCAACGCGCGGAAAACCCAGTGTGTGATTTAAAATTGCCATCGTCATATTCCCCATTTAGCCGTCCAGATGTTTACACATCCATAATCCGCAGGTACTGTATTAACCACAAGCGCAATTTATTCACTGTCACTGTGAAGGACTCTCATGATCGAACTGAAACACTTACGGACGCTACAGGCTCTGCGCAATACCGGCTCGCTAGCGGCCGCGGCGGCCCAACTCCATCAGACGCAGTCTGCATTGTCACATCAGTTCAGCGATCTGGAACAGCGTCTGGGCTTCAAGCTGTTCGTTCGCAAGAGCCAACCGCTGCGCTTTACTGCGCAGGGAGAGATCCTGCTACAGCTGGCAGAACAGGTGCTGCCGCAAATTCAGCAGGCGCTACAGGCATGTCACGAACCTCATCAGGCAACGCTGCGTATCGCTATTGAGTGCCACAGTTGTATTCAATGGCTGACGCCGGCGTTGGATAATTTCCGTCAGAGTTGGCCGCAGGTCGTGATGGACTTCAAGTCTGGCGTCACCTTTGACCCTCAACCCGCCTTGCAACAGGGCGAGCTGGATCTGGTGCTGACCTCCGATATTCTGCCGCGCAGCGGCCTGCACTATTCACCAATGTTTGATTTCGAAGTGCGGCTGGTGCTGGCACCGGATCATCCGTTGGCCAGTAAGTTGCACATTACGCCTGAGGATTTGAGCGACGAAACGCTGATGATTTATCCGGTACAGCGCCAACGGTTGGATATCTGGCGCCATTTCCTGCAACCAGCAGGCATCAACCCAGCATTGAAAAACGTGGATAACACTCTACTGCTCATCCAGATGGTGTCCGCACGGATGGGGATTGCGGCATTGCCGCATTGGGTCGTGGAAAGCTTTGAGCGCCAGGGATTGGTGGTGACCAAAACCTTGGGTGATGGTCTGTGGAGCCGCTTGTATGCCGCGGTACGCGATGGAGAGCAGCGCCAGGCAGTGACGGAAGCCTTTATTCGTTCGGCACGCCAACACGCCTGCAACCATCTGCCGTTCGTCCGTGACGCCGCCCGCCCAAGCGCCGGTGTCGCCAGCGTCAAACCACTGGCTTCACAGCCCTGACGCTCAGGGCTGTCTGCGCTTGGGCAGCCCGGTTTATTTACTGATTATTTTGGGCGCCACCCAACGGCGGTGCACCCATAATGAAGCAACAATGACCGCCCCACCGATAATAAAACTCGGCCAGTGTGGCTGTTGCTGCCAGATCGCCAGATTTACCAGCAGCCCAGCAGGCACATGCATGTTATTCATGATGCCCAGCGTACCGGCATCCACCTGCGTTGCACCGTAGTTCCACATGAAATAACCCAGTCCGGAAGCCACCACACCCAGCCACACCAGAATGCCCCATTGCAGGTTAGTCGTCGGTAACTGATTTGGATTGCCCCACAGACACCAGGCCACCACCGCCACCACTAACGCCCCCAGGTAGAACCAGGAAAACGCAGTATGCTGTGGCAGTGGATGCACTTCCATCAAGCGTTTGTAGCCAACCATGCCGATGGCAAAGCTGATATTCGCCGCCTGCACCAGCAGTAACCCCCACCAGAAATGCTCACTAAGCTGATGGTAACGGATGATCGCCGCCCCCAATACCGCCAACAATGCACTGAGCACGTAGCTCCAGCGCAGGCGTTGTCCACTGATCAGATCATAAATCAGCGTGACATAGAGCGGCGTCAGGACGGTAAACAGCAAGAATTCCGGCACCGTTAAGTACATGTACGCACGGAAGCTAAACAGGTACATGATGCCAAGCTGACAGGCTCCCACCAGCATGTACATCATGATCACTTTCGGTTTGATATTGCGCCAACGCAGGAAAGGCAGGAACACCAACGCTGCAAGACCAATACGCATCAACACTGAGAACCAGCTGTCGACATGGCCCGCCAGATATTCACCAATCAGGCTGAAAGAGAATGCCCACAGGATGGTAGTAATCACCAGAAGCAGCACGATGGGTTCACCCTAAAAAGTCAGAAAGGGCGATTGTAACGGAAGGAGAGATAGATCGTGACGAAAAGGCGGTTTACATCTGAGTGAAATACAAACTATCAGCAAATTCTCACCGATGAGTTAGTCTTAACATATACCCCATGGCTTTCACCGTGCAGCTTGAAAGACGGCGGGTATAAAAGCGAGGTAAAAACCATGAAAAGTTATCACATGCTGTACAGCCTATTATTGCTGTCCGGATTGGCCGCTGCGGCCAACGGTGTCACCGATCTCAGCTCGCAACAGCAGTTTCTCAATCACCGTAATCAACAAGTACAACAGCAGCGTATGCTGAATAACCAACAGTTGGATCAACGCCGTTTGCAACAACAGCGGCAATTTGACAACAACCAACAGCAGTTGCAGCGAAATTCACCGAACAACGGCCAACTGCTGCCAAATGGTAACCAACCGCGCAACCCGTTTGATCGCACTACCCCTTCGGTACCCCAGGCGCCGATGCCGACGCCTGTCAACGGAGGTTAGCCGTTTGGAAAATCGGGCCCGATTAAATCTATCCGGTCAGTGCAAATGCAATCAACACCCCAGTTCAACAGCAGGCGCGCGCGTGCCGGCTGGTTAACGGTATAAACCAGAATGCGCAAGCCTGCGGCTTTCAGCGCCGCGACTCGCTCGGCAGTCAGTTCTTTATGGTTGATGTGTAATGACACACAGCCCAACCGCTCTGTCAGCACTTGCCAGTTGTCATCCCACTCATCCAGTAGCAAACCACGCGGCAGTTCCGGTACGGTACGTTGTGCCGCCTCAAGCGCTTCTATCGAGAACGAAGAAAGCAATGGATCAGTCTGTCCCTGCCACAGCAAGCGCGCCGCCAGCGCGACCACCCGACCTGTTTCATCGTCACTGCCGGTAGTGGGTTTGATTTCAATGTTCGCCATCATGCCATGTTGTAAGCAGCGTTCAGCGACTTCAGACAGCAACGGCAAACGTTCCCCCTTGTAGGCAGAGTTATACCAGTTGCCGGCATCCAGCTGTACCAGCTTGTCCCAGGGCAACTCACCCGCCACGCCCCAACCGTTACTGGTACGATCCAGGGTATCGTCGTGCAGTAGAAAAATTTGCCCGTCCTGCGCCAGCTTGGCGTCGAACTCAATCATTTTGTGACCGTGACGTGCGCCAACGTCAATTGCCGCCAAGGTATTTTCCGGCGCCAGAGAACCGCCGCCGCGGTGGGCGACAATATGTGGATAAGGCCAGGCTGTGGTCATTGTTCCATCCGTAATCCGCTATCGGTATCAAAAAAGTGCAGCGCCTGTGCAGGCAGGTGCAAATATAGCGTGCTGCCCGCTGCCGGCATAGTTTCATGCGAAAGTCGGGCGATCACACCGTGTCCACCCCACTGCCCATGAGCCAGATTGTCCGCTCCCAACAGCTCTAGCGTTTGCATAATCAACGGCACACCACCCTGCTCATCGGTGGTCAGTTGAATATGCTCCGGGCGGATGCCGAGCGTCAACTGGCGTCCACCCCATTGTGCTTTCGCCTGCGGCAAAGTCAGCATCATGCCATCCGCCAACCGCAGTTGGCTGCCGTCAGCACTCAGCGTGCCGGGCAACAGATTCATCGCCGGTGACCCAATAAAACTGGCTACAAACAGCGATGCGGGGCGCTGATAAACCTCGCTCGGGGTACCAATCTGCTCCGCCACGCCCTTGTTCATCACGATCACCCGCTGCGCCAGCGTCATCGCCTCCACCTGATCGTGCGTCACGTATAAGCTGGTGGTTTTCAGTCGGCGGTGCAGCTGCTGCAATTCCAGACGCATCTGTACGCGCAGTTTGGCATCCAGGTTAGACAATGGCTCATCAAACAGAAACACCGCAGGTTCACGCACGATAGCGCGCCCCATCGCCACCCGCTGACGCTGGCCGCCAGAAAGCTCACGCGGCTTGCGCTGCAACAGCGGCTCCAGTTCTAAAATGCGTGCCGCGTCTTCGACACGCTGTTGGATATGCTGTTTGCCAAACCCGCGAATTTTCAAGCCATAGGCCATGTTGTCATACACGCTCATATGCGGATACAGCGCGTAGTTCTGAAACACCATCGCAATGCCGCGATCTTTCGGCTCCATATCGGTCACACGCTGGCTGTCGATATAGATATCGCCGCTGGTGGTACGTTCCAACCCAGCGACCATACGCAACAGCGTCGACTTACCGCAGCCGGACGGGCCGACCATCACGATAAACTCACCGTCCGCCACGTCGAGATCGATCTGCTTAATCACCGGCGTTTTACCGTCGTAGGATTTGGTGACTGCCTGTAGTTTTAAACCTGCCATGTGAAAATTTCTCTCGTTACTTTTCGCTATCAACCAGGCCGCGTACAAACCAGCGCTGCATCAGAAGAACCACCGCCAGCGGTGGGATTAAAGTCAGAATCATCGCCGCCATGACCTGATTCCACTGGGTCGGCGCACCGGAGGTAGAGATCATGCTTTTGATGCCCGCCACCGCGGTGCCCATTGAGGCGTCGCTGGTGATCAGGATCGGCCACAGGTACTGGTTCCAGCCGTAGATAAAGGTGATGACAAACAGCGCCGCCAGGTTGGTCTTCGACAGCGGCAGCACAATGTCCCAGAAGAAGCGCATCGGGCCGGCACCATCAATACGCGCAGCTTCCAGCAATTCGTCCGGCAAGGTCATAAAGAACTGGCGTAGCAGGAAGGTAGCGGTTGCCGAGGCCATCAGCGGCAGCGTCAGGCCGGTGTAGCTGTCCAGCAGGTTGAGGTTGGAGATCACCTCTACCGTTGGGAAAATACGCACTTCCACCGGTAGCATCAGTGTGAGGAATATCAGCCAGAAAAACAGACTGCGTAGCGGGAAACGGAAATACACGATGGCGTAGGCCGACAGCACCGACACTACAATTTTGCCGAAGGTGATGGCCAGCGCCATGATCACGCTATTCAGCAACAGCATCGAAAACGGCACTTTGAGGTTGCCCACACCGCCCTGCCAGATGTTGCTGATGTTTTCCCACAGATGTCCACCCGGGATCAGGGTCATCGGCACCTGGAACACCTCTTTATCGTCCAATGTAGCGGCCACAAAGGCCACGTACAGCGGGAACAACACCACCAGTACGCCGATAATCAGCATTACGTGGCTGAAGATATCCAGCCCGCGTCGGTTCTCAATCATTGGTAGCGCACCTTACGTTCGACAAAACGGAACTGGATCACCGTCAGACCAATTACCAACAGCATCAGGATCACCGACTGCGCCGCTGAGCTGGATAGATCCAGACCCGCAAAGCCTTCGCGGTAGATCTTGTAGATCAACGTGGTCGTGGATTGTACCGGCCCGCCGCCAGTCGCAGCATCGATCACTGGGAAGGTATCGAAGAAGGCATACACCAGATTTACCACCAGCAGGAAGAAGCTCACCGGCGTGATCAACGGCAACACCAGGTTGAAGAAGCGCCGCACCGGGCCAGCACCGTCGATGGCTGCCGCCTCAACCAGGGAACGAGGAATGGACTGTAACGCCGCCAAGAAAAACAAAAAGTTATAGCTGATTTGCTGCCATACCGAAGCCAACACCACCAGGAACATCGCCTGTCCGCTATTTTGCGCGTGGTTCCAGTTGTAACCCAATCCATTGAGGAAGTGAGTAATCAGCCCCAGACCCGGGTTAAACAGGAAAATCCACAATACAGCCGCCACCGCAGGGGCCACGGCATAAGGCAAAATCATCAGCGTCCGGTAAATTCGGCTGCCGCGCAGGACATAATCCACCAACGCGGCGAAGAACAACGACACGACCAGCCCGATACCTGCCACCAGGAAACTGAAAATCAGCGTGGTGTAAAACGAATCGAGGTAGTACGGGTCCTGGAACAACTGGGTGAAGTTATCCAGCCCGACAAACTGGCTGGACAGACCAAACGGATCGAGGCTTTGCACTGAATACCACAGCGCCTCACCGGCAGGCCACAGGAAGAAGATTGCGGTGATCAACAGTTGCGGCAGCACCAATACATAGGGCAGCCAGCTACAGCCGAAACCGGGACGGGAAGATGACATAGGGGTTAACCGTTAATGTGGGTGAAGGGCTGACTGAGCCCTTCACCCCGGCCCTCTCCCAAGGGAGAGGGGGTGGATCGGTGTCGTTCGCCGAAAAGGAATTCCGGTTGACGTTACTTGGTCTGGGACTCGAAACGGCGCAGCAAGACATCACCACGCTGCACGGCTGCATCCAACGCCTGCTGTGGCGTTTTCTTCCCGGTCCACACGCCTTCCAGCTCTTCATCTACGACGGTACGAATCTGCGGCATATTGCCCAGACGCAGACCCTTGGTGAACGGCAATGGTGGTTTGTTCAGCATCTGACGTGTTGCCACATCGGCACCCGGGTTCTTATCATAGAAACCCTGTTGCTTGGTCAGATCGTACGCAGCGGTCGTGATCGGCAGATAACCGGTTTTCTGATGCCATTCGGCAGCGATTTCCGGTTGGGCCAGATACTGCAGGAATTCAGCTACGCCCTTATAGGTGGCGGCATCTTTGCCGTTCATCACCCACAAGCTGGCGCCACCAATGATGGCGTTCTGCGGTGCATTTTTGGCATCCGCGTCATAAGGCATCATGCCAACACCATAGTTAAATTTGGCGTAGTGCTTAATATCTGCCAGCGAACCGGAGGATGCAGTGGTAATGGCGCAATCACCGCTGTAGAACTTCTCGGTGGATTCGTCTTTGCGGCCGAAGTAGGTGAAATCCCCCTTCTTGTTCATGTCTTCCAGCAGTTGGATGTGCTTGACCTGAAGCGGCTTGTTGAACTCCAGTTTGGCGCTGGTGCCACCGAACCCGTTATTTTCCGTGGCGAACGGTACACCGTGCCAGGCGCTGAAGTTCTCGAGTTGGATCCAGCCCTGCCAGCCACTCGCGTAACCACACTTCATACCAGCTTCACGCAGTTTGGCCGTATCCGCCGCCAGCTCTTGCCACGTTTTTGGTGGCTGATCTGGGTTCAGGCCAGCCTTCTTGAAGGCATCTTTGTTGTAATACAGAACTGGGGTAGAGCTGTTGAACGGCTGAGACAGCAGGTGCCCGCTCTTGTTGTCGGTGTAGTAACCTGCCACCGTCGGCACGAACACCGACTCGTCAAAGTTGATGCCAGCGTCTTTAAACACCTCATACACCGGCTTGATCGCCTTGCTGGCCATCATGGTTGCCGTGCCCACCTCATACACCTGCAAAATCGCCGGTGCTTTACCTGAGCGATAGGCCGCGATGCCCGCCGCCAGATTCTGTTCGTAGTTACCTTTATAAACCGGAACAATTTTGACGTCGGGGTGCGATTGGTTAAAGCGATCCGCCAGGGAATCCACTTCTTTACCCAGTTCGCCTTCCATCGAATGCCAGAACGGGATCTCGGTTGCCGCCAGTGCATGAGTGCTGACCGCCAGGGTCAACGCGACGCACAGCGTAGTTTTGCGAATAGCGTAGGTGAGCATGCCTAACTCCTGAAAAAAGCTGGTGTAATAAGCGCGTGAGCGAAAAGAATCAGTTTTTTGTTCGGAAGCTAACATGCCATGCTCGGATGACAGAAACATAACCACCAGATGACAGCTATATGACGGAAGAGTGAAGTGCAGGTTGCGGTTTGATGTCGGCGGCAGGAAAAACTCCCCCTGCCGCCGTGGGGATTACAGTGAACGACGCAGGCGGGCAACGGCTTCCTGCATTTGTTGCTCCGTGGCGGTAGCGAATGACAGACGGAAGGTCGAACGATCCGGGTTGTCAGAGAAGAAGTATTCTCCCGGCACAAATACCACGCCCTGCTGTAGGGTGGTTTTCAGCCATTCGGTCGCGTTAAACGGCTGACGGAAGCGCGCCCACAGGAACATACCGCCCTTCGGCATATCAAAGCTGATATGGTCACCCAACTCTTGTTCCACCAGCCCGGCCAGGATCTCGCCCTTTTGTTTGTACGCTGCGCGGATCTTTTCGATCTGCGCCGGCAGACGATCCAACCCCAGGTAACATTCGACGATGCTCTGCGACAGCGCGCTGGCGTGCAGATCCGCTGCCTGCTTGATGATCGCCACTTTGTGCAGCAGGAACGGCGGCAAAATTGCCCAGCCCAGACGCAGGCCCGGCGCCAGGATCTTGGAAAAGGTCGAGGTATAGATAATATTATCGGTATGGCCCAGTACCTGTTGCGAAATCTGGTGCAGCGTGGCGTTGCGCTCTTCGGTAAAACGCAGCTCGCCGTACGGGTCATCTTCGATGATCAAGAAATTGTGCTCGGCTGCCAGTTTCACTAACAGCTCGCGGCGCGCGGCACTCAGTGTGATGCCACTTGGGTTGCCGAAGTTCGGCACCACATACACACCCTTGATGCGCTGAGTTTTCAGCAACTCGGCCAGTTCTTCGACCACCATGCCATCGCTGTCGGACGACACCGACATGATGTTGGCTTCCGCCAGCTCCAGCGTCTGTAATGCCGCCAGATAGGTCGGACGCTCCACCACAAACACGTCGCCTGGGTTGACGATGGCACGCATCACCAGATCCAGCGCCTGCTGGGAACCCGCAGTCACCATCACCTCGTCAGCGGTAGCAGAAACACCACGCTGGGCGCACAGCTCGCAGATGCGCTCACGCAGTACCGGGCTGCCTTCGGTCAAACCATACTGGAAAGCGCTTTTCGGCTGCTCGGTGATCGCCTGATGGGTAGCGATGCTCAACCCTTCGAAATCAAACAGGGCATCAGAGGGGATGCCGCCCGCCAGCGAAATGACGTTTTCCATCTTACTGTGCTTGAGCAATTCACGAATTGCCGAGCTTTTTACTTTTACGATGCGCTGCGCGAGTAACCCTTCTGTGTTCATTTCTTCTTCTTCTCGTAATCGTTAAAAATGCAGGTGCAGCCTGAGTTACCTTTATCGGTAAATTCCCTCTAATACCCTATGGATTTCCAGTTACAGCTAGGCGACCAGCTCGCTTATCCTCCAGGAGCTTACTTTAGTAAGTGACTGGGGTAAGCGAGTGCAGTTAACAACGCTGTAGCTTGAAAGACGACGGGTATTTCAGCCGCCCAGATACGCCGATCTAACTGCTTCGTTTGCTA
Source organism: Serratia grimesii NBRC 13537 (assembly GCF_001590905.1). GTDB lineage: Bacteria > Pseudomonadota > Gammaproteobacteria > Enterobacterales > Enterobacteriaceae > Serratia > Serratia grimesii. Next base: position 39,161 of record NZ_BCTT01000014.1, read on the forward strand.
ACAATGCGGCTCCCGTATCTTCCAACACCACGCGGCCGTTTTCCAGTACATAACCACGATCGGCCAATTTCAGCGCCTGATTGGCGTTTTGCTCCACCAGGAAGATGGTCATTCCTTCTTCGCGCAGTTGCTCAATGATGTCAAAAATCTGCTGAATGATGATCGGCGCCAGCCCCAGAGACGGTTCATCGAGCAACAGTAACTTCGGCTGGCTCATCAGTGCACGCCCAATCGCCAACATCTGCTGTTCACCGCCAGACATGGTGCCTGAACGCTGAGTACGGCGCTCCAACAGGCGCGGGAACAGGCTGAATACCCGTTCAATACGCTGCTGATACTGATGACGATCGGCAAAGAAACCGCCCATCGCCAGATTCTCTTCCACGGTCATGCGCGAGAACACCCGCCGCCCTTCAGGGACAATCGCCACCGCCTCACGCATGATGCGCGAAGTCTGCCACTGTGTAATGTCCTGATCGAGAAAGGTGATACTGCCTTCTGTCGCACGCGGTTCGCCGCACAGCGTACCGAGCAGCGTGGTTTTACCCGCGCCGTTAGCGCCAATCAGGGTGACAATCTCCCCCTGTTTGATGTTCAGGCTAACCTGATGCAGCGCCTGAATTTTGCCGTAATGGGCGGACACCTGATTAAATGACAACATTAAGCTTCCCCCAAATACGCCCGGATCACGTCCGGGTTGTTACGAATTTCTGCCGGAGAGCCCTGCGCCAGCGGTGTGCCTTGGTTCACCACGTAGATGCGATCAGAAATGCCCATCACTAACTTCATATCGTGCTCAATCAACAATACCGAAACCTTATGCTGATTGCGCAGTTCGACAATCAGGTGATCCAGCTCATCGGTTTCCTTCGGGTTCAAGCCCGCAGCCGGCTCATCCAGCATCAACAACTCTGGCCGGGTAACCATGCAGCGTGCAATCTCCAGCCTGCGCTGTTGGCCGTATGCCAGATTCCCTGCAGAACGGTTAGCCATCTCTAACAGGCCAACCCGTTGCAGCCATACCGAGGCACGTTCCAGCGCATCAGCTTCGGCACGACGAAACGCCGGGGTTTTCAACAGTCCGGCAAAGACGCCGCTTTTCAGATGTTGATGTTGCGCAACCAACAGATTTTCGATCACCGTCATTTCACGGAATAACCGCACATGCTGGAAAGTCCGCACCACGCCCATACGGGCAATAGTCTGCCCAGGTAACCCTTCCAGATGGCGTTCACGCAGTTTGATGGTGCCACCGGTTGGGCGGTAGAAACCGGTCAAACAGTTAAACACCGTAGTTTTACCCGCACCGTTCGGGCCGATCAGCGAGACGATTTCGCCTTCATTGAGCTCCAGCGCCACGTTATTGACCGCCAGCAGGCCGCCGAAACGCATCGATAACCCTTCGACCTTCAGCAAAGGTTGCATACTCATGCCTGTTCCCCCTTACCCGCGTGGATATCCGCCGTTTTCAGTTTCAGCTGTGGCCGCTTCATCGGCAGCAACCCCTGTGGTCGCCAAATCATCATCAAGACCATCAGGGCACCCAGCAGCAACATGCTGTATTCATTCAGATCGCGCATCATTTCACGCGATACCACCAGCAGTATAGCCGCCAGGATCACGGCAAACTGCGAGCCCATGCCACCCAATACCACGATCGCTAACACAAAGGCCGACTCGACAAAGGTAAAGGATTCCGGGCTGACAAAACCCTGACGTGCGGCAAACAGCGTACCGGCAAAACCGGCAAAGGCGGCGCTGATGGTAAAGGCGGTCAGCTTGATTTTGGTCGGGTTAAGGCCCAGTGAACGGCAGGCGATTTCATCTTCGCGCAACGCTTCCCAGGCACGGCCCAGCGGCATGCGCAGCAGGCGATTGATCACAAACAGCGTCAGTACCACCAGCAGCAGCGCCACCAAATACAAAAACACAATGCGATCGCTCGGATCGTATTTCAGGCCAAAGAAGTTATGGAAGGTGTCCCAGCCGCCGTCACGCACACTTCGGTTGAACTCCAGCCCAAAGAAGGTCGGTTTCGGGATCTGGCTGATGCCGTTCGGCCCGCCGGTGATCTCGGTATTGTTCAGCAGCAGGATACGCACGATCTCGCCGAAACCCAGCGTCACAATCGCCAGGTAGTCGCCGCGTAAGCGCAGTACCGGGAAACCAAGCAGGAAACCAAAGATGGCAGTGACGATGCCTGCCAATGGCAAACTTTCCCAAAAGCCAAGGCCGTAGTAGTGATTAAGCAGTGCATAAGTGTAGGCACCAATAGCGTAAAAACCGCCGTAACCCAGCACCAGCAGGCCGGACAACCCGACCACCACGTTCAGGCCCAGACCCAGCATCACGTAGATCAACGTCAGGGTAGCGATATCCACCGTGCCGCGCGAGACCAGGAACGGCCAAGCGACTGCGGCAACAATGATCGCCGCAGCCAGCAGCTTCTGGCGCGCAGTGGTGCCATCAAAACTCGGCAAGACGAATGACGGGCCGGAGATTTTTTTCAGCCCTTGCTGCATCAGCGGACGCAACAATTGGAAGAAAAACACGATGACACAGCCAATGCCGATCCACATCCAGCGAACTTCCGCCGCACCATGCACCACCAGTTTGGTTCCGTCGAGACTCAGTTGCATCCCCATCAGGAATGAAGCCATCACAAACAGCACCAGAGAGGCGATCAACGCATTAAGCAGATTGAGTTTCATACCTTCTCAACCTCCGGACGCCCAAGGATGCCAGTTGGCATGATCAGCAACACCACAATCAGCAGCGCGAACGACACCACGTCTTTATATTCAGTGCTCAGGTAAGCCGAAGTCAGGGCTTCCGCCACGCCCAGGACCAGACCACCAATCATCGCGCCGGGAATGCTGCCGATACCGCCCAATACCGCTGCGGTGAAGGCTTTCATACCGGCCATAAAGCCGATGTAGGGGTTAATCACGCCGTAGAACTGGCCCAGCAGTACGCCGGCCACCGCTGCCATGATCGCACCGATCACGAACGTCAGTGAGATCACCCGATCAGTATTAATGCCCAGCAGGCTGGCCATTTTCAAATCTTCCGCGCAGGCACGGCAGGCACGGCCCATGCGTGAATAACGAATAAATATCGTCAGCGCCAACATCGCCAGGAAGGTCACGACCCAGATAATCACCTGCATGGTAGTGATGGTGGCGGCAAAGCCGTTGCTTTCTCCCAATACCCATTGGCCGGTGACCAGGCTAGGCAACGCCAGATCGCGCGATCCCTGTGTCAGGCTGACGTAGTTTTGCAGGAATATCGACATCCCGATGGCGGAAATCAGCGCGATCAAACGCTTGGAGTTGCGCACCGGCTTGTAGGCCACCCGCTCAATGCTCCAGCCGTAGGCACTGGCAATGACGATCGACACCAGGAACCCGGCACCAATCAGCAACCAGCTAACGTCGATGCCCACCATCATCAGGGCGGCAATAACAATAAAGGAGACATAGCTGCCGATCATATACACCTCACCGTGGGCGAAGTTGATCATGCCGATGATGCCGTAGACCATGGTGTAACCGATGGCGATCAATGCATAGGTGCTGCCCAACGTGACGCCGTTGAACATCTGCTGCAGAAAATAAAGAACCTGCTCTGACATACTCTAACCCTTGGCTGCGAAACCTGAACGCGAAGAGCATTCAGGTAAAGGGATACGGAGCCGGCAAGCCGGCCCGCGGGCGCAGTTGAACTGCGCCCTACCCTGATGATTATGGCTTATTTAATGGGTGTTGATGTGCCGTCGGCATGCCATTCAAACACACCGAATTCAAAGCCTTTCAGATCGCCTTTTTCATCCCAGCTCAACGGCCCCATCACGGTTTCCACCGGCTTGCCGGTTTTCAGATCCTTGACGATATCCGCCGGTTCCTGGCTGCCACTGCGCTCCATCCCGGTGGTCAGCGATTGCAGCGCAGCGTAGGTGGTCCAGACGAACGGACCGGTCGGATCCAGCTTCTTGGCTTTCAGTGCATCAACAACAGGTTTGTTGGCTGGCACCTGATCGTAGCGTTTAGGTAAGGTCACCAGCATGCCTTCGGAGGCCGCACCGGCGATGTTGGACAGTGAAGAGTTACCCACACCTTCTGGTCCCATAAAGCGGGTCGTCAGGCCAGCCTGTTTTGCCTGGCGCAGGATTTGGCCCATTTCCGGGTAGTAGCCACCGAAGTAAACGAAATCGACGTTTTCTTTCTTCAGACGCGCCACCAAAGTGGAGAAGTCTTTATCGCCAGCGGTGATCCCTTCAAACATCACCACGTCGGTACCCTGTTTTTTCAGGCTATCACGCACCGAGCGTGCCAGGCCTTCACCATATTGCTGCTTGTCGTGAACCACGGCAATGCGCTTAGGTTTGATCTCACTGAGGATGTATTTCGCCGCCGTCGGACCCTGATCGGAATCCAGACCGGTAGTACGCATGATCATCTTGTAACCACGGGTGGTCAGATCGGCGTTGGTGGCCGCCGGGGTAATCATGATCACGCCTTCATCTTCATAAATATCGGAAGCTGGCTGCGTCGATGACGAGCACAGGTGGCCAATGACATAGCGAATGCCGTCGTTGATTACCTTGTTAGCGACCGCGACCGCCTGTTTAGGGTCACAGGCATCATCGTATTCCACACCCACCAGCTTATCGCCCTTGATGCCGCCCTTGGCATTGATATCGGCAATGGCCTGACGAGCACCGGTGAACTCCATGTCACCGTATTGTGCGACTGGGCCGGACATCGCCCCGACGATCGCCACTTTAATGTCTTTCGCCATGGCTGAATGACCGATAGCCATCGCAATACAACCCGCCAACAGCGCCTTACCTTTTGTTAATTTCATCCGCAAATCCCCATCTGTCGTTGTGAACGTACCTGTTGTGTTTACCCGCACCCGATCTTTATTTACTGCTTTTATTCATAAGTAATAATGATTTAGGTGTTTTACAGGCAATATTTTCTAATAAGACTTTATTTTTCATATCATTAAACAGGAATTTTCTTCTGCAAATCAACTTCATTGCTCAGAAACAAGCGGTGTAAACAGGATAAAATTCGGATTAAATCCGCGCTATTTAGCCCGAGGCGTAGCGCATTGTGCTGGTTAACAATCCATTTACTAACTATTTACTCGGAAAATGGTCCATGCAAAAAACATTTTGCGCAGTAATCGTACAGAAAAACTTACACAACGCTCTGCACAAGATCTATTACACTGTCGGCATCATTTAACTGCGCGGAAATTCTGCATGAAACTGACCATTGAGCGCCTTACTACGCTGTCCCCGCAAGATCTCATCGACCTCGGCAAAATCTGGCCACATCAGCAGCCGGAGCAATGGCAGAACGGGTTGAACGACGGTAAAGCGCTGTTCGCCGCCCGTTTTAACGACCGACTGCTGGGCGCAGTGAAAATCGCGATGCAGGGTGAAAAGGCAGAGTTGCTTGATCTGATGGTACGTGAAGTGACACGCCGCCGCGGTGTTGGTCTCTATCTGGTACAGGATGCACAGCGCCAGTTGCCACAGATAACACACTGGCAGCTTTCAACCGCTGGCCTGACACCGCGTGAACGTGGTGAGGTAGATAACTTTATGCGTGCCTGCGGTTTCACTCAGCAAGGCGAACTCTGGCAGCAATGAAACGTGGGCTAATAACGCTATTCGTGCTGGCAATGGCGTTAACCTCATGGTTTGCTGGTCGTCATCAGGCGTTGCGGTTATCACAAACCTGGGATAATCAGGTTTATGTCTGGCAACGGGTCTGGACCCCACAACATACCGCAGCCTTGGCGCAAAGCCGTGATCTGTTCCCCGTGTTGCGGGTTCTGGGATTGCAGGCCCACCCGCGTGAAGGCTGGCGGGAAATCCCCGTTAATCTTCCGCTACTGAAACAAGATGGTCGTCCGCTGTGGTTAGTCATGCGTCTGGATGGGCAGTTGGCACAGCTTGATGAGTCGGTCATTCGCCAGCGTCTACTAGAAACAGTGCAGCAATGGCAACGCGCCGGGCTGCATGTCACCGGCATTGAAATAGACCATGACGCCGCCACTGCTCGACTGCCTGACTACCAGCATTTCTTGCAGCAGCTACGTCAGCAGTTGCCGTATACCTTAGAGTTAGGCATCACTGCATTACCGACCTGGATCGGCTCAGCAGCGTTGCCCGATATATTGCAACACGTCGACAGTTCGGTACTGCAAGTGCATGCGGTGCTGTCACCGCAGCAAGGGCTATTCGTCAGCCCACTGGCACTCCATTGGGTAAATCAATACGCGAAAATTACGCCAAAACCTTTCAGGGTGGCATTACCTGCCTACGGTATGGGCCTGGTGGAGTTCGATGCTCAGGGTGCCCAGGTTGAAAGCGAAGCGTCATTGCGTGTGGCGGGCACGTCGCGTGAACTAACCGTCGCACCGCAACAGGTGGCTGATTTCCTGCATCAACTGAATTCGCAGACCACGCCGCACTTGCGTGGGATTATCTGGTTCCGACTGCCATTGGCTGACGACCGCCGCGCTTGGTCGCTCGCGACACTGCGAGCAGTGATAGAAAACCAACCGCTCAGCGTCGACTGGCAGGTAAAATTTAGCCCTCAGCCACAGCAAAATGGGCTCAATGATCTGATAATTCATAATAACGGCCCCGTTGACGCCCCATTACCACATGAAATCATCATCACCGCGGGTGAGTGCCTGGCAGCGGACGCTGCGGGCAACTACCGGCTGGAAAGTGAACCTCAACGGCAACGCTTTGTGCTTACCCACAGCGACCAGCTACGCGCTGGGCAATCCCGGCCGCTGGGCTGGCTACGCTGCCAACAACTGACGCCAGGAGGCACCCTTGTCATACCTTAATGCGCACGCTAGACGGAGTCTCTGCGGTCGTTGTCTCTCTCTGGCGACCCTGATCGGTTCAGCATTGGCGATGCCGATTAACAGCTACGCTTGCGGACCAGACTTTCCTAATCGCCTGCTGGTCGATCGCAACGGTACACTGCTGTACATGCCGGAAGGTAATTTCGCTTTTGAAGCAGGCCGCCTGGTTACTGTAGATAAGCAGTTACCGCTGTGGAAAGCACCACCGCCAGCCATGCCTCCGAAACCAATGCCGCTGTCACCGGAAACCCTCATCATCAATAAAATGCGGGCAGCCAAAACCGTTGAAGAGGCCGATTCCGTCAATACTCAAGGACTATCTGACGCCGCGCGCCTTTACCAACTAGGCGCAGTGGCTTTTGCCGGTGAAGACCCGCGCGCGGGTGAATATTTTCAACAGGTACTGGCGATGCCCGCAGCAGACCAGGGCGACTGGGGACTGCGGGCGCAATATTCACTTGGCCGAGTGTTAATGGGTGATCACGGCACGCCAGAGAACGAAACTGGCGCATCGACCGTTGCGGTCAAACACCCGTCCAAGCCACAGCTTGAACAAGCGTTAGCAGCATTCCAACAGGTGATTGAGCGGGTGAAAGGCGGCGTGGCTGACCCTGATCAACTGGCGTTAAGCAGCCTGGGCCAGCAAGCACGTCTTCACCTGTGGCTGGGAGAGATCGCTCCAGCGGCCCGCCTGTATGCGCAGCAGGCGGCACAGGGCGATCAAGACGGTGGGTTGTCGTTACAATACGTCTCTAGCTATCTGATCAATCCTGACCACTTCGATGTGCTAAAGCAGACCATTGCCGATCCGTTGATCCAACAACTGGTGACCATTGAACTGTTTGCACGCAGCAGTAATCTGCAAATGGCGGACACTGACGGAACCGGCAGCCGTTCGACACAAGTCATCAGCCAGATTCTGACGCTGTTGGATGCCTCGGTGAAAAGCGGCTTCACCGGCAGCGATCGACTGGCAGCGCTGGCTTACCGTGCAGGGCAATATCCGATGGCGGCCAGCCTGCTGAAGCACGCCGGAGACAGCGGCCTGGCCTGGTGGCTACGAGCCAAAATGGCGCTACGCGATGGGGATGTTAAAACCGCTACCGCTGACTACGCCAAAGCGGCGTCCGCTTTCCCATCCAGTGAAAGCTGGGGCGAACAACGCAATGCGGACTTTACGCCAGAAACCATCGTGCCTGAATGCCGGGTTGCGGGGGAACAGGCCATTCTGGCACTGGACCGCGGCGATTATTTGCAAGCAATGGACTTCCTGTATCGCGGTAAAGATATTTATTGGGCCGACGTCGCCGACGTGGCAGAGCGAGTTCTTACCGTCGACGAACTGAAGGGCTTTGTCGATAAGCATGTGCCAGCACCGGCTACACCGCTGAAACCGGTTAACCCGGATGAGTACAATGGTCAAGCACTCACGCCAGATGTGCAACTACGCGAGCTGCTGGCGCGGCGGCTGATGCGCGCCGGGCGTCCTCAAGAGGCAATGACCTATTTTGATATTCCGAACTATCGTCAGGTTGCCCAACAGTACGCCGATACGCTGAAAACGGCACAAGACAAATCTGCAGACAAATTGGCGCGCGCAAACGCCTACTATCAAGCCGCAACGCTGCTGCGTACACAAGGGCTGATGTTCACCGGTTATGAAATGACACCGGATTATGCGATTTATGATGCGGGTTATTCCTATCTGGGGGATGCCTTTGATACCCGAGCCCTGAAGCACAAAAGTTGGATCAGCAGCGCAGAAGCCGCGCGTGCTAAAGCGGCACTGCCGTCGCAAGACAATCGCTTCCTGCACTATCGCTGGCAAGCGGTCGATCTGGCTCAACAGGCGGCCGACTTACTGCCACCGACAAGTCAGGCCTATGCCGCAGTGCTGTGTAATGCTGCCGGGTGGGTGATCAAACGTGATGCCAAAACGGGTCGGGCGTTGTATCAGCGCTACATCAATACTGGAGCTCGGTACAGCTGGGCCAATAAGTTCGGTTATGACTGCCCTGCACCAAACTTCTCTGCGATAACACCATAGCGCCAAATTTTAGGCACAAAAAAGCCCGGCTAGCCGGGCTTTTTAACGCTTATGCGGAATTAGGCTTCGATCGCCATTTTCAGTTTCTTCATGGCGTTCTTTTCTAGCTGACGTACACGTTCAGCGGAAACACCGTACTGATCGGCCAGCTCTTGCAGCGTAGACTTGTTGTCGTCATCCAACCAACGGGCGCGGATGATATGCTGGCTACGCTCGTCCAGACCTTCCAGCGCATAGGCCAGTTTGTCTGCTGCGTTGCTTTCCCAGTTATCTTCCTCGATACCTTCAGCGAAGTCCGAGCTTTTATCCTGCAGGTACAGCACGGGTGCCATCGATTGACCATCACGGGCTTCATCATCCGGTGTTGGGTCGAAAGTCATATCCTGCGCCGCCATGCGGGATTCCATCTCACGCACGTCTTTACTGGTCACACCCAACTCACGGGCCACCAGTTCCACTTCATCCTGATTGAACCAGCCCAAACGCTGCTTGGTTTTACGCAGGTTAAAGAACAGCTTACGCTGAGCCTTAGTCGTGGCAACTTTGACGATACGCCAGTTACGCAGTACGTACTCGTGAATTTCTGCCTTGATCCAGTGCACAGCAAAGGAAACCAAACGCACCCCAACCTCTGGGTTGAAGCGGCGAACAGCTTTCATCAGGCCGATATTACCTTCCTGGATCAAGTCCGCCTGCGGCAAGCCATAACCAGAATAATTCCGGGCAATATGAGCGACAAAGCGCAGGTGAGACAGGATGAGCTGCTTAGCGGCTTCCAGATCGCCCTGATAATGCAGCCGTTCAGCCAGCTCCCGCTCTTCCTCTGCCGTCAGCATCGGATAGGTGTTGGCGGCCCGGATATAGGCTTCCAAACTGCCCTGGGGCACTAAAGCTAAAGTTTGCATTTCTTTGGTCATTCAAACCCTCTCTTGAAAAAACAGGTCATGCAGGTGATTATCACGGCGGGGAAATGATTGATTCTACGGCAGTTGCTATTGCAAAAGCGGTCCACACGCCGGGCACCATAACATTTTGCTGCAGATTTTGACCGCGTTCCGCCCTATTAGTTCACAGTTTTTCGATCACGCTGTGCATGACAATACGTGACGAAGACTCAAGCCGATAGGGAATTTGTGCGCAAAGAAGAGACTGGATGATGCTTAAGTTATTGTCGGTAACTCTTCTCCCGCAACACGCTCAGAGCAGCAGGAGAAGAGTATACCAAAAAAACTTTATTGTGGTGTAAATCGACGTAAATGTTGCACGGTGGCTAACCAGGCGGCGATCCAACCAATCATCGCTGAGACAATCAGCAGCAGCAAGGCTTCATCCCAACCTAAACCGTGCAGGGTAAAGGTGGTGCCAAAGACCTTGGCCACGCCGGTCACTACCGACTCCAATCGCCACACCATCGCACCGGACAAAACCAGCGACAGTAATGCGCCGAAGAAACCCAGCATCGCACCGCCATTTAGGAATGGCCGCAGGATAAAGCCGTCGGTCGCGCCGATCAGTTTCATCACGTTGATGGTGTCGCGGCGGCTGAAGATGCTCAACCGTACGCTGTTGCCGATCACCAGGAAGACCGCCACAATCATCAGCACCCCGATCATTGCAGCCACTTGCCCCACCAGCCCGGTCAAGGCGGCCAAGCGGGCAAACCAGCTGTCATCCATGCGTACTTCATCCACACCCTGTACTGCCGCCACGCGATCACGCAGGGTATTGAGCGTATCGGAACTTTGGAAGCTCATTTTCGGCGTGATGATGGCGACCGCAGGCAATGGGTTCTCTTCCAGCATATCCAGTGCGCCGCCAAAGCCGGACCAGTTGCGGAATTCGCCCCGGGCCTCTTCACGCGACAAGTAATTCACTTTCTCTACGCCGGCTTCCGCCTTGATGGCGTCGAGCACTTTCACCGCCGCATCATCATCGAGGGATTTATCCAGATATACCGTCAACTGTGGCGTTGGGTACCACTGAGTCGCCGCAGTGCTGACGTTTTTCCATACGATGTAGCACACACTCGGCAACGTCAGGGAAATAGCGATAACCATCACCGTCAGTAACGTCGCCAACGGCTGACGCAGCATATCCTTGATGGCGTTCATCCAGGCGTAGCGCCATTGTTCACGCCAGCCACCACGAAGCGCTTTGCTCTTGGCGGTTTTTGCATTATTCGCCATGTTGCGCTCCTCCAGCCATGCGGCCCTGACTCAAACGCAGAATACGGTAATTGCGACGGGCGATCAGCCCAGTATCGTGAGTAGCCATCAGTACGGTAACACCGACGCGGTTAAACTCTTCAAACAGACGCAGAATGCCTTCAGACAGCGCATCGTCCAGGTTACCGGTTGGCTCATCCGCCAGCAGCACCGCAGGCTTGTTTACCACCGCACGTGCAATGCCCACACGTTGCTGTTCACCACCCGAAAGCTGAATAGGGAAGTTTTTCGCCTTATCCAACAACCCGACCTTATCCAACGCAGCAGAAACACGGCGGCGAATATCTTCGGTACTGGCACCCGCGATAATCAGTGGCATTGCCACGTTGTCATACACTGTACGATCCAGCAGCAGATGGTGATCCTGGAAAATCATGCCGATCTGACGGCGCAGGAACGGCACCTCACGGTTTTTTAACCGACTGATGTCGTGCCCACCAAACCAGATATGGCCGGCGCTCGGCCGTTCGATACCACAAATCAGTTTCAGCAGGGTACTTTTACCCGCGCCGGAATGGCCGGTCAGAAACGCCATCTCTGCCGGGCGCAGATGGAAATCTACCCCCTGCAGTGCCTGCCGTCCGCCCAGATAAGCTTTACTGACCTGTTCAAAGCGAATCATCCGTATTAATCCTCTCGGGCAAAAAGTGCCTCAATAAAATCGTCAGCCTTAAATGGCCGCAAATCTTCGATGCCTTCCCCAACACCGATGTAACGAATCGGGATAGAGAACTGATCGGCAATGGCGAAGATCACCCCGCCCTTGGCAGTACCGTCCAGTTTAGTCAGTGTGATACCGGTTAAGCCTACGGCTTCATTAAATAATTTCGCCTGACTGACCGCATTCTGTCCGGTGCTGGCATCAAGTGTCAGCATAACCTCATGGGGGGCCTGGTCGTCCAGTTTTTTCATGACGCGGACGATCTTCTTCAGTTCTTCCATCAAGTGTGCTTTGTTTTGTAGACGCCCTGCCGTATCGGCAAGCAGTACGTCGATGCCACGCGCTTTGGCGGCCTGCACGGCATCGTAAATCACCGAAGCAGAGTCAGCACCTGTATGCTGCGCCACAACCGGAATGCGGTTACGTTCGCCCCACACTTGCAGTTGTTCCACGGCTGCCGCACGGAAGGTATCCCCTGCAGCCAGCATGACCGATTTGCCTTCAGCCTGGAATTGGCGAGCCAGCTTACCGATAGTGGTGGTTTTACCTACGCCGTTCACCCCAACCATCAGAATGACATACGGGTTTTTACCGCCAACATCCAGTGGCTGATCAACTTTAGCCAGAATTTCAGACATTTCCTCCTTCAACTTACCGTACAACGCTTCGGCATCTTTCAGCTGCTTGCGGCTGGCATGTTGGGTCAGAGAAGTAATGATTTTACGTGTGGTTTCCACGCCGACGTCGGCAATCAGCAGCTGCTCTTCCAGCTCTTCAAACAGATCATCGTCAATTTTCTTGCCGCGGAACAGGCCGATAAAGCCTGAACCCAAATTTTGCTTGGTTTTTACCAGACTGCGTTTAAGACGGGCAAAGAAACCTTCTTTGGTCGGACGCTCTTGCTCTTGAGTCACTACAGGTGCCTGCAGCTCGGACTCTTTTTCTTCTTCAACGTCTTCTGCAACGACCGGAGCGGCGATAATCGGCTCCAAAGCCACTTTAGCCAGTAAAGGCTCTGGCTCTGATGCAGCCACTTCCGGCTTAACCTCAGCAACCGGCTCAGGCTCAACCTCGATAACTGGCTCAGGCTCGACGACTTCAGGTTCAAACGCGACGACAGGTTCAGGCTCGACAACTTCAGCTTCAAGCGCAACGACAGGTTCAGGCTCAACCACTTCAGGTTCAGACACAATGACCGGCTCAGGTGCAACCACTGCAACCGGTTTTGGCTCAACGTCGGTAATCTGCTCAGCGGTCTCTTCTACTACCGCCAGCTTCTGTTCTAAGGCCACCTGTTCAGTAACAGTAACAATTTCTTCCGCCAGAGTGTCTGCCGGCGCAGGGTGCTCGGCAACGACCGGCACGCTTTCTGCGATATGTTCACCGGTCAGGCTACCGTCCCATTCTCCGGGGGTATCTACAGAGGCGGCAGGTTCAGATTCCTGGGCGGGGAGCTGGTCATCCAGCTTGGGAGCAACCGGTTCAGCCGGCGTCTCCACGGCCTGATTATCCGCCGGTTCTACCGACGTCTCAGGTTGCTGTTGCTCTTCTTCCTTCTGGCCAAAGCCCAGCCAGGAGAAAAATCCGCGTTTCTTATCTTTTGCCATGTTATGACTCTACTCCGTACCGAAGGCTTGCTTATACTGACAATTATTCCGCCGAGTCTATCACTTTCCCTCGCGCAGCAACACGCATCCGGTATGCTTTCCGCTGTGAAATCAGGCAACAAAGTTTTACCTTTTCCCCTGACGCCTCTCACCGGTAGAATAGCGGCAACTACACCCTTCATCTTTCAAGTTGCAACTGTGTTGGCTTTCCTCGCTTGCCCCGGCCACGTACTGCTTGTGCGTTCCCATGGGGCTTACTGCGTTGGCACCCTCCTGCATCTTGAAATCTATTGGGTATATTTGTTAACTCGTGCGGCCTCACCGCCATAGAAAGAAATAAAGCAAACCTATGACAAGAATATCGCCACGGGCATCGGCAAAAAAACCGTCCCAAGCTGCGACCGGGCAGATCCGTATTATCGGTGGCCAATGGCGCGGACGAAAACTGCCCGTACCGAACAGCCCAGGGCTGCGTCCGACGACCGATCGTGTTCGTGAAACCCTGTTCAACTGGCTGGCACCGGTGATCCAGGGTGCTCGCTGCCTGGACTGTTTTGCCGGTAGCGGTGCACTCGGGCTGGAAGCATTATCGCGCTATGCCGGCAGTGTAACCTTGTTGGAGTTCGAACGTCCGGTGGCACAGCAACTGGAAAAAAATCTGGCGCTGCTGCAAGGGAAAGGCGATGTGGTCAACACTAACGCCCTGACCTGGTTGGCGCGCAGTGCCCAACCGTTTGACGTCGTGTTCCTCGATCCGCCGTTTCGCAAAGGGCTGTTGGCTGAAACCATCACGCTGCTGGAACAGCAAGGCTGGCTGGCCGATGAAGCCTGGATTTATGTAGAAGCCGAAGCCGAAAGCGCCGCAACTGACGTCCCGGCAAATTGGCAGTTACACCGTGAAAAAGTCGCCGGTCAGGTGGCTTACCGTCTTTATATCCGTTCGCAAGAGAAAACCGACAATGCTGATTAATCTGGGTCGCCTGCTGATGCTGTGCGTATGGGGCTTTTTGCTCTCCAATCTGTTCCACCCTTTTCCCAAGCCGCTGAAGTACTTCATCGACGTGGCGCTGTTCTTTATGGTGGTGATGCACGGGCTGCAATTAGTGTTGTTGAAGTCCACTCAACCGAAAGATCAGCCGATAAGCTACTGGCAGGAAGCCAAGATCTTCATCTTTGGTGTTTTCGAACTCCTGGCCTGGCAGAAAAAACAGCCGCCAATCAAAAGAAAATAGTTATTGCGATGCAGGCTGGGCGGTAAAGGAGAGATAACGCGTTCCTTGCATGCTCAGCGTGCCCTGCGCTCCCTTTTCGATCGGATTGTATTGCCACTGCTTCAGCCGTAGCCGAATTGCCTCTCCGCCACCCAACGGGCTGAACACCACCTCATAGTACATTGGCTCGTTGACCATCGTCTCACGTTGCGGCGATCGGGTCTTGGCGACGGGAAATTCACGCTTATCGCTCACGATGACCTGCAGATTACGTACCGACGCACGATCATTTTCTGCCGCCACACGGCGCTGGTTGAAATAGCGCTGCGTGGCCAGTACGGCGATCAACGCAATCACGGCGATAAAAAACAGTGGCGGTTTGCTCATCTTAATTTCCATTTCCTTTTGGCTGTATCAGCATAACCATAACAACAACTTTCACGTTGAAGCGCCACCCGTTTTAGTCGTTTCCTCACCAGACACATTAAGCACGCGTGAGTTTCCAGGGTTTAAAGGTTAGCCACAGCAGTAAGCCTGGTAATTGCAAGGCGATCAGTAAGGCTAGCGACCACTGGTAAGCCACCACTGGGTAGCTACCGCCCACTGTAGTCCAGTTGCCGATCACCGCCCCCACCAACCACTGCACGACAAATGCCAATACAAAGACAACCAGATTAAATGACGCGCTTACCCGACCAGCTAACGCAGGTTCGACGGACTGAGCCACAATGGCATAATTCATGGTAGCTGCTGTACCAAAGAAGCTGAACCCCATGGTGATCACATAAGGTGATACGGAAAGACCGCTTAACATCAGCACCTGAAACAGCACAAAGATCACGACACCGCAGCCACAGATCATAATCGGCTGTACTGCATATTTACGCAGGTAATCCGTCAACCAGCCAAAACTGAGCGATCCGGCAACCATGGCTACCGTACCTAACATCAAAGCATTAGCCATTTGTGCATTGCTCAGACCAGCAACATCATGTAGCCAGGGCCCCATCCAAAGCGCCAGGATCGCCATGTAAGTCGCGTGGGCAAAGACCGAATAGAGTCCTAATCGCCAGAAGGTCCATGAGCGATATAAGCGCCCCACCTCGCGACACATGTCGCTGAAATGCGTATTTTTCGATATAAAGGCGCCACGCACTGAAAAGTGAATCACCGCACTCACCAATACTGTTAACACGGCCAGCAGCAAGAATGCTTCTCGCCAGGTGATCCAAGTTAATGCCGCATGCAGCGGTGCCGTCGAAGCCATAGCTCCCAAACCGCCAACTGAAAGTAGACAAGCGGTACTGAGTGGCAGTCTGTCTACCGGTAACCAGATTGAGCATGCCTTGATGGCACTCATCAGGGAACCAGCAACCCCCAAACCGATCAAGCCACGCCCAATCAACAACCCCGCCTCGCTATGCGACATTGCAAAAATCACTGAGCCGGCAGCGGCTATCAACAGCATCGGGCTTTGCACCGACCGGGGACCATAGCGATCCAGCATCACACCGAGGGGCAATTGGGCAGCGGCGAACGTGAGGAAATAGACCCCGGTTAAAACCCCCAAGCTTTCTGCTGGAAGGTGCAGCTCATTGGCAAGATCGTTATAAATCACGGCGTTCACGGTACGGTACAGGTAGGAGATAAAATGCCCCATACCGAAGGGGATAAAAATCGTCAGGAACAACATGGCGAAGCTTTTTTTCGCTTCCTGTACCGCTACGCTAGAAACCTGTTCATTCTGCATTCTCAGACGCCTCCTGCTTAATGGGGGAGAATGTGGTACGTATCTCGCAACAGACGCGGCCACGAGTATCATTGAGCCAAAGCTCATCAGGTGTCGGCAGCATTTCTGATACGTGAATCACCCGCGCTTTCTTCAACGCCGTCGCCAGCGTGTCTAAAGAAAGCGGATTATCGAAATCGATAAATAAAGGCTTAGGCTCACTGTCACACTTGATAAATACCCAACGCGGCAGTGCCTGTCGCTGCTGCCATTCCTGCCACTGGATAAACGCCATGAACTCATCGGAAACCGCTTCTGGCCATCCACCGGTGTTAAACGCCCAGGTACGTCGCTTGTACAGGGTACGGTTCACACGAATGCGGCGTGGCTCATGGCGTGGCAACATATCTCCCGCCAGTTGAAACAGTAATTGATGCAGAGCAGTGCTGTTGACACAAAGCAAATCCTCGTGAAAAGCACCGTCCATATCCTCTACAGTCAGACGACCTGCCTTGCAATGTAGGCGGGCACGCCCTACAGGATAGTGTTTTTCAGCGGCTACGCTGCCTCCGCAGCCTGGCAATAGCAACTGTGCATAATGGGGTACCAAGGGCCAATCGATATGCGAACGCCAACAGACTTATGGCTTGCCCATCCTTGCGAGGTGGAATTAGCTGATAAATATCCAACCAGGCCTGATGCAAAAAAACACCCGTGGCGCGCGTGAGCCACTGATACAACGACGTCAGTAAGGTAAAGGCTGGCAGGTGGAAGAATGGCGAAACCTGCATCAGGTGATCAGCCGGGAACCCCGCAGAACGCAACCAGAAATAATCAGCACACTTCATGCGTTAACTCCCTCAACACCAATGCATTGGCTGACACCAAACGAGCCAAAAACGGTGCATCGCTTTCATCCAGGGGCGCTCCGAGCACGTGCGGCTGGTAAAATAATGCGGTACAACGGGGGTAAAAACAGGTACTTATGGCGGCTGTTCAAGTCCGGCAACGTTACCAGCAGGTGTTCCTCACCGGATGGCGGTATAACCTGCCCCAACATTTTTTATCGCGCAACCACTGCGAAAGTCTAAACTGACTACAGTACAGGCGAGCCATACCAGTGTGAGCATAGCCCGCAAGGCCCGAAGCAGCAGACACCCTGAGGATGCCGTTTGGCCATCTTGCGCGTTAACGCCCCTGTTGAGCTTCCCAGTTCATAAACGACGGAGTTTTTATTGATAAAGAAATCGCTGAGTGAAAGAATAATATCGTGCCCATCATGATATTTTGGCACTGGCTTCGACACATGAGAGTCAAAGTTTTTTGGGGTATTACCGCCAAAACTCCACGCTGCATTTAAAGAATCAATTCCATCCCCAACGCTGTCCAAAGACGACTCGGTCACACTGTCCATACTCGCCATGACGCCCCATAAAGAATGTTAATGAAGTATTAAAAATGTAAATACCATTTATCAATTTAATAAATCTTAAGCAACAATCACGTTTGATTTATTTTTTTATTTTAGTTCCAAACACCTCCGAACCGCTCCACGAGCACCGTCATCATTGATATATTCCATTTTCTTATGATTAAACGGCATCATCTGAGCCATCGTTATAAAGCAGGGCGTTTCAAGAGGACAAATGCGCACAATAAGCCCCATTTTCGTGATGTCGGTTCGTTATAGATCATTCTTGATCACGCCAGATGGGTTACAGTTCATACGCAAGAAAGCATTGTCGATTACAGCCGTGCTGCCTACACTGCAATCAGGAAGTGACACTGGTGACAATTTGGAGCCGGATGCTGTGGCTCCCATAATGAATAAGGAAGACATAATGAGTTGGCCGTTCCTTGCCGTATTCTTTTCCGGTTGGCTGTTCGTCGATGCCTCCTATCGCGGGCCGCGCTGGCAACGCTGGGTGTTTAAACCGGTTACCCTGCTATTACTGCTGCTGTTGGCCTGGCAAGCGCCAGTACTGGGTGCAGCAGGTTATCTCATTGTCCTGGGTCTGTTGGCGACATTGATCGGCGACGCCTTGTTATTGTTGCCGCGCGAGCGTGTGTTATACGCTATCGGGGCTTTTTTCCTGTCTAACTTACTGTATACCCTCAGTTTCGCTAGTCAGATGACGTTCAGCCTGTTTTGGCCGCTGCCGCTGGCATTGCTGGTCATTGGCATGTTGTTGTTGGCAACCATTTGGACCCGGCTGGAAGATATGCGTTGGCCTATCGCCACGTTGGTTGCGATGACGTTGCTGATGGTGTGGTTGGCAGGTGAACAGTACTTCATGCGCAGCACAGATTTCGGTTTCTCGCTGCTGGCAGGCACATCTCTCCTGCTGCTGGCCAACATAGTGTGGTTGATTAATCGCTATCGCTTTACCTTCCGTGCAGCGGACGCGCTCGTGGCATTCTGCTACTTTTCCGGCCATTTCCTGATCGTACGTTCGTTGTATCTGTAATGCTCAGGGCGGGTTCGGCAACCGAACCCGCTGTAATTATGCCAACGCCTTCAGCGTCAAACCGTCAGCCGCACCGAGTTGGTTACGATAAATATCCCCGTCTCGTGAAAAGAATACCAATGTGCTGCCGTCTGCCTGTAGCAAGGCGATGCCATCTGGTGCAGGACGCCACCCCACCACCTCAGCCGCTAATACCTTTTTCAAACACCCTTGTTGATCCACCAATTGATAGCCGTTGGTTTCACTCTGCTCGCTGGCTGAAAACACGATCTGACACTGTTGTTCAGCATCGGCGACTTGCCACTGCCCCGCCAGAGACTGCGCGGTGGGAAGAATTAAACTGCTGGCCATAACGGTCCCCGTAACAATCATGCCTCCCGCCATCGCGACGGCGCAGGCTAAGCTGCCTTTCATATTGACTCCTGCATAACGCCCGGCCAAAGTGCTCCGGGCGTTATTAACTTCACTGTTACACGATAAAGTCAGTGGCAACGTCTACCTGACCCACGATCTTCACCAGGAAGTCCGGCGCCTGATGGCCACCAATGTTCAGTGCCAGATCGCTGACGTTATTTGACGCGTTGTAGGACAGTAAAGCTTCGCCCGCTGCGCCGCTGAAATGATCAACAAAGTGGATCTGATCGCTGCTCGATACGCCCTGATTGAAGAATGACAGATCGATCTTATCGATGCCTTTCTGGAAATCCTTGATCCAATCAGACGCACCTGGCGTAGAGTCGCTGACCGCAGAGAAGACAAAGATATCCTTGCCCGCGCCGCCCCACAGCTCATCAGCCCCACCACCGCCGAACAGAATGTCGTTGCCCGCACCACCTTTCAGCACGTTGTTGGCGGCATTGCCGACGATCACATCATTACCCGAACCACCAATCGCATTTTCAATTGTCACGCCTGCGGCGATAGACACGTTACCTTTCAGCCCGCCCACGTCGGAGAAGGACTTTTCATTCAGGTTAATGCGCTGGTTGGCGGTGTAACCGGAGAAATCAAAGGTGTCATTACCGCCCGCATCCCAGGCAGCAAAGATCACTTTTTGAGAATTGCTGGTCGTGCTGAGGAAATCACGGCCAGTATTGGAGTTGAAGCCATACACAGTGTCGCCGGTACGGGTCGACAGGTTGGCGCCATACAGGTGTTGAATGGCAGAAATGTCATCCAGCAGCGGTGCCGCCGCGTAGTGACCACCATTATCACCACCGGTGTTGGTTTCACTCCAGTAGCTCATCAGGCTGAACTCACGGGTGTCCTCGGCATAGCTTGCGTCGTTGTAGGTTGGGTTACCTTCCCCGGCGTTGTAATCCCCAGGGTGGCTCAGGCCCAACGCATGGCCGATCTCATGGGTAAACGTCTGGCGGCCATAGTCTTCGCTGGCAGGATGTTTAACGTTGGACTGGTTGACGTTGTACCAAGTCTGGCCACCCAGATCCTGTCCTTGGTAGATCGTGTTCGGCAAGAAAGCGTACGCCTGGGTGCCGTAGTCATAATGACCAGGGCGATCCTGGCTGTAGTTGCCGAAAGTGATATTGGCCTTTTGACCAGCGGCAACTTCAGTAAAAGTGATATTGGCCACGTCAGACCAAGACTGCAGCGACAGTTTGGCTTGTTGCTGTTGTTCCGCGCTGAATTTACTCAGCCCGGTATCACCAGCAACGTTGGTGGAAGAGAATTTATAGTCCGGGAAAGAGAACGTTAATTTAACCGGTTGGCCAAAAACTTTATAACCGTTCCAGGTTTGGTTCTCACGGGTAATAAACAGCCCAGCTTGTTCGGTAGAAAATGAGTCCTTGCCATTAACCTGAATCCCGTTGCCACGCTCGTGGTAATGCAACAGATCGTCTACAGCATTATAGCCGGAGCCGGTCGCCGCGAGGACGGATTCAGTAACTTCAATTGCCTTTTTAGTAGATTGCATTGGTTCGATTCCACTCATTAGCTGATCGTTATCAATCAGACAGATAGACATAACCTGCCAGTCAGCGACGGAGAACGATCCGCCAACTCACGGGAAGGGACTTATGCGCCGTTACCGGCAGTGTGTTAGAGAGAATTAATGCATATATATCAGCAAATAAGATTACCGCTATAAATGGTAATCGATTCCAATTATAGGCAGGGGTTGAAAACTGAACATAAAATAATCAGCTATATATTCAGGTAACGAAGGAGAGTTATGCTAGTTTTTATCGTTCTTTACAATGTAAATGAAACTTAAGAGTCATAAGTTGGCAACAAACTTCAACAAAAATGCGGCCTGTAGGTTCAAGCGGATCATGCTGGCATTTAAGTGACATAAAGTTAAATTTAGCTAAAGAGTTATAGATTAATAACTCTTTATTATTAGCTGAGGGGACTTTTTAGTTTGTATAGGAATAACATTTTCTTATTTTGCCTAATGGTCCTGTTTCGTCAGACCGAAAAGCACATATAAATTCAGCCAATACCGTGAGACATACGTGACTTGCCGTAAAACCCCTCGCCCTCTCACAGTTAGCAATAATTCTCATCCCCTGCTTGACTCTGGAGTTGACTCCAGGGTGTAGAGTCTGCCCAATGAACTTCATTAACGGCCCGGAGGGGGACGCTATGACTAACCATGAAAACCATAATCATCAAGAACATCATCATGCGGAAGGCGGTTGTGGGTGCAATCACAGCCACAGTAAAACCCAGCACGGTTGCAGCAGTGAAAAACAAAGTGTCGACAGTCACAGTGAACATGCGCACACACACGATCATGGCGCTGACGGTTGCAGCACGGAAGATCATGAGGATCCGGATGAAGAAAGTGACAGGCTAGCTACCGCCCCTCTCTCCGGAAGTCAGCGCTACAGCTGGAAAGTCACCGGTATGGACTGCCCAAGTTGCGCCAAAAAAATTGAAAACGCGGTTACCGCAATACCCGGTGTCGACAACGCACGCGTGCTGTTTGCCACAGAAAAATTGGTGGTCGATGCTCAATCCGATATCAGCCTGCGCATTCAAGACGCGGTAAAACAAGCCGGGTTTACCCTTCTCGGGGCACAGACAGCCAAAGCTGACAAGCCAAAGCCGTCACGCCTCGGAGAGTTTGGTCCACTGCTGCTGCTCACCACGCTGATGATCGTCAGTTGGGCGCTCAGCATGGTCAACCCTGAACTGAGCCGCATTGCCTTTATCGCGACCACATTGGTAGGTCTGGCACCGGTCGCGACCAAGGCGGTACGACTGATCCGCTCTGGCACACCCTTTGCCATTGAAACGCTGATGAGTGTAGCTGCCATCGGCGCACTGTTTATTGGTGCGACCGCCGAAGCGGCGATGGTACTGCTGCTGTTTATGGTTGGCGAAATGCTGGAGTCCTATGCCGCCAACCGTGCACGTCGCGGTGTGAAAGCGTTGATGGAATTGGTGCCGGAAGACGCCCTGCTGTTACAAGGCACACAGCGCAAGCGGGTACCGGTTTCCAGCCTACGTCCTGGTGATGTGATTGAAATTGCCCCCGGCGGTCGCCTGCCGGCAGATGCTGAGCTGATCAATGCGTTCGCCAGCTTCGACGAAAGCGCCCTGACCGGCGAGTCAGTACCCGTCGAACGTCAGCAGGGTCAAAAAGTGGCTGCGGGCAGTTTGTCGGTCGATCAGGCCGCACAGATGAAGGTCGTTTCCGAACCGGGCAAAAACGCCATCGACCGCATTCTGCAATTGATTGAAGAAGCCGAAGAGCGCCGAGCGCCGATCGAGCGCTTCCTCGACCGTTTCAGTCGTTACTACACCCCGGCTATCATGCTGCTGGCTATCGCAGTGATCCTGGTGCCACCGTTGATGTATTCACAACCTTGGGACACCTGGATTTATCGCGGTCTGACCCTGCTGCTGATCGGTTGTCCATGTGCACTGGTGATCTCCACCCCGGCAGCGATCACTTCCGGACTGGCCGCCGCCACCCGACGCGGGGCACTGATTAAAGGCGGTGCTGCGCTGGAACAGTTGGGCCAGGTACAAACTATCGCCTTCGACAAAACCGGTACCCTGACAGAAGGCAAACCCACGGTGACCGATGTACTGCCGCTCAACGACATCAGCGAACAACAATTACTGACCCTTGCCGCTGCGGTAGAAGCTGGTTCCCACCATCCATTGGCACAGGCAATCATCAACCGTGCCGAGCAATACGGTGTGCCTCTGCCACTGGCACAAGACCGCCGCGCATTGGCTGGCGTCGGTGTGGAAGGTCTTGTCGACGGTAAAACGGTGCTGATCAGCGCGCCAGCCAAGCTAGCTACAGGCTTGCTGAAACAACAGGGCATCCAGCAGGTAGAACAGCTGGAAAATGCTGGCAAGACCGCGGTGGTGGTACTGGAAGATGGCGTACCTATCGGCCTGCTGGCGCTGCGCGACACCTTACGCAACGATGCCAAACAGGCGATTGCAGAACTGAATGCACTGGGGATCAACGGGGTGATGCTAACCGGCGATAATCCGCGCGCGGCGGCGGCGATTGCCTCTGAGCTTGGGCTGGATTATCGGGCTGGATTGTTGCCGGAAGATAAAGTGAAGGCCGTAACGGAACTGAGCGAATTGCGTCCGACAGCGATGATCGGCGACGGTATCAATGATGCCCCAGCGATGAAGGCCTCCAGCATTGGCATCGCGATGGGCAGCGGTACCGATGTGGCACTGGAAACCGCCGATGCCGCGCTGACCCATAACCGTCTGCTGGGTGTGGCGGAAATGATCCGCATATCACGCGCCACACATGCCAATATCCGGCAGAACATCACCATCGCATTGGGGCTGAAAGGGGTATTTCTGATTACCACACTGCTGGGCCTGACCGGGTTGTGGCTGGCGGTGCTGGCAGACTCTGGCGCTACCGCACTGGTCACCGCCAATGCCTTACGTCTACTGAAGAAACGCGATTAGGCAATAACATACTGTAACAGCGTGGCCCATAAATGGGCCACGCGATCTATTCCCTCAGGCAGAGGTTAAACACCCTTGCGTAGCAGGTAGCGGTAAGGTGCGGTGTCGGTTTCCTGCGCCACCAACGTGTGTTCCATAAAGCGGCAGAACCCCGGAATGTCACGGGTCGTCGCCGGATCGTCAGCAATAATCAACAACGTTTCACCGTTATCCATATGGCGCACAGTTTTGCGCACCATCATCACCGGTTCTGGACAGCGCAATCCGAGCGCATCAAGCGTCTGGTCAGCCTGGGCAAATAAGTCAGTCATGCAATTTTTCTCGGTCGAAAACGATCGGCGAACGCTCGCCACATCTCATTACCGCCTAGTTTACGCCGGTAGTTTTTCTGTGCAAGATGCGTTAACGTTTGCGTTAAATTTAACCGTTGCATTGGTTGCGCAAACGCGTATCATGCGGCCGCGCAGCTTATTTCTCGGCGCAGACAAGACATTCTGGGTTCCCTCACCCCATTACTAAAAAGGCTACAACATGTATTCGTTTACTGCCCGGCAGCGCCTTACCGCGTTGATCTGGCTATCGCTGTTCCATATTGTCATCATTACCTCCAGTAACTACCTGGTGCAATTGCCGATGTCCATTTTCGGCTTTCATACCACCTGGGGCGCATTTACCTTCCCGTTTATTTTCCTGGCGACCGATCTGACGGTACGCATTTTTGGCGCACCACTGGCGCGACGTATCATTCTTTCGGTGATGGTGCCGGCGCTGTTCATTTCGTACGTGATCTCCACTGTGACCTATCAGGGCGCGTGGCAGGGTTTTGCCGCCTTGGGCAGTTTTAATCTGTTTGTTGCGCGCATCGCCGTCGCCAGCTTTATGGCTTACGTACTCGGTCAGATCCTTGACGTCCACGTATTCAACCGCCTGCGTCAACGCAGCGCCTGGTGGGTTGCACCCGCTGCGGCCATGTTCCTCGGCAATATCAGTGATACCCTGTCGTTCTTCTTTATTGCTTTCTACAAGAGCAGCGACGCCTTTATGGCCAATAACTGGGTTGAAATCGCCTTGGTGGATTACAGCTTCAAAGTGCTGATCTGCATGCTGTTCTTCCTGCCGATGTATGGCGTACTGCTAAACATGCTGCTTAAGCGCATCGCCTCGCGTCAAAACGACAGTAGCCTGCAACCAAACTAACCCGTGTTATTATTGGCGGCCTGCACACACCCGGAGGCCGCCATGACAGTGACCACCCGCCACGCCACCCTCGAAGAAATTCATCGTCTGTACCAACACATCCCTGAATTCGGTTGCTTGCACAGCTTGGCTGATTTGCAGCAACGTATTGGATCTGCCTCAGCTAATGCACTGATCGCCGAGATCGACGGTCAACCCGTCGGTTTTAAACTCGGTTATCAACAGCAGGAAAAGGTGTTTTACAGTTGGCTGGGCGGTGTACTGCCGGCGTTTCGCCGTTATGGTGTCGCACAGGCTTTGCTCGTTGCTCAAGAGCACTGGGCGCGGTCTCAGGGTTTTCGGCTACTGACGGTTAAAACGCGCAATCAGTTCCGTGCAATGCTGATGATGCTCATCAGTAATGACTATCAGATTGTTCAACTGGAAAAGAAAGGCGAAGTGGCTGATTATCGGCTATTACTTGAGAAAACCTTGTGACAACATCTGCCTTGCATTTCACCCTGGAATAGGGTGCGATAAGGCAGTGAAACCCTACCTGAAAGGAAAAAGGAAGCCCAATGCGTAAAGTAGCAAAATTGATGGGTATCAGCCTGTTAGTGCTTGGCCTGGCGGCCTGTGACGGCGACACCAAAGACACCAAGGCATCAGCTGCTGATGCAGTGGCCAGCGCGCCTGCTGGGCAGCAGGTAAGCTTGCTGGATGGTACGCTGGCATTCACCCTGCCAGTTGGCATGGCGGACCAAAGTGGCAAACTGGGCAATCAGGCAAACAACATGCACGTATATGCCGACAGCACCGGCCAACGCGCTCTGATCGTGATCCTCGGTGATAAAACACCCGACAGCCTGGAAACGCTGAGCAAGCGTCTGGAAGATACCCAGCGCGCGCGTGATGCCAACTTGCAAGTAGTCACCAACAAAGCCATCGAGGTTGACGGCGTGCCACTGCGTCAGTTGGACAGCATCATCACCAGCGGCGGTGAGAAAGCCTACTCGTCTATCTTGATTGGCACTCTGAACAACAACATGCTGACCATTCAGGTGACGCTGCCGGCGGATAACCAACAGCAGGCGCAGACTGAAGCCGAAGGCATCATCAAAACGCTAAAACTGAAGAAATAATACTCGACTGTGTCTCTCCATTGAACGTGGAGAGACACAGCCTGTTGCGCCCTACGCTAATGCTTGCGCCAGCAGAGTGATCGGATGTTCGCAGCGCTTGCTGGTCGACATTTCGATTTGCCATTTGCAGGTTTCGCAGTCAGTGACCACTAAATCCACGCCACTCTCCTCTATCTGACGGAACAGCGATGCACCTATCCCCTGTGAGGTCGCATAGTTTTCCGATTTAAAACCGTAGGTCCCGGCAATCCCGCAGCATTGCGAGTCCAGCACCACCAGCTCAAGCCCTGGAATCTGCCGCAGCAATTCCAGCGTGTAAGCGGTCCAGCCCATTTTTTCCATGTGGCAGGGCGTATGGTAAGCCACCCGCAATGGCGTGTGTTTCAATGGCAACTGGCGCCTTTGGTTGATCAGGCGATACAGATAACGTGTCGCCAGCTCCACCCGTTCACGCACTGCCGAGGTATCGACTTCCAGCAAATGCGGATATTCATCGCGCAAGGTAAAAGTACAGCTCGACGAAGTTGCCACGACAGGAATACCGCGCTCCAGCACCGCTTCATGCAGCGACTCAGCATTCACCTTGGCCTGCTTTTTAGCCTGGGCAATAAAGCCGTTGGCGATCAGCGGCACGCCACAGCATTTTTCCCGTTTCAGCAGTTGAACGCCAATATCCATCGCATTAAAGACCTTGATGAGATCCTTCCCCAACTGCGGGTGGTTATAATTCACGAAGCAACCATGGAAGAACGCCACCTGTTCGGTGTAACGCTGCTGGGTTTGAGCCTGCTGGCGATACCAGCGGCGGAAAGTGCCGAACGAATATTTAGGCAGCTCGCGGCGATGATCAATTTTCAACGCCTTATCCAGCAAAGCACGTACCGGTTTCAGTCCTGTAGCGGCATTAACAATCGGCGCAAACGGCGTCGATAACGAGCCCATGATATCGGTATGGCTCAGTATGGCGTCACGCAATGTTGGCTTGCTTTGGGCATAGTCGGCGCGCGCACGTTGAATGATATCGCCGATTTTGACGTCTGATGGGCAGGCCACCTCACAACGTTTGCAGTTGGTGCAATACTTGAGGGCTTCATCGTACAACGCCGGATCCTTGAGTCTCAGGCGTTCACCGTCTGGCCCCGCCTGCTTGGGCCCCGGATAGAGTGGGTTGACTTTAGCCACGGGGCAGTAAGTGGTGCACACCGTGCACTTGATGCAATTTTCGAAGCTATTGTCTTTATGTAGGCTCATGGTTGCTCCTCCTGCGCTGCAATCTGTTGCGCGACATGCAGCGCGCCAATCAGCGAAACACCCGCACCACAGCCCTGCTGCAACGGATCGTAGCCGCCAGTCACCGCACCAATGGCATACAGATTGCTCAATGGCTCCCCTTGCCTCAAAGCACGCAGTTGGCTATCAGTGCGCACCCCAAATTGTAGGTAGGGTTGCGGAGCAAACAGGTCGCTATGACTCCAATCCGCGCGATCCGCCCGGCTGTCGACATCCAACCCAAATACAGGTTCACGTATGCCGTCAAAGTCCGCCACCAGCCCATTACTGAAAAAGCTACCGCTAGCCAACACCACTTGTTGCGCTATTAGCGGAATATCGGTGTGGTTACGGGTATAGAGGCCCGTCACACGCCCGGCGTCGATATCTGCCCGCAGTACGCTGTCGCCTGGCATAAAAACGCCGCCCAGCTGCTGTAAACGCGATCGCAAAGCCTGATGCAGGCGCATACCCAACACCGAAGGAGGAAGCGTCGGCAACACACGGATCGGTTTGCCCACAGCCGCCTGCAGCGCCGCCAGTGGCTCATCGTCTTCCAAACCCAAGCAGGCGGGTAAGAAAATCGCCTCAGCATCCCCGGCTAATCGGCATACTTCATCCGTTATCAATGTCAGGTTCTCAGCGAGATCCAGCACTCTGGCAATATTCACCGCGCGAAACTCACTGGGATTGTTGCGCAACCGGTCCAGCACCGGTAAGTGCATATAAGCCACTTCAGCCTTGATCCCTGGCGCCTTCGTCAGGGAACTGGCAGCCAGTTGGGGCTGAAAATCTAAAAATCCTTCAATGCCTATTACCGCGATGTGTTGCCATGGGAGATCTCCTCCCAGCGGTGTGACAGGTATCGCCTGCGGGCTGAGCCAAGTGGCTCGGCGCGTGCCAAGCGGCGTAACACGCAGATGATTGCGTTCACTGCTCCCCTGCAAACTGAGACCACAACGATGCAGTAATCTTGCAGCTTCATCAGACAACATCGCCACCTGCTCGGCCCCCATCAGTGCATAGGGGTGCTGAGGAGCCTGCATTGCAAGTGCAGGCAATGCCGCCAAAGGTGCCTCTACCGGGGTACCGTCGGGCAACTGTGCCAGCAGATCAAGCGAGCCGGAGGAGAAATAGAGGGCACTCTGGCCAGAACTGACAACGGCACAACGCTTGCCCTGCTCCGACAAGCGAATAGCACAAGTCATGCCCGCCAATCCGCCGCCAATCACCACTACGTCAAATCGCATCATCGGCCTCCTGTTCCCCCCGAGCATCAAGCCCGCACAATCCCTGGTAAACCCAGCTGGTAAATTCACTTTCACGCAACGCATCACCCCAAGCGATGGGCCGTACCCCTTTCCAACGCTCATTGAGGAAATGCGATAGTTGATCGATAGACTGCTGCGGCGTGGTGACGTTAAAACGCGTTAGTAGCCCGGCAGCGCGACAGGCGCAAAGCTCACCCTGACAGGTGCCCATACCAACGCGAGTACGGCGGCGTAAATCAACCAGATTATTGACGGTGAGAGTGTTCACCGCATAACGTACCTCGCCGGCGGTCACGGCTTCACATTCGCACACCAGGCTGTTATCCAGCCGATCGCCGGCCGGCACCTGGCTGGCACGGTCACCGTGACGATAGACCGCCGAACCGCGAATGCTGGCGGGGAGAGAAACCACGCTGCGCACGGTTTCTTCCGCCGACTGACGGGAACCAGGCAGGGCTTCTTGCGCAGTGGTGCAGGGACTATCTACCTTAAGCTTTTCGCACACTTTATCGGTCGCCCACTGCGCCATCAGCCGGTATGTCATCAGTTTACCGCCGGTGATGGTGATAAACCCTTCCAACCCATCGCGGCTGGCATGATCAAGAAGCACAATGCCACGGCTGACGTTACGGCCGCTCGGATCATCATCACTGGCCACCAGTGGACGCACGCCGGCATAGGCACGCAGAATACGCGTCTGAGCCAGTTCCGGTGCTAACAACGCGCCTTCACGTATCAGGATATCCACTTCCTGTGGTGTCACCCGCATGTTGTCAATCTGGTCATAATCGATGTGGGTCGAGGTAGTGCCAATCAACGAGATGGTGTCCCCCGGAACCAGAATGTCGGCGTCTGCGGGCTTACGGCAACGGTTGATCACCATATTATTTATGCGATGTCCGAGGATCAGCAAAGCACCTTTAGCCGGGAACATGCGAATACGTAAATCGGCATATTCCGCAATCTGCTGGCCCCAGATGCCGGCGGCGTTAACTACCATTTCGGCATGAATATCGTAGCGTCGTGCAGATTTATGGTCGAAAACGCGCACGCCGGTCACGCGATCGCCTGCGCGGATCAAACCAACCACCTGATGATAGGTAAGAATTTGCGCCCCGTGCTCACGGGCATCGAGCATATTAGCGGCGGTCAGTCGGAACGGATCAACAGTGCCATCCGGTACACGCACCGCACCTATTAATGTTGGATTCGCTGCCGGCTCCAGACGCAGCGCCAACTGTGGGTCAATCGCTTCAGCGTTAATGCCGGCACTGTGGCAGGCGGCAATAAACTGTTGTTGGTAGTCCAGTGAATCCTGCGGCAGCGTAATAAACAGCCCATCGGTACGCTCAATGCAGTGGTGCGCAATGCGCTTGAGGATTTGGTTTTCTTCTATGCACTCACGCGCCGACTCACCGTCGGTCACCGCATAGCGTGCACCACTGTGCAGCAGACCGTGGTTGCGACCCGTCGCACCCGTCGCAATGTCGTGGCGCTCCAACAGTATGCAACGCAGGCCACGACGCGCGCAGTCACGGGCAATGCCCGCTCCGGTTGCGCCACCGCCGATGATGATCACATCCGTTTCGTTATCCGGTGAATGGCTGCCCATGACACTCCCTCATGATCCATAGTTATTTGTCTATTGGGCCACAGTCACTGGGGTCTTTGTTTGATAAGGAACAATAACGAACTACAAACGAAAGCAAAATGTCCACAAAAAACCATGAATGTGATCATAATCACGATTTTTGGGTGTTTTTCTATTTCATAACGTTAACGAATCGCTCAAAATTCGCCGGTGTTTCATAAAAGTGTAACAATTGCGCCATTCATCACAGCGACACCAGGCTGATTTGACTAGGATGACGCTCGTTATGGAACATAAAAACACCACATTCGATATCCGCTCAATCATCAAATGAACGTACAAGATCATATTGATGTGATAACTAGATAAAGCCATCGGAGGCGCTCATGTTGAGTATTTTTAAGCCGGCAGCACACATTTCCCGTGTGCCGGTCGACAAAGTCGACCCGCTGTACCGTAAATTGCGCTGGCAAATTTTTATGGGAATCTTCTTCGGGTATGCCGCCTACTATCTGGTGCGCAAGAACTTCACCCTGGCCATGCCTTATTTGATTGACCAAGGCTTCAGCCGCGGCGACCTTGGTTTCGCGCTGTCCGGTATTTCTATCGCCTATGGGTTTTCCAAATTCATCATGGGGTCGGTGTCTGACCGCTCCAACCCACGCGTATTCCTGCCCGCTGGCCTGATTTTGGCTGCCGCGGTGATGTTGTTCATGGGCTTTGTACCTTGGGCAACGTCTAGCATCGCGGTCATGTTCGTGCTGCTGTTCCTGTGCGGTTGGTTCCAGGGAATGGGCTGGCCGCCGTGTGGCCGTACCATGGTGCACTGGTGGTCGCAGAAAGAACGTGGCGGTATTGTTTCGGTCTGGAACTGTGCCCACAACGTAGGTGGTGGTCTGCCGCCACTGCTGTTCCTGCTCGGCATGGCATGGTTCAACGACTGGCATGCTGCACTGTATATGCCCGCTTTCGGTGCCATCCTGGTCGCCCTGATCGCCTTTGCCCTGATGCGTGACACCCCACAATCCTGTGGCCTGCCACCGATCGAAGAATACAAAAACGACTACCCGGACGACTACAGCGATAAAGCAGAAGAAGAACTGACCGCTAAGCAGATCTTCATGCAATACATTCTGCCGAACAAACTGCTGTGGTATATCGCCGTGGCCAACGTGTTCGTTTACCTGCTGCGTTACGGCATCCTGGACTGGTCGCCGACCTACCTGAAAGAAGTGAAGCACTTCGCACTGGATAAATCGTCCTGGGCCTACTTCTTGTACGAATACGCCGGTATTCCGGGCACCCTGCTGTGCGGCTGGATGTCGGACAAGGTGTTCAAAGGTAACCGCGGTGCCACAGGCGTGTTCTTTATGACCCTGGTGACTATCGCCACTGTTGTTTACTGGCTCAACCCAGTAGGTAATCCTGGCATCGATATGGCTTGTATGATCACCATCGGCTTCTTGATTTACGGTCCGGTGATGTTGATCGGTCTGCACGCATTGGAGCTGGCGCCGAAGAAAGCAGCCGGTACCGCGGCAGGCTTCACCGGCCTGTTCGGTTACCTGGGTGGCTCCGTCGCAGCCAGCGCCATCGTCGGTTATACCGTTGACTACTTCGGTTGGGACGGCGGCTTTATGGTGATGATTGGCGGTAGCATCGGCGCTGTTGTGCTGTTGTTACTGACCATGATGAGCGAGAAAAAACACCACGCGGAAATCGCTGCCAACAAACGCGGTTAAACGTCATACAACTTTCGCATTATTTAAAGGCCGCATTGCGGCCTTCAGACTGATGACAAACCTCATTCCTGCCCAGAGCAAGTAGAGGTTGATAAATAAAAAATCAGGAAAATCAATTTATTGATTTTCGGCTGATCACCACAAGGCAGGAAAAACCACGCTTTTTCCTGCTTTGTCAGCAACCTTAAAGGCCGCACTGCGGCCTTTTTACTACCCCTGCCCCTAGAACTAGAATATGGAGAACAACAGAATGCGGACTCAAGTCAAAGCCCTGCTGACAGGGATTATCCTGGCCACCTCAATGGTCAGCGCCGCACAGGCTGCCGACAAGGTAGTGATCGCCCACCGTGGTGCCAGTGGCTATCTGCCGGAACACACGCTGCCGGCGAAGGCTATGGCCTACGCGCAGGGTGCAGACTTCCTCGAGCAGGATCTGGTGATGACCAAGGACAACGAGCTGGTGGTGTTGCATGACCACTATCTCGATCGCGTCACTGACGTGGCAGAACGTTTCCCAGACCGCGCACGCAAAGACGGTCGCTATTACGCCATCGACTTTACCTTGCCGGAAATTAAGTCTCTGAAGTTTACTGAAGGCTTTGAGATCGAAAACGGCAAAAAAGTACAGGGTTACCCAGGTCGTTTCCCGATGGGCAAATCCGACTTCCGTGTTCATACCTTCCAGGAAGAGATCGAGTTTGTGCAGGGCTTGAACCATTCAACCGGCAAAAACATCGGTATTTACCCGGAAATTAAAGCGCCGTGGTTCCACAAACAGGAAGGCAAGGATATCTCCAGCAAAGTGTTGGCGGTACTGAAGCAGTACGGTTACACCGGCAAGAATGACAACGTTTATCTGCAATGCTTTGATGCCAACGAGCTAAAACGTATTAAAACCGAGTTGGAACCGAAGATGGGTATGGATCTGAAGCTGATCCAACTGATTGCCTATAACAAGTGGCAGGAAACCTATGAGCAAAAGGCCGATGGCAAGTGGGTGGAATACGACTATGACTGGATGTTCAAGCCGGGCGCGATGAAGCAAATTGCTCAGTATGCCGATGGCATCGGACCGGACTACCACATGCTGGTGGTGGCGGAGAAATCCAAGCCAGGTAAGGTGGTATTAACCGACATGGTGAAGGAAGCCCATGCCAATAAACTGGCAGTGCACCCATTCACCATCCGTGCTGATGCGCTACCAAACTACGTCACCGACGTGAATCAACTGTATGACGTGATTTACAACCAAGCAGGCGTTGACGGCGTGTTCACCGACTTCCCTGACAAGGGTGTGCAATTCCTGCAAAAGCAGGGCCAGCACAAGTAGTAAAGCTCAACGTCTCCCAGGTGGCGGATAAAGTCCGTTATTAGAGAGCGTGACGAAGGGGGCGTAGCAACTTTAACTGCCGGAGCGCCCCTCGGTGCGCTAGGCCCGGGTATCTCGAGCTTAATCTCAACGTTGTTCTCGAATTCAGGGCGCCGCAAGGCGCCCTTATCGTTAGAGATACATTTTGCGCAGGTAGTGCGGCACCGCATCGTCTTCGTTGGAGCCAATCACTTCCAGCTCAGGCAACTTGTCTTTTAGGCGCTGATGCGCGTCGCGCATAATGCAGCCTTTACCGGCCATCGACAGCATTTCCAGGTCATTCATACCGTCGCCGAAGGCAATGCACTCTTTCAGCGTATAGCCGATGATCTTGGCCACTTCTTCCAGCGCATGCCCTTTTGACACACCACCGGCCATCACTTCCAGACAGGTTGGGAACGAGAAACTGACGTTAACCCGATCGCCCCAGCGCGCATTGATGGCATCTTCGAGCGGCAACAGCTTTTCATGATCGTCACAGGTGAAGTACACCTTGCACACGCCATCAGTTTCCAGCAAGCCCGGCTCGAACAGTTGGTACTGGAAAACGGACTCACGGAAGAACTCTTCCTGCTCTGGGCTTTCACGGTTAATGAACCAGTCGTCGTTACGGTATACGTTGGTGGTGATATCCGCATCATCATGCAACATACCGTAGAGATCACGGGCAATGTCTTCGGCCAGGTTATGGCTGAAAATCAGCTCACCGTCAGTGTTGTGCACGCGCGCCCCGTTAGAGGTGATCATAAAAGCGCTGATGTCGAGGTTATCGCGGATTTGCGCAACGTCGATGTGGTGACGGCCGGTAGCAAAAACAAAATGCACACCACGCTGGGTCAGCAGCTTCAACGTCTCTTTGGCGTAAGGGGACAGAGTGTGGTCAGGTGATAGCAGCGTGCCATCTAAATCGGAAGCAACGACGTGATACATAGCGGTATGTTCTAACCTCTGATGGAGTGGTCGGCGGTAGGGGCACCACCTAAGTGTTGAGCAAAGAAACGCAGGATTGCGCTCAATGCTTCGGCGCGCATCGCGTCCCGCTCAAACAGGATCTCATGCCGTGCGCCTTCGATAACTCGCGGTTTACCCCCTTCACAGGGATGGCCCGCATCTGACAATGCCTGACAAAAAGCCTGATGGGAACGGTTGTCGACCACCCGTTCCTCCCCAGCCTGTAATAATAATAGCGGCGTGGTTATTTTAGCTGCCTGGGCGATAATTTCCCGCCCAGCCTGTAGGCTTTCCCTCACCCAATGGTAGGTTGGCCCCCCCACTTGTAACTCGGGATAATCGGCGTAATAACGTAAACAGCGCCGATAGCGTTCCCGGCTGTGGGTCAATACGTTAACGACGTATGGCAGTGGTCGCCACTGACCAGTGCCTATTGCATAGTAGTCGCGCACAATCGGATATTTCTCCGCCCAGTTTAAGATGCGGTTTGCCATCCAACCCGGCATTGGCAAATAAATACCAAACATGGGTGCACAGAACGCAGCTGCGTCAAAACTCTGTGGCTGACGTACCAGAAACTGTGCCAGGATCGCACCGCCCATCGAATGAGCCAACGCAAAACGTTGCCGGTAACCACGTGGTGCCACTTCTTGCTGATAAAATTGCGCGAAATCGTCTACGTAGTCGGCAAAGTTTACCACATGACCCCGGTGCGTATCTGCCAGCAAACGGCCTGAACGGCCTTGCCCACGGTGATCAAGAATCATGACGTCATAGCCGCAATGAAACAGATCGTAAGCAACCTCTGGGTATTTAACGTAACTTTCGATGCGGCCGGGGCTGATCACCACCACCCGCTGGTGACGCGCAGAACTGAAACGCACGAAACGGATGGGCACACCACCAACACCGCTAAACTCACCCTCTTCACGTAGCCGCCAAAAGTCCAGCAGCGGTCCGGTGGCGAAGGCAGCGAACTGCGTTTCACGCGTTAACCAGTCATCAGTGCTGAGAGTAAACGACGTCATCAAGAGCTTTTCCCTGAGCCGCCAGAGGCAAAAATGTGACTTCTGGCACAAGAAATAATACTAGCGTATTGTGATTCAATTCTTACAAAAACCGAACCATTTTGGCACAAATTGGCGCTTTCAGGGAGCACTACGATGACCTTCGACTGGTGGTTAACCTACCTGCTAACAACCCTTATCCTCAGCCTGTCACCGGGTTCGGGGGCGATCAACACCATGAGCACAGGCATCAGCCACGGTTATCGTGGCGCGGCGGCCTCGATCGCTGGCTTACAGGTTGGACTGAGTCTGCATATCGTTCTGGTCGGCATTGGCCTGGGCGCGTTGGTGTCACAGTCCCTGGTGGCATTTGAAATGCTGAAATGGTTCGGTGCTGCCTATCTGGTATGGCTCGGTATTCAACAGTGGCGCGCCGCCGGCTCTTTGGATCTGCATACGCTGGCAGGTACGATGCCACGCCGCCGCCTGTTCCGCCGTGCGGTGCTGGTGAATCTGACCAACCCAAAAAGCATTGTGTTTCTGGCCGCGCTGTTTCCACAGTTTATTTTGCCCAACCAGCCGCAAGCTGAACAGTACCTGGTGCTGGGTGTCACCACTGTAGTGGTGGATATCATAGTGATGATTGGTTATGCCACGCTGGCTACACGCATTGCCGGTTGGCTGAAGACACCACGCCAGATGCAGTTGTTGAATCGTATTTTCGGTTCACTGTTTATTCTGGTTGCCGGGCTGCTTGCTACGGCCAGAAAGGCATAATGCAAAAGGGCCGAACATGACTGTTCGGCCCTCAAAATCTGTGCAGCAGTGATTAGCGGGTAAAGATCAGGTGTAAACCAAAACCGGTAAACAGCACGCCCGCCAGCCCGTCAATCCACTTAGCCAGTCGCTGGTAGCCACGGCGCATCGCCGGCAGCGCAAACACCACTGCAACCAGGCTAAACCAGACAAACGTCTCAGCGATGATCAGCAAGAACAAGCCCCAGCGAGCGCCGGCACCGACGTCGTCACCCACAAACAGTGAAAACACGCTGCCGAAATAGATAACCGCCTTCGGGTTAGACAAATTCGTCAGAAAGCCACGGATAAAGCTGCGCCCTGGCTTAGGTAAGACCACGTTAACCTCTGGTGAGGGTGCTGACTGGGCATTTTGGGAGCGAGCGGAACGCAGCAACTGCCAACCCATCCAACACAAGTAAATACCACCGCCGACCATGATAATCTGATGCAGCCAGGCCATTTTTTGCAGGATCAGATGCAGGCCCATCAGCGCCACACCCGCCCACACCACGATACCCAGTGAAATGCCCATTACGCCCATCATCGCCTCACGACGTGAGCGACTTGCGGCGGTTTGCGAAACAAAAAAGAAGTCCGGCCCCGGGCTCATCAGCGCAATCAGGTGCACCAGCGCCACGGTCAGAAATAACATCAGCATGATTTATTGCCCTTAATCTTCGTCATTATCGAGGTGATCGCGGATCATCGCCATAAACGGGGCACCAAAACGCTCCAGCTTGCGCTGACCAACACCGTTAACACTCAACAGGTCGCCGGCCTTAATTGGCATCTGTTCTGCCATTTCCAGCAGCGTAGCATCGTTAAACACCACATAAGGCGGGATATTTTCTTCGTCGGCAATCGATTTACGCAGCTTGCGCAGTTTAGCGAACAGTTTGCGATCGTAATTGCCACCGTAAGATTTTTGGTTAGCACTACTGCGGGCCTTAAGACTCTGAATACGCGGCACCGCCAGTTGAAGCTCCAGCTCACCACGCAGTACCGGGCGTGCGGCCTCGGTCAGTTGCAGTGCCGAGTGCATAGCGATGTTCTGAGTGATAAAACCCAGATGGATCAATTGACGCAGTACGCTCGTCCAGTGCTCGGTGGTCTGTTCACGACCGATGCCGTATACCGGCAGCTTTTCATGCCCATATTCACGGATACGCTGGTTATTGGAGCCGCGCAGCACTTCGACAA
Organism: Serratia grimesii NBRC 13537; assembly: GCF_001590905.1. Lineage (GTDB taxonomy): Bacteria > Pseudomonadota > Gammaproteobacteria > Enterobacterales > Enterobacteriaceae > Serratia > Serratia grimesii. The sequence goes on from NZ_BCTT01000014.1 coordinate 76,445, forward strand.
TATACCCCAGCCCGAAACGCTGGCCGACACGATACACACAGGACAACGCCTTGCGTGCATCTTCCAGTCCGTCGTAACGCTTGGGTGGATCCAGGCAGATGTCGCAGTTGCCGCAGTTCTGGTGTTTACCTTCACCAAAATAGTTGAGTAACACCAATCGGCGGCAGGTTTGCGCTTCAGCAAACGCGCCCATGGCGTTCAACTTGTGACGTTCAATATCCAACTGCTGCCCGGCTGGTTTTTCTTCCAGACAGCGACGCAGCCAGGCCATGTCCGCCGGGTCATACAACAAAATGGCTTCAGCCGGCAGGCCATCACGCCCGGCGCGACCGGTTTCCTGATAATAAGATTCGATATTGCGCGGAATATCAAAGTGAACCACGAAACGTACGTTAGGTTTGTTGATGCCCATGCCGAAGGCAACGGTCGCCACCACCACCTGCAAATCGTCACGCTGAAACGCTTCCTGCACCTGTGCACGACGGTCATTGTCCAGCCCCGCGTGGTAGGCTCCCACGCTTAGGCCACGGCTTTGCAGACGTGCGGTGGTGTCTTCAACCTTGGCGCGGCTGTTGCAGTAAATAATACCGCTCTTACCCCGTTGGTCCTGCACAAAGCGCCACAGCTGATCGAGCGGTTTGAACTTCTCTACCAGCGTGTAACGGATGTTCGGCCGGTCAAAGCTGCTAACCTGGACGAGCGGATCCTGTAGCGCCAACAGGCGCACAATGTCACCACGCGTCGACTCATCAGCGGTCGCGGTCAGGGCAATCACCGGCATATCCGGGAAGCGTTGCTTCAGCAGCCCCAGCGCGCGGTATTCTGGACGGAAATCGTGGCCCCACTGAGAAATACAGTGCGCTTCATCCACCGCCAACAGGGCCGGTGGATAGCCCCCGAGCTGATCGAGAAAACTGTCCATCATCAGTCGTTCAGGGGCGATATACAGCATTTTGATCTGGCCATTGCGACAACCCGCCATCACTTCAAGCTGTTGCTCGCGTGTCTGAGTCGAGTTATAGCAAGCGGCAGAGACGCCATAAGCCAGCAGTTGATCAACCTGATCTTTCATCAATGAGATCAACGGGGAAACCACCAATGTCAGGCCGTCCATCACCAGCGCCGGGATTTGATAGCACAACGATTTACCGCCACCGGTCGGCATAACTACCAGGCAATCCTGCCCGCCGATCGCCGTGTTGATAATCGTTTGTTGACCCGGTCGGAATTGTTGGTAGCCGAAGGTATCGCGTAATACCTGCTCTGCCAGCAACTCTTTGTTTATCACTGCTGCGGTTGACACACACTTCCCCATTTTTTGCTGCGTAGCGACGCCTGTATGACGGCCGGATTACATAATATCGTTAAGCATGACACCAACGCCAACCCGTGTCTGCCGGAAGTTGTAATCAATCAAGGATTCGCCGTAACCACTGAACACCTGAGTGTAGAAACGCACGTGCTTGCTGATCGGGTAGCTCCAGCCCAATTCTGCACCGCCGTAGCCGCTGTTCCAGTTGTAGTGACTATCAACACTGAACACGCTGTCGCCCCAGGCATAACCGACTTTCAGGCGGTAGTAACCCATATATTTGGTGATATCCGGGTTATCGTCGCTGCTGTCGCTTTCCGAGAAACGGAACCAGGGTTTGAGATCAACCTGCCAGTTGCCATTTTGCGCCATAAAACGCGCATAACCTCGGTTCCAACTGCGAGATGTGGGATCTGAACGGCCGTTGGACTGGTGGTTAAGACCCACTTCAACGTCGCGCAATGTCCAACCGGCAAAGCTGTAATCCGTCGCCCAACCCAAGAACACCTGTGGTTCATAGTTGGTCTCACGGAACGGCGATGACTCACTGTGGTTGGAAAGCTGCCACCAGGAGCGCTGAGTATAAGACGCCCCCAGTACAGAATTGTCGCCGGCAATGCCTCGCCACAGCGGGAACGCCAGACTGAGCTGGTATTTCACTTCATCCTTGCGTGCATTTTCGGCCCAGTTATAGGACTTGATGGCTTCTTTGTTGATATTGCTGGTATCGGTGTACAACACGTAGTTGGTGTCATACGGGTACAACGTAAATGGATTGTCGTGATCCTGCAGCATGTTGGCAATAATACTGCCGCGCACCGCCGGTTTATCATGAATTTGCTGCTCTTTGGCTTCTTCCGCCTGAACCAGCAGCGGCACTGACAGTGTGGCCAAAACGATCCCTGACAAAATGCGCATAACGTTCCTCACCCCAACAAAAAATGACAAACTCTGAAATAAAAACAGGCCATTTTACACACAAAGGCTGTTTTACAGCAGTGTGACGTGTATTTATTGGATTAGTCTGGAAAGCAACAAAATATAGGCATAATATCAACAAACAGTTAACCTGGACTGACCAGTTAACGTCCCCCCTACTACACAGAACAAGAATGGGTATTTATGTCTACCACACCACTGACGCTCGAAGCCGCACGCCAGAAAATTGGCGAAATCTTTGTTTATCACATGCCGTTTAACCGCGAGCTGGGCCTTGAGCTCCGCCGCTTTGACGACGACTACGTGGAGCTGAGTTTCACCAACCAACCCAAGTTGGTAGGTAACGCCGCCCAGAAGATCCTGCACGGTGGCGTAATCGCCTCGGTACTCGACGTCGCCGCAGGGTTGGCGTGCGCCGGCAGTGTGCTGATGCGCCTGGATCCACTACTCGAAGAAGAAGTCGCTACTCGCCTGTCACGCATGGGAACTATCGATCTGCGCGTTGACTATCTGCGCCCGGGCCGGGGTGAGCACTTCGTGGCTGCGGCTAGCGTCTTGCGCAGCGGCAACAAAGTTGCGGTCGCCCGCGTTGAACTGCATAACCACGATGGCCTGCATATCGCCAGCGCTACCGCCACCTACCTGGTCGGGTGATTGTATGCGGTGAGCGTCTTGAGTACACTCACCGCACCTCCGTTTTACCCATCTGAGTATCGTCATGGACGCACAGCAAACGCGGCAGGGCATTTTCTTTGCTCTGGCTGCCTATTTTATTTGGGGCATTGCTCCGGCCTATTTCAAACTGATTCAACAGGTCCCCGCCGATGAGATCCTGACTCACCGGGTGATTTGGTCATTCTTCTTTATGCTGGCGCTGATCTCGCTGGGTCGTAACTGGCCACAGGTGCGGGCCGCCTGTCACAACCGTAAACGACTTCTACTGCTGGCGGTAACCGCATTGCTAATCGGTGGCAACTGGCTGCTGTTTATCTGGGCGGTGAATAACCACCATATGCTGGAAGCCAGCCTGGGGTATTTCATTAATCCGTTGGTGAATGTTCTGCTGGGGATGTTATTCCTGGGGGAGCGTTTCCGCCGTATGCAGTGGCTGGCGGTAGCATTGGCGTTCGCCGGCGTGCTGATTCAGCTATGGCAGTTCGGCTCTTTGCCGATTATTGGTCTGGGACTGGCGTTCAGCTTCGCTTTCTACGGCCTGCTGCGCAAGAAAATTGCCATCGACGCGCAGACCGGTATGCTGATTGAAACCCTGTGGCTACTGCCCGTAGCAGCAGCGTATCTGTTCCTGTTTGCCGACAGCCCGACCAGTCACCTGAGCGTTAACCCTTGGTCGTTAAACCTGCTGCTGGTGGCCGCCGGGATTGTCACCACCGTGCCGCTGCTGTTCTTTACCGCCGCAGCGACCCGTTTGCGCCTGTCGACACTTGGCTTTTTCCAGTACCTCGGCCCCACGCTGATGTTCCTGCTGGCCGTCACTTTTTACGGTGAAACCGTCGGTCAGGACAAACTGGTGACCTTCGGCTTTATCTGGGCGGCGTTGCTGTTGTTTATTCTCGACGCGCTTTACACCCAACGCAAACTACGCTGATACCAAAGCTAGGTTGATGCTGGCGCGGCGCGGTTGGAAATAAACCGCGCCATCGCCGGCCCCGTCAGCAAAATCGTGAACAGCCGCAGTGTCTGCATCGCCATTACAAAAGACATGTCTACCCGGCTGCCGGCGGCAATGATCGCCACGGTATCCAACCCGCCAGGGCTGGTTGCCAGATAGGCCGTCATCAGATCCACCGGTAAGAAATGCGTCAGCATCCATGCCAGCAGGCCGCAAAACAGCATCAGCGCGACGATCGACACTACCATCTGCGGCAAGGTACGCAGCGCCAACAAAAATATCGGTCGGGTGAAACGTAGCCCAACGCTCCAGCCAATCAGGGTGTAGGCTAACGCCAGTAGCCATTCCGGCACTTGCAAAGCCATCGCACCGCTGGAATGCAGCGCTGCACCGATGATCATCGGCAGCAGCAATGCGCCAGAGGGAATACGCAGTCGGGGCCCTAACCATGCGCCTACAATGGCCACACCCAGCGTCGCCAGAAAGCGCCAATCCAGCGACGGGAACCATTCCAATGCTGCGCTACCGTGGCCCGCCTCATCCCCCAGACCAATACGTGCCACTATTGCTGCCGCCGTCGCGACAAACAGCACCCGCAAGTACTGCATGAATGCCACCAGCCGAACATCTGCGCCAAAATCTCCGGCCATTGCCACCATCGCCGACGCACCACCGGGCGATGAGCCCCAGGCCCCCGTTGGCCCTGGCAAACTGCTAAAGCGCACCAGACACCAGCCGGAGATACCACTCGCCAGCAATGTCGCGATCAGTACCAACAGCACCAGAGGCCAATCATCAAGTAACGGCGTGAGAATCGCAGGGGAAAGGCTTTGCGCGATCATGCAGCCCAATACCGCCTGGGCAGCGATAAAAAGGGCACTGTGAATACGCACTGTGGCGCCCAATAGCCCCATTGCCACACCGACAATCATCGGCCCCAGCAACAGCGCAGCGGGAATATGAAAGGTTTGCAGGCCAAACCCCAACACCAGCGAAGCCAGCAGCAGGATTGACCATTGAATCAAGCGGGGGAACTTCTCCATCAAAACGCACACCTTACGGACAGATAAGCTGAGGGAGCATTCTACCCCTATTTAGCAGGCTAAGGGTTGGGGACGGCAGAAATATCGGGCGAACTGTTTCGCCCGTCAGGTTAAAGCCAGTTTTTGCGTTTGAAGTACAGATAGGGAGCCAGCCCCGCCAGGATCATCAGGCTGATAGCCCCAGGGTAACCGAACGACCACTTCAGCTCCGGCATAAACTCAAAGTTCATCCCGTAGCTTGAGGCCACCAGCGTTGGCGGCAGGAATACTACCGACACCACCGAGAAGATCTTGATGATGCGGTTCTGCTCGATATTGATAAAGCCCATCGCCGCCTGCATCAGGAAGTTAACTTTCTGGAACAGCGATTCGTTGTGCGGCAGCAGGGATTCGATGTCGCGTAGCACTTCACGCGCTTGTTCCAATTGACCGGTCGGCAGCCGCGCTTTACGCACCAGGAAGTTCAGCGCGCGCTGGGTATCCATCAGGCACAACCGCACTTTCCAGCCGATATCTTCCAGTTCTGCCAGCGTTGACAGCGCTTCGTCGTATTCGTCGCCCTGATGGCCTTCCATGATCACTCGGCTGAGTTTTTCCAGATCGCTGTAGACGTTTTCGATCTCGTCGGCCAACTGCTCAATCTTGGTTTCGAACAGATCCAGCAATAGCTCATAGGCATTGCCATCGACCATCGTCAGGTTACGTGCACGCATGCGATACAGGCGAAATGCCGGCAGTTCGCGTTCACGCAGGGTATACAAACGGCCATCACGAATAGTGAAGGCTACCGTGGAGTTACCGGCATGATCTTCCGCATCTTCAAAATAGAAGAAGGAGTGAATATGCAGACCGTCTTCGTCTTCGAAGAAACGCGCGGAGGCTTCGATATCATCCAGCTCCGGGCGTGTCGCCAGGCTTTGACCCAGCTCGCTTTGAACGCGCTCACGCTCGCCTTCTTCCGGCTCAACCAGATCAACCCACAGTGACGTGGTCAGATCATCGGAGTCATCCAACTCCAGACGGGACAGGCGGCTGTTATCTAATTTAAACGCGCTTAGCATGTGCCAAAACTCCCTTAGGGTGACAGGGGTAAACAACGCGTGGAAGCACAGAAACAGAGGGGTGTTGCATCACCAGCTTGTTTCAGACCATGAAGGATCTGACTCGTAGCGACACTTTTAAGAGGTCGCCGACAACCACGAAGGCTATCAGCTCAATGGGATAGCCTTAGAAGTTGTACCTGTTGTTGTCCAGGTCAGTGAGCCAGTATCTACTGGGTGTGTCCAAGGCGTATGTCCTCATTGATAATAGTGCGCGCATGTTACGCCGAGAAGAAAAAGTCTGTCAACACGTTAGGCACGATAATTGCGCAACAATTCATCGCTATGACGAATAGGGTAAAATCGGCTTAATCCGTGGTAAAGGGTAACGAAAAAGTCGCGGCGATCTCTGACCACGCCCAATAATGTTGCTAAGATTAGGCCACGATAAGCTTGCGGACTTTACCGATGAAACAAATTACTGCCCTCGACCTGACCAGCATGAGTGAACAGGCCGCCAAAGTGGCACGCCTGCGCGCGCACCGCACGTTACACGACGAGTTGAGCGACCCGGTGCAGCGACTGGCGATTGCCATGGAACCCGGCACCTATATCCGCCCACACCGTCATCCACAAACCTGGGAACTGTTAACCCCGCTGAGCGGCCGCTTTGTAGTACTGCAGTTTAACGAAGATGGCGTCGTTACCCAACGCACCCTGCTCGGCGAAGAAACCAAAGTGCTGGAAATGCCGGCTTATACCTGGCATGCCGTACTGTCGGTTGATCCCGGTGGTGTGGTGTTTGAAGTGAAACAAGGGCCTTATCAACCACTGTCTGAAGAAGACTGCATGCAGTGGGCACCGCAAGAAGGGGCCGAAGGTACCGAAGCGGTGATGCGTTGGTATGCTACCGCGCAAGTTGGCGATCACTATACCCGTTCTGTTTGATGTGGCTATAGGGGCGATAATTCGCCCCTGTTACCACCGGCCTTACACCGTTTCCAGACGGGCGTAAGCGGCCACCAGCCACTTAATCCCTTCGCCCGGGAAAGCAATCTGCAGCCGACTGTGTTCGCCGCTGCCTTCCAGATTGACGATAGTCCCTTCACCAAACTTGGGGTGACGCACTCGCTGTCCCAGTTTGTAACCAGTGTCGTTTTCGCTAATCGGCGTGCCCATGCGGCGGTGACTCACCGGCCGCGACACACTGGCGCGCAAACGCACTTCTTCCACACACTCTTCCGGCAGTTCACCGATAAAACGTGAAGGACGGTGATAAACCTCTTTGCCGTATAAACGACGCGTTTCGGCATAGGTCAGCGTCAATTTCTGCATGGCTCGCGTCAAACCAACGTAGGCCAGACGGCGCTCTTCTTCCAACCTGCCGCCTTCGTCAAGCGACATTTGGCTTGGGAACATCCCCTCTTCCATACCGACGATAAACACCAGCGGAAACTCCAGCCCCTTGGCCGAGTGCAGGGTCATCAACTGCACCGCATCCTGATAAGCATCGGCCTGCCCTTCACCCGCTTCGAGAGCTGCATGTGACAGAAATGCCTGTAGCGGCATCAGATCCTGATCTTCATCCTGATAGCTGTACTGGCGCGTTGCCGTCACCAGTTCCTCAAGGTTTTCGATACGTGCCTGACCTTTTTCGCCCTTCTCCTGCTCATACATAATGAACAGCCCCGAATCGCGGATCACCCGATCGGTCTGAACGTGCAGTGGCATATCGGCGGTTTCGTGCGCCAGTGAATCTACCAGCTCGGTAAAGCGTTGCAGCGCAGATGCCGCGCGCCCGGCAAGCACTTTGTCCTGCAACAGGGCACGGGTAGCCTGCCACAACGTCAGTTGGCGATCGCGCGCTGTACGACGTACTTCGTCCAGCGTCCGGTCGCCAATGCCACGCGTTGGGGTATTTACCACACGTTCAAACGCCGCATCATCATTACGATTGGCGATCAATCGCAGGTAAGCCAGTGCGTCCTTGATCTCCTGACGTTCGAAGAAGCGTTGCCCGCCGTAAATGCGGTACGGCATGGCCGTTTGCAATAGCGCCTCTTCCAGTACGCGTGATTGGGCATTGCTACGGTAAAGAATGGCACAGTCATTCAGTGCACCGCCGTTCTCCTGCCAAGCCTTGATGCGGCCAACTACAAAACGCGACTCATCGAGTTCGTTGAAGGCACAATAGATTGAGATAGGTTCGCCATCCCCACCTTCGGTCCACAGGTTCTTACCCATGCGCCCGCCGTTGTTGGCGATAAGAGTATTGGCTGCCTTCAAGATATTACTGGTCGAACGGTAGTTTTGCTCCAGAAGGACGCTTTGCGCACCGGGGAAATCCTTCAGGAAACGTTGGATGTTCTCCACCTGAGCACCACGCCATCCGTAGATGGACTGATCGTCATCACCCACGATCATCACGTTGCTGTTGTTGCCGGCCAGCAGGCGGATCCAGGCGTACTGAATGCTGTTGGTATCCTGAAACTCGTCCACCAGCACGTTGGTGAAACGTTCACGGTAATGATTGAGGATATGCGGCTTGTTCAGCCACAGCTCATGGGCACGCAACAACAGTTCGGCAAAGTCCACCAGTCCGGCACGGTCACAGGCTTCCTGATAGGCCTGGTAGATACGCAGCCAGGTCGCTTCCACCGGGTTGTTATAGGTTTCCACGTGCTGCGGGCGCAGACCCTCATCTTTTTTGCCGTTGATATACCACATCGCCTGACGCGGCGGCCATTGCTTTTCGTCGATATTCAGCGCCTTGACGATGCGCTTGAGCAGACGGAACTGGTCGTCGCTGTCGAGAATTTGAAAATCCTGCGGCAGGTTGGCGTCTAAATGATGAGCGCGCAGCAGCCGATGAGCCAAGCCGTGGAAGGTGCCAATCCACATGCCGCCCTGGCTGGTGCCAATCAGGTGTTCGATACGGTGGCGCATTTCCGCCGCCGCCTTGTTGGTGAAGGTCACCGCCATAATGGAATACGGTGAGCAGTTCTCTACCGACAGCAACCAGGCGATGCGATGCACCAGCACCCGGGTTTTACCGCTGCCCGCACCGGCCAGTACCAACAGGTTGCCACGTGGCGCCGCCACGGCTTCGCGTTGTTTTTCATTCAGGCTGTCGAGCAGATCGGAAACGTCCATAGGCACCATTAATTGGTAAGGGAACGCGCGTCAGAGACGCGATTCCACTGGGAATTTATACAGAGTTCTGGCAGGGATTATAACAATGCTGTCAGCGATGCCAACTGCGAAATCTCAATATGTGGCAGCAGACGGCTGTCGGCGGCCTGCATCAGGCTGCGTTGGCGGTCGTTGATCCAACAGGCTTGTAGGCCAGAACGTAACGCCCCAGCGACGTCAGTGGTCAAGTCGTCACCGACGTGGAGAATATGTTGAGGAGCAATCCCTAACCGCTCGGCGGCCAGTTGATACATGTCCTGATAGGGCTTAGCGCGGCCATCCGGCCCTGAGCGCAATACAAACTGGAAGTAACTATCCAGCCCGCACAGTGCCGGATCGGCATTACCATTGGTAATCGCCACCAGCGGAAAACGTTCGCCCAGGGCTTTCAACGTCGCATGGGTCGCTTCAGGTACATCAATACGACTACGCCACAGCGCAAAGTTCTGCATTGCCGCGTCCGCGCCGTCGGCGGCTTCAGTATCACGCAGCCCCTGACGGCTCAGCGCCAAATGGATCGCTCGCCAACGCCATTGGGTGACATCGTGATAAATTTCCGGGTCCTGTTCACGCAGCTCCTGACGCAGGCGGTGAAAATCCGCCGACTGGAAGTGGTTCAACCCAGGATGATAGTTCTGCAAAAAAGCCACCGACTGCAGCTCGGTCTGTTTGATCACCGGACGGTTGTCGTACAGCGTGTCGTCCAGATCAAAGGTCAACGCCGCTAACGGTCGCAGCGGACGATAAAAATGCATCAGGATTTCCCCCGTTTGGCGCGTGGATGCGCAGCATCGTACACGTTCGCCAGATGTTGAAAGTCGAGGTGGGTGTAGATTTGAGTCGTGGTCAGGTTGGCGTGACCGAGCAGTTCTTGCACCGCTCGTAGATCGCCGCTCGACTCCAGCATATGGGTGGCAAACGAGTGGCGCAGCTTGTGCGGATGGATATGGCTATTAACGCCCTGCTTGACGCCCCACTCGGCAAAACGCTTTTGCACGTTGCGGGTCGAGATACGCTTGCCCTGATTGGACAAGAACATGGCATCGTCCGACGGCCCAAACAGATCGCGCATCGCCAACCAGTGTTCAAGCCAGGTCACTGCGGTGCGGCCTACCGGCAGTTTGCGTTCCTTGCTGCCTTTACCCAGTACCCAGATTTCACCGGCACCCAGATCGACATGGCGGCAGTCCAGTCCAACCAGTTCCGAAAGACGCAGCCCAGCACCGTACATCACCTCAAGCATGGCGCGATCGCGCACCGCCAGCGGATCGTTAAGATCGATATCCAGCAACTGATTCATTTCATCGACGTCGATGTTTTTCGGCAGATGCCGACCGCTGCGTGGCGTTCTGATACCTTTCGCGGGGTTGGCAATCAGCATACCCTGGCTGACCTGCCAGTCGAGAAAACTGCGCAACGCCGACAGGCGCAGCGCGAGGCTGGAAGACTGTAACCCGGCACGTTTACTGCGCGCTGCCAGCATCCGGACTTTGGCAGCATCCAGTGCTGGCCATTCCGTCACACCCATCTCTTGCGTCAAGACCATCAGCGCCTGCAGTTGGCGCGAATAACTTAACTGTGTCAATGGACTGAGCTGGCGTTCCACCTTCAGATAACGCAAGAAAGCGTCCACCGGCTGCTGCAGGCTGGCCGCCAGCGGGATCATGCGCGTTCGATCCAGCGTTCCAGCAGTTCAGGCAACATACGCGCCAGCTGATTAAGCATCACCGTACCCATGCCCTGCTGATAGTGTTGTGTATCACGGCTACTGAAAATCACCATGCCCAGCTCACCATCGTCACCCAACATCGACAGCGCAACCGAACCGACCAACTTGGCCTGTGGCAGTAACAGCAACAGTTCGGGACCGTTCAGGCTCCCAAGGAAATGTTGTTGATCACCCAAACGCTGAATACGCAGCGGCTCAAAGGACGAGCGCGTCAGCCCAAGGTGTGTAAAGTCGGAAGGTGCACCAATTTTCCAGCTTTCGGAAAACAGACGAATATTGGCGCCCGCCAAACCGAAACCACGCGCCCAGCGTTGCAGACGGTTGAGCATATCCTGCAAGCTACTGGCGGTCGCCAGATTGGCCTGCAAATGCAACAGGCTGGCAAACAACGTTTCGTTAGCGCTGGCCTGCTCCATCAGCAGCGTGATTTCTTCTTCCAACCGGTTGATATGATTACGCTGGCGGGCCAGGTGCCACTCGACCAACGACACAGTGCCGCGAACGGGATGGGGAACGCGCATCTGTTCCACCAAACGCGCATTGCGGATAAAGAAATCTGGGTTTTGCAGTAAAAACTGCATTACGGCGTCATCGTCAAGCTCAATGCCTGCGACAGCCTGGTCCTCAACGCTTTTCATAGATGAATAAATCCGTCATATACATGGGTTGCCGGACCGGTCATAAACAGCGGGCTGCCCGGTCCTTTCCAGCGAATATGCAGACTGCCACCCGGCAGCTCTACATGCACCTCTTCTGACAGCAATTCTTGTTGAATCCCTACCGCCACAGCAGCACAAGCGCCGCTACCGCAAGCTTGCGTTTCGCCAGCGCCACGCTCATAGACACGCAGCTTGATGTGCTCACGGCTGACAATTTGCATAAAACCAATATTGGCCCGTTCCGGGAAACGCTCATGCCCTTCCAGTACCGGTCCAAGCAACTCCACCTTGGCGGTTTTTACATCATCCACCTGTAAAACACAATGCGGATTGCCCATCGACACCACGCCGCATAACACTGTATGTTCGGCCGCACGCATGATGTACGTCTTTTCTTCTTTAGTCGCACGAAAGGGCACCGATTGAGGATCAAAGTTCGGCTCACCCATATTCACACACACCAGATCGTCATCGGTTACGCTCAGCACCATACGCCCAGTCTGGGTACTCACGCGAATATCGCGCTTGTTAGTCAGCCCTTTCAACCGCACAAAGCGGGCGAAACAGCGAGCACCGTTACCACACTGTGCCACTTCGCTGCCGTCAGCGTTAAAAATGCGGTAGTGAAAATCCAGTTCAGGATCGTAAGGCGGTTCTACCACCAGCAGCTGGTCAAAGCCAACGCCCAAGTGCCGATCGGCCAAACGGCGGATCAGCTCGGGTGAAAAATAGACATTCTGTGTAACGGCATCGACCACCATAAAGTCGTTGCCCAGACCGTGCATTTTGGAGAACTGCATATCATACTCCGCTATCCGTCTTGAGTTTGCGATGGCCCACGCCGCCGCAAACAAGATGTTACTGGTCGCTCATCGACGGTTTTTGCTGAGACCCAGAAAGCTCCTGCTGATTTTTCTGTACTTGATCGCCAGTCTGAACCTGAGGTTTCTTGCTGGCCGGATCGGCTGGAGGGAAGTACAGCGGGCCTTTCAGACCGCAGCCAGAGAGCCCGGCAAACAGAACTGCCATCAGCGCATAGCGTAGTTGTTTTTTCATTTGCATTAATGCCTGTAATTCATACGTCCAAGGTCTCTATAATCGCAGGTGGATCATGAAAAGCAATAGGAATTGAATATGAACGACAGTGAGTTTCACCAGTTGGCTGACCAACTGATGCTTAATATTGAAGAGACACTGGACGATTTTGACGGCGATGCGGACATCGATTACGAAACTAACGGCGGTGTCATGACGTTAAGCTTCGAAAATGGCACCAAAATTGTGATCAATCGCCAGGAACCTCTGCATCAGGTTTGGCTGGCGACCAAAACGGGCGGCTACCACTTTAACTACCGTGACGGTGTGTGGGTCTGCGATCGCAGCGGTCATGCCTTCTATCCGTTGCTGAGTGAAGCGGCCAGCGCACAGGCCGGCGAAGATGTGACATTTGCTTGAGTATGCGGGCATTCACAGGGGCTCAGTACTCTGAGCCCCTGTGAGATCAATGCAGTTGGAACTGCTGCTTCAGCGGCAGAGTTGCACCATCGGTCAGGGGAACGCACAGGCTCGACAATACATTGCTGCGGAACGGAATGACCTGAGTGCGACCATCGAGCTGCACTATCTGATAAAACTGTGGCAGGTTGAAGTTGATAAAGCTGGAACCATACGTGAAGCGGTCATGTGAGGAAGAGTAGAAACGGCTGACATCGCGCACCAGCTCCTCTTTACTGCCTTCACAATGGTGGTACACCTCAACCCGGTTAGACTCATCCAGAATATAGATGTTAAAGCCTTTATCGTCTGACGTGTCTTCAAAGAAGAACTGAATGATCCCTTCACTCGCAAAGCCATCCACGACAGGGGGCAGATGCACCTGATCGGTTTCTACTTTGATCGACAAGCCGTGCAATTTGTTATTCGAAATAGCGCCGTAGAATTCCACCGCATTTTCCAACTTCTGCACCGACACGCTCAGGCGCTCGAAGAACAGGCCCCAGGTCTGTCCGGCAACGCGAACTGCTTTAAAGCGGCCCGGTTCCAGTCGGGTACTGGACAAGCGCAGTTCAATGCACTCTGACACCAGCTGCTGAATACGGGTACGGATAAGGCCGCGCAAGTGCTGGCTGTAGCAGAACACCTCTACCGACTCCGGTGGGGCAGCGTCCTGATGCATTTTGCCAAGAATGGTCTTCAAGGCTTCCAACACCGATTGCTCACCGCTGAAATGCAGTGTACGCACCTCGTTCCAGGAGTTGCGGTACAGCAGATCGATACTGCCCACCAAACACTGTTGTTGCTGACCAAAACTGAACACATCGAGCTTGCGGAAATCGAAATGTACGACCTGATTACGGAAGGCCGCAGTCGGATCGTTTTCCAGATTGACGATAATCGCCAAATGGCGAATTTCACATGGGCTGTACAGCGCTTTTGGCGTCGGTGCCGCCAGGCGCAGCGGGAAGTGGTGCGATACATCGGCCACCAACTCCTGCAATTTGGCGGTGTCACACAGGTTGCCGCTCTTGATATGCAAACGGGTCTTCGGCGTCAGCAGGCCGTTGAAATAAGCCCAAGCCACCAGCTTGTTCAGGTAACGGTTATATTCCAGCGGTTGATGGCTGACAATCGAGTCCATGGCCGGTGCCTGGTTGTACAGGTACCAGCCGGTGCGGTTGGCGCGGCCAATCGGCACATGAATGAAGGTCAAATCCTCTTCTGACAGGTCCGGCGAGATCTGCGGGTTCACCAACGTCACCTTACCAGGCAGCGCTTCAAACGCAGCGTAAAGCTTGCGGGTCAGCACACCGATATCCTGCGGGCTGGCACTGACACTGAGGTTATTACGACGGGCGAAGCGGATCAGGTTGCGGTAGCTCTGCATCATCGCATCCAACAACTCATTGTGTGCTTCACGCACCCGTTCAATTTTCCAGTTCGCGCGGTTATCCAACATCGCCAGGCGCTCTTCGTCCCAACCCCATTCTCTGACCAATTGGCTGAGGATCTCACGACGCCAGCCTACGCATGCGTTGGCACGCGACAATTTTTCACAGACTTTGAGGTAGAAACAGCGGCGGACCAGATCGAGGCGGGTAGTGTCGTTGATTTCGGTCAGATAATGGGTGACGCGTTCAAGCATCATACAGTAGGCGTCGAGACCGAAGCAGACGATCTCGCCCTGGTGCAGTCGTTGCTTGATATCCATCGCCAACAACTGCGTATTCGGGTATTCCCAGGAATAGGCTTCCAGCAACAGGGTTTTCAGTACCGCTTTGTAAGGCGAGTCGATACTTTTATACAGTTGCCACAGGCTGGCACCAAAGTATTCCTCTGCCGACAACGTACTCAGGCCGCCGAGATCCAGCCATTCGTTCGGTGTTAACGCACCTTGTGAGTACAGCGACAGCACATACTCATCGTAATGGGCTTCTTCTTCACCTGGCACCATATTCCATAAAATGCGTTTGCCGGCCAGACGTACCGCGGTGCGGTAAAACTCGTCCAACAGCAGAATATGTTGAGTGGAACCACAGTCTTCACCGCCCAGACTACCGCTTTCGTTATGGCGGAAGCGGTTTTCGTCTATCAGGAAGAAGCTAACCTCAACCCCCATCGACGCTGCCCATTTTTCCAACAGGCTGCATTTCTGTTGCAGGCGATTGCGTTCTTCGTTGTCCAGCCAAGACTGGTGGCACACCCAGATGTCGAGATCCGAGCTGCAACTCTGGCCGATCGACGAAGTACTGCCCATGGAGTAAACCCCAGTAATCGGCAGTTCACCGCTGGCCAGCTTATCAAACGGGCTGCCCCATTTGTCTTCTAAATCGTTGAGATATTCTTGCTGGGTTTCATCAGGCGTGTAGAGGCAAACGCCATGGGGAACGTTACCGTTCAGATAACCTGGCATCAGTGGGTGGTGGTGGTGCAATAAGGTAGGCAGCAGACTGTATACCCGTTGAAACGCGGGCTTCATGGCCGCTAGGGCGCGATCGATTCGTAATTGATTGATCGCATCCAGTCTCTGCTTCAGTGTCTCGATGTAGAGGTACAAGACGTCTCGCCTGATTATCCCGGTGTTTAGAAAAAAACCCGTATTCCATAAGCGCCGTTAGTGTTGGAAGAATATTTGGCAACTTATTGCTGGAAACGTGATCAATTTAACACCTTGCTGATTGACCGTAAAGGAAGTAACGCTTCACTATTATTGTAGCGCCACTCTAAACGATTTACCCGCAGTGTTAACTGCCCCAAAATACATCACACGTCCCGTTGATTCCGTTGTCCTTTATCCGCCTATGGCTTCTTGCACTGACAGTTTTCACACTCAGTGGTAGGATGAATGGCGAATTATAAAAACGGTAACAAGCATGTTAGACAAAATTATTCGAATTGCCACCCGCCAAAGCCCACTTGCTCTCTGGCAAGCACATTATGTGCAGCAGCGCCTGATGGCCAGCCACCCAGGCCTACAGGTCGAACTGGTGCCGATGGTTACGCGGGGCGACATTATTCTGGATACACCACTGGCGAAAGTCGGTGGTAAAGGGCTGTTTGTTAAGGAACTTGAATTGGCGCTATTGGATGGCCGTGCGGATATCGCCGTCCATTCGATGAAAGACGTCCCGGTAGATTTCCCCGATGGTCTGGGTTTGGTGACCATTTGTGAGCGTGACGATCCGCGCGACGCATTTGTTTCCAACCGTTTCGACTCGCTCGATCAACTGCCGCAAGGCAGCATAGTCGGCACATCCAGCCTACGCCGTCAGTGCCAATTGCGTGAGCGTCGCCCGGATCTGATCGTGCGTGATCTGCGCGGTAACGTCGGAACACGCTTGGCAAAACTGGATAATGGCGATTACGACGCCATTATACTGGCCGTCGCGGGGCTGAATCGCCTGGGGTTGGAACAACGTATCCGCAGCCCGCTGAGCCCTGAAGAGTGCCTGCCGGCTGTCGGCCAGGGCGCTGTCGGCATTGAATGCCGACTCGATGATGAAACCACCCGTGCGTTACTGGCACCACTCAATCATACGGCAACCGAAATCCGTGTACGCGCAGAACGCGCAATGAATACCCGTTTGGAAGGCGGTTGCCAGGTCCCAATCGGCAGCTATGCCGAGCTGAATGGCGATAGCCTATGGTTGCGTGCACTGGTCGGCTCCCCAGATGGTAGCCAGATGGTACGCGGCGAGCGTCGCGGTCCCGCAGCATTGGCAGAACAAATGGGTGTTGAGCTGGCAGAAGAGTTGCTGGCGCAGGGCGCACGTGAAATTCTGCAGGTTGTTTATCAGGGAAATCCCCCGGCATGACAATATTGGTAACCCGCCCTTCTCCTTCAGGGGAGCAATTAGTGAGCCGACTGCGTGCACTCGGCCGGGTTGCCTACCATGCTCCGCTGATCGATTTCGCGCCGGGGAGTGATCTACCCAAGCTACCGCTGGCGCTGCAGCAACTTAATGATGGCGACCTGGTATTTATCCTGTCGCAACATTCAGTGAGCTACGCCAACTCGGTGATGGGCCGCGTCGGGCTGACATGGCCCGCCAGACTGACCTATTATGCTATCGGCCGTACTACCGCGCTGGCGATGCACCGGATCACCAGCCTACCGGTGGAATACCCGCGTGAGCAGGAGATCAGCGAAACCTTGTTGCTGCTACCTGCCTTACAGAAACTCGACGGCAAACAGGCGCTGATCCTACGCGGCAACGGCGGACGCGAGCTGCTCGGCAATACCTTGAGCGAGCGCGGCGCTGCCGTCAGCTATTATGAATGTTATCAACGCAGCCCAGTGCATTATGATGGTAGTGAACAAAGCGCCCACTGGCAGCGTGCCGGTGTTGATACACTGGTCGTCACCAGCGGTGAAATGTTACAACAGCTCTATACTTTAGTTCCTGATTACTACCGTTCTTCGTGGTTATTGCGTTGCCGCCTGGTAGTCGTAAGTGAACGCCTGGCTACCCTCGCCCAGGAATTGGGCTGGAGCACAATTCGGGTAGCTGATAATGCCGATAATGACGCGCTGATCCGCGCGCTACAACAAACCTGACTATGGGATGTGCCACTATGACGGAACAAAATACCCCATCCGCCCCGGTTGAAGAGCCAACCACCGCGGTTGAGAGCCCCCAGCAGCCAGACGCTGACAAGCGTAAAGGTAAAAATACCGGCCCGGTATTAGGCGCAATTGCCATCGTGCTGGTTATTGCATTGGGTGCTGGCGGCTATTACCACACACATCGACAAGCACAGCAGCTCATTGCAGCCAATCAAACCTTACAACAGCAGCTTGAAGCACTGAAACAGAGCCAACAGCAAGAAAGAGGCGCGCTGGAAGGCCTGCTGCAGCAACAGGGTAAAACGCTCGATGCTGCCGACCGTGAGCAAGCGACCCTGGCACGCCAACTTAATGAACTGCAAGAAAAAGTCGCCATCATTTCCGGCAGCGACGCCAAAACCTGGTTGCTGGCGCAGGCCGACTTTTTGGTGAAAATGGCTGGGCGTAAACTGTGGAGCGATCAGGACGTCACAACTGCCGCAGCCTTGCTGAAAAGTGCCGACGCCAGCCTGGCAGACATGAACGACCCAAGCCTACTCGAGGTTCGTCGCGCCATCACTGAAGATATCAGCACGCTATCTACCCTTACCCAGGTGGATTTCGATGGCATCATTCTCAAAACCAATCAACTCTCCAATCAGGTTGATAATCTACGCCTGGCGGATAACAACAGCGACGAAGCGCCAATGGACCAAGACAGCACCGAGCTGTCCAGTTCTATCGGTGAATGGCGGCAAAACCTGGCGAAAAGCTGGCATAACTTTATGGCCGACTTTATTACCGTTCGCCGCCGTGATAGCAGTGCTGAGCCTTTGCTGGCCCCAAATCAGGACATTTACCTGCGCGAAAATATTCGCTCACGCCTGTTAGTTGCCGCCCAGGCAATCCCACGCCATCAAAACGAAGTGTATAAGCAGTCGCTGGAAACTATCTCTACGTGGGTACGCGCCTACTTCGACACTACCGACCCGGCCACGAAAGCCTTCCTCGAAGAGTTAGACGCACTGAGTCAGCAGTCGATCACGATGGACGTGCCGGACCATCTGAAAAGCCAGCCACTGCTGGAAAAACTGATGCAGACCCGGGTGCGTAATCTGATGACCCAGTCCCCTGCAGCCCACCAGGAGGGATAAGCCATGTTACGCGTGCTATTTCTGTTCCTGGTGTTAATTGCCAGTGTGGTGGTCGGGCCGATGTTGGCCGGCCATCAGGGCTATGTGCTGATTCAGACCGATAACTACAACATTGAAACCAGTGTCACCGGTCTGGTGATCATGGGCGTTTTGTTGTTTGTGGTACTGCTGGTGATCGAATGGATCCTACGCCGCATCTTCCGTACGGGGGCCCGTACCCGCGGCTGGTTTATCGGTCGTAAACGCACCCGTGCGCGCAAGCAAACCAAGGCCGCATTGATCAAACTGGCAGAAGGTGATTACAAGCAAGTTGAGAAGCTGCTGACGCGTAATGCAGATCATGCCGAGCAGCCGGTCGTAAACTACCTCTTGGCCGCCGAGGCAGCACAGCAACGCGGCGATGACTTCCGCACCAACCAATATCTGGAACGCGCCGCCGAGGCCGCCGATACCGATCAGTTGCCGGTAGACATCACTCGCGTACGCATTCAATTGGCGCAAGGTGAAAACCATGCAGCACGTCATGGTGTCGATCGCCTGTTAAACCAAGCGCCACGCCACCCAGAAGTGTTAAGGCTGGCGGAAATGGCTTATCTGCGTACCGGTGCCTTTGCCTCGTTGCTTGAGATCTTGCCATCGATGAGCAAGATCAATCTGCATACCGAAGCTGAACTGCAAGCTTTGCAGCAACAGGCTTATATTGGCCTGATGAATCAGGCAATGGCAGATGAAGGCAGCGATGGTCTGAAGCGTTGGTGGAAAGATCAAAGCCGCAAAACCCGCCATGAAGTTCCGTTGCAAATTGCGATGGTAGAACATCTGATCGAATGCAATGACCACGAATTAGCACAAGAAATCGTGCTCGATAGCCTGAAACGTCAGTACGATGAGCGACTGGTGCTGTTGATCCCACGTTTGAAGTCGGGGAATCCGCAACAGCTGGAGAAAGCATTACGTCAGCAAGTGAAACAGCATGGTGCTACACCGTTGTTGAACAGCACTCTGGGGCAGTTGTTGATGAAGCACGGTGAATGGCAACAGGCCGCCGATGCATTCCGGGAAGCGTTGAAACAACGTCCAGATGCCTACGATTATGCCTGGCTGGCGGATGTACTGGATAAGCTGCACCGTTCAGATGAAGCAGCTCAGATGCGACGTGAAGGTTTGATGTTGACTCTGAAGCAGAACGGCGACGCATAACGGTATTATCGAGTGACCAAAGCGCGGCATGATTGCCGCGTTAGGTTGCTGACAAAGAAGGAAAAAGCGTGGTTTTTCCTTCTTTGTGGTGATCAGCCGAAAATCAATAAATTGATTTTCCTGATTTTTATTTATCGGCATCTACTCGCTCTGGGCAGGAATGAGGTTTGTCATCAGTCTGGCGCGGCATGATTGCCGCGTTTTTTTTCGCCTGTCGCTTATATTTAGGCAAAAAAAAACACTTGCCGCGGTGGCAAGTGTATAAAAAAGCAATCAGGTCTAGGACAACAGGGGCGGTGCCTCACTCAACGTTATGCCCGGAGTGTGATGTCATGGCTGTAAGCACGCTGACATCGTTCTGGTGGGCAATAGGCACCCTAAATCGGCTCTGCGTCATTCCCAGGGTTTATGAAGCCTAAGGCGAACATAAGAAGTGGAATGAGCATCTACACAGTAGATATTGCACTTGCCGTGCCAGCTTTTTTAAAAGAGCACCAATTTTTATAAAAATTTATTTATCATATTGAATTAAAACAAATTTAATCATTTTAGTATGTATCGTGTTTTCCGCCGCTTACCATGCTCTCCATCCCCCAACATCAGAAGATATGTCGCCTTATAACGACGACTTAAGCCAAAGTGATTTTTATTAATAAAAATCAATCAATTACATGTCTCATCCTGACGACAATGCACCATGCCGGTGTCGTGGAAAACCAACACGCTAGCCACATTGAGACGGAAACCATAAGCCGTACAAGGGAGGGATATGAAGTTGACCGGATTGCAGAAAGCGAAAAGCCCGTTCAGTAATGAACGGGCTTTTCTGAATGTCGTCGACGAGAGAGGATTACTGCATCTGTGATACTGCCCTGCGGGCCGTTGCTAAAGCAACGTTGTCTCGCTGCGCTCGGCTCAAACCTCCTTCGGAGGTGCTCATCCTATAAACTACAGATGTAAAAAAACCCGCTATAAAGCGGGTTTTCTTGAATGTGGTCGGCGAGAGAGGATTCGAACCTCCGACCCACTGGTCCCAAACCAGTTGCGCTACCAAGCTGCGCTACTCGCCGATTTCTTGTTGCAGATACTACTAAATTTTATCGCTTATGTCTATGTAAATCTTAAATTTATTAGACATTTTGTGTGTGGTGCGAAGAGAGGGACTTGAACCCTCACGTCCGTAAGAACACTAACACCTGAAGCTAGCGCGTCTACCAATTCCGCCACCTTCGCACAGTCACAAAACAGCTTACAATTCTTCACTTCTCTTAGGAAGTGGGGTGGCTAATGGGACTCGAACCCACGACAACTGGAATCACAATCCAGGGCTCTACCAACTGAGCTATAGCCACCATTTCTACTTCTTACTACTTCACGCGGTAATACTACCACCGCAGCTCTTGCACACAAACTTAATGGTGCGCCCGACAGGATTCGAACCTGAGACCTCTGCCTCCGGAGGGCAGCGCTCTATCCAGCTGAGCTACGGGCGCATAGCGCCGTTGCGGGAGGGGATACTACGGTTTTAACCCAATCCTGTCTAGTGCTTTTTCGCAGAAATGTTGCGTTTGATTACGCTTTGCTCACTCCTGCGCAGGAAAGGGCCGTCCGTAGCCCCTTTTCACCGGTTATTGCTGGGTTTCTGTCCGTTTTTCAGCCGGATGATGTTTCTTGTGCATACCGAAAGCAAAGTAGCACAGACTGACCGCCGCTAAGAATATCGCCCCAACCAACAGAGAAATGCGGGTATCCGGGTTAATTCCCATGCCGATCAGCACGCAAACCAGGAAAGCAATGGTCAGATAGTTCACATAGGGGAACATAATCGACTTAAAGCTGTGGGTTTTGATCGCTGCCTTATGGGCACGGCGGAAATACAGTTGGCTAATCAGCACCACAAACCACGGCACCATACCTGGCAGCACGCTGGCGCTGTAGACATAGACAAATACCGCCTGCGGATTGGGGATCAGATAATTCAAACCAGAGCCGACCAACAGGCAAGCAATAGTCACAGCAATACAGTTCACCGGCACGCCGCTGGCAGACAGTTTGGTCAGTGAGGCAGGGAGTTGACGGTTCTTGGCCAGCGCGTACAGCATGCGCCCCCCGCTATACATACCGCTATTACAGCCAGAGAGTGCAGCGGTCAGTACCACAAAGTTAATGATACCGGCAGCGGCAACGATGCCGATTTTGGCGAAGGTCAGCACAAATGGGCTGCCGGTGGTGCCAATACCGTTCCAAGGGAAGATGGTAACAATGACAAAAATAGCGCCGACGTAGAAGATCAGGATGCGCCACAAGATATTGTTAATCGCGCGTTTCAACGTCACCTGCGGGTTCTTGGCCTCACCCGCGGTAATGCCGACCAGCTCAACCCCTTGATAAGACGCCACCACAATACACAACGCAAACAGGAAACCTTTCCAGCCGCCGGCAAAGAAACCGCCGTGTTCAGTCAGGTTGGCAAATCCGATAGGTTGACCACCGTTACCAAAGCCAAACAAGATCACACCCAGCCCGACCAGAATCATCACAATGATAGTGGTCACCTTGATCATGGCAAACCAAAACTCCAGCTCGCCATACAGGCGTACCGCCGCCACGTTAGCCAACGCTACCATCGCCACGGCGATTAATGCCGGCAGCCACTGCGGGATCTCCGGGAACCAGAACTGCACGTAGACCCCAATGGCAGTGATTTCCGATATGCCAACAGCGATCCACATAAACCAATAGCCCCAGGCCGTCAGATAGCCAAAGTAAGGGCTCATGTATTTATGGGCATAAACGGCAAAGGAGCCTGCGACCGGTTCAAGGAACAACATCTCGCCCATCGAGCGCATAATAAAGAACACGAACAGCCCGGCGATGATATACGCCAATAATACCGACGGCCCCGCCCATTTCAGCGTACTGGCTGAGCCCATAAACAGACCGACGCCAATGGTACCCCCCAGCGCAATCAGCTCGATATGCCGGGCTTCCAGCCCTCGGTGTAGTCCTTGCGGTTTTTCTTTGTGTGCCATAAATCCTCAGTATTATTTCTTGATTGTGTTTGCATGCCGGCTATTACCGGTCGTTATTGTTTTAATGAAAAATAGCGTAAATCATCTCCCGCCGCTCAGGCGGACATCAACGTGTAGTCGGGGCAATCTTACGGCGGAGAAAAACGTCGTTCAGTGCGGCCATATCTGGCGCCAACAGCTGGGGATAATTTCAGGGCGGTATCGTTTCGCATTTTGCCGCTATAAGCAAACCGCAATTTAAAACTTTATGGAATAAATACAGGGGAGTTTAGGAACTGAGGTTATAGGGACGCTGGCTAAACAGCCATAAAGCAGGTTATTTGAACAACCTATGCGCCAAGGCAAAATAATCTTGCCCTGGCGCCATCATCACATCTTGCCGCGGTAATAGTAACCCACGAACTTGAGTAGCCTGAGCTGGCGCCGAATACGGCTCGGTTGGCTGAGCAACCGGTAAAGCCACTCCAGACCGAGATTCTGCCAGACCTTGGGGGCACGCTTCACATGCCCAGTGAACACGTCATAGGTCCCACCAACTCCCATATAGAGCGCCTTTGGATGGACCTTGCGACAATCTCGCATCAAGATTTCCTGTTTCGGCGATCCCATGGCTACCGTCACGATGGCAGCTCCGCTGGCACGGATCCGTTCAAACAGCGCTTCACGCTGTTCAGGCTTGAAATAACCGTCCTGGCTACCCACCAGATTAACGTTCCACTGGCTACGCAGCTTCTGTTCCGTTTCCGCCAATACCGACGGCTTGCCGCCAATCAGAAACACCGGTGTGCCTTCACGCCCAGCCCGCTGCATCAATGCTTCCCACAGATCGGCTCCTGCGACGCGTGACACATTAGCGCCTGGATATTTACGACGGATAGACCGAACCATGCTGATGCCGTCCGCGTACTTATATTCCGCTTCATCCAACAAGGCATGCAGTTCCGCATCTTGTTCCGCTGTAAGGATTTTTTCGGCATTCATGGCAACCAATGTGCCCTGTTTTACCCGGCCACCGTCAAAGAGAAAATCCATGCACTGTGCCATATCGCGAAATCCCCAGAGGCTGAAACCGCGCAGCTCATATTTGGGGACCGAGATTTTTACTTCCATCTTATTATTACCCTTACCTTACAAAAGGCTGTCGGCCTGAACGGATGATGCAGGCGGTGTCAGAGTGCGCGAGCGCAGCACCCGCGCCTTAATCAAGCCGGCAGTGTCAAACAGCCAGTACAGCAATTTTGCCATCAGCAAACAGGCACCAAAAATAAGGCAGAAGAACACCACTCGCGAAACAAACGAATCCACGCCCTCGCGTGCCAGCACAATGATGTTGAATACCGCGCCAAAGCAGAAGCCCTGCAATATGGCAGCCTTATAACGGTTCGGCTCGCTTTTGCCCATCTCATACAGCCAGTCGAACCATTTGATAATCATACCCACCAAAACCGCGCCAACCGGAATAAACAGCGCGCCGCCCATCACCACCAAAGAACCGATAAGCGTCGGCGAAATCGCCAAGCCTGAATGGTTATTCAGCACTTCCCAGGTGAAATAGTTGGCGGTGTTCAGCACGGTATCCGGTCGCCCCGGCCATAGCCAAGACGGAATAAAGACGTAGAAATCACGTACTATCGGCGCCAGGCCCTGGAAATCAATCTTGTCGTAGTTTTGCAGCAGTAACGCCAGGTTTTCCCACGGCGAGAACGTATCACGCGTCAGATAGAGGAACGTATAAAACGCCTCGGGGCCACTGACGTCCAGGCTGTAGCGCTTTAACGCCAACCAGAACATACCAACGATACCGAACACCCCGGCAGCTACCAGCATCCACAGCGAGATCCATCCCCGCACGATGCCGATAAACAGAAATAGCGAGAAGGCAATAATGATATTGGCACGTGTGCCGCCGACTATCACGTAGGTCAAAATGCCAAAAGCGACCGTTGCCGCCAGGAAAAAGAACCAGGCACGCAAATCTTGTTTCAGGAAATACACCACCAGCATCGCCGGGATAAAGAAATAGAAGAACCGCTTGAGCGCCACGCCAGAAACATCACTGGAGAAAATCTGGCTGTAGGAGTTGAGCTTGAACAGCAAGAAACCGTTTTGCATAAAGAAAATGCCAACGGTGACAATGGCCACTAACGCCAGTAATACCCAGGTCAGGTTGGTTTCCACCCTGTTCATGGTAAATACGGGCTTACGCGGCTGCATGCTGCGCTTTCGCAACCGGGTTTTATAGCTGACGTAATAAATCGCATAAAACGCAGTGGCAGAGAGAATGGCGTACAGCAGGAACTCTACGGGCACCACTTCAACGTCGAACTGGAACACCAGTAAACACGTCAATGGGAAGCCAAAGTAAAACGTCAGCAGATACAGCAGCGAAAAGAAGACGTTGAAGTTAAAGCGGACACGCCGAAACTCCTGATAGGTCAACGTCAGTACAAACAAGGTCCCAATCAGGTAGACGACAAATAACCCGCCAAATTGCGCCAGCGTCATGAATTATCCCCTGCAGCCAGGGCTAATGCCTGTTGCCAGCCATCAACGTAGTTGGGATTAAAGAAGGCGATCGTCTGCTTATCCACTGACGCCAGCTGGCGCTGCGCTTCTCGCACTACTGCCTCATCCAAGGAGTCGCCATAAAACAGCACCGGTAGATGCTGCTCTGCCAGGTCCTGCCAGAACGGGTTCTGCCGGCTCAGCACGAACGGCACACCAAACTGGATCAGCAGGCAAAGCGTGCCGATACCCTGCTGGCGGTTAAAAATAAAGTAGCCAAGATCGCACTCGCGCAGAATGTTCAGGTAGTCGTCGAACGCCACCTGCTGCGTCAATAGCTGCAAGTTCTTATTACCAAACAGCGCCAGCCCGGCAGTACGTACCTGTTCAATATAAGCATCGTTGTTGGCCGGATACCCCATCGGCAGGATCACACGAACATCGGCACCAAATTGCTGATGAATCGCTTTCAGTGCTTCCACATGCCGGTTAGTACGATCACCTGAATTCCCCACCAGAATGGTCATAGGGCCAGCCAGGTTTTTATCTACGTTAATGCCGGTCAACGCTGGATCCATCCGTGTCGGAAAATACAACAAAGAAGCCGGCACACGCACATGACGCTGTTGATAGTGGATTACATCACCACGAGTGGCAAACACGTGTCCCACCCTGCCCTGCGCAATACGGCGCAGTAAATAGAACAGGCGGAATTTCCAACTGGTTGCGTTTTCATAAAGGTCAGCCCCCCAGATATGCCAGCTCACCTGATGCGCTTTGATTTTCCCACTTAACAACGCCAGCCACAGCGTAGGGTTAAATTGACCATGCAGGAAGAAGCGCTGGTTGCGATCGGCCTGAGCACGGGCAATGACCGCCATCGCCAGGCTTTTCTTGTCCGGATAGCATTCAATGCTCAGATCGGGGAACGACCCTAGTGCAGCAGCGTCTTTCGCAGCTACCATGAAATGGCGTGTCTGATCGGACGGCAGGCGCTTCGCCAACACGTCGTTGAAGAAACGCAGCACCGTCTGATTGTGATGCGGGATATCAGATCCCAATACGTGAATCAGTGTGGTCATACTCGTCTACGATAAAGAATAAATACGCAGCTACAGAGCGCGAAATACACGATGTAGGTTGCCATGTAAGCCTGCGTTGCGCCCAGTGCGCCGTGCAACGGTATCAACCAGTGCGAGAACAGCGTCAACAGCAGGAACTGACTGACTTCAGTCAGGATATAAAAACGCAGCGACGCTTTGGCAATAACCAGGTAACCAAACACATAAGCGCCAACTTTCAGCACGTCTCCCACCAACTGCCAGGCAAACAGATCACGCATCGCGATGAACTTGTCCGTGAACAGTAACCAGATGGCAAAATCGCGTAACAGCCAGACGGTGAAACTTACCGCTGCCACCGCAGGCAGTACAAATTTAAGTGAACGCACAATCTCCTGTGAGATGGCGCTTTTTTCCTTCAACCGCGACAACGTTGGTAGCAGATAAACGGTAAATGAAGCGGTGATAAACTGGAGGTAAGCATCGGAGATACTGCTGACGCCCTGCCAAATCCCCACCTCATCCCAACTGTAATGGCTCGCCAGCAAGTTACGCATCATCACGTAGGCCACCGGCAGCGTCACCGAAGTGATCAGCGCCATAATGGTGAACTTGCCCAGATGGCTGGCTAATGCCTTGTCCCATGCCAGCGCTAAATAGCGCAGCGGCAAGGTTTTGCGTCGCCACAGCATAAAACCCGCGGGTAATACCACTAATGCCGGCACCAGCGCTAACCCCGCCAACGCGCCTTCATAGCCCCCGAGTTTAAAGCACAGGTAGTATGCCACTACGCCAATCAGGCTGCCGCCAATCACCGCCAGTGCGTTGCCCATCGCATCGCGGTAACCCTTCAGCACGGCCATAAACAGGTTGGCGTAGGCAATGCCCATCTGAATAAATGCCACTGCCCGCACCACGTTCACGAACTCAGCATGACCAAACAATCCAATACTGATGGGTTCAGCAGCGAACAGAAACACCAGCGCCAACAGCGTGGAAAAGCCCAGTACGATAGTCGACGCCGTGCCAACAGCCAGTCGCAGCCGCTGTGGGTCCTGATGATATTCGGCAACATATTTAGTGATGCCGTTAAAAATCCCGGCGCCGGACAGCACACCCAATACAGTAATCAACTGACGGAAGTTACCCGCTTGCCCAACACCGCTGGGGCCAAACGCCACCGCCAGCAATTTCACCACCAACAACCCCACGCCAATCTTGATAAGCGTAGAGCCGGCAGTCCAAAGCGATGCTTTTGCCAGTGACATATCAGGCGCAGAAACTAAGAATGGTATTGATCACTGTGCGTTGAGTGACATCAGACATATTGTAGAACAACGGCAAACGTACCAGACGTGCACTCTCTTGGCTGGTGAAACGATCTTCACCGGCAAAGCGACCGAAACGATCGCCCGCTGGGCAATCATGCAGTGGAATGTAATGGAACACCGCCATGATTTCGGCTTCTTTCAAATAATTGATAAACGCCGTGCGGTCTTCAATATCGCGCAATTTGATATAGAACATATGGGCATTCTGCACGCAGTCCGTCGGGATAGTCGGCAGCTCGATACGGCCCGCCTTGGCTAATGGCAGGAGACTGTCGTGATACTGTTGCCACAGTGCCAGACGGCGTTGGTTGATGCGATCTGCCGCTTCCAGTTGGCCCCAGAGATAGGCCGCTTGCAGGTCTGACATCAGGTAGCTGGAGCCAATATCACGCCAGGTATACTTATCGACCTGACCACGGAAGAACTGGCTGCGGTTGGTGCCTTTCTCACGAATGACTTCCGCCCGGTCAATCAGCGCTGGATCGTTAATCAGCGTTGCGCCGCCCTCACCGCCTGCGGTGTAGTTTTTGGTTTCGTGGAAGCTAAAGCAGCCAATATGGCCAATGGTACCCAGTGCTTTCCCCTTGTAGGTAGACATCACGCCTTGCGCAGCATCTTCCACCACGAACAGGTTATACTTTTTCGCCAGCGCCATGATGGTGTCCATTTCGCAGGCCACGCCAGCATAATGTACCGGCACAATCGCGCGGGTCTTATCAGTGATTGCGGCTTCGATTTTGCACTCATCGATGTTCATGGTGTCCGGGCGCAGATCGACAAACACCACAGTGGCGCCCCGCAACACAAAAGCATTAGCCGTTGAAACAAAGGTAAAGCTCGGCATGATCACTTCATCGCCCGGCTGGATATCCAACAGGATCGCCGCCATCTCCAGCGATGCGGTGCAGGACGGCGTCAGCAATACCTTGAGGCTACCAAACCGCTGTTCCATCCACTGCTGACAGCGCCGGGTAAAGCCACCGTCACCACACAGCTTGCCACTGCCCATCGCAGCCTGCATATAGTCAAGTTCAGTGCCAACAACCGGTGGTGCGTTAAATGGGATCATGTTTTCCTCTGTATAACCAATACGAGGTGCTTTCAATAACAGCACCCTGTCGTTGATAGAGCCGTAGTGCGGCGATGTTACCGATCTGAGTCGCAACCCGCAGGCGTTGCAGCGCCCCTTGCCGACACTCTGCAATAACCGCCGCCATCAATCGAGAGCCAATTCCTTTGCCTGCCGCGCCTGGGAACGCCGCCAGCAGACCGATTCGGGCCTCCTGACCACCGAGTTCACGCAGGCTGACAAAGCCTTCCGGCCGCCCAGTATCGTCGAGTACCAGCAGACATTGATGGTCAAACGTCCCCAATACCGCTTTTTCTATCCATTCGGCATAAAAGCGGCCGCTGTCCTGGGAGTGATACCAGGGGGCGCGGAAACGGCTGGCGGTGAACACGCTGGCCGCCGCCTCACGCAACATCGGGATATCGGCCGGCACCGCCGGGCGAATGGCCTGCGGCGTCACGGAATGAGGTAATGCACATTCCGTGCCGAGATTCAGCACCAGATCGACTTCACCCTCAACCAGTTGGAAGCCTAAACGGGCCAAACCGTCCGCCCAGGCAGTTTGATGCGCCGGAATTTTGGCCTGCACCAATGCGTAGACATCCAGTTCAGCCTCGGTGAGCATAGGAGCCGCCGTAGAAAAATTGAGTTTGGCGCTGTTAAGGGCGAAAAACTCTGTTTCCCAGGCTAATGGCTCAATACTGGCGCGGACGGGCATGCAGCAGATCCAGCAGGTATTTTCCGTAACCGGTTTTCAGCAACGATTGTGCGGCGCGCTTCACGCCCTCATCGTCCAGCCAGCCGTTACGCCAGGCAATTTCTTCCAGACAGGCAATTTTAAAGCCCTGACGTTTTTCTACCGTCTGCACAAAGCTGCTGGCTTCCAGCAGACTGTCATGAGTGCCGGTATCCAGCCAGGCGAAGCCACGGCCCAGCAGTTCAACGGTCAGTTCGCCACGCTCCAGGTACATCTGGTTAATGCTGGTGATCTCCAGCTCGCCGCGCTCCGAAGGTTTCACCTGTTTGGCGAACTCCACAACCTGCTTGTCATAGAAATACAGCCCGGTAACCGCCCAATTGGATTTAGGCGCTTTCGGCTTTTCTTCGATCGACAGCGCACGGAAATTATCATCAAACTCCACCACGCCAAAGCGCTCGGGATCCATTACCTGATAACCGAACACGGTAGCGCCCTGCGTACGGGCGGCAACCGTCTTCAATTTGGGACTAAAGCCTTGGCCAAAGTAAATGTTGTCACCCAGCACCAGGCAGCTCGGTTCGCCAGCGAGGAATTCTTCGCCAATCAAAAATGCCTGCGCCAAGCCGTCGGGGCTGGGTTGTTCGGCATAGCTGAGGTTAATGCCGAACTCTTCGCCGCTGCCCAATAAGCGTTTGAACGAGGGTAAATCTTCTGGGGTAGAGATGATTAAAATGTCGCGGATCCCTGCCAGCATCAAAACTGACAGCGGATAATAAATCATCGGCTTGTCGTAAATAGGTAATAGCTGTTTGGATACGCCGCGGGTAATCGGATGTAAGCGTGTGCCGGAACCGCCCGCCAGAATAATACCTTTCATACTCACTCCAGAATCCACAGGGCCACTACTTACGGGGTGGCCTCGCTAAATTTAGTCGGATAAACCTAAACGTTCACCCGCATAGGAACCGTCCTGAACGCGACGCCACCAGGTTTCATTGTTCAGATACCAGGAAACCGTTTTACGGATGCCGCTTTCAAAGGTTTCCTGCGGTCGCCAGCCCAGCTCCCGGTCAATTTTTCCGGCATCTATCGCGTAGCGCATATCATGGCCCGGACGATCCTTGACGTAAGTAATCAGGTCGCGGTATTTCTCAACGCCCTGTGGCTTGTTCGGAGCCAACTCTTCCAGCAGATCGCAGATAGTTTGTACCACCTCAATATTCTTGCGCTCGTTGTGACCGCCGATATTGTAGGTTTCGCCAACCACACCTTCGGTAACCACCTGGTACAACGCACGAGCGTGGTCTTCCACATACAGCCAATCACGCACCTGCGCCCCGTCGCCATACACCGGCAAGGGCTTACCAGCAACGGCATTGAGAATCACCAGTGGGATCAGTTTCTCCGGGAAGTGATACGGGCCGTAGTTATTGGAACAGTTGGTGACGAGCGTCGGCAGGCCATAGGTACGCAACCAGGCACGAACCAGATGATCACTGGATGCCTTAGAGGCCGAATAAGGGCTGCTCGGCGAATAAGGCGTCGTCTCAGTGAACAAATCGTCTGTGCCGTGCAGATCGCCATACACTTCATCGGTGGAAATGTGATGGAAGCGGAAGCCTTGCTTCTTCTTCGCGTCCAGCGGCTGCCAATAATGGCGGGCCGCCTCCAGCATGGTGTAAGTACCCACCACGTTGGTTTCAATAAATGCCGCAGGGCCGTCGATTGAACGGTCGACATGGCTTTCCGCCGCCAGGTGCATGATCACATCCGGCTGATACTGGGCAAATACACGATCCAGTGCCGCACGATCGCAGATATCCACCTGCTCAAACGAATAGCGTGGGTTATCGGCAACCACTGAAAGCGATTCTAAATTGCCCGCATAGGTGAGTTTGTCTACCACCAAGACACAGTCCTGCGTGGCTTCGATAATGTGCCTCACAACTGCGGAGCCAATAAAGCCGGCGCCTCCAGTGACTAAAATACGTTTCAACGCCAAACCCCTTTGGTATCCACGATCCAGGACTGCGTAATCTCTTCCGGCTTGATTGCCTTGAATTGCTTATGGTCGACCAGCATCACAATCACATCCGCCTGTTGCAGCGCATCGGGTAACTCTTTCAGCGTCACATGGCCAGCCAGCGATTTCGGCAGTTGCTCCACGTTTGGCTCAACGACCAGCGTCTCGCCTACGTGCCAATCGGCAATCAGATGTGCCACTTCCACCGCTGGGCTTTCGCGTAGATCGTCAATATTCGGTTTGAAGGCCAGACCAAAGCAGGCAATTTTTACTTCTGAGGCACGCTTGTCGGTCGCCGCCAGACAATCAGCAACGGCCGCTTTCACGCGATCAACCACCCACAAAGGTTTCCCGTCATTCACCAGACGCGCTGTATGAATCAAACGGGCCTGCTGCGGATTTTGCGAGACAATGAACCACGGATCGACCGCGATACAATGGCCGCCGACGCCAGGGCCTGGCTGCAGGATATTTACCCGTGGATGGCGATTCGCCAGGCGGATAAGTTCCCAAACATTGATGCCCTGTTCCGCGCAAATCAGCGACAATTCGTTGGCAAACGCAATGTTCACATCGCGGAAGCTGTTTTCGGTCAGCTTGCACATCTCAGCGGTGCGTGAATTAGTAATGACACACTCACCTTCGAGGAAAATTTTATACAGCGCGCTGGCACGCTCTGAGCATTTTGGCGTCATGCCGCCAATAACACGGTCGTTCTGAATCAATTCAACCATCACCTGCCCCGGCAGTACACGCTCTGGGCAGTAAGCGATGTTCACATCGGCAGATTCACCTGCCTGCTGCGGGAAGCTGAGATCGCTACGCGCCTCGGCCAGCCACTGAGCCATCTGCTCGGTGGCGCCGACCGGAGAGGTGGACTCCAGGATAACCAGATCGCCCTTTTTCAGCACCGGTGCCAGAGATTTAGCCGCAGCTTCGACATAAGCCAGATCCGGCTCATGGTCACCTTTAAATGGCGTTGGCACCGCGATCAGAAAAGCATCTGCGGCAAGCGGTTTAGTCACTGCCTGCAGATAACCGCCATCGACCGCGTCTTTCACCACTTTGTCCAGATCGGGTTCAACGATATGAATCGCGCCACGATTAATGGTATCTACCGCATGTTGGTTAACATCTACGCCCACCACTTTTTTCTTACGGGAGGCGAACGCCGCCGCTGTTGGCAGACCGATATAACCCAGGCCGATAACTGAAATAGTGTTAAAACTCATAGTGTCACCTGATGGTTCTTCAAAGCTTCAAGAATACGCTGGCAGGCATGCCCGTCACCGTAAGGGTTATGCGCCCGACTCATAGCGTGATATTCGTTTTCGTCCGTCAGCAAGCGGGTCACGGCATCAACAATATTTGTCACATCGGTGCCCACCAGACGCACTGTGCCCGAATCTACCGCTTCTGGTCGTTCGGTGGTGTCACGCATCACCAGCACCGGTTTGCCCAATGACGGCGCTTCTTCCTGAATACCGCCAGAATCGGTCAGGATCAAATAGGACTTAGCCATCAGATACACAAAGGGCAAGTAGTCTTGCGGATCGATCAGGATGATATTATCAATCCCTTTCAGAATGCGGTTGACCGGCTCGCTAACATTCGGATTGAGATGTACCGGATACACCACCTGCACATCGGGATGAGTGCGGGCAATTTCTGCAAGCGCGCTGCAGATCCGCTCAAAACCGCCGCCAAAACTTTCGCGGCGGTGGCCTGTTACCAGAATCAATTTCTTGTTGGCATCCAGGAACGGATAACGTTGCGCCAAGCTGTCATGCAACGCGGTATCACCCATCACCCGATCACGCACCCAGAACAGCGCATCAATCACCGTGTTACCGGTGACGAAGATATGATCGTCCGGCAACAATTCACGCAACAGGTTCTGGCGCGAATTTTCCGTCGGAGCAAAATGGTACATCGCCAGATGGCCGGTCAGCTTACGGTTAGCTTCTTCTGGCCACGGCGAATAAAGGTTGCCAGTGCGCAGACCTGCCTCAACGTGCCCTACGGGTATACGCTGATAAAACGCCGCCAGACTCGTCGCCAGCGTAGTGGTGGTATCACCATGAACCAGCACCACGTCTGGTTTGAACTCCTCGAGAACGCCTTTCAGGCCTTCCAGAATACGGCAGGTGATCTCACTCAATCCCTGGCCGGGCTTCATGATGTTCAGATCGTAATCAGGCACTATCTCAAATAACCGCAATACCTGATCCAACATCTCACGATGCTGTGCCGTCACGCAGACTCTTGATTCAAAGGCTTCATCCTGAGCCAGGGCATGTACCAGCGGGGCCATTTTGATGGCTTCAGGTCTGGTGCCGAAAACAGTCAACACTTTCACAGCGAATCTCTTTTGGTCGGTTAACCGCAGGCGTACCTGCGAATTGGGCGCGTAAGCGCCCATCAGCGAATTATTATATTATTTTTAATTACGCGGCCGACGCACCAGGGCAACACCTGCGCCAACCAAAGCGCCCATCGCGCCCCACATGATCAACCAGAATATCCGCCGCGGGCTATCACGTTTTACCGGCTCTTCCGGAGTCCGCAAATAGCGGTAAGTCTGAAACTTTTCGTCCAGCGTTGGGCCAACGTTCAATGTCGACAACATCGCACGGTTTTGATCGTAATCCAGATCGAAGGTAGGCCCTGACGCCTGTAAACCTTCCAGACGAGCCTGCAGCATAGGTTTGCCCAGCAGGAACAGATCGGAGTCTGGCAGCTGTTCTGCCGGTGTATCGGTTTGAGTGCGGCCGATACCCTGCGTTTCGGCAATTTTCAACGCCTGTTGAATGGTATTCAATTCGCGCTTATACACAGCCTCCGCTACCGCTTCCTGGCGCTTAACCTGCGCTTTCATTGAGGTGGTACGGGCAGCCCAGGCTCCCTGGATCTCTTCATTCAAATGCTGAGCTGCACGGTGACTGGCAAAGGCGACGTATTGACGCAGCAGACGGTTGGCATCTGCCGCCGTTTCCGCCGTCAACTTCACACCGTCGTTCGGCACTTTTTTATCATCACGCGCAGTAAACTGTATGTTGTTAATCAGTTCGTCGAGCAAGGCCGCATCAGCGCCCGCATCACCTTCCTGACGCTGTTTGTAATAATCGCTCTGCAGCCAAAAATCACGACGTGTATCGTAAGCTGCCAGCTGCATAATGAATTCATTATAAGCTTCGTCAGCAATACCTGGTTGCTCACTAGCAACAGCCGGCATGGTTCTCACATCCAGATTGCGCAGAAATTGTTGTTGGGAGTAATAACCGCCCAATGCATTCACTGTTGGCCGATCGGTAATCGCCGTTGCACTCCATTCCTGTTTCACCAGGTAGGAAACGATCAACGCAACCACAGCAAACAGCACCGCAATGCCAATAATCCACGGTTTACCGCGCCACAGGGTACAACACAGGCCACGGATATCGAGTTCGTTATCCACTGCCGGGGTATTCTTGTCAGACATTGTTTCTGGATTCATCACTGCCCAAAAGCCTCTGGTTAAGATACTTGCTTATTGCCGTTCGAACGCCGTAAACGACGTTTGATACGCTTAATGTAACGTGCAACACGCCAGGCGCGTTTAATGCAGTAACCGTATAAGAAGAAGGCAAGCAAGAATAATGCCAACATTACCCATTCAGGGATAAAAGTAAGACGTTCACCCAACACGCCGATGGCGGCCAGCAGCGCAGCTGCCAGCGTAATCAGCACAAAAGCCTGCCGTGGCGTAAAGCCCGCACGCATAATCAAATGGTGAATATGTTGGCGATCTGGGGAGAAGGGACTCATCCCCTTGCGCAAGCGACGGTACATGATTGCAATCATGTCCATCAGCGGAATAGCGATAATCCACAGGGCGGTAACAGGGTTAATAGAGTGAGCTTTACCTTGCGAGCTTTGCAACAGCAGCCAAATGGCGGTGAAACCGATCAACGTACTGCCGGCATCGCCCATAAACACTTTATACCGCCGGCCAAGAATGCCGAGGTTAAGCAGAATATAAGGAACGATGGCAGCAATCATCGCGAAACACCAGAAGGCCAGATCAGAATGCCCACTCAGGTATAACAATACGCCCAGCGCACCGAAAGATACGCATGACAGCCCTCCCAGCAGGCCGTCAATGCCATCTACCATGTTAAAGGCATTGATGGCTGCCCAAACGGCAAACAGCGTAACCAGGTAGCCGAACGGCCCCAGCTGCATTTCCCAGTCACCCAGCACATGGCCAAAACTGCGCAAGTAAAGCCCAGCAAAGACCATCATCGCAATGCCAACCAGTGCCTGAACCAGCGCGCGAATTTTGACGCTGATGTCGAAACGATCGTCAAGAGCACCAACGAACACCAATATCCCCGCACAAGCGAGGTAGAGTTTGCTATGCGCAATCGTTTGGTCAGAAATAAGGAAGGCAAAGCACAATCCGGCGTAAACAGAAATACCACCGACCAGAGGAATCAGCCCCTGATGGCGTTTACGGTAATTAGGTTTATCAACCAGACCAATACGTTTTGCTGCTTTACGGGCAACAAAGAGAAAAGCCAAAGAAAACAGGAAAACAAATAGAATTTCAGTACTCATAGTGAGTAAGTTCACAGTTAACAAGATCTCTGTAGAAGATAAGGCAGCTTAACACGGGCGACAGGTTGCGCCATGGGATCCCGCTACCTTTCAGTCATTTCCTATGACAACAGCGATTCATTCTTATTTCACTTTGCCTGCTCGCTGTTTTGACAGTAACAAAGCGCGAACGACGAAACATCGACCGCAAATAAGATGAATTCTCAGTAAGTCACGAAAAAAACTTACGTTTCCATTTCTGTTACTTATCGTATCTGCCAAAAGCAAAAAACGCCACGACTAGGCGTGGCGTTCTCTGAATTTTTTACTCAATTATGAGCGCATCGTCATTATGAGCGCTTCATCATATCGAAGAATTCATCATTGGTCTTGGTCATGGCCAACTTGTTAATGAGGAATTCCATCGCATCAATCTCACCCATTGGGTGAATGATTTTACGCAGGATCCACATTTTCTGCAGTTCTTCAGACGTGGTAAGTAATTCTTCTTTACGTGTACCAGAGCGGTTGTAGTCGATCGCAGGGAATACACGCTTCTCGGCGATTTTACGCGCCAAGTGTAATTCCATGTTGCCGGTACCTTTAAACTCTTCGTAAATAACTTCGTCCATTTTCGACCCGGTATCAACCAGCGCGGTCGCGATGATGGTCAGGCTACCGCCTTCCTCAACGTTACGTGCCGCACCGAAGAAACGCTTAGGACGGTGCAGGGCGTTGGCATCCACACCACCGGTCAACACTTTACCGGAAGCCGGTACTACGGTGTTGTAGGCACGCGCCAAGCGAGTGATGGAGTCAAGCAAGATGATCACGTCTTTTTTGTGCTCAACCAGGCGCTTGGCCTTCTCGATCACCATTTCCGCAACCTGGACGTGGCGAGAGGCTGGCTCATCAAAGGTCGAAGCGATAACTTCGCCCTTAACCAGACGCTGCATCTCGGTCACTTCTTCCGGACGTTCGTCGATCAACAGAACCATCAACACGCAGTCTGGATGGTTGTATGCGATGCTCTGCGCAATGTTCTGCAGCAGCATGGTTTTACCGGCTTTCGGCGGAGCAACAATCAGACCACGTTGACCACGACCAATCGGTGAAGCCAGATCCAGCACGCGTGCAGTCAAGTCTTCGGTAGAGCCGTTACCGCGCTCCATCCGCAGACGGGAGTTGGCATGCAGTGGGGTTAAGTTCTCGAACAGGATCTTGCTGCGGGCGTTTTCCGGTTTGTCGTAGTTAACTTCGTTAACTTTCAACAGGGCAAAGTAACGCTCGCCTTCTTTTGGCGGACGAATCTTACCGGAAATGGTGTCACCTGTACGGAGGTTGAAACGGCGGATTTGGCTAGGGGATACGTAGATGTCGTCGGGGCCTGCAAGGTAGGAGCTGTCTCCAGAGCGGAGGAAACCAAATCCATCTTGCAATATCTCCAACACGCCATCGCCGAAGATATCTTCTCCACTTTTCGCATGCTGCTTAAGGATAGAGAAGATAATGTCCTGCTTGCGCATACGGGCAAGGTTTTCCAGCCCCATATTTTCGCCGAGAGTAATCAGCTCAGAAACCGGCGTATTCTTTAATTCGGTAAGATTCATAGTGGTGGGTTCTTAAACTCGGGGTATGTCTCGAACTTATTTCGTGAATGGTATGGCAGCGAGATATATCTTTCGGCTTTCTGGTGGTTGCGTTGGCTTCCCGTGTTAACCCCAGCCACTTAGCGGACTAAGCTACGGAGATTCGTTCGGTTGCCGACTGGCCACACCCTGAAATCCATTGGATATGCGTGCCTGTTTACTGGACGTTCGATCACCGGGCGCTGAGCTGTCACGGTAAGAAATGGCTTACAGAGGACGCGCGCATTGACGGTTTAAGATCGAAGGTACCTTAAAATTGATTTTGCAAAACCGTTTGATTGTTAAAACACGGGCTGAGTTCATTTTTTCTTTCAACGCCAGCGGTTCAACACAGAGTAAAGCTTTAGATTTAGACTCTTTAGATTTAAAACTTCGGGCAAGTTCTATATGCAGTATGGTTAAACTTAACACGCTTCTTGGCAGGCGTCTAGCGGTGAATTGAACATCCCCGCTAGACGCCTGTATATCCCCGTTGCCTCTCACACTGCGACGTTGAGAACCGCAGTGTCAAATCCATTGGGCATACGGCTTCTCGCCCGATTACAGATTCGCGTTAAGGAAATCTTTGAGCTGGCCTTTGGACAACGCACCAACCTTGGTCGCAGCCACTTCACCGTTCTTGAACAACAACAGCGTAGGGATACCACGGATACCGTACTTAGGTGCGGTGGCCGGGTTTTGGTCGATATTCAGCTTGGTGATGGTCAGCTTGCCTTCGAACTCATCGGCAATCTCATCCAGAATCGGAGCAATCATCTTGCACGGCCCACACCATTCAGCCCAGAAATCGACCAGGATTGGCCCTTCAGCTTTCAGCACGTCGGTGTCGAAGCTGCCGTCAGTCAGGTGAATAATTTTATCGCTCATGTTCTACTCCAAAGGATTGTGTCTACCTTGTTGGTGTAGCATTAACCAACCTAAGGTGACTTTATTTCACCGGATACGCTTTCGTAAAGCAATAGTTAGCTGATATTCTACCACACTATGAGCAAAACACACTTGACCGAACAGAAGTTTTCCGACTTCGCCCTGCACCCGTTAGTCCTTGAAGCCCTTGAAAAGAAAGGGTTTCAACATTGCACGCCTATCCAGGCGTTAGCATTGCCGCTCACGCTCTCTGGGCGTGACGTTGCAGGTCAGGCGCAAACCGGTACCGGAAAGACGCTGGCATTTTTAGCGTCTACTTTTCACTATTTGCTTTCTCACCCGGCAAAACAGGATCGCCAGACCAATCAGCCGCGCGCCTTGATCATGGCGCCAACGCGTGAGCTGGCGGTTCAGATCCACTCCGACGCAGAAGCCCTGTCCAAATCTACCGGCCTGAAGCTTGGCCTGGCATACGGTGGCGACGGCTACGACAAACAGCTGAAAGTGCTGGAAAGCGGCGTGGATATCCTGGTCGGTACTACCGGTCGTTTAATCGATTATGCCAAACAAAACTATATTGATCTGAGCGCAATCCAGGTCGTAGTCTTGGACGAGGCCGATCGCATGTACGATCTGGGCTTTATCAAAGACATTCGCTGGTTGTTCCGTCGTATGCCTCCGGTCGATCAACGCCTGAACATGCTGTTCTCTGCCACTTTGTCCTATCGCGTTCGCGAACTGGCTTTCGAGCAGATGAACAATGCTGAATATGTTGAAGTGGAACCGGAACAGAAAACCGGCCACCGCATTAAAGAAGAGTTGTTCTACCCGTCCAACGAAGAAAAAATGCGCCTGTTACAGACGCTGATCGAAGAAGAGTGGCCGGACCGCTGCATCATCTTCGCCAACACCAAGCATCGCTGTGAAGACGTTTGGGGCCATCTGGCTGCCGATGGCCACCGCGTAGGCCTGTTGACCGGCGATGTTGCGCAGAAAAAACGCCTGCGTATTCTGGATGACTTTACCAAGGGTAACCTGGATATTCTGGTTGCTACCGACGTCGCCGCACGCGGTCTCCACATCCCATTGGTTACGCACGTATTCAACTACGACTTGCCTGACGACTGCGAAGACTACGTCCACCGTATCGGTCGTACCGGTCGTGCCGGTGAAAGCGGTCATTCCATCAGTCTGGCTTGTGAAGAGTATGCGCTCAACCTGCCGGCGATCGAAAC
Organism: Serratia grimesii NBRC 13537; assembly: GCF_001590905.1. Classification (GTDB taxonomy): domain Bacteria; phylum Pseudomonadota; class Gammaproteobacteria; order Enterobacterales; family Enterobacteriaceae; genus Serratia; species Serratia grimesii. The sequence goes on from NZ_BCTT01000014.1 coordinate 116,436, forward strand.
CTATACCGGTCACAGCATTCCAGTGAGCAAGTACAACAGCGATGCGTTAATGAGTGACTTGCCTGCGCCAAAACGCCTGGCTCGCCCACGCGGTGGCAACGGCCCGCGTCGTAACTCCTCACCACGTCGTGGCGGTGCGCCGCGCAACAACCGTAAACGTTCAGGCTGATAGACGATGCTCAGTTCCAGCGCACTTTATGCCGCTATCGACCTTGGTTCCAACAGCTTCCACATGCTGGTGGTGCGCGAGGTAGCCGGTAGTATTCAAACACTGGCGCGCATCAAGCGCAAAGTGCGTCTGGCAGCAGGGCTGGATCAGAACAACCACCTGTCGCATGAAGCCATGCAGCGCGGCTGGCAATGCCTGAAGCTGTTCTCTGAACGCCTGCAGGACATTCCCCGTGAACAGATCCGCGTAGTCGCCACGGCTACGTTGCGTCTGGCGTCCAATGCCGATGAATTCCTACAAACCGCCGAGCAGATCCTTGGTTGTCCGATCCAGGTAATCAGCGGCGAGGAAGAAGCCCGTCTGATCTACCACGGTGTTGCCCATACTACCGGCGGGCCAGACCAACGTTTAGTGGTCGATATCGGCGGCGGCAGTACTGAATTAGTCACAGGTACCGGTGCGCAGGCTGCCCAGTTGTATAGCTTGTCTATGGGCTGTGTCACCTGGCTGGAGCGTTTTTTCAGCGATCGTAACCTGGGGCAGGAGAATTTCGAGCGGGCTGAACAGGCTGCGCGTGAAATGGTGCGCCCTATTGCGCCACACTTGCGTCAACACGGTTGGCAGATCTGCGTCGGCGCTTCCGGCACCGTCCAGGCGCTGCAGGAAATCATGGTTGCGCAGGGTATGGATGAACGCATCACCCTGTCTAAGTTGCGCCAGTTGAAACAACGCGCTATTCAGTGCGGCAAGCTGGAAGAGTTGGAAATTGAAGGGCTGACACTGGAACGCGCACTGGTATTTCCAAGTGGGCTATCCATCCTGCTGGCGATTTTCCAGGAGCTGGGCATTGAGAGCATGATGTTGGCTGGCGGCGCGCTACGCGAAGGGCTGGTTTACGGCATGCTACACCTGCCGGTTGAACAAGATATTCGTAGCCGCACCATTCGCAACCTACAACGACGTTATCTGTTGGATACCGAGCAAGCCGAGCGCGTTAGCCAATTGGCTGCCAACTTCTCACAGCAGGTCAGCAATGAATGGCAACTGGATGCGCGATGTCGCGAGTTATTGCACAGCGCCTGCCTGATCCACGAAATTGGCCTCAGTGTTGATTTCAAGCAAGCGCCGCAACACGCCGCTTATCTGATCCGCCATCTGGATTTACCCGGTTTTACCCCGGCGCAAAAAAAACTGCTCGCCACTCTGCTGCAAAACCAAAGCAACACTATCGATCTACCGCTGCTGAGCCAGCAAAACGCTCTGCCACCACGTATGGCACAACGTTTATGCCGGATTTTGCGCCTGGCTATCATCTTTGCCAGCCGTCGTCGCGATGACACGCTGCCTGCGGTACGTCTGCGTGCCAACAATGATGACGAACTAACGGTGATCCTGCCGCCGGGTTGGCTGGAACAGCACCCATTACGGGCAGAAGCGTTGGATCAGGAAAGCCATTGGCAAAGCTATGTGCACTGGCCGCTGATACTGGAAGAACAACGTTGATATGACAAGGGCGCTAATCGCGCCCTTACTTTTAACCTTCACCTTTAGCCTTGGCCAACTGGGCGCGAATATTCGCCAGATGGCTTTGACCTTTTTGCATCCGCTCTTGTGGACTGATCACCTTACGTTCACTTTCCCACGCCAGGTCATCCTGCGGTAGCTCCAACAAGAAACGGCTTGGCTCTGGCCGCACCAGCTCACCATACTGACGACGCTCACGGCACAGAGTGAAAATCAGCTCCTTTTGAGCTCGCGTTATCCCCACATAGGCCAGGCGACGCTCTTCATCAACGTTATCCTCGTCAATACTGCTCTGGTGTGGCAGTAACCCCTCCTCCATTCCCACGAGGAAGACATAAGGGAACTCCAACCCTTTGGAGGCATGCAGTGTCATCAACTGAACCTGATCCAGCTCCTCATCGCTTTCGCCGCGTTCCATCATGTCCCGCAGAGTAAAGCGCGTCACCACCTGCGTCAGCGTCATGGGTTCATCCAGCTCACTGCCTTCCAGCATTTCCGTCATCCAGCCAAACAACGTATTGACGTTTTTCATGCGCATCTCGGCGGCTTTCGGGCTGGGCGAGGTTTCAAACAGCCAACTTTCGTAGTCTACGCCATGGATCAAATCGCGTACCGCGGCTACCGGTTCGCGATCCGCCAACTGGGCAATACCGTCCAGCCAATGGGTGAAACGCTGCAAAGACTCCAGTCCGCGACCAGTCAGATGCTGACTCAGTCCAAGATCGAAACTGGCGCGGAACAGGCTTTTGTTACGTTGATTAGCCCATTCGCCCAGCTTTTGCAGCGTCGCCGGGCCAATTTCACGTTTCGGCGTATTGACGATCCGCAGGAACGCGCTGTCATCATCCTGGTTAGTCAGGACACGCAGGTAGGCCAACAGATCCTTGATTTCCGGCCGCGAGAAAAACGAGGTCCCCCCGGAAATCTTGTAAGGGATACGGTTTTGCATCAGCATTTTTTCAAACAACCGCGATTGATGGTTGCCGCGATAGAGGATCGCATAATCGCCGTAGTTGGTTTTCTTCACGAAGTGATGGGCAATCAGCTCCCCAACAACGCGCTCGGCCTCATGATCCTCATTATTGGCTGTCACCACCTTCAGCTCTTCACCATAGCCAAGCTCGGAAAATAACCGTTTTTCAAATACGTGCGGGTTATTGGCGATCAGGATATTCGCCGCCTTCAAGATGCGTTCGCTGGAACGGTAATTCTGCTCCAGTTTGATCACCTGCAACGCCGGGAAGTCTTCTTTCAACAGCACCAGGTTTTGCGGACGTGCGCCGCGCCAAGAGTAGATCGACTGATCATCGTCTCCTACCACGGTAAAGCGTGCGCGATTACCCACCAACAGTTTCACTAACTCGTATTGACTGGTGTTGGTATCCTGATATTCATCCACCAACAGGTAACGAATACGATTCTGCCAACGTTCACGGACCTCTTCATTGCGCTGTAACAGCAGCGTCGGTAGCAGGATCAAATCGTCAAAATCCAGCACATTACAGGCACGCATATGTGCGTGATACAGGCCGTAACAATGTGCAAAAAGCTTGTCGCGTTCGGAACGTGCCAGCTCCATGGCCTTTTTGGGATCGACCAGGTCATTCTTCCAGTTGGAGATGGTGGAAATCAGCTGCGCCACCAACGTTTTGTCATTTTCCAGCCATTTCTCGGTCAGCTCTTTCAGCAATGCCAGCTGATCCTGATCGTCGAACAACGAGAAGTTAGACTTCATCTCCAACGCGGCATATTCACGTTTAATGATTTCCAGCCCCAGCGTGTGGAACGTAGAAATCATCAGTCCGCGTGCTTCTTTGCGCCCCATGGTTTGCGCCACACGCTCTTTCATCTCACGCGCAGCCTTATTGGTAAAGGTCACGGCGGCGATGTGCCGCGCCTGATAACCACAGTTATGGATCAGGTGAGCGATTTTGTTGGTGATGACGCGCGTCTTGCCGGAACCGGCACCGGCCAGCACCAGGCAGGGCCCGGTAACGAATTCGACGGCTTGTTGTTGGCTGGGGTTTAATCGCATGGCGCTTTATTGCTCGACTTTTTAACGTGGAAGAGGATTGTAGCAGAAAGCGTCGATGAGATTTAACGGGTATAATCAGCGCAATTTCTGTATCGATAAAGGCAATACCATGGCAAAGACGGCGTGCGCCCTGCACATTCTGGTAGATAATGAAAAACTGGCCGATGAACTGCTGGCCAAGCTTAAACGCGGTGTCAGCTTTGACACGCTGGCGCGCAAATACTCAACGTGCCCGTCAAAACGTAACGGCGGCTCTTTAGGCGAATTCAACAAGGGCACCATGGTGGCGGCCTTCGATAAAGCGGTGTTCAGCATTCCATTGTTGAAGCCCTACGGCCCGGTGAAAACCCAGTTCGGCTACCACATCATCAAAGTGCTGTACCGTAACTAAGGGGGCAAATGCCCCCCCTGTCGTTACTGTGCGCTAGTCTCTGGTGCGGGCGCAGTGTCGGTCGGTTTGACCTCTTCTGACACCACTGCAGGGGCCGGAGACATAATGCCGTTATAGGTTTCCTGTAACTGCTTCATGCTCATCTCTGGCTCGCCCTTCGGCTGCATCAACACCAACGTCGCATCTTGTGAAAGTTGCAGTTTCAGCTCCTGGTTCAGTGCTTCAAGCGTTAACCCGCTCAAGAACTCCTGACGCAGTTTCTGATACTGCTCTGGCGCAATATCTACGACACCACTTTGTTGCGAGCGCAAACGCTGGCTCATCAACACGTCCGTATCGGTGCGGGCATAGGTGGCGAACAACTTGCTCAATTGATCGTTCTTCTGCGCCAGCAGAGCGTTAAACTCCTCCTGCGACAACCCATTGTTACGCACGTTCGCCAGCTCTCTAGCAATAAAGCTCAGGCTGTTATTCAGATTGTTATTCGGCGTGTCGAGATGGATAGCACATTGGGCACGTTGGTATTGCACGCGGCAATCGAAGCCCAAATGCAGGTTTTTCTGGTCGCTCTTTTCCAGCACCTGTTGGAGATGCCAGAACAACGCCTCACGCGCCATATCACCGCGCCAATAGCGGCTCAGGTTTTGCGAATCGCGGATCGGATGCCAGGGTGCATCCCACATAATCGACAACGTATCCTGCTTAACCTGTTCACTGATCAGGCTAACCGGTTGCGGTGGCAACGGCGTCAACGTCGGCATCAGAGCGGGCGTTTCACGTTTGCCTTTCAGCGGCGAGAAAGCTTTGTTGATTTGTTCACCCAGGCTGCGGCTGTCTACCTTACCCACAACGTATAACGTCATCGCGTCCGGGGTGTACCACTGCTGGTAGAATTTCTTCAATTGGTCGACATTCACCGGCCGTTTCGGCGGTTGAGCCGGATCATGCGCCAACAGCGTCGAGCCTTTCAGACGATAGCGCCACCAGGCATCTTTTGGGTTCGGTGGGAAAGTACCAACCGGATCGACGCTAGAGTTCATCACCGCATGCAGCGTATGTTCGTCAATCGCCAGTTTGCCGGTGGTGTCGGAAAGCCACGTCAGTGCCTCTTTCAGCAAATCTGGGCGGTTATTCGGCAAGCTGAGATTATAAATGGTGAAGTCATAAGAGCTGATGGCCGGAGGCAAAGGTCGCTCGCTGTCCACGCTCTGTTGCCACAGTGAACGTAACTGCGGTGGCGTAAAGCTTTCGCTGCGCGCGAGCGACAGGCGCGGCAGCAGATGGGCAAAGCCAATCTGCTGCGAAGACTCGACTAAAGAGCCAGTGTTGACCATCAACCGCAACTCGACGCGATCACTCGGCCGTTGTGGCGTATCTAGTATCTGCCATGAAAACCCGTTGGCCAACGCCCCCTGCTGCCAGGCAGGATCGGGTTGTAGTGCTTCAGCCTGCACGCTGCTGTTGGCTGCAGCCAACAGCAGCCCACCTACTATGAGATGAATTCTGGTGCCCTGCATGTGAACCCCTACTTAATTACTATCCAATTTCTTTATGCAAATGCGGATATTCCATTCACCGGAATATTAGGCTGCGACAAACAGCCTACAAATACGCCCTGAGTTTCACAGTGGGGCGGAAAGCAGAAAGTGTACCATCGAGTTAGACCGCGCGCCTTTGCGGATGTCACTCATTAGTGTGAAAAATAATGGATAACCGATTTTTTAATGCAAGAATTCATTACGCGGGGGGATAAAACGTCACCGGCTGCGGCTGCAACCGGTGATTTGAGGATTAAATCAGGCTGAAGGCAGCGTTTTATCGGCACCTGTTCCTTGCTTGTTGGACAAGGTGTCTTGCAGTTGCTTTTCATCCAACTGTTTACACCATTTAGCCACTACAACCGTTGCTACACCATTACCGACCAGGTTAGTCAGCGCACGGGCTTCAGACATGAAGCGATCAATGCCCAGAATTAACGCCAAACCGGCCAACGGCAAGTGGCCGACAGCAGAAATAGTAGCAGCCAGCACGATAAAGCCACTACCGGTCACTCCTGCAGCCCCTTTAGAGGACAGCAACAGCACCACCAACAGAGTCACCTGATGCACGATGTCCATATGAGTGTTGGTCGCCTGCGCAATAAACACGGCCGCCATAGTCAGGTAGATTGAGGTCCCATCCAGGTTAAATGAGTAGCCGGTCGGAATAACCAAGCCCACCACCGACTTCTTACAGCCCAATTTTTCCATTTTATCGAGCATACGTGGCAGCACCGACTCGGAAGAAGACGTTCCGAGTACGATCAGCAGCTCTTCTTTTATATATCGAACAAATTTGAAAATACTGAAGCCGTTGGCGCGGGCAATGGAGCCCAGAACCACCACCACGAACAGCACGCAGGTAAGATAGAAACAGGCAATCAATTGACCGAGCTGCAACAACGTACCTACGCCGTATTTACCGATAGTAAACGCCATCGCCCCGAAAGCACCCAGTGGTGCCAGACGCATAATCATATTGATAATGCCGAAGATCACGCGAGAGAAACTATCGATAACGTTGAAGATCAGTTGGCCTTTGTCACCCAGGCGATGCAGGGCAAAGCCGAACAGTACGGCAAACAGCAGTACCTGAAGAATGTTGCCACTGGCGAAGGCACCGATAACGCTACCAGGGATGATATCCAGCAAGAATGGAATGATGCCCTGCTGCTGGGCCTGTTCCGCATAAACTGCCACCGCCTTGGCATCCAAAGTACCTGGATCGATGTTCATCCCAGCGCCCGGTTGGACCAGGTTAACAATCAGCAGACCAATAAGCAGTGCAATGGTACTGACGATTTCAAAATAGAGCAGTGCGATCGCACCGGTACGGCCGACGGCCTTCATGCTCTCCATACCCGCGATGCCCGTCACCACAGTACAGAAGATCACCGGCGCGATGATCATTTTAATCAGTTTAACGAATCCATCGCCCAGAGGTTTCATCTGTGCGCCAATGTCAGGATAAAAATGACCAAGCAGGATGCCCAGCGTAATCGCCGTTAACACCTGAAAATAGAGGCTCTTAAAGATAGTGAGTTTCATATGAACATCCTTTGGGGGGGAAGACACGCACCAGGCGGTATTCTAGTTATCTCGCCTGTTCATCGCTTGCGCGGAAAATAACACCCACCTAACAACATGGAAATAATTTGTTGCACCCATAGATACATGTTGATACGAATTTAAGAGCTGAAACGCGCCAGCCCAAATGCAAGGTTGTAAATTACGTAAGCATTTCTTTGCACTAACTCAAAAGCGGTAGTAAAGATCAGCATTGTAGGACGAGATAGCTCTCGGGCGACACCTGCATCGTCCGAGAGATGAGGAAGGGTAAATCAGGCAGGCGGTTGGCAAAACTCGGCTTCAAACTCACTGCGTGGCAGCGGGCGAGCAAACAAGAAGCCTTGTCCACTATGAATACCGTGCCGCAACAACCAATCGCGTTGTTCTGTATTTTCGACGCCTTCAGCCATCACTGGCAGCGCCAACACCTCAGAAATAGAACTGACGATACGCACCATAGCGTCATCGTTCGGTAATCCCTGAATAAAGCTCTTGTCGATTTTAATCAAATCGATCGGCAGGCATTTCAATCGGTTCAGATAATTCAGGCTGGAATATCCCATACCAAAATCATCCAATGCAATGGACAGCCCCAGGTCGTGCAACTCCCGCAACAGCGCCAATGCACGATCGAGATCGTCAATACGTACCGTCTCGGTAATTTCCAGCAGCAACTTGCGCGGATCAATATGGTGTTGCGCGAGCACACTTTTCAGATGCGGGATAAAATCCTCATGCTTCATTTGGATAGGAGACACATTGACCGCCAACGGCATTGTGATACCACGGCTCTGCCAATCAGCCAAGATACGGCATGCTTCCTCCAGCACCCAGTTGCCGAGTGGCACAATCACTCCAAGTTCTTCAGCTAACGGAATCACATCTGCCGGTAGGGTATAGCTGCCGTCATACTGTTGCCAACGCAGCAGCGCTTCAGCGCCTATTACCGCATTGGACTGCATATCTATCTGTGGCTGCAAAAATAGCGTAAATCGACGCTGTTCAATGGCCTGCAGAATTTCGCTTTCCTGTGTCAGTCGCTTTTGGGTACGCTCAGTCAGGCTCGGCTCGAAAAACAGCACCTGATTTTTACCTTCACGGTGTGCTGACATCATTGCCGAAGTAGCGCTACGAAGGAGTTGTTCCGCACTTTCCCCCGAATTGAGGTAATGCGCGATACCGATGCTGGCACTTGGTCGCAACGGCATTTCCTGCAAGCTCAGCGGTGCGTTGATCTGTGCCATGATACGGCGTGCCAATTGCATGGCATGGAATGGGCGCTCAACGCCTTTGGCCAGAATGGCAAACTCGGTGTTGCTCAACTGCGCCAATACGCCGTTTTCATCGATACACTCACGCAACTTCTTCGCCAGCGTCAGTAACAGCGATTCTCGCATCACCGGATTGAGCACGCCCGATGCCTCGTGCAAGGTTTCAATGCCGATAACCAGCAGATTAAAACGCTCGGGCCGCAGACTAGAGGCAATATGCTGCTCCAACAACGCGGTAAACAGCGCTTGGTTCGGCAACTCGGTGACCGGATGGCGAGTGCTCATACGACTCATTTCCGCATAGGCTTTTGCCAGCCGCTGCTGATTGCGGTTGTAGTTACGCACCAACAACCCCAGCTCATCGTCCTGATGCAGCGCTGGCAGCATCAGTTGGTGATACGGCGCTTCTTCCTGCGAAATATTTTCCAGCTCTTTGGCCATTGCCCGCAGCGGGTGCACCATCAGTCGGTTCATACACCAACTAATGGCGACCGACAGGATCAATGCCAACAGTAAGTAGGTCGACAGCATGGTCGACAATATACTGAGAATAAATTGGTACATGCGGAACGAATCGGCCTGCAGCACCAGATAAGCCAACGGCTGTGGGTTGGCTGGCACACGCTCCAGCGAATAGAGCGGAACAGAAATCTGGATCGGTAGCTCAAACAGGCGAGCGATCAGCGTTGGAACTGGCCGTTCCGGCGGGAAATTGGCGTGTAATGCCTGAAATTCGTTCGGCAACACGATATCCGCACGCGTCAGGATCCCCACCGGCAGCAATGTGTTCAGCACACGCTTGGTTTCGGGCACGTCCATGCGCAGAACCGCTTCCGCCAGAGGCTGGCGCACGGAGTGAGCAATATTTTCCAGTTGCTGGGCATAGTCATCCCTGCGCTGCTGCACAAAATGGAATAACTGGATCACGATAAAGATGCAGATCGTCACCAGCGCCACACCGGACACCGTTGCCATCTGTTTAATCGTTAATGAACGCCTGACCCGCAAACCTGCTCTCCGCTAATTCGGGCTGAAATAAAAAAGGGATGAAGAATACCCATCCCTTGGACCGGTCTGAGTATACTCGATTGTTTGCTGTTTTAATCTTGCCATGCCCAGGACAAACCCAAGAAAACCGCGGGTTTCAGTATTTTCCTAATGAAAGACCGCTTACAAAGCCGGTTATTAGTGAGAGCGCGCCTCGGTACATCAGGTCCGGGTATCTCTGGTGGCACATCAAACGAACACAGGGTAGCAAAACTACCCTGTGCCGACACTCTGAATCTGCCTGAAGTGGGTTACTTGAAATCAGCGTACGGTGTCAGTGGTTGAGGCGGTAAATCCAGGTCGCCCTGCCAACCGGCCATCGAATAGCGCAAATAGAGCAATGCATGACTTGGTGTATAGTCTTTCGCCTGCTGAATATCGATCCCGGCTCCCAGTGTCCAGTGTGAACTGAGACGGCGTTCAACAATCGCCCGGAGGGTATAACCGAAGCCGGAAGAAGAACTGCCATCCTCCACGGCAAACTTGTCCGGTAACGAGTCTGGAATTAACCCTTGCAACGGGTAACGCGCTTGGCTGTTGGTTTTCGAATGGGACAAAGACACTGACCCACCCAGTTCCCAGGACCAATTCTCGGTACGCTGGCGATAATTGACCGGCACCGCCAACGACATATATTGCTGTGGACTGTAATAGCCGCCCTGACCGAGAGAGTAACCGCTCAAATCCTTCTGATAATGCCACAGCATGGTGTTCAGCCCGACAGTAACGCGACGGTTATCCTCGTTGATCAATTTGTAGTAATAACCGGCCATAAAGCGTTCGCGCTGGTTATCCTCGACGTTTTTACCGGTCAACTGATGCGCACTGAGGTCGGCCCAAACACCCTGTGCCTCACCGCGATCATAACTGGCGCTCAGACTGACCCCAGTGGCGCGCACTCCGCCCCAGGTCGTGCCGGTATTCGGGTCTTTGGTGCCGCCAAACGCCAGCAGCGAGCTGGATATCGGCCGGCGTGAGGCCGCCAATGTCCAACCTATGTGGTTCCAGTCGTTGCTGTAAGCCAGTCCACCCACCCAGTCGACCACATCAAAGCCCATCGGTGTGGTACCGATATCCCCCGACCAGCGATCGTTCTGCCAACCGACCGCCACACTGGTACCGGTGGCTTTCTGATGTTCGTCACCGCTACAGCCCTGAGTATGACAAGTACCAAAGGTCTCATAATATTTGCCATTGTTGTCGGTGGAGAAACTGCCGGCATCCAACTGAACGGTATCGGACCGGAAAAATGCCCGCCCGTCGTACAACGGCATGTCCACCTGCAACATGGTGTCGTGCGCTTTGTAATCAGAGATACCACCGGTACCGCTGGATCCCCAATAGTCATGATCGAGCGTGACATTAACATCTTGCTGACGGTACAGATCCGCTGCATCTGAACGGATACCGCGTTTTAGCCAGTCGTCACCCGGATTGTTACGCGTCAAATAGGTATAGCTGTCGTTATCTGGCGGTACGTTAGGTGTAATGCCGCTGGCCACCATTGCCTGTTTATAGTCCTGTTGCGCCAATGCCGGCTGCAATTGGTCGCGTTCGAGCCGTGCCGCATCGCGGTAAATCAGCGCTTTTGACTGACTAGGCGGTTCTTGCTGAGCTGCCGTTTTCAGCCGGGTAAAGATATCCGTCGCTTTTTGTGGCTCGCCAACGGCATACCAAGCATTGGCCACCCGTCTTTCGCTGTTGCTGGATGGGTTTGGCGCCGCCGTTTCGGTTTGTAGACGCTGACGCGCTTCGCTCAGTTTACCCTGCGCCACATATGCCTCTATTTCGCCCAGTTGCACATCCGGGTTATTCGGTTCACGCGCCCGTACCCGTTGATAGTCCGCCAAGGCAGCATCATAGTCGCCACGCGCCAGCGCCCAATCGGCCAACTGGAGATCGATACGGGTATCGGTGGGTTGACGGCGCAGATAAGCGACCGCACCCGGCTCGTCACCTGCGGCACGCAGTTGCTCAGCATGATCCAACGTCTCCTGCATTTTCAGTCGCTGTGCCAATTCCCGCATATTGTCGTTCCACTGCGAGGTAGGTAAAGTATTCAACTGCGCCAGCGCCTGCTGATCGCGATCGCTGCCGGAAAGATACAGCGCGTAGGCATACGTCAGTTGCGGGTTACCATGCTGTTTTTGCGCCAATCGGCTGAACAGGGCGTCCGCCTGCCCCGGTTGCCCGGCCTGACGCAAAGTCTGTGCATAATGATACGTCAGCCACACATCGTCAGGATCCATCTGCTGGGCACGGCGATATTTCTCTGCTGCCTGATGCCACTGTTTTTGCTCTGCAAGCTGGTCGGCCTGCTGTTTCAGCATGTCGAGCTGCAAACCGTCCAGCGTGCTACGCAATTTATTTTGCTGACTACGCGGCAGGCTATTGAGATAGGCCAGCGCCTTTTCAGGCGATTGACGCTGGTAGATATTGACCAGGCCGCGTACCGCACTGCCGCTGCCCGGATCCAGCCGAAGTGCCTGCTGATAAAAACGCTCGGCAGCGGCGTCATCTTTACGCGCCACGGCAACGTCACCCAGACCAATCACTGCACTGCTATCACTGTTGTCAATCTGCCGTGCCTGTTGATATTTCTGCTGTGCCAGCGCCAGATTGTCGGCTTTCAACGCCTTGTCACCTTCATCGACCGCCAACCAATAGCTATTGCTCTTGATCAGGCTCTGCCATTTACTGCTGCCGTAACCGCTTTTATCGGCCTGCAATGCCTGACGGAACAAACTTAACGCTTGCGGGCGATTGCCGGCGCGGGAATAGGCCTGCCCCAGAGCCCCGAGCACTTCAGCATCGTTAGGTGAGGCCGCCAACGCTTTTTTCAGTTCAGGAATGGCTGCACGACTGCCCCCCTTCTCCACCTGAGCGAGTCCACGCACTCGTGCCTGATAGGCCGGGTCCGACAGCAGTGCCTGTTGCCTCGCCAGCTCTTGCTGGGCGCTGACAGCCTGATCGCCGGTTTCAAATACCCCGAGGAAACGATTAAGGGCCGCGACACTTTGCGGACTGACCGGCATCGCTTTAACTTTTTCCAACCACAGATCCGCAGCATCACCGCGTCCGATGGGATCGGCAGCCACTTTCTGCAATAAATCATAAGCCTGTGCGTCACGATCCTGACTAAATAACATCCGTGCCAATGACATCCGCAGCGGCACGTTGCCGGAATATTGTTGATCCAACAGCTGTAACTGTTTCAGTGCTGCGGCTTCTTGTCCCGGTAGCCGTGCAACCAGCCGCCAATATTCCACCGCCAGTTCAAGTGTCGGCGGGTCACCGTGGAACAGATCGTCATACTGCGCCTTCGCCTCCGGCAAACGGCCGGCTGTCGCCATTAATCGCGCCTGTTGCAGCTTCTGCCGGGTTTCTGGCTGGGTCAGCAACATATTCATTTCCGCCTGACGGTAAGCGCTTGACTGTGGGGCAATCTTTTTCAGCTTATCTAACTGCTGCTGCGCCAACGCCTGATTACCCTGCCTCAACGCCAAACGCATACGCGCTGAAATAACGTCCGGGTTGTTCGGGTCCATTAACTCGAGCCGATAAAGCGACTGACGAACCAACTCATCCTTATTACTGGCCTCCCCAACCCGTACCTGTTCCAACAACCATTGTTCCGGCGCGACGGTTTCCGCCCCCTGCGCTTGCGGCAGCATCGCCAGACTTAAAGGCACCAGGCCTAGCCAGTTTATTCTGAAGTTACGCATTGGCCGCCCCAGGAGGGTTGAAGTTCACCCTGCCGATTAAAACGATAACGTTGTTGATCCCATCCCTGACCGAACAGCACCAACGAGGCACTGAAATAGGCATTATCACCCGGCGGGTTTTGCTTAATCCGTTGGCGCTGTACCTGCAACGCCTCTGGTTGGTTCACCAGCATCGGCAACATGGAAGCAGAGAAGCCCACCGGACCGTCGCCACTGGTTTTGCCACTGGCTGTATCCGTTTTCTCCGGTGGGACACCCTGTGTCAGGGTAGTTTGTGCCATCGGCTGCAATTGCTTGAGTAATGCTGCCTTATGTTTATCGTCATCTGCCAGCATGCCGGCCCACAGATAAACCCGGATAGCGTCATAACTGCCGATGTTCGGTTTGACGGTATCCGGTTGCCAGCCTTTGCCGACCTGCCACACCACCCAGTCCGGTGAGAAGCCGTGTGGTGCGGTTTCCAGCCACAATCGCAAATTGGTTTGCTCCATTGCCCGCCACGGACCATTTAAGGCAGAAAAACGTGCCAGCAATTGGGGGGGAAGGTAGCTCGGATTGAGTCGCCAACGGTCTTCAGCCACAAACCCCACCTTTCCCGGCAACAGCATCAAACCCAGACCGGGAATATCCGCCACCTCTTCACGGGCAATTCGCTGCAACAACAACGTGCCAAGGGTTTGATAGCGGCGACTGTTCCATAAGCGCCCCGCTTCCAGCAGATTGTAGGCAATCCACAAATCCGCGTCGGATGCAGAATTGCTGTCCAGTACCGTCCACTGTTTTTTATCGTTCTCACCCCACAGCCACGCAGGTAAATGGGCGCTAAGATCGCCCGCAGCCAAATTGTTTTCCGTCCACTCCAGCAGCTGGTCAAACGCTGGTCGATCGTTTGCTACCAGCGCGAAGAACATGCCATAACTCTGCCCTTCCGATGTGGTAATGCGGTTCGGACTGCTCGGATCGATCACGCGTCCCTGTTCGCTGATATAAAATTGTTTGTACTGTTGCCAGGCCGGCCATTCGCAGGCCGCCGCTGCGCTGAAGGCGCACAGCAGCAGCATGCCGAATGTCAGACGTTTCAACGCCACTGGCATGGTAATTAATCCCGGTCTTCAGGCGACAGGCGACGACGGCTGAAGATTCTCAAGCCACGCCACAGCATCAACGCCAGAATGACCACTACCACAACCGCGATCACAGCAAGCCACACCGGATGAGTCGACAAGGCATGCCAGATGCGTTCCCACCACGGCAGATGGCCGACATAATAAACATCGCCCACTCGCAGGCTGTTTACGCCAGATTCACGGATCACCGCCACCGACCCAAACACTGCCGCACGCTTGCCACTGTCCAGCAATGCATTGTTCAGTAGATCGTAGCCACGCGGACTGTCAGCCAGTAACGCGACAATGCTGCGTTGGTCGTTAAACGGTGATTGCACCCCGATAATCGCCGACATTGCACCTTCTGAACTGATGGTGGTTTTGCTGTCCGGCTTAGTGTCCTCCGCCAATACGTCCATCGTCGGTAACGGTAACTGACGTGTCGGCTGCTTCACCCAACTCTGGGTGGCGTCCACGAGCAGGTTGATTTTTTTGTCGTCCCGCAGCTCTGGCGGAATGGTACCGATCATCAGAATATCGGCATCCCGATCTTTCGCCTGGGACCAATCGTCACTCAGCGTCACCGCCAGCGCCGGATAACCGGTCTGGGCACCAATAATACCCAGTGCGTTCAGCAAGGCACTGACCTGTGGCGGCTGTGGCTGTTTGTTCACCAGCACCAGTGTTTGCGACAAATCAGCCAAACGGCTGAAAGGGAAACCGGCGTTCGCGAAGGCACGTAGATCCGGCATCGCCATAAAGTGGCGGTAACCGGAGAAATCAATGGTTGATGCACCGTCGATCACCGCATGGTTAGCGGTAAAGGAGTAAGTTTCACAACGCCCTTCCGCGCCACTGGCCAGCAGCGTAGTGTAGTCAAAGTCGAAACGCAGTTGGTTAGTCGCACCCAGGCGCAGTGCCGGTATATTGACATTCTTGTCCGAGTCGATCAGCCCTTGAGTCAGCGGCAAACGCAGCAACTGGGTACCCTGTTCGTGTTCAGGGACTAATGAATATGCCTGCACAAACTGGTTGTTTAAGCTGACGCTCAGGCGCGAACCGTCCTGAATACGCGGTGCGGTGTAGCGGTACTTCAAATGCATATCAATGCCGGTACTGCGGATCAGGAACAGATCCGGTGGTAAATTCATGGTTAGCGAGATCGGGCCCGGCTCGATGCCACTGGTCTGCAATTGTTCTGCATACTGTTGCAGCTCTGCAAAGGTCATAGGTCGATCGGTACGCACCCAGTTAGGTGCATCGTAAGGCTGACGCGGCGCCAGTTGTTCGACCTTATCGACCGTGACGTTCTGGCCACGGAACAGAATGTTGCCCTGCGCAATACCTTTCACTGCAGTGATCAAATCGTTGTCATCACGCCCCTGCACCAACAACAGTTTGATGTACGGGTTGTCTGGATGGCTGATCATTTCCACCGTAGGCCCATTGACCGGTGGATAGTCGCGCAAGAAATCCGGACGTTGCTTATTGGTGGCGAAGACGATGGCATGCTGTTCTGGCAGCTTGTTATACAGCACCGGGAACGACTGGCCACGCCACTGCGCTTTGCTGCCAAACCACGAGGCCAGAATGCCCGCAGCACGTTGTTGGGCAACATCTGGCTGACCCGCAAACACCACTGGCAACGTCAACGACCGGTTGTCGCGGCTGTCAAAGAAGGGTTCAGGGAAATGCGATAATTCGTTTTTCACCGGCAAGGTCTGATAGCGCAGGTTCAAGGAGCTGGATTTACTGATTTCAAGCCACAGCGTTGTACTAGCCGGGTTTTCACAAATATTCTGATAATGACCGACGAAAACTAACCTTACACGGTTAAAATCGGTGATATAGCGGGGATCAATCGGCATCTGGATGCGATTCGGTTTGCCGAGTTGCTCTTTGGCAATGGTCGTCACGCCCATCAGTTCATCGTTGAGGTACACCTTGACGTGCGACTCCACCGGAATCAACGACGGTGACGGGGTGAACTCCAGATCGAGCATCGCCTGCGACACCACCTCATCGCTGCGCACGCCAAATTCAACCTGACCATCAGGCCGGGTACCACGCAGGGTAAAGGTACCGGGCGGTGGGGCAATATTGGCAAACGGCAATTGTACGTCACGAACCGGCGCATTCGGATCCTGTGGCGCACCCGTTCCCATCGGGGTCGTCACCGACGCGTCGACGGGTACCGTCATCGGCGGTTGTGCAGCCACGGTCGGTGCAGTGGCAGTTTCAGCCTGAGACAAGGTGCTGATGCCTAAGGCCAGGGCGGTAAACCAGGTTATTTTTCTCGTCATCGTATCATCATCAATGTTAGAGCCTGATCACCAGGCAAGTGAACGGGCGGTTTGCCTATACCACTGTCTCTTTTTGGCTGAAGATCGGAGTCCTGCCGACACTGTGCGGGATAAAGGACACTATCCACGCGATCAACGTCGTGAACCCAACCAGCAGGCGGCGCACCATCGGCGGTGCGTAATCCGCCATACGTACGTAACCCCGGAAGCCCAACGCCAGAACGTCTCGCAGGCTTTCGATCGGTTTATCTTCAGGGAACCCGTCCTGCCACAGCGCCCAGGTATCGGCACGGGCAAAGGTACACTGAATAAAATCAATATGTTCGCGGGTGCTGAGGTCAACCATACGGATCCCCACCTTGCTACCAAAGGCACGCGTAACAACACACGGGAAGCTGTATTCTTGCTGGCCACGCTTGAGTAACAGCGACACCTTGTCACCGTCTTTCAGCGCATCCGCGACGCGCATCTCAATCCCTACCCCACCGTCGGAATAATCGCGCAACGTGCAGGGGAATAAATGCCCATCGGCACGCGCGATCGCGGCCGGCATGGCAATCTCCACCCGGTGCGCTTGGCGCACCTGCTTGGCCTCGACAGCCACCGCCACCGCACCACCGAGGATAGTCATGTTGTAAAGTACCCACACCAGGCTGATGATCACCGTCATGACCTCATCCGCTGGGCCATAGCCCAAGCGCCAGACACCAAAAGCCAATCCAGCCAGATTTAATATCACCAGGAACATATAGGGCCGGGTGATCACCCAGTCGACATGCTCTTCCTCCACCAATCCACCTTTCGCTGTAACGTTGAATTTGCCCTTGTGCGGATTGAACAACGCCACCGTGGTCGGTCGGGCGATGTACCAAGCCAGTACCGTTTCGTAGATCTCACTCCAGAAGGAGTGGCGGTATTTCCCCTGAATGCGTGAGTTAGTCAGGCTGGCGTGGATCATATGCGGCAGTACATACAGCGCGATCGCCAGTGCCGGAGCAAAGATGATATAGGCATGCAGTAACAGGAAGGCCAAAGGCGCTGTAAGGAAAATCAGTCGCGGAATACCGGACAAGAAGTGCAGCATGGCGTTGGCATAACACAGGCGCTGAGCCAACTTCAGCCCTTTGCCGAGCAGGGGGTTATCAAGCCGGAAGATTTGCACCATGCCACGTGCCCAGCGAATACGTTGGCCAATGTGTGCCGACAGACTTTCTGTCGCCAACCCGGCCGCCTGCGGAATGCGGATATAGGCCGAAGTGTGCCCGCGGCGATGCAAGCGCAGTGACGTGTGGGCATCTTCAGTAACGGTTTCCACCGCAATACCACCGATTTCATCCAGCGCACTCCGGCGCAGAATCGCACAGGAACCGCAGAAGAAGGTCGCATCCCACATATCGTTACCGTCTTGCACCAAGCCATAGAACAGCGTGCCTTCGTTCGGTGTTTGTCGGAAGCGCCCGAGGTTACGTTCAAACGGGTCTGGCGAGAAGAAGTGATGTGGCGTCTGCAGCATCGCCAGTTTCTTGTCTTTAAAGAACCACCCCATTGTCAATTGCAGGAACGAGCGTGTCGGCACGTGGTCGCAGTCAAAAATCGCCACAAATTCGCCTGTGGCCTGCTTTAACGCGTTATTGATATTACCGGCCTTGGCGTGTTCATGGGTGGGACGGGCGATGTACTTCACGCCTACTTCTTCGGCGAACGCTTTAAACTCTGGCCGGTTGCCGTCATCGAGGATGTAGATGGTGACTTTTTCTTTCGGCCAATCGATGCCCAGCGCAGCATAAATGGTGGGTTTCACCACCCCGAGGTCTTCGTTATAGGTCGGTACCAGCAGATCGATTGTCGGCCAGGTAGAGCTATCCGCGGGCATTGGCACCGGCTGACGATTAAGCGGCCAAACCGTCTGGAAATACCCCAATACCAGTACCACCCAGGCATAGGTTTCTGCCACCAGCAACAGCAAGCCGCAGGTCAGACTGAGTGGATCATCCCAATTCAGCGTGGCGGTATAGCGCCACCATAAATAGCGGCAAGACACAGTCAGCGACAACACAATCAACATCAGTCCCGGCAAGCGCCCAGGCACCCGGCGCACCACCATGGCGATCGCCCACAGCAGCACCACAAACACAAACTGCGCTGGCAGGTCAAACGGCTGCGAAATACACAAAATAGCGAGGAGCGCCGCACATATGCCAACAATGATAAACAGTACACGACGCATGCGCCGGTTCATCCGCCCCAAACGTGCCACCGAGCGTTGTTCCAGCCCAGCGCTTTCTAACCGTTGTGGAATAGTTTTCAACCAATTGGCATAGCGTAGCTGCAAGCGCTGCCAGCTGGCGAAATGGTTGTGTTCTCTCTGCGCACGGTCTGTACGGAATACCAACAACCACAAGCCTTGCACCAGATAACGTAACGCATCTGCCGGTCGTGGGCGGCTAGGAGACAGATGCGGGAACCAATAGGTACGCCCTGCCCGCAAGCGCTGCCAACCGGGGGATTCCAAACGCAGAAAAACCCAGCTCAACGCCACCAATAACGTGGTGAAAAAAGCGGTAAACGCCGATGCCCCATGGCGGCGGTAGGCACGATATCGCGCCTGTACCGCATGGTGGACAGGCGGTACCAGTAGCAGGCTCATCACCCGGCTCATGGCACCCTATCCTTCAGGTTGATCAAGCACCAGTTAGCCAGGGTCAGCACCTCATCGGCAGCCAGGCTTTCCGGCCGATACTCACCCAGCGGCTGCTTCACTGCCAGCGCTTCAGCCATCGCCTCATCGCGGTGGATTACCACCGGCAACAACCCGCCCAGTGTTTGCAGCCACAGTTGGTGCAAATCCTGCTGTAGCAGACTGGCGGCAAAGTAATGATTAATCAGGAAATGGCAACCTTCCGGCAGGGCCTGTTGATGCAGACGAACCTGGCAGTTGGCGTCCGGGGCAATCAACATGAATACACTGTCCGCCACCGTCAATGCCTGTTGAGCCAACACCTCATCATCTGTCGGAAGATCCAACAGGATCCAGTTGTATTGGGCGTTGGCAGTAATCTGCGCCAAATTCTCTTGCCAGCGTTTGGGATGTTGCTGGCAATGCTGTTGCAAATCTAACCGTTCCACCGCCGTTAACCGGCCAAAGGGAAGAAAGTCGAGGTTTTCACAATAGCGCATTGCGCCTTGTTGCCATTGCCCACCGTCCTGCTCAGCCCGGGCCCAGCCACGCGCTAACTCGAACGGTGTATTAAAATGCAGGCGCAGTAAATTATCCGTTGTGAAATCAATGGCCAGCACCGATTCGCCCAGTTGCTGTAATGCCCATGCGAGCGCCGCGGTGACCGACGTCGTCCCCATTCCGCCTCGCAAACCCTGCAGTGCAATCACTGGCATAAACTAGCGGCTCCCCGTTGTTTGCACTAATTCAGCAAGCAAGGGCCAGCGCGTCATCATTTGCGTTAAACGCTCCTGACGCGAAATATCAACATAACTTAATTTTGGTAAAGAAAAGGCATGACTGAGAGCCAGCAAATCATCCTGAGTTTCCGGCGGTGCCACTGCATGAAAGCGCGTTAATTGATTATTCATTCTGCCGCCTTTAAAAAATAGGCTAATGTTAATTAACTATAGCAACGTAAAAAAAAGACATGGCCAATAAGATGATTCCTAACAGATATTATTACACAGTTTGTTAGATTTGTTATTATTGATCCCAATGACACTATGACTGAATAGCGACACTCAGTTAGCCGCGGCGACACTTTCAACGAAAGTAGAAACATATCCTATGGCGCAATCTTTCTCATTAGGTATTCGACAGATTTGGGAAGAACTGTCTGTAATGCAGGCCCCGGGGTTTTATTGGGTAAATGTCGATCGTCAAACCGATGCCAGTTTGCTCTGCCAACAAATCTTAGCTGCCCAGGCTGCAACCAGCCAGGTGGCATTGATTTGCAGCGGAGAAAAACCCGACAGACTGTTGGCTGAGCTCGCCTCCCCCGCCCTGAAAAAAATTCCGCTGTACCAGTTACCGGAAAAAAAAGCCGCGCTGACACATTTCAGTGATGACCTGATGCGCGCCTTAAAACCGCAAAACCGCTTATTAATCCTGTTAGCCCATGCCAGCCTGTGGCAAACCTTCACCAGCGAAGAGTTGCGGAGCTGGACGCGTGCCACGGCCATTTGGCTACGTCAGCAAGGCTGCACGCTGCTGATCCTCAGCCACGGAGGGGGCGTCAATAAGCTCAAAGGGCAGCTCAGCGCACAGCACCGTATTCTCAACGGCCTGTCCAGCCTGCAGTGGCAACAAGATAGTGCACAGTATCTGGTGAATTGGTGGAGTACCGAAAACGGCATCAATGCCAACCAACTACTGACACTCTATGCCGGCGAACACGGCTGGCAGGGGGACGATGACAGCAACAAACCTTCCCCAACCTCTATCCGCAGCGATGAAGGCCGTTATCTTGCTCAACAGAGCATTCTTGAAGGCGCTCCCCCACTGTCCGCCAACTGGCAACTGCTGGAAAGCAATGCATTACTGGCACAACACGGCATGCTGACACTCTCGGCTACACTGATCTTTGCGCTGTACCAGAGTGATGAAATCGATGCGCTCGCGCATCAAATTCACAGCTTGCGCCGTCAACGCGGTAACGGCTTGAAGATCGTGGTACGCGAGATGAGTGCCAGCCTGCGTTACAGCGACGAGCGTCTGCTCTTGGCCTGCGGAGCCAACCTGATTGTGCCGCACGTGGCGCCGCTGTCGCGTTTTTTAACCATGCTTGAGGGTATTCAGGGTCAACGCTTTTCTCGCCATGTCCCAGCAGACATTGATGCTCTGTTAGCCGGGTTACGTCCATTGCAACTGAAAGGCTACATGCGTCCAGATGACTTTAGCCAGGCCGTGGTTTCGCTGATGGGTAACACCTTGCTGCCAGAAGACGGTAAAGGCGTGATGGTTGCACTACGTCCAGCGCCGGGGTTACGCGCCGAACAGGCGATGACCCTCTGTCATCTGCGCCGTTTCGGTGACGTAATGACCGTGGTACAGGGCCGGTTGGTGCTGTTTCTCTCCACCTGTCGGATTAACGATCTGGATACTGCGTTGAAATTTATCTTCCGACTGCCGGTGGACGAGGCGTTCAGTAATCGGGTCGTATGGCATCAGGATGTAGATATTCTTTCAGAAATCAAACGGATGGCGCACAACGCCAATATTCCGTTAGCCACCATGACCGCACCGGCTACGCCGCGCCACGCTGCCGCTGTCGCAGACAGCCCACAGGAGCGTCGACAACCGGTGCCATTCACGCTGGCTAGCGGCATACAGGAGAACAAGCATGCTGAATCTTAACGATATTATGCAGTTGATTATCCTGTGTGCGATCGTTTTTATTCCGTTGGGTTATGCCTTTCACCGGCGTTTCCCTCACTGGCGTCAATACTGGCAAAACCTGTTGTTATCACCGCGTTATTTAAAATCCGTCGGGTTATGGGTACGCGAAGGTTCTTCATCTCAGATTAAGCGTAAGAAACAGCCATGAAGCCAACAAACAACCCGCTATCCGATAACTCCCTGTGGCGCTACTGGCGTGGACTGGGCGGCTGGAACTACTACTTCCTGGCCAAATTTGGCCTGCTGTGGTTCGGTTACCTGAACTTCCACCCGTTACCGAACCTGGTGTTCATGGCATTCCTGCTGATGCCGATACCGGCGCTGCGCCTGCACCGTTGGCGTCATTACGTGGCGATCCCGATAGGCCTCGCGCTGTTCTATCACGATACCTGGCTACCCGGTATCAACAGCATTATGAGTCAAGGTTCGCAGTTGACCGGCTTCAGTGCCCAATATCTGCTGGAACTGACAAACCGCTTTATCAACTGGCAGATGGTCGGCGCCGCCTTTGTGATGCTGATTGCCTATCTGTTCCTGGCCCAATGGGTGCGCGTCACCGTATTCACCGTCGCTGCACTGGTGTGGCTCAACCTGGTTAACATCGCCGGGCCGGCAGTGTCGCTGCTCCCAGCCAGCATCACCGCATCCACCAGCAGCACACCGGCGACGACAGCTCCGGCGGCCGGGGGAAACAGCGCACCAGCAGACAGTGCGCCGCCAACCAGTGCGAATCTGACGGCCTACCTGAATCAGTTTTACGACAAGGAAAAAGCCCGCGCCACCGCTTTCCCAGCGACGCTGCCTGCCGATGCCCAGCCGTTTGACCTGCTGGTCATCAATATCTGTTCGCTGGCCTGGGCCGATATGGATGCGGTGAATCTGCAAAACCATCCGCTGTGGTCGAAGATGGACATCATGTTCGACAACTTCAACTCGGCGACCGCCTACAGCGGCCCGGCCGCGATACGCCTGTTGCGTGCCAGTTGTGGACAGCTTTCGCACCACGACCTGTATCAGCCGGTTAATCAGCAATGCTATCTATTTGATAATCTTGCCAAGCTTGGTTTTAAAGAACAGCTAATGCTGGATCACTCCGGCGTGTTTGGTAACTTCCTGAAAGAACTGCGTGAGCAGGGTGATATGCAGGCGCCACTGATGTCACAGGCCGGTATCAGCAATGAGCTCGCCTCCTTTGACGGCGAACCGATATACAACGATCTGGATTTACTCAACCGCTGGCTGGATCAGCAACAGAAGGCCGGTGATGCCCGCAGTGCCACCTTCTTCAACATCATTCCGTTACATGATGGCAACCGCTTCGTTGGCTCTAACAAGAGTGCAGACTATCAACCTCGAGCGCAAAAGCTGTTTGATCAGTTGAACACCTTCCTTGAACAACTGGAGAAATCCGGTCGCAAAGTGATGGTTGTGATTGTGCCGGAACACGGCGCGGCGCTGGTAGGTGACAAAATGCAGATGTCCGGTTTGCGTGATATACCAAGTCCGAACATTACCCACACGCCTGTAGGTATCAAGCTGGTTGGGATGAAAGCCCCACATCAGGGGAGTCCTCTGCAGATCAAAACCCCAAGCAGCTATCTGGCCCTGTCAGAACTGGTCTCTCGCTTGGTCGATGGCAAAGCATTCACGGCACCGAGTGTGGACTGGCAGGCACTGACGCAGAACTTGCCGCAGACTGCGGTCATTTCGGAAAATGACAACGCTATCGTGATGCAATACCAGGGTAAGCCGTATATACGATTGAACGGCGGCGATTGGGTGCCTTACCCACAGTGACTTAATACAGGACGCACAGGCACGCCTTCGGGCGTGCTTTTTTTTAAGGGTATTAATTCATGAAGAACAATGAGTAGCGCCGCATTAACATCAGGTATTCTCTTTCAGTCTTAACAAAAAAGAAAACACGACACCAAATCAAATCCATTTGTTAATTATGACTCTGCGAAGATTCTGAATATCAGCAATTATTCGTAAGGAAATCGTTAAGGGAAATAAGCGAAATTAATAAAGATAAAATATTCAATCAGAAACCTAATTAATTAAGTGATACATTAAATCAAAAAAATACCGGCATAAATGCCGGTATTTAAATAAATACTCAGTGATAACAGCATTATGCCGCAGGATTTTCATCCTGATCGACCGCAAAGCAAGCCACCATCTGTTCACCGTATTGCTTCAATTGAGGTTGCAGTTGAGTGCATGGCCCGAAAGCACGACGGCACCGGGCGTTGAAAGCGCAACCGGGTGGCGGATTCATCGGGCTAGGGAGCTCACCGGTCAGCTTGATGCGCTCACGGCGCATATCCGGATTCAAACGCGGTGTCGCAGAGAGCAACGCCTGGGTATACGGATGACGCGGGTTGTTGAAAATGGCGTCTTTACTGCCCTTCTCCACGCAACGGCCGAGATACATCACCATCACTTCGTCGGCAATGTGTTCCACCACCGATAAATCATGTGAGATGAACACATAGGACAGCCCAAGTTCCTGTTGCAGGTCCATCATCAGGTTCAGCACCTGCGCACGCACCGACACATCCAGAGCGGAAACAGGCTCATCGGCAATCACTACATCAGGGTTAAGCATCAACCCACGCGCGATCGCAATACGCTGCCGTTGGCCGCCAGAAAACATGTGTGGATAGCGATCGTAATGCTCGGTTTTCAGTCCAACCTTGGCCATCATTTCCAGCGCTTTCTCACGACGCTCCGCACTGCTCAGCCCGGTATTGATCTGCAACGGCTCCTCGAGGATCTGCCCGACTTTTTTACGTGGGTTGAGCGATCCATAAGGATTCTGGAACACAATTTGGATCTTCTGTCGTCGCAGCTTCTCGGCGGTCACATCCGGCTTCAGCAGATCCTGTCCCTGGTAGTACAGCTCGCCACCCGTAGGCACTTCAATCATCGTCAGCAGGCGACCCAGGGTCGATTTACCACATCCGGACTCACCCACCACCGCCAGCGTTTTGCCACGCTCAAGGGTGAAAGAGACGCCATCCAGTGCTTTAACCAGCCGTTCCGGGGCGAATATCCCCTTCTTGACCGGGTAGTGTTTCTTCAGGTCAATCGCCTGTAATAAGGGTTGATTCTGGCTCATACGGTCGGCCTCCCCGCATCATCCAGCGGTGTGTGACATTTAACCTGACGGCCGGGAATAGTGCGTAATTCCGGCTCTTCAACGCGACAACGCTCATTGGCGTACGGGCAACGCGGGTTGAGCAAACAGCCACTTGGGCGGTCATATTTGCCCGGTACCACGCCCGGCAACGAAGCCAGGCGGGCCTTATCGGCGGCGAATTCCGGCAGCGCACGCAGCAGCGCCTGGGTATAAGGGTGGCGCGGCGCACGGAAAATTTCCGATGCTTTCCCGGATTCCACCACCTGTCCGGCATACATCACGATGATGTGGTGTGCGGCTTCTGAGACCAAAGCCAGATCGTGGGTGATCAACAATAACGCCATATTCTCGCGCTGCTGCAGCTCCAGCAACAGTTCGATAATTTGCGCCTGGATGGTCACGTCGAGTGCTGTGGTGGGCTCATCAGCAATCAGCAGCTTCGGCCGACAGGCAATCGCCATGGCGATCATCACACGCTGACTCATGCCACCAGAAAGCTGATGCGGATACACATCCAGCCGCGAGGCTGGGTCGGGAATGCCCACCTGCGTAAGCAGGTCGATAGCCCGTTGACGACGGGTGCGACGATTACCGCCCTGATGCACCTTTAACGCTTCCATAATCTGGAAACCGACGGTGTAACACGGGTTCAGGCTGGTCATCGGATCCTGGAAGATCATCGCCACTTCCGAGCCCACCAGTTGGCGGCGCTCTTTTTCAGAAATTTTGCGTAGATCCTGGCCGTTAAACTCCAGCTTTTCAGCCATCACTTTGCCAGGGAAATCGATCAGGCCCATAATCGCCAGCGAGCTGACGGATTTGCCGGAGCCGGATTCACCGACAATCCCCACCACCTGACCCTGTTCCACGCTGTAACTGATACGGTCTACCGCGCGGAAAGGGGTGCCTTCGTCACCGAAGTGTACCGAAAGCTTGTCTACATTTAATAACGCCATCTCTCTCGTCCTCTTTACTGCTTGAGTTTGGGGTCGAGAGCATCACGCAAGCCGTCCCCCATCAGGTTAAATGCAAGCACCGTCAGCAGAATCGCCACGCCGGGGAAGGTTACAACCCACCAGGCGCTTTGTGCGAACTGCAGGACGTCGGAGAGCATGGTGCCCCACTCCGGCGTCGGCGGTTGTGCACCCATACCCAGGAAGCCGAGAGCGGCCATATCCAGGATAGCGTTCGAGAAACCAAGAGAGGCCTGGACGATCAGCGGTGCCAGGCAGTTTGGCAAAATATTGATAAACATTTGGCGCATCGCACCGGCACCCGCCACGCGTGAAGCGGTGACATAGTCGCGGTTGACTTCCACCAATACCGCCGCGCGGGTCAAACGCACATAGTGCGGCAGTGCAACGAATGTCAGTGCCAGCGAGGCATTGACGATAGACGGCCCGAAGATCGCCACCAGAACCAACGCCAACAACAAGCTTGGAAGGGCCAGCATGATATCAACGATACGCATGATGATCGCATCTACCACGCCACCGAAATAACCCGCCAGCAGGCCCAGCACCACGCCCATGATCAGCGACAGAACCACAACCAAACAGCCGACCAGCAACGACAACCGGGCACCGTACATCAGTCGGGACAACACATCGCGGCCAACGTCATCGGTACCCAGCAGGTATTGCCAGCTACCGCCTTCTTGCCAGACAGGCGGCTTGAGCAATGCGTCGCGGAACTGATCCGCCGGTGCATGCGGCGCCAACACGCCAGCACCGATGGCAATCACGAACATCAAAACGATATACACCAGGCCAACAACGGCCCCTTTATTGCGCTTGAAATAGTGCCAGAACTCCTGGAACGGGCTCATTGGCTTCGGCGCACCTTTAACTACAGACTCAGTGATTTGAGACATCAGAGCGCCCCTTATTTCTTGTGGCGAATACGCGGGTTGACCACGCCGTAGAGCACATCTACCAGCAGGTTAACCAGAATAATCATACAGGCGACCAGCAACACACCGCCCTGAACAACCGGATAATCACGACGTTGCAGCGCGTCCATCAGCCAACGCCCCAGACCTGGCCAGGAGAAGATGGTTTCGGTCAGGATCGCGCCGGCAAGCATGGTACCGACTTGCAGACCGATCACCGTCACGACAGGCAGCAAAGCGTTACGCAACGCATGCACCACAATCACTCGCATACGGCTCACACCTTTGGCACGTGCAGTTCGGATGTAATCTTCACCGAGCACTTCCAGCATTGAGGAGCGCGTCATACGCACGATCACGGCCAGAGGGATGGTACCCAATACGATCGCTGGCAGAATCATGTGCATCACAGCATCAATAAAGTCACCCGGCTGACCCCAGATTAGGGTGTCGATCAGCATGAAGCCGGTTAACGGCAAGGTATCGTCCAGGAACACCGTGTCACTGACCCGTCCCGATACCGGCGTCAGGTTTAGTTGCACCGATACCAGCATGATCAGCATCATGCCCCACCAGAAAATCGGCATCGAATAGCCGGTCAGTGAAATGCCCACTGCGGTATGATCGAATATGGAGCCTCGCCTGACCGCTGCCAGTACCCCCACCGGAATCCCCACCAGCACGGCAAAAATCATTGCGCAGAATCCTAATTCCAGCGTGGCCTTGAAGCGGGGGACGAACTCATCCCATACGGAAATACGGCTTTTGAGGGACGTACCCAAGTCGCCATGCAAGACGTTAGATACGTAAGAGAAATACTGTTGATAGAGCGGTTTATCCAGCCCCATTTCCGCCATCAACTGTGCATGGCGTTCTGCGGAGATCCCGCGTTCCCCGGCCATGATGGTCACCGGGTCACCCGGGATCATATGGACGAATGCAAAAGTCAGCAAAGTTATGCCGATAAACGTTGGGATAACTAACCCCAAACGTCGGAGTATGAACTGCAACATATCCCGAACTCTCTGTATCAATGCCCGGCAGCTCATCGTCCGCCAGGCTTATTAAAGCTCACACACTTTGAAAAACCCTGATGCCATACGTCGGGGACTGGTCAGCAGGAGCGCAATTTGTTGCGCCCCTGCCAAGTCCATTCGTGCGTCGCCGACTGAACGGCCAGAATTAATCTAGAGAGACATTCTCAAAGTGATGCTTACCAAGCGGATCCACGACGTAGCCCTTCACTTCTTTACGTACTGGCTCGTAAACGGTGGAGTGCGCAACAATCAGTGCCGGAGCCTGATCGTGCATCACTACCTGAGCTTGCTTGTAAAGTTCTACACGTTTTTCGTGGTTCGATTCAGCGCGCGCCGGTTGGATCAGATCTTCAAACGGCTTGTAGCACCAGCGAGAATAGTTGGAACCGTCTTTCGCTGCGGCACAGCTAAACAGCGTAGCGAAGAAGTTATCCGGATCCCCATTGTCGCCAGTCCAGCCCATCATCACCGTCTGATGCTCGCCCGCTTTCGCGCGCTTGAGGTATTCACCCCACTCATAGGTCACGATTTTGGCTTTCACGCCGATTTTCGCCCAGTCAGACTGGATCATTTCAGCCATACGACGTGCATTCGGGTTATACGGACGTTGTACCGGCATCGCCCACAGATCGATGGAGAAACCGTCTGCCATGCCCGCTTCTTTCAGCAGCTCTTTGGCCTTGACCGGATCGTAGGTGTAGTCTTTCACCGCATCGTTATAGCCCCACATGGTCGGTGGGATCAGGTTCTTGGCCGCCTGGCCTGCACCTTGGTACACCGCATCGATGATAGCCTGCTTGTTGACCGCCATGGTCAACGCCTGGCGTACCTTCAGGTTATCCAGTGGTTTTTTCTCAACGTTGAACGACAGATAACCGACGTTCAGACCTGGTTGTTCCATCAGGTTGATGGTTTTGTCCTGCTTCATGCGGGCAATGTCAGCCGGGTTCGGGTACGGCATCACCTGGCACTCGTTTTTCTGCAGCTTGGCGTAACGCACTGACGCGTCAGGCGTGATAGAGAATACTAAGCGGTCGATCTTCGGCTTGGTGCCCCAGAAACCGTCGAAGGCCTTGTAAAGGATTTTGGAGTCTTTCTGATATTGCAGCAGTTGGAACGGACCGGTACCGATTGGATTCAGATCGACTTTCTCCGGGGTGCCAGCCTTCATCATCACATCGGCGTATTCGGCAGACAAGATAGAGGCAAAGTCCATGCCCAGGTCAGCCACAAACGGCGCTTCCGGACGGGTCAGCACAAAGCGTACTGTGTAGTCGTCCACTTTTTCGATTTTGGCGATCAGCTTCGGCATGTCCATGCCTTCAAAGTACTCATAGCTACCGCCGGAGACTTTGTGATAGGCATTATTGGCATCTAACTGGCGTTCAAAAGAGAACACCACATCGTCTGCGTTGAAGTCGCGAGTCGGTTTGAAGTCTTTGCTGCTCTGCCACTTCACACCCTTACGCAGGTGGAAAGTGTAGATCTTGCCATCTTCGCTGACATCCCATTTTTCAGCCAGGCCAGGCTGCAGCTCGGTGGTGCCGATTTTGAATTCGACCAGACGGTTGTAAATTGGCACCGAGCTGGCGTCATAGGTCGTACCCGAGGTGAACAACTGCGGGTTGAACCCTTCCGGGGACCCTTCAGAACAGTAAACCAGAGTCTTGGCTTGTACGCTGGCCGCAACGGTCAGCGCAATCAGCCCAATACCGAATTTCAGAATCCCTGTTTTTCCCAAGGAACTTGTCATCGCTAGTGCTCCATTATGTGATGTGATGTGTGTATTACCGCCAGAGCCTGTATTTTTTATTGCGCGGCCTGTGCAGTCAGTGCCCGAAGGCTGGAAGGGATAATTGCTCGAGAGAGCCGGGTGGAACGCATCCCGGTGGGGGCGTCTGAGCGCGTGGGATCCACTCAAACAACTCTCGCTCTTACCCCTGAGGCTACCAAATTGCCAACTGTTTCGAGTGTCGTCAATATAACCAGTGGGGATTTACACAGACTGTGAGAAACAGCAAACAAACATAAAAAAAACCTTTTTTTAACAGTTACAGCATTAAAAATTATGCTATGCGGTTATTTTTAGTTCGATAGGCTGCATGGCTGAAAGTTACTGGTTTTTAACTCCGATAAAAAACTAAAAAAGTTTGTTGCTGAATGATGAATATCTGAACGGTTATTTTTGTGATCGCCGTTAAAGACAGGATGAAATGCTGGTTCCTTACCCGAAAGGGTGAGGCAAACCAGCCCTTTTTAATCGAAGAGGCGTCACAATCTATGCGGCGTGAAAAAACTTTCGTCTGCCAAAAAACCGGGGGCCAAAAGATATCCCCCGGTAACGTGCTACAACTGATGTAATTATTGTGTGCCGGCGCTGTTGCCCAAGCTGGTATTCATGTTGTTCAGAATATCTCCATTGTCGGCATCAATCTCCCAAGAGAACAACCCGCCCAGCTGCTTATCCAACACATACTTGCCTTTTGCCTGCACCGAGCGTGCATCATCGAAGGTGATCAGATCGCCCGTCGAAGGTTTGAACACGTAAGGTGCTTCGGCGGTGGCGTCATAGCTGTACTGCCATTCGCCGCTCATAAATTCATTAGCGATTTGACGGTAATCCACGATGCCATTTTCCCAGGTGCCTTTCACGGGGCCGGTTGCGGTACCAGTAAACGGAATGTTGTTTTGGTAGCTGTTCACACCGGTCCAACCGCGGCCATACATGGCAGTACCCACCACGATCTTGCCCGGCTTAACCCCCTGCGTCAGCAGCGCGTTAACGCCATTCACCGTGGTATACGCCGTATCTGGTTTCCAGGACGGTGCTTTCAGTGCTGTCTGATGGCCCAGGTTTTTCAGATCAAATGCGCCATAGAAGTCGTAACTCATCAGGAAGATGTGATCCATCGAGTTCTGCGCAGTGTTGTAGTCCACCTTGTCGATTTTATCCTTGCCGGCGCTGATCGCTGAGGTCAGTTCATACTTGCGACCGGTTTCTGCCGAAAGCTGGTCCAACATGGCCCGCAGTTCTTTCATCAATTGCACATAGGTCGCCCCATCCTGCGCACTACCCAGTTTCGGGTTAGCGCCCTGCCCGCCCGGGAATTCCCAGTCGATATCCACGCCGTCAAAGAACTTCCAGGTTTGCAGGAACTCTTTCACTGAGCCGACGAAGCGATCGCGCTTCACCTTGTCGCCCATGAAGAAGAATGGGTCGGATAGCGTCCAACCGCCGATCGATGGCAGGATTTTCAGGTCTGGGCGCGCCTGTTTCAGCGCCATCAACTGACCAAAGTTACCTTTGTAGGGGTCATCCCAGGCGGTAACGCCCTTTTGGCCTTTCTGCAACGCGGCAAACGGATCGTGGATTGACACTTTAAAGTCCTCACGGCCCTGGCAGGAACGCTGCAACGCCTGGAAGCTACCTTCGATCTCTTTCAGACTGTCGTTGATGCCATCACCGCCACAGATCGGGATAAACCCGTACAGCAAATGCGTCAGGTTTTGCGCCGGCAGCTTATCGACGGTGAAATTACGGCCGTAGACGCCCCATTCCACAAAATAAGAGCCGACCACTTTGCCGGAATCTTGTTTATAAGGTTTATTCTTTTCCAACAGCGGTTCTTTTAAGGGTGCCAAATGGCTGCCGTCGGTATCAGCCACAACAATTTCAGTCGCATCGCTGGCGGTACAGCCGTCGGCATTACATAACGCCACCTGCATTTGATAGCGGCCACCCTTATTAACTTTAAAGTTTGCCGTGCCGGAAGAACCGGTTGACGCACCGCTCCAAACTTCTTTACCATTTAATAATACTTTTGCTGTGGTACCCGTATCGCCATTCCATAAATTCCATGAAACTGAAACATCGGCAGCATTTTTTACTTTCACCAGATTATTATATGCGGTCGCTGCCTGATCGACCTCGACAATGGCGAACTTGGTATTGCCCCAGGCTAGCGTAGGCTTACCCGGTGCAGCGGCCTGTGCAGCAGAACAGAGCGTGCTACCGATCAACAGCGCCAACAGTGGCTTATTAAATTTGCGCATAACTGATTCCTTTATTCCGAGAGGATAAACGTAAAATATTTAATGACGGCCGCCCATTGTCGGAGCAAAATAATCCCACAATAATCTTGGCCGATTAAAGTGAACAAATAAACACTTATCTTTTCACGCAGCGGGAATTATTACTCTCGCGTTGTGTATTCAGACTATAGATAATACGCCCATTAAAACAAGAGCACTATCGACTGGGTTTTATTAGACAACGGTGAATTTATTTAAACATGAATAAAAGAAGCAGCTAGATATAAGGATCGTGAATTTATTACTGAGAAAGGATAAATATTTCTCACAGTATTGCCGCTAATACAGGTTTCACCGGCGAGTAAGGATGAGTTTGGTAAACTACAGGCGAAAAAAAACCTGCTTTAAAAAGCAGGTTTTCTTGAATGTGGTCGGCGAGAGAGGATTCGAACCTCCGACCCACTGGTCCCAAACCAGTTGCGCTACCAAGCTGCGCTACTCGCCGATGCGGGGCGCATCTTACTGCTGACGATAATACGCGTCAATCACTTTCTTGCCCCGGCCAATCAAGTGGTGATAAAAACGGCATAAAGCGCGCTACAGCAGCCTGCAGCGCGCTTTATCATCATGCCTTCGCCGTTTTCAGCGCCGGTGATTGAGCGCGCAAGAACGGCAACAAGAACAACGCAGACAAGCAGGCAGCGATCGAAATCACCACGAAGAAACCATTCCAGTGCCAGATTTCCATGATGCGGGCAATCGGGTAGCCGGACAGCGCCGCCCCCAGGTAAGCAAACAGGCCGACAAAACCGGTTGCCGCCCCGGCAGCATCCTTGTGCGAACATTCCGCCGCTGCCATGCCGATCAGCATCTGCGGGCCAAAGATGAAGAAGCCGATAGCAAAGAAACAGGCCGCCTGCAGCAGGAAAGTAACACCCGGCATGAGCCACAGCGCCGCAACCGACAGGAAGATCCCGATGGCGAAGATCAGATTCATAGGCCCACGGTTACCACGGAACAGCTTGTCAGAACCCCAACCGGCTACCAGCGAACCAATAAAGCCGCCCACTTCGAACAGAGAAATCGCCGAGTTGGCGGTCATCAGTGAGTAGCCTTTCTCCTGCGTCAGATACAGGTTACCCCAGTCGTTGATTGCGGTACGCACGATGTACACCAGCACATAAGACACGGCCAGCAGCCAGATGTATTTGTTGGTCAAGACGTAGCGCTTGACGATTTCCCGGTTGCTCAGCCCCTGGCCTTCCGATTCTTGCACCAGCTCCATGGCGTCGTTACGCCATTTACCCACACTCGGTAACCCCATGGTGGACGGCTTGTCACGCAACCGCCAACACATCAACAGGCCTAGCACCACACCGATAATGCCCGGAATAATCATGCCGTAGCGCCAACTGAAGTGCAGCGAAATAAAGCCCACCAGCAGTGGAATCAGTGCACCACCAAAGTTATGCGACGTGTTCCAAATCGCCCACCAGCCTCCACGCTCGGAGCGTGAGTACCAACTGGTGAGTATTTTTGAGCATGGCGGCCAGCCCCAACCCTGGAAGAAGGCATTGAGGATCCACAGCGTACCCAGCATCAGCAGAGAAGAACTCAAGCCGAAGAAGATATTGAGTATGCCGGTCATGATCAGACCCAGTCCCATAAAGTAACGTGGGTTAGAGCGATCACTGATCATGCCAGAGATAAACTTCGAACAACCGTAAGTGATGTAAAACAGCGTGCCTAGGATGCCGACATCAGACATCGTCAGGCCAAGATCGCTCAACATGGCCGGCATGATGAAGTTGAAGCTT
This sequence comes from Serratia grimesii NBRC 13537, assembly GCF_001590905.1. Taxonomy (GTDB): domain Bacteria; phylum Pseudomonadota; class Gammaproteobacteria; order Enterobacterales; family Enterobacteriaceae; genus Serratia; species Serratia grimesii. Next base: position 150,434 of record NZ_BCTT01000014.1, read on the forward strand.
TTGCGCGTGAAGTAAAACGCAGCATAGCCGATATACATCGTCCACATCAGTTGGATACGCCAGTATTTATAGCTGGCATCGATCTGTTTTTGATCGGTAACCGGCGGCACATCCTGGCGGCTTTTAAGGAAAGACCACATGTGAAACCTCAGAGAATGGGAAAAGTGCCGCTATCATGCTGCGCGCGCGCGTAAATGACTTACGCCGGATTCCCGACGCGACTAAGAGTATTTCTTAGTTTTGCCCTTCTACCGCCGAAACTGTGGGTAAGATCACATTCAAACTGGTGCCATTTTCCGACGTCAGTCGCAGGCTACCACCCAGTGCACTAATGCGTTCCTGCATACCACGCAGGCCATAACCGGGCTCATGGTTAGCCAGATCGATGCCAACACCGTTATCCCGAATAGTCAGCAGAACTTGCGGTGGCTGCCCTTTACGATGGCTAAGACGTGCATCCAGCTCAATTCGGCTGGCGGCGGCGTGGCGGCAAACGTTAGTCACACCCTCCTGACAGACCCGATACAGGGTGATCTTCAGCGTTTCATCCAGCAAGTCGTCCGGTACCTGCCACTGCATCACGCTCACCAGAGACGTATCTTGCGGCAACGACTCACGCAACATCGCCGCTACCGCCGCCGAAAGCGGCAGATTATTCAGCGCGGCGGGCCACAATTGAGTCAGTACATCGTGAACACCGTCATAGACCCGCAGCGCCAGTGTATCTATCGCCTCGGCACAGCCTATTACCTGCGGCTGTGGCGCCAGGCGCTTGATAATACTGGCTTGAGTACGAATGACAGTGATAGTTTGGCCGACTTCGTCGTGTAGCTCGCGTGCAACCTCACGCCGAGTCTGTTCTTCTGCTGTGACCAACGCACGTGCCAGTTGGCGGTTCTCTGCCAATCGCAAACGCAATTGTTGATTGAGCTCTCGCTGGCGCTGAATCCCCGCGCCGAGCAGCAAACCGGTCAGACTCTGGGCCAATAACGACAGCAACAGATCGCGATGCGACTCAGGTTGTGGTGGCTCGTTGGCCACCAGCACCACCCCATTGAGCAACGTCGCCAGCAGCGCTCCTTGCCAGCCATAGCGATAGGACATAAAAACAATCGGGATCGCCAGACAAAACGGTGCGAAGCGGCGCAGCTCAGCGGCATTGACCTGCTGTTGCAACCAGATACTGAGCCCAAACAACAACAAATAGCTGGCCAGATGGCGCAACCGCAAGGTTACCGGTTTATGGATCAGACCCGGTTCAAGAGGCACCCAGATCTGCCGCGCCAGGTAATGCCACAGCAACAGGCAGGTCGGTGCAATAGTGAAACCACCCGCCAACCCAAGCAGCAAGGCACGTGCGCCGTTACCGTTAACCAACTGCCACACCAGCGCCTGTAGCACGGCGGCAACAGCCACCACCGCTCCCTGCATTAACGGCCATTGCCATTCACTGTCACTTTGCTGATGGCGTAACAACCAGGGGGAAGCCAGCAGGCTGAGCAGCACCGTCAACACCAGTACCACGACCGACGCCCACAGCGCCGGGCCGTAACCGAACTGATCTGCCAACAACACCATCAGCAGTAAGTCAGCCAGTAAGATACCCGGCCAGAAACGGTAAGGACTTTGCAGCAGAATGCCCATACGCAGGCCAAACGGGAATAACAACAGTGCCTGCCACGGCGGATCAATCAGCGCGGTACCGATACCCCACAGGCAAAATGCACTGGTGGCATAGATAAAAAACAGCGCCAGCTGGGTGATCAGACGTTGCATCACAGGTTTAGCATCCGCTTCGCCAGTTCAACATTATTGTTAATACCCAACTTGGCGAACAGATTGGCACGATGTACGTGTACCGTTTTCGGTGATAACCCCAACGTCGCAGCAATTTCCCGGACTTCCTGCCCTTGTGCCAGCAACAGCGCGATTTCGCGCTCGCGACGGGTCAGGGGGTCTACCTTGATTCGCGCCAGCTGCTGGGCGATTTCAGGCATCAGGTATACGCCCCCGCTGGCGACGGTGCGAACCGCGGTGATCAGGTCTTCTGGCTTACAGCGTTTGGATAAAAAACCACAGGCGCCACGCTCCAAAGCCATTTCCACCAGAGCTGAATTATCATGCATCGACAGCATTACCACCCGAATACCTGAAGGTATATCCGCCAGCAAATCCAGCCCACTGCCATCCGGCATCGAAATGTCACAAATGCAGATATCCGCCTCTAAACCCGGCAGACCGGCACGCGCCTGGGTCGCACTGCTGAACTCCCCGACCACCTGAATATCCGCCTCCAGCGACAGCAGTTGCACAAAGCCCGATCGCACAATGTCATGATCGTCAATAAACGCCACGCGCAAGGTCATGGAAATCTCCGGTCCGAGAGGGAAAGTGCGCAAGTATACCGCAAGCCTGAGCCGGATTAATTGATGAAGGGAAGGTATTAACGGATTTTACCGGGCGCAACGCGCCCGGTATTGAAGAGGTTACATCTGGGCCGCGGCTGTCTTACTCTGAGGAATATTACACCAGTTGTTTTTTGCTACGATGCCGCCGTTAGGCGAGGTATAGCCAAGACAGCCGAGAATGGTATCGAACAGCTCAACATGGTGATGTATCTTGCCCACACGCTGCTGCGCCTGTAATTGCTCAAACGCACTGCGATGCTGCGGATCTTCCAGGAACTTGTCAGAAGCCCACACCATCATTGGCACGCGGAACTGCTCCGGTGGCGCCATTTCACGTGGTGTACCATGCAGATGTGAGTTCTCGCCAATCGACTCGCCGTGATCGGACGAATAGAACACGATGGCCTTCTTCTCACGCACCTGGTCAATGACATTGGCGATAAAGGAATCGGTATACAGCACCGAGTTATCGAAAGCGTTAATCAACTGATCTTTGGAACAGAAATCGTCAACGCCAATACACTCTGGCTGATAGCGCGCATAACTACGCGGATAACGCTGTGAATAAAGGTAATGCGAGCCTTTGGTATGCAGGATCACCAAGTGCTTCCCTTTCGGGTAACGCGCCAGTGACTCCTTCATTTCGTCCACCAGCAGCATATCGTCAACCGACTTGCCGTCGTTACGTTTCTCGGAGGCGATCATCTCGCGGAATGAATAGTTGTTAACTTCGGTATTGTTGTAGAACCAAACCTCACTCTGCATGGCAAACAACTCAGAGGTAAAGCCCAAGTCCTTCAGTACTGCGAACACATTTTGCTCTTTCAGCGTTCGTTGCGGGTTGTCTGCCGTCCCACCTTCCCGCACAAACATGCAGCGCAGCGAAAGTTTGGTGGCGGTATCACATGATACGCCACGGAATGCCGCCAGATTTTTCTCTTTGGACAACCGTGGCGTGGTGTCACGGTCGTAGCCAAGAATACCCATGTGATCCCAACGCGTGGTTTCGCCAATGATAAACACCACATAGGTGTCATCGATATCGGCGGGCGGCACATAGGTAAAGTTTTTGGCTGGGTCGAACAAGGTGGCCTGATCCTGGCTTTCGTCATAACGCGTATAGGCAAACAACCCCAGCGCCGACAACCAGTTAGACGGTAAATAAGAATGGGCCACTACGCCGCCATAACTTGGCAAATCCACATTGGTGATTTTTTCCTGGGCGCTCTGCTCGTTGTCCAGCATGCGCAGCGGTAACCACACCAGCGCTACCACTGCCACCAGCACCACTAAGGGCTTTACCCGGTGGCCAGGGGTTTTAAGTTGCTCAATCAGCGTATAACGCAGGTTGTTTTTCCAAATGCACAGCAACGGCAATGCACTGAGCACCACCATCCACAACACAAAGTGCAGACCTACCACTTCTTTAGACAGATCGATATCCGTGGTCATCACCGAAACGACAATGCCATAACCAATCACCACGTTGAAAAACGTCATGTAATAGCTGGCAGCAACGGAAATCAGGACCAACAACGAAGCGGTGATACGGTAGAACAGCCGGCCGCCAAGCGACACCAGCCGCATAATGAAGAAGGTGAATAGAACAATGGCGATAACCTCAGTTACCGCGGAAATAACCTTAATCCCCTGAATGCCGTGTGAAAACGAATCAAAGCGACGATAAAAAACGGAAAGGTTTAAAAATATGCCGATATAGATCGCTAACAATAACGATAAATTCTGCTGTGATAGCGATTTAACTTTGTTCATGCAACGCGGTGGCTCCGGGGACTGTAACAGTTCTGAATCAGTCAGACATCCAATGCGGCCTCAGGTTCAGCCGAGCGGCAATAAGCGCTATTTTGAGGGCAATAATCAAGCAAATTCTCAAAGGGTGGGCATTTTTTGCTGCTTTTTGTGAGCAAAATGGAGGTAGGCAAAACGAAAAAAATGGAGAGATAAACCCTCCATTCTTTAATGGTGTTAGCGAGAGCCCTATTTTATGTTCAGCGTGACATCAATATTGCCGCGGGTCGCATTGGAATAAGGACAAACAACATGGGCTTTTTTCACCAGGTCTTCCGCCACACTGCGTTCGATACCCGGCAAAGTGATATCCAGTTGTACTTCAATACCAAAACCATTAGGGATTTCGCCAATGCCGACGGTGCCGTCAATTTTGGCTTCTGCAGGGATCTTCACTTTCTCTTTCGCTGCAACAAACTTCAGTGCACCAAGGAAGCAAGCAGAGTAGCCAGCGGCGAACAGCTGTTCCGGGTTGGTGACGTCGCCGCCCGCGCCGCCCATTTCTTTCGGCACACCCAGTTTAACATCCAACACACCGTCGGATGATGTCGCACGGCCATCACGGCCACCGGTTGCTGTGGCATGAGCACGGTAAACAACTTTTTCAATCGACATAGATCATTCCTTCTTTCTGGTTGGGGACATGACAGCGATGCTTACAGGCAAATGCCATCACATGTATATATTTCACGATTAAATCGCACACTATATATTTAACGCTTACTTTCAGTGTAGCCCACGAACGCCAATCCTGCGTCCGGAGCCAATCGTCAAAGCTGGTAGAGCAACTTACCGCGCAGCTTTTCCAACTGCTGTTTGATATTGACGATTTCATCAAGGCTGCAATCAGTGGCACACATTACAGCTTCCGGTACCGATTGCGCTTTTTCACGCAGTGCACGGCCCGCGTCGGTTAACGCGATAATCACCTGCCGCTCATCCGCAGTCGCACGGTAACGCACCAGTAATCCTGCGGTCTCCAGCCGTTTCAGCAACGGTGTTAGCGTTGCTGAATCGAGAAACAGCCGCTCGCCAATGTCCGTGACTCTGATTTCGTCCCGTTCCCACAGCACCAGCATCACCAGGTATTGTGGATAAGTGAGATCAAGTTGGCTCAGCAACTTGCGATACACCTTGTGCAGTGCCAGGTTCGCAGAGTAAAGGGCAAAACACAGCTGCTGATCGAGCAGCAACAGATTTTTCGCTACCGGTTGTTCGGTGTTTTTCGTTTTCATGAATCAAATATAGATAGTGCACTATGTAATCGCAAGCTATTTTTAGACAATGTGCTACGTTTTTAAAACAGAGGATGTCACAGCGGGGTGCTGTGTGGAGGGAATGGACATGACAAACACATTGGCAGAGCGCGCACGTCGTTACGCTACCAAAGCGCATGCGGCCATTGATCAGCGCCGAAAATATACAGATGACGCTTATATTGTTCACCCTCAGGCGGTGATGGAAATCGTCAGTAGCGTGCCACACAGTGAAGAAATGCTGGCCGCTGCCTGGCTGCACGACACGGTAGAAGATACGCCCACCACTCTCAGTGATATCGAAAGCCATTTTGGGCCGGAAGTCGCCACCCTGGTGGCGATGCTGACCAACGTCAGCAGTACCGCCGACGGTAACCGTTTTGAACGCAAGAATCGCGATCGACGCCACAGCGCCCAAGCTTCACCACAGGCCAAGACCATTAAGCTGTCGGACTTGATCGATAACACCCGTTCACTGCTTGAATACGATAGCCATTTTGCCCGTACCTATCTGATCGAAAAACAGCGGTTACTGGAAGTCCTTACCGAGGGCGATCCAACGCTGTGGCAGCAAGCGCACCATATTGTCGAGCAGGGGCTACAAAAGTTGCAATTACCGCCGCATAACGTCCCGGCGAGCTGGTTCGAACACACGCGCCAGCGCTACCGGGAAAGCGACGCGGCGTAGCCGTCAGAAAGTCACCACCGTTTTGAGCGCCGTCACCCAGGCATCTTGCGTTTCGTTAACGCCCGCCGGATGGTGCCAATATTGCACGCCCGGTTGTAACTGCAACCACGGAGTGACGTTGAAGCGATAATAGAGTTCCGCCGTTACTGAATGCCCCGGTACTGGGTGATAGTTGGGATCGTTATAGTCGGTGGCGTTGTTGATTTGATTAAGGTAGCGCTGGTTATCCCGATAATGGTTGCTCAGCTTGACCATCGATACCCCCAAGCCCAGCCAATCATCTGGGCGAGCGTCAAACAGCCCACGGTAACGGATGCCGGTTGAGGTTGAGTAATGCATATAGTTTGACCGCTGATCTGCCAGCCCCAGACTGTAGAACAGGCTTAGTCCTCGATTAGCGTCATCCTGGTGGCGCGTGACCTGCTGGTTAAAGCCGGTGTACAGGAACCAGGTACGATCATGGCTGCGATAGCCGTTAGGATCGTCCGCCCCCGGGCCACCAGAAACGCCCTCATACAAATCCTGCTGACTAGCATTGGTGAATAACACGCCAATATTGTAGACCCCAGGTAACTGATTGACCGCGTTGGTTTTCAATTCCAGTTCCATTGGCAACAAAACGCCCTTACTGCCCTTGGTCGACCAACTCCAGGCATGACTGCGGCTAGGTGCCTGCGGGTTTTGTTCCATCACACCGGTTTTAAAGGTCAGCCCATCAGTCAGTTTATACTGCAAGGTGGTGCCCCAGTAATGGACGTTCCAGTTATACCAGGTCAATGAGTTGGCAGATTTTCCGCCGCACAAGGTCAGTGTCTGGAAATCGCAGGGAATGATCTGATCGAAATCCTGCACCTTGTTCATCATACCGATACGCCATTGCAGCCGGCGATCGAGAAAACTGCGGCTAAACGTTAACCAGCCCAATCGGGTGATCGACTGGCCGCCATAACTTTCTTGCGACAAATCGGTCGGATTGACGCGAGGATCCTGCAAACGATCGCGTGTCAGGTTGTTATCATGGTTACGGTTAACAATATTGCCTTCAATCGCCGCATCCGGAATCCCCGTTAGCGCCTGAAGATCCTGACTGAAGGTCAGCGAGAACTGATCAATGTATGACACCTGCTTATCGTGGTTATACCCACCACCGGCGTTATAGGAAATCTGGCTAAGGTACCCCAGATTATAGTGAAAACCATGATCTTCCAGGATCGGCCTGATCCCTAACATATCCCCCAACAGCCCTGCCTGTGGCGGTTCAAAGCCAAGTGCGACACCCTGCCATTTGGCGGTGGGTGCCTCCACATCTTTGGCGGTTTGCAACGTTTCGGCCTGTGCGCCAGCGCAGGTCAGCAATAACGCCGCAAGAGTCATAGAGTGAGGTAATGGGCATTTCATTATTATATTTCTCCGCATATCGCGCTGACTGCAAGCAACAGCAATCCCTGGGTAAAAATTCCCCATCATTGGCAGCAGTAAATAAAGGTGATGACCCGGCGGTTGCCACCGGGTTGATTGACAGAACTTAGGCTTTGTCTTTCAGGCTGTTACCGTTGCTTTGGATCACATCACGGTACCAGTAGAAACTCTTTTTGCGGCGGCGTTCCAAGCTGCCCTTGCCGGTATCATCGCGATCGACATAAATAAAGCCGTAGCGCTTGGACATCTCAGCCTTAGAGGCACTGACCAGGTCGATCGGTCCCCAACTGGTGTACCCCATCACTTCAACACCGTCGTCAATCGCTTCAGCGACCTGTACCAGATGATCGTTGAGATAATTGATGCGGTAGTCGTCGTTGATGCTGCCATCAGCTTCAATACGGTCCTTCGCCCCGAGTCCGTTCTCCACGATAAACAACGGCTTTTGGTAGCGGTCGTACAACACATTAAGCAGATAGCGCAGACCAACGGGATCAATCTGCCAACCCCATTCAGAACTGGCCAAGTGCGGGTTCGGTACCATATTGAGAATGTTGGCACGGGCCGTGTTGTTCTGCTGTTCGTCGGTAGTCACACAACCACTCATGTAATAACTGAAAGAGATAAAATCGACTGTCTCGCGCAGCGTCTTTCTGTCCTCGGCGGTGATCTCTACCTGAATATTGTTTTCGCGGAAGAAACGTTGCATATACGCCGGATAGCCGCCGCGTGCCTGCACGTCGCCAAAGAACAACCAGTCACGGTTCTGGCGCTGGGTTTCCAACACATCTTCCGGTTTGCAACTGAGCGGATACAAAATACCGCCCAACAGCATATTGCCAATTTTGCCGCCCGGCACAATGTCATGGCAGGCTTTTACCGCTTTGGCACTGGCCACTAACTGATGGTGAATCGCCTGATAAATCTCGCTCTTGCTACTGTCGTCCTTTAACCCGACACCGGTAAAGGGTGCATGCAACGACATATTGATCTCGTTAAAGGTCAGCCAATGCTTCACCTTGTGCTTATAGCGCTCGAACACCGTGCGTGCGTAGCGCTCGAAAAATTCGATGGTCTTACGGTTACCCCATCCCCCGTAATTCTTCACCAACCCATACGGCATCTCGTAGTGTGACAGGGTGATCAACGGCTGAATGCCGTACTTTGCCATTTCATCGAACAACTGGTCATAGAACGCCAAGCCGGCTTCATTCGGGACATCTTCATCGCCCTGCGGGAAAATGCGCGTCCAGGCAATAGAGGTTCGCAAGCACTTAAAGCCCATTTCAGCAAACAGCGCGATGTCCTGCGGATAACGATGATAAAAGTCGATCGCCACATCCTTAATGCCGCTGTCGCCGTCAACCCGCGGCGTAATGGCGCCGAAGATGCCCTGCGGTTGCAAATCAGAAGTCGACAACCCTTTGCCATCGGTCTGATAAGCCCCTTCCACCTGATTGGCTGCTACCGCACCGCCCCATAGAAAATGGTCTGGAAATTTGCTGCTCATCGCTTTCTCCTCGGTTAACGTAATAAAGTCAGCAGCGGCGCCTGTTCTTGCACCCTGCCCTGGCCGCTGGCCAGCACGTCGACGTAGTCATCGCTGTTGCTGATGATGATCGGTGTGGTGGTATCAAAGCCGGCAGCACGGATTGCCGCCTGGTCAAACTCAATCAACAGATCGCCCGTGCTAACGCGGTCCCCCTCTTGCACATGGGCAATAAAATGCAGTCCGTCGAGCTTGACGGTGTCTATGCCGACATGAATTAAAATCTCAGCACCGTCATCCGACTCAATGCCAATGGCATGTTTAGTGTTAAACAGCGATGCAACACGTCCCGTAGCCGGTGCCACCACTCGACCTTGCTGTGGGGTTATCGCCACTCCCTTGCCCAATAAACCGCTGGCAAAAGTGGCATCATTGACCTGTTCCAACGGCATCACGTCACCGGCAATCGGGCTAACAACGCACTGTTTGCGGTTAAGGGGGGCGGCAGGCGTTAGTTCCTCGATCGTTTCGGTAGGTGCGACACCAAACAGATAGCTGGCCACCGCCGCGAGACAAAACGACAATAAGCTACCGACAATTGCACCCCACACCGTGGCGTCAAAACCACCGGCGGGAATAATCTGCGCAAAGGTGAAGATATTCACCAGGCCAAAGGAGTAAGTGGCAGTATGGAAATAACCGATCACCGCACCACCAAGCGCACCGCCAATGCAGCCGAAGATAAACGGTCGTTTGTTCGGCAGAGTCACACCGTAAACCGCCGGCTCGGTAATACCAAAGATACCGGCGCCAATCGCGGAACCTGCCAACGCCCGTAATTTGGCATCACGGGTACGCAACATCACACCCAGCGTCGCACCGACTTGCCCCATCACTGCCGGCAACAGCAGCGGTACCATGGTGTCGCGGCCAAGCACGCTCAGGTTATTGATCATCAACGGCACCAGCCCCCAATGCAGACCGAAGATCACGCATACCTGCCACATCGCGCCCATAAAAGCGCCCGCAATGATGGGATTAAACGCGTAGATGCTCTGATAACCGTTAGCCAACAAATGGCTAAGCCAGGTGGCTGCTGGGCCAATCAGCAGGAAAGTCAGCGGAACGGTAATCACCAGGCACAACAGCGGCGTAACAAAATTGCGCAACGCACTGTGGATTACCCGGTTAAACAACGGCTCCAATCGGCACGAAACCCAGGCGGCGAAAATAATCGGAATCACCGACGAGCTGTAGTTGATAAATGTCAGCGGGATGCCGAAGAAATATTCACGCGCCGCGTCAGGCTGCTGGGCGGCATCAAATGCCGCCATCATTAGCGGATGGGTCAATGCACCGCCGATTGCCATGGTAATAAATGGATTGCCGCCGAACTTTTTACCGGCGGTATAGCCCAGCATAATCGGCAGGAAATAGAACAGGGCATCACTGGCAGCAAACAACATTTTATAGGTACCGCTGCTCCCCAGCAGCCAACCACAAGCCAGGCTCAACGCCAGAAAACCTTTCAGGATCCCCGAAGCCGCCATCACTCCCAACAGCGGTGTAAAAATACCGGACACCACATCAATGAATCGGCTGAACAGGTTTTCCTTTTTTCCGTCATCATCCGCCGCTACATCATCACCCAAGCTACCGACCTGATTGACCGCGTGATAAACCTCCGCAACGTGGTTACCCACAACCACCTGAAACTGTCCGCCGCTTTCTACCACCATGATCACACCGGGATTTTTTTTCAGTGCCGCAGCATCAGCACGCTGATTATCACGCAGTTTAAAACGCAAGCGGGTGGCACAGTGCACCAAACTTCTCACGTTGTCGCGGCCACCGACGCCGGCCAAAATCTCACGGGCTAATGTTTCATATTTCATAGTATTACCCTTAAAATCTACGTTCTGCTGGCCTCCGTGGCGCGATGGCCAATCGCCGTTACGGAATTCAGCGCAAAAAAAAACCTAAACCTCATGGCTTCTGCATCCACACGGAAACAGAAACACGAGGTTTAGGTTTTGCCTGCCGAAGCAGTGACAACCCTAAATCGGTTGAGCTAAGACGTTAACACTCCATATTTTGCTGGAGCAAGACCCTAAGACGCCAAATTACTGAACTGTGACCCAGCATGCAAAACCACGTCAGTGGGCAAAATAGTGCATACCGCCGTCTACCGGGATAACCGTACCCGTGATATATCGCGCTAGCGGGGAACAAAGAAACGCCGCCAGATAAGCCATATCTTCCGGCTCACCAAAGTAGCCAATCGGGATGTTCTGTTCGATGAACGCCAACCGTGCGGCGTCCGTCGGGTGCAGTTTTTCACGCACCTGCGCGCTATTAATCCGCCCGGGCTGCAGCGTATTGATCGTAATGCCCTGTGCAGCCACATCACCCGCCAACCCTTTGGCCCACAGATGCAGTGCCCCTTTGGCGGCAGTTGCTGCGTTCAGGCTACGCGGCTCCATAGAACCGCTGATGTTGATAATGCGTCCCCATCCCTGCGCCTGCATACCGGGCAGTAATGCGTGCGTCACCCGACGCGCCGGCGTAAAGTTTAGGCCAAACGCCTCATCCCAAACGCCGTCGGCTTCATTCAACGCCATCGGGCGAGCGCCACCAACGGCATTAATCACAATATCGATCGTTCCAAACCGCGCTATAGCTTGTGCAAGCATGCTGTTGAGCGCTTCCGTGTCTGTGATATCCGCGGCAATGGTATAGGGCCTTATGCCACCTGCTTGCTCTATCTCATCCGCCAGTGTCAGCAAGCGATCTTCACGGCGGGCCGTCGCTACCACGGAGACCCCTTCAGCCGCCAATACCCGAACCATTCCCGCCCCAATACCGTCACTCGCACCGGTAACCAGCGCGACACGGCCCTCCAAATGCAAATACATAAGATTACCTAATTAAATAGTTCAATCTGGTTACAGTAATGACACTATTGAATCACGTCTCACTCTGTGTGAATATTCCTTAAATTTGCAGGTATACTGTGCAGGAATTCACTGATGTTCGATTGGCAGGATTTAAAACACTTCGTGGTGCTGGCACGTACCGGCTCATTGTCGGCAGCGGCACGGGAGCTGGGTTGCGATCACGCCACTGTAGGTCGACGAGTGGCCGCACTGGAGAAGGCTCTCGGCGTGCCGCTGATCCTTCGTCTGCCGCGCAGCACACCGCTGACGCAGGACGGAAAAGTGATTGCCGGCCTGGCGACCGACATCGAAAACCAAAGCCACGCCATTGTGCGTCATGCACGTAGCGCCGGAGAAACGCCACAAACCCAGGTGCGCATTAGCGCCCCGCCGTCGGTTGCCGCTCGGATTATTGCACCGCAAATTGCGGAATTTCATCAATCATTTCCGCATATTACGTTGATTCTCTCCGGTGAGTCGGCAATAGCCGAACTGGATCGCGGTGATGCCGAAGTGGCAGTTCGCATGGTACGGCCACAACAGCCAGATCTGTTGATAAAGCGCATCGGCATAATGCGCTACGCCCTGTACGCCACAAGGCAGCACGCCGCGCTACCAGAGGCCGCCCGGGCCTTTATCGCCTATGACCATCACTACCAACACCAACCCCACCAGCAATGGCTGCAACAGCTGTTACAAGGCCGTCCTGTGGTGTTCCAGGCCAGCGATCTGTTCTCTTTGCAAGAAGCTGCGAGATCGGGACTCGGAGCCGTAGTATTACCGACATTTGTCGCCGATAGCGACCCAGAACTGGTGACGCTGCCCACATCAATCGCCGCGCCGATACGTGATCTCTGGCTGGTCACTTACCCCGATCTGGCACGCTCGACTGCCGTACGCGCAGTGATGACATTTCTGACCGACATCATCGAAAAAAAATGTCCGACAACGCCATAAAGCATCAGCATTGCTAATTGAATGCTGGACAAAACTCACGCAGGGGATTATTACTGATCACGGCATAATGGACTTTAGGACTGGCTGAGATCATGACTTTACGTACTGAGTTTGGACGAATTCTGATTACCGGTGCAGGTGGCCGGGTCGCGACGGCATTCCGTCAATCTGTGGGAAATCGCTATCAGCTGCGGCTGGCGGAAAAAGATCTCGGTCTGCTGACCGACCTGCAACCAGGCGATGAGGTGATCAGTTTCGACATTGCCGATATCGCAGCCTGCCGTGAGGCTTGCGCCAATATCGATACGGTGTTGCACCTGGCGGCCGATCCCTCACCCGATGCGGACTTCTGCCACTCGCTGATGGATAATAATATCCTCGGCACCTTCAATATTTTCCGGGCAGCGAAAGACGCAGGCTGCAAACGCGTGGTCTTCGCCAGTAGCGCACAAGCGGTGGAAGGCTATGCACTGGATTACCAAATTCGGCCGCAAGATGCCCCCAAACCGAAAAACCTCTACGGGGTTAGCAAGGCATTTGGCGAAGGTATCGCCGCCTACTTTGCACATCAGGAAGGGCTTTCTGCCTTGTCGGTACGTATCGCCAATTTCACAACGCTAGAACACGGCGAACAGCTCAGCGCCCGCGATATGAGCGCTTTCCTGAGCCACCGCGACGCGGCCGATCTACTGGAACGTTGCCTGCGCATCGAAGGCGTACACCATGCCGTGGTGCACGGCGTTTCCAACAACCGCTATAAGCGACTGTCGCTAGAAGAAACCAGCCGCTTGCTCGGCTACTACCCGCAAGATGATGCGTTCAGCATTCTCGGTTTTGCCTAAAGCTTGTTATCAATACGCTGGAGCAAGTAAGGGAAAAATGGGTTGGAGGCAATGCGCATCAGCGAGTCGAGATCGACAACCAGCACGGAACGCTCGCCCCGTGCAGCAAGGGTGCCAAGGCTAATGCCGAACTCATCGCGCTGCTCGGGGAACCGGCCATACAGCGAATCATTCACCGGGAAGGGTAACGCCACGTGCGACAGCGAATAAATATCCGTTGGGTAGGTCATACCTAGCGGCTGTTCGCTTTCGGTGGTTTCTCCAGCTGGCGTAACGCGGGCGATCGCCTCACTGCTTTCTGGTGAGGCATTAGCGATCACCGTGGTCTGATAACGACGCGGCGTTGGTGGCAGCAGTTGACTGACCGCCGCCGCCGCATTTGGCCGCAGTAGTGGCCCAAAGTTTACCGTACGATTAACATCAAATAGCACCAGTTCGCTGCCGTTAGTCGGTAGTTCGTTATATAACGCACGAATCACCGCCCGGGTGCTAACAGTCGAATCCATAACAGACTGGAAGGTCAGTACAGGGGCTAATCTAGCCAGCTTTCCGTCACGTGCCGCCAAGGCAATTTGCTGTTGCAGCCCATTACTGAGCAGATAAGACTGGCGTGCGCCATTTACTGGAAATGAATTGTATTTAAAAGGATTAAACTCCGGTAGCACACCGAGCCACGCCGCTTTGGCAAAGGCTGGGAACACAGCAGGCCAGCCGGCAATACCAGCGAAACGAGCAAAACTGGTGACGCCAATCATCGGTGAAATCAACACCAACCGCTGCGGTGCCGCCAACTGCGGATCATCCAGTGCATCCAACGCATACTTCATCGCCAGCGCACCGCCGTTGGAGAAGCCCACAATATGCAAGGGCTTATCGCCCCCGGCCTTACTTCGCGCCTCACGCACGGCCAGCCGCGTCGCTGCCAACCAGTCGCGCCAGTCAATATTGGTCAACGCACCCGGCACCGTGCCGTGTGCCGGCAGGCGAATACCGACCGCCACATAACCGTGTTGCCGGTAGTTCTCAGCAATGTGCCGCAGGCTGTAAGGGGAGTCGGTTAAACCGTGCAACAACACCACTGCGCCACGTGGCTCGCCTTGCGGCATCAGTTCGTAAGAGCGATTCCAGTCTCGGACAAAGTGCTCTGGGTACACCGGGCTGCCGTCAAAATAGCGGTTGAGGGGAATACGTTCGCTGGCAGAGAGTTTATCCGTGACGTTAGCCTTCACGTCATCAAACACCCGGCTTTCGGCGGCAAGATAACCCTGCCAATTGGTCTTATCCATCTCGGCGGCCGACAGTTCATGCGGTACAAAAGTATGCCACGGCTCCAACGCCGGACCACTTTGGGTATCGTAAATGCGTACCGCAAACAGTGTGAGTAACACGGTGGCAACTACGATTGTCAGCCGCTTAGTCCATTTAATTATCGCCCTGGAAGGCATACCCACTCCTGAATTCACGGTTATCCTGCTGCGATTATAGAAGCTAAATGCCATCAGCGGCAGCCCGGCGATCACCGAACTCTGCACACCGATTATTAGAGCCTGCTCACAGAACCCACATTTCCAAACCGTTTTAACGGATAAAAATTGATCTGCCGACGGAATGTTTGTAGGTTTTCTGTAACGATACACTAAAACGTTACAGTTAAATGTTAGAAACAAAGTATCGTCCCTGTTCCCCCTGTCCCTACAGCATTACCCAGCAGGGGAAATCATCTTCACCACCAGCATCGCAGTCTGTCTGCGATCGGGAGCCAGGCCGATGAAATCACTCACAAATCGCTTAACTCTGCGCCTGTTTGTCACGCTGTTATTGATACTTTTTACCTTGCCGCTACGGGCCAATGCCGCCGACGTTAACCTGCGCGTGTACTCATCACTGCCCGATGATGAATATTCCTCGCACGCCATTTGGTTCAATCGTTTTAAGCAGAACCTGGAGGAGCGCCTGCCGGGCAAAATCGCCCTCAACTATTTCCCTAACGGCATGCTCGGCAAAGAGGCTGATGCCGTCCAACAGGTACGTATTGGCGCGATCGACATGATGATCTCCGGCACCTCGATCTGGGCCACATTGGTACCGGAAATTGGCGTGCTGGATCTGGGCTATCTGTTTAACGATAACCAGCAACTGGGTCAGGCGTTGGACGGTCAGGCAGGCCAGCTACTTAGCGCCATGCTGGCCAAGCAAAGCAACATCAAGGTGTTGGGCTACGGTTTCAGCCTGGGTCCACGCAACATTTACAGTAAGAAACCACTGCAATCACCGCACGATCTCAACCGGATGAAAATACGTGTGCTGCCGGCACCCAACTTTATCGCCACGTTGAAAAGTATGGGGGCCACCGCGATCCCGATGCCCGGCGGTGAAGTTTACTCCGCATTGCAGATGGGGGTGATCGACGGTGTGGAACACGACGCCGCCACGGTCTACACCAGCAAGTATTACGAGATCGCCAAATACGCCACACTGACTCGCCACATCTACAACCCGATTGTCGCTACCATCAGCCAAAACGCTTTCCAACGCATCCCGCAATCGCTGCAAGCCGACGTGTCGGCTGCCGCCAGCGAAGCAACGGTTTATGAACGCAAAATCGCAGCGGAAAAAGAACGCCAGGCAATGGACAAATTGAAAGCTGCCGGCGTGATTTTCACCGAAACCGATCGCGACTATTTCCGCCAGCAAACCCTGCCGCTACAGGCGACATTCATCGGCAAATATCCGCAAGCCAAAGCCGTGTTGGATGCCATTCATGTCGCATCACAACCGTAACGCCCCCAAGGCGGAGGATTTGTTATGACCCTTCCTGTCACTCTTGAAATAAGCGTAAAAAAAGTGGCCATCCTGACACAGTTAAGCCGTGGCCTGACCCGTTTGACCGCTTGGGGCGGCGCATTGGCGCTGCTGGTAAACGTCGTGGTGGTATTCGCCTCGGTAATTTGGCGCTACGCGCTGCACAGCCCCATCGAATGGGCGGAGGAAGTGGCGCGAGCCCTGATGGTGACGCTGGTGTTTTTCGGCGTCGCCACCTCCACCGGGCGTGGGCGGCATATTGGCGTCGATCTGTTCTTACGTTGGCTACCAGCGGCAATCCAGCCATACGTGGTGCATGCCAGCCGTTGGGTACTGGTGTTGGTGGCGCTCGGGTTGACGGTATCCAGCTTCAGTTTGGTCGGTATTTCGCTGCCACAAACCACTGAGCACGGCTTGCCGCAGGCGATTTTTGTGGTGCCGGTGTTTATCGGCGCAGCGGTGATGTTGGTCAGTGCGCTCGATCACGCCTGCCAGGCACCATTGAAAGTGGTATTGCTCAGCGTGGTTGCCGTCGCCTTGTTGGGTGGTACTGCCTACCTCAGCTTGCATAGCGCATTGGGGTTCAGTTCGCTGCCTGCCGTACTCATGCTGGCCTGTTTTATTCTGGGGATCATCTCCGGCGTGCCGATCGCTTTTACGCTCGGCATGTCGGCAATGGTGTTCTTCCTTAGCGATCCCTCGCTGCCATTCGTGTTCTTTGCTCAGCAGGTAACCGCTGGCGTCGACCATTTCGTCCTGCTGGCCATTCCCTTCTTTTTACTGGCTGGCGCAGTGATGGAAGTGAACGGCATGTCGTCACGGCTGGTTGAGCTGATCGTCCGGGGCATGGGCCGTTATCGCGGTGGACTGAACATGACCACGATTGTGTCGATGGCATTCTTCTCCGGTATTTCCGGCTCCAAGTTGGCGGACGTTGCCACGGTAGGCGGCGTGCTGATGCCTGCGGTGCGACGGGCGCGCCAACCTGCCGCAGAGTCTGCCGGAGTGTTCGCTGCTTCGGCCATTATGGCGGAGACGATTCCCCCTTGCGTCAACCTGATCGTGATGGGCTTTATCGCCAACATTTCTATTGGCGCGCTATTTATCGCCGGACTGATTCCAGCGTTGTGCCTGCTGGTGATGTTGCTGATTGCCGCCGTGATCTTCGGCAAGCGCATCAACGTGGATGATGCCTACCCGGTGCGGATGCCAACGCGCCAACTGCTGATCGGCGCCGCCGTCGGGTTAGTGATGATTTTGATGATCGGCAAGGGTGTAGTGGCCGGTATCGCGACATCTACCGAGATTTCCGCTTTCGCCGTGGTCTACGCCATCATCGTGGGTCGGCTGGCATTTGGGGAACTCACACTGAAAGCCACCCTGACACTGTTTGTCGACACCGCAGCCCTGTCCGGCATGCTGCTGTTTATCGTCGCCTGTGCCACCAGTTTGTCTTTCGCCCTGACCATCGAGATGATCCCGCAGCAATGTGCACAGCTGTTGGTTGCCATCGGTGCGAACTACGGTCCATGGCTGTTTCTGCTGCTGTCGATCGTCATTCTGATTATCTTCGGCGCAGTGCTGGAAGGTGCTCCGGCACTGATTATCTTCGCACCAATTCTGGTGCCCATTGCCACTCAGCTCGGCTTCAATGCCCTGCATTACGCCATTGTGATGATTCTGGCGATGGGCTTTGGCCTGTTTTCCCCGCCGATCGGCCTCGGCCTGTATACCACTTGCGCCATCTGTGGCGTCCCCATGCAGGACGTGATCAAGCCCATGGCCAAATACCTGCTGATCGTACTGCTCGGCATTATCGTTATCGCGCTGTTCCCGGCGCTCACCACCTGGCTGCCGACGCGGCTGGGCTACTGATTGACTCAAAAGGAGCCATACCATGTTCTCTGATTTAACCAACAAACGCGTGTTGATCACCGGTTCCACCGCCGGTATCGGGCTGGCAACCGCAGCGCTGTTCGCCCAACACGGTGCCAAAGTGGGGATTAACGGGATGCGCAGTGAGGCGCCGGCAGAAGTCGCCGCCTTCCCTGGCGAGTGTGCGTTTTTCTCCGCCGACTTATCCCGCTCCGCTGGCTGTGAAGCTCTGGTGGAAGCCTTTGTCGCTCGTTTCGGCGGCATCGATATTCTGATCAACAACGCCGGTGGGCTGGGTGGGCGCAATGGACTGGAAGCTATCGACGACGAGTTCTTTGACCGGGTGATGGACCTTAACTGCCGCTCCGCGCTGATGGTCACCAAATTCGCTATCCCTTACCTGCGCGCTTCAGCACGTGAAAGCGGCGCTACTACCAGTGTGATCAGCACCGGCTCCATCGCAGCACGTGAAGGCGGCGGTATCGGTGCTGGCCTGTATGCCAGCGCCAAAGCCTGGTTACATAACATTCACCGCAACTGGGTGAAGGAGTTCACCAAGGACAACATCCGTTTCAATATCGTGTCGCCAGGCAGTATCGACACGGCCTTCCACCACGGCAAAAGCGAAGAAGTGCTGAGCAAGATGTGCGCTTCCATCCCAATGGGCCGCTTTGGCCGCAGCGAAGAAGTGGCGCCAACTTATCTGTTCCTGGCGTCACATAATTGCAGCGGCTACATCACCGGGCAGATTATCGACGTTAACGGCGGGCAGATCGCGCCCTAAGGGCCTGTGACTCACTTTCAGCCGCGTGATAAAGTCGGGGTAATGGGTTAATGCAAAACGGGAATGTGATGGCGAATATACGTGATGTGGCACGTCATGCCGGGGTGTCGGTCAGTACGGTTTCCAACGTGCTGAACGGCCGGGTAGATCAGATGCGCAAGGATACGCTAGCCCGTATTGAACAGGCGATGGCGGCGTTGCAGTACCAACCGAACCGCGCAGCGCAACAGCTCAAAACCGGGCAGGTAAAAATGCTCGGCCTGCTGGTGCCGTCGATCGTGAACCCTAGCTTCGCCGCACTGGTGCGTGAGATTGAACTGGCGGCCAAGCAAAATTACGGCTATCAGGTGCTGCTGGGAGATACGCATCGGCAAGAGGAAGAGGAGATCCGTTTTCTCGACGATTTGCTGGCATTAGGCATCCGCGGTGTGGTGGTGGCCTCCACGTTTTACGATCGCCCCCATTTCCGTGATGCACTGAAACGTGGCCTGGTGATGATCAACTACGATGAACGCACGCTGACTGCCCCCGGTGAGACAGTACTGCCGATCGACAGCGTGTCGATGGACAATTGCGCCGCTGGCAACATGGCCGCCCAACATCTGCTCGCCCAAGGTTGCCGCCGTATTGCTTTCGCCACCGCCTCTGGCATGACCAGCAGCCGTGCCAACAAGATTGCCGGTTATCGGCAGGCGTTGGAGGATGCCGGGCTGCCAGCCACGGTGATCGAAGGTAAGGCGCAATTTGCCTTTGGCGATGCCGAAATGGCCGAATTGGGGAAAACACTCGCCGAACAGATTTGCCAAAGTGAGCCACGACCCGATGGCGTTGTCGCACTCAATGACATGCTGGCCATCGGCATGATCTCCGCCTTCCAACGGCTGGGCGTGCAAGTACCGCAAGATATTTCGGTTGTCGGCATCGATAACATGTTTCTGTCCGAGCTGTTTAACCCAGCGCTCAGTTCTGTGGCACCGCCGCTGCGCGAGATGGCAGTGAAAATTGTCGATAGGCTTATCGGCCGACTGGAAAATCCTGAGCTGCCGGTTGAGGAGTTTTTATTTGCCCCCAGCTTGGTACGCCGCCAGTCAGTTATTAACACGTAGCCCCCGGCGGGGTCTCTGCCCTGCTCACTTTCACACTGAATTCTGGTTGCGCTGATGCGCGGCAGGGCTTCGCTGCGTCCAAAATTGCAGTAGGAGAAAAAAATGAATGATGAATCTTGTGTTTACTGCCACCCGACCGATGAGATCGTGCTGTGGCAAAACGCACTGTGTCGGGCAATTTTTATCGCTAACAGTCCCTTCCCAGGTTGGTGTCGGGTGGTGTGGCATGAACACATCGCCGAATTGAGCGATCTGCGTGACGACCAGCGCAACAGCATCATGGCGGTGGTGGCACAGGTTGAAGCGCAGCTACGTCAGTTGCTAACGCCAGCGAAGATAAACATCGCCAGTCTGGGTACCGCGTTGCCACATTTGCATTGGCATATCGTCCCGCGTTACCTCGACGATTCGCACTTCCCGGAGCCGGTCTGGAGCAAAGCGCTACGGGCCCCCACAACGAAAACGCTGCCGGATAATTTTATTGAGTTGATGAAGGAGCGGCTGGCGATCACTTTGGGGGAATAACAGGATGCCGGGCACAGCCCGGCATTTTAAAACATTATGGCTTTTCAGCAATTTTGCGCAGATATTCGTTATTTTTAAACGCAATTATGATCATTTCAAAGCAAACGCGAGTGAACACGCCACCGATGATGATCGCGAACAGACCACGGAAGAACTCACCGTAGAACATCGCCCCAATCCCGCCAACAATAATGCTCAGCAGGCAAAGCCAGTAGACACCGGTGATGATTTTCGGAGTCAGCATCGCATCAAAAAAGAAAATGTTTTTCATTGTAAATCCTTCCTTAGGCCAGTATTTAATTATCCCAGAGGCGCCACATCGGTGCGGCATGCCCTTTTTGTCACACCGGTAATGATAGCGAGTAACGCGACCAAAAGCGCATAGAAATCAGCAAGCCATTACATAAGGGTTGAGGATGTTTAACAAAGTAGCTCGAAATTTACTCGGTGGTTTGGCGGCGGTGCTGTTGTTCAGCCAAAGCGCACTGGCACAGGAAACGCTGATCTTCGTGCGGCACGGGGAGAAACCCGCTAACAGCAGCGGGCAGCTAACCTGTAAAGGCCTGAACCGCGCATTGGCACTGCCGGATGTGCTGCTGAACCGCTATGGCAAGCCAGACTTTATCTTTGCTGCCGGACCGAAAGAGAACAAGACCGGCAGTTCTCTGCGAGCGCTGTCGACCATCATGCCTACCGCCGTGCGCGTAGGGCTCCCAATCGGCATCCAGTTTCACGCCGATGACATCGCCGGGCTGCAACAGGAACTGCTCAGCGACAAATACCAAAACTCACGTATTTTCATCGCCTGGGAACATAAGAATCTCGATAAGGCGGTGAAGAACATCGTCGCGGCACGCGGTGGCGACGCCAATATGGTGCCCAAATGGCCAGGTAGCGACTTCGACAGCATTTTCGTGATCACACTGGATCAGGACAAGGTTTCATTCAAGCAGGAAAGCGAGGGGTTGACTGCATTGGCGGAGACCTGCCCTTCGGGGGGATAATTTCAAACTGCCCCAGGCTGGTTCTGACAAGACGATAATCAGCAGCCCCGTGGATTTGATATCGGGGCTTAATCAATATAACAACCCTCCACTTTAGAATAAAAAACAACTTAAATCATTTCAAAAAACATATTAAAATCAAATGTTATCACTCTAAAAACTTACATTTATTATATATTGAAACAACCTAGGGTGAAGAGCAGTTAAAATTAAATAACCAACACCTAAATTTACTAATAAAAAACTAATACTTTGTATTTGGCTTGCGGGATTGAATATATACGTGAACATGTAAATATCTTTCTTAGCGGGTCTAAGGGTAGCGCCGCATTGATTAAGGAGAGATCATCACGGCTAAACCCCCTATCGGCATCACAGCCTCTACCGGGCACAAATGCCCTGAAAGCGGCGTCTGGACGACACCATCAACCACCGCTCCCATTGCCAAAGGTAATACCATGCCACTCTATAATAACCAGGCTGTCACCTGGCGATTAACGCAATATGCCTAAGTCGTAAGTTACTAAGCCGCCCCCTCAGAAAGCGGCTTTATCATAGATAACTAATGGTCAAGATAGAGATAATGCATCCAACTGGTCATGCGTAACAGTACTTTGCGCATCACCGCAACATGGGTAAAGTGGTCGGAGTAAACTGCCACCTGCGAAAAAATTCCGTCCGGCAACTCATCGATTTCACTGTTGGGTGCCAGCTCAATCACCGCCAGTACACCGTCACTGCCAGTGGCCATACTCAGCGATTGTAGCGTCCCCTGAGCCTGGTATGATCCACCGGGGACTACCGGAAGAATTCTAATCAATTTACCGGGGAATACCTGGCCGGGAAATGCATCGAACACCACCTCGGCCTCGTCGCCTGCCTTAAGACGCAGCAAGGAATTTTGGCGGAACTGAGCAATGATTTGCCGTTTTTGCTCAGGAATAAATACCATCACCGGCCGCAGCGGAATAGCCGCTGCGTAAGTACCTGGGCGGATGAGCACCTGGGTTATATACCCGTTGCTCGGAGCGCGAATCACCGTTTGATCAAGATTATATTTGGCCTCCGCCAACTGTGCTCTGAGGCTGACAATTTGAGATTGCTCCCCGTTCACCACACTGTCTAACTGGCTTTTTATTTGTGCTTGTTCAGCCACCGACCCCTTTACTAGCGCATCTTGCGCCAGATAGTTCTGCCGGGCGTTATCAATATCGCTTTCAGAGAAAGGGTTTACCTTTGCCTGACTGCCTTTAATATAGCGTTGGTAGTCTTTATATAATCTATCGCGTTCGGCACTGACCCGAGACGTATTGGCAATGGCTTCATCAAGCTGACCTTTTAAAACCTGGGTGTTATTAATCGCGGTGACCAAATCTGCCTGCAGTCGATTGACGCGAGCATGATACCGCACAGGGTCCAATTTAAATAGCACCTCACCTTTCTTTATTAATACATTTTGTTTATCGGTTACTTCGCTAACTATGCCAGTCACCTGAGGCGTAATAGGGATAGAAACAACCGCTTTCTGTGCCAGAGCAGTATATGGATGGTTATAATTCATTAATAGAATTAACGCACCAATTAAAAATACACCCCCTAAAGCTGCTGTGGGCACAGTCCATTTATTTACCGGTATTTTAAAAATTTTAAATATAGACCAGGCAAAAGCGACATACGTCAAGATAATGAGCAGATCCATGGTGGCTACTCCGCAGGAGGCGTTTTAATATCAACTAACTTCAACTCTAGCTCCGCCACACGTTGCTGCAACTGTGCGAGCGATGCCTCCTGATTTTGCATACCCCAACCACGCTCTGGGCGGTATAAAGTAGCCCATATCCATAAAAACGGCCAGATCACATGCAGAGTGAATAAACTCACCCAGCCTGCGACATGGATCGCATCGGCATGCGGATGGTTACGTGCCTTGGCAATAAGATAGGGAATATCATGCAGGATAATAATCCCATAAAAAATAATGAGAAAAACCAGAATAAGTACACCCAACGCGAAGTAATTAAGAAACATAACTGCCTCTCATTTGCGGAGCCCGTGCTCATTGGTAAAGATAGTCGCGTTTTTAGCTCTTTGTGCTAAAACTGGGTAAGTTTATTTAATAGGAAATTTATTATCAGGTGTTTACTGACGTGGCAGTCGTTCTGCATTGGTTTATTGTGGCGTATGGAATTTACGAAAACGGCATCACAGAAGTCACATTTGATATTTAACAAATTGATTTTATACTAATATTTTGTGTTGGATAAATTAGTAACCTCCATAAGCATCCCAAATGGTTTTTCTTGCAGGTACCGCTCCCAGAAAATTCTTCGCTACGATATCGTTCATCTTTTCTACCAATTCCAACCGTTTGAACGTGATATGCCCACGACCTTTCTGGAAATAGCGGATAGAGAATGAATCCACCTCAAATACCTGTTGATGTGGGTTATCTCGAATGGAGTCCATAAACCGGGAGGGAACGTCATGTCGTTCAGCGTCAGGCCATGGTCCTGTTCCAGCAGGCTGGAAGTAGCATTTACCGATAGTTACCGGGGGTCCACATCGATTCCATCTGGCTGATAAATTGTGGGAATACTTCTTTCAGTTTAAGTCATTCTCCGTCACTGAACTTGCCCTGGATATCAACACGGTCAGCCAGATAATGCAGCAGGTTTCCCTCCTGTACCAAACGAGTGCAAGACACGGAGTCACACTTCGATTTTCAGCCGCCTGGTTGCTTAGTTCCTGTAGCTTATATTGGTGAAGCGTAAACAAATCAGCGCATGAGTAGCGCTTGTGTCAGTTGACCCAAACGGTGCACACCTTCTTCGATTTGCTTGTTCCAGGCATGACCGGCGCTCAGGCGCAGGCAGTTGCGAAAGCGCCGGCTGGCCGAGAACACGTCGCCGGGCGCGAAACAGATTCTATGTTCCAGAGCTTCATCGAACAGCGCGCGCGAATCGAAGTGCTTCGGCAATTCGAGCCAGAGTACGAATCCGCCTTCTGGCTGGCTCATCCGCGTTTCTGCAGGGAAGCTGGCCTCGACCGCCCCGGCCATGCGCGCCAAGTTATCCTGGAACAGCTTGCGCAAGCCGCGCAAGTGCCGGTCGTAGGCGCCGCTGGCCAGGAATTCTGCCACCGCAACCTGCGGCAGCACGGTTCCGCAGAGGCTGAAGGCGAGCTTAAGATCCATCACCTGTTTCTTGTAGGCACTTGTCGCCACCCAACCCACACGGTATCCGGGGGCGAGGCTCTTGGAGAAGGAACTGCAATAGATTGTATGTACACCACCATCCAGCGCGATGAACGGTGTTGGGCGCTCTCGCCCAAAATAGATGTCGCCATAGACGTCGTCTTCGATCAGCGGCACATTGTGTCGGGCCAACACAGCAAGAAGTGCTCGCTTGTCGGCTTCGGCCATGGACGAACCGAGGGGATTGTTGAAACTTGACGACAGCACACAAGCCGCGACCGGCTGGGTCGCCAGCAGATAGGCGAGCGCATCGACGCTGATGCCGCGTACAGGATCGACCGGCAGCTCGACAGCCTTGAGACCCAACATTTCCAGCGTGTGCAGCAAGCCCATGTAGGTGGGCGATTCGACAGCAATGGTGTCGCCGGGTCGGGACACGGCCGACAACGCGAGTGCCAATGCCTCAGTACAACCATTCGTGAGAACCACGTCGTCGGGCGACAGCGCGTGCCCGTAGCGTACTGCCCGCTTGGCGATTTCGCAGCGCAGGCTCAATTCGCCCTGCGGAGCACCATAGACGTTTAGGCGTGCACCGTCACGGCGTGCCACACGTGCGAGCGCGAGATCGAGGCCCTTGGACTGCAGCAGCATCGCATCGGGCACCGCGCAGCCGAAAGGCAGGAGTTCGCTCCTGGACGCATGCTCCAGAAGCACCGAAACCGCCCCGCTGATCGACACAGTAGAGGCCTTTGCACGTCGGCGCGAGGTGGTAGGCAGCGCGAGCGCGCCGCGACGCTGCGGGGCCACGTAGAAGCCCGACTGTGGCCGCGCGACGAGCATACCCCGGTCTTCCAGCAGTCGGTACGTTTGCAGGATAGTCGAGATGCTGACATGGTGCTGCTTGCTCATGGAACGCACCGACGGCAAGCGAGCCCCCGGCACGAACGCGCCGTTGCCAATCATATTGGCAATGAGATCAGCCAACTGTTCATAGAGGTAGGAAACGGGTGTGTCCACGGGGAGCCATCATCAGAAAGTTGCATCCATTGTCACTGCCACGGCTTGTTATTGCAATTAAATTGTGCTGGTACAAATACTGATAATTGTGTCTGTACCGGTTCAGCTGTACTCACTAAGATGACTGAATTCCGACGAAAATAAGGATGCCATGCCCTTGCTCCCAAACCTCTCAGGGAAGCCTCCTTCACGCCTTTGACGCGGACGCTTCTCTTACAATGAGATCATCACACTGATGGATGTGAAGCACCCAACCTTGTCCGCCGTGAAGGGTGACGTCACTGAATGAATCCAATCCACTACAGGAGAAACACCATGAAAGTACGTATTGCCTACGTCGAAGAGCCGCCGTTCTATTGGACAGGCGACGACCAGGCTGTCGTCGGTGCCGATGTCGAACTGGCCGAAGTGGTACTGCGCGCCATCGGTGTCACCTCCATCGAATATCAGTTGACCACGTTCGCGGAACTGCTTCCCGGCGTGAGTGAAGGCCGCTGGGACATGAATGTGCCCATCTTCGTCACCGAGGAACGTACCCAGCAGGTGGCCTTCAGCCGACCTGTTTGGGCACTCGGAGATGGCTTCGTAGTACAACAGGGTAATCCGAAACTGCTGACGAGCTACGAAGCCGTGGCGGCGCGCGGCGATGCGCGTCTGGGCCTCATTCCTGGGCAGGTGCAGGTTGATTCAGCCAAAGCTGCGGGCGTAGAAGATGGCCAGATCATCCTGTTCAAAGATCAGTCAGAAGTTATTGCCGCCTTGCAGGCAGGAACGATAGACGCTTTCGCCGCCACGGCGCTTGGCAACAGCGCTATCGCGGGTGCCCATGCGGGGCTGGAATCTGTCGCACACGCAATGGACAAGAACGGTAAGACACCCGTCGGTGCATTCTCTTTCAGCAAGACTAACCAGCGTTTATTGCAAGCAGTCAATAAACAGCTTCGCGTGTATCTCGGCTCGGCGGACCACCGTGCCCGCGTGGCGAAGTACGGTATCACTGCCACAGAGATCGACGGCGTGGTGGCCCATGAGGTAGCGCAATCGCAATAACGAGGAGAGTGCACAGTCAAAGAGGGGAGCGCCATTACATCGTCCGGCTTTTGTTGAATTCATCCTCCAGGAGATTTCCGTCGGTGATTAACCTGATCCCCAAAAAGGGCTTGATGCCGTTTACCTTCAGGCGACAATGGTGGGGTTATTTACCTTGTTTTATCAGGTACTACAGGGGGTCGGTAGAGGCTGATTGGCGGAAGATCACAGGAGTCGAACCTGCCCAGGACCGCTGGCGGCCCCAACCGGATTTGAAGTCCGGCCGCCCCACCGGGGACGAGGATCTTCCTTCGGGAACAGGAAGCAAGGGGCTGATTATAGCGCAGTTTACCCTTAGCGCTAAGAGGGAAATAGCGGTAGCCTCCGGCAATATGCCGGAGGCAGGCAGGGTTAAGGCTTCAACAGTTCTTTCACGTCCAGCAGGATAAACTCGTTGTCATCCGCCACATTTGGCTGGCGGCTGGAGGAGAACGGGAAGTTATTATCGTTGCCGACGATGATATGACTGCCATCCACCACGTCCACATTTTCAATGGTGAAGAACGGGAAAGTCAGCACGCCGTTATTCAGCGGTTTGCGCGCCAGTTTATTTGGGTCCTGAATGTTCATCAGATCAATATAAGCCAATTTATCGACCGGTTTGCCGACGTTATTGTCAGAAAAAGCGATTTTGTACACTCGCTTGAACTTCGCCACCTGACTGAAGCAGTTGTCTGTGGGGGCGCCAGCAGCGCAGGCTTTGTCCGCCGTGCCTTCGTTATTATCGCGCTCGATCACCAAACCATGGGTGGCGTCGATCATGTTGAAATCACCAATCGCGTTCTGGTTATCTTCCAACACATATTGCCAACTGCGACCGGTCCAGGTCTGTTGTTTCACGTCAAACTCCAGCACCCGCAGGTAGCGTTTGCCATCGATGTTCTCGAATTTTTCACCGTCCCACAGCGCGCCTTCCAGCAACGGGTACAACTTGCTGCCGTCCGGTGAGGCCGCCATGCCTTCAAAACCTTTAGAACGCGCCACCTGGAAGTTCTGTTTGCCATCCGGTGCACCCGGCAAGGTCAGCGTCGGGTTATCCGGCGACTTCACCACCTTGCCGTCGACCTTGGTATCGAACACCGCCAATACCTTACCGTTCAGATCGGCCTTAATCAGGTAGGGGCCGAACTCGTCGCCGATCCACAGGGCATTGTCAGCAAACTGGAAGCTTTCCGGGTCAAAATCGCTACCGGTCAGGTAACGCTTATCGGTGCTCTCATTGATGATATGGAAGGGGACATTTTTGTCCGGATCGTGCAGGAATACCGTTTCCAACGGGGTCACCGTGCCGTTGCTGAAGTCAATTTCATAGTGATTGAGGTACAGCATGGCATCCGGCGAATTGGCTTTACTGCCGAAGCCGTTGTCGGTTAGTACCCAGTAGGTGCCGTCAGGCATATGTTTGATGCCGGAATGCCCCTGTAGCGGCTGGCCACTGATCGGCAGACCAATACCGGTCATGCGATCGGCGGATTTGCCCGCCACGCTACCCAGTTCAGTCACACGTTTGCCACTGGTGTATTTACCACTTTGCTGCAAATCGTTAGGGGCATCCTGCGGTGCGGCAACGTTGGATTTAACGGCTAATAGCGCGTGCCCGGCCAAGGTTGCTGGCACCGGTTGAGCGTCTGCCCATAGATTACTGCTCAGCGCCATACAGCCAGCCAATAGCGCCAGACGGGTTTTGGTGATGTGCATGTCATGGTTCCCTTTTTGTTGTTATTGCCCAGAGGTAAAAGCAACGTCACTATAGGGAGCCGCAATGACAGTAATATTATTCGGCGAACGCCCGCCGGTAGCTGTGCGGATGGAAGCACCAGGTGATCGCAATCAATACCACCACCAGCAACGCATGGATTTGCCAATCCAGTACAAAACCGCCGCTGTAATCACGCAGCACCCCGGAAATATAAGGCGTAGCACCCGCCAGCAGGAAGCCAATGCCCTGCATAAAGGCCACCAACCGCCCCGCGGCCGCCGGGTGTGGGATATGATCGAGCGCCAATACCAGACACAACGGGAAGGCGCCGCCCAGCCCCAAACCGGACAGTAGCACCCAGACCCACGGCAACGTCTGCGGTAAATAAATCAGGCCAACGAAGCCGATCAACTGCATGGCTAATGCCAGTAATAACAATGGGCGGCGATCCGCCGAGCGCGCCAGCGCCGGCAACAACAAAGCCCCCACCACCTGCCCAAAGGTCATCAATGCCAACAAAGATCCGCTGGCTTGCGGCTGCCAGCCAAGCTGCATGTAATAGGGCGGTAGCCAGGCGATCAGGCTGGTATAGCCGCCATTGATCAAACCAAAATAAGCGCCGAGCAACCAGGCACGACGGCTGAACCACAGGCTCGGCCCGGAGGAGGTTCCGGACGGTGTCAGACGCGCAAGGCCACGGCTGACCGGCCACCAGGCGATTAACGCCACCAGTGCAGGTACGGCCCACCAGGCCAATGCACTGTGCCAGTCATGGCCGACACTCATCAGCCAGGGAGTGATCGCCGCCCCCAAGCCACCACCGCCCATCAGGGCCGCCGACCACAGCCCGGCCACCAATGCCATCTGTTTGAGAAAGTGATGTTTGATAATGCCGGGCATCACCGCCTGGATCACCCCAATCCCCAGCCCACCCAATACCGCGCTCAGCAGCAATTGCGTGCTGCCCGGTGCCAGTTCCCTCCAGGCAGCACCCACACCAATCGCCAGTAAGCTCAACACTACGCTGGTACGCTCGTCGAACAGGCGGTTGATCGCCCCGCCAGCCAGCGCCATCAACCCCATCATCAATACTGGCAAGGTGGTCAGCAGTGCTGCCCCGCCAAAACTCAGGCCGGTGGCCTGTCGCAACGTCGGCAACAACGGGCCGATCGAGGTCAGCAACGGTCGCATATTCAAACCAATGAGCACCAGTGCCCACAGCAGGGGGTTGAACCAACGGCGTAAAAGGGGGGGAACTGCAAAATGATTTAACACGGTCTATTCCTGAACTTCCGGGATGAAGAGTGCGGGGTCACAGAGTCACCGCCACAACGTTGCCTTACTCTAGGCTCCACCGTTAGTATTGGGAAATTAAATAATAAAATAGCTAACAGTGGGAAAATGAATCGCTACCCGATGTTTAATCCGCAGTTACTGCTCAGCTTTGTCGCAGTGTGTGACAGCAACAGTTTTACCCGCGCCGCAGAACGGGTGTTTTTGTCGCAGTCCACTGTTAGTCAACAGGTACGCCGGCTGGAGGAGATGCTGGGCAAGCCACTGTTTGAACGCTCGTCTCATCAGGTACTCCTCACCGAAGAAGGGGTGAAACTGTTGAGCTATGCGCGGCGGATCATCGCACTGAATGAAGAAGCGCACGACGCCTTAACCGGTATTTGGCGTGACGGCGTACTGCGGTTGGGGATGCCGGAGGATTTTGCCGCCCCCACCACCGAACTGCTGGCGGAGTTCAGCCGGGCGCATCCGCATCTGCGGCTGGACGTCACCAGCGGCCTAAGCGCTGACCTGCACAACGCCTACGCTCGTGAAGAGCTGGACCTGATTTTGGTTAAACAGCGCCGTAACCAACCACCGCGCGCAGCCAGGCCGGAACCGCTACTGTGGCTGGATAGCCTGGCCTTCCCGGCTATCGAACAATCACCTGTGCCGTTGGCAGTGTTCCCGCTCAATGGGTTATACCGCGATGATCTGTGCCAGGCGCTGGATAACCTCGGCAAGCGGTGGCGTATCGGCTACAGCAGCGCCAGTCTGGCCGCACTCACCGCCGCATCTGCCGCCGGGCTGGGCGTAACGCTGTTACCGGCCGG
The DNA here is from genome assembly GCF_001590905.1 of Serratia grimesii NBRC 13537. Taxonomy (GTDB): domain Bacteria; phylum Pseudomonadota; class Gammaproteobacteria; order Enterobacterales; family Enterobacteriaceae; genus Serratia; species Serratia grimesii. Next base: position 181,437 of record NZ_BCTT01000014.1, read on the forward strand.
TTGTCGTTTGCCAAGCCATCGGGTACTGGGCAGCGCCGAAGGGTTACCGCCAATCGACAACATTGAGCTAGCGCTGTATTACCGCGACGGCGCCCCCGCCGCAACGCCCGCGCTGGCCGAACGGCTGAAGGCGTTTTGTGGGTTGGTATAAAAAAACAGTGTAGCCGTCACTGCGGCACCCAGTCTAATACCCGACCTCGCCGTAGCGTTCGCGATAGTCTTTGGGTGTCATGTCATAGCCTTTCTTGAATACCGAATAAAAATATTGCAGCGATGGGTAGCCACACATCTGTGAAATCTCGTTGATGGTCAACGAGGTAGCCGTCAACAGGTTGCGGGCGCGATCCAGCTTTTCCTGATGGATCACATGGTGAATAGTTTCGCCGGTCTCATCCCTGAAGCGTTTTTCCAGGTTGGAGCGCGACAGGCCGATCGCATCCAACACCTGCTCGACCTTGATGCCCTTGCAGGCGTGATGGCGGATGTAATGCATCGCCTGAATCACAGCCGGATCGCGCAGCGAGCGGAAATCGGTAGAACGGCGTTCAATCACCTTCACCGGCGGTACCAGAATGCGCTGCAGCGGCAGTTCACGGCGATCGAGCAGTTGGTGCAGCAGCTTGGCGGCGCGATACCCCATCTGGCGGGTGCCCTGCGCCACCGAAGACAGCGCCACCCGCGACAGGTAACGCGTCAGTTCTTCATTGTCGATGCCGATCACGCACAGCTTTTCCGGCACCGCGATGTCCAGATGTTCGCACACCTGCAGCAAATGGCGCGCCCGCGCATCGGTCACCGCGATGATGCCGGTCTGCTGCGGCAGGGTCTGTACCCAGTCCGCCAACCGGTTCTGCGCGTATTGCCAGTTATCCGGCGCGGTGGCCATGCCCTGATACACCACGCCCTGATACTGCTCCAGCGCGACCCGCTGGCGGAAAGCATGCTCACGCTCCTGCGCCCAGCGTTTACCGCCTTCACTGGGCAAACCGTAGAAGGCAAAACGATTAATACCTTTTTCTTTCAGGTGGCTAAATGCCGCCTCCACCAGCGCCTGATTGTCGGTGGCAATGTAGTGCACCGGCGGATAGTCCTCGTCACGGTGATAAGAACCGCCCACCCCGACAATCGGCACCCGGACGTTATGCAGCAGTTGCTCGATGGCACCATCGTCGAAATCGGCGATCACCCCATCGCCCAGCCAGTCCTTGATGTTGTCGATACGGCAGCGAAAATCCTCTTCGATAAAGATGTCCCAGTCACATTGCGAAGCCTGTAAATACTCGCCTACGCCCTCGACCACCTGACGGTCGTACACTTTATTGGCGTTGAACAGCAAGGTAATGCGAAAGCGCTTTTCGAACATGGGCATCCCCGGTAACCCCCCGTGACTGTGGGGGGCGAATAAATTCGCCCCGATTAAAGCGGGCGCAGCATGCAGCGCCCCTACAATGTCTGGGATAGGCGAGTGAGTCGCCTGGCTGCTACCTGAAAGCTACAGGTATTAACTGCGAGAGCAGCAGGCATCACCTCATAACTGTGAGCTCAGACGCTATTCTTTTATGCCCGGCGCTTGGTGGCGGAGTCCATCCATACCGCCAGCAGCAAAATGGCGCCCTTGACGATGTACTGCCAGAAAGTCGGCACGTCCAGCATGCTCATGCCGTTATCCAGCGACGCCATAATGAATGCGCCCATCACCGCGCCGGCCACGCTACCGATCCCCCCGGCCAGGCTGGTGCCGCCAATCACGCAGGCGGCGATGGCGTCCAGCTCGGCAATATTGCCCGCCGAAGGCGAACCGGCCCCCAGACGCGAACTGAGGATCAACCCGGCAATCGCTACCATCAGGCCGTTGATGGCGAACACCGCCAGCTTGGTGCGCTCGACGTTAACGCCCGACAGCCGCGCGGCGTCAATATTGCCGCCGATGGCGTAGATCCGACGGCCAAAAGCGGTGCGGGTGGCCATAAATATCCCCGCCAACATCAGTGCGGTGAGGATCAGCACCGGCGTCGGTACCCCGCGGTAATCATTGAGCAAATAGATGGCGCCAAGCACCAGCAGCGCCAAAATGCTTTGTCGGGTGACATCACCGCCGGCTGTCGCCACCGGCAAACCCAGTTGGGCACGCCGACTGCGCCGCCACCACTGCCAGGCGACAAACAGCATCAACCCAACGGCACCGATGCCAAAACCCAGGCCGTTCGGCAAATAGCTCTGGCCAATTTGCGACATCGCCCCGCTGGTCGGCGCGACTGTGGTGCCATTGGTGATGCCGATCAGGATGCCGCGAAAGGCCAGCATCCCGGCCAGGGTGACGATAAACGACGGAACCTTACGATAAGCAACCCACCAACCGTTCCAGGCCCCTAACAGCAGGCCGGCCAGCAGCGTCACCACGATGGTCAGCGGCAATGGCCAACCCAGCCAGACGTCAAAAATCGCCGCTGCCCCACCCAGCAGGCCCATCATTGAACCGACCGACAGATCGATTTCTGCCGAAACAATCACGAACACCATACCGACCGCCAAAATGCCGGTGATCGCCGTTTGGCGCAGCAGGTTGGAAATATTACGCGCGCTGAGATAGGCCCCTTCGGTGGTAAAGGTAAAGAACAGCATAATGACGACTATCGCCGCCAACATCACAAACACCTGCAAATTGATGGATTTTAGTTTCACTATGGGTTTTTTCTCCACCATTGCCGGCACGATCTCTTCAGACTGCGTGTTTTTCGACATCTGTTTCACTCCTCAATGCGGCTTCCATCACCTGTTCCTGGGTCAGACCCTGGTTGACCAACGAAGCCTTGATACGCCCCTGGTGCATCACCAATACCCGATCGCTTAATCCCAATACTTCTGGCAGCTCCGAAGACACCACGATCACCGAAATACCCTGCTGCACCAGCTGATTGATTAACTTATAGATTTCGTGTTTGGCACCGATATCGATACCGCGCGTCGGCTCATCCAGAATGAGAATTTTCGGTTTCAGCAGCAGGCACTTGGCAAGTATGGCCTTCTGCTGGTTACCGCCACTCAGCCGAGCTATCGCCAAGTCGGGCGAGGAAGTCTTCACTTTTAACTGCGCCAGCGATTGGCGAATGGTCGCCTGTTCCCGGGCATCATCAATCACCGTCAGCACGCCGCTAAAATCGCTCAGCGCCGCCAACGTCATGTTGGCCCCTACCCCCATCACCGGCACGATGCCATCACGCTTGCGATCTTCCGGCACCATGGCAATGCCATATCGCATCGCCTGGCGGCAATTGTTGATGACGGCCGGCTGGCCATTGAGGCTAATACTCCCCTGCCAGCGGCCAGGGTAGACGCCGAACAGGCACTGCATGGTTTCGGTGCGCCCGGAGCCGACCAGCCCGGCGACACCGAGGATTTCGCCGCGCCGCAGGCTGAATGAGACATCGTCCACCCGACGAACGTGACGGTTCACCGGGTGCCAGGCGGTGAGATTGTCCACCTGCAGGATCACCTCGCCGATATCATGTTGTTCCTGCGGATAGAGCTCGGTTAATTCGCGCCCAACCATCATGGCGATAATGTCGTCCTCGCTCATTTCCGCTGCCTGGCGCGTACCTATATGCTTGCCATCGCGGATCACGCAGATCAGATCCGAGATCGCCTTCACCTCATTCAACTTGTGCGAAATGTAAATGCAGGCGATGCCGTGATCGCGTAGATCCTCGATGATCGCCAGCAGCGTAGCGGTTTCACTTTCGGTCAGCGACGCCGTCGGCTCATCGAGCACCAGCAGCCGCACCTGCTTGTTCAGCGCCTTGGCGATCTCCACCAGCTGTTGCTGCCCCAGGCCCAGTTCGCCGATGGGGGTATTGGGATCCACCTCCAGCTTGACCTGCGCCAGCATTCGTCGGCAGCGCAGATACATGGCGTCATAATCCATTACGCCGTATCGACGCCACTCATTGCCGAGAAACATGTTTTCCAGCACCGTCATCTGCTTCACCAGCGCCAGCTCCTGATGAATGATGGCGATGCCTTTCTGCTCGGTATCGCGAATATTTTTCGCCGCTAATAAATCATCAGAGAAATAAATATCGCCCTGATAACTGCCGTGCGGATATATACCGCACAGCACTTTCATCAGGGTGGATTTTCCCGAACCGTTTTCACCACACAGCGATAATACCTGGCCTGCCTCTAACTTCAGGCTGACATTATCTACCGCCTTGACCACACCAAACTGCATGGTGATATTTTTCATTTCTAATAGGCTGGGCATTATTCCCCCGTATTACCGGTTAGCGGAATTAATTAATCTCGGATTTTTTGTGGAAACCGTCGGCAACAATGGTGCTGTCGATATTCGATTTATCGACCGGAATAGGGGTTAATAACCAGGACGGCACGTCTTTGCTGCCGTTATTTAATGTGGCATTGGCCTTCGGCTGTTCACCCTTGCCCAGTTGCACCGCGATGCCCGCCGCCTCGTCAGCCAGCTTGCTGATCGGCTTATACACCGTCATGGTCTGGGTACCGGCGACAATACGCTTCACCGCAGCCAAATCGGCATCCTGACCGGAAATAGCCACCTTGCCCGCCAGGCCCTGCGCGGCCAGCGCCTGGATCGCGCCGCCGGCGGTGGCATCGTTGGACGCCACTACCGCGTCAATCTTGTTATTGTTGGCGGTCAGCGCATTTTCCATGATTTTTAATGCGTTTTCCGGCAACCATCCGTCGACCCACTGATCGCCCACCACCTTGATTTTCCCACCGTCAATCAGCGGTTGCAGCACCTTCATCTGCCCCTGGCGGAACAGCTTGGCGTTGTTATCCACCGGCGAGCCGCCCATCAGGAAATAATTGCCCTGTGGTACCCGTTGCACCAGGCTTTGCGCCTGCAGCTCACCGACTTTTTCATTATCAAAGGAGATGTAAAAATCGATATCGGCGTTATTGATCATGCGATCGTAAGCCAGCACCTTAATGCCTTCCCGTTTGGCTTCGCTGATGACATTGCTCAATACCTTGCCGTTGTAGGGAATAATCACCAGCACGTCGACGCCACGGTTGATCATGTTTTCAATCTGCGCCATCTGGGTTTCTTCATTGCCATTGGCCGACTGAACAAACACATCCGCCCCCAGCGATTTGGCTTTGCTGACGAAGATGTCGCGGTCCTTTTGCCAGCGCTCCAGGCGCAGATCGTCGATAGCCATGCCGATTTTGACTTCTTTGCTGAATGCCGGTTGGCTGGCCAGCGCCAGCAGCGCGCAGACCGAAAGGAACACAGGTTTGAATTTCATCTTATATACCTTTGTTATTTAACGGGTAGGGGTAATAATTGAAACGGGCCGGTTACCCAGCTTAGAGCGGATTGTTATCGGTTATTTAATATTCAGCAATTACTGATTTTTACCGGCCAATTATGATTTTTGGTTTAATGTTGTTTTTATGATGGCGGTCATGCTTTCACGCTGAAAAGCAGCAGGTCGACAAATAAAAATGAATTAAGCCTTAAATAAACTGCGGGTAATAACCGATTATGAGATCTGTCGCACATTTAATAATTCTGTGAATTTAACTGTGAAATAACGTAATTGAGCAGCCTGTCGCAAACTCCGAAGATAAAGCCATCCCGTAAACCGGGCATTGCTACCCAGGAGTCGATAATGCAATCTTATTTTGATCAGCTTGAGCAAGTGCGCTACGAAGGTCCCACCAGTAATAATCCGCTGGCCTTTCATCATTACAACCCGGATGAACTGGTGCTCGGCAAGCGCATGGCGGAACACCTGCGCTTTGCCGCCTGCTACTGGCACACCTTCTGCTGGAACGGTGCGGACATGTTCGGCGTCGGCTCGTTCGATCGCCCCTGGCAGCAGCCGGGCGACGCACTGACGTTAGCAAAACGTAAAGCCGACGTGGCGTTCGAGTTTTTCCACAAGCTGAACGTCCCCTATTATTGCTTCCATGACGTCGATGTCTCGCCGGAAGGCGCCTCACTGAAAGAGTATCTGCACAACTTCGCAGTCATGACTGACGTGCTGGAGGAAAAGCAGCACAGTAGCGGCGTGAAATTGCTGTGGGGCACCGCCAACTGCTTTACCCATCCGCGTTACGGTGCCGGTGCGGCCACCAATCCGGATCCGGAAGTCTTCAGTTGGGCGGCCACCCAGGTGTTCACCGCCATGAATGCTACCCAGCGTCTGGGCGGTGAAAACTACGTGCTGTGGGGCGGCCGTGAAGGCTATGAAACCTTACTGAACACCGATCTGCGCCAGGAACGTGAGCAAATTGGTCGCTTTATGCAGATGGTGGTGGAGCACAAGCACAAAACCGGTTTCCAGGGCACCTTGCTAATCGAGCCCAAACCCCAGGAGCCGACCAAGCATCAATACGATTACGACGTCGCCACCGTTTACGGCTTCCTCAAGCAGTTCGGTCTGGAAAAAGAGATCAAGGTGAATATCGAGGCCAACCACGCCACGCTGGCAGGCCATTCGTTCCACCATGAGATCGCCACCGCCATTGCACTCGGCATCTTTGGTTCCGTCGATGCCAACCGGGGTGACCCCCAGTTGGGCTGGGATACCGACCAGTTCCCGATCAGCGTGGAAGAGAACGCCCTGGTGATGTTCGAAATTCTCAAGGCCGGGGGCTTTACCACTGGCGGGCTTAACTTCGATGCCAAGGTGCGCCGTCAAAGCACCGACAAATACGACCTGTTCTATGGCCATATTGGGGCTATGGATACCATGGCACTGGCGCTGAAGGTCGCGGCAAAAATGGTGACCGACGGCCAGTTGCATCAGCAGGTGTCAAAACGCTATGCCGGCTGGAATGGTGAATTGGGCCAGCAAATTTTGCAGGGCAAACTGTCGCTCGAGGCGCTGGCACAGTACGCTGAAGGACATGCACTGGCACCACAGCACGTCAGCGGCCGCCAGGAACAGCTCGAAAACCTGATGAACCGCTATTTGTTCGGCTAACTGACCCCGCGCGGCACTCGCCGCGCCTTTAAGGATCTTTTTCATGTATATCGGCATCGACCTCGGCACGTCCGGCGTAAAAGTCATCTTGCTCAGTGAGCAGGGCCAATTGCTCGCCAGCCACGGTGAGTCGCTGCCCATCTCCCGCCCGCATCCCTTATGGTCAGAGCAGGCCCCGCAGGGCTGGTGGCACGCCACCGATCGCGCCATGCTGGCGCTGGGCAAGCAGCACAGCCTGCAACAGGTGAAGGCCATCGGTCTCAGCGGCCAGATGCACGGCGCCACCCTGTTGGACGCACGGCAACAGGTGCTACGCCCGGCCATTTTGTGGAATGACGGCAGAAGCGGCGCGCAATGCCAGGCGCTGGAACAGGCGGTGCCGCAATCGCGGCAAATCACCGGCAACCTGATGATGCCGGGCTTCACCGCCCCTAAACTGCTGTGGGTGCAACAACACGAACCCAAGGTGTTTGATCGCATTGATAAGGTGTTGTTACCCAAAGATTACCTACGCTGGTGCATCACCGGCGATTTCGCCAGCGACATGTCGGACGCTGCCGGCACCGGCTGGCTGAACGTGGCGCAGCGCGACTGGAGCGACGAGATGTTGGCCGCCTGCGGCCTGAACCGCAGCCAGATGCCGCAACTGTTCGAGGGTAATCAGGTCACAGGGCAAACCCATACCGAACTGGCCCGGCGCTGGGGCATGTCCCCGGTGCCTGTCGTGGCCGGTGGCGGCGATAATGCCGCCGGGGCGATCGGTGTGGGGCTATATCAGGCCGGGCAGGCAATGCTGTCGCTCGGTACCTCGGGGGTTTATTTTGCCGTCAGCGACGGCTTTCTCAGCAACCCGGCCAGCGCAGTGCACAGCTTCTGCCATGCGCTGCCCGACACCTGGCACCTGATGTCGGTGACGCTAAGCGCCGCATCCTGTCTGGACTGGGTTTGCAAACTGACTAACGTCGAAGACGTTGCCACCCTGCTTCGCAATGTCGAACAGGCACCACCGGCGGTGGCCCCGCTGTGGTTTCTGCCCTACCTGTCCGGCGAACGGACGCCACATAACAATCCAAACGCCAAGGGGGCATTCTGGGGCCTCACCCACCAACATGGGCCGAACGATCTGGCTCGTGCGGTGCTGGAAGGCGTCTGTTTCGCCCTGGCGGACGGTATGGATGTACTGCATGCCAGTGGTCTACAACCTTCTGGCATCACCCTGATTGGCGGCGGCGCGCGTAGCCCGTTCTGGCGGCAAATGCTGGCGGATATCAGCGGCCAACGGCTGGAATACCGCACCGGCGGCGACGTCGGCCCTGCGCTGGGGGCCGCACGGCTGGCCCAGATCGCACTGAACCCGCAACGTTCACTCGGTGAACTGCTGCCAGAGTTGCCGCTGGAGCAGGTACATACCCCTGATGCCGAGCGCCACCAGCAGTACGCTGAACAACGCAGTACCTTCCGCGAACTCTATACTCGCTTGTTGCCGCTGATGTAATACCCTGCATACTTGAAGCTGCATCTTTGTTGGCTGCCATTACTCGCCCCAGTCACATAGTGGACTATGCTCCTGGGAACTCGCGCAGTTGCCGCCGCGATGCAGCTCCAATTATCTTGGGTATAATGCCGGAAGGCACTAGCTCTGCCCCTTATTATTGCCAAATCGAATAGTCTCCAGTGGCAAATGTCACTGCCAACCCGTCTGCTCCTCTCCTAAATTGGTGGCTGTCTTTTGACGCACCTCACCTCTGGATAAGGAACTGAACGTGGAAAAAAACCAACAACAAAGCCGCAGAGCTTTCCTCAGCCAAACCGGCAAAATCACCACCGCCTGTGCGGTAATCGGCCTGACAGGGGGCGTGGCACAAGCCGCCACACCAACGAGCAGCACATGTATACCAGAGACCACACCTATGACCCTGACCGACAGCCACTATTGGCTGAGCGACGTTCGGCTGGAAGAGGGTTTTGAGTACGATGGCGACACCGTCATCGGCACCCGCACCGCGCACTATCAGCTTGAAATCAAAGACGGAAAAATTGCAGCTATCCACCCGAAGGATGCGTCGGCACCCGCTGGCGTACCGTGCTATCAGGCACAGGGCCAATTGCTGTTACCGGCATTTCGCGATATGCATATCCATCTGGATAAGACCTTTTACAGCGGCCCATGGCAGGCACCGCGCCCGCGCCAGGGCAAAACCATCATGGATATGATTGCGCTGGAACAAACATTGATCCCCAAATTGCTGCCCACTTCGCAACAGCGCGCAGAAAATTTGATTGCCCTGTTGCAATCCAAAGGCAGCACCGTGGCGCGCAGCCACTGCAACATCGATCCGGTTAGCGGGCTAAAAAGTTTGGAACACCTGCAACGGGCACTGGAAAAGCACCAGGCAGATTTCAGCTGTGAAATCGTCGCCTTCCCGCAGCACGGGCTTTTGCATTCCAAAGTCGATGGACTGATGCGTGAAGCCATGCAGATGGGGGTGCAATACGTTGGCGGGCTGGATCCGACCAATGTCGACGGGGCGATGGAACAGTCGCTGGATGCCATGTTCCAGATTGCGCTCGACACCGGTAAAGGCGTCGATATTCACCTGCATGAAACCAGTCCAGCCGGGGTGGCAGCCATCAACTACATGATCGCCACCGTAGAAAAAAATCCATCTCTGCGCGGTAAAGTCACCATCAGCCATGCCTTCGCTCTGACAGTGCTGAATCCGAACGAATTAGAAGAAACCGCCACCCGACTGGCTGCGCAGCAAATCACTATCGCCTCAACGGTACCGATTGGTGGGCTGATGATGCCACTGCCGCAGCTCAGTGAAAAAGGAGTATTTGTGATGACCGGAACCGACAGCGTGATCGACCATTGGTCACCTTTTGGTACTGGCGATATTCTGGAAAAAGCCAACCTTTACGCCCAACTCTACCGGGGTTCCGACGAATTCCATCTGTCACGCGCCATGGCGATTTCCACTGGCGGTGTGCTGCCGCTGAATGACAAAGGTCAACGGGTGTGGCCCAAAGCCGGGGACAACGCAGAGTTCGTGCTGATTGACGCCAGTTGCTCCGCCGAAGCCGTGGCCCGTCTGCCGACACGCCGCACCACCTTCCATCAAGGGCGATTGGTGGCAGGTCAGGTTGGCAAAGCCTGATGCTGGTCCGCTGATGCCACTATGATGGCCGTTTTTGGCCTTCTGCTCTACAGGATAACGGCGCAGTATGGCGTTATACCTAATTGGCGGAGGGCCGAAAATGTCACATAGCGCGTTATTGATCATTGATGTTCAACAATCATTCCAGCACCGTCCATTCTGGCAAGAGGACGATCTTCCCGCTTTCCAACAGGCGCTAACGCGGCTGATAGACGGTTGTCATCAGCAAGGTGTAGCGCTGGTTGATGTATTCCACGTGTCGCCACAAGGGCCATTTTCTTTGGCGTCCGGCTGGGTGAAGCGCTTGCCGTTCCTCGACCATCAGGCCGATATCACCGTACACAAACACGTGCACAACGCATTGACCGAGTCCGGCCTGGACGCCTGGCTGCGCCAACGGGATATTGATCATTTAATTATCTCCGGTATCCGCACCGAACAATGCTGCGAAACCACCACCCGAGTAGCGTCCGATCTTGGCTATCGAGTGACTTTCGTTACCGAAGCCACAATGACTTTTCCAATGCAACATCCCAACGGTGAGGTCTTTACCACCGAACAGCTCAAGCGGCATACTGAGACCGTGCTGGTCGACCGCTTCGCCCAGCTCGCCAGTGTGGATGAGGTGCTGGCGCAACTCTCACAGGAGTAATCATGCTGCAGGCCGTCTACTTTCTGATGCTGCCCAACGTGTTGTCACTGGACGTTAGCGGCCCGGCAGAAACCCTGCGTCTCGCCGGGCAGTTCAGCCTGCGCTACATAAGCCCACTACCGCAGATAACCTGTTCTATTGGCATGACGCTGAGTCAGTTGCAACCATTGCCCGAACGGCTGGAAGACAACGCTATTTTGGTCATCCCGGGTGTCAGCACATCACCCGGTGACGTTAACCATCAAGCCACCGAACAGGCTCGGCGGTGGCTTGCAACACTGCAACCTGACTTGCAACAGCAACGTATCACGCTGGTCTGTGTCTGTTCCGGGGCACTACTAGCAGCACAGGCGGGTTTACTCGACAACCACCAATGCACCACTCACCACGACGTGATCGAACGCCTGCGTCAGCAGGCACCTACCGCATTAGTAAAAGAAAACCGCATCTTTGTTGAAGATCGCAGCATATACACCAGCGCTGGCATTACCGCGGGGATCGATCTGGCGCTGCACCTGATTAACCGCCAGTGCGGTGCCACACGGGCGATGGAAATCGCTCGCGAGATGGTGGTCTATTTTCGCCGTTCTGGCGACGATCCACAGCTTTCACCCTGGCTACGCTACCGCAACCATTTGCACCCGGCGGTGCACCGCGCACAAGACGTGATGGCCGCCGAACCGGAGGCCGAATGGTCAGTGCCACAAGTCGCGGAAAAAGCTCACGTTAGCAGCCGCCATCTGGCGCGCTTATTCCGCAGCCATGTCGGCATCAGCGTGCGCGAATATCATGAGCAACTGCGGCTGGCGGTGGCGCAACAGCGCCTGCAACAAGGCTATGGGCTTGAGAAAGCGGCGTTGGCCGCGGGGTTTTCCTCTGGTCGCCAACTGCGCCGCGCCCAGCAGCGCAGCTCGATGTCGTTATGACACCAGTCGTCGGCTGTCGATTCTCTGCAACCCCATCGACAACAACAGGCTGAGCGCCAACGCCACACCGAATACCCAGAAGATATCTAATAACGGATAGGAGGTCAGTTCCAGATGCCGGCTGCGCATAAAGTTGACGATAAAGGCGTGAAAACCGTATATCGCCAGCGAATGTCGGGAAAAAACGCTCAACCAGCCAATCGGCTCCGGCAAACAGTTTTTAAACCAGATCAACATCGATACTGCCGCAATAAACACCAACGGACCGCAGTAGATGTAGTAGGTATCGGCGAAGTTGCCGTTGATAGACATCTGGTTTTTAGTGCCATGAATGATCAACACCACACTCAGCACAAACCCCAATGCCGCCAACCCACTAACACCACGGCCCTGAGTGTTCATCATGCCAATGGCTCGACCGGCCAACGCATACAGCAAGTAATAAAAAGTATCGCCGTAGATATACAAATTAACCGGCAGTAAGTGAGTATTACCTAGCGTCAGCGAATGGGTATTGGGGTTGGCGATAACAGCCAGGATCACCAGCACGCCGGCCAGATAGCGACGTGATACCGGTTTGACGTTGATCAGCGGTGATAGCAAATAAATCACTGCAATCGCATAGAAGAACCACAGGTGGTAAAACACCGGTTTCAACAGTATGCCGCGCAGCGACGGCCAGAAGCCGATTTTAGTAAACGCAGCAATATAGATCAGTGCTATCGCGCTGTAGAACAAGATGCAGCAACCAATGCGGATGAAATGCTTTTTCCCGGCACTTTTCTCACCAAAAAACAGATAGCCGGAAATCATGAAAAACAGCGGCACCGAGACGCGCGACATCGAATTCAGCACGTTGGCAATATCCCAGTTATGCTCACCCACCGTCACACCACTGGTGACGTAATAGGTGGTCGCGTGGATCATCACCACCATCATGCACGCCACCGCACGCAAGTTATCTATCCAGCCAATTTTATTACTCAAAAGGTCGCCCGCAGTGTTGTCATCTTCGTCTGTTAAAAAGAGGTTAACTAGCGAAAGTGCGAGTGGCAACCCTGGCGGGCAATATCAGAATGTGCTGAAACAACACCTTATTATTGCTAAGGTGAACAATTGGCGGCAAAATAGCCGCCACAACTCGCTCAGATTGCGCTTCCCGCCCTGACAGTTCCTTATTTTCTCTTTACTTTCAGTACGATAAATATGAAAACAACATTACCACCTGCGGCTCGCTTGGGTCGACAGGCGCTTTTATTCCCTCTTTGTCTGGTGCTGTTCGAATTCGCCACCTATATCGCCAACGATATGATCCAGCCTGGCATGCTGGCGGTGGTGGCGGATTTCAACGCCGGTGAAGAGTGGGTGCCAACCTCAATGACCGCCTATCTGGCTGGCGGTATTTTCCTGCAATGGCTGCTGGGGCCATTGTCGGATCGCCGTGGTCGTCGCCCAGTGATGCTGGCTGGCGTGGCGTTCTTTATCGTCGCCTGTTTGGCCATTCTGCTAGTGACTAACATCGAGCAGTTTATCTTTATGCGTTTCTTGCAGGGAATTGGCTTGTGCTTTATCGGGGCTGTCGGTTACGCCACGATACAGGAGTCATTTGAAGAATCAGTGTGCATAAAAATTACTGCATTGATGGCCAACGTGGCGTTGATTGCCCCGCTGCTCGGGCCGCTGGCCGGTGCAGCGCTGATCCACGTCGCACCGTGGCAAAGCATGTTCGTATTGTTCGCCGCATTAGCCGCTTTTGCTTTTTACGGTTTGTGGAAGGCGATGCCGGAAACGGCCTCGTTGCAGGGTGAAAAACTCTCGGCGGCCAATCTGTGGCGTGATTATCGCCAGGTGCTAACCAACCGTCGTTTTGTCTGTGGGGCGCTGGCTATCGGTTTCGCCAGCCTGCCGCTACTGGCCTGGATTGCCCAATCGCCCGTGATCCTGATCAGCGGCGAGTCGCTGTCGACGCTGGATTACGGTCTTCTGCAAATCCCGGTATTTGGCGCGTTGATCCTCGGCAACCTGACACTGGCACGTATGACCGGTAAGAACAGTGTACAACGTTTGATCAAAATCGGTGCGGCACCCATGATGCTGGGGCTGTTGGTCGCAGCACTGGCCACGCTATTCTCTAGCCACGCTTATCTGTGGATGACCGCAGGTTTGAGCCTGTACGCTTACGGTATTGGGCTGGCTAACGCGGGGTTGTACCGCCTGACGCTGTTTTCCAGCAACGTCAGTAAAGGTACCGTCTCCGCCACCATGGGTATGTTGAGCATGATGGTGTTTACCGTCGGCATCGAACTGGCGAAAGTGGCCTACGTGTGGGGCGGCAGTGGGTTGTTCAATCTGTTCAACCTGGTGAGCGGACTGTGTTGGCTGGCACTGGTAGCGCTGTTCCTCAGCAAACGCCGCAGTGGCGACGCCACCCCGACGCCTAACGCTGCGCTGTAATCCAAGCGGGGCAGCGGCCCCGCTTACCCACCAAATAGGCCGCCGTCTCGCAGCAGATGCTGGTTTCCCTTGCGGCGGGTGAAACCGCTGCGATCAAAGAATTCCAATACCTGAATCGCCAGCTTGCGGCCAACACCGAGCCGATCGCGGAAATCCGCCGCGTTCGCGCTGCCCTGCGCCGCATCAAGCTCACGGATCAGCGCAGCGAACTGTTCGATACGTTGGCTGAGGTAGTAACGATCTACCACCACTGCCGTGACATGGCCCAACTGGGCCGCTTTACGCAGCGTCGCCCGCACCCGCGCCTCGCCCTCACCCAATTCAGCCGCCAGATCACGCACCCACCAAGCCTCGTCACCGAACAGTGGCTCGATACGTACCCACAGAGCTAGTTCTTCCGCATTGAACGACAAGCCGTGTTCCGGCAGGTGCAGCCAGCCACGCGTGTTGTTTAATAACCCATCGGCCAGCAACCGATCGATCATCATAAACACCAGAGGTTCAGAAAGCTGTGGCAAGGCCATACGCCGCAACCGTGCACGCCCAAGACCGAGTTGATCGGCATGCTGCTGGTGATACTCAGCCAATAGTTGCAACAGCTTTTGTTGGCCCTGCAGCACATTCTCTTGCGCCAGTGCCATATCGCCGGCAATCAGCAATTCATGGTCTGCCAACATCGCTGCCAGCTCGCTGTCGGTGAGTTGTCGCGCCCAGGCAAAAGCAGCCAGATCCAGTGCCCCATTGGGCAGATGCAGTGCCAACGCCTGCCGGTCATCGCCTGCCTGCGCCAGTGCAACCAGCCAAGCCAGATACTCAGGCTGGCGCTTACCGCGCTTTGGCGTGGTCAAACTCAGAACCCGTGCGCCGCCCAAGGTGTGGCGAGCACCAATATCCCGCAGAACCAGCCGATCGTTTTCGGCCAACCATAGCGGGCGATCAAGAATGAGCTCAGCCAGTTCTTCATTCAACAGCGAAATCCGCCCGGTGATATGGCTGGCAGCATGATGCAGATGCAGTGGCTGCCAGTGCTTTATCGGCTGGTCAGCATCCAGCCGGACCAGAATGCGCTCGGCGGCAACCCGTGGCTTTTTCGCCAGCAGCCAGTCACCCCGTGCTACCTGTTCTTTACTGACGTCACCGCTGATATTCAGCGCAATACGCTGCCCGGCTTGTGCCTGCTCAACCTGTTGGTTCTGGGCGTGCAGACCACGTACCCGTACTGGAGAATCTACGCCAGTCAGCCACAACTGGTCACCCACAGCTACCTTTCCACCCAGCGCAGTACCCGTCACCACCAGACCTGCGCCTTTCACACTGAACGCACGATCCACCGCCAGGCGGAAACGGCGCGTCAACGCATGTTCGTCAGGCTGTAATGCCAACAAATGCTCACGCAACACGTCGATGCCCTGAGCCTGTTGCGCAGCGGTAACGAACACGGGCGTTTGATACCAACCCTGCTGCGCCAGTTCGTCGCCAATCTGCAACCGCACCTCGTCAACACGCACGTCATCTACCCGGTCGGCTTTGGTCAGTACCACTGTCAATGCCGGGCGGCCACTCAAACGCAGGATAGCCAGATGCTCCCGGGTCTGTGCCATGATGCCGTCGTCGCAGGCCACTACCAGCAACGCATGGTCAATGCCGCCAACGCCTGCCAGCATATTGGCGAGGAATTTTTCATGGCCAGGCACATCAATAAAACCTAATACCCGGCCATCAGGCTGCGGCCAGTAGGCATAGCCCAGATCGATGGTCATGCCACGGCGTTTTTCTTCCGGCAGGCGATCCGCATTGATCCCGGAGATCGCCTGGAGCAGGGTCGTTTTGCCATGATCGACATGACCTGCGGTGGCAATAATCATGCGCTCAATGCCTCAATCAGCGTATCTTCCTGTTCCAGACAGCGCAGATCGAGCCATAGCCTGCCATCATTAATTCGGCCAATCACCGGTTGCGGCAAACGACGCCAACGCTCAGCCAATGCCTCCAGGGTCGCGCCACGACCGTCGAGCGGCTCAAAGGTCAACGCATAACTCGGTAGCCGATCCACCGGCAACGAACCGCTGCCAATCTGCGACCAACAGGGTTCGGCTCGCAGGCAGAAATGCTCACTGAACTGCGGTTTGAGAACCTGTAACAGACGTACTGCCGCGTCTTCCATTGCCTGTTGTGGGCGAGTTAATAAACGCAGCGTCGGCAGATGATCCGCCAGCAGTTCGGGTTGCTGATAGAGGCGCAAGGTGGCCTCCAGCGCAGCCAACGTCAGCTTGCCAACGCGCAGTGCGCGCTTCAGTGGGTGCTGTTGCAACCGGTCAATCAGCGCCTTTTTACCGACGATGATGCCGGCCTGCGGGCCGCCCAGCAATTTGTCACCAGAGAATGTCACCAGATCCACCCCGGCCACCAGCAGCCGCTGTGGCATAGGCTCGGCCGGCAGGCCGTACTGCGCCATATCAATCAGCGAGCCACTGCCCAGATCGGTCGCCGTTGGCAGGCCATGTTCTGCGCCAAGCTGCGCCAGTTCAGCTTCATCAACTGCAGCGGTAAATCCTTGAATACTGTAGTTGCTGGTATGCACCTTCATCAGCAGGCCAGTTTGCTCGTTAATCGCATTGCGGTAGTCTTTCAGATGAGTACGGTTGGTGGTGCCCACCTCGACCAATTGGCAGCCCGCCTGGCGCATCACGTCGGGTATACGGAAAGCCCCGCCAATCTCTACCAGTTCACCACGCGACACGACCACCTGCTTACCCGGTGCGACCGCCGCTAACATCAGCAACACCGCTGCCGCATTGTTATTGACGATGCAGGCATCTTCCGCACCAGTCAGTTGGCACAGCAAATCTGCGACAGCACGGTCACGATGCCCCCGGCCGGCGCCATCAAGATCGTATTCCAACGTCACCGCCGATCCCATTGAACGCGTCACCGCCTCAATAGCCGGTTGCGCCAGTAAGGCACGACCAAGGTTAGTGTGCAGCACGGTGCCGCTCAGATTGAAAACTGGCGCCAATGCCGAACGCTGCTGTTGCATCAACGCAGTGCAGAGCGCCTGCGGCCAGTCACCACACCAGTCAGGTAACTTCTGATGTTGTTTTATCGTCTCACGCGCCTGCCATTGCAGTTGGCGCAGCAACTCGCTTATCAGCGTTTGACCATGCTGCGCCACTAACGGCTCGATCGCAGGGTCACGCAGTAGGCGGTCAATGGCGGGTAATTGGCTGTAAAGATGCTGGGATTCAGTGCTCATGGTCGCTCGGTTTAAGTGTTATGGTCTCGGCATAAAGCAGAACCCCGCCGCAGCGGGGTGAGAGAAGATCAGGGGGGCATCGTGCGGGCAAAACTTTCGCGGGCAAACAAGCGTTCGGCCAGTTTGATCAACGCAGGGCGCTCGACGCACCAATTGGGCATGATACGACGGAAATTGAGATAACCCAGCGCGCAACCGGTCGCAATATCCGCCAGTGTCAGCGTTTCGGTGTTCAACAGCTTTTTTTCCTGCGCCAGTTTTTCCAGCGCGTCCAGCCCGTGCGTCAGCTTGGCACGCTGGCGCAGGATCCAATTTTCATCCTGTTTATCCGACACCCGCTTGCTCTCGCGGTACAGCGTGGCAGCGGCCTCGGTCACGCCATCCGCCAAGGCTTCCACCTGACGTATGTGCAGCGCCGACAGGCGATCGGCAGGTAAAAATGACGGAGCAGCGGGCAGGGTTTCAAGGTATTCGGCGATCACGCGCGAGTCGTAAAATACCGCACCGTCGTCGGCCACCAACACCGGTACCTTGGCGAGCGGATTTAGCTCTACCACCCGGCTGCCCGGCTCATAGGGCGGATCGTTAACAAATTCGAACGCGATCCCCTTTTCCAGCAGCATCACGGAAATCTTGCGGACAAAAGGGCTGGTGTAACTGCCAATAAGCTTCATCAGTCTTCCCCTCGGCTTGCAAACCACAGCGTTGTTATTTCACCGCCAGCGAGTCGATAATCCGCTGAACCAGCGCTTGATGCGCCTCCGGCGTTTTAGCCGGTGACAACATTTGCAACGTCACCACCCGCTTATTGAACACCGTTAGCACGATGGTGGACACCACCTTCTGCCCGTTGACGCTCTGTTCGGTATCCACCCGATGGAATTTCTGTTTGCCAACGGTGAACGTCTCTTCTTTGGTGGTCTGGATATTTTGATAGCGATCCCCGAGCTCGGTGATAATGCTCTGTGTGAGCTCTTTCAGCATTTTATCGCTGGTATTGAGCTTCATGTCATCAGGCGGGATCACTTCGGAAGATACCGTACTCTGGCGCGATTTACCGTCGAGGAAGCGTTGAATAGTCGACTTGTTGTCGTTAATGATGCCGCTGTTCTTGGTCTGATCGCTAAAACCCGGCGGCAGTTCAAAGGTAATATTGCCCTTCTGCAGCAAGACTTTCAGCCCGGGAGCCGGTGCAGGTGGGGTTTCCACTACCGGTGGTGGCGGTGCCGGTTGCGTGACGGTCGGTTTGGTATCCGGCTTTGGTACTGCCGGTTTGGTATCGTCCTTGTTGTCACAGGCCGTCAGCCCGATAGCGACAACAGCAACCGCAGTGAATTTCGCAATGGTCTTCAACATCGTCCGTCCCTTTCCTTTCGCTTCGCGCGTCATTGCGTAAACGTAGCAAGTCACCCCGGCGAATGCCAGAAGCCCAGTCTGAAATTAATCATCCGATAAATGATAAGGGCCGAATATATTCAGCCCATAAAGCCAGATATTACGAACCTGGGAACAGGAATGGGTTGATGCTGCTGCGGGCAAAACCTTCGTCTTCCATTTTGGCATCAAGCACCAGCGTGGCCAAATCATCCGCCACCGCCTCAACTTGCGGGTCTTTTTCCTGATACAAAATTTTCAGGTAGGTACCGCAGTCACCGCAGCTCTCCGCCTTCACTGCAGCCAGTTCGCTGTCCAACGACCAGTAGTTGAGATCGCGGGTCTGTTCGCAGTTACTGCATTTTATCCGCACCACATGCCA
Organism: Serratia grimesii NBRC 13537; assembly: GCF_001590905.1. Taxonomy (GTDB): domain Bacteria; phylum Pseudomonadota; class Gammaproteobacteria; order Enterobacterales; family Enterobacteriaceae; genus Serratia; species Serratia grimesii. The sequence goes on from NZ_BCTT01000014.1 coordinate 200,607, forward strand.
CTCGCTTTCACACAAGTTACAGTGCAAATAGCGTAGACCGCTGACGGTGCCAATATGCACGACACTGGCTACCGGGATGCTACCGCACACTGGACAGAATTGGCGATGCTCACCATATTCAGCCCGTGCTTTACCCGGGATCTGGCTGGCCATCTGCGCCCAATAGAGGGATAACGCGGCCCAGATAAACGGCGCCTTCTCACTGCCAATCTTGCCGAAATCCTGATTAAGCAACGCCTGAGCCATCAGTTCCAACTCATGTGCCGATGCCTTTTCCAGATTATCCAGCACGGCCAGAATATGCTCTGGTGCTTCAGGACGCAGCTCTGCGATCAGCGAGCTCAACAGCTTGTGCCAATGCTCACTACGTGGGTAAACGCTCAGGTCCAATGGTGGCTTGCCACTAGCAGCCCCTTGCTGCAACGCGTCGGTAAGATCAAGCTGTAGCGGGTTGTCGTGTAAGGCGTGATGCTGTGCTTCGGCCAGTTGTGCAGCGAAGTTCAGATAGTCGCCCAGCGGGTTGTCGGTCGCCAACTTGCGAAGACGCTCGGCACGGCGGCTATATAGGCTTTTCAGATTCGCGAAAAGTAACGGCGGGATGGTTTCCGCCGTTGTGGACTTCTCGCGCTGTGCCCCTAGTTGCTCTTTAGGAACAATGCGGATACTCATCAGGGTTTGTCTTCCTGTTGTTTCTCGCGGACCTCTCGGTACCAGCGCGGGTGATGTTTTTTAGCCCAGGCCGCCGGCACCCAGCCTTCCACCATGGCAGTAATGGTGCCTTTTACCCAAAGCGCGGCGTAAATGTGCACCATAATCACGATGATAAGACCAACAGCCGCCAGTGAATGCACCAACAGCGCAATACGGATCAGCGGTATCGGGAATGATGGCGCAAAGTACGGCCGCCAGATCACCACACCGCTGGCCAGCAGCAGCACCAGACTAATGATTGCCGCCCAGAATACGCACTTCTGACCGAAATTATAACGTCCGGTGTCACCCACTTCCTCGTTCATGACGATTTTTTGGATGTTTTTGGCCCAGACGATGTCTTCGCGATTGATCAGATTATGCTTCCAGTAACGCAAGAACATCAGCAGGAAGGCCGCAAACATAATCACCCCGACAAAGGGGTGCAGAATACGCGCCAACTGCGGCGTGCCGAGAATGTTCATCAACCAATTGAAGGAGGGGAAGAAGAACCCCAGCCCGCTGATGGCGGCGAACACAAAGCAGAACGCCACTATCCAATGGTTGATTCGCTCCGGCGCGCTATAACGCTGAATACGCTTTTCCTTCTTCATTTGCGCGTCTCCTCATCGTGCGGCTCATCGTCTTCGTCCTCGTCGACGCGGTTAGGACCGACACCGACATAGTGGAATACGCTGGCTGCAAAGGTAGCGGCAAAGCCGATGGCCGCCAGGGGCTTCCACACGCCTTTCCAGAACGTGATCGCCGGGCTGATCGTCGGGTTATCCGGCAAACCGTGATAAAGCTGCGGTTTGTCGGCATGGTGCAGCACATACATCACATGGGTGCCGCCCACGCCCGCCGGATCGTACAGACCGGCGTTCTGATAACCACGAGAGTTCAGCTCGCTGACGCGTTCGGCGGCTACCTCCTTCATGGCGTCCTTGGTACCGAAATGGATGGCACCGGTTGGACAGGTCTTCACACAGGCTGGTTCCTGGCCGACATCAACGCGATCGACGCACAGGGTACATTTGTATACCCGGTTGTCGTCCTTGTTCATGCGCGGCACATCGAACGGGCAACCAGCGATACAGTAACCACAGCCGATACAGTGCTCGGACTGGAAGTCGACAATGCCGTTGGCGTACTGGATGATCGCCCCTTCCGACGGGCATGCCTTCAGGCAGCCCGGATCGGCACAGTGCATGCAGCCGTCTTTGCGGATCAGCCACTCCAGCTTGCCGTTTTCCTCCACTTCGGAGAAGCGCATCACCGTCCACGACTTGGCGGTCAGATCGGCAGGGTTATCGTACACCCCGACGTTGTGACCGATTTCATCGCGGATGTCGTTCCATTCAGAACACGCCACCTGACAGGCCTTACAGCCGATACAGGTGGTGACATCGATCAGTTTAGCCACTTCTTCCTGGTGGTCACGGGCGCGGGGCGCCGGCGTGAAGCCATTGGTGGCGGATTTACGAATGATGTCTTGAGATTGCATTGCCATAATTCGTCTCCGTTACACCTTTTCCACGTTAACCAGGAACGCCTTGAACTCTGGCGTCTGCGTATTAGCATCACCGACAAACGGCGTCAGCGTGTTAGCGATAAAGCCTTTCTTCGCTACCCCTTCGTAACCCCAGTGGATCGGGATACCGATGGTGTCCACATCCTGACCGTGCACCTGCAAGGTACGAATACGTTTGGTTACGACAGCCTTGGCCTTGATAAAGCCGCGGTTGGAACTGACCTTCACCGTATCGCCATGCTGAATGCCTTTTTTCGCCGCCAGCGACTCGCCAATTTCCACAAACTGCTCCGGCTGCGCGATAGCGTTTAGCACCGCATGCTTGGTCCAGTAGTGGAAGTGCTCGGTCAACCGGTACGTGGTACCAACATACGGGAACTTGTCGGAGGTCCCCATCGCCGCCAGATCGTCCTTGAACACCCTTGCCGCCGGGTTGGAAACCACGTTAGGGTGCAGCGGGTTAGTCCCGAGCGGCGTTTCAAACGGCTCGTAGTGTTCCGGGAATGGACCTTCGGCCATTTTATCGACGGCAAACAAGCGGCCCATGCCTTCCGGCTGCATGATGAATGGCCCGACGTCACTGCCTGGTGCAGCGGCGCTGTAGTCTGGGATATCTACCCCGCCCCACTTGGCACCGTCCCACTCCAGCAACTGACGTTTTGGATCCCAAGGTTTGCCTTGCGGATCAGCCGAAGCACGGTTGTACAGAATGCGGCGATTGAGCGGCCAAGCCCAGGCCCAGCCCAGCGTATTGCCAAGGCCGGATGGATCGGCATTGTCGCGGCGTGCCATTTGGTTACCGGCTTGCGTCCAGCTACCGGCGAAGATCCAACAGCCGCTGGCAGTAGTACCGTCGTCACGCAGATGCGCAAAGGTACTGAGTTGTTCACCCTTTTTCGCCAACACTTTACCGTCAGCGTCGAGGATATCTGCCAATGCCTTGCCGTTGCTTTCCATCGCCACTTCTTCCGAAGCAGGATCTTCCGGTGTCAGGTAATCCCAGGTCATGTTCAGTACCTGCTCCGGTACTGCACCACCTTCACGCGCATACATCTCACGCAGACGGATAAAGATGCCCGCCAGGATTTCCCCGTCGTGCTTCGCCTCGCCTGGGGCATCAGCACCTTTCCAGTGCCATTGCAGCCAGCGCCCGGAGTTCACGATCGAACCGTTTTCTTCGGCGAAGCAGCTAGACGGCAGACGGAATACCTCGGTTTGAATCTTCGACGGATCGACGTCGTTGAATTCACCGTGGTTCTGCCAGAAGTTGGACGTTTCGGTATTGAGTGGATCGATGGTCACCAGGAACTTCAGTTTTGACAGCGAGGCCACCACCTTGTTCTTGTTCGGGAACGACGCCACAGGGTTGAAGCCCTGGCAGAAGTAACCGTTGACCTTGCCTTGCGACATCAGCTCGAAGTACTGCAATACATCGTAGCCTTTGTCCCACTTCGGCAACCAGTCAAAGCCCCAGCTGTTGTCCTTCTGCGCCTTATCACCGTAGAAGCTCTTCATCATACTGACGAAGAATTTCGGGTAGTTGCTCCAATAGTTCACCTGGCCCGGCAACACCGCTTTCGGCGTGTTCGCTTTCAGGTAAGTATCGAGATCAGTCTGTTTTTCCGAAGGCAATGTCATATAGCCTGGCAGGCTCTGCGACAGCAGACCCAGATCGGTCAGCCCCTGGATATTGGAGTGGCCACGTAGCGCGTTAACGCCACCGCCTGCCATACCCATGTTGCCGAGCAACAGCTGGATCATTGCCATAGTGCGAATGTTCTGCGCGCCGACCGAGTGCTGAGTCCAGCCCAAAGCGTACAGGAACGACGCGGTTTTATCCGCCACGCAGGTTTCAGCAATGTATTCGCACACCTTGATGAAATCTTCGGTAGGCGTACCGCAGATATTGTTCACTACCTCCGGCGTATAACGGCTGACGTGCTGTTTCAGCATGTTCCACACGCAACGCGGATCCTGCAGCGTCAGATCACGCTTGGCAAAGCCGTTCTCATCAAGCTGGTAGTTCCAGGTGGTTTTGTCGTACTTGCGGTTTTCTGCATCGTAACCGCTGAACAGGCCGTCTTCGAAGGTAAAGTCTTCTCGCACCAGCAAACTGGCGTTGGTGTAGGCATGAACGTATTCGCGGTTAATTTTGTCGTTGGTCATCAGGTACAGCAAGACGCCCGACAGGAAGGCAATGTCGGTCCCTGAACGGATCGGCGTGTAAAAATCCGCCACCGATGCGGTACGGGTAAAGCGCGGATCGATCACGATCAGCTTGGCTTTATTATGAATTTTGGCTTCCATCGCCCAGCGGAATCCCACCGGATGCGCTTCCGCCGCATTACCGCCCATGACGACAATCAGATTCGCGTTCTTGATATCAACCCAGTGGTTGGTCATCGCACCGCGACCAAATGTTGGAGCAAGACTTGCTACCGTTGGTCCGTGTCAGACACGTGCTTGGTTGTCTACGGCAAGCATGCCGAGAGCGCGACTAAATTTTTGGGTCAAATACCCGGTTTCGTTACTGGAAGCGGAGGCACACAACATGCCGGTGCTGAGCCAGCGGTTGACGGTCACGCCCTGTTCGTTGGTTTTAACGAAATTGGCGTCACGGTCTTCTTTCATCAGCTTGGCGATGCGCGTGAAGGCGTCGTCCCAAGTGAGGCGTTGCCATTTGTCAGAGCCTGGCGCACGGTATTCTGGATACTGGAGACGGCTTGCACTGTGGATAAAGTCGACCAGACCCGCGCCTTTCGGGCAAAGCGCGCCGCGGTTGACCGGGTGATCCGGGTCGCCTTCAATGTGGAAAATGCTTTCTTTGGCGTTTTTGGCGCCATCACCAAGGCTGTACATCAACAGCCCACAGCCGACGGAACAATACGTACAGGTATTACGGGTTTCACGGGCACGCAGCAATTTGTACTGCCGGGTTTCCGCTAACGCCACTTCTGGGGCAAAACCCAGTGCAGCCACCGTCGTTCCTGCCATACCGCCAGCGCAGATCTTAAAGAACTGCCTTCTGCTGACCTGCATGGGGGTCTCCTTTCACTCGCGATTGTCACATTGTTTCAAATGGCGCTTTCCCCCTTGAAGCGGGAAGCGCTAAAATTACTGTTGTTTTTACCCCATGAATTTTAAGTTACGACATGAAATCCGTAGGGTATATGTTGGTTCGGCCAGCGGCCGCCATGACGCAAAGATATTACCACAACGTACATGGGGTTGTTACAAACAGGTGCCAGTTAAGTGAACACTATAGACCCAGAGCAACACATCAATGAGACTCAACTCACAGGGGTGACCCAGTCCCAGGTGTATCAACGTGGGCAACTCACCACCGCACAGCAGGACTGGCTGGCGGAAGAGGTCCCGGTCGCGCTGGTCTATAACGGCATTTCTCACGTGGTGATGATGTGCACACCCAAAGATCTGGAGGCATTCGCCCTGGGTTTTTCCCTGTCCGAAGGCATCATTGAGTCATCGCGCGATATCTACAGTATAGAGATTAACCAAACCTGTAACGGTTTGGAGGTGCAAATAGAGCTGTCCAGCCGTCGCTTTGCCGGGTTGAAAGAGCGTCGCCGGGCTATGGCAGGCCGCACTGGCTGTGGCGTGTGTGGCATCGAACAGTTAGCGGATATTTTTCGCCCACTGCCTGCGCTGCCGTTTACCCAAAGCTTTTCCCTCACCCATCTTGATTCTGCATTGAAACAACTGCGAGAAGTGCAGTCAGTTGGGCAACTGACTGGTTGCACCCATGCCGCCGCCTGGTTGTCGCCACAAGGGGAATTACTCGGCGGATGTGAAGACGTGGGCCGTCATGTCGCTCTGGACAAGCTGCTCGGTGTACGTGCCAAAGAGGGCTGGCAACAAGGTGCTGTATTAACCTCCAGCCGCGCCAGCTATGAAATGGTGCAAAAGGCTGCCATGTGTGGCGTGGAGATTTTGTTCGTGGTTTCTGCGGCAACCTCACTGGCGGTGGAGATCGCCGAACGCAGCAACCTGACGCTGGTCGGCTTCAGCAAACCCGGCCGTGCCACGGTGTTTACCCACCCGCAGCGCATTGTGGATTAGCCTAAAACCACACGATAAGTAGGGCATTGATAATCATTTTCAATATCATTTAAATAACTATAATGATCCGACTGCTTACGCGGTGCTCACATAATGCGCCGCCCATATACCCTTGGAGATGATGATTATGAGTTATTCACTGCCATCCCTGCCGTACGCCTACGACGCACTAGAACCGCATTTCGACAAGCAGACGATGGAAATCCATCACACCAAACACCACCAGACTTACGTTAACAACGCCAACACCGTGCTGGAAGCTTATCCAGAACTGGCCCAATACAGCGTTGAGGAACTGATCCAGGATCTGGATAAAGTGCCTGCTGACAAACGCACCTTCATGCGTAACAACGCTGGCGGCCACGCTAACCACAGCCTGTTCTGGAAAGGCCTGAAAATCGGCACCACTCTGGGTGGCGATCTGAAAGCTGCTATCGAACGTGATTTCGGCAGCGTTGAGAAATTCCAGGAAGAGTTCGAGAAAGCCGCAGCGACCCGCTTCGGTTCAGGTTGGGCTTGGCTGGTGCTGAAAGGCGATAAACTGGCTGTAGTGTCTACTGCTAACCAAGATAGCCCGCTGATGGGCGAAGCCGTTGCCGGCGCTTCAGGCTTCCCAATCGTGGGCCTGGACGTGTGGGAACACGCTTACTACCTGAAATATCAAAACAAACGTCCAGACTACATCAAAGCATTCTGGAACGTGGTTAACTGGGATGAAGCCGCTGCACGCTTCGCTGCGAAGAAGTAATTCGCCCCCAGCAATAAAGATACCCGCTTAGTGCGGGTATTTTTTTGACCAAAATTCGCTAAAGTTTGACCGCTCTTTGCCGATGGTTTGTTCAATTGACGTTCGCCCGGAAAGGAAAAACATTATGGCGGCATTGCAAACATTGGCAGGAAAGTTCGTTCATCTCACCGTCGGAAAAAAGCTCGGACTCGGATTTGGTCTCATGCTGTTGCTGACCGCGATCATCGCCGGTACCGGCGCCCAGTACCTCAGTATCATTGAATCGCGGGCCTATCGCATTGATTTCAGCAATCGCCTGAACGACGAAATTAATCAGGCCAAATATAACCGTGCGCTATTTGGGCAAACTTACAAACCGGAATACCTGAACAATAACCGCACCAGCATCGAAAACGCGGTAAAGCTGATCAACCAGGGTCAGAACCTGAATTGGGATCCTCAGAGCAAAAAAGACCTTCAACGCTTGGTCGTGCTGATCAGCCAATACCAGCAGCAGCAAAATGCTTTCGAAAAGGCGGTGGCGGCGAAAGATGCCGTGCGTCAAAGCTGGAACATGTCGGAGGTGCAGGACAACCTGAACCAAGTGGAACGCCAACTCACCAATGGTGACCTGCAACTGGCCTTTATTCAGTTGAACCAGAAACTGACGCTGGTGCGCTACGGTGCACGCGGCTTGTTACTTAGCCTGAGCGCTGAATCCGAAGCACCGCTGGTCGCGGCAATTGACGACGCACGTAGCGCGGCTAATGCACTGAGTCGACGGCTCAGCGACGCCCAACGTCCTCTGCTGCAACCCTTGCTGACCGCCCTCGACGACTATAAAAACCGTATTGAAGCCTACCTACCGGCCTATCAACAGGAACAGTTAATCAGCCAACGCCTGGGCAACAGTGCGCAGGAAGTCGGTACACTGGTCAACGCCTTTTTACAGGATGAATTGACGCAAACCCATAACGACATCAATTCTGCACAAGTGCAAATGGGCGTTACCACACTGATTGCCATCATCGTCGGTTTGCTGGTTGCCTGGCGTATCACCTTGCAAATCACCCGGCCGCTGCAAAGTACGCTCGCATTGGCGGAACGTATCGCCAGTGGCGATCTGCGACAGGCACAGACCAGCACCCGTCGTGATGAACTGGGCCAATTGCTGAACGCAGTCGCAGCCATGAGCCAAAACCTGCGCGATATGATTGAGAAAATTCAGATGGGGGTCAGCCAGGTGTCCACTGCCGCCGCAGAGATCGCCGCGGGTAACACCGATTTGTCCTCACGTACTGAACAACAAGCCGCCGCAGTGGAAGAAACGGCCGCCAGCATGGAGCAACTGACCGCGACGGTGAAACAAAACGCTGAAAACGCCCACCACGCCAATCAGCTGGCCACCGATGCTTCACAGACGGCCCAGCAAGGTGGCAAGTTAGTAGAAAACGTAGTTAGCACGATGCGCGATATTTCCAGCAGTTCGCAGCGAATCGCTGAAATTACCACCCTAATCAACGGCATTGCTTTCCAGACCAATATCTTGGCACTCAACGCAGCGGTAGAAGCAGCACGCGCCGGTGAGCAAGGTCGTGGCTTCTCGGTAGTGGCCAGCGAAGTCCGTAATCTGGCACAGCGCAGCGCCCAAGCGGCGAAAGAGATCGAAGGGTTGATTGCCGAGTCGGTTAACCGGGTGCAGACCGGCACCACACTGGTGGAGAACACCGGCAACACCATGGAGCAGATTGTCCTGTCGGTTACCCATGTGCGTGACATTATGGCGGAAATCGCCGCCGCCTCCGACGAGCAGACCCGCGGCATAGCCCAAATCGGTCAGGCGATTGTCGAAATGGATCACACCACCCAGCAGAACGCCGCACTGGTGGAAGAATCCGCCGCCGCCGCCGACTCGCTGGAGGAACAGGCAGAAATGCTGTTGCAGAGCGTCTCGGTATTCCGCCTGGCAGAGCAGCAGGCGCCTGCTGCCGTGAAAACCGCAACGCCGAAAGCTTCATCCCGCAAACCGGTCACCCATACCGACACACAAGACAACTGGACGACGTTCTAATGCAAAAAGGCGAGGAATGGGAACATTCTTCGCCTTATCTCAAAGTGAGTAGATGTGTGGCTATCCCCCAGTTCACAAGCACAAAACCACATTCATTCACATCAACAATGGTATAGCTGCCGTTCTGATGGCTGTATTTTCTGAGATCGTCCGGTGATGCCTCACCTTTCAGTGTCCATATCAACGCCTGTAGCGCTCGCCCATGAGTGACGAGACAAAACGTTTTATTATGATGATCGGCACTAAGGCTTAGTAGATAGGAAACCATACGGCGGGCAACCTCACGTGTACTTTCTCCTTCAGGCTCCCATTCACCTAACTCACCGGAAAAAAATCGCTGGGTCGCATCAGGATAATCACGCAGCGCCTGAGCATATGATAATCCCTCCAATCTACCAAAGCTCTGCTCCTGCAGGCGTTCATCTGTCTGGCAAGGGCAATTGAACTGCGCCGCCAATGATTGTGCCGTCATACGGGCGCGTCCGGAAGGCGAGCTGATCACCAACGAAACCGGCATCGTTTGCAACGCGGAACAAAGCGCGGTGATTTGGCGATAACCCTTCGGGGTCAACGGGCTATCCATCCTCCCCTGAATAATCCCTTCGCTATTCCACTGTGACTCCGCATGCCTCAGTACAATAAAACGCATAGTGACTCCTTGTACGGCAAAAGATAACTATAGGCTGACAAACGCCATTTTTCAGTTCCGCTGAAAGCCTGTGGTTTGCCCCATCAACTCAGGCTATTCTGGTCCTTCGACGCGAGACATGGAGGCGTATATGCATCATCCTGAGGTTTATATCGGCACTATCCAACCCTATGAAGGCGGGCGGCCTAGCGGCATCGCCAAGCGCTTGGTGGACGGTGCAGTCAAGCTGACCCCGCTCGGCCTGGAAGGCGATGAACAAGCGGAGAAAAGTTATCACGGCGGGCCAGACCGCGCGCTGTGTCACTATCCACGTGAACATTATGACCATTGGCGTGAACAGTTTCCGGCACAGGCCGAACAGTTCAGCGCGCCTGCTTTTGGCGAGAATATTTCTACCCTGGGGCTGACCGAACACAACGTGTTTATGGGTGACATCTTTCGCTGGGGTGAAGCACTGATCCAGGTCACCCAGCCACGCTCCCCTTGTTTCAAGCTCAACTACCATTTTGATATCGATGACATCTCAGTGCTGATGCAGCAAAGCGGTCGATGTGGCTGGCTGTACCGCGTGGTGTCTGCCGGTAAAGTCAGCGGCGATCATCCGCTGGAACGGGTAATGCGCAACAGTGATGTTTCGGTCGCCGAGGCCATTAGCATCGCCTGGCATATGCCGTTTGATGAAGAACAATATCGCCGCCTGCTGGCCGTCGCCGGGCTATCTGCCAGTTGGAGCAAAACCATGCTCACGCGCGTCACCGAAGGCCGTATCGAAAACTTTAATCGCCGTTTGTTGGGCCGCTAAATAAGCTGGCTGGGAATAAAACATGGCGCGGCATGCTGCGCCAAACATTTTCAGCCACCTATACTGTTCAGCGTCGGTCGTTCCGACAACCTCTTTCAGGCAGGAGCAAAGCTATGAACACCTCGTCTCATTCGATCCACCATGCTGCGGCAGAAGGCTACCAGGCCAACGCCGATCGTTACGTTAAGGGCCGACCTGATTATCCACCGGAGATCGCCGTCTGGCTGCGCGATACCATCGGCCTTCATGCGGGTATGACAGTGATCGATCTCGGGGCCGGCACCGGTAAGTTCACCCCGCGCTTACTGGAAACGGGTGCGCAGGTAATCGCCGTTGAACCCGTGGCGCAGATGCTGGAAAAGCTCTCAGCAGCGCTGCCGCAAGTGAAAACATTAGCGGGTACAGCCGAGTCGATCCCCCTGCCGGATGAGTCGGTTGACGCAGTGGTCTGCGCACAATCTTTCCACTGGTTCGCCACACCACAGGCTTTGGCCGAGATCCAACGAATCCTTAAGCCCGGCGGCAAACTTGGTCTGGTGTGGAACATGCGTGATGCACGCGTCAGTTGGGTACGTAAACTGAACCAAATTGTCGATCGTCACGAAGGTGACGCGCCGCGTTTCTACACCGGTGAATGGCGTAAGCTTTTCCCGTCTAAAGGATTAGAAGCGTTGCAAGAACAGGTATTTATGCTTGCCCACCAAGGCGCGATAGAAGATGTGATTTATAACCGGGTGCGCTCCACCAGCTTTATTGCCGCTTTACCGCAGCAACAACAAGAACAGGTGATCGATCAGATTCGGCAATTGGTGGCTGAAGAAGGGGAATTGCAGGGCAAAGAAACGGTAACTGTGCCCTATCAGACCAAGGCGTATTTCACCACCAAGCGATAAAAGCCAGACACCCACCTACCCAAAATCATTGAAACTGCATCAAGGCTACTCGCAGTGACCCTGAAGGGATAAGGCCCACGGATGGGCCAAAGATACGCTCGCAGCTAGCACGGATGCAGCGTCGAGTATGACGGATATTGGCTGATCAGAATGCTTTTCTGGCGTAACCGGTAACTACTTTCAGGCCCATTTCACGACCCAGAGCAGTCATCGGGTGCACCACGATCAGACCGCGCACGTTTTTCTTCAACGTACCCATATCAGCCTGTTCTTTCTTGGTGATCTCACGGCTGAATGGCAATTGGCTCAGCTTCTGCGCTTCTGCGCTCAGCTTCTCAACACGAACGCCTTTCAAGCGTTCGATTTCCGCTGCCAGTTTCTCTTTTTCTTTGGTGTGCTGAGCAATCAGATCAAGATTACCCTGTTGGATCACCAGGGTGTCTTTGTGGTTCAGTGCGTCCAGCAGGTCGCTAAGGCGCTTAATCTCTGCCTTTTCTATCTCTTTCATGGTATCTGGCCTGTTGTGCCTGTACGGCACGCTAATCAATGATGCCCACATTGTAGCAAAATGTGCGCGTGGTTACCCGTCTTGCGCAATGCCCGGCGGCAGGCCGCTCATCTCGCATGCTTTAGCCCCAACACGCGCCAATGCCTGGCTGTAGCGCGCATTAAATGGGTAGCAGCAGGAGAGCCGCAGCGCATTGCGATAGCGGCCACTCGGGGAATACAACGTGCCCGGCGTCAGGCAGATCTGCTCCTCCAGCAGCTGGTGGAACAGTGCCACACTGTCTACCCCAACCGGTAACTCCACCCAGAACACAAAGCCACCCGCCGGCTGTGTCGCGCGCGTGCCGCGTGGAAAGTGACGCGCAATTAGCGCTCGCGCCTCATCCACCTGGGCTGCATAGCGTTTACGCAGATTGCGCAGGTGATGATCGTAGCCCCCTGTTTCCAGGAACATCGCCAAGGTTTCCGACAGCAGCTGCGACTCAGACATTGATGATACGGCCTTCAGCTTGCGCAATGCGTCGTTGAAACGCCCACCGCTAATCCAGCCAATACGGAAGTCCGGTGCCAACGTTTTGGTGAAACTGGAGCAGAACAGTACCCAACCGTCACGATCAAAAGACTTCACTGCTGGGGACAATGCGCCGCCAAATTGAATCTCTGCATACAGCCCATCTTCAATCAATGGCACCTGATGATCGTTCATCAGCCGTGCCAGGCGTTTTTTTGCCGCCAACGGCATGGTACAGCCTAACGGGTTTTGCACCGTCGGCATGGCGATTACCGCGTTCAGTCGTTTCTCATTGAGCAACAACTCCAGCGCATCCAGCGACAGACCATGCTGTGGATCGGTAGGGATTTCCAGCGCTTTCAATCCCAGGCTGGCCAATAGCGGCAGCAGATAAAAATACGTCGGTGATTCCAGGCCAATACAATCCCCCGGCTTAGTGGTCACACGCAACGCCAGTTGCAGTGCCTCCATGCAGCCGTGAGTCAGCGTGATATCGCTGGGTTCAAGCATCATGCCCAGCATCATCGAACGACGGGTAATTTGCTGACGCAGCCGCAGGCTACCCGGGGGCAGTGCGTACTGGCCGATCAGGTTCGGCTGACGACGCAGTTGCGACGACAGCATCCGTCCCAACTTACCACCCGGATAAAAATCAGATGTTTGTGGGCAGGCCAGCGAAAGGTTGGTGAACGCGGGATTCTGTTGTGCAGAAAACACGGTGTCGATCAGCGCCAATACATCATCTGCCGGTGGCTCTACTCGGTTACTGGTCGGCGAGGCCGCTTTCAGTGCCGGCAATGTATTGCGAACATAAAAGCCAGACTGTGGCCGCGCTTCAATTAACCCGCGATCTTCCAGCGTGCGGTAGGCCGCGACCACGGTATTGATACTGACGCTATGGGTTTGCGCACAGCGCCGCACCGACGGTAAACGGCTGCCAGGCAGTAACGTGCCACGGCGTATGGCTTCAGCTAAGGTATCCGCCAGTTGCTGGTAACGCGTTTCCGGCATTTCATCGAGCAGGGTCACAGTTTGTCTCCAGGTAATGGGTACAGTTTACAGTTGATACAACTGTATCCATGACAATAGCTGGTTTCTGGTCCTGTCACCATCTGCCTGTAGGTTTTATGCTGGTTCCCTTGCTCCCCAGCCTTTTAAGGAACCCGTTATGCTGGACTCCGCTTTTATCAGTTATGTTACCGTCATGTCGATCACCCCAGGCCCCAACAACCTGTTGCTGGCATCTTCCGGGGTCAACTTTGGCCTGCGTCGTACCCTGCCGATGGTATTCGGCATTAGCGTTGGCTGTGCAGTGCAGCTGGCCCTGACGACAACCTTACTGGCGTTGATTCTGAGTTGGGCCAGCATGATTCGTTTTCCGCTGGCGGTCATCGGCTGTACTTATCTACTCTGGCTGTCATGGAAATTATTCAAAGCCGCGTCACCAGACGGCAAACAACAGGCTCAGCCAATGCGCTTAATCAACGGCGCCCTGTTCCAGGCGGTAAATCCCAAGGCCTGGCTGATGGCGATTAACGTCGCTATCCTGTTCACCCCACGCGAAGGTGCCAGCCTTGCCCACACGCTGATGATCATTGCCGGTTTCACCGCATTGAACATTCCTTGCGTACTGGTGTGGGCGATATTGGGCGATCGGCTGCGTGATGCGCTGCGCGTGACCTGGAAACTGCGGTTGTTCAATGGCGTAATGGCGGGCTTGATGGCAGCCACGGCACTGTGGCTGTTATTCGACGAGTGGCGCGCGGCCTTTGCTTAACTGCGACCGAGTGGGGAAAGCCGTGAGGGTTGTTTAGCACCAATACCGGCAATCAAATCGGTCACCGACAGCACCATAGTTGAGCGCAACACCTGCTGGTATCGCTGACGCTGCATGGCGATCAGCGACTCTTCCGCTTCGCCGGGTTGCAGGAATGTCGGTACCGGCGGCAGCGCAGCCACACAGTGCAGTTCACCGAACGGCCCGAGGATCTCGTCATCGACAAAACGGTATTCTGAGCCGTCGTGGTTTAGCTCTTCACGCATCGCCATCAGCAATTCGGCGTCTTCATATTCATGGCGTGAGATCACTCCCAGTCCATACATCAGCTTCAGACGTACCGACAGTTCACCCAGCGGCCCTGCACCGGACAATAGCGGTTCGACGGCATACTTCACCGCATAGTCGTCCTTACGGAACACCTGTACCACCAGCACGTTAAGCGCTTCTGCCAACAGCTCTACTGCTGCGATCAGAAAACTGCGTACCGTCTTGCCAGCGTTCAGCCTTTCCAGAACCTTATTTTCAAATGCCTGTGCTTCTTCCATCGTCGCTTTTCGAAAGGCGTAGGGGGAGTGTTTCAGTGCTGTATCGGTCACTAACTTATTACCAATAGGCGTGATTGTCGCAGCCAGTTTATGGGCGGACAGCGCACAGAACCCGGAACGTACACGTAGTATGCGAGGAGTTCGAGCACTGCCCAACCACCAAATGGCAAGTAAAATAGCCTATTGATGCTGCATGGCGTTATACACAGCAACGGCTTGTTCTACAACCTCACTTTCCGCCGGCAGACCGGAAATTTGCGCCAGCGCTGCTTTTGGCCCCAATTTGGCCAACAGTTCTACCAGCTCTTTGGCCTGCGGATCCTGCTCACTGCGGTAACTCATGGCGGCAGCGATACCCTGGATCAGATTAGCGTGCGGCAGACCGTACTCCAGCGTGCCAAGCAACGGCTTAATCAGCCGATCACCGGCGCTCAATTTACGCAGCGGCTGACGGCCCACCCGTTCAACGTCGTCGTGCAGGTACGGGTTCTCAAAACGGCTGAGGATTTTGTCGATATAAGCGGCATGCTTGGCGGCGTCAAAACCGTAGCGCTTGATCAACACTGCACCGCTCTCCTCCATCGCGCCTTTCACCACGCGGCGGATCGCCGGGTCCAGAATGGCATCGCGGATGGTCAGCAGGCCAGCCTGTTGCCCAAGATAAGCGGTAATCGCATGGCCAGTATTGAGCGTGAACAATTTGCGCTCAACAAATGCCATCAGGTTATCTGTCAGTTCCATGCCGGCAATCGCCGGTGGCTGCCCCTTAAACTGGGTTTGATCAACAATCCACTCGCTGAAGGTCTCAACAGTGACTTCCAGCGGATCGCTGCTGCCCGCTTCCGCTGGCGGTACAATGCGGTCAACCGCCGAATCAACGAAGCCAACATGCTGTTCAACCCACGCCTGATCGTCCTGCGGCAGAACATCGAACACATGCTGTTTTAACTGGCTGGTGCCCCGCACCATGTTCTCGCAGGCGATGATGTTCAGCGGTTGGCTGTTGCCCTGCTGATGACGTTTGGTCAGCCCTTTAGCGATAGTCCCGGCAATTTTAGCCAGAATTTGCGGCCCCACTGCGGTAGTCACAATATCCGCTTCGGCGATCAGCGCAACCGCCTCGTCACTGCCGCTGTTCACTGCACTGACATTGTTGACCTGTTCGACCCGGGCCTGTTCGCCGACCACGTGGACCTGATAGCTTTTGCGGCTGTTCAGCAGGTCCAGCACCGTCTGGTTAACGTCGGCAAAGGTCAGTTCGGCGTGCGCATCCGCCAACAACTTGCCGATAAAACCACGCCCTATATTTCCCGCACCGAAATGTAATGCTTTCATAGTCCTACCTTTCTAATGTCGAAGGGTGCAGCAAGCTGCACCCCTTAAAATGATTCTGTTATCAGGCTTTCTTGCCGCCCAGTAGATCCAGCACTTCCTGCACGCTGGTGGTATTTGCCAGCCGTTCGATGACGCCGTCGTCATCCAGTGCATTGGTCAGGCTGGTAATCACCTGGATGTGTTCGTTATTGCGTGCGGCGATGCCGATAACCAACCGCGCAACCTCATCCTCTTCATCACCGAAACGCACGCCCTGCGGGTATTGGCAGAACACCACGCCGGTGCGCAGTACCCGGTCTTTGGCTTCGATGGTGCCGTGCGGTACGGCGATCGACTCGCCCAGGTAAGTAGAGGTGAGTTTTTCGCGTTCCAGCATCGCAGGGACGTATTCCGGCTCAACATAGCCGCCTTTGACCAACTGCTCACCGGCAAAGCGGATTGCCTGCTCTTTGTCGCTGGCGTGCAGGTTAAGGAACACGTTGTTCTCACTGAGTCTGAACAGGTTTTGCTCGGACGCTTCAAAGCTATCGTCCAGCGTGCTGATGACTTTCTGTTGGTTATCAGTGGTTTTGTTAGCGGCCACCAGCCGCTCAGTCAGATCGCTGTACAGCTTGCTGTCGAGGAAGTTGGTCAGCGAGATATGCTGTGCCTGTGGCGCATGACGCATCGCACGCTCAGTCAGATCACGGTGAGTAATCACCAGATCGACATCATCCGGCAGGCTATTGATGGCACTGTTGGTCACCGAAATGTTTTTCAACCCAGCGTCCGCCACCTTCTTGCGCAGCACCCCAGCACCCATCGCACTGGACCCCATACCTGCATCGCAAGCGACGATGATTTTACGCACTGTCGTCAGGTCACCATCTACCGCTGCGTGAGCCGCTGTACCACCTTTGGACTGAGATTTCATTTCCTGCATACGGCGAGTCGCTTCTTCCAGATCATCCTCTTCTTTCACTTTTGAGGTTTTCAGCAGGAAGGCGGAGACCACGAAGGACACCGCGAAGGCTGCGCACACTGCCGCAATGTTGGCGAAGTAAGCACCTTTTGGTGTCATCGCCAGTACCGCCAGGATGGAACCCGGTGAGGCTGGGGACACCAGACCGCCGTTCAGCATGGTGAGGGTGAACACACCGGTCATACCGCCCAGGATCACCGCCAGCAGCAGGCGTGGATTCATCAGCACGTACGGGAAGTAGATTTCGTGGATACCGCCCAGGAAATGGATGATCGCCGCACCACCAGCAGACTGCTTGGCGCTACCACGGCCAAAGAACATGTAGGCCATCAGCACGCCCATACCCGGGCCTGGGTTGGCTTCAATCAGGAAGAAGACAGATTTGCCGGCCTCGGTCGCCTGCTGGATGCCCAGTGGCGAGAAGATGCCGTGGTTGATAGCGTTGTTCAGGAACAGGATTTTCGCTGGTTCGACGAAGATAGACGCCAGTGGCAGCAGGTTGTTCACCACCATCACATGCACGCCTGCTGCCAATAGTTTCGACAGCACTTCGACCAGTGGGCCTATGCCCAGGAAGGCCAGAATCGCCAGCAGCATGCCGATAATGCCAGCAGAGAAGTTGTTCACCAGCATCTCAAAACCGCTTTTGATCTTACCGTCTACCCAGCGGTCAAAATGCTTTATCGCCCAGCCACCCAACGGACCCGCGATCATCGCGCCGAGGAACATCGGCATGTCAGCCCCGACGATCACGCCCATGGTGGTGATCGCACCGACCACCCCACCGCGATCGCCCCCTACCAACCGGCCACCGGTGAAACCGATAAGCAACGGCAGCAGATAGGTGATCATTGGGCCAACCAGCTTGGCTAAGGTTTCGTTAGGCAGCCAACCTGTAGGAATGAATAACGCAGTGATGATACCCCAGGCGATAAATGCGCCAATGTTGGGCATCACCATGTTGCTTAAGAAGCGGCCAAAGTTTTGAACTTTGACTTTGATGTCTGGTGAAAACATAAAACACACCCCTATTGTTACGCGCTGACAATAGAGCGCGTGATTATTGTTGTTACGATCCAGCCGTGTTGATGCTGTATGCGAAATGGACTCTATCACGCTGTTTTTACCGCGCGAACTTCACGGATTTTTTGTGATCATAATCACACTAACAACCCCACCAATAGGCCATTTATAGTGACTTTGATCACATTTATTCAGTGTAAAAAAACCACAAAAGAGACAAAACTCGCTTAAATCCAACAAAAACGTGATTTAAATCACATTTAATTGATGCGTGTTTGTTTTTAAATTGTGATGCAAATCACAATTTATTTGTCGGTGATGACCGAATCCTGTTCTAAGGGCTTTCTTCCCTGTGAGCATTCATCCTGTCGGGAAATCGCTGTGCGATGAATGAAAGAAAACTACATGTCGAAAAAACGATGATTAATTGAAGTGTAGTACAGAAGCGTCGCACAAGAAGTGAGCAAGCTATTGGAAAGACTGGAAGGGGACGGTCGGAACAGAAAGGCAGAAGCCAAACATCGGCTTCTGCCTTTACACTATTACTGGGTCACGCTTGAGACGGTTTTCTGCGCATTCAGTAAATCCTGCTGCTTAGCCACCAGATTCGACATCATGGTGTTGTACTGCGTTGCCTGCTGGGAAGTACGGAACTGCACGCCGTTATTGTTGAAGCTCACCTGATTACCTTGGGTACGCAGGAAATCCCCGACCTGGACCAGATCCTGGACGAAACTGGCGGTGGTCGGGATAACTGGCATCAGCGCATTGGCCGGCCCGGTGACAATCTTGTCATAAGCCTGGTTATACACGGCTTTCAGATCGTCGGGTTGCTTCAGTGCTGCCCGTGCGGTATCCGCTTGTGACTTCGCCGACTGAATCTGCTGCCCCAGCAGGTTCAGCGCCCCAACGGACTGTTGCAGCGTATCACGTTTGCTCATGTAGTCCTGCGCGGTGCGGATCTGGTTAATCTGATCCAACGCCGGTGTCAGGCTGGCATCCAATGACTTGGACAATTGCTGGGAAAAACCGACCAAAATGGCGTAATCCCCGGCATAGTTACCGAATTTCTGTTTTTGATCTTCGCTCAGCGTCGGGATTTTCGCGCCGCTGCGCATCACCGTATTCTGTAAGTAATCAATAAACGCCTTGCGTTGTTCCGGCTCTTTATCGCCGCAAGCAGTCAGCTGCATGACCACCAACAATGCCAATACCGGGGCCAACCAACGCGCGAAACTCCTGCTCTGGATCCCTACCGCCATGTGACATAACTCCTGTTATAAACCTGCTTTTTCATCGGACTCCGTCCCTTTTGCTGCACTCCTTGCGCCTATAAGAATAGATCAACTGAGTGCGATCCGATACGCGATTCACCGTTCAGGGGCTATTCTTTGGCAATAGAGGGTAACAGCAGCGATTGAAACCAAGCCTTTCCCCACTTCGACGAACTATTAGCAGTACCGAAGGAGAAAACGGAGGGCGTGCCGACCGCAATAAAAAAGGCGCCCTAAGGCGCCTTTTCACAACAGAACGGTTTACTGCAGTACGGAAATATCCGCCACCTGCAGGAACAACTCACGCAGCTTGCTCAGCAACGTCAGACGGTTCACACGCACCGCTTCGTCTTCTGCCATCACCATCACGTTATCGAAGAAGGCATCAACCGGCTCACGCAGATCGGCCAGCTCTACCAACGCATCTTGATAGTTGCCTGCAGCGAAATACGGCTCCAGCTTATCGCGCAACACCACCAGATGGGTTGCCAGTTGGATTTCAGCCGCTTCTTTCAATACCGAGGCGTGTACGCGGTCATTCAGCGTATCAGTCGACTTAGCCAGGATGTTAGAAACACGTTTGTTAGCCGCAGCCAGCGCTGCCGCGGCTTCCAACGTACGGAAGTGCGTCACCGCTTTCACACGTGCATCAAAGTCAGCCGGTTTGGTCGGACGACGAGCCAACACCGCCTGGATGGTGTCGACCGCATGGCCTTCTTCCTGGTACCAAGCGCGGAAACGACCCAGCATGAACTCAACAACTTCGTCGACAACCTTGGTGTTGGTCAGCTTGCTGCCGTACAGGCGCACAGCCTCTTCGGTCAGCGTCTGCAGATCCAGCGACAGATTCTTCTCAACGATAATACGCAGCACACCCAATGCGGCACGACGCAGCGCAAACGGGTCTTTATCACCTTTCGGATGTTGCCCAATACCGAAAATACCGGCCAGGGTGTCCATCTTATCGGCGATCGCCAGCGAACAAGCCACCAGCGATTCCGGCAGTGCATCACCGGCAAAGCGCGGCTGGTACTGCTCGTTCAGCGCAACGGCAACGTCTTCCGCTTCGCCGTCATGGCGCGCGTAGTGCATACCCATCACGCCCTGGGTATCGGTGAATTCGAAGACCATGTTGGTCATCAAATCACACTTCGACAGCAGGCCCGCGCGGGTAGCGTGGTTGACGTCAGCACCAATCTGGCCGGCAACCCAGCCCGCCAACGCCTGAATACGGTCAGTCTTGTCACGCAGGGTCCCCAGTTGCTGTTGGAACAGCACGGTTTCCAGACGCGGCAGATTGTCTTCCAGACGTTTTTTGCGGTCGGTGTTGAAGAAGAATTCGGCATCGGCCAAACGCGGACGCACAACCTTCTCGTTACCGGAGATGATTTGCTGCGGATCTTTGGATTCGATATTGGCCACGAAGATAAAGTTCGGCATCAGTTTGCCCGCGGCGTCATACACCGGGAAATACTTCTGATCGCCCTTCATGGTGTACACCAGCGCTTCTGCCGGTACCGCCAGGAATTTCTCTTCGAATTTGGCAGTCAGCACCACCGGCCATTCCACCAACGAGGCCACTTCTTCCAGCAGGCTTTCGCTCAGATCGGCTTTACCACCAATTTTCGCCGCCGCCAGTTCAGCGTCACGCTTGATCAGCGCTTTGCGCGTGTCGTAATCGGCGATAACCTTGCCACGCTCCTGCAGGATCTGCGGGTATTGATCGGCGTTGTCGATAGTGAATTCAGCTTCACCCATGAAGCGATGACCACGAATCGTGCGAGCAGAATCAATGCCCAGCACGGTACCTGGTATCAGTTCTGCACCCAGCAGCATCGTCACGGTGTGCACTGGACGCACGAACTGCACGTCGGAATCACCCCAGCGCATCAGTTTCGGGATAGGTAGCTTGGCCAGCGAAGTGCTAACCATGCCCGCCAGCAGCGCTTGTGCGGACTGGCCTTTAACATGGGCGCGATACAGCAACCATTCACCTTTGTCGGTCGCCAGGCGCTCGGCCTGATCGACGGTGATGCCACAACCGCGTGCCCAACCTTCGGCTGCTTTGCTTGGTTTGCCTTCAGCGTCAAACGCCTGAGCAATCGCCGGACCGCGTTTTTCGACTTCGCGATCGGCCTGTGCAGCGCTCAAATTAGCCACTTTCAACGCCAGACGGCGCGGAGCGGCAAACCAGCTCACTTCGCCGTGCTCGAGATTGGCGTTATCGAGCTCGGCGGTAAAATTCGCGGCAAAAGCTTCTGCCAGTGAACGAAGAGCCTTCGGCGGCAGCTCTTCCGTGCCGATTTCCACCAGGAAAGTCTGTTGAGTCATGGCTGCCTCTTAGTTCTTGTTCTTTTTGCACATTGGGAAGCCCAGCGCTTCGCGGGAAGCGTAGTAGGCCTCAGCAACGGCTTTGGTCAGCGTGCGGATACGCAGAATATAACGCTGACGCTCAGTCACTGAGATCGCCTTGCGCGCATCCAACAGGTTGAAAGTGTGACCAGCCTTCAGAATACGTTCGTAAGCCGGCAACGGCAGTGGTTTTTCCAGCGCCAGTAGCGACTGGGCTTCTTTCTCGTACTGCTCAAAGCAGGAGAACAGGAAGTCCACGTCGGCGTATTCGAAGTTGTAGGTAGACTGCTCCACTTCGTTCTGATGGAACACGTCGCCATAGGTGGTGACACCCAACGGACCGTCGCTCCACACCAGATCGTAGACGCTGTCCACGCCCTGGATGTACATCGCCAGACGTTCCAGGCCGTAAGTGATCTCGCCGGTGACGGGCTTGCACTCCATGCCGCCGACCTGCTGGAAGTAAGTGAACTGCGTCACTTCCATGCCGTTCAGCCACACTTCCCAACCCAGCCCCCAGGCGCCAAGCGTCGGGTTTTCCCAGTTGTCTTCAACGAAGCGGATGTCGTGAATGGTCGGATCCAGACCCAGCTCTTTCAACGAGCCCAGGTACAGTTCCTGAATGTTGTCCGGCGATGGCTTAATCACCACCTGGAACTGGTAATAGTGTTGCAGGCGGTTCGGGTTTTCACCGTAGCGGCCGTCGGTCGGACGGCGGGACGGCTGCACATAGGCGGTGGCCATCGGCTCCGGCCCCAGTGCGCGCAGGCACGTCATCGGGTGTGAGGTACCCGCGCCAACTTCCATGTCCAGTGGTTGAACAATGGTGCAGCCTTGGCGCGCCCAATAGTCCTGCAGTGTCAGGATCAGGCCCTGAAAGGTCTTGGTATCAAACTTTTGCATGTTGAATTCGCACGCGATACAAGTGGATTTAAATGGGATGCGCCAGTATACCCGTTGACCGTAAGATATACAGCCTGAATCCAGTAACAAGTGCGAATCATCAAAGAAGCGCGCTCTTTTCACGCACTGAAATGGGGCAAATGCGCTCACACAGCGCCTGTTAATGCCCGACAGACCGTTATCCCCCCTTCTCCCAGTAGCCACAGAGGCTGGCATCAACCTTGCTAGTGTCCTGATATCCACATTTCAGGAGGTTCGCTGATGACTAACGCCTTAACCGACAGCCGCTATCGCTACCGTATTTTCGCCATGGTGTTCTTTATTGCGCTGATCAACTACGTCGATCGCGGCGCCCTGTCCTTTGCTGCCAATGATATCTCCCATGAATTCAACTTCAATAAAGCGCAACTGGGTGCCGTGCTGGGATATTTCGGGTTCGGCTATTTGTTTGGCTCATTGTGTGGGGGTTTTCTGGCCGATCGCATTGGCACCAAAAAAGTCTGGCTGATCGCCGGAGCCCTGTGGTCGCTGCTGGAGATCGCTACTGCCTGGGCTGGCGAATTGGGAGTGGCGCTGTTCGGGGGTTCGGCAATCATGGGTTTCGCCGCACTGCGTATCATGTTCGGCTTTGCCGAAGGCCCGGCCTATGCACTGATGAACAAAACCATCGCTAACTGGGCTCCACGCAAAGAACGGGGATTTTCTCTGGGCATCGGCCTACTGAGTACGCAAGTGGGTTCACTGCTGACAGCACCGCTAGCGGTGGGACTGCTGCTGCTAACCGATGACTGGCGCAGCATGTTTATTCTGCTGGGCCTGTTCTCGTTAATCGCCATTTTGCTGTTCGCCCGTTTCTTCGCCGACACGCCGCAGGAGCATCCTGAAGTTAACGCCGCCGAACTGGCGGCTATCCGTGCCGATCAGGAGGCCGATGACAATCAACCGCGTCTGCCATGGTGGGTTTTCTTTACCAACCGTACGCTGGTGTTTAACGCCCTGGGCTACTTCTCTTTCCTCTACGTCACCTTTGTGCTGGTCACTTGGGGGCCCAAATACCTTCAGGATACCTTTAACTACGATCTGCACTCTCTGTGGTATGTGGCAATGATTCCGTGGAGTGGTGCGTGTTTCACCGTGCTGCTCGGTGGTCGTATCGCCGATGCATTACTACGTCGCTTTGGTAACCTGCGGCTGGCGCGCAATCTGTTTGCTGCGATAACACTGCTGTTAACCGCCACCTGCTTCCTGCTCATCCCTTTTATGAGCACGCCAACCGAAATCATCCTGTTGATGACTTTAGGCAATGCGCTGAATGCACTGGTGAATAACGTGTATTGGTCGGTGGTGATCGACGTTACGCCAAAGGCTTCAGTAGGGGCTTACAGCGGCATGACGCTGGCGATTGCCAATATTGCCTCGATCACCGCGCCTATGTTGAGCGGTTGGTTGGCGCAACACCACGGCTATGGCGCGATGTTCTTCGCCACTGCCGTGGTGTCTTTTTGCAGCATGCTGTGCATGACGCTACTGCAGCCAGAAAGAAAGATAGGGGCCGACAGCACGCAACCAAACCATGGCAGCACGCAGCAACCCGCCAGATTATAACAACTCAGAATCGCGCACTGACACCGACGTTATACATAAACTGTTCGCCACTACTCAGCCCACCGGTCTGCGAAACGGTGGCGAACGCCGCGACTTGATCGGTCAGTGGCATATTCGCCCCCACCGTCACATCCACCCAATTTTTATCCTGGTTGGCACTGTCGCGGGTAAATGAAGTCTGCGTGGATTTTAGTCCACCGCCAGCCCGATAAACATCATCACCAAACTGATGTTGGTAACTCACTTCCGCATATGGGTTAAACAGGCCAAATTTGGTGTCCAGTCGCCAACCCAATGCGCCGATCTGCGAATGGTAAGTTTGGTCATTAAATCTCATCGCCGTGCTGTCGCTGCCGTCCTCGCTATAGCCGGAGACATTACTGTAATCCCAGGCAAACTGCGCCATCGGTCCCGTAGTCAGGTAAGAGGTGATTGGGAAGTCGTAACCGGTAGTCACACGAGCTCCCCACTGTTTACCGTCTGTGCTGCCGGTTTCAGTACGGGTCAGCGATCCAAGCTGCATACTACGGCGAATATCATCGTAATCCATCGTCGCATAGTGCAAATCAGCATTCACCCAACCGTGCTCAAACACGCTGAGAGAAGTAAAAGCAGAAAACAGCAGACCACGCGCTTTGTATTCATAGCGACTGGATGGTTGTTGATCATCATTGGAGCCAGAGATCAATGCACCGATCAGCCAGGCATCCGTCAGTTGGTAATCCACCCCGATCGTCAAATTATGGGTAGTGGCGTTGCCATCACCTGCCGCAAGATTGGAAGAGTAATCATAGTGTTGTCCGGCATAACCACCGAACACGCCCAAAGCCCCTTGCGGGTTATTATCGTTACTGCGCAACTGCTGGAAACGGCTGTCGAGGGTAGCGCGGCTGTCACGCGCCATGGCCGCTGTCGCCTGATTCAGCGCCACAACCTGCGCCGGGCCGTCCAGCACTGCCTGAATGTAATCGGCGATCAGTTGATGTGCCTGCGGGCTGGGGTGGAAATGGTCAGCGAACAAGTAGGACTGGCTACTGTCGAAACCAGGCATTGTCGAACTGCACACCGCAGAAGAGACACCCGGCGGGCAGGCCATGCCTGCGGTATTGGTGAAACCAAACTGCGCTGGGTTGGCAATCGCCTCACTAAACAGTTTATTCACGTCGACCCGAACGATATTACCGCTGCCCTGCGCCAGCAGACGATCTTCGCTCTGGTTATAAAAATCGGTAAGTTGCCCAGCCTGGGCACTCAGGCTGTCAAAAGCGGCAATCAACTGCGCGGCAATGGCCTGCTGTACCTGCGGGATTGCGCTGCCTTGTGCCGCTGCGGCAGTCAGGGCTTGGTGAATGGCCTGAGTCCGCGAGGCATTATCTGGCGTGGCCAATGAATTGAGCGTGGCATAAGCAGCCTGTACCGCAGCGTTTTGCACTGGGGTCAGCGCCTGCTGGATAATCAGCTCCATCAACTGCGGCGTAGAGCCAATATTCGGCACCGTCGGTACGATCACCGTGCCGGCGCCGGCATTCAACAGCGAGTGAACCTGCGCAGCCGCCGCAGCAGCACTGTTATAGGCTACCCCCGTCGCGGTTGTCGGGTTTAACGCCGCCGCCGCCAGATCGTTGCCGCCAATCCAGTGAATATACAGACCATCACCATCAGCCCGGCCATTGACCCGGTTGAGGTAGCTCTGTACCTGATCCTGAGTATTGTCTGCCGGATTGAGTGCCGGTACCGCGACACCACCACCCGCAGCGTAGTTATAACCGCCATCGTCTGAGGCCACTAACGCAGCACCAATTCGCTGTGCCAGCACTTCGTCATATAACTGATGCTTATTACTGTCGTAGGTAAAACGGCCATTGTTACCCGTGTCGCTCAGGCTGTCGCCAAAAACATAGAGCTGGTCATAGGCCTGCGCCGGGGTCGTCATACTGCATAATATCGCCACTGCAAGCACCGCTGGACGGGGCATGCACATTATTTTTAGAGGCATGAATAGACTCCTGAGAGCCAGCAAATGAAGGAAAATACGTTTTTATCATTGGCCTTTTTAATTGCCGGCCATTTAGTAAATATTGCTGGCTTTTTCGTCACGTCAAGCCGACTGATGATAAAACAATCATGGGCTTGCCAAGTTCACCACTTCGGGCGATGATTACTGTAGATAAATACAGCATAAGGACAGTCAGTATGGCCAGCGAACGTTGCGGTTGGGTGACGGCAGATCCGTTATACCTCGAGTATCACGACAAGGAATGGGGCGCACCAACCACCGATGCGCATGAACTGTTTGAAATGCTGTGCCTGGAAGGGCAACAGGCTGGCCTGTCCTGGATCACCGTGCTTAAAAAACGTGAGAATTACCGGCGGGCTTTCCACAATTTTGATCCGCAGCGGATAGCCGCCATGGACGAACAAGAAGTGGAAGCGCTGATGCAAAACAGCGGTATTATCCGCCACCGAGGTAAGCTCGAAGCCATCATCGCTAACGCCCGGGCCTACCTGGCAATGGAAGCGGCCGGTGAGGATTTTGTCACCTTTATCTGGGCATTTGTCGACGGCGAACCCCTGCTCAATAGCTGGCAAGAACTGGCCCAAGTGCCGGCGAAAACCGACCGGTCAGACGCCTTGTCCAAGGCGCTGAAAAAACGTGGCTTCAAATTTATCGGCTCCACCACCTGCTACGCCTTTATGCAAGCCAGCGGGCTGGTGAACGATCACCTGACAGGATGCCTCTGCTACCCAAAGCCGCAGTGATCCACCCTTGCCGTCCGGCCGATCTCGAACGGCTTATGGCCCTGTGGCTACCCAGCACTATCGCCGCCCATCCGTTCGTAAAAGAAAGCTATTGGCGGGAAAGCGAAACACTGGTGCGAGAAAACTATCTGCCACGAGCACATAGCTGGGCATATTGGCATGCGGGAGAGATCGCCGGGTTTATCAGTGTGCTGGATCAACGCTTCATTGGGGCGTTATTTGTTGAGCAAGCATTTCACGGCCATGGCGTCGCTCAGGCACTCATGGCGCACGTACAACAGCGCTATCCCCAGCTAAGCCTGGAAGTGTATCAGCAAAATCTGCGCGCCTGCGCGTTCTACCACAAGCAAGGTTTCCAGGTCACACAACGCCTGTTTAATGAAGAAACTCAAGCCTATACGTTGATCATGAACTGGGCATCCACAGTTTAAATTTTGTCACTTTTGGCTAAAAATGGCGCACTCCGCACCGAAGTGCGCTCAATTCAGAATCCGCTGCATGGTATTCCCCTGCTTTTTCCCGGATAACTGGCGCAGCCCGCTTGCTACTTATAATTTGTCACGTTTTTTTCCGGAACTGCTGGAGAGGATACGCGTCATAGTAGCGCCGCAGCTCGGTATACCGGGTTGCCAACGGCTTTTTTAGCGTCCCCCAGATTGGACTGACGCACACAGATTCTGATGCCAAAAAGGAAAAAATATGAATAAACGCATTGCGATTATTGCCGGCGCGGTGAGCATTGCGCTCACGCTGTCAGCCTGTACCACTAACCCGTACACCGGGGAATCTGAAGCCGGTAAATCCGGTATTGGCGCAGGGATCGGCGCGGCATTGGGCGCAGGCGTAGGCATGCTGTCCTCGTCGAAGAAAGATCGCGGCAAAGGTGCATTGATCGGCGCTGCGGCCGGTGCAGCATTGGGTGGCGGCGCAGGTTATTACATGGACGTGCAGGAAGCCAAACTGCGCGACAAAATGAAAGGCACCGGCGTTAGCGTTACCCGTCAGGGCGACAATATCGTGCTGAACATGCCGAACAATGTCACCTTCGACAGCAGCAGTGCCACCTTGAAACCGGCGGGCGCCAACACCCTGACCGGCGTGGCCATGGTGTTGAAGGAATACCCGAAAACGGCAGTTAACATCATCGGTTATACCGACAGCACCGGCTCCCGCGCCCTGAATATGACCCTGTCGCAACAACGTGCAGACGGCGTTGGTAGTGCGCTGATCACTCAGGGTGTGGCGGCAAACCGTATCCGTACTTCAGGTGCCGGTCCGGACAACCCGATCGCCTCCAACAGCACAGCAGAAGGCAAGGCGCAAAACCGCCGCGTTGAAATCACGCTCAGCCCACTGCAGTAATCTCGTGCGGGGTGTTATGCCCCGCCGTTTCTTATCCCCCGCAATCCTGACTGTCTCCCATTGAACATTCCCGGCTCCGTATCGGGTGTGTTAGTCTCCTTGGCAATTAACCACAGGGGAGATCGGCTGTGAGCAGTGTTAAGGCAATACGCGCCTCGGGGCGAGCCACCATTAGCGATGTGGCGAAAACCGCCAAGACAGGTAAAACCAGCGTGTCGCGCTATCTCAATGGTGAGCAGCACCTGCTTTCTGACGATCTCAAACAGCGTATTGAACAAGCAATCCACCAGCTCGACTATCGACCAAGCCAGATGGCACGCAGCCTGAAGGGCGGTCAAACCCGGCTGATTGGACTCATCATTGCTGATATCACCAATCCTTATTCGGTAGACGTGATGCGAGGCATCGAAGCGGCCTGCCGCCAGCACGGTTTTACCCTGTTAGTGTGTAACACCAACAATGAGGTCAATCAGGAACAGCACTACCTGCAACTGCTCAGCAGCTACCGGGTGGAGGGCATTGTGGTGAATGCCGTCGGCATGCGCGAAGAGGCCCTGTCGACACTGCAACAATCCATGCTGCCTATGGTGCTGATCGACCGCAAAATTCATGACTTCGCCTGTGACGTCGTAGGCCTCAATAACCACGAAGCGGCAACGATCGCCACGGAGCACCTTCTACAACAAGGGTTCGAAGCCATCCTGTTCCTCAGCGAACCGATCGGCACGGTGAACACCCGGCTGGAGCGGCTGCACGCTTTTAATCAAACCATGGCACAACATGCCGGATTATTGGCTGAACAGGCTGAAACGCCGCTTAACGACCTGAAGCAACTGGAAGACGTGCTCAGCAATTTTAATACTCGCCATCGCGGCATGCGCAAAGCGGTGATCTCCGCCAACGGCGCCCTGACCCTGCAGGTGGCACGTGCTATGCGTCGCCTGGGTATCCAGTGGGGTAGCGATATCGGCCTGTTGGGCTTTGACGAGTTGGAATGGGCCGAGTTGGCCGGTGTCGGCATCACCACCCTGAAACAACCCACCTATCAAATGGGCCATGCTGCGCTGGAACAACTGGTGCAACGCATTCAAGGCCTGGATACGCCAATCAGCGAACAAATGTTCCCCGGTGAGCTGATCGTACGCGGTTCCACCACCCGATAATCTCCCTTCTTTCCCGCAGGGGGGCACAGCCCATGGCGGCCCCCTGCACAGCTCGACTCAGACTATTTTTTACTCAGGTTCGTGATTGCGATCATATTTTTACACTCTGTCGCTTTCGCATGGAACCGGTACCATTTAACGTGTGGTTAACAGTATCGGTGGGACTAACACCACCTCAGGAGCAAAAATGACCAGAGAAATTATCATAGTGACCGGCGCCTACGGCACCGATACCGTTCAGCAGCTCGGTGGCCAGGCCGCTTTACTGCCGATCATCGCCGGTGCAGGTGCCGACGGCGTAGAAATTCGCCGCGAACTGTTTTCTGCTCAGGATCTACAGGCCCTGCCGGCTCTGGCTCAGGCCATTGGACAACAGCAACTGTTTGCCGTTTACTCCGCACCTGAAGCCCTGTTTACCCCACAGCACACTCTGAACCCAAACCTGGCGGCTCTGCTGGCGGAAGCCCAGACGTTGAATGCGCGCCAGTTAAAATTATCCTTGGGTCATTACCAACCGGGCTTCGATTTTACCGAATTGAAAGTGGCACTGGAGCAGCATCCGGTCAGCCTGGTGGTGGAAAATGACCAGACCCCGGACTGCGGCATTCTGTCACTGCTGAATGCCTTTTTCCACGCTGCAGAAGATAACCGTCTGCCGGTCAGCATGACTTTCGATATGGCCAACTGGCACTGGGTGGGGCAAGACGCCTTCGCCGCCGCCGAACGTCTGGCTCGCCACGTTAGCTATGTCCACGTTAAAGCCGCAACCCATGGTCTACGCGGTTGGCGCGCCGTAGCGCTGGACGACAGCGATGGCAGTTGGCGTGATCTGCTGACCCACTTACCACTGGATGTACCACGCGGCATTGAGTTCCCATTGCAAGGCGACAACCTGGAAGACGTCACCCGCTACTACGTTAACCTTCTGCGTGCGGAGTAAACACCATGACCATGCTAACAGCCACGCATAACGGGCAATTGGATGTCGTCACGCTGGGTGAAGCCATGGCGATGTTCGTGGCAACACAAACCGGTGATCTGGCGGACGTGGAAACCTTCACCAAACGCATTGCAGGGGCAGAGCTGAATGTGGCGATCGGCCTTGCACGTCTGGGGCTGAACGTTGGCTGGGTCAGCCGCGTCGGCAACGATACTTTTGGTCGTTTCACCCTGCAACAGCTGAAAAAAGAAGGCATTAACGCCCAGCAGGTTAGCGTAGACGGCAATTACCCGACCGGCTTTCAGATCAAATCTAAAACCACCGATGGTACCGATCCCAGTGTGGAGTATTTCCGCAAAGGCTCGGCGGCCAGCCACCTGTCGGTCGACGATTTCAACCGCGAATACTTTGGTTCCGCTCGCCATCTGCACCTGAGCGGCGTAGCGGCAGCCCTGTCCGGTCAGTCGCTGGCGCTGTGTCACCATGCCGCGCGGGAGATGCGTGCGATGGGCAAAACCATTTCGTTCGACCCTAATTTACGTCCGGTGCTGTGGTCCAGCCAGCAAGTGATGATCGAGCAATTGAATAAATTGGCGCTTGCCGCCGACTGGGTGTTGCCGGGGCTGAAAGAAGGACAAATCCTCACAGGCCAATCAACCCCAGAAGGCATTGCCGATTTTTACCTGGAACGCGGCGTGCAGGCCGTGATCATCAAAACCGGCCCGGACGGCGCCTGGTTTAAAACCGCCGCCGGCGACCAGGCGGCTGTAGCTGCTATTAAAGTCGACAACGTGGTGGACACCGTGGGGGCAGGCGACGGTTTTGCCGTCGGCACCCTTAGCGCCCTGCTGGAAGGCAAAACGCTGAAACAGGCGGTTCAACGCGGTAACAAAATCGGCTCGCTGGCGATCCAGGCCATCGGTGACAGCGAAGGTTTGCCGACCCGCGCGGCACTGGCTGAATAAATATAACAAACATAATCGGTTAACCGACTTCTCCACATGACGTGTACCTCTGGCCCTACAACCAGGACCCGTTGAGAGAACACTGAGGAATCTGAACATGAACAAAGCGACTATCGCGGCTAAACGCTGGTGGTACATCATGCCCATCGTGTTTATCACCTACAGCCTGGCCTATCTCGACCGCGCCAACTTCAGCTTTGCTTCGGCCGCCGGCATTAATGACGATCTGGGCATCACCAAAGGCATGTCATCGCTGCTGGGCGCGCTGTTTTTCCTCGGCTATTTCTTTTTCCAGATCCCCGGCGCTATCTATGCCGAACGCCGCAGCGTTAAAAAACTGATTTTCTGGTGCCTGATCCTGTGGGGAGCCTGTGCCTCGCTGACCGGCATGGTCAGTAATATCCCCATGCTGGCCGCTATCCGCTTTATCCTCGGCGTGGTGGAAGCCGCGGTCATGCCGGCAATGCTGATTTACATCAGCAACTGGTTCACCAAATCAGAACGCTCACGCGCCAATACCTTTTTGATCCTCGGCAACCCGGTAACGGTGCTGTGGATGTCGGTGGTTTCCGGCTACCTGATCCACGCCTACGGCTGGCGTGAAATGTTTATCTTTGAAGGCATTCCGGCGGTGATCTGGGCCTTCTGCTGGTGGGTGCTGGCCAAAGACAAACCCGCGCAGGCCAAATGGCTGAGCGACAATGAAAAGCAGGCGTTGCAGCAGCAGCTGGAAGAAGAACAAAAAGGCATTAAAGCGGTGCGTAACTACGGTGAAGCCTTCCGCTCACGCAACGTTATTCTGCTGTGCGCACAGTATTTTGCCTGGAGTATTGGTGTGTACGGTTTCGTGCTGTGGTTGCCTTCCATCCTGCGCAGCGGCATGCAGATGGGTATGGTGGAAGCCGGCTGGCTGTCGGCGGTGCCTTATCTGGCGGCGACTATCGCCATGATCCTAGTGTCCTGGGCTTCCGATAAAATGCAAAATCGTAAGCTGTTCGTCTGGCCACTGTTGCTGATTGGCGCGCTGGCTTTCTTCGGCTCTTACGCCGTCGGCGCCAACCATTTCTGGGTCTCTTACACTCTGTTGGTGATTGCCGGTGCCGCCATGTATGCCCCTTATGGGCCTTTCTTCGCCATCATTCCTGAAATGCTGCCGAAAAACGTCGCCGGTGGCGCTATGGCACTGATCAACAGCATGGGTGCGCTGGGCTCCTTCTTCGGCTCGTGGTTTGTCGGTTACCTGAACGGCGCTACCGGTAGCCCGGCAGCTTCTTATATGTTTATGGCCATTGCCCTGCTGGCAGCGGTTGTGCTGACGCTGGTAGTCAAGCCCGCTCGCAACGAGGCCCAACCACAGCTGGCTTAGTCTCGTTATAATTTATTTTTTGTTGAATATACCCAATAGATTTCAGGCTGCAGCTAGGCGACAAACGAACTTCCCCCAGGCGCTTACTTAAGTAAGTAACTGGGGGAAGTTCGAGCAGTTAACAACGCTGCAGTCTGAAAGACGAAGGGTATTGCTGGAGTTCGTGATGAAGCCTTCTATCGTTTTATACAAAAACATCCCTGCCGACCTGCGTGAACGACTGGAACAGCACTTCACCGTGCACGCCTTCGACGGCC
The DNA here is from genome assembly GCF_001590905.1 of Serratia grimesii NBRC 13537. GTDB lineage: Bacteria > Pseudomonadota > Gammaproteobacteria > Enterobacterales > Enterobacteriaceae > Serratia > Serratia grimesii. Next base: position 233,659 of record NZ_BCTT01000014.1, read on the forward strand.
TGACCCCGGATAACCGCGATGAGCTGCGCCAGGCGTTGCAACAGACGGAAGGGATCATCGGTTCCGGCGGCAAAATTGATGAGGCCTTCCTGCAACAGGCACCAAAACTGCGTGCGGCCTCAACCATTTCCGTCGGTTACGATAATTTCGACGTCGACGCGCTTAATGCTCATAACGTGCTGCTGATGCATACCCCCACCGTGCTGACCGAAACCGTCGCCGATACCATCATGAGTTTGGTGCTGGCGACAGCGCGCCGGGTGGTGGAAGTGGCTGAGCGGGTGAAAGCCGGCGAGTGGCAAGGCAGTATCGGGGCGGACTGGTTTGGCGTCGACGTGCACCATAAAACCATCGGCATTCTCGGTATGGGCCGTATCGGCCTGGCACTGGCGCAACGTGCACACTTCGGTTTTGGTATGCCGGTGCTGTACAACGCGCGCCGTACCCATGAAGAGGCCGAACAACGCTTTAACGCTCGCCGTTGTGATCTGGACACTCTGTTGGCCGAATCCGATTTTATCTGCATTACGCTGCCGCTGACTGATGAAACCTTCCATATGATCAGCCGTGACCAATTGGCGAAGATGAAAAAGAGCGGCATTTTGATCAATGCTGGCCGTGGTCCCGTCGTAGATGAAGCGGCACTGATCGAAGCACTGCAAAACGGAACCATCCACGCAGCCGGGCTGGACGTGTTTGAAAAAGAACCACTGCCGGTATCTTCGCCGCTGCTGTCGCTGCCAAACGTGGTGGCACTGCCGCATATCGGTTCTGCAACCCATGAGACTCGCTATGGCATGGCCGAATGTGCCGTCGACAACCTGATTGCCGCACTGACCGGCACGGTAACTGAAAACTGCGTTAATCCTCAGCTACTGAAAAAATAGTCATGATGGGTGGGGTTTCCCCGCCCATTTTCTTCCACTTATCTCCCCCTTCCTTCTCCTCCCAGAAAATAACCTGTTGGGATGAGGCGATCTTTTCAGCATTTGTCACACTGGGCATTACCCTACAATAAAAACGCTTCCTGCCACGCGTACGGAGAGCTATGAAAAATCTAACCCTACCCTTATTGATGCTGCTGTCACCGGCTGCCATGGCAAGCTGGACACTGCAAAGCTTCCCGGTGTTTGATGAATCCACCAGCGGCTTATTCACCAGCCACGCCACACTGCCCAAAGGCGAACTGCCACTGAAAATTTACCAAGGCCAACAGTGCTGGCAACCCACCACGGCGGCCAAGCTGAATCAAACACTGTCGTTACAACCTTGCGGCGACAGTCCATCGATCAACTGGCGACTTTTCCGCGCCGGTGAATACCAGGTGCGCATAGACACCCGCAGTGGCACACCAACATTACAGCTCAGCCTAAACACCGAGCCGGAAACTGCCGCCACGTCGGTGACACACACCTGTCAGCGTTGGGACGGCAAACCCGTTACCCTCGACGTGGCAGCCACCTTCGCCGAAGGCGAAACGGTACGTGATTTCTATTCCGGCCAAACGGTAAAAGTCAGCCAAGGAAAAGTCACCCTGCTACCCGCAGATGGCAGCGGAGGACTGCTGTTGCTGGAATCTGCCGACAACGAGAAGCCCGCACCTTTCAACTGGCACAACGCCACGGTCTATTTCGCCCTCACCGATCGCTTCGAGAACGGTAACCCTGCCAACGATCACAGTTATGGCCGTCGCAGTGACGGCATGCAGGAAATAGGTACCTTTCACGGCGGCGATCTGGCTGGCCTGACGCAAAAATTGGATTATCTACAACAACTCGGCGTCAACGCGCTGTGGATCAGTTCACCACTGGAGCAGATCCACGGTTGGGTCGGCGGCGGCACCAAGGGTGACTTCCCGCATTACGCCTATCACGGCTACTACGCGCTGGACTGGACCCGGCTCGATGCCAACATGGGCAACGAGCAAGATCTGCGTACGCTGGTTGAGCAGGCACACCAACGGGGTATCCGCATTCTGTTCGACGTGGTGGTGAACCACGTCGGTTACGCCACCCTGGCGGATATGCAGACCTTTCAGTTCGGCTCGCTGTATCTGAAGGGAGCAGAAATAGAAAAAACACTGGGTAAGAATTGGGGAGATTGGCGGCCGGGGGCAGGACAAAACTGGCACAGTTTCAACGATTATATCAACTTCAGCGACAAGGCCGGCTGGAGTCACTGGTGGGGCAAGAATTGGATCCGTACCGATATCGGCAACTATGACGCCCCGGGCTATGACGATTTCACCATGTCGCTGGCCTTCCTCCCGGACATCAAAACTGAAGCACCTGGCGTCAGTGGTTTACCGCTGTTTTATCGCCATAAACCCGACACTGCTGCGCGCGAAATTCCCGGAGCCACCACCCGTGACTACTTGACCATTTGGCTCAGCCAATGGGTACGCGACTACGGCATCGACGGCTTCCGTGTCGACACCGCCAAACACGTAGAGAAACCGACGCTGGCGCTACTGAAACAGCGTGCCACGGCAGCGCTGGCTGAGTGGAAAGCCGCTCATCCGCTACAGGCACTGGATAACGCCCCATTCTGGATGACCGGTGAAGCCTGGGGCCATGGCGTCATGAAAAGTGACTACTACCAGAATGGCTTCGACGCGATGATTAATTTTGATTTCCAGGACCAGGCGTCACAGGCGCTGAGCTGCTTTTCCAGCATCGACGCCACCTACCAACAGATGGCCGACAAACTTCAGGATTTCAACGTATTAAGTTATATCTCTTCGCACGATACCCGGCTGTTTTTTGCCAGTGATGCCAAAGGGTCGCTGGCGTTGCAGCAGCGCGCCGCCGATCTGCTGCTGCTAGCCCCCGGCGCGGTGCAAATTTACTACGGTGATGAAAGTGGCCGTCAACTTGGCCCGAGCGGTTCAGACCCGTTGCAGGGCACGCGTTCCGATATGAACTGGAATGAGCTACTGGGCGACAAAGCCCCACTGTTAGCGCACTGGCAGCGGCTGGGTCAATTCCGCGCCCGCCACCCGGCAATCGGTGCGGGTAACCAGCTGTCGCAACAGACCGCGCAATACTACGCCTTCAGCCGTCGGCTTGGCGACGATAGGGCTATGGTGGTGTGGGTCGGCGATCGGTCACATTAATTCAGATAAATATGCTGAGAAATAACCATCGGGCAAAGTTAACTCCCGGTGGTTATTTTATGAGCCGCATTGCGCCGGAAATTGTCAGGCGGTATGGTGGGGAATTACCTGCTAAAAACAATACAGCTGCACCTATGACTTTTTCACTTTTCGGCGACAAATTTACCCGTTACGCGGGCATTACCCGTTTAATGGATGACCTGAACGAAGGCCTGCGCACCCCCGGTGCCATCATGCTCGGCGGCGGTAATCCCGCGCAAATTCCAGAGATGGAAAGCTACTTTAAGCAACTGTGCCAGGACATGCTCGACCAGGGCAAACTGACCGAGGCACTGTGTAACTATGATGGCCCGCAGGGCAAAGACGCCCTGCTGAAAGCACTGGCCAATTTGCTGCACGATGAACTCGGCTGGCAGATCTCTCCACAGAATATTGCACTGACAAACGGCAGTCAGAGCGCGTTTTTCTACTTGTTTAACCTATTTGCCGGGCGCTATGCCGACGGCAGCCGCCGCCGCGTGCTGTTCCCGCTAGCCCCAGAATATATCGGTTATGCCGATGCAGGGTTGGACGAGGGCCTGTTTGTTTCGGCCAAACCCAATATCGAACTGCTGCCAGAAGGCCAATTCAAGTATCACGTTGATTTCGAACATCTGAATATTGGCGACGATATCGGCATGATCTGTGTGTCGCGCCCCACTAACCCAACCGGTAACGTAATCACCGACGAAGAGCTGATGAAGCTCGACCTGCTGGCGCAACAGCGCAATATTCCACTGGTGATCGATAACGCCTATGGCGTGCCGTTCCCTGGCATTATCTTCAGCGACGCAACGCCGCTGTGGAACCCTAACATTATTCTGTGCATGAGCCTGTCGAAACTCGGCCTACCCGGTTCGCGCTGCGGCATTGTGATCGCCGATGAAAAGACCATCAGCGCCCTGACCAACATGAACGGCATCATTAGCCTGTCCCCGGGCAGTATAGGCCCGGCAATGGCGACAGAAATGATCGAACGTGGCGACCTGCTGCGTTTGTCCAACGAGGTGATCCGTCCGTTCTACAAACAGCGTGTCGAGCACACTATCGAGATCATTCGCCGCTACCTGTCACCAGAGCGCTGTCTGATCCACAAACCGGAAGGGGCAATTTTCCTCTGGTTGTGGTTTAAGGACCTGCCGATCACTACCGAATTGCTTTACCAACGCCTGAAAAAACGTGGTGTGCTGATGGTTCCAGGGCATTACTTCTTCCCGGGGCTGGAGCATGAATGGCCGCATACCCACCAGTGCATGCGGATGAACTACGTGCCGGATCCGGAGAAGATTGAGCGCGGCGTGGCAATACTGGCGGAAGAGATCGAACGCGCTCACCAAGAAGCGAACTGATCATAACGATGGGGCGCACATGCGCCCCATCGTCTTATATTGCCCAGAATAACACCGCCAGCAACTGCGGTGACATGATGCGCAGGAACATCGCCAACGGATAAACCGTGGCATAGGACAGCGCAGCAGCGCCGCTGGTCGGGTGCAAGCCGTTAGCGAAGGCCAGCGCCGGGGGATCGGTCATTGACCCCGCCAGCATGCCAGACAGCGTCAGATAGTTCATCTTGCCCACCGTTCGCGCCAGTACGCCCACGCTAAACAGAGGAATCGCGGTAATCAGCGCGCCATAACCAATCCATGCCAGCCCTTCGCCATTAATCAGCGTATCGACAAAGTTACCGCCCGACTTCAGCCCGACCACCGCCAGAAACAGCACGATCCCCAGTTCCCGCAACGCCAGATTGGCACTGGGCGGCATAAACCAGTACAGCTTGCCGATGCTGCCGATACGCCCAAGGATCAGCGCCGCCACCAGCGGGCCACCGGCCAGCCCCAGACGCAATGCCGCCGGGAAACCCGGTATAAACAGCGGGATAGATCCCAACAGCACGCCCAGACCAATACCGATAAACACCGGCAGCATTTGCACCTGCTGGAGCTTCTGCTGGGCGTTGCCGACAATCGCCGCCACCGCCTCGATAGATTCGGGCCGCCCCACCAGGTTGAGGATGTCACCAAATTGCAGCGTCACATTGCTGCCGGCGACCAATTCAACCCCAGAGCGGTTGAGCCGTGAGATCACCACGTCGTATTTTTGCTTCAGGTTCAGATCGCGGATTTTACTGCCCAACACCTTTTCATTAGTCACTACCGCTCTCACCACCTGTAGCTCTGTACCGCGCGTTGACAGCGAGACGTCGACCTCTTCGCCAATCACCAGCCGGGCATTTTCCAGGCTTTCTCGTTTGCCCACCAGGTGCAGATAATCGCCCAGTTCAAGTTTCTCAAGCGGCGCCGGCACCATCAGTAAATCACCACGTTTCAAGCGTGAACAGATGATGTCCTCACCATTGAGCAGCGGTACATTTTTGATAGCCATCCCCTGCAGGTTAGGGTTGCGTACTGCCACGTTCATGGTATGCAGCAGCTCACGCTGGTTGCCCAGGCTGCTTTCAAACGCCTGCGCCTCTTGCTCGATATTAATGCGGAAAAACAGGCGTATCAGCCACATCACCAATAAAATGCCGCAGATACCAAACGGATAGGCCATGGCGTAACCCATCCCCATCCGATCAACCATTGCAGGGTCTGACCCTAAATCGGTAAGAATTTGCTGCCCGGCGCCGAGTGCGGGGGTATTGGTGACAGCCCCGGAGAACACGCCGAGAATGATCGGCAGTGGTACAGCAAACAGTTTGTGAACCACCGCCGCGACGAGCCCACCAACCAGCACCAGTAAAATGGCGAAGCCGTTGAGCCGCAGCCCGGACACCCGCAACGAAGAGAAGAAACCAGGACCGACCTGAATACCAATGGTGTAAACGAACAGGATCAGGCCGAATTCCTGAATAAAATGCAACATGTCGCCATTAAGATTAAGCTGCCAGCTCTGGGCGAAATGCCCAACGATGATACCGCCGAATAGCACCCCACCAATACCCAGTCCTACCCCGTAGATCTTCCAATTACCCATCCACAGCCCGAGAACGGCCACCAACGCCAACATACTGACGGTCAGGGCGATTTCGCTCATTGGTCACATCCTTGCCAGAAGTTTAACAACCGGTTTTGCGGTTAAATACGCACAATTAACAGGGATTTTGGCATAAGCGGGAAGGCACGACTGTGGGGTGCACCACAGAATGCAACGGGGGAAGCCCGTTTGGACTTCCCCCGTATAATTTAGCTGTTTTTCAGTCGGTTATTTTGATTCCAACCCCGGCGTGGTGCCGATAGCAATACGCTGTGGTTGCAGGGCTTCTGGAACCTGACGCACCAGATCGATATGCAGAAGGCCGTTTTCAAACTGGGCCTCTGACACCTGCAAATGCTCAGCCAGGGTGAAGGTCAACGTGAACTCTTTACACACCAGCCCTTGGTGCAGATATTCCACCTGTTTTTCTGGCGGTGTTGGTTTGCCGCGCACAGTCAGGCGTGGGCCTTCAACCTCAATATCCAGCTCACTTTGTTTGAACCCGGCCAGCGCCAGAGAAATGCGGTAATGGTTGTCGTCGCTTTTCTCGATGTTGTAAGGCGGGAAACCTTGCGGCTCCTGACCGCCCATTGAGCTTGCCAGTTTGTCAAAACCAATCCACTGACGCAGCAGCGGGGATAAATCGTAATTACGCATAGTATAAACTCCTTCTATGAAGCGAGATTTTACCCGTCGTCTTTCAAGCTACTGTGTTGTTACCTGCACTCATTCATCCCAGTCACTTATCAAGATAAGCGCAGTGGGTTAAATGAGCGGGCCCCTTACTGTACTTGAAATTCATAGGGTAAATTAAGCAGTGCCCCCTGACGGCAGGCACGTTAACTAACATTCATTACACCGGCGGTTCATTCCGCCGATGAAATAAGAATTATTTAATTTCTATCCGGCGCGGTTTTAATGTTTCTGGAACAATTCGTTCCATATCTATATACAACAAACCGTTTTCCAGCTTGGCGCCTTTAATTTTGATATGCTCGGCCAACTGGAATTTACGTTCAAAGTTCCGCTCAGCAATACCTTGATATAAGTAGGTTCTTTCCGCAGGTTCATTATTATGGGCGCCGCGTACAATCAGCAGATTATCTTGGGTAGTGATTTCCAGCTCCTGCTCGGCAAACCCAGCTACCGCGATCGCGATGCGGTAATGATTTTCATCCACCAGCTCAACATTATAAGGAGGATAGCCGCCATTACCCTGGCTCTGACCCGCCTCCAACGCATTAAATAAACGGTCAAAACCAATTGCGGAACGGTAGAGTGGAGAAAGATCGAAATTACGCATAAAACAGCCTCCTAAGGCACTTCAGCGAGGTTGAATAATTAAGCCTTCCATCATGGACAGGCTAAATAATCAGAATTCCCTTACGGCGAATTCTTAATTTGCTTCTGATAAGAAAATGGGGGTGGCTTTCACCATTTCAACCGCTGATGATCAAAAAAATGATAATCAGTGCAGCGAAAGTTTTTTTATCCCTTACAATAAACTGAGACGGCCGCCACAGAGCGGGCTCTTGCTCCTTTTAAAACATCCACAAGATGTTATAGATCAGCTGATTTTGGGGAACAGCACCCTGCAGGATGGAATAATGAAAACGATAAGAGTCATAGCAACCAGTTGCATGCTGTTAGCGACCAACGGCTGCTCCAGCGTGATGAGCCACACCGGCCCGAATCAGGGCTATTATCCGGGTACCCGTGCCAGCATGGATGTGCTGAGGGACGACAATACCAGTTGGGCGATGATGCCACTGGTGGCGCTGGATCTGCCATTCTCGGCGGTGATGGACACGGTGTTACTGCCTTACGACTATATGCGCTCCGGCAGTGACGGTACCGCAGACTCGCCAAGAGCGCGCATCTTGCATGGCGAAGAGCAGAATCTGGCCGCCAGCGGCGATCCTGCCCACGCAGCCGCCACCACCCCACATTAACGTATCAGACGCGGGCCACGCGCCCGCGGTTGATTACAGCTCAACCACAAAAATCTGGCTGAATCCGTCAATCTCACGCATAAACGCCACTTTGCTACCGTCCGGTGAGAACACAATAGCGTCCCCCGAAGGCGGCAGCGCAGTACGCTGTGTCAGGCGTTGCATACGGCCACTGGCGACCTCACATAGCATCAGGCTGTTATCACACACCAATGCGATCCTGCCCCCCTGTGGGTGCCAACTAAACGCCGATTGAATACCCTGTTCACCATGAGTGACCTGCCGCGGGTCACCGCCGTTGGGTGAGACAACCCACAACTGTACGACACCCGCATCATCCTTCATCAGACAGGCAATCATACTGCCATCGGGTGAGCTGCGCAGCCAGTGGCGGGGAGTCGTCACCACACCAGGGAAACGTCGCTGTCCGGTAAACGTCAGTCGCCGTTGGCGTATTCCCAACGGCGGTGCAGGTAAATGCCGTGCAGTGCCCTGTAGCGGCCTGGCTCCGGCTTTGGCGTAATCGGCATCATCCTGTGGCAAATCAACAATGAAAACCTCAGGCAACTTCTCACCACTACTGGAAAGTGTATCGCCGATAAATGCCAGCGCCCAACGCTGTTGCCGCCCATCGGATCGGGTATAACCACGTTGACCTATCCAGCCTTCTTCATAGGCACGGTTGATCTGGTCACTGCCTGGCTGCGGCTGCGGTGTCGTCTCGCTCACCAATACACAGTAATGGCTGCCATCATATTCACGCGGATGCTGCTTGGGAGGATTCACGCCCTGTAATGGCACGGCTACACCCACGTTGCGCAGATCCAGCGCCGGGTCCAGCTCATGCATCACATGGTCATTATAAGTAAAGCTCAGGCGGCTACCGTCCGGGCTAAAGACATGCACGTGAGTGCCGCCGCGCAGTGCGCCGGGAGTATAGGGCGCGGTAATATCCATCGCATCGAGGGTTATGGCCAACTCACGATCCGGCTCGCTGACGATCACCCCGCGACGGTGGTGAAAATCATAATGCCAAACGCTGTCCGGATACTCTGGGCCGTGAATAAAGGCATAGCGAGCTGGTGCATCCGGACTGACGGTCACCACACCAACATGAGCGCCGTGTTGTGCGCGATAGACCACCTCTACCACGCCGCTCTCTACGTTCACCCGCTCAATACTCAAGCCAGTAAATGAAGCACCATTCGGGCGTACGTCGTAAGCCAACCACTGGCTATCCGGCGTCCAGACGTTAATGTTGGTTAACTGATGTCCACGTGGATCAAAAGTCAGCTGTTGTTCCCGATGGCTCATGGCGGCTCTCCTGCATAGGCTGGTACTGAACAGCCATCTTACCGGAATGGGCATCGGGTTCACATTGCCCCTTGGCACACTTTGTCCACGTACAAATGAGGGTTTACATATAATACTAAAAAGTACACACTGGATTTTAAAGTCTACGAAACATTTCTACAGGAGCCCGTATGAGCAATTTATTCGACGCAATTGTTTCCGCCCATCAGCAATTGCGCCCACAGGTTCGCGTGACGCCGCTCGAACGCAGTGTTCTGTTGTCACAGCAACTGGGCTGTGAGCTATATCTGAAATGCGACCATCTGCAACATACCGGCTCTTTCAAATTTCGCGGTGCCAGCAACAAACTGCGGCTGCTGAATGATCAACAGCGCAGCCGCGGGGTAATAGCCGCCTCAACAGGCAATCACGGGCAGGCCGTTGCGCTGGCCGGCAAACTGATGGGTGTCAACGTGACGGTGTATGCTCCAGAAACGGCGGCCGCAATCAAACTGGAGACCATCCGTGCGCTGGGCGGCAAGGTAGAACTGGTACCGGGCGACGCACTGAATGCCGAACAGGCAGGGGAAAAGGCTGCCGTTGAGGAAGGTAAAGTCTATATCTCACCCTATAACGATCCACAGGTGGTTGCCGGTCAGGGCACTTGCGGCATGGAGTTGGTAGAGCAGCAAGCGGATTTGGATGCGGTGTTTGTCGCCGTGGGTGGTGGCGGCTATATTTCAGGAATTGGTACCGTTTTGCAGCAATTATCGCCGAAAACCCAACTTATTGCCTGCTGGCCGGAAAATGCCACCAGCATGTATAGCGCACTGCAGGCTGGCCACATCTATCCGGTGGAAGAACAGGATACCTTGTCAGATGGCACTGCCGGCGGCGTTGAGCCGGGTGCGATCACCTTCCCACTGTGCCAGCAGGTGATCGATCGCAAAGTATTGGTCAGTGAAGCGGAAATAAAACAGGCTATGCGCCAAATTGCCGCCAGCGACCGCTGGATTATTGAAGGTGCCGCCGGGGTCGCCTTAGCCGCCGCTATCAAACTCGCGCCCGAATTCCAGGGGAAAAAAGTGGCGGTGGTACTGTGCGGGAAAAACATCGTACTGGAAAAATACCTCAAGGCTATCTCCGATGAAAATCCTTAATAAACGGCAGATCCTTGACGCGTTCGATGCAGATGCTGTCACATTATTGCTCAAACAGGGATTTATTGCCTATTCCCAACAGCAGGTGCAACAACCGCCGGTGCAGCATTTCCTGTTTGAGCAAGCGGCAGGTGACTGTTGTATTAAATCGGCCTGGCTGGAGGGGGATGAACAATTTGTCGTCAAGGTTTCCTCTGGCTTTTACCGTAATCCGACGCAGGGGCTGGCCAGTAACCAAGGGCTGATGATGGCCTTCTCGGCGCAAACCGGTGAACCACAGGCATTGTTACTGGACGAGGGTTGGTTAACTGCATTACGTACCGCGCTAGCCGGGCGTATTGCCGCCGAACTGTGCGCACCAGCAGATATCCCAGCGATTGGCATCGTCGGCTGCGGCATGCAGGCCCAACTACAGTTACAACAGCTGAAAAACCAAATTTCCTGCCGTGAGGTTTGGGTATGGGGTCGCAACGAGCTGGCATTAGACACTTTCCGTCGCCAAGCTGAGGCGGAGGGATTTCGGGTGCAGACCACGCAAGATGCAGCGGAACTGGCGAGACACTGCCGGTTGATTGTCACCACGACCCCCAGTCGTGAACCCATTCTGCGGGCAGCAGATATTCAACCCGGCACCCACATCACCGCCGTCGGTGCAGACGCCCACGGCAAGCAGGAGTTGACAGCCGATCTGGTGGCCAGGGCGGATGTGCTGTTAGTGGATGCTTTGGCGCAATGTGCAGATTATGGTGAAATCGCCACCGCTTATCGGCAGGGTTTACTTAAATCGACGCCGATCGTCGAATTGGGTACGGCATTGGCTCGGGGGATAAAAGTGCGTAATGATGACCAGCAAATCACCCTCGCTGATCTGACCGGACTGGCGATTCAGGATGTGCAAATTGTGAAAGGTATTTTGGCACGGGTATAGGATGTCTTTAGGGGCGCAACTGCGCCCCTTTAATTCATCGCACTATCAGGCATTCAACACAAACTTCTCGATAGCACGTGCCACGCCGTCTTCAGTGTTGGTGGTGGTCACAAATTGCGCCACCGCTTTCAGTTCCGGGATAGCGTTACCCATTGCAACGCCAACGCCCGCATATTCGATCATCGCGGTATCGTTAGCCTGGTCACCCAACGTCATCACGTTTTCACGTGCAATACCGAGATGATCGGCCAGCATTTTCACGCCGGTTCCTTTATCTACATTTTTATGCAGGATCTCCAGGAAATACGGCGCGCTCTTCAGGATGGTGTATCGCTCCAGCGTTTCTGCCGGGATGCGCGCGATGGCGCGGTCCAACAGCTCTGGCTCGTCAACCATCATCAATTTCGGGAAAATAATCGAAGGGTCCATCTCTTCCACGCTGCGGTACTTCAGCGGAATACCGGTCATCTCCGACTCGTGCACGGTGTATTTGCCGATATCTTTGTTTGGGGTATACAGGGTATCGAAATCAAACGCCTGGTAATGGACACCAAACTCGCGCGCCATCTGCTCGAAGTAGAGATAATCCTCAAAGCCCAGTGTTTCTTGCAGGACGCAGGCGCCGTCTACCGCCTTCAAAACCAACGCGCCATTATAGGTAATACAAAAATCACCGGGGCCCTGAATGTCCAACTGACGCAGATAATCCTGCACGCCGACGTAAGGTCGCCCGGTGGCCAGCACCACATGCACCCCTTTGCGGCGTGCCTCGGTGATCGCCTGCTTTACCGCGGGCGTAATCTGGTGCTGCGGGTTGAGCAGCGTGCCGTCCATATCAATCGCAATCAGTTCAATAGCCATTCGATCTTCTCCCAGTGGTTTTTTCCCATGCTAACGCGTTTCAGCGTGCAATGTCAGCGCCAAAAAAGCGTAAAAAAATCCGTGCGGGTTGCCCGGCACGGATTTTCACAGCCATCAATGCGTTAGATATCGATATTTGCCGCTTTCAGGGCATTTTCTTCGATAAAGGCACGACGAGGTTCAACCGCATCACCCATCAGGGTGGTGAACAATTGGTCAGCGGCAATGGCGTCTTTCACGGTCACGCGCAGCATGCGGCGACTTTCCGGATCCATCGTGGTTTCCCACAGCTGCTCTGGGTTCATTTCACCCAGACCTTTATAACGCTGTACTGCCAGCCCACGGCGTGACTCTTTCACCAGCCACTCCAATGCCTGTTCGAAGCTTTCAACAGGTTGACGACGCTCACCACGTTCAATGAAGGCATCTTCTTCGATCAGGCCACGCAATTTCTCACCCAGCACGCAGATTTTGCGGTATTCACCACCGTGGATGAAGTCGAAGTCCAGCGCGTAATCGGTATCCACACCGTGGGTACGGATGCGCAGTACCGGCTCAAACATCTGGCGCTCACGGTTCTCAAAGATCACCGAGTCATAGCTGCTGCCGTGTTGTTCTTTGTCGTTCAGCAATTTCACCAGCGAATCAATCCAGGTTTTAACCTTGGCCTGATCGCTCAGATCGTCTTCCAACAAAGTTGGCTGGTAGATCAGGTTGTTCAGCAGTGCACGCGGGTAGCGGCGCTCCATACGACCTATCAACTTCTGCACGCTGTAGTGCTCGGCAACCAGTTTTTCCAATGGCTCACCGGCAAGCGCTGGGGCGCTGGCGTTGGTGTGCAGGGTTGCGCCGTCCATCGCGATGGCGATTTGGTACTGATCCATCGCTTCGTCATCTTTGATGTACTGCTCCTGCTTGCCTTTTTTCACCTTGTACAGCGGCGGCTGGGCAATGAACACGTGGCCGCGCTCAATGATTTCCGGCATCTGACGGTAGAAGAAGGTCAACAGCAGCGTACGGATGTGCGAGCCATCGACGTCGGCATCGGTCATGATGATGATGCTGTGATAACGCAGCTTGTCTGGGTTGTACTCATCACGGCCAATGCCGCAGCCCAGCGCGGTGATCAGCGTCGCCACTTCCTGCGAAGACAGCATTTTGTCGAAGCGGGCTTTCTCAACGTTGAGGATTTTACCTTTCAACGGCAAGATTGCCTGGTTCTTACGGTTACGCCCCTGCTTGGCAGAGCCGCCCGCTGAGTCCCCTTCCACCAGGTACAGTTCAGACAGTGCCGGGTCGCGTTCCTGGCAGTCCGCCAGTTTGCCCGGCAAGCCGGCCAGATCCAATGCGCCTTTACGACGGGTCATTTCACGCGCTTTACGCGCTGCTTCACGGGCACGTGCCGCATCGATGATTTTACCGACGACAATTTTCGCATCGCCCGGATTTTCCATCAGATAATCGACCAGCTTCTCGTTCATCAGCGTTTCAACCGCGGTTTTCACCTCGGAAGAAACCAGCTTGTCTTTGGTCTGAGAAGAGAACTTCGGATCCGGCACTTTTACTGACACAACGGCAATCAGACCTTCACGCGCATCGTCACCGGTAGCGCTGATCTTGGCCTTTTTGCTGTAACCTTCTTTATCCATGTAGCTGTTCAGGGTACGGGTCATCGCGGTACGGAAACCGACCAGATGGGTACCACCATCACGCTGTGGAATGTTGTTGGTAAAGCAGTAAATGTTTTCCTGGAAACCGTCGTTCCACTGCAACGCCACTTCCACACCGATGTCGTCTTTCACGGTAGAGAAATAGAATACGTTCGGGTGGATCGGGGTTTTGTTTTTGTTCAGGTACTCAACAAACGCCTTGATACCGCCTTCATAGTGGAAGTGGTCTTCTTTGTCGGTGCGCTTGTCTTTCAGGCGGATAGACACGCCAGAGTTCAGGAATGAGAGTTCGCGCAGGCGCTTGGCCAGAATGTCGTACTCAAATTCAGTATTATTGGTGAAGGTTTCGTAGCTCGGCCAGAAACGCACTGTGGTACCGGTCAGATCGGTTTCACCGACCACTTTCAGCGGTGCCAGTGGCTCGCCCATCGCATAGGTTTGCTCGTGTACCTTGCCTTCACGACGGATAACCAGTTCCAGCTTCTCGGACAAGGCGTTAACAACCGATACGCCTACACCGTGCAGACCGCCGGAAACCTTGTAGGAGTTGTCATCAAATTTGCCGCCGGCATGCAGCACAGTCATGATCACCTGTGCCGCAGAAACCCCTTCCTCTTCGTGAATACCGGTCGGGATACCACGGCCGTCATCCTGAACCGAAACAGAGTTGTCGGCATGGATAGTCACCTGAATGTCACTACAGTGGCCAGCGAGTGCTTCGTCGATAGCGTTGTCCACAACCTCGAATACCATGTGGTGCAGACCGGTGCCATCATCGGTGTCGCCGATATACATGCCCGGGCGCTTACGCACCGCGTCCAGCCCTTTTAATACCTTGATACTTGAGGAGTCATAAGAATTCGACATCAACGTTTCTCGCTCATTTTAGTCCTGTGGTTGAACCTCTATTTTACCTTGTTCCACGCGGAACATCTTGCCCTTTTCACCGGCCATGTCGGTCACTTGTTCAGCGCTAACAGCACTGACAAAGACCTGGGCCTGGGTGGCTTTCAGGCGATCGGCCAGCAACCGGCGACGGCCGGTGTCCAGCTCGGAGGCAAAATCATCAATCAGATACAGGCAACGCCGCCCGCTCTGCCGGGTGAGAAACTCACCCTGCGCTAAGCGCAACGCGCACATCAGCAACTTAAGCTGACCGCGCGATAACAAATCCTCTACCGGCGTGCCGTCGGCACGTATGCGAAAGTCCGCTTTATGCGGCCCCACCGCGGTATAGGTTAACGCCCTGTCGCGCTCAAACTGGCGCTCCAGTAGCTCTCCGTAGTCACTCTCTTTGTCCCAGCCACGCTGGAAAGAGAAACTCAGGGCAAATTCGGGCAAAAACTGCGCGCATGTCGCGGTAATATCCGCGGCAATCGCGTCGCTGTAAGCTGCCCGCCACTCACTGATACGCTCGGCCAAGGGGATCAATTCCTGATCCCAGGCACGGATCTGCGCATAGCGACTGACCTGGCGCAGCGCGGCATTGCGCTGCTTCAGTAACCGTTTCAGGTTGCTCCAGGCGGTGAAAAAACCGGGTTCGTTATGAAAACAACCCCAGTCCAGGAAGGCGCGCCGGAATTTCGGCCCGCCGTTTAGCAGGGTAAAACCTTCGGGGGTAATCAGTTGCATCGGCAATAACTGCGCCAGTTCAGCCACTTTGTGACCGTCACTGCCATCGATACGTACCTTGCTGTCCCCCTGACGGCTCTTGCTTAATCCTACGGATATTTCACGCTCTGCACCGTCAATGCGGCCGTGCAAAATGAATTCCGGCTGGTCGTGACGAATCACGCGCCCCGCCTGCAGGCTACGAAATGCCCGCCCGTGACCGAGGGTATACACCGCCTCAAGCACGCTGGTCTTTCCGCTGCCATTGGCACCCACCAGGAAATTGAACCCCGGCGCCAGTGCCAAATCCGCCGATTCAATATTGCGGAAATCTTTAATCAGTAAACGCGTTAATGCCATGCCAAATCCATCACCGGGAAATTACGCTCAATGCGAGGGCGTTATCAGCGCCGGCAGTTTACGTATGGACAGCGCACAGCAACCGGAGCGTACACAGAGTACGTGAGGATTGCGAGCACTGCCCAAGCGTAAAATGGCAAGCAAGATAGCCCGGATATCGATCACAAACGCATTGGCATGACGACATAGGCGGCAGACTTACTGGCACCGTCTTCGATCTGCACGCTGGAGACCGAATCAGTCAACAACAAGCGCACATCTTCACACTTGAGTGCATTCAATACATCCAGCACATAGCTGACGTTGAACCCAATTTCCATCTCAGTGCCGTCGTAGCTGACGTCGAGGATCTCTTCCGCTTCTTCCTGTTCAGGGTTGTTGGCGGTGATCTTGAGTTGGTTTTGGCTGACATACAGGCGCACACCGCGGAACTTTTCGTTCGACAAAATGGCCGCACGGGCAAAGGCCTGCTTAAGCAAGTCACAACCGGCTTCCAGCGTTTTGTCCGGGTTCTTCGGCAATACGCGACGATAATCAGGGAAACGACCGTCAACCAGCTTGGAGGTGAAGATAAAATCACCCACGTGCGCACGGATGTTGTTACTGCCGATCTGCAATTGCAGTAGCGTATCGCCACCGTCCAGCAGACGCACCAGTTCCATTACCCCTTTACGCGGCACGATCACCGAATGCGACGGTAATTGCTGGCCGATAGGCATCGAACACACCGCCAGACGGTGTCCATCGGTCGCCACGGTACGCAATTCTTCACCTTCGGTTTCGAACAGCATGCCGTTTAAGTAGTAGCGCACGTCCTGATGAGCCATCGAGAACTGCGTGGCTTCGATCAGGCGCTTAAGGGTCGCCTGCGGCAGAGAAAATTCAACTTCGCTCTGCCAGTCGTCCAGGTTCGGGAAATCTGCCGCCGGCAACGTAGAAAGAGAAAAACGACTGCGACCAGAACGCACCAGCATACGCTCGCCTTCCAACGTCACAGTGATCTCGGCCCCTTCAGGCAAGCCACGGCAGATATCAAATAATTTACGCGCGGGGACGGTAGTCGCGCCCGCCTCATGAGGTTGGGACAGGGCAACGCGCGCCACCATCTCCATCTCCAGATCGGTGCCGGTCAACAGCAGGCAGCCTTCCGTCACCTGCAACAGCAGGTTACCCAGAATTGGCAGCGTTGGGCGGCCGCCCAGCGGGCTGCTCACCTGTTGCAGCGGTTTTAGCAGATGCTCACGTTCAACGATAAATTTCATAGCGCTAGGAAGATAATGTTCTGATTAAATTGGAGAAATCTTCTTTGATGTCGTGACTTTCCTCACGCAACTGCTCGATCTTCCGGCAGGCGTGCAACACCGTGGTATGGTCGCGGCCACCAAACGCATCGCCGATTTCTGGCAGGCTGTGGTTGGTGAGTTCTTTCGCTAAGGCCATCGCCATTTGGCGTGGACGAGCAACGGAACGCGAGCGCCGCTTGGACAACAAATCTGCGATTTTAATTTTATAGTATTCCGCCACCGTCTTTTGAATATTATCGATGGTGACCAACTTTTCTTGCAGTGCCAGCAGATCGCGCAGCGCTTCACGCACGAAATCAATGGTAATGGCACGTCCGGTAAAGTTTGCGTTGGCGATCACGCGGTTTAACGCCCCTTCGAGCTCACGCACGTTGGAACGCAGGCGCTTGGCGATAAAGAACGCCACTTCGCCTGGCAGACGGATATTGTTCTCGTCAGCCTTTTTCATCAGGATCGCTACGCGGGTTTCCAGCTCCGGCGGTTCGATGGCAACCGTTAATCCCCAACCGAAGCGGGATTTCAGGCGATCTTCCACCCCGTTAATCTCTTTAGGATAACGGTCCGAAGTCAGGATAATCTGCTGATTGCCTTCTAACAGGGCGTTAAAGGTATGGAAGAACTCTTCCTGCGAACGCTCTTTGTTGGCAAAAAATTGGATGTCATCGATCAGCAGTGCATCGACCGAACGGTAATAACGCTTAAATTCTTCAATGGCATTGTTCTGCAACGCTTTGACCATGTCTTGCACAAAGCGTTCAGAGTGCATGTAGACCACTTTGGCGTTAGCTTTGCGCGCCATGATGCCGTTGCCCACCGCGTGCAACAGGTGAGTTTTACCCAGGCCGGTGCCACCATAAAGGAACAACGGGTTATAAGCACCACCTGGGTTATCCGCTACCTGGCGAGCCGCCGCGCGCGCCAACTGGTTGGATTTACCTTCAACAAAGTTATCAAAGGTATGCTTTGGGTTAACGTTGGAACGGTAAGAAAGCTCTGGCTGCGGCGCCGCGTTGTCCCAGCTTGGCCGGGTAGGCGCAGCAACGCGTACCACGGGTGCACTCGGGGCGCTAACACTGGCGGTGACAGTTTGGCTGATGATTTGGGAAAGCGGTTTGCTGCCCACTTCAAAACGCAACAATGGGGCATCCGTACCGCAGAAATCATTCAACAGGCCATTGATATTGTTTAAGTACTTATCGCGAACCCAATCCAGCACAAAACGATTGGGCGCATAAAGCGCCAGGGTGTTGTCACTCAGTTCCGCCTGCAATGGGCGTATCCACATACTAAATTCTGTGGCAGGTAACTCATCCTGCAATCGGGCAAGACACTGCTGCCAAAGCGAAAGTGACACGGCGGACTCCACTCGAACAAGATCAATAAAAGAAAAGAATCAGGCTACTTTTTTATAACTCATGATTTTTGACACATACCCGGCATCGGCAGTTTGCCTGTGGGGGATGCGAACCGCCTTTCACGGTTTATGTCCCTCACGATCCCCGCTTGAGAGATCGCGATCGGAATGACGGATCATAGCGCAATCCGCGCAAGAGATCCTCCCCTTCATCACAGATTAGATCCATTTTATCCACAGGCCCCGGCCTGCGGCGATCTTTTCACCAGTCACGCTAAATTGCAGGCAAAATCCCGTGTGAGTAACGGTATTTTTTACATTGTCAACCGGTTATACCCTGTTATCCACGCCGGATCCTGGGTTTTCGCTATAAGGATCGCATCGGGATCCTTGCGATTTACCCCTGAGTCCGTATAATCTTCGCCCTACGTGTGTACCTGGTTCCTTAATGGTGAGTCATTAACCGGACAGGATTCTGCGGTGACCACGGGCCAAGACCGGATTTTACTCCGTATTGGCAGACAACCAGGTAGGCTAGCGCAATGTGAATTGACTCAGGACTGTACAATTATTACAATCCCGCCTCTTTATATATTGCGATTGAGGCGTCGGTCGTCTTCACGCCGAGTAGCCAAACGCGTTTACTGATCAGTAATTATTTTAAGTTTAGGTAGAAATCGCCATGAAACGCACTTTCCAACCGTCCGTATTGAAGCGTAACCGTAGCCACGGTTTCCGTGCTCGTATGGCCACCAAAAATGGTCGTCAAGTTCTGGCCCGCCGTCGTGCGAAAGGCCGTTCTCGTCTGACTGTTTCTAAGTAATAAAAGCTAACCCGCTGAGTGGTTAAGCTCGCTTTTCCCAGGGAGTTACGTTTGTTAACTCCCACTCACTTCACTTTCGTCTTCCAGCAGCCACAACGGGCTGGCACGCCGCAAATCACCATCCTCGGCCGCCTGAACCAGCTGGGGCATCCCCGCATCGGTCTTACTGTCGCCAAAAAACACGTCAAACGCGCGCATGAACGCAATCGGATAAAACGCCTAACCCGCGAAAGCTTCCGTTTACTTCAGCACGAGTTACCGGCGATGGATTTTGTCGTAGTGGCCAAAAAAGGGATAGCGGATTTGGATAACCGCGCGCTGACGGAAGCTTTGGAAAAATTATGGCGTCGCCACTGTCGCCAGGCTCCCGCATCCTGATCGGGCTGGTGCGAGCTTACCAGCTCGTCATCAGTCCGCTGCTTGGGCCTCGTTGTCGCTTCCAGCCGACATGCTCTCATTACGCAATTGAGGCATTAAGCAGGTTTGGCATGATAAAAGGCAGTTGGTTAGCATTGAAACGCGTATTAAAATGCCACCCTTTGAACCCAGGTGGCGATGATCCCGTGCCGCCGAAACCCGACGATAACAGAGAACACTAACGATGGATTCGCAACGCAATCTTCTCCTCATCGCTCTGCTGTTCGTGTCTTTCATGATCTGGCAAGCCTGGCAAACGGACAATGCTCCGCAACCAGTCGCTCAGACCACGCAACAGACTTCGAACACTGCTACCGGTGATGCCGCAAGCTCAGCAGTTCCAGCCAGTGGCCTGGGTAAACTGATTACCGTTAACACTGACGTGCTGTCGCTGACCATCAACACCCGTGGTGGTGATATCGAGCAGGCTAAACTGTTGGCCTACCCGGACACTCTGGGTTCATCGACGCCATTCCAGTTGCTGGAAACAACACCGTCATTTGTTTATCAGGCGCAAAGCGGCCTGACCGGCAGAAACGGTCCGGATAACCCGGCAAACGGCGAACGTCCTCTGTTCCAGGCGGCGCAGGACAGCTATACCCTGCCAGAAGGCCAGGATGAGTTGCGCATTCCGCTGACCTTTACCGGTAAAGACGGTGCGATCTACACCAAGACTTTCGTGCTCAAGCGTAACCATTACGCAGTTGGCGTTGACTACAACGTTGACAACAAAGGCACAACTCCGCTGGAACTGACCCTGTTCGGCCAACTGAAGCAGACGACTGAGCTGCCTAAGCACCGCGACACCGGCAGCAACAACTTCGCTCTGCACACCTTCCGTGGTGCGGCGTATTCATCCAGCGATGACAAATATCAGAAGTATGCGTTCGATAAGGACGAGAACCTGAGTGTCACCACGCAAGGCGGTTGGGTTGCGATGCTGCAACAGTACTTCGCCACTGCCTGGGTACCGGCAACGCAGGGTAGCAACACCTTCTATACCGCCAAGCCTGGCGATAACCTGTCTACCATCGGCTTCAAATCTACGCCGGTAGTGGTACAGCCTGGTGCGCAACAACAGCTGAATGCGACCCTGTGGGTTGGCCCAGAACTGCAAGATCAGATGGCCCAACTGGCACCGCATCTGGATCTGACCGTGGATTACGGTTGGTTGTGGTTCATCTCCCAGCCGCTGTTCAAACTGCTGAAGTTCATCCACGGCTTTATCGGTAACTGGGGCTTCTCAATTATCATCATCACCTTCATCGTGCGTGGCATCATGTACCCGCTGACCAAAGCGCAGTACACCTCGATGGCGAAAATGCGCATGCTGCAACCAAAACTGCAGGCGATGCGTGAGCGTATTGGTGATGACAAACAGCGCATGAGCCAAGAAATGATGGCGCTGTACAAGTCTGAGAAAGTGAACCCGTTGGGAGGTTGTCTGCCGCTGGTTATCCAGATGCCAATCTTCCTGGCGCTGTACTACATGTTGATGGGTTCCGTTGAGCTGCGCCATGCGCCGTTCGCCCTGTGGATCCATGACCTGTCAGCGCAAGACCCGTACTACATCTTGCCAATCCTGATGGGCGTGACGATGTTCTTCATCCAGAAGATGTCGCCGACCACCGTGACTGACCCGATGCAGCAAAAAATCATGACCTTTATGCCGGTGATCTTCACAGTGTTCTTCCTGTGGTTCCCGTCTGGTCTGGTGCTGTACTACATCGTCAGTAACCTGGTGACCATCCTCCAGCAGCAGTTGATTTACCGCGGCCTGGAAAAACGTGGCTTACACAGCCGCGACAAGAAAAAGACCTAAGCGTAGTGTAAGGGTTCGGCACGCTGAACCCTTGCTGCGATAGAGAAGAGGCGGTCATTAAGACCGCCTTTTTGCATATTGAATTGTCAGAGAGAATCATTATGAGCACTACCGATACCATCGTAGCCCAAGCCACCCCGCCGGGACGCGGCGGCGTCGGCATTTTGCGCATTTCCGGCCGTGGCGCCAAAGACGTCGCCCAAGCGCTGCTCGGCAAACTGCCCAAGCCGCGTTACGCCGATTACCTGCCATTCCGTGATGCCGATGGTGCTACTTTGGATCAGGGTATTGCGTTGTGGTTCCCAGGCCCCAATTCGTTTACCGGTGAAGACGTGCTGGAACTGCAAGGCCACGGTGGGCCGGTTATCCTCGATCTGCTACTCAAACGTGTGCTGGCGTTGCCCGATGTGCGCATCGCACGGCCCGGTGAGTTCTCCGAGCGCGCATTCCTCAACGACAAGCTCGATCTGGCGCAAGCGGAGGCGATTGCCGACTTGATCGACGCCAGTTCAGAGCAAGCGGCACGTTCCGCAATGAACTCGTTGCAAGGGGCATTCTCTACCCGTATCCACCAGCTTGTGGAAGCACTCACTCACTTGCGAATCTATGTGGAAGCAGCGATCGACTTCCCTGATGAAGAAATCGACTTCTTGTCTGACGGTAAAATCGAAGCGCAACTCAACGGTGTCATGGCCGATCTGGACAGCGTGCGTGCCGAGGCGCGTCAAGGTAGCCTTCTGCGTGAAGGGATGAAAGTGGTCATCGCTGGGCGACCAAACGCCGGAAAATCCAGCCTGCTGAACGCATTAGCCGGCCGTGAAGCCGCGATCGTCACCGATATCGCTGGCACCACTCGCGATGTATTGCGTGAACATATTCACATCGACGGTATGCCACTGCATATCATAGACACCGCAGGCCTGCGTGAAGCCAGTGACGAAGTTGAACGTATCGGTATCGAACGTGCATGGAACGAGATCGAACAGGCGGACCGTGTACTGTTTATGGTCGACGGTACCACCACCGCGGCTACCGAACCGACAGAGATTTGGCCAGAATTTATGGCGCGTCTGCCACACAGCCTGCCCATCACCGTAGTACGTAATAAAGCCGATATCACCGGTGAGACGCTGGGTATGACCGAAGTAAATGGCCACTCACTTATTCGCCTGTCGGCGCGTACCGGCGAAGGTATCGATCTGCTGCGTGATCATCTTAAGCAGAGTATGGGCTTCACCAGTAATATGGAAGGCGGCTTCCTGGCACGCCGTCGTCACCTGCAGGCACTTGAGCAAGCAGCCCAGCATCTGGTTGAGGGCAAAGAACAGTTAGTGAGCGCTTACGCGGGGGAGCTGCTGGCCGAAGAATTGCGTCTGGCACAGCAAGCGCTGAGTGAAATCACCGGTGAGTTTACCTCCGATGATCTGCTGGGACGTATTTTCTCCAGCTTCTGTATCGGTAAGTAAGCCAAAAATACGGCCCAGGGCTGATTTTTCACCACCAGAGCGGGTAAATTATTTTACTTGCTCTCGGTGATTGATGCCTGAGCGGCCGGTCACAGCACCCTTCAGAGCCAACGCGATATACTGAGCGGCAAAGTATCCCCTCTCAGGAAAGAGCAGGCATGGCATTAACCCTCAGAGTGTTGCTGGAAAACCGACGCGCCGCCAGCGTGGACAAATCATTGCAGGCTAAAGCCGGGTTAAGCCTGTTGATTCAGGATGAAACCGACTTGGTTTTATTCGATACCGGCCCTGACGGCAGTTTTCTGCATAACGCGACGCTGATGGGCATCGACCTGTCCCGAATAACCGCCACCGTGCTGTCACATGGCCATTATGACCACTGCGGTGGCGTCCCCTGGTTACCCGATAACAGCCGTATCATCTGCCATCCGCAAATCGCCGACGAGCGCTACGCAGCCATGAAGCTACTTGGCCGCACCCAAAAAATAAAAAAACTGTCGCTGGATATTGATTACTCGCGCCATCGCATGGAGTACAGCCGTCAGCCACTGCAGATCAGCGAACGCTTTATGTGGTCAGGAGAGATCACGGTTGCCAAACCGAAGGCCTATGGCGTGATCGGTGGCAAAACTGAGGCGGTGGATTATGTTATCGACGAAGGCGTGCTGATTTATAAGTCCGAACGCGGGCTGGTGATTATTACCGGCTGTGGGCATCGCGGGATCATTAACATCGTGCGTCACTGCCAAAAGATCACCGGGGTCAGTAAGATCCATGCGTTGATCGGCGGATTCCATCTGCGCTGTGCATCGCCGCGCCGGATATGGCAGGCTCGACAGTTTCTGAATCAGCAAAAGCCAGAAAAACTCATGGGCTGCCATTGTACCGGTACCTGGGGGCGGCTGTGGCTACCGGAGATGATATCACCGGCAACGGGAGACACTTTCGTTCTGGAATAATACGCCAACAAGTACATTGGTTTTCCCCGCCGAACGATTGAACAAGGTCCAGATCCCCCCACCTTGCCAAAATTCACCTAAGCTTATCTCAGCCATTTTTGTCGGGAGAGATAAGAAAAAATGAATGAACCACTGGATTTACTGGGTGTCGGCCTTGGCCCCTTCAATCTCAGCCTGGCCGCGCTGGCCTATGAAAGTGGTGACATCAATTACACTTTTCTCGATCGAAACGCCAGCTTCCGCTGGCATCCCGGTATGCTACTGCCTTCCGCCTATATGCAGACCTATGTACTGCAGGACCTGGTTACGGCGGTAACACCCCGTAGCCAATTCTCCTTTATCAACTATCTGGTCGAGCAGAAAAAAATTTATCGATTTTTGATCACCGAACAGCAAATTATCAGCCGTGAAGAGTTCTCCGACTACTTGAGTTGGGCCTGCGATAGATTAGATGGACTACAGTTTTCACAGTCGGTTGAAAGTATTGATTTTGACGATGACAAGCAGCTGTTCGAGGTGCGCACTATCAACCAGACTTTGTGGGCGAAGAATATTTGCCTGGGTACCGGTCACGCCCCTTGGTTACCGGCGGAGTTTTATCCGATGCTGGGAGAAAACTGCCTGCATGCTGCCGAAATCGCCATTCGTAATCCGGACCTTAGGGGCAAACGCGTAACCATTGTCGGAGGAGGCCAAAGTGGTGCAGATATTTTCCTGAACGCGCTACGCGGCCATTGGGGAGAAACAGCACAGCTAGACTGGATTTCCCGTCGCCCTAACTTCCAACCGCTGGACGAGTCCGCCTTTACCAATGAATATTTCACCCCGGAATACGTCGACTATTTTTATACTCTGCCGCAGGATATTCGTGAACGCGAGATAAAGGCTCAGAAGTTACCTGCGGACGGTATCAGTAATCATACGCTGCGTACGCTGTACCGTGAGTTGTACATGCGTTTCGACGTCATGCATCAGCCGCGTAATGTACGTCTTTTACCGCACCGTACGCTGCTGGCAATCGAACCAACGGACAGAGGCTATCAATTACGAACCCGCCACGGTTTGGAGAATCGCCAGGAAGGATTTCACGCCGACGTCGTCATTTTAGCAACAGGTTACCGCCCTTCACTCCCATCCTACCTAAAGCCACTGTTACCGCGCATACCTTTCGACGACCAGCAACACTTGCCACTGCTACCGGATTTTAACCTTGAGTGGCAAGGACCTGAACAGAATCGCATTTATGCGGTGAATGCCGGTATACATAGTCACGGCAGTGCCGAAGGGGGCCTTAGCCTGATGGCTTGGCGCTCTGCCCGCATTCTCAATCATCTACTCGGCAAACCCCATTTTGATTTGACGCCGAACGCATCGATGATCCAATGGTGGAGCGACGCCCCTCCAGACAACGATATTACAAAGTCCAACAAATAGGATAAAACGCATACTGTTTTTTAATGATAAATCCTAGACTTATGCTTAATCTAATCCTCCTGCGTTTTCAGCGACCCCTCTGTCATGGAGTGAATAATGGCGTGTCATTTTGCCCGATGGATCCCCACATCCACCGTATTGGATACCCGTCGCCTCTCCACCGACGTGATTGCTGCAACCACTGCTTTTTCCGTTAAACGCCGTCAGCGATTCCTGCAAGGGCGTATCCTGCTCGCAGAAATGATGTTTTATCTTTACGGGCTACCAACACTCCCCACTATTGCCACAACCCCTACCGGACGTCCTTGTTTTGTCGACAATCATCTGCCCGACTTCAGTCTGGCCTATGCCAGTAATACGGTGGGTGTCTTACTCAGCGAAGAAGGCAAGGTTGGCCTGGATATTGAAGTGATGCGTGCACGTGGCGGACAACATAAACAACTTCAGTACCAATACCTTACGCCGGCTGAAAGCGCCTGGATAAGCGCGCAATACGATCGACTGGAGGCGGAAACCCAACTGTGGAGCATCCGCCAGAGTGTGTTGAAGCTTTCCGGTCAGGGCAACAGCGGGCAATCAACTCTACGTCTGCATCCGTTTTCCGGCCACCTGCGTTCCAGCACCACACCTGACGTCCATGTGATGAGCGATGCCGATGAGTACCTGAGCTGGGCCTGTGCCCGCACTCCCGGCCTGGAACGTTTGATGTGCTGGCAATATACAGAACAGCAAGGCCTGCAAAAAGACGGCGAGATATCACCGCGCAGCCCAGCCACTTCAACTCGCTTCGTCAAGCTGACCAGCCTGGCAACGCCTGGTTAAAAACGGCGGCTCTGGCGCAAAAACTAAGATAAAACTTTCTTTAACGCATAAATTTCTGCATAAAAATGTAAAGTCAGCTAAATATTCAGCAATCGTCTATTCTCTCCGCACGCTTTGCCCTACTATCTTCAGGTGTTCTAAGCTGAATCTGTTCATTCGAAAGGGAGAATCACCATGTCAGACCAAGCATTAAAAATCGTCACTCTGCTCGGTAGCCTGCGCAAAGGCTCATACAACGCCATGGTTGCGCATGCCCTGCCAGGCCTTGCGCCGCAAGGCGTCACCATCGAAGCGCTGCCTTCAATCCGTGATATCCCGTTATACGATGCCGATATGCAACAGGAAGAGGGTTTCCCTGCTACGGTGGAAGCCATTGCCGAGCAAATTCGCCAAGCTGACGGTGTGATCATCGTAACCCCGGAATATAACTATTCGGTACCGGGCGGATTAAAAAACGCTATCGACTGGCTTTCTCGCCTGCCAAATCAACCATTAGCCGGTAAACCAGTGGCCATTCAGACCAGTTCCATGGGACCGATTGGCGGAGCACGCTGCCAGTATCACCTGCGCCAAATTCTGGTGTTCCTCGATGCTATGGTGATGAATAAGCCGGAATTTATGGGTGGCGTGATCCAAAATAAAGTGGATGCGCAGACGGGTGAATTGATCGATCAAGGCACGCTGGATTTCCTGACCGGCCAACTGTCTGCGTTCAGCGATTATATCCGCCGCGTGAAGTAACTGCTTTTTGACGCCTTCAACAGAAAAGCGAACGAGGGCGTCACTCTAATGAGAGAACCATTGCCAACCCATTAAAAATAAAGTCATAACATTATGTATTTTTTCATTTTAGCCATATTACTGGCTTTCATCACCAGACCACTATTAGCCACAGAAATGCGTTACCCCGCCGGAGAAGAGCCCATCGAGCTACCGGTACATAGCCCACTGAATGCTCAACTGCCGCGTACAACTCAGAGCCAGGAAGATAAAAAAATTGCGGCCATGTCGTTATATCTGACGCTTATGCGAGAAGACGGGCGCAACATCTGGGCCCCCTACCAGTTGGCGGCTTCCTCAGCGGAAAAAGGCCAAACCGAACTGGCGGAACGTTATCTGCAACTGAGCGCCGATCGCGGGTTATGGTATTACTACAACCTGCTGGAGGATGACGCCTTCAATAGCATTCAGCACGGCAGCACCTATCAGTCAATCTTGGCCGTTACCAAAGCCCGTTATATACAGCATGCTCATTGGTTCGAGGGCAAAGCCAGCTACGCTATCCCGGATGGCGAGCCGCCACCTGGAGGCTGGCCAACGGTGGTATACCTGCACGCCTATGGTAAGAGTGCAGGTATCTCCCCCGAAGAGCGCGTGTTATTTAGTGAAATGGGCGTCGCCTATATAGAAGTGAATGGCACTCAGATGCTGTCGGAAAACAGTTTCCGCTGGTCAAATTACAGTGACGAGAGCACCCAGAGCGCCATTCAACAAGCTCTGCAACCGCTAATAGCAGAATTAAAACTCAACCCACAGCAGGTCTACCTGACCGCTCGTGGTCAGGGAGCGCTGCATGCCGCCAATCTGTTGGCCAAGTATCCGCAGCTGTATGCTGGCGCGTTGTTAATCGCTCCTCACGGCGGGATTAAACAGGCACAGCAATCTCTGGCAAAAAATAAGCGGATGGTTGTGGCGTATTACGATCGGCAAAAATTTAGCGATCAAGCGCTGGCAATGCACTTTGCCAATCTGTTCAGCGAGGATAATCAGGTTGAGGCACTGCATTTTGCACAGGGAGAGAACCCAGATGCAGGCTGGCAGGCGCGTTTCAAACGGCCGTTACAGTGGATGTTGCATCAGGCACCCGACGCAACGCCGGGAGCCTAAGATTACAGGGCCGACAAATGTCGGCCCTGAGTTTGATGACAAAGTTGTCTTTGAATCCGAGATACCCGGGCCTAGCGCACCGAGGGGCACTCCGGCGGGCAAGCCGCTACGCCCCCTTCGGCACGCTCTCCCTAATAACGGGCTTTATCAGTAGTCTGAGGGCCGACATTTGTCGGCCCCTTTCTTGCGTATCAGTGACCGTCGACAAAGACAATCTTCAGCACAAACAGCAGCGCGACAACCACCACGCATGGGCTGATTTCACGCCAGCGACCGGTACCCAACTTCATCACACAGTACGAAATAAAGCCGAGCGCGATACCTTCGGTGATAGAAAAACTGAACGGCATCATCACCGCCGTCACAAACGCCGGTACGGCTTCGGTCAGGTCATCCCACTTCACTCGTGCCAGGCTGGATGTCATCAACACGCCAACGTAAATCAACGCACCAGCGGCAGCATAAGCCGGTACCATACCCGCCAACGGCGACAGGAAAATCACCAACAAGAACAGAATGCCAGTAACCACGGCAGTCAGGCCGGTACGGCCACCGACAGAAACCCCGGCAGAACTCTCAATGTAGGCAGTAACGGAAGACGTGCCGACAAACGAGCCGGCTACCGAGCTGATACTGTCGACATACAGAGCCTGCTTCATCCGCGGGAACTTGCCTTTGTCATCAGTCAGCCCGGCCTTATCAGTCACACCGATCAACGTACCGGAGGAGTCGAACAGGTTCACCAGCATGAAGGAGAAAATCACCCCAGCCAGACCAATGTTCAGCGCGCCCGTCAGGTCAACCTGACCCACGACAGAAGTAATGTTCGGTGGCATAGAGAACAGGCCGCCGTATTTCACGTCGCCCAATGCCCAACCGATCAGGGTAGTCACCACGATAGAAACCAATACCGCCGCGTGGAAGTTACGCGAGGACAGCACAGCGATGATAAAGAAACCCAGCGCACCCAGCAGTACGTTATGCGAGGTCAGACTGCCGATGGTCACTAACGTGTCCGGGTTAGCCACCACGATACCGGCATTTTTTAGTCCCATCATGCCGATAAACAGACCGATACCACTGGTAATCCCCACCCGCAGGCTCATGGGAATGTTGGCAATCATCCAATAGCGGATACGGAAAATGGTCAGCAACAATAAACCGACCGCGCCCCAGAAAATGGCGCCCATGCCAACCTGCCATGAAATGCCCATTGCGCCCACAACCACAAAGGCGAAGAACGCATTGAGGCCCATCGCTGGTGCCAGCGCAACCGGCAGGTTTGCTAACAAGCCCATCAAAATACTGCCGAAAGCGGCAATCAGGCAGGTCGTTACAAACACTGCCTGCGTATCCATGCCCGCCGCGCCCAGAATTTGGGGGTTAACGAACACGATATACACCATGGTCAAAAAGGTAGTAATACCGGCAATCGTTTCCGTACGCGCCGTGGTTCCATGTTGCTTGAGTTTAAACACACGCCCAAGCAAGCCTTGCTCAACGTCAAGGCCAGATACTGGTTTGCTCATTATCAGAATTCCGAAGAAGGGAATGGACAGTCGCCGGCTATCCTATAACAAAATGTAGGGGTTTTGACGCCGCTCACAGGTTTTTTTCGCCGTCTTTACGGCTATATGCCTCAACAGATTGTATTTACTGAAATTGATAGGCAAATCGAGATTCAGAGATCGCAATCTTGGCCGATGCGGTTAAAGTGGCAGTATCGCCGCTTAACTGAAGGACACTGACGCTGATGAACCAGGTTGACTGTATTTTGTTTGATTGTGACGGCACGCTGGTGGATAGCGAAGTGCTGTGCAGCAAAGCCTATGTGCACATGTTTGCTCACTACGGTATTCATCTTTCACTGGATGAGGTGTTCAAAAAATACAAAGGGGTGAAACTGTACGAAATCATCGAACAGGTTAATGCGGAGCACGGCGTCGTCTTAGCAAAGGAAGAATTGGAGCCTTTATACCGCCAGGAAGTCGCCCGTCTGTTTGACAGCGAACTGCAACAGATTGCCGGTGCGCGCGAGCTACTGGCACAGGTGACAGTACCAATATGTACCGTGTCTAACGGCCCGGTCAGCAAAATGCAGCACTCGCTCGGTCTGACCGACATGCTGCACTATTTTGATGACCGGTTGTTCAGTGGCTATGACATCCAGCGCTGGAAACCAGACCCGGCAATCGTATTCCACGCGGCAGAAAAAATGCAGGTGCCCGTAGAACGTTGCATCCTGGTGGACGACTCCGCCGCTGGCGCCCAGGCCGGGATCGCCGCCGGGATCCCGGTATTTTACTTCTGCGCCGATCCGCACAATAAGCCGATCAATCACCCATTGGTTACCGCATTCGACGATCTGACGCAGCTGCCCACGCTGTGGCGTGAACGAGGTTGGCAGCTAACTGCAGATTAACTGGCCGGTAGCGGCGGTTTATTACGCCACCAGCGCCATGAACGTTTCAGCGCTCGGGTCTGCGGGCTAAAGCGGCGGTTGACCGCATTGGCCAGCAGATCCAACGCCAGACAAAACACGAAGTACACCAATGCGACAAACAAGAACACCTCCATCGGGTACACCATACTGCGGTTATTAACCTGGGTTGCCAGGAAAGTCAGTTCTCCGACACCGACGATATAAGCCAGGGAGGTGTCTTTGATCAACGAAATCCATTGGTTGATAAACGACGGCACCATCATGCGCAGCGCCTGCGGGAGTACGATCATACGCAGCGTTTGCCAACGGGTCAGCCCTAACGACAAACCGGCTTGCCACTGCCCTGCACCGATAGCGACGATGCCGGCCTTCACCGCATGGGCCAAATACGCGGAGGCGATCAACGCAAGTGCGCATACCACGGTGGTGATTTCCGGGATATCGACGCCAAACACCATCGGCAATAAAAAATAGGTCCAGAAAATCAGCATGATCACCGGAATGGCGCGAAAGAAACCCAACACCGCCGCCAGTAAGCCAGCCGCCACACCGCGCGACATTGCCAGTGCCACGCCCAGCAACGTACCGAGAATGGCCGAGGCCACACCAGCCATCAGGCTGATCGCCAGCGTCAGCGCCGCACCACCCAACGGCCCGTCAGGCCAGGTTCCCCACAGCAAATAGCTCAGGTTGTCATGAATAATGCTGAAATCCATTTTAATGCCCCCTCAGCGGCTTGCGTTGCTGTCGCCACATTCCCCAGCCTTCCAGCAACGCAATGATGGCGATATACAGCACCGTTGCCACACCAAATGCCTGGAAGGTACGCAGTGTCTCGGTTTCCACCTGACGCGAAGCATAAGACAATTCAGCCACGCCGATCGCCATCGTCAATGAGGAGTTCTTTATCACGTTCATATACTGGCCCAGCAGCGGAGGCATGGCGATTTTCAGTGCCTGCGGCAGCACCACATGGCGCATGGCCTGCCAGCCAGTTAATCCCAGGGCATTGGCCGCATATTTTTGCCCACTGGCAACACCACGAATACCGGAGCGGATCTCTTCGGCGATAAAGGCGCTGGAATACAATGTCAGGCCAAAGAAACCGGCAAGAAACTCAAACGACGGCCACTCAAGCGGACCAATTTGATGTGAAGTGTTAAGCCATTGCATGGTGGCTGAAGGCAGGATCTGCCCGGCGGCGAAATACCAGAAAAAGAGCTGTACCAGCAGCGGTGTATTGCGAAATAACGAACTGTAGCCCATCGCCAGCCATCGCAACGGACGCAGGTGGCTGTCACGCATCGTAGTCAGTAAAAAGCCCAACAACGTGGCGGCCAGGCTCGCACAGGCAGAAAGCCATAGCGTCAACAGAAACCCCTGCCACAGCCAGCTTAGGTATTGCGGCGCCAGCAGCCAGTCCAGATTCATGGTCAATCCTTGTCTTACAAAATGCGTCAGGGGCGCAGCACGCTGCGCCCCTACAAACAGATCTCAGCCCCGCCAGAATCAGGCCTTTGGCTGTTGATCCAAAGGCGCGATTTTAAAATCACCGCGCGGCTGGGCCGATTTGGTTTCCGGGCCGAACCAGCGATCGTAAATTTTCACCGCCTCACCGTCTTTTTCCAGCGCGATCAGCGTGTCGTTGACAGTGGCAGTCAGGCGATCTTCACCTTTAGGGATCCCCACCCCTTGATATTCTTTGGTGATGCTGAACGGCGATATTTCGAAGTCCGCTTTCTGCGCTGCCGGCAGGTTACCGAGCAAGCCGACCAGCTTGGCGTCATCTTGGGTGATCGCCTGCACGTTGCCGTTACGCAGTGCTACGAACGCCAGCGGAGTGTCATCGTAAGAGATCACTTTGGCCGTCGGATAATGCTCACGCAGAGTGATTTCCTGCACTGTCCCCTTGTCTGCGCCGATGCGCAGTTTTTTGATATCTTCCGGGGTTTTCAACACGCCTTTATGGGCAATAAATTTTTGGCCTGTCGCGAAATAGGGCACGCTGAAGTTCACTTCCTTCGCACGCTCATCAGTAATGGTAAAGTTGGCAGCAATCAAATCGACTTTTTTCGAGACCAATAAAGGAATGCGGTTAGCTGGATTGGTTGCTCGCAGTTCCACCTTTACACCCAGCGCTTTACCGATCGCATCAGCCACATCAACGTCATAACCCACCAGCTTTTTAGTTTGCGGATCGATATAACCGAATGGTGGATTACTGTCGAACACCGCGATACGCACTACACCGGCTTTCTTGATGTCGTCGAGTTTGTCCGCATGTGCGGCACCGGTAGCGAGGCTAGTCAGGCTGGCTAACAAAGTTAAGGCCAAAACGCGATGTTTCATGGGAAGCTCCTAAGGGGTTGATGTCCTGCTGGTTGCTAAGCTAGCAAGACCCACTTAGGTCAGGAAATAATATAAAAAGCTATATTTATAACCATTTTGTATTTAAGGGCTTTAAACAGCATAAAGGCGCAGTTTCCTGCGCCTTTAAGGGGTAACTCGTGGGAAGAATTACTCTTTTTTCTCTTCTTTACCGTCGGAGGACAACAGTTTTTCCAGAGCATCACCACCAATATGGCGGAAGTCCTGGCCTTTTACGAAGTAGAAGATGAATTCGCAAATATTCTGGCAACGATCACCGATACGCTCGATAGAACGTGCGCAGAACAAGGCAGTCAACACGCTTGGAATAGTGCGTGTGTCTTCCATCATGTAGGTCATTAACTGACGCACAATGCCTTCGTATTCCTGATCGACTTTTCTGTCTTCGCGATAAATTCGGATCGCTTCATCCAGATCCATACGAGCAAAGGCATCCAGCACATCATGCAACATCTGCACGGTGTGGCGGCCCAGCGACTCCAGGCTGACCAACAGCGGCTGGTGCTGGTGCGAGAATTTCTCCAGTGCTGTGCGACAGATTTTGTCTGCCACATCACCGATACGCTCCAGTTCAGAAATGGTTTTGATGATCGCCATTACCAAACGCAAGTCGCTGGCGGTCGGCTGGCGTTTGGCAATAATCCGCACGCAGGCTTCGTCGATCGCCACTTCCATCATATTGACCTTGGCGTCACCTTCGATCACGCGTTTGGCCAGCTCACCGTCCTGATTGTGCATCGCGGTAATGGCATCGGTCAGTTGCTGTTCCACCAGCCCACCCATGGTCAATACCTGGGTGCGGATGTGCTCAAGTTCTGCGTTAAACTGGCCGGAAATATGTTTATTTAAATTCAGGTTATCCATGATGCATCCTATCAACCATAACGGCCAGTGATGTAGTCTTCGGTCTGTTTTTTCTGTGGCGCGGTGAACAGGGTGTCAGTATCACTGAACTCGATCAGTTCGCCCAGATACATAAATGCCGTGGAGTCAGAACAACGCGCGGCCTGCTGCATATTGTGAGTTACGATCACCACGGTGTAGTCAGACTTCAGTTCGCTGATCAGCTCTTCGATTTTACCGGTGGAAATCGGATCCAGTGCCGAGCAGGGCTCATCCAGCAATAAAACGTCCGGACGAATAGCGATGCCGCGGGCGATACACAGGCGCTGCTGTTGCCCGCCTGACAGGCTATAACCGCTCTGGTGCAGTTTGTCCTTGGTCTCGTTCCACAACGCTGCCTTGGTCAAGGCCCACTGCACACGCTCATCCATATCGGCGCGAGATAGTTTTTCAAACAGACGCACACCAAAGGCGATATTGTCGTAAATCGACATCGGGAACGGCGTCGGTTTCTGGAACACCATGCCAACCTTGGCACGCAGCAAGGCGATATCCGAGTTATCCGTCAGAATATTTTGCCCATCCAGCAGAATGCCGCCTTCAGCACGCTGCTCGGGGTACAACTGATACATCTTGTTGAAGGTGCGCAGCAGGGTAGATTTGCCGCAGCCGGACGGACCGATAAACGCGGTGACCTTGTTCTTGGCGATATCCAGCGTGATGTTTTTCAGCGCATGGAATTTGCCATAGTAGAAGTTCAGATCGCGTACCTGAATTTTGCTGCTGGAAGCGTCAGTAACCATACTCATCAAGACTTCTCTCTTTTCATCAGCGCCGCCATGGCAGCGCTCAAAATTTTATGAATGCTTTTGCTTGGCGAAAACCACACGGGCCAAGATATTCAGTAGCAGTACACACAGGGTAATCAACAGTACCCCTGCCCAGGCCAGTTCTTGCCATTCGGCAAACGGGCTCATGGCGAATTTGAAAATAGTCACCGGTAAGTTGGCGATCGGCTGCATCAGGTCTGTGCTCCAGAACTGATTCGACAGCGAGGTAAACAGCAATGGTGCTGTTTCCCCGGCAATACGCGCTATCGCCAGCAACACGCCGGTGATGATGCCAGATACCGACGCTTTCAACGTGATGGCAGAAATCATGCGCCATTTCGGTGTACCCAGCGCGTAAGCGGCCTCACGCAGCGTATCCGGTACCAACTTCAGCATATTCTCGGTGGTTCGAATCACGATCGGCACCTGCAACAACGCCAGCGCGATAATCCCAGCCCAGCCGGAGAAGTGCTGCATCTTCGCCACCACGATGGTGTACACGAACAGGCCCACAACGATCGACGGTGCTGATAACAGAATGTCGTTAATAAAGCGGATAACTTCTGCCAGCCAGGATTTACGGCCGTATTCCGCCAGGTAAATGCCAGCCATAATGCCCAACGGCGTACCAAACACGGTAGCCCACAGGATCAGCAGACCGCTACCGGCGATGGCGTTAGCCAGACCACCGCCCGCAGTGTTCGGTGGCGGCGTCATTTCGGTGAACAACGCCAGCGACATGCCATCAATGCCTTTGGTGACGGTAGAGAACAGGATCCACACCAGCCAGAACAGGCCAAAGACCATGGTCGCCATCGACATGAACAGCGCCAGCCGGTTCTTCTGACGGCGCCATGCCTGCATTTTGCGGCGGCTTTCTAACAGCGCCTGGTCGTTTTGCATTTCCATAGTCGCCACGTTAGCGTCCCTCATTCTTGGCCAGACGCATCACCATCAACTTCGACAGCGCCAGGACGATAAAGGTGATAACAAACAGGATCAGCCCCAGCTCCATCAGCGCTGCGGTGTGCACCCCTGATTCTGCTTCAGCGAATTCGTTGGCCAGTGCCGAGGTGATACTGTTACCCGGCATATACAGTGAAGCACTGTCGAGCTGGTAGGTATTACCGATGATAAAGGTCACCGCCATGGTTTCACCCAGCGCACGGCCCAAGCCGAGCATCACGCCACCAATCACACCATTCTTGGTAAATGGCAGCACGATACGCCAGATCACTTCCCAGGTTGTGCAGCCGATGCCGTAGGCCGATTCTTTCATCATCACTGGGGTTTGTTCGAACACGTCGCGCATAACCGCGGCGATGTAAGGAATAATCATAATCGCCAGGATCACCCCAGCAGCCAGAATACCGATACCAAATGCCGGGCCAGAGAACAGCTCACCGACAATAGGAATACCCGACAGCACGTCGCCGACCGGGGTCTGGAAATATTTGGCAAACAGCGGGGCAAACACAAACAGGCCCCACATGCCGTACACAATACTCGGGATTGCCGCCAGCAATTCAATGGCGATACCCAGCGGGCGTCTCAACCAGTTAGGTGCCAGCTCGGTCAGGAACAACGCAATACCAAAGCTGACAGGCACGGCGATAATCAGAGCAATCAGCGAGGTGACGACAGTACCGTAGATGGGCACCAGTGCACCGAATTGCTCAGCAGGTGCATCCCACTCTTTGGTCCACAGGAAGGAGAAGCCGAATTTCTGCATGCTCGGCCAGGAGGCAAAGATCAGTGAAACAATAATGCCGCCCAGCAACAATAGGGTAATCAGCGCTGCCAGTTTTACCAGCGCGCTGAAGATAACGTCACCATTTTTACTCGGTGCTTTAATGGTCGGCTTGTACTCAGCCATAGATCACTCTCTGTTTTAACCCTGGCAGGCCCAACATGGGTTAGACCCTGAAAACTGAGTGGGGCGCGCTTAAACACGCGCCCCTGCGTTGTTAGTACAGCGCTTTACCTGAACTGTCTTTTACGTTGGTTTTCCATGCTGCACGCACCTGCTCGATAACTTCTTTCGGCAGAGTGGCGTAATCCAGGTCATTAGCCTGCTTGGCACCAGTTTTGTACGCCCAGTCAAAGAACTTCAGGACTTCAGTGCCCTGAGCCGGGTTTTTCTGCTCTTTGTGCACCAGGATGAAGGTGGTGGAGGTGATTGGCCAAGCGTTATCGCCTTTCTGGTTAGTCAGATCCTGAGCGAAGGTTTTGCTCCAATCCACACCTTTAGCGGCAGCACTGAAGCTCTCTTCTGTCGGGCTAACGGCTTTGCCATCAGCAGAAATCAGCTTGGTGTAAGCCAGGTTGTTCTGCTTAGCGTAAGCGTATTCTACGTAGCCGATAGAGCCTGGCAGACGTTGTACGAAGGCTGCGATGCCGTCGTTACCCTTGCCGCCCAGACCCGTTGGCCAGTTAACGGTAGAGCCTGCGCCGATTTTCTCTTTCCACTGTGCATTCGCTTTAGACAGGTAGCTGGTGAACACGAACGAGGTGCCTGAACCGTCAGCACGACGGACAACGGCAATGTTCTGATCCGGCAGCTTAACGCCTGGGTTCAGTTTGGTGATCGCCGGGTCGTTCCATTTCTTCACGTTACCCAGGT
The DNA here is from genome assembly GCF_001590905.1 of Serratia grimesii NBRC 13537. Classification (GTDB taxonomy): domain Bacteria; phylum Pseudomonadota; class Gammaproteobacteria; order Enterobacterales; family Enterobacteriaceae; genus Serratia; species Serratia grimesii. The sequence goes on from NZ_BCTT01000014.1 coordinate 271,045, forward strand.
AGATATCACCCAGGGTTTTGCCGTCCAGGGTCAGTTCACCGGATTTGATACCCGGGATGTTAACCGCCAGTACAACGCCACCGATCACGGTAGGGAACTGGAACAGACCATCAGCAGCCAGTTTTTCGTCAGTCAACGGCGCATCAGAAGCACCAAAGTCAACGGTGTTGGCAACGATTTGCTTCACGCCGCCAGAAGAGCCGATGCCTTGATAGTTAACTTTGTTGCCAGTTTCTTTCTGATAAGAATCTGCCCACTTGGCATAAACCGGAGCGGGGAATGTCGCACCTGCACCGGTCAGGCTAGCAGCAGCGAACGCGGACACGGCGGTCAGGGAGAAAGTCGCTGCCACAATACTGGCGACGGTGGTACGCATCAGTTTCATAATCCCTCCTAATGGGATATTCAAAAATCGACTTCAAATCGTTTTCATCAGAGTAAGTATTGCTGCAGGAGGGAAAATAGGACAGTTTGGTGACAGTAAAATGTACGAAATATGACAGTTATATTACAACACAAGAGACAACACGGTAATTAAATATAAATCAGTCAGTTAAAGACAAAAACACACAATAATTAATCAATAAAAAAACACGTCCTATCTCATCTATCCGCTTGAATATGACAACTTTTATCCCTGCTGTCGCACCATTGTCATATTTTATCCAACCATAAAAAAAGCCGGCGCAGTGACCGGCTTTTAGAGGTTAACAGCAGCGAGTTACTCTACTGTGACAGACTTTGCCAGGTTACGCGGCTGGTCAACGTCGGTGCCTTTGATCAGCGCCACGTGGTAAGACAGCAGCTGCAACGGCACGGTGTAGAAGATCGGTGCCACGATTTCTTCGACGTGCGGCAACGGGATGATGGTCATGCCTTCGCTACTGACGAAACCGGCATCCTGATCGGCGAACACGTACAGCTGGCCGCCGCGTGCGCGCACTTCCTCAATGTTGGACTTCAGCTTTTCCAGCAGTTCGTTATTTGGCGCGACCACGATCACTGGCATATCAGCGTCGATCAATGCCAGCGGCCCGTGTTTCAGCTCACCGGCGGCATAGGCCTCTGCGTGTATATAGGAGATTTCTTTCAGCTTCAGTGCGCCTTCCATCGCGATCGGGTACTGATCGCCACGGCCAAGGAACAGGGCATGATGCTTGTCGGAGAAACCTTCCGCCAACGCTTCAATGTTCTTATCCATCGACAGCATCTGTTCGATACGTGCCGGCAACGCCTGTAAGCCATGTACGATGTCATGCTCAACGCTTTCTGCCATGCCTTTCAGACGGCCCAAACGTGCCACCAGCATCAACAACACCGCAAGCTGGGTGGTGAAGGCTTTGGTAGAGGCAACACCGATTTCAGTACCGGCTTTGGTCATCAGTGCCAGATCGGACTCACGCACCAGTGAAGAACCGGCCACGTTACACACTGCCAACGACCCGAGGTAACCCAGCTCCTTCGACAAGCGCAGTGCCGCCAGTGTATCTGCGGTTTCACCGGACTGCGATAGTGTGATGATCAGGCTGCCTGGACGTACGGCAGACTTGCGGTAACGGAATTCGGATGCAATTTCGACATCGCAAGGGACGCCGGCCAGGGATTCGAACCAATAACGTGCAACCATGCCGGAATGGTAAGACGTCCCACAGGCGATAATTTGCACGTGCTGAACCTTCGCTAGCAGTTCGTCGGCACGCGGGCCCAGCTCGCTTAGGTTGATTTGGCCATGGCTGAAACGCCCTTCAAGGGTGTTCTTCAGCGCCAGTGGCTGTTCGTAGATCTCTTTTTGCATGTAGTGACGGTAAGCGCCTTTATCACCAGCATCGTACTGCACCTGGGATTCGATCTCAGGACGCTCAACGGCGTTACCCTGCTTATCGAAAATGCTCACGGTGCGACGGGTCATTTCCACCACATCACCTTCTTCCAGGAAGATAAAGCGACGGGTTACCGGCAACAGTGCCAGTTGATCGGAAGCCAGGAAGTTCTCACCCACGCCACGGCCGATAACCAACGGGCTGCCGGAGCGCGCTGCCACCAGCACGCTGGGATCACGGCTGTCCATCACCACGGTGCCGTATGCGCCACGCAGCTGAGGGATCACGCGCTGAACCACTTCCAGCAAAGTGCCACCCTGACGCTGCTCCCAATGCACCAGGTGAGCAATCACCTCGGTGTCAGTTTCAGAACTGAAGTGATAACCACGTTCAATCAGCAGTTCACGCAGCGGTTCGTGGTTTTCGATGATGCCGTTATGCACCACCGTAATGTAATCAGAAACATGCGGGTGCGCGTTAGCTTCGGTAGGTTCACCGTGCGTTGCCCAGCGGGTGTGAGCAATACCGGTGCCCCCATGCAATTCATGTTGTTCCGCGGCTTCGGCCAGTTTATTCACTTTGCCTACGCGGCGTAAACGGTTGACGTTGCCTTCCGCATCCACCACCGCCAAACCGGCTGAGTCGTAGCCACGGTATTCAAGACGGCGTAACCCTTCCAACAGAATCTCTGCTATATCACGTTGCGCTACTGCGCCTACAATTCCACACATCAGTTGTATTCCTAATTAAACGCCTTTCGGGGCGCTTTCGATGTCTTGACCTGATTTTGCCGGTTTTACCGTGCGTCCCCGAGCCTGTAGAGAATGGGGATTATTATGTTTTGTATTGGGCTCTACATTGGAGCGCAATACAAAACATATTCTTTTAATGCCTGCTTTCGCCCAATAGATTTCGGGTTGCAGCTAGGCGGCAAATGTCAGAATCCCCAGGAGCTTACTCAAGTAAGTGACTGGGGTTCTGTCGTGAAGCCAACAACGCTGCAGCTCGAAAGATGAAGGGCTATATCTTTTTCACCGGACGTTGCCAGCCCTGGATATGTACTTGTTTGACACGGCTCAGTACCAATTCGTCCTCGCCGATATCACGTGTCACCGTAGTGCCTGCGGCGATGGTGGAACCTTTGCCAACAGACACTGGCGCCACCAGCTGGGTGTCGGAACCGACAAACACGCCGTCGCCGATAATGGTTTTATGCTTATTGGCGCCATCATAGTTACAGGTGATGGTACCAGCACCAATATTCACATCATCGCCAATCTCGGCATCGCCCAGATAACTCAGATGACCCGCTTTCGAGCCTTTGCCCAAACGCGCCTTTTTCATTTCGACGAAATTGCCAACATGGGCACCCACCGCCAGCTCAGCGCCAGGACGCAAACGAGCAAAAGGACCCACGGTGCATTCCGCTGCCAGCACGGCATCTTCTAGCACGCTGTACGGGCTGATTTCGCAGTCATCGCCGATCACGCAGTTTTTCAACACGCAGCCGGCACCGATTTTCACCCGATCCCCGAGCTTGACCGTGCCTTCAATAATGACGTTGGCATCAATAGAGATGTCGCGACCGTGCACAAGTTCCCCGCGCAGGTCAAAACGCGCCGGATCCAGCAGCATTACGCCGGCCAACAGCAATTTTTCAGACTGTTCTGCCTGATAGATGCGCTCAAGACGAGACAGTTGCAGACGGTTATTCACGCCTTCCACTTCACTCAGACGTGACGGATGCACGGCTTCAATTTTCTTGCCGTCGGCATGGGCCAGCGCAATGATATCGGTGATGTAGAATTCACCCTGTGCGTTGTCGTTATTCAGCATCCCCAGCCAACGCTTGAGATCGCGGCCGTTGGCCACCAGGATACCGGTGTTGATTTCATTGATTTGTCGCTGGGCTTCGTTGGCATCTTTATGCTCAACAATCCCCACCACCTGGTCATTCTCACGCACGATACGACCGTAACCGCTTGGATCAGTCAGCTTCACCGTCAGCAGGCCAATACCGCCCTGTGGCTTCGCGGCCATCAGACGCTGCAAAGTATCGACAGAAATCAGCGGGACGTCGCCGTACAGCATCAGCACGTCTTCATCATCGGCAAAATGCGGGGCCGCCTGCTGCATGGCATGGCCGGTACCTAATTGCTCGGCTTGCAGCACCCAATTCAGTGCGCTATCGGTCAGGGTGTTTTTCAGCAAGTCACCGCCATGGCCGTACACCAGATGGACGTTTTTCGCGCCCAGTTTCATCGCGGCATCAATGACGTGCTGCACCATTGGCTTGCCGGCCAACGGATGTAACACCTTGGGAAGATCGGAATACATGCGTGTTCCCTTGCCCGCGGCGAGGATCACCACACTCATTGCGCTGTTCGACATAAGCAACCTGATAACTCCATTTTAATAGACGAAAGTAGAACCCTTTAGTGACGATATTACTACATATTTCTCTGCACGAACCCAGCTCAGGCCTTGGGGCACTAAGCGCGCCGAAGTTAACGCCCCAGTAACCCGACTGTGGGGATAACTGTCGGCGATCGGCGACATTTCCAGCCACTATTAAAGGTTATACCTCACAATGCCTGCCAGGCTGATACGCTTATTTTAAAACAAAAAAAAAGCGACCCAATAGGCCGCTTTCTTAATTTTGGCTGCGTTATGCACGCGCCAAAATATTACATCGATCTTCTGGTGAGCTCGATAACGCGCAGTTTTGCGATCGCTTTCGCCAGTTCTGCAGATGCCTGAGCATAGTCGACATCGCCATGAGAGCTACTGATATGTTCTTCAGCTTTACGCTTAGCTTCCAGCGCTCTCGCTTCGTCGAGGTCCGTTCCACGGATAGCAGTGTCAGCCAGCACGGTGACCACGCTCGGTTGTACCTCAAGGATACCGCCGGACAGGTAGATGAACTCTTCTTCACCGTGTTGTTTAACAATACGCACCATGCCAGGCTTGATGGCAGTCAGCAGCGGCGCATGACCAGGGAAAATCCCCAGTTCGCCTTCGCTACCTGTCACCTGGATCTTTTGCACCAGGCCGGAAAACATATGTTTTTCCGCGCTGACTACATCCAGATGGTAAGTCATAGCCATATCACCCTCCTCTCAAGACGTTACAGTTTCTTGGCTTTTTCCACTGCTTCTTCAATGGTGCCAACCATGTAGAACGCTTGTTCAGGCAGGTGGTCATAGTCGCCGTCCATAATGCCTTTGAAACCACGGATGGTGTCTTTCAGCGATACGAACTTGCCCGGAGAACCGGTGAAGACTTCTGCCACGAAGAACGGCTGAGACAGGAAGCGTTGGATTTTACGCGCACGGGATACGACCAGTTTGTCTTCTTCAGACAGCTCGTCCATACCCAGGATTGCGATGATATCTTTCAGTTCCTGATAGCGTTGCAGAATGGACTGCACGCCACGCGCTACATCGTAGTGCTCCTGGCCAACTACCAGCGGATCCAGCTGACGGCTGGTAGAGTCCAGCGGGTCAACGGCCGGGTAGATACCCAGAGAAGCGATATTACGGCTCAGTACCACAGTTGCATCCAAGTGAGCAAAGGTGGTGGCTGGTGACGGGTCAGTCAAGTCATCCGCAGGGACGTAAACGGCCTGTACGGAGGTGATTGAACCAGTCTTGGTAGAGGTGATACGTTCTTGCAGAACACCCATCTCTTCCGCCAGCGTTGGCTGATAACCTACCGCCGATGGCATACGGCCCAGAAGTGCGGACACTTCGGTACCGGCCAGGGTATAACGGTAGATGTTATCAACGAACAGCAGAACGTCACGGCCTTCGTCACGGAATTTCTCAGCCATGGTCAGACCGGTCAGAGCAACGCGCAGACGGTTACCCGGTGGCTCGTTCATCTGGCCGTAAACCAGGGATACTTTGTCCAGTACGTTGGAGTCGTTCATTTCGTGGTAGAAGTCGTTACCCTCACGAGTACGCTCACCCACGCCCGCAAACACAGAATAACCGGAGTGCTCGATCGCGATGTTACGGATCAGCTCCATCATGTTTACGGTTTTACCAACACCCGCACCACCGAACAGACCGACTTTACCACCCTTGGCGAACGGGCAGATCAGGTCCATTACCTTGATACCGGTTTCCAGCAGATCCTGGGAGTTGGCCAAATCTTCGTAGCTTGGCGCCGGACGGTGAATCGCCCAACGTTCTTCTTCGCCGATATCGCCCTTCATGTCGATTGGTTCACCCAATACGTTCATGATACGGCCCAGAGTAGCTTTACCTACCGGTACTTCAATTGGGTGGTCCAGGTCTGTGACTTTCAGACCGCGACGCAGACCATCAGAGGTCCCCATTGCGATACAGCGAACCACGCCACCGCCCAACTGTTGCTGAACTTCCAGCACCAGCTTATTGGCACCGTTTTCTACCTCAAGAGCGTTGTACACTTTTGGTACGGCATCCTGAGGGAACTCGACGTCCACTACGGCGCCGATTACCTGGATAATCTTTCCAGTAGCCATCTTGAATCCTCTACGTAATTCGTAAACCTAGCTTAAACCGCGGAGGCTCCCGAAACGATCTCGGTGAGTTCCTGAGTGATGCTGGCCTGACGAGCCTTGTTGTATACCAACTGCAGCTCTTTGATCAGGCTACCGCCGTTATCGGTTGCGGCTTTCATCGCTACCATTCGTGCGGCCTGCTCGCTGGCCAGGTTTTCCACGACGCCCTGATAAACCTGAGATTCCACATAGCGACGCAGCAAGGTATCAAGCAGCACTTTTGGATCGGGTTCATACAGGTAATCCCAAGATTTTTTCTTCAGCTCACCGTCTTCGGCAGGCGGCAACGGCAGCAGCTGAACGATCTGTGGTTCTTGGGACATCGTATTGATAAATTTGTTACTGACAATGTACAGCTTGTCCAAACGACCTTCGTCGTAGGCTTGCAGCATCACTTTCACCGGTCCGATCAGCTCCGACAGGGAAGGGTTATCCCCCATGCCGGTGACCTGGGCAACCACGTTGCCGCCCACGGAACCAAAGAAAGAAGCCGCTTTAGAGCCAATCAGTGCCAAATCTGTTTCGACACCTTTTTCGGACCAGCCTTTCATCTCTGCCAACAGCCGCTTGAACAGGTTAATGTTCAAGCCACCACAGAGACCACGGTCAGTAGACACCACCAGATACCCGACGCGCTTAACATCACGCTCATCCAGGTACGGGTGCTTATATTCCAGATTACCCAACGCAAGGTGACCAATCACTTTGCGCATGGTCTCTGCATAAGGACGGCTGGCCGCCATGCGTTCCTGCGATTTACGCATTTTGGAGGCGGCGACCATTTCCATCGCTTTAGTGATCTTTTGCGTGTTTTGCACGCTCGCGATCTTACTACGTATCTCTTTTGCGCCGGCCATGTCTGCTTCTCCTCATTGCCAGACGGCCTGCTGTCTTTCAACTGCAGGCCGCTGAGCGTTACCAGGACTGGGTTTTCTTGAAGGTCTCGAGGATGCCTTTCAGCTTGCCCTCGATCTCATCGTTGAAATTGCCAGTTTGGTTGATGTGGTTCAGCAACTCGGCATGCTCGCGATCTGCGTAAGCAACCAGCGCGGCTTCGAAGCTCACGACTTTCGCGACTTCAACGTCGTTCAGGAAGCCACGTTCTGCGGCAAACAGCACCAGAGACTGTTGTGCGACGGACATCGGCGCATACTGTTTCTGTTTCAGCAGCTCGGTCACTTTCTGACCGTGGCTCAGCTGTTTGCGGGTCGCATCATCCAGATCGGAAGCGAACTGAGAGAACGCAGCCAGTTCACGATACTGTGCCAATGCGGTACGAATACCACCGGACAGTTTTTTCATGATCTTGGTTTGCGCTGCACCGCCCACACGGGATACGGAGATACCCGGGTTAACTGCCGGACGAATACCGGAGTTAAACAGGTTGGATTCCAGGAAGATCTGACCATCGGTAATCGAGATTACGTTGGTCGGAACGAACGCGGAAACGTCACCCGCCTGGGTTTCAATGATTGGCAGAGCAGTCAGTGAACCGGTTTGGCCTTTGACTTCACCTTTGGTGAAGGCTTCAACGTATTCGGCGTTAACACGCGCAGCACGCTCCAGCAAACGGGAGTGGAGATAAAATACGTCGCCTGGGTAAGCTTCACGACCTGGTGGACGACGAAGCAGCAGGGAGATCTGACGGTAAGCAACGGCCTGTTTGGACAGGTCATCATAAACAATCAGCGCATCTTCACCGCGGTCACGGAAGTATTCACCCATCGCACAACCAGCATACGGAGCCAGGTATTGCAATGCAGCGGATTCAGACGCGGTAGCAACCACAACGATGGTGTTTGCCAGTGCACCGTGTTCTTCCAGCTTGCGCACCACGTTAGCGATGGTGGACGCTTTCTGGCCGATAGCCACGTAAACACATTTGATGCCTGAATCGCGTTGGTTGATGATCGCATCGATTGCCAGCGCAGTTTTACCTGTCTGACGGTCACCGATCACCAGCTCACGCTGGCCACGGCCGATTGGGATCATGGCGTCAACAGATTTGTAGCCAGTTTGAACCGGCTGATCTACAGACTGACGCTCGATAACACCAGGGGCAATAGCTTCAACCGGGGAGAAACCGTCGTTATCAACCGGGCCTTTACCATCAATAGGTGCGCCCAGGGTGTTAACTACACGGCCCAGCAGGCCACGGCCAACCGGAACTTCCAGAATACGGCCAGTACATTTTACCTTCATGCCTTCGGCCAGATCCGCGTACGGACCCATAACCACGGCACCTACGGAGTCGCGCTCCAGGTTCAATGCGATTGCGTAACGGTTGCCTGGCAGTGCGATCATTTCGCCCTGCATAACTTCGGCCAGACCGTGTACGCGGATGATCCCGTCACTGACGGAAACAATAGTACCTTCATTGTGAGCTTCGCTCACCACATTGAACTGAGCAATGCGCTGCTTGATCAGTTCGCTGATTTCGGTGGAATTCAGTTGCATGCTCCAGTCCCCTTAAGACTGCAAGACGTCTGTCAGGCGTTCAAGACGACCGCGAACGCTGCCATCAATCACCATATCGCCAGCACGGATAATTACGCCGGCCAGTACAGACTTGTCAATTTTGCAATTCAGCTTAACTTTGCGTGACAGACGTTTTTCCATCGCAGCGGCAATATTTGCCTGCTGTTTGTCGCTCAGTGCGCTCGCAGAGAGCACGTCGACTTCGACGGTGGATTCCAGCAAGGCGCGCAGTTCGGTGAACTGCTGCAGCACGGCAGGAAGAACCAGTAAACGTCCATTTTCGGCCATTACACGGATAAAGTTCTGGCCATGTTCGTCGAGTTGATCGCCACAAACCGCGATGAACGTCTTGGACAGCGTCTCTGGCGCGATAGCGCCAGACAGCAGTTCAGAAATCTGTTCATTGCGAGTGACATCAGCAGCAAACGCCAGCATATCCTGCCAGCGCTCTACGCTTTGATGCTCAACGGCAAAGTCAAAAGCTGCTTTGGCGTAGGGGCGAGCTACAGTTACAAATTCAGACATCAGCCCCTCCCTCCTTACAGTTCAGCGACCAGTTTATCAACGATGTCGCTGTTAGCAGCTTCATCCACGGAACGTTCGATGATCTTCTCGGCGCCGGCAATTGCCAGCATCGCGACTTGCTTACGCAACTCTTCACGAGCGCGCTTACGTTCGGCTTCGATCTCAGCCTGAGCCTGCGCCACGATTTTGTTACGTTCCTGCTCGGCTTCGGCTTTCGCTTCATCCATGATCTGAGCTTTGCGTTTGTTTGCTTGCTCGATGATCACCTGAGCTTCTGCTTTAGCAGTTTTCAGCTGGTCGGTCGCATTGGCTTGCGCTAAGTCCAAATCTTTTTTGGCACGTTCTGCAGAAGCGAGACCGTCAGCAATTTCTCCCTGACGCTTCTCGATGGCTGCCATAATCGGCGGCCATACGTACTTCATACAGAACCAGACAAACAGAACGAACGCGATGGCCTGGCCGAGGATTGTTGCGTTAAGATTCACAGCACAATGCCTCTTTAAAAGTTAATAGTGTGGTTTCAGTGTAGAGAAATTCTCTACTTACGCGACAGCAAACATCACGTACAGACCCAGACCAACAGCGATCATCGGGATGGCGTCAACCAGACCCATAACGATAAAGAACTGTGTACGCAGCAGAGGAATCAGGTCAGGCTGACGTGCAGCGCCTTCCAAGAATTTACCACCCAGGATGCCGATACCGATCGCAGCACCGATTGCCGCTAAACCCATCATCACAGCGGCAGCCATGTACAGCAGATCCATACTCAGGTTTTCCATGACAGTCTCCAGTTTGTTTCAGTTTAAAAGTGCAAGTGTTTTAAGAAAATCAGTGCTCTTCAGATGCCATCGAAAGATAGACAATCGTCAGAACCATGAAAATAAAGGCTTGAAGCGTAATGATCAGTATGTGGAAAATGGCCCAAGGCACATTCAGTAGCCACTGTGACCACCACGGCAACAAACCGGCAATCAGGATGAAGATCAACTCACCCGCATACATGTTGCCGAACAGTCGCAGGCCCAGTGAAACAGGCTTGGACAGCAGGCTGACACCTTCAAGAATCAGGTTGATTGGAATGAATAACGGATGGTTGAACGGCTGCATGGTTAACTCTTTAACGAACCCACCAATGCCTTTCATTTTGATGCTATAGAACAGAATCAGGATAAATACGCCCAACGCCATCGACAGCGTAATACTTACGTCTGCGGTAGGAACAACACGCAATGCCGGCAAACCAAACACATGTTCGCCAATAAACGGCAGCAGATCGATTGGCAGCAGATCCATCATGTTCATCAGGAATACCCAGACAAACACGGTCAGCGCCAGCGGAGCAATAACCTTGCTCTTGCCGTGATACATATCACGAACGCTACTGTCGACGAAGCCCATGATGAGTTCGACGGCAGTTTGAAGTTTCCCCGGTACACCGCTGGTGGCTGTATTTGCTACTTTCTTGAAGATAAACAAGAACAGCGCGCCCAACACCACAGAGAAGAACAATGAGTCAATGTTCAACGTCCAGAATGTCGGGTTACCAGAGTGTGGTTCAACTAACTGAAAAGTACGCAGATCCAACTGAAGGTTATTCAGATGGTGGCTGATATAGTCCTTTGCAGTCCCATTTTCTCCAGATGCAGACATGATGCCTCTTACCCTTTTAGTTAAGTTCGGTAACTGTTAATCACGGCCGGTGCCACTATCTGCACCACTAACACCGCTAAATAGGTCAGGCCAAGCGGTATAAACGCCGCTTTAAACACCCCAAGCGCCACGATCAACAAAACTATGGTGATCAAGACCTTCAATCCCTCGCCGATGGCGAACGACCAGGCAACCCGACCGGGTGCCGGCGTCTGCGCCTGATGGCGCAAGGCAAACAGCATAAACATGGTACTCGGCAACCAGGCAGCGAGACCGCCTGCCAGTGCCGAACCGCTCCATTCCAGGCTTTTTAGGCCGAAAGCAGCGCTGATCAGAACAAAAGTCATTAACTGCAGAAACAGCAATTTGCGAGCAACTTTTCCGCTGTAAAGGGACACAGACATGACGTTTGTTCTCTCCGTACCCCAGAGTGGGTATGCTGAGTGACGTATAAAACTGTCTTTGCTGCTCTGAGTCAAGCTGCAAAAAACGAGCAAATTATACGGGGCATACCAACGAATTCAATCGATAAGTAGCGAAAAGGTGAACAATTATTTAAATTTCCCCATTTGAGGCTATTTTCACAAGAAAACAGTCGGAATAATAGGGCTCATTTAATTGTCTGATTATTCCAGTGTTACAGTAAGAAACGTGGTACTGCTCACAATAATACCTATTTCTGATTTATATCCCATCAAAAGTAAAAGCGTCTTTAGCAAATTGGGCGATCAAAAAGATATTATAAATCAAAATATTACAAGTTAACTGTTCAAAAACAACCCGTATACCTGATAAAAACCTTTTATTGACAGCTTCGGGGATAATATTACAACAGACAATTAACATTAGCAGCAAAGCAGGATCCTTCACTTATCGTTGCTAACGTAACTATTACGATCTGCAATTACCTCATTGTCGCTAATTGCCAGCTATTTTTGTGTTAATAAAAAGTAAATTAACTAAAAAAACCACCATTTAATTAGCCTGCTTATCTTACCTGTTGCCACTATCTTTTAATTCACGCTTATTTGATCAAAAACAAACTCAGTTTGCCTTAAGGATGACCAAGTGGCGTTCACCTTCAAGTTCCGGTACCTGCAGACGCACCACTGATTCCAGTTGAATGCCTTCTGGCAACTGTGCCAGTTCTTCGTCCGGACGCACCCCTTTCAGCGCATAGAAACGCCCCTGCCCTTTTGCCGGCAGATGGTGACACCAGGACAGCATATCTTGCAGAGAAGCAAAGGCACGGCTGATAACACCGTCAAACGGCGGCTCAGCGGGGAAGTCTTCGACACGACTTTGCACCGGCTCAATATTGGTCAGGCCAAGCTCATGTTGCACCTGACGCAAGAAGCGCACGCGCTTGCCCAAACTATCGAGTAAGGTGAAGTGAGCATCAGGACGAACGATCGCCAGCGGAATGCCTGGTAAGCCAGGTCCGGTGCCAACGTCGATGAAACGAGAACCTTGGAGATGTGGATTTACCACAATGCTGTCGAGAATATGACGTACCAGCATTTGCTGCGAATCGCGCACTGAAGTGAGGTTGTAAGCTTTGTTCCACTTGTCCAACATACCAACATAACCCAGCAACTGCTGTTTTTGCTGATCGGGAAGCGCAATGCCTGCTGCTGACAGCAGCGAGTCTAATTTTTTCTGCACAACGTGTCCTCTGACAGACGCGGAACGGCAAGCCGATTAGGGCTGGCCAAGAAGGCGACTATGATAATTCAGGGTTGGGATGATGTCAGCGCTCGTTTGTTTATCAAGTAAACAAACGAGCGCCTAAAAGCAGGATTTATGCGCTGCGGCGCAGCAGTCCCTGCTTTTTCAGCCAAATCAGTAGAATTGAGATCGCCGCAGGGGTAATGCCAGAGATACGTGAAGCCTGGCCGATCGAGTTCGGCTTATGGTCATTCAGTTTGGCAATCACTTCATTCGACAGACCGGAAACTTGCTGATAATCGAGATCCAACGGCAGCACCGTGTTTTCATTGCGCTGTTGTTTTTCGATCTCTTCCTGCTGACGAGCAATGTAACCTTCGTATTTTACCTGGATCTCAACTTGCTCAGCCGCTTGGACATCAGCCAGCGGTGGTGCGAATGCCGCGACAGAGGTCAGTTGTGTGTAATCCATTTCTGGACGACGTAGCAGCTCTTCACCATTGGCTTCACGTGATAACGGTGCCTTTAGCAGTGCGTTGACCTGATCGACGTTCTCAGCATGCGGATGCATCCAAATATCGCGCAGGCGTTGGCGTTCTTGTTCGATACGCTCGAGTTTTTCGCTAAAGCGTGCCCAACGGGTATCGTCAACCAAGCCCAGCTCGCGGCCCTTTTCGGTCAGACGAAGATCAGCATTGTCTTCACGTAACATCAGGCGATATTCGGCACGTGAAGTGAACATACGGTACGGTTCTTTGGTACCCAGTGTGCTGAGATCGTCCACCAAAACGCCAAGGTAAGCTTGATCGCGGCGTGGTGACCAACCTTCATCTTCGTTGGCATAACGACCAGCATTCAGACCTGCCAACAAACCTTGAGCAGCAGCCTCTTCATACCCGGTGGTACCGTTAATCTGGCCAGCGAAGAACAGACCCTGGATAAATTTGCTTTCCAGCGTAGGTTTCAGATCGCGTGGATCGAAGAAATCATACTCGATGGCATAGCCTGGTCGAATGATTCGGGCATTTTGCATCCCTTCCATCGAGCGGACGATCTGCATCTGTACGTCAAACGGCAAGCTGGTGGAAATGCCGTTTGGATAAATCTCATTGCTGGTCAGGCCTTCCGGCTCGAGGAAGATCTGGTGTGCGTTACGATCGGCAAAACGCATCACTTTGTCTTCGATCGACGGGCAGTAACGTGGACCGATCCCTTCGATGATCCCGGCATACATCGGGCTGCGATCGAGGTTATTGCGGATCACATCATGCGTTTTTTCGTTGGTATAGGTGATGTAGCACGCCATTTGTTCTGGGTGCTGTTCAGCATTGCCCATAAACGAGAATACGGGGATTGGGGTATCACCGTGTTGCGGTGCCAATACGCTGAAATCGATAGTCCGGGCATCGATACGTGGAGGTGTGCCAGTTTTCAGACGATTAACACGCAAAGGTAATTCGCGCAGACGTTGTGACAATGAGATCGACGGAGGATCGCCGGCCCGACCACCGCTGTAGTTTTCCAGGCCAATGTGGATCTTGCCGTCCAGGAAGGTCCCTACGGTCAGTACCACCGCTTTGGCGCGGAATTTCAGCCCCATTTGGGTTACAGCACCGACAATGCGATCGTTTTCCACAATCAGATCTTCAACGGGCTGCTGGAAGATCATCAGGTTTGGTTGGTTTTCCAGGGCAGTGCGTACCGCTTGGCGATAGAGCACACGGTCTGCCTGAGCACGAGTAGCTCGTACTGCAGGGCCTTTGCTGGCGTTTAGTATCCTAAACTGGATGCCTGCATGATCGATCGCCGTTGCCATTAGGCCGCCAAGTGCATCAATTTCCTTAACCAGATGCCCCTTACCAATACCGCCAATCGCCGGGTTGCAAGACATTTGCCCCAGCGTATCGATATTGTGAGTCAGTAATAAAGTCTGACGTCCCATACGTGCCGCAGCCATAGCGGCTTCGGTACCGGCATGGCCACCACCGATGATGATGACGTCAAATTGCTCTGGATAAAACATGGAACTGCACCTCGTCGTATTGCGAACGATCGTTGTTTGCCCTGGGATGGAGGATTCTACTCAAGTTTAGTCGATCGACCAAGTGGTCAGGATCCTTGAGTAATTAAAAGAAGATCTTTTTATTTAAAGATCTCTTTATTAGATCTCTTATTAGGATCGCGATCTTCTGTGGATAAGTGGTTATTCGTGATTGAGATCAGCAAATTAAGGAGGATCGTTAGCTGTGAATGATCGGTGATCCTATTGCTTATAAGCTGGGATCTAAATGGCATGTTATGCACAGGACAAAAAGCGACCTACGGTTTTTATTGGGATAACTACTGGTTTTACCCTGCTTTTAAGCTTAGTTATCCACAATCGTTCGGGTGATCTTTGAACAAATTAGAGTAAATTAATCCAATTTTTCACCCATTCCTCTGCTGGATCCTCAGGAATTTCGTGTTCAGTCACGTCGATCTCAAGCCGATCACCGATCCTTTTCGCACCACGAGCGATCAGAAGATCGTCGATCCGTTGGATCGCACCACAGAAAGTATCGTATTCAGAGCTACCCAAACCGACCGCACCGAACTGCACCTGGGATAAGTCAGGAAGCTGTTCTTCTATTTGTTCCAGCAGCGGTTGCAGGTTATCCGGTAAATCACCAGCGCCGTGGGTAGAAGACACCACCAGCCAACGCCCGGACAGGGTCAGTTCATCTAATTCAGGGCCATGCAGAGTCTCAGTCGTAAAACCCGCCGCTTCCAGCTTTTCAGCCAGGTGCTCGGCTACGTATTCAGCACTACCAAGGGTACTGCCACTGATCAGAGTAATGTCTGCCATGAAATGAATGATCCCAACCTTCTCAAAGTGGCAGCATTGTACGCTGTGAATCGGCTGGGATCTACCTGTGGATAATATGGGTATAGTAAATAATTGGCTAAGGAGTGATGGTACGCATGATGGGGTTCTGCAGCGAGATCAGGGTTTCAGTAGACTGGATCTCATCAATCGTCTGAATCTTGTTGATAAGTACTTGTTGCAACGCATCTATCGAGCGGCACATTACCTTAATGAACACGCTGTAATGGCCGGTGGTGTAGTAAGCCTCGACCACTTCCTCCAGGCTTTCGAGTTTTTTCAGCGCGGAAGGATAGTCTTTAGCACTCTTTAATATAATGCCGATAAAACAACAGACGTCGTAACCCAATCGTTTGGGATTTACGTCTACCCGTGCACCGGTGATGATGCCGGCTTGTTTCATTTTTTCTACCCGCACATGAATAGTGCCTGGGCTGACGGCAAAATTCTTCGCCAGTTCGGCATAGGGCGTGCGCGCGTTCTCCATCAAGGCATTAAGGATGCCGCGATCGAGATTATCGATCTGATAATTTTCAGCCATTTAATCCCCCACTAATTGCTGATTATTGAATTATTACCGTATCAAAATGAATGATTAAAAGTGAAAAGGCAATATTGATTAGCGGATATTGAATTGTCGTGCTGTTCTGTTGCTTAATCAGTGGCAACAGAGACAGATTTATAAGAGATGCGGCAATGAAAAAACAGTTTATCCAAAAACAACAACAAATCAGCCTGGTTAAATCCTTCTTCTCTCGCCAATTAGAACAGCAGCTGGGTTTGATCGAAGTGCAAGCACCGATCCTCAGCCGCTTGGGTGATGGTACTCAGGATAACCTGTCTGGCAGCGAGAAAGCCGTGCAGGTAAAGGTAAAAACATTGCCGGATGCGACCTTTGAAGTGGTGCATTCACTGGCCAAGTGGAAGCGTAAAACGCTAGGTAGCTACGACTTCGGTGCCGGTGAGGGCCTGTATACCCATATGAAAGCGCTGCGCCCAGATGAAGATCGTCTGAGTGCGATCCATTCAGTCTACGTTGATCAATGGGACTGGGAGCGGGTGATGGGCGATGGCGAACGTAGCCAGGATTACCTCGAAAACACCGTGCGCAGCATTTATGCGGCAATTAAAGCGACGGAAGATGAAGTCAGCCGCGAATATGGCTTAACGCCGTTCCTGCCAGAGCAAATCCATTTTGTGCACAGTGAAACCCTGCTGCAGCGTTACCCCGAATTGGATGCCAAGGGCCGTGAGCGAGCGATTGCCAAGGAGCTGGGTGCTGTATTCTTGATTGGTATCGGGGGCCAACTGTCGCACGGCAAATCACACGATGTGCGAGCACCGGATTATGATGACTGGACGACTCCAGCGGCTGATGGCCTGGCCGGTTTGAACGGTGATATTCTGGTATGGAACCCGGTTCTGCAGGACGCTTTTGAACTTTCATCCATGGGGATTCGTGTTGATGCCAGTGCACTGAAACGTCAGTTGGCGCAGACCGGTGATGAAGATCGCTTAGCACTGGAATGGCACCAATCACTGTTGCGTGGCGATATGCCACAAACCATCGGTGGTGGTATTGGTCAGTCGCGTCTGGTGATGTTGCTGCTGCAACTGTCTCATATCGGTCAGGTGCAGTGTGGTGTGTGGTCACCGCAAGTACGTGAGTCGGTCGACGGGCTGTTGTAACTCTCAGCGTCGCCAGCGGCGCATCAAACGGCTTTTTAACCCGGTATCAAAGCGCCAGATGTGATCGAAGATGCGCATGATGCCGGGTTTGCCGTAACTGGACATAGCCACTGCGTGAAAGCGCTGTTGGTGGCTCTGCTGTTGCTGTTTCACCTTCTTTATTACGTCTTCCGGCAACCGCTGGGCGATAAAATCCGAAATGATCACCGCATCGGCGTCAAACCAACCGCTTTCAGCCATTTTGCTCACCGTGGCATTCAGGCATGCTGCCAGATCGGTGCCGCCGCGAAAGTGTTGACCGAGAAAACGCACCGCCTGCTCAATCCCGCTGGCAGCCGTGAGTTCGTAATGTACGATTTGATTGGCGAATAACATGATATAGCAGCGGCGGTTATCTGCTAACGCAATGCGTAGCAACGCCAGACAGAAGGCTTTAGCGCACTGTTCATTAAACCCCCCCATCGAACCTGAGGTATCCACGCAGACAATAAACGGCCCGCGAGGTTGTTGATCCTGCTGCTGGTGAGTGACCTGACGAATATGGATCTGTTCCTGCCAGGCATCACCCTGCAGGCGATAACTCAATAGCCGTTTTTCCAGCAGGCGGCGGTAAAATTCAAACTCCAGCTCTTCAATGCCCAGCGTAACCAACTCGGGCGGCAGCAGGCGTAGAATGTCGTCGCTTTGGTGAATGCCACTGACTTCTTCTGGCAGGGTGGCGGGTACTTGCACCATTACACGGAACGGCTCCGGCAACGCGTCCTGCTGTTGCACCGCCTTGGCCTGATAGCTGCGCCCAAGCTGCTGTGCCAGTTTTTTCAGTTCCGGTTGCTGCTGCAAGAAATTGCCGTATTCCACCAGCCGTTGATAGTCACCCCGCTGCAGATGGCCTTTACTCATATCCCACAGTCGCCCGGCAGCGGTGTCGTTTTCCGACAGCAGTGGCTCCAGTGCACCACTCAGCGCCAAGCGTTCCTGCAGTTCGGCCATCAGTTGTTCACGTTCTTGTTCCAGCAACTGATGATGCATCATCGTGGCCTGCAGCGTCAGGCTGATACGCCAGCGCTGTAGAAACAGGGTTTGGAAGCTGTCGTCCAGCGGATGATTAGGCAGGTCTGCTGCATCCACCAGCGTGCGGGCTTGCTCATAAAAAGGGGAAACCAGTTGGCGTAGCAAGTCCAGGGTGTCATTAAGGTTATGGAAGAACTGGGTGTTATTTTCTAATTGGCACTGTTGGTAGCGATAAAATTCCTGCGCCAGCGCGGGCGGTACCATGGCCTCATGTAGGCGTTCTTTCAGTTGCAGCTTCCAGCGCGGCAGGTCGTTATCCAATGCTCGACGTATCGCTGGAAACTTCTTGAAGAAAACCGTCAACTGCGGTGCTGCCAGCATGCCAATGATCATCTCCTCGATCAGCTCACCTTCGGTGATCGCTAACAGCAGATCGAGTGTTTCCAGACTGAGCATGCTTACTGGCCGCGCATCTGCTGGTGCTGCTGTTTTATTTGTTCTGCCACCTGCAACAGGCTGGCTTCAATTTTTGCCAGCCCAGAGGCAGGGGTAAACAGGCAGGGCTGATGTTGACTGAACAATCGACGTTGTTCTGTCAGGCGTTGTGCCAGTGCGTCCATTTCATCCAGCATCGCCTGGGGTGTTCCGCCGGTTTGTATGCCGGGTAGGGCCAACAGTGATGGCTGACGGCTAACGTCCAGCACCGTTAGATGCAGTTGTTCGTCAACTTCCAGATCAATCTGTTGTGCAAAGCCAATGCCATTCAGCTTAGCGCGCACGTCGCCGCCCTTTTGCAGCCAGTTTTCCAGAACGCTGTTTTCAATACTCAGATGGTTAACCTGAATATCATGCAGTTGTAGTGGTTTTTGCAGTAACAAGGTCAGAGCGCCAGTTCCAAGCGGTGTTGCCAAGGCATACTGCGGTTTCCTGCTGAACATACCGCCTTTTTTTACTAAGGCGATCGCCTGACTGTCACTCTGCTGTTGCTGATGCTGCAACCAGCGGGTGTGGATCTGCTGTAGTTGAATCAATAATGTCTGCTGTTGGTAGGCAGACTCAGTCAGCAACTGGTCAATTTGCTGTTGCAGCAGCTTCAATGAGGTGAGGTCATGCCACAGGCAGTCTTTCAATAGCATCAAATCTAGCGGGGCTACGGCATCGCGGCCGCTGAAGAAAGCACAGGCCTGTAACAGCCGCAGTGCTTTTTTCCAACGACGATCGGAGACATAAGGAGCATGATCTAACGCATCCAGCCGTTGGCGCAGTTGGAATATCAACTCAAAACATGTTTCTGGCAGCTTGATTTTGTCTATCTGCGGTTGCCATTGATGATACTCCTCGTCACTGATGCTCAGAGCTTCCGGTACCGGATTTTCATTCTCGTTTTGACGACTGACCAGCAGTGAGCGGAAATTCTGTTTGTCCTGCACTTTATCCAGCCACAGACGTATCAGCATACGGTCGTACAGGGCTTCCAGGCTGTTGTCGGCTTCCGGCAGTTCGTTAGAGGCTGTGACCAGCAATCTCAATGGGATCGGCTCTTCCGTGTTGCCGTTACGGAAACGACGTTCGTTGATTGCCGTTAGCAAAGTATTGAGGATCGCCGGGCCCGCTTTCCAAATCTCATCCAGAAACACGATTTCCGCCTCGGGCAGATAGCCGGCTGTCAGACGTTGATAGCGGCCTTCATCTTTTAATGCCTGAATAGACAATGGACCGAACACTTCTTCCGGCGTTGAGAAACGCGTCATCAGATATTCAAATGAGCGTGCGTTGCGAAAGGCAAATTTTAACCGGCGTGCGATCAGGCTCTTGGCGATACCTGGTGGGCCAAGCAGAAAAACGCTTTCACCGCTAAGCGCTGCCAGCAAACACAGGCGAATTGCTTCCTGTCGTTCATAAAGGCCGCTCTCAAGCGCGTTGCTGAGGCGGGATATCCGTTCTGCCAGAAGTGATGATGGCGCCATATTATTGCCGTGTTGTCCGAGAGTTAGCCAATCTTGGTGGATAATCCGATGATAAACCACCATTATTTTTAATGGTATAGCTTGTTGATTAGTAAAATCTTTCTATTATCAAAAGAGCGGCTGGTTCACATTTTGTTTATTTTTAGGGTCTGATATAAGAGTAGGCAAGCAGTATAAATCGTGCATACTGTGCGCCTTTTAGTGGGCGTAACGGATCTTAGAGCCCGTATCTCTGGCTGATGCGGATGCATCGCTAACGGATGTTCTAATAAAGAAACGAATTATGAGCACAGAGCATAAACAGTCCTTATCGGCGGTAACCCTTGCGGCAATTGGGGTCGTTTACGGTGATATCGGCACCAGTCCTCTCTATACTCTCAGAGAGTGTTTCTCCGGCCATTATGGCTTCGATGTCCGTCCAGACGTAGTTTTCGGCTTCCTGTCACTGATTTTCTGGATGTTGATCGTCATTGTTTCCCTGAAATACCTTACCTACGTCATGCGAGCGGATAACGCTGGTGAAGGCGGTATTCTGACGTTGATGTCATTGGCTGGGCGTCACACTTCGGCGCGTACCACTGCCATATTGGTGATTTTGGGCCTGATTGGTGGCAGCTTCTTCTATGGCGAGGTGGTAATCACTCCAGCGATATCGGTGATGTCGGCGATAGAAGGGCTGGAAATAGCCGCCCCGTCGCTTGATCCCTATATCGTTCCGCTGTCGATTCTGGTGCTAACGGTACTGTTTGCCATTCAGAAGCATGGCACAGGTAGCGTTGGTAAGCTGTTTGCTCCAGTGATGTTACTGTGGTTTATCGTACTGGCTGTGTTGGGTGCACGTAGCATCATGGCCAACCCGGAAGTGCTACAGGCGTTAAACCCGAAATGGGCGCTGAACTTCTTTATTGAATATAAGAAGGTTTCGTTCTTTGCACTGGGTGCGGTAGTGCTGTCGATCACCGGCGTCGAGGCGCTGTACGCCGACATGGGGCACTTTGGTAAATTCCCAATTCGCCTGGCCTGGTTCACCGTGGTATTGCCTTCACTGGTGCTGAACTATTTCGGCCAAGGTGCGCTACTGCTGAAAAATCCTGAGGCCATCAAGAATCCATTCTTCCTTTTAGCTCCTGACTGGGCGCTGATCCCGTTATTAATCCTGGCAACGTTGGCCACAGTTATCGCCTCTCAGGCGGTGATCTCCGGCGTGTTCTCTTTGACACGCCAGGCGGTACGTCTGGGCTATCTGTCACCGATGCGTATCATTCATACGTCGGAAATGGAGTCGGGCCAAATCTACATTCCGGTGATCAACTGGACGCTGTATATCGCGGTGGTACTGGTGATTGTCGGGTTTGAACATTCCAGTAATTTGGCCGCGGCATACGGCATCGCCGTGACTGGGACCATGGTGCTGACCAGTATTCTGGTGACCTCCGTGGCGATCAAAAACTGGCACTGGAACCGCTTCTTCGCGGTGGGCATTCTGGCCATCCTGCTGATTATTGATGTGCCAATGTTCTCTGCAAACGCCTTGAAACTGTTCTCCGGCGGTTGGCTGCCGCTGTTGCTGGCGCTGGTGATGTTCATCATCATGACGACCTGGAAAAGCGAACGCTTCCGCTTGCTGCGCCGCATGCATGAGCACGGTAATTCCCTCGAGGCGATGATCGCCTCATTGGAGAAATCACCGCCGGTGCGTGTGCCAGGGACGGCGGTCTTTATGTCGCGTGCCATCAACGTGATTCCTTTTGCCCTGTTGCATAACTTGAAACACAACAAGGTGCTGCATGAGCGAGTGGTGCTGTTGACGCTACGTACAGAGGATGCACCTTACGTGCATAATGTGCGTCGGGTGACCATCGAACAACTGTCACCGACCTTCTGGCGGGTGGTTGCCAGCTATGGCTGGCGTGAGACACCAAATGTTGAGGAAGTATTCCATCGTTGTGGGCTGGAAGGGCTACCATGCCGGATGACGGAAACCTCATTCTTTATGTCGCATGAGTCGTTAATCTTGACCAAGCGGCCGTGGTACCTGTTCCTGCGCGGCAAGCTGTTTATCGCGCTGAGCCGCAACGCGCTGCGTGCGCCGGACCAGTTTGAGATCCCGCCCAATAGGGTGATCGAACTGGGAACCCAGGTCGAGATTTAATCCCTCCTCAAGGGCTCAGCTATTGCTGGGCCCTTTCTGTTTATGTTCTCGGTAACACGAGCGAAACGTTTCGATAATGATCACATTTCTGCATTATCCCGGTTGCCTTCTACTGACGTTTTTTTAAACTCCAGACACAAGCGAAACGTTTCGCTGGTGGAGTGAGAAGAAAAAGATGAAAAAAGGCGTGCTGCTTAATGCTGATATTTCTGCCGTGGTTTCCCGTCTCGGCCACACCGATCAGATTGCTATCTGTGATGCGGGGTTGCCTATCCCGGCAGCAACGCAACGTATCGATCTGGCATTGACCCAGGGCGTACCGACGTTTTTGCAGGTGGTCGGGGTAGTGACGCAGGAGATGCAGGTAGAAAGCGCCATTCTGGCGGAAGAGATCATTAAGCAAAATCCGCAGCTCCATCACGCATTGTTGGCTCAACTGACTGAACTTGGCCACCATCAGGGAAATACCATCAGCGTGAGCTATATCAGTCACAGTGCCTTCAAAGCGCAAACTGAACATAGCCGGGCGGTGATCCGCAGTGGGGAATGTTCGCCGTACGCGAATGTGATCCTTTGTGCCGGCGTAACTTTCTGAGGCTTCTATGCAACCTTTACTGCAACTGAAAGGGATCGATAAAGCCTTTCCCGGCGTGAAGGCGCTTTCCGGCGCTGCGCTCAGCGTTTATCCCGGCAAGGTGATGGCGCTGGTGGGTGAAAACGGCGCGGGGAAATCTACCATGATGAAAGTGCTGACCGGCATTTATAACAAAGACGCCGGCAGTCAGTATTTTCTCGGTAAAGAGGTGGTCTTCAACGGGCCAAAGGATTCGCAGGAAGCGGGCATAGGGATTATCCATCAGGAGTTGAACTTAATCCCGCAGTTGACGATCGCGGAGAACATTTTCCTCGGGCGTGAGTTTGTTAACCGCATCGGCCGCATCGACTGGAAACGCATGTATGCCGAAGCCGATAAACTGTTGGCGCGATTGAACCTGAGTTACAGCAGCCACCGCTTGGTGGGCGAGCTGTCGATCGGTGATCAGCAGATGGTGGAAATCGCCAAAGTGCTGAGCTTCGAATCTAAAGTCATCATTATGGATGAGCCTACGGATGCGCTGACTGACACGGAAACCGCCTCTTTATTTAAGGTGATCAACGAGCTGAAAGCGGAAGGGCGCGGCATTGTTTATATTTCACACCGCTTGAAAGAGATCTTTGAAATTTGCGATGACGTTACCGTCTTTCGTGACGGGCAGTTCATCGCCGAACGACCGGTCAGCGAGCTGCAGGAAGATTCGCTGATAGAAATGATGGTGGGCCGCAAGCTGGAAGAGCAGTATCCACGACTGAATCAGCCGCGCGGTGAAAAACGGCTGGAAGTCAGCCAGGTTTCTGGCCCAGGCGTGCATGATGTCAGCTTTACCTTATACCGAGGTGAGATCCTCGGTGTTGCCGGGTTGATGGGGGCCGGGCGTACTGAGTTGATGAAAATTCTCTACGGTGCAGCGCCGCGTAAAGCCGGTACCGTCAGACTCGACGGGCATGAGGTGGTCACCCATTCTCCACAGGATGGTTTGGCAAACGGCATTGTGTATATCTCCGAAGACCGCAAGCGCGATGGCCTGGTGTTGGGAATGTCAGTGAAGGAAAACATGTCGCTGACGGCGCTGCGTTATTTCAGCCGCGTCGGCGGTAGCCTGAAACAGGCTGAAGAGCAACTGGCAGTGGGCGACTTCATCCGTTTGTTCAATATCAAAACGCCATCGATGGAGCAGCCTATTGGCCTGCTCTCCGGCGGCAATCAGCAGAAAGTGGCGATCGCCCGTGGCCTGATGACGCGGCCAAAGGTGCTGATCCTCGATGAGCCGACGCGCGGTGTCGATGTCGGCGCAAAAAAAGAAATCTATCAGTTAATCAACCAGTTTAAGCAGGAAGGGTTGAGCATCATTCTGGTGTCGTCGGAAATGCCGGAGGTGCTGGGCATGAGCGACCGCATTCTGGTGATGCACGAAGGACATCTCAGCGGCGAGTTCCCGATTGAACAGGCCACCCAGGAAGCGTTGATGGCTGCGGCTGTTGGCAAGCAATACGGCGTAAAGCAGGAGTAATCAGATATGAGTTCCCAGAGTGTGGCAAAACGCTGGTTCAGTAAAGAGTGGCTGTTAGAGCAAAAATCACTGATTGCTCTGCTGGTGTTGATCGCCGTGGTTTCTTCAATGAGCCCGAATTTCTTCACTGTAAACAACCTGTTCAATATTCTGCAGCAAACGTCGGTTAACGCCATTATGGCGGTAGGGATGACATTAGTGATCCTCACTTCCGGCATTGATTTGTCAGTGGGATCGTTGCTGGCATTGACTGGTGCAGTGGCGGCGTCGATCGTCGGTTTTGAAATTAACGCGGTGGTCGCCGTAGCGGCGGCATTGGCATTGGGGGCGGCAGTGGGCGCCTGTACCGGGGTGATCGTTGCCAAAGGCAAGGTTCAGGCATTTATTGCTACCCTGGTCATGATGCTGCTGTTGCGCGGGGTCACCATGGTGTACACCAACGGCAGTCCGGTGAATACCGGCTTTACCGACGTAGCAGATACTTTCGGCTGGTTCGGCATCGGCCGTCCATTGGGGGTTCCAACCCCGATCTGGATCATGGCGATCGTGTTTATCGCCGCTTGGTACATGCTGCACCATACCCGCTTGGGCCGCTATATTTATGCCCTGGGCGGTAACGAAGCGGCGACCCGCCTGTCGGGTATCAGCGTCGATAAAGTCAAAATTATCGTCTATTCACTTTGTGGTTTGCTGGCAGCGCTGGCGGGCGTGATCGAAGTGGCGCGCTTGTCTTCCGCACAACCAACCGCCGGTACTGGCTATGAGTTGGACGCCATTGCAGCAGTAGTGCTGGGTGGTACCAGCCTGGCAGGTGGCAAAGGTCGTATTGTCGGCACGCTGATTGGGGCGCTGATCCTTGGCTTCCTGAATAATGGTCTGAATTTATTGGGTGTTTCTTCCTACTACCAAATGATCGTGAAGGCAGTGGTGATACTGCTGGCGGTTCTGGTAGAGAACAAAAGCAACAAATAACCTCCCCCTACAGGAATCACGATGATGAAAATGAAAAAACTGGCAATTCTGGCTTCAGCCTTCGCGCTGAGCGCCACCCTGAGTGCTAACGCATTGGCTAAAGACACCATCGCGCTGGTGGTTTCTACCCTGAATAACCCATTCTTTGTCTCAATGAAAGAGGGCGCACAACAGGAAGCCAATAAGCTGGGTTACAACCTGGTGGTGCTGGATTCGCAAAACAACCCGGCGAAAGAACTGGCGAACGTGCAGGATCTGATGGTGCAGGCACCTAAGTTGCTGTTGATCAACCCAACGGATTCGGATGCCGTTGGTAATGCTATCAAGATGGCCAACCAGGCCAAGATCCCGGTCATCACACTGGACCGTGTGGCGAGCAAGGGTGATGTTGTCAGCCATATCGCGTCTGATAACCGTGTCGGCGGTAAAATGGCCGGTGATTTTATTGCCAAAAAAGTCGGTGCAGACGCTAAAGTGATCCAACTGGAAGGGATTGCCGGTACTTCCGCTGCTCGTGAACGCGGCGAAGGGTTTAAACAGTCTCTGGATCAGAACAAATTCAAACTGTTGGCTAGCCAGCCTGCAGATTTCGACCGTACCAAAGGTTTGAACGTGATGCAGAACTTGCTGACGGCTCACCCAGACGTGCAGGCCGTGTTTGCACAGAATGATGAAATGGCACTGGGTGCATTGCGTGCGTTGCAAACCGCCGGTAAAACCGATGTGGTCGTGGTAGGCTTCGACGGCACTGCCGATGGCGTAAAAGCGGTTGAAGGTGGCAAACTGGCGGCAACTGTGGCGCAGCGCCCAGATCAGATCGGTGTGATCGGTGTGGAAACTGCCGATAAAGTGCTGAAGGGCGAGAAAGTACCGGCCACCATCCCGGTAGATTTGAAACTGGTCACCAAATAAGTCACACCCGCGCCATCTTATGATGGCGCGCAATTCAGGAATCAATGCGATGGAAACAGGTAAGCTGGTGGTTCTGGGCAGCATTAATGCCGATCATATCCTTAATATTGAGCACTTCCCTCAGCCGGGTGAAACGGTGATCGGGAAACAGTATAAGGTGGCGTTCGGTGGCAAGGGCGCTAACCAGGCGGTGGCAGCCGGACGCAGCGGGGCGGATATCGCCTTCATCGCTTGTGTGGGGGCTGACGATATTGGCGAACGCATCCGCAAACAGCTGGCGACCGATCGCATTGATACCCAACCGATTGAGGCTATCACCGACAGCACCACCGGTGTGGCGCTGATTTTCGTCAACGGCGAAGGCGAGAACGTGATCGGCATTGATGCTGGCGCTAATGCCGCAGTGACGCCAGACTATCTGGCGCGCTATCAGCAAAAGGTTGTGGATGCCGATGCGCTGCTGATGCAGCTGGAGTCACCGTTAGAAACGGTCATCGCTGCCGCTCATCTGGCGAAACAGCATCAAACTCAAGTGATTCTCAATCCTGCACCCGCACGTGAATTGCCGGACGAGCTGCTGGCAATGATCGATATGATTACACCAAACGAAACAGAAGCCCACCGCCTGACCGGTATTGCGGTCAACAACGACGATGATGCTGCGCGAGCAGCTCAGGCTTTGCATGATAAAGGCATTGCCACGGTGATCATCACCCTCGGTAGCCGTGGTGTCTGGCTGAGTGAGAATGGCCGCGGCAAATTGGTACCCGGTTTCAAGGTGAAAGCGGTAGACACCATCGCTGCCGGTGACACGTTCAATGGCGCATTGGTTACGGCGTTATTGGAAGGAAAAATGATGGCTGATGCGGTGCGCTTTGCTCATGCAGCGGCGGCTATTGCTGTGACCCGGCCGGGTGCGCAGCCTTCCGTCCCTTGGCGTGAAGAGATTGATGCCTTTTTGCAGCAGCAGGAGTAATCCCTTTGGCCACCATGAAAGATGTCGCCCGCCTGGCGGGTGTTTCAACCTCGACGGTTTCGCACGTTATTAATAACAATCGCTTTGTCAGCGATAGCGTGCGAGCTAAAGTCATGGCGGCCGTTGAACAATTGAACTATGCGCCTTCTGCACTGGCGCGTAGTCTCAAACTGAATCAGACGCGCACCATCGGCATGTTGGTCACCTCCAGTAATAACCCCTTCTATGCAGAGGTCGTTCGCGGCGTTGAGCGTAGCTGCTATGAGCGCGGTTATAGCTTGATCTTGTGCAATACCGAAGAAGATGCCGCACGTATGAATCGCAACATGGAGACTCTGTTGCAAAAACGCGTCGATGGTTTGCTATTAATGTGCACCGAGAACCACCGTCCATCACAAGATGCACTGAGCCGTTATCCCTCACTCCCTATAGTAATGATGGATTGGGCCCCGTTCGAAGGGGCTAACGATATCATCCAGGATAACTCGCTGCTGGGCGGAGAGATGGCGACCGATCACCTGATCGCCCGTGGGTATCGCAAGATTGCCTGTATCGCTGGGCCACAGGATAAAACCACGGCACGCCATCGGTTAGAAGGCTATCGCCGGGCGATGCAGCGCGCCGGGTTGGCTATCCTGCCGGGATATGAAGTGCACTGTGATTTTGAATTTGAAGGCGGCGTTGATGCCATGAAACAACTGCTGGCGTTGGCTGAACCCCCGCATGCGGTTTTCGCCGGTAATGATGCCGTCGCGGTGGGTGCCTATCAGGCGTTGTACCAGGCCGGGTTATCGGTACCGCAGGACATGGCAGTGATGGGTTACGATGATATTGAACTAGCCAAATACCTGGCTCCGCCACTAAGTACTATTCACCAGCCGAAAGATTCGCTGGGGGAGCTGGCGATCGATGCCCTGATCAACCGCCTGCAAAACCCGGAACGTGACGCTCAGGTTCTGGTATTGACACCAGAGCTGGTGGAGCGCGCCTCGGTGGGTTGGCGTTAACCTGCGGCCTTTGCCGGTTTTTTTGGGTCTTGGCCACTGATCAGATTACGGCCGTCCTTTCTTCTTAATAATAGAAACACAAACGCCGACGCTACGGTGACAATACCCATGGTAATAAAGGTGTAGTGGAAGTGATCAACCATGGTGCCGAGTGACATCGTCTGGTAGAAACGCAGCACCGCCGCGCTGATCGCCACGCCGAAGCTGATGGATAACTGTTGAGTGACGGCCAGCACACTGTTGCCGGAGCTGGCATTGCTGTCATTCAAGTCAGCCAGGCTGATGGTATTCATGGCGGTGAATTGCGTAGACATTGCCATTCCCAGCACAAACAGCGGCAGGATCATCAACCACAGTGGCATGCCTGGGCTTTGCAGTGCGAACTGAGCTATCAGTACGCCAATAATGATGGTGATGCCAACCAATGTTTTGCGATAGCCAAACCAGCGCAGCACTTGAGTGACGGTGGATTTCGCCATCAACGATCCGACGGCGGTCGGTGCCATCATGCAACCAGCAATAATCGCTGAGTAACCGAAACCGACTTGCAGCATCAATGGCATCAGAAACGGCACGCAGCCGGTGCCAAGGCGTGAGGCAACATTTCCGGCAATGCCTACTGAAAAGGTCCGGGTCTGGAATAAATCCAAACCAATGAGCGGTTGGGGGTGTCTGCGAGCATGGGCGATATAACCGAACAGCATCACCACGCCGCTGAGCAGAATCCCCAGAGAGATATAGCTGGCCAGCACCTGTTCACCAAACAGTTCAAGCCCGGTGGAAACCAGCACCAAGCTCAAACCAAATAACATAAAGCCAATGAAGTCGAAGCGACGTTTTGGGGTAGTAAAATCCGGCATGTATTTACGTGCATAGAAGATGCCGAGCAGGCCAATCGGGATATTGATAAGGAAAATCCAGTGCCAGGTGGCATAGGTTACCAGCCAACCGCCTAGCATCGGGCCCATGATCGGCCCAACCAACCCTGGCATGGTCACGAAGTTCAACACTGGTAACAGTTCGCTTCGCGGATAGGCACGTAGCAGTGCCAAGCGCGCCACAGGCATCATCATTGCACCGCCGACACCCTGAATGACACGTGACGTCACCAGAACACTTAGCGTCGGGGAAAGAGCGCACAGCAGAGAACCGAGAGTAAACAGCGAAACCGCGATGATAAACACTCGGCGGGTGCCGAAGCGATCCGCCAGCCAGCCGCTGACCGGGATCAGCATGGCGACCGTCAAGGTATAGCTGATCACGGCTGACTGCATTGCCAACGGAGAGCGCTCCAGACTTTGAGCTATTGCCGGCAACGCGGTATTGAGGATGGTGGCGTCCAGCGCCTGCATAAAGAACGCCATTGCGGCGATCCAAGGTAGCCCTGCCATACTGCGCGCGGATTTAGTCATTATGAGTCCTGGTTAACTGCCGTATTCGTCCCTTTCATCTTTCTTCTATATATAAGTAGGGAGTGAGTTAGTCTTTTTCTCTGAGCAAAATTTGGCAGGCGGCTAATGCCTCTGCGCTGTCACCGGCAAGTATTGCATCGACGATGGCCTGATGGTGCTGAAGCTTAATCACTTCGTTACCGGTAATGGCACGGAAGTAACTTTGATACACCGAACTGAACAGATTTGCGAATGAAGTTAGGAACGGATTGCCGCTGGCCTCATAGATGAGCTGGTGGAACTGAGTATCAACCTGAATCCAGTGTTCACGATCGAACTGGATATGCAGTGCCCGCATCTCCGCCATCAGTTCAGCCAGCCGTGCGGTTTGCTGTGTGCTGGCATTGGCCGCCGCCAGTGAGCAGGCCTGAGGTTCCAAAGAAGTGCGTAAGATAAGGAAGTGCTGCATCACCTGATCGAAGTTCTCTTTGGTCATCCACCAGGTCAGTAAATCCTGATCGAGGAAGTTCCATTGGCTTTGTGGCATCACACGGGTGCCGATGCGTGGGCGAGGTAATAGCATTCCTTTGGCTGCCAACATCTTCACAGCTTCGCGTACCGCCGTGCGGCTAACGCCGAATTGTTCACCCAGCTCCATCTCCCCGGGCAGGATACTACCGGCCTGATAATCGCCTGCCAGAATTTGTTGGCCGAGTTTTTCTGCAAGTAGATAAGAAAGATTGCGTTGGGCGGCCTGTTGTTGAGCATTAAATTGCATGGCTGCGAGTCCTTACTGACATTGTTACTCTTATTTTACTCTACGGATCGCCAGCTTTTATGGCTGTTTACTGTAAAAAGTGACGAAAACGCTGGC
>NZ_BCTT01000015.1 GCF_001590905.1 Serratia grimesii NBRC 13537
TTTTTTATTCCATGACTCGGTGAATTTGCAGGTACTGCAACAGCATAATGGTCTTGCCGTCTTTGATTCGCCCATCAGCAATCATCGCCACCGCGTCGGTGAACGGCAACTCCACCACTTCAATATCTTCGTCTTCGATACCACCACCGAACGTATTGCGTTCGTCGTCATGGTATTCAGCAATGAAGAAATGCACGATCTCAGTCACGCCGCCCGGAGACATATAGGCTTCGAAAATCTTCTTCACGTCGCCAACCTGAAAACCGGTTTCCTCCACGGCTTCACGGCGTGCGCATTGCTCCGGTGAGTCAGCATCCAGCAAGCCTGCACAGGCTTCCAGTAGCATGCCACTGTCGTTACCGTTCACATAGGTCGGCATACGGAACTGATTTGTCAGCACCACGGTGCCCTTGGCACGGTTGTACAGCAAAATGGTTGCGCCGTTGCCACGATCGTAGACTTCACGCATCTGCTGAACGGAACCGCCATCCTTACGCTTCAAATCAAAAGTATATTTGTGCAGCACATACCAGTTATCTGATAACAGCTCTTTCTTCACATTCTCAATTTTCGCGGACATGAACCCTTCTTCTTTTCCGTTAGCTGAAACGCAAAAATGATACCGCGATTAAGCCCCAAAGTGGCAATGGATTTGCAACAAAAAACCCCGCAGCTCATGCAGAGCGACGGGGTTTTTACAGCTAAATGCGTTAGAACCCGTTAGGAACGTCGCGCATATCCGGCAGCTTGTGGGCGATGCCCTTATGGCAATCGATACAGGTTTTACCCTCGGTTATTGCTTTGTCGTGCATCTTTGCCGCCACCGTTTTTTGCGCGGTGAAGTCCATGTATTCGAAATTATGACAGTTACGACATTCTTGCGAGTCATTGGCCTTCATGCGCGCCCATTCGTTGCTCGCCATCGCCAACCGATGTTGGTCAAATTTCTGTGGCGTGTCGATCAAACCGAATGCCTTGGCATATAACTCCTTGCTGGCTTTCAACTTGCGCAGCATCTTGGGCGCCCACTCATGTGGCACATGACAATCCGGACAGGTCGCACGCACACCGCTACGGTTGTTGTAGTGCACTGTCCCCATGTACTCTTCATAGACGTTTTCACGCATTTCATGACAACCGATACAGAACTGCTCGGTATTCGCCGCTTCCATGCCGGTATTAAAACCACCCCAGAAGATGATCCCGGCGCCAAACCCCAACAGCAGCAGCGTACCCAGCGCCAGGCGGCTTGGCCTACGCCACCAGCGCCACAATCGTAGTAACAGCCCGGGCTTTTTTTCAGTCATAGTATGTTTGCGTTCGCTCATAGCTCCCCCGCTTAATGTCCAAAGCCCGGCATGGGCTGAAAATCATTGCCGACAATGGGTGCCGCGTCGGTTTGCGGTACGTGGCACTGCAAGCAGAAATAGCGACGCGGTGCGACGTCACTCAATACCTTGCCGTCTCTATCCATAAAGTGTGTCGGGCTGATGCGGGGTGCACCGGTAGTGCGGTAGTGCTCTACCCCGTGGCACTGCAAGCAACGGTTGGTGTTTTTGCTGATCTGGTAACCATCCACGCTGTGCGGGATCATCGGCGGCTGATTGACATAGTTCAGTGCCATCCGCTCCTGCTGTTTCGGCATTGAGATCGGCCCGCCAACGGTGGCGGACACTTCAGGGGATTTGCTGAGATCGACATCACTCGCGGCAAACGCCAGACCGGCGAACACCAGCGACAATAAGGTCACCCACAGGGCAAGCGTCTTTTTCAGAACAGGGCTTTTCATTTTTATTTGGCTCCTGGGTAATTAAATAAGGTGTTCATCGCGCTATTCGTCAGCCTTACGCCTTCTCCAACTTCACCGCACATTTCTTGAAATCGACTTCTTTCGAAAGCGGATCGGTGGCATCCAGCGTCAGGTTGTTCACCAACTGCGCGGCGTCAAAGAACGGCATATAGACCAACCCCTTGGGTGGGCGGTTACGGCCACGGGTTTCGACCGTGCTGATCAGTTCACCACGGCGTGACTTCACCTTGACCTTATCTCCACGACGTAAATTGCGGCTTTTGGCATCAAGAGGATGAATAAACAACACTGCCTGTGGGAAAGCACGATGCAGTTCGGGAACCCGTCGTGTCATTGAGCCGGTATGCCAATGCTCCAACACACGACCGGTGGATAACCACAGATCGTATTCGCTGTCCGGGCTCTCTGCCGCCGGTTCAAATGGCAGCGCAAAGATCACTGCCTTGCCGTCCGGTTTACCGTAGAAACGCACCGCATCCCCCGCCTTCACGTAAGGATCTGTGCCTTCTCGGTACCGCCACAGCGTCTCTTTGCCATCCACCACAGGCCAGCGTAGACCGCGCGCCTGGTGGTAACTGTCGAACGGTGCCAGATCATGACCATGGCCACGACCAAAACCGGCATACTCTTCAAACAACCCTTTTTGCAGGTAAAAACCGACGTCACGGGCTTCATCGTTTAGCTGGTCTTCCGGGATTTCCGTTAATGGGTATTTATTGACCTCACCGTTAGCGAACAACACGTCATATAGCGTTTTACCGCGATACTCCGGTTTCTGTGCCAGCAGTTCGGCTGGCCACACTTCCTCCACCGTGAAACGCTTGGAGAATTCCACCAGTTGCCACAGATCGGATTTGGCCTCACCCGGCGCTTTCACCTGCTGGCGCCAGAACTGGGTACGACGCTCCGCATTGCCGTAAGCCCCTTCTTTCTCAACCCACATGGCCGTCGGCAGGATCAAATCGGCAGCCAATGCGCTGACGGTTGGATAAGGATCAGATACCACCACAAAGTTGCGCGCGTCACGCCAGCCCGGCATCCTGTCTTGATTGATGTTTGGCCCAGCCTGCATGTTGTTGTTACACATCACCCAGTAAGCGTTCAGCTTGCCGTCTTTGAGTGCACGGTCCTGCGCCACCGCATGCAACCCAACTTTTGCCGGGATAGTGCCCACCGGCAATTGCCACTTCTGTTCGGCTGTCTGACGGTGCTTTTCGTTAGTGACCACCATGTCAGCCGGCAAACGGTGAGCAAAAGTACCCACTTCACGTGCGGTACCGCAGGCAGAAGGTTGCCCAGTCAGTGAGAACGGTCCACAGCCCGGTTTGGAAATCTTGCCGGTTAGCAGATGCAGGTTGTAGCACAGGTTATTAGCCCATACGCCACGGGTATGCTGGTTGAAGCCCATGGTCCAGTAAGACACGACCTTGATGTTTGGATCGGCATACAGCTTCGCTAACGCTTCCAGTTGATCTTCCGGCACACCGCTCAATTTCGCTGTTTTTTCCAGCGTATAGTCCGCCACGAAGGTTTTGTACGCTTCGAAACTCATCGGTTCCGAAGCATCGCTGCCCGGGTTTTTCGCCGCTTTTTCCAGTGGGTCCGTCGGACGCAGGCCGTAGCCGATATCCGTCGCCCCACGGCGGAAATTGACGTGCCGATTAAGGAAGTCCTGATCGACTGCATTGTTTTGAATGATGTAATTAGCGATGTAATTCATGATCGCCAAATCGGTCTGCGGCGTGAACACCATGCCGTTATCCGCCAGTTCAAAGCTGCGATGCTCAAAGGTAGACAACACCGATACGTTGACGTGTTCGTTGCTCAGACGACGATCAGTAATGCGCGACCACAGGATCGGGTGCATCTCCGCCATATTGGAGCCCCACAGCACGAAGGCGTCGGCCTGCTCAATATCGTCATAACAGCCCATAGGTTCGTCCATGCCGAAGGTGCGCATAAAGCCCACCACCGCTGACGCCATACAGTGACGTGCGTTCGGATCCAGATTATTGGAACGCAACCCGGCTTTAAACAATTTGGCCGCGGCATAGCCTTCCCATACCGTCCACTGACCGGAACCGAACATGCCGACCGCCTCAGGTCCTTTCTCTTTCAATGCTTGCTTGAACTTATCGGCCATGATGTCGAAGGCCTGTTGCCAACTAACAGGGGTAAACTCGCCTTCTTTATGATATTGACCGTCTTTCATGCGCAGCAGTGGCTGAGTTAAACGGTCTTTGCCATACATGATTTTCGGCAA
This sequence comes from Serratia grimesii NBRC 13537, assembly GCF_001590905.1. Taxonomy (GTDB): domain Bacteria; phylum Pseudomonadota; class Gammaproteobacteria; order Enterobacterales; family Enterobacteriaceae; genus Serratia; species Serratia grimesii. The sequence goes on from NZ_BCTT01000015.1 coordinate 4,074, forward strand.
GAAATAGCCTTTGATACAGCTCAACCCACGGTTGACCGCTGCATCTGGATCCCCTTGTGAGGCAACAATACGACCATTTTGGGTCCCGACAAGCACACCGCAGCCGGTTCCGCAAAAACGACAGGGCGCCTTGTCCCATTTGATGGCGTCAGCACTGCTTGCTACCGCCTGTGCCACCGTGGGAATAGTCAAACCGGCGGCTGCCGCAGCCGCTACTGCGGCATTTGCTTTCATGAAGTCTCGACGACTGAGTTTCATGGCGTTACCTCACCTTGAGTGTCCTGCTGGTGATAAACCAGCGATACTGCCAGCACGCCGTCCAGATTGCGTACCGACTCAATTTTTTCTAGCAGCGCATGAGAGCAAGCGGCTTGCATGACGACCACCAACTTGCCGTGCTCCTGATCCTGCACCGGGATTTCCGTGTCCGTTATCGCCAGTAAAGCCGAAGTCAGCCGTGGGATTTTTTCCGGTCGCGCCTGCACCACCAGCCCGCTGACGTGCCATTCGCTATTCATCATTATTTTCGCTCCGGGTTAAGGTGACAGCACCGGTCGGGCAGCCGGCGACACAGGCTCCGCAACCGTTGCAGGCCGCCACATCCAGCATGGGTGGCGCCATCTTGCCTAAACGGGGCCGAAACCGTATGGCCTGGGGTTCACAGCTGTCCTGACAACTGCGGCATTCCACACCCTGGTGCGCCAGGCAAGCGTTACTGAACACCGCATGTTGTCGCCAGGGCGTTTCCGCCAACGGGCGAAATAACGATTCCGCGCACGCCTGCGCGCAAAGCCCACAAAACGTACATTCCGCACGCTGGAAATTCACTTCAGGAAAACCGCCGCTACCGACGATAAGAACGCCCGTTTCACAGTTTCGAACACAGGCCTGGCAACGGGTGCAACCCGCAATAAAAAGGGATTCTTGCAGCGACCACGGGGGGCGGATCGCAGCGGTTGGCTGACGCCATTGTCCACCGAGCAGTTTGCGCCGCGACAATATGGTCATGCTGTTTTTCCTTGACGTTGCAAACACGCCACCGCGTGTAAAGAGTGCCTAATCCAGTACTGTTATTGTTGTATTGCTCTCAGAGTTTCGAACGGCTGCCCACCACGTAATAACGAGGGGACAAAGGGTATAAACCCTGCTAAAGACGGGGGTAAGATAAAAGGACTGCGGGGGGTATATAATCACCCTAAAGGGGTAAATACGGGGGTAGCTTGCGCCAGATCAATCTATTACCGGGTGCTGTGAGATGTTAGCCACACTATTTCCAGCCGGACGCTATCTAATTGATTATATAACGTCTGTTTATTGGTGCTATGACAGACAACTTAATGCGAAACACCACGCATTTTGGTTGCAAAAGTTATAATTTTGCTTTCGAATGAAACTCAACAATGTCCATCGCACGCGAGAAAAGGATGCATGATTGCTTGTTAAACGTTCAGTGACCAGCAGCCTGGCCAAGGCGCTGTTTTGCATTGTGATTTTGTCCGTGCTCTCCACTGGCCTGGCGTTGACTACCGTCGCTGACAGCCTGCGTGACGCCGAAGCGGTCAACATTGCTGGCTCACTGCGTATGCAAAGCTACCGATTAGCGTACGACCTTGCCCAACATGCCCCGGAACGGGACCAGCATCTGCTGCAATACCAAGAGTCTCTGCAAGCCCCGGTATTGCAAAAGTTGGATCGTTTTTACGTGCCTGCGGATGTCCGTGAAAAATACCTCTCTCTGCAGCATGCCTGGCAACCGCTTGCGCAGCAGATCCAGGCGGGGCAGTCGGCAGACTATCAGGCCAACATTGCCGGCTATGTGAATCAAATTGACCATTTTGTACTGGCACTACAGCGTTATTCCGAACTGAAACTGACCATCGTGGCCGCTATCAGTGTGGTGGGGTATATCGTCATCATTGGCCTGGTGCTGTTTTGTATCCGCTTTATGCGACGCCAGGTCGTCACACCGCTTAAGCACCTGGTGGAAGCCAGCCAGCGCGTACAACAACGGGATTTTCATTACCCGCCGCTGGATACCGAATTGCCAAACGAACTTGGGGTACTGTCGCAAGCCTTTACCGCCATGTCTGGTGATCTGGCCAAACTGTATCGATCGCTTGAACATAAAGTGCAGGAGAAAACCCAGCGCCTACAGCAAGCGAACAAGACGCTGGAGGTGTTGTACAACTGTTCGCAAGCGCTGAGCGTACGGCAAATAGATCAGCAGGCATTTGAGCAAATCCTGCACATCGTGCGCCAAAGTGAACACCTGCACTGCATCAAGCTAAAGGTGGCAGACAATCTCAGTGAATGGCAATTGCACAGCGGCTCACCGTCGACGACGCTGGACTGGCAATCGCTGACCATAATCCAGGGCGACAAGCCGTTGGGCGAACTGAGCTGGCAGCATCACGATCATCCTCCCCACCCGCACTTGATGCAAAGTGTCGCCAATATGCTGAGTCGCGGAGTGTATTTTAACCGTGCGCAGAAGCAACACATGCAGTTTTTGCTGATGGAAGAACGTGCCACTATCGCCCGAGAGTTACATGACTCTCTGGCGCAAGCACTGTCGTTTTTGCGTATTCAACTCACGTTGCTCAAACGAACGCTGGGGGGTACAACCCCGGATGCCCATGAAATTATCAATGATTTCGATCGGGCGCTGGCTGATGCCTATCGCCAATTGCGCGAACTGCTGACGACCTTCCGCCTGAACATTCAGGAAGCCGATTTAAACACCGCACTGGACCAGTTACTGGCGCCATTAAAGGTTCTTACCGACGCGCGGATTCAGTTACACTGTCGGCTTTCTTCCCAGGCGCTTAATGCCCAACAGCAAGTGCATGCGTTGCAAATTGTACGTGAAGCAGTACTCAACGCCATCAAACACGCCAACGCACGGGAGATCGTGATTCGCTGTGGCGTGACGGCCGAGGGTAACAACAGGATTAGCATTGCAGACGACGGCTGCGGTATCGCCAGTCTGAGTGAACCTGAAGGTCACTATGGCCTGACCATCATGAGCGAGCGCGCTGCGCGGCTGAGAGGAACGCTGCGCATCAAGCGAGGTGAGTCAGAAGGCACGGAAGTCCAACTGACATTCCCGCCATAAAATCAGGACTGTTCACCCTTCGTTACGGTTTAGCGAAGTCTAACGGTCATTTCAGGATGTGTGTGGAAATAGGCTGCATCCCATATTTGCACGTGAGCACCGCTGGCGGTTATTTGGACGCGCAGCAAGGCGCGAGTCGTGAGGTTTGGTGGGCCAAATAAGCGGCGCGTAACACAAGTGCGCATTCAAATGGCCCCAGCCCTTCGGGTCGCACCCCAAAAACCCGTACTCTGTGTTGTCGGGTTTGAACGTAGGCCCACTATGTCCTACCCTCTTCGCCTTGATTACGGGCTTTTGGGTCTGCGACAGTGCCACGGTCAAATACGGGATACAGCCTAAGTACCACTATCAAGAGTCTGTCCCACTGTGAAGCGTGCTGCACAGCGCGTTTGAGTGGCTTTACTCGCTACAGGGAGCATATTTCATGGTGATGAAGAATTACCGAGTGATGATCGTTGACGACCACCCACTGATGCGCCGCGGCATCAAACAACTGCTGGGGCTTGACCCGCTGTTTACCGTCGTCGCCGAAGCCAGCAACGGCAACGAAGCTATCACGTTTGCGTTACAACAAACACCGGACGTGATCCTGCTGGATCTGAACATGAAAGGGCTGTCCGGTCTGGACACGCTGAAAGCACTGCGCAATGAAGGTGTGGATGCACGCATCATCGTGCTGACGGTTTCCGATTCACGCAACGATGTCTATGCGTTGATCGACGCCGGTGCCGATGGCTATCTACTGAAAGACAGTGAACCGGAACAGTTGCTGGAACACATTCTCGCCGCCGCAGAAGGCCAAAATGTGATCAGTGACGCGGTGGCAGATTATCTGTTATCCCGTAGCGAACAACACGATCCCTTTGCCGAACTGACAGAGCGCGAGCTGGACGTATTGCAAGAAGTCGCACGTGGGATGTCCAATAAGCAGGTTGCCGCACAATTGCACATTTCTGAAGAGACGGTGAAAGTGCATATCCGCAACATGCTGCGCAAACTGGATGTGCGTTCACGCGTGGCAGCGACAGTGATGTATCTGGAGCACAAGAGTCAATAATACTTCCCCGGCACGCCGGGGAATGTTCATTCGATGGCGGCGAGGAGTGCCTGATGGTGCTGGTGAACCCAGCCCTTGTTGATCGGCCCCCAGTTTTCCAACTGGTAAAAACCGTCATTGTTGCGTACACCCTGCTGAACAAATTGCAATTCGACCCCCAAGCCTGGCAAGGCTTTCAACACGTCTTGCAGGGTACGACGCGGCCACCCCGTCAATTCCATCAGACGTGGGACGTTTGGCCGTTCGCTGTGGCTGATCAACCAGCACAGATAAAGACGACGGGCAAATACCGGGTTAATTTCCATGCCAAGCTCCTGCTTACACTATGAGTCCTGATTATTTTCCGGGCACACTAATCGGTCAGGCCCTTGATAGTCATAAAATTGTCTTAATGACCGTTTTAACAACAATAGCGGCGACCTTGCAGGTTTCTACTACCGTTATTTACATTATCTCCTTTTTTTCTCCACGCTTTACTCCCCCTTCCCGAGTAAAGTGCATAGGCGCCGGAATCCTTCCCAGCCGCTGAGAAACGCAATTCCGATGCGTCTTAAAGATAGAACAAGTCATAACGAGGTTCGCGCTGCATGGCTAATTTTTTTATTGATCGCCCGATTTTCGCCTGGGTCCTGGCAATTATTCTTTGCCTGACTGGCGTTTTGGCGATTTTTTCATTACCTGTGGAACAGTATCCGAACCTCGCGCCGCCGAACGTTCGCATTAGCGCCACTTACCCTGGCGCCTCTGCACAAACGCTAGAAAACACCGTCACCCAGATTATTGAACAGAACATGACTGGTCTGGACAACATGATGTATATGTCGTCACAGAGTACCAATACCGGGCAAGCTACCGTGACGCTGACCTTTGAAGCCGGCACCGATCCTAACGAAGCGATGCAGCAGGTGCAAAACCAACTGCAGGCAGCGATCAAGCGCCTACCGCAAGCCGTACAAACCCAAGGTGTTACTGTATCAAAATCCGGCGACACCACGTTGATGATGGTGGCCTTTGTCTCTACCGACGGTAGCATGGACAAACAGGACATTGCCGATTATATCGTCTCCAACCTGCAAGACCCGCTCAGCCGTATCAACGGTGTGGGCAGCATGGACGTTTACGGTTCGCAATACGCCATGCGTATCTGGCTTGATCCGAACAAACTCAACAGCTATCAGCTCACTACCCAGGATGTCGTCACGGCCATTCAGTCTCAAAATGCGCAGGTGGCTGTCGGCCAACTTGGGGGATCACCGTCTGTCGATAAGCAGGCGCTGAATGCCACCATTAACGCGCAGTCCCAGTTACAGACACCGGAACAGTTCCGCAAAATCACACTCAGGGTCAATCAGGACGGTTCACTGGTCACACTCGGTGATGTTTCTACCATCGAACTCGGTGGTGAAAACTACAACTTCCTCAGCCGCTATAACGGTCTACAGGCCGCTGGGATGAATATCAAGTTGGCCTCAGGCGCCAACGAATTGCAAACCGATCAGTTGGTGAAGGATAAAATTGCCGAACTGTCGCAGTATTTCCCGCACGGGCTGGAAGCCAAGGTGGCTTATGAAACCACCCCGTTCGTGAAAGCTTCGATCAAGGACGTGGTGAAAACACTGCTGGAAGCCATTTTGCTGGTGTTCCTGGTGATGTACCTGTTCCTGCAAAATTTCCGCGCCACACTGATCCCGACTATCGCTGTCCCGGTGGTGCTAATGGGCACCTTCGCCATTCTTTCCGCCTGTGGATTCAGTATCAATACCCTGACCATGTTCGCCATGGTGCTAGCCATCGGGCTCTTGGTGGATGATGCCATCGTGGTGGTGGAAAACGTCGAACGTGTGATGAGCGAAGAGGGTTTGCCTCCCCGTGAAGCCACGCGAAAATCCATGGGACAGATTCAGAGCGCATTGGTCGGCATCGCGATGGTGTTATCGGCGGTGTTTATCCCGATGGCGTTCTTCGGCGGCACGACTGGCGCAATATACCGTCAGTTCTCGATCACTATCGTTTCTGCCATGGTGTTGTCGGTGCTGGTGGCGATGATCCTGACCCCTGCCCTGTGCGCCACGCTGCTTAAACCCATCGCTAAGGGGCACCATCACGGCAAGCGCGGATTTTTCGGTTGGTTCAACCGCATGTTCAATCGCAATGCCGAACGCTACGAGCGTGGCGTGGCGCGCGTGCTGCACTTCAGTGTGCGCTATATGGCAATTTACCTGCTGCTGCTTGGCGGCATGGCGTTTCTGTTTATCAAGCTGCCAACCTCGTTCCTGCCGCAAGAGGACCGCGGGGTGTTTACCGTGCAGGTACAGTTACCGCCGGGATCCACGTTGCAGCAAACCACCAAGGTGGTGGAGAAAGTTGAACATTACTTCCTGACCCAAGAAAAAGAGGACGTACTGTCGGTGTTCTCCACCATTGGTGCAGGACCGGGCGGTAACGGGCAGAACGTGGCACGTATGTTTATTCGTTTGAAGGACTGGGATCTGCGTACCTCAGGTGCCAATAGCTCTTTCGACATCATCAATCGTGCTACCACAGCCTTTAACAAGATTAATGAGGCACGAGTGATCGCCAGTAGTCCGCCGGCGATCACCGGTCTGGGTAACTCTTCCGGTTTCGATATGGAACTGGAAGATCACGCCGGGCTGGGCCACACCAAACTGATGGCGGCACGTGATCAGTTGTTGCAACTGGCCAGCGCCAACCCACTGCTGTCCCGAGTGCGCCACAATGGTCTGGACGACAGTCCACAACTGCAAATTGATATTGACCAACGCAAGGCACAGACACTGGGCGTTTCTATCGATGACATCAACAACACGCTATCAACAGCCTGGGGCTCAACCTATGTGAACGACTTCGTCGATCGCGGGCGGGTGAAAAAAGTCTATGTGCAGGCCGCAGCCCCGTTCCGCATGCTACCTGGCGATATTGATAAATGGTTCGTTCGCAACAAAGCAGGTGGCATGGTGCCGTTCTCGGCCTTCGCCACCTCCCATTGGGAATATGGTTCTCCACGCCTGGAACGCTACAACGGCAGCTCTGCACTGGAGATTGTCGGCGAAGCAGCAGAAGGTGTCAGCAGCGGTACCGCAATGGCCGAAATGGAAAAAATTGTCAGCCAGTTGCCAACCGGCTTCGGCCTGGAGTGGACCGCCATGTCCTATCAGGAACGTCTGTCTGGCTCACAAGCACCAGCACTGTACGCAATTTCTCTGCTGGTCGTGTTCCTCTGCCTGGCAGCGCTGTATGAGAGCTGGTCAATTCCATTCTCGGTAATGCTGGTGGTCCCACTCGGGGTGATTGGTGCCGTCGCGGCCACCTGGTTGCGCGGGCTGGAAAATGACGTTTACTTCCAGGTGGGGATGCTCACCATCATTGGACTCTCGGCGAAGAACGCCATTCTGATCGTCGAATTTGCCAATGAGTTAAACCATAAAGGCCAAGATCTCATGTCGGCCACGCTGGAAGCCTCACGCATGCGTCTGAGACCGATTTTGATGACCTCACTGGCCTTTATCTTCGGCGTGTTGCCAATGACCATCAGCAGCGGTGCAGGCTCTGGTAGCCAACATGCGGTAGGTACCGGGGTCATGGGCGGCATGATTTCCGCTACCTTGCTGGCGATTTTCTTCGTGCCATTATTCTTTGTGCTGGTGCGTCGCCGCTTCCCAGGCAAGCACGCGATAGCCGCAAAAATGCCAGACCAAGGGGAATAACGGGCATAAAAAAGCAGCGTCGGGTAACCGATGCTGCTTTATCTCGAACGCGTACTCTCGTTCCCAAGGTGCTTCAATGTCTGACAAATCAACCAACCTTGTTATCAACCTCAACGCAGTGTCAGTTACCTAACATCTCTTCGATGAAGTCTTTCCAGTTTCCCAACTCACGATCAACCATAATAATTTACAACCTCAATTAATAGACGAAGCGGATTCTACGCCTGTTTTTTGAGCAAGTGAAGGGGTTCGGGAACGATGCCAGCCGCGAAAACCGGGGATAGTGCACATTTTCGTACTTATCTGATCAATGACTAATCTTGGCTATTCCCTTCCGATATTAATCCCTCAATCCAACTGCATAAAAGGTCTAACCCGGCCACTCTTCGCAGTCACTGTGCAAGCCGACTTGGGTTTCACACCGCGGAACTTAGCCGCCGTATTTTTATTTACAGTCTTTAACAGGTCACTGGCATAAGAAACAGAGAATTCCCTCGCATTCCATCTCAACAAAAATCAGCACACAACAAAAAAGTGTCGAGTTCCAGTATGTCAGGCTGCAATAAACCCAATGACTTTCAATAAGTAACAAGTTCAGCATTGCATTACTCAATAAATGATATTGATATTAATTATCAATATCATTAGCATTCGCACATCGTAAGTTAATGTAAAGGAATGTATATGAAGATGCACACCTCAGGCAACCTTAGCGCTTTCAGCGCCCTGGCATCCGCCATTTTGCTGTCATGTTCAGCACTGGCCGCCGAGCTTCCAGAAAGCCATTTTCAAACCAAACCAGTGGGATATGGTCTGTATGAACTGGCGTTTGATGGCCACAATAACAGCCTGTTTGCAGCCTCTACCCCCTCTTTTGCCAAAGGTAAAAACAACGGTATTGTCTACCGCATCAATCCAATGACACTTGCGACTGAGGCTAATATTGTTACCCAGCGCCGCGCATTCGCCACCGCATTGGATGAGCAGCGTAACCTGTTGTACATCGGTAACACCGTAGACGGTTCAGTCACTGTGATTGATCTCTCGAGCGGTAAAGAACTCGCCACCATCCAGCTCAGCGAAAGTATGAAAGAAGACCAATTCACACCGACACGTGAAATGGTGCTTGATAAGAAAAATCAGCGTTTGTATGTCTCCGGCACTTCACAAAAAGGTGTGCTGTGGGTGATCGATACCGCCAAACGTGAAAAGATTGCCACATTGAGCAACGTCGGCGAATACCCGACCGGCATTGCGCTCGATAGTGAACATGGCCATATCTACTGCGTTAATGGCAGCGGCGAACTGATTACCCTGGATGCCGCCAGCCACAAGATCCTCAAGCGACAAGTGGTGGAACCCACCAAAAAGCATTTCTTCCTTAACATCAGCCTCGATACCAAAACGGGGCGTGCCTTTATCACAGATCCAGACCTGCCTAACGTACTGGTTGTTGATACCAACAGCGGCAAAATCCTGCATCAGATTGACGTAATTAACTCATTGGCCGTGCTGTTCAACCCAATGCGCAACGAAATCTACATTACGCATCGTGAAGCCAAACGCATCAGCATCGTTGATAGCAACAGCTACCGGGTCAAAAACAGCATTGTTACCCATGCACTGCCTAACAGCCTGGCACTTTCTGCAGACGGTAATCAACTCTTCGCCAGCATCAAGCAGTCCAAGGAAGAGATGGAGAAAAAGCAGGATTACCTGCTCAAGATTAATCTCGGCGGATTGTGAGGCAGGTAATGGCTAGTTTTATGATTCGACTTTCCGGTGGCGCATTGCTGTGCCTACCGGTCATGATTGCACAGGCCGCTGGCAGCGATCAGGCTCCCCGCCCACAGAAAGAAGAAACCCTGGAGGTGGTTGCTTCACCGTTCAGCGATGACGGCAGTACCGAAAATACCGGTTCCTATACCACCAGCCAAATGAGTACCGCAACCGGTCTGCCACTAAGCATCAAGGATACGCCGCAGTCAGTTTCGGTCATCACTCGCCAACAGATTGATGACATCAATGCATATTCGTTAAAAGATATCCTGCGCTGGTCAACAGGCGTCAGTGAAAGCAATTACGATAGCGAACGCTCCTCGTTCAATTACCGCGGTTTTAGCGTCGATAACTATCAATACGACGGTGTTCCCACCTTCTTTGATTCCGGTTATTCCGGTGGTGAATCAGAAATTGATTCGATCACGCTGGATCACGTCGAGATCGTCAGAGGAGCCGCCGGTTTGCTCAACGGTGTTGGTAATCCAGGCGCCGCCATCAATTTGGTCAGAAAGAAAGCCTCCAGCCTTTCTCCTTTTGCCCGTGTTGAGCTGTCTGCCGGTTCCTGGGATCACTACCGCACCACGGTCGATGCCGGTACACCGCTCAATGATGAAGGTACTGTCAGGGTGCGCATCGCCGCCGCTGCTGACCGCAGCCATTCTTATATGGAACGTCATCAAGAACGTAAGGGAGTGATCTACGGCACACTGGAAGCCGATCTGACCCGCGATACCCTGCTGCGGCTGGGGGCTGATTATCAGCAAAACCGGCCTAAAGCCTCCACCTGGGGCGGTGCCCTGCCAACCGGCTGGTTCAGTGACGGTAGCGAGATTAACTGGGATCGTCACTACAGTGGCGCATCTGACTGGTCAAGCTGGGATACCACGCTGAGTACTCAGTTCGCCACGCTGGAACACCAGTTCGACAACAACTGGAAAGGCGTCGCTAACTACACTCACAATCGCCAGGCCTTCGATGCCAAAATGGCAATGAGTCTTGGCGAACTGATCGATCCGGATACCTGGGCGGTAAAACCGTCAAGCCCCTATGCAGGGCGCTATGAAGGCTACCGCGATCAACATGCAATAGACATGAAGCTGAACGGTAATTTCAGCCTGCTGGGCCGTAACCACACATTTGTGGTAGGCAGTTCTTCAGCCTGGCAACACAGCTACAGCACCTATCGAAGCGCCAGCACCTCACAGTTATTTAGCGGCAACCTGCGTGAGTGGAATGGCGGCTTGGGCGAGCCCGAGTGGTCGGACAAAATGCCGCAAATGGATTACCGTACGCGGCAAATCGGAATTTATAGCAGCGCTGACTTCTCCGTTACGGATCGGTTGGATCTGATACTCGGTGCCCGCTTCAACAGCTTCAAAAACACCACGACTACCATCTCAAACAAAGTGACACCATTCTTCGGCACGGTGTATAAACTGACCGATCAGGTTTCGGCCTATGCCAGCTACACCGACATATTCAAAGATCAGAACTATCTCGACAGCAGCGGTCATTACCTGGCACCGATTGAAGGTGTGAATAAGGAAGTGGGCATTAAAGCCGCTTTGCTCAATGACCGACTCAATCTGTCGCTGTCAGCCTTCCGCATCACGCAGGACAACCTGGGGGTACTGGACGAAGACACCAGCAATCTGGATTGGTTACAGCAGACCTATCATGAGAGCCAGGGGGCGACCAGCAAAGGGATCGAGTTCGAAATGAACGGCGAACTGGCGCAGGGCTGGAATGCGCAACTAGGCATTACGCACTTCTCGCTGAAAGACAAAGATAAAGTCAATCTTAACACCGAGCAGCCGCGCACCCGCATCAACCTGTTCACCACCTACCAACTGACGGGCGCCTTACGCGACCTGACTCTCGGCGGTGGTGCACGCTGGCAGAGTAGCGTTTATGCCAACGTCAACGGGGCCAAAAATGGCGAAATGGTCCAGCGCAAAGCCGAGCAAGGATCTTATGTTCTGGTCGATGCGATGGCACGTTACAAACTGACGCCGCAAACGTCAGTGCAACTTAACCTGAACAACGTTTTCGATCAGAAATACTACTCTCAGGTTAATTTCTACAGTACCCGTAACTATGGCAACCCACGCAATTTCATGCTGACGCTAAAACACGAGTTCTGATCGCCTTGTGCAATAAACGGCCCCGGATAACGGGGCCGATTTCACGCCAACGTCTATATCCCTTGTGTGATGAATTCTTCCGTAGTAGCGTGCCAAAGGTATCAAAAAACCACACGTCTCTGAGGCCATGTCATGTCCCCTACACTGACCGTCGAACAATTGAAAGAATTGGGCCGTTACCAAGAAGCCACCGAGCTGGCAAAACAACAACTTTTGCAAAAGCCAGAAGAAGCCACCCTGCACTATCAATTAGCGTGTCTGTATGACGTTCAAGGTTTTGAGCAGCAGGCTATTCCTTGTTATCTCTCGGCACTGGCGCACAAGTTGCCGGTGAAGCAACGGCAAGAAGCCTGGCTTGGCCTGGGCAGCACCTATCGGGCGCTTGGGCTGTATCAGCAATCACTGACTGCCTTCGACGACGGACTTGCCGAGTTTCCGCAGGCTAAAGAATTGACGCTGTTCCGCGCCATGACGCTGTACAACCTGGGTGATACCAAACAGGCAGTCGCAGACCTGCTCCTGCTACTGGCAGAAACGTCCTCCTACAGCGATATCAGCAGTTACCAACGAGCAATCCGCCAATATGCCGCCGATCTGGATCGGATTGGCTAAACGAGGTCGAAATGGAGATAGTCACCGATCCGAACCGTTATGGCGTCGACTGGCAGCAATTAGCTGAACTCTTGGACGCAGCAGGATTAGGCCAACGTGATCCGCAAGTCCTGCAACGGGTTTATCAACACAGCCAATTTTGCTATTGGGGCTACTGCGATGGCAGGTTAGTCGCTACTGCGCATGCCATCAGTGACATGACGTCCGTCGCCTATCTGGCCGATGTGGCCCTCCATCCAGACGTTCAAGGACGGGGGTTAGGACGGTTATTGATGGATCGGGTGATGCAGGATCTGGCGCCGCTCGGAAAGGTGTTTATCTACTCAGTGCCTGACAAGCTGGATTTTTACAAAAAATACCATTTCCGTGAGCTGACCACAGGCATGGTTTATGCCGATAACGCGTCATTGGAACGCCTGCAACAGAATGGTTACCTGCGCAGCCCCCTTTAAAGGAACGCCCTTTGATCATAGAGAACAAGCTGTCCCCGCAAGATTGTGCGGACATGAATGAGATCCGCGCAGAAATAGATATGATGGATGAAAACATCATCAAGCTGATCGCCAAGCGTTTTGCCTACGTAAAGGCAGCGGCAAAATTCAAGACCAGTCCCGATGCCGTGCGCGCCAAAGCGCGCTTTGAAGCCATGCTACTGCAAAGACGCGTCTGGGCCGATGAACAAGGTTTAAGCCCGGAGGTAGTAGAAAAACTGTATCGCGATCTGGTCACTTACTTTATCAGCGAAGAGATGAAGCATTGGTCCAAGGCCCAAAGTGATGAATAGAACCGGGGTTTCTCCATCATCGACCACGAATGGCCGATGGTGAAAAAAGCCTGAGTTATAAATTACGTCAGGCCAGAGAATAATTTCCGGCCAGTCATCTACAGCGTCTTCATCATAAAGATACGGCTGGTGCCCGCCGGCAGACAGGGCACTTCGCCGAAGCGTGTCCAACCATTCAGCTCATAAAATTTCGGTGCCTGAAAGCTGATGGTGTATAACACAGCTGATACGCAACCCCTGCTCCGCCCTTCCAGTTCAAAACGACGCAGCAGCTCACTGCCCAGCCCAGATCCTCTCAGCGATTTTGGCAAGTAAAACAGATCCAAAAACAGCATGCCCAGTGATGAGCGCCCGGTGATGCCCCCCAATACCGTTCCGCTCATCGAATCTTTCACTACCACGGCCAACGGACGTCGGTCGTTGTTGCCTGTCACTTCATCGTTGTACTGATTCAGACCTTCAGCGATCAGCGCTTCTATTTCATCAATTGCGTTTTCGGTGGTTTCAATACGATATTTATCCATGTTTTTCTTCTTGTGCAGGGAGACTGAATGCCACATTGAGATTAGCAAATAATTCACCGCATTAAATTCGGTCTGTATTTTTTCAGCTTTTCCCCGTCTTTCAGACCATTGGACGGTGGAACTCCCCGTCATTTTTCGGCATGCTGGTCGCTGGCTTTCATTTCACCGCCACCGGCGGTTTACCACCGGCCACACGCGTCGGTGTTGGGTTGCAGAGAAGGTTCTTACTCCATGACGTTAACCATGTACGGCATCAAAAATTGTGACACCATCAAAAAAGCACGCCGCTGGCTGGAAGAACAGGGTGTGGCTTACCAATTTCACGACTATCGCGCCGACGGGCTGGACGAACAGCAGTTGCGTGGTTTTGTCGAACGCCTGGGTTGGGAACCGCTGCTCAATACCCGCGGCACCACCTGGCGTAAGCTGGATGAAGCGCAGCGTAATGCCTGCGACAATGCCGATGCGGCTATCGCACTGATGCTGGCCCAACCGGCAATCATCAAACGCCCACTCCTGGACGACGGCAACGGCCATGCCCTGCTTGGCTTCAACGCCGAAAGCTACCAGCAATTTATTTCCGAGGTGGCAGCATGATTTGCCCGGTGATCGAACTTGCCCAACAGCTGATCAAACGCCCTTCACTCAGCCCACATGACGAAGGTTGTCAGGCGTTGATGATTGAACGTCTCGAGGCCATCGGTTTTACCGTTGAGCCAATGCCTTTCGGCGATACCCTGAATTTCTGGGCCTGGCGCGGCGAGGGGCAAACTCTGGCCTTTGCCGGTCATACCGACGTGGTGCCGACCGGCGACGAAAAACGCTGGGACAACCCGCCGTTTGAACCCACTATCCGCGACGGTATGCTGTATGGCCGCGGTGCGGCAGACATGAAAGGCTCGCTGGCGGCGATGGTCGTGGCAGCTGAGCGTTTTGTGGCAGCCAACCCACACCATCAGGGGCGTTTAGCGTTTCTGATCACGTCCGATGAAGAGGCCAGTGCCACTCACGGTACGGTTAAAGTCGTGGAAGCGTTGATGGCTCGCAATGAGCGTCTGGATTACTGCCTGGTTGGCGAGCCGTCCAGCACCGAGCGCGTTGGTGATGTGGTGAAGAATGGCCGCCGTGGCTCAATTACTGCTAACTTGCACATTCACGGTATCCAGGGTCATGTCGCTTACCCTCACCTGGCAGATAACCCTGTACACCGTGCCATGCCGGCCCTGAATGAACTGGTGGCCATTGAGTGGGATCGCGGTAATGAATTCTTCCCGCCGACCAGTATGCAAATAGCCAATGTGCAAGCCGGTACCGGCAGCAACAACGTCATCCCGGGCGAAATGTTCGTTCAGTTCAACTTCCGTTTCAGTACCGAATCGACCGACGCGACGATCAAACAGCGTGTAGAAGAGTTGCTTGAACGGCATCAGTTAAATTACAGCATCGAATGGCGCCTGTCGGGTCACCCCTTCCTGACTGCACGCGGTGCGTTGGTAGACGCGGTGGTTAATGCCGTCGAACATTATTCCGAACTGACGCCGCAATTACTGACCACCGGCGGTACCTCAGACGGGCGCTTTATCGCCCAGATGGGTGCACAGGTGGTTGAACTGGGGCCCGTGAATGCAACGATCCATAAGGTCAACGAATGTGTACACGCGGCTGATCTGCAATTACTGAGTCGTATGTATCAACGCATCATGGAGCAATTAGTCGCATGATCACGCCAGAAATGCTGACCGGGCGCTCGACCGACCACCTGGCACCGCTTAGCGGTAACCACCGCCTGCAACCTGCGGCAGTCGCCGCGTTCCTTGCCATGCAACAGGCGGCGCTCGAAGCCGGGTTTAATCTACAGCCGGCCAGCACATTTCGTGATTTTGAACGGCAACAGGCGATCTGGAATGGCAAATTTTGCGGTGAACGCCCAGTATTAGATAAGGACAGTCGGCCGATCGACATCACGCCGCTGTCCGCGGCAGAACGTTGCGAAGCGATCTTACGCTGGTCGGCGTTACCGGGCGCCAGCCGCCATCACTGGGGCAGCGATCTGGACGTTTACGATCCTTCGCTGTTGCCCGCTGGGCAGAAGTTGCAACTGGAACCCTGGGAATACGAACAAGGCGGCTACTTTTATCCACTCAACCAGTGGATGACGGAACATATGGCCGAATTTGGCTTTTACCGTCCGTTCACCGAAGATGGCGACGGCGTGGCGGTGGAGCCTTGGCATTTGAGCTACCGCCCGTTAGCGCGCGAGGCTGAACATTTGCTGACGCCAGCATTGCTGCTGGCAGCCTGGAAAAATAAGGACGTTGCTGGTGCACAATGGCTTGAAGAGCATTTGCCATCGATATTTTCGCGTTTTATACGCACTGAAGGAAAGGAGTAAATATGGAATGGTTAGCTGACTATTGGTGGATAATCCTGCTGATTTTAGTCGGGATGATCATCAGTGGAATCAAAGAGCTACGTCGCGTTGACGTCAAACGCTATCTGGCTGATAAGCCGGAAATCCCCCCTCATCGCGATAACAACGCTGAGTGGGATGACGACGATGACTGGCCGAAGAAAAAATAATATCAGGGCGCATAATGCGCCCTGACGTTTACTTGAAGGCGATTAAATCGCCCCGCTTACCAAACAGCGCTTCTTCCCAGTAACGTTGTGGCACGTAATAGTGCAACCGTTCAAGGGCACTATTCATCATCCCTTGGTTAATGGCATGCCCAACGTCCTCCTCCACATCCAACGTGAAGTCGACGCCATTGGCCTGCAGCCGTTCCGCCGCCGCTCTCGCATGTTGCACTGCAATCACCGCATCTTGTTCGCCGTGGATCAAGTGCACCACGCTGTCGCCAAACGCTCGTTCCGGCAGGCTGGCAAAACGCCCACTGAAAGCCACCACACGGCCGGCAAGTTTGGGTTCAACCTTCAAGGCTTCCAGCGCCATGATTGATCCTTGAGAAAAACCGACCAGTGCGGTTCCTGCATCATTCACACCACTGTGCTTCTGCCAGTAACGTACGGTTTCGACAAACTGCGGCATCACTTCGGCTATGCGCTCAGCACGGTTCTCTTCCGTCACACCTTGTACTGAAAACCACTGGCGACCGCTGCCGTTCCCGAAGGGAAAAGGCCCGCCGATGCTCACCACCAACGCCTGAGGAAAATCCTTGGCGAAGTAGCTACCAATCTCCCCCATCGCCACCGGGGTATCGCCGACACCGTGAAACAGCAGGATCAGCTGCGCAGCCGGGGTTGCCGGGCTTTGGACAACGAAATGCTCATGTTTCATCGGTGACTCCTTAATTCATCAGATTCTGCCCGGCGCCAGATGCCCGGGTTTCTGTCAGCTACTATACGCCGCTGAGAAATCAGGAAAATCGGGTTTTATTGAGCAACACCTTCAATTTATTCCAACGATTGAGACCAGTCGTGCCAACGCAGACAGTGCTGCGCATCGAGTTGTTCGAGAGCCAATCCCGCCTCTTGCCGCCAACGGCGCAGCAAGGCTTTCTGACCACTGCAGCCAA
This sequence comes from Serratia grimesii NBRC 13537, assembly GCF_001590905.1. Classification (GTDB taxonomy): domain Bacteria; phylum Pseudomonadota; class Gammaproteobacteria; order Enterobacterales; family Enterobacteriaceae; genus Serratia; species Serratia grimesii. The sequence goes on from NZ_BCTT01000015.1 coordinate 21,353, forward strand.
GTTGAACCACGCAGGCTATCGTCGTCGCTTGTTGTTGCAAATGCAGACGCAAAGCAGGCAGCGGTAAGGTACTGGCTAACAATAAACGTTGCAGAGCTCCCAGACTGGCTTCGAGTGGCCGGTGGGCAAAGGCAAACCCGGCCAACTCGCGCCAGTCGTCCTCACCCAGTTGTGTATCACCATCATCACCGGTGATCTCCAGTTGCAGATTAATGCGTGGCTGTAGCCAACGCCAATCACGTGCAAGATGCTTATGGGCCGCATGTTGCAGCGCTTCGCCCTGTTCGGTCAACGGTAGGATCGCCATGGCGGTGTAGCAGCCACTGCTGGCTTCCGTTTTGCTACCGATGCGTACCAACTCAAAACCACAGGACTGCCAAAACCGCCACAGCGGCTCGGTGTAACCAAAGCTGACCGAAAGGTAATCCAGCCCCTGTGTTTGCTGGCGTTGCTGCGCGATCATACGGCGAGCAATGCCTTGTTGACGTAGCGAAGGTAACACCGCAATGCGGGTAATTCGTCGTGAACGCAGCGTCGGCGCCCACCACGGCCCGCCATGTGCCGCCAGCGATTGAGCCACCAGATTGCCGCGCGGCCGTCGTCGTCCCGCCCAGACGTCATGAGCCAGTTCGGCGGTCAACCCCCCTTCATCTACCAACCACAGTGCACCGACGACGTTATCGTCCACCTGCGCCATGCCAAAGTGCATGCCGGGGGCATCCATCAGCCGCCGTAAATCAAGCGGCGAGGTGCGGTAGTGGGCACTGCTCAATAAGGCATAAAAACGTGCCAGCCGTTGGGGCTCGGCACACAGCTCGCGTTGTTCAGCATCGCGGATACTGACCGCTTTATCCGACGCCTGCCATGTTGGTTGCTCAGTGAACAGTAACGCGTTATCTATTACACGCTCCAACGCATCGCCTTGGGCCCAACGCATCGGCTGCTCTAGCCCCAGCGACTGAAACGCAGGAAGCCCAGCACAAAACTTCAGTAAAAAACCACGGCCCGTGCCTTCATAACCCTGAACCGTGGTGGTCAGCAAAACACGGGGGAAATGACCTACCAGTTGTTGCAATAACGGGCCGGGGATCGCCGCAGCTTCATCCACCAGCAACCAGCCTACGTCACTGACGTCATGTTCACGACAATGGGCCAGCAGCGCGTCCGGTGCCCAAAATTGAGCACGGCCCTGCGCCCATTCACCAGCGACTTCTGTGGCAGCACGGCTCGGCCCGGTAATCCAGCAGGTGAGTGGTGTATTTGCCACCAGCATGCCTGCCACCGTTGATTTTCCGCGCCCACGCGCAGCAGTCAGCACCCAAATGCCTGACTCGGCGCCCAGCAATTGCGTCAGTAACCTTTGTTGTTCTGTCGTAGGGAGACCCTGCGGCGCTTGCCAGTCTGGGCGTGACGGCAACGGTGCCAATGTCAGCACCTCATCCTGTCGCCAGACGGTCACCTCAGTGTCTGCCGCTAAGTGCTGTTGCAGATGATGAATAAAATTTGGGGTAGTGATCGGTTGTGGGCAATCGCTCCAGCGTAGACTGTCATGATCCGGCTGCTGATGCCATTGTCGCCAGGATGGCGTCAGTAACAGTAACCAACTGCCGGCACGCAAGGTACCGGCTAATGCTGCCAGCGCTTCAACATCCAAACCGGTTGTTGCATCAAACGTCGCATGTAGCCGCTCTTGCCCCAGTAGCGTTTTCACTGCGCCACTCGCCAACGCTTGCACACCCGCCGGTGGTTTTTCTCCCACCCACGGCCAGTCACCCGGTAGCATTGCTGCCAGGTGTTGCGCCTGCTGGCGGCACCATTGCGGCTCGCCACTGAGCACCAACAGGCGCCTGATGCCCTGCTGCTGCATACGTTGTTGCATTGCCTGTAACAAGGCGGTGTCCCTTATTTACGACGGTGCCACGTCCACATGTGGGACATAGCCTAATATCCAGACTTAAAAAAATGCCGGAGTCAGGCTCCGGCAGTGCATGTTAACGGGATGCGAAGGTGTTGCAGGTGTTAGGATCGCCGCTGTCAAAACCCTGTTTAAACCAGGTATAACGCTGCTGTGAGGTACCGTGGGTGAAACTGTCCGGTACAACACGCCCTTGTCCCTGTTGCTGCAAACGATCGTCGCCGATCGCCTGTGCGGCGTTCAACGCCGACTGCAAATCACCCTCTTCCAACATCTGCTGCTTCTCAGCATATTTGCCCCAGACACCGGCAAAACAGTCCGCCTGCAGTTCCATTTTCACCGACAGACGATTGACTTCCGCCTGACTGGCGCCCTGTTGCATCTGACGGACCTTCGCTTCAATACCCAGCAGGTTCTGTACATGATGGCCGACTTCATGCGCCACTACATAGGCCTGCGCAAAGTCACCACCGGCACCCAGTTTGGTTTTCATGTCCTGGTAGAACGACAAATCGATATACACCGTTTTGTCACCCGGGCAATAGAACGGCCCCATTGCCGCCTGACCTGTACCACAACTGGTGCGCGTCACACCGCGATACATCACCAGTTTAGGCGGCTGATAGGTTTTCCCCATACGCTGGAAAACCTCTTTCCAGTTATCTTCGGTAGAGGCCAGCACCACCGAGGTAAACTTGGCCAATTCATCGTCTTTTGGACTGATGCTGGCACTCTGTTGTTGAGTTTGCGGACTCACGCTACCGCCATTCAACAACGGTGAAAGATCGACGCCGTAATAACCGGCGACCAGTACCACCACCAAAATGACGATACCGCCTTTACCGCGCGGCACGCGGAAACCGCCGCCACCGCCACCCAGACCTGAAGACTGCCCGCGACGATCCTCAACATTGTCACTTTCCCGACGCCCTTGCCAACGCATAAGTAAACTCCAGATTAGGTTTTTGTCATTGTACGCTATACCCAAAATAATTGGAGTTGCATCAAGGCGCTAAGGGAATGGCAAATCGGTTTCGAATCGATTTGAACAGCGCTTGCACTGACTCGCAGGCAGACCCTTAATGAGAGGATCATCATCCCGATGCGCTTACTCAAGTAAGTGATTCGGGTAAACGAGTGCAGCCAACACAGATGCAACTTCAAGTATGCCGGATACCATCATTATAAATGCTCAGCGGCGGGGGAAATGTAGAATTTTTCTGGAAATGCAGGTGAAGCGGAACAGATGGCGGGAAATAAAGGGAATGACGGGGTCGGCTGACCCCGTATACAGCAAAAACGCTTAGTCGAGTTTGACGCCGATGCGACGCGCCACTTCTTCATAGGCTTCGATCAAACCACCCAGACTTTGACGGAAACGGTCTTTGTCCATCTTGTCCAGCGTGTTTTTGTCCCACAGGCGGCTGCCATCTGGTGAGAACTCATCACCCAGCACGACTTCACCGTTGAACAGACCAAACTCCAGTTTGAAGTCGACCAGGATCAGGCCCGCATCGTCAAACAGCTTGCTCAGTACGTCGTTTGCCTTGTAGCTCAGCTCACGCATGCGCGCCAGGTGCTCTTTGTTCACCCAGCCGAAGGTTTCGCAATAAGACTCATTGACCATCGGATCGTGCATGGCATCGTTTTTCAGGAACAGGTCAAACAGAGGTGGGTTCAACACCAGGCCTTCTTCAATACCCAGACGCTTCACCAAAGAACCGGCGGCACGGTTACGGATCACACATTCGACCGGCACCATGTCCAGCTTTTTCACCAGCACTTCATTGTCTGACAGCAGGCGTTCCATCTGCGTCGGGATGCCAGCCTCTTCCAATTTGCTCATGATGAAATGGTTGAACTTGTTGTTCACCATGCCTTTGCGATCAAACTGCTCAATGCGCTGACCATCCAGTGCTGACGTATCGTTGCGGAATTCCAACACCAGCAGATCAGGATTTTCAGTGGTGTAGACGGTTTTTGCCTTCCCGCGATACAGCTCAGCTAGCTTTTGCATCTGACTTACTCCAATAAAAGAATTATTTAAAAACGCTGCAAGGATGATGCGTCTATTGTGCCAAATCCGCGACGCAAACGATACCGTATCATTCAAAGAAAAAGGGGCCGAAGCCCCTTTTCAGTTATTTAACGCTGGTTTTGCTGAATGCTGACTGGAATGCCGCAACCAACCCGTCGTTTTGCGACTGGGTCAACGGCTTACCTTTAGGATCGATAAATTGCAGGCTGGTACGGTTGTTCAAATCCCCTACCTGCAGTTTGTAATCACCTTCTTTCAGTTCAGGATCCTTGGCGCCCAACGCATCCCAATCGCTACCGCTCAGGGATTTGTAAGTCACAGCGACGGTGCCTTGCGGACGGCTGCGGTCACCCACTTTCATCCCCAGTTTTTCCAACGCTGCCGGCAGGCGATCCCACACCACAGTGTACGGACCACGCACGACCAACATTGGCAGACCGGTATCATCCGCCGCGCTCTGCACGTCCAGCGCACCGAAACGGTTGGCAGACTGGCTGCTCGCCAGGTTGTCTTGTTTGTCCAGGCCTTCAACGATGGTGTTCATCATCATACCGTTGTAGCGCTGCACTTCAGACGGGTCGGTAACCTGCTCGGTTTTACCCTGCTGTTGCAGGCCGACGGTTTTAACCACCAGCGCCTGCTGATAACCCTGCTGCTGCACGCTGATCTGGTAGCGGCCTTCGTACTGGTTGTCTTCATCCAGACGGTTCCACTTCACCCAGTCAGTAGTCAGGGTCTGAGTAGCGTCCTGGCGTGAGGCAATTGCGATATTTTTCGCCTGCAGCATGCTGGTAACGCGTGACCACAGGTTCTGGTTTTGCGGGCTGTTTTCAAGCAGCAGCGTACCGCTGTCACCCGCATATTGCGCGCGTGAACCACTCAACAATGCCAGAGGCTGTACCGGCGGACGAATATCCAGTTGCTTGCCGACACCGCCTTTCAGCGTGGTAGCCGGAACATCATAGTTACCGCTTTGCACCGGCAGGATCATACCCGCAGGGGTGTTCAGAGCCTTAAGCGGTGAAGCGTCGAGATACGCTTCATCGCCGCTGACCTGGCGCTTGTAGCGCTGATCGCTGCTACAGGCAGCCAACATCATAACCAGCGAGATGCCAACGACTTTTGCTACCGTCGACTTTTGCAATGAATAAACCATCAAATTTCCCTTAGAGTTACAGCAAACCGGCGCTTTTCAGTGCGCGTTCCACTACCGGACGGGCAGCGTCGGTCAACGGCGTCATAGGCAGACGCATCGTATCGGTTGCCATCAATCCCAATGCCTTGCAGGCCCATTTCACCGGAATTGGGTTTGCTTCTACAAACAAATCCTGATGCAACGGCATCAAGCGCTGATTTAAACGGCGTGCTTGGGCAAAGTCGCCCTGCGCTGCCAGCGCGCAAAGTTGCGCCATTTCACGCGCCGCCACGTTGGCCGTCACGGAAATCACCCCTTTGCCGCCCAGTTGCATGAAATCCAGACCGCTGGCGTCATCGCCGCTCAGCAAAATGAAATCTTCATCATCAACCAGCACTTGGATCTGACTTACACGACTTAAGTTCCCTGTTGCCTCTTTAACAGCAACAATATTCTTAATTTTTGCTAAACGCGCAATCACCGGCGGCAGCATGTCACACCCGGTGCGTGAAGGCACGTTATAGAGGATTTGCGGCAGTGCGGTGCTTTCGGCAATCGCCTTGAAGTGCTGGTACAGCCCTTCCTGAGTCGGTTTATTGTAGTAAGGCGTGACCGTCAAGCAACCCACTACGCCGCTATTTTCGAAGCGCTGGGTCAGCGAAATGGCTTCAGCGGTGGCGTTGGCACCGGTACCGGCGATCACCGGAATACGGCCTGCGGCCAGTTCCAGCGTCTGCAATACCACGTCGACGTGCTCGTCATGGGCAAGCGTTGCAGACTCGCCGGTAGTCCCTACGGAAACGATGGCCGCAGTTCCACTGGCTACATGATAATCAATCAATTTTTTTAGGCTCGCGCGATCGACAGCACCTGTGTCGTCCATCGGCGTAACCAGTGCAACTATACTTCCCGTAAACATTGGCCGTCCCCTCCACAAACAAGTCACTCATGGTACTTTTGCTGCCTATCCAAAAGCAAGCAAACAACGGTGTTGTAAGCGCTTGGCAGGCGGTTTTTTTTATGTTTACCATGGTAACCCCATTGTGCACGACAGGAAGCTCCATTTTGCCTAAGCCAGATGAACACTATCTCGTGATTACCGCGCTCGGTACCGACCGCCCCGGGATCGTCAATGCCATCACCCGCCACGTCAGCAGTTGCGGATGCAATATCGAAGATAGCCGTCTGGCCATGTTGGGTGAGGAATTCACTTTCATCATGCTGCTTTCCGGCAGTTGGAACGCCATTACCCTGATTGAGTCCACCTTGCCGCAAAAAGGCGCAGAACTGGACCTGCTCATTGTTATGAAGCGGACCAACTCACACGAAAGGCCGCCAATGCCGGCCACAGTATGGGTACAGGTTGAAGTAAAAGACTCCCCGCACCTCATCGAGCGCTTTACCGATCTGTTCGACTCCAGCCAGATGAACATTGCCGAATTGGTGTCTCGCACCCAACCCGCAGAAGGTGACCTGCCGCCACAGCTGTATATCCAGATCACAGCACACAGTCCCGGCAATCAAGATGCATCAAATATTGAGCAAGCCTTTCATCGCCTATGTACAGAATTGAAAGCACAAGGCAGTATTAGCGTTGTGAACTATCCACAGCATGATGAGAAAGATGGAGAGTAGTTATGAGCCCATTGAAAGCCGGTGACACAGCGCCGAACTTTAGTTTGCCTGACCAGGACGGTGAGGAAATTAACTTAGCCGACTTCCAGGGACAGCGAGTGCTTGTTTATTTTTATCCCAAGGCGATGACGCCGGGCTGTACCGTACAGGCCTGCGGTTTGCGGGATAACATGGATGACTTGAAAAAAGCCGGTGTCGAAGTGCTTGGCATCAGCACGGATAAACCAGAAAAGCTGTCGCGTTTTGCCGAGAAAGAGTTGTTAAATTTCACCCTGCTATCCGATGAGGATCACCAGGTCGCAGAGCAGTTTGGCGTTTGGGGTGAGAAAACCTTCATGGGGAAAACCTATGATGGCATTCACCGCATCAGCTTCTTGCTCGACACTAAAGGTAAGGTTGAAAAAGTGTTTGATGATTTCAAGACCACCAATCATCACGATATCGTTCTGAGCTACCTGCAGCAATAATTCTCACGAAGCGCAGCGGCCTGCTGCGCTTCGTTATTTCGCTTCTCGCTTATTCTTGTTCCGTTTCCACCCGAAGTTCATCCGGCCAAGCGTGAATGACAGCCTTCACTAACGTCGCCAGTGGGATAGCAAAGAACACGCCCCAAAAACCCCACAACCCACCGAAAATGATCACCGACAGAATGATCACCAACGGATGCAGATTGACCGCTTCGGAGAACAAAATTGGCACCAACAGGTTGCCATCCAGTCCCTGTACCACAAGATAAGCGACGATCAGCGTCCAGAAATCGGCGCCGATGCCCCATTGGAACATTGCCACCACCACCACGGGAATGGTCACCAGCACGGCACCGATATACGGGATCAGCACAGAGAACCCCACTAATACCGCCAGCAGCAGCGAATAGCGCATGTCCAGAATCACGAACACCAGGTACGTCGCGACGCCGACAATCACCATCTCCAGCACTTTGCCGCGAATATAATTGGTGATCTGCTGATTCATTTCGAGCCATACCTGCCCGGCTAACCCACGATTACGCGGCAAGACGCGGCGTACAGCGTTGAGCATCTGCTCTTTGTCCTTCAGCAGGAAGAACATCATCATCGGTACCAAGATCAGGTAAATTGCCAGCGTCAGCAACCCTACCAACGAAGCCAGTGAGAATTTCACTACCGACTCCCCCATACCCGACAGACGCCCACGCAGGTTCTCCGCCATCATATCGATGATACCGGCATCCACCAGCGCCGGATAACGCTTCGGTAACGTCGCAGCAAAGTTATAGAACTGATTGAGCATCCCCGGTAAATCAGTCATCAGGTTGATACCTTGCTGCCAGGCCGTCGGCGCTACCACAAATACCAGCAACATCGCGATACCGGCAAACATGATCATGACCATGCTCGCCGCCCAGTTACGCGAACAACCAATGCGCTGTAGCCGGGCCGTCGGCCACTCCAACAAGTAAGCCAGCACAATGGCCACCAGCAGCGGGGTCAAAATACCGTGCAAAAAATAGAGAATGAGGAACCCGGCGACCAGGATCACCAACAGCGCGATGGCCTGCGGATCGGTAAAGCGGCGGCGGTACCACTGTAATAACATCTCCAGCATCAGAGAGTGCTCCTAGAGGATTGACTGGCAGGCATTGCGATTCCTGGGTTGGGTATTTTTATGAAGTGAATTGGGTATACGTTTGGGCACACCAAAACTCAACGTGCTCGTCTTACATCGATATCTGCTTGATGGGATGTGTCATTTGAAGAACGCCAAACCTATAACAGATGCCATGAAAATACGAGAGCACAAGGCAAGCGTATGGTTGTACCATGACAGGCGCTTCTCATCCAATGATGGCTGTCGTCCGTGCCAAAACAGACTCACCTACGTCCACTCAGCAGGCACTAAGGTCAACCATGAAGAAAGCATTAATCATCATAATAGCCGTTGTCGCCACAGTCTTTATTTTCAAAAAGGATATTTACGCCTTCTATCTTAAACAGATTGAATTTCAAAGCGTCAAATAGCTAAACCCCAGCTGCGCGTTACAGAAACTTAGTATGCTGAGATAAGACGTAGCGCCACATAAATTGGCTGAATAATGAGGTAACATAAGAACCCTTTGCCGTTGGCCGCAAGGCAAAAAAACCACTCTGTATGCAAACGCCATCATCCTGCCTGATCAAGGAGAGTTTATGTCAGTATCTGCTCGTAACCAATTATCCGGAGTCGTATCCGCAGTTGCCAAAGGTGCCGTCAACGATGAAGTGGAAATCACCCTGCCGGGCGGGGAGAAATTGGTCGCTATTGTGACTGTCCAAAGCCAGCAATCTCTTGGCCTGGTGACCGGTAAAGAAGCGGTAGCGTTGATCAAGGCGCCTTGGGTGATTTTAGCGTCCGAGGATTGCGGCCTGCGTTTTTCTGCCCGTAATCAATTTACCGGAACCGTCAGCGCCGTAGAGCAAGGTGCGGTCAACAGTACTGTGCACATCAAAACTGACGCCGGTTTCACGCTGACATCGGTGATCACCAATGAAAGTCTGCAGGAAATGGCATTGAAAAACGGCTCACGATTGATCGCGTTAATCAAAGCCTCTTCAGTACTGCTTGCTGTCAGAGCGTAATTCCTCTCGACAGATCCGCCGCCTGCCTGGCGGCGGTCTCATACCTCACTTGAGTGCTTGTTCAGCTAACAACGCCAATGCAATAATTACCATCGCTACGCCAGAGATACGACTGACCATTCGAGCCGCTTGCGGACGCGTCTGCAATACCGATTGTGAGCCAAAACCCACCAACAAATATACCAATCCACAACTGACCAAATGCAGCAAACCCAGCGCGAGGATCTGCATGGGGATTGACCAAACGGCATGGGGATCGGTGAACTGCGGCAACAGAGCCAGAAATAGCAGAAAAACCTTGGGATTCATGCCACTCACGCAAACCCCTTTGCCTGCCCAACGCATCCATGAGCCAGAGTTTTGTTTCTCACCACGGTCAGGCACAGACGGATGAAGCAGCATGTTAACGCCAATCCACAGCAGGTAAGCCGCACCCACGATAGTGAGCCCAGTCAAGATTAACGGGTTGCCAGCAACCAATACCCCCACACCCGCCGCAACAATTAAAATGGCCAGCAAATGTCCAAACAGCAATCCGGCGACAGCAGGCACCACCACACGGCCTCGAATCCCTGCCGATATGACATACGCCCAGTCCACGCCCGGTGTGATAACAAACAAAATTGAGACGGCCCAAAATGCAGCGAAAATAGCGAACGTCATAGTGGCGTGCTCCCTTGTCGAGGTTGCTCTGTCATGCGTATTTCCACTTGCTGTTCCTCATTCTGTGGACGTATGCGTCACGTAAAAATCGCGCAGTCCGGGCCGTTTAATTATTGGAAAGAATATCTGTAAGGCGTTAAAATGTGTTGCCAATTACTTGCTTTAAAATGGTTAAATTGGGGAGATTTTTCCAAATGGATAAGATAGATCGCAAGATTCTTGCCGAACTACAGACAGATGGACGTCAATCAGTCACAGAGCTTGCAGAACGGATCGGGCTCAGCGTTTCACCCTGTCATCGCCGGGTGCGCGCACTGGAAGAGTCTGGCGTGATCCGCGGTTACCGCGCCCAACTTGATCCGGGCAGCCTGGGCTTTAACTTTTCTGCGCTGGTTTTCGTCACCATGCGGGAAGGGGACCGCCATGCTGTCGCGGCCTTTGAGGACGCAATGGTCGATATTCCACAGGTGGTACAGGCACAAAGGTTGTTTGGTGATCCTGACTACCTGCTGCATGTTATTTCCCGAGATCTACCGGCTTTCCAGCAGTTATATGACGAAAAGCTTTCCGCCCTGCCCGGCGTTCAGCGCCTCAGTTCTACTTTGGTGATGAAAACCGTCGTGCCTGAGCGCTCTTTTCTGCCGTTGTAGATTGAAATAAAACTTAAGAGGAAACAGTTATGAGCAGTGGTTTTGAAGATTCCAAAGCCTTATACATCGGCATTTGCACGGTGGTAGGTGATGCATTCCTGACGTTAGCCAATCAAGAGCATGAAATCCAAAAGGCGGACGTGATTAATGAGCTAAAAATAGCCATTACCCGAGAAGGCCGTGATGTCGGTCTGGATGAGGCGCGAGAATTGGCGGTTGAGTGGCTGGAACGATAGTTTGCCGTATGTTGTGACGAGAACATAGGCAACAACAGCATAGTCTGAATGACCAGGGCAACAGTTCCACTACAGGCAGGCCAAGATAGGCTCGCCCTGTCACCCTGGTATTAAAAAATGGGAGCATCTTCGCCCCCGCAGACAACTTAAGGCACTATCACAAAGTCCGGATTAGCAATGGCAAACAACGCATCACGATCCAGTGCCGGCGGATAGATCCACTGGGTGTTGATTTCCTGTTTGATCTTTTTGCCCTCTTCACGCGTGAAGCGTACCTGACGATCCCAGCCTTCGGTGTAGAGTGCTCCCCAAGGCCCCAGATCCAGACAGGTCACATACTTCGGTTGGCTGTAAGGGTGCACCAGTAACCCCACCAATTCCGCAGCAGCATTGTGCCCGGCAACACGCCCCAGGCTCATCGCATGCTGGCAGGTCATAAGGTTATGATTGCCCAATTCATCGGTCGCTGCCTTAACCGTATCCCCAGTAACAAAAACACCATCCACAGCAGGCGCATGCAGGAATGCATCACCAACAATACGCCCTGCGCTGTCTCGCTCTCCTGGGATTTGTGCAACTAATGGGTGCGCCCGTACGCCAGCGGCCAATACCACCGTGTGAGTTGCGATGCGCTCACCGCTCGACAGCGTTACGCTACCTGCGTCGATCGCCGTAACGCGCGTTCCTGCCCGTGATTCAACGCCGCATTCGTCCAATGCTTGTCGGATCACGACGCCTGGCTCAGCCCCCATTCCAGCACCCACTTGTTCCGCGGTATCAACAATCACAACACGGATATTTGCTTCATTGCCCAGAATGGCACGCAAACGCACCGGCATTTCTGCTGCACTTTCTAGCCCGGTTAGCCCACCGCCCACCACCACCACGGTGTTTCGCGCCGAGGTTTCTGGTTGATCTACCAACGCCTTTAAATGGGCATCCAGCCGTTGCGCACTTTCCAGTGTATCGACATTGAATCCATACTCGGCAAAACCGGCAACCGGGGGAACAAACAACTGGCTACCGGTCGCCAGCACCAAACGGTCATAAACCAGTTGGTGTTTTTGCCCTTCGGCACTCACGACCTGCAATGTCTTGTTTTCGCTGTCGATATGCTCAACCAACCCGGCAAAATGGCGAACGCCAATTGCCGCAAGCTGCGCAGAGATATCAGGACTCATGTTTTCCAACACTGCTTCATACAATCTTGGGCGGATGGTGACATTCGGGGTCGGCGAAACCATCGTCACTTCGACGGCCCCTTCTTTACCGGCAAGCGACACCGCCCGCATGGCGGAAACTGCGGCCCAAAATCCAGCAAAACCAGAACCGGCGATCACTATTTTCTGCGTCATGGAATGACTCCTTCATACACGTTTTATCGGGTTGTTGAATTGCCCGTACTATTTTCCAGGCGAGTTGGGCCGTTCCGCCGCCTGTCAAAAGGGTGCAGAAGGGCTACCGCCTGTGGCACACAGGCGGGAAAAAAAGAATCAGAGGAAATACTGAGACGTTATTGAGGCTTTGTGCGAGCTGGCTTGCCGCTACGCGTCGTTCGCTCACTCATGCGTTCATCAATCCAGATGTCGATCTCACCAAAGAACCCTTCTGGTGCCTTGCGTCCGAAGCGAGCGGCAACGGCCCCCAACGTTTGCACTGCAAGTGCATCACGCATCGCCTTTTCGGCCTGTAGCATCACTGCGTGGATCGCACACTTGCCGGATACCGCCCAGTCTGGTGGACTGTCGTCAAACACCGCACAACGACCGCGCACCTCCTGACAATCAAACAACGGTTTATGCCCTTCAATCGCGTCAATGATCTCCAGAAAAGTGATGTCATCCGCAGGGCGAGCAAGTCGATATCCGCCGCGCACGCCTTCACTCGCAGCGACGATCCCTGCCTTCTCCAGCTTCGGAAAAATTTTGGCAAGGAAACTGGGTGAAATCCCCTGCAGTTCGGCAAGATCGCGGCTGCTAAGGGCACGCTGATTTTCGCCAACCAGCCAAAGTAAACAATGGATGCCATATTCAACGCTGGTAGTGATGTAAGCCATGTTGGTTTGAGCTGCTCGTATGAATTCAATAACACAGACTATATTAGTCCACGTTTTTCCTGTCAATTAAAACACGGACAAAGTTAGTCTTTGTTTTATTAAACCCACAGAGCGACGTAAATTCGCAGATAACACCTGGGAGGTTCAGAAATGAAAAATAAAGCATTTCTGCTCGATTATTGCCGTGCAGACGTTTCCTTGTCGCTTTCGGCTGACTATGATGTTATCTGCCGACAGGCCGCCATAACGCATGCATTTTTGTGAGCTAACACGCTTTCGCACTGATTGTTCTGGTGAGTCCGGTATGTAAGAAGAACTCTTCGGTAATGCTGACGTCTTAGAAATGACTCTTTAAGGGAAGGCCTGACTATGACCACCCGGTTGACCAAAACAGCGATTGCAGTACTGTTGCTTGGCACTCTCAACGCCACAGCGATGGCGCCGGTACAGGCGGAAACTCAGGATCAACTGCCGGATATGGGCACTTCTGCGGGCGGCACCCTGAGCATTGGCCAAGAAATGGCGATGGGAGATTTCTACGTGCGTCAGCTTCGCGCCAGCGCACCGCTGATCAACGACCCACTGCTGACCCAATATATTAACCAGTTGGGTAACCGACTGGTGGCGAGCGCCTATTCGGTGCGTACACCCTTTCATTTCTATCTGGTACGTAACGACGAAATCAACGCCTTTGCCTTCTTTGGCGGCAACGTCGTGTTGCACTCCGCCCTGTTCCGTGAAACCGACAATGAAAGCCAGTTAGCGTCAGTTTTGGCGCATGAAATCTCACACGTTACCCAGCGTCACCTTGCGCGAGCAATGGAAGACCAACAGCGCAACGCCCCACTGACCTGGGTCGGTGCCCTTGGCTCCATCTTACTGGCAATGGCCAACCCGACCATGGGGATGGCGGCGCTGAGCGGCACTTTGGCCGGTACACAACAGGGTATGATCAGCTTTACCCAATCAAATGAGCAAGAAGCTGACCGTATCGGCATTCAGGTGCTGCAACGCGCCGGTTTTGATCCAGAAGCCATGCCCGACTTCCTGCAGAAACTGTCTGACCAGTCGCGTTACGCCTCAAAACCGCCAGAAATGCTGCTGACCCACCCATTGCCCGACAGTCGCCTGTCCGACGCACGCAACCGTGCCAACCAAATGCCCAAACATTTGGTGCAGTCCACACAGGATTACCTGATGGCCAAGGTACGCTCACTGGGCATGTACAGCTCGGAGGGTTACGGCCTAAATGAAGATCTGCTCAATACCTACAGCAAAGGCAATATTCGTGAACAGACAGCAGCCAAATATGGCCGCGCGATTCTGTTCTATGAGGCAAAAAAATATGATGATGCCCGTAACATCATTCAGCCGCTGCTGACGCAAGATCCAAAAAACGTCTGGCTGCTCGACCTGATGACCGACATCGATCTCGGCCAGAAACGTGCACCGCAGGCCATCGCCCGCCTGCAGGCGGCCAATGCAGCGCAAAGTAATAACCCTGTGCTGCAACTCAACCTTGCCAATGCCTATGTTGAGGGCAACCAGCCGGCTCAGGCATCCAAAATTCTTAACCGTTATACCTTCGCCCACCCGGACGACCCTAATGCCTGGGATCTGCTTGCTCAGGCCAGCGCCGCGCAGGGGTTGCGCGATGAAGAACTGTCCGCCCGTGCTGAAAGCCTGGCGCTGACCGGCCGCCTTGATCAGGCTATCGGCTTGCTCAGTAACGCCAGTTCGCTGCAAAAACTCGGCAGCCTGAAACAGGCGCGTTATGATGCGCGTATCGACCAATTACGTCAGTTGCAAGAGCGTTTCCGCCAGTACCAACGCAGCTGATTTTGAAAAGGATGAGTTCAATGAAAAACGTTACGATTTACCACAACCCTCGCTGCTCCAAGAGCCGTGAAACCTTGGCACTGCTGGAACAACAAGGTGTAACACCTGAAGTAGTACTGTATCTGGAGACACCACCGTCGGTGGCCCAGCTAAAAAAACTGCTTAAGGAGCTGGGTTTCACCTCGGCACGCGATCTGATGCGTAAGAAAGAAGACGTGTACAAGGAATTGAAACTGGCAGATGAAAGCCTGAGTGAAGATCAGCTGTTAGCCGCCATGGTAGCGAATCCGAAACTGATCGAGCGTCCTATTGTGGTCAACGGCAATAAAGCGCGTATTGGTAGACCGCCGGAGCAGGTGCTGGAAATTCTGTAAGCAGGATAGTGGGCACAGCATACGGTGCCCTATTTAACTCAATAGAACCTGTTAAAGCCCCAGGATCTCTTTCACAAACGGGATGGTCAGCTTACGCTGTGCAGTGATCGAGGCATGATCGAGCTGATCCAATGTCATAAACAGTGTCCGCATCTCACGATCCAACCGTTTCAGCAGAAAACGGCCCACGTCTTCCGGCAGTTCAAAGCCGCGCAGTTTGCCACGCAATTGCAGAGCCAGCAGTTTCTCTTCATCCGACAGCGGCTGTAACTTGTAGATCTGGCCCCAGTCTAACCGCGAAGCCAAATCAGGCAGATGGAGATTCAATTGCCGTGGCGGGCGATCGCCAGTGATAAACAGACGCGTACGTCCGGTTTCCAGAATGCGGTTATAGAGATTGAAGATGGCCATTTCCCACTCTTCGTCACCCGCGATACATTCGATATTATCGATGCACACCAAAGCCAGCTGCTCCATGCCATCCAAAACTTCCGGCACGAAATAAGCACGCTTATCCAACGGCACATAGCCCACGGCTTCGCCGCGTTGTGAAAGCTCCGCACAGGCTGCATGTAACAGGTGACTACGCCCACCACCCTCGCGTGACCAGAAATAGATATAGCTGCCATGTTCCTGACGAACGGCTGACTGGATCGCGGCTAATAGGGATGGGTTCTCCCCCGGATAAAAACTGGCAAAAGTTTCATCATCGGGAAGATAAAGTGGCAGTGAAAGCTGTGCCGGCGTATTCAGAAAAGCACCTCAACCAAAACTGGCAGGAAAACGCGGTAAGTCTACCACAGAAAACAGGCTCTGTTGAATCGGCAGGATTTTATGCCGTAATAGTGAACAACAACCCCGACAAAGCCACGCTAACAGCGATTCTGACCAGTCAGAATTTGTACTTTATCCATGAGTTATCCTAGTATAGTGAGGCGAAATGCAATCGCCATTAATAAGATTTCTACAAGGATATGGACAATGAAAGTATGGAATAAAGTGCTTTTGGCCTCAATCATTGGGCTATTGCTTGCCGGCTGTGATGATTCATCCAAAGTCGACGCCAATCTTGAAAAAGCCAAAGACAGCGCAGAGCAGATGAAAGACGCCGCACAGAAAAAAGCGGACGATCTGACCGATAAAGCTGCTGCAGTGGCCAAGGACATCAAGAAAGAAGCTACCACGCAAGCGGACCAGCTTAAAGACAAGGCCGCTGCGATTAAAGACGACGCCGCCAAGCAGGCAGATGCCATCACCAATGATGCAAAAGCCAAGGCTGACGCACTCAAAGAAGATGCCAGCAAACAAAGCCAGCAGTTGGTCGATCAGGCTAAAACCATTAAGAACGATGCAATTAATGGCGCCAACGATTTGACCGAGCAGGCCAAAGCGAAAACCGAAGCAATCAAAAACAGCGCTGAAAATAAAGCGGAAGACTTAAAACGTGATGCCGACTCTGCAGAACAAACGCAACCGGCTACACAGCAGTAACGCCTGACATCACAAGAAAGGAGCAACAAATGGGGATTATTTCCTGGATTATCTTCGGCCTTATCGCGGGCATTTTAGCCAAGTGGATTATGCCAGGTAAAGACGGTGGTGGTTTTATTCTGACCGTCGTATTAGGGATCGTCGGCGCTGTGGTAGGGGGCTATATCAGCACCTTCTTCGGCTACGGCAAAGTTGACGGTTTCAACTTCGGCAGCTTCGTGGTGGCCGTAATCGGCGCTATCGTTGTGCTGTTTGTTTACCGTAAAATCCGCAGCTAATTTCTTGCGTATTAACAAAACGGGCAGCCTAGTGGCTGCCCGTTTTCTATTATGACTTCCGTTCAGCCGGTTCGTCCGGCGCGTCGATCACATCCTCTTCCTTGCGGTACAGGCTGATGACCTTGAACAACAAGCTCAGACCAATACCCACAATGGTCGCCAATGCCATGCCTTTCAGCTCGGCGGCACCAATATGCACCTTGGCACCGCTGACGCCGATAATCAGGATCACCGAGGTCAGGATCAAATTCTGTGCCTTGTTATAGTCCACCTTGGACTCAATCAATACGCGAATACCAGATGCCCCAATCACCCCGTACAGCAGCAAAGATACCCCGCCCATGACCGGTACCGGAACAGCCTGAATGGCTGCCGCCAACTTGCCCACGCAGGAAAGCAAGATAGCCAGAATCGCGGCGCCACCAATCACCCAGGTGCTATAGACTTTGGTAATCGCCATCACACCAATATTCTCACCGTAGGTAGTGTTTGGCGTTGACCCGAAGAAACCTGAGATTACCGTCGAAATGCCATTGGCAAACATAGAACGGTGCAAGCCAGGATCGCGGATCAAATCTTTCTTCACGATATTGGCCGTTACAACCAAGTGACCAACGTGCTCAGCAATCACCACCAACGCCGCAGGCAGGATGGTAAAGATAGCAAACCACTCAAACCGCGGAGTATAGAACGTTGGCAGTGCGAACCAATGCGCTTCGCGGATCGGGGTCAAATCAACCACGCCCATAAAGAACGACAACGCATACCCCACCAGCACGCCAATCAAGATTGGGATAATCGCCAGAAAACCGCGGAACAGCACGGAGCCCAGGATTGTCACGCCAAGCGTCACCAAAGAAATTGTTATCGTAGTTGTGTCAGCACTGACGCCATCGGCTGGCAGCAAGCCTGCCATATTGGCTGCCACACCCGCCAGCTCCAACCCAATGACCGCGACAATCGCCCCCATCGCCGCTGGCGGGAAAATCACATCCAGCCAGCCAGTTCCGGCTTTTTTAACGATCAGCGCCACCAGGCAGAACAATACCCCGCACATGATGAAGCCACCCAGCGCGACCTCATAGCCCAGCGGCAACAGCAGCAAAACCGGGGAAATGAATGCGAAGCTAGAACCGAGATACGCTGGGATCTTACCCTTACAGATAAACAGATACAGCAGCGTGCCGACGCCGTTAAACAGCAGCACCGTCGCCGGGTTGATTTTGAACAGGATAGGCACCAACACGGTAGCACCAAACATGGCGAACAGGTGTTGGAAGCTGAGCGGAATAGTCTGGAGTAGCGGCGGGCGTTCGCTCACGCCGATGACGCGACGGGTCATGGATGTTTTTCCTCTGGTTATAATTTTATGCAAAAAAAAGCCGACTCATCAGTCGGCTAAATTTTTATTTGGTACCAAATATCTTGTCGCCCGCGTCACCCAAGCCCGGCACGATGTAGCCTTTCTCGTTCAGGCACTGATCGATAGAGGCAGTGTACAGCTCAACGTCCGGGTGTGCTTTCTCCAGCGCGGCAATACCTTCCGGCGCGGCAACCAATACCAGCACCTTGATGCTGTTACAGCCGGCTTTCTTCAGCAAATCAATGGTCGCGATCATCGAGCCACCGGTCGCCAGCATTGGATCAACCACCAGCGCCAAACGCTCTTCGATATTGGAAACCAGCTTTTGGAAATACGGTACCGGCTCCAGAGTTTCCTCGTCACGGTAAACACCAACCACGCTGATACGCGCACTTGGGACGTTTTCCAACACCCCTTCCATCATACCCAGACCGGCACGAAGGATAGGCACAACGGTAATTTTTTTCCCTTTAATCTGATCTATTTCAACCGGACCACACCAGCCATCGATGGTCACCTTCTCTGTTTCCAGATCGGCGGTCGCTTCATAGGTCAGCAAACTACCGACTTCCGAAGCCAACTCACGGAAGCGTTTGGTGCTGATGTCATTTTCACGCATCAGGCCAAGCTTGTGTTTCACCAGCGGGTGTTTCACCTCAACGATCTTCATCATTTTTCTCCTATTAAGGTGGTTGACGGCCAAAAAAATCGCCGGATTATACCTCCTTTTGCCGACAGCGCCACCCACAATAGCCCGATCGGGATCAACAAAAGATTGAATAACAGTATAGATGACGAAAAAGCGGAGCTGCTTCACAAGCCACTCGCAAACGTTTGCCTGCGCTGTTAGAATTGCCGCGCCTTATTCCGGAATCAATGCCGGAAGCACAGTTTTCAAATCGCAAACCGTCGTGGGGATCGCGCAGTGACCGACAAAACCTCTCTCAGCTATAAAGACGCAGGTGTCGATATCGATGCTGGCAATGCATTGGTAGACCGCATCAAAGGTGTAGTTAAACAGACCCGCCGCCCGGAAGTCATGGGTGGTCTGGGCGGTTTTGGCGCCTTGTGTGCGTTGCCGCAGAAATACCGCGAGCCAATACTGGTTTCCGGTACCGACGGCGTAGGCACCAAGCTGCGTCTGGCGATGGACCTGAAACGACACGACACCATCGGCATCGATCTGGTCGCAATGTGTGTGAACGACTTGGTAGTACAGGGCGCTGAGCCGCTGTTCTTCCTGGATTACTTTGCCACCGGCAAACTAGACGTGGACACCGCGGCCAGCGTGATCACCGGCATCGCCGAGGGCTGTAAGCAGTCCGGTTGTGCGCTGGTGGGGGGTGAAACCGCCGAAATGCCTGGCATGTACCACGGTGAAGATTACGACGTTGCCGGCTTCTGCGTTGGCGTGGTCGAAAAATCCGAAATTATCGATGGCAGCAAAGTGCAGTCTGGCGATGCTCTGATTGCCCTTGGCGCTTCCGGCCCACACTCCAACGGCTACTCGCTGGTGCGCAAAATTCTGGAAGTCAGCAACACCGACCCAACCACCACCGATCTGGACGGCAAACCGCTGGCTGACCACCTGCTGGCACCGACCAAGATTTATGTGAAATCCGTGCTGGAACTGATCGAGAAAATTGACGTGCACGCTATCGCCCACCTGACCGGTGGCGGTTTCTGGGAAAACATCCCGCGCGTGCTGCCAGAAGGCATGCAGGCAGTGATCGACGAATCAAGCTGGCAATGGCCGGCAGTATTTAACTGGTTGCAGCAAACCGGCAATGTGAGTCGTCACGAAATGTACCGCACCTTTAACTGTGGCGTGGGTATGGTGATTGCACTGCCAGAAGCGTCCGTTGAATCTGCTATCGCCTTGTTGACCGCAGCCGGTGAAAAAGCCTGGAAGATTGGTAAACTGACCGCTTCTTCTGACGAACAACAAGTGGTCATCAACTGATGAAAAAGATCGTGGTGTTAGTCTCTGGCCAGGGGAGCAATCTCCAGGTACTGATTGACGCCTGCCAGCAGGGCCGGATTGCCGCCGACATCGTGGCGGTATTCAGCAACCGGGCGCAGGCTTATGGCCTGCAACGCGCAGAAGCAGCAGGTATTGCCGCCCATGCGCTGGATGCTAAAGCTTTTGCCGACCGTGTGGCGTTCGACGCCGCATTGGCGGAGGCTATCGACCAATACCAGCCTGATCTGGTGGTGCTGGCCGGTTATATGCGCATTCTCAGCCCACAGTTCGTGCAACACTATGCCGGACGCATGCTGAACATCCACCCTTCTCTGCTGCCTAAATACCCGGGATTGCATACCCATCGACAAGCTATCGACAACGGTGACAGCGAACACGGCACCTCAGTGCATTTCGTTACCGAACAGCTCGATGGCGGCCCGGTGATCCTGCAAGCCAAAGTGCCAATCTTCCCCGGGGACGAGGAAGATGAGGTGGTTGAACGGGTGCAAGCTCAGGAACACACTATTTACCCGCTGGTGGTAAATTGGTTTGTCGAAGGTCGGTTAGCGATGCGTGATGGCGCTGCCTGGCTGGATGGCGAACGCCTTCCCGAGCAAGGGCATGCAGCGGACTAAAGTGCAAAACCGAACGTTTTCTAAACGGCGCCTCTAACGGCGCCGTTTTTTTTCGCAGCATCAGCACCGCCAGCGCTATACTTGCCGACAATATAAGGCACTATTTCCTACAATAACGACATTAAGGAATCCCCATGTCCAGCTCTACCAACGTCAAACTACGCCCACTGGAACGGGATGATTTGACGTTTGTCCACCAGATGGACAACAACGCCAGCGTGATGCGCTATTGGTTCGAAGAACCCTACGAAGCCTTCGTTGAGCTTTCCGATCTGTACGACAAGCACATCCACGATCAAAGCGAACGCCGCTTTATTATCGAACACCAGGGTGCCAAAGTCGGTCTGGTAGAGCTAGTGGAGATCGATCACATCCACCGCCGCGCGGAATTCCAGATCATTATTGATCCGACTCATCAGGGCAAAGGTTACGCTACTATCGCCGCCAAGCTGGCAATGGACTACGGCTTCTCAGTACTGAACCTATACAAGCTGTATCTGATCGTCGACAAAGAGAACCCGAAAGCGATCCACATTTACAGCAAGCTGGGCTTTGAAGTCGAGGGTGAGCTGATTGATGAGTTCTTCGTTAACGGCGAATACCGCACCGTGCTGCGCATGTGCATCTTCCAGCCGCAGTATCTGGCAAAGTTCAAAACCGCTGCCAGCGATAAGCCTCTGGTGAAGTGATATGACATAAAGAAACCCGCGAAAGCGGGTTTTTTATATATTGGCATCTGAATTGTACTTCACCGTCAGGAAGGGATGAAAATGCCCTTAACCATAGCGCCCGGTAATATAATCCTCGGTACGCCGCTGGCGCGGTGAGGTGAAGATGTCGTCGGTGTCGTTGTACTCTACCAGTCGGCCCTGGTGAATAAACGCCGTGTAGTCAGATACCCGCGCCGCCTGCTGCATATTGTGCGTCACCAACACCACGCTATAGTGCTGTTTCAGCGCGGAAATCAGCTCTTCGATAGTCAGGGTCGAGATCGGATCCAGCGCCGAGGTTGGCTCATCGAGCAGCAACACCTCAGGTTCAATGGCTATCGCCCGTGCAATCACCAATCTCTGCTGTTGACCGCTGGAAAGACGGAATGCGTTCTCACGCAGTCGGTCTTTTACCTCATGCCACAGCGCCGCAGCACGCAACGAACGTTCTACCGCTTCATCAAGAATGCGTCTATCGCGCACGCCCTGTAGACGCAAACCGTAAACCACATTTTCATAAATCGACTTCGGGAACGGATTCGGCCGCTGGAACACCATCCCCACTCGGCGTCTTAACGCCGCAACGTCGATTTGCGATCCGTAAATAACCTGACCGTTAAGCTGCAAGTCGCCCTCGATTCGGCAATTATCCACCAAATCATTCATGCGATTGAAGCAGCGTAATAGCGTTGATTTACCGCAACCCGATGGGCCAATCAGCGCCGTCACACGGTGTTTTGGAATACGCAGAGAAATATCATGCAGCACCTGTTTTTCACCATAGAACAGGTTGAGATCCTTTACCGCCAACGCGGTATGTTCATCATCAAGATGCTGGACATCCAGCCGGGGCAAACTGCCTGGCGTCATCAAACCCATTACGCACTCCCCAAGAATAACGTCATTATTACTGCGACCATGCTCTGTACCGCTCCCTCAGCGAGTGTCGGATCCCCATCGCCGCCAAATTCAACCCTACCACAATCACCACCAGCAGGAAGGCGGTAGCGAACACCAAGGGGCGGGCCGCTTCCACACTTGGACTTTGGAAAGCCATATCGTAAATTTGGAAGCTCAGGTGCATAAACTTCCGCTCCAGATGCAGATACGGGAAAATATCATCCACCGGTAGCACAGGTACGGATTTCACCACGCCAACCAACATCAGTGGTGCAGTCTCTCCCGCTGCGCGCGCAACCGCCAGGATCAAGCCCGTCATCATTGCTGGCGCAGCCATTGGCAAAACAATGCGCCACAGCGTTTCAGCCCGGCTGGCGCCCAGCGCCAACGAGCCTTGACGCAGTGAAGCAGGAATGCGGGACAGCCCCTCTTCAGTGGCGACGATCACCACCGGCAACGTCAGCAACGCCAATGTCAAAGCCGCCCATAATACGCCTGGCGTACCAAAGGTTGGGTTAGGCAGCGACTCCGGGAAGAAAAGCTGATCAATCGTGCCACCAATCATATAGACGAAGAAGCCGAGACCGAACACGCCGTAGACAATCGACGGCACACCGGCCAGGTTAACGACCGCGATACGTATCAGGCGCGTCAGCACATTATTCCCGGCGTATTCGTGCAGATAGACGGCGGCGATCACACCAAACGGCATCACGACGATCGACATCAGAATCACCATCAGCACCGTGCCGAAAATGGCCGGGAACACCCCTCCTTCGGTGTTGGCTTCACGCGGGCTATCGCTGAGGAACTTCTTCACCTGCTCGCCCCAGTGCACCAACTTTTGCGTGGTATTCATCGCATTGGGATACCAGGCATCGCGCACCTGACTGAGCGCAATAGTATGGACCTGACCGTGCATATCACGCAGCAGCAGCACATCACGGTGGCGATCGCGGTTCAAACCGTCCAACCGGTCAGACAGCACGCGATACTGACGTTGTAACTCCAATCTTTCGGCGTTAATGGACGCCTGAGCACGCGCGTCCAACTGCTCACTGTGCTGCAAGCTTTTCTCGCGCAGGCGTAACGCGTCAAACCGTTGGTTGATGCGCGCCATATCGCGGAACTGAATGTCATGTGCCTGACGTGAAAGCGCAGCAATTTGTGGCAAACGCTGTAACAGCGCTTGGCTGAGATTACGTCCGGTCAAGGGTTGGCCGTCCTGCAGCATGCCGGCCAAATAGCCATAGGCGGTGCCGTTGCTGTTGCGCTCCAGCACCAGTAAATCACGAGGCGTGCTTTGACGAAGAATATCTCCGGCCAGCAGTGTGCGGAAATCCTGCCCTTCACTCTCGCGATTGCCTACCTTGATCAGATAACGTTCAAAACTCTGCGCATTTCCTGGTGGTAACTCAACGCCAGACTCCAACAGTTGGCGGCGCGGAATGCTCTGTTGTTGGTACAACTCACCGATCATCGTCACCGGGCCGGCAGCGCTTTGATTGAGCTCAAATTGGTAGACAGGACTAGGCCAGAAATAACGCATACCCTGCCCGGCCAACAGCAACATAATACCGATCAACGCCAATAGACTGACCGCGACCGATCCGGCTGTCAGCCAGATCCACGGTGAACCACTCTTCGCCCAACGTCTCATGGCGCCTCCTGGTTCAAGGTATAACGTTCACGTAAACGCAGACGGATAGCTTCCGCCAGCGTGTTGAAGACAAAAGTGAAAATGAAGAGTACCAGTGCAGTCAGGAACAGCACGCGATAGTGGCTGCTACCAGCAACCGCCTCCGGCATTTCGATGGCGATATTGGCAGCCAAAGCCCGTAAGCCCTGGAACAGACTGCCGTCGATAACCGGTGTATTTCCGGTCGCCATCAGCACGATCATGGTTTCGCCTACGGCCCGACCAAAACCAATCATCAGCGCTGAGAAAATCCCGGCGCTAGCCGAAGGTAAAACCACCCGCATCACGGTTTGCCATTGAGTCGCCCCCAAGGCCAAAGACCCCTGACTCAAGGTTGCCGGCACACTGAACAAGGCATCTTCCGCCAGAGAGAAGATAATCGGTACCAGCGCAAAACCCATCGCCACGCCGACCACCAGCGTATTACGCTGGTCATAATCATCACCCAGCCAAAAATGCAGCGGTTCACCGAACAGTTTTACTTCCAGCCAAGGCCCAAGGCTAAACGCCAACCAAACGGTGAGTGCTATCAGCGGCAACAGGATCAGCAGATCAAAACCAGGCGGCAGACGACGCGATACCAAGCGGTTCACCAGCGCCCCGCACGCCAGAACGACCACGGCCAGCAACAGCGGCAACGACAAGACCGCCAGCAAATAATGCTCAATCACGGGCGCCAGCCAAATACCGGCCACCAGCCCGATCACCACCGTCGGTAAGGCGCCCATGACCTCAATCGCCGGTTTGATCACCCGCCGCAGTCCGGCAGACATGAAATAGGCCGTATAAATCGCCCCGGCTAACGCCAGTGGAATGGCGAACAGCATGGCGTAGGCCGCGGCTTTGAATGTACCGAAAATGACCGGAATCAGGCTAAATTTGGCCTGATAACTGTCCTCACCGGAGGTTGACTGCCAAACATAAGCCGGTTCGGGGTAATTTTCATACCACACCTTGTGCCACAGTGAGCGCCAGGTGACATCGGGATACGGGTTATCGATCGCATAGTGTTGCCAGCCCTGCGCGGTTTCCAACAGCAGGCCATCACCCCGCGGAGCGAATGCCATCTGCTGTACCCCGGCGCTGAGTCTGCCATTCAGCAATGGCTGCGGTTGAATACTGGAGAACAACGAAAAACCACCGTCAGGCCTCAGCGTAGCAAACACCCGGCGATAAGGTTCAGCCACCAGCAAATCCTGTGGTTCGGACTGATGGTCGAAATGTTGAACTGGCATCAACTGCCAGCGCTGGTCTTTTTCCACATCAAACCATTCACGCATAACGCCATTTGCCGCCTCGATCAATAACGCACTGCCGCCGGGCAACGCCGTCAGTTGATAAGGGGGATGGTCGCCGAGAATACGGCTTTCTTTTAGCTGCAACTGGGTATCGTTTATTTGATAGCGGGCTAGCCGATTACCTGCCAGCAAGTACAATTGACGACCGTCCGGTGTTAGCACCAGTTGCTGTACCGTGCTGTTAAGCGGGTGTTCACTCAGTTGTGGAGGTTGATCATGGCTAAAACGACCGAACACCAAACGGCGATCGATGGTGATCCCGGCCAGCAAATACTGTCCATGCCGTGCCTCGGACAGCGTCAACAAGGTCAACGGCTGCCCCTGCTTGTCCAGTGTAAGCGGCCGTTGCCCAAGCGGGAACAGCCACTGCGGTAACGACGTACCGGCGGCAGCAAAATCCGCGCTGGCGACAATAAACCGGCCGTCGGCCTGCGCCAAAGCGAACAGATCGCGCTCGCCGGCCGCCTGGGTCAACAACGCCGGTTTGCTCAGCAAGGATTGTTGCGTCAACGGCGTACCTGCCTTTGTACCTTCTTGTGAGGTTAAGGTGTAAAACTGCCCCACACCCTGTTCATCAATGCGATAACCGATGCGCTGTTGTACATCCATACCCAGCGCCAGCGCCGGTGCCGCAGCACTGATCGGCAACGGCTTTGCCTGGCCCATCGCCGCCGGTTTAAACAGGGGGAGTACGGCAAACAACAGGTAAACGAAGATCAGCATCAACGTCATCAGCACCAGCAACCCGCTGACGGTGACCGCCGCCTGCACGCTACGGTCGATGCGCGCTCGCAGGCGATCCCGGGGATGTTGGTTTACCGTAGTCTGTGCCATGTCTCTCGCTATCGCTGATGTAAGCAGGCTTGCGCCATAGAATAACCGGGCATCTTATGTCAGTTTTATGACGTTTGCATGACAAAGTTACCCGGAGCTTTCAGCGAACTTTACGCTGCAATACTGCATCATTAATCACATATGTTGCTGAAAAATGATGGCAATACCGATCATATCCATAAATATAAAGCACAATAATCACAATTTTATGCTACGCAAACATGTCCGGCAGCTCTGATGCCACAGTAAATATTTTTACGTATTAAAATGCCTCATGCCAACGTAATGGATATGTTGGACTTTCCTGTCAATCTCTCGCAATAATGATGCAAGATAGTAGGCTGTGTCCCGCAATAGGTCATGGCGCCGTCGCAGTCCCAAAAGCCCGTAATCAAGGCGGTGGGTACTGGGCATCGCGGGCCTACGTTCAAGCCCGACAACGCAGCGTTCGGGCTTTAGGGACGCGACCTGAAGCGGCATCCGGGCTGCGTCCCGGATCCTTTTCTAAAATTGAACTGGAGTGGCAATGGGTCAGGAAAAGCTCTACATCGAAAAAGAATTAAGCTGGTTATCCTTTAATGAACGCGTGTTGCAGGAAGCCGCAGATAAGAGCAATCCCCTGATTGAGCGCATGCGTTTTCTGGGCATTTACTCCAATAACCTTGATGAATTCTATAAAGTCCGTTTTGCCGATCTCAAACGACGCATCCTGATCAGCGAAGAACAGGGTTCTGGCGGCACTTCTCGCCATTTGCTCAAAAAGATCCAGGCCAAAGTATTAAAAACCGATCAAGAGTTCGACAGCCTGTATAACGATTTACTGCTGGAAATGGCACGTAATCAGATCTTCCTGATTAATGAACGCCAGGTGTCCGAGAATCAGCAAATCTGGCTGCGACAATACTTCAAGCAGCACCTGCGCCAACACATCACGCCCATCCTGATCAACCACGAAACCAATCTGGTGCAGTTCCTCAAAGACGATTACACCTATCTGGCAGTGGAGATCATCCGCGGCACGCGCATTGACTACGCACTGCTGGAAATCCCGTCCGATAAGGTGCCGCGTTTCGTCAATCTGCCACCAGAAGCTCCGCGTCGTCGCAAACCTATGATCCTGTTGGATAACATCCTGCGTTATTGCCTGGACGATATCTTTAAGGGCTTCTTCGATTACGACGCACTCAATGCCTATTCGATGAAAATGACCCGTGACGCGGAATACGATCTGGTGACCGAAATGGAATCCAGCCTGCTGGAACTGATGTCCTCCAGCCTGAAGCAGCGTCTGACCGCCGAGCCGGTGCGTTTTGTTTATCAGCGTGATATGCCAAATGAAATGGTAGAACTGCTGCGCGGTAAACTTGGCATATCTAACTATGATTCAGTGATCGCCGGCGGCCGTTACCATAATTTTAAAGATTTTATCGGCTTCCCTAATGTCGGTAAGGCTAATCTGGTCAACAAACCGCTGCCACGCCTACGCCATATTTGGTTCGATAAGTTCCGCAACGGCTTTGACGCGATCCGCGAACAAGACGTGTTGCTTTATTATCCGTACCACACCTTTGAGCATGTGCTGGAGCTGCTGCGCCAGGCATCCTTTGACCCTAGCGTGCTGGCGATCAAAATCAATATTTATCGCGTAGCAAAAGACTCACGCATCATTGAGTCGATGATCCACGCAGCCCATAACGGCAAGAAAGTCACAGTGGTGGTAGAGCTACAGGCGCGCTTTGATGAAGAGGCCAACATCCACTGGGCTAAACGCCTGACGGAAGCTGGTGTACACGTTATCTTCTCGGCGCCGGGGCTGAAAATCCACGCCAAGCTGTTCCTGATCTCACGCCGTGAAGGCGATGAGATTGTGCGCTATGCTCATATCGGGACCGGTAATTTTAACGAGAAAACCGCGCGTATTTATACCGACTATTCGTTGCTGACCGCCGACTCACGTATCACCAACGAGGTGCGTCGGGTGTTCAACTTTATCGAAAACCCGTATCGACCGGTCACCTTCGACAACCTGATGGTGTCGCCGCAGAACTCGCGCTTGAAGCTGTATGAGTTGATTGATCAGGAAATTGCCAACGCACAGGCGGGGCATCCTGCTGGCATTATGCTGAAAATCAACAATCTGGTGGATAAAGGACTGGTAGATCGGTTATATACCGCCTCCGGTGCCGGTGTAAAAATCCGCCTGTTGGTGCGAGGGATGTGTTCTTTGATTCCCAACCTGCCGGGGATCAGTGACAATATTCAGATAATCAGCATCGTCGACCGTTATCTGGAACACGATCGGGTTTACGTTTTCGAAAACAAAGGTGACAAACTGGTTTATCTGTCTTCCGCAGACTGGATGACCCGTAACATAGATTACCGCATCGAAGTCGCGGTATCGCTGCTGGATCCAACGCTGAAACAACGGGT
The DNA here is from genome assembly GCF_001590905.1 of Serratia grimesii NBRC 13537. Lineage (GTDB taxonomy): Bacteria > Pseudomonadota > Gammaproteobacteria > Enterobacterales > Enterobacteriaceae > Serratia > Serratia grimesii. The sequence goes on from NZ_BCTT01000015.1 coordinate 50,095, forward strand.
TCTGGATATTCTGGAAATCCTGTTCAGCGACACGGTCAAGGCGCGTTACCTCGATAAAGAACTGAGCAACCAGTACGTACCACGCGGCAATCGCCGTAAAGTCCGTTCTCAGGTTGCCATTTATGAGTATTTAAAAGCTCTGGAACAACCAGGACAGTAGGCCAGCAACTATGCCGCTAAAAAGCACAGCAACGAACAAACCGCAGGAAATCGCTGCCATCGATCTCGGGTCGAACAGCTTCCACATGGTGATTGCCCGCGTCGTCAACGGCGCCTTACAGGTATTAGGCCGTTTAAAACAGCGGGTACACCTCGCCGATGGATTGGACAGCAACAATGTGCTCAGTGAAGAGGCAATAGAACGTGGCCTGGCCTGTCTGGCGCTGTTTGCCGAACGGCTCCAGGGCTTCCCGGCAGATAACGTTACGATCGTCGGTACCCATACGTTACGCCAGGCAGTAAACGCGGAGGTCTTCCTCAAGCGCGCTGCCAAAGTTATCCCCTACCCTATTGAAATCATCGCCGGGCAGGAAGAAGCGCGTCTGATCTTTATGGGCGTGGAACATACCCAGCCGGAAAAAGGCCGCAAACTGGTGATCGACATCGGAGGGGGGTCTACCGAGCTGGTGATCGGCGAAGACTTTGAGCCACTGTTGGCAGAAAGTCGCCGCATGGGTTGCGTGAGCTTCGCCCAACAGTTCTTCCCTGGCGGTGAAATCAGCAAAAATAACTTCAAACGTGCACGCCTCGCGGCAGCACAGAAACTGGAAACCCTGGCCTGGCAGTACCGCATTCAGGGCTGGCAATATGCACTAGGCGCATCCGGTACCATCAAAGCCGCACATGAAGTGCTGGTGGAAATGGGTGAGAAAGACGGCCTGATTACACTCGAACGACTGGAAATGTTGGCAGAACAGGTGCTGCAGTTTAAAAACTTCAGCGCGCTGAGCCTGCCGGGACTGTCGGAAGACCGTCAGTCGGTGTTTGTACCGGGTTTGGCTATCCTGTGTGGCGTATTCGATGCGCTGGCAATTCGCGATCTGCGTCTTTCCGACGGTGCACTGCGCGAAGGCGTGTTGTACGAGATGGAGGGCCGTTTCCGCCATCAGGACATTCGCAGCCGTACCGCCAAAAGCCTAGCCGATCACTACAATATCGACCGAGAACAAGCTAAACGGGTGCTGGAAACCACAGAACTGTTGTATGCACAGTGGATGGCGCAAAACACCAAGCTGGCGAACCCGCAATTGGAAGCCCTGCTGAAGTGGGCAGCCATGCTGCATGAAGTGGGCTTAAGCATCAATCACAGCGGCATGCACCGCCACTCGGCCTATATTCTGCAAAACACCAACTTGCCGGGCTTTAACCAAGAGCAGCAGTTACTGTTGGCTGCGCTGGTACGCTTCCACCGCAAAGGTATCAAGCTGGAAGAACTGCCACGCCTGAACCTGTTTAAGAAAAAACACTACCTGCCGCTGATCCAACTGCTGCGCTTAAGCACCCTGCTCAACAACCAACGTCAGTCGACCACCACGCCAGAAACGTTGCGTCTGAGCACTGACGACAACCACTGGACACTGCGTTTCCCTGCGGGTTATTTGGCGCAAAACAGCCTGGTGCAATTGGACTTTGAACGTGAACAGGCCTACTGGAACGACGTCGTGGGCTGGAAACTGATTTGCGAAGAAGAAGGTTCTCAGGACGAGCAGCGCTCAGCCTAAATCTATCGCCCCCGTCTGGGGGCGATAATCAATCTTTTGCCGGCAACAGTGCCGTTAGCAACTGCGGTTCGCTGATAAAATAGCCCTGCATATAATCCACACCGACGCCCTTGAGCGCCGCCCACTGTTCCGCACTTTCGACATACTCTGCCACAATAACCAAACGCTTCATCCGTGCGACCTTGCAGATAGACATAACGACCTGGAAATCTACCGGATTAGTCAGCATATCGCGTACAAAACTCCCGTCTATTTTCAGCATGTCGACAGGCAGTATTTTGAGTCGATTGTAGCTGGCATAGCCCGTGCCAAAATCATCTAACGCAATGCGGCACCCCATCTCACGCAACACTTGCAGGTTGGTCCCGGCATAGTCGGTATCCTGTAGCAAATGCGATTCGGTCACTTCCAGCGTCAATTGATAGGGTTCAATCCCGTACTGCTCCAGCAAATCCTGTACGTCATGGCACAACATCGGCCTGCACAGCGAAGAAGGTGACAAATTAATCGCAAAGCGCACACTGGGCAGTTCGGTTCGGTGTTGATCCATAAATTTCAACGTATTGCGCAATACCCACATATCCAAACGATAGGACAGGCCGAACTCATGTACCACCGGCAAAAAATCATTCGGTGAGATGATCGCCCCCCGATCATCGCGCATACGTAACAGAATTTCGTGGTATCTATCGCCACGCAGCCCCACAATCGGCTGCGCCATCAGGATAAATCCATCGCTATCCAGAGAACGTTGCACCCCATGCAGTAACGCCACCTTGCGTTTGATTTCGTCCTGCACCACATGACCGCCATTCTGTGTGCTCTCCGGCTTGCCACTGGTCAGCGAAACCTCAGCCAACGAGCTAAGCTCCCCCAACAAAAGATACAGATGCTCAAAATCGGCAACCACGCTGCAATACCCTAACCCCAACGGCGGATGGATTGGCAAGCCATTCCAAACCAATCGGAATTTCTCCAGCCCGCGGAAGATCTCCGCGACCTTTTCTTCGCTATTGCTGCCATCCACTCGCAGTAACAGGTCATAGCCCGGTAAATGATAAACCCCTTCGCCCGGGGCCAATATTTGGTGCAAAAGCGCGGCTAACTGCTGCTTGAAACGAATGCGCAACTGCATACCGTAATTACGGCTTAACAAATCCAGCTCACTCACGCGCAGGAAGCACAATGTCGAAGGCGGTGACTGCGCCAGATCGCGTTTAAGGGCGCGTAGATTGGGCAAACCAATCACCGGATCCTGCAACGCGGCGCTTTGCGCCCTGGCATGGCTCAACCGTTGGCGGGTATTGAGCGCCGACATCAGGAAAATGCACAGAGTAAACACCACCATCATCGATGAAATGACGGCCAGGTTATGCAGCAGGTCTTCACGTTGCGCATAGACAGGATGATGGGAAAACAACACCAGAAGAGTCGAAGACCAGATGATGCAGTTAAATTGGTAGCCAAATCGCATCGCGCCGTACAGCATCACCGGCAGCAGTAATATCAGACCGTAGCCGCCTAACAACAGAGGATTGGCATCTTTCGCGTGATAAGACAACAACGCTACCATTGCGCACAGGGTCAATAACCACAGCGACATCTCTTTTTTGTCGACGTTTGGGGCCATCTCACGACCAAAACGCCGCCATAATCTTAAAACGAATCCAGGTTTATTCAGTATGCGCAGCATAAAGTAAAACAGCGGCATGGCAGAAAGGCACCCTAACAACAACGCCTGGAAGTTAACCAAAGCGAGCAGATAGCCATTATTGCCGGGCATCATTCCCAGCTCGTCAGGCAATTGCTCTAGCCCCACCAGCAGCTTCAAACCGAGAACAAATAACAGTGCCGGTAACACAACCAGCCAGATTAACCGCGCTTTAACCAACGTGGGTACACCGGGGGCAGCACACCATCGACGCTGGGTTTGGTTACGATATCCCAGCCAACACAGGCCCAGACATAACAAATACAAGGCGGTGACTAACACGCCGATTTCAGGGCCAAGTCGGTAGGTGTAACGCAGCATGATCGCAAGCGCAATCCCAGGTAGCGCTCGCCAGTCATAAACCATCAACAACGCTATGCAGGCTGCCAGCGGCAGGTAGAGCAGATAAACCTTGCTCTCAGGTAACATAATGCGGGGTGACAACCAACCGGCGAACGGGATCAACAACAAGCTCCAGATAAGGGGATATCCCCACCAGCGCTCACGTAAATTTTTCCAAAATGTTGGTTTAACCATAAAAATAACGAGTCCGTCAGAGCGTAATTCCATTCACGCGTTCAGGTAGTAAGGCAGGTTCCTTTTCATACCTCTATCCCTTCATGAGGCAAACTGAAAGTAACATATGCGACAGGAGAACGGGGGGGAATTTTATGCACCAGGGGCGCTGGAGGCTTGACTCCGATCAATCAAGAAGGAAAAGTTGGGTAAAAATATGTAAGCCATTTTTTGTCACATCTTAACATGCTGATCCAACAGATAAACTCAAACCCAAGCTAAACACCACCCAAATACTCTGCTTTGGCAGCCGGAAATAAATAGACAATATTTGTCACCAATCGCTAGAATCCCATTTACACTTTATCGGCTTTCATTACCCACTCCCTTGCACGGTAAAGGCGTGGTCTATTGCGCTCATATGAGTCGTGGGGCTCAATTCTCTCACCACAATGGTTACCGTTTGAAAGGCGACGGGTATAACACAGGAACCGGCATGCCGGGTGATATATGCGTAAAAAAACCACCGGACAGATGACGAAAATAGTGCTGTTTATCAGCTTTATCATTTTAGTCGGCCGTCTGCTGTATGCCGCCGTCGTCGCGGTGCCCCATCATCAGGAAAAAAAACTCGCCCCCTATCAAGAAACCACCGAGATAGAGGGAGAGAATCAGGACACTTCCCCCTGAACCGACAGACTCAACACCTCCTGCAGAGCAATCGAATAGTTAAGCAGCCTGCCGTCGGACCGCATCTCGGCATGCCAGGCCCCTTACTTATTCCTTGGCATCTGTACCCATTTCATAAAAATGACGCCTGCATTCACTATGCTCTATCTTGTGTAGAGATCGCCTGTAAGGATCACTGAGTGCCAGTAAGGAATACCATGTCCGCCGCAACGCATAATGTTAAAAAAGTCGCTGAGCATCGTCAGCGCATTCTTGCCCTACTGTTAAACAACAAAGACTTGGTCGATGGCATTCTCGGCAGACCAGGGGATGAAAACGCCCTCAGTAAAAGTGAACTGCTAAACCAGACCGCTGAAATTACCGGGCTGCTGGACGACATGCATGCCGCTGACCTGGCCGACTTGCTGGAAGCATTACCGCAGGACGAACGCCTGGCACTGTGGCGGTTGGTTGGCAATGCCAAACGCGGCCAAACACTGGTGGAAGTCGCCGAACCGGTATGGGACAGCCTGATCGAAGAGATGAGCGATAAAGACCTGCTCAAAGCGATCAAAACGCTCGATGTCGACGAACAGGCCTACCTGGCTCAATATCTGCCGCGTAACCTGATGGGTCGCCTGCTGACCTCGCTGGAGCCGGATCAGCGTGCGCAGGTACGCGAGATGATCCACTACGGTAAAGACACCGTTGGCTGGATGATGGATTTTGAACTGGTTACTGTGCGCCCAGACGTCACCCTCGGCGCCGTGCATCGTTTTTTGCGACTGCGCAAAACTATCCCGGCAGCGACCGATAAACTCTTTGTCACCGACCGTAAAAATACGCTGCTCGGTGAGCTACCGTTGACCGCGGTACTTCTCAATGATCCAGAAACGCCGGTACACGCGGTAATGGACAGCGATCCCACCCGTTTTCTGCCGGAAGACAAAGCGGAAGCCGCAGCCAGTGCGTTTGAACGTTATGACCTGATCAGTGCCCCGGTTGTCGATGCCAAGGGCAAACTGATGGGCCGCCTGACGATTGAAGAGATTGTTGACGTCGTCAACGAAGAAAGCGACAGCAACCTTCGCCGTATGGGGGGGTTAAGCCCGGAAGAAGACGTGTTTGCCCCTGTCAGCAAAGCGGTGAAAACCCGTTGGGCATGGTTGGCCATCAATCTGTGCACCGCGTTTATCGCTTCACGCGTTATCGGTCTGTTTGAACACACCATTTCGCAATTGGTGGCATTGGCGGCTTTGATGCCTATTGTCGCAGGGATCGGGGGTAACACCGGTAACCAAACCATTACCATGATCGTCCGCGCACTTGCGCTGCACCAGATCGAAGTCGGCAATATTTCGCGTCTGATGCTCAGGGAGCTCGGCGTCGCTATCATTAATGGCGTCGTGTGGGGCGGTATCATGGGGATAGTCACCTGGCTGCTCTATGGCGACTGGGCAATGGGGGGTGTCATGACGTTAGCCATGATCCTCAACCTATTGGTGGCGGCATTGATGGGGGTTGTGATCCCAATGACCATGCTAAAAATGGGCCGAGATCCCGCGGTCGGCTCCAGCGTATTGATCACGGCGTTAACCGATACCGGCGGCTTCTTTATCTTCCTCGGCCTGGCCACGCTGTTCCTGCTCTAATGCTTTCAAGCCGGCGGCAACGTCGGCTTTTGCGTTCGCTCACTAAAGCCGTTTGATTCAGTATGTTTTCTTGCTGCGCTGTACTACCCTTTGGCAATAAACTTTTTATCCCATCCGCGTCATGACGTAGTTCAGTGACAGATGCCAGCGTTAAGGTTGTCTATGGATATCAGCGCACCGAATCATCTCACCACGCGCAAAAGCGTACTGTTCACGCATACCTTGCTGGCAGCCGTAGCGGTTTTTCTCTTGGCCTTGTTGTGCCTGACGCTCTCAAATGAATCCAGCCATTTTACGCCGCTGTGGTTCCCTACGGCCGCCATCATTATCGTGTTATATCGCCATTCGCCGCGCCAATGGGCATTACCGTTACTGGCTTGTGGGCTGGGTATCATAAGCGCCAGCGTTATCCTGTACGGTTTTAGCTGGTTGCCGGTAAAGCTTTCGCTGATCAACCTGCTGGAAGCCTCAGTCAGTACCCTAATGCTGCGCCGCATGCTGTTGCCTGACGATCCCCTGAACAATCTGGCCAGTTGGCTAAAGTTCGTGGTCTGCGCGGTAATTTTCACTCCGTTATTTAGCGCCTTACTGGCCGCCTGGTGGGCCCCTGCCCCTGAGCAATCCTTCTGGCAGCCATTCAATACCTGGTTTATTTCAGAAGCCATAGGTGTCCTGTCACTGGCACCGATTGGGTTGGTCTATCGCCGACGTATGCTGGAGCAGTTGAACCTGTTCTCATTGCTGCTGACACTCATGATGGCGCTGATTTTTTGCTATCTCGCGCTGACCTATCTGCCTTTCCCGTTTACCTTTGTCATTCTTCCTCTGCTGTGGGCGGCGATCGCACTGCCACGCCTGGAAGCCTTTATTACCTGTTTTTGCACCACGTTGATGATCACCGTGATGATTTCACTTGGGTTGCTGCATTTTAATGTGCCCGCAGAACCGCTCAGTGACATCGAAATATACTTACCGATTCTGTTGATTTTGATCCCGGCGCACTCAATGGCCATGGTCATGCACGCCTTCCGGGTAGAAAAACAGCACATCGTTGAGAGCGAAGCCCGCTTTCGGAATGCGCTGGAATACTCTGCTATCGGTATGGCGCTGGTTTCTCCGCAAGGGAAATGGCTACAGGTCAATCAGGCACTGTGTAAACTTCTGGGCTATACCCCGGAAGCCCTGCGACGCTTGACGTTTCAGGAGATCACTCACCCGGATGATCTGAATGCCGACCTGGAGCAGTTACACGATCTGCTCGATGGTCATATCAGCAGCTACACCCTGGAAAAACGTTATATTCGCAGCGATGGTGAACACGTCTGGGCTCTACTGGCCGTTTCAATGGTACGTGATGCCGAAGGCCTGCCGCTGTATTTTATTTCTCAGGTGGAAGACATCAGCGAACTGAAACGCACCGCCGCAGAGAATCATCGGTTGGTTGAGCGCATCACGCTAGCCAATCAGGTGGGAGGGATTGGCGTTTGGGAATGGATGATGGACGGTGAGGAACTCACCTGGGACAAACGCATGTTTGAGCTGTATGACCTCAGTCCAGACCAGACCCCCACGCTTTCACTGTGGCGCACGCTTCTCCTGCCGGAAGATCTCGAGCGAACCGATCGTGAGATGTCCTCTTTGCTGGACCAGCCGCGCCCCTTTATCCTCGAATTCCGGCTGCTAACCCGCCAGGGGAAAATCCGCCATATCCGTGGCCAGGGCAACGTCATTCTGGATTCGCAAGGCCGTCCGTTGCGAATGATCGGCACAAACATTGATATGACGGAAGTCCGTAATCTGACCGAAGCGCTGCACCAAGAGAAAGAACGTCTGCACATCACCTTAGATGCCATCGGCGAAGGTGTGATTTCCACTGACGACACCATGCATATCACTTTTATGAATCCGGTCGCCGAGCAGATGTGTGGCTGGCCACTGAGTCTGGCTGTCGGTATGCCACTTGCGGGTGTCGTACGCATGACCAACGGTAAAGATGGCATGGAAGTCGAAAACCCGGTCCAGTGCTGCCTACAGGAAAATCGTCAGCTTTCAGCGGATTATGCCCTGGTGCTGCACAGCCGCGACGGCCGCCACTTTGATATTCAACAATCGGTATCACCGCTGAAAACCATCGGGGGTGACGTGATGGGCGCAGTGATGGTATTGCAGGATGTCACCGCTTCACGCGAGTTGATGCGTAAACTCAGTTACAGCGCCGCCCATGATGCCCTGACCAGCCTGCCCAATCGCACCAGTTTTGAGAAGCGGCTGAAAGCCGCCATCGTAGGCGCCGGTGAAAAACAGCGGCAGCATGCGCTCGTATTCCTCGATCTCGACCGTTTCAAGGCAGTCAACGACAGCGCCGGGCATGCCGCTGGTGATGCATTGCTGAGGGATATTGCCCAACTGATGCAACGCCACGTGCGTGACAGCGACTGCCTGGCAAGGCTCGGGGGTGATGAATTCGGGCTGATCCTGTTTGATTGCGCTAGCGAGCAAGCCAAATCCCTGATGCAACAGCTTGTTAACCACATCAGTCAGCATCCGTTCTATTGGGAAGGAAAGGTTTATCACGTAGGTGCCAGCGCCGGCATCACCCGTATAGATACCGGCAGTGGCAAAAGCGGCGAGTTGCTGGCACAGGCGGACATTGCCTGTTATACCGCCAAGCATCGCGGTCGTGGACAGGTCTATCTGTATGAGGCGCGGCAAAAACAGATGCTGGAACGCCAGCATGAGTTGCTGACGCGACAGGAAGTGATGAGCATTATTGACGACGGGCAGTTGATGCTAAGTGTTAAAGCAGTGGCCCCGCCGAGAACGCCACTGGCAGTGTGTTTCTATCAGTTGAAACTGCAAGTCATGCCGCTGGATCCACGCCCGTTGAACAGTGACGCGTTTATCGCTGCGGCCCAGCTTTATGGCCTGCTGCCGGATGTCGACGACTGGATCAGCCGGCAGATTCTTGAACGTCACGCCGAAGAGATCAGCGCTAAAGGCCTGACAATCGCGCTCCCACTCGCGACAGATAGCCTGCTCGACGCCGGGTTCCGACACCATCTGATCACACGGCTGAACGCCTCGCCACTGCAACCTCAGGCTTTGTTGCTGGTCGTCGATGAAGCGGCGGTGTTGGAACACGATGACATTTGCAGACCCTTTATCCACCAATTGCAACAGCTAGGTTGCAAGCTGATCGTCAGTGGCTTCGGGCACAGTCTTAACGCTTTCGACGAACTGCATGGTCGTCGGATTGACTATATCCGCATTGATGAACGCTTTATCACCCACGTTCACTGCAATCAGATGGATGAACTGATGGTTTCAATGCTCAACGGTGCAGCCCATCGTGTACACGCCCAGACACTGGCAGGCCCGGCACACCAGCAGATAACGTTGAATACGCTACAAGCTCTGGGCGTCGATCTGGCAGACGGTGACGCAGTGGCACGGGAACAACCCCTTACCGAGCTACTCAGCGGTGGTTACTTCGGCATACGCTAACCGCCTTCGCGCGCTCTCCTTGGTTCTTTCGCGTTGCGGCGTCATTGCCGCACGCACCACATCACGTTTTTTGCTTAGCCGATCAGAGGTTAGTGGTATAACTAACGGGTGAAAGTTAATCCTTCGCACAATACTTTGATACGGAAATCAGCACGCCCGTTAATTTCCAAGAACCATCTTTGCACGTAATTGCTCAGGGATAATGGCTATGAAAAACGAGTGGTTTGCCGCCAGGGAGCTGACAGGCATTACAGGACTGCCCTCTTCACCACAGGGAATCAATTTGATGGCACGGCGCGAAGGTTGGATCAGCCGCCGCCGTAAAGGCATCCAGGGCAAAGCAGTGGAATACCATATCAACAGCTTGCCCGTCGAGGCGCGCAACCTGTTGATGCTGCAAGAAGAGCCCGCAGAATATCAGGTTGAACGCCAAGAGCCACTGGCGGTATGGGTGGAATATTACTATCACCTGAGCGAAACCGAACGCGAGAAGGTGCTAACGTTTCTGATGCGTGAAGGGATAGAAAGCCTACTGGCGCGTATCGGCAACGAAGAATAACGCCGCAGTGCTAGTCGTCGACATTCACCGACGGTGTCCATGCATCGTTATGCCACAAGTGGAGCGTGGCGTAAGAACGCCACGGCCGCCAGCGTTCGGCATACTTTTCAATTTGGCGCGGTGTCATGCCAGGGAAGCGCTGCTTGATCAAATAATCCCCCGCCAAAAACACATCAGGCCAGGACCAGGCACGCATAGCGATATAATTGGCAGTCCAACTGCCAATCCCTGGCAAGGCGGTCAACGCCTTGATACCTTGCTCAATATCCAACACGTTATCCAACTGGAGCCGCCCTTCGGTAATCGCACGCGCAATCTCAATAACTGCCGCTGCGCGTTTCAATTGCACCCCCAGCGAACGCAGCGCCTCAGGTTGTAACTGCGCGACCTGCTCCGCATTGGGGAACAGATGAGTAATGCCGCTATAAGGTTGCTCCAGCGGCGTCCCCCACTGCTCAGCCATCCGGCCGGCAAAGATCGCGGCCATCTTGACACTGACCAACTGCCCCAATACGGCACGGACCGCCTGCTCAAAACTGTTCACGCAACCGGGCAACCGCAACCCTGGCGCATCGGCAGCCAAGGTGCCCAAGGCATGGGCAATCAAATCTGGCGCAGCATCCAGATCAAACAGTTGGCGGATACGGCGCAGCACTTCCGTGGTCACCCGGCTTAATGAAGCTGCAATCTCTACCCGTACCCGATTGCGCGTCTCATCCGGCTGTACGCTGACCCAGCCGCAATACTCGACGCCCCCTTGGGTAATGGCTATCGCTCGCAGATACTGTTGCCCCTCAACCCGTTCGACACCACTCACCGCACGCGCATGCAAAAAGCCCAACATGCGCTGCCAGTCATAGGGTGGCCGGTAGCTCACATGAAACACCAGCCCGCTGGCAACCGTACGCTCATTACGTTCACTGCTGCTACGCAGCGCCGAAGGGATAAGCCGGTAACGAGCCTTGAACAACTCATTAAACCGCCGCAGGCTGCCAAAACCGGCAGCAAATGCGACGTCACTCAAGGGCATGTCGGTATCCGCCAGCAGTCGTTTGGCTTGCAACAGCCGATGCGACTGAGCGTAATCAATCGGCGATGCACCAAACTGATCGGCGAAGATGCGCCGTAAATGACGATCAGAAATCCCCAAACGCGCCGCCAGTTGCTCGCAACTGTGTTCTGACAGATATCCTTGTTCAATCAACTGCACCGCCACCTGAGCATAGCGATTGCCAAGATCGATCAACGCCAAGCCCGGTGCCAACTCCGGCCGGCATTTTAGGCAGGGACGGAAACCCGCCAGCTCTGCCGCGGCGGCGCTGGGATAAAAAGTGCAGTTCTCGATTTTCGGCGTACGGGCACTGCACACCGGCCGACAATAAATACCGGTCGAGGAAACACCGACGAAAAAGCGGCCGTCAAATTTGCGGTCGCGCGCGCTCAGTGCGTCGTACAGCGCCTGTTGTTGGTTTTTCATGGCAACGCTCGGGGTCAGTTTTTTGTTCATTATGCGACTCGGCTGGTGCGCTGACGTGCGGAATTCGGACATTAAGTTAAGCATGCCATTATGGTCGCCGCTAAATTTTTCGTCAGTTAAGCGCCCACACGTTGCCCAGGAGCCAAGTCTCGGGTAAAGTCGCCCCCCTTCATTGGCATGGGGATTGAGAAAAGACATGTTTATTGGATTCGATTACGGAACAGCCAACTGTTCTGTCGCAGTGATGCGTGATAACGGCCCCGAGCTACTGACGTTGGAAAACAACGAACCTTACCTGCCGTCGATGCTTTGTGCACCGACGCGTGAAGCCGTGAGCGAATGCTTGCACCGCCATTGGCAGGTGCCGACCGGCAGCGAAGAGAACCAGCAACTGCTGCGCCGGGCGATCAGCTACAACCGCGAAGAAGACATTCCCGTCGGCAACGACAGCGTGCTATTCGGTCTACAGGCACTGGCGCACTACTCGGAAGATCCGGAAGAGGTGTATTTTGTTCGCTCGCCGAAATCCTTCCTCGGTGCTAACGGCCTAAAACCCCAACAGATCGCGCTGTTTGAAGATCTGGTGTGTGCCATGATGTTCCACATCAAACGCCAGGCGGAAAACGTACTGCAAGACAGCATCAGCCAGGCAGTGATCGGCCGTCCGATCAACTTCCAGGGGATCGGGGGTGAGGACGCTAACCAGCAGGCACAAGGCATTTTGCACCGTGCTGCCGAGCGTGCCGGTTTCAAGGACATTGAATTCCAGTTTGAACCGGTAGCGGCAGGACTGGACTTCGAAGCAACGCTGAATGAAGAGAAAACCGTGCTGGTGGTAGACATCGGTGGTGGTACGACCGACTGTTCAGTACTGCTGATGGGGCCACAATGGCGTGACCGTGCCGATCGCCAGCAAAGCTTGCTGGGGCACAGCGGTTGCCGCGTTGGCGGTAACGATCTGGACATCATGTTGGCGTTCAAACAGCTGATGCCGCTGTTCGGCATGGGCGGCGAAACCGGAAAAGGGATCGCTCTGCCCGCACTGCCTTATTGGAACGCGGTAGCCACCAACGACGTGCCGGCGCAAAACGACTTTTACAGCGTCGCCAACGGTCGCATGCTGCGCGATCTGATCCGCGATGCCGCCGAACCGGAAAAGGTCAAACGCTTGCTGAAAGTGCATCAGCAACGTCTGAGCTACCGTTTGGTACGTGCAGCGGAAGAGAGTAAAATCGCTCTGTCAGCGCAGCAAAACATCAGCGCGCCTTTGGCGTTCGTCCAATCTGATTTGGTGGAAACCATCAACCAGGATCAGCTTGCCGAGGCCATTTCGCAGCCCCTGTTGCGTATTCAGGAGCAAGTCAGTGCCGCCCTGGCCAGCAGCCAAACTGCACCACAGGTGATTTATCTCACCGGCGGTAGTGCGCGTTCACCGTTGCTGCGCGCCGCACTGCAACAACAGTTGCCAGGCATTCCTATTGTCGGTGGCAACGACTTCGGCTCGGTTACCGCTGGACTGGCGCGCTGGGCCCAAACGCTGTTCCGTTAATTGCCTGAGGGCGCGGCATATCGCGCCCCAGACAACTGACAACCCCACATAAGGGCTAAACAGCCAGGGGCGACTATATTCGGCCCGATTTACCCCATTGAGCATGCGATAGGGCGCAGCTTGCAGCTGCACCTACCATGAAACCCCAGAGCACCTGGTTCTTGGAGGAAAGTCGATGTGTGAAATATTTTCCCTCGAAAGCGACCGGTTGCTGTTGCGCGCCTGGCGTGACGAAGATCTACCGGCCTTCGCTGCCCTTAACGCCGATCCACAGGTCATGCGTTATTTCCCTGCCCCACTCACCTCCGAGCAAAGCGACGCACTCGCAGACAAAATCCGCCAGTTCATGCGGCAGCATGGTTGGGGTTTATGGGCGCTGGAAGTGAAAGGCGGTGCGCCTTTTATCGGGTTTGTCGGGCTGGCTATCCCTGCCGATGACCTTCCCTGCTCTCCCTGCGTAGAAATTGGCTGGAGATTGGCGGCAGCACACTGGGGCAAAGGCTACGCCAGTGAAGCAGCAAAGGCCGCATTACACTTTGCCTTTGAGCACATGAATCTGGCAGAGGTGGTGTCCTTCACTGCCGGCACTAACCAACCGTCACGCCGGGTGATGGAGCGCATCGGTATGTCCTCTAATGGTGAAAGCTTTCTTCACCCACGACTACCCCAAGGCCATCCACTGCAAAAACATGTACTGTATCGGCTGGGACAATCCACATGGCGAGCGCAACAATGCTGATTATTTTTTCCGGGCTGCCGGGTAGCGGTAAAACGACGCTGGCACGGGCGCTGGCAGGTGCATTGCCCGCGATGCATCTGCGAATCGATACACTGGAACAGGCAATCCGTAACAGCGGAGCCTTAGCCGATGACGTAGGCCCATCAGGCTATTTTGCTGCCTATGGCGTCGCCGAGGATAATCTGCGTCTGGGTCACACCGTGATCGCCGATTCGGTCAATCCATTGCCCGTCACGCGTGAAGCCTGGCATGGCGTTGCACACCGGGCTGGCACAACCTGCATAGATATTGACGTGTTTTGTTCAGACCGCGCTGAGCACCGCCGCAGGATCGAAACCCGCGAAGGCGACATTGCCGGGTTACGGCTACCCAACTGGCAGGATGTCAGCACCCATGATTACATCCCCTGGAGCACACCAGTGGCCACTATTGATACCGCAGGGCGTACGATTGAAGCCTGCCTGACACAGCTGCTTAAATTAATCGAGACCGCCCGCGGCTAATCCTGATTACCAGGCGCTGGCTTCATTCAATGTGCTGATATCTTCAGCATCCAATCGAAGTCGGGTGGCACTAATCAGTTCATCCAGCTGTTTCAATGACGTTGCACTGACGATCGGCGCCGTGATGCTGGGCCGCGCTATCAGCCATGCCAGTGAAACCTGGGCCGGTGTGGCGTGGTGTTTCTTCGCAACCTGATCCAACCCTGCCAGAATGTTAAAACCCCGCGGATTAAGGTACTGCGCAATTATCCTGTCACCGCGCTGACTCTTGCCAATATCCTGCTCACTGCGGTATTTCCCGGTCAGAAAACCGCTGGCCAGCGAGAAGAAGTTAATCACGCCCAACCCATGACGCTGCGCAACGGCCTCCAACCCCTGTTCATAACCGGCTCGCGCATACAGGTTATATTCCGGTTGTAGGGTTTCGTAACGTGCCAGCCCTTCCTGCTTACTGACATTGAGTGCTTCTTCCAGACGATCGGCCTGATAGTTAGAGGCTCCAATTGCTCGCACTTTGCCAGCTTTGATTAATGCATCAAACGCAGCCAATGTTTCCGCGAGCGGTGTATCCTGATCATCATCATGTGACTGATAAAGATCGATATAGTCTGTTTGCAGACGGCGAAGGGAATCCTCTACCGCTTGTTGAATATAACGCGGCGACAGTCCTTGCTTGCCTTCGCCCATCGGCTTACCCACTTTGGTGGCAATAATCACCTGATCACGCTTGCCGCTCTTCTTCAACCACTGGCCAATCGTACTTTCGGACTCCCCGCCCTGGTTGCCAGGTGCCCAGCTCGAATACACATCTGCGGTATCAATGAAATTGAGCTGATTCTCCACCAGCGCATCGAGTAAGCTGAACGAAGTCTCTCGATCCGCCGTCCAACCAAATACGTTTCCGCCGAAGGTCAATGCTGGCACTTTGATGCCTGAACGGCCCAATTCTTTAAGACTCATTGCATGCTCCATAGAGTTAATAATTCGCAGGTTAATTATTAGCGCGAAAGCAGGGAATTCGCTAAAACGCATTCGCTATAAGCCGGATGGCATCGCTTATAAACATAGCATGATCAAATCTACAACTTATTCGGACAATGCTGACGGTTCCTCCATATTTCCTTCATTTTTATGCCGTCTTTCCTCGCTAAACTAGTATTCTGTAAGGAGTGTAACTTTTTTGGCAATGAGTGCCCGCACGCCTGCCTTTTGGAGAGATTTTCGCCACCATGAATGCAAAAAACCCACGTCGTTCACTGTTACTGCGCCTGCTGGTGGTGGTTATTGTGGCTATTGCCGCCGTATTGATTTGGCGTCACTTCAGCGCTGCGCAACCGGCCACAGATACGGCACCGAGTGCACGTCGCGCCGGCGCGAATCCAGCGGGTGCAAGCCACGCGGGTGGCCGACGTGGTGGCTCTATATCACCGGTGCAGGCCGCGACTGCCACCCAGCAGACCGTTCCTCGCTACCTGATCGGTCTGGGCACTGTCACTGCCGCTAATACCGTCACCGTTACCAGTCGGGTCGACGGACAGCTGATGTCATTGCATTTCACCGAAGGGCAACAGGTAAAAGCCGGGGACTTGCTGGCTGTAATCGATCCTCGTCCTTACCAGGTTCTGTTAACTCAGGCGCAAGGCCAATTGGCAAAAGATCAGGCTACGCTCGCTAACGCGCGGCGCGATCTGGCACGCTACCAGCAGTTGGTCAAAACCAATCTGGTCTCACGCCAAGAGCTCGATACCCAACTGTCGTTGGTCCAGCAGACTGAAGGGGCGATTAAGGCAGACCAAGGCGCCGTCGACAGCGCACAGCTGCAACTGACTTACAGTAAGATCATTGCACCTATCTCAGGCCGCGTCGGGTTAAAGCAGGTAGATATGGGGAATTACATCACCAGCGGCACCACTGCCATTGTGGTGATCACTCAAACCCATCCGATCGACGTGGTATTCACCCTGCCGGAAGGCAATATCAGCGATATCATTAAAGCGCAGAAGGCGGGGCCGGTGAGCGTAGATGCCTGGGGCCGTACCAATAAAGCCTTGTTAGCACAGGGCAACCTGCTCAGTATTGATAACCAGATCGACACCACCACCGGCACGATTAAATTGAAGGCGCAATATGCCAACGAAGACGATGCGTTGTTCCCTAACCAATTTGTGAATGCACGCCTGAAAGTCGCAACATTGCAGGACGCGGTAGTGGTACCGACCGCAGCCGTGCAAATGGGCAACGAAGGTAACTTCGTCTGGACCATGGATGATGAAAATAAGGTCAGCAAGCACCTCGTAACCCTGGGTATTGAAGACAGCCAGAACGTGGTTATCGCCAGCGGGCTCAACGCCGGACAACGGGTAGTAACCGACGGTATTGACCAACTGATTGAAGGCATGAAAGTGGAAGTGGTCACACCGCAGACCAAAGCGGCCGACAGCAGTACCAAACCGCATGCCAAGCGGGAGAAATCCTGATGCAGGTGATGACACCGAACCCCGGTGGCGGTCCATCCCGCCTATTTATCCTGCGCCCGGTGGCCACCACGCTGTTGATGGTGGCAATCTTGCTGGCGGGGATTATCGGTTATCGCTCACTGCCAGTCTCTGCCTTGCCGGAGGTAGATTATCCGACCATTCAGGTGGTGACGTTATACCCTGGCGCCAGTCCAGATGTCGTGACATCGGCAATTACGGCCCCATTGGAACGCCAATTCGGCCAAATGTCCGGGCTTAAACAGATGCTGTCGCAAAACTCCGGCGGCGCATCGGTGATCACGCTGCAATTCCAATTGGCGCTGTCACTAGACGTCGCCGAACAGGAAGTGCAGGCGGCGATTAACTCTGCTACTAACCTGTTGCCGACCGACCTGCCCTACCCACCCATTTACAGCAAAGTTAACCCTGCGGATCCACCTATCCTGACGCTGGCCGTGACTTCAACCGCCATGCCGATGACCCAGGTGGAAGATATGGTGGAAACCCGGGTTGCACAGAAAATATCCCAGGTGACCGGCGTTGGGTTGGTGACGCTGTCCGGCGGTCAACGACCTGCCGTACGCGTCAAACTCAATGCCCCCGCCATGGCTGCCAACGGTCTGGACAGTGAAACAGTTCGCACAGCCATTACCGGTGCCAACGTCAACTCGGCCAAGGGTAGCCTGGACGGTCCAGCGCGTTCAGTAACACTGTCCGCCAATGATCAGATGAAATCAGCAGATGAATATCGTCAGCTGATTGTCGCCTATAAAAATGGCGCACCTATTCGTTTGCAAGATATTGCGACCGTTGAACAGGGTGCCGAAAATACCCGACTGGCCGCCTGGGCTAACAAGCAACCGGCGATCGTGCTGAACATCCAGCGCCAGCCAGGGGTCAACGTCATTACCACTGCCGACAGCATCCGTGAGATGTTGCCCACACTGATCAAAAGCCTGCCAAAGTCAGTCGACGTCAAGGTGCTGACGGATCGTACCACCACCATTCGTGCCTCAGTCAGCGACGTGCAATTTGAGCTGCTGCTGGCCGTCGCTCTGGTGGTTATGGTCATTTACATCTTCCTGCGTAATGTGCCGGCTACCATAATCCCGAGTGTTGCAGTGCCGCTGTCACTGATCGGCACTTTTGCCGTCATGTACTTTCTCGGTTTTTCGATCAACAACCTGACGTTAATGGCACTGACTATCGCCACCGGGTTTGTGGTCGATGATGCGATTGTGGTGATCGAAAACATCTCTCGCTATATCGAAAAAGGAGAGAAACCGCTCGATGCCGCATTAAAAGGTGCCGGTGAAATCGGCTTCACCATCATTTCACTTACCTTCTCACTGGTGGCGGTACTGATTCCGCTGCTGTTTATGGGGGATATTGTCGGCCGTTTGTTCCGTGAGTTTGCCGTCACGCTGGCAGTTGCGATTCTGATTTCGGCCTTTATTTCCCTGACGCTGACGCCAATGATGTGCGCACGTATGCTGAGCCATGAATCACTGCGTAAACAGAACCGTTTTTCTGCTGCTTCTGAGCGTTTCTTCGAGCGAGTGATTGCCGGCTATGGCGTTTGGCTAAAAAAAGTGCTTGATCATCAGTGGTTAACACTTGGTGTAGCGCTGAGTACCATGGCGCTCACAGTGCTGTTGTACCTGTTTATCCCGAAAGGTTTTTTCCCGATTCAGGATAATGGCTTGATACAAGGCACGCTGGAGGCACCGCAGTCGGTTTCCTTCAGTAAAATGGCAGAGCTACAACAACAGGTAGCGGCCCAACTGTTACAAGATCCGGCGGTGGAAAGCCTCACCTCATTTATCGGTGTGGATGGTACCAATGCCGCCCTTAACAGCGGCCGTTTGCAAATCAACCTCAAACCACTGAGCGAACGCAGCGGCAGTCTGCAAGAAATCATCAACAGGATGCAGCAACAGGCGGCCAAACTACCCGGTCTGAATTTGTATCTGCAACCAGTGCAAGATTTGACTATCGATACTCAGGTGAGCCGTACCCAGTATCAGTTTACCCTGCAGGCAATGTCGCTGGAGCAGCTCAGCCAATGGGTACCACAGTTGGTCGATGAACTGCGACAAACCCCGGCATTGCAAGACGTCAGCAGCGACTGGCAAGATCAGGGGTTGGAAGCCTATATCAACGTCGACCGCGACTCAGCCTCTCGGTTGGGTGTCCAGATGAGCGACGTGGACAGCGCGCTGTATAACGCTTTTGGCCAGCGCTTAATCTCCACCATCTACACTCAGGCGAACCAGTATCGCGTGGTGCTGGTGCATGACGTGCAGGCAACGCCAGGTCTGGCTGCCTTGAACGATATTCGCCTGACCAGCAGTAACGGTACCATCGTGCCGTTGAACACGATTGCCAAAATTGAACAGCGCAACGGGCCGTTATCCATTAACCATCTTGACCAATTCCCGGCCACCACAGTGTCGTTCAATGTGGCGGACGGTTATTCACTTGAGCAAGCGGTCAATGCCATTACTCAGGTTGAGAAAAACCTCAACATGCCGAAAGACATCACCACCAAATTCCAAGGGGCAACGCTGGCGTTTCAGGCTGCACTCGGCAATACGCTGTGGCTTATCCTGGCCGCCGTGGTGGCAATGTATATCGTGCTGGGTGTGCTGTATGAGAGCTTTATCCATCCGGTCACGATCCTCTCTACCCTGCCAACTGCCGGGGTCGGTGCACTGTTAGCCTTGATAATGGCCGGCAGCGAGCTGGACGTGATCGCCATTATCGGCATCATCTTGCTGATCGGCATCGTGAAGAAAAACGCCATCATGATGATCGACTTCGCGCTCGCCGCCGAGCGCGAACAAGGCATGACACCGTATGACGCAATCTATCAGGCATGTCTGCTGCGCTTTAGGCCAATTTTAATGACTACGCTGGCTGCTTTGCTTGGTGCACTTCCTTTGATGCTCAGTACCGGTGTGGGCGCAGAGCTGCGCCGCCCGCTCGGCATCTGTATGGTGGGTGGCCTGATCATGAGCCAAGTGTTGACACTATTTACCACCCCGGTGATTTATCTGCTGTTTGACAAACTGGCGCGCAATACCCACGTCAAAGAAGAATCTCAGGAGACACCGTGAAATTCTTCTCGCTGTTTATCTTTAGGCCGGTCGCGACCACCCTGCTGACGCTAGCCATTGCGTTAGCCGGGGCGCTCGGGTTTAGCCTCTTGCCGGTAGCACCCTTGCCGCAGGTGGATTACCCGGTGATCTCTATCACTGCCACCCTGCCGGGCGCAGATCCAGAAACCATGGCGACCTCCGTCGCCACACCATTGGAGCGCGCACTGGGCCGCATCGCGGGGGTCAATGAAATGACCTCAATGAGCTCACTGGGCAGCACCCGCATTATCCTGCAGTTTGATCTTAATCGCGATATCAATGGCGCTGCGCGTGACGTGCAGGCGGCGATCAACGCGGCGCAAAGCCTGCTGCCTTCCGGCATGCCAAGTCGCCCCACATATCGCCAGATGAACCCCTCCGACGCGCCGATCATGATCCTGACGCTGACGTCCGATACCTATAGCCAGGGGCAACTTTATGACTTTGCCTCCACCCAACTGGCGCAAAAAATCTCGCAGACTGATGGCGTGGGCGATGTCACCGTGGGCGGGAGTTCCTTGCCGGCAGTGCGCGTCGAGTTGAATCCGTCCGCGCTGTTTAACCAGGGCGTATCACTGGACAGTGTGCGTCAGGCTATCAGTAACGCCAACCTGCGTACGCCGCTGGGAACGGCGGAAAGCCAGGACAAACGCTGGCAAATACAAAGCAACGATCAAATCAAGAAAGCAGAAGGCTACAAACCGCTGATCGTACATTACAACAACGGTTCTGCTGTACGACTCAGCGACGTTGCTGACGTCATTGATTCGGTCCAGGACGTCCGTAATGCCGGGATGACTAATGCCCAACCGGCCATCCTGCTGGTAGTAAGCCGTTCGCCAGACGCCAACATTATTGATACTGTCGATCGCATCCGCGCGGAATTGCCGACCCTTAGGGAGAGCATTCCGGCGTCGATCAAATTGAATATTGCCCAAGACCGTTCTCCGACCATTCGTGCGTCTCTGGCAGAGGTGGAACAGTCACTGGTGATCGCCATCGCGTTAGTAATTCTGGTCGTTTTTGCCTTCCTGCGCTCTGGGCGCGCCACGTTGATCCCGGCAGTCGCCGTACCGGTTTCACTGATTGGTACCTTCGCCGCTATGTACCTGTGCGGCTTCAGTCTGAACAATCTGTCACTGATGGCGTTGACCATCGCGACGGGCTTTGTGGTCGACGACGCCATCGTGGTCCTGGAGAATATCTCTCGCCACGTCGAAGCCGGTATGAAACCACTCCAGGCCGCTCTGCAAGGGATCCGTGAAGTTGGTTTTACCGTACTCTCGATGAGTATGTCGCTGGTGGCGGTATTTATTCCTCTGTTGCTGATGGACGGTCTGCCTGGCCGTCTGTTCCGCGAATTTGCCGTCACCTTGTCAGTATCTATCGGCCTTTCATTACTGATATCTCTGACCCTGACACCAATGATGTGCGCCTATTTGCTGCGCCAGCAGCCAGCGCACTCACAGCGGCGGGTTCGTGGTTTTGGCAAGCTGTTGCTGAAGCTGCAACAAGGTTACGGACGTTCGCTGAACTGGGTGCTCAACCATTCTCGTTGGGTGCTGGTGGTACTGTTGGCTACCGTGGCACTGAATGTCTGGTTGTATATCAGCATCCCAAAAACCTTTTTCCCTGAGCAGGATACCGGTCGCCTGATGGGATCAATTCAGGCTGACCAGAGCATCTCGTTCCAATCGATGCGCGTGAAACTGCAAGATTTTATGACCATTGTGCGTGATGACCCCGCAGTGGATAACGTCACTGGCTTTACCGGCGGTTCGCGCACCAACAGCGGTTCAATGTTTATCTCCCTGAAACCTCTGTCCGAACGCAAAGAAAGTGCTCAACAGGTGATTGCCCGCTTACGCGCAAAATTGGCAAAGGAGCCGGGTGCCAGCCTGTTCCTGATGGCCGTTCAGGATATTCGCGTGGGTGGCAGACAAGCCAATGCCAGCTATCAGTACACCTTGCTATCTGACGATTTAAGCGCATTGCGTACCTGGGAGCCTAAAATCCGTACCGCCCTGGCCGCACTGCCCGAATTGGCAGACGTCAATTCGGATCAACAGGATAAAGGCTCAGAGATGGACCTGATTTATGATCGCGACACCATGGCGCGGTTGGGTATTTCGGTTTCCGACGCCAATAACCTGCTCGACAACGCTTTTGGCCAGCGCCAGATATCCACCATTTACCAACCGCTCAATCAGTACAAGGTGGTCATGGAGGTGGCGCCAGCCTATACGCAAGATGTCAGCTCTCTTGATAAAATGTTCATTATCAACAGTGAAGGCAAAGCGATACCGTTGTCCTACTTTGCTCACTGGCAACCGGCCAACGCACCTTTGGCCGTAAACCACCAGGGGCTTTCTGCTGCCTCTACCATTTCGTTTAACCTGCCGCTCGGCTACAGTCTGGGTGATGCTACCGATGCCGTCACCCGTACCATGACCGCACTCGGCGTCCCCTCTACCGTACGCGGTGCCTTTGCCGGAACGGCTCAGGTCTTCCAGGAGACACTGAAATCCCAGGTGATCTTGATCCTGGCGGCAATAGCCACGGTATATATTGTGCTCGGTATTCTCTATGAAAGTTATATTCATCCGCTGACTATCTTGTCCACCCTGCCCTCCGCAGGGGTGGGTGCGTTGTTGGCGCTGGAACTTTTCGGCGCGCCGTTCAGCCTGATAGCATTGATTGGCATCATGCTGCTGATCGGCATTGTGAAGAAAAACGCCATCATGATGGTCGACTTCGCTCTTGATGCGCAGCGCAACGGCGGTATCAGCGCACGTGAGGCCATTTTCCAGGCATGTTTACTGCGTTTCAGACCGATCATGATGACCACACTGGCCGCGTTGTTCGGCGCGCTGCCACTGGTGTTAACCAGTGGTGACGGTGCAGAATTACGCCAGCCGTTGGGGATCACCATCGCCGGTGGGTTGGTGATGAGCCAACTGTTGACGCTGTACACCACGCCCGTGGTCTATCTGTATTTTGATCGGTTGCAGATGAAGTTACGTCGCGGCAAGAAATTGGTTCCGCTGCCTCAATAATGGTTGCCTGATGCTCATAAAACACACCGCCTCAGTACAATGGCAACTCTGGATTGTGGCGTTCGGCTTCTTCATGCAGACGCTGGACACCACCATAGTCAACACCGCCCTGCCGTCGATGGCCGTCAGCCTGGGGGAGAACCCGCTGCGTATGCAGTCGGTGATCGTCTCCTATGTGCTGACGGTGGCGGTAATGTTGCCTGCCAGCGGTTGGCTGGCGGATCGGGTTGGCGTCCAGCGAGTCTTCTTCAGCGCTATTGTGCTGTTCACTCTGGGATCGATCCTGTGTGCCCGCTCAGAAACGCTGAACGAACTGATCGCCTCACGTGTGGTTCAGGGGATTGGCGGGGCAATGATGGTGCCGGTTGGTCGGTTGACGGTGATGAAAATCGTCCCGCGCGAACAGTACATGGCAGCGATGACCTTCGTTACCCTACCCGGCCAAATCGGCCCACTGATGGGGCCGGCGTTGGGCGGGTTTCTCGTCCAGTACGCCAGTTGGCACTGGATTTTCCTGATCAATATCCCAGTAGGCATTGCCGGGGCCATCGCCACCCTATTGTTAATGCCTAACTACCGCATGCAAACGCGACGCTTCGACATTAGCGGCTTTATCATGCTGGCGATCGGCATGGCAACGCTGACCCTGGCGCTTGATGGGCACAAAGGGATGGGACTGTCTGCTATAGCAATCTCGGGTCTGGTTTTAGCCGGTGTGGCGGCGTTGGCCGGCTATTGGTGGCATGCGCACGGCAACAGTCGGGCATTATTCTCACTCAGGCTGTTTAAAACCCAGACCTATAAGGTGGGGCTGACGGCAAGCCTGTTAGGCCGTATCGGCAGTGGTATGTTGCCGTTTATGACGCCGTTATTCATGCAAGTCGGCATGGGGTTCTCCCCATTCCACGCTGGCTTGATGATGATCCCGATGATCATCGGCAGTATGGGAATGAAGCGGATTGTGGTGCGCGTGGTTAACCGTTTTGGGTATCGCAATGTGTTGGTGGCCGCCACACTGATGCTGGCGTTGATCAGCCTCAGCTTCCCGCTAGTGGCGATGATCGGTTGGATCTGGCTGTTGCCGGTAGTGCTGTTCTTCCAGGGGATGGTCAACTCGTTGCGCTTCTCGGCGATGAACACCCTGACACTTAAGGACTTGCCGGACAGGCTGGCCAGCAGCGGGAACAGTCTGTTGTCGATGGTGATGCAATTGTCGATGAGCCTCGGCGTCAGCATCGCCGGT
The DNA here is from genome assembly GCF_001590905.1 of Serratia grimesii NBRC 13537. Classification (GTDB taxonomy): domain Bacteria; phylum Pseudomonadota; class Gammaproteobacteria; order Enterobacterales; family Enterobacteriaceae; genus Serratia; species Serratia grimesii. The sequence continues at coordinate 74,611 of NZ_BCTT01000015.1, forward strand.
ATTCTTATTGGCAGCTTTGCCCATCATCAGGTGGTCACCGACAGCCCGGCAATTCATAGCGCATTTATTTACAGCTACTGCTGCATGGCATTAATTATCGCTCTGCCCGCACTGGCCTTCGCCCGCGTCCCGGCTGATACCACGACTAACCGTGCGCTGACCAAAGAGCCGGGCACAGGCTCCACGAGGTTGCAATAATGAAAATAGGCATTACCGGTAAACTGTTCATGGCGATTTTCGCCACCTGCATGCTGGTGTTAATCACCATGCACTGGGGTGTGCGTGTCAGCTTTGAACGCGGCTTTATCGACTACATCAAAAACAGCAACGAACAACGCATCAACATGCTGGGTGAAGCGCTGGAAGAACAGTACAGTCGCCATGGCAACTGGGTCTTTCTGCGCAATAACGATCAGGTGGTTTACCAGATCATGCGTTCGTTTGAACAAAACAGCGACAGCAGCCACAATCTGCCGCCCAAGGGCTGGCGCACCCAATTCTGGGTCGTAGACAGCCAGTTTAACCGGCTGGTGGGCCATTCAGGTCCGGTGCCGAGAGAAGGCCCACGCCATCCGATTCGCTACAACAATGAAATTGTCGGCTGGGTGATCACCACACCGATCGAGCGGCTAACGCGTAATACCGACATTAATTTCGATCAACAGCAAAGACGCACCAGTTGGATGATTGTCGCCCTTTCCACACTGTTAGCAGCGGCCGTTACCTGGTTAATGTCGCGTGGGTTGCTGGCACCGGTAAAACGGTTGGTCGCCGGTACTCATCGCTTGGCCGCAGGGGATTTCAGCACTCGAGTGGCAGTCAGCAGCCAGGATGAATTGGGGCGACTGGCGCAGGACTTTAACCAACTTGCTACATCCCTGGAAAAAAATGAACAGATGCGACGCGCTGTGATGGCTGACGTCTCGCATGAGCTACGCACCCCGTTGGCGATATTGCGCGGCGAACTGGAAGCATTACAGGACGGCGTGCGCCAACCGACCCCGGCCTCACTCAATTCGTTGCAGGCAGAAGTCTCTACCCTGACCAAACTGGTGGACGATCTGCATCAGCTGTCGTTATCCGATCTTGGCGCACTCGCCTACCGTAAATCCCCGGTCGACTGCGTGCATTTACTGCAAATTGCGGTTGCCAGTTTCCGTGAACGGTTTCGTGCCAAAGAGCTGGAGATTGTGACTTTGCTTCCTGAACAGGCGCTGCTGTTTGGCGATCCCGATCGTCTCAACCAGTTGTTTAACAACCTGTTGGAAAACAGCCTGCGATACACCGATGCGGGCGGTAAGCTGGAGATCGGTGCAGAACAGTTGCCAGGCTGCTTGCGCATTTACTGGCAGGACAGCGCACCCGGCGTCACTGATGAGCAGTTGGCGCGTATTTTTGAACGTTTTTACCGCACCGAAGGTTCGCGTAACCGCGCCAGCGGCGGCTCTGGTCTGGGGCTGTCGATCTGTCAAAATATTGTGGAAGCGCACAACGGGACGATCAACGCACAGCACTCGCCTTTAGGCGGCGTGCGGATTACAGTAGAATTTGCCACCCCGTTAATGAATAAGGCGTCATGATGGAAACCCAGAATCAGCCATTGCAGATTATGATTGTTGAAGATGAACCCAAACTCGGTCAACTACTGGTGGATTATCTGCAGGCCGCAGGGTACGCCACGCATTGGCTGACCAACGGCAGCGAGGTGGTGCCTGCAGTACATGAGCATAGCCCTGCGCTGATCCTGTTGGATCTGATGCTGCCGGGGGCCGATGGACTAACGGTATGCCGCGAACTGCGCCGCTTTACCGACGTCCCGGTTGTAATGGTGACGGCGAAAATCGAGGAGATTGACCGCCTGCTTGGGCTGGAGATTGGTGCGGACGATTACATTTGCAAACCTTACAGCCCGCGCGAAGTGGTCGCTCGGGTAAAAACCATTTTGCGTCGTTGCCATCGCCCGCTGGATAATTCGCAGGAAGAAACACAGCTGCACATCGATGAACCGCGCTTTCAGGCCAGTTACCAGAATCATATGTTGGATCTCACCCCGGCGGAGTTTCGTCTGCTTAAAACCCTCGCCAGCCAGCCGGGTAATGTGTTCTCACGCGAGCAGCTGCTGAATAATCTGTATGACGACTACCGCGTAGTGACCGATCGCACCATCGACAGCCATATCAAAAACCTGCGTCGCAAGCTGGAACTGATCGACGGCGAGAAATCCTTTATCCGTTCGGTATACGGTGTAGGTTACCGCTGGGAAGCCGAAGCTTGTCGGCTGGTGAATAACTTATAACCGGTACCAGGTCCAGTCCTCAATCGCTAAACCTGGTACCACGGCAAATGCTCGATCGTGAGTTACTCTTGTCGCACCGCGGCTCTGCGCGTGTGCGGCGATAAGCTGATCCAGCGCCCGTATCACCCGTCCCTTTTTCGCCATATCCCCCGCATCACATTCCTCCGTTAGCTTCCTGTGCTACAGCACGATTCGCTGATTGAAACTCAACGCCAGCGCAAAAAAATTGCGTATTTTTTGCGCTACGCTTCTCAGATAAGGTTTCTTAGCCGCTCAGTTTCACGCTATTGGCTACACTTACATCACTTATCGGAACCCACAGGAGAGGAACCATGGCAATCGGTCACTATGAGCTGAAAAAAGCAAAGAATGGACAGTACCACTTCAACCTGAAAGCCAGTAATGGCGAAATCATTTTGGCCAGTGAGATGTACGCCAGCAAAGCCTCGGCGGAAAATGGCATTGCCTCTGTGCAAACCAATTCACCTCACGAAGCGCAATATGAACTGAAACACAGCACCAGCAATCAGCCTTACTTTGTCCTGAAAGCCAAAAACCATCAGGTGATCGGCGTCAGCGAAATGTACAGCTCTGAAACTGCTGCAAAAAACGGTATTCAGTCGGTGATCAAGAATGGCCCGAACACCGACGTGCGCGATTTAAGCGCATAACATCATCTGTGCGGCGCGCGATGGCCGCCATCGCGCGTTTTTCTTATGACCAGGATCAATCTCCCTGTAATAAATCCGGTTACCTGCTGATTTCTTGCCGCACTGCCGCTACAATTCCCCGCTTTTACTGCGCCATTTGGTGGTGCAGTACTGACCTGAAATCAGACCGAGACTCATTATGTTTACACCGGAACTCCTCTCCCCGGCCGGCACGCTGAAAAACATGCGTTACGCCTTTGCCTATGGTGCTGACGCGGTTTATGCCGGTCAGCCGCGTTACAGCCTGCGGGTGCGTAACAACGAATTCAATCACGAGAACCTGGCGCAGGGCATTAACGAAGCTCACGCACTGGGTAAGAAATTCTACGTGGTCGTGAATATCGCCCCGCATAACGCCAAACTGAAAACCTTCTTGCGCGATCTTAAACCCGTGATCGACATGGGCCCAGATGCGCTGATCATGTCCGATCCTGGCCTGATCATGATGGTGCGTGAGGCCTTCCCACACATGGACATTCATTTGTCGGTACAGGCGAACGCGGTTAACTGGGCAACGGTTAAATTCTGGCAGCAAATGGGGCTGACGCGGGTGATCCTGTCGCGTGAGCTGTCACTGGAAGAGATCGCCGAGATCCGCACTCAAGTGCCGGATATGGAACTGGAAATTTTCGTTCATGGCGCCTTGTGCATGGCCTACTCCGGCCGCTGCCTGTTGTCCGGTTATATCAACAAACGCGACCCTAATCAGGGCACCTGCACCAACGCCTGCCGCTGGCAGTACAAAGCAGAAGAAGGCAAAGAAGACGATACCGGTAATATCGTGCATATCCATGAGCCTATCCCGGTACAAACCGTTGAACCAACATTGGGTATCGGTGCGCCGACAGACAAAGTGTTCATGCTTTCAGAAGCACAAAAACCGGGCGAATATATGAGCGCCTTCGAGGATGAACACGGCACTTACATCATGAACTCGAAAGATCTGCGTGCCATTCAACACGTGGAACGACTGACACAGCTAGGCGTACATTCGCTGAAAATCGAAGGCCGTACCAAATCCTTCTACTACTGCGCCCGTACTGCACAAGTCTACCGCCGCGCCATCGACGACGCCGTTGCCGGCAAGCCGTTTGATGCCACATTGCTTACCACGCTGGAAGGCCTGGCGCATCGCGGTTACACCGAAGGTTTCCTGCGCCGCCATGTGCATGACGCACAGCAAAACTACGATTACGGCTCTTCATTGTCTGAACGCCAGCAATTTGTGGGTGAATTTACCGGTGTACGCCGTGACGGTTGGGCTGAAGTCGATGTGAAAAACAAGTTCATGCTCGGTGATAGCGTAGAGATGATGACCCCGGGCGGTAACGTCTTGTTTACCCTCGAGAGCATGCAAAATAAGAAAGGCGAGGCGATCGACGTGGCTCCTGGCAACGGCCATATCGTTTATTTGCCGATCCCACAAGATATCGATCTCAATTACGCACTGCTGATACGAAATTTACCGGATACCAATAGTCCTGCGGCATAAAATGCAGATTATGCGGCTTTAAGGGTGATTTTTAGCAAATATTAGAATTGGATCACATCAATTAGTTCGCAGCTTGGTTACCATCAAGCTGCTTAAAACTAAGAACGAAAAATATTTGCATAGCAATACTAGGAACCACCTCCTTAGCCGGTCCAATCTCCCTTGGACTGGCTTTTTCTTTGGTACAAATAAATATCATATAAAATATACCCATTATCTTTCAAAGCACTACCTTCTCTATTTTTAATATTCCTCACACCTATTCCGATATAAAAATAATGCTACAACGCTTAATTAATTCATTAACAAAAATCGTTAACTTACTCACGGCATATATCTCAAATTAAGCCAATCATTCAGGGATAATCACTGCGTAATGGTTATTAATCCGAATTAACTGAATATTCTGATGGTTTGCCGTCGATAGGTAGTTTATCGTTGATCACTATCTGTTTTTAGCCGGGAGATATCAGGAATGCATCCATCAGCACCCGCGCTTCTTATCATTAACGGTAAAAGCGCCGGCAACGAAGAGCTCCGTTTTGCAGTACAGAAGCTGCGGGATGAAGGCCTGACATTGCATGTTCGCGTTACCTGGGAACAAGGAGACGCCGCACGTTATGTACAGGAAGCCTGCCAACTGGGCGTAACCACTCTGATTGCCGGCGGCGGTGATGGCACAATCAATGAAGTTGCCGCCGCGCTGACAACCGTATCGGCAGATCAGCGGCCCGCGCTAGGCATTCTGCCGCTGGGCACTGCCAACGACTTCGCCGTGGCCTGCAATATCCCACTGATGCCAGAACAGGCTCTACGGTTGGCGATGAAAGGCCGCGCCGTCCCTATCGATCTGGCGAAAGTGAATGATGAACGCTATTTCATCAATATGGCGACGGGTGGCTTCGGTACCCGAATCACCACCGAGACACCTGAAAAGCTAAAGGCAGTATTAGGCGGCGTTTCCTATTTTATCCACGGCCTGTTGCGCATGGATACACTCAAGGCCGATCGCTGCGAAATCCGTGGTCCTGATTTCCATTGGGCCGGTGACGCGTTGGTAATTGGCATTGGTAATGGCAAGCAGGCCGGAGGCGGCCAGCAATTGTGCCCAGATGCACTGATCAACGATGGGTTGCTGCAATTGCGCCTGTTGATCGCGGACGAACTGCTGCCAGCGTTAGTGGCCAGCTTGTTTAACGGCGAAGAAAACAAAAATGTGATCAGCGCTGCCTTACCTTGGTTGGAAATCAGTGCTCCCCACGAAATGACATTTAATCTCGACGGTGAACCGCTGAAGGGTACCCATTTCCGCATTGAAGTCCTGCCCAATGCCATTGAGTGCCGTCTGCCCCCCAATTGTGCGTTACTCGGTCAGACGTTTTCCCGTTAATCACTGCCAGAGGCGCCTAACAGAAGAAGTTGAGCGCCCAAGCCCCAGATAGATCGGCACAGCCTCTGTGCCGCACCACTGAAAACCCTCCCGTCCTCTACACTTTATTCTGCGATTAAATGTGATCTTCTCCGGCAAATTTTTTAAATCATACTTGTATGGTAGTTAGTTCATGGCGTATTTTTTGCCCATTATAATGACCCGTAAGAACAGGATTAGACGTTATGAAGATCATTAACGCAGAGGTATTTGTGACCTGCCCTGGCAGGAATTTTGTCACGCTGAAGATCACCACTGACGACGGGATTACCGGTATCGGCGACGCGACGCTTAACGGCCGTGAGCTGCCGGTAGCGTCCTATCTAAAAGATCACGTCTGTCCACAATTGATCGGGCGAGACGCTCATCAGATCGAAGATATCTGGCAATTCTTCTACAAAGGCGCCTACTGGCGGCGCGGCCCTGTCACCATGTCCGCCATCTCCGCTGTAGATATGGCGCTGTGGGATATCAAGGGCAAGGCTGCCAATATGCCGCTGTATCAGTTACTGGGCGGCGCATCACGTACCGGCGTAATGGTTTACTGCCACACCACCGGTCATTCCATCGACGAAGTCCTCGACGATTACGCCAAGCATAAAGAATTGGGCTTTAAAGCCATCCGCGCTCAGTGCGGCGTGCCAGGCATGAAAACCACCTACGGCATGGCCAAGGGCAAGGGGCTGGCCTATGAGCCCGCCACCAAGGGCAACGGGCCGGAAGAACAATTGTGGTCAACGGAAAAGTACCTCGATTTCACCCCCAAGCTGTTCGATGCAGTACGCAACCGGTTCGGGTTCGATGAGCATTTGCTGCACGACATGCACCATCGGCTAACGCCAATTGAGGCTGCGCGCTTTGGTAAAAGCATTGAGCAATACCGGCTGTTCTGGATGGAAGACCCGACGCCTGCAGAAAATCAGGAGTGCTTCCGCCTGATCCGCCAGCATACCGTCACGCCAATCGCCGTCGGTGAAGTGTTTAACAGCATCTGGGACTGCAAACAGCTGATTGAAGAACAGCTGATCGATTATATCCGTACCACCCTCACCCACGCCGGTGGAATCACCGGCATGCGCCGTATTGCCGATTTTGCTTCGCTGTATCAAGTGCGTACCGGTTCACACGGCCCCTCCGATTTGTCGCCAATTTGTATGGCAGCGGCGCTGCACTTTGATCTGTGGGTGCCGAACTTCGGCGTACAGGAATACATGGGTTATTCAGAACAAATGCTCGAGGTATTCCCACATAACTGGAGCTTCAACGACGGCTATATGCACCCAGGTAACAAACCGGGACTGGGCATTGAGTTCGATGAAAAACTGGCTGCCCGTTATCCCTACGAACCCGCTTATCTGCCGGTCGCACGTCTGGAGGATGGCACCCTATGGAACTGGTAACAGGAGAAAGCACCATGCAAAGCGTGGTCATTGAACAACCCGGCCTGCTGGCTATCCAGCAGCGCCCCCTGCCGCAACCGACCGCCAACGAAGTGCGGGTAAAGGTCCGGTTTGCCGGCATCTGCGGTTCTGATGTGCATATTTATCATGGCCACAATCCCTTCGCCCGCTACCCACGAGTGATCGGCCACGAGTTTTTTGGCGTGATTGATCAAGTCGGCAGCGATGTCAGCCCGCAGCGGCTCGGTGAACGCGTCTCTGTCGATCCGGTCGTCAGTTGTGGTCATTGTTACCCGTGTTCTATCGGTCGTCCCAACGTCTGCACCGAGCTACAAGTGATTGGTGTGCATCGCGACGGCGGTTTCAGTGACTACGCCTGTGCCCCGGCACGCAACGCCTACCGCATTCCGGAAAGCATCAGCGATCGCCACGCTGCCATGATCGAACCCTTCACCATTGCGGCTAATATTACCGCCCATCTCCAACCCAATGCCGATGATATTGCGTTGATCTACGGGGCTGGGCCAATGGGATTAACGGTGATCCAAACGCTGAAAGGCGTCTTCGGCGTGAAGCAGGTAATCGTCACCGATCGCGTCCCTGAACGGCTGGTGATGGCGCAGGAAAACGGCGCCGACTGGACGTTCAACAATGCCGAAGCGTCATTGCCCACCGAGCTGGAACGGCGCGGCATCCGCCCGACGTTAATCGTCGACGCCGCCTGTCATCCGGCCATTTTGCAAGAGGCGATCAATCTGGCGTCCCCGGCAGCACGCATCGGCATCATGGGGTTCTCCGGCGATGCCTGCACCATTACTCAACAAAGCATCACCAGTAAAGAGCTGTCAATTTTCTCCTCGCGCCTCAACAGCGCACGCTTCCCACAGGTTATCGATTGGATGGCCAGCGGGAAAATCGCCCCGCAGAAACTCATTACTCACTGCGTGCCGGCCAGCGAAGTTGAACAGGCAATGCTGATGTTCGAAAAAGATCAGCGCACCTGCTGCAAGGTATTACTGCAATTCGACTAATGACTACACCAGGGCCAAGGGCGGCAGGAAGCGGCCCTCTCCAACCATGAAGCATCGCGATTACAACAACACCAAGTGGAGTGCTTTTATGTTTAAAAACCTGCGTTGGACCATCGTATTCCTGCTGTTTATGGTTTACATGATCAACTACCTCGACCGCGTCGCGCTGTCGATTACCGTACCGATGATCGAGAAGGATCTGATGTTGAATGCCGAGCAGTTCGGCATCATCTTTGGCAGTTTCTTCTTCGGTTACGCCATCTTTAACTTTATCGGCGGGCTGGCGGTAGACAAATTCGGCCCAACGTTGGTGCTTGGCATTGCCGTCGGCCTGTGGTCCATCTTCTGCGGCATGACGGCATTAGCCACCGGCTTCTATTCCATGCTGATCCTACGCGTGCTGTTCGGCATGGCCGAAGGGCCAATCTGCGCCTCCGCCAATAAAATGATCAACGGCTGGTTCCCGAAAAAGCAGGCGGCGACCGCAATGGGCCTGCTCAGCGCCGGTTCCCCTTTGGGCGGTGCCGTGGCTGGGCCGATCGTCGGTTATCTGGCACTGGCATTCGGTTGGCGGCCAGCGTTTATGATTATCTGCTCGATCGGCATCGTTTGGATGCTGGTGTGGTTCTTCGTGGTGGCAGATAACCCGGCGAAAAGTAAACGCGTCAGTGACGAAGAGCTTGCGCTGATTAACCAGATGAAGGAAGAGACTCACAGTGCCGAAGAAGAACTGAGTAATGCCGCACACGGGCTGGGCTACTACCTGAAACAACCGATCATCCTGGTCACCGCGTTCGCCTTCTTCTGCTACAACTATATCCTGTTCTTCTTCCTGAGCTGGTTTCCGTCCTATCTGGTGCAAGCGCATAACCTGAACATCAAGGAAATGAGCCTCACCACCATGATCCCATGGATTGTCGGCTTTGTCGGGCTGGCGCTCGGCGGTTATATCTCCGACAAGATTTTCAATATTACCGGCAAGCTGCTGTTGTCACGCAAGATTGTGTTAGTCACCAGCCTGCTGGCAGCAGCCATTTGCGTGGCACTGGCAGGCACTGTCAGCAGTGTGGTCCCGGCGGTCATGCTGATGTCGGTATCAATATTCTTCCTATACATCACCGGTGCTATTTACTGGGCAATCATTCAAGACGTTGTACATAAATCCCGGGTCGGTGGCGCCAGCGGCTTTATCCATCTGGTCGGTAGCGTTTCCGGCATCATTGGCCCGATAGTCACCGGTTACATTGTGCAGAACACCGGCAAATTCGACAGCGCCTTTATGCTGGCAGGCGGCGTTGCGGCGCTCGGGGCCGTACTGGTCTTGTTGGTGATCAAAGCACCGCGCAACACCGTGCAACCGCAAATTTCAAAATCCTAACGCACTCGGGCGGCCGTCGCCGCCCTGTTCCCTGCCTCTCTTCAGGAATTCCAGCATGACACTTTTCAGTAACAGCGTGCTGCCAGCGGCAATTGCGCAACCGAATTACGATCGCGCACGGCTTAAACCACGCATCATACATATTGGCTTCGGTGCATTTTTCCGCGCACATCAGGCCGTGTATGCCGAGCAACTGGCTAACGATCACACCAGCGACTGGGGCTACTGTGTGATCAGCATGCACAACGGCAGGCAAAAAATCGCCGATTTACAGCAGCAGGATTTGCGATATACGGTTGCCGAAATGAACAATGCGAGTTGGCACGGTCAGGTGATAGGCGTCGTCAGGCAGGCGTTACACTTGCAGGTTGACGGACTGGAAGCCGTGCTCGAGGCCATGGCACAGCCGGAAGTAGCTATCGTTTCATTGACCATCAGCGAGAAAGGCTATTGTTATCAACCCGCCAACGGCCAGTTACTGTCAGAACACCCAGATATTCAGCATGATGCCGTTAATCCGCAGCAACCACGCTCCGCCCCCGGATTGATCCTGGCCGCACTGCGGTTGCGCCGGGCACGGGGGTTGCCTCCGTTTACCGTGATGTCCTGCGACAATATGCCAGCCAACGGCCAGATTACGCGTAATGTATTAACCCAACTGGCACAACGGCAAGACAATGAACAAGCGGTATGGATCGCACAGCACGTCGCGTTCCCCTCAACCATGGTCGATCGTATTGTCCCGGCAGTCACCTTGGATACGCTGCGATACATTGAGGATTTACTGGGTGGCGCCGTCGATCCGCTCGGGATCGCCTGCGAGCCGTTCCGCCAATGGGTGATCGAAGATAACTTCCCACAAGGCCGCCCCGATTGGGAAAAGGTCGGCGCCGGGTTGGTAAGCGACGTACTGCCCTACGAAGAAATGAAGTTACGGATGCTCAACGGCAGTCACTCGTTTCTCGCTTATCTGGGTTATTTAGCCGGCTATGCACATATCAGCGACTGTATGCAGGACGAGCACTTCGTTAAAGCGGCACACCACTTGATGTTGGCTGAGCAAGCACCGACGCTGCACGTCTGCGGCGTGGATCTGGCACAGTACGCTGACTCGCTGCTGGCGCGTTACCGCAATACCGCACTCAAACACCGTACCTGGCAGATTGCCATGGATGGTACCCAAAAACTGCCGCAGCGCTTGCTGGACTCAATTCGCTGGCATCTGACACACGACAGCAATTTTGATTGCCTGGCATTAGGTATTGCCGGTTGGATGCGTTATGTCGGCGCTCAGGATGAACAGGGGCAGACTATCGAAATCTGCGATCCGTTGCGGGAACGTCTCGCAGATGCAGTCAATAACAGTCGAGAAGGCCCTGAACGAGTGTTGGCCTTACTGCAACTTGATACCGTCTTCGGGCATGATCTGCCCGATAACCCGCGCTTTGTCAGGGCGGTTACCGATGCCTATCAGACACTGTTGGTACAAGGTGCCAAGGCCAGCGTTGCCGGATTGTCACTCGGTTAATCTGCACTCAGCGTGCAGAGAAGTCAGTGAATCCATTCACCCAAAGCGTAAAATTGCTTTGTTCATCAAGCTGCGGAAGGATTTATCCGCCCGCAGCAAGCCGATAATCTGCTAGTATGGTGGCATTCACACTCAAGCCTGAGTCATGAGTTGTCACCATGTCTGAATCCTACAGTCTCACCAACAATCTCCCGGTCAACCAGCAAGTCTACCGTTTCCTGCGCAAGGATATCGTCGACTGCACCATTCCCCCTGGTACGCTGCTGTCCGAGAAAGAGATTTCCACCCGCTTTTGCGTTTCTCGCCAACCCGTGCGCGAAGCCTTTATCAAATTGGCGGAGGCGGGATTGGTGCAGATTTTGCCGCAACGCGGTACGTTTGTGATGAAGATTTCTGCCAAGCGGGTGGCTGATGGACGTTTTATCCGTCAGGCGGTGGAATGCGCGATCGTGCGTCGCGCGGCGGAGCGGATCACACCGGAACAATTGATGACGCTGGAGCATAACTTGCATCGCCAGGAACTGGCGGCACAAAACCAGCAGACGCGTGAATTTCTGACGTTGGATGATAAATTTCACCAATTGTTGACCCAGTTTGCCGACTGTCCGTTGGCCTGGGAGACCATTGAAACTATCAAGGCCACCATGGACCGAGTCCGTTTTCTCAGCCTGAGTGAAGTCTCACCACCGGAAAGTTTGATCCAACAGCACTACCGCATTTTTGCGGCGCTGAAAGCGCAGGATGCAGACGCCGCCGAGCGCGCCATCCATGAGCATCTGCAAGAGATCATCTACTCCATTACCCCCATCGCCCTGCAAAACACCGAGTGGTTCGACGCCGAATAATCAACTGCTTGCCAGTCAAGGGGGCGATCGCCCCCACGTATTTGGCCATGCAAATGGCATTTCCTCTCAATCGCATCTATTGTTTCTCCTTGCCATCAGGATTTCATTAATATCGTTTTATCAGCTTCAATCACCGCTTTTTGCTGCGCCGGTGGTCAGATGCCTTGCATTACCGGTGTATGAAGAAGCTAAATCGGGAGTTAATCATGACTGATATTGCACAGTTGTTAGGAAAGGAAGCGGAAGACCTGTTGCAACACCGCTGTACTACCATCCCTGCTGAAAATCTCTACTTACCGGGCGCCGACTTTGTTGACCGGATAATGATCGATAACAACCGTCCCAACACCGTTCTGCGTTCCATGCAAAGCCTGCTTAATCACGGTCGTCTGGCTGGCACCGGTTATCTGTCAATTCTGCCTGTCGATCAGGGCATTGAGCACTCTGCCGGCGCGTCGTTTGCCGCCAACCCACTGTACTTTGATCCGAAAAATATTGTCGAACTGGCCATTGAGGCCGGTTGTAACTGTGTCGCCTCCACTTACGGCGTACTGGCGTCCGTATCACGACGCTATGCACACAAAATTCCGTTCCTGGTCAAACTGAACCATAACGAAACCCTGAGCTATCCGACCCAATATGACCAGACGTTGTATGCCAGTGTCGAACAAGCGTTCAACATGGGTGCAGTCGCGGTCGGTGCCACCATTTACTTTGGTTCTGAACAGTCACGCCGCCAGATTGAGGAAATTTCGATCGCCTTTGAGCGTGCCCATGAACTGGGTATGGTCACCGTGCTGTGGGCCTATCTGCGTAACCCGGCATTCAATAAAGACGGGGTGGATTATCATTCCAGCGCCGATCTCACCGGTCAGGCTAACCATATTGCCGCCACCATCGGTGCCGATATCGTTAAGCAGAAAATGGCGGAAAACAACGGCGGCTATCGCGCAGTGAAATTCGGTTATACCGATGACCGCGTCTACAGCAAACTGACCACCGACCACCCGATCGATCTGGTGCGTTACCAACTGGCCAACTGCTATATGGGCCGCGCCGGGCTGATTAACTCCGGCGGTGCTGCCGGTGAAAACGACCTTCAGGAATCGGTGCGTACTGCAGTTATCAACAAACGCGCAGGCGGCATGGGTCTGATCCTGGGACGTAAAGCGTTCAAGAAATCGATGAAAGAAGGTGTGGCGTTGATCAATGCCGTTCAGGACACCTATCTGGACAAGAAAGTTACCATCGCCTGATCACGACGGCGGCAAGTACATACAGTTCCCCCAGCCCGGTTCGCCGGGCTTTTTCATGGCTTTTATCTGCTGACCTCCCCTTCCAGCCTAACGATAACCACGCTTTTATGTTATTTTTCTTTCATTATTAACTTTCACAATAAAATATTTATCTTTCAAATTGTGATCTATTTAAAACAAATGAATCCGTAAAGTGATTAGTGTAAGGCCCATGGCGACAGAGCTGCCATTCGCTCCAGGCCATACCTTCCATCTCAGGAGAACAATAATGATTGAGCTAATCACTCACGGTGCCGAATGGTTTATCGGCCTGTTTCAGAAAGGCGGTGAAGTGTTTGTCGGCATGGTGACTGGCATTTTACCTTTGTTAATCAGCTTGTTGGTCATTATGAAAGCGCTGATTAAATTTGTTGGCCAGGAACGTATTGAACGCTTGGCGCAGCGCTGCGCGGGAAACCCTGTTTCACGCTATCTGCTGCTGCCGCTGCTCGGCACCTTTGTTTTTTGTAACCCGATGACCCTCAGCCTCGGGCGTTTTATGCCCGAGAAATACAAACCCAGCTACTACGCGGCGGCATCCTACAGCTGCCACTCAATGAATGGCCTGTTCCCACATATCAATCCCGGCGAACTGTTCGTTTACCTCGGCATCGCCAGCGGGCTGACCACTCTCGGCCTGCCACTTGGGCCACTGGCAGTGAGCTATTTTCTGGTCGGGCTGTTTACCAACTTTTTCCGCGGTTGGGTAACCGATCTCACCACCAGCCTGTTCGAACGCAAGATGGGCATCCGCCTAGACCGTCAGGTGCAACTTTAATCAGTGGAGTGCAGCATGAGTGCTTATATCCGTATTGAGAAAGGCGCCAGCGGCTGGGGCGGCCCATTACAGTTACCTATCGAGCCGGGCAAAAAAGTGGTGTACATCACCGCAGGAACCCGTCCGTCGATCGTCGATCGACTCAGTGAACTGACTGGCTGGCCTGCCGTCGACGGCTTCAAGGAAGGTGAACCGCCGGCAGACGAGATTGGTGTGATGGTGATTGACTGTGGGGGCACCCTACGCTGTGGTTTGTACCCTAAACGTCGTATTCCTACAGTCAATATCCACGCCACTGGCCAATCAGGCCCACTGGCAAAGTTTATCCTCGAGGACATCTACGTTTCTGGGGTACGTGATAACAACATCAGCCGGGTAGAGTCGGAAACGGATGTGGTGCAAGCCGTCTCTCCCCTCCAGTCAACGGGACGGGATTACGACACCAGTAAAAAAATCACCGAGCAGAGTGACGGCCTGTTGGCGAAAGTCGGCATGGGCATGGGATCGGTGGTCGCCGTGTTCTTCCAGGCGGGTCGCGACACCATCGACACAGTACTGAAAACCATTCTGCCGTTTATGGCATTCGTCTCGGCGTTGATCGGCATCATCATGGCATCCGGTTTGGGGGATTTCATCGCCCATGGCCTGACGCCGTTAGCCAGCAGCCCCATTGGTCTGGTGACGCTGGCGCTGATTTGCTCCTTCCCGCTGCTGTCACCCTTCCTGGGCCCCGGCGCGGTGATCGCTCAGGTGATAGGTGTGCTGGTTGGGGTACAAATTGGCCTGGGCCATATCCCGCCGCAACTGGCACTGCCCGCACTGTTTGCGATCAATGCACAAGCCGCCTGCGACTTTATTCCGGTGGGCCTATCGCTGGCGGAAGCCAAGCAGGACACGGTGCGAGTCGGTGTGCCTTCGGTCTTAGTCGGGCGTTTCCTGACCGGCGCACCCACAGTGCTGATCGCCTGGGCCGCCTCGGCCTTCATTTACCAATAACCTTACTGCCAGGGGCTAGTTATGAATACCATTTTCCAAACCACCATCACGCAGATTGGCGGTAGTGCCCGCGATGCGCTGTTTGATGACATGCTGATCACCTTTCGTGAAGGTGCACCGGCAGACATCGAAGAGTTTTGTTTTATCCACCAACACGGCAATACCCTCGGCGAACTGCGAGCCGGTGGATGGATGGAATTGGCGGATCAACGCTATCCGATCACTGCCGTCGGCAATGTTGCCAGCCAAAATTTGCGTGAGCTGGGCCACCTAACCGTGCGTTTTGACGGGGAAACCCAGGCCGAATTTCCTGGTTCGATCCATGTTTCCGGCACCACGCCAATTGATATTCCGATAGGCAGTACGCTGAAATTTATCGCATAAGGAGTAGACCATGTCTGAAGTAGCTGTAGTGATTGGCGGAGGCCAAACATTAGGTGCATTTTTGTGCCTGGGACTGGCGCAGGCGGGTTACCGCGTGGCGGTGGCCGATTTAAACGCAGATAACGCCCAACAGGTGGCGCAGCAGATTAATGACCAATACGGCGCAGGTTGTGCACAGGGCTTTCCGGCCGACGCCACCGATGAACAAAGCGTGATGAAACTGGCGGCGGCGGTTGATCGTACATTTGGACAGACCAACCTGCTGGTGTACAGCGCGGGTATCGCCAAGGCGGCTCCGATCACCGATTTTCCGTTAGGGGATTTTGACCGTTCTCTACAGGTCAATCTGGTGGGCTATTTTCTTTGTGCCCGCGAGTTTTCCCGCCTGATGATCCGCGATGGCATTGCCGGACGCATCATTCAGATCAACTCCAAGTCCGGTAAGGTCGGCAGTAAGCACAATTCAGGCTACAGTGCCGCCAAGTTCGGCGGCGTCGGGCTCACCCAATCACTGGCGCTTGATCTGGCGGAGTACGGCATTACCGTCCATTCACTGATGCTTGGTAATCTGCTGAAGTCGCCGATGTTCCAGTCGTTGCTGCCACAGTACGCACAGAAATTGGGGATCCAACCGGATCAGGTTGAAAAATATTACACCGATAAAGTGCCACTGAAACGCGGCTGTGACTATCAGGATGTCCTGAATACCCTGCTGTTTTATGCCAGCGACAAGGCGTCCTACTGCACGGGTCAGTCAATCAATATTACCGGCGGTCAGGTGATGTTCTGATCGGATTACCCCTCCCTCTCCCTTAGGAGAGGGAAACTAAACAGGAGACAACATGACCCAGGCATTAATCATTTTCGCCGTGCTGGCCTGGCTACTGCAAATCGCTTTCGGCTGGTGGCAGCTCCAACGTTTTAACCGCGCCTTCGACGGCCTATGCCGACTGGGTACCGTCGGTGTCGGGCGTTCTGGCGGGCGCTTTCAGCCACGGGTAGTACTGGCACTGGCTTTCGATACCGAGCAACGGGTCTGCGGCAGTATGCTGATGCGTGGCCTGACCATCTTCGCGCAACCACGACAGATCGCCCGTCTGCACGGACTTCATCAGAGAGATCTTCTCCCGGATGTGATCTTCCCCGAGGATCGCGCATGCCAGACTGCACTATCGTTAGCGATTGCCCCTAAATCATGATATTTTCACATTAAAAGACATTACCTTTCATGTTGAATTATTCGTTGAAGGGAAATGCTCAACTCTTGTGAACAGGAC
Source organism: Serratia grimesii NBRC 13537 (assembly GCF_001590905.1). Lineage (GTDB taxonomy): Bacteria > Pseudomonadota > Gammaproteobacteria > Enterobacterales > Enterobacteriaceae > Serratia > Serratia grimesii. The sequence continues at coordinate 91,450 of NZ_BCTT01000015.1, forward strand.
GGGCTATGAAACCAAAGCAGCGGCAGGCCGCTATCCTTGAATATCTGCAGCGGCATGGTAAAACGGCAGTGGATGCTCTGGCAGCACACTTCGCCACCACGGGAACCACTATCCGCAAAGACCTCACCCTGCTGGAAGACGAAGGCGAAGTAATCCGCACATACGGTGGCGTGGTTCTCAGCCGCGATGATGGCGATCAGCCCATCGACCGTAAAACCCACATCAATACCGAGAAGAAACGTCAGATCGCCTACGCCGCCATCAAACTGATCAACGATGGCGACTCACTGATTTTCGATGCTGGCAGTACTGTGCTGCAAATGGTACCGCATCTGGCGCAGTTCAATAACATCACCGTGATGACCAATAGCCTGCATATCGTCAATGCGCTGGTGGAGCTGGATAACGACCAGACCATCCTGATGCCCGGCGGTACCTACCGCAAAAAATCGGCGTCCTTTCACGGCAGCCTGGCAGAATCGGCTTTCCAACAGTTCAGCTTCGACAAACTGTTTATCGGGGCGGACGGCGTAGATCTCAACGCGGGTGTCACTACTTTTAACGAGGTGCATAACGTCAGTAAGGCAATGTGCGAAGCCGCCAGCCGCATTATTCTTCTGGTAGACTCGTCAAAATTCGGCCGTAAAAGTCCGAATGTGGTCTGCGAATTGGGCGCCGTTGATACACTGATTACGGATAAAAACATCAACCCGGATTATCTCGCTGCGCTGCAAGCGAAAGGTATCAATATCATTCTGGTAGGAGATTCTGATGAGTAACGCCACGGCCCTTCTGGCCTTTGCCCGCGAAACACTGGAGATTGAGCTGACTGAAGCGCAACGTCTGCTGGAAAGGCTGGATGACAATTTTGTCTGTGCCTGCGAACTGCTACTGAACTGCCGTGGCAAGGCCGTGGTTTCCGGCATTGGTAAATCCGGTCATATTGGCAAAAAAATCGCCGCTTCACTGGCCAGTACCGGCACACCGTCGTTCTTTGTACACCCGGCTGAAGCGCTGCACGGCGATCTCGGGATGATCGGAGCCGATGATGTGGTGGTGTTTATCTCGTATTCAGGCCGAGCCAAAGAACTGGATCTGATCCTGCCGCTGCTGGCGGAAAATAATATCCCGGTGATCGCCATCACTGGCGGTAAAGAGTCACCGTTGGCACTGGCAGCCGCCTGCATGCTGGATATCAGTGTCGAACGTGAAGCTTGCCCAATGGGGCTGGCGCCGACGTCCAGCGCAGTCAATACGCTGATGATGGGCGATGCACTGGCCATGGCGCTGATGCGTCAACGCGGTTTCAACGCCGAAGATTTTGCCCGCTCGCATCCAGGTGGCAGCCTGGGGGCACGTTTACTGAATCGGGTACATCACCTGATGCGCACAGGCGATCGCCTGCCTCAGGTCAGTGAAAATGCCAACGTCATGGAAGCGATGCTTGAACTGAGCCGCACCGGACTGGGCTTGGTACCCGTATGTAACGCGCAGCAGAAAGTGGTTGGCGTATTTACCGATGGCGACCTGCGTCGCTGGCTGGTGAAAGGCAATAGCCTACAGGATGCGTTAAGCCCAGCGATTACCCGCCCCGGCTACCGTTTGCCAGAACAGTGGCGCGCCGGAGAAGCGTTAGAGGCGTTACACGAACAGCACATCAGCGCCGCCCCTGTGGTCAATTTGGATGGCGTGCTGGTGGGCGCGATCAACCTGCATGACCTGCATCAAGCCGGGATCGGCTAACTAAGCTAAAGAAACCCGCAGCAATGCGGGTTCCTCCTTGCCGGTTCATCTCGGGTATCAATTCGGTACCGCCTCGACGATCGACAAATAACAGCCGGTATCGATAATCCGATTCAGCTTCAGGTCGGCACTGGCCAACAGCGCCTTCAGTTCTTCTTCGGTACGTACCTGCCCGCCGTCAAAACTGCCCATCAGCACCAAATCGAGCTCGCGACAGCTGTCCCAGGCCGTGTTATTCGGCACGATTACAGGTTCAATAAGCAATAGCTTCGATTGCGGATACATCGCATTACGACAAGTGCGCAATATCCGGCGGGCCGGCTCGTCAGCCCAGTCCATGACGATAAATTTCAACAGATAAAAATCTGCCGTCGGGCAGGCTTCAAAGAAACTGCCCGCACAGGTTTCCCACCGTGAATCATCACCCAACTCACCAAGGCGGTTTCTTGGCAATACCTGCGGTTGGTCAAAAAGAATGCCTTTAACCGTAGGGTTGGCGCGTAATACGCTCAGCAGCAATCCGCCAAACCCACCCGCGATATCCACCACCGTCGCATGCTCGGGGAATTTATAGCTACGCATCACAATTTTATTTTCCAACGCCGACATCGATGCCATACCGATATGGAAATCATTTTCCGAGTCAGGAATATCGTCTTGCGACCAATAATCATAGAATGGCATGCCGAATATTTGTTTAAATACCGGCTCACCGCGTAAAGTCGCAGCTAATTTTCCCAATGGGCGCCACATGGTTTCATCCGTCAGCATTAATACCCCACCGCGCAGTGAATCCGGCACGTCCGAACGTAAATATTGCGCTACGGGGTTTAGCGAGAAACGTCCGTCTTCGGAAACGGCAAAAATATTTCGTGATGCCAGAATACTCAAAACTCGGTGCAGCATACGGCCGTCCACCTCCAGCTTCCTTGCAAGCTCCTGGGCGGTTTTGGGACCGTCGATCAGATGATCGGCCACGCACAGCTCAGCCGCAGCCCGCAAGGCGGCCTGCACGGTGAATCCCATCGTTTGATCCAACAAATATAATGATGCTTTTTCATCTTCAGAAAGAGTAACCTGATTAGTTGCCATGATCATAATGCTCCGTTTGGATATTTAACCCCAGACACCATTGCAAAAAACTGCAATGCTTATTTTCCGGTGAAAACAAATTCGCCAAACAAGATCATAGACACTAAATAAAATAAAACCACAAAATATGTATTGATATTTTCCGGTGTGAAAAATAAAATATTCAACCGATTAAATACTAAGGAGAAAAATATAATGAATAATACAGATCGGGTATCATTAGATAATCAATTCATTATAAATTAAAACTATTCCTATCGGAGTTGATTTAATATTAATTTTATTTTAATAATTCCCATATTCCGCATAAAACCGGCTGAATACATCCGCACTCAGCCGAATACTGACTATTTCCAGTCGGGATTATTCTCGAACTGTTGTTTCAGCAGCGCTTTCATGTCCTCGTCCGGCTTACCCAACCATTGATACTTGGCGTATTTCTTCGGATGATCAACCGCTTCCGGCTTGTTGGCCACTTCGACGCGTACCGCCCAAGCTTGCGACTTGTCTTCTTTAAACGCCACCATCATAAAATTGTTGGCACAGTCGTGGGGTTTACACACATTACCCACCAGATAGTTTTGGCCCTTCCAGCTCAGACTCTGCGCCGGGGTTGATGTCCCCACGCCCTTACGCGCCCAACCCGGCAAGCGGGCCTGGCCTTTCACCATGTTCTGCCAACTGGTCTGGTACCCCGGCTGCTGGATCACATCTGAGGTAGTGACAATTTGTTGGGCAAAGCTGCCCGCGCTAAAGCTGAGTAACACGCCGAAGATGGCACCGCGAAGTGCGTTTTGTCCTGTCATGGCCTTCTCCTTTAATAAAATTCATTCGCACCCGGCCAAAACCGGGCCTGAATCTAGTCAGACCACAGTGACGGCAAAAAGTTGAGTCACCACCAGGCATGGAAATGATGTACCGGCCCGATACCCTGACCTACTTCCAAGGTGTCGGCTTGCTGCAACGCTTTTTGTAGATAATCCTTGGCTGAAGCCACCGTGCCGGCCCAATCATCATGGCGCGGGCGTAACGCGGCTAATGCGGCGGAAAGTGTACAACCGGTACCGTGCGTATGGCGGGTCGCCACACGCGGCGCGGTGAAACGCTGTTCCTGTCCAGCACTAAACAGCCAGTCCGGGCTTTCACTTTCGCTCAGATGACCCCCCTTCATCAGCACCGCCTGACACCCCATCGCCAACAGCGCCTGGCCTTGCTCGCGCATCTGTCGTTCATTTTCCGCCGGAGCACATTCCAACAATGCCGCAGCTTCTGGCAGATTCGGCGTGATAATCGATACCAATGGCAACAGTTCGCGACGAATAGAATCTACTGCCTCTGGCGCCAACAGTGGATCACCGCTTTTCGCCAGCATAACGGTATCCAGCACCACAAATGTCGGTTGGTAATGGCGCAAACGCTCCGCCACCGCCAGCACAATGTCGGTGTTAGCCAGCATACCGATTTTTGTGCTGTCGATACGCACATCACTGAACACGGAGTCGAGCTGAGCGGCAACAAAAGCAGGGTCAATATTGTAAACCGACTGTACCCCGCGGGTATTTTGGGCCACCAACGCGGTAATAACGGAAGTTCCGTAAGCCCCCAACGCAGAGAAGGCCTTCAGGTCAGCCTGGATACCTGCACCGCCGCTCGGATCGGTACCCGCGATGGTCAATGCGTTAATCCGTTTCATTGCAGATCCTCCGGTCGCAGTTGATACAAAGCGTCGAGGAACGCAGGGGTAAAGCTGCCCGGCCCGGCGGCATGCTGCGTAGCACGTTCACCACAAAGCGACATCACCCGGCAGGCAGTCGCCACATTGTCCAGCCGATCGCCCGGCAGACTGCAAAATGCCGCCACCACCGCCGACAGGGCACAACCGGTTCCCACGACCCGTGTCATCAGCGCGTCCCCTCCTGCAACGGCCCACTCACGCTGGCCGTCGGTGACATAATCCACGACCCCGGTTACCGCGACTATGGCACCACTGATCCGTGCCAACTCACGCGCGGCGGGTAAAGCCGCCAGCGAATCGTCCGTGCTGTCAACGCCGCGCCCGTTTGCCTGTAAACCGCTCAACGCCATGATTTCAGAAGCATTACCGCGAATCGCTGCCGGTTTTTCGCCTAACAAGCGCTGGGCAAATGCGGTACGGTACACCAACCCCCCCACCGCCACCGGATCCAGTGTCCATGGCGTACCCGCCGCATTAGCGGCCTCCACAGCCACCAGCATGGATTCGGCACGTGAAGCATTGAGAGTACCAATGTTAATCAGCAAAGCCTTCGCCAGCCGGCTGAACTGCGCCGCTTCGGTCGGTTCCACCACCATCGCAGGGGAAGCACCGAGCGCCAGCAACACGTTAGCCGTCAGTTCCTGCACAACTTCGTTGGTCAGGCAGTGAATCAATGGGGGTTGGCGTTTAAATTGGGTCAAACAAGCCGCGGCACGGGCGCCGGGTAAAGCATCAGGTCGAGCGAACATATTCCTCCCAACCGGCGTTCAAGAAGGCGGGTACCGGTTGAGGCACCGAGACTTCCCTACGCTGGCATAATCCAGATCAGGTAATACGGGTAAAATCTCAGCCCCTAGAGGCACCCCGAGTCAAGACGACCATTATTGAGGTTGCCGCCGGTGAGGTCAATCGCGCTATAGTGTCAAAAAATAAAAAGGAGATGCCATGCAGATAAGAACATACCAAGAGGCCGACCGCCCTTTCCTGCGCACGCTATATTTGGCGTCACGCAAAGCGGCGTTTCCGTGGCGCGATACTGCCGGTTATCGGCTGGAAGACTTCGATCGTTCAACGCTAGGTGAGGATATCTGGGTTGCGGAAGACCAAGGGAGGCTACTGGGGTTTGTATCGATTTATCGCCAAGATAACTTTATTCACAACCTGTATGTCGATCCTCACCTGCCGCCCTTGGGTGTCGGCAGCGCCTTACTGCAGGCGGCTGAACAGACGTTTACTGCCACCGGGTCATTGAAATGTCTGGTGAAAAATGAAAAGGCGTTGGCGTTTTACCATAAGCATGGCTGGAGAACGATCACCACGGGCAATGACGGCACGGAAGACTACTACCTGATGCATTCCCCTGCAAAATAAGGGCACGGCATATACCGTGCCCATCAAAGCAAACCTGATCAGGCAGCAGATACTTCCTGGGTCAATTTTGCACGCGCACGGATATTTCTCACCAACAGTCCCGACACGATAATCCCTGCGCAGGCAAACATGCCCATCAGACCAAAGACGATCTTGTAGCCGGTTAGCCCTGGGAAGGCATCGAGAATGTGGCCGTACAGGCTGAAACAAAACATCGCCGGGGCATAACCGATAAAGCTGCCTAACGCCATGGCCGCACCGGTGTGTTCTTCGTCAATTTCAGCCTCACCGATAGGTGCAAAGAACACCGCACGCTGGGTAAAGACCACGGCACCAAATCCTAGCGTACAAGCCATACCCAGATAGACCGGCATTTGTTCGTGCGGCAACAGAATCAAAAGTGCCAGCGCCACTGCGCTAATAATAAAGGTATAGAATAAGTACTTGCTGGGAGACTTTAATACTTTATCGGCAATTAAACCGCCAATAGGCCCACCCACCATTTTAAGGCAGTACTGATTAATAATTCCGTATGCACCTACCAATGCAATCGGTAATGCATAGACATTACTTAGGAAAGGAATAAAGAACGTCAATCCACAATACACGGCGTAGACGCAGAAAACGCTAAAAGCAATCAGCCATACCGTTTTGTTTTTTAATACGCTACTCATGCCTGGCTTGTTACTTGCAGGCATTTCATTCTTCGGCAACTTACTTTCCTGCGGGTGTTCTTTCATCACAAAAAGAATAATAACCCCTACGGCAATAGCGATCGCTGAATAGAACAGTATCCCGACCTTAAAGCCAAGATAGCCGCTGCCAAAAGCGGTAAACAACGCCAGTGCGGAAAATGCCACCACGGTATCGACCACACCGCGGCCCGTCTCGAAAAAACCAAACAAACGCCCTTGCTGAGTATTATCCCCCAACATACTTACCGATTTCAGTAACACCGGCCAGTTCAGCATGTCGCAGGTCACCCCAAATAGCGCCCAGACAAACAAAATCCCCCAGTAGCCAGGCATACTTGACAGGTAGATGCCGAGCAAACCTGTAGCTATCAATGAAAAAGACATGGTGAATCGCCGTGGCAGGCGATCGGAGAAATAAATTGATAAGAAGAAACCAATGGTCGTCACAATAGAGTTGACCGACATGGCATTACCTATTTCACCGTTGCTCAGATGAAAATATTCTTGCATTGGCACATAAAACGCATCTTTAAGGGAGGGCAATTTATATATTGTTCCCCCGCATAGAACCAACAAGCTAAATAGCGCCCATCTTTTTTTAGTCAGCATAATCCCCTCACAGCCATTAAATAATAAGCGGTGTTGTTACCCCAATGATGAGACGAACGGATCTTCACATCAGTGAGAATGTGTCATTTATAAATTTATTTATTATATTACGCCGGGGTTAATAGCCCCTTGGCTTGCTGCATCAGACTGTCGATAATAGTGCGAACGTAGTGAATTTGATTTAATGCATCTTGAGATTCTTTTTTTAACCTTTCCTCCAGCCCCTGCTCTGGTAACGGTGTTTCACTCATTTCACGCCATGGGATATAAGGGTTATCGCCCTCACCGCTGAAACGAAACGGCGGCGCATAATAATCCACTTCTTCTTCCAGACCATAGGCGGTGACCTGTGGTTGATCCTCTCCCAAACAAATGAGCCCCAAGAACAGCTCCCTGAACGGTAAATCGCCCTGTCCAGAAATGCAGGCGCGGTGCCCCAGGCCATTATTTTCACGGACAATAAGCGCATCCTTGATATGCACCTGTGTGATTTCTCCTGCCATTGCTGCCAGTGCCGGCAAGGGTTCTTCATTGGCATTAATCATGTTGGCGAAATCAAACAACAGGGAAAGTTGAGGGAAATCTGCCGCCTGGATCAAACTCACCAGTTCATGGCTCTTGAGATCTTCATGTTGTTCGAGGGTAAAACTCAGACCTGTGTGCTGGTAACGCTGCTTTATATACTGAATATCTGCGCTGATTCGCGCCAAGACCTCTTGTAATGCCCCCTGATAACGCGGATAAAAACGAACCGAACTTGCGCCGCATTTAAGGGCGATAGTGACCGCCTGATCGATTGTTTGCGCATCGGACGCGCTGGTTTCGATATGAACATCCAAACCGTAATGCTGCGCCTGTTCACCAAACCTGCGCAGCCTGTCGTCATCGGCATGGCAAAGTGCCTGACTTTCCCCATCCAGCACGTGCACCTTAACGCCACGCAACCGTTGCTGATGGGCAATCATCAGAAGATCCTCAGGCAGGATCCTTTCCATACGCATATTGAGATGATAGGCATAGGCATGCAGATAAAGAGGCAAGTTCTGCGCCCGCTGAAGGACTTTCTCCGCCGTTAAGCGATCCATGGTGTTCACCTATAAGTTAATGAAAAAATCCACCGACTCGAAACGCCAGTATTCGATATCCACCTGTACAATCCTACGTTGGGCATCGGCACGATGCTTTTCGACCAAAATTGACGGTGTGCTGGCATTGCCGCCCATGACCTTGCACGCATCACCGGATAATCGCGTAGGTTTAAAAGCCAGATGGCGGGTATGAGTGGCAATCCCGTAGGCGCTTTCCCACACTTCAGCGAAAGAGCGCTCACCCAGACGTTCGATAAATTCAGGTGCCGCAAGCGGGCTGATAAAGGTCTCGTGGTAAAACACGATGTGATTGTCCAAAGCTCCCCAACCACAAATCTTATATATCTCCGTTCCCTCATCAACGTGCAGTAATTCCGCAATAGGTGCCGGTGCCGACAATACCCGTTCCTTGGTCATGTAACCCCAGGACGGACAACGGCCCTGCTCAATCGCGGCCTGTTTGAAGCTGGTGGACGAGTTCGGGTTGTAATTAAACCGCGGTAATGCTGCAAACCAACCCCGACGATCCTTACGGAAAATCCGGGACTCACTTTCCAGGAATAGCAGCGCCTGACGCAACGTCATACGCTTTATATTCAACAACTCCCCCAGTTCTCGTTCTGAAGGTAGTTTGTCGCCAGGCGCTATCGCACCTTGACTCAGCCAGTCATTAAGCCTTTGCTTGGCCAATTCAACGGTAGAGTTGTTTTCCATGTCTCACTCAATTGGTTTAAACCAGATGTCATAACATTATCGCGGTGAATTATGACAAACAATGGGGGCATTGAATTTTATATGTGACTCCTGTCCCATAACCGACGGGATCCCGGAGATTCCAGACACAATCCGACCGGCATCATTCCGTGATGCCGGTTTATTACTCAGTTCACTGGTGTGTGGCATTCAGGCTGTTAGTGCTATCCCGCCGTACCAGAGGCAGGCATACCACGCAATGTCAGTCGCCAGAACAACAAGGCACTTAGGCTAACGCTCGCACCGAGCCAACACACACCACTCCATCCAGCCCAGGCGTAAGCATGTGTGCTGGCAAAGGCACCCAGCCCACTACCAATGGCGTAGAACAACATGTAGCAACCGACCAATCGGCTGTGAGCCTGCGGATGGGCGCTGAAAATCATGCTCTGATTCAATACGTGAATGGCCTGACCAGCCAGATCGAGCAACACAATGCCAATAATCAGCCAGCCTACACCGTACCCCAACATGCTGAGTGGTACCCAAGCCACCACCAATAGCAATAGGCAAATACCGCTCGCCACCTGCCCTAAACCGCGATCGGCCAGATGCCCGGCACGTACCGCCGCCAGCGCACCCACAGCCCCCACCAGACCAAAGGCACCAATCACCGAATGTGAAAAGTTAAACGGTGCCTGACTGAGTGGCAGAACCAGGGCACTCCAAAAAATGCTGAATGCCGCAAACATCAACAGCGCCAGCATTCCGCGGATCTGCAGCGTGCGATCGCGCCATAGCAGTGTCAGCATAGATCGCAACAGCGCCGGATAATTGAGTGTTGAAGGCGCTGTGTGGGGGACGGGCAACAGACGCGCCAGTACCGGTAGCAGAATCAACGTTACCGCAGCAGAGAAAAAATAGACGGCTCGCCAACCCCCTATATCCGCCAGTGCGCCAGAAAGCGTTCGCGCCAGCAGCAATCCCAATACCACCCCTCCTTGTGCAGCACCCACCACTCGCCCACGCTCATGAGGAGCTGCCAATGTCGCGGCAAAAGCGATCAACCCCTGCGTCATCGCGGTACCAAGCAACCCCACCAGCAGCATGCCACTCAGTAATAACAGACTGTTATCCGCCCAGCCGACCGCACACAATGCAGCAATCAACAACAGCTGTTGAACCGCCAACAGCCGATGGCGATTAACCCGATCGCCCAACGGCACCACCAGCAACAAGGCCAATGCGCAGCCTAACTGAGTGACGGTGATCACCATGCCCACCGACGCCAGGCTGATATGAAAATCCAGGGCAATGGCGTCCAGCAAAGGTTGAGCGTAATACACGTTTGCCACGCTAAAGGCACTGGCTCCCGCCAACAACAACACCAACGAAGCGGGAAGCTGGCCCAGCAGCTTTCCCTGTGTCGTACAGTTCGGATCCAGTGCTTTATCACTCATCGTTCACTCCAAAGTGGTTTCATTATTAAACCCAATGAACTTTACGCACAGAGGTTTTATAATGCAACCAGATCTTGCGACCAGGAGTGAAAGTGGTGAAACGTAAAAGTATGGAAGATGCGCAGTGCCCGGTGGCACGTACGCTGGATGTGATTGGTGACTGGTGGTCGCTGTTGATTGTGCGCGACGCCTTTGACGGTGTGCGCCGCTTCAGTGAGTTTCAAAAGGGGCTGGGGATGGCGAAGAATATTCTTTCCACCCGGCTACGCACCCTGGTGGCGCACGGAATTCTGGAGATTGCCCCTGCCTCGGACGGCAGTGCCTATCAGGAATATATTCTCACCGACAAGGGACGCGCCCTGTTCCCGGTGATTGTCGGCCTGCGCCAGTGGGGGGAGGATTATCTGTTTGACGCACAAGAGGCAAGATCAACGCTGGTAGAAAGCGACACCCGCCAACCGATCCCGCGCATGACGCCAACCGGCAGCACCGGGCAGGTTCTTACGCCGCTGAATACTTTGGTGGTGAAGGTCGGTGATGAATGAAATCCTGTGAGTAGGGGTCCGTATAGAAAACGGAAAATATCCCACGCCAGCCTCTTTTTTGTACAAACTGACATCATCTGCGCGTAATGACCGATATTTCCCAGACCCTAACTTAACGTTATTACGCCAAACATAATCCCCTGTCAGATTGAAATATTCCCAACCTAGCGGCGACAGGTGAGAAACCCTTTGTTCGCTAATCTGGATACCCTTTCGCCTCAGTGACCCAATAGCTCTTTATATACCGTATTCCACAAGATGATCACTGCCGTCAGCAATCTCAGTCCACTGGCGCGATAACGATCACGGACGTTTCCTGCTGCGGTGCCGCCAAAAACTCGTCACGGCTATGGAATTGGGCAAAGCTGCCATACAGAGGTTGTCCTTTAAAATTATATTACAATTCATAGTTGTGTATAGCCTCATAAATAATATCAATTATTATAAATTAATAATTTTGTATTTTAATATTAGATATATTTACGTGCATATTATTAAATAATCCTCTCATTGTCGATTTCCCGCCCAGCAGCTCCGGATCAGGCTGGCACAGGTCAGTTTTCATTAGTAACTTGTCATCCTCAATGAATGTTGTACCAGACATTGCACAAATGAGAATAGCTATCATTGTATTGTCACCGGAATACGCTGCCTATAAAGTCACTACAACTGTACATTCGTACAGCCTTGTTTATGGAGGTAGCATATGTTTTTTAATGCAAACACTAAGTTTAAGTTCCTTGCCCCGGGCAATGAGGACAGCATGACGGTAACGGGTGATCGCCCTGGCCCAACAGGGCCTAGTGGTAATGCGGGCGGCCACGATAACAGCGGTGGTAGTACCGGAAGTACCAGTTGGTTTGAAATGAAGCCCGGTGATGTGAATGTCAGCAAATATGGCAAAGTGATTATCAATGCACAGGGCCAGGCCACGATGAATGGTATCGTCATGAATTATGAGAATTCATCGTTAGTGGATGATGGTGCGGGCGGCGCGACCCGTGTACTGAATTCAATACTGGACGCAAACCCACCGACCGGAAAGAATTTTGGCAATAACGCCAGCGTCACGGATGGACGCTATTCCGGTAAAAACCCGGTTGCCGAGTATTCCGTTCCACTAAATATCTATACGGCGGTTCGGCGAGGTGAAATTCCACCTGGATTTTGGCTTGATAATAACAATATCATGACCGAAATTACGCAAAAATATGAGATCAACGGGGGCGGTAAAGGGAATGACCGTACCGGATACAGAAAAACCAATATTAGTGTTCCTTCCCTTACCAATGCGTACCAACAATGGAAAAAAGAACAGCAAGATATTGCGCAAAAAGAAGCTATACGTAAGGCAGAAGAGGAAGCCAGACGTAAAGCAGCAGAAGAAGCAAAACGTAAGGCCGATGAAGAAGCAAAACGCAAGGCGGCAGAAGCTGAAACCAAACGGCGCGCAGAGGAAGAAGCTAAACGTAAACAAGCCGAATTGGATGCTCAGAATAATGAGCAGTTACAACAGCGTAAGGTTAATGAAGCGCAGCAGCGGATCAACACAGCAAATATAGAGAAATCAGGTGCAGAGAGCCGTGCCGCTGAGTTTGAAAAGCAGCTTCCACTGCTAGTTGCAGAATGGGACAGGCTTATTGCGATATCGAAACGAGGCGGTAAGACTTCTCAGGCGAAAACTCGAGGTGATGCTGAGGACGCTGGCAACAAAGTCAATGCGCAAAAGGCGGCTATTGAATCGGCAAAGAATGAAGCAAGTTCGGCACAACGACGGATTGAACAGGCTCAGCGAGAAAAAGTGGAGGCAGAAAACCGGCTTAACACGCTGCGAGCAGAGCGGCAGGCACGGGAAGCCGCAGAAGCCAAGAAAAAAGAGGAAGATGCGGTGAAAGACGCCATTAAGACGACGGCTGACTTTTACAAGGAACTGACTGAGAAATTTGGTGAACAGTCCGCCAAGGTGTCAAAAGAATTGGCCGATGCGGCCAAGGGTAAAACCCTAAAAAATGCGGATGAAGCACTGAAGGCATTTGAAAAGTATAAGGACTCACTGAATAAGAAATTCAGTGTCGCCGATCGTGAGGCGGTCGCCAAGGCGCTCGAATCGGTACGCCGTGAACATATTGCTCAGAACCTCGCCAAGTTTAGCAAGGCGTTCAATTACACGGGCAAGGCCATCGATTTCTACGATATCTTCATCGTCGAGTTACCGAAGGCAATCAGAACGCAAAACTTTAGGGCGTTCTTCGTGAAATTAGAGACCATCGGCGCAGGTATGGCGGCGACTGCACTGACGGCGTTTGCCTACAGCATTATTCTTGGCACACCGTTGGGCCTTTTCGGGTTTGCCATCATGATGACCTTGGTCAGCGTGCTGGTGGATGAAAAGCTCATGGAGAAGGTCAACAAAGCGGTAGGTATTTAACGTACAAAGGCCGTTTACACGGCCTTTTTATTGCCCATAAACAGGGCAAACAGATAAATGATGCCTATCGGCAATGCCATGACAAAACAAAAGGCATAATACACAACCAGTGCGCCATTTTTACCAATGGTATCGGCGAATAATCCACGGTGCCAAAATGCATTACTCGTGAATCGCAAGGCGAACGTTTCAATGCCTTTTTTGGCATAGGGATACAGCAAGAAACTCAGGATGGCGATGATCAGATAGCGTGTGACATCCACGTTGTCCTGAAAAGAATACAGGTAATAGAGTGCGGTAAAAAAACAGACCACTCCCCAAATCTGACTTTTCCAATAATATCCTTTGGTCATTAGCGCATCCCTGGTCATAAGGTCTTTTTCATTTTTCTTGCTTGGCATCATTCGTGTTTAGCGGCGACTAGCGAAACGGAATACCGTTGCCAAAGATCGTGTTGTGCGGTTTGGTGGTGAAATTAAACGTAAACTCCCGGTTCTTCACCGGCTGAACGCTTTCAAAGCGCCATGTCTTCATGGCTGTCAGCACTGATTGGTCAAATACACCGACGGGCTTAGCCTGCAAAATACGCACGTGGCTTACCGTTCCGTCATGCTCTATATCGTACTTCACCTTGACGACGCCATCGGTTTTGTTCAACAAGGCCTGTTCAGGGTAAACAGGGGCCGTTTTGCTGATCGCTTTGGGGGACGGTTCTGCACCCAACGCCAGCGCAGGCGTCATGCACAGTAACAGGATGGCGGCAAACGTATGTTGTCTCATGTGATGATCCATCAATTAATAATGACTAGTTTATATAAGGCCGCTCATCAGCGGTCATCCTTAAATATAGGGCAGATATTGACATGTTGCTTTGCTAACTCGGTACCGCGATGATCACGGCAATCAGAGCCATTGCACCGATCCAGCGAACCCTACTGAGGCTTTGCCGCGTGTCTGATCGGCCGAATGTGGACACCACGGACGTCAATCAACTGAACAATATATTCCGAACGCCAAACAAACTGCTTCTTAACAGTCTGGCGCCACCTTACGACCCAGGGAAGATAACCTGACCGATGCATAACGGTATTGGCGCTAATCTCCCTTATCTGCAGTTTAATCACCAAGCCATTTCAGGACATCCTACACCCGATATATATCGAGGTTACCCACATCGACATAAAACTCATGAGTGTCATCGATAGCAGTGCAGAAAAAACTAAAATGATTTATCTACCGCAGGACTCTCACGTTTAAAACGGATGTTAACAATGAGATCTTTCGTAGGTTTACCGCTTTCATAACGCCACTTCTGCATTGCCATCCTCATCTCATTGTCAAAAATACCGCTGGGATGAGACTCAAGAAGACGTATGTTCTGGACACGCCCATCTGCATCAACGTCAAATTTAACTCTGGCGAAGTCGGTTTGCGGCTTCTGCTGGGCAGTTACTGAATTTGATGGTGATCTACCGGTCTGTTCACTGCCAGTTCCGATGCAAGCAGTCAGAGATAGCGAAAAAAACGCTAACAACATCATCTTGACGGTAGATTTCATCATTGCAACTCACTCCTTAAGTTAGCTCGTGCAACTGCCAGGCTCTGGCAGTTTAGTGGCCGAAAAGCAGCTCGGTGTATTTCCTGGAAACGGCTCCGGTGCGTTTACCGCCTTCGCCATAGTAGCGATCCTCGCGGCACAGTCGCTCTTTGACATCGCAGAAAATGCCATTGGCAAAGGTGAATTCGGTCGGGTCGAAGTCACCTTGCGAATACAGTTTGCTGGCGACTTTCTTGCCGAGATACTTTTCGGTCAGTGGGCGGGAAATGCCATCAGTACCATTCGCACAGGCATAACGGTCGCACAACACGCCTGATGCCGGTGACTTGAGGGATGAGTTTTGCTTCGCCTGCGCAGGCATCACGGATGCGGCAAGCAGCAGAGTCAGTGAGAACGAAAGTGCTATTTTATTCAATGAGTCAGCCTCGTTTAATGGCAGAGCGCCCGTTATTGGGAGCATCATACTGCCATACAAAACAGGGCCTTGACGATGTGCAATTTTAAGCAATCTTCGCAATACCCCCTGGGTGCTGTATAGTCCGCGTTTTACGGGGACACCATGCCAATTCAATCTTCCATTCGCCTGAATAAATACATTAGTGACAGCGGTATCTGTTCCCGCCGTCAGGCCGATCGCTATATCAAACTGGGTAAGGTTTTTATCAACGATAACCTGGCCGCAGTGGGTGCGCCGGTATTTATTGGCGATGTTGTGAGTGTTAACGGGCAGCAGATAGCGCCGCGTCATGATGCAGACCTGGTGCTGATCGCGCTGAATAAACCTGTTGGCATCCTCACCAGCATGGGAAAGCATGAGCGGGATAACATCGGCGATTTCGTTAACCACAGCCAACGCACCTTTCCTATCGGCCGCCTGGATAAGGCTTCTCAGGGGTTAATTTTCCTGACCAATAATGGTGAGTTGGTCAATAAAATCCTCCGTGCTGGCAACAATCACGAAAAAGAGTATCTGGTTACCGTCAACAAACCACTGACCGACGAATTTATTCAAGGTATGCGCGCAGGTGTGCCAATCCTGGGCAAAGTGACAAAAGAATGTCGGGTGGAGAAAGAGACCGAACAGGTATTTCGCATCACACTAGTGCAAGGGCTTAACCGACAAATACGCCGCATGTGCAAATATTTTGGTTATGAAGTCACCAAGCTTGAGCGCGTGCGCATCATGAATATTGATCTGACAGGACTGCCACTGGGCGAGTGGCGGGATTTAACCCATGATGAGCGAAGCACCCTATTCAAATTGCTGGAGCATTCCACGTCCGAAGACGACGACTTGCCCCAGAAAACCGAGATATCGCAAGGCAACAAGGGTCTGTTGCCCAACGGTATCCCGTTATAACCAACATCTAACTTTTCAGAAAATCAGAATGACCATCTGATATTGGCATTGACTGCATTCACCTGAGTATCAGCGCCGTATTGCCCTTGATAACCGAGATCCAACGTGGTGGAACGCGTCAGTTTCACACTCACACCGACGTCCGCCACCATCAGGTTGTCATCAACCGCTGTGCCTTGCGTGATAAATGCGTCACTGCCGGCAAAGGCCATACGTGAAGATGTAGATTTATCACCGTAGGCATGCTGCCAGCCCAATGAACCGTACAAGCTGACGTTGTTAGGCAGCTCAGTGAAACCTCGCACCCCCAACGTTGAATAGAAGGTATTCATCGTTTCATTACGTACGCTAAGTGCTGCAGCACCGCCCTTTTCCTGGAAATTATCGGTATGCAGGCGGATATAGCTCAGATTAACGAAGGGCTCAAGGTTCGCGTCCGACTGCCCAAAACGGTAACCCGCTTCGGTAAACGCCAGCAATGAATCTGCATCATAGTCAGCCTTAAGCCGATCCGAGTAATTGCCAAAGTTAACATTGCGTTCATTTTCCAACCGGTGCCAGGTGTAGCCCAGTGCACCGCGTAGCGAGAAGGCATCCTGCTGTCCTGCGGCATATAGACCAAGGTGGTAATTATCGCTGTCAGACTTGGAGCGACGGCTATCAATGTTGTAGTCACCGCGGCTATAACCAAAATATCCCCCAACGCGAACACTGTGATCGGCTAATTTATGATCCGCTCCCAGCAGGAAACCGCTGGTGTTGCCATCCAGTTTTCCGACATTCTCGTTACCACTGTTTCTTGCCCATGAGCCAAATGTCTGCCCCCAGACACCATTATTTTCAGCTTGAGTCGGCCGAACCAGCGTCATCGCCAGCGAAGGCACAGGTAACGGATCATTATCAAACACACGTAACATACGCTGGTTCAGCACATTGAACAGCATGGTGCTACCTGCGATCAAATTCGATTGCATGGACGGATAAACTTCGCCAGACAACTGATTGAACGCCTCGCGCGCTTCCGGTGCACTCAATAACAACACGGCGTTATACAGAGCCAATGAAGGGCCGCTTTGCGTCAATGTCGAAAGCGCCCCAGCGGTATTCCACTGATTGCTGGTTTGTGCAACCGTCTGGAAAATACCTGGCTCACCCGGATTTTCACCACCTGGGTTCTCACTGCCCGGATTCTCACCACCTGGGTTCTCACCGCCAGGGTTTTCGCCACCCGGATTCTCACCGCCTGGGTTCTCGCCACCAGGGTTTTCGCCACCCGGATTCTCACCGCCTGGGTTCTCCCCGCCAGGGTTTTCGCCGCCACCTTTTTGCGCGATGGTCAGATCCACGGCATTGGCGCTGTGGTTGAGTGCAACGTCCAGGAACGCAGATTTTGAGATAGCTTCAGCAAACTGACCGTCAATCCCACCTTGCGACGTTAAAATGCGGTAGCTTTGCCCAGTCTGATAGCTGGTCTGTGGATCCAGCGCAGTCACCTGCACTTTGGCTTGATCACTGATCGTGGTCTTCCCGGCGACCACCAGTTTGTCGCTGCTGCCGTCACCAGCGATATCAACGTCGTAGAAGGATTCGCCGATGAAATTCAGATAGCGTTGCAGCGTCAGAGTACCGATGTTGCCGTCACCGGGAGAAATATGGCCGCCAGACAGAATTTCTGTTTGGCCCAGAGTACCGTTGCCTCCTAGCGTACCACCGGCTTTTATCGATGCTGCACTGCTGTAACCCTGGCCATTGTTAACGTCCGAGCCGGCCGTCGCATTGAGGATCAGCGTACCGCCATTTTCGGCACTCAGCGTTTGAATATCAAAAATGTTGTCTTCTTTCAGCGTATTGATATCGCTGGCTATGATGATTTTCCCGCCTCGGGCGCCCACATTGGCCTTGAGTCCGGTCAGGTCACCACTCAGCGTCGTATGCCCAGCAGTATTAATAACCTCCCCTTCGCCAACCATCTTGTTGCGGAAATCGTAGTTGTCGGAAGTGTGGTTAAAGTACACATAACTGCCAAATAACCCGCCCTGCAGGTTGATTGTCGTTTGTGTGTCGACAGTACCTGCGGCGCCCGCCGCGCCGATCGTTGGATCGGTCAATCCAGTGCCGGTATCCATATTGCCGCGGCTGCCAATGATTAACGCACCTCGGTTCGAACCAGAACCGGTATCACCCAATCGCAATTCGTTAGCACCAGCGGAAAATACGCCGCCGTCTACCACCGACAGCACGCCGTTACCATAATCCCCCACGTTGACGCTGCTGCTGCTGGTAAAACGCGAGCCCTCGCCAGCGATATACAACTCAGCAGTTTTACGTGAACCTGAAACACCGGCAATCTCTGCACTGCCAACGTTGACCACCCCACCGTTCAGTACGTCCACATCACCGTTGGCCGTGAGCGTTTGGCCAATGTTCCACTGGGAGTTATTGCCAGTCACCGTGGCTTTAGGGTTCAGTTTGTCAGCTTCATCGGGTATGAAACCGCTGTCGATCCTGGCTGCGGCCGTTGTTGTTACCACCCCGCCGTCTTCAATCAATAGCGTTGAGCGCGCGCCCTGACCAAAACCAATACCAAGCCTGTCGCTGATGACCCTGGAGCCGGCACCCTTAACATTCAAATGGCTGTCGTAACCGCCCGTGGTGCCGACAATAATTTCTTTCGCACTGGCAAGCGCACCATCCTCAACCCGTAATGTCCCCAGGCCAAGATTCAGGCTGCCGCGCAGAACGGATTGATCGTTGATGGCGCTCAGTACCGCATCTGGCCCTCTGACCGTAACCAAGCTTTCATAAATTTTGCCGTCAGAACGGGTGCCAATATTGATGTTATAGGCATTGATTTTGCCATTATCGATCAACAGATTCCCACTTTGATTGCGGCCGACGTAAACATTTCCGGTGTAGGCTAAAGATTCTGTAACTTTGGATTCACCATCAAAAATGGCATCGTCGGCACGTGCAATATCAACAGGCCCGATCAATATCAATGGTGCAGAGAAGAGTGCGAGGTAAACTTTGGAAAGCGGCTTTCTTACCGCTAAATGATGCGATATTTTATCTTTCATGTTTTTCTCCGGCTCAATTACTTTGATGCCATCAACGTTATTATTTATATGAAAAACTCAATGTATTAGAGGAGATAAGAAGCGCTATACGTGAACACAGACTGATTAGCATCGATACGTTAGCTTATTGCCCCCCAGCGCTAACGCATCGATACCAAACTTATTGGGGTGATGAACATTCCTGATTACCAGCCCCGATTCGCGCCATGAGATGGATTATTTATGTGTGACCACCGGTGTACAGGTCGGCGCGCTCAGTGAAGGCGCGGAACCCAAAATTCCCGGCATCATCAGCGATGAGCAGTCAAAGATTCGCCCTTTTTCTGTGGTGGCACGGTAAGAGAGTTTTTGTCCGCCCAACGCATCGGGTTGCCCGCCATTAACATTGGTTACGGTAATTTCATCCGATGACCCCAGGCCAAGCATTTTAGCCGTTTCCGCTTGCAGTAGCGGTATTGCCTGATCGGTTTTCAATGTTGAACAACCGGTTACCAGTAAAGTAACGGCTAAAGCAATAAGTGGTTTTCTCATAAATTATCCTTTTCAACCAAACAGATCCAAATGCTGAATGGCTCTATGTTTTGTCTTATCAAAGTCCCCAAATAATATATTTCTCTTTCCTAAACGAAAAAACCCTCCTAAAGTAGGGAGGGTCAATAATAAAAAATTATCAGTGTCAATCTGATAGGTTTATGCGAAAGGAGATTGCTTTGGGGCAGGATTATGCACTGGTCGTTGATGACCATCCTTTGGTGGCTAGTGGTATCGCCAATTTCCTAAATACCCATTGTCGTTTTAAACATGTACATGTGGCGACCAACGAAGGTCACTGTTATCGCCACATACTTGAACATGGCGCCCCACGCTTAATCGTTATCGATTTTTGGCTATCCGATGGTACGGCATTAAAATTACTCAAAGAGATCAAACAGCTCTACCCTAGAGTGCGTTTACTGGTGGTCAGTGGCGATGAAAACAATGAAATATGGCAAAAAGTCCGTGATGCCGGTGGCCACGGTTTCGTGCTTAAAAATGAACCACCGGAATTATTCGCGAGAGCTGTCACTGCACTTATTGATAATCAACAGTGGTTCCCTTTGGATAATGAAATTAGCGGAGCCACCACACAAAACCACTTACAGAAATTCAACTTAACCCCAAGGCAAGTTGATGTATTAACCATGATGATGCGTGGCTTCCCCAATAAAAGAATAGCCTCAGAGCTTTCTATTTCAGAGCCCACCGTCAAAGAACACATCAGTAATATTTTAAAAAAAATAGGCGTTAATAGTCGGGTGGAAGCCATCACCCTATTGCATGGCAGACCGGGTCAATAGCATGAAGCTACTTCAATCTTTACAAGACGATGGAATCTCCCCAGGTGCGCAAATTCGCTTGCTGGACAACACGTTTATACGGTTAGTCTTTAGCTTTACTGCAGTGCCATTTGTCGGTATCCCTTTTGCTATTTGGATTTATTTACTGGGGGAAAATCTGTGGCCCATCATCATCTGGATCGTATTGTATCTGTTCTGCGCATTAGCAATTAGATTATGGCATCGCAGCTATCAAAATGAAGCAAAGACAAAAGACGCAGGGGTTATTCTTAATCGCTGGCTACCATATATTAACAAAGTAGCTTTTGTTCATGGGCTAGGTATTTCATCCTTATACTTAATCACCCCACAGATAAACAACTTTGACTTTTTCTTATTATTAAACATCAGTATCGCGGCAATCGTCGCAGCAAATGCAACACATCTGACACCAATAATTAGTACCTTTACGCTTTTCTTCTTTTCCTGCTGGGGAATGCTTAATATCGGCATTATCTGGCGTTTAAACGATGTTATGCTCATAGTGTTGATGCTCAATTTGCTTTATGGATTTGCTATTTACCGTCATGCACTGAGCTCTCACAAATTCTTTATCCAGCAAGCCCGTCTCGAAGAGCGCAGCTCTCGTCTTGCAGAACAATTTAGACAGGCCAAAGAAGAAGCGGAACAAGCATTGCTGGATAAGAATCAATTCCTTACTACTGCAAGCCATGATTTACGCCAACCGGTGCATGCCATGGGGTTTCTGATCGAAGCCATTATTCATAAAAATCGCGATGCCACACTTGTCCCTCAGCTATTGGATTTACAACAAAGCGTGCGGTCGGTGCATCTCATGTTTAATTCTTTACTCGACCTCAGCAAGATTGAATCTGGCAACGTCAGCACAGCGACCACTCATGTGGACATTGGCGCGCTACTTGATTCCGTCATTACCTTGTTTCGTGAAGAGGCGAACAGCCGGACGTTATCATTGCGGACATGGAGGCCAAAGCGACGAATTCTCGTGATGGGTGATCAATTACTCATCCGACAATCACTGATAAACCTGATACAAAATGCGCTGCGTTACACGCAAAAAGGGGGGGTTCTGATAGCAATTCGCCCTCATCGCGGGGAATGTTTGATCGAAGTTTGGGATACCGGCGTAGGCATTGCCGACGAAGAAAAAGGCAAAATATTTTCTCCCTATTATCGCCCTGAACTGGCGTGGAAAATCGACAGTGCCGGCCATGGATTGGGACTGGCGGTAGTGGCGCGTTGCGCAAAATTGATGAAGGTGAAGTACGGTATGCACTCCGTTGAAGGTAAAGGCTCCCGTTTCTGGATGCGCTTTGCCCTCTACACCGGCGAATACAAAATACAAGAAAGCGCTAATACATACTCAAACACCATCACACCAACCCGCTATGCCCCACTGTCCGGCGCCTGTCTGGTCGTGGACGATGATCCGCTGGTCACCTCCGCCTGGACGAGTTTGATGAGCACATGGGGTATAACCGTGCGCTGTGCAGCTTCGGCCGAAGAGGCTTTCGCTATCGTTGATGAAGGCTTCAGGCCCTTCGCCGTACTGTGTGACCAACGGCTCCGCTCTGGCGAAAGCGGCTTCGACATATTGAAAGCGCTGTTTGAGCGCTTACCGGATATCAGCGGTGCGATGGTCAGCGGGGAGTTCAATTCCCCCATTCTGCAAGAGGCCGAGCAAGAGGGTTATCTGGTATTAAGAAAGCCGCTGGAGCCCGCCAAACTGTATGCCCTATTAACGCAATGGGCAGCTTGTTAGCGCAAAGCCATAACCTGACGGTGACAACGCTTGACACAATTGCCCCCAAGCCGGAATGCCATGTCTGCATGGGGGCAATTTTTGACTTGGACCACGCCAATCTACCCTTCTGAAACGCCAAGATTACGCAGCAACTTCTCAAGGATGCGTTCCCCGTCCGGCGTTTGAGCGCCAGCCTTTAACCCACCGCGAATACGACTTTCCGCTGCGGGGCGTGCAAACAACCCCGCCCACGCGTTGTGTTCACGTTGAAACCCCTCATGCAGATCCGGCGCTGGCATCGCCTGTTTGGCTGCCGCGATAACCCCTTCCGGCAAAGCCGCGATATTATGCGCAAGTCGATTGACGAAATCATCGAGCTCGGCGGTGGGTAAGGCGCGATTAATCCACCCGTAGCGTTCTGCGGTCACTGCATCGATCAAATCAGCCCCCAGGATCACTTCAAGCGCACGGCCGCGTGTCATTCGACTCGTCAGGTATTGCGTCGCACCACCGCCGGGTGTGATACCCATCAAAGCTTCGCACTGGGCAAGCCCCGCTAGCCCTTCGGCGGCAAATGCCATGTCGGCAGCCGCAACAAATTCAGCACCGCCGCCGCGCGCCAGCCCAGCCAGTTTAACGATCGTTACCTGCGGCTGGCTACGCAGAAGCTCACCGAACGCCTGGAATGGGTTGAGCCCTTCCGGCGCGTTGCGTGCCAGCTCGTCAAAGGCGTGTGGCTCATCAATTAAGGTCATATCAACATGAGCAATGAAGAAATCTGGATTTGCACTCTGAAAAATCAGGACCTTCACATCAGGCTCATCACGCACGAAAAGCAGAAAGCGACTAATCTCCGACATCAAAGGCACATCAAGAACGTTTACCGGCGGATTGTCGATCGTCACCGTCGACACACCGCCATGATGAGAAATACTCAGTCGGCCAAAATCGGTATCCGTCATGTCAATTTCCTTTATCGTTTAGGAGAAATAGCACCGAGTTTTGGTGCCCGTCACCGCATGGTATACTTTGCATACCTAGGGTCAATTACGCACTTTAAACATCCCAGGGATGCTGGAGGATACCTATGAACGAGACAGATCCTGTCTACCGGGCCGATTGCCCAAGCCGAATCATTCTCGACCAGATTGCAGACAAGTGGTCAATGATGGTGCTGGAAGTATTACGTGAGCCACGGCGTTTTAACGCGATTAAGCGCCGCCTGGATGGCGTCACTCAACGCGTACTGACCCAGACGTTGCGTAAGTTGGAACGCAACGGCATGGTGAAACGCAAGGTTCTGGATGGGCGGGTGCTCGGCGTCGAGTATTCACTGACGCCGCTCGGACAATCATTACAAGGGCCGTTCTCGATACTGTTCGATTGGACACTGGGGAATATCGAGGCGATTCAGGACAGCCAGCGCAAGTATGACGAGCAAAGCTAACCGGTTGAAAATTGAGGACGGCAGCCTCACTTTTCTGTGCGATTAATGGCTGCGTACATCCAATAATCTCGGGCCTGCCCGCGCACGCGGCGGTAATGCCTGATTAAACCTTCGCGCTGCATGCCCACCCGCTCAAGGACGGCAATGGACAATATATTGCTATCAAGAACCGTAGCCTGAACACGCTGAAGGCCCAACGCCGTGTGCGCCCAATGAATAACAGCACGCGTCGCCTCAGTCGCCAACCCCCGGCCACAGTGGCACGGGTCAAGATCGTAGGCAATTTCCGCCCGACCATGATCGCGGCATATTTCGTTCAAACCTACCGTACCGAGCAAACTGTAACTCGAATCCACAATGGCCCAACGCAGTGAATCTCTGCCTTCGGCATAGTGGGAAACGAGTTTTTCGAGACTACTCGGGCTAATATCGCCCCAACTGGTGTGTTCCGTGACGCCAGGCTTACTCAAATACGCAGACCACGCGTATGCATCATCTAAACGCAGTGGCCTTAAAGACGCATGAAGCTCGTCAGGTAAAGGTATGCGTACCGACATTAAACCTCCATCGAACTCGTCACTGATGCAAAGATATAAAGTACTGTGGTTTAAATGCGTTGTGAACTTGCACAACAAAAATATCTCTGCATTAGCATGGGTCTGTTTTCCATTGCGGACCTCACCTCCCAACGGGAGATGGTGTGTCATGATGATCAGGCTGAAGGCGGGAACGAGCGCTATACGTAATCGAAAAATAAAAAAGCCCGCTACGCGGGGCTAGGTGTGATTTTTTATTTAGTGCCGGCGTAAGCTGGCAACAAAATTATGCCCCCTCAATTATCGTTAGTATGAAAACTCTTGATAAAGCAACGCTATATCACACTATGACTTAAACCCTACCGAGGAAGCTATGGCTGGCTACGAGTTTTTCCCGTTTTTCATAATCATAAGCAGGGTCTATTTCAGAGGCTGGCGCCGCATGAAACACACTTTGAATTTGATGAGGTGCGATGTGGAAAATTTGTCCAAACGTATCAATACTGAGTGTGTACCAATAGCAAGAGTGTGAATTTTAGAGAAGAAAAATAGCGATAAATAATTCAAGTTTATTTTTTAAGATTCGCATAAATATCTGTTTGAACCATGTTCAGATGGTCTTATGCGCTAAAAAACTACGCATGGTTTAAACGGGGAAAACTATGGTTCAGTTGGTAATGATTTTACTTGGCGTTGATTATTTACGTGCTCGCTGGAAAGGGTTGTTTATTTCTGGCTCCCTGGGAATAATCGCTGGGCTATGCATTTTCATTGACGCTTTGGATAACGTCATCTTTTTTCCTTTACAGCCATTTGCCTTAATACTGCTAATTGAAGGGCTGGCAACTCTGGGAGTCGCGCATACCGGTATCGGCGGGCAACGCACGTTACGCTATGTTAAAGGCGGTGCATTTTCGTTGGCCGCAGCATTAGTGCTCATCGGGCAATATAATGATCATGGTCATTTTATTCTATCGATGATTTTTGGCACCTTGTTTTTAGCCGATGGATTATTGCAGATAACCACGGCTACTGTGGTCCGTTTTAGAAAATGGAAACTGGTCGTAACGGGAGGTGTCATCGAGGTCCTTATCGCCATTTTCTTCTATCAACCTTATCCCTCGCATTATGTCGGTGCCATCTCTTATTGTTTGGGCTTAGGGCTGATCTTTGGCGGCTGGAATATGATATTGCTTGCGATGCGAGTCAAAAAGATGCGAGCAAACCCCGCTTTCCGAGGGGATGCTGCTGCAGACAAAGCGAGTAGTGTTGATACCAATCCTCAACTGGTTGAATGGTGGGATGGTCCACCTGCAGATGGTGAGCCGGCCCTCACGGTCCATGTTTGGACACCAACAGGGACATCTAAAAGTGCCGTCGTTCCTCATCCTGTTATTGACCGCTATATTGCTGCCGTTGACAGAAATGGCGTAATTTCAACCGGGCATGCGGCACTGGAGTCACCGGAAGGTGTATATATAAGCCTGTATCCCGCCGCAGATCTTGACCGCTCACCGGAACAATTTAGCCGGCTATTACGTGCAACCACCGACAATAATGTGCCCGGAGTTTTCCAGCCCGACTATGTCACTGAAGCGAATAAATGGTGCCACTCAACCATAAAAGTGAGGATCAGAAACTACGATGCCCAGAGTTTGCAAATATTCTGGGATGCTTATCAGCGGGATGCTACTTATAACCTCACACATCGAAATTGCTCGAGTAGCGTTTCACGTGGGCTTGAAGCCGCGCTTGAAGGCGTGATAGGCAGGATCTGGGGCAAGCGGGGGCATTGGTGGGTTCTCAGTAAAGTCCTCACTACCCCCGAATTGTGGGTGGCAGTGCAAATTCGCAAACGGGCCAAAACAATGGCCTGGACACCGGGGCTAACACTGGATTATGCGCGAGCCTTAAGCATGCTGGCGGACCCTCGTCGAGCAGGTTGGATAGCCACCATAAAACGCGTGGTGAGAAAAATGTTTGCTTTACGTAAACAATGGCGTGAGGAAAAAATCCATGGGAAGAGCATGCCCATCGACGACCGTCCCGAGCTCATAAATAACAAAGGTGAATAACACTTATGCCAATTTTTCCCAGATTGACATCAGCAACACCAAGTAATGAACTCGATTGCATCCTCGAGTATGCAAAATTACCTCAGGTTGAATGGCGTGCAGGCAGTAAAATATTTCTGCGTAATATCAGAAACTTCAGATACAACGGGACAAAAGATGACTATCTGCCGTCATGGTATGATGATGAATTCACTCTAGATGAACTGACGACAGTTGATGTCATTTCGTCATATTGGTCCGGCAATACTATTGCCCATCTTTTTCTCAGCTTTGGTTTTAAAGATGGTCGCCATTTAGCTATATCTATCGAAACACGGCGCAGGATCAATCAAATCTATTCTACATGGCGAGGATTTTTCAAACACTACACGCTGACTTATGTTCTTGCAGACGAGAGAGATTTGATTGGTGTCAGAACGGACGTGAGAAAAGAACGGGTTTATCTTTATTCTGTCAAGATCCCTGCTGAAACGGCTCAGGCTCTTTTTATAAACTATTTAGGACGTATCGAGAAACTTAGCCTGCAACCTGAGTTTTACAATACCTTTAATAATAACTGCACTACCAATATTTTACATCACGCCGCTTCAGTATCCCCCGAGATAAAATTTAACTGGAAGGTGTTAGTCAGTGGGTATGCCGACAAATATATTTATGAACTGGGTTTACTGGATAGCAGACTACCCTTTAAAAAATTGAAAGAGATCAGTTTAATACGAAGACCTTCTGATGCGGCCATTGCCGACGACTACTCAAAATCGATCCGGTTACCAAGCTAACAACATGGTATCGGTCAGGTAGTAATTACCATCACCATGCCATAGAAAATGGATTTTTGGCGATATAAAAGATTGCCACGCAATGCCAGACACAAAAACAAAAAAACCCGCAATTAAGCGGGCTTAGATGTAATTTTGATTATTCAGTGCTGGCCTAAGCCAGCAACCAAATCATTCCCACTCAATGGTAGCTGGTGGCTTGCCGCTGATGTCATAAACGACGCGGGAAATACCGTTCACTTCGTTGATGATGCGGTTGGAGACGCGGCCGAGGAAATCGTACGGCAGGTGCGCCCAATGCGCGGTCATAAAGTCGATGGTTTCCACTGCACGCAGTGAAACAACCCAGTCGTATTTACGGCCATCGCCCATCACGCCAACTGAACGTACCGGCAGGAACACAGTGAATGCCTGGCTAACCTTGTTGTACAGATCGGCCTTGTGCAGTTCTTCAATGAAGATGGCATCGGCACGACGCAGCAGGTCACAGTACTCTTTCTTCACTTCGCCCAGCACGCGCACGCCCAGACCTGGCCCCGGGAACGGGTGGCGGAACAGCATGTCGTAAGGCAGGCCCAGTTCCAGACCAATCTTGCGCACTTCGTCTTTGAACAGCTCTTTCAGCGGCTCGACCAGACCCAGCTTCATCTCTTTCGGCAGGCCACCCACATTGTGGTGTGACTTGATTACGTGTGCTTTACCGGTAGCAGAAGCGGCGGATTCAATTACGTCAGGATAGATGGTGCCTTGCGCCAGCCATTTCACGTCAGTCTGTTTGCAAGCTTCTTCGTCGAACAGCTCAACGAACACGCGACCAATGATCTTGCGTTTAGCTTCTGGCTCATCAACGCCAGCCAGTGCACTCAGGAAGCGATCTTCTGCCGCCACGTGAACAATGTTCAGGCCGAAGTGGTCACCAAACATTTCCAGCACCTGGTCGGCTTCGTTCAGGCGCAGCAGGCCGTTGTCGACAAACACGCAGGTCAGGCGTTTACCAATTGCGCGGTGCAACAACATCGCAGTAACGGAAGAGTCCACACCACCGGACAGGCCGAGGATCACGTGATCTTCACCTACCTGCTGACGAATACGCTCTACCGCATCTTCAATAATGGTCGCCGGGGTCCACAACGCTTCACACTGGCAGATATCCAGAACGAAACGCTCCAGCATGCGCTGGCCCTGACGGGTGTGGGTCACTTCCGGGTGGAACTGCACACCGTAGAAGCGTTTTTCTTCGTTGGCCATAATGGCAAACGGACAGGTATCGGTGCTGGCAACAGTGACGAAGTCAGACGGGATAGCGGTCACTTTGTCGCCGTGGCTCATCCACACGTCCAGCAGCGGTTTGCCGGCCGGGCTCAAGGCGTCTTCGATGTCGCGTACCAATGCGCTGTCGGTGGTGATTTCCACCTGGGCATAACCGAATTCACGCTCGTTGGAGCCTTCTACCTGGCCACCCAACTGCATCGCCATGGTCTGCATGCCGTAGCATACGCCCAGCACCGGTACACCGGCGGTGAAGACGTATTCTGGTGCGCGCGGGCTGTTGGCTTCGGTGGTACTTTCCGGGCCGCCGGACAGGATGATGCCGCTTGGATTGAATTCGCGGATTTGCTCTTCGCTAACGTCCCAGGCCCACAGCTCGCAGTAAACGCCGATTTCGCGCACGCGGCGTGCTACCAGTTGAGTGTATTGCGAACCAAAGTCCAGAATCAGGATGCGATGCTTATGGATATTTTTTGTCATGTGAGGCGAATTCCAGCAACAGAGAAAAAGAGCGAAAATAGTGTTTTCGGGGTGAAGCGTTACGCCCCACCCCGGCTTCTCCCGCAGGAGAAGTTAAAGCATTAACCCATGCGGTAGTTCGGTGACTCTTTGGTGATGGTCACGTCATGCACGTGGCTTTCCTGAATACCGGCGCCGCTGATGCGCACAAATTCAGCCTTGGTGCGCAGCTCATCGATGGTGCCGCAACCGGTCAGACCCATGCAAGAGCGCAGACCGCCCATTTGCTGGTGAACAATGGCTTTCAGCATGCCTTTGTAAGCCACACGGCCTTCGATACCTTCCGGCACCAATTTGTCAGCAGCATTATCGGTCTGGAAGTAACGGTCAGAAGAGCCTTTGGACATCGCACCCAGTGAACCCATCCCGCGATAGGATTTGAACGAACGCCCCTGGTACAGCTCGATTTCGCCCGGAGATTCTTCGGTACCTGCCAGCATGGAGCCAACCATGACACAAGATGCACCCGCCGCGATGGCTTTGGCGATGTCACCGGAGAAACGGATGCCGCCGTCGGCGATAACCGGGATACCGGTGCCTTCCAGCGCTTCAACCGCGTCGGCGATAGCGGTGATCTGCGGTACGCCTACGCCAGTTACGATACGGGTAGTACAGATAGAACCAGGACCGATACCCACTTTCACTGCGCTAACACCGGCATCAGCCAGTGCTTTGGCGCCAGAAGCGGTCGCGACGTTGCCGCCAACGATCTGCAGATCCGGGTATTTGGCGCGGGTTTCACGAATGCGCTGCAATACGCCTTCGGAATGGCCATGGGAAGAGTCGATCAGCAGGACGTCAACACCGGCAGCAACCAGCGCATCAACACGCTCTTCGTTACCTGCACCAGCGCCAACCGCAGCGCCTACGCGCAGACGGCCATGTTCGTCTTTACAGGCGTTTGGCTTGCGTTCTGCTTTTTGGAAGTCTTTTACGGTGATCATACCCAGCAGATGGAACTGGTCGTCTACCACCAGCGCCTTCTCAACGCGTTTTTCGTGCATTTTCTGCAGCACGACTTCACGCGCTTCACCTTCTTTCACCGTAACCAGGCGCTCTTTCGGCGTCATCACGGCGGTAACAGGCTGGTTCAGATCGGTAACGAAGCGGACGTCACGGCCGGTAATGATGCCGACCAGTTCGTTTTCTTCGGTCACGACCGGGTAGCCGGCAAAGCCGTTACGCGCGGTCAGTTCTTTCACTTCTTTCAGGGTGGTGGTCGGCGTTACGGATTGTGGGTCAGTGACCACGCCGCTTTCATGTTTTTTCACGCGGCGGACTTCTTCAGCCTGACGCTCGATGGACATGTTTTTGTGGATGAAGCCTAAACCGCCTTCCTGCGCCAGCGCGATAGCCAGATTGGCTTCGGTAACGGTATCCATGGCTGCGGACAGCATAGGGATGTTCAGGTGGATGGTTTTGGTCAATTGGGTGCCGAGCTCAGCGGTATTAGGCAGAACCGTAGAGTGAGCTGGAACCAGGAGAACGTCGTCGAATGTCAGTGCTTCTTTTGCGATGCGTAGCATGGGCAATATCTCACCAGAGTGGGCTGTGAAAAAGATAAAATATTGCCGCGGCATTATACAGAGCGTAAACGGTTGCCTCCAGCACTTTCTCACAAAAACTCTTGATTACCTTTTTCAGCCATGTAGTATCGACCAATTAAGTGCTTGTTTTGAAATTTGATCTGGGTCACATGTCGCTACCTGTTTCGCCGTCTATTTTTACCGTAAGCCGCCTGAATCAGACGGTTCGACAGCTGCTGGAAATGGAAATGGGCCAAATTTGGCTCTCCGCCGAGATTTCCAACTTCTCCCAACCCTCTTCCGGCCACTGGTATTTCACGCTGAAAGACGATCGTGCGCAGGTCCGTTGCGCGATGTTCCGCAACACTAACCGCCGCACCACTTTCCGTCCGCAGAATGGCCAACAGGTCCTGGTTCGCGCCAGCATTACGCTGTATGAACCCCGCGGCGACTACCAACTGATTGCCGAAAGCATGCAACCTGCCGGTGATGGCCTGTTGCAACAGCAGTTCGACCAGTTGAAACAGCGCCTGAGCGCCGAAGGCCTGTTCGACCAACAGTTCAAGCAAGCCTTGCCCAGCCCGGCCAAACGCGTCGGGGTCATTACCTCCGCCAGCGGTGCCGCGCTGCACGATGTGTTGCAGGTGCTGCAACGGCGTGATCCTTCACTGCCTATCATCATTTACCCCACGTCGGTGCAGGGTGCAGAAGCGCCATTGCAGATTGTGCGTGCCATCGAAACGGCTAACCGCCGCGACGAGTGTGACGTGCTGATTGTCGGCCGTGGTGGCGGTTCGCTGGAAGATCTGTGGAGTTTTAATGACGAACGCGTAGCGCGGGCGATTTTCGCCAGCCGCATTCCAATTGTCAGCGCCGTCGGCCATGAAACCGACGTCACCATTGCCGACTTTGTCGCCGACCTGCGTGCGCCAACCCCTTCAGCCGCCGCCGAACTGGTCAGCCGCAATCAGCTGGAGCTGCTGCGCCAGTTGCAGTCCCAGCAGCAGCGAATGGAAATGGCGATGGATTACTATCTGGCCCAGCGCCAACAACAGTTCACCCGCATCAACCACCGTTTGCAGCAACAGCATCCGCACCTGCGCCTGGCGCGCCAGCAGACACTGTTGTTCAAGCTGCAACGCCGGTTGGAAGAAGGTATGCAGAACCAACTGCGGGTCTCTTCACGCCGCAGCGAGCGGGCCCAACAGCGCTTGGCGCAGATGCAGCCACAGGCACGGATTCATCGCTATCAGCAACGTGTGCAGCAGCAGGAATACCGTTTGCAACAGACACTGGAGCGGCAGCTTAACGCCTGGCGTCAACGCTTTGGCGTGGCCTGTAGCCAGCTTGAGGCGGTCAGCCCACTGGCAACGCTGGCGCGTGGCTACAGCGTGACACAAACTCCACGCGGCGAAGTGCTGAAGACCACCAAACAGGCGCAGGTGGGTGAATTGCTGAAAACCCGTTTGCAGGATGGCTGGGTGGAAAGCGAGGTGAAGACCATCACCGTCACCAAAAAACCGCGCAAAAAACGCACGACTGAATCTCCCCCTAATACTTGAAGTTACATCAGTGTTGGCTGCACCCATTCACCCGAATCACTTACCTGGTAAGCTCATCGGGATGAACGTTCTTGCCGCCTTGCTGCAACTCCAATTATTTAGGGTATATAACGTTATTCCAGCGTAAAACTGTTGCCTGGCGCGCCGTTGATCCACAACTCGCGCGCTTCTCCAGCAGGCAAGCTGAAGGTCAGGGTTTGCCATGCCGGTTTAAAGCGGCCCTCGGTGGTGATGTTCAGCGTGATGCGCTGATTGTCACTGAGCATCTCCCAGCGCAGCCACAGTGCGTCGCCTTGCTGCCAGCCATAACTTTCCCCGTCATCTTCGAATAACAGCCCAGAAGCGCTGCCACAGCCTTTTTTCGGGTACAACTTAAGCTCACGTCGATCGTCTGCCGTTACGTCAACATGCGCCAGGCGGGATGACAATGGCAATGCCGCACCGGCACGTACCAGCAGCGGCAAGCGCTCCAGCGGGGCTTCCAGCACCACCGTCTGACCGCCACTGAACCATTGGCCGCTGTAGAAGCAATACCAGCCATCGCCGTTATCCGGCAGATACACCGGCCGCTGGCGTTGCCCCTGCTCCACTACGCTGGCCACCAGCAGATCGCGACCAATCATAAAATCATCGGTTTCTTTCAGGGTCTGTTCGTCATGCTCATGGTCGAGGAAGGTTGGACGCAGCATCGGCTCGTCATCGGCACTGGCCTGCCACAACAGGGTGTAGAAATACGGCATCAGTCGGTAACGCAGGTTAATCGCCTCGCGCACCGCCGGGGTGGCGGCCGGATACATCCAGGGTTCGTTAACCGTGGCGTCGTCGTTCCAGGAGTGAATGGTAAAACGCGGATGCATCACGCCGTTTTGCACCCAGCGCACCAGGAGTTCGGCGTCCGGCTTGTCACCGGAAAAACCGCCGACGTCGTGCCCCAGGTTATACAGGCCGGATAGACTCATGCCCAACCCCATGCGGATGTTGTAACGCAAAGTCTGCCAGTTGGTGCGGTTGTCACCGCTCCAGGTCTGCACGTAACGCTGCATACCGGCACAACCGGAACGCGAAATCAGGTAGGGCCGCAGCTCGGGAGCAAAGCGTTGCTGAGCCTCCATTGAAGCGCGCATCATCAGTAGCGGCATCACCGGGCGAATATGCTTGATGGCGATAGGTGTGCCAAAACCGTGGCAACGCGCCTCTCCGTCCCACACCTCATATTCGTTATTGTCATTCCAGGTAGAATCGATGCCCATCTCCAGCAGTTGCTGCGTCACACCCTGCTGCCACCATTGCAACGCCGCCGGGTTGGTGAAGTCGAGGTGCGAGCCTTCATCATCCCAAAAGCTGGAGCGCTCCGGCCGGTCGCTTTCGGAATCCCGGATAAACAGCCCCTGATCCGCCGCCTGCTGATACTGCGGATGATCCTGCAACAAACACGGTTTGATGTTGGCCGCCAGCTTTAACCCGGCATCGTGAAATGCCTGACTCAGTTGTTTGGGCTGCGGCACCTTGTCGTAGTTCCAGTTGAACACGTAGCGCTTGTTGCCGATCGAGGTATAACCCGATGACAGCTGGAACGAGTCGCACGGAATATCATGCTGGCGACAGAGCTGGATAAACTGCTGTAGCTGCTGCTGGGCGTCCGGCGCGTCGGTGTAATGCATGGTGGAACCGCTGTAGCCCAGGCTCCATTTCGGTCCAAAGTGAGTCTTGCCGGTCAGGCGTACAAACGCCTTGGTCACGTCCAGTACCTTAGGGCCGAGGAACAGGTAATAATCCAGATCCCCCGCTTCAGCCTGATAGCGGCGATAGGCCAGATGGTAGTTGTCGATTTCGTTACCCAGATCCAGCCAGCAACTGCTCAGGTTGTCGTAAAACAGCCCGAAACTGGCCTCTTCCCCGCGGGTGATGGTGAAAGGAATGTGCTTGTACAGCGGATCGGTGCTGGCGGCGTTGTAACCCATGGCGTCCAGGTTGCGCATTTCAAAGCGGCGGCCGCTGCGCTCCAAATCCCCGGCCTTCTCACCCAGGCCATAATAACGCTCGCCAGCCTGACGACGCTGATAGTGGGCCACGCCGTCACCATGCGGGTTCAGCAGGTAAGCGCTGGTTGGCCGATCGGCGGCAAGCGGGCGCCATTCACCGGCGGCGTTGCAGTGTTCCCATTCCAGCCACAGCGGCTGATGCACGGTAACGCGCAGTGCAGACGTCGTCACCACCAGCCGATCCTCATGTTGCTGCAACTGATAACCCGGCAGGCAGAAGCCGGCCACGCTCAAGCGGTCACGCCCTTCCCAGGGCACATCAACCTGCGGTGCGATGCTCCAGGTACGATCCAGCGCCAATTCGCCATTGCCTTTAATCAACACGCGGAACAGATCGTTTTCCAGCACATACAGACAGAACAGGTGACGTTCGTCGACCAACAGCTCAATGCGATCGCCATACTGGCCCGCCAACGTCCAATTTTTTAAGGTTTTCATAGGTATCCAACTTAACTATTGAGTGTTTTTTTACCGCCGCGTTCGGCGATTAAGGCAATCAGGAATACGGCACCGATCAGGTCGAAGAAGCCCATGGCGATAAATAACGGGTTGAAGCCGACGGTATCGGAGACCGCGCCAATCAGCAGCGTGAACAGGAAACTGGCGATCCAGGCGCTGGAGCCGCGCATACCGTTGACCGTCGCTACCTGATTTTTATCGAATGATTCCACCACCAGCGCGCTGAGCATGCAGGAGATCACCTGATGGCCGAAACCGCCGATCGAGATCAGTGCGATCGCCACATAGGGATCTTTGGTGATCGCCACAAACGCCAGCGAGACCATCATGAATGCGCCGGTGACCGAGCTGGCAACCACCGAGTTGACGCGGCTGCAACCAAACCATTTACGGTACAGCGTGGTGAGATAACCACTGGCAACGCTGCCGATGTCCGCCGCCAAAAACGGCAGCCAGGCAAACATGGCGATGTGTTTTAAATCCATGCCGCGTTCGGTGGCCAAATACAGTGGCACCCAGAAACTGAATACCGCCCAGGCCGGCTCGGCGAGAAAGGCCGGAATGGCAATGCCGTAAAACTTTTTGTTACGGCAGAGAATGGCCAACGACTTGAAGAAAGGCAGTCGGGGTAATTCCGGCTCGTTATCTTCGCGGATCAGATCCAGCTCCTGCTGGCTCAAATTGGGATGCTGTTGCGGTGAATGGTAGAATCGCCACCACAGCACCACCCAGATCAGCGCCAACGCGCCAGAGAATAGAAAGGCACCCTGCCAGCCAAAGGAAACGTGAGCAATTACGATGATTGGCGGTGCCAGCATGGCACCAATAGAAAACCCGACGCCCGCCCAACCGGCGGCAATGGGCCGTTCCTTTTTTGGGAACCAGTCAGAAATCGCTTTGGCGTTGGCCGGCGTAGCCGCCGCCTCCGCCCCGCCCATAAAGAAGCGCAAGATAGCCAGTTGCACCCAGGTCCCCGCTCCGGCATGCATCATGCAAACTACCGCCCAGATACTGGCGCAGATTAAAAATCCCATTTTCAGGCCGATTACGTCAATCAACCAGCCACATATGGGTTGAAACACCGTATAGGCCAATTGGAACGACGCGACGACCCAGGAATATTGCTCGGTAGTCATGTTCAGGCTGGTTTTCAGCTCCGGCGCCAGAATACCCAGCGAGTTGCGGGTAATGTAGTTGACCGTGACACCCAACAAAAACAACGCCAGCATCCACCAGCGCAGTGATTTAAATTTGCGCCGACCGCTAACCACAGCCGTCTGATTCATTTCCACACTCATCTGTCTTCTCTCCATAACGGCTGCCCGGTGAAACAGCGCGCTTTTTGGTAGGGTACGTTTTGGTATCGAAGGTATGGGTCGTTGAAAACTGCGTTGCACTTCAGAGAGACAGATGCATCATTATCACAACCACATGATTTATTTTCATTTTATTTATAATTCAGTCGATTAATTGGACTGATAAATCTATAAAGTTGGCATACCAATTCAGACTAGCGAGCCGGTGAAGAGAGCGAAACGTAGTTTTTTGCAAAAATTTTCATGTATAGGCTGAATGATCGCCATAATGGCGAAAGAAACCTGACAGTACGCCGAAAAAACACTGTGAAAATATTTTCACAGTCAAATTTGAAGGAGATCACAGAATGAACGGAAAGCTGAAAATACAGGAAATTGCCCAGCAAACGGGGCTATCAATCAGCACCGTTTCACGCGTACTCGCGGGCAAATCCAATACCAGTGCCGAAGCACGCCAGAAGGTGCTGGCCTGCGCGCAACAAAATGGCATCCTGCAAGGGATATCCAGCGGACGACTGATGCTGAACAGTGTCATGGTCTTTGCCCCACAGCGTGCCTTTGACGTACGTACAGACATCTTTTACTACAAAGTGATCCAGGGGATCACCGCCGCATTGGCGGAACATGAGGTGCGTATCCGCTACTGTGGGCTTGAGGAATTGCACAGCGACGGCGCACTGTTTCTGGAAAAAATGAGCGATCCACAGACACAAGCCGCACTGATTATCGGCATCGATGATGAACACATTCATCAATTGGCCGCCGATCTGAACAAACCCTGCGTACTGATTAACTGCACTGACCGCCAAATGCGGCTCGATAGTGTCTCACCCGATCATCAACTGATTGGCGAATTTTCTGCCAATTACCTGATCCAACAGGGTCACAGCCATATTCTTAACCTGCAATGCCTGCGTCGACACACCATGGAGCTGCGGCTGGCAGGCATTAAACACGCCTATGCACGGCATAATATTGCCTTTGATGACGGTCGCCATCTGGTTACCACTTCAGGTTTCGGTAGTGAAGAGGCTGAACAGGCGCTCACCACCTTTATCAACCGGGTCAGCCACCGTTCGCAGCTACCAACGGCCATTCTTGCCGGTGGCGACTATATGGCGGTTGGCGCGGTCAAGGCACTCAACAAATTGCAGTTGAGCGTGCCGGGCGATATTTCGGTAATGAGCACCGACGGTTTTAATCTGGCAGAAATTCATGACGTTCCCCTCACTTCCGTACATGTGCCTCGCGACGAACTGGGCTATGAGGCCATTCAGCTCTTGCAGCGCCGCATGCTGCGGGCCGATGCGCCGCCGTGCAATCTTCTGTTACATGGCAAGCTGGCGGTACGCGCTTCGGTCAAACGCGTCAGCGCTCATAAAACCAGCCCGGCGGTCAGCACTCACGATCACCGCCTTTACGATGTCTGAACTACACTTAGTGGCAGAATCTTTATAGGTACCCTATAGCTTTCAAGCTACAGTCAGGCAACCAGCTATCAGGGCGAATTTATTCGCCCCCTACAGTAACTGGAGTGAGCGACAAATCTGTCGGGAACAGATTTGAAAGCGTGATCAACGGCCCTGAAAGGACGAGGGCCGTAAGCAGGTAACAACGCTGTAGCTTGAAAGATGACGGGTAAATTTTTTGCCCTTTGCCTAAGGAGAGCCACTATGACGACCCTAACAGCACGATCGGTCATCCCCCCTTATATGCTGCGCCGGATCATTGAGCACGGCAGCCTGCCGCAGCGCGACTGCGCATTGCATACCCTGAATCATGTTCAAAGCCTGCTCGGCAACAAGCCGCTGCGCGCACCCGGTGCGAAAACCTCCAGCGCTGGTGTGGTCATCCGCGATATTTTTGATGCCGAAAACGGCACCCAACTGCCGGGTAAACAGGTGCGTAATGAGGGCCAGGCCAGTAATCATGACGTAGCGGTGGACGAAGCCTATGACTATCTTGGTGTTACCTATGATTTCTTCTGGCAAGCGTTCAAACGCAATTCTTTGGACAACAAAGGCCTGCCGCTAACCGGCAGCGTGCATTACGGTAAGGAATATCAGAACGCCTTTTGGAACGGCCAGCAGATGGTTTTCGGCGACGGTGACGGGGAGATCTTTAACCGCTTTACCATCGCTATCGACGTGGTCGGCCACGAGCTGGCGCACGGCGTGACCGAGAGTGAAGCCGGGTTAATTTACTTCCAGCAGGCCGGTGCGCTCAATGAGTCGCTGTCTGACGTGTTCGGCTCCTTGGTCAAGCAGTTCCACCTTCAGCAGACTGCTGAGAAAGCCGACTGGCTGATTGGCGAGGGGCTGTTGGCAAAAGGCATCAACGGTAAAGGCCTGCGTTCGATGTCGGCGCCCGGTACCGCCTACGACGATCCACTGCTGGGGAAAGATCCACAGCCAGCCAGCATGAAAGACTATATCCAGACCAAAGAAGATAACGGCGGCGTTCACCTTAACTCTGGCATTCCCAATCGCGCGTTCTATCTGGCGGCAACTGCACTGGGTGGTTTTGCCTGGGAGAAAGCCGGTTATATCTGGTATGACACACTTTGCGATAAGGCACTGCCGCAG
Organism: Serratia grimesii NBRC 13537; assembly: GCF_001590905.1. Classification (GTDB taxonomy): domain Bacteria; phylum Pseudomonadota; class Gammaproteobacteria; order Enterobacterales; family Enterobacteriaceae; genus Serratia; species Serratia grimesii. The sequence continues at coordinate 130,121 of NZ_BCTT01000015.1, forward strand.
GACGCTGACTTTGCCACCTTTGCTCGTACCACGGTGAAGCATGCCAAACAGCGTTTCGACAGCACGGTCGCGGACAAGGTACAGCAGGCCTGGCACCAGGTGGGAGTGGAATAATGAAACCTTTACCGGCGCTCAATCAGGACACCGTCATTGAGCTGGCGCGTGAAGGCGGCTTTGCCTTTATTCCTAAACTGGCAGGCCAGCGGCGCATTGCGCTGGCCGACATTACACCGGAACAACGGCAGCGCCTAAACCAACTGTTGAACCAGACGCTGCCCTACGCACAAGAAGAAGGCAAACCGGGCTCCCCCGGCTGCGGTGATCAACGTTATTTTCGCGTGCAGATCAGCTACTACAGTGAGGCCCTGTGCAGTGAGATCGTACTGCTGATCCCGGAAACCAGCGCCCCACAGGCGTTGATTGACTTGTGGAAAACGGGTCAGGTGGATGAGTGAACAAACATGGAGATGTAGAGGTGCCGCATGTTGCACCCACGTGGCGAATCGGGGCGAATTTGTTCGCCCCTTACAGAAGGATATAACTAAATAACACCCGCTTTTTGGATATCAGGCCATGGCCGTTCTGGCACAGGTAGTCCACCGCACCGCAAGCCTTCAGCTCTTGCAACGGCTGCCCGCAATCCGGGCAATTAGCCAACTGTTGATAATCGCTGTTACAGGCGACGCAATGGTAGTGACCATTCACCCACTCCATCTTTTGCTCGCATTGCGGACATTGCGCTTCCATAGTCACTCCCAGATTAAATCACGCCCCATGAGCGTAAGAAATAGATGCCCAGCGCGGTAGTGAAAAACGAGCCGACAGTGGTGATGGCGATAATATTCGCCGCCAGCGTGGCATTGCCCCCCATCGCACGCGTCATCACATAGCTGCCAGAAGCCGTTGGCGTGGCCGAGAACAGGAAGATAATCCCCAATGCCGCGCCGTGAAAACCGCACAACCAGCCACCGAGCGTCATTATCACTGGCACGACAAACAACTTGGCCGAAGAGGAGAGCGCCGCCACATTGGACGAGCGAAACATGGCGCGTAGATCCAAACTGGCACCGGTACACAGCAACGCCAGCGGCAGCGACAGTGCCGAGATGTAACTGCCGGTCTGTCTGATCACCTGCGGAATACCCAAACCAGTCTGCGCATACGCCAGCCCACACACCAGACCGATGATTAACGGGTTAGTCACGATGCTACGCAACAACGATAAGCGGCTGATTCGTTTCCCCTGCCCACCTTGTAAGCTGCGCGTCAGCGTAATCACAGACAGCACGTTGAACAGGATCACCGTCACCGTCAGATACAGCGAGCCCAACGCGATCCCTTCGCTGCCATAGGCCGTCATGGCGTATGCCAATCCAACAATGGCGGTATTGGCACGGAAGCCACCTTGCACGAACACACCACGCTCGCGCGGTTCCTTAACCAACCACACTGCCGCCATCTCCAGTAACAAGAAGGTGGCCAGAGTGCCAACCGCGCCGAAGATTACCAGCGGCAGGTTGCCCAATAATTGTGGATGGTTGGTCGCAATGCTGAAGAACAACAAACAGGGTAGCGCCAGATTGAACACCAACTTGGTGGCGCCGTCGATAAAACGATCGTCCATCAAACGCCAATGGCGCAACAGTATGCCCAACAACATCATTAACAGATTCGGTACGGTGACGTTGAATGCAAAACTCCAGGTTTCCCAGGACATGACGTTCCTTCAGCTGATGGCGATAATCTACGGATAATAAAACGATTTCAGACCAATAAAAAAGGGGCGCGGTATCACTACCGCGCCCCTCATACTGATTATTTGCTTTTCTTCAGGTGGCTCATCAAGCGTTTACGCTTGCGCATCTGGTTCGGCGTCAGCAGGTTACGCTTACCAGCAAACGGGTTTTCACCCTCTTTGAACTGGATACGGATTGGCGTACCCATTACCTTCAGAGAACGACGGAAGTAGTTCATCAGGTAACGTTTGTACGAATCGGACAGATCAGTCACCTGGTTGCCGTGGATCACCACAATCGGTGGGTTATAACCACCGGCATGTGCATACTTCAGCTTCACGCGGCGACCACGCACCAACGGTGGCTGGTGATCGTCGGCAGCCATCTGCATGATTTTGGTCAGCATTGAGGTGTTCACACGACGGGTCGCACACTCGTAAGCTTCCAGTATCGATACGAACAAGTTGCCAACACCGCTACCATGCAGGGCCGAGATGAAGTGGATGCGGGCGAAATCGACAAAGCCCAGGCGCAGATCAAGCATCTCTTTCACGTGGTCACGATCTTCCTCGCTCATGCCGTCCCACTTGTTGACCGCAATCACCAGTGAGCGTCCACTATTGAGGATAAAGCCAAGCAGCGATAGATCCTGATCGGAGATGCCTTCGCGTGCATCCACCACCAGCAATACTACGTTCGCGTCTTCGATCGCCTGCAGCGTTTTGATTACCGAGAACTTCTCTACGGTTTCCGTTACCTTGCCACGCTTGCGCACCCCGGCGGTATCGATCAACACATATTCGCGTTCGTCGCGTACCATCGGAATATAAATGCTGTCACGAGTGGTGCCTGGCATGTCGTACACCACAACACGTTCCTCGCCGAGGATACGGTTAGTGAGTGTGGACTTACCCACGTTAGGGCGACCCACGATAGCCAGTTTGATCGGCAAATCTTGTGGGTTGAAGTCGTCTTCCGGCTCTTCTTCTTCGCCTTCGAGGGTCTCACCTTCTTGCTCAGCCCAATAAGCGGCATTAGCCTCTTCTTCGGTCAGCTCTACTTCTTCCGGCTTTTCACCGACAAACGGCACCAGCACATGTTCAATCAACTGCGCGACACCACGGCCGTGAGAAGCGGCGATCGCATGCACGTCACCCAGACCCAGCGAGTAGAAATCGGCGGTGGCCATGTCAGGATCCATACCGTCGGTTTTGTTAGCGACGAGGAAGGTGGCCTTCTGGCGGTTGCGCAGATGCTGGGCGATGCCCAGATCGGCAGGCATCAGACCCGCGCGCGCATCAACCATAAACAACACGATATCAGCTTCTTCGATCGCCAACAGCGACTGGCCAGCCATACGTGTTTCAACACCGTCTTCGGTACCGTCAATACCGCCGGTATCAACGATGATAAATTCATTACCCTCAACTTCTGCACGACCATACTTGCGGTCTCGCGTTAGCCCGGGGAAATCCGCCACCAGCGCATCGCGCGTATGTGTTAAACGGTTAAACAAGGTGGATTTACCCACATTCGGGCGCCCAACTAGCGCGACGACAGGTATCATTGTGAAGCCTCATTACTTAATAATCAATGCGTTACTGCACCATGGGTAGACACCAAGCGTGCAGCTTATAAAATACGAAACGGCCCCTGAACCCTCAGGAGCCGTTTTCCCCTTCATCTTTCGCGTCGCAGTGGCATGGACTGCGCACCCTCATCCCAGTCACTTATCCTGGGGTTCTGTGCGCTTGTCGCCTGACTGCACCCGAAAACTTTGGGTACTGAAAAGGTTGCGACGATCGGCGTTAGCGGGTGAACGCGTAAACTTTACCGCCCTTCGCCTGGATGACCAGCTTATCGCCAGCTACCATCGGCGCAGACAGGAAGCCGGAGCTATCCACTTCCTGCTGAGCAACAAAACGGCCGTCCGTGGTGTTGATCCAGTGCAAGTAACCTTCAGAGTCACCCGTCACCAGGAAGCCATTATACATGACTGGCGGGGTCAGGTTACGGTGCAGCAGATCACTCTGCGTCCACACGGTCACGCCACCTTCGGTGCTCAACGCCACCACGCGATCATTCTGATCCACCAGGTAGATGCGACCGGCATCAACGATGAAATCGTTCACAGAACCCAGTTCACGCTTCCACATGATCTGACCTGAACGCAGATCCAACGCCGTCAGGTTACCATTGTAACCTAATGCGTAGACAACGCCTTCAACAATCACCGGCGTCGTGTCGACATCGTTCAAACGATCGATTTCAGTCGCGCCGCTCGGTTGAGAAATACGTTGCTGCCAGATCAACTGACCCTGCTGCATCAGCACTGCGCTGACGCGACCGTTATCACCGCCAACAATGGCTGCGCCAAAGGCAACGGCCGGTGCAGACTCACCACGCAGTGACAGAGAAGGCATATCCAGGTTAACAGTCCACTTCACCGCACCATCAGATTCGTTCAGCGCCTGCAGCAGACCGTTGGAGGTGTGGATCAGTACCATACCGTCGCTGATCACCGGACGTGAAATCGCTTCACCGGCAACCTTGGTCTGCCATGCCACTTTACCGTCTGCGGTATTCAGTGCGTAAACTACGGCTTTCTCACTGCCAACATAAACTTTGTCACCAGCTACCGCCATGCCACCCGACAGCAGCGCCGGCAGATTGCTGGACAAGAAGCCGGTTTTCTCAGAGAGATCAACCTTCCACTTTTCATTACCGCTGTCAGCGTCCATCGCTTTCACGATGCCGTGGCGATCGGCGGCATAAATTGTGTTGTCCTGGAAAGCGGGACGCAGGTGAGAATAAAACTCACCAACACCGTCACCGACCGAGGTGCTCCACGCTTTGTTTGGCGTGAACTGATTTTCAACTTTCGGCAGCGGCGACATGGTAACCACGTCTTCTTCACTGTTGAACAGTGAGCAACCACTCAGCAAGGCAACGGAAACCAGTCCGACCAAGAGTGTTTTACGCAATTGCATGGGAATTCCCCTTAGCTGGACAAGTTATTCAATTTCATGCGCAGCAGAACCTGCAGCGCCTGAGAAGCGTTAGACTCAATGCCTTTACTGTAAGCCTCACGCGCACCTTTGGTGTCGCCTTTGGCCAACAGCACGTCGCCGCGCGTATCTTGCGCCATCGCCGCCCAGCCTTCGCCTTTCACGCCATCCAGCGTTTTCAGCGCGTCATCCAGCTTTTTCTCTTGCATCTGAACACGTGCCAGACGCAGATTAATTATCGCAAGCAGGTTTTCGTCTTTGGTCTGACCTTGAGCCAGCACCAGTTGTTGATCCGCTTTGGCAAAGTCATTCTGCTCAACAAAATGCTTCGCCAGCTCCAGCGAGGCCAGCACGCCGTAGCTGTTGCTGTTGGCCTGAGCAAACTTCTGCGCAGCGGCCACGTCGTCCGGCTTACCGTCAGCCAGACGATCGCTGGCTTCCTGATAGGATTGGGACGCAACCATCATGTTGGCGTTTTCGTGGCTCTGCCAGTAACGCCAGCCGACCAGGGCACCAATTCCGAGCACCACGCCCACTGCCAGCGCTTTGCCATTCTCGGCAAAGAACCGACGCACGGCGTCGACTTGTTCGTTTTCAGTGGTATAGACTTCCACGGTGTCCTTCTCCTTAACCTAACATCAAAGCCAGACGCGCAGCGACTTCGCTTTGCGCCAGCGTTTCTTGTTCACCACTGCGCAGGTCTTTGACGACGACCTGCTGGGCCGCGACTTCGTTCTCACCCAGGATCAGGGCAATACGCGCGCCCCACTTATCTGCACGGGTAATCTGCTTCTTAAAGTTACCGCCACCGTAGTTGGTCATCAGTTTTAGCTGTGGCGCGGCATCACGCACGCGTTCAGCCAACTGCATCGCCGCACTTTGGGTACCGGCACCGGAGGAGATCACATACACGTCAATGGTCGCCGCGGCTTTAAACTCTGGGTTCACTGCCTGAACCAGCAGCACCAAACGCTCCAGACCCATCGCGAAACCGACCGCTGGCGTTGCACGCCCGCCCAGTTGCTCGACCAGCCCGTCATAACGACCACCAGCACACACTGTCCCCTGAGCACCCAAACTGTTGGTCACCCATTCAAATACAGTGCGGTTGTAGTAGTCCAGACCACGCACCAGGCGTTCATTGATGGTATATGGGATACCCGCCTGAGCTAAAAGTTCACACAGACCGTCGAAGTGGGCTTTGGATTCTTCATCCAGATACTCGGACAGGCGTGGCGCGTCGTTCAATAGCGCCTGCACTTCCGGGTTTTTCGAGTCCAGTACGCGCAGCGGGTTACTGTACATGCGGCGTTTACAATCGTCGTCCAGCTTCTCTTGATGCTGTTCCAGGAACGCCACTAAAGCATCACGGTAGTTAGCACGGGCTTCCAGTGAACCGATGGAGTTCAGCTCCAGCTTAACGTGCTCGGAGATCCCCAGCGCTTTCCACCAACGGGCGCTCAGCAAGATCAACTCGGCGTCGATATCCGGGCCTTGCAGGCCAAACACTTCTGCACCCAGTTGATGGAACTGGCGATAACGGCCTTTTTGCGGGCGCTCGTAGCGGAACATCGGACCGACGTACCACAGACGCTGCTCCTGATTGTACAGCAGACCATGTTCAATGCCGGCGCGCACGCAACCAGCAGTCCCTTCTGGACGCAGCGTCAGGCTTTCGCCGTTGCGATCGTCGAAGGTATACATCTCTTTTTCTACGACGTCGGTCACTTCGCCGATCGCGCGTTTGAATAACGGGGTCTGCTCTACAATCGGCAAGCGGATTTCGCTGTAACCGTAGCCGCTAAGCACCTGTTTCAGGATGCCTTCAATACGCTGCCATAATGCCGTTTCTTCCGGCAGGTAGTCGTTCATGCCGCGAATGGCTTGAATGTTCTTTGCCACGTGAGTTCTCTGTCCGTTGTCTATAAAAATGAACCCGATTATAGGGACTTTGCCGCCCTGTATTCAACGCGAATACAGCGTTCTGCTCCCGGGTTCATAAACAAGCGGGCTAAAAAGCCCGCCGTATCGATATAATGCTTATTTTTCCAGCAAGTTGACCGCGATGCGATTGCTTTCATCCATCATCGACGCCTTGGCGCGGATTTTGGCTTCCAGTTGGTCAATCATCTGTTCGTTGTCAAAACGTTCTCTCTGGCGCACGCCATCTTCGTAGAATCCGCTCTTTTTGTGACCACCGGTCACACCCAGCGTGGAAACCAACGCTTCGCCCGGACCATTGACCACACAACCGATAATCGAAATATCCATCGGTGTGATGATGTCTTCCAGACGCTGTTCCAGCGCGTTCACTGTGCCGATAACATCAAATTCTTGACGAGAACAGGTTGGGCACGCGATGAAGTTAATGCCGCGAGCACGAATGCGCAGCGATTTCAGAATGTCGAAACCGACCTTCACTTCTTCTACGGGATCGGCAGCCAGTGAAATACGCAAGGTATCGCCAATGCCTTCTGACAGCAGCAGCCCCAGACCAATCGCCGATTTCACTGACCCACTGCGAGCACCGCCAGCTTCGGTGATGCCCAGATGCAGCGGCTGATCGATACGGGCGGCCAACAGACGGTAGGATTGCACTGCCAGGAACACATCGGACGCCTTGACACTCACTTTGAACTGGTCAAAGTTGAGACGATCGAGAATATCCACATGACGCATAGCGGATTCGAGCAGCGCTTCCGGCGTAGGTTCGCCGTATTTTTCCTGGATGTCTTTTTCCAGAGAGCCGCCATTTACCCCGATACGGATCGGGATATTTTTATCGCGAGCGCAGTCCACGACTGAACGGATACGCGACTCGTTACCGATATTGCCTGGGTTGATGCGTAGGCAGTCGACGCCATATTCAGCAACTTGCAGCGCAATGCGGTAATCGAAGTGGATATCAGCGACCAGCGGCACGTTAACCTGCTGCTTGATCAGCTTGAACGCCTCAGCGGCATCCATGGTGGGAACTGAAACGCGGACAATATCAACGCCCACACGCTCCAGCGCTTTGATCTGATTAACCGTTGCTTCAACATCGGTAGTACGGGTGTTAGTCATCGACTGCACAGCAATCGGCGCACCATCACCAATAGGCACATTGCCGACGTAAATTCGCGTTGATTTTCGACGGTTGATGGGCGATTGGTTATGCATTACTTACTCTCCATTGTTGCCCTGACTTAACGACAATGGCCGCGCAATTACTGCGCGGCAACGGTCAGACGAGCAACACGGTTTGACTTAACAAACCGGCTTAAATCAACCGGCTTACCTTGATATTGAATCTGTACTGCGGCCGGTGCGCCAATAGTCAATTTGTACGGCGCGGTGCCCGCCAGGCTCAGCTTGCCGCCACTTTTCTGGCTGCCGCTGTACAGCGTTTTACCGCTGGCGTCGGTCACCTGCAACCAACAGTCGGCGGAGAAGCTCATCACCAGCGCGTTAGGATCAACAGCCGGTGCAGCCACACCCGCGTCTGCAGTCGGCAACGGTGCGGCTGGTGCCGCAGGCGTTGTCTCAGGCAGCGTCGTCTGGCTTGGTGAAACGACAGCAGGTTGCTGCGCAGTTGCACTGCCGGTAGCGGCCGGAGTCTGTGACGGCTGTGGAACAACGCCGGTATCAACCGGCGTAGAACCACTGTCAGCCAAAGGTGCACTGTTGTCGGCATTGCTGTCGGTCAACGGCACTGATTGGCCCTCACTGTTTTGTGAAAGCTGGGCAGAGGATTGATCGGCCATCGTGACGATCTCTTCCTGCTGGGCCTTGTGGTTTTGCCACCACCAGGCGCCGGTCAGGCCAACCACCACGAAAACGATCAACCACGTGAAGCTCATCAACCAACCGTCGCGTTTCTTGCGACGCTTGCCCAATGAGAAGCTCTGCATTGGCGCAACCTTTGCCACCTTCAGCGGAGCCTGCTTAGCCAACATCGGCAGCAGCTCATCCTCTGGCAAACGCACCAGCTTGGCGTAAGAACGGATATAACCGCGCACAAACGTTGAAGCCAGATCTGCGGAAAGATTGTCTTCTTCAATGTCACGCACAGTAGACATTTTGAGGCACAGGCGTTCTGCAACGGCCTGTTGACTCAACCCGAGTTGTTCACGGGCTTGACGCAGACGTTCGCCTGTCGTCATTGATACGGTTTTATCTTGGGAGGCTTCAGTATTCATTAGCTAAGAACTGCTGGTACTGTTTGGATTGTGGAAAACTTCGCGATAACTGCTTGCCATAGCGTTGCACGCTATCTTGGCGCCCGGCTAACGCGGCGAAACGAATCTGTAACCATAAGCTGTCGGCGCTAGCCGGCAAAACATGTTGATAACTATCCAATAAAAGTTGCGACTGTGCGCGCTTCCCTTCTCCAAATTGCTTTTCTGCCTCCACCAACAGTGGAGTGCCTTTGTCCGGATCGACCTTCAGCGCACGCGTTAACAAGGTACGTGCTTCATCGTTCTGTCCGGCCTTGAGAAAACAGTAACCTGCGTTTTCCAGGCTGTCGGCAACCTGACCGTAATCCGGTGCTACTGCCGCAGCGCTAAACTGCTGTTGTGCCGGTACATACTGCCCTAAACTGCAAAGAAACGCACCGTAATTATTCAGCACGGTGCCATTGCCCGGCGCAAGTTTGAGCGCCTGCTGATAACGTTGTTCAGCCGCGACATTCTCGCCAATCTGCTGCTCGTAGAGTGCCATTCCCAATTGGGTCCGGTAATCCTGTGGGGCAGCATCCGCCGCTTTCTCCAGATTCTGTCGTGCGGCGTTTAAATCGCCCTGCTTCAGATATTCCAGACCCAGTTGCAAACGCGTTTGGCCCACTTCAGGCTGCGCGTTTTTTTCTTCCGGTGCTGAACCGGAACAGCCCGCCAGTAACCCGGCCGCCAGCAACGTACCCCACAGAGTCAGCTTCATGCCTGCATTCATTTCCTTGTCTGATGCTATCTTGGCGTCCATTCACATAACAGACTGTAAGATAACAAAAAAATCATGCTATAGGGTTCAGACCGCACGCACGGTGATAGGTTCCCCGGCCATTTTCTTTTTCAGGGTACGCTTGGTACGGTCGATCACTTCACCCGCCAATTGCCCGCAGGCGGCATCGATATCATCACCACGGGTTTTACGAACAATAGTCGTAAAGCCGTATTCCATCAACACTTTGGAAAAACGATCCACGCGGCTGTTGGAGCTGCGGCCGTAAGGTGCGCCAGGGAACGGGTTCCATGGGATCAGGTTGATCTTGCACGGCGTGTCTTTGAGGACTTCGGCCAATTGGTGCGCGTCGTCAGTGCTGTCGTTGATATGATCCAACATGACATATTCGACCGTGACTCGGCCCTGATTCGCATTGGATTTTTCCAGGTAACGGCGTACCGCAGCCAAGAAGGTTTCGATATTGTATTTGCGGTTGATCGGCACGATATCATCGCGGATCTTGTCATTCGGTGCATGCAGCGAGATGGCCAGCGCAACGTCAATCATATCGCCCAGCTTGTCCAGGGCAGGCACGACACCTGATGTAGACAGGGTAACGCGGCGTTTGGACAGACCAAAACCAAAGTCGTCCAGCATGATTTCCATCGCCGGTACCACGTTGTTCAGGTTGAGCAACGGCTCACCCATGCCCATCATCACCACGTTGGTGATCGGACGTTCGCCGGTGACTTTCAGTGCGCCGATAATTTTCGCTGCACGCCACACCTGGCCAATGATTTCAGACACGCGCAGGTTGCGGTTAAAGCCTTGCTGCGCGGTCGAACAGAATTTGCATTCCAGTGCACAACCCACCTGGGAGGAGACACACAGGGTCGCGCGGTCGCCGTCCGGGATATACACGGTTTCGACCTGCTGGTCGCCAACCTTGATCGCCCATTTAATGGTGCCATCGGCTGAGCGTTGTTCTTCCGCCACTTCAGGTGCGCGGATCTCGGCAACGCGTTGCAATTTATTGCGCAGGACCTTGTTAATGTCGGTCATTTGCTCAAAATCATCGCAGCAATAGTGGTACATCCACTTCATTACCTGATCGGCACGGAAGGGTTTCTCGCCCATTTTGGCGAAGAATTCACGCAATTGCTGACGGTTCAAATCCAGCAGGTTAATTTTGGCCACAGCCGGTGTTTCCGCGTTAACGGATTGAGTAGTCAGCGAATTATTTTCAGACACGATGTGCTCGGACGTGATGGGTTCTAACATAATTGATCTCTGGCCTCGTTGTTACACTTTATGGCGCGAAAGAGTTGAAAGTAAGTGCGTCGTTCAACCCGCAAAAATCGGGCGACGGCGCTAAAAGCGCGCCCCTGATAAGTCGACTTATCAGGGGCGCGGCATTGTACAAATTTTAGTAGCAGCTTTCCACGTCTGAAAGATATTCAGGGCATTTTTATTGTTTCAGCCGATGAATACCGTGTTCTGGTCGGGTGCTGCACCCGTGCCAATCGGGGCGAATATATTCGCCCCCTGGCGACGGGCAGATTAACGTGAGCAGATTTCGCTTTCGTTAAAGAAATACGCGATTTCACGCTGTGCAGATTCTACTGCGTCAGAACCGTGTACGGCGTTAGCAGTGAAGCTGTCCGCGTAGTCAGCACGCAGGGTGCCGGCCAGCGCGTTGTCTGGGTTGGTAGCACCCATGATGTCACGGTTGCGCTGTACTGCGTTTTCCGCTTCCAGAACCTGAACCACGATCGGGCCAGAGGTCATGAACTCAACCAGACCATCGAAGAATGGGCGACCTTTGTGCTCAGCGTAGAAGCCTTCTGCTTGCTCGCGAGTCAGACGCAGCATCTTGGATGCGATGATTTTGAAACCAGCGCGCTCAAAACGCGCATAGATTGCGCCGATGTCGTTGTTAGCTACAGCGTTTGGTTTAATGATGGAAAAGGTACGTTCTACAGTCATGATGGCCTCTATATAACTTCCAAAATAGACCGGTCTGCAAACAGGGTGCCGGCCTTCTCAAGTGGCGCAGATTATATGTGCGCTGTTAACGCTTGCCTACGGGAAAATCAACATTTCATTAAAAAATTATTATCTTCATTCTTCACTTTGCGGTTCAGAGCGCAGGTTGCGAAAATCCAGCCTAATCGAAGGTAAATTCGCGCAGCGCGACCTGACCACTTTCATCCAACACACTGAGCTGATAGCGGCCCGGTTGCGTCAGTGTCTGCAATAACGATTCCCCTTCTCCCGCTAATTGGCCGTTCAGGAACCACCAACGCTGTCCACTGCCGCCCTGCGCACTGACCCGTAAATCCAGTGCATGCTTGCCGGGCAAACGACGCAGCAACGCGCCATCGCGCACGCCCAACATCAGTAACGGTGGTGCTTCCTGCTGTTGCAACGGTGGGCATTGTGGATCAACAGCCGGTAAACGCTGGGCACGGCGCTCAGTCAATGGCAGCCAGGGTTCCAATGGCGTAGGCCACAATGCCAACCGCCGAGGTGTTGCCCCTGGACAATCTGCCGCAACGCGAAGCCCGCGCGGGTTTAGCCACACCAGCGGCTGGCTACCCAGAACGCTTTCCTGCCCCGGTGCGGGTAACGTTGGCGGGATAGTTCCGTCAAGGATCCAACTCAGGCGACGTTGACGGCAATTACCGTCACCCGCAGGAAGCGGTTGCCCGCCCGGCCAGCAAATCACCGCGTGGCTGACGCTGGCAGGACGTGGATCCACCGGAATGCCTTCCCCACGCTGCCGTAAAGAGGTCAGCAACAGATTATTGACCTGATTGAGCAGTGGTACCGCCGTGGCAAAGCCAAATTGCCCGGCGACCGGCGTGCCGTCTGGTCGCCCGACCCAAATGCCGATCGTATAGCGCGCATTGACTCCGATGGCCCAGGCATCGCGATAGCCGTAACTGGTACCGGTCTTCCATGCCAGCGGCACAGTGGCGGGCAATGCATCATCTGGCAACGGACGAGCCTCCCCCGCCAAGATTCGCCGCACAATCCAGGCGGCACCCGGTGACAACAGTTGGCGATCATAAAGCCCTTGTTGAGGCGTAAAGCGCAGCGGTGCCACTCTACCTTGCCGAGCCAGTGAACTGAATCCGGCGACCAACTGATCCAACCGTGCACCGGCTCCGCCCAAAATCACAGCCAGACTCGGATCGGCATGCGCAGGCAGTCGCAGTTCAACGCCTACATTGCGTAGGTTGGCAGCAAAGCGTTTTGGTCCATAGGCCTCCAGCAATTGCACCGCGGGCAGATTAAGCGAGTGCGACAGTGCATCACTGGCGCTAACCGGACCATGAAAACCGGTATCAAAATTTCCGGGGCGATAATCACCAAAACGGCGAGGTACGTCCTGCAACAGCGATTCAGCGTGGATCAGGCCGTCATCCAGCGCCAAACCATACAAAAACGGTTTGAGCGTTGACCCCGGTGAACGCCAGGCGGCCACCATGTCGACATGGCCAAAGCGGCTGTTATCGTTAAAATCTAACGATCCCAGATAGGCACGTACTTTCATATTAGCGTGATCAACCACCAACACACCCACAGAGGTTTTCTCTGGTAATTGACTCTTCCAGCCGCGGGCCAGTTCTTCCAGCCGCCGTTGCAAGGTTGCGTCCAGCGTGGTGGTCACCACCTGGCTACGATTGCCTTGTGTCATCCGCCTTGCCAGTAACGGGGCCAACTGCGGTACCTGGCGCGGGGCCAACCACAACGCTTCCTGACGGATTTCCGCCACCTGCGGTGCTGGCCAAACCTGATAATACGCCAGGCGTTCCAGCACCTTGTCACGCGCAGCCTGCGCCCGTTCCGGATAACGGTCCGGCCGCAAACGGCTGGGAGCCTGCGGCAACACTGCCAGCAACGCCGCCTCGCCACGCGTCAGCGCCGAGGGTGGTTTACCCAAATACGTCCAACTGGCCGCGCCAATGCCCTGCAGCGTGCCGCCGTAAGGTGCCCGGTTAAGGTAGATTTCAAGGATTTGATCTTTCGACAGATGCCATTCCAACTGAGCGGTACGCCACACCTGCCGCAGTTTACCGCCAAGCGTACGTGGATGAGGATCAATCAAGCGTGCAACCTGCATCGACAACGTACTGCCGCCGGAGACAATCTGCCCGTTACGCAAATCTTGCCAGGCAGCACGGACCAGCGCCAAGGGGTTAATACCAGGATGCTGATAAAACCAACGATCCTCATAAGTCAGCAGCGCCTGCAAATAATAGGGCGATACCTGCTGCAGGCTGACCGGATAACGCCATACACCATCACTGTCCGCATAACGCCATAATGGTGTGCCGTCTTCCGCCACCACCACGCGCGCCATCTCGGCATCTTTTAAGGGTAACGGCCACAGCCGGTCTGCCAGCCACAGCAAAGCGGGCAGCAGGAAAATCGCCAGCAACCAGACTGCGCCACGGCGACGTAAATGGGTGAAAAATCGCTTCATCGATAAAGTATCACTCTCTTACCCCGCCACCGGAGAAATCACCGGGGCGGAGTAAAAGGGATTATTGCGCGATATCAAGCCGTTGCGGCGTCGCACCCAGCGCACGCCAGGCAGGAACATACATCGACTCAACCTGCGGTGCCGGCACCAGATAAGAACCCGGCGTCACGGCCCGAGCCAGATACAGCAGCGTGGTATGACGGTAGCCGTCAATATTCACCGCTGCCACATAGCGATCGTCACGGAACTCCTGATGTTTGATGTCGGCTTGCTGCATGTCCTGCAACAGTTCAGTCACGCTGCTGGCGCTTTCACCCAAGCTGGCGCTGCTGTCGCCCAAATTCTGGTTCTCCAGTTCCAGACCCGCGGGCAGGAGATCAACCACCAGCGCATCCGGCACCTGGTTATCAGCCCAGACATCCAGGTGTACCAAGATCAATTGGCCACTTTTTAGTTGGGTCAGATCCACCGCTTTACCGTCCAGCCCAAGGAATTCACGACGAATATTCAGCACATTGCTTTGCGGCTGCGGTGCTTGTTGCGGATAACCGACCAGATCGACCCGGTTGTACAGCGTACCGCTGCCGGTATTGGTAAGCTGTAACCCGGTAGCCAACTGTTCAGCAGACAGGTTTTGCGTCAGCGCCTGGCTACCGGACAGGGTCTTGCCCTGCGCCGTTTGCGCTTGCCATGGCGTTTCAGCACTGCCAATCAGGTTGCGCGCAGCCAGGAACAAGGCATTGCTCTCCTGCGTGGATAGATAGCGTTCACCGTTAAGTCGTTCAGATAGCGTCAGCAAGCGCTGGTCGCGCTCGGCCGGCAGCAGATTATTTTCGGTCAACAACGCCAGAATCATCGCGTCATCACGCAATGGACTGCCGTAATCTTCCAGCCAGTAGTCCTTGGCATTACGCTGCGTAGCCAGCCCCTGTTCGATCGCCTGATTAGCTCGCGGCATATCCCCCATCAACTTCAGCGCCACACCAAGCTGCACCAGCGGCAAGCCCGAACGAGCATCGGCGCGACGCTCAAACAACTGTCGCAATGCTCCAAGCGGTGCCTGTTGTTGACGCGCCAGTACCAATCCGGCATAAGCCTGCACCGCAAAACGGGTGTGGTCCGGATACTGGGTGGAAGCAACGTCGATCTGGCTGCGATCCTGCAAATAGCGTTGCAGACGATTGTTGGCAGCCGTCAGGGCATCGGCCGGCACGCTGTAGTTTTGCTCACTGGCGCGGAACAGGAAGTCGGTGGCATAGGCCGTCAGCCAGAACTCCTCCTGACTATCGCGGTTCCACAAGCCAAAACCTCCGTTATAGCGCTGCATGCTAAGCAGATGCTCGATGCCGACATCGATACTGGTACGGCGACTTTCATCGCTACCGGATTTGATGCCCAGCGCGCTGAGCTGCGCCCGGTTGGTATACAGCGACGGATAAAGCCCGCTGGTCGTCTGCTCCAGGCAGCCATAGGGATAGGCATACAGTTCGCTGATGTAACGCGCCAGGTTGATTGGCGGACGGCTGGTCAACAGCAGTTGCCCTTCGGTCGTCGCCTGCACCAGCCCGGCGGCGGCATCTGCCGGCAGATCCCAACGTTCACCGGCGTGGATTACGCTGGCGAACTGACGGGTTTGTGCTGGATAGGCCGGCCGCACGCCAATCTTCCAGGTATGCTGATAGTCTTTTAACGTTTCCCCCGGCAGTACCAAACCACTAACCGTCAGCGATACTTCGCCTTGTCCAAAGCCTGCCAACGCCTGCACGGGGATGTGTAGCGTGGTGCGCTGGCCGTTTGTCAGGTTGACTTGCTGTTCAGTTGCCCCCTGCAATGCCACCAGCCCGTTGGAAGTCAGTTTTACTATTAATGCCTGCGGTTGCCCGGACAGGTTACTGACATCTAGCGCCAACTGGGTGCTGTCACCCCCAGCCAGGAAGCGCGGTGTCGCCAATTCAGCCACCACAGGTGCGGCCACGACGGTCTTGCCTTCTGCATTGCCGAAGTCTTCATCACTCCACGCCTGCGCCATCAGCCGCAGCTCACCGTTGAAGTCCGGAATGGCGATCTGGATTTCACCTTCGCCGTTGGCATCCAGCTTAACCGGTTGCGCCTGCTGGGCAACAATGGTTACCGCAGTGATCGGCTTTTTGCCACCGCGTGACAGCGCATCTTCGTCATCGCCGTCGCCACCGTAACGCAGGTTAGCCAAGCGCCCTTTACCTTCGATCAGTTGGCCGTAAACATCGTACTGATCGGCACTGTAGCGTTTGCGGCCAAAGAAGGCCTGATAGGGATCCGGCGTTGCATAGTCAGTGATATTGAGGATGCCGCTGTCCACTGCGGAAAGCAGCACGTTGATTTGTTGCGGCGGTTTACCGCTGCTGTGAGCAGCCTTCACTTTCACCGTCAGCATCTGGTTTGGCCGCATACGCTGCGGCGCGTCCAACGTCAGCGCCAGTTTACGTCCCTCATCCACTAAAGGCAGATGCAACAATCCGACAGCACGTTTCGGCGTCGACTGCTGTTGCTTATCGCCCGGACGGATCACCAATGCACTGAGATACAGATCATGACGTTTCCAGTCCTGGTTGATGGGCACTTCAACATCAACCCCTTTAGCGGGTACGTCCAACTCCTGCCACCACAACGGGCCGTCACTGGATTCCACCAGCAGATAACCCTTGCCGGCGGCTGGCGCTTCAATATGCAGCTTCACTTTTTCACCCGGCTTATAGGCCGGTTTGTCCAGCTTCAGCTTCACTTGATCTGGACGCACTGCGCCGCTGCCGTTGGTGTTGTCCTGCCAGCTGTAGCCCGCCCAGAAACGCAGGCTGCTGATCAGATTGCTTTGCGGATCCACCACCTCAATGCGATACGCGCCCCACTCCACCGGGAAACTGACCTTTGCACTGCCATTGGCAGCAATATCGATGGTTTGCTCTGCCAAAGGCAGATCTTTCTTGTCGTACAATGACTGCCAGCCTTCGCCTTCTGACCACTGCCAGTAATAGTCGCGACGTTCACGCACCAGACGGGCTTTCAATCCGTTGACCGCCAGCTTTTCACCAGCAGCATTGGCATAGACGATATCAAAACCAGCCTGGGTATTTTCATCCACCACGGGCTGGGCCTGATAGCTGTTACTACGATAATCATAAATCTGTTGTTTGTTGAATAATGGCCGTATGCCAGGCAGCGCATCAGCAGGCCAGATCGCCTGTTCGGCGCGGCGCGTCACCGGACGGCCACCAGACTCCAGCAGGCTGGCCTGCAAGATGGCCTTCAGTGGCGATTTCACCTCAGCCCAACTACTGTCCACCGCCACTTGCGCTTTGCCGGCATTATCCAACGCTTGATCAAACTCATCCATATTGCGTGACAGGCTTTCTTCCGTCACCGAACCGAATTCATAACCCGGTAGACTACTGACGGCTTCACGCTGTGGTCGCAGGAATACCTGCCCTTGCAGACGGTTGCCCGAAGCCGGTGCGCCGTAGAGATAACGGCCGGTAACATCGAACACCAGTTGCGCGTCAGGACGCAGCGGGGTTTTCTCCCCGGTAATATCGAGCGCCATACGTTCCGGCAGGAAATCCTCTACCTTGAAGCTGTAAAGCCGCGGCTGGTTATCACCCAGATTAAAGCGCAACGACCAGTTGCCCGTCGGGCCACCCTCGGGGATTTGATATTGGTATTGGTACAGACCATCCTGCGGTTGCCAGACAAAGCTCCTCGCCACCTGATCGTCCGGTTTGACGATATCCACCTTCACTGGCTGAGCTGGCAGCGGCTTGCCGTCAGCGTCACGCAGCAGGCCATTAACGATCAGTGTTTCGCCTGGGCGATATAAATCACGCGGTCCGAAAGCGAAGAACTGTTTGCTGTAACCTTCCGGGCCGGCAATATCGAACTCAGCCAAATCCAACGCCGGTGTCGACAGATCAATCATGCTGGTCTGGCCCTGTTGAGTGGCCAGCAACAAGCGCGCCTTATTGCTTTTCGTCAACTGGGCATGCCCTTGCTTATCGGTGGTCCCCTGAGCCAGCGCTTGACCTTTTTCATCCAATAGACGCAGTTCAACGGCACCCAATGCTGCGCCACCATCCAGCGCCTGGGTGAACACGTCCAGACGATCATGATAGCTGTGGAGTGAAACACCGATATCGCTGAGGGTAAACAGAGTCGCCGGATTGGTATAGCCATAGTGTCCGGCCTGTTGCATCACCGCCAGGTAGACCCCCGGTTTCTGCAAGGCTTCGATGCCGCTCAGCGGCAACAGCAGGCGTTCGCGGGTATTGCGCTGCGGGTTAAGATCAAAACGGCCGCTGTAGACCAGATCGGCCATTTTCAGCAGTTCTTCCGACTCCCAACTGGAGAGCGAATTGCGATATTCCCAGTTTGCCAGGAACGCCGGTAAGGCATCGGCCTTCACCCGGAAGAAGTTGACGTCAACATTGTCGACGTTCAACGCCATGACCGGTAAGCCCGCTGCCAGCTTAGTCGGCAGCAATGAGCCTTTACCGGCAAAGCCGACGCTTGGTTTGATGTCGCGGGTGGTAATCGTCTGTTCCTGCTGTTTGCCCAGTTCGGCACCGTTGACCGCTTTAAGGCCACTTTCAATGGTCAGCACCAGTTTGCGGTTAGGTTGCAGATGACGCAGCCGCAGTTCCATCAGGTTGTCTGATAGTTCCCAGGCACCGTCGATTTTACCGCTGACACTGTCGACCAGATGGACTCGTGCGGCGAAATCTTGATTGGGATCGAGCGGCAAAGAAAACGTCAACACCATGGCACTGGCGCCGTCGAGCTGCAGTTCAGAGGCATCGAGCAGCGTCAATGGCTTGCCAGCGTCGCGTTTCGCTAACGTCGCCAGCGCAGCAGCATCCGGTCTCTTGGCCTGTGTAACGCTGCTCGCCTGAGCATCAGCCTGCACTGCCGTGGGCGTTTTACCGCCGTCATCACAGGCGGTCAGCAGCAGTAAGCCCCCCGCCAATGCAATCCCCTGACAAAGCTTCTTGCCTGATGCAAATGCCCCTGAATGGCATGGTTTCATCGTTTAACTCCCTGGCAACGTTTACGCGACACGGGTCGACGCAATATCCGAATATGGATGAATAATAGCAGTGCTGTTAGCATCAGACCCAGCCCAATTTCCCCCTTTAACGGAAAGCGCTGCCACAGCCTTAAGCAGGAGATGATATGGCCACAATGAAAGAGGTTGCCCGGCGCGCTGGCGTATCAACGGCCACCGTCAGCAGGGTTATCAATAACACCGCCTATGTTGAGCCGGTAACTCGCGAGCGCGTTGAAAAGGCCATGCGTGAGTTTAACTACCACCGCAATGCTGCCGCGCTGGCTCTGGCAAAAAGAAGTGGGAATATGCTGGGGTTATTGACCGGTAATCTCGACGACCCTTTTTTTTCACGGCTCGCACGGGGCGTAGAGGATGTCACCCGCAAAGGCGGCGTAAAACTGATGGTCTGCAGTGGGGGGCATCAAGCCGAACTGGAGAAAAACGGCCTCGACTTTCTGATCAATCAGGGTTGCGAATCCATCGTTGCTCACGTTACCCGAATGAGTGATGCCGACGTTTTGCGCTATGCCGCCCATACCCCTGCAATGGTGGTGATTAATCGCTATTTGCCCGCCATCGCCAATCGTTGCATTTGGCTAGACAATGCCAGCGCTTCACGAGCCGCCACCCAAATGCTTATTGAGCATGGGCACAGGAACATCGCCTGCATCACCACAGACTTGCCGATCGATGACCGAAAACAGCGTCTGGAGGGATATCGAACGGCCATGGCTGATGCCGGGATCTCGGTACCGGGTTCTTGGATCATCAGTGTCCCCTTCAATGAGCAAGGGGGCGAATTAGCCGCAGAAAAAATACGGGCCAGCAAGCATCCGTTTACCGCTGCACTCACCTTCAATGACGTGATGGCCGCTGGCATGATGCGCACCTTCCACCAGCATCAAATGAACCTGCCTGAAGATCTCTCGATTGTCGGGTTTGATGACGTGGCTTTGGCTAAATACCTCCATCCATCACTAACCACGGTGCATTACCCGGTTGAGAAAATGGCCCGACGCGCGGCTAATTTGGCGTTGCAGCTCAATTCCGGTGCTGCTGTGACACCCCAGAACAATATGTTTACTGCTGAGCTGATCCTGCGAGACTCCGTCGCTTCCATAGAAAAAATACGCTAAATCAAGAAAACAAGGTCATTAAGTGAGAGGTGACTCACATAACCCTATGCCATGAAACCGATTACATAGACAGTTGCCCGCGCTCACACCTCATTCATAACGAATTCATTAGGCTTGCGTCACACCCTCATCCTTAACCGGAGTTGTAAATGAATGACAAGAAGAAACTCAACCTGGGGCTAGCGATGCTACCCATTGTGGCGATGCTCCTGCTGCTTATCATCGGCTATGGCCAGTTTGGCCTGCGGATCGAGCCGTTGCTGTTGGTCTCTGCCGGTATTGCCGCCGCCCTGGCCTACTGGCAAGGTTACGGCTGGAACGACATTATTGACTCTATCGTTGCCAAGTTAGCCAAGGCAATGCCGGTTATCATGATCCTGATCTGCGTCGGCGGGTTGATCGGCACCTGGATGTTCAGCGGCACCATTCCTTACATGGTGTACTGGGGCTTAAAGCTGATCAGTCCGCAATATATCCTGATTGCCGCGTTCTTTATTACCAGCGTAATTTCCGTGTGTACCGGGACATCCTGGGGGGCAGCAGGCACTGTGGGTGTTGCCTTGATGGGCGTAGCTGCTGGCCTGGATGTGCCATTGGCCGCCGCTGCCGGTGCGGTAGTTTCCGGCGCCTACTTTGGCGACAAAATCTCTCCGCTGTCTGATTCTACCAATTTCGCGGCTATCGTCGCAGATACCGACCTCTACAGCCATATTCAGCATCTGTTGTATACGACATTGCCGAGCTTTGTTTTAGCCGCAGTGGTGTATCTGATTGCCGGGCACACTAGCGCCGTCGGCAGCGTGGCTACGCCAGAAAAAGTGACGGAGATCGTCACGGCTCTGGAAGGTCTGTACCACTTCAACTTGCTGTTAATCCTGCCACCGGCCTTAGTGCTGTGGGGGGCCGTCACCAAACGTCCCGTGATCCCCGTGATGCTGGCAGCCTGTACTCTGGCGATTGCCATTGGTGTGTTCCTTCAGGGGTTCAACTTGCAGCAAGGCCTAAATGCGTTGATGGATGGTTTTAACCTTTCGATGTTCACGGCACAGGGACAAAGCATTACCGGCATCGTCCTAGATGTTCCACGTCTGCTCAACCGAGGCGGTATGTTCTCAATGATGAGCACCATCCTGCTGGTCTTCTGCGCATTTTCATTTGCGGGCGCATTAACACTCACCGGAGCGCTGACCGTGATCATCAATCGCTTGCTGAAAGTGGTTCATACCACCGGTCAATTGATTGCCGCGACAGTCGCGACCACCATTCTGGTTACCGGTGCCACCAGCGATGGAAAGTTGGCACTGCTCATCCCTGCCGAGCTGTTCAAGGGCGCCTATCACCGCATGGGTTTAGACAATAAGAACCTGTCACGAACCGTGGAAGATGCTGGCACCGTCATAGAACCTTTAATCCCATGGACAGCCGCTGGCATTTATATGGCAACCACCTTGGGTGTCAGCACGCTGGATTTACTCCCTTGGGCAATTCAATGCTACGCCGCCGTGGTATTCGCCCTGATTTATGGGTTTACCGGATTCGGGATAGCCAAAATACAGCCACAGAACGATTTACAGCGTAAGGAAGCCTGACGTGAAACAGACCGATTTTAATCAGATCATCAACCGTCATAATACCGGGTCGGTGAAATGGGACTTTATCGACCGCTATCTGCAACTCGATGAAACAGACCTTCTGCCGATGTGGGTCTCTGATTTTGACTTCCAGTGTCCTGTTGAAGTCCGGCAAGCGCTGCATAACCGTGTTGAACACGGCATCTTTGGCTACAGTGAACGTGACTCTCAGTATTACCAAGCAGCGATGGATTGGTTCTCGAGTCGGCATAATTTGCCTTTGCAGCGTGAGTGGTTCACCTCTATCGAAGGTGTTGTACCAGGCTTGGCAATCTTGATCCAACTGCTCAGTCAGCCTGGAGATCCTGTCGTCATCCAGGGCCCCTACTATGGATCTTTCGCCAAAATAATCGCCATGAACGGTCGAGAAGTGCTAGAAAATCCGTTGAAAGAAAGCGCACAAGGCTACCAGTTCGACTTCGAGCACCTGGAGGCGTGCTTCGAGCAACGACGTCCCCCGGTGTTGTTGTTGTGTAATCCGCACAACCCTACCGGTCGATGCTGGACCCACAGTGAACTGACGCAACTGATGGCACTGTGCAGCCGCTATGGCGTGACGGTCATTTCCGATGAAATTTGGGCCGACTTATTGCTGCCGGGCGAGGTCTTCACTTCCGTGCTGCACCTGGATGAGGCTTGGCATGACAATCTGATTTCGGCGACCTCTGCCAGCAAGAGCTTTGGCTTGTCGTCACTCAGGATCTCAAATTTCCTGATCCCCAATGCTCACACTAGAAATGCATTCATCGAACGCCTTAATGCCCACGGGTTGGATGTCTTCAATGCGCTATCGATGACCGCCGCAACGGCCGCTTATCAACAGGGAGAAGCCTGGCTTGATGATTTACAAGGTTATCTGGCCGACAACCGGCGTTGGTTTGAACAGGCGTTAGCCTATGCCGCACCCTGGTGCAAAATGACCCCAGCCGAGGGTACCTACCTTGCCTGGTTGGATTGTCGCGCGCTGGGCCTGGATGATAACGCCCTACAACAGGCGTTAATCCGCCAGTCAAAGATTGCCGCCTCGATGGGAATCAGCTTTGGCGAGCAGGGAAAGGGGTTTATTCGCATCAACCTCGGCTGCCCACGCCGATACCTTGAACGCGCCATTGAAGGGCTCGCCCGTTTAGCCCCATAAACAAGGCATTCCGGCGTAAAAAAGGCCCCAAATGGGGCCTTTTTATTGAACAAGGTATCGCAACACACCGCTCAGAGC
This sequence comes from Serratia grimesii NBRC 13537, assembly GCF_001590905.1. GTDB lineage: Bacteria > Pseudomonadota > Gammaproteobacteria > Enterobacterales > Enterobacteriaceae > Serratia > Serratia grimesii. The sequence continues at coordinate 153,337 of NZ_BCTT01000015.1, forward strand.
GATGAAGATTACTGCGTCTTATCGGTCGAAGGGATAATGTTACGCAACCAACTGCCCCAGCGACGTTGGTAGAAGGGTTGGGTATGGGTGATCAGGTAATGACTGACGCCACGTTCCTTTTCCGATACCAGACAAAAATCCACCGGTTCGTCGTTAGGCGCGGTTTCGCTGGCCACGCTGCCCGCTTCATTGATCAGTGCCTCGACATCGCCTTGTTCGCCGTCTACTTCCAGCCCGACCAGCAGATTGGGTTTTTCGTCGACCGCCTGGTCGTGCATCAGCGCCAGAAACGCGCGGCGTACCGGCTTGCGCTGGCTAAAGAGCGTGGTCAACGCATCGATCATCGCTGACGGATATTCCTCCGGCTGGCCCAATAGGATCTGAGTATCCTTATCGATATAGCGTTCTGCCGGTTTGCTTACACCGCCGGTGGCCAGCAGCATTGCCACCTCTTCAGGATAAAACTCCTTGCCGTACTCGGCCTTCGGGTTGAGGAACAGATCCGCACCCTGCGTAATCTCGAATAATACCCGCGCCGGCATGGCGATGAAGGGTTGTTCATCCTCAACGGCCTTTTGCAGCGCCTCTACCGAGGTGAAAAACGGGATGATGCTACCGCCGTCCTGCTTTTCCCAATGCTGGATATTCACCGGTGTGTCGGCGTTGAGCGTGATGTCACCGCCGAGTTGTACCTGTTCGCTGTCACCGAGGATCAACACCGTAGCCTCAAGCAGTTCACGGAAGAATGCCGGACGATGGGCCGGCTCCGTCACCGCCAGTTTCAACAGGCGTTCAAGTTCGTTTTCGCCTGTGGCGACTTCGTGATGGTGAGAACTCATGACAAACTCCAGCAATCAAATAACGGGGCCCAGCATGCTGGGCCCCGAGGGTAAATGATATTCTAACGCCCACCTGAGTGAGCGTTCAATTATTTGGCTTTGCTCAGCAGCAGGTTGGCCAGTGCACGTACACCCAGACCGGTTGCGCCAGCTGACCATTGATCCACTGCACCTTTGCGGTAAGTTGCAGAACAGTCAATGTGCACCCAACCCTGCTGGTAGTTTTTCACGAAGTGCGACAGGAATGCAGCTGCGGTGCTGGCACCCGCGGTGTAGGCAGGACCGGCCACGTTGTTCAGTTCAGCAAAGTTAGACGGCAATTGGCTACGATGGAACTCAGCCAACGGCAGGCGCCAGAATGGCTCTTGTTCTGCGGCAGCACTCACCAGTAGTTCTTGTGCCAGCGCGTCATCGAAGCTGAACAATGCATGGTAGTCATTACCCACCGCTGTTTTCGCCGCCCCAGTCAGAGTGGCGCAGTCAATGATCAGCTGTGGATTCTGCTCAGATGCGTCGATCAGGCCGTCGGCCAGAACCAAGCGCCCTTCCGCATCGGTATTCATCACTTCAACGGTTTTTCCGTTACGGTAACGGATGATGTCGCCCAGTTTGAACGCGTTACCGCTGACCATGTTATCGGCGCAGCACAGGTACAGTTTCACACGTTGTTTCAGACCGCGAGCCGCCGCCAGCGCCAGTGCGCCGGTAATGGTGGCCGCACCGCCCATATCCGCTTTCATGGAGTCCATAAAAGCGCTTTGTTTCAGGCTGTAGCCACCGGTGTCAAAGGTAATGCCTTTGCCCACCAAACAGGCAAACACCGGTGCTTCCGGGTTTCCAGTCGGGTTGAAGTCCAATGCCAACAGAACGGGTGAACGATCAGAACCCCGGCCAACGGTGTGAATACCAGCGTAGTTTTGCTCACGCAGATCCTCACCCTTGGTGATACGGTAGCTGACAGCCTCGCAACCGACGTCACACATCAGATCAACCGCGCGGGTAGCCAGTTGCTCCGGCCCCAGTTCCTCTGCCGACATATTGATGGTGTCACGCACCCAATCAACGATCTTCAGGCGCTGATCCAGCTCTTTGCGGTCTGTTTCCGACAGTTCAGTCCATTCAACGGTGCGCTTGCCTTTCGGCCCACGGAAACCTTGCCAAAATGCCCAGCTGTTTTCCAGATCCCAGCCTTCGCCTGCCAGTTTGACGTTTTTGACGCCCTGACCGTCGATCTTACGGGCTGCACGTTGAATGATGCCCAACTTGTCGTTGCCGGTCAGGTGAATGGTCATCCCTTCTGCACCGGTGCTCAGTAGCGCTTTCTCGCCCCAGCGAGCGTCAGCAGGTTTGTTCGACAGCGTTACCAGCATAAATTCAGTTGTCATAGCCTTACTCCGGATTTCCCCTTCTTTTTCACGTTATTGCGCGAAATCTATTGGGGATTTTTATTGTATACCCTATGAGTTTCAAGTTGCAGCTAGGCGGCCAGCTCACTCATCCCCAGGCGCTTACTTGAGTAAGTAACTGGGGGGAGTGAGTGCAGGTAACAACGCTGCAGCTTGAAAGGCGACGGGTATGTCGGATACAAAATAAACGGGCCGCCTATGGCAGCCCGTTACGCTATTTACTCTGCTTCATCTAACCAGACCAGCAGGACAGCTTCCAGTATTTTTTCATTGGAAGCCTGTGGATCGTCGTCAAAATCTTCCAGATCGCAAATCCACTGATGCATGTCGGTAAAACGTACGGTTTTCGGATCGGTATCCGGGTATTGGTCATACAGGGCTTCGCCGATTTCACGGCTGTCGGTCCACTTCAGTCCCATTATTATTGTCCTCTTACCCTTCACGCGCATGGTTGACGGTATAACGCGGCATTTCAACCACAAGATCTTCGTCAGCCACCAGCGCCTGACAGCTCAGACGACTCTCTGGCTCCAGACCCCAGGCCTTGTCCAGCATGTCATCTTCCAGTTCGCTGCTCTCTTCAAGAGAGTCAAAACCTTCACGAACGATACAGTGACACGTGGTGCAGGCACAGGATTTCTCACAGGCGTGCTCAATATCGATACCGTTGCGCAGCGCAACGTTGAGGATTGATTCCCCTTGTTCGGCTTCCAATACTGCCCCCTCCGGGCATAAATCTTGATGGGGCAGGAAAACAATTTTAGGCATGATTAAACCTCATCCACAGAATGGCCAGCCAGCGCACGGCGAATGGAAGCATCCATGCGGCGCGCGGCAAAGTCTTGCGTTTGTGCATCTAATGTTTTAATTGCGGCTTCAATAGCGGCAGGATCGGTGCCCTGCGTCGCCTGTTGCAAGGCGTCCACAGCCGCAGTGATCGCCGTACTTTCTGCTTCGCTCAGCAATGCGGCGTCGCTGGCCAATGCACCTTGCAGGCTTTCCAGCACGCGTGACGCCTCGACCCGTTGTTCGGCCAGCATGCGTGCGCCAACATCACTCTGCGCATTAGCCATCGAATCTTTAATCATACCGGCGATTTCGGCGTCAGACAGACCATACGACGGTTTAACCTGGATCGATGCCTCAACACCGGTAGATTTCTCCATCGCGGTGACGCTCAGCAAGCCATCGGCATCCACCTGGAAGGTGACGCGAATATGCGCGCCGCCAGCAGGCAGTGGTGGCAAACCACGCAGCGAGAAGCGTGCCAGCGAGCGGCAATCCTGCACCAGCTCACGTTCGCCCTGCAGCACGTGGATCATCATCGCGCTTTGGCCGTCTTTAAAGGTGGTGAACTCCTGCGCACGCGCCACCGGAATGGTGGTGTTCCGCGGGATCACTTTCTCAACCAGACCGCCCATGGTTTCCAGACCGAGTGACAGCGGGATCACGTCCAACAACAGCATGTCGCTGTCTGGCTTGTTACCCACCAGAATATCGGCCTGGATTGCAGCGCCAATAGCGACCACTTTATCCGGGTCGATCGACGTCAACGGCGTACGCCCAAAGAACGTACCTACCTGCTCACGTACCAACGGCACGCGGGTAGAACCGCCAACCATCACCACTTCCAACACCTCTTCGGCGCTAACGCCTGCGTCTTTCAGTGCGCGACGGCATGCCATCAGGGTGCGTTTAACCAGCGTCGTGATCAGCGCGTCAAACTGTGCACGGGTCACTTCGCCCTGCCAACCGGCAACCTCAACGGTGGTGCTATCAGCATCGCTCAGCGTAATCTTGGCTGCGATGGCCGCATCCAACAATTGACGCTGCACACCGTGATCGCTGCGATCAGCCACACCAGACTGCTCACGCAGCCAGTCAGCCAACAGATGATCAAAGTCGTCGCCGCCCAGCGCGGAATCCCCGCCGGTGGCCAACACTTCGAATACCCCACGGCTCAGCCGCAGAATAGAAATATCAAAGGTACCGCCGCCCAGATCGTACACGGCGATGATGCCTTCCTGCCCAGAATCCAGACCATAGGCAATTGCTGCCGCCGTCGGTTCATTCAGTAGACGCAGTACATGCAGCCCGGCCAGACGCGCAGCGTCTTTGGTCCCCTGGCGCTGTGCATCATCAAAATAGGCAGGAACCGTGATCACGACACCATCGAGATCCCCTTCCAGTGCGGTTTTCGCACGCGCAGCAAGCGCCCTGAGAATATCGGCTGAAACACCCACCGGGTTAACCGGACCGGCGGCAGTGACGATCATAGGCAAACCATTGTCACTGGCCTGGAATTGATACGGCAGGTTCGGGTAGCGCTGCTGTACGTCGGCCAATGACCGGCCCATCATGCGCTTGATTGAGCTGATGGTGTTGGCAGGGTCCTGGGCCGCTTGCTGACGTGCATCCCAGCCAACACGCAACGTGTCCGCCTGATAGTGCACCACCGACGGCAGCAAATCGCGCCCTTCGGCATCGGCCAGCGTTTCCGCCTGTCCGCTGCGCACGGTAGCAACCAGAGAATTGGTCGTGCCTAAATCAATACCGGCAGCCAGACGGCGCTGGTGCGGCGCGGCGCTGAGGCCAGGCTCACTAATTTGTAATAAGGCCATATTGAAGCTTCCCATATCCTTCATACTTGAAGCCGCATCGTTGTTGGCTGCATTTATTCGCACCAGTCACATAGTTACCTATGCTCCTGGGGGGTCACAAATTTGCCGCCTTGATGCAACGCCAATTATTTTGGGTATAAATGAAAAGAATTACTCAAAACCCAACAGTTTTTCTTCGAGTTGTTCAACTTGTTGCTGGAGTTTGTCCAAGAAACGTAGCTTACGCACGGTATCTGCGGCCTCAGGCCATTGTTGATTATCCAACTGCTGCACCATCAGCGCGCTGCGCTGTTTGACCGTCTCGTTCACCCGTGCACCAAAGCTGGCCAACAGGCTTTCCGCGTCCACTTTGCGTTCAATAGCATCGAGCTCTTCGCGCAGTTCCAATTGTTCCATCAGAAACGCAGTATCACGCAGGGTGTGTTGCTCGTTGCCCAAATCAAAACCGTGCAAAGATAGCATATACTCCGCGCGTTTTAATGGGTGCTTCAGCGTTTGGTAGGCTTCATTGATAGTCGCAGCCTGTTGCAACGCCATTAGACGTTCGCGTTCTGGCTGACTGGCAAAACGATCGGGATGGAATTGGCGCTGCAGATCCTGATAGCGAGATGCAAGCAGGCTGCCGTCCACGGGATAGCGAACTGGCAGCCCGAATAAAGTAAAGTAATCCATAGCGTGCTCTGGGCGTTATCGGATGAAGTTCCCCCGCACCTGGCGGGGGAGCACGATGGACTGTCAGACGTTGAAACTTTCGCCGCAGCCACACTCGCTTGAGACATTTGGGTTGTTGAACTTGAAGCCTTCGTTCAGGCCTTCCTTAACGAAATCAAGCTCGGTGCCGTCAAGGTAGACCAGGCTCTTGCCGTCAATGATCACCTTAACGCCTTTGTTTTCAAAAACGATGTCGTCATCGTTCATTTCGTCAACAAATTCCAGCACGTACGCCATCCCGGAGCAGCCAGAGGTTCTCACCCCCAGACGCAGGCCAAGGCCTTTGCCACGGTTATCCATAAATGCCTGAACGCGCTGTGCAGCGCTGTCGCTCATGGTAATTGACATCACAACCTCACACTTCAAAGCCCAACCAAGGCCGGGCTAAATGACTCAGAAATAATTACTTGGCGCTGTGTTTGCTCTTGTAGTCGGCAATCGCTGCTTTAATGGCGTCTTCGGCCAGAATTGAGCAGTGAATTTTTACCGGCGGTAATTCCAGCTCTTCGGCGATCTGAGTGTTTTTGATCGCTTCAGCCTGATCAAGAGACTTGCCTTTCATCCATTCGGTCACCAGCGAGCTGGAAGCGATGGCGGAACCGCAGCCGTAAGTCTTGAAACGCGCGTCTTCAATGATACCTTCATTGTTGACTTTGATTTGCAACTTCATCACGTCGCCACAGGCCGGTGCACCCACCATGCCGCTGCCAACGCTAGGATCTTCGTTGTCGAAAGAACCCACGTTACGCGGGTTTTCATAATGATCGATTACTTTTTCGCTGTAAGCCATGACCTTGCTCCTGAATCCTGAGAATTAATGATGTGCCCATTCGATGCTGTTGATATCCACGCCTTGCTTGAACATGTCCCACAGTGGAGACAGGTCACGCAGACGGCCGATGGATTTACGCACCAGTTGAATGGTGTAATCGATCTCTTCTTCTGTGGTGAAACGCCCCAGAGAGAAACGGATCGAGCTATGCGCTAACTCGTCGGTCATTCCCAACGCGCGCAGCACGTAAGATGGCTCAAGGCTAGCAGAGGTACAGGCAGAACCCGAAGATACGGCCAGGTCTTTCAATGCCATGATCAGCGATTCACCTTCAACATAGTTGAAGCTGACGTTCAGGATGTTAGGAACCCCGTTCTCCAGGGAGCCGTTCAGATACACTTCTTCCATATCTTTCACGCCGTTCCACAGACGATCACGCAGTGTGCGCAAGCGTGCCATTTCTGTCGGCATTTCTTCTTTGGCGATACGGTAAGCTTCGCCCATCCCGGCGATCTGATGCACAGGCAGGGTACCGGAACGCATACCGCGCTCATGGCCACCGCCGTGGATCTGGGCTTCAATACGGATACGTGGTTTACGACGCACGTACAGCGCACCAATGCCTTTCGGACCATAAATTTTGTGGCCGGAGAACGACATCAGGTCGACTTTCAATTTGCTCAGATCGATAGGCAATTTGCCTACGCTCTGGGTCGCATCAACGTGATAAATGATACCGCGTGCACGGCACATTTCGCCGATAGCGTCGATATCCTGCACCACACCGATCTCGTTATTCACGTGCATGATAGAAACCAGAATGGTGTCTTCACGCATCGCCGCTTCGAGGTCCTGCAGGCTGATAATACCGTTGCTCTGCGGTGCCAGATAGGTCACTTCAAAGCCTTCACGCTCAAGCTGACGGCAAGTGTCCAGCACGGCTTTGTGTTCGGTTTTGCTGGTGATGATGTGCTTGCCTTTCTTTTGATAGAAATTGGCAGCACCTTTAATCGCCAGGTTGTCGGATTCGGTTGCTCCGGAAGTGAACACGATTTCGCGCGGGTCAGCGCCAACCAGTTCAGCAATTTGGTTACGGGCGATATCTACCGCTTCTTCCGCCTGCCAACCGAAACGGTGGGAACGGGAAGCCGGGTTACCGAAAGTCCCGTCCAGAGTCAAAAACTGCATCATTTTCTCAGCAACGCGCGGATCAACCGGCGTCGTTGCTGAGTAGTCTAAATAGATCGGTAATTTCATTGCTCTTGTGCTCCGTACATCACTTCCAAAAACTAAAAAAATATCGCCAGCTGCTTATGCGCGCAGATTAACGTTGATAGTTTCTTGCGGACGACCGTTGGCCGTGCGACGGGTATCATTATTTTGACGATCCGCCACCACCAGCACTTCCTGGTTGTTTACCAGTTCAGCCAGCGTAATGTTGTTCAGGAACCCGCTGATGCGCTCGCTCAGATCGCGCCACAGGGTATGGGTCAGGCAGCGATCGCCACCCTGACAGCCTTCTTTACCCTGGCAACGGGTTGCATCTACCGATTCATCGACAGCAGTGATGACTGCACCAACGGCAATCTCACTCGCGTCTTTCCCCAGCAGATAACCACCGCCCGGTCCACGTACGCTGGCAACCAGGCCATTCTTACGCAGACGGGAGAATAATTGTTCCAGATAAGAGAGCGAGATACCTTGGCGCTCAGAAATATCCGCCAGAGGTACGGGCCCTTCCTGGGAGTGCAATGCCACGTCAAGCATAGCGGTTACGGCATAACGGCCTTTGGATGTCAGTCTCATAGCTAATGGTTACCTGTTGGTCAAACATGGCCGAAAGTCTGACATTCCCGAGTAAATCAGTCAACTATTTAACCTAGTAATTTACTCAAGTATTAGCACATTTTGGACTAAGCCATATAAAATGCATATAGAATACACATTATAACCATTGGATAACTAATACTATTACCGCGAGCCGTTACAACACATCAAATTAATTACCTTGATGTTTGTCCTGTTTCTCAATCGACGTCAGCATGCCGCGCAAGATATTCAGCTCTTGTGCTTCTGGTCGCGCGCGGGTGAATAAACGGCGCAAACGGCTCATGACCTGCCCCGGATGTGACGGGCGAATAAAGCCACTGTGCTGTAGCGTTTGTTCCAGATGCTGATAGAAACGCTCAAGATCGTCCACCAGCGGATAAGGTGTTTCTTCCAACGGCGGCACGCCTGCCTGTTGGCGATCTAGATAAGCCACTCGCACTTCGTACGCCAGGATCTGCACGGCCATTGCCAGATTCAGGGAGCTGTAATCCGGATTAGCGGGAATGGCGACGTGATAATGGCATTTTTGCAGCTCATCATTCGTCAGACCAACACGTTCACGGCCGAAGACCAGCGCGACTGGCGCGTGCTCGCCTTCGTGCACAGCGCGTACGCCGCATTCACGCGGTTCCAGCATCGGCCACGGCAAGGTACGTGAGCGCGCACTGGTGCCGACCACCAGGCTACAGCCGGCAATGGCGTCATCCAAGGTATCAACGATAGTGGCGTTGCCAATTACGTCACTGGCACCTGCAGCCAGGGCGATCGCCTGAGAATCAGGTTTTATCAGCGGATTAACCAGATAAAGGTTGGTTAACCCCATGGTTTTCATGGCTCTGGCGGTCGAGCCCATGTTGCCGGTATGGGAAGTCTCTACCAGAACAATGCGGATGTTATGCAGCATACAAACTCTGAGCGTAGCGGAAAATCACAGCATCTTAACACAGCCGTAGGCAATTTGCCGAACACCTGCTATACTTCGCGCCGTTTCCTGTTCTTTAACATCCTAGTTGGAAGATACCCATGCATCCGATGCTGACTATCGCCGTGCGCGCTGCGCGCAAGGCCGGTAACCTGATTGCCAAAAACTACGAAACCCCGGACGCTGTAGAAGCGAGCCAGAAAGGGACCAATGACTTCGTCACTAACGTCGATCGCGATGCAGAGCATCTGATCATTGACGTCATTCGCAAGTCCTATCCGCAACATAGCATTGTTACCGAAGAACGCGGCGAATTGGTCGGCGAAGACAAAGATGTACAATGGGTGATCGATCCACTGGATGGCACATCAAACTTCATCAAACGTTTCCCACACTTCTCAGTTTCCATCGCCGTACGCATTAAAGGCCGTACTGAAGTGGCTGTGGTATACGATCCAATGCGTAACGAACTGTTCACCGCAACTCGCGGTCAGGGCGCACAGCTCAACGGTTACCGTCTGCGCGGCACCAATGCCAAAGATCTGGATGGCACCATCCTGGCAACCGGCTTCCCGTTCAAAGTTAAACAGCACGCAACGCCATACATTAATGTGGTTGGCAAACTGTTCACTCAGTGTGCCGACTTCCGTCGCACCGGTTCTGCCGCGCTGGATTTGGCCTATGTGGCTGCCGGTCGCGTTGACGGTTTCTTCGAGATTGGCCTGAAGCCATGGGATTTCGCCGCGGGCGAACTGCTGGTGCGTGAATCTGGCGGCCTGGTGACTGACTTTGTCGGCGGCCACAACCACTTCAGCTCCGGCAACGTGGTAGCGGGTAACCCACGCGTAGTGAAAGCCATGCTTTCCACCATGCGTGAAGAACTGAGCGAAGCGCTAAAGCGTTAATTCAGGCTATTACGCTGAGCGCACCCAAACTGTCTGCGCTCATGACACCTGATCCTGTTTTGAATATTGAAGCGCTGCCTCGGCAGCGCTTTTTTTATGCCTGTCAGCGAGAGAAAGGCCGGATGCCGCCACCGAACTCCGGTTGGGCGCTGACGTATAACAGCAGCCCGGCGAATAACAGGACCAGGCCACCAGCCAGCGCCAACGAACCCCAGGCCACTGCACTCCAGGCGGCGGGCGCACGTGAACGGCTTAAGCGCACTGCCAACCGGCGGCTGTAATGCACCAGTAAAGCCAATAATGAGATGGTCAACGAAGTACCCAGCGCCATGGCTAACGCAGAAATAACCCCCCAGATAAAGACACCAATCACTTTTGAAAACAGTAACACCAGTATCGCGCCCGAACATGGCCGCATCCCCATCGCCAACACAATGGCGGTCTGTGTGCGCCAGTCGCTACCGGCCTGCAGCTCGCTGTCACTTGGCATATGCCGGTGGCCGCAACCGCAATGTTCGTTATGAATATGATCCGCCGACAATGGCTGCAGGCTATTGATACGCAACGCAGGCGACGGACGCATCGCTTTCACCGCGTGATAAAGCCGCTTCAAGGCGCGCCAGCTCAGTAATACTCCAAGCAGTATCACCAGAATAAAACTGCCCTTCTCCAGCCAGAAACTGCTTTGGTGCAGTTGCCGTGATGACAGTTGCAACACCACCAGCATCAGCGTTACCAATGCAATCGCCACCAGTCCCTGGACCAACGACGCAGCAAAGGTCAGTTTTAGACTGCTTTTCAGCCGCGCTGGATGTGTTGCCAAATAGGTGGCGATCACCACCTTACCGTGACCGGGGCCCAGCGCATGCAGCACGCCATAACTCAGGCTGAACAGCATCAATGCCAGCCCGGCCTGCTGCGGTGCTGCTTTTACCTGCTGTAGCAAACCGGCTAATTGCTGATGCAGCCCTTTCTGCCACACAACACTTTGCATCAACAGCTGCGGCCAATAGTGCCACGCCAACTGGGCACCCAGCGCCAGCAACAATGCAAACAAAAGCAATGGCCACAGACTGAAAGCCCAGTGTCGCTTACGCACCGTCTGCTGGCTGAGGTTTATTGACATTGCAGGCTGACCCGTTGTGCAAACTGTTGCCCTAGCGCCATATCTTCGCCGGGCGAATCGTTCTTATCGAGGGACAAGGCATATGCCTGCAAAGACGAGTTTGGTTTAGGTGTCATCAGCTTGAACTTGCACTGCGATGCCATGTCTGGCGGCAAGTGCAGCGCTGTCTTATCTTTGTAGGTCATATCGACAAAATAGGTTGGATCGTAAGTAGAGATCTCAAACGGCTTACCCGCCAGCGGTTGCGGCTCGGCCAGGGGTAACACAAACTCAAGCACCGCCTGGTGCCCCTGGCGCGACAAATGGTATTCCGTCGGCAAATTCAAATATTTCACCCGCTTACCGTCGCGATACATATCCGTGAAATAATGCTGACCCAGCACATTGGCCATGACCTGCGCTGCCAGCTTTTTCCATACTTCTGAATCGCTTTTGGCATTCTCCGCATCGTATAGCAGATCCGCCGAGGTGATTTCATCCATAACCCAAACCATTTTCAAGCCAACCAGCTGTTGATCCTTCGCCACAAAGGTGGTGTTCATATCAATAAAGCTGTGCGGGTGAGCGACAGCGCCGGTGCTGCATAGCATGAGAAAACCGGCCAGAATAAAACGTAACTTCATCATCAAACGATACTCATTATTGTTATAAAGTAACATCAACCAATCTTAAACCGCCGTGATTCCGCCCAATAATTGTGACGAAAGTTGTAAGCCGAAGTAAAACCGGGTGCCGTCGCCACGCCGCGCATCGCCTTTTGCTATGCTTATTCATAATTTAAACGTGACCTGCCTGAAGGTGATATGAGCCTGGACACTGCCCCTGTGCCTGAGCTCTCCGGTCAACAACGACGCTGCCATCTGTTATTGATGCTGTATGCGCCGGTGCCCGCAGTACAACTGGAGACTATCAGCCAAATTAATGGCGTCGCCCCCCCTATCACCCGGCAAGATATAGCCGAGGTTGCCAGTGAAATCCAGCGTTTCCATCATCTGGAGATCGACGGCAATCCCGACGAGGGATACCGGATTCGGGGCAGTGCGCTCAATCAACGTCTCTGCCTGCTCCACTGGCTGCGACGGGCGCTGCGCTGCAGCCCGGACTTTATTGAACAGCATTTCTCCCTGTGGCTACAGCAGGCACTGGGGTTGAACCAAGATTTGACCATGCAGTTGGAACAGTACATCAGCACATGTGAACCCTTGATTAACCGCAGCTTTGATCGGCGTGATCGTCAGTTCCTACAGCACTATCTCCCCTATTGCGTGTGGGAAGCACGGTGCCAGCGGCACCCCACGTTCAACCCCACCCAGCGCGACTGGCTGCATCAGAAGCCAGAACATCAGGTGGCGGGTACACTACTTCACTCATTGAGCCAACTTTTTGCCTTGCAACCCGAAGAGAGTGAAAGCGACTTTCTTGTATTGATGTTCACCATGCTGAAAAACCACAGTTATCAGAGCAATGACTCTGCAGAAGACCTGCGGCTGATGACTGCAATTGAAAATATGGTCGAGTGCTTCCAACAGATATCCGGTATGACCTTCAGCAGTAAAGACGATTTGATCAGTCAATTGTTTGCCCATCTGGCGCCTGCGGTGGAGCGTTGCCACTTTGAGATTGGTATCGACAACACGCTGCTAGAAGAAGTCGAACGCAAATACCCACGCCTGATGCGCACGGCTCAGGAGGCGCTGTCACCGCTTGAACAGGAATACGGCATTCATTTCTCCAACGAGGAGGCCGGCCTGGTCGCGATCAGTTTTGGCGCTTGGTTAATGCAAGGTAATGCGTTGCAAGAAAAGCAGGTGTTACTACTGACGCTGGACAACCCGCAGCTGGAAGAGGAAGTGGAATATCAGATCCGTGAATTAACGCTACTGCCATTGAATATCAAATATTTGCCGTTGCGTGATTACCTGCATTCCGGCCCCCCTCAAGGGGTCACCTTAGTGATCACCCCTTACGCTACGGAGCACGGTGAACGGCAACCGCCGCTGATTTACACTGAGTTACCGTTAGAACGCCAGCAGCGCAAAGCCATCCGTGCGCTGCTGGAAACCTCTTAACGGCTGCTGCTGACCGCGACAGCCGGCGGACGAATAAACAGTGCCGGCAATGCCACTGCCGCCATCACCCAGAATACCCCGCCTTGCAGATGCTCGAACAGGAAGCCGGCAATCACTGTCATAATCGCAATCCCACCCCCCATCGCCAGCGCCGAATAAACCGCCTGCAAGCGGATCACTTCCGGCCCCTTGCGTGCCGCGATAAACCGCATCGCCGCCAGATGGCAAACCGTAAAGGTGCCGCAGTGCAGAATCTGAATCACCAACAGCCATCCCAATTCGGTACTGCTGGCCATCAAACCCCAGCGCACTATTCCGCAACAGGCGGAAAGCAGTAACAAATTGCGTGCATTCCAGCGACGGAACAGGAAATTACTGCTGGCGAAAATGATCACCTCTGCCACGACCCCCAGCGACCACAAGTAACCAATGGTCGACGCCGAGTAACCCGCCTCTTGCCAATAGATGGACCCAAAACTGTAATAGCCTGCGTGTGCGCCCTGCAACAGGGTTACGCACAACAGGAAGCGCCAAACCGGCCCTTCTTTAAGCATCTCCCACAATGAACGGTTTGCTTCATTGTGGGTACGCGCCTCACCCTGTGGCATCACGCTTGGCTTCAGCATCATGCCCAACAGCATGGCCAATATGCTGATAATCAAGCTGTAGAGAATAGCGTTATGGCCCCAAACGGAAACCATCTGGCCGGTCAATGCCGAACCAATCACAAACGCCAGCGATCCCCATAACCGGACACGGCCATAATCCATGGTGATCTGTTTTTGCCAGGTACCGGCCAACGCGTCAGTAAGCGGGACCAACGGCGAAAAGAACAAGTTGAAGCCGGCGATCACCAACATTAACCAACCCCAGCCATTACCGAAACAGAACCCGACGGCAAAAGCCAGTGTCAACAATGCCAACAGGCGCAGGGCAGTCACCAGATGAGCGGGATCTTTTACGCGCGGGGCAATCAGCAAACTACCGAGGAAACGTGCAACCAGACCTGCGCCAAGCAGAATACCGATAGTTTCAGGCGGTATACCTTCGCCTTTTAACCAAACACCCCAAAAAGGTAAGAAGATGCCATAAGAAAAGAAGTAGGTGAAATAGCTGAGAGCGAGCCAACGCGTTGATTGCAAAACCATGATCCCTCCGGTGTGAGGGCGATACTTTGACAGAGGTCACACTGGCTAGCAATGTACATTCACCGTCGAGGGGGTAGAGTGCTAGGTAGTTCACAGTTTGTCTGCAACAGGCATAAAAAAACCCGCCGAAGCGGGTTTTTAAAGGGAAAGCAGAGTTATGCGTAAACCGGTAGACGGGCGCAAATATCCAATACTTTCTTCTTGGTGCGTTCAATGGTGGCTTCATCATTGATGTTGTCCAGCACATCGCAGATCCAACCAGCCAATTCACGCACTTCAGCTTCTTTGAAGCCACGGCGAGTCACTGCCGGCGTACCGATACGCACACCAGAAGTCACGAATGGGCTCTTAGGATCGTTTGGCACGCTGTTTTTGTTCACAGTGATGTTGGCACGGCCCAAGGCTGCGTCAGCTTCTTTACCAGTCAGGTTCTTATCAACCAGATCCAGCAGGAACAGGTGGTTATGAGTGCCACCGGAAACCACTTTGTAGCCGCGATCCAGGAACACTTGTACCATCGCTTTAGCGTTATCAGCCACTTGCTGCTGGTAAATTTTGAACTCAGGCTCCATCGCTTCTTTCAGTGCTACCGCTTTACCGGCGATCACGTGCATCAGCGGGCCGCCCTGGCCACCAGGGAACACTGCAGAGTTCAGTTTTTTGTAAAGGTCTTCATCACCGCCTTTCGCCAGGATCAGGCCGCCACGCGGACCCGCCAGGGTTTTATGGGTCGTGGTGGTAACGATGTGTGCGTGTGGTACTGGGTTCGGATAAACGCCGGCGGCGATCAGGCCTGCAACGTGTGCCATGTCAACGAACAGGTAAGCACCGATGCTGTCGGCGATTTCACGCATTTTTGCCCAATCAACGATACCGGAGAAGGCTGAGAAGCCACCGATGATCATTTTTGGTTTATGAGTTTGTGCCTGTTTCGCCAGATCTTCGTAGTCGATTTGGCCTTTTTCGTCGATGCCGTAAGGCACCACGTTATACAGCTTACCGGACAGGTTGACAGGTGAACCATGAGTCAGGTGACCACCATGTGCCAGGTTCATCCCCAGAATGGTGTCGCCCGGCTGCAACAGCGCGGTATAAACAGCGAAGTTCGCCTGAGAGCCGGAGTGCGGCTGTACGTTGGCATAATCGGCACCGAACAGCTCTTTAGCACGGTCGATAGCCAGTTGCTCAACGATATCCACGTATTCGCAGCCGCCGTAATAGCGCTTGCCTGGATAACCTTCAGCGTATTTGTTGGTCAACTGGGAACCCTGAGCCTGCATAACGCGCGGGCTGGTGTAGTTCTCAGACGCAATCAGCTCAATGTGCTCTTCCTGACGCACAACTTCTTGCTCCATTGCACGCCACAGTTCGGCATCGTAATCAGCAATGTTCATTTCACGCTTTAACATCCGGCTTCTCCTGACTAAATCAGCTAACTAAAAAATCACCAAACAACTACCCGTTCGGGTTCTGGCCCACAGTGTAAACTGTTTCGCCCCACCGAGGATAGGTCTTGACAGAGGTTTTTACGCAAACGATTGGCTTTAGACGCAGCAAGGCTTTGATCCGATAAATAGTGCCATTGGGCAACGGACTTTTACTCATGCTAAGAATGCGGTTTTTTCATGTTCTGTGAGCGGGATCGTCGCTTAACGATTCCGTAACAAAAACAGGGGTATTTACAGCCACCTCAGAAACCGCTAGGATGCGTCTAAACTTAAAGATGTATTTTAAATACATCATTATAAAACGCCAATAATAACCGACCAAGGAGCGCTACCATGCTGGATAGCAAAACCATCGCCACCGTAAAATCTACTATTCCCCTGCTGGCCGCTACCGGGCCAAAACTGACCGCACATTTCTACGATCGTATGTTCGAACACAACCCCGAATTAAAAGATGTGTTCAATATGAACAACCAACGTAATGGCGATCAGCGCCAAGCACTGTTCGACGCAATCTGCGCCTACGCCTCGAATATCGAAAATCTGGCGGCACTGCTGCCAGCAGTGGAGCGTATTGCCAACAAACACACCAGCCTGAATATTCAGCCGGATCAATACCACATTGTCGGCGGTCATCTGCTGGCCACGTTGGATGAAATGTTCAGCCCGGGCCAAGAGGTATTGGATGCCTGGGGCAAAGCCTATGGCGTGTTGGCGAATGTGTTTATTCAGCGTGAAGACCAGATTTATCAGGCCAGCGCAGCCGCCGACGGCGGCTGGCGTGACCTGCGTGCCTTCCGCATCGTCAAAAAACAGCCGCAAAGTGACGTGATTTGCAGCTTCGTGTTGGCACCGGTTGACGGTGGTCGGGTAATCGATTTCAAACCTGGCCAATATCTGGCGGTCTACATCAAACACGACAGCATGGAAAACCAGGAAATACGTCAATACTCACTGACCACTTCGCCTAACGGCGAATACTACCGTATTGCGGTGAAGCGTGAGGATCAGGGCAAAGTGTCTAACTTCCTGCATCAACAAGCCAAAGAAGGTGACGTGATTTACATCGCCCCGCCGCACGGGGATTTCTTTCTCGACGCGCAGCCGGACACACCTGTGGCACTGATTTCCGCCGGTGTCGGCCAAACCCCGATGCTCGGCATGCTAAATACACTGCACGATAACCAGCACCCGGCAGATATACACTGGCTGCATGCAGCTGAAAACGGCAGTGTTCACGCCTTTGCCGATGAAGTTGCGGATATTGCCAAACGTATGCCTAATCTGCGCCGTCACGTGTGGTACAACCAACCCGGTGCCGACGATGTAGAAGGCCGTGACTACCAAAGCCGTGGTTTGATGAATCTGAGTGCCCTGCGCGAAACGCTCAGCACCCCACAGATGCATTACTATTTCTGCGGCCCGGTACCCTTCATGCAATATGTGGCCAAGCAGTTACTGGAGATGGGCGTGGACGCCGATCGCATCCACTACGAATGCTTCGGTCCGCATAAGGTCATGTAATTGAAAGGGGCGCGGCCTATTACCGCGCCCTCATACGGCTGATAATGTCCATTATTAGGGAGCGCGAGCCGAAGGAGTCGTAGCAGCTTTAGCTGCCGACCAATTTGCCGGGAGCAAATTGGAACGACGTCCAGTCGGCCCGTAGGGTGGGACACACGGATGTGTCCCATAAGTGCCCCTCGGTGCGCCAGGTACAAGTATCTCTATCTAACAAACAGCTCAACGCGCGCCCTTGCGTTATTTCTCCGCCAGCTTGCGTGTCTCTTTTACCTGCTGCGGCGTAACCGGTGCAGCTTGATTACCCCAGCTTCCTCGTAAATAACTCATCAGATCGGCAGCTTGCTGGTCATTCAACGCCCAAGCGTAACCCGGCATGGCAACTGCCGTGGCATGTTGCGTGATTGGCGTATGAGCCCCTTCCAACACCACGCGCAGCGCGGTTAATGGATTCTCCGCTGTAACCGTTGCGTTACCCGCCAGTGCCGGAATGGTGTTGTCACTGCCCTCACCCTTATTACCATGACAGGTTGAACAATACATGGCATAGGTGCCTTGCCCCGCTTTCCAGTTGTCGACCGCCATGGCAACAGGTTTCTCCGTCGACGGTTTTTCTGCCGCCAGACTATGCAGGTAAGTGGCAATGGCGCTCAAATCACCGTCGGTCAGATATTGCGTGCTGTGGCTAACCACGTCACTCATCGGCCCGGCGACCGCGGCATGTTGGCTGCGCCCGGTTTTCAGCAAAGACACGACTTCATCAGGTTTCAGTCCACGTATTCCAGAAGCGTACCAGCCATCCAGCTCAGCGCCACTCAGGAAAGCGGGCTCTTTGCTGTCCAGTCCCTTCTCCTGCATTGCCCAGCCGCGTGGCGTATGGCAACTGCCGCAGTGTCCAGCGCCCTGAACCAGGTAAGCTCCACGATTCCACTCGGCACTCTGACTGCTGTCTGCCTGGTAGGGCGTATCGTCATGGAACAGCTGGTTCCAGACCGCCAGTGGCCAACGCATCGACAACGGCCAACTGATATCACTGGCGCGGTTAGCCGTATTCTGTGCCGGCACTTCCTTCATCAGGTAGTCATACAGCGCACGCATATCTTCCGCATTCATTTTGGCGTAAGAGGTGTACGGCATCGCCGGATACAGTCGATGACCATCTTTAGCAATCCCCTGACGCATAGCACGATCAAATTCGTCAAAAGAATAAGCACCGATGCCCTGCTGTTTGTCCGGCGTGATGTTGGTGGCGTAAATGTTACCCAACGGAGTGGGGAACTTCATCCCGCCAGCAAACAGAGCCCCGCCCGGCGTGGTATGACAGGCGGTACAGTCACCGGCTTTCGCCACATACTCCCCCGCCGACATCGCCTGAGCAGACCCTCCCGCCGCGAGTAAGGTCAGCAAATACAGTGAACGCATGCTCATGCTCCCTCCTTGGTGGCAGCCTGGCCGAAGGCCAATTCATTAACCGCTCGCCATGCCTGGTCGATCGCCGAGTTGGCATACGGGCTCCAGTCTGAGTCCGAGTTGGCAATTACAATTTTGCCGATCGGCTTACGCGCAGTCTCAATGATTTTCTTTGCTTCGTCTTCATCGTCAAACAAGCCGTTCAGGAAGTAAGAATAACCATGTGACCAACGGTTCACGGTAATTGCTTCGATATCGCGCTGGTGATCAAAACCGGCGGAACCGAGCATGCCCTGCAACTGCTCACGGATCATCTGTTCATGCACTTCAAACGGCGTGCCCAATAGCAATGCACGGCCTTTGCGCGACTGTTCGCGTGGGCTTAACCCACTGCCCGCCAGCGTCGGCACATACACCATGTGCAGGCCAATCGGTTGGTTCGGATCGCGTGGGTGCTGATAACCCCCCATGCTCACCGGATAATCCAGCTTCACGCGGCAATACGGTGCCGTTGGTGAGTAAACCTCATGCACGCCCAGCTTAATAAACGGCTGCCAGTTGCGGATCACCACTTTGCTGTACACCAACGGTGACTTAACGTTCTGCTTCAGCGCTTCTTGCTGTTCCGACGACATTTCCGGTACCAGATACGGGATCATCATATTGTACCCGGCCATCACTACTTGCCCGGCGCGCACCTTGGTCATTTTTTCGCCGGTCATATAGGTCACTTCGACCTTGTCGCCGACGTTGGCTGCATGCAGACCCGTACTATTCAGTCGCAGTTTTACCGGCGACTCCGCGCGGTCAAGCTGGCTGTAGTCGAACTTCGCCAACACGATGTCATTCATGTCCTTGCCGCCCGGTGAAACTGCCGGGATTAAATGACGTACCATTAAGCGCGTCAATGTGGCGTTGCCGTCAGGAAAATGGAACACGTAAGGATCGTCGAGATCCGCCTGTGATTCTTCATCCAGCGGCGGCAGATTCATGCCGTTCAGGCCAGGCAGATCGCAAATACGCGCATCGCTGCACGAAGTGGCGTCGATGCCCACCGCCTGGAAGTCACTGGTGGTTTGTTGGAAATAGCGGATCGCCATTTCGCTCAGGCCGACCTTATCGCGCAGGAATTCGGTATAGCTGTGTTTGTCGAGCCATTCACTTTTCTGCTCCTGACTCATTTCCGGCAGGTAATCCTTATCCACCGTATGCAACGCAATCAGTGCCTGACGATCACTTTCCGGCAGTGGGAAATCACCGATAAAGGCTTCGTAGGATCGACCATTGAGACGATCGTGCGGAATGTCATCGGCAACCATGCGGCCCGGATCACCACTCACGATTTTGTCGACGCCGAAGTTTTTACGATCGAAATAAACGCCGCGGCTCAGATTCAAATTCGGGTAGAAAGTGGTATCGAACGCTTTTTCCAGATTGTCGATGCTGACACCCAACTTTTGCAGCAGGCCCATCGCTACCGGACTGAAGTTGGATCGCGGCGACTGCAATGACTCACTGCCGCCATAACCGAGGATAGTGCCGTTTTCACTGCTGAATTCATTGCGCTTGGCATGACCACCAAAATCATCGTGGTTGTCGATCAGCAAAATACGTTGCTGCGTGCCCTTCATTTGCTGCCAGAAGCAGGCAGCGGCTAGCCCGCTGATACCGGCCCCCACCACCACTAAATCGAACTCTTCGGTAGCCAGCACCGTGGCAAAATCGAAGGCCTTGCCGTCACGCCCCAGTTGATGAGCATGCTCAAACGAACCAGGATGATTCCCCCGTAGCCCGGTCAGCGTCGGGGGATAATAGAGGGTTTGATTGGCGGTTTGCGGTGATGCCCGCAGGATCTGCATCGGCGTTAACCCGGCGGCGATGGTGATCGCCACCCCATTAAGAAAATCGCGTCTGGTGATGCCCATAATTGGCTTCCTTCTATTTTTATTATCATCAGACCGGCCGGAGCCGGTCTGAAAGCCGCGTTATTTTGCAGATAAAACCTGATAAATCAATGTTTAAACATTACATGGCGAATCGCGGTGTAATCTTCCAGGCCGTACATCGACATATCCTTGCCGTAACCGGACAACTTTTGACCACCGTGTGGCATCTCGCTCACCAGCATGAAATGGGTATTCACCCAAGTACAACCGTATTGCAAACGCGCGCTCAGACGATGTGCCCGCCCCACGTCCCGCGTCCACAGTGAAGACGCCAGCCCGTAGTCAGACTCGTTGGCCCAGGCCAGCACCTGCGCCTCGTCGTCGAACGGTGTAACGGTCACCACCGGCCCAAACACTTCACGTTGTACAATTTCATCCTCCTGACGAGCACCGGCCAACAACGTCGGCTGGAAATAGTAGCCAGGGCCGTTAACCCGCTCTCCACCAGTCACCACCTGTACATGCGGCAAGGCTTTCGCTCGCTCGACAAAACCCACCACCCGCTCCAGATGCTGAGCGGTAATCAACGGGCCCAGCTCGCTGCTTTGATCTTCTGGCGGCCCGATCTTGAGGCTACTGATCGCCTCGCCCAACACCTTCACCAACTGCGGATAGATGCCTTTCTGCGCGTAAATGCGACAGGCGGCGGTGCAGTCTTGACCGGCGTTGTAGAAACCAAAGCTGCGGATCCCTTCCACCACCTGTTGCAGGTCAGCGTCGTCAAACACCAGCACCGGCGCCTTGCCCCCCAGTTCCATATGGGTGCGCTTAATGCCGGATGCGGTATGGCCAATAATATGTTCGCCGGTGGCGATTGAGCCGGTCAGGGATACCATGCGCACTTTGTTATGGCCGGTCAGCCTGTCACCGACACTGGTACCACGACCAAACAGCACGTTGAACACACCCGGAGGGAACAACCCGGCAGCCAGTTCAGCCAGCTTAAAGGTCGTTAACGGGGTTTGTTCCGATGGCTTAAGCACCACACAGTTACCCGCCGCCAGGGCCGGTGCCAACTTCCACGCCGCCATCATAAGCGGGTAGTTCCAGGGAGCAATAGAGGCGACAATGCCCAAGGGATCACGCCGGATCATCGAGGTGTGCCCAGCCAGATATTCACCGGCCGCCAGCCCGCTCAAACAACGACTGGCCCCGGCGAAGAAGCGGAAAACATCAGCCACGCCCGGCAGTTCGTCGTTCAATACACAGTGGTAAGGTTTGCCGCAGTTAATCGATTCCAAGCGGGCAAAAGTTTCCGCATGACTGTCGATCAGATCCGCCAGCTTCAGCAAATATTCGGAACGCTCTTTCGGCGTCGTTTGTCCCCATTCAGTAAATGCGGCGTCGGCCGCCAGCACCGCCTGATCGACCTGCTCTGCACTGGCTTCAGCCACCTGCACCACTACCTCTCCGGTTGCCGGGTTATACACCGGCAACAACGCGCCCTGGCCGGTAACCAGTTGGCCGTTAATCAACAGTTGGCTTTGCATAGGGTTATCCTTTTGTAAGATGTCTGGTACGCATTAGGGTCAAGAGGCTATTTGCCGCTGCCGGCGACGCTTTCGCCGCCCTTGGTCAGGTAATAGGCTCCCAAAATCGGGATCATGGTCAGCAACATCACCGACAGCGCCACTACGTTGGTGATGGGCACATCGCGCGGGCGACCGAGTTGATTCAGCAGCCACAGCGGCAGCGTGCGTTCATGCCCGGCAGTAAAGGTGGTGACAATGATTTCATCAAACGACAGCGCGAACGCCAGCATGCCACCGGCCAGCAATGCTGACCCCAGGTTGGGCAACATCACGTAGCGGAAGGTTTGCCAACCGTCGGCGCCGAGATCCATAGATGCCTCGATCAGGCTATGGGAGGTCCGGCGGAAACGAGCGATGACATTGTTGAACACGATCACCACGCAGAAGGTGGCATGCCCAATCACGATGGTCATTACGCCCGGTTCGATATTTAGCGCCTTGAACGCCGCCAGCAGCGCCAGACCGGTAACAATGCCCGGCAGCGCGATCGGTAGCAGCAGCAACAGTGAAATGCTGTCTTTACCGAAGAAATCACGCCGGTACAGCGCCGCCGCCGCCAGGGTGCCCAGTACCAGCGCCACCGCCGTCGCCAGCGCAGCAATCTGCGCGGAAAGCAGCATCGCATCGATAATGTCCTGCCGACCGGCAGCAACACTGAACCAATGCAACGTGAAACCCTTCGGTGGGAAGCTGAACGCCGCGTCCTCGGTGTTGAAGGCGTAGATGGCGATAATCGCCAGTGGGAAATGCAGGAAAATCAGACCGCCCCAGGCGGCCAGTTTCAGCCCTAATGGCGCGCGCTCAGAGTGCATCGAAGGCCCCCAGACGTTTCACAATGGAAAGATAAATCGCGATCAACACAATCGGTACCAGGGTAAAGGCTGCTGCCATCGGCATATTGCCGATCGCCCCTTGCTGGGCGTACACCATGCTGCCGATGAAATAGCCCGGTGGCCCCACCAGCTGCGGCACAATAAAGTCCCCCAACGTCAGCGAGAAGGTGAAGATCGACCCGGCGGCAATGCCCGGCACCGCCAGCGGCAGGATCACGTAACGGAAAGTCTGCGATGGACGTGCCCCCAGATCCGCCGAAGCATGCAGCAACGAAGGCGGCAGGCGTTCCAGCGCCGCCTGGATCGGCAAGATCATGAACGGCAGCCAGATATAAACAAACACCAGAAAACGCCCCAACCCGGAGGTCGACAGGGTATTGCCCCCAACGCCCGGCACGGTGAGGATTGCCGCCAACACCGGCTCCAGCCCCAGATGTTGCAGGAACCACTGCGCCACGCCATCCTTTGCCAGCAGCAGCGTCCAGGCGTAGGCCTTGACGATATAGCTGGCCCACATCGGCATCATCACCGCGATATAAAAGAACGCTTTGACGCGGCCACTGGTGTAACGCGCCATGTAGTAAGCAATCGGGAACGCCAACACCGCACTGGCCAGCGACACCAGTACCGCCATCGTCAGCGTGCGCAGGATGATGTCGTAGTTGGCCGGGTTGAACAGCGCCCGCAGGTTATCGAAGGTTAGATCCGGCGTCACCGTCATGGTGAAGTCGTCGAAGGTATAAAACCCCTGCCACAGCAGCGTCAGTAATGAGCCAAGGTACACCGCGCCGAACCACAACAGCGGTGGAACCAGTAACAGCAGCAGGTACAGCGTCGGCCGGCGGTAGAGGAAGGTCGACAGGGTGCGCAAGGTACCGCGGCGCGGCGCGGGATAGTCGATGCTCATCTCCATCTCACCTCTCCTCCAGCAGTGGCACCATCGCCTCACGTGACCAGCAGGCGGTGACCGGCTGACCGATCAGGTGCTGCTGCCCGTCGGCGTGCCACTGAGGATTCGCCTCACTGACCAGCAGTTTCTCACCGCTGCTCAACGCAATTTCATAGCGCGTGGCCGCGCCCTGGTAATGGATCTCTTGCAGCAATCCCTGCACCTGGATTTCACCCTGTGCAACACCGGACTGACCCATTAAGCGAATATGTTCGGGACGGATCGAGAAGGTGGCAGTCTGGCCGAGCAAGCGCTGCGCCAACTCGCTGCGCACCACGTTAGAGGTGCCGACAAACTCGGCGACGAACGGTGTCTTCGGTCGCATATACAGCTCACGCGGCGCATCCACCTGTTCGATTCGCCCGTTGTTGAACACTGCCACCCGGTCGGACATCGATAGCGCTTCGCTCTGATCGTGGGTGACGAAAATAAAGGTGATACCCAGTTGGCGCTGCAGCTTTTTCAGCTCGCCCTGCATCTGTTCGCGCAGCTTGAGATCCAACGCGCCCAGCGGTTCATCCAGCAACAGCACCCGCGGTCGATTCACCAGTGCGCGGGCCAGTGCAACACGTTGGCGCTGACCGCCAGAAAGGTGCGCCGGTTTACGCTCGGCCACGAACCCCAGCGCCACGCTGTCCAGCGCTTCCTGTGCCCGCGCCAACCGTTCACGTTTGGCTACGCCCTTCACCATCAATCCGTAGGCGACGTTTTCCAGTACCGACATGTGCGGGAACAACGCGTAATCCTGAAATACGGTATTCACGTCTCGTTGATACGGCGGCAGGTTGGCCGCCTCCTGGCCGTGAATGCGGATCGAACCGGCACTGAGTTGTTCAAAGCCGGCGATCAGTCGCAGGCAGGTGGTTTTGCCCGAGCCCGAAGGCCCAAGCATGGAGAAAAATTCCCCGTCTTGTATTTCGATAGAAACCCGGTCTACGGCGCGAACCTCGCCGAAGCTCCGCGAAACATCGATAAATTGCACGGCAATGGTCATGATCTGCGCTCCTGAAAGGCATTAATCGGGCGTAGCAGGCTACGCCCCCGCGGGTTAGCGGCCGCCCATGATGGCGATATAGTCCTGGGTCCAGCGGCTATATGGCATAAATTTTCCGCCCTGCGCCTGTGGCGTTTTCCAGAAGGCAATCTTGTCGAACTGATTGAACCCGTTGGTTTCGCAGCCCTTGTCGCCCAGTAACGTGCTGGCCTTGCAGCCCGCCGGTGATGCCGGTACCGAACCAAACCAGGCGGCAACGTCGCCCTGTACTTTCGGCTCCAGCGACCAGTTCATCCACAGGTAAGCACAGTTCGGATGCTTGGCATCGGCGTGCAGCATGGTGGTGTCCGCCCAACCTGTAACCCCCTCTTTTGGGAACACGGTACCAATCGGCTGGCCTTCCCCTTTAAGGGCATTGGCCTGATACGGCCAGGCGCTGGAGGCCACTACACCTTCGTTTTTGAAATCGCTCATCTGAACCGAGGTGTCATGCCAGTAACGGTGGATCAAGGCATGCTGGGTGCGCAACAGCTTCAAGGCGGCCTGATACTGCTCTTCGTTCAGCTGGTACGGATCGCTGATGCCAAGCTGCGGTTGCGTGGCCTTCAGGAACAGCGCCGCATCGGCAATGTAAATCGGCCCGTCGTAGGCCTGCACCCGGCCCTGATTGGTCTTGCCGTCCGGCAGGTTTTGTTGCTGGAACACTACCGCCCAGCTGTCTGGCGGGGTCGGGAAGGTTTTGGTGTTATACATCAGCAGGTTTGGCCCCCACTGATAAGGCGTGCCATAGGTTTTGCCATCTACGGTGTACCAGGCACCGTTCAGCAAACGCGGATCTATATTTTTCCAGTTGGGGATCAGCGCAGGATTGATTGGCTGCACCCGTTTACCGAAGATCAATCGCAGCGAGGCATCGCCGGAAGCGGTGACCAGGTCATAGCCGCCCTTGGCCATCAGGCTGACCATTTCGTCGGAGGTTGCGGCGGTTTTCACATTCACCGCACAGCTGGTTTGTTTTTCAAACTGGCTGACCCAGTCATAATTTTTATCGGACTGGCCACGTTCGATATAACCTGGCCAAGCGATGATATCCAGGCGCCCTTCGCCTTTGCCCAGCGCCTGCGGCAAGTCGGCCGCCTGGGCCAGGCCGCAAAGCACGGTGAAACAGAGTGCGGAAACTGTGGTGGTGACTGCGGTAGTTTTTCCCATCGTAATGACCCCTGTGTTGCGTATCGTTTTGCGGCAGGGAACGGCTGCCGCTGTCGTTTTCATTAGAAGCTGGCTTTAAATTTCGCCATTACATGCCTGACTACGCTGTAGTCTTGCAGTGAATCACTGGAAAGATCTTTGCCGTAGCCGGAGCGTTTCAGACCCCCGTGTGGCATCTCACTGGCCAGGGTGAAATGGGTGTTGATCCAGGTGCTGCCGTATTGCAGATGCGCAGCGATATGCAGCGCCCGATCGATATTCTGCGTCCAGACCGACGAGGCCAGGCCGTATTCGGAATCGTTTGCCCAGTTAACCGCCTGCTCCAGATGTTCAAAGCGGGTGACGCTCACCACCGGGCCGAACACCTCGCGCTGGACGATTTCGTCGCTTTGCAGGCAGCCGGCCAGCAGCGTGGGTTGGTAGTAGAAGCCCGGGCCGGAGTGCGCGGCGGCACCGGTAATCAATTCAATATGCGGCTGGCTGAGCGCCCGTTCGACAAAGCTGGCAACGCGATCGCGCTGGCGGCTGCTGATCAGCGGACCGATTTCGTTATCTTCATCACGCTTACGAGCAAAACGCAGGCTGGCCACCGCCTCGCCCAGTGCCTCTACCAGCTTCGGATAGATCCCCGCCTGCGCGTAGATGCGGCAAGCAGCGGTGCAATCTTGTCCAGCGTTGTAATAGCCGTAGGTACGGATGCTGTTAACCACTTCGTCCAGATCGGCATCGTCACAGACAATCACCGGTGCCTTGCCGCCCAGCTCGAGATGCGTGCGTTTGACGCTTTTCGCCGCGGCTTGCAGAATTTTTTGCCCGGTGACAATATCGCCGGTCACCGAGACCAAACGCACCTGCGGATGCCCGACCAGATGGCTTCCGACCCCTTCTCCGCCGCCATAGATGATATTCAGCACGCCCGGCGGCAGGATGTCCTGCAGTGCAGGCACCAGCGCCAAAATGGTCAAGGGAGTATGTTCAGAAGGTTTGAATACCACGGTGTTGCCCGCCGCCAGCGCTGGTGCAATCTTCCAGGCCGCCATCATCAGCGGGTAGTTCCAGGGCGCAATTGAGGCCACCACGCCGATCGGGTCGCGGCGGATCATCGAAGTGTGCCCTTCAATGTATTCACCCGCCAGTTGCCCCTGCTGAGTACGCACCGCGCCGGCAAAGAAACGAAACACGTCGACGGCCGCCGGCAGGTCATCATTGAGCGCCTGATGCAACGGCTTGCCGCAGTTAAGCGCTTCCAGACCAGCCAGGCGCGGGGCCTGCCGTTCGATGGCGTCGGCAATGCGCAGCAGAATAGAAGCACGAAAGGCCGGTGTGGTGCGCGACCAGTGGCTGAAAGCCTGCTGTGCCGCCTTAACCGCACTGCCCACCTGCGCCGATGAAGCTTCGGTGATGGAAACCAGCGTTTCGCCATTGGCCGGATTAACGATGCACTCCTGCTGGCCTTCGCCTTCGACCGACTGACCGTTAATGAACTGCTGACAGGATAAACCTGAAAGGAGGTGCACATCTGCCATCGTGTATTGCCCCTAAGTGACCAAAACGTTAACCAAATGTGAATAAGTTAGTTTCAATCAGACTAAGCGAGCATCAGGCAGCCAACAAATTCTAAATACTGAACGCCGCGTTCGATTAAATCGAATGCTTCAGCCCAGCGGCATGCATATTGCCGTTTTCACGGGCAATGGTGAGGAAAGGTGTGACCAGTTCCGGCCGCGCACTGCCGCGTCGCCAGGCCAGGCCGATGTCCAGCGGCTCCAGCAGATCCACCAGCTTGCGAGCCTCAATCATATTGCCCTCCAGCGACCAGGCGCGGTAAGCCATATCCGGTAAGATTGAGACCCCCATGCCTGCCGCTACCAGGCTGCGTACCGCTTCTGTCGAACCGGTTTTCATGGCAATCTCCGGTTTCACCCCGGCGCGCGCCCAGATACGGCGCGCATGTACGTCCATTTCGTCGGCGTTAAGCTGGATCAGCGGCAGCTTCGCCACATCCGCCAAGCCAATACTTTCATGATCCAGCAGTGGATGTAGCGGCGGCAGCCACAGACGATAAGGCGAGTGCATCAGCACTTCAGTCTGTAGCGCATCGCGGTCTTCGATATTCGACAGTATCAGCACACCGATGTCGATCTCCCCGCTCACCAGCAGGTGTTCAATATAAGGACGTTCATCTTCGATCATCTGAATGGTGACATTGGGATAGGCCGACTTAAACCGCTTGAGCAGCTCGACCAAGAAATACCCGGCCACCAGACTGGTCACACCGATGGTCAGCTTGCCGGTCAGGCTTTCGGTCCCCAATTGCAGGCTGCGTTTGGCATTATCCACCGTGGCGAGGATCAGATAAGACTGGCGGAGAAACTGGTGGCCCTGGTGCGTCAGGTTCATGCCCTTGGCATGGCGATCAAACAACCGTACGCCAATGTCGGTCTCCAGTTGCTGAATGGCCAGTGTCAGCGAAGATTGGGAAACAAACACCGCCTGCGCGGCGGCGGAGATCGATCCGGTTTCCGCCACCGCAATAAAATGGCGGATTTGGCGTAGCGTCATCATGGGTCACAACCTCAATCAAAACAGTTGGGCTGAGTGTAAGATACCGTGCGGGAAGCGATCGGAAAAACTACCAAAAACGCGACAGCCTTCGCTTTTTTAGAATGCAGATAACGGAAATGATCGAGCGATCAATCGTTGGGAGGTTTTTAGCGGGGTATAAGAAGCC
>NZ_BCTT01000016.1 GCF_001590905.1 Serratia grimesii NBRC 13537
CCCCGGAGCGTACACGTAGTACGCGAGGAGGCCGAGCACTGCCCAAGCTCAAGCTAGCGGTGCCCGGTAGACGATCACATTAAATCGCTTCTTCGTCTTGTTCGCCAGTACGAATACGCACTACACGCGCCACATCGAAGACAAAGATTTTGCCGTCGCCGATTTTGCCGGTTTGCGCGGTCTGCATGATGGTCTCGACGCAGGTATCGACGATATCGTCGGCCACCACGATCTCAATTTTCACCTTTGGCAGAAAATCGACCATATACTCCGCGCCACGGTACAGCTCGGTGTGGCCCTTCTGGCGGCCGAAGCCTTTCACTTCGGTGACGGTCATCCCGGTAATGCCAACCTCAGCCAGCGCTTCACGGACATCATCCAGTTTGAACGGCTTGATAATGGCGTCGATCTTTTTCATCTTGTTTCCTCGCACCTATTCACTAGGCTATTTTTCTTGTCATTTTGCGCCCGGGCAGTACTCGGGCTCCTCACGTACTACCTATACGCTCCGGGCCCTGCGTGCTGTCCGAACCCAAATTAACGGCGACGATAACGCCTATTGAATAGGCACTTAATTACCAATTTTTGCGGCCAAAGCCGGATGTGATTGGGTAGCGGCGGTCTTTGCCGAAATTGCGGGCGGTAATACGCGGCCCGACGGCAGCCTGACGCCGTTTGTATTCGTTGATATCCACCAGACGGATAACTTTGCGCACGATCGCCTCGTCGAAACCTTCGGCCACCAGATCGGCAACCGACTTATCGCGTTCGACATAACCTTCCAGAATCGCATCCAGAATGTCGTACGGCGGCAAGCTGTCCTGATCGAGCTGATCCGGTGCGAGCTCTGCGGACGGCGGGCGATCGATAACGCGCTGAGGGATCACATAAGAAACGGTATTGCGGTATTCGGATAACTTGAATACCAGTGTTTTCGGTACGTCTTTCAGTACGTCGAAACCACCCGCCATATCACCATACAGCGTGGCATAACCTACCGCCATCTCGCTTTTATTGCCGGTCGTCAACACGATGCTACGGCGCTTATTAGACAGCGCCATCAACACCACACCACGGCAGCGTGCCTGCAAGTTTTCTTCCGTGGTATCACGTTCGGTACCGGCAAACATTGGCGTCAGTTGGCCCATAAAGGCATCAAACATAGGCTCAATGGAGACGATATCAAATTCAATACCCAGGATTTCGGCTTCTTCTTTGGCGTCGGCAATGCTGATATCCGCGGTGTAGCGGAACGGCATCATTAGTGCCTGCACTTTATCTTTGCCCAATGCATCGACGGCAATTGCCAGCGTCAGCGCCGAATCGATACCGCCAGACAACCCCAGCACTGCGCCCTTAAAGCCATTTTTGGTGACGTAATCGCGCACTGCCAGCACCAGGGCTTCATACACCTGCGCTAACTGTGGTAACTCAGCAGCCGGTGCCGTCATTGGCACGACGTCCAGCTCATTGAACTCAAGTAACGTGACCTGTTCGGCAAATGCCGCCAGACGGTGGGTCATGTTGCCAGCGGCGTCGAATACCTTCGAGCAGCCGTCAAAAATCAGTTCATCCTGCCCACCGATCTGGTTCAGGTACACCAGAGGCAAATGGGTGCGTTGGCAATGGCCAGCCATCAGCGTTTTGCGGATATACGGCTTTTCACGGTTGTACGGCGAGGCATTGATAGACAAAATCATTTCAGCGCCAGCGGCCTTGGCAACATCGACCGGCTCAGGGAACCACAGATCTTCACAAATCAGCAGGCCCAATTGATAGCCTTTCAGCTCAACCACGCAGGTTTCATTGCCCGCCTGGAAGTAGCGTTTCTCATCGAAAACACCATAGTTCGGCAACTGCTGCTTGAAGTAACGCGCCAGCAACTTCCCTTCGGAGAACAGCGACAGCGCATTATAGAGTTTATCGCCTTCACGCCACGGGTGGCCGACCAGAATGGCTACATCGACCGACGCCTGTTGCAAACGATGCAACTGCGCGTCACAGCGCTGATAAAAATCATTGCGATACAACAGGTCTTCCGGCGGATAACCAGACAGCGCCAGTTCGGTGAACATGACCAGATCGGCTCCCGCCTTCTGCTGCTCTTGCACCGTTTGCAACATGCGCTCGGTGTTGCCTTCAATGTCACCGACCAGCAGGTTTAACTGGGCCAATGCGATGGATAGTGATCTGCTCATTGTTTAGGATCCCGCTTAATACGTTCCATGGTTCTCTGTGTTGGGCCACGCCACAAACAAGAGAACGGAGTGTAAATCATTCCGTTGCGTTTGTTGAGAACCTGCGTGCGCAGGCCGCAGCGGAAAATATCATTCTTTAAAATCGTTGGCGTCCAGTTCATGACGCGACAGCAATTTATAAAACTCGGTGCGGTTACGGCCTGCCATACGCGCGGCCTGCGTCACGTTACCTTTGGTGATCTGTAACAGCTTGCGCAGGTAATGTAATTCAAACTGATTACGCGCCTCGACAAAGGTCGGCAAGGCGGTATTTTCCCCTTCCAGCGCCTGTTCCACCAGCGCTTCGCTGATCACTGGCGCAGAGGTCAAGGCCACACACTGTTCGATAACGTTCACCAGTTGGCGCACGTTACCCGGCCAGCTGGCGGTCATCAGGCGTTTCATGGCGTCCGAAGAGAAGCTACGGACAAACGGCTTGTGGCGTTTGGCGGATTCGCGCAGCAGATGATTGGCCAGTAATGGAATATCCTCGGCGCGTTCATTCAGTGCAGGGATTTTCAGGTTCACCACATTCAGGCGATAGTACAAATCCTCACGGAATTCGTTTTTCGCCATCGCCTTTTGCAGATCGCGGTGAGTGGCGGAAATAATGCGTACGTCAATGTCCAAATCACGGTTACTGCCCAACGGACGTACCTTGCGCTCTTGCAGCACGCGCAACAATTTAACCTGGAGCGAAAGCGGCATATCGCCGATCTCATCAAGGAACAGCGTGCCGCCGGCTGCCGCCTGAAATAGCCCTTCACGGCTACTCACTGCGCCGGTAAACGCCCCTTTTGCATGGCCAAACAGTTCTGACTCCAGCAACTGCTCCGGCAACGCGCCACAGTTAATGGCAATAAACGCCTTTTTACCACGTGGGCTGGCACCATGAATCGCTTGCGCCAGCACCTCTTTACCGGTACCGCTATGGCCGTTGATCAAGACGCTGACATCGGACTGTGCCACCATTTTTGCCTGCTCGAGCAGGCGCAGCATAATCGGGCTGCGGGTAACGATCTCTTCACGCCAACTGTCATCACCCGCAGGCAACGACAATGACAGCGCTTCGTCGATGGCCTTATACAACGCATCGCGATCCACCGGCTTGGTCAGGAAGCTGAACACCCCTTGCTGTGTGGCAGCCACCGCGTCCGGGATCGAGCCGTGGGCGGTAAGGATGATCACCGGCATGCCCGGCTGATGTTTCTGGATCTCGGCAAACAACGCCATGCCGTCCATCTCATCCATCCGTAAATCGCTTATCACCAGATCAATCTTTTCGCGCCCTAACAGGCGCAACGCTTCCTGACCGCTTTCTGCAGTGGTGACATGAAAACCTTCGCTGGTCAGGCGCATTCCCAACAGCTTGAGCAGGCTGGGATCGTCGTCAACCAATAATAAATTGGCCGGTTTGCGTGCTGTCATTGCGCGTGGGACTCCTTGTTAGCAGGGGACGGCGCATAGGTATCTTCCGGCTCCACCGGCAGGGCTGTGCCCTTCTCCGGTTCCGCGTCCGGTTCTGCGGCTTTGTTTGGTGCCACTTTCTTCACGGCGTCGGTTTTTTGTTGCGTCGCACTGTTGTCCGGAATCTCAGTTTGCAACTGCTTGCGCGAAGAGAGCTGGCGTTCGATATCAGTCAGGTTTTCCAACTTACGTGACGTGTCCTGCAACTGTGCCTGCAAACGTATTTGGCTCTGGCGCAACTGATCTATCTGGCTGTCAGAACTTTCCTGCAGATGTTGGTAGCGTGCCTTTTCATCAAACAGAGTGATCTGCAGCACCTGCTGCTGACGCCACAATTGCAACAACGGGCGCAGTGAACTTGGGAACTCCAGACGATAACTGTTCAGGCGATCGATCATCTGGCGACGTTCGCCAGAGGTTGGCTCAGCGCTACCCAACAGGATGCTTTGTTTGAAAATCCCATACCAACTGTCACCAGGCAGCGTTTTCGCCAGCGCACGCGCCTGGGTGGAACCGATACGATCGGCGCAATCCATGGCTCGCAGCCAGTAAAGAGAGTTATTCAACGCATCTTTTTCGTCGAGCGGCCACAGGGTGTCACACGCTGCAATGCGGTAATCCACCACTTTTGTGTCCGGGATCGCTTCCTGCTGCGGCTGGCTTAAGCCACCGCTGACCGCGCGATCAACACAGCCAGCCAGTAGAAAGGGCACAAAAAGAACGCTGCCTAAAAAGGAAAATCGACGCTTGCCGAGCGGCGTACCCTGTGTGGCACGCGGTGAACGTTCGGTCTGTGAGAGACGAAGGCGTTTAGACCATGTGTACATTATTATTCATTCTCGGCGGTTAATGGCAATTCAATACGGAAGCAGACGTCTGCGCCAGCAACTTCGACCAGTTGCAGCTCGCCGCGCATCCGGCGGATACAATCCTGCGCGATACTTAGCCCAAGACCGCTTCCTTTTACCGCCCCTTTTCGCTGGTGACTACCCTGGAAAAAAGGCTCAAAAATCATGGTTTGCTCAGCTTCGGGGATCGGCGTGCCGCTATTGGCGACATCAATCTGCACCCGTTGCCCAACCTGACGGCTGCGGATCCAAATGTTACCGGATTCCTTACCGTAGTGCACCGCATTGGAGTAGAGATTATCCAGTACGCGCATTAATAGCGTAGGCTCTGCCCAGCAGATTTCCGCATCCAGCTGGATCTCGGTGCGAATCATTTTTGCCCGAGCCGGTAAACTGTGCGCAGCAACGACCATTTCAACCATTTCTTCCAACGCAACATTCTCATGTTCCGCCGGGCCATCGGCCAGTTTACGGTTGTAATCCAGCAGTTGTTCAATCAGCTGCTGCAAGTGACGGCTACTTTGATCGAGAATGGTCACCACTTCTTTTTGATCGGACGTCAACGGACCGGCAACTTCGTCCGCCAGCAGCTCGGTACCCTCACGCATGCTGGCCAGCGGCGTCTTCAACTCATGCGATATATGGCGTAAAAACTCATGGCGCTGCGATTCCAACCACGCTAACCGCTCACTCAACCAAATAATGCGTTGCGCCAACGAACGTAGTTCTCGCGGTCCTTTAAAAGATGCCGTACTACCTAATGCTCGCCCTTCCCCTAAACGGTTGATCATCCGCTCAACCGCTTTTACCGGGCCGATAATCATCCGGGTGAACAGCACCACCAACATCACACTGACCAGAAACAGCATCAACGCCTGCCAGCCGAAGAACTGGCCACGCTCAGCAATCGCCTGCTGTAACTGTTGACCCCGTGAAAACACCACGGCACGCGTGGCCTGCACCATCTCGGCATTAGAGCGTGAAAACGACTCCAACAGAGCCGAAGCCTGTGAGTCCGGCCCACTGCTTTGACATTTAATCGCCGCAAGCTGGGTCAGCAAATTACGCAACGTTTGATAATAACGTTCATCAGGCAGGATTGGTGCATGCGCGTCGAGCATCTGCGAATACTGTTTTCGTTGGTTCTGGTACAGCTTTTCCAGAGTGGGATCGACCAATACGCAATATTGGCGATAGCTGCGCTCCATTTCCAGCGCCACACTGGTCATGGCCTCGCTGCGTCGCGCATCCACCAGCGTGGTGCGGTTGATGTCTGCCGCCTGCGCGCTCAGGTGATCCAGGCTCTGGTAAGCCTGATAAGCCAGCACCAACAGCGGCAACAGCACCAGCAGGAACGCCATCAGCACCAGTTGGCGCAGCGAGCGGGGAAATAAACGCCATCTTTTCAACGAAATCATCTCATTGTCTCTAGTCTGCTTCGATGCTAACTGAGTCGCCGATGAGAGGAAAGCCCGGCGTTCAGCGGAGCGTCAGGAAAATACAGGCAAGCGGGCCTTGGGCAGGAATTTGTGTTTGGGTCTGTCGTAATGAAAGAGAGGTAAACATGACTTTAACGAATTGACGTTGGGGCAGGACTGCCCCATCGCAAGAAAGTGTGGATGCCCTTAAACCTCGTCCCCAGGGTGATGTAGCACTAAGCTGGCATCGAATAGGACGAATAGCATCCGTAAGTATCCGGATTTGATGAATACTCATCACAGTTGGATACAGGCGGTGCCTCACTCCACGTGTCGCCCGATGCTTGATAAAGCGCTTGCGCGTCTGTTATCGGTTTGGTTGGACGATAGGCACCATTTCTTTGGCATCATTCGGAGGCTTATGAGGCAACTATTCCGTCTAAATACGGGGCCGTCATAAAAAGGTGAATGAGCAACTGGAGAGAATAATGCACTTATCGTGCCAATTTTTCAATATATTTATTAACACATTGAAATTAAATAAAAATAATTTTAATCGCGGCTAAAGTGGTCGCTTTATCACGGCATTCGATGAATAAAAAAACACCGCCCTGTCTCCAAAACCCGACAACTTAACTCAATTAATTTTACACCATTATAAAACAACGAGTTATGTGTCTCTTTTTAGAGACAGTGAAAGTAGCCTCTGTCGCAAAATGCAGACAATAACCCTCCCCACCCAATAAAAAGGGGCGCAATCTCTTGCGCCCCGCAGTCCACTGCTGAATGCTTACTTAGCCCAGCTGCTTACGAGCGTTACGGAACATGCGCATCCACGGGCTGTCTTCGCCCCACTCTTCTGGGTGCCATGAGTTACTGACAGTGCGGAATACACGCTCTGGATGCGGCATCATCACCGTCGCACGGCCATTAGCGCTGGTCACAGCGGTGATACCGTTCGGCGAACCATTCGGGTTCGCTGGGTAGGTTTCTGTCACATGGCCCGCATTATCGACAAATCGCAAAGCAACCAGACCATGGTGCTCCAACGCCGCCAAGTGTGCAGCATCCCGCACCTCGACGTGCCCTTCACCGTGTGACACGGCGATCGGCATGCGAGAACCCGCCATACCTTGCATGAACAGTGACGGGCTAGCCGCCACTTCCACCAGACTGAAACGCGCTTCGAAACGGTCAGACAGGTTACGTACAAAGCGAGGCCAATGTTCTGCACCTGGGATCAGATCACGCAGGTTCGACATCATCTGGCACCCGTTACACACACCCAATGCCAGGGTTTGCGGACGATGGAAGAAAGATTCGAATTCGTCGCGAACGCGATCGTTGAACAGAATCGATTTCGCCCAACCTTCACCGGCACCCAATACGTCGCCGTACGAGAAACCACCACAGGCGACCAACGTATGGAAGTCCTGCAAATCGCGACGCCCTTCCAGCAAATCGCTCATATGCACATCTACCGCATCAAAACCGGCGCGATGGAATGCTGCTGCCATTTCAACATGGGAGTTAACACCCTGCTCACGCAGCACCGCCACTTTAGGGCGTGCACCCTTGGCGATATACGGCACAGCAATGTCTTCTTCTGGCGCGAAGCTCAATTTGACGTTCAGGCCAGGATCGCGCTCGTCCTGTTTGGCCTTGTGTTCCTGATCGGCACACTCAGGATTATCACGCAGGCGCTGCATCTGCCAGGTCGTTTCTGCCCACCAGGTACGCAACGTCGCACGGCTTTCGCTGTACACCGTTTTATCGCCCTGAGTAATCACAAAGCGATCGCCAGCCTGTACGCTGCCGATATGGTGCACATTGTCGATCAGACCCTGCTGAGCAAATACGTGTTTTACAGCTTCAAGCTGGTCAGCAGATACTTGAATTACCGCCCCCAACTCCTCGTTGAACAATGCGGCCAGTGCATCATCACCCAACGCGTTAATGTCCGCCTGCACGCCGCAGTGACCGGCAAACGCCATTTCTGCCAACGTGACCAACAGGCCACCGTCAGAACGGTCGTGGTAAGCCAGCAGTGCGCGATCGGCCACCAACTGTTGCATCGCATTAAAGAAGCCCGCCAATTGCTCGACATTGCGCACGTCGGCCGGTTTGTCACCTAACTGGCGGTAAACCTGTGCCAATGCGGTGGCGCCCAGCGCGTTATGTCCATTACCCAGGTCGATCAACAGCAGCGCGCTGTCGCCCTTATCGGTACGCAACTGTGGCGTCACGGTATGGCGTACGTCTTCTACGCGAGCAAAACCGGTGATAACCAACGACAACGGCGAGGTCATTTCACGCTGTTCATTACCTTCCTGCCAGCGAGTTTTCATCGACATTGAGTCTTTGCCCACGGGAATCGTAATACCCAGTGCAGGACAAAGCTCTTCGCCAACGGCTTTCACGGCTTCATACAGACCGGCGTCTTCACCCGGGTGACCTGCTGCTGCCATCCAGTTAGCGGAAAGCTTCACGCGTTTGAGTGAACCAATCTCAGTTCCAGCCAAGTTGGTCAACGCTTCCCCTACCGCCAGGCGGCCAGAAGCGGCGAAGTCCAACAGAGCGACCGGCGCACGTTCGCCGATCGACATCGCTTCACCATAGTAACTGTCCAGGCTGGCGGTCGTTACTGCACAATCCGCTACAGGGATCTGCCATGGACCAACCATCTGATCACGCGCCACCATACCGGTCACGGTACGGTCGCCAATGGTGATCAGGAAGGTTTTCTCGGCAACAGCCGGCAAATGCAGAACACGGTTGACTGCATCAGCCAGAGTAATATTGTCACGCTGCACCGGCTCGCCTTTGGCCTGCAGGCGCGTTACGTCACGCGTCATCTTCGGCGTTTTGCCCAGCAGCACGTCCAGCGGCATGTCGATCGGTTGATTGTCGAAATGACTGTCGTTCAGCGTCAAATGCTGTTCTTCGGTAGCCTCACCAATCACGGCATAAGGGGCACGTTCGCGGCGACAAATCTCGTCAAACTGCGCCATCTGCGCTGGCGCAATCGCCATGACATAACGTTCTTGCGATTCGTTACACCAGACTTCCAGTGGGCTCATGCCCGGCTCGTCGTTCAGAATATCGCGCAGTTCGAAACGACCACCGCGGCCACCGTCGCTAACCAACTCAGGCATGGCGTTAGACAAGCCACCAGCACCCACATCGTGAATAAACAGAATTGGGTTTTGTGCGCCCAATTGCCAGCAGCGGTCAATCACTTCCTGGCAACGGCGCTCCATTTCCGGGTTGTCGCGCTGTACCGAGGCGAAATCCAGATCGGCGTCAGACTGGCCGGACGCCATGGAAGAGGCTGCACCACCACCCAGACCGATGTTCATCGCCGGGCCACCCAGCACCACCAACTTGGCGCCTACGGTGATTTCCGCTTTTTGCACGTGATCGGCGCGGATGTTACCAATACCGCCCGCCAGCATGATCGGCTTGTGGTAGCCACGCAGTTCCACGCCATTATGGCTGTTGACCTGCTCTTCATAAGTACGGAAGTAACCCACCAGTGCCGGACGGCCAAATTCGTTGTTGAACGCTGCACCGCCTAATGGACCTTCGGTCATGATGTCCAGAGCAGTAACGATGCGGTCAGGTTTGCCGAAATCCTGTTCCCACGGCTGTTCGAAGCCAGGAATACGCAGGTTGGAGACAGAGAAGCCCACCAGGCCCGCTTTGGGTTTGGCACCGCGACCGGTAGCACCCTCGTCACGGATCTCACCGCCGGAACCGGTAGCTGCGCCTGGCCATGGGGAGATTGCTGTCGGGTGGTTATGAGTTTCCACCTTCATCAGAATATGTGCTTCTTCCTGATGATAATCATATTGACCGCTTTCCGACTCAGCGAAGAAACGCCCTACCTGCGAGCCTTCCATTACTGCGGCGTTATCTTTATAAGCCGACAGCACATAATCCGGCGTCTGCTCAAAAGTATTTTTGATCATTTTGAACAGCGACTTCGGCTGCTGTTCACCGTCGATAATCCAATCGGCGTTGAAAATTTTATGGCGGCAGTGCTCAGAGTTGGCCTGCGCGAACATATAGAGTTCGATATCCGTCGGGTTGCGCCCCAAACCGGTAAAGGCATTCAGAAGATAGTCGATTTCGTCCTCAGCCAGCGCCAGGCCCAACTTGATGTTGGCCTGTTCCAGCGCGCTGCGCCCTTCACCCAACATATCGATGGCCTGGTAAGGCGCAGGCTGATGTTGAGCGAACAGTTGTTCCGCCTGTTGCAAACTGCTGAAGACGGTTTCCATCATGCGATCGTGCAACAGTACAGCAAGCTGCTGCCATTGCGCTTCAGTCAGCGTCGGCGCCTTAACGTAAAACGCCAGGCCGCGCTCCAATCGCAGTACCTGCTTCAAACCGCAGTTATGGGCGATATCGCTGGCTTTAGAAGACCACGGAGAAATAGTACCCGGACGCGGCGTCACCAACAGCAAGCGACCTTCAGGGGCATGTTCGGCGAGAGAGGGGCCGTACTTGAGTAGACGCTGAAGCTTGGCATGCTCTTCGGCGTTTAGCGGCGCGCTAACATCAGCAAAGTGGACGTACTCGGCGTAGATATCACTAACAGGAAGTTGAGCGTCCTGACAGCGGGACAGCAGTTTGGTAACACGAAAAGCCGACAAAGCGGGCGAACCACGCAGTATTTCCATAATCAAAGTTCTCTCGTCTTCGAAGCAACTGACTTCAGCACTTCATTGGGCGCAACAGGGGGAAAACGCGCGCCATTATAGAGAATCTACGCCGCAGACGAAACCGTTTGCGTAGCTATTATTGATAAAAGCTGTTTGCGCCATTGAATTGTCATAACGTGTCAATAAAGTTGCACGCTGGCGTTTTGTTGCGCAAAATGCCCCCGCACTGGTGATTTAACCATAAGAAAAGACTGGTTTGCTGTCGGCAGTGCACGTGTGCCACCACTGGATAACTATTTGAAACGCCTTAAAATAAACTACATTCTAATCGGTGTTGTTACCTTGCTTCTGGCGCTCGCCTTGTGGCCCAATATTACCTGGCGCGGCGGTCAGGGCGGGCAACTCGAAGAGATTAAATCCCGCGGGGAGTTGCGTATCAGTACGCTAAACTCGCCGTTAACCTATTTCACGACCAAACAGGGACCGAGTGGTCTCGACTATGAGTTGGCAAAACGCTTCGCCAACTATCTGGGTGTGAAACTGGTGGTGATCCCGCATAAGAATATCAATGACCTTTTTGACGATTTAGATGATGACGATGCAGACCTGCTGGCCGCGGGCCTGATCTACAATCAGGATCGGCTCAGCCGCGCACGCACCGGTCCAGCTTATTATTCGGTCTCCCAGCAGTTGGTCTACCGTTTGGGAACCGCTCGGCCAAAAACCTTTGCCGATATTAAAGGTAAACTGGCCGTTGCTTCTGGCTCTGCCCACGTCAGCACGCTGAAACAGCTTAAGCAAAGCAAGTTCCCGAACCTCAGCTGGGAATCCTCCAGCGATCTCACCTCAAAAGAGCTGTTGGAGCAGGTAGCTGACGGCAAACTGGACTATACCCTCGGTGATTCAGTGACCATTGCCCTGCTGCAACGTATCCACCCGCAGCTGGCGGTCGCCTTCGACGTGACTGATGAAGAACCCGTCACCTGGTATTTGAAGCGCGGCACCGACGACAGTCTGTATGCAGCAATGCTGGACTTCTACAGTCAAATGGTTGACGACGGGACGTTGGCACGGCTTGAGGAAAAATATCTCGGTCACGTCGGCAGTTTCGATTACGTTGATACCAAGACCTTCCTGTCAGCCATCGACTCCGTCCTGCCAACATTTCGCTCGCTGTTTGAAAAGTATGCCAATGAGATCGACTGGAAACTGCTGGCAGCTATTGCCTATCAGGAATCACACTGGAATCCCCAGGCAACCTCACCGACGGGTGTACGCGGACTCATGATGCTAACGCGAGCCACTGCCGACGGTCTCGGAGTTAATGATCGTCTCGATCCTGAGGAAAGTATCCAGGGTGGCGCACTCTACCTGCAAAGGTTGATGGCCAAGGTACCCGACAGCGTGCCGGAAGATGAACGCATCTGGTTCTCACTGGCGGCCTACAACATGGGTTGGGGCCATATGCTCGATGCCCGCAAGCTGACCAAGATGCAAAAAGGCAATCCGGACAGCTGGGTAGACGTCAAACAGCGCCTGCCGATGCTCAGCCAAAAGCGCTATTACCCGCAGTTGACCTACGGCTATGCACGCGGGCGTGAAGCTTATAACTATGTAGAGAACATCCGACGTTATCAGGTCAGTTTGGTGGGTTATCTACTGGAAAAAGAGAGAAAGGCAGCGCAGGAAGCCGCCGAACAGGCTGAAATGGGGAAAGGCTACCCGGCCGTCACACCGGAACTGGCACTTAACTTCTGATTAATCTGGGTTCTTATCCAGACCTGCGCGCTGTGCCAGTTTCAACGCCTTTTGCTGTTCACGGCGCATGCGGAAAAAGTTGCTCAACGTAGCGGCGCACTCCTCGGCCAGCACGCCGGACAGGATTTCCACCTGATGATTCATGCCTGGATGGCGCAAAATATCCACCAGTGATCCTGCTGCACCGGTTTTTACATCGGGCGCACCGTATACCAACCGGCGAATGCGGCTATGCACCATCGCCCCTGCACACATCACACAAGGTTCCAGTGTCACATACAGCGTGGCATTTAGCAGACGGTAATTCTGCAATACCGAGCCACCCTGTCTCAGAGCCATGATCTCTGCATGCGCGGTTGGATCGTGGCGGCCAATCGGCCGGTTCCAGCCTTCGCCAATCACCTGATTATCCAACACCAGCAATGCCCCCACCGGCACTTCACCTTCTTCTTGCGCACGCAAGGCCAGCTGCAATGCCTGACGCATCCAGTATTCATCGTTATATTCAGTCATTGCATCATTCC
Organism: Serratia grimesii NBRC 13537; assembly: GCF_001590905.1. Lineage (GTDB taxonomy): Bacteria > Pseudomonadota > Gammaproteobacteria > Enterobacterales > Enterobacteriaceae > Serratia > Serratia grimesii. The sequence goes on from NZ_BCTT01000016.1 coordinate 12,920, forward strand.
TCGTGCACTTTGCGGCGGGCATTATACACAGTAGCCCCTTTTATCGCAGCCACTCGACTATACTGGCCGAATAACAGTGTTTTTCAGGGACAGGAAACATGAAATTCAATAAAAAGAATGCCGCCGTAGTGCGTAAAGCGCTGGACGGCTGGGTAGCTGAAGGCGCACTGACGACACAGCAACAGCAACAACTGATGCAACATGTCGAGGTACAGCCCTTCGACTGGCGACGGCTGGCACGCTATGCGTTTCTCGCCGCACTGGCTTCGCTGGTGATCGCCATCAGTAGCCTGTTCGCCGACAGCGCACTGCTATACCGACTCAGTGAGCTGTTCCGCTTCGATGCCCCCGTACGTATGACAATTGCCGCCATACTCGCCGCTCTTGGCTATGTGTGGGCATTGCGCCGACGCCACCGGTATCCGGAAAAACGTTACGGCAATGAGGCGGCGTTATTCGTTGCCGTACTGCTGACTGCCTGTGCCCTGTGGCAGATGGGCGTTTGGCTGGATAACGGCAGCGGCCGAATCTCACTGCTACTGATGTTCGCTGCCCTGCTGTATGGCGTGATTGGCTGGTTCAGCCGCTCAGGGCTGGTGTGGTGGTTTGCTCTGCTGTCGCTCGGTAACGCCTTCGGCGCCGAAACCGGTTATATGTCGGGCTGGGGCGCCTATTGGCTCGGGATGAGTTTTCCGATTCGCTTTATCGCCTTCGGTGCGGTACTGATCGCGGCTGCGTTGCTGTTGCAGCCACTACTCGCTCGCCGTGGTCTGGAGCGGGTTTCATTGGCGATGGGGCTGTTATACCTATTTATAGCCCTCTGGTTACTGTCGATCTTTGGCAACTATAGCGATCTCGACAGTTGGTACAATGCACGCCAGATCGAACTGTTTCACTGGAGCCTGTTGTTCGGCCTTGTCGCCGTCGGCTGCATTTGGCTGGGGTTGAAACGCGACGACGGCATGCTCCGCGGATTCGGCCTGACGTTTCTTGGTATTAACCTTTACACGCGTTTTTTCGAGTTTTTCTGGGGTGCCATGCCGAAGGCTATTTTCTTTGTGCTACTCGGTCTCAGTCTGTGGGCCTTGGGGCATTACGCAGAGAAGATCTGGCAATTGGGCCGCAAACCCCATGATCAAACCGATGATTAAAGCTTCTGTTTAACGGTTAAACTTACTGCTGGATTGAGCTCAGACCGAGCCAAATCCACAAGGTTAAAGTGGTTAAATTAAAATCAAATCAATCACCTGGCTTATCCACCCCGATATTGCGATAGATCATGATAATTTAATAATTAGCATAGTAGTGTTTGAGGCAAGCAATAAAGCTTTTATCAAGGAGTGAGTTATGGCTGCTTCAACTTTCTTTATCCCCTCCGTCAATATGATTGGTTCTGGCTGTCTGGAAGAAGCAGCGAACACCATGAAACAGCAGGGGCTAGGTTACGCATTGATCGTGACCGACAAAGTGTTGAATAACATTGGTGTGGTCGCCCAGGTTCAACAATTACTCGCCGCACAGCAAATCGAAAGCTGCGTTTATGACGGCACACATCCTAATCCAACCACTCTGAACGTGAAGCAAGGCCTGGCCTTACTGCAAGAACACCGGTGCGATTGCGTCGTTTCTCTCGGTGGGGGTTCACCACACGATTGTGCCAAAGGCATTGCACTGCTGGCGACTAACGGTGGCGACATTAAGGATTATGAAGGTGTTGATCGTTCTGCAAAACCGCAGCTACCGATGATTGCTATTAACACCACCGCAGGTACCGCCTCTGAAATGACCCGTTTTTGCATCATTACTGATGAAGCGCGTCACATCAAAATGGCGATTGTCGACAAACACGTCACCCCAATCCTGTCGGTCAACGATCCACACCTGATGGCCGGCATGCCAAAAGGATTAACCGCCGCGACCGGGATGGATGCGCTAACCCACGCGATAGAGGCTTATGTTTCCAGCGCAGCTAACCCGATTACCGATGCTTGCGCACTGAAAGCCGTCACCATGATCACCGAATCTCTGCGTGACGCAGTCGCCGACGGCAACAATATGCAAGCACGTGAAAACATGGCCTATGCCCAGTTCCTGGCCGGTATGGCTTTCAACAACGCCTCACTCGGCTATGTGCATGCCATGGCGCATCAGCTCGGTGGCTTCTACGATCTGCCACACGGGGTGTGTAATGCCGTGCTGTTACCGCACGTGCAGGAGTTCAATACGAGCGTATGTGCATCACGGCTAAAAGATGTCGCCGCCGCCATGGGCCTCGACGTGACACACCTGAATGACCAACAGGGTGCCGCCGCCTGTATTGCTGCCATCCGTTTACTGGCGCAAGACGTCGGTATTCCGGCTGGCCTACGTGATTTAAAGGTGAAAGAACAGGACTTCGATACGCTGGCAGCCAACGCACTGAAAGACGCTTGCGGCTTCACCAACCCAATACAAGCCACCCACGAGCAAATTGTCGCCATCTTCCGCGCGGCAATGTAAACATCCAAAATACTAAAGGGCGGAATATCCGCCCTTTAGTTATTCCAACTGTTGTAACTCACCCTGCTTACTGACCCGCCAACGATGCTCACAGAAATAGAGCAATGGGTTATCCTGCTTGCTGTCGCTGTAGCCACTGTATAACTTGAGCGGAGCGCCAAGACGCTGTTCCAACTGGGTGACTTTTTGTTCACCCAAGCAACGCAGCGTCAGAACCCAACCTCCGTAACACCGTATAATACGGCTACCGACCAAATGAACCTGCGGCAGGAAAGCCGAGTCCTGATAAACCTGCTTAACAAGTCGTTCTGGCGAGCCGGTGATCAACCATACTTGCGCATCATGAGCATCAAGGTATTGCCGCAAGCGCATTTGCACCACAGGAAAAGCTGTCACTTTCTGCCGGAAATCACTGACAAAACGCAATTCCAACGCCTTTAGGCTGGCCTCTGAGCGACCAAAGGTAATCGACCACAGCAGCACACTCATGGGCCAACGAGCGGCACGCCCCATCACCAGCATCGTTAGCCCAACGATCGGCAATAAGGGCACCACCAGCAACAGATTCAGCGGCAGACGACGTAACAAGAAACGTAAAAAACTGCCAAACATATCTTCCTGATGCAGCGTACCGTCCAGATCAAAGAACACCACGCGACGGCCTTCCACGGCCTGTTGGCTCTGCTTCTCGCTCAAACGCTACTCCTCAGGATCGTTGAATCCCATTATCCAGGTGAAAATAAATCCAGCGGCAATGGTAATCACCAGACCAGCCAGATACAACATCACCTTACCCGAGACAATGGTTAACGCCAAAGGTAAACCCGAGATGCCGAAGGTGATCACCGTCGCCACTTTCCAGTAGCTGATCAGTGCCCCACCTACCGCACCACCAAGACAAGCCGCGATAAAGGGCTTACCCAACGGCAGCGTCACGCCGAAAATCAACGGCTCGCCAATGCCGAGAATACCAACCGGCAACGCCCCTTTGATCACCTTTTTTAGACGCGCATTACGGGTTTTCATTAATACCGCCAGCGCAGCCCCGACCTGCCCTACTCCTGCCATCGCTAAAATCGGCAACAGTGGGTTGGAACCATGAGCCTGCACCAACTCGACGTGGATCGGCACTAACCCTTGATGCAAACCGGACAACACCAGCGGCAAGAACAGCCCGGATAGCACTGCGCCCACCAGCAAGCCGCCTTTGTCGATCGCCAGATTGGCGCCATGGGCAATGGCATCCGAAATATAACCGCCCAGCGGCTGCAGGATCACAATGGCCAAGGATGCGGTCACCAGGGTGGTGATCAGCGGATTGAGGATCAGTTCAATCGATTCCGGCAGCCAATTGCGCAGGCGCTTTTCCACCCAGCACATGAGCGCCACTACCAGCAGCACCGCAATCACCCCACCGCGCCCAGGCTGCAATGCCTCACCAAACAGGGTGATTTGAGCCAACGCAGGGCTTGAGAGAATGCCGGCCATTACGCCGCCCATGGCTTGCGAACCGCCAAACACCCGTGCTGCATTAACCCCCACCAGAATATTCATAATGGCAAACACTGCGCTGCCGAAAATCGCCAGCAGTCCCAGCACGTTGGGGTAATTCACCGCCAGCTCACCGGCAATATCCGGCCTCTTCAGCACGTTGATAATGCCGGTAATCAGACCGGAGGCGATAAACGCCGGTATCAGGGGAATAAAGACATCAGCCAGTTTTTTCAGCGCACCGCTCATTGGTGCAGAATACTTTTGCTTAGCCTGTGCCTTGTTGCGAGCGATATTGTCCTCAACAGCCGCAGGGGCGCAACTGAGTAATGTACGCATAGCATCCACCACTTTGGCGGCGGCACCAGGACCAACAATGAATTGATGCTGCTCGCCCTGCTTGATATAGCCCTTAATGCCCGGTAACTGCTTGAGCAGCGCTAAATCAAGACGTTGCTCATCGTTAACCTCAACACGAACCCTTGTCATGCAGTTTTCCAGCCGGAGGATATTTCCCTCACCGCCAATCCCCGCCAGAATCTGTGTTGCCAGTGCCGTTGTTTTGTCCATCGCCCGCCCCAGGTGTGGTTTAGCGCGTCAATGCCGCGCGCAAATAGCCGTCGTGTTGCTGTAAGCGCTGCTGCGCCTCTTCAGCATCAACGCCAGCCAGAATCATCAGAATTGCCGGTTTGACCTCAAAGCGGGTTTGCTTTAGCGCGGCTTCAGCCTGACTGCGTTCGGCGCCGGTAGCTTCCACCACGATACGACAAGCACGATCCACCAGTTTTACGTTGGTGGCTTTCACATCCACCATCAGATTTTCATAAACCTTACCGAGCTTGACCATCGCACCGGTCGACAACATATTCAGCACCAGCTTTTGTGCAGTACCGGATTTCATGCGCGTCGAGCCGGTCAAGGCTTCTGGCCCCACGACCGGCGAAATCGCCACCTGTGCCTCATGAGCGATCGGTGAGTCCGGGTTGCACGAGATAGCTACCGTTGGGCAACCCAGTTGTCTTGCGTAACGCAATGCACCAATCACATAAGGTGTGCGCCCTGACGCCGCCAACCCCACCACAATGTCGGTCGCCGTTAAATTCAGTGCAAGGAGATCGGCCTCGCCCAGCGTGGCATCGTCCTCCGCTCCTTCTACCGCTTTCAGTAATGCCCCAGGGCCACCGGCAATCAGCCCGATCACCATGCCATGGGGCACACCGAATGTCGGCGGACATTCAGAAGCATCCAGCACGCCAAGACGACCGCTGGTACCCGCGCCCAGATAAATCAGCCGACCACCAGCCTTCAGCGCCGCCGCAGCCAGATCCACCGCTTGTGCAATAGCAGGCAACACCTTTTCAATTGCCTCTGGCACCTTTCGGTCTTCCCGGTTAAAACAACCCACCATCTCCAGCGTCGACATTTCATCCAGCCCCATAGTGGCTGGGTTGCGGGTTTCGGACACCAATGCGCCTAAATTCATTTTTTCACCTTTGAATTTTTAATTCACAAACTAAAATCATTATTTGAATATTTTATTCAACAAAGCGAGCATTTTTTGCTATTTTAAAGACTTGGTCACAAAAATTTTCACTGCGCGTTTTCGTCACTGCCGTGGCAGAATGTCGGCTGGTTTTCAGGAAATATTGGTTGCGCCTCAAAAACCCGAACTCCGCGTTATCGGGCCGAAACAGAGGTTCGCTATGCTCTGTACCCATCGCCTTGATTACGGTTTTGGGTCTGCGACGGCGCCACGGTCAATGATGAGACACACCTTATGAGTACCCTTCTCCGTATTCGCCAGATGTACCCAACGCTGGCTCAAAATGACCGCAAGTTGGCGGACTTTCTGCTGCATAACGCCGAGCAGGCACGCCATCTTAGTTCACAAAAGCTGGCCCAGTTGGCTGGGGTCAGTCAGTCGAGCGTCGTTAAGTTTGCTCAAAAAATGGGCTATAAAGGCTTTCCGGCACTAAAACTGGCATTGAGCGAAACGCTGGCCCACCCGCAAGCAGAACCTGTCGTTACGGTGCATAACCAGATCCTTAGCAGTGATGCATTGAAAACCGTCGGTGAAAAATTGTTGGTAGAAAAGCAAGCGGCACTACGCGCAACACTGGATATCAACAGTGAAGAGCGCCTTCATCAGGGGCTGGAAATGCTGCGCCAGGCGCGAAGGGTTATTTTGCTGGGAATTGGCGCTTCCGGGCTGGTTGCCAAAGATTTCTCTTACAAGCTGCTAAAAATTGGCGTTATGGCGGTGGCCGAGCCGGATATGCACGTCCAATTGGCGGCAGTTCAGGCACTGGATAAACGGGACTTATTGCTGGCCATTTCGTTTAGCGGCGAACGCAGGGAAATCAATCTGGCAGCCGAAGAAGCTCGCCTGGCTGGCGCTAAAGTGTTGGCGTTGACCAGTTTCTCCCCCAATGGATTGCAGCAACGCGCTGACCACTGTTTGTATACTATCGCCGAAGAACCCAACACCCGCAGCGCCGCTATTTCCTCCAGCACCGCTCAATATGCGCTTACCGACCTGATGTTCATGGCCTTAATTCAGCACGATCTCGATCACGCACGTGACCGTATCAAACACAGCGAACAATTAGTGAAAAAACTGGTTTAAACGGTATAATCGGCGCTGCAAAAAATACCCCTATTAACGTTGAGAGATAAATCATGGCCCTGCTAATCACGCGCAAATGCATCAACTGCGATATGTGCGAGCCGGAATGCCCGAATCAGGCTATTTCGATGGGCGATGATATCTATCAGATTGATACTGATCGCTGTACCGAATGCGTCGGTCATTACGATACGCCAACCTGCCAGCAGGTGTGCCCAATCGACAATACCATCGTGGTTAATCCTCAGCACCGCGAAACCAATGAACAGCTGTGGGACAAGTTTGTGGTGCTGCACCATGCCGAACAGCTGTAACGGCCACGTTCAGATCGAAAAGGGCGCCAATTGGCGCCCTTTTGTTTTGTCGCAAAGCCAGCCTATTATCCTTCGATAATCACCGTGGCGCAGGCATAACGACGCTCGTCTGCCAGCGAAACGTGGATAGATGTCACCCTCATTTCCTGGGCTAGCTCGGCGGCGCGACCATGCAGACGGATATTCGGCTTGCCGAGACCGTCGTTAAAGACTTCAAACTGATTAAACGCCAACCCATTGCGAATACCGGTACCAAAGGCCTTGGCAACGGCCTCTTTCACCGCAAACCGTTTGGCCAGGAAACGTACTGGCTGCTGATGCTGCTGGTACAATGCCCATTCAGTATCATTGAGTACACGACGCGCCAGCCGATCACCACTACGCTCTACTACCGCTTCGATACGTGCCATTTCGACAATATCGGTACCCAATCCCAGCACGGCCATTAGCGACGTGCTTCGCGCATCAGCAGTTTCATATCCGTGACCGCAGCAGGCAGACCGCACATCACCGCCTGCCCGATAATCGCGTGACCGATATTCAACTCATGCATTTCCGGCAGTGCAGCGATAGGCTGAACGTTATGGTAAGTCAGACCATGTCCGGCATTCACCTTCAGGCCTTTTTCTGCCGCGTAAGTTGCAGCAACCGCGATACGATGCAGCTCTGCTTTCACCGCCAGTTCGCCTTCGGCTTCCGCATAAGCGCCGGTGTGGATTTCAATGTAAGGAGCACCCACCGCTACCGCTGCATCTATCTGTCGATGGTCCGGATCGATAAACAGCGATACCAGAATACCGGCCTGTGCCAATCGCTCAACCGCAACGGACATTTTGTCTTGTTGCCCGGCAACATCCAGCCCACCTTCAGTGGTCACTTCTTCACGTTTTTCCGGCACCAGGCAACAAAAATGCGGCTTCAACTCAATAGCGATATCCAGCATTTCATCCGTCACTGCCATTTCCAGATTCATGCGCGTTTGAATGGTCTGGCGCAAAATGCGAACGTCGCGGTCGGTGATATGACGGCGATCTTCACGAAGGTGTACAGTGATCCCATCGGCTCCTGCTTGCTCGGCAATAAATGCTGCCTGAACCGGATCCGGGTATTGGGTTCCGCGCGCGTTACGTAACGTGGCGATGTGATCGATATTGACGCCCAGCAGCAAATCAGCCATGACAACCCTCTAAAGAATTGATTTTCAGTGGCCGTAGTTTACACGTGGGGACTGTGCGGCAAAAGAGGAAAAGGTCAGGCGTCGTCGACCGGTGTATCCGGCTGTTTACGGACGAACTGACGAAATAGCTCACGACTCTTCAACGGCTTTCCGCCCAGATAGGGCTTGAGTGCCATACGCGTGAAACGTTTGGCCGCACGTAACGTTGACACATCAGGGAACTGGCGCTCTGCCAACGCACGTAGTTCACGGCCGGTAAAGCTGTAATGATCCACCACCAGACTGGCGATAAAACCTTTTTCCTCGCGATACCGGTAGGTCATGCCATCATCCACCGGCAGACCGCTGCCAGCACAATGCAGAAAGTCCAGTCCATATCCCAGATGGTTCAGCAAAGCCAATTCGAACTGACGCAGCGCCTGCTCCGGCGAAACGTCTTCTGCCGCCAGCGCCTGCAAACATTGTAGGTAGTCGAAGAACAATACCGAGTAATTGGCTTCTTGTTCCAACACTCGTGACAGCAGTTCGTTCACGTACAAGCCGCTGTACAACATCATGCCACTGAGAGGTAAACCAAGGGAGACCGCTTCGGCGTTACGCAGCGTTTTTACTTCGCCACGGCCACCCCAGCGTACTAAGAGAGGAGTAAAGGGTTGCAAGCAACCCTTTAAATTGGAGCGGCGGCTGCGCGCGCCTTTTGCCAGCAAGCGCACCCGCCCATGACCTTCTGTGAACATATCCAGCATGAGACTGGTTTCACTGTACGGTCGTCCATGCAGGACGAAAGCGCGCTCCCAGCCGTCCATTGGATACGTTATTTCAGATCGTCGGTATAGCCCAGGCTACGCAGCGCACGTTCGTCATCCGCCCAACCCGATTTCACTTTTACCCACAGTTCCAGATGCACTTTGGTTTCAAACATCTGTTCCATATCCTGGCGGGCTTCGATGCCGATCGTTTTGATCTTCGCACCTTTGTTGCCGATGACCATTTTCTTCTGGCCTTCGCGCTCGACCAGAATCAGCCCGTGCACGTTGTAACCACCGCGCTCGTTCGGCACAAACTGTTCGATCTCAACCGTCACAGAATAAGGCAGTTCTTCACCCAGAAAACGCATCAGCTTTTCACGGATGATTTCCGACGCCATAAAGCGTTGGGAACGGTCGGTAATGTAATCGTCCGGGAAGTGGTGTTCCGCTTCCGGCAATAGCTTGCGTGCGATAGCCGCGATAGTGTCCACGTTCATACCTTTCTCGGCAGAGATTGGTACCACGTCGAGGAAATTCATCTGTTGGCTAAGGAACGCGATATGCGGCAACAGTTTGGATTTGTCAGTAACGTTGTCGACCTTGTTGATCGCCAGCAGTACCGGACATTTCAAACTACGCAGCTTATTGACCACCATTTCATCGTCAGCGGTCCAGTTAGTCCCTTCCACAACGAAGATCACCAGCTCGACGTCGCCGATTGAGCTGCTGGCTGCGCGGTTCATCAAACGGTTGATGGCGCGCTTTTCTTCGATGTGCAGACCCGGGGTGTCGACGTAGATCGCCTGATAGGCGCCATCGGTGTCGATACCCATGATACGGTGACGGGTCGTCTGCGGTTTACGCGAGGTGATGGAGACTTTTTGCCCCAACAGTTGGTTCAGCAACGTGGATTTGCCCACGTTGGGACGACCAACTATCGCGATAAAACCACAGTATTGTTTTTCTTCGCTCATTCAAGCTCCAGCTTTTTCAGCGCTTGTTCCGCTGCCGCCTGTTCAGCTTTACGGCGGCTTGAGCCTGTTCCCACTACGGGTTCGCTCAAACCACTCACCTGACAGTGGATAGTAAACTCCTGATCGTGCGCCTCACCGCGAACCTGCACCACCAGATAAGAAGGTAACGGCAGATGGCGACCTTGCAAAAACTCCTGTAAACGGGTTTTTGGGTCTTTCTGCTTATCACCAGGGCTGATTTCGTCCAAGCGGCTGCGATACCAGTCCAAAATCAGTCGTTCAACAGTTTGGATATCGCTATCCAGGAACACGCCGCCAATTAATGCCTCAACCGTATCCGCCAGGATTGATTCGCGGCGGAACCCACCGCTTTTCAACTCACCCGGGCCCAGACGCAGACATTCTCCCAGATCGAACTCGCGTCCCATCTCCGCCAACGTATTACCACGCACCAGCGTGGCACGCATGCGGCTCATATCGCCCTCGTCTACGCGAGGAAAACGATGGTAGAGCGCATTGGCGATGACAAAACTAAGAATAGAGTCACCCAGAAACTCAAGACGTTCATTGTGTTTACTGCTGGCGCTACGGTGAGTTAACGCTTGCAGTAAGAGCTCCTGCTGTTGAAAAGTGTAGCCCAGCTTCCGCTGCAGCCTATTTATTACGATGGGGTTCATGAGTTACCAATAGATCAAGAATGCGTCAAAAACTTGCAGCATACGGAACAGGCCTGCTTCGCCGAAAGCCAATCCAAAGCTGTTTCGTTTGCAGTGGCTCCCAACAGGGAGCCAACTTTTTATCGCTCGAGCCGGTATTCTACAACGAGTGGAAATATAATGCTGCGTTAATATACCCGTCGCCTTTCAAACTATAGCGTTGTTACCTGTATTCGCTCCCCCCAGTTACTTACTTGAGTAAGCACCTGGGGATAAGCAAGCTGGTCGCCTGGCTACAGCTTGAAATTCATAGGGTAGAAACACTGGATTAATGAATTCCACCGATGCGGCTAAATCTTACGCCGGTAGGCCATTCGCCTTCCTGCTTTTCAAAACTCATCCAGATAGCTGTGGCTTTACCCACCAGATTTTTCTCCGGTACGAAGCCCCAATAACGGCTGTCAGCGCTGTTGTCGCGGTTATCACCCATCATGAAGTAATGACCTGCCGGCACAACCCACTCTGCCAATTGTTTACCTGGCTGCTGGTAATAAGCCCCCACCTGATCCTGCGTGCCCGGCACGGTCAGAATATGGTGAGAAACAGTCCCCAGTGTTTCCTGGCGCTCACGCAGACGGATGCCACCCTGCGGTACGTTATCACTCAGCGGAATCTGGTAGAAACCGTTGCTGGCTTCGCCCATGCCGCTGCGACTAAACAGCTGCACAAAGTCACTTGGTTGCGCATCGTTGTAAGTCACCGCCAATGCGGTATTGCATGACTGACCGCTATTACACGAAGGCTGGATGGTCACACGCTTATTGACGGGATCGTAACTTACACGGTCGCCCGGCAAACCAATGACGCGTTTGATATAATCCAGCTTTGGATCCAATGGATATTTAAATACCGCAATATCACCACGCTTCGGATGACCAGTTTCAATTAGCGTCGTCTGGGTAATAGGATCTTTAATGCCGTAAGCATATTTCTCCACCAGAATAAAATCGCCAATTAACAACGTAGGCATCATTGAGCCTGACGGGATCTGGAATGGCTCGTAAATAAATGAACGCACCACAAAGACCAACAGCAATACCGGGAAAACCGATGCACCGGTTTCAATCCAGCCTGGCTGCTTCGCCACTTTCGCCAACGTTTTATCGTCTACAGCGCCTGCAGTTTGTGCATTCACCGCCGCAATTTTCGCCCGGCGAGCCGGCGCCCATTTAAAGCGCTCAAAGGCCCAAATGATCCCGGTGACTAACGTTGCCAGTGCCAGGATCAGGGCAAACATATTCGCCATGCAAACTCCCTAGTTACGCGAACTTGTCGCTGTTACTTACTGTCTTTGCCAACGTGCAGAATGGCCAGGAACGCTTCTTGCGGCAACTCAACGTTACCAACCTGCTTCATGCGTTTCTTACCGTCTTTCTGTTTCTGCAACAGTTTCTTCTTACGGCTAACGTCACCGCCGTAGCATTTTGCCAACACGTTTTTACGCAGCTGCTTCACCGTTGAACGCGCGATGATATGCGTGCCGATAGCGGCCTGGATGGCGATATCGAACTGCTGACGTGGGATCAGCTCTTTCATCTTTTCCACCAGCTCACGGCCACGGTATTGCGCATTGTCGCGGTGAGTAATCAGCGCCAACGCATCCACACGCTCGTTGTTGATCAACACGTCAACACGCACCATGTCCGATGTTTGGAAACGTTTGAAGTTGTAATCCAGCGACGCATAACCACGCGAGGTGGACTTCAGACGGTCGAAGAAGTCGAGTACTACTTCTGCCATCGGGATTTCATAAGTCAGCGCAACCTGGTTACCGTGATAAACCATGTTGGTCTGCACGCCGCGTTTCTCGATACACAGGGTGATGACGTTACCCAGGAACTCCTGCGGCATCAGCATGTGACATTCGGCGATCGGCTCACGCAACTCTTCGATGTTATTCAGCGGTGGCAGCTTGGATGGGCTATCAACGTAGATAGTCTCTTTGCTGGTGGTTTCCACTTCATACACTACCGTTGGCGCGGTGGTGATCAGTTCCAGATCGTATTCACGTTCCAGACGTTCCTGGATGATCTCCATGTGCAACAGGCCGAGGAAGCCACAGCGGAAGCCGAAGCCCAGCGCAGTGGAACTCTCTGGCTCATAGAACAGTGAAGCGTCGTTCAGACTCAGTTTGCCCAGCGCGTCGCGGAAGGACTCATAGTCGTCAGAGCTGATTGGGAACAGACCCGCGTAAACCTGTGGCTTCACTTTTTTGAAGCCCGGCAACGCTTTGTCTGCCGGCTGACGTGCCAACGTCAAGGTATCGCCTACTGGCGCGCCAAGAATGTCTTTGATGGCACAAACCAACCAGCCTACTTCGCCGCAGTTCAATACGTCACGATCGACACGTTTTGGCGTGAAGATACCCAGACGATCGGCATTATAGGTTTGGCCGGTGCTCATGACCTTGATCTTGTCGCCCTTACGCATAGTGCCGTTCTTGACACGCACCAAGGAAACAACACCCAGGTAGTTATCAAACCAAGAGTCGATGATCAGTGCCTGCAATGGCGCTTCTGGATCGCCTTCTGGCCCAGGGATATCGCGTACCAAGCGTTCGAGGACTTCTGGCACACCAACGCCGGTCTTAGCCGAGCAACGCACTGCGTCGGTCGCATCGATACCCACGATGTCTTCAATCTCCTGCGCAGCGCGATCGGGATCGGCAGCCGGCAAGTCAATTTTGTTCAGTACTGGCACCACTTCCAGATTCATATCCAGCGCGGTGTAGCAGTTAGCCAACGTCTGAGCTTCTACGCCCTGCCCAGCATCAACTACCAGCAGTGCACCTTCACAGGCAGCCAGTGAACGAGAAACTTCATAGGAGAAGTCAACGTGCCCTGGCGTATCGATAAAGTTGAGTTGGTAGATTTGGCCGTCTTGCGCTTTGTAGTCCAGCGTCACGCTTTGGGCTTTAATGGTAATGCCACGCTCGCGCTCCAGATCCATAGAATCGAGCACCTGCGCAGCCATTTCACGTTCAGTCAAGCCACCGCAAATTTGGATAATACGGTCGGACAGCGTCGACTTACCGTGGTCAATGTGGGCAATAATGGAGAAATTTCGTATATGCTTCATTATAAAAGTTTTTCTGCCTTGGTATTTCTGAATTACTCGCCTATAGAAACCCGCATGGACCTAAAGCGACAGTGAATGGGTTCGGCCGTCTTGCGCCTGAATCGCTGCATTCTACATGTCACAACACTGAAAACCTAGCGATCGGTGCAGTGAAGGCATTCTATTATGTAGACTTTAATGTTACAGAGCGCTCCGGGTTATGAAAGCGGATGTTAACAAAACCCAACGCCGTTATAACGGTAAGTTTCAGCAACCGATATCGCCCCCCTTCCCTCACTGACTATCGTCAGGATCCCGCGCTAATACATAACCGCCAATAACGCAATAAACCCCCTCCTAATTCTGGATAAAATAATATCTGGATCAACATCTTAGAATTGTAATCTGACTCAAGGGGTTTAGGAAAAAACCCATATACGCTTCCCAGCGCCTTCTATAGAAATGGGGGTGAACACCGCGATAAAACATAATTCAGGGCACTACATCGGCACGCCCACCGGGGTTCACCAGCATATCTCTGCATGTTGATTGGAAGGTGCACAATGATCGATAAAGGGCAAATGCTGAGCCGGCACGATTTTTCAAAGGTCAATTGGGGCATTCTCGCAGCCGCAGCGCTGCTGTTAACCATCGGTGCGGCACTGATTTTGTTGCCGTTACTGAGCAATATGGATGAAAGTGCGGTACTGACCTTACTGCAAACCGGCGCAGTCACTATTTTACTCGGCTGTATTCTGCTGGCGCTGCGCCACTATCTGCGGCCAGCGCTAACCTATCGCCTGTACGAACATGGTGTTCGGGTGATTAATGACCATAGTCACAAAGAACGGTTTATCCCCTTTGAAAAAGTTGGGGATATTTATCGTTTCCGGGGAGGGCGTCTGTTTGGCGGATTGTTCGACGTGATGGCATTTCGCACCTCAGCCGATCAGCCTTGGTGTCCGGTATTCAGCAACCTGTCTCACTCCTGGCGGCTGGCAGATACCATTATCAATCAGCAGATCCAGCAACGTGGGCCACAGGCGTTAAATGCACTGTATCAGGGGGAAGTACTGTCCTTTCACTATCTCCGTTGCGGCGCTCGTTGGTTAAATCACATGTTTCCTGGTTACCGAAAAGGGCAATCAGCCCAAACGCTAAGGCTGAGTGCTACGGCGCTAATCACATCACAGGGGGCTATTCCGATGGAGCAGATACGCGAAATGGAAAACAACCCGCAACGCGGCACCATTCGCCTGCTGGATAACCAGGGCAATGCATTGTTAACGATAGGCTATTTTTCGCTGCTCAGTGCCGATCTGTTTATGGCACTGCTGGAGCATATGATCTACAACCGCATCCCCGCCTACCATAACCCGGCGATGACGCGGCAGCAGTTTTAACGCAGAGGTTCGCTGTCCGCTTGCAGGCGCATAGCCCCTGGCGGCAAACCAATTTGCAGAACGATGGGTTGGTAATTCGCTTGCTCGCCGAGGCGATGCGCCAAGCTGCGCGCCAGCATAAAGGCTGCGCCACCACCAAGCAGTGCGCCAAGCGCGGCTGAAGCGTCGGTGCCCAGCCAATATTGCAGCAAACTGCCACCGAGCATCATGCCCAGCAACGGCGTCAGATAAACCAGCATTGCCGAACGCAACAGACTGCCTTCGGCAATCCCCACCTCAACCCGCTGGCCCGGCTCGAGTGGTTGCTCGATACGCACTTGCAGCTGGTGTTCGGGTTCCGGCACCAGCTCATTCAACGCACGTGCGCCGCAACCAGAGCGGGCAGTACAACTGCCACACCCTGCTTTCGGTTCACAGCGCAGCAGCGCCACGCCCTGTTGCCACGAAACCACCGTGGCCCACTCTTTCATCATTATGGTGATACCTTGAAGGAAATACTGTCAGCAATGCGTTTAGCCGTCGCTGGCGGCAGTTCGCCAACGATGGTGATCTCGTTGCCGCTACGCACTTCGGTCTGGATAGTGCGCCGCCCCTGGCGATAATACTGCTGGCCAGCACCACTCCCCGCGGGGCTGACATTGACCGAGAAGCTAAACAGGCCATCGCTGTATAGCCGTGACTCAACCGGTTCTGACACATTCGGCAGTTTACGGCGGTTGCGCGCGACTTCATCGACACCCGCCGGTAACCAGCCAGTGCTCCATCCCAACTTGATATTCTCTACCGCTGGGAGTGATAGCAACGGCGGCAGGTTGGCCTTGATGAGCCCCTGCATGGCACTTTGCACTTGCGGCCCGACTACGAACGAAATCACCCGATATTGCTCCAGCGTTTCGCCGTCGCGATCGATCAGATCCACCCGCAGCGGCAGCTTGGTATCTTCGTCCATCCAGACAATATAGCTGTAGCGAGAACCATCGCGTGCAACCACGCGGAGCACTTCACAAGGACGATCGGAAATGCGTGTGCTGCCAACGGAGATGAAATCGTAGTATTTCGCCAGACGGTTAAAATCAGCATAAACAATGGCCGGTAACGCATCGACGATATGATCGCCGGATAACGTAAAGGGTTCCAGACCGGGTTCAAAATAGCTGATCCCACCACCACGCTGCAGCACTTCGCGACGTGGGCCGTCCATATGCAGCAGTTGGCCAAGAGGCTGCTGATCAATCACCGCATGGCGATAACGCAGCGACTCAATCCCCTGCTTGCTAATGCTGATATAGGCGAGTTCATAATTGAGCGAACGGCTAGCACTGCTCATCTGTTGTAACAACGCCCCGGACGCAGTGGGCTGCGCCGGGGCGATGTTTGAGTAGAGCAGGCTGCCCGTCAATAGACAGACGGAGAACCAAAGTTGCTTCATTACTGCTGTTGCATTCCTAAAGACTGAGTTCCGGGAACCTGGACGGCAGCCTGTTGTGGTGTGCTTTGCTCAAGCTGCAGTTGATCAGAATGCAAACGGCGTTGCAACTCATAATCTTGCAGCATAGCGTTAATGCGTTTACGTTGTTCCTGCACCTGCTGCTGTTGCCCGCTGCCGGTTGAGAAACTGTCTGCCGGTACGCCAAGGCTAACCGGTGACGCCTGCCCCATGATCGGCAGGGTATTGAACGCCGGTGATTCAGCAGCACCAGATTGGGCAGCCGGTTGATTGTATTGCTGTACGCCTACAATCACTGCCAGCGACACGCAGGCCGCCATGCCAATCTGTGTGATCTGGCTGGCCCAAGGACGGACTTTGTCCCAGAACGGCATTTTCTGCCAGGTATGTGGCTGCGGCTGAGATTCCGGAACTGCAGAAGGAACCAGACGTGCCGGTTCTTTCTCTAGCGCAGCAGCAACACGATCTGCGATATCGAAATGCATCACTTGTCCGATATCACCCCGTAGTGTGTCACGTATCAGGTGATAGCTCTGCCAGCTTTGTTGAAGCGCTCTGTCTTTAGACAATGAACTCAGTAGCTCATTGTCGAGCGATTCTCCATCCATCAGAGCGGAAAGCTTTTCTTTCTGCATGCCTAAGTACCCTTCCTGTGTCCGCCATTGCTAACGTTGAATCAGCGGTTGAACTTTATTATCGATAGCCTCCCTGGCGCGGAAAATACGCGAACGTACGGTTCCGACCGGGCAATCCATGATGGCAGCTATCTCTTCGTAGCTTAGACCATCCAGCTCCCTCAGGGTAATCGCCATGCGAAGATCCTCAGGGAGAGACTCAATGGTACGGAAAACTATCTGTCTCAGCTCTTCTGACAACATTAAGTTCTCAGGGTTCGAAATTTCTTTTAGTGCGCCCGCACTTTCGTAATTTTCGGCGTCGTTGGCATCCACATCGCTGGATGGCGGACGACGACCTTGAGCCACCAAATAATTCTTTGCCGTATTCACAGCAATTCGATACAACCAGGTATAGAAAGCGCTATCCCCACGGAATGATTCCAGTGCGCGATAGGCTTTAATAAACGACTCCTGCACCACATCCGGCACATCGCCCTGCGGTACATACCGGGAAACGAGGCTCGCAACTTTGTGCTGGTAACGAATTACCAGTAAGTTAAACGACTTCTGATCGCCCTTTTGGACCCGCTCAACCAGAACTTGATCCGTTAACTGCTCGCTCATCCGAGGTAAACTCTCCCCAAATCCGTCTCCACGCGTAAAATTGTACTGCCAGCCATACATTATTTTCCTGAGCAAGCACTCGCTTGGAGTTCATACAGAACACGAAGTTCCGTATTGCCATTGTTTTTTATGTTGATGTCACCCATCCGTGGCTTTTGCCCGGACAATTAGGCTAACATGAATTTCACTCTTCTTCTGCACACATCATACGTTATGCAACCATCATCTGAACATGTTAGCGATGTACTGATTGTCGGCAGCGGCGCTGCAGGCCTGTCATTGGCGTTGCGTCTAGCGCAGCATTGCAAGGTTACCGTACTCAGCAAGGGGCCTCTCAACGAAGGCGCCACATTTTATGCCCAAGGCGGGATCGCCGCGGTTTTCGATGAAACGGACAGCATTGCCTCACACGTTGATGACACTTTGATTGCCGGAGCCGGCCTGTGTGACAAAGACGCCGTTGAATTTATCGCCGGCAATGCGCGCCACTGCGTACAGTGGTTGATCGATCAGGGGGTATTGTTCGACACCGAGGTCAACGCTCAGGGCGAAGCACATTACCACCTGACGCGGGAAGGGGGGCACAGCCACCGCCGTATCCTGCATGCCGCTGATGCTACAGGTAAAGAAGTAGAGACTACCCTGGTGGGGAAAGCAAGCAACCACCCGAATATTTGCGTGATGGAACGCCGTAATGCGGTCGATCTGATCACCTCGAACAAAATCGGCCTGCCGGGCACTCGTCGGGTGGTCGGCGCCTATGTGTGGAACCGCGAGCTGGAGCAGGTAGAAACCTACCGTGCCAAAACAGTGGTGCTGGCTACCGGCGGCGCAGCCAAGGTGTATCAATACACCACCAACCCGGATATCTCATCCGGCGACGGTATCGCCATGGCCTGGCGCGCAGGTTGCCGGGTCGCCAACCTGGAATTCAATCAGTTCCACCCGACCTGCCTGTTCCATCCGCAGGCGCGTAACTTCCTGCTAACCGAAGCGTTGCGCGGTGAAGGTGCCTATCTGAAACGCCCGGATGGCAGCCGCTTTATGCCCGATTTTGACCCGCGCGGCGAACTGGCACCCCGTGACATCGTTGCGCGCGCCATCGACCACGAAATGAAGCGCTTGGGTGCGGACTGCATGTATCTGGACATCAGCCATAAACCAGCTGAATTCATTACCCAGCATTTCCCGATGATCCATGAAAAACTGCTGACGCTGGGCTTTGACCTGACCAGCCAGCCGATCCCTATCGTCCCTGCCGCGCACTATACCTGCGGCGGCGTAATGGTCGATCAGCATGGCCGTACCGACCTTGACGGGCTGTATGCCATTGGCGAAGTCAGCTATACCGGCCTGCACGGCGCTAACCGCATGGCATCCAACTCACTGCTGGAATGTCTGGTCTACGGGTGGTCAGCAGCGGAGGACATCAAAATGCGCCTGCCGTTTATCAAACTGGCGAAACAGCTGCCGCAGTGGGATGAAAGCCGCGTAGACGATGCCGATGAACGGGTCGTGATCCAACACAACTGGCATGAGCTGCGATTGTTTATGTGGGACTACGTGGGGATCGTGCGCACCACCAAACGGCTGGAGCGCGCACTGCGCCGCATCAATACCTTGCAGGCTGAAATTGACGAGTACTACGCTAATTTCCGCATCTCTAACAATTTGCTGGAACTGCGTAATTTGGTGCAGGTGGCGGAATTGATCGTCCGCAGTGCCATGGAACGTAAAGAAAGCCGCGGGCTGCACTATACGTTGGACTACCCGGATCTACTGCCGGAAGCACTACCGACAATCCTGCAGCCATAATGGCTTTACCAGGGCGTCAGGAATGGCGCCCTTTTCATTTCAGTAGAACAGATAAAAATCAGTAATCAGGCGGCGGAAATCATCCGTATAACCGCCATCGGCCAGCTTAATCGCCAGCTTCCGCTCTACATTTGCGTCTGTCGGCTGACGCGTCAAAGCCAACAATACCCGGTGCAATGGCGTATCAGCGCGATCGCTGACATTCAGCCGCTGCGCAGTGTGCCAACCACGCCCATGCGCATTGCTTTCGAAAGCTTCACCGATATCATGCGGCAACACTACGCAAAAAGTACCGTTCGGAGCGAGCAACTGCTCTGCACTTGCCAGCAATGCATCGTGGGTCAGGGTTTCCGTATAACGCGCATTGTGGCGTGCCTGATCGCGGCAGGCGACCGCCGGCTCAAAGTACGGCGGGTTGCTGACGATCAACTCGTATTCACCGGCATGATGCTGCGCGAAATCGTGAATGTCCTGCGCATGCACCTGAATGCGCTGCGACCAAGGTGACTCCAGAACATTATCACGCGCCTGTGCAGCGGCGGCCTCATCGAGCTCTACCGCGTCGATCAGTACGCTGTCGGTTGAACGTTGTGCCAACATCAGCGCAATTAATCCGCTGCCGCTGCCGATATCCAGCACTCTCTGTGCCTGTGCTAAGGGTGCCCATGCCCCCAGCAGGACACCGTCCGTGCCCACTTTCATTGCACAGCGATCATGAGCAACAAAAAATTGTTTAAAGGTAAAACCACCGCGACGTGGCGTAAAATTCGCTTTCGATTGAGTGCTCACAATAACCACCTGGATACAAAACTGGCGTAGCATAAGGCAATCTGATTTTTGGGAAAAGAGATGCTTTCCGCTTAAATAGGTGAAGAAAGCGGCCAACCCGTCTATAATCGGCGCCCCAAGTAGAGGTAGACCATGACAGTAACCAATTTTTCCGAGCTCGAACTCGATGAACGCCTGATAAACGCCCTGCGCGATAAAGGCTACGAACGCCCAACCGCCATTCAAGCCGAGGCGATCCCGCCTGCGATGGATGGGCGCGACGTATTGGGTTCGGCGCCGACCGGCACCGGCAAGACCGCTGCATTTTTGCTGCCGGTATTGCAGCATCTGCTCGACTTCCCACGCAAGAAGTCCGGCCCACCGCGCGTACTGATCCTCACCCCGACGCGCGAGCTGGCGATGCAGGTAGCCGATCAGGCACGTGAACTGGCTGCTCATACTTCGCTGGATATCGCCACCATCACTGGCGGCGTCGCGTATATGAACCACGCGGAAGTCTTCAGCGAAAACCAGGACGTGGTCGTCGCCACCACTGGCCGTCTGCTGCAATACATTAAAGAAGAAAACTTCGACTGCCGCGCAGTAGAGACACTGATCCTCGATGAAGCCGACCGTATGCTCGACATGGGCTTTGCACAGGACATCGAAACGATCTCTGCTGAGACTCGCTGGCGCAACCAGACGTTGCTGTTCTCCGCAACGTTGGAAGGCGATGCTATCCGCGAATTCGCAGAACGCATTCTGAAAGAACCGGTAGAAGTCGAAGCAGATCCATCACGCCGTGAACGCAAAAAGATCCTGCAGTGGTATTACCGCGCCGACGACGTGCAGCATAAAACCGCTCTGTTGGTGCACTTGCTGCAACAACCGGACGTACAGAAATCCGTCATCTTCGTGCGTAAACGTGAGCGCGTGCATGAGCTGGCAGCCTGGCTGCGCGAGGCCGGTATCAATATCTGTTACCTCGAAGGCGAAATGGTGCAGGCCAAGCGTAACGAAGCGGTAAAACGCATGATGGATGGCCGTGTCAACGTACTGGTCGCCACCGACGTTGCTGCCCGTGGTCTGGATATCCTGGATATCACCCACGTGTTCAACTTTGATATGCCGCGCACCGCGGACACCTATCTGCACCGTATTGGCCGTACCGGTCGTGCTGGGCGCAAGGGGACTGCAATCTCGCTGGTTGAAGCACATGACCACCTGTTGTTGGGCAAAGTCGGACGTTACCTGAACGAGCCATTGAAAGCGCGGGTAATCGAAGAACTGCGACCTTCAACCAAAGTGCCAAGCGAGAAAAGCAACGGTAAGCCTTCGAAGAAAGTGATTGCCAAACGCGCAGCCGACAAAGAAAAGAACAAAGAAAAAGCCAAGGTGAAAGTACGTCATCGCGATGCGAAGAACGTGGGCAAACGCCGCCAACCAAAGGCCAAACCTGAAGACAACGGCGCGAAGTAATGTTGCCGCTGTAAATAAAAACCGCCTCCACTTACCTGAAGGCGGTTTTTTTATGCCTGTTATTGCTGTACGTAATGCGTTGCCTGCTGATGAGCTTTCAGCCAGGCGTTCAGTTGACGATAACGATCGCGCATTTCTTCGCTCTGCAATGCTGTTGGCGTCTGAGAGAAATAGAACTGGAAGGTCACCCCTTGCTGGTTACGGGCTTTAGCATCGGCCCCGGCCTGCAACAACATCAACGCCAATTGCGGTGCATTGATTTTTGCCGCGACATGCAAAGGGGTATCCCCTAACCTATCGCTCAGCGTGACATCTGCACCAGACACCAGCAACAGCCGCAATTGCTCCTCTCGGCCCGCCAGTACCGCAACGGACAGTGGTGTGGCTCCAGTTACCGCATTACGCGGGTTGATCGGCACACCATAAGACAACAGCAAGCGCAGATACTGCGGGTCCTGCACCGCCGAGGCGGTATGCAACGCGCTGTTTCCATCCAACCCCGGAGTAGAAACATCGGCCCCCTGCTCCAGCAATGCGCTTAGGCTTTGCGGTTGTTGTGACAGTATTGCCCACTGCAATAAGGTGATCTGATGATCGCCCTGCTCACGCAAATGCGCCTGCGTTGCCTGTTCAGCAATACCCTTTACATCGCCACGTGCTACCGCCTGAGCCAGCACCACATTACTGCGCCCGTTGAACGGGGTAATATCCTGATTCATCTGTTGTCCCTTAGCCATAATCAGCAAACCGGCGATCGCGATCAGCGCCAGCATGGCAATAATCACCGTATGCCATGCCCGCCGCCTGTCAGGCATTGGCTTTGGTCTCCCATGGCTTTTGCTCCGCCATCGAACTGATTACCTTATCAATACCGTGCGCCGTCAGACTGCGATCGACATGTTTGCTCGGCCGCCAGTCGTCAATACCGCTCAACGTGTCGTTATTGGCCAGCGTGATTTTATGCCCGATGGCGTCTGGAATTAACGAAGTGGATTCCTGTGCACCGGTCAGCATGTCATATTGTTCGCTGTACCGACGAATCCCACCCGCTTGCGCATCCTGTTTTGCTGCCGCAGGATCAATCCCCATACGGTTCAATGTGTAATCAGAAACCCCCGCAGCATTGAAAGTAACCGCCACCGTGCCAGTCGCCAGTGCTGCCGTTGCCGCCAAGCCCCCACCCAGCGAATGGCCGGCGATCACCAAAGCATCACCGAAGGCCGCTTTGGCACCTTTAGCGACCGCGACAGCCTGATTGTACTGCACATCATCATACCCCGTCGCCTGACGGACATTGCTCAACCAGTCGCGCATGTCATTGGTGCCCGCGAAGGCCAGCACGTACTGTTGATTATCACTGTAGATCCCGGCCTGAAAACCCGATGCTGTGTCATGCAGGCTGGCAGGATCAATACCTGCGCCGAGCAAGGCGCTGTCGCTCAATCGACTGAACCCATCAACACCCTGGCTATTGGTGCTGTAAACGTCTTTGGCCAACAGCGCTAACGTGTAATCCCCTTGTTGCGATTGCTGACCGCGCGTCACACCCGAATGCGCAGCAACCGGTGCAGTTGCCGACATGTCGCTCACCAGCGTATTCAGCAGGTTCTGTGCATTTACAGTGTGCGACGACAGTGTAGCCGTGGGGGCGTTTACAGACGTAGGTTCAACAGGCTGGGGGGAGTTCAGCGGTTCCTGCACCGCACGCGTTAGTGGAGGCTGAATGGCCGAAGGACTGACCGCAGAGGTAAAGCTCAAAGACATACTCATGCCGACTCCTTGTCGATAGACTGATTAATTAGCACATCTAATGTGTGCTGTTGTAGCTATCGGCAGGTCGGAGCAGTTCTGTAATGCAGGCGGCTATCTTTGCAAAGAATGTGATCCGGATTCACTTTCTGTCCGGTTAGGCAATGAAATAAAAAAAGGGAGCCGAGGCTCCCTTGTTAATAACACAGTAATTACAGGCTTTCTGTAAAGGTACGTGTAATCACGTCACGCTGCTGTTCTGGCGTCAACGAGTTGAAACGCACTGCATAGCCGGACACACGAATGGTCAATTGCGGATATTTTTCTGGGTGCTTCACCGCATCTTCCAGCGTCTCACGGCGCAGTACGTTCACGTTCAGGTGCTGACCACCTTCAACACGCACGGTAGATTGCATTTCCAGCGGTACTTCACGGTACTCGATCTGGCCCAGTTCGCTGACCGGTACAACTTGGTCTTCTGTATAGTTTGCTTTAGCGCAAACACAGCGAGCTTCTGATGTTTCATCGTCCAGCAGCCAGAAAGAGTTCACCAGCGCCTGGTCGTTTGCTTTAGTAATTTGAATACCAGTAATCATTTTGTTGCCTCCGTACAAGGGCGAAAAATTCTACGTCGAAAAAATCCAATGTTGGTTTCGGCCATTTGGTAAAACCATTGTTGTCTTGTTGTTCTGTATACCAGTCTGGCCAGGGCAATTCTTTGATTAAAGTCAATTTTCACGGGGTACCCACACAGCGCAAAGGGGCAAGTTTATGTTTTATGTCAATTTTCCCCATAAAGTGCATAGCAATTATTTTTGTAAATTTTCAAAAATATTTGTATTCGCAACGATAACGTAAACATAAAAGCGGGTTTCACTGCGTGAAGCTAAACGGTAAGCTATGCCCAGTGAATTGTTAACGAAAACAAAGGAGAGCGTTTATGTCCACCTCCCTCACCTGGCATGACGTCATCGGCAAGGAGAAAGAGCAGCCCTATTTTCATGAAACGCTTGCCTTTGTTGCCGCTGAACGCCAGGCTGGTAAGACCATTTACCCACCGCAAAAAGACGTGTTCAACGCGTTCCGTTTTACCGAACTGGCGGACGTGAAGGTGGTGATTCTCGGTCAGGATCCTTATCACGGTCCGAACCAGGCCCACGGTTTATCGTTCTCCGTGCTGCCCGGCGTCCCTGCTCCCCCGTCGTTGGTTAATATGTATAAAGAGCTGGCGACGGATATCCCTGGTTTTGAACGCCCTAACCACGGTTGCCTGCAAAGCTGGGCAGAACAGGGTGTGCTGCTG
Source organism: Serratia grimesii NBRC 13537 (assembly GCF_001590905.1). GTDB lineage: Bacteria > Pseudomonadota > Gammaproteobacteria > Enterobacterales > Enterobacteriaceae > Serratia > Serratia grimesii. The sequence goes on from NZ_BCTT01000016.1 coordinate 37,728, forward strand.
CTGAATACGGTATTAACCGTGGAAGGCGGCCAGGCACACTCCCACGCCAAGCTTGGCTGGGAAACCTTTACCGACAGAGTGATCGCTGCGCTAAACGAAAACCGCGAAGGCGTGGTATTCCTGCTGTGGGGTGCGCATGCTCAGAAGAAAGGCAACTTTATCGATCGTAACCGCCACCACGTGTTGAAAGCGCCGCACCCTTCGCCGCTCTCCGCCCATCGCGGCTTCCTCGGTTGCCACCATTTCTCGCAAACCAACCAATTGTTGGAGCAACAGGGACTAAAACCTATCGACTGGATGCCTCGACTACCACAGACATAGCACCAGACGCAAAAAAGGCACCCGAGGGTGCCTTTTCTTTACTTAATTTCGCTTAAGCCTTGGCTTTGGAAACTGCAACCATCGCTGGGCGCAACAGGCGGCCATTCAGCGTATAGCCTTTCTGCATCACCATCATGACATGGTTCGGCTGGTGATCGGCGGATTCCATCAGGCTCATCGCCTGGTGCACATCCGGGTTGAACGGCACGTTAATGTCGCCAACGATTTCGATCCCGTACTTACGCACAACGTCCTGCAGGGACTTCAGCGTCAGTTCGATACCTTCAATCATTGCTGTCAATTCCGGATTGTTTTTATCCGCCATTTCCAACGCGCGTTCCAGGTTATCAAGCACCGGCAACAGATCGCCAGAGAATTTCTCCAGCGCAAATTTGTGCGCTTTTTCGATATCCAGTTCAGTACGGCGACGGACATTTTCCATCTCCGCTTTGGCACGCAGCAGGCTGTCGCGTTCATGCTGCTGAGATTCGGCCAGTTGAGCTTCCAGCTCAGCAATGCGCTCATCCCGCAGATCGACGCCCTCAGCCGCTTCCGGCAGGGCTTCCTGCTGTTCCATTTCTTCCGAGACTTGCTCGTTTGGCGTCTTCTGTTCTTTACTACTCATGAATATCTCCGCGTTTTAGCATTAATCTCGCAACTTGGCTTATTATGGGGATCAAAACCGGGGTTTCAAGTCAACCGGTCACAATGTGGGGCATAAACTGGTCCCGGTGAGGAAAATCACAACAATGAATAAAAAATTCGCCTGTATTGGCATTGTTGGCCACCCGCGTCACCCTTCGGCGCTGGCAACGCATGAGATGTTATTTCACTGGTTGGTCGCCCGAGGCTATTCAGTGATGGTTGAACGGCAGATTGCCCAGGATTTAGGGTTGAAAGACGCCGTAACCGGTAGCTTGGCAGAGATTGGCCAAAAGGCCGATTTGGCCGTAGTCGTTGGCGGCGACGGCAATATGCTTGGCGCTGCGCGCGTGTTGGCCCGTTACGACATTAAAGTGATCGGTGTTAACCGCGGCAATCTCGGTTTCCTCACCGATCTAGACCCCGATAACGCATTACAGCAACTGGCCGACGTGTTAGAAGGCGAGTACATCGATGAACAGCGCTTCCTGCTGGAAACCATCGTGCACAAAGAGAACCAACAGTGCCGCATCAGTACCGCTATCAATGAAGTGGTATTGCACCCTGGTAAAGTGGCGCACATGATTGAGTTCGAAGTGTATATCGACGATCGCTTCGCCTTCTCACAACGCTCTGACGGCCTGATAATCGCTACCCCGACCGGTTCGACCGCCTACTCTCTTTCCGCCGGTGGGCCGATCCTGACGCCATCGCTGGAAGCCATTGCACTGGTGCCTATGTTCCCGCACACCCTTTCAGCCCGCCCGTTGGTGATCAACGGCAACAGCACCATTCGGCTGAAGTTTTCGCAGATTGGTAGCGATCTGGAAATCAGCTGCGACAGCCAAATCGCGCTACCTATCCAGGAAGGCGAAGAGGTTTTGATACGCCGTAGTGATTTCCATTTGAATCTTATTCACCCAAAGGACTACAGCTATTTCAATACCTTAAGTACCAAGCTGGGCTGGTCAAAAAAATTATTCTAAAAACTGCGCCAGCCCCTTTACTGTATATAAAACCAGTTTATACTGTATGAAACTACAGTTATGTGTTTATACACAGGAAGGTTCCCATGCTGGCGCAATTGACCATCAGCAATTTTGCTATCGTTCGTGAGTTGGAAATAGATTTTCAACCGGGTATGACGGCGATTACCGGTGAAACCGGCGCCGGTAAATCGATCGCTATCGACGCTCTGGGGTTATGCCTCGGTAACCGTGCCGACGGTAATGTCGTTCGCTTGGGAGCCGCCCGTGCCGATATCTGTGCTCGCTTTTCGCTGGCAGACACCCCGTCTGCGCGCCAATGGTTAGAGCAAAATCAATTAGACGACAGCAATGAGTGCCTGCTGCGCCGGGTGATCAACGCAGATGGCCGCTCACGCGGTTTTATCAATGGCACTGCTGTACCGCTTTCGCAGTTGCGTGAGCTCGGCCAGCGGCTGATTCAAATCCACGGCCAGCATGCCCACCAGTTGTTGCTCAAGCCAGAGCACCAAAAACAACTGCTCGACGCTTATGCAGACGAACCCGCTCTACTGACGCAAATGCAACAAGCTTACCAGCGCTGGCACCAAAGCTGCCGCGAACTGGCTCACCATCAGCAGCAATCCATTGAGCGCGACGCGCGCAAACAGCTACTGCAATATCAATTAAAAGAGCTGAACGAGTTTGCGCCTCAGGCTGGCGAATTTGAACAAATCGACACTGAGTTCAAACGCCTGGCCAATAGTGGCCAGTTATTGACGATCAGCCAACAAACCTTGCAATTGTTGGCTGATGACGAAGAAAACAACATGCTAAGCCAGCTTTATACCGCTAAGCATCTGCTGGTTGAGCTGATCGGCATGGATGAGAAACTCAGTGGCCTGCTGGATATGCTGGAAGAGGCGTCAATCCAAATCAGTGAAGCCAGCGATGAACTGCGCCATTATGCCGACCGCATGGATTTGGATCCCAACCGCCTGCAAGAACTCGAGCAGCGCCTGTCGCGGCAAATTAACCTGGCGCGTAAACACCATGTCGCGCCAGAAGAACTGCCGCAGTTGCACCAGCAAATGCTGGATGAACAACAGTTGCTGTCACAACAAGAAAACGACCACGAACACCTGACCGAGGCGGTTACGCTGCATCATCAGCAAGCGCTGTTGTTGGCAGAGCAACTGCATCAGAAACGCCAGCATTATGCCGCTGAGTTGACCACGTTGATTACCGACAGCATGCAGGCACTCTCCATGCCGCATGGTAAATTCAATATCGACGTACGCTTCGAACCGCAATATTTGAGTGCGGAAGGCGCGACCCGCACCGAGTTTTGTGTGTCCACCAACCCGGGCCAACCGCTACAGGCATTGGCGAAGGTTGCCTCTGGCGGCGAATTGTCCCGTATCGCGCTGGCGATCCAGGTGATTACCGCCCGCAAAATGGAAACACCAGCACTGATTTTCGACGAAGTGGACGTCGGTATCAGTGGCCCAACTGCCGCCATTGTTGGCCGCCTGCTTCGCCAATTAGGCGAATCCACACAAGTTATGTGCGTCACTCACCTGCCGCAAGTCGCGGGCTGTGGGCATCAACATCTGTTCGTCAGTAAACAGACCGACGGCACAGAAACCGAAACACAGATGTCGCCATTGGATAAACGAGCTCGTTTGCAAGAGTTGGCACGCCTTCTTGGTGGTAGTGAAGTCACTCGGAACACGCTGGCAAATGCAAAAGAACTGCTTGCTGCATAAAAAAGCTCAACTTTTTTACTTTCCTGAGGTCTGACTTTGGCGCTGTTTGCCCGACAGACCTCAAGCTGTAGCCAGGCCACAATTAAGACCCTCCGGGAAACTTCGTCAACTCAGCGATTGGGATGAACAAAGGTGCCAATACGGCTTCAACTTGAAGGATGACGGGTATACCCAATAGATTTCAAGTTGTAGCAAGGCGGCAACCAAGGGATTCCCCGGGAGCTTAGTCTCCTCAGTAACAGGGATAAACGAAGGCTGCCAATACGGCTTCAATTTGAAGGATGACGGGTATACCCAATAGATTTCAAGTTGTAGCAAGGCGGCAACCAAGGGAATCCCCGGGAGCTTAGTTAACTAAGTGACTGGGGTGAACGAGGGCAGCCAACACAGCTACAACTTGAAAGATGAAGGGTATAAGGGTTTCCAACAGCAGCAAGGTCTATTATCATCGGCATCCTATGCCCTAAAGGAATGTGATTACTATGCGCTGTAAAACGCTGACTGCCGCCGCTGTAGTTCTTGTGATGCTGACTGCAGGCTGTTCTACCTTTGAGAAGGTGGTTTACCGGCCTGACATCAACCAAGGGAACTACCTGACGTCAACCGACGTAGCTAAAATTCAGAAAGGTATGACCCAGCAACAGGTCGCGTACACATTGGGCACCCCAATGCTGCAAGACCCGTTCGGTACTCAGACGTGGTTCTATGTATTCCGTCAGCAACCAGGCCATGAAGATATCACTCAGCAAACCCTGACGTTGACCTTCAACAGCGCTGGCGTGTTGACCGATATTCAGAACAAACCTGCGCTGACCAAATAATCAGCGAAGGAATTATCGTCCGGCCCATGAGGGATACGTCACGTTCTTCATGACAGTAACAGGCTGCAACTCGGAAGGTAAAATTCTGATAAAAAACAAGGCGCATTCAGCGCCTTATTTTTTTGCCTTTTCTGCCCGTTGCCGGCGCAGTTCTTTAGGATCGGCAATCAAGGGGCGGTAAATTTCCACCCGGTCGCCATCGTTGAGTACATCACCCAACTTGGCCGGTCGGCTATAGATGCCCACCTTGTTACTTTGCAGGTCAATGTCACTACGCAGTTCAAGCAGACCAGAGGCCACAATTGCCTGTTCAACACTGCTGCCTTCGGCCAGCGTGACTTTGCGCAGATACTGACGTTCCGGCAGGGCGTAAACCACCTCAACCCGTATATCTGACACTGTAAACCTCTTTTGCCCGCTGGGTGAATGCTTGCACCATGTTGCCGGCCAGTTCTTTAAACACCTTTCCGAACGCCAACTCGATCAGTTTGTTGGTAAATTCGAAATCCAGGTGCAGCTCAACCTTGCAGGCTTCCGGACTGAGCGGCGTAAAATGCCAGCCCCCCATCAGCTTACGGAAGGGACCATCCACCAGTTGCATATTGATGCTCTGGTTATCCAGCAGCGTATTACGCGTAGTAAACGTTTTGCTGATACCGGCTTTGGCAACATCTACTGCGGCGGTCATTTCATTGTTGGACGCGTCAATCACCCGGCTACCGGTGCAACCTGGCAGAAAATCGGGATAAGAATGAACATCGTTAACCAACTGATACATCTGCTCAGCGCTGAACGGCACCAACGCAGACCGACTGATCTGGGGCATAACATTTCCTGTGAGACACAAAACATACAAATCATACCATTTATCTATCAGCAAACAAAAAATCTGCTATGCAACGAAGGGGCCAAAAATGCGAAAAATTGCGCAGGTGCTGAGCGGTAAAGGATTTCTTTCGCTCGCGCATCCAGTATAATGAACACACTATGACAAAGAAAAAAGCACACAAACCCGGTTCTGCCACCATTGCGCAAAACAAGCGAGCACGTTTCGAATACTTCATTGAAGAAGAAATCGAAGCGGGCCTGTCCCTGCAAGGGTGGGAAGTAAAATCGCTGCGTGCCGGCAAAGCCAACCTCAGCGACAGCTACGTGACATTCCGCGATGGTGAAGCCTATCTGTTTGGCGCCACTATCACGCCCCTTAGCGTGGCTTCGTCGCATGTGGTTTGCGATCCGATACGTACCCGTAAACTGCTGTTGAACAAACGCGAGCTGGATTCCTTATTCGGCCGTGTTAACCGCGAAGGCTATACCGTGGTTGCCTTGTCCATGTATTGGAAAAATGCCTGGGTCAAAGTCAAAATCGGCGTAGCCAAAGGCAAGAAAGAACACGATAAGCGCGATGACATCAAAGATCGTGAATGGCAGACGGCGAAAGCCCGTATCATGAAGCACGCAAACCGATAAGCCTCTGGCTTAACGGGCTAAACTTCTGGTATACTGCACAAAGTTACTTGGGGCTGATTCTGGATTCGACGGGATTTGCGAAGCCCTAGGAGCATGCCGAGGGGCGGTTGGCCTCGTAAAAAGCCGCAAAAAAATAGTCGCAAACGACGAAAACTACGCCCTAGCAGCTTAATACCCTGCTAAGAGCCCTCTCTCCCTAGCCTCCGCTCTTAGGACGGGGATCAAGAGAGGTCAAACCCAAAAGAGATCGCGTGGATGTCCTGCCTGGGGCTGAAGCGTTAAATCCAATCAGGCTAGTTTGTTAGTGGCGTGTCCATCCGCAGCTGACCGGCGAATGTAAAGATTGGACTAAGCATGTAGTGCCGACGGTGTAGTAATTTCGGACGGGGGTTCAAATCCCCCCAGCTCCACCAAATAGGTCACCGGTGACCCCAGATAGATCTGGTGACAATAACGGAAAAGCCCGCAATTCACGTTGCGGGCTTTTTTGTATCTGTAGCAATCCGAAAATACACAGCTAAATCAGTGAGTTATTGGTATACGTTTAGGTATACCAATTATGGAAGCCCCTCCGCATGGCGCGGACTACACGCCCTCCCCCATTCCGAAGTACAAAAAAATAACTCACCTTGCATGACGGTGGCAGCCTGTTGCTGTTAGTCAAAGCCAGCAACCGGCAAGAAACTGTGGCGCTTCCACTACCAACTTCCCAACAGTAAAAAACGCGCCATGATCTGCCTCAGCACTTACACAGCCTTGCCTCTGGTTGATGCCAGGCCTCCTGCTTCGTCTTACAGAGAATCCTGATAACTTGTTCGTTGGAAAACGCCTCTTTATGAATGGCGAATACCTCACGATGCTGATGAAGACATTGAACTGTTAATTGTTATGTTATATCGTAACTTTTTATTTTTAGTGATCTTAAGGAGAAGGATATTTTGAGGAGCTATATTGGCAAGCTTTCATTGGTGCTGGGCGCGTTTTTGGTTTGTGGCTACGCGTCAGCCCATGGCCATCATTCGCATGGCAAACCTATGACGGAAATCGAGCAAAAGGCCGCTGCTGGCGTTTTCGATGATAAGAACGTCAAGGATAGAACCCTGTCAGATTGGGATGGTGTATGGCAGTCGGTTTATCCTTATTTGCAGAATGGGGACCTTGACCCGGTGTTCAAGAAGAAGGCGGAAAAAGATCCGGGTAAAACCTTCGAGCAGATTAAAGAGTATTACCGCAAGGGATACGCTAGCGATATAGATACTATCGGGATTGAAAACGGCGTTATGGCGTTCCATAAAGGCAACGAAGAGAATTCCTGCAAGTACGACTATGTGGGATATAAAATCTTGACCTACACCTCAGGCAAAAAAGGGGTTCGCTACCTGTTTGAATGTAAGGATGCCGGCAGCCAAGCGCCGAAATATGTTCAATTCAGCGATCACACTATCGCTCCACGCAAATCGGCTCATTTCCATATATTTATGGGAAGCACATCCCAAGAAGCGTTGCTGGCGGAAATGGATAACTGGCCGACTTACTATCCATTCCAACTGACAACGGAACAGGTTGTCGACGATATGCTGCATCACTGAAAGTGATAATAGGCCTGGCGGCAATAACGAAAAACCCGCAACCTGGGTTGCGGGTTTTGGCTTCTGCGGCGCTAACCTTCCAAACAGCTAGCCGCTAGTGATCCAAATACAGGTAGTGCAGCCAACTGGTCATGCGTAGCAGAACCTTGCGCATGATGGAAAGATGCTCGAAGTGCTCGGTATACACCGCAGTCTGCGCCGTCACGCCATCGGGCAGTTTGTCGAGTTCTGGGCTGGGAGCCAGGTCGATCATTACGTAAACCCCTTCCTGCTGGGCACCCACATTTAATCCCTGCAATGCACCACTGGCCTGATAGCTGCCGTCCGGTACCACCGGCAACACCCGCGTCACCGAGCCGCCATAGACTTTGCCCGGCAAGCCGTTGAATACCACCTCGGCCTTATCGCCCTCGGTTAAACGCAGGATCGAGTTCTGGCGGAATACCGCCACCACCTGCCGCTTTTGCTGTGGAATAAAAATCATCACCGGCTTGAAAGGCAGCCGCACCGCCGTCGTGCCCGGTCTGGCCAACACTTGCGTCACATAACCGTCGCTTGGCGCACGTACCGTGGCTTGTTCCAGATTATACGTTGCCTCTGCAATCTGTGATTTCAGGCTGGCGATGTGGGCATCTTCACCATTGTAGTGGCCCGAAAGCTGCTCCTGCGCCTGTTGGTGCTGCGCTTTGGCGGCCTGCAATGCGGCAGATTGTGCCTGATATTGTTGCTGCGCATGGCTAATATCTTGCTCAGAAAAAGGATTGACCGTCATGGTCGCGCCTTTGGCATAGCGCTGATAATCCTTACGAGCACGCTCATACTCGGCATTTACACGCTGAACATTCGCTGCGGACTCATTCAATGTAGCCTGCCGTGCTCGCACATCTGCTTGTGCGCCAGCAAGTTCCGCTTGCAGCTTGTTCAGTCGGGCGCGGTAGCGGGTATCATCAAGGCGAAACAGAATTTCCCCTTTGCGCAGTAACACGTTGGTTTTATCGGTGACTTCAACAATCATCCCCGAGACCTGCGGGACAATTGGCACGGATATCGCGATCTTCTGCGCCCGATAGGTATAAGGATGGTTGTAATTCATCCCCAGGATTAAGGCACCCACAATGAAGATACCGCCGAGCACCGCCGTCGGCACCGTCCATTTATTGACCGGGATACGGAACAGTTTGAATACGCCGTAGCTCAGCGCAACGTAGCTGAGAATAATTAAGAGATCCATACTGTTTGCTTAACCTTTATTGGACGACGAGCTTTGAGCTGCAACCTGCGTCTGCATACGCTGCAATTCACTTTCGAGCTGATTAATTCGTGCCTGCAACACATCAGGTTGCTCAGCTTTTTCGCTCATTCCCCAGCCCCGTTCCGGCCGGTATAATGTCGCCCAAATCCATAACAGTGGCCAAATGGCATGCAAGGTAAACAGGCTAACCCAGCCTGCAACATGAATGGCATCCTGATGAGGGTGCTGCCGTTTCTTAGCCAGTAAATAAGGAATATCGTGAATAATGATCACACCGTAAAATAGAATTAAAAATACGGCGATCAATACGCCTAAAGCGAAGTAATTTAGAAACATGCAACACCCTGGTTAATTATGCTAATTTATTGAGTGACGCCTATGACGTCTTATAGTCTTTAATATCATTGGCAATGGTATCGATGGCATTTTTGACATCGGTTACTTTCAGCTGCGATTTTTCATTATTCAGATTCCCTCCGGACGCCTTTCTCACCACTTTGATTACCGGCTGGTTGGTTGAAGCGTCGATAAACTCACCTTCCATATAAACGGCGCTTTCCATGGTACGGTGGCCGGTCACGCTTTGCGTTGCGGCAACCAGCAGCGTAATCGGCAGTACCTCATACACTTGTAGCCCCTTTTTCTGCATGTCGATCGCCGTGATAGCCCCACGGAAAATCAGCGTATTTTCACGCGGCACATCCTCCAGGGTAAAATGCGACCCCATTGCCAGCTTGAACTGTCTGTTGGTGTAACTGAGGATATTATCAAGCGCCTGCTGACTCACCATCTCGCTAGGTTTTGGCCGTGGGAAATAGATCATCGGCTGATAAACTAAATATTTATATTTAGAGAAATCAACGTGACTGTCTTTCCAATATAAAACATCTTTACCAGAGGCTGACTTGCTCTTGGTAATATCACTGTAACTAGGCAGGAACGTCGAATATTTTTCTTTTTCGGTTACCCCTGACGAGCAAGCCGTCAACATTAACGTCAAAGGTAAAACGGTCGCGCAGGTTATTTTCATTATAATCTTCCATGTCAATTTTAATGCATAGCAAATAATTGACCAAAAGAATACCCGCCGGTCAGTGATAAGTCATATGACAATACCGGCAAAAATGTATATCATTTTTGATATACAAACTCAGAATGGCTTACCGCGTGAAAGCAAAAGACTTCAGGATCGACGAACTCAGGATCGTTCGCACCATCGCCGAAACCGCCAGCGTCAGCAAAGCGGCACAGCTGTTGGATATGCCGCAATCCAATGTGTCACGCACACTGACGGCACTTGAGCGACGGCTTGGTCTGGAAATCTTTTTGCGCAGCCCGCGAACTCTGTCTTTAACCGAGTTCGGTGAACAATTTCTACGTCGTGCCGCCTTTTTACTTGATGAACATAACGACTTGCTCGACATGTCCGGCACCTATAAACGCAGCCTGAACGGCATGGTGACGCTCGGCGCGCCCATTGGCATTCATTCATTCTTGACGCGTTATCTGTTGCCGCCCCTGCTACGTGAATCTCCTGAACTGATCGTTGATTTAGTGACTCGTAATCCGGACGAGCGGGAGAAGAAATATGGCACGGTTTTCGACAGCGACTGTGACCTGCTAATTAGTCTCTTCCAGCCGCAAAACGAGAGTTTGATCGCCCGGCCGTTGACCCGTTTCCGCGTCGGGCTGTTTGCATCACCGGATTACATTGCTCATTCACCGCTTATCGAACCGATGGAACTGACGCAGCATCGCTGTATCACCTTGCGAGTGTTAGGCGGCAGCCGTAACACCTGGAGCAGCTATGATTCGCAAGGCCAGTTAGTACAAGTGGCGGTCAATGGTGCCAGCATCTGTGACAATATTTTACCGGCCGTCGAGTTAGCCAAACAAGGATTGGGCATTATCTATGCCCCCTACTACTCAGTGGCCTCGGCATTGGAATCCGGCTCATTGCTGCCTTGTATTGAACGTGAACGGTGCATTGATATGCAGGCTTATCTCATTTACCGCCAGCGTGGTGTGCTACCTCACCGGGTACAAGTATTAATGGACAGCATCATGGAGACCTTCAAGCTACACGAGCATCGCTTGGTCTAGTGCGGTAAGTGGTTTACTCATACAGGAATCGTAATGACACAAAATATTTATGACAATCAGGCGTTTTTCGACGGTTATGCCCAGCTCAGCCGCTCGGTGCATGGGCTGGACGGCGCACCGGAATGGCCGACCATCCGTAGCATATTGCCGGATTTACACGGAAAGAAAGTGGTCGATCTGGGCTGTGGCTATGGTTGGTTTTGCCGTAGTGCACGGGAACAGAATGCTGCCAGCGTCCTGGGCTTGGACCTATCGGAAAAAATGCTCAATAAAGCGCGGGCATTGACGCAAGATGACGGCATTGAATACTGCCAGCAGGATTTGGAGCAGCTTCAACTTCCCCCTGTTTCCTATGATTTTGCGTATAGTTCACTGACGCTGCACTATATAGACGATCTGGCGCGATTGTTTGCTACGGTTTATCAGGCGCTGGTACCGGGCGGGCAGTTTATCTTCACCGCCGAACATCCCATTTATACCGCACCGCAGCATCAGGGTTGGTTGGTTGATCAGAACGAACAGAAATCCTGGCCGGTCAATGGTTATCAGAAAGAAGGCCAACGGATCTCCAACTGGTTGGCGAAAGGCGTGATCAAACAGCACCGTATGCTCGGCAGCTACATTAATCTGTTGGTACAAAAAGGTTTTGTCGTTACCTACCTCAATGAATGGGGTCCTTCAGCGCAGCAAATCGCAGAAAACCCGGCGCTCGACGAAGAGAAAGAACGCCCGATGATTTTTATTCTCGCGGCCCATAAACCCATGTCATGATCCCGCACAGCTGTAAATCTTTATGCATCCAATATTGGGGAGGTCACCTCCCCCCAGAGCTTATTTAGCCCCCAAGCCGGTGCCTTGCGCCGCAAATTGCGTCAATACGTCACCTTCCATTCGATATCTGACCCACTCTCCCTGCGGCTCTGCACCTATACTCAGGTAAAAATCGATAGCCGGTTGATTCCAGTCCAGCACACTCCACTCCAGACGACCACAGCGACGCTCGCAGGCCAATTGGGCAATATGCCGCAGTAACTTTTTGCCCGCGCCGGCACCGCGAAATTTCGGTGCAACGTACAGATCCTCTAAATAAATACCGTTTTTACCCAACCAGGTGGAATAACTCATAAAGAACACCGCATAACCGGCGGGCTCACCATCAACGGTACAGATCAGAGCCTCAGAACAGGCGTCCGGACCGAACAGGCTTTGTTCAATATCTGCCGCACTGGCAAGCACTTGATCACGTGCTTTTTCGTACACGGCCAGCTCAACAATCATATCCAGAATCAATTTGGCATCGTTTTTTGTCGCCGGGTGAATCTCAATGGTCATGGGTCATCCTGAAAGTTGTTGTTTGTATTACTTGCCAGCATATAGCGTTACAAATACTGTATGAACTGCATTTTCATCAACAGGTAATGAACATTATGCATCTGGATTTGAGACGCCTGGATCTCAACCTTCTGTTGGTTTTCGAAGCTGTGTATCGTCTACGTTCCGTCACGCGCGCTGCTGCGGAGCTGGCTATCAGTTCATCGGCTTTGAGCCATGCCCTAATTCGCCTGCGCAAAACGATGGCAGACGAACTGTTTTATCGCGTCGGCAACGACATGCATCCGACGGTGTATGCAGAAAGCCTGGCTCCGACCATTAGTGAAAGCCTGGCACTACTGTCTAAAGGTCTTCATCCCAGACCACGCTTTATCGCCGCCGACAGCCAGGAAAGCTTCACCTTCGCCATCACCGACTACACCGCCTTCGCCGTTTTTCCTGCGCTAATGGCACAGATGCAGCGGTTAGCGCCAAAGTTATCATTCCAGCTGTGCTACTCGGAACGTAAGGTCGCGCTCAATGATTTACTGGCCGGGAAAATAGACTTTGCACTGGGCTTTACCGAGGCAGGTGACGAAAATTATCAGGAGATCGACGAAGTCGACTGGCTGGAAGATAAATATGTGGCGATCTGTTCCCCGGCCTTGAGCAAAAAACACGGCAAACTGACACTGGAGAACTACCTTCAGGCACGCCATTTGGTGGTCACGCCTTGGAACGAACAGCACGGTGTGATCGACTATCAGTTGGAAAAGCTGGGGCTGCATCGCGATGTCGCTATCCGCACGCCCTCACTGTTGGGTGCGCCTTTTATTATCGCCGATAGCGAACTGATGATGAGCATCCCACATTACGCCGCGCAGAAATTACGCCAGTCAGTGGAATTGGATATTCATCCTCTGCCGTTCCCGGTACCCAATTACAAAATCAAGATTTACCTGCACCAGAGAAATGGCCGACCAGATGCTTGTCAGTGGCTTATGCAACAGTTGCAGGCACTTGCCGTGTAATAGACGTCTTATTCACCGATAGGCAAATATCCCTGCCACAACGGTCGTGCCGGTTCCCCCAGCGCATTTGCCTTCAGATGGATATGATATCCCTGCAATGAATGTAGCAGCAGGCAGTCGTCGACTTCGGCCAAGTCATCCTTATGCTGCTGGAAACTGCCGGTCAGCAGCACCTGCTTGGCTTTCTCTTTGGCCTCATCGGCACTGTGTGCCACAAACAAACCAAACTGATGCAGTTCAGCCAGCTCGTCACTGCGGTAGCCCCCCACATTGACAAAGAACAGCTTTTCCGGACCGTGAAAGGGTGCTGCACACAACATTACGTCGTAACCATCCGCCCATTCAATGCGCGCATAGCCATCAATATGCACCTTACTCTTATCCCCAAACCATTTCTCACGCAGCAAAGGGTAAGCCTCTTCAGGCTGTTCTGCTGCAACAAACTGTACATCGTGCAGTTCGATATTGGCGCCCGGCGCCGTACCACCCACATAGAACATCAATAGTCCCGGCATTATGGTGTTATCTCTCTGTTTTAATAATCGATATATACAATAATATATAACGATTATTCTGCCAACCACCACAACGCCTAATGCACGTTCACGCCTGCAAGGCCTTTACGCGCGGATATCCTGGTATTCAGGTGTTGTATCAAACTCATGTTTGGCAAATGGACACAACGGAATAATTTTACGGTTTTCAGCCCGCATTTTCGCCACCACCAGCGCCACCAGCTTTTTACCGACGCCCTGACCTTTCAATACCTCATCCACCCACGTGTGATCGATAATGGTTAATTTGTCTCCGCTCGGTACAAAGGATATCTCGGCGATCATTTTTCCCTGCCGATCGTTTATATAAAAACGTTTCTCGTCTGCCAGAATTTCAAGATCCATAAATTTATCCCATTTTAAAAATACATAAATTTATACCCTATAGCTTTCAAGCTGCAGCTAGGCGCCCAGCTCGCTCATCCCCAGGCGCTTACTTTAGTAAGTAACTGGGGTGAGCTAGTGCAGGTAACAACGCTGCAGCTTGAAAGATGACGGGTCTAGAACAATGCTGATATTAGTCTATTATTTAATCAGTAACACAACATAATTGTGACAGTGGCTGAGGAGTTCAAAATGGGTGAAAGCTCAAAAGACGGCGTTATTCTGTTATCTCGAATCTTGTTGATGATCCTGTTTATCATTTTTGGCTGGATGAAACTGACCAGCTTTGGTGCAACCGTGACGGCAATGGAGGGTTATGGTACGCCAATGCCGTATTTGGCGGCGATTATCGCCGTGGTGGTTGAGTTCTTTTTTGGCATCGCGCTTATTCTCGGGTTATTTACCCGCCCTATCGCGGTTATTTTTGCCGTCTATGTTCTCGGCACCGCTTTTATCGGTCACCCATTCTGGAAAATGACCGGCATGGAAATGATGGGCAACGAAATAAACTTCTTTAAAAATATCAGCATTATCGGCGGGCTGCTGCTGTTGGCGGTCACCGGTGCCGGGCGTTATTCGCTGGACTACAAATTCTTCAATAAATAACCTCCTCCAGCCGGCGGCAGCGCTGCCGGCTGTTATTTCCTAACGGCTGCGCTTGGCGTGGCGCTCGAAGTTATCAATCTTGGCCTGCGCCGATTTGCGCAGCGTGACATAACAAGCACCTTCGCCGCCATCACGCGGCAACGCCCGACAAAAAGCCTGCACCTGTTCAAACTGCGCCAGCCATTTGGCGAGATAGCTGCGAATGATATTGGCATGGCTCTCTTCTTCCCGCCCACGCCCGTGGACAATCAGCAGCGAGCGCAGGTTTTGCTTTTCTGCCTGCAAAATAAAGCGGAACAGCGCTTGTCGCGAAGCCTCCACTGATTGTTTCAGCAAGTTCAGACTGGCCTGCGACGGATAGCGGCCATGGCTCAGCTTGTCCAGTACCCCCTGCTGGATCCCCTCGCCTTTGTATTCCAGCGGAACTTCACAAGGGATCAGTTCGAGAAAGCCGGTGCTGAGGAAGTTTTCCTGCCGCAGTGCCTGCGCCTCACGCCGCGCACTTTTATCCATCGTCTCCTGCGGTTTAAGGTACAGGGTCTCGGGGGCGCTGGATAACGGGATGACATCCGCCATCGCCTGTTCAAAAAAGTCTTTGTCCTGGTTGCTCATCTTTCTGCCACTCTTAGACTGGGCCTTTAATGCCGGGGATGAACCTGATTGTAAGACGGCTTGCCCCGGTTGCAAGCCGGGAATTTTCCGCAATTGTCGTCAACGGGTGAGGTTCTGTGCAGTTTTCGTTATACTGCCAAACCATTATTGAGTGCCGCAAAGGATCGATCCCATGAAAATGCGCGAGCTGGAAGCCCAGTTTCAAAATGCCATGAGCGAGCTGCAGGCCAGCTTCGAAAGGCAGCACCGTGAATGGCAGCACAGCTATCAGGCACTGCAGCAGTTGCTGGAAGAAGCTAAACAGCGCGAAGTCGCATTGCGTATGCAAAATGAGCAACTGGTGCGCAAGCTGAGCACCGCCAGCTCAGTGCCGGAACAGCACGCGTTAGTGAAGCAAATCAAAATGCTGGGCGCCCATCTGGACGCGTTGGCCAAGGATGCTGCCACTTTCAACCACCACCTGCGCAATCAACAGCGGGCAGCCGATAACTTCAGCGGCGAACAGCGTTGACACCGGGCGCTGTCACGCAGCGCCTCCTGCCAAATACTGGCGTTCTGAGAGTGTAATAAATCATAAATGACCTGGATCATCATCGCTGCCCTGATCGTTGTATTTATTATTGGTTACCGCATTTTGACTTCCGATACGCGCAAAGCCATCGACTCTCTGGCCCACTTGCTGAAAGTAAAACCGATGTTGATTGAATCGATGATTCAGGAGATGGGCAGCCGCAACAGCCAGACTTTTATCCGCGTGCTGAATAACGGTTACACCGAAGAGATGCACCAGGCGGCCTATTTGCTGTTTATTTATCTGACCTTTATCAAACAGGCGGATGACCACCAGATAGCGCTGTGGCGGGAAACGCTGGTACGCGCCGGGCTGTCGCCGGAACTGCATGCCGAACACACTGAAGCTGCCCTGTTCTACTTTGCCGATCTGGATATAGATGCCTTTGAATTGGCGCAGTTTCGCCGCGCTTACAATGAGCGTTTTAATCAGGAAGCTATCGCAAATTGGTGAAGGTGTCCCCCGCAGGCGGGGGAGGCATTACTGAAACATGCTGTAGATATAGCGTGAAAGCGCATCACGCGAGCTGAAGCCGTGTGGAATGCCGTAACGCGCACTCGGGGCATCACTGCTTAAATCCAGGGGAAACTCAAGGTACTGATCGCTGGTGCGCACCGGTGAGGTCGGCGTGGCAAAATGCACGCTTTTCTCTTTCAGTGCAGGGTGGATCACCAACGCGGTTCTGCCCATCCGCGCTTCACGATTCACATACACGTAGTGCTCACCCTTGCGGTAACCATAAGACTGGTCGGTGACATAATCACGCTCAAAGCCAGTATTCTCCAACACTCTAGCCACTTCATCCGGCCGTAAATACATCGATTTCTCCTCTCGTTCTGGACCGCTGAGCGACCTTACCGCAATCATGAGATGAAACAATAAATTTTTCGGTATGAATGTGGGTTTAGGAATAATCCTTAATCATAAATTTTGCCGGTTTTGCAGCAGTAAACGCAGCGTCAGCAAAGCGCCCATAAGCACCATCAACGCAGCCGCCAGATAGATCGAAGGCACCCCCATGTGGCTCATTAACAAACCAGCCAACGGCCCCGTGATCCCTAACGCCAGATCGAGAAATGCCGAGTATGTGCCCAGTGCTGTGCCCTGATTTTGCTGTGGCACTTGCTTCACCGCCTCCACGCCCAGCGCCGGGAACACCAACGAGAAACCGGCACCTGCCAACAACGCTCCGGCCTGCACCATTAGCGGGTCCGTAGCCAGCCAAATCAACAACAACCCGATAATCTCAATCAGGAACGACACTAGGGTGACTTTTAAGCCACCGTGGCGATTAATCGTCTGGCTAAATATCAGGCGGATACCGACAAAGGCAACACTGAACAGCGTCAGTGAGAACGCGGCCCCGCTCCAGCCTTTATCAGCATAGTAGAGGGTGATAAACGTGGCGATGACCCCAAACCCCACGGTACCCATTGCCAGTCCCAGACCGTAAGTCCAAATACGCCCCAACACTGCGCTAAAGGCAATGCGCTTACCGGCGGCGATCGTCACGTTGGGCTTCGCACTCGCCAGCCACAGCGAAACCGCCACCGCCAGCACGATCAACGCCGCCACCCCGGCCAACCCCCAGTGCTGATTGAGGTAAACACCGAGCGGTGCCCCGGCAGCCATCGCACCGTAAGTCGCCACCCCATTCCATGAGATAACTCGGGCGGTATGCAACGGCCCCACCAGGCCAATCCCCCATAGGGTAG
Source organism: Serratia grimesii NBRC 13537 (assembly GCF_001590905.1). GTDB lineage: Bacteria > Pseudomonadota > Gammaproteobacteria > Enterobacterales > Enterobacteriaceae > Serratia > Serratia grimesii. The sequence goes on from NZ_BCTT01000016.1 coordinate 55,444, forward strand.
ACCCCGTACTGGCAAAGCTTTCGCCGACGCCGAGAAACACCCTGCCAATGCACAGCAGAATTAAACTCAGCAACGGCAGACCAGTGAACCAAAAAGCCATGGCATAAAACAGACCGCTCACACCGCAACAAGCCAGCCCGAATAAAACCACTTTTTTCGGTCCGAGCTGATCGGCATAGCGACCGGCATGCGGTCGGCTAAACAAGGTAGCGAAATACTGGGCACTAATGATCAAACCGGCCAACACCGAGTTGTAGCCCAGGTCGTTATGGACAAACCCTGGCAGCACCGCCAACGGCAAGCCGATGGTCAGGTAACAAACGAAGGTGAACATCACGACCGATAAAATACGTTTATTCAGTTGGAGATTGTTTTCTTTGGAGCTGATTGCGGTCATCGAAGGTGGCTCGCATCGAACGGGGTAGGCAACAGTACTCAGCTTACCCCGATGAGATCCGATGATAAATGTGAGAGTTATAACGAATTATTATTTAACTACGCGTTTGTTGCCTGCGCCATTCGCTCGGATTTACACCATAAATACGTAAAAACTCGCGGTTAAAGTTCGACTTGGTGGTAAAACCCGCCGCCTGCATGATCTCGGTTACCGAACGGTCATCGGCAAGCAACCACTGCGCCGCTTGGCAGATACGCAGTTGATTAACATATTGCGACACATTCATGCCCGTATGCCGATTGATGGCTTGCGACACTCGGCGTGCCGGTAAGCCAACTTTTCGCGCCAACCGCGCCAGATTCAGCTCTGGTTCCAGATAAAGATCATCCTGTCGCAGCCGTTGCTGCACCAGTGCAAACCACTCGGCCAGCCGCTCTTCATCCTCGGTGATATCCTCCGTCGGTTCTGGCAGCGCATCCACCGGGCTTTCCGATGGCCGGCTGCTGGCCAGCACCAAACAGAGGCTTAACGCCACCAGCAAATTAACGATGGTGGCAATCCAACCGGCATGTCGCCCATCAAACAGTGAAAAATCGAGTGTAATCACCAGATCGGCTATTGCTACCGCGATCAGCAACATGCCCAATCCGCGCCACAACCGATAACTGAGCCAGCTCTCCGCCAGCGCCACTTGCTGCAAGCTGTTCTCACCACGCCGCAGTGCATACAGCAGCGCCACGCCATAACCCAGGTCGGTGCCAATGATCAACATATCCAACCAAAAAGGCGCGACCAAACTGGCCAACAACGTCAGGCACAATGGCATCAGGTGCCACAGTTCGCGCCGCCTTAACCTGCCCTGCGTACTGACCAAAAATGCCAAATACGTTAGCGTCGGGATCGCCACCGCGCTCAAAGGCTGCACCCCATTTAATTGGGTCAAACCATAGCCGTAACGGATGCCCACCAGCAGACTTTGCCAGGCACACAACAGCAGCAATAACTGAAAGACCCAGCGTCGCGTGCGTGGTCGCCCCAGACGGTACAGCAGCCCCAGGCACAACAAACCAAACAGAAAAGTGAGGGGAATAAGCGGCATCGTCGGCATCTTGTTGTCTTCACACAGAACCGACAGTGTACTGTTAAAACAATCATTTAACGACCCGGATCGCGATCGAGGTCGCCGGGTAACACCGACAATGTCACTCTCTCGCCGTTGACACATTGAGGAGTGAAAATGAAAAGAGCGTTGTTGTTATGGTTACTCTTATGTGGCGCAGCCAGCGCCGCCCCTTATCAGGTTGCCACCCGGGATGACGTCTTTCAGACCGGATCACGTGCGTTGACCAGCCGAATTTACTATCCCACCACAGCGATGGATGGATCACATATTATCGGAGCAAATCACGTTTTTATCGGTATCAACAGCCAGCCGGATGCGCCTATAGCTAGTGGTCACTTTCCGCTGATCGTGATCAGCCACGGTAGCGGTGGCAATAACAGCAGTCAGGCTTGGCTGGCGGCTGCTCTGGCCCAACAAGGCGTGATCGTGGTGGCAGCTAATCATCCCGGTAGCACCACAGGTGATTCAGTCCCCGCGCGTTCCGCCGAACTGTGGTTACAGACCAAAGATATTTCCGCCTTGATTAGCGCCATCACGGCAGATCCCCACTGGGCTCAGGCCATTAATCGTAAAGCAATTGGGGTTATCGGCCATTCAAAGGGCGGTTACAGCGCGATTGCCGTCATAGGTGGCCGAGTCAGACTTACCGATTTCATCCGCGGTTGCCAGCAAGCCCCACGATCGCCCAATTGCCAGTTTTATACCCAGGCCAAGGTTGATCTGGAGGCGCTCTCCACCCAGCAATTTAATGCTGACTATACCGATCCGCGTATCCGCTTTGCCGTCGCCCTCGATCCCGGCATGGTGCCTTATCTGCTGCCTGCCAGCCTGCGTCGGCTCAGCGCCCCTTTATTGGTCATCGAACCTCAACGTTTCGAACCAGACAGCCAGATACCTGGCCTTGGCGGTGCCACACTGGCCAAAGACGCAGGGCAGCGACCGATTGATGCACTACGATTGTCGAAGGGTAACCATTTCGATTTTATTCCGCTGTGTCAGCCGAATGGACGTCAAATCCTGGCAGCAGAAGAGAAAGATGCAGAGGTGTTATGCGCCTTTTCAAAGGCGCAACGCGAATGGGTACATCAGCAAACAGTGGCTAGCATTCTGACCTTTATTCGCCCCTGGTTACCTGCTCACGTAGAAAATCGATAAACGCCCGTACCTTTTCCGGCACATGACGAGTATTGGGGTACAGGGCATAAATACTCTGTTCAGGGAAGCTGTGATCTGGCAATAAACAACACAGCTTTCCTGATGCTATTGCCGGCTGTACCAGCCACGCCGGTAGCAGTGCCACGCCAGCCCCATGCAAGGAAAACGCCAGTAGCGCAGAAGCGCTGTCGCCCATTAACGTGGCAGCGTCTTCAACCTTGAACAGCACTACTTGCCGTTCAGGCGTCACAACCTGCCAACTCAACGGCGAACTGAGTCGACTGTGGGCGATCCACTGTGCCTGCGCCAATTGTGTCAATGAATCAATAGGATGGCGCGTCAGATAATCCGGTGAAGCGACCGGCAGGATAGCAAAACTGTCCAGTAAAGCCGCCCGGTGGCTAGAATCAGCCAACTGCCCTAGACGGATAGCCACGTCAAAGCGCTCTGAAATTAAATCGGCATGATAAGAGGAGGAAACATGCTGAATGCGCAGACGTGGATGCAAGCGGGAAAATGCAGCCAAAGCCGGCACCACGACCTGTGCCCCGTATTCCGGCGTGGTGGTGATACGCAATACCCCGCTCAACCCGTGGTGATCGCGACGCACGTCATCCAACACATTATCCGCGTCTTGCAGCAACCGCAGGCAGCGTTGATAAAAGCGTTCACCCGCATCAGTAAGAGCTAGCCGCCGAGTGCTACGCACCAGCAATGACACCCCTAGCTCACTTTCCAACTGTTTGACATTGAAACTGACTACCGCCTTGGTTTGTCCCAGCGCGACCGCGGCAGCAGTGAAACTGCCGGCGTCCACCACCGCCACAAAGATAGCCAAACGCTGTAGGTTAAGCATGTTACTGCCCTTTATTGTCAAAATTATTTTGACAGTGTAATCGCTCGCAGCTGATTTATCCGCACTTTCCCGCCAGCTACACTGCTTGCCTTCAACCGGAGGCACCATGCCCTATCGCATCAAAGTCGCAATCGTCTATCTGCTCGGATTTTTTGTCGATCTGATCAACATGTTTATCGCCAATGTCGCTTACCCGTCCATCGGGCATGCATTTCATGCTTCAGTCGGTGAATTGGCCTGGGTCAGCAATGGCTATATTCTCGGCCTGACGCTGGTGATACCACTCAGCGCCTGGTTGGCACAACGCATTGGTGGGAAACGGGTATTTTTGTTATCCCTGACAGTGTTCATGCTGGCGACCGCCGCAGCCGGTTATGCTGGTTCAATCGGTGAGCTGATTGGTTGGCGAGTGTTGCAGGGGATGGGGGGCGGTTTGCTGATCCCTATCGGCCAAACGCTAACCTATCAACTGTACCGCAGCCACGAACGTGCCGGGCTTTCCGCCGCCATTATGCTGGTCGGTCTGCTGGCACCGGCGTTATCACCGGCACTGGGCGGATTGATTGTTGATCAGCTTGACTGGCGTTGGGTGTTCTTCGCTAACTTGCCATTGGCAGCACTGGCACTCTTGCTGGCAATACTGTGGTTGCGTCCGCAAGCGTCAGACGCCCAACCCAGGCCACTCGACATTAACGGACTGCTCTGCGCCTGCACCGCTCTGACGCTGATCTTGCTTGGTCTCACCCGGCTGGGTGAGACCGATGGCCTATTGCAAGGCCTCTTATTGTTGGCCGCAGGGACATTGGCGCTGACCTATTACCTGCGACGCAGTCTGCGTATCACACAGCCCCTGTTGAACCTGCGACTGGTACAAGAGCCGTTGCTGCGCACCTCTATGATCATTTATCAATGCATACCTGGTGTGTTTATCGGTGTCAGCCTGGTTGCCATGTTGTATTTGCAAAATCAGCTCGGGATGCATGCCGCGCAGGTCGGCAGCCTGATGGTGCCTTGGTCTTTGGCCTCATTCCTGGCCATCATGCTGACCGGAAAAAAATTCAACCGCGTTGGCCCACGCCCCCTGTTTATCGTCGGGTGTCTGCTACAAGGGCTGGGTATTCTGGCGCTATCGCAGATTGTCCACGCCACTGAGCATGGGTTGCAGGTGGCGGCTTTCGCCCTGATGGGCTTTGGCGGCAGCCTGTGCAGCAGCACAGCACAGAGCAGCGCCTTCCTGCATATTGCCGACGAACAATTGGCAGATGCCAGTGCGCTATGGAACATCAATCGGCAGCTCAGTTTTTGCCTGGGTGTCGCCCTGCTCAGCCTGCTGCTGAATCTGCTGCTTGAACATTTTTCACCCGCCGTCGCTTACCAAAGCTGTTTTTACCTGGCCGCCGCCAGTACGCTGATCCCACTGCTGCTGTGTCTGCGCATCGCTAACCGCGCCATCGTGCGCCGTCTCAATACTCAACAGGAAGCTCTATGAACCGCTATTTTACCGAAGTGATCGACGCTCATGTCGCCATTGAAAACTGGCTGGAGAAAGGTGCAGGGGAAGAACAGGCCTTATTGGCACGTTTTGACCCGGCATTCAGCATGATCGCGCTGAACGGCAGTCGGCTGGATTTCGCCGCGCTAAGCGCTTTTTTCCATGCCAATCGCGCAGCTAAACCGGGGCTGGAAATCACAATAGAAGAAATGACGTTGGTGGCCGAATGGCCAACGGGGGCGGTGGTTAGCTATCGTGAAAAACAAATGCTACCTGGACAAAAGGCAACGCTGCGTAACTCTACTGTGGTGTTTACGCAGACCCAGACCGGGCTGGGTTGGCGGCATTTGCATGAAACCACACTGACACAATAATCAGACGTTAGAGAAAACCGTCGGCCAGGAACAGTTCCCAGGCAACAATCAGCCCGCACAGGGTAACGGCGCTGAAAATCACTTCGAACAAATAACGATTGATCATCATGAGCTAGCCCTCAAAAGAAAACACCCGGCAAAACCGGGTGTTTAAATATTATCTGGATACTGCGCTACCCGCAGACTTTACTTATTTAGCGGCTGGAGCTGCTTTTTTGGTCGCTTTGTGGTGCTTTTTAGCGGCCTGAGCTTTCTGCACTGGCGCTTTTTTGTGGTGTTTTTTAGCAGCCTGAGCTTTCTGAGCTGGGGCTTTTTTGCTTACTTTGTGGTGAGTTTTAGCAGCCTGGGCTTTCTGGGCTGGGGCTTTAGTGGCCGCTTTGTGGTGCTTTTTAGCGGCCTGAGCTTTCTGCACGGCTGCTTTTTTGTGGTGCTTTTTAGCAGCCTGAGCTTTCTGTGCTGGTGCTTTTTTGGTTGCTTTATGATGCGTCTTCTTATGATGAGTGGCTTTAGCTGGAGCCTTCTCAGCAGCTGCTGGTGCAGCTTTAGTCATGGTTGCTGCTGGAGCTGGAGCCGCAGCTGCTGGAGCTACTGCATCAGCAGCGAAAGCAACAGAAGACAGACCCATGGTAGCAGCAACGATCAGGGCTAATACTTTTTTCATCTTTAATTCCTCAGAGTGTTTTTTCAGTAAGCCCCGTTGGGCCGTTGAAGCAGATACTAGAGGAATCGATGAGCCGCTTCCGTGAGTGATTGGTTTCGCCGAGTAACCAAATGTACAGCGCTTGTGAACCGCGTACACAAGTCTATGCTGGAAGCTGAAGACCCCCTTTTGCTACAGGCTGGCAGCACCATGAAAACTTCATCGATGAAAGTCACACCGGCAAATTTTGCCGGTCTGGGCGCCGGTGCCCTGTTGCTGCTGGTTATGCTCTATCTGTTCACCCGCCACTGGGCAGAGTTCGTCCAATACTGCATCAATGCCCAAATCTATATGCACCGCTATCTGGTGCTGTATTTGTTGCAACAGCGCAATCATCAGTACAGCGGTGGAGTAATGCTGGCGTTATGCAGCTTTATCTATGGTTTCCTGCATTCTGTCGGCCCTGGCCACGGTAAGTTTGTTATCACCACCTATCTTGCCACTCACCGCAGACAATTGAACGCCAGTCGACTTATCACTCTGCTCGGCAGCCTGATGCAAGGCGTTGTGGCAATCCTTTTCGTCCTGATACTGGCGGTGGCGCTGAACTTGTCGATGGGTGATTTGAGCCTGAGCCGTTACTGGCTGGAAAAAGGCAGTGCTCTGTTTATCGCCGCTTTCGGCCTGGTGGTGATCCTGCGTGCCATGGGGTTACGCCGGCGCAAGCTATCGACATTCAAAACACTGAGGCCGTTAACAGCAACCACGCAGCACAATCCTGAAGACGATTGTGGCTGTGGCCACCGGCATCTGCCTGACGCAACAGAACTGACGGGAGGCTGTCTCAATGCCCTGTGGCTTATCGTTTCTATCGGTATCCGCCCTTGTAGCGGTGCAATTCTCATATTGGTGTTTGCCAACGCCGTTGGCATGTTCACCTGGGGCGTGATATCCACCCTCAGTATGGCGCTGGGAACGGCGCTGTCGATCATGATTCTCGCCACGCTGGTACACCATGCACGTGAAAAATTTATCGCCGCCAACGACCATTTGACAGGTAAACGCCTGGCGCAAGTGTCACGGCTGGCCGTTATTTTAGGCGGTATATTGTTGATTCTGTTCGCACTGGTGCTGTTCAATTCGGTCATCCCGGTTAGCGCCAACGGAGACTTTATTGCCGCCGGTTGCTGATGGCATCTATTACGTCGCTATCGGCCGCGAAAACAGAATTAAATGGCAGTTTTTTCCGTGATCACCCACACAGTTTGAAAAATGGTCTACACTTAATAGACATGTGTCGAAACGGAGAATCGAATGTTTAAGAGATCAGAAAAAGTAGAACGCGACATCGATCAAGACGTTACCCTTCTGGCCGATACGCTGGATGAAGTGTTACGGGAATCCGGTGACAAGACCAAAGAGGAACTGAAAGAGCTGCACAGTAAGGCAAAAGGTGTATTACGTGATGCCCGTGCGCGCTTCAATGGTTCCAGTAATCTGACACAGCACGCTCGCGATGCCGTCGAACAAGCAGATAGCTACGTGCGCGACAAACCTTGGCAGGGCGTAGGAATCGGGGCCGCAGTTGGCATCGTCCTTGGCGTTCTGTTGGCCCGGCGTTAACACCCCTTGCAGTCATAAAGATAAAACAGATGTGCGTCTGGCCCGCGGGAAACCGCGGGCCGTTTAATTTCCGCTATTGAATACCGCGGCCAATCTGGCCACTGCCTGCTCTGCTTCAAGCTGCTGAGTAAAATTGGCAAATCCCATAATTAGACCAGCGTTTGCCGGGCCGGTGATATGCCAATCCGATAATGCCTGTACCGACAATCCACGCCGCCAAGCCTCCTCTGCCAAGAGCCGATCCTGCCAATTCTCTGTTAACCGCGCCAGCAACTGAATGCCACCAGCCTGAGATGCTACCGTCAGGTGCTCAGCCAATTGTTGCTCAAGCGCCTGCGCCAACCACCCACGTCGCTGGCGGTAGATTGGCCGCATCCGTTTCAGATGGCGATAAAAATGTCCCTGATTGATGAAGTCCGCCACACTGGCCTGCATCAACGGTGGGCAACCACAACCCCGCAGCCGACTGTTGTGACTAAAAGCGTCCATCAGCCCAACAGGCACTATCAAATACGCCATGCGTAGTGCCGGAAACAGCGTTTTGCTGAAGGTACCTGCATATAATACCCGCCCCTGACGATCGAGGCTTTTCAATGGCGGTAGCGGGCGTCCGTGATAGCGCACTTCACTGTCGTAGTCGTCTTCAATGACCCACGCCTTCTTCTGCTGTGCCCATGCCAGCAATTCCATACGTCTCGCCAGACTGAGTGATACCCCTAGCGGGCTTTGGTGAGTCGGCGTCAGCACTGCCATGCTTGCCTGAGGTGCCCTGGCTATGCCGACAGCAACGTTCATGCCCTGCTCATCAACCGGAACCGCCACTGGCCTCATGCCAGCAGCTTGAAACAGCGGTAGCGTCACCGGATAGCCCGGATCTTCCAGCCAGACCTGATCGTCCGGCTTAAGCAGGGTACCGATCACCAGATCCAGCAGCGCCTGATACCCGGCACAGATGAAGACCTGCTCTGGACGGCAACTGATGCCACGTGAAAGTTGCAAATAATTGACTATCGCCGCACGGAGTTCAGGCAAACCCTGCATTGACGGATGCGCCAGCGAAGCCAGCGGACTGGTGCGTAATTGGCGACCGACAATCCGCTGCCATAGCGCACGCGGAAAGACATCCAGCGCCGGTAACCCCAACTGAAACGGCTGGGTAGCCCCATTGGGATGTAACGGATTCGCCGTCACTGCCGGTAAAGGTTCAGTCGTCAATGTTGCACGCACAGGTAGGTTCTGCACCTGTGGCGAAACATAGGTACCCGCCTGCCCCCGGCTTTGCAGAAATCCCTCAGCGATCAGCTGACCATACGCGCTTTCCACCGTGGCGCGCGCCACACTCAAATCGCTCGCCAGCCCACGAACCGAGGGCAACCGACTGCCTGCTTGCAAGGTTCCCTGCGTAATGGCGTCTTTAATTCTCAGATAGATTTGCCGGTACAAAGGATCAGCAAGCTGGCTGTCCAGCTGCAAGGAGGAAAGAAATTGACGCATCATGGCCTGATTAAATAATCATTTTATGGCCCTATAGCATAGTCCATATTGCCGTTAAAGTAGCGCCATGATTCTGCTACTCGCTAACCGAGGTTGACCATGATTAAGCAACGCTTGAACTATTCCGAACTCTCTCCCACACCTTACAAAGGCATGGTGAACGCCCTGATGGCGCTGGAAAAAGGTGCACTGGACAAGACAACCATTGAACTGATGTTTATGCGCGTGTCGCAGATCAACGGCTGTGCCTACTGCCTGGATATGCATGGCAAAGCCCTGCGTGAAAATGGTGTTAGTAACGCCAAACTCGATACATTGGCTGGCTGGCGTGTCAGTCATGAATTCAGCGCACGCGAATGCGCAGCGCTGGAATGGGCAGAATCCGTCACGCTGATCGCCGCGACCGGCGCACCAGACAGTGCATTTGAAGCGCTAAAAGCGCATTTCAGCGACGCCGAAATTGCCGATTTGACCTTCGCCATCAGCATCATGAATGCCTTTAACCGCCTGGCCGTCAGCATGCGTCAGTGATAAAAGTGCACCTCCCCTCTCGCTTCGTGAGGGGTTTATCGTCGATAACCGCCTGCAAAAAATTTTTCCTCACCGTATTTCCAGCCCCAGTGCGGCCTCCGCGCAAACCTCACCAAAACACCATATATAGCGTGGTTGATAAATTAAATATCTACATATAGTATTTAATCCATCAACCGCAGGGAACATGTAGCGGTCGATAACGCCGTCAGAAACGCCGTTCAATGCTCCGTTATCTGACCTGTCCGCCTTTCCTTCAACACAAAAGGTAAATGCGAATCATGAGCATTATTATTTACAGTAAACCGGACTGTGTCCAGTGCAATGCCACCTATCGCGCATTTGATAAACAAGGGATTGGTTATCAGGTGATCGACCTCACTCAAGATCAACAGGCGCTGAGCCATGTGAAATCCCTTGGCTACCAGCAGGTTCCGGTGATTATTGCCGGTGACGATCATTGGTCCGGTTTCCGGCCCGATAAAATTGGCGCGCTGGCTCACGCCCTTGCGTCCTGAGGCCAGCCATGAACCCGCTGGTCTACTTCTCCAGCAGTTCGGAGAACACCCACAGGTTCGTTGAAAAATTGGGACTACCGGCGATGCGCATACCGATCGCCGGTGCCCGCAGCAAACTGCTGATGGAAACACCCTATATTCTGATTGTGCCCAGCTATGGCGGCGGTAGCGCCGTGGGAGCCGTACCAATCCAGGTGATCCGCTTTCTCAACGATCCACAGAATCGCGCTTTCCTGCGCGGCGTCATTGCCGCAGGGAATACCAACTTCGGTGCAGCGTACGGCATTGCCGGCGACATCATCGCCAAGAAATGTCAGGTGCCTTTTCTCTATCGTTTTGAGCTGCTCGGTACCACACAAGACGTTGCAAACGTTCGACAGGGAGTAACTGTATTTTGGCAACGACAGAACTGACCAGACCCGCCACTAGCGCACTGGATTACCATTCGCTCAACGCGATGCTCAATCTTTATGATGCTGAAGGCCATATCCAGTTTGATAAGGATCGGTTGGCGGCGCGGCATTACTTCCTACAACACGTCAATCAGAACACCGTGTTCTTCCATAACCTGGAAGAGAAACTGCGTTATTTGGTGGAAGAAGGCTATTACGAGCAAAGCGTGCTGGCGCAATACGACTTCGCCTTTATCAAGCAGCTGTTCCAGCAGGCGTACGCGAAAAAATTCCGCTTCGAGACGTTTCTCGGTGCCTTCAAGTACTACACCAGCTACACGCTGAAAACCTTTGACGGCAAACGCTACCTGGAACGCTATGAAGACCGCGTATGCATGGTCGCCATGACGCTGGCCGCTGGCGATACCGCACTGGCGCAAGATCTGGTTGAGGAAATGATTTCCGGTCGCTTCCAGCCGGCGACGCCAACCTTCCTCAACTGCGGAAAACAGCAGCGCGGCGAACTGGTTTCCTGCTTTCTGCTCCGCATTGAAGACAACATGGAGTCGATCGGCCGGGCGGTAAATTCTGCGCTGCAACTGTCGAAGCGCGGCGGCGGCGTAGCATTTTTGCTGACTAACATCCGTGAGGTCGGTGCGCCGATCAAGCGTATTGAGAACCAGTCATCCGGCGTGATTCCGATCATGAAAATGTTGGAAGACGCTTTCTCTTATGCCAACCAATTGGGCGCACGTCAAGGGGCCGGTGCCGTATACCTCAACGCGCATCACCCGGATATCCTGCGTTTCCTCGACACCAAGCGCGAAAACGCCGATGAGAAAATTCGCATCAAAACGCTGTCACTCGGCGTGGTGATACCAGATATCACTTTCGAGCTGGCGAAGAATAACGAAGAGATGTACCTGTTCTCGCCGTATGACGTTGAACAGGTGTATGGCGTCCCCTTCTCTGAAATCAGCGTCAGTGAGAAATATCGCGAAATGGTGGATGACAAGCGCATCCGCAAATCGCGTATCAATGCACGTGAGTTCTTCCAGGTACTGGCGGAGATCCAGTTTGAATCCGGTTACCCGTACATGATGTTTGAAGATACCGTCAATCGTGAGAACCCGATCGCCGGACGCATCAATATGAGTAACCTGTGTTCGGAAATCTTGCAGGTTAATCGCGCCAGCACCTACCACGATGACCTGAGCTATGACCAGGTGGGCAAGGATATTTCCTGTAACCTCGGCTCGCTGAATATCGCCAAAATCATGGATGCACCGGACTTCGGTAAAGCCATCGACACCGCAATTCGCGCGCTGACGGCCGTGGCGGACATGAGCGAGATTCGCTCGGTACCGTCAATTGCCGAAGGTAACCGCAGTTCGCACGCTATCGGCCTGGGTCAAATGAACCTGCATGGCTATCTGGCACGCGAACGCATCTTCTATGGCTCTGAAGAAGGTATCGACTTCACCAATATCTACTTCTACACCGTGGCTTACCACGCCATTCGGGCCTCTAACCAACTGGCGATCGAGCGCGGTAGCGCATTCGGCGGCTTTGAGGATTCCACCTACGCCTCCGGCGAGTATTTCAGCAAATACACTGAACGGGATTGGTTGCCGCAAACCGAGCGGGTTCGTGCGTTGTTCGCCGACGCCAATATCGCCATCCCGGGCCGCGAAGAGTGGTTCGCTCTGCGCCAGTCGGTGATGATGCATGGGCTGTATAACCAAAACCTGCAGGCAGTGCCACCAACAGGTTCTATCTCCTACATCAATAACTCGACCTCCAGCATCCATCCGATCGTGTCACGCATCGAGATCCGCAAAGAGGGCAAAATTGGCCGTGTGTATTATCCCGCGCCCTATATGACCAACGACAACCTGGAGTACTACCAGGATGCCTATGATATCGGGCCGGAAAAGATCATCGACACCTACGCCGCCGCCAGCCAGCACGTCGATCAGGGGCTGTCACTGACGCTGTTCTTCCGCGATACCGCCAGCACGCGCGATATCAACCGCGCACAGATTTATGCCTGGCGTAAAGGCATCAAAACCATCTATTACATCCGTCTGCGCCAGATGGCGCTGGAAGGCACTGAGGTGCAGGGCTGCGTGTCCTGTGCGCTGTGAGGCAACTTATGAAAACCATTAAACCGGCACAGTTGGTGCGCGCAATCAACTGGAACATCATTGAAGACGACAAGGATCTGGAGGTGTGGAACCGTCTGACCTCCAACTTCTGGCTGCCAGAAAAAGTGCCGTTGTCGAACGACATTCCGTCGTGGGCAACATTGACGCCAAAGGAACAGCAACTGACCATCCGGGTGTTCACCGGCCTAACGCTGCTCGATACCATTCAAAATACCGTCGGGGCACCGGCACTGATCGCCGATGCCATTACGCCACACGAAGAAGCGGTGTACTCCAACATCAGCTTTATGGAAGCAGTGCACGCACGTTCTTACAGCTCGATTTTCTCGACGTTGTGCCAAACACCAGACGTTGACGATGCCTACCGCTGGAGCGAAGAAAATCGCGCGCTGCAAAAAAAGGCCAGCATCATTCTGGCCCACTACCGCAGTGACGATCCGCTGATGAAAAAAGTCGCCAGCGTGTTCCTCGAATCATTCCTATTCTATTCGGGCTTCTATCTGCCGATGTATTGGTCGAGCCGCGCCAAACTGACCAATACTGCCGACTTGATCCGCTTGATCATTCGTGACGAAGCGGTACACGGCTATTACATTGGCTATAAATTCCAGAAAGGGTTGGAGAAGGTCGATGCTGCCCGCCGGCAACAGGTGAAAAACTTCGCCTTCGATCTCATGCAGGATCTGTATGACAACGAAGTGCGTTACACCGAAGAGCTGTACGATGGCGTGGGCTGGAGCGAAGATGTGAAAACCTTCCTGCACTATAACGCCAACAAGGCGCTGATGAACCTGGGTTACGAAGCGCTGTTCCCGCCAGCGATGGCGGAGGTCAATCCAGCGATTCTGTCGGCGTTGTCACCGAATGCCGACGAGAACCACGACTTCTTTTCCGGCTCTGGTTCGTCTTACGTGATTGGCAAAGCGGTCAATACCGAGGATGACGACTGGGATTTCTGAGGGTAATTATCGCGATATCGTCCTAATGAGGGCGGTATCGCAACATTAATAACCAAGCTCTTTCTGACTTCGGATGGCCAGAATAAATGCCGTATCAATATCAGGAATGTATTTGTAAAGAGCCAAATATCCATGAGTTTGCTGACCAATGATCAACTCACGCTTTCCTGACCCAAGCGGCCGACCAATTAGCGGATTATGTTCCAGTACTGCAATAGCCTGGATAATTTCCTCAATTCGCCGTCCTGAGTCTGCAACCTCATAATGTGCCAAATGGACGAGAATACGCTCAATATCATCCCTGACCTCTGGCGCCAACTCGACTTTTGTCATTAGTCCCCCAGCTTTTTAACAGAAGGTTTGGCTGCAGCAGTGTCCCCTGCTACATAACTTTCCAGATAGCTACGCATATCGCTCCAGGGAATAGTTTCCCCCGTAGCAACAATGTTGGCATAACGTTTTTCCGCTTCCTCTTCAAAATTACGCCGCAATTCTTCCTGCTGAGTTTTCTCGGCAATAGCCTGCAGAATAAAGCTGTGTGAAGTCACGCCGGCTTGCTCTGCTACGGCCGCAACTCGGGCTTTAAGTTCTTCTGGTATACGGATGGTGGTAGTCGGCATAATCAACAAACCTCGACACAGACAAAGCGAATGTAGCTCAATTGTGCTACATCAACATTGATTACTCAACAGTATTGTTCATTTAATCGCCACAGCACGCTGCCGGATGCGTTGCCAGATGGCCCGCTTTTCATCGTCATCGGCGCTCGACCAGGCGGCGATTTCATCCAGCGTGCGCCAACAGCCGCGGCACTGCGCTTTCTCGGTGTCGATCTGGCAAACATTATTACAGGGTGAACGGACGCCATCGTCAATCTGGCTGCCCGCCTTCCTTCTTCTACTACTACTACGGCCTACCATTAAACGCTTCCTCGCGGTGGATTTCCCGCTACAGGATACCTGATCCCGCTGCGGAAAAACCGGTCGAAAGCATCAGATAATGCCACCATTGGCACGCAGGGTTTGGCCGTTGATCCAGGCACCGTCGGCACCGGCCAAAAATGACACTGCCGCCGCAATATCCTGTGGCTGGCCCAGGCGCTCTAGCGGTGCCATTTTTGCCAGGCGCTCTATCAGTTCCGGCGTTTTACCGTCCAGAAATAACCCGGTAGCCGTTGGCCCCGGCGCGATGGCATTCACCGTGATATTACGACCACGAAGCTCTTTCGCCAGCACGCTGGTCAACGCCTCGACCGCAGCCTTCGTGGCAGCATACATGCCATAGCTCGGCTGCAACAACCCAACAACACTGGAAGAAAAGTTGATGATACGTCCGTTGTCGCGCAGGCGTTTCGCCGCTTCACGCAGGGTATTGAACGTACCTTTCAGATTGATATCAATCAGCCTGTCAGCCTCGGCATCGCCCATTTCAGCAACTGGCGCCAATGCAATCACCCCTGCGTTATTCACCAGAATATCGACGCCGCCAAACGCCTGCTCCGCTCGATCAAACAGTTGGGCAACGGCCATGGCATCACTGACGTCTGCTTTGGCGCTCAGCGCGCGGCCGCCGTTTTGTTCAATTTTACGCACAAGTTGATCTGCCAAGGCCTGATTACCCGAATAATTGACGATCACGGTAAAACCATCGGCAGCCAGGCGTTCAGCAATGGCCGCACCGATGCCACGTGATGCGCCGGTTACGATAGCAACGTGTTGTGAAGTGGTGTTCATTTGATCTCTCCTCGTCAGGTATGCGCCTGCGCCTTGCTGGCGTGAGATCATCATGCACCTTTCGCGATAGCGAATAATCCCCTACTCTTCGTTATCACTATCCGAATTTAGCGAACAATACTTATGGACAGGATTGACGCCATGCGCCTGTTCACCCGCGTGGTGGAACAAAGCAGTTTTACGCAGGCGGCACAGGATCTGGGCCTGCCGCGATCAACGGTGACCGATGCGATCAAGCAACTGGAGGCCAGGTTGCAGGTGCGGTTGCTGCAACGCACCACTCGCCACGTCAGCCCAACGCTGGATGGCGAGGCCTACTATCAGCGCTGCCTGACCATTCTGGCGGATATCGAAGATGCCGAAATGGCCTTTGCCGGTGCCAAGCCGCGCGGTCTACTGCGCATCGATGTCCACGGCACGTTAGCACGCCATTTTCTATTGCCGGAGTTACCCGATTTTCTGGCGCGAAATCCAGATATCGAATTGTTCATGAGCGAAGGTGATCGGCTGGTGGATCCCGTGCGTGAGGGTATCGACTGCGTGGTGCGCGTCGGCAGGCTGAAAGACAGCGATATGGTGGCACGTCGGTTGGGTGAACTTGATGAAGTGACCTGCGCAGCGCCTGACTATCTGCAGCGCTTCGGTACGCCACTTAGCCTCGACGAACTTGACGGGCACCGCATGGTAGGTTTCCGCTCTTCGGCCAGCGGCACAATAATGCCCCTGGAGTTTAATGTCGCGGGACAATCACACCAGGTAACCCTGCCCTGCACCGTGTCGGTTAGTGCAGCCGAAAGCCTGGTCGCTGCTGCACAAATGGGGCTGGGGATTATCCAGGTACCGCGCTATCACCTGCGCGACAGTCTGGACAACGGCAGCCTGTTACCACTGTTGCCACAATTCCCGTCCACACCAATGCCGGTGTCACTGCTGTATCCCCGTAACCGCCAACTGTCGCCCCGTGTTCGGGTATTTATCGACTGGTTCAGCAAGGCATTTGCCGCCCGCAACGGTTGAAAGCCGCCCAGCGGGGCGGCCTGCAATTTACATAGCACCGTAGTCCAGCGGTATCCAACCGTATCCGTCGCCTTGTTTATTGAGATAGCCTAACCCCGGAAATGACAGATGTGCTCCGCCCACCAGCTCACTCTTTTTGGCGCTATCACCAAAGACTCGCAGCCGCTGAGTGACTGCGGCTTTCGCATCGCTGTCAAAGCGTATGGCAACACGCGGGTGAGGAAGCTGCACTGCCGCAACATGGATCAGATCGCCAATCACCAGCAACTTTTTACCTTCGCTCTCGACCAGATAAATGCTGTGACCCGGCGTATGGCCGTGGGCCGCGAATGCTGTGATCCCCTGAGACAACTCACCGTCACTGTTGAAAGGTTTAAAGTGCACAGCGGCCTGATAAGGCTTTATCGCCGCCATCGCTCTTTCGAACGACGCCTTGTCTTCGGCCTTCGCCTGCTTCAATCGGCTCTCGCTCAGCCAAAAATCGGCATCCTGCTGACTGGCTCGCACCACTGCATTCGGGAACATCGCCTCGCCGTTTTGCGTGAGGCCACCGAGATGGTCCGGGTGCATATGCGTCAGATAAATTTCGTCAACCTGCTGCGGCTGGTAGCCGGCAGCTTTCAGATTGGAGATCAACTTGCCCAATCCGTCCCCCAGCAACTTGCCGGCGCCGGTATCTATCAGGATCAACTTGCTGCCGGTGTTGATCAGGTAGGCATTAACCGAGGTGACTACAGGTAGACTTTGATGATGCTCGACCAACGCGGTTTCGATCTGTTTTGGTGAGCTGTTCAACAGCAATTTATCCGCCGGTAAACGAATGATGCCATCGGACAACACGGTGATTTCGTAACTGCCCAGCATAATGCGATAGAAGCCTGGCGATGGGCTTTTCACCTGTGGCGCGGCAGCAGAAACGTGCAGCGACATGACAGCCAACGCAGCACCCAGCAGGTAGTTTTTCCAGAACATAATGACTCCTTATTGTAAATTCAGCAGCGCTAAGTATTAACGCAAAACACTGAGCCTGCCCGCCGGGTCAATACGCAGGCAAAAAAATCCCCGCGGGGGCGGGGAAAGGCAAAGAAAACGAAGGTCTTTTTTTAAGTTATACGAAGAATTTGGCCAGAACTAACAGAGAGAGGGAGACGTTGATCGCACCGCCAATACGGGTGGCGATTTGGGCAAACGGCATCAGCGACATGCGGTTACCTGCGGTAAGTATGGCAACATCACCGGTACCGCCTTGCCCACTCTGACAGCAGGACACAATGGCCACATCGATCGGGTGCATACCAATTTTTTTACCCACAAAGAACCCGGTTGCCACCAGCGTGCAAACGGTACTCACAATCACTACCAGATTTTGGATAGTGAAGGCATCAACCAATTCTTGCCATGGGGTGATTGCTACTCCGACGGCAAACAGAATTGGGTAAGTTACCGCTGTACGGAAGAACTTATAGACTACTTGAGACCCTTCCTGAATACGCGGAGACACACCATGCGCCAGCTTCACTGCCACCGCAGCGAACAGCATACCGACCGGTGCCGGCAGGCCAATCATGCGGTGCAGCAACATCCCGACCATGTACAACAAGATGGCCAGCAGCGCGCCACAAGCAATGGTGCTGACATCCACCTTGCCACTGACTTTTTCCACCGCACTCATTTCGCTATCGCCCTGCTTGTTCGGCATCAGGCTGCCTTCACCGGTCAGGTGCGGGTAGCGTTTACCGAGTTGGTTCAGTAAACCGGCGAGCACAATGGCAGTCAGACCGCCAAGCATTACAATCGGCAGAATACGGCCCAGTGCCACGCCCTGATCCATATGCAGAATTGCTGCGTAACCCATCGACAGCGGGATAGCCCCCTCACCGACGCCACCGGCCATAATGGGCAAAATCAGGAAGAAGAAGATCTGGAACGGTTCCAGCCCCAGAGCCATTCCGACGCCCATACCTACCAGCATGCCGGCAATTTCACCGCACAGCATTGGCGCAAAGATGCGCAAGAACCCCTGAATCAAGACCTGGCGGTTCATGCTCATGATACTGCCGACAATGATGCAGCAGATATAGAGATAAAGGATGTTGGTCGACTTATAGAATTTGGTGGTCGACTCCACCACCACATCCGGCAGCAGGCCATAATGCACCAACGCAGAAGGGATAAAGGTGGCGCAAATCGCTGCTGCCCCCATTTTACCTATCAAGGGTAAGCGCTTGCCAAACTCACCACAGGCAAAACCAAAGAAGGCCAGAGTGGCAACCATCACCACAATATCGCTCGGTAATTTCCCTTCCAGACAATCCAGTAAAATAAGCACACCGGCCAGAACAAAGAATGGCACCGGAATAATTCCTACTTTGTAATTGTCCAGTATGTGCCACCATTTTTCCCGCAACGGTATTTCAGCGTTTTTTTCTTTGGTGACGAGGTAAGAATCATCTGTTGTGCTCATAATCTGGCCTCTTATTAGTTTGTTCAGCCATCATAGAGAAACGCACGGATTATCTGCTGTGATTTTGTTCAAAATTAAAAAGGGTTTTTAATGGTGGTTATGGTTTCTATGGTGTTAATTGTGATTATGTAAAATACGGCGTGGATTTAATGGTGTTAATGTTATTTTTACTTCAAAAATTACCCATTTTATTGCAACTACCGAGCAGTCTGTCGGATAAGGATAATCCCGTGGCTGTGATCACAAGTTGATCCGGCGCAATATTACATTAACTGCGACTCATGGTAGGGTAAGCACTCAGGATTTTTCAGGGTGAACCCCAGGCCATGCGCATAAAACTCTCATTTCAAATCAAACTTTTTCTATGCCTGGTTGCCTTCTCCTGCCTACTGCTGACGTTTATTGGTGCTTACACCTACTATCAGCTCGATGCCCAGTTGCACCGAGACCTCGGTGCACGTGCACAGGTGCAGGCACGGGAAATCGCTCTGATCCCGTCACTGGTCACCGCAGTAGAAAACAATGATCCGGTAAAAATTGCCGCCTTGATGAAAAAAATACGTGCCAGCAGCGATGCCAGCTATATCGTCATCGGCGATAAACAGACCCGGCATCTTTATCATTCCGAATACGCCAATATTGTTGGCACCCCGATGGTTGGTGGTGACAACAAAGAAGTGTTAGAAGGTAAAAGTATTATTTCTATCCGCAAAGGCGGCATTGGTATTTCATTGCGCAGTAAAGCACCGATTATGGATGAAAATAATAATGTCATTGGTATTGTTTCGGTTGGTTACCTTAAATCACATATCGACAACCTAAATGCAAGAACCCTAACGCAGATTGTAGGATCGATTGTATTGCTCTTAATTGCGCTGTTTGTATTTTCCTGGTTGTTATCCAAGAATTTAAAACGCCAGATGTTCTGGTTGGAACCTAAAGAAATTGCATTATTGGTACGCCAGCAAAAAGCCTTGCTGGAAGCGATTTATGAGGGCGTCATTGCCGTCGATCCCCAACTGCGAATCATCACCATTAACCACGCAGCACGGGAGTTACTGGATTTGCGGCAACCTGCCGGGGTCCTGATGGGTCGTGAAATCGGTGAGGTGATTCAGTCTCAACCTGACTTTTTCGGCGCTTCACAGCTAGACCACGATACTCACGATGAAGTGTGCCGCTTTAACCATGTGCGTGTCATTGCCAGTCGCGTACGCATCATGCAGGAAGAAGAGTTGCAGGGCTGGGTGATCAGCTTCCGCGACAAGAACGACATCAATACCCTGAGCAGCCAGCTCAGCCAGGTCAAACGTTACGCTGACAATTTGCGGATCATGCGTCATGAACAACTAAACTGGACTGCTACCCTCGCGGGGCTGCTGCATATGCAACGCTACGACGAAGCGATTCGCTATGTCGAGGCGCAGTCGGAAGGCGCACAGGAGATCCTCGACTTTATCTCGCAGCGTTTCAGTTCTGCGGCGCTCTGTGGGCTACTGTTGGGCAAATACTCCAGTGCGAAGGAAAAAGGCGTTGAGCTGCGATTCGATCCCGCCTGTCAGCTACGGCAAATCCCGGCAGCGCTGAATGAAACCGAACTGATGTCGATCATCGGCAATTTGCTGGATAATGCGGTAGACGCGACACTGCGTTGTGCTCCGCCGCATGAGGCCGTAGAACTCTATATCAGTGATAACAGCAACGAACTGGTGATTGAAGTGGCCGATCACGGTACCGGCATTGCAGCGGAGATCCGTGATACGCTGTTCGAACAAGGCGTCACCACTAAAGATGACAAAGGTGACCACGGCATTGGCTTGCATTTGGTCGCCAGCCATGTGGCCCAAGCGCATGGCAGTGTAGAAGTGTCGGACAACGAGCCGCACGGCGCTATTTTTTCTTTGTTTATCCCTAAACAATCTTGAGCACCCGAATCATGCAACCTGAAGCACTGGACGTTTTGATCGTGGAAGATGAGCCACAGTTGGCAACACTGCACGCCGAGTTCATTGAGCAGAACTTTACCCTGCGCGTAGTGGCCTACGCCGCCACGCTGGCCGAAGCCAGAGCCAAAGTCAACGCACACCAGCCGCGTCTGATCCTGCTGGATAACTTTTTGCCAGACGGCCAGGGGATTGAGCTCATGGAAGAGGCTGCGGTGAAAAACCCGGGTTGTTCCGTGATCTTTATTACCGCCGCCAGCGATATGAACACATGCAGCCAGGCGATCCGTAACGGCGCTTTCGATTACATCATTAAACCTGTGTCCTACAAGCGACTACGCAATTCACTGGAACGCTTTATGCAGTTTGTGCAAACCCAGCAGACGTTCAAAGTGATCGACCAAAGCAATGTCGACGCGCTGTATAACCTGCAATCCAAACAGTTCTCCAGCGAACCCAGCGCCAAGGGCATTGAAACCAACACGCTAGAGCTGGTGCAATCGCTGTTTATCGACCAACCAGAGGTTGCTCACGCAGTGGAGGATGTCGTAGAGAAAGTCGGCATCAGCAAAACGACGGCCCGACGTTATCTGGAATACTGCGTCGCAACCCAGTTTGTACGCGTTGAGATGATGTACGGCAATATCGGCCATCCACGTCGCTTGTATCGCAAGGCGTAAACTGACATCTGGTTGTCATAATGACAGGATAATATGCCTGCGGCGATATCCCCTCGATATCGGCACCTGTCGTTGAAACTGATGAAATACTGATGACTTTTACCCGACCTCTGGTCGGGTTTTTTATTGCCGAGAAACAGGCTCGAGCAGAGAAATAACCGCATTAATTCAGAATCATTATTCTTACTTAAAACCAGACATTTATGCGGAATATCAGGTATGAATAATGGAATATTCACCTCAGTACCATAACCAATAGAAAACTTGATGTAAATCGCTAATATCCCATTCATCGGATATTGAGGGTTGTCTCAGATATTCACTGTGTTAGGGTATAGGGGACTATTATTTTCTATTGGGAATTTTTTATCGTTTGATAATTCATCAGAGGAAACAGCAAATTGCATGGCAATTAAACTCGAAGTAAAGAACCTATATAAGATATTTGGCGAACATCCGGATCGCGCTTTCAAACTGATTGATAAAGGCCTGACAAAAGACCAACTGCTTGAAAAAACCGGGTTATCATTGGGCGTAAAAGACGCCTCTCTGGCCATTGAAGAAGGCGAGATATTTGTCATCATGGGGCTTTCCGGTTCCGGAAAATCTACCTTGGTACGCCTTCTCAATCGTCTGATAGAACCCACCCGCGGACAGGTGTTGATTGATGGTGAGGATATATCGAAAATATCCGACAGCGCACTGCGTGCCGTACGCCGTAATAAGATCAGCATGGTGTTTCAATCATTCGCTTTAATGCCGCATATGAATGTATTGAATAACACCGCATTCGGTATGGAATTAGCCGGTATTCCGCCGCAGGAACGTCAGGATAAAGCCCTAGAGGCCCTGCGTCAGGTCGGTCTGGAGAATTACGCTCATTCCTATCCCGATGAACTTTCCGGTGGGATGCGTCAGCGCGTTGGATTAGCCCGTGCTATGGCGAATAATCCGGATATATTATTGATGGATGAAGCTTTCTCAGCACTTGATCCATTAATTCGTACCGAAATGCAGGATGAACTGGTTAAATTACAAGCCCAGCATCAACGTACCATTGTCTTTATTTCCCACGATCTGGATGAAGCAATGCGTATTGGCGATCGTATTGCCATTATGCAAGGCGGAGAAGTGATTCAAGTCGGTACGCCGGAAGAAATATTAAATAATCCGGCCAATGATTATGTCCGTACATTCTTCCGCGGCGTCGATATCAGTCATGTCTTCAGCGCCAAGGATATTGCCAAGCGCCGCCCTGTCGCGCTTATTCGTAAAACCCCCGGTTTTGGTCCGCGTTCGGCATTACAGCTGCTGCGCGATGAAGACCGCGATTATGGTTATGTTGTTGAACGTGGAAAGAAATTTATCGGCGTTGTGTCGATAGATTCGCTCAAGCAAGCGCTCGCTGCCAATCAAACATTGGATGATGCACTGCTGGAAGCCCCCGCCCCAGTACCGGCCGATATGCCACTAAGCGAACTGATTTCATTGGTCGCCCTGGCACCTTGTGCGGTACCCGTGGTCTGCGAAGAAAATAACTATATCGGAATTATTTCCAAGGCCATGCTGTTGCAGGCCCTGGATAAAGAGGGCCCAACGAATGAGTGATACAACACAAGATCCATGGGCCACTGCGCCTGCCGACGCTGGTACCAGTGCCGCACCGGCCACTGACGCTGCAAGTTCAGCGGCACCCGCGGGCGATGCCTGGTCCAGCGCACCGCCGCCAGCCACCCACGATGCAGCCAATCAGGCTGCACAGGGCGCTGACTGGCTTAACAGTGCACCGGCGCAGCCTGAACATTTCAACCTGTTGGATCCGTTCCATAAGACCTGGGTGCCGTTTGACTCCTGGGTAACTCACGGCATTGATTGGCTGGTGCTGCACTTTCGCCCGCTATTCCAGGGGATCCGCGTACCGGTCGACTTTATCCTCAGCGGTTTTCAACAACTGCTGCTGGGCATGCCGGCACCGATCGCCATTGTGCTGTTCTCGCTGATTGCCTGGCAGCTTTCCAGCCTGGGTATGGGTGCCGCCACACTGGTCTCACTGATTGCCATCGGCGCTATTGGTGCCTGGTCGCAGGCCATGGTAACGCTGGCGCTGGTACTGACAGCCCTGTTCTTCTGTATCGTCATCGGGTTGCCGCTCGGCATCTGGCTTGCGCGCAGCAAACACGCAGGCAAGGTCATACGACCATTGCTGGACGCCATGCAAACCACACCAGCCTTCGTCTATCTGGTGCCGATCGTCATGTTGTTCGGTATCGGTAATGTGCCGGGAGTGGTAGTCACCATTATCTTTGCTCTGCCGCCGATCGTGCGTTTGACCATTCTCGGCATTAAGCAGGTACCCGAAGATCTGATCGAAGCCGCGGAATCCTTTGGTGCCAGCCCACGCCAACTGCTGTTTAAAGTGCAGCTGCCATTGGCGATGCCGACCATTATGGCCGGGGTAAACCAAACGCTGATGCTGGCACTGTCGATGGTGGTAATCGCCTCGATGATCGCCGTCGGCGGTCTGGGCCAGATGGTACTTCGTGGTATCGGTCGCCTCGATATGGGCCTGGCCGCCGTCGGTGGTGTTGGCATCGTTATCCTGGCGATTATTCTGGACCGCCTCACACAGTCTCTGGGACGCGATCGTCGCAGCAAAGGCATGGGGCGTTGGTACACGCACGGCCCAATCGGGTTAGTCGCCCGCCCATTCATCAAAAAGCCTTAATCGCCTTCCCCCGGCGCTAGCCGGGGGTATCGGTCGTCCCTATAAAATCGAAGGAATCACTATGCGCTCAACAGGAATTTGGGCTTTGGCCCTGACTTCATTGCTAAGCACACAGGCGTTCGCCGTCGAACTTCCCGGCAAAGGCGTCACAGTTAAACCCTTGCAAAGCCCCATTGCAGAAGAAAGCTTCCAGACAGAACTGGTTAACCGCGCGTTAGCAAAACTGGGCTATGACGTCCAGCCCACTGCTGAGGTGGACTATAACGTTGCCTATACCTCTATCGCCTCCGGTGATGCCACCTACATGGCAGTGAATTGGGACCCACTGCAAACCGACATGTACCAAAGCGCAGGCGGCGACAACAAATTCTATCGCCAGGGTGCCTATATCACTAATGCGGCACAGGGCTATTTGATCGATAAAAAAACCGCGGACAAATACCACATCAGTGATATTTCCCAGTTAAAAGATCCCAAGCTGGCAAAGCTGTTTGACGCTGACGGTGACGGCAAAGCCGATCTGGCTGGTTGTGAACCGGGTTGGGCGTGCAGCAACGTGATCGACACCCACATCAAAGCCTATGGTTTGAGCAACACCGTTACTCAAAACCAAGGTAACTACGCAGCCATCATCGCCGATACCCTGACCCGCTATAAGCAGGGCAAACCGGTGCTGTATTTTACCTGGACACCGTATTGGGTCAGTGATGAGCTCGTACCCGGCCGCGACGTCGTCTGGCTCACCGTTCCTTTCTCCGCCAGCCCTGGGTCTTTGAAAGACAAAGATACCGCGTTACCGAACGGTAAAAATTACGGCTTCTTCGTCAATAACGAACACATTGTTGCCAACAAACAGTGGGCACAGGCCAACCCAGCTGCGGCCAAGCTGTTCGCCATCATGAAACTGCCATTGGCAGATGTGAACGCACAGAACCTGCGTATGCATAACGGTGAGAACAGTGCCGGCGATATACAACGCCACGTAGACGGCTGGATTAAAGCCCACCAGGCCACTTTTGACGGCTGGGTCAGCACCGCTGCGGCGGCAGCGAAATAATCCCGACGTGCCGGAAATCCCGGCTTCATAACATAAAAAAGGTATTTCACTATGCGCACTACAGGAATCTGGGCCGTTGCCCTTACCACATTGATTAGCTCACAGGCGGTTTCCGCCGCGGACTTGCCGGGTAAAGGCATTAGCGTTCAGCCGGTGCAAAGCACCATCTCAGAAGAAACCTTCCAGACGCTGCTGGTCAGCAAGGCGCTGGAAAAGTTGGGCTATGACGTCAAGGACACTCGTGAAGTGGACTATAACGTCGCATACACCTCAATCGCCTCTGGCGACGCAACCTTCATGGCAGTGAACTGGCAGCCACTGCACAACGATCAATACAAGGCCGCTGGCGGTGATGCCAAATTTTATCGCGAAGGCATTTATGTAAACAACGCCGCACAGGGTTATCTGATCGACAAGAAAACCGCCGATAAGTACCACATCACCAACATTGCGCAGTTGAAAGATCCCAAAATTGCCAAATTGTTTGACTCCAACGACGACGGTAAGGCCGATCTGACCGGATGTACGCCAGGCTGGGGTTGTGAAGCGGTGATTAATCACCAGATCAAGGCCTACGGCCTGGATAAAACCGTCGAACACAACCAAGGTAACTACGCGGCGATGGTTGCCGATACCATTACCCGATACAAGGAAGGCAAACCCATCCTGTACTACACCTGGACACCTTATTGGCTCAGTGACGTACTGGTCACGGGTCGCGATGTGGTTTGGCTGCAAGTTCCTTTCTCCTCCTTGCCCGGCAGTCAGAAAGATATCGACACCAAGTTGCCCAACGGGGCCAACTATGGTTTCCCGGTGAGCGTCATGCGCATCGTCGCCAACAAACAATGGGCTGAAGCCAACCCGGCGGCCGCCAAACTGTTTGCCATCATGAAGCTACCGATTGCCGATGTGAATGCGCAGAACCTGCGCATGCATGAAGGTCAGGCATCCGAAGCCGATATCCAGAGCCACGTGAATGGCTGGATCAAGGCGCATCAGGCTACCTTTGACGGCTGGGTAAAAACCGCAGCCGAAGCTGCGAAGAAATAATCACACAGGGGCGCGGTCAGCTGCGCCCCTGCTTTCTTCACTCAACAATATCTATCCCACTAAACTGCAAAAAACGCTCAGCGGTTCTGGACAACAACTGCGGCCATACGCAATACACCTGGCGCCGTGGACCATCTTCGATCGGAATTGACACCAGCGAACTCAAACGCTGCGCCGTTGAAATCGGTACGATACCCGTCGCCAATCCGCGCCGGACCAAATTTTCCAGCCATTCAATATGATCAATTTCGAAACTGACGTGCCGCTTAATACCCGCTGCCTGAAACGCGCGGTCGGTTTGGCGTCTGGCCCCTGTACCGCTGTAAAAATCCACCAGCGGCACTTCCGACAAGGTTTGCAGATTGACTCGCTGACGACTGGCCAATGGATGTTGCGATGCCACCAGTGCCACCAATGGCTCATCGGTGAGCTGCCGATGAGATACAGGCAACATATCGATATCCCCTGGCCAGATGCCGACAAACGCCACGTCGGTTTTTTGTTGGCGGACGTCGTCCAGCAATTCTTCACTCATGCCTACGTATAGCCGGATATTCACCGCCGGATAATGACGATGGAAGTTGCCCAGTTTTTCGGTCAGATCAATCGCGTTTATGGTCGAAATAGTGCCGATGGTCAGGGTGCCGGATACCGTGCCGCTGGCCGCGAGCACGTCTTCCACCAGCGCCTGCTTCGCCGCCAACAGCCGTTGTGCAGGCTGAATAAACGCCTGCCCGGCGGTGGTCAGTCTGACCCGGCGTGAGGTACGCTCAAACAATACGCAGCCCAGTTCCTCCTCCAGTTTGGCTATCTGGTGGCTAAGGGCAGACTGCACCGTATGGCAACGCTGTGCCGCTCGAGTGAAGCTTTGTTCTTCTGCCACCGCAAGTGCAAAGCGGATCTGTTTAAGGTTCATGGCATCTATCGCAAAATGAGATTAATCAAATGAAAATTATACATTGGTTTAACGCGCTGTCCTGAACGATACTCGGCCCACTTCTTCTTATGATTAAAAACTATGAATCAAAAGCACGCACAACCGGGTCTAAGTCCAGCGTTAACCGTACTGATTGCCATAGCCACTGGCCTGGCGGTCGCCAGTAACTATTACGCGCAGCCACTGCTGGAAACCATCGCCCAGAACTTTGATCTGTCGGTGAATCAGGCCGGTTTTATTGTCACCGCCGCTCAGTTGGGCTACGCCGTTGGCCTGCTGCTATTGGTACCGCTCGGCGATATGTTTGAACGCCGCGGGTTGATTGTCTTTATGACGCTGTTGGCAGCGGGGGGCATGTTAATCACTGCCAGTTCCTCGACCTTGCCAATGATGATCCTCGGCACCGCGCTCACCGGGCTGTTCTCAGTGGTGGCGCAAATCCTGGTCCCCCTGGCGGCGACGTTGGCCCACCCGGAGAGACGCGGCAAAACTGTTGGCATTATCATGAGTGGCTTACTGCTCGGGATTCTGCTGGCACGTACTGTCGCCGGGGCACTTGCGTCGTTCGGCGGTTGGCGCACCATTTACTGGGTGGCCAGTGTGTTAATGATCCTGATGGCGCTGATTCTATGGCGCGCACTACCGCGCTATAAACAGCACTCAGGGCTGAATTACCCCCAGTTACTGAAGTCGATCTTCACCCTTTTCTGCGGTACTTCACTGCTGCGGACCCGCGCGATTCTTGGCGCACTCTCGTTCGCCAATTTCAGCGTGCTATGGACCTCCATGGCCTTTCTGCTGGCCGCACCACCCTTTGGTTATTCCGAAGGGGTTATCGGCCTGTTCGGGTTGGTCGGTGCCGCGGGAGCGTTAGCCGCCTCGCGTGCAGGACATTTAGCAGACCAAGGCAAAGCCGGTTTAACCACCACCGTTGGCCTGGTACTGTTGTTACTGTCATGGATACCCATCGCTTTCGCTAAACAATCGTTGTGGGCATTGATCGCCGGCATCCTGATCCTCGACCTGGCAGTGCAAGCCGTACACGTCACCAACCAAAGCGTGATTTACCGCATTATGCCGGAAGCGCGTAATCGCCTGACCGCCGGCTACATGACCAGCTATTTTATCGGTGGCGCACTCGGTTCACTGCTGTCAGCAACAGCTTACCAGCATGCAGGTTGGGTTGGCGTCGCAGTCGCCGGGGGTATTTTATGTCTACTCAACCTGCTGACCTGGTGGCACGGCAAGCACCATGACCCACAAGGTCCAGCGACAATCTGATTAGCAAGCGAATAGTAATATCAGGAATTTATTAGCGCCACAGGGTATAAACATTACTCACTCTCTGGTAATGTTCTGCAGATGAACTATTGATCTCTATATCCTGCGACACTAATAAAAATGCAAAGCCAAGCTGCAGAAAACCTCAATCCTCCTGCCGTCAGTTCGACCTTCACCCACGGCATCGTCGACAGTTTACCGATCGTCATCGGCTATGTGCCGGTGGCTTTCGCATTCGGCCTGAGCGCCGTTAAGCTGGGATTCTCCCCACTAGAGAGCATCTTCTTTTCCTGCATTATCTATGCGGGGGCGAGTCAGTTTGTGATCACTGCCTTGTTGAGTGCCGGTATGTCACTGTGGGTTTCCGCGCTAACCGTGATGGCAATGGACATACGGCATTTACTGTATGGCCCTGCCCTGCGCCACCGTATCATTTCGCGCATGTCTCGCGGTAAAACCGCACTCTGGGCCTTCGGTCTGACCGATGAGGTGTTTGCCGCTGCTACCGCCAAGTTAATGCGCAATAACCGCAGCTGGAGCGAAAATTGGATGCTCGGCATCTCGCTGTGCTCCTGGTTGTCATGGGTGGCGGGCACCGCTATCGGCGCACTGTTCGGCAACGGGCCGCTAGCGCAATACCCAGTAATTGAAGCATCACTGTCCTTTATGCTGCCAGCACTGTTCCTCAGTTTCCTGCTTGCAGCATTCAAACGCCCGCAAAGCCTGACTATCGCCGCGGCTCTGGCCGGCGCACTGCTCGGCGTAGTGTTATTTTCAATACCGGTGGCCATTTTAGCGGGTATCAGTGCCGGTTGTATCGCAGCGCTGTTCCAACCCACCACACAGGAGGTTATCAATGAACACTGATGTGCTGGTCATTGGCCTGGTGGTCGGCTGCGCTAATTACCTGTTCCGCTACTTACCATTACGCCTGGCACCCGCGCGTGCCCAGCCGGGCATCAAGCGAGGCAAAACAGCCCTGTTGCTCGACAGTATCGGCATCGCCTCTATCTGTGCGTTGTTGGTGGTATCCAGCACGCCAGTCGTGATGCGTGAACCAGACAAGCTGTGGCCAACCCTGGTCGGTTTCGCCGCACTGGGTCTGTGCTTCTACCGCAGCAAGAGCATCATTTTGTCGACATTGATCGGCGCAGCCGCCTTTGGCATTACATTAAAAATGTTTATGGTTTTCGGCGCGACCAGCCTTTGATTTTGTCCGTCATCCCCATTCTGAGCACTTGCTCAAAAATGAGGCATTGACAAACAACTTACAAATGACACGAATTGCTAAATTATTCGCACGGCTGAACATTTACATTATTAATCACTATCGTTACTATCTCGAACGAAATTAATGAGGCCCCAAATTATGGAAAGCTCGTTTACTCCCATTGAACAAATGCTTAATTTCCGCGCAAAACGTCAGAAAGATTTCCCTTATCAGGAGATTTTGCTGACCCGGCTGTGCATGCATATGCAAAGTAAGCTGCTGGAAAACCGCAATAAAATGCTCAAAGCACAAGGGATTAACGAAACATTGTTTATGGCGCTGATTACTCTGGATGCGCAGGAAAGCCACAGCATTCAGCCTTCTGAACTAAGCTCTGCCCTAGGGTCGTCGCGTACCAATGCCACACGTATTGCCGATGAGTTGGAAAAGCGCGGTTGGATTGAGCGTCGGGAAAGCGACAATGATCGTCGTTGCCTGCATTTGCACATGACGCCGCAGGGAGAGGAATTTCTCAACCAGTTGCTGCCACCGCAGCACAAATGTCTGCATTTCCTGTGGTCCACGCTGAACGATGACGAACAGCAGCAGCTTGAAAAGCTGACGCGCAAGCTGTTAACGCGTCTGGATCAGATGGAAGTTTCAGGACAGTTATCCCAATAACTTCTGTTCAGGTAACATACTATGCGATCCCCATTTAACTGGAGATTCACCCCACTGTTCGCTGTATTGCTGCTGGCCGGGTGTGCATCTACCGATAATATTGCCCCGCAATCCACCCTGATGGATCCGCAGAGCCTGCAACTGTCACAGCCAAAAGTCAGCTCGCTGAATGTCAGCCCGCAATGGTGGCGTTCACTTAACGATCCGCAACTTGATAGCCTGATGACCCAGACGCTGCAAAGCTCGCCGACGCTGAGACAAGCCGCGGGTCGCGTGCGAGAAGCGCAAAGTGTCGTGGGCGAAGCCAGTGCAGCCAACGGCCCGAATCTGGATCTCAACGCCAGCAGCAACCGCCAGAAAATCCCACAGAACGTCAATCTGGGACTGGGTTACCCGCATCAACCGATCTATGAATCATCTAACTCTTTGGGCCTGAATCTGGCTTATGAGTTTGACTGGTGGGGCAAATACCGCAATCAGGTTAACGCCGCCAAAGCACAGGTCGATGCGGCACGCGCCGAGCAGGAACAGGCTGCACTGACACTGACCAGTTCCGTGGCCTCCGCGTATTACCAGCTTCAAAGCAATTTCGCGCTGGAAAAGCTGCTGCAACAGGAAGTGGATAACAACCAACGCTTGGCAGACCTGCGTCAGCAGCAATATAAAGCCGGTATTACGGGTGTTGATGTTCCACAACAAACCCAGGCACAAGCTGACGGCGCCAAACAGCAGATCCTTCAACTGCAGTCGCAAATTGAACAACTTAGACACCAGTTGGCCGCACTGGCTGGCCAGGGCCCGAATGCGATGCAGCACCTGCGTCCAGTCGCGCTGCCTGCCAGTAATTTGATGGCGCCAAAAGGTGAGCTAACCGCTGACTTGCTGGGTAAACGCCCTGACATCGCAGCACAGCGCCAGTTGGTGGAGTCCTACAGCCAGCGTGTCAGTGCCGCACGTAAAGAATTTTACCCTAGCCTGACCATTTCAGCCTTTGCCGGCCTGACCACGACCAATACCAGTGGTACCAGCCCGAATCTGTTTGAAGCGGCAAGCCAAGCCTGGAACGTAGTGCCAGCGATTTCATTACCGATCTTCCATGCTGGCGCACTGCGCAGCAAGCTGGGTGAGGAATCCGCACTTTATGACCAGGCAGTCGAATCCTATAACCAGACTATCCTGAATGCCGTGCAGGAAACTGCCGATGCCATCACCGTCCAACAAAGCACTGCGCAACAGCAGTTGCAGGCGGCATCAGCGTCCCAATCGATGCAGCAGGTGTACCGCGTCGCTAACGCTCGATACCAGGCAGGGATTATCGGGCGCGACCAGTTGTTAACCAGCCAAACGCAGCTCTTGCAGCAGCAACAGGCGGAACTGAATGCCAGCAGCAACTTGTTGCAGGCGAAGATAGGACTGATCCGTGCGCTGGGTGGTGGCTATCAAGCTCCGGCCGCAGCGGATTCAAAAGCATAATAAAACGACCCAAA
The DNA here is from genome assembly GCF_001590905.1 of Serratia grimesii NBRC 13537. Taxonomy (GTDB): domain Bacteria; phylum Pseudomonadota; class Gammaproteobacteria; order Enterobacterales; family Enterobacteriaceae; genus Serratia; species Serratia grimesii. The sequence continues at coordinate 87,434 of NZ_BCTT01000016.1, forward strand.
ATAATTGGAGCGGCATCGAGACGGCAAGGGAGCGAACCCAATGAACTTACTCATGTAAGTGTATCGGGTGAGTGAGCGAAGCCAATACCGATGCCGCTTCAGTCTGAAGGGTAAAGAGAGCTTGGAGAACACCATGAGTGTAAGCGCGGAAACTCAAAACCCGCAGCAACCGGTCGGTAAGAAGAAGCAGCGTAAATTCTGGCTGCTGTTGCTAACGGTTATTTTTGTTGTTATTGGGGTGGCATATTTAGTGTATTGGTTCCTGGTGCTTCGTCATCATCAGGAAACGGACGACGCCTATGTGTCCGGTAACCAAGTGCAGATCATGGCCCAGGTTAACGGCAGCGTTAACCGCGTCAACTTCGACAATACAGATTACGTGAAACAGGGTGATGTACTGGTCACGCTCGATCCTACCGATGCTGAGCAGGCTCTCGAGCGCGCCAAAACCGGCTTGGCCAATAGCGTGCGCCAGACCCACCAGCTGATCATTAACGGTAAGCAGTATCAGGCCAACATTGCCCTGCGCAAATCTGACCTGAGTAAAGCCGAGAGTGATTTAAAGCGCCGCGTGGTGCTGGGTAGCGTTGACGCCATTGGCCGTGAAGAACTGCAACATGCTCGTGATGCGGTCGACAGTGCTAAAGCCGCGTTAGAAGTGGCCGTACAGCAATACAACGCCAATCAGGCGATGGTGCTAAATACCCCACTGGAACAGCAACCCGCGATCCAACAGTCCGCCGCGCAAGTACGCGACGCCTGGCTGGCATTGCAACGTACTCAAATTATCAGCCCGATCACCGGTTATGTGTCCCGTCGTAGCGTACAGGTTGGCGCGCAAATCGCCGCTGGTTCTCCGCTAATGGCCGTGGTGCCTGCCGATCACATCTGGGTTGATGCCAACTTCAAAGAAACCCAAATCGCCAATATGCGTATCGGCCAGTCGGCTACCGTGGTCAGTGACATTTACGGTGATGATGTGGTGTATAACGGCAAGGTCGTCGGTATCGATATGGGCACCGGTAGCGCCTTCTCGCTGCTGCCGGCACAAAATGCGACCGGTAACTGGATCAAAGTGGTTCAGCGTCTCCCGGTGCGTATTGAGCTGGACGCCAAACAAATCGCCGACCATCCGCTGCGCATTGGCTTGTCAACGCTGGTAAAAGTCGATACCACCAATCTGGATGGCCGCGTGCTGTCTGATGTGGTTCGAGATAAACCGCTGTACCAGACCGACGCACTGGCGTTGAATCTGGCGCCGGTTAACCAGATGATCGCCGACGTGATCCATGCGAATGCCGGCTAAGCGCGCGGGAGGCTACCTTGGCACAGAAACCGCTTGAAGGTGCTCAGCTCGCCTGGATGACGGTCGCGCTCGCCATGGCGACCTTTATGCAGGTGCTGGACTCCACCATTGCCAACGTGGCGATCCCAACTATTGCGGGCAACCTCGGGTCTTCTAACTCGCAGGGCACCTGGGTGATCACCTCGTTTGGCGTGGCTAACGCTATCTCGATCCCGATCACCGGCTGGCTGGCGAAGCGCGTCGGTGAAGTGCGGCTGTTCCTTTGGTCCACCGCACTGTTCGTGCTCGCGTCCTGGCTATGCGGCATCTCCAACAGTCTGGGCATGCTGATCTTCTTCCGCGTGATCCAGGGTGTGGTCGCCGGGCCATTGATCCCGCTGTCACAAAGTTTGTTGTTGAACAACTATCCGCCCGCTAAGCGAGCGATGGCCCTGGCGCTCTGGTCGATGACGGTGATCGTCGCGCCAATATTCGGGCCTATCCTAGGTGGGTATATCAGTGATAACTATCACTGGGGCTGGATCTTCTTCATCAACATCCCGATTGGCGCCGTGGTGATTCTGGTGGCAATGTCGACGTTGAAAGGCAGGGAAACCAAAACTGAGATCAAACCGATCGACACTATCGGTCTGGTGCTGTTGATCGTCGGTATTGGTTCGCTGCAGGTCATGCTCGATCAGGGTAAAGAGCTGGACTGGTTCAACTCGACCGAAATTATCGTGCTAACGGTGGTGGCGGTGGTAGCGCTGGTGTTCCTGATCATCTGGGAGCTCACGGACGACCACCCGGTGGTGGATCTGTCGCTGTTCAAGTCACGCAATTTTACCGTCGGCTGTCTGTGTATCAGTCTGGCCTACATGCTGTACTTCGGCGCCATTGTGTTATTGCCGCAGTTATTGCAGGAGGTGTATGGCTATACCGCGACCTGGGCAGGGTTGGCGTCGGCACCGATAGGACTGATACCGGTATTGCTGTCGCCGATCATCGGTAAATTCGGCAACCGACTCGATATGCGTCGACTGGTGACCTTCAGCTTCATTATGTATGCCGTGTGCTTTTACTGGCGCGCTTATACGTTTGAACCGGGAATGGACTTTGGCGCTTCGGCGTGGCCGCAGTTCGTCCAGGGCTTCGCCATTGCCTGCTTCTTTATGCCATTGACCACCATTACGCTGTCCGGCTTGCCGCCGGAGCGTATGGCGGCGGCATCGAGCCTGTCGAACTTTACCCGTACGCTAGCGGGGTCGATCGGGACGTCGATCACCACCACACTGTGGACTCAGCGTGAATCGCAGCATCACTCGCAACTGGCGGAATTTGTGAACCCTTACAGCCCTCAGTCGCAAGAGATGTATCGGCAGTTGGAACAGATTGGCATGAGCAAGCAGCAGGCGTCGGCCTATATCGCCAACGAGATCACTGCGCAGGGGCTGATTATCTCGGCTAACGAGATATTCTGGCTGTCGGCTGGGGTGTTCCTGATCCTTCTGGCGCTGGTCTGGGTGGCGAAACCGCCATTCAGCTCCGGCGGTGGGGGCGGCGGCGCTCACTAATCATTAGAAAACAAAACGGGCACCCCAGGGCGCCCGTTTTTTTATTCTTGCCCTATACCCTTTGAATTTCAAGTTGGCCGCTCTAGCGCGTCCAGCTCGCTCATCCCCAGGCGCTTACTTTAGTAAGTTACTGGGGTGAACGAGTGCAGGTAACAACGCTGCTGCTTGAAAGGCGACGGGTATATTAGGCCTGGTTTTGACGCCACCAGTCAGCCAGCAGAATACCGGTCGCGACCGATACGTTCAGGCTTTCTACCTTGCCAGTACCGCCGATAGACACGTTCATGTCGCCCTGCTGCCAGGCACTATCGCTCAGACCGTCACGCTCTTGACCCAGTACCAATACCATTTTGGCTGGCAGTTTAGCCTGCGCCAATGGCGTACCTTTATGGCTTGAAGTGGTGACAATGGCGTAACCTGCCTTGCGGAAGGTATCCAGTACCGACAGGAAGTCATCAGCACTGATCGCTTTGATGTGCTCTGCACCGCCTTCTGCAGTACGCACCGCAGCACCAGATTCCAGCAACGCTGGATCTTGCAGCAACACGCCGTTAACGCCAAAGTGAGCGCAAGAACGAACGATAGCACCCAGGTTATGCGGGTTGCCCACTTCTTCCAGCGCCAGCACACAATCTTTCGCTGGTGCTTCTTTCAGATAGGTTTGCGCATCCAGACCCTGACGCTTTTTAATCAGGAAGCAGACGCCGCCATGGTGTTCAGTACCGGACGCTTTAGCCAGCTCTTCTTCATCTACTACGTGGTAGGCTTTGCGGTTCGCCGCCATCCAACGCAGTGCTTCACGAAAACGTGGCGTAACCGACTGCACGAACCAAGCACGGACGATAGCGTCTGGGCGGCTGGCAAACAGGGCCTGACAGGCGTTCTCACCGTAAACGCGGGTTTCTTCCGCACGTTGACGACGTAACTGCTCTGGATCGATAAAGCTTTTACCGCTGATACCACCATGATCGAACGCCGGCTCTTCTTCCGGGCCACGTGACACGGTTTTCCATGGCGAATCATAACCGCCACGGTCTTCAGTACGCGCTGGACGGCGAGGACGATCGCTTTCACTGCGGCGGGAATCAGTACCAGAGCCGCGGCGATCATTGTTGCCGCGTGGCTTGTCCTGACCGGTACGGCCCGAAGAGCGCGCACCGTCTGCCGGACGGCCTTTGCCGGCCGGACGCTTATTCTTGTTACGGTCGTCGCTGCTGCTGTCATCGTCGCTGCGGACGTACATCACTTTAACTTTACCGTTCTTGCCACTAAATGAATCGTTCATTTTCTTCTCCACCAACGCGCAGGGCGCGAAGATTACCTGATGTTGGGGTGCTAAGCCACCTACTTGCGCTAAAAGCTAACAACTATCGTATTCATTGAACAAACCTCTTTGTTCCTTGCCGCACTTTTAACGATAATAAGCAGCATTAAAGAAACATATCCGCAACCCGAGTGCGGTTTGTCGTGCTTTCTCAGTATCCGAGGTCATCATGAATACAGTCTGTCCAGCTTGTAATGCCACCAACCGCGTCCCTGAAGAACGTGTGGCTGACGGTGCGAAATGCGGCCGCTGCGGCCATGCGTTATTTGACGGCGAGGTGATTAATGCCACCGCCGCGACACTGGACCAGTTGCTGCAGGACGATCTGCCGGTCGTGGTCGATTTTTGGGCCCCATGGTGCGGACCTTGCGTCAATTTTGCCCCAATCTTCGAAGACGTTGCCGAAGAGCGTACCGGTAAAGTCCGCTTCGTGAAGGTGAACACCGAGGCAGAGCCAGAACTGAGCGCTCGCTTCCGCATCCGCAGCATTCCGACCATCATGCTATTCCGTGATGGGAAAATGGTCGACATGCTCAACGGCGCCATGCCGAAAACGCCGTTCGATAACTGGCTCAATGAACTAGTTTAACGCAGAAAGTATAGGCGGTGTTGCCCATTGTGGATGACGACGCCATGACTCAATCCAGCCCGAACGCTCCCGTCGGGCTTTTTTCTGCGTTACAATGCCGGTTTTCCCCGGAATATTTATGACCGACAACGCCGTACTTCGCCTGCGCCAATTTCGCCTGGAACGCTCTACTCGCCCCTTTCTGGCGCGCGGCAACCGCATACCGCGTTGTCAGGGTTGCCTGCTGCCGCATAAAAACTGCCTGTGCGACACTATTCAACCACAGCCCGCCACCAGCCGTTTCTGCCTGATCATGTTTGGTGCCGAACCGTTGAAACCGAGCAATACCGGCCGCTTGATTGCCGACATTCTGCCGGACACTCAAGCATTCCTTTGGTCGCGCACCGAGGTTGACCCCGCTCTGTTGACGGCGATTAACGATCCCGAACGCCAGCCTTACGTGGTGTTTCCCGCGTCCTATGCCGCACCTGAACGGCCGGTATTCAGCGAACTGCCTGACGGTGGCAAACCGCCGCTATTCATTATGCTCGACGGCACCTGGACCGAGGCAAGTAAAATGTTCCGTAAAAGCCCGTACCTCAATCAGTTCCCGGTGTTCTCACTCAACGTGACCGCTGCATCTAACTACCAACTGCGTGAAGCCAGCCGCACTGAGCAACACTGCACGGCAGAAGTCGCCACAGCACTATTGCAACAGGCCGGTGATGTAGCCGCCGCAGACGGACTGGCCGAGCATTTTCGCTACTTCCGCCAACAGTATCTGGCAGGGAAACCTACGCGCCCAGAGGCACCGGTCACAGCAAAGCCGTCTCAAAACGTCTAGAATCAGGCAGTAACGTGGCTACCGCCAATACAGTCGAAATAGCGGTCGAGGGTAACTGAATGCCTCTCTGAAAGTTGAGCTTACTCAGCAGCCAGGTAAGTGACGGCAATCAGCGTCCCTGTTATTTCGAAGGATGAAGGATATAAAGGAGTCGTGCATGAGCCAGCGAGGGTTAGAAGCGCTTTTACGTCCTAAATCGATTGCCGTTCTCGGCGCTTCACAACAACCTGGCCGCGCCGGCAACCTGATGATGAGCAACCTGCTGGCTGGTGGATTCAACGGGCCCGTGATGCCCGTCACGCCGCGTTACAAGGCCGTATGCGGGGTGATGGCTTACCCAGACGTCGCCAGTCTGCCTATCAGCCCCGACCTGGCAATACTGTGCACCCATGCTGAGCGGAACCTTGCATTAATTCAGGCTCTGGGTGAGCGCGGTTGCAAAACCGCCATTGTTCTCTCCTCTCCACCAGAACAGTTCGCCGAGTTAAAAGCTTATGCGCAGCGTTATTCGATGCGCCTGCTGGGGCCAAACAGTCTGGGCCTGCTGGCCCCCTGGCAAGGTATCAATGCCAGTTTCTCGCCGGTCCCGATCCTCAAGGGCAAACTGGCGTTCATTTCTCAGTCCGCCGCGGTAGCCAATACCATTCTCGACTGGGCGCAACAACGTGAAGTCGGTTTTTCCTATTTTATCGCGCTCGGCGATAGCCTGGATATTGACGTCGACGACCTGCTGGACTTTCTGGCGCGCGACAGTAAAACCAGCGCTATCTTGCTGTATCTGGAAAACATCAGCGATGCGCGCCGCTTTTTATCCGCATCCCGCAGTGCTTCACGCAACAAGCCGATTTTGGTCGTCAAGAGTGGTCGCAGTCAGCAAGCTCAGTTATTGCTTAACAGCCAGCAAGGGCTAGATGCCGCCTACGATGCTGCTATTCAACGTGCCGGGTTACTGCGCGTGCAGGATACTCATGAGCTGTTTTCCGCGGTGGAAACCCTGAGCCATATGCACCCGCTGCGCGGAGAACGGTTGATGATTGTCAGCAACGGTACCGCACCTGCTGCAATGGCTCTGGACGAGCTGTTGGGCCGCAATGGCAAGCTGGCGCAGTTAGGGGACGAGATCCTGACGCAGCTTGGCGAGGCTTTGCCCGAGTTTATCCTCGCCGGCAACCCGATTGACCTGCGTGATGACGCGACACCGCAACGTTATCTGGCGGCGGTTAAAACGCTGCTCGACAGCCATGACTATGACGCCTTGCTGCTGATCCACGCTCCAAGCGCTGCGGCCCCTGGTACGATCACGGCTGAACGTATTATTGAAGCCATCCGCCAACACCCACGTGGCAAACGCATTACCCTGCTCACCAATTGGTGCGGCGAATATTCGTCGCAGGAAGCGCGGCGACTATTTACCGAGGCCGGTATTCCCACCTACCGCACTCCGGAAGGAGCAGTAACCGCGTTTATGCATATGGTGGAGTATCGCCGTAATCAGAAACAGCTGAAAGAGACCCCAGCATTGCCAATAGGTTTGACGGCCAATACTGCCGATGCTCATAGGCTGATTCAGCAGGCATTGTCCGAAGGCGCGACGCAGCTCGATACCCATGAAGTGCAATCGATTCTGCAGGCCTATGATCTGACAACACTACCCACCTGGATTGCCGAAGACAGCGCCGAGGCAGTGCATATTGCCGAACAGATTGGTTACCCGGTAGCGCTCAAACTGCGTTCACCCGATATTCCCCATAAGTCTGAAGTTCAGGGCGTCATGCTCTACTTACGTACCGCGACCGAAGTGCAGCGTGCCGCAGAAGCTATTCTCGATCGCGTTAAACGCACTTATCCGCAGGCTCGTATTCACGGTCTGTTGGTACAGAGTATGGCGAATCGTGCCGGGGCACAGGAACTGCGTATTGCTGTTGAACAAGATGCCATTTTTGGCCCGCTGATCATGCTGGGCGAAGGCGGGATTGAATGGCGACAGGAAAATCAGGTTTCCGTAGCTCTGCCCCCATTAAATATGGCACTGGCACGCTATCTGGTGCTGCAGGCCGTGAAAGGAGGCAAAATCCGCGGACGCAGTGCCCTCAGACCGCTTGATATTCCTGGGCTGAGCCGTCTGTTGGTGCAGGTGTCTAACTTGATTCTCGATTGCCCGGAAATCACGCGGCTGGACATCCACCCGGTATTGGCTTCCGGCAGCGAATTCACCCTACTCGACGTTTCCATGCAACTTGCTCCGTTTACGGGTGATCCACAAGCCCGTCTGGCTATCCGCCCTTATCCACATGAGCTGGAAGAAACCATTGAATTGAAAGACAGTTCACATTGTCTGTTCAGGCCGATCTTGCCGGAAGACGAACCGGCGTTGAAACACTTTATTGATCGCGTGACCAAGGAAGATCTCTATTATCGCTACTTCAGCGAGATCAACGAGTTTACCCATGACGATTTGGCTAACATGACGCAGATCGACTACGATCGGGAGATGGCTTTTGTTGCCGTGCGTGATGAACAAATCATTGGCGTAACGCGCGCCCTTTCCGACCCAGACAATATCGATGCGGAGTTCGCCGTACTGGTACGTTCCGATCTGAAAGGGCTTGGTTTAGGGCGACAACTGTTGGAGAAAATGATCGCTTATGCTCGTGCCCACGGGCTGACCCGCCTGACCGGGATCACCATGCCAAACAATCGCGGAATGATCGGGTTGGCACAGAGACTGGGCTTTGGCATTGATGTGCAACTTGAGGACGGTATCGTCAATTTGACCCTGCCGTTGCAAGCGGAGGATGCGCAGTGACCTATGTCGCAATGCGCTACGAATCCACCACTTAACGCCAAAACATACGCACAATCGGGGCAACTAGTGGTATTATCGCCCGATTATTCGATTTATTGTTTTTCCGTATTTGGCGTTCAGGCCATCTAATCATGAGAGAAGAAGCGCACTGTGATGTTGTCAAAATTTAAACGTAGCAAACATCAACAACACCTTGCACAACTGCCCAAACTCCCTCAGACGGTAGCTGATGTACGCACCTTGTACACGCCGTCTGACTACCGCGCTACGCTGCTGGACTTAATCGCTCACGCCACCAAACGTATTTATCTGGTCGCTTTGTATCTGGAACACGACGACGCCGGACGCGATATCCTCAACGCCCTTTATCAGGCGAAGCAACGATGCCCGGAGCTGGAGGTTTGCATTCTGGTCGACTGGCATCGTGCCCAGCGTGGACGTATCGGAGCCGCAGCCGCCAATACCAACGCTGACTGGTACTGCGCCATGGCGGACCAGCACCCAGGGTTGCCGGTGCCGATATATGGCGTGCCCGTCAATACCCGTGAAGCCTTGGGCGTGTTGCACCTGAAAGGCTTTGTGATCGACGATACCGTGATTTATAGCGGTGCCAGTATCAACGACGTGTACTTACATCAGCACGAGAAATACCGTTACGATCGTTACCAGTTGATCACCAACGGTGAGTTGGCTAATACTCTGATCGATTACATCAAACAGCACCTATTGTCCGCGGGTGCCGTACAACGATTGGATCGTGACGATCGTCCGAAAAGCCCGGAGATCAAAAACGAAACTCGCCTTTTCCGCTTTGGCCTGCGCCGCGCCGGTTATCAGTTTCGCAATAAGGCGGGCAACGACGAGCTTGCAGTAACGCCTCTGGTTGGGCTGGGCAAACAAAGTGTGTTGAATAAAACGATTCACCATCTGATGTCCTGCGCCGATCAAAAACTGACGCTGTGTACTCCTTACTTCAATCTCCCGGCGTTACTGGTGCGCAATATCATTTATCTGCTGCGTGAAGGTAAACAGGTAGAGATCATTGTTGGCGATAAAACCGCTAATGACTTCTATATTCCGGAAGATCAGCCGTTCAAAATTATCGGTGCGTTACCTTACCTGTATGAAATCAACCTACGGCGCTTTCTCAGCCGCCTGCAGCGGTATGTCGATACCGGTCAGTTGATTGTTCGTTTATGGAAAGACGGCGATAACAGCTATCACCTGAAGGGCATGTGGGTAGATGATGAATGGCAGTTGATTACCGGTAATAACCTCAATCCACGAGCTTGGCGGTTGGATCTGGAGAATGCCATTCTCATTCACGATCCTAAGCAAGAGTTACGTGAGCAGCGACACAAAGAGTTGGAGTGCATCCGTACCCATACCACCGTGGTGGGACACTACCTGGAATTACAAAGCATTCAGCAGTATCCGATTAAAGTTCGCAAACTGATCCGTCGTCTGCGCCGTATCCGCATCGATCGATTGATTAGCCGTATACTGTAATCCCGCTATAATTCAGCTATCGCAGACCCCGGCCAATGCCGGGGTTTTTTATATGCCATGACAACAGGATGTTTTCATTATGCGCCCACTCCACTGCCTGGCCGTGCTCCCCTTCTTACTCTTCACCAGCGGTTGCACTCATTTGGCCAATGACAGCTGGACCGGTAAGGACAAAGCACAGCATTTTGTTGCTTCAGCTGCCTTTGCTGCCGCCGGTGCTGCGTATGGCGATCATCAAAACTGGAGTGAAGCCCGTAGCCGGAGTTTCGGTCTGATGTTCTCGATCGGGCTCGGTGCCGCCAAAGAACTGTATGACAGTCGTGAAGGCGGCACCGGTTGGAGCTGGAAGGACTTTGCCTGGGATGTTGCGGGCGCGGCGACCGGTTACAGCCTGTATCACGCAACTCGCTGATTCATAGTTGGATCTCTTTTCCTTTACGATGCAGCCTGAGCGAAACAATCAACGCCAGCAGACACATGCCAGAAACATACCAGAAGAAGGCATTCTCCGCGCCGAACGATTTCAGCGACAACGCCACATATTCTGCTGACCCACCAAACATCGCGTTAGCTACTGCGTAGGATAGCCCAACCCCTAATGCCCTCACTTCCGGCGGGAACATCTCCGCTTTCAGTAATCCACTGATCGAGGTATAGAAACTCACAATAAACAGCGCCAGGACGATCAGGCCGAATGCGGCATAAGGGTTAGTCACATTTTTTAGCGTTAGCAGGATCGGTACCGTCAATAAGGTCGCAAACGAGGCGAAGATCAGCATTGAACTACGGCGGCCAATCTTGTCCGATAATGCCCCGACTAACGGTTGTAATAGCATGTAGATAAATAACGCAGCGGTCATGATGCCGCTGGCCAACTTGGCGTCCATTCCAGACGTGTTGACTAAATACTTCTGCATATAAGTGGTGAAGGTGTAAAAGCTCAATGAGCCACCGGCAGTAAAGCCCAGTACCATCAGAAAGGCTTTCCGGTTTTTCCACAATCCTTTCAGTGAACCGGCGTCTTTATGGTTACGGGTTTTGGCATCGGAGGTTTCATTCAATGAGCGGCGCAGATACAAGGCAACCACGGCCAATACTGCCCCAATGGCAAAAGGAATACGCCAGCCCCAAGCTTTGAGCTCTCCGGCAGAGAGGATTTGTTGTAACGCAACCAGAACCAGCAACGCCAGTAATTGGCCACCGATCAGCGTCACATATTGAAAAGAAGCATAGAACCCACGCCGCCCCTTTATTGCCACCTCACTCATATAGGTGGCACTGGTACCGTATTCACCGCCCACGGATAATCCCTGGAACAACCGCGCAATCAACAGCAGCGCCGGAGCCCAACTCCCGATTGATTCGTAAGTCGGTAAACAGGCGATCACCAGCGATCCTGCGCACATCATGCAGACTGAAATCAACATCGAGTTTTTACGGCCATGCTTATCGGCGATATAACCGAATAGCCAGCCACCGATCGGGCGCATAAAGAAACCAGCAGCAAAGACGCCAGCAGTTTGCAGTAATTGGGTCGTGCTGTTACCTGCTGGGAAAAATGAAGCGGCAAAGTAAATAGAACAAAAGGAATAGACGTAAAAATCAAACCATTCCACCAGGTTTCCCGACGACGCCCCTACAATGGCAAAAATACGCTTCTTTTTGTCCTGAATTGCCAGATCAGCGCCTTCTCTATCCTCAATGACCGAGGTTGTTTCTGTCATTTTATATTCTCCGAGCCGAATAAATCATGAGGTCGGCGTCCTGCCGATCATAATGTAAATCAATTGTTAGTATTTAGTTAACAATTAAAACAAATAGCGGGCGAAGAATATAGCGTGATTTATGTGATGCGCATTGAAGAGTGGTATGAAATTAAGTGGAATGGTGGCAATTTATTTATAGCAGACACAGCAAAAAGCCCCATGCTTACGCATGAGGCTTTCTACTTTGTTTGATGCCT
>NZ_BCTT01000017.1 GCF_001590905.1 Serratia grimesii NBRC 13537
TTTTTATTGACCAAAAATCGCCCAACCTCACAAAACACGAAGATAAAAAATCAACGGCGTTGCGCAAGAACACTTATTAACTATATGTTAATTTTTAGTTTCTTAAATGTAACCAGGAGTTGATTATGTTAACAAGAATCGGCACATCGGTCGTGGCGATCGCTGTACTGGGTGCAATGCCTGCTTACGCCCAATTCCCGGCAGGTTATCCAGCCGACTATCAAAAAATTGTGGACGGTGCGAAGAAAGAGGGCAAAGTCGTGGTGTATTCCACCACCGATACCAAAGCCGCAGGCCCGCTGATCCAGGGATTCGAAGCACAGTATCCAGGCGTTAAAGTCGAATATAACGACATGAACAGTACCGAGCTGTACAACCGTTATATCAGCGAACAGGCAGCGGGTGGCACCAGCGGCGACGTGGTATGGAGTTCGTCGATGGACACAGCGCTGAAGCTGGCGACCGATTATGCGCAAGAATACGCCTCGCCGGAACAGGGTCAACTGCCCAAGTGGGCGGTATGGAAAGAAAAAGCTTACGGAACCACCTACGAACCTGTGGTTTTCATCTATAACAAACGGCTGATCCCGCAGGGCGACGTGCCGGACTCACATGCGGCACTGGCAAAACTGATCGCCGGCCAAACCGACAAGTTCAAAAAGAAAGTCACAACCTATGACATTGAAAAGTCAGGTCTGGGTTTCATGCTGTCGGTGCAGGACTTCAAGGCTGATCCGAATTATTTCGCCACGTTGGCAGACATTGCCAAAGGGGGGCTGGCGGTTCAGTCATCCACCGGAACCATGATGGAAAGGGTATCGTCCGGTGAAAACCTGATTGGTTTCAACATTCTGGGTTCATACGCTGAAGCTCGCGCCAAAACCGACCCTTCACTCGGTATCTCGTATCCAAAAGACTACACCCTGGTGCTGTCGCGCGTGTCTTTTATCAGTAAAGAGGCTACCAACGCGAATGCGGCAAAACTGTGGCTTAACTATGTGTTGTCGGAAAAGGGCCAGAATATTCTTGCCAATCAGGCAGACATTCCCTCTATTCGCAATGACATCGAAGGCAAAAACGACATTGACGGCATGACCAAAATGCTCGGTAAAGCGCTGAAACCTATCCCGGTAGATGAAAGCCTGTTGGAGTATCTGCAACCGGCTAAACGCCTCGATTACATCAAGCAATGGCGTACTGCCGCAGCGAAATAACACAGGATCCGGACGCGCGTCTGCCATTGTGGCGCGCGCCCTTTGGTCGTCGTCGTTTACAACCATCGGGATATATTTATGGAAGCATGGCGCAGAAAGTGGCAAAGCCTGCCGCGCGGCTTGGTCGTATTGATAACCGCACTGGTTATCTACGTGCCGCTGTCGTTTATCGTGATTCAAAGTTTCCTTTCCGCTCCCTTTTTCTCGCCCTCCAAGGTGTTCAGCCTTGAGGCGTTCCAGTTCATTTTCACCGATCCGGACTTTTATAAGGCGCTAAAAAGCGGGTTTATCCTGGCGTTCGGTCTGGTGGTAATCGCCATTCCGTTGGGAGGGATCCTGGCTTTTTTGATGATCAGAACCGACTTGCCCGGCCGCCGCTTTATTGAACCACTGATCCTGGTGCCGATCTTTGTCTCGCCGATGGTCTTGGGTTTTGGCTATGTGGTGGCCGCTGGGCCGGTGGGTTTCTTTTCACTGTGGGCGGAATCGTTATTTGGTTTTGTACCGTGGAATATCTACTCGATGGCCAGCATTGTGGTGATCGCCGGGTTGACGCACGTGCCGCATGCTTATCTCTATATTTCCTCAGCTTTGCGCAGTGTGGGTTCAGACGTAGAAGAAGCCGCACGAACGGCGGGGGCATCGCCTTTGCAGGTAATGACTGCCGTTAGCTTGCCGATGGTGCGGCCCTCGATTCTGTATGCCGGGGTTTTGTTGTTTTTCCTCGGGCTGGAAGTGTTCGGCCTGATGCTGGTGCTGGGCGATCCGGAAGGTAACCTGGTACTGGCGACCTACCTGTATCAACTGACCAATAAGCTGGGCACGCCGTCTTACCATCTGATGGCCGCAGTAGCGGTGGTGCTGATCTGCATCACCATTCCGCTAGTGATGTTGCAGCGCCGCCTGATGCGTACCGCTAACCGCTTCGTCACCGTCAAGGGCAAGGCGTCGCAGGCGCGGGCGTTGCCCTTGGGTAAATGGCGTTGGGTCGCCGGTGCTGTGGTGGTGTTCTGGCTGACGGTGACTATCGGTGTGCCACTGGTGGGGGTGGTGCTGCGTGCTTTTATCTCTAACTGGGGGGTGGGCGTTTCAATCTGGGACGAGCTATCGCTCAATACCTTCCGCACTATCTGGCAGCAGCCGAACCTGCTGCGAGCGATCGTCAACTCGATGGCGATTGGGGTGTTCGGTGGGGCGCTGGCGGTGGTTTGTTACCTGTTTATCGGCATCGCCATGCACCGCAAACCCGACGGTGCTACCCGTTTTCTCGATTACAGCGTGCTGGTGCCGCGTGCGGTACCGGGTCTGCTGGCGGGCTTGGCATTCTTGTGGGTCTTCCTGTTCCTGCCGATGTGGCTGGATAAGTCGTTGAAAGAAGGCTGGTTGTCGGCGCTGCCGGTAGCCGAATGGCTGCGGGAGAACCTGATCGTCTGGTTGCGCTCTTTGCGTAGCACCATCTTCAGCGTCTGGCTGGCGTACACCGTGGTGTGGATGGCCTATGGCCTGCGGCTGATATCTTCGACGCTGTTGCAAGTCGGCCCGGAGCTGGAAGAGGCAGCGCGCAGCGCTGGCGCGAGCCGGGGGCAAATCACTCGTCACGTCACCATTCCGCTGTCGCGTTACGGCCTGATTGGTTCCTGGTTGCTGATGTTCCTGATTTTCGAGCGCGAATATTCCACCGGGGTGTATCTGTTGTCTCCGGGTACCGAAACCATAGGTTCTATGTTGGTTTCTCTGTGGGCGGCGGGCGCCATTGATATCGTCGCTGCACTTTCCTTCATTAACATCCTGTTGGTGGTGTTAGGTCTGGGTATTGCCTTGCGCTTTGGAGTGAAATTACATGATTGAACTTTCGGTAGAAAACCTGCATTTAACCTACGGCGACAACCCGGTGTTGAAGGGCGTCTCGATGGATTTAAAACGTGGCGAGGTGGTATCGCTGTTGGGGCCATCGGGCAGCGGTAAAACCACCTTGCTGCGTGCGGTTGCCGGGCTGGAAAAACCGACTCAGGGCCGCATTATCATTGGCAGCAATACTGTTTACAACGGCAGCGCGCGCAGCGAAATTCCGGCGGAGGAGCGCAACCTGGGGTTGGTGTTTCAGTCTTATGCCCTGTGGCCGCATAAAACGGTGTTTGAAAACGTCGCCTATCCGCTGAAATTACGCAAAGTCGCTTCGGCCGAAATCAACCAACGGGTGCAAGGCGTGCTTGATCAACTTGGGCTGGGGCATTTGGGTAAGCGTCATCCGCATCAGTTGTCCGGTGGTCAGCAGCAGCGTGTGGCGATTGGTCGGGCGCTGGTGTACAACCCACCGGTCATTCTGCTCGATGAGCCGTTATCTAACCTTGACGCCAAGCTGCGCGAAGAGGCGCGGGTGTTCTTGCGTGAGCTGATCATCAAGCTGGGACTTTCGGCGCTGATGGTGACTCACGATCAGAACGAGGCAATGGCCATCTCCGATCGTATTTTGCTGCTCAACAACGGGAAAATCGAACAGCAGGGCACGCCGCAGGAAATGTACGGTGCACCGTCCACCCTGTTTACCGCCGAGTTTATGGGCAGCAATAATCGCCTGAACGGCAAGGTAACCGAGGTGGTTGATGGCAAAGCGCGCATTGAAGGGAAAGACTGGACGTTGTGGGGCATGGCGGGTGCCGGCGTGAAAACCGGTGAGGACGCTACGGCGGTGATCCGTGTTGAACGCGTGCGTCTGGGGGATGACCCGCAAGGCAACCAGCTCGAGTTGCCGTTGCTGACCAGCATGTATCTGGGGGATCGTTGGGAGTACCTTTTCCGTACTGTTGCTGAGGATTTTGTCGTGCGGGCCTATGGCACTGAAGTACGCGGTCAGACGCTGTGTCGACTTTCCTTACCGCCAGAGCATCTGTGGATTTTCCCTAAAGCTTAAGGGTGCAAGTCCCATAGTTGCCAAAAAATCTGGCGCGTCACAGTGGATTGGATATGAAAAAGTGTGCGCTAGATCATCTTATTCTCGCAAAGTGCCGTTCAGTTGTCAGGCAGGCTGTCGCATCTGTTCCTTTTGGTAAAACTTTGGTTTATGCTCGGCTGAAGCGTTTCAGTTGTGGTTGTATTCCACAGAAACGCCAGAGTGAAGGTGATGAGTGAAGGCTGGACCGAAGGAATAATGCGACGCGACGATTCACAGCAGGTGGTGCGCTAAAGTACTCTATGCGGGTTATCTAGATGACCCAGTCAGCGCCCTCTCAATAACGGTGAACGCGCCCGGGGAGAGAAGGCCCTTTTTCAGGAGCAGCATGACAATCCGCATAGCGATAAACGGTTTTGGCCGCATAGGCCGCAGCGTTTTACGCGCACTGTACGAATCGGGACGACGAGCGGAAATTTCCGTGGTGGCGATTAACGAATTGGCTAACGCCGAGGGAATGGCCCATCTACTGAAATACGACTCTAGCCATGGTCGCTTTGCCTGGGATGTACGTCAGGAATGCGACATGCTGACCGTCGGGGACGACACCATTCGTTTACTGCATCAGCCAGCGTTGGAACAGCTTCCCTGGGGTGAGCTTGGCGTAGATGTTGTGCTGGACTGTAGCGGTGTTTATGGCAGCCGGGCAGATGGTGAAGCCCATCTGGCGGCGGGGGCGAAAAAAGTGTTGTTCGCTCACCCTGGCGGTAACGATCTGGACGCCACTATCGTATTTGGCGTCAATCATCAGACGCTGCTGGCGGAACACCGTATCGTTTCCAATGCGTCATGCACCACCAACTGCATTATTCCAGTCATTAAGCTGCTGGACGATGCCTACAGCATCGAATCGGGCACCGTGACCACCATTCACTCTTCGATGAACGATCAGCCGGTGATAGATGCCTATCATCAGGATTTACGGCGTACTCGTGCAGCGAGCCAGTCGATTATTCCGGTCGACACCAAATTGGCTGCCGGTATCACCCGTATTTTCCCGCAGTTTTGCGATCGTTTCGAAGCGATTTCCGTACGCGTGCCGACCATCAACGTGACGGCCATTGATCTCAGTGTCAGTGTCAGTTCGGCGGTGAAAGTTGCAGAGGTCAACCAGCTGTTGCAAATGGCCGCACGGGGATCTTTTCGTGGTATAGTTGACTATACAGAACTACCATTAGTCTCGATCGATTTTAACCATGACCCGCATAGCGCTATCGTCGACGGTACGCAGACTCGGGTCAGCGGTCAGCACCTGATCAAGACCTTGGTCTGGTGTGATAATGAATGGGGCTTTGCCAACAGGATGTTGGATACAACACGGGCAATGGCCGCAAGCGGTTTCTAGTACGGCGGCATCGGCACTGGTCGATGCGCCGCTCAGGCAACTTTATAGTTTCTAGAGAATCAACCAAGAGGGTTCACCATGTCTGTAATTAACATGTCCGATCTGGATCTGGCAGGTAAACGCGTTCTGATCCGCTCCGATCTGAACGTTCCAGTGAAAGACGGTAAAGTGACTTCCGATGCACGTATCCGTGCCTCCCTGCCGACTATTGAAGCTGCGCTGAAACAAGGCGCCCGCGTGATGGTAACCTCCCACCTGGGTCGTCCTACCGAAGGCGAGTACAACGAAGAATTCTCCCTGCTGCCAGTTGTTAACTATCTGAAAGAACACCTGAAAAACCCGGTTCGTCTGGCGAAAGACTACCTGGATGGCGTTGACGTTGCAGAAGGTGAACTGGTTGTGCTGGAAAACGTCCGTTTCAACAAGGGCGAGAAAAAAGACGACGAAACCCTGTCCAAGAAATATGCGGCGCTGTGCGACGTGTATGTGATGGATGCTTTCGGTACCGCACACCGTGCGCAGGCGTCTACCCACGGTGTAGGCAAGTTCGCACCTGTAGCCTGTGCAGGTCCACTGCTGTCTGCAGAATTGGAAGCACTGGGTAAAGCCCTTGGCAACCCGGCCCGTCCGATGGTAGCTATCGTGGGTGGTTCTAAAGTGTCCACCAAACTGACCGTACTGGATTCCCTGTCTAAAATCGCCGATCAGCTGATCGTGGGTGGCGGTATTGCCAACACCTTCGTGGCGGCTCAGGGCAACAATGTTGGCCAGTCACTGTACGAAGCAGACCTGATCCCGAACGCCAAGAAACTGCTGGAAACCTGCGATATTCCGGTTCCGACCGACGTGCGCGTGGCGACCGAGTTCTCTGAAACTGCGGTTGCGACCGTGAAGCAGGCAAACGAGATCCAAGACAACGAGCAAATTCTGGATATGGGCGACGTCTCAGCAGAGCGTCTGGCCGTTATCCTGAAGAACGCCAAAACCATTCTGTGGAATGGCCCGGTTGGCGTATTCGAGTTCCCTAACTTCCGTCGGGGCACCGAAATTGTCGCGCGTGCTATCGCAGACAGCGAAGCCTTCTCTATCGCAGGCGGCGGCGACACCCTGGCAGCAATCGACCTGTTCGGCATTGCTGACAAGATCTCCTACATCTCAACCGGCGGCGGCGCCTTCCTGGAATTCGTGGAAGGTAAAGCGTTGCCAGCGGTAGTGATGCTGGAAGAGCGCGCTAAGCAGTAATTCAGACAGCGGGAGGCGAAAGCCGCCCGTTTGTTTTATACCCTTCAGACTTGACGTTGCATCTGTGTTGGCTGCGAGCCTTCCCGGGCCACTTACTTGAGTAAGCTTCTGGGGATTCACGCTCTTACCGCCTTGATGCAACTCCAATTATTTTGGGTAGATACCGTGTGGCATAATGCGGCACGGCATGAAAAAATCGATTTACATCCATCTTTACCCAATAGATTTCAAGGTGTAGTCAACAGTGTTACGGCTTGAGAAATAAAGGGTATAACGGCCAACGAAACAGGACAAAGTCACATGTCTAAAATTTTTGATTTCGTAAAACCGGGTGTCATCACTGGTGATGACGTTCAGAAAGTATTCGCAGTAGCTAAAGAGAACAACTTTGCTCTGCCAGCAGTGAACTGCGTAGGTACCGACTCTATCAACGCCGTGCTGGAAACAGCAGCGAAGGTACGTGCTCCGGTTATCGTTCAGTTCTCTAACGGCGGTGCCGCGTTTATCGCCGGTAAAGGCGTGAAGACTGACGTTCCTCAGGGTGCAGCAATTCTGGGCGCTATCTCTGGTGCACATCATGTTCACCAGTTGGCTGAACATTACGGCGTGCCTGTTATTCTGCACACTGACCACTGTGCCAAGAAACTGTTGCCATGGCTGGACGGCCTGTTGGACGCTGGCGAAAAACACTTCGCAGCGACCGGCAAACCCCTGTTCTCTTCTCACATGATCGATCTGTCTGAAGAGTCTCTGGAAGAAAACATCGAAATTTGCAGCAAATACCTGACTCGCATGGCGAAGATCGGTATGACCCTGGAAATCGAACTGGGCTGCACCGGCGGTGAAGAAGATGGCGTGGACAACAGCCATATGGACGCATCAGCTCTGTACACCCAACCAGAAGATGTGGCTTACGCGTACGAAAAACTGAACGCGATCAGCCCACGCTTCACTATCGCAGCGTCCTTCGGTAACGTGCACGGCGTTTATAAGCCAGGCAACGTTAAACTGACTCCGACCATTCTGCGTGATTCTCAGGACTACGTGTCCAAGAAATTCAATCTGCCACACAACAGCCTGAACTTCGTGTTCCACGGCGGTTCCGGTTCTACCGATGCAGAGATCAAAGAATCCGTAGGTTACGGCGTGATCAAGATGAACATCGATACCGATACCCAATGGGCAACCTGGGACGGTATTCTGCAGTACTACAAAGCGAACGAAGCTTACCTGCAGGGCCAGTTGGGCAACCCGAAAGGCGCCGACCAGCCGAACAAGAAATACTACGATCCACGCGTATGGCTGCGTTCAGCTCAGACTTCCATGATTACTCGTCTGGAACAGGCTTTCAAAGATCTGAACGCAGTAGACGTTCTGTAATCTTGCCTGGCTGTTAGTCATAAAGGCTCCCTTCGGGGAGCCTTTTTTGTTTCTAACTTAGCAAACTGGCGCCGACGTTGATCGACAATCCCAAAATTACCAGGTTGAAGACAAAGGAAATCACCGATTGCAGCAGTGCGACTTTGCGTACTTCTGCCGCGCCGACCGCCACGTCGGCGGTTTGCGACGCCACGGCAATGGTGAATGAGAAATAGGCGAAGTCCCAATAGGTGGGCTCTTTGAGGTTACCGGGAAACAGCAAAGGCAAAGGATCTTGCTGTGCGCCCTGGCGGTAAAACTGATGGGCATAATGCATGGTGAATGCGGTCGGTAGCAGCAGCCATGACACCACCAGCGTGGTGCCGGTTAACACCAGATGCAATGTTCTCAGTGAGTCACTGACCTGCTTGGCTGTACTCAGTTCAAACAGAATGGACAAAATGCTCACCAGGCAGCCGATGCTGACCAACGCCAGAACCATGCTGGCGCTTTCGTCCTGTGCGCGAGCTAGCTGACGAATGTGTTTGGGTGTACTGACCAGCATCAACCGCCATAGAAACAGCAGGTAGAGCCAGGCCAGTGTGTTCCAGCCGAGCATTAACCGTTGCAGTTGGGAGAGTTGGGCGGGGAGTAACAGATAGCACAGAATACCTGCGCCCACAGAAAGTAACAGCCGCGGACGAACCTGCCAGTAGTGCCTGAGCGGGGAGAGAATATGCATAACGGACAGGTTCCTTGTCTTAATAAAGTGAGAGTGCTGTGTTCAGCATAGAAGATGCCGGGCCGCCGTTTTGGCTATTTTTAGCGCTTACGCTTGGCATGCTGCGTGAATGTTGGTTAACCTAGGGCGGTGGTTTCCTACTGACATCTGATGTCGGTGTATTTTTGAGAGTTTATCCCTTTAGGGGCTGAGTTAGGACGACACGAATGAAAGATCTGAACGTAGTAGATGGCATTAATGGTGCCGGTAACTGGCTTGTGCAGAACCAGGATTTATTGATTCAGTATGCAGTGAACATCGTTGCGGCGATCGTTATTTTCATCATCGGTTCGATCATTGCACGCGTAGTTAGCAATGCGGTAAACCGCGTGATGAAGCTGCGCGGTATCGATGCCACGGTAGCAGATTTCCTGTCGGCAATGGCGCGTTACGGCATTCTGGCCTTCACCTTTATCGCTGTACTGGGGCGCGTTGGCGTACAGACCACCTCAGTGATCGCCGTGCTGGGTGCCGCCGGTTTGGCCGTGGGTCTGGCGCTGCAAGGCTCGCTGTCCAACTTCGCCGCAGGCGTGTTGCTGGTGGCCTTCCGTCCGTTGCGTGCCGGTGAGTATGTCGATTTGGGCGGCGTGGCCGGTACCGTCGACCAGGTGCAGATTTTCTCCACCACGCTGCGCACCGCAGACAACAAGACCATCGTCGTGCCGAATGGCAAAATTATCGCTGGTAACATCATCAACTATTCCCGCGAACCAAACCGCCGTGTGGATATCGTGGTTGGCGTGGCGTATAACGCTGATATCGACGTGGTGAAAAAGGTTCTGGGTGACGTGATTGCTGCCGACAAGCGCATCATGCACGCCAAAGGCGTGACCGTGCGTCTGAACGAGATGGCACCGTCTTCACTGAACTTTGTGACCCGCTCCTGGACCACAAATGCTGAATACTGGAACGTGTACTTTGATCTGATGGAAAACTTCAAGCGCGCGCTGGATGCCAACAACATCGGCATTCCGTTCCCGCAGATGGATGTTCATCTGTACCGTACTGAGGAAGCTACCGCGAAAGCGGAATAATGAATAATAGAGAAGGGGGCCAAGGCCCCTTTTTTTATGGCTGGCCGAGTCGACATCACTGAGATGGCGGCTCGGCTTTTTTATTGGGTCAGTTAGGTAATACAGAGCCAGACGCCCTTGTCCGGGGGCTCACACTAAGCCGATAGAGCAGGAAGATGGCGGCAGAGCCCACCAGCACCGGCAGCGCCAGCCAGATAAAGAACATCTCAGTAGAGCCTGAGGCGACAATCATCCAGGCACCGAGCATCGAGCCAATGATGGAGCCGAAGCGGCCGCTCGCCATTGCCCAACTGACCCCGGTTACGCGAGCTGCTGTGGGGTAGATAGTGGCAGAGACCAGGTTCAGGCCGTTCTGCGCGCCAGCCACACCAAAACCGATAAGGAACACCGTGGCCGCCAGGGTGTAGACGTCCCCCATCAGGTAACCGGTGGCACCGACAACCAGCGCGGCACCCAGGTAGGACAGAGCAAGTACCCGGTATGGCCCGACACGGTCCATCAGCAGCGCCATAAGGATGGCACCGAGAGTCCCGCCTAATGGCACCATCGCCCCAATGCGCGACGCCTGGACGATATCGTAACCGACGTCCTTTAGAATGCTTGGTAGCCAACTGGTGAGCTGGTAAAAGACGAACAGCGAACAGAAAAACGCCACCCACAACAGCAGGGTGCGTACTGCACGACCTTCTATAAACAGGTGCGATATCGGTGAATTGGCCTTTACTGGCCGTTCGTCATCGGCAATTGTCACACCTGCCCAGCTTTTGCCGGTGATACGCTCGACTACCTTACGCAAGTTATCGGCATGTTTCGGGCTGGAAGTCATAAAGCGAACTGATTCGGGCATTTGCCAGGCCAGCAACGGCAGCAACAGCAACGGCGCAATGCCACCGAGCATTAACACGCCACGCCAGCCGAAGGCAGGGATAATTTGTCCTGCGAGTATGCCGCCCAAAGCCAAGCCAGCGGTGAAGCCACTCCAACTCAGTGTGACCATGATCATCCTGCGACGTACCGGAGAGTATTCCGAACTGAGGGTGATGCAGGTGGGCATCGCACCACCTAAACCGATGCCGGTGATGAACCGCAGCAGGATCAACGACTCGATTGAATGGGTATACGCCGAGGCCAGGGTTCCCCCGCCAAAAATCAGTATCGAAACGAGCAGCACGCGTTTGCGGCCTATGGCATCGGCGACCGGACCGAATATCAGGCTGCCGATCAACAGACCAAACAATCCTGCACCAAAGGCAGGTGATAACTGTGCCGGCAACAACTGCCACTCTTCGCGTAAGGCCGGGGCGATATAGCCGATGATTGCGGTATCAAAACCGTCCAGCAAGACGATCAGAAAACACAGAGTAAGAATCAGTATCTGGTAAGGCGAGATCTTGGCGTTGTCGATGATCTCACTGATACGAGCGGTGTTTTGGCTCATAAGAGTTCCACTTAATTAGGCTGGTGTGGAGCTGGCTGGAGGGCAGAGTAGGCGTCAGGTTCCTGTTGAAACGGGCCTGATCCAAAGCCGCTTTGGCTGGCATGGTGTAGATACCCGAGTATACATCAGAGCCAAGGGCTTGAGGCGATGTGACGGCTTACCCAGTGAGTTTTTACGTAAGGGGAAAGAAGAGAGCCAGCGCGCTGTATGACGAATTTGTAGTGGTTTGTATTTTGCCTGACACTCATAAGCTATTTCTTTCCGTGGCGTTCAACGAGTATGGCTTCTGATGAATTCTTTCAACATTTTTCCGGCAGCATTAATATGCTTAATTACTTCTCTACTTGCCACATCGGGGTTTCTCTGTCTGCAAGCAACTAAAATACTTGCATGATCATCCTGGAACTTACTCGTATTAGCCAGTAGCTGCCGTTGAAGATATTCGTATCTTTCTATCTGATTTCGCAATTCATCTATCATTGCCAGCAGTCGTTTGTTTTTACATCCACTATATAAAAGATGATGAAACTCATGATTATATAACCCCTGTTTTTCAAAATCGGGGGTATTAGCGAGAAGTTTATGGGTGAGTTCAGCTCTCTCCAGAGTATCCATATCCAAGTTCTGCACGCTCTGAGAGATAGCATCTCCTTCTAACAAGGCTCGTAGCTGATAGATCTCGTCAATATCATCACATGAAAGCGTCCTGACGATAGCGCCACGGTTTCTAAAAATCTCAACCAGACCATCACGCTCCAGTTGCCTGATTGCCTCTCTCATCGGAATTCGGCTAACAGAAAAATGGCTGGCAAGCTCCCTCTCAACCAATCGTTCACCGTCTGGAAGGGTTCCGTTGTTAATCATCTTTCTTAACTCATCAGCAAGCATGCCCGCAGTTGATTGACCCGTCAGGTTCATAAATTTCTCCTTTATTTTATGGTATAATGGTATACCATCTTGCGAGATGAGTCCAGAATCGCAGAAACAGGCAGGGCTCTATCACCAGAAAATCCATTGTTGTAACTGCTCAGGAGCAATAGAAATGGCCCATCGCGAACATCACTACCAAGTTAACGTTGAGTGGCAAGGCAACAAAGGTAGCGGCACAGAATCCTACAAAGCATATGATCGTAATTATGAAATTACGGCAGGTGACAAACCCAGTATTTTAGGGTCATCGGATCCCGCGTTTCTGGGGGATGCCACTCGTTGGAATCCAGAGGATCTTCTTGTTGCTTCGGCATCTGCCTGTCACAAATTATGGTATCTGCATCTTTGTGCTGAAGCGGGGATAAGTGTTTGTACTTATATTGACCGGGCTGAGGGGACAATGCGTGAGGGGGAAAAAGGGTGTTTCACAGAAATTATTCTAAAACCTGAAATAACCATTCGACCAGGAGATGATATTAAACGTGCTCTGGATCTTCATCACCGCGCGCATGAGCTCTGTTTCATTGCTAACTCCCTTAATTTTCCGATTACCTGTCAACCGGTAATAACGCAAATGTGAGAGCGATAAACCACCCATTGGGCATAATTTGTTTTCACCAGATATCTCAAAACATCTGGTGAAAACTATTCATACTGGAACTGAGGCCTGCCAACTCACTCTATTGCCCGTAGTAGGCATGCTTGCCGTGTTTGCGCAGATAATGTTTGTCCAGTAGCGCGGGTTGCATGCTGTTAATACCCGGCGTCAGCTGGCGCGAGAAAATCCCCATATAAGCAATTTCTTCCAGCACCACTGCATTATGCACCGCGCTATGCGCATCTTTGCCCCAGGCAAAGGGACCATGTGAATTGACCAGCACTGCCGGAATGGCATTTGGGTCGATGCCACGTCGATGGAAGGTGTCGATAATCACCTTGCCGGTTTCGAGTTCGTAATCATGCGCAATTTCGTCTTCGGTCATGAGGCGGGTGCAGGGAATCGCGCCGTAGAAGTAATCGGCGTGAGTGGTACCCCAGGCGGGAATATCCAGTCCGGCCTGCGCCCAGATGGTGGCGTGGCGTGAATGGGTATGTACGATGCCGCCGATCTCAGCAAATTCACGGTATAGCGCCAGGTGGGTAGCGGTGTCTGAAGAGGGCTTTTTGTTACCCTCGACAGTTTGGCCGTTGGCGAGGCTGACCACCACCATGTCCTCGGCCACCATATGTTCATATTCCACGCCGGAAGGCTTGATCACCACCAGCCCGCGTTCGCGATCCACTGCGCTCACATTGCCCCAGGTGAAGGTCACCAGATTGTGGCGCGGCAGGTCGAGGTTGGCTTCCAGTACCTGCTGTTTCAGTTGCGGCAGCGTTAGCATGTCATACCCCCTTGTTGCATTTTTTGTTCGATCCAACGACGTGCCTGTACGATTTCGGCCACCGGTTCTTCGGCTTTCTCGGTCCACATCTCGATCAGGAAAGCGCCGCGATAGTTAAGCTGTTTCAGCGTGCGGAATACCGCGACGAAGTCGACGCAGCCTTCGCCAAAGGGCACATCGCGGAACTGTCCCGGTGAGCTTTCAGTGACCGGATAGGTGTCTTTCAGATGGATGGCGGCGATGCGGTCAATACCCAGCGCCAGCTCCTGCGCCACGTCATTGCCCCAGGCGCTGAGATTGCCGACGTCCGGATAGACCGTGAACCACGGCGATGCCAGGCAGGCGTCCCAGGCCTTCCATTTGCTGATCGAGTTCATAAATGCGGTGTCCATGATTTCCACCGCCAGCATCACCTGGGCGGCGGCGGCGCGTTCGACGGCCCATTGCATACCCTCGGTGAAGCGGGCGAGGGTGCTTTCGTCCTGTTGTTCGTAATAGACGTCATAACCGGCGAGCTGGATGGTGCGTATACCCACATCTTTTGCCAGTTGGATCGCCTGTTCCATCACCTCAAAGGCGCGTTGGCGCAGCGCATCGTCATGGCTGCCGAACGGAAAGCGGCGGTGGCCGGACAGGCACATCGACGGGATGCTGATGCCGGTTTCCAGCATGGCGCTGACCAGCGACAGCCGCTGTTCTTTGCTCCAGCTCAGGCGTGCCAGCCGATCGTCGCTTTCATCCACCGACATTTCGACAAAATCAAAACCGCAGGCCTTGGCCAGTGCCAGACGCTCGGGCCAGGTCAGGTGTTTCGGCAAGGCTTTTTCATAAATTCCCAGTGGGTGCTGGCGCATATCAACTTCTCCAGATGTCATCAATGACGGTGCGGAACTGACCGGCGGCGGCCAGTGGATCGGTAGCCTCCGCCAGCGCCCGGCCGACGATAAAAGCGGTGACGGCGATGTCTTTAAACAGCGATAGGTCAGTCGGTGTGATGCCGCCGGTGATCGACAGCTCAATGCCCAGATCCGACAGTGCTTTCATCAGATCCAAATCTTGTTGGCCCCAGGTTTGTCCGCTGGCCTGCGCGTCGCGGCCACGGTGGTAGATGGCCTGGCGGATGCCGAGTTCGCGCCACTGCCTGGCATCGTCCAGCGTCCAGCGGCCGAATAGCTCAATCTGGATCTCGCCCTGATGCTGTTGCGCTACCTCCTGCGCGCTGGCCATGGTGGCTAACGGCGCGGCGCAGATCACCGTCATCCAGTTGGCACCGTGGCTGAAGGCCTGCTGCGCCAGCGTGCCACCGGCATCGGCTACTTTCAGATCGGCCACCAGCGTATGTTGTGGGCAGCGTTCACGCAGCGCGCGCACCGCCTGAATACCGGCGCTGATGCATAAAATGGTGCCAGCCTCGATGATGTCGACGTGCGGTTGCAGGCGTTCCGCCGTTTGCAGTGCGGCGTCCAGCCGGGTGTGATCGAGCGCCAGTTGCAGACGTGGTTTATGACTCATAGGGCCTCCTTTTCGGTGGATTGCAGCGTTTGTAATGTCGCCACCAGTGCCTGATAACGGTGATATTTCTTACCGTAAGCTTCAGTGGCGGTGGCATCCGGCAGTACCCGTTCGATGCGCGGTGCCAGTGCCCGCTGGGCGGCGGTGAAATCGCTGAATGCGCCACTGCCGACCATCGCTGCCATGGCTGCACCTAAGCAGCCGGTTTCTTCTACCTGCGGCAGTTCCACCGGCAGGCCGCTGACGTCGGCGAACATTTGCATCCAGGGAACGGATTTTGCCGGGCCGCCGGTGACGCGCAGGGCGGTGGCCGCAGGGAAGCGTTGCCGCATGCGGTTAAGGTGAGTCATATGGCAGAACACCACGCCTTCGTAGATCGCCTGCACCAGATGTTCGCGCTGGTGGAAGGCCTGCATGCCGTGGAAGCTGGCGCTTAGGCCCAGTCCGGCGTTGGAGCCGTACAGGAAGGGAACAAACAGCAGGCTGCTGTCGGCCTTCCGCAGCGTCGTCACCCAGTCATTGAGCTGGGCGTAGTCCTGAAGCCCCCATTGACGGCAGAACCACTCCAGATTGGCGGCAGAGGTTGGGCTGGCTTCGTGCACAATGTATTTGCCGGCTTCGGCGTGGCGACCATAAACAAACGGGTGGTCGCAACCTTCGGTGATTTTGTCGGTAATGCCGCTGGTAACCGACCAGGTGCCCATCACCGCATTGAGCCGCGTCTCGTCGTGTAACCCGGCGCACAGTGCGGTGGACACCACATCGAACAGCCCGCCGACTACTGGCGTTCCCGCTAATAGCCCTGTTGCCGTCGCAGCGGCGGCATTGATCCGCCCGGCGATGTCGACCGAGCCAACAATGGGTGGCAGTGCTGGCATGATGTCGCCGATGCCTAGCAGTTGCGCCAGGGCCGGGTCATAGCAACCGTCTGCCATGTGGTAAAGATTGGATTCGGAGATATTGGTTTCTTCACAGGCTAGCTCGCCGGTCAGGCAGTAGCGCAGGTAATCGTGCGCCATCAGCACGCTGCCGATCTGGCGATAACGTTCCGGCTGGTGTTGCCGAACCCAGCGCAGCAGCGACACCGGGTGACCGGTCCACAGTGTTTGCCGGGTCTGCGGATACAGCCGCTGTGGCACGCCCTGTTTTTGCCATTCCTGTACCAGCGTCAGTGCACGCTGATCAGAAGACAGCATGGCATTGCCCAGTGGCTGTCCTTGCTTGTCCAGCAGAAACGCGCCTTTGCCCTGCGCCGAGATGCCGACGGCCTGAATATCACTGGCAGCAATGTTGTTGCGAGCCAGCAACTCGCGGATCACCTCGGCAGCGGTATGCCATAGAGCTGGCATATCCCGTTCCGCCCAACCCGGTTGGGGCGAGATAATTTCCATGTTGCGCCGGGCGATACCCAACTCAGTTCCCTGACGGTCATACAGCCCGGCCTTGATAAAGGTGCCGCCGCAGTCCAGCCCCAGCCAATAGTCCATTATTCGGCCCTCGCGCTTTGGTCGCATTTATTCGGCAGCATCAGCGCCAACACCGACGCAATGGCCAGTGATACCGCCAGGCTGTAAACGCCGACATCTTTGCTGAACAGGCTGATCAATACGCCGACCATATAAGGGCCGCAGAACCCCCCCAGGTTGCCCAGCGCGTTGATCACACCGCGTGCACCACCGGCCACTTCAGCATTGAAAAGTTTGGGCGGAATGGTCCAGAACACCCCGGCGGCGGCCTGAATGAAGACCCCACAGCCGACCAACGCGGCATAGGACCACCAGATGTGATCTTTCAACAGCACCGACAACGCCATGCAGATGGCGAAGCAGGCCAGCGGTAGCGCGACGAAGATTTTGCGTTTACCGGTACGATCGGAGAGTGAGGAAATCACCAGCATGCCGAAGATGGCGCCGATGTAGGGCAGGATCGCCAGCATCCCCACCTGTTCCATATTGCCGTTGGTCAGCCCCTTGAGGATGGTTGGCAGCCACAAGGTGTAGCCGTAAATTCCGGTCTGGTAGAAGAAGTTCACCAGGATCAGCTGCCACATGATCTTGTCGCCCAGCACCCGGCGTAGCGAGGCATTGCGCACCGTTTTGCCCTTGATCAGCAGTTGTTCGTCATGCAGTGTTTTGATCAGATAGTCCCTTTCCGCTGCTGAAATCCACTTGGCTTCCTGCGGGCGGTTGCTGATGGTGAAGTACCACAGCACCATCACCACCAGCGACAGCGCGCCTTCCACCAGGAACAACATGCGCCAGTCCCAGACGGTGATGATCCAGCCGGACAGCGGGGCGGTGAGAATACCGGCGATGGGGACGAACATGATGACGATGGCGTTGGCGCGGCCGCGCTCCTTGTCCGGGAACCAGTTGCTGATCATGGTCAGCACCACCGGCAGCATGCCGCCCTCGGAGACGCCCAAGGCAAAGCGCAGGAACAGCAGTTGGTACTGGTTACTGACCAACCCGGTCAGCACTGAAATCACCGCCCAGGCCAGCAGTGACCAGCCGATGAATTTTTTGCCGTTGCCGTACACTGCCAGCTTGCCGCCGGGCACCTGTAGGAACAGATAACCAATAAAGAAGATGCCGCCGGCCAGACCGGCCATCGAAGCGGTGATACCCAGTTCGGCATCCATACCACCAGGCATGGCGAAGGCGATATTTACCCGGTCCATATAGGAAATGATGCAGGTAATAAGAATCGGCGGCACGATTCGCAACCAACGTAATTTGGGGATCGCCTGGTTTTGGCTAACGGAAACAGAGGCAATATTCATATATACACCTGTAGGGTCAGATTTTATTGTTTTGGTGGTTTAAGGCGCAGGGGCACCCGCACAGGCCCGAAGGCCCATGTTGTTGATCGTTATAAAATCAGCGTTGCTTATTGGTGGTTAAATAATTCCAACGGTATTTTCACCACCACTTTGCGAATAGCGCTGGGTTGCTGATTAATACAGGCCGGGCGATGCACATCCTGCGGGAAAAATACCGCAAAATTACCGGGCTGCATGGTTAACCAAGATTCATCCGCGACGTCCTGATAAAAAATAATGTCGCGCTGCGCCAGTAACTCTTGGTGGATCTGGTTATTACCGCGATCTGCCGCCACACCGATCAATTCAGTACCGCTGACCAGAAACTGCACGTCGACATTTTGGCGGTGCACTTCAGGCCGCAGATCGCTCGGTTGCTGGGTGTGTAGATCCAGTACCTGTACCACGTAACCGGTAGCGGGATCTTGATAACGTCCAGCGGGCAGGGCGCTAAAATCCGTGCCTTGCAAATAGGCGATGGCGTGGGCCACCGGTGCCGGGTAGTGTTCCTGCGAAGTATTGGCGATATGGCCGAAGATCATGGTTTTTCTCCTGTTACAGCGCCTGAATGCGCGCCCAGATGCGCTCATCTACCGGGATACCATCACGCATGTTTTCTGCATGAATGCGCGGGAATTTATGCCCTGGCAGACGGATAGCCACCTCTGGGTTATCGCGTTCAGCGTGGGTGATGTAATCCATGATGCGTTGCAGTTTGGCATCGCGGGTCGCGCCGTCGATCAAGCGTTCAATCTCAATGGCAATGAACACTTGCGACACGCCGTACTCGTCGCGGTTGTCTTCAGTGACGTCCGCCACGGACGATCCGCCGGAAAGCAGGGTGGCGATCATATCCAGCACGATCGACAGTGCAGATCCTTTCCAGTAGCCCATTGGCAAAATACGTCGGTTTTCTTCAATGGTGGCCGGATCGCGCGTCAGCTGCCCGTCGTTATCGAAGCCGCCGTCCACCGGCAGGGTTTTACCCGCCAGGCGGTTCAGCTCCAGTGCGCCATAGGAGAACATCGACATCGACATATCCACCATGGTGATCGGATTGCCCGGCACCGCGACGATCAGCGGGTTGGTACCGATACGGCACTCTTTGGCCCCCCAAGGCGGCATCACAGCGATTGAGTTGGTCCAGCAGATACCGATATAGCCTTTCTCCGCAGCTTGCCAGCCATAACCGCCGCCGCGCATCCAGTGGTTGGCATTACGCAGTGCCACCAGGCCGATGCCGTGTTGATCGGCTAATTGCATGGCGCGATCCATCATCTTGCGGGCGGTAAGGTTGCCAATGCCCTGATGCGCGTCCCACTGCTCAATAGCCCCCAACGACAACAGCTTACTGGGCTCGGCGTCCGGCACGATATCACCGGCATCCAACTGCTGAATAAAACGCGGGAAACGGTTAACACCGTGGGAGTAAACGCCGCTGGCGGAGGTGTCGGCGAACATACCGGCACAGTCATCGGCAGTGCCTTCCGTCACGCCCCGCGCCAGTAGCACACGTTTGAATTGCTGCTTTAGATCGGTGTAACTCACTCTCATGCTGATTCTCCGCTACGGCGCATTTGTTTGTTTTGTGTTCTTTAAATTTCATTATGCGAAATCGCATTTCAAATAAATGCTATACCTGCGTTTAAACGAAGTCAAAGCGACGGGAGAGAAAGTTATTTATATAAAACAGTGTGTTAAATTAACTTGATGAATTTGTGATCGACGGCACGTTTTGGGCCGTTGGCGTGCTTCAGACGTGGCAAAGCAGAGCGGAACAGGCCCGCTCTGCGAACATCATTTTCCCCGTTATCCGCGAGTATTCAGTACGATGCGGTATAACGAAGTGGTGGCGGTAATGTACAACTCATTACCGCCCGGCCCGCCGAAAGTGCAGTTAGAGACGCGTTCTGGCACCTCAATCTTACCGAGCTGTTTTCCTTGGCTGTCGAAGATCAGCACTCCTTCTGCACAGCTGCAAAACAAATTACCGGCTTTATCGACACAGAAGCCGTCCGGGAAGCCTGGTGTCACGCAGGTAAAGCGCCGACCGGCATCCAGTTCACGCCCGTTGACCGAATACACTCGCAGTTCACTGCGTCCAAGCGTGGGGAAGTCGACAATCGACATGTCTGCCACATACAGCAGAGACTCATCCGGTGAGAACGCCAGGCCATTTGGTCGCTGTAGATCACTGGCGGCAATGTTCAGTGAGCCGTCACGCGGATCAAAGCAGTAGAGGTAGCAGCCAATCACCTGGCTTTCCGACTTATAGCCCTCTTCGTCACCGGTAATGCCGTAGGGGGGATCGGTAAACCAGATTGTGCCGTCGGAACGCACCGCCAGATCATTGGGGGAGTTGAAACGCTTGCCGTCGACCCGATCGATCAGCATCTGCACTTCGCCGTTATGGTCGGTTCGGCTGATGCCGCGCCGACCGTGCTCGCAACTGATCACTCGGCCTTCAGCATCACGTGCATTGCCGTTGGCATAGTGAGACGGGGAGCGCCAAAGGCTGAGCTCCCCCTGTCGCGACCAGCGGAACATGCGGTTGCCCTTCACATCGCTGAACACCACGGCATCCTGTTGCGGCAGCCACACCGGCCCCTCGGCCCAGATGGCCGGTGAGCACAGGCGTTCAAGCTGATGGTCTGCCATCAGTTCATTCATGCTGACCTCCGCTTACTTCACACCCCAGATGGCTTTGTAGTGACCTTGATAATCATTCTGCGGGTCATACAGGTTGTTGCTGCCACCATCGGCAGTAATATTGTCGCGGGTTACCAGATGCGCCGGAGTGACATAACCGGAAGGCGGTTGCTTGGCAAAGGCGCGGTTAAATTCATCCAGCAGTTGCCAGCCGTGCAATTTGAGCGGTTCCGGCACCGTGGCTGACTGGCTGCCGCCGGAGCGGATGCGTTGATAGGCGGAAATAGAGCCATCACCAGCAGAAATACTGTAGGGGGCATTTTTGCCGCCTTTACCGGCAGTTTTCAGGGCGGGCGCCATAAAATCAAAATACAGATCGTTAATGGCCAGTGCGTACTGGAACTGATCGCCGTATTTTTGCAGCAAGCTGAAGGTCATGGCCGGCATACGGTTGGCGGTATCCGCCAGCGGGGTGTCGATAAACTCGATCACCTTACAACCGCTGCATTTACCGATTTCCTCTTTCATCACGTTGGCCTTGTCCAGCGCGATTTGGTATAGCGAATCGGTAAAGATCAACACATTGGCCTTACCGCCGGACTGGACAACGGCATATTGGGCAGCAATACGTGCCACGTCGTTGGAGTCAGAAGTGACGTTATAAAACACGTTATATTTGGCGATCGGCCCCGGTTCCGGTACTGCGTGCCAGGCGGTGAGTATGATGCCCTGCTGAATAGCCTTTTTCAGCGGGATCTTGGCCACGTTGGGGTTCCAACCACCGATCACGATGCCATCCGGTTTCTGGGCGATTGCCTGATTCAGCGACGCCAGCTGATCTTTCACCGAGCCGCCGCCATCCAGGGTTTCCAGTTTCCACCCGGCCGCTTTTGCTGCTTCACTTAGTCCTTCCTGCACTCCCTGCACACCGCCGTTTTTCATGTCTGATGCAATAAAGATGATTTTCTTATTGACCTGCAATTTTGGCCCGCTGGTGGGGCCATCCCACTGGGTTACGCTGGCGGTGGCTTTGGCAACGGCCGCCGTGGCCTGCTCGAGATAGGCATCGGCCCAGGCGGGGGAGACGGTGCTGGCCAGCAGCAGGGTTGTGGGTAATATCCAAAGACGTTTCATTCGGTGAGCTCCTGGTTAAGGATTGATCGCTTTTGGGTTATTTTTATCAGCCGTGGTGGCTGGAGTGCGTTGTACCGCTTTTTGGTTGAGCAACCGGCGGCGCTGGGCATAGCCCGCCAGAGTGATGGACAGCAGCAGTGTTGCGCCGTTGAACAGCGGTTCGACCCAGAATTCACCGCCGAACTGCTGAATACCGGCAATGCCGATGGCAAGAATGGCGATACCGACCACGGTACCCCAGACGTTAACCCGACCGGGGCGGATGGTGGTGCTACCGAGGAAAGCGCCGACCAGCGCCGGTAACAGGTAATCCATACCGACGCTGGCTTGACCCACGCCCTGTTCGGCGGCGATCAGTACACCGCTAAAACCGGTCAGTACGCTGGAGGCAATAAAGGCACCGATAGTAAAGCGATTGACCGAAATACCGTTCAGCCGCGCTGCTGCCGGGTTGCCACCGACAGCGTACATACAACGACCCAGCGGAGTGTGTTCAGTGATCAACCACAGTACGATGGCGACGATCAGTACGTAGAATGCCACGATCGGGATCCCGCCGATCTCGGTATGGTGCAGAGCGATAAAGGCGTCGGGTAGATCGCCGACGATCTGCCGGCCGCCGGAATGCCACAGGGCTATGGCATACAGCACGGTGCCGGATCCAAGAGTCGCAACAAAGCTGTCAATATCCGCCAGTGCGACCAGAATCCCGTTCAACAGGCCGTACAACGCAGAGATCGCGAGTACGGTTAGCACCGCCATCTGCCATGAAAAACCGTATTCCACCTGTAATGTAATAGCCAGGATATGCCACAGCACGATGCCGAAGCCGACATTAAGGTCAATTTTCCCGACGATCATCGGGATGGTTGCCGCCAGTGCCAACAGAGCGATCTTGGCCTTACTGGAGAGGATCGCTTGCAGTGTTAGCATCGACGCGAACGACGGTGTTATCAGTGAAAACAAGATCACCAGCGCAATGCACAGCAGCAGCAGGCCGTAGCGGGTAAGGATCTGCATCAGCCACGGGCCGGTACCGTCTTGTGACAGGCTGACTCTTTGCTCCAGTGCTGTTGATTTAACCGATGTTTTAGACATGGCCCACCTCAGATTCTAACGTTGTCACGAGCGTTTCCCCGGCGCTGGCAGAAGCCAGTTCCAATAAATTGGCGAATGACACCTGCTGATTTTTCAGCTCGCCGACTACTTTTCCCCGGTTAAACACCAGTGCGCGGTTGCAGATATGGGCGATCTCCTCAAAGTCGTTGGAGATCACCAATACAGCCACGCCTTCCTCCAGGGATTTATTTAACAGATGATAGATTTCAGCCCGTGCACCAACGTCTACGCCAGCAGTAGGGTCTTCCAGGATCAGCAACGGAGCGC
The DNA here is from genome assembly GCF_001590905.1 of Serratia grimesii NBRC 13537. Lineage (GTDB taxonomy): Bacteria > Pseudomonadota > Gammaproteobacteria > Enterobacterales > Enterobacteriaceae > Serratia > Serratia grimesii. Next base: position 23,178 of record NZ_BCTT01000017.1, read on the forward strand.
CCAGGTGCATCCAGCGCGCCATCACTACCTTTTGTTGGTTACCGCCGGACAGGGCGCTGATATCGATATTGACGTCCTTGGGTCGCACGTCGAACAATTGTACTTTCCACCAGCTGGCGCCGATCTCGGCCCGGCGACTGTAGCGTGACAGCAGCTTGTGGCCGCTGGCACAGGGGTTGATAAACAGGTTTTCACGCACGCTCATCGACATCACCAGGCTCTCGCCGGTGCGATCGCCCGCGACCAGCGATACGCCGCAAGCCATGGCTTGTTGGGGGCTTCTGGCGGTGTAGCTTTGGTCGCGAAAACGGATTTCGCCCTCATCAGCGTGGCGCAGGCCGAACAGCAACCGGCCAATTTCTTCCTGCCCGGCGCCGCGTAGGCCTGCCAGTGCCAACATTTCGCCAGGTTGCAGATTGAAGCTGACCGGGCCGATATCGCCCACCGTTACCTTATTGAGCTGCAATACAGGTGGTCGATTTTCTGGCAAGGGTTCGCGCTGATCGTCCGCCATGGCTTCACCTACGATCATCTGCACCAGATCACGCAGTGAGTAGTCGGCGGTATTACCACCTGCTACGTAGCGCCCGTCACGCATGACACAGACCCGGTCGGCAATTTCGATCACTTCGTCCAGTCGGTGGGTGACGTAAATCATGCCGACCTTTTTGTCACGCAGCCGGTTAATCACTGCGAACAAGTGGCGTACGTCGTTGGCGGGCAGCGAGGCGGTGGGTTCATCCAGCACCAGCAGTTCGGCGTTAACCGCCACGGCACGGGCTATCGCCAGCAACGATTTTTCAGTGCGCGACAGTTCGAATACTCTGGCATCGGGATCCAACGCTATGCCGACATCCTGAAGTGCCTGAACAGCACTGCGGCGGATAGCACGCCAGTCGATCAGGCCGAAGCGGCGTGGAAAACCCATCACCATCGCCATGTTTTCCGCTACCGTCATCCATTCGATCAGCCCAAGATCCTGATGAATAAAGGCAATAGGCTGGCGGCTGTCACTTTTTATCGCTGCGGCGGAGGCTATGCTGGCCCCTTGAAACTGGATGTCGCCGCTATCGCGTGGGTAAACCCCGGCCAGCACTTTGATCAGTGTCGATTTGCCTGCGCCATTTTCGCCCAGCAGGGCCAGCACTTCACCTGGCATCACCTGCAGGCTCACGTCATTCACGGCGACGTTGCCGCCAAAGCGTTTAACAATATGGCTGAGGGTAAGGATGGGTTGTTCCGCATTATCTGGTGTTGTCATGTGATGCGCCCCTGGTGCCTGCATACGCGATCGGCGTGTGCGAATTGGTGTTTATATCATCATTAAATTTCAACATGCGAAATTCAATTTCAAAAATAATATGCCGAACGCCGATCTAAAGCAAAGCCAGAGGTGTTTTAATTATTGTTTTAAAACAAATGGTTATTTATCTCTTTGCGGAATTGTGACGTATAACTCACTTCGGAAGTTAGCGAAATGTTGCGCATTTTTAACCCGCTACGGACAATGAAACGGCGTTCCGTCTTCACCTGATGCGGGCCTTGGGGTAACATTCTTGGCAAAGAGCCCGTTTACTACGCCGTGGCGTTGGCTGGCGGCTCGATACTGGAGAAATTGCGCTATGAGCCTGAAAGCTGTCGACGAGAAAGATGACAAGAAAGACAAACCCTTGGGCAGCCAAAGCCTGTTCCGTGGTTTGCAACTGATTGAGATCCTGAGCAACTTCCCTAACGGCTGCCCACTGGCGCACCTGTCTGAGCTGGCCGGCATGAACAAAAGCACTGTCCATCGTTTGCTGCAAGGGCTGCATACCAGCGGTTATGTCACCCAGGCACCTTCGCCCGGCAGTTATCGACTGACCACCAAGTTTATTTCTGTCGGGCAAAAGGCGCTTTCTTCGCTGAATATCATCCATGTTGCTGCGCCCCATCTGGAACAGCTCAATCTGGAAGTCGGGGAGACGGTAAACTTCTCCAGCCGCGAAGATGATCATGTCATTTTGATCTACAAGCTGGAGCCGACGACTGGCATGATGCGTACCCGTGCCTATATTGGCCAGCATATGCCGCTGTATTGCTCGGCGATGGGCAAGATTTTTATGGCCTACGGCAACAGTGATTATCCCGATCACTATTGGCAGACACATCAGCATGAAATCCAGACGCTAACGCGCAATACCATCACCGAACTGCCAAAGATGTATGACGAACTGGCCGATATTCGTCTGCGCGGCATGGCAATGGATCGTGAAGAGAATGAGCTGGGTGTATCCTGCGTGGCGGCACCGGTGTTCGATATCCAGCAACGGGTTCCCTACGCCGTATCCGTTTCGTTACCCACCGCCAAACTGCAACAGATTGGTGTTAATGCCTTGATTAAACCCGTGTTGGCGACCGCCCAACGCATTTCTCAAGAGCTGGGGTTTGTCATTCCTGCCTAGGTATTAGTATTTCTGATAGTTGATTAGAAATATCAATTTCACCTAATAATTTTTTCCTCATATGATGCGCGTGTTGACCGACACGCGCCGCTGAATGGCGTTTTTTTCTGTGAGGAATTCCATGTTAGCTGTCTTTTTGCAGGGTTTTGCCCTGAGCGCGGCGATGATCCTGCCGCTGGGCCCGCAAAACGTTTTTGTGATGAATCAGGGGATACGCCGTCAGTATCATCTGATGATCGCGTCACTGTGCGCATTGAGCGACATTGTGTTGATCTGCGGCGGTATTTTTGGCGGTAGCGCCTTACTGAGCCGTTCGCCGTTGCTGCTGGCATTGGTCACCTGGGGCGGTGTGGCTTTTCTTTTATGGTACGGCTGGGGCGCATTTCGCACCGCATTCAGTCGTCACTTGACGCTGGCGACGGCGGAGGAGTTGAAGCAGAGCCGTTGGCGACTGGTGGTCACCATGTTGGCAGTGACCTGGCTGAACCCGCATGTTTACCTTGATACTTTTGTTGTGCTGGGCAGCCTGGGGGGACAACTGGCCCCGGATGTGCGTTCCTGGTTTGCACTGGGGGCGGTGAGTGCTTCCATCGTTTGGTTTTTCGCGCTGGCGTTGCTGGCCTCTTGGCTGGCACCGTGGCTGAAAACTCAAATGGCGCAACGTGTCATCAATACGCTGGTCGGCGTGGTGATGTGGGGCATCGCCTTGCAGTTGGCCTGGCAGGGGGCAAGTTTATAAGAATTTGTCACTAATCCGAATTCAAAAGCCCGTGCGTTATGCTACGTTTGATGCCAAGGAACCGGCTGCTCTCGGTAGAGAAAGGTCGGTAATCAGTTACAGCCTGTCATCAAGGAGACACTGTGAAGCTTAAAGCATTGGCTATGGCCGCAATGATTGGATTAGGGACATTACCTCTGGCGCTGCAAGCGGCTGAAGTGCCGGAAGGGCCGCACGTGGTGACCTCAGGCACATCTAGCGTTGATGCGACACCAGACATCGCCACTCTGGCGATCGAGGTCAGCGTATCCTCCAAAGACGCTGCACAGGCGAAAAAGCAGGTCGATGAGCGTGTCGCGCAGTACTTTGATTTCCTGCAAAAAAACAACATTGAAAAGAAAGACATCAGTGCTGCTAACCTGCGTACTCAGCCAGAATATGATTACCTGAAAACCGGTGAGTCAGTGCTGAAAGGCTACCGTGCGGTACGCCAGGTACAGGTGACGCTACGTCAGTTGGATAAGTTGAATGAGCTGCTGGACGGTGCACTGAAATCTGGCCTGAATGAGATCCGCGCCGTGGAATTGGGTGTGGCAAAACCGGATGTGTACCGCGAGCAAGCACGTCAAAAAGCTATCGAGAACGCGACGCAACAGGCAGCTTCATTGGCAAAAGGCTTTAACGCTAAACTGGGGCCGGTTTACAGCATTCGTTACCATGTCGCTAACTACCAGCCGATGCCAGTAGCGCGTATGTATAAATCTGCGGGGGCAGCAGCGGAATCTGACGCAGCGCAAACCTACGAACAGCAGAGCATTCACTTTGATGATCAGGTGGATGTGGTGTTTGAGCTGCAGCGTAACGCAGCACAATAATATACCCGTTATACTTGAAGCAGCATCTGTGTTGGCTACAGGCAGTCACCCCAGTCACTTACTTGAGTAAGCTCCTGGGGACTCCTGCCTTGGCCGCGTTACTCGGCAAAGCCTCGCCCCGTTGGGGCCAGCGCAAGCGCTGTTCAACAAAACTGTGGTTTTGTTGTGATGCAACTCCAATTATTTAGGGTATAAGATTGGTTTTTCAGACGACGGATTAAGCCGCGTAAGGGCTAAACCTGTAGGGGTCGAACATGTTCGACCTGATTTGACCTATTGATTATGCAATAGGGCGCAGCATGCTGCGCCCCTACCATGAAATAACCGCACAACCTTTTCTATTTTAGTCCTGGCGCAGAACCTGGCGGCCGTGCTCAAGCAGGGCATCTGTCACTTTACGCATCATGCGGCTTTCCGGCGCGAAGCGGTGCCAGAACAGCATGCGGCGCTGGAACAAGCCCGGTGTCAGATCGATAAGCTCGCCTGAATCCAACTCTTTCTCAATCTGCAGATGCGGAATCATGCAGCAGGTGGTGCCCTGGCGTGCCAGCTGCACGAAGGCTTCCGATGAGTTCACGATATGGCAGGGGACGCTGCCCGGCGACAGATCAAAGTTTTGCTGTAGGAAGGCCTGATGCATATCGTCGAGATGATCGAACGCGACCGCAGGCGCTTTTAGCAGCGCGGAGCGCGTAACGCCATTCGGGAAGTAACGCTCGGCAAAGCCTTTTGAGGCGACAAACAGATAATCCAGTGCACCCAGTTGATCTACCAGACAGCTTGGCAGCGGCTGTGGCTGAATACTCACTGCGCCCACCACTTCGCCGCGCCGCAGTCGTTCCTGAGTACGTGTTTCGTCTTCTACCTGGAGATTGAGACGGATAGGGGAGTCGGTCAGTACCGGTTTTAGGGCCGGCAGCAGCCAGGTCGCCAGGCTGTCGGCGTTGACCGCCAGCGACAGCAGCAGCGGCGTATCAATGCCGGTGTCGTTACCCAGCCATTCTTCTTCCAGTAACTCAACCTGATGCAGCAACGCCAACAGTTTCTGGCCCTGTTCGGTCGGTCGTGGTGGCACGGTGCGCACCAACAGCGGTTGGCCGAACAGGTTTTCCAACTGCTTGATGCGCTGGGATACTGCCGATTGGGTGATACAAAGTTTTTGCGCGGCGCGCTCAAAGCCACGCTCACGGATCACCGCGTCCAGCGCTTGTAGCGTTCGATAGTCTGGGCGTTTCATCGGAAAGATATCCCTTAAAGTAAATTGATATAGGCACTATGCCACATCTCTGGTGTTTTACAGGTGGAAAATCATCGGGCTATATTGCCGCGATGCGCCTAAAAATGCGGCTTAAGGCAAAGAAGTGTGATCCTGCCTGAGTGAAAAAGAGTGATTTACCCTATAATACGCACACGTTTTCGTACAGAGGCAAGGGACATATTATGACGCAGGATGAACTGAAAAAAGCGGTTGGCTGGGCAGCGTTGGATTACGTTACCCCAGGCACCATCGTCGGTGTTGGCACTGGCTCGACCGCCGCCCATTTTATTGATGCGCTCGGCTCGATCAAGCACCAAATTGAAGGGGCGGTGTCCAGCTCTGACGCGTCCACGGCCAAGTTGAAAAGCCTTGGAATCCACGTGTTCGACAGCAATGAAGTAGATTCACTGGATATCTATGTCGACGGTGCGGATGAAATCAACCGCCAGATGCAGATGATCAAAGGCGGCGGTGCTGCGCTGACGCGTGAAAAAATCATTGCCGCCATTGCGCGCAAGTTTATTTGTATCGTCGATTCGACCAAACAGGTCGACGTGCTGGGTAAATTCCCGTTGCCGGTGGAAGTGATCCCGATGGCGCGTTCCTACGTCGCACGTGAGCTGGTGAAACTGGGCGGTCTGCCGGAGTATCGCCAGAATGTGTTGACCGATAACGGCAACGTGATCCTCGATGTACATAACCTGAGCATCGTCGATGCCATTGCGTTAGAAAACAAAATTAACGGTATCGCTGGTGTTGTCACCGTCGGTCTGTTCGCCAACCGTGGTGCTGATGTGGCGCTGGTTGGGACACCTGAGGGTGTGAAGGTCGTCCAATAACCGAAGGTGCCTTTGGGGCGTCCCCTGCATCGCCCCTTTGTATGCGGTCTTGGATCCTACCGGACCGCATAATTCACTGGCTAAAACATCTTTTATTAAAAGCGCTAAATTTGGTGACATATGTCACATTACGGGCGTTAGCTCCACGAAGCTCCTGTCTAATTCTTTCCCTTTGGCATTTTCTGCCAGAAACCACCGACAACGCTGAGCCTTGTACTGACGGGCGGGCAATCGTTTGTATTGCCGCCTGCGTTATTTTTGTTATGTTGGATGGGTGCTGTTTAACAACAGCCGCTTCTGAAGTCTGAACATAGGGTCGGGTAAATGGCAAAAGTATCATTGGAGAAAGACAGGATTAAATTCCTGTTGGTGGAAGGGGTTCATCAGAGCACGGTAGATAATCTGCTGGCAGCCGGATATACCAACATTGAATATCACAAAGGTGCGTTAGACACCGAATCGCTTAAGGCATCCATTCGCGATGCTCACTTCGTCGGCATCCGATCGCGTACGCATCTGACCGAAGAGGTTTTCGCTGCTGCAGAAAAGCTGGTGGCGGTGGGCTGTTTCTGTATCGGTACTAACCAGGTTGATCTGAAGGCGGCGACCAAACGCGGCGTTCCGGTGTTTAACGCACCTTTCTCTAATACCCGATCCGTGGCCGAAATGGTGCTGGGCGAACTGCTGCTGCTGTTGCGTGGTATTCCGTCCGCTAACGCCAAGGCGCACCGCGGTGAATGGCAGAAACTGGCCGTTGGCTCGTTTGAGGCACGCGGCAAGAAGTTGGGGATTATTGGCTACGGCCATATCGGCACCCAGTTGGGCATTCTGGCCGAAGGCTTGGGCATGAAAGTGTTCTTTTACGATATTGAGAACAAGCTGCCATTAGGCAATGCCCAGCAGGTACGTCACCTGTCTGATCTGCTCAACATGAGCGATGTGGTGACGCTGCACGTGCCGGAAACCCTGTCGACCAAGAACATGATGGGCGCAGAAGAGTTGGCGCTAATGAAGCCTGGTTCTATTCTGATCAACGCCTCACGCGGCACTGTGGTTGATATCCCTGCGCTGTGTAACGTACTGGCCAGCAAACATTTAGCCGGCGCGGCGATCGACGTATTCCCGGAAGAGCCTGCAACTAACAGCGAGCCGTTTAACTCACCGCTGTGCGAGTTCGATAATGTGATTCTGACCCCGCACATTGGTGGTTCTACGCAGGAAGCGCAGGAAAATATCGGTGATGAAGTGGCTGGCAAACTGGCGAAATACTCCGACAACGGGTCGACACTGTCTGCGGTCAACTTCCCGGAAGTGTCGCTGCCTGCACACAGTGCTAACGCAAGCCGCTTGCTGCATATTCATGAAAACCGCCCTGGCATACTGACGCAAATTAACCAGATTTTCGCGGAAGAAGGGGTGAACATTGCTGCGCAGTATCTGCAAACTGGCCCGGAAATCGGTTATGTGGTCATCGACATTGACGCAGAAACTGAACGTGCCGACGCTGCACTGCAACGTATGAAGGCGATTGCCGGCACCATCCGTGCTCGCTTGCTGCTCTGATTGAAAGCGTTGTGACAAAAAGGCCGGATTACTCCGGCCTTTTGCTATTTAGCTATCTGCCAAACCCAATTCTGCGACGGGGTCACGATCTCCGGCAGCGGGATATCCCAATGTTCCGCCGGTATTTGTTCCACTTGTTGGCAATCATGCGCCAATCCGATCGGGTAGGGACCGAGTTGTTGCCAATTTCGCAGAGTACGGTCGTAAAAACCGCCGCCCATACCTAAACGTTGGCCCGAGCTGTCAAACGCCACCAATGGCGTCAACACCACGTCGAGTGACCCTACCGGCACGACGTTACGCACATCGAGCTGTGGCTCAAGGATATTGAAGCGGTTGCTAATCAGTGGTGTTTCCGGGGTATAGCGCAGAAATAACAGATTCCCTGGGCTAAATGGATGCAAGACCGGCAGGTAAACATGCAAACCTTGTCGCCATAGCCGTTCAATCAGCGGGCGGGTGTCTAGCTCGCCATCAAACGACAAAAATACCGCAATGCTTTGTGCTGCCAGAATACGTGGATGTACCACAATGCGTTCAGCTGTCTGCAATGCAAAGGTGTGTTGTTGTTCAGGCGTTAAAGCGCGTCGACGCTGGCGGATTTGATGTCGGATATCTTGCCGCTGTTGGGCATATAGGGCTTGAAAAGACATAGTCAGCACACATACCGCTGAGGAAGGGGAATCTCCGAGATGCCGTCGCAGGCTGTAACCCTTGAACCCATGGTTCAAGGTGAACGTGCTGTCGCAATCTTAAGGCTTCTCGGCGGGCCGAGCATGCACACCGATCGCGGATCATCACATTCTGTTGGTACTAAATATCGGCTCAGGGGACTGGCCCGCTGGCGAACATCTCAGAGAAATTTTTTACTCGTTGCCGAAACCTTGGATTTCAGCAACTTAAGTTATTCGAATTGTGCATCCTGACGTTCAGAGATGCGACCTTGTTCAAGCAACGCTTGTTCAATGGTCTGTTGCAGCATACGAATGCGTTGTTCCATATTGGACGCATAATCACGGGTTTTCAACCGTTCTTGAGCAAGTTCGTGACAAACGTTCAATGCTGCGATGAAAACGAGCTGCTCAGTATTTGTGACTCTAGTGCGAACTTTAAGATCTTGCAACCGTTCGTTAAGATCGACCGCTGCCATGTTCAACGCATCTTGTTGTTCTGGCGGGCAATTGACTCTTAAAGAGCGACCAAAAATTTGAATATCTACTGGTTGTGCAGACATGCCACCTTCCTGCCTAAATTTCGCGCCAGCCCCAGCCTACCCTTACCGGGCCAACCAAAGCGGGCGCCACTATATATACCTCGGTACCAAGATACAACCCCTTTTTCAGTACCTGGTTGTAATCTACTGTGACAGACATTACCAGTCAAAAAAGGGTTTCAAAATGCGTATTTAGCGTCATTTTGATCCTTGCCGGCAGTGTGTGAGTTCTGACACATCACGATTATAACTAGCCACTGAGGTGTCGCGCTTATCTGGTACAGCGACGGACCTTGGTGGTAGCATAACACGAACTTATCCTGCCAACGATGACGAATGCGCATGTCTATACAGAATACATTTCCAAGTTACCAATCTTTGACCGTTGCCCTTAACCAGCAAGCGGTGGCATTAACCGCAGCAGAAATGCACGGCCTGATCAGCGGCCTGCTGTGCGGTGGCAGCCGTGACGCCGGCTGGCAATCGCTGGTCTATGATCTGACGAATGAAGGCGTGGCCTTCCCGCAGGCGCTGAGCCTGCCATTGCAGCAACTTCATGAGATTACGCGTGAAACGTTGGAAGACGACGATTTCATGTTCCAACTGATGATGCCGGAAGGCGAAACGGTCAGCGTGTTCGACCGCGCGGATGCTCTGGCCGGTTGGGTGAATCATTTTCTCCTCGGGCTCGGCATGATGCAGCCGAAATTGGCTCAGGTGAAAGACGAAGTGGGTGAGGCGATCGACGATCTGCGCAATATCGCCCAGCTCGGTTATGACGAAGACGAAGACCAGGAAGAGCTTGAGCACTCTCTGGAGGAAGTGGTGGAGTATGTTCGTGTTGCCGCCATTTTATGCCATACCGAATTTACCCGTCGCAAACCAACGGCGCCGGAAAATGCCAAGCCGACCTTGCACTAAACATCCGAATTCACGTCCTTAGATGGCCGTGAGCACAGGCAGATTGATTTCAGGAGAAGGTGATGACTCAGCAGGAATTCAACAGCCGCCGTCAGGCGCTGTTGGCGAAAATGGCTCCGGCCAGCGCGGCAATTATTTTCTCTGCGCCGGAAGCAACGCGCAGTGCAGACACAGAATACCCTTACCGTCAGAACAGCGATTTCTGGTATCTGACTGGTTTCAACGAGCCGGAAGCGGTGTTGATTCTGGTGAAGAGCGACGAGACGCATAACCACAGCGTACTGTTTAACCGGGTGCGTGATCTGACGGCAGAAATCTGGTTTGGCCGCCGCCTGGGACAAGATGCTGCCCCGGCGAAACTGGGCGTGGATCGTGCGCTGTCGTTTGATGAAATCAACGAGCAATTACCCCTGCTGCTCAACGGTCTGGACGTGGTTTACCACGCGCAGGGCCAATATGCTTATGCCGATCAGATCCTGTTCACGGCGCTAGACAAGCTACGCAAGGGGTTCCGCCAAAACCTGCAGGCACCGGCGACTATGACGGACTGGCGTCCATGGCTGCATGAAATGCGTCTGTTCAAGTCGTCGGAAGAGATGGCGATAATGCGCCGCGCTGGTGAGATCAGTGCATTGGCACATACCCGTGCGATGCAGAAATGCCGTCCCGGTATGTTCGAATATCAGCTAGAGGCGGAGATTCATCATGAATTCACCCGCTCCGGCGCCCGCTATCCGTCTTACAACACCATCGTCGGTGGGGGTGAGAACGCCTGCATTCTGCACTACACCGAGAACGAAAGTGAATTGCGCGATGGAGACCTGGTGCTGATCGACGCAGGCTGTGAGTATAAAGGTTATGCAGGTGATATCACTCGTACCTTCCCGGTCAACGGCAAATTCAGCCGACCGCAACGCGCGGTGTATGACATCGTGCTGGCGTCACTGACGCGAGCATTGGAGATGTTCAAGCCGGGTATCAGTATCCGTGTCGTGAACGACGAAGTGGTACGTATCATGATTACCGGGCTGGTTGAGCTGGGGATCTTGAAAGGCGAAGTGGAGCAGTTGATTGCCGAGCAGGCGCACCGCCAATTCTATATGCATGGTCTGGGGCACTGGCTGGGGCTGGATGTGCATGATGTCGGCCATTATGGCACGCCAGACCGTGACCGTACGCTGGAGCCGGGCATGGTGCTGACTGTTGAGCCGGGGCTGTATATTGCGCCGGACGCAGATGTGCCAGAGGAATATCGTGGCATGGGCATTCGTATTGAAGACGACATTTTAATCACCGCGACCGGCATTGAGAACCTGACTGCCAGCGTAGTGAAAGACGCTGACGCCATAGAAGCACTGATGGCGGCGGCAAGGTAATAGCATGAGTGTAATCATCGTTGGTGGCGGTATGGCGGGCGCAACGTTGGCGCTGGCTATCTCGTCACTTACTCAGGGACGATTGGCGGTTGATTTGGTCGAAGCGACCCGGCCAGACGACCGCAGCCATCCGGGATTTGACGCCCGTGCCATTGCCTTGGCGCAGGGCACTTGTCAGCAGTTGACGCGCATCGGCGTTTGGCCTGCGTTGCGTGACTGTGCGACGGCCATCACCCAGGTGCACGTTAGCGATCGCGGCCACGCCGGGTTCGTTAATTTGCACGCGGAGGATTATCAGGTCGACGCGTTGGGGCAGGTGATTGAGCTGCACGATGCAGGCCAACGGCTGTTTGCGCTGCTGGCCAAGGCGCCAGGTGTTACGCTGCACTGTCCGGCCCGAGTGGTCGATGTTGTACGCACGGCAGAGCAAGCCGAGGTGCTGCTGGATAACGGTCAGCGTATCAGCGGGAAACTGCTGGTAGCGGCAGATGGGTCGCGCTCGGCACTGGCGCAGGCCTGTAATGTGCAGTGGCAGCAAAGTGACTATCCGCAGTTTGCTACCATAGCCAATGTCACCACCGCCGAGCATCCGCAGGGGCGTGCCTTTGAACGTTTCACCCGCTACGGGCCTTTGGCGCTGTTACCCATGTCGCAGGGGCGCAGTTCTCTGGTGTGGTGCCACGCGCGTGAAGATCGCGAACAGATCGATGCGTGGGACGATGAGCGTTTTATCAGTGAATTACAGCAGGCATTTGGCTGGCGCTTGGGACGCATCCTTCGTGCCGGTAAACGCCACAGCTATCCGCTCAGTCTGCTGACGGCCAACCAACATGTCAGCCATCGGCTGGCACTGGTGGGGAACGCCGCACAGACGTTGCATCCGATCGCCGGTCAGGGCTTCAATCTTGGCCTGCGGGACGTGATGTCGCTGGCGGAAACGTTGGCAGAAGCGCAGCATGCTGGGGAAGACCCTGGCGGTTATGCGTTGCTGAGCCGTTATCAGCAACGGCGGCATCAAGATCAGCAGGCGACCATTGGTGTGACGGACGGTTTGATCCGGTTGTTTGCCAATCGTTACGGTCCCTTGGTGGTTGGCCGCAATCTGGGCCTGATGGCGATGGCCCAGTTACCGACGGTGCGTGATGCCTTTGCCAAGCGAACCTTGGGCTGGGTAGATCGCTAAGCGGTTTCTAAGTTAGGGCGCAGCGTGCTGTGCCCAAATCGCTGTGCAATGGCTGCATAGCGAGTCATTTAAGGAAATTAAGCAGCATGCAATCATTTGACGTGGTTATCGCCGGTGGCGGTATGGTGGGGCTGGCAATGGCCTGCGGTTTGCAGGGCAGTGGCCTGCGTGTTGCCGTGCTGGAGCATCAGCAGCCAGATATGACGCCGCCGCAGCCACAGCCAGCACTGCGTGTATCCGCTATCAACGCCGCGAGCGAGCGTTTGCTGCAACACATTGGCGTGTGGGACGAGATCCTCAACCTGCGTGCCAGTGCCTATAACGCGATGGAAGTGTGGGATCGCGACAGCTTCGGCAAGATTGCCTTCCGCGGCGACGAGTGTGGCTTCAGCCACCTCGGCCATATCATTGAAAACTCAGTGATCCAGCAAGCCTTGTGGAAGCGGGCGGAGAGTTTGAGTGATGTCACGTTGATCACTCCGGCGAAGCTTAAACAAGTCGCCTGGGGCGAAAACGACGCTTTTATCACGCTGGAGGATGGCCGTATGCTGACCGCCCGGTTAGTGATTGGAGCCGACGGTGCCCATTCCTGGTTGCGCCAGCATGCTGATATCCCATTGACCTTCTGGGACTACCGTCATCATGCGTTAGTTGCCACCATCCGTACCGAAGAGCCACATTTGGCGACGGCGCGGCAGGTGTTTCATGGCGATGGCATTCTGGCGTTTCTGCCGTTCAACGATCCGCATTTAAGCTCGATCGTGTGGTCAGTGTCGCCGGAAGAGGCTGAACGCCTGAAACAATTGGAACCAGAGCAGTTCAACCGTGAGCTGGCGATGGCGTTTGATTTACGCCTTGGCACCTGTACCGTGGAAAGTGAACGTCAGACCTTCCCGTTGACCGGGCGTTACGCCCGTAGTTTTGCCGCACACCGTTTGGCATTGGTAGGGGATGCAGCACATACCGTGCATCCGCTGGCTGGCCAAGGGGTCAACCTGGGCTTTATGGATGCCGCGGAGTTGATTGCTGAGCTGCGTCGTTTGCAACGTCAGGGCAAAGACATTGGTCAGCATCTGTATTTGCGTCGCTATGAGCGCCGCCGTAAGCACGGTGCCGCGGTCATGCTGGCCAGTATGCAAGGGTTCCGCGAGCTGTTCGATGGCAACCATCCCGCGAAGAAACTCCTGCGTGATGTTGGACTACGGTTGGCTGACAGCCTGCCGGGCGTGAAGCCAAAATTGGTACGTCAGGCGATGGGCCTGAACGATCTGCCAGAGTGGCTGGCCTGACGACAGCCTGAGAGAGGCCGTCAGGCCTCTCTGTCTCCTATCTTTGTATGATCACACTTGCCAACAGTGCAGGCCTGCGCCTCATATTCATCGCTTTTTCCTAAATAACCCTTCATTTGAAATAATCTAATTTCAGGTCAATTTTCCCATTACTTTTTCTAATCCCATAATGAGTTATCAAAAGTCTAAATCCCGCATCAGGCCGTATATTTGTTATATAACTTCGGATTTTTGGTGCTTTAATTGTTGGTTTTGTGCCTTAAAGCGCAGTTTTACAGTTAAAAACTCTGCACACTAACCCGGATTTTTACTGGCCCTGAACGGCGTTAAGCCTATTTTAACTTATGGTTAATGTGGTCGTTCGGTGATAACGTCAGAACAAAGGTATCGTTTGCGTCGCGGCGGTTAGCCGTCTTTGGGCGCTATCATCGTAATGTTAAATACCCTAAATAATTCGAGTTGCAACGCGGCGGCAACCGATCGAGCACGATGAGCTTATATAAGTAAGTGATTCGGGTGAGAAGAGCAGCCAACAAAGAGGCGGCTTGAATTATGACGGGGATTTGTGGAGTGAGGGAAAAGATGGCAAAGCAAACCCCATTGTACGACCAGCACGTGGCGTGCGGTGCGCGTATGGTAGATTTTCATGGCTGGATGATGCCACTGCATTACGGCTCCCAGATCGATGAGCACCACGCCGTGCGTCAGGATGCCGGTATGTTCGATGTCTCCCATATGACCATTGTGGATCTGCACGGCGCCCGTACCCGTGAGTTCCTGCGTTACCTGCTGGCGAACGATGTCGCCAAGCTCACTCAGCCTGGTAAAGCGCTGTATACCGGCATGTTGAATGCGTCCGGCGGCGTGATCGACGACCTGATCGTTTACTTCCTTACTGAAGATTATTTCCGCCTGGTGGTGAACTCCGCCACGCGTGACAAAGACCTGGCCTGGATCGAAGAGCATGCAGCTCCGTACGGCGTAGCCCTGACGGTGCGTGACGATCTGGCGCTGGTTGCGGTGCAAGGCCCACAGGCCAAAGAGCGTGCCGGTACCTTATTTACCCCAGAACAAAAAAATGCGGTTGAAGGTATGAAACCGTTCTTCGGCGTACAGGCCGGAGATCTGTTTATCGCGACCACCGGTTATACCGGCGAAGCGGGTTATGAAATTGCGCTGCCAAAAGAGCAGGTCGTGGATTTCTGGCAGAAACTGCTGGCTGCTGGCGTTAAGCCTGCGGGCCTGGGCGCGCGCGACACATTGCGTCTGGAAGCGGGCATGAATCTGTACGGGCAAGAGATGGATGAAGGTATTTCGCCATTGGCTGCCAATATGGGCTGGACTATTGCCTGGCAGCCGGAAGATCGTCAGTTCATTGGCCGCGACGCGCTGGAAAAACAGCGTGAATTAGGCACAGAGCAACTGGTCGGCTTGATCATGACGGAAAAAGGCGTATTACGTAATGAGCTGCCAGTACGTTTCACTGATGCAGCAGGCCAAACGCAAGAAGGGGTGATCACCAGCGGTTCATTCTCACCGACTCTGGGGTTCAGCATTGCCCTGGCTCGCGTGCCTGCTGGTATTGGCGAACAGGCTATCGTACAGATCCGCAACCGCGAAATGCCGGTTAAGGTCACCAAGCCTGGATTCGTGCGTGCCGGCAAGCCGCTGACTAATTAACTTTTTATTGGTTATTCCCCAAGGATTTTGTGCAGTAGCCAACAACGCTACGGTGTGAAAGACGCAGGGAAATTATTTCTTCGAAGGAGTATTGGGCGATGAGCAATGTGCCAACTGAATTGAAGTATGCAACATCCCATGAGTGGGTGCGTGACGCAGGCAATGGCGAATATGTTGTAGGCATTACCGAACACGCGCAAGAACTGCTGGGTGACATGGTGTTTGTCGACCTGCCAGATGTGGGCGCGACCGTTTCCGCTGGTGAAGACTGTGCGGTTGCCGAGTCGGTGAAAGCCGCCTCCGACATTTATGCCCCTATCAGCGGTGAAATCATCGCGGCCAACGATGCGCTGGAGAGCTCTCCGGAGCTGGTCAACAGCGATCCGTACGGCGAAGGTTGGTTGTTCCGCATTAAGGCTTCCGACCCTGCCGAGCTTGGCAACCTGCTGGATGCCGCAGCTTACCGGGCCTCGATCGACGAGTAACCGTTGCAACGCCCCGGGCCTTTTGGCCGGGGCGTTTTAGTTATAGATCAAGCTATATCCCGTAATCCCGTACCACGTAAGAATTCAGGAATTTGTAGCAATGACTCAGACACTCAGCCAACTTGAACACAGCGAAGCGTTTATCGAACGTCACATCGGCTCTTCTGCAGAACAACAGCAGCAGTTGCTGGAAGCGGTGGGCGCACGCTCGCTCAACGCGCTGATCCAACAGATTGTGCCGGCAGATATTCAACTGCCTGCGCCGCCGCCGGTGGGCGATGCGGCTACTGAACATCAGGCGCTGGCCGAACTGAAGGCGATTGCCTCGCAGAATCAGCGCTACAAATCCTATATCGGTATGGGTTACAGCGCGGTGCTGACGCCTCCGGTGATCCTGCGTAATATGCTGGAAAACCCAGGCTGGTACACCGCTTATACCCCTTATCAGCCAGAAGTATCACAGGGCCGTCTTGAGGCGCTGTTGAACTTCCAGACAGTGACCCTTGATCTGACCGGTCTGGATCTGGCATCCGCTTCATTGCTGGACGAAGCCACAGCCGCAGCCGAAGCGATGGCGTTGGCCAAGCGCGCCAGCAAGCTGAAAGATGCTAACCGTTTCTTCGTCGCTGATGATGTACATCCTCAGACGCTGGACGTTGTACGCACCCGTGCTGAAACGTTTGGCTTTGAAGTCATCGTCGATAAAGCTGAAAAAGTATTGGAGCTGCAGGGCGTGTTTGGCGTGCTGCTGCAACAGGTCGGCACTACGGGTGAGCTGCACGATTACAGCGCACTGCTGGCCGAACTGAAAAACCGTAAAATTGTCACCAGCGTGGCTGCTGACATTATGGCGTTGGTGCTGCTGACTGCACCGGGCAAACAGGGCGCAGACGTCGTATTCGGTTCCGCACAGCGCTTTGGCGTACCGATGGGCTACGGCGGTCCGCATGCTGCCTTCTTCTCTTGCCGTGATGAATTCAAACGCTCAATGCCGGGCCGTATCATTGGGGTTTCTCGCGATGCTGCCGGTAACACCGCACTGCGTATGGCGATGCAAACCCGTGAGCAACATATTCGCCGTGAAAAGGCTAACTCGAATATCTGTACCTCGCAGGTACTGCTGGCCAATATCGCCAGCCTGTATGCGGTGTACCATGGTCCACAGGGCCTACAGCGTATCGCTGGGCGCATTCATCGTCTGACCGACATTCTGGCCGCTGGGTTGCAACAGGCTGGCCTGCAACTGCGCCACAAAACCTGGTTTGACACCCTGACGGTGGAAGTGAAAGACAAGGCTGCGGTACTGGAACGCGCGTTGAGCTTCGGTATCAACCTGCGCACCGATATTCATGGCGCAGTGGGCATCACGCTGGACGAAGCCACCTCACGTGAAGACGTACAGACCCTGTTCGCCTTGCTGGTCGGTGACAACCACGGTCTGAACATTGACGCACTGGACGCGGCAGTGAGCAAAAACAGCCAGTCGATCCCTGCCGGTATGCTGCGTCAGGAACCTATCCTGACTCACCCCGTATTTAACCGCTACCACAGCGAAACCGAGATGATGCGTTATATGCATCGTCTGGAACGTAAAGATCTGGCACTCAATCAGGCGATGATCCCATTGGGTTCATGCACCATGAAACTGAATGCCGCTGCGGAAATGATCCCGATTACCTGGCCTGAGTTCTCCGAGCTGCATCCGTTCTGCCCACCAGAGCAGGCGGCAGGTTATCAGCAGATGATCGGTCAGCTGTCACAATGGTTGGTGCAATTAACCGGTTACGATGCGGTTTGCATGCAACCGAACTCAGGTGCGCAGGGTGAATACGCCGGTCTGCTGGCAATCCGTCGTTACCATGAAAGCCGTAACGAAGCGGGCCGTCATATCTGTCTGATCCCAAGCTCTGCCCATGGTACCAACCCGGCTTCTGCTCAGATGGCAGGCATGAGTGTGGTCGTGGTGGCGTGCGACAAGAATGGCAACATCGATCTGCACGATCTGCGCATTAAGGCAGAACAAGCGGGTGAAGAGCTGTCTTGTATTATGGTGACTTACCCGTCGACCCACGGCGTGTATGAAGAAACCATCCGTGAAGTGTGCCAGATCGTCCATCAGTTTGGCGGCCAGGTTTACCTCGACGGCGCCAACATGAACGCTCAGGTGGGTATCACTACCCCGGGTTATATCGGTGCGGATGTTTCTCACCTTAACCTGCATAAAACCTTCTGTATCCCGCACGGCGGCGGTGGCCCAGGTATGGGTCCAATCGGCGTTAAAGCACACCTGGCACCGTTTGTTCCGGGCCACAGTGTGGTGCAAATTGACGGTGTCACAACCCAACAGGGCGCGGTTTCTGCAGCACCGTTCGGTAGCGCCTCTATTCTGCCAATCAGCTGGATGTATATCCGCATGATGGGCGCGGAAGGGTTGAAGCAAGCAAGCCAGGTCGCGATTCTGAATGCTAACTACATTGCGACTCGCCTGAAAGACGCTTATCCGGTGCTGTATACCGGCCGTGATCACCGTGTGGCGCATGAATGTATTCTCGACATTCGTCCACTGAAGGAAGAGACCGGCATCAGCGAAATGGATATTGCCAAACGTCTGATTGACTACGGTTTCCATGCACCGACCATGTCGTTCCCGGTTGCGGGTACGTTGATGGTTGAGCCAACCGAATCAGAAAGCAAGGTGGAACTGGATCGCTTTATCGACGCGATGCTGGCTATCCGCAGCGAAATTGATCGTGTAGCGAAAGGTGAATGGCCACTGGAAGACAACCCACTGGTGAACGCGCCACACATTCAGGCTGAGCTGGTCAGCGACTGGCAGCATGCCTATAGCCGCGAACTGGCCGTGTTCCCTATCGCCGGTGTGCGTGAGAACAAATACTGGCCGAGCGTGAAGCGTCTGGATGACGTGTACGGCGATCGTAACCTGTTCTGTTCTTGCGTGCCGATGAGCGAATACGAATAACACATTCGGCAAAGCGGATGATCAAGGGACACTGCATGATGCAGTGTCCCTTTTTTATTGTCGTCGCAGGATAACTCGAACGGAATAAGGAGCAATGATGAAAGCAGCTATTGTAAACGTCCTGGGCCAGGCACCTGTGGCCGGTAATGTGGATGAACCGACCGCGCGCGAAGGTGAAACGCTGATCACGGTGAGTGTCGCCGGCATAAAACAGCTGGATCGTGCCATGGTGGCAGGAACCCATTACTCCAGTCCGAAGAGCTTGCCGATCGTGCCGGGTACCGACGGTGTGGGCTATGCGCCAGACGGTCAGCGGGTTTATTTTGCCTCTTTCCGCCAGCCACACGGTGCGTTAGCCGAACGCACTGTTGCTTCCTGGACCGTACCTGTGCCGAAGGGCGTGGATGACGCTACCGCAGCCGCATTGATCAATCCGGCGTTCGCTGCCTGGCTGCCGCTGCACTGGCGCGCTGAGGTTCAGGCAGGGGAAACGGTGCTGATCATTGGTGCTACAGGGACTTCAGGCAAACTGGCAGTGGCTGCTGCGCGCCAGGCAGGAGCGGGTCGTATTGTCGCTGCCGGCCGTCGTCAAAGCGTGTTGGATGCATTGAGTGTGGATGCCACGGTCGATCTTTCACTGGAAGGTGCGGAACTGGTGCAGGCTTTCGCCGCAGCGGCAGGCCCAAATGGGTATCAGGTTATTGTCGATTACATCTGGGGTGCGGCCACCGAAGCCCTGCTTGCGACACTGAACAACCACGACTTGTCCTCTTACGCCGGTGGACGCGGCATTCGCTTGGTCAATGTTGGCTCGATGGCGGGGCCGGACATTCGGTTGCCCGCGGCGGTCCTGCGCAGTAATCAATTGCAGATTATGGGCAGCGGTACAGGCAATTTCCCTCCGGTGGCTGACATGCAGAGATATGCCAGTGAGATCCTGGCGCTGGCAGCAGCCGGGGAGATCTCGGTTGAGACTCAGGAACACGATTTATCCGAGATCGCCGACGTGTGGGATCTTAATAAGAAAAGCGACGTGCGTTCGGTGATCCGAATCGCCAGATAAACAGCCAACTACTCGCGGTAATAGCAGGCCAGATGAATATCTTCCGGTTCACGGACAAACAGTTCGGTATCGGGTTGGGTCATCAACTGGCAACCCTGAGACAGATAAAAATCCACGGTGTTTTTACTTGGGATAGAAGAAACATACAGCCCGAGAGCACCGTCTTGGCTGGCTTGATGTAGGCAATGGCTGAACAGACGTTTGCCCAGCCCCTTGCCACGCTGGCTGGCGCTGACATAGAAAAACAGCAACTGACGTAAGTCCTGCCGCGGCCCGCGCGGCAGGGTATCGAGCACCGCAGCTGCAAGGATTTTCTTCTCTTCGAACAGGGCGAGAAAGCGGCCCCCACGCGCAAAGCAGTGTTCATGGATCGCGCTATAGGTTTCGCGATCGTGCGGATCCCAACCCTGCAGATCGTAATGGGCGGTATAGGGCTGTAATTTGCCATTCTGCATGCGGTAGAACGTGTCGATCACTTCACTGCGGTCAATCTGCCATAGCAAATCAAGTTGATGTTGTTGCAGCAAAATAGGTTGAGTCATCGTCGGTTAATTCTCTCGTGGTGCAAGGTAATTTTCGGGCAGATCGATGATAAAACCGATGCCGTGCTCATCAAGCCCTTCGGTTATCCGCAGTTGTGCGCCAATTTTATCGGCCAGGTTTTTCGCAATGGCGAGCCCGAGACCGCTGCCGCTCTGTTGCGTACCGGGTACGCGATAAAAGCGCTCGAACAGTCGTTTGTGGTACTCCCGACGGATACCGGGGCCATTATCACGCAATGTAATATAGCAGCCCAGCGGCGACAGTGACCGGATGTTAGCTTCGATTCGCCCACCGTTTGGCGCATATTTAATGGCGTTCTCCAGCAGGTTGGTGAATATCGTAATCAGCGAATGGCGATCGGTCTCAATCATCACATTTTCACTACCATCCAGAGAGAGTTCGACGTTCTTCTCCAGTGCATAGGGGACATGTTGGGCAATGCATTTGCTGATCTCTGCGTGGATATTTACCGCTTCAATCTTCAGTGGGAAGTCTTCCGATTCCAGTTTGGCCAAGTCAATCAGTTGGCGTGACAGCGATGCGGCGCGGTCCAGCCCGTGTTGCATGTCTTCAATGATCTCCTGGCGTTCGGATTTATCAGCCACCTGGGTCAGCAGGTGCAACTGTGCCAGCACGGCAGCGATTGGGGTACGTAGCTCATGCGCCGCATCGGCCATAAAGCGCTTTTCACGCTGGTTGGCGGCATCGATACGAGCCATCAACTTATTAATTTCTAAAACGATGGGGCGAATTTCCTGATATTGCGCACGCACATTGATCGGCGATAAGTTACCCGGCTTGCGGTCAGAGATCATTCTGGCGATTTGCCGCAGTGGTCGCAGGCTGAAATAGGCCGTAACCAGCAGGGCGACAATGATTGCTGCCAGAATGACCAGCAGCGGGATCGCCGTGCTTTCCGCCGGATTGCCGAAAATAGTGGTGCGGTTGTCAAAGGACTCACCGACAATCACTCTAAATTGCTGCTTATCGCTCCAACTGCCGGCGATATGCCACTTCACGTTGGCATAGCTGATGGTGCCGGACAGCACCGAAGGCGGTAGAATCAAGGGTTTTTCTTGGGAAGGGGAGGCGTAAAGCATCTTATTATTGTGGTCATAAACCACAAATAACGGGCGATAGTCTATTTCATCCTGCATACCGTTTTTAATGGAGTCGATATACATGACTTCGATATCTTTAATAACATCAAGATAATTGAGATCGGTAATGTCCGATTTATCAAGAATATTGGCAATGCCACGTGCAACAATGCGTTGCTGATTATCCAGATATTTTTCTGCATCGGGATAATAAAGATATTTTACCCAGCCAATCAAAACACCCCAGAGTAATAATATTGCCAATACCTGAAAAATGATGGTGCGCATAAAAAAGGATTTAAAACTGATCATCCCTGGCTCTCTTTTTTTAGTAAATAGCCGATGCCACGTACGGTAATAATTCTTTCCTTACCGATTTTTCGTCTTAAATTATGCATATGTACCTCGAGGGAGTTGCTTTCCACGCTGTCGCCGTTACCGAATAAACTCTGTTCCAATGCGGCCTTACGTACCACTGTACCGGCACAGCGCATGAGCTCATGCAGTAAGCGGTACTCTTTTTTCGATAGCAGCAGCAGTTCGTCATCCAGCGTGACCTGGTGGTTCATCGGATCCAGATACAGATTTCCCAGGCTCCAGGTTTGGGAGGCAAATCCCGCCATGCGACGGTTCACTGCCTTCACGCGCGAGATTAATTCCGGTAGTGCAAAGGGCTTAGCCAGGAAGTCATCCGCGCCGGAGTCCAGACTATTGACCAGGCTTTCAATGCGATCTCGGGCAGTCAGAATAATGATCGGAATGTTTTGTCCGGCGGCGCGCCATTCGATCAGCTTTTGTAATCCGTCACCGTCGGGCAGAGTCAGATCCAACAGCATTAAATCGAAGCTGCCTTGCGTTAATTTATGTTGTGCATCATGGACCAACCGCACCCAGCACAGCTCAAACCCAGCCAACTCTAATGCACGGCACAGGGCTTTGCCCAATTGCAGATCGTCTTCCACTAACAATATATTCACGTGGTATCCGGTTTATATCACTACGCTGGCGGCTATATAACTACAACCGTCGGGGGAAGACAACGCCGCACGGCTTTTCGCTCATACCTTCTTAAGCAAACCTTAATCTGCCGTTAATTTCACGTTAAGGGAGCAGCGCTTTGATTCGGGTAGGCTTCACAGCACAGTCATTACCGCAGAGTAAGCACAATGCATATCAGCAATGCTTCAAATTTAGCTATCACTGGCGGATTTATTCGCTTGTGCGCGATCTTATTTGTCGTGCTGTTCATGGTGCATTTTCACGCTGACGCGCAGGGTATAAATAGTCCAATAGCACATTCATCAACCTTGCAGCCCCAATTGCAGACGGTGGTTTCAGATGTCTGTAGTCGTTTCAAACCGCGAATAAAAAAACAATTGCGGCGCCTGGTGGCGCTATAAACCTCATTAAATATAAGGCAAATACGGTGAAAAATACCCTGGGTTATTCTGCGATGACGCTGCTGATGATATTTCCCTTGCAGGGATCTGCGCAGGAGGAAGAAAAAGCGTCGTTGACGCTTAGCGGGGGCATTGCGGTGGCGCCGTTATATCAAGGGGCGTCTATTTATAGCGCGGTACCGCTGTATGATCTTCAGGCAGGTTATGACAATCCGACATGGGGAGATTTTAGTCTGGGACTGGGTGGTGCCAGTTGGCAGTTGCCGTTGTCGGGACCATTCGGTATCGCCTTATTGGCGGGTTATGATGGTGGACGAGACGAAAACATTAAAACGTTGGGGGGGCGAAATAATCGGCTCAAAGGCATGGGGGATTTGGATGGCGCGTTTGAGGCGGGTATTGAACTGAGTTATAAATTCGAACCCTTCCGCACCTATATCAGGGGAA
Organism: Serratia grimesii NBRC 13537; assembly: GCF_001590905.1. GTDB lineage: Bacteria > Pseudomonadota > Gammaproteobacteria > Enterobacterales > Enterobacteriaceae > Serratia > Serratia grimesii. The sequence goes on from NZ_BCTT01000017.1 coordinate 46,552, forward strand.
TGCAGGCGACCAAGGCGCGTCAGTATGGCGATGAAGACTTGGGGCATACTGCCTATATCGATGTGGGGGTGGCAGCGTTGTACCCGCTAAGCGATGCGCTTAGTCTTTCAGCCGATCTGACGACCACGTGGGCCAACCAGGGTTATCAGCGTGGCTACTTCGGTGTCACCCAGCAGCAAGCGCAGCATAGCGCTTTTGATGCCTATCGCCCAGGAAGCGGCTTTAAGCAGGTGATGCTCAATACCGCGTTGAATTATCAATTGACGCGGGAAATCGCCTTCCAGGGCGGCGTCGGTATCTATACTCTGTTGGGTGATGCGGCGAACAGCCCGATCGTCGAGAAAGAGGCCGCTGGGGTGGCTTTCTTGAGCGCCAGCTACAGTTTCTGATTTCCCAACCAGAGAAGGAATAGCATGACGAAAGTTGCATTGGTCACCGGCGCCAGCCGGGGTATTGGCCGCGCCACAGCCCTGCTTTTGGCCCAGAAGGGCTATGCGGTGGGCGTTAACTATTTGAAAGATGAGGTCGCGGCACAGCAGGTTGTGACGGAGATTGAATCACAGGGTGGTCAGGCGCTGGCGCTGCGGGCGGATATTGCCGGTGAAAGCCAGGTGGTAGCGATGTTTACCGAACTGGACGCAACCCTTGGCCCGATCAGTGCGCTGGTCAACAACGCCGGCATTCTGTTTCAACAGACAAGCATTGAACACCTCACGGCAGAGCGAATTAACAAGGTGCTGAGCACCAACGTCACCGGCTATTTCCTTTGCTGCCGGGAGGCGGTGAAACGGATGGCGCATCGTCATGGTGGGCAGGGCGGCTCAATCGTCAACGTCTCTTCAGCCGCAGCCCGTTTAGGAGCACCCTGGGAGTATGTCGACTATGCCGCATCGAAGGGGGCGGTAGACACGTTAACCACCGGACTGGCGCTGGAAGTGGCGGCTCAGGGTATTCGTGTCAATTCTGTGCGACCAGGGTGCATTTACACCGAGATGCACGCCAGCGGCGGCGAGCCGGGACGTGTTGATCGGGTTAAGGGCAATCTGCCGATGCAGCGTGGCGGCACCCCGGAAGAGGTCGCGGAAGCCATTACTTGGTTGCTGTCTGATGCAGCTTCTTACGTCACCGGCAGCTTTATCGAAGCGTCCGGCGGCCGCTGAGGTTTCATAGTATTCTCAGTGAAGCGCACAAGCCGTTATGAGTGGCGTGCCGGGTGATGGAGCCACCCGGCTTGCTACGGTAGCCAGCGTGTTACTTCAGCCAGCCTTTACGTTGTGCGTCCTGCAAGTGTTGCAGCAGGTATTTCCACAACTCCGGTTGGACATCAGCGATGGTCGTGTTGCGCGCCAGTACTTGCTCAAGACTGATGCCGTTCTCGACCCAGCTTTGGCCGCCATTGTGCAGGTTCATCAGCATCGGCATCGTGCGGTCCAGCACCAGTGCAAAGCGCGCGTCGGCGCTTTCGCCATCTTCATATTCCTGCCATAAAGCGGTGAAATACTCGCGCTGAGTGTCTGGCAGCATACCGAAAAGCCGGCGCGCTGCAGCCACTTCTACATCATGGATTGCTGCACGTGCTGCCAGATCGTAGACCAGTACATCACCGGCGTCGATCTCAACGATGTCATGCAGCAGCGCCATCTGGATCACCCGCTGGATATCTACGCCTTCACCGGCATAGGGTGCCAGGCTCAGGGCGGCAATAGCAAAATGCCAGCTATGTTCGGCGGAGTTTTCCTGGCGTTGGGTGCCCAGCACTTTAGTGCGGCGTTGCACGCTTTTCAACTTGTCGATTTCCATCAGGAACTGGATGACCTGGGTCATGGAGCCGAAATCTAACGCGGGTACAGCGGATGACATGGTGTAAACCTCAAGGTAGATGGGTTGAAGCCGATCGATTGTAGACCAGTGGGAGAGGGATTTCGATGGTTACACGCGTACACAGTTTTATTTTGGCGTACACGTGTACACTGAAATTATTCTCAGTTAAGCTGCTTTGCGGTAATTTCGAACAATATTGGGCGTTTTGAGGGGTTGTGCATTATGGGAAAAACGGGCGTAGTGAAAGCCAGTACCGACAATGTTGCCGTTGCGGCCTATCCGTGGGCGGAAGAAATCGCCAACAGTATCAGCCACGGTATCGGATTGGTTTTCGGCATCGTCGGCTTGGTATTGCTGCTGGTACAGGCCGTTGATAGCGGCGCTGGCGCAACGGCCATCGCCAGTTACAGTCTCTATGGCGGCAGTATGATACTGCTGTTTCTTGCTTCCACGCTCTACCATGCAATCCCCCATCAAAAGGCCAAGCACTGGCTGAAAAAATTTGACCACTGTGCCATTTACCTTTTGATTGCCGGTACCTACACGCCGTTTCTGCTCGTGGGGCTGGATTCACCGCTCGCCAAGGGACTGATGGCAGTAATCTGGGGCTTGGCGTTACTGGGCGTGTTGTTCAAACTCGCGTTTGCACACCGTTTTGAAGCCTTATCGCTGGTGACTTATCTGACGATGGGGTGGTTGTCGCTGATTGTGATTTACCAACTGGCGACCCGTCTGGCTATTGGCGGTGTGACGTTGCTGGCGGTTGGTGGTGTGATTTATACCCTGGGGGTGATTTTCTATGCCTCTAAGCGTTTCCGCTTTGGCCATGCTATCTGGCATGGTTTCGTACTCGGTGGCAGCCTGTGTCACTTTATGGCGATTTATCTGTACGTCTGATTGCCGCCTGATGGGCGTTAATATCATGTTGATCAAGCGTTTCTTTTAGGTTAGAAAAGAAGCGCTTGTTTCTTTCGGGTATCCAGCAAGCCCATTTTTTTCATTCCTGAGCCCGCGAACTGCACCTTCGGTGCCTACGTTAATTTTTTCAGGACTCATCACTATGATCGTTCGTTTATCCAAAGCGTTGCTGGTGTGCGCGATGGCGCTATTCGCCACGTTGGTGGCATTTGGCAATATCACGGATTACGGCTCCAACTTCGCCTTTGTACGTCATGTATTTATGATGGACACTATTTTCCCTGATGCCACTATCACCTACCGTTCAATACAGACTCCATGGCTGCATCATGCCGGCTACATTGGCATCATTACGCTGGAAAGTCTGACTGCACTGTTGTGTTGGATGGGGGGGCTGCGTCTTCTGTGCGGCTTGAAACTGCCTGCGGTGGCCTTCAATAGAAAGAAAACATTGGCGGTGGCTGGTTTGACACTGGGTTTTCTGACCTGGCAGGTGGGTTTTATGTCGGTGGGCGGCGAGTGGTTCGGCATGTGGATGTCTAAGCAATGGAACGGGGTGCCTGATGCTTTCCGGTTCTTTGTCACCCTCATTTTGGTGTTGATCTATCTGGTGCAGCGGGACGGCGAACTGGACGAGTAAGGAATCAGGCAGCAGGCTAACGCCTGCTGCCTGGGCACTACTTCTCTTCCGCCAATGAGTATGGCAGTGGTTTGATAACCAGTTGGCTGGTGGCGTCGTCGCGCACCCGCAATGTGCTGTCGGCGTCCAGATCGTTGTTCAGGACAACCTGTACCCACAGTGTACCGTCGGTCAGTTTGGCTGCGCTCAGTACCGTGCCAGTACGACGCCAGTTCTCACCCAGTTTTAACTCCACGTCCTCAGCGGCCTCCGGCACTCGCCCGGCTTTGCCTTCTAACCAGTACAGCGCTCGCTTATTGGCGCCGCGGAACTTGGCACGTGCGACCATTTCCTGGCCGGTATAGCAGCCCTTGCTGAAGCTAATGCCTTCCAATGCCTGTAGATTGGTGGCCTGAGGAATTAGCTGCCCGCTGTTGGCGCTGTCAATGACCGGATAGCCGGCTTCAATATCCAGCGTTAGCCACTGTTGGCTGTCGTTCAATTCTGCTTGTTCGTGCAGTTTACTCACGAGCTGTTCAGCAATGGCAGCGGTAGTAACCAACAGAAAACGTTCTGCTGGCAGAGCGAAATGCAGCAGGGTAGTTTCCCCGTCTTGCACGACTTGATGTTCAGCATCCGGTAGGGTGCTGAAAACGTCCGCCAGCGCCGCGCGTGCCTGAAAACCGGCCACGCCTAGCAACACTGCTTCGCTGTCGGCGGCAATGGTGAGTTTGGAAAATACCGCGTATTTTTTGATTTCAGCCAATTGACTGTCCAGCACGCTGCGGCGTTCCAGATAGGCAAAGCCTTCACCGCGATGGAATAGACGCAGGTTGCTCCACATTTTGCCCTTGGCATCACAATGGCCACACAACACGTGCCGATCGGCGGGCAGCGCTTCGATATCGGCGGTCACCTGGCCTTGAAGGTATTTCACTGTGTCCGGCCCGTTCAACGTCACCAATGCCCAATCTTCCAGTGAGATCAGAGTCAGAGGTAGATGGGAGGAAGCGGAAGGCTGACGGGGTGGAAATGGAATTTTATACGCCATAATAAGTTCCTGCTTAACGTTTGGCTTAGAACCTATCCCAATAGGCTATTTTATTTGCCCTTTTACGCCAGGGCGGTGCTCGTAACCGTCATGTACTCTGTGTACGTCCGGCTCTTGCGCGCAGTCGGTGCCCAAACTGCCTACAACTATTATGCCTATTGGGACAGGTTCTCAGGTGTGTTGGCTCCATGGTAAAAGAGGCGGCGGGCTTTGCAAACTGTTATTCACGCTTGCCTCCCCGGCAGCGCTTTTTTTGACATTTAGCGCTTAATTGCGTTTTACGCAGAGAACCTTCTTCCCGGCGAGTATGTCAAATTGTTACTCTATAGGCTTGCGGCCAAGGGTAACCCTTGCAGACAGATCTTTGGCTGATGGAATTATATCGCGCCGGTGTTGCCATACAGTGTGTCAGTTGAACCCTGCGATGGCGTTGCCACGCTGAAAAGAGGTTAGTCATAACAACATGGATATTAATAACAAAGCACGTATCCACTGGGCTTGTCGCCGTGGTATGCGCGAACTGGACATCTCCATCATGCCGTTCTTCGAGTATGAATACGACCAGTTGAATGACACAGACAAAGCGCTGTTTATCCGCCTGCTGGAATCTGATGATCCCGATCTCTTCAATTGGCTGATGAATCATGGCGCTCCGCAGGACAGTGAACTGCAGAGAATGGTGACACTGATCCAGACGCGAAATAAAGACCGTGGCCCAGTGGCGATGTGACGTCCGTATTTCCTGGCGCACCCAGTTACTTTCGCTGCTGACACACGGCGTACTGATTCTACTGATTCTGATTTCTCCCTGGCCGGAGGGTTACGGCCCAATCTGGCTGGTCCTGCTAACGCTGGTGGTGTTTGAATGTATTCGTAGCCAGAAGCGCATTGCGTCGCGGCAGGGTGAGCTACAGCTGCTGCCGAATCAACGCTTGGGTTGGCACGGGCAGGAATGGCAACTGGTAAAACAGCCTTGGATGCCGCGTTATGGCATCTTGTTGACGTTGCAGCCGACGCAAGGGAAAAAACGTCGTCGGTTGTGGTTGGCTTCGGATTCTATGGGCAAAGCCGAATGGCGGCATTTGCGTCAGGCGCTGCTGTATCCGTCCGCCAGTGATGACGAGGAATCCTGATGAAGCCGACGCTCTGGCTGGTGGAAGATGAGCCCAGCATTGCCGACACGCTGATTTATACCCTGGAAAGCGAAGGCTTTCAGGTGCGCTGGTTCGAGCGCGGTGAGCCGGCATTGCAGGCGTTGGCGCAGGGGCCTCCAGCGCTGGCTATCCTCGATGTCGGCTTGCCAGATATCAACGGTTTTGAACTGTGCCGCCGGTTGCTATCGCAGTCGGCGGATTTACCCATCCTGTTTCTCACAGCCCGCAGCGATGAAGTTGATCGCCTGATTGGGTTAGAAATTGGTGCCGACGATTACGTTGCCAAACCCTTTTCACCACGAGAAGTCAGTGCCCGCGTGCGCACCATTCTACGCCGCTTGCAAAAACAACAGCGTCTGCAACAGCCCGCACTGTACAGCTTTGGTCCTTTTGGGATGGATGAACAGGCCGCGGCCATCTATTACCATCAGCAACCACTGCCGCTAACCCGCTACGAATTTTTGTTGTTGAAAACCTTACTGCTGGCACCTGGCCGGGTATTTTCACGTCAGCAGTTAATGGAAAGTGTCTGGGCTCAGGCGGAAGAAAGTCTGGATCGTACCGTCGACACTCATATCAAAACGCTGCGTGCCAAATTGCGCGCGGTTGATCCCGGTGAACCACCAATCCACACCCATCGTGGGTTGGGTTACAGCGTGAGCCGTCAGCCATGAGAATAGGTTTGCGTCTGCTGTTGGGATATTTCCTGATTGTGGCCGTCGCGGGCTATTTCGTGTTGAGCATTTTTGTACAGGAAGTGAAACCCGGTGTGCGGCGGGCAACCGAAGGCACATTGGTCGATACCGCCAATCTGCTGGCGCAGATCGCACGTTTGGACATGCAGCGTGCCGATGTGGCGCACGGGCAACTGGCGCAGGCGTTTGCCCAGCTTAATCAACGGCCTATTGGCGCCAATATTGCCGGTATCCGTAAGGATCGCAGCGAATACCATGTCTATCTTACGGATCAACAGGGCAAGGTCATTTTTGATTCCAGCGGGCAGGCGCTCGGGCAGGATTACTCACGCTGGAATGACGTCTATTTGACGTTGCGCGGTCAATACGGTGCGCGCAGTACGCGCAGTAATCCGCAAGATGAAAACAGTTCAGTTATGTACGTCGCCGCACCGGTGTTGGAGCAAGGCAAAATTATCGGTGTGCTCAGTGTTGGCAAACCAAACAGCACTATGGCACCGGTAATCAAGCGCAGCGAGCGGCGCATTCTATGGGCTGGTGCGCTGTTATTGGGCATTGCACTGCTGATTGGCCTGGGTTTTGTTTGGTGGATAAACCGTTCGATTGGGCGGTTGGTGCGTTACGCTGACGGCGTGACGCAGGGCGAAAGCACGCCGCTGCCGAAAATGGGCGGCCATGAACTAAAGCAATTAGCGCAATCGCTGGAAAGCATGCGCGTGAAGCTGGAAGGCAAGGCTTACATCGAACAGTATGTGCATACCCTAACCCATGAGCTGAAGAGCCCACTGGCGGCGATCCGTGGTGCAGCCGAGCTGCTTCAGGAATTGCCTCCGCCGGCCACGGCTCAGCGTTTTCTGACCAATATCGAACAGCAGAGTGCACGCATTCAACAACTGGTGGATAAACTGTTGGTGCAGGCGCGGCTGGAAAGTCGGCCCGGTTTGGAATTGGCACCTTTGGTGATGGCGGTGTTGGTACGTCAGGCCGTGGCAGGTAAAGAGGCGCAAGCAGCGCAGCGTGGCGTTTTGCTACAGATTGAGGCGGTTGAGGAGATTACCTTGACCGGCGATGGGTTGCTGATCAGCCAGGCGTTGACCAACTTGCTCGACAATGCATTGGATTTCACCCCTCCGGGCGGTGCCATCAGTGTGCGCGGCGAACGGCAGGACAACCACTATAGCATCACCATCAGTGACGACGGCACGGGCATTCCCGATTATGCACTGGACAAGGTGTTCGAACGTTTTTATTCACTGGCCCGGGCCGATAAGCCTAAAAGCAGCGGTCTGGGGTTGAGTTTCGTGCAGGAGGTCGCGCGGTTGCACCGTGGCGGCATTCGCTTGCTTAACCGTCAACCGCACGGTGTGGCGGCTATTTTCACTTTATCTCTCTGACTTCACCGTCCCTTCACATAACCACATCCTGTTTTCACCAGAGGCCTTTATCGTGGCGCAATAACCTACAAGGAGCGCGCGGCGATGATGAAATCGGTATTGTTTTGGAAGATAACCACTCTGCTGGGATTGATGATCTTAATGATCATTCCTGTGACACAGTTAATGAATGTGATTGAGGAGCGTAGCGGCTACCGCCAGAGCGTGGTGGGGCAGGTTAGCGAAAGCACCAGCCGGGCACAGCGCATCTTGGGGCCGCTGATTGTCATTCCTTATAGCGAACGGGAAGAGAAGACGGATGACAAGGGGCAGAAGGTGGTGCAAATGATTCGCCACCACCGTTATCTCCTGCCGGAGACTTTACAGGTCAGTGGCAAACCCAATGTCGACGTGCGTAAGTTGGGCATCTATCAGACTCAGGTGTATCAAGGGCCATTAAATTTTAAGGTGAAGTTTGGCCAGCCTGATCTGGCCGACTTGCAGCGCAGCAATGTGATTATTGGTCAGCCATTCTTACTGGTATCACTGAGCGATTCACGCGGCATCAAAAGTATCTCACCTCTTATCAGTGAACAGTCACAGACGACCTTTGAGCCGGGTACTCAGGTCAGTGTGCTGCATCAAGGGGTTCATGCGCCGCTGACGCTGCCCACACTGCAAAAAATGGGGCTGGATGCCGAATTTACCCTCACACTGGCGGGTACCAGCAGTTTGTCATTGGTACCGCTTGGCCGCAGCAGTGAATTGACATTGCAGAGCAATTGGCCGCATCCGAATTTCCTCGGCAACTTCCTGCCGGATGAGCGTAAAGTGACGGAGAGAGGCTTCAGCGCTCGTTGGCGCAGCACTTGGTTTGCCAACAATATCAACAGTGCTTTCCATTACGATGACGAAATCATCGGCGAAGAAAAACTGCCGACCTTTAGTACCAGCCTGATAGAACCGGTGGATCACTACCAACTGACCGAACGCGCAGTGAAATATGCAGTGTTGTTTATCGGCCTGACGTTTATGGCGTTCTTCTTATTCGAAACTTTGACCGGCCTGCGAGTACATCCCATCCAATATCTGCTGGTTGGTGCCGCGTTGGTACTTTTCTATCTGATCTTGTTGGCATTTTCCGAGCATTTCGGTTTCGGTATGGCCTATCTGTTGGCCAGTATCGCCTGCAGTGGATTGATTGCCTTTTACCTCAGTGCGGTGCTGCGCGGCAGGCTGCGAGGGGGGATATTTGCTGTCAGTTTGTTGATGTTGTACGGCGTGCTGTATCTGCTGCTGCAATCGGAAGATAACGCATTGGTACTCGGGGCTGGGTTGCTGTTCGCTATTTTGGCGGGAATCATGTTGCTGACGCGTAAATTAGACTGGTATCAGGTGGCTGATCCGGCACGGTTGAACGGTGAAACACCGGCTGATGAGGGAGAAGGCCGCTTCCGGTTGTGGAAATAACAGTGGAGTGGGCGCGGTTACCGCGCCCATTGGCATTACAACAGCGGTTCCATCTCCAATAGGATTTGTTCACACCATTGTTGCAGACGCTCTTCACTCATGTCGTATTGGTTCACATCATCCAGTGCCAGACCGACAAAGTGTTTGCCGTCAGCGCTAAGCGGTTTCGGGCTGGTAAATTCGAAACCGTCGATCGGCCAGAAACCAATAAACTGTACGCCGAGCGGGGCAATGTGATCGTGCAGCATACCGAGCGCATCGAGGAACCATTCGCCATAACCGAGTTGATCGCCCATGCCATACATGGCGACAATTTTCCCCTGCAAATCCAATGTGGTCAGTTGCGGCCAGATCGCTTCCCAATCTTCCTGCAATTCACCGAAGTCCCAGGTTGGCATGCCGAGGATCAGGATGGAATACTCTTCCATTAGCTTGGGGGAGACATCTTTCAGGTTGTGCAGATCGACCAGGTCTTCACCCAGAATCTCACGGATTTTTTCTGCCGCCATTTCTGTGTAGCAGGTGCTGGAGCCGTAAAACAGACCAATCTTCATGTGTAAACCGTTTATATAGCCGTAGGTAGAATTGCAGCGAGTATACCCGATTTGTATCGGCTTAAGGCATAATGCCTGTGGCATAAACGTAACAAAGAGAGGACCGCGTGCAACAGCAAGATCATGCATTGATTGAGCAATTCCTGGATGCGCTGTGGCTCGAACGCAATCTGGCAGAAAATACGCTGGCCTCTTATCGGCTGGATCTGCAGGCGCTGGTCGCCTGGCTGAACCAACAAAATATCCCTCTGCTACAGGCGCAGGCGTTGGATCTGCAGGCATTTCTCGCCGAGCGAGTAGAGGGGGGCTACAAGGCCACCAGTTCTGCGCGTTTGCTGAGCGCCATGCGCCGTTTGTTCCAATACCTGTACCGCGAAAACATGCGCAACGACGATCCCACTGCGCTACTCGCCTCGCCGAAGTTACCGCAACGGCTGCCGAAAGATCTGAGTGAAGCGCAGGTTGATGCGTTACTGCAGGCACCATGTGTTGATCAACCGCTGGAACTGCGTGACAAAGCGATGCTGGAAGTGCTGTATGCCACTGGCCTTCGTGTTTCTGAGTTGGTTGGGTTGACCATCAGTGATGTCAGTCTGCGCCAAGGCGTGGTGCGTGTGATTGGTAAAGGTAACAAGGAACGACTAGTCCCACTGGGCGAAGAGGCGGTGTACTGGATAGAAAATTACCTGGAACATGGGCGTCCGTGGATGGTTAACGGCCAGGCACTGGATGTTTTGTTCCCGAGCAACCGTTGTCAGCAAATGACTCGACAGACATTCTGGCATCGCATCAAACACTATGCGATCCTAGCGGGCATTGATAGCGAGAGACTGTCGCCGCACGTGTTGCGTCATGCGTTTGCCACCCATTTGCTGAACCATGGTGCCGATCTCCGTGTCGTACAGATGTTATTGGGGCATAGCGACCTCTCAACAACACAAATTTATACGCATGTAGCGACTGAAAGACTGAAACAGCTACATCAACAGCACCACCCGCGTGCCTGACACGCCGGGTTCAAAAGGATTGGAAGAATGAAGAAAGGTTTAATGCTGCTCTCCCTGCTGGTGGCGTCTGTGACTGGCGCGGCCCATGCTGACGATGCGGCAATCCAAAAAGCACTCGGCAGCCTGGGTATTCAGCAGGCAGACGTACAGCCTTCACCGGTCAATGGCCTGAAAACCGTGCTGACCGATAACGGCGTATTGTACGTGACAGAAGACGGCAAACACATTCTGCAAGGCCCGCTGTACGACGTTAGTGGCAAAGAGCCAGTGAACGTCACCAACCAGTTGCTGACCACCAAGCTGGAAGCGTTGAAAGATCAAATGATCGTTTACAAAGCGCCGAAGCAAAAACACGTGATCACCGTGTTTACCGACATCACTTGCGGCTACTGCCACAAGCTGCATCAACAGATTAAAGAGTATAACGATCTGGGTATCACCGTTCGTTATCTGGCCTTCCCGCGCCAGGGACTGAATTCCCAGGCTGAGAAAGACATGCAATCTATCTGGTGTACCGCTGACAAAGCCAAGGCCTTTGACTTGGCAATGAAAGGCGACGCAGTTTCACCTGCGACCTGTAAGACCGACATTAGCAAACACTATGCGCTTGGCGTGCAGTTCGGTATTCAGGGCACCCCCGCCATCATTCTGGAAAATGGCATGATGATCCCTGGCTATCAGGGGCCGAAAGAGATGGCCGCTATGCTGGACGCACATCAGACTGCAACCAAAACCGGTGGTTAATCGCCGGTGAGCATCAAAACACAACTACGCCGCCGTGCGGTGACGGACGATAGCCATTTGCCTGCCAGCCTGCACCCGCTGCTGCGCCGTTTATATGCGCTGCGCGGCGTTCAGGCCGAGCAGGAGTTGGAGCGCAGCGTGAAAGGTATGCTGCCCTGGCAGCAGTTGGATGGCATTGATGACGCTGTTGGCATTCTGCAGCAGGCGCTGGCTGATCATCGCCGCATCATGGTGGTAGGCGATTTCGATGCTGATGGTGCCACCAGTACCGCGCTGACAGTGCTGGCATTACGCAGTATGGGTGGCAGTGCGGTCGACTACCTGGTACCGAACCGTTTCGAAGATGGCTACGGCCTGAGCCCTGAAGTCGTGGAGCAGGCGGATGCACGTGGTGCGGAATTGATCTTGACCGTGGATAACGGCATCTCTTCTCATGCGGGCGTCGATGTGGCACACGCCAAGGGCATGCAGGTGCTGGTGACAGATCACCACCTGCCAGGGGAAACCCTGCCGGCGGCGGAAGCGATCGTCAACCCTAACCTACGTGGCTGCGCATTCCCGTCCAAGTCTTTGGCGGGGGTCGGTGTGGCTTTCTATTTGATGCTGGCACTGCGTGCACGGCTACGTGAAAGTGGCTGGTTTGAACAACGTGCACTGGCGATGCCGAATTTGGCTGAGCTGTTGGATCTGGTGGCGCTCGGTACGGTTGCTGACGTGGTACCGCTCGACGCAAACAACCGCATTTTGGTGTATCAGGGCCTGAACCGTATTCGCGCCGGCAAGTGTCGGCCTGGCATCCGGGCACTGTTGGAAGTGGCTAATCGCGACGCGCGTCAATTGGCGGCTAACGATCTCGGCTTTGCGCTGGGGCCGCGCCTCAATGCTGCCGGACGATTGGATGATATGTCGATCGGTGTAGCGTTATTGCTGAGCGATGACATTGCGCAGGCACGTATGCTGGCCAATGATCTTGATGCGCTCAATCTGACGCGACGTGAGATTGAACAGGGTATGCAGGTTGAAGCGCTGCAACTGTGTGACGAGCTTGAACGCAGCAGCACCACGTTGCCGTATGGGTTGGCAATGTATCACCCTGAGTGGCATCAGGGGGTCGTGGGTATTCTGGCGTCGCGTATTAAAGAACGTTTCCACCGACCGGTGATCGCATTTGCGCCTGCAGGCGATGGCATACTGAAAGGCTCCGGGCGTTCGATAGCCGGTTTGCACATGCGTGATGCGCTGGAACGGCTGGATACGCTGAATCCGGGATTGATGATGAAGTTTGGTGGCCATGCGATGGCCGCTGGCCTGTCGCTGGAAGAGGCAAAATTCGACGAGTTTCGCCAGCGCTTTGGCGAACTGGTGGGCGAATGGCTCGATCCGGCGATGCTGGAAGGGGTAATTTGGTCTGACGGCGAATTGGCGCAGCAGGAACTCTCATTGGAAACGGCTGAACTGTTGCGGGAAGGCGGGCCCTGGGGACAAGCATTCCCTGAGCCGACGTTTGACGGAACATTCCGTATTTTACAGCAGCGGCTGGTGGGTGAGAAACACCTGAAGCTGATGGTGGAACCGCTCGGTGGCGGCCCGCTGTTGGACGGCATCGCTTTCAATGTAGATACCACTCTGTGGCCCGACAGCAGCGTGCGTGAAGTGGAACTGGCATACAAACTGGACGTTAACGAGTTCCGCGGTAACCGCAACGTGCAGTTACTGATCCAACACCTCTGGCCACGTTAATATACGGCGGTCCTAATCCGGGGTTTGCTCTGCCAAACCCCGGCATGTTTTCTTCCCCCACAAAAACTAACCAACTCGCTATAAACTGACGGCTGGATCCGCTAGAATTACCGGTTCTAATGGCATTTCGCCATCGACGCCATCAACGAAAAAGAACGCTAAAAACATGTTTGAAATTAACCCGGTAAAAAACCGAATTCAGGACCTGTCCGCGCGGACTGCCGTTCTTAGGGGGTATCTTTGACTATGATGCCAAGAAAGAACGCCTAGAAGAAGTCAACGCAGAACTGGAACAGCCTGACGTTTGGAACGAACCTGAGCGCGCACAGGCGCTGGGTAAAGAGCGCGCTGCGCTCGAAGCCATCGTTGAAACCATTGACCAACTGGTACAGGGCGGCGAAGACGTCACTGGCCTATTGGAATTGGCGATTGAAGCCGACGATGAAGAAACCTTTAACGAAGCGGTCGTTGAGCTTGATCAACTGTCTGCCAAGCTGGAGCAATTAGAATTTCGTCGTATGTTCTCTGGTGAATACGACAGTGCTGATTGCTACCTGGATATCCAGGCCGGTTCCGGCGGTACAGAGGCACAGGACTGGGCGAGCATGTTGCTGCGCATGTACCTGCGCTGGGCCGAAGCCAAAGGCTTCAAGACCGAAGTCATTGAAGAGTCCGACGGCGATGTGGCTGGGCTGAAATCCGCCACCATCAAGATCATCGGCGACTACGCGTTTGGCTGGTTGCGTACTGAAACCGGCGTACATCGCCTGGTGCGCAAGAGCCCATTCGACTCCGGCGGTCGTCGTCATACTTCGTTCAGTTCGGTGTTTATCTACCCGGAAGTGGACGATGATATTGATATCGATATCAACCCGGCGGACCTGCGTATCGACGTTTACCGCGCCTCGGGTGCGGGTGGTCAGCACGTGAACAAAACTGAGTCGGCGGTGCGTATTACCCACTTACCGACCAACATCGTAGTGCAGTGCCAGAACGACCGTTCTCAGCATAAGAACAAGGATCAAGCGTTTAAACAGCTGCGAGCCAAGCTGTACGAGTTTGAGATGCAAAAGAAAAATGCTGATAAACAGATGATGGAAGACAACAAGTCCGATATCGGTTGGGGCAGCCAAATCCGCTCTTACGTGCTGGATGACTCCCGTATCAAGGATTTGCGCACTAACGTTGAAACGCGCAACACGCAGGCCGTATTAGATGGCGACCTGGATAAATTCATTGAGGCAAGTTTGAAAGCCGGGTTATAAGGAACAGAAATGTCTGAGCAACAACCACAAGGCGCCGATCAGGCGCTGGATCTCAATAACGAGTTGCAGTCACGCCGTGAGAAATTGGCCGCGCTGCGCGAGAACGGTATTGCGTTCCCGAATGATTTCCGTCGTGACACCACGTCCGACAAGCTGCACGCTGCATACGGCGATAAAGACAATGAAGAGCTGGAAGCGCTGGGTGTAGAAGTCACCGTTGCCGGCCGTATGATGACCCGCCGTATCATGGGTAAAGCGTCATTTGTTACGCTGCAGGACGTTGGCGGCCGTATTCAGCTGTACGTTGCGCGCGACGATCTGGCGGAAGGCGTTTATAACGAAGAATTCAAGAAGTGGGACCTGGGTGACATCCTGGGTGCACGCGGTAAGCTGTTCAAAACCAAGACCGGCGAATTGTCTATCCACTGTACCGAACTGCGTCTGCTGACCAAGGCTCTGCGCCCGTTGCCGGACAAGTTCCACGGTCTGGCGGATCAGGAAACCCGTTATCGTCAGCGCTACCTGGATTTGATCGCTAACGAAGAATCGCGCAAGACTTTTAAAGTGCGTTCTCAGATCATGGCGGCAATGCGTAACTTCATGGTAGAACGCGGCTTCATGGAAGTCGAAACACCAATGATGCAGGTGATTCCGGGTGGGGCTTCCGCGCGTCCATTCGTGACTCACCACAATGCGCTGGACATTGATATGTACCTGCGTATTGCCCCAGAGCTGTACCTGAAGCGTCTGGTCGTTGGTGGGTTCGAGCGTGTGTTCGAAATCAACCGTAACTTCCGTAACGAAGGCGTTTCTCCGCGTCATAACCCAGAGTTCACCATGATGGAACTCTATATGGCTTACGCGGATTACAAAGACCTGATTGAACTGACCGAGTCACTGTTCCGCACCCTGACCCAGAACGTACTGGGCAATACTCAGGTGCAGTACGGTGATGAAGTGTTCGATTTCGGCAAGCCGTTTGTGAAGCTGACCATGACCGAGGCGATCAAAAAGTATCGTCCTGAAACCGATCTGGCCGATCTGGCTGATATGGATAAAGCGGTTGCGATCGCTGAATCCATCGGTATCAAGATTGAGAAGAGCTGGGGTCTGGGCCGTGTAGTGACCGAGATCTTCGAAGAAGTGGCCGAAAGTCATCTGATTCAGCCGACCTTCATTACTGAATATCCGGCGGAAGTATCTCCACTGGCGCGCCGCAACGACGTTAACCCAGAGATCACTGACCGCTTCGAGTTCTTCATCGGTGGTCGCGAAATCGGTAACGGCTTCTCCGAGCTGAATGATGCAGAAGACCAGGCACAGCGCTTTGCTGACCAGGCTAATGCGAAAGACGCTGGCGATGACGAAGCGATGTTCTACGACGAAGACTACGTGACTGCACTGGAACACGGTCTGCCACCGACCGCAGGTCTGGGTATCGGTATCGACCGTATGGTCATGCTGTTCACCAACAGCCATACTATTCGTGATGTGATC
Organism: Serratia grimesii NBRC 13537; assembly: GCF_001590905.1. GTDB lineage: Bacteria > Pseudomonadota > Gammaproteobacteria > Enterobacterales > Enterobacteriaceae > Serratia > Serratia grimesii. Next base: position 62,460 of record NZ_BCTT01000017.1, read on the forward strand.
CTGTTCCCGGCAATGCGCCCGCAGAAATAAGATCACATACCGAAGAAACTTCCAACCGCAGGAAGGCATAACCAACGCCCCTGTGGCTTGAAAGAGAAAGGGTATTCATATCAACCGGCACAGGTCACTGTGCCGGTTTTTTTTTGTCTGATGGGTCAGCAGAGAGGAAAGCGATAGCTAACTGCCTAAAACATCAGCAGTTACACGTTATCTCCGCTTGCCCAGCGGGGATAACCGGTTATAATGACAGCCGCACACCGATGCGGGTGTAGTTCAATGGTAGAACGGCAGCTTCCCAAGCTGCATACGAGGGTTCGATTCCCTTCACCCGCTCCAATCCAATCTGTTCCAAACCAAACCAAACCAAACCAAACCAAACCAAACCAAACTGTTCCTTAAGTACCTTTCGCTAACACATCACAAGTCACGACGTATTTGAACGTGTATATGCCGACAACAGCATTGTGGGAAAGACCGTCCGTCTTGCGGTTTGGTATTTTTTCGCCTTCATACTGCTATGAAGGCGTTTTTGGTTACTTGGATAGGTGCCGTTTGCCTGGCAGGGGGGGTTATTCCTGAAGACATTCCCGCTGATTGGGCACAGAGACCAGCACGATGGTGTTAGCGATGCTGGAAAACAGCAGCAGGATAATCAGCATATTCACTGCGCTTACACCGAGCATCCCCATTATCCAGATATAACCGGCAGAGAACGCGATCTGGCAAATGGCAAGCACGGAACTTGCCAAGCCGGCATTTTGCTTAAACGGGTTCAAGGCTTGGCTCATCAGTATCCCGAACCCCATAGCAAAACCAACACCTATCATAGCGAACCCTACGAGGTTTAAATACGCATTTAGGCCCAGCGTTTGTGTGAGTGCAAATATAATTGCGCAGGATAAAAATAGAATCTGTGATAACAGGAGAACCGTTTTTTGCCCAAGTTTTGACAGGAGGTAGGGCGTTAAAAATGAAGTAATCATGCTAAAACTAGCCAGTCCGGTCATCGATATTGAATACTGTCCCGTAGATAACCCCATTTGACTCATTAAGATGATTGGCGAGGTATTTACATAGGTCAATATTGCTGTGATAGACAAACAGGTAATGAATAAGCGGCTGATGAATAATGGTGAGAGTAAACTTTCATTGTCGCTTATTTCTCTATTTGGATGTGTCTCTTTATTATTATGGTACGTTTCATCAAGCCAGAATATGCAAACTAAGCATGAAATTCCTGCGAAGATAGCCATGCCGGTGAAGAGGCTTGGCCATTCAAACCTCATTAATAGTAAATAGCCAAGAACTGGCGCAATAACAGGAACGATGCAGGTAATACCATTAATCACTGATAACACTTTTGAGCGTTTATCGTCATCCAGAGTATCCCTCAGAATGGCAAAGGTAACAACATAGCAGAAGCCGGCGCCGACACCTTGCCAGAACCGCGCAAAAAGAAATTGCTCGGCAGAAACAGTCAATGCGGCACCATATGAAGCACAAACAAAAATTAATGCACCTAATAATGCGATGGGCTTCCGGCCAAATCGGTCAGAGACAAGTCCTGCGATAATCATGGTCGATGCCATGCCGGCCAAATAAATAGAAAAAGCAGTATGAAGGTCTACGGCAGTGGCATTTAAGTCTTTGGCAATATCGGGTAAGCCAACAAGATATAAGTCCACTCCCAAGGGATAAATGAGTACTAACATAAAGCAACATGCGAGGTATTTGAACATACGAGCTTCCTGCAGAGTTCAGATCATAAAAGATAAAAACACTTAACTAATAACAACCGACTGCTAAATATTATTACTTGTTGCACCTGAAATATTTTTCCTTTGGTATTTCATGCTCAATGACGATGAGCATGATTTGAATTTATAGATAAATCAAGGTTTTTTTAATTCATTGCCAATATATTTTTAATAAAAATAATATCAATTATTATAGTTTCAAATTAAAGGTGCTTTATATATACCTGCCGCATAGGCGGCTATAGGGCTTTTTGACGCCTGTATGGGCGTGTTTTTGTGTCATGTTCAATCCCACGGCTGAGGACATCGTCGGGACATCTGTTAAAATTAACTGATTGATGTGACATGCCCTGAGGTTTCAGCAGCGATGATGTTATAAGATCTGTGGGGTATTCTTTTATCTTGAAATTTAGTGTGATTGATGCGGATATTAACAATGAGCGAAATAGAATTAAGTAGTTTATTGCAGGGAGTTAAACAGATTGCGTTATCTTCCTTCGCTATCATAGAAGGCAGAAAAAATGAAGTGACGTTTTTTGAAAAAAAAGACTTAAGCATTGTTAGTGAAGCCGATATTGAAACTGAAAAATATATCAGGGATAGTTTACAGGCGCTGACGCCTGACATTCCTGTTTATGGCGAAGAGTTAGGTTGTGATATTGCTGATGATTGCCAATTATACTGGTTGATAGATCCCATTGATGGCACTACATGGTACAAATTAGGTATGCCAGTATACGGGTCCCTTATTGCTTTAATCCAAAACGGTGAGCCAATACTGGGTTCAATTGGTCTTCCAGCAATAAATACGTTGGTGTATGCAGGAAAGGACCTTGGCTGTTTTATACATTCTGGCAAAAATAATGGTAGGCAGCTGTTGAGTAAGCCTGTTCAAACAGCACCAATGTGTGTAGAGCAAGCGACCATAACCGCTTCAGGGATGCATGGTACCTCTACATGGATTGAAAATGGCGATACGCCATGGAGTCTTATTTCTGTTCTCGACAGAGCAAAGCTGTTTAAATTCTCTGCCGATTGTATTCAACACGTCTCAGTGTTAAATGGGGCGTCAGATGCGGCTATTGATACGATAATGAAACCTTGGGATAGCGCAGCTATCATTATCTGTGCCAGAGAGGCGGGGTTAACCGTTATGGATCTGAATGGCAATCAGCGTGGGATATTAAAAAGCGGTAATTTATTAACCGCCAAAAGCGAACATTTAGCCAAATCGCTGGTTAAATTATTAACGCCCTTATGATGAGCCACTCGGTTTATATTTGGTCAGCAGGTGCTGTGCAGTAAGTGCCCTGAGCCTTTATACGCATCCATCTCGTCGTAAAAGCCCCTGTTTCCAGGGGCTTGTGATGACAATACGTTGATTTTCTGGATTTAGGATATTCAGGTACTTATAACCCAGAAGTCTCTTTGTGTGCGATTCTCCGTTACCCTGCGCTAGCGAGCACTTCAAACAGCATGTCAATTTCTTGCTGAGTATTGTAATGCATCATCCCGACGCGCAGCACGCCGCCGCTGTCCTGCAGCCCCAACTGTTGAATTAAACCCAGAGCATAGAAGTGCCCGCTGCCGACGCAGATATTATGTTGGCCTAAGCGGCGAGCAACCTGTTCCGGGGCGTGTTCCTTGAAGGTTAACGCAAAGGTCGGCGTGCGGCGTTGGGTATCAGCGAAAGGTGAACCATAGAGTTGGATAGTGTCTATGTGTTGTAAGCGCTGCAAAAAATACCGGCACAAACTCTCTTCATGTTGGTGATAACCGGCAAAGCTTTCCTGTAAACGTTGCCTTAGTGGCGCGCCCGACGTGCCCCATTGTGCCAGGTAGTCAATGGCTGCCGTCACACCGGCGAGCCCTTCGAAGCTCTGTGTCCCCGTTTCAAAACGTCCAGGCCCGATGTCGGTAGCCGGCTCGACTTTATACGGTTGTAGGTGCTGCAACCACTGCGGTGCGATATAGGCCATGCCGATATGCGGGCCGAAGAATTTATAGGCGGAACAGACTAAAAAGTCACAGCCAAGCGCTTGCACATCGATCAGGTTATGCGGGGCGTAGTGCACTGCGTCGACATAAACCTGCGCGCCGACACGGTGGGCGGCTTCGGTGATGGTTTTAATGTCGGCGATGCTGCCGGTCACGTTGGACGCATAGCTGACCGCAACCAGCCTAGTCTTGGCGGTGATGCGTTCACACAGCCGGGCAGCGTTCAACGAACAATCCGCGCTCTCCAGCGGTATTTGATGCACGATGACCTGTTTGTCAGCGGCAGCCTGCTGCCAGCTAGAGACGTTGGCGTAGTGATCTAACGCAGTGACGATAATTTCATCACCGGCTTGCCAATTACGGCTAATGATGCGGCTGAGGTGAAACGTCAGCGAGGTCATGTTCATGCCAAAAACGATATTGTCAGGCGAGGGCGCATTTAAAAAAGCGCGTACTGATTCTCGCGCCTGGTTCATCACCTCGGTTGTCTTATGGCTGGAGAAATAGTGCCCGCCCAGATTGGCGTTATATTTCCCCAGATAATCCGTCATTTTTTCCAGCACGGTTTGCGAAACCTGGGAACCTCCCGGCCCATCGAAAAAGATCACGGGCTTATCATTATGACGCTGGGATAGCGCACTAAACTGGGCTCGGGCGAGTTCGGGCGTAAAGGTCATGCTTTTTCTCCCCGCGCTGTCAGGACAAAGAGATCAAGATATCCGTCTTCGTCCGGGACAATAGCGCTGATCGGCGTAGCGTTATGCCATAGTTTGCTGTCCGCCAGTAAAACGGCTTCGCCATCTGCCAGGACTTTTTTGAAGAACGGGGGCTGGTGACTATCGGCGTATAGCATGATTTCGCCGCCGACAATATTCTGCCTGTGGATAGCAATCATCGCGATATGATCAAAACCATCCTGATGAATACCTTCCGGTGCCACCTGCGTTTCCTTATGAATGGCAACAACACGCATCTGATGAATTTCAATCTCGGCACCTTCTGGTAGATCGTTGCTCTCTGCGAACAGATTGCACATTTCCTCCATCCCGGCGCTTTGCAGCACGGCACTGTCAATCGGCTCGAAGTGGCGTACAACGTTACCCTGGAAATGGTTGATCTCATCAGACTGAACGAAATTGCGTGGCCCAATCTCGCTCACCTGGCCATTGGCATGCTTGACTACGGAGTAGCGCCGTAAGCGGTACTTGCCGTCCGCGTGTGTTGTGTGGGGCAATGTGGAAAACGAAGGCATTAATTGTCGGGTGGCTTGATGGCTAAGCATAGTCATACTTATTACGTTTTCGTGTTTCTGCAACATAATCACCTCTAATATGAATCAATCTTGTTTTTGTAGGGAGGTATTTCGATTGAATTGTAGTCGACACTATAGCTAGCGCAATTTTTAGTCGGTGCTGATCGTGGCCGTACTGTTGCAGCTGTAAACAGCGGTGAACACAAGATGGGTATAATCAGGGAAGAGTGGGGGCAGAGTGGCTTGCTCAGCTTCACAAAATGATAAATTTGAGACGGTCATATGATTGAGATACGCGAGATAGATCGTGAAAATGTTTTTGATGTCTGTGAGCTGACGTCGAATAAAGATGGTGTCGGTACGCTATTTGAGGCGTTTATTTGCTGCAATGCGATTTCCATTTCTGAGGCGGCTTATTTTCCTGAATGCCACCCCAGAGCGTTATACCGTGACGGGGAGTTAATCGGTTTTTTTCTGTACAAGCGCTGGGAGCACCAACTGGCCGAGGTTGAGATCTGTCGCTATATGCTCGACCACAAATTTATCGGTCAGGGGCTGGGGCGCGCTTCCTTCGAGGCAATGCTGAGCTACTTCAGAAAGAGTGGCGTAAAGCAGATAACGCTGATGATTGATGAGCACAACCGGGTCGCGAAAAAGATGTATCTCACTTTCGGGTTCACCTTTACCGGCAAAATAGACAAAGATGAACATTACTACAGCCTAAGCATCTAGCGCTCTGCCATCAGGTGTCCTCAAACCGCTCGTACGAGCCGCGGATGACGTCCGCAGTATCAATCAACCAAGTTAGTACCTACTGCCGGCGATACCGGCAGTGATACCAACGTTGCTCTCATAAGGTAGGGAATCGCGGTGTTATCCATCGGTTGAGCGACTGACATCTTCCCAGGCATCGATATCGGTATTCATCTGATGCAGTTTTTCTCTGACATACATAACGGCGTCGCTGCCAAGCAGTAATGATGCCGGTGGCGCAGGGCTATCGAGGAGTTGCAGAATGACTCTGGCGGCCTTAACCGGATTACCAGGTTGATAGCCACTGCGTTTCTCACGTGTCTCACGAATCGGCGCAAAACTCTGATCGTAATCACTGATGCTGCGTGGCGAGCGAACCATTGAACGCCCGGCCCAGTCCGTCCGGAAAGAGCCCGGTTGAATAGCGGTGACTGCAATATTAAAGGGTTTAAGCTCTTTGGTCAGGGTTTCGGATATACCTTGCAAGGCGAATTTACTGCCACAATAGTAGCTGATCCCCGGTAAGGTAATGAATCCACCCATTGAGGTGATATTGAGAATATGGCCGGCGCGACGTGCGCGGAAATAGGGCAGGAAAGCCTTAATGACGGCCACTGCACCAAACACGTTGACTTCAAATTGGTGGATGGCGTCACTCATGGGGGATTCTTCCATAATCCCTTCATGACCATAACCGGCATTATTTACCAGCACGTCAATGGCGCCAATCTCTTGTTCTACGGCATCAACCAGCGGCCCAACTGCGGTAAAATTTGTGACATCAAGAATACGACCGAAACAACGGCCTGGTGCCAAAGCGTCGAATTCATCCTTGTCTTGCTGATTGCGCAGTGTTCCCACCACGCGGTGACCCGCTTTCAGTGCTTCTTCTGCCAGCGCACGGCCAAATCCGCTGCTGACACCGGTGATAAAAAATAATTTTGATGTGTGCATGACATTATCCTCAGTAGGGGGGATAAGCAGCATAGGGCGGGCAGGACAAAATCCGTAGACATGATCCTCTGTGATGTTTGCCTATTCCTCTGAGCGCTCTGGACGGTCCCGACACTGAGTGTCACACTTAAATCACCCTCTGCATCTCTTTATAGGTGTGTATGACAATCTCTTCTTCTGTCGTTACCGACCAGATGGTCGAGCTCTTGGATAGGCTGACACCGCATGAAGGCTATAATCTCACGGCGTTGGCTGACGTGCGTTTTTTGCGTTCCAATCGTCCGTTGATGCGCACGCCAGTATTATATGAGCCGGGGATCGTCATTGTCGTGCAGGGAAGAAAGCGCGGTTTTTTGGGAAATGATGTCTATTTATATGATGCGCAACATTATCTGATGGTCTCAATTCCGGTGCCGTTTACGATGGAAACGGATGCCAGCGCTTTAGAGCCTATGCTGGCAATTTATATGCGATTGGACTTCACTGTCGCAGCTGATCTGCTGTTGCACCTTGCCGATCGTGGGCAGAGTGCCAGTGTACCGCCACGCAGTATGGTGTCGAGTCCGATGGATGATGCCATGAGCCATTCAGTTTTACGTTTCTTGCAGATAATGGCTTCACCGCTGGATGCGGAAATATTAGGGCAGGCAATGGTGCGGGAAATCTATTACCGTGTTCTGACGGGCGTACAGGGACAGACGCTACGCAGTGCACTGACCTTGCAGGGGCAATTTGGGAAAGTGGCAAAAGCGTTGCGCAAGTTGCATGCGGAGTATGACTCGTATCTGGATGTGAATGCATTGGCGAAAGAGGCGGGCATGAGCCTGGCCACGTTTCATAGTCACTTTAAAACCATTACGGAAACGTCGCCCATGCAGTACCTTAAATCCACGCGACTGCATCAGGCCAGATTGCTGATGCTGCGCAATAACCTCACCGCTTCAGCGGCAAGTGCACGGGTTGGGTATGAAAGTGTTTCGCAATTCAGTCGTGAATTTAAACGTTTGTTCGGGCTAACGCCGATCAGTGAAGTGGCGCGAATGAAACAGAATTTTTCATTGCCTGCGCCGGTTACGCCTTCTGATTTTATTTCTTCCCACTGATCAGCTTCTGAGTATCCGCCATGCTTATTTTCGCTAACATCTTATCTATGACGTTATGGTCGGACATCGCTTTGTACGGTGAGTGTATAACGTTCACGATATTGCGATCAGAATACCGATGATGCTGATTATCACGACCCAAAACCATTTAGAGGTTTTTTCCGGTTTCCACTCCTCACCATACTCAACCTGATAACCGGGTTTACGATCCTTATTATTCATCCTATTCCTTGGGATCCTACATCCATAAACACTTCGCATTTATTTTAAGATAATTCTTAACGTGATTGAATCGAATCTGCTTTTTTGGGTAAAAATCCTAATAGTGGGTGACGATAAAATGGTCTAGTCGAGGGTAGATGTCGACATAAGGCTGCGATAATTATCGTTGCATTATCAATGTAGTGCTTTTTGTCTCAATAGATTGAAAACCTTTTTCTCCATGTTCGTTCACACCGAGTGATCGCACCTGTTAAATTAATGCTGTCTATTTTTTAAATTATTGTGTTGATGATGCATGCCAGATGTCGTTTTAATTATTTATTTAATCACCGACATTACGTCGCATTAATATTTTTATCGGGCCTGATGCTGATGTGTTTTTACAGAGTGGTATAGGTTTTTGTATCCGTTCTTTTACATGGTAAACATAATGATAACCTTATTAAAACAATCTTGTTTCCACCTGATTTTGTTGGGCTTTTTTAATTATAAAAACTAACTATCTGTGATCCTAATCCCTCAATGAAAATGAAAAGAAGTGAATTATTAATCATCTTAACAATAAAATGAGGTTCACATGTTATTTACGATTCAACTTATTGTCATACTGATCTGCCTCTTTTACGGAGCCAGAAAGGGTGGGATTGCACTGGGGTTACTCGGCGGTATTGGATTAATCATACTGGTTTTCGTTTTTCATTTGCCCCCAGGGAAACCACCGGTTGATGTGATGCTGGTTATCATCGCCGTGGTGGCTGCGTCAGCGACGCTACAAGCATCAGGGGGACTTGATGTGATGTTGCAAATTGCAGAGCGTTTACTGCGACGTAACCCTAAGTATGTCTCCATTGTTGCGCCGTTTGTTACCTGCATTTTGACCATTCTCTGTGGTACAGGGCACGTGGTATACACGATATTGCCCATCATCTATGACGTGGCAATCAAGAACAACATTCGCCCGGAAAGGCCGATGGCTGCCAGTTCTATTGGTGCGCAGATGGGGATTATTGCCAGCCCGGTGTCAGTGGCCGTTGTATCGCTGGTTGCCATGTTGGGCAATTTTACCTTTAATGGTAAACATCTGGAGTTCCTTGATCTACTGGCGATTACGATACCATCTACCCTGTGCGGCATTCTTGCTATTGGTATCTTCAGTTGGTTCCGGGGTAAAGATCTGGATAAAGATGAGAAATTCCAGAGCTTCATTTCTGATCCGGAAAACTACAAATACGTATACGGTGATACAGCAACCTTATTGGATAAAAAGCTCCCGACCAGTAACTGGGTGGCGATGTGGATTTTCTTGGCTACCATCGTTATTGTCGCGCTATTAGGTGCTTTCTCTGAACTGCGTCCATTAATTAATGGAAAACCACTCTCTATGGTGTTGGTTATCCAGATGTTTATGTTGTGTTCAGGTGCAGTAATCATTATTGCTACTAAAACAAACCCCGCGACTATCTCTAAAAACGAGGTTTTCCGTTCAGGGATGATTGCCATAGTGGCTGTTTATGGTATCGCCTGGATGGCAGAAACAATGTTTGGCGCCCATTTGAAAGAAATTGAGTCGGTGCTGGGCACCATCGTCAAAGAATATCCTTGGGCCTATGCCATCGTTTTACTTATCGTTTCCAAGTTTGTTAATTCGCAGGCTGCTGCACTTGCTGCGATTGTTCCTGTAGCACTGGCCATCGGTGTTGATCCTGCTTACATCGTTGCTTCTGCACCGGCTTGTTATGGTTACTACATTTTACCGACCTACCCAAGCGATCTGGCCGCCATTCAGTTCGACCGTTCGGGAACGACAAATATCGGACGGTTTGTGATTAACCACAGTTTCATCATGGTAGGCCTCATCGGGGTGTCTGTATCGTGCGTAATGGGGTGGGTCTTGGCTGCTGCATACGGGTTCCTATAACGGATCTGTCGCAGCGATTGGTTATGTGGGGAGAACCTCACGGTCGATGAGATCGTGGGGTGAGGGCACGGGGTGTTCTCTGCTCAGGGTACGGCCTTCATCGCCATGTGATTGGTGTATCGATATAAAAGATAAAAGCCCTGACAATTGCTGCCAGGGCTTTTATGGTACTATTGACTTCAAATTTAACATTAATAAACTTACTAATTTCTTACTGCTAAGGTTCTATCGTTAAATGTACACGTTTAACACAGATAATATTGGGTTAACTCAATCCTCCCTCTATTTACCAGTTTAGATTCTCGCCAATCTCAATACTCGAAGATTTGGCATATTAAACAAGTACATCTCCCCTCGCGATATAGACTCTTTGATGCGTGGCCTCACTTCCGTTGCGATCCTGTTGCACTAACTCGAAAAATGATCGCAAACAAACAACAATAAAAACATGGCCTTACATCATCGCGTTTTGGTTCACACCCTGCGATTGTAGATACTGACTACGTGGCCTTAAAGCGTCATAAAATGTGAGTATTGTTTTCTCTACATTAATGGCCCATACAAAAATCACTTCGTGGCCTTTATCGCAAAAATAACTTTATCAACTTAACTTTAATACTTTCACTATTAACAGCAAGCTATTGTTTCGCTGCTGATGATTACTAATCTACTTGTTTTCGAATGGGTGTCAATACTGTTTTTAATAACATGTTTTTAATGACATGTCTTTATTAACAGTATCTATAGTAATCATCAGTTAAGCGTCGCTGAGTACATATTTTTTTATCAATAGTATCTGTTCCGATGGTATTTATTATGCTGGTTTTCTGTGCGGAAGGGGGCAGTCGTAGGGCCGTTTTTCTGTTTCCTTAGTGAGGCAAAATGATGACGGTGGAAGTGAGAGGGCCATTGGGGAGCGATATGTTTCGCAGATGTAAGCTGTTGGTGTCTGAGGCAGCCCATTGCAGGTGCAATGGGCTGTTTCACCACATCAGGGCTTGGTGATAAACCGCGCCAGCCGTTGATGCAACTGGTTGTTCTCTTTACGTAAATGTTCGATCTCTTCCAACAGTGTCAGCGTAACCGCAATACCGGGCCAGTCGAGCGCCAGCTCGCGATGCAATTGCTCGGCACGATGGAAAGTGATCAGTGCGCGATCGTCGAAGATCCACTCTTCAGTTGTGAGATCACGCGGTTGAATCATGCCTAACCCCACGATTTCCGTGAGTTCATCTTGTGAAACGCCGGTATGCAGGCAAAACTCGGTAATGGTGAAAGTTACTTTTACGTTAGCCATTTTGCTTACTCCACTCTTTACGTGGATCAAAGGTCTTCTGCGCTTCTGCCAGCTGTTGCCACAGTGCAGCGCTTTTCTCGTCCGGTTTTGGTGGCATCATGACTTTGATCACTGCGTATAAATCCCCGGTTTCTTTTTTTCCGACCAGGCCTTTTCCCTTGATGCGTAAACGCTGTCCGGTTTGGCTCCCGGCAGGGATGGTCAACAGAATACTGTCTTTCAGGGTCGGTACGGGGACCTTGGCACCTAACGCCGCTTCCCAAGGCGTTACTGGCAGAACGATCTCAAGGTTGTGGCCGACAATGTCGAACAGCGGATGGGGAGCAATGCGGATAATCAGGTAGAGATCACCGTTAGCGCCGCCGTCAGTGCCTGGCGCACCCTGGCCCTTCAGGCGAATACGCTCACCATCGCCAACGCCGGCGGGAATTTTCACATTAAGGGTTTTAGGAATTTCCTGCTCTACCATGCCGAAAGCGTTATACACCGGCAGGCTATAGCGAATAGTACGGGTTTGCTCCGCTTGTGTTTCTTCCAGGAAGATGGCGACTTCCATTTCAATATCTTGGCCGCGCATGCCTTGGCGCCTTTGGCGATGTTGCTGAGCACGTGCATGTTCACCGAACATAGAGGAAAAGATATCGGAAAAATCTTCAGCACTATGGGCATTGCCATGACTATGTTGCGTCTGGCGGCCAAAGTTGGGGTCGTTACGGTGTTGCAGAAGTTGATCGTATTCAGCGCGTCGTTCGTCGTCTTTCAGAACTTCATAGGCTTCGGCGACCTGTTTGAATTGTTCTTCGGCATCTGATTCGGTGCTGACGTCGGGGTGATACTTTCGCGCCAGCCGGCGATAGGCGGTTTTGATTGCCTTAAGATCGTCTGACGGCTTAACCCCTAAAATGGCATAGTAGTCCTTGAATTCCATAGCGTTATCATCTCACTTCAATTTTTCGTCAGGGGAAATCGTTGAGCCTGCATTGGGTGAAACTTTACTTATAGTAGGGCAGTTGGCTGCCGAAGTACCGGCCTAATTGTGTGGCCTGGCAGCCAAATGTCAGAGAAAGCGGAGCGGGGTAGCTCCGCTGATAGGTCATGCGCGTTTCAGCTGACGGGCAACCTGGAATAAGCTGAACGAGCTGAACAGCATTTCGATACCAACGATGGTGGTCACCAGCACCACGGATGTCATTGGGTCAGCGCTGAACAACAGCCAGGCAATGGCCAAATCCAAAATACCAATCACAAATTGCAACCAGCTTCCTGGAACATCGCGCAGTTTATATCCGGCGACCAGGCGTACAATCCCTCCCAGTGCAAACAAGACCGCGAGATAAACCGCCATGGCGAAAATGCCGACTGCAGGGTTGGTGATAAATACATAGCCGATAATAAGGTAAGCCACCCCGAGCAGAATACCGCCGATCATTGGCCAGGTATTTTGCACTCGGTTGGCAATCATACCGAAAATAAGCGCGACGCCGCTCAGCAGCAAGAAAATGCCCACGACCATGCTGATTGCCGCGCCGGAGGCAAAGGGGCTGAACAGACAGAAAAGACCGCCCAATAGCAACAATATTGAGATGATTAACAGCGGGGTGCGTTGTTTCTTTAAGCTCTGTTCGTCGATAATCAACGAATGACGATGGCCCATATTTAGCATGATATAACTCCCTTGTTTTGAATGTCCTGTACAGTTTCACTGACTATTATAGTGGAACACTCCACTTTGGGGATGATGCTTCGATGCGGCGTATTTTTTGTCGGTATCCAAAAGAGCTGTGCAGGTGGATTACATAAGGTTTTTCATGGCAGACGTGCCAGAATAGATAAAAGCCAATGCGGCTATGTTGACTGAGATAATAGATACCCAATGATAGACCGCTCCCGCTTACTGAAATTTTTGCTGCCTTATCTCTGGCCCAAAGATAACCCGAAGTTACGTTACTACTTGGTTATCGCCTTTATTTTCATGGTGATATCTAAGGTAAGTACGACGTTAGTGCCGCTGGCGTACAAAGCTATGATCGACGCTTTGAGCGGTGAAACTGCCAAAATGCTGGCGATACCCATTGGTTTGATCCTGGCTTATGGCGTTGCGCGCGTCGGTGCGGCGTTATTTGAAGAACTGCGCAACGTGATGTTTGTGCACGTCAGCCAGAATGCTACCCGGTTGTTAGGGCTGCGTGTGTTTAGGCAATTACATGCGCTGAGCCTACGCTTCCATCTGGAGCGCCAGACTGGTGGGTTATCTTTATCGATTGAGCGTGGTACTCAGGCCGTTGCGACGGTACTTTCACGGCTGTTATTTTCTATTTTCCCCATCCTGTTCGAAATCACCCTGGTGTCGGTGATTATGTGGCATCTGTTAAACGGCTGGTTTGCTCTGGCAATTTTAGCAACGGTCGGCTGCTATATTCTGTTCACCGTGATGGCGGTCAGTTGGCGTACTCGCTTTAGACGCGAACTCAACCAAGCCAATGCTGACGCCAATACCAAATCTATCGACAGCCTGTTGAATTATGAGACGGTTAAATACTTCGGTAACGAAGACTTTGAGGCTGACCGTTTCAACATGTCACGCCGCTTGTATGAATATGCCGCGATTAAGAACCAGTTCAGTTTTACCGCCCTCAACCTCGGGCAAACCGCCATTATCTCTATCGGGTTGATCGTGATGATGGCGATGGCAGCGCAGGGCATCGTACAGGGGCGGATGACGGTCGGTGACTTTGTGTTGGTGAATGCCTATCTATTACAACTCTACCAGCCGCTCAATTTCTTCGGCTTTATTTATGCTGAAGTCAGGCAGGCGTTGATCGACATGGAAAACATGTTCGATTTGCTACAGGAAGAGCAGGAAATTGTCGATAAGCCAGATGCGGTGGCGCTGCAATTGAATGCCGGTGAAGTGTGCTTTGATTCGGTCAGTTTTGGCTATGATGCGCGCCGACCCATTCTGAAAAATGTCAGCTTTACCATTCCGGCGGGCAACACGGTAGCCGTCGTGGGAGCCTCGGGTGCCGGCAAGTCTACGCTGTCCCGGTTACTGTTTCGCTTCTATGATGTGAACAGCGGGACTATCTCGATTGACGGTCAGGATATCCGCAGTTTGAAGCAGGCCAGCCTGCGTGGGGCGATTGGTATCGTGCCGCAGGACACTGTACTATTCAACGATACTCTGGGCTACAACATCGGGTATGGTAAAACGGGCTCAAGCCAGGAAGAGATCGAACGGGCAGCCAGGTTAGCGCATATTCACGACTTTATCGTCAGTCTGCCTGACGGGTATGAAACCCGCGTGGGCGAGCGTGGGCTTAAGCTGTCGGGTGGTGAAAAGCAGCGGGTGGCGATTGCACGCACTATCCTGAAAAACCCGGCGATTCTGGTGTTTGATGAGGCAACCAGTGCACTGGATACCCAGACCGAACGCGAAATTCAGTCCCACTTGCGCGAGGTGAGCCGTGATCATACGACGTTGGTTATTGCGCACCGCCTGTCAACGGTCGTCGATGCTGATGAAATTATCGTGTTAGAGGCGGGGGAAATCGTGGAGCGTGGACGGCATGAGGCCTTGCTGGCCAGCAATGGCCGCTATGCTGCCATGTGGCAAAACCAATATAACGACGAACAGCCGTCCTGACGATACACATCCCCAGGCGGTCCCACCTGGGGAGTCACGCGGTTAAAGATCGCCGGTCAGGTACTGTGCCACGCCGTTACCGAAACTCCAGTCACCTTTACCGTTAGTGATAATCGACACCATCAAATCACTGCCTTCAATCCCGCAGCTTTCCTGTAACTCACGGCTGAGTTCAGCATAAAATTGCTGTTTCTGTTCTTCAGGCCGCGGGCTGGTAATCACCCGAACGACCACCAGATTGCGAGTGCGGATCAGATCAAGGCCAGTGTCTTCTATCACCATATGGTGCGCTTTGTTTTCATGAACAATCTGGTAGCGATCACGCTGCGGCACCTTAAAGGCGCTGAGTACTGCACGATGGGCTGCGTCGAGCAGCGTTTTCAGTTCGGCTTCGTTGCGACCCTCGATAACGTCAAAGATAAGTAATGGCATTTTCATAATCCTGTCAGTGAGTTAATGATTTCATGGATGTGCAGGGCAGCGTTTTGTCATCGCCTTTTAGGTTCCATCTTAGCCATGCTCCCGTGTGGGAAGAAGCGCTATACTTGAATTCATTGTTTATATAAATGAACAGTCATGATGAAAAATCCCAGAATAGATACCTTGTGGACCCATTTGCACTGGCTCACCGTGTTGGCTGAACAGGGGAGCTTTACACGTGCGGCAGAGCGGCTGGATGTCAGCAAAGCCGCAATGAGCCAAAAAATTAAAGAGATCGAAACGTTAGCCGGGGTGCCATTGGTACAGCGCACCACGCGCAGTGTCAGACTGACCGAGGCGGGATTGAGGTTGGTGGAGGAGTTGCGTCAGCCTTTTGCGCAAATAAAGCAGAGTTTCTCTGGTATTTGTGATTCAGGCGGGCCGCTGCGTGGCACTGTACGCGTGACAGCGCCCGTGGCATTTTCTCGCCAGCAACTGGTACCGCGTATTACCGGTTTTCTGCGTGCGAATCCAGAGGTGCGGGTGCAGCTTGAGGTTTCTGATCGGCTGGTGTCATTAACCACCGAAGGGTTTGATTTGGCTATCCGCCACAGTGATAACCTGCCCGAAACACATGTCGCTTGGCGGCTTTGCCGGACTGAAACACTGGCGGTGGCGTCGGCAGACTATGTGAAACGTCATGGGATGCCGCTATCGCCGAGCGATCTGCAAGAACATCAATGCCTTTACTACCCTCGTCAGGGTGAACAGCCCGGCTGGAGTTTTGTCACCAAACATATGCAACAAGGCAACGAGGAAAAGGTTCACGTGCCTGTCAGTGGCCCGTTTGCGACCAATAATAGTGAATCGATAAGGGATGCGGCTACTGAAGGCTTGGGGATTGCCTTGCTGCCTGACTTCAGTGCACAGCAGGCGCTTGCAGACGGAAGGTTGATCGAAGTACTGCCGGATTGGCGGCCGGTCGATTCCTTTGCTGACAGTCTTTATGTCGTAAGGCCCTATGCGCCCCAGGTTTCGCGCGTGGTGACGGAGTTCAGTCACTATTTGCGTGGTGTTTTTGCCGACGGCTTTTCCTAGGTTGATAATCTAACCACGATTTGCGGTTTTGCGGATGGTTGAATATTTATAGGGCGCGATAAACCGTCCCGATCGTTATTCAAAGCAGGGTGGTCTGGTGTATTGCTGTGATTCACATCACGCTACACGTATTTTTACGATTCAGTCGCGTTAATGTAATTGTCAGAGAGTGACTTCCCCAATGGAGTTAATAAGTAACGTTATTTCTGGATAAATGGCATAAATTCAATGGATAAAAATGCTTCAAAATATCGATATGTTAAATGCAATAATAAATAAATCTAACATGTGAAACGTTAATATATTTATGAAAACGACGAATTAAAGCAATTCGATGGCGTAAAGAGTACCTGGCGAAAGAAGTTAATATATAAATAACAGCGCAGTAAAATAAGCAGTGTTAATAATAACCCACCTGTAATGTACCCGATGTCAAGATTTCCTGGTGACCGCTACGGCCCAGTTGACAGCCTGTTCGCTTACGATAAATTTAAATCGTTAACATGTTAATAACATCCTGGTGAAATGAAAGGCTCGCTAATTTGGCTTGTCATCCAGGGGTTGTGAACAAGGATATCGTCATTGATGAGCTTACTAACAGGCAGATCACACTATGAAAAAATCGGCGGGATATGGTTCGGCAGTAAATGAGGAAAACAGATTACTGGTGATTCTCTTTTTCGTTTTTGGCTGCGTTTTTGTTGATCGTTTAACCATATCTTTCTTATTCCCCATGATAGCTGCCGATTTGCAACTGAGTAATGTGCATCTTGGCACCTTGTCTGCCGTCTTGGCGCTAACCTGGGCATTGTCGGGGGCAGGATTAGGGGCAATTGCCGACCGTTTTAATATCCGTAAACCCATGCTCATTGCCTCTATTGTGGTGTTTTCTCTATTTTCTGCCTTGTCGGGGTGGGTCAATGGTTTCGCCATGTTGCTGATATTCCGCGCGTTGATGGGGATTGCTGAAGGGCCTGTATTGCCGATTGCACAGTCATTAATGGTGGAAAAGTCGCAACCACAACGGCGTGGATTCAATATGGGCTTGATTCAAGGCGCCGCACCAGGGTTATTGGGGGGCATTATTGCGCCACCACTTATTATTTACTTGGCACAAAAGTGGGGATGGAGCATGGCTTTCCATCTGACAGCCTTACCGGGGATTATTTTGGCCTGGTTAATTTATAAATATGTTGATGGCAAAAAGAATCCGTCTTTTGCTGTGGAACCAACAGCAAAGAATCAGTCGGAAAAGGCCGCTTACACTGAGCTATTCAAAATTAAAAATGTGGTGCTTTGCATCCTGATTTCTTG
This sequence comes from Serratia grimesii NBRC 13537, assembly GCF_001590905.1. Classification (GTDB taxonomy): domain Bacteria; phylum Pseudomonadota; class Gammaproteobacteria; order Enterobacterales; family Enterobacteriaceae; genus Serratia; species Serratia grimesii. Next base: position 80,189 of record NZ_BCTT01000017.1, read on the forward strand.
CGTATTCGTCACCTGGTTTATGGTCATTATTACCTTTACGCCGAGCTTTTTGGTGACCGCTCGTGGCTTCAGCGAGCGGTCAATGGGCGGCATCATGAGCGCTATAGGTGTGGCGTGGGTTTTCTGGGGGGTTGCGGTACCGGCAATTTCAGATCGCATCGGTCGTAAGCCGACATTGATTTTTTTCTCACTGCTGGCGATTTGCTGCCCACTGTTTCTGAGTTACGTCGATAACCTGTGGCTTTTGGGCGGGTTGGTGTTTCTGTCTTATACCGGTTTGGGATGTTTCACATTGTTTATGGCGACAATTCCTTCGGAAACCGTATCGAAGGCCCGCATCGCCACTGCGCTGGGACTGGTGATGGGCATTGGTGAAGTCATTGGTGGCTGCCTGGCACCTTTTACCGCAGGTTTTATCGCCGATCGTTACGGCTTGGTCAGTGTGATGTGGCTGGCAGCCATTGGGGCTGCTTGTGCCGTGGTATTAAGTTGTTTTCTCGATGAAACGGCCCCCGCAGTGGTTAGCCGAAAAACGTTGAAAAGTCAGGGTATCGCCGACGTCTGAAACGGTTTTTTACCCCTATGTACTCAAGGAGAACGAGCATGTCTTTAAATCCGTCAGTATTGAATCAGAACGCCGAGCCAGAGTGGAAGAACTATGACGATTTTGCCAGGGGGATTGATACTAACCGCCTGCCGCCGACCCAGGACTGGCGCGGAAAAACGTTGCAGATGGTGTTTGAACATGGTGAAGAGATGACGTTGCGTTTCAGTGCTGATCAGCAACGGCTGCACTGGACTTGGCAGGGAGAGCAGGGGGAAGACGCGTACGAGGAGGTCCGTACTTCTCCTTCACAATACTTCTTTAATATTCCTTTGCAGATACCAGGCAATGAATGCCTGACATTCGTGCTCAACGTGGATAGCGGACGAGTACTGATGGTGCGTAGCACGCTGTTGCCTGAACAACAGGTGACGAATGGCTCCCGCCTGGGGCAAACATTCAATGTTGGTCAGAGGGTGGGTATTACGCCGAGCGGCTTGGCTCCTCACTTGACCCGTGAGCTGCTGGGCTACCGCACGTTGAATATTTACAGCCCTAATCATTATTACGAACATTTCTACGTTAATACCGAACGTTATGCCTGGCAGAACCTGCGCGGTGAGCAGTTTGGCCACGGTGATATGGATTACGCCACATACTATAAATTTGCGGAGGACCAGTATTTATTCACCTTCCGGGAAAAGATTATCCCGGTTTGCTCGGTGTTCTTTTTCGACTTTACCCTTGGCCGCTGTACAGGGATATTTCTTGGACTGGATGCTGCCGGCAAGGTGTTAGTGTCCCCCGCCGGCGCTTTCATTCACAAGATGAGTTACAACACCTATCCCGACGGGGTACAACCCCTGTAATCAGCGGTTATTAACCAGAGCGTCGGAGTTGATGTCCGCGATAGTTTTCGCACCGATCAGCGTCATGGCGACGCGCATTTCTTTATCAATCAGTTCGAGCAGGTTGGCGACGCCAGCCTGCCCGGCTGCCGCGAGCGCATAGGCAAAGGCGCGTCCCAGCAATACACCGTCTGCACCCAGCGCAATCATACGCACCACGTCCAGCCCATTGCGAATGCCAGAGTCGGCGAGGAGGGTAATGTCACCTTTCACCGCGTCGGCAATCGCCGGCAATGCATGGGCGGTTGATAACACGCCGTCGAGTTGCCGGCCACCGTGGTTGGAAACCACAATGCCATCGGCACCGAATCGCACCGCATCCTTGGCATCTTCCGGATCCAGAATGCCTTTGATGATCATTGGGCCTTGCCAGAATTCACGGATCCAATCCAAATCTTTCCAAGAGATAGAGGGATCGAAGTTGGTGCCTAACCAGCCAATATAATCTTCGAGGTTGGTCGGTTTACCACGGTACGCCGAGACATTGCCCAAATCATGCGGTTTGCCGCACAACCCGACGTCCCAAGCCCATTGTGGATGTGTCACGGCTTGCAGTATGCGTCGCACGGCAGCGTTAGGGCCACTCATACCTGAGTGTGCATCACGGTAACGTGCACCGGGCACGGGCATATCGACAGTGAATACCAAGGTTTTTACCCCAGCGGCTTTAGCGCGTTCTAACGCGTTACGCATAAACCCCCGGTCTTTCAGTACGTACAACTGGAACCACATCGGTCGATCGATTGCCGGTGCCACTTCTTCAATTGGGCAGACTGAAACCGTAGACAAGGTAAAAGGGATGCCTTTCTGCGCAGCGGCTTTGGCTGCCTGCACTTCACCGCGGCGGGCGTACATCCCCGTCAGACCGACGGGACCGAGGATCACTGGCATTGCCAGTTTTTCACCGAACAGACTGGTTTCCAGGCTGAGGTCTGACATATTACGCAGTATGCGCTGGCGCAGGGCAATACCTGCCAGATCTTCTGTATTGCGTCGTAGCGTATGCTCCGCGTAGGCCCCGCCGTCAATGTAATGGAACAGAAAAGGCGGAAGCTTAGCCTGTGCTGCGGCCCGGTAATCGGTTGATGCGGAGATGATCATATTTTTACCTTATTTCGATAACGTGCTTTTACATTCATAAAGTCAGGATCTGCGCCATAACGGCGGCGATCCCCCCGTACACCAGCAAGGGCAACACGGTCTTTCTTATAATTTTTCCTTCAGCATTGCTGATCCCAAGGATTGAGCAGACGGCGATAATATTATTCAGGCACACCATATTGCCCATGGCCCCGCCCACGGATTGCAGAGCCAGCGTCAGGTTGACGTTTAGCCCGCTGCTCAAGGCGATAGAATGCTGAATGCCGCCAAATGTCAGATTGGAAACGGTATTGGATCCTGAAAAGAACGAACCCAGTGCACCGAGGAACGAAGAGAACAGCAGCCAGCTTTCCCCGGTGAGCGATGCCAGCGCTTTGCCAATGAGGATCACCGGAGCATTGTCGCCACCTTGCATCATCAGATTGACCATCACTAAAGCGCCAAAAAGGGCGATAAAGGGTTTAGCTATGCGCCCTCCGGTTTCTGTAAACATCTGCTTTACCTGTTTGCGGTTTAGCTGAAACAGGGGAATACACAGCAAGACCACCAGTAAAAAAGGGATCAGTGCGGGTACATACAACGTTTTGTAGCTCGCAGCAGCAGACGTGCCTAATACCTGCTGTAATTCAATGATCAGGGCATCACTGATGCGCAGCTCGCCCAGACCACCGAGTTTGCCATTCCATAAAGGTGTATTGCTGTTGAGCAGCGCTTTAATACCCAGCTGATGAATACGCGTTACTATCAAAATAGCAATCAGCAGCAGAGTTGGGGTCATTGCTTTGATCACGTGAACGAATGGCACCGGTTGAGAGGATGTTTTGCTTTCGCTGCGTGTCAGACCAACTCCGGCGCGTGCCAAGAGTACTGACAGCATCAGGCCAATGGCACCGCCAACCAGAGCGGGAAATTCATAGTTAACCTGTGCCAACAGCAAATAAGGCAGAGTGCAGCTCAAGACGCTGAGCAAAATAAAGGGCAGGTTGCGACGAATCTCATGCCAGGACACGATAAAACGGAGTGCCAGTAATGGAATAACAAACCCAGCGACAAAGTGGATCAACGCGGTTTGACGACCAATGTCCAGCAAGTCGGCATCGGGAAGCCCCAGATTGGCGAAGCCGAACCAGGTGGGCGTGCCGACGGCACCGAATGACACAGGTACAGAGTTCATGACCAGCGTTAGCAGAGCCACGCGCAGTGGGTTAAAACCTAACCCGACGAGGATGGGGGCCGCAATGGCGGCGGGAGTACCAAAACCACTGGCTCCCTCAATCATAAAGGCAAATGCCCATCCGATGATCATCAACTGTGCGACTGGGTTAGGGCTGATATTTTCCAGCCAGTTCCGTACAACATTTTCCGCTCCGCTGATCTGCATCAGTTTATTGAGCAAAATAGCGCCAGCGATGATGGTAATTGGCGTGAAAACTGAAACCAATGCGGTAATGATATTGGCGTGCAACAACAGTGGCAGGCCATTGAACCAAAACATTTGTACGGCATACACGGCAGCCGCTGTCAGCGGGAGCGCGATATAGGAAGGAACACCGTTCTTTTTGGTCATCATCCAGATCAGCAGGACGATGGGCGCAATACTGAAAAGCAGGGACATAAAAGCCTCAGGGTTATTATTGTTATTTGTAGAGGTATGTAGCCGAAAGGTTAATTACCGCAACATTTTCATTCTAATCACAACCTTGGCCGATGTTCCATTCGGCAATTATCCGGTATTGAAAAGTAGGGCGGTATCGTCACTTTGTTGGCGGCGGTGTTCATATTGATGGGTTGATTATTTTATTAAAAATCAAAGTGATAATTTTATTTTTTATATGATGAATGTGTTGGGTCACATTAATTACACAATAATCATCAATAGATTATATTCAAAAGTGGCGTAATCCCTGACGGGCGCTACGGGCCCGTTCGGAATAATAATGTGATCTGGTTCAAAAATAGTGGCTGATACTTTGGTAGGACGCGATGATATGTTCAATCAGCAGTCGGGTTTTTAGCGGTAAATTACGGGTATAGGGATAGACTGCGTAAATGCCTAATACTTTGCCGCAGTGACCAGCCAAAATTTCCACCAGCTTTCCATCCTGTAAATCCTCATACACCATGCAGCGTGGCACCATAGCAATACCATAACCGCCGATCACGGCCTTGCGGATTGCTCTGGCATTATTGGCAGACAGGTTGCCATTAACCTGCAACTCATAAATTTTGCTGCTGCCTGGCTGTTTCATCAACCAGTTGTCGGTACCGCTTTCCTGATAGGTGTAGGTCAGGCAATTATGCTGGAGTAGGTCATCGGCCGAGTGAGGCTCGGGATGTTGCTGCAAATAGCCGGGCGAGCAGACGATCACCCAGCGCGAATCCAGAATCGGTCGGGCAATCAGGCTTGAGTCTGGCAGGGTACCGGTACGGATTGCCAAATCAATCCCTTCATTGACCAGATCGACGAAGCGATTTTCGAGCCGCATCTCAACCTTCAGATTGGGATGGCGGGCGCAGAATTCTGCCACGCTCTCACTTAGCAGCAATTCGCCTGAAATGGTCGGGACTGACATACGGATCACGCCGGTCAGTTCATCGCTTTTTTCACTGACAACGTTCAGGGCTTGCTGAATTTGAGCGCCAATCTCCTTGGCCTGGTGGTATAGGCTTTGGCCGTTTTCAGTCAGCGTCAGGCTACGGGTGGTGCGGTACAGCAGGCGTGCGCCAAGGGATTTCTCCAGTCGGCCGATACGTTTACTGACCACCGAACTGGTAATTCCGGCTGTTTCAGCGGCTTTGCTGAAGGAACCGCAATCAACAATCAGGGCAAACAGGATCAGGTCGTTGGCATATTCATGTGTGGGCAGCATCAGTTGGTGTTTTCCTCGTCCCAGAGCAACCGTCAGTGTATACCCGTCATACTGCAAGCTGCATCTTTGTTGGCAAGTTTGTGCGCCTTGGTCGACGCGCTATCTATGCCCCTGAAACTCATCCGCTGCGGTTGGGCGAAAATTTCGCGGCCAGAGAGCCATCACCAGTGCCAAAATGAGAATTGTTATTGATATCACTTTTAGGCCGCTTACAATGCCTGCCATCTCAAGATTTAGGGTAAGGGTTCTTCATGGAGTTGCTACGGGTGGTGTACCACCAGTATCGCTGGCCGTTTTTGGCGGTAATGGCGTTAACCATGGCCAGCGCGGCGTTGGGCATAGGTATCATCGCCTTTATAAATTTGCGGCTGATGACGGTAGCGGGCAACCCTTTGGCCGTATTACCCGAATTCCTCGGGCTGTTGGCATTGCTGATGGCGGTAACGCTGGGCTCACAGTTAGCGCTGACCACGCTCGGCCATCATTTTGTGTTCCGGCTACGTGGCCAACTGGTTAAGCGCATCCTGGATACGCATATTGAGCGAATAGAACAATTGGGCAGCGCTTCGCTGCTGGCAAGTCTGTCCAGTGATATTCGTAATATCACGGTTGCTTTTGTGCGCTTGCCGGAGCTGGTGCAAGGGGTGATATTAACTGTAGGATCGGCGGCCTATCTGGGTTGGCTGTCACCACAGATGCTGCTGGTAACCGCGATTTGGGTTGCCATCACAGTGGTGGGTAGCGGTTGTCTGGTGTCTCGTGTTTATCGCCATCTGACCCGTGTGCGTGAAGCGGAAGAACGTCTGTATGAACATTACCAATCTGCGATTGATGGCCGTAAAGAGTTAGCGCTGAACCGCGATCGTGCCAAGGCGTTGTACCAGCAGGCCTACCAACCCGATGCTGAAGATTATCGACATCACATTATCCGCGCGGATACCTACCATCTCAGTGCCGTCAATTGGTCGAATATCATGATGTTGGGTGCGATTGGTTTGGTGTTTTATATGGCAAATAGCCTGGGCTGGGCCGATACCGCTGTTGCGGCGACGTATTCACTGACGTTGTTGTTCCTGCGTACGCCATTGTTGCAGGCGGTAGGGGCATTCCCGACGCTGATTAGCGCTGAGGTGGCTTTCGGCAAGGTCAAAGCGTTGCAGCTTGCAGATTATCAACCCACGTTTCCTACGGTAAGCTCCAAAGCCTGGCAAACCCTGGAGCTGCGTGATGTGATGTTCCACTATGGCGCGGCGGAGCAAAAAGCCGGGTTCGCAGTTGGGCCTATTAACCTGACGCTGCGCCGTGGTGAACTGGTCTTCCTGATTGGCGGCAACGGCAGTGGAAAATCAACGCTCGCGATGCTGTTAACTGGGTTATATCAGCCGGTTAGTGGGCAAATTATGCTGGATGGTGTGCCACAGACTCCGGCAGATATGCATGATTATCGCCGTTTGTTCTCCGCTATTTTTACCGATTTTCACCCGTTCCACCATCTGCAAGGGCCTGAGGGGGAGCAGCCAGATACTGCGCTGGTAGAAAGCTGGCTTAACCGATTGAACATGAAAGACAAGTTGAAGTTCGATGGCCTACGAGTGACCAATCCGCAGCTATCGCAAGGACAGCGTAAACGTCTGGCGTTACTGCTGGCAGTGGCTGAAAAGCGGGATATCCTGCTATTGGACGAATGGGCGGCGGATCAGGATCCGCAATTTCGGCGTATCTTCTATCGTGAGTTGCTACCGCAGCTACGCGCACTGGGAAAAACGGTTTTCGCCATCAGCCATGATGACCATTACTTTGAACATGCCGATAGGCTGTTGCAAATGCGTGATGGGCATCTGAGCGAATTGACCGGCAATGACCGTGAGCGTGCCAGTCGGGACTCGATTTCGCAGATTGACTGACCCTTGTCATTTGGGCCGCATCGGCGGTCCGAATAACTGTGTGTGAGCGCAGGGTACTATCCGATAAATACAGCATATCACGTCACCTCTCCTGCAAATATCCAGTCTAACCTGCCGCCAATTCCCCTTACCTAAAGTCAATTAATTGAGTATTGATTTATTTACTGGTGGTTTAATTTTGATCTGTTGTGTTGTGTCACACTGCGCCATCGTTCACCAATGCAGCATGCATTCATCGCCTATGACGCACCGTCCAGACTGTTTCTCTGTAGCTACCTCGCCTCAGGTGTCTGGGTAGCAGTTATTTTTTAAATTACTAGGGTAACAAAACACTTTATTGATCGTTTAAATAGATCAATAATTGGATTTTAATTGATTTAATCTATTATGCGAGGCGGCTGTGATAAGCAAGGATGACGCGGATATCAAACGTAAAGCTTGACTGTGCGTGTTTATCGGCTGCGGGGTGTTTTGGTTGGCCGTCGCCGCTGTGATTTATTGGCTGCTTATTTAGGAAATGTGTCGATGGACAAAAAACGCGTAAAGAATACGGGGGGCGCCCGGGATGATAGCCCGGCCAAGATCCCCCCTTCCTGGCAGTTGACTCGTGAGCAACGGGCGTTTATCAACGACCTATGGCAAGACGACGCCGTAGAGTCTACATCGGAGCAGCCTGCGCAGCCCGATGTTAATGAATAACCCGATTGCGTCCGGCCAACATGCCGAACAGCATTTGCAGCAGCGTCAATCCCAGCAAAATGGCCAGCGGTAACCGCCAGCCTTGCGTTAGATCGTGCAGCAGACCGAACAACGTTGGCCCTAGCGCCGCCAGAAGATAGCCTACCGATTGCGCCATACCCGACAATTGTGTGGCCTGGTGATGATGGCTACTGCGTAGGCCAAAGAAGGACAGTGCCAGCACCAGAGAGCTTCCCGCCCCCAATCCGGCAAAAATCAACCACACCAGCGAATTTTCCGGCCTCAATAACAGACCGGCAACGCCGATAAAAATCAGCAGCGAACTGCACAGTGCGATAGCCCGCTGATCCCGTGCACGCGGCAGAATAAATACCATGACGAAGTTAGCAACGATCGCCACCAGTTGATAAATAAACAGCTCAAAACCCGCCTGTTGCGGCGAGGTGCCGTGGCTGGCGGCAAAGGCACTGAACCAACCGATAATGGTGTAGAAGGTAATGGACTGTAAGCCCATAAACAGCGCGACTTGCCAACCAAGCGCACTGCCCCAAGGGGAGCGGGATGGCACAGGTTGAACGACGGGAGTGGTGCTGCGCATGGACGTGGCGGGGCGGCGCAGTTGCGGCAGCCAGACAATCAACGCCAATAAAGCCGGTAGGCTCCAACACAGCAAGGAAAAACGCCAGCCTAGATTGTTCAGTGCTGCCAGCGGTACGGCCAGGCCAGAAGCGGTAGCCGCGACCAGCGACATCACGGCGGCATAGCCTGCAATCATCGCGGCGGCCCGTTGCGGGAAGTCGCGTTTCACCAATGTCGGCAACACCACGTTGGCAAATGCGATAGCGGCGCCAATCAAAACACTGCCCAGCCACAGCATGCCGGTTTGCGGCAGGGAACGTAGCACAATGCCGGTAACCAACAGTAATAGCGCCATACCCAGAGTGCGTTCAATACCCATACGTTTGGCCAGGCCGGGTGTCACTGGTGATAACACAGCGAACAGGATCAGCGGCAGTGAGTTAAGCAGGCCAGCCGAGGTAGCGGACAGGGCCAACTGCTGTTGGATTTGTTCCAGTAATGGGCCAACGCTGGTCAGTGCGGCCCGCAGGTTGGCCGCAACCAACATAATGCCGCAGATCAGTAATAAGGGATGGCGTAACCGGCTGCGTTTTATAGCGGCAGACGTTTGGGGTAAGGCAGAATGGGGCATGAGTTCCTCGCACCAGGGCATGCAGTCAATCAATGCTGCACGGCATGATGCGTTGATTGACGTTAACGCTTACGTACCGACAGTTGGCCGATATCTGCGCGCAAGTGTAGGGGAAGATCCCCCGGCCTGACAAGGGGGCGCTGAAACGGCAGAGACGCAATTCTGGTGTTTGCGAGGAAAGGTTAAGGAAGCATAATTGCTATTATGTGATCCCGATCACCTGATGAATTAAAAGTCAGCCAGGTAGACGGTTACACCACCGCTTTCGTTTTCTGCATATCGTCGGGCTCTTCATCCCGGCAACTGCGCCCGCTCTGATTTTTCACTTTGCCTTTCTCTGTCCTTAAAAATTTTCACTTCATTTCGATTCGAAAGGTTTTTAGCCAATTTTTCTGCTAAAACAGCGCTGTAGCCCCGATCACAATTTCATTGCTTTCGCTTTGCTGTAATGCCAGCGCAGTAGAGCGAAAGCCATCTTCTCCCCGGCCCGGCCGGAAACCTGAGGACCGCAGCTCATGCCAGTGAATACCGCAAAACGACGTGAACACATTATTGATCTGTTATGCGAACACGGAAGCGTGCGCGTGGAGCAGCTCAGCAAACAATTTGCAGTATCCACGGTGACGATCCGCAACGATCTGCGCTTTCTGGAACGAAAAGGGTGTGCGCTGCGGGCTTACGGCGGCGCGATGCTCAATCAACAATTCGCCTTCGATCGTCCGTTACATGACAAGGGGCGGTTAAACCGCGACGTGAAGTCGCAGATCGCGAGCGTAGCGGCAAGCTATGTGCGTGATGGTGATGCGCTGATCCTCGATTCCGGTTCCACCACCACTCAGATAGTGCCGTTCCTGAAAGGGCGACGCGATTTGGTGGTGATGACCAATGCGCTGAACATTGCTTATGAGCTTTCAGGTAACGATGGGGTGGAGGTGATGGTGCTGGGTGGCAGTGTGCGCCGTAACTCCTACTCGCTCTACGGTCCAGCTGCCGAGCAGCAATTGCGCCAGTACCGTTTCGACAAATTGTTTTTGGGGGTCGACGGTTTCGATCTGGCTGCCGGTATTACCACGCCTCACCCCGGTGAGGCACACCTTAACCGTGTGATGTGTGAGGTGGCGCGCGAGATCATCGCCGTGGCGGATGCCAGCAAGTTTGGTCGCAAGAGCTTTTGCATGATTCGTGAAGCTGGACAAATTCATCGGCTGATTACCGACAGCCTTCTTCCGTACGATTACGAGCGGGCGTTAACCGAGTTGGGCGTGGAGGTTGTCATCGCCGATCGGTAGTACGGCGCCTGCGTGGGGGATTCATGCAGCAGTTGTTACAGCTTATTGAGCAGCACAAGGCCGGAAAACCGGTTGGGATATTTTCCGTTTGTTCCGCTCACCCCTGGGTGCTGAAAGCAGCCCTGCGGCAGGCCAAAGAGCGTGGTACGCCAGTGCTGGTTGAGGCCACATCGAATCAGGTCAATCAATTTGGCGGCTACACTGGCCAAACCGCGGAGCAATTCCGCGATGCCCTGTGGCTGTTGGCAGATGAGGTAGGGCTGGCGCGTGATCGTCTCTGGTTAGGGGGCGACCATCTCGGCCCGAATGCCTGGCAGGATCGCCCGGCAGAAGAGGCGATGATGCTGGCAGAAACACTAATCGATGATTATGTCCGTGCCGGCTTTCGTAAAATTCACCTTGATTGCTCCATGTCTTGCGCTGGCGACCCTTTCCCTTTGAATGATGAAACGGTGGCCACTCGCGCAGCGCGATTGTGTGCCGTTGCAGAACGTGCCTGGCAGGAAAGCGGCGGTGAGGCACCGGTGTATGTCATCGGCACTGAAGTACCGGTGCCAGGTGGCGCACAGGAAGCGCTGGAAGGTATGCAGGTCACTACGCCACAAGCCGTACAGCAAACGCTTGACGTTCACCGGCAGGCTTGGCAACAAGCAGAATTGGTCGATGCCTGGACGCGAACCATTGCGCTGGTGGTGCAGCCGGGTGTCGAGTTTGATCATCACAGCGTGGAACACTACCAACCGCAGCGTGCCCATGCGCTAAGCCGTTTTATCGAACGGCAACCGGGTATGGTTTACGAGGCACACTCAACGGATTACCAACCCCCACAGGCCTACCGGCAGCTGGTGAGCGACCATTTCGCCATCCTGAAAGTCGGCCCAGCGCTGACTTTTGCCCTGCGCGAGGCGCTGTTCGCCCTGGATCATATTGAACGTGAATGGTTGGGCGAGCATCAGTCGGCACAGCTGTGTGCCACGCTGGAACAGGTGATGCGCGAGCAACCACAGCAGTGGAGCCGTTATTACCACGGCAATCCGCATCAACAATATCTCGACCGCCACTACAGTCTGAGTGACCGGGTACGTTACTACTGGCCGCAACCGCAGGTCCAGCAGGCAGTGGAACAGCTGGTAGACAATTTGCGTCGTCATCCCGTCCCGTTGGCGCTGTTGAGTCAATATCTGCCCGATCAGGCCCGTGCAATGAATGCAGGTGAGCTAAGCGAGGATCCCCAGGATTGGGTGATGCACAAGGTGACGCAGGTGCTCAATGATTACCATGCCGCCTGTTATCCGGAGGTGCATTGAAATGCCAAATATCCTGATGACGCGTATCGATAACCGCCTGGTGCACGGCCAGGTCGGCGTGACCTGGACCAATACCTTGGGTGCCAATCTGGTGGTTGTCGCCAACGATGAAGCTGCCGCCGATCCCGTGCAACAAAACCTGATGGACATGGTGGTGGCTGAAGGGGTGCAGACGCGCTATTTCACGCTGCAGAAAACCATCGACGTGATCCACAAAGCGGCAGATCGGCAGAAAATCTTTTTGGTATGTAAAACGCCGCAGGATGTTTTGCAACTGGTGCAGGGTGGGGTGCCGATCCGTTTCGTGAACGTCGGCAACATGCATTTCGCCGAGGGTAAGCGACAGGTGCATAAAACGGTCTCACTGGATGACGATGACGTTGCCGCTTTTCGCGAGTTGGCTGCGCTTGGTGTCGAGTGTGAGGTACGCCGGGTGCCGGATGAAGCGGGTGAGGCGATCGGCAAACTGTTGTTTTGAGGTCGGGGGTAATCATGTTGACTGATGCATTATTGATTGCGCTATTGGCAGGATTGGCAGGGGTCGATCTGTTTGATGGTCTGACCCACTTCCATCGTCCGGTAGTGCTGGGGCCGCTGGTCGGTCTGATTCTGGGGGACGTTTACACCGGCCTGTTGGTCGGGGGCACGTTGGAATTGGTGTGGATGGGTATGGTGCCGCTGGCGGGAGCTCAGCCCCCGAATGTGGTGATTGGCGGGGTGATTGGCACAGCATTCGCCATTCTGACCAAGGCAGATCCTAAGGTAGCGATCGGCGTTGCAGTGCCGTTTTCGATTGCAGTACAGGGCTGTATTACGCTGTTGTTCACCTTGTTTTCGCCAATGATGCACCGTTGCGACCGTATGGTGAAAGAACTGAACTGGCGCGGTATCGAACGGGTGAATTATCTCGGTATTGCCATCCTGTTTACGTTCTATTTTGTGGTGGCGTTTTTGCCGATTTATTTCGGTGCCGACGCGGCCAGCGCCATGGTGCAAAAGGCGCCGGTTTGGCTGTTGGATGGCCTGGCGGTAGCGGGCGGTATGATGCCGGCGATTGGTTTCTCATTACTGATGAAAGTGATGATGAAAAAAACCTACGTGGCCTACTTCATCCTTGGTTTTATTTCCGTCACCTTCCTGAAATTGCCCATTCTGGCAGTAGCGCTGGGCGCGCTGGCGATCGCATTGATCGATTTCTTTAACAGTCAACGGGCCGGTGCGGATTCGCCCAAACAGCCTGTACAACAGGAGGATGCTGAAGATGGCATTTAATGATTCCGACGACGTGCTGGCACAAAAAGCGGAGAAGCGTTTAGCACAGGCACTGGCCACCAGCCAGGTCGAGCAGGATGACTACGTCGATAGTCAACCCGCGGAGGCGTTGACCCGTGGAGATATCAACCGCATGGCTTGGCGTTCGTTGCTGTTGCAGGCGTCGTTTAACTATGAACGTATGCAGGCCGGTGGCTGGCTGTATCAGTTGATCCCGGCGTTGCGCAAGATTCACCGCAATCCGCAGGATCTGTCCAACTCGATGAAAATGCACATGGAGTTTATCAATGTGCACCCGTTTGACGTCACCTTCCTCTCCGGATTGGTGTTGGCAATGGAACAAAATAAGGAGAAAATTTCCACCATTCGCGCAGTAAAAGTGGCGCTGATGGGGCCACTGGGGGGCATTGGCGACGCGCTGTTTTGGCTGACGCTACTGCCGATCTGTGCCGGGATTGGTGCCTCACTGGCGCTGGAGGGGAGCCTGTTCGGGCCGATCGTATTCCTCCTGTTGTTTAACGTTTTCCATTTCGGTTTGCGCTTCGGGCTTGCGCATTACGGTTATCAGGCTGGTACCAGTGCGTTGGCGCTGCTGAAAACGCACACCCGACGAATATCCCACGCTGCTTCGATTGTCGGCATGACGGTGATCGGTGCGTTGGTGGCCTCATACGTTCATCTTTCCACCCCGCTGGTGATGCATGCCGGCAAGGCCAGTGTGGCGTTACAGACCGACGTGCTGGACAAGCTGATGCCCAACCTGTTGCCTCTGTGCTTTACGCTGCTGATTTTCTTCCTGATGAAGCGTGGTTTTTCACCCGTGAAATTGATTGGTGTGACGGTGGTGATTGGGGTTGTGGGCAAGTTTATCGGTTTATTGTGAGGAAAGGGTTATGCCAGGCATTGTGATTACCGGCCATGGCGGCTTCGCCAGCGGGCTGTTGCAGGCGGTTGAGCAAGTGGTGGGGCCGCAGGAGAATTGCGTCGCGGTCAATTTTCCCGAACAGATGAACACCACCCAGTTAAAAGCGGCGCTGAGCGCCGCGCTGGCTGAGGTGACGCAACCGGACGGTGTGGTATTTCTCACTGACATGCTCGGCGGTTCACCGTTCCGCTGTGCCAGTGAACTGGCTGACGTGCACGGGGATTGTGAGGTGTTGACGGGAGTGAATATGCAGTTGGCGGCAGAAATGATGCTGGAACGGGAAGGGTTGAGTCTGGATGAGTTTCGTGAAGTGGCACTGGCATGCGGCAAACGCGGCCTGACCAGTCTATGGCATGAAAGACGCCGGGTAAAATGCGAGGACGTGCAAACTGACGGCATCTGAGGAAAACGGGACGCCGCCAGTGGGCGGCGTCCGGTAGGTTAATCTGCCACAGGCAGTGGGCTCAGTGACATGCGGGCCGGTTGGTTTTCTTCTGCGCGGCTAAAACGCCAACAGCTTTGATGATATTTCGCCACGCTGTTGCGGTGCGCCACGCTGACCAGTGTCACCTGCGGTAACTCATCCACCAATAAACAATACATCAGTTGTTCTGTCTCATCGTCTAGCGCGCTGGTGGCTTCGTCGAGGAATAAAATGTCTGGACGGGTCAGAATGGCGCGGGCGAATGCTAGCCGTTGTTGTTCACCCGGCGACAGGCGGTGACTCCAGTTAGCGCTGGTATCCAGCCAGCGTTGCAGATGCTTCAGACGGCAATTTTCCAAGACTTTCAACAATTGCTCATCACTGTATTCGGCTGCAAGGTGCGGATAACTCAGTGCTTCCCGCAGCGTACCGATCGGAATATAACTGCGCTGTGGCAGAAATAGGGTACTACTGGCGGCGTCGCGACCAATCGCACCGGAGCCATATGGCCAGATACCGGCGATAGCGCGCAGCAGCGTGGATTTACCGCAGCCCGATGGACCGACGATCAGTACGCGCTCGCCGCGTTTCAGTGTCATCGAGGTTGGGTCCAGTAAACTCTGGCCGTCTGGCAACTGTAGACTGAGACGATCGAGGATCACCGGTTGACCGTTTTCCTGCTGCAATTGAATGCCACGTTGCTGATAGTGCACCTGTTCCACCGCAGCGTTAAAACCGGCAAGACGGTTAACACAGGCTTTCCAGGTTGCCAAATCGCTGAAGGCATCAATAAACCACGACAACGCTCCCTGGACCTGACCAAAGGCGGAGGCGATCTGCATCATGCCACCCATTTGGATGGCCCCGGAGAAATAGCGCGGAGCGGCTACTAACATTGGGAAAACAATGGCGAATTGACTGTAGAAGTTAGAGGCGATATTGAGCCGTCGGGTAATGCGCATAATTGACCACCAGTTGGCGCGAATGGTGTCAAAGCGGTCGCCCAGCTGCTGTGCTTCGCGCGGTTCACCCTGATACAGCGCAATCGCATCGTTGTTTTCACGGATGCGGATCAGGCCGAAACGAAAGTTTGCCTCATAACGCTCCTGATTAAAGCCGAGTTGGACCAATGGTTTGCCGACCCACCAGATTAATAGTGAACCCAGCACCGCATACAAGAGGGCAAACCACACCATGTAACCAGGCAGGGTAATAGCATGCTGGTGAATGATAAATGTCATTGGCCCACTGACGTGCCAGAGAATGGTGATAAAAGAAAACAGGGTCACCAGACTGGAAAGCAGCCCGAGAGACAACGACAGTGTGTATTGTGTCAGGACGTTGAGATCCTCGGCGATACGTTGGTCGGGGTTATCAACGATCTGCTGTTGCTCGGTATGGTAATAGGCCTGATGTGCCAACCATTTTCCCATGAACTTCTCTGTCATCCAGCGCCGCCAGCGCATTTGCAGGCCTTGCGTCAGATAAATTTTATACACCGCCAGTACGATGAAAATGAGCGCCAGATAGGTAAAGCGCCAAAGCTGTGCCTTGAATACCGGGTAGTTTTTATTTTGCAGCGCGTCATAGAACACTTGGTTCCATTGGTTGATCAATACGCTGATATACACCAACCCGAGCGACAGGACGATGATGGCGATCAGCATCGACCAGGCCCGCCATTTTTCTTCCGAAATCCAGAATGGCTTTATCAATTGCCAGACGGCATGTTTAGAGGTAGGGGTAGTGTTCATGGGATCCCATAAATTATGCATTTTCTTCAGCATGGGCCGGGGGCAAGTAACAAACAAACCTGGACTGTAAGCAGTTTTAACGCAGCTAACCGTTTGAAATATTGCGACTGAATCGTCAAGGGTGATGCCATGCACGATGACGGTTATACTGGCGCCGAAATTTGGGTTGTTTATTGCGGAAAGGATAAGTGATGAAGGCGTTGGTTCCCCTGCTATTGGCCTATGGCGTGCTTGCCAGCGATCAGGCTATGGCACAGATTGATGAGCCGGATATTAATGCCGATTGTCACAAGGTGGCGAGCTACGCTGAACTTGGGAAAAGCGCGTATAAGCGTGGCGATTATTCGCGTGCCGCTGATATTTTCCGCGATCAGGCTGCCTGGAGCGAGTTTTGTGGTCTGGACGAGCAGGCGACGGCCACGGCCTACAATAACGTGGCATTGGCACTGATGCATGCCGGTGAACTGCTCAAGGCCCGCGCTTATTTAGAACTGGCACCGCAAGACAGTAAATCCCAACATAACCTAAAGCTGTTGCAACAGCGGTTAGCGAAGCAGCCGCCGTTGGATGGGCCTGGTGGTATCTACTGGCAATACGCCGGGCGTGGCGTCTGGAGTGAAGTGGACATCAAACCGCAGGATGGACACTGGTTGATTAACTATTCCGGGTATTACATGCCACAGATGGGGCTGTATTACGGACCGAATATGGGGGAATTCGCCGAGGTGCTGCCGATTGAGCATGGCAAAGCGGTATACCATCAGCGGGAACCGGAGGACGCAATGGCATGTGATGTGTCTATGCAGTTCAGGGCTGACTCGTTGGACATGCACACCCATGGTGACTGCGGTTTTGGTTTTAACGTACGGGCTGAAGGGCGCTTTGTGCGGGTTGAATAGTTAGCACCGGGCATTCAACAGAATGAATGCCCGGTGTTGTTGCAGGTTTAAGCCCAGGTGGCGGCACCACTCAGCAACTCTTTCCAGGCCTCAACGTTACCCAGATAGTTACCCGCAGGAATCTGGCGCAGGTGGCCTTCGCTGTCTTCCAACGCAAAGGTTGGGAACCCTTGCCCGTGAATTTTGGCAAGAAGTGCCCGGCTTTGAGCAATGTGCTGTGCGGTCGGTGCGCCAGCATTAAAGCGCATTTCGGCGATGAATGGGGCAGAAGGCAGGCCCAGCTCTTTTGCCAATGCTTCCAGTACTGGCGTATCGGCAATGCGGCGGCCTTCCTTATAATGCGCCTCTTGAATGCGGTGCAGCATATCCAGCCCACGACCACCCAGTGCCTGGGCTGCCAGTATTGCAGTGATTGGCGGCTCAGAATCCATGACTGCGGTGGTATCACGCAGTAGCCCATTGAAATAGGCTTCACCAAAAGTCTGCCCGGTTAACTCCGCAATACGTTTATCGTGCGGAATGACATAGTTGCGCCATTCATCCGTGATCTGACGGCGATTGTTGCCGGTCATCATGCCGCCAGCGTGCAGGGCGATGGTCAGCCCTGGAATAGTTTTGGCCGCTTTTACCAGTGGGGCAGCGCCATAGCACCAGCCACACAGCGGATCGAAAATGTAATGCAGAGTCGTGCCGGTCATGTTTATTCCTCGTTATACCTACTGTCCTTCAGGCGACAGCATTGCCGCCTGAAGGAGTTTGGGTACTTCACTGTGCAATCTCAGTAACGCCTTAGCCTGCTTTTTGCTGCACGCTTATTGAGGCCACTTCATTTCGCCCTTCAGCACCTTGGCGCTCAGTTCCAGGCTCGATTCGTCTTTCAGGTTCGGGTAATGCTTTTTCATTGCCGCAATCAGTTCTGCAGAATTTTTGGTCTTCGGCAGCTCGGCTTCCAGCGTGGTCAGATAATTCTGGGTAAAGGTGACGGACTTAAGCGTCTGATCGGCACCTGGCAGGAAGTGACCCGGAACAACGACTTTTGGCTTCAATGCCTTGATGCCTTCCAGCGTTTGTTGCCAGTGTGCGCGTGATTCAACGGTCTGGTTATCGGCTACCCACGGATGGATATTGTCACCGGCCACTGGAACACCGCCCACGACGGCTTTCAGTGCTGGGATCCACACATAGGTGCGTTCTGGTGTTGGGCCCGTCAAACCTTTCACTTCCACTTTCTGACCGTCAACGGTGAAGCTGTCACCCTGTAGCGCCTGAGGTACAACGACCGCTTTTGGTGCGTTATCTTTCAGGATCGGGCCCCAGTACGCGACTTTGCCGTCTTTGGTTGCATTGATTTCTTCGATAGTGCCTGGTGACGCGATGATTTTCGCCTGTGGGAAAGCGGCTTTAATGACGTCCAGACCGAAGTAGAAATCAGGGTCTGAATGGCTGATGTAGACGGTGGTCAGCTTTTTGCCGGTTGCTTTAATCTTTTTCACCAGTTCTTCAGCGTCATTGCGCTGGAACTGAGCATCGATCAACGCTACTTCGTGTTTGCCACTGATGATCTCAGATGACACCGGGAACACGCTTTTCTCGCCTGGATTGTACACTTCCATGGTCAGGGTATTGGCCGCAGTGGCGTAAGCGCTGAAGGTAGTGATGCCGGCGAAGGCCAGAGTCAATAATGATTTGTTAAACATGGGTAGAGGTCCTTGAGTAGCGATTAATGTTGTATAGATGTTAGGTTGCATAAAGCGATAGAAAAACCGGATAATAAGCAATTATTCATTGCGTAAATCGGACGAATCATGGATCGCATTACCGCAGCTGAGGTTTTTATCACCATTGTTGACCGTGGCAGCATGATTGCCGCAGCGGAAACGTTGGAAATGTCGCGAGCTATGGTGACGCGTTATCTGGCCCAAATGGAGCAATGGGCCGGCGCACGTTTACTGCACCGTACTACCCGTAAGCTTAGTCTGACTGACGCTGGAGAGCGCACATTGGAGCGTTGCCGACAGATGCTGGCGCTGGCAGGTGAGATTGATTTGGTTGAAGGTGAACAGAGCGACGAACTGCGTGGTCTGTTGCGTATCACTTGTTCGCAGTCTTTGGGCCAGACGGCATTGGTGGGGGCGGTAGCGCAATACCTAAAGCGCCATCCGCAGGTTGCAGTGGATCTGCAAATGAATAATCGCACGGTGAATTTGGTGGAAGAACGTATTGATTTGGCGCTGCGTATCACGAATGAACTGGATCCCAATTTAATCGCTCGGCCCTTGTCATCGTGTGCATCTGTAGTCTGTGCATCACCGGCTTATCTGGCGGTGCACGGTACACCACGTCATCCACAAGATTTGGCATTGCACAACTGCCTGACGTATTCCTACTTCGGTAAAAGCCTGTGGCATTTTGATCACCAAGGGGTGAAATCGGCGGTTGCGGTCAGCGGCAACCTCAGCGCAAACGAGTCTGTGGTGTTAATGGCGGGTACCGTACAGGGTGCCGGTATTTCCATGCAGCCTTACTATTCAGCAGCGCCGTTGCTGGCCAGTGGTGAGCTGATTGAGCTGATGCCAGATTATCGGCCCCAATCTATGGGGATTTACGGTATTTACACCTCACGCCGACAGATGCCGGCCACTTTACGCACCATGTTGGACTTTCTGGTGGAGTGGTTTGCCAACGATGTCGGTTGGCGAGCGACGCTGCGCTGATATCGTTAACACGGCCGTAATATTTGTACACATTTTTCATCATCAGCGCATTCAAGCGGTTAGACGGTTCATGGGATCTTTTTGTGCGCTGTCACGGCCTTGTCACTGGTTCTTATACTGAACGTCATGTTATTTCTGTCCTGTGAGAAGGGTGAATAAGACTTAATAATTATAGGGTTAAGCAGATTCCCTGGCTCTTTGCACTCCACTTCTGATTTTTCACGGGTAGCCTGCCAGGTTGCCCGGCGATTTTTTGTGTTTTTATCTGCCTCGTGCGACCGCCGCCGGGGCTTTGTTGATTGGGAGCGTTACACATGCCTGTTTCTCTGCTCGCACTGGCATTAAGTGCATTTGCTATCGGCACGACCGAATTCGTTATTATGGGGTTGTTGCCTGAAGTTGCCAGGGATCTGCAGGTCTCTATTCCTTCTGCTGGCTGGTTGATCAGTGGTTATGCACTTGGCGTGGCTATCGGCGCGCCGATTATGGCATTGCTGACTGCCAGGTTGCCGCGTAAAAAGACCTTGTTGCTGCTGATGGTGATTTTCATCTTCGGCAATATTATGTGCGCCTTGGGTTACAGCTACGATTTCCTGATGCTGGCGCGCATTATCACTGCATTGTGCCACGGTGCGTTCTTCGGTATCGGGGCGGTTGTGGCGGCTAATCTGGTGGCACCCAATCGCCGTGCCTCTGCTGTCGCACTGATGTTCACCGGCCTGACGTTGGCTAACGTGCTGGGTGTGCCGCTAGGCACTGCCTTGGGGCAGGCATTGGGCTGGCGCTCGACGTTCTGGGCGGTGGCGGTGATCGGTGTGTTATCCCTGATGGCGCTGTACAGCAAGTTGCCAACGGTGAAGGATGAAACACCCACCGATCTGAAAAAAGAGTTGGCGGCACTGCGCGGCGGCGGTATCTGGCTTTCGCTACTGATGACTGTGGCCTTTGCCGCATCGATGTTCGCGCTGTTTACCTATATTGCGCCGTTGTTGACTGAAGTGACCGGCGTTTCGTCGCACGGCGTGAGTTGGACGCTGCTGTTGATGGGCGTGGGCCTGACGCTGGGCAATATCCTGGGCGGCCGTCTGGCAGACTGGCGTTTGCCGTTGACGCTGACCTGTACTTTCCTGGTGATTGCTTGCTTCGCTGCGCTATTTAGCTGGACCAGCCATTCGATGGTGCAGGCAGAAATCACGCTGTTCCTGTGGGCGGCGGCGGCATTTGCCGCAGTGCCTGCATTGCAGATCAACGTAGTGACTTACGGTAAAAAAGCCCCCAACCTGGTGTCTACGTTGAATATTGCCGCGTTTAACGTCGGCAATGCCATTGGTGCCTGGGTAGGCGGCGTGGTGATCGCTCAAGGACTAGGCTTGACCAGTGTCCCTCTGGCTGCTGCGGGGATCGCACTACTGGGGTTGGTACTATGTCTGGTCACCTTTAGCCGTGCCAAGCGCCCGGCTAGCGTGTAATTACCGCGGCCAAGCGGGCGGGGAGAGACTCCGCCTGCTGTTGCAAATGCTCGGTAAAGGCGGTGACCAGCGCCGAGGCAGGACGATGCAGCGGCCGGATCAAACTGACGGTGAAGGGGACTTCAACGCTGAATGGGCGAACGTGAACGCCGTTGTGGGCATAATCAAGCGCCGTCAGCGGGTTCACGATCGACACGCCTACACCTGCTTTAACCATAGCGCAGACCGATGCGGCGCTGTGGGTTTCCATCACCAGACGGCGATTAACACCCTCCTCACTGAACAGCGAGTCCAGCAGTTGGCGATAACTGTCGGTGTTTGACAGGCTGATAAAGTGTTGCCCAGCAAAGTCCTGCGGTGTCAGCACCGATTTTGCCAGCAAGGGATGTCCCGCCGGTAGCACGCACACTTCGTTCAATGTCATCAGCGTCATGCGCTCGGTTCCCGCCGGTGTCAGCGTATTTTCCGTCAGGCCTAAATCGTGACGCTGTGCCGATAACCACTCTTCCAGTAACGGTGATTCCTGCGGGATTACGCTGAAGCTCACTTCTGGATAGCGATCAATAAAGGGTTTGCACACGGCGGGCAGCAGTGACTGCGAGAACACCGGCAGGCAGGCGATCGAAAGCTGTGCTTGCTGAAACTGGCGAATGCCTGCGGCGGCGTTGACGATGCGCTCCAGGCCATAATAAGAACGCTGAACTTCCTCCAACAACCTCAAGCCTTGAACCGTCGGGGATAAACGACCTCGCACCCGCTCGAATAATTGCAATTGAATCAGTTTTTCAAAGCGTGCCAGCTCGCGGCTGACGGTGGGTTGCGAGGTCTGCAACAGCGCAGCGGCCTCGGTCAGATTGCCGGTAGTCATCACCGCATAGAAGATTTCAATCTGGCGCAGGGTTATTGCGTGCATCGACAGGTTCCATAATGAGCAAATCCATATCATAGATGAATAGCCTAAGACTAAATAGATATTTTCCATCCAAGAAAGCGTGCGGCAATATTGGGGTATTCAACCATACCCTATGGATTTCAAGTTGCAGCTAGGCGACCAGCTCGCTCATCCCCAGGCGCTTACTTAAGTAGCTGGGGTGAGCGACAAATCTGCGACTTGAAATTCGACGGGTAAGCAAATTTTGATTCGGGGATACCACCATGCCACGCGCTTTACACGACACAACGACCGCCCTTAATGCCGCTAACCTATTGGCCTTGCCTGGGCGTTTTGGTTGCCCGGTATGGGCCTATGACGCCACTATCATTAGCGAACGCATTGGCCAATTGCGTCATTTTGATGTGATTCGTTTTGCCCAGAAGGCCTGCTCGAATATTCATATTCTGCGTCTGATGCGTGAGCAGGGCGTCAAGGTGGACTCGGTGTCATTGGGAGAGATTGAGCGTGCATTGCAGGCCGGTTTTCAGCCGGGTGGTGAGCCAAGTGAGATCGTGTTTACTGCTGACGTGCTGGATCATGCGACGCTGGCGCGCGTCAGTGAATTGAAAATCCCAGTCAATGTCGGTTCGATCGACATGTTGGAGCAATTAGGTCAGGTGTCTGTAGAGCATCCGGTGTGGTTGCGTATCAACCCAGGCTTTGGGCATGGTCATAGCCAGAAAACCAATACCGGCGGAGAGAACAGCAAGCATGGCATTTGGTATGCCGATTTACCGCAGGCAGTGGCAAAAATTCAACAGTACGGCCTGAAACTGATCGGCGTGCATATGCATATTGGTTCTGGCGTAGATTATCAACATCTGGAACGGGTGTGTGACGCCATGGTGCAGCAGGTGATCGATCTCGGTCAGGATATCAGCGCTATTTCCGCTGGTGGCGGTCTGTCGATCCCGTATCAATACGGCGAAGAGGCGATTGATACCGAACACTATTTTGGCCTGTGGAACCGCGCCCGTGAGCGTATTGCCGCCCATCTTGGTCACCCGATAAGCCTGGAGATTGAGCCTGGCCGTTTCTTGATGGCGGAAGCTGGGGTGCTGGTCGCTGAAGTACGGGCGGTGAAAGATATGGGCAGTCGTCACTTCGTGCTGGTAGACGCCGGTTTTAACGACTTGATGCGCCCGGCGATGTACGGCAGCTACCACCATATTTCTCTGTTGCCGGCTGATGGCCGCGATACTGCCAACCAGCCGCTACGCGATACTGTGATTGCCGGGCCGCTCTGTGAGTCCGGTGACGTCTTTACCCAGCAGGCCGGGGGGGGGATTGAAACCCGTGAACTGCCGCCGGTGCAGGTCGGCGACTATCTGGTATTCCATGATACGGGGGCTTATGGCGCATCAATGTCTTCGAACTACAATAGCCGTCCGCTGTTGCCGGAAGTACTGTTTGAGAACGGTGAGCCGCGCTTGATTCGCCGTCGCCAGACTATTGAAGAGCTGATTGCGCTGGAATTGATCTGATGAATTGGGCGCAGTTCGGTGCTGCGCCCAGATAAGTCAGTTGGCGTAGGGGCCGGGTACCACGGATTCCCGCAGCCGAAGTTCACCGGTAAAAGGTGAGAGCGGCTGAATGTTTTCTCTGTTAATCAAGCGGAAAGCCTGGCTGATAGCGGCTTCAATCATGACGTCGATCGGCAGATAAACGGTAGATAACGCAGGTTGTAAATAAGCGGCGCTGGGTTCGTCGTCGAAGCCGAACAGTGAGACATCCTGCGGCAGGCGTTTGCCCACATCGTGCAATGCTTTCATTGCCCCCACCGCCATGTCATCGTTGCAGGCAAACAGCGCACTGAAATTGCTATTTTCATCCAGTAACCGGCGCACCCCTTGATAACCACTTTGTACGCTGCTGTCGCCATAGGCGACACGAGAGGCATCGAAGGCAATCTTGTGATGCTCAAGCGCCTGTTGATAACCTGCCAGTCGCGCTTGAGCGGTAGGCGTTCTTATGGGGCCGGTAATACAGGCGATCTCGCGATGCCCTTGTTGAATCAGATAATCAACAGCATGAAAGGCGGCTTGTTGTTGTTCGAAGAACACGCAGCGTGCTCGTGCTTGCGGCAAATCGCGGTTGATCACCATGATCGGGACTGGCAGTCTGTCCAGTAAATCCATCAGTGCAGATTCGGACATAAAGCGGGTATAGAGAATAATGGCATCACAGCGCCGATCGGCCAGCAACTGCACTGCCTGGAGCTCATCTTCCGGTGTGTCGTGGCCGTCGGTGACAATCAGGTGCTTGCCGCTGGCTTCAATCAACTTAGCGGCACGGCGGAGCAGGCGGCCGAAGTAGGGGCCATCGAAGTTGGACACGACCAACCCGATGCTATTAGAGCTTTTATTCGCCAATGACTGGGCGAGGAAATTTGGGCGGTAACCCAATTCGTCCATCGCTTTGAACACGGCTTCTCGGGTACTCCCTTTCACCTGGCCGGTGCCATTTAACACGCGTGAAACTGTGGCTTTAGATACCCCCGCGCGAATGGAAACATCCAACATGGTGATCATCAGTGGCTTACCCCTTTCAACATCCGCTGGCGGCAAATAATGCTCAGTCTAGCATAGGGTTAGCTGTTGGCTGTGTGGCTTTTTATCGTGGTGATAGTGTGGCAGTTAAACGTGTGTAAATGAGAATCAGGCAATGAAAAAAGCGGACGGAATGACGAGCATTGTGCTTTTGGCTGACTTTCCTCAGTACCGTGAGCAGGTGATTGACTGGCAATGGCGGGCGTTCGGCAGTGAGAGCAGTCGAGCATTTTTCGCCAGTGTGGTAGACAGCAGCCTGCGTGGGGCAGATTTGCCCGTCACTTTTATCGCTCTGCTGGAGGGGAAACTGGTTGGCACTGTCGGTTTATGGCGCTGCGATCTGATTAGCCGCCAAGATTTAACGCCTTGGTTGGCGGCGTTGTACGTAGACGAAAGCCAGCGCGGCAGTGGTCTGGGTCTGCGGTTACAGCAACACGTGCAGGATTACAGCCAGCAGCTCGGTTTCAGCAAGCTGTATCTCTACAGTGACTTCAGCGGTTATTACGAACGCCACGGCTGGCATTATATCGGCGACGCGCTGGATTATCCCGACCGCCCGGTACGGTTGTATCACCGGGCGTTGGGTTAGTTTTGCTCATACACGTTATTGATGCTGGACACCGAGTGGCGGCGCACCAGCGTCGGACTAAACATGTTGGTAATCTCCGGCAGCGGCAGATTATTGGCCAGCGCCAGGGCTAGTTCAGCCGCCTGGGTCGCCATGGCCACGACAGGATAGCGAATGGTGGTCAGGCGTGGTCGCAGGTAGCGTGAAATCAGCACGTCATCAAAGCCAATCAATGACATCTGGCCCGGCACGTCGACGCTGTTGTCGCTGAGCACCGATAGCGCACCCGCAGCCATCGAATCGTTATAGCAGGTCACCGCGGTAAAGTTTTTACCCCGACCAAGCAACTCGGTCATGGCTTGCTCACCACCAATTTCGTCAGGTTCACCGTAGGCAATCAGCTTTTCATCCACCGGGATGCCATGTTCCTGCAATGCATCGAGATAGCCTTGCAGACGGTCGGCTGCGTCAGAAATCTGGTGGGTGGAACAAATGATGGCAATACGCTGATGCCCCTGCTGGATCAAGTGGCGGGTTGCCAGCCAGGCACCGTAGCGGTCGTCGAGTGCAACGCAACGGGCTTCAAAACCCGGGAGTGTACGGTTAATCAGCACCATGCCCGGGATTTGCTGCATCCAACCGCTTAATTCACGATCGGTCAGTTTTTTCGCATGTACCACCAGCGCAGCACAGCGATGGCGCACCAGTTGTTCGATCGCCTGACGTTCTTTTTCAGCATCGTGATAGCCGTTGCCTATCAGCAGGAAATTGTGGGTCGCGTAGGCCACCTGTTCTACCGCTTTGACCATGGCGCCAAAGAAAGGATCCGATACATCAGAGACAATCAACCCGAGCGTTTCTGTCGATTGCTGCGCCAGTGCACGGGCGTTAGCGTTTGGGTGGTATTGCAATTGTTCCATCGCGGCTTGCACGGCAGTGCGTGAGCCTTCGCTGGCTTTTGGGGAATTGTTTATTACACGGGATACCGTGGCCACGGAAACACCCGCCAGCCTGGCAACATCCTTTATGGTAGCCATATCTGTCATACATCCTGGGTAATCGCTTACATTCCTCAGTTTTGCGGAAAAAGTCCGGTGCTGCAAGCGCTGGCGATCGCAACTTGTGGTGGCTGTTGCAGATATGTGCGATTTATCGTGCGCTTAGGCTTACGGTGCGCATTAATAGCGCAATTTGTGCTTTGGATCCGCGTACCGGCTAATGTTACTTTTGTGCATCTATTCTTGTTTGAGAACCGCATGTCGATTAAACGTTATCCGCAACTTGCGCATTGGGGGGCATATACCGCCGTGGTTGAAGACGGCAGGCTTATCCGTTGTGAGCCTTTTGCCGATGATCCGGATCCTTCCCTGCTGCTCGACTCCATTGCGCCAATGGCCTATTCCGATAAACGTATCCGCAAGCCGGCAGTGCGCCGTTCCTGGCTGAAAAAGCGTGAAGGCAGTGATCGCACGTTGCGTGGTCGTGAGGATTTTGTTGAGGTTGACTGGGATCTGGCACTCGATCTGGTGGCGGAAGAAAATCGCCGTGTGCGCGATCGCTATGGCCCTTCAGGCCTGTTTACCGGTTCCTACGGTTGGTCATCCGCCGGTCGTTTGCATCATGCGCGTTCGTTGGTGCGGCGCTTTTATTTCAGCGGCGGTGGTGGCGTTGATCAGTTGGGTAATTACAGCTGGGGTTCGGCGCAGTTTTTCCTGCCGTATGTGATTGGCACCTTCACCCCATTGACCGGGCGTGTGACCAGTTGGCCCAGTGTGGTCGAGCACTGTGAGCTGTTTGTCGCTTTCGGCGGGCTGGCGTTAAAGAATGCCCAAGTGTCCTCTGGCGGCGCTGCGGAACATTCACTCAAACCGTGGTTGCAGAAGCTGGTACAGAAAGGTACCCCAGTGATCAACATCAGCCCGATGCGTGATGACTGCCCAGCATTTGTTAATGCCGAGTGGATCCCTATCCGCCCGAACACTGACGTGGCGTTAATGTTGGCGTTGGCGTATGAAATTCAGCGTCGAGGGGCGCAGGATGAAGCGTTCCTTTATAGCCACTGTGCCGGTTACGACCAACTGGCGAATTATCTGCGGGGCGTGGATGACGGCGTGGCGAAAACGCCAGAATGGGCCAGCGCCATCACCGGCATTCCGGCGGCGCGCATAGCGTTGCTGGCGCAGCAATTGATTGGTGTGCGCAGTTTTATCACTTGTTCTTATTCAGTGCAGCGAGCCCACCGCGGCGAACAGCCCTACTGGATGATGATAGCGCTGTCGGCGATGCTTGGTCAGGTTGGGCTGCCCGGCGGTGGCTTCTCGTTTGGGCATGGCTCCATGAACGGCGTTGGCAACCCGCGAGTGGATACGCCGGGGCCAATGATGCCGGTGGGGGCGAATCCCTGCGGGTTGGCGATCCCGGTTGCGCGTATCTGCGACATGCTGTTGCAACCCGGTGAATCCTATCAGTTCCGTGGTGAAACATTGCACTATCCGGATATTCATTTGGTGCATTGGGCCGGTGGCAATCCGTTCCATCACCACCAGCAGTTAAACCGTCTGGTGGAGGGCTGGCAGAAGCCGGATACGGTGATTGTGCAAGATATCTGGTGGACGCCAGCGGCAAAGATGGCAGATATCGTCTTGCCGGTCACGACTTCGCTGGAACGTAACGATATTGGCGGTTCATCGCGCGATCGCTATGTGTTAGCGATGCATCAGGCCATTGCACCACTGCATCAGGCGCGCAACGATTTTGATATTTTTGCCGATTTGGCGGAGCGATTAGGTTATCGCGAGCAATTTACTGAAAATCGTGATGAACGGACCTGGATCGAATCTATTTATCAACAGTGCGGGCAGGCACAGGCAGGGACCGGTGTGGAATGGCCCGAATTCGACGATTTCTGGCGTAAAGGTTACGTCGAGCTGCCGGCACCGGCGAAGGAATTTGTGTTCTTTGACGACTTCCGTGCCGATCCAAAAGCTAACCCGCTGCAAACGCCGAGCGGCAAGATCGAGCTGTTCAGCGAGAAAATCGCCGGTTATCGCTATGCTGATTTTGCACCGCATCCACAGTGGCAACCACCGGTTGAATGGCTGGGGTCGCCGCAGGCCAAAGAGTGGCCACTGCACCTGATTTCTATCCAGCCGAGCGACCGCTTGCATAGCCAGATGGATCCTGCACCACTGGCTCAGGGCAATAAAACCGCCGGCCGCGAGACACTGTATATGCACCCTGAGGATGCAGAAAAACGAGGTATTGCCAATGGCACTGAAGTGCAGGTCAGCAATGCGCGTGGCAGTTGTCTGGCGGGTGTTGCTATTACTGATGGTGTCACGCGTGGCGTGGTATTGATGGCTACGGGTGCCTGGTTTGATCCGGGGTTTGGTGCCCAACAGTTGCAGGTAGAACAGTCTGGCAACCCCAACGTATTAACGCTGGATATCGGCACCTCGCCGTTAACTCAGGGGCCGAATGCCATGAGCTGCCTGGTCGAGGTGAGCGCCCGATAAACAGCTGCTTACACTTTGCGCCTTAATGTTGCGATTGCCTGCTGGCTGGTATTTGGCAGCACAGGGTAAATTGAACGTCCCAGAGGTATTGATTGGTGAGTCTCAGCAACTTGTTTGTTGAACCCATATTAATTTGCACCAACCTACGCAGATGCGTAGGTTTTTTTTTTGCCTGAAGCTCAACCCACCCACCTACACAAAATCCTATTTTGTATTTTTCTCGCACAGGATTGTTTAGCTTTCATTGAGTTATTTCCACTGAACGCGGGAAATTTACAGCTGGTTGCATTTAGAGCAAAACTCTTGCGATTGATCGGTAGTTTCTTAATCGGCACCTCTCTAGAGTAGGTGATCCCAGAGGTATTGATTGGTGAGAAATCAGCATACTCTGTATGTTGAAGCCATTTTCAATTGCACCAACCTACGCGGATGCGTAGGTTTTTTTTTGCCTGCCATATAGTATTCTTTTCCCTACAACCATTTACGCTCATCTTGGCCAAAGGGAGAAGGGCATGATTTTTTCTATGCTGCGGGTGTTGTTCCGCCTGTTGTATCGGGTACGCGTCGAGGGTGACGTCCGGCATTTTGATCAGCAAAAACTGCTAATTACGCCCAATCATATCTCCTTCCTTGATGGCATTTTGTTGGCGTTGTTCTTACCGATCAAACCGGTGTTTGCTGTTTATGCCAGCATTGGCGATCGCTGGTTTATGCGCTGGCTGCGACCTTATATCGATTTTGTCTCGCTCGATCCTACCAAACCTATGGCTATCAAGCAGTTGGTGCGCATGGTGGAACAGGGGCGGCCGATTGTGGTTTTTCCTGAAGGGCGAATTACCGTTACCGGCTCGTTGATGAAGGTTTACGATGGTGCGGCCTTTATTGCCGCCAAATCGGGGGCGACCCTGGTGCCCATTCGGCTCGATGGCGCTGAGTTCAGCCCCTTTGGTCGTATGGCTGGGGTGTTTAAGATTCGTTGGTTCCCACAGATAAGCATCCGTATCTTACCCCCAACGTCACTGCCGATGCCGGTTGCACCACGTGCCCGCGATCGCCGTGCGCTAGCTGGGGACCGTTTGCATCAGATTATGATGCAGGCGCGCATGGATACCCGTGAACCACAGACTTTGTTTCAGGGCCTGCTGGCGGCACAGCACCGTTACGGTAGCGGTAAGCCGTGCATCGAGGATATTAACTTTAAGGAAGACAGCTACCAGACTTTGATCAAAAAGGCACTGGGTGTCAGCCGTATCCTGCAACGCTTTACAGCCGAGGCTGAGCATGTCGGCATGTTATTGCCGAATGCCACTATCACCGTCGCGGCGATTTTTGGCGCTTCGCTGCGTAACCGCATTCCGGCGATGCTCAATTACACAGCCGGATCCAATGGCCTGAAAAGTGCCATGACCGCCGCCAATATCAAAACTATTGTCACTTCGCGCCAGTTTCTGGAGAAGGGCAAACTGACACATTTGCCGCAGCAGGTACCTGAAGCTAACTGGGTGTACCTGGAGGATCTGAAAGACACCGTTACTCTGACAGACAAGCTGTGGATCCTGCGTCATCTGTTCCAACCGGCACGGGCCATGCTGCCGCAGCAACCGAACGATGCAGCACTGATCCTGTTTACCTCGGGGTCGGAAGGCAATCCGAAAGGCGTGGTGCATTCTCACGCCAGCCTGTTGGCCAACGTAGAACAGATCCGGACCATCGCCGATTTCACCCCGCGTGACCGCTTTATGTCATCGCTGCCGTTATTCCACTCGTTCGGCCTGACGGTCGGTCTGCTGACCCCCCTGATGACCGGCAGCCGTATTTTCCTTTACCCCAGCCCGCTGCATTACCGTGTGGTGCCGGAGCTGGTGTACGACCGTAACTGCACCGTACTGTTCGGCACAGCGACCTTCCTCAATAACTATGCGCGTTTCGCTCACCCCTATGATTTTGCCCGTTTGCGCTATGTGGTTGCCGGTGCGGAAAAGCTGGCGGACAGCACCAAACAGATTTATCAGGACAAATACGGCATCCGTATTCTGGAAGGTTATGGGGTGACTGAATGCGCACCGGTGGTGTCGATCAACGTGCCGCTGGCGGCCAAAGTGGGTACCGTCGGCCGTATTATGCCGAACATGGAGGCGCGGCTGATAAAGGTGCCAGGTATTGATAACGGCGGGCGTCTACAGTTGAAGGGGCCGAATATCATGAAAGGCTATCTGCGGGTGGAGCGTCCGGGCGAACTGGAACCACCGGCGGCAGAAGATGAACAGGGTAACCTGCAACCGGGTTGGTACGATACCGGCGATATCGTCACATTAGACGACCAAGGTTACTGCGTGATCCGTGGCCGGGTGAAGCGTTTTGCCAAACTGGCGGGCGAAATGGTTTCGCTAGAGAGCGTTGAACTGTTGGCACAACGCGTCGCGCCAGAAGGGCAGCACGCTGCCACGGTGAAAAGCGACAGCAGCAAGGGTGAAGCGCTGGTTCTGTTTACCACAGCAACTGGCATGACCCGCGAAGCTTTGCTGCGGGTGGCACGTGAATTGGGCAGCCCTGAACTGACGGTACCGCGTGATATCCGTATTTTGAAAACCTTACCGGTGCTGGGCAGCGGTAAGCCGGATTTTGTGACTCTGCGTAACATGGCTGAACAGCCGGAGACTGTCTGATGAACCCGACGTTGAATACTGATTCACCCTTGCTTTCGCGCAGTATGATTGCTGTGATTTGCGCCCAGTTTCTGTCCGCTTTTGGCGACAATGCGTTGCTGTTCGCCACGCTGGCGTTGATCAAGCAACAGCTTTACCCCGACTGGAGCCAGCCGATTTTGCAGATGGCATTTGTTGCCACCTATATAATCCTGGCGCCCTTTGTCGGCCAGGTCGCAGACAGTTTCGCCAAGGGCCGGGTGATGATGGTGGCCAATGGATTGAAGCTGGCCGGCGCACTGGTCATCTGTTTTGGGCTTAATCCGTTCCTCGGCTATACCCTGGTGGGTGTAGGTGCCGCAGCCTATTCGCCGGCCAAGTACGGCATTCTGGGGGAGATCACCAGCGGCGAAAAGTTGGTCAAGGCTAACGGCCTGATGGAGGCTTCTACCATCGCAGCCATCCTGACTGGCTCAGTGGCCGGCGGCATATTGGCCGACTGGCACATTGTGGCGGCGCTGGCGGTGTGTGCGGTGGTTTACGCGGCGGCGGTGATCGCCAATCTGTATATTCCTCGCTTGCCGGCGGCACATCCGGCGGTTTCCTGGACGCCGCGTGCCATGACGCAGGCTTTCTTCAACGCCTGTGTGGTGTTGTGGCGCGACGGTCAGACACGTTTCTCTTTGATCGGTACCAGCCTGTTTTGGGGGGCTGGGGTCACGCTGCGCTTCCTGTTAGTGCTGTGGGTGCCGGTGGCACTCGGTATCGCCGACAACGCTACGCCGACGTTGCTCAATGCGATGGTGGCGGTCGGGATAGTGATAGGGGCCGGTGCGGCTGCACGCTTTGTCACGCTGGAAACGGTGAAACGCTGCATGCCTGCCGGGATCCTGATCGGTGTCGCTGTAGCGGTATTTGCACTGCAAACGACGCTGTTTAACGCCTATGCGGTACTGTTGATTATCGGCGTTTTGGGCGGCTTCTTTGTGGTGCCGCTGAATGCGCTATTACAGGAGCGGGGCAAAAACTCGGTGGGCGCAGGCAATGCGATCGCGGTACAGAATTTAGGGGAAAACACCGCAATGTTGCTGATGCTCGGCCTGTATTCTCTGGCGGTGAAAGTTAGTGTGCCGGTGGTTGGCGTAGGGATAGGTTTTGGCGTGGTGTTTGCGCTGGCGATAAGTGCGTTGTGGTTGTCGCAACGGCGGGAAAAATAACAGATGGGGCGCGGTTTACGCGCCCCACATGATTTATGGTGCAGGAATAGTAAAGCGGGTATGGATTTCTTCCAGCCCTTGAAGAACGTCTTCATTCAACACCACGTCGAAACTGTCGATGTTGGTTTTCAATTGTTCCAGCGTGGTGGCACCCAGCAGGGTGCTGGCAACAAAGGGTTGCTGACGTACAAACGCCAGCGCCATTTGCGACGGATCCAGCCCATGCTTTTTGGCTAATGCGACATACTCGGCAATTGCCAACTGCGTTTGCGGTGCAGAATAGCGGTTAAAACGACTAAATAGCGTATTACGCGCTCCAGCCGGCTTGGCGCCGTTCAGATATTTGCCGCTGAGTGTACCGAACGCCAGGCTGGAATAGGCCAGCAGTTCGACGCCCTCATGCTGGCTGATCTCGGCCAGGGCTATCTCAAAACTGCGGTTCAGCAAGCTGTAGGGGTTCTGAATAGAGACGATGCGCGGCAACTCGTGCTTTTCAGCCAATTGCAGATAACGCATCACGCCCCATGGCGTTTCATTAGACACCCCGATATAGCGGATTTTACCGGCACGCACCTGTTCGGTCAGGGCTTCCAGCGTTTCCAGCAAGGTAACAGTGGCTTTATCTTCGGTGTATTGGTAATTGAGCTTACCGAAGAAATTGGTCGCACGCTGCGGCCAATGCAGTTGGTAGAGATCGAGATAATCTGTGTTTAGTCGCTTCAGGCTGGCATCCAGCGCGGCGCGGATATTTTTTCGGTCTAATGCCTGCTGTGGGCGAATGCTGCTATCGGTGCCACGCACCGGCCCGGCGATCTTGCTGGCCAGCACGATTTTCTCACGATTGCCGCGTGCCTTGATCCAACTGCCGATATATTGCTCAGTCAGCCCCTGGGTTTCTGGACGGGGCGGTACCGGATACATCTCTGCGGTGTCGATCAGGTTGACGCCAGCGGCTAATGCATAGTCGAGTTGCGCATGGGCATCGGCTTCACTGTTCTGTTCGCCAAAGGTCATGGTGCCCAGTCCCAGCACGCTCACTTCTAAAGAACTGTGGGGAATACGGTGGTATTGCATTAACGGCCTTCCTTTCATGTTAGCGCTTACGGGCTGTACCGCCCGGTGAAACAGGAGCCAAAGGGCAGGCTGTGGCAAACAACCTGCAAGGCGGTATACCGCCTTTCTCGACTATAACCAAGCGGAGAAGATGGGGGAAGTGGATTCAGCGCGAGGGGAGGCTATCGCGCACCATAGGGGGACAGACCGTACATTCTTGACGCTGCATCTGTATTGGCTGTTGGCAGCCTTGATGCAGCGCCAATAATTTAAGAGATAGCGAGGGAATTAACGCTCAATAACCTGTGAAACCTGATCACCGTTGATTTGGCGGTGGTTACCTTTTTCATCTTTATAGCTGATCAGGCCGGTATCTTTGTCGATTTCCGGTTTACCCTGGGTCAGGATCATATTGCCGTCTTTAGTTGCCATGACGTAATCGCTGGAACATCCCGCCAACCCGGCGGCGATAACCAGTGCAGAAACTGCCATTACCCACTTTTTCATCCTGCCGATCCTCGTTTATGTATGCAGAAAAGAAGTCTCTTCTTAGATTAGCAAACTATAGATGTGCCGTGTTTCGGATAAGTCCTTATCTCTGTAAGAGAAAGTAGGGTGGAACGGTAGGGAGGAAGGCAGACAGTATTGCGGGAGCGGCTTTTGCACGCTCCCGCAGAGGAATTACTCAGATACCTGCTTTTTCTTGCTGCGCATCAAATTGAGCGCTTCGACCGACATTGAGAAGAACATCGCAAAGTAAATGTAGCCTTTAGGCACATGTATCTGGAAACTTTCCAGCATCAGCGTGAAGCCGACTAGGATCAGGAATGCCAGCGCCAGCATTTTCACCGAAGGGTGGCGGTTAACAAACTCGCCAATCGGGCGGGCGGCAAACATCATGACGCCAACAGCAATGACCACTGCCGCCATCATGATAAACAGGTGGTCAGACAGACCCACTGCGGTGATCACCGAGTCCAGACTGAAAATGATATCCAACAGCATAATTTGTACGATGGCACCGAGGAAACCGTACACTTTCGTGTTGTGTTCTTCCTCTGAGCCTTCGATGGTTTCATGAATCTCTTTACTGGCTTTCCAAATCAGGAACAGCCCGCCCAGAAGCAGGATCAGATCGCGTGCCGAGATACTGTGTTCCATCACGGTAAACAGCGGATGGGTCAGACGGATCACCCAAGCGATAGAGGCCAGCAGCCCCAGTCGCATTAACATTGCACCTGCCAACCCGATACGGCGCGCTTTGTTCTGTTGCGCTTTCGGCAGTTTGGACACCACCAGGGAAAGGAAAATAATGTTATCAATACCCAGAACGATCTCAAGAATGGTCAGCGTACCTAACGCTAACCAGGCATTGGGATCCACAATCCACTCGAACATTGCCCAGCACACCTTAATAAAAAGCCAAGGCTGAATTATACCCGTTTATTGATACGGCGACACCGTTAGCTAAACGCGGTCTAAACAAAAGTGATCAGATGAAAAAATGTCTTGCCAATAATGCGCCGGTAAAGCTTTTTTTCAGATAAAAGCCGCGCGGCAAGGTGAGGATAGGCTGACCGTGCTCGCCGATGGCTTCGGTTAGCGCTTTACTGTTGGCTGCCTTGGGCCGCAGTTGCAGTACTTCCCCGTGCCGGGCCGTGATCCGTTCAACGTGGCCGAGCACGATCAAATCCATCAGTTCTTCCCAGTCACGGCGTAGCATCTCTTCTTCAGCAGCATTCGGGCTCCATAACAAGGGTGAACCGATGCGACGTTGTGCCAGCGGGATTTGCCGTTCACCTTCAACCGGGATCCACAATACGCGCGCCAGTTTATAGCGTACGTGGCTGCTGGCCCAGGTTACACCGCTATTGCCGGTTAAAGGGGCAACGCAGACGAAGGTGGTCTCCAGTGGTTTACCGGTGGCATCTATCGGGATCGTTTTTAACTCAATACCCAACTCGGGGAAATCCTGCTCTGGTTTGCTGCCAGCCATGGCACCAAGGTATTGCTCCAATAGCATGCCAACCCAACCTTTATCACGCTTTAGGTCATTGGGAATAGCCAGCTGTGCACGCTCGGCCAGTTCACCCAGACTACAACCGGCTAGCTGCTGCGCCCGTTCAAACAGCTGTTGCTCATTTTCTGGAGGAGGGGGCAGAGGAGATAAAAACGCCATAATACAAGCCTGTTAGATTTGGTTGAAAAACGTACTGCATTTGTACACAGATAACTTTTGTCGGAAACGGCTGGGGAAAAGAATAATAGTAGCATGATTTTTCATGACTTTTTTTCTGACGCATGGCGGGGGAAAAATTCCTGACGACGCTTGTGCACCAGAAGCCACCGACAATAAACAGGATCTTACACCTATTTATCCACAGATTTATGGGATAACCCAAATTTTTGCCGATCACTGGTTCGATTTACAGCCTTGACGTGGGCACTTTTTTGCGAAATTGTCCGTTTTGTGCGTAACTTACGCGAATAATCTGTGGATAAAAACGACGTTGGTGGATCTTTCGCCAGCGTCGGATCCTAAGCGGACATAGATCACATTTTTACTCTATACATGTCTGTTGATAAGGCTGTAATTGCTTATTTTAAAACGATTAATGTGATTTTTATTTTTTCTTGGTTTTTGAGCTCCCCAGAGTTTTACCGGCTTATCCCTTGAGTTCTTCACACACCTATCCACAGAAAAAGTGAATAAAACCGGGGTGAAATGGCCCCACATGTTTATAACTTTGCCATTATCTGTGAGTTATCCCAATGTTATCCGGTTTGCAGGGCCGCAAAGCAGTGGTTTACCGCCTGTAGCTTGTGTGAAACAATCAGGGTATCTATGCGAATTTAAGCTTATCGAGGTAGTCCGGTGATCGATGATGATGGCTACCGCCCGAATGTTGGTATCGTAATCTGTAATCGTCAGGGGCAAGTCCTGTGGGCTCGCCGTTACGGTCAACACTCCTGGCAGTTTCCCCAAGGTGGGATTAACCCTGGTGAAACCGCAGAACAGGCAATGTACCGTGAGCTGTTCGAAGAAGTGGGGCTGAGTAAAAAGGATGTGCGTATCCTGGCCTCAACCCGCAACTGGTTGCGCTATAAATTGCCAAAACGTTTGGTGCGTTGGGACACAAAGCCGGTTTGTATCGGCCAAAAGCAGAAATGGTTTCTGTTGCAGTTAATGTGCAATGACGCTGATATCAATATGCAACGCAGCAGCACGCCGGAGTTTGACGGCTGGCGCTGGGTGAGTTTTTGGTATCCGGTGCGCCAGGTGGTGTCGTTCAAACGTGACGTATACCGCCGGGTGATGAAAGAATTCGCCGTGACCGTGATGCCAATGCAGGAGCAGGCAGCACAGCGGCAGACCCCCGCTTATCGCCGGAAGAGAGGTTAAGTTAAGCCGACTATGCTCACGCGCTTGCGAGAAATTGTTGAGAAGGTGGCCGCGGCGGCCAGTCTGACAGATGCGCTGGATCTTTTGGTTAATGAAACCTGTCTGGCAATGGATACGGAAGTCTGTTCCATCTATCTGGCGGACAACGACCGCCGTTGCTATTACCTGATGGCGACACGCGGGTTAAAAAAACCGCGTGGGCGTGCCATCGCGTTGGCATTTGATGAAGGTATAGTCGGGTTGGTCGGGCGTCGTGCGGAGCCGATTAACCTGGCAGACGCGCAAAGTCACCCCAGCTTCAAATACATTCCTCAGGTGAAGGAGGATCGTTTCCGATCCTTCCTTGGCGTGCCTATCATTCATCGCCGTCAGTTGCTGGGTGTGCTGGTAGTGCAGCAGCGTGAGCTACGTCAGTTTGACGAAGGCGAAGAATCCTTCATGGTGACGCTTGCCACGCAGATGGCCGGGATCCTCTCGCAGTCACAGCTTAACGCTATTTTTGGTCAATATCGTCAGACGCGTATTCGTGCACTGGCGGCATCGCCGGGCGTGGCGGTAGCGGAAGGTTGGCAAGACAGCAGCCAGCCATCGCTCGATCAAGTTTATAAGGCCTCGACACTCGATACCGCGAGCGAACGGGAACGCCTGACTCAGGCACTTGAAGAAGCTGGGGCGGAATTCCGTCGCTTCAGCAAGCGCTTTGCCGCCAGCTCGCAAAAAGAGAGCGCGGCGATCTTCGATCTTTACTCTCACCTGTTGAACGACGCCCGTCTTAAGCGCGAACTGTTTGCCGAAATTGATGCCGGCTCTGTGGCTGAATGGGCGGTTAAACAGGTGATTGAAGTCTTTGCTGCGCAGTTCGCCAGTTTACAAGACACCTACATGCGCGAGCGTGCGAGCGATCTGCGTGCACTTGGCCAACGCCTATTGTTCCACCTCGACGACACCACCCAAGGCGCCACTCAGTGGCCAGCGCGTTTTGTGCTGGTGGCAGATGAACTGACCGCCACCCTGTTGGCCGAAATGCCGCAGGACAGACTGGTCGGTGTCGTCGTGCGTGACGGTGCTGCCAACTCCCATGCGGCGATATTGGTTCGCGCGATGGGCGTGCCGACGGTGATGGGGGCCGATATTCAGCCTGCGCTGCTCAGCCAGCGGCTGCTGATTGTCGATGGTTATCGCGGTGAACTGCTGGTTGATCCTGAACCGGTACTTGTTCAGGAATACCAGCGGCTGATCAGCGAAGAGCAGGAATTAAGCAAGCTGGCTGAAGACGACGTTGAGCAGCCGGCCCAACTCAAAAGTGGTGAACGAGTTCAGGTAATGCTTAACGCGGGTCTTAGCCCGGAACACGAACAATTGCTGGGTGGGCGGGTCGACGGCGTTGGCCTGTATCGCACTGAAATACCGTTCATGCTGCAAAGCGGTTTTCCTTCAGAGGAAGAACAAGTCGCGCAGTATCAAGGCATGCTCCAGCTGTATCCGAACAAGCCAGTGACGCTGCGTACGCTGGATATCGGCGCCGATAAGCAACTGCCGTATATGCCGATCAGCGAAGAAAACCCATGTTTGGGCTGGCGCGGTATCCGTATCACACTGGATCAGCCGGAAATATTCTTGATTCAGGTGCGGGCCATGCTGCGTGCCAATGCAGGCACGGGCAATCTGGGTATTCTTCTGCCGATGATCACCAGCCTGGAAGAGATCGACGAGGCTCGGCGTTTGATCGACCGCGCAGGACGGGAGGTTGAAGAGGTACTCGGGTATGAAATCCCGAAACCGAAACTTGGCATTATGCTGGAAGTGCCGTCGATGATCTTCATGATCCCGCATCTGGCCAGGCGTGTTGAATTTATTTCGGTGGGCACCAACGATCTGACCCAATACCTGTTGGCGGTAGATCGCAACAATACCCGGGTGGCATCGCTGTATGACAGCCTGCATCCTTCCATGTTGCAGGTGCTTAAATTGATCGCCGTTCAAGCCAAGGCCGTCGGGCTGCAGGTCAGCTTGTGTGGTGAATTGGCCGGTGACCCTATGGGCGCATTGCTGCTGGTGGGCATGGGTTATCGTAATCTGAGCATGAACGGCCGCAGTGTGGCACGCATCAAATATCTGCTGCGACATATTGAGTTATCTGACGCCGAAGTGCTGACGCAACGGGTACTGAACGCGCAAATGACCACCGAAGTGCGCCATCAGGTCGCGGCGTTTATGGAACGGCGTGGCATGGGCGGTTTGATCCGCGGCGGTAAGTAAGGTCACGGACTGACTGATTTTTTTACAGAACTTTTCCCAGCAGGCCAGCCCGGAGGGGGTTAAGCTTATGCTATTATCCGCCTCCTCAACTGCGTTGAAAGCAGCGGAAAAATAGTGTTTCTGCTGTGTTTTACCGCGTTTGGCACCTGCCGCCCCCGGATGGGGAAGAATAATAGACATGTTGTGGTGATAGATGACCAATAGCTATCTGGCGTTTCCTAAATTTGATCCGGTGATTTTCTCTATCGGCCCGGTCTCTCTGCATTGGTACGGTCTGATGTACCTGGTTGGCTTTGTATTTGCCATGTGGTTGGCGGTACGCCGTGCTAACAAGCCGGGCAGCGGTTGGACCAAGGATGAAGTAGAGAACCTGCTGTATGCCGGTTTCCTCGGTGTGTTCGTCGGTGGCCGTGTTGGCTATGTGCTGTTTTACAACCTGCCGCTGTTCCTGGATAACCCGCTCTATTTGTTTAAGGTCTGGGATGGCGGCATGTCGTTCCACGGCGGTTTGATGGGGGTGATCCTGGTGATGTTCTGGTTCGCTCGTCGCACCAAACGCACCTTCTTCCAGGTTTCTGATTTTATTGCCCCGCTGATCCCATTCGGTTTGGGTGCTGGCCGTTTAGGCAACTTTATCAACGGCGAGCTCTGGGGGCGTGTCACCACGGACACTCCATGGGCCATGCTGTTCCCTGGTTCGCGCAGCGAGGACGTGGCGATTGCCGCCGCCGACCCGCAGCTGTTGCCAATCCTGAATCAATACGGTGTGCTGCCGCGTCACCCATCCCAGCTGTATGAATTGCTGTTGGAAGGTGTGGTGCTGTTTATCATTCTGAACCTGTTTATCCGCAAACCACGGCCGATGGGGGCTGTTTCCGGCCTGTTCCTGATTGGTTATGGCGCATTCCGCATTATCGTCGAAGCTTTCCGCCAGCCGGATGCTCAGCTCGGCCTGTTCGACGGCGTCGTCAGCATGGGGCAGATCCTGTCCGTTCCAATGGTGGTAGCCGGTATTATTATGATGATTTGGGCGTACCGTCGTCGCCCGCAGCAACAACTGTCGTGAGGAACAAATGAAACAGTATCTGGATTTGATGAACAAAGTGCTCGCCGAGGGCACCCCTAAAGCCGACCGTACCGGCACTGGCACGTTGTCGATTTTCGGCCACCAGATGCGTTTCAATTTGCAGGAAGGGTTCCCGCTGGTCACCACCAAAAAATGCCACCTGCGTTCAATTATTCATGAACTGCTGTGGTTCTTGAACGGTGACACCAACGTGGCTTACTTGCGGGAAAACAACGTCAGCATCTGGGACGAATGGGCTGACGAAAACGGCGATCTTGGCCCGGTGTACGGCAAACAATGGCGCGCCTGGGGGGCTGCGGACGGTCGTCAGATCGACCAGTTGACCACCGTGCTGAACCAACTGAAACAGGATCCGGACTCGCGTCGTATCATCGTTTCTGCCTGGAACGTAGGTGAGCTGGATCAGATGGCGTTGGCACCATGCCACGCGTTCTTCCAGTTCTATGTGGCAGACGGCAAATTGTCCTGCCAGCTGTACCAGCGTTCCTGCGATGTGTTCCTCGGCTTGCCGTTCAACATTGCCAGCTATGCGTTGCTGGTGCATATGATGGCGCAGCAATGCGATCTGGAAGTGGGTGATTTCGTTTGGACGGGCGGCGACACACATCTGTACAGCAATCATATGGAACAAACCCAGCTACAATTGACCCGCGAACCGCGCGCGTTGCCTAAGCTGGTGATCAAACGCAAACCGGCATCGCTGTTCGATTACCGTTTCGAGGATTTTGAAATCGAAGGTTACGATCCGCACCCAGCCATCAAGGCACCGGTTGCCATTTGATTTTCTCGGCATAATTTATCCCCAAGGGCGCACTGGTTGCGCCCTTACTTTTTCCTGCATACGCCTCGATTATCTCTGCGCTCTGTTTCTCATTTTTCTATGTTTTTCCTCCCGTTACATCAAAAGGTTGCGTGGCGTAATTCATGTCGGCTAAAGCACACTTTCTCCTGAGGCATGCTTGCTTACACTGGCCGCTATGAATAACGAAACGATGTTTAACTCTGCTGGCCAATGTGGCATGACGCTCATTGAACTGTTAGTGGTTATGACCTTGGCAGGTCTGTTAACCGGTTGGGGAATCAGCCATTGGCGTGATTACCAGCAGGCCTTGCGGTTGGAACATACCGCACAACAGTTGCTGGCTTTTCTCACACGCATGCAAGCGGACGCTAACTGGCGTAATCGCACGGCGTTGCTGGGTGTTAAAACCGGTGCGCGCTGGTGCATTCGCAGCGGTCTTGCCCCGTCGGATTGCAAAGCGAGCGGCGATGATGTCTTCATTCCGCATTACACGGATGTGCAGCTGGCAGGTTATACCCAAAAAGAGGTGGGCTTCTATGGTCTGCGTAACAATGCACAAGCTGGGCATATCGTACTGAATAACGGTGCCGGTAGCCTTCGGATAGTGTTATCTGCCAAGGGGCGACTGCGGTTATGCAGTGAAGGCGTGAGCATAAGAGGGATTGCCACATGTCAGCCTTAGAGCGCGGTTTTACCTTGCCAGAGGTAATGTTGGCACTCACATTCGGCAGCCTGATTGCGTTGGCGGCGGCTAAAACTTATCCGGTCTTGCGTCAGCACAGTGTCGATGTTGGTCGGCATTATCGGCTGGAATCGGTGCTGCGGCAGCTGGCTTTTGGCATAGAGAAAGATCTACGCCGTGCCGGTTTCTGTGCGGGTCAGTGCCGGGGAAAGCCCATGCTGATTAGTCATGCCAGCGGTGAGGCTGCGGACAGTTGCGTGATCGTTGCCTACGACATCGCTCGCAACGGTCGCTGGGAAGCCTCCGGCGCTGATGCCAGCTACTTCGGCTACCGTCTTCGACAGGGCATGCTGGAAGGTCAACGTGGTGTAAAGCACTGCAGCGGCACAGGA
Source organism: Serratia grimesii NBRC 13537 (assembly GCF_001590905.1). GTDB lineage: Bacteria > Pseudomonadota > Gammaproteobacteria > Enterobacterales > Enterobacteriaceae > Serratia > Serratia grimesii. Next base: position 122,584 of record NZ_BCTT01000017.1, read on the forward strand.
TGGGAACGTCTACTCGATAACGACGAGGTACGCATTGAAACCTTTAACCTCAAGGTCAACACGGGCGACAGAGGTAAAACCTGGGTTGCGCTAGCATTGACTGGTCGCTCGAAAGCCAATAGCGGTATACGGCGCAGTTTGCATTGGGCAATTAATATGGCTTCGCTAACATGAGTCCGGGCAAGCAACGAGGTGGCAGCACCCTGGCAGCAGTGATGATGTTGTTGGTGCTAGGGTTGATGTTACTGAATGCTCAGCATCGCCAACTGGACAGTGCCTTACTGCTGTCGTCCGACGAGAAGCACTACCTACAGGCCTATAATCAGGCTGTTTCGGCACTCAGTTGGGGCGTGGCACAATCCTGGCCGCGCGATCGTCTTGTCACCACTGATTGGTGGTGTCAGAAAACTGATGCATTGCGTGCCTGCGCAAAATTGTCTGCTCAGACGGGCATTGTGCTGGTGCGCGGTGAAACCGAGATGAATCATGGGGAGCCGCTGCGGATATATCAACGGACGAAGCCTGACGGGACGGAAAGTTCGATCGGACTGGTTGCAGAAGCGGGGGGCTGGCTGGATTTTTGCCCTGAAAAAAAACAGGTGGATTGTGCAGAGTAAGCAGCAAGGCTTCAGTCTGCCGGAGGTGATGATTGCTGCGTTGCTGTTCGCGGTGTCGCTGCTGGGATTGTTACAGTATCATCAGGTGCTGTTGCAGTCGTTCCAGCGTCAGTGGCAGTATCGACAGGCTTGGTCGTTAGCGCATCAGCAATTAGAGGTTTTCGCCGCAACTGGACGTGTGAATGCAGGGCTATCGTTACCTACGCCGGGGTGGCTGCTTGATACAGAGCTGAGTACCCCGCAGCCCTTCTGCCAACGGCTGACGGTAAAAATACAAACGCCCCAGCGACAGTGGGCGAAACTCAGTCGTTGGTACTGCAAACGCCAGTGAACCGGCAGAAATTTTGTTTTAAGGGAGCTCCCAATGTTTAGGGTTTATCATTCCAACCAGTTGGATTTGCTGAAAACGTTGACCAGCGCGTTGATAGCCAGAGAGCCATTGGCCGATCCTTTTCAACAGGAAGTGGTATTGGTGCAGAGCCCCGGTATGGCGCAGTGGCTACAGATGCAACTGGCTGAACAGTTTGGCATTGCTGCTAACATCGCTTTCCCGCTGCCGGCCACCTTCATCTGGGACATGTTTACGCGAGTTTTGCCGGGGATCCCAAAAGAGAGTGCTTTCAGCAAAGACGCCATGACTTGGAAGCTGATGTGGCTGCTGCCCGATCTGCTCACCCAACCTGAATTTGCCCCGTTGCAGCATTATCTCACCGATGACGGCGACAAACGCAAAATTCACCAGCTTGCCGGCCGGGTGGCTGACCTGTTCGACCAATATCTGGTGTATCGCCCGCAATGGCTGGAAAGCTGGCAGAAAGGCGAGCGCGTTGACGGACTGGCGGAAGCACAACAATGGCAGGCCCCCCTGTGGGCGCGACTGGTCGAATACACCCAGGAGTTGGGGCAACCGGAATGGCACCGTGCCAATCTGTATCGCCGCTTTATCAGCGCACTGGAAAAAGCAGAACAACCGCCGGCGGGATTACCGCCGCGGGTATTTATCTGCGGCATTTCCGCCTTGCCGCCGGTATACCTGGAAGCGCTGCAGGCATTGGGGAAGCATATCGATATTCACCTGATGTTCACCAATCCATGTCGCTACTATTGGGGCGACATTCAGAGCCCATCATTCCTGGCGAAGTTACAGAGCCGTAAACGGCAGCACTATCGCGACAAAACGGAATATGCATTATTCAGGGATCCGGATAATGCCGCTTCACTGTTCAATGAAGAGGGTGAACAAGACTTGCCGAACCCGTTGTTGGCCTCATGGGGCAAGCTGGGACGGGACCATCACTTTTTACTTTCGCAGATCGAATCCTCTCAAGAGGTTTTTGCTTTCGTTGATGTCCCTGCGGACAATCTGCTGCATAGCATTCAGCACGATATGCTGGAGTTGAAGAACAGTGCAGTGATCGGCACCACGCCAGAAACGTTGGAAAGTAGCGCCACTAAACGCCAACTCGATCCTGACGATCGCTCCATTAGTCTACATGCCTGCCACAGCCCACAGCGTGAAGTTGAAATATTGCACGACCAGTTGTTGAGCATGCTGGCAAACGATCCTGAGCTGACGCCGCGTGACATCATCGTGATGGTGGCGGATATCGACAGCTACACGCCTTATATTCAGGCGGTATTCGGCAATGCTTCACCTGAACGCTATTTGCCGTTTGCCATCTCTGACCGAAAGGCCAGCCAGGCACATCCGGCGTTGCAGGCGTTTATTTCGCTGTTGGATCTACCGCAGAGTCGCTTTACGTCAGAACAGGTGCTGGCACTGTTGGAAGTCCCTGCATTGGCTGCGCGTTTCTCCATTCGTGAGGAAGGGTTGCGCCTGCTGCGCCACTGGGTTGGAGAGTCTGGTGTTCGCTGGGGGTTGGATGACGACAACGTACGCGAATTGGATTTGCCCGCGACCGGCCAGCACACCTGGCAATTCGGTATTACGCGTATGCTGCTGGGTTACGCCATGGACAGCAACGCCGGTGATTGGCAGGGCGTATTGCCATACGACGAATCTAGTGGGTTAGTTGCTGAACTGGCTGGCCAACTGGCGGAGCTGCTGGCGGCGCTGAGTCGTTGGCGGCAACGTCTGGGGCAGGCACGCTCCCTGGCAGAATGGCAGCCACTGTGTCGTCAACTACTTGATACCTTCTTTGAACAGGACGTCGAAACAGAAGTCGTGTTGGCGCTGATTGAACAGCAATGGAACAAGCTGTTCGAATACGGCTTGGCGGCGCGCTATCCCGATGAGGTGCCGTTGTCTATTTTGCGTGACGAGCTGGCGGCACGTCTGGATCAGGAACGTATCAGCCAACGCTTCCTCGCCGGGCAAATCAACTTCTGTACGCTGATGCCGATGCGTTCCATTCCATTCGACGTGGTTTGCCTGCTGGGCATGAACGATGGGGTTTACCCGCGTACTTTGCCGCCGCTGGGTTTTGATTTGATGGCGCAACAGATGAAGCGTGGCGACCGCAGTCGTCGTGATGATGACCGCTATCTTTTCCTTGAAGCGATTCTATCGGCACAGAAACGGCTCTATATCAGCTTTATTGGCCGCTCTATCCAGGATAACAGTGAGCGTTACCCTTCTGTTTTGGTGACTGAACTGTTGGAGTACCTGGAACAAAGCTATTGTTTGCCGGGCGATGAACATCTGGACGCGGATGGCAGTGCACGTCTGGTGGGTAAACACTTGCTTAACTGGCATTCACGCATGCCGTTTGCCGCCGAGAACTTCCAGCCTGACACCGAGGATCAAAGCTATGCGGCAGAATGGTTGCCCGCTGCCGATAGGCGTGGTGCGGCACATCCACCGTTTAATCAGCCGTTATTGCCGGAGGCGCAAACGCAGGTCTCGCTGGATGATTTGCTGCGCTTCTACCGTCACCCTGTCCGTGCTTTCTTCCAACTGAGGTTGGGCGTCAGCTTCATTCTGGAAGAAACTGAATTGCCGGATGAGGAACCCTTCACGCTGGATAATCTCAGCCGCTATCAGTTCAACAGCCAATTGCTGAACACTTTAATCGATGGCGAGGACGCTACGCGCCTGTTTCAGCGGGTACGTGCTGCTGGCGGTTTGCCTTTTGGCCCCTTCGGCGAAATTTATTGGCAGAAGCAGCAGGAAGAGATGACCGAACTTGCCGAACAGGTGCGCGCTGAACGAGGGGAAGGACATAGCCTGGAACTGGATATCGATATTGCTGAGGTGAACATCAGCGGGTGGTTGCATCAGGTACAAGACGATGGGCTATTGCGCTGGCGACCGTCAACGTTGTCGGCGGTTGATGGGATATTGCTGTGGCTGGAACATCTGGTGTACTGCTGTGTCGGTGGTACTGGAGAAAGCCGCATTTATGGACGCAAAGGTGCCGCCTGGCGTTTTGCCGCGTTAAGCGCGGAAGAGGCTCGCGACCACTTGGCTGAGCTGGTAGCGGGTTACCAGCGTGGCCTGTGCCAACCGTTACTCTTGCTGAACAAAAGTGGTTGGGCGTGGCTGAGCCAGTGCTACCAGCATGAAACGCAGCAGATTGATTGGGATGACGAAGTACAAATCAAGGCTCGGGCTAAACTGCTGCAAGCCTGGCAGGGCGATCAGCGTATTCCTGGCGAAGGCGAGGATCCCTATATACAGCGGGTTTTCCGCCAATTGGATAATATTTATTTAGCGCAAATTCTGGCCGAAACAGAACGTTATCTGTTGCCGGTGGCACGGCATAACCTTGGGTAACAATCCCCCAGTGGTACTGATGGCCTTGTGGTGGTAAAAATAATCAGGGTTATATTCAACTATCGGGGTTAGCCTCGGTCTTACATAACGTACAGGCATATAGACCCGTTGCCTTTCAAGCTGCAGCTTGAAATTCACAGGGTACAGATTTTGATTGTGTCGTTTTGATGTACGCCGTCAACGTCAGGGATGTGGCGCGACGGTGTCAGAATAGGGGTTCATTTTGGATATACGCAGACAGTTGGCCCGCATCACCGGGTTAGTATTATTGGTTATGTTTTGGGCACCGTTGAGTTGGGCTGCACAGGGATGGCAACCGCTGGCGGAGAAGATCAACAAAAGCGATCACGATCCACGCCAGTATCAGGCGATCAAGTTGGCGAACGGTATGACCGTGCTGCTGGTTTCCGATCCTCAGGCACCTAAATCGCTGGCGGCGTTGGCATTGCCAGTGGGATCGTTGGAAGATCCGAATAGCCAGCTGGGGTTAGCGCATTACCTGGAGCACATGGTGCTTATGGGGTCAAAGCGTTACCCGCAGCCAGAAAACCTCTCGGAGTTTCTGAAGAAGCATGGCGGCAGCCATAACGCCAGCACTGCATCTTATCGCACCGCATTCTATCTGGAAGTGGAAAACGACGCGTTGGCCCCGGCGGTAGACCGCATGGCAGACGCTATCGCCGAGCCGCTGCTGGATCCGGGCAATGCCGATCGCGAGCGTAATGCAGTCAATGCCGAGTTGACCATGGCACGTTCACGCGACGGCATGCGCATGGCACAGGTCGGGGCAGAGACATTGAACCCGGCTCACCCGAGCGCGCGTTTCTCCGGTGGTAACCTCGATACCTTGAAAGATAAGCCGGGTAGCAAATTGCACGATGAGCTGACGGCATTCTACCAACGCTATTATTCCGCTAACCTGATGATGGGGGTGCTTTACAGCAACCAGCCATTGCCAGAGTTGGCTGAGCTGGCCGCCAAAACCTTTGGCCGCGTGCCTGACCGTGATGCGACTGTACCGCCGATAGACGTCCCGGCAGTCACCCCTGAACAGCAGGGCATCATTATTCACTATGTGCCGGCTCAACCGCGTAAGCAGTTAAAAGTAGAATTCCGCATCGACAATAACAGCGCTGAATTCCGCAGTAAGACCGATACCTATATCAGCTATCTGATTGGTAACCGCAGTCAGAATACCTTGTCCGACTGGCTGCAAAAGCAAGGGTTGGCGGATGCAATCAACGCCGGGGCTGATCCGATGGTGGATCGCAATGGCGGTGTATTCTCGATCAGTGTCTCGCTGACGGATAAAGGCTTGGCCAAGCGTGACGAAGTCGTAGCCGCTATTTTCAACTACTTGAAAATGTTGCGCAGCGAAGGCATCAAGCAAAGCTATTTTGATGAAATCTCCCACGTACTGAACCTGGACTTCCGCTACCCGTCGATCACCCGTGATATGGATTATATCGAATGGCTGGTGGATACCATGCTGCGTGTACCGGTAGAGCATACGCTGGATGCCCCTTATTTGGCTGATCGCTATGACGCCAAGGCGATAGCTGAGCGTCTGGACGCCATGACGCCGCAAAATGCGCGCATCTGGTTTGTTAGCCCGAATGAGCCACATAACAAGATGGCTTACTTCGTCAATGCGCCATATCAGGTTGATAAAATCACCCCGCAGCGTTTTGAACAATGGCAGCAATTGGGTAAAGGCATCAGCCTGTCGTTACCTGCGCTCAATCCGTATATTCCGGATGATTTCAGCCTGACCAAACCTTCGCACGAGTTTAAAAAACCGGAGATGGTCGTCGACCAACCAGGTTTGCGTGTGTTGTATATGCCGAGTCGTTACTTTGCCGACGAGCCAAAGGCTGACGTCACAGTGGCGTTCCGCAATGCAAAAACCATGGATTCTGCACGCAATCAGGTATTGTTCTCTTTGACCGACTATCTGGCGGGGATTTCACTGGATCAGCTGAGTTATCAGGCTTCGGTTGGCGGGCTGAGTTTCTCCACGTCCCCGAACAACGGTCTGGTATTCAACGCCAACGGTTTTACCCAGCGGTTGCCACAATTGCTGACTTCATTGATTGAGGGGTATTCAAGCTTTACGCCGACGGAAGACCAACTGACGCAGGCCAAATCTTGGTATCTGGAGCAGTTGGACTCTGCCGAGAAGGGTAAAGCGTTTGAACTGGCGATCCAGCCGGTGCAAATGATATCCCGCGTGCCTTATTCCGAACGCAGCGAGCGCCGTGAAGTGCTGAAAACCCTAACGCTGAAGGACGTATTGGCTTACCGCGACAGCCTGTTGGCTGATGCGACGCCAGAACTGTTGGTGGTGGGCAACATGAGCAAACAACAGGTGGATACTCTGGCCTCCACGCTGAAACACCGTCTGGGCTGTACCGGTATTGAGTGGTGGCATGGCGAAGACGTTGAAGTGGCTAAAAAACAGTTGGCCAATCTGCAACGTGCGGGCAGCAGCACCGACTCGGCGCTGGCAGCGGTGTATGTGCCGACGGGCTACGATGAAGTGACAGGCATGGCATACAGTTCACTGTTAGGCCAGATTATACAACCTTGGTTCTACAGCCAACTGCGCACTCAGGAGCAACTGGGTTATGCCGTATTTGCTTTCCCAACGTCAGTGGGCCGGCAATGGGGGATCGGTTTCTTGCTGCAAAGTAACAGCAAGCAACCGGCGTACTTGTATCAGCGCTACCAGGATTTCTACCCGAAAACGGAGAAACGTCTGCGTGAGATGAAAGAAGCGGATTTCGAGCAGTATAAGCAGGCGATGATCAACGAACTGAAGCAGCGCCCGCAAACGCTGAGCGAAGAGGCTGGCCGTTTTGCCAATGACTTCGACCGTGGCAACTTCGCATTTGATACCCGTCACAAGCTAATTGAGCAGATCAAGCAGTTGACGCCGACCAAACTGGCAGATTACTTCCATCAGGCAGTGATCCAGCCACAAGGGCTGGCTGTGCTGTCGCAGGTCAGCGGCAGTGGTCAAGAAAAAGCGGATTACGCTGTGCAACCGGGTTGGGTAACTTATCCCAATGCGTCTGCGTTGCAGAAAACCTTACCGCGTAAGGTGGCGACACCATGACAGAAACGGCCCCGCAGCGGCTTGATCCACTCACATTGCCGCTGTTTGGCGAGCGGCTGATAGAAGCGTCGGCGGGGACCGGCAAAACCTTTACCATTGGTGCGCTGTATCTGCGCCTGCTGCTTGGCCTTGGCCAGGCAGCGGCCTTTCCCCGGCCACTGACGGTGGAAGAAATCCTGGTGGTGACCTTTACCGAGGCGGCCACCGAGGAATTACGCGGACGTATTCGTAATAACATTCATGGGCTGCGTATAGCCTGTGTGCGCGGTAAAGGCGCTAAATGTGACAACCCATTGTTTGTCTCATTGATGGAAGAAATTGAAAATCTTCCGGATGCCGCCGCGCAATTGCTGGCCGCCGAACGGCAGATGGACGAAGCGGCGATTTATACCATCCACGGTTTTTGCCAGCGGATGCTGACTCACAATGCCTTCGAATCTGGCATTCTGTTTGAACAGACGTTGGTGCAGGATGAGCTGCCTCTACGCCGTCAGGCCTGTGCGGACTTCTGGCGTCGCCATTGTTATCCATTGCCGATTGGTGTTGCCCGGGCGGTGAGTCAGGAGTGGAGCGGCCCGGAAGCGCTGTTGGCCGATCTTTCCGGCTATTTGCATGGCGAAGCGCCAATGCTGCGTCGACCGCCGAAAGATGATGAAACGGTGCTGGTGCGCCATGAACAAATTGTCGCGCGTATTGATGCCATCAAAGCGCAGTGGCTGGCGGTCGCGGGCGAGCTGGAAGCGCTGATCAGCCAGTCCGGCGTTGATAAACGCAGTTACAGCAGCAAACACCTGCCTAACTGGTTGCACAAAGTCGGTGAATGGGTCGTGCTGGAAACCCAGGACTATCAACTGCCGAAAGAGCTGGATAAATTCCGCCAGTCGGTACTGCTGGAAAAAACCAAAAAAGGCGAACCGCCACGCCATGCATTGTTCGTGGCGATCGACGAACTGTTTGATGAACCCTTGACGCTGCGTGACTTGATCATGGCACGGGCGCTGAGTGAGATACGCCAGTCTATCCAGCAAGAAAAACGCCAGCGTGCGGAGCTGGGTTTTGACGACTTGCTAAGCCGCCTGGATAGCGCATTGTGCAGCGAAGGCGGTGATCGGTTAGCGCAAGCAATCCGCCAGCGTTACCCGGTAGCGATGATCGATGAGTTCCAGGATACAGACCCACAGCAATACCGCATCTTCCAAAAACTCTATGTTGGCAGACCGGAATGCGGCCTGTTGCTGATAGGTGATCCCAAGCAGGCGATTTATGCCTTCCGTGGCGCCGACATTTTTACCTATATGCGCGCTCGTTCAGAGGTAAGCGCCCACTATACGCTTGAAACCAACTGGCGCTCGTCACCGGCGATGGTAAACAGCGTTAACCATCTGTTTGCACAGGTGGAAAAACCTTTCCTGTTTGGCCAAATTCCCTTTATTGAGGTTGCCGCCGCCGAGAAAAATAGGGGGTTGGCCTTTGAGCTACAAAACCAGTTGCAACCGGCGATGCAGTTCTGGTTGCAACCGGGGGAAGGTGTGGGCGTTAGTGAGTACCAACAATTGATGGCACGCTTGTGCGCTACGCAAATCCGTGACTGGCTCAGCGCTGGGCAAAACCAGCAGGCTTGGTTGGTGAACGGTGATAAACGGCGTGCGGTGCAGGCATCGGATATTACTGTGCTGGTACGTAGCCGCAATGAGGCGGCGTTAGTACGTGATGCGCTCAGTGCGCTGGCGATCCCCTCCGTGTATTTGTCCAATCGCGACAGCGTGTTTGATACACCAGAGGCCAAAGATTTGCTGTGGCTGTTGCAAGCTGTGTTGGCTCCGGAACAGGAGCGTACACTGCGCAGCGCTATGGCGACAGGGCTGATGGGGCTGGATGCTCCGGAGCTCGATGGTTTGAACCATGACGAGCGCGCCTGGGATATGTTGGTTGACGAGTTTGATGAGTACCGTACGCATTGGCTACGCCGTGGCGTATTGCCGATGCTGCGTGAGGTGATGAAACGGCGTCATTTGGCAGAAAACTTACTGGCCAGCTTTGGTGGTGAGCGCCGGTTGACCGACGTTATGCATCTGGGGGAACTGTTGCAGGAAGCCTCAGCGCAGCTCGACAGCGAGCATGCGTTGGTGCGCTGGCTGGCGCAGCAGATTGCTCAACCCAATCGCCAATCCGACAACCAGCAGTTGCGGCTGGAAAGCGACCGTCACCTGGTTCAGGTGATCACCATCCATAAGTCTAAAGGGTTAGAGTTTGATTTGGTGTGGTTGCCGTTTGTCGGTAATTTTCGCCAACAGCAGCAGGTGTTGTACCACGATCGCCAAAGCTTCCAGGCCTTGCTTGACCTCAATGCCAACGAAGAAAGTATCGAATGGGCGGAGGAAGAGCGGCTGGCGGAGGATTTGCGCTTGCTATATGTAGCGCTGACTCGTTCGGTCTACCACTGTAGCATCGGTATTGCACCGTTGATTCAGGGTACACGTAAGAAACAGGGTGACACCGATTTACACCGCAGTGCGCTAGGCTATCTGGTACAAGCTGGCCAGACCGGCGATGCGGACTATTTACAGCAATGTTTGCAACGGCTGGTCGGCGCGGGGATCGCGCTGTCGCCAGTTAACACGCTGGATGAAGAACCCTGGCAACCACAAAGCCCGGCGCTAACCGAACTGGCAGTAAAACACTTCTCGCGTCAGGTACAGGATTTTTGGCGTGTGACCAGTTATACAGGCCTGCAACAGCACGGTGCGGGCCTGATGCAAGATTTGTTACCACGGCTGGATGTTGATGCCGCAGGCGAGTTAGCGCAGGACAGTGAGCCAGCGCTTACACCGCATACCTTTCCTCGTGGCGCTGGTCCGGGGACTTTCCTGCACAGCCTGTTTGAAACGATCGATTTTACTCAACCGCTCGATGAGGCGTGGTTACTGGATCAGTTGCAGCAGCAGGGTTTTGCCGAGCATTGGCAGCCGGTACTGCTGGCGTGGATGCAAGTGTTGTTGAACACTCCACTTAATGATGCCGGTGTCGCGCTGTCGTCGCTTGCGCCGCAGCATAAACAGGCCGAACTGCAGTTTTATCTGCCGATCGAGCAGCTGTTGCAGGCGCGTGAGTTGGATAAGCTGGTAAAACGTTACGATCCGCTTTCTGCCCGCTGCCCTGAGTTGGATTTCCAGCAGGTGCAGGGAATGCTGAAAGGATTTATCGACCTGGTGTTCTGCTGGCAGGGGAAATATTACCTGCTGGACTATAAATCAAACTGGTTGGGCGAAGACAGCAGTGCTTATACCCAACCGGCGATGGAGCAGGCGATGGCAGAACATCGTTACGATTTGCAGTACCAGCTCTACACACTGGCCCTGCACCGCTATCTGCGTCATAGGTTGCCAGATTATGATTATCAGCGGCACTTCGGCGGAGTGATTTATCTGTTCCTGCGCGGAGTGGATGCACAGCATCCTGGCAACGGCATTTTTGCCTGCCGCCCGGAAGCGAAATTGGTGGAAGGTATGGACCTGTTATTCCGCGGCGAAACCATTGCGGCGGAGGATGCATCATGATCACGCTATTGGAGCAGGCGCAGGCGCTCGGCGTGTTACGCCCGCTTGACCTACAGTTCGCACGAGTAGTTGCAAGGGCCGATGAGCCGGATATTCTGTTGGCTGCGGCCTGTCTCAGCGCAGAGGCTGGTGCTGGCCATGTTTGTCTGATGTTGGAGCAGCTGCTGCCGGAAAACCTTTTTGACGGACGTCAGCCGGAGCTGGCACAGGCTGCATGGTTGGCGGCAGGGCAGTTGGATGTGGCCGGTTGGCAACGGCGCCTTTCTGCCTGCGGGGCAGTGGGTGATGGCACGACTGCAATGCCGATGGTGTTGCAACAGCAGCGTTTGTACCTACAGCGAATGTGGCAGAACGAAGGGGAGGTTGCTGCATTTATCAGCAGCGATAGCCTCCATCAGTCCGTTGAAGAAGCGGAGCTACGCGCTATTCTTGACCGCCTATTCGGCGAGGCGACAGATGAAGCGGACTGGCAGAAAATTGCGGCAGCCGTGGCGGCAACGCGGCGCATAGCGGTCATTTCCGGCGGACCGGGCACCGGTAAGACCACCACGGTCGCCAAATTGCTGGCGGCACTGGTGCAACTTGCTGAGGGGCGTCGGTTGCGTATTCAACTGGCAGCGCCCACCGGCAAAGCGGCGGCGCGTTTAACCGAATCCCTGGGCAGTGCCAGCAAACAACTGGCGTTAACCCCGGAGCAGCGTGCGCTGTTCCCCACAGAAGCTTCCACGTTGCATCGCCTGCTGGGCGCTCAGCCCAACAGTCAGCGTATGCGTTATCACAGTGGCAATCGGCTGCATCTGGACGTGTTGGTAGTCGATGAGGCCTCAATGGTCGATCTGCCAATGATGGCGCGTTTGATAGCCGCTTTGCCTGCTCAGGCTCGGGTGATTTTTCTGGGAGACCGTGATCAACTGGCTTCGGTAGAGGCTGGGGCTGTATTGGGGGATATTTGCCGCTTTGCCGAACAAGGCTACAGCGTTCCGCGAGCCGAGCAACTTTCGCGTCTGACCGGCTGTTTATTACAGGGACAACGTGCTCAAGCGGAGGCGGCAGTGCGCGACAGCTTGTGCCTGCTGCGCAAAAGCTATCGCTTTGATGCCAATTCAGGCATTGGTCAATTGGCTTTTGCCGTGAATGCTGGTGACGGTAAACGTGCCTTGGCGGCGCTCAACGGCAGTTTCAGCGATGTTACGGGCTATCCGTTGGCGGAAACGCAAGACTACCAAGTGTTATTGGATGCCTGTGTGACGGGTTATCGCGATTACCTGCGGCAGGTCGCCGAAGGTGCGGATGCCACGGCAGTGCTTGCAGCATTTGGCCGTTTTCAGGTGCTGTGCGCGCTGCGAGAAGGGCCATTTGGTATTACCGGGTTGAACGAGCGTATTGAGACGGGGTTGCAACGTTCCGGTCTTATCCGTCGTAAGCCTGGTGCTGCGGGGCGCTGGTATTCCGGTCGTCCTGTGATGATTGGTCGCAATGACAGCGCGTTGGGGCTGTTTAACGGCGATATCGGTATTGCTTTGCGGGACGAGAGCGGTGAATTGCGCGTTCACTTTCAACTGCCAGACGGCAGTATTAAGTCGGTGCAACCGAGCCGTTTACCGGCGCATGAAACCGCTTATGCGATGACGGTGCATAAGTCGCAGGGCTCAGAGTTTGACCACACAGTGCTGGTACTGCCCAATCACTTCATGCCGGTATTGACTCGCGAATTGGTCTATACCGCGATCACCCGCGCGCGCAAGCAGCTTTCGTTGTATGCCACTGATGCGGTTTTGATACGGGCGATCCGTACGCCAACACAACGCCGCAGTGGGTTAGCAGAACGGTTGCAAATCACTGTGTAAGCGGGGCGCAGCATGCTGCGCCCCCAAAGGGCTACAGGTCTGCCAGCAGAATTTTAGAGCGCCGCTGGTAGTTATACAGCGCCTGTTTCTCGACGGGCAGCACGTCGACCTCTGCCGGCGTGAAGCCTCTCTCCTGAAACCAGTGAATACTGCGCGTGGTCAGCACAAACAGTTTGCGTAAGCCCATTTGCCGCGCCTGGCTTTCTACTCGCTGTAGTAACATTTCACCCCGTGATGAGCTGCGATAATCGGGGTGAACCGCAACGCAGGCCATCTCACCGATTTTTTCTTCCGGGAACGGATACAGTGCTGCGCAAGCGATGGTCAGGTTATCGCGCTCAATAATGGTGAACTTGTCGATTTCCATCTCTAATTGCTCACGCGAGCGACGTACCAAAATACCTTGCTGCTCAAGCGGACGAATCAGTTCGAGGATGCCGCCGATATCATTAATCGTCGCCCGGCGCACCTGTTCAGCACTCTCCATGACTATCTGGGTACCGATACCGTCGCGTGAGAACAGTTCTTGCACCAGCGCACCGTCTTCCTGATAACTGATCAGGTGGCTGCGACGCACACCGCTGCGGCAGGCTTTTACTGCGCCACGCAGGAAGCGCACTGTGCCGGAATGGTAATCTCCTTGCTCTTCCAGTTCCTCGATACGTTTCTGTGCATCGTTAGGGAACAGTTCAGAAATGATCGTCCCTTCCTGATTGGTGACCCCTTGTGACGAACAGAAGCCGATCATTTTCTCTGCCTTCAGTTTGATGGCTAATTGGGTTGCCACTTCTTCTGACGTCAGATTAAAGCTTTCGCCGGTGACGGAAACGGCAACCGGGCCAATCAGCACGATGGCGTTGCTGTCGAGCTGACGGTGAATGGCTTCTTCATCAATACGGCGGATGCGGCCGCTGTGGCAGTAATCCACGCCATCATCAATACCCAGCGGCTGGGCGATGATAAAATTACCGCTGACGACGTTGATATGCGCGCCCTGCAATGGCGTGTTGTTGAGGCTCATTGACAGCCGGGCGGTGATATCCAGTTGCAGCAGACCCGCAGCTTGCTTAACTAGTTCAAGCGTATGTGCATCGGTGACGCGGGTGTGCTTGTGATAAATCGGTTGGTAATTATGCTGCGCCAGATTGACATCAATCTGCGGTCGCGCGCCATAGACCACCACCAAACGAATCCCCAGACTATGCAGCAGCCCGATATCGTTAACGATGTTGGCAAAGTTCTCATGTTCTATGGCTTCCCCGCCAAGCATAACGACAAACGTCTTGCCACGGTGGGCGTTGATATAGGGAACTGAGTGACGGAATCCTTGAACCAGCTCTGTACTACGTTCCTTCACGGCCAAACCTCTTTTGCATATTTATACGATATTTTTGTATTTTTATTCTTTTCTGGTCCTGATGGCAAGTACGAAATTGTCTCTATTTCTTTGCTAAGGGCGCTGAATCGTTAATAAATTGAAAAACCATAAAAAGATTTTCTGATGACAGCGCCGGAATGATTGGTTAAAGTTTTCGGCATTCCCGTTTTACTGGTGTTTTATTCATCTGTTTTAATCTGTTATGACTGCTGGAGTCGCATGCCAAACTCAAATCACAATCTGGGCCGCCGTCGTTTATTACAGGGGGTTGCCGCAAGCTGGTTGCTGAGTGTGAGTCGCGTAGGTGTCGCTGCTTCATCGCACGTCATTGCCGTCCGCGTCTGGCCTTCCTCCACCTATACCCGGGTGACGCTCGAATCTAACGTTGAGTTGAAATACAAACAATTTGCGCTGACCAATCCCGATCGCGTGGTGGTGGATATCGAAGGCGTGCAACTCAACAGCGTGTTGAAGGGCATTGTCGGCCAGGTGCGGGACGACGATCCCTACCTGAAGCAAGCGCGTGTTGGTCAGTTTGATCAAAATACCGTCCGCTTGGTGCTGGAACTCAAACAGAGTGTAAGCCCACATATGTTTACGTTGGCACCGGTACCGGAATATCGTAATCGTCTGGTGATGGATTTGTACCCGAGCAAGGGGGGGAGCGGTGAAGACTATGATCCACTGCTGGCGTTACTGGAAGATTACAACAAGGGTGATCTTGAGCGTACTTTGCCGGCAGAGGCACCACAGGCCGGTAAGGCAGGACGTGACCGACCGATTGTCATCATGCTGGATCCTGGGCACGGGGGTGAAGATCCTGGTGCCATTGGCAAATTTAAAACGCGCGAAAAAGACATCGTGTTGCAGATTGCGCGCCGGCTGAGCACGTTAATCAAGCGCGAACCGAATATGAAAGTCTTTATGACGCGCAATGAAGATGTCTTTATTCCGTTGAAGGTGAGGGTGGCTAAGGCGCGTAAGCAACGTGCCGACCTGTTTGTGTCGATCCACGCTGATGCCTTTACGAGCCGCGCCGCGCGAGGCTCGTCGGTCTTTGCACTGTCGACCAAGGGGGCTACCAGCTCGGCGGCGAAGTTCCTGGCACAAACCCAGAATGAGTCGGACCAAATTGGTGGAGTAAGTAAAAGCGGTGACCGTTATCTGGATCACACCATGTTTGATCTGATACAAACCGCGACCATCAATGACAGTTTGAAATTCGGCAAGGAAGTGCTGAACCGGATGGGGAAAATTAACCGTTTGCATAAGAATCGTGTCGATCAGGCCGGTTTTGCCGTATTAAAGGCACCGGATATCCCATCGATTCTGGTTGAGACCGCGTTTATCAGCAACATAGAAGAAGAGCGTAAATTACGTACCACCCATTTCCAGCAGCAGGTGGCGGAATCTATTCTTGCGGGTATCAAGGCCTATTTTGCCAACGGTGGTGCGGTAGCGCGCAGAGGATAATGTAACAATAGAAGCGGCTGGGCAGATGCCCGGTCGGTTTTTGGCGGATTTTAGATACAAAAAAACACCCGTTAAGGTGCTTATCTGTAGTCATTAAGATTGGTTGCGGAGGCCGGATTTGAACCGACGACCTTCGGGTTATGAGCCCGACGAGCTACCAGGCTGCTCCACCCCGCGTCCGTCTTAATGCTTGTATTATCGAAACCAACATTTCATAAGATACCGCTGGTACAGTATCTGTTGGTTGCGGGGGCCGGATTTGAACCGACGACCTTCGGGTTATGAGCCCGACGAGCTACCAGGCTGCTCCACCCCGCGTCCGTATAATACTTTTTCATCGAATCCAACACTTACTTGATACTGCTCTTGCAGTATCGGTTGGTTGCGGAGGCCGGATTTGAACCGACGACCTTCGGGTTATGAGCCCGACGAGCTACCAGGCTGCTCCACCCCGCGTCCGATGGAAGCGCACTATACTCTCCGTGCATTTTGTTGCAACCCTTTTTGCATTTAATTGAACTAAAACAGCCTTTCTGGTGGATTAGTCCGCAATTTGCGGTCTTTTTCATCGTTATCCGCCCTGTGGCTTTTTTTATTTGCAGCGATTCCTTTATCTATGGGCGTTTGTTATCGTTCGCCGGTAGATCATATCAGTTGAGAGTGTGCGTGATGAAAGGACGTTGGGGCAAATACCTGCTGGGCGGGTTAGTGGTAGCGGTACTGGCAGGCTGTTCATCTAAGCCGACTGACCGGGGACAGCAATATAAAGATGGCCGTCTGGAGCAGTCGCTGGAGCTAGTTAACCAACCTAACGCCAAAGGCGTACCGGTTAATGCCAGGGATTACGCGGATCAACTGATGGAGATTAAAAACGCCTCTCCTTCACTTTTTAATCGCAACAACACGACGTTTCAGGCCGTACAAAGTTGGATGGCCTCAGGCGCTGACACGCGCAACCTGAATCAATACGGCCTCAGTGCCTACCAAATGGAAGGCGTGGACAACTACGGCAATGTGCAGTTTACCGGTTACTACACGCCGGTGTTGCAGGCGCGCTATACCCAACAGGGTGAGTTCCGCTACCCGCTGTACCGCATGCCGCCAAAAGGAAAAGGTCGTTTACCCGATCGCGCAGGCATTTATTCCGGTGCGCTGGATGACCGCTATATTGTGGCGTACACCAACTCACTAATGGACAACTTTATGATGGAAGTCCAGGGCAGTGGTTATGTGGATTATGGCAATGGTCAGCCGTTGGTGTTCTTCGGCTATGGTGGCAAGAACGGCCACGCTTACCGTAGCATTGGTAAAGTGCTGATCGACCGTGGCGAAGTGACAAAGGCGGATATGTCGATGCAGGCAATTCGTCAGTGGGCTGATACCCACAGCGCAGCAGAAGTGCGTGAGCTGCTGGAGCAAAACCCTTCCTTTGTCTTCTTCCGTCCGGAGTCCTTTGCACCGGTGCGGGGCGCCAGTGCAGTACCACTGATTGCCAAAGCCTCGGTGGCTTCCGATCGTTCGTTGATCCCGGCGGGTACCACGCTGCTGGCAGAAGTGCCGCTGCTGGACAACAAGGGTAAATTCACGGGAAAATATGAGATGCGCCTGATGGTGGCTCTGGATGTGGGTGGGGCGATTAAAGGCCAGCACTTCGACATGTACCAGGGCATTGGGCCGGATGCCGGTCACTCGGCAGGTTTTTACAACCACTATGGTCGCGTTTGGGTGTTAAAAGGCGCCAACGTTAACGCGCCGTTGTTTACCAGCCAGAATAATTCCACGTCCGGCGGTTCGCTGTTGGTTACCCGCTAACGGCCATAGTCATATCGATATTGACCCGCAAGGGCCGGACATTCCGGCCCTTATCATTTGCAATGTTAAGGTATTAAAGCGTTATGAACACAGCCTATTCTGAAGCCTACCTGCAACGTTTTGGCGGCACAGCACGTTTGTACGGTCAGCAAGCATTGGCGCTGTTTTCCCAGGCGCATATTTGCGTTATTGGCATCGGCGGCGTGGGTTCTTGGGCTGCTGAGGCACTGGCGCGTACCGGAATCGGTGCCATTACGCTGATTGATATGGATGATGTCTGCGTCACTAACACTAACCGCCAGATCCATGCGCTACGCCAACATGTTGGCCAGTCAAAAACTGAAGTGATGGCGGAGCGTATTCTGGCGATCAACCCAGAGTGCCGGGTGACGTGCATTGACGACTTTATTACTGCCGATAATGTCGCAGAGCTACTGAATAATAATTTTAGCTATGTCATCGATGCGATTGACAGCGTACGGCCGAAGGCGGCGTTGCTGGCCTATTGTCGCCGTTACAAGATCCCCGTAGTCACTACCGGTGGTGCTGGTGGCCAGATAGATCCCACCCAGATTGCGGTAGTCGACCTGGCGAAAACCATTCAGGATCCGTTAGCCGCCAAGCTGCGGGAGCGGCTGAAAAATGATTTCAACGTGGTGAAGAACAGCAAAGGTAAACTGGGTATTGACTGCGTATTTTCCAGTGAACCGCTGGTTTATCCGCAACCTGATGGCAGCGTTTGTGCATCACGCAGTACCGCAGAAGGGCCAAAAAGAATGGATTGCAGTGCGGGGTTTGGCGCGGCAACCATGGTTACCGCCACCTTTGGCTTTGTCGCTGTTTCCCATGCTCTGAAGAAGATGGTAGCGAAAGCCGCGCGTCAGGCGTAGCGAGCAGCTATCATCTTCACTGCACTTGCTAAGGCTTCCAACCCGCTGGCGCGAGTGGCGCTGAGCTGGGCACGCAGTGCGAGCTTTTCAAACAGCGCCAAGGGATCCATTGCCACAACCTGCTGTGGCGTTTTTCCTTCGACTGCCGTAAGCAACACCGCCAGCAGGCCGCGTACGATGCGGCCTTCGCTGTCGCCATAAAAGTGCAGCGTGCCGTCCGCCAATAACTGATGCCCCAACCAGACCCGGTTCTCACAGCCACTCAACTCCATTTCTGCTGCACGTAACGCTTCTGGCAGTGGCGGTAATTGTTTCGCCAGCATGATCAGTTGGCGATAGCGATCTTCCCACTGTTTCAGCGCGGTAAATTTCTCGATCAACGCCTCGGCAGTTATTTCATGACCAAAGGGGTGGGGGGCAAGCATAGTCTCTCCGGGAGTCATCTAGTCGGCCAGCAGGTCGATGGCGCTCTGCAGTGCGGCCACCAGGGCATCGACGTCTTCCTGGGTGTTGTAAGGTGCGAAAGAGGCACGTAGCGTACCACTGACACCCAATGCTGCCATGAGCGGCTGAGCACAATGCTGACCGGCACGTACTGCGATGCCTTGTTCTGCCAGCAGGGTAACGATATCGCTGTGATGGATATCGGCAATATCAAACGCCAACAAGCTGGAGCCAGAACACCGGAAGCTGCGGAATCCTGGCAGTTGCGCCAATCGTTGCTCTGCCTGATCGGCCAGATCGCGGCTATAGTGCTCTGCTGCCGTCATATCCTGTTTGCTCAGCCATTCCAGCGCAGCAGCCAGCCCTAACACGCCAGCAATATTTGGCGTACCGGCTTCAAAACAGTGTGGGGGTTTTTGTGGCGTGAAACCGTCGAATGACGCCTGAGTCAACATCTTGCCGCCACCTTGCCACGGTGCCATCTGCGCCAATAATTCACTTTTGCCGTACAGTGCACCAATGCCGGTCGGACCATAGAGTTTATGCCCAGAGAAGGCGTAAAAATCAATGTTAAGCTGCTGAACGTCTGCCGGGCAGTGCACGATACCCTGCGCGCCGTCGATCATCACGCGCGCCCCGACGCGATGGGCCAAATCGATGGCGTACGCCAGATCTGGGCAACCACCAGTGACGTTGGACATTTGTCCCAGTGCCAGCAGGCGGGTTTTCTCGCTCAGCAGGCTTGGTAACTGTGTCAGGTCCGGCAGGTGGTCTGCACCAAGCGGCAATTTCACCACGCGTGCGCCGGTTTGTTCCGCCACCATTAGCCAGGGGATCAGATTGGCGTGGTGCTCGGCCTCGCTCACCAGGATTTCGTCACCCGGTTGCAAGCGGGGACGCGCATAACTTTGTGCTACTAAGTTGATGGCTTCAGTCGTACCACGGGTCCAAATAATGTCATCGGCTGACGGAGCATTAACAAGTTTAGCGACCTGCTGACGTGCCTGTTCGAAACGCAGGGTCAGATCTTGCCCCGCGCGGTGTTGGCTGCGGTGCACGGTGGCAGCGTCGTCACGGTAAAACTGCTGCGTAGCGTTGATGACCGCCAACGGTTTCAACGCGGTGGCGGCGCTATCGAGATAAATGCCTGCTTGTTGCAAAGCAGGAAACTGATTACGAAAAACGATGGGGTTAAAAGGTGTCATACCCTGATTGTCACTGGCTTGAGTCAATGGCTGATCCTGTCCTATTTTATCGCCAGAGACAAGCTATCCCGCATATTAGGATTCATCGGCTGGAAATTATGGATAAGTTTGTTATGCTAATAAGTACGCGCTAAATAATGGCGTTGAATAACATAAAGGGTTTTTTACAGCATTTAAAACTACAAGGAGTCCACAATGAAGAAGACAGCCGCAATTATCTCTGCTCTGATGCTTACGTTCACCCTGGCAGCCTGTTCCAGCAACTACGTGATGCACACCAATGATGGGCGCACTATTGTCGCTGACGGCAAGCCAAAAGTGGACAACGACACCGGGATGATCAGCTATAAAGATGCTAACGGCGTTGAGCAGCAGATCAACCGTTCCGACGTGAAAGAAATGGTTGAAAGCAACCAGTAAACGTCAGGCAAAAAAAAAGCACCGCAAAGATTGCGGTGCTGCATAAAATCACTATGGACAGACAGGGTAAATGTACAGGAAGTGAAAAAACAGTAGCTTAGCTACCACGTCTGGATTGCCAGACAATTTGCAAACACAACATCACAACCACAAGCCAAAAGTTCATCGATGTCCTAGACACCCAATTCCTTTTCGTTCCGGCCCGGGAAGTGCCGCCACTATAGGTATTTGCTGGCGCATGCTCAACGGACAATTTATAATGGCTCGGATTAAAAAAACTAATGGTAGCGTTTTGCTGTCCTGTGCCTATTGCACGGCAGACAACGCCGCTTGATTTTTTATGCCGAATCATTCGGAATATTGTTACACAAAAGTAGCTAATAAATGTCTAAACGCTTACCACCTCTTAATGCGCTGCGGGTCTTTGACGCGGCTGCCCGTCACCTGAGTTTTACCAAAGCGGCAGAAGAGCTGTTTGTCACCCAGGCCGCGGTGAGCCACCAGATCAAGTCGCTGGAGGACTTCCTTGGCCTGAAGCTGTTTCGGCGTCGTAATCGCTCCTTGTTACTGACGGAAGAAGGGCAAAGTTATTACCTGGATATCAAGGAAATCTTCTCCTCAATCAATGAGGCCACACGTAAGCTGCAGGCGCGTAGCGCCAAGGGTGCATTAACCGTCAGTTTGCCCCCGAGTTTTGCTATTCAGTGGTTGGTGCCACGACTGTCAGGCTTTAACTCAGCTTATCCGGGAATCGATGTGCGAATCCAGGCGGTGGACCGTGAAGAAGACAAGTTGGCGGATGATGTCGACGTGGCGATTTTCTATGGTCGTGGTAACTGGACAGGTTTACGTGCCGAGCGTTTATACGCGGAATATCTGTTGCCGGTGTGTTCACCGAGCTTGCTGACCGGGGAACATGCATTAAAAATGACGAGCGATCTGGCTTATCACACGCTACTGCATGATACTTCCCGCCGCGACTGGTTGGCCTATACACGTCAATTGGGGTTACAACACATTAATGTGCAGCAAGGCCCGATTTTCAGTCACAGCGCCATGGTCGTTCAGGCTGCGGTGCATGGGCAGGGGATTGCACTGGTGAATAACGTGATGGCGCAGACCGAAATTGAAGCCGGACGGTTGGTCTGCCCGTTTAACGATGTTTTAGTCAGTAAAAATGCTTTTTATCTGGTATGTCATGACAGCCAGGCAGAACTGGGTAAAATAGCCGCCTTTCGTCAGTGGATCCTGGCACGAGCAGCCAGCGAACAAGAAAAGTTCCGCTTTCGCTACGAACAATAAGGTCGGTCGCCGTTTTATCGCAACCGGCTCTCTTTAATAAAGGTAAATAACGATGAGCAGTCGTTCAATGCTGATTTTTGCTGCTATCAGCGGCTTTGTATTTGTTGCTCTGGGCGCCTTTGGCGCACACGTATTAAGTGGCACGCTAGGTGCTAACGAGATGGTTTGGATCCGTACCGGTCTGGACTACCAAGGGTTCCATACCCTGGCGATCCTGGCGTTGGCCGTGGCGATGCAACGCCGCGTCAGCCTGTGGTTTTATTGGAGCGGGGCGCTCTTGGCGCTCGGCACTGTACTGTTCAGCGGCAGCCTGTACTGTCTGGCGCTGTCACATCTGAAGGTTTGGGTTTATATCACGCCGGTTGGCGGTGTGTGTTTCCTGATCGGATGGGCATTGATGTTGATTGGCGCTTTGCGTCTGAGGAAAAAGGCCGAGCGCCATGAATAGACTTGCGTTGTATTGCCGTCAAGGCTTTGAAAAAGAGTGTGCGGCGGAAATTACTGCAAAGGCTGCTGAACTGGAAGTGTTCGGCTTTGCCAGAGTGAAGGATAACAGCGGCTACGTGTTGTTCGAATGTTATCAACCGGATGATGCCGATCGCCTGGCTCGGGAAATCCCGTTCCGTGAACTAATCTTTGCCCGCCAGATGTTGGTGGTTGGTGAGTTGCTGCGTGATTTGCCGCCGGAAGACCGTGTATCACCGATTGTTGGCATGCTGATAGGTGTGGTTGATCGTGGTGGTGAGCTACGCGTGGAAGTACCGGACACTAATGAAAGCAAAGAACTGTTGAAGTTCTGTCGTAAGCTGACGGTGCCGTTGCGTTCTGCAATGCGTGAACAGAAAGTGTTGATGGCGCGTGAGAACGCGACCCGCCCAGTGGTTCACGTGTTCTTTATCGCGCCGGGTTGCTGCTATGTCGGTTATTCCTTCAGCAATAACAACTCGCCGTTCTACATGGGGATTCCGCGTCTTAAGTTCCCATCCGATGCCCCAAGCCGTTCTACGCTGAAACTGGAAGAGGCATTCCACGTATTCATTCCTGCCGATGAGTGGGACGAACGTTTGGCGAGCGGTATGCATGCGGTTGATCTGGGCGCTTGCCCGGGCGGCTGGACCTATCAATTGGTCCAGCGCAGCATGATGGTACATGCGGTAGATAATGGCCCAATGGCACCGAGCCTGATGGATACCGGCCAGGTAACGCATCACCGTGCCGATGGCTTCAGATATGAACCTTCTAGCAGCAAGATTTACTGGCTGGTGTGTGACATGGTGGAGAAGCCGGCGAAGGTGACTAGCTTGATGATTCAATGGCTGGTGAAGGGCTGGTGCCGTGAGGCGATCTTTAACCTTAAACTGCCGATGAAAAAGCGCTACGAAGAGGTTTCTCAGAACCTGTTGTCTATCAAGGAAGCGTTGGATTCGGCGGGTATCAGCTCAGAGATTCATGCTAAGCAGCTGTACCACGATCGTGAAGAGGTTACTGTGCACGTTCGCCGTATGTGGTCGGCTGTGGCTGGTCGTCGCGACGAGCGTGAATAAAAACGCTGCCGGCAGTAATCTTATACCTTAAATAATTCGAGTTGCAGGCAGGCGGTAACTGAGCGAGTCCCGATGAGTTTACTCAAAATAAGTGATTCGGGTGAGTAAAGGCAGCCAATGCTCCTGCAACTTGAAGTCTGTCGGGTATCGTTAAAGCGGTAACCGCAGTTGTTGTAGGTTACCGGTTAACGTCAGATCAGTTCGTAATGTCGCCACTTTTTTACTGATATAAGCCATTTCGCGGTGCTGTTGCAGTTTACCGCGCCATTTCTCCGGCACGTGTTCCAAATCCTGATACAACCCATCCAGCGAACCTGCCTGCTGTAACAGCAATACTGCCGTCTTCGGTCCAATACCTGCCACGCCAGGGATTTTGCTGCTGCTTATTCCCGCCAACCCCCAGTAATCCGCCAACTGCTGTGGTGACACCCCAAACTCTTGCTGTACAAAGGGCATATCCAACCAGCGCTTTTGAAAGTAATCACGGATCTGCACATTGGGTGCTAACAGTTGGCAATAGCCTTTGTCGGTGGACACAATGGTCACCTGGTGGCCGCCACCTGTGACCTTTGCGGTCAGCGTTGCCGCCAGATCGTCCGCTTCATTGCCCGGAGAATGCCAACAGGCCACACTGAGCGCTTCAAACGCCTGTCGGAGCTGCGGCATTTCCTGCTGTAAATTTTCTGGCATCGGAGAACGCCCGGCTTTGTAATCGGGCAGAATTTGATGACGCCAGCTTTCACTGCGGTCATCTTCGTCAAATACCGCCACGGCGTGCGTTGGCCGACTGTGCTGAATCAACTGCTGCAGCGCGTGCTGGCAAGCATTCACACAGGGAGAACCCTGCACGGCGTGTATGCGGCGGATGAGGTTCAGAGCATCAACGATCAGTAGGTGTATAGGCATTTACGCGTTGTCTTTCAAGCTGCAGTATTGTGACTTGATAAAGTCAGAAAAAAGAAGGGCGGCTTTAGCGCCGCCCGGAGATGGTCAGGCTACGATTTCGTAGCAGGGAACATAAGCGGTACCGGGTAGCTTCATGCGATGCTGGGCAACAAAGCCCTGAAGCAGGCTGTCCATCTGCTTCATCATTTGCGGTTCGCCGTGAAGCTTGTACGGGCCAAATTGCTCGATAGCATGAATGCCATTTTCCTTCACGTTACCGGCTACGATACCGGAAAATGCGCGGCGCAGCGCAGCTGCCAACTGTTCGGCTGGCTGATCCGGATACAGGTTGAGATTCGCCATATTTTCGTGGCTTGGCTCAAACGGTAATTGCAGATCTGGTGCTATGCGGATTGACCAGTTAAAGCTGTAGGCATCACCGGTATTGCGGCGATTCTCTTTCACCAATGGCATGGCTTTCTTCATCTGACGTGCGACTTCAGCCGGATCGTCGATGATGATAGTGTAATGGCGGCGAGCTTCTTCCCCCAACGTGTTCATGATGAACTCGTCCAGCACACGGAAATAGTCGGCACTTTCTTTCGGGCCGGTGAGGATCAGTGGCAATACCTGCTCGCTGTTTTCAGGGTTCATCAAGATACCCAGAAGATACAGCAGCTCTTCCGCGGTGCCGACACCACCCGGGAAGATGATGATACCGTGAGCGATACGTACGAAGGCTTCCAGGCGCTTTTCAATGTCCGGCATGATCACCAGTTCATTGACCAGCGGGTTAGGCGGTTCGGCAGCGATGATCGACGGTTCAGTCATGCCGATAAAGCGACTGTTATAGTAGCGTTGTTGCGCATGGCCTACAGCAGCACCTTTCATCGGTGCTTCCATTGCCCCTGGCCCGCACCCCGTACAGATGTTCAGTTCGCGCAGCCCGAGTTGGCTGCCAACTTTGCGTGCGTACAGATATTCGTTTTCGTTGATTGAATGGCCGCCCCAGCACACCACCATATTAGGATCTTCATCGAGATGCAGCGCACGGGCGTTGCGCAAGATAGAGAACACCAGGTTGGTAATATGGGCCGAGTTTTCCAGGTTCAGATGCTGAAAACGGCCAGCGCTGTCTATTTGGCCGTGAACGAACAGGATATCGCGCAGCACAGCGAACAGGTTGGCTTGCAGCGATCGGATAATCCTGCCATCAACAAAGGCGTCTTCAGGTGGATTCACAAGCTCAAGTTTGACCCCGCGCTCACGGCGCAACACGTTAATATCAAAGCTTTCGTAGCGTGACAGCAGCTGTTTGCTGTTGTCGGTCTGGCTGCCAGAATTCAAAACTGCCAGTGAACAGTTGCGGAACAAACGGTATAGATCGCTGCTGGCAGTGCGCTTCAGCATGTCTACTTCCAGCTGCGACAGCAAATCCATAGAGCCAAGCGGGCTGATGTGTGTAATCAAGGTAACTCCTTTGCACCCGGAAAGGGGCAGTAGTAATCCATACGCAGCAGAACAGCATCTCGTTATAGTTAGCGCACGGCGGCAACATCATCGTTTGCCAGCCGCAATGCCCAGCGCTCCTGATTTAACCTTACCGCCGTCCCCTGTTTTTTACCAATATAAACCGCTCGTTAGCTCAGTTGTTGAGCACTGTTTCGCACTATTGGCGTGCCAGACGGCCATGTGACGGGACAAAATCAGTGTTACTGCGCCATGGATTGATGTCCAGCCCGCCACGGCGGGTGTAGCGCGCATACACCGTCAGGCTCTGCGGCTGACAATAGTGCATCAAATCGTTAAAAATACGTTCTACACACTGTTCGTGGAATTCATTGTGGTGACGGAAGGACACCAGATAACGCAGCAGTGCCTCACGATCGATCTGCGCACCACGATAATGAATTTGCACCGAGCCCCAGTCTGGCTGGTTGGTGATCAGGCAATTGGATTTCAACAGGTGACTGACAAGCTGCTCTTCTACCTGTTCCGTGCCGGTCGCATTTTGCAGGTAGTCAGCATTGAACTCATAGTTATCGATACGGATGTCCTGGTTATCGATGCATTCGCCATCCAGTCGGGCGATCTGGCTGCCTTCCAGTTGCTCTACGCGGAACAATGAGACGCTGACCTCACCCTGAGCGCAGGCAGACAGATCGCGCTGCAAGGTGCTGCGTACAGTCTCCCAGTCGTTGAAAGGCGTTTGGTTAAAGCTATTGAGGTAAAGTTTGAAGCTCTTGGACTCAATGAGGTTGATGCTGTCAGCGTTGAGGCTAATCTCTCCGACTGCTACCTGCGGCAGGCCGTTGTCATTCAGCCAGGAGAGCTCGTACAGCGTCCAAATATCGGCACCGTGGAACGGCAAGTTGTCCGGATACAAACCCAGCGGCTCACGGTTCATGCTGCGTGGTACAGCTTGCAGCAATGTCGCGTCATAGCGATCGCGGTACGCGGTAGTTTTGCCTAGGGTCAATGCCGACAGGGCGTGATGGTCTTGATATGAGGACATCTGCTGTCACCTTGGTAATAGATAGGTACAATGGATGTCAGTTTACCGTATGCGAGAAAAAATATGGACCATGAAGTACCGCACGCTCTGCGTGAGTTCACCCAGCGCTATGTTGATCTTTGGCAGCAGGAGCGCGGTCATGCGCCAGCAAGCCAAGATCTGTACGGCGTGCCATCGCCTTGTCTCGTAGAAAACCGGGATAACGAGGTGCTGTGGTTACCGCAGCCATTTACCCCAGCAGCGACCCTGGAAAAGGTAGAAACTGCGCTTGAGCTTCGGCTACAGCCGGACATCCATCTGTTTTATACCCAACAGTATGCGGGTGACATGAGCGCCCAGTTTGGCGAGCATGATGTGACGCTGTTGCAGGTGTGGAGCGAGGACGATTTTATTCGCCTGCAAGAAAACCTGATCGGTCATCTTGTGACGCAAAAACGCCTAAAATTATCACCGACGTTATTCCTGGCCACCACTGAATCAGAAATGACTATGGTCTCATTGTGCAACGTGAGCGGTAATGTGGTACTGGAGCAATTCGGGAGTGATAAGCGCACGTTGCTGGCGGCTTCGTTGGGCAATTTCCTCGACGCATTGCGCCCACGGCTTGATGTTTGACGCTAATTTCACCGTAATCCGTGTGAGAGATCTCTCACACGGGCTGTGAGAGATCGCTTTTAATTTTTCCCTGCCAGCGGCTCAGACGCGTTTTATTGTTATCCAGATCAATTGGTTAGATTTTCTTTAGGATAACTCTTAGCATTAATTTCCTGTCAACCAACCAGTAAGCCCTTGTGAACCAGAGATAATTAAGCGATCTTATGTTTACCGGAAGGGACGCTGTGGAGCTGGAAAGCATCAGGATGATGCAGCTTCAGGACGAAGAAAAGGATGCGCTCAGTGAAGAGCGAAGGATGGCGTCAGGAGATGCTCAGGATGTTTCAGGATTGAAACCAGGGACACCTCCAGGACGGAGATTGAGAGCCGGCACAGGATGGTTGGCGGGCCATGAAGGCTGAGGAACCGCATCAGGATGATGCTACAGGATAACGCCAGGACGGTTTGGTCAGGATGGCCGTAGGAAAAGTTTTCAAGGATTGAGCAGGGAGCACACTGTGTAGCAGGACTGCTATAAAACGAACCGAGGGCACTGTTAGCGCAGTGCCCTCAACTTTTATATTGGTTATGCATTAAGCATCAAAGATGCTTGTCCCTGCTCAAATTCATCTCAGTTGTTAACCAATCGCCCCCAGCGTATCGCCATGACCCTGTTTCTTCGGTAGAAGGAATAATGTGGCGTAAATATCCAGCAGATAAATTGCCGCCAACAGGCTGATTGCCGCAGTGAAGGATACCTGTGTCACCAATGCGCCGATGACCAATGGCCCGAGTCCGCCAACACCACGGCCAAGATTAAACAGGATGTTTTGCGCGGTAGCGCGTGCCTGAACGGGGTAGGTATCCGAGATCAAGGCGCCGTAGCCTCCAATCATGCCATTAACGAACAATCCCATCAGTGCCCCGGCAAACAGCATTAGCGTTGGGTCGCTAAGCTGCGCGTAGACTATCACCATCACTACAGCGCCAATCTGATAGCTGATAAAAATCTTCCAGCGAGTGAAGCGATCGGCCAATACGCCAAATAGCCAAATACCGAATGTCATGCCGATCACTGTGACCGCGGTCCATAAGCCGGACTTGGTCAGCGAGAACCCGAAATTTTTTGCCAGATATGTTGGCATCCAAATCATCAATCCGTAATAACCGAAATTCTGCACCGAACACAGGATGAAAATGCCGATACTGGCCTTGCTGGTGGCCCGATCTTTGAACAGCAACCTTATACGTTGAGCGAATGACAATTGCTCACCGGTACGTTGTTGGCGGACGAACTCTTCCGGTTCACCCAAGGTGCGACGGATCAGGAATGATACCAACGCAGGGAGTAAGCCAACCAGGAACATACCGCGCCAGCCTATATGAGTCAGCAGCAACGGCGTGAGAAACGCCGCTGCCAGCACCCCAAGTTGCCATCCCATGCCAACATAAGCAGAGGCACGGTTGCGTTTTTCCGCAGGCCAGGCTTCGGCGATAAGTGCCATACCGATGCCAAACTCACCACCGAGTCCGATCCCCGCCAGTGTGCGATAGGCGAGTAAATCCCAGTAGCCTTGCGCCAGGGCGCACAGACCCGTAAATAATGAAAACATCAGGATAGTGATGGTCAATACCCGAATACGACCAAAGCGATCGCTGAGGTGGCCGAAAATCACCCCTCCCAGTACGGCGCCGATCAGCGTCCAGGTGACCAGTGAGCCGGCGGCGGAAGAACTCAGTCCCATTTCGATACTGATTGCGGGCAGCATAAAGCCGAGGATCAGCAAATCGAAGCCGTCCATCGCGTAGCCGGTGACCGAAGCAAGCATGGCTTTGCCAGGCGTGGCGTGATTTTTTGTCGTTGTAATTGCGGGCATCTGTCTAATCTGCGTGGTTTATTTGGTAAGTATATTGTGCCGTGTGGCGCTGTAGGCCACCAGTTCAAATGTTCGAACGTTATCCACTCAGCTGGATTTGGGCTATAAAAAGTAAAATGCTATGCTTTGCGGCCTTTCAGCCGCGCCGCTGAATATCATGGTTTAAACAGATCGAGAATGCAGATGAGTATACAAAATCAGGTTCGCCTTAGTTTGCAGGCAATTGAACAGTCGATGCGAGAGTTGGCGCTGTGGCAGGCCACGCCGCCAGAGCCTGAAGCTTTTGCCAGCCCCGAGCCGTTTTGCATAGATAGCATGTCGGCGGAAGCGTGGTTGCAATGGGTCTTTCTGCCGCGTATGTACGCGCTGTTGGATGCCGGTGCGCCGTTGCCGACGCGTTTTGCTATCACGCCTTACTTTGAAGAGGCGCTGAAAGATAATGAGTCTAACTGCATGCCGCTGCTGGTGCAGTTGCAGCGTTTGGATGTCATGCTGAATAAAGAGCCACAATAATGCTTGAGATCCTTTATCAGGATGAGTATTTGGTGGCGGTGAATAAGCCTTCCGGGTGGCTTGTTCACCGCAGTTGGCTGGATCGTCATGAAACCCAATTTGTCATGCAGACCGTTCGTGATCAGATTGGCCAGCATGTGTTTACCGTACATCGCCTCGATCGTCCTACCTCTGGAGTGTTGCTAATGGCACTTTCCAGCGACGTCGCGCGATTGTTATCGCAGCAATTTGAGCAGCACCAGCTGCAAAAAACTTACCATGCGGTAGTGCGTGGTTTTGTGCCCGAAGGCGATACTATCGATTATCCGTTGACGGAAGAGCTGGATAAAATTGCGGACAAGTTTGCTTCGAAGGACAAAGGTCCACAGCCGGCAGTGACTCATTATCGGTCGCTGGCGCAGGCAGAGATGCCGGTGGCCATTGGTCGTTATGACAGTGCGCGTTATAGTTTGGTTGAACTGACGCCGGAAAATGGCCGTAAGCACCAGCTGCGCCGCCATATGGTGCATATCCGCCATCCGATCATCGGTGACAGCAAACATGGCGATCTGCGTCAGAACCGTGGTATGGCTCAGCATTTCGGTTGTTCACGCCTGATGCTTCACGCCAGTCATTTGCAATTGAACCACCCGGTGACCGGTGAGCCGTTGCACCTTTCTGCGCGTTGGGATGAACCTTGGCAGGGCGTAATGTCACAGTTTGGCTGGACAGAGAGTATCCCTGAGCTTGCCAGGGTTGAGTTTCCCCCGGCTAGCGGTCAGGATAACTGATCATTTTCAAAGATATTGAAGGGAGTAGGGGCAATGGCTCAGGTTGGAATCTTCGTGGGAACGGTCTACGGCAACTCATTATTGGTGGCGGAAGAGGCTGAAACTATCCTCAGTGAGCAAGGCCATGAGGTCAAACTGTTTGAAGAAGGCACGCTTGAGGCTTGGCAGTTTTACCGTCAGCACTATGCGCTGGTGATTACCTCAACTACCGGCCAGGGTGATTTGCCGGACAGCATTGCACCACTGTTCCACGCTATCCGTGACCAGGTCGGTTACCAACCGGAGCTACGCTATGGGCTGATCGCCCTGGGTGACAGTAGCTACGACAATTTCTGCGGTGCCGGGCGTGCGTTTGATGCGTTGCTGCAGGAACAAGGGGCCACCCGCGTAGGTGAAG
Source organism: Serratia grimesii NBRC 13537 (assembly GCF_001590905.1). GTDB lineage: Bacteria > Pseudomonadota > Gammaproteobacteria > Enterobacterales > Enterobacteriaceae > Serratia > Serratia grimesii. The sequence goes on from NZ_BCTT01000017.1 coordinate 153,478, forward strand.
TGCTGGAAATCGATGCGATGGAGCAGCCTGAACCAGAAGTGGTTTCTTGCCCATGGGTTGAGAAATGGGGCACGTTGCTGAAATAGAATTACCCGACGTCTTGTAAGGGGCGAATATATTCGCCCCGATTAATACGGGCGCAGTATGCTGCGCCCGTACAATCTGTACTGTCAGTTGGCTGAAGCTTTATTTACCGCGAGTCAGTTTTTCCAGATCGGATTCGATCTCGGCAATTTTGTGGGAAACCACACCTTCCAGATGACGCAAGTCATCAAGAATTTTGCGTTTCAGATCCACTTCCACCTGATCGCGTTGGCATAGCTGATCCAGTTCATCAATTACGTAGCGCAGGTTCGGGTTTATTTCGTGGATTTCTTTGTAACCCTGACCGGCGTTGTCTGCTACCACAGTTTTACGTTGGCGCGGATATTTGAATTTCACGCTCTTGGCGAAGAACTCGCCTCTATCCTTGCGGAAATAAATCTTAAGAATGTCGTTATTGGCCTCCTGACGCAGGCTATAGCGATCGACATCTTCCGGTTGATTGATTCCTAAGCTTTTCAGGTTGTCATACATAATAGCGCCACCTTATAAATAGACTTTATTCCACGGTCTGGGATTATGGCGAATAACCATGCCAGAGACTGTGACAGCTCACGTAATGAAGACAAAAAAATGGCGGGTTAATCACCC
>NZ_BCTT01000018.1 GCF_001590905.1 Serratia grimesii NBRC 13537
ATGGCGGGTTAATCACCCGCCATATCTATTTTAGTCGATGGTACGTAATAGCTCATTGATACCGACTTTACCGCGCGTTTTAGCATCGACTTTTTTGACGATGACCGCGCAATATAGGCTGTAAGAGCCATCTTTGGATGGCAGGTTACCGGAAACCACAACGGAACCCGCCGGTACACGGCCGTAGTGCACTTCACCGGTTTCACGGTCGTAAATACGGGTGCTTTGACCCAGATATACGCCCATGGAGATAACAGAGCCTTCTTCCACGATCACGCCCTCAACCACTTCTGAACGTGCGCCGATGAAACAGTTGTCTTCGATGATGGTTGGGTTAGCTTGCAGGGGCTCCAGTACGCCACCGATGCCGACGCCGCCTGACAGGTGAACGTTTTTACCGATCTGCGCGCAAGAACCGACAGTTGCCCAGGTATCTACCATACTGCCTTCGTCAACATAAGCACCGATGTTCACGTAGGAAGGCATCAGAACCGTGTTGCGAGCAATAAATGCACCTTGGCGAACTGTGGCTGGTGGTACAACGCGGAAGCCTTCTTTCTGGAAGCGCGCTTCATCGTAATCGGCGAACTTCATTGGCACCTTGTCGTAATAACGGGTTTCTGCACCGTCCATCACTTTGTTGTCATTGATGCGGAAAGAAAGCAGCACGGCCTTTTTTAGCCACTGATGCGTTACCCACTGACCGTCAATCTTCTCGGCAACGCGCAGGGCGCCGCTGTCCAACAGGCCGATCACCTGGTTTACCGCTTCGCGCGTTACGGTGTCTGCGTTCGCCGGAGTGATTTCTGCACGGCGTTCGAAGGCGCTTTCAATAACGTTCTGTAATTGCTGCATGCTGTTCTCTGTCCTGATGTTGTCTACGAAAAAGTTACTTGTTACCTGTCATTCTTAACGTTGCATCTGTGTTGGTTCGCACTTTTGCTGCCATGATGCAACGTCAATTATTTAGGGTATATCACAATTTATCGTTTGGATTGAGGGCCTCTGTCAACCGTTGTTCCAACTTTCTGCGCGTTTCCGGGTTAAGGGCGCGTCGATCGCTGTCGGCCAGAATAAATAAATCCTCAACCCGCTCGCCAATGGTGGAGATGCGTGCGCCGTGTAAAGACAGACCGAGATCGGCAAACACTTCTCCTACCCGGGCCAGCAGACCTGGCTGATCGAGTGCGGTCAGTTCCAGATAGCTACGACGGTCTGTATGGGTTGGTAAGAAACTGACTTCGGTCGGTACGCTGAAATGACGCAGCTTGGAGGACGGCCTGCGCACGCGCGGCGGCTGATACTCTCGTTGAGTAATGGCTTGTACCAGCGCGTGACGGATTGCTGCATGACGGTCCTGGGCTAACGGACTGCCATCAGGCTCCAGCACGATAAAGGTATCCATTGCCATGCCGTCGCGGTTAGTGAAGATCTGTGCGTCATGTACGCTCAGGTTACGACGGTCCATTTCGCCAGCTACGGCGGCAAACAGGTAAGGGCGATCCGGGCTCCAGATGAAAATTTCTGTGCCTCCACGTGTCGCTTGCCTGCTGACCAGTACCAACGGTTTGGTGGAGTCATGGGCTAGCAGGTGGCGGGCGTGCCAGGCCAGTTGATTAGGTGAGTGGCGGAGGAAGTAATCGGCACGGCAGCGGCTCCAGATACGGTGCAGCGCTTCTTCGTCGATATTGTCCATACGCAACAGTGCCAAGGCCTGCAGGCGGTGATGTCGTACACGCTCACGCAGATCCGGGCTGTTTTGCATGCCACGCCGCAATTGTTTTTCGGTGGCAAAATACAGTTCACGCAACAGGCTCTGTTTCCAGCTGTTCCACAGGGTTTCGTTGGTGGCACAGATATCCGCCACGGTCAGGCAGACCAGGTAACGCAGACGGGTTTCGCTCTGTACTTCTGCACTAAACTGCTGAATAACTGTCGGATCCTGAATGTCACGGCGTTGTGCGGTCACCGACATCAACAGGTGGCAGCGTACCAACCAAACTACCAATTGAGTCTCTCTGGAATTCAAACCGTGCAGCTCAGCGAACTCCAACACGTCTTGTGCGCCCAGGATAGAGTGGTCGCCACCACGTCCTTTAGCGATATCGTGGAATAAGGCGGCCAGTAACAACAGTTCCGGATTTGGCAGGCGCGGATACAGCTCAACACACAGCGGATGGCGTGGCCGAGTTTCTGCATCGGCAAAGCTTTCCAACTTTTGCAGGACGCGAATGGTGTGTTCGTCGACGGTGTAGGCATGAAACAGATCGAACTGCATTTGCCCTACAATTTTGCCCCACTGCGGCATATAGGCCCACAACACGCTGTGACGGTGCATCGGCACCAGCGCCCGTGAAACCGCACCTGGATGGCGCAAAATGGCCATAAACAGCTCACGTGCCTCTGGAATGTTGCACAGTGGCTGCTTTAGATGCCGGCGCGCGTGACGCAGTTGGCGCACCGTAGTGGAGTAAATGCCTTTGATATCGCGGTTGCGTACCATCAGGTAGAACATCCGCATGATGGATTCCGGTTGGCGGATAAACAATGTTTCGTCACGCAGGTCGATAAGATCGCCGCGTAGTTGGAAATCATCATTCAGCGGACGCGGCTTTTCCGTCGCGTCCAGTGCCAGGATAGCTTCGTCGAACAGTTGCAGCAGCATGTGATTCAATTCGCCCACGCGGCGCGTCATGCGATAAAAATCTTTCATCATGCGCTCAACGGGCTCGTTGCCTTCTCCCTCGTAGCGCAGCAGCTGCGCCACACTGAGTTGGCGATCGAACAGCAACCGGTTGTCATAGCGCGGCAGCACCAGATGCAGGGCAAAGCGGATACGCCACAGGAAGCTCTGGCACTCGTTGAGTTCGTTGCGCTCTGCCTGCGTGAGGAAACCGAAACCGACCATTTCATCCAGTGAGGTCGCCCCGAAGTGACGACGAGCAACCCACAATAGCGTGTGAATATCGCGAAGCCCGCCGGGGCTGCTCTTGATGTCTGGCTCAAGGTTATAGCTGGTGCCGTGATAACGCTGATGACGTTCCTGTTGCTCAACCACTTTCGCGTGGAAAAATTTGGGGGATGGCCAGAAACCATCGCTGAAGATGTGCTTCTGCATTTGCAGGAAGAGGGCGACATCGCCGCAGATCATCCGCGATTCGATCAGGTTGGTGGCGACAGTCAGGTCTGCCAACCCTTCCAACAGACACTCCTCTAGCGTTCGTACGCTGTGGCCCACCTCCAGCTTCAGATCCCACAGCAGGGTGATAAATTCCCCTACACGCTGTGACTGCTGCTCATTCAGACGGCTCTGACTCAGCACCAGTACGTCAATGTCCGAAAGCGGATGCAGTTCGCCACGGCCATAGCCGCCAACGGCCACCAGTGCGGTTTCAGGAATATCTTTAAAGCCGTAGAAGGTCCATAGGCGACGTAGCAGGCGATCGATAAAGTCGCTACGGGCGGCAACCAGGCTTTCGGCGCTGGAGCCGGCATTGAATGCCGCCGCGAGCCAGAGTTGAAACTGTTCAAGGCGCTGTTTCAGCGCGATGCAGTTAATCTCATCATCGCCGTAGGCGTTGGGATATTCAGGCTGTTCCGGCACGGCCTGTTGTGGAATGACCGAGGTGTCTTGTTGGCGAAAGTTTTCAGACATAATACGCAGCCCATAAAAAAGGCCGGCAAAAGCCGGCCTGTGACATCATGCATCGCGGCAAAACGCCGCGGCGCTTACATCTCGTGCGTAATGATGTTGGGGATGGTGTCATCCTTGCGCAACGTCATTATCTCGCAGCCGTTATCTGTGACCACAATAGTATGCTCATACTGTGCCGACAAGCTGCGATCCTTAGTTTTTACCGTCCAACCGTCTTTCATGGTACGGATGCGGTAATCACCGGCGTTAACCATAGGTTCGATAGTAAAGGCCATACCGGGTTGCAACACCACACCGCCGTCATCGGCGTCATAGTGCAGTACCTGTGGTTCTTCATGGAACACTTCGCCAATGCCGTGGCCGCAGTACTCACGCACCACAGAAAAGTTTTCGGCTTCGACGAACTTCTGGATCTCTTTGCCCAGCGTGCGCAGGCGGATGCCTGGCTTCACCATTTTCAGTGACAAATACAGGCTTTCTTGAGTGATGCGGCACAGGCGCTCGCCCAAAATGGTTGGCTTGCCAACAATGAACATTTTGGAGGTATCGCCATGGAAACCGTCTTTGATCACGGTGACGTCGATATTGACGATGTCGCCATCTTTCAAGACTTTGTCATCGCTCGGGATGCCGTGGCAGACCACTTCGTTGACCGAGATACAGACTGATTTTGGGAAACCGTGGTAGCCAAGACAAGCCGAAATGGCCTGCTGTTGGTTAGTGATGTGATCGTGACAGATACGATCAAGTTCGCCGGTGGTCACGCCAGGTTTGACGTGCGGCTCGATGATTTCCAGCACTTCGGCGGCTAATCGGCCAGCCACGCGCATTTTTTGGATGTCATCAGGTGTTTTAATTGAGATTGCCATGAAATTCGTCCGCAGGTGTCGTGCTCGCCGACAACAGAAAGAAATAAGAAGCAGTCTCTTATGGTACCAGCCCGGCCAGAGGCTGCCAAATTTGATTTCTTTACCAGCCTCTGGCCGGTAACAAAAGTTGGTGTCAGGGGCGGGTTTATGGTATAAAGCGCGCCGGCAGATCCGCTCTTCGTCCTTGTGATAATGACGGAAAAGGCCGAAAATACTTTAACTGCACTCACTTTGTGTAAATAACACACACGTATCGGCACATCCGCCGGGGTGCCCTGAGGTGATTTATCACCGCCAGGGTCGGCGTTATGGGATACGTGGAGGCATAACCCCAACTAACTCTATAGAGGTTTAATCATGGCAACTGTTTCCATGCGCGACATGCTCCAGGCTGGTGTACACTTTGGTCACCAGACTCGTTACTGGAACCCGAAAATGAAGCCTTTCATCTTCGGCGCACGTAACAAGGTTCACATCATCAACCTGGAAAAAACTGTACCAATGGCCAACGCAGCACTGGCTGAACTGACCAAGATCTCTTCCCGTAAAGGTAAGATCCTGTTCGTTGGTACTAAGCGCGCAGCAAGCGAAGCGGTAAAAGAATATGCTAACACCTGCGACCAGTTCTTCGTGAACCATCGCTGGTTGGGCGGCATGCTGACTAACTGGAAAACCGTTCGTCAGTCAATCAAACGTTTGAAAGATCTGGAAATCCAGTCTCAAGATGGCACCTTTGACAAGCTGACCAAGAAAGAGGCGCTGATGCGTACTCGCGAACTGGCTAAGCTGGAAAACTCCCTGGGTGGTATCAAGGACATGGGTGGTCTGCCTGACGCTCTGTTCGTAATCGATGCTGATCACGAACACATCGCGATCAAAGAAGCCAACAACCTGGGTATCCCGGTATTCTCTATCGTTGATACCAACTCCGATCCAGACGGCGTTGACTTCATCATCCCTGGTAACGACGATGCAATCCGTGCAATCAAATTGTACCTGACTGCCGTTGCTGCCGCCGTCCGTGAAGGTCGTTCTCAAGATCTGGCCGTTCAAGCGGAAGAAAGCTTCGTAGAAGCTGAATAATAAGGCAAGCTCGTCACTGAGCCCTTATTAACCAGGTATTGAATATGTTGGTTAGGGGGGCCTTTATAGGCCCCCTTTGCTTATCTGAATGAGAACTATCTCTACACGAGATAACCGAGGAAAAAGAAATGGCTGATATTACCGCTGCTCTGGTAAAAGAACTGCGCGAGCGTACTGGCGCTGGCATGATGGATTGTAAGAAAGCGCTGGTTGAATCCAACGGCGACATCGAGCTGGCAATCGAAAACATGCGTAAATCTGGTGCGATCAAAGCGGCGAAAAAAGCAGGCAACGTAGCTGCTGACGGCGTGATCAAAACCAAGATCGAAGGCAACTACGGCGTGATTCTGGAAGTTAACTGCCAGACTGACTTCGTTGCTAAAGATGCTGGTTTCCAGGCATTCGCTGACAAAGTGCTGGACGCTGCTGTTGCAGGCAAAATCACTGATGTTGACGTGTTGAAAGCACAGTTCGAAGAAGAACGTGTAGCGCTGGTTGCAAAAATCGGTGAGAACATCAACATCCGTCGTGTTGCTTCTCTGGAAGGCGAAGTTCTGGGTAGCTACCTGCACGGTGCGCGTATCGGTGTTCTGATCGCGGCTAAAGGCGCTAACGAAGAGCTGGTTAAGCAAATTGCTATGCACGTTGCGGCAAGCAAGCCAGAATTCGTGAAACCAGAAGACGTTTCTGCTGACGTGGTAGAAAAAGAGTACCAGGTTCAGTTGGACATCGCCATGCAGTCTGGCAAGCCGAAAGAAATCGCAGAGAAAATGGTTGAAGGCCGCATGAAGAAATTCACCGGCGAAGTTTCTCTGACTGGTCAGCCTTTCGTTATCGATCCAAGCAAAACCGTTGGCCAAGTGCTGAAAGAGCACAACGCTGACGTTGTTAACTTTATCCGCTTCGAAGTGGGTGAAGGCATCGAGAAAGTTGAGAATGACTTTGCTGCTGAAGTTGCAGCAATGAGCAAACAGTCTTAATGACTGTTAATGGAACCGCCGTCTGGCGGTTCCATTTTATCCAGCCAGAATTACACCGGTGGCAAGCCCTGTGGCATTATACTCAGCACAGGCGCGTTTCATCGGCTGAAATCCCCAATACAAACACTGCTTCTTAGGACAGAACTCCATGGCAACCAATGCAAAACCCGTATATCAGCGTATTCTGCTCAAACTGAGTGGCGAAGCCCTGCAAGGCGCAGAAGGTTTTGGTATCGACGCTAGCGTTTTGGATCGCATGGCTCAGGAAGTTAAAGAGCTGGTCGAACTGGGAATTCAGGTTGGTGTAGTTATTGGCGGCGGTAACCTGTTCCGCGGCGCGGGCCTGGCGCAAGCTGGTATGAACCGCGTAGTGGGCGACCACATGGGAATGCTGGCTACCGTGATGAACGGCCTGGCTATGCGTGATGCACTGCACCGTGCCTATGTGAACGCCCGCCTGATGTCGGCAATTCCGTTGAACGGCGTGTGCGATAACTACAGTTGGGCAGAGGCAATCAGCCTGCTGCGTAATAACCGCGTGGTGATCTTCTCCGCCGGTACCGGTAACCCGTTCTTCACCACCGATTCAGCTGCGTGTCTGCGCGGGATCGAGATTGAAGCGGATGTGGTATTGAAAGCGACCAAAGTGGATGGTGTATACTCCGCTGACCCGGTTAAAAACCCGGATGCAACACTGTATGAGCATATTACCTATCAAGACGTGTTGGAGCGTGAGCTGAAAGTGATGGATCTGGCGGCATTTACGCTGGCTCGCGATCACGGTCTGCCAATCCGCGTATTTAACATGAACAAGCCGGGTGCGTTGCGCCGGGTGGTGATGGGTGAGAACGAAGGTACGCTGATCAGCAAATAAGGCTGTTCTGCCAAATTTAGTGGGAGCGGGTAACGCTATGCGTTGTGCGCTCTCCTTGAGTAAAATTCACGGGCTATACTGTGGTATAGCCTGCCAAGTATCCAGCTTCCAAGGGTTCGCAACGTGATTAATGAAATCAGAAAAGATGCTGATTCACGCATGGAAAAAAGCGTAGAAGCATTCAAAAATCAAATCAGTAAAATCCGTACCGGCCGTGCTTCTCCAAGCATTCTGGACGGCATCATGGTGGAATACTATGGTTCCGCTACGCCGCTGCGTCAGCTGGCTAACGTAACCGTTGAAGACTCCCGTACCTTGGCAATCAACCTGTTTGATCGCTCTTTGGGTTCAGCGGTAGAAAAAGCCATCATGTCTTCTGATCTGGGTCTGAACCCAAGCTCAGCGGGCAGCGTGATCCGCGTTCCATTGCCTCCTTTGACTGAAGAGCGTCGTAAAGACCTGATCAAAGTCGTACGTAATGAAGCAGAGCAGGGCCGTGTGGCGGTACGTAACGTTCGCCGCGATGCCAACGATAAAGTTAAAGCGCTGCTGAAAGACAAGGAAATCAGTGAAGACGAAGACCGTCGTTCACAGGACGATGTTCAGAAACTGACTGATGCCTACATCAAACTTCTGGATGCCGCTCTGGCGGATAAAGAAAAAGAGCTGATGGAATTCTAATCAGCATCGCGCAGAAAAAAAGCGTCGCCTGGGCGGCGCTTTGTTTTTTGTGGCGCAGATCCCGTTTCATCGTACTGATTGATCATGGACAAGTGGTGGCCAAGGTTACACACTGGAGCACCTCCGATCTCATCAGACAGTTATTCAGAGTGAGCTCATGAAGCAACTGACTATTCTTGGCTCTACCGGTTCAGTGGGGACAAGTACCCTGGCCGTGGTTAGGGAAAATCCCGACCGTTTCGCGATTAAAGCACTGGTTGCCGGCCGTAATGTAGCGGTCATGGCGCAACAGTGCATAGAATTTCGTCCAGCCTATGCTGCGATGGCGGATGAAGGCGCTGCACGTGAACTGCGCATCCTGCTGGCGGAAAACGGCATTGCCACCGAGGTGATGTCAGGTGAACAGGCTGCCTGTGAATTGGCGGCGCTGGACGATGTCGATCAGGTTACGGCGGCCATAGTTGGCGCTGCCGGGCTGCTGCCGACGTTAGCGGCCATTCGTGCCGGCAAACAGGTGCTATTGGCGAATAAAGAGTCGCTGGTGACCTGCGGACGCCTGTTCATGGACGCGGTTCAAAAGAGCCAGACGCAGTTGTTGCCGCTGGATAGCGAGCATAATGCGATTTTTCAGAGTTTGCCTGAGAGCATTCAGCGTCAGTTGGGATACTCTTCATTAGACAGTCATGGTGTCTCGCGCATCGTGCTTACCGGTTCTGGTGGCCCATTCCGTACTACGCCAATGGAACAGTTCGCCACGATGACACCGGATCAAGCCTGCGCCCATCCTAATTGGTCGATGGGGCGCAAGATCTCGGTAGATTCCGCCACCATGATGAATAAAGGACTGGAATATATTGAGGCCCGTTGGCTGTTTAATGCCTCGGCCGAACAAATGGAAGTGATTCTGCATCCGCAGTCGGTGATCCACTCAATGGTGCGCTACGCTGATGGCAGTGTGCTGGCTCAGTTGGGTACGCCAGATATGCGTACCCCGATTGCCCACGCGATGGCATATCCTCAGCGTATCAGTTCAGGTGTAGAAGCACTGGATTTCTGCCGTATTGGCTCACTGACCTTTGCTGAACCTGAGCGGGAGCGCTATCCCTGCCTGTATCTGGCAATTGAAGCCTTTGATGCTGGTCAGGCGGCAACGACAGCACTGAATGCAGCCAACGAAGTCGCTGTGGCGGCTTTCTTGCAGGAGCAGATTCGCTTTACCGATATAGCGGCAGTGAACCAAAAAGTGGTCGAGCGGCTATCAGTGCAGGAACCGTCTTGCATTGATGCGGTCTTAGAAATAGATCGTCAGGCACGTGAGGTTGCAGTTGGATTCGTTAAATCACTGCGTAACTGATACCGGCAATTATCCTATTTTGTTCGCAAATTACGCGTGCCGCAGTGGGGCCGTTTGTTCAGGCCCGGTTGAGGTGGTATAGTCTGCGCCACCTGTCAGCGGTTATACCGTTGAATTATGGCCTGATTGACATCTCGAATGCCGATAGCGCAGCAGATATTACCTGCTGTCGCTGGGCAGACTGAAAAGCCGTGTCGGGCACACGGCTTTTTTTGCGCGTAAGGGTCTGATGTTCCGGAAGGGCAGTTGTATTTCTATTGAGGAAATAAGTACGAGTTATGTCGTCCGCAAATCAACAAGAGGCTAATCCGTCCACTCTGGGGCCACGACATGTCGCCATTATTATGGACGGCAACGGACGCTGGGCTAAACGTCAGGGTAAGTTACGTGTCTTCGGTCATAAAGCAGGGGTGAAATCGGTTCGGCGTGCTGTCAGCTTTGCCGCCAACAACCATTTAGATGCGCTCACGCTTTATGCCTTCAGCAGCGAGAACTGGAACCGTCCGGTGCAGGAAGTCTCCGCCTTAATGGAGCTTTTTGTCCGTGCCCTGGATAGCGAAGTAAAAAGCCTGCATAAACATAACGTCAGACTGCGGGTGATCGGCGACATCAGCCGTTTCAGTACGCGTTTGCAAGAGCGGATCCATCGCTCTGAGCAACTGACAGAAAATAACGATGGCCTGACACTCAACATTGCTGCCAACTATGGTGGCCGTTGGGATATTATTCAGGGAGTAAGGGAACTGGCTGAGCAGGTGAAGGATGGTGTACTGCATCCGGATCAAATTAGCGAAGAGTTACTGGGTGAGCGGGTCTGTATGAGTGACCTATCACCGGTGGATCTGGTGATCCGCACTGGTGGTGAACATCGCATCAGTAACTTTTTGCTGTGGCAAATTGCTTATGCCGAACTTTACTTTACTGATGTACTCTGGCCTGATTTTGATGAACTTGTCTTTGAAGGTGCGCTGAATGCATTTGCACAACGCGAGCGTCGCTTCGGGGGAACAACACCTATCGGCGCCAATGCGTCCTAGGGGGAACTTTTGCTGAAGTATCGCCTCATAACTGCTCTGATCTTAATTCCGATTGTTATCGCAGCGCTGTTTTTGCTGCCGCCGGTGGGCTTTGCCCTGGTAACGCTCGTTGTGTGCATGTTAGCTGCCTGGGAGTGGGGCCAATTGGCCGGTTTTACTTCCCGCTCGCAGCGCATCTGGTTGGCGATATTGTGCGGCTTCCTGCTGGCGTTAATGATGCTCAGCATTCCGGCTTATCACCAGTCGGTCCATTTGCCACAGGTCGGTGGGCCGTTATGGCTGTCACTGGTTTGGTGGCTGGCAGCGTTGTTACTGGTCCTGTTTTATCCCGGTTCGGCAGCACTGTGGCGTAACTCACGCCCGATACGTCTGGTTTTCGGTCTGCTGACCATTGTGCCGTTCTTCTGGGGCATGCTGTCGTTGCGTCAGTTCGGTTATGAACAAAACCACTTCACCGGCGCCTGGTGGCTGCTGTACGTGATGTTGTTGGTTTGGGGCGCGGATTCCGGCGCCTATATGTTTGGCAAATTGTTTGGCAAGCATAAACTGGCACCGAAAGTTTCTCCGGGGAAAACCTGGGAGGGGCTCATTGGTGGCCTGATCACCTCAGCCCTGATATCTTGGCTGTTTGGCCGTTACGCCCCGTTGAATGTGGTGCCGGCGACCTTACTGATTTGTTCGATAGTGGCTGCGCTGGCTTCGGTGCTGGGTGACCTTACCGAGAGCATGTTCAAACGCGAAGCAGGTATCAAAGACAGTGGTCATTTGATACCGGGTCATGGCGGTATACTGGATCGTATCGACAGCCTGACCGCAGCAGTGCCTGTATTTGCCTGCCTGATGCTGTTAGTGTTTTAATCCGTCAATGGCGGGGAGTGAAGGGATTATGGTTAGCGTGCTCTGGAACTTAGTCGCATTTCTTGTTGCGCTCGGTGTTTTAATCACCGTGCACGAGTTCGGGCACTTTTGGGTTGCTCGTCGTTGCGGCGTCCGTGTAGAGCGCTTCTCCATTGGTTTTGGCCGTGCTTTGTGGCGTCGTACAGATCGCCAGGGTACGGAGTATGTGATTGCCCTGATCCCGCTGGGCGGCTATGTGAAGATGCTTGATGAGCGTGTTGACTCGGTTGCACCGGAACTCCGCCATCAGGCATTTAACAACAAGACCGTGTGGCAACGCGCGGCTATCGTCAGTGCCGGCCCTATCGCCAATTTCCTGTTCGCTATCCTTGCCTACTGGCTGGTATTCATTATCGGCGTTCCCAGTTTCCGTCCTGTGATCGGTGAAATCTCACCACAATCGATCGCGGCCAACGCTGAAATTTCGCCTGGAATGGAACTTAAGTCTGTCGATGGCATCGAAACGCCTGATTGGGAATCAGTTCGTTTGGCGCTGGTGACAAAGATTGGCGACGCGCAAACCGAAGTAGGTATCGCGCCGTTTGGTTCTTCTCGGGTGGTCACTAAAACCCTGGATTTACGCCAATGGAACTTTGAGCCGGACAAGCAAGATCCCGTGGTGGCATTGGGTATCATTCCGCGTGGCCCGCAGATAGAATCTGTCCTTGCCGAAGTGCAGCCGAATTCGGCAGCGCAAAAGGCGGGTTTACAAGCAGGGGACAGGATCGTTAAAGTCGATGGTCAGCTATTGGGTCGTTGGCAAACGTTGGTTAAACGGATCCACAACGGTCCAGGACAACCACTGGCTTTAGAGATCGAAAGAAACGGCGTCCCCTTGTCTTTGTCGCTGATACCGGATACAAAGCCGGTGGGAAAAGACAAAACCGTGGGTTTTGCAGGCATCATTCCGAAAGTGCTGCCGCTGCCAGACGAGTATAAAACGATTCGCCAGTATGGACCTTTCCCAGCGTTGTATCAGGCTGGGGACAAGACCTGGCAGCTAATGAGCCTTACGGTCAAAATGCTGGGCAAATTAATAACCGGTGATGTAAAGCTGAACAACCTGAGTGGCCCGATTTCGATTGCACAGGGAGCAGGGGCGTCAGCTGGGGTCGGGTTTGTGTATTATCTGATGTTCCTGGCGTTGATCAGTGTCAACCTGGGTATCATCAACCTGTTCCCATTACCGGTGTTAGATGGTGGGCATCTCCTTTTCCTGGCGATAGAAAAGCTGAAAGGTGGGCCGGTTTCCGAGCGAGTACAGGACTACAGTTACCGCATTGGTTCGATCGTGTTGGTGCTTTTAATGGGTCTTGCACTTTTCAATGATTTTTCTCGTCTTTAGGGACGGGGATAGGTTAGGAAGAACGCATAACAACGATGGCGATGAAAAAGTTGCTCATAGCGTCGCTGCTGTTTGGCAGCGCCACCGTATACGGTGCAGACGGGTTCGTAGTGAAGGATATTCATTTCGAAGGCCTGCAGCGAGTCGCCGTCGGTGCGGCGTTACTCAACATGCCGGTTCGCGTAGGCGATACCGTCACTGACGATGATATCAGTAATACCATCCGTGCCTTGTTTGCCACTGGCAACTTCGAGGACGTTCGCGTGCTGCGCGATGGTAATACGCTGATTGTTCAGGTTAAGGAACGTCCTACCATTGCCAGCATCACTTTCTCCGGCAACAAGTCGGTGAAAGATGACATGCTCAAGCAAAACCTGGAAGCCTCTGGCGTTCGGGTTGGCGAAGCGCTTGACCGCACCACGATTTCCAGCATTGAAAAAGGGTTGGAAGACTTCTACTACAGCGTCGGTAAATACAGCGCCTCGGTGAAAGCCGTTGTCACGCCGTTGCCGCGTAACCGTGTTGACCTGAAACTGGTGTTCACGGAAGGGGTTTCCGCCAAGATTCAACAAATCAACATTGTCGGCAATCATGCCTTCACCAACGATGAACTGATTTCGCGCTTCCAACTGCGTGATGAAGTGCCGTGGTGGAACGTGGTCGGCGATCGCAAATACCAGAAGCAAAAACTGGCGGGTGACCTTGAAACCCTGCGCAGTTTCTATCTGGACCGCGGTTACGCGCGCTTCAATATTGATTCGACTCAGGTTAGCCTGACGCCGGACAAAAAAGGCATTTACATCACCATCAATATCACGGAAGGCGAGCAGTACAAGCTTACCGGCGTGGTAGTGAATGGTAATCTGGCAGGTCACTCGGCGGAAGTTGCCCAGTTGACCAAGATTGAGCCAGGTGAGCTGTACAACGGCAGTAAAGTGACCAAAATGGAAGACAACGTCAAAACGATGTTGGGCCGTTATGGTTATGCCTACCCACGTGTTTCCACTCAGCCAGAAATCAACGACGCGGATAAAACCGTGAAGCTGCATCTGAATATTGATGCAGGCAACCGTTTCTACGTGCGCCGTATCAAGTTTGAAGGTAACGACACCAGTAAAGACTCCGTATTACGCCGTGAAATGCGTCAGATGGAAGGTGCGTGGCTGGGTAATGCTCAAGTTGAGCAGGGTAAAGAACGTCTCAACCGTTTAGGTTACTTTGAGACGGTCGATGTTGAAACCCAGCGCGTTCCAGGTACTGCTGACCAAGTTGACGTCACCTACAAGGTGAAAGAGCGTAACACCGGTACCTTCAACTTCGGCGTCGGTTACGGCACCGAGAGCGGTGTTAGCTTCCAGGCTGGTGTACAGCAGGACAACTGGCTGGGGACAGGCTATTCCGTCGGCATCAGCGGTACCAAGAACGACTACCAGACTTATACCGAGCTGTCGGTAACCAACCCGTACTTCACCGTTGACGGTGTGAGTTTGGGTGGGCGCATCTTCTACAACGACTTTAAAGCGGATGACGCCGACCTGTCTGATTATACCAACAAGAGTTACGGTATAGACGGTACCTTAGGCTTCCCGATCAACGAAAACAACTCGTTGCGTACCGGCTTGGGTTATGTGCATAACGGCCTGTCGAACATGCAGCCGCAGATTGCTATGTGGCGTTATCTGGACTCAATGGGTCTGAACCCTAACACCACCGATCGCGCCAGCTATTCTGCCGATGACTTCACGTTGAACCTGGGTTGGACCTACAACAACCTTGACCGTGGTTATTTCCCAACTTCGGGTAACCGCACAACGCTTAATGGTAAAGTCACCATTCCTGGGTCAGATAACGAATACTACAAGTTGACGTTAGACAGCGTGCAGTACGTTCCGATCAACGACGATCGTACCTGGGTGCTGTTGGGTCGTGGCCGTCTGGGTTATGCCGATGGCATTGGCAGCAAAGAGATGCCGTTCTACGAGAACTTCTACGCCGGCGGCTCTAGCACCGTGCGTGGTTTCGGCTCCAACACCATTGGTCCGAAAGCGGTGTACTACAATTCCAGCTCGTATAGCTGCACCAATGGCACGACGATTTGTAACTCGGACGATGCAGTGGGCGGTAACGCCATGGCAGTCGCCAGTATGGAATTGATCACACCAACGCCATTCATCAGCGAGAAATACGCCAACTCAGTGCGTACTTCACTGTTTGTGGATGCGGGTACCGTGTGGGATACCAATTGGCAGAATACTGCGCAGACCAGCATGTATGATATTCCGGACTACAGTAAAGCGAGCAATATCCGCGTTTCTGCCGGTATCGCTTTGCAGTGGATGTCACCTTTGGGTCCGTTGGTGTTCTCTTATGCCAACCCGATCAAGAAATACGAAGGCGACAAGTCCGAACAGTTCCAATTTAACATTGGCAAGACCTGGTAACAGGTCCCGCTTCTGGGCATAGCAGTTATTAAGAATCGCAAATGCCAGGCGCCCGTCAGAGCACAGAGAGATGATTCTCATTGTTTTGCGGGATAAGTCTGGCAGATTGTGTACTTCAAGTGTCATATGACACAAATGGGTGATGGTAAGGAGTTTATAGTGAAAAAGTGGTTGTGTGCCGCAGGCCTCGGTTTAGCAATGGCTGCTTCAGCTGGCGTTCAGGCAGCAGATAAGATCGCTGTAGTTAACGTCTCCAGCATTTTCCAACAGTTGCCGGCTCGTGAAGCCGTTGCCAAACAGCTGGAAAACGAGTTCAAAGGCCGTGCTGGTGAGCTTCAGAACATGGAGCGTAGCCTTCAGACCAAAATGCAACGTTTGCAGCGTGATGGCGCTACCATGAAAGCCAGCGATCGTAGCAAGATGGAAAAGGACGTGATGGCACAGCGCGAGCAGTTCTCTCAGAAAGCACAGGCTTTTGAGCAGGACAACCGTCGCCGTCAGATGGAAGAGCGTAATAAAATCCTGAGCCGTATTCAGGACGCTGTGAAATCTGTTGCCAGCAAAGAAGGCTACGACGTAGTCATCGATGCTAACGCTGTTGCCTACGCAGGTTCTTCTAAAGACATCACTGCTGACGTGCTGAAACAGGTTAAATAACACATGCCTTCAATTCGACTGGCTGATTTAGCGCAGCAGTTGGATGCACAATTGCACGGTGATGGCGATCTCGTCATCACCGGCATTGCTTCTATGCATTCGGCACAGGCTGGCCAAATCACGTTTTTGTCAAACAGCCGCTATCAAGAGCAGCTGTCTTCCTGCCAGGCAAGCGCAGTAGTGCTTACCGAAGCGGATTTACCACACTGCCGTTCTGCGGCGCTGGTGGTTAAAAACCCTTACCTGACTTATGCGCGTATGGCGCAGCTGATGGATACGACGCCATCCCCGGCTCAGGATATCGCCCCAAGTGCGGTTATCTCCCCTGACGCTACGCTGGGGCAGCATGTTGCCATCGGGGCAAATGCGGTGATCGAGTCTGGTGCAGTACTGGGTGATAACGTGGTTATCGGCCCTGGCTGTTTTATCGGCAAAAGCGCACGCATTGGCGCGGGTACGCGTCTGTGGGCGAACGTAACGATTTATCATGAAGTTGAGATCGGCCAGCGCTGCTTGATCCAGTCCGGGACTGTGATTGGTGCTGACGGTTTTGGCTATGCCAACGAACGCGGCGAGTGGATCAAGATCCCTCAGCTGGGTACGGTGATTATTGGCGATCGCGTCGAGATTGGTGCCTGCACCACGATTGACCGCGGCGCGCTGGATAACACCCAGATTGGGAATGGTGTTATCATCGACAACCAATGCCAGATTGCACATAACGTGGTGATTGGCGACAATACCGCCGTCGCCGGTGGTGTGATTATGGCTGGCAGCCTGAAAATCGGCCGCTATTGCCAGATCGGTGGAGCCAGTGTGATCAATGGTCACATGGAGATCGCCGACAAGGTTGTTGTCACCGGAATGGGAATGGTTATGCGACCAATCACCGAACCTGGGGTATACTCTTCGGGCATTCCGTTACAACCCAACAAAGTGTGGCGTAAAACCGCTGCGTTGGTGATGAATATCGATGAGATTAGCAAGCGCTTAAAAGCTGTCGAACGAAAAGTCGGAAAAGACGATACCCGATAAATTGTACGCTGCATTGCGGCGGCAACTGAGCGAATCCCTTGGCATCTAAAACACGATGCTACTGGGGGATAAGTGAAGGCAGCTAACAACATGCAGTTTGCACGATGTAGGGTATAATCACTGCCGCCCGCCACACTGGGTACAAAACGAAACGCGTTGGTCATGAGACCAAAAGCGCAAAGAGTTGTTAATTTGCGGCCTGCATGACTTCCTCCTTATTGGGGGCAGCGCAGGCCGTGTTGTTGATGCCATCAGTTTTTAGAGACAGGAAGAGTATTTTGACTACTGACACTCATACTCTGGATATTGCAGAAATTTTAGAGCTGCTTCCTCACCGTTACCCGTTCTTGCTGGTCGATCGCGTCCTCGAGTTTGAGGAGCACAAATTCCTGCGTGCGGTGAAGAACGTATCTGTAAATGAGCCGTTTTTCCAGGGACACTTCCCTGGTAAACCGATTTTTCCAGGCGTATTGATTCTGGAAGCCATGGCGCAAGCCACCGGTATCCTGGCGTTTAAAAGCGTCGGCAAACTGGAACCGGGCGAGTTGTATTACTTTGCCGGTATTGACGAAGCTCGCTTCAAACGCCCGGTAGTGCCAGGCGATCAGATGATCATGGAAGTCACCTTTGAGAAAACCCGCCGTGGCTTGACGCGTTTCAAAGGCGTGGCGACGGTAGACGGCAAAATTGTCTGCGAAGCAACCATGATGTGTGCCCGCAGCCGGGAGGCATAATCCGTGATTGACGAAACCGCCTTTATCCACCCTAGCGCAATAGTTGAAGAAGGCGCCATTATTGGCGCTGGCGCGCATATCGGTCCCTTCTGCTACGTCGGCTCCCAGGTGGAAATCGGCGCTGGTACGGTACTGAAGTCCCACGTTGTGGTGAACGGCATTACCAAGATTGGCCGCGATAATCAGATCTATCAGTTCGCCTCCATCGGTGAAGTAAACCAGGATCTGAAATACGCGGGCGAACCAACGCGCGTTGAAGTTGGCGATCGTAATCGCATCCGCGAGAGCGTCACTATTCATCGCGGTACTGCGCAGGGCTCTGGCCTGACTAAAGTGGGCAGCGACAACCTGTTGATGGTTAATGTGCATGTTGCGCATGACTGCGTAGTTGGTAACTCTTGCGTACTGGCCAACAATGCCACGCTTGCGGGCCATGTCGAAGTTGATGATCATGCCATTATCGGTGGCATGACGGCTATTCATCAGTTTTGCATTATTGGCGCGCACGTGATGGTTGGCGGTTGCTCCGGGGTTGCTCAGGACGTGCCTCCTTTCGTCATCGCACAAGGTAACCACGCTACACCATTCGGCGTTAACGCCGTTGGTCTGAAGCGTCGTGGTTTTGATAAGGATGAAATGCAGGCTATCCGTAATGCCTACAAGATCCTTTATCGCAGTGAAAAAACGCTGGATGAGGCGAAGACAGAAATCGAAGCCCTGGCTAAAGAACAGCCAGTGGTGCAGCAATATCTCGATTTCTTCACCCGTTCAACCCGCGGCATTATTCGCTGACCTATGCTAAATCGCCCATTGACTATCGGATTGGTCGCCGGAGAAACGTCCGGTGATATTCTTGGCGCCGGTTTGATCCGGGCGCTCAAGGCGCAGATTCCTGACGCGCGTTTTGTGGGCGTCGCCGGCCCGCTGATGCAGGCGGAAGGCTGCGAAACCTGGTATGAAATGGAAGAACTGGCGGTAATGGGCGTGGTCGAGGTGCTTGAGCGCCTGCCACGCCTGTTAAAGATCCGCAAGGATCTTACCCGCCGGTTCAGCGACCTGAAACCGGACGTGTTTGTCGGTATTGATGCACCAGACTTCAATATCACTCTGGAAGGTCGACTGAAACAACGCGGTATCCGCACCATTCACTATGTCAGCCCGTCCGTTTGGGCCTGGCGTCAAAAGCGCGTTTTCAAAATTGGCAAAGCCACCGATTTGGTGCTGGCGTTTCTCCCTTTCGAAAAAGCGTTTTACGATCGTTTTAACGTTCCTTGTCGTTTTATTGGCCATACGATGGCCGACGCAATGCCTCTTCAGCCGGATAAACTGACTGCGCGTGCAGCATTAGGTATCGCGCCTGATGCACGTTGTCTCGCTTTGCTTCCGGGGAGCCGCGGCGCAGAAGTCGAGATGCTGAGTGCCGATTTCCTGAAGACTGCACAGTTATTGCGTACGCGTTATCCAGATTTAGAATTGGTCGTACCCTTGGTTAATGCCAAGCGACGTGAGCAGTTCGAGCGTATCAAGGCTGAAGTGGCACCAGAACTGCGGGTTCATCTGCTGGACGGTCAAGGGCGTGAGGCGATGATCGCCAGCGATGCTGCATTACTTGCCTCTGGTACTGCGGCGCTGGAATGCATGTTGGCCAAATGCCCGATGGTGGTGGGCTACCGCATGAAGCCATTTACCTTCTGGTTGGCACAGCGGTTAGTGAAAACCCCTTATGTTTCATTGCCTAATTTATTAGCGGGCCGTGAAATCGTCACTGAACTGTTACAGCATGATTGCGTACCGGAAAAACTGGCAGCGGCGGTGATGCCTCTGCTGGAAGAGAGTCCGCAAACCGATGAACTGAAACAGACTTTCCTTACTTTGCACCAAAGCATCCGTTGCGGTGCTGATGAACAGGCCGCTCAGGCTGTGTTGGAGCTGGCAAAAGCATGATTGAACCTTTCATTTATCCTGCCGCGACATTGATTGCCGGTGTGGATGAGGTTGGCCGCGGCCCCTTGGTGGGCGCGGTTGTGACCGCCGCAGTGATTCTCGATCCTACCCGGCCGATCGTTGGTTTGGCGGACTCGAAAAAACTCAGTGAAAAGCGCCGATTGGCGTTATATGACGAGATCATTGAAAAGGCTCTGTCCTGGAGTCTGGGACGCGCTGAGCCGGATGAGATTGACCAACTTAACATTCTGCATGCCACCATGCTGGCGATGCAGCGTGCTGTTGCTGGATTGCATATCGCGCCGGACATGGTATTGATTGACGGCAACCGTTGCCCGACATTGCCGATGCGTTCGCAGGCGGTAGTGAAGGGTGATAGTCGTGTCGCGGAAATCAGCGCGGCGTCCATTCTGGCGAAAGTGACGCGTGACCATGAAATGACCGAGCTGGATCGTGTATTCCCGGACTACGGTTTTGCGCAGCATAAAGGTTATCCGACCGCCTTCCATCTGGAGCGGCTGGCCGCGCTGGGTGCGACCGAGCATCATCGCCGCAGCTTTGCCCCGGTAAAAAGGGTGTTGGCGCTGTAATTTGCTGGTCTGGGCATCCAGACCAGGCACGCGATAGAGTTAACCCGGGCATCAGTTCACTGAGCCCATAGATTCAGGTATCTGGATATGGCCGAACCTCGTTTTATTCACCTGCGCGTTCATAGTGACTATTCCATGATTGATGGATTAGCCAAGATCGGACCGTTGGTGAAAAGAGCCGCCGCGTTAGCCATGCCTGCTTTGGCAATTACCGACTTTACCAACCTATGCGGTTTGGTGAAGTTTTATGGCAGCGCGCACGGCGCCGGGATCAAACCGATCATCGGCGCAGATTTTCACGTGCAAAGCGACGTGCTGGGTGATGAGCTGGCACAGCTCACTGTGCTGGCTGCCAATAATGAGGGTTACCAAAACCTGACGCTGTTGATCTCCCGCGCTTACCAGCGTGGTTACGGTGCAGCTGGCCCGATCATCGATCGTGACTGGCTGATTGAGCACCGGGAAGGGCTTATCCTGCTCTCTGGCGCACGTCAGGGTGATGTCGGTAAGTTTTTACTGCGCGGCAACCAGCCTCAGGTGGAGCAATGCCTAGAGTTCTACCAACAGTACTTCCCTGACAACTATTATCTCGAGCTGATCCGCACCGGACGGCCAGACGAAGAAAACTATTTGCATGCCGCGGTGGCGCTGGCTACCGAGCGCGGGCTACCTGTGGTTGCCACTAACGACGTACGTTTTCTGGTCGCGGATGATTTTGATGCCCATGAGATCCGCGTTGCTATCCATGACGGTTTTACTTTAGACGATCCCAAACGCCCGCGTAACTACACGCCGCAGCAATACATGCGGAGTGAAGATGAGATGTGTGAGCTGTTTGCCGACATTCCAGAAGCGTTGCTCAACAGCGTCGAAATTGCCAAACGCTGTAATGTGACCATTCGTCTCGGCGAATACTTCCTGCCGCAGTTCCCGACCGGTGACATGACCACCGAGGATTTCCTGATCCTGAAGTCGAAGGAGGGCTTGGAAGACCGGTTGGAGTTCCTGTTCCCTGATCCGGAAGTGCGTGCCCAGCGCCGCCCTGAATATGACGAACGTCTGGATATTGAGCTGAAAGTGATCAACCAGATGGGCTTCCCAGGTTACTTCCTGATCGTAATGGAGTTCATCCAGTGGTCGAAAGACAATAACGTGCCGGTTGGCCCGGGCCGTGGCTCCGGTGCCGGTTCGTTAGTCGCCTATGCGCTGAAAATCACCGATCTCGACCCGTTAGAATTTGATCTGCTATTTGAACGTTTCCTTAACCCGGAACGTGTTTCGATGCCCGACTTTGACGTCGACTTTTGCATGGAAAAACGCGACCTGGTGATCGATCACGTGGCGGAAATGTACGGTCGTGAAGCGGTATCACAGATCATCACCTTTGGTACCATGGCAGCGAAAGCGGTTATTCGCGACGTGGGGCGTGTGTTGGGCCACCCGTATGGCTTCGTCGACCGCATTTCCAAGCTGGTGCCACCCGATCCGGGGATGACGCTGGAAAAAGCCTTTGCTGCTGAGCCTCAACTGCCGGAAATATACGAGGCCGATGAAGAAGTCAAAGCGCTGATCGACATGGCGCGAAAATTGGAAGGGGTGACACGTAACGCCGGTAAGCACGCCGGTGGTGTGGTCATCGCGCCGACGAAAATCACTGACTTTGCCCCACTGTACTGTGATGCCGAAGGCCAACATCCAGTAACCCAGTTTGACAAGAACGACGTGGAATACGCCGGTCTGGTGAAGTTCGACTTCCTCGGCCTGCGTACTCTGACGATCATCGACTGGGCGCTGGCGATGATCAACGCCCGCCGAGCCAAAACCGGGCTGGAGCCGATCGATATCGCCGCCATCCCGCTCGAAGACAAGAAAAGCTTCGACATGCTCCAGCGTTCGGAGACCACAGCGGTCTTCCAGCTTGAATCACGCGGCATGAAAGATCTGATCAAACGTCTGAAGCCCGACTGCTTCGAAGATATGATCGCATTGGTGGCACTGTTCCGCCCAGGGCCGCTGCAGTCAGGCATGGTTGATAACTTTATCGACCGTAAACACGGCCGAGAAGAGATATCCTATCCGGATATCCAGTGGCAGCATGAGTCACTTAAGCCTGTGCTGGAGCCAACGTACGGCATCATCCTGTATCAAGAACAGGTTATGCAGATTGCCCAGGTGCTGGCTGGCTACTCGCTGGGTGGCGCGGACATGTTACGTCGTGCGATGGGTAAAAAGAACCCGGTAGAAATGGCCAAGCAGCGTGGCGGTTTCGAAGATGGGGCAAAATCGCGCGGGATCGACGGTGAGCTGTCGGTAAAAATCTTTGACCTGGTGGAGAAATTCGCCGGTTACGGTTTCAACAAATCGCACTCTGCCGCCTATGCATTGGTGTCATACCAAACGTTGTGGTTGAAAGCGCACTATCCCGCTGAGTTTATGGCGGCGGTCATGACTGCCGATATGGACAACACCGATAAGGTGGTGGGATTGGTGGATGAGTGCTGGCGTATGGGCCTGAAAATCCTGCCGCCGGATATCAACAGCGGGCAGTACCATTTCCACGTTAACGATGAAGGTGAGATCGTTTACGGCATCGGCGCCATCAAAGGTGTGGGTGAAGGGCCGATTGAAGCTATTCTTGAAGCGCGTAACAGCGGCGAGCAAGGCTACTTTAAAGATCTTTTCGACTTGTGTGCACGCTCAGATATCAAAAAACTGAACCGTCGCATTCTTGAAAAGCTGATCATGTCCGGGGCATTCGACCGTCTTGGACCGCACCGTGCTGCGCTGATGAATTCATTGGGCGATGCGTTGAAAGCGGCCGATCAGCATGCCAAAGCCGAAGCTATCGGTCAGGTGGACATGTTTGGCGTACTGGCGGAAGCGCCAGAGCAAGTGGAGCAATCCTACGCTAACGTGCCTCGCTGGCAGGAGCAGGTGGTACTGGACGGTGAGCGGGAAACCTTGGGGTTATACCTCACCGGGCACCCGATCACCCAGTACCTGAAGGAAATCGAACGCTATGCCGGTGGCCAGCGTTTGAAAGATATGCACCCGACGGATCGGGGCAAAATGACGACCGCTGTTGGGCTGGTGATTGCCTCGCGGGTTATGGTCACCAAGCGCGGTAATCGCATCGGAATCTGTACCCTGGATGACCGTTCTGGCCGTCTGGAAGTGATGTTATTCACCGATGCGTTAGAAAAATACCAGCATTTATTGGAAAAAGACCGTATCCTGATCGCCAGTGGACAGGTCAGCTTTGATGACTTTAGCGGTGGGCTTAAAATGACCGCCCGTGAGCTAATGGACATCAGTGAAGCCCGTGAAAAATACGCTCGCGGGCTTGCTATCTCGCTGACGGACAGGCAAATTGATGACCAGCTTTTGAACCGTCTCCGTCAGTCTTTGGAACCCCATCGCTCGGGGACGATTCCAGTGCATCTTTACTATCAACGGGAAGATGCGCGGGCCAAGCTGCGTTTTGGCGCAACCTGGCGCGTGACGCCAACCGACCGCTTATTGATTGATTTGCGGACTTTGGTAGGTAATGAGCAGGTGGAACTGGAATTTGACTAAAATAGGAATGCTATGAGTCTGAATTTTCTTGATTTTGAACAGCCGATTGCAGAGCTGGAAGCGAAAATTGACTCGCTGACTGCAGTCAGCCGTCAAGACGAAAAATTAGATATTAATCTGGACGAAGAGGTTCAGCGCCTTCGTGAAAAGAGCGTTGAGCTGACGCGCAAGATTTTTTCCGATCTTGGGGCTTGGCAAGTTGCCCAATTGGCACGCCATCCGCGCCGTCCTTATACCCTGGATTATATCAAACACATCTTTACCGACTTCGAAGAGTTGGCGGGTGATCGTGCCTATGCCGATGATAAAGCGATTGTTGGTGGTATTGCGCGCTTAGATGGCCGCCCGGTGATGATCATCGGTCACCAGAAAGGCCGTGAAACCAAAGAGAAAATCCGCCGTAATTTCGGCATGCCGGCACCGGAAGGCTATCGCAAAGCGTTGCGCCTGATGGAAATGGCTTCTCGCTTTAAGCTGCCGTTGATCACTTTCATCGACACCCCAGGTGCATACCCGGGCGTGGGTGCGGAAGAGCGTGGCCAGTCAGAAGCGATTGCCCATAACCTGCGTGAAATGTCTCGTCTGAATATTCCGGTGATTTGTACCGTAATTGGCGAAGGCGGCTCTGGCGGCGCATTGGCTATCGGCGTTGGCGACAAAGTGAATATGCTGCAGTACAGCACCTACTCGGTGATCTCACCGGAAGGTTGTGCATCAATCTTGTGGAAGAGCGCTGATAAGGCACCTCTGGCTGCAGAAGCAATGGGCATCACCGCACCACGTCTGAAAGAGCTTAAGCTGATCGATTCGATGATCCCGGAGCCGTTGGGTTCTGCTCACCGCGACGTGCCTGCGATGGCTGCGACGCTGAAAGCACAGCTGCTGGCTGATCTGAAAGATCTCGACGGCTTGAACAACGAAGAGTTGCTCAACCGCCGTTATCAGCGCTTGATGAACTACGGCTATTGCTGAGTTCCGCTCTGCGTTGCAAGAAACCGCCTTCGGGCGGTTTTTTTTTGGCTACACACCACCGGATTTTCATGTTGTTATAAGGGTTTGGCAGTTAACTGACAGGAGCAGTCGATGAACATCATCGCGATCATGAGCCCAGCGGGCGTTTATTACAAAGACGAGCCGATCCGTGAGCTCCACACGGCATTGACTGCAATGGATTTCCAACTGGTGTATCCAAAAAACAGCGGTGATCTGCTGAAGTTAGTCGAGGCCAATGCGCGCATCTGCGGGGTGATCTTTGACTGGGATGACTACAGCCTGGAATTGTGCAGCGACATCAACGAGCTGAACGAATACCTGCCACTGTATGCCTTTATCAATACTCACTCCACCTTCGACGTCAGCCTGCACGAAATGCGTATGGCTTTGTATTTCTTTGAATACGCACTGAATGCGGCGGGTGATATTGCACAGCGCATCCAGCAATACACAGCGGAATACATCGATACCATTACGCCACCCTTGACCAAAGCGTTGTTCAATTATGTGCGAGAGGGGAAATATACGTTCTGTACGCCAGGCCACATGGCCGGTACAGCCTTCCAAAAAAGTCCGGTCGGTTGCCTGTTTTACGACTTTTTCGGTGCCAATACTCTGAAAGCTGACGTATCAATTTCTGTCACTGAACTGGGATCGTTGCTGGATCACACAGGCCCGCATTTGGAAGCAGAAGAGTATATTGCGCGTACTTTTAATGCCGAACAAAGCTATCTGGTGACCAATGGCACCTCCACGGCCAATAAAATTGTTGGGATGTATTCTGCGCCAAGTGGCAGCACTGTCTTGATCGACCGAAATTGCCACAAATCGCTGTGTCATCTGTTGATGATGAGCGATATCGTGCCGATTTACCTACGTCCACTGCGCAATGCCTATGGCATTCTTGGTGGCATTCCACGCCACGAATTCACCCATGAGAGTATTGCCGCTAGGGTCGCGACGACGGCCAATGCCAGCTGGCCAGTGCATGCAGTGATCACCAATTCTACCTATGATGGTTTGTTGTATAACACCGACTACATAAAACAGACGCTGGATGTGCCCTCAATCCACTTTGATTCCGCTTGGGTGCCTTATACCAACTTCCATCCCATTTACGACGGCAAGAGCGGTATGAGCGGCGAACGTACGCCCGGCAAGGTGATCTACGAAACCCAGTCTACGCACAAACTGCTGGCCGCGTTTTCGCAGGCCTCGATGATTCACATTAAGGGTGACTACGACGAAAGCACCTTTAACGAAGCCTATATGATGCATACCACCACCTCGCCGAATTACGGCATTGTGGCATCGATGGAAACGGCTGCCGCGATGCTGAGGGGCAATCCAGGCCGTCGATTGATTAACCGTTCAGTGGAGCGTGCTCTGCATTTCCGCCGCGAAGTGCAGCGGTTGCGGGAGGAGAGCGATAGCTGGTTCTTCGACATCTGGCAACCGGAAGAGATAGACGAGGCGCAGTGTTGGCCGCTGAATCCTGATGATAACTGGCACGGTTTCGGCAACACCGACAGCGATCACATGTATCTGGATCCGATCAAAGTCACTATTCTGACGCCGGGCATGAACGAGCTTGGCATGTTGGAGGAAGACGGTATACCGGCGGCGCTGGTGGCAAAATACCTGGATGAACGCGGTATCGTCGTGGAGAAGACCGGGCCTTATAATCTGTTGTTCTTGTTCAGTATTGGCATCGATAAAACCAAGGCGATGAGTCTGCTGCGCGGTTTGACCGATTTCAAACGTGCTTATGATCTTAACCTGCGAGTGAAGAATATGCTGCCGGACTTGTTCGCGGAAGATCCGGATTTTTACCGGAATATGCGTATTCAGGATCTGGCGGCCGGGATCCACCGCTTAATCTGCCAACACGATCTGCCACGTCTGATGCAGCGGGCGTTCGACGTGCTGCCGGAAATGAAGTTGACGCCACATCAGATGTTCCAACAGCAAGTGCGCGGCAACGTGGAAACTTGCGAGCTGGATCAGTTGGTCGGCAAAGTGGCGGCTAATATGATTCTGCCTTATCCGCCAGGGGTGCCGCTGGTAATGCCAGGAGAGATGATTACCGAGGAGAGTCGTGCAGTGCTGGATTTCCTGCTGATGCTGTGCTCGATCGGTGAACATTACCCAGGCTTTGAAACCGATATCCACGGTGCAAAATTGACTGAGGATGGGCGTTATTTGGTTAAGGTGCTGAAGACGCCATTAGTTTAAGCAAACTCTCGACAGATCAGGTTCACGCTGCTTTGTGGCAGCGGTTCCTGAGTCAGGCCACAAAACGGCAGGCCATCATGCCGCTGATGATAACGGCAGCTATGGCACTCACCAAAGAGTGCCACATTATCGTCTTGTTTTTGCAGCTGACGCAGCAACTGCGTTAGCAATTCCACCAACTGTCCACCTTCCTGCTGCATGGCATTCTGTGCATCTTGCAAATAGGCGGGCGGGAACAAAGCATCCATCAACATGCGTGATTTATCAGTCAGCTTAAGCCTGACACTTCGCCGGTCTTTCTCGTCTGCAGTACGGGCAATCATCCCATTACTCTCTAGCTTTTTCAGCGACTGCGATACCGTGCCCTTGGTCAGGCCGAGATATTCCGCTACCGCCATCGGCGTGTTGGAGTAATGGTTGCAGCGTGCCAGATAGTACAACGCACTCAGCTGTACCGGCGGCAGGCTTTCCAGCTCTTCATGGCTGCGCAACCAGCTGCGTTGCAGGCTATTTAGCCGCTCCAATAAATCAAACAGTCTCAAGATGGGATCCTCGTTAGTGTGGGAAAATAGTATCGATTAAAAACTATATTGACAAGAGGAGGTGAAGGATTTATCGTGTATTTGGTTTCGAATCGAAACTAAATAAGTGAATTCATTTCACACACAGTCAGAACCAAGGAGAATTATCATGACCAAGGCCGTTTTCTATCATGCCGGTTGTTCGGTTTGCGTTAGCGCAGAACAGCAGTTGTTGGGCCTGTTGAGCCAGGATGTGCAAGTGGATGTGGTTCATTTGGGGGAAAAACCGGCGCGTATCGCCGAAGCAGAAAAAGTTGGGGTACAGAGCGTACCGGCGCTGGTGGTGGATGGGCAAGTACTGCACATCAACTACGGTGCTGCGCTGGCAGATCTTAAAGCCTGATCTGCCTGTTGCGTTGCTGATTTCTGAATGACGGCCCCGTCTTATATGCGGGGCTTTTTGTCGTTGACGTCACCAACGACGCCAGATACCGTGCCTCATCACACTGATAATGAGACACACTATGTTGGCACTTCGTCAGATACATCACATTGCCGTCATTGGTTCGGACTATGCGGCCAGTAAGCATTTTTATTGCGATATCTTGGGTTTTACCTTACTCGGCGAGTTTTACCGCGAGGAGCGCGACTCCTGGAAGGCCGATTTGGCACTCAATGGCCAATACAGCATCGAACTGTTTTCCTTCCCGTCTCCACCGGCTCGGGTCAGTCGCCCAGAGGCCTGTGGCCTGCGCCATCTGGCATTCAGCGTCAATGACATCGAACAGGCTATCCTGCATTTGCAAAATGCCGGTGTGGTTTGTGAACCGGTGCGTGTCGATCCTTATACTCAGTCCCGGTTTACTTTTTTCAGCGATCCCGATGGGTTGCCTCTAGAATTATATGAGGTATGAATGCTTAATCGGGGCATATCGACGCAGGCCGGGCGCTCATATGGTATTATCCCGCGCTTGCCGCACCCCCTTTTGAGTTATTTTCACTATGCAAGAACCCGTTTTTCGCGTTGGTGAGTGGTTGGTTACTCCCGCAGACAACAAAATAAGCCGTGACGGGCGCCAGCTGGCGTTGGAACCGCGCTTAATCGATATGCTGCAATATTTCGCCCGACACCCGGATGTGGTGCTGAGTCGCGATGAGCTGATCGACAACGTTTGGAAGCGCAACATCGTCACCAATCATGTGGTGACGCAGAGTATTTCCGAACTGCGTAAATACCTGAAAGACGGCGATAGCAACAGTCCTGAATACATTATTACCGTGCCTAAGCGCGGTTATAAATTGGCTGCGCCGGTCATGTGGTGTGAAGGGGAAGATGCGGTGTTGCCACGGGTGGCAGTCATTACTCACGAGCCGGAAGATGGCAGTGAAGATGACGGTGAAGACTATGAACCGCCAAAACCCACCGTGACTAAAATGCCACCGACTACGTCGAAGGTACCTTTTTACCGTCAATCACCGTTCTGGGTGTGGTTGGCTTTCCTGGTGGCGTTGAGCGCCTGCGTGGTGTTTGTCGCTATTGCTACCTTGTCGCGGCGCATACCGGAATCCACCATGCCGGTACTGATGAATCCACGCGATATTGATATCCGTATTCAGGGGGGCAACAGTTGCAGTAACTGGACGCCGCAGCTCTCTTACGTCGTTGGCCTGAGCGAAGTGGTGACGGATTCGCTGAATACTTATTCCACTTTCCTGGTGCACGATCAGACCAACTACAACTACACCGGACCAAGCAGTTCGGGAAAATCACTGACCATTGAGTTCGTCAATCAACGCCATTACCGGGCACAGCAGTGCTTCCTGTCGGTGAGGCTGGTGGACAATGCGGACAGCTCAATCATGTTGGATAAACGCTACTTTGTCACTGCAGATAACCAACTGAAAATTCAGGAAGACTTCCTTAGCAGCCTGTCAGTTGCGCTCAATCAACCATGGCCACCCCAGTTGCAGCAGCGTCTTATGCGGCTCTTACCGAATTCAGGCCCGGCCTTGCAACAGTATTATCAGGCACATCAATTGTTAATCCAGGGGGATATCGACTCCCTGACGCATGCCAGTAGCATGCTGGGTGAGATGGCAAAATCTTCACCAGACTTTATTTATATTGCTGCAGAAAAAGCGCTGGCGGATTTACTGCGCAACTCTTATCAACCTTTTGACAGTGCGCAGTTGGCACAATTGAGCACGGAGATTGCTCACCTGGACACGTTACCTGCATTAAAAGACAGCCCCATTATTCAGCAAATCCATACGATACAGGCGCTGGGGGAGGGGAAAACGGACGAGGCTTATCAGGCGATAAATAAAGGCATTGAGTTGCAGATGTCATGGATGAATTATGTGTTACTCGGCAAAGTTTACGAAATGCAGGGCCATAACCGTTTGGCCGCAGACTCCTATATCACTGCATTTAATCTTCGCCCAGGAGAGAATACGCTGCATTGGATCCGTAATGCTGTCTTCCACACCTCAGTAAACACCGTGGTTCCTTACCTGGAAAACTACAACCCAAATAAATAATGTCCGTTGATTAACACCGCCTGCACGCATTATCGGATAGGTGGTGTTATTTAT
This sequence comes from Serratia grimesii NBRC 13537, assembly GCF_001590905.1. Taxonomy (GTDB): domain Bacteria; phylum Pseudomonadota; class Gammaproteobacteria; order Enterobacterales; family Enterobacteriaceae; genus Serratia; species Serratia grimesii. Next base: position 30,097 of record NZ_BCTT01000018.1, read on the forward strand.
TGTGCTTTATTTGTTAAATTAAATAAATTTCCTGGTTGGAAGTTTACACCATAAAAATCCCGTTTGTTATTATCGAATAACAACACTACCTCTATGTTTTAATTGAATGTTTATCTTTTCTTGAGAGCGGGTTTATCTCTTGATGTGTTAATGAAAAAGCTCAATTTATCATTTGTATGATCATGAGCGTAATATCACTTTATCTTTAGGACTTTATTCCCGCCGATCATTAGCATCCTGACTATCAAGTCCGGTCATTAGCAAATTTGCATAACGACCAAGACTTATAAGAAATCAAAATCAGGAGAAACTGACCATGGCTTCATCCAAGAAAATAGGGCTTATTGCCTGCACCGGCGTGGTTGCCGGTAATATGATGGGGAGCGGCATTGCTTTATTACCTGCGAACCTGGCAAGTCTCGGTTCTATCGCTATCTGGGGATGGGTAATCTCCATTATTGGCGCGATGTCACTGGCTTATGTATATGCGCGTCTGGCCACTAAAAATCCTCAACAGGGCGGTCCTATTGCTTACGCGGGTGAAATTTCCCCGGCATTTGGTTTCCAGACCGGCGTGCTTTATTACCATGCTAACTGGATCGGTAATTTGGCTATCGGCATTACCGCAGTTTCTTACCTTTCTACCTTCTTCCCAGCACTGAATAACCCGGTACCGGCAGGTATTGCCTGTATTGCTATCGTGTGGGTGTTCACCTTTATTAACCTGCTCGGCGGGACTTGGGTCAGCCGTTTGACCACCCTCGGCCTGGTGTTGGTGCTGATCCCGGTGATTGTGACCGCGACTGCTGGCTGGCATTGGTTCGACGCTGCAACCTACCACGCTAACTGGAACACTTCCGGTACCACCGACAGCCATGCGGTAATCAAAAGTATTCTGCTGTGCCTGTGGGCGTTCATCGGCGTAGAGTCTGCCGCTGTGAGCACCGGCATGGTGAAAAACCCGAAACGCACCGTACCGCTGGCAACCATGCTGGGTACCGCGCTGGCCGGGATTATCTACATTGCAGCCACTCAGGTGATGAGCGGTATGTTCCCGGCTAGCCAAATGGCTGCCAGCGGTGCACCGTTCGCCGTCAGCGCCTCCGCCATTATGGGTAACTGGGCTGCACCTCTGGTCTCTGCCTTCACTGCCTTTGCCTGCCTGACTTCACTGGGGTCTTGGATGATGCTGGTTGGCCAGGCTGGGGTCCGTGCCGCCAATGACGGCAACTTCCCGAAAGTGTACGGCGAACTGGATAAGAACGGCATTCCTAGAAAAGGTCTACTGTTGGCCAGCTGCAAAATGACCGCGCTGATGGTGTTGATTACTGCCATGAGCTCCGGTGGCGGTAAAGCTTCCGATCTGTTTGGGATGTTAACCGGTATTGCGGTACTGCTGACCATGTTGCCTTACTTCTACTCTTGCGTAGACCTGATCCGCTTTGAAGGCGTCAATATACGTAACCTGTTGAGCCTGATTGCATCGGTTCTGGGTTGTGGCTTCTGCTTCATCGCACTGATGGGCGCCGAATCGTTCGAACTGGCCGGCACCTTCATCATTAGCCTGATCATTCTGATGTTCTACGCCCGCAAAATGAATACTCGCCAGACGGCCAAAACCGTAGCTATCGACGGCAACACGACGGCCAAAGCGCACTAAGTACGCACTGACCCACTTCTAATTCAGCCCCTTGCAACAATTGTCATCTGTGATGGCAAGGGGCTCGCATTACCTGGAGAAATGATTATGAACGTTATTGCTATCATGAACCACATGGGTGTCTACTTTAAAGAAGAGCCCATCCGCGAACTGCACAACGCGTTAGAAAAACTGAATTTCCGCATTGTTTATCCGAACGACCGCGAAGACCTGCTCAAACTGATCGAGAATAATGCTCGCCTGTGTGGGGTTATCTTCGACTGGGATAAATACAACCTTGAGTTGTGTGAAGAAATCAGCCAGTTGAATGAGTACATGCCGCTGTATGCATTTGCCAATACCTATTCAACTCTGGATGTCAGCCTGAACGATCTGCGTATGCAGGTACGTTTCTTTGAGTATGCCTTAGGTGCAGCTAACGACATTGCTGACAAGATTAAACAAAACACTGATGAATACGTCGATACCATCTTGCCTCCACTGACCAAGGCACTGTTCAAATATGTGCGTGAAGGTAAATACACCTTCTGTACACCTGGCCATATGGGCGGTACTGCCTTCCAGAAAAGCCCGGTAGGTAGCTTGTTCTATGATTTCTTTGGCCCGAACGCGATGAAATCCGACGTTTCGATTTCAGTATCTGAACTCGGTTCGCTGCTGGATCACTCCGGCCCGCACAAAGAAGCTGAAGAGTATATTGCCCGCGTATTCAACGCTGAACGTAGCTACATGGTGACTAACGGGACGTCTACGGCCAACAAAATTGTTGGTATGTACTCCGCACCTGCCGGCAGCACAGTGTTGATCGACCGTAACTGCCATAAATCGCTGACCCATCTGATGATGATGAGCGACATTACGCCGATCTATTTCCGCCCGACCCGTAATGCTTATGGCATCCTCGGTGGTATTCCACAGAGCGAGTTTACCCGTGCCACTATCGCCAAACGCGTGAAAGAAACGCCGAACGCCACCTGGCCTGCACATGCGGTTATCACCAACTCGACTTATGACGGCCTGCTGTACAACACCGATTTCATTAAGAACACGCTGGATGTGAAATCCATCCACTTTGACTCTGCCTGGGTGCCTTACACCAATTTCCACCCGATTTATAAAGGCAAATGCGGCATGAGTGGCGGTCGTGTGGAAGGGAAGGTGATTTATGAAACTCAATCTACCCATAAACTGCTGGCGGCGTTCTCACAGGCCTCAATGATCCACGTGAAAGGTGACATTAACGAAGAAACCTTTAATGAAGCCTATATGATGCACACCACCACTTCACCGCACTACGGTATCGTGGCATCTACCGAAACCGCAGCGGCAATGATGAAAGGCAATGCCGGTAAGCGCCTGATCAACGGTTCAATTGAACGTGCTATCAAGTTCCGTAAAGAAATCAAACGCCTGAATGTGGAATCTGAAGGTTGGTTCTTTGATGTTTGGCAGCCAGAACACATCGACGAAGCGGAATGTTGGCCGCTACGTTCCGACAGTGCCTGGCATGGTTTCAAAGGTATTGATAACGAACATATGTACCTTGACCCAATCAAGGTCACCATGTTGACACCAGGGATGAGCAAAGATGGCCAAATGGAATCGTTTGGTATTCCTGCCAGCCTGGTTGCGAAATACCTTGATGAGCACGGCATCATTGTTGAGAAAACCGGTCCATATAACCTGTTGTTCTTGTTCAGCATCGGTATCGACAAAACCAAAGCTCTCAGCCTGCTGCGCGGTCTGACTGACTTTAAACGCTCGTTCGATCTGAACCTGCGGGTGAAAAACATGCTGCCTTCGCTGTACAAAGAAGCCCCAGAGTTTTATGAGAATATGCGGATCCAGGAGCTGGCTCAGAATATTCACAATCTGGTGAAACAACATAACCTGCCGGATCTGATGTACCGCGCCTTTGAAGTACTGCCAGCCATGGTGATGAATCCGTTCAAAGCCTTCCAGAAAGAACTGCACGGTGAAGTAGAAGAGGTTTATTTGGAGGAGATGGTCGGCAAAGTGAATGCCAACATGATCCTGCCATATCCTCCAGGTGTTCCACTGGTCATGCCGGGTGAAATGCTTACTGAAGAAAGTCGTCCGGTGCTGGAGTTCCTGCAAATGCTGTGCGAAATCGGCGCGCATTACCCAGGCTTTGAAACCGATATCCACGGCGCTTATCGCCAGGCGGATGGACGTTATACCGTTAAGGTATTGAAAAACGATAAATAAGTGCAATAACAGGGGAGGCGTTCGCGCTTCCCCTTTGTCGTTCAACGACTGATGGGAGAAAACCATGAAAACACCCTCACAGCCGCGCGCAATCTACTATGTCGTAGCCATACAAATTTGGGAATATTTCAGCTTTTACGGCATGCGTGCGTTACTTATTCTCTATCTTACCCACCAACTTGGTTATTCCGACAGCCGCGCCATTAGCCTTTATAGCGCCTACGCTTCCCTGGTTTACGTTACGCCGATTCTTGGCGGCTTGCTTGCCGATCGCCTGCTTGGCAACCGCGTCGCAGTCATTGCTGGAGCGGTGCTCATGACATTGGGCCATATCGTACTCGGCCTGAGCGCCGTATCTACACATTCACTCTATCTGGCATTGGCGATCATCATCTGCGGTTATGGCCTGTTTAAATCCAATATCAGTTGCTTACTGGGTGAGCTGTATCAGCCGCAGGATACGCGCCGTGAAGGGGGCTTCTCCCTGCTGTATGCTGCCGGGAATGTCGGCTCGATTCTGGCACCAATCGCCTGTGGGTTGGCAGCGGAACGCTACGGTTGGCATGTAGGCTTTGCACTTGCGGGTATCGGTATGTTGGCTGGGTTAACGATTTTCTTGTGCGGTAGCCGCCATTTCAGCCATACGCGGGGCGTAGACCGTGCTCAAATGTCTGCTACCACGTTACAGGTGCCAAACTGGGTATGGTTGAGCGTCATGCTGTTGCTCGCGCCGTTGTTTTTCACCGCGCTGTTCATTTACGACTTGGCCGGGCAGTTACTGATGCTAGTGTGTGCCGCTGCCGTCGTGATGGTAGTGCGTATCATGGCTCGCGCCACGACGATACAGCGCCGTGGGTTGTGGCAGATCGTCATGTTGATGCTATTGGGTACCTTATTCTGGGCTTTCGCTCAGCAGGGCGGCAGCTCCATTAGCTTGTTTATCGATCACTATGTCGATCGCCAATGGTTTTCCTGGTCGGTACCGACCGCATTGTTCCAGTCGGTGAATGCTTTTGCCGTCATGTTTGGCGGTGTGATGTTGGCCTGGCTGGTAAGAGGAAATAGCAGTGGGAGCCGAACACTGCGTATCTGGGGAAAATTCGCCTTTGGTTTGTTACTGATTGGTGTGGGTTTTACCTTGATGGCACTGAACGCCCGTTACGGGCAAGGCTCGATGACGTTAATGATCGCCGGGCTTTCTGTCATGGGGCTCGCTGAGTTGTTTATCGATCCTGTTGCGATGGCGCAAATTACGCGTCTGAATATTCCCGGTGCCACCGGAGTATTGACCGGTATTTATATGCTGACCACCGGTTCGATAGCCAATTATTTGGCGGGTATTATCGCAGGCCAGACCGCTGACGACCCGGCAACGGGAGCGACGGCGCAAGCCTATGTCCATCTGTTTGCTCAAATTGGCTGGTGGGCGCTGGGCTGCACGGCGGCAGTGGTGGCAGTATTGGCCATGTGGTGGTTACTGACTGGACGGCATATCCGTGCGGTTAATGCTTGATTGATGGTATGACGGGGGTTAACGTGCAGCTATCTGGACGTCAATAAGCCTAATCAATGAAGAGTAATCAATTATCTGCACAGCTTGCCCGCCAATTGGGTGCACACCGGCATTTGCTGGTGGCATTCAGCGGCGGGCTTGACTCCACTGTGCTGGTGCACCTGCTGGTTGCGTTACGGCAGCAATTGCCGGACTTGCAGCTTCGCGCGGTGCATGTGCACCATGGCCTGAGTGCTTTTGCCGATCAGTGGGCAGCACACTGCCAGCAGCAATGCGCAGTCTGGCAATTGCCACTGGTGGTTCAGCATGTGCAGGTGGACGGCAGCCAAGGCGGTATTGAAGCCGCCGCCCGCGCCGCCCGTTATGCGGCCTTCGCCACCACGCTGGTGGCCGGTGAGGTCTTGCTGACCGCACAACATCTTGACGATCAATGTGAAACCTTCCTGCTGGCGTTAAAACGTGGCAGTGGCCCGGCGGGCCTGTCGGCGATGGCTGTACAGGCGACGCGAGGGGAAAATAGTTTGTTGCGTCCGTTGTTGGGGGTTTCACGCGAACAGTTGGAAGCTTATGCGCAGCAGCATCAACTCACCTGGATTGACGACGATAGCAACCAGAACCCGCGTTTTGACCGTAATTTCCTGCGTCTTCAGGTGTTGCCGCTGCTGAATCAGCGTTGGCCGCATTTTGCCGCCGCAACGGCGCGTAGCGCCAGCTTGTGTGCCGAGCAAGAGCAATTACTGGACGAGTTACTGGCAGAGCAACTGCACTCATTGCTGGATGAAGACAATGCACTGGCAATTGACGGTTTGCTGACGTGTTCAGCATCCCGGCGTTTTGCTGTGTTACGCCGCTGGATTGCGTTATTCGACGTTACCATGCCCTCACGTGAACAGTTGCAACGACTATGGGAAGAGGTCGCACTCAGCCGTGACGACGCCGAACCACAACTGCAACTGCGGCAATATCAGATCCGTCGTTTCCGCCGGCGTTTGTACCTGTTGCCGCCGATGGACGATCTACGAGATCTCTGTCTAAGCTGGTCATTGGCAGCCCCATTAACACTGCCGGACGGATTAGGTGTTCTGGTCAGCGGGGAGGGGAATATTTGTCTGCGACCACCGCAGCCCGAGCAAAAAGTAAGTATACGTTTTACCGCGCAAGGCAAGCTCCGTATCTTGGGCCGGACACATTCCCGGTCGATCAAAAAATTGTGGCAAGAGTTGGGTATTCCGCCATGGCAGCGTGAGCGTATCCCATTGATCTATTATGATGATCAACTTATTGCTGCGCTGGGGGCTTTTGTCTGCGAGGCCGGACAAACACCGGAAGGGCAGCATCCTTGGCGGCTGCACTGGCGTAAAAATAATAATTAGACTGAGGAACCATGATGAAATTTGTGAGCGCAATGGTAGTGATGTTGGGGTTGTGCAGTCTGCCAGCGATGGCTGCGGGTGATGCGGCGGCGGGTAAGGATAAATCTGCCAGTTGTATGGCGTGCCACGGTGCTGAAGGGAAGGTCTCTGTGCCAATGTACCCGAACCTGGCCGGGCAAAATGCCATGTATCTGGAGCATGCATTGCAAGCGTATAAAAAAGGTGAGCGCAACGGTGGCCAGGCAGAAGTAATGAAGGCTTATGTCTCTGCGTTGTCTGATGATGATATTGCCGATCTGGCAGCCTACTATTCCAGCCTCAAACCCTAGGCCAGTCTCAAACCCGAGCCAGCCTGAAGCTATAAAAGACGAGGGCAGCCGTTGGGCTGCCCTGTTGGGATGGCGTTACCGTTTAATCAGTCAGACAGGCTGACGACCACGGTACCGATTTCCGGATGACTGAAACTGAGGATATGATCCAAACGCAAGCTGAGAGCATTGCCGGCCTGATCGATAATCAGATACTCAACGCCCTTGGTAAACTTCAGCTCGGTGGCCTTGCCTTCGAGTTTTTCTCCGTCGCGTAACTCCAGCTTCAGAATGTAGTTATGCTGACAGGCGAGTTCCAGGCTTTCATAGTCATCGCAATTGATGGATTGGTACTCATCATTCATCAACATAGTCGCTCACCAATAAGTTAGCGGCGGCAAAAGCCGCCTGTTCCCTAACGGAGGACGGTAGCGCGTTATTCGCAGCAACTTCGTCCAATGCCTTTAATACACATGCTAACGCATCAGGCACGTAGCCGAGATCACCACTGCCGATCTCAGCGTAAAAACGGCGTACTAACTCACAGTATTGTTGCACAGTTTCCTCCCTTAAGAACCTCTGCGTCATCGAAGCCCTACAGCGATGAGGCGCAGGCTCTCGGAGCTTGGCTCTATCCTAGACGACTATAGCACAGCTATTGTGGAGTTATTAGCACCTCCGCGCGGCTTTCGTACCGTGCTTTTCCCGGCCGCGCTGGCTGCGGATGGGCGAAATCTAGTACACTGTCGCCTGATAATTATGAGGTCACCCATGGCGCTGAAAGCTACTATTTATAAAGCCACGGTCAATATCGCTGATATGGATCGTCACTTCTACCACGACGCCACGCTCACCCTGGCCCAACATCCTTCTGAAACCGAACAGCGCATGATGCTGCGTTTACTGGCCTGGATCTGCCACGCTGATGAGCGTTTGGTCTTTACTAAAGGCCTGAGTGCTGACGACGAGCCGGAAATTTGGCAGCGGAACGACCATAACGGGCTGGAAATGTGGATCGAAATGGGGTTGCCCGATGAGAAGCGTATCAAGAAAGCCTGCAACCAGTCACCGCGGGTCGTGTTGTATGCTTACGGCGAACGCGCGGGCCATGTGTGGTGGCAGTCGATGCAGAGCAAAGTGGCAAACCACAAAAACCTAAGCATCCGTTTTCTGGATGATGAACAATTAGGCAAATTGGCCGCGTTGGCCAGTCGGAATATGACGCTGCAGGCTACGCTGCAAGAGGGAACTATCTGGCTTTCTGACGCTCAGAATAGTCTGGAAATCCAGTTTGCCGAGTGGCAACAGGCGCAGGTGTAATTGGTGTTAGAACTGTCAAGAAACGTAGCCATACCGGATAACGAACTGGAATTGACGGCGATCCGCGCCCAAGGTGCGGGTGGCCAGCACGTGAACAAAACCTCAACGGCTATCCATTTGCGCTTTGACATCCGGGCATCCAGCCTGCCAGAGTATTACAAGGAAAGGCTGCTGGCCCTGAATAATCATTTAATTACCGCTGATGGCGTCGTGATTATTAAAGCGCAGGAATACCGTAGTCAGGAATTAAACCGCGAGTCGGCGTTGGCCAGGTTGGTCGCGCTAATCCAGCAGGCGATGGTAGTGGAGAAGGCGCGCAAAGCGACTAAGCCTACTAAAGGGTCAAAATTACGTCGGCTGGAAGGCAAGGTAAGAAAAGGCGCGACTAAAGCGCTACGCGGCAAGATCCGCACTTAAGGACACATGAACACAGTAGGAGAATAACTGTGAAGAAAATAACACTGGCCCTGTTTTTAGCGGCAGGGGCACTTTCGTTACTGGGATGTAATAACCACTACCAGCCGAAAGAACAACCACTTCAAGCGATGCAACAAAGCTACCAAGGTATTTTGCCTTGCGCTGATTGTGGTGGCCTGGATACTGCGTTGTTCCTGGATAAAGACGGCACTTTTGTGTTGCAGGAAACCTATCGCGGCACTAAAGATGGCGATCAAACCTTTGCTGATTACGGCAAATGGGCGCGTACAGCGGATAAGTTAGTACTGACCGACAGCCGTGGTGATAAACGTTATTTCCGCCCGGTAGGTAAAAGCCTGGAAATGCTTGATCAAACTGGCGCTGTGATTGAGTCTCAGCTGAATTACCGCCTTGATCCTGTAGAAAAGGCATTGCCGAAGACACCTATGTCGCTGAAAGGCAGTTACACCTACATGGCGGATGCGGCAGTGTTTAAAGACTGTGCCACAGGCCAGACTTTCCCGGTCGATAATACTATCGCGCTGGAGCAAGGTTATGCCAAGGCCTACAAAACCCCGGGCGAACCAGTGTTCCTGACCCTGAATGGCCACTTTAGCGTTCAGCCCTCAATGGAAGATGGGCTAACCGAGAAAGCACTGGTGCCTGACGGCAAAATTGCTTTCGACCGCAGTAAAAATTGCGACAGTAAATAAGCGTCATAAAAAAACCCGCCTCGGCGGGTTTTTCGTTTCTGCTATAGCGGATTAGCGCTTGATCTGGCCTAACAGGAAATCAACGATTTCGCCGGTCTTGATCATGCGTTTCTCGCCGACACGGCGGTTTTTGTACTCAATCTCTTCGGTGTCGAGGTTACGATCGCCGATAACGATAGAGTGCGGTACGCCAATCAGTTCCATATCTGCAAACATCACACCTGGACGCTCTTTACGGTCATCGAGAATTACGTCGATGCCGTGTGAACGCAGGGTGTTGTACAGCTCTTCCGCCAGTGCTTGTACGCGGAAAGACTTGTGCATGTTCATTGGCAGAATTGCCACCTGGAATGGAGCGATAGCATCCGGCCAGATAATGCCGCGTTCGTCATGGTTCTGCTCGATAGCTGCAGCGACCACACGGGTCACCCCGATACCGTAACAACCCATGGTCAGTACCTGATTGCGACCGTCTTCACCCTGAACGGTGGCTTTCATCGCTTCGGAGTATTTGGTACCGAGCTGGAAGATATGGCCTACTTCGATACCGCGTTTGATCAACAGCGTACCTTTACCATCCGGGCTGGCATCGCCTTCTACAACGTTACGGATATCGGCAACGTGTGGCAACGGCAGATCGCGTTCCCAGTTGATACCAAAGTAATGCTTACCGTCGATATTAGCGCCGGCGCCGAAGTCACTCATCGCTGCTACGCTGCGATCGGCCACGACAGGAACCTGCAAATTGACTGGACCGAGTGAACCTGGACCAGCACCGATGATAGCGCGGATTTCTTCTTCGGTAGCGAAAACCAATGGAGCCGCAACCTGCGGCAGCTTCTCGGCTTTAATTTCGTTCAGCTCGTGATCGCCACGAACCAGCAGGGCAACCAGCTTGTGGCCGCTTTCTTCTTTGGCACGTACCAACAGCGTTTTAACGGTTTTTGTCACTGGCAGCTGGAATTGTTCTACCAGCTCGGTGATTGTTTTGGCGTTTGGCGTATCCACAATGCGCAGTTCTTCACTGGCTGCGGCACGCGGCTCCGCTGGGGCAACGGCTTCTGCCAGTTCAATATTGGCGGCAAAGTCGGACCCGGTGGAAAATACGATATCGTCTTCACCGCTGTCAGCCAGCACCTGGAACTCATGTGATGCGCTACCGCCAATAGAGCCGGTATCGGCATGTACCGGACGGAAGTCCAGGCCCATACGGCTGAAGATTTTGCTGTAGGCTTCGTACATCGCATCGTAGGTCGCTTGCAGCGATTCCTGCGTGGTGTGGAACGAATAAGCGTCCTTCATCAGGAATTCGCGAGAACGCATCACACCGAAACGTGGGCGTACTTCATCCCGGAACTTGGTCTGAATCTGGAAGAAGTTCAGCGGAAGCTGCTTGTAAGAACTGATCTCGTTACGGATCAGATCGGTGATCACTTCTTCGTGCGTTGGACCCAGCACGAACGGGCGATCGCCGCGATCGACAAAGCGCAACAGCTCAGGGCCATACTGTTCCCAACGGCCACTTTCCTGCCACAGATCGGCAGGCTGTACCACCGGCATACACACTTCGATCGCGTTAGCATTGTTCATTTCTTCGCGAACGATGTTTTCAACCTTTTTCAGAACGCGCAGACCGGTTGGCAGCCAGGTATAAAGACCCGAGGCCAGTTTGCGAATCATCCCGGCGCGTAGCATCAGCTGGTGGCTGATCACTTCGGCATCGGCAGGTGTCTCCTTCAGGGTGGAGAGCAGATATTGGCTAGTACGCATGGTGTTTTGGTTCCGTTAGAACTGCAAATTGCATTGGGCAGCCACAGTGGCGGCCAAAAGTGACAAAAGTGGTTTAGTTTACCAGTGCGAGCGGGTTGTCAAAAGAGAGACGGTGGAATTTTAACGCAGGTCGAGAGACAGCACCTCGGTTTGTTGACCCACAACTCGCCAGCGCACGTTGAAATCCAGTAACCAGACCGCGTAATCCCGTTCCGCTTGTTGCCCCTTACGGTAGGCTGGCCGGGGATCTTGAGCCAGAACCTGAGTGATAAAACGTCGTAACTGCGGATAGCGCTTCTGATGTTGCTGTATCTGCTGTTCCGCCTCAGGTGCAAAAAACACCGGCATATCACCGGCAGGCGCTGACTGAGCAAATCCGGCACGTGCCTGTGGCTGGCTTTCGGCAAAGGGCAGGTAAGGTTTGATATCCACCACTGGCGTACCATCAACCAGATCGAGACTGCCCAATTCAAGTACGACATCGCTTCCCTGAACCCGCACGTTTTTTAATTCAATCAGCGACATACCGAGCGGATTCGGACGGAAAGTCGAACGAGTAGCGAATACTCCCATACGCGCGTTGCCACCGAGGCGGGGTGGGCGGACGGTTGGCCGCCAGCCACCTTCCATGGTTTGATGGAAAATAAACATCACCCAAAGATGGCTGAACTCATTGAGGCCGCGTACTGCTTCCGCCTGGTTATAGGGCGGCAGCAGTACTAACTCGCCGCCACCGTCTTCCACCAACCCTGGTTGACGAGGGACGGCGAATTTTTCTTTATACGGTGAACGGATAGTTCCGATCTGATTGAAAACAAACTCGGTCATTTGGACGAAACGTTAAGCGCTGAGCCTTGGCAAATGGCCTGTTGGTAACAACCAGCAACGCCACTGACAATCTGGCAGTCGTGCAATAGCACAGCATTTGCTTTCATGTAGGAAGCGCGGATTTGCATGCGTTTACGGGCGGTTGCCAGGTTAGGTGGAGAGTCCTGCACCGTCGTCTGGCAAGATTCGCCGGAGACTTCACCCAGATCGCGGAATGGCTTACCGACTAACTCTTCTGCACTTTTGTACAGTTTAACCGGCGCCGGACGTGCCGCTGAGGTCGTTTTCGTCGGCGCTGTTGCTACCGGTTTGCTGGTGCTGTTTGTTGAGGGGGGCGCGAAACGTTGCGACGAACACCCTGCTAGCGCAAGCGCTAACAAACAGAGAGGTAAAGCACGCATTGAGATTCCTCTGCCTTGATGGAATATAGAAGTGGCGCTATTGAAGCAATCTATCGTGGAAATAACAAGACGGGCTGGAGCCCGTCTAGATATAAGACAAGCACCCGAAAATTGTGGTTTTCGGGTGCTTGGGGTAATTCAGAAGATCTAATTCTTTGTTTTCATTACGACTAAATCATTATTTTTAGTCGCAAAGAACTATGCCAACTCTCTCGACGGGCCGTAGCCCGTCTTGCAATTATAGGAATAAAATCGGTAATTAATGATTACCAACCTTTAACTGCACCACCGTTAAAGATCTTGTTGGCTGCTTCATTCACTTCGTCAGATTGGTAAGCCTGAACGAATTTCTTCACGTTCTCCGCGTCTTTGTTATCTTCGCGGGCAACCAGCAGGTTAACGTAAGGTGAGTCTTTACCTTCAACGAACAGGCCGTCTTTCGCTGGGGTCAGGCCAATCTGGCTGGCGTAAGTGGTATTGATTACGGCCAATGCGATTTGCTGATCATCGAGTGAGCGTGGCAATTGTGGTGCTTCCAGCTCGACCAGTTTCAGATTTTTCGGGTTCTCAGTCACGTCCAGTACGGTCGGCAGCAGGCCAACACCGTCTTTCAGTTTGATCAGGTTAACCTTCTGCAACAGCAGCAGGGAACGGCCCAGATTAGTTGGATCATTAGGCAGGGCAACCTGGGAACCGTCTTTCAGTTCGTCCAGAGATTTGATTTTCTTGGAGTAACCGGCAATCGGATACACGAAGGTATTACCGACTGCGACCAGTTTGTAACCGCGATCCTTGATTTGCTGATCCAGATACGGTTTGTGCTGGAAGGCGTTCAGATCGATGTCACCTTTGCTCAGCGCTTCGTTTGGCAGTACGTAGTCATTGAAGGTTACCAGCTCGACGTCCAGACCGTATTTCTCTTTCGCCACTTTTTGCGCGATTTCGGCGACTTGCTGTTCAGCACCGACAATGACACCGACTTTAATATGGTTCGGATCTTTTTCTTCTTGACCACAGCCTACCAGAGCCAGAGTACCGATCAGTGCGCCGATTGCTGCGATGGATTTAAATTTTAACGACATATCCCTTCCTCATTAGACTCGCATTTGAAATACGCTGTGTGAGCGCAGTTGCTGTAAAAACTACTTATGGGTAACGGCCTTGACGATCCGGTCACCGAAGAACTGAATCAGATAAACCAGCACCACCAGTAATACTAATACGGTATTCATTACTGTGGCGTTATAACCGATATAACCGTACTGATAACCAATTTGCCCCAGACCACCTGCGCCAACAGCGCCGCCCATGGCGGAATAACCCACCAGAGTGATTAAGGTGATGGTGGCGGCGTTAACCAAACCCGGCAGGGCTTCAGGCAACAACACTTTTTTAATGATTTGCATTGGGGTTGCGCCCATCGCACGCGCAGCTTCCACCAGGCCAGACGGGATTTCCAACAGCGCGTTTTCTACCATACGGGCAATAAACGGTGCTGCACCCACGGTCAGTGGCACAATAGCCGCCTGCAGGCCGATCGACGTACCGACGATCAAGCGAGTAAATGGAATCATCCACACCAACAGGATAATGAAGGGGATGGAACGGAAAACGTTCACTAACCCAGACAGTGTTCTATATAGCGTATTATTGGCGGCGATTTGCCCCGGACGAGTCACATACAACAGCACGCCAACCGGCAAGCCGAGCACGAAACCGAAGAAGCCGGAGACAAAGGTCATCATGACGGTTTCCCACACGCCACGAGCCATTAACCACATCATTGCCTCAGACATAACCCAGAACCTCTACTTTTACCTGATTTTCCTGCAGGAACTTAATCGTTGCCAATGCGTCTTCATCACTGCCGTGGAGCTCCGCGAGCATCACGCCGAATTTAACGCCACCGGCATAGTCCATCTGCGCACTGATGATGTTGTTGTTCACGTTGAAACGACGAGCGGCTTCTGACAGCAGCGGCGCATCAACGGACTGGCCGGTGAACTCCAGACGTAATAGCGGCTGACGGCCACCACTGCGTTCAGGCGCCAGGCGTTTGGCATAGTCATCCGGGATATCCAGATGCAGTGTGGATTGAATGAACTGTTGGGCCAGCGGGGTTTTCGGGTGCGAGAACACTTCGCTGACGCTGTCTTTTTCAATCAGTTGGCCCTGGCTGATGACCGCAACCTGATCGCAGATGCGTTTCACCACGTCCATTTCATGCGTGATCAACAGAATAGTCAGACCAAGACGGCGGTTAATGTCTTTCAGCAGTTCCAGAATTGAGCGGGTGGTGGCCGGATCCAGCGCGCTGGTGGCTTCATCGCACAGCAGGACTTTGGGTTGGCTTGCCAGTGCACGGGCAATGGCCACACGTTGCTTCTGGCCGCCCGACAGGTTAGCCGGATAAGCATCATGCTTATCTGACAAACCGACCAGTTCCAGTAATTCGGTCACGCGTTTTTTGATTTCAGCGCGTGGGGTGTTATCGAGTTCGAGCGGTAAAGAAACGTTGCCGAACACAGTACGGGAAGACAACAGGTTAAAGTGTTGGAAAATCATGCCAATCTGACGGCGTGCACGCGTCAGTTCGCTTTCAGACAGCGAAGTCAAATCCTGCCCGTCGACCAGTACCTGGCCAGAGGTTGGGCGCTCAAGCATGTTGGCGCAGCGGATCAATGTACTTTTACCGGCGCCTGATGCACCGATAACGCCATAAATTTGCCCGGCAGGGACGTGAAGAGTCACGTCGGAGAGCGCGTTAATCGTGCGCGAACCCTGCTGGAACACTTTGGTGATGTTAGAAAGTTTAATCATATTCTTCTTATTTTAGCTTGGTTGCCCGTGGCTAGATAAAAGTAAACCTTGGCGTGGACCAAGGTATGACTCAGATGTTAAGGCGTCTAGACGTCTAAGTCAACGATCAACGCTGTTCTCTTCCGTTCTCAGCGCTGGGTAAAACATGCGATACTGTGTACGTTTTCAGGCCCTCAGGAGCAAACCGGTGACACAAAGCGTTCCAGCAATTTTTCTCGATCGTGATGGCACGATTAATGTTGACCATGGCTACGTCCATGAAATCGATAACTTCCACTTTATTGATGGCGTGATTGACGCTTGTCGCGAACTTAAAAAGATGGGCTTTGCTCTGGTATTGGTAACCAACCAGTCTGGCATCGCACGCGGTAAGTTCAGTGAAGACCAGTTTATGTACCTGACTGAATGGATGGATTGGTCGTTAGCCGATCGTGATGTTGATTTGGATGGCATCTATTTCTGTCCGCATCATCCAGAAGCAGTAATAGAAGAGTTCCGCCAAGTGTGCGATTGCCGCAAGCCTCAACCTGGCATGTTGTTGCAGGCGCAGCAGGAATTGAACATTGATATGGCTGCTTCTTATATGGTTGGCGACAAACTGGAAGATATGCAGGCGGCAGTGGCGGCAGGTGTTGGTACAAAAGTACTGGTGCGCACCGGCAAGCCAGTCACTGAAGAAGGTGAGAAACTGGCAGATTGGGTGTTAAACAGCCTGGCAGACCTGCCGGAAGCCATCAAAAAGCGGGTTTAGTAGACGTTATGCATGAATAGTGAGCAGTCAGATAAAAAGTGAATATTAATCCTTGTCATTCTGAGCTGGC
>NZ_BCTT01000019.1 GCF_001590905.1 Serratia grimesii NBRC 13537
AACGTTAACGTGCGGTTTGGAACGTTCAAATTTTTCTTTAGACACGGCTATATTCCTTACTCTTATGCTCTCCCCTCATGGAGAGAGCACTGATCAATGTGTTAAACCCGAAAGCTTATTTACCACGGGCTTCAATAACGGCCTGAGCGACGTTGTTCGGCGCATCATCGTACTTCAGGAACTCCATGGAGTAAGAAGCACGGCCTTTGGTCAGAGAACGCAGTTGTGTCGCGTAACCGAACATCTCGGACAACGGAACTTCAGCGTGAATCTGAACGCCAGTAGCGTTAGATTCCTGACCTTTCAGTTGACCACGACGACGGCTAAGGTCACCGATAACGTCACCAGTGTTCTCTTCCGGCGTTTCAACTTCAACCTTCATGATTGGCTCAAGCAAAACAGGTTTCGCTTTTTTAAAGCCATCTTTAAAGGCAATAGAAGCGGCCAGTTTAAACGCCAATTCGGAGGAGTCAACATCGTGGAAAGAACCGAAATGCAGACGCACACCGAGATCAACTACTGGGTAACCAGCCAGAGGACCAGACTTAAGCTGCTCCTGAAGGCCTTTATCAATGGCAGGGATGTATTCCGTTGGGATCACACCACCTTTAATGTCATTGATGAACTCGTAACCTTTCGGATTTGAGCCCGGCTCCAGTGGGTACATGTCGATAACAACATGACCATACTGACCACGACCACCAGACTGCTTGGCGTGTTTACCTTCGATGTCGGTAACTTTCGAACGAATCGCTTCACGGTAAGCAACCTGTGGTTTACCCACGTTTGCTTCAACGTTAAATTCGCGACGCATACGGTCAACCAGGATGTCCAGGTGAAGTTCACCCATACCTGCGATGATAGTCTGACCAGATTCTTCGTCAGTCCATACGCGGAATGATGGGTCTTCCTTCGCCAAACGACCCAGAGCCAGACCCATTTTTTCTTGGTCAGCTTTGGTTTTTGGTTCAACTGCAACGGAGATTACCGGCTCAGGGAACTCCATACGCTCCAGAATGATCACGTGGTTTGGATCACACAGAGTGTCACCGGTAGTTACGTCTTTCAGACCGATAGCTGCAGCGATGTCGCCTGCACGAACTTCTTTGATCTCTTCACGCTTGTTAGCGTGCATCTGAACGATACGGCCCAGACGCTCACGCGCAGCCTTCACGGAGTTCAGAACGGTGTCACCGGAGTTAACGATACCGGAGTACACGCGGAAGAACGTCAGGTTACCCACGAATGGGTCGGTAGCAATTTTAAATGCCAACGCAGCAAACGGTTCTTCATCAGTAGCGTGACGCTCAGCTGGAGTATCTTTGCCGTCGTCCAGGATACCGTTGATTGCAGGAACGTCAGTTGGAGATGGCAGGTAATCAATTACCGCATCCAGCATTGCCTGCACGCCTTTGTTTTTAAAGGCGGAACCACAAGTAACCAAGATGATTTCGTTGTTCAGCACGCGCTGACGCAGAGCTTTCTTGATTTCTTCCTCGGTCAGCTCTTCGCCGCCCAGGTATTTGTCCATCAGCTCATCTGAAGCTTCAGCTGCAGATTCAACCAGGTTCTGGTGCCATTCAGCAGCCAGTTCTTGCATGTCTGCAGGGATCTCTTCGTATTCGAAGGTCACGCCAGCATCAGCTTCGTTCCAGTTGATAGCTTTCATTTTCACCAGGTCAACAACACCGGTGAATTTCTCTTCCGCGCCGATTGCCAGTTGCAATGGAACTGGATTCGCGCCCAGACGAGATTTGATCTGACCAACAACTTTCAGGAAGTTAGCACCCATGCGGTCCATTTTGTTAACGAACGCGATGCGTGGAACTTTGTATTTGTTAGCCTGACGCCATACGGTTTCAGACTGCGGCTGAACACCACCAACAGCACAGTAAACCATTACCGCACCATCAAGAACACGCATGGAACGTTCTACTTCGATGGTGAAGTCAACGTGCCCTGGGGTGTCGATGATGTTTACGCGGTGCGGCTCGAACTGCTTGGCCATACCAGACCAGAAAGCAGTAGTCGCTGCAGAAGTGATGGTAATACCACGCTCCTGCTCCTGTTCCATCCAGTCCATGGTGGCTGCGCCATCATGAACTTCACCGATTTTGTGGTTTACACCGGTGTAGAACAGAATACGTTCGGTAGTGGTCGTTTTACCGGCGTCGATGTGGGCGCTGATACCGATGTTACGATAGCGCTCAATGGGTGTTGTACGAGCCATTTGATTCCTCTATTGCCTTAGGCGTTCAAGTTCAGTTAACCCAAGCGGGTTGGCTTCTTGAAGCGCCCGCTTGGTTAGCATAACTACTGCGTGGCAATTACCAGCGGTAGTGGGCGAACGCCTTGTTAGCTTCGGCCATACGGTGAACGTCTTCACGTTTCTTAACAGCAGAACCTTTGTTCTCAACTGCGTCAGAAAGCTCGTTCGCCAAGCGCAAAGCCATGGATTTATCACCGCGTTTACGAGCAGCATCAACGATCCAGCGCATTGCCAGAGCATTACGACGGACCGGGCGAACTTCAACTGGTACCTGATAAGTAGAACCACCAACGCGGCGAGACTTAACTTCTACAGTCGGGCGCACGTTGTCGAGAGCTACTTCGAAAGCTTCCAGGTGATCTTTACCAGAACGCTGAGCCAGGGTCTCCAGCGCGGTATAGACGATTGCTTCTGCAGTAGATTTTTTACCATCTACCATCAGGATATTTACAAATTTGGCCAACAGTTCGGATCCGAACTTAGGATCTGGAAGGATTTTACGTTGGCCGATTACGCGACGACGTGGCATGGAAATACTCCGTTGTTAATTCAGGATTGTCCAAAACTCTACGAGTTTATTTTGACATTAAAGTGAAAATGTTTGGCCTTACTTAACGGAGAACCATTAAGCCTTTGGCTTCTTCA
Source organism: Serratia grimesii NBRC 13537 (assembly GCF_001590905.1). Classification (GTDB taxonomy): domain Bacteria; phylum Pseudomonadota; class Gammaproteobacteria; order Enterobacterales; family Enterobacteriaceae; genus Serratia; species Serratia grimesii. The sequence goes on from NZ_BCTT01000019.1 coordinate 2,915, forward strand.
CGCCGTACTTGGAACGAGCTTGCTTACGGTCTTTAACACCGGAGCAGTCAAGTGCACCACGAACGGTGTGGTAACGCACACCTGGCAAGTCTTTTACACGACCGCCACGGATCAGGATCACGGAGTGTTCCTGCAGGTTATGACCTTCACCGCCGATGTAGGAGGTAACTTCAAAACCGTTAGTCAAACGCACACGGCATACTTTACGCAGTGCGGAGTTTGGTTTCTTAGGAGTGGTGGTATATACGCGAGTACATACGCCACGTTTCTGCGGGCAGGCTTCCAGCGCTGGAACGTTGCTTTTAGCAGCCTTCACAGAGCGTGGTTTGCGTACCAGCTGATTAATTGTTGCCATTAAAAAGCTCCTGGTTTTTGCTTCGTTTGTTGCTTCGTAAACATGTGATAAATCCCCCCGTATGCACTACTGGCAAAGTACGGGACGCAGAATTTTATGGCTGAGCAGTAGAGGTGTCAAGAAATATACAACATTACTCTCATCACCAAGCCATTTGGCTGCGATGTTTTTCGGTTAATTCAACGAAATGATTATAGCCGACAACAGTAATGCTGTGCGAAAAATGACCAACCAAACCTCTGGCTTCCAGGTCGTTCTGCAGCGCATAAAGGGATATGGGGGCGTTGAGTAGCAATTCAAGGTGCGCGCTGCCGGCCAAGCCAGCCAGCACACCATCCTGTAATAACAGCAAGTCATCACCTGGGGCGGCTAGGCGCAACAATGCAGGTAAATCACATTGTGTGGGGGAACGGCTAAGGGTAAACAGCATCAGGATTTCCTAAAAAGTCATCACCACATCATAACTGGCCAACTGCTGGCGCAACGCATCCGGTGCCAGTACTTCCGCATCCAATACCCAGCCGGTCACCTGGCCCAAACCGCGTTCCTGCAAAGATGCCTGACACAGATAGCACTGCTCAACGTCGTACAGTGGCAACACACCAAAGGTCGCAATGTAATTGCGAGCCAGAATCTTTTCCGGCTGCTGCCCCGGCAAAAGCTGTAATACGCCGTCACCAATAAAAAACACACCCACTTCTTCGCTCAACGCGGAAGTAGCCAGCAATGCATCCAGCCCTTCCCTGCCACCGGCATTGCCATGAGGACTCTGGGTAAAAACAAAAGCGACTCGTTTCATAAATTCTCTCAGAACTGGACCAAACGGTCACAGCTCAGCGAAGCCTCCGCCAATGAGCCCAACCCGCTGAGGATGAAACCCGGCTGTAGATTAGCAGTAGCCAGCCCTTGCTGCGCAGCCTCTTGTTCGTCGGTCACACCACGCCTCAGAGCAGCTGCCACACAAACATTGAGTGCAATACCGTGCTGTTGTGCCAACTGCGCCCAGCCCCGGACCAAATCGAACTCATCACCGGCGGGAGCTGTCAGTTGATTAGCGTTCAACACGCCTTCACGGTAAAAAAACACGCTGGAAAGGCGGTGCCCTTTCGCTAAAAGAGCAAGTGCAAATTGATAGGCACTGCTAGCCTGCTGGGTACCATACGCCGGGCCCGTGACCAAAAGACAGTAATCCAGCATCAGCGTTCGGTTCCCAACAGATCGCCGCTTTTGAACTGGCGAATGTACAGGTACACGGTGTGTTTGGAGATATTCAGCCGATCCGCCACTTGGTTAATCGCGTCCTTGATATCAAAAATACCCTTCTCGTAGAGGTTCAGTACCACTTGGCGATTTTTCGCATTGTTGGAGACATTACGATCGGCATTCACTTCTTCAATGGTGAACTCCAGCGTTTGCGCCACCAAATCGTCGACAGAAGACGCAAAGTTGACCGACGGGGCGACATCTTGAGTTTCCGGCGGCATGAAGGTCTGCATGACTTGGGAGAAGGGAACATCGAGGTTCATGTTAATACACAACAAGCCAATCACTCGCTGCTCACGATTGCGAATGGCGATAGTTACCGACTTCATCAGCACACCGCTCTTGGCACGGGTAAAATAGGCTTTCGACACGCTGCTATCGTCGCCAGCCATGTCGTGCAGCATACGCAGCGCCAGATCAGTGATCGGCGAACCGATTTGCCGACCGGTATGCTCACCGTTAGCGATACGCACCGCTGAGCATTTCAAATCTTCCAGTGCGTGCAGCACAATTTCACAATGCCCACCGATTAGCATCGCCAGGCCATCAACAACGGCTTCGTAAGACTTTAGAATTTCATGATCCGTTTGAGTAAACGGACGTTCGTTCAGCAAATCAAGTTCGCTGGCTTCGCTGGATAAAAGCGAATTAGACATCGAAAATACCACCCTCAAAGATCGCCTGTGCCAGGGGGCGCAGCTAAAACTGCTCGTGCAGGCTACCTTCCACAGGCGGCGCACCCTTGGGATGAAACGGGGTGGGCTGGCTGATATCAGTCTGAAACAGCACGACGAACGTCCGCAGGCCAAAACGACCAGGAACAGTTTTAGGTACACGCCCTAAGGGGCAGGCGCATGACTTATAAGCCCGGATTATTAGTCTAGCAAAACAGCCAGAGTAAAGTCCTTGCGTTTGCGCGTGGTATTGACGTTAAGCCCGATGCCCGGCAGGCGTCAAGCGATCAGTGGGTAAGGAAGTGAAAGTGGTACGTGATTGGGTATGCTTAAATGAACACTGCCGCGAAGAATATTTGCGGCAGTGAGGTACTCAGACTGGCTTATTGCGCTTTAGCATCAGCCGCTGCGTCAGCTGGCTTCTCAGCCTTGGCGTCTGCTTTTGGTGCTGCTTTCACGTCCAGCAGCTCAACGTCGAATACCAGAGTGGAGTTAGCCGGAATGCCCGGAACGCCAGTTTTACCGTAGGCCAGTGCCGGTGGGATAACCAGCTTGATTTTGCCGCCTTTCTTGATGTGTTTCAGGCCTTCAGTCCAACCTGGAATCACACCGTCCAAACGGAATGACAGTGGTTCGCCACGGGTGTATGAGTTATCGAACTCGGTGCCGTCGGTCAGGGTACCCTTGTAGTTCACCACAACGGTATCGCTGTCTTTAGGCGCAGCACCAGTACCTGGTTTCTCTACCTGATACAGCAGGCCAGACTCGGTTTTCTTCACGCCTTTTTCTTTAGCGAAGGTGTCACGGTACTTGGTGCCTTTTGCTTCGTTATCTTTCGCGTCCTGCTCCATCTTCGCCTGAGCGGATGCCTTCACGCGAGCTTCAAAGCTCTGCAGTGTTTTTTCGATATCTGCGTCGTTCAGTTTGCTCTTGTTAGCAAAAGCGTCTTGAACGCCTGAGATTAACTGGTCTTTGTCCAGTTTAATGCCCAGCTTTTCTTGCTCTTTCAGCGAGTTATCCATGTAACGACCCAGTGACGCACCCAGTGCGTAAGCCGCTTGTTCGTCATCGCTCTTGAACTTGCCAGTGCTTGGCGCCGCGTCAGCAGCTTTAGCCGCTTCTGCTGGTTTAGCTGCATCAGCAGCCATGACGTGGGTCGCATTCAGAGCAAAAGCCATGGTGGTTGCCAGAAGCGTGACTTTAAACAAAGATTTCATCCATTTCTCCAGTGTCTGAAGCGGTGCCCCAAACAATCATTAAGTAAGATAACCGGGCTACTATAGCTGTCCGAAAGAAAACAAAACAGTCACACAGGTAACCAATCGAGTCAAAGTGTGACTCCAGCTTTAAACAGAAGTTTCCTTTTATGTGCTACCCATATGATAAATCAGATTTTTCCTTCATCCTGCATCTCAACAGTAACAAATACCGTCAGGGCAAGCGCTCTATTTTTCAGCACTTTACACAGGACCCTCGCGCTTTCACAAAGCTGCCTCACCGAGTGAATGAAATAGCACAGCGCAAAGCCAGCGGCAGCTGTTACCATAGTGCCAGATTCAGCATTAAACCGCGTCAGAGGTAGCATTATGCACAACGCCGAGAACCAAAGCCTGTTACTGAGGCTAGAAGAGCTGGAGACCCGTCAGGCCTTCCAGGAAGTCACCATTGAAGAGCTCAACCAGACCGTGGTCCAGCACCAGCTTGAAATGCTAAAATTGCAAGAACACCTGCGCGTGCTGACCGATAAACTGCGCTCGACTCAAACGTCGATGATCGCCTCGCAGTCTGAAGAAACTCCGCCGCCGCATTATTGATCAACAATAAAAAAGGGCCGCCCCAGGGCCGCCCTTTTTTGCTGCTACTGCGCTGCGATTAGTGGCAGCCGCAACCGCCGTTACCACAACCGCCTTTCTTAGCTTGGTCATGTGCATGGTCATGATCGTGATCATGGCCATGACCACCGCAGCAGCCGTCACCGTGTTCGTGGTGATGGTCGTGCTCGCCGTGTACGTGACCGTGCGCCAGTTCTTCAGCGGTAGCTTCACGAATCGCGACAACTTCCACGTTGAAGTTCAGGTTCTGACCTGCCAGCATGTGGTTACCGTCAACCACCACGTGATCGCCGTCCACTTCGGTGATTTCAACTGGAACTGGACCCTGATCGGTATCAGCCAGGAAACGCATACCCACTTCCAACTCGTCAACGCCCATGAAGACGTCTTTAGGCACGCGCTGAACCAGGTTTTCGTCGTAGTTGCCGTACGCATCGTTAGCGCCAACATTCACGTCAAAACGATCGCCCGCTTCGTGGCCTTCGAGTGCTTTTTCCAGACCTGCAATCAGAGAACCATGCCCATGCAGATAGTCCAGCGGCGCACTCACCGGAGACTCATCAACCAAAACACCGTCTTCTGTACGTACTTGATAAGCCAGGCTGACCACCAAGTCTTTTGCTACTTTCATGATATCTCCTACCGTTGGATACTTGGACACAACCGTCATGGGGGCTGCGCCTTTACCGGACAGATTGTATCGGAAATCTGCCCCGCTGTACCCTCCAGCATAAAAAAACGCGCTCGATAACGCTACTCCGGATGGAAAATACCGATCACCTGCTCCTGTGGCCGGACGTGCTTTTCCACCTGTTCTTCGGTCTGCCGCTGATGATGGCCGCACTTAACGCACTCCACCACTTCGACCTGGTCTTCACGCCAAACTGCCAGCGTATCCATAGCCTTACAGCTCGGACAGACCGCCCCGGCGATAAATCTTTTACGTGTTGCAGACATCTCAGTGCTCCAAATTATTCGTATTCATCCCAGCCGTCGAACTGGCGACTCTCTTTTTGCATTTCTCGGTGGAAAAGTTCTTCCAACTCACGCCGCGCTTCTTTCACGCGGGAAATCTGCGCCACATCGCCATGATGCGGTGGCATCAACTCACGCAACATGCGCATGTCCAGCCGGCGAAAATGCTGTTGCGCACGGTAAGCCTGATGTGGATGCATGCCTAACTCGGTGAGTGCTTTGCGTCCTAACTCCAGCGCACTGGAGAAGGTTTCACGACTAAACTGCTTAACCCCTGCCTGCAACAGCTCGTGCGCCTCCACACGACCACGTGCACGCGCCAAAATACTCAGCTCGGGAAAATGCTGCTGGCACAGGCGCACAATCTCCATGGTGTCTTCCGGCTCATTACAGGTGATCACAATCGACTTGGCCTTCGCTGCACCAGCTGCACGCAGTAATTCCAGTTCAGTGGCGTCACCGTAATACACCTTATAACCGTAGCGACGCAGTACACCGACGGCACTGACGTCACGTTCCAAGACGGTAATGCGCATCTTATTGGCCATCAGCAGTCGGCCAATCACCTGACCAAAACGCCCGAAACCGACGATGATCACCTGCGGATCGTCATCTTCCACGTACGGTGTCTCTTCGTCTTCGTCTTTGGCGTTATAACGGCGCACTAAAATGCGATCGATAATCTGCATCAACAGTGGTGTGGTCATCATCGACAACGTTACCACCACCAATAGCAAAGCAAGCTGATCTGACTGCAAGACCTTCTGCGCACCAGCCGCCGAAAACAGTACGAAGGCAAATTCTCCGCCTTGGCTAAGCACGCCGGCAAACTGCAAACGCACGGAACTGCGCAGGCCGAAAATACGCGACAGTGTATAAAGCACGCCTGACTTTATCGTCACCAGCACGACAACACCGAGTAACACTTCGAGCAGATGGGTATAGAGTACGCCGATATTTAACGCCATGCCCACCGAGATAAAAAACAGCCCCAGTAACAACCCTTTAAACGGCTCGATGGCGATTTCCAACTCATGGCGGTATTCACTCTCTGCCAGCAACACACCCGCGATAAACGTACCAAGCGCCATCGACAGGCCTAGCGCGTCCATAAACAATGCCGCCCCAAGCACCACCAGCAATGCGGCGGCAGTAAAAATCTCACGGACTCCAGAAGAAGCGATGTAGCGGAACAGTGGCCGCAACAGGAAACGTCCACCGATCAGCATGCCGCCGAATGCCGCCACCTTGAGTGCAATTTGTGCCCAGTCATCACTGCTACCACCAGCACCTGCCAAGATCGGGATCAGGGCCAGCGCCGGGATCACCGCCATGTCCTGGAACAACAGCACCGAGAACCCCAACTGGCCGCCCTCATTACGGTTCATGCCCTTCTCGCGCATTAGCTGCAACGCCATGGCGGTTGACGACATCGCCAGCCCGATACCGCCTATCACAGCGGCCTGCCAGGCAAAATGAGTCAGATAAAGCAGAGCCCCCAGCACCGCGGCGGTAATCAGCACCTGCCCGGCACCGACACCAAAAATGGAACGCCGCAGCTCCCACAACTTGCTCGGATTTAGTTCCAGCCCGATGATAAACATCAGAAACACCACACCTAACTCGGAAAAGTGCAGGATCTCGTCAACATCACGGATAAAGCCCAGCCCCCAGGGGCCGATGGCAATACCGGCGATCAGATAGCCCAAGACCGCACCAATTCCCAATCGGCGAGCGATCGGTACCGTAACCACCGCAGCGAACAGAAACAGTAAGATCGCGGTTAATAAGGCGGAGCCTTCCATGTTCACCTCCCTCCGTGTGGCAGCGGATTGCGCAGCCAGTCGCCATATGCCAAGGCATGGCTTTCCAGCACTTCAGGCTTCTGCCTGCGCGCCCAGTACACCAACATCGGCATCAGCCAGTGCATATGACACATCGCAGCAGTCAGTTCGAAAGGACGCAGGATATCTTCCATCGGGTAACGGTTATAACCGCCGGTACGGTAGGCACCCTCAGGCTCACCGGTGGTGATCACCGAACGCCAGTACTTTCCCGCCAGCGCGTTGCCACCGAGGCCGCTGGCAAAGCCGCGCGACAGTACGCGATCCAACCATTCTTTCAACAGCGCCGGGCAACTGTAGGTATAGAGAGGATGTTGAAAAACAATGACCTGATGTTCACGCAACAATTGTTGCTCGTGGTGAATATCAATAAAAAAATCAGGATAGTGCGCGTATAAATCGTGCACGGTGACATGTTCTAACTGCTGTGCCGGTCGAAGCAAAACCCGATTCGCAACCGAGTCCTGGGATTCCGGATGGGCATACAGCAGCAAGACCTTCGGCGGCTGTGACATCATTCCCCTCCAAAGCGTCGTCAGAGTAGCGGTTTTCCGTTACCATGCTCCGCAAAGACTAATAATAGGACAGTCTGTGTCCTGTTAACTTAGAATCAACTCAATTTAACATACTCTGAACATACGGCGCTTTATGATTGTATTCTCCTCGCTACAAATCCGACGCGGCACCCGCGTCCTGTTGGACAACGCCACGGCGACGGTTAATCCAGGTCAGAAGGTCGGTCTGGTGGGAAAAAACGGCTGCGGAAAATCAACGCTGCTGTCATTGCTCAAAGGCGAAATGGCCGCAGACGGCGGCAGCTACACTTTCCCAAGCAACTGGGCTTTAGCCTGGGTGAATCAGGAAACACCGGCGCTGGATGTGCCAGCACTTGAGTATGTGATCGACGGCGACCGCGAATTCCGCCAGCTTGAAGCCGAATTGCAGGTGGCAAACGATAAAAACGACGGCCACGCCATCGCCACACTGCATGGTAAACTGGACGCTCTCGACGCCTGGACGATCCGTTCACGCGCCGCCAGCCTGCTGCACGGCCTGGGCTTCTCCAACGAACAGTTGCTCAATCCGGTACGCGCCTTCTCGGGTGGCTGGCGTATGCGTCTGAACCTGGCACAAGCGTTGGTCTGTCGCTCAGACCTACTGCTACTTGACGAACCCACCAACCATCTGGATTTGGACGCAGTGATCTGGCTGGAACGCTGGTTGAAAAGCTACCCAGGCACGCTGGTGCTGATTTCGCATGACCGCGACTTCCTCGATCCGATCGTCGATAAAATTCTGCATATCGAACAAGAAACCATTAACGAATATACCGGTAACTACTCCTCGTTCGAACGTCAACGTTCAACCAAACTGGCACAGCAGCAGGCGCTGTACCAGAACCAACAGGAGAAAGTGGCGCACCTGCAAAGCTACATTGATCGCTTCCGCGCACAGGCTACCAAGGCCAAGCAGGCGCAAAGCCGTATCAAAATGCTTGAGCGCATGGAGCTGATCGCACCGGCCCACGTCGATAACCCCTTTAGCTTCAGCTTCCGTCAGCCGGAAAGCCTGCCGAACCCACTGCTGCGCATGGAGAAGGTCAGCGCTGGTTATGGCGACAAGGTGATCCTGAACTCGATCAAGCTGAACCTGGTGCCCGGCTCACGTATCGGTCTGCTGGGCCGTAATGGCGCCGGTAAATCCACCCTGATCAAAATGCTCGCCGGTTCGCTGGAGCCGCTGAGCGGTGAGATTGGTTTGGCTAAAGGCATCAAGCTGGGTTACTTCGCGCAGCATCAGTTGGAGTTCTTGCGCGCCGACGAATCCCCGCTGCAGCATCTGAGTCGCATCGCCCCGCGGGTACTGGAACAGCAGTTACGTGACTATCTGGGCGGCTTCGGCTTCCAGGGCGATAAGGTCACCGAAGCCACTGAGCGTTTCTCCGGTGGTGAGAAGGCGCGACTGGTACTGGCATTGATTGTCTGGCAGCGCCCTAACCTGCTGCTGCTCGACGAACCGACCAACCACCTGGATCTGGACATGCGCCAGGCACTGACCGAAGCGCTGATCGACTTTGAGGGCGCCTTGGTGGTGGTCTCCCACGATCGTCATTTGCTGCGCTCCACCACTGACGATCTCTATCTGGTGCACGATGGTCAGGTGGAAGTATTCGACGGCGACTTAGACGACTATCAGCAATGGCTGGCTGACCTGCAACGCCAGGAAAACCAACAGGACGCACCGGACAAAGAAAACAACACCAACAGCGCGCAGGCCCGTAAAGATCAGAAACGCCGGGAAGCCGAGTTCCGTAGCCAGACTCAGCCACTGCGCAAGCAGATCACCAAGCTGGAACAGCAGATGGAGAAACTGGGCGTCGAACTGGCGGCGGTGGAAGAAAAGCTGGCGGACTCCGCACTGTACGACATCAGCCGTAAAGCTGAGCTGACTGAATGCCTGCAAAAACAAAGCCAGACCAAATCCGCACTGGAAGAAACGGAAATGACCTGGCTGGATGCACAGGAGCAGTTAGAACAGTTCACCAACGAGTTTGACCTGTAAGGCCTCTGTCCTTACGCCTTGTAGAAAGGTTTATCCCCCAGAATAGTCGCGCGGTGCATAATGCGCCGCTGCGGCAGATAATCCGCGTTGGCGTAATGCTGCGTCACGCGGTTATCCCAGATGGCGATGTCATTCTCCTGCCAGCGCCAGCGCACCTGAAATTCCGGCTTGGTAATATGAGCAAACAGGAAATTCAACAGTGCATCACTTTCCTTCGGTGCCAGATCGACAATCCGTGTAGTAAACCCCTCATTGACGAACAGTGCCTGCCGGCCGCTGACCGGATGCGTACGCACCACAGGATGCAACAATGGCGGATTTTTCTGTACCGCCAACTGCCAGCGCTGATGTTCTTCCTGACTGCCGCGATGCTTATGTTCCGGGAATGACTTAGTGAAATCATGCTCCGCCTTCAACCCAGCCAACAGCTGTTTGAAGGGCTCAGACAGCGCTTCATAAGCCGCAATGCCGCTGGCCCACAACGTATCACCACCGGTAGAAGGCAGTGTTTTCGCCGCCAGAATCGCCCCCAGCGGCGGGTTTTCGATAAAGGTCACGTCGGTATGCCAGTTATCGTTGTCCGGCGGATTATTGTCATGGGTATCCAGCACGATAATCTCTTTCACATCGGCGGCCTGCGGATAGACCGGGTGGATGTGCAGATCACCGAAGCGACCCGCTAAATTACGCTGCTGTAACGGTGTAATTGGCTGATTACGTAAGAACAGCACTTGGTGTTTTAGCAGCGCATGGTAAAGCTGCTCGAATTGGCCGTCACCGAGCGGTCTTGCCAGCTCAACGTTTTCCACCAGCGCACCGATATAGGGCCCCAATGGGACGATATTCAAACGTTCGTTCATTGTTGTACTCCATGCCACGGGGTCAATCGGCGCTGTAAGGCTCGCAGCCCCAGCTCCAATCCGAATGCAATAACCGCAATTACGCCAATGCCAGCCAGCACCACATCGGTAGCCAGAAACTCACCGGCGGATTGCACCATAAATCCGAGGCCGCGGGTGGCGGCAATCAGCTCCGCGGCCACCAGGGTCGACCAACCGACTCCCAACCCAATACGGATGCCAGTCAAAATCTCAGGTAACGCACTCGGCAGCACAACAAAACGCAGCACCTGCCAGCGATTGGCGCCCAAGGCCCGGGCAGCTCGTACACGGACCTGAGCCACACTGCGCACACCGGCTACGGCCGCCAGTGTCACCGGAGCAAAAATTGCCAGGTAAATCAGCAGTATTTTTGAGGTCTCGCCGATGCCGAACCAAATCACCATCAGCGGTAAATAGGCCAATGGCGGCACCGGGCGATAAATTTCAATCAGCGGATCGAGAATGCCACGCACCGTGTCATTCAATCCCATCGCGATCCCCACCGGGACACCGATAATCACTGCCGCCAACAGCGCCACCAAAATACGTCCCAGGCTGGCGGCCAAGTGTTGCCACAGCGTGGCATCCATAAAGCCTTGCGGGCTGGCGATGGTAATCAGTTGATGCAGCACCTGCTGCGGTGCCGGCAGGAATAACGGGCTGATCAGGTTAAGTGCCGTGACGCCCCACCAGACTGCCAGGACCACCAACAAGGTGGCACTGCTTAGCCAGACATTACGCGGTACGCTAAATCGACGCGGCACAACAACCTGCGGCTGAGCAACCTCTTTGAGAGTGGAATGCAGACTCATAGCAAGGCCTCGCGCTGTTGAAAGACTTTGCCCAGTACATATTCGCGCTGCGCGATAAATTCAGGGTCGGACTTAATCGAACGGCAGGGCTCTCCGTCGGCATAACGTTGGCCAAAGTTAAGCGTCAGGCGTTCCACCACCTGCCCCGGTCCCGGTGACAGCAACAGCAGTTCACTGGCCAGAAACACCGCTTCTTCAATGTCGTGGGTGATCAGCAGCACCTGCTTGCCGGTATCACGCCAAATGGTCAACAGCAGTTCCTGCATTTGCTCGCGGGTAAAGGCATCCAGCGCACCAAACGGCTCATCCAGCAACAACAGGCGCGGATCGGCAGCCAGTGCGCGGGCAATCCCTACCCGCTGACGCATACCACCGGAAAGCTGCCAGATAAAGTGCTGTTCGTAACCCGCCAATCCGACACGTTGCAACATCTCTTGCGCCACCTGACGTCGCTGCTGTTTGCCGACACCGGCCAGTTGCAGGCCAAACTCCACGTTATCCACCACGTTGCGCCACGGCAGTAAACCCTCATGCTGGAACACCACGCCCCGCTCGGCTCCGGGGCCGCTAACGGTCGTTCCATCAAGCGTGATGCTGCCAGCTGAAGGCTCAATAAACCCGGCGATCAAATTCAGCAGAGTGGTTTTGCCACAGCCCGAAGGCCCGAGCACTACCACCAGTTGCCCGGCTGCAATCTGGAAAGAGACATCGCGCAGCGCAGGGCGCCCCTGATACTCTGCTGAAAGGTGATTAACGTTTAGCATTCTGCTCCCTTACGACTGCGGCGCAGCCTGCACCTGTTTCACAAAACGATCGGTGACGTAGGCACTGTAATCGCTGTCGACCTGCGGAATTTTGCCTTGTTGTTTAAGGAATTCCGCAGTATCGCGGATGGCCTTGTCTACCGGCTGACCCAACTGGGTGATCTGCTCCGCTACCGGCAGATAGGTATTCCCCTTCACCAGTATCGGTATCTGTTCTTCCGGCACACCACTCAAGCGGGACAGCGTGCTGAGATTCCCTTTGTCCTTCAGCCACTGATCCGGCTGTGCCAGATACGCTTTTTGCGCATTCAGCGCGCTGGCGGCAAAGGCGGTCACCACTTCCGGGTGTTTTTCGGCAAAGTCTTTACGCACTACCCAAACGTCGAGCGTCGGGGCGCCCCATTGTCCGACCTGGGCGGAATCGGTCAGTACCTTGCCCTGCTTGGCTAATTCATTAACCACCGGTGCCCAGACGTAGGCCCCGTCGATATCACCACGCTGCCAGGCGGCGGCAATGGCTGGCGGTTGCAGATTAAGAATTTTGACCTGTTCAGGCTTGATACCCCAATGCTTCAGCGAGGCCAGCAGGCTGTAGTGAGTGGTTGAGATAAAGGGCACGGCGATACGCTTACCGATCAAATCCTGCGGGTTTTTGATTTCTTTCTTCACCACCAGGGCTTCGGAACTGCCAAGTTGTGAGGCGATCAGGAACACTTCGATAGGGAGTTTTTGGCTGGCGGCTACCGCCAGTGGACTGGAGCCAATATTACCGATCTGCACGTCGCCGGAGGCCAACGCACGCAGCACGCTGGATCCGCTGTCGAATTTACGCCAGTCAACGGTAGCACCGGACTGTTTGGCGAAGCTGTTTTCCGCCTGCGCCACCTTGGCTGGTTCCGCCGACGTCTGATAAGCCACGGTCACGTCCACCGCATAGGCGCTGGCTGCGCTGAGTGACAACACCAAAAGTGCCGCGCTGCGTAATGAAAAGAATTTGCTCGCCATGGTCCGCTCCGATGATAAAAGTCTGTTCCGTTGCTGACAGTTTTATCTGAGCGGTGACGAGCTATAAAAGAATAAAAAAAACTTCGTTATTACCCTGGGGAATATGAATGTCAGAAAATGCCCATCACGCCAACAACTCCCCACGCAGGAAAACATGAGCATAACCACCAATCAGGGTGCGGTCCCCCTTCAACTCACAGAATAACTCCCCACCACGCACTGAAATTTGCCGTGCCCGCAATTGATGGCGCCCCAGACGGGCGGTCCAGTACGGCATCAACGTGCAGTGAGCAGAGCCGGTTACCGGGTCTTCACCGCCGTCGAGGGTGAAGTAGCGGGAGACAAAGTCCACCGTTTCTCCTGGTGCACTCACGATCACCGCGCGGCCTGTCAGCGCAATTAATGCCGGGATATCTGGCTGTATTGCCCGTACTTGCGTTTCATTTTCCAGCACGACCAACAGCGCATTGGCCTGCCACACTTCTTGCGGATGGATTCCCAACAGAGCTGCCAGCCCAGCAGGTTCTTCGATCTTCTGCGGTGGCCGAGACGGGAAGTCCAGAACCAAACGCTCCCCATCCTCGACGTCGCGTTTAACGTACAAGTCGCCACTCGCCGAGCGGAACCGAATGTCCTGCAATGCCGGGTTCACCGCACTGAACATGACGTGCGCCGCAGCTAACGTGCCATGGCCACAGAGATCGACCTCACGTTGAGGCGTGAACCAGCGGATAGCCGACATATCGCCATCGTCCCAAACAAAGCTGGTTTCCGGCAGGCTCAGCTCATTGGCGATAGCCTGCATCTCAGCGGTCGACAACGGATGCTTCAGCAGGCAAACACCGGCTGGATTGCCACGGAACCCTTCGCCGGTGAAGGCTGCAACGTGAAAGTAATTTTCTGCCATCTGCAATTCCTTAATGCCAGATGAGTAACACACAGGCCGCGGTCAACAGCCCCATAGAAACATTAAAGATGATCCAGGCCTTTTTGCTGCGCAACAGACGGCCAATCACCGTGCCAAATCCCAGCCAAATCACACCAGCGACGATGTTCACCACGAAAATGCCCAGTGAGATTGCCAGAATCGACGTATTGTACTTATCGCCCGCCAGGCTGAAGCTTGCCACCGCCCCCAGTGCCATTAACCAAGCCTTAGGGTTAAGGAACTGTAGCAGCCAACCTTGATACAACCGTATTGGTTTGGGCGGCGCCACGTCGGTTTCCAGCTTTTCATAAGCGGCGGTAGCCACTTTCCATGCCAGCCAAAGCAGGTACAGGCTACCGAGAATTTTCAGCACCAGATGGAGCGCCGGATAAACCAGAATCAGGCTGCCGACGCCGAACGCCACCAGCAGCAAAATGCTTTGCATGCCGAGCATGATGCCAATCATCAGCAGCAATGAACGCATAAAACCAAAGTTGGCGCCGGAAGTCGTCAGTAACATATTGTTTGGGCCAGGTGTGATCGCAGCAACCCACAAGAAGCCTAACATCGAAAGAAATAAACTCGGTTCCATGAGGCGGGTGCTCCTCACCCGGGTGATTTTTTGCAATATACCCGTCATACTTCAGTTGCATCTTTGTGAGCGGTATTCATTCACCCAGTCACTGGCTTTAGTCAGTTTTCGGGGGATTCATTCTATTGCCGTCGCGATGCCACTCGATTTATCCCGGGTATTTGATTGTAAATACGTAGTAGTGAAGCTAACAGCGCACTATTAATCTCACAATAGCCGCCAATAAGATTTTTACTCAGGTTATGCATGAATCCTTTCGCCCTTTGACCGGGGCCAGTAATCCACATTTACAGACGCTACTGCCACGCTTGGTACGCCGCCGTGTGCAGCTAAAACCACACTGGCAACGGCTGGAATTGCCCGACGGTGACTTTATCGACCTCGCCTGGAGCGAAGATCCAGCCCAGGCGACCGGTAAGCCACGCGTGGTACTGTTTCACGGGCTGGAAGGTAACTTCTACAGCCCCTATGCCCACGGTCAGCTCAGTGCCTGGCGTGAAAAAGGGTGGCTCGGCGTGGTGATGCATTTTCGCGGCTGCAGCGGTGTCCCAAACCGTAAGTCGCGTATTTATCATTCCGGCGAAACGGAGGATGCACGCTTCTTCCTGCAGTGGTTACGTACCACCTACGGAGAAGTGCCAACCGCCGCAGTGGGCGTCTCGCTCGGCGGCAATATGTTGGCCTGCTATCTGGCCCAGCAAGGGGAAAATAGTCTGCTGCATGCCGCCGTAGTGGTATCTGCACCGTTGATGTTGGAACCTTGCTCATGGCGGATGGATCAAGGATTTTCACGGGTTTATCAGCGATACCTGCTAGGGCAATTGAAACAAAATGCCACCCGCAAATTATTGCACTACCCTGACACTCTACCGCTCAAACTGACGCAGCTTAATGCATTGCGTCGGATCCGTGACTTTGACGATGCCATTACAGCACGCATCCACGGTTTCAGCGACGCCACTGATTATTACCGTCGTTGCAGTGCCTTGCCGCTGTTGCCGGCGATCCAAACACCGTTGCTGATCATCCATGCCAAAGACGACCCCTTTATGACCGCCGAAGTGATCCCCGACGTCGCCAGCCTGCCACACAATATTGAATACCAGTTGACCGAGTTTGGCGGCCACGTCGGCTTTGTCGGCGGCACGTTGAACAAACCCCATATGTGGCTGGAATACCGTATTCCATCCTGGCTTGCCCCTTATTTGGAAACAACCACGTGATTATCCCCTGGAAAGAACTGGAAACTGAGACCCTTAACAGCCTGATCGAGTCCTTTGTGCTGCGAGAAGGGACTGACTATGGTGAGCACGAGCGCTCGCTGGAACAAAAAGTGGAAGATGTCCGCCGTCAGCTGAAAAATGGTGAGGTGTTGCTGGTGTGGTCAGAACTGCATGAAACCATCAACATCATGCCGCGCGGCCAGTTCCGCGCCGGACAAGAAGAAATTTAGTGCTTATCGGTTCTATGACTGGCGGAAAAAATCAGGTAACAATGAGGGATTGCAAACCAACGCGCAGTATTTTGCCCTTGGCGAAAGGGTGTCAAACAGACCAATAATGATATCTGACACCAGCGCATTCAACACGGAGTGACCAGCATTATGTCCGCCAAACATCCCGTTATCGCAGTGACCGGTTCTAGTGGCGCCGGCACCACCACGACCAGCGTGGCGTTCCGTAAGATCTTTCAGCAGCTCAATATCCGCGCCGCTGAGCTGGAAGGTGACAGTTTCCATCGCTATACCCGACCGGAAATGGACGCTGCAATCCGTAAAGCACGCGATCTTGGCCGTCACATCAGCTATTTCGGCCCCGAGGCCAATGACTTTGGCCTGCTGCAACAAAGCTTTAGCGAGTACGGTACCAACGGCACCGGCCGCTCACGCAAGTATCTGCATACCTACGATGAAGCTGTACCCTATAACCAGGTTCCCGGTACCTTTACCCCTTGGGAGCCATTACCAGCACCGACCGACGTGTTGTTTTATGAAGGGTTGCACGGCGGCGTAGTGACCGAACACAACGACGTGGCAAAACATGTCGATTTGCTGGTTGGTGTAGTACCTATTGTTAATCTAGAGTGGATCCAAAAGCTGATCCGCGATACCGGTGAACGAGGCCACTCCCGTGAAGCGGTGATGGACTCGGTGGTGCGTTCGATGGAGGACTACATCAACTACATCACGCCGCAGTTCTCACGTACCCATATCAACTTCCAGCGGGTACCCACGGTCGACACGTCCAATCCGTTTGCCGCCAAGGCGATCCCTTCGCTGGATGAGAGTTTTGTGGTGATCCACTTCCGCGGCCTGGATCAAATCGATTTCCCTTATCTGTTAGCGATGCTGCAGGGATCTTTTATCTCACACATCAATACGCTTGTTGTACCGGGCGGTAAGATGGGGCTGGCGATGGAGCTGATCATGGCGCCATTGGTGCAGCAACTGCTGGAAGGCAAAAAAATCGAATAACAACAGATGGGCGCGGCGAAACACCGCGCCCATCGTCTTATTGCATTAACAGGTGGCGAATAAAGCCGACATGCAGTTTCACCCCAATCTGCAATGCTGCTTCGTCCAGTTTGAAACGAGGGTTATGGACACTGTAGGTTGCGCCGATCGTTTCGTTACCACTGCCGATAAACAAGAAGCATCCCGGCACTTTCTCTTGGTAAGACGAGAAATCCTCGCTACCGAACATCGCTGACCCCATTTCCCTCAACGCCTGCGTGCCCACAACGGCAGCAATCACATCACGGGCGATACTACAGGCATCTGGGTGGTTATTGCCAATGGTGTAGCCCTTCGTCCACTCCAGCTTATATTCCGCACCATGTGCCTGACAGACGCCTGCCAATGTTTGCTCCATCAGCTTTGGTACCCTGGCTCTTACGTCGCGGCTGTGCGTCCGTAAGGTTCCCGCCAATCGCGCACTGTCGGGGATAACGTTGTAGCTGTCGCCCGCCTGGAAGGTAGCCACTGTCAATACTGGCGCATTCAGCGGATCCAGTTTACGCGCGACTATCTGCTGTAAGGCAGTAACCACCTCGGCCCCAATAGTCACGGGATCGATGCATAAGTGCGGCATCGACCCATGCCCGCCCTTGCCCTGCAGCACAATGTCAAAGTTGTCGCTCGAGGCACTGAACACGCCCTGTTTGATTGCCACTTCGCCGGTCGGGAAGTTTGGCATGACATGCAGGCCAAAAATCATCTCCACGCCGTCCAACACGCCGAGTTCAACCAGCTGTTGCGCGCCACCCGGTGGCACCTCCTCGGCGTGCTGGAAGATAAACCGTACCGACCCCTTGATCTGAGCCTGTAAACGGCACAGCACGCTGGCGGCCCCCAGCAGCATTGCACTGTGCGCATCGTGGCCACATGCATGCATTACCCCAGGTCGGGTCGAACAGAAGGCTTCATCACTCACCTCCTGAATAGGCAGCGCATCAATGTCCGCACGCAACGCGTAACACGGCCCCGGCGCAGCACCTTGCAGCTCAGCGACCACACTGTTCGGTGTCGGTCTGGTAATTGTCAATGGACCAAAGGTCGCCAGCTCACCGGCGATATACTCTGCGGTGTTCGTTTCCTGAAAAGACAACTCGGGATAAGCATGTAAGTGTCGACGCCAGCGTACGACATCTCGTTCAACCTCGGCCAACAGCGTTTCAATATTCATGTTCATTCTCCTTAATTCAGTGCCGACTGGCGTGCTTTACCCGCCAGCGGCAAGATCACCAATCCGGAAACCACCATCGCCACAGCCAAAAATATAAATGTGCTCATATAGCCATTGCTGATGGTGATCAGATATCCCATGACAACAGGAGCGACAAAACCACCCAATGTGCCCCCTGTGTTGATTAACCCCATGGCGGCGCCTATCACATCCACTGGCAGCCGTTTCATCGGCAACGTGAACACCGTGACAAACGACGCCATCAGGAAGACATAACCGAGGAACAGGAACAGGCTGGCGGCCAGCGCTGACCCGCTGGTAAATACCAGCCAGATACACAGCGCACTGAGCAGTGAACAAATGCAAATAACCAGCGGCTCACGTCCTTCCAAATAACGCCCCACCAGCCAACCGGTTGCCAGAGAGGAGATCCAGATCCCCAGCCCGCCCGCAGCCACCACCATGCTGGAAAGGCCAAGCGACATACCGCGCTGTTGCACCAGGAATTTTGGCAACCACGCCATTAGCCCGTAGGAGGGAATATTGATGCAGAAAATCGCCAAAAACAGCAGTAACACGATGGGACTTTTCAGTAACGTGCGGTAATTACTCCCCGTCGACCCGGGCTGTTTTGGCTCTGCCTGAGGCGGATTTGGTACCAGCCACAAAATACAGGCAGCGATCATAAAGGCCAGCATGCCAAGCATAGAAAACGAACCGCGCCAGCCGATATGTTCGAGACAATAAACGGCCACAAGAGGCCCGGCAGTCATTGCCAACCCTGCGGAAGACAACAAAATAGACTGCGCGAACGTGCGCTGCTCAAGAGGGAAATTGGCCACGACCGCTTTGGCGCATGAACTTGGATATCCGGAATGACCAATACCAGACAGGAAACGGAAGGCCACCAGCAGGCCCAGACCGAACCCCAGCAGGCCGAAACATAGTGCAAAGCCCCCCAGTAAAAACAGAGAACTGCACAGCACTTTCTTAAAGCCAAAACGATCGCAGAGCCAACCCGCCGGTATCTGGAACAATGAATACGCCAGGAAGAACATCCCTGTGATATAGCCCAGTTGCTCTGCCTGCAAATTAAACTCTCGTTCAATAGGCAACAGCGCAAAACCCATAACACTCTTGTCGATGTAAACCACTACATAACCCACAAACAGCAAAAAAATCATTAGCGAACGATTTTTCATAGCTGATATTCCTTTAAGTTATCGCCCCAGTGTATGCCCGACAGAATGGGCACGCGGTAATAGTGTGCGCTTCGTCACTTTATAGTTTTAATAACAACCAATTAAGTCATACATGGCGAAATTATAGGCTTTACGCAGGCGGCGTAAGATGCAATCTTTTAAGCGGTGATGCTTTTTACTGATAGGGGGGGATGAGTGCGCTATTTACCTAAGTTGCAGCAGTTAAAGGTATTCCAACAGGTCATCCGCAGCGGCAGCATCCGTGGTGCGGCTCGCGCCCTGGGGCAATCCCAACCTGCAGTGAGCCGTAGCATCCGCGAACTGGAGCAAACGTTGGAAACCCAGTTAATTCTGCGCAGTAGCCAAGGGATGACGTTGACCGCAACCGGTCGTGCTTTTTCGCTGCGGATGCAGCTTATCCTGGAGGAATTGCAGCGCGCTTCCGATGAGATCCAGCAACTCAATCAACATTCACAGGGTAGCGTCGCCATCGGCTGCTCTTCGTTACTGGCACTTACGGTACTGCCGGGGCTGGTAGATGCATTCAAATGTCAGTTCCCGCAAGCCAACCTGATAATCCGCGAAGCGCAGCTATCTACTCTGTTGCCGGCCTTGCGTGAGGGGAGACTGGATTTCGTCGTCGGCACTGTTAGCCCTGGACTTCCGCTGGAAGAAATGTGTCATGAGCCGTTATTCAACGCGCCATTTTGCATTATCGCACGTGATGGGCACCCGCTGGCGCAGGCAACGTCGCTGGATGATTTGCGGCAAGCCAAGTGGCTGCTGCCGGAAACCGACATGGGGTATTATCATCAATTACAGTCAGTACTCGGAAACTTTTATCAACAGTTGACCCATGCGCCGATTCGTTCGGATTCTGTAGTCTGTGGACTGAACATGGTGTTGGAAACGGACTGTTTGACTATCGTGGCGCGGGCGATGAGCAACCCGTTCTCTTTGCGGGGAAAATTGGCAATCCTGCCTATCGACACTTTGCCACAGGCGCAATATGGCGTGCTGTATTCGCAAAAATCGCCGCTGACAGTGACGGCGCGGCGATTTCTCGATTTATTACGTACCCATTGCCAACGCTACAGCTGGTAGGGTCAGGCTACGTCGCGGATCTCGAAGCTGTGAGTCACACTGGCGGCCTTACTCAGCATCAATGACACCGAGCAGTATTTCTCTGCCGAGAGGTTCACTGCCCGCTCAACGACTTTGTCGCTCAGATCCTTACCGGTCACGATAAAATGCAGGTTGATATGGGTGAACAAACGCGGTGCTTCTTCACGTCGTTCAGAAGTCAGCTTGACCTCGCAGTCGCGCACATCATTACGCCCTTTTTGCAAGATCGACACCACATCGATAGCACTGCACCCCCCCACCGACATCAGCACCATTTCCATCGGGCTAGGCGCTTTATCGCCCGCATTGCCGTCCATCAATACCTGATGGCCAGACGCGGATTCACCCAGAAACGTTAACCCTTCCACCCACTTAACTCTTGCCTGCATGCTGGTCACTCCGGTTAATTTCTTAAAATCAGGGTACGCTTTCGCATAGAAACTGGCAACGGAACCTGATGCTAATCATGCTGAAGCGAGACAACACAAGACACCCGCCTCACTCTGTGCTACAAACAGAGCCGCAATAAATCTTTCCGGGACACTGATTTCAGGGAAACTCCCAGGGAAAGGCTCCTTTACCGGTATGTTAACAGAATGTAGCTTGCAGCTCTCCCGGCAAGTTAATATGCTAGAGCGACAGCGTATATTTATGACACGCCTCAAAATCTGCTGATAGCCACCATTAAAACAACGGCGACAACAGGTTTTACAGGGAACTCTGACCCCTGTGACACAAGGCAGCGATAACAACAGAGGATAACAGCGAATGGTTCTCGGCAAACCGCAAACAGACCCTACTCTCGAATGGTTCCTGTCTCATTGCCATATCCACAAATATCCATCCAAAAGTACGCTGATTCACCAAGGTGAAAAGGCCGAAACGCTTTACTACATCGTTAAAGGCTCCGTCGCGGTGCTGATTAAGGATGAAGAAGGTAAAGAGATGATTTTGTCCTACCTTAACCAGGGGGATTTCATCGGCGAGCTTGGATTATTTGAAGAAGGTCAGGAGCGTAGCGCCTGGGTTAGGGCGAAAACCGCCTGTGAAGTGGCTGAAATTTCCTACAAGAAATTCCGCCAGCTAATTCAGGTCAACCCAGACATCCTGATGCGCCTGTCAGCCCAGATGGCAAACCGTCTGCAGATAACGTCTGAGAAAGTGGGTAACCTCGCCTTCCTCGACGTTACAGGCCGTATCGCGCAAACACTGCTGAACCTGGCAAAACAACCTGATGCCATGACCCATCCTGATGGTATGCAGATTAAAATTACTCGCCAGGAAATTGGCCAGATCGTCGGTTGTTCACGTGAAACCGTTGGCCGTATTCTGAAAATGCTGGAAGATCAAAACCTGATCTCCGCCCACGGCAAAACTATTGTCGTTTACGGCACGCGTTAATCACTGAAAAAACGGCGCGATGTTTCGCGCCGTTTTTTTATGCCCCAAGTCATCATGTGGCGCCGACTGATTTACCACCCGGAAGTCAATTACGCACTGCGGCAAACGCTGGTGCTGTGCCTGCCAGTGCTACTCGGCCTGTTGATCGGCCAACTGCAATACGGACTGTTATTTTCCCTGGTTCCTGCCTGCTGTAATATTGCCGGGCTGGATACCCCTCACAAACGCTTCTTCAAACGCCTGATCGTCGGTGGTTCGCTATTTGCACTCAGCAGCCTGCTATTACAGCAAGCATTGCTGTGGCACCTGCCGTTGCCGGTACTGATGCTCGGCCTGGCGCTGCTCCTCGGCGTAAGCGGTGAAATCAGCCCGTTACATGCCCGCCTGCTACCCGCCTCGTTGGTTGCGGCCATCTTTTCTCTCAGCATGGCCGGTACGGTTCCGCTTTGGCACGCGCCGTTGCTATACGTCGTGGGCACAGCCTGGTACGGCCTGTTTACCTGGTTCTGGTTCACGCTGTGGAAAGAGCAACCAATGCGCGAGTCGCTCAATCAGCTCTATCTGGAACTGGCAGATTACTTTGAAGCCAAATATTCGCTGCTGACCCAACATACCGATCCACAGACCGCGTTACCGCCCCTGTTGGTGCGCCAGCAAAAAGTGATGGATCTAATCACCCTGCTGTATCAGCAGCTTAACTTTCTACCGCACGCCAGTAACCTCGAGCAAAAACGCCTGCAGCGTACTTTTCAGGTCGCACTGGATTTGCAGGAACACATTACCGTCAGCCTGCATCTACCGGAAGAAGTGCAAAAACTGGTGGAACAGAGCCAAGCCGAAGCGATCATCCGCCGTAATGCACAGGTGATTGCCGGCCGCCTGCGCACGGTGGCGCACGATATTCTTTATCACCAGCATTCTCAGCGCTTCAATATGGACAATGAACTGGCGGCACTAGAAAAAGTGGCGACGCAGCACCCAGACAACCCGGTTGGGCAGTTCTGTTACTACCATTTCAGTCGCATCGCCCGTCTGCTGCGCACTCAGCACCCGCTTTACCGTCGCGATTTGATGGCCAATCAAAACCGCCTGCCTTTCTGGCCCGCCTTGGTCAGCTATCTGTCATTCAAATCCAACGCCCTGCGCAATGCGGCGCGATTGGGTGTCACACTTGCTGCGGGCAGTAGCCTCGGGATGGTTTTCAACCTGCCTAAACCTTACTGGATCCTGTTGACCATCATGCTGGTGAGCCAGAACGGCTATAACGCCACCCGGGTACGTATCCAGCACCGTGCACTCGGTACTTTGGTCGGGCTGGTGATCGCTGCTGGCCTGCTGCAATTGCAGCTGCCTGAAGCAGAAACGCTCAGCGTGATGCTGGTGATCACTCTGCTCGCCTACTTGGTCTCGCGTAAAAACTACGGGCTGGCGGTGATTGGCTTTACGGTGACAGCGGTCTACACCTTGCAATTACTGGCGCTAAACGGCACCCATTTCTTGGTACCGCGCCTGATCGATACCTTGATTGGGTGTGTGCTGGTGTTCGGTAGCACCATCTGGTTGTGGCCGCAGTGGCAAAGCGGCTTGCTGCGTAAAAACGCCCACCAGGCGCTGGAGAACGATCAACAGGCATTGCGTTTGCTGCTGGAAGAGCAAGAACCCGACCCCAGTGCACTGGCCTATGCCCGTATGCAGGTCAATCAGGCGCACAATGCGCTTTTCACCTCGTTGAATCAGGCGATGCAGGAACCGGGATTTGAATCGAGCTATCTGGCGGATATGCGCCTGTGGGTGACACACAGCCAGTTTATTGTCGAACACCTTAATGCGATGACTATTCTGGCGCGCGAGCACTATATGCTGACGCCAAAACTGGCGGAGGAATATCTGCAATCTTGTGAGATTGCGCTGCAAAGCTGTCAGCAACGGCTGGAGTACGACGGGCCAAGCAGTGGCAACAGCATTATGCAGCCGCCGGACTTGCACCCTGATATGCCGGTGACCGAAATGGAACGCCACCTGCGGCGTATTTTGTCGCACCTGAGCGTCATGCATACCATCTCGTCATTGGCCTGGAGCCAACGCCCACATCATGGCATTTGGCTGAAGCGTAAACTCCGCGATCAATAAGGGCGCCGTATGGCGCCCCCGTTATCAAGACAACGCATTAAGCGTTAATCACATCCTGCACGGCCAACTCAAACAATGCCATACCGTCATCGATGTCCTGAGTTTCCACAACCAGTGAAGGGGCAAAACGAATGACATTTGGCCCTGCGTTAAGAATCATCAGCCCACGAGCGGCAGCAGCAGTCAGGAAGTCGCGCGCCTTGCCGTGGTATTGCGGAGTCAGCTCAGCGCCAATCAGCAAGCCCATGCCACGGATGTCACTGAAGATACCGTACTTCTCGCCAATCTTCTTTAATGCCTGCACGTACAAACCATGGCGCAGTTCAATGCCACTCAGTACTTCTGGCGTATTGATCACGTCCAGCGCTGCTTCTGCCACAGCACAGGCTAGCGGGTTGCCACCGTAGGTGGTGCCATGAGTACCCACCTGCATTACCGAAGCAATGTCTTCGGTGGTCAACATGGCGCTGACAGGGAAACCACCACCGAGTGCTTTGGCTGTGGTAAGAATGTCCGGCGTTACACCATAATGCATGTAAGCGAACAGCTTACCGCTACGCCCCATACCACTTTGTACTTCATCGAATACCAGTAGCGCCTGGTGCTTATCGCAGAGTTCACGCACACCTTTGAGGAATTCGGCATTTACCGGGGTAATACCGCCCTCACCCTGAATCGGCTCCATCACTACCGCACAGGTGTGATCATCCATTACGGCTTTTACTGCGGCCAGATCGTTGAACGGCACGTGCACGATATCCGCAGGTTTCGGCCCAAAGCCGTCAGAATACTTGGCCTGCCCACCCACGGAGACAGTGAAGAGCGTACGACCGTGGAAAGCGTTATAAAACGCGATTATTTTGGTTTTATACGGACTGTGGCGGGTAATAGCATAATGGCGCGCCAGCTTGAAGGCCGCTTCGTTGGCTTCCGCACCGGAGTTAGCGAAAAACACCCGATCGGCAAAGGTGGCCTTGATCAATTTGGTAGCCAAGCGCAGCGCCGGTTCGTTGGTGAACACGTTGCTGGTATGCCAAAGGGTCTCGCCCTGCTGTTTCAGCGCCGCCACCAGCGCCGGATGGCAATGCCCCAACGCCGTCACCGCAATGCCACCGGAAAAATCGATGTATTCTTTCCCTTGTTGATCCCACATGCGGCTGCCTTTGCCCCTGACCGGAACAAACTGCGCGGGTGCATAAACAGGCAGGATAACCTGGTCAAAGGTACTGCGGTTAACTGCGGATTTTTCGGTCATTATGGGGCCCACCCTAAATGTGACTCAGTCTTTTGGTTGCGATTGAGTGAAAATATAATCACAAAATATGCATAAAAAACCAATAAAGGGCAAACGCAAATCGTCTTCGCGGTTAAAAAAAACCTAACCGATTAACTTTTAAGGAAATTATCCAACAGCTGGTGGCCCTGCTCGCTAAGGATACTCTCCGGGTGGAACTGCACCCCTTCCAGCGCCAGTTGGCGGTGGCGGATCCCCATAATTTCATCGCGTACGCCGTCGCGCTCGCTCCAGGCCGTCACTTCAAAACAGTCCGGCAAAGTAGCAGCCTCAAGCACCAACGAGTGGTAGCGCGTCACGGTCAAAGGATTGTTCAGCCCGTGAAAAACACCGCTGTCGAAATGGCGGATCGCCGAGGTTTTACCGTGCATTACCTCACGGGCACGCACTACCTTGGCACCAAAGGCCTGCCCCAGTGCCTGGTGCCCCAGGCAAACGCCAAGGATCGGCAATTTACCGGCAAAATGCCGGATAGCCGCCAGCGAGATGCCGGCTTCATTCGGGGTACAAGGACCGGGGGAGATCACTAAACGCTGCGGCGCCAGCCGTTCGATATCGGTCAGTTGCAGCTCATCATTGCGCTTTACCAACACCTCGGCGCCCAATTCGCAGAAGTACTGGTAAAGGTTATAGGTAAAAGAGTCGTAGTTATCGATCAACAGCAGCATAGTGTTTCCAACGGACATCATCGTAGGGGGCGAATATCTTGCCCCGATTTACACGGGCGCAGTATACAACGCCCCTACAATACCGCCGCTACCGATAATTTCAGCTTACTTTTTGCGACCACCCATAATCGAGCCCAGCACGCCACGCAGGATCTGGCGGCCAAGGTCACGTGCCATGCTCTTGGCGGCGGTTTGGACGACACCGTCACGCTTACCGCCACGCGGGCCGGTAGAACCAAACAGAATTTCGTTCAATCCGCCCATCAAGCCACCGCCCGCCTGCTGTTGTGCCTGAGGTTGTGGTGCTGGCTGGCCTGCTTGCGGCGTGCCAACGGTAGAAAAACCCTGAGCTGACAGTTTTTCATAGGCAGACTCACGGTCAACCATATCTTCGTAACGCCCATACAGCGGCGACTTATTGATCGCACTGTTCAGCCCTTCAGCCCCCAGCATGCCCATCTTGGATTCCGGCGCGATCACCATCGCCCGTTCCACCACATTAGGACGCCCTTTTTCATCGAGGAAAGAGACCAACGCCTCGCCCACGCCCAGTTCGGTGATCGCCGTTTCGGCATCGAAGGCCGGATTGGCACGCATGGTTTGTGCCGCAGCCTTCACCGCCTTCTGGTCACGCGGCGTAAAAGCACGTAACGCATGCTGTACGCGATTACCTAACTGCCCCAGCACGCTGTCCGGGATATCCAGTGGGTTCTGGGTCACAAAGTAGATGCCGACGCCTTTGGAGCGGATCAGGCGCACCACCTGCTCGATTTTGGTCAGCAATGCCGCCGGCGCATCGTTGAACAACAGATGCGCTTCATCGAAGAAGAACACCAGCTTCGGCTGTTCCGGGTCGCCCACCTCCGGCAGGTGTTCGAATAGCTCAGCCAGGAGCCACAGCAGGAAAACCGAATACAGTTTCGGCTGATTAATCAGCTTATCGGCCGCCAGCAGATTGATAACACCATGCCCATTGGCGTCGGTTTTCATCAGGTCATTGATATCCAGCATCGGCTCGCCGAAGAACATATTGGCGCCCTGTTCCTCCAGCGTCAGCAAACCGCGCTGGATAGCGCCCACCGAAGCCGAAGAAATATTGCCGTATTGGGTCTGGAACTGTTTGGCGTTGTCACCCACGTACTGCACCATGGCGCGCAGATCTTTCATATCCAGCAACAACAACGCATTATCATCGGCAATTTTGAACACCAACTGCAAAACACCGCTTTGTACGTCATTCAAATCTAACAAACGGCCCAGCAGCAATGGCCCCAAGTCTGAAACGGTCGCGCGGATTGGGTGGCCCTTCTCGCCATAGATGTCCCATGGAATGATGGTGCAAGCTTGCGGCTGCCAGTCAGTGACACCGATGGCCGCCAAACGCGCCTGCAATTTCTCCGAGGGCACGGCTTCAGTGCCAATCCCTGAGAGATCGCCCTTCACGTCCGACAAAAATACCGGCACGCCAATGCGCGAAAACTGTTCAGCCATTTTTTGCAGCGTCACGGTTTTACCCGTCCCGGTTGCTCCGGTGATCAGACCATGGCGGTTCGCCAACGCGGGCAAAATAACCAAATCCTGTACCGGCTTACCGTCTTTCATCGCTTTGGCAATAATCCGTGCTTCACTCATTTTCTTTTCCTTGGACGCTCTGACACGGCGCAAAAAGCGCCTGTTGATGTCAATAAAGCTATAAGCGCGGCGTAACCCCGTCAAGGACAAACAAAAACGGAGCTACCAACCGGCTCGCGGGAGAATGAATTTAGGATTCCGCTTAAGACTGGGTTAGATTGACCACGAACAACTTGAACAATAAAACAGCAGATCGTACTGCATCTCTACTTCGACATGATTTCATGCGGGATTTTGTTAGTCGCCAATCTCAACAAAAAGAATACGAACAATGGCTACAAGAAAATCAACCTCGTAGCCCCAGCTCTTCTTTCAGCGCCTTCAGGTAACGACGGCTGACCGGTACCGGCTCGCCGACCGGCATGATCATTTCCGCCGCACCGTTGTCATCAAAGCGAATTTCACGCACCTGCTCCAGATTAACCAGATACTGGCGGTGACAGCGCACCAGCGGCGTTCGCATTTCCAGCGTGCGCAGCGTCAGCTCGGTGAAGCACTCCATGCCGTCATTGCGGACCACGAACACCCCACTCAATCGCGAACGAATAGCCACAACCTCATCAAAGCGCAGTAGATAAATACGGCTGTGGCCCGTGCAGGGAATGTATTTCAGGTAACCGGCACTTTCGTCCAGCACAGCCATATTTTGTTGTCCGCGATGCTGCTGCAAGCGCTGCAACGTTTTACTCAAGCGCTTAGGTTCCGCCGGTTTCAACAGGTAATCAAAGGCGTGTTCTTCGAAAGCCTGCACCGCGTATTCATCGTAAGCGGTCAGAAACACGATATGCGGCATACGATTGGGATCGAGCATGCCCACCATCTCCAACCCGGTGATGCGCGGCATCTGTATATCCAGAAACACCACGTCTGGCTGCAACCGATGGATACCACTGATGGCCTCTATTGCGTTAGCGCATTCACCAACAATGCTGATTCCCTCTTCTGCCTCCAGTAAATGCCGCAGGTTATCGCGAGCAGAAGGTTCATCATCAACAATCAGTACGTTTAACATCAGGCAGCCCTCGCCAGCGGTACATTGAGCGTAATACGGGTGAATAATTGCGGCTCGCAGGCCACCTGCACGCCATAGCCATCGCCGTAGCGTACACGAATACGCTTATCCACCAGGTTCATTCCCAACCCACTGTTATTTGCCTTCGGTTGGAATAGACCCGCATTGTCGGTCACTTGCAATAGTAAACATCCGTCCTCAAGCCGTGCGCCAATATCAATTCGCCCCACGCCCAACAACTGCGACGTACCATGCTTAATGGCATTCTCCACAATCGGTTGCAGTGAGAATGCCGGTAACCGCACCGCCAGCAACTCTTGCGGTAATGACATGGAGATCTCCAGCCGATCGGCAAAACGCGCCAGTTCGATCTGCAGATAGGCGTT
Organism: Serratia grimesii NBRC 13537; assembly: GCF_001590905.1. Classification (GTDB taxonomy): domain Bacteria; phylum Pseudomonadota; class Gammaproteobacteria; order Enterobacterales; family Enterobacteriaceae; genus Serratia; species Serratia grimesii. Next base: position 31,935 of record NZ_BCTT01000019.1, read on the forward strand.
CACGTGTTCAAGCTCATCCGCCAGGCTAACCTCGTCATCCGAGCGTTTCAGGTTCTTGCGGAAAAAGGTAGAAAGGTACTGCACCAACTCGCAAGCTCGGTTACCGTCACGACGGATAACCGCCACCAGCGTATTCAGGGTGTTAAACAGGAAGTGTGGGTTGACCTGCGCATGCAGCAATTTGATTTCCGACTGTGCCAACAACTGTTTATGGCGCTCATACTGCCCAGCCATAATCTGCGCGGATAACAGGCTGGCAATCCCCTCACCCAACGTCCGATTGATGGTGCTGAATAACCGACTCTTGGGTTCATAGAGTTTGATAGTACCAATCACCCGTTGGTTTTCACCGCGTAGTGGGATCACCAGCGTTGAACCCAGTTTGCAAGCAGGATTGATCGAGCAGCAGTAGGAAAGCTCATTACCGTCAGCGTAAACCACTTCGTTATTGTCGATCGCTCGGTGCGAGTGCCCTGATGAAATCGGCGTGCCTGGCAGGTGGTGGTCGTCACCGATACCAATAAACGCCAGCAGCTTCTCGCGGTCGGTAATGGCCACGGCGCCAATCCCCAGTTCCTGATAGATAACTCGCGCCACTTTCATGCTATTTTCCTGATCAAACCCCTGTCGCAAGATACCTTCGGTACGCTCCGCTATCTTCAACGCCTTGGCCGAAAACGCCCCGGTGTATTTCTCGAACATCGCCCGTCTATCGAGCAGGATCTGCATAAACATTGCGGCACCCACGGTATTGGCGATCAGCATTGGCAACGCAATGTGCTCCACCAGTCGCAGCGCTTCGTCGAACGGACGGGCAATCGCCAGGATAATCGCCATCTGGAGAACTTCTGTAACAAGCGCTACTCCTGCGACAAACAACGGGTTAAACAGCAAATCAATGCGACGATGGCGCATAGCGATACTGTGCACGACTCCGCCCACCAACCCTTCCGCCACGGTTGATACCGCACAGGCAACATCGGTCATGCCGCCGAGGGTGTAGCGGTGCAGCCCCCCCGTCAGCCCGACCAGGAAACCCACCGAAGGCCCGCCCAATAAGCCTCCCAACACGGCGCCGATCGCACGGGTGTTGGCGATTGAACCTTCGACATGCAGACCGAAATAGGTGCCCATGATGCAGAACACCGAGAAAATGACGTAACACAAAAGCTTATGTGGCAGACGAATAGTCACCTGCGTCAGCGGTATGAATAGCGGGGTTTTGCTCAGTAAATAAGCAATGACAAGGTAAACACACATCTGCTGCAATAGCAGCAGAACCTGGCTAAATTCAAACATGGCAGCAGTTCATCCCTTAATAAAACAGATGCGTACCCAACGTGGTTGAAGTTGCAGTTCGGTGGTAGGCGCGAAAATCCTCAGGCACTTATTCAGGTAAGTGGCTGGGATGACACATCTGCCGGGAGCAGATTTGTACGCTGCGGCTTCAAACAAGAGGGCATAACGCCGGGTTTCCGGTCTGATTATGAGCTGGCGATTAAAGCATGTGGCGGGGGAAAAAACAGTGATGCAGGTAAGGCTTCCAGGGGAAAGCAACGCAGCCGGCCCGCTGGGGCCGGCGCAAAATCATTATGGCAGCACTTTTGCTGACAAAATGACGATAGGCTTGCTCGGGACATTCTGGTACGGACCAACGTTACCGGTTGGTGCCTGGGAGATTTTATCCACTACATCCATACCTTTGATCACTTTACCGAACACCGCATAACCGAAGTCACGCTGACCGTGATCCAGGAAGGCATTATCCGCCACATTCAGGAAGAACTGGCTGGTAGCGCTGTCCTTGTCGGCAGTACGCGCCATCGAAATGGTGCCGCGCATGTTACGCAGACCGTTATCCGCTTCGTTCTTGATTGGCGCCTGCGTTGATTTTTGCTGCATATCCGCAGTAAAACCACCGCCCTGAACCATAAAGCCCGGGATCACACGGTGGAAAACAGTGTTGTTGTAATAGCCGCTGTTCACGTAGTCAACGAAGTTCTTGGTGGAAACCGGAGCCTTCTGACTGTCGAGCGCTAATTCGATATTCCCTGCTGAAGTGGTCAGCATGACATGAGTTTCACCGGCGGCGAAAGCAGCGGGCGCCATTGCTGTCAGGGAACACAGCGCAACGAAGGTCACTAAAGTACGTTTGAACATTAACGGGTCCTTTCTCTGGGAGACAAACAACGGAAAAGCGCCTTGATTCTAAAGAGCTGTACCTGCGAGTGCCAGCCATTTACCTATATTTACGTAATTGTGGGATATATCTCAGCCAACCCCGAAATTTACTGCCAAAAGTATGATCGCCTTAGACCTTTTTGCCAACCGCATCACGCATTTTTTGCCCTTTTTACACCTTCGTCGCTTTTTGCGACACAACTCCCGGTTTCGTTTCTCATTCTGGTTAATCTAAACAAATGAGAGCGCTCTCATTTTGGAGCGACACTGAAAATAATGAATATCCGCCGGCATGACTGTCGCGCAATAACAGGAGAAATAATGTGAGTGAATTGATGACTGAAACTGAAATCAGCCCCGATTTTGAAAGCACCATCATGGAACTGCTGGTGTTCTCCGGTGGCGCCCGCAGCAGTGCGCTGATGGCGCTACAGCAAGCCCGTGCCGGCGACTTTACCGCTTCAGCCAAACATATGGCCGAATCCAAACAGTCGGTAAAAAAGGCTCACCTGATCCAGACCCAACTGATCGGCCTGGACGAAGGCTGCGGCAAACTGACCATCAACCTGATTACCGTTCATGCTCAGGACCATCTGATGAACGCTATGGTGATCCAGGATCTGGCGGACGACATGATTGAACTTTATCGCCGTCAGGCCCAAATGGGGATTCATGCATGAAATCGTTAAAAATCGCTGTTATCGGCGGCGGCAGCAGCTACACGCCAGAATTGGTCGATGGGCTGATCCAACGTATTGAAGAGTTGCCGGTCACTGAATTGGCACTGGTAGACGTTGAGCCTGGCCGCGAGAAAGTAGAAATCATTGCCGCACTGACCCAACGTATGCTGGCACGCCACGGGCTGGAGCAAGTGAAGGTTAGCGTGCATTTCGAGCTGGATGACGCGATTCGCGGTGCCAGCTTCGTACTGACGCAGTTTCGCGTCGGGCAGTTGCCTGCACGTGCCGCCGACGAGCGTTTAGGGTTGAAATACGATTTGATCGGCCAGGAAACCACTGGCGTTGGTGGCTTTGCCAAAGCACTGCGCACAATTCCAGTCATGCTGGATATTGCACGCAGAGTAGAAAAATTGGCACCTGATGCCTGGATCATCAACTTCACCAACCCAGCCGGTATCGTCACTGAAGCGGTCTCTCGTTACACCAACGCGAAAATTATCGGCCTGTGCAATGTGCCGATCAGCATGCACCATATGATCGCCAACATGCTGAAAGCGCCTTATAGCGAAGTACAACTGCAGTTTGCCGGTCTGAACCACATGGTGTGGGTACATCAGGTAATGCAAAATGGCCTCGACGTGACCGACAAGGTCATCGATATGCTGTGCGACGGTGCCGCTCTGACTATGAACAACATCAAAGAAGAACCGTGGCAGCCTGATTTCCTGCGTGCTGTCGGTGCGATCCCATGCCCATATCACCGCTATTTCTATCAGACTAAAGAGATGCTGGCCGAAGAAATTGCCGCAGCGGCCGAACGCGGTACTCGCGCCGAACAAGTGATGAAAGTAGAGAAAGAGTTGTTTGAACTGTATGCCGACCCACATCTCGACAGCAAACCAGAACAACTCAGTTTCCGCGGCGGATCATACTATTCAGAAGTCGCGCTGGAGCTTATCCGTGCGATCCATAATAATCTCGGTACGCAATTAGTCGTCAATACAGCAAACCGTGGCGCTATTCGCGGTTTGCCAGACGACGCTGTGATAGAAACTAACTGTATCGTCGATGCACAGGGTGCACATCCGCTGACGTTTGGCACGTTGCCAGACGCCATGCATGCGCTGACCCAACAGGTCAAAGCCTACGAACGTCTGACCATCGAAGCTGCCGTACATGGCGATCGACGTAGCGGTCTGTTGGCGCTGGTCACCAATCCACTGGTAGGCAATGCTAACGTGGCACAACCCCTGCTGGATGAAGTGTTGGCGGTGAATGCACCTTATCTGCCGCAATTCAAATAACCGTCGGGCAAACCACGGTTACTGATACATTGCTATAACTAGTATGTCGGGGTTCGGTTCGCCGAACCCGTTTTTTGCTGTAATCAGGAGTCAGATGATGGTGACACTGGAAGATGTCGCAGCCTTGGCAGGCGTGTCACGCGCCACGGTGTCACGCGTAGTGAATGGCGATACCAACGTTAAAGGGCAAACCCGCGAGAAGGTTGAGCGTGCTGTAGCTCAACTCGGCTATACCCCCAATCCTGCCGCCCGTGCATTGGCTTCCAGCCACAGTAATACTCTGGGACTTGTCACCACCTCGTATCGCGGTGGTTTCTTCGGCGCACTCATGGACTGTGTCCAAACCGAAGCCGAATCTCACGGCAAGCAACTGCTTGTGACCCAGGGTCGTAGCAGTGCAGAAAACGAATGGCAGGCAATTCAGCGACTGTTCAGCCTACGCTGTGATGGCGTGATCCTTCATGTCCGTTTCCTCAGTGATGACCAACTGCGTCAATTAGCGACGGAACAACGCCGCTTTGTGCTACTCGATCGTCTGGTTCCCGGCCTGGAAGAGCGTTGCGTCACCTTCGATCATCCACGCGCCAGCCGAATGGCAACACAGCAGTTGATCGATGCCGGTCACCGGCACATCGCCTGCATCAGCGGCCCGCGCGACCGCCCTTCCAGCCGACTGCGACTCGATGGTTTTGAACAAGCGATGCAGTCTGCACATATCAAACCCGTCGCCTGCGTCGAAGGGCTATACGATCTTGAAAGCGGGTATCGTTGCGCCGACCAACTGCTGCAAATGAAAACGACGCCTACCGCAATCTATTGCTGCAACGAAGAGATGGCCATCGGTGCGCTGCTGGCGATCAACGAGCACCGCCTGCGAGTCCCGCAAGATATTTCGTTAATTTGTTACGACAGCGGTGAACGCGCCCCCTTCGTACGGCCTGCGCTGACCAGCGTGCATTTTCCAATTACCGAAATGGCACAGTACGCCGCGCGTCTGTTGATTGACCCGACCACAACCAGCATCAGCTTCTCGCCGATCGTCATCAGCCGTGACTCGATCGTGACGGCAAGCAAATAGATCACAAAAAAACCTCAGTAGCTTTCATTGATTGCATCAAAAAATCGACAGCCATCACAAAAACTCCCGTTGTCTGTGCTAGGATCCGCTCCCTGGTGGCCTGATCGGGACTTTTCTCTGCTTTTGCCAGGAAAAACCAGCGGCCTTTACCCAGTGTTATACCCTATGAATTTCAAATTGCAGCAAAGTGCCTAGCTCACTCATCGAAGCTTACTTAGGTAAGTGACTGGGGGAGTTAATGTAGGTAACAACACTGCGATTTGAAAGGCGGCGGGAGTAATCCTAACAGACATAATCAGGCCTATATAATGAATGACAGCAACCGTCTACGGCTTACCTGGATCAGCTATTTTTCTTACGCGCTGACCGGTGCTTTAGTTATCGTCACAGGGATGGTGATGGGAAACATTGCAGAGTACTTTAATCTGCCGGTTTCCAGCATGAGTAATACGTTTACCTTTCTTAACGCCGGTATTTTGATTTCGATCTTCCTCAATGCCTGGCTGATGGAAATTATCCCGCTGAAACGCCAACTGATGTTTGGCTTTATCCTGATGGTATTGGCTGTCGCAGGACTGATGGTGAGCAAAAGCTTAACCATGTTCTCGTTATGCATGTTTATCCTTGGTGTGGTCAGCGGTATCACCATGTCGATAGGCACCTTCTTGATCACCCATATGTACGCGGGCCGTCAACGCGGTTCACGTCTGCTGTTCACTGACTCCTTCTTCAGTATGGCTGGGATGATCTTCCCGATTGTCGCCGCAATGCTGTTGGCGCGTCAGATCGGTTGGTACTGGGTGTACGCGTGTATCGGCCTGCTGTACGTGGGTATCTTTGTGCTAACCCTGTTCTCCGAGTTCCCGGTTCTGGGCAATAAAGGCGCCGACGCGGGTCAGCCGGTAGCGAAAGAGAAATGGGGTATCGGCGTGTTGTTCCTGTCGATCGCCGCACTGTGCTACATCCTCGGTCAGCTCGGTTTCATTCAGTGGGTACCGGAATACGCCACCAAGTCCTTCGGGATGGATATCAGCCAGGCCGGTAAACTGGTGAGTGATTTCTGGACGTCGTACATGGTTGGTATGTGGGTGTTCAGCTTTATCCTGCGCTTCTTTGATTTGCAGCGCATCGTCACCATTCTGGCTGCGTTGGCGACCGGTGCGATGTATCTGTTCGTCAGCACCGACAACCCGGAACACCTGGGCTACTACATTATGGCTCTGGGCTTCGTTTCAAGTGCGATCTATACCACGTTGATCACTCTGGGCTCGTTGCAGACCAAGGTTTCCTCACCGAAACTGGTTAACTTCATCCTGACCTGCGGTACCATCGGTACCATGCTGACCTTCGTGGTCACTGGCCCGATTGTAGCGAAAGGTGGTGCACACGCAGCGCTGACTACCGCTAACGGCCTGTACCTGGCGGTATTCGTGATGTGTCTGCTGCTCGGTTTCGTGACCAAGCACCGCAGCCACGGCCACGTGACGCACTAATCTGCTATCGTGATGTGAAAAGGGCGCCTCGGCGCCCTTTTTTATACGACCTGCTGCACCTTAGCGCCGGAAATCCACCTTCTCATCCTGCGTCAGATACAACGTCGTTTCCGCGGGCCGGGTTTCGGCAATCACCGCCCCTTCGCGTATCGAATAGCGTACTGGCGTCTGCCTACGCACGGCATCAAAACCGCTTTCTGCAGGCAAAATTACCAGATTGGCGCTGTTGCCTGCCGCCAAGCCGTAATCCGTCAGATGTAAAGTCCGTGCACTGTGGCTGGTTATCAATTTCAACCCGTCGTCGATCTGGCCATACCCCATCAGTTGACACACATGCAACCCCATATGCAGCACCTGCAGCATATTGGCGGTACCCAGCGGATACCAAGGATCGAACACATCGTCATGACCAAAGCAGACGTTGATCTCCGCTTCCAGCATCTCCTTAACCCGGGTAATGCCACGCCGTTTAGGGTAGCTGTCGAAGCGTCCTTGCAGGTGGATATTCACCAGCGGATTCGCAACAAAGTTAATGCCGGACATTTTCAACAGACGGAATAACCGCGACGTGTAAGCACCATTGTAAGAGTGCATCGCCGTGGTGTGACTGGCCGTCACCCTACTCCCCATCCCCAACTTCAGCGCCAGTGCGGCGACGGTTTCAACAAAACGCGACTGCTCATCATCAATCTCGTCACAATGTACGTCTACCAGCCGATCGTACTTTTGCGCCAGGGCAAACGCCTTGTGCAAGGACTCCACCCCGTATTCACGGGTGAACTCAAAGTGTGGAATAGCGCCTACCACGTCGGCTCCCAGCCGCAGTGCTTCTTCCAACAGTGCCTCACCGTTGGGGTAGGACATAATGCCCTCTTGAGGGAAGGCGACGATTTGCAGCGTCACCCAAGGCGCAACCTCTTGTTTCACTTCCAGCATCGCACGTAACGCGGTCAGGGTTGGATCAGAGACGTCTACGTGAGTACGTACATATTGCACACCATTGGCGATCTGCCATTTGAGTGTCTGCCAGGCGCGTTGCTTAACATCTTCATGGGTTAGCAGCGCCTTGCGCTCTGCCCAACGCTCAATGCCTTCAAACAGGGTGCCAGACTGGTTCCAGGTTGGCTGTCCGGCAGTTTGGGTGGTATCCAAGTGAATGTGCGGCTCAACAAATGCCGGCATCGCTAACCCACCCTGCGCATCCAGCACATCGTTTCGCCACTCCAGCCCTTCCGGCTGGGGAACGAGATGCGCGATGCGCCCATGCTCGATAGCCAACTGCCACAACCCTTCATGCCCACTCAGACGCAGGTTGTCGATAAACTTCAATGGATTCTTGGACACCCTTCACCTCTGCTGTTTCAACCCGTTTTACTCATCATACTGGCAGCGAATCATACAGACAAAGCTACCGGGCGTTTATTACGCTGTCTGTTACTCCCGAATGCGTATTTATCGCGTTGACTGGCTCGTTTCAGCTAAAGGTGAATAAAAACCGCAACTTATGAAATATCGATAAAAATCATCCATATACCACATTAGAGGTATATGGAGGGACGCTTGATTTGCATCAATAAATCGCCCGTAGGGAGGAATAAGGTAACGCTAGGAAACCAGAATTTTGAGGCAATAATGAGCAGAGTCAAACTTGCTGTCATCGGTAACGGCATGGTCGGCCACCGATTTATCGAAGATCTGTTGGAAAAAGCAGACAAAGACCAGTTCGACATCACTGTATTTTGCGAAGAACCCCGCATCGCCTACGATCGCGTGCACTTGTCTTCTTATTTCTCCCACCATACTGCCGAAGAGCTTTCACTGGTGCGCGAAGGCTTTTATGAGAAACAGGGCGTGAAAGTACTGGTCGGTGAACGCGCTATCACCATCAACCGCAGCGAGAAAGTCATTCACTCCAATACCGGCCGCACGGTGTACTACGACAAACTGATCATGGCGACCGGTTCATACCCCTGGATCCCGCCGATTAAAGGCTCGGAAAGTCAGGACTGCTTCGTTTACCGTACCATTGAAGATTTGAACGCCATCGAAGCTTGCGCACGTCGCAGCAAACGCGGCGCGGTGGTCGGTGGTGGCCTGTTGGGGCTGGAGGCCGCTGGTGCGCTGAAAAGTCTGGGGGTTGAAACTCACGTCATTGAATTCGCCCCCGTGCTGATGGCTGAACAGCTCGATCCAATGGGCGGCGATCAGCTACGCCGCAAGATCGAACGCATGGGCGTCAAAGTCCATACCGGTAAAAACACCCAGGAAATCGTCAACGGCGGTGAACACGCACGTAAAACCATGCAGTTCGCCGACGGCACTGCGCTGGAAGTGGACTTTATCGTCTTCTCCACCGGCATCCGCGCCCAGGACAAGCTGGCCCACCAGTGCGGTCTGGCTACCGCCCGCCGTGGCGGCATCGTGATTAACGACAGTTGCCAGACCTCAGATCCGGACGTTTACGCCATCGGCGAATGCGCCTCATGGCGTGAGCGCACCTTCGGTCTGGTAGCGCCGGGCTATAAAATGGCGCAGGTCGTGGCCGACCATTTACTGGGCCGTGAAAACACCTTCCTGGGTGCCGACATGAGCGCCAAGCTGAAACTGCTGGGTGTCGACGTTGGCGGTATCGGTGATGCCCACGGCCGTACCGAAGGCGCCCGCAGCTATGTTTATCTGGATGAAAGCAAAGAAGTTTATAAACGCATTGTGGTCAGTGCCGACAACAAAACCCTGCTTGGTGCCGTCCTGGTCGGCGACACCAGCGATTATGGTAATTTGCTCCAGTTAACGCTTAACGCCATCGAACTGCCGGAAAATCCAGACGGTCTGATCCTGCCAGCGCATGCGGGCAGCAAACCGGCTATCGGTGTCGACTCACTGCCGGAAACGGCACAAATCTGTTCCTGCTTCGACGTCAGCAAAGGCGATATCATTAAAGCCGTCGGCATGGGTTGCCATACCGTTGCAGCAATCAAGTCAGAGACCAAAGCCGGTACTGGATGTGGCGGCTGTATTCCACTGATCACCCAAGTGCTGAACGCAGAACTGAGCAAACAGGGCATCGAGGTTAATCACCACCTGTGCGAACACTTCGCCTATTCACGCCAGGAGCTGTACCACCTGATCCGCGTCGAAGGCATCAAGTCCTTCGATGAACTGCTCACCAAATATGGCAAGGGTTACGGGTGTGAAGTCTGTAAACCGACCGTCGGCTCCCTGCTGGCTTCCTGTTGGAATGAATACATACTCAAACCACAACACACACCGTTGCAGGACACCAACGACAACTTCCTCGGCAATATCCAGAAAGACGGCACCTACTCGGTGATCCCACGCTCCCCCGGCGGCGAAATTACACCGGAAGGGTTGATGGTCGTTGGCCAGATCGCCAAGGAATATAATCTGTACACCAAGCTGACCGGCTCCCAACGCATCGGCATGTTCGGCGCCCAGAAAGATGACCTGCCGGCCATCTGGAGCAAACTGATTGCCGCCGGTTTTGAAACCGGCCACGCCTACGCCAAGGCGCTGCGCATGTCCAAAACCTGCGTCGGCAGTACCTGGTGCCGCTTTGGCGTCGGTGACAGCGTCGGTTTTGGCGTCAAGCTGGAACACCGCTACAAAGGCATCCGTACCCCGCACAAAATGAAGTTTGGTGTTTCCGGCTGCACCCGTGAATGCTCCGAGGCTCAGGGTAAAGACGTCGGCATTATCGCGACCGAAAACGGCTGGAACCTGTACGTGTGCGGTAACGGCGGGATGAAACCACGCCACGCCGACCTGCTGGCCGCAGATCTCGACAGCGAAACGCTAGAGCACTACCTCGATCGCTTCATGATGTTCTATATCCGCACCGCCGATAAGCTGCAACGCACCTCGGTATGGCTGGAAAGCCTGGAAGGCGGTATCGACTATCTGCGGAAGGTGATTATTGACGACAAACTGGGCATCAACGACCAACTGGAAGCCGAGATCGCCCGCCTGCGTGATGCAGTGGTCTGCGAGTGGAAAGAAACCGTTGAGCATCCGGAATCCCAAGTCCGCTTCGCCCACTTCATCAACAGCAACCTGCGCGATCCGAATGTGCAAGTGGTTGCCGAGCGTGAACAGCATCGGCCAGCGCGTCCGGATGAGCGTATTCCTGTCACTTTGCTGGAAGCTGAGGAGAACAACGCATGAGCCAGTGGACAACCCTTTGCGCCCTTACCGATATCTTACCCGGTACCGGTGTATGTGCCCTGATCGGTAACCAGCAGGTGGCGGTATTCCGTCCTTACGATGACGAACAGGTCTTTGCGATCAGCAATATTGATCCCTTCGCCCAGGCCAGCGTGTTATCACGTGGCCTGATCGCCGAGCATCAAGGTGAACTGTGGGTCGCCAGCCCACTAAAAAAACAACATTTCCGCCTGCACGACGGTTACTGTCTGGAAGATGAAAGCCGCTCCGTCGCGCATTTCACCAGTCGGGTTCTGGATGGCATGGTACAGGTCGCGGCCTGATATTTTCACTTTAACCTCAGGGGAAGCAGCATGTTCACCGATACCATCAACAAATGCGCCGCCAACGCAGCGCGCATCGTCAGGCTGGCAAAGCACAGCCCGCTGGGCTTTTGGATTAGCTCAGCGATGGCCGGGGCCTATGTCGGCCTCGGCATCATTTTGATCTTCACTCTCGGTAATCTGGTCGATCCGTCACTGCGACCACTGGTGATGGGGGCCACCTTCGGCATCGCACTGACGCTGGTGATCATTGCCGGATCGGAGTTGTTCACCGGTCATACCATGTTCCTGACGCTCGGCGTCAAGGCCGGCACCATACGCCAAAGTCAGATGTGGGCAGTATTGCCACAAACCTGGCTGGGTAATCTGTTGGGATCGGTGCTGGTCGCTCTGATGTACTACTACGGCGGTGGCAGCCTGCTGCCAGTAGACACCAGTCTGGTGCATACCGCTGCGTTGGCAAAAACCACCGCGCCTGCAGAGGTATTATTCTTTAAGGGTGTGCTGTGTAACTGGCTGGTCTGTCTCGCGATTTGGATGGCGATCCGTGTTGAAGGCGCCGCCAAATTCATCGCCATTTGGTGGTGCCTGCTGGCCTTTATCGCGTCCGGTTATGAGCACTCCGTCGCCAATATGACACTGTTTGCCCTGTCCTGGTTCGGCCATCACAGTGAAGCCTATACCCTGAGCGGAATCGGCCATAATCTGCTGTGGGTAACACTGGGTAATATTGTGTCCGGCTCTGTACTGATGGGCCTGGGTTACTGGTATGCCACACCGCGTGCCGAACGGCCTCAAGCCGAAAAAACCGCAACACGCCAGACCGCGTAATATTTTTGGGGCGCCTTGCGCCCCTCTGCTGATTGCCCCGAGGATTGCCGATGGACTACCTGCCAATTTTCTGCCAACTGCAACACAAAGCCTGCCTGCTGGTCGGTGGTGGTGAAGTTGCCGAACGCAAAGCTCGCCTGCTGCTGGATGCCGGAGCAGCACTGACCGTCAACGCTTATACCTTCACTCCGCAGTTCCACGAATGGGCCGCGCAAGGACGGATTACGCTGTCAGAAGGTGAGTTCAGTGCAGCGCTGCTGGCAGAGAAATGGCTGGTGATCGCCGCGACCGATCGGGTCGAGGTTAACGCATTAGTGTACCAATGCGCCAACCAACAGCGGGTGTTCTGCAATGTTGTGGATGATCCTAAACGCGCCAGTTTTATCATGCCGTCGATTATCGATCGTTCACCGATTATGGTCGCCGTGTCCTCCGGCGGCAAAGCGCCAGTACTGGCGCGTCTGCTGCGTGAAAAACTGGAAGCGGTCCTGCCTCAGCATCTGGGTAAACTGGCGCAACTGGGCGGTTCATTGCGTCAGCGTGTGAAAAAGCACTTCAGCGACATCGGTTCACGCCGTCGTTTTTGGGAAAAGCTGTTTGCCCATGATCGACTCGCACAATCACTGGCCAATAATGACGTAGCACTGGCAGAGAGGCAGATTGAGCAGTTGTTTAGCCATCAACCGCAAGAATGCGGCGAAGTAGTACTGGTGGGGGCCGGCCCTGGCGATGCCGGTTTGCTGACGCTGAAAGGCCTGCAGCAAATCCAGCAGGCTGACGTGGTGGTTTATGATCGACTGGTCTCTGATGATGTCATGACGCTGGTACGCCGCGATGCCGAACGTATTTTTGTTGGTAAGCGTGCGGGTCACCACTGCGTACCGCAGGAACAAATCAATCAGATCCTGCTGGAGCAAGCACAGCTTGGTAAACGTGTTGTACGGCTGAAAGGCGGTGACCCGTTTATCTTTGGACGTGGTGGTGAAGAACTGGAAACGCTGGCCGAAGCGAATATTCCGTTCTCGGTGGTACCGGGTATTACTGCTGCCTCTGGCTGCTCGGCTTACAGTGGTATCCCTCTTACTCATCGCGACCATGCGCAAAGCGTACGGTTGGTGACAGGCCACGCCAAACGTGACGGCGGACTGGACTGGTCAACACTGGCTGCCGGACAACAGACGCTCGTGTTTTATATGGGTCTGACTCAGGCGGCAGACATTCAACAGCAACTGATCGAACATGGCATGCCTGCCACAACCCCAGTAGCGCTGGTTGAGAACGGAACTTCCTGTCGCCAACGGGTGATCGAAGGGGAATTGAGCCAACTGGGGACGCTGGCCTTACAAGCTGCCAGCCCAAGTTTAATCATTGTCGGCAGCGTGGTAAGCCTGCGCAGTAAGCTGAACTGGTTCTCCAGTCAGGAGGCTCCACAGCAACTGGCCCAAATGGCCTGATACAGACGTAAAAAAAGCGGCCGATGGCCGCTTTTTTATAAATCGACGTGTTACTGCGGTGATACAAACCCGACGGCCTGATAAACCTTCGCCAGTGTTTCCTGCGCACGTGCACGCGCTTTAGCCGCACCGTCACGCATGACCTGCTGCAACAAAGCTTCGTCGTTGCGGAAACGGTGATAACGCTCCTGCAGTTCACCCAACATGCCGGATACCGCTTCAGCGACAGCGCCTTTCAAGTGGCCATACATCTGGCCTTCAAACTCGGCTTCCAACTGAGCGATGCTTTTGCCGGTCACGCCGGAAAGGATATCCAACAGGTTAGATACCCCTGCCTTGTTCGCCACGTCATAACGGACTACCGGTGGCTCTTCGGAATCGGTCATCGCACGTTTGATCTTCTTCATCACCGCTTTCGGGTCTTCCAACAGGCCGATAACGTTATTGCGGTTATCGTCCGACTTGGACATCTTCTTGGTCGGCTCTTGCAGCGACATCACGCGGGCGCCAGACTTCGGAATGAAGGGTTCAGGCACTTTGAACACGTCACCGTATAACGCATTGAAACGCTGACCGATATCACGGCTCAACTCCAGGTGTTGCTTTTGGTCTTCACCGACCGGCACCTGGTTAGTTTGATACAGCAAGATATCCGCAGCCATCAGCACCGGGTAGCTGAACAGGCCGGCGTTGATGTTCTCCGCATAACGGGTGGATTTGTCCTTGAACTGGGTCATACGGCTCAGTTCGCCGAAATAGGTGTAGCAATTCAACACCCAGCTCAGTTGGGTGTGTTCCGGTACATGCGACTGCACGAAGATAGTGCTCTTTTGCGGATCAATACCGCAAGCCAGATACAGCGCCAGCGTATCCAGCGTAGCCTTGCGCAGCTTGTCTGCGTCCTGACGTACGGTGATGGCGTGCAGATCGACGATGCAGTAGATGCAGTCGTAATCGTCCTGCATTTTCTCCCACTGACGCAGCGCACCCATGTAGTTGCCAATGGTCAGTTCACCGGACGGTTGCGCGCCGCTAAATACGATGGGCTTACTCATGTTTAAATTTCCTGATTCTCTAAAGATGACAGCCCAAGAGCGGGCAACAAGTCGGCAAAGCGCTCCAACACACGGTCGGGATGGCTCAGGGCAATCTCTTCGCCGTAGTTATAACCGTAAGTCAACGCAGCACTTGGACAGCCTGCACCCTGTGCAGCCTGAATATCGTTACGGGAATCGCCGACAAAAAGCAGCTCGTTGGCGCGGACGCCAAGCTTGCCGAGTACCAGATACAGCGGTGCAGGGTGTGGCTTTTTCTCTACCACATCGTCACCGCCGATAATCAGCGAGAAATAATCGATAATGCCCAATGAGGTCAATAACGGCGCAACAAACGGCGTCGGTTTATTCGTCACTAATGCCATTGGATAGCCTTGTGTGGCTAAGCGTGCCAGCGTTTCCTTTACCTGTGGAAACAGGCGGCTACCGCTGTCGACCGTTTGTGCATAGAAATGATCAAAACGTTCGCGCAGTTGCAGGCAATGTTCGGGTGTTGCGTCAACTTCAGCCCAACGCAGTGCACGTTGCACCAGCACGTCGGCGCCATTACCAATCCAGGTGCCAACTCGTGCTTCACCAGCCTGCGGCAGACCCATTTCTGCTAACGCCAAATCGATAGCGGCTGCAAGCCCTGGCGCGCTGTCAACCAGCGTGCCATCGAGATCAAAGGCGAGAGCACGGATCGCGCCGAAATCAGCCATGCGTCACCTTTGCCAATTCACTGCGCATTTCATCAATTACCCGGCGGTAGTCCGGCTTACCAAAGATAGCGGAGCCGGCGACAAACATGTCTGCGCCTGCCGCAGCAATCTCGGCAATATTATCGACTTTAACGCCACCATCCACTTCCAGTCGGATATCTCGGCCGCTTTCGTCAATCAATTTGCGCACCTGACGCAGTTTATCCAGTGTGCCGTGAATAAACGACTGACCGCCAAAACCAGGGTTGACCGACATCAGCAGAATCACGTCGACTTTGTCCATCACGTAATCAAGGTAACTCAGCGGCGTTGCTGGGTTAAAGACCAGACCGGCTTTACAGCCGTGCTCTTTAATCAGTTGGATCGTACGATCGACGTGTTCGGAGGCTTCCGGATGGAAAGAGATGTAAGTGGCACCCGCTGCGGCAAAGTCCGGCACAATGCGATCGACCGGTTTCACCATCAAATGCACGTCAATAGGTGCGGTAATGCCGTAGTTACGCAGCGCCTGACAAACCATCGGCCCAATCGTTAGATTGGGAACGTAATGGTTATCCATCACGTCAAAGTGCACTACATCACCGCCTGCGGCCAGCACATTAGCAGTATCTTCACCCAAGCGGGCGAAGTCTGCTGACAAGATGGACGGGGCAATCAAAAATTTTTTCATCCGCTCTCTCCAAACGTAGGGTTCGAATCGTTATACCCCTCGCTTTTCAAGCTACAACACTGTTGGCTGCAACTCGAAATCCATAGGGTAAATACGCCGGGGAGTTCCCGGCTTAGCGATACAGCGCCAAAAGCTCATTCACTTTGCTGCGACCAAGAATATTTCTGCTGATGGTACGGCGTGCTTTCACCACGAACAACGAAGCATGCTGGTACCAGTCACGCGTCAACTCGGTATCATGATTGGAAATCAATACAGGCACTTGGCTTTCTACCGAAAGCTGATGCGCCATCAACGCCAGGCTCTGCTGATCCGCCATGCTGAAGCTGTTAGTGTGGTAAGCGGTAAAATTCGCCGTCGCCGATAATGGCGCATAAGGCGGATCGCAGTACACCACTGTACCGCGCTCAGCTTTTGCCATGGTATCGCGGTAATGCTCACAGACAAAAGTGGCGTTGCGGGATTTTTCAGCGAACCAATATAACTCTTCCTCAGGGAAGTACGGTTTCTTGTAACGTCCGAATGGAACGTTGAACTCCCCACGCAGGTTATATCGGCACAAACCGTTGTAACAGTGGCGATTCAGATAAAGAAACAGCAGTGCGCGGCGATAAGGATCGCTACTAGTATTAAACTCTGCGCGCAGCAGGTAAAACTGATCCGACTTATTGAATTCATCGGTGAAAAGAAGGCGGGCATCACGCACGAAGTCATCCGTACGTAGCTTAACGATGTTATACAGATTAATAAGATCGCTGTTGATGTCGGCGAGAATATAGGCGTCGTATTCTGTGTTCAGGAAGACTGAACCCGCACCCACGAAGGGCTCGATTAAGCAGTCGCCTGCTGGTAGATGACGACGAATCTCGTCCACCAGCGGGTATTTTCCACCAGCCCATTTTAAAAAAGCGCGGTTTTTCTTCATGCCGTCAATTAGCTACTTATTATACAATTCAGAGCGGCGGATTGTACTCTGTTTCAGACAGCACATCAGCGCACAAATTTAAGTGATTGATACCCTTCATCCTTCAAGCCGCAGCATCATTGGCCACGCACAGTTATTCGACCTGTCCGCAGGCCACTTCAGTCATCTGTTACGGGCGAATATGTACGCGCCGATTAACACGGGCGCAGCATGCTGCGCCCTTATAATGCCTGAAATTTCTGCTCTTACCGCCTGGCTGCAGCTTGAAATCTATCGGGTTACTTTTTCAGATCCTGTTGAACCTGACCTACAGGCCGAACCCAAGGTTTTTTCGCCTGAACATCCGCAGGCAACGTCGCGATTGCGCGCTTCGCTTCTGCTGAAGAGGCGTAGTTACCGCTTACCAGTACATACCAAGGTTTGCCATTACGCTGGGTTGAATACACCAGGTAATGCTGCAACTTCTGCTGCTTGGCGTACGCGTTAAGCGTATCGGAACGCGAGGCGCTGCTCAGTTGTAGAGTGTAATGGCTTGCCGGTGCAGACTGAAGTGAGCCGCCATTGCCGCTTACTGTTCCCGCTTTCGCACTCGCTGCACCCGCTTTGCTGGAAGATGCTGGCGCTGGCGTATACACCGTGGTTGGTGTTTTATGCTGCGTAGCCGTAGCCGCTGGCTTACTGACGTTTTTCGCCGGTACTTTATGTTGTTGTGGTGCGGTGCCCTGCACTGGACGCGTGGCTTCTTTCGCCGCAGCCCCGTTCATCAGGGTAGCTGGTGCTGTAGGCAGCGTGGACACCGGGCCGCTCATGCCCTGCGTCGCCGCATCAACCTGGCCCTGCTGCGCTGACAGTGCATCCGACATATTGCCTGGCAGATCAACACGCTGTTGCGCGCCGCCCTGCTGTGGCTGCGGTTGCGCTTCCGTCGGCGTACTGGAAATGGGTGGAACGTTGACCGTCTGCGGCTGAGAAGTGCTGCTCACGCCGTTATTGTCATTGGTGTCAGTGGTGCCGCCTGGCACACCGGTATTACCGGCAGTCAGTGACGACGAACCAGACAGGTTAATGTCCTTGGCTGCGCCATTCTGCGCTCCTTCCTGTGCCGCCTCATGCTTGGTTGGCGCCTTTAGCGCTGAACCAATACCGATAATCAGCAACAGCAACACCAGAATACCGATACCAATCATTAAATGCTGACGCGAAACAGCAAAACGTGGTCCCGGAGCCGGTTTACGCGAACGTGCAGGACGACGATCGCTGCTATCAGGTCTGAGATCGTCTTCCGGTTTAAACTCATCCATCTGAAACCCTCCAACTAGAGGCAAAAGCCCACCACTGTAGACCTACTGTGGCACGGGCAGATTAACCCGATGATGGCAAAGTGACGCCAGTCATGCTTTGCACATTAATTAATATAGATGTAAACGGCGGCTAAGCCACTGTTACTTCGTCCGATTTACTTAGGCATTCCGTTCAGGAAGGCAAGCTGCGATCGAAGCAAGCACCATTTCATGCCCCACTCCGCCACGGACCTCCGCCTGGCCAATAGCCGTCGGCAGTACCAGGCGCAATTCACCGGCCAGTACCTTCTTATCACGCATCATATGCGGCAGATAAGATTCCGGCGCCATTTCCTGCGGGCCACACACCGGCAAACCAGCGCGCAACAACAGTGCTTTAATACGTTCAATATCGTCGGTAGTGAACTGACCGAGACGGTGCGCAGTTTCCGCTGCCATCACCATACCGGCAGCAACAGCTTCCCCGTGCAACCATACACCATAGCCCATTTCGGCTTCGATCGCATGGCCGTAAGTATGGCCCAGATTCAGCAACGCGCGCAGACCGCTTTCGCGTTCATCAGCGGCAACCACCTCGGCCTTCAGCTCGCAACAACGGCGGATACAATAGGCGAGCGCCTGCATATCCAACGCCATCAATGCATCGATATTGTTTTCCAGCCAGACAAAGAAATCGCGATCGAGAATAATCCCGTACTTGATCACTTCAGCCAGACCAGAGGAGAGTTCACGCGCCGGTAAGGTTTTCAGGCAATCCAAATCAACCACCACAGAAGCCGGTTGATAGAACGCGCCGATCATGTTTTTACCGAGCGGATGATTGACGGCGGTTTTGCCGCCAACAGAAGAGTCCACCTGCGACAGCAGCGTGGTAGGAACCTGGATAAAGCGGACACCGCGCTGATAACAAGCGGCGGCAAAGCCGGTAAGATCGCCAACCACGCCGCCCCCGAGGGCGATTAGCGTGGTATCACGACCGTGCGGCTTTTCCAACAGTGCCGAGAACACCTGCTCAAGCACGGCAAGGGATTTATACTGTTCGCCATCAGGTAAAATCACCTGATCCACCATGACGCCAGCCTGCTCCAGCACCTTCCGGACGTGGTCCAGATAGAGTGGTGCCAGGGTTTGGTTGGTGACCAGCATGACCTGTTCACCTGACTTCAGCGGCATAAAAGAAGCCGGATCGTTAAACAATCCGGCGGCTATGGTAATCGGGTAGCTGCGCTCCCCAAGCGTTACGGTAATTCTCTCCATGTCGCGCTCAGTTCTCAATGTGGTTTATCCCCGCTACCGCGGGGAACACAATCAGTCTTTCCGCATTTGCCGTGGCTAACACGGAAACCGCAATCAGTTACTTTCCAGCATGTTGATAATCTGGTTGGCAACCACTTTGGCGCTTTGATCGTCGGTGCGGATGGTGACATCTGCAATTTCTTCGTATAACGGATTGCGCTCTTTCGCCAGCGCTTCAAGCACTTCACGCGGAGGAGAATCAACCTGCAACAGCGGACGCTTTTTGTCGCGCTGAGTACGGGCTAACTGCTTCTCGATAGTGGTTTCCAGGTACACCACCACGCCACGCGCCGACAGACGGTTACGCGTTTCACGCGATTTAACCGAACCACCGCCGGTAGCCAGCACGATGCCTTGCTTTTCCGTCAGTTCATTAATGACTTTTTCTTCACGATCGCGGAAACCTTCTTCACCTTCCACGTCGAATACCCAGCCCACGTCAGCTCCGGTACGTCGCTCAATTTCTTGATCGGAGTCGAAAAACTCCATATTGAGTTGCTGAGCTAACTGACGGCCAATAGTGCTTTTGCCGGCACCCATAGGCCCAACCAGAAAGATATTGCGTTTCTCTGCCATGTTTTTCGGTATTACTAAGACAATTCGTTAATGTTAACCCGCCCCGCCAATCAAATCAGCGGCGGGACCTAAACTGAAACCTCATGAACGATAGTGCGAGATCAGACGGAAAATTATCTCAACACTCTTGGTAGTTTGGCAACCGAATAAATCGCAATCCACGCCGCAGGAGGGAAACCATACGTTTTTAACGGCGTCTTGGCGCTAACAAAAAACCTCGGTGCTCAATTCGGTAACCCTTGTAAGCTAAATCGGTCGCAGCGTCAAACGCAGATGCCCCCAAGGTGATAAAAAAGTGCATCTGCTCATCAACTTTAGGCGATTTCTACCAAACCTGGGACCTTGCCGCTCAGGCCTTAATCAATGTCGGAGTAATAAATATCACCAGCTCGCGCCTTTTATGCTGTTTGCTGCTTTGTTTAAACAAGGATCCCAGTAGTGGCACATCACCCATCCCCGGCACTTTGTCCGCACCTTGAGCACTATGACGTTGAAAAATACCGCCTAAAACCACGGTTTCCCCGTCCTTTAGCGTCACTTGGGTTTTAATCTCCTGTTTATCTATTGCCAGTGTCTCGCCTGCTGCACGACTGATCGAGCGTCCAGGCATGTTCTGACTGATATGCAATGCCAAGGTGATTCGCCCATTGGGTAAAATTTTCGGCGTGACTTCCATGCCCAAAACCGCCTCTTTGAACTCCATAGACGTCGAGCCGGTGGAGCCACTGCTCACCTCGTAAGGAATTTCCGTCCCTTGTTTGATGCTGGCCGTTTGCAAGTTCGCCGTCAGTAAGCGTGGACTGGCGATGATTTCCACCCGGTTTTCCTGTTCCAGCGCCATCAGCTCCAAATCCAGCAGGCGCCCACCGATCCGAGCCAAGTGAAAACCGGCACTGAGTGCACTACGTTCCAGCGGCAAACTTACATTAAAGCCATTCATCTGCCACGATTTCGCTGGCCTTTCATCCGGTGCCAGTCCCCAACGCACACCAAGCTCACGCAAACTCTCGCTATTGATGGTGACAACATGCGCCGCTAGTTGGACCTGTGCCAACGGCGCATCCATTTCCGCAATCCGCTGCGTTAACAACGCCACGACCGATGCAGTATCGCGAACCAATACCGCATTGGTGCGCTTGTCCGCCACCACGCTACCGCGCTCACTCAGTAACATACGGCCCTGGGCATTCAGGCTTGCGGCAACCTCGGTGGCATCAGCATGGCTCAACGGCAGAGTCACGCTATGCAGTGGCTGTTTTTGTGCCAAGGCTTGTTGTTGCCTCTGTTTTTCCTGTTCATTCAGTTCAGGGTGCACCATCATGACATTGCCCTCTAGAGTCATCGACAACTTCCCCATACGCAGGATCACGGCCAATGCCTGCTGCCAGGGTACGTTATCCAGCCTCAGCGTCAGATTGCCCTCTACACCCACAGCAGTCACCACATTCAATTGCCGATAATCTGCCAACGCCTGCAACACGACGGTAACCGGCGCATCCTGAAACTCCAATGAAATAGGGTCTTGGTCCTGTGCTGAACCAGTAATGGCTACGCCCCATAGCAACATCCCCAACCAGCGGCATCCTTTCATTCTTTTTCTTCCTTATGAGGGGTTCCCAGCACCAACACCGCCGTATTCTCAGCAGCAGGGCACTCTGTATCCCCGTCACCCTCTTCCCGTTTCAGCGTCAATCGTTTTGCCTGTACCTGCTCTACCTGCCAACGCCCAGCAAGCAAGGTTTGGTGAGGAGCCAGCCGCAGCCACTGCCCAGTGGGGGTGATAACCCAGGCATGCCGTAACGCTCCTTGTCCGAGGGTCCCCTTCAATTTCCAACCCACCAATGATTCGGTCGCTGACACACAACCAGGTATTGGCAAGGGGCTAAAGGGATCTCGCGGCTGTGCCATCAACCCCAACGGCAGTAATAACAGCCAGTAACCACTGCGTTTATTCATTGATATTTACCGCCGTAGCCTCTGCCAACACCGCATCCTGGAAAGTAAAATCCGTAGTGAGACCTCCCGCCTGCGCTTCGACGGACATTTGAGCAAGGCGTAATTGGGCAGGTAAATTCTCCAGCAGTATTAATAACCTGCCGTAATTGAGATGCAGCCTCAGCATTTGCTGCGATGAGCCTTCATGTTGCTGCCAGCGTTGCAGCCCCGCGCCGACGCGTTGCAATACCGTCATCAAATCCCCCTTGGTGGCGGGTCGCTGTGCGATCTGTTGTAGATTTTGGTTCACCGCTTTAAGCGTTGGCATACGCGCCACTTGTTCTGATAACAGTTCAATACGTTGTGTGAGCAATTGATGCTCCGCCACGGTCTGTTCCAACTGCTGCCATTTCCCTTGCAGTAACAGGCCAAACAGCAGAGCCAGTCCACTAAACATGAGACCCTGTATCCCCAGCAGCGCACGCCCCGGCAAGCCTAACCATCTCGCCATCCAACGTGGCAGCGGCTTATTCATCTCGGTTCCATTGCGCGACCAACGCAAATGAAAATAGGCCATCCTGCCGCCGCACCACTTCGGCCAGACGGTAGCTCTGCAATAATGACACTGTCGCCAATTGCTGCTCAAACTGAACCACCGCTTCATAACGGCGGCTAAGCCCCCGCAGACTGACGCTTTGCGCATTAGCTTCAAGCGCAATAAGCCACAATGGCGGGGGTAATAGCGTTGAGAATTGCTGTAATAACTGCAGATAACGTCGGTTATATACCTGGTTCTTATCGTACTGTTCCGCCAGCGCGGTTAAACGGGCCAGACGCGCCATCGCCTGTTGTAATTGCTGATGACGGTCGGTCAGTTCCGCTTGCTGGCGGACCAACACCAACAGTGCCTCGTGCCGCTGCGCCTGTTGCTGACTTAGCAGACCAAAAACCACCATCAACACAGCCAGCATGAGCACCAATTGCAGCACCAACATTCGCAACCAAAAGGCACCACGCCGACGCTGAACCTGAACGCGCCAGGGCATAAGATTCACCTGATACATCAGCAGTCCTCTCCACGCAGCGCCAGGCCACCCGCCAAGACGAATGCCGCTGGCAATGCGGGTAAGGGGGGACGTAGTTGGCTGAAGGCACTGAACGGCGACCAAGGCAAGCACCCCGATGGCGTTTGCTCATCTGTTACGCTGCTATAGTAAATCTGATGTTCATCGTGCGATGGGCAGGCCGCACGCATTGCCGCCAGAGCCAGGCTCACACCGTCCGCTGACCCTATCGGCACAAGGCCATAGGCCGCACGGCGTGGGGCCGACCACAGCAATTCTTGGTCGAGGCGATGCAGCAGACCGGCATTGGCCGGTAGCCCTGCCGCTGCCGCCATCGTGCGCAGTGCACAAGGAGTGATATCAACCACCTGTGGCTGCAGATTGGCCTGTTGCAGGCAATGCAGCCACTGCTGCAATTCTTGCTGACGTGCAGCAGTGAGCAGCAACGCGGTAGGGTCTGATGGTGAACAGCGGTAGTCCAGCGCCAGGGTTTGGCTGTCCAGCGGGAACTGTTTGAGCCCCTGACTGGTGATGTAGTCGCCGCGCGCAGGCTCTTTTAACCTGGCATCCGGCAACGGTAAGAGGTGTTGTAAAACCCGTTGTGCGGGCAGAGCAATGCGTAAGGAAATATGTCTTGGTAACTGAATTCGCCATTGTCGCAGTACATGAATCAATGCCTCGGTCTCTACCAGACAACCTTCACGCAGCACCGGTTGCGGCAGCGTTTGTTGCCACCAGTGACGCAGTTGCCAGCCATGACGACGTCGCTGAGCCGCCAGCGCGCGAACGCAGTTGCTTTGTATATCCAGCCCCACCTGCCATGCTTGAGTGAACATATTTCGCCCGACCTCCATATCGTCAGATGATAAAAGAACATATCCATGTTGCAGGCTTGCCTTTATACTACCGCGCGGTTGTTTATAAACTGCCCAAATGACATGAAAATGGGAAATCTCAGGTGAAGTTCGTAAAGTATTTACTAATCCTTGCAGTGTGTTGCATCGTGTTGGGGGCAGCCTCGATCTTTGGCTTGTACAAATATGTCGAGCCACAGTTGCCTGACGTTGCAACGCTGAAAGATGTGCGGCTGCAAATACCGATGCAGGTTTACAGCGCCGATGGCGAACTGATCGCCCAATACGGTGAGAAACGCCGTATTCCGCTGAAGCTAAACCAAATTCCGCCGGTCATGGTGCATGCGTTTATCGCCACCGAAGACAGCCGTTTCTATGAGCATCACGGCGTCGATCCTGTCGGTATCTTCCGTGCAGCCTCTATTGCGCTGGTCTCTGGCCATGCGTCACAGGGGGCGAGTACCATCACCCAACAGTTGGCGAGAAACTTCTTCTTAAGCCCGGAACGCACCCTGATGCGCAAAATCAAGGAAGCCTTCCTGGCCATTCGCATTGAACAAATGCTGAGCAAAGACGAAATTCTTGAGCTGTATCTGAACAAAATCTATCTGGGGTATCGCGCCTATGGCGTAGGTGCTGCGGCTCAGGTTTACTTCGGTAAAGACGTCAGTCAGCTCAGCTTAAGCGAAATGGCGACTATCGCCGGCCTGCCAAAAGCACCGTCAACCTTCAACCCGCTTTATTCCCACGATCGCGCCGTCGCGCGCCGCAACGTGGTGCTGTCGCGCATGCTGGATGAGCACTACATCACCCAGGCGCAGTTCGATCAGGCACGCAGTGAAGAATTAGTGGCCAATTACCATGCGCCGGAAATCAGCTTCTCTGCCCCCTATCTCTCCGAGATGGTACGCCAGGAGATGATCAAGCGTTATGGCGACAACGCCTATACCGACGGCTACAAGGTCTACACCACCATCACCAAGAAATTACAGCTGGCAGCGCAAGAGTCCGTACGTAATAACGTGCTGGCGTATGACATGCGCCACGGCTACCGCGGCCCGTCCAACGTGCTGTGGAAAGTCGGTGAAGCAGCCTGGGATCAAAAGCAGATCGTCGATTCGCTGAAAAATCTGCCTAACTACGGCCCGTTATCACCTGCCGTGATCACAGCAACCAGCGCCGAAGAAGCGACGGCAATGATGGCAGACGGCAGTAATATCGCCTTGCCGATGTCTACCATGCGCTGGGCCAGACCGTACAAGTCCGATACTCAACAAGGCCCAACGCCGAAACGCGTCACCGATGTAGTGCAAGCCGGTCAACAGGTTTGGGTACGGAAGGTTGGCGAAAACTGGTGGCTGTCACAAGTGCCAGACGTGAACTCAGCGCTGATTTCAATCAACCCGAATGACGGCGCAGTAAAAGCGCTGGTCGGCGGGTTTGACTTCAACCAGAGCAAATTTAACCGTGTGACCCAAGCGCTGCGCCAGGTCGGTTCTAATATCAAACCGTTCCTGTACACCGCCGCAATGGATAAGGGCCTGACCCTGGCAACTATCCTGAATGACCTGCCGATCACCCGTTGGGATCCAGGTGCGGGTACCGACTGGCGTCCGAAGAACTCCCCACCAACCTACGATGGCCCAATTCGCCTGCGTCAGGGGTTGGGACAGTCGAAGAACGTGGTCATGGTACGTGCGATGCGTGCGATGGGTGTCGACTATGCAGCAGAATACCTGCAGCGCTTCGGGTTCCCGGCACAGAACATCGTGCATACCGAATCGCTGGCTCTGGGCTCTGCTTCATTCACCCCAATGCAGTTGGTGCGCGGTTACGCAGTATTGGCGAACGGCGGTTATCTGGTGGATCCGTACTTCATCACCAAAATTGAAGATGATAACGGCAACACCGTGTTCGAAACCAAACCACGAATTGTCTGCAGCAGCTGCAATTTGCCGGTAATTTATGGCGATACTCATCGTTCAGCCGTGCTTTCCGAAGACAACATTGAAAATGTCGCGACGTCGCAGGCAGGTAACAATGGCAACGTGCCAATGCCACAACTGGAGCAAGTCACTCCGGCTCAAGTGCAGCAAGACGGCGATCAGCAGTATGCGCCGCACGTTATCAGCACCCCGCTGGCGTTCCTGATGCATGATGCGCTGAACAGCAACATCTTCGGCGAACCCGGCTGGATGGGCACCGCCTGGCGTGCAGGTCGTGACCTGAAACGCCATGATATCGGCGGTAAAACCGGTACGACCAACAGTTCAAAAGATGCCTGGTTCTCCGGCTATGGTCCAGACACCGTTACGTCAGTCTGGATTGGCTTCGATGACCATCGGCGTGATCTGGGCCGTTCAACAGCTTCCGGCGCGATCCCGGATCAAATATCCGGCGGTGAAGGCGGTGCGAAGAGTGCACAACCGGCATGGGATGACTTTATGAAAACAGCGCTGGAAGGTATCCCAGAGCAGAAGGTCACACCACCACCGGGCATTATCAGCGTCACCATCGACAAGAGCAGCGGTAAGCTTTCAGGCGGTGGCGGCGGCAGCCGTTCCGAGTACTTTATTGAAGGAACTCAGCCGACGGACTACCCATCGCGGGATACCGGCACAACGCTGACGGATCCGGGTGGCGAGAGTCACGAGTTGTTCTAACAAAAAGGGCCAGAGAAATCTGGCCCTTTTTTTATTTGGCGATTGGCATCTAGCGTGAACCGCGTAGGAATGCCTCGGTAAGGAACAGCGCGCAAACGTTGCGTGCCTCACGGAAATCAGGCTCCGCCAACAGCGCCATCATGTCGGCTATTGGCCAACGCACCTGCGGTAGTGGCTCAGGCTCATCCCCTTCCAGGCTCTGCGGATAGAGATCGTGTGCCAAAACAATGTTCATTTTGCTGGAAAAGTACGACGGCGCCATGGTCAATTTACTTAGAAAATCAAAGTTTTTTGCACCAAAACCCACTTCTTCCATCAGCTCACGGTTGGCCGCTTCCAGTACACCTTCACCGGGATCAATCAACCCTTTGGGGAAACCCAGTTCGTAAGACTCGGTGCCCACTGCATATTCACGGATCAGCAATAAATCGTCACCAATCACCGGCACAATCATCACGGCCTCACGTTCTGAAGGCCGCATCCGCTCGTACACCCGCCGCACACCGTTACTGAATTCCAGATCGACCGACTCAACGTTAAATAAACGCGAACGCGCGACCGTTTCCACTTTCAGAATTTTAGGTTTTTGCAGGTGTTTATCCATGATTGCCTCAAATGAGTTATCCGGCTGTACGCCACAGTACCGGGCGTGGTGATACGGATAACCAGAATAATGATTGGCGTGACGCGCAGTTCACATACGCTTAAACGCTGACCAAATCCGATCTTGATCACATTGTGCGTTAATGAGAACCTTTGCTGCAACGAGCACAAGCAGTAATTTACTTTTTTTTAACAAGCGTAGCCAGCACCCACCGACTTTCTATCCCTTTTAAGTAAAAAGAGCGCATTAAAATAAGATAATGCCGATATCGATAGAGAAACCGGGTTGCTATCATCACGCAGGTAAGACACAACGTTAAAACGAAGAGTTTTATGAAGAAATGAGATCCCGGTGGAGAATCCGTTCTCCCGTTACTGTTCTGGGTGTCTCTTGGTCATTTGACTGCGTATAATGCGCCACGATTCATCAGGTTGGTGAGGTTCACGGGTACAGAATGGGGATAGCATGAGCACAATAGCGTTGATATTGGCCTTAGTGCTTGCCTGCCTGATTGCTGCCGGCCTGTATCTTTGGTTTAAGGCTCGCAATCAGCCGCTGCTGACGCGTGCCCTGCCTTTTATCAAACCCACACACCGTAAGCTGACCGGTGAAGAACGCGCCGCTGTTGAGCACTATCTCAGCCAGCAAAATAAGTTGAGCAACAAGCTGTTGCCCGGCAGCACCACATTGCCTTCCGCCAAACTGGCCTTAACGCCGCAAAGCGACAACGTCTACCCGATTACCCACGCGATTACCCGCTACGGCTTGGCCAGCGATGAACCCAATAAATGGCGCTATTATCTGGACGCCGAAGAGGTGCATCTCCCCCCGTTTTGGGAACAGTACATCAGCGCCGATAACCATGTCGAAGTGATTAAAACCCAGACACTGCCGCTGGTGATCTCTCTCAATGGGCATTCACTAAAAGATCATATTCACGATCGGCCGCAGCCGCCGGTGGTGAAGGCAATACCAAGTCAAAACGCGTCGATCCGCAAGGAAGAAAGCGAGCATGTCGAGCTGGTAAATATCCGCAAGGAAACCCAGGAAGAACATGCGCTGAATCGCCCAAATGGCATCAAAGAAGCCGCCATCATTTCAGCGGCCCTGTTGTTGCTCTTCTTCAGCCTGATTAGCCCGGTTGTGGTCATTCCCTGGATGATTATCGTCGCCGTACTGATGATTGCCTGGAGCTGCTGGAACCTGTTCCGCCGGCCATCTGCGCGCGAGTTGAAAGAAGTACACTGCCTGCGGGGCACGCCCAAACGCTGGGGATTATTTGGCGAGTCCAATCAGGGGCAGATCAGCAACATCTCGCTCGGTATTATCGATCTGATTTATCCGCCGCACTGGCAGCCTTACATTACCCAGGACTTGGGTAAAACGACCGACGTGGATATCTATCTTAACCGCCAGGTATTGCGCCAGGGGCGGTTCCTTTCGCTGCATGATGAGGTCAAAAACTTCCCGCTACAGCAATGGGGAAGAAACGCTGTGCTGATGGCCAGTTCGCTCTTGGTACTGCTGCTACTGCTGACCTATATCCCGCTCAGCCTGCCGCTCAAACTAAGTATGGCCTGGTTACAGGGTGCACAAAAAATTGAAGTGACTACCGTACAAGCACTGGAAGGTGCAACATTGCGGATCGGTGACACCTTGAAAGCTCAGGGCAACGGCATGTGTTATGTGCCGCCGTTGGTCAGTGGCACTCGTGCCACCAACTTTATGCCTTTCGACTGTTCAGGTATTTACTGGAACAATGCCGCGCCATTGCCACAGCCTGAGTCGGAAGTCATCGATAAGGCCTCGGCATTACTGGCAACGGTCAATACCCAGTTACACCCTGACGGTACAGAACAAAAGCTTAACCCACAGTTGGCCAGCGCCATTGAAAAATCCGGCATGATCCTGCTGGATGACTTTTCCGATATCGTGTTGAAAACGCAAGACCTGTGCCAAACGGACAATGACTGTATCCGGCTGAAGAACGCACTGGTGAATCTGGGCAACGTTAAAAACTGGGCCACTCTGGTAAAACGCGCCAAATCTGGTGCTCTGCAAGGCGTGAACGTACTGCTGCGTCCAGTAAGTGCCGAGTCATTGGAAAGCCTGACCAAGGTTGCCGCATCGTCGTTTGTGTACAACGAAACACGACAAGCCGCTGCTGCACTCAACAGCCCACCACCCGGCGGTTTCTTGATCAGCAGCGATGAAGGTAAACAGTTGGTGAATCACCCGCAGCCGGCTGTGCCGCTAAACGAATACAATGCACTTGACCAATGGAATGAGTTGCAACGCCTGTCCAGTATGCTGCTGCACACGCCATTTGAAGCTCAGGGTATCATTACCAATATCAGCGTTGATGCCAACGGCACTCGCCACATTGCGTTACACAGCGAGCCGGATATCATCACTCTCTGGCGTTATCTCGGCACCAGTCTGCTACTGCTCGCGGTCGCCGTCATTCTGGGTTACAACACCTGGCGGCTCATACAGCGTCGTCGCATCAATCAACACAGAATCGCCGATATCCAGCGCTACTACGAAAGTTGCTTTAACCCGCAACTCTCCCCGATGTCATTGCGGCCAATGCCCTAAGCCAC
The DNA here is from genome assembly GCF_001590905.1 of Serratia grimesii NBRC 13537. GTDB lineage: Bacteria > Pseudomonadota > Gammaproteobacteria > Enterobacterales > Enterobacteriaceae > Serratia > Serratia grimesii. The sequence continues at coordinate 61,708 of NZ_BCTT01000019.1, forward strand.
ATTTGCCGGCCTGCGCCCTGTCATCTGCTTATGCTACGCTAACGCTATTATCCTGATCCTGCGGACCGCCGACGGTCCGCCTATGGAGTTTTCATGGTTCCCGAGTTTGACTGGCGTGAGATTGATACCGTACTGCTGGATATGGACGGTACCCTGCTCGATTTGGAGTTCGACAGCCACTTTTGGCTTAGTCTGGTGCCAAAAGCACTGAGCGAGCAGCGGGCTATTCCCTTCGATGAAGCGCGTAAAATTATTCATCAGGAATATCTGGCTGTACAGCACACCATGAACTGGTACTGCTTCGATTACTGGAGCGAACGGCTGGACATGGATATTTACCGTATGACCAGCGAGGTAGGCAATCGTGCTCGTCTGCGTGAAGATACCGAGCCGTTTTTACAGGCATTACGTGCGGCGGGTCATCAGACAATTTTGCTGACTAACGCCCATCCACATAGCCTGGCGGTAAAAATTGAGCATACCGGTTTAGATCGACACCTTGATTTATTACTTTCTACCCACACATTTGGTTATCCGAAAGAAGATCAGCGTTTGTGGCAGGCAGTACAGCAACACATCGGTTTTGATCCGCAGCGTACGCTGTTTGTCGACGACGGTGAACCTATCTTGGATGCCGCCCGTACCTTCGGTATTCGCTACTGCCTGGGCGTACAAAACCCGGACTCCAGCATGGCGGAGAAAACCTTCCAGCACTACCCGTCAATGCGCGATTACCGCCTGTTGATTCCGGCGCTGGCCAAGGGGGAGTGAATGAAAGGTAAAGAAACACGTGACGACGCCGTCCGGCTGGACAAATGGCTTTGGGCGGCACGTTTCTATAAGACCCGCGCGCTGGCACGGGACATGATCGATGGCGGCAAGGTGCACTATAACGGACAGCGCGGGAAGCCGAGCAAGATTGTTGAGCTCAACGCCGAGATTAAGTTGCGCCAAGGTAACGAAGAACGCACGGTGATTGTACTGGCGTTGACCAGCCAGCGGCGTGGCGCCGACGAGGCGCAGCAAATGTATCAGGAAACTGAGACCAGCATCGCCAACCGAGAAAAAGTGGCGCTCGCACGCAAGATGAATGCGTTGACCATGCCGCATCCGGACCGACGTCCAGACAAGAAAGAGCGGCGTGACCTGATTAAATTTAAATTTGGTGAGCAGGAATAAACCCTCACCGCAATGAGAGAAAACTATGTCTAACCATGACCAATTGCACCGTTACCTGTTTGAAAACTACGCGGTGCGCGGTGAGCTGGTTACCGTCAGCGAAACCTATCAGCAGGTCCTGAATAACCATGACTACCCGGCACCGGTAAAAAAACTGCTGGGTGAACTGCTGGTCGCTACCAGCCTGTTGACCGCCACCTTGAAGTTTGACGGCGACATCACTGTGCAATTGCAGGGTGATGGTCCGCTGAAACTGGCGGTGATTAACGGCAATAACCGTCAGGAAATGCGCGGTGTAGCACGTGTACAAAGCAACATCGCTGATGACAGCACATTGCATCAGATGATCGGCAATGGCGTTATGGTGATCACCATCGCACCCACCGAAGGTGAACGCTATCAGGGCGTAGTGGCACTGGAAGGTGAAACACTGGCTGAATGCCTTGAAGCTTACTTCCGTCAGTCAGAACAGCTGCCAACCCGCCTGTTCATCCGTACTGGTGAGTCCGAAGGCCAACCGGCCGCTGCCGGCATGTTGTTGCAAGTGTTGCCAGCGCAGGACGGCAATGCCGATGATTTCGATCATCTGGTGCAACTGACCAACACGGTTAAAAGCGAAGAGCTGTTCGGCCTGCCAGCCAACGAAGTGCTGTATCGCCTGTACCATCAGGAAGAAGTCACCCTGTATGAACCGCAAGACGTTGTCTTCCGTTGCACCTGTTCACGCCAGCGTTGTGCTGATGCACTGATTACGCTGCCGGCGGAAGAAGTCGCTCAAATGCTGGAGCAAGATGGCAATATTGATATGCACTGCGATTATTGCGGCAATCACTATGTCTTCGACGCCATGGACGTGGCAGCTCTGTACACCGGTAACACCGGTGAAAGCGACAAGTTGCACTAAGTAGCACCTTGTGTCGGCAGGCGCACCCAGCGCCTGCCTGCTTACTTCGTTTGCACGTTTGCTTTTTTCCGTGTGCTATCTCTCAGAACGTAACGAAAAACCGACTAAAACGTTAAATATTTGATACCTATCGCGGTTACTCGCTGCTGAATCCCTACAATTGGCGCCAGAAATTCTGTGACCAAGGAGTAGTGACATGCGTGTTAAAGGTATAACCCCTCAAGATCTGGCCGCTTATGGGATTCATAACGTTGGCGAAATCGTTCACAACCCAAGTTATGACTTGCTGTTTAAGGAAGAAACAGACCCATCTCTGGAAGGTTTTGAGCGTGGGGTCGTAACCAAGCTGGGTGCTGTATCCGTCGACACCGGTATTTTTACCGGCCGTTCCCCGAAAGATAAGTACATCGTCCGTGACGACATCACCCGCGACACCGTCTGGTGGGCCGATCAGGGTAAAGGTAAAAACGATAATAAACCCCTTAGCCCGGAAATTTGGGCAGACCTGAAACAACTGGTCACCACGCAACTCTCCGGCAAACGCCTGTTTGTGATGGATACCTTCTGCGGTGCCAATGCTGACTCCCGTCTGAAAGTCCGCTTTATTACCGAGGTCGCCTGGCAGGCACACTTCGTTAAAAACATGTTCATCCGTCCGACCGACGAAGAACTGCAGGATTTCGAGCCAGACTTCGTTGTCATGAACGGCGCCAAATGCACTAACCCGAACTGGCAGCAACAGGGCCTGAACTCGGAAAACTTTGTCGCCTTCAACCTGACCGAACGCATGCAACTGATTGGCGGTACCTGGTACGGCGGCGAAATGAAAAAGGGTATGTTCTCCATCATGAACTACCTGTTGCCGCTGAAAGGCATTGCCTCCATGCACTGCTCGGCCAACGTGGGCGAGAAAGGCGACGTGGCGGTATTCTTCGGCCTGTCCGGCACCGGCAAAACCACCCTGTCCACCGATCCGAAACGCCAACTGATTGGCGATGACGAACACGGCTGGGATGACGACGGTGTGTTTAACTTCGAAGGCGGCTGCTACGCGAAAACCATCAAGCTGTCTGAAGAAGCCGAACCGGATATCTATCACGCCATCAAACGCGATGCGCTACTGGAAAACGTTGTTGTTCTGGCTGACGGCACAATAGATTTCAATGATGGTTCGAAAACCGAGAACACCCGTGTTTCCTACCCGATCTATCACATCCAGAATATCGTAAAACCGGTTTCCAAAGCGGGTCACGCCACCAAGGTGATCTTCCTGACCGCAGACGCTTTCGGTGTACTGCCGCCGGTATCTCGCCTGACCGCTAACCAGACCCAGTACCACTTCCTGTCTGGCTTTACCGCCAAACTGGCCGGTACCGAGCGCGGCGTGACAGAGCCTACCCCAACCTTCTCCGCCTGCTTCGGCGCAGCCTTCCTGTCACTGCACCCAACGCAGTACGCTGAAGTGCTGGTGAAACGCATGCAAGCTGCCGGCGCACAGGCCTATCTGGTGAACACCGGCTGGAACGGCACCGGCAAACGCATCTCGATCAAGGATACCCGCGGCATTATCGACGCGATCCTCAGCGGTGAAATCGATAAGGCGGAAACCATTACTCTGCCTATCTTCGATCTGGCGATGCCAACCTCACTGCCGGGTGTTAACCCGGATATCCTGGATCCACGCGCCACTTATGCCAGCCTTGAGCAATGGCAAGAGAAGGCACAGGATCTGGCCGAGCGTTTTGTCACCAACTTTGACAAATACACCGATACCCCGGCAGGTGCCGCGTTGGTCAGCGCTGGTCCAAAACTGTAATCCCCCTTTTTACAGCTTCTGCTAAGGCGTGGATTCCACGCCTTTTTTTGTTTTTATTGGTTGTTATTCAATCAACGCAAAGGGATAATAAGCATTGCAATCATTGATAGCAAAGGAGGTTTCAATGGCTACCATAACCGTCAGGAATCTGGACGACGAAGTAAAAGAGTTGCTGCGCGTCTCGGCGGCAAGAAATGGCCATTCCATGGAGGAGGAAGCTCGTATGATTTTGAAACAAGCCTTAGTGAAAAAAACGCCACGCTATGGTTTAGGTACTCGCATACATCAACACTTTGCCGAGTTGGGCGGCGTTGAACTGGACATCCCACCGAGAGATAAAACACCAGCGCGCATTGTCACCTTTGATGACGACCAGGCATGATTATTCTCGATACCAATGTAGTTTCAGAGTTACTGCGCCCGACACCGCATTACCATGTTTTAAGGTGGCTGGATCAACAAGATACGTATCAATTCTATCTGAGCACTGTCGTGGTAGCGGAGCTATATACTGGCATAACCTGCATGCCCCATGGCAAAAAGCGGTTTGAGTTACAGTCCAATCTCAGCGTAATGCTGCAGGAGGAGTTTCTGGACAGGGTTTTACCCTTTGACACTGGCTGCGCTCTGCAGCATGCGGAGTTAATGGGTGCCAACCTCGGCGTCAGTTTCCCAGATACCCAGATCGCCGCCACCTGCCTGCATTACGGTGCAGCCCTGGCCACACGTAATACTCAAGCCTTTATCCATTGCGGGATTGAACTAATCGACCCTTGGCAAGCCAGCACCGGTCGGCGTTTGCATGAAGAAGCGGCGGAATATTACGTCATGAGCAGAAAACCCTGACAGGGCAGCTTCACTGTCAGGGATTAGGCGTTGTCTTTTGCTGTTTGATGCCCGTTGGACGACTCTTTTTTCTCCATCGGTAACGGAATATACGCCCTGATCAACAGCCCGCCACGTTCGCTGGTACCAATTTCCAACGCACCATGGTGGCCATCTATAATGCGCTGAACGATAGCCAAGCCCAAGCCCGTGCCACTAGTACTGCGTGCGCTGTCACCCCGGACAAAGGGCTGCAGCAGATGTTTCAACTCTTCCGGTTTAATCCCAGGGCCATCGTCTTCCACCTGGAACCAACCGCGCTGCAGCTCACGGCCACTACTGACTTTGATCCAGCCATTGCCGTAACGCGCCGCATTCACCACCATGTTCGCCGCTGCACGCTTGATCGACAGAGGATGCACATTCATCATCAGTTCACCCGGTGCCATGGCGGTTTCGATAACCCGCTCATAGCCACTCTCGGCCGCGACCACTTCACCCAAAATGCCATTCAGATCGCTTAACTCGGTCTGCATCTCCTGGCCGGTGCGCAGATAATCAATAAACTGCTCAATGATGGCGTTGCACTCTTCAATGTCTTTATTGATCGACTCCGCCAGGTAACCATCTTCGGCGCTCATCATCTCGGTAGCCAGACGAATGCGCGTCAGCGGCGTACGCAAATCGTGGCTGACGCCGGCCATCAGTAGCGTGCGGTCATCCGCCAGTTGCTTAACGCCCGATGCCATCTGATTAAAGGCTCGCGTGACCGAGCGTACTTCTGAAGCGCCATACTCGCGTAACGGGGGTGGGATAATCCCCTTGCCGACTTGCAAAGCGGCATGCTCAAGTTCGACCAGAGGGCGGTTCTGAATGCGTATAAACAGCCAAGCGCCACCTATCGCCAACAGCATAATTGCCAGGGTATAACGGAACAGCGGCGAGAAATCGCCCTGGTGAATTTCAGTCAGCGGGACACGCACCCAAATATCCGGCTGCAACCAAGTCTTCAGCCACACTACCGGCGAGTTCTTGTTCACTTCCACACGAACGTCGGTCGGTCCACCCAGTTGCTGTGCCATTTGCTGGCTGAGGAATTGATAGTGCTGCGCCCAGCGCAGACCGCTCTCCTCCGCCGCCGAGTTGGTGTAGAGCGAAATTCCCAGTTCGCGATAAATTTCACGACGGAAGGCCGGTGGCACCTCCAGCAAGGTCCCATCCTCCAGTTGCAGCTTATCGGTCATCAGCATACGAACTTCGTACGCCAATACCTTGTTGAACTGCTGCAGACTGGGCAGGATGGCAAAGTTCAGCACCACCAGATAGGTCGTCACCAAGCTGACGAACAGCAAGGTGACGATCAATAGCAGGGTTCGGGCAAACGAGCTACGCGGTGAAAAGCGCAATCGCCTCATGCCTTGCTGCCGTCCGGGACGAAGACGTAGCCAAGACCCCAAACGGTCTGGATATAACGTGGATGCGCAGGATCTTCCTCAACCATGCGGCGCAGACGAGAAATCTGCACGTCGATGGAGCGTTCCATTGCACTGTATTCACGACCACGAGCCAGGTTCATCAGCTTGTCGCGTGAAAGCGGTTCGCGCGGGTGGCTTACCAGCGCTTTTAACACGGCGAATTCACCGCTGGTCAACGGCATAGGCTCGTCTTCGCGGAACATTTCGCGGGTACCCAGGTTCAGTTTGAATTTACCAAAGGCAATCACCGCCTCTTCTTGTGAAGGGGCGCCCGGCAGTTCATTGGCCTGACGGCGTAAAACCGCACGGATACGGGCCAGCAGTTCACGCGGGTTGAACGGTTTTGGGATGTAATCGTCGGCACCAATTTCCAGACCGACGATACGGTCGACTTCTTCACCTTTGGCGGTCACCATAATGATCGGCATAGGGTTGCTTTGGCTGCGCAGACGACGGCAGATGGAAAGACCATCTTCGCCAGGCAGCATAAGGTCCAACACCATCAGGTGGAAGGATTCACGTGTCAGCAAGCGATCCATTTGCTCAGCGTTGGCGACGCTGCGAACCTGAAAACCCTGCTCGGTTAAATAACGCTCTAAAAGCGCACGCAGGCGCATGTCATCATCGACGACCAGAATCTTATGATTCTCTTGCATTGTATTACTCCCAAAGGCTTTATTGCCTGACGTGAATATTGTTAAAAAACCCTGTCATTTCGGACAGCATTTAATGGTATATATTCTAGACGAAATTGTTACAAAGCTTATTCTTTTGCCCATTTATCAACAATTTTCATCAAAATGCCCGCGAAGGTTCGCCAAAATCCCGATGCTCATTGGTTAAATTTAGGATCACTGTATCTTCGCCCAACGGACACGCCCGGTGTCTGATTCGCAGTGTAACTCAGCCAGCGCGATAAGAAACGCGAGCGCCAGCAATTTTGCACACTGCTAATTATTGAACTCACATTTCTTTATGCAACGGCAACCTACAGCCCAGCGTGAGTTTGTGCGACACTCTGCTAACGCAATGACTCTCTTCCCTTTGATATGCTCATGAAGGCGGAAAAACGATGAGAACGCAGCTGATAACCCGTGAAGGTTATGACAAGCTAAAACAGGAACTGGACTTTCTCTGGCGTGAAGAGCGGCCCGAAGTCACCAAAAAAGTGACCTGGGCGGCCAGCCTCGGCGACAGAAGTGAAAACGCCGATTATCAGTACAACAAGAAACGGCTGCGGGAAATCGATCGCCGGGTGCGCTACCTGACCAAATGCCTCGAGCAATTGAAAATTGTCGATTACTCGCCGCAGCAAGAAGGTAAAGTGTTCTTTGGCGCTTGGGTTGAGGTGGAAAACGAGGGCGGTGAAATTAAACGCTTTCGCATCGTTGGCTATGACGAGATTTTTGGCCGCCGCGACTACATCTCCATCGACTCACCGATGGCCCGTGCCTTATTGAAAAAAGAAGTGGGTGACGCCACCACCGTCAACACCCCTGTGGGTGATGCATTGTGGTATGTGAATGAGATTGAGTACGTTAAATAAGATTTCAGTTTTTTCCGAGCGGCCGTCCACCGCCGCAGCACAGGCCGCTTTGCGCGTCATGACTGCCGAGAGACGGCCCGCTTCACTGGCATTTTCCCCGATCAATCCGTATAACTGTCCCCCTGTTTACTAACCGTTCTCAACAGATACCAGACTTATGAATGACCCACTGAGCCGCATTATTGCAACAGAACTGCAGGCCCGGCCGGAGCAAGTTGACTCCGCCATCCGTCTGCTGGATGAAGGTAATACCGTGCCCTTTATTGCACGCTATCGTAAGGAAGTCACCGGGGGTTTGGACGATACCCAACTGCGCCAGCTGGAAACCCGCCTGGGTTATCTGCGTGAACTGGAAGACCGCCGTCAGACCATCCTTAAATCGATCGACGAGCAGGGCAAACTGACCGAACAGCTGGCGGGGGCGATCACCGCCACGCAAAGCAAAACCGAACTGGAAGACCTTTACCTGCCGTACAAACCCAAGCGCCGCACCCGTGGTCAGATCGCGATAGAAGCCGGTCTGGAGCCATTGGCGGACACATTGTGGCAGGATCCTCAACAACAACCAGAACAGCTGGGCGAACGTTACGTTGACGCAGACAAAGGCGTTGCGGACGTGAAAGCCGCCCTCGACGGTGCGCGTTACATCCTGATGGAACGCTTTGCCGAAGACGCAGCCTTGTTGGCCAAGGTACGTAACTACCTGTGGAAACACGCCCATCTGGTCTCCAAAGTGGTGGAAGGCAAGGAAGAGGCTGGCGCCAAGTTCCGCGACTACTTCGATCACCACGAACCTATTTCTCAGGTGCCGTCACACCGGGCGCTAGCGATGTTCCGCGGTCGCAACGAAGGTGTACTGCAACTGGCATTGAATGCCGACCCACAGTTTGAAGAAGCCCCGCGCGAAAGCCAGGCGGAGCAAATAATCATTAGCCACCTCGATCTGCGCCTGAATAACGCACCGGCGGATGCCTGGCGTAAAGCCGTGATCAACTGGACCTGGCGCATCAAGGTACTGCTGCATCTGGAAACCGAGCTGATGAGCACGGTGCGCGAACGTGCAGAAGACGAGGCAATAAACGTCTTCGCCCGTAACATGCACGATCTGCTGATGGCTGCGCCGGCAGGTATGCGCGCAACTATGGGGCTGGATCCGGGCCTGCGTACCGGAGTAAAAGTGGCCGTTGTGGATGCGACCGGCAAGCTGGTCGCTACCGACACCGTCTATCCGCACACCGGCCAGGCGGCTAAAGCGGCCGCCATCGTCGCTGCATTGTGTATCAAACATAAAGTGGAGCTGGTTGCCATCGGTAACGGCACCGCATCGCGAGAGACCGAGCGTTTCTACCTCGAATTGCAACAGCAGTTCAGTGAGGTCAAAGCACAAAAGGTGATCGTCAGTGAAGCTGGCGCTTCGGTATATTCCGCTTCCGAACTGGCAGCTCTGGAATTCCCTAACCTTGACGTCTCGTTGCGTGGTGCAGTCTCCATCGCCCGACGTCTGCAAGATCCACTCGCCGAACTGGTAAAAATCGATCCGAAATCCATCGGTGTCGGCCAGTATCAACACGATGTCAGCCAAAGCCAATTGGCGAAAAAGCTGGATTCGGTCGTCGAAGACTGTGTAAACGCCGTCGGTGTCGATCTGAACACCGCCTCCGTGCCACTGCTGACCCGAGTGGCGGGCCTGACACGTATGATGGCGCAAAACATCGTCACCTGGCGTGATGAGAATGGCCGCTTCAGTAACCGTGAACAACTGTTGAAGGTCAGCCGTCTGGGGCCAAAAGCATTTGAGCAGTGCGCTGGCTTCCTGCGCATCAACCACGGCGATAACCCGCTGGATGCCTCAACTGTTCACCCGGAAACCTACCCAGTGGTCGAACGCATTCTGGCGGCCACCCAGCAAGCGCTTCAAGATCTGATGGGCAACCCGGCTGCCGTACGCAGCCTGAAAGCCAGCGACTTCACCGACGAGAAGTTCGGTGTGCCGACAGTCACCGACATCCTGAAAGAGCTGGAGAAGCCGGGCCGCGATCCACGTCCTGAATTCAAAACAGCAACCTTTGCCGAAGGCGTTGAAACCCTCAACGACCTACAGCCAGGGATGATTCTGGAAGGTTCGGTCACTAACGTCACTAACTTCGGTGCCTTTGTGGATATCGGCGTTCATCAGGACGGCCTGGTGCATATCTCCTCGCTGGCGGACAAGTTTGTCGAAGATCCACATACCGTGGTGAAAGCAGGCGATATTGTTAAAGTGAAGGTGATGGAAGTTGACCTGCAGCGCAAGCGTATCGCGCTGAGCATGCGTCTGGATGAGCAACCGGGCGAAGGTTCACCACGCCGTGGCGGCAATACAACCCCGACCAAAGACAATGCAACCCGGGCACCGGCTAATAAAGCCAAACCGCGTGGCGGCAACACACCGGCGGGCAACAGCGCAATGGGTGATGCATTGGCGGCAGCATTCGGCAAAAAAGGCTAAAGACGTTACATGCTGCACCCGCCTTAACCGAGGCGAATAAATTCGCCCCGGGGTATCGCAGGGCAATGCAGCAAACTTGAACAGCCAAAGGTACCAAGGGCGGAGTTAACTCCGCCCTTTCTCGCTAAAATATCCCCACCCTTTTTTGACTCGCCTCAATAAAGCTGCAGTTTTTTCGTTCTTCCCGGCAGGAAGAGTTTTCGGGTGTGTTACGCCATAAAATAGAAATGAATAGCCATTTGTTAACACCGTTATTAACACCATGTTCTCATTTCAGCATTTCCCTGCGAAACACAAATGGTTACTGCTCGTATTCAGCCAGAGAAATGTTGCCAAATAAATGCCGATATTGACGCTGTCGGATCAAAGCTACCGAATCTGTCGCTAATTTTTTCAAAGTGGAAAAAAACGCTGCAATTACGTAACTGATTTAACTCGCCATTCGCATTTGCACGCGACGAAGCCGGGTGATAAAAAGAGTTCTGTCAGGCAATCCCGATCGTTAAATGTGATCGCCACAACCTTTGGTTACCAATACCCCTATTTTTTGTATTGAATACGATAATTATTCTCACTATTATTATTTTGCGTGTTCACTGCATAACCTCATGGATTGAAGACGTCGGTAGCCTAGTGTTGTTACTGCGGCATTTTCTTTGGAACGCTCTTTTATCATCACCAGCCCAATAACCCGGGCTCAGAGAAGGTTATATGCATCTTCTGCCTAAACGGTCGTATAAGATTGCCGGTTTCGCTAATGAAATCGGCCCAGCTTACCGCCAGAAACTTCTCTCACTCGGCATGCTGCCGGGGTCGTCATTTGAGGTCGTCCGTGTCGCGCCACTGGGAGACCCAATAGAAATCAAAACTCGCCGCGTCAGCCTGGTTCTTCGTAGAAAAGACCTGGCCTTGATTCTGCTCGACGGCCAATCCTGAGCCATCTTGCCTTGGCCACGCACATCGCCTGGCCCAATTTCCATTGACTGATATCACGCTAAATTATGAAAAAACTCACTATTGGCTTAATAGGCAACCCCAACTCCGGTAAGACAACGCTGTTCAACCAGCTTACCGGGGCGCGCCAGCGGGTCGGTAACTGGGCTGGCGTGACGGTAGAACGTAAAGAAGGCCTATTCACTACACCACAGTCACAGGTCAAACTGGTCGATCTCCCCGGCACCTACTCTCTGACCACCATTTCGGAACAAACCTCGCTCGATGAGCAGATCGCCTGCCACTACATCCTGAGCGGCGATGCCGATCTGCTGATCAACGTGGTCGATGCTTCCAACCTGGAACGCAACCTGTACCTGACACTGCAGCTGTTGGAACTGGGCATTCCCTGCATTGTCGCGCTGAACATGTTGGATATCGCCCGAAGCCAAAAGATTGAGATTGATATCGCCGCACTGTCTGCCCGCCTTGGCTGTCCAGTCGTACCACTGGTGTCCACCAAAGCCGACGGTATTGGTGTGCTCAAGCAGATGATCGACAATCATCAGTTCAACGAATTAAAAGCGCTGGTGAACTACCCACCGCTGCTGCTCAAAGAAGTGGCAACACTGAGCGATGCCATGCCGCAAACCCTTCCAAGCGAGCAACGCCGTTGGCTGGCCCTGCAAATGCTGGAAGGCGATATCTACAGTCATACGTTAGCCGGTCCTGCGGCTGCCCTGCTGCCGGCAGCCCGACAGGCACTCCAACAACAACATCAGGAAGACCCTGCACTGGTGATCGCCGATGCACGTTATCAGTCGATTGCCACCCTGTGCGACGCTGTTAGCAACTCGCAACAAGCCATGCCGAACCGCCTGACCGAGGCATTGGACAAGGTGATCCTTAATCGCTGGCTGGGCGTCCCTATATTCCTGCTGGTGATGTATTTGATGTTCCTGCTGGCGATCAACCTCGGCGGCGCTCTGCAGCCGATTTTCGATATCGGCTCGGCAGCGATCTTTATCCAGGGCATTCAATGGTTGGGCTACACACTGCATTTCCCTGAATGGCTAACCATTTTCCTGGCTCAGGGCGTCGGAGGCGGCATCAACACGGTGCTACCGTTGGTGCCGCAAATCGGCATGATGTACCTGTTCCTGTCTTTCCTTGAAGACTCCGGCTATATGGCGCGGGCGGCGTTTGTCATGGATCGCTTGATGCAAGCGCTCGGGCTACCGGGTAAATCTTTCGTGCCTCTGATTGTCGGCTTCGGCTGCAACGTGCCATCCATCATGGGTGCCCGCACATTGGATGCGCAGCGTGAGCGTTTGATTACCATCATGATGGCCCCTTTCATGTCCTGCGGTGCCCGGTTGGCGATCTTCGCAGTGTTTGCTGCCGCCTTCTTTGGTCAGGACGGTGCAGGGGTGGTGTTCTCACTGTACATGCTCGGCATTGTGGTCGCGATCCTTACCGGGTTAGTGCTCAAATACACCATCATGCGCGGTGAAGCCTCTCCCTTCGTCATGGAGCTGCCGGTTTACCATGTCCCGCACTTGAAGAGCCTGCTATTGCAGACCTGGCAACGCCTGAAAGGCTTCGTCCTGCGCGCAGGTAAAGTGATCGTGATTGCCAGTATCTTCATTGGCGGTTTGAATAGCTTTTCGTTCAGCGGCAAGCCGGTAGATGACATTAATGATTCCGCTTTGGCGTCGGTGTCCAAAGTGCTGACACCGCTGCTGCAACCAATGGGCGTCCATAACGACAACTGGCAGGCCACCGTCGGTCTGGTGACCGGTGCTATGGCAAAAGAAGTTGTAGTTGGCACATTGAACACCCTGTACACCGCCGAGCGTATCAATAACACCGAGTTTGATGCCGCCAACTTTAATCTGTTAGACGAACTGGGTGGCGCGCTGGATACCACCTGGCAGGGTCTGAAAGACACGTTCAGCCTGAGCGTACTGTCCAACCCGATTGAGGCCAGTAAGGGCGACGGGGAAATGGACGTTGGCTCAATGGGGGTAATGAGCAGCAAATTCGGTTCCGGGATTTCCGCCTACAGCTACCTGATTTTTGTGCTGCTGTACGTACCTTGCGTCTCGGTTATGGGAGCCATCGCCCGTGAGTCCAGCCGCGGTTGGATGACCTTCTCCATTCTCTGGGGGCTGAATATTGCCTACTCGTTGGCCACGCTATTTTATCAAACAGCCACTTTCGCCCAACACCCGCAATACAGCCTGACAGCAATCACCATTGTGGTGCTGTTCAATCTGTTGATCTTGTTTGGCCTGCGGCGAGCACGCAGCCGGGTAACCGTGCGTCTGGGCAACGCAACCCCAGTAGCCTGTTGCCAAAGCAGCAAAGGTAACTGCCACTGATGGCTGGCCTGCTGCAGATCCGCGATGCCTTGGCACTGCATGGCAGCGTGCAGGCGCTTCAGCTCAGCCGCCAGTTGGCGGCCCCATTGCCGCTGGTACAGGCCATGCTGGAACGTTTAATTGCGATGGGTAAGGTGGAGCGTATCGAGCAGGACAACAGCGCCTGTCTAAGCGGCAGTTGCAAAAGCTGCCCAGAGGGCCAGGGGTGCAGTACGGTAGTATATCGTCTGAAGAAGTGAAGATTGGGGCGCGGCACAAAGGCGCCCCCTTCTTAATCAATCGTTATTTCTTGTCTTTGTACACGTCAGCAATAGCGCTGAACTTGCCGTGCTCACGACCTGCCAGAATAACGTAATATTGCCCGCCTTTTTCATCAGCCAGTTTGGACAATTCATCTTTCGCATCCATCGGCGACGTGGTTTGTGCGGTGGTGGTTACGGTACCCACTTTCTCGTATTTACCCGGGTTCTTGTCCAGATCTTCCTTGGTCAGCATGGTTGCTGCCATGGTGCTGAAAGACACTGAACCCACAACCAACGCGGCAATAATCATTTTCAAAGATTTCATTACAATACCTCTCAATGGATAATTTATTTATTATGAAAGCCGTCCAGAGTAAATGCGTAATAACACCGGCTGCCGTGACATCTTCAGACCTCGTTGCTTTCCCTGACGAGAGCCGTTTTCCCAGAGACGAAACGCCAAAGTGAAAAAACCGCGAGCGTTTTTTTCATTTTCCAGCCAACGCAGTTACCCCCCTAAGTATTGAACAGGTTTATTTTTTATCCACTAAGCGGCTCTTTTTTTAGCGCTTTATTGTGCGTTTTGGGGCCGGATCCCATTTTCAGCCACAAAGGTACAGATAATTTCTGCGAACTCATCAGGATGAGAAATAAATGGCGCATGGGCAGCTTTCGCAATAATGGCCGATGGTGAGTGCGGCCACATGGCATCAAGCAAACCAGCGACCTTACGTGGCACTAATCCGTCCAAATAGCCGTAAATTCGCAACAATGGAAGCGTCAGCACTGCCAGTGGCTCGCGGAAATCGGTCGTACGCAGCATCTCCAGCCCACCATTTAGAACTTCAACGCTGGGCATCGGCTGGTTAAGCACCACAGACTTCAGTTGACGGGCGTCCTGCCGTGCGCTTTCCGTACCTAACGTTTGTAATGCCAAAAAACGCTCTACGGTACGCTGAAAATCTTGCCCCAACTGATGTTGAAAACCACTTAACACTTCAGGACGAATCCCTGGCCAATCATCCTTAGCCGCAAAGCATGGCGAAGAAGCCACGGTAATCAACCCACGTACCCGTTGCGGCTGCATGAGCGCAATCTGGCTGGCCACTAGCCCGCCAAGCGACCAGCCTAACCACCAGGCGTTTTCCGGTGCAGCTGCTAATACTGTCTCTGCCATCTGTTCAAGTGACATAGCCCCAAAACCTTGGCTACGGCCATACCCTGGCAGATCAACCAGATGTAGCCGGAAATGCGGCGTCAGTCGCTCTAACATGCAACTCCACACCTGTGCATTCAGTCCCCAGCCGTGCAACAGCACAAGATCGCGATCGCCTTCACCTATAGTTTGCCAGTACAACGCTGTCATCAGTTATTGTCCTTCATTCTCATCCGTCAGGGAGGACGGCTATGCTATCAATCCAAAGCCGTTGTTGGCTATGCCGACAACCATTACGTCTTCATCGCCACGGCATCTGCAGCTACTGCCTGCATCATTTACCCGCAAAACCGCTTTGCTGCCCACGTTGCGGTCTGCCCGCGGGAGACGCCACGCTGCCCTGTGGTCGCTGCCTGCAACAACCTCCCCCCTGGCAGGCACTGGTGTTCGTCACCGATTATCAAGCCCCGTTGCGCCAGCTGATCAGAAAATTCAAGTTTCAACACACACCGGAACTGGCCCCGCTGTTGGCACGGCTAATATTATTAAACTGGCAACAGGCACATCGAGAGCAATATCTGAACAGACCCGATGTCATTTTAGCTGTACCCTTACAGGCAAAACGTTGCTGGCAGCGCGGCTATAACCAGAGCGATCTGCTGGCACGGCCTTTGGCCTACTGGTTAGGGTGCGACTATCGCCCCGCAGCCCTGAGCCGGGTACGTAAAACCGCACCACAGCAACATCTAACCGCCAGTGTGCGGCGGCGCAATTTACGCGGTGCATTTCGCTGCCATGAACCTTTAATGGGTCGGCATGTTGCCTTGTTGGATGATGTGGTCACGACGGGTAGCACGGTGGCGGAAATTGCTAAGCTATTACAGCGGCAAGGCGTTGCATCAATACAAATCTGGTGCGTTTGCCGCACGTTGTAGTGCCACGGCAATGGGCGTATTATAACCTAGTATAGAAGTCAACTATTTGAACTAACGAGCTAATGCCATGATTCGTATAACAGATACTGCACAGGAACACTTTGCCAAACTATTGGCAAACCAAGAGGAAGGCACCCAAATCCGCGTATTCGTGATCAATCCGGGTACGCCTACGGCCGAATGCGGTGTCTCTTATTGCCCGCCGGACGCCGTTGAAGCGACAGACACCGAGCTGAAGTTCGAAAAACTGTCCGCCTATATCGACGAGCTGAGCAAACCGTATCTGGACGATGCCGAAATCGACTTCGTCACCGACCAATTGGGCTCTCAGTTAACACTGAAAGCGCCAAACGCCAAAATGCGCAAGGTTGATGACAATGCACCGCTGATGGAACGTGTTGAATACGTGCTTCAGTCACAGATCAACCCACAGTTGGCGGGCCATGGCGGCCGCGTGACGCTGATGGAAATCACCGACGACAGCCTGGCTATCCTGCAATTCGGCGGCGGTTGTAACGGCTGTTCCATGGTCGATGTGACCCTGAAGGAAGGCATCGAGAAAGAGCTGCTGCAGAAGTTCCCTGAACTGAAAGGCGTGCGCGATTTGACCGAGCATCAGCGCGGCGAGCACTCTTACTATTAATCCCCTGTTCCAGGGCAAGATGCCCTACAGTGGATAAAAAAATGCCGGATTCGGTTCACCAAATCCGGCATTTTTACGTCAATTATCCTACCGATACCTTACGCCGCCGCTTGTCCAAGTCCTTAAGCAGTCGGTTAACCTGCTGATCGGCAAACATCTCCTCCAAGGTGTGAGTCAGTTTGCGTCGCCAGTTAGGGTATTGATCGCTGGTACCGGGAATATTAACCGGGTCAGCCATGTCCAACCAATCTTCCGGCTGAAGCCCCAATAATGCACTGGCGCTGTCGGCAACATAGCGCTGTAAGCCCCGATTAAGTAATGGGCTCATATTCAACAACGCAGCCTTTTTACCTACCTTCAGCGGCACACAGCCATAGTGATGCAGCCCGTCCAACAATCCCTGCTTGGCACGTTCGCGATCGGCAAATAGCGCTTTCAGGACCTCTGCATCTGGATACAATCCCAACGAGTTACCAAGCTGCAGATCATCACTTTGCCAGTAGCCGCGCAACGTTGGCAGATCGTGCGTGGTGATGGTCGCCATGGCTTGTACGGGATAAGCCTGCGGTGCGCGGAAGTGGTTCTCACCGTCACGTTCGAAATACAGCACTTTATAGGAATAGACGCCGCTGTCGCGTAACTTGCCGACAATCTCCACCGGAACAGTGCCGAGGTCCTCACCAATCACCATGCAGCGATGACGTTGGCTTTCCAGCGCCAATACCGCCAGTAAATCATCCACCGGATATTTTACATAGGCACCGTGAACGGCGGTTTCACCATAAGGAATCCACCACAAACGCAGTAGCGCCATCACGTGGTCGATACGCAACGCGCCGCAACTGGTCATATTGGCGCGCAACAGATCGATAAACGGTTGGTAACCACGTGCAGCCATTACGTGCGGGTCCATCGGTGGCAGGCCCCAGTTTTGCCCCAGTGGCCCCAGAATGTCCGGTGGCGCCCCGACCGAGGCCTTCAGGCAGTAAAGCTCACGCTCACACCAGGTTTCCGCACCACCTTCTGCAACACCGACCGCCAAATCGCGGTACAGGCCAATCGGCATTTGCTGTTGCTGGCTTTGGCGGAAACACTCCGCAAACTGGCTGGCAGCCAGCCACTGCAACCACAGGTAGAAAGTTACCTGATCCTGCTGTTGCTGGCAGAACTGCTTAATTGCCGCGCTATCACCCTGCTGGTATTGTTCCGGCCAGGCCGGCCACCCCCACAGACTACTGTCTTCTGCGGCAAGATGGGCATGCAACGCATCAAACGCAGCCTGCTGATACAGGCTTTCACCGCCCTCAATAACAAACTGTTCAAACGCCTGACGCTGTCCGTCACCGGCTTTACGAGCCTGGAAGAGCGGGAACGCCAACTTCAGCGCCGCCAGCTTCAACTGCGTTACCGTGCTGTAATCCACCAGCTTGCTGTTACGCGCTTGGGCCAGCTTTTTTTGCGTTGCCGGCTTCAGCCACCATTTCTGTGCGGCGTCGTTGCGCTGAAAATCCTCCACCGCGTTCACGTCGATATAGACAACGTTCAGCCAGCGGCGCGATGACGGGCTGTACGGGCTGGCACTGTCCGGATTAGCGGGATATAACGCGTGGATCGGATTCAACCCGACAAAAGCGCCGCCCCGTTCCCCCACTTGCTCAACCATCTGCCGTAAATCGCCGAAGTCGCCGATGCCCCAGTTACGATCGGATCGCAAGGTATAAAGCTGGACACAGGCCCCCCAGAGTTTTTTTCCAGTCAGTAAGGCATCGGGCTCAAAGCAGCGTTTAGGCGCCACAATCAACCTGCACTGCCAATGCTGTTCGTCCTGTGTCAACGTCAGTTGGTGATAACCCGGTGGTAATTCACCTGGCAGGGTAAATGTTTTACGTGCGCTGGCTCGCCCCTGTTGTTGGCGGCCGTCCTCACGCTGTAACGTCCAGAGATACTCACCACTACCCGCAAGCGGTAAGGCCACTGGCGCCCCTTCATAGAACACCTTCACCGTCGGAAGCGGCGTCATTACCGCTTCCAATGGGACCGTATCCCGCCCCATCGCGTCCAGCAGTCTGCGCTTGGTATCCTCGGCAATCGCCTGTTGTTTACCATGAGCATTAATATAATCAGCAGCGATACCCGCCTGAGCAGCCGCCTGATCGATGACCTTGCGATCCATTCACTCTCCCTAACGCTTGGCTTGCCAGATACGCTGCTGGTAGTCGCGGATCGAACGATCCGAACTGAACATACCGACACGCGCGGTGTTAAGAATAGTTCGTCGCGTCCATTCATCACGGTCACGATAAAGTTCATCAACCTGCTGTTGAGCTTTGCAGTAAGAAGCAAAGTCCGCCAGCACCAGATAAGGGTCACCACCTTCCAGCAGGCTGTGCAGCATCATGTCGAATGCATGCTTGTCACCATGACTGAATGCACCACTCGCCAGTTCGTCCAGGATCGCTTTTAAATGCTTATCTTTCTTACGGTAGCTGAGCGGATCATAGCCTTTCGCCAGCAACGCCTTCACCTGATCCACGGTATTGCCGAAGATAAAGATATTGTCTTCACCTACTTGCTCGGCGATTTCCACATTAGCACCATCCAGCGTGCCAACCGTCAGCGCACCGTTCAACGCCAGCTTCATATTGCCGGTACCCGAGGCTTCTTTGCCAGCGGTGGAAATTTGCTCAGAGATATCCGCCGCCGGGATCATCAATTCAGCGACAGACACCCGGTAGTCAGGAATAAAGGCCACTTTCAGTCGATCTTTCACCAGCGGATCGTTGTTGATCTTTTCCGCTGCCTGGTTGATCGCGTAAATGATGTTCTTCGCCAGGTAGTACCCTGGTGCCGCTTTGGCACCGAACAGGAACACACGCGGGACAATATCCAACTGTGGGTTATCACGCAGTTGACGATACAGCGACAGAATGTGCAGCAGGTTCAGATGCTGGCGTTTATATTCATGCAGGCGTTTAATCTGCACGTCGAAAATCGCGTCAGGGTTCAGCGTTAACCCCATTACGTCATGCACGTAATTTGCCAATACGACTTTATTATCGCGTTTGATTTGCTGATAACGCTGACGGAACGCTGCATCATCAGCGTATTTCTCCAACCCTTTAAGCGCATCAAGATCGTTCGCCCATTCCACCTTCAGCGTTTCATCAATCAGCCCTGATAGCGCCGGGTTACACTGCTTGAGCCAGCGGCGTGGCGTAATGCCGTTGGTGACGTTATGGAATTTGTTTGGCCAGAGTTGGTGATATTCCGGGAACAGATCTTTCACGACCAGATCAGAGTGCAGCTGTGCCACCCCATTTACCGCAAAGCCGCTGACGACACACAGGTTCGCCATACGCACTTGCTTGTTATGGTGTACAGCCAGCTTAGCCCATACCGCGTCGTCACCCGGCCAGTGTTTTTCCACCAGCTTTTTGAAGTTGGCGTTGATCTGTTTGATGATGGAGAAATGGCGTGGCAACAAGCTGCGTACCAACTTCTCATCCCAACATTCCAGCGCTTCAGGCATCAGAGTGTGGTTGGTGTAGGCGAACGTTTTGCTGGTGATCGCCCAGGCCGCATCCCAGTCCAATTGGTGCTCATCCAGTAGAATGCGCAGCATTTCCGGAATGGCGATGGTTGGGTGGGTATCGTTAAGCTGGATCACTTCGAATTTTGGCAGGTCTTCAATCTTGCGGCCCGCCAGATGGTGCTTACGCAGAATATCTGCCACCGAACAGGCGCACTGGAAGTATTGCTGCATCAGGCGCAGACGCTTGCCCGCCTGATGATTATCATTCGGGTACAGCACTTTAGTCAGTTTGGCCGCATCTACACCCTGTTTCTCCGCCTGCAGGAATTTGCCGTCGTTGAAATCACTTAGATCAAAGGGATGCTGATGGGTTGCTTGCCACAGACGTAGCGGCTGAGTCACGCCATTCCGGAAGCCCAATACCGGCAGATCCCAGGCCTCACCGCGCAGGGTAAACGCCGGGCGCCAAAGTTCGCGGCCATCGGCCAGTTTTTCCAGTTTGCCGCCAATGCCTACATCTACGGATAACGCGGCATTGTGGCGGAACCACGGATAACTTTCTCGTTGCCAGTTATCCGGCGCTTCTTGTTGCTGTCCACCACTGAACGACTGGCGGAACAAGCCATATTGGTAATTCAGCCCATAACCGGTGGCCGGTTGTTCCACCGTTGCCATCGAATCCAGGAAACAGGCCGCTAAACGCCCCAGCCCACCATTGCCCAACGCCGGGTCGGTTTCCTGCTCCAGTAAATCTGCCAGCTTGATATCCTGCTCCGCCAATGCCTGCTCGACGGTGTCATACCAGCCCAGGTTAATCAGGTTGTTGGCCGTCAGACGACCAATCAGAAACTCCATCGAAATGTAGTTCACATGGCGTAGTGGCTTACTGCTTTTCCGCGGTGCCGGTTGTGCCGCCAACTGTTCGGCCAGTGCGCGGCTTACCGCTTCCCACCATTGGTGTTGGGTCATCTGTTGTGCAGAACTGAGGCCAAACTGTTGCCACTGACGGGTCAGTGCCGCCAGAAAAGCATCCTTTTTAAGCGTAGGCTGTGACATAAGGAAAACTCTCTATCCAGTAAGTGGGTCAAATTACCGTTATCGTGCCGGGGAGAAACAGTGAAGGCATCATCCCGCCTGGGGATTAGCTGGGGAGGAGGATTGGGGCGTAGCTAAAATTGTGATCTCAGGCACTTTTTGACTCCCTTGCATCATGCAAAAAAGCCCACCGACGAACGCGACGAGCACTGAGAATACGGTGAAAACTTGTTCAATAACGTTAGCATAGTTATTGCAGTGTCTGTAGTGTCGCACACACCCGGAAATGCTTTCCTGCACCTGCATCACCAAACCGCGCCACAACCCTGCTATTCCACAGGGAATTGCCTGCAAACGTAAAAAAGTGTGATCAATAGCAATATAACTCCAAGCCAATGCTGAACCTTGTTGCAATACGTTTAACGTTGTCAGAACTTAGGAGGGGGATTAATTACGAGCCATAAAATAATTAACCCCACTCTGATCCCGGCAGGCGTCGCGAAGAAATGAATGCCATCGGGCAGACCTTCGGCGGCGGGCACCGCGATTTTCACTCTGGAATACTATGCTGATCCCATCAAAACTGAGCCGTCCGGTACGGCTGCAAAATACCGTGATCCGCGATCGCCTGTTGGCTAAATTAGCCAGCACGGCCAACTATCGCCTGACATTGGTCAATTGCCCTGCGGGATACGGGAAAACGACGCTGGTCGCACAATGGGCGGCCGGTAAGTCAGATTTAGGCTGGTATTCGCTGGATGAAAGCGATAATCAACCCGAACGCTTCGCCAGTTATCTGATTGCCGCTTTGCAACACGCCAGCGGTGGCCACTGTGTGAAGAGCGAGGCGCTAAGTCAAAAGCATCAGTACGCCAGCTTGTCAGCGCTGTTCGCCCAAGTGTTTATCGAACTTTCCGATTGGCACCAGCCCTTATACCTGGTGATTGACGACTACCACCTGATCACCAATGACGTTATCCATGAAGCCATGCGCTTCTTCCTGCGTCACCAACCAGAAAACCTGACGCTGATCCTGCTTTCCCGCACTCTGCCACCTCTCGGCATCGCCAATTTGCGCGTGCGCGATCAATTATTGGAAATGGGTACGCAACAACTGGCATTCACCCATCATGAAGCCAAGCAGTTCTTCGACTGCCGTCTGGTTGCGCCTATGGAACAGCAAGACAGTAGCCGCCTGTGCGATGAAGTCGAAGGTTGGGCCACTGCGCTACAGTTGATTGCGCTGTCCGCACGACAATCCACCTCTTCCGCACAGCAATCGGCCAAACGCCTGGCTGGGCTGAACGCCAGCCATCTGTCAGATTATCTTGTGGACGAAGTACTGGATCACGTCGATGCCGATGCGCGTGCCTTCTTGCTGCGTTGTTCGGTACTGCGCTCAATGAATGATGCGCTGATTGTGCGTCTGACCGGTGAAGACAACGGTCAGCAACGGTTAGAAGAGCTTGAACGCCAAGGGCTGTTTATCCATCGCATGGACGATAGCGGTGAATGGTTCTGCTTCCATCCTTTGTTCGCCACCTTCCTGCGTCAACGCTGCCAATGGGAGCTGGCGTTGGAGTTACCGGGCTTACACCGCGCCGCCGCCGAGGGTTGGCTGGCGTTAGGTTACCCGGCGGAGGCCATTCATCACGCACTGGCAGCCAGTGATGTCAGTATGCTGCGCGATATCCTGCTGCAACACGCATGGTCACTGTTTCACCACAGTGAATTGGCCCTGCTGGAAGAGTGTTTGAATGCACTGCCCTATGAACGTCTGATCCAAAATCCCAAACTGGCGCTGCTACAGGCCTGGTTAGCGCAAAGCCAGCACCGCTACATCGAAGTGAACACGCTACTGGAACGCGCAGAGCAAGCAATGCGCGAACAAAAAATTGACGTCGACCGCACCCTGCATGCTGAATTTGATGCCTTGCGTGCACAGGTCGCCATCAACGCAGGTAAGCCGGAAGAGGCCGAACGTTTGGCCACTGAAGCGCTGAAGTTTTTACCGCTTTCCAGCTATTACAGCCGTATCGTTGCGACCTCGGTGACCGGCGAAGTGCATCATTGCAAGGGCGAGTTAGCCCGTGCGCTGCCGATGATGCAACAAACGGAGCAAATGGCTCGGCGTCATCAGGCTTACCACTACGCACTGTGGGCGTTGTTGCAGCAAAGCGAGATCCTGATTGCTCAGGGTTTCCTGCAAGCTGCTTACGAAACACAGGACAAAGCGTTTGAATTGGTGCGCGAACAGCATCTGGAACAGTTACCGATGCATGAGTTCCTGTTGCGCATTCGTTCGCAGATACTGTGGTCATGGGCGCGCCTGGATGAAGCGGAGGATGCCGCTCGCGAAGGCCTAAAAATCCTGGCTAACTATCAGCCGCAGCAACAGTTGCAGTGCATCGCTATGCTGGCCAAGTGTTCACTGGCGCGTGGCGATCTGGATAACGCCAATGCGCATATGCAACGTTGCGAAGTGCTGTTGCACGGTACCCAATACCACCGTGACTGGCTCACCAACGCGGACAAACCACGCGTGATCCACTGGCAGATGACCGGCGATACCACCGCTGCGGCTCAATGGCTGCGCCAGACGGAAAAACCCGGTATGGCGGATAACCACTTTATGCAGGGCCAGTGGCGCAACATCGCGCGGGTCCAAATCATGCTGGGTCAGTATGAAGAAGCCGAAGTGGTTCTGGATGAACTCAACGAAAATGCCCGCCGCCTGCGACTGGTCAGTGATTTGAACCGTAACCTGCTGCTTAGCAACCAGCTTTATTGGCAGATGGATCGCAAAAGCGACGCGCAAAAGGTCCTGATGGAAGCTCTGTCATTGGCCAGTCGCACCGGCTTTATCAGCCACTTTGTCATTGAGGGAGAAGCGATGGCGCAGCAGTTACGCCAACTGATTCAGCTCAATACACTGCCGGAGTTGGAAAACCATCGCGCCCAACGTATTCTGCGTGACATCAATCAGCATCATCGGCATAAGTTCGCACACTTTGACGAGAACTTCGTCGATAAGCTGCTAACTCACCCACAGGTGCCGGAACTCATCCGCACCAGTCCGCTGACACAGCGCGAATGGCAGGTTTTGGGGCTGATTTATTCTGGCTACAGCAACGATCAGATCGCCGGGGAATTGGACGTGGCCGCCACCACCATAAAAACCCATATCCGTAATCTGTATCAGAAGCTGGGCGTGGCCCATCGCCAGGAAGCGGTACAACAGGCGCAGCAACTCCTGAAGATGATGGGCTACGGTGCCTGACGAATACCGAAAGGAACAATGGATAGTGAAAGATGTGGTTATAGATAACGCTAAAAAATCAGATGCAGCAGAAGTCGTAAGGCTTATCGCACTGGCGGATAAAGATGCTGTACTGGCCCTGTCTGGTAAAGACGATATCAACGAAGCCCTGTTTCAGTATGAAATGAACTTCGGCCGCAATGATGTGTATTTTGGCTACAAAAATGTCTTCGTCGCTCGGGACAAGGAAAAAATTCTGGGCTGCATCCTGTATTTCAAAGGAGAAGATGAGTCGCGATTCACAGCCATAACAGAACAGCGAGCTGAAATGGACAATGAATCAGAGCACGATGAAATATATATAGATTCCCTGGCTGTCCTGCCGGAGTGCCGAGGACGTGGGATAGCAAAGTCGCTGATTAGCCGTGTCGTTGAAGAATCCAGGTTACAAGGACTCAATAAAGTCGGCCTACTGGCAGATACAAAAAAACCGCATCTCAAAGCACTGTACCGTAAGTTAGGATTCAATGTGACGGCGCAAATTGAACTCCTCAATGACCACTACGAAAAGATGACGATTCATACCGAGGCGTCGTTCGTCAGAAACCACGTTGAAGTACGCCAGGTGTAATAAACCCTAATCTTCATCTGGTCTTAATTACCGCGAAATTGACTACAATGGCGGCATATTCATATTACGAGGCAGTCAGCAGTATGGAACAGTTTGAAGCGATCAACGTTGAGCAGGCGCACAGCCGTTGGAAAGATGATAGCGCCGCCTTGGTCGATATCCGCGATCCACAAAGTTTTGAAGCTGGGCACACGCCAGGCGCCTTTCACCTCACTAACGCGAGCCTGCAGACATTTATGCAGCAAAACGATTTTGATCGGCCGGTGATGGTGATGTGCTACCACGGCAACAGCAGCCGCAGTGCAGCACAATACCTGCTGCATCAAGGGTTTGATGCGGTGTACAGCATCGACGGTGGCTTTGAAGCCTGGGCTCGCCAGTATCCGCAGGACGTTGAAACCTCCGCATAATTCTCCCCGCCACCATCGGCGGGGTTCTTTCTCGCGTCGTTAGTGCGTGTTTTTGCTGGTTTTTCGCAGATCCGTTGCCTGCGCTCAGGATTTCGACGGTATAATCAGCCGTCAACGCCGCCAGGGTAACCGACGGCTAAATCATCTCATTAAACGGAATACCTATGGTTCGAGTCATCGCCGTATCCAATCCCCGCCTGGCGCAGGCCTTTGTCGATTACATGGCGACACAAAACATTGAGCTTAGGGTGCACAATACGGGCGAAGCTGCGGAAATCTGGCTGGCTGACGACAGCCATCTGGAGCAAGTACAGCACGAACTCCAGCAGTTCCTGGTCGATCCGCTCAATAGTCGCTATCGCGCCGCCAGTTGGCAGGCTGGGAATACCAACACCGAACTGCACTATCAGGGCTATTCCTATCTGCAAACTCTGTACAGCAAGGCCGGACCACTGACGTTGAGTGTGATGGTGTTGTGCATTGCGGTGTATATCCTGATGCAAGTCCTGGGCGACGACACCGTGATGTACTGGCTTTCCTGGCCACAAGACAGCAGCCAATAC
The DNA here is from genome assembly GCF_001590905.1 of Serratia grimesii NBRC 13537. GTDB lineage: Bacteria > Pseudomonadota > Gammaproteobacteria > Enterobacterales > Enterobacteriaceae > Serratia > Serratia grimesii. Next base: position 87,664 of record NZ_BCTT01000019.1, read on the forward strand.
CTGCAACTGTGGCGCTGGGTCAGCCACGCCTTCCTGCATTTCTCACTGCTGCATATTACCTTTAACCTGATGTGGTGGTGGTATCTCGGTGGCCCGATGGAAAAACGCCTCGGTGCCGGCAAACTGTTCGTACTCGCCGTCGTTTCGGCCTTCTTCAGCGGTTGGGCACAATCTCTGTTCAGTGGAGCCCTGTTCGGCGGTCTGTCCGGCGTAGTCTACGCATTGATGGGGTATTGTTGGCTCAGCGGCGAGCGGGCACCTGAACGTGGCCTGATGCTACCGCGCGGTCTGATGGTGTTTTCCGTTCTGTGGCTGGTTGCCGGGTATTTCGATATTTTAGGAATGTCGATCGCTAACGCGGCACACGTGGCCGGTTTAGTGTTAGGGTTATTGATGGCATTTTGGGACACGCGTCATCGGGCGCACAACGAACAATAACAGCCAGGTACAAGCCAGGCGTTTTATAACCGTCATACTTCACGCTGCATCTTTGTTGGTTGCGTCCATTCACCCCAGTCACATAGTTCGCTATGCTCCTGGGGATTCACGGACTTACCGCCGCGATACGGCTCGAATTATTTAGGGTATAGGGGATTATCGTGAAGCAAACACAGCGTCATGACGCAATTATCGAGCTGGTACGTCTGCAAGGTTATGTCAGCACGGAAGAACTGGTCGAACATTTTGACGTCAGCCCGCAAACGATTCGCCGTGATTTGAATGACCTGGCCGATCAAAACAAAATCCAACGCCACCATGGTGGTGCAGCGTTGCCTTCCAGTTCAGTCAACGCCGCCTATAACGATCGCAAGGTGATGTGGTCGGAACAAAAAGCGCGTATCGCCCAGCGTGTCGCCAGCCAGATCCCTGACGGCGCTACGCTGTTTATCGACATTGGCACTACGCCAGAAGCGGTCGCCCACGCGCTGATGAACCACAAAAACTTGCGCGTAGTAACCAATAATCTGAACGTCGCTACCCTGCTGACCGCCAAGGAGGATTTTCGTCTGATCTTGGCTGGCGGTGAAGTACGCACCCGTGATGGTGGCATCATGGGCGAGGCCACGCTGGATTTTATCTCTCAGTTCCGTCTCGATTACGGCATTCTGGGCATCAGCGGCATCGATATGGATGGCTCACTGCTTGAATTCGACTATCACGAAGTGCGCACCAAACGCGCAATTATCGAAAACTCACGCTGCGTCATGCTGGTTACCGACCACTCCAAATTCGGCCGCAATGCCATGGTTAACCTCGGCAATATGAACCTGATCGACTACCTGTTTACCGATCAACTGCCGCCGCCAAGCGTAATGAAAATCATCGAACAGTACGATGTCCAGCTGGAGTTGTGCTGAGTCTTTTACCGTTCATTTAACCCTACGCTATCCCCGCCAGACCTGCCGTTTTAGACTGGGTTCAGCCTGCTGAACCCTGCAATGCCTGACTGCCATACCCCTTCACTTTGTATAACTACTATCATCAAACTGTTACCTCTATCACGCCTAAATGTTTTTGTTTGGTTAAGTCTTGGCTTGTTTGTTGGTTTTTGATTACAATCATGAGCGAAAACGAACATGAAAGAGCTATTTCGAACATCTGGAGGAAGTTGACGTGGAAACCAAAGACTTGATCGTTATCGGTGGCGGCATCAACGGTGCCGGCATCGCGGCGGATGCTGCCGGGCGCGGGCTGTCCGTTCTGCTACTGGAAGCGCAAGACTTGGCCTGTGCTACGTCTTCCGCCAGTTCCAAACTGATCCACGGTGGCCTGCGCTACCTGGAACATTACGAATTCCGTCTGGTAAGCGAAGCGCTGGCCGAACGTGAAGTACTGTTGAAACTGGCACCGCATATTGCCTTCCCAATGCGCTTCCGCCTGCCGCACCAGCCTCATCTGCGTCCAGCCTGGATGATCCGAATCGGCCTGTTCCTGTACGATCACCTGGGCAAACGCACCAGCCTGCCAGGCAGCAAGGGTTTGCGCTTTGGACCAGAATCGGTGCTGAAGCCAGAATTGAAGCGCGGTTTCGAATATTCCGACTGCTGGGTCGACGATGCTCGCCTGGTGGTATTAAACGCCCAGGAAGTCGAAAAACGTGGCGGTGAAGTCCGTACCCGTACCAAAGTGACCCGCGCATGGCGTGAAAACGGCCTGTGGATGGTGGAAGCGGTTGATGTCGACAGCGGCAAAACCTTTACCTGGCGTGCCAAAGGCCTGGTGAATGCCACTGGCCCATGGGTGAAACACTTCTTCGATGATGGCCTGAAGCTGAAATCCCCTTACGGTATCCGTCTGATCAAAGGCAGCCACATTGTGGTACCGCGTGTGCATGACCAACCGCAGTCCTATATTCTGCAAAATGAAGACCACCGTATCGTCTTTGTGATCCCATGGAACGATGAGTTCTCCATCATCGGTACCACCGACGTGGAGTATCACGGCGATCCGAAAGACGTGAAGATCGACGATAACGAAATCAACTACCTGCTGAAAGTGTACAACGACCACTTTAAGAAGCAGTTGGGCCGTGACGATATTGTTTGGACTTACTCCGGTGTCCGTCCGCTGTGCGATGATGAATCAGACTCACCACAGGCAGTTACCCGTGATTACACCCTGGACGTGCATGACGAACAAGGTAAAGCACCATTGCTGTCCGTGTTCGGTGGCAAGCTGACCACCTATCGCAAGCTGGCAGAGCATGCGATGGAAAAACTGGCACACTACTACCCTGGCTGCGGTCCGGCATGGACCAAAAACGGTTCACTGCCAGGCGGCGATATCGGTGGCGATCGCGACAGTTATGCTGCGAAACTGCGCCGTGAACACAGCTGGTTGCCTGAATCATTGGCACGCCGCTATGCACGCACCTACGGTAGCCACAGCGAACTGATTCTGGCCGATGCCAAGAGCCTCAACGATCTGGGTGAAGAGTTCGGCCACGGCTTGTACGAAGCTGAACTGCGCTACCTGATCGACAAAGAGTGGGTAGTGGAATTGGAAGATGCTATCTGGCGTCGTACCAAATTGGGTATGTGGCTGGATGAAGCACAGCAAGCACGGGTCAAAACCTGGCTGGCAGAACACGCGAAAGCGAAAACGCTGTCTCTGGCGTCCTGAGATAACGCGTAAAAAGGGCCGGTTATCCGGCCCTTTTTTTATTACAGTTTAATCGGCTTGATGTGCCAGATTTCATCTGCGTATTCCTGGATGGTACGATCAGACGAGAAGTACCCCATATTGGCAATATTCAATATCGCTCGCCGTGTCCAGTCATCCTGATTACGGTACACCTCATCCACTTTGTCCTGCGTATCCACATAGCTGCGGTAATCGGCCAACAGCTGGTAGTGATCCCCCAGATTAACCAGTGAATCAAACAGATTGCTGTAACGCTTTGGCTCCTCAGGGCTGAACGTACCAGTCGCGACCTGGGTCAGCGCCAGATGCAGCTCGGGATCCTGCTCATAGTACTGATGCGGGTTATACCCATTGCGCCGCAGTTCCTCTACCTGTTCTGCGGTATTACCGAAGATAAAGATATTCTCTTCACCCACGTGCTCCAGCATCTCTACGTTGGCACCATCCAACGTGCCGATAGTCAGCGCACCGTTGAGAGCAAACTTCATGTTACTGGTACCCGACGCCTCGGTGCCCGCCAATGAGATCTGCTCAGACAGATCCGCCGCCGGGATGATCATCTGCGCCAAACTGACGCCGTAGTTCGGGATAAACACCACTTTCAATTGAGTATGCACTCGCGGATCATTGTTGATCACTTTAGCCGCGTCGTTGATCAGGCGGATGATCTGCTTGGCTGCGTAATAGGCTGAAGCTGCCTTACCGGCAAAGATCACAACCCTCGACACCCGTTCAGTTTCCGGATCTTGCAATAGACGGTTATACAGTGTGATCACGTGCAGTACGTTAAGCAGTTGCCGTTTGTATTCGTGAATACGTTTAATCTGTACATCGAATAACGCATCCGGATTGACCACCACATTCAGCGTTTTCGCAATGTAAGCAGCCAGCCGCTCCTTGTTCTGTCGCTTGGCAGCCTGCACCGCTTGTAGGAAGCTCGGGTAATCAACATTCGCCTTGATCTCGCTCAGCTGGCTGAGATCGGTGCGCCAGGTCTGGCCAATGCTGTCATCGAGTACCGAGGAAAGCGGCAGGTTAGCCAGACCCAACCAACGGCGTGGCGTAACACCGTTGGTTTTATTGCAGAAACGATCTGGAAAGATATGCGCGAAATCGGCAAACAGCGATTGCACCATAAGCTCGGAGTGCAGCGCTGAAACACCGTTAACCTTGTGACTCGCGACTACCGCCAACCAGGCCATACGCACCCGGCGACCGTTGGTTTCATCAATGATCGACACGCGTGCCAGCAACTCGTTGTCGCCCGGCGCTACCTCTTGCACATGCTTGAGGAAGTGATCGTTGATCTCGAAAATCAGCTGCAAGTGGCGCGGTAAGATCCTACCGATCATATCCAACGGCCAGGTTTCCAATGCTTCGCTCATCAGGGTGTGGTTGGTATAGGAGAACACCTGCTCCACCACCGCCCAAGCGTCAAGCCAGCTAAATTTATGTTCATCGATCAACCGGTGCATCAGCTCCGGAATCGACAATACCGGGTGAGTGTCATTCAGGTGAATGGCAATCTTGTCCGCCAGATTGTCGAAGGTCTTATGCATCATCCAGTGACGGTTGAGGATATCCTGCACCGTGGCCGACACCAGGAAATATTCCTGCCGTAGGCGGAGTTCACGCCCCGAATACGTGGAGTCATCTGGGTACAGCACGCGTGATACGTTTTCCGAATGGTTTTTATCCTCAACCGCCGCAAAATAATCACCCTGATTGAATTTACCCAAATTGATTTCGTTACTGGCTTGGGCGCCCCACAACCGTAGCGTGTTGGTCGCATCGGTATCAAAACCCGGGATCACTTGATCATAAGCGGTAGCGACCACCTCTTCGGTTTCCACCCACCGCGCCTTGGCACCCTCTTGTTGGATCCGACCGCCAAAACGCACCTTATAGCGGGTATTATGGCGTGGGAATTCCCACGGATCACCGTATTCCAACCAATAGTCTGGCGACTCCATTTGCTGACCATTGACGATATTTTGTTTGAACATGCCGTATTCATAGCGAATGCCGTAGCCACGCCCCGGCAGCGCTAACGTTGCCAACGAATCAAGGAAACAGGCAGCCAGACGCCCTAAGCCACCGTTACCCAGACCTGGATCGTTCTCTTCCTCCAACAGGTCACTGAGGCTCAGCCCCATCTCATTTAGCGCATCGTCGATATCCTGATAAATTCCCATCGACAGCAAGGCATTGGACAGCGTCCGGCCAATCAGGAACTCCATCGACAGGTAATACACCTGACGCACATCCTGTGAAAGTTGTGCACGATTAGAGCGCAGCCAGCGTTCCACCATGCGGTCGCGCACCGCAAACAGCACGGCGTTCAGCCAATCATGCTGATTAGCGATAGCGGGGTCCTTGCCAACAATAAACATTAACTTATAGGCAATAGAGTGTTTCAGCGCTTCAACACTGACCGTGGGTGAGGTGTAACTAATCGGTGAAGTCATAGCTTTTCGATCCCCTGAAGGGGGCGCATATATTCGCCCCGGAATACATGCGTCCCACTAAACATGGGCGCAGCATGCTACGCCCCTACAACCTGCAATCGTGGGTGTCTCTGTATGTCATAACGCTTACAACAAGCGTTGATAAAGCGAGAGGTATTCCTTTGCCGCAACCTGCCAGCCAAAATCCACGCTCATTGCGTGGCGCTGGACGTGACGCCAATGCTTAGGCCTACTCCACAGCACCATGGCGCGCCGAATGGCGTTGCCCAGTGCGGCGGCATCACAATCATCAAAGACAAATCCGCTGGCGCTGCCGTCGGCCAGATTCTCCAGCGCGCAATCTACCACCGTGTCCGCCAGCCCACCGGTGCGACGCACCAGTGGAAGCGTGCCGTATTTCAGGCCATAAAGTTGGGTTAGCCCGCAGGGTTCGAACCGACTTGGTACCATGATCACATCCGCCCCGCCGATAATGCGATGTGAAAAGGCCTCATGGTAACCAATCTGTACACCAACCTGTTCCGGGTAGTCAGCAGCAGCAGCCAGAAACGCCTGCTGCAACACCGCATCACCGGCCCCTAACAGGGCCAATTGGCCACCTTGCTCCAACAACGCGGGCAGCGCTTCCAATACCAGATCCAGCCCTTTTTGGCTGGTGAGGCGGCTCACAACCGCAAACACTGGCAGCGACTCATCGACCTTCAGCCCCATGGCTTTCTGCAGATGAAGTTTATTCTTGGCTTTGTTTTTCAAATTGTCGGCGTCATAGCGCGCGGTCAGGCGCGGATCGTGGGAAGGGTCCCAAATCTTGTCATCCACACCATTGAGAATGCCGCTCAGCCGCCCCTGCCGGTGGCGTTCTTGTAACAACCCTTCCATACCGTAGCCGAACTCCGGTCGGGTAATTTCACGCGCGTACGTCGGGCTAACGGCAGTGATGTGATCGGCGTAATACAAGCCTGCTTTCAAGAATGACATCTGGCCGTAAAACTCCAGACCGTAAACATTGTAGAACGAAGGTGGCAACCACACTTCCGGTACGTGGTGGGCGGAAAACAGCCCCTGATAGGCCAGATTATGCACGGTAAAAATAGAACGCGCAGGGTGGCCGTTGGCCGCCAGATAGGCACAAGCCAACCCGGCATGCCAATCATGAGCATGCACCACTTGCGGTCGCCAGTAGCGATCCAGCCCTTTGGCCAGTTCACAAGCTATCCAGCCCAACAGGGCAAAGCGCCGATGGTTATCGGAATAGGCATTCATGGATTGGTCGTGATACGGGCTGCCTGGCCGCTCGTACAACCAAGGAGCGTCGATCAGATAGATACCCACGCCGTGGTAGGTACCGTAACGCAGGCCAACCCGGCCGGCGAAAGAATCGATTTCCGCCACCAGCACCGAATCCGGTATGCCGTTGCGCACGTCAGGAAAAGCGGGCAATAACACCCGAACATCGCCACCTTCGGCGATCTGAGCTGTCGGTAATGCGCCAACCACGTCTGCGAGCCCCCCGGTTTTCAACAGAGGGAACATTTCAGAACATACGTGTAAAACCTGCATTATCACTCCTGAGAATCGGCTAAATTACTCTGGAAAAGCAGGCTTGCCGCTGTTGTTAATCCCGCGTTGTGCAAGCCATCAGTCCGTTTATATGGCGGCAGGCTATCGTTCTGCCGACTACCTTAACTCACAACTTTGACAACATTTCGCGCGTGACCAACACAATGCCGCCTTCTGAACGATAAAAACGCTTACTGTCCTCATCGGCATTTTCGCCAATCACCATGCCCTCGGGAATGTGGCAAGCGCGATCGATAATGCAACGCCGTAAACGGCAGGATCGGCCGACATTCACGTCAGGCAGTAATACGGTAGAGTCGATGGTACAGAACGAGTTCACCCGCACTCGCGGGAACAGCACCGAATGCACCACCACAGATCCCGAGACAATGCACCCGCCGGACACCAGCGAGTTCATGGTCATACCGTGGCTACCGGAACGATCTTGTACGAACTTGGCTGGCGGTAGCGGTTCCATATGGGTGCGGATTGGCCAGGCGCGATCGTACATATCCAATTCCGGCGTCACGGAAGCCAGATCGAGGTTGGCACGCCAGTAAGCTTCCAATGTGCCCACGTCGCGCCAGTACGGCGGCAGATCGGGGTTGGAGGTGACACAGGACAACGTGAACGGGTGTGCCCATGCCGCTTTCTGGGCAGTGATTTTCGGGATCAAATCTTTGCCGAAGTCATGGGTGGAGCCCGGCGTAGACATGTCCTCCTCCAGTAATTGGAACAGATAGTCAGCATTAAAGATGTAGATCCCCATACTGGCCAGCGACATATCTGGGTTACCCGGCATCGGCGGTGGATTGCTCGGTTTTTCCAGGAACTTGAGGATCAGGTCGTTTTCGTCCACTTCCATCACACCAAACTCGCTGGCCTCATCGCGCGGCACCGGCAAGCAGGCCACGGTACATTGTGCGCCCTTTTCCACATGGTCGATCAGCATGCGCGAGTAATCCATCTTGTAGATGTGATCGCCCGCCAGGATCACCACATACTCGGCATCGTAACGACGAATGATATCCAGGTTCTGGTACACCGCGTCTGCCGTACCCTTATACCAATGCTCGGTACTGAGGCGTTGTTGGGCCGGCAGCAGATCGACAAACTCATTCATCTCTTCGTTGAGGAACGACCAGCCGCGCTGAATATGCTGCACCAGAGTATGGGACTGGTATTGGGTGATCACACCGATGCGACGGATCCCCGAGTTCAGGCAGTTCGACAGGGCAAAATCAATGATGCGGAATTTACCGCCAAAGTGGACGGCCGGCTTGGCACGGGTTGAGGTTAAATCTTTCAAACGCGAACCGCGGCCACCGGCCAAAATCAGGGCGACAGACTTAATCGGCAGTTGGCGTGCCAACATCAGGGGGTCTTTATTTTCAAACCTAACCATAGCTGACTCCTTTTATTTTTTCTTGACCAGCACGCAAATCGAGTGCGCAGCCTGGTTCCAGGCGGGTAAGACCGCCCGCGAATCTTCCTGAGTAAAGGGGGCGACAAGCTGCCAATCGCCAGCGGGCAACGTCATCTCCACCGCCTGCGGCGTGGCGTTCACCACCACCAGCCAGCGTTGTGACAGACAGATTTGCAACTGCAGATCTCCCTGCTCCCACTGCTGTGCGCCGAGCGACTGCCCCTGCGCGTTCAGCCACTGCACGTTACCGTCGCCCTCCTGCCACCAGCGGTCATGCTGCAGGGCGGGAATTTGTTGGCGCAGGTGGATCAATGCGGCGGTGTAAGCGGTGAGTGAGTCATCCGCCGTGGCCCAGTCGAGCCAGGTGATAGCGTTGTCCTGACAATAGGCATTGTTGTTGCCCTGCTGGCTGTGTCCATGCTCATCGCCGGCCAGCAGCATCGGCGTACCCTGGGACAGTAACAGCGTGGCAAGGAGTGCCCGCTGGCTAGCCCTGCGGTGTTGCACAATAGTGTCGTCGGCAATGGGGCCTTCAACACCGTGGTTGTTGCTAAAGTTACGATCACTGCCGTCACGGTTACCTTCACCGTTCAGTTGGTTGTGTTTGCGGTTAAAACTGACCAGATCCTGCAAAGTAAATCCGTCATGCGCGGTCAGCATATTGATGCTGGCGTAGGGTGCACGCCCGCGTCGGTTGAACAGGTCACTGGAGGCGGCAAAACGTTGGCCAAACTGACCCAGCGAAACATCACCCTGTAACCAGAAACGGCGCATATCATCCCGGTAATGGTCGTTCCACTCGGCGAAGCGCCCGGGAAATTCGCCGACCTGATAACCCCCAGGGCCGATATCCCACGGCTCGGCAATCAGTTTGCAGCGCGACAATAGATCGTCCGCCAGCATCGCCTGGAACAGCGGTGCATCGCGATCAAACGCTGGCGTGCGGCCGAGTACGCTACCCAAATCGAAGCGGAAACCATCAACATGGCATTCACCTACCCAGAAACGCAGGCAGTCCATCACCCAAGCCACACCCTGCGGCTGATCCAATCGCAGGGTGTTACCACAACCAGTATCGTTCACGTAGTCGCCATCCGGTGTCAGCCAGTAGTAGCCCGGGTTATCAATGCCGCGTAACGACAGCGTTGGCCCGTCCATATCAAGCTCGGCGCTATGGTTGAACACCACATCGAGAATCACTTCAATACCGGCCTTATGCAGCGCTTTAACCGCATCGCGAAACTCACGCAGCGGTGTCATGCCGGCCCGCAGGCTGGCATACCGGTTATCCGGCGCAAAAGGCGCCAACACGTTATAACCCCAGTAATTAATCAACCCGAGGCGCTGCAAGCGTGGCTCAGAGCTGTGCTGCTGCACCGGCAGCAATTCCAGCGCCGTAATACCAAGGCGCTTGAAATACGCGATCATCACCGGATGACCGAGCGCAGCGAAACTGCCGCGCAGCACCTGCGGGATATCTGGGTGTTGTAGGGTCAAACCACGCACGTGCGCTTCGTAGATCACCGTTTTACCCCACGGCGTGGCTGGAGGACGATCATCTTGCCAATCGTAAACCTCGTCGATCACCACGCATTTCGGCATCAACCCGGCGCTGTCATGCTGGTCTGGTCGGTCATAGCCACCATGCAGATAGGGATCGTCCGCCACGGGTCCCTCTACCGCACGGGCTGCGGGATCCAACAGCAGTTTATTGGGATTAAAACGCAACCCTTGTGCAGGATCGAACGGGCCATGTACCCGGTAACCGTAACGCTGGCCCGGTTTGCCTCCCGGCAGATAACCGTGCCAGATATCACCGCTACGCGTCGTCAGCGGCAGACGTATTTCGCGTTGCTGTTCATCAAACAGACACAGTTCAACTCCCGTAGCATGGGAGGAATACAGGCTAAAGTTGATGCCATTACCGTCATAATGCGCCCCGAGAGGCGCGGCGATACCCGGCGTCAGTTCAGTCATGGCGCCTCCCGCAACAGGTAGATGGTCGCCAGTGGAGGTACGGTCACGCTAATCGAATGCTCGCGACCATGATGGCCTGTTTGCTCGGACACTACGCGGCCTTGGTTGCCGGTATTGCTGCCGTGATAATGGTGTGAATCGGTATTGAGAATTTCTCGGTATTCACCGGCGCGTGAAATACCGATGCGATAATGATGGCGCGGCACTGGGGTAAAGTTGCTGACGGCGATCAGCTCATTGCCCTGTGCGTCATAGCGGGCAAAGGCAAAGACCGAGTTATCGTGGTCATCCACAACCAGCCACTCAAAGCCGTCTGGGCGGTAATCCCGCTCATACAACGGGGCTTGTTGTTGGTAGCAATGGTTAAGATCACGTACCAGCCGCTGCACACCATGATGCCAGTTATCCAACCCTTCCAGCAGATGCCAGTCGAGACTGCTATCAAAATTCCACTCGCGCCCTTGAGCAAACTCACAGCCCATAAACAGGAGTTTTTTGCCCGGGTGCGCCCACATAAAACCATAGTAGGCACGCAGGTTAGCAAACTTTTGCCAGGCATCGCCGGGCATGCGATCGAGAATGGATTTTTTGCCGTGTACCACTTCGTCATGAGAAATCGGCAGCACAAAGTTTTCGGTATAGGCATACAACATGCCAAAGGTCATCTGATTGTGATGATACTTACGGTGCACCGGGTCACATTGCATGTAATTAAGCGTGTCATGCATCCAACCCAGGTTCCATTTGTAGTGGAACCCCAACCCGTTAGATTCTGGCGGCAGTGTCACACCTGGATAGTCAGTGGATTCCTCCGCCAACGTCACGGCACCGGGACGCTCCTTGCCAACGGTGTGGTTGGTATAACGCAAGAAGGCGATGGCTTCCAGATTCTCGTTGCCACCGTAATAATTTGGCACCCACTCGCCTTCGGCACGGCTGTAGTCGCGGTAAATCATTGAAGCCACCGCATCCACACGCAGCGCGTCGATACCATAGCGCTCTAGCCAGTAAAGTGCATTACCCGCCAAATAGTTACGTACCTCATTGCGGCCATAGTTGTAGATCAGGGTATTCCAGTCCTGATGGAAACCTTCGCGCGGGTCGGCGTATTCATACAACGCGGTACCGTCGAAATTTGCCAGGCCATAGGCATCGCTGGGGAAATGCCCTGGTACCCAATCCAAGATCACGTTGATACCCGCCCGATGTGCCGCCGCAACAAAATCTTTAAAATCGGCCGGAGTGCCAAAGCGCCGTGTCGGGGCATACAAGCCTAACGGTTGATAACCCCAGCTCCCATCAAACGGGTGCTCATTAATCGGCAGCAGTTCGATATGGGTGAACCCCATGTCTTTAACATAGCCAATTAACTGTTCTGCCAGTTCACCGTAGCTGAGCCAGAAATTATCATCAGTGTGACGGCGCCATGAGCCAAGATGCACCTCATAAATCGAAATCGGTCGGTCAAAATCATTGGCTCGCCGACGTTCGGGAGTATTTTCTACCACCTCCGGCAACGGCGTCACCAGCGACGCAGTATCCGGCCGCATCTGCGCTTCAAAAGCGTAAGGGTCAGCCTTCAATTGGGTATTGCCATAGCAGTCAATAATTTCGTACTTGTACAACTGCCCGGCGCTCACTCCCGGTAGGAACAGCTCCCAAATGCCGTTTTCACGACGCAGCCGCATGGGGTGGCGACGGCCATCCCAGAAGTTGAACTCACCAACTACCGAAACACGCTGGGCGTTCGGTGCCCAAACGGCAAAGCTGACACCTTCAACATCATCAAGCGTAGCGAGATGCGCACCTAAGCGTTCATAAGGGCGTAAATGGGTGCCTTCCGCCAGCAGCCAACTGTCGATATCTTGTAACAGCGTGCCAAAACGGTAGGGATCGTCGACGATCTGCTGGTGATCGTGCCAGCGGACCTCGAATTGATAGCGAAACGGTGTTTTACGGCGTGGGACCGTGGCGCTGAAAAAGCCGCGATCATCGTCACAGTTGAGCTGTACCAATCGGCGGCCTGTTTGCTGTTCCAGCAACCAGACTTCACTGGCATCAGGCAACAGTGCGCGTACTTGCAAGCCGTTGTCAGCCGCATGCATGCCCAGCAGGGAAAAGGGATCGGCAAAGTTGCCGGAGAAAAGCTGATCAATCACGTCACGATCGGGAAGTACAGGCATAGTCTTCTTCCTAAGATTAAGAGCATGATTTATAAGAGGCCGCGTCATCCCATCGCCTTTCAGGTTACAGCGAAGAGGCTGTACCTTGAGATCCACAGGGCATAACGCTTAATCCATAGCCGTTTTGGTTATCATGCAATTCATTCGGTATCTAAAGCGTGATTGCGGTCGGTTATTGATCAATTCTCACCTTCCCGGTCCGAATTCCGCTTTTTATGCTTATTTTTAGCGCTGGTGGAAATTTATCCTCCAGCTCTTTAAGCATAGCTAATGTCGGTTAAAAACATTGCCCATTACCAAGGAAAACGCTTCATTAAGAAAACTGCCAGCCTGACAACGTCTTTGCGCTGCTGCCTGCATGGAGATGTGATGATGACTTGTGCGCTTTCTCCCCTTTACAGCGACTGAGTTCATGGCACGCCGAAACAGAGAAAAAGGAAGAAAATAAGGCTTTTGGGGGCTGAAAGAGGTCAGCCCCCGGGAAGTACAGTTCAGGTTACAGCAGGATGCGCAGCATGCGGCGTAGCGGTTCAGCCGCGCCCCACAACAACTGGTCACCCACGGTGAACGCAGACAGGTATTCCGGCCCCATATTCAGCTTGCGCAGACGACCGACTGGCGTATTCAACGTCCCGGTTACCGCTGCTGGCGTCAGTTCACGCATGGTCAGTTCACGGTCATTCGGGATCACGCGTACCCAATCATTGTGCGTCGCCAGCATCTGTTCGATTTCCGGCAGTGAAACGTCTTTTTTCAGCTTCAGGGTGAACGCCTGGCTATGGCAGCGCAGCGCACCAACACGCACACACAGACCGTCGACAGGGATCACGCTACCGCTGTTCAGGATTTTGTTGGTTTCCGCCTGACCTTTCCACTCTTCGCGGCTCTGGCCATTATCGAGTTGCTTGTCGATCCACGGAATCAGGCTACCGGCCAGCGGCACACCGAAATTATCGGTTGGCAATTTACCGCTGCGGGTAGCTGCGGTGACTTTACGTTCGATATCCAAAATGGCCGAAGCCGGGTCCTGTAGCTCCTTCGCCACGTCGGCGTGCAGCATACCCATTTGGGTCAACAGTTCACGCATGTGGCGCGCGCCGCCGCCGGAAGCCGCCTGGTAAGTCGCCACTGACGCCCACTCAACCAAATCATTGGCAAACAGGCCGCCCAGAGACATCAGCATCAGGCTAACGGTGCAGTTACCGCCAACAAAGGTCTTGATGCCTTTATCCAGCCCCTGCTGAATCAGCGCACGGTTGACCGGATCCAGAATGATAATCGCGTCATCTTGCATACGCAGAGAAGATGCCGCATCGATCCAATACCCTTGCCAGCCGGTTGCACGCAGCTTCGGGTAAATGTCGTTGGTATAATCGCCGCCCTGGCAGGTAATAATAATGTCGAGCGCACTCAGCGCATCAACATCGTAAGCATCCTGCAGCGTGCCCTGCTGGCCGCCAAATACCGGCGCCGCTGAACCGTGTTGCGAGGTAGAGAAAAAGACCGGGCGAATGGCGTCAAAATCGCGCTCTTGTGTCATGCGTTGCATGAGTACGGAGCCGACCATTCCGCGCCAACCGATGAAACCAACGTTTTTCATAATGACTGTCCTGCCTTGGAGGATGACTGCTATAAGTTGTGTGCAATATCTCTCCACCTTACAAAATGTCGGCGCAGGCGCAAAGTGAATTTATTCGATAGGTGAGCGATTCTCAGCAATCCTTCTTATATACCCGTCTATACCCGTCGTCTTTCAAGCCAAAGCGTTGTTATCTACCTTGGTTACGGTAGGGTGCGAATATACCCGCACCGCATAATACGGGCTCAGCATGCCGCGCCCCTGCAATACTGAGGGTACGCAAGCTGGTCGCCTGGCTGTAACTTGAAAGCCATAGGGTATAGGTTATTAAGCGGTCGGGATGGCCGACGCGTTTTTCAGATCCAGAGGTAGTAATGACAGAGATGATTTCAGTCACGGTATTGCTGTTTTTAATCATGGACCCACTGGGCAATTTGCCCATTTTCATGTCGGTACTCAAACACCTGGAACCGCGCCGTCGGCGAATGGTGCTGATCCGCGAGTTGCTGATCGCCCTGCTGCTGATGCTGATTTTCCTGTTTGCCGGCGAGAAAATCTTGGCGTTCCTCAACCTGCGTACCGAGACTGTGTCCATTTCCGGTGGGATCATCTTGTTTCTGATCGCCATCAAGATGATTTTTCCCTCACAAGAGGGCGATAGCAGCGGGCTTTCCGCCGGTGAGGAACCCTTCCTGGTGCCGCTGGCAATCCCACTGGTTGCAGGGCCTTCGATTTTGGCGTCATTGATGCTGCTTTCGCACCAGTATCCAAACCATATTTCGTATCTGGTGGTAGCACTGCTGATTGCCTGGGGTATTTCCGCCGCTATCTTGCTGATGTCAAACCTGTTCCTACGCCTGTTGGGCAGCAAAGGGGTCAGCGCGCTGGAAAGGCTGATGGGGCTGATTTTGGTGATGTTGTCGACCCAGATGTTCCTGGACGGCGTGCGGGCTTATATGAAGTTGTAGTGAGGGTACTGGCGCCTGCTCGGCGCCGGTACAGAATGGCAGCCCGGCTTACTGGGCTGCAACACGCCGAATATAGGCGAGAGTATCCGCGACCACACCGTCCAGCGGTTGGTTTATCTCGATCGCCTGCACGTCTTGTTCTTGCTCGTTAGGCTCTTCTAACGTAGCAAACTGGGAAACCAACATCTGCGGCTTGAAGAAATGGCCCTTACGCTGCTTCAAACGCTCCTCAATCACCGCCTTGTCACCCTTCAGATAGATAAAATGCAGGTTGCGGTTGCCTTCACGCAGGCGGTCACGATAGCTTTTTTTCAGCGCGGAACACACCAACAGGGAAACGTCGTTGGTACGCTCCATGGCAAAGATCGCGTCATTTAATGCCGCCAGCCATGGGGCGCGATCGTTATCGTCCAGCGCATGCCCGGCAGCCATTTTGTTGATGTTGGCACGCGGGTGCAGGTAGTCGCCGTCCAGCATTGCGGCATTGGCTTCATGAGCGACGGCGCTGGCCACGGCGGATTTGCCGCTGCCTGAAACGCCCATCAGAATAAATACGTGGTGCTGTGGATTACTCATATGTCATGCCCTTATGGAGTCAGATACACGTTATGGCGGCAGTTCATGCCACCAGCGTCATCAAATACGCCCCAAACTCAAAATAGTTTCCGACACCACCCTGGCACCGAAAACCTCACTAAATACCAACGAATTTCACGTTACAGCCAGGTGGCCAACTCACCAATCCCCTGGGGTTGCAGGGGCGCTGCATGCTGCGCCCCTGCCATCATTGAGATTTGAACGTCACCGCTTTAAAGGCGACGGAGATGTTAGACGACCGTCGCCAGCAGCAGACAACCTACCAGGCCGCAGACTGAGATGATGGTTTCCAATACCGACCAAGATTTGATGGTTTCCATGATGCTCAAGTTGAAGTATTCCTTGAACAGCCAGAAACCGGGATCGTTGACGTGAGAGAAAATCACGCTGCCAGACCCAACAGCAATCACCATCAGTTCCGGGCTGACCCCGGTGGTGGCAATCAGCGGTGCGACAATACCACCAGCGGTTATTGCTGCCACGGTAGCAGACCCCAACGCCAGACGCAGAGCCGCGGCAATGGACCACGCCATCAGAATCGGTGATACATTACTGCCTTCCATCAGCGCGGCAATGTACTTCTCCACGCCGCTGTCGACCAGCACCTGCTTGAAGGCACCGCCACCACCGATGATCAACAACATCATGGCGATAATTTTGATGGAGTCAGTGATGGTCCCCATCACCTCATCCATAGTGCGCCCACGATTCAGACCAAAGGTGAAGATGGCGATCAGTACCGCAATCAGTGTTGCCATTACCGGGTCGCCGAAGAATTCGGCAAAACGCAGCAGGCTATGGCCCTTCGGCAGCACCATTTCGGCTACCGCACGCAGCGCCATCAGGATCACGGGTACCAAAGAGGTAGCAACGCTGATGCCAAAGCTTGGCATTTCTGCTTCGGTGAAGATTTTTGGGTTATACAAACCTTCAGGAACCGGCTTGTCGATGCCTTTCAAGAAGCGGGCATAGACCGGACCGGCCAGGATCACCGTTGGAATAGCCAACAGCGTGCCGTACAACAGCGTTTTGCCCATATCCGCATGGAAGATGGTGGCGATCGCCGTTGGACCTGGGTGCGGCGGCAGGAAACCGTGGGTCACCGACAACGCAGCCGCCATCGGCACGCCGACATACAGCAGTGGCACACGTGCCGAAGCCGCAATGCTGAAGACCAGCGGTAACAGCAACACGAAACCGACTTCATAGAACAGAGCAAAACCGACGGTAAACCCGGTCAGCACCACCGCCCATTGAATATATTTTTGACCAAACTTCTCGATCAGCGTGGTGGCAATGCGCTGGGCACCCCCACAGTCCGCCAGCAGCTTGCCGAGCATGGCGCCGAAGCCCATGATCAGCGCCAGGCTGCCTAACGTGCCGCCAACGCCGGCCTTGATGGAGCCGATCACTTTATCGACCGGCATGCCCTGAGCGATACCCACCGCCAAAGCAACCAGTACCAGAGAGATAAAGCCGTTCAGCTTAAAGCGGATCATCAGCAGCAACAGCAGCGCAACGCCGCCTGCAACAATCACTAATGGCATAATTTTTCTCCAACCTTTTTATCGCAGACCCTCTTTACAATAGGTCGTAAAGCGCGCGTTTGTTGTATTTTTAGGCTCTTCCCGGTGTTAGAAGACGAGCTGTAGGTGGTGTTGAGTCAAAGGTTCTATCTTGAGCAATACAACCGCATACTCATTGTTACCGGTATCATGATACCGGTAACAGCATGATTGCCGGAACCGGGGTACGGGCTAAAATTCGCGTTCTGGGATAGAGATCAAACTTATGAGGGTAACAGGCGGCAAACTTACAGACGGGTGTGAAAACGCGCCAAACGACGCGCTTTCATCATTAAAATCGTTCAATCAGCGGGTTAAAACCGCTCAGATACTGCCGCCGGGGATCACGGTGAAACCGACGTCCACCATGCGTGGACTGACCGTTTCGCCACGCAAACGAGCCAACAGACGCTCAGCGCCGATTTGCCCCATACGTTCACGCGGCGTCAATACGCTCGCCAACTTCGGCACCATAACCTGGCCGATATCGTGGCCGTGGAAACCGGCAATTGCCATATCATTGGGGATCGACAGCCCTTGCCGCTGGCACTCAAAGGTCGCACCAATCGCCAGGTCATCGTTGGTGCAGAAGATACTGTCTATCTGCGGATAATCGCGCTGCGCCTGGCGCAATAGCTCACCACCGGCAGAATAAGACGACGAACGCGCAGTCATGACGCTGTATGGCTCCAGACCGGATTCGCGCATTGCCTGCTCATAGCCCTGCTGTTTGATAATGGTACGTTCATCCTGACGTGCGCCGAAATACACCACGTGACGATGGCCGTGTGCGATGATTTGCTGGGTCATCTGGCGTGCCGCTTCAAAGTTATTGAAGCCTACGGCCAGATCGATGCAAGGTGAAACGCAGTCCATCAGTTCGACGACCGGGATCCCTGCGACCTCAATCATTTTCATGGTACGTGGTGTATGGTGCCGCTCAGACAGAATCAACCCGTCAATATTGTAAGACAGCAACGAGGTCAGACGCTGTTCTTCACGTTCCGGCAAATAGCCGTAGTGCGCCAGCATGGTTTGATAATTGTGCGCATCAGTCACGCTCTCAATGCCGCGGAGCACTTCGGCGAACACCTGGTTGGTCAACGACGGCAACAATACGCCAATAGCACGGCTGGTTGAGTTGGAAAGGATATCCGGCGCACGGTTGGGGATGTAGCCCAGCTCATCAAGCGCGACGGCAATTTTTTGCTGCAAGGCGACAGAAACCTGATCGGGATTACGCAGATAACGGCTCACCGTCATCTTGGTAACGCCAACCTTGTCCGCGACATCTTGAAGTACCGGCCGTTTTTTCTTCATTATCAATGAACTGGCTAACCGTGAATGGGCGCTCATTTTAGCAAAAAAAAACCGGGGCCGATATTGTTGGTTACTGGGAAGCCGAACGCAAAAAGGGCTCACCTTGTGAGCCCTTGATATTTACCACTTAATCAGACTGGTGGCAGATCGAACAACAGGATTTCGCTGTCTTCATCGGCATGAATCGACAGTGCCGTTTCGTCCCACACCGCGAAAGCATCGCTGGTACCAGCCTGCTGACCATTAACCACAACCTTGCCACGTACCACCTGGATCCAGACACGACGCCCTGCTTCAATTGGGCATTCCGCCTGTTCGTCTTTATTCAACGCCCAGCGGGACAGTGTCATATCCTGGAACACCTTCAGCGAACCTTCACGCGCATCCGGTGACAACACCAGCTGACGGCCCTGCGGCGCATCAAACATGCGTTGTTCATAGCGTGGTTCCAGCCCGACCTGATCAGGGATGATCCAGATCTGGTACAGGTGCAACGGACGATCGTTGTTACCGTTGTACTCAGAGTGACGCACCCCGGTACCCGCACTCATGATCTGGAATTCACCAGCCTGGATCTGCTCTTTATTACCCATGCTGTCCTGATGCTCTACTGTGCCGCTCAGCACGTAGGTCAGGATTTCCATGTCTTTATGCGGGTGAGTACCAAAACCCTGCCCTGCATCGATCATGTCTTCGTTGATCACCCGCAGCGCCGAGAACCCCATAAAGTCAGCATCATAATAGTTAGCAAATGAGAAGGTGTGCCAGCTATCCAGCCAACCATGATTGGCATGACCACGATCTTCTGCCTTACGTAAATAAATCATATTCAACTCTCCTCAATGTTTTTTACAGTCTAGTCCTGGCAGCAGAATAAGAAAGCGTAAAAAACTCATCCCTCTGTTCAAAAAATTAGATGGAGTAGTGAAGCAATTGGCAATGGATTTGTTGAAGGCATGCAGGGCTGAAAACAGGCAAAAAAAAAGCCAGCACCCGAGCTGGCTAAGTAATACTTGGAAGCAATGTGAGCAATGTCGTGCCTTCGCAGTGAGGATATCAAAGGTTGATACTCTCCCCGGAACGCATCGCAATAATAATCATTATCATTCGCACCTGTAAAGCGTTTTTTTAACCAACACGTAATAATATTGACTCGACACAATAAACGGATAAATTCAGAGGTTATTCAACCGGTAAGCCAAAGGAGCAGCGTAATGAGTGAAATCGTAGTTCGTCACGTGGAAACAACAGATGCACAGGCCCTGTATCAGCTTTACTCTCAGCCGAAGGCTTACCGTGACACACTACAACTTCCGCTACCGTCAATTGAGCAGTGGCACAAGCGCCTCGCCAACCTCGAACCGGGCACTCACAATTTGGTGGCCTGTATCGACGGGCAGGTCGTCGGTCAGTTGGGCCTACTGCTGAACCAGCGCGTACGGCGCCGTCACGTGGCAACCTTTGGCATTGGCGTTGATGACCACCACCACGGCAAGGGTGTCGGCAGCAGCCTGATGAAGGCGATGATCGACCTTTGCGACAATTGGGCGGCCATCGAACGCATCGAACTGACGGTGTTTACCGACAATCAGGCTGCCATTGCGCTCTACCGCAAATTCGGTTTTGAAATTGAGGGCACCAGCCGCGCCTATGCTATACGCGACGGCGAGCTGGTCGATTCCTATCATATGGCGCGCTTTCGCAGTGAACAGCGGAAAAACACATCATCATGAGTGATGCCAAAAGTAGATCAGGGGCGGTTAACCGCCCCTTAACCGTCAGCCGCCGCACCTTTGTACAAACGCTGGCCTGCGTAACGGGTGCTATTGGCATCCTTTCTCCTACCGCACTCTTGGGGGCTGCAATGCCAACCTCTCCTGCCGTACGCACCGGCACCCGTAACCTGATTACCGACGTGCCTGGCTTACGGGTCGGCATCGCCCAAGACAGCCGTGTACGCACCGGCACCACAGTGATCCTGCCCGATCACCCCACGATCGCCGCGGTTGACGTGCGCGGTGGTGGCCCTGCAACCCGGGAAACCGATGCGCTTGGGGAAGATAACCTGGTGCAGACCATTGATGCTTTAGTACTTAGCGGCGGTTCCGTATATGGTTTGGCGGCGGCGGATGGTGTGGCAGCCTGGCTGGGGCAACAAGGCAGAGGTTATGCCCTTCGCCCGGCGCCCGGTGTGCCGGTGTCTCCGATAGTGCCCACGGCCTGCCTATATGATTTAAGCAACGCAGGTGATAAAAACTGGCAGCTTAATCCACCTTATCGTCAACTGGGGATAGAGGCCGCAAGCAAAGCAGGCCTCGACTTCCCGCTCGGCACGGTGGGTGCAGGCTATGGCGCAATGACCGGTATGGGCAAGCTAAAAGGCGGCCTGGGTTCAGCGTCAATCCTGGCAACGAATGGCGCTACCGTCGGTGCACTAGTGGCGGTCAACAGTCTGGGTTCTGTGGTGGCCCCCGGCACCCACGCCTTCTGGGCCACACCTTATGAAATCAACGGCGAATTTGGCAACGGCGGAGCCGCGGCACTGGCACAACTGCACGGCCAGGGCGAAGACTGGATGCCCGAAGAGCCGACGGGCGGCAGGAAGAACACCACCCTGGCCTGTATCGCCACCGATCTGGCCTTAACTCGGGTAGAACTGAAACGCGTGGCGATCATGGCACAGGACGGCATGGCGCGCGCCATCCGCCCACTGCATAGCCCGTTCGACGGCGACGTAGTGTTTGCCTTATCCACCGGGCAGCGCAAAGTCGAAGGGAGCCGAGAGCTGGCGGTGCTGCAAATTGGCGCACTGGCAGCGGACACGTTGGCGCGAGCGATCGCCCGTGGCGTTTACGCCGCCACTCCTTGGCCTGATGGACAAGTTACCACCTGGAAAACACTGACCTGATACCAATAAAAAAGGGCGCCTTGATTGCTCAAGCGCCCCTTGACGTTCTCAGTCAGGTTAAATACCGGCGGTCTCTTTGATATAACGACGTGCTTTCACCGCATATTCAAACGGGTTAGCCAGGGCCGGATCTTGCTCAGCCTCGACCACCATCCAGCCTTTGTAGCCCCGCTCATCCAGTAATTTAAATACCGGTAGGAAGTCGATTACCCCATCACCCGGCACGGTGAAGGTGCCTTTCTTCACACCGTCAAGGAAGCTCAGTTTATTGGCCTTCACTTCTGCAACAATCTCATCACGCACGTCCTTCAGATGTACGTGGTTAATACGCGGCAGGTATTTTTCCAGTATTGCCATCATCGCCTGCTGGCTGCCTTCCGAATAGTAAGCATGCCCGGTATCAAACAGCAGGTAGACGTCGTCGTTCACCATACTCATGTAGCGATCGATCTCTGCGGTAGTCTGAATGCCGGTACCCATATGGTGGTGCAGGCAGACCTGCATACCTTTATCGGCAGCAATTTTTGCCAACTCATTGTAACCATCGGCCACCCGCTGCCACTCTTCATCGTTGAAATATGGCTTCTCTTCAAACACCCCTTTGGTGGTGCCCTGAATACTCTTGCTCTGCTCGGAGCAGCCAATCACTTTTGCTCCCATCGCATGCAGGAAATTCATATGGTTAATAAATTCATCGATGGTTTTTTCTTTCAGGCCATCGGCAAAAAATGTGCTAAACCAGGCATTGCAGATTTGAATGCCGCGAATGTCCAACATCGGCTTCAGCACTGCCGGATCTCGTGGGTACTTGCTGCCGACCTCGCTGCCGGTGAACCCGGCCAGTGCCATTTCACTGACGCACTGCTGGAAAGTGTTTTCTTTGCCTAACTCTGGCATGTCGTCATTGGTCCAGCCGATCGGGGCGATGGCCAGTTTTACGTTGTCTTTATTCATTTTCAGCCTCAGTAATATACCGTCGTCTTTCAAGCCGCAGGGTATAGAGCCGGTCTGTAGGCGATTTTCACCCGCGCAGCCGGGAAATTATTTACCCAACAGCTCTTTTTCGATGCGCTCTCGGGTCGCTACAGCCTGGGTTTTCATTCTTTCCGGGTAACCAAACAGTGAGGTGCAGATAATCGACTCGCCGCCGACCTTAAAGTTGCGATTAGCAAACTCCATATCACGCAAGGTCTGGAACAAAGTCTCGAAGTCCACTTCTCCTTCGCCGATACCCATATGCTGATGCACCGCAGCATCAACACCAGGCGGATTGACGATATAGCGACAGTGTTTGGTATGGTTCATGGTGTCGGCGATAAGCACATGCGAGAGATCGTCACCGGCATATTGCAGCATGCCAGCCACGTCACCCTGACCTTTGTCGTAGTAAAAGGTATGAGGCACGCTGTAGAGATATTTAACGTGATCGCTACGCAGCGACTTGACGATATCCGCGGTTTCGTTGCTCAGTTCGCAGAAGTCCCATGGATGTGACTGGATCTCCATGCGAATACCTTCCCGCTCGATAATCGGCAACAGCTCTTCCATTGAGCGATACCACAACTCTTCACAGATTTCCGGCTCATTAGGATTGCCCGCCAGTTCGGTATTGATTACCTGCACGCCCATTTCTACCGCGATTTCGATCATCCGGCGCCAATTTTTGACTGCCGCCTGACGACGATCCTCACCTGGGCCAGACCAGCGATAAACGACAATAAACGAGGAAATCTCCACGCCGGTGGCCTTCAGGACGTTTTTGTATTCCGTCATGACCTCACGCCCAGCTTTCGGATGCTTATAGAACGGATTGATCTGCGGGTGAGGTGACTGCTCAATATACTGATAGCCCCAGTCCGCCACCTGCTGAACCATTTTCGTGATGCCCAGGTCTCTGATGACATCAACATCAAAAGCGATCTTCATGGTCATTCCTCGTTAAACGTGGATACGGGTGGTCAGAACACTATTTGTTGTAGAACGACGGACGTGGTGGCAAGGTCACAGGGACAATCTCACCGCTGAGCTGCGCAGCCACACAGGCATCAGCCGTCACCGCCGCAGCATAACCATCCCAAGCGGAAGGACCTGTCAGCGAACCTGCCAGTACGTCGTTGATAAAGCCTTGTAACTCAACGTCGTAAGCATCAATGAAGCGGTCTTTCCAGTCAGTTAGAATCTCGGTAGACAGCTTGGCACCGCTGCGCATCTGCACTGATGACGGTTCTGGCAGTTTGGCGATACCACTTTCACCTACGACTTCACACTGGATGTCATACCCGTATTGGCAGTTAACGAAGATTTCGACATCAATACGTGTACCCTTCGCGGTTTCAAACAGCACAATTTGCGGATCTTTCAGATGCGGGAACGCCTTGGCGCTTTTACGTGGGAATATCACCTGTACCGACACATAGTCGTCATCCAGCAGCCAACGCAATACGTCAATCTCGTGGATCAAGGTGTCAGTGATCGCCATATCTGTGGTGTAAGCTTCACCGACAGTCGGGTTGCGGTGTGCACAATGCAGCATCAGTGGTTCACCAATTTGCCCACTGGTCAGCACTTGCTTCAGCGCTCGGTAGCCTTGATCGTAAGGGCGCATAAAGCCCACTTGCACCAGACGTTTGCCGTGCTTTGCTTCAGCCTCAACGATGTTTTTACATCCTTGAGCCGTGACTGCTAACGGCTTCTCACAGAACACTGGCTTTCCAGCAGCAATCGCTGCCAGCACAAACTCTTCGTGGCTCGGGCCCCAGGAAGTGACCAGCACCGCCTGCACGTCCGACGCTTTGACCAAGTCATGGCCATTGTCATACACCTTGGCGTCCAGTTTCAGGTCGCTCACGACCTTGGCGGCGTTGTCACGGTTAATATCGTTGACCGCCACGATGCGGCTGCCCTGCAACACCTTGCTGCAGCGACGAATGTGATCCCGACCGATTGCACCGGTACCAATAACCCCAATGTTCAGTGTCATTTTCGTTATCCTCTTCAAATAGTTGCGGCAGACGCAAGGTCTGGGTAATCAAGCAATGCGTTAATCAGTAGTCGCGGGCCTTGTCGATGTTCTCTTGCAGCTTGCGAGCCACAGCGACAATTTTTTCATTGTCGGCAACCTGGGCTCCGCCCACGCGCCACCAGCTGAGATACTTGTGCACCATGGTTTTTGGCAGCACTTTAATATCCAGCAGGGTAGAAACGGTTTGCCGACGGGCATCGGCTAATGCCTCGATCAATTGTTGCTCGGTCGTTACGCTGTAGGTTTTACAACCGTAAGCTGCAGCCAGCATCGCGAAGTTGACCGGTACCAACTTGCCGTCAAGTTTGCCACCCTGCGGGTTACGGAAGCGGAACTCGGTGGTATAGCTATCCATGCCATGTTCCATCTGCAGATTGTTAATGCACCCGTTGGTCATGTTGTCGAACAGCACTACGTTGATTTTGCATCCTTCCTGAATCGACGTAACCAGCTCGGAATGCAGCATCATGAAGGCGCCATCGCCCACCATGGCGTACACCTCACGCTGCGGCTCGGCCAGTTTGACCCCCAGTGCGGCATTAACCTCGTAACCCATGCACGAATAGCCATACTCCACGTGGTAGCCATGTTCACCATGGTTCTGCCACACGCGTTGTAAATCGCCCGGCAAGCTGCCGGCGGCGGCCACGATCACGCTGTCCTGCGGCAAGTGCTGATTCAGTACACCCAGAACCCGGCTTTGAGTCAGTAGCGAGTCGGTCTTTTCGATGAACTCGGCAAACACGCTCTCGCGATCGAGGTGGTCGTCAATTTCCGGCACAAAACCTTCGCCGGTATATTCCACCGCATAAACGCGGGCTGTTTCTTGTTGCTGCGCGCTGCGCGCTTCGCTAATCGCCTCGCCCCAACCAGCACGGTAATCAGATTGTGCCAACAGCGTGCCCAACGCGGACAGCGCTTCGCGGGCATCGGCAAGAACCTGCACACCGTCGAGCTTGCCAGCATCAAAGGCACTGACATTAATATTGAGAAAGTCGACGTCGGCATTTTGGAACAGCCATTTTGACGAGGTGGTGAAGTCGGTATAACGGGTGCCCACGCCAATCACCAGATCGGCCTGTCGGGCAAGGGTATTGGCAGCCAGGCAGCCGGTTTCGCCAATGCCGCCCAGGTTAAATGGATGATTAGACGGTACAGTCCCCTTACCGGCCTGAGTCTCCACAAACGGAATCTGGAAGCGTTCGGCAAACTCGCGTAGCGCCTGACCAGCCTGTGAGTATTTCACCCCACCGCCGCACACCAGTAGCGGTTGGCGTTTGGTCGTTAGCAACGCCAGGGCATCCGCCAGCATACCTTCCGTTGCCGGTCGGCGATCAAGCCTGTGCACTCGCTTCTGGAAGAAATAGTCAGGGTAGTCGTAGGCTTCGCCCTGCACGTCTTGCGGCAAACTCAGCGTCACCGCACCGGTTTCTGCCGGATCGGTCAGCACGCGCATTGCATTGATACAGGCGCTCATAAGTTGTTCTGGCCGTACAATGCGATCCCAGTATTTGCTCACCGCACGGAAAGCATCGTTGGTGCTAATGCTGAGATCGTAGGTTTGTTCAATCTGCTGCAACACCGGGTCTGGCTGTCGCGAAGCGTAAACATCACCTGGTAGCAGTAATAAGGGAATACGGTTGGCGGTAGCCGTTGCAGCGGCGGTGATCATATTGGCAGCGCCCGGACCGACAGAAGAGGTACAGGCGTAGATCTGCTGACGCAGTTTCTGCTTGGCGAACCCAGTCGCTGCGTGAGCCATGCCCTGCTCGTTTCGCCCCTGGTGCACGATCAAGTCACCGCTGTCTTGTTCCAGCGCTTGCCCAAGACCGAGTACGTTGCCGTGGCCAAAAATCGCAAAGATACCTTTAACGAATTTGGTTTCCACGCCATCGACCAGCAGATACTGGTTGTCGAGGAACCTGACGAGTGCCTGTGCCATGGTTAACCGAATCTTGCCCATTTACTCACCCTTTTAGATTAGTCACGCCCGCTCCGACACCACCCGCATGCCGAACCATAGAAAGTGTGTAATGCCTGTCGTCTTCAAGCGTGTTGCTCAACTTAAACCGACTATGTGAAACGTGAAGCGATTATAAACAAATATATTTTTCATAAAATCACATTACAGAAGAAACATTTCATTTTGCGATAAAGATCGCATTATGATGAAAACCCCGTTTCATCCATGCCTTTAGAATTCACTGACTTAGCCATCCTTTCCTGCATTGCAACTACCGCTCCATCGTGGCTGAACTCACCGCAACCCTTGATACTGTCTGGCTGTCACACAAGATATATCTCTGCCGTTGGCTGGCGCTTTCCCGGCAAGCAGGACGCAGTTTCCCGCCCCTTTAACCTCGATCTTTAAGGTGTTTTAAATGCATCACATTTTCGGGGTGTAAATTTCATTCATTCTTGAAATTGAAACTTTTATTCCTCATACTTCAAAATATGCTTCGTAGTCGGGGTTTGGCTTAATACAGAAGGAAACGGGTATGGCTACACAAGAAAAACAGCTTGATGTCATTTGTCTCGGGCGTATCGCCGTCGATTTCTATGCACAACAGATCGGCGCACGCCTGGAAGATGCCAGCACATTCTCCAAATATCTCGGCGGATCTTCCGGCAACGTGGCCTATGGCACCGCCATCCAGGGTCTGAAGTCCAGCATGCTGGCCCGCGTCGGCGACGAGCATATGGGCCGTTTCCTGCGCGAAGAACTGCAACGCGTCGGTGCCGATACCCAAAGCCTGATCACTGACCCACAGCGCCTGACCGGCTTGGTGATCCTCGGCATCAAGGATCAGGAAACCTTTCCGCTGATTTTCTACCGTGAAAACTGTGCCGATATGGCACTGACACCGGACGATATCGACGAATCCTACATCGCATCATCACGTGCTCTGGCTATTACCGGCACTCACCTGTCGCACCCGAATACTCGCGCTGCGGTGTTGAAGGCGCTGGAATACGCCCGTCGCCACGGTTTGCGTACTGCGCTGGATATCGACTACCGGCCGGTACTGTGGGGCCTGACGTCTCTGGGCGACGGTGAAACCCGTTTCGTCGAGTCAGAGAAAGTGACCCGCGAGCTACAAGAAGTGCTGCACCATTTTGATTTGATCGTCGGCACTGAAGAAGAGTTTCATATTGCCGGTGGCAGTACCGATACCCTGACCGCGCTGAAAAATGTGCGCAAAGCGACGCAAGCCACATTGGTCTGTAAACGCGGTGCTCAAGGTTGTTCGGTGTTTGAAGGCGAGATCGCCGCCGATTGGCAGCAGGTAAAACTGCATTCCGGCGTGCGGGTTGAAGTCCTGAACGTGTTAGGCGCAGGTGATGCCTTTATGTCTGGTTTGCTACGCGGCTATTTGAATGACGAAGGTTGGGATCAAGCCTGTCGTTATGCAAATGCCTGTGGCGCACTGGTGGTGTCGCGCCACGGTTGTGCACCTGCAATGCCCAGCAAACAGGAACTGGATGATTATCTAGAGCGCGAACGGGAAGTGAAACGCCCTGACCGTGATGAGCGGCTTAACCATCTGCACCGGGTCACTACCCGTAAACAGCAGTGGCCCGAGCTGTGCGTGTTTGCTTTCGATCACCGTAAACAGTTGGCGGATATGGCTCGCGAAGCCAACGTCAGCGAAGAACGCATTCCTAAACTGAAAACCCTGCTACTGGCCGCAGCGCAACAGGCTGCCGAAGTCGCTGGTCTACAAGGTAATAGCGGTATTCTGGCCGACACCACCTATGGTCAGGCAGCACTGAACGAAATTACCGGCCAAGGCTGGTGGATCGGCCGACCGGTCGAACTGCCCGGTTCACGTCCGTTGCGGCTGGAGCACGGTAATATCGGCTCACAACTGATCGACTGGCCGCAAGAACACGTGGTGAAATGCCTGGTGTTTTACCACCCACATGACGCCGTCGACCTGCGCCGCGAGCAGGATGAACTGATTAGCGACGTATATCGCGGCTGCTGCAAGTCTGGCCACGAATTGCTGCTGGAGGTGATCCTGCCGGAAAGCAATGCCGACAAAAACGAAAGCTACTATCTGGAGATGTTGCAACACTTTTATCAATTAGGCATTAAGCCTGACTGGTGGAAATTACCACCGTTGAGTGCAGAGAACTGGCAACAGATCGGCGCCTTGATCGACGCTAACGATCCTTTCTGTCGTGGCGTACTTATCCTGGGGTTGGACTCACCGGAAGAAACGCTGAAAGCCGGTTTCGCCGCGGCTGCCGACGCGCGTTGGGTGAAAGGCTTTGCCGTAGGCCGCACCATCTTCGGACAGCCTTCACGGCGTTGGCTGCTGGGTGAACTGGACGACGTGGCTTTAATTGAACAGGTGAAACAAAAATACCTGACACTGATTGGTTTCTGGCGTCAATACCGCCCAACCTCCCACCAGTATTAATCGCAGAACCCTCCCCTTAAACGGATTTTCGCCGCTTTAAGGGGATTTTTTGCCTGTTTTCTGTGAAGTAACGCAACTTGCAATCGAATAAATCGCTTTTTGGTGAAATGAAATTTCCGCTCCATCTGTTAGAATGTCTTGTCAATAACTCAGGCGTCAGGCCGATACGCCTTAGCCCCCACTGCGAGCCGAATGGATGAACAACCCAACTCAACTTTCGCTGTTACAGGACGAAATCCGCCACCGCTATGAAACGCTGAGCAAGCGTTTAAAACAGGTGGCGCGTTACATTTTGGATAACAGTAACAGCATTGCTTTCGATACCGTCGCCTCCATTGCCGCACAGGCCAGCGTCCCACCGTCCACCCTGATCCGCTTCGCCAATGCCTTTGGCTTCAGCGGTTTCAACGAAATGAAACAGGTTTTTCGCCAGCACCTGATGGAAGAAACCGTCAACTATACCGAACGAGCACGCCTGTTTCGTCAGACCTCTACCGACGATAATGTCGCACCGGAAAAGCCGGCAGAAATCCTTAACGTTTTCACCATGGTGAACTCCCAGGCACTGCAACAGTTGGCAATGCAAACCAGCCCCGAACAATTGGATCGAGCAGTTGAGTTACTGAACAACGCCGAGAATATTTACGTGATTGGTCTGCGCCGCTCATTCAGTGTCGCCTCCTATCTCACCTATGCATTGCGCCACCTGGAACGCCGGGCGTTCCTGATCGACGGGCTGGGCGGTATGTTTACCGAACAGCTCAGCATGGTGAAACCTAATGACGTCGTGATCGCCATCAGTTACTCCCCCTATGCACAGGAAGCGCTGGAACTGGTTGAACTGGGTGCCAAGAGCGGTGCGCAGCAGATCGCCATTACTGATAGCCAGGTTAGCCCGCTAGCCGCCTTTAGCGACGTGTGCTTTGTCGTACGTGAAGCCCAGGTGGATGGATTCCGTTCTCAGGTCGCGTCAATGTGTCTAGCGCAGACTCTGGCAGTGTCGCTGGCATTGAATAACGCCAAAGAAGAGTAACCCGCTCATAGATCAACAAGGCCCGGCAAGCCGGGCCTGATAAAGATTATTTGGCCGCTGGGTAGCCGTCGGTGTTAATCCATGCGTGGTCTTTTTCCCACGTGAATTTCCATAGCCGTACAGGCCCCGCCATCACATTGAGATAATAATTGTCGTACCCGGCTAACGTCGCCACGGGGTGGTAACCGCGCGGTACCTTGACCACATCACGGTTATACACCGGCATGCACTCATCCAGTGAGCGATCGTCGGTATACACCCGCTGCATACAAAAACCCTGTTCCGGCTGAATCCGGTGATAGTAGGTCTCTTCCAGATAGGTTTCATCCGGCGAATCTTCCTGATCGTGCTTGTGGCTAGGGTACGAACTGGTATTGCCTTCATCCGTATACACTTCTACTACCAGTAAGCTGTCTGCCGGTTCGCTATCGGGTAGAATATTGTGTACCAGCCGCTGGTTACGCCCTTTACCACGACGTTCGACACCCACCTCCGCCGGAGTAATCAACCGCGACGGCAGATGCCCATTACCCGGCGCACTGCAGACCGCCAACTCCAGGGCGCTTTCCGCCCGCACTTCAACCTTGTCATGATGCGGCACGTATACCGCATAAGGCGGTGTACGTTCAAACGGGCTCATGCGTTTGCCGATGCTCGGGTATTCCGCTCGCAAGGTGGCAACGGAAGCGATGCCGGCGACCAGCACCAGGCATAGCTCTTTGTCGCCGCTTTCCAACCGCAGCGATTGACCGGCTTCAAGGCGATAAACATCAAACCCAACAAAGCGCCAGTCGGCATTCTCTGGGGTGACATGCTGAATGCGGCCCTGACCATCCGGCTGCTGACACTTGGCAAGTAATGAAGACATAGTGATCCTCCGAATTAACTCCCCGTCGACTTTCAAACTGTAGCGTTGTTACCTGCACTCAGTTGCGTGGCCCCATCCGTGGGCCACGCAACTGAGTTGGCCGCTGAGCTACAACTCGAAATCCATAGAGTATTGGCATGGCTCAAGCATAGAACCTTAACCCAACGTCGGCATACTGTATTCAGACACCGTCTGCTGCCCCGTTGGCCAGCGAGCAGTGGCCGTTTTCATGCGGGTATAGAAGCGCACGCCGTCAGTACCATGAACGTTCAACGCCCCAAACACCGAGCGCTTCCAGCCACCGAAGCTGTGAAATGCCATAGGAACCGGTACCGGCACGTTAACCCCGACCATACCAGCCTGTACTTCTTGCACAAACTGACGTGCATAGTGGCCGTTACTGGTAAAGATAGCGCTGCCATTGCCAAATTCATGGCTGTTTACCGTATCGATCGCCGTTTGGTAATCCGGTACGCGGACAATGCCCAGCACCGGTCCGAAGATCTCTTCGCGGTAGATACGCATGTTCGGTTTGACGTGGTCGAACAGGGTGCCACCAACATAGTAGCCATCCGGGTAGCCCGACACTTGATAATTGCGGCCATCGGCGACCAGCGTTGCGCCCTCTTCGACGCCCAGATCGATATAACCCAAAACCTTCTTCTGGTGCGCTGAGGAAACCAAAGGCCCCATTTCGTTTTCTTCACCGCCATGCTGAATCCCAGGGCCAACGCGCAATTGAGCGATCAAGGGTTTCAATCTGGCAATGAGTTTATCGGCCGTGTCATCACCGACGACCACGGCAACGGGCAACGCCATGCAACGCTCACCGGCAGAGCCAAATGCGCCGCCCATCAGGGCATTGACTGTCGCATCCAAGTCGGCATCCGGCATAATGATGGCCTGGTTTTTTGCGGCACCGAAGGCTTGTACCCGCTTGCCGTGGGCGCTGGCCGTCGTATAGATATGTTCTGCCACTGCCGACGAACCTACAAAGCTTACTGCCTGAATGTACGGGTCGGTGCACAGCTGCGCGGCGTCTTCGTTAGCGCAATGCACGACGTTGAACACGCCGTCCGGCAGGCCTGCCTCCTTCAGCAATTCCGCCATCCGTACCGATGCCGAAGGCACTAATGCCGGTGGCTTAAGGACGAAAGTATTGCCGCAAGCCAACGCAATAGGGAACATCCACATCGGTACCATTGCCGGGAAATTGAACGGGGTAATACCCGCCACCACACCCAACGGCTGCATCAGCGAGAAACTGTCCACGCCGCTGCCAACATCCGCTGAATATTCGCCTTTAATCAAATGCGGAATACCACAGGCAAACTCAACCACTTCAATCCCACGGGTCAGCTCACCCAAGGCATCAGAATAGACCTTGCCGTGCTCACTGACGATCAACGCCGCCAGTTCGTCACGATGCTGTTCCAGCAGCGCCTTAAAATTGAACATGATGCGCGCACGGCGTAACGGTGTAGTGCGTGACCAATCGGCAAACGCCTGGTGGGCCACATCAATGGCCTGCTTTACCTCGGCGGCGGTGCTTTGCGTGACCCGACGTTCAACCTGCCCAGTAGCCGGGTTATGCACGTCGACGGTTTGATTGCTGCTGCTCAGGCACACCTGCCCGCCAATAAAGTTACCCACGGTTTTCATGTCTCGCCCTCTTTTAAGTCTGCTGTCGCCGGACAGTGTGCGCAGTACCGCACGCCGTAGCGTTTTCATCACACCGCTTACCGGGTTATACCCATAAGCAGGCTAAATCCTGACCTGATGAAGCAAACTCTATTTCATTGAAAAAAAAGTTTCAAATAAATTATTTTAGAAAATTTGTTTTTAGTGCGAGAGGTCGCAGTTTTGCCAGATCATTAGCAAGACGATTACATTTCAGGAAAAAACCTGTGATTTCACCTATTCGTATTGCCGTGGTGATTAGCCCTGACTTTTATACAGAAATAGGCACTCTAGTCGGCAATACGCTGAAAACTGTTGCTCAAAGATGGCACTGCATCGCTTGTAGGGTGTTTGCGTTTTTTTTTGAACTGGATCTAAAAATCAATATTTCATTATTCACTAATTATGAAATAAATGTTCTTGTTTAGAGAAGAAGCATTCAAATATCACCGCCTTAATGACAGGCACGGTTCACACCCTTCCGCCTCCCTCTTCCCTACAACCTACTGCGCGGGTGGAAGCCAGGATAAAAATCGGAGCAACACATGTCATATCAGCGTAAGCATAATACCGGGTACATATTGCGAATTTGCGGCATTGCGGCACTTGGCGGCATTCTGTTCGGTTACGATACCGCCGTGATCTCCGGCGCAATCGAAGCGCTAAAAGCCTATTTTGATCTCAGCCCGGTCGAAACCGGCTGGGCGGTCTCTAACGTGGTCATCGGTTGTGTGGTCGGGGCTTTTGGTGCCGGGCCGCTGGCCGCGCGCTATGGCCGGAAAAAAGCCTTGATGCTGGCAGCAGTGCTGTTCACCATTTCGGCAATTGGTGCGGCTCTGGCTGCCACCTTCAGCTGGTTTGTGATTTACCGCATTATCGGTGGTTTGGCCGTCGGTATCGCCGCCACGGTTTCCCCAATGTACATGTCGGAAGTCTCTCCAAAAGACATGCGTGGTCGTGCGCTCAGCATGCAGCAATTTGCCATCGTGTTTGGCCAGATCGTAATTTTCTACGTTAACTTCAAAATCGCCAGCATCGCCAGTGAAGCCTGGTTGGTAGAAATGGGCTGGCGCTGGATGATCGGCTCAGAAGTCATCCCGTGTATTTTGTTCTTGATGTTGGTGTTTATCATTCCAGAATCGCCACGCTGGAGTGTCATGGTTGGTCGTGACGATCAGGCTTTGGCCATGTTGACCAAAATATCCAATGCCACCCATGCGCAAAAGTTGTTGTTGGAAATCAAAGATTCACTGCATCAAGACCAGAAGCAACATCAACAGAAGCTGAGCTACGGTGACGTACGGGTACGTTTCATTCTGTTTGTTGGCTGCATGATCGCCATGTTGCAGCAGGTCACCGGCGTTAACGTAATGATGTATTACGCACCGATGGTGCTAAAAACCGTCACCGAAAATGCCCAGGAAGCGCTATTCCAAACCATTTGGATCGGTGTACTGCAATTGGTTGGCTCTGTGATCGGTGCCATGCTGATGGATCGCATCGGTCGTATCCCACTGATGCGTTACGGCACTCTCGGCGCTATCGCCGGGTTGCTGATCACCTCTTACGCGCTCTACACACAAGCCACCGGCTATTTCGCCTTGTTCGGCATGCTGTTCTTTATGGTGTTCTACGCGCTGTCATGGGGTGTGGGTGCATGGGTATTGGTATCAGAAATCTTCCCTAACCGTATGCGCGCGCAGGGTATGAGCATCGCCGTCGGTTGTATGTGGCTGGCCAACTTTGTCGTGTCACAGACCTTCCCGATGATCAACGACAATCCTTACCTATTCTCGAGCTTCCACGGCGCCTTCCCGATGTGGATCTTCGCCGCCTGCTGCCTGTTCAGCTACTGGTTTATTGGCCGCTATATTCCTGAAACTAAAGGTGTATCGCTGGAAAAAATGGAAGACGTGGTGATGGCAAAACGCTATCGCCAAGCACAACCCGAAACACAACGCACGCCGCTTTAAGTCGGTGAATCTTAGGTTTTCTCAACCTTCTCAGGAGTAATGCATCATGACCATTGCGCCAGACCGTTTTTGCATCAACCGCAAGATCGCGCCAAATCTCGATTTGGCACAATTTTTCAGCCTGGTGAAAAAGTGTGGGCTCAGTAAAGTAGAGCTGCGCAACGATATGCCGAGCGGCAAGGTGACCGATAACCTGAGCAACGAACAATTAAATGCGTTGGCAGCAGAATACGGTATCGACATTATCACGATTAATGCCCTCGGCATGTTCAACCTACTGGACGATCAGGTCACGTTGCTGAAAAACGCCGAGGCACTGTTGTCACAAGCTCAGGCTATTCATAGCAAGGCATTGGTGCTGTGTCCGCATTGCAGTGCAGGCGATTCACGCAGCGAAGAGCAGAAAAAAACAGATACATTGGCAGCCCTGAAGCTACTGGCACCACTGTTCACGAAATACGGCGTGCAGGGTTATGTAGAACCACTGGGGTTCGGCATCAGTTCTCTGCGCTCATCGTTGCTGACACAGTCCCTCATTCGTGATTCCGGCGCACCGTACAAAATCGTGCTGGATACCTTCCACCATTATTTGAGCGATGTCGCACAGCCTGAGTTTGATGCGCAAATTCAGATCGACGGTATTGGTTTAGTGCACCTTTCCGGAGTGGAGGATCCACAAGCCAAAAACACGTTAAGCGACGAAGAACGTATCATGTTGAGTGACAAAGACAGACTGGAAAGCAAAAAACAGGTGCAGAATTTGGAACGCCTCGGCTACACCGGCATTTATGCCTTTGAGCCATTCTCTTCACAACTGGACAGCTGGTCAGAGGCGGATATTGAACGTGAAATCCGCCAAAGTATCGCCCTGCTGCAAGGGTAATGGTCGTAGCGTAGGGGTCGAGCATGCTCGACCCGATTTAACCGGGCGCAGCACGCTGCGCCCCTACCATTAAATCATAGGCTCTACTTCAACGAGCTAACCACCAATTGATGACGAACATTGTAGAACTTACGATACGCCAGATAGCAGGCAATAATCGTCGACAAGCTAGCGGTAGAAAGCAGCATAAAGGTCACCATTATCTGGTACTTAATCGCTTTAACTGGATCAATACCGGCGAAGATTAAGCCGGACATCATCCCCGGCAGACTGACCAGCCCAACGGTTTTGGCCGAATCCACCGTAGGGATCAACGACGCGCGGATACTGTCACGGATCAACGCCGCCGAGGCAAACTTCGGTGAAGCTCCCAGACTGAGCATCTCCTGAATCTTTTGTTGATCGCTTTTAAAACGCTGCCCAAGGTTGTTGTAACACAGCCCGACGGCGACCATCGCGTTACCGGCAACCATGCCGGAAATTGGAATCACCTGCATGGGAGTGAACTCGATCGAACCGGTCAGCACTAACACCACCAGCGTTAATACTGCCCCAGTGGTGATGGCAATAAACGACGTCACAAACGCATGATCGATATATTTACTGCGTTTTTTCGCGTTGTAAGCGGCGTTAACGCAGATGAACAGCACCATCAGCACCGTAAGAATGGCGTTGTTCACATCAAAAATATATTTCAGTACATAGCCGACAATAATCAGCTGCACCACCGCCCGGGAAATGCTCCAGATAATGTCTTTTTCCAGCGCCAGTTTTTCTTTATGGCTGATTAAAATGGCAATAATCACCAATACCATCGACAGGGCTAAGGATTCATTGCTGATGTTATGCTGATTCATCGGTTTTCTCCTGTGCCCGAGCGCCGTGTGCACTTAAGGTAATCACATCATCCGCATGTTTGATTTCATCTTTATCGTGTGTCACCCATAGAACTGCGACACCCTGTTGCGCAACCAACTGATGAATAATTTCATTGACGTTACGTTTGTTATCTTCATCTAACGCGCTGGTAATTTCATCCAACAACAACACTTTGGGGGTAAACTGCAGATTACGGATCAAAGAAATACGCTGTTTCTCTCCGCCCGATAATTCGTTAACGCTTTTTTTCAGCATATTCTCCGGCAACCCGAAACGCTCCAGGTCAGACCGCATTTTTTGCTCATCCGGCTTTTGCTTACGAATCTGATAAGGCAAAGCAATATTGTCAAACACACTGTCGCCAAAAAGTGAAGGTGTTTGAAAACAGTAAGAGACCTGTTGGCGATATTCTTCCGGCGGTATATCGGTAATGGCCTTACCGGCAAAAATAATTTTTCCACGGGTCGGATCGATCAGAGAGGAGACGATTTTAAGCAGGGTGCTTTTTCCACAACCAGACGGCCCGGTAATCAGTTTAAATTCACCCTGATTCAGGCTGAAAGAGACGGAATCCAGAATAACCTGCTCGCCTATTTGATAATGAATATCATCCAATAACAGTAGTTCTTTGCTTTCCTTCATTATAAGCCCGTATCCCTCATATCAATATTTGTACTCAGGTGACCAGTATAGGGCTTGGAAAAACACACTGGCAATGGCTGGTCATTAGTCGTAACAAAGGAGTCGGGCTGAGGAGCTGGTAGCCCCACAGCCCTATATTAATCCGCTGTGAAAGGTAGTCAAAAACACAAGGCAGGAAAGGAATTACACTTTTTTTGGCGATACGCAAATATACCAGCGTAACGAGTTATTGATACTTCGGTGGGTACAGCTCACTTTACCCTCTTTTTCCAACGCCAATAATAATGTGCGCGTGGTGTAAATATTCTCACCGCATTTATCCGCCAGTTCCCTGGTTTTAGGCCAGTGTTCCGGCTCGGGCGGATGATGCCCTCCCGCCCCAGCGGCACGTTCCATACACAGTTTTCGTAACACGTTTAGCATATGTGACTTCCTGATTTCATATGTTATCGGCACCTTGGCCATCGCGTTCTCCTTGAGTTACTTTCGTCTACTCCTGTCCTGCGGTAGCGCGTCGGCCACGCGCAGGGTGTAAATCATGGTTGCTCCCGGTGGAATAGCGGGTGGACTCCCCTTATCGCCATACGCCAGCGCAGGTGGGACCACCAGCGTAATGGACCCGTGTTTATTCAATTTGCTAATAGCTGCGCGAAACAGCGGGGGATATTTCGCTAAAGGTTGTGAGATCACTGTGCCGGCGACGTCCATATCCTTAATCACTTGTCCATCAGGCAGGCTCTCGCGCACGACAATATCGACATTGTCATCTGCGGCTATCTGACCAATACCGGCATAATCCACGCGGTAATAGAAACCGAGCGCATCCTTTTGCACCCCAGGTTGTTTGGCAAAATCGGTGAGGTAATCCTTGCCCTCCTGTCCAATAGACTGCTGCCGTTTCTGCTGAACCCGTTGAAGCGTTTCGTCTGCTGCCTGCAACGCGCTGTCAACGGCCGCATCGTCCAGTCGCGGCTTGCCCGTCAGTGTGTCCGCAATTCCCGCAAGCAAGCGTGAGCGATCGACATCGATACCCAGCAGACGGTTCTCTTCTTGCAGTTGTAAGATGTCGCGCCCGAGCGAAACGCCAGCGGCATAGGCCTGTTTATCCAGATCGTTGGCCAGCACTGGCGACTGTCGCAGGGCTGCCAACTGATGGTTAAGCCGCTGCAACTGCTGATCTTGCTCTGTGGCTACCCGTTGTTGCCGAGCCAGGGATGCCGCCATTGCTATCAGCTCCGGAGGGGGTGCGATGGCCCGACGGATCCCCTTCAGCGCCGTTACCAGTGGTTTGATATCCACAGCGGGTTCCTTGGTTACCGGCATGGGAACAGAAGTCTGAGCCGCTAATTTCTGTTCAAGCAGGCTGATAGTGTCAGCCTGTTGCTGTAGGGTCTGATTCAGTGCGGCCAACCGAGCCCTCTCCCCCCCCATTGAAGTGGTAAGTTTGGGCTTGGCGATAGCCGGTTGCCGAGACGTCGGCGGGACTTTTTCTACAACCGGTACCGCCTGCTGCTCGGCAAATTTCAACAACGCGGGAATACCGTCATCACCCGCAACCGCGGCCTGTCCCGTTAATAACAACAGCAAAGCAGCGGCTCCTTCCGCGCACTTTCTCATAGCTATAAGCTCTCCACCCGGCTGGACAGATCGGACATCAACTCATGTTCAACGTCAGCGCAGAATTTCTCAGTTTTATATTTATAAAGCGCGTCTATCGCCTTACGTGTGCTTTCATCAACATTGCTACGAATACCAGCATATCCAGAAGCGTTGGTCAGCAACCCGTTAAAATAAGCAATCCGTTTCTGATAGCTTTGCGGATTAATATTCTTAAGTGAATTAACCCGCTGCTGACAGAGCGCGATACGTTGCTCATCGGTTTTTTCCTTAGGATTGTTCTGTGAAACATTTTTCACAGCAACAGTACCAACACTGTTTTTCCCTGCACAACCTGACAACAGTAAGAAAGACATTATCAGCACAGATGTAGCGACTACAGATCGGCGCATTGAATCATTAATTATGGTAATCATTCCGTTTATCATCTCTTAATTATCACTTAGGTCATTATTATGTCGCGAAGCCCTGCTAGATCTGACTGTTTCTGATTAATCCTAACGAGTTAAATAACAAAAAATCGCAATGACTGGCGGATATTGGTAATAATCCTACCCACATTGACATTGTTATAGCTTTGTTAATCACTGAAAAGAAATTATCGTCGCAACGATGAATAAAAGCCGCATTCCAAGCCAGTATTACTGACCTGCTTACCTTTCAAAACAAAGAGTTAACTTTTAACCTATGATTAACAGCCAGAATTCATCATCTGCTGCCTGATGGCGATATTATCAAAACAATATTGTTAATTGTAGTGTGAACACTAATTCTGGCGATCTAATATCTCGCATATTGCCATTTATATAGTCATTTATTCTGGATAATATTTGTATACGATCTATTGATTTTCAATCATATATATTTCTTTTTCCTTTTGGTTTTATATTCTGTATTTGACTTAAATTAATAAAAGCTATTCCCAATCACGCCTATTATTTGCAAGAATAATCCCAGCAAGACGCTATGGTGATATACCTATTTTTCTTTTAAGGATTTCGATTTTACGATTTCCAAAAACTTTCGTTATTCACTCATGAATAACGGATGGTGGCGTATTGCCCAGAGCAAAAGGATCTGGCTCCAACTACGGCGTCGGCGACATGACGTTGCCGCTGTTGTGGGGGATTTAGATGTGCTGTTCTTTTTATTTAAATACTCTCTACAGGAACTTGAGAAATGAAACTGAATAAATTAATGCTGGCAACCGTGATTGCTTTCGCTTCTGCATCTGTTGCTCATGCCGCATCTAACCAGGGTAGCGGTAAAGTTACTTTTACCGGTGAAATTATTGATGCGCCATGCAGCGTAGCACCGGAATCTGTTGACCAGACTGTACCAATGGGCCAAATCAGCAGCCGTCTGCTGGCTAAAGAAGGTAAATCCAGCTCCGAGCCATTCAGCATTGAACTGAAAGACTGCTCTATCGCGACCATGAAGAACGTCCAAGTGACCTTCACAGGTACCCCAGATCCAGATAACAGCAAACTGCTGGCTCTGAGCGGTACTGCTACCGGCGCTGGCATCATGATCTATGACAACCTGCACTCCAAAGATGTTGAGTTGGGTACAGCGACCGATGGTCAGGGCCTGACCGAAGGTAACAACTCTCTGAAATTCGCCGCCTATCTGCAAGGCAGCAGCGCTTCTGGCGCCGTGGTTCCAGGCGAGTTCACCAGCGTTGCAAACTTCACTCTGGCATACCTGTAATCCCGTCGGGGACGCCGTTTTGGTGTCCCCGTTTTACCTGCACGGATATTGGGTAACGGGACCAACGGCAACAGGGAGACGCCAGCATGACAAACCCAATTTGGGGCGTACTGCTTATCGCGCTCAGCGTTTGTAGCGCGGGGGCGGAGGCAGCGGCAAAAAATCAGGGCCACGGCACACTCAGTCTGGGCGGCGAAATCGTCGAAACCCCATGTGGAATTGCCAGTGAAAGCCTGGATCAGACCGTCGATTTCGGGCTGGTATCCATGACCGATGCCTCCTTAGATTCACAGCCGGTACTGATTGGCAGCCGACGCAATTTTGAGATCAAGCTGGTGAACTGCGAACTGGCCAGCATTGTAAAACCCGACTTTATCTATCGCGCTGCCACGGTCACTTT
This sequence comes from Serratia grimesii NBRC 13537, assembly GCF_001590905.1. GTDB lineage: Bacteria > Pseudomonadota > Gammaproteobacteria > Enterobacterales > Enterobacteriaceae > Serratia > Serratia grimesii. The sequence continues at coordinate 128,493 of NZ_BCTT01000019.1, forward strand.
CGACGGTACCGCAGACAGTCGGGATCCTGCGTTATTGGGTGTTTATGGTGAAGCACAGGGTGTAGCCATTGAGCTGCTGACTGCAGCCGGTACCCCGATCCCTTTAGGTAGCACCACAGCGGATTACCAGATTGTTGCTGGCGACAATACGCTGCGCTTTGGCGCCCAGCTACGCATTCACCCTGATAGGGCCCGAGCCGGCGGATTCAACTCACTGGCAAAATTTACCCTGTCTTATCTGTAACGCCTTGTTAGGCGGGTGCCGATTTTGGCACTGAATGACATCACGTATTACGTATTCAGGTCGTACAGGATGACCTGCTATTGGGCGCGGATTTGCCATGAGTGATTATTCTATGACGTCATTACTGACACGGAAAAAAATACCCCTCACCGTCATTCTATCTTTCCTCTGGGTGCATTCGGCTTTTTCCGCCACGGAATTTAATACCGACGTATTAGATATTGGCGATCGCAGCAAAGTGGATTTATCACGCTTTTCCGACGCCGATTACGTCATGCCCGGCGCCTATCTGCTGGATATTAAGATCAACCAGAAAACCCTGCCACAGCGCAGCATTCACTATTATCCGTCGTCGGATAAACAGGATCGCTCCCGTGTCTGCCTGCCACCCGATCTGGTAGAAAAAATGGCGCTTAAAGAAGAAGCCGCCAAGAAAATCACCCTGTGGCATAACAACAGCTGTGCCGATATCAGTGGCATCAAAGGGGCGACTATTTCCGACCGTATTGGCGGAGGCTTTCTGGCGATCACCATCCCACAGGCCTGGATGAAATATTCCGATCCGGATTGGACCCCACCGGAACAATGGGATGACGGCATCCCCGGATTGCTACTGGACTACAGCATCAGCGGCCAGGTCGGTAAACAGAGCCACAATAACAACACCGCAGAAAACCTCAGCAGTTACGGGACGGTAGGTGCCAACATGGGTGCCTGGCGTCTGCGCGCCGATTATCAGGCCAATTACAACCAGCAGGCCGGCGAGCGCGACAGTAATTTCGACTGGAATCAAATCTACGCCTATCGCGCGCTACCGATGCAGGCCGCCAAACTGACCCTTGGCGAAATTTTCCTCGACTCGGGCGTGTTCGATTCTTACCGTTTTACCGGCCTGAATCTGGCCAGCGACGAACGTATGCTGCCACCGAACTTGCAGGGTTATGCACCGGAAGTTCGCGGTATTGCCAAAAGCAACGCCAAAATCACCGTGTCGCAAGAAGGCCGCACGTTGTATGAAACCACCGTGCCCGCCGGGCCGTTCGCCATTCAGGATCTCAACAGTTCGGTACGCGGCCGTTTAGATGTAAAAGTGGAAGAGCAGGACGGCAGCGTATCAACTTTCCAGGTAGATACCGCCACCATCCCTTATCTGACGCGCCCTGGCTATGTACGCTATAACGTCGCCGTAGGCAGACCCTCAGCTTACGATCATCGCATGCAGGGGTCGCTGTTCTCCGCCAGTGATTTCTCCTGGGGGCTGACCAGCGCCTGGTCACTGTATGGCGGGGCACTGCTTGGCGGTGATTACAACGCTTGGGCACTCGGCCTGGGCCGTGACCTAAATGTGTTTGGTGCCATGTCGTTGGATGTGACTCAATCCATCGCCCGCCTGCCCAATGAACCGACCGCCAGTGGTCTGTCGTTCAAGGTCAACTACGCCAAACGTTTCGATGAGTTGAACAGCCAGATTACCTTCGCCGGCTACCGCTTCTCACAGCGTAAATTCATGAACATGTCGCAGTATCTGCAAGAGCGCTACAGTGACTACGATGAACGCTACGACGGGCGCCAGAAAGAGCTGTACACCATTACCGCCAGCAAAACCTTTATGGCGGAAGACAGCGCCAAAGCGATCACCGCCTACCTGACCTATTCACACCAAACCTATTGGGATGCGAGAGCGCAGGACCGTTACGGATTGTCCGCCAGTAAATTGTTCAACGTCGGCAATATCAGCAACATCACTGCATCGCTGTCGGCTTACCGCACGACCTATCATGGCCGTACCGATGACAGTGTGATGGTGAATTTCAGTGTGCCTATTGGCGATCGCCGTCGGGTGGGTTACTCGCTGCAAACCAGCAATAGCGACGTTACTCAGATGGCGTCCTACAACGATTACACCGACCCGAACAATACCTGGCAAGTCAGCGGCGGCTTTAACCAATCCGGTAAATCACTGGCCCGTGGCTACTACAGCCATAACGCATCGTTTGGCTCACTTAACGCCAGCGCCTCTTACCAACAAGACAGCTACTCGTCGATTGGCGGTACTTTCCGCAGTGGCATTACCGCTACCCGACATGGCGTTGCCGCGCATCAGAACTCCAGTAACGGCGGCAGCCGGATGATGCTGGATACCGACGGTATTGCCGGGGTGCCAATCAATAACGGCCGCGCCTACAGTAACCGCTTTGGCCTGGCGGTGATCTCCGACATCACCAGCTACTACAACACGGATACCCGCATCGACGTCAATACGCTGGCTGACGACGTAGAAGCCACCCGCGCAGTGGTGCAAGGCACGTTGACCGAAGGTGCCATCGGTTACCGCCACTTTGAAGTCGTTAAAGGCAGCAAACTGCTGGCCACCATCAAACTTGCCGACGGCAGCGAGCCGCCGTTTGGTGCCACGGTGCTGAGTGAACGCGGTCGCGAAGTGGCAGTAGTGAACGACGGCGGCTCGGTCTATCTGACCGGTGTACAGCCGCAAGAACAACTGGATGTCGCCTGGGAAGGTCAGCGCCAGTGCCGCATTGTCATACCGGGCGCCGCCAAGCCGCTGGACCAGCTGTTGCTGCCGTGCGCCAAACTGTAATCCGTAACACAGAGAATTGATGATTATGAATAACTCCCCGTTAGCAAAAATGGCCGCACTGGGCCTGGCATTGGCCGCTGTAGCACCTGTTGCCAATGCGGCGATATCACTGGATCGCACACGTGCAGTCTATCTGAGTGATGCGAAGTCCATCAGCCTGAATATCGTCAACGAAAACAAGGAACTGCCTTTCCTGGCCCAGTCTTGGCTAGAGAACGAGCAGCACCAGAAAATCACTTCTCCTCTGGTGGTGTTGCCACCGTTGCAGCGGGTTGAGGCCAACGAACGGAGTGTGGTGCGCATCACCAAAACCCCTGAGGCTGACCGTCTGCCGCAGGATCGCGAATCGGTGTTCTATTTCAATCTGCGTGAGATCCCACCGAAAAGCAGCAAAACCAATGTGATGCAGTTAGCCCTGCAAACCCAGATCAAACTGTTTTACCGGCCGAAGGCTATCGTCGCGCCAAAAGGTGAGGTGTGGCAGGAAAAGCTGGTGTTCCACAAAAGCGCTGGGGGCTTCACCGTTGAAAACCCTACGCCGTTTTATATCACTCTGACCGGTATGACCCGTCAGACGCAGAAACAGGGCGGCGGCGCACTCAGCGATTTCCAGCCCGTCATGCTGAAACCGAAATCCAGCGAAACGCTCAAGCTACGCGACAATGGCCTCAACAGTTTTGTCGTCACCTATATCAATGACTACGGCGGCCACCCGGAGCTGCGCTTTGCCTGTAACGGCAGCGTCTGCAACGCCGTGCCCGATGCGAAAAAATAAGGAGATTACGCATGGCTGAATTCACCGGCGGCCGTCTGCGGCCCCTGCTGCTCGGCGTATTGCTGTTCACAGGCAGTGCAACGGCGGCGACACCACTGGGCGTAATCCAAGGCACCACTGGCACCGTCAGCTTTCATGGTGGACTGCTCAGTTCCCCCTGCAGCTTGACGCCGGACAGCCAGGATCAGGCCATTGATTTGGGCGACGTCAACGCACGTGATTTCCAAAATGCCGGCGATCAAAGTACGCCGGTGCGTTTTCGCCTTTCGTTCCGCAACTGTCTGCTGGGGGCCAAAGCACTGGCGGATAACCCCGCCGGTCAGCGAAACGGCGATGCCGGACAGCTGTATTTAAAAGGTGAACAAGCGGCCACGCTGGTGTTTCTCGGCGACAGCGATATCAACAACCCGGACCTGCTGAAACTTAACGGCGGCGTGCAAGGTATTGGCCTTCGGTTGAAGGATCAGCAGGGACGTGCGCTGTCACTTAACCAACAGAGCCAGCCCTACATTCTACAACCCGGCAGCAATACGTTGTGGTTCAGCGCCAGCGTGGAGTCAACACAGCGGGCAGTGATGGCGGCCGGCTTTTCCGGCGTGGCGCACATTCAGGTGATTTACCTGTGAGGTTCAAAAACGCGATGAAAAAAACCTACCTGAACACTTGCCTGCCGCTGGTACTGACGCTGTCGGCCCCCGTGGTTTGGGCTAACGGCTATGTGACGCCAGACGGCGGCCCAAAACAGTTTTATATCGATCTGAACGAAACCAACATTACTAATACAGTCGGCTTTACCAAGCTGTTTCCCTATGATCTGGGCGGCACTTATACCGGTAAAGTCTATTGCGATACGCCTATTCCTACCAGCCCGCACTTTTATAAGTCGGATTCGGCACTACCGCCTTCCGAATACGGCAACGGTTATTTAAAGCTTAATGACTTTCTGGATTTAAAAGCCGAAGTTTGGATCGCCGGCAATAAAAATGCCTATATCACGGTGCCGTTTTATAACGAGTCCAACCTGTTAAACCAGCATTCTTGCCGACCGCCTTATTTGCAGGTCAATAATTACGGCAGCGGCTCCAAAGGCAAAATCACGTTCCGGGTACGCAAAAAAATCATCAACGGCGTGCAGATTAATGACCGACAAATCATCGAGATGTATGGCCGGTTAGGATCAACAGACGCAGGTTTTGGTCCTAACCCGATGGCCCAGGTGTTTATTCAGTCCGCCATTTTATATGTGCCGGATAAATGCGTGGTGAATGAAGGCCAACTGATCAACGTCGAATTCGGTGAAATCAGCGGCAGCAACCTGAACGGTGCCAGCTATCCACAAAGCATACCGGTACGCTTTCAGTGTGAAGGTGGCAGCTTCGAGGACGGCACACTGAATATCAAACTGGCGGTATCCGGCACCCCGGCGCCTTTTACCAATAACGCGTTTAAAACCGACAAATCCGATCTCGGTATCGAGATCAAACATAACGGCCAATTAGTGATCCCAAATGAGTTTTATCCGGTACCCAATATCGGTAATGGCGGTAGTTGGAATTTAGTTGCCGCACCGTTGGCCAACGGCGGTAAGGAAATCGCGGAAGGGGAATTTAACGCCTCAGCCACCATTGTGGCAGCCTTCGAGTAGCTCAGGGAGAAAAGACGATGCGTTTACGTGCTTTAGCACTACTCAGTTGCACACCCTTATTGTTTGCAGCGCTGCCCACCCAGGCGGACACCGAGCTGGTCGGTTCGCCATTGCAGTTTCACGGCACTGTCGTGAGCCGGCCGTGCAATATCGAACCACAATCAGCCGATCAGGTGGTGGAGATGGACACCGTGATCGTCAAAACCCTGTATCGCTACGGCCATAGCACTCCGGTACCGTTCAGCATCAAACTGACCGACTGTAAAACAACGGTGTTCAAATCCGTCAATGTGACCTTTAGCGGTACCGAAGACGGCGAGTTACCGGGCAAGTTGGCGATTAATAACGGTACCAACGGCGCTGCCATCGCCCTGTTTGACAGCAAGGGAGCAGATATTGATTTGAACCAGGCCACCAGCGCGGTGGCATTGCAGGACGGCGCTAATATTTTGAATTTCACTGCCTATGTGCAAGGTCATCCCAGCGCGATACAGAATAAAACCATTACCGAGGGTGAATTCAGCTCGGTAGCCAATTTCGTACTGGCTTACCAATAAGCCCGGCGTCTGCAGGAAGAAGTGATGATGTCCAAATCAAAAGCAGCCTGGTTATTCGGGCTGGTGGCGTTTTATTGCCTGATCGCCATGCACATTTACTGGCCCAATCGCGGCGGCAGTGGCTTTTATCTGCCGTGGAATCTGGTCGGTGGGATATTCATCGCCCTGATGATTCTCGGTGCGATGCTATTTAGTCAGCGACCGTTGGTGACCTCGGTCTTTTTTAACCGACTGGCGTTGGGCGGCCTGATTTTATTATTGCCGTTGCTATGGACACAGCAGCCCTGGCTGAGTGAAGCCCTGCCGCGTCTGATGGGACTGGTACTTGGCGTGCTCGCCTACTTCGCACTGCTGCAAATTCCACTCGATCGCGTACGCAGGCGCAACCTGCTGATTCTGTTACTGGCAGCGACGGTGATCGAAGCCTTGTTCGGTCTGGTGCAATACACTCTGCTGCAACCGGGTAACTGGATCGGTTACAACAGCCTGAAAAACCGCCCTTACGGTATCTTCCAACAGTGGAACCTGATGGCCAGTTTTATGGCCACCGGTTTGGCGTTGGCACTCTATCTGCTGAGTAACCAACGCCGCATGTCATATCGCCTGCAATGGCTGAGCGCCTCTATTCTGGTTTTAGCACCGCTATTACTGATCGTTATCGCCTCACGCGTCGGCCTGTTGGCGGCACTGCTGCTGTCGCCACTGCAACTGTGGATGTTGTACCGCCTCAATCGTCGCCGCGCCACCGCTGCCCTACTGCTACTGATCGCCGGGGTGGCTACCGGGATACTTTTGGTGATGCTCAACGGAGCGACGAGGGTAATCACCGTCGCAGAGCCGATTTTTTACCGACTGACTTACTGGCAGGAAGCGCTGCGCATGATCGCCGAGCGCCCATGGTTTGGCTGGGGCTATGGGCATTTTCAGCACGATTTCCTGCATCACTTTTACACCACTCATAGCACGGGCATGGAAAGTGTCGCTATCAGCCATCCGCACAACGAAATATTGCTGTGGGGCATTGAAGGCGGTCTGTTGAGCCTGAGCGGCGTTACCGTGATCTGCTGGGGATTTTGGCACTTGCTGCAACGCACGCGCGCTCTGCCTTTGCGCCCTGCGCCATGGATGGCGGCGCTGCCCATCCTGTTACATATGATGGTGGAATATCCACTTTACCTTTCTGCTGCTCACGCCGTGTTGTTGTTGGTGATTCTCCGCACGAGCGATGTGCGCCGCCGCTTGCGATTACCGCCCCGCTCACAACTGACATTGCGTCTGCTGGCTGCGGGAGTGGCTGTACTGATGTTGCCTTATCTGCTCAACGGCCTGCATAGCGCACTGATTATTACCGCCGTGGAAAAAACCGGCCTGCGGCAATTTGCGCCCATGAGCCAGGTGATGGCACCCACGCCCTGGCAGGTACGCTATGACTACGATGTGCAGTTGCAGCGGCTACTGCAATACCCACAAACCCGCGATACCGCGACGCTACTGCGCTATCAGCAGTGGGCGGAAAACGAGATCCTCGTGCGGCCGGACGCCAATATCTACATCAATCTCATGGCTGTCAGTCGGTTATTGCAACAGCCACAGCGGGCCGCCGATCTGCAACATCAGGCACGCCGGTTATTTCCACACGATATGCGTTTTGAGGAGTAATCATGCTTAATATCCGATTCACCCTGCTGGGCAGTGATAACTTTTATCAATTCGGTTTACGGCTGTTGCTGGAAGAATATCTGCATGATCTGAACGCATCCAGTCGGGCATATCCGGTTGATCTGCAAAATCTGGAGCCGATCGAGATCGTGTTTCGTACCCTCGAAGACACTTGTGGCTGCGCCCGCTGCTACCAAAGCCCGCACCAGACGCCGCGCCACCGGCAAATGACCGTGTTGATCCTCGACGATCGCGATACCCGCTATTTGCATGCTCACCCTGCGCTGTTCAGCATTAATCGACGCGATACCCCTACGGTTATCCGCAACACGTTGCAAATGTCATTGGAACGTTTTTGCCAACAGCCTTGGGTGGCATTGCACGCCAGCGGTATCTGGAAATGCCGGCAATGCCGCATCGCCGCCTTGAGCAGCTGTGAAAAAAAAGTACTGAGGCTGATGAGCACCGGTATGTCTGCCTGTACCATCGCTGGCATGCTTCACCGCAGCCAAAAGACAATCAGCGCCCATAAACGCTCGGCAATGCGTAAACTGAATGTCCACAAAAGCACCGAGTTGCATAAAATGCTGCTTAATCAGATGGGGTTGAACTGAAACAATGTGTAGGGTTACATCACGGCCCGTTTCTTTTGCAGGAAAATCTCCGCCAGCATGCATCGTGCCCCGCCGCCGCCAAGATCTTCAATGATGTCGATAGACCCCAGTGCCAACCGGGCATAACCGCCAATCAGTGCCTGCTGTTGTGGTGTAAAACTGGCCCAGGCACGGGTCGACATGGCGTAAACCGGGTTGCCATCTTGCGCACGCAGCTCCAAAACATTGCAGGCAAATGCCTCCATCTGGGCGAAACTGACGTCAATGATGGTTTTTCCACTGCGTTGCAGCATGGCGATCAGGTCATTTTTTTGCGCCACCCCGCGGATGCTTTCAAGGCACACGATGGCATATTGAGCGCCAACGCTCATCATCACATTAGTGTGATAGATAGGCCGGTTATGACGATCCGCAGCATCAAACCAGACAATCTGATAACCGGAATGCTGTTCGAACTCTCGTCCCACTTTAGGTGAGCTACGGGAAGATTGGCAGGCATAAGCCAGCTTGTGCTCGTGATCCAAAATCAGCGATCCGGTACCTTCCAGAAAACACCCCGTCAGTTCGTGGCCGGAGAGATCGACACACCTTTTAATCACAAAGTCATCAGCGAGCTGCGCAATAATATCCTGGCGGCGTTCCCGTCGCCGGTTCTCCACTTCCATCGGGAAAGTGAACAGGGTGCCGTCTCCCAACAGTGCAATCCAGTTATTGGGAAATAACGCGTCTGGTGTCGCCTGCCCACGTATCTCATCAATGACCCTGACATCGATGCCCGCCTGTTGCAGAGCCTCGACGTAATGGTTGAAGGCCACTAGCGCCTCAGCCGTGTGATTCTCATTTGTTTCCGTGAATTTCTGGAAAAAATTGCTGTGTCTGGTTTCTTGATTGGCTGCAAAGTCAGATGGCCTGATCATAAAAACGGATTGGGTGGTTTGCATGGTCTTTGTCACCGGGTTCAGAGGATTAGCCAGGGGCTGGCGCGAGACCATTATGGATAATCAACTTGGCGCCAAACAGTGTGAAAAATGACTAAATTGCTCTATATTTTTACAAATCGACACTAGCCAGTGACACTTTGACAACATGAATGATACCGACCGCCAGATCCTCTTACTGCTGCGTGAAAATGCCCGTGCTTCGATTACCGAGATCGCCAACAAGGTGCGCGTCTCGCGTGCTACGGTACAAAAAAGAATTGAGGCGCTGGAAGCACAGGGAATCATTACCGGCTATACCATCCGTATAAAGCCGGGCGTGGAACATAACCGCATTCGCGCCTGGATGTCTGTGGCAGTTGAAGGCACCAAGGCGCAAAGTGTGTTGCAGCAATTGCGTATTGAACCTTCGGTCTTCACCCTGCATACGACCAACGGCAAATGGGATATTTTGGTGGAAATCCGTACCGACAGCCTGGAGAACTTCGATAAAATTTTGGGGCGTATCCGCCGCATCACCGGCATCTCCAGCACCGAGACCAGCATCCTGCTGTCAACACACAAGGCCTAGCCACCCCTGGGGTGTTTGACCACCCCAAATTTTAAACAGGCGATGCCGCAGATGATGAGTAAAAAACCCAACAACTTAAACACCGATATCGGCTCTTGAAACAACAGATAGCTCAGTGATGCGATCAGCAAAATACCAATGCCTTCCCAAAGCGCATAAGCAATGCCCAAAGGGATTTTCCTGATTGCTTTGGCAAAGAAGAAGTAGGACGTACATATCGCGACCAGTGTAATAAGGTGAAGTTTATTGCACTGATAAACTTGCGCGTACTTAATAAAAATGGTTCCTGTTACTTCAAATGAAATAGCCAGAAGCAGCATAACCCATTGCATTATCCTTCCTGATAATTTAGATGTAAGTTAAGGCGGGGTTAATTTCAGATCGGCAGGGCGTGCACGAAAACGTTCTTTGTCTTTTTCACTCCAATCCGGATCTATCAGGCTTAATTTACCTTCAGTGATTTTTATAATGCTTTCACCGGCCACGGCCGTTCCATAGATAGAGGACAATGCATCTGCCATACCTCTACCGTATTTTTGGATAAAAGCCACGGCCAAGCGTGGGGTTTCCGTCCCCTGATTAATGTCACAAATACGCCCCTGAATAAAACGAGTCAGCTCTCTTTCACAAATGACGATCGCTATGGTCATATCTTTCATGATATCAAACCTAAAAAATGGAACGGAATGGGTTAGTCGTGGATACGATGTTGCATCTCCAACTCAAAGATAATCGCCTCCGCCTGGCAGGAAAACGTCATATCAATTCTGGCAATGTACTTTTTATTCAATATCTTAATGGTATGTGCCATATGACAGGGATACTTTTCTGATGCCACATTGTTGGCACTGATTTCCATCTCTTCAAAGTGCGCCATTGCCTGCTCATAGGTATCAAAACGGTTAGTCACAGTGACCGTGCAATTTTCATTATCCAGCACTGACCCAATATCAATGGAGCACCCTTTATCGCTGCATTTATCCAATAGATCTTTCATTTATTTTCCTCGTCAGCATGTTGTTGGCATCATGTTAATAATTAACTTTTTGCGTTAAAAAAATGAGGGAACAAAAGTCGGAAATCATCGTTCCCCCAAAACCAGAAAATTGGATTCACAAATTGCATACTTAACGCCATCGCTACCTAGGATTAACGGATAACCACCTCCTTTGAATTTACGTTTTGCGACTGCTTTGCTTTCGATGATTGATAATAAACATTGTTAACGATCGAATTCAACGCCCACGTTAATATAAAAAAGTAGTCATCATAACCGGTTATTCAGGTTTGATTTAAATGCCTTCTGGGTAGACTCTATTATCAAGATAATCATAATAGAAAAGGAGAGTCGTATGCTTTATAAAAATATTCTTGTGGCATTGGACTTGAAAGACAACAACAAGAAACTGCTCGACCGCGCCCTTTCCCTCAGCAATGCCACCCAGGCTAAATTGTATGTAGTGCATGTCGGCGTCGATGTCGGTGAGCTTTATTCTGGCGTAGTTATCGATCGTCTGGATAACTTTCAAACCCGAGTGATTAACGATGACGTTAACCTGTTAAAAAAATTTCTACGCGATGGTGGCTATGATACGTCATCGATTGTTGAAGCACTGGAGGTCGTCGGTGACTTTAATCGGGAAATCGAAAAAATCCTGTTTGAAAAACATATCGAACTGCTGATCTGCGGGCATCGGCATAATTTCCTGAGCCGACTCATGCCAACGTCCCGCCATTTGATCAACAATGCCAAAACCGATGTTTTGCTGGTGTCGTTGCCCGAGAAAATCGATAGCTGAGCGCCATTACTTTCGGGGCGCAAACCCTGGGTCACTCAGTCTTTGCGGAGGCGGAACATCGCCTCCAGCATTTCGACGATCAGCGCCAGTATAATTGTCTGATCAAGAACATCGACATTAAGATGCAGCCAAAAACGCCATTCAGGTTTCATCTTGATGTTTAGTGCGGTGATTTCAGGAAACATAATGCTGCCACGGGAACCTGGCGCTGTTGCTTTTAAAATTGTCGCTATCCATTTTGACGGAAAGCACGCCATGCACCTGGAATCCCCTCAGACGATCGTTACTCTCCCCAAACGTGATTGCCCGCAAGTGCCGATATTGGTGAGAGGTATCAATGCCCAAGTGCCTACTACAGCGTAAAATTCCTCACTCGAGGCCGGGCGCGGTTGATCAGCGCCCCGGCAGCGAGGAAAGCCCTTAACCACATATCTCGCTATGCACGTCTGACATCAACAAAAATACCTGCGGGATCATAATGCTGACGCAGCGTGTTCAGTCTCTGCCAACCTTCCGACGTATAGCAACGCTCAACGTTACCTGAGCGCGCCTCCAAATCGAATTCATTGATGTAGTATCCGCAGGATAATGCGGCCAACCGATCATACAGATGCACTAACCAGCGGTGATTGGCGTCATCGTCCTTTGCGTCATCCCACTGCAGGTAAGTCGATACAAGAAACTGTCCTTTAACGGCATAAGCAGCATCAGGGAAGGTTTGCTTACCCCGCCACACCAGCCGTGTAATACCATCCTGAGCCGGTTGTTCCGGCAGGAAAACATCGAGTACTGCCGCTGCCAGCTGAATTTGATCGGTCATGATATTGTCACTACGAAAACGACGTCCCGTCTGCATGGAGGCATATTGCTGATGAATGTCGTCAAAACCTTTACAGGTTGTTTTGGCCAACAGAGTGATCAAATTGACCGGAATATTCTGTATAAGCCCCGCTTGCAATGCTGCACTTTCCTCCTCACTGTCCGCAAACGCCAGAGTGTTAAGAATTAGCGTCTTGGGCTGGTTTTTCTCGGGGCGTGAAAGAACAATCGCAATTTGCAAACGCGTATCCCAATCTTTCCCTTTAATGATTTCCAGCAACAGTTCCAGAGTATTAAAAGGGAGTTGGTACATACAGTTAGTTATCGAACGTGGTAACGAATAACATTTGATATAAAAACATACCACCACAAAGAACGCATGGGGCCCAGCTCCCTGAACCGCCCAAAACAGCTCAGGATATTCACTGCGGCTGGCATGACGCAGTTGCCCATCGGCAGTCACCAGATCTACGGCTTCGACATTGAAAACACTCATTCCCCCCCAGGCAGCCGAATTAATTCCCATGCCGCCGCCTAACAGAAATTCCCCGATTGCCGTATTGCCGTCATGTCCGGTAGGAAATGCCAGCCCCTGTTTTTTCAAAGCGGCGCTTAATTCCCGGTTAGTCAAACCCGGTCCCACTTTCGCCATGGCATTCCCAGGTTCGATCTCGAGTTCACGCAATGCGGAGATATCCAGTAAGATACTGTTATCACGCAGCAGACCGCCCCCATAGCTGTACCCGCCCGCCCTTACGCTGATGGGATGGCGGTGTCGCTCGGCAAAGCGCACAGTTTCCACCACATCCGCTACCGTTTCAGCACGGACGATCATTTCAGGCATTCGTCCAAACTCCCGCCGATTCCAGGTAGATTGTCGCAACCACCCGGAATACTCTGGATGATAGCGGGAGCGGATACGCCCCTGTAAATGATGGACAAAACAGCGATAAGCATCAGCACAATAGGCATTGTCTTTCATAGATCACTCCAATCGGAATTGAGCCATTTACTACACGGAAAGATGATTAAGCCGATCACTGGTGATGGCATATAAGCGTTCAGGCCGAAAACCAAGACGGGTTTTGATTTTTTCATTAAGCCGGCCGCCTTCAACGCGGGCGAACCCTTGTGCAAACGCGTATTGGTAAGCATGAGCAAAAGCGAGCGTATAGGGACTAAATTCAACCAGGTCATAGCGCATGCCGGCGGACCATATATGCAACGTGTCGTTCTGCCGGAAACAAATAACGCCGCCGATCAACGCCCCCTCGTACTCAACCAAAGAGAGCCGAATAAGGTCACCGCACAACCGACAAAAATGGGCCAAAGGTGCCGCCGGGAAATACTGGGGCGTGCCGAGGCGGGCGGTGGTTTGATGGCATAATTCGGTGAGCTGCTCCAGACGCTCATCGAAAGGGGGAGAGAGCATTGATAAAGTACATTTCTGGGGATCAAACTTACGCAACTGCCGCCGCATTTCACGACGCCCGTCAGCGGGTAATTTCTCAACAAAATGTTCAAAATCATCATATTCAGTCAAATCAATATACCAACGATCCAGCATAAAGTTGATATTTAGCGCCAGTTCACTGGCATGCTGCAGCAAAGAAGGCTCACACACGTTTAACAGACCAAAATAACGGGCACCCTCTTCAATGGCTAGTTCACGCAATCGGAAAAACAACGCTTTATGCAATTCCGGTGAGCTCTCACGGCTGGGTATCATGCTGTCATAGCAATGCATGATATGGCTGAAAAGCCCGGTATCATTACCCTGATCGTAAACACCGGCGTTTTCCGCCAACCGCCTGAACGGATCGACTACGGCTAAATCTTGCAAATAAACAGGGAGTAACGCCAATAATTTCCCATGATGATAGGCTACCAGATAATAAGTTTTCTTTACTGCCAGTAGCGGGGACTGCTCTGCGGCTAAAAGAAACCGCCAGTCATAAAATACCGTTCCATTCCTATGCAGATGCAACTGTTCGTATTCTTCCTGCGATATCTGCTTGATTGATGAATAAATATTTATCGTGATTTCCATTTGCTCTCCCGAGATTTATTTAGTGAAATCCCACTCTGGATTTTTGCAAAAATTCGTTTCAAATCACTTAGCTGAAATCATGGAATTACTTTTCACGCATATCCCACTAAAGGATCCACACAGCATACAGGCACATCGCCTGATAGCCTTACCGCCAGGGTTCTCAAGACATAGCACCTAAGGCGTAAACTGCAGAACCCCCTCACGATGACGATGCATCAAAGTGTTTTATTTTATCACCCAAAAAATAGGACAGTTATTACCTATTTCTTTGTGGGTCTATCAGGTATAGATACACAACAGTAAAAGTACAAACTGGTTTAATGAAATTAAGTTAACAAACATAAGTGATAATAATTAATGCAATTAGTTACACTATTATCCATTAGCAAGATCGGCATTTTTTAAGTTAAATTCCGCCGCGAAATAATTCAACACTCTAGAACTTTCAAGTTCTACTTTAATCATAAAAAGAGTGCAATAACCCTCTAAATCATTAGCCAGTCAATGTAGATGAATTAAAAAACGTCAGTTTGAAATTAAGATATAAATCCAACCAGCAAGTAGAATAAAAATATCACGCTAACAATCCACTTATTTTAAATAAGAGTATTACCCAATGAAAAACAAAAAACATATAAAATAACGAATTAATTAAACCCGTCTTTTATATGTTTACTGTGATTGTTTTGATATACCAATAAATATTAAACCAAAATATCTTAACTCATTATTTCTGCACAAGAGCCAGCGCTTGTGCGCACGCCCAAGCCGAGCTCCAGGCCCATTGGAAGTTATAGCCCCCCAGCCACCCTGTCACATCCACCACTTCACCGATAAAGTACAGGCCTCGCACCTTTGCCGCTTCCATAGTCTTAGAGGAAAGTTCCTTAGTATCTACACCGCCGAGTGTCACTTCAGCCGTACGGTAACCTTCGGTGCCGTTCGGCTGAACGCGCCAATTCTGCAATGTTTCTACCAGCTCCGCCTGCTGCGTAGGGTTCAGTTGCTTCAGCGTAACTTCCGGTAATTGCCCCAACGTTTGCAAGCACTCCACCAGGCGCTTCGGCAAATGCAGCGCCAGAGTATTCTTCAGGCTTTGGTTAGGATGTGCCTGGCGTTGCTCATTTAGGAAGCCCGCCAGATCAAGCGCAGGAAGTAAGTTAACGCTTACATACTCACCGGGTTGCCAATAACTGGACAGTTGCAATACCGCCGGGCCAGACAGACCACGATGGGTGAAAAGCAGACTTTCACGGAAGCTGACGCCGTTTTCGGCGGTGATCACCGCAGGCACAGAGACGCCGGACAGGGTTTGCAGGTGTTCCAACAGCGGTTTATGCAGCGTGAAGGGCACCAGCGCGGCGCGTGTTGGCAGCACCTTCAATCCAAACTGTTCGGCCAACTTGTAGCCGAACGGTGAAGCGCCCAATCCCGGCATCGACAGACCGCCGCTCGCGACCACAAGTGAGCGGGCGCTCACTTTCTCGCCATTCAGTGTCAACTCGAAGCCTTCCGTGGTTTTTTCCACACTCAGCACCTCGCTGCGCAGGCGCGTCGTCACCTGGCCCAGTTCACACTCTTTAACCAACAGTTCGACAACCTGCTGCGCCGAGTCGTCGCAGAACAGCTGTCCCAGCGTTTTCTCATGGTAGGCGATGCCATAGCGGTTGATCAGATCGATAAAATCCCACTGGGTGTAACGCGCCAGTGCCGATTTACAAAAATGCGGGTTATTCGACAGGTAAGCAGCCGGTTCGGTGTACATATTGGTAAAGTTACAGCGTCCGCCGCCGGACATCAGGATTTTACGCCCCGGTTTTTTGCCGTTGTCGAGCAGCAGCACCCGGCAACCGAGTTGCCCTGCCTGAGCCGCGCAAAACATGCCCGCTGCGCCCGCACCTATTACCACGACATCAAACTGTTCCACCTGCGCCTCTCTGAATAAAAACCACAATCGCGACAAAAGGCCGCCATATTACGCCGTTTCGCCACCGGTAACCGGCAACTTTACGGCGGCAGATTGTAAAGCCATGACGCCGACAACGCCATAGTAAGAAAATATTACAACGGGCCAGACAGCATAACGCGCTGATATTTCATATCTTTGTCATAACAACGCCATCATTTCGTCATATCTAAATCAAAAAAACGTCATATTTTCCTTTTCCCCGGCCCCGGTTGTCACTGATAATGCGCGGCGTTCATGTCCACAAACTGGCGTAACGCTTATGCTGCATTTGTTCGCTGGCCTGGATTTCCATACCGGCCTGATGTTAATTCTCGCATTGTTGTTCGTGTTGTTTTATGAAGCCATCAATGGTTTTCATGACACGGCCAATGCGGTTGCTACAGTAATCTATACCCGTGCCATGCGCTCGCAACTTGCGGTCGTGATGGCTGGTTTGTTTAACTTTCTTGGCGTTATGCTCGGCGGTTTGAGTGTTGCTTACGCCATTGTTCATCTGTTGCCAACAGATCTGTTGTTGAACGTCAGTTCAGCACACGGATTAGCCATGGTGTTCTCCATGCTGCTGGCGGCTATCATCTGGAACCTCGGCACCTGGTATTTCGGTCTGCCGGCCTCCAGCTCCCATACGCTGATTGGCGCAATTATTGGTGTGGGTTTGACCAACGCACTGATGACACACACTTCGGTGGTGGATGCGCTTAACGTCCCGAAAATGATTGGTATTTTCCTGTCATTGCTCATCTCGCCGCTGGTTGGCATGATGGTCGCCGGGTTGATGGTGTTTGCCTTGCGCCGCTATTGGAGTGGCACCAAGAAACGCCAGCGTATTCACATGACCCCTGCGGAACGTGAAAAGGTCGACGGCAAACGTAAGCCGCCGTTCTGGACGCGCATCGCATTGATCCTGTCGGCTATTGGCGTCAGCTTCTCGCATGGCGCTAACGACGGTCAGAAAGGTATCGGCCTGATCATGCTGGTGCTGATCGGCGTTGCACCCGCTGGCTTCGTGCTCAATATGAATGCAACCGGTTATGACATCACCCGTACGCGTGATGCCGTGGCCCACCTGCAGCAATATTACGAGCAACACAGCGATGCCCTGTCGCGCGTGGTCGCTCTCACTCCGTTGGTGCCAAGCCCGGATGAGGACGTATCGCCGGATAAACCCGTCGAGTTCCACTGTGACAGTGCCCGCGCTATGCCAGCGATTCAGCTTGCCTCCGGCTTGCTGAACAATCTGCAAAGTTACGATCAACTGACGGTAGATCAGCGCAGCCACCTGCGCCGCCTGCTGATGTGCGTAACAGATACCGCAGACAAGATCGCTAAGCTGCCTGAAACCTCTAGCCAGGACCAACGTTTCCTGAAAAACCTGCGTCAAGATCTGCTGCAAACCGTTGAGTATGCACCGATCTGGATTATCGTCGCGGTTGCTCTGGCGTTGTCACTCGGTACGATGGTTGGTTGGCAGCGCGTGGCGACCACCATTGGCGAGAAAATCGGTAAGAAAGGCATGACTTACGCTCAAGGCGTGTCAGCTCAGATGACCGCAGCCTTGTCGATTGGTGTTGCCAGCTACACCGGCATGCCGGTTTCCACCACCCACGTACTTTCTTCGGCAGTCGCCGGGACAATGATCGTGGACGGCGGCGGCGTGCAAAGCAAAACCGTGAAGAATATCCTGTTGGCCTGGTTACTGACCTTGCCGATTTCGATTCTGCTTTCCGGTTCACTGTATTGGTTGGCGCTTAAGCTGATCTAAGCAGTTTGCTCCATGAGAAAGGCGGCCCTGGTGGCCGCCTTTTCTTTGTCTGCTACGCGGAAAACAGACGGCCTCAATACCAGATCATCAGTGCGATAAGGCTGATAAATACCAGCCCACTCAGGGCGGACGTCAGCATAAACTGCCCACGCACCCGCTCACAGCGGCGGATAAATTCCGGATCATGATGCTCGACATAACGCTGCGAGAAGATATAGCGCACCAACCTTATCTGTTTGCTCGGCTGGCCATGAGCGGTAAAAAAGCCGCCACCGTCGACATATTGGTACAGCAGCGGGTCGCAGCCGCGCAAAACCACCAGCAGCGCACGCAGAGAAGAGTAATACCGCACCATGTTTAACACACACACCACACACAGAGCCCAAAACAGCGCGACGGTACTGATCATGATTGCCTCCTCAAGGCGTTGTTATCCACGGCGCTCCGCCGGGTCCAACTGCCCTACCTCTATACACTCATTACTGCGGGAGCCTACCGCTCCGATCCCCTTGGCACCGCACAGGCCGCGCATAACCCACCGCCTCTGGAGACAACCTATCGCCATGCGGGTGCATATCGCGCAGGTTTAGCTCAGAGGAGAAATGATAAGGCCTATAGTCATTATTGTAGGTTAACGAAACACAAACTGGCCTGAGCAGTAGATAAAATTTACCGCAACCCACCATTTTGTCATCCGCCTATTGGTTATAACTGATAACCACCCTAGAGAGCACTGACGGTCTTTTCCTCTGCCCAAAGAGGTATTTGGGACTATACTCTGTTCAAGAATGCTTATATTTCAATCGGTCAACCTTTACACAACCCTATGGGCGGTAGGATTTCCTGCCTGGTGGGTGTAAAACTGACTGAGCAGAGATAAAGAGATTTTTTGATGCGGTGCAGTGTGATCGCCCCAACATATCATTATGTTATCTGAATGATAAAATGCAGGTAAACCTGAAGCGCCAGGCTGGTACGCTGAATGCCTGCTAACCTTTTAATCGGCATTATATGGAAGGAGTATTCTCATGGCTTACAAACACATTCTGATCGCGGTAGACCTATCCCCAGAGAGTAAAATTCTGGTGGAAAAAGCCGTATCTATGGCGCGCCCGTACAACGCCAAAGTTTCCCTGATCCACGTAGATGTTAACTATTCCGACCTGTATACCGGCCTGATCGACGTTAATCTCGGCGACATGCAGAAACGTATCTCGGAAGAAACGCACCACGCGTTGACCGAATTGTCACAAAATGCCGGCTATCCGATTACTGAAACCCTGAGCGGCAGTGGCGATTTGGCACAGGTGCTGGTCGATGCCATCAAGAAATACGATATGGACCTGGTACTCTGTGGTCACCATCAGGATTTCTGGAGCAAGCTGATGTCCTCCGCACGCCAATTGATCAACACCGTACATATCGACATGTTGATCGTGCCGCTGCGTGACGAAGACGAAAAACCCAAATCATAAGTAAGCACACACTAACTTAATTACCCTACGCCCGCTTTTGCGGGCGTTTTTCGTTCCGCAGCTATCATTAATCGCTTGATAATCAACCGCCCTCCAATGATATAGTCGCTAAAGACACAACATCATTCCCCACGCTTTACCCAAACCAATATCTATAAAAATAGTGGGGGAAATTTCATAGTATTACCCTCTGAATTTCGGGCTGTAGCCAGATCGCCAGCTCGTGAATCTTCAGGCGCTTACCTAGGTAAGTAACCAGGGAGTCACGAGCACAGATCACAACGCTACAGCCTGAAAGACAACGGGTATAAAGGAGCTATCCATGGAAAATACCGTATCGGTAGAGTCATTCCTGTCTTCGTTACAGCACCATAACCCCCATCAGCCGGAATATTTGCAGGCAGTCAGAGAGGTCTTCACTTCGCTGTGGCCATTTATCGAGCGCAACCCACGCTATCGCGAATATGCTCTACTGGAACGCTTAGTGGAACCAGAGCGCACCATCCAGTTTCGTGTCAGTTGGGTGGACGATCGCGGGCAAGTTCAGGTCAACCGCGCCTGGCGCGTGCAGTTCAACTCCGCCATCGGGCCATACAAAGGTGGTATGCGCTTCCACCCATCAGTGAATTTGTCGATTCTTAAATTCCTTGGCTTTGAGCAGACCTTCAAAAATGCGCTGACCACCTTGCCCATGGGCGGGGGTAAAGGCGGTTCTGACTTTGATCCAAAAGGAAAAAGCCAGGCGGAGATCATGCGTTTCTGCCAGGCACTGATGACAGAGCTGTATCGCCATCTGGGGCCAGATACTGACGTACCTGCAGGTGACATCGGTGTCGGCGGCCGTGAGGTTGGCTTTATGAGCGGTATGATGAAAAAACTGTCCAACAACACTGCCTGCGTGTTTACCGGCAAAGGGCTGTCATTTGGCGGCAGTCTGATTCGCCCAGAGGCCACCGGCTATGGGCTGGTTTACTTCACCGATGCCATGCTGCAACGCCATGGGCTAGGTTTTGAAGGCATGCGAGTTGCCGTTTCCGGTTCAGGCAACGTGGCGCAGTACACTATTGAGAAGGCGCTGGAACTGGATGCACGGGTGATCACCGTTTCTGACTCTGGCGGTACGCTGGTCGATGAAGCCGGTTTCACTACCGAAAAACTGGCCCATTTGGTGGAGATCAAGAATCAGCGTTATGGGCGTGTAGAAGACTATGCCCGCGAGCGCGGCCTGACCTACCTGGCCGGTCAGCAGCCCTGGAGTGTACCGGTGGATATCGCCCTGCCGTGCGCCACCCAAAATGAGTTGGATCTGGACGCCGCGCAGATGCTGATCCGCAACGGCGTGAAAGCCGTGGCTGAAGGCGCCAATATGCCGACCACCATTCAAGCCACTGATGCATTCCTGGACGCTGGCGTGCTGTTTGCCCCAGGCAAGGCTGCCAACGCCGGCGGCGTGGCGACGTCTGGCTTAGAGATCGCTCAGAATGCCGCACGTATTAGCTGGCGGGCAGAGAAAGTGGATGTACGTTTACAACATATCATGGCGGATATTCATCAAGCCTGCGTGGAATACGGCGGTGAAGGGAAGCAAACTCACTACGTACACGGTGCCAATATCGCGGGATTCGTCAAGGTAGCCGACGCTATGCTGGCACAAGGTGTGCTCTAACATCGCCGTAAAGTGATCCTGTTCACACAACAGTTAAATGCTTCAATGCCGACCATCAGGTCGGCATTTTTACCGCAAAAAATCCCCGCATTGATACTCACCTTGTTTTTATTTTGTTAATTTAAATTTAATTAAATGTTAATTTAATGATGTTTTTACGTAGTAAAATTACCACTACGAAATTATTAAACATTTAATTAACATTAAAACCGCCATAATTTTACCTCAATGTGCATGGCTCACAATTTTCCACTTCGGGTTACGTCCCCTCTTCCTTTCCTTTGTAATCTGCTCAGGTGGAAAAACAACCACCCCTACAGATAAAAAAGGTACAGCGAAATGAAATTTAACCTCGCATTATTAAATGCATGTGTGGTTTCTGCGTGCATGTTATCGACAACACCTGCCTTAGCTGCTGAAAAGTTCGAAATTGCCGTGGTTGCCAAAGTGACCGGCATTCCCTGGTTCAACCGTATGGAAGTCGGCGTCAATGACGCGGCAAAAAAGCTCGACGTGAATGCCTATCAGACCGGGCCTTCTACGCCAGATCCCGCCGCACAGGTCAAAGTGATTGAAGATCTGATCGCCAAAAACGTTAACGCCATCATCGTAGTACCTAACGACGCCAAGGTACTGGAGCCGGTACTGAAGAAAGCACGTGAGAAAGGCATCGTGGTACTGACCCATGAATCACCGGATCAGCAGATTGGCCAGTGGGACATTGAAACCATCGACAGTGAGAAGTATGCGCAGGCCAACGTCGATGAACTGGCAAAAGACATGGGCGGCAAAGGCGGCTACGCCATTTATGTTGGCTCGCTGACCGTGCCATTGCATAACGCCTGGGCGGATTCCGCCATCAAGTACCAGAAAGCCAAATATCCGGACATGTTCGAAGTGACGTCACGTCTGCCGGTGGCGGAAAGCATCGACAAATCCTACGCCACCACGCTGGATTTGATGAAAACCTACCCGCAGATGAAAGGCATTATCGGTTTCGGCTCCCTCGGCCCGATTGGTGCCGGTCAGGCGGTCGCCAAGAAACGCGCCAAGGACAAGATTGCCGTGGTCGGCATCGCCATGCCGGCGCAGGCCGCCCCTTACCTGATGCGCGGCGACATCAAGAAAGCGCTGCTGTGGGATCCGAAAGACGCCGGTTATGCGCTGGTGACGGTGGCCGATCAACTGTTGCAGGGTAAGGAAGTGACCAAAGACTTGTCGATTGAAGGTTTGGGTAAAGCCGACGTCGATATGGATAAGAAAGTGATTCGGTTTAATAAAATTCTTGAAGTAACTAAAGATAATGCCAAATCGCTGGGCTTCTAACCTTCAGTAATATTGCGCCACACCGGGAAAATCATTAAATAACGTCGGTGCGCAGCCTATCGCGCCCCGAGTTTCAATCACTATTATAACAATACCCTATAGCTTTCAAATTGCAGCTAGACGGCCAGCTTGCTCATCTCCAGGCGCTTACAAAAGTTAAGTAACTGGGGTGAGCAAGTGCAGATAACAACGCTGGAACTTGAAAGATGACGGGTATAAGAACCTGCATAGGTTAATGCCATGACCTTATCCACCGCATTTATAAGCCTGGAAAATATCAGTAAAAAGTTTCCGGGCGTACTGGCACTGGACCAGATCAACCTGACGCTGAATATTGGCGAAGTGCACTGCCTGGCCGGGCAAAATGGCTGTGGCAAAAGCACCATAATTAAAATTATTTCCGGCGTTTATCAGCCGGAAAAAGGCGCCAATATTTCACTGGAAGGAAAACTCTTTCATTCCCTGACGCCGCAGCTGTCTGGTTATTATGGTATTCAGGTGATTTATCAAGATCTGTCGTTATTCCCCAATCTGACGGTGGCGGAAAATATTGCCATTCACCGCTACCTGCCCGGCGGCCATTTCTGGGTACGCAAACGGGTGATGCGTCAGACGGCGCTGGATGCTATGGCGCGTGTCGGCGTGCATATCGATCCCGACAAGAAAGTTGAAAAGCTGTCGATTGCCGATCGCCAATTGGTGGCGATTTGCCGTGCCATTGCCGCCGAAGCGCGGCTGGTGATCATGGATGAGCCTACTGCCTCATTGACACGTCAGGAGGTCGACGGCCTGCTGCGGGTGGTCAACGAGCTGAAAGCGGCAGGCATCTGCGTGGTATTTGTCAGCCACCGGCTGGACGAAGTGATGGAAGTCGCCGACCGTATCAGCGTGATGCGCGACGGCAAACTGGTCGGAACTTATCCCGCAAGCCAACTGGACAGCCATGAGCTGGCGTTCCTGATGACTGGCCAACGCTTCCACTACAGCCAGTTACCCCCACGGCCCACAGCCGAGAGTGCGCCGCTGCTCGAAGTGCGTAACCTGAGCCGACACGGAAAATATCAGAATATCAATCTGTCACTGCACGGCGGCGAGATCGTCTCGATCGTCGGATTACTTGGCGCGGGCCGTACTGAACTGTGCCTTAGCCTGTTCGGCATGACACGCCCGGACAGCGGTGAAATCAGGATTGACGGCCAGCCGGTACGTCTGCATAACAACCGTGAAGCGGTGCGACAGGGCATTGGCTATGTGTCTGAGGATCGTCTGACGCAAGGCTTGATCATGGAGCAATCAATCTACGACAACACCATTGTCACGGTGTTTGATCAACTGCATACCCCGATCGGGCTGCTGGATCACGCCAAAGCGACAGAACTGGTTAACCGGCTGATCCGCGATCTGAACATTAAGGTTTCCGACAGCGCGCTACCGGTCAAAACCCTGTCCGGCGGCAACGCCCAGCGTATCGCTATTGCCAAGTGGGTGGCCACGCAGCCGAAGATCCTGATCCTCGACTCCCCCACCGTTGGGGTAGATATCGCCAACAAAGAGGGGATCTACCAGATCGCCAAAGATCTGGCCGCGCTCGGCATGGCGGTGTTGATGATCTGCGACGAGATCCCGGAAGCCTATTACAACAGCCATCGGGTGATGGTGATGCGTAAAGGCGAGCTGATCGCCGAGTTTTCGCCGCACCAGAGTACCGAACAACAGATCGCCGAGGTGGTGAATGGATAAGTCATTACTGGCCCGCCTGGCCGGGCGGCACGAATTTTATCTTGGCCTGCTGGTGTTGCTGCTGGCCATCGGCCTAAGCGTTAGCACCAGCGAGTTTCTGACGCTGGGCAACCTGACCGATGTGGCCACCAGCTATGCCATTCTCGGCATTCTCGCCTGCGGCCTGTTCGTGGTGCTAATTGCCGGTGGCATCGACATTTCGTTCCCGGCGATCACCGCTATCGCCCAGTACGTGATGGCCAGTTGGGTGATCCAGCACGGCGGCGGTTTCCCGCTGGCGTTCGCTCTGGCGATAGGCGTCGGCCTGCTGCTCGGGCTGGTGAACGGTTTTCTGGTCTACTGGCTGAAAGTGCCGGCAATTATCATCACCATCGCCACGCTAAACCTGTTCTACGGCCTGCTGGTGTACACCACCAACGGCACCTGGCTGTACGGTTTCCCCGACTGGTTTATGGACGGCATCAGCTGGTTCTCGTTCCAGGGTGCCGACGGCTATGACTACGGCCTGACGCTGCCGCTATTGTGCCTGCTGGCGGTGATTATCGTCACCGGCGTGCTGATGAACTTCACCCGCCTTGGCCGCCAGATTTTCGCCATGGGCGGCAACCGCGATGCGGCATCGCGTCTGGGGTTGAACCTGCTGCGACTGCACTTCTACGTTTACGGCTACATGGGCATTCTGGCGGGCATTGCCGCCGTGGTGCAGGCGCAGATCACCCAGTCGGTCGCACCCAACTCCTTACTAGGTTTTGAGTTGACGGTGCTGGCGGCGGTGGTGTTGGGCGGTACCAGCATGACCGGCGGTCGCGGCTCGCTGACCGGTACGCTACTGGGCGTGGTGCTGCTGGCGTTCCTGCAGAACGGTCTGACGCTGCTTAGCGTATCGGCCTATTGGCACCAAGTGTTCAGCGGCGCGATCATTTTGATCAGCATCAGCAGCACCGCCTGGAATGAAAAACGTAAGCTGGCCAAGGAGCTATGACATGACCCAGTTAACCCGTCTGATCCCGAATGATCGGATCATCCGTCTGCAAAGCGCGATCATTATCGTCGTGGGGCTGCTGTTCGCCGGGCTGCTAGGATCGCGTTTCTTCAGTCTGGGGAATTTCCAGTCGATCGCCTCACAGTTACCGATCCTCGGCATGCTGGCGCTCGGCATGGGTATTACCATGCTCACCGGCGGCATCAATCTGTCGATTATCGCCGGGGCCAACGCCTGCTCTCTGGTGATGGCGGCAATTATCGTCAGCCACCCGGATCAGCCGCTGTTTCTGGTGCTGGCACTGCTCGCCGGGCTGCTGGTCGCCGTCGCCATTGGCGCGCTTAATGGCGTGCTGGTTGCCTGGGTCGGCGTTTCACCGATCCTCGCCTCACTCGGCACCATGACGCTGATCACCGGGCTGAATATTCTGTTGTCCAACGGCGCGGTGATCTCCGGCTTCCCGGCGGCCATTCAGTATCTCGGTAATGGCAGCCTGCTCGGCATTCCGGTGGCGCTGCTGCTATTCCTGCTGGTCGCCGTTGGCCTGTGGCTGTTGCTGGAGCACACCACGCTGGGGCGCAGCCTGTATTTAATCGGTTCCAACGAGCAGGCTACCCGCTTCAGCGGGGTGAACACCGCCCGGGTGCAAATCGCGGTGTATGTGCTGTCCGCGCTGCTCGGCTGGGGTGCGGCGTTGCTGATGATGGCCAAGTTCAACTCGGCCAAGGCCGGCTACGGCGAATCCTATTTGCTGGTGACCATTCTGGCCTCGGTGCTGGGTGGGATTAACCCGGACGGCGGGTTTGGCCGGGTACTTGGCCTGGTGCTGGCACTGATTGTGCTGCAAATGCTGGAGAGCGGCCTCAACCTGCTGGGCGTCAGCAGCTATCTGACCATGGCCCTGTGGGGCGCGGTGCTGATCTTGTTTATCGCGTTACAGAATCGAAAAGCCTAGGAGAAAAATAATGGCGAGCTATTTTATTGGCGTAGATGTCGGCACCGGAAGTGCGCGCGCTGGGGTATTCGATCTCAACGGCCATATGGTTGGGCAGGCCAGCCGGTCTATCGACCTGTATCGGCCGAAGGCCGACTTTGTTGAACAGTCCTCGGACAATATCTGGCAGGCAGTGTGCAACGCGGTGCGTGATGCGGTCAATCAGGCCGACATCAACCCGATTCAGGTTAAAGGGCTGGGTTTCGACGCCACCTGCTCGCTGGTGGTGCTGGACAAAGAGGGGAAGCCGCTGACCATCAGCCCTTCCGGCCGTACCGAACAGAACATTATCGTGTGGATGGATCACCGGGCTATCACCCAGGCCGAGCGTATTAACGCCACCAAACACCGGGTGCTGGATTTCGTCGGCGGTATCATCTCGCCGGAAATGCAGACCCCCAAAATGCTGTGGCTGAAGCAGCATATGCCAACCACCTGGGCCAACGCCGGTTACCTGTTTGATCTGCCGGACTTCCTCACCTGGCGCGCCACTCAGGACGCCACCCGTTCGCTGTGTTCGACGGTGTGCAAATGGACTTATCTCGGCCATGAACAGCGCTGGGACAAAAGCTATTTCAAACAGATTGGACTGGAAGACGTACTGGAACACGACGCCGCCAAAATTGGCAGCGACGTCAAAATGATGGGTGAACCGCTGGGCCACGGCCTGACCCAGCGCGCCGCCAGTGAGATGGGGTTGATTGCCGGCACCGCGGTCAGCGTGTCGATCATTGATGCCCACGCCGGCACTCTCGGCACGCTGGGGGCTACCGGGGCTTCCGGTGAAGTGGCGGACTTTAATCGCCGCGTCGCACTGATCGGCGGCACCTCGACCGGTCATATGGCGATGTCGCGTACCGCACGCTTTATCCCCGGCGTATGGGGGCCGTATTACTCGGCCATTCTGCCGGAATACTGGCTGAACGAAGGCGGGCAGTCCGCCACCGGCGCGCTGATTGACCACATCATCCAGTCACATCCTTGTTATCAGGAGCTGCTGGCGCAGGCAAAAACCCAGGGGCAGACCATCTATGAGGTGCTGAATGCCCTGCTGCGCCGTATGGCGGGCGAGCCGGAGGATATTGCCTATCTGACCAAAGACATTCATATGCTGCCGTATTTCCACGGCAACCGCTCGCCGCGTGCCAATCCGACGCTAACCGGCACCCTGACCGGGCTGAAGCTGTCACGCACCCCGGAAGACATGGCGTTGCACTATCTGGCCACCATCCAGGCCATAGCGCTCGGTACCCGCCATATTATCGAAACCATGAACCAAAGCGGTTACAGCATCGATACCATCATGGCCAGCGGCGGCGGCACCAAGAACCCGATTTTCGTGCAGGAACATGCCAATGCTACCGGCTGTGCCATGCTATTGCCGGAGGAGAGCGAGGCGATGCTGTTGGGTGGCGCGATGATGGGCACCGTGGCGGCCGGGGTATTCGACAGCCTGCCGGAAGCGATGAGTGCCATGAGCCGTATCGGTAAAACCGTGACGCCGCAAACCAACAAGATCAAACGCTATTACGATCGTAAATACCGCGTGTTCCATGAGCTGTATAACGACCATATGAAATACCGCCAACTGATGCAGGAGGACGCCTGATGCAGCAGGAATGGCAACGTGCAACGCAGGCCTGGGCAATCTACAGCCGGGAGCTGGCACAATTGGGCCAGCGCATCGACCCACAGACCTGGCAACGGCTGCTGACTCTACTGTCGGAGTGCCGGGGAAAAATTGTGGTCACCGGCGTCGGTACTTCTGGCATCGCGGCGCGCAAGATTGCCCATATGCTAGCCTGCGTGGAACGACCGGCGATTTACCTGAATGCCACCGACGCGGCGCATGGCGATTTGGGTTTTCTGCGCAGTGATGATCTGATGATTTTGATTTCGCGCGGCGGCAATTCCGACGAGTTGACCCGACTGTTGCCGACGCTGCAGGCCAAGGGTGTGCCGCTGATTGGTGTGACGGAGAATCCGGATTCGGCTATCGCCCAGGCAGCACAGCTGGTGATCCGCACCGGGGTAGAAAATGAGATAGATCCACTGAATATGCTGGCAACTACTTCTATCGTGCTGGTTTTGGCGATTTTCGATGCGGCCTGTGCCTGCCTGATGGAACGCAGTGGCTACAACAAAGAAACGCTGCTGGCAGTTCATCCGGGTGGTGATGTCGGCAAGCGTTTACTGCAGGGGCATTAACTGCTGGTCGGTTATGGTAAGGGCCCAGCATGCTGAGCCCTTACCCATGCAGAGTTCATCAGGCCGGATTAATCGCCTCGATAATCACCAACTGATCGCTCAAACGCTTTTTAACCAGCGGATCGCTGGCGGCACTCAACTGCGCCTGCAGCGCGGCCTGTTGCTGCTGACGCGCTTTCGGCTCGCTGAACAGCAACCCTTTCACGTTGAATGACGCCACGTTGCCGTAACGCCCATCTTCGCTGGTGGGTACGCTGATTTTGCCGTCGTTCAGCAGTTTTTCGACGATTTTGCGCTCACGATCATAACCTTCCAGCCCGACCAACTGCCAGCGCTGCACCGCCTGCCCCTGATACTGTCCTTTTTTCACCTCGGTCAGATAACGAATGGTCAGATTGCGGATGGTACCGGCCTCTTCACCGTAATCCACCTTGCTGTCTGACAACACCGGGAACTGCATACCTTCCAGTGCGCCGCCTTTTTGCGTCAGGTGCCCCATACGGTAGCTGTTCATCCCCAGACGGATTGGGGTGCTGTCCGTCACCGGCGTGCCATCGGCCATTTGCAGATCACGAATACGCTGTCCGGCGGGTTGGCGCAGGTCGATTTTGTAGGTCACGCCATCGAAGAAATCATTGGTCGAGTATTTCGACGCGCGGCGCTGCGGGTTAAAACTGTAAGTCACGTCGCCGTCATGCAGCTGATTGAAGTAACCCGCCGACCATTCCATGTACTTCTTCAGTTCTTTGCCGCTGAGCTGATAAACGGTGATCTCGCCACCAGCATATTGGTAGTTGAAGGCAATGTCCTTGGCGGTGATGGTACCGACGTTCAGCTTCGGCCGGTCGTTATCAATCTGCAACGCGATCACCTGCGCCTGCGGCGCATAGTAATGCCCGGCTTCCTGATACAGCTTGCTGATGCCGGTATCCTGTACGTGCACCTGTGGAATGCCCTTCACCGCATCCGGCGGCACCAGATCCTGGCCGCTGAGCTGGGCGATCGGCCGGTTGGCATTGGCCCGCAGGATCTTGTGGTATGGCTGGTAAATCTCTTCCAGCTTTTTATCCGACGTGATGCCTTTGATCGGGTAGGTGTAACTGTCTTTGTTGATCAGCACGTACTTGCCGTTGTGCTGCTCAAACTGCAGATCGATGCGTGACAGCGCACGACCATATTTGTCCGGTTCGGTGACGATCACACCGTTAATCACTTCTTTATCGACTTTTACGTGCATATGCCCGGCGACGATCGCCGCCAGTTCCGGGTTAGCCCGGGCAATATCGCCCACGCCGGTCCCCGGCCGCTGATTCTCGTTGTCGATCCCCATGTGTGCCACCAGCACGATGGCGTCCACCTGCCCCTGGATCTGCTGGATCACTTGCTTCACTGCCTGGACCGGATCGGTAAAGTTCAGCCCTTTCACCCGGTCGGTGCCTTTGGCGAATTCCGCGGTCATCGGCGTATCCATGCCGATAATGCCGATTTTCACCCCCTGGCGTTCGATAATTTTATACGCCGGCAGGTAGGGTTTACCGCTGTCCCATAGAATATTGCCGGCCAGTGCCGTGCCTTTGAATTGATTGAGTGAAGTGGAAAGCGGTTTGAGGCCGAAGTCGAATTCGTGATTGCCCATCACCCAGACGTCATAGTTCAGCGCGTTAAAGCCGAGGATCATCGGGCTGGTTTTGTCGTTCTTAAAGGTCTCGACAAAGTTGCCCTGAATGGTGTCACCGGCATCTACCAGAATCACGTTCGGCTGCTGGGCGCGCACCTGATGCACCTGAGTGGCAATTTGGCTCAGGCTGCCGGCCAGATTGGCGGTGTCGGTAGAATAATCCCAGGGCACAAAGGTGCCGTGCAGATCAGAGGTGCCAAGAATGGTGATATTGACAGGTTCAGAGGCCATCGCAGAGGTACCCAGGCAAAGCAAAACAGCAAGGAGTGTCTTTTTCATTATTTATTTAATTATAGGAAGGGAAACGAAAAGGAATCATGCGATCTGGGACACAAGCTTGCCAGTATCTTTGCAAGGTAAAAAATAAAATTGGGAGGTGGATCAATGAATACCTCCCTATTTCACCCTCTATCTCTATGCCCTAAATAATTGGCGTTGTATCAAGGCGGCTTGCAGGGGCGCAGCATGCTGCGCCCAAATTAACCGGGATAGGGCATGTAGATATCGAAACGGTGACTCTTGGTTGTCGACGCCGCATGTGCCTGTACGTTAGCCAACGGCGGGGCGTAATCCGGGCGTTTCACCACTACGCGCTTGGTCGCCAGGCGACGCGCCGGTTCCAGCAGGCCATCGGCGTCATCATCGCTGCCCACCAGCGACTGGAACACCCGCATCTCCTTTTTCACCAACGCACTTTTCTGCTTGTGCGGGTACATCGGATCGAGATACACCACCTCTGGCCGTGGATCGATATCACCTAGCGCCGTGAGACTGGAGGCATGCAACAGCGTCATGCGTTCGCGCAACCATGGGCCGATCTCTGCGTCCTGATAGCCGCGCTGCAACCCGTCATCCAGCAATGCCGCCACCACCGGGTTACGTTCCAGCATCCGCACCCGGCAGCCCAGAGACGCCAGCACAAAGGCATCGCGCCCCAGACCGGCGGTGGCGTCCACCACGTCAGGCCGGTAACTGCCCTTGATGCCGACCGCCTTCGCCACCGCTTCACCGCGCCCGCCGCCAAATTTGCGCCGATGGGCCATAGTGCCGGAGACGAAATCGACGTAGATCGCCCCGAGTTTAGGTTCGTCACGCTTACGCAGCTCCAGCCGTTCGGGCGTCAAGACCAGCGCCATCAGCGCCTCGTCGTCCGAAGTTAACTGCCAGCGCTGCGCCAGAATAGACAAGGCGCCAGGATCGGCGCCTTCTTCACACAATAAACACACGCTCACCGGTGGGGTTATCCTTTAATACCGTAATGGCGCAGCATAGCATCCAGCTGCGGCTCACGGCCACGGAAGCGTTTGAACAGTTCCATCGGCTCTTCCGAACCGCCACGCGACAGGATGTTGTCGAGGAAGGATTTACCGGTTTCAGCGTTGAAAATCCCCTCTTCCTCAAAGCGCGAATAGGCATCCGCCGACAGCACTTCCGCCCACAGGTAGCTGTAATAGCCCGCCGCGTAACCGCCAGCGAAGATATGGCTGAAAGCATGTGGGAAACGGCCCCAGCTTGGTGAAGGCACCACCGCCACCATTTTCTTCACTTCCGCCAATGTTGGCAGGATCTGCGCGCCTTTTTCCGGGCTGTATTCAGCATGCATACGGAAGTCGAACAGGCCGAATTCCAACTGACGCAGAATGAACAGCGCCGCCTGGTAGTTTTTGGCAGCCAGCAGCTTGTCGAGCATCTCTTTCGGCAGCGGTTCGCCACTCTGATAATGACCGGAGATAAACGCCAGTGCTTCCGGCTCCCAGCACCAGTTTTCCATAAACTGACTTGGCAGTTCGACTGCATCCCATGGCACACCGCTGATGCCGGAAACGCCTGCGGTGTCGATCTGGGTCAGCATGTGGTGCAAACCGTGGCCGAACTCGTGGAACAGCGTGGTCACTTCGTTATGGGTGAACAGCGCCGGCTTGTCGCCCAGCGGACGGTTGAAGTTACAGGTCAGGTAAGCGACCGGCTTTTGCAGCTCGCCGTTAGCCTTACGCAGGCTGCCGACGCAGTCGTCCATCCACGCCCCGCCGCGCTTGTTTTCACGCGCATACAGGTCAAGGTAGAAGCTGCCGCGCAGTTCACCGTTGGCATCGAACAGGTCAAAGAAGCGCACTTCGGGATGCCAGGTATCGACATCCTTGCGCTCTTTGGCAGTGATGCCGTAGATGCGTTTGACCACTTCGAACAGCCCTTCCACTACGCGCTGTTCCGGGAAGTACGGGCGCAGTTGCTCGTCGCTGATCGAGAACAGGTGTTGTTTCTGTTTTTCACCGTAATAGGTGATGTCCCAGGCTTCCAGCTCATCCACGCCGTAATGCTGTTTGGCAAAGGCGCGTAGCTGGGCCAGCTCTTGCTCTGCCTGAGGACGAGCACGTTTGGCCAGATCGCTGAGGAAGCCGAGCACCTGCTCCGGGTTTTCCGCCATTTTGGTCGCCAACGACTTGTCAGCGTAGCTGTCAAAGCCTAACAACTGGGCCAGTTCGTGGCGCAGTGCCAGCGTTTCCGCCATCACTTCGCTGTTGTCCCACTTACCGGCATTCGGCCCCTGATCGGAAGCACGCGTAGCAAACGCGCGATACATTTCTTCACGCAGCGCACGGTTGTCGCCGTAGGTCAGTACCGGCAAATAGCTCGGCATATCCAGCGTCAGCAACCAGCCGTCCTGCTCTTTGGCCTGCGCCATCGCCTGAGCCTGGGCCAGCGCGCTTTCCGGCAGGCCGCTCAGCTCGGCTTGATCGGTAATCAGCTTGCTCCAGCCCATGGTGGCATCGAGCACATTGTTGCTGTAAGTGGAACCCAACTCGGACAGACGCGCGACGATCTCGCCGTAGCGACGCTGTTTTTCCGGTGACAGGCCGATACCTGACAGCTCAAAATCACGCAGCGCATTTTCTACCGACTTACGCTGTGGCGCGGTCAGGTCATTGAATGCAGCGCCTTCTTTCAGGCTGCGATAAGCCTGGTACAGCCCTTCGTGCTGCCCCACCCAGGTGCCGTATTCAGACAGCAACGGCAGCGCCTGCTCATAGGCGGCACGCAGTTCCGGGCTGTTTTTTACCGAGTTCAAATGCCCCACCGGCGACCAGATACGCGACAGGCGATCGTCAGACTCCGCCAATGGCTGACACAGGTTATCCCAGGTGAATGGCCCCGGCTGCGCGACAACGCGCTCTACCGCAGCGCGGCAATCGGCCAACGCGGATTGCACCGCAGGCACGATATCTTCAGGGCGAATAGCGGAAAACGGCGGCAGGGAAAACGGGGTCAGCAACGGATTTGTCATAGGGCAGTCCTGATTAGCGTTGGGGCCCGCCGCAGCGGGCAGGCCTTAAAATGCGTATGAATATCTAACATGGAGCCAAGCAGCAGGAAAATCAATGGCTGAGCGTTGATAGATAGTGCCATCTAGCGGAACGGTACCGTGCTCGGCGTCACTTTAGCTTTGTCATCATGCTTAAAGCGAAGGGTAATACGGTGGTCCTTGATCGGCTCGTTGGTCGGGTAGCGCCATTTGCTCATTGCGATAAAAACGGCTTTATCAAACATGCGCTCGGGCTGTGCTTCCATCACCCGGATATTTTGCACTTTGCCCGCCTCATCAATGTCGTAACACAGCACCATAAATCCTTGGTTGTTCTCCTCTTGCCGCGTTTTATCGGGGTCGACGGATAATTCCGCAAACAGATTGCGCGGAGGATTGTCCGGCTTATCGGTTGCACAACTCTCGTCCGCCTGGGCCTGAAATGCCGCCAGATAAAGCAGGGCTGCACACAGCCCTTTTATCTCCGTTTTCATCCATTCAGTCCTGATGAGAACGGATCTTCGCCGCCAGCGCGACCAGATGATCATCATCGGCACGCGCGGCATCATGAGAAGACAGGTAGCCTTCATAGCGGTCGAAAAATTTCACCGATTTCGACTCAATCGGCTGCCACTGCTCCAGTGCGGCGGTACCGTGCATCGGGATCAGTTTGGCATGCAAGTGATCAACGCCAAAACCCTCGAACACCATGCCACAACGGCCTACGTCATCAAACGCCCGGTCAAGCAACTGCGCGACTCGCTTGGTCGCCAGCATCAGTGCGCTCAGCACCTCGTCCGGTACGGCAAAGGCGTAGCTGGAATGATGTGCTTTGGGGATCACTACGCTGAAACCCTCGGTATTCGGGTAGATGGAAAGGAACGCCATATGGCTGTCGTCCTCCCAAATTTTATGGCATGGCACCCTGCCTGCCACCATTTCACAAAATACACAGCTCATCACGCCTCCTGAATGCTGCGGCGAGCCACCCGGCCCACCGCAAAAAGTCTTTCAGCAACATAGCGGATAATTTGCCGTTTGACTGCAATAGCTATGCATTTCCCGCCCAAATCGCGGGACGTCGCTGCTGCCAGGGCGCAGCCCGCTCCAATTGGCCAGCCAGTTGCAGCAGCAAATCTTCTCGACCAAAACCAGCAACAAATTGCATGCCTATCGGCAGATTGTGTTGCTTCTCGTGCGCCAAGGGCACCGACATCGCCGGTACGCCAGCCACATTAAATACCGGCGTAAACGGCGAGTGATCGAATAAGTGCGCCGTCCATTCCAGGCCGCTCATGTCCGCTGTCCCTGTGCCGTAACGGCCGAGCCGCCATGGCAAGTCGGGCAGGGTCGGGGTCAGCAGCAGGTCGTACTGCTGAAAATAAGCCCCGACGGCACGAGTCACCCGGTTACGTACCTCAAGGGCTGCAACCATATCCACGGCGCTGGCAGCCAAACCGTAGCGGTAACAGGCCAGCGTTTCCGGCTCCAGCGTTTCGCTTGATATAGGCCGCCCTGTCGCCTGACTCAAACCGTCCACCCAACCGACCAGATTGGCGCACCAGATTTGTGCATTAGCACACACCAGCTCCTGCCAACTGACGCCTATCGCCATATCCACTTCGCTAACCTGATGACCCAACTCACTCAGCAGCACGGCAGTCTCGGCCGTGGCCTGGGCGATGTGTGGATCGGTTTTCCCGCCGTTCCAGGCCTGAGTCATCATGCCGATGCGCAGTCGGCCAGGTTCAGACGTTACCTGCGACAGCCAACGCTGTGCCGGTGGTGAGGTGTAATAGGGTTCTCCGGGATGCGGATGTTGCAGGGCATCCAGTAAGGCCGCGCTGTCGCGCACCGTACGGCTCAGCCCCAGTTGGACACCAAAACCGTTGAAGACTTCATCCATCGCCGGCCCATGTGATACCCGGCCACGTGTCGGCTTAAGGCCGAATAGCCCATTCGACGAGGCAGGCACCCGGATCGATCCAGCGGCGTCAGTGGCATGAGCGATAGGCACGATCCCAGCGGCAACTGCCGCACCAGCACCGCCGCTGGAGCCGCCGGCACTGAAGTCCGGATTCCAGGGATTGCGTGTCGCGCCGTAAAGCACCGCTTCAGTGGTGGTGCTGAATGCCATCTCCGGTGTGGTGGTGCGGCCGAAGGTGACCAGCCCAGCCCGACGAATATTGCTCATCAGATAACTGTCAGCCGCCGCGATATTGCCCTGCGCCAATCGACTACCCAGCTCCAGACACTTCCCGGCCATACTGATGGCGATATCCTTAATCAGGAAAGGCACGCCTGACAGTGGGCCCTCACCCTCCGGTTGCGGTTGCGACCAATGTTCTATCACCGCATTAATCGTTGGGTTCACCGCCTCAACCGCGGTCTGCGCGGTCTGTTGCAGCTCCTGCGCACTGACTTCGCCGCGCTGTACCAGTTCGGCTAACCCCAATGCATCGTAGTTAACGTACTCGCTCAGTTTCATCGTCTCGTCCTTATCATCCGTAGTCGTTTCGTCGGCTTTCCGACATCCATTCCACGGTAGAAGGATCAGCGCTATAGTTGAAATTGATAGGTTTAATGTGAGGAATAGTTATCAACAATTTAAAGCGAGTCGATCTCAATTTGTTGGTCACACTGGAGGTGCTGCTCACGGAACGCAGTGTGACCCGGGCAGCAGAACGCCTTAACCTGAGCCAACCCTCGGTCAGTATTCAGCTCGCCAAACTGCGCGAAATTTACCATGATCCCCTGCTGTTGCCTGGCTCACGCGGTATGTTACCCACAGCTCGCGCACTCGGCCTGTTGACGCCGCTGCGCCAGACGCTGGCCGATCTTGGCCGTTTGGTTGCAGCAGAACAGCCGTTTGATCCCCTGCAGGCCGAAATGACCTGGCAGTTGGCTGCCGCCGACGCGGCCGAATATGCCATTCTGCTACCGATGTTGCCTAAACTGCGGTTGGCAGCACCACAATCCCGTCTGGCGATCCGTGAGGCATCACCCAAAACCATGAGTCGCGATCTGGCCGACGGTGTGATCGATCTGGGTTTTCTGGCCCGCGAAGAAGCACCCGCAGAACTACGTCATCGCCAGCTGTTTCACGAGAATTACCTGCTGGTAGGCCGTCGTGACCATCCGTTATTGCAGACACCGCCCTCGCTGGAGCAATTTTGCCAACTTGAATTTGTCATGATCTCACAGGACGGTGGCGGTTTTCGTACCCAGATCGATACGTTATTGGAAGCGCAGGGATTAACACGACGCGTCGTGATGTCGTTGCCACATTTTCTGTTTATCCCCACCCTGCTGGCGAGATCCGACATGGTGGCTATGCTGCCTTCACGCATGCTGGGTGAACTGCTGGGCGATCTGCGCACCTGGCCGGTACCGCTTGAACTACCCGGCTATGACATGGTGATGGTCTGGCATGAACGCTCTCACCTCGACCCGGCCCATAGCTGGCTACGCGATCAGGTGGTTACTTCTCTGGAGTAGTTCACGGCATGGCTATAGCACTTCAACTAACTCAAATTCTTCAAACACCAGCCACATCTGTGACGAAAAAGTACCTTCGCGTGTGAAAAATTCCCGATGCCCCTGTCGCCAGAAAGCCAGGCTTTTATCCCCCTCACCTTCCAACGCCGCCATCTCGGCGCTAACATCACAATAACGGATCAGCTTCAGTGAGAGCGTTCTGATAACACAGGCCGGCTCGCCCCGGCCATTAAGGATTACATTGTAATCCCCGATTACCGGTCCTTTCTCTTGTTGATAGGCAGTATAGGAGCCACAGGTTGCGGTTTTTTGCCCGTCGAGCACCAATTGCAGCAGCTCATCCGCCAACGCCGGGCTATCACCGAATGACCAGCGCGCTGCACCTGAATAGTTAGCCAAAATAGCCTGTTCTGTCATCGTCCTGTTCCCTTATAGAAGGCCTGCGGCAACGCATTTCAGTTTTTCCCGTCCAGACAGTTTATACTGTGCAGAATATAAGCCTTTATTCTGTTCAGCACGCTCCGTCGGGAGCACAAGGAATTACCACAAGCCATGTTAAGTTACCGCCACAGTTTCCACGCCGGCAACCACGCCGACGTGCTCAAGCACATCGTTCAGAGCCTGATCATTGAGTCGCTGAAAGAAAAAGAGAAGCCCTTCCTGTATCTGGATACCCACTCCGGTGCAGGGCGCTATCAGCTCAGCGGTGAGCATGCCGAGCGTACCGGGGAATACCTGGAAGGCATCGGTCTGCTGTGGCAACGTGACGATCTGCCGGAAGAACTGGCGGCCTACATGAGTGTAGTGCACCACTTTAACCGTACCGAAAAGCTGCGCTACTACCCTGGCTCGCCTCTGATTGCCCGCCAGTTGCTACGCCCGCAAGATAAAATCCACCTGACCGAACTGCATACGAGCGACTTCCCACTGCTGCGCGGTGAGTTCCAAAAGGACGAACGCGCCAAAGTGCAACGCGCCGATGGCTACCAACAGTTGAAGTCACAGTTGCCGCCACTGTCACGCCGCGGACTGATCCTGATGGACCCGCCGTACGAGATGAAAACCGATTACCAGGATGTAATCAAAGGCCTGCAGGAAGGCCACAAGCGCTTTGCCACCGGCACCTACGCGCTGTGGTATCCGGTGGTCATGCGCCAGCAGATCAAACGTATGCTGAAAGAACTGGAAGCCACCGGTATCCGCAATATTCTGCAGATCGAACTGGCGGTAAAACCCGACAGCGACCAACGCGGGATGACGGCCTCCGGCATGATCGTGATTAATCCGCCGTGGAAGTTGGAACAACAGATGAAAAACGTGCTGCCATGGCTGCACAAAATATTGGTGCCGTCGGGCCATGGCCACCATTTGGTGAACTGGGTGGTGCCGGAATAAGCTTCCGGGGCGCGGCCAGCCGCGCCTTTCCCCCACCTATCACAGCCATTGACGCAATCTTTGCGACAAACCTGCATCAGGCGTTAAACTCTTACGCTCTTCGATTCACACAATTCATGGAAATCCCAGATGACCAAACATTACGATTATCTAGCAATTGGCGGCGGCAGCGGCGGCATCGCATCGATCAACCGGGCAGCCATGTATGGCCAGAAATGCGCATTGATTGAAGCCAAAGAACTGGGCGGCACCTGCGTCAACGTGGGTTGTGTACCGAAAAAAGTCATGTGGCACGCGGCACAGATCGCCGAGGCCATTCATATGTACGGCCCAGATTACGGTTTCGATACCACCGTCAACGCGTTTGATTGGAAAAAGCTGGTCGCTAACCGCACCGCTTACATCGACCGTATCCATAATTCTTACGACAACGTGTTGGGCAAAAACAAAGTCGACGTGATCAAGGGCTTTGCACGCTTTATCGACGCCCACACCGTTGAAGTCAATGGTGAGAAAATCACCGCCGATCATATCCTGATCGCTACCGGCGGGCGTCCGAGCCACCCGGACATTCCAGGCGCAGAATACGGTATCGACTCCGATGGTTTCTTCGATTTGGATGCCATGCCAAAACGCGTTGCCATCGTGGGTGCGGGCTATATCGCGGTGGAAATTGCCGGTGTATTGAACGCACTGGGGGCTGAAACGCACCTGTTCGTGCGTAAACACGCACCGCTGCGGACTTTCGATCCGATGATTGTCGAGACGCTGGTGGAAGTCATGAATACCGAAGGGCCAACCCTGCACACCGAATCGGTACCGAAAGCCATCGTCAAAAACGCCGACGGTAGCCTGACGCTGCAGTTGGAAAACGGCAAAGAATGCACCGTCGACAGCCTGGTATGGGCGATTGGCCGCGAACCTGCGACCGATAATCTGAACCTGGCCGTTACTGGGGTAAAAACCAACGAAAAAGGCTATATCGACGTCGATAAATACCAGAATACCAACGTTAAAGGCATTTATGCGGTGGGTGATAACACCGGTGCCGTTGAACTGACCCCGGTTGCCGTGGCCGCCGGTCGCCGCCTGTCCGAACGCCTGTTTAACAACAAGCCGGAAGAGCACCTGGATTACAGCAACATCGCTACCGTCGTGTTCAGCCACCCGCCGATCGGCACCATTGGCTTAACCGAGCCGGAAGCCATTGAGAAATTCGGTGCGGACAACGTGAAAGTGTATAAGTCTTCTTTCACCGCCATGTACAGCGCCGTAACGCAGCACCGTCAGCCGTGCCGCATGAAACTGGTGTGCGTGGGTAAAGAAGAGAAAATCGTCGGCCTGCATGGTATCGGCTTCGGTATGGACGAGATCCTTCAGGGCTTCGCCGTGGCGATTAAAATGGGTGCCACCAAGAAAGACTTCGACAACACTGTCGCGATTCACCCGACCGCCGCGGAAGAGTTCGTTACCATGCGCTAAGCGCTAAAATCAGCGTAAACCAAGGCCAGGATAATCCTTGGCCTGATCTGATGACAAACACCCGAAAAACGTGGTTTTCGGATGTTTGGGGTAAACCGCAAGACATGATTCTTTGTTTTTATTAGTACCTGCATCAGGACTTTTAACTAAAGAACTCTGTCAGATATCTGAGGCCAGGATAATCCCTGGCCTTTTCTTTTCGTGCTCTTTACCATTCCCTTCAACACAAACTGTTATTTTCTGCCATTATTTTGCCTGATCAATGGGCGGAGCTCATGTAAGCATCCGCGACACTGGAGAACCCCGATGCTGTTCAAGCTATTCAAAAACATCACGTTGGCATTTTTTGCGTTGATGGTCGTCCAATCCAGCGCGCTGAGTTTTACTCTGGAAGTCTCGGGCAACATCCAAAACACCACCGACCCGGTAAAGAAAAGCTATCTGTTTACCGATAAGCAACTGTTGGCAATGCCAGTGCACAGCATCACCACGTCAACCTCCTGGACGCCGCAAAGAAAGTTCGAAGGAATTTCCGTGGCAGACATTTTGGCGCGAGTCGGTGCCAAGGGCAGTACGCTGACATTTTATGCGTTAAACGATTACTACATCGACGTGCCGCTGTCTGACGTCGAGAAATACAATATGATTTTGGCCTACAAGATGGACGGCGAAATGCTGAAGATCAGAAACTTCGGACCGCTGTTTTTGGTTTATCCCAGGGATGCCGCAGGGCCTGAGTTGAATTCCCCGCTCTACAACTCACGCTTTATCTGGCAAGTGGACAGGATCGTGATTAAATGAAACTCACAGGGTTTAAAAACAGCAGCAGGCTGGCAATCCCGGCTATTTTTGCTGCCCTTTTTCTGGTTGCCTCCGCGGTGACGCTGTATTACTACAGCGCAACACTGTCAAAAAAAGGGTTGTATGCTATTGCGGGCACGCAGGAAAATTATTCCTGGTCGATCGCAAAATTCTCTATCAAGCTAGCCGAGTTTGAAACGCTGGTCGAACAGCAGAAAAACGCACCACAAGTAGATAGCGAAGATCTGCGACTTAAATTTGAAATCCTTTATTCCCGTTTTTATGTGTTGGAAACGGTGTCTGAGTCGACCCAACCTCTGTACGCCGAACCGGGTTACCCCGAGGTTGTCGCACATATGCGCCGGAAAATGGATCAGATTGATAATTTGCTGAACAGTCCGAAGATTGATTTCTCACTTATTTCGCAGGCCATGAGGCAAATAAAGCCCTACTCGATTGAAATGGCCAACCTGACCGATCACGCAGAAGTGAAACAGCGCACCGCCGCCTACGAAGACTATATCGAAAAACGACACATCATTTTTTATGGTCTGGTGATCGTGATGTTTTCAGTGATTGCGCTCATTGCTATTACGCTGATTATGTTCCGCCAGCAGCGCCTGACTATCCGGCAACAAGCCAAAGCCATAGAGGCGGAAAAAGCCACCCGCACCAAAAATGCCTTTCTGGGTGCCATTGGCCACGAACTACGGACATCGCTGCAGAGCATTATGTCTGCCATTGATGTGCTGGTGAACACCAAGGTGTCGGCCGAACATGCGGATACTTTCCAACGGTTGGAGATTGCTGCGCAGCAAATTGAAAGCCAGATGAAAGACCTAACCGATTATGCCCATTTGGACAGCGGAATGATGGAGCTGCGTCTCGCACCGTTCGACGCTCAACGGCTGATCGAAGAAACGGCGAATGAAATCAATACGCTGAGTCAGAAAGAACAGGTGACGCTGTTGTGCGAAATTGAATGCGGCCATCTGCAGATTCATTCCGATCCACTGCGCATCAGGCAGATTATCGTTAACCTGCTGACTAACGCGTACAAATATACCGAAAGCGGTACCATCACACTGCATAGTTGCCTACGACGCCAACCCACGGGTAATTCGTTGATTATTGAGGTGACTGATACCGGCATTGGTATCGAAAAGGAGATGCTTGACCAAATATTCAGGCCCTTCACTCAATTGGATCAATCTCATACCCGCCAGTATGGTGGCGTAGGCATGGGATTAGCGATTGTGCATGGGCTGGTGACATTGCTCAATGGCACGATCACTGTCTACAGCGAGATCAAAAAAGGCAGTACCTTTATCGTCAGTATTCCTGTCGACATTAGCGACGACGAGGAGCAAGGCGAAAAACCACGGCACCACCGCAGCCTAAGACAGAATCAGCAACATATTTTAGTGGTGGATGACAATAAATCCGTGGGTGACGCCTTTGCGGCGCTGCTGGACAAACTGGGCTATCAACATGAACTGTGCAACTCACCCGAACGGGCGCTGCAAAAGCTGCTTAGGCGTCCTTATGACGCGTTGCTGTTAGACCTGCAAATGCCGGGTATTGATGGCGCTGCGTTAGCTAAACAACTGCGTAATCAGCGTGGACCCAATCGGCATATTCCGATTGTCGGCATCAGCGCCTATACCCCGGAACAGCTATCTGCCGAGCAGCGGGCGCTGTTCGACAGCTATTTAATGAAGCCAGTACGGCTTGACGCATTGTCAACGACGCTGGCTTCACTGCTGGTTAAAGATTAAAACACCGCAACAGTGCGGCTTCAATAACATGGAGTCGCACTGGCTTTTCATATGGACCCAACACGTCATAGTCACGCATTGCCC
The DNA here is from genome assembly GCF_001590905.1 of Serratia grimesii NBRC 13537. GTDB lineage: Bacteria > Pseudomonadota > Gammaproteobacteria > Enterobacterales > Enterobacteriaceae > Serratia > Serratia grimesii. Next base: position 170,905 of record NZ_BCTT01000019.1, read on the forward strand.
TGGCGATTTCCGATTCGCGCTGATCGGTACCCAACTGGCCCGTGAGCACCAGAACCGGCGCATCCGGGTTGTCCGAAGCACGGATGGTTTCGATGCACTGAACCGCGGTTTCCTGACCAATCAACCAGTCGACCACATATCCATCGAACAGGCTTTGTTGCAGTGCCAAACAGAAGCTGCTGACATCGTAAAAAGCGACAGCATGGAAGCCACGCCCGTTAAGGTATTTTGCCAGTTCATCAGCTGCCTGGTGTGAGTCGTCGAGTACCGCAATACTTAACCGCTCGTCTTCTACGGCAGCAGGACGAAGCTCAATCAGTTCCACACAATAACGCTGCCCTTGCGGTGCATCATCTGAACGATAAAGACACCACTGCCCGGCCTGTTGTAACGCGACATATTCCGATGTCCGCCCGCCAACCAACTCATGGCCGATATAGCCGACGCAGGCTAATTCCACGCCTCCGACATAAAAGATGGCATCCCGTGCAACAGTTTGTGCAGAGATGTCATTTTCCGTGCCCGTATCTACTATCGCCGCTGGGTTTTCCCCTAATGCCGCCGCGACATTGCTAATTTGTTCCAGCGTCCAAGGGCTTTGCCCTTTCAGCTTACGGTGCGCATGTGAAAAGCTGAGATCCAGAATCCGACTGAGCTCTTTAGCATGCTGACGTTTACCAATCCCATAATGTACAAACAGTTCTCTGACCCGGTTTGCAATCGACTGTGAATCGAATTTCTGGTGATTATTATCCATTTTTTCCTTCGATTTTTTTTGCTGTTTTTTCAGTCGTTTTCATACTTGCCGTGCAAAAAAGCGATCCAAAACTGGTATATCATACAATGTACAATCTAAACATTGCTTGACATACCACATTATATAGTCAAACATGGTACCAGAAGAGACACACAGCAACACCACAATAAAAATATAACAACAGTAAAAATGCACCACTAATAATCATAATGACACCAGGGAAAGCTCGTTTCGGTTGTTATTCTGAGAGAATGTATGCACCAGACTCTCTCCGAAACTTGGGCCGTAAGCGCTAATCTGTTTTACCCAGTTTTGAACCGGGATCCGCAAGGGTCCCGGTTTTTTATTGCCCTTTTAACGGCAACGCGATGCGCCCACCAACTCTCTCCACGGTCATCACAGAGTACGTGAGTTAATACAAAAAAATGGGGCCAGCAAGCTGACCCCATGTAACCACTCAGACAGATATCTTTAGAAACGCCAGGTGAAACCAGCGTTGACGCTGTTGTCCTGGTAGTTTTGCGACAGCAGACC
>NZ_BCTT01000020.1 GCF_001590905.1 Serratia grimesii NBRC 13537
AGGCATCAATTAAGCCAAGAGGCCATCCGCAAGGATGGCCTTTTTGCTATGTGCGAAAGGAAAAACAGCGCAGCTACGCTGCGCCTTTCAACCATTCAGCAATGAAAGCAGCGATGTTTTCGGGCTGATTGAGATCTAACAACCTTATCTTCATGGTTAAAGGTTGATCGCTGGCAACGGCGATAACAAACTCATCCAACATATCCTCAAGTGGCCTACCAATATCTTCACGATAGAGAATGATTTTGCTGATAGGTTCATGTTTAAACCCCTCAACTAGAATGACATCCACCTTGGTACGATCAAAACGACTGGCCAGATACTGAAGATCCAAAGGCTGTTGTTCTGGTGTTTCGGTCATTAATGCCCAACGACGATCGCTGGCGACTAATGTTTGATCTGCACCGGCTTTGCGCAATTCATAACTGTCTTTTCCAGGCGTATCCACATCCATATCATGATGCGTATGCTTTATCAGCCCGACACGGATTTCCTGCTGCTTTAATAAAGGAATTAATTGCTTGAGCAGCGTGGTTTTACCTGTCCCGCTGTAAGCGGCAATGGCCAGTAGCGGGGGAAAAGCATTATTCATTGATAGGTCCTTTTGCTTGTAACCAACGCTGGCAGTCTTCCCGGGTATTAAGATTATGGAATGCCGTTTGCTGGCCTTCGAAGGTTATCTGTTGTGCGCCCACTGTATCCAGGAACAACATCAATTTACGTTCCCCACGAGCCAGATAGGCTGTTAATTGAGGTGCCAGACTGTTGTGCAGCAGCGCCAGGGTTGGATGTGCCCGCTCTCCATCGTGGGCGTAGGCGGCCAGTGCTTGGCCTTTTTGTTGCCAAAGCTGTTCAACCAATGTAGTAGGAAAGTCGGGGACGTCGCAGGGTACAAAAGCGATCCATTCTGTGGTGGCGTGCTTAAGCCCAGCTAACATGCCAGCGAGTGGCCCGGAAAAGTCAGCGATCAGATCACTGATTACAGGCAGGCCGCTTTCCTGATAGCGGGTCTGATTGCGATTGGCGCTAATGGCTATTTGCCCGACCTGCGATCGTAACCGAGACAGTACGTATTGATATAGCGGTACGCTGGCAACCTGAACCAGACCTTTATCTTCCCCACCCATTCGTGTTGCGCGTCCACCGGCTAAAATAATGCCGGTAATATCCTCGTGCATAATTATTATTCCGAATTTATGGCTAACGCCCTGATTGTAGCGCTAAAGCTGGTGTGGCATCAGGATTTACCTTTATTGACAAGCTGGTTCTTTCACTGTGTTGGTAAGCCTGCTACTTTGTGTGTTTATTCATTCTAATGGACGATATTGCGATGAAAACGCACCGCGTAAACGAGCTGATTGAACTGTTGCAGCCAGCCTGGCAGGAAGATCCGGATCTTAGCCTGATTCAGTTTTTGCAAAAATTGGCACAAGAGGCTGGTTTTCAGGGCAATCTGACCGAACTGAGTGATGATATCTTGATCTACCATCTGAAAATGCGTGGCAGCGCCGGTACTGAGCAGATCCCCGGTTTGAAGAAGGACTACGAAGAAGACTTTAAAACGGCATTACTGCGCGCCCGTGGCGTGATAAAGGATTAGCATTCGTGCGGTATGGTGAACCAGTTGCTCGTGAAGGCTGTCATTAATGCTACTATTTCTCATTCCCGGCACAGTGATGTCACCAAACGAAACCGAATGTTGTTATGAACAACTCAGCTTTTAATTTTCAGACCCTGTCGCCCGACCTGATAATGGACGCGCTGGAAGGGATTGGCCTGCGTGTAGATTCCGGGCTAACAGCGCTTAATAGCTATGAGAACCGCGTCTATCAGTTCATGGATGAAGATCGTAAGCGTTATGTGGTGAAGTTTTATCGCCCTGAACGCTGGAGCGCCAAGCAAATTGGTGAAGAACACCAGTTTTCACAAGATCTTGCTCTGGCGGAGATCCCAGCTGTTGCCCCTTTATGCCTGCAAGGGCAAACGTTGCATACGCACAGTGGTTTCTTCTTCACTGTCTTTCCCAGCGTTGGTGGGCGGCAGTATGAGATTGATAATCTCGCTCAGCTGGAGTGGGTAGGTCGTTTCCTTGGGCGTATTCATCAGGTGGGCAGTGAAAGCCTGTTTGTTGAGCGCCCGACAATGGGTATTGAAGAGTACCTTACTGCGCCACGTCAGGTATTGGCTAGCTGTGAACTGTTACCGAAGGCACAGCGCGAAAGCTTCCTGAAAGCGACCGATACGCTGATTGAAGCGATTAAACAGTGTTGGCATTTGAACTGGCAGCCGCGTCGTTTGCACGGTGATTGCCACCCGGGCAATATTCTGTGGCGTGATGGCCCGCTATTTGTTGATCTTGATGATGCGCGGAACGGTCCGGCAATACAGGATTTGTGGATGCTGTTGCACGGCGAACGTCGCGATCGCTTGATGCAGTTAGATGTGTTGCTGGAGGCTTACTCAGAGTTTGCCGAGTTTGATCAAAGTGAGTTGGCGTTGATCGAACCACTGCGTGCGATGCGTATGGTGTACTACCTCGCATGGGTCGCTCGCCGCTGGCAAGATCCCGCGTTCCCTAAAAGTTTTCCGTGGATGGCGGAGTCTGATTTCTGGTTATCTCAGACGGCGGCATTCACCGAGCAGGTTAAGCTGTTGCAGGAACCCCCTCTGCAGCTGATGCCAATGTATTGAAGCTTTAACACAATGGAGAGTTTAGTCTTATGAAGAAAATATGGTTGGCACTCGTTGGCATGGTAATGGCATTCAGTGCCTCGGCTGCGCAGTTTAGCGATGGTACTCAGTATGTAACCCTGGATAAGCCCGTGACCGGTGAACCTCAGGTGCTGGAGTTCTTTTCCTTCTATTGCCCACACTGCTATCAGTTTGAGCAGGTTTATCACGTTTCCGAAAATGTGAAAAAAGCGCTGCCTGCGGGCACCAAAATGACCAAATACCACGTTGAGTTCTTGGGGCCTCTGGGCAAACAGCTGACTCAGGCATGGGCCGTTGCAATGGCGCTGGGTGTGGAAGATAAAGTCAGCCCGTTAATGTTTGAAGCTGTGCAGAAAACCCAGACTGTGCAAACCCCGGATGATATCCGCAATGTGTTTGTGAAAGCGGGTGTGAGTGCAGCGGATTATGACGGGGCATTGAACAGCTTCGTGGTTAAATCCCTGGTTGTTCAACAGGAGAAAGCCGCAGAAGATCTGCAACTGCGTGGCGTTCCGGCTGTATTTGTTAACGGTAAATACATGGTTAAAAATGACGGTCTGGACACCAGTTCGATGGATGCTTACGTGAAGCAATTCGCCGACGTGGTTAAATACCTCAGCCAGCAGAAGTAACCGAGATTTAATGTTAAAAAAGCCGGCTTAGCCGGCTTTTTTTCTGCTATTGCTGCTTCAGTTTATCCAACAGTCGATCTTTGTCTTGCCACAGTGTATTCAGCCAGAGTTGGAAACGTCGCTTAAACTGCTTGTCGTTAAAGTAATCCCCATGCATGGTTTCATCGATTGGCAACAACTCAATTCTCACCACAACACGTTTCAATCGACCGCATAGCATATCCATAAACGGGCGCTCAGTATTATCCGGATAAAGCAGGGTGACGTTTAACACTTTATCGAACTGCTTACCTAATGCACTGAGTGTAAAAGCAATACCGGCGGCTTTAGGGGCCAATAAATTGCGATAGGGGGAATTGCTTTTAATTTTCTTGGCTTCAGTAAAACGTGATCCCTCCACAAAATTGACGATAGTGGTCGGACGTTTTCGAAACTTCTCGCAGGAACGGCGCGTAGTTTCGATGTCATTACCGCGCTTGTCAGGATGTTTGAGTAAATAGCCGCGCGAGTAGCGTTTCATGAATGGCATATCCAGCGCCCAACAGGCCAGGCCAACAAAGGGTACCCAGGCTAGCTGTTGTTTAAGAAAGTATTTATTCATGGGAATATGGTTACGGAACAACACGCAGAGCACCACAATATCCGACCAGCTTTCGTGATTACTGATCAGTAGATACCAGTTTTTACGTTCCAGCCCTTCGAGCCCTTCAATATCCCAACGCAGTTGCCAGTTGATCCGTAATAGCAATGCCAAACCTGCACACCAGCACCACATCATAAAATCAGCAAAAGCTGAGATACGTTTCCAAACGGCAGGAAAAGGCACCAGTAGTTTAATGATGCCAGCCAGTGTGATTGGGATCGAACACAGTACGGTCACCAAAATGGCGAGCAGGGCAGAAAGTATAAAAATAACAGGGGATAACAATCTTGGCATGGTTATGGGCTGACGGTTGGTGAGAACAGCGTTACATGCCGGTATGCATGAACAAAAAAATATTTTAACAGAAACTATAGAGGGAAAGCGCCCGCTAACAGTAACTGTTTTATGGCGGAAGAAATAGGCATTTGCTGCGTTTTCGTGCAACTTGCTCATCTTGTGCTATGGTAATTGAGGCGCCGAATTTGATTAATAGTGCGATTAAAATTGAGTGCAAGTTATATCCACAAATCGTGTAAAAGTCGATAATTACCCTCAGTGAAAATAGCGTCATTTAACGCAGTGATTTCAATAGGAATTTTATTTCCCATTATAACGATAAACGCATCGTTATAATTTATTGTCTTTTCTATACACAAAGTTATCCACAGGCAGGATCTTGAGGATCGCTTCGCAGAATCACATGATTTTCACCCTTAATGCACGCTAAGGTTCGTCTCAGGCGGCCAGCTATGGCATGCTTACCGCTATGTCCGATCACGATAAAGATAAAGTAACGCTATGGCCCAAATTGCAGAAAACCCATTAATCCTGGTTGACGGTTCCTCGTACCTCTACCGCGCTTATCATGCCTTCCCTCCGCTGACTAACTCTGCGGGTGAACCGACCGGGGCAATGTACGGCGTGCTGAATATGCTGCGCAGCCTGCTGTTACAGTATCAGCCGAGCCATGTTGCGGTGGTGTTTGATGCCAAAGGAAAAACCTTCCGTGATGAGCTCTTTGCAGAATATAAATCGCATCGGCCACCAATGCCGGACGATCTGCGCGCGCAAATTGAGCCGCTGCACAAAATGGTCAAGGCCATGGGGCTGCCGCTGCTAGTCACGCCTGGCGTAGAGGCAGACGACGTGATAGGTACGCTAGCCCAGCAAGCTGAAAAAGCGGGTCACGCGGTGCTGATCAGCACCGGTGATAAAGACATGGCGCAGCTGGTAACACCGAACGTCACCCTGATCAACACCATGAACAATACTATCCTCGGCCCGCAGGAAGTGTGCGACAAGTACGGTATTCCGCCGGAGCTGATTATCGACTTCCTGGCGCTGATGGGGGATGCCTCGGATAACATTCCTGGTGTGCCTGGTGTGGGTGAGAAAACGGCTCAGGGGCTTTTACAGGGGCTTGGTGGGTTGGATATGCTTTACGCCAATCTGGACAGCATCGCCACGCTCAGCTTCCGTGGCGCCAAGACCATGGCGGCCAAATTGGAACAGAACAAAGAGATGGCATACCTCTCTTACAAGCTGGCCACCATCAAAACCGATGTCGAACTGGATCTGACCTGCGCCGATCTTGAAGTGTCTGCGCCGGACGTCGACGTATTACAGCAGCTGTTCAAACAGTACGAATTTAAGCGATGGCTGGCAGATGTTGAAGCCGGCGTTTGGCTGGAAGGCAAGAAAAGTGCCGGTGTGAAAGCAACCAGCGCGGCGAAATCTTCTGCCAGTGCAGTAGCCGAAACCGGAAAAGCCGCGGCAGAAGCGACGTTGTCGCAAGAGGGTTATGTCACCATTCTGGATGAAGATACTTTCGCTGAGTGGTTGGAAAAACTTAAAAAAGCCGACGTATTTGCCTTTGATACTGAAACCGATGGCCTGGACACGCTGACCGCGAACCTGATCGGCTTGTCGTTTGCTATTGCCCCAGGCGAAGCCGCTTATCTGCCGGTGGCTCATGACTATCTTGATGCGCCAGTGCAGTTGGATCGCGCTCACGTGTTAGCCACCCTGAAGCCGCTGCTGGAAGACGAGAAAGCGCTGAAGGTCGGGCAAAACCTGAAGTTTGATATGGGTCTGTTGGCTCGTTATGACATCAGCTTGCGTGGCATTGCCTTTGACACCATGCTGGAATCCTATGTGTTGGACAGTGTGGGTGGCCGTCACGATATGGACAGCTTGTCTGATCGCTATCTTGGCCATAAAACCGTGACCTTCGAAGAGATTGCCGGTAAGGGTAAAAAGCAACTTACCTTCAACCAGATTGCATTGGAGCAGGCCGCGCCTTACGCCGCTGAAGATGCCGATGTCACGCTGCAATTGCATTTGGCGATGTGGCCTCAGTTGCAGGAAAGTGCCGAGCTATTGACGGTATTCAATGAGATCGAAATGCCGCTAGTGCCGGTGTTGTCGCATATAGAGCGAACTGGGGTGCTGATTGATCAGAGTATTTTGGCTACGCATTCTATCGAACTAACCAAGCGCTTGGCTGAATTGGAAATTCAAGCCCATGAACTGGCGGAAGAGCCATTCAACCTGGCGTCGACTAAACAGTTGCAGGCTATTCTGTACGAAAAACAAAAACTGCCTGTACTGAAGAAAACCCCGGGCGGTGCGCCGTCGACTAACGAAGAAGTGTTGGCGGAATTGGCGCTGGATTACCCGTTACCGAAGGTGATCCTGGAATACCGTGGGTTGGCAAAACTGAAAACGACCTATACCGATAAACTGCCGCTGATGATCAACCCGGTCAGTGGTCGGGTGCATACTTCCTATCATCAGGCGGTGACGGCTACCGGACGTCTCTCCTCCAGCGATCCTAACCTGCAGAATATTCCAGTGCGTAACGACGAAGGGCGCCGCATCCGTCAGGCATTTATTGCCCCGGAAGGCTATCGTATCGTTGCTGCCGACTATTCTCAGATTGAACTGCGTATTATGGCTCACCTGTCACAGGATGAGGGGTTGCTGAAAGCCTTTGCGGCTGGAGAGGATATCCACCGCGCCACTGCAGCCGAGGTGTTTGGCCTGCCACTCGATAAAGTAACCAATGAGCAGCGCCGCAGCGCCAAAGCGATTAACTTCGGCCTGATTTATGGCATGAGCGCATTTGGTCTGGCACGTCAGCTGGGGATCCCTCGTGGGGAAGCTCAGCGTTACATGGATCTCTATTTTGAGCGCTATCCAGGTGTGCTGGACTACATGGAGCGTACTCGCCAGCAGGCGGCCAGTCAGGGCTACGTCAGTACGCTGGATGGTCGTCGGTTGTATCTGCCAGACGTAAACTCCAGCAATGGTATGCGTCGTAAGGCGGCCGAGCGTGCGGCGATTAATGCCCCAATGCAGGGGACCGCAGCGGATATTATTAAGCGCGCGATGATCGAAGTGGATGCTTGGCTGCAAGCCCAAGAGAAACCGCTGGTGCGTATGATCATGCAGGTACACGATGAATTAGTGTTCGAGGTGCATGAGTCGGTGATTGAGGAGTCCAGCCAGCATATTCGTGAGCTGATGGAAAATAGCATGATGCTGGCAGTGCCGCTGAAAGTGGACGTCGGCGTGGGTGCTAACTGGGATGAAGCCCACTGATGATGTTGAGGTTCGCCAGCCATATCCACACTGGATGTGCTAACTGGCGATAACCTAAGCAGTTTTTGTAATTAAGCTACAAGATACGGCGATTGTTTCTCCAACCTCGCCGTTATTACGCGCTAAACTGTGTAAGTAAACTACAAAAAATTCTTTTGCACTGCGAAAAAATCATGTAAAGTTACTCGCGTAGGGTACAGAGGTAAGATGTTCTATCTTTCAGACCTTTTACTTCACGTAATCGGATTTGGCTGAATATTTAGCCGCCCCAGTCAGTATTGACTGGGGCGTTTTTTATTGTAAAAACAAAGTGCAGCCATCGTTTTATCTTATCTCTCCCACTGTATTCCTCTTCAAGAAATCTTCTGTAATTGCCCGTTGTTCATACTCTTCACATTAAATCGTTATAAGAATTTATGATGGTTTTTGGTCATAACTGTAATTAGATAACGAAAAATGCCTGAGATCGCGGTTTTTTGAGCATAAAAAAGCCGATGTGTTTCCACATCGGCCATGGTGTTACCTGGGGGACTTTATTCGCCAGCGGCGTCGTCATCTTCCGGCAGTACTTCCGGTGGGATCTCGTTAAACCAGGTATTCAATTTTTGGCTCAGTTTGTCGACGCCGATTTTTTTCGGTGAAGAGAAGGCTTCAACCTGGATATCGCCCATAAATGGCACGACTGCTTCACGTACCATATTGAGTTGTGCCTTACGCGCACCGGATGCCAATTTGTCTGCCTTGGTCAGCAGAACCAGTACCGGAGTACCCACATCGACCGCCCACTGAATCATCTGTTGATCGAGGTCTTTTAATGGGTGGCGGATATCCATCAACACCACCAGACCTTTCAGGCAGTTGCGCATTTGCAGGTATTCACCCAACGCACGCTGCCATTTGCGTTTCATTTCTTCCGGTACTTCCGCATAGCCATAACCCGGCAGATCGACGAGGCGAATGCCTTCTTCAACCTCGAACAGGTTAATCAGCTGGGTACGGCCCGGTGTTTTACTGGTTCGCGCCAGGCCTTTCTGGTTGGTCAGGGTATTTAACGCGCTGGACTTACCGGCATTAGAGCGACCGGCGAACGCAACTTCAATACCTTCATCCCCCGGAAGATGGCGAATATCGGGCGCACTGGTGACGAAATGGGTCACATGATAATTGTAATTCTTGCTGGTCAAAATTTTTCGTCTCCGTGAGGATGGCTTACTGGTTGGCGATTATAACTGCATCAGCGGTAAAAATGGTGTGTTTCTCTGTTTTTAAGCGCCAGGCTAGCAGGGCATGGCAGTAAGGCCAGCTCACGCGTGTGAGACATTCGCCATTCGAATAGTGGGTAATGTCGCTTTATTCGAAAGCTATTTTTTTTATTTTAATTAAAAAACAAAAAGTTAATTATCTGCTGCATTCTTCGATATGCCAATTACACGGCAGATACCTTGAGCGTAAACGTTGATCGCGTAGAGTAGTTTACAGCACAAGGCTGTGCAGGATTAAGGAACATCCGGGAAGGGTGATAAATCTCATGGAGTGCACGGGACGTGCTGGAGTACCAGGATGAACCCAGAAGGAATTGATCTATTTGCATCTGAATATGCGAATAGCACAAGGATGGTGAAGTTACTGCAATTGGGATGCCCGCAGGAAGCGCGCTCAGGAAGAGCGGATGCGTACGGATTGCGCCATGGACGATTTTCCTTTCAGGATGAAGGACGTAGTGTTGCAGGGAATGCGGTTATAGCAAAAGGAAAGACCAGGATGTTGAGTGTGCGCACGGAGCGCGTAGCAGGAATATCCTTCGAAAGAGGGTGCAAATAGGCGGCGGGTTTAACCTGCCGCCTTTTTTCTTTGTCCGCTTTCTGCTAGATTCCGCCGCAATCGTATAGCATCTATCTCTATACTGAATCTACATACCTAAGAGCATACGCTATGAACCAGCCATCAAAAGCACCTCGCGCCCCACGCAGCAGCGCGGCGACGTCGAAAACCAAAAAGAAAAGCCGTGTGGAGCTCGATCAGGAAGCCCGTGAACGCAAGCGTGCAAAGAAACGCCGTGGTCTTGCTTCCGGTTCTCGCACCCAGGTTGAGTCTGCCAATCAGAAAAATAAAGCAGGGGCACAGACCAAAGATCCACGTATTGGCAGCAAAGTGCCGGTAGCGCTGTTGGCTGAAGATAAGCCAAAAGCCAAACCGCAAGCCAAGCCGAAAGCTGAAGCCAAGCCTAAGCCACGTCTGACGCCGGAAGAAGAGCTGGCTAAGTTGGAAAATGATGAGCGTCTGGATGCACTGCTGGATCGCATTGATGACGGCGAGACGCTGAACGCTGAAGATCAGTCCTACGTTGATCAGACTCTGGATCGTATTGATGCCCTGATGGAGCAATTGGGTATTGAACTGGGTGATGACGACGAAGAAGAAGAAGAGAAGCGGGAAGATATTCTGAAACTGCTGAAAGGCGGTAACCCAAAAGACGTAATTTAACGCGTCATGTGGCTGATCCTGACAATAGCCCTACTCTTGATGTGTTATCTGCTGTGGTTATTCGGTAAACTATGGCGGCTGTCTAAACGTAAATCACGTTTCCGCAGCGCTTCCGCGGCCAGACAGCGTAGACAACTGCCCATTTCCCGGCCCGGTAGGAAAAAATATCGGAAGGAGTGAGCATGTCAGAGCAGGCAATTGTCTGGGATCTGGCCCTGATCCAGAAATATAACTATTCAGGGCCGCGTTATACCTCATACCCCACAGCGCTGGAGTTTAACCAGGGCTACGACGACGTGGCGTTCAAACGCGCTGCAGCGCGTTATCCCGAGCGTTCTCTGTCGCTGTATGTGCATATCCCTTTCTGCCACAAGCTCTGCTATTTCTGTGGTTGCAACAAGCTGGTGACGCGTCAGACACACAAGGCTGATGAATATCTGGCTGTATTGGCACAGGAAATCGCCCTTCGCGCTCCCCTGTTTGCCGGGCGTAAGGTCAGCCAGTTACACTGGGGCGGCGGCACACCGACCTACCTGAGTAAGTCGCAAATCAGCACGCTGGTGGCACAACTGCGGCAACACTTTGATTTTCTCCCCGATTTGGAAATGTCGATCGAAGTCGATCCGCGTGAGATTGAGCTGGATGTGCTCGATCATTTACGCAGCGAAGGCTTTAACCGCCTTAGCATGGGTGTACAGGACTTCAATAAAGACGTGCAGCGATTGGTGAATCGCGAGCAGGATGAAGACTTCATCTTCGCGTTGATTGCACGCGCCAAAGCACTAGGTTTTAATTCCACCAATATCGATCTGATCTATGGGTTGCCGAAACAGACACCAGAGAGCTTCGCTTATACCCTGCAGCGGGTAGCAGAGTTGAATCCGGATCGTCTGAGCGTATTTAACTACGCCCATATGCCGAATTTATTCGCAGCCCAGCGCAAAATCAAAGACGCGGATTTGCCGAGTGCGCAGCAGAAATTGGATATTCTGCAGCAGACCATTGCCTCCCTGACCGAGTCCGGCTATCAGTTTATCGGCATGGACCACTTTGCCCGCCCGGATGATGAACTGGCCGTGGCACAGCGCGAAGGGAAACTGCACCGCAACTTCCAGGGATACACCACTCAGGGGGACAGCGATTTGCTGGGGCTGGGGGTTTCGGCTATCAGCATGCTGGGGGACAGCTATGCCCAGAACCAGAAAGAGCTGAAGACCTATTACCGTAGCGTTGAGGCGCAGGGGAATGCCTTGTGGCGCGGCCTGGCGATGACGGAAGATGACTGCCTGCGGCGTGAGGTGATCAAAACGTTGATCTGTAACTTTAAGCTGGACTACTTGGCTATAGAGCAACAGTTTGGTATCAGCTTCGCCAGCTACTTTGCTGAAGATTTGCAGTTGCTGGCGCCGTTTGAACGCGACGGGCTGGTGGAGCGCAACGAGCAGGGTATCCGCGTTACGCCACGTGGTCGGTTACTGATCCGCAATATCTGCATGTGCTTTGATATCTACTTGCGTCAGCAGGCACGCGCACAGCAATTCTCTCGGGTTATTTGAGGGATAAAAAAACAGCCGCTAAAGCGGCTGTTTTTTCGATTAAACATTTAACTCAAGAAATTAATCAGTGCTGCGCACAGCACAGCAGCCACGGCTGCCTGTGGCGTGTGACTGGCGGCAGAGCCAAGCTCCGCGCCTTGGGAAATGAATGCGACCAATGAGTCCAGCATCGAGAGCCTCCAGAGTGTGCGCCCCGATCATACTGCCGCCAGAGCGGCTGTAAAGCCTGAAACAGTCGATTTTTTGTGCGCTTGATTGTGTTTTCTATAATCAACAACACAAACTATTCCATTCCCAACTCTTTCAACTTGCGAGTTAACGTATTACGGCCCCAACCCAGCAAGCGAGCGGCTTCCTGCTTATGCCCCTGGGTATGGCGCAACGCGGTAGTGAGCAAAGTGCGCTCCATTTCCGGTTGCGCTTCCGACAGCAAGTTTTGATGACCGGAACGTAGTGCGCGGTCGGCCCACTGTGCCAACAATGTGGCCCAGCTGTCTGGCAGACTGTGGCTGGTGGTTTCTGGCGCAGAGGTTTCAAACAACTCACTCGGCAGATCTTGAATCAGCACCTCTTGCCCGGCGGCCATCACGGTTAACCAGCGGCACGTGTTCTCCAATTGGCGCACGTTGCCTGGCCATGGCAGGCGGGTCAGAGCCGTTTCTGTCTCAGGATGCAAATTCTTCGCCTCAACACCCAGCTCTTTTGCGGCCACCTGTAGGAAGTAGCGTGCCAGACGTGGAATGTCCTCACGACGCTCACGTAATGGCGGCAGGTGTACACGTATCACATTGAGACGATGGAACAGATCCTCACGGAATTTGCCTTCCTGCACGCGTAATTCCAGGTTCTGGTGTGTCGCGGCGATAATACGCACATCTACTTTCACCGGCGCATAACCACCGACACGGTAGAATTGGCCATCTGCCAACACTCGCAGTAAACGAGTTTGAACATCCAGTGGCATATCGCCGATTTCATCCAGGAACAATGTCCCGCCATCAGCCTGCTCAAAGCGGCCCTGGCGAATCTGATTAGCCCCCGTAAAGGCGCCTTTTTCGTGGCCGAACAGTTCGGACTCGATCAGATCTTTGGGAATAGCCGCCATATTCAATGCAATAAACGGCGATTTAGCGCGCGGGCTGTGGCGATGCAGGGCATGAGCCACTAGCTCTTTACCTGTGCCTGACTCACCGTTGATCAAGACGCTGATCGATGAGCGTGAAAGACGTCCGATAATACGGAATACATCCTGCATTGCCGGGGCTTCGCCGATAATGTCTGCGACCGGATCGTTAGCTGGCTGACTGCGCGCTGGTTGTTGTTGTTCCTGATAATGACTGATAGCACGTTCTACCAGTGCGACAGCTTCATCGATATCAAAGGGTTTTGGCAGGTAATCAAAAGCCCCTTGCTGGTAGGCACTGACTGCCGCGTCCAAATCCGAATGTGCCGTCATTATGATGACCGGAAGCATAGGGTGACGCTGCTTTATTTGTTTGAGTAATGCAAGACCATCCATGCCCGGCATGCGGATGTCAGACAGCAACACGTCAGGCGTTTGTGTGGACAAGGCTTCCAAAACCTCATTGCCACTCTCGAAGGTTACGCAGCTCACACCTGCCCCAGTGAGTGCGCGTTCAAGCACCCAGCGGATGGAGCTATCGTCATCGACGATCCAGACTATCCCTCGTTGCATAGAAAACCTCACTGACGAATAGGCAGGTAAACCGAGAATTCGGTATGTCCTGGCCAACTGTTAAATTCAATTTTTCCGCAATGTTGATCAATAAGATTACGGGCGATGGATAAACCCAGGCCGGTTCCGCCTTCGCGGCCGCTGACCATTGGGTAAAACAGCGTGTCTTGTAACTGCGCCGGCACGCCGGGGCCGTCATCTTCTATATCAATACGTGCTGCCAGCCGATAACGGCTGCCATGCAGGGTGATCTGGAATGCGGTGCGGGTGCGTAACGTGATGGTGCCGCCAGCCGGTCCCAGTGCCTGCAGAGCGTTACGGGTAATGTTCAGCAGAACCTGTTCGATTTGATCCGGGTCGTGCGCCATTTCCGGTAGGCTGGGGTCATAATCACGTACCAGCGTCACGTTATCCGGTTTTTCCAGTGCCACCAGTTGGCAAACGCGTTCTGCGACCTGATGAATACTTTGGGTAATGTGCTGGCCAGGCCGTTGTGGGCCCAGCAGACGATCAACCAGATTGCGCAGGCGATCGGCCTGTTCAATGATGACCTTGGTGTATTCGGTCAGTGATGGATCTGGAAGCGCCTTGGCCAGCAATTGTGCCGCGCCCCGTAAGCCACCAAGTGGATTTTTGATTTCATGTGCCAGACCACGTACCAAATCGCGAGCGGCAACTTGTTGTGCGTGTTGTAACTGTTCCTGACTCAGGCGGCGTTGGTTATCCATCGGCGCCAGCTCGACCAAGATATAACCTTCAGGCAACGCCTGGGCGGTCAAAGAGAGGATGTGCGCACGTCCGTCAACCACCAGGGTCACTTCGTTATCGGTAAAGCCCTGACCGGCGCGCAGGCTCTCACGCATCAAATCGACGTTCAGTGAGAAGTAGCCGAGCAGATCGGGTAAAGGCGTACCGAAAAGTTTACGAGAACTCTGTGCCAGCAGTTGTTGTGCTGCCGGATTGGCGTAATGAACCGCCAGCGAATCATCTAACAGCAAAATGCTGTTAATGAGCGAATTGAGGATCTGCCCTGCGTCGGGCAGCTTGCCAGTTGCCATATATGCCCTTCATCTTTCAAGACGCAGCGTTGTTGGCTGCTCTTACTCACACCAGTCACTTGGCAGACCAAGCTCCTGTCGGTTCGCTCGGTTGCCGCCTAGCTGCACCTTGAAATTAATTGGGCATAGCAGACGACTGCACCTTTTTAGTGCATTTATCCTACTCCATCCGTCATGTACGCGGTATGGAATAGTTTTGCAGAAAATATGGTGGAGAAAAAAACCCATCCGAAGATGGGCAGAAAGTTTCCACGGCAACAAAAAAGACAACTAAATCTGGGCGCCGTCCGCAGACGGCGCGGTAAAACTTAAACGCTGTAGTACAGTTCGAATTCAACCGGGTGTGGTGTCATGCGAACGCGATCCATTTCTTCTTTACGCAGGTCGATGTAAGCGTCGATAGCGTCGTCTGTGAATACGCCGCCACGGGTCAGGAACTCGCGGTCTTCGCTTAATGCAGCCAGCGCTTCATCCAGGGAACCTGCAACTTTTGGAATTTCAGCTTCTTCTTCCGGTGGCAGGTCATACAGGTTTTTATCCATGGCATCGCCAGGGTGGATTTTATTAATCACACCGTCCAGGCCAGCCATCAGCAGCGCCGCGAAGCACAGGTATGGGTTAGCGGCTGGATCAGGGAAGCGAGCTTCGATACGACGTGCTTTCGGGCTGGCTACCACTGGAATACGGATAGAAGCAGAGCGGTTGCGGGCGGAGTAAGCCAGCATGACCGGTGCTTCGTAACCTGGGACCAGACGCTTGTAAGAGTTGGTGGTCGGGTTGGCCAGGGCATTGATGGCTTTAGCGTGCTTGATGATACCGCCGATGTAGAACAGAGCAGTTTCAGACAGGCCGCCGTATTTGTCACCAGCGAACAGGTTAGTGCCGTTCTTGGACAAAGACATGTGGCAGTGCATACCAGAACCGTTATCACCGAACATCGGCTTCGGCATGAAGGTCGCAGTTTTGCCAAATGCGTGAGCCACGTTGTGAACCACGTATTTGTAGATTTGGATTTCGTCGGCTTTTTTGGTCATGGTGTTGAAGCGGGTTGCCACTTCGTTCTGACCTGCAGTTGCCACTTCGTGATGGTGTGCTTCAACAACCAGACCCATTTCTTCCATGGTCAAACACATGGTAGAGCGAATGTCTTGTGAAGAGTCGACAGGAGGAACTGGGAAGTAGCCGCCTTTAACTGCCGGACGGTGGCCTTTGTTGCCGCCATCGTATTTGGTGCCTGAGTTCCATGCGCCTTCGATATCGTCGATAGCCACGTGGGAACCACGGATGCTGCTGCCGAAACGAATGTCATCGAACAGGAAGAATTCTGGCTCTGGCCCGAACAGGACAGTGTCCGCGATACCGGATGAACGCAGGAAGTCTTCTGCACGCTTAGAAATGGAACGCGGGTCACGGTCGTAGCCCTGCATGGTGCCTGGCTCAAGGATGTCGCAGCGAATAATCAGGGTGGATTCTTCGAAGAACGGATCCAATACTGCCGTGCTGGCGTCTGGCATCAGTACCATGTCAGATTCGTTGATACCTTTCCAACCGCCGATCGAGGAGCCGTCAAACATTTTACCTTCTTCGAAGAAGTCGGCATTCACCTGATGAGCAGGGATGGTGACGTGTTGTTCTTTACCCTTGGTGTCAGTGAAACGCAGGTCTACGAATTTCACTTCATGCTCATTCAGCATCGTCAAAACGTGTTCAGCGGACATACTTAACTCTCCCGGATTTATCATTGTCGTCGTCGTGGAACGAATCTGTGAAACTGGCTTTTTTTGCCTTGAAAAGACTAAAGCGAAAACTGTGCCAACTTTGCTAAAGCGCGATAAACGCCTTTCTGAGCGGGTTTTGCACAGAATTAGTATGCACCATTAGTGACGCATTGCACTTAAATGGTGCAATCAATGCGAGGTGGGGCACTGTAATGGTGCAAAAGTGCACCAGATGCTGCTTTTTGCACCGTGAAAGGGATCACATACTGACCTGTACACAGTTGTTTATAAGAGACTGTTGTGATCTTGTTTAGTCCCTCGCTTAATACGTGTACAATAGCGCGCTATTTCTAATGCCTGAGGCAAAGCTGTGATCGAAAATTTGCGTAACATCGCCATTATTGCCCACGTTGACCATGGTAAGACCACCCTGGTTGATAAGCTGCTGCAACAATCCGGTACTTTCGGAGAGCGTGTAGAAGCCACCGAACGCGTAATGGACTCCAACGATTTGGAGAAAGAGCGTGGGATTACCATCCTCGCAAAAAACACCGCCATTAATTGGAAAGACTACCGCATCAACATCGTGGATACCCCAGGACACGCCGACTTCGGCGGTGAGGTTGAGCGTGTGATGTCAATGGTTGACTCGGTGCTGCTGGTTGTGGACGCAATGGATGGCCCAATGCCGCAAACCCGCTTTGTGACCAAGAAAGCTTTTGCTAATGGTCTGAAGCCGATCGTGGTAATCAACAAGGTTGACCGTCCAGGCGCACGTCCTGATTGGGTTGTTGATCAGGTCTTCGACCTGTTCGTTAACCTCGACGCAACCGACGAGCAGCTCGACTTCCCAATCATCTATGCTTCTGCACTGTTGGGGATCGCGGGTACTGACCACAATGAGATGGCGGAAGACATGACCCCGCTGTATCAGGCGATCGTAGACCACGTGTCTGCACCGCAGGTTGAGCTCGAAGCACCGTTCCAGATGCAAATCTCCCAGTTGGACTACAACAACTACCTGGGCGTGATCGGTATCGGCCGTATCAAGCGCGGTAAAGTGAAGCCAAACCAGCAAGTCACTATCATCGATAGCGAAGGTAAAACTCGCAGCGGTAAAGTGGGTAAAGTGCTGGGCCACATGGGTCTGGAGCGTATCGAGTCGACCTTGGCTGAAGCGGGCGACATCATCGCTATCACCGGTCTGGGCGAGCTGAACATTTCTGATACCATCTGTGACACCTCTGCCGTTGAAGCACTGCCGGCGCTGTCTGTAGATGAACCAACCGTAACAATGTTCTTCAACGTCAACACCTCACCTTTCTGCGGTAAAGAAGGTAAGTTTGTGACTTCGCGTCAAATCCTTGAGCGTCTGAACAAGGAACTGGTGCACAACGTTGCATTGCGTGTTGAAGAAACTGAAGATGCTGACGCATTCCGTGTATCTGGCCGTGGTGAACTTCACCTGTCGGTTCTGATCGAAAACATGCGTCGTGAAGGTTTCGAACTGGCGGTATCCCGTCCGAAAGTCATCTTCCGTGAAATCGATGGCCGTAAACAAGAGCCGTTTGAAAACGTGACCTTGGACATCGAAGAACAGCACCAGGGTTCAGTCATGCAAGCCATGGGTGAGCGTAAAGCTGACCTGAAAAACATGGATCCAGACGGTAAAGGCCGTGTGCGTCTCGACTACGTGATCCCAAGCCGTGGCTTGATTGGCTTCCGTAACGAGTTCATGACCATGACTTCTGGTACCGGTCTGCTGTATTCCACCTTCAGCCATTACGACGACGTACGTCCGGGTGAAGTTGGCCAGCGCCAGAACGGTGTGCTGATCTCTAACGGCCAAGGTAAAGCGGTAGCATTCGCCCTGTTTGGTCTGCAAGATCGCGGCAAGTTGTTCCTGGGCCACGGTGCGGAAGTGTATGAAGGCCAGATCATCGGTATTCACTCACGTTCTAACGACCTGACCGTGAACTGCCTGACCGGTAAGAAACTGACCAACATGCGTGCTTCTGGTACTGACGAAGCAACTACCCTGGTTCCTGCTATCAAGATGACCCTGGAGCAAGCTCTGGAATTCATCGATGATGACGAACTGGTAGAAGTGACGCCAACCTCGATCCGTATCCGTAAGCGTCACCTGACGGAAAACGATCGTAAACGTGCAAGCCGCGGTCCTAAAGACGCTTAATCGCTGATTTAGTCTGCAACACTTAGGGCGCGTCCAGCGCCCTGAGTTTTTTCCTCTGTCTTTTCCCATTTCTGCCGCGTGCTATACGCTTTTCCTCTTGCTCTCTATTCAGCCTTCATTTTTCCCGCTACAGTAAAATCTCACCGGCCCATCAGGAGAGGACTATGCTGTATATCTTTGATTTAGGTAATGTGATCGTCGATATCGATTTCAAACGTGTACTGGGTGTATGGAGCAATTTAAGTGGTACACCGCTGGCCGTATTGTC
Source organism: Serratia grimesii NBRC 13537 (assembly GCF_001590905.1). GTDB lineage: Bacteria > Pseudomonadota > Gammaproteobacteria > Enterobacterales > Enterobacteriaceae > Serratia > Serratia grimesii. The sequence continues at coordinate 18,565 of NZ_BCTT01000020.1, forward strand.
CGAGCGTTTCACTATGGGCGAACTGTTCCAACAGCATGAGCGTGGTGAAGTCAGCGATGAAGATTTTGCTGAACGGCTGAGTGATGAAATGGGTATCGCCCTCAGTTTTGAACAATTCGCGACCGGCTGGCAGGCGGTGTTTGTCGCACTGCGCCCGGAAGTGATCGACATCATGAAGCGCCTGCGCAGTGAAGGCCATCGGGTGGTCGTCTTGTCAAATACCAACCGTCTGCATTGCAACTATTGGCCGCAGCACTACCCACAAGTTGCTGAAGCTGCCGATCATATGTACTTGTCCCAGGACATCGGTATGCGTAAACCGGATGCCAACATCTATCTGCATGTACTCAACGCAGAAAATACCACACCAGATCAGGCTATATTTTTTGATGATGTGGAGGCTAATGTGGCCGCGGCTGAAGCGCTAGGGATTAAGGTCGTACATGTGATCGATCGGGACGTGGTACCGGCTTATTTTGCCCAATGACTGCGAAGGGTTAAGCTTAAGGCGTACAAACTGACATCAAGGAGTGGCTATGTCATTTTTCCGCCGTAAGAAGCTGCCTTCTGCGATCAAGCCCAGCGTCACCTTTGGACGGCTGCTGATCAAACGTGTCGACAGTGATGGTCTTACCATGCTGGCGGGCCACTTGGCTTACGTCTCTCTGCTGTCGTTGGTCCCACTTGTGACGGTGGTGTTCGCGTTGTTTGCCGCGTTCCCGATGTTCTCTGACATTAGCGTCCAGCTGAAAAGCTTTATCTTCTCTAACTTCATGCCCGCCGCCAGCAATGTCATCCAAAGTTATTTGGAGCAATTTGTCGCCAACTCCAACAAGATGACCGCCGTCGGTACCTGCGGGCTGATTGTCACTGCATTGTTGCTGATTTCCTCGGTAGACAGCGTGCTAAACACCATATGGCGCAGCAAGAACCAGCGGCCTATTGTCTTCTCCTTTGCTGTGTATTGGATGGTATTAACTCTGGGACCCCTGCTGGTGGGCGCTAGTATGGCCATCAGTTCTTATCTGTTGTCACTCAACTGGTTAGCACAGACCGGTGTCAACAGCCTGGTGGATCAGGTGCTGCGTATTTTCCCGTTGATCCTGTCATGGATATCGTTCTGGCTGCTGTATTGCATTGTGCCGACGGTGCGCGTACCGCCTAAAGATGCGCTGATTGGTGCCTTGGTCGCCGGGCTGCTGTTTGAGCTGGGCAAAAAGGGGTTTGCTCTGTATGTCACCATGTTCCCGTCTTATCAGTTGATCTATGGCGTGCTGGCAGTGATTCCCATTTTATTCCTATGGGTCTACTGGAGCTGGTGTATCGTGTTACTTGGCGCGGAAATCACAGTGACAATAGGGGAATACCGCGACTACCGCCAACAGAAGGCGGAACAACAGGATCAGCCACCAGAAGGGCAGTTATGATTGCGTTAATTCAACGGGTGTTAAACGCCAGTGTTACGGTCGAAGGACAGACGGTAGGCAACATAGGACCCGGTTTGTTAGTGTTATTGGGCGTAGAACAAGATGACAGCGAACAAAAGGCTGTGCGCCTTTGCGAGCGTGTGTTGGGATACCGCATCTTTGGCGATGAGAACGACAAGATGAATCTCAATGTCCAACAGGCAGGAGGTAGCCTGCTGGTGGTGTCGCAGTTCACGTTGGTCGCGGACACGCAAAAAGGTATGCGTCCGAGCTTCTCACGCGGAGCAGTCCCGCAGGAAGCCGATCGGTTATACCAATATTTTGTTGGCCAGTGCCGCGAGCGCGGCATAGAAACCCAGACTGGAGAATTCGCGGCTGACATGAAAGTAGCGCTGGTGAACGATGGGCCGGTGACGTTTTGGCTTCAAGTCTAAGTATTCTGAGAGAGAAGGCGTCTATGTATCACCTACGAGTACCGGTAACAGAACAAGAACTGAAGGATTACTACCAGTTCCGCTGGGAAATGCTGCGCAAGCCGTTGCACCAACCGGTGGGATCGGAAAAGGATGCCTATGACGCCATGGCGCATCACCAAATGGTGGTGGACGAAGGCGGTAAAATTGTCGCTATCGGGCGGTTGTATATCAACGCCGATAATGAGGCTGCCATTCGTTTTCTGGCTGTCGACCCGACGGTGCAGGACAAAGGCTTGGGGACGCTGGTAGCGATGACCCTTGAGTCTGTGGCGCGTCAGGAAAGCGTGAAGCGTGTAGTCTGTAGCGCTCGTGAGGACGCGGTGGATTTCTTTGCCAAGCTTGGCTTTGTTAATCAGGGCGAGATTACCGCGCCGCAAACCACACCGATTCGCCACTTTCTGATGATTAAACCCGTGGCGACGCTGGACGATATTCTGCATCGCCCCGATTGGTGCGGTCAGTTACAGCAAGCCTGGTACGATCATATTCCGCTTAGCGAGAAGATGGGAGTGCGCATCAGCCAATATACTGGCCAGCGTTTTGTCACCACCATGCCAGAGATCGGCAACCAGAACCCGCACCATACGCTGTTTGCCGGCAGTCTGTTTTCCCTTGCTACGCTGACTGCTTGGGGTCTGATCTGGTTGTTGCTGCGTGAACGCCATCTGGGGGGCACCATTATTCTGGCTGATGCCCACATTCGTTACAGCAAGCCAATCACTGGCCGACCGCGAGCGGTGGCGGATCTCAGTTCATTGAGCGGAGATCTTGCTCGCCTGGCTCGTGGTCGGCGTGCACGCGTGCAGGCAGAGGTTCATCTGTTCGGCGACGATGACAGAGGGGCCGTGTTTGAAGGCACTTACATGGTGTTGCCTGCTGAACCAGATGTGCCTTTGGATCAGGGCGGATGTGAGGCAATAGACAGTTGATATTGTGGCCCTCTCAACTCAACGCCGAGAGGGCCAATCAACCATTAAGGCAGTTGTTGGTTAACCGTCTGACCGTCACGTGCGGTGGCCTGCAACTGGCCCTGCAATGAAGCCTTAAATGGTCCATCACTGTTCAACAAGCCCTTCAACTGTAATTGCAGATTACCATCACCTTCCAACGGAACAGACTGCCATCCCCATTGCTGCAGCGTGTTTACCGGTACTGAACGCCCATTCAGCGATAGCGTAAAGGGTTTGCCCGGCAGTTGTTCTACGGTGGCTTTGGCTTCCAGTAACCCTTGAGGCATAAAAGCACTGAGATCGGTAACGTTGATCTGCCCGTCATTGGCGTTTAGTGCCAGTGATGGGCGACGAACGTCGATCTTATTGAAAGTGGCTTCACTGCCGTTCAGGTTGAGCGTACCGGACCAGATGCCCCATTGGTGGTCGCGTGCCAGCAGCAAGTTGCTGCCGTAACCGTCCAAGGCGGTGACCTGGAATGGGAAGGCCGGGTTGATATCGATGATCAGGTTGCGATTGGTGGTCAACTTATTGACATATACCTCCGCCAACCAGTGTGGCAGCGGTTGTAACCATAACGCACGCCAGTCACTCGGTAAGGTGTACTCCAGTGCCGCGACAGCCACCTCATCGAGTTGCAGTCGGTTGTTGGCACGCAGCCAGTTGCCCGAGGTGCGCAACAGCCCGCCTTCCCAGCGGGTGGTGAACTGCTGAATAGCGATACCGGCGGGTGAGAGCCGCATATTCATGATCGGATCAATCAGGTGGAAGCCGCCGTCGATTAGATCACTGGCGTTGAAGTTGAGCGAGCCGTCTGGGCTACTCCAGTCGCCCTGTTGGAAGGTGACGTTTTGCAGTGACAGGTCGAGATCATTGAATGCCCACTCTTTTCCTTCTAGCCGTGCATCAATCAAATCAAAACGTTTAAGCGTAATTGGTGGCATGGCGGTAAAGCGCTGCCAGAACTGTTCCAGCGTGAGTGGCGTCTGCAGACGCACACCGCTCAGACGCAGTCGCTCCACCTGCCAGCTGCCGTCGGCGCTGCGGGTGGCTACACCCGTCAAATCACCTTGCGCCAAATCGGCACCGAAGTTACTTAGGAGCAACTGGTTTTGTTTAAGCTCGCCCTGTACCAGGACTTGCGAGGCGGGGATGCCGTTCAGTGTCATTGAGCCCGCACTGAACTGGAACTGGTTGTTTTCGCCCAAGGGGTGGCCGACGTTGGGTTGCCATGGTGTGATGCCAGCATTGACCTGTTGCGCGTTGAGCTGCCAGGTTTCATCGTTGGATTGCAGCGCCATATTGCTCAGTTGCAATACATCGGCCTGTATTGGCAATCCCGCGTCTTGCTTTTGGAGGTTAAGCGTACCGTCGCGCAATGTTACGCTATGGAAATAACGCGGCTCGGTAATTTGGCGCAGGCTGAGACCCAGGTCCAGACGTTTGGCGACCAGTGATGGCGGCTGATTTTTTTTAGCCAACTGGACATCTTCCAGACTGATTTGGCCGGGTTGATCCCATGAGTGAGAGAGTTTCGCCACCGACATGCGATATTCGCTGTGATCGCTGACCCAGCGGCTTAACCAGCCCGCAGCCCAACGGGTTTGCCCGATGACGTACAACAATGCAATGGCCAGCACTACCAGCAGTAGCAACGTCAGCAACAGTTTCCCGATAAATTTCATCGTCTACATCCGCGTCGGTCAAAAAAGATACCCTGTTTATGCCGTAATTAGCTGGGCATCTCAAGTGCAATGGTCTGATAGGCAATAAAAAACGGCCGCAAGCGGCCGTTTGACAAGCTGTGTGACAGTTATTGTTTTTCGTGTTCGTGCGGGAATATCAGGTTCAGCACGATAGCGGTGATGCCACCGGCAGCAATGCCAGAAGAGAGCAGGGTTTTCAGCCAGTCCGGCGCGAACTGTAAGATCAGTGGTTGCTGAGAGACACCCATGCCAACGGCCAGTGAGAGCGCCATGATCATGATCGCGCGGCGGTTCAGTCGTTCACGTGACACGATGCGTACACCCGACGCGGCAATGGTGCCGAACATCACAAGGGTCGCACCGCCCAAGACCGGTTCAGGAATGTGCTGGACGAAACCGGCTACTGCCGGGAACAAGCCCAACACGATCAGCATCAACGCCACTACGAACCCCACATAGCGACTGGCAACACCTGTCAGTTGGATCACACCATTGTTCTGACCGAAGCATGAGTTGGGGAAAGTATTGAACACTGCGGACAGCATAGAGTTCAGGCCGTTGGCGAGCACGCCGCCCTTCAGGCGTTTCATGTACAGCGGGCCGCTGACCGGTTGTTCCGATACGTCAGAGGTCGCGGTGATATCCCCAATGGTTTCCAATGACGTGACCATAAAGATCAGCATCAGCGGTAGCAGCAGGTTCCAGTCAAAGCCCAAACCGTAATACAGCGGTGTTGGGATGATAATCGCCGCTGTTTCGGTGGCAGGCTGGGTTTCTGGCAACATCCCCATTGCCCATGCCAGAAGGTAACCAACCGCCATGGCGATCACCAACGAGGCGACGCGAAGGTACGGGTTACGCTGGCGATTAAGCAGAATAATGACCAAGAGTACGGCGCCGGCCAACATCAGGTTTTTTGGCGCGCCGAAGCTGTGATCATTCATCGCGGCATAGCCGCCACCGATGGAGGTCAGTCCGACCTGGATCAGCGACAAACCGATAATCATCACCACAATGCCAGATACCAGCGGGGTGATGATGCGGCGCGCCAGATGCAGCACACGCGATAACAGGATTTCGGTGCAGGAGGCGACCATCAATGTGCCAAACAGTGCTGCCATCATGGTAGGGACATCGGCGCCACCGTTTTTCAGTGCCAGTCCACCCATAATCAGCGGTGAAACGAAGTTAAAGCTGGTGCCTTGAATCGATAGCAGGCCAGAACCGACCGGTCCCCAGGTTTTAATTTGCAAAATAGAGGCCAAACCGGAAGCAAATAACGACATGCTGATGATGTGCTGGGTGTCTTGTGCCGGTAGACCTAATGCCTGACAGATCAACAGAGCTGGGGTGATCACCGCAACAAACATCGCCAGCAGGTGCTGACCGGCGGCAAACAGAGTTTGCGGCAGTGGTGGTCGGTCTTCCAGACGATAAATGAGTTCGCTATTGCGAGGCGTTGAGGATGCTTTTTGCACTGCATCGAGCTCGGCGGATGGCATGGTCATGATGTGGCATTTCCGGAAACGGCAAAGCAGGCATTTTAATGATTTGCCCCATAAAAGCAAACGGTTGCGCGTTAATATTCTGTTAGCAGAATCGACGGTTATGTCGCATTTTCATTCATTTTTTCTTGTATTATCAGCGTTTTTTACTTCTAATCCTGCACTCATCAAGTTTTAAAAACTAAGCGGTTTTCTATAACTTATTATTTATTAATTGGATCTTTCCCCTTACATGGAGTACCTGGATGTTTCATCTTGATACTTATGGCACGTTAGTCGCGGCAACACTGGTTTTGCTCCTTGGGGGCAAATGCGTCACCAGTATTCCTTTGTTAAGAAAATACACCATTCCCGCACCTGTCGCCGGTGGCTTGCTGGTGGCTATTCTGTTATTAGCGCTGAAAAAGCTCGCAAACTGGGAAATCAGCTTCGATATGTCGTTGAAAGACCCGTTGATGCTGGCCTTCTTTGCCACTATTGGTCTCAATGCCAACCTGGCGCGGTTGCGCGCGGGCGGCAAGGCATTGATGGTATTTCTGTTTGTGGTGCTGGGTTTGCTGCTGGTGCAGAACGCTATCGGCATCGGCATGGCGAAAATGCTTGGTCTGGATCCGTTGATGGGTCTGATCGCCGGTTCCATAACCCTTTCCGGTGGCCACGGTACCGGGGCGGCCTGGAGTAAGTTGTTCATTGAGCGTTACGGCTTTGAAAATGCCACGGAAGTTGCGATGGCCTGCGCCACCTTTGGGTTGGTATTGGGCGGCCTGATCGGCGGTCCGGTGGCGCGTTACCTGGTGAAGCATTCTTCTACACCAGAAGGCTCTCCGGATGACAGCGTTCAGCCAAGCGGTTTTGAAAAACCGGAAAGTGGCCGTTTAATTACCTCGCTGGTCATGATTGAAACCATAGCGATGATTGCCATCTGTTTGAGCCTGGGTCAGCTGATCTCTGGCTTACTGAATGGCACGGTGTTTGAACTGCCAAACTTTGTCTGTGTGCTGTTTGTTGGTGTGATCCTCAGTAACACACTGGCCTTCACGGGTTTCTATACCGTGTTTGAGCGAGCCGTGTCGGTACTGGGCAACGTTAGCCTGTCGTTGTTCCTGGCGATGGCGTTGATGAGCCTGCGGTTGTGGGAACTGGCTTCCCTGGCATTGCCGATGTTAGCGATTTTGGCGGTGCAGACGCTGGTGATGGCGTTGTACGCGATTTTTGTCACCTATCGTGTGATGGGCAAAAATTACGATGCTGCGGTATTAGCTGCAGGCCACTGCGGCTTCGGTATGGGCGCCACGCCTACGGCGATCGCCAATATGCAGGCGATTACCGATCGTTTCGGCCCATCGCATCTCGCGTTTCTGGTGGTCCCTATGGTGGGGGCGTTCTTTATTGATATCGCCAACGCGATTGTGATTAAGCTGTATCTGCTGCTGCCGGTATTTCCAGCGATTGGCTGAGTTGCTGTTGTCATAAACGAAAAGGGCGCCAATTGGCGCCCTTTTTTATAGCAGGAGGTTAGGCATTGGAATAACGTGCCTTTTCCGGCAACCAGCGTTCAACCAGCGCACGGGCATGTTCCGGGTACTGTTGATGTATATGACGGGCGACGCGTTGTACTTCCGGGATCATCGCCTGGTCGCGTAGTAAATCAGCCACTTTGAATTCAGCACTGCCGGTTTGGCGTGTACCCAAGAGTTCGCCTGGCCCGCGAATTTCCAGATCGCGCTGGGCAATAACAAAGCCGTCATTGCTGTCCCGCAGTACTTGCAGGCGCTTCTGTGCGGTTTTGCTCAACGGCGTTTTGTACAACAGAACGCAGTGTGAAGCCACGGCGCCACGGCCTACGCGGCCGCGTAACTGATGCAATTGTGCCAGTCCCAACCGTTCTGGGTTTTCGATGATCATCAGGCTGGCATTGGGCACATCGACACCAACTTCAATCACTGTCGTTGCCACCAGTAGTTGCAATTCACCCTGTTTAAAAGCCTGCATCACCGCCTGTTTTTCTTGCGCCTTCATGCGACCATGCACCAGCGCAACGTTCAGATCGGGTAGCGCGGTTTTCAGCTCTTCCCACGTGGCTTCTGCCGCTTGGGCTTCCAACAGCTCAGATTCTTCTATCAGCGTACACACCCAGTACGCTTGCCGGCCTTCTTCCATGCAGGCGCTTTTTACCCGCTGGATAATATCGGCACGTCGTGTGTCGGGAATGGCGACGGTAGTGACTGGCGTTCTGCCCGGTGGCAGTTCATCTATCACTGACGTGTCGAGATCGGCATAGGCAGTCATCGCCAGTGTGCGTGGGATTGGCGTGGCGGTCATGATCAACTGATGGGCATGGAAGCCTTGCTCTTCACCTTTTTCCCACAGCGCTAGGCGCTGGTGTACGCCAAACCGGTGCTGTTCATCAATGATCACTAACGCCAGACCTGAAAATTGTACTTGTTCCTGGAAAATGGCGTGCGTACCAACCACCATCGACACCTGCCCGCTGGCAATCGCTTCTTGCTGCGCGATACGCGCCTTGCCTTTTTGCTTGCCAGCCAGCCAGCCGACCTCCAACCCCAGCGGTTCAAACCACTGACGAAAATTGTTGGCGTGTTGTTCGGCCAACAATTCGGTGGGCGCCATTAATGCCACCTGCTTACCGTGGGCGATGGCGCGCAGTGCCGCCAGTGCCGCTACCAGCGTTTTGCCGGAGCCAACGTCGCCTTGCACCAGACGCATCATTGGGAAGCCTTTTTGCATATCGGCTTCGATGTCGGCCGCCACGCGTTCTTGTGCACCAGTAGGTGCAAAGGGCAACTGAGTGAGGAATTGTTTTTTAAGCCGATCGTCCGGCATCAGGGGGAGCGCCTGATAACTTTGTGCACCGGCGCGCACCGCCAGCATGCTGAGGTTATGTGCCAGTAATTCTTCCATGATCAGACGTTTTTGCGCTGGGTGTTTACCCAGCTCCAAATCTGCCAATTGGATATCCGGCGGTGGGCGATGCAGAGTATGTAATGCCTCTGGCAGGCTCATTAAGCCACCGCTCAACTCCGATGGCAGTAGCTCGGTAATCGCACAGGTATCCAGCAACTCCAGTGCTTGATCGGTGAGTTTGCGAAGCGTGGCCTGTCGTATGCCTTCGGTGGTTGGGTAGACCGGCGTCAATGATTCTTGCAGCTCTACCTCGCTGCTTTCTCCCTGAATACGGTATTCAGGATGAATAATCTCTGCGCCATGATTACCGCGTTTAACTTCGCCATAGGCGGTTACGCGACGACCTGTTGCCAGGCTATTTTTCATCGCCGCATTGAAGTTAAAGAAACGCATGGTGAGCAGGCCCGTGCCGTCACTGATCTGGCAAGTTAGCATGCGCCGCCGACCAAAACTGATGTCAGTACGCAGAACTTCGCCTTCTACCGTGGCAAAGATACCTGGTTGTAGGTCGTTTATTGGATAAAGCCGGGTGCGGTCTTCATAGCGTAACGGCAGGTGGAGCAGCAGATCTTGAATGGTTTCCAGGCCAATTTTGGCCAGTTTCCCCGCCTGGCTGGCGCCAACCCCGGAAAGTGTGGTCAGTGGGACAGCATCCAGCAGGCGGCCTTTCATTTGCGTACCGTGGCTTGCATGGTTGCCCACCATTCGGCATCGGCGATCACTTGACCTTGTTCGTCAATGTGCGGACGTGGCAGCTTTTTACGTTTTGCCACGTTGGCTAGCACCGGGTAACCGCCTTCGAACAACAGACGCTGCTGTTCTTCTTCATCGAGCATGCTGCGCTCGCGGCGATACAGGCCGGCATTTTGTCGCTGACGTTGTGCTTCATACAGGATCAGTGCTGAGGCGACGGAGACGTTGAGTGATTGCACCATACCGATCATTGGAATAACGATGTCTTGATCGGCAAGCCGCAGAGCTTCTTCGGTAATACCGGTTTTTTCCTGACCCAGCAAAATGCAGGTAGGGCGGGTGTAATCCACTTCGCGGAAATCCACTGCGCGATCTGAAAGGTTAGTTGCCAGAATTTGCATACCCTGACTTTTCAGGTGGGTCACTGCGTCGGTGATGGTGCGGTGGGTTTTTACATTGACCCAGCTATTGCTGCCTGCTGCGGAGGATACCAGGGTTCGCATGCGCGTGGTTGGCCATACTGCATGTACCTGATGCACGCCGACGGCGTCGGCGGTACGGATAATGGCGGAGACGTTATGCGGTTTGTGCACCTGTTCCAGGCAGACCGTCAGATCCGGCTGCCGGGTTGCCAGCATTTCACAAATCCGCGCATAGCGTTCAGGGCTCATAGGCGCTAATTTCGGTTACGGTTAACTTTAATAACATCCGGCATGATACGGATTTTACGCATAATATTTGCCAGATGGATGCGATTACGGGTGGTTAAGCGGATAAAGGCGCTGTAAACCCGACCGTCTTTCTCTTCGGTATTCAGGCTTTGAATATTGGACTCAGCCGCATTGATTGCCGCCGTCAGGTTGGCCAGTGCTCCCTGATGGTTAAACATGTCCACTTTGATCTCGGCGATGAATTCCTGCTCGATGTCTTTGTCCCACTCTACCGCCATGAATTTTTCAGGCTCTTTCTGGTAGCCGCGGATATTCCGGCAGGATTCATGGTGGATTACCAAGCCTTTACCTGGGCTGACGTGGGCGATAATCGGGTCACCTGGAATTGGTCGGCAGCATTTGGCAAATGTAATCAGTACGCCATCGGCGCCCTTGATTGCCAGGTTACGAACCCCGGAGGACGTACCCAGATTGGATTGGTCGCCTTGCAGGTTTTTCGCTACCACTACGCTCATGGCGTTACCCAGACCAATTTCTGCCAGCAGATCGTCCAGCGTCGCCAGTTTCATGCGATCCAACTCGTGTTGGATATTTTCTTGTGGGATCTCTGCCAGTTTGCGGCTGCCGCCCAATGCATGATTCAACAAACGACGGCCAAGGCCGACTGAGTCGTCACGCTTGAGATTTTTCAACATCTGGCGAATTTTGGCTCGTGCTTTTGAGCTGACAACAAAGTTGAGCCAGGCTGCGTTTGGTCGCGCACCCGGAGCCGTGATGATTTCAACCGTTTGGCCGCTGGTCAGTGACTGGGACAGCGGATACGGCTGGCGATCAACTCGCGCACCGACACAGGCATGGCCAATATCAGTGTGTACCGCATAGGCGAAGTCGACCGGCGTGGCTCCAGCAGGCAATTCAACGATGCGGCCTTCTGGGGTGAAAACGTAAATCTCATCTGGGAACAGATCGGATTTTACGCTCTCGATAAATTCAAACGAGCTGCCGGCGCTTTGTTGTAGTTCCAGCAAGCTTTGCATCCAGCGCTGGGCACGGATTTGTGCAGTCGTGCCGGTTTCGCCCTGTTCTTTTTCCTTATAAGCCCAGTGCGCAGCAACCCCCATTTCGGCCATCTGATCCATATCTTCAGTACGGATCTGCACCTCTACCGGCACACCATGCGGGCCGATCAATGAAGTATGCAGCGATTGATAACCGTTGGCTTTGGGAATGGCGATATAATCTTTTACCCGACCCGGGCGTGGTTTATACAGGCTGTGAGCCTGGCCCAATACGCGGTAACAGGTATCGACTTCCTTCACGATCACACGGAACGCGTAAATATCCATAATCGAATGGAAACGCTGTTCTTTCAGGTGCATCTTGAGGTAGATGGAATACAGGTGTTTTTCCCGACCGCTGACGCGGCAAGGAATACCGGCTTCGGTCAGTCGCCCTTCGATCTCGGCGAGAATCTTCTGGATCATCTCTTTACGGTTACCGCGCGCGGCTTTCACCACTTCTTTGATGACGCGGTAGCGATTTGGGTACAACGCCTCAAAGCCCAGCTCTTCCAGCTCGGTTTTAAGGTGGTGAATACCCAGACGATGGGCCAGAGGGCTGTATATTTCCAGGGTTTCACGCGCAATACGCCGCCGTTTGTCAGGGCGTAGCGAACCGAGGGTGCGCATATTGTGCGTACGGTCGGCCAGCTTGATCAACACGACGCGGATATCTTGCACCATCGCCATGATCATCTTGCGGAAGTTTTCCGCTTGAGCTTCTTTTTTATCCTGGAATTTCAGTTTGTCGAGCTTGGATACGCCTTCAACCAATTCGGCGACACTTTTGCCGAATAGCTGTTCCATATCCTGATAGGTAGCCGGGGTGTCTTCGATGACGTCGTGCAGCAGGGCTGCCATCAGCGTCTCATGATCGAGACGCATTTCCGCCAGAATACAGGCCACGGCGACCGGGTGAGTAATGTAGGGCTCACCGCTGGAGCGTGTCTGTCCCTCGTGAGCATCACGTGCAACGAGGTATGCCTGTTTGAGGCGCTTAATCTGCTCCTCAGGCAAGTAACGTTGAATCAGCAGATTCAGGCTTTCAAACAGGTACAAAGGCAGACTCGCAGTCTAATTAACGACGACCTTCAGCAATCGCGGTAACCGCTTGAATTTCTGCGGCTTCTTGCTCTTGCTGCTCCTGACGATCACGAACATCGAGGATCTGGCTGGTGATCAGGCCTTCTTCGATTTCGCGCAGTGCGATAACGGTGTACTTGTCGTTTTCTTCTGGAACAAGTGCATCTTTACCGCCAGTCTGGATTTGACGTGCCCGACGAGCAGCGACCAACACCAGGTCAAAACGGTTACCAATTTTCTCTACAGCGTCTTGAACAGTTACGCGTGCCATATTTGTGCTACTCCACAGGTGACGAAAAGACTGGGCATAATACTGAAACTGTCTTCAGTCTGCCAATAGTTTGCTGATTAAAGCGTCATGCCGCAGTAATTGGCGGCCTAAACGCAGGCGTTCGGCGCGAATAATGGTCTTCAGATCGGACAAGGCCAGATCGAAATCATCGTTCACGATTAAATAATCATACTCTGCGTAGTGTGTCATTTCTGCCACAGCTTGCGCCATGCGCTTGGCGATCACTTCATCAGAGTCTTGCCCGCGACCACGCAGGCGACGGCCAAGTTCTTCCTTCGACGGCGGCAAAATAAAGATACTGCGCGCTTGCGGCATTTTGGCGCGGATTTGCTGTGCGCCTTGCCAGTCGATGTCCAGAAAAACGTCTACGCCGGTCGACAGCACCTGCTCAATAGCCGCACGTGACGTACCGTAATAGTTACCGAACACTTCGGCGTGCTCAAGAAACGCATCCTGCTCAATCATTCGGCAGAACTCATCCCTTGAAACAAAGAAGTAATGTTCGCCGTGCTGTTCACCTGGGCGGCTATTGCGCGTGGTGTGCGAAACCGAAACCTGCGTGTCGTACAGCGGTTGCGTCTTTAACAAAGCCTGAATCAGACTTGATTTCCCTGCGCCACTAGGGGCAGAGACAATATAAAGCGTGCCTTGAGCCATGATGATGTTCGTTGATAGCGGTTGATATGCCAATAACAGCGGATGTGTATTTTCTCCGCATAGTATACACGGCTAACGCGTCGGGTGCAGCGTTAGCTCGCATTTTGCCCGTCGCTTTGTGCTGAAAAAACCTCAAACTGGCAGGTTTGCGCAGCGTATCGCTAAATATCTTCAGTTTTCTGCAATGTGCCAAACCTTTCTCGAACTGCGTTATGGAACGGCTGATTGGCGATTGTCGCCTCCTGACTTTCTGGTTTTACTGCCGGTTATCAGGGAGGTGCACAATGTACAAAGGTGCCATGCGTAGCGGAATGATCCTGTTATGCGGATTAATGTTCAGCGGGGCTCTGTGGGCGGAAAGTTGTCCCATGTGGCGGCCAGAGCGACTACAACTGGAGATTAGTACGCTAAAAAATCAGCTTGAGCGTTGGGATGTGGCGTATCACCAGCAGGGCAACAGTTTAGTTGAGGATGAGGTGTATGACGGCTTGCAGAAAAAACTGCAGATGTGGCAACGGTGTGCTGGGGCAGTGCCAGAAGATGAGTTCACCCCGCTTTTACCTCAAGGCAAGGTCCCACATCCCGTTGCGCATACCGGGTTGCGCAAACTGCCGGATTCTGTGGCTGTGGCCCAATGGTTAAACGGTCGTCGTGATCTCTGGATCCAGCCAAAGGTGGATGGCGTAGCAATTACGCTGGTTTATCGTGACGGCGCCCTGGTTTCTGCTATCAGCAGAGGGAATGGGCTGAAGGGGGAGAACTGGCTGGATAAAGTGCGTGCAATTCCGGTGGTGCCGACCAACGTTAATGGCGCACCGCAGACGTTGACGCTACAGGGGGAGTTGTTCCTGAAGGTGAACGGTCATCAACAAAAAATTCATGGTGGCATCAACGCGCGTTCCAAAGTGGCCGGGGCCCTGATGAAAAATACGCTGTCGCCAGTACTGCAGCAGATTGGTCTGTTTGTCTGGGCGTGGCCGGATGGCCCACAGGATATGGCACAGCGTTTGCGGCAACTTGCTGGAATGGGCTTTCCCCTTGCTTTGGCGTATTCGCAACCGGTGACATCATTGGCAGAAGTACAGCAATGGCGAGAGCATTGGCATCAAGTCGCTTTGCCTTTTGTCACTGATGGGGTGGTGATCCATCAAGCACGCTCACTGCAGGGCCGGTACTGGCAAGCGAGGCCTGCTGATTGGGCTGTTGCCTGGAAATATCCCCCGGCGCAGCAGATCGCACGGGTCAAGGGCATCGATTTCAACGTGGGACGTACCGGCAAGGTTGCTGTGATGCTGAGGCTTGATCCCATCAGGTTGGATGATAAATGGGTTGCACGGGTTAACCTTGGTTCACTGATGCGTTGGCGGCAGTGGGAAGTTGTACCGGGTGATCAGGTGGCGATTAGCCTGATGGGACACGGCATTCCTCATCTGAGTAAGGTGGTCTGGCGGGTAAAAGAAAGGTCGGTGCCCATTGCGCCGTCCGCAGAGCATTATCATCCGTTGAGTTGTTTTAGTTGGCAGCCAGATTGCCGTCAGCAATTTCTTGCCCGGCTGGTGTGGCTAAGTGGCCGACAGGGGTTAAATCTGCACGGTGTCAGTGAATCCACCTGGCAGGCATTAATCGATCAAGGATTGGTACGGCATCTGTTGGATTGGTTGGCGCTGACGCCGGAACAGTTGATGTCTGCCCCTGATATTGGTAATAAGCGGGGGCAGAGTATTTACCGGCAATTTCAGTTGGCGCGGCAGCAGCCATTTTCCCGCTGGTTAATTGCTTTAGGTGCGCCACTGTCCGCACAGCAGGCAGTGACGTTGAAAAGTTGGCATCAGGTTCAGCAATTGTCTGCCGGGGCGTGGCGGACAATGGCCGGTATTGGTGCAAAAAGGGCGCGGCAGGTTGCCGATTTTCTTCAGCACCCACCACTGTTGGCATTGGTCAATATGCTGGAGTCTGAGGACATCACCGGCTTTGCCGTCACTCAGTAAGGCGGTGTTACTCCACCGGTTTATCACTGAGGGCATTAATGTCCGTCATCAGCGTTTTTGCGAACTGAGGAGACGATGCATGGCGCAGGAAAATAAAAACGATACCTGCTGAAATCGCCGTCATTAGCGCCAGAATATACAACAGACCATGAAATGCGGCTTCGTAACTCTGTTTCAATACGGTGGCATCAACCTTCAGTAGTGCAGTTGCTTGCTGCAAGTCACCCATTGCCAGCCGGTGGGCGCCAGCGACCGTGTCGGCCAGAGGGGCCGTCGGCAGATACAGTTCGACTAAGGCGGCCAGTAATGCGCCTACTACCGCGAGTGCGATGCCTTCGCCGGCCACACGGATAGTACTAAAAATGCCGGTAGCCATGCCTGCGCGATCCTTTGGTACTACGCTAACCGCCAGCCCATCCATTAATCCCCAAGGCAGGCTGATACCACAACCAATGGTCAACAGTGGCAGGATCAACAACAGGAATGGCTGTCCCGGCGCATATTGCGCCAGCCATAGCAGGCCTATAGCGCAGACCAGCAGACCCAGGCTGGAAATGATACCGGCGGAAAATCGATGCGCCAGCATGCCAGCTAACATTGGCAATACCAACATGGGCGCTGAGAGTGCAAACATAATCATGCCAGCATCCAGTGCACTGTAACCTTCGATGCCAATAAAGCGTAGCGGGAGTAAAACCAAGAGTACGACATAGGAATAGGCCGGGGCAGCAGCGAGAAACTGTACGCCGACAAAACGCGGATAACGGAATAAGGACAGATCAAGCATTGGCCTACGCGTATGATTCTCGATCAGGATAAAAGTCACCAGCGAAAGCAATGCGCCAGCGAACAGACCAATGACCTCGTGGCTGCGCCAGCCGCTGTCGGGAGCCAACAAGACGGCATAGGTCAGCAAAGTCAGAGCTAACGTAAAAGAGGCTGCGCCTGGCCAGTCGAGTTTGGCTGCTTCGGGATCACGCGATTCGTGCATGTGGCGCATACCGGTGAAGAGGGCGATGGCGCTCAGCAGCGACACGCTGATAAAAATCGAGTGCCAACCAAAATGCTGTACCAGAAACCCGGCTAACACCGGGCCAAATGCCAGCCCGATACCAAAGGCGGTGCCCAGCAGGCTGAAGGCTTTATTGCGTTCTGCACCATCGAACACCTGAGCCAGGCCCGCCGTTCCTCCGGCAAGCGCGGCTGCAGCGGCGATGCCCTGTAGCGCACGGATCACATCAAAAGACGTGATATCTCGCACCATCAGCATGACCAGCGAACTTAGTGTCATTACCCACAAGCCGCTAACGAACACGCGCTTTCGGCCAAAACGATCGGCAAGTACGCCGGCAATCATCAGGCTACAGCCAAAGGTCAGCATAAAGGCGTTGGTGACCCAATTAAGGGCGACTGTGCTGCCGCCGAGGCTAGCGGCGATAGTGGGTAAAGAGACCGCTGGGCCGGTAAAGTTAATCGGCATAATCAGCCCGGCCAGGCAGACGGAGAACAGGGTAATCCAGCGCTGTGGGTAAACAGGTGATTTTGGAAGAGGGCGATGATGGCTCATGGGGAACTCCAGAGAAAGAATTGTCGGCTGAACTGGATGATAAAGTGGATTTAATTGGCCAGAAATGGGGCTATATTCCACTCTTTAAGGACAATAACGCTCTAATTGGAGATCCCTATGGAGAGCCTCAGCGGCTTATTGGCGTTTGTACGGGCTGCCGAACTACGCAGTTTTGTTGCCGCAGGTGAGCGGTTGGGGGTGTCGGCTTCCGCGATCGGGAAAAGTGTGGCCAGACTGGAGGAATCATTGGGTGTCAGGTTGTTTAATCGCAGTACACGGCGGATCAATCTCACCGATGAGGGCGCGCTATTTTTCGAACGTTGTCAGCGTATTGTCAGCGAAATTGAAAATGCCGAAGCCGAAATGGCAAGGATCTCCGACGCACCCCGTGGCAAGTTGCGTGTGAGTATGCCGGCTATTGGCTATCGCATGCTGGTGCCGTTGCTTGCTGATTTCATGGCGCTTTATCCCGAGATTGAGCTGGATGTGGACTTTAATGACCGGATGGTGGATCTAATCGCCGAGGGGATTGATGTGGCGGTGCGTAGCGGTGAACTGGCTGATTCCCGGTTGATGGCTCGGCGATTGGGGCCGTTCCGATTAATATTGGCGGGGGCGCCGGAGTATTTCCAGCGCCGGAGTGTGCCGCAGGTGCCGGAGGACTTACTCCGTCATGCCTGCCTGCGCTACCGCTACCCAGGGGGCCAGCAGCTGCAGGAGTGGAAGTTGTTGGCTAATAGCGAGCCTATTTTCCTTCGAATACCGGTAACGTTGAATTTCAACAGTATTGAAGCGCTGATCCACGCGACTCAGGAAGGCTTGGGTATCGCCTACCTGCCGGATTTTACGCTTTGCCAATCTGTGGGTTCCGGACGGTTGGTGCCGGTGTTGGATCAATATACGAAGGAACGGGGTTTTTTCTCTGCCTTGTGGCCGTCAAACCGGCATATGCTGCCAAAGGTGAGGGTCTTTGTAGACTACCTGGCGCAGCATATGTTGCCCTTGCGATGAGCTGTCCTAGTGATCCGGGTGCTGGTAATTAAATACCGGCAGCCCCAAACGAAAACGCAGGGCGAGCAAGCGGGCGCTGAGGCCGACGACCAGCGTGATGATCACCACCAGATTATGTGGCAGGTTAAAGTGCTGCAGGCCGATGTACAGCCAGGCGGCGCCAAAGGAAATACCGGCGTAGATTTCTTTCTGGAATACCAGTGGAATGCGATTACAGAGCATATCGCGGAGTACACCACCGAACACGCCGGTGATCACGGCGGCAATCGCAGCGATGATAGCGCCGTGGCCCATATCCAGAGCAACTTGTGCACCGATGATTGAGAACACAATCAGGCCAATGGCATCCAGCACCAGGAACAGACGACGCAGGTGCCGCATTAGCGGTGCCAACCAGGTGGTCACAATCGCCGCAATCGCAACGATAACAATATATTCAGGATGTTTCACCCATCCCAGTGGGAAATGACCGAGCAGCATATCGCGTACTGAACCGCCGCCGATTGCGGTGGCCGAAGCGATAATGATTACGCCAAACATATCCATTTGTCGGCGGCCAGCAGCCAATGCGCCGGTCATGGCTTCGGCAGTGATGCCGATGATATAAAGAATGCTCAATAACATAAGGTATTCACAGAATGGGCGGGAATGAGTGTCATGGTGAAAGGGTAATCGCCGGTGGTGTATGCCGCTACTGAGTTTTTCTAACCGATGACATTTCGGATTACTTTAATTAATCCTTTTGTGGTTTGCTTTACTTGTTCAACGCCTTTCAACACCTTTATTTATTCGTGGAAGCATTAGGTATTTCGCGTTAGTTTCTGTTGCTAACTATGCTTCTTACATTCGTTCTACGCGCTGGCGATAGATTTCTGATAATGATGACATTCAATGAGGAACATAAAGATAAAATGAAAAAAACGCCCCTGCTGATGATGATCGTAACTGCGCTCTTCATGTTGAACGGCTGTGTTGCTCCAGCTAAGAACAATACGCAGCAAACAATGGCAACCTGCCGTGTTGGCGATCCCATGACGCAGACTACGCTTTATTTTGGCCTGAATCGTCCGACAGGGCCGGTGATTAGCGCTACAGAGTGGCAGAGTTTTGTTGATCTGCAGGTGACGCCACGCTTTAAAGACGGGTTGTCGGTATTTGACGCCAAAGGGCAATGGTTAGGTAATGACGGTAAGTTGGCCCGTGAGAACAGTAAAGCGCTGATGCTGATTCATGCGCAGGGTAAGGAAAGTGAAACCAATATTGAGGCGCTGCGGAGCAGCTATAAGCAACAGTTTGCGCAGGATTCCGTGATGCGAGTGGATGCGCCAGTATGTGTTGCATTCTGATTAAACCCCGGCCCGCAGGCCGGGATATTTGTTTACAGGACCAGCCCGGCGATTGCTGCTGAAAGCAGGCTGACGAGCGTTGAACCGTAAACCAGCTTCAGACCAAAACGAGATACTACGTTGCCTTGCCGCTCGTTAAGCCCTTTGATTGCACCTGCGACAATGCCGATAGAAGCAAAGTTGGCGAAGGACACCAGGAATACCGACAGGATGCCCAGGCCGCGTGGTGTTAGTTCTGTTGCAATTTTCTTCAGTTCAATCATTGCCACAAATTCATTGGCTACCAGCTTGGTCGCCATGATGCTGCCTGCCCGCAGCGCATCCGGCGCCGGGATGCCGATTAGCCAGGCTAGCGGATAGAATACATAACCCAGGATCTGCTGGAAGCTGATGCCAAATACGGCAGAGAAAAGGGCATTGACCGCAGAAATCAGCGCAATAAAACCGATCAGCATGGCAGCGATAATCATCGCGATTTTGAAGCCCGCCAAGATGTACTCGCCCAGCATTTCAAAGAAGCTCTGATCCTCATGCAGCTTGCTCAGTTTCAGTTCGGGTTCATCGTCCAACTGATAAGGGTTGATGATCGACAAGATGATAAAGGTGCTGAACATATTAAGTATCAACGCAGCTACCACGTATTGTGCATCGATCATCGACATGTAGGCACCCACGATGGACATAGATACCGTCGACATGGCGGTTGCTGCCATGGTGTACATGCGGCGAGGCGAAATATCGCCGATGATGCCTTTGTAGGCGATAAAGTTTTCCGACTGCCCAAGCACCAATGTGCTGACGGCGTTGAACGATTCTAGCTTGCCCATGCCGTTAACCTTGGACAGCAGGGTACCGACCAGACGGATAATCAGCGGTAGAATGCGGAAGTGCTGCAAAATACCTATTAGCGCAGAAATAAAGATAATCGGGCATAAAACACCCAGGAAGATAAACGCCAGTCCGTCCTTGCTCATGCCACCAAACACAAAATCGGAGCCCTGTGCAGCGTAGGTCAGTAGTGTTTCAAAGAAACCGGCAACGTGTTTGATGACGCTAAGGCCGCTTTCTGAATGCAGGAAGAAATAGGCGAGTGCGCCTTCAATGACCAAAAGCTGAATAATATAACGTAGTCGAATTTTCTTACGGTCATTACTGACCAGTAGTGCCAGGGCGATGATCACTACCAGGGCAAAAATAAATTGCAGAATTTGCGGCATAAAGAGTCCGTACGGCTAAACGGGCGGGAAAAATCACATTTAGCCACAGCTTGGCCCTCCTTTCATTACCTTAGGTGATAATTGGAATAAAATACTTTCTGCTAGCGAGATAAGCTGCCAATCGCCTCCGGAGCCCTCTTTGTCACAGTTTTTCATAAACAAAGCCAATCCCCACGCCGGATACGGCGGTTTTTTCTTCGTGGTTCGCGATGTTTACTGACTTAACGACGGTTGTATAAACGATGGGAATTCGTGATACCCAGAATATAGGCATAAAAAAGCCCGCTGACGCGGGCTTTAGCGAATGAATAAATCTATCACTCGATGTTCTGAATCTGTTCGCGCATCTGTTCGATCAACACTTTCAGCTCGATAGCTGAAGTGGTCACTTCGGCATTGATGGACTTGGATGCCAGCGTGTTGGATTCGCGGTTGAACTCCTGCATCATAAAGTCGAGGCGACGGCCCACGGCTTCTTTCTTCTTCAGGATGTTGTGCGTTTCTTTTACGTGGGCTTCCAGGCGATCCAGCTCTTCGGCGACGTCAATACGTTGCGCCATCAACACCAGTTCTTGTTCCAGACGGGTGTTTTCCAGTTGAACCTGAGCTTCTTCCAGCTTGCTAACCAGACGTTCACGCTGCCACTGCAGAATGTTTGGCATCTGTGCGCGTACCTTGACCACTTCGGCGCTGACGCCGTCCAAACGCTGTTCGATCAACGCTTTCAGTGCAGTACCTTCGCTTTCACGAGCAACGATGAAGTCATCCAGTGCGCCTTCCAGCGCTTGCATCAGTTGTGCACTGATGGCGTCCAGGTCCTGCTCTTGGGCGGACATAACGCCAGGCCAACGCAGTACGTCGATAGGGTCAATTTCCCCTTCGTCGCTCTGCATTTTTACCCAGTTGGCAGCTTCAACCAGTTGCTTAGCCAGTTTTTCGTTCAGGATCATTGAGCTTTGTGCGCTCGGATCCAGTTCGAAACGCAGGTTGCACTCCACCTTGCCACGGGTCAGGCGACCACGGATACGTTCGCGGATCACCGGCTCCAGACTGCGGAATTGTTCCGGCAGGCGGATGTAGGTTTCTAGATAGCGTTGGTTCACGGAACGCAGCTCCCAAGCTGCGCTGCCCCATTCACCCTTGATTTCACGCCGGGCGTAGGCGGTCATGCTGCGGATCATTGATGCGTACCCGTAATAGGA
This sequence comes from Serratia grimesii NBRC 13537, assembly GCF_001590905.1. GTDB lineage: Bacteria > Pseudomonadota > Gammaproteobacteria > Enterobacterales > Enterobacteriaceae > Serratia > Serratia grimesii. The sequence goes on from NZ_BCTT01000020.1 coordinate 40,339, forward strand.
AAAGATGAACCGATTATAGCGTTGGACCTGCGGGCAGGATAGGCATTACGTCACGAAGCCCGTATAATGCGCAGCCAAACGTTGATTAGAAGCCGGAGAGAGCCCATGCGTCCTGCAGGCAGAGCACCACAACAAGTTCGCCCACTGACACTGACCCGTCACTATACCAAACACGCTGAAGGCTCAGTGCTGGTTGAGTTTGGCGATACCAAAGTTTTGTGCACCGCCACAGTAGAAGAGGGCGTTCCGCGCTTCCTGAAAGGTCAGGGTCAAGGCTGGATCACCGCTGAGTACGGTATGTTACCGCGCTCCACCCACAGCCGTAATGCCCGCGAAGCTGCCAAAGGCAAGCAAGGCGGCCGCACGCTGGAAATTCAGCGTTTGATCGCCCGTTCGCTGCGTGCGTCGGTTGATCTGAAGAAGCTCGGTGAGTTCACCATTACTCTTGACTGCGATGTCTTGCAGGCTGACGGCGGTACCCGTACTGCGTCTATTTCTGGTGCATGCGTTGCACTGGCAGACGCATTAAACGCGCTGGTGGCCAACGGCAAGCTGAAAGCTAACCCGATGAAAGGGCTGGTTGCTGCGGTCTCCGTTGGTATCGTTAACGGCGAAGCGCTGTGCGATTTGGAGTACGTCGAGGACTCCGCAGCAGAAACAGATATGAATGTAGTGATGATGGAAGATGGCCGCATGATCGAGGTGCAGGGCACCGCCGAGGGCGAGCCGTTCAGCCACGATGAGCTATTGGCGCTGTTGGCGCTGGCCCGAGGGGGCATCGATACCATCTTCCAGGCGCAGAAAGCGGCGCTGGCAGATTAATTATTAAGGCGACTCAAGGGTCGCCTTTTTTACGCCCGGCGATCGGGCGGCAGTATTAACAGATCTAACCGACCAGACGAGGAGAAGCAGTAATGAAAGCCTATCAGCGCCAGTTTATCGAGTTCGCGCTTAACAAGCAGGTATTGAAATTCGGCGAGTTCACCCTGAAATCCGGCCGCACCAGCCCGTATTTCTTTAATGCCGGCCTGTTTAATACCGGGCGTGATCTTGCGCTGTTAGGGCGCTTCTATGCCGAAGCATTGATTGATTCTGGCATCGAGTTCGATTTACTGTTTGGTCCGGCCTACAAAGGCATTCCTATTGCCACGACCACGGCGGTTGCGCTGGCGGAACACCATGACCGTGATGTGCCTTACTGTTTTAACCGTAAAGAGGCCAAAACTCACGGTGAAGGTGGGACGCTGGTGGGCAGCCCGCTGCAGGGCCGTGTCATGCTGGTGGACGATGTGATCACTGCCGGCACGGCGATCCGCGAATCGATGGAAATCATTGGTGCAGGTGGCGCAACATTGGCCGGGGTACTGATCTCGCTTGACCGTCAGGAACGCGGCCGTGCGGATATCTCCGCTATTCAGGAAGTTGAGCGCGACTATCACTGCAAAGTGATTTCCATCGTGACGCTAAAGGATTTGATTGTTTATCTGGAAGAAAAACCGGAAATGGCAGATCACCTGGCGGCGGTGCGTGCCTATCGCGAGCAGTACGGGGTTTAAGCAAGTATCATTCAGCCGGGCGCGCCAAAACGCGCCCGGTTTGAATTTTATTGCAGCTGTGCCGCCAGTAGCGGCCAGCGTCCTTCGAACTCTTGTGTTGGGCGATAGCGGAATTCGGAGCGCACATAGCGTGACAGCATGCCTTCACAGAATGCCAGTAACTGGCTGGCCAACAGCGTTTCATCTACGATAAAACCTTTACCTTCCCGTAGTTTGCGTTCTTTCAGTACCTGACGCAGTTGTGCCTCAATGCGTTCAAACAGCTGGTTGATTCGCCCCTGCAGTCGATCCTGCTCAAACATAAGTGCGTGACCTGTCATGATACGCGTCAGGCCAGGGTTGCGTTCGGCGAATCCCAGTACCAGCAACAGAATCAGACGCAGGCGGTTAAAAGTCTCTTTTTCATCCTGCAGGATCAGGTTGATGCGCGTTATCAGGCTGTCTTCAATAAATTCGATCAGACTGTCGAACATCCGTGTCTTGCTTGGAAAGTGCCGGTAGAGCGCAGCTTCGGAGACTCCGACGTTAGCGGCAAGTTTAGCGGTGGTAATACGCTGGTTGCCGTCGCTGGATTCCAGCATCTGGGCTAATGCCTGCAGTATTTCCTCGCGCCGGTTCCTTTTGGTATTTTCTTTTTCTGCCATGTCTGATTAGACCCTTGCTAAAACTGCTTAGACTTTCGGAAACCCGGGCACCGGCCGTTACAGAGAGTTCTCTGTAGGGCTTATGTGATAGCTTTTTTACGATGCTGGGGTCAGCGGCCTTAACGACCTGTATTCTCCGTGCGCCCTGGTATGCGCTGTAATCGTTGTCGGCCAAACCTTGCCGTAGAGATGTCCTTCTCTCCGAGGTGGCAAGGTTTCAGGCGACGTTTCCTTGTCGGCACTTAGGTATCGGGCAGTGCTTATTGGCGACCGGAATGGCCAAAGCCACCTTCACCACGTTCACTGCTGTCGAACTCTTCAACCAGATTGAATTCGGCTTGTACAACAGGCACAAACACCATCTGTGCGATGCGTTCACCGGGTTCAATCGTGAAGGATTTTTGGCCACGGTTCCAGACAGAAACCATCAATTGGCCCTGGTAATCAGAGTCGATCAGGCCGACCAGATTGCCCAGTACCACACCGTGCTTATGACCTAAACCGGAACGCGGCAGGATCACCGCAGCCAGACCCGTGTCGGCGATGTGGATAGCCAAACCGGTAGGTAGCAACTTGGTTTCACCCGGAGCCAGTTCTTCGGCGTTGTCCAGGCAGGCACGCAGATCGAGGCCTGCGGAGCCTGGGGTTGCGTAGGTCGGCAAAGGGAAATCCTTTCCGATACGCGGGTCGAGGATTTTAACGTCGATTTTTTTCATCATAACGGCTGACTATCTCGTCTATTAAACGTTGGCCAAGGAGTGCTTTGTCGCTCAGCGCCAGGCGCTTTTCTCCATCCTGCCAAAAAAGGTGCAAGGCATTGGTGTCGCTGTTAAACCCATGCTCTGCAAGCGATACATCATTAGCGCAAATTAAATCCAGTTTCTTACGCGCCAGTTTTTGTCGCGCGTATTCTTCCACATTCTGGGTTTCGGCGGCAAACCCCACGACAAAGGGACGTTTTTTCGTCATCGCTGCGACGCCTGCAACGATATCGGGGTTTTTTACCATTTTGAGGATGATTTCATCACCCTGTTTTTTTATTTTTTCATCGGAAATCTGTTCGGCACGGTAATCGGCCACGGCCGCACAGGAAATAAAAATATCCTGTTGGGCGGCGCGTTGCTGCACAGCTTGTTCCATTTCCAACGCGCTGATGACATCTACCCGAGTGACATGTGGTGGCGTCGGTTGGTTAACCGGTCCGGCAATCAACGTGACTTGCGCGCCACGTGCTGCGGCGGCACGTGCGATGGCAAAACCCATTTTACCGGAGCTGTGGTTGCTGATAAAACGTACCGGGTCCAGCGCTTCACGTGTTGGACCGGCGGTGAGCATAATCTTCAAATGTTGCAGATCTTGCGGTGCGGAGAAATGATTGTTTGCCAGTTCAACGATATCCAGCGGATCAATCATGCGGCCCGGGCCGACGTCGCCACAGGCTTGGCTACCGCTATCCGGCCCCCACAACAGCATACCGCGTGCCTGCAGCGTTTGCAGATTGGCCTGGGTGGCGACGGCGCGGTACATCTGTTGGTTCATGGCAGGCGCAGCGGCGATCGGCGCTGCGGTGGCCAGGCAAACCGTCGTCAGCAGATCGTTGGCCATGCCAGCGGCGACACGCGCCAGCAGGTCGGCGGTGGCCGGGGCCAGTATAACCAGGTCCGCCCATTTACCGAGCTCGATATGGCCCATCGCGGCTTCGGCTGCGGGATCCAGCAGATCATCTGAGACCGGGTAACCGGATACGGCCTGCAGCGTCAGCGGCGTAATAAAGGCTTTCGCTGCATTGGTCATTATCACACGCACTTCCGCGCCTCTGTCACGCAGGCGGCGTACCAGTTCTGGGCATTTGTAAGCGGCGATACCGCCACTGATACCCAGTACAATATGTTTGCCGGAGAGTCCCGTCATCATGATTGTCCGATTGAATCCGAAAGATGTGCCATTTTAGCATAACCGCCAGACGGGTGATCGATTCCGCTGTATCTGCACCCCGTTACATCATGCATTGCGCAGCACTTCGCAATGTTATCAATCACCTGTCGTCGACCCCTTTGTCACATGGCATGCTGTGGCGTTTTCGGGAGACGATGATGAGCAGTCAGGTAATCACCTTGTGGCCAGATACGCTGGCGCCACGGGAAAAATTGTTGCGCTACGGTGCGTCGGCATTGTCCGATGCGGAGTTGTTGGCCATTTTTTTACGTACGGGTTTTCCTGGCGTGCATGTCATGCAGTTGGCGGAAGAGCTACTGGTGCAGTTTGGCTCGCTTTATCATCTGATGTCAGCGGATCATTCGGTTTTTTGTAGTTACAAGGGGTTGGGTAATGCCAGCTATGCCCAACTGCAGGCCATTTCCGAGTTGGCGTTCCGCTTCTTTTCCAGCCATCTGGCAAAGGAAAATGCCATGCTGAATCCCAAAATGACCCAGCATTATTTGCAAAGTCTGCTGGCCCACCATGAGCGAGAAGTGTTTTTGGTATTGTTTTTAGACAATCAGCACCGTGTTATTCGCCATCAGGAGATGTTTGCTGGTACCATCAGCAGCGTTGTCGTATACCCGAGAGAAATTGTGCGCGAAGCGTTGAAGGCTAATGCGGCCGCCATTATTCTGGCGCATAATCATCCCTCGGGTAAGGCTGAACCCAGTCATGCCGACCGTCTAATAACAGAGCAAGTGATTAATGCCTGCCTGTTATTGGAGATCCGAGTGCTCGATCATTTGGTGATAGGTCGGGGTGAATGCGTCTCTTTTGCCGAGCGCGGATGGCTTTAAGCGATTTTTTCGCGATCCTTGTGGGATCTTTAGCTGTTCGGGACTTGAGCACTTACGCTTCAGAGCGTATACTACGCCACCTTTGAGAATCTTGGGTTTGGCGTAAGAGCCTATCTCAGCAGGTTTCTAACCTGATGTGTGGTTTCTGACCTGATGACGAGAGTCTCCTCAGTATGAAGTTTGCTGAGATGGGCTCTAAAAGCCTGACGAGGCGGCCATACCCTATACGAAGCTCGAGCTGATTTGATTTTTGGAGAATAGACATGTCCCGAGTCTGCCAAGTTACTGGCAAGCGCCCGGTGAGCGGTAACAACCGTTCCCACGCAATGAACGCGACCAAACGCCGTTTTCTGCCGAACCTGCACTCACACCGTTTTTGGGTTGAGGCTGAGAAGCGCTTTGTAACGCTGCGTGTATCTGCTAAAGGTATGCGTGTTATCGATAAGAAGGGTATTGAGACGGTCTTGGCCGATCTGCGTGCCCGTGGTGAGAAGTATTAAGGAACTGCATCATGGCTAAAGGTGTTCGCGAGAAGATCAAGCTGGTTTCTTCTGCTGGTACTGGTCACTTCTATACCACCACGAAGAACAAGCGTACTAAGCCGGAAAAATTGGAACTGAAGAAATTCGATCCAGTTGTCCGCCAGCACGTGATCTACAAAGAAGCTAAAATTAAATAATTTTAGTGGATTAATAAAAACCCGGCCTTGGCCGGGTTTTTTGCGTTATAAGGGGTACCCATCGCCTGTTACTCACATGAATGCACTACAGGGGATGTAAAGATGCATAGGCTTTGCAGCTTGGAATCATAGGGTAGAGAAAGCAAAGGGGAGCGTGGAATGCCTGAATTACCAGAAGTTGAAACCAGCCGTCGCGGTATTGAACCTTATCTTGTCGGTCATAGCATTCAATATGCCGTGGTGCGCAATGCACGTCTGCGCTGGCCCGTGTCCGAGCAAATTCTGACGCTGAGCGACCAGCCAGTACTGAGCGTGCAGCGTCGCGCCAAGTATCTTCTGATTGAACTGGCGAGCGGCTGGATTATCGTTCATCTGGGAATGTCTGGCAGTCTGCGCATGTTGGCCGAAGAGACAGAGGCCGGTAAACACGACCACGTTGATCTGGTTATCAGCAATGGTATGACGCTGCGTTATACCGATCCGCGCCGCTTTGGCGCCTGGTTATGGTGTGACGATCTGGCGACAAGCAACGTGCTGGCCCATCTTGGACCGGAACCTTTGAGTGAAGCTTTTAATGGCGTCTACCTGTTCGAGAAATCTCGCAACAAGCGTACGCTAATCAAACCCTGGCTAATGGATAATAAGCTGGTGGTGGGGGTTGGCAATATCTACGCCAGTGAATCGCTGTTTACCGCCAGGATCCTCCCAGACCGCCCCGCAGGCTCGTTGAGCAAAGTGGAGGCTGACGTGCTGGTGGAAACCATTAAGGCTGTTTTACTGCGTTCTATCGAGCAGGGGGGCACGACACTACGTGATTTTCTGCAATCAGACGGCAAGCCAGGTTATTTCGCGCAGGAATTGCAGGTATATGGTCGGGCTGGTGAACCTTGCCGTGTATGCGGTACCCCAATTAAGTCAGCCAAGCACGGGCAACGCAGTACTTTCTTCTGCCCACGCTGCCAGCGTTGATTATTGTTTGGCGAGTTTTTCGAATAATGCCTGAGTGACCACGTCTGGTAGGAAAGGGGCGATATCACCGCCGTGACGCGCCACTTCTTTTACCAGAGAAGAAGAGATAAACGACCACTCTTCGGAAGGCATCAGGAATACACTTTCCAGTGTTGGCATCAAATGGCGGTTCATATTTGCCAACTGCAACTCATATTCAAAGTCAGAGACTGCACGCAGGCCGCGAACCAGAATATTGGCATTCTGATGAGCGGCGAAATGCGCCATCAATTCACTGAACCCCAATACTTCCACATTATCCAGATGTGATGTCACTTGAGTGGCTAAGTCTACGCGCTCTTCCAGCGTGAACAGCGGCTTTTTACTCGGACTGGCAGCAATTGCCAGGATGACGTGATCAAATATTTTTGACGCACGCGTCACCAAATCCAGGTGGCCGTTGGTCATGGGATCGAAAGTACCGGGGTAGATGGCTTTACGGGTCATGATTCACTTCTCTGAATAGTTGTGGCCCAATGCCCAGAGTGCGGCATATTTGTTGAAAGTATATTGCGCGTTGACCACCGCTAACAGCAACCCCTGTTTTCCGTCCAGGAAACCAGCCCGCAGTAGCCATGTTTTGCAAAACGCACCCAGAGTGTGGGTTATTATCGAAAGATAGCTGCATCGCTTGCCGGCCTGATAGCGCTGATTGGCCCATTCTTCGGCATAACGCAGTTGTTTACGTTGAAAGGCAAAGAAATCACGGCAGGTCAGGTGCAGTAGATCACCGCTCAGCGGCACTACTTTCGCCCCGTTGATATTAAGTGATTCGTGTACCAGATCGTCGTTATAGCGATAGCGTTGGTTGGCATACAGACGATTGACACGATCGGGGTACCAGCCGCTGTGGCGCATAAAACGGCCGAGAAACAGGTTACGGCGCGCGCAACTGTAGACCTGATTATCGTCCGGTGCAGCGAGTGTTTGTTCAATGGAGTGGCGAAGTTCGGGTGTGACACGCTCATCAGCGTCGATCATCAGAATATAGTCGTTGCTGGCGTAACTCTGTGCCAGCTGGCGTTGTTTACCGAAACCTTGCCAGTCGGCATGAGTGAACACTTTGGCACCCAAATCTTCGGCAACGGCGACACTGTTATCTTCGCTACCTGAGTCGAGCAGGATGATTTCATCCGCCCAGGCTACGGAGCTAAGACAATCTGGCAGCAGCCCGGCTTCGTTCTTGGCGATAATTACCACCGACAGGCTTTTGCGGTTGCTCATTTAATGGCTCCGTGGCGGCAGGTGCGGTTCCAACAGTTGCAGCAGGCGCTGCAGCGCTCCCTGATTTTGATACAGCACTTCTACCGCGTGACGGCCGTAATAGCGACGATAGTCTTCGTCGGTAAGTAGCGTAGTCACTTCTTTGACCAGCGATTCTTCGTCGGTCACGGTGATTAATCCACCGGCTTGCGACAGTTTGGCGCAGATATCTTTGAAATTGAATGTGTGAGGACCCATCAGCACAGGGATGGCGTGTGCTGCGGCTTCCAGTGGGTTATGCCCACCGCGTTCCACCAGGCTGCCTCCAACAAAGGCCAGATCGGCAATGCCGTACAGCAGCATCAGTTCGCCCATGGTATCGCCAATCACCACTTGGGTGCCGCCGGAAGGGATCTCACCGCTGCTGCGCAGGGTGTAACTGAAACCGGCTTTTTGTACCAGTTCTTTGGCTGTCGAGAAGCGTTCTGGATGACGGGGTACCAGAATGAGCAGCAAGTCAGGATGTTTTTCCAGCAGTTTACGGTGCGCAGCCAGCAGAATACTTTCTTCACCATCATGGGTGCTTGTGGCGATCCACACTGGACGACGCGGTGCCCATTGACGGCGCAACGTGACGGCTCGTGCTGCCAGCTCTGGAGTAACGGAAATATCGAACTTCAGGCTACCTGTCACGGTAAGTTGTGAGCGCTTAAGGCCAAGTTCAACAAAGCGTTCACCGTCTTCTTGGTTTTGTGCGGCTATCAGTGTAATGCGGCGCAGCATATCTCGGACAAAACCGCCGATTTTTTTATAACCGGTGGCAGAACGGGCGGAAAGACGAGCATTGGCGATCACCAAAGGAATTTGACGCTGATGTAGTGCGTTAATCAGATTGGGCCACAACTCGGTTTCCATAATGATGACCAGTTTTGGATTCACTTGATCCAAGAAGCGGCGCATAGAACCGGGCAGATCGTAAGGCAGATAAACATGATGAACGTCTTTACCAAAGGCTGATTGCACGCGTTCTGAACCTGTCGGCGTCATCGTGGTCACAGTAATCGGTAAATAAGGGTAGCGGTGGCGGAGCGCGCGGACCAATGGAATAGCGGCCAGCGTTTCACCCACGGAGACGGAATGTAGCATGATGCCACCCGGAACGACCTTCCCGGCGCAGAAGCCATAGCGTTCTGCCCAGCGTTTACGGTAGGCTGGAGCTTTGCGGCTGCGCAACAGTAAGCGAAGCCAGATCAGGGGTTGGATGAGGTAGAGTAGTACCTGATATAAACGCAGCAACATTCTATCAATTTCATTTATATGGGTTATTCAGAATAGTACCATAACTGGAAGGGAAAGGCGCTAATTTGGTAACCTTTGGTGTCAGTTTCAGACAACAGGCGAGAGATTTCGCTGATAGGCTTGGAATGAAGAATATTTTAATTATTCGCCGTGACAATATTGGCGATCTTGTTTGTACTACCCCGCTAATCGAAGGGGTGAAAATTGCCTATCCGGACGTCAAACTTTATCTGTTAATCAATAAAGTCAGCCAGGATGTTGTTAAAAATAACCCGCATCTTGAAAAAGTATTCGTCTATAAAAAGGCAAAGCACAAGGCGAAAAATGAAACCACATTAGGGGTTTATTTTGAGCGACTGATGATTTTTCTTAAACTGCGCAAGATAAAATTCGATGCGGCGATCTTGGCCAACCCTGTCCCCTGCAAGTACAGCCTGCGATTGGCAAAAATGGCAGGTGTCAGTAATATTATTGGTGCAGACTTGGGTACACCTGATATTCATCATCCTTTCCGCAAAGAAAATTTTAGTGGTAAGCACCAGGTAGAACACACCTACAGCTACCTCTCGGCCATTACTGAGCGACATATTCCTATTCCCCCAGTACGGGTGTTTTTGACCCCGGAAGAGCGCCAACAGGCAGCACAGCGTTTGCAAGAATATCTGCCATCGGTCGAGCGAGTTTGCGCTGTTCATATCAGCAGTCGTAGCCCTAAGCGACGTTGGCCTATAGAGCGCTATGCCGAAATTATCAACCGCTTACTCACTGATAAGAACACGGGCGTCTTGATTTTCTGGTCCCCACAAGGGACATTGACGCCGGATGATATTGGCGATCAAAAACGCGCAGAGCAGCTGTTGGCACTATGTCAAAATGAGCGTGTGGCACTGTATCCAACCGCGTCAGTACGTGAATTACTGGCTGGCTTCGATTTATGCGACAGAGTGCTATGCAGCGACGGCGGACAAATGCATCTGGCTGCCGCGCTGAATAAAGACATGGTAGTGTTCTTTGGCGATACGGATAAAGAATCTTGGCACCCATGGTCTGGACGCTATCATATTCTACAAACTGAATCGGGCGACTGTATTGATGTACCCGTTGATGATGTCTGGGATAAAATACAGGCATTCAATTAATTAAAAATAAGGCAGGGTTTCCCCTGCCTTATTTATTTTTTTAGGCCAAGGTACTGTTGGCAAATAGGGATTAGCCCATAGCTCAATAGCTGGTCATGATTGATTTTTGGCGGTTTAGCGTAAATTTCCGCCATTTTTTCCGCCAATGATTTTTCATTGAGTTCCGCCAGTGCGTTATCCATTCCCGCTTTTTCCAGAATTTCCGTAGGCCCACCTGGACAGCGAGTGCTGACTACCGGTGTCCCACACAGCAGTGCTTCGACCAATACGTTGCCAAAGCCTTCACTGTCAGAGCTGAGCACTAGCAATGATGCCTGGCGAATAAACGGGTAGGGGTTAGCCTGGAAACCGAGGAAGAGCACGCGATCTGTGATGCCTAGTTGGCTCGCCAGCTGTTTCGTTTCCGCTATGATGGCTTCGCTACCGGTCCCAATCAGGGCCAGAGGTGCCTGTATTCCCGATAGCGCATAGGCTTTCAACAAGCGGTCGTGTCGCTTGTGTGGGTGAAAGCGTCCGACGTGCACCAGATAATCTTTGCCCGCCAGTTCACAAGGTTCTGCAGCCTGTTGTTCGATGGCGGCAATATCAAACGGATTATTGATCACTGCTAACTGGCTTGGGCGGATCGGCAGGTTTTGCTGTAAATCGTTCCCCACTGCCTGTGAGACGGCGACAATATTTCTGCCGTGATAAACCGCGGCGATTTTCCGCTGTTTCAACCAACGATCCAGTCCCTTGCGGTGGCCTAAATAGGACGTCGACAGGATGCCATGAATGCAGAACCACAGGCGGTTCGATGATAGAAGTTTGCTGCGGCTGACGATACGATCGGTTTTATGCAGGTTGGAGAACACCAAATCATAGGCCCCCTGTTGGTGCTCATTATCGGTGATCGCCCGATCCAGAGCGGCAGCGCGGCGTGACAGTTCAGTCAGTTTGCGCCACGGCGAGCGACTGTGATCGGCGGCGACCTGATAGTGAATACCGGAAGGGATCGGATAGTTACAGACATCACGCAATGAAATCAGGCTAACGTCATGGCCCATTTGCTGCATGCCCTGGCACAGTGTTAGCACCACTTTTTCCGCGCCGCCACCAGGCAGGCCGTCGATAATCATCAGAATACGCATAGTTAATCCAGCAGCCGGTTATAAAGGGATATCAGCTGTTCCGACAGGTGAGCCGGTGTGGCCGACATAATACGCAATCTTGCGGCTTCACCCATGGCGGAGCCTAAAGCCTGACGCGGTAACGCCGTGATCGCCTCGATCAGCGCGGGGACGTCAAGAGCATCGGTGACAAAGCCATTCTGTCCTTGGGTGATAAACTCAGCACCACCGCAGGTGGTACTGGTAATGACTGGTAAGCCGCAGGACATGGCTTCCAGAATCACGTTGGGGAACGGATCATACAGCGTGGGTAGCAACAACGCATCGGCAGCTTGATAGAACGGCAGTGTCTGTTTCTGTACGCCCATAAACCGTACGCGATCGCTGCAACCGAGTGACTGTGCCAGCGCTTGATAGCGTTTTTCTGCCTTGTCTTTACCGACTACCAGGAGATAGCTGTCGGTGGCTGCAACAGCACGGATGGCGGCGGCTAAGCCTTTTCGCTCAAAACCGGAGCCGACAAAAATCAGGCAATGTGCTTGTTGTGGGATCTGGTATTGCTGACGTAGTTGGCGGCGCAGTTCGGCATTGGCGGGCTGGAACTTTTGATTATCAATAGCGTTGTAGATCACCGTGATTTTATCGGCAGGTACGCCAAAATCATCGATGATTTCCTGTTTAATCATTTCGGCGTTGCAGATAACGGCTTTCAATTCTGGCGCGGCGTACATCGCGCGCTCTGCGCACATTACGTAACGGTGATAACGGTTTGAGAACAGCCATTTACGGCGCCATACTGGCAGCAAGCGGGCCCGTTGTAATAACCAGCGGCGGTGTACGCCATCGCCGGCGCGGTAAATATCACAGCCGGGAATGCGTTCATGACTCTGCACCAGATCGAATTTTTCTTTTTGCCATAGTGATCTGGCTGCTTCGGCAAAGCCGCGCTCACGGCTAATACGGCCGAATTTCAGTGGATTGCACAGGTGGATGTGCCAATTTGGATTGGCGTCTCCCTGCCATTCACGAGTGATAACGTTCAGGTCGAGGTCTTGTTGTTCTAGTGCCTCGAGGGCGCGCGAGACGAAACGCTCAGCTCCACCGTCCGGGCGGTACTTTTGGCGAACGATCGCCAAACGAAATGCTTTCATACCAACGTGCTCCGCGCGGCTGCAATCACCGCGTCTGTAGGAATAAGGTCCAGATAACGTTCATCGGTGCCGGTATTGATGGCGTCCGGATCGGGCAAGGTGCCATAGTCTCCGGCCCATATCACGCTGCCAATGACCTGCCACGGACGCCAGAACACCAGCTTGGAAGGGCCAAACAGCGCGATGCAGGGAGTCTGCAGCGCGGCGGCCATGTGCATAGGCACTGAATCTACGCCGATAAACAATTTGGCGTGATCGATCAGGGCGGCCAGTTGCCGCAATGTCAGTTGGCCGGCCAGTGAAATTACGCCCTGCGGCGGACAGAGCGCCAGAATACGCGCCACCATTTCTCGTTCTTTTGCGTCCGGCCCGGAGGTGATCACCAACTGATGGCCGTCAGCCTGTAATGCACTGATCGTGGCAGCCATTTTTTCTTCACTCCAGCATTTGAAAAACCAGCGTGATGTCGGTTGTACCACGATAAAATCGCCGGTAATGCCCTGTTGTTGTAACAGTTGCTCGCAGGTTTTCCAGTCCTCGGGCGGGTAACTCATGGTCACCTGCTGGCTGAGGGTTGGCAGGCCTAACGGTTGTAACAACGACAGGTTTTGTTCAACGGTATGCAGGCGAGCATGATCATTAACCGACACCAAATGTGTATGGCAATGGCGCCATAAAAAGCCCTGCCGTTTGGGAAAATCGAACCCCAACCGGATGCGTGCCCCGGTCAGTCGGGTGAGAAGGGCACTGCGCCACTGATCGGCCAGATTGACCACCAGATCGTAACGTTGATCCTTGAGCTGCCGGATCAGAGTAAACTCATGGCTCAGATGCGCTTTAGTACCCTGTTTTTTCCACTGCCGATCGATAACGAAAACATGCGACAGCGCGGGGTTGCTGGCCAACATATCCTGGGTTTCTTTATACAGCAGTACGTCGATCTGCGCCTGCGGGTAGTTTTGCCGCAGAGTATTGATGACCGGAGTTGTCAGCAACATGTCGCCGTGATGGCGAAGTTTAACGATCAAAATACGCTGTATCGAGGTATCAGGAGCTAGGGCTGGCGCGTCGTTCATCATGAGTCGCTTTCAGGGAAACCAATGTTTGATTCTAAATGACCCGATCGCATGTGGCTACTGTTGCACAGTTTTCTTGCTGTGAAGTGAAAAAATAACGCGAGAGGGAGACAAAAGGCCTTCAACGTTGTCCAAACCAGGCAGTAAAGTCGTTTGCCCTGGCGAAACGCCCTGCGTAACATGCATACCCTATGTATTTCAAGTTGCAGCCAGGCGGTCAGTGCACTTATTTTTGGTGCTGGCAGGCGTAAAAGGCTGGGGTGCATGCTGTTAGTCACGCTACAACTTGAAAGGCGACGGGTATAATGCATTTTGTTGATATCAGGTTCTCTATTTATGACTAAACCGGCGTTTCTCATCACCATTGATACCGAAGGCGATAATCTGTGGCAAAACCACGATCGCATTTCGACCGAAAACACGCGATTTTTGCCTCGCTTCCAGGCGTTGTGTGAGAAATATGGCTTTAAACCGGTGTACCTCACTAATTATGAAATGGCGGTAGATGCAGAATATGTCGAGTTTGCTCGCGATGTAATTGCACGTGGCTGTGGAGAAGTGGGTATGCATCTGCATGCCTGGAATAGTCCGCCGTTAACACCATTGACCGACGACGACTGGCGCCATAAACCCTATCTGATCGAGTATCCGGCCGATCAAGTCCGTGCGAAAGTCGATCATATGACCAAGCTGTTGGAAGATAGCTTCCAGACCAAGATGCTCAGCCATCGTGCCGGCCGTTGGGCGTTTAATGAATATTATGCTGCCTTGCTATTGGAATATGGCTATCAGGTAGATTGTTCGGTTACACCGCGTGTTAACTGGCAATATTCGCCGGGTAACCCGCAAGGCAATGGCGGCACTGACTACCGTCATTTTCCGTCACAGGCCTATTTTATCGATCCTGACAATATTGCCAGGGCGGGTTCTTCATCACTGCTGGAAGTACCGATGAGCATCCAGTATAAGCATTCGGCACTGATGAATACGCTAAAACAGGGCTACGATAGCCTGCGTGGCAAGCGGCGCTCGCCGTCTGTGAATTGGTTGCGGCCAAGTGGTGGCAATCTGGAGAAAATGAAGTCGGTGGCTGAGCGCTGTCTGGCTCAGGGGAATGACTACGTTGAATTTATGCTTCATTCTTCCGAGTTTATGCCAGGAGGGAGCCCGACCTTTAAAACGCAGCAGGCTATTGAAGTGTTGTACCGTGATTTGGAGCAGCTGTTTGCCTGGCTGCAGCAACGTACGGTGGGCATGACGCTAGCCGAGTATTATCAACTTAAAGTGAACTGACATGTCGAAAAAATGGAAAATTAAGGTCGCAGATTGGTTTTTGCGACGCTATACCGCAAAGTCCAACCGCTTCCAGGACAAGGCAACTTTCGACAGTCAGCTGCAGTTTGACAACATCGTCATCTATTCCACTACGGCGCTGGGGGACTTTATGTTCAACACGCCTGCGCTGCGTGCGATGCGGGAACGCTACCCTGATGCGCATATTACTTTGGTGGTGCATAAAAAGAATCAGGAGTTGGTGGAGAACGGTCGCTACTATGATCGTGTGGTGTATTGGGACAGTAAAATTAAAACCATGCGCCCGCTGTTGAAGTCATTACGTGAACATCAACCAGATTTAGCGCTTATTCTGCATTCACATCTGCCGTATGACATTATCAGTGCCGTCTTATCCGGGGCCAAATACATTATCAGGGATAATTACAGTTCCGGTATTTGCGGGCTTGAACCTTGGTTAACCAATTATATCTTCCATTACTACGGCCATTTTATTCGTCGTAAACTGGAGCTGATTTCTATCCTGGGTTGTCGCAGCGATGATCCTACTATGGAAATTCCAGCGCCTTACCAGCCGGGTGTAAAAAGCAGTGAGTACTGTACGATTGGGTTTCAGTTGGGAGCCTCTACAGAGTCACGATGCTGGCCAGTCTCACATTTTGTTCAGCTTGCCGACGAGCTGGTGGCTAAGCAAGCCAATGTGCGTATTGTTTTGATTGGTGGGCCTTTTGATGAGGGGAAAGCACAGCAATTCCTGAATCAAGTCAATCCTGAAACCCGAGCTTGCGTGGACAATCGGATAGGGAAAACGGGATTGCAGGCGTTGTTGACGTTGATTGACAGTTTCCACGTTCTGATCACCGGCGATACTGGACCACTGCATCTGGCGGTCGCGTTGAAGGTAAAAACCATCAGCCTGTTTGTTACTGCCGACTCACGTTCTACTGGGCCTATTCAGGATCTGGAACTTCATCGAATTATTCAGGTATCTCGCACTGGCTATACCATGCCACTTGAGGCGGAAAGCCCAATGGGGGTGATCCAGCCGCAACGTATTTACGCCGAAGTGGTGGATCATCTGTCGTTAGATAAAGCGCGCGTTTAGCGCTTTTTCAATCGCCAGCGGATTTTTGACAGCCAGCTATCTATTGGTGCGAATTGCATTTGGCGGATTTTTTTACGTGGTACATCACTATTGTGGCATACGTCAGCAAGGCGTCGAAAACTATGCAACGCCTCAGGCTGGTAATAGTAGTAGCCGTACAATATTTTCGACATGCTTTTCACCTCAGAGAAACAGTTGGCAAGCATTAGCGCCGCCAACTGCCGCAACGGTTCATCCCCCGGATGCTGATCAATAAAAAGCAGCATCTTGTCGATAGCAAACAGCATATCTTCAATGTCTTTGGCTTTGACATTACGGGTGATCCCGTGGCTGTTGTCCCGATAAAAATAAAGCACGTGATCGAGATGAGCAATTTTCTGGGTTTTGAAATACTGGAAAGGAGTGAATATCACGTCTTCATAACGCCTACCGTTTTCAAATGACTCTCCCTCAAGCAGGCTCCGCCTGTAGACTCGACTCCAGAGGTGCCACATCGAGTTGGCAAACAAAGGGGTGAGACAGGCCAGGCCGTGATGAGCAAAATCATAAAGGCTACGGTGTGTGGTCGTAGCGGCGGGTTGCATTGGTGGAACGTCGGTAAACTTCTGGTAATTAAAATCGATCAGGTCATCTTCATCGGCAATCAGCAGTGGGCGCAGGATGCTCAGATAGTCATCACTCAGTAAGTCATCACCATCAAGAAAGGTAATATAGCGTCCTTGAGCGTGATGCAGCCCGACGTTGCGGGCATTGGCGATGCCACCATTTTTTTGCGAGATAAAAGTCACATGCGGATGCTGCTGTTTGCCCAGCAGTTGGCGGACTCGTTCTGCGGAAGCATCCGTTGAGCCGTCATCAATGATGACCACTTCAATATCATCACCAATCTGGTTGAACAGCGAGCTCAGGCTGGCGACCACGAAATCTTCGTTATTGTAAAATGGCACAATAAAGCTGAGCAGGTACGGTGACGAATGCATGGTTTTAATCCTGCGCTGGTGGTGTTTTCTTCACTGAAAGCACACTGGCTATAATCGCCAAACAGAATATGGCAGTGCCTTCGGTGCTGAAGAAGATAACGTCGCTGAGTCCGTAAACAAATAGACTGAATGTCACTCCCAGCAGTAATGCATTACGGTAGGGTTTAAGTGAAGAGACAAACAAGCCAATGTACAGCGCCAGTAAAAACAGCGCACCCCAAACTCCTTTGAGTGAGTAGGTCTCTAGCAGTTCGTTATGCATATGCACATTGATATAAGGCATGACTCCGTATAATTCTGGCTGTTTGGCTACCATGGCTTTGATTTCATCTCCACGCTGCTCGGCAGATTGTCCTAATGGAGCCATAGTACCGGTACGTACACCAATTATTTGCATCGAAAGGCGAGACATAATGGAGTTGTCGATTTCCGGAGTATTCACCAGTTGCATATTGGTTTTAAAATCGGCAATACGTTGTTCTATTTGTGATTTGAAAACAAAGCCGCTAATGAGCAGTAATAGTGGTACTGAGGCAATAAGCTGCAGTTTATGCTTATGGGAAATCAGATTCTTCGTCGCCAATATCGACAGAGCAACCGCAACCGGATAAACCAGCATTGCCGCTCGCGTTCCAGTGAGCACCAGTGTGGAGAAGGTGAACAAGAAGCCGATAATATACAATGGGATGCGGTATTTAGTCCGTAGCATTAGTATCGCCTGCATCATCACCAAATTGATGGCGGTAATCAGATAAGCGGCAACAGTCGCGCGGTCAAAATTGATTTCGATACGTGGAATGTCTAGCCACAGTCCCTGATAAAGCGAGTAGCCATTGACGGCAATACCGGTTGCCAGCGCAACAACAATAAATGCGCGTTGCATACAAAGGCGTTCATTTAAGGCAATCAACAGAATAAATGCGGTAGCAATCTGCAATTTACCGGTCGACATATAGGAACGGTAAATGTTGATGTAGTCACCTGGCTGTTTGAAATACTTCATCCAGAAAATAGTCGCCATCCCGACGCAGAAAAACAGTATTGGCAGGATCAAATTACGTTTGTTTTTAAAGAAATACCTCAAGTTCAGGCAAACGGCAATGAAGGAGATATAGCTGGATATATAGAAAATATTGCGTCCAGTGTCGGAGCCGAAAGGGATAGTGCAAAAAGCGATAGCGCATCCCAGATAAATGAGGTAACTGAAGGCGGGATGCGGTGTTGTTTCTTTTAGTAGCATGGGGCTTGGTTTCCGGCTCACATTACGGTTGGACAATAAATGATTTCAGTGCGTCATCAAACTCAGTTTTGAATAAAGCATAGCTGAAATGTTCGATGGGATAGCGCTGTGCATGTCGGCTCATATTTTGATAGGTTGCAGGATCCATCAGCCTTTCAACGGCATCCGCGCATTCCAGGTGCGACAACAGTTTCGGCGTAACCAGCGCATCGCTAACCGGGTCGTAAACCTGGTGAGGGAAGTCTACCTTAATGCCTGTCAGACGTTGATGTTCTTCAATTGTCACTGAAGGCGTCAGCCCGATGCCGCATTGTCCGTCTTTGATAACCTCTGGCTGACCATCAACCTGCGGGAAAATTACCGGTACGCCAAAATACAGGGATTCCATGCAGGATAAACCGAAGGGTTCGGTGATAGGCGTGCTCATGTAAATGTGCGTGCGGTTGAAAAAGTCAGCGACGTTATCCTGAAAACCACTAAAGGTGACGCGATCACCCAATTCAAGTTTTTCAGCCAACATTTCAAACTCAGACCGATCCGGGCCCTTACCCGCTATTTCCAAAGTAACATCATGTCCACGACGCAACAGCTCCTGCATCATCAGCAATGAAACACTAATGCCTTTCAGGCTCACCAGTCGTGATGCCGTGCCGATCTTGACTGGGCTGCTGAGCGGTTTGAGAGTGTCGTTGATACCGGAGGGGGTTTTCAGCCGGTTTATGACGACATGATTTGGACAGGGTAAGTTAAACCGCAGGGCCATAACGCGTTTAGAGGCGTAGGACGCAGAGATGCAGCCGTCCAGCATCGCCAGAAAACGTAATGTTTTATGGTTTTTCGGATAGCGCCATGAACAGCCGTGATCGTAATACACCAGTTTGCCGCGTTTAGGTTTAGCAGGCAGGCCCGGTATCAGGTCCCAAACGATCACCACGTCGGCGTTGGCCCGCTCGATTTTTCTTTTCAGCAGGTACTTGCGCAAAAATTGTGGGCAGCGTAGCGGTAGCGCGTTGAACAGTCGATTTGCAAAGGTCACTTTCTGGCCAGGCATTTGACGGCGGATCTCTTCACCGATCTCACTGCTGATACAAATCACCTCGTTACTGCCGTCGGTTGTGTCATTGATATACTGCAGGAACAGGCGTTCAACACCGCCCATTTTCCCTAAATTGATAATATGCAGCTTTTTCATCCAATAACCTTTTGCAACTCGTCCCAGACTGAATCGGCGCTGAGGGTCGCCATGCTTTTTTCTGGAGAAATCAGGGAATATTGATTCTGCCCATAGCCGCCGATCAAGCCTGGATCTGTGGGCCCAAACAGCGTGATGTTCGGCCTGTCGAGTGCGGCGGTCAGGTGACTGAGGCCGGTATCGACCGAGACCACGCCTTTTGCGCCAGCCAGCACTTCGGCAACCTGCTGCAGGCTAAGCTTTGGCAAAACTTCAACGTGCGGGAAGCCTTCCGCCATACGCAGCGCGCGCTGACGTTCGTGCTCTGCGCCCCATGGCAGTTTAATTTTTAATCCGCTCGGAGCGGTTAACGCAATCAAATCACGCCAATGAGATTCCGGCCAGTGTTTATCGTCGCGGGTAGTGGCGTGTAAAAACACCAGATACTGTCCTGCGTCAGCGGGGAGATGGGTGAGAAAGCGGGCAGCAATGGCGTAGTCACCCTTGTTGTCCGGTTTTTCGTAGCCCAGGCTTTTGGCGAACAACTCACGCGTACGCTCTACAGCATGTTGTTGTTTGTCGATGTCATGACGATGGTTGTAGAACCAACTGGCGAATGGCTCACGGGCACTTTTACTATCTTGGCCATGCTTGCTGCCTTTGGCGATGCGAGTGATCAGCGCCGCGCTTTTGATTAACCCCTGGGCGTCTATCACTACATCGTAGTCGCGCTCTTGCACCACACGTTTGAAGTCACAACGCTGCTGGCGGGTTTCACTGCCAAACCAATTTTTGCGCCAACGGCGGATTGCCACCGGGATCACGCGGTCCACTGCTGGGTGCCAGGTGGGAATTTGGCTGAAACCTTCTTCCACCACCCAGTCAAAACGGATGCCGGGAATGGCCTGCATGGCATCCGTCAGCGCCGGTAGCGTATGGAGAACATCCCCCATGGAGGAGGTTTTTACAATCAACACCTGCATGCTTATTCCTCGCTGGCGGCAAGTAACGGCGTCAGCGCGTCCAACACCTGCTGTGGCTGTATATCGATCAGGCTTTGATGGTAACCCTGATCGGCATCGCCTTTGCGTATCTTATGGTAACCACTGATTAAGCGGATCACTTTGGCCTTGTCGGACAGTGGTGGAGTAAAGTCTGGGCTACTTGGGCCATACAAGGCTATCAGCGGTTTGTTCAATGCGGCTGCAACGTGCATCAGGCCGGAATCATTGCTGACTACAGCCGAACAGGAAGCCAGCAGAATCACCGCTTGTTCGAGCTGGGTTTCCCCGGCCAAATTCATGCAAAAACCGCGGGCATCGTCATCCAGTGCCGCGCGAATTTGCTCGCCTGCCTCATTATCTTTGGCAGAGCCAAACAGGGCGATTTGATAGCCTTGATCGATCAGCTTCTGCGCCAGTGCGGCGTAATGGTAGTGTGGCCAGCGTTTGGCTGGGCCAAATTCGGCGCCTGGGCAAAAACCGATAATCGGTCGGTGATCGGTCAGATTGAAGGCGGCAGTGGTTTCAGCAATTTCTTCGTCGCTCACCTGCAGTTGCGGCCACAGCAATGGTGTAGGCAGATCTTCTGCGCGTTGAATACGTTGTTTGTCGTAAGCCAGCGCGACGTAACGTTGCACCATCAGCGGGAAAGCCGCTTTGTCCAGCAGGCGAATATCATTCAGCAAGCCATAGCGCATTTCTCCGCGCCAGCCGGTGCGCTGCGGCACATTGGCAAAGAATGGCACGAGTGCGGATTTGAATGAATTTGGTAAGACATAAGCGCGATCGTAACCGTTGGCGCGCAGGGCATGCCCCAAGCGCCGACGTTCACCAAGAGCCAGAGCACCGTGGCCCAATGGCATCGACAATGCTTGATTGACCTCTGGCATGCGTGCCAGCAATGGACGGCACCAGGCTGGTGCCATCACATCGATTTCTGCCGTCGGGTACTCGGCCTTCAGGGTGCGGTAGAGACTTTGCGACATCATCATATCGCCAACCCACGAAGGGCCGATAACCAGTATTTTCATACCCGGGGTATTTCCCTTCAGCTTAAGCGGTGCGGTTTAACCAAGCCATGTACTCTTTCACGCCTTCGGCGACCGTTTTGAACGGTGCGTCATAGCCGGCAGCGCGCAGCTTGGTCAGATCGGCTTGGGTAAACGCCTGATAACGACCTTTCAGCTTTTCTGGGAACGGGATATTTTCTACCGTACCTTTTTGGTGGAAGTCGACGACTGCGTCTGCCACTGCCTGGAAGGTTTCCGCTCGGCCAGTACCGCAGTTGAAGATGCCGGAGACACCGCTTTTCCAGAACCACAGGTTCACTGCTGCCACGTCGCCGACGTAGATAAAGTCACGTTTGAAGTCTTGGCTGCCGTCGAACAGTTTTGGATTCTCACCGCGGTTGATCTGGCTGTTCAGGTGGAATGCGACGCTGGCCATACCACCTTTGTGACCTTCACGTGGGCCGTAAACGTTAAAGTAACGGAAGCCGCAAATTTGTGAGTCGGCTTGCGGCAGGATTTCACGCACATACTGGTCGAACAGGAATTTGGAGTAGCCATAAACATTCAGTGGCTCTTCGAATTGACGCTCTTCGATAAACTCTTCACGGCCGCCGTAAGTGGCTGCAGATGAGGCGTACAAGAACGGAATTTCGCGATCCAGGCAATAGTGCAACAGATCTTTGGAGTACTGATAGTTGTTGTCCATCATGTACTTGCCGTCCCACTCAGTGGTGGACGAACAGGCACCTTCGTGGAATATCGCGTCGATTTCGCCCAGATCGTCACCGGCCATAATATTGGCGATGAAATCTTCTTTGTCGATATAGTCGGCGATATCGAGATCAACCAGGTTGGCGAATTTGGTGCCGTCTTTCAGGTTATCGACTACCAGGATATCGCGATACCCTGTGTCATTCAGCGCTTTAATGATGTTGCTGCCGATCATGCCGGCGCCACCAGTAACGATAATCATTGGGTTACCCCTGTTATTCTGCCCGGTGGGACACGGTGCCCCACGCTCAATGCCGCTTATAATAGCATTTCATGTCGCCGCAAACATCGGACGGGCTCCGAATATCCCGCGATGTCGAGTCCGGCAGCACTTTGCCGTGATATCTGCTGCAATTTTCATATTCTCTCCCGCAGTTTCTCGTCAGTTTGGTTACAAATCAGTAAAATATGTTGAAAACAGACCAATCCTGGAGATAACCGAATGTCCGCGTCTTTTTATCAGCAGTTGGAACAACAACTTGCAACCACTCGTAGCGAAGGGCTGTTCAAAGAAGAGCGCATTATCACCACTGCTCAGCAGGCGGATATCGCCGTTGCTGACGGCAGTCATGTGATTAATTTTTGCGCTAACAACTATCTGGGTTTGGCTAACCACCCGGCGATGATTGCCGCGGCCAAGGCCGGCATGGACAGCCACGGTTTCGGCATGGCATCGGTACGCTTTATTTGTGGTACCCAGGACAGCCATAAACAGTTGGAGCAAAAGCTGGCCGATTTCCTTGGGATGGAAGACGCTATCTTGTACTCCTCCTGCTTCGATGCTAACGGTGGCTTGTTCGAAACTCTGCTGGGCCCGGAAGATGCCATTATCTCTGATGCGTTGAATCATGCTTCGATCATTGACGGTGTCCGCTTGTGTAAGGCGAAGCGCTATCGCTACGCCAACAACGATATGACCGGATTGGCCGCACAGCTTGAGCAAGCGAAAGCCGACGGTGCACGCCACATCATGATCGCCACCGACGGCGTGTTCTCAATGGACGGTGTGATTGCCAACCTGAAAGGGGTTTGCGATCTGGCGGATAAATACCAGGCGCTGGTGATGGTTGATGACTCCCACGCGGTTGGTTTTGTTGGTGCTAACGGGCGTGGCACTCACGAGTATTGCGAAGTGATGGGGCGTGTTGACATCATTACGGGGACGTTGGGCAAGGCGTTGGGTGGTGCTTCTGGCGGTTATACCGCGGCGAAGAAAGAGGTGGTGGAATGGCTGCGTCAGCGTTCGCGTCCTTATCTGTTCTCCAACTCGCTGGCACCGGCGATCGTGGCCGCGTCGATTAAAGTACTGGAATTGCTGGAGCAGGGCGATGCATTACGCGATCGTCTGTGGGCCAATGCTAGCCTGTTCCGTGAAAAAATGACCGCGGCAGGCTTTGAGCTGGCCGGGGCCGATCACGCCATCATCCCCGTGATGTTGGGTGAAGCAAAATTGGCGCAGGAATTCGCCAATGCGTTGCTCAAGGAAGGCATTTATGTGACGGGTTTCTTCTATCCGGTGGTGCCGAAAGGCCAGGCGCGCATTCGTACCCAGATGTCCGCCGATCACACCCCGGAGCAAATTGAACGTGCGATTGCGGCGTTCATTCGTATCGGTAAAGATCTTGGCGTTATTGCATAAGGTAAAACCATGAAAGCATTGTCAAAACTGAAAGCGGAAGAAGGGATTTGGATGACCGATGTGCCTCAGCCAGAGCTGGGCCATAACGACATCATGATTAAAATCCGTAAAACTGCGATCTGCGGTACCGATGTTCATATTTATAACTGGGATGAATGGTCGCAGAAAACCATCCCGGTACCTATGGTGGTCGGCCACGAATATGTGGGTGAGGTGGTTGCCATCGGTCAGGAAGTCAAAGGGTTCAACGTCGGTGACCGTGTCTCCGGTGAAGGCCATATCACCTGCGGCCATTGCCGTAACTGCCGTGGCGGTCGTACGCACCTGTGTCGTAACACCACCGGTGTAGGTGTGAACCGCCCTGGTTCGTTTGCTGAATATCTGGTGATCCCGGCGTTTAACGCTTTTAAGATCCCAGACAATATCTCCGACGAACTGGCGTCTATCTTTGACCCATTCGGCAATGCGGTGCACACCGCCCTGTCATTTGATCTGGTTGGCGAAGATGTGTTGGTTTCCGGTGCCGGGCCGATCGGCATCATGGCTGCCGCCGTGTGTAAACACGTTGGTGCTCGCCATGTGGTTATCACTGACGTTAACGAATACCGTCTGGATTTGGCGCGCAAAATGGGTGTGACCCGTGCGGTTAACGTCAGCAAAGAAAATCTGAACGACGTGATGGCTGAATTGGGTATGACCGAAGGGTTCGACGTAGGGTTGGAAATGTCCGGTGCACCACCGGCATTCCGTTCTCTGCTGAATGCGATGAACCACGGTGGCCGCATTGCTATGCTGGGGATTCCGCCGTCTGACATGTCTATCGACTGGAATCAGGTGATCTTCAAGGGGCTGTTTATCAAAGGGATCTACGGCCGTGAGATGTTTGAAACCTGGTACAAGATGGCTGCACTGATCCAGTCTGGTTTGGATCTGACGCCGATTATTACCCACCGTTTCTCGATCGATCAGTTCCAAGAGGGCTTTGACGCCATGCGTTCCGGTCAATCCGGGAAAGTGGTGTTGAGCTGGGATTGATTGTAAAAAAGGGCCGGAATTCCGGCCCTTTTTTTATACTTTTGGTTTCGTTGGTGTGGCGTCTGTCCAGCGTTGCCACTGGCGTTTAATGAATGTCCCCGCTGGCGATTGCGCCACGCTTTCACCGATCACGCTAATCACCGCGCTCGCGCTGACTTTTTCTTTCGGCAACTTGACCTTACACTGCTTGATACCGCCGGTGAACGGGTTCTTCGGCTGTGGTTTCGGCGGTTTGACCGCAGGTGGGACGTAATTGCCACCGCTGCCGCCCTGCGGTTCATTCAGTAGTGAGCTAGGTTTGACCAACACGATATCAGCCGGCAGAGTTGGCAACATTTGCTGCAACACCTTCACTGTGGCTGGGCGCGGGTGACCAATCGCGATGGCTGAACCCGTGCGGCGCGCCACGTCAACCGCGCGGTTGAATTGACGGCGGATATCGGCTTCGTTGGCGGTATCGTCCAGGAACACCTTACGCTTGATCACCTTCACGTGCGTTCCTGCCGCTGCTCGGGTGGCTTGGCTGTTACCGATGGTCATGCTGTCGAGGAAATAGAGCTGATAGCTGTCGAGTGCCTGCATGACTTTCTCCATGCCTGGTAGGCTGGAAGTCATGGCGCTGCCCATATGGTTATTCATACCCACCGCATAGGGCACATTATTGACTGCATTGCGGATAATGCGCTGGATCTCTTCGCTACTCATGGACGGCTGTAATGTATCGCGTTCCAAAGGTTGCTTGCTGAGCGGTGCCATTGGCATATGAATCAGCACTTCGCGGCCCTGACTGTGGGCGCGGGTGGCCATCAAACGGGCATGTGGGGCGTTAGGTAACACGGCAATTGATATTGCCGTTGGCATTTGCAGCACTGCGCCTTCTTCATGCGGACGATAACCCACGTCATCGATCACAATGGACAATTTCCCTGCCTGTGCGGCGCAAACCTGCAACAAACAGCCAATCAGTACGACAGTACGGGGTTTGATATAGCGCAAATCTATCTTCCCAACCACGGTAGTGGGTTAACGGCCTGGCCTTGGCGACGGATTTCGAAATAGAGCGACGGCGTTCCCTGGCCCCCGCTGGTACCCACTAAAGCAATTGGTTGACCGGCACGCACCTGCGCCCCGACGTTGACCAACGCGCTTTGGTTGTAGCCATACAGGCTCATGTCGCCCTTACCGTGCTCGATGACGACAACCAGGCCATAGCCCTGCAACCAGTCAGCCAACAATACGCGGCCATCGGCGATGGCTTTCACTTCGCTACCTTCTCTGGCCTCAATGACCATACCTTTCCAGCGTAGCTCGCCTTGCAACTGTTCGCCAAAGCCGTGCAGTGTGCGGCCGCGCACTGGCCATATGGCCTGTCCATTTGGTCGACCGAGACCGCCGGTACGGGCCATCAGCGAGCGATCGGCTTCGCTTGGTTTATAACTGGTGCCGGTTTTCTTCGCCTGTTGTTCTTTGACGCGGACCTGTTCGCGCACCTTGGCCGCTTCACGCGCTTCGCGTTCCGCACGGGCGCGGGCTTCACGTTCGGCACGGGCAATCTGGTCTCGCATGCGGGTTTCGTTCTGACGCAGTTCCACCAGACGCTGCTGATCTTTTTCCAGCGAGGCTTCGAGTGCGGTCAGCGTTTTCTTACGCGCGCCGCGTGCCTGCTCCAGCTTTTGCTGCTGGGTTTGTTGCTCGCCTAACAGCGATTTCTGTTGGCCTTGCTTGGCAACTAGCGTCGTTTTTTGCTTCGCCAGTTCGGCACGGGTTTGTTTTAGCTCTTCAATCGTTTTTTGCCGTGCTTCGTTCAGATAGCCGAAGTAAGCCAAAATACGCTCGCTGCGCTGACTCTCTTCACCGCTAAGAACTAATTGTACTGCGCTGTGCTGGCCTTGTCGGAAGGCTGCATCAAGTTGTTTCGCGAGGATATCCTGCTGGGTGGATTGCTGTTTTTGCAGCTTGGCAATTGAAGCGTTCAAACCGGAGATGTCTTTCCCCAACTGGCTCAATGTGCCTTGTGTGTCTCGTAACAGGCGGCTCGCCTGTGCGATGGTTTTTTCTTGCTGCTTCAGTTGATCTTGCAAGGAGCTGCGCTGTTGTTGCTGCTGCTTAACCGCCTTTTCTTTCTCGGCGATACTTTGCTGGATGTCTTTGAGTTGGGATTTGTTGTCCTCCGCCGCCTGGCTGGCGAGCGGCAACAACAAGACGCCAGCGTAAAATACGCTGGCGCACATGGTGGTTAACTTCCTTGGCGCAGTGCGTTCAGGCAGCGATTGGCCGCCTGTGTTTGCGCTTCGGGTTACCCTTGATAGTGCAAAAAACGCCTTTTCCCTCATAGGGAAGGATTATTCCACGATGAACAGCGGCTTACCAGTCATCTCTTGCGGGATTTCCATTCCCATCAGTGTCAGCATGGTTGGCGCGATGTCGGAAAGCTTGCCCCCATTGACTGCGTTGGCAGGCTTGCCGACGTAAATCAACGGCACGGGTAAGCTGGTGTGGGCGGTATGAGCCTGACCGGTCGCCGGGTCACGCATTTGTTCGGCGTTGCCGTGATCGGCGGTGATCAGCAACTGACCATCGACGGCCTTAACCGCCTCGACAACCTGAGCGATGCAGTTATCCAGCGTTTCTACCGCTTTCACTGCCGCGTCATAGACGCCGGTGTGGCCTACCATGTCGCCATTCGGATAGTTGCAGATAATGGCGTCGTACTTGCCGCTGCCAATGGCTGTCAGCAGTTTATCGGTCAGCTCTGCGGCACTCATTTCAGGCTGCAAATCATAGGTAGCGACCTTCGGTGAGTTGATCAGTACGCGATCTTCTCCGGCGAACGGCTCTTCAACGCCGCCGTTATAGAAGAAGGTGACGTGGGCGTATTTTTCGGTTTCCGAGATGCGTAGCTGTGTCTTGTCGTGTTTCATCAGCCACTCACCGAAGGTGTTACGCAACGATGCAGGCGGATAGGCGCAAGGAACTTTGATGTCGGCGGCATACTCGGTCAACATCACAAAATCACCAAAATTGATGACTTTAGTACGTGGGAAACCGTCGAAATCTGCATTGACGAAAGCGCGGACGATCTGGCGTGCGCGATCGGCACGGAAGTTCATGAAAATCAGTGCGTCGCCGTCATTCAGCTCGGCGGTCGCTTCACCCGCGGCCTGGAGTACAGTCGGTTTCACGAATTCGTCATTTTCACCGCGCTGATAGGCAGCCTGCAGGGCAGCAACCGCGTTATCGGCAATGTAATCGCCCTTGGCCTGAGCCAGCAGATCATAAGCCAGTTGCACGCGGTCCCAGCGGTTATCGCGGTCCATAGCGTAATAACGGCCAATCAGCGACGCAATGCGTCCGGTACCCAGTTTGGCAAACGCGTCGCTAAAGCGTTGCAAAGAGGTTTCTGCACTGCGTGGCGGGGTATCACGACCATCCAGGAAAGCGTGCAGATAAACGGCTTTGGCGCCGCGCTGTGAGGCCAGTTCAATCATCGCCATAATATGGTCTTCGTGGCTGTGCACACCGCCAGGCGACAACAGACCCATGATATGCACCGCTTTGCCTGCTTGAACGGCTTTATCGACCGCTGCTGTCAGCGTTGGGTTTGTGAAGAAATCACCGTCTTTGATTTCTTTATCCAGTCGAGTCAGATCCTGATAAACAATACGCCCGGCGCCCAAGTTAACATGGCCAACTTCAGAGTTGCCCATTTGGCCGTCAGGCAGGCCGACATCCAGTCCAGACGCGGCGATCAGGGTGTGCGGCTGCTGTTGCCACAGACGGTCCATCACCGGCGTTTTAGCATTCAGAATGGCGTTGTCCTGTTGCTCCTCACGGTGGCCGTAACCGTCCAGAATCACCAGTACCATCGGCTTTTTGTTACTCGACATTGCATTAACCTCGTTATGAACTTTTAAGTTGTGAATAGCCATCAACCCGTGATCAGATTGATGGCTATCCACCCTAAAAAACTGCCTGATTTTACAACGTGGCCGGTTAAAAAGAGCCCAGAGAGATCAAAGTTGCAGTGAACAAGGCTGGCTTTTATGCTCTGAGACCGTGAATTTGTCAGCGTGGCCCGCAGTTTCTGCAATAGCGCTTGCTTATTGGCTGTATTTGCTGCACTCGGCAGGTATACTCTGGAACCTTGAGTTATTTTTTCCCTTAACTGACGGGAGTTGTTATACCCCATGCTGCAAGAAATTATGCAATTCGTTAGCAAGCATCCCATACTGAGCCTGGCCTGGATCGCCCTGCTGGTTGCGGTGATCGTCATGACGTTCAAGAGCAGTTTCTCCAAGGTGAAAGAGATCACCCGTGGTGAAGCCACCCGCCTGATTAATAAAGAAGATGCCGTTGTGGTTGATACCCGCAGCCGTGATGATTTCCGCCGAGGCCACCTGGCTAACGCCATCAACTTGACCGCCAGCGAAATCAAAAGCGGTAGTCTGGGCGAGCTGGAAAAACACAAAGCTCAGCCGATCATCGTGGTTTGTGCCAATGGCACCACCTCCCGCGAGCCGGCAGAGAACCTGAGCAAGGCCGGTTTTGAAAACGTAGTTACGTTGAAAGACGGTATTGCCGGCTGGAGCGGGGAAAACCTGCCACTGGTGCGCGGTAAGTAATTGTTTAACGTATTTGAGGTGGTAATTCATGGCTAACATTGATATCTACACCAAAGCGACCTGCCCGTTCTGCCATCGTGCTAAAGCGCTGCTGAACAGTAAGGGCGCCGCGTTTAACGAAATCGCCATTGATGGCGATAATGAAAAACGCGAAGCGATGATTGCGCGCAGTGGGCGCACCACCGTGCCTCAGATTTTCATCGATGGCCAACATATCGGCGGCTGCGATGATTTATATGAACTCGATACTCGTGGTGGTCTGGATCCGCTGCTTTAAGCGGGTGACTGCCGGTTACTGAGTGTCAATAAGGACGTTTAACCAAGGGTATTACACACATGTCAGAACAAAACAGCACAGAGATGGCTTTTCAGATTCAGCGTATTTACACCAAAGATATCTCCTTCGAAGCGCCAAACGCACCGCAGGTTTTCCAGCAGGAATGGCAGCCGGAAGTTAAACTGGATCTAGATACGGCTTCCAGCCAGTTGGCTGACGAAGTGTATGAAGTTGTACTGCGCGTAACCGTGACAGCATCTCTGGGTGAAGAAACTGCGTTCCTGTGTGAAGTGCAGCAGGCGGGTATCTTCTCCGTAGCGGGCATCGATGGTACGCAGCTGGCGCATTGCCTGGGTGCATACTGCCCGAACATTCTGTTCCCGTATGCGCGTGAGTGCATCACCAGCTTGGTTTCTCGCGGTACATTCCCGCAGCTGAATCTGGCACCGGTTAACTTTGACGCGCTGTTCATGAACTATCTGCAACAGCAGGCGGAAGGCGAAGGTGCCGCACCACATCAGGATGCCTGATGAACACCGTCAATGCTTCAATGACCGTTATCGGTGCCGGCTCGTACGGCACCGCATTAGCCATTACGCTGGCGCGTAACGGCCACTCTGTGGTGCTGTGGGGTCATAACCCCGAGCAGATTCAAAAAATGCAGCACGATCGCTGCAACCAGGCATTTCTTCCCGACGTCGCTTTCCCCGACACGTTGTTGCTCGAAGCCGATCTGGCTCGCGCACTGGCGGCCAGCCGCGATGTGCTTGTAGTGGTACCAAGCCATGTGTTCGGCGATGTGCTGCGTCAGTTGAAACCGCATCTGCGCCCGGATGCCCGCATCGTGTGGGCGACTAAAGGGCTGGAAGCAGAGACGGGTCGGTTGTTGCAGGACGTGGCTCGCGAAGCGCTAGGCGATGCTATTCCGTTGGCGGTGGTCTCAGGGCCGACGTTCGCCAAGGAACTGGCAGCTGGGCTGCCGACCGCGATTGCATTGGCCTCTACAGATGCGCAGTTTGCCGAAGATCTGCAACTGCTGCTGCACTGTGGCAAAAGCTTCCGCGTTTACAGCAATCCCGATTTTATCGGCGTACAGCTGGGCGGTGCCGTGAAGAACGTGATTGCCATCGGTGCAGGGATGTCAGACGGTATTGGTTTTGGTGCTAATGCACGTACTGCATTGATTACCCGTGGCCTGACGGAAATGAGCCGCCTTGGCTCGGCTCTGGGGGCTGACCCATCGACCTTTATGGGCATGGCTGGTCTGGGCGATTTGGTGTTAACCTGCACCGATAATCAATCGCGCAACCGCCGCTTCGGTATTATGTTGGGGCAGGGGAAAGGCGTGCAAGAAGCGCAGGACAGCATCGGTCAGGTTGTCGAAGGCTATCGCAATACCAAAGAGGTATTGGCGTTGGCACAACGCTACGGTGTGGAAATGCCCATTACCGAACAGATTTACCAGGTGTTGTATTGCCATAAAAATGCCCGCGAAGCCGCACTGAGCCTGTTAGGGCGCACCAGAAAAGATGAAAAGCACAGCGGGTAATCTATAACCCTATGGCTTAAAATTCGACGGGTATAAAACCGATATGCTGGGCGGCATGCCGACCCAGCAATTGTTTTGGGCCACCTGATCGCGATGCGATGAGGTGGCCTGTTTTGCAAGGTGGAGAGGAACCAGATGTCGTCAGAAGAGTTAGAGCAGGTCTGGAATAGCATCAAATCAGAAGCGAGAGGGCTGGCTGAGTGTGAGCCGATGCTGGCTAGCTTTTATCATGCGACGCTGCTCAAGCACGACAATCTGGGGGGCGCACTCAGCTATATTTTGGCAAACAAACTGGCTAATCCAATTATGCCAGCCATTGCGGTGCGCGAAGTGGTGGAAGACGCCTACTTAGCCGATCAGCAAATGATCGCTTCGGCAGCTCGCGATATTCTGGCGGTACGCCTACGCGACCCGGCCGTCGACAAATATTCTACCCCTCTGCTGTATCTGAAAGGCTTCCATGCACTGCAAGCCTACCGTATTGGCCACTGGCTATGGCTGCAAGGCCGACAGGCGCTGGCGATTTATCTGCAAAATCAGATTTCGGTCGCCTTTGGCGTTGATATCCATCCGGCAGCCACTATTGGCTGCGGCATCATGCTCGATCACGCGACCGGCATTGTGATCGGTGAAACGGCCGTGGTAGAAAATAACGTGTCTATTTTGCAGTCTGTCACCCTTGGTGGTACCGGGAAAACCAGTGGCGATCGTCATCCAAAGATCCGTGAAGGTGTAATGATAGGCGCCGGGGCTAAAATTCTCGGTAATATCGAAGTAGGTAAAGGCGCAAAAATTGGCGCTGGCTCGGTAGTGCTGCAATCGGTGCCGCCGCATACGACGGCAGCTGGTGTACCAGCACGTCTTGTCGGTCGACCGGAAAGCGATACGCCATCAATGGATATGGATCAGTACTTCAATGGTAACAACCACGGATTTGAGTACGGCGACGGTATTTAATCTGTTCGCATAACCGACAAAACAGGGGGAGCTTTAGCTCCCCCTGTGCTTTTTCTTCTTCGGAGAATGTTTAGCCCTGTTTCGGGAACGCAACAGTGTCGGCGACCATTTCATCGATTGCTGCTTTGACTTCTTCTTCTGTCACCGGCGCACTGTCATTGCTGACAGTTCTGCCGTAACTCTTGCGTACGACTTCCAGCACGGTCTTGCCGGTATCCTGATCGATCAACTCAGCCTCGAGAAACAGAGTTGTGTTTTGCGTCCGGTGGCCAGTCGCGGCCATGGTGCTGGCTACCACTGCGGCAACCGGCACCACTTCATAGAATTTCATGTCTTCATCTTCGGCCGAGACGGCGGTAATCGCTACTTTTGCCAACAAGACGCGAGAACCCGCCGGACTCTTCAGAATAGTTGTGCGTTCAGCGACCGCTTTTCTCATGCTTTGGTCGGTATAGTTCCTGATTTTATCCAGTGTTTGCTGGCTGACGCGGTCGTTGGGTTTTGCCGGTGGGTAATAGACTACAGGAGAAAAATACACTCCTCGGTAGTTGGATTCTTTAAAGTTAGGATCGATCCAACGTAGCGTTTTATGGCCACTTGGTGAGCTGGTTTCCTTCAATTTACTGTAGTCAGACAGGAAGCCTGAGTACTGTTCTGTTGTTGTTACTTTGGATGCACAGCCTGCCAGCAACAGGCCTGCTGCCAGAACCGCTGTAGCAACGCACAAGCGTTGTTTTTTCATACGATTTCCTATAGTGAGTGTCGATAACCCTTACAAAACATAGTTCATTATCTTCTGGCGCAGCGGATGTTTTCAGCGCCGTGTGTGCCATGTTTCAGGCCAGCTTGTCGGGATTGTGATATCTGGCGTGTTTTTTACCTGCGCCACTGAGTGCTTGAGACAGTAAAAGCAATGCCGTCTCTGCATTTTCCTGTGCGATCGCAATGGTCGATCGCCATTGCGGCAGTAACGGCCAGAGATCTTGCTGATGTTCTGCCATCTGGTACCAGACAACATGATCGTGCCAATGACCGAGGGTGTTTTGCGCCGTTTTCAGGTGGGCGATAGCTTCAGGTGTGATGAGGGTAAATTGGGGGTAGGTATCCACGACATAACGTAGATGTTTAACCAACAGACGTAACCTGTGTCGATCGTAATGCGCGTCGGCTAGCGCCAGGCGTAATTGTTTCACCTGACGGTTCATATGGTGGGCAATACGGTGTTTCGTATGCCGATGTTGGGTCTTGAGGAAAATGCTTAGCCAGGCATGCAGCAGTGTGGGGAGGCGGATGAGTAACGGTAACGATGTTAAAGCGAGTTTGCGGCTTTGCAGTTCAGTCTTGCGAGTATTGGCCTGCCACGTTAGCTGATGCTGATCCAGCTCGATAATCAGCACTTCCAGATCGCGTATTGGCGTGGTGATTCTCCCCAGCTTGGCAGCGGCGTTGTCGAGTTGTGCAGCGCCATGGGTATCGCGCAATGGTCTCAGCAGGCTCCTGAGACGTCGCAGGTTGATACGTACGTCATGCAGAGCCTCGTTATCTGTTGTGTCCCGTAAACGCAGCAACGCTTGATTCAGCGCGCTCTCGAGCTTACGCCCTTGCGTGATAATACTCTCGACCAACGCCATGTTGCGTCTCCAGAGACGTCATCTTTAAAGATTATCCTCTCTGTAGCACAGACTGTCATCGGTTAAGATTTAATCAGTGCACCTGCGTAGTCTAGTTGCCGCCAGGCTTCATACACCACTACCGCAACGGCATTAGACAGATTCATGCTACGACTTTGTGCCTGCATGGGAATGCGAATTTTTTGTTGTGCGGGTAGGGCGTCAAGGATATCGGCGGGCAGTCCGCGGGTTTCCGGGCCGAATAGCAGGTAATCGCCTGCTTGATAGCTGACCGCGCTGTGCGCCGGTGTGCCTTTGGTGGTCAGGGCAAACAGCCGCTGAGGATTTTCGCTGGCAATAAAAGCGGCGTAGTCGGCGTGACGTCGGATGCTGGCAAATTCATGGTAGTCCAGCCCGGCACGACGCAGACGTTTATCATCCCACGGGAAACCCATCGGCTCTATCAGATGCAGTTGAAAGCCGGTATTGGCACACAGGCGGATAATATTGCCCGTGTTAGGTGGAATTTCAGGTTCGAATAAAACAATGTTCAGCATGTAAAAAGCCCCTCATGACGAGGGGCGCAGAATAACAAAATCTTACCGGCCTGTCTTAGGCGATCAGCGCTGGTGCAGCGGTAACCACAGCACCAACCGCAAACCGCCGAGCGGGCTGTCTTCCGCTTTTACCCAGCCGCGATGCTGGTTAACCGCCGCCTCTACGATCGCCAGGCCCAAGCCGGTGCCACCAGAGGCGCGATCACGCGCTTCGTCGGTGCGATAAAACGGGCGGAAAATTTGCTCGCGATCTTCCGTACTGACGCCTGGGCCATCATCGTCGACCACAATAGTGATGCCCTGGTTGTCCGCGCTGAACGCCACGGCGATGCGTGTGTTTGAGTAGCGCAGCGCGTTACGCACAATGTTTTCCAGTGCGCTGTCCAACGCGCCGGCGTTGCCGAATAGTGTCCACGGGCCTGGAGGGGCGGTGACTTCCAACTGCTTGCCCATTTGCTCGGCTTCAAAGCCAGCGTCATCCAGTACATTGGCCCAGAGTTCATTGGCCAGTAGCCGCTCACGGACCAACTCGCTTTTCTGCTGTCCTCGTGACAACACCAACAGATCGTTGATCATCGAGTCCAGACGCTGCGCCTCGGTTTCGATGCGCTCCAGCTCACGGCCTTCGCCGTGGCGACGACGCATTAACGCGGTAGCCAGTTGCAGACGGGTTAGCGGGGTGCGCAGCTCATGCGAGATGTCGGAGATCAGCCGTTGCTGAGCGGTCATCATGCGTTCCAGCGAACTGACCATTTGGTTGAAACTGGCGCCGGTCGCCAGAAACTCTTGCGGCCCCGCTTCCAGCTCCGGGTGTTGTTTCAGGTTGCCACGTGCAACGTCATCGGCCGCATTCTTCAGTTTACGCGCTGGTTTTGCCAGGCTCCATGCTAGCCACAGCAGCAGTGGGGCGCTGATTAACATGGTGACGATCAGCAGCAGCAGCGGTCGGTCGAACATCAGGTTGATGAAATCGGATTGTGGACTGTTGGCAGGGCGGATCAGGTACAACTGGTAGTTATCTTCACCGTCGCGAACGGAGAAGGGGCCGACCAGTTCGACGCGGCCGTATTTTTTCTTCTTCGGGTGATCGGAATTATCAGATTGACCAATAAAATTACGCACCAACTGCATTTCGTTGCGTTGCATGTTGCCAATCACCCGGCCTTCGCTGGTCACCAGAATGAGGCGCTGCCCTGGCGGTGCCCATTTTTCAATGGCGCGGAATAAGCGACGCCACCACATCAGATCGTTGGCCGGATCGTTTTGCAACTCGGCCTCGACATGCTGTTCCAGCATAAGCCCCTGCCGCTGCTCGCTGTCCAGCAGCGAGGTCATTTGGCGGGAGTCGAGCTTGGGCACCATCAACACCAACATCAGCACCAGGGCTAATGTGAACCAAAAAATGGCGAAGATGCGTGCCGTCAAACTGTTGATCATGTTGCTGATACCATTAAATAACCCCGTCCGCGCAAGGTCTTGAACCACGGATGGCCGTCTTTGCGGTTAGGGAGTTTACGTCGTAAGTTGGAGATGTGCATGTCGATGGCGCGGTCGAAAGGCGTCAGTCGTTTGCCCAATACTTCTTGGCTCAGCAATTCACGAGATACTACCTGGCCGAGATGCTGTGCCAGCAGATACAACAGGGTAAATTCGGTGCCGGTAAGATCCAGCGTTTGGCCGTCAAAGCTGGCTTCCTGACGGCCCGGGTTGAGCTGCAAACCGTCAACATCCAGCGTTGGTGCACCGGTATCGACATTTTGCTGCTGTTCGCTCCAGTTGGAGCGGCGCAGGATCGCACGAATACGCGCGACCAGCTCACGATCGTTAAACGGTTTTGGCAAGTAGTCGTCGGCACCCAGTTCCAGACCCAGCACGCGGTCCAATTCGCTGCCGCGAGCAGTCAGCATAATGACCGGCGTCTGGTGGTGCTGGCGCAGCTCTTTTAACGTATCGATACCGTTTTTCTTTGGCATCATGATATCGAGCAACAGCAGATCAATGGAGCTGTCCAGAAGCGACAACGCCTGTTCACCATCGTATGCCACGACGATAGTAAAGCCTTCCATTTCAAGAAGTTCTTTTAACAGCGAGGTCAGCTCGCGGTCGTCGTCAACTAACAGAATTTTGTTCATTGTATTTTTTCCTCCTGACGCAAAATACGTCATCAACTGTTGGCATTCCATGACTTTACGTAGTTTTACATGCACTGACGCATGTTTGCAGGTGCAGCAGTACACTGCTCCTCGTTGATTCGCAAAGTGAGAAAGCACGAGGAGTGAAAATGCGTAAGGTGACCGCATTAGTTATGGCATCAATGCTGGCAATAGGTTCTACCGCTGCGTTCGCTGCTGACACTACATCGGAAACTGTACCGACTCCCGGAAACGAAGCGATGACCAGAGCACCTGGCCAACACCACATGTTTGACGGTGTTAGCCTGACTGAACAGCAGCGACAGCAAATGCGCGATTTAATGCGCCAAGCGCGCCACGATCTGCCTGGTGTCAATGTAGCTGAAATGGAAGCCATGCATAAGCTGGTAACCGCAGACAAATTTGATGAAGCCGCCGTGTATGCCCAGGCGGAAGAGATGGCTCAGCAACAGGTTAAGCGCCAGGTCGAAATGGCCAGAGTGCGCAACCAAATGTATAACCTTCTGACGCCACAGCAAAAAAGTGTTTTAGACCAGAAGCATCAGCAGCGTATGCAGCAGATGGAGCAACAGATTTCTGGTTTGCAGCAAACTTCTGCCCAGAAGTTAAGTATGACTGAGTAGTCCCCTGTTTTTCCTTGCCATAGACACCATCCCTGTCTTCCCCCGCCATGATGGCGGGGTTTTTTTTATCCATCATTTCGCTATATTGACCTTCTGAACGTTCAGCCTGGATGGGTTATGGAACCGCAATATGCGCGTTTGGTGAAGTCTGCCGCGCTAGCTGCCACCGCGTTGGCCTCAATACTGCTACTGATCAAAATTATTGCCTGGTACCACACCGGTTCGGTGAGCCTGTTGGCGGCATTGGTGGACTCGCTGGTGGATATTGCCGCGTCATTGACCAACTTGTTGGTGGTCCGTTACTCACTACAGCCAGCCGATGAAGAACATACCTTCGGGCACGGTAAAGCAGAATCATTGGCCGCGTTGGCGCAAAGCATGTTTATTTCTGGCTCAGCGTTGTTCCTGTTTCTGACCGGTTTCCAGCATCTTTATGCTCCAGAAACGCTGCGCGATCCTGGCATCGGTATTGTTGTTACGGTTGTTGCGTTGTTCAGCACCTTGCTCTTGGTCACCTATCAGCGTTGGGTGGTCAGAAAAACGCGCAGTCAGGCTGTGCGCGCAGATATGCTTCATTATCAGTCAGATGTCATGATGAATGGTGCTATTCTTATAGCGCTTGCGCTAAGCTGGTACGGTTTCCAACGGGCGGATGCATTGTTTGCATTGGGAATTGGCGTCTACATTCTTTACAGCGCGCTGCGGATGGGGAATGAGGCTGTACAATCGCTTCTGGACAGGGCATTGCCGGACGAGGAACGCCAGGCAATTATTGAGGTGGTTTCCTCTTGGCCAGGGGTGAAAGGCGCACACGATCTACGAACTCGCCAGTCCGGTCCGACACGTTTTATTCAGTTGCACCTGGAGATGGACGATGGGCTGCCGCTGATGCAGGCGCATATTCTGGCCGAGCAGGTAGAACAGGCGTTGCTGCATCGTTTCCCGGGGGCGGATATTCTCATCCACCAGGATCCTTGTTCTGTGGTGCCGGCGGGCCAGCAAGGGCGTTGGGAGCTATAATCAGTACAGGGACGGTGAGATTGCATAGCGAGCAAATGGTGGCGTTAGCTCAGCGTGCCATAGCAGTTTTTTACCGCAATATTGCGTGACTTGAATCAATTCAGCTGGGTGTTTTTGCTATAATATCCAGCAATAAAGCCGTAAAGCTGGTTTTCTGTAGCCTGAGAGGTTCCAAGACAATCGGCGAATACAGAATTCTTAAGAAATTGCATCTACAGTTCAGAGGTAGTCATGATCAAGAAAATCGGTGTACTGACGAGTGGCGGTGATTCGCCGGGTATGAACGCTGCGATCCGTGGCGTTGTGCGTGCTGCACTTTCGGAAGGTCTGGAAGTTTTTGGTATTTACGATGGCTACCTTGGCTTGTACGAAGATCGCATGGAACAATTGGACCGTTACAGCGTGTCCGATATGATCAATCGCGGCGGCACTTTCCTCGGTTCAGCCCGCTTCCCAGAATTCAGAGACGACAGCGTACGCGCCAAGGCGATTGAAAACCTGCAAAACCGCGGCATTGATGCGCTGGTGGTCATTGGCGGTGACGGTTCCTATATGGGTGCCAAACGCCTGACGGAAGAAGGCTTCCCTTGTATTGGTTTACCGGGCACCATCGATAATGACGTAGCCGGTACTGACTACACTATCGGTTTCTTCACCGCGCTTGAAACCGTAGTGGAAGCCATTGACCGTCTGCGCGATACCTCATCTTCTCATCAACGTATTTCCATTGTTGAAGTGATGGGGCGCTACTGCGGCGATCTGACCCTGGCGGCAGCCATCGCTGGTGGTTGTGAATTTATCGTGTTGCCTGAAACCGAATTCAACCGCGAAGACCTGGTTTGCGAAATCAAGGCTGGGATCGCCAAAGGTAAGAAACACGCGATCGTGGCGATCACCGAGCACATCTGCGATATCGATGAGCTGGCTCGTCATATCGAACAGGAAACCAAGCGTGAAACCCGTGCTACGGTGCTGGGCCATATTCAGCGCGGTGGTTCTCCAGTTGCTTACGACCGTATTCTGGCTTCCCGCATGGGTGCCTACGCTATCGAACTGCTGTTGCAGGGCTACGGTGGGCGCTGTGTCGGTATCCAGAACGAGAAGATGGTGCACCATGACATCATCGATGCGATCGAAAACATGAAGCGTCCATTCAAGGGCGACTGGCTGGATACAGCGAAAAAACTGTACTGATCCCGTCTTAACCCGGGCAATAGAAGCCTCCGCATGCGGAGGCTTTTTTTATGCCTGTGCGGTTATATTCCAGAATCGTATAGTCCAACATTTTTTATTCTTTAATTGATAGGGAAGTTTCTGGCAGGCTCTGATGCTAAATCAACCGATTGAGGTTGCGATTATTTTCCTGGGAGAGCGAGTCGATGCGTAAATGGGGTGTAGGTCTGACAATCATGTTACTGGCGTCCGGTGCCATGGCGAAAGATATCCAATTGCTGAACGTTTCATATGACCCGACACGTGAGTTTTATCAGGAATATAACACCGCATTCGGCAAATACTGGCAGCAGCAGACTGGAGATAAGGTGACGGTACGCCAGTCGCATGGCGGCTCCGGTAAGCAAGCGACGTCGGTGATCAACGGTATTGAAGCCGACGTAGTGACACTGGCATTGGCCTACGATGTGGATGCTATCGCTGAGCGAGGCCGCATTGATAAAGCGTGGATAAAACGGCTGCCAGACAACTCAGCACCTTATACTTCGACCATTGTGTTCCTGGTGCGCAAAGGAAACCCAAAACAGATCCATGACTGGCCGGATTTGATTAAACCGGGTGTGTCGGTGATTACGCCGAACCCGAAAACATCCGGCGGTGCACGCTGGAATTACCTGGCAGCCTGGGGTTATGCATTGCATCAGAACAATAACGATCAGGCTAAGGCGCAGGCGTTCGTTAAGGACCTGTATAAAAATGTTGAAGTGCTGGATTCTGGTGCGCGTGGCTCAACCAATACCTTTGTGGAGCGCGGTATCGGTGATGTGTTGATCGCCTGGGAAAACGAAGCGCTGCTGGCGGAAAAAGAACTGGGTAAAGACAAGTTTGAAATTATCACTCCGAGTGAATCGATTCTGGCTGAGCCAACCGTGTCGGTGGTAGATAAGGTGGTTGATAAGCGTGGTACCCGCGATGTGGCTACTGCTTATCTGAAGTATCTGTATACACCGGAAGGGCAGACTATTGCGGCGAAAAACTACTATCGCCCACGTGATGCGGCAGTGGCTGCCAAGTTTGCCGAGCAATTCCCTAAACTGAAGCTTTTCACCGTGGATGATACTTTTGGTGGCTGGACGCAAGCGCAGAAGGTGCATTTCGCGACGGGTGGCGTGTTTGATGAGATCAGCAAACGCTGATAGTTGATGAGCCACAATAAAAAACCCCGGCATGCCGGGGTTTTGTCATTTATCAGCCGAGCGAAATCAGGCTTTTTTAGCGGCAGCAGCGGCTTTGACGATCACAGCGAAAGCATCGGCTTTCAGTGATGCGCCGCCAACCAGCGCGCCGTCGATGTCTGGCTGGGTGAACAGCTCGGCAGCATTTTTATCGTTCACGGAACCACCGTACTGGATGATCACTTCTGCAGCGACGGCTGCGTCCTGTTTAGCGATGTGATCACGGATAAATTTGTGTACGGCTTGTGCCTGCGCTGGGGTGGCAGACTTGCCGGTACCGATAGCCCAAATAGGTTCATAGGCGATAACTGCGCCTTTGAACGCTTCAGCGCCCTGAGTTT
Organism: Serratia grimesii NBRC 13537; assembly: GCF_001590905.1. Taxonomy (GTDB): domain Bacteria; phylum Pseudomonadota; class Gammaproteobacteria; order Enterobacterales; family Enterobacteriaceae; genus Serratia; species Serratia grimesii. The sequence goes on from NZ_BCTT01000020.1 coordinate 81,342, forward strand.
TCAGCACTGCGTCGATCTGGCGTGCGCAAACTTCTTCGGTTTTACCCGCTTCGTTTTCTGCGTCAGTTTCACCGATGCACAATACAGGGATCAGACCGGCAGTTTTCAGCACGGCAAATTTCTCGGCGATCGCTGCATCGGTTTCTTTGTGGTAGGTGCGACGCTCGGAGTGGCCGATGATGATGTATTGCGCGCCAATATCTTTCAGCATGTCAGCGGAAACTTCACCGGTGAATGCGCCGGACAGGTTTACGTCTACGTTTTGGGCGCCCAGAGCAATGCGGCTACCAGCCAGCGCGTGCTTGGCTTGGTCCAGGTACATGACTGGCGGTGCGATAGCGACGCCACAACCATCAACGCTGCTCAGTTCATTGCGCAGAGCGGCGATCAGTTCGTTAACCATGTGAGTGCTGCCGTTAAGCTTCCAGTTACCCATAACTAATGGATGACGCATGTTTTTTCCTCCAACAAGGGAACGCGAGAGTCGAAATAACCACTGCCGGACCGGCAGTTTACCTGCCCAACAGTATAGAGATGATTAAGCACGAAGGCTTTGCTTTTCGTCATTAAATAGCCAGCTGTTATGGCTCGGATAACGTCAGCTTAACCGGTTCAACAGCGAAAGTTACCCCTTTATCGCCATTGTCTGACACAACATAGCGGATCGCACCGACCTGCTGTTGGTAAAAGCGTGAACCTTTGCCTTTTTCCAGCAGGGTGGCCACTTTGCTCAGGCTTTGATCCACCGTGAGTGCGGTTTCAAACTGGCGCATCAGTGCGGCCATATAGCTAATAGCGATGGTGCGGGCGGCTTTCTCTTCGCCGGTTTGTTGCAGCGGCAGGTGGGTGATTTGTAGCGTTTTGATTTTGCCGGTGCCTTTTTCCAATGCGGTAGAGGCATAGAGATTTTCGTTCAACTTGCTGGCGGCACGCGTCAGCAGCGGTGTGTCGTCTTCGGCAGCTGCGATAGCGCGAAATTCACCGATCGGCAATTTCGGGTTGTCGCGATTATATTTTTCGCGGAATTCCACCACCGTCAGATCAAACGTCGGCGCCCCGGCGAGCAGGTACGGCGCGGTAGGCGACGCACTGACGGCGGCATCCGGCGGATCGGCCCAAGCGCTGCTGATACTCAGCAACAGGCAGGCGATGGCGATGGTTTTTCTCAACATGGTATACACGGCATCAAGAACAAAGATGGCTCCGATTAAAGCGATAACCGAGGGGGATTGTCAAAGATCCCGTGCCATTATCGCTTGCTGACAGGAAAGCTGTGCGTTACTCCGCGTAATGCAGGGCGGAAACCTTCGCCATGCCGCGCCTATGTTACACTGCGCGGCAGATTATGGGCAGGCTAACAACGCAGGATTCAATGACAATACAACAGTGGTGCTTTTCGTTTAAAGGCCGAATTGGGCGGCGTGACTTCTGGATTTGGATGGTGCTGTGGCTGGTACTGATGGCGGTGGCTTTTTCTCTTGCCAGCCGCGAACTGGTGGATATCCAGACCATTGCATTCTTTATCGTCGGGCTGCTATGGCCAACGGCGGCGGTGTTGGTGAAGCGGTTGCATGACCGTAATAAAGCCGGTTGGTGGGCATTGTTACTGATCGTCGCATGGTTGCTGGCAGCAGGAAACTGGCAGATGCTGGCACCGGTTTGGCAGTGGGGGGTCGGGCGTTTTATCCCGACGTTGATCATTGTGATGATGATGATCGATTTGGGCGCGTTTGTCGGCACGCCCGAGGATAACCGTTTTGGCCCGCCAGCCAAACCAGTGAAGTTCAGTGCAGACTGAGGAACGGGTTACCAGTAGTGTTCGCTGGTGATATGGCCAGGCTTGCGGCGCAGATGCTTGCGCATCTGCCGCTGATCTTTCAGCGTCTGCTGGGTATCCCGCACCATTTGCGGGTTACCGCACAACATGACGTGGTCAGTTTCAGCATTGATCGTTAACCCTACTGCCGCTTCCAGCCGGCCGTCTTCAATCAGCGCCGGTACGCGGCCAGTCAGTGAGCCGGCGACTTCCTCGCGGCTTACGACAGTCTGAATACGCAGTTTGCCGTTGTAGCGTTGTTGCAGCTGTTGCATCAGTGGCAGGTAGCTGAGATCACGCGCAAAGCGGGTGGCATGGACCAGCACCAGATTTTTGAAGCGCTCCAGGTCTTTACCTTCCTGCAGAATGGATAGGTATGGGCCGATGGCAGTACCGGTTGCCAGCATCCACAGGGTGTCACATTCGGGGACTTCTTCCAGCACGAAAAACCCGGCAGCTTCTTTGGTTACCATTACTTCCGACCCAGGCTGTAGCTGATTGAGGCGGGGGCTCAGTTTGCCTTCCGGCACGGTGACCAGGTAAAACTCCAGGTTCGGATCGCTGGGGGCGTTGACATAGGAATAGGCGCGTTGGACGCGTTCGCCGTCAATCTCTAGTGCCAATTTGGCAAATTGCCCCGCGATGAATGGAGCAATGGGAGCGTGGACGGTAATACTGAACAGCCCGTCGGTCCACTGCGTGACTTGCGTAACCTTGCCTTTAACCCAGTCAGCCATACTCTAAAGCTCCAATGGTCGAATCAAATAAGCGCAATGTCGTGAGCCGGAAATGGCATGTGCTGTACGCTCTATGCGATAGCTGTGACCAAACAGGCGGTGAAACAGCTGTAGTTCCGAATCACATAGGCTGCTGCAGGCGGTGGCTGCTATGCCAATAGGGCAGTGGTTTTCTACCAGTAGCATGCCTTGCGGATGTTCAAACAGTTCGGCCATATAACCGTCGTGTTGCCGCAGGCGCACTAACCGGTTGAGTTTGGCCTGATGGCCAGTCTCCTCTGACAGTTCTTCGGCATAGCGTTGATAAAGTTTATCTTCGCGTACACTGAGTAACTGCTCTACCCCTTCAGTGCCAAACAGCTGCTGCGCTGAGCCCAGTAGCGCCGTCGCCAACGTATCGTGGCAATCGGCGAACTGAGCATGACCCTGATGGGTCAGCGACCAATAGCGCGTAGGGCGACCTACTTTGGTGCGTGCCTCTTCGTAACAAACCAACTCACGTTTTTCCAGGGATTGCAGATGCTGACGGATGCCCATTGGGGTGATATCCAGACGCTCAGCCAGCATTTTGGCGGAATGCGGCCCCAAGGTTTTTAACTGCAATAAAATCAGCTCTGGTGTCTTCATTAACCCAATCCCTATGGTGTTATTTTATTTCAAGATGATGAAAATAATTATCGATTAAATGCTAAAGGCAAACTACTGAAAGTTTGTCATTGTTAACTCCTAAGCGTTAGACGTACAGTTTAATTTACGTGGCTGGTTGCCTTTGCTGCCACTGTGACCGAGATCAATATCTTCCTGAAACTCGCTAAAAAAATAAAATTTGTTAGCTTATGCCGCCATAGAGGGCTGCTCGCCGTTCTGGCTGAATTCCGAGCCATACCGGGACGCTGTGACGAGTTAATACGTTAACGAAGATAATGAGAAAAATAGAAAACTTTCACCTGTTGGTGATGCTTACCCTGTTGGTGGCCGTCGGTCAGATGGCGCAAACCATTTATGTCCCTGTTGTTGCTGATATTGCTAAAGATCTGTCGGTGCGCTCCGGTGCAGTGCAGCGAGTGATGGCGGCGTATCTGATGACCTATGGCTTCTCGCAACTGATTTACGGTCCGCTGTCTGACCGTATTGGCCGTCGCCCGGTGATCCTGGCTGGGATGATGATTTTCATGATTGGAGCCTCAGGAGCGTTGCTGTCCAGCAGCCTGACGATGCTGGTTGCTGCCAGTGCTATTCAGGGGATGGGTACGGGCGTGGCTGGAGTGATGGCACGTACGATGCCGCGTGACCTGTATGCCGGTACCTCACTGCGATACGCTAACAGCTTGCTTAACATGGGGATCCTGGTGAGCCCGCTGCTGGCACCGATCATCGGTGGGGCGTTGGCGATGGTATTTGGTTGGCGTGCCTGTTATGCCTTCCTGTTGGTGCTGTGTATCGGTGTTGCTTTCGCCATGTTTCGCTGGCTGCCGGAAACCCGGCCGCAGCAGACCGAAAAGCGGAGAATGTTGGCGAGTTTCCGCAAGTTGTTGGGCGATAGCACGTTCAGTTGTTATTTGGTGATGTTGATCGGTGCACTGGCGGGGATTGCTGTGTTTGAAGCCAGTTGTGGTGTGCTGATGGGCGGCGTGCTGGGCTTGAGCGGTCTGACCGTCAGTATTTTGTTTATTCTGCCGATCCCGGCGGCGTTTTTTGGTGCCTGGTACGCCGGTCGTGATGGCAAGACCTTCCACAGCTTGGTGTGGCACTCTGTCATTAGTTGCCTGCTGGCGGGTCTGATGATGTGGATCCCTGGGTGGTTTGGCGTGATGAATATCTGGACGCTGATTGTGCCGGCTGCATTGTTCTTTTTCGGTGCCGGGATGATGTTCCCGCTGGCTACGACGGGCGCGATGGAGCCTTTCCCTTATCTGGCTGGGGCGGCAGGCGCGTTGGTAGGCGGTATGCAAAATATGGGCTCTGGCCTGGCGACCTGGCTTTCCGCCATGTTGCCGCAGACTGGGCAGTTCAGCCTCGGTTTGCTGATGTTTGCCATGGCACTGTTGATACTCCTTTGCTGGTGGCCGTTGTCGAACCGAATGCAGCACCAGGGTCATACCGTTTAAAAAACAGGGCGCCTTTGGCGCCCTGTTTCATTACAACAGAAATTCGTGCAGAGCGGGGTCTTTACGATCCAGATAATGGGTCGAACGGATACGGCGGATGGTGCGTGATTTACCACGGATTAACAGCGTTTCCGTGGTGGCCATATTACCCTGACGGCTGATACCTTCCAGTAGGTCACCTTTGGTGATGCCGGTTGCGGAGAAAATGACGTTGTCGTTGCGTGCCATGTCATCCAGCATCAACACCTTGCCAGCTTCAATGCCCATCTCTTTGCAGCGCGCGAGTTCTTCTTCGCCGATGCGGCGATTCTCGGCGCTGTCGCCCTTCACCTGGTGGCGTGGTAACAGACGCGCTTGCATATCGCCATCCAGTGCACGGATTACCGCAGCGGAAATTACCCCTTCAGGCGCGCCGCCGATGCCATACATCACGTCGACTTCGCTGTCAGGCATACAGGTCAGGATAGAGGCCGCGACGTCGCCGTCAGGGATGGCAAATACACGCACTCCGAGCTGCTGCATCTGGGCGATCACGCCATCATGCCGCGGCTTGGCCAGAATAACGACGGTCAGTTGGCTCAGTGGTTTGCCTAAACAGGCTGCGACCTTGTTCAGGTTCTCTGCCAGAGGCAAATTGAGATCGATAACGCCGCGGGCTGCCGGACCCACCACCAATTTTTCCATATACATGTCCGGAGCGTGCAGAAAGGTACCGCGATCGCCTACCGCCAGGACGGCCAATGCATTGGGCTGGCCCATGGCGGTCATGCGAGTGCCTTCGATGGGATCGACGGCGATATCCACCGCATCACCTTGGCCGCTGCCGACCTGCTCGCCGATATACAGCATTGGCGCTTCATCAATTTCGCCTTCGCCGATCACGATGCGGCCATCGATATCCACTTTATTGAGCATAATGCGCATTGCGTTGACCGCCGCACCATCGGCGGCGTTCTTATCGCCGCGTCCCAACCATTTGTAGCCCGCCAGTGCGGCGGCTTCGGTAACACGGGAAAATTCGATGGCTAATTCACGTTTCATGGCAAAACCTGTCTGTGATAAAGGGAGAAAATATCGACAAAGTTTATCACAGCGGGCGATGGGGAGGGCGGGGCAAAAAAAACGCGCCACCTAGAGGCAGCGCGTGATGGGATTAACCTGACCAAACAGCGTTAGTCGTGCTCTTCCCATGCTTGTGCACGGGCAACCGCTTTTTTCCAGCCGCTGTAACGGAAGTTACGTTCGGTGGTTTCAATGCTTGGGCGGAATTCACGCTCGATAACAGCCTTGCTCTTCACTTCATCCAGGTCATTCCAGTAGCCGATAGCCAGGCCAGCCAGGAATGCCGCGCCGAGTGCTGTCGACTCACGCACTTCAGGACGCTCTACACGGGTACCGAGGATGTCAGACTGGAACTGCATCAGGAAGTTGTTAGCAACGGCACCACCGTCCACACGCAGCGATTGCAGACGGGTGTTGGAGTCGGCCTGCATGGCATCCAGCACGTCGCGTGTCTGGTAAGCGATAGACTCCAGTGTTGCGCGGATGATGTGGTTACTGTTAGCACCGCGTGTAAGACCGAAGATCGCACCACGGGCATACGGGTCCCAGTAAGGGGCACCCAAACCAGTGAAGGCCGGCACCACGTATACGCCGTTGCTGTCTTTCACCTTGGTAGCAAAGTATTCGGAGTCGGCCGCATCGCTGATCAGTTTCAGCTCATCGCGCAGCCACTGAATAGACGCGCCGCCGATGAAGACTGCGCCTTCCAGCGCGTAGTTCACTTCGCCGCGTGGACCGCAGGCGATAGTGGTCAGCAGGCCATGGCTAGAACGCACCGCTTCTTTGCCAGTGTTCATCAACAAGAAGCAGCCAGTGCCGTAGGTGTTTTTTGCCATGCCCGGTTGAACGCAAAGTTGGCCATATAGCGCCGCCTGCTGGTCGCCAGCGATACCGGCGATAGGAATACGTGTACCGCCTTTACCGCCGATGTTGGTCTGACCGTACACTTCTGAAGAAGGGCGGACTTTTGGCAACATGGCACGCGGGATGTCCAGCGCTTCCAGCATGCGTTCATCCCAGTCCAGCTCATGGATGTTGAACATCATGGTACGCGAGGCGTTGGTGTAATCGGTCACATGCACCCGCCCTTGGGTCATTTTCCACACCAGCCAGGTATCAACGGTGCCGAACAGCAGCTCGCCGCGTTTGGCGCGTTCACGGGCGCCTTCTACATTATCAAGGATCCATTTTACTTTGGTGCCGGAGAAGTACGGGTCAACCACCAGGCCGGTGTTGTGACGGATGTACTCTTCCATACCATCGCGTTTGAGCTTCTCGCAAATGTCAGCGGTACGACGGCATTGCCAGACGATGGCGTTATAAATTGGCTTACCAGTCTCTTTTTCCCAGACGATGGTGGTTTCACGCTGGTTGGTGATGCCGATACCGGCGATTTGATCGGAATTGATGTCTGCCTTCGCTAACACTTCTACCAGCGTTGAGCTCTGAGAAGACCAGATCTCCATCGGATCATGCTCGACCCAGCCGGCTTTCGGGTAAATTTGCGTGAATTCACGCTGGGATACCGCAACAATATTGGCATTGTGGTCTAGCACTACGGCACGTGAACTCGTGGTTCCCTGGTCGAGAGCGACAATGTATTTTTTTTCTACAGTCATGATTTTAGTCCTGCTGTTGTTAACCGTTTAAAACTGTGCCAATCACGCTTTACGCTGCTGAGCCTTGGCGGCGGGTTTTTCTTCTTCTACGCAAACGTCACACGGCAGATTGCGGCCAATGAGCATGCGGTAGCCGAAGGCACCCAGGCAGGCACCGATGATTGGGCCAAAGATTGGCACCAGGAAGTACGGAATATCACGTGCACCGGTGAAGGCCACTTTGCCCCAGCCTGCCAGATAAGCGAACATTTTAGGACCGAAGTCACGCGCCGGGTTCAGTGCAAAGCCGGTCAATGGTCCCATAGAGGCGCCGATCACGGCAATCAGAATACCAATTAACAATGGGGCCAGTGGGCCACGCGGAATGCCGTTGCCGTCGTCGGTCAGCGCCAAAATCAGGCACATCAGAATTGCGGTAATCACGGTCTCTACCAGGAAAGCCTGGCCGACAGAAATGTGCGCATTAGGATAAGTGGAGAAGATGCCAGCCAGGGCCAGGCTTGCATCACTGCCGCGAACCATATGGTTGGCCGCTTCAAAGTCGTAGAACAAGTTGTAATACAACCCGTAGACCAAGGCTGCTGCGCAGAAGGCTCCGGCGATCTGCGCGACAATGTAAGGGAGTACTTTGCGTCCGTCAAAGCAGGCGAACAGCCACAATGCGATGGTGACTGCCGGGTTGAGATGCGCACCGGAGATGGCAGCGGTCAGATAGATAGCCATGGCAACGCCGAGGCCCCAAATGATACTGATTTCCCATTGGCCGAAGCTGGCGCCAGCCAGTTTCAGCGCGGCAACGCAGCCTACGCCAAAGAATATCAACAGGCCGGTGCCGAGGAACTCAGCGATGCACTGGCCTTTTAGGGTCGGACTGGTGGTTTGGCTCATAATGTTGTTGTCCTGCAAAACGGCGGTTATAGGTTTATAGGCTCAGTGTGTGTATCGATTTGGCCTATGGGTACAGTTTTTTTCATCTCGTCCAATTATTAATTGAGGACGTGATGTAAATTTATCGTTAACGAACATAAACGAGAAATAGCGAAATCAAAATGTGTGTGCTTCGTCATAAAATTGAGCGAATTCGCGTCGTTCTGTGTTCTTTCTGCTCCATAAAAGTGTGATCTGACCAGTGCTTTCGCCACCGACTGTTAACAAAACGATTTTGCAGGCTGCGAATATTTTCAGTTTTTGCTGATGGCGAAGGCAGGAAAATTGCAACAGACTGCGCGATGAGCCGGATGTTGCTAGACAGTCGGGGACAGGCTACTTACAATCGTTTTTATCGAAAGAAGCGTTTTATCGGGACAGGCGCGTTATTTTCAATAAAAGCGTGTGTCACTTGGCGCGATGCATATTCGCAGCAGTTGCAACCTGAGTTGCGGCCGTTACCTATAGATGTACGCCTTGCTATCATGAGGGGACTGAAGCATGTCATTTGAAGTATTTGAGAAATTGGAATCAAAAGTTCAGCAGGCGATCGATACCATCACCCTGCTGCAGATGGAAATTGAAGAGCTGAAAGACAAAAACAATACTCTGTCTCAGGAAGTTCAGGCTGCCTCTGGCAACCACGAATCGCTGGTACGTGAAAACCAGCAACTGAAAGAAGAGCAGCACGTATGGCAAGACCGCCTGCGCGCGCTGTTGGGCAAAATGGAAGAAGTCTGATTCCGTATTGCACGATCGAAAAGGGCGCCTTAGGCGCCCTTTTTCATATCTGAAGATTACTCGATGTCGAGAGGATCCTCAGACAGAATAATACCGGTATTGTCGGCATACAGATGATCGCCGGAGAAGAAGGTCACACCGCCAAAGTTAACGCGGATATCGCTTTCGCCAATACTTTCACTGGCGGCACCGACAGGAATGGCTGCCATCGCCTGAATGCCGATGTCCAACTCTTCCAAATCGTCCACCTGACGCACTGCACCGTACACAACGATGCCTTCCCATTCGTTCTGGGTAGCCAGGCGTGCCAACTCTGCGTTGATCAGGGCACGGCGTACCGAGCCGCCGCCGTCAATCACCAGGACGCGACCGCGCCCGTTTTCTTCAAGCAGCTCGAATAACAGGCCGTTATCCTCAAAGCATTTCACCGTAGTGATTTGCCCGCCAAATGAAGTACGCCCGCCAAAATTGGAGAATAGAGGCTCAACTACGTTCACCTCTTCGTGATAGATGTCGCAAAGTTCGGAAGTATCGTATTTCATAGGATTTTACGTCTGTTTGCCGCTGGAATAACCAGTATATCCCTTTATCCGCCCTGTTGGCAAAATCATCAGTTCGATGGCTAACTGAGCACCACACCGACAGCAAACAACACATTGGCCAGAAGGGCTGCCTTGACCATGTGTTCCAGCATTGGCCGCATGCCGGCTGGCGTCGGATCACGCAACACCCGCAGGCCATGTCGTACCAAGAGGGGAATCGCCAACACAAACAGCCAGCCCCACAGGCTATGCAGGTTGAGCAGCGTAAACAGTGCAAAGCACACCACCGCCCCGATCAGCAGTAGTACATGGTAATAGCGAGCTTTCTGTGGCCCGAGCCGTACTGCCAACGTATTTTTGCCGTTAGCACGATCGCTTTCGATATCGCGCAAATTATTAATATTGAGTACCGCTGCAGCCAACAGGCCGCACGCGGTGGCAGGTAGCATCACGATGCTGTCAAACGCATGGGTTTGCAGGTAGTAGGTACCTGCCACGCTCAGCCAGCCGAAGAACACCAGCACCGAGATGTCGCCAAGTCCCAGATAGCCATAGGGTTTGGTACCGACGGTATAGGTAATGGCTGCGACGATAGAAAGCCCACCCAGCACCAGGAAGCCCACGACGTCACTGGGTTGCTCACAGGCGACGGCGATCAGTGAACAACCTGCGATGGCGATCAATACAACCGTTACTACCAGAGCGCGCTTCATCTGCGCCTGGGTGATCATCCCCTTTTGCATACCGCGTAGCGGCCCAATGCGGTCTTCTTTGTCGCTGCCTTTTACCGCATCGCCATAGTCATTCGCCAGGTTGGAGAGTATTTGCAGTAGACCGGCGGTCAGCAATGCCAGCAGTGCGACGCCGGGTTTCAGACTGCCTTGCCAGGCAGCAATGGCGGAACCGACGACGATCGATGCAAAGGCCAGCGGTAGAGTGCGTGGTCGTAAACTTTCAAGCCAGGCTCTGGCCGGGGAGGTGGTAGTTGATGAGCTCATTTTTCGCTTCAGAGTAAGTGGCTGTGTCCGCTAGAAATAATTGTGGGAGGCAATGCCTCCCACAGATGACTGACTGGACATGATTGAGCGATTATAGGATAAAACGACTCAAATCTTCATCTGCTACCAGTTCATCCAGATGATTACGTACGTAATCCGCATCAATTGTAATGGATTGACCGTTAATTTCACTCGCATCATAGGAAATATCTTCCATCAGACGCTCAAGCACGGTATGTAAGCGACGTGCGCCGATGTTTTCGGTGCTTTCGTTAACCTGCCATGCGGCTTCAGCGATGCGGCGGATGCCTTCAGCGGTGAATTCGATATTCACGCCTTCAGTACCCATCAGCGCTTTGTATTGCTCGGTCAACGAAGCGCTTGGCTCGGTCAGAATACGCTCGAAATCTTCAGTGGTCAGCGCTTGCAGCTCAACGCGGATTGGCAGGCGACCCTGCAGTTCCGGGATCAAGTCTGATGGGCTGGCAGTCTGGAAGGCACCGGAGGCGATAAACAGAATGTGATCGGTTTTCACCATGCCGTGCTTGGTAGAAACAGTACAGCCTTCCACCAATGGCAGCAGGTCGCGCTGCACGCCTTCACGAGACACGTCAGGGCCAGAGCTTTGGCCACCACGCTTACAGATTTTGTCGATTTCGTCGATGAACACGATGCCGTGTTGCTCAACCGCTTCGATCGCCTGTTCTTTCAGCTCTTCTGGGTTAACCAGTTTGGCCGCTTCTTCTTCCACCAGCAGCTTGAAGGCTTCTTTGATCTTCAGCTTGCGCGGTTTCTGCTTTTGACCACCGAGGTTTTGGAACATCGATTGCAGCTGGTTGGTCATCTCTTCCATGCCCGGAGGTGCCATGATTTCCACACCCATCGGCGCAGCAGCCAGATCGATCTCAATTTCTTTGTCGTCCAACTGGCCTTCACGCAGTTTCTTGCGGAATGCCTGGCGAGCAGCAGACGGCTCCTGATGTTCTTCCGACTGGCCCCAGTTGTTCTTGGCCGGTGGGATCAGCACGTCGAGAATACGTTCTTCCGCCAGCTCTTCGGCGCGGGTACGGTTCTTATCAATCGACTGCAAGCGCACCATTTTGATCGCGGCATCGGTCAGGTCGCGGATAATTGAATCCACTTCTTTACCGACATAGCCCACTTCAGTGAACTTGGTGGCTTCAACCTTGATGAACGGGGCGTTAGCCAGTTTTGCCAGACGACGGGCAATTTCGGTTTTACCGACACCGGTCGGGCCGATCATGAGAATGTTCTTTGGCGTGACTTCATGGCGCAGCATCTCGTTAAGCTGCATCCGGCGCCAGCGGTTACGCAGGGCAATGGCAACGGCACGTTTGGCTTTGTTCTGGCCAATGATGTAGCTGTCCAGTTCGCTGACGATCTCGCGCGGGGTCATTTCAGACATAGTATTCGATCCTTACGCTTTGGAAGGCAATTCTTCAATGGTGTGGAAATGGTTGGTGTAAATACAGATGTCACCGGCGATGTTGAGGGACTTATCAACAATTTCGCGGGCGCTCAGTTCGGTATTTTCCAACATCGCGCGGGCGGCTGCCTGGGCGTATGGACCGCCGGAGCCAATCGCAATCAAATCATTTTCAGGCTGGATCACGTCACCGTTACCGGTGATGATCAGCGATGAGTGTTCATCTGCGACAGCCAGCAGGGCTTCGAGTTTGCGCAGCATGCGGTCGGTACGCCAGTCTTTCGCCAGTTCAACGGCTGCTTTCACCAGGTGACCCTGGTGCATTTCCAGCTTGCGCTCGAACAGCTCAAACAGCGTGAAGGCATCCGCAGTACCACCGGCGAAACCAGCAATTACTTTGTCGTTATACAGGCGACGCACTTTCTTGACGTTGCCCTTCATTACCGTATTGCCCAAGGTGGCCTGGCCATCGCCACCGATCACTACCTGGCCGTTGCGGCGTACGCTTACAATTGTTGTCACGAGCAGACCCTCGTTGAAGACGGAAAGAAGCCCTCGCAGCATCTGCTTGCGCAGACACTACGAGGCATATTGAGAGTATAGATGGGGGGGGATTGACGCTTTTCAACCCCCAACGGAGAGGGGAATGCAACTTGACATGCCTACGCCCTTCAGGCGCGACAGGGTTTTGTCCGCAACAGCCCGGTTGCTGTAAGGACCGAGTACCACGCGATTCCAGCCACCACCCGCGGTGATGCGGCTTTCGATGCCTTCAAACGCCAGGCGTGCACGCACAGACTCTGCCTGATCGGTCGCGCGGAATGAACCGCACTGCACCATCCACTTCTGCTTCGATTCTGGCTTGGTTTCCTGCTTGACCGTTTCCTGACTGACTTCCGGCTTGGCCTCAGGTTTCGGCTGCGGTTTTGGCTCAGGATGCTTAACCTGTGCCGGCGGCGGTGTAACCGGCTGCGGCTTAGGTTTCGGCTGCGCCTGTTGCTGCACAGGTTGCGTTGTCGCGCTGTTGTTAAATGGATTACGCGGTTGCGTTACCTGTGGTTGCTGTATGGGCTGCTGCTGCACCTGCTGTTGTTGCATTTGCTGCTGTTGCAGACGGCTATTGCGTACAGCGGCTTGTGAAGGATCGTTATACGGCACTTCATTGAGCTGTGTTGGACGCTGTTGCATATCCGCCTGCATCTGATCCAACAGTTGGCGCTGTTCAGCCGTCAGTTGTGTTTTGGAACTGGCTTCGCCGCCGGCCGTAGGTTCGGTCGGGGTTTGTACGCCAATCTGACGATTTTCCAGCTCTTTGATGTAGCGCCAACGCTCTTCCGGTTTCGGCGGTAGGCCGTTACCTGGACGAGTGCTGTGCACAGGCAGCAGCGGCGTATCATCCGGCTTGTTGTGCGTAATGAAATAGAGGCCACCGATAAAAATCACCAGCAGTGCGACGGCCAACGCCAACACGGTTTTGGAGACCTTCGGAGAACTGCGTTTTTTACGGCTGGGGGGTTTACGCTTAGCTCCTGCTGCGCGCCCACGGCTTACATAGTCTTTTTGTGCCACTATTATTCCGCTGTGTCCTGATGAGGGGATAAGTCCGTCATGTTACTGAACCCTAAAATATTTGACTAGCGTTTAGGGGCAGCAGTGCTGCCTCTGATAATCAATTCACTGTCTAATAGCCGGGAGCCGCTTGCCACGGTCTGTCCGTGTAACTGCTCCAACAGCAACAGCATTGCTTGCTGGCCAATCTGGTAGCGCGGTTGAGCCACGGTGGTTAACGGTGGATCGCAATATTGCGCTAATTTGATGTCGTCAAAGCCGACGATGGAAAGGTCCTGCGGTACGCGCAGCCCCATCTTTTTCGCCTGCGACAACACGCCGATCGCCATGACGTCACTGTGGCAGAAAATTGCCGTCGGTGGTTTTGGCTGTGCCATCAGCGTCGCCAGTGCCTGAGCACCAGCTTCGTAGGTGAAATCACCCCGGGTAATATAGCTGCTTTCGACGCTAATGCCATTACGACGTAGCGCCTGAATATAACCTTGCAACCGATAATGGCTGAGCGGCATCTGTTCTGGCCCAGCGACACAGGCGATTTGCTTGTGTCCGAGCTGGTGTAAATAATGTACGGCTTCGAAGGCGGCGGTAAGATTATCGATGTGTACCGTCGGCAGTTCGAGTTCCGGGGCAAACTCGTTGGCCATCACCATCGGTGGCAGATTACGTTGTTCTTCTTTGCTGGCATCAAACGGCAAGTTGGAGCCGAGCAGCAGCATGCCGTCGATTTGTTTGGTAATAATCAAATTAACGAACGTGCGTTCCTGCTGATTTTGCTGTGCGCAGTCGCCAATGAGCACCAGATAGCCCTGTTGTGCTGCTGTTTGCTCGATCCCCTGGATCACATCGGCAAAAAACGGATCGCAAATGTCGGGGACGATCACCAGGATGGTGCGGGATTCGTTGCGTTTGATATTGCGTGAGAGGGCATGAGGAGAGTAACCCACGGCCAGCACGGCCTGTTCCACTTTTTGGCGCGTCGGCGTTGACACCTTTTCCGGGTTCATCAGCGCACGCGACACGGTTGCCGTTGAAACGCCCGCCATTTCGGCAACGTCTTTCATGGTTGCCATGGATAATTCTTTCTTGTGTTCCAACGCCTTTCTCCTTGCGTTAGCCCCATGCCAACGCGACGACTTCAGTTTGCTCACAAATTCGGGCGTGCGGTGGTGTTGTTATCATTTAGCGCCATCCGCGCTTAAACATTCCGCCACTGTGCTGCAAGAGGTGACAAAATTGCTTTCAGAGATATTCTAAACAGAATATGTCCTGCCTTTGTTACCTAATTTGCATAAAAAGTGTGACCTGTGAAGGTTTTTTAGCGTTCGCTCGCAATTTCAAGGGTAAACGTTTGCATTGCATGAACTGAATCAGACTTTTCTGGGTTCAGCTGTCTATCGGATCGATGTCTAACGTCCACTTCACCTTACGTGCCTGCGGTAGGGTACCAACCAGTGGCAGGGAACTCTTCATCAACTGTTGTAACACCCGCCGGGAAGGGTGCTGCAACAAGAGTTGCCAGCGGAAGCGACCACCGCGTTTTGACTGCAGTGCCGGGACAGGCCCCATCACCCAGAGCGAATCATCTTTCAATGGGCTGGCTTCCAACAGATTACGCAGTTGCTGCAGGAATTGCGGTGCCTGTTGGTTATCGTGATCTTCCGAACGCACGATGATATGGCTGGTATACGGCGGAAGGAATACGCTATTGCGTTCTGCCAGTGTCTGTTTGGCAAAGGCATCGTAGCCCTGTTGCAACAGAATTTGCAGTAACGGGTGTTCCGGGTGGTGTGTTTGCAACAACACCTCACCCGGTTTGCCCGCGCGACCTGCACGACCGGATACCTGGGTATATAACTGTGCAAAGCGTTCTGCGGAACGGAAATCGGCCGAGAACAGTGCACCGTCAACGTCCAGCAGTGCCACTAACGTTACATCTGGGAAATGGTGGCCTTTTGCCAACATTTGAGTACCGATCAAAATGCGTGAACCGCCACGGTGAATATCTGCCAGATGTTGTTCGAGCGAGCCTTTACGGCTGGTGGTGTCGCGATCGATACGGGTGATTGGTGTTTCCGGGAACAGTGGCGCCAGTTCATTTTCCAACTGTTCGGTGCCGACACCGACTGACACCAGATGCGTTGATCCACACTGCGGGCATTGATGAGGCACTGGGCGTTGGCTGTCACAGTGGTGGCAGCGCAGTTGCCGCTGGTTTTGGTGGAAGGTGTAATAATGATCACAGCGTTGGCACTCGGCGATCCAGCCGCACTCGTGGCACAGCAGCGCTGGTGCGTAGCCGCGGCGATTGAGGAACAGCATCACCTGATTGCCGGCCTTTAAATGGTGCTGCATGCTTTTCAGCAACGGTTGTGACAGGCCAACCTTCAGCGGAAGACCTTTTAGATCGATCAAGTGCTGCGTTGCCGGTTTGGCGTTACCGGCACGCTGGGTGAGTTTGAGTTGACGGTATTTACCCAATTGCACATTGTGCAGCGTTTCCAGAGCGGGCGTAGCAGAGCCCATCACCATTGGGATGTTTTCCTCGCGGGCGCGGAAGACCGCCAGATCGCGGGCATGGTAGCGCCAGCCTTCCTGCTGTTTATAAGAGCTGTCGTGTTCTTCGTCGATAATGATCACGCCCAGGCGTGAAAATGGCGTAAACAGCGCAGAACGGGTGCCGATGACAATTGCTGCTTCCCCGCTGCGGGCGCGCAGCCAGACTGACAGACGCTCACTGTCGTTTAGGCCGGAATGCAGCACGTCCACCGGCGCGTTGAAACGTTCCCGAAAACGAGCGATGGTCTGTGGCGTCAGGCCGATCTCCGGCACCAATACTAATGCCTGCTTGCCCTTCGCCAGAATATTCTCCAGCACGCTGAGATAGACCTCGGTTTTGCCGGAGCCGGTGACACCGGCCAATAGCCAAGCGGCGAATTGGTCGTCCTCACTGCGGATGGCGCCCACGGCAGTTGCCTGTTCGGTATTCAACCGCAGCCGTTCGCCCAGTACTTCAAAGCCTGGTCGCCAGTCCTGTGTTGCTACTGTCTGGGCCCGTAAGTCGATTAACCCTTTCGTGCGTAGCGCTTGCAACGCGCTTTCGGTTAACTCCAGTTCACTGACCTGATGACGATAGACCGGGCGTTGCAACAAAGCGGCCAGTGCCTGTTGCTGTTTAGGCGCACGTTTCAGGCTTTCCGGCAGAGTGGCACGGCCCTGTTCGGTGGCAAACCACTGCCATAACGGCGCGGTTTCGGCGGGTTTTCCCTGGCGCAGCAGGATCGGCAGTGCGTGAAACAGCACCTCGCCGATTGGGTAATGATAATAGTCACTGGCCCAGCACAGGATGCGCCACAGGCTGGGAGAGAACAGGGAAACATTGTCGATCACGCTGTCGATTGGCTTGAGTTTATCCAGCGGTAATTCGCTGGTCTCGCTACAACCAGTGACGATACCTATCGCCCGTTGCTTACCCCAGGGAACGCCCACGCGTGCGCCAACCACCGGCTGCAGACCTTGCGGCAGCAGATAGTCGAAGGTACGAGCGAGGGGTACCGGCAAAGCAACGTGAACAACAGGCATGGGGTCATCCAGAGTAAAAAAAACAGTTCATTAGTTTACACGGCGCACTGGCAAATGTACGGTTCCGATTGCGCGGCACTTTTAATTCTGTATAATTTGCCGCCTTTGGTATAATTCGATACCAAATTTTATTATCAACCACGTGTGGTGTCTGGCGAAACAGGGCTGGATAGCGACACGGCCTTAACTGAGGTTTCCCATGAAACAAGGTATCCACCCAAAATACGAAGAAGTTACTGCTAACTGCTCTTGCGGTAACGTGATCAAAATCCGCTCTACCGTGGGTCACGATCTGAACCTGGACGTTTGTGGCGCATGCCACCCGTTCTACACTGGCAAGCAGCGTGATGTTGCTACCGGTGGCCGCGTTGACCGCTTCAACAAGCGTTTCAGCGTGCCAGGCGCTAAGAAATAAGATTTCTTATCGTCAGATGAAAAAGGCGCCTTCGGCGCCTTTTTTCGTTTCTACCGTCTGCATTCGCAGACCGGCACTTAATATTCCCAGGTATCGGGATCCACACCCAATTCACGCATCAGCAGTTTCGCGGCTTCCGGGATTTCATCGCTGCGTTCTTTGCGCAGGTCTTCGTCGTTCGGCAGCGGCTGGCCGGTAAAGGCGTGCAGAAATGCTTCGCACAGCAATTCGCTGTTGGTGGCATGGCGCAGGTTATTGACCTGGCGACGCGTCCGTTCATCGGTGAGGATTTTCAGAACCTTCAGCGGAATGGATACCGTGATTTTTTTTACTTGCTCGCTTTTTTTACCGTGTTCAGCGTAAGGGCTGACATACTCGCCGTTCCACTCAGCCATGGGACACCTTAAATTTGTCAGAAAAATTACAAAACTCTAAAAACCGGCCAATTATGCCCGATCTTCACTGTTCTCACTAAATAAATGTCAATTTTACGCGACCAAGGTCACTGAATGCTGACGATCAATAGGTGTCGCCTATGCATTCCGGGTTAACATCGTATCGTCATATCAAACTGGCATAATTTTAGCGGGTATTAGGGCTTTGCTCAATCTATACGCAAAGAAGTTTAGATGTCCAGATGTATTGACGTCTATCGTTGCTGCGATTAATCTTTAGGCCTCATTCATCCGAATCCCGAGAGCCGAGAGACCCTATGACGCGTAAACCTGCCACGATTGCCGTACGTAGCGGCCTGAACGATGACGAACAGTATGGCTGCGTTGTCCCGCCGATCCACCTGTCCAGTACCTATAATTTTACTGACTTCAACCAGCCTCGTGCTCATGACTATTCACGCCGCGGTAACCCAACGCGTGATGTGGTGCAGCGTGCACTGGCAGAGTTGGAAGGTGGTGCGGGTGCAGTCATGACCAGCAGCGGGATGTCGGCGATCCATCTGGTGACAACCGTGTTCCTGCAACCCGGCGATCTCCTGGTGGCTCCACATGATTGTTATGGTGGTAGTTATCGTCTGTTCGACAGCCTGAGCAAGCGTGGTGCTTACCGCGTGCTATTTGTCGATCAGGGGAATGAAGAAGCGTTGCAGCAAGCGTTGGCGCAAAAGCCCAAACTGGTGCTAATTGAAAGCCCAAGCAATCCGCTGCTGCGTGTCGTGGACATTGCGGCGATTTGTGATGCAGCCCATGCAGCGGGTGCATTAACTGTAGTGGACAACACCTTCCTTAGCCCGGCATTGCAACAGCCTATCAGCCTGGGTGCGGATCTGGTGGTGCACTCCTGCACTAAATACCTCAATGGCCATTCTGACGTTGTGGCCGGAGCAGTCATCGCCAAAGATAAAGATCTGGCGGTGGAGCTGGCCTGGTGGGCCAACAATATCGGTGTGACGGGGGGGGCATTCGACAGCTATTTGTTGCTGCGTGGTATGCGTACCCTGTCGCCACGCATTAAAGCTGCGCAACAAAACGCCGAAGCAATTGTCAGTTATTTACAGCAGCAACCCTTAGTGAAAAAGCTGTATCATCCTTCTCTGCCACAGAACCCTGGGCACGAGATTGCACGTCGTCAGCAACGCGGCTTTGGCGCGATGCTCAGCTTTGAACTGGACGGTGATGAAGCGCTACTGCGTCGTTTTCTGTCTGCCCTTGAGTTGTTTACTCTGGCAGAATCGTTGGGCGGCGTAGAAAGCCTGATCTCGCATGCAGCGACCATGACCCATGCAGGTATGGCGGCAGAAGCCCGTGCGGCGGCCGGTATTTCCGAGAGCCTGCTGCGTATCTCCGTGGGTATTGAAGACAGTGAAGATTTGATTGCCGATCTGGAACGAGCCTTCCAGGCGGCGGCAACGAGGTAAGCATGAATGCAATTGCGGTAGCAGGGCCGGTGAGTGGACGTCAACTGCATAAGTTTGGCGGCAGTAGCCTGGCGGATGTGAAGTGTTATCTGCGGGTGGCTGGGATCATGGCTGAATACAGCCAGCCAGGCGATATGATGGTGGTGTCGGCGGCCGGCAGTACCACCAACCAACTGATTAGCTGGCTGAAGCTCAGCCAGAGTGATCGCCTTTCTGCACATCAGGTTCAGCAGACATTACGCCGTTATCACAGCGAATTAATTAGCGGTCTGTTACCGCCGGAAACCGCTGAGCCATTGATCGCCGAATTTATTCAAGATCTGGAGCGCCTGGCAGTATTGCTGGACGATAAGCTCGACGACGTTATCTATGCCGAAGTGGTTGGTCATGGCGAGATCTGGTCGGCGCGCTTGATGGCAGCCGTATTGAACAAGCTGGACATGCAGGCAGCCTGGCTGGATGCGCGCGATTTCCTGCGTGCGGAACGGGCCGCTCAGCCGCAAGTTGACGAAGGCCGTTCTTATCCGTTGTTACAACAGCTCTTGGCCCAACACCCGGGTAAACGTTTGGTGGTGACCGGCTTTATTTCACGCAACGACGCCGGTGAAACCGTGCTGTTGGGGCGTAACGGCAGTGACTATTCTGCAACCCAGGTTGGTGCGTTGGCCGGGGCAGAACGCGTGACCATTTGGAGTGACGTGGCAGGGGTGTACAGTGCTGACCCGCGCAAGGTGAAAGACGCTTGCCTGCTGCCACTGCTGCGTTTGGACGAAGCCAGTGAGCTGGCGCGTCTGGCGGCACCAGTGCTGCACACCCGCACTTTGCAGCCGGTATCCGGCAGCGATATCGATCTTCAACTGCGCTGTAGTTATCAGCCAGAACAAGGTTCAACGCGTATTGAACGCGTGCTGGCCTCGGGCACCGGTGCGAAGATTGTCACCAGTCATGATGATGTGTGCCTGATTGAACTGAATGTCGCCAGCCAACATGACTTTAAGCTGGCGCAGAAAGAACTGGATCTGGTGCTCAAGCGTGCGCAGATCAAACCGCTGGCGGTGGGTATTCATCCAGACCGCAACCTGATACAGCTATGCTACACCTCGGAAGTGGTGAACAGTGTGCTGCGTACGTTGCAGGATACGGCGCTGCCGGGTGAGCTGCAGCTGCGTGAAGGATTGGCGCTGGTGGCGCTGGTTGGCGCGGGCGTTTGCAAGAACCCGCTGCATAGCCATCGCTTTTATCAACAGCTGAAAGACCAGCCGGTAGAGTTTATTTGGCAGTCCGAAGATGGCATCAGTATGGTGGCGGTACTGCGTAAGGGGCCTACCGGGCTACTGATTCAGGGCCTGCACCAAAGCCTGTTCCGCGCCGAGAAGCGTATTGGTTTAGTGCTGTTTGGCAAAGGCAATATCGGTGCACGTTGGTTGGAGCTGTTTGCCCGCGAGCAGAAAAATATTTCCGCCCGTAGCGGGTTTGAGTTCAGCCTGGCTGGCGTGGTGGATAGCCGCCGCAGTTTGCTGAATTACGACGGTCTGGACGCCAGCCGCGCATTGGCATTCTTTGAAGAAGAAGCGCAAGAACTGGACGAAGAATCACTGTTCCTGTGGATGCGTGCGCACCCGTTTGACGATCTGGTGGTGCTTGATGTCACCGCCAGTGAGAGTCTGGCTGAACAGTATCTGGATTTTGCCAGCTATGGTTTCCATGTGATCAGTGCCAACAAGCTTGCGGGTGCATCCTGTAGCGACAACTATCGCCAAATCCGTGATGCCTTCGCCAAAACGGGGCGTCATTGGTTGTATAACGCGACTGTTGGTGCGGGCCTGCCGGTCAATCATACCGTGCGCGATCTACGTGACAGCGGTGACAGTATTTTGGCGATAAGCGGTATCTTCTCGGGTACGCTTTCATGGCTGTTCCTGCAGTTTGACGGCACTGTACCTTTCACCGAGCTGGTGGATCAGGCATGGCAGCAGGGGCTGACAGAACCGGATCCACGGGTTGACCTCTCCGGTCAGGACGTGATGCGCAAGCTTGTGATCCTGGCGCGTGAGGCGGGTTACGATATTGAACCGAATCAGGTACGAGTCGAGTCTCTGGTTCCTGCAGGGGCCGAACAGGGCTCTGTCGATCAGTTCTTCGAAAACGGCGATGCATTGAACCAGCAAATGCTGCAACGCTTTGAGGCTGCCAATGAAATGGGGCTGGTGCTGCGACACGTAGCGCGCTTCGATGCCAATGGCAAGGCGCGTGTTGGTGTGGAGGCAGTGCGTCCTGAGCACCCGCTGGCGTCGCTGTTGCCGTGTGATAACGTGTTTGCCATCGAAAGCCGTTGGTACCGAGACAACCCATTGGTGATCCGCGGTCCGGGTGCGGGCCGTGATGTCACCGCCGGTGCGATCCAGTCAGACCTTAACCGTTTGGCGCAGCTGCTTTAATTTTCTTGTGGGCGCGGATCCTCCGCGCCCCTCGTTTTTCCTGCCATAATTATCCTTGTTCTGAATATGAAATTCTTTCTCTTAACGGGTGAGGATTAATCACCTTATTACCCTCATTTTCCTGTTGACTCTTTAGCCAACATACGGCATTTTCTATCTAGACGTCTAAACGTATAGACGCTTATTAAAATAAAGCAAAACAGTGATCGATAAGAGGCGGACAGGGTATGAGTTTTTTTCACGCAAACCAGCGGGAAGCGCTGAATCAGAGTCTGGCGGAGTTAAACGGTCAGATTAACGTATCATTCGAGTTCTTCCCGCCGCGCACTAGCGAGATGGAAGACACCCTGTGGCAGTCCATTGATCGTCTGAGCAGCCTGAAACCTAAATTTGTCTCTGTGACTTATGGTGCAAACTCCGGTGAGCGTGATCGCACCCATAGCATCATCAAAGGGATTAAGGATCGCACTGGCCTGGATGCGGCCCCGCACCTGACTTGTATCGACGCCAGCCCAGATCAGCTGCGTGAGATTGCGACCGACTATTGGAACAGCGGTATTCGCCATATTGTGGCGCTGCGTGGTGACTTACCACCGGGTGGTGGAAAGCCTGACATGTACGCGACCGATTTGGTGGCCTTGCTGAAAGACGTCGGCGATTTTGATATCTCGGTGGCGGCCTACCCCGAAGTGCACCCGGAAGCCAAAAGTCCGCAGGCGGATCTGATTAACCTGAAGCGTAAAATTGATGCCGGTGCCAACCGCGCGATTACACAGTTCTTTTTCGATGTAGAAAGCTACCTGCGTTTTCGTGACCGTTGCGTTGCGACCGGCATTGACGTCGAAATTGTGCCGGGCATTCTGCCGGTGTCCAACTTCAAGCAATTACAGCGTTTTGCCACTATGACTAACGTGCGGGTGCCGAGCTGGATGACCAGCATGTTTGAAGGGCTGGATGACGATGCCGAAACCCGCAAAATGGTCGGTGCCAATATCGCGATGGACATGGTGAAGATCCTCAGTCGCGAAGGGGTGAAAGACTTCCATTTCTATACGCTGAACCGTGCCGAGATGAGCTATGCCATTTGCCACACGCTGGGTGTGCGCCCGGTAGCTATTGCCTAATTTTATTGATGGATGATGAAAAGGGCGCTGTGTAATGACAGCGCCCTTTTTATTGGATAAAAAAACGGTCCCTGCAAACAGGGACTATTTTTTGTCGCTTAACCTAGCCAGTATTGCGCATCCCGGCGGCAACGCCGGCAATGGTGACCATTAGCGCTTGCTCAACGCGGGCATCGGGCTGTTCTTGCTGGCGTGAACGGTGCAACAGTTCGGCCTGTAACACATTCAGCGGATCGGTATACACGTTACGTAGCGCAATGGATTCGGCGATCCATGGCAGGTCTTCCATCAGGTGCGCGTCATTGGCGATGGTCAACACTACCTTGATGTCGCTCGCCAATTGGTCGCGTAACTGTTGGCCAAGTGGCCACAGTGACTTATCAACCAGACGCTGATCGTAGTATTCCGCCAACCACAGGTCAGCTTTGGCAAAGACCATTTCCAGCATCGCGATGCGGGTAGAGAAGAACGGCCAGTCGCGGCACATCGCTTCCAGTTGGTCCTGCTTACCGGCTTTCACCGCTTCTTGCAAACCGGCACCGGCACCCAGCCAGGCGGGTAGCATCAGTCGGTTCTGCGTCCATGCGAAGATCCATGGGATAGCGCGCAGGCTTTCAACGCCGCCGTTTGGCTTGCGTTTGGCCGGGCGTGAACCCAGCGGCAGCTTGCCCAGTTCCAATTCCGGCGTTGCAGCGCGGAAATAGGGTACAAACTCCGGATTCTCGCGTACGTAGCCGCGATACATGTTGCACGAGGTGTCTGACAGCTCATCCATCAGCGTACGCCACTCTTTCTTCGGTTCTGGCGGCGGTAACAGGTTAGCCTCAAGAATTGCGCCTGTGTACAGCGCCAGGCTGCTGATGGTGACTTCCGGCAGACCAAACTTGAAGCGGATCATCTCGCCCTGTTCGGTGACGCGCAGGCCGCCTTTCAGGCTACCCGGCGGTTGCGACAGCAATGCCGCATGCGCCGGTGCACCGCCACGGCCAATCGAGCCGCCGCGGCCGTGGAACAACGTCAGCGCCACGCCGGCTTTTTCACAGGTTTTGATCAGTGCGTCTTGCGCGCGGTACTGCGCCCAGGAGGCGGCCATCACCCCGGCATCTTTCGCCGAATCGGAATAGCCAATCATCACCATCTGTTTGCCCTGGATAAAGCCGCGGTACCAGTCAATATTCAGCAACTGGGTCATTACGTCGTCGGCGTTGTTCAGGTCGTCGAGGGTTTCGAACAGCGGGGCCACCGGCAGCGCGAACGGGCAACCGGCTTCTTTCAGCAACAGGTGAACCGCCAGCACGTCAGAAGGCGTACGCGCCATGGAAATCACGTAGGCGGCAATCGAACCCTGCGGCGCTTCGGCAATGACCCGACAGGTTTCCAGCACTTCCTGGGTGTCGGCACTCGGCTCCCATTTTAGCGGCACCAGCGGGCGTTTGGAGTTCAGTTCGCGGATCAGGAACGCCTGTTTGTCGGCTTCCGACCAGCTTTCGTAATCGCCCAGCCCCAGATAACGGGTCAACTCGGCGATGGCTTCGGTGTGGCGGGTACTTTCCTGACGTACGTCGATACGTACCAGCGGCACGCCAAAGCAGCGCACGCGACGCAGGGTATCGAGCAACTGGCCATTGGCGATGATGCTCATGCCGCAGGCCTGCAGCGACTGGTAACAGGCGAACAGCGGTTCCCACAGCTGTTCGTTATTCACCAGCAGGTCGTGTGGTTTCAGTACGCGCTCACCCTTCAGGCGACCTTCCAGATACGCCTGAGAGCTCATCAACTGGCTGCGCAATTGCTTCATGATCTCGCGGTACGGCTCTTGCACCTCGTCACCACCGGCCCGTGCGCGCAGTTCCGGGGTACATTCGGTCATCGACAGTTCTGAGACCAGCACCTGAATATCGCGGGTGAACAGATCGCAGGCTTTCCAGCGGCTCAGCAGCAGCACATGCCGGGTAATTTCGGCCGTGACATTTGGATTGCCATCGCGATCACCGCCCATCCAGGAGGTGAAGCGTACCGGTACGGCTTCTGCCGGCAGGCTGTAATCGATGGAGTTTTCCAGCTGTTCGTTGAATTCGCGCAGGAAGGCAGGCACCCCTTCCCACAGGCTGTTTTCCACTACCGCAAAGCCCCATTTGGCTTCATCGATCGGCGATGGACGATGCTTACGGATTTCGTCGGTATGCCAGGATTGGGCAACCAGCTGACGCAGACGACGCATGATCTTGTTACGTTCGTAGTCGGCCAGGTCGTTATGGTCGAGCTGGCTGAGGCAGGTATTAACCTCAACCAGCTTGTGGATCAGGGTACGGCGGGTGATCTCTGTCGGGTGTGCTGTCAGCACCAGTTCGATGGAGAGTTGGGACACCGCATTTTGCAGCTCTTTGGTACTGAGCTTTTTGTCCTTCAGACGAGTAAATAACTGGGCCAGCGCCTCTGGGTTGCTGGCAGCTTCGCCGTTGGGCGAAATACTGTGGTACTGCTCGGCGACGTTGGTCAGATTGAGAAACTGACTGAATGCACGTGCAACGGGCAGTAACTCGTCGTTGGACAGGTTTTGCAAGGTAGAAAGCAGCTCTTGGCGATGCGCTTCGTTACCTGCACGTGAAGATTTGGAAAGCTTACGGATAGTTTCAACGCGATCGAGAATATGCTCGCCCAGCGCTTCTTTGATGGTATCGCCGAGCAATTTGCCGAGCATACTGACATTACTTCGCATTGCCGAATATTGTTCGTTCATATAACCCCTGACCCAGTTCTGTATTTACCCTTAATTTTTCAAACCACAGCGGCGTTGGCTGCAATGTGAAGCCTGTTGGGTAGATGGTTTTTTATCTTGTAAGTAAATTTCACGTGTCAGGCGAAGAGCGCCTGTTTCATCTCGCCACGTTCCTGTCCAATCGTCAATTGACACTATTTTTAGCAAAAAAACATCAAAATCGGCGCATTTTCTGAAATTTAATTACGGCGCACCGGTTATCAGTCTGGCTTATTTCATTGGTTTGGTACGTCTTAAGAGGTAGGGAGATGATAAATCATTAACCCTACCTTGTGTCTGGTTTATTGGCGACAGAAGTGATCAACCAACTGACCCAGCAGCTTGCGTGTTGGTTCGATAAAACCGGTATCAATGTATTCATCCGGTTGATGCGCTTGGTCGATAGAGCCGGGACCCAGCACCAACGTCGGGCAGACCTGCTGGACGAAGGGTGCCTCGGTGCAATAGTTGACCACTTGCGTGCGGGTACCCAGCAGTTTCTCGATCACCGCCACCATATGATGATCGGTTGGGCACTCGTAACCTGGTACAGATGCATGAAGCTCTTCAATACTCAGACGTCCCGGCCAACGCTGACTCACTGGCTCCAGAGTCTGGTGCATCAATTCATTGATGTTGTCGAGTGTCATACCTGGCAACGGGCGGATGTCCAGATGCAGTTCACAGCAGGCACAAATGCGGTTGGCTGCGTCGCCGCCACTGATATGACCAAAGTTCATGGTTGGATAGGGTACGGCGAAAGCTGGATTGTTGTAGCGTTCTTGCAGCGTTTTACGCAGTTCCATCAGGCGGCCGATAGTTTCATGCATCAGATCGATGGCATTCACGCCACGTGCAGGATCACTCGAGTGGCCAGACTGCCCGACGATACGGATGGCATTGGCCATATGGCCTTTATGCGCACGCACCGGTTGCAGCGAGGTCGGCTCACCAATAATGGCGAAGTCTGGACGGATGCTGGTTGAGGCAGCGAAATATCGTGCTCCGGCCATCGTCGTTTCTTCATCTGCGGTGGCTAGAATGTATAACGGTTTGGTCAACTGGCTGGCGTCGATGTCACGTACCGCATCTAAAATAAAGGCAAAAAAACCTTTCATGTCGGCGGTGCCCAGACCGTACAGCTTATTGTCGTGTTCGGTCAGAGTGAAAGGATCGCGCGTCCAGCGGCCTTCATCATAAGGCACGGTATCGGTGTGACCCGCGAGCAGCAGGCCGCCGCTGCCTTCGCCAATGCTCGCCAGCAGATTGAATTTGTTGCGGCTATCCGGCACTGGCTGCACGTCGACACTGAAACCTAAATCGGCAAACCATCCGGCCAGCAAGTTGATTAATGCTTCATTACTCTGATCGAGGGCGCTATCGGTGGCGCTGATCGACGGAGTGGCGATCAACGCCCGGTACAGCTCAATAAATGGAGGTAATTTCATCTTCACTGTTGACAGCCTTTGGTTAGGTTGGTATCAATATTCATGCATTTATTGTGAATAAAAATACAGTAAGCTGGAGCGTAAGGGAACCCGATTCCCGGATGATTATAAAAACATCAACGCTCGACCTCGTGGGTGAACGGCGAAACAACGCTGGTGAGCCTGGAAACCTGAGTCGAATACGACCCTACGCAAGTCAAGAAGGTGAAAGGCCCCATGTTGAATACGCTGATTGTCGGTGCCAGCGGTTATGCCGGAGCAGAGCTCACGGCGTACCTTAATCGTCACCCACACATGAACATAACCGCTTTAGCGGTTTCAGCGCAAAGTGCAGATGCAGGAAAATTGCTTTCCGATTTGCACCCTCAGTTAAAAGGTATCGTTGATCTGCCATTACAGCCGCTGGTTGACGTTGCTAAAGCCGCCGAAGGTATCGATGTGGTGTTTCTGGCCACGGCACACGAGGTTAGTCACGATATCGCGCCAGCGTTCCTGGCAGCAGGTTGCGTGGTGTTTGATCTTTCGGGCGCGTTCCGTGTGAAAGATGCCGCGTTCTACAGCCAATATTACGGTTTTGAACATCAGCACGCTGATTTGCTGGAGCAGGCGGTGTATGGCCTGGCGGAATGGCAGAGCGACAAAATCAAACAGGCTCAGTTGATCGCCGTACCGGGCTGTTATCCGACAGCGGCGCAGTTGGCGCTGAAACCGCTGATCGACCAAGACTTGCTGAACCTTGATCAGTGGCCAGTGATCAACGCCACTAGCGGCGTCAGCGGTGCAGGCCGCAAGGCCAGCGTCACCACCAGTTTCTGTGAGGTGAGCCTGCAGCCGTACGGTATTTTCAACCACCGTCACCATCCGGAAATCGTTGCGCACCTGGGTGTACCGGTCATCTTCACGCCACATTTGGGTAACTTCCCGCGTGGTATTCTCGAAACCATCACTTGCCGCCTTAAAGCCGGTGTGACCGCGCAGGACGTGGCCGCTGTTTATCACGCCGCCTATGACGACAAGCCGCTGGTACGGCTGTACGATCAGGGTGTACCGGCGTTGAAGTCCGTCGTCGGGCTACCGTTCTGCGATATCGGCTTCGCTGTACAGGGCGAACATCTGATTGCCGTGGCGGCGGAAGACAACCTGTTGAAAGGCGCGGCCGCTCAGGCGGTGCAATGCCTGAATATCCGTTTTGGGTTCCCTGAAACCCAAGCGTTACTTTAATGAATCCCCAATAGATTTCGAGTCGCGGCCAGGCGGCAAGGGTTCGAATCTCCAGGAACTTACTCAAGTAAGTGACTGGGGTGAGGGCCGGCAGCCAACAACGCGGCGACTTGAAAGATGAAGGGGATAGTGTGGGATGTAAACAGCGATGAATCCGTTAATTATCAAGTTAGGTGGCGTGTTATTAGACAGTGAAGAGGCGCTGGAGCGTCTGTTTACCGCACTGGACAGCTACCGCCAGCAGCATCAGCGCCCGTTGGTGATCGTTCACGGCGGCGGTTGCGTGGTGGATGAGCTGATGAAAAAGCTCTCCCTGCCGGTGGTGAAGAAGAATGGCCTGCGTGTGACGCCAGCCGATCAGATTGACATTATTACCGGCGCGCTGGCCGGCACCGCCAACAAAACCTTGCTGGCGTGGGCCATCAAGCACCAGATTAACGCGGTCGGCCTGAGCCTGGCAGACGGTGGCAGCGTCACCGTTACCTCGCTCGATCCGGCGCTGGATCACGTGGGCAATGCGCAACCGGGTTCCCCGTTGTTGCTCAATACCCTGCTGGGTGCCGGTTACCTGCCGGTGATCAGTTCCATCGGCATTACCGCCGATGGGCAGTTAATGAATGTGAACGCCGATCAGGCGGCGACGGCTTTAGCCGCTACGCTCGGTGCGGATTTGATCCTGCTGTCGGATGTCAGTGGCATCCTCGACGGAAAAGGGCAGCGCATCGCAGAAATGACGGCGCAAAAAGCGGAACAACTGATTGCCCAGGGCATCATCACTGATGGTATGGTGGTGAAGGTGAATGCGGCGCTCGATGCGGCCCGCACCCTCGGTCGCCCGGTAGATATCGCCAGTTGGCGCCATGCCGATCAGCTTCCTGCACTGTTTAACGGCGTGTCAATTGGCACCCGGATCCTCGCTTAAATTTAGAATTAAAAAGGAAAAGACCATGCAAAACCAAGGCATCAAAAAAATCGTTCTGGCGTACTCTGGCGGTCTGGATACTTCGGCCATCATTCCCTGGCTGAAAGAGAACTACGGCGGCTGCGAAGTGGTAGCCTTCGTGGCGGATATCGGCCAGGAGCGCGGCGATCTGGAAGGTGTGGAGCAAAAAGCCCTGCAATCCGGTGCCTCTGAGTGCCACGTGGTTGATCTGCGTGAAGAATTCATCCGTGACTACGTTTACCCGGTACTGCAGACCGGCGCCCTGTATGAAGGCAGCTATCTGCTGGGCACCTCCATGGCGCGCCCGATTATCGCTAAAGCACAGGTTGAACTGGCGCTGAAAGTCGGTGCTGACGCGTTGTGCCACGGCGCAACTGGTAAAGGTAATGACCAGGTGCGTTTCGAAACCACCTATACCGCGCTGGCCCCACATCTGAAAGTGGTTGCCCCTTGGCGTGAGTGGAACCTGCGTTCCCGTGAAGCGCTGTTGGACTACCTGAAAGAACGTAATATCCCGACCACTGCGTCGTTGGAAAAAATCTATAGCCGTGACGAAAACGCCTGGCATATCTCTACCGAAGGCGGCGTGTTGGAAAGCCCGTGGAACGCACCGAACAAAGACTGCTGGGTCTGGACGGTTGACCCGCAGGAAGCACCGGATCAGCCTGAGCAAGTGACCATCACCGTAGAGAAAGGCTGCGTAGTGGCGGTTAACGGTAAAGTGCTGAGCCCGTACAAATGTCTGGAAACCCTGAACGTGCTGGGTGCCAAACATGGCGTGGGTCGTATCGATATCGTGGAAAACCGTCTGGTGGGTATCAAATCCCGTGGCTGCTACGAAACCCCTGGCGGCACCATCATGGTGGCGGCACTGCGTGGCGTTGAGCAACTGGTTCTGGATCGCGATAGCTTCAAATGGCGTGAGCAACTGGGCCTGGAAATGTCTTACGTGGTTTACGATGGGCGTTGGTTTGCTCCACTTCGTCGTTCACTGCAGGCTTCTGCTGAGGCGCTGGCCGAAGAAGTTAACGGCGAAGTCGTGCTGCAGCTGTACAAAGGCCAGGTGACGGCGATTCAGAAGAAATCCGCTAACAGCCTGTATTCTGAAGAGTTTGCCACCTTCGGCGAAGACGAAGTTTACGATCACAGCCACGCGGGCGGTTTTATCCGTCTGTTCTCACTCTCTTCACGCATTCGCGCGTTGAACGAGAAAAAGAACAAGTAACTTTATTGATTATTCGGCGTGACTTGTTAAGGGCGCAGCATGCTGCGCCCTTATTCGCATAAAATTCGGGAGTAAAGGTATGGCACTTTGGGGCGGACGGTTCAGTCAGGCGGCAGATCAGCGGTTCAAACAATTAAACGATTCTCTGCGTTTCGATTATCGCCTGGCGGAACAGGACATTGTTGGCTCAGTGGCTTGGTCGAAAGCACTGGTCACTGTCAACGTGTTGACGGCAACCGAGCAGCAGCAACTTGAGCAGGCATTGAATGGGTTGTTGGCAGAAGTGCAGGCCGATCCGCAGGCGATTGTCAGCAGCGATGCAGAAGATATTCATAGCTGGGTCGAGCAGAAGCTGATCGACAAAGTCGGCGATCTGGGCAAAAAATTGCACACCGGCCGTAGCCGTAACGATCAGGTCGCGACCGATTTGAAATTGTGGTGTAAACAGCAGATTGGCGAGTTGCATCAGGCCATCGTGCAACTGCAACAGGCGCTGGTGGAAACTGCTGAAGCCAATCAAGACGCTGTTATGCCGGGCTATACCCACCTGCAGCGCGCGCAGCCGGTGACCTTCGCCCACTGGTGTTTGGCCTATGTGGAAATGCTGGCGCGTGATGAAAGTCGCCTGCAGGACACATTGAAGCGTCTGGACGTCAGCCCGTTGGGCAGCGGTGCGCTGGCCGGTACCGCCTATCCGATCGACCGTGAACAACTGGCCGGTTGGCTGGGTTTTGCTTCGGCCACCCGTAATAGCCTGGACAGTGTTTCCGACCGCGATCACGTGCTGGAGCTGCTATCCAATGCTTCTATCAGCATGGTGCACCTGTCGCGCTTTGCCGAAGACCTGATTTTCTTCAACAGTGGCGAAGCCGCATTTGTCGATCTGTCTGACCGTGTGACTTCTGGCTCCTCGCTGATGCCGCAAAAGAAAAACCCGGATGCGCTGGAACTGATCCGTGGCAAATGTGGCCGAGTACAGGGTGCATTGACCGGCATGATGATGACGTTGAAAGGCCTGCCGTTGGCATACAACAAAGACATGCAGGAAGACAAAGAAGGTCTGTTCGACGCGCTTGATACCTGGATGGACTGTCTGCAGATGGCTGCGCTGGTGCTGGATGGCATTCAGGTGAAACGCCCGCGTTGTAAAGAAGCAGCGGAGCAGGGCTACGCCAATTCAACTGAACTGGCGGACTACCTGGTAGCGAAGGGCGTACCGTTCCGTGAGGCGCACCATATCGTCGGCGAGGCAGTAGTGGAAGCTATTCGTCAGGGTAAGGCGCTGGAAGCCCTACCGTTGACTGATTTGAAGAAGTTCAGCGCAGTGATTGGTGATGACGTCTATCCGATTCTGGCATTGCAGTCTTGTTTGGATAAACGCTCAGCCAAAGGCGGTGTTTCTCCTCAGCAGGTCGCCAGTGCGATCGCCGCAGCGAAACAACGCTTGGCTTAATTAGGTTACTCAGTATAAAGGGCGCAGTTCATATGCAGAACTGCGCCCTTTGTTTATGGACGGATTATTCGCCTGGGCAGCGCTGGCAGCGTTCGGCCTCGGCCTCGCCCAGTTTAAGTTTGGCCTGCAGATCTCGCAGTGCGGTGCGCAACCCTTCTTCAATGACGGGATGGTAAAAGGGCATGTCCAGCATCTGATTGATGGTCATTTGCTGCTGATGCGCCCAGGCCAGAAGGTGAGCGATATGTTCAACATCGGGTCCCATCATTTCCGCACCGAGGAAACGCCCGGTACCCTGCTCGCCGTAGACGTGCAGGATACCTTTGTTACGTAGCATCACGCGTGAGCGTCCCTGATTTTCGAACGACACTTCACCGATTTCAAAACAACCACAGGCGCTGAATTTCTCGCTCAGCTCACGGAAGGTGGAGCCAACCATCGCAATCTGTGGATCGGAGAATACTACCGAGATCGCGCTGCGTCGCAGGCCCGGGCAGACTTCCGGGAAGCTGCCGGCATTGCTCCCGGCAATGCGTGCCTGATCGCTGGCTTCGTGCAATAGCGGTAGTTGGTTGCTGGCGTCACCCGCGATAAAGATGTGCGGCACGCTGGTTTGCATCGTCAGACGGTCGGCCTGTGGCACTCCCCGGGTATCGAGTACCAAGCTGGTGTTTTCCAGGCCCAGATTATCGACGTTCGGTCGGCGACCGGTGGCGGCCAGTACGTAATCCACCATGATCTCCTGCGCCTTGCCGTGTAAATCCTGATAGCGGATAAACACTTTATCGCCTTCGCGTTGCATCATTTCCACTTTCACATCGGCATCAAGATAGAACTCTTCGCCCAGGGTTTTAGCGGCATAGTTGCGTACCGCGCTGTCAGTCAATGGGCCGACGGCACCGCCAACGCCAAACACTCTGGTCTCAACCCCGAGACGATGCAGTGCCTGGCCCAGTTCCAGGCCAATCACACCTGGCCCGAACACCGCCACAGACTGCGGTAAATCATCCCAGTTGAAGACGTCGTCATTGACGATCAGTCGGTCACCCAGTGCATTCCATGGGGCGGGCCAGCTTGGGCGGGAACCGGTGGCGATAACAATGCGCTGAGCTACGATGCGCGTATGTTCATCCACTTGCAGGGTGTTGTCGTCTATAAAACGGGCGTAACCGCTAATTTTGTCGGCCACCGGGATTTCGTCGACGCCTTCCAGTACAAAGCCGACGAAGCGGTCACGTTCACGTTTGACGCGGTCCATCACTTCACGGCCATTAATGGTCGTTTTGCCAGCGGGATAGACGCCAAAGCCCGGCGCACGTTCGATTTGATGCACTGCCTCAGCGGCAGCAATCAGCAATTTGGATGGCAT
Source organism: Serratia grimesii NBRC 13537 (assembly GCF_001590905.1). Lineage (GTDB taxonomy): Bacteria > Pseudomonadota > Gammaproteobacteria > Enterobacterales > Enterobacteriaceae > Serratia > Serratia grimesii. The sequence continues at coordinate 114,754 of NZ_BCTT01000020.1, forward strand.
GCAGCCAACGCGTGCACAGGTGGTGCCGTAGGCCCCGCCCTCAATCATCACTACACTGGGGGTCGAAAGCTTGGCGGCGCGATAGGCGCCCAGACCGGCGGTGCCGCCGCCGATGACGGCGACGTCAACATTCAACTGTTTCATATCCGCTCCTGAAAGCTAAAAAAAGGGCGGGCCGGAGCCCGCCAAAAGTTCACGTTGGCTTTGTTATTACTTATAAATCAGGCTGACAGGAAGGTTTCCAGGTCATCGCTACCGCCAATATGACGGCCGCCGATGAATACCTGCGGTACCGTGGCACGGCCGCTGACGGCGCGCAGGCTGACGGTAGTCGCGTCCTGACCCAGTACGATCTCTTCATACTGAATGCCACGTTCCTGCAGCATTTGTTTGGCTTTGGCACAGAACGGGCAGCCCGGCTTGGTAAACAGCGAAACCGATTCCTGCACTTTGAATTCTGGCGCCAGGTATTTCAGCATGGTGTCGGCGTCAGACACTTCAAACGGGTCGCCCGGCTTGTTGGGCTCGACAAACATTTTCTCTACTACGCCGTTACGCACCAGCATCGAGTAACGCCATGAGCGTGGGCCGAAGCCCAAATCGGCTTTCTCGACCAGCATGTTCATGCCTTTGGTGAATTCACCGTTGCCGTCCGGCACGAAGGTGATGTTTTCAGCATGTTGATCGGCTTTCCAGGCGTTCATCACGAAGGTATCGTTCACCGAGACGCACAGGATGCTATCAACACCGTGCTGCTGGAATACGCTGGACAGCTCGTTGTAGCGCGGCAAGTGGCTGGAAGAGCAGGTTGGGGTGAATGCACCCGGCAGCGAAAAGACGATGACAGTTTTATCTTTGAACAGGTCATCGGTGGTGACATCAATCCATTGGTCGCCCTGACGTGTGTGGAAGGTAACCTGAGGAACTTTTTTGCCTTCTTGACTGGTAAACATGAATTAACTCCTTAATTAGGAAATATAATTTTTAGCTATCAGCGTTATCTCGCTTTGTTGGGACACATTATTAACGTCAGGACTTGATAGATCTAATCGCTCATTGCTATCTTATCTATCGCCATGAGCTATCGTGGTCTGGAGGGAAACAATGAATATTCGTGATTTAGAGTACCTGGTCGCCTTGGCCGAGCACCGGCATTTCCGCCGTGCCGCCGATTCATGCCATGTTAGCCAACCCACGCTCAGTGGGCAGATCCGCAAGCTGGAAGACGAACTGGGTGTGATGTTGCTCGAACGCACCAGCCGCAAAGTGTTATTTACCCAGGCGGGCCTGTTGCTGGTGGAGCAGGCGCGTACCGTGCTGCGCGAAGTCAAAGTTCTGAAAGAGATGGCCAGCCAGCAGGGCGAAGCCATGTCCGGGCCGCTGCATATCGGCCTGATCCCGACGGTCGGGCCTTATTTGCTGCCGCAGATTATCCCTACGCTGCACAAAACCTTTCCCAAGCTGGAAATGTACCTGCATGAAGCGCAAACCCAACAGCTGCTGGCGCAACTCGACAGCGGTAAACTGGACTGCGCGATCCTGGCGTTGGTGAAGGAAACCGAAGCCTTTATCGAAGTGCCGTTGTTTGATGAACCAATGAAGCTGGCGGTGTACTCCGATCACCCATGGTCACAACGTGACCGCGTGGCGATGCCGGATTTGGCAGGGGAAAAACTGCTGATGCTGGAAGATGGTCACTGCTTGCGCGATCAGGCAATGGGCTTTTGCTTCCAGGCCGGTGCCGACGAGGATACCCATTTCCGGGCGACCAGCCTGGAAACGCTGCGCAATATGGTGGCGGCGGGCAGTGGTATTACATTGCTGCCTTCATTGGCGGTACCGCCACAGCGTGAGCGTGACGGTGTGTGCTATCTCGACTGTTATAAACCGGAACCCAAGCGCACTATTGCGCTGGTGTACCGCCCCGGCTCCCCATTGCGCAGTCGTTATGAGCAATTGGCCGAGGCGATCCGCGAGCACATGCAAAATTACCTGGATACCACGCTAAAACAGGCGGTTTAAGCCGTTCAGCGCTGCCACCCGGTAGGCTTCGGCCATGGTCGGATAGTTGAAGGTCGTATTAACGAAATACTCGATAGTATTGCCTTCACCTTTCTGTTCCATGATCGCCTGACCAATGTGAATGATCTCTGCCGCACGCTCACCGAAGCAGTGGATCCCAAGGATCTGCAAGGTGTCGCGATGGAACAAGATCTTCAGACTGCCGACATTCATCCCGGCAATCTGCGCACGCGCCAGGTGCTTGAACTGAGCGCGGCCCACTTCATATGGCACTTTCATCGCCGTCAGTTCCTGCTCGGTTTTACCAACAGAGCTGATTTCCGGAATGGTGTAGATACCGGTCGGGATGTCTTCAATCAGATGCCCGCTGGCTTCACCGGAGGCAATCGCCTGTGCGGCAATACGGCCCTGATCGTAAGCGGCAGATGCCAGGCTTGGATAACCAATTACGTCACCCACGGCATAAATGTGCGACAGCGCAGTCTGGTACATGCTGTTCACTTTCAGCAGGCCACGGCTGTCTGATTCCAGACCGACGTTCTCCAGCCCCAGCGAGTCTGTGTTACCGGTACGGCCGTTGGCGTACAGCAGGCAGTCCGCTTTCACTTTTTTGCCGGATTTCAGGTGAACAATCACGCCGTCGTCGGTGCCTTCGATCTTCTCGAACTCTTCGTTGTGACGGATCACTACGCCATTGTTCCAGAAGTGGTAAGACAGTGAGTCCGACATTTCCTGATCGAGGAACGCCAGCAGGCGATCGCGGGTGTTGATCAGATCAACCTTCACGTTCAGACCACGGAAGATCGACGCATACTCGCAGCCGATCACCCCGGCACCGTAAATGATGACGTGGCGCGGTTCGTGATTCAGTTCGAGGATAGAGTCGCTGTTATAGATGCGTGGATGATTGAAATCTACGCTCGACGGGTTGTAAGGACGTGAACCGCAGGCGATGACAATATGATCGGCACGGATAGTGTCCTGGGTGCCATCCATATAGCTAACGCTGACGGTATTGGCGTCGATAAAGCGTGCATCACCGGCAAACAACTTACATTGGTTACGCTCATAGAAACCTTGGCGCATCCGGGTTTGCTGGTTAATGACGTTATCTGCATGGCGTAAAATATCAGGGAATGTCGCGCTGAGTGTGCGTGAATTGTTGTAAAGCGGGTTCTGGTTGAATTCGATAATGCGGCTAACGGCGTGGCGGAGAGCTTTGGACGGGATAGTACCCCAATGAGTACATCCGCCGCCTACGTTATTGTACCGTTCGATAACGGCCACGCGGGCGCCCTGTTTCACCAGCCCCATAGCGGCACCTTCACCACCAGGGCCCGAGCCAATTACGATGGCATCAAATTGATAGTGCTGTTGCATAGGGGAGAGACCTGTTCTTATACAAAATTACAACGGTATCTTAACATCATAGCGCTGAGTGCCCAATCACCATTAGGCTTTTTGAGGCAAAGCACAAATGGTGCAGGCTGAAACTGTGACAGGGCGCGTTTGTATAAATGCTGTTGCAATAAAATTTGCTATATTGCCGAGTCTACGGCGTTAGACTGAGAAAATGGATCTTATCTGGATATGCATATGGGCGTCAGAGCACAACAAAAAGAACGGACTCGTCGTTCCCTCATCGAGGCGGCCTTCAGCCAGCTAAGCGCCGAGCGCAGCTTTGCCAGCCTGAGCCTGCGTGAAGTCTCGCGTGAAGCCGGTATCGCACCGACGTCATTTTACCGCCACTTTCGTGACGTGGATGAGCTTGGACTAACCATGGTTGATGAGAGCGGGTTGATGCTGCGTCAACTAATGCGGCAGGCCCGTCAGCGTATTGCCAAAGGTGGCAGTGTGATCCGCACCTCTGTCTCCACCTTTATGGAGTTTATCGGCAATAACCCCAACGCATTCCGTTTGCTGTTGCGTGAGCGCTCCGGTACATCGGCGGCTTTCCGTGCGGCAGTGGCGCGTGAGATCCAACATTTTATCGCCGAACTGGCGGATTACCTCGAGCTCGAAAACCATATGCCGCGGAGTTTTACCGAAGCGCAGGCAGAAGCTATGGTGACCATCGTATTTAGCGCCGGTGCTGAAGCGCTGGATATCGACATTGATCAACGTCGTCGGCTTGAAGAGCGTTTAGTGTTGCAACTACGGATGATTTCCAAAGGTGCTTATTATTGGTATCGCCGTGAGCAAGAAAAGTCTTCTGTATCCCACGTATAAAAAGGTAGAAAGCGATGGAAAAACCAGGCCGTGAGAATGGCACCTTACTGCTGGCGTTGATTGCCGGCCTTTCGATCAACGGTTCGTTCGCCGCGCTGTTCAGTTCGGTGGTGCCGTTTTCGATTTTCCCGATAATTGCTTTAGTGTTGGCGGTTTACTGTCTGCATCAGCGTTATCTGCATCGTGCGATGCCAGACGGCATGCCCAAGCTGGCCGCAGCGACTTTCCTATTGGGGGTCTTGCTGTACAGTGCGATCGTCCGTGCCGAATACCCGCAGATTGGTTCTAACTTCCTGCCGGCAATTGTTTCCGTGGCGCTGGTGTTCTGGATTGGTATTAAGCTGAAGGCGCGTAAGGTGCTGGATGAGAACACACCTGTGTAAGTAATAGGCAGAAAGAAAGCAGGGGCGCGGTAATAACGGCGCCCCTGTCAGATTAAACGCGTTTTTCCAACAGGACGCCGCATTCCATATGATGGGTGTACGGGAACTGATCGAACAGTGCAAGGCGGCTGACCTTATGGGTTTCTTGCAAGGTCTCCAGATTGGCACACAGTGTTTCCGGGTTGCATGAGATATACAGAATACGCGGATAAGCCTGCACCATTTTCACCGTTTCATCATCTAGCCCACTGCGTGGGGGATCGACAAAAATGGTTTCGCAGTTATAGCTGCTCAGATCGATACCTTTCAACCGAGTAAACTCGCGTACCCCGTTCATCGCTTGGGTAAAGTCTTCTGCGGCCATGCGGATAATCTGCACGTTATCGATATGATTGGCGGCAATGTTGTACTGTGCCGATGCGACCGAAGGTTTGGCGATTTCAGTGGCCAGTACCCGCTCAAAGTTGCGCGCCAGTGCCAAAGAGAAGTTACCGTTCCCACAGTACAGTTCCAGTAAGTCCCCTTTAGAACCGGTGGTTACGTCCAGCGCCCATTCCAGCATCTGTATATTCAGAGCCGCATTCGGCTGGGTGAAGCTATTTTCCACCTGGCGGTAAATCATGTCGCGACCGGCAACCGGCAGCACTTCGTCTACGTAATCCTGATCCAGCATGATTTTCATTTTTGACGCGCGGCCAATCAGCTGCAGATCAAAACCTTGTGCACGTAGATCGTCACGCAGTTTTTCTGCCTGCTGCTGCCATGCATCGTCTAACTTGCGGTGATACAGCAATGAGGCGATGATTTTGCCGCTGCGCGTCGACAGGTAGTCAATCTGGAACAGCTTGCGGCGTAGAATAGGTTCCGGTTTGATGGCGGCAATCAACGCAGTCATCAGACGGTTAATTAATTCGCTGGCAGCAGGGAACTGATCAACGCGAATACGCTGCTTGGTCTGCTGATCAAACATGATGTGATACATCTCGTCTTCATCATGCCAGATGCGGAATTCGGCGCGCATACGGTAGTGGCTCACTGGCGAGCGGAACACTTCCGGCTCGGGTGCCGTGAACGGTGACATCAGCGTCTTCAGCCGGGCAGTTTTCTCCGCCAGTTGGTCATCGTAACGTTCAATAGGCAAATTCTCGGGCGTCATGTTTCTTCTCGTCAGGCAAATTTGATCAGCGGGGATTGTAGGGAATCAGCCCGTGAAGTCCAGTTTTGTCGTGTTTATTATTTGTAACATTAATAGCAGTCTAGACATCTATTTGCATTGATCGTAGCATTGTCGTCCGGCCTCAAGCAGCGAGTGAAAAGGGAATCCGGTGTGAATCCGGAGCTGACGCGCAGCGGTATGGGGAAGTCACGGCGATAGCGTTCTACGCAGACACTGTCCATTGCAGGATGGGAAGTCATCGCCCGGTGTAGGTTGCTTATCAACAGCCTGCAACTCCCAAGCCCGAAGACCTGCCGGTGTTACGTCGCAATGTCCGTGGTCGTCGCGAAATATCGGCCATGATCCTGCGGCATCCGCCAATTAAGTTTGGATGCTTTTTCATGACAATTACAAAAAACACGCTGCTGATGGTGGTTTCCTCCGTCACGGCTTTTTCTGGCTGGGCGCAAGACAACACCACAGCGAATAACAGCGAAAATCTGGTTGTTTCCGCCAACCGTTTCCCGCAGCCGGTTTCTTCGGTATTGGCACCCACTTCCGTCGTAACGCGTGATGATATCGATCGTTGGCAGGCAAAAAGCCTGACCGACGTAATGCGTCGCCTGCCGGGTGTGGATGTCGGACAGAATGGTGGTTTAGGGCAAAAAAGTTCACTGTTTATCCGCGGTACCAATTCCAGCCATGTGCTGGTGTTGATTGACGGTATTCGCCTTAACCAAGCCGGTATCAGCGGTTCTTCCGATCTCAGCCAAATTCCGATCTCACTGGTGCAGAAAATCGAATATATCCGCGGTCCACGTTCGGCCGTGTATGGTTCTGATGCGATTGGCGGCGTGGTCAACATTATTACCACCCGTGAAAAGAACGGCAGCACCCTTTCCGCTGGCGTGGGTTCAAACGGCTATCAGACCTATGACGGATCAACACAACAACAGCTAGGGGATAGCACGGTTGCGACGGTTGCCGGTAACTACACTTATACCAAAGGCTATGATGTGGTGGCTTATGGCAGCACGGGAATGCAGAGTCAGCAAGATCGCGACGGCTTCATGAGTAAATCGCTGTACGGTGCTATTGATCATCAGTTTAATGAGGCTATCAGTGGTTTTGTCCGTGGCTATGGTTATGACAATCGCACTGCTTATGATGGTTATTATTCATCGCCGACCAGCCCACTGATTGATACTCGTAAGCTGTACAGCCAGACCTGGGACACGGGTCTGCGTTATAAGGAAGGTAGCTACGCGACTCAACTGATTGGCAGCTACAGCCACAGTAAGGATTATGATTATGATCCTCGTCTGGGTATGTATGACAGTTCGGCAAGTCTGGTGGACTCGGAGCAGTACAACCTGCAATGGGGGAATACCTTGCAGTTGGGCCAGGGGACGGTGAGTTCAGGGGTTGACTGGCAGCATCAGGCAATCAAGCCGGACTCCACCAGTGTCAATGGTGAAAAAAGCCAGCGTGACGCAGGCGTCTATCTGACCGCGCAGCAACTGGTTGGTCCGGTAACGTTGGAAGGTGCGGTACGCGGTGACGACCATTCTGAATTCGGTTGGCACGGCACTTGGCAAACCAGTGCTGCCTGGGAGTTTGTCGAAGGGTATCGCTTTATTGCCTCCTATGGGACGGCATTTAAAGCCCCTAATATGAGCCAGCTATATGGCAACTTCGGAAATAACACCGCTCTGAAGCCGGAAGAAAGTAAGCAATGGGAAGGTGGTTTTGAAGGTTTGACTGGGCCTGTGACTTGGCGTGTGTCGGGTTACCGTAACGATATTGATAACCTGATCGATTCCACTGGGGAAACCAATTACGTTTATTACAATATTGGTAAGGCGACGATTAAAGGTATAGAAGCGACAGCCTCGTTTGATACTGGTCCGCTAACCCATCGTATTGGCTACGACTATGTTGATCCACGTAATGCCAAGACCAACGAAGTGCTACTGCGTCGAGCCAAACAACAGGTGAAGTATGAGTTGGATTGGCAGGTTTATGATTTTGACTGGGCGGTTACCTATCAATACTTGGGTGAGCGCTATGATAAAGACTACAGCACCTACCCAGAGCAAAACGTCAAACTTGGCGGTGTTAGCCTGTGGGATCTCGCAGTTTCGTATCCGGTCACATCTCATCTGACAGTTCGTGGTAGAATCGCCAACCTGTTTGATAAAGATTATGAGACGGCTTATGGCTACGCTACTCCAGGAAGAGAATACTACCTCACTGGAAGCTATACCTTCTAACACCACCGCAAAGGCCCGTCCGACGGTGCTGGTATTTGATTCCGGTGTCGGCGGGTTATCGGTGTATCAAGAGGTTCGGCAACTGTTGCCGGACCTCCACTATATATACGCTTTCGATAATGTGGCGTTCCCCTACGGCGAGAAATCCGAAGAGTTTATTGTTGAGCGTGTGCTTGAGATTGTCAGCGCGGTGCAGCAACGACATCCTCTGGCGATTGTCATCATCGCTTGCAACACTGCCAGTACCGTATCTTTGCCAGCCTTGCGTGAGCGCTTTACCTTCCCTGTCGTCGGCGTTGTGCCCGCCATCAAACCCGCTGCTCGCTTAACTGCCAATGGCGTGGTTGGTTTGTTGGCTACCCGCGGTACCGTACAGCGTACGTATACCCATGAGTTGATCGCCCGCTTCGCGACTGATTGCAAGATAGAGTTATTAGGGTCTTCAGAGCTGGTGGAGCTGGCGGAAGCCAAACTGCACGGTGAAGCTGTACCACTGCCGACGTTGAAGAAGATTCTTCATCCATGGCTGAGCATGCGCGAGCCACCAGATACTGTCGTGCTCGGTTGCACCCACTTCCCTCTATTAGCAGAAGAGTTAATGCAGGTGCTACCAGAAGGAACGCGGCTGATTGATTCCGGTGCGGCTATTGCCCGTCGTACCGCTTGGCTGATTTCGACGCAGGAAAATTTGGTGTCGACGCAGGAAGAGAATCTGGCGTATTGCATGGCGTTAAATGAAGACACTGATGCTTTATTGCCCGTTCTGCAGGGTTATGGCTTTAAATCGTTGAAAAAACTGCCACTTTAAGGCTGTTTTGGTTAAACATTCAACGGTCGGAAAAAATATTGAAA
>NZ_BCTT01000021.1 GCF_001590905.1 Serratia grimesii NBRC 13537
CTAATTGATAAGCCCTGAGTCTATGACTCAGGGCTTTTTCATATTCAAAATCCAAAAAAACATAATATTCCTACGTGATTTATGTGGTGAAATCCTGTTTTTATAAATAATTATCTAAATGAATACCAATATAAAGAACAATATACCCGGCAGCATTATCTCTGCCGGATTAATGCTTCTTATTATTGTTATTTAATATTCTGACGTGCCAGTTCTATCTGTATATCTTTATCGAGATTGGCCACCCAACGGTTATAGTTTGGGTGAATCTTTCCCTCTTTGGCATCCATATTACTGCTGTCTAGATACTTAATCTGATAACTATTTGCATTGTAAGTGATGTGGATGTTGGCACTGTGCCCGCGTAACAGGATTTTGCCATCGATCACGCCATCACTTGTCGGATTCAGCATCCAGCTGCGATTCAACCCGGCAGAGAGAATCGCCTGGCGTACTTGTGCATCAGTGTGACTACCTACAACATTCTGATTGATGTTTTTTACCGGCGCGGTGCCAGCACACCCACTGATCAGGACTGCGGCGAATACGCCAGTTAAAATGAGCTTTAATGGTTTCATACTCTTTTCCATGAGCGGTCGTAAATAGGTAATGTATTAGCCATACACGAAGAATGATGTATGGTTGTCCTTCAATAAGATACCTCTATAGACCCTTTTCGACAAATATTGCTGCTTTTCATCGTGATAATTCTCTTTTTGCTCAAGTCCTACGAAGTTATGTCGATAAGTAACCCTAATATTTTAATTGAATATTCCGCGCAAAAATAGGAATTTTGGGAATGCAATCTGAGGTCAGATATAATAAATTTACCCACGCAATTTTTCTGACCGGTAATACCCTTAATATGGCGGCGACATGAATATACTCAGTTGGTGGGCAATGGCTCCCGATCGTGGAACGCGTGAAGCTTGGCGTCAATGGGCTACGGATAACTCATTTACTACTGAATCTCAGGGCACATTACCTGGCTGTTCGCATATTCCCATGATGTCGCTGCGTCGGATGAGTGCCGGAACGCGTTTGGCAGTAGAGAGTGGGTTAATCTTACTGAATGACTTTCAGGCGGATATGGCGATCTTTACCAGCCGTCATGGTGAATTAGAGCGGACACACAAAATTCTCCAACACCTGCATCAGGACCAGCCGCTATCGCCAACGGATTTTGCCATGTCGGTGCACAACACGGCTGCAGGTTGGTTAACGATTATGGCGAAGAATACCTTGCCAACTACATCATTGGCTGCCGGTGAAGACAGCTTTCAGCAGGGTATGATTGAGGCTCAGGCCGTATTGGCGACGGGCAGTGCGGAACGGGTGCTATTAATTGATTTTGACGGTGTTGTGCCGGATGTTTACCGGCCTTTTGTTCCCGTGAACTCATATCCCTATGCTGTCGCGTTATTGTTGGAAAGTGGCGGTTCACTGCATTGCAACGTTGTAGACGCCGGGCCTACTGCCTGTCAGGAGCCACAGAGTCTGTCATTTTTGCGCGGTTGGTTGCGCACTGATGATGAATTTACTGTTCCGGGGCCACGGCACGACTGGTTGTGGGGGCGCTGATGGCGACGACGATATCTGCGGAAAGTGTGCCTGAACAATCGTCTTGGTTTAATCGCTGTTGGCGGGTTGTGGCCACCGGCTTTTGCTTTTCACTTTTCGGCCTGGGTGGCCTGCTGCTATCAGGTGTTTGGTTTAACCTGATGCGTCTGGTGGTTCGCGATCCTGCGCGCCGTAGTCGACTGACCCAAAACTCGATCCGACATAGCTTCCGTTTCTTTTTGGCAACGACGCGCTTTTTCGGTGTACTGGATTACCATTTCGACAACGTTGAACGCTTGAGTGAGGACAATGGCTGTCTGGTGATCGCTAACCATCCCAGCCTGCTGGATTATGTGTTGCTGGCTTCACAGATGCCGCGCTGCGACTGTATCGTCAAGGAAGCATTACTGAGCAACGTGTTTGTCAGTGGTGTGATCAAAGCTGCGGGCTATCTGGCAAATGCGCAGTCGGATATCCTGTTGGAACAGTGCCGGCAACGTTTAGCTAGCGGTGGGACTATCCTGATCTTTCCTGAAGGAACACGCACTACGCCGGGTAAGGCGTTGTCACTGCAACGAGGGGCTGCCAATATTGCGCTTCGTAGCCAGTGTGATATCCGCGTGGTGCATATCCACTGCCAGCCACCCATGCTGACGAAGCAGGGTAAATGGTATAAGATCCCGCCGATAAAACCGCAGTTCCGCATCACCGTTCAGGATAAGATCGACGCTCGCGCATTCATACATGCGAATGACGTTTCTCCCGCCCTCGCGGCAAGAAGATTAACCCAGCATTTAACTGACGCTTTACAGTCAGATTCTATAAATAATGAGAAATAGTGTAATGAATTTATTGAGCTCTGAAATCAAGCAATTGATCATTGATACGCTCAATCTTGAAGGTATGACACCGGAGGAGATTGACGCCGAAGCGCCGCTGTTTGGTGATGGACTGGGTTTGGACTCCATTGACGCATTGGAGCTGGGTTTAGCATTAAAGAACCGTTATGGCGTGGTGCTGTCGGCTGAAAGCCAAGATATGCGCCAACATTTTTATTCCGTGGAAACGCTGGCGAAGTTTGTTTCTGCACAGCGTAGCAAATAAGAGGTTTTCATGGATAAGCAAGAAATTTACCTGCAAATTCAGGCGCTACTGGTCAAGCTGTTTGAGTTGGATGCTGATGACATCAAACCCGAGTCTCGGTTGTACGAAGAGTTAGAGCTGGACAGTATTGATGCTGTGGATCTAGTGGTACACCTGCAAAAAACAACCGGTAAGAAGATTAAGCCGGAAATGTTCAAGTCGGTACGCACCGTGCAAGACGTGGTTGATGCCATCGATGAGTTACTGAAGTCAGACAGCTAAGATCAGGGCGTGAAGGTGAAGACCATTCCTTGGCTAAATGGAATCTTGCGGCTGTTACAGGTTGCGACCTGGCTAGTTCTACTGCTTTACCCGTTGGCTGTTTGGGTTGGTTTATCGCACTGGGGAACCACTGTCTTGGCGCCGTTATTGGTGACGGTCTTTACCCTTCGTCTGTTTGTACTGCGCGGTAAATTGCGTCAGCAAATGTGGTTGGGCAAAGCCTTGGCCATTGTCGGCATCTTGCTGGCGCTTGCCAGTTGGGCACTGAAACAGAGTTATTGGTTGCTGTATTACCCGGTACTGGTCAACGCATTGCTGTTGTTACTGTTTGTGTACTCGTTGTTTGCACCACCCACGGTGGTTGAGCGGTTGGCGCGTATAACCGAGCCACAGTTGGATGCCGTTGGCGTGGCTTATACTCGCAAGGTGACTCAGGTCTGGTGCGGGTTCTTTATTGTTAACGGTGCAATAGCGCTGGCAACCTGTCTGTCTGGGGATATAACACTCTGGACGTTGTATAACGGCGGCATCAGCTACCTGCTGATGGGGGCATTAATGGGTATTGAATGGATAGTCAGGAAAAGGATCAGGCACATCTGAGTTTACCGATGAGCCAATGGCTAAGTTCGGCGCGCGACGATTCGGTGCTTATTGCCTGGCGTGGCGCCGAGACATTATGCCTCGGCCAATTTCGCCGTGACGTTGCGGCATTGACCAAGAAACTGATGAGTAGGGAAGAGCATCGGTGGGCGCTGTGTTTTGATGATAGCTATCGTTTTGCCGTTGCGTTGTTGGCCTCTTTGTATGCCAACAGAGTGCCGGTAATTTTTGGTCATCAGCGCGAAGCTATCCTCAAAGAGCAGCGGGCAGACTTCGACGCACTGCTAACTGATTTACCCCTCGATCTTGATGTACCGATTTTGCCGGTAGCAGAAGGGGGCAGTACGGAGGTAGCACTGCCTGCCTGGCCGCAAGACCCACGATTTATCCTTTATACCTCCGGCTCGACCGGCCAACCGCAAGCGGTGAATAAATCGGTGGGCTGTATGGATCGCGAAAGCGAACTGCTGGCAGCAACCTGGGGCGATGCTTTCCAGGGATGTTGCGTCGTGGCTACAGTCTCTCATCAACATATGTATGGCCTGAGTTTTCGATTATTCCTGCCACTGGCTTTGGGTCTGCCATTTGATGCCCAGTTGACGCGATACCATGAACAGTTGATTGCTCAGCATCAGGGGCGGCGTTTGGTGTTAGTCAGTAGCCCTGCGTGGCTTAAACGGTTGGATAACCGGTTGGCTGTTGCAGAGTGCGTTGATGTTCTTTCCGCAGGTGGCCCGCTATCCTGTGCTGAGGCGATGCTGTCTCAGCAAGCGCTGGGCGTATTGCCGTTGGAAATTTATGGCACGACGGAAACTGGCACACTGGCCTGGCGCAGGCAATATCGCGAGGCCACATTGTGGCAGCCGTTTTCGGATGTAAAGTTAACGGTGAACTCCGATGACAGTGTCCACGTTGCGTCCCCATTAATACCCGATACTGGGGAACTGGTGCTGAGCGATCTTATTCAGCTTGCGCCAGATGGCCGCCAATTTCAGTTAAAAGGCCGTGCAGACCGTATTATCAAGCTGGAAGAGAAACGTCTGTCGCTAACCGAAGTCGAGCAACGCTTAATTTCACTGCCGGAGATCGCCGATGCTGCAGTGTTAACGCAACAGCAAAGAGGGCGCACTGTATTGGCGGCGGTGATTGTGCTGTCTTCGTATGGTGAAACGCGCCGGCATACCTTGTCCGAAGGGGAATTTACTCGTGAGTTGCATCAGGCGTTACGAGGCTGGCTGGAGCCGGTGGCCCTGCCGCGCCATTGGCGTATTATCGACGTTATCCCGCTTAACCCACAAGGTAAACGCGCCTATGCCGAACTACAGGAGCTGTTTTTATGATGCAACCTGAGGTGCTGCAACAACAGGTGAGTGATGCTACCCATGCCAGCCTGCAACTACGTTTACCTGCCGGGCTGTTTTGGTTCCGTGGTCATTTTCCAGAACACCCGATCTTGCCGGGGGTCACGCAGTTGAACTGGGTCATGCAGTATGCGCGTCAGTTGCTGGCTATTGAGGCCGAGTTTAGAGGGATCGAAGTGGTAAAGTTTCAACAACCCTTGCTGCCAGAACAAACAGTGACGTTGCAGCTTGAATGGCAGCCAGCGCGACATAAGTTGCTGTTTAGCTACCGCGTGGGTGAGGCGACGGCCAGCAGCGGCAAGATCTCATTATGTCAGTGAGTGCACCATTCTCTCCCTGCATTGTTATTCCCTGTTTCAATCACGGGCAGATGATGGCAGCAGTGCTGGCTGCGCTGGCTGGCTATGATTTGCCATGCCTGATCGTCGATGATGGTAGTGATCCCACGACTGCTCAGGAATTGCAGCGGTTGGCTGCCGGGCTGCCATGGGTCATGTTGCTGCGGCTGGAGCAAAATCAAGGCAAAGGTGCGGCAGTGATAGCCGGTTTGCAGTTGGCACAACGGCAGGGCTACAGCCATGCTTTACAGGTGGATGCCGACGGTCAGCATCAACTGAGCGATATCCCGGCAATGATTACTGAAGCGCGCACTTACCCAGACTGTCTGATTTCCGGTCGGCCTGTTTATGACAGCTCAGTGCCGAAAGCGCGTTTGTATGGCCGCTACGTCACCCATGTCTGGGTGTGGATTGAAACCTTGTCGTTGTCGTTGAAAGACAGCATGTGCGGTTTTCGTGTCTATCCGGTGGCGCCGACGCTGGCGTTGACGACACGCCAACCGCTTGGCAAACGCATGGATTTTGATACCGAAGTGATGGTCAGATTGTACTGGCAGGGCGTCGCGAGCCGTTTTCTACCCACACGCGTAACCTATCCTGTCGACGGCGTTTCCCACTTCGATGCGCTGCGCGATAATTTGCGCATATCCTGGATGCATACCCGTTTATTTTTCGGCATGTTACCGCGCATTCCCCGCTTGTTGCGCCAGCGGCGTCGGTTCGCTGCTCCAGAGCATTGGTCGGCGACGCAGGAGCGTCAAGGCCTGTGGGGTATTCGGCTGATGTTACGGGTGTACCGTCTGTTCGGTCGCCGGGCCTTTCAGCTGTTGTTGTATCCGGTAATCGGCTATTTCTGGCTGACAGGCCGCACTCAGCGCGAGGCATCGCGAGAGTATTTACAACGTTTGCGGTTGTTTGCCCAAAGCAGGCAGCAGCCGTTGCCCGAGCCACTCGACAGCTTCCGTCACTTTATGCGGTTTGGTGATGCGATGCTTAATAAGCTGGCAAGTTGGCAGGGCGAGCTGAGAGATATCAGGCTGGTGAATCCTTCGCTATGCGAACATCAGATTGCCAGCGGCAAGGGAACCTTAATTCTGGCCTCGCATTTGGGAGACATTGAATCCTGTCGGGCATTGGGGGAGTTGGGTTCCGGCGTGACTGTTAATGCTCTGGTGTTTACGGAACACGCCGAGCGTTTCAATCAGTTGATGAAAGAGGTTAATCCTCGCGCCAATCTGAATTTGATCTCAGTGACGTCGTTGGGGCCGGAAACGGCTATGCGCTTGCAGGATAAACTGGATGCCGGTGAATGGGTGGCGATCGTGGGTGATCGCACTTCAGCGGGCAAATATCAGCGTGGTGAGCAGCCGCGCGTCGTGTGGAGCCATTTCCTCGACCATCCCGCACCGTTTCCACAGGGCCCGTTTGTTCTGGCCGCCGCGTTGCGCTGCCCGGTATTTTTGATGTTTGGCCTCAAGCATCAGGGGCATCTTAACGTTTATTTTGAACCCTTTGCCGATCCGCTAATCTTACCGCGCCAGCAACGTCAGCAGGCGTTGCAAGAGGCTGTGGACCAGTATGCCGCGCGGCTGGAACATTATTGTCTGTTGGCGCCGCTCGACTGGTTTAATTTTTTCGATTTCTGGCAGTTGGCGTCGCAACCGTCATCGCAACAGAGGCCTGAGACATGAAGCTAAAAGACGATCCGCGATTCTCCGTCAAGGTTGAGATCACCATTCCTTTCCATGATACCGATGCTATGGGTGTGGTCTGGCATGGCAACTACTTCCGCTATTTTGAAATCGCCCGTGAGGCTTTGCTGAAACAGTTTAACTATGGCTACCGGCAAATGCAGGCATCGGGCTATGTTTGGCCGATCGTCGACACACGAGTGAAATATATTGCCCCAGTGATGTTTGAACAGAAAATCATTGTCTGTGCCGAGTTGGAGGAATATGAAAATCGCCTGCGTATTGGCTACCGTATCCTTGACGCGCACAGCGGTCAGTTGACCACTCGCGGGCATACTATTCAGGTGGCGGTAGAGATTGCCAGCAAAGAAATGTGCTTTGTTTCGCCGCAGGTGTTGTTGGATAACATCGAGGAGGCACAATGAAATTTTGGATGCTGGCGATCGTTACCTTTTTCAGTGTGAGCGTGCAGGCGGTAACGTTGCCGGAACTGCAACAGCGCTTTAGCCAACAGCCGGTACTGCGTGCTGAGTTCGAACAGCAACGCAGCATTAGCGGTATGGCAAAACCCTTGAAGTCCAGTGGTGAGCTGCTGATTTCTCAGCAAAAGGGGCTATGGTGGGCGCAACAAAAACCCTTCCCGTTGACCTTGCTGTTGGATGATAAACGTATGGTACAAACTCTGGCGGGCCAGCCACCGCAGGTAGTAACGGCGGAAAACAACCCGCAGATGTTCCAGTTCAACCATCTACTGACCGCACTGTTTCACGCTGACAGCCAGGCACTGGAGCAAAACTTTGCTTTGCAGTTCAGCGATCTGGGTAATAACCAATGGCGACTGGTGCTGACGCCAAAAACCACGCCGCTCGACAAGCTGTTCAAACGCATTACTCTCAATGGCGAGCAATTCCTGGAAACTATTGATATTGATGATATGCAAAGTGACGCTACGCATATCCGTTTCTTTAACCAGAAAACGACACCCCAAACACTGACGGCTGAGGAGCAACAGCGTTTTGCGTCCTGAATTGCACCGGCGGTTAGCGTTTGGTTGGTTGGCGATTTGCCTGCTATTACTTGCAGCGCTGTGCTGGCTGCTGCCGCGTAGCCAGATTAACAGTAGCGTCTTGGCGTTATTACCGAAGCAGCAGCTGGAGGGCGTACCGGATGAACTGGCTGATGGCTTCAGTCGCCGGCTCGATCGGCAACTGATGTGGTTGGTGAGTCCACCTCCAGGAGCGGATAGTGCGGCAGTAAATTGGTGGTGGCAGCAATTACGGCAGATGCCCGAACTGCAGCAGGTTGGCGGGCCAATGGATGCGCATCGCCAACAGCAGTGGGGGCGATTTTTCTATCAGCATCGTAATGTGCTGTTGGATGACGCTACCCGGCAACGGCTCCAGCAAGGACCGGATGCACAAAGCCAGTGGATTCTGGGACAACTCTATTCAGCTTTCGCTGGCGTCAGCGGTAAAGAACTGGCCAACGATCCATTGATGCTGGTTCGGGCCTCGCAATTGGCGCAGCAGCAAAACGGGGGATTGTTGAGTCTGTCCAACGGCTGGCTGGTGGCGCGCGACGTACAAGGCCGCAGTTGGTATCTGCTGCATGCGGAGTTAAGTGCATCTTCTTATGACATCACCAGTGCCCGACGGACGGTGGATAAACTGACAGCGTTGCAGCAACAACTGCAACAACGCTGGCCGGGTGCAGAGGTGCTGAACCGCGGCACACTGTTTTACAGCAACTACGCTAGCCAACAGGCCGAACGGGATATTTCCACTATTGGCCTGGCGTCGGTCGTGGGCGTGTTTTTATTGGTGTTGTTGATGTTCCGCTCGCCATTGCCGTTGTTGTTGTGCGCGCTGTCAGTGAGCATTGGCGCATTGGCGGGCACTGTCGCTACGTTGCTGGCGTTTGGGGAAATACATTTGATGACGCTGGTGTTGAGCATCAGCATTGTCGGCATTTCGGCGGATTACACGCTCTATTTCCTGACCGAACGTATGGTACATGGTCAGCAATCGACGCCTTTAGCCAGTTTGCAGAAACTGTTACCTGCCTTGTCGATGGCGCTAGTGACCACCGTGGTTGCCTATCTGGCACTGCTGATTGCGCCATTCCCGGGCTTACAGCAGCTGGCGGTGTTTGCCGCTGCGGGGCTAAGTGCGGCCTGCGTCACAGTTATATGTTGGTATCCTCGGTTATCGCGTCGGCTACCCGTGCGTCCGGCGCCGGGATTAACACTGATTCTGCGTTGGCTGCATGCCTGGCGTCATCGGCCAGTGCTGCGTTATGGGTTACCCGGAGCACTGCTGTTGCTGGTGGTCGTCGGTTTTAGCCAACTGAAGGTGGACGACGATATCGGGCAATTGCAGGCATTGCCAATGGAACTGCAGCAACAGGAACAACGTATTGCGGCTCTAACTGGGCAGCATAACGATCAGAAATGGCTGGTGGTCTACGGCACCAATGCCGAACAATTGCTCCAGCGGCTGGAGCTGTTACAGCCCAAGCTGGCACAGGCTAAACGGCAAGGCATTCTGGCGGATTATCGATTGTTACCTTTGCCTTCGCTTCAGCGTCAACAGCAGAACGTTGCCTTGTTACAACGGGTTGTACCCCAGGTGATGGCGCAGTTACAGCAGGCGGATTTGGCGCTGAAAGCCCCGGACTTAACGCCTGAATGGGTGACACCGGAACTGTGGATGGGCAGTGTGGTCAGCGAGGGCTGGCGGCTGCTGTGGTTGACGTTACCTGATGGACGCAGTGCGGTGTTGGTACCGGTGAACGGCGTGCAGAACAGTGCGGCGATGCAGACATTGGCTAAGCAAGTGCCGGGCACCGGGTGGATCGACCGAAAAACCGAATTCAGTGAACTCTTTGGGCAATACCGGTTGTATCTCTCGTATTTGCTAATGCTGTCAGTGGCGGCGATTGCGCTTATTTATCTCTGGCGTTTTGGTTTGCGCCATGGCCTGCGCTGTATGGTGCCAACGCTGTTGTCACTGGGCAGCGGCATTGCGGTATTGGCATTGAGTGGCCATACGTTGAATTTGTTCTCGTTATTGGCACTGGTGCTGGTACTGGGGATTGGTATTAACTATACGCTGTTCTTTACCAATCCCCGTGGTACCCCGACCACCTCGATGTTCGCCATCTTTATGGCGGTATTCACCACTCAACTGACCTTCGGCATGTTAGTGCTGAGTCATACGCAGGCCATCAGCAGTTTTGGTATCGTTTTGAGCAGCGGAATTGCCGTGGCATTTCTGTTGGCGCCGCTGACGTTAGCAACAAAAAGAAAAAGAGGAAAAGCCTGATGCACGGCTTACGAATGATGTTGTTAATGCTGGTCACCGTGCTGGCCGGTTGTGCCAGTTCGCAGGATCAAACCCTGCCGCAAGCCTGGCTGAAGCCCGGTACCCGGGTAACATTACCTGCGCCGACATTGGCTCAGCCGTTCAATCAGCAACAGTTACTGACTGCCAACGTTAAAGGGCAGCAGCATTCGATGCTGGTATTGCTCAATGCCGACGGCCAGCGTCTGCAACTTGTGGGAATGTCGCCGCTCGGTATTCGTTTGTTCAACCTGACCTATGATCACCAGGGTATCCGTACCGAACAGTTGATCAAGGTGGGGGAATTGCCACCAGCCAGCCAAGTGCTAGCCGACATTATGCTGAGCTATTGGCCGGTAGCAAATTGGCAACCCTTGTTGCCTGCGGGATGGCGCTTAGAGGATCAACCGCAGGTGCGCCGTCTGTATGATGATCGCGGGGTGATCGTCAGTGAAATTCGTTACCAGCAGACAGATGGGCGGCGTGAACCACTCTCTATTACACAATCTGCCTTCCACTATCGCATCACCATACAGAACCTGGGGAGCGAATAATGATCTACTTCTCCGCCGTAGGAATGGTGAATGCACTGGGTAATAGCTTGCCGCAGATTGCAGAAAATCTTGCGCGGGGCGTGTCTCCGGGGATGCAGCAGCAGACGCAATGGCTTATCGGTGGCGCACCATCCTGGTTTGGCAACGTGCAGGGGGAATTACCCACAATTCCTGAGTCACTCAAACAGCATAATTCTCGCAACAATCGTCTGCTGCTGGCGGCGTTGGCCCAGATCGACGTGCCAGTGCGCGAGGCTATTGCCCGTTACGGTGTGTCACGTGTCGCGGTGATCATGGGGACCAGTACTTCGGGGATCCACGAGGGCGAGTTGGCCTTACAACAGTACCAGGCAGGGCAGTGGCCGCAGGGTTATGATTACCAGCAGCAGGAGTTGGGCGATCCGGGCCAGTTCCTCAGTGCTTTTCTCGCGACTCGTGGCCCGGCGTATACTCTGTCTACTGCCTGTTCATCGAGTGCTCGTGCCATCATCAGCGGCAAACGCCTGATTGATGCAGGGCTGGTGGATGCGGCGATTGTCGGCGGTGCTGACAGTCTGTGCCAAATGCCAATCAATGGATTCAACAGTCTGGAATCACTGTCTGCGGATCGCTGCACACCTTTTGCGACCGGGCGCAGCGGTATTAATATCGGCGAAGCCGCTGCACTGATGTTATTAACGCGGGAACCGGCCCCCGTGGCGCTGCTGGGCGTCGGTGAGTCTTCGGATGCCTGGCATATGTCGGCGCCGCATCCGGCAGGTGAAGGCGCCGAGCGGGCTATCACAATGGCGCTGCGGCAGGCTGATTTAGGCGTCGAGCAGATCGGTTATATTAATTTGCATGGTACCGCCACGCGGCTGAACGATCAGGTTGAAGCTCAAGTGGTTAATCGCCTGTTTGGTTCCCAAACACCCTGTAGTTCCACCAAACATCTTACGGGTCACACGCTGGGCGCAGCCGGTGCCGTAGAAGCTGCGTTGAGTTGGTTGCTGCTGACCGAGCAACTGCCGTTGCCACAGCAGGATTTCAGCGTTGTACCACGCGATGCTGAACTGGCAACTATCGGTCTGGTTTGCCGGCCGCAGTCTTTGGGGCCACGTACAATCTTGTCCAATTCGTTTGCCTTCGGTGGCAATAACGCTTGTCTGCTGTTGGGAGATGCCCCATGAATCCGTATCACACCGCCGAATACTACTTGCCCCACGCTTCTCCGATGGTACTGCTGGAGCGGGTACTGGAAGTGGGGGAAGAACATGCAATATGTGCGGTTAAGGTTAGCGGCGATGGCGTGCTGGCACCTTTCCTTGACGCGCAGGGTGCATTACCAGGCTGGTATGGTATTGAGCTGATGGCGCAGGCGATTGGCGTATGGAGTGGATGGCATGGTCGCCAGAGCGCTCAGCCACCCCAGCTTGGCATGCTGCTTGGCGGGCGCGCGATTCGCTGCGAACTGTCATCCTTTCCCGCAGGCAGCGAACTGTTGGTGAGCGTGCACCAGCTGTTGAAAGATGAAAAATTAGCCAGTTTTGAGTGTGAAATTAGTATCAATAATGTGCAGATCGCACAGGGAAGGTTGAACACCTATCAGCCTGATCAACAAGAAATTATTCAATTAACGACCTTAAGGGGAGACGCATGATGCGTTCCGTTTTAGTCACCGGCGCCAGCAAAGGAATCGGCCAGGCGATTGCCTGCCGCTTGGCTGCGGATGGCTTTTTGATTGTAGTTCACTACCACAGCGATAAGACCGGGGCAGAACACACGCTGCAGCAGATTGTCAGTGCTGGCGGGCAAGGGCGGTTGATTCAGTTTGATATCAGCAACCGTATTGAGTGCCGTGAGCGGCTAGAGCAGGATATCGACACCCACGGTGCTTATTACGGCGTGGTGAACAATGCGGGGATCACCCGCGACGGTGCTTTCCCGGCATTAAGTGAAGACGACTGGGATGGCGTGATCCATACCAATCTCGACAGCTTCTACAACGTGCTACACCCTTGTGTTATGCCGATGATTGGCCTGCGCAAGGGGGGGCGGATCGTCGCGCTGTCGTCGGTTTCCGGCGTGATGGGCAACCGTGGGCAGGTCAACTACAGTGCGGCCAAGGCCGGTGTGATTGGTGCCTGTAAGGCGCTGGCAATTGAGCTGGCAAAGCGCAAAATTACGGTTAACTGTATTGCACCAGGCCTGATTGACACAGGGATGATCGACATGGAGCCGGCCGCGCTGGATGAAGCAATGCGCGCTATCCCGCTCAAACGTATGGGGTCGGCGGAAGAAGTGGCGGGGTTAGCCAGCTACCTGATGTCAGATGTTGCCGGTTATGTGACGCGGCAAGTCATTTCCATTAATGGAGGAATGGTATGACACAGCGCGTGGTCGTTACTGGTATGGCGGGTATCACCGCATTTGGCAATAATTGGGTGGACGTGTCCAGCCGACTGAGGCAGGGCAAGAATGCCGTGCGTTACATGTCACAATGGGAAGAGTATCAAGGGCTGAATACTCACCTCGGC
Organism: Serratia grimesii NBRC 13537; assembly: GCF_001590905.1. Classification (GTDB taxonomy): domain Bacteria; phylum Pseudomonadota; class Gammaproteobacteria; order Enterobacterales; family Enterobacteriaceae; genus Serratia; species Serratia grimesii. The sequence goes on from NZ_BCTT01000021.1 coordinate 13,327, forward strand.
GCACCGGTCGAGAATTTCGTGTTGCCGGATCACTACACCCGCAAGCGTATCCGTTCGATGGGACGTGTTTCATTACTGGCGACTCGGGCGACCGAATTGGCGCTGGAGCAAGCAGGACTACTGGGTGAGGCCGTATTGACCAACGGTGAGACCGGCATCGCCTACGGCTCATCGACCGGCAGTACCAAACCAGTCAGTGAGTTCGCCACCATGTTGACCGAAAAGCACACCGGCAATATTACCGGTACCACCTATGTGCAGATGATGCCTCATACTGCGGCGGTAAATGCAGGCCTGTTCTTCGGCTTGCGGGGCCGAGTGATCCCGACCTCCAGCGCCTGTACGTCGGGCAGCCAGGCGATTGGTTACGCTTACGAGAGTATTCGCCACGGCTATCAAACGGTGATGGTGGCGGGAGGCGCTGAAGAGCTATGTCCTTCGGAGGCCGCGGTGTTCGACACGTTGTTTGCCACCAGCCAGCAAAACGATCACCCCGAGCTATCACCTCGTCCGTTTGATCGTCAGCGAGACGGTTTGGTCATTGGCGAAGGCGCGGGAACGTTGATTCTGGAGTCGTTGGAGCATGCGTTGGCGCGTGGTGCCACTATTTACGGTGAAATTATCAGCTTTGCGACCAACTGTGATGCGGCACATATTACCCAGCCTCAGCAGGAAACCATGCAGGTTTGCATGCAACAGGCACTGAAAGAGTCTGGGTTGGCAACCGGCGATATCGGCTATATCAGCGCTCATGGGACGGCAACAGACCGTGGTGATATCGCGGAAAGCCAGGCAACGGCAGCCATTTTCGGTAACCGTACGCCGATCTCTTCATTAAAAAGTTATTTTGGTCATACGCTGGGTGCTTGTGGTGCATTGGAAGCCTGGATGGCGCTGGAGATGATGCGCGAAGGCAGCTTTGCCCCAACGATTAATCTCAGTCAGCCGGACAGCACCTGTGGTGATCTGGATTACATTATGGGCGACTATCGCCAAATTGATACCGAATTTGTGCAATCGAACAACTTCGCGTTTGGTGGTATCAATACCTCGCTAATCCTGCGTCGTTGGGCATAACTCCTCATTGCCGGGGGCTCACCTCGGCAATTGTTGCTGTTTAATCAAAAGTCTTATGCACAATAGGGCGTTTTTGAACAACAAAACAGTTGCCATAATCCTCTCATATCGCTTTAACATCCTAATGAGAGAATAAAATTATGGGCATCCCTGCATTTGGTTTAGGCACTTTCCGTCTTCAGGATCAGGTCGTGATCGATTCGGTCAGCACAGCACTGGCACTGGGATATCGTGTCATTGATACTGCACAAATCTATGAGAACGAAGCGGCGGTAGGCCAGGCGATTGCCGCCAGCGGTGTTCCGCGTGACGAACTGTTCATCACTACCAAGATTTGGATCGCCAATCTGGCGAAGGGCAAGCTGATCCCAAGCCTGCAAGAAAGTCTGGCAAAGCTGCAAACCTCCTATGTTGATTTAACCTTAATTCATTGGCCTTCACCGAATGATGAAGTCTCTGTCGCAGAGTTTATGACTGAGTTAGCGGAGGCGAAAGCGTTGGGCCTGACGCGTCAGATTGGTGTGTCCAACTTCACGCTGGATCTGATGCAACAGGCAATTGACGTCGTGGGTGCGGATCAAATTGCCACAAACCAGATTGAGCTTTCGCCATACTTGCAGAACCGCAAAGTGGTGGAGTTTGCCCAACAGCATGGCATTGCTATTACCTCCTACATGACGCTGGCTTATGGCAAAGCATTGCAGGATGAGACTATCAAGGCGATCGCGGCACGCCGCAATGCTACCCCGGCTCAAGTCATCTTGGCTTGGGCATTGCAACTGGGTTATGCGGTAATCCCATCATCGACCAAACGTGAAAACCTGGCGAGCAATCTGTTGGCGCAACAGTTGACGCTGACTGCCGAAGAAATGGCGGAGATCGCCACGTTGGAAAATAATGGCCGTTTGGTCAGCCCGGAAGGCTTGGCTCCGAACTGGGATTGATTTGACAACATACGCATCGAGGCGCCCAGACGGGCGCCTTTTTTATTGTGCCAGACGCTCACTGATAAAATCGATAAAGCTGCGCAGGCGGTTGCTGACTGCGCTGTCACTGTAATACACCGCATTGATCGGCATTGCTACCGGCAGTGTCTCTTTCACTAAGATTGGTACCAGATCGCCGCGTTTGATATCTGCCTCAGTCATAAAATCTGACAAGCAAGCAATGCCGTTACCGTGCAGGCTCAAATGGCGCTGGGTTTCACCGCTGTTGGTGGTCAGGCTTGGGGTGATTTCTAACTGTCGGCCGTCGGCACACGCGAGCGGCCAGCGGTTCAGGCTGGGTAGATCGTTAAAACCTATGCAGCAGTGCTGCGCCAGATCCTCTACGCATTGTGGCGTGCCGTACTGTGCTAAATAGGCAGGGGAGGCCAGTATCTGCCGATAGCTGGTCATCAGTTTGCGTGCTTTCAGGCTGGAGTCGGTTAATTCGCCGACGCGAATAGCAATATCGACCTTACGTTCTATCAGATTGATAAAGTTCTCTGAGGACACCAGCGACAACGACATTTCCGGATAAAGCGCCCGAAACTCCGCCACCAACGGCGTTAATACGTGTAATACCACCGGTGTTGCGGCATCGACGCGCAGTAACCCTTGAGGGCGTTGGCGACTTTCCATTAATGCGTTTTCTGCCGTAGCCATATCACTCAGAACCTTCTGCACCTGGCGGAAATAGTTTTCTCCTTCCTGCGTCAGGCTGATTTGGCGCGTAGTGCGGTTGAGCAACGTGACGCCCAGTTTGGTTTCCAGCTTCTTGACCGTGCGACTGACGACGGAATTAGCTTGGTCCAGTCGCTCTGCCGCCCGGCTGAAACTGCCGCTTTCAACCACGGTAACGAAGGTGATTAGCTCATCGGAATTCGCTTTCACTATTGCTCCTTTGGCAAAATTAATTTGATATTTTGAGCATTTTTATCATTTAACCATACGCCGATAATAGCCGTCATCAACCTGAACGCTATTTGGAGTAAAAAAGATGCCTCTCGCATTACTTGCATTGACCATCAGTGCCTTTGCTATCGGTACAACGGAATTCGTGATTGTTGGGCTAATCCCGACGATTGCAGAACAACTTGGAGTGACGGTCCCTTCAGCCGGACTGCTGGTGACCATTTATGCCATCAGCGTGGCCATTGGAGCACCGGTCCTGACGGCATTAACGAGCCGGGTACCACGCAAACTGTTGCTGATTAGCCTGATGGTGTTGTTTACCTTGGGTAACTTATTGGCCTGGCAGTCGCCAAGCTATGAGTCGCTGGTGGTGGCTCGCCTGCTGACCGGTCTGGCCCACGGGGTGTTTTTCTCCATAGGCTCCACTATTGCCACCAGTCTGGTCGCGAAAGAGAAAGCCGCCTCGGCGATTGCCATCATGTTTGGAGGCCTGACGGTAGCGCTGGTGACCGGGGTACCATTGGGGACCTTTATCGGTCAGCACTTTGGTTGGCGTGAAACCTTCCTGGCGGTGTCGTTGATCGGCGTGATTGCTACCGTAGCCAGCATGATTTTGGTGCCAAACAATATTAAAAATCAGGCCAGTGCCAGTATTGGCGAGCAGTTTAAAGTACTGACTCATCCACGCCTGCTGCTGATCTACGCGATTACTGCATTGGGCTACGGTGGTGTGTTCACAACCTTTACCTTCCTGGCACCGATGATGCAGGAACTGGCGGGCTTTTCTGCTCCGGCTGTCAGTTGGATCCTGTTGGCCTACGGTATTGCTGTGGCGATTGGTAATATTTGGGGCGGCAAACTCGCGGATCGACACGGGGCGGTACGCGCGCTCAGTTTTATTTTTGCCGCGCTGGCCGCGTTGCTGTTGGTGTTCCAGTTCACTGCCAGCCATAGTGTTGCCGCGTTGATGACGGTGATCGTGATGGGGGTATTTGCCTTTGGTAACGTTCCGGGCCTGCAGGTGTACGTCGTGCAGAAGGCAGAACAGTACACGCCAAATGCCGTGGATGTCGCTTCCGGTCTGAATATAGCGGCCTTTAACGTAGGTATTGCACTGGGTTCGGTGATTGGCGGTCAGACCGTAGCAAGCTTGGGATTGGCGCAAACGCCGTGGATTGGTGCACTGATTGTGTTGGTGGCACTGTTACTGGTCGGCGTTAGCGGACGGTTGGATAAAAAATACCGACAGCAACTGGCTTAATCCCCATTTCCGTGGCCCGCATCTTTTGCGGGCCTTTTTGCATTTAGGCTTCACCGCCGTCAACCTTTACACACATATACTGTCAGAAGATTGAATTCCCCGCCTTACGCCCCTATAACTGAAAAGGGTATGCCCCGTAAAAGCCATGCCGTCATGTCAGGGCAGGCGTATAATCGAATTATTGTTGGCGGGAATGTCACCGCCAGTTTCATCCTAATGGGAAATAGGCGAATAGCGTGCCGAAACGAACTTATGCAATGAGGTATGTTGCAGGCCAGCCAGTTGAGCGAATTTTCCCTGGCGCCATTAATCAACCGCTGCCACCCGGGGCTGCATTGCCCACATCTGGTGCGTTACGGGTAATGGTGTGGAATATCTTTAAGCAGCAACGGGCCGATTGGCTTTCGGTGTTGAAAAGTTATGGTAAGGATGCGCAACTGGTACTGTTGCAGGAAGCGCAAACGACGCCTGAACTGGTGAGTTTCGCGACCTCAAATTATCTGGCTGCCGATCAGGTTCCTGCTTTTGTATTGCCACAGCACCCTTCTGGCGTCATGACACTGGCGGCGGCACATCCGGTCTACTGTTGTCCGTTACGCGAGCGTGAACCACTGCTGCGATTAGCCAAGTCGGCGTTGATCACCGTCTACCCGTTATTTAATGGTCAGTTATTGATGGTCGTGAATATCCATGCGGTGAACTTTAGCCTGGGGGTGGACGTTTATAGTAAGCAACTGGGGCCGATTGGTGAACAAATTGCCAATCATCACGGTCCGGTAATCATGGCCGGTGATTTTAATGCCTGGAGCCGTAAACGCATCAATGCGCTATATCAGTTTGCCAGTGATATGGCATTGCGTGAGGTGAGCTTCACGGATGATCATCGCCGTAAGGCCTTTGGGCGCCCATTGGACTTTGTGTTTTATCGCAACATGGGTGTGGCTGAGGCTTCGGTACTGGTGACCAGTGCGTCGGATCATAACCCGCTGCTGGTGGAGTTTCATCCGGAAGCCGATAAACCACACTGGTAGTGTCGTGCCCAAAATGCAGACAATAAAAAAGCACCCCGAAGGGTGCTTTTTTTGTGCCGAAAATTTAGGTATCCGGCGACGTTTTATCGCTGACAAACAAAGTCAATTTCAGACCTGGTTGCAGGCTGTTGTTGGCCTTTGCAAGCGTTGAGTTCCAACGCATCACGTCGTTAATATCGACGCCGTGACGACGTGCAATGCTGGCGAGCGAATCACCTTTACGAACTTGATAGGTGATACTGCTGTTATTGCCAGTGTTGCTGGCCACTTGCAGGGTTTGCCCAACTTTTAAGGTGCTCTTGGCACGTAAGTTGTTCCAACTCTGCAAATCGCTGGACTTAATGTTCAACCGTTTGGCGATGCCCGATACCGTGTCGCCGGAGCGCACTTTATACGAACTTCCACCAGTCAAACCGCTGTTCTTCGCCAACTGTGTTGTCGGTTGCGTCACTGCGATCTGGCCATCGGCCAACGAGTCTTTCAGCTGATCGGCATGACCTTTGGGAACCATAATGTAATGGGGCCCGTTGGGTGCCGTAACGCCTTTTTTGTAGCCAGGGTTGTAAGCTTTCATCTTGGTAAGAGAAAGCCCAGCCATCTCAGCCGCCTGAGTTAACTGTATTTGCTGCCCAACATCAATACGCGCCAGTGCACGGGTGTTATCAGTCTTAGGGAGATTGATACCGTACTTCTTGCTGTTTTTAATGATGTCGCTCAGTGCCAGCATTTTCGGGACATAAATTGACGTTTCACGTGGAAGCGACAATGCCCAGAAATTGGTTGGCTTACCCTGGCGCTTATTCGCCTTAACCGCCTGCATGACTCGGCCTTCACCACTGTTATAAGCGGCAATGGTCAGTAACCAGTCACCGTTAAACATGCGGTTCAAATACTGCATCATATCAAGCGCAGCAGTCGTCGAGGCCACAACATCGCGTCGCCCGTCATACCACTGATTGTTTTTCAAACCATAATTCCGACCCGTTTGCGGCACGATTTGCCATAGCCCTGCGGCGTTGGCACTTGACGTGGCGTGTGGGTCAAAAGCGCTCTCCACTATGGGTAGCAGTACCAGTTCCATCGGCATATTACGTTTCTTAATCTGCCCGACTATCCAGTACATGTACGGCTCTGCCCGTAATGTTACATCGTGGAGATAGCTCTTACTTTTTAGGTACTTTCTTTTTTGATCACGGATCCGGGAATTTTCCGGAACCTCCATCTTCAGCTCGTCGCTAATGAAGTTCCACAGGTTCTGTTGCGCGGCACCACTATTGTTATCTAGCCACCGCGCCGAGCTCGCTCGACCATTCGCTGTGTACTCTCCTGCTTCACCTTCTTGACCTGCCGAAGACAAACTCTGTGCATGCTGTTCTGGGGCCGGTGCGTCCTGCCTGGACGACTGGCACCCCACTAGCAAGACTGAGGCGAGAAATATCGCTTTAGCCTTCATGTGTGTGTCAATGTAGTTGCTTAAAAGACGAGCAATCATACTTTGCTTCGTCAAATAACACAACTAAAAGCTCAGAAGTTGTCTTTCCGCAGGCGTAATTCGGAAAAAACTGAATGAAGGTGTTGTGGTGGCGTATGAAAGCCTAATTCTCTTTGTAAATCAGTGTCATGACAGCGTAAAAATAAGTTAATTTTACGCTCTAATTGTAGCGTGGTGGGCACGCTGGGTTGGCCTTTTGCCCGTAACGCAGCGACTTGTTGCTGATATGTTTCAATCTCTCGATCTTCCGGCAAAATAGCCCGCGCAAACTTAAGATTTGAAAGCGTATATTCATGCGCGCAACAAATTAAGGTGTTATCGGGAAGTTGCGCGAGTTGTTGAAATGAGTCGTACATTTGCTCGGCGGTCCCTTCGAACAGTCTGCCGCAGCCAGCAGAGAAAATAGTGTCTCCGCAGAACAGATAAGGCGCGCTATAGAATGCCACATGTCCCAATGTATGTCCGGGAACGGCGATTGTGGCGAATTTTTGACCGTTTATTTCGATGGTTTCGCCGTTATGAACGATGTGGTTGGCGCCTTTGTCGGCAGTTTCCTGCGGACCATAGACTTTTAGCCCGGGATAGCGCGCCGTGATTTGCGCTACGCCACCGACGTGATCGTGATGATGATGGGTGAGTAGAATAGCGTCAGGCACCAGATGTAGACGATCGAGCGCTTCGAGTACCGGTTGCGCTTCGCCGGGATCGACAATAATGCAATGCCCTTTCTGGTTATCCAATAACCAAATGTAATTGTCCTGGAAGGCGGGAATGCTGATAAGATTCATGTAAGACCTCTTGTTGGTAACGGCTTGATTTACACGTCGTCTTTCTAAACGCGGTGCTGTTCGCTGCTGCACACGCTCACCCAGTGACTGACTGGCGTTAGCGCTTGGGGACACGAGTTAGCCACCTGGCTGCAATTTGAATCCATTGGGTAGAGAAGATACTAAATCATGAAACCAGCCCATACTCTACAAAAGCTCACCGGCCCACAGTCTTGGGCAGAGTTGCCGTGGGGGGAATACTATCGTGAGGCGCTCGAACGGCAGTTGCAACCCTGGTGGCCGAAACTGTTTGGTTTCCATCTGCTTAAGCTCGGCAATCTCAGCGCCAGTCTGGCAACCGACAAGTGTGCTATTTCCCATCAGGTGAATGCGGGTCTGGAGGGTGAAAATCTGCAGGTGATCGCGGATGCCTACCAGTTGCCCTTTGCTGCAAAATCCGTGGATGCCTGTTTATTGGCGCATACGCTGTCTTATGCTGACGATCCGCACCGGATGCTGCGTGAAGTCGATCGCGTGTTGATTGATGATGGTTGGTTGGTGATCAGCAGTTTCAACCCGTTCAGTTTGCTGGGCTTAGGTAAGCTGGTACCGGGATTGCGTCGTCGTCAGCCCTATGTCAGCCGGATGTTCACCCAAATGCGTTTGCTGGACTGGCTGAGCCTGTTGAATTATGAAGTGTTATATCAGTCGCGTTTTCACGTGCTGCCGTGGCAACGCAAAGGCGGGAAGTTTCTGTGTACGCATTTACCGGCGCTGGGGTGTATGAGCGTGATTGTTGCGCGTAAACGCACGTTGCCGTTGACGCCAACGCCGATGAAGCTTGGGGCGAGAAAGCCTTCTCTCAGCCGCGCTGTTGGCGCGACCAAGAGTTATCGCAAACTGCCTTAGCTTTCCGGTTTGTAACCCACATCATCTTGGGTTGGGTTACCCGCTGCATCACGTGCCAGTACGTCACAACGTTCGTTTTCCGGGTGACCGGCGTGGCCTTTGACCCATTCCCATTTGATGGTGTGGCGCTGAATAGCTAAATCCAACCGTTGCCACAGATCGACATTCTTAACCGGTTTTTTGTCGGCGGTTTTCCAACCGCGCTTTTTCCAGTTGTGGATCCAACTGGTGATGCCCTGGCGCACATATTGGCTGTCAGTGCTGAGGATCACTTCACAAGGCGTTGTCAGAGCTTCTAGCGCGACAATGGCCGCCATCATCTCCATACGGTTGTTGGTGGTCAGGCGGAAGCCCGCGCTGAAGGTTTTCTCAGTCTGTTTATAACGCAATATTGCGCCATAACCACCGGGGCCCGGATTGCCAAGGCAGGAGCCGTCGGTGAAAATTTCTACCTGTTTGAGCATCTCTGGTAGACTCTTCCTATCAGTTTTATAAAAGCCAAGTCTGACATAAACGAGCGCTGTGAGCACTGCAATATGATCTCTACAACCACCAGACAGATTGTCCTCGATACCGAAACCACCGGTATGAACAAACTCGGGGTGCATTACGAAGGCCACCGCATCATTGAAATTGGTGCGGTCGAGGTGATTAACCGTCGCCCGACGGGGCGTCACTATCACGTTTATATCAAGCCTGATCGCCTGGTCGATCCAGAGGCCTATGGGGTTCATGGCATCAGCGATGAATTCCTGGCAGATAAACCGACATTTGACCAAATTGCCGATGAGTTTATCGACTTTATCCGCGGCGGTGAGTTAGTCATCCATAACGCGGCGTTCGACATCGGCTTTATGGATCACGAATTCCGCATGCTGCAGCAGGGCATCCCGAAGACCGATACCTTCTGCACCATTACCGACAGCCTGTTAATGGCGCGTCGCCTGTTCCCAGGCAAACGTAATAACCTCGATGCCTTGTGCAGTCGTTATGAGATAGACAACAGCAAACGTACCTTGCACGGCGCATTGCTCGATGCCGAAATCCTGGCGGAAGTGTATCTGGCGATGACCGGTGGTCAGACGTCGATCGCGTTCCAGATGGAAGGGGATACGCAAAATAACAACTCAACGCAGGACATTCAGCGTATTGTTCGCCCGGCGACAACGATGAAAGTGGTCTATGCCAGCGATGAAGAAGTGGTCGCGCACGAAGCTCGCCTGGATCTGGTGGCGAAAAAAGGTGGCAGTTGCTTGTGGCGCACAGAAGTGGAGTAATGCTGTTTTCGGCGTATAAAAAGGCAGTCGGATAACCTTTACGTCGTGTTAGCTGAAAAACTGCGCAAACGGTTCATTTGGTAAGAAAAAGGCATTGACGCCATACTGACTCAACCGTAATATGCGCCTCGTTCTCTCTCGAAAGAGAAGAACGGCGCGGAGCGGTAGTTCAGTTGGTTAGAATACCTGCCTGTCACGCAGGGGGTCGCGGGTTCGAGCCCCGTCCGTTCCGCCAACATTCAGAAGCCCTGAGTTAGCAATAACTCAGGGCTTCGTTGTTTTTAATCTTTGCTCAATTCGGCTTTGGCAAAGGTGACCGCCTGATTGGCTGCCCATTCTCGGCGGGCAATGATCCGATAGCATCCTCCACCCAACGCAGCACCGATAAACCAACTGAAGTTTGCCACCTCGTGCAAACCCGGTGTGAAGCTGATCGCCAGTCCAATCATCACCGCAGGTACCAGCGCCCAGATCGCATTCGGGTTGAACCCGTTTTTGTACCAGTAGCGACTGGCCGGGGTGGCGTTATACAAATCATCGACATGCAATTCCCCCCGCTTGATGATGTAAAAATCCACCAACAGAATGCCGAACAGTGGGCCGATAAAGGCCGCCAGAACATCCAGTGTGTAATGAATCAACTCGGGCGACTGAAACAGATTCCACGGCGTGAGCAGAAATGAGCCGACGGCGGCAATCATCCCGCCAGTACGGAAGCTGATCTTCTGCGGTGAGCAGTTAGAGAAATCAAATGCTGGTGATACAAAGTTGGCCACAATATTAATGCCAATAGTGGCCACTATCATGGTCAGCAACCCAAGGGCGACGGCAATATCACTGTCGAGACGGGTGACGGTTTCGATGGGATCGGTGATGAGCTGCCCGAACAACGGCAAGGTGCCGGAAACAATCACCACGGTCACCAGCGAAAATAACAGATAGTTAAACGGCAGTCCCCAACGGTTGCCGCGTTGCACCTCGGCAAAACTTTTGCCGTAGCGGGTAAAATCGCCAAAGTTAAGCAGCGGGCCTGAAAAATAAGATACCACTAGCGCAGTGGCGGTTAGCATTAACCAGCCTTGTTCACCGGCACTCAGGTTTTTACTTGTTAGCGTGAGGGAAAGGTTGGAAAAACCGACGCGGTAAATAATCCAGCCCGCCAGCGCGAACATCACCACATACACTGCCGGCCCGGCGATATCGATAAAACGTTTAATGGCCTGCATACCATGCCAAAACACCATTGCTTGCAACAGCCACATGGTGATGTAGCAAAACCATCCAAGCTGCGATAGCCCAAGAAAATGTGATTGGGTCATCGGCTCCAGCGACGGGAAGAATTTCAGCAGTGTCAGCATCAGTGCGTTGGAAGCCAGATAGGTTTGGATGCCGTACCAGGCGAAGGCAATCATGCCACGGATCACCGCGGGAATATTGGCACCAAACACGCCAAACGCCTGGCGGCTTAATACGGCGTAAGGCACGCCGCCAAGTTGGCTGGGTTTGGCCACCAGATTAGCGCAAAACTGTACGATGCAAATTCCTGCCAACAGGCAAATCAGCACCTGCCAGCTCGACAGACCGAGGGCGAAGAAGCTGGCTGCCACCACATAGCCACCCATACTGTGCACATCCGACATCCAGAAAGAAAAGATGTTGTACCAGCTCCAGTTTTGGTCACGCGTAGGTGCCAGGTCATCGTTGCACAGCTTAGGACTGTAGTTTTCATTAGGGTTTGGCATAAATCGTGCTCCTCTCAAGAACGTCACCCGGATGTCGTTATCTGTTTTTGGTAAAGCTTGCTGGGAGGGCTTTTGCAGGATCCAGGCCAGACTGTGTTTTCTTGTATACAAAATATCTATTTTTTGTATACGATTTGGCTATCGAAGGGGACGGGGAGCAGAAAAATGATCGGTATGACGAACGGCGCTAGCGCTGTGTGGCAGGGGCAACAGGCCACTTACTTCATTGAAGATAAAGACGATCATATTTATAACTCGCTGGTGAAAGCCATCGTCGAACACCGGTTGCTGCCCGGCAGTAAACTGCCGGAAGAAGCGCTGGCAGAAACGTTTGGTGTTAGCCGGACCGGCATTCGGCGGGTATTGCAGCGCCTTGCTGCAGTGCAATTGGTCACCCAATTGCCCAAACGTGGTGCACAAGTGGCAACGCCGGGGCAAGACGAAGCTGCTCACGTTTTCCAAACGCGAAAAATGCTGGAGTGTGCCAACCTGCCGCAGGTGATTGCTCACTGCAGTGAAGATCATTTGTTGGCGATGGAAAAGATCGTGGCACAGGAACAGCAGGCGCATCGCGATCAGGACGGGGCTGCGGCGATTCGTCTGTCTGCGTCGTTCCACGTGCAGCTGCAGGCGATTGCCGGCAATCAAGTGCTGACGGAAATGGTTTCACTGCTCACATTGCGCTCATCGTTGGTGATAGCTGTATACGGTTCTCCCTGGCAGCAAGGCTGTCGTTGCCATGATCACAGCGATCTACTGACGTTGTTGCGTGCGAAGGACAGTGCAGCGTTGGCGGCTCACCTGTCCCGCCATTTTGACGATATCGTGGCTAATCTACAGTTTGACCAAGGTGCCAATGAGGCGCCGGATTTCGCCCATATTTTTGCTGCAACCGCATCACGGGAGTCGCTATGACCGCTCGCTGCATTATTCAGGTCATTAATCCGAATACCAGCCTGGCGATGACCGAAACCATAGCCGTCGCTGCTCGCTCGGTAGCCGCTCCGGGTACGGAGATTCTGGCCGTTAGCCCGCAAGCTGGGGCACCGTCGATAGAAGGGCATTTTGACGAAGCCATCGCGGCCATCGGTGTGTTGCAGCAGGTAAAGCTGGGGCGGGAGTCTGGCGTCAGCGGTCATGTCATCGCCTGTTTCGGCGATCCGGGCCTGCTGGCGGCACGTGAACTGGCAAACCGGCCAGTGATTGGGATCGCGGAAGCAGCAATGCATATGGCGACGCTGGTCGCGACGCGTTTTTCCATTGTCACCACGCTGCCGCGCACCTTAGTCATCGCACGGCATTTGTTGCATCAATATGGTTTTGAACGGCACTGTGCCGCGTTGCATGCGATTGATCTACCGGTACTCGCGCTGGAAGATGGCAGTGGTCTGGCTCAGCAAAAAGTGCGTGAACAGTGCATCCGAACAAAACAGCAGGACGGCAGCGGGGCGATTGTGCTCGGTTGTGGAGGGATGGCCGATTTAGCGCGAGAACTGACGTTGGAATTGGGGATCCCGGTGATCGACGGTGTCAGCGCTGCGGTGAAAATGATCGAGTCGCTGCATGCGCTCGGTCTGAGCACCAGTAAACACGGCGATCTGGATTTCCCACAAGCAAAACCCTTGTCCGGCATGTTTAGCAGTTTCAACGGGTAATCAGAAAAGGGAAGCAGCGATGAGTGAGTACCAGTTCAATAAAGATTACCCCCGTGATTTGATCGGCTACGGCGGGCAACCGCCTCATGCTCGTTGGCCCGGACAGGCACGCATCGCAGTGCAGTTTGTCCTCAATTACGAGGAAGGCGCGGAAAATAACGTGCTGCATGGGGATGCGGGTTCTGAACAATTCCTTTCCGATATCATCGGTGCTGCCAGTTATCCCGAGCGGCACATGTCGATGGATTCCCTGTACGAATATGGTTCACGCGCTGGATTCTGGCGTATTCATAATGAGTTTCAGCGTCGTGGCCTGCCGTTGACGGTGTTTGGTGTGGCGATGGCGTTGGCGCGTAACCCGTTGGTGGTTGAATCGATCAAAAACGCCGATTATGACGTAGTCAGCCACGGTTGGCGCTGGATCCACTATCAACATATGGATGAAGCGACCGAACGGCAGCATATGCAGCAGGCCATCACGGTATTGCGTGAGCTGTTCGGCAAGGCTCCACTCGGTTGGTATACCGGCCGCGACAGCCCAAATACCCGTCGGCTGGTGGTGGAACAAGGTGGCCTGTTGTACGACAGCGATTATTACGGTGACGATCTGCCGTTCTGGACCGAGGTGCTGTGTTCAGATGGTGAGAAAAAACCGCATTTGATTGTGCCCTATACCCTGGAAGCCAATGACATGCGTTTTGCCTCACCGCAAGGGTTTAACACCGGAGAGCAGTTCTTCACTTATCTGAAAGACAGCTTTGATGTGTTGTACGCCGAAGGGGCGGAGTCGCCGAAGATGTTGTCGATCGGGATGCATTGCCGCTTACTCGGGCGTCCGGGCAAATTCCGTGCGTTACAACGTTTCCTGGATTATATCGAACAACACGACAGAGTTTGGGTATGCCGGCGGCAAGATATCGCCGATCATTGGCTGGCGCAGCATCCGTTCAAAGGACCGATACGGCCTAATGCTTGTCAGTTAGTGTCTTCCTAAACGTATTGGCAAGGTTTCGGTCGATAAATCTGCGAGGTTTTATGCAGTTTATGTGCCCCGACCGAGCAAGGGACCGTCAGCGCGGTCCCTTGCAACCCGCGCCTTTGCCCTATCAAACGGTTGGCTGCGCCAACTGCCTTCACTTTGTCATGCCGCATCACAGCCGGTTACGACAGGCGTCCCTGCCTGTCTCACCTGAAACCGCCGTCCATGGCGGTTTCGCCTATGCGTCATTCCGGCGTTCAGCGTCCTCAAGGGCGCTCAACCCCGTGCTCATCTCACTATTTCCCTTATTTTCGATAACGTAATGTCAAATATAAGGGATAAGTTTCCCGGTAGTGGCAGATTCAGGTGTTGACCTTGACGCGCATCATCGGCTGCCGAGTAAGACTACGTTGTCAGGGGCAACCGGCCAGGGAAGGCCGGTTGAGGCGAGACTAACAGGGACGTTTGTCGTAGCCGACCCGTCCGACAACGCAGGCGCAGCGAGGGTCCCCGCATAGCGGGCAGGCGGTGTTAAGCGAGGCGCGGGTGGAGGGGCCGCGCCTTTGGCCCCTTCAATTGCCGTTCACTGGAATAGCAAAGAAACACTGGGCATAGACGGCAATTCAGGTTGCACGAAATGGGCATGCATCATTAAAAAATGCCCGTCAGGCTTAACTGACAGGCATTACGATACGACCCTTTTGCCATTCTGTTTGGGCGCATCTATTGCGCCCACAGGATCAGAACAGTACGGAGTAATTCAGACCAAAGGTGCGACCGCGGCCTTTATAGCTGTACAGCTCTGGAGAACCGTAGGTTGGACTATAAAGGATCGGTGCACGTTGGCCCCAGACAGTGGTGTATTCCTTGTCCAGCAGGTTCTCTACACTGAAACTGAGTTTACCCACCGGCAGAGCGTAACTACCGAGGAAATCGATGGTGTTGTAGCCATCAATTTTGCGGCCCTGAGTGGAACCGGCTTTGGTGTAATCACCATCATCCGATACGTCGAAGCTCTGTTGAGACTGCAAACGCAGATTCCAGTCGCCCGGTGCCCAGCCGACATAGGCAGTGACTTTTGATGGGCTTGCAGTGTCCACCAACAGCTTTTTCCACTCGCCGTTGACCTTGGTCTCGGAGCGGATGAAATTGAAGTTGGTACCCGCGCTCCAGTCACTGTCTTCGAAGAAGTAATCAACCGCGCCTTCTACCCCATAAATACGACGCTTATCCGAATTGACGTTGATAGTCATGTCGGTTTTATTGATTGAAATACTCTTATCGGACAGTGAGTAGTAGCCGGCGATCTGCGTGCGCAGATTATCGCCGGTATAGCGCCAGCCGAGCTCATAGGAGTTAACCTTGATCCCTTCCAGCTTGGAATCGCCGACGTTGACGCTTTTGTTCAACTGATAGTGGCCGTTGTTCAGCGAATAAGTGCCGTTGCCGTAATATTTGCCCGGATCCGGGATTTCATAGCCCTGCGAGAAGTTGATCCAGGTCTGTTGGCGTTCGGTCAGGTGCGCCAGCAGGCCGGCGTTGAACAGGGCGTTGTTATAGTCGGTTTTCCCACCTGGGATCGCGTCCGCGGAGGTCGCGCCGCCGGTGGCGATGGCTTGCTGTTGGCTATAGCCAACAAAGTCATCAATCTTGTTTTCAGTGTACTGATAACGCACACCGCCGCTTAGGGTAAAGATAGGGTTGATATCGTAACTGGCCTGCATGAACGTGGCCAGGTTGCTGGTGGTATAACCCGGATAGCGACCGGTGTTATAGGCATTCTCCAGCGTCATGCCGCCAGATTGCTGTGCCTTCGCCAGATTGAAGAACTGCTGGTTGGAATTAAATGTTTCATGCTCGGCGTCGATGCCATAGGTCAGCGTCAGGGCGTCGATCGGTTTGCTGTTCAGCGTCAGCTTGCCGCCGTAAAAGTCGGTTTTCTGCTGTGAGGCGCCGATGCTGCTGACGTAGTAGTTCGGTGCTTTGCCCGCCAGCGTCGGGAACGGGTAGAAGGTCAGCGATTCATCGCGATAATAAACCTGCGCCACCAGATCCTGCCCGAGGAAATCGGTGTTGGAGTACTGCAGGTTAATCAGGTGACGTTCAGTACCTGGAATACGATCCGAATTCAGGTTACCGCTGTTATACGCTTTGGCGTTGCCGGTCACTGCGGAGAAATTTTCTCCCAGGAACAAACCGTGGTCGCCATCGGACTGGCTTTTGTAATACTGGGTAGTCAGTTGCAGCTGCTGGTGGTCGTCGATATTGATGGTGCCGGTACCCATCACGTCGAGACGATCGGAATACTGCAGGCCAGTCTGGGTATTGTCGATCAGGACTTCATTGCCCTTGCCATCGTACCAACCGCCATAACGTTGGTAAGAGACTGACAGACGGCCCGAGGCATTATCGTTACCGCCGCTGACTGCCGCCGCGACGTTCTCGTCGTGGTCGTTATGGCCGCCAAAGCCGGTTTTGCCACCGATCTGCAACTCAACCTGCTGCTCTTTCTGGCCTTTTTTGGTGACGATGTTGATCAAACCGCCGGTACTGCCGCCGCCGTACAGCGAGGTGGCACCGGAGATCACTTCAATGTGGTCGATGTTAAAGGGATCGATCGAATCCAACTGGCGGCTGTCGCTGCGTGAAGAATTCAAACGCACGCCGTCGATCATCACCATCATTGAACGACCGCGCAGGTTCATGCCGTAGTTGGTACGGCCCTGGCCACTGACGTCCATTCCTGGGATCAATTGCGCCAGCATGTCCTTGATCTCTTTGCCACCCTGTACCTGCTGCTCAATTTCCTGGCTCTCAATCACCCAGGTAGTCTGTGCCATTTCTGCCACGGTACGGTGTGAGCGACTGGCGGAAACCACCATCTGCTCTTCGCTTTTTTGTTCTTCTGCCCAGGCTGCGGCTGGTGCGAGCATCGCCAGCAGACAAGGATTTAATACCCAGAGGTGTTTACGCTTCATCATTATTATCTTCCAGTGTTTCCCATCATTGGTGTGTAGTTAAAATTCGGTGTAATTGAGCATGACGTGATCGGCACGGGCTGGTGTGCCCGGTTGCCGACTGCGCCATTGGATCACCGCCGGGGTGGACGTTAAATCGAACTGGTCGTGTCCTAAAGCCCGGTTAAGAATACGAGCCGACCGCCAGGCCATCAGGCTGAGCTGGGGTTCGGCGATGCCGTGACTGTGCATGCCGGCGTTAACGGCAAACAGGCAGTTTTCCTTGGGACCTTGCCACTCAAGGGTGAAGTCGGGGGCCACACGGTACTGATCATCGGCGGTGGTTAGCAGACGTTCTGCCAGCGGTTCAAGGAATGCGGGGCGATCCTGCTGGTAGCCTGTGGCGAAGATCACCACATCGGTATCGAAGGTTTCTTTGCCCTGATCGAGATGATGGTGGGTCACCAACTGCCAGCCGTTGCCTGTGGCTTGGATCGCGGCCAGCGAGCGGCTTGGCAACAGGTGTGCCCAGGGTTTTTCACGCAACACTTCAAACTGGTGATACATCGCGCGGTAAATTGCTAACAGCGAGTCGCTGGTGATGCCATCGGAGGTCATCTTCTGCTCGGTCAGCATGCGCTGCTTGGCACTGTCGTTTAGGCCGTAGAAGCTGTCAACGTAGTCCGGGGTGAAGTACTCGTTGGCGAAGGCGGCTTCATCCAATGCGTTATAGTTGTTGCGACGTGAGATCCAGTTCAACTGCGCTGGTTGGCCCCATTCGGCACGGAAAATGTTCAGGAACAGGTCCGCACCGCTCTGGCCGCCGCCGACGATGGTGACGCGTTTGCCGGTCAAGTCCGGGTTGCGCAGCGTCATCTCACTGGCATGGAAGCAGCGATCGTTTTGTTCGGTGACGCAGTCTGGCAGCTTGATGCGTTTGCCAATGCCCAGACAGACGTGACGTGCCCGGTAGGTGGCACGTTGGGTGGTGACGACAAATTGGCGCTGCTGGTCGTCAAAGTCCACGCTTTGAATGTCTTGGCTGAACTCGAGCGATTTCAGCCCATTGGCGGCCCAATCCAGGTAGTCGGCGAACTCCTCACGCGACACCGTGCGCAGCTCGGTGGTCAGGAAGCGGTAAAATTTCTTCCGCTTCACCAAATAGTTAATAAAGCTGTAGGGATTCGTGGGCGATACCGCACTGACCAGATCTTTCAGGAAACTGGTCTGCATATGGCAATCCGGCACCATCATGCCGGGATGCCAGGAAAAATGGGGTTTGCGCTCGAGAAATTTACTGTTAAAACCGGCAACTTCGCTGCCGAGTGCGGCAATACTGAGGTTGAACGGACCGATGCCAATGCCGATGAAATCCAGAGGCTGATTCATTGGGCAAACTCCTTGGTGACCAGGTAAAGAGGGTTATCCAGATCCTGCAGATAGTTTGGCAACATGCGGCTGCCGCCATCCTGCTCTGAGTAGGTGAGTTTCACCGGGTTGAGCACCACGCGAATGATTTGTGGTTTAAACAGATCAAAGAGAGCAAAGCGTTCTGCCATGTCTGGGTGTTGAGCCATATAGCTGTTCAACACGTGCGCCAGCAGTTGATAGAAGCGGGTTTCGCTGATTCCACAGGCTCGCATCAGCGGCGAAATAAAACGCAGCACAGTAACGAAATGCCCGGTTTGTAAGTCATGGATCAGGTAGTCGGCAGACAGACGTACGGTGACATCCTTCACGACTTTCGGTAGCGACGCCGCTTCAGGGAAGTCTTGATCAACCAAACGCATATCGCCCTGGAAGTCTTTTAACAGCACGCGCTGTGGCACATGGTCCTTCATCACCAGCGTGATGTTCTGCCCATGGGCGATCAGGGCCACGCCATAGCGGCACATCAGGTGGTACATCGGCAACACCACTACGCTGAACATCTGTTGCAGCCAGGCTTCAGCACTCAGGCCGGAGCGGGCGATATAGGCGGCGATCAGTGGTTGGCCGTGGTTGTCGGTTTCCATCAGTGTCGCCATCAAAATGGCTTGCTCATCTTCTTGCAGATAGCAAGATGGGTTTTCACGCCAGATTACGCCGAGCATTTCCTGATACCGATAGGGTGCTTTGGCCAAAGAAGCGTAGGTTGGGTGTGTCATATAACCTGCCGCCGGTTCGCCAAGGATCTCGGCGCCGCTGGCGTGTAGTGTGCTGTCCTCGGTAAAAATCTGCTGTAACCAGCGCGATGCGGCCGGCCCGGCGCTGATGTATTTACCCGGAATACCGCGATAACACGAGGTATTGTAAATGGTCAGCGGCAGCTTAATGTCGAATGCGGAGCGGCGGCTGATGTTGGTCAGGGTACGCAACGATTGCTGTGCCAAATAGTTGTCGCCGAATTCACCCAGCTCCACCAGTTCGCCTTCGGCCAGTTGTGGCAGGAAGTGCAAGGCAATCTTTTGCTGCCACTGCCACGGATGCAGCGGCACCGGGATCCAGTCATGGGTCAGTCTCAGTTCGCGCCAACGGCGGTCAAAACGCTGGCGTTCGGCACTATCCATCGCACTGCTAAGCAGATTTTCCAGTGGATACTCTTCGTCGGCACACCAGACGAAGCTGCCACGCTTGGCTGCTACCCAGTGCAGTCGGAACTGCCCCTGATACTCTGGCGCATACTGCTGTAATGCGGTCAGCCCCCAGCCACGGCGGCCTTTGTTGAACACAAATTTGGGATGCCCGGCTAACAGACATTGCAGTGCATCAGCGTCCAGCGCGATCAAATCCTGCGCGCTCATGCCATGACGGGCGGACAGCAGCTGCATATCACCGCGCAGCGTGGCGTACAGATCTTCCAAATGTTCGGCAATCTGCGCATCGTCCATTTTCAGCACCAGCGCTAACTGACGCAGCGTTTGGTCGGCGGCTAATGGGGTTTTATCGCAGGCCAGCGTAGCCGGATCGATATGCAGCCAACCCCAGATACCGCGTTCAGCGCTAAAACTGTAGTGGGCATCGCCCAGCGTGATGTGCCATTGCCCATTATGCTGTTCAGCATGCAGCGTGCGCTCGTATTCCAGCTCGGCGAGGATTTTGGCGATCATTTGGCGGTTAACACGTGGCCAGTCGACATAATCAGTGGTGATCATACTGAAGCCCCCCGGAAGAATTCATCACGTTGATTCATGATCAAACGTGAACGCTTATGCGGGAAATCAAACTCTTTGACGGTGTGGTAACCCGCAGTTGGCAGATGACGGAACAGGCGCTGGTTATCCGCGCGTGGTTCTGCAACGATACGAGTGGTGCGCGGTTCGTCCAGATACAGGTAATGCGTCAGGCCACGCAGCCAACTGCGGATGTAGTGTGCGCCGCGACAGTCTTCTTCACCGACCAGCATGTGCAGCCCACGGTCGAATGGCTGCCAGCGGTAGTGACGACCGATACGGTCCTCGGGGGCCCAATAGACTTCGAAATAGCCGAATGGGCGATCATCAAAGCAACCCAGCAGGGGATAGCAGTAACTGGAGTCCAGTTGACGTTGCAGATAGGCAGCCTGAGTCTCAAGTGGGCCGCTCATTTCCCAGAATGCGTCGACGCGGGGTGAGTTCATCCAGCGGGTGAACTGTTCGGCGTCGCGTTCCACTTCTGGCAGACGGAAACTGAGGGTTTTCTTCAACTGGGGATCGTAACGGCGATACACTTCCCCGCTGGGCCGTGCCGGGCGTTGCGGGAACCACAGGCTGCGTTCGGCGTCATACTGCATTTTCCCGGACGCAGCGTGGCGTTCGGCACCCAGCCACAGTGGCAGTTGATAAAAGGTGTCGCGTGCCAGGTAGTCACTGTTAGCCAAGGCAAATAGCACCTGCGCTTGCGGTTCTTCGCACCATTGCGCATAGGGCAATGTGATACCGCTAAGTTGCGGTGCCGCGACCAGTAATTGATCCAGCGCCTGCACTAACCAACCTTGCGGAAGCTGCCCCGGATAGTGCAGCACGGCACTGCCGTCCAGGCCCAGCCCGAGTTGCAGCTCCTTTTCCAGCTGCTCGCAGCGAAAACCGCTGCCGGCATGCATCAGTTTGGCGTGCGGCATCATTGGGTCGCCCCCTGGCGCAGCGGGTTGACGAAGTCGAAGTAAATCACCGCCGGATCGACGATAGTATTTTCGTTATGGTCGTGCAGGTAACAGAAGAAATTGCCTTTGCAGTTCCAATGACTGCTGTCGAGCACGTAGTCCAGGCACAGAGTATTTTTTGCATTGGCGCGCAGGCCGCTCAGTGCATCGCGCACCCGTGCCATCAGCTGTTCTTCACTGTCGAAACCGGCCGCTGCCAGTGCAGCGGTGACCGCCAGGCTGGAATTAACCAAGAGGTAGTAAGGGAAGTAACGTAACAGTTGTTGCTCACTGAAGCGGTTTTCCGCATCGGCCTCGCCAATCTCGTCTAACCAGGGGCCGGCATCGCGGGTAAAGCCGCTGCCCTGACAGTCGCGGTACAGCATGCCGATCGGCAGGTCTTGCTGCATCTCTACCAGAATATTTTGCTGGTGGGCCAGAAGAACCAGTCCGTAATCGGCTTCGGTGCTGAATAGCGGCAGTAAGACGTGTTGGCAATAAGCATCCAGCCAGGTATGGGCGGCCTGTTGCAATGGCAGGTTCAGGCGAGTGGCTAAACGGCGCACGGCTGCAGCCAGCAAGCTGTCGCCGCCGTCCGGTGCAGCTTGGGTCAAGGTCACCAGCACATTGGTCTGGTTTTCCGCTTGATCGAATAACAGGTTATCGCGCAGCGCCATCAAGCTTTCTTCCTGAATCGTCCCGTCCGCAGAACGCAAACCGGCCCAGCCGTCTTCCTGCATCACACGGAAGGTCGGATAACGTGCCTGCAAGTGCTGCCAGCGTGGTGTTTGTGCTAAACGGGCCAAACGGATGCCACGCTTCACTTCTTTTACCGACAGGGTACGCACTGAATTGGTCAGGCGTACGCTGAGGGAGAACTTGATCATGTCGCGGTTGCTGGCGCTGTACAGCGAACGAGAGGAGCTGGTTGGTAACCAACGTTCACCGGCTTCACCCAGATCGCGGAGCAGCCCCTGAGTCACCAGATCTTGGCACCAGACTTGCGTTAGCAAATGATCGGCTTGCCACGGATGCATCGGCAACAACCAGACGTCATCGGTAAAGTGTGCCAACAGCTGCGGGGCACTTTCGGCAGCAAAACGTTGCAGGCGTTGTTGCAGTGTCAGATTAAGACTCTCACCGCACAGCTGACGTTTATCGACAGCAAACCAACGCAGTGGGAAACGGGCGCCAAAGTCTGGCAGGTAACGGCGCGCCTGCTGCTCATTGAAGGGCTCATGGGATTTGGGGGCCGGGTGGAAGGCGTGGCCGACCAGCAGCCCTTGTTCCGCTTGGGCGAAGTTCAATGGCTGGTCGCGCAGTGCAGGCCAGTCCAGACGAACAGTGATCGCCTGTTGGGTATTATCATGACTTTCCAGCACACGCTGGCGGAAGCGGGCTACCACGTCATCCGACAATTCACCTTTCACCGAAGGTTTCTCCAGCAACAGGGTGACCAGTTGCTCTACGCTCAGCGCAACGCCTGCTCCGTCGTCCTGCTGATGCAGACGTGCCGGGAACAGATATTGGTGATGCTGAGTGGGGGAGGTATGGCGTAACGCGATGCGAATAGCCTGAGAAGACGAAAGTGGAATGTGGAGTTGTGGATGCTGTTGGTGGTTGGCTGGCGGAATGATTTGCCAGTCCCGAGTTTCACGCATCAATGCGTTGAGAAAACATTGGGCAGCCACGTCGGTCGTCGCGGTTTCAAACTGGATTGTCATGATCCCATTTCACTGTTTGAATCAATTGAGAATGATTCTTATATCAATAATATTTATTGTTATCAATCGTCCTATGATACAATTTTTCAATGAATTGAACATAACCTTATAATTTTATTAACGGTAAATTTACGTTTGATGCATATTTCTTCTCCCCCTAAATCACCGACAATTGGGAATACGTCTCCTTCCAATTGGCCTCTGGCGCTTTGTGCCGGGCTGTTGGGCATCGGGCAAAACGGCCTGTTGGTGGCATTGCCGGTGTTGGTGGGCATGACCCAATTATCGCTTTCGGTCTGGGCTGGGCTATTGACGCTCGGCTCAATGCTATTTCTGGTCGGTTCGCCATGGTGGGGCCGGCAGTCTGAAATTCGGGGCTGCAAGTTTGTGGTAACCATGGCATTAGCAGGGTATTTGTTCAGTTTTGCTTTACTGGCCTTGGCCGTTTGGGGGCTGTCTGCCGGTTGGCTTTCACCGATGGTGGGGCTAGGTGGACTGATCGTGGCAAGAATTATCTATGGTTTGACGGTATCGGGTATGGTGCCTGCCAGCCAGACATGGGCGTTGCAGCGTGCGGGTTACGAACAGCGCATGTCGGCACTGGCGACCATCAGCTCCGGTCTGAGTTGCGGGAGGCTGCTTGGGCCGCTGTGCGCAGCATTGGCATTGTCGATTCATCCGATGGCGCCGTTGTGGCTGATGGCTATTGCACCATTGATTGCCTTGCTGGTGGTATGCCGCCAGCACAACGATCCGCCGTTGCCGCCAGTCGCGCATCAGCAAAATCGGCTGCGTCTCAATATGGCACCTTATTTACTGTGCGCATTGTTGTTGGCTGCGTCCGTTAGCCTGATGCAACTGGGGCTGGCACCACATTTGACGCGTTTGTTTAGCCACTCTGCCACCACCGTCAGCCATCATGTGGCGGTATTGCTGAGCGTCGCTGCGGCCTGTACGTTGTTGGCGCAGTTCCTGATCGTGCGCCCACAGCGCTTTAGCGCGCCGCAGCTACTGTTGATTGCGGCAGTATTGATGGTGGTGGGGCTGGGCCTGATGTGTGCTCAACCGTTGGCGCTATTTTATACCGGCTGTGCGCTGGCCTCCTTTGGCGCCGCCATGGCAACGCCGGGTTATCAGTTGATGCTGAACGATAAATTATCTACCGGCAAAGGGTCAGGGGCGATCGCAACCAGTCATACGTTGGGTTATGGTCTGAGTGCACTGATGGTGCCGGTGGTGGCAAAGTTTTATGGTGAGTCGCAGCTGATCGCGGCGGCTCTGACGATGGCGGTCCTGCTGGGGGGTATCAGCGGCTGGCTATGGCACCAGCACCGCATCCAGGTAAATTCTGCGGGAGAGTAAGCATTATGTCCGGCGTATCAAGCTACAGAATTTTTGATATCACACTGAAAGTAAAAGAGAATGTATCGCCTTCCTTGCTGCGCTGCGTTTTTGAGGGACCGGACGTCCACCGCATGAAGCTGGAAGCGCCGGATCAGCGCATCAAACTGTTGTTCCCGGCCGAGGAGGGGCAGAACCTACGCCTGGAAAACAGTGACGACTGGTATCGGGACTATATGGCGATACCGAAAGCACAGCGTCCGGTGATGCGCACTTATACGTTGCGCGCGTTACGGGTCGAACAGAACCAAATGGACGTCGAGTTTGTACTGCATGGTGTGAACGGGCCGGCTTCCGCGTGGGCGACGCATGCCAAACCAGGAGATACCATTCAGACGGTGGCACCCAATGCCGATTTCGACGGTGACAGCGGCGGCTACGAATGGGCACCGCCGAGTGCGTTGCAACAAGCTCTGCTGATCGCCGACGAAACGGCCGTGCCGGCGGCGGTGGGCATTCTGGAGCAGTTGGCGCAGCAGGCCAACCCGCCACGGGTGCAGGCGTTTCTTGAAGTGCCGGTCGCGGGTGACTGCCTGAATATGGACCGCTTCCCGTTTGCCGAGGTGTATTGGTTACCGCGTGACGTGGGACATCAGCAGATGCATGGCACCTTGTTGGTGGAATCGGTGCGCCAACGGGTACATATTCCCGAATCGGCGCGGACGCAAGCGCAGTCGCTGGCGGAAAACAGTCTGGGCGGCGATCTGCTGTGGGAACGAGCCGAAGGGGCGAAAAGCTTCTACGCCTGGGTTGCGGCAGAGTCTTCCGCGGTGAAGGCGTTACGCCGTTATCTGATTGGCGAACGCGATCTCGATCGTTCCACCGTTAACTTTATGGCGTACTGGTGTTGATATCAGCATTAAACGGGGCGCGAGCGCCCCGTTTGCCTTACGCCATCAAACTCACATGCGCGGCGACGATGCGCCAACCGCAGGGCAGTTTGACCCAGGTTTGCATCTGACGGCCAATGCGTTCGCTACCAGGTCGGCGAAATTCGGTGCTGGCCACCGCCATATCGTCACCGTAGGTGGTGATCACGGTGTTCTCAAGCAGACGTTCCAGTCCTTTTGAGGGCCGCTGCTGGCGGAAGTCGCGGATCTGATCGATACCGTACAAATTCTCCGTCGCGCCATAACGAACGGTACGCCCGTCGTGCCAAAACAGTTCATCCAATACGTCAATATCGTTGCTAATCAACGCCTGCTCATAGCGGTAAAAGGCGGCGTTCACCTCTGCCAAAACCGCTGGACGATCAATATAGTCACTCTTCATCAGTTAATCCTGTTTCCCCGGTAAAACACAGGCCGCCACGCCGCGTTGTTCCAGCGCATAGGCGGCGCGCAATGCCAGATCCTCGCGCCACGGCGGGGCGATCAGTTGCAGACCAATCGGCAGGCCAGAGGCCGTTTTCAGCGGCACGGTCACTACCGGTAAGCCGAGGAAGGAGATCGGTTGTGTCAACATCCCCATATTGGCACGGATGGGCAGATCGGCACCGTTTATGCGCATGGTTTCCTGACCAATGGCTGTAGCACTGCACGGTGTTGCTGGGGCGATCAGAATGTCCCAGTGTTCAAACAACGGCAATACCTGCTGTTGGAAATGGGAGCGGAAGCGTTGTGCCTGCACATACCAAGCGGCAGGCAGCATGGCACCGGCCAACAAGCGTTCACGTGACAATGGCTCAAAGCGTTCAGGGTGACTACGCAGCAGTGGCAGGTAGTGGTTACCTCCCTCCGCGGCAGTGAGAATAAACGCGGCAGAACGCGCCAGTTCAGCCTGTGGCAATTCGACTTCGGCGATGGCTTCAAGTGCCTGTGCGACTTGCAAGACCGCCGCTTTTGCGTCGTCATCGCACCATTGCTGAAAATATCCCGCCAGTACTGCACAACGCAGGCCCTGTTGTCCACGCGGCAGCAGTGACTCGGTTTGGGTGATCGGTTTTTCTGCCTGAAAGCGATCTTCGATATCGGTGCCTTGCATCACGTCATATACCGCCGCCAGATCACGCACCCGACGTGCAAAGGGACCGACATGATCCAGACTGGCGATAAAGGGTTGGCTGCCACTCCGCGACAAGCGACCAAAGGTAGGTTTTAGGCCAAAGATGCCGCACAACGAAGAGGGCACACGTATTGAACCGTTGGTATCGCTGCCGAGTGAGAATGTCACCAACCCGGCGGCGACGGCTGCCGCTGAACCGCCAGAAGAGCCGCCGGCAATGCGTGTGGTGTCGTGTGGGTTGCGTGTCGCGCCATAGTGACTATTTTCGGTGGTAAAGCCATAGGCATAGGCATCCATATTCAGCATGCCGGAGAGCAACGCACCCTGTGTCGCCAGCTTGTTCACCACCCAGGCATCCTGTTTGGCGGGCGGGTTATCGCAAAACAGGCTGGCACCGGCCAGGGTGGTCTCCCCGGTGACATCGAACAGGTTTTTCACTGCATAAGGAATGGCTGCCAGCGTCGGCAAAACCTGGCCCTTGGCGCGGATGCGATCAATATGATCGGCCTCACTCAACATACGTTCGCGGGTGATGTGGGTGTAGGCGTTCAACGAAGGATTGAGCTCATCGAGACTTTCCAGCGTTTGCTGGGCGATCTCTCGGGCAGACATCGCACCTTGGTTCAAAGCGGCGCGAATCTCGGCGATCGACAAAGCGCTTAATGGATTCATGCTCGATATACCCCGGCAATTTCCAGGCGCTGATCAAGCGGCAAGGCCATCAGCGGTTCCGCCATCGCGGCGATGCGGTTGAACTGGGCCAACAGTTCTTGGCGGCGTACGTCATCCAGTTCCAGGGCCAATATGGCTTCCATCTGGCTGATATAGGCTGCCCAGTCGGCGGCAAGTGGATTGTTCATTGTGTCCCCTTCTTGATAGCGCGATTAGAAGCCAGCGGCGCTGCCGTTGCTGCGTGGATCAAAAGCGCCTTCGAGCATGCCGTTAGTATGGCGAACAATGGCGCCGGCGTGGCCGACGGCTTCGCTAAAGTCAGGCAGCAGCTCCACGTCGTGTCCGCGTTGACGTAAATAGCTCACGGTTTCCTCGGTGAAGCGCCCTTCAAGCTTCAACGAGTCAGAGCTTTCGCCCCAGGTGCGGCCGAGTAACCAGCGTGGGGCACTGATCGCCTGTTGCAGCGGTAATCCCTGCACCACATGGCGGACAAAAACTGCCGCCTGGGTCTGCGGTTGACCATCCCCTCCCATTGAGCCATACACCAGAGTGCGCCCGTCATACAAACGTGCGGCCGCCGGGTTCAGGGTGTGGAACGGTTGTTTACCCGGTGCCAGTGCCAATAGGTGGGCAGCATCCAAACTGAAAGAGGCGCCGCGGTTTTGCCACAGTACGCCGCTGTGTGGCAGCACTACGCCACTGCCGAATTCGTGATAAATGCTTTGGATAAAGGACACCGCCAGGCCGCTGCTGTCCATAACGCCCATCCAGACGGTATCGCCGGGGCCTTTACCTTTCCCCCAGTTAGCAGCCTGTTCAGGATCGATGTGTTTGGCCAGTGCATCCAGGTGCTCGGTGGTCAGCAATGCCTGTGGATCCTGTGTCATCTGACGTGGGTCTGTGATGAATTGGTCGCGCAGACTGAAGGCCAACTTGGTGGCTTCAACAATCCCATGGATGACAGCACCTTCGCTGCGGCTGGCGAGCGGCAGGCGGTCAGTCAGCCCGAGGATCGCCAGCGATACCAGGCCCTGAGTCGGCGGTGTCAGGTTAAAAACTTCGCCTTTCTGATGTTCAAGCCGCAACGGTGTACGGCGGCGTGGGCGATAATCTGCGAGATCCTGCGCGGTGAGTGGCATGCCGAGCCTGGCCATATCAGCCGCCATATCCAGCGCCAGTGGGCCGCGATAGAAACTGTCCAAACCCTCTTCGGCCAGCGTAATCAACGTATCCGCCAACTGTGGCTGGCAGAAGCGTTGCCCGGCGTGAGGTATTTCGCCATGCGGCAGGTAAGTGCGGGAAAAGCATTCCAGATTTGCCAGCTCAGAGTATTTGCTACGCGTGGCGGCCTCTTGCGAAGCAGTAACCGGAATGCCATCTGCGGCGTAGCGAATGGCATCTGCCAGCAGGCGCGGGAGCGGTAATTGTTCGCCACCAAGTTCGGCGGAATAATCCAACGCTTCCTGCCAGCCGCCAACGGTACCCGCGACAGTCAGTGCCGCTTTGGGACCCCGATGCGGTATGTGGCTTTCACCTGCGTAAAAATCCAGTGTGGCTAAAGAGCCTGCTGCCCCACTGGCATCGATCGCCACTGGATCGCCTTGTGGGGGAACGATCAACCAGAAGCCGTCGCCCCCCAAGCCGTTCATGTGTGGGTAGACTACGGCGATAGTGGCGGCAGCGGCGACCATCGCTTCAATCGCGTTTCCGCCTTCACGCAGTACCGCCAGTGCACTTTCGCTGGCGAGGTGGTGCGGTGTAACAGCCATGCCCAATGGCGCTGTGTTGCTGTTAATCATCTTTGGCCCTTGTTTGAGGTCAGCGTCTGCCTCAAACACAAGCAAGAGATGTTCCATGTTTTCGTTAAGGGCAATAATCGCTTGCCAGCAGGTGGATTGGGCATGCTATGTTCCGCTGAAACAAAGGTTACAATCCCCGTCATATTTCACATGGCCGTGGTGTTATCTTCCTCGCTCACTCCAGTGACTAAGCTTCTGGGGGATTGGTTATTGCCTGGCCGTACGTTGAAATCTATTGGGGAAAGCAGGAGTAGCAATGAAGCAGATTGATGAACGCCTGCGCGGTGAATATCCACGGCTCACGCCGCAGGAGCAGCGGGTGGCCGACTTTATTTTTGACCACTTTGATGACTTGATCAGCTACAACAGTGCTGAGCTAGCACGCTTGAGCGGCGTGTCCAAAGCTACGGTCAGCCGCTTGTTCAAACGCCTGGGCTACCCAAGCTACCGCGCTATGCGTGATGAGTTGCGCACCCTGCGTCAGAGCGGTATGCCGTTGACTGATAACCGTGATGCGGTGCAGGGCAACACCTTGCTGGCGCGGCACTACAAACAGGAAATGGCCAATCTCACCGACTGGGTAAACCACATTGATACCAATCAGTTCACTGCGGTGATCGCCGCTTTGGTGCAGGCGCGGCGTGTGGTGCTGATGGGGTTTCGCAACAGCTATCCGGTGGCGATGCACCTGCGCCAACAACTGATGCAAGTGCGGGAACAGGTCTTACTGGTGCCGCAGCCTGGCCAGACTTTGGCAGAAGAGTTGGTTGATCTGGATAAACGGGATGTGGCCGTGGTGGTGGCGTTTCGTCGCAGACCGCGTCAGTTGCGTGCACTGTTAACACAATTACAGGTTCAACAGGTGCCGACACTGCTGGTGTGTGAACCGCAGGCGCAGTCATTGATCCCGCTGGCGAGCTGGCATCTGGCGACGCCCCTCGACAGTGTTTCTGCTTTCGACAGTTATTCTGCGGCGATGAGTTTGGCTAACCTGATGAGCAATGCCTTGCTGCATGAGACCCTGGCGCAAGGCCGTCAACGCATTCACCAGATCGCTGACTTGTATAGCGATTTGGATGAGCTGGAACAGCGCTGACTTCAGCGCTATTTTGGTGCTTTCGCACTTTGATGGTGCGCTATTTTCCCGTTTGATTGATTGGCCTTGCCGTGACCACGGTAGGGTGACTCCTCTCCTAATGCCCTAACTTACGGGCAGTAACACCGAACATTCCCGATGCTGTTAATTGGCACATTAGTTGCAAAGTGATAATCAAAGAATCTTTTGTTTCATCATTTCACCATCGGGGATAATCTATGAACTTCAAGAAAATCGGTGTAGTGGCGTTAGGTGCGGTGCTGCTAATGGCGCAGGCCGCGACGGCGATGGCGGATCAACTGCATGACATCCAGCAGCGCGGTGTGCTGCGTGTGGCTGTACCCCAGGATTTCCCACCGTTTGGTTCGGTGGGGACCGATTTACAGCCGCAGGGTTATGACATCGATATGGCGCAATATCTGGCCGACAAGATGAAACTTAAGTTGCAATTGGTGCCAGTCACCAGCGCCAACCGCGTGCCCTACCTGCAGACCAACAAGGTCGATTTGGTGATTTCCAGCCTGGGTAAAAATGCGGAGCGTGAGAAGGCGATTGCCTTTAGCCGCACCTATGCGCCGTTCTTCCTTGGCGTGTTTGGCCCGAAAGCGTCGGCGCTGGCGGACGCCGCGCAGCTGGACGGTAAAACCATTGGCGTGACACGCGGTGCGGTGGAAGACATGGTGCTGAGCGACACCGCGCCGAAGGGCGCGCAGATCAAGCGATATGAAGATAACAACACCACGCTGTCGGCTTATCTGTCCGGTCAGGTGCAATACATCGCTACCGGTAATCTGGTGGTGAGCGCCATTGCGCGACAGAATCCGACTCATGCACCAGTAGCCAAATTTATGCTTAAAGATTCACCGTGCTACGTGGGGTTGCGTTTGGGCGAGCCAGCGTTGAAAGCAAAAGTGGATGAACTGATTGAACAGGCGTTGAAAGACAACACCCTTAATGGTTTGTCGGAAAAATGGCTGAAAGCGCCATTGCCTGCCAACTTTGGCGCATAACGGGGACGCCTGATGACCTATCAGCTTAACTTTCCTGCTCTGTGGCCTTATCTGCCCGAATTGCTGACCGGCCTGCTGACCACCATTGAGCTGACGGCCATGGCCACGGTGATGGGCGTTGCACTGGGTATTTTTGGTGCAGCGCTCCGTAGCGGCAAAGCTAACCTGCCCAGCCGTCTTTGGGGTGTTTACGTTGAGATCGTGCGCAATACGCCGTTCGTGGTGCAACTGTTCTTCATTGTATTTGGTCTGCCCAGTTTGGGATGGAAACTGACCGCCGGCCAGGCGGCATTACTGGCGATGGTGGTTAACCTGGGCGCTTACAGTACCGAAATCATCCGTGCAGGTATTCAGGTAACGCCGAAAGGCCAGTGGGAAGCGGGGCGGGTACTGGGATTCAGCCGTAGCCAAACGTTTTTGCGCATCGTGTTGCCGCCGTCGCTTCAGCGGATTTATCCGGCGCTGGTTAGTCAGTGCATTATTGTCATGCTGGGGTCATCGGTGGTGTCACAGGTGTCGTTCGAAGAACTGACGTTTGCAGCCAACCTGATTCAGTCGCGTACCTTCCTCAGTTTTGAGGTGTATCTGGTAACGGCGCTGTTTTATCTGCTGTTATCCATACTGATGCGCCAGCTGTTGCTGGCCGCCGGACGCCGTTTTCTAGGGAGCCAAAGCTGATGCTGACGTTTACCGATTGGGACATTGTACGCAATCTGCTGCTGGCGGCACGCTGGACGCTGTTGTTATCACTAACGGCATTTATTGGCGGCACCCTGGTGACCTTGCCGCTGTTGTTGCTACGCCTGAGCAAACGTAAGTGGGCGCTGCGGTTTGTTCGCGGTTATTCCGAGCTGTTTCAGGGCACGCCGCTGCTGATGCAGCTATTCCTGGCCTTTTTTGGGCTGGCACTATTTGGCATTGATGTTAGCCCCTGGACCGCGGCCGCGCTGGCATTGACGTTATTCACCAGCGCTTTTCTGGTGGATATCTGGTCTGGCAGCATCGCCGCATTGCCGAAAGGCCAGTGGGAGGCGTCACGCTGCCTCGGGCTGAGCTTTGGCCAGACGCTGGCGCGGGTGGTGGTGCCACAGGCAGTACGTATCGCCATCGCACCTACCGTCGGTTTTTCGGTTCAGGTGGTCAAGGGGACCGCACTGGCGTCGATCATTGGTTTCGTCGAACTGACCAAGGCCGGCACCATGTTGAATAACGTCACTTATCAACCGTTTAAAGTTTTTGGCCTGGTCGCTCTGGGGTACTTCCTGATGTGCTACCCATTGTCGCGCTACAGCCATTATCTGGAGAAGAAATTCCATGCCGCTCATCACAATTAATCAGGTTCAAAAGTATTACGGTCAGAACCATGTGCTGAAGGGCGTGGATCTGGATATTGATATGGGGCAGGTGATTTCGATCATCGGTCGCAGCGGTTCCGGTAAAAGCACGTTGTTACGCTGCATCAACGGGTTGGAAGGTTATCAGGAAGGCAGTATCAAACTGGGCGGTATGACGGTGACCGATCGCGATTCACAGGCGCGTGAAATCAGCCACTCCATTGGCATGGTGTTCCAGAACTTCAATTTATTCCCACACATGACCGCGCTGGAGAACGTGATGCTGGCGCCGCGCCGAGTGCTGAAGAAAAGCCCGGCCGAATGCCGCGGGCTGGCGGAAGAGATGTTGAATAAAGTCGGGCTGGGCGAACGTATGCATTATTCGCCGGCCAACCTTTCAGGTGGACAGCAGCAGCGGGTGGCGATTGCCCGGGCATTGGCGATGAACCCGAAGGTTTTGCTGTGTGACGAA
Source organism: Serratia grimesii NBRC 13537 (assembly GCF_001590905.1). Lineage (GTDB taxonomy): Bacteria > Pseudomonadota > Gammaproteobacteria > Enterobacterales > Enterobacteriaceae > Serratia > Serratia grimesii. The sequence goes on from NZ_BCTT01000021.1 coordinate 45,980, forward strand.
ATTACCTCTGCGTTGGATCCTGAGCTGGTGGGCGAAGTGCTAAAAGTGCTGGAGCAACTGGCCAAAGAGGGGATGACGCTGATCCTGGTGACTCATGAAATGAACTTTGCCCGTGAAGTCGGTGATCGGGTGGTGTTTATGCACCAGGGAAAAGTATGGGAACAGGGTGACAGCCGTACGTTATTTGCCAACCCGCAAACGCAGGAATTAAAACAGTTTATTGCGTCGGTCCGCGGTCTGTCCGAACTCTGATAAGCGTAAATCTCTACCCAATAGATTTCAAGAGGCAGGAAGGCAGCAACGCAGCGAGTCCCTCCTGGGAGCGTACAAGTAGTACGTGACCACGGTGAGCGAGGAAAGCCAACGCATCTGCAACTTGAAAGATGAAGGGTATATTAAGCTGGTAAGGAATTAACATGTTAGATATCGCAAAATTTGATCAGATTAATCCCCCCGCCCGCCTGTTGATGGGGCCGGGTCCGATCAACGCCGATCCGCGCGTGCTGCGTGCCATGTCGAGCCAGTTGATTGGCCAGTACGATCCAGCAATGACTGGCTACATGAATCAGGTGATGGAACTGTATCGTGCGTTGTTCCGCACCGAAAACCGCTGGACCATGTTGGTGGACGGCACCTCCCGTTCGGGTATTGAAGCGATGCTGGTTTCCTCAATCCGCCCCGGTGACAAGGTGCTGGTACCGGTGTTTGGTCGTTTCGGTCATCTGCTGTGTGAGATTGCCCGCCGCTGCCGTGCTGAGGTGCACACCATTGAGGTGCCCTGGGGCGAAGTGTTCAGTGCGGACCAGATTGAAGATGCCATCAAGAAGGTACGTCCGCGTCTGTTGTTAACGGTGCAGGGTGATACCTCCACCACGATGTTGCAGCCGCTGGAGGCGTTGGGGGATATCTGCCGCCGCCACGGTGTACTTTTTTATACCGATGCCACCGCTTCATTTGCCGGTAACCCGTTGGAAACCGATGCTTGGGGGCTGGATGCCGTCTCCGCCGGGTTGCAAAAATGCCTGGGTGGCCCGTCGGGCAGCTCGCCAGTCACCCTCAGCCCGCAGTTTGAAGAGATCGTTCGCCGTCGTAAATGTGTAGAGCAGGGCATTCGTACAGCAGACCATGCCGATGGTGACGACGAGATGATCTACTCCAACTATTTCGATCTCGGCATGATCATGGATTACTGGGGCCCGGAGCGCCTGAACCACCATACCGAAGCCACCAGCATGCTGTTTGCCGCGCGCGAGTGCGCCAGGGTGATCCTGGAAGAAGGGCTGGATAACACCATTGCCCGTCATAAGCTGCACGGCGCGGCCATGCTGGCCGGTATTCAGGGCATGGGGCTGGAAGTCTTCGGCAACCTTGAAAACCGAATGAATAACGTGCTCGGCGTGGTGATCCCGCAGCAGGTGCACGGCGAGCAGGTACGTCAGATGATGCTGAATGATTTTGCCATCGAGATAGGTACGTCGTTCGGCCCACTGCAAGGCAAGATCTGGCGTATCGGCACCATGGGGTACAACGCGCGTAAAGATTGCGTGCTACAGACGTTGACCGCGCTGGAAGCGGTGCTGAATCGGCTTGGCTTTGTCAGCAAGCAGGGTGAAGCGCTACAGGCCGCTTGGAATACCTACGATGACGGGAGCCGTTGATGGCTGCGTTGTTGACCGCCCAGGAGGCGGAGCAGGCAGCGGCGCGGGTGATGGCACGTTGTGATGCACTGGCGGCGATCAGTGCTACGCCGGGCGAGTTGACACGGGTTTACCTGTCGCCGGAGCATCGGCGCGCCAATCTGTTAGTCGGTGATTGGATGCGCACTATCGGCATGACGGTGTGGCAAGACAGCGTCGGTAACATCTGCGGTCGCTATGAAGGCCAAACGCCAGGCGCTCCTGCGCTTTTGCTCGGTTCGCATTTGGATACGGTGCGCAATGCTGGGCGTTATGACGGCATGCTCGGCGTATTGACTGCGCTGGAAGTGGTGGCACATTTGCATCAGCAGCAACGGCGTCTGCCAGTCGCAGTTGAAGTGATTGGCTTTGCTGATGAAGAAGGCACGCGTTTTAGCATCGCCTTACTCGGTAGCAGAGGTATTACCGGGCAGTGGCCGGCCGACTGGTTGGAAAGGACTGACGTCGACGGTATCAGCGTGGCGCAGGCACTGCGTGAATTTGGTCTTGATCCGGCGGCGGTTGGTGAGGCGCAGCGCGCACAAAGTGATATCTGCGGGTACCTGGAAGTGCACATTGAGCAAGGGCCGTGCCTGGAAGCTGCCGACCTGGCACTGGGTGTGGTGACGGCAATTAATGGTGCCCGGCGCCTAAACTGCACCTTCATTGGTGAGGCGGGCCATGCCGGCACCGTACCTATGGGGCAACGTAAAGACGCATTGGCTGCGGCGGCGGAATGGATGGTGGCGGTTGAGGCCATCACCGCAGCGAGTGATGGGCATCGGGTGGCGACCGTAGGACGGATAGAAAGTTTGCCGGGAGCGGTCAACGTGATCCCGGGCGAGGTCAGACTGTCGCTTGACGTGCGTGGCCCGGAAGACGGCCCGCTGGTGTCACTGCTGACGCAGTTACTGGCGCAGGCACACGCGATTTGCGCACGCCGGGGACTGCGTTTTTCCAGTGAAGAGTTTTACCGCATAAATGCAACGGAATGTGATGCAAATTTGCAACAGCGCTGGCAACAGAGCGTGGTGGCGGCGCAAGGACGCAGTCTGGCGTTGCCAAGCGGTGCAGGGCACGATGCGATTGCGTTAGCGGCCTGTTGGCCCGTGGGCATGTTATTTGTACGTTGTGATCGCGGTATTAGCCACCATCCGGCTGAAGCCGTCAGCCAGTCTGATGTGGCGCTGGCTATCCAGGCTTACTGTCAGACTGTTGCTACCTGGGGAGATGACTAATGCGTCTGCAACGGTTTAATCAATTACCCGTGGCACAAGCGGAACAGTTGCTGCGCCCTTGTGTGGAGATTCCAGCCTGGATCGCGGCGGTGATTGCGGCGCGGCCATTCAGCAGTGTCGACAACGCACTGGCGGTGGCCTGGCAAGCAGCGCAACGTTGGCGAACCGAAGAGATCAAGCAGGCGTTGGCGCAGCATCCGCGTATCGGGGAGCGTGCCAAGGGGAACGCGCGGGAGGCGCAGTTTTCTGAGCGTGAACAAGCTGCGGTCAATGCGGAGGATGCAGAGCTTGCCAATGCATTGCTGGCAGGGAACCGGCGCTATGAAGCGCAATTTGATCAGGTATTTTTGATCCGTGCCGCTGGCCGTGATGGGCCGGGTATTCTGCGGGAGCTTGAGCGGCGATTGCATAACAGTGCAGAGCAGGAACGGCAGGAAACCGCTGAACAGCTGCGTGAGATCGTGATGCTGCGTTTTAAGGAGTTACTGAGCGATGAGTAAAATTAGCACCCATATTTTGGATACGTCACTCGGAAAACCCGCCGCCGGCGTGCGGCTGTGGCTGGAACGTGAGCAAAACGGCCAGTGGCAGACACTGGCAGAAAGCCATACGGATGCTGATGGTCGCGCACGTGATCTTATGTCGGATAGCCTGGTGACAGGGCATTACCGTCTGTCTGCCGATCTTGGCGCTTACTTTGCTGCCGATCGGCGTGCAACGTTGTATGCCACGGCCATCATCGATTTTGTCATCAATGATGATGCTCAGCATTACCATTTACCGCTGCTCATCAGCCCATATTCTTACTCAACCTATCGGGGCAGCTAAACGCCCTTAGCGGTTAACCCGCATTGACGAGGTATCTATGGCTCTGTCTCAGGATAAGGGCGCGGCTTCGTGCTGCCCGGAAAATGAAAAATTGCCGTTGGCAAAGACTTTCGCCTACGGCCTGCAGCATATTCTGACCATGTACGGTGGGATTATTGCGCCGCCGTTGATCATCGGTTCAGCCGCAGGGTTAAGCGCACCACAGATTGGCATGCTGGTGACGGCGGCATTGTTTGTCAGTGGGTTGGCGACCCTGCTGCAAACGTTGGGCCCCCCCGGTTTCGGTTCGCGATTGCCACTGGTACAGGGGGTTTCTTTCGCCGGGGTGGCAACCATGGTAACGATTGTGACGGGGGATGGGGGGCTGCCAGCGGTATTCGGTGCGGTGATTGCCGCTTCGCTGGTGGGGCTGTTGATTGCGCCATTCTTTTCACACATTATCCGTTTCTTCCCACCGGTGGTGACCGGCACTGTGGTGACGGTGATTGGCCTGTCATTGATGCCAGTGGCGGTACGTTGGGCGATGGGCGGTAATGCCAAGGCGGCGGACTGGGGCTCCACCGGGAATATTGGCCTGGCGGCTTTCACGCTGGCGGTCATTTTATTGCTCAATAAAGTGGGCTCACCGGCGTTGAAACGCCTGTCCGTGCTGTTGGCGATGGCGGTTGGTTGCGTGGTGGCAGTGCTGGTTGGCAAGGTCAGTTTTGCTGCTGTGGGGAACGGGCCATGGTTGGCATTCCCTGCGCCTTTTGCGTATGGCTGGCCCACCTTCGAATTAAGTGCCGTGTTATCCATGCTGTTGATTGTGCTGGTGCTGCTGACAGAAACCACGGCGGGGTTAATGGCGGTTGGCGACATTGTCGGTTCACCGGTGAATGCGCGCCGTATCGCCAATGGTCTACGCGCCGATATGCTGTCGAGTGCGTTGTCACCGGTCTTCAACTCATTCCCACAAAGCTCCTTTGCCCAGAATATTGGACTGGTGGCGATCACCGGCGTGAAGAGCCGTTTTGTCGTCAGCGCCGGTGGTGCAATTTTGGTGCTGCTGGGCGTTTTGCCTGTGCTGGGCCGATTAGTTGCCTGCATTCCGTTGCCGGTACTGGGCGGTGCGGGTGTGGTGCTGTTTGGTTCGGTGGCGGCCAGTGGCATTCGTACCCTGGCGAAAGTGGATTATAAGGACAACATGAATTTGGTGGTGGTGGCGACGGCGATCGCCTTCGGCATGATCCCGATCGTGATGCCGACCTTTTACGATCAGTTCCCGAATTGGGTGCGTACGTTGCTGCATTCAGGTATCAGCGCTTCATGCCTGGTGGCTCTCCTGTTGAATCTGCTGTTTAACCGTATTGAAAGTGCAGAAGAAAAGGCGGGAGAGGAAGAACTTTCTTGACGTCACGGGCGCAGTGGAGCACGCCCGGGATCATCAATCGTGGCGCAGGAAGCTGTCGGCATCGCGCCAGGCCGGGAAGGCGCTGCGGTAGCTTTGCAGGGTTTCCAGCGACAGCTCTGCATCCAGTTGTGTGGCGGCGAATGGTTCCGCTTGCGCCAGCGTTTCTCCTTGCGGGCTGAGGATCAGACTGTCACCGCTGTAGTTCAGCCCATTGCCGTCTTCGCCCACACGATTGCAGCCAGCCACGTACACCTGGTTTTCAATGGCGCGTGCTGCCAACAGGGTTTGCCAGTGTTTGCTGCGCGGTGCCGGCCAGTTGGCGACGTACAACGCCAGATCGTAATCTTGTTGATAGCGGGACCAGACTGGGAAGCGCAAGTCATAACAAATCTGCGGCAGAATCCGCCAGCCGCGCCATTCGAAAATTTCACGCCGTTTGCCCGCCTGATAATGTAGGTGTTCGCCGGCCATGCGGAACAGATGGCGCTTATCGTAGGCATGTACCCGACCGTTTGGCTCAACCAGCAGGAAACGGTTTACTGCGCCTTCGGCAGTTTTCAGCGCCACACTGCCGCCAACCAGAGCGTTGCTTTTGCTCGCCCAGCCGTGCAGCCAGTCGATCACCTGCTGTTCGGGTAGCGCACTTTCCCCGGCGTCCATAGCAAAACCGGTAGTGAACATCTCAGGTAGCACAATCAAATCTCGGCCACTTAACGGTGCCAGCAGCGTATCAAAATGACGCAGGTTGGCCTCGCCGTCTCGCCAGACTAAGGGGTGCTGCAACAGGGTAATTTTTAAAGTCGACATAACCGCTCCGCAGCTGCATCCAGCGTGGCATCCTGTTTAGCGAAGCACAGCCGGATCAATTTATGTGGGAAAGGATCGGCACAGAAGACCGACAGCGGGATCGCCGCCACGCCTACGTGCTCAGTTAACCAATGGCAGAACGCCACGTCGTCCAAATCGGAGACGGCGCTGTAATCTGCCAATAGGAAGTATGTACCTTCACAGGGGAGAATTTCCAGTCGGCTGTTTGACAATGCCTGCACAAAACGATCGCGCTTGGCACGGTAAAACGCCGATAACTGCTGCCAATGTTCTGGTTCGCTGCGCAGCATATCTGCCAGTGCCAATTGCGCCGGGGTGTTGACTGAGAAGGTCAGGTATTGGTGCACTTTGCGTACTTCTGCACTCAGCGCTACTGGGGCCACGCAGTAACCCACTTTCCATCCTGTCATGTGGAAGGTTTTACCGAAAGAGGACACGGCGATCGCACGCTGACGCAATTGTGGGTGAGCTAATACGCTGGTGTGGCCCCCTTTGGCGAAGCAAATGTGCTCATAGACTTCATCGCTGAGGACATAGATTTCGTGATCGCTAATGGCGTGCCACAAGTGCTGCATATCTTCAGCTTGCCAGGCCGTGGCGGAGGGGTTGTGCGGCGTATTGAGGATCACCAGACGGGTACGTGGTGACAGCAATTCAGAAAATTGTTGCCAGTCTACGCTGAACGCCGGGGGTTGCAGTGCAATGCGTTTTAGCGTGCCGCCGGACAAGGCCACCGCCGGTGCATAGCTGTCGTAGCTGGGATCAAAGCAAATCACTTCATCGCCGGGACGTACTAACGCGCTGATGGCGGCGAACAGGGCTTCGGTAGCCCCTGCCGTGACGGTGACTTCGGTGGTGGCGTCCGGCAGCCAGCCGTACAGAGCCGCGGTTTTCTCGGCGATAGCCTCACGCAGTGGAGCAACGCCAGTCATCGGTGCATATTGGTTAGCGCCCTGACTCACATGCCAGGCCAAGCGCTCTTTCAGGTAGTCCGGACCATCAAAATCGGGAAAACCTTGCGACAAATTGATTGCCTGATGCTGTGCCGCCAATGCACTCATCTGGGTAAAAATGGTTGTGCCCAGCGCGGGCAGTTTACTTTCGGGAATCAATGCTGAAGTGCTCATAGCAGGCTAATACTCCTGGCGCTTATGTTGCCGTCAATATAACACGATGTTAGTATTTGGCAATCAAGACGCTTAGATGGCTAAATGAAGAAAAGATCTAACCATTAATCAAATCATTCTAAGCTTCATCTGCTGGACGACCTTACAGACCGGGAAACGATAATGACCGAAAATCCGCAACTTACAGCGCTATTGTCTGCTTGCCACTGGATTGGTGAGAAGGGCTGGTGTCCGGCGACGGGAGGTAACATGTCGTTGCGTCTCGACGATCAGCACTGTCTGGTGACCGAATCCGGCAAGGATAAAGGCAGCCTGACAGAAACAGATTTCCTGCTGGTAGAAACTGGCACTAATCATGTACCAAGCGGCCGTACACCATCGGCGGAAACCGGCCTGCATACCTTGATTTACCGTCTCTACCCGCAGATTGGTGCGGTGCTGCATACACATTCAGTGAATGCGACTGTGCTGTCGCGTGTTGAACGTAGTGATGGACTGTTGTTGCAGGGCTATGAGATGCAAAAATCACTCAGCGGACAAAACACGCACCTGGACAGCGTGGTTATCCCCATTTTCGATAACGATCAGGACATCCCGCGATTAGCAGCACGTGTGGCGGCTTATGCTGAAGTAACGCCATTGCAATATGGTTTTCTGGTGCGGGGACACGGTTTGTATTGCTGGGGCCGCCAGGTCGCAGAGGCTCGCCGTCATCTCGAAGGGCTGGAATTCCTGTTCCAGTGCGAACTGCAACGCCGTTTACTGGAGGCAAAATGATCCGCGCTATCGTCACCGACATTGAAGGCACCACCAGCGATATCCGCTTCGTACATCAAGTATTGTTCCCTTATGCACGTGAAAGGTTGGAGACGTTTCTTCGTCAGCACGCCGCTGATGCCGAAGTGACCGCGCCGCTGGCCGACTTACGCCATGAAATTGATCAGCCGCAGGCGGATATTGAGCAACTGATTACCACGCTGTATCGCTTTATGGACGAAGACCGCAAGTCTACCGCGCTGAAAGCATTGCAAGGCATCATTTGGCGCAGTGGCTACCAGAACGGTGATTTTCGTGGGCATTTGTATCCCGAAGTGGCCGGGCAATTGGCTGTCTGGCAGCAGCAAGGGCTGAAGTTGTATGTCTACTCATCCGGGTCGGTAGAGGCACAGAAACTGCTGTTCGGATACAGCGATGCCGGGGATCTGCGGCCGCTGTTCAGCGGTTATTTTGATACCCACGTTGGTGCCAAGCGTGACGTTGCGTCGTATCGTAATATTGCCAGTGAAATCGGTATTGATCCTGACGCGCTATTATTTCTTTCTGACATTCACCAAGAGCTGGACGCCGCGCGTGCCGCCGGTTGGCATACCTGCCAACTAATCCGCAATGATGCCGATGAACAAAGCCAACATCCGCAGGTTAACCGGTTTGATCATATCGATTTAGGAGAGTTTGCCTCATGAGTGGATTAACCATTTTCAGTGATAAAGAGCCACAGCAGCCTTTGTGGCAGAGCAATGATGCGCAGGCGATCCAGCAGCAGCTGGCGCAGATTGGCGTACGTTTCGAACGCTGGCAGGCGGATCGCGAACTGGGTGAAAACCCGGAACCTGCGGCGGTGATCGCCGCCTATCAGCATCAGATCGATCGACTGGTGGCGGAGAAGGGTTACCAGAGTTGGGACGTGATTAGCATGCGTCCGGATAATGCCCAGCGTGACGTGTTGCGCAGCAAGTTTTTATCCGAGCATACCCACGGCGAAGATGAAGTGCGTTTCTTTGTCGAGGGTGCTGGACTGTTCTGCCTGCATCTGGATGGCAAGATCTTCCAGATCCTGTGTGAGAAGAACGATCTGATTTCGGTGCCGGCCGATACCCGCCATTGGTTCGATATGGGCTCAGCACCGAATTTCACTGCCATCCGCGTGTTCGATAACCCGGAAGGCTGGGTGGCGCATTTCACCGGCGACAACATCGCCGATGCGTATCCACGTCTCGATTGACCGCTATGATGCGGGCGTTAGCCTAACGCCCGCGTGAAAATTCCTTCATTAGCTTGTTGCGGCGTGATCACGCCGCTGTCGAACACCCAGCCACTAATCAGTGCCGCTGGCGTCACGTCGAATGCCGGGTTATAGACCGGGGCATCAACAGGTGCCCACTGGCATGAGCCAAAGCTACCCGCAACACCGGTCACCTCGGTGGCAGCGCGCTGCTCAATCGGGATTGCGGCTCCATTTGGGCAGTGCGGATCATGGGTGGTGTGCGGCGCGGCGACGTAGAACGGAATACGGTGGTAATGCGCCAGCACCGCCAGGCTATAGGTGCCAATCTTGTTAGCGACATCACCGTTAGCGGCGATGCGGTCGGCACCGACCCACACGGCATCTACTTGGCCCTGCGCCATTAGGCTAGCGGCCATAGAGTCGCAAATCAGCTTATATGGGATACCCAGTTCGCCCAGTTCCCAAGCGGTCAGTCGCCCTCCCTGTAGCAGCGGACGGGTTTCATCGACCCACACCTGTTGTACATTGCCTTGCTGATGAGCGCGCAACAGAACGCCGATGGCTGTGCCAATCCCCGCGGTTGCCAGGCCACCGGTGTTGCAATGTGTCAGCAGACGGCTGCCGGGTTTCACCAGTTCGGCACCGTGATCGGCAATGCGATCGCACAACTTGCGATCTTCTTCCACTAATCGCAATGCTTCTTCCACCATCGCGGATACCCACTGAGGTTGTGCTAGTGCGAGCTTCATGCGATCCAGATTGTTCATCAGGTTGACTGCCGTCGGTCGTGCGGCACGTAACGTGATCAGTGCTTGCTCCAGTTCTTCACGCGGCAGGCCGCGTTCCGCCAACAGAGCCAATAGCAGGCTGGCGGATAAGCCAATTAACGGCGCACCGCGTACTCGCAGGCTGTGAATATGCCCCACCAATTCTTCCACGCTGTCACAGGTACGCCACTGTTTTTCCTGCGGCAAAGCCTGTTGATCGAGGATCCAAAGTCGGTTGTCACTCAAGGTCAAACTGGTGGTGTTAAACGCTTGCATCGGCGGTTAATTCCTTGTTGCGTAGTTATTGCATCTGGAAAGCTATTCTGCCAACATGACATCCGGATGTATAGACGTCCAAATGCTTTTACGTCTAAAAAAATAAAATTGCTACGCCAGTGAGAAAGGAAGGAGGGGTTGGGTATGTCGCATTATCGTACGTTTACTGCTGCCGATGCTGTTGAGTATGCACGTCAATACGGGCAACTCACCGATCCTCACGCGCTCGTTAGCGCCGACGAGATTGGCGACGGTAACCTGAACCTGGTGTTCAAGATCCGCGATCGTGACGGTATAAGCCGGGTGATCGTCAAACAGGCACTTCCGTACGTACGTTGCGTGGGGGAATCTTGGCCATTGACCTTGGATCGTGCGCGTATTGAAGCAGAGACCTTGTTGATCCACGGTGGTTTTTGTCCACGGCATACGGTAAAGGTACTCCATCACGATCCCGAGCTGGCGGTGATGGTACAAGAAGATCTTTCTGATCATCACATCTGGCGCAGCGAATTGCTCAAGGGCAAGTATTACCCGTTGGCGGTTGGACAACTGGCGGAATATTTGGCCCAGACCCTCTTCCATACCTCCGACTTTTATCAGTCGGCCCAGCAGAAAAAGGCTGAGGTCAGCCGTTTTACCAATCCTGAACTGTGTCAGATCACTGAAGATCTGTTCTTTACCGATCCCTATATTGATCATGAACGTAATCAGTTCGATGCTGCACTGCTGCCGCAGGTGCTTGAACTGCGTCATGATGCGCCGCTAAAACTCGCAGTCGCCGGGTTGAAACATCGCTTCTTGAGCAAGGCAGAAGCATTGCTGCATGGCGATATTCACAGTGGCTCGATTTTTGTCGCGGAAGGTAAACTGAAGGCGATAGACGCCGAATTTGGTTTCTATGGCCCGATCGGCTTTGATGTCGGTAGCGTGCTGGGGAACCTGTTATTGAATTACTGTGGCTTGCCGGGGCTTTTAGGGCCGCGTGACGCCGCCGCAGGGCGTGAGCAGCGTTTACAAGATGTACGCGAACTTTGGCTGATTTTCTCCGATCGTTTCCTGGCGTTATGTCACCAACAGACCCGTGAACTTGCGTTGGCAGTACCAGGCTATGCCGAACAGTTCCTGCAGCAGGTGTGGACGGATGCGGTAGGCTACTGTGGCAGTGAGCTGATCCGTCGCACTATTGGCCTGGCGCATGTTGCCGATCTGGACAGCATAGACGATGCCGAGATGCGCCTTGAGTGTCAGCGTAATGCTTTAGGGTTGGGCCGTGCGCTGATCGTCAATGCACCGCAAATCGAACATATCGACGCCCTGCTGGCGCGTATTCGCCAGAACGGCTAGTCTGCCGGATATCCTGAAGAAGGGGGCTGATGGATCCATTGCCAACAATCAACAGGTGGGGCAAGCTCAACCGCTGGCTTGCCTTACCTTTCGGGTTCGTAAGCCAAAATGGCGGCAACCTCCGTGTCTCCCAGTGTGATGCAGATAACCATCAACCTCGGAACGACCCGTTCTTGCTGCACTTTTGAATAGAACCAGAAAGAGAAAAGGGGCGATGATTATCGCCCCTGGGTAAGTCAGTTGATTGCAGTTACGCGGCTTCGGTGTGTTTCTGGCGCTTATCCAGCTTTAGCGACTTTTCCGGCTTACTGGCCGCCAGCGCATCCGGCTCGAAGTCATCAACGTTGATGGAACGCAGGCGACTCTCTTCGGCTTTCACCAGGATCTTCGCTTCATCCGCGCTAATTTTGCCTTCTTCCAGTGCACGCTGTGCCAAACGATCCAATCGGGTGAACGGCAGATTCTTGCCGGCCGCTTTGCACAGACGGTCGTGAATCGGCTCGGCGGCGATTACGTCAGCCAGTGCGGCTTCCAGCAGACCCACTGGATTGTGCTCGCTTGGCGTCAGATACTGGCCACGACCCAGACGGCTACGCGTGGCGGATGGCTGCTGAATGATCTTGGCCAATTGGTGATCCAGTCGGTCAGACGGTGCGGTATGCACGCGGCCCAACGGGAAGACCACCAGGCGCATCACGCCAGCGATAAAGCGGTTCGGGAAGTTGCGCAGCAGATCGTCCAATGCTTGTTCTGCCTGATGCAAGCTATCCTGTACGGCCCAATGTACCAGCGGCAAATCGTCTTTCTGACGGCCTTCATCTTCAAAACGTTTCAGTGCCGCGGAAGCCAGATACATTTGGCTGAGGATATCCCCTAAGCGGGCGGAGATACGCTCACGACGTTTCAGACTGCCACCCAGCACGCCCATGGATACGTCCGACAGCAGCGCCAGGTTTGCACTCAGGCGGTTCAACTGTTGGTAGTAACGACGGGTCGAATCTTTGGTTGGTGTGCTGCTGGTGCGGCCGTTGGTCAGGCCCAGCCAGAAGCTACGTACCTTATTACTGCCTACGTGGCCCAGATGACCGAACAGCAATTTGTCATAGGCGTTCAGGTCGTTCTTTTGCGCCGCAGCCATTTCGTCCAGCACGTAAGGATGGCAACGGATAGCGCCCTGACCGAAGATCATCATGGTACGGGTCAGGATGTTGGCGCCTTCAACCGTGATGGCGATAGGTGCACCTTGATAGGCACGGGCCAGGAAGTTGGATTTACCCAGCATGATGCCTTTACCGCCGGCGATATCCATTGCATCAATGATTGCCTGCTGACCGCGATGGGTACAGTGGTATTTCACGATAGCCGACAGCACGGCCGGTTTCTCGCCCAGCATCAGGCCGCTGGTGATAAGCGTAGCCGCTGCATCCATCACATAGGTGTTACCGGCGATACGCGCCAGTGGCTCTTCGATACCTTCCATCTTGCCGATTGAGAGCTTGAACTGACGGCGGATATGGGCGTATGCCCCAATCGCTAGCGCCATGGACTTCACGCTACCGGTGGAGTTGGAAGGCAGGGTGATGCCACGGCCTACCGACAGGCACTCAACCAGCATACGCCAGCCCTGACCGGCCATTTTTGGCCCGCCAATGATGTAATCAATAGGCACGAACACGTCATTACCGCGAGTCGGGCCGTTTTGGAATGGGACGTTCAGCGGGAAGTGGCGGTTACCGATTTCAACACCTGGAGTGCTGGTTGGGATCAGCGCACAGGTGATACCCGGTGATTCATTATCGCCCAGCAGGTGATTCGGGTCATACAGTTTGAACGCCAGGCCAAGCACGGTCGCAACCGGTGCCAGCGTGATATAGCGTTTGTTCCAGGTCAGGCGCATGCCCAGCACCTGTTCGCCTTGCCACTCACCCATACAAACGGTGCCGACGTCCGGAATGGCACCGGCATCGGAACCCGCTTCCGGGCTGGTCAGGGCGAAACAAGGGATCTCATCGCCACGGGCCAGACCTGGCAGGTAGTGGTTTTTCTGCTCATCGGTACCGTAGTGTTGCAGCAGTTCACCTGGGCCGAGGGAGTTAGGTACGCCAACGGTGATGGCCAGGATGCCCGAAACGCCGGACAGTTTTTGCAGTACGCGTGCCTGTGCATAAGGAGAGAAGTCCAGGCCGCCGTATTCTTTTTTGATGATCATCGCGAAGAAGCGGTGTTCTTTCAGATATGCCCACAGTTCCGGCGGCAAATCTGCCAGTTCATGGGTGATCTGGAAGTCGTTCGCCATACGGCAGGCTTCTTCCACTGGGCCGTCAATAAACGCCTGCTCTTCGGCGGTCAATTGCGGTTTCGGGTAGTTATGCAGCTTGTTCCAGTCCGGCGTACCGCGGAACAAGTCGCCTTCCCACCAGGTAGTACCGGCTTCGATAGCTTCCTTTTCGGTGGTGGACATCGGTGGCATTACCTTGCGGAAAGCACGCAGCGCCGGGGCAGACAGCATTGAACGACGCAATGATGTGACGTTCAGTGGCAGCAAAATAATCGCCAGCGGCAGCAGCATCCAAAAGGTCCACAGACCAATGGCGCCCATAGCAGCGGTGTATGCCAGAAGAATAAGGCTACTGAGGGTGAGGTTCACTCGGTGATAAAACACCACACCAATGAGTGCCAGCAAAACAACAATACTAAGAACCATCATAAGAAGCTCCAAAGTGGCAAGAGGTCTGACCTGTTGTGTGTATGTAATAGGTTTTAGTACAACCCCATATTTTTATCAATGCATTTACAGTTTAATTACAACTTAAGTCACAAACTGACCGCATCAATAATCAAAAACCTCATTGGCGCCTCAACCGCGGTGCTGTTTAACTCACAGTGCTTCTCGGTTTTTCCCCGATCCGTTACACTGCGGGGCGGAAGATTGACGATAACAAGAGGTTCCTCATGTACCACGACCTTATTCGTAGTGAACTGAACGAAGCGGCCGATACCCTGGCAAAATTTATCAATGACGACGCCAATATCGACGCGATTCAACGTGCAGCAGTGCTGCTGGCCGATTCCTTTAAAGCCGGTGGGAAAGTCATCTCCTGCGGCAACGGCGGTTCCCACTGTGACGCCATGCACTTTGCCGAAGAGCTGACGGGCCGCTACCGTGAAAACCGTCCGGGCTATCCGGCGATTGCCATTTCCGACGTTAGCCACTTGTCCTGCGTCAGCAACGACTTCGGCTATGAGTACGTGTTTTCACGCTATGTGGAAGCGGTAGGCCGCGAAGGTGACGTATTGCTGGGCATTTCTACCTCCGGCAACTCCGGCAATATCATTAAAGCTATCGAAGCGGCACGTGCGAAGGGAATGAAAGTGATCACCCTTACCGGCAAAGATGGCGGAAAAATGGCGGGTTCCGCCGACGTGGAAATCCGTGTGCCGCACTTCGGCTATGCCGACCGCATTCAGGAAATCCATATCAAAGCGATTCACATCTTGATTCAACTGATCGAAAAAGAGATGGTTAAGGCGTAATAGCTGCCGAGGGACATTCGTCCCTCATTAATTATAGTACGGGTGCCGCATACCGCGTCCGTATAGATAGACGGTGTCAGTGTGGTTAAGGAGTGCTGGCGATGTGTGAACTGCTCGGGATGAGCGCAAACGTACCGACCGATATTTGCTTTAGCTTTACCGGGTTGGTTCAGCGCGGTGGCCGTACCGGGCCACATAAAGATGGTTGGGGCATTACCTTCTACGAAGGGAACGGTTGCCGCACGTTTAAGGATCCCCAGCCGAGTTTCGACTCGCCGATAGCCCGCCTGGTGCAGGAATACCCCATCAAATCCTGTGCGGTGGTTTCACATATCCGTCAGGCCAACCGTGGCGAAGTCTCGCTGGAAAATACTCACCCGTTCACCCGTGAACTGTGGGGACGTAATTGGACTTACGCACACAATGGTCAGTTGAAAGGCTATCGCCAGATGGAAACCGGCACTTTCCGCCCGGTTGGCCAGACTGACAGTGAGTATGCGTTCTGCTGGCTGCTGCATCAGCTGTCACTGAAATACCCGCGCACCCCAAGCCGTTGGCCACCGGTATTCCGTTATATCGCTCTGCTGGCAGATCAACTGCGTCAAAAGGGGGTATTCAATATGCTGTTGTCGGATGGGCGCTTTGTGATGGCTTATTGCTCCACCAACTTGTATTGGATCACCCGTCGCGCACCCTTTGGTAAAGCTACGCTGCTCGATCAGGATGTTGAGATTGATTTTCAGCAGCAGACCACACCTAATGATGTGGTCACGGTGATCGCTACCCAGCCACTGACGGCGAATGAAACCTGGCACAAGATTGCACCAGGCGAATTCGCGCTATTTCACTTCGGTGAGCGGCTTGGTCTGAGCGAAGGGATTGGTACTGACAGCGGGAGCCGTGGTTGACGCATATTGCGTCATCTGGCTGCTGCTCAGCACGGGTTGACCCAAGACGTATTGGCCATTGGCTACGCTGACCATCGGCGGCTGGTGGTTTTTGACGAAGTAGTCATAACCCGGTTTCAACTGGCGCCAGAAGGTAATGTAGTTGGATGAGCTGTGGCGTTTCAGGTTCTGATCGGTCATGCGGAACGGATAGATACTGATATCAATCCGGCTCTGACCGTAAGCGAATGCAGCTTCGACGTAACGGTAAATCTCATCCATATAGGTGTTGGTCATCGCATAACAACCAATCGATTTACATTCGCCGTGGATCATCAGATATGCGCCGGAATACCCCTGTGACTTATCGTAATCATTAGGGAAGCCGATATTTATTGCCCGATAATACTTACTGTCGGGTTTCAGATGACGTGCGTCAACGCTATAAAAGCCTTCCGGACTTTTAAAGTCACCTTCACGGCGTTTCGGCCCGAGGCCGCCGGAGAAATTACAGATTTGGAAAGAGTTCACCAGGCGGAATTCGTTGCCCATTTTGGCATACAATTCCAGCGTGCGTTCTTCTTTGAAAATCTGAATATAGACCGGTGAACCGACTAATTGCTGTTTAACTACCGGAACCTCGGGAACCTGCTCGCTGGCGCTACAGGCCGTGATCATCGGCATAGAAAAAAGCATCGCAAACAACAGTGCGATTTTTCTCATTATTATTCCTGCTTATATTTATCTGCTGGCTCAATACACATGGCCAACATGCCACTGATTATTGTTTTACGGTCTTAAAACACCGTCAGATTACCAGTGTGTTCTTTTTTAGCAATATGCGATGTGTATAAAAAAACTACAAACTTCGATAAAAGTGAATCGACAGGCAGATTTTAACGATTAGTGGTGTAAAACAGCCGAAATTTAATTGCGTTTGCTTGACTCAGGTCACTGCCCAACGCAGAAAAATGTTGTGGAAAATGTTAATATTCCGGCTCGAATTAATCTGCTGTTACGGTCGCGGAGTAGAGGTGTTGACGTTATCACCCTGTCTATTGCATGGACATCCAGCGGCAACAAAATATTAACAGCGTTTTTATCGCGCAAAAAATGGATGCAGGAGTTAATCAACGGAATGTACGTTACCCCATTTTGTCAGTGCGAAAGATTTCATGTTGAGCGTGATGCCGTTGCGCCCAACCCAGAGGCTGCATCAGTAGCCTCATCATCCAGGCATCGTCAGTACCAGCCTCTGGGGCCGGTAAGACGTGTGAAACTAACCAACATCGTATAAATCCTATGATTAAAATCAGAAAAGGGTTAGATCTGCCAATTGCCGGAACACCGGTTCAGGCGATTCAGGACGGCCCAATAATTCAGCATGTCGCCCTGCTTGGGGAAGAGTACGTCGGAATGCGCCCGTCCATGCTGGTGCAGGAAGGCGATAGCGTTAAGAAAGGCCAGGCGCTGTTCGAAGATAAAAAGACACCCGGTGTTTTCTTCACCGCACCTGCCAGTGGCCGTATTGTGGCAATCAACCGTGGTGAGCGGCGCGTATTGCAGTCGGTCGTGATTGCTGTTGAAAACGGCGGCGATGACCAACTGGAGTTTGCCCATTATCCAACGGCTGAACTCGCCATGTTGCCGCGTGAACAAGTCGAAAGCGAATTGCTCGCCAGTGGCCTGTGGACTGCGCTACGTACCCGTCCATTCAGTAAAACACCGGCTCCCGGTACCACCCCGCGCGCGATTTTCGTTACCGCCATGGACAGCCAGCCGCTGGCTGCCGATCCGCAGGTGATCATCGCTGAGCAGTTAGCTGCGTTCAACGCTGGGCTGTCTGTATTGGCGCGCATGACCGACGGCAAGGTGCATGTTTGTCACGCAGCCGGCGTGAATCTGGGTAAACAACCCGATGCACAGGTGACCTATAACGAGTTCGCCGGCCCGCATCCTGCGGGGCTGGTGGGGACCCATATTCATTTCCTCGAACCAGTCAGTTTGAAAAAGACCGTCTGGCATATCGGTTATCAGGACGTGATCGCCATTGGCACCCTGTTTACCACCGGTACACTCGATACCCATCGGGTGGTCGCGTTAGCCGGGCCGCAAGTGGAACACCCTGTGCTGCTGCGTACCCGGTTGGGGGCCAGCCTTGACGAACTGACTGCCGCTCGTCTGAAAGCCGGTGAGAACCGCGTGATTTCCGGCTCAGTGCTGAGCGGCACCCACGTTGCCGGACCGAACGCCTACCTTGGCCGTTTCCATTCGCTGGTTTCTGTACTGCAGGAAGGGCGCGATAAAGAGTTATTCGGTTGGATCGCGCCGTCGCCGGATAAATTTTCCATCACCCGCACCACGCTGGGCCACTTCCTGAAGAACAAATTGTTTGCCTTCTCGACCACTACCCACGGCGGTGAGCGTGCGATGGTACCGATCGGTAACTACGAGCGGGTGATGCCGCTGGATATCCTGCCGACCCTGCTGCTGCGCGACCTGCTGGCGGGTGACAGTGACAGCGCACAGGCGTTGGGCTGTCTGGAGCTGGATGAAGAAGATCTGGCGCTGTGCACCTTCGTTTGCCCCGGCAAGTATGAATACGCTCCGGTGCTGCGCGATGTGCTGACCAAGATTGAGCAGGAAGGATAACCGATGGGCCTGAAGAACTTTTTTGAAAAAATCGAGCATCACTTCACACCGGGCGGCAAGCTGGAAAAGTGGTACCCGCTGTTTGAAGCGACGACCACGGTGTTTTACACCCCTGGTTTGGTGACGCGTGGCGCTTCGCACGTACGCGACGCCATTGATCTGAAACGTATGATGATCCTGGTGTGGTTGGCGGTGTTCCCGGCAATGTTCTGGGGGATGTACAACGTCGGCCAACAAGCCATTCCTGCATTGCACCACCTTTACAGTGGCGAGCAACTCCAGCAGGTGCTGGCGGGGGATTGGCACTACCGGTTGGCACAATGGTTGGGTGCCTCATTGGCGGCAGACGCAGGCTGGGTCAGCAAAATGGTGCTGGGTGCCTGCTATTTCCTGCCGATTTACGCCGTGGTGTTCCTGGTCGGTGGTTTCTGGGAGGTGCTGTTCGCCGTCATTCGCAAGCATGAGATTAACGAAGGCTTCTTCGTCACCTCTATTCTGTTTGCGTTGATCGTACCGCCAACGCTGCCGCTGTGGCAGGCCGCACTGGGCATTACCTTCGGTGTGGTGGTCGCGAAAGAGATATTTGGTGGTACGGGACGTAACTTCCTTAACCCGGCGTTAGCTGGGCGTGCGTTCCTGTTCTTTGCTTATCCGGCACAGATTTCCGGTGATCTGGTGTGGACCTCCGCTGACGGTTTCTCCGGCGCGACACCGCTGGCGCAGTGGAGCGCAGGTGGGGCACATAGCCTGAGCAACGTGGCTACTGGCCAGTCTATCAGTTGGATGGATGCCTTCCTCGGCAACATTCCCGGTTCAGTCGGTGAAGTCTCTACGCTGATGATCTTGCTTGGTGGCGCGATAATTCTGTTTGGTCGCGTAGCGTCCTGGCGCATTGTCGCTGGCGTGATGCTGGGCATGATGGCGACCGCCTTCCTGTTCAACGCCATTGGTTCTACTACCAACCCGTTGTTTGCCATGCCGTGGTACTGGCATCTGGTGTTAGGCGGTTTTGCCTTCGGCATGATCTTTATGGCCACCGATCCGGTTTCTGCCTCGTTTACCAACAAAGGCAAATGGTGGTACGGCATCCTGATTGGCGTGATGTGTGTGCTGATTCGGGTCGTCAACCCAGCCTATCCGGAAGGGATGATGCTGGCGATTCTGTTCGCCAATCTGTTCGCGCCGCTGTTCGATTATCTGGTGGTGCAGGCCAACATCAAGCGGAGAAAAGCCCGTGGCGAATGAATCTAAAAACGACAGCATCGGTAAAACGCTGCTGGTGGTATTGCTGCTGTGTCTGGTGTGTTCTGTGGTGGTGGCGGGTTCCGCCGTCGGCCTGAAGTCCAAACAGCAGGAACAGAAATTACTCGATAAACAGCGCAACATCCTCGATGTAGCAGGCTTGCTGCAACCGAAGATGGAAGGCGAGCAGGTTAAAGCGTTGTTCACACAACGTATCGAACCACGTTTGCTGGATTTAAACAGCGGCGAGTTTGTAACCGGCAAAGCGGCTACGTTCGATCTGGCTGCGGCATTGCGTGACGATAGTAAAAGCGCGGCGCTACCGGCGGCTGACGATCCGGCGGGTATCAAACGTCGCAGTAATCAGGCAGAAATTTACCTGGTGCGTGACGACAGCGGTACGGTGAACAAAATTGTGTTGCCGGTCTATGGCACAGGTCTGTGGTCGATGATGTACGCCTTTGTTGCGTTAGATAACGACGGCAACACGGTGAAAGGGATTACTTATTACCAGCAAGGGGAAACCCCGGGGCTGGGCGGTGAGGTTGAGAATGCCAGTTGGCGCCAGCAGTGGATCGGTAAAAAGCTGTTTGACGACAACGGGCAGCCGGCGATCCGCGTAGTGAAAGGCGGAGCGCGTCAGGGGGATGAACACGGGGTGGACGGTTTATCCGGCGCCACGCTGACCTCCAACGGTGTGCAGCATACTTTTGACTTCTGGTTGGGCGAGCACGGCTTTGGCCCGTTCCTGAAAAAAGTTCGTGAAGGAGCGCTGAAAAATGGCTGATTCCAAAGAGATTAAACGGGTCCTTTTGGGGCCGCTGTTCGACAACAACCCGATCGCCTTGCAGGTGCTTGGGGTCTGTTCTGCGTTGGCAGTGACTACCAAGCTGGAGACCGCAGTGGTGATGACCATTGCAGTGACGTTGGTAACGGCGTTTTCCAGCTTCTTTATTTCACTGATCCGTCACCATATTCCAAACAGTGTGCGCATCATCGTGCAGATGGCGATTATCGCCTCATTGGTCATCGTGGTCGATCAGCTGTTGCGTGCCTATGCGTTCGAGATCTCCAAACAGCTATCAGTGTTTGTCGGTTTGATCATCACTAACTGTATTGTGATGGGCCGCGCTGAGGCGTATGCCATGAAGTCACCGCCAATCGAGAGTTTCATGGACGGTATCGGCAACGGCCTGGGCTACGGGGTGATCCTGGTGTTGGTCGGTTTCCTGCGCGAGCTGTTCGGGTCTGGCAAGCTGTTTGGTATTCCCGTGCTGGAAACGGTGCAGAACGGTGGTTGGTATCAGCCGAACGGCCTGTTCCTGCTGGCACCGAGTGCGTTCTTTATCATCGGCCTGCTGATTTGGGCGCTACGCACCCTGAAACCAGCGCAGATCGAAAAGGAGTAATGGCCGATGGAACATTATATCAGCCTGTTTGTACGCGCAGTGTTCGTTGAGAACATGGCGTTGGCGTTCTTCCTGGGGATGTGTACCTTCCTGGCCGTGTCGAAGAAGGTATCGACCGCCTTTGGTTTGGGCATCGCGGTGACCTTGGTGCTTGGGATCTCCGTACCGGTGAACAACCTGGTCTACAACCTGATCCTGCGTGATGGCGCGCTGGTGGAAGGTGTTGATCTGAGCTTCCTCAACTTCATTACCTTTATCGGCGTAATTGCCGCGTTGGTACAGATTTTGGAGATGATCCTCGATCGCTTCTTCCCGTCGCTGTACAACGCACTCGGCATTTTCCTGCCATTGATCACAGTGAACTGCGCCATTTTCGGTGGCGTTTCCTTCATGGTGCAACGTGACTACAACTTCACCGAATCGGTGGTGTACGGCTTCGGTTCCGGCACCGGCTGGATGTTGGCGATTGTCGCGATGGCGGGGATCCGCGAAAAACTCAAGTATGCCAATGTCCCCGCAGGGTTACGCGGTTTGGGCATTACCTTTATCACCACCGGGCTGATGGCGTTGGGCTTTATGTCCTTCTCCGGTGTTCAGTTGTAAAGGCGGGAAGAATTTATGGAAATTATTTTAGGCGTCGCGATGTTTACCGGCATCGTCATGGTGCTGGTGTTGCTCATCCTGTTCGCCAAATCAAAACTGGTGAACACCGGTGACATTGCGGTGGAAGTGAACGGCGATCTGGACAAAAGCTTTACTGCTCCGGCGGGTGACAAGCTGCTGAATATGCTCTCCAGCCAAGGGATCTTTGTTTCGTCTGCCTGTGGCGGCGGCGGTTCTTGCGGTCAGTGTCGAGTCGTGATCAAAGAGGGCGGCGGCGATATTCTGCCGACCGAACTGTCGCACATCAACAAGCGTGAAGCGAAAGAAGGTTGTCGACTGGCCTGTCAGGTGAACGTGAAGCAGAACCTGAAAATCGAGTTACCGGAAGAGATCTTCGGCGTGAAGAAATGGGAGTGCGAGGTTATCTCCAATGATAACAAAGCCACCTTTATCAAAGAGCTGAAACTGAAAATCCCTGACGGTGAAGACGTGCCGTTCCGCGCTGGTGGGTTTATCCAGATCGAAGCGCCGGCACACGATATCAGCTATGCCGATTTTGACGTGCCGGACGAGTACCGTGGTGACTGGGACAAGTTCAACCTGTTCCGCTACCGTTCGGTGGTTAATGAAACCACCGTGCGTGCCTACTCGATGGCGAACTACCCGGACGAAAAGGGCATCATCATGCTCAACGTGCGTATCGCCACGCCGCCACCGCGTGATCCGGATGTGCCGCCGGGCATTATGTCTTCCTACATTTGGTCGTTGAAGGCCGGTGACAAGGTGACCATTTCAGGTCCGTTCGGTGAGTTCTTCGCCAAGGACACCGACGCTGAAATGATCTTCATCGGCGGTGGTGCGGGTATGGCACCGATGCGTTCACATATCTTTGACCAGCTCAATCGTTTGAAGTCGAAACGCAAAATTACCTTCTGGTACGGTGCGCGTTCACTGCGTGAAATGTTCTATGAGGACGATTTCAACCGGTTGCAGGAAGAGAACGAGAACTTCACCTGGCATGTGGCACTTTCCGATCCGCAGCCTGAGGATAACTGGACGGGTTACACTGGCTTTATCCATAATGTTCTGTTGGAAAACTATCTGCGAAATCACCCCGCGCCGGAAGACTGCGAGTTCTACATGTGTGGTCCGCCAATGATGAACGCTGCGGTGATCAAGATGTTGAAAGATCTGGGTGTCGAAGACGAAAATATCATGCTTGATGACTTTGGTGGCTAAATGCGTGGATGGGCAATGAAGGGGTTAATAACGACGGTGGCGCTGAGCGCCACCCTGTTATTGACTGGCTGCGGGCCGGAGCAGGTGAATCTCGATGGTAAAACCATGGGGACGTCTTATTCGATCCGCTATGTTACCGGCGATGACACGCCGTCTGCCGCCAAAATGCAGGCGGAGATCGACAAGCGGTTGGAGTTGGTCAACGATCAAATGTCGACCTACCGGCCTGATTCTGAACTGAGCCGCTTCAATGCCAGCCGCGTAGTGGATAAACCTTTCCCTGTCTCTGCCGCCACGACTGAAGTGGTGCTGGAAGCGCTACGGATCAACCGCGTCACCGACGGTGCACTGGATGTGACCGTCGGGCCGTTGGTTAATCTGTGGGGTTTCGGACCTGAAGGGCGACCGGAAAAGGTACCGAGCGCTGCCGAACTGGAGCAGCGTCGCGCCTGGACCGGTATCGACAAATTGTCGGTGCAGGGCAATGCGTTGGTTAAGAGCATTCCTGAGTTATACGTAGATCTTTCTTCGATCGCGAAAGGCTATGGTGTGGATGTGATTGCCCAGTATCTGCAATCGCAGCAGGTCAAAAACTATATGGTAGATATTGGCGGCGAAGTCCGTACTCGCGGCCACAACGGTGAGAAAAAGCCGTGGCGTATCGCCATTGAACGGCCGACGGCGGGTATGGAGCAGAAGGCGCAACTGGTGATCCAGCCGGGCGAGATGTCGATCGCCACGTCGGGCGATTACCGCAACTACTTCGAGCAGGGCGGCGTGCGCTATTCGCATACTATCGATCCAATCACAGGCCGACCGATCCATCACCATTTAGTGTCGGTCACGGTGCTAAGCCCTACCTGTATGGCTGCCGATGGCTTGTCGACCGGGCTGAACGTTTTGGGGCCGGAACGCGGTATGGCGTTGGCGAATCTGATGGGGATCCCGGTGTTCATGATTGTGAAAACCGCGACCGGTTTTGAAGAGCGCTACTCCGATGCGTTTAAACCCTATTTGAACAACAATTCGTGAGGTCGCTATGTTGACCGTATTTGTCGCCAGCTTCGTGTTGTTTCTGCTGATTGTCGGCGGAATGTCATTGGGCTATGTGTTCAAGCGCAAGAGTCTGCAAGGCAGCTGTGGTGGTATTACAGCGCTGGGGATGGATAAAGTGTGTGATTGCCCGGAGCCTTGCGATGCGCGTAAGAAGCGTTTGGAGAAAGAGGCTATGCGTCAGAAGCAGTTGGAAAAGCACCGCATCCTCTGAATAACTGGGACGCAAGCGGCGTAAATGCTTGTCAATTCGTGTTTATCTAAGCGTGTGAGCAACGTTTCGGTCGATAAACCTACGCGGTTTTATGCGGTTTATACGCTCCGACCGAGCAAGGGACCGTAGGCGCGGTCCCTTGCAACCCGCGCCTTTGCCCCATCAGACGGTTGGCTTCGCCAACTTCCCTCTCTTCGTCACGC
>NZ_BCTT01000022.1 GCF_001590905.1 Serratia grimesii NBRC 13537
GGGGTGAAAAAGTCCTCAATGTCACGGGCTATCGCCACCGAGTATACAAAGGCAGGATGGGGGGTTCTTGGGCTGGATATGGATATTGATCAGGGGTCTTTCCTGGACTGGGGGCAACGTCGGTTGCGAAATGGTTTTGAACCTCCGGTGACAATTCAGGGATGCGGGACGGTTTCACAGGCGAAGAAACAGATCGAATCCGGGCAATGGGATTTGATTGTCATCGACAGTGCGGCGTATGCCACGAAATCGTTACTCAGCCTGATTGATATTGTCGATTTGCTGGTACTGCCGACAGGGTTTAGCGTGGATGATCTACGAACGACCGTTACGACCGTAAACGCGCTGCGTAACAAAGGACATTCGACAGATAAAATGGCGGTGGTGTTTGCGGGGGTAAGTGAAAGTGAGAGTGAATATCGTGCGGCGCTGGAATACCTGCAACCCTGCGGCGTTCCCGTCATTCCGGGCGCTATTCCTTTTCTGACATCGTTCAGCCAGGCGCAGGATAAAGGGCTTGCTCTTACGGAGTCGCCTTTCCCTGGCCCACGGCAGAAAGCTGATGATGTTGTGCAGGGTGTGATCGATCGACTGACAACGCTTACGCAGTAGTATATAATAATATAATTATATTTATCTATAAGGTGATATTATGGCGAACGTCCCAGCAAAACCGCGCAATACCAAAGGTGAGCCGCCAAGCCAGGCGGATACGGAACACGGCTTTAATCCTACCCGGAAAAGTGCTGATGGCCGTAAGGCACAGCTTAACTTATACATTGATATGGAGCTGAAACGTGAGTTCCGCTCCATTGCTGCGGCCAACGATATGAAACATGGGGAGCTGTTCGAGGCGTACCAGGAATTCTGGAAAAAACATCATTAAGTCACCCGGTATCCCGGCCACTGGCCGGGTGATACCATCACTGAACGTAGCTCTGCCACTTATCCAGTATTCTTTTTTCCAGATCGACGTACAATCCGCCTCTGACCAGGAAACCGACCAGGGCAATAGCGATCAATGCAACGATGGCTTGAGCGCATCCCTCAGTAAACGATTCCGGCAGGTTTTGGCCTGAGTGCTGCATGATGAGGCCGAGTCCGAAATACGTAAGAAAGGTACAAACAAAGCCAATCATTCCGACTCTGGCGATCCATTCCGCCACTTTGAATGACCAGTATTTCAACGGCATCTCCCGTTTAATGTCACGAATAACCATTGTGTCTATCTTATGGGTCAGTGACTGAAATTTAGCGAATATCATAAGTCCCTCGTCCGTCTAAAAATTAACCTTACCATATCAGAATTATATAAAAATATAATCCTATTTATTCTGTTTGCGCCACTTCCACGGCTCCACTGGATCAGATGACGACCACAGCCCGATTTTATGCCGTCTGGCTTCTTCTTCAAGGCGTAGCATTGTTTCGTCACTGGCACGGCCATGATATCGATAAGCCCACGCCATACCCGCTTTAACCTGCTCTGCGTTGATATCGATACCGTCAATCATCAATGTTCCCAGCCAGCGGCCATAACGATCTGTATTGTTGGCTATGACCACCGTCTGTTTCTGGACGGCCAGCTTTAACAGGTTTTGCTTTGAGCGCTGGCCGAACGGTTGCCCCGATTCCGGGGCATCGATACCGTTAAGGCGAACTTTCATCATTTTGCCATCGGCGAGTACCTGGACAGTATCACCATCGACGACCCGAACAACACGGCCAGAAAAGTCAGCCAGGCAAAGGGCGGGGAAAAGCAGGGGCAGAAACACAAGCAAACGAGATCGGCATTTCATTTGTCACACCTTATAAAAATAGATTTATATAAATAATCACTGGCCTCCGCTGGCGGCTGCTTGCTCCAGTTCATCAATGGTGCGGAAAAGAAACATTTCGCGGTTTTTCGCGTCGAACGGCACCGGAACGTTGTTCCTCATTACCGTTTTGATGGAGTCAAACAGTCGGATTAACGATGTTTTGGTTTTGTCATCCGGCATGACATACATCGCGTAGTGCCAGCGTCCGGCATCGCTGGCCGCCAGATGGCTGTTAATGATGTTGATATAGCGTGCGCGGGTTTTCATTGAGCGCTCAGTTTCGACGGCGACGATTGCGCCGCTATCTAACGTGATAATCCCGTCAGGACGATGGCGAACGCCATGATAACGCGCAATAAACTCCCCCCGATCACCATTAAGCCAGCCTTGCCCGCCTTTCTCTTCCAGTGCAATTCTGACCCGATGATTCAGGAGCCGGTGTTCCAGTGTCCAGTATTTGAGTTTCCCCGGCTCAAAATAACCGGGGAATACTTTATCATCGGGTTTAACCACCATCGCCAGCCCTTGCATGGTGATCCCCCATAGTGATTTTTTTCCGGCTATTACCGGGTATTCATGTTTTATCAGAAACCCCAATGCAACCGCCTTATTCAGTAGCGCATACGTTGGGCGGTGACTTTTACCCTTGAACCCAACAACCTTTTTCAGCGTTTTAAAATCGGAGTATGTTTCTTCTTTAAGGAATGTCAGCAATGCAAGCATTTTTCTGTTTGCGGCTTCTTTCCTTTCTGCAACGTTATGAATAAGCATTTCAGCCCTCACAGATTGATTGATGGCTTATGTTCCTGGCTTTCATTTTTTTCTGGTGTGGCTTGTTTATACTCAAATGAAAGAAGTTCGATGTTTTCTTTTTTGACCTGAACCTGAAACATCTTTGTAGCTCTTGGTAGTTCGGTTGACGTAAATACAAAACCAACTTTTTCAGGGAGATTTAAAAACATATTACTGTCAACGTAGTAACTTTCTGCCTGTCTTATCATTCGGTCTGTATCCACTTTTTCCGTTAATGATAAATCAGTCCGTACTTTTCTCATCTCATCATCGACCAGGATAGAACCTGTCATTTTTGCCGCCCATTCTGCTGTTTCGGGATTCTGGATTTTATAAATCAATTTGAATTTGGCGTTTTCAATGATAGCGCCAATAACTGAATCACCATTTAAATCAGACGGGCAGTCACGCAGATCGTCTATCGCCTGAAAAGCCATGAATATATGCACGCCTTTATCTCGTGCCGTTCCAAGTCCTTCAAGAGCAGGGCGAGAAAGATGATATTTCAACTCGTCGAGGAAAATAGCAACAGTACGCGGGGTACTGTTTATTCTGTCCCTAGTCTCTGCTATTTGTATCAGCCGGGTCAGAATCATTCTTTGTGCGGAAATTATCTTTTGATTTCGCGTTGAACCAATAATGTAGCAACAACCACCTTCATCAAAAACCTCTTTTAATGAAAATCCATTTTTGGCATTAATTGAGTTAACTAAAGCAATTTCTTCCAGCTCGCCACAAAATGCGGGAACATCTTCACGTAATGACTGAACAAAGTCAGTGTTAAATAAATCACGAAGCGTCATTCCTTTTTCATAAATTGCAGATGTATTTCTGGCTGCGCGACGGTCAGATATACGATAAAAATCTGACGCCTCCCCTTTCTTAGCCAGGCTAAAGCCAGCGTTAAATAATTCTTCCAGTTGTTCATGAGAGATATCAGCCAGTAAATCAAGCTGGGAATTTAGCTTGTTTAAATTTATAAGTGTGAATTTCTTGCCTGCTTTTTTACATGCTTCCCTAAGTACGTGTGGTGCCCATTCATCATCTTTTGGATCTTCTACAAAAACAGCCTCACCTAAAAGAATAGCCTGATAAAGTAGAACGGTCGCAGTTACGCCTTTCCCGGAACCTGTTGTACCGATAATTGCTGCGTGTTGGGTTTTAAATTCTTTTATGGTTATGTATTGCGGTTGGTCATCTTTGTTTAAGCCAATAAAAACGCCTTTCTTTAAATCAATGTAATCGAGTGGGTTATATTCTATGGGGTCGGGTAATAGCTCTTTTACTTTGCGTACATCGGTTCGGGTATTTCTCTCCAGCTTGCTTTTCTTAATCATTCGATGTTTTAGGTTGTCAATTTCTCCTGCTAAAAGTCGTCGGGCTGCAATATGAAATATTAATCCTGCTGCCGTAAATATTATGGTCATGATCCATAGTGGAACTCTAAACAGTATGTTGTTGTCGAGTGACTTAAAAAAGTAGCTCAACCCCTGAATAGTTAGCGGTGATATGGTGCCGAATATAAAAAAGAAAATGGACACGCACGCCACCGACTTTAACCAGAACGGGGCGTTCTTTCTTTCCTCGCGGGGAAGGTGGAATATAAAAGGTAATGTAAGACCTGCGAGCAGGGATAATATGACAGGGCTGTTTTGCAGCCATAACAGGAAAAATGAAAATGCATCGGCAAAGGCATTCAGCCTTTGCATCAGGTGGGAACCCATATCTATTTTCTCCATACGAAAACTGACGTGTTGGGCGCAAAAGATGGGAGCAGCTTATAGGAGCGTAACCACGCTCCCATGCGATGCTCCCATAATATGCTCCGATGAACAGGCAAAAGGCGCTGATCGCCAGTGGCGATCAAGCCCGTTATCCGCGCTTTCAGAATACAGCCGACCAGTGGTCGTCTGTCCTCTGAAACGCCCGAATGAAGGGCAACGGCGTGTGCCATTACGTTCGGGCTGGACGCCCTCACTGCATGACACATGGGGGTAATGTCCCGGCTGGACGCCGAGCCAAAACCCCCAAGGTCAAAGGCGGCACACCGTCTTGCGCTACGCGCGACCAACCCCTTTAAGACGCTGCGTTTAGCCTATTTTTCCTCGCAAGCTCGAAAAAATCGGAACGCTGCTTTAAAGGGGTTGGTCGCGCCTAATCGGTAATATCCCCCGCTGGGGCGGGTTATATTACCTGGCTGCGACGGTGTGCGGGGCAAGCCCCCCACAAAAAACGGCACGTGGGCGTGCCTTTTTGCTCGCTGGGGCGGCAAAATTTTTGCGGCTCCCCCCGGCCTGCTCAATTCGCTGTGGGCGAATGTTCGCAGGTGGGCGCGGTTCCTGAAAATTAGCAATTTCTTCGAAATTGAATTTTCTTTCCGCGTACCACTTCATTATTTTTCGTCTTAACAATTTCTTCGAAATTGAAGCCAAAAATAATGAAGCCTTAAAGTCCCGTCGCCTGTTAGTCTGTGTATTGTACAATACACATTTGTTTTGTGTGATTACATTTGCTCGCGGTATATTTCAGCCCTGCACTCCCTTTCAGCTTCCAGTGCTTCACTGTAGGACGCATCATCAATTTTCGTGCCTTTGCTTTCGGCATAGCGTCGTAATTTATTTGCGTCAGCTTCATTAAGTTCTGAAAGATGATCGCGCAAAAGACCGATAAAACAGCTTTCGTATATTTCGTAATACAGCCCACAACCTCTGTGGGCTTCTTTTGATAACGTGTCATATACCAGGGCTACAGATATTCTGTCCTGATTTTTTGAGTGTAGATTATTAATGAATAAATCTTCGTTTATCATTTCGAACCTCTCATATCAAAATGGATATGTCAGTTATCCTTTCACTCTGCCAAACTTTGAAAGGATTTTGCTTATTGATTCAGGGTCTGCGGCTTTACATTCGCCTAAAAATTCTTTTCGCATATCGAATGTTTTACCCGGATTAAAACGATGGTGTTTTTTAAAGGCGTTGATTTTAAAAAATGCGCGTTCTGCTGAACTGCATTCACTCCCACCACTATTACCCGTAGCTTTTCCGTACATGCAAAGAACAACTTCGCACGGGTCAGCGGCAAAGGAATAAAACGGTGTTCCTGCGGTCAGGCATAATACAGCCGCCGCGATAACGGTTTTTTTCATGGTAAATCCTTATTAGATTGTATTGTTTAAATGGATTAGCGAGAGAAATAAATGGTGGTTTCTCTGCATGTCAGGCAATTAAAGACGGGCTGGTATTCAATAACACCTTTTGCACCATTCTGGCGAAGCCAGTTTTTGGCATTAAAGAAAGCAGTACCGGATTGTGCAGTGACGACAATTCGTGTTGAATGGGCGACTGCGTAAAATACTGCTGGAGTCCATATTGTATCGTAGAAACTTTGTGCGCTGATTGATGATGTCCATTTACCGTTAACTGTCGGGGAAGGAACTATAACGTTATTGTCACTCCATTGCGGTAAACTGGTGTTTAATGGGGCGGCGGCTTTATCCCACTCTACAGGAACGGGAGGCGGCGGCGATGAACATCCGGTAACTATTGCCGCTAACATGATTACTTTAAGTTTCTTTATCATGCTTTCATTTCCTCAAAATACTGGTTTCGATGAATTGGACGGAAATAAATGTCATTCATACGGCGGACATTTCCGTCTAAATCAATGCTCACAATCACGTCCAGGCTATCCAGAACCTTACGTAACATAAATGTATAGGGGAGCTGGGCGCACTGTGGATTTTCATAGCAACGGGTAATAAACCCATCTATAGCTTCTTTCGCTGATCCTGCATGAATGGAGGTCATACTCCCTTCATGGCCGGAACCTGTTATTTTAAGGAAGTCCCAGGCTTCCGCACCGCGAACCTCTGTTAATAAAATGCGGTCAGGGTTCATACGGTAATTCCAGCGTAAAAGGCTCGCCGGGGTAACGATAGAACCTTTTTCATCTGATGATTCTGACGGATAAAAAAGATGGACGTAGTTTTTATGGATAAAGAACGTGATTTCCGGGTTGTCCTCAATGGTTGATATCCGAAGATGTACAGGAATATACCCTATCAACATTTTCATATAGGTGGTTTTCCCGGTACTGGTTTCCCCGGCGACCGCGAGAGTTTTACCGTACTCGACGCATTTCTCCATAAACAGAGGAATATTTTTTGTATTGTACAATGCAATTAATTCCTCGTCGTGCGTCTCCGTTTTTTCCTCGCCTGTTACCCGGTTATAAAATCCCGCATCGATGTATGACTGATGCGGGATTTGTACCTTCGATGGCTTACGGATGGTGATAGACACCGTATCGCGCTCACAGGCCGGGGGAACAATCACCTGGCACCGTTCGCCAGATTCCAGCGTGGCTGACAGCCCCGGCTTAATATCTTCGATATTGTCGCCGTGGTGCTTTGCCAGGCACCGGGCAAAGTTGTAGCAATCCTCATAGGACAAAGGAACGGCGTGCTGCTTCCATACGCCGTTGATTTTGGTATACAGCTCACCTGGACGGTTGACGGCGACCTCCGTCAGGCCGGGAAGCTCCAGAAAGTCGCCAAAGAAACGCTGTTTATAGCGGTCGAGGGAAATATTCTTAGCGGTCATTTTTCAACCTCAGTGTATAGATGTTGGAAAAATCAATATCCTCGCCTGTGATTAGGTTGATGATCTCGCCCTGATTCTTATAGAGCGTTGGGGGAATATTGATGCTGTTCTCCAGCGTAGTACGCGCCATATCTGCCATAGCCTGGCGGCTGTTTTCCGTATAGTCCGTATTGCGATCTTTTTTACCCGCGCTGTTGGATGCCCATGCGCCAATATCGGGGATCATGCCGACCATTAACGCGCCGCCGAACCGTTCCCAGAAGTGCGAATCTATCCAGCCATCAACGCCAGCCTCGCCCAGCTCGCCAGCCGCGCTGGTATCAACCAACGGGATATCGAGATAAGGCGGCTGGCGGGTGCGTAGCTTCGTCGCAATGATGAATGCCCGCCCTTGCCCGTGCTTCATACCTTCTTCCGCTATGGCGCGGTAAAGTAATGATGCGGTGGTGCCTTTCTCTATCAGCTTCGTGTTGCCGCTGGCGCTCCAGATGTCAGTAGTGACCGTGCAGCGAAGTTTCCCCGCCCGGTCAGATACAAAGCGGCGATCCAGTGAGCAGGGGATCGAGGTATTTTCCGGGATGTACAGGTCAGGGTTATAGGGTATGCGGCGCACTGGTGCGGGGCTTTGTCCCGGGGACGGTGCGACGGTATTTGTGGCCGCGCTGCTGTCCTGTTGTCCGGTGGTCGTTGCCGATGTCAGCGTCATTTCCTGCTGCCGGGTTTTTACCGGGTTCTGTGTGGTGGCCGAACCATCACGGCGAATAAGGAAGCTGGCTTTGTTGAGTTCTGGCGGGGCGGCCGGAGCCGCCTGCCCTGTTCCCCTCGTGCTGCTCTGGCCGTTATCCTGTTGCTCTGGCTCTTCTTCGGCTGTATCGGTGGACATACCGAGATCGTTACGCTGCCGGTAATCGGTTTTGTTCGTCTGCGGGGCTGTGTCCTGTTTCTTTTCTTCCGTAGGCTGCCACAGGATATTGCGATAAACCCAGTTACCACCCCATGCCAGGAAGATAAGCGCGACCGCGACAATGGCAAGAAAGGCGGTTGCTTTGCCCCGTTTGCGCTTTTTCAGCTTATTAACGGCGGGTTGTACCGGGTCTTTCTCTTCGTCGTCCTGCGCATTGAGAAGCTCGGCCTCCCTTTTAGCGCGGGCTTCCCGCTCAAGCGTGGCAATATCATCCTCAGCGTGTGCCGGGGATGCCTGCGCTTCATCCGGCACAGGCACTTTGTTTTCGTCGTTCATATGCATGTTTCCTGATTTTATAAAAATATAAAACTATTTTTATAGTTTAATTGGATTCCGGTTTTTCCACTCTTTCCACCTGCCGGGATACGGTGGAACCATCGGCGGCGTGTACCTTGCCAAATCCGCTATTTTCCAGACCCACAACGGCATTACCGGAACGCAGTACCAGGCGTGGCGTCACCTCCTGAATCACCAGTACGGTGAAGTCGCCTTTCTTCTGGATACTGCTGTTAACCACATGCTCTTTGCCGTTCAGCTCTTTGGTGACGGAAGGAATGGACTTAGACGGGGAGAAGCCCACGAACGTAAAGCGGCCATCGTCGTAAGCAAAATCGGGAACAATGTTGAAGCTGCCTTTGCCCGGATATTTTGTGTAACTCCAGTTGCGGGGCGTCTGTGCCGAGTTCAGCGCTTTCTGGACACTGGCCTGCTGCTGTTTCTGCTCCCACTCGCGTTGTCTGGCCGTCGCCTCCCGGCTCGCTTTGTCCCGTTCTTCGCCCGGATAGCGATAGCTCACTTGGAAAGCGGGTTGCTGTGCCGATTTATCATCGATGACGTTCAGCTCGACGTTGTACAGGCGCTTACTGGTGACAACCAGCATATTGGTATGCCAGTCCCGGCTGTTCGGGGGGATCACGACTTGCGTTGTGTTGCCATCCTCTCCGGGCGCTCCCTGCGTGAGCGCGACCGGGCGAACGTTGACCCGGTTTGCATCCGGCGTGGCTTCCCACGCCTCATCAAAGCCGGGTTTGGCGCTTATGACCGCCTCATCGTTATCAAATACCAGAGTTGTCATAAAGCCGGGTTTGGTGTTAACGACGGTTACGTTCTGCGGGTTATAGATAACCTGCTGAACACGGGAGTCATAGCGGCTTGCCTGTGGTATGGCCGCACCCCATGCCGCACCGCACATCATCAGTGCCAGTGCGGTAAATGTTAACTTTTTCATCATTCACCTCCCCGGATTTCGCGGTCGGTCTGCCAACTGGTGACGGTAAAGCCGAAGTAGTTGATCTCGCGTTCCGCATCGCTCATTTCCTTGTCAGGGTCAGAATGGAACGTGAACCGGGCATCCCAATATTCGTTGCGGATGCTGTTATCAGCCAGACGGCGGATAATCTTCTTGTAGCGAATGGTGGCGACCCTATCAGGGGCTGTCGCATCGGTGATCTGGTTGGACAAGATCTCCACTTTCACGGTGTGCGCCCCGTTCTTATAAACCTTGTCCGGGGCGTTTTTTCCGGCGTAAAGCGCCAGGTAGTCATCGTTTACCTGGGGAGCGTTGTAGACCTGTACCGTCTCGTAGTCGTCCTGCAAAGAGGGATAGACATACCGCTCACGCACTTTGACGTAGTTTGCGGCCATCGCCTTTTGATAGGCTTCTGTTGCGGTCAGGCTGGTTTTCGATGTCCGGGTAACGTGTTCCACCCGTCCTGTGTGGTTATCCACGGTATACAGCTCAACGTCCGTCTGTTTCAGCGGCAACATCACGACCACGGCGACGAGCGCCAGTACCGCAATCAGCAGACCCACACCGCCAACAACAAAACCGGCTTTTGTGGCGCGTTTATCCCGCTCAATCATTTGCTGCTCAAAGGTGCGGGATTCAGCTATTAATTTCTGTTCACTCATGACTGTTTAACTCCGCCATAATTTGAGGGGTGTTTACGGGTTCTCCCTTACCGCTAAAGGCAGAGGGAGGCGTGTTCTGGGCGCAGCCAGAAAGCGCGCACAGCAAAGCCAGCGCAATCAAGCGTTTCATCAAAGATTTCCTCAACTGAATTAGAAATATGAAAATATAATTATATTTTCATAGGTTGGTGTTTCGGGGGGATGGACTGGAAACGTCTGGCCTAGCTGTTGAACTTCTTAACCGCGGAATCTCTCGACTGTGCCAGCCTCCGCGCTTCGTTCCGGGCTATCATCTGCTCAATCGCGTATTTACGCGCTTTAGAAGCGTTATAGCCTAATTCACCTCCGGGCTTGCCGGGCTTACCTGCATTCGCATCCTTCCAGCCCTGAATGTTGTCCTGGGCGGAGCGTGTGGTATTCCTTCCGGCACTCGCGGCCAGTTTCCCGGCACCAAAAGCAGCCGCACCGATACCTACTGCGGCCAGCCCCTGCATGGATACGGTAGCACTAGCCCCGGCCAGCGCTGCGGCCAGTTTTGCGGAGAGATAAATCAATATTGCCGCACAGATACCTGCAAGACAGACTTGCGCTCCTAGTTCTACGATATTTGCCTGGGCTGCACCTTGAGTTGCTAATGCAAGCCTTGAGTTTAAGTAATTAACCACAATCCTTAATGATAAAGAAGAAAGGAGAATTGTTAATATGGCTGCAAATATGTTTTGTAGCCAGTTATTAAACATGGGACGAAGGAAACCATACATAAGGCAAAAGATGAATATAGGTGCTGTAATACTCAGCAATAAGATCATTACTTCCGCTATCATGGAAACGAACGCGGTGATAATCATTAAAACGAATATTCCAAGCCATACATAAAATTGAGCAGTCATTCCCTCATCTTTTATATATGTGGAGTTATCCATATCATGTAATGTTTTACCTAATACTTTTGCATTATTCCATAAGCTATCTAATAGCTGCCATATATTATCACTGCCAGAAAAGCCCTCTTTTAACCCGTTGATAGCGTCGATAACGCCATCGAGATAACCACTAATATTTGCCACAAAGGAAAGGATGATCGCCATCCTCATGATGTCCCACATCGTATCTTCCATCGGCGTGGATAGCTTACCCGCTAACGTCTGGTATCCACGCCACATGATGTAGATAGTGGCTGACGTAACCGCCAGCCCCATCATCATAGAAGAGTACGACATCATTAATCCCTTTGTGGCGTCCGTTATTCCACCTATCAGATGTTTTTCAACGCCAACAAAAACACCACCGGACATATTTACCTCACTATGAATTTAAATCGACAGTCGGAGCATTTAATTGCTGAATTTGCCAGTGAGCTTCGTTCGCATTTTTACAATTTTCCGAAGCGCTCCCTGTTTTTTGACATTTTTCGTAAACAGCTTTTAGTTCTTCTGGATGGTCTTTATACCATTTGGTGGTTTTAGCCTCTTCTTTGCATCCACTAACTAAGAAAACTGATAATGTCAGGAGAGATATTGTTAATAAACGCATGTTGTAGTTCCCTTTAGCTATTTAAATCAATTGTTGGCGCGTTTAACTGCTGCTGATTCCACTGTTTAACGCGCTCCGCCTCAAGCACTTTTTCGCGCTTCTCTGCTGCTTTCACGCTCATTTCCCATTGGGTGGTAAGCGTGTTCAGCATGACAGATTTTAGCTGAATACTGTTTGCAAGGTCTTGAGATTCTTTCGAATCTTTGGCTAACGCTACCCTGTTGGAGAGGCTGTTGATTTCCCCCAGGGTCTGGCTTACCTGGTTCTGAACCTCGTCGGTTTGCTCAAGCTGGATAGCCTTGTTGATGACCTGCTGCTTGCATACGTTGGCATAACTCCCCGATTGTGCCGTGTTGCAGGTGTCGAAAATTTTATACTTCTCGTACAACGCATCGAACTGCCCGGAGGAACCGCCGGAGAGAAGTAAATCATTCAGTGCCTGTCCGGGCTTACGCAGCTTTTCAAGGTCAGCTTTCAGGCCTTTGGCCTGGTCAACAAAATCAGCAATATCACGAACGCCAGTGGCCGTCGCCAGTTGGTCTTTATATGCCTGTATTTGTGACTGGTAGTGTCTGGCTGTTTCCATCCAGCGTTTTAACTCCTGCGCCCACTGCACGTCCCGCATAGGGTCAGCATCAACAGCGACGGGAATACCAGCATGAGCCAGTGGGCTTGCAATTACGCAAGCCAGAATAAGAGTACGAAAGCGAGTTTTCATCGTATATCTCCTTTGGGTCAGAGCGCTTTAGCCAGGTAGGTATCGAGCCATTCATGAGGCTGCATTCCTTCCCGGTAAATCGATTCGAATATTTCGAGGTTGGGGGCATCGCCGCTCATGACTTTGGTGTATCTGCCGATACCCGACAGGTCGAGCGTGACGCGAGCGGCAAAACGTTTGGTATCGCCGCGCTTGAACTGATTTTTCACCACAACATACTGGCGGGCTTGCGGGTCAAGCCCTTTCACCACGTCGAACACTTCCGGTTCAAACTTCATGCCGTCAACATAGTGTGCGCGGTCGGCATTGGGGTTCGCCGCCAGAATCTGTGTCCCGCACTGCTCAATCACTGCCGGGGCGATATCATCTTTGATGATCTCTGCCGGGGATTGAGTACCTACGACCAGCATCCCGTTCAGCTTACGGATGGTTTTCAGCTTGTTATAAGCAAAGTCCTTAAACACCGGGTCGCGTAACCACTTCCAGAATTCATCCATGAAAATGACCAGGCGTCGCCCGTCAAGCAGGCTGGTAATGCGGTACAGCAGATAAAACGAGATTGGCGCACATACGCTTGCATCGTCCAGGAACTCCGTTCCGTCGATGCCGAAGTTATCGCAGTTGCTGATATCGAACGTGTCAGATTCGTTATCAAACACCCAGCCGAACTCACCGCCCTGCGCCCACTGTGACAGCCGAATGCTAAGGCCGTTTTCCTGGGCTTCTTTCGTAGCCGGCTCAGGCAAATTTTCCAGCATTCGGGTAATTCCGTAGACGCGATATTGTGGCTCGTCATTCATCACAGCATTAATCGCATCACTCAGACGGCGTTCATCGCGTGGGGAGATCGTCGAGCCGTTGCGGGTACAAAGGATTTTCATCAGTTGCTTGATGAAATTGATATTGCGTTTGGTTGCAGGCAACGAGAACGGGTTCCACCCTGTAGACTCACCACTGATAACCCGATAGTAACGGCCACCCAGCGCCCGGATGTTCATCTCTGCGCCCCGGTCTTTATCGAGGTAAACGGTTGTCAGCCGTTTAGTTTTGGCATCCGGGGAGAAGCTATCCTCGCGCCCGTATTTCTGCTGCATGATCTCAAAGAACGTCATCAACATGGTTTTACCCGAACCGTTCGTACCGAGGATGCAGGTACTGGCCGGGTTCTTCTCGTTGAATTCGTCCTTATCTGCCAGTGTGTTATGCAGGTTGATATAGTAGCCATCGCCTGACGGGGTGCGCAGTAAAGCCATCGCATCCCCCCAGGGGGCTTTATCGCGCTTGCCCGGATAGAAATTATGGAGTGCGGCCAGCTCCACAAAGTTCTGGCTACTCAGCTCCCCTTTACGTGGCCGCAGATTGTAGTTGCCTGGCAGTTGCGCCATATATGCCGCTGAAAGCGATATTTCTGCCGGAACAGGCGTTATCCCGATGTTGTTCAGCGCGTTACTGATTTCGTTAGTATCAGCAACCAGGCTTTCCAGCGACGGGGAATACACCATGATGGAAAAATGGTGCTTTCCGTAAGCGATTTTCCCCGATGTCAGCAGGTCAAGCGCCACATCCAGATCCAGCCGCTGGGAAACAGCATCGTCGTCGGCACTCATCAAAAGGCGACGGGTACGCTTAATGGCTTTCTTCGCTTCCTCGCGTGACATGCAGGTATAGGACTGCGTGATCACGTAATCGCAGGGGGCGTAAAGAAGGGAGTCCATCATTCCAGTGGCGGTTTCTTCGGAGAACTCTTTAACCTCCAGCCCCCGGAAATATTGCGTACCGTTGGCGTGGTTTATCTGCCCGGATTCAGCCGAAAAGAACAACGCCGCCGCTCCCATCACGTCATAGGCCGGGGTGCGGGTGACGCGCACCTTTCGCCACTGGTGCGTTAACAGATATTCATAGAAAGCCAGTTGCGACGAAAACACCGCGCTTCCTTCGGTAAACGTACCGAGAGGCCGCGCACCATAGCGCGACAGCGCGGTATCGAGCGTGCTTTTTATTTCCAGCATTTCCAGCAAAGCACCGTCCAGCTCCTTTAGTTTCTGGCTGTCTTTCATCCGTTTGCGTTCTGCTTTTTCAAGGCTGACAAACGGGCGATAGCAGACCGTCAGGAACAGGCGGTTGCGCCGGAACAGACCGACAGAAGCGTAGTAAAGACGGCTAACTTCATCTGCATACGGGTTGCCGGAATCTTTATGAAGATTGTCGGTAAACGTATTGCGGTCGTTATGGATATAGAAAGTAACGGGCATACCTTCGAATGAGCGGATTAGCCCGTGTAACTGGTTCGTCCCGAACTGGAGCGATTCGTCAGACTCGCAGTCGAACGGCGTTCCCATCAATTCCCAGGTGCAGTACAGATCGCTCTTAGGGGAACGAACCACATGCTGATGAATGTGCGATGAGTACGGGATGTACTTCTTGATGGTGGCACACTGATTTAGTTTCATGGCGTCGAGAAACTCCTTGATATCAACATCATCATGCTCAACGGGCATAAATGTTGTTGCGCCAAATAAACGGTTCGCTACCGGCTTTCCCTTCGCTCTCAGCCATACGGCAATCAGATTGAACCGCATCGGTTCATTTCTGGTAAGGGACTTCATCACCAGAAATTGCACAGGAAGTAAGAACAGGAGAGCGACGGAAGTCCAGATAGCAACGATGATGGTTACACCCGTGACAGCCAGCAGGGGCACCATTGGCACCCCCCACAGCGCCGCCGGGCGTTTCATTGCCTTGAGCAGCTTTGCCATATATTCAGCCTCTTAGCTCATCAGCAGAGCGCCGATTTCACTGCCTCCGCCAATTAAAATGCCGCCAATGATGATGTAGCCGCACTGCGACAGGCTCTCGCCTTTCCACAGGGTCTTATAGCCAATCCAGATCACGGCCACGGTGATCGTGATAGCCGCCAGACCATGCAGCCCGCTGGATACCTTCTCCATGATGGTATTTGCCCGGCTAAAACCATCAGCGAACGCCGGACTGGCAGCAAAAACGCTCATGGCCGGAGCCAGAACATAAGCAGATGCACGGCTGATTAATTCCTTTACCTTACTGAAAAGTTTCATTTTTCTTCCTCTTTCGTTGTTACATCGCGATTTCCGCGCACAACCTGCGCGGGGTAATAGACGGTGGCCGCCTTTTTCTGGCGGAGTTGAGCCGGAACGCCGCGAACGATCGCCCCCGGCCACACCACGCGCGGGCGCGTCGGCGCGTCCACAGGCGTAGCTTTCAGGGTGGCCGCTGGGGTTGCGATATCATCGCGGGTGCCGGGAACGGCATAGCGGGTATCCGCCGGGGAGTAGCCAATCCGCTGTACATAGCTCGTCTTTGAAAAAGCGGGTTCCTGCTGTTGTCCGGTACTGAAATTGCCGGAGTAGTAGCAGCTCAACGCCCTTTTCAGGGTGCCGCCCCGCTGGTAGCAGTCGGTGATGATTTTTTCGTAGACGGAAAGATTGATGCAGGGATTGAAAAGGTCAGTAGCGGTGACGCCGTAACGCTTAAAATTGGTGCTGGTTATCTGCATCAGGCCAACAGAGTAGCGGCGACCTTTCGCCTCAATCTGATTGGTGATGCTGACTGCATCCTCCTTACTTTTTGGCATGTGAGTAATAAAGCCTTTATCGCCGGGTTTTCGTTCGGGCTTAGGCACGATCTCAGCGATGGCATAGGGGTTGTAACCGGACTCCACTCTTGCCACATCGAGGGATGTAGAAGGGTGAACGGTGGCGGCACACTGCATAGCCACCGCCAGAAAAGCAGTGGTGGAAAGCATGGCAACCTCAGAACAGAAAAATGGTGATCAGCCAGATGATGAACAGAACGAACAACCAGCCTGCGAACGCAAGCCAGGCATTGGTATTGTCTTGATTCATTGTGCTGTCTCCCTGTTTTAACTCACAGGAGCAGCCTGCGGCGCTGCGTCATCTTTAGGTTCGAGGAGTACCAGCTTGCCGGAAACGGAAATACCGGGCGTGATCATGATGTTCAGCCCCGGCTTGCCGTTGTGTGCGAAGGCCGCACCGACTTTCGTCCAGTACGTATTTTTTTCGCCGTTCTCGTCGGGCTGGGTTTCCTGCGTGACGTACACGTTATAGGTGGGTTTTCTCATTGCATTACTCCTTTTGTTTCTCTGCGAGTAGCTGCCGGAGCAGCTCGGTACGGGCTTGCTCACCAAATTCATCCATCAGGAACTGGAGAAAGGTGCTTGGCCGGATATTTGATTCAGACAGGTAGCTGATTTCACGGGCTTGCTTTGCTAACTCCTGATAGCGCTTTTGCCCGATGTAAATAACAGCCGTGCTTGATTTGCCTGGTACGCTTTTCGGCATGAGGTAAAAACTCCTATGAAAAAAGCACCGCAGCTTATGAAGCCTGCGGTGCAAGGGAGGTCAGATTGTGGTTAGTGGTATTGGTTCTGGAGTAGTTTTGAAAAGGCTACCTGGCGTTGGAGCGGAGACCTTATCAGAGAGAGTTCTTGAATTTTTGCCAGCAAGTCCGGGGCAATATTTCGACACTCGATAGCATCTTCATCAGGATTGAGCGCCATCAGACGGGCGCATTCAATCGCTGTTATCACTGATTTGGGGACGGTGCAGGGTGTTGAACCGAAGCTGACAAAACCATGCGCGCCCGGAATTGATGTGATAGTCGATGTATGCGTTATGTTGACGTCAAAGCAGAGGAAAAGATAATTAGGAAACAGCACCTTCTCTTCCTGACGTACCGCCCGGCAATCCTTACGTGGCGTTACTTTGATATAGCGGGGGCAAAACACCTCGACATCCAGTCCCTCGACTCTTCGGGTGATGCGTTCAACATCCTGATTGTTGCAGTATAAAACGTACCATTCATACATAAGATCCTCCCTAATGGGCACAAGCCCCCATTTTCCGCCGTCCTAAGTTGGCGGAACTTAGAGCGCGTACTCATAGCTTAACTGTATAAATTTACACCTGGTATTTTATACAGCCACTTCGGGGTGTCAACATCAAGAACTGCTAATGATAATAACATTAAATCATTCAAAATCAACCATCACTCAATATCACAACATTTGAGTGATTTGTGACTTGTAAGATGAGCCTTCCCAAAAGGGGGGGGTAAATATGGTGCCTAAGCGATTAAAAGAAGCCCGGAAAGCAGTAGGTCTATCTCAAGAAAAATTATCAGAATTGATTGGAATTGAAGGGGTTAGCACTCGTTCCCGTCTATCAAGTTATGAGATAGGTCGAACCGAGCCGCCCTTTAGCTTGGTGCAGAAGATTGCAGATGTTTTGGGATATCCAGAGTATTATTTTTATACAGTGAATGATGTCACTGCAAAAATATTGCTGGAAATGCACAAGAATGGAAAACAGCCAACAAACGGAAGCATTGCTGACGAGGCGCGAAAAATGGCGGAACAACTTGATGACGCACGAAAACTGGTCGCCCAGCTTACAGAATGCCTGAAACATCGCCCGTAACCCTGCCGCGCTTCGCTTGTCCAACCCCTGATTTCTACACAAAAAATTTGCGTAAAAATCAGGGGTTACGTGTTTTAAATAGATAGGGTAACGATGGGAGGATGATCTATATTTATAGTCTCAATGTTATTGAGATTCATACAACTTTATGATTTTTGGTAATAAAATAGAGTGGTTTTTTGCGGGATCTTTGGCGAGATAATTGATCCTAATGTAACGTCGTGGTAATTTACCGACGTTTACAGTATTCATGCGGGTGGGACGTTCCCGGTAATAGCGTCCAGGGATGGGGTGAAGCGAAAGCTCAACCCCTGAATGCAAAAACCCCCTGAAATCTGCTTCAACTTGGCGGGAGAGACAGAGATCAGGGGGTCCAAAAGCAGGCGCTGGCCTGTGAAGGATTATAGCAAATGCATAACCTAACACAACCCCTCAGACTCGCCATAAGTGCGGGCGGGTGTGACTGATAAGAGTCTCTCTCTCAAATCGTCCGTATCACCTACGGGCGTCGCAAAGCAAAGCCCCTGTTATAACGTTGCCTCGCGCAAGCGTCGCCGGTTCCTCAATCGGTGGATTAAGTCGCTGGCGACCGAAGCCGGGCGTATCAAAATCAAAAACGAACTTCGGCGCCGCATCCGGCACAACAAGTATTGGGTCAATGAAGCGAACAAGTTCGGGCTTGAGGCTCTTTGCGAGCTGATGTTGGCCATCCTTGACGATCTGGATTTAAGGGACTGGCAAACCATACATAACCTTGAAACGCTGGCCGAACGTGCCGGACTTGCGACGCGCAGTGATGCGGGTCACAAGTCTATTTCACGTGCCAGCCGGGGATGTGATCGCCTCTCCTGGCTCAATGCCATTATCTCAGAAAAAGCCCCCTTCAATCCTTATGATGCCCGTTGCGCCTGCAAGCACATCGAGGTTACAGAGGATTTCTTTGCCATTCTCGGCGTTCCGCTGAAACAGGTCTACCGGGAACGCGCCA
Organism: Serratia grimesii NBRC 13537; assembly: GCF_001590905.1. GTDB lineage: Bacteria > Pseudomonadota > Gammaproteobacteria > Enterobacterales > Enterobacteriaceae > Serratia > Serratia grimesii. The sequence goes on from NZ_BCTT01000022.1 coordinate 18,805, forward strand.
GGCTACTTAAGGCCGACCCGAATGAAATCATATCCTCCGGGGATGTCCGGTTAATCGCTATCAAGGTTGAGAACTGGACGCGTAAAGCCGCTGCCGGGTTAGCCAGGATGAAAGCGAAGCGTGAAGTAGCTCGCCAGCGTAAACAGGAATACTACTCCCTAACCTTTGCCTGATCCCCGCCTACTACCGCTTTAGCTGGCGGGGATTCTGCACGTCTGCAATAAACCTCAGTACAAAAAACAGCCTTAACGTACAATAATTTCCGAAATCCAAATCATCCCTCCTATCGGAATGACGGATTTTTCGGCGGTTCCGGCGTAGCCCCCCACAACTGCTGTATAGCTTGTGGGTAAGTGATAATGAAGTGCAAACGATATGCCGCAATTACTCTTTTGGTTTATCTTTTAATTACTTACGTAATAAAAGATAAACCAAAAAAATATATATACCTTACTGTTATCCCCTTTAAAAAGTGGATAACCGAACAACATCGGCGCAAGCGCCTCAAAAGTAGCTCCCCACGCTAAAGCGCGGGGCATTTAGATCGGAATCGTGAGAGGGCTAACAGCTCGCCTGTTAGCCGTCGAGGGATTAGACAAATCCGGCCACGCCGGATGCGTCAGCAAATATCGCTGAACGATTTGCTAACACGCTCGTAAGCGGCTCTGACGACCCGCTAACGCGGAGATACGCCCCAACTGCGGCTTCGCCTTGTTGTGACCACTCCGACCGCGCACAGAAGCCTCTGAGCCGCTTTTAGTGGGTATGGCTTTACAGGGTGAAGGGATGGATAGGCGATCCCTTTCGATCCCTCATTGGTATCGGCGGCTAACCCTCAGTGCTACCCGTCATTTCATCCTGCCGCCTTACATGCGCTGACGCGCATAAATCCCCGTTCCTCAGTGGAACGAAAACTCACGCTAACAGGGTAGTAACCGGTAGCCGCGATAACTGCCAACAATATTAGCTTACAGGTTAATTTTGCCTTGCCTGAAATTAGCCTATAGGTTAATATTAATGGAAATGGGAGGTCATATGTTTAGCGTCGTTTATCACCCGGAAGCCAGGGAAGAAGCCACAGCATTACCCGTAAAAATCAGGGTGAAGTTTGACCGTCTCATCGGCAAACTGGAGTATGACGCCCGATTACTGCGGGAGCCGGATACGAAGCCCCTGGGCGATGGACTGTTTGAGATCCGCACGATGGGGACGGACATAGCCAGGGGCATCTGGGTATACCACAAAGGCAATACCATCATCATGCTCCGGGTTTTCATCAAGAAGTCACAGAAAACGCCAGCGAAAGAAATCGATCTCGCCAAAAAGCGGTTAGCGGAGGTACTTAATGAAACTGGTAAGTCATAAAGAACTGCATAACGAGTGGATGCAGGACGATGAATATCGCGCTGCATGGCAGGAAGAAGAACGCAAGGAGAAGCTCAGAGAGCTACTTGCGGAATGGCGTAAACATGACAACCTGACAAAAGCGCAGGTTGCTGAACGCATGGGGGTTACACCTCCGGTTATTTCCCGCCTGGAAAACAACATCACCAAAGCCAGCATCGACACACTGACCCGCTACGCTCACGCCTGCGGCATCAAAAAACCTGTCATTGCCCTGTACTGAACAACCAGCCCTCCGGGGCTGGCCTTTTTGTTTCGGTCAGCCCCAAAATTTTTGTTAAAGCAAGTTTAAAATGTCACCTATTTCGCCAAAGTTGAAATGTCACTTCTAAGCCAATCTTTTTATACATAATCTTTACATCTTCACCCGGTGACACGGTGCTAATTGGCCTGTAATGTTCAATGTGTGGCATGCAAGCCGCCGGTGACTTAGGCATAAGTTGCTGATGGGTCGAAAAGAATCTCCGAGACTGCCTTGTGGGCAAACTTGTCATTGGCAGGGCCGATGGTGAGGGTTGAAGTTCGTTCTGGAAAGCTCGAAACGTGGGAACAATACCGGTTACGTAAACCACGAACTGTCCAAGGTCAGGGCAGTCTAAATACACCAGAGATTAAATATCTGGGCGCCCAGATCATATCAGAGCTAAAGCGATGAATATTGATCTGAACATTGAGATAAAAGTGGATGCAGCTCGAGTAATTTGGTCCATTACCGGCCTGGTTACTTGCATTGCGAAGTGCCTCGGCTATCTCTAAAAAAATCCTGGGTGGCCATATGACTGCCCAGGTACCCAATTTTTGCTTTCTTACTCATTTCCGAATCGCCCCTTAGTCTCGAATATTATAAGTTTTGAGACCTTTTAAAGTGCGTGCTTACATGAGTATCAAAAATCGTGTTTTATGCTTTATGATACTACGCAGTATCAGTATCGATTTGTGAGACCAATATGGCATTACTGGGATATGCAAGGGTATCAACGAGCCATCAGAAACTGACGGCGCAGATCATGGAGCTGAAATCTTCAGGCGTCAGAGATGACCGGATTTTTACTGACATGATGTCGGGCGCCACGGACGAACGTGAAGGGTTACAACGGCTGCTTGCCCGTGCCGAAAAAGATGACATTATCATGTGTACCAAAATGGACCGGCTTGGCCGCAACACAGCGGATATGATCCACATTGTTGATGCCTGCTATAAAAAGGGAATAGCCATCCGGTTTCTGGAGAATGGACTGAGTACTGAAGGCACGATGGGTAAAATGGTCATTCAGATCCTTGCTGCCGTTGCTGAAGCTGAGCGGGAGCGGATCCTGGAGCGCACAAACGAAGGCCGGGTCATCGCCATGGCGGCAGGCGTCAGGTTTGGACGGAAACCTCATCACAAATCGGCCGCCGCACTGGAGCTTATCCGGCACGAAACGCCCATTAAACTGGTGATGGAGAAAACCGGCATATCCAGGGCCACCTATTTCAGGTTAAAAAAACTGGGCCCAGGCAGTTAACCCGACGCAGGCAGCGATTTTTTCCTGTGCCGGAAAGGGTTTCGCGGTTGATGCTGATGATCCCCTGCTTAAAAACAGAGTTAACATTGCCCACAATATTGCTGGTTTTGATGAGCCGTTAAAGGAGTTTTATGAATGGATGGATGTATCTGGTGATTGCCGGCATAGCCGAAGTCTTTTATGCCGCGTCAATGCTCCGGACTGAGGGATTTACCCGGATCTACCCCAGTATTTTTTGCCTGACATTTATCGGTGTGAGCATGTACTTTTTGTCCCTGGCAACACGGACTATTCCTGTAGGAACCGCTTATGCGGTCTGGGTCGGGATTGGTGCTTTAGGGACAGCAGCGTACGGAATAATTTACTTAAATGAAGATAAGGGCCTGTTACGCATTGCCTGTTTCGGACTGATTCTGGCGGGTATCATTGGCCTGAAAATTCTGGCAGGACACAAGCAGCTGTAGGTTCTCATCCATAAACAGAACTCCGGGGGCATTCTGATTTTAGACATCAGCATGCCTCTCCCTTTCCCCTTTTTGAAATGGGACATTACCCGCTACATTAATAACAGGCGAGAGAACCGACATAACCGGGGGCGGCCAGGAAAAGTTGCCATGATTGACAAAAAGACTGCTTTTTGTTTGTACCTGCATGATTAACGGTGCGAATTTTTTCGGCAAACTATAAATGCGGGCACCAGTGTGATGATAAGCACCTGAATAAATGCCGACGGTAATGAAGGTGGCCCTGTTGATTAATAAGTTTGCAGGGAAATAAAAATCCCCGTCATCACGGGGATTTTCCGGACCCGAATGCGTTACCGGGAAGGATGCGAAGGAGAAAAGCGCAGTATCAGCATACCCGCCAGTGCTGCCAGTACAGAGCCGGCAAGTACCCCCACCTTGACCTCGTCCACCAACAGGGGGCTTTCTGCAAACGCCAGGTTGCCGATAAACAGGCTCATGGTAAACCCTATTCCGCACAGGACCGATACGCCGTAAACCTGCAGCCAGGTACTTTTTTCAGGCCGTTTTGCCAGGCCCAGGCTGACGGCCAGCAGCGACAGGCCGAAAATGCCCGCCTGCTTGCCAACAAACAGGCCCAGCGCAACGCCGACCGGTACCGGCGACATCAGGTCATCAGCCGTCATACCGGAGAGCGCGACCCCCGCATTTGCGAAGCCAAACAGCGGCAGTATCAGAAACGTCACCCACGGATTGATGCCGTGCTCCAGCCGGGCAAGAGGGGATTGTTTATCCGGATCGGTTACCCGCAGCGGGATAAAGAGCGCCAGCAGGATACCCGCGATGGTGGCGTGCACCCCGGACTGAAGCATGAAAAACCACAGCACGCCCCCCGCCAGCAGATAGGGAAACAGCCGGGTAATCCCGGCACGGTTCATGATAAACAGCAGAGCAACCGTGACCGCCGCACCGGCCAGCATCAGAAACGAAATATTACTGGTATAGAAGAGCGCAATAATAGCCACTGCGCCCATGTCGTCCAGAATAGCCAGCGCCGACAGGAAAATTTTCAGCGAGGCAGGTACGCGACTGCCCAGCAGTGCCAGTACCCCGAGCGCAAAGGCAATGTCCGTGGCGGCAGGAATTGCCCAGCCAGCGAGGGTTTCATCGCTGCCCGCATTAAACCATACGTAAATGGCCGCAGGCACGGCCATCCCGCCCAGCGCGGCAAATCCCGGCAGCGCGCGCTGGCCCCAGGTGGCAAGCTGACCGGTGAGAAGCTCGCGCTTGATTTCCAGGCCGACCATCATGAAGAACACGGCCATCAGGGCGTCGTTTATCCAGTGCTCAACGGAGAGGCCGGCGGCGTTGTATTTCAGGAATACCTCATATCCCTCCCTGAGCGGAGAGTTAGCCACGATGATAGCGGCTGCTGAGGCGATGATGAGCACGATGCCGCCGGCTGCGGGCGAGCTGAAAAATGCAGATGGCACTTCTGACATCCTCTTTTTATTTCTGTCTGGGATTTCTGACACACTCCCTCCCTTTATTCAAAAAAAACAGGCCTTCCCCTGATATACAACCGCTGGTTATCAGAGGATAAGCCGGCTGAGCTACGCTGAAGATATAAAAAATACGATAATTAATTGCTGATAAATTAACGAATTAGCGTGACGTTAATTTTATCATAACGTCCGGCCCGCTTCAGGCGGAAGAGGTAAAGCCCTGTAAAGCTGCCGCAGGCAGGGGCATTTTTATCCGTCATCAGCCACACGCTCACAGCAGCCATGTGACGACAAAAAAACCCAGGGCAGTCATCAGAATGGAGCCGGTTACGTGTACCAGCAGTGAAGTAAACGCCCAGAAATAATTACCGGACTGCAGCTGTGAGAATATTTCCAGGGAAAACGTGGAAAACGTGGTCAGCCCACCGCACAGCCCGGTGATAACAAGTAATCGCCAGGCCGGATCCAGGTCAGGATGGCGCATGAACCAGGCCAGCGACGCACCAATGATAAATCCGCCCGCAAGGTTCACTACCAGCGTGCCCGGTGGCAGGTCAGGAAACAGGCTGTTCAGGCGTGCGCCAAGCAGCCAGCGGATCAGGCAGCCAGCGGATCCACCAATGATAATGGCCAGATAAGATTTCACGGGGTTTACCTCTGTGTCAGAGGGAGTATGCAGGCTGATGATACGGGGCGGCCTGACATACTCCCGGTTAAAGGGGAGTAATATCAGGCGTCATCAGCTTCTCAGGGGAAGCGGTTGGGTAAGGTGGAACGCCATCACCTCGCCGCAATTCTGGCCCGGTCACGGGCGTTAATCAAGCGGCTATCCACTGTTTTTGTGCGACTCCCCCTGCGGCGGGCATGAGGAGCCCGTTTTCAGGCTTGACCTGAAGAGCATTAAAAATTATCGTTTCGGCAGCATTTTATATCTGACTGTGAGTCATGCACATTACGCCACCCTGAGTTTCTCTTCGCCCGTCCTTTATCAGAGAGCCTGCCGCGACAGCCAGTCCGCGCCGGGTACCGTTCTCTCATATCCGTTACGGGACTGCCACCTTTCACGGTGAACCCGCGTGTACCTGCTTCAGGGACGCAGGCGCCGTGTCCGCAGCAGCCGGTACGGACACGTCGTGATTAATCGGCGGGCTGCAGCCCGCCTTCAGGGATATTCATGCGTCAGCTTTTTCGGTTTATGTTTCATCACGCCTCTCACCTTACGTTCGGTGCGATGCTGATGGCCATGTCCAGCTTTGGACAGACCTATTTTGTCTCACTTTACGGGCAGGATTTTCGTGAGGCCTTTGGGCTCACCGACGGCGGACTGGGCGGCCTGTACGCAATCGGAACGGTGATGAGCGCCATCACGCTGACCTGGGCCGGACGGCTGATTGACTACACCACGACCCGCCGCTTCACGCTGGCGGTCACCCTTTTGCTGCTCACGGCCTGCCTGCTGGTTTCCGGCGCACAGGCGGCGTGGATGCTGTGCATCGGGTTTTACTTTCTGCGCCTCGGCGGCCAGGGACTGATGGTGCATACTGCGCTGACCGCAACGGCGCGCCAGTTCCCCCTTGATGCAGGCAAGGCGCTCGGCGCCATCGCGCTGGGGCTCTCGCTGGCGCAGGCCGTTTTTCCTGTGATTGCGGTGCAGATAAGCGCGCTGACGGGATGGCGCGCTGCCTGGGGCATCAATGCCGGAATGCTTGTTGCCGGCGTGGGGGTCGCGCTGATGTTTTTGCCCCGCGGGAAAGAGAAGCCGCTGCGTACGTTCAGAAAGCGGGGTGAGGAGAAAGAAAAAGAGGCGCCGGTATGGCGAAACCGCAACCTGCTGCTGGCGCTGCCTGTCGTGCTGGCCTCCCCCTTTATCACCACCGGCTTCTTCTTCCACCAGGCGAGGCTGGCACAGGAGAAAGGCTGGGAGCTGTCGTGGGTGGCGGTATGGTTTATTGCCTATGCCATTACCCAGGCGGTATCGCTGCTGTCGTTTGGCCCGCTGATTGACCGGCTCTCACCACGCAGGCTGCTGCCGTGGTTTCTGATGCCACAGGCCCTGGCCATGCTGGCGCTATGGCTCAGCAACGGTCAGTGGGTGACGCCTTTTTACCTGATTATGACCGGCGTATCGTCGGCCATTGCCTCAACGCTTGCCACCGCGCTCTGGGTACAGCTGTTTGGTCCGGCGCAGCTGGCCAGGGTGCGCTCGGCGGTTGAGGCAGGGACGGTGATTGCCAGCGGGGCATCCCCGGTAATCATGGGCGTGCTGATAGATAACCATGTCACCCTGCATCTTCAGGCCCTGTTCTGCCTGGTCTACATTCTTGGCGCCAGCCTGCTGGCCACCGGTATCAGGACGGATGCGCCGCAATAACGCGCCTTTACCTTCATACCCGTCATCCTCTTTCCCCTGTGAAGGCGGGCCTGATATCAGGCCCGCCTGTTTCATCGCAGCATCAGCAGGGGCTGACGGCTTTCAGACAGCATTTCCGTGGTGTGGCTGCCAATAAAGAATCGCCGTAACCGGGAGTGCCCGCAGGCCCCCATTACCGTGAGGTCGATATCATGGGCGTCCGCGTAGCGGCACAGCGCCCCGGTTACGGACTCGTCTTCCAGCAGGCGTGTCTCGGTCGTGATACCGGCTTCCTGAAGAACAGCCTGCGCATCCTGCAGGGCTGACATGTCACCGTTGACCATCACGATATGACAGCTCAGGCCGTGCAGCAGCGGGCTGACCGTCAGGCGCGTCAGGTTTTTACGGCTCTCACTGCTGCCGTCGTACGCAAACATCACCCGCGCCGGCGGCGTAAACGTCTCCGGCACAATCAGCACCGGGTTTTTCTGCAGGCGAATGACGCTTTCCAGATGGCTGCCTACCTGATTCTGCGTCCCGCGGCGCCCCAGCACCATCAGCCGGACTTCGCCCAGCTCCGCCAGGATTTCGTCCAGTGCGCCGTGCTTTTGCAGCAGCTGTGCGTCCGGCTGTCCGGTCTGCTTCAGGAGCTCCGCACAGCCGGCCAGCACGGCCTTGCCCTGCGCCATCAGCAGCCGGCTGCGCTCACCCTCGACGCGGACCAGCGCTTCGGTCAGCTGCTCCCGGCTGTCAATACCAATGCTCCCGGTCAGGTCAGACACGGCGGGAGTCTCACTCTTTTCGAGCACGTGCAGCAGCGCCAGCGGCGCGCCAAGTTTACCGGCTGCCCAGGCAGCATACTCACAGACCGGCCGGGTTGACGGCGAGCCGTCAACGCAGGCAATAACGGTGTTATTCATGATGCTTTCTCCAGTAAATTAATGGCCACCCATCAGCTTTTCCACTTCTTCAGGCTTGTCATGCACTCCGAAGCGGTCAACGAGGGTGCGGGTCGCGTCATTCATACCCTTGATCTCCACTTCCGTGCCTTCGCGACGGAACTTGATAACCACCCGGTCCAGCGCGCTCACGGAGGTGATATCCCAGAAGTGGGCGTGCGTTACGTCAATCACCACGCGCTCCACCGCTTCACGGAAGTCGAAGTGGCTCATAAAGCGATCGGATGAGGCAAAGAATACCTGGCCGGCTACGGTATAGGTGCGGGTGTCGTCCTTCAGCTCAGAGGAGACCGCCATAAAGCGGGCGACCTTGGTGGCGAAGTTCAGCGAGGCAATCAGCACGCCGGTGAGCACGCCAAACGCCAGGTTATCGGTCGCCACCACCACCACCACGGTGGCCAGCATCACCACGCTGGTTGACAGCGGATGGCTGCGCAGGTTGCTGATGGAGCGCCAGGAGAAGGTGCCGATGGAGACCATGATCATCACCGCCACCAGAGCCGCCATGGGTATCCGGGACACCCAGTCGCGCAGGAACACCACCATCAGCAGCAGCACCACGCCGGCGGTGAGCGTGGAAAGCCGCCCGCGCCCGCCCGATTTGACGTTGATCACCGACTGGCCAATCATCGCGCAGCCCGCCATGCCGCCGATAAAGGAGGTGCAGATGTTGGCCACGCCCTGCGCCTTGCACTCGCGGTTTTTATCGCTCGGCGTGTCGGTCATGTCGTCCACGATGGTGGCGGTCATCATCGACTCCAGCAGCCCCACCACGGCAAGTCCTGCCGAGTACGGCAGAATAATCATCAGCGTGTCGAGGTTAAGCGGGATATCCGGGATCAGAAACACCGGCAGGCTGTCCGGCAGTTTGCCCATGTCACCCACGGTGCGCACGTCCAGGTGCAGCCACATGGAAATGGCGGTCAGCACGATGATGCAGACCAGCGGCGAGGGAATGGTTTTGTTCAGATACGGGAAGAGATAAATGATGCCCAGGCCCGCAGCGGTCAGGGCATAAACGTGCCAGGTGACGTTGGTCAGCTCCGGCAGCTGCGCCATAAATATCAGGATGGCCAGCGCGTTCACGAAACCGGTGACCACCGAGCGGGAGACGTAGCGCATCAGGCTGCCCAGCTTCAGGTAGCCGGCCGCCAGCTGCAGTACGCCGGTCAGCGCCGAGGCCGCCAGCAGATACTGCAGGCCGTGGTCTTTTACAAGCGTGATCAGCAGCAGCGCCATCGCACCGGTGGCGGACGATATCATTGCCGGACGGCCGCCGAGGAAGGCCATAACCAGGGGAATACAGAACGCAGAGTAGAGCCCGACCTGCGGGTCGACTCCGGCGATGATGGAAAAGGCGATCGCTTCGGGAATAAGCGCGAGCGCGACCACAATACCGGCAAGGACGTCACCACGGACGTTACCCAGCCAGTCCTTACGCGTCGAGGACAGCAGCATAGTCATTTCTCAGTTTTTGATTACGGTCAGCCCGTGAGGGCAAAAATTTTACGTACGAAAAAGCACATCCGCAGACGGGATGTTTTTGAGTGCGCGCCGAAGTTTATTCAGTGCGACAGAGGAGGGGTACGACTCAGGGTGGCGTAAGACGCATGGTGGTGTTTATCACTCCTTCACGGCTGACAGAGCAGCGCGGGTAATCAGAAAGACCGGATGAACAGACGTTCAGTACCGGCCACAAATGCCCGCCGGGCAGATGAACCACGGCAAAAAGCGCTTTTTACTCTACACGAATTGTTAACGGGGTCAACGCGCAGGGCAAAAACGCTGTTCATGGAATGCCGGTCAGGCGCATCCGGACGGAAAGTCCTTCTGCATGCTCAGGCTCGTCCGGCGTTCGCACATACATATGATTAAGTGAATATAAATTTGACGGAGAAAGTTTCACAGGTACACTCAGGTCAGTCACAATAAGGAGTCACCATGCCACCCGTGTCCCCCCTGCAGCTTTTTAAAAGCCTTTCCGACGAAACCCGACTCAGCCTCGTGCTGCTGCTACGCGAAAAAGGGGAGCTCTGCGTCTGTGAACTTACGTCCGTGCTGAAAGAAACTCAGCCCAAAATCTCACGGCATCTGGCTCTGCTGAGAGAAAACGGGCTGCTTACCGACCGGCGGGACGGAAAATGGATCCACTATCGTCTGTCGCCTCATATGCCGGCGTGGGCAGCGGCGGTTATCGAACAGGCTTATCTCTGCCAGCGGGATGATATCCGCCAGCTCAGCCGGCAGGCTGAACGCGATAACGCCACCACCAACGGCAAGCCTGTCTGCATTTAAAAATTTACCGGTATATATCTGGATTATCGAATATATTACGCATCGAAAATTTATCAGTCCGGTTTAACAGGCATTTGTATTCAATAGGAGCGGGTATGTTTCTGGCAGGTGCGATTTTCATCCTGACGCTGGTACTGGTCATCTGGCAGCCGAAGGGGCTGAGCATTGGCTGGAGTGCCGTCATCGGTGCGGCGCTGGCGCTGCTGACCGGCGTGGTGCACATCGGTGATATTCCGGTGGTCTGGCAGATTGTCTGGAACGCCACGGGCACGTTCATTGCGGTCATCATTATCAGCCTGCTGCTCGATGAGTCCGGCTTTTTTGAGTGGGCCGCGCTGCACGTTTCCCGCTGGGGAGGCGGCAGGGGCCGGCTGCTGTTCACGTATATCGTTCTGCTGGGTGCCGCAGTGGCGGCGCTGTTTGCCAATGACGGAGCCGCGCTAATTCTGACGCCGATCGTTATTGCCATGCTGCTGGCGCTGGGATTCACTCCCGGCTCCACGCTGGCGTTTGTGATGGCAGCGGGCTTTATCGCTGACACCTCCAGCCTGCCGCTCATCGTATCGAACCTGGTGAACATCGTAACGGCTGACTTCTTTACGCTGGGCTTCAGCGAGTACGCATCCGTCATGGTGCCGGTGAACATTGCCTCCATTGCGGCCACGCTGGTGATGCTTCATCTCTTTTTCCGCAGGGACATCCCGGTCACCTATGACCTGGCGAAGCTGAAGGCACCGCGGGAAGCCATCCGGGATGCACGAACCTTTAAGGCTGGCTGGGTGGTTTTGGTTCTTCTGCTGGTTGGCTTTTTTGCTCTGGAGCCGCTCGGCGTGCCGGTCAGCCTGGTGGCGGCGGTGGCGGCGTTTATTCTCTGGCTGGTTGCCCGCAAAGGACACGTGATTGACGCCGGCAGGGTGCTGAAAGGCGCGCCCTGGCAGATCGTTATCTTTTCGCTGGGCATGTATCTGGTGGTATACGGACTGCGTAACGCCGGACTGACTGATTACCTTTCCGCCGCCCTGAACCGGTTTGCAGAGCACGGCGTATGGGGCGCAACGCTCGGCACCGGCTTCCTGACGGCGGCACTCTCGTCCGTCATGAACAACATGCCCACCGTGCTGGTTGGCGCGTTGTCGATTGACGGTAGTAGCGCACAGGGCGTGGTGAAGCAGGCGATGATTTACGCCAACGTCATCGGCTGTGACCTCGGCCCGAAAATAACCCCTATCGGCAGCCTCGCAACCCTGCTGTGGCTGCACGTGCTGGCACAGAAAAACATCACCATCAGCTGGGGCTATTACTTCCGCGTGGGCATCGTGATGACCCTGCCGGTGCTTTTTGTCACGCTGGCCGCGCTGGCCCTGCGCCTGTCTGTTTAACTTTAACCCCGGGGCTGCGCCCGTGCAGCCCCTTTACGGAGTACCGCTTATGACTGACATTACCATTTACCACAACCCGGCCTGCGGGACATCCCGCAATACCCTGGCGCTTATCCGTAACAGCGGCGCCGAACCCACGGTTATTCTGTATCTGGAAACGCCGCCGTCACGCGATGAGCTGAAGAAGCTGATTGCGGATATGGGCATCGGCGTGCGCGACCTGCTGCGCAAAAATACCGAACCGTACGAACAGCTCGGCCTGGCAGAAGACCGCTTCAGCAATGACGAACTGCTCGATGCCATGCTGGCTCATCCGATCCTCATTAATCGCCCGGTGGTAGTGACACCGCTCGGCACGAAGCTGTGCCGTCCCTCCGAAGTGGTTCTGGACATACTGCCGGACCCGCAGCAGGGCGCGTTTACCAAAGAGGACGGCGAAGCCGTCATTGATGAGCACGGGAACCGCGTCAGCCACTGATTTTTTACCAGGCTGCGGGCATAACAGTGTGGAAAAAGCCGGCATCTGCCGGCTTTTTTATATGCTGCGCTGGTTGACCCGCTCAGAAAGCTGCGCGGCACTCTCTTTCCTTTCGCTGTAGCGGTCGGTGAGATAATCACTGCGACCGCGCGTCAGCAGGGTGAACTTCATCAGTTCCTCCATGACGTCCACTATGCGGTCATAATACGAAGAAGGCTTCATGCGGCCATCCTCATCAAACTCGGCCCAGGCTTTTGCCACGGATGACTGATTCGGGATGGTGATCATCCGCATCCAGCGTCCAAGAATACGCATCTGATTTACAGCGTTGAACGACTGTGAGCCGCCGCTGACCTGCATGACGGCCAGGGTTTTTCCCTGTGACGGGCGGACCGCGCCTGACGTCAGCGGTATCCAGTCAATCTGGGCCTTCATGATGCCGGTCATGGCCCCGTGACGCTCCGGAGAGCACCAGACCATGCCTTCCGACCAGAGAACCAGCTCCCGCAGCTCAGCCACTTTCGGGTGCGTCTCCGGCGCATCATCGGGCAGTGGCAGGCCGGACGGGTTGAAAATTTTCACCTCCGCGCCCATGGCCGTCAGCAGCCGGGCACCTTCTTCCGTTGTCAGCCGGCTGTAAGAGCGCGCCCGCAGCGAGCCGTAGAGCATCAGGATGCGGGGCGGATGCGTTATCTCTCTGGCCTTCAGCTTATCTTCCGTCAGCGGCGCGTCCAGGAGGGCCGGATCGATATTTTTCAGGGCATCAGTCAGGTTGTTCACAATGGGGTCTCTTCGGGAGTCTTTGCGGGTGACAGACTGCAGCTGCCGCCTGCGCAGCATTCTTCTGTCAGAAAGGCCATCAATTGCTCAAGCTGCGCATAGCAGGGCCTGCAGAACAGGGTACGACTCTGCCGTTCCTGGCTTATGAGTCCAGCGGATATCAGCGCTGAAAGATGATGGCTGAGCGTGGAGGCAGGAATCTCAAGGTGCTTCTGCAGTTCGCCAACCGGCAGGCCTTCATGACCCGCCCTGACCAGCTCCCGGTATATGCTGAGACGTGTCGGGTGGCCCAGTTCTCGAAGTGCGTTTGCAGCAGTGTTTAAATCCATAATACCTCCTTTATCTATATTTCCAGAATAATAGAAATATAGCCTGCGTCAATCGTTTCTGCCGTGAGGGTACCGCTTTCCCAATCATGCTCTGTCCGCCAGGTTATGGGGGGCAGAGCCAGAGCACTACCGAAATCCTTGCGAATACCCGTGCAGGGAATAATTTCCGCCCCCTTTATGGCCGGAAAAAAAACTGATAAACGTCGCCTTTTCAGAAGGTTGCTTTCTTAACGTGGTTTTTCGCATGGTTGGACCTCAGACCCCTAAAATGCCAACGGCTTACCATGTTTATCAATATATTCACGGGTAGCAATCATGTAGTCAAAAGCTGATTCGGTTTCACCGAAACGAAGATGCATTATGCGGCCGGTGGCATCATCGACAAACACCAGAAGACAGCATTTAGGAGCGCGTCCTTCAAACCAGTCGTGAGGTGAGCCATCTATCTGTACTAACTCACCAAGGCAGTCACGGCGATAACGGGGCTGATATACACGTGGTTTACGGCGTGAGTATGGAACCCACAATCCGTCAGCAATCATCTAGTTACGCAACGTTTCGACGGATACTGAAATATCGTGTCGTTCACTGAGTTTTTCTGCGGCGAGAGTTGGTCCAAAATCACTGTATTTTTCGCGCAACAGCGCCAGAACCCGCAATTTAAGCGATTCTGGAATCCGGTGATTACCTGGTTGGCCACGGCGAAGGCTGGCTAATCCTGAAACGCCAGACTCACGATAACGATTCATCAGGCGCTGAACCTGTCGTTCGGTGAGGTTAAGTTGATGGGCTGCATCACGGCGACGCATGCGTTTATCGATAACTGCCTGAATAACGTTGATTCGGTTTAGCTCTTTATCTGACATGGTCACAAGCATCCTGATGTCTCCACGGCAACAAGGTTCAATCCTTTATGCCAGAAAAAGTGACATCTCTAAATGGGTAGAAAGTGACATTAGAATATGGGAGCTACAAATTTGGTTCGCCAAATGCCTTTTATGTTAAATAGAAGTGTTTCTATACAAAAAGAGTCATCTCAAGCCACTAACTATCTGAAAATGCGTTTTTTATATTTTTTATGTGCAGTTTAGCTATAAAAAATGCATGTAATTTTTTTGTTAAATTTAAATATCTGTGTAACATTTTTAACATTTTATTTTTTTAGATCTTTTTTTCATTACCTCGATAAAACTCAACTTTTCAGAAAAGCGCTTTCCCTGAATTAGGCATGTATCAAATCTCATTCCCCGTCATCAAGGGAGTTTATATAATCGGCTATGATATCCCCATGACATGCATATGGCTTGCAATGACACGCAATAACCTTTCCCTTAAGAGATGATGCATTTTTATCAATATTATCAAAGGGTTTTAAAAATTCTTTATCAAAATCATATTTGAATTTTCTTATTACTTCATCCCTATCCCCATCTACGCCTATTTGATAAGGATTTCCCCATATCGTACCTCTGCCTATATATACATCAAATTTATCACCTCTGTCTTTATTGACAACCAGCGTCAGATTTAAAAGTACAACTTTTACTTTTGCATTCTCAGGTAATTTAAAATCACCAATATCTTGACGTTTGTCTCTAAAAATAATTGCATATTCAGCATCTTCGGCAGAATTCACCTCACGAATTCGAAATTGCTTATCTTCAGAAATTTTTCTGATAAATCCTCTAGGGTCAGAGATGAAAATTATCTCTGATATGCTTATTTTTTTAGTCAAAAAGTCCAATTTCCTTTTAAATTTACTAAAGCAATTGAACTCTTTACTATATTCTAAAAAAAGTACACTCATAGTATATGATTGATATCAGTTTTTTGGTTTGACCATTGTTGTTTTAAATACTCTGCCAAAAGTCTTCTATGGCAATTATGTGGCTTATCTTCGCTGCAAAGAAGGCATCCATTATCCACATCAACACTAGATAACTTCGATGATATAAGTCTTTGTTCCATAAGATTTAAATATTCATATGAGTACTGTTCCCAAGTGATGTTTTTATTTTTATAATCATCTAGAATTTTCTTTGTTGGGGCTAACTCTGATCTGTATACATAATCTATGTTACATATCTTTCTTAAGAAGAACTCAAGATCTTTTGCCTTTGCAAAACCGGAAAGCTGGGAATTGTTATTCAATCTTGTATCTATTACTCGGATGACGCCATTTTTCTTTAATGCGTTAAAGAAATGCTCAGCTGTCTTTTTTGTAAAACCTATTGTATGTATGTTTACATGTTCCATCTAAAATACTCCAGCTACTACTTTATATAAGTTTCCATTCAGTGGTTCGGCTAGACTGATAGTAAGATAGGAGACTCCATCAAGTTCTTCCTCTTCGCCATCATTCAACCTGTTGTTTTCATCTCTGAAATAGTTCTGTATTCCCATATCTGTAGTCGTTAGCAAGTATTCATTAGAGTTATAGGTGAACCTTATTCTCAGTTTATCAGTACCATACTCATTCTGCATCTGTACTATCACCGTATCATCAGGCTTGATCAGGTAGAGTGAATTATTTACCACACTCTGTCCAATAATGATTTTGTCATTTACACCGTAGTTACTGCTTGTTCCTGTCCCCCATAGAGTTGCAGGCGTATCCACATAATCATCTAAATCATTAGCAGCACAATGCCCATTAACAGTAAAAGTCACGTTTTCATCAATGATGTGGTTCTCTGTTTGGTGTCCTTGAGGGGCATGGTTAATGGTTGTTGCTTGGAAAAAATCTAGGGGTTGGATGGCATTTCCATGATGGAATATAGCGTTATTAATAGGATTTGCTGTAATTGTTCTTACCCATTGATTATTATCATTTTTTCCTGCAATGCAAAATCCTCCATTTTTCCAAGATTTAGCAAGACAAAGTAGTTGATGAATTGTTCTCATTTTCTTCCCTTACATTTTTCCATTAGAAGTCGCTAGGCAGAACCTTAATCATTGCTACATATATCAGATCTATCTTACTTTTCAATCCATATGTAACAAAGTTTTACATGGATTCTGATTGGCTTGTTATCAGTGGCCTCCATGCACACATCAAGGGGGGGGGGTATTATTATATTTTTATATAAAAATATTTACTGATGGTGAGGTCTGGATTAGACTTACAGTATTACCTATTTTTATAGGAAAATATTTATATAGGGGATGATATGACTGCTGTTATCGCACTGGCTAACGGGAAAGGC
>NZ_BCTT01000023.1 GCF_001590905.1 Serratia grimesii NBRC 13537
CTTATTTAAATTATGCCTGCTTATTTTAGCAGGCATAATGTTAAGCGTAATATAGGGGCGTAGCTCAGTTGGTAGAGCACCGGTCTCCAAAACCGGGTGTCGCGAGTTCGAGTCTCTCCGCCCCTGCCATATTAGAAACCCTTTGCGAAAGCGAAGGGTTTTTTTTGCTTTCTACTTTCTAAAAAATCCTCGCGGCCCCTCCACGATCG
This sequence comes from Serratia grimesii NBRC 13537, assembly GCF_001590905.1. Classification (GTDB taxonomy): domain Bacteria; phylum Pseudomonadota; class Gammaproteobacteria; order Enterobacterales; family Enterobacteriaceae; genus Serratia; species Serratia grimesii. The sequence continues at coordinate 210 of NZ_BCTT01000023.1, forward strand.
CCTAAAAATAACACCGAAATAGTTCTTAAATTGAGCGTTACTTGTTTGTTTAATGAACAAAATATCGGTGATACCGCCCATTATTCCCATCTCATTTTCGACTTTGCGCTAATGCGTCCCTGCCTTTATGGGCATTCATTTCGCCAGAAAAATAGATTGTAGATATAACAACAGCACCTTCGACTTAAGTCCGCTCGGGTATTGGTTGTAACTATGGAAAATCCGTACGCTGTGGCTGTCTGACGAGCACCCTATTTCATTTCACATTTAAATTCTGGATCGCCGGTGTCGCAATAGAGATATTTGGCACTGTATGTACCGTAAAACGGGTGTCTGGAGGAGATTGTTGGTTTGCTGAACCTTAAGGTGGCTCAACGCACCATTGGCACTGTAGCGGTGATGTGTTCGCTATCACGCTGTGATGGGCGGTTGGCGTTATTGAACCGGGCACCATATCCTGCTGTTTTGTTTTCTCGGCCCCAGAAGGCGAGGAGCGCGTTTTAACTCACCAGACGAGCTAAACCCTGCCACCCTCGCTTAAAGCCGCTATAGAGCGTCATGCTGTGGTATTTAAAGGTATTTTCAATAGTTGCCGGATAAGCGGCTGCTGGTCGCTGTTTTGTAGCCAGACGGCATAGAGCGGACGAATAATCGGCGGGATCTCAGGGGCAGCTGCCAATTGGGGATAGTCTTTCTCCCATTGGCTGGGCAGAAAGGCGCAGCCTCCGGTGGTTTCCAGGAGTTGTCGGGTCAGATGAGCTGAGGTAGTGGTGAGCACTGGGAGGTTATCCCCTTCTAGCATACGACTTTCCTGCTGATGGAAGTCTGCTCCCCATTCCAGCTTGATATACGGCATTGGCGCATGTTTATCGCGTAGGGTAGAGGAAAATAGTCGCAGCGAAAAATTACCTAATAGTTGGCTGGCCAGCTCATCCATCTTCGGTGGTTCGGTAGTGATGAGCAAATCGAGCTGTCTTTCATGTAACTGTTTTACCAAAGAGTGCCGTAGTGCGATCCGGGCTTCCAGCTGTAACGCCTCACGCTGCTGATAGAGCGATTGCAGCCATGGGGTCAGATAAGCCTCCCACAGCGACGCGGTCGCTCCGATGGACAACTCGGTATGTTGTAGTGAACGCACCACCTCTTTTTTTGCCAACTGCCATGTCATCATCAGGCTCTCAGCATAGGGCAAAAGCCGCTCCCCAGCAGGCGTCAGACGGATATTGTTGCGATGTCGGGTGAATAAATTTGCGCCTAATTGGTTTTCTAACTGGCGGATGCGAAAACTGACGGCGGACTGCGTTAAGTACAAGGATTCTGCTGCTCGGCCAAAGTGACGCGTTCTACTGACCTCCAAAAAGGTTTTCAGTAATTCGGTATCCACACCCATCTCCAGAAATTTTTATCGTTAAGATTTAAATGTTTTGTTTTACACAATGTCAAGCCTATCTAATACTCCGCGCCATAAACAGCACGGCCATGAGAGAATTAGGAGCGTGTCAGATGGCGGATAGCTTCACCACGACCAATCGTTTTTTTGATAATAAACACTATCCTCGCGGGTTCTCCCGTCACGGCGATTTCACCATTAAAGAAGCGCAATTGCTAGAGCGTTTCGGGTATGCGTTTAACGAGCTGGACACGGGTAAACGCCAACCGGTCACTGAAGAAGAACAGTTGTTCGTCGCAGTGTGCCACGGTGAGCGCGAGCCGGTTACCGAGCAGGAAAAAGTATGGGCTAAATATCTGGTGCGCACACGCCGCCCGAAAAAATTCCATACTTTGTCTGGCGGTAAGCCGCAAGCTGATGCGGTGGAAGATTACACCGACAGCGACGATTGATAACGATGGGGCCTTGGGGCCCCATTTTTACTCCAGGCTGCGATGCAGTTGTAGCAACAGGCGGTCCATACTGCGGTAACCCAGCGCCTCGCTCAAATGACGCTTATCAATATCCCGATCTCCTGCCAAATCAGCCAGCGTACGGGCTACTTTTAAAATCCTCTGCCAGGCGCGAACCGATAATCCCAACGAGTTTAACGTTGTTTCAAGAAAACCAGCATCTGCTGTGCTAAGCCGACAATCCCGATCGACTTCGTTATTATTCAGCAGGGCATTGATCTTCCCCGCCCGCTTAAGCTGCCTTTCACGTGCCAGCAGCACACGCGCTCTTACGTGTATGCTGCTTTCGCCAACGATGCGGCGTTTGCTCAACACACCAGGCGGCAGTAATGGCACCTCAATCGATAAATCGAAGCGATCGAGAAACGGCCCCGAAAGTCGCCCCAGGTAACGTAGCACCTGCTGGGGCGAAGCGCGGTTATGCATACCTTGATAGTGCCCGGTAGGGCTGGGGTTCATCGCGGCGATCAATTGCACTCTCGCTGGGAAGCGGACTTTGGCGCTGGCGCGTGAAATCACAATCTCGCCGGACTCCAGCGGTTCACGCAGGGCATCCAGCACGCGTCGTTCGAACTCAGGCAGTTCATCAAGAAACAGGACACCATTGTGTGCCATCGATATTTCACCTGGTCGTGGCAGCGTACCGCCCCCGACGAGTGCGGCCATAGAAGCACTGTGATGCGGCGCGCGAAACGGCCTCTGTCGCCATGGTAGCGCTTGTGCGGGATGCTGCAGCAGGCTGGCGACGCTGATGCTTTCCAGCGCCTCCTGGTCGGTCAGTGGAGGGAGCAGGCTATTTAGTCGGCTGGCCAACATGGTTTTCCCCGTTCCTGGTGGGCCGACCAGCAGCAAATTGTGGCCCCCGGCGGCGGCGATCTCCAGCGCCCGTTTTGCCTGCTCCTGACCCAGTATGTCCTGCAAGTCAGCAGGTTCTTGCACCGTATCCGCTGCAAGCGGGGCACTGGCTGCGGGTAAATCGCTTTTACCCAACAAAAACGCACAAACCTCAAGCAGGTGTTCTGCCACCCGTGTCTCACTTTGTGTAATCAGCCCCACCTCTCGCCCATTGGCGGTAGCTAAAATCAACTGCCTACCCGCATCCAGTGCTGCCAGTGCAGCGGGTATTGCCCCGCTGACACCCCGTAATGCACCGGATAACGCCAGTTCCCCGAGGAACTCGTAGCGAGCCAGCTTATCGGCTGGCAGCTGCTCGGAGGCAGCAAGGATCGCCAGAGCAATCGGCAGGTCGTAGCGGCCGCCTTCTTTGGGGAGGTCCGCGGGTGCCAGGTTGACGGTGATGCGCCGGGCAGGAAAGGTGAAGCCATTGTTGATCAAAGCACTGCGCACCCGATCGCGCGCCTCTTTCACTGTTGTTTCCGGGAGACCGACCATTGTTAAGCCGGGTAGTCCATTACTGATATGCACTTCGACCGTGACTGAAGGGGCCTGAACGCCCAGGGTGGCTCGGGTATAGATAACCGCCAATGACATATTGCTCTCCTCGCTGAAGGCAACATGATGCGGAATATACGCAATAGAGGCGCGGTAACCTTGAAGTATTTGCGGGGGGAATCGTAATTAAAATAATAAATTTCATGTGGATAGTTATATTTTTGCGCTGCACAGCGCAAGAAGTGGCAATACCCCTTAACAATTACGTGAATGCTGCAACACATTAGCAGGCCAACCCTGTTGCGGTAGGAGGGGGAATGGGTGTATTTAACAATTGATTAAAATAAAAATCACTTCGTTAACAACCTCCGACCGCCAACGCATCCGCCACGGCAGCCGCTAAACCTCATGACCTCGTATTCTACGGTAGGGATAACATTATGTTTGGTTGGACCTCGCTGCAACGCAATGCAGCCATCGCCAGTTTTTCAAGCTGGACGCTCGACGCTTTCGATTTTTTCGTGCTGGTATTTCTACTCAGCGATATCGCACAGTCTTTCCATGTCGGGATGGAGGAGGTGACACTGGCGATCTTACTGACGCTGGCGGTGCGCCCGATTGGTGCGCTGATCTTTGGTCGAGTGGCTGAAAAGTATGGCCGCAAACCGATTTTGATGCTGAACATTGTCTTCTTCTCCGTGTTTGAACTGTTGTCTGCGGCGGCACCGTCGTTGACGGTATTCCTGTTGTTACGTGTGTTATATGGCGTGGCAATGGGCGGGATCTGGGGCGTGGCATCGTCACTGGCGATGGAAACTATTCCCGATCGCTCACGTGGCTTAATGTCAGGGATTTTCCAGGCAGGTTACCCGTTCGGCTACCTATTGGCGGCAGTGGTGTATGGTCTGTTGTTTGAGGCGATTGGCTGGCGTGGCATGTTCGTTATCGGTGCCGCACCCATTTTGCTGCTGCCGTTTATTTATTATTGTGTGCAGGAGTCACCAGTGTGGTTGGCGGCACGTGAACGCAAGGAAAGCAGCGCATTACTGCCGGTACTGAAAAGTCATTGGAAGCTCTGTGGCTACCTGGTATTGCTGATGGCGGCGTTCAATTTCTTCTCACACGGTACCCAGGATATGTACCCGGTATTTTTGAAAGTTCAGCATGGTTTCGATCCTAAAACCGTCAGTATCATCGCCATTAGCTACAATATCGCGTCAATTATTGGTGGCGTTTTCTTTGGGGCGCTGTCAGAAAAAATCGGCCGTAAGAAAGCGATTATCATTGCCGCATTACTGGCGTTGCCGGTGATTCCGTTATGGGCGTTCTCCAGCGGCTCACTGATGCTGGGAATTGGCGCATTCCTGATGCAGTTCATGGTACAGGGGGCTTGGGGCGTAATACCGACCTACCTCACTGAGTTGGTCCCGGCGAATACCCGCGCGGTGCTACCAGGGTTTGTTTACCAGTTGGGTAACTTGATCGCTTCCGTCAATGCCACACTGCAGGCAACGATCGCCGAGCATAATGGCCAGAATTATGGGTTGGCGATGGCAATTATCGCCGGCACGGTAGCGATTATCATTGCGCTGTTGGTGTTCTTTGGTAAAGACACACGCGGCAAGGCGATCTCGGGTGCAGTGAACCCCTCCAGCTCGCATGCCAGCGTGTGAAAACCGGGCATTTTGCACGAGGTATGACCAGATTGCGCCGAATAATAACGCAAAAAAAGTGTTGTCATGCCGCGCGGGACTATGGTACCTCTGTAGGTATTAGTTCGAAACGAGCACAGTGAACAAACCTATTATGAAAGCCTTTGCCCAAGTGATTAGCCTAGTCGTGATTAGCGTGGTGGTGATTATTATCCCACCGTGCGGGGCTGCACTTGGACGAAGAATGGCTTAGAAAACAAGCCGGAATCGCAAGAGAACCCCCGCACCGTAAGGTCCGGGGGTTTTTTATTGGCAAGAGAAAAGTGAAGCGAGGATAAAAACATGAGTAACAGAACAAAATCCTGCAATTATCGAAGTAAGGCGGGGAAATAACCATGAACGGGGCTCAGTGGGTAGTACAAGCGTTGCGTGCGCAGGGGGTTGATACGGTATTCGGCTATCCGGGTGGCGCAATCATGCCGGTCTACGATGCATTGTATGACGGCGGGGTGGAACACCTGCTGTGCCGCCACGAGCAAGGCGCCGCAATGGCCGCTATTGGATACGCTCGCTCAACCGGCAAGGTTGGCGTTTGCATCGCTACCTCCGGCCCCGGAGCCACCAACTTGATCACTGGCTTAGCCGATGCCCTGCTGGATTCTGTTCCCGTGGTGGCGATTACTGGCCAGGTAGGTTCTGCGCTGATTGGTACCGATGCTTTTCAGGAGATCGATGTTCTCGGCCTGTCGTTGGCCTGCACTAAACACAGCTTCCTGGTGGAATCACTGGATGCGCTGCCGGGCATCATGGCGGAAGCCTTCGCCATCGCGAGCAGCGGTCGTCCTGGCCCCGTGCTGATCGACATCCCGAAAGACATCCAACTGGCTCACGGCGAATTGCACCCACATTTGATGCCGGTAGTGGAAGAACTGAATTACCCGGCGGCAGAGTTGGCACAAGCTGCTGAGCTGCTGGCGCAAGCACATAAGCCGATGTTGTACATCGGCGGTGGAGTAGGCATGGCGCAGGCGGTGCCGGAATTACGCGAGTTTATCGCGGCGACCCAAATGCCTAACGTCGTCACGCTGAAAGGGCTGGGTGCACCGGATGCTGAGCATCCGTATTACCTCGGTATGCTGGGTATGCACGGCACTAAAGCCGCCAATCTGGCGGTGCAAGAATGCGACTTGTTGATCGCTGTCGGTGCACGTTTTGACGATCGCGTGACCGGTAAACTGAATGCTTTTGCACCACACGCCAAGGTGATCCACATGGATATCGACCCGGCGGAAATGAGCAAATTACGTCAGGCGCATGTCGCGCTGCAGGGCGATTTAAAGGCTTTATTGCCAGCGTTGCAGCAGCCACTGAATATCGCTGCCTGGCAGCAGCGAGTGGTTGAACTGAAAGAAACACATACCTGTCGTTACGATCATCCGGGCCAGCCGATTTACGCGCCACTGCTGTTGAAGCAGCTGTCCGAGCGCAAGCCGGCCAATAGCGTGGTCACCACAGATGTGGGCCAGCACCAGATGTGGACCGCACAGCACATGACCTTTGAACGTCCTGAGAATTTCATCACTTCCAGCGGTTTGGGCACCATGGGCTTCGGCGTGCCGGCAGCAGTTGGCGCGCAGATGGCTCGCCCGGAAGATACGGTGATCTGCGTTTCTGGCGACGGTTCTTTCATGATGAACGTGCAGGAACTGGGTACCATCAAACGCAAACAGTTACCGCTGAAAATCGTTTTGCTGGATAACCAACGTTTGGGCATGGTTCGTCAGTGGCAGCAACTGTTTTTTGACGGACGTTACAGCGAAACCAATCTCTCCGATAACCCCGATTTCCTGATGTTGGCCAATGCCTTTGGCATCCCAGGCCAACGTATCACCCGCAAAGACCAGGTAGCAGATGCGCTTGATGCTTTATTCAACAGCGAAGGGCCTTACATGCTGCATGTGTCGATTGATGAACTCGAAAACGTCTGGCCGCTGGTGCCGCCGGGTGCCGGTAACGAAACCATGTTGGAGAAAATATCATGATGCACCATCAACTCTCGATCCAGGCCCGTTTTCGCCCTGAAATGTTAGAGCGTGTATTGCGCGTCGTGCGTCATCGTGGCTTTCAGGTTTGTGCTATGAATATGGCTGCGGCTGCAAATACCGACAAGATTAATATTGAATTGACCGTTGCCAGCCAGCGCCCGGTGGATCTACTGTCATCTCAGTTGAGCAAACTGATGGACGTCTCCTGCGTTGAGATCCAGCAACAAACATCACAACAAATACGCGCCTGACGCGCGAGAAGGATAAATAACAATGACGAAGAAAGCCGATTACATTTGGTTCAATGGCGAGATGGTTCCTTGGGCTGACGCCAAAGTGCACGTGATGTCACATGCGTTGCATTACGGCACTTCGGTGTTTGAAGGGGTCCGTTGCTACGACTCCCATAAAGGGCCGGTGGTGTTCCGTCACCGTGAGCATATGCAACGCCTGCATGACTCGGCAAAAATCTACCGTATGCCGGTATCGCAAAGTGTTGATGAGCTGATGGAAGCCTGCCGTGCCACGCTGCGTAAAAACAATCTGGGCAGTGCTTATATTCGTCCGTTAGTGTTTGTGGGGGACGTTGGTATGGGGGTCAACCCGCCAGCCGGTTACAAAACAGACGTGATTATCGCGGCGTTTCCTTGGGGCGCGTACCTGGGTGAAGAGGCGCTGGATCAAGGCATCGATGCAATGGTCTCGTCCTGGCACCGTGTGGCCCCAAATACCATTCCAACCGCGGCCAAAGCGGGGGGTAACTACCTCTCGTCTCTGCTGGTGGGCAGCGAAGCACGCCGCCATGGTTATCAGGAAGGGATCGCGCTGGATGTGCACGGCTATATTTCCGAAGGTGCAGGCGAGAACTTGTTTGAAGTGAAAGACGGTGTGCTGTTTACCCCACCGTTTACTTCTTCTGCTCTGCCGGGTATCACCCGCGATGCCATCATCAAGCTGGCGAAAGACATGGGCTTTGAAGTGCGTGAGCAGGTCTTGTCGCGTGAGTCACTCTACCTGGCCGATGAAGTGTTCATGTCCGGTACCGCTGCAGAAATCACACCGGTGCGTAGCGTTGATGGCATTCAGGTCGGTATTGGCAAATGTGGGCCGGTAACCAAACAGATCCAACAGGCGTTCTTTGGCCTGTTCACTGGCAAGACTGAAGATAAGTATGGGTGGTTGGATCCGGTAAACCCATAATTTACCCGTCGTCTTTCAAGCTGCAGCGTTGTTACCTGCACTATCTCACCCCAGTCACTTACTGAAGTAAGTTCCTGGGGATGAGATAGCTGGCCGCCTAACTGCAGTTTGAAATCCATAGGGTAAAAATGGCAGACAAGATAAGACAAAATGGGCGGTTCGTTCGCCGCCTGTAAATGAATACATTTGGAGTGAAGAGCATGCCTAAGTACCGTTCCGCTACCACCACCCACGGCCGTAATATGGCGGGTGCCCGCGCATTATGGCGCGCGACCGGAATGACCGACGACGATTTTGGTAAACCCATTATTGCGGTGGTCAACTCATTCACCCAGTTCGTTCCGGGCCATGTGCATCTGCGTGATTTGGGCAAGCTGGTTGCAGAACAGATCGAAGCCTCAGGCGGCGTTGCCAAAGAGTTCAACACCATTGCGGTAGATGACGGTATCGCCATGGGGCACGGCGGCATGCTTTATTCCCTGCCGTCGCGTGAACTGATCGCCGACTCGGTTGAATACATGGTAAATGCTCACTGCGCGGATGCGATGGTGTGTATCTCCAATTGCGACAAGATCACTCCAGGGATGCTGATGGCGTCACTGCGCCTGAACATTCCTGTGATTTTCGTTTCCGGCGGCCCGATGGAAGCCGGCAAGACCAAGCTTTCCGACAAAATCATCAAGCTGGATCTGATCGACGCCATGATTCAGGGCGCCAACCCGAACGTCAGCGATGCCGACAGCGCACAGATCGAACGCTCCGCCTGTCCGACCTGCGGTTCCTGTTCCGGTATGTTCACTGCCAACTCGATGAACTGCCTGACTGAAGCCCTGGGCTTGTCCCAACCGGGCAACGGCTCGCTGCTGGCGACCCACGCTGACCGTAAGGATCTGTTCCTCAACGCCGGTAAACGCATCGTAGCGTTGACCAAACGTTACTACGAACAGGACGACGAAAGCGCACTGCCACGCAGCATCGCCAACAAGGCCGCGTTCGAAAACGCGATGACGCTGGACATCGCGATGGGCGGTTCGACCAACACCGTGTTGCACCTGCTGGCGGCGGCTCAGGAAGGTGAAATTGACTTCACCATGGAAGATATTGACCGTCTGTCACGCAAGGTACCGCATCTGTGCAAAGTGGCGCCAAGCACCCAGAAATATCATATGGAAGACGTCCACCGTGCCGGTGGCGTACTGGCCATCTTGGGTGAGTTGGATCGTGCGGGCCTGATGAACCGCGACGTCGACAATATTTTGGGCATGAAACTGACGGAAACACTGAATCAGTACGACATCATGCTGACGCAGGATGAGGCGGTGAAGAAAATGTTCCGTGCGGGCCCGGCAGGTATTCGTACGACTCAGGCGTTCTCGCAGGATTGTCGTTGGGATACGCTGGATGATGATCGCGCAGAAGGCTGTATCCGCTCGCTGGAAAATGCTTTCAGCCTGGAAGGTGGCTTGGCTGTGTTGTACGGCAACATGGCACTGGACGGCAGCATTGTGAAAACCGCCGGTGTCGACAAAGACAACCTGACTTTCCGCGGCCCAGCAAAAGTGTACGAAAGTCAGGACACGGCGGTAGAAGCAATCTTGGGTGGCAAAGTGGTTGCCGGTGACGTAGTCGTGATCCGCTATGAAGGGCCGAAAGGTGGGCCGGGCATGCAGGAAATGCTGTACCCAACCACTTATCTGAAATCCATGGGGCTTGGCAAGGCTTGTGCCTTGATTACCGACGGACGTTTTTCTGGCGGCACCTCTGGCCTGTCTATCGGGCACGTTTCTCCAGAAGCGGGCAGCGGTGGCCTGATTGCGCTGATCGAAGATGGCGACATGATCGACATCGACATTCCAAAACGCAGCATGGTACTGGATGTGTCGGACAGCGAACTGGCAGCTCGTCGTGAAGTGGAATTGGCGCGTGGTGATCAAGCCTGGACCCCGAAAAATCGTGAACGTCAGGTTTCCTTCGCTCTGCGCGCCTACGCCACCCTGGCGACCAGTGCCGATAAAGGTGCCGTGCGCGACAAGAGTAAACTGGGAGGCTAAGCATCATGGCGGTATCGCAACCCCTACCCGACGCTCCCTGCGGCGCGGAGTATTTGCGAGCGGTACTCCGCTCGCCGGTTTATGAGGTGGCTCAGGTCACCCCATTACAGACCATGAGCAAAATCTCTTCACGCCTCGGCAATACCATTTTGGTGAAGCGTGAAGATCGTCAGCCAGTGCACAGTTTCAAGCTGCGAGGGGCTTACGCCATGATCGCCAGCCTGAACGAAGAGCAAAAGGCACGCGGTGTGGTGACGGCTTCTGCGGGCAACCACGCCCAGGGCGTAGCGTATTCCGGCAAACGCTTGGGCATCAAAACGTTGATCGTGATGCCGGTGTCCACCGCAGATATCAAAGTGGATGCGGTACGTAGTTTTGGTGGTGAAGTGCTGTTACACGGTGCCAACTTTGATGAAGCCAAGGCCAGAGCGATTGAGCTTTCACTCAAACAAGGCATGACCTTTGTCCCACCCTTTGATCACCCAACGGTGATCGCTGGGCAGGGTACGCTGGCAATGGAGCTATTGCAGCAAGACGCGCATCTTGACCGGGTGTTTGTGCCGGTTGGCGGTGGCGGTCTGGCAGCCGGTGTGGCGGTATTGATCAAGCAACTGATGCCGCAGATCAAAGTGATTGGCGTGGAAGCGGAAGATTCAGCGTGCCTGCGGGCGGCGCTGGACGCCGGACATCCGGTGGACCTGGCGCGTGTCGGCTTGTTTGCCGAAGGCGTGGCGGTGAAACGCATCGGTGACGAAACCTTCCGCCTGTGTCGTGAATACCTGGACGATGTGATCACCGTTGACAGCGACGCCATTTGTGCTGCGGTCAAAGATCTGTTTGAAGATGTGCGCGCCATTGCCGAACCGTCCGGTGCGCTGGCCTTGGCCGGACTGAAAAAGTATGTACAACAGCACAATATTCAGGGCGAACGTTTGGCGCACGTCTTGTCCGGTGCCAACCTGAATTTCCATGGCTTGCGCTATGTATCGGAACGCTGCGAATTAGGTGAACAGCGTGAAGCCCTGCTGGCGGTGACCATTCCAGAACAGAAAGGCAGTTTCCTGAAGTTTTGCCAACTGCTGGGTGGGCGTTCGGTGACGGAATTTAACTACCGATACGCCGATGCGGATAACGCCTGCATTTTCGTCGGTGTTCGTCTGACACGCGGTCATGCCGAACGGCTGGAAATTCTTGATGAGCTACACGCCGATGGTTATCAGGTGGTGGATCTGTCCGACGATGAAATGGCCAAGCTGCACGTGCGTTATATGGTGGGGGGACGTCCTTCGAAGCCACTGCGCGAGCGTCTGTACAGCTTTGAGTTCCCGGAGTCGCCAGGTGCATTGCTGAAGTTCCTGCAGACGTTGGGTACCCACTGGAATATTTCGCTGTTCCACTATCGTAGTCACGGTACCGATTTTGGTCGTGTGTTGGCGGGCTTCGAGTTGTCGCAAACTGAACCTGAGTTTGAGCAACACCTTCAGGCATTGGGCTACGACTGCCACGATGAAACGGATAATCCGGCATTCCGCTTCTTTTTGCAGGGCTAAAGGCGTTAACAAGGACGGCGTATGACTGACAAATTTAGTGGCTTTAGCCAGCAAGGCCTGAATTTTCTCCAGCAGGTGCGCATCGAAAACGACAAGGAATGGTTTGAGGCCAACCGCAGCGTTTACGATCACGAACTGCTGACGCCGTTCCGTTCACTGGTGGCTGAACTTAGCCCGGTGATGCTGGCAATTGACCCGCAGTTTGAAATCCGGCCGGCGATCGGCAAAACGCTGTCGCGCATTCACCGCGACACGCGTTTTTCGCATGATAAATCGCGTTACCGCAGCCGCATGTGGCTGACGTTTAAACGACCGAGCAAAGACTGGAAGGACGCACCGGTTTATTTCTTCGAACTGGGGCCGGACATGTTGCGCTATGGGTTGGGATATTACAGTGCCAACAAGCAAACCATGGATCTGTTTCGCCATACGCTACAGCGCCGCCCGCAGCCCTTTTTAGAGGTGGCGGCTTGCTGTCAGCCGCCATTTGAGCTGGTGGGGGAAAGCTACAAGCGTCCGTTGGTGAAAGAACAGGCGGCAGAAATCGCCACCTGGTACAACCGTAAATCCTTTGCGGTGATGGCGACCGACAGTCAGGTGGAAAAGCTGTTTAGTGCCGGTTTGGTGCAGATTTTGGCGCAGGGCTTTCTACAACTGGAGCAGCTCTACCACTGGCTGATGCAGGTGGAGGCGATGAAGCAGGTCGATCCCTCTGACCTATGAATACCCGTCGTCTTTCAAGCGACAGCGTTGTTACCTGCACTCGCTCACCCGTAGGGTGCGAATACATTCGTCCCGATTGACACGGGCGCAGCATGCAGCGCCCCTACTCAGCCTGGGGATGAACGAGCTTGGCGCCTGGCGGTAACTTGAAATCCATTGGGTATCTTTATTTATCAAATTATAGCGAATCAACGGTCTTTTAAAGTAAGCGCCAGAAAGCATCGATCAGTGGGTCGCTGAGCCGTTTTTTCTGCACACAGACTCCTAATTCGAACGGTTCGACCATAGAGATATTATCTAACTGAGATATACGATTACGCACGGGTTCTGGGCTGTTGTCTACGACCACGCCGGGGATCAGCGCAATACCACAGCCCAGCGCCACCATTGAGACGATGGCCTCGTGGCCGCCAACGGTGGCGTAAATCAGTGGATTGGCAATACGTTGGCGACGGAACCACAGTTCGATACGTTTTCGCGACGGACCATGCTCCGGCAGGATAAACGGGATATTGGCCCAGTCGGGATGTTCGGCAAAAGCCTGGCTGCGTACAGCACAAGGCAGCGCCGGAGCAATCAGCACCAGCGGGATCTCGCCGATTTTGGTGAACGCCACGCTGGTGGGCAGGGTTTCTGGGCGCCCGGCGATGCCGAGGTCGGCTTCGTTGGATTGTACTTTATCGACGGCATCCGCGGCGTCACCGGTGGTGAGCTTGATCTCCACCAGCGGGTGTTGTGCGCGAAAGCGATCGAGTATCGGCGGCAGATGGCTGTAGGCGGCAGTCACCGAGCAAAACAGCCGTAATTCGCCGCTCAAAGATGGACCATGCTGGCCAAGTGAATGCTTGAGTTGCTGGTATTGCAATAGCGTTTGCTGGGCAAAATCTTTTAGTTGTTCACCGGCATCGGTGAGCTGCACCGTGCGGTTATCGCGCAAAAACAGCGGCTGCCCGAGGATCTCTTCCAGCCGTTGGATTTGGCGGGACAGCGTCGACGGGCTGACGTGCATCGCCTTGGCGGTGCGGCCAAAGTGATGGCTTTCAGCCAGATGGAGGAACAGCTTTAAATCACGCAAATCCATATCAGTACGCTCGCAGCAAGAGTGTTGCATAAATTGCAATGTCACATTCGTAATATATCAATTTAAGCAACACGTTTCCTGTTATACATTGAGTTTAACGAATCTCCGCACAGACAGGGCGGGGAATGAAAATAACATGCACCCTCTGTATTTCAATTGGCAGCTAATGCAGATAACAACGCTGCAATTTGAAAGACGACGGATATGCAAGACACAACATCTAACTGGAGTACCACCATGGCTAACTATTTCAACACCTTGAACCTGCGTCAGCAGTTGGCGCAATTAGGCAAATGTCGCTTTATGGCACGTGAAGAATTTGCTGATGAAGCGGGCTACCTGAAAGGCAAAAAAGTGGTGATTGTCGGCTGTGGCGCACAGGGCCTGAACCAGGGTCTGAACATGCGTGACTCAGGCCTGGATGTTGCCTATGCCCTGCGTAAAGAAGCCATTGATGAAAAACGTCCTTCATGGCGTAAGGCGACCGAAAATGGCTTCAAAGTAGGGACTTACGAAGATTTGATCCCACAGGCAGACTTGGTTGTTAACCTGACTCCAGACAAGCAGCATACTTCTGTTGTGCGTGCAGTACAGCCGCTGATGAAAGACGGTGCAGCGCTGGGCTACTCACATGGCTTCAACATCGTTGAAGTGGGTGAGCAAGTGCGTAAAGACATCACCGTGGTGATGGTTGCGCCAAAATGTCCGGGCACCGAAGTGCGCGAAGAATACAAACGTGGTTTCGGCGTACCGACTCTGATTGCGGTTCACCCGGAAAACGATCCGAAAGGGGAAGGCATGGCGATTGCCAAAGCCTGGGCCGCTGCGACCGGCGGTCACCGTGCTGGCGTACTGGAGTCTTCTTTCGTTGCCGAAGTGAAATCTGACCTGATGGGTGAGCAGACCATTCTGTGTGGCATGTTGCAGGCGGGTTCACTGCTGTGCTTCGACAAGCTGGTTGCTGAAGGCACTGACCCGGCTTATGCAGAAAAACTGATCCAGTTCGGTTGGGAAACCATTACCGAAGCGCTGAAGCAAGGCGGTATCACGCTGATGATGGATCGCCTGTCCAATCCAGCCAAACTGCGCGCCTTTTCGCTGTCTGAGCAGCTGAAAGAGATCATGGCGCCACTGTTCCAGAAACACATGGATGACATCATCTCCGGCGCTTTCTCTGGCGGCATGATGGCTGACTGGGCAGAAGACGATGTGAAACTGCTGAACTGGCGTGAAGAGACCGGCAAATCAGCGTTCGAAAACGCGCCGCAGTTCGAAGGTAAAATCAGCGAGCAGGAATACTTTGACCATGGCGTGTTGATGGTAGCTATGGTGAAAGCCGGTGTTGAACTGGCGTTCGAAACCATGGTTGATGCGGGCATCATCGAAGAATCCGCTTACTACGAATCACTGCACGAGCTGCCGCTGATCGCCAACACCATTGCGCGTAAGCGTCTGTACGAAATGAACGTGGTTATCTCTGATACCGCAGAATACGGCAACTACCTGTTTGCCAACGCGGCAGTGCCGTTGCTGAAAGAGTTCATGACCACCCTGCAGGCGGGTGACCTGGGCAAATCTGTAGCCGGTACCTCGGTAGACAACGCGCAACTGCGTGACGTGAACGAAGCGGTGCGTAATCACCCAATCGAATCTGTTGGTCGTAAACTGCGTGGGTATATGACCGATATGAAACGTATCGCGGTGGCAGGCTAAAACCCGTTGTCTTTCAAGCCGCAGCGTTGTTACCTGCTTTACAAGACCCATCCGTGGGTCTTGTCCCTTAGGGGCCGCTGCAAGCCGCGTTCAAATCTGTTCCCGACAGATTTGTCATTCACCCCAGTTACTTACTTAAGTAAGCTCCGGGGATGAGTGAGCTAGGCACCTAGCTGCAACTTGAAATACTTAGGGTTTAAAATTTTTAGGGGTTCAAAATTCTGGGTCCGATAAAAAGGCCAGCCTCGTTGCTGGCCTTTCGCATTTTATTGCGGCATGGCCGTTAGCGGAATAATGGCCCCGGGGTACTGGATCACCGTACTGGCCGTCAGATGGCCGCGCTGCGCCGCCTGCACGGCATCTCCGCCAGTTAAACGGACCGCCAGATAACCTGCGCTGAAGGAGTCGCCCGCCGCCGTGGTATCCACCACCTTTTCCTTCGGCAGGCGCACCGCTGGGATCTCAAATTCAGTACCTTCGGCACTGAATACCAGACAGCTATCTGCGCCGCGTTTAATCACTATCTCCGTCACGCCCAGCTGTTGGGTGCGCTGCACCACCTGTTCCAGCGGCAGTTTGCCCCACAGCAAGTCTTCATCATCCAGTGTCAGAAAGGCAATGTCTGTACAAGCCAGCACGTCGCGATAGGCCTGCTGTGCTTCTTCCTTGTTTTGCCACAACCGTGGACGATAGTTGTTATCGAAAATCACCTTACCCCCGTTGGCGTGACACTGGCGCAGCAAGGTCAGCAGTCGAGCACGGCTGGTGGCATCGAGAATCGCAACGCTGATACCACTGAGATACAGATAATCGAATTGGGCCAGTTGTTCGCACAGGCTTTCCGTCTGTGGGCCAGCGAGCCAGTAGCGAGCGGCAGCGTCGTTGCGCCAGTAATAGAAGGTGCGTTCGCCAGTCTCATCGGTTTCGATCACGTATAACCCCGGCAGCTTGTTTTCCAGTCGTTGGATCAGACGGGTGTTCACCTTTTCCTGCTGCCATGCCAGCAGCATTTGCTGGCTGAAACTGTCGGTACCGAGTGCGGTAACGTAATGTACCTGTAGCGCCGTTTCTGCCACTTGGCGGGCGATGTAAACCGCCGTGTTTAACGTGTCGCCGCCAAATCCGCGGCTAAGGTCGGAGCCTTTCTGCGACAGCTCAATCATGCATTCGCCGATCACGGCAAGATTCTGGGTGGTCATAGTCAACAAGCCCTGGCTAAAGGTGTGAGGTGAATTGATGCGAGATGTATCCAGTCTCAGCGCAAGGGGCGGGGGGAGTCAACGAAAATAAAACAACGTTTTAATTTATTTATGATCGCGATCGGGAAACCATAAAGTTTCCCGATACAGGTCGAACATTGGGGTGTTATTTAGCTGCGGCGCGTAGCTCGGTGACGCATTGACCGCCGATGCCCCAATTATCAGTATCTACTTCATCAATGACCACTACGGTGGTGGCCGGGTTTTTCCCCAGTGTATCCACCAGCAATTGGGTGACTCCAGCGATAAGCTGTTTCTTTTGCTCTGGCGTCGCGCCTTCGCGGGTAATTTTGATATTTACGTAGGGCATGTTTTTTCCTTGGGTTTTGAGACGGCTATTCAATGTAGAAGGCTTTCACTGCCGCTTAAAGTTTTATTACCTACTGCCGATAAAGCAAGGGAAGCAATCACGCAGCCTGAGCGTTTTCATTCCCCTTCGATGGCGATAGTACCAATGACAACCAAGATGACTTCTGGTCTGCTGGCGCCACTCTTTGCCGTATGCACGCATATAAAAGCGCAGCATTACTGGCGGCAATGCCGGCGCCAGTATACTTTCCAACCTATCTACCGTACCTCCGGTACTTTGTTGGCGCTCGAGCTGCTAACGGCGGTATATCATCCGTCCGCGCCAGATAAACCCCTATCACCGGAACTCTATTTTGCGGCTCTCAGCGTCCGTAAACGGCTGCAGGTCATTCAGGAACAGCTTGAATTGCTCCAACGCTGGCAACCGCTGCTGACTCTCCACGGGTTGATGGTCTCGGTTAATATTGACGGGATTGCGCTGGAGGCATTGCAGCGACAGGGGGCATTGCAACGCCAGATTGCCAACATGCCATATCTGCGTTTTGAGCTGGTGGAACACGCGGGAATGGCGTTGAATGGCCCATTGCATCAAATTGCGGGTGCAGAACGATTGTGGTTGGATGATTTTGGTAGTGGGCTGGCGAATTTCTCTGCCGTTAGCACCTGGCGCTATCAATATATTAAGGTGGCGCGTGAGTTATTTACCTTGCTTAAGCAAACGGAAGACGGCATCCAACTGCTAGCGACATTGGTCAGAATGATGAACCAACACAGTGAAGGGGTGATTGTCGAAGGGGTGGAAACTGAGCAAGAATGGTTGCTGGTACAGCGCTCCGGTGCGTTGGCTGCCCAAGGCTATTACCTTTCACGCCCGGCCCGTTTTGAAACCCTGCAAACCCTGCCTACATTGTTTTCTGCGCCTACTGTTTGATCACCCGTCACCCTAAAGCGTGAACTCTTGCCTATCCTCGGCTAGGCTTGGTAAAGGCTGCTTATCAATTGAGTAGCAAGTTATCGCGTTCAGGGAGCCATGATGACAAGAACAGGTAAAGCGTTCACTTGGGTTGGTGGCATTGTGCTGTTGATCATCGCCGCATTGGTGATCTTTGTGCTGACCTTCGACTGGAACCGCCTCAAACCAACGATTAATGACAAGGTGTCTGCCGAGCTGCACCGCCCGTTCGCCATCCGTGGCGAGTTGGGGGTTAACTGGGCGCGCGATAAAGGTGAGCGCGGCTGGCGGGCTTGGCTGCCGTGGCCAAAAATTCATGCTGAAGACATAGTGCTCGGCAATCCGAAAAATATCCCAGGCGACAGCATGGCCCAATTGCAGCGCGTTGATGCCAGCATTTCACCCTTGGCGCTGCTGGGTAAAGAACTGTTGATCCCGCGGATTTGGCTGACACAGCCAAGTGCCAACTTACAGCGACTGGCCAATGGCGATAATAACTGGACCTTCAACCTGGCGGGTGATCCTAATCAACCACCGTCAGCCTGGTCGGTAAATATTCATGACATTGTATTTGACCGTGGGCAGATTGATTTCAAAGATGCCACGCTGAAGGCCGATTTCCGTGCGGTGATTGATCCGCTCGGCAAACCTTTATCGTTCAGTGAAGTGACAGGCAAAAAAGAGGCTGGTACCGCGGTTACCCCTGATTATGTTTTCGGCTGGAAGGTGAAAGGCAAATACAACGGCGAGCCTCTATCGGGTAGTGGCAAGATTGGTGGCATGTTATCTCTACAAAACGCCGAGGTGCCTTTCCCACTGCAAGCTGATGTACGCTCTGGTTCCACCCGCGTGGTTGTGGCCGGTACGCTGTCCGATCCGATGAATCTTGGTGGTTTGGATCTGCAACTTAAATTCTCCGGCGAGAGTCTGGGCAACCTGTATGCCCTCACTGGCGTGTTGTTGCCCAATACCCCGCCGTACTCCACCGATGGTCACCTGATCGCTCGCCTTCATGAGAAAGGGGGGGCAGTGTTCCAGTACCAGAAGTTTGATGGGAAAATTGGCGACAGCGATATTCACGGTAATTTGAAATATGTCGCTAGCAAACCCCGGCCGAAATTGAGTGGGGAAGTGCTGTCGAAACAGCTACGCTTTGCCGACCTGGCACCTCTGATTGGTGCTGATTCCAATTCTGAAAAAGCCAGTCGCGGTGAGAAGAGCCGTCAGCCGGCAGGCAAAGTGCTGCCAGTAGAGAAGTTTGATACCAAAAGCTGGAAGGTGATGGATGCAGACGTCAAATTCACCGCTAAGCGCATTGAACGTGGCAGCTCACTGCCACTGAGCGATCTCTATACCCATTTGCAGTTGGATAACGGCGCAATCTTGATGGATCCGCTACGGTTCGGCGTCGCTGGCGGTAACCTCAATGCGATTCTTCATCTCGACGGTGGCAAAAACCCGATGCAGGGCCGGGTGGATATGCACGCGCGTAAATTCCAACTGAAGGAATTGTTGCCGAATGTAGGATCGATGAAGCGCAGTCTGGGACAATTAAACGGAGATGCCAAACTGACCGGCAGCGGCAATTCGGTAGCTGACCTACTGGCGACCAGCAGCGGCGATTTACGTATGGTGATCAACAATGGGGTAATCAGCCGGAGTCTGATGGAAATCCTCGGGTTGAACGTTGGTAACTATCTGGTGGCACAACTGTTTGGTGATGACGTTGTGGGGATAAACTGCGCGGCAGCGGATGTGGGGATTCGTAGTGGTGTGGCCGCACCACGGTTGTTTGTGTTCGACACGGAGAACGCCATTATCAATATCAGCGGTAATACTAATCTCGCCACGGAGCGGTTGGACTTGTCCATCGATCCAGAAAGTAAAGGTATGCGAGTGCTGACACTACGTTCACCGCTTTACGTAAAAGGTACCTTTGCACACCCGGATGCCGGCGTGAAGGCCGGTCCGCTCATTGCGCGCGGTGCAGCGGCGGTGGCATTGGGCGTGGTGCTGACGCCGGCAGCGGCCCTGCTGGCACTGGTTTCCCCAAGCGAAGGCGGTGAAGAAAACCAGTGCGGACAAATCTTGCAGCAGATGAAAAAGAAGAAATGATCGTAAAAGCCCGCAGATAACCTGCGGGCCGTTTTACTTCAATACCTGACAGTCATGATCCTGGATCTCTTCTGATGAAGCCAAAGTAAACGGCAGCAGGCTGCGCTCGGTGGCCAGCAACAGAAAATCACCGCTGGGTAATGCGGTCATTGCCAGTCCAAAACTCCCCATACGCCCGTTTGCGTGAGCAATCCCCTCTGCCAACAAGCGGAAAGCACCCTGTTTACTCAGCTCCTCAGGCGTTACCCGACGCGCTAAATAGTCATGGCCCAGCAGGCCGCCAGGTATTGGCTCCCACTGCTCGCTGTAATCCGCCGCATACTGCGCCAGCTGCGTTTTTACCGACGGCAGCAGGCAGGAGATGTGAATGTGCAACTGATTCTGAGTGCGGCCATAGGCTGAATTAATCGCCAGCGAAATATCGGCGTCGTCGATCGTCTTGCCATATTTATCGGCCATAAAGTGCCGTGCTTGCCAGGCTTGCTCAAAGAAGTTTGGGGTGGAGGCTGCCAGTACCGCGGGGCTTTCAATGCCGGTGATTTTTGTGCTTGGCATCAACAGATATTGCAGCGGCCCGTTACGATCTTTGAACACCACAAAGCCAGCCTGTGTGTCAACCTGCGCACAGGGTGCCGGATTGTTATGCGCCAGTTGGTTGGGCAGGCACTGTTGGCTGACAATGCGCCACAGTGCGCTCGATTGGGGAGGAGTTACCCATATCCAGAGCGCGGCAGTAATCGCGATGGCGACCATCACTAACGGCGCAACGTACAAAAATAGCCTGCGGCGCAGAGACATGATTGATTTCCGTTTCCGTAAAAAGAGAAGCGTTCAGCATAGTCTGGTTTTATGACAGGTGACAGTGCGGGAAATGCGGCCCGTGTGACAGGGCCGCAGAAGCAGGATTACAGTGACTTGTCTCGGGTCTCTTTCATCAGTAGCAGGGCGATCAGCGTGAGGCTGGCCATCGCTGCCAAATACAGACCGACATAGAACAAACCGTAATGGGTCGCCAGCCAGGTAGCGATGTAAGGCGCCACAGCTGCGCCGAGGATCGAGGCCACATTGTAGGAGAACGACGCACCGGTATAGCGCACTTCGGTCGGGAATAACTCGGGCAGAAGTGCGCCCATCGGACCGAAAGTCAGGCCCATGATGCTCAGACCGCACAGCAGGAAGCCCATCACCAGCGTTTGGTTACCGGAACCCAACATGCTTGGGAATAGGAAAGCGAAGGCGATCATCAGCAGGGTGATGACGATCATGGTCTTACGGCGGCCAAAGGCATCTGCCAGCAGGCCGGCAATTGGCACCATCACGCCAAAGCCAATCACCGCCACCATCAGCATCCACAGGAAGCTGTTGCGTGAGTATCCCAACCCCAGCGGTTGCGGTGTCGTACCGTAGGTCATTGAGTAAACCGTCATCAGATAGAACAGGGTATAGGTTGCCAGCATGATAAAGGTGCCAAGGATGGTCACCTTCAGGTGTTTGCTCAGCAAGGTGCCGAGCGGAATTTTCACCTGTTTGCCTGCTTTTGCTACCTTGGCGAATACCGGGGTTTCATGCAGCGATACACGAACATACAGGCCGATTAGCACCAGTGCGGCGGACAGGATGAAGGGTACGCGCCAGCCCCATTCCATAAACTGCTGATCTGTCAGCAGCCAGGAGAGTAGCAGGAAGGTGCCGTTGGCGAAGAAGAAGCCAATAGGTGCACCCAGTTGAGGGAACGAGCCATACAGCGCACGTTTTCTGGCTGGGGCGTTCTCGGTAGCCAGCAAAGCGGCTCCTCCCCATTCACCACCAAGGCCCAGCCCCTGACCGAAGCGCGCCAGCGCCAGCAGGATGGGGGCGAAGATGCCGATGGTTTCGTAGCTTGGCAGCAAGCCAATCAGTACGGTAGAAATCCCCATGGTGAGCAGTGAGGCGACCAGCGTCACCTTGCGGCCTACACGATCCCCAAAGTGCCCGAACAGTGCCGAACCAATCGGACGTGCGATAAAGGCGACGGCGAAAGTGGCCAGTGACTGTAGCGTCGCTGTCGTGGGATCACCCTGCGGGAAGAAGATATGCGGGAATACGATCACCGCAGCGGTAGCGTAAATATAGAAATCGAAAAACTCGATGGCGGTCCCGACCAGCGAGGCGACAATCACTTTTCCGCGCGAGTTAACAGGTGTTGACGCGTCGTCGGCGTCCAGAGTTGGTGCGATGGAGGCTTGCATAATATTTCTTATATTTTGAATTTGTAAAAATCCATCTTAGTCATAGCAATATGCCTTTTCAATGCTGAAACTTTGCACAATACCGTGATTAACCGGTTAAAAAGCTTAATGTTTCACTGGCGTGTTTCTACGTGGATTTTAACGTTGCCAAATGAATGATTTGCAGACTGAATACCTGTAAAAGCCGGAAAGAAAAGTTAGCGGGTAGTTTGTTGTGCTGGTTTTGGTGGGTATGGTGGTTGTATTTTAGTTTTATGCGCTGGTTTATTGGTTGTTTGTTGAAATAAAAAACCGGCCATCAGAGTGTGGCCGGTATGATTGCGTTGCTTCAGGGATCGGTTCGTTCCGATGTTGGTAGCGTTTTATCCTCTTTATACTGGGCAGTGGCAATCCAGGCGGCGCAGAACAGCGTCAGACGCGCGAAGAAATAGAAGAAGGCCATCAGCCCAATGACTGAACCAAAGGCGGCGCCCGAAGGGGATTTAGCGACCTGTGGTAGCGTCATTGTCATCACAAACTTAATCACCTCGAAACCGATAGCAGCAAGCAGCGTGCCGCGTAACAGCGCCTTTTTCTTGGGTTTATGCCGTGGCAGCATCCAAAATATCCAGAGGAACAGCAGGTAGTTAGCGAAAATAGAGATCGACAGTGCAATCAGCGTCATCGCCGGACGCAGCCAATCGATACCTTCCAGGCCCAAAGCACGGACGATCGCCGCCTGTGCCGAGCCGGCGATGGACGTCAGCGTTAACGTAATAATCAGTGCCACCACCAGACCGCTCAGTGAGATAAAGTCTCGGGTGTATTTGAAATAGATTTTTTCCTGGTCCTGCGGATTGCGTTCCCATACGTCACGCGATTGCGCGCGGATAGCCTCACGCAGGTTGCCCATCCAACTGATCCCCGAATACAGTGCCAGTGCCAGGCCGGTCAGCCCCACGGTCGTACGCTGCTGAATAGCGGTATTAACGGTATTTTTGAGCGTGCTGGCCAGAGTAGGGTCACTGATGCTACCGACAATTTTATTTATCAGCTCGGTCAGCAGGTCGGGGTTGGACGCCAGCACAAAACCAACAGCGGCGAATGACACCATCAGTATCGGGATCAGCGACAGAAATGAGAAATAGGTAATGGCGGCGCCGAATTGGCTGCCCAGACGATCGTTAAAGC
This sequence comes from Serratia grimesii NBRC 13537, assembly GCF_001590905.1. GTDB lineage: Bacteria > Pseudomonadota > Gammaproteobacteria > Enterobacterales > Enterobacteriaceae > Serratia > Serratia grimesii. Next base: position 23,552 of record NZ_BCTT01000023.1, read on the forward strand.
GCTCGGTAGCACGTAACAGGTGGGCGATACTTGGCCAGGCTTTGATGCGCTCAACGAGGCGTGAAAAACCGGAAATACGCCGGTCAATTTTCTGGTGGCCGGTTTTGATGGCGATCAGCGGTTTTTGTGCCGCTTCATTGTTGGGCTGATGGGGGTCTTTATCTGATCCTGTAGGCATTACGTCATGATTTCCTTAACGATAAATATACCCGCCATATTTCAAATTACCTGTGCGTTGGCTGCTGTGGATTACCTGAATCACTTACTCTAATAAGCTCATCGGGACTCGCTCAGTTGCCACCGTCCTGCAACTCGAATTATTTAGGGTAGAGGCTCTCTCAGCTTTGATTATAGCCAAAAGGCTCGCCGGTTTGGCCACAAGGGCGGCAACCGACTAGTTTTTGAGCTTAGCGCGTTCACCATGTCAGTGAAATGCTACTGCTCATCGTTAGGTAAAATTCTTATATCAGCCGCGTACCAGCACGGTTTTTTTCATTCACCGACCTCCAATTTTTATCTGTTTCATCACCAAGAAAGCGTTTACTCATGATGTGGCGCTGCGGTTTATCGACCGTCGCGTTGCTGCAGCCGTAGGGGCTGGAACGGTTTTAACTGTCATCAATAGATAAAATGGAAGGTCATATGAAATTGCTAAATCATCCCACCTGTCGTCCGTTTACCGAAGCGGGCAATTTGACACAGATTTCCGCCTTCTATGAAGAAGAGCGGCACATCATGTGGATGCTGCTGCGCGCGGAACCACGTCCTTGTTTTAATCAGGCGTTAATTGAAGACATCATGACGTTGGCGCAGGCGGCCAAAGAGTCATCATTGCAGTTTGATTTTTGGGTAACTGGCTCGCTGGTGCCGAATATGTTCAACGTCGGCGGCGATCTGCAGTTTTTTGCGGAGGCAATTAAAAACCGCAAGCGTGAGGCAATGATGGCTTACGCACGTGCTTGCATCGACTGTGTACATGCGGCAGCACGCGGATTTGACACCGGAGCAGTCAGTATTGCCATGGTGGAGGGCAGCGCGCTGGGCGGTGGTTTTGAAGCCGCATTGGCGCACCATTTTGTTTTGGCGCAGAACAACGCGCGCATGGGGTTCCCAGAAATTGCCTTTAACCTGTTTCCTGGCATGGGCGGTTACTCGCTGGTGGCGCGCAAGGCAGGCATGCGTCTGGCGGAAGAGCTGATTTGGGGCGGTGAGTCGCACACGGCAGAATGGTTTGAAAGCCGTGGGCTGGTTGATCAGCTATTCCAACCCGGCGACGCCTACGTGGCTACGCGTACCTTCATTGATACTATCCGGCCTAAATTGAACGGTATGCGTGCGATGTTGCGCGCCCGCCAGCGGGTGCTGCAATTGACGCGTTCTGAATTGATGGATATTACCGAGGATTGGGTGCATTCAGCCTTCACCATTGAGGAGAAAGATCGCGCCTATATTGAACGCTTAGTTATGTTGCAGGACCGCCACACGTTGAACCTGCGTCGTGCAGGCTAATATGACCCTGCCCGCATCACGCTGAGGGGGATTGCGGGCGATAAGACAGCAGCCAATGCTCCAGCTGTTCTGGGAGCATTGGCCGCGCAAACAGAAATCCTTGTTTCTCATCAACACCGACTTCATCAAGGAATTGGTTCTCGCTCTCGGTCTCTACACCTTCGGCAATCACCCGGAATTTGAGGGCTTCTGCTGCTGCAACGATAGCGCGTACCAGCGATTGTGAAACTGGATTGAAATTCACGCCACGAACAAAACTTTTATCCAGTTTGATGGCATCCAGTGGGATACGCGACAGTTGTGCCAGCGAAGAGTAACCCGTGCCAAAATCATCCAGATGGACCTGCGCGCCCAGTTCGCGTAGCCGGGTGATTACCTCGCGTGCCCGTTTTTCGTCCTCAATCAGGCTGCTTTCTGTTAGCTCGAAGTCCAAGAGACAAGGTATCAACTGATTCTGTTGCAGCACCTGCGCGAGATCCTCGACGATAGAGTCATCCACCAACTGCCGTGCAGAAAGGTTGACCGCGACCCGCAGTTCTAATCCCTGACGTTTCCAGTGTGCTGCCTGTTTGGCGGCAGTTTGCAGAACCCAGCGACCGAGCGGCCCGATCAGGCCGGATTCTTCGGCGTAAGAGATAAATTGCAGGGGGGGAATCAGGCCGCGCTCGGGCGAATCCCAGCGTACCAGGGCTTCCACGCTGCACACCTTGCCGCTGAGTGCCTCAATTTTGGGCTGGTAGTACACCACTAATTGATTTTGCTCCAACCCCTTACGCAGATTGGTATCCAGCCACATATATTCCGCGACGCGTTTGTTCATCTCTGGCGAGAACACGGTGTAAGTGCGTTTGCCATGTTCTTTGGCGACATACATGGCGGTATCGGCGCTACGGATCAGACTGTCGAGATCGTTGCCATGTTCAGGGCACAGTGCGATACCAATGGAACATCCGGTGTAAACTTCAATAAGGCCAATGCGGAACGGTGTTTTCAGCCGGTCGATAATCCGCTGGGCTAACCGTTGTAACATCTCACGATCGGCTTCTTGCGCGAGTACAAGGAACTCGTCCCCTCCCAGGCGAGCCAAGGTTTGGTCCGGAGCAAGGCAACCCAGAACCGCCAGCGACACCTCTACCAGTAAACGATCGCCGAACATATGGCCGTAGGCATCGTTGACCTTCTTAAAGTTGTCGAGATCGAGATACACCAGTCCGATGTTGTTGCCATCACGTGTGGCGATCGACTGGGTAATTTTGTCCTGGATGGCATTACGATTTGGCAGGCCGGTAATGATGTCGGTATTGGCTAGTACTCGCAGGCGTTCCTGGGCGCGACGCTCTTCGGTGATGTCGGTGCCGGAACAAATCAGAAAGACTTCATTTTTACCGCTGCCACTGTGCACGAACTTATTACGGAACAAAAATAACCGCTCGCCCTTTACCGTTTTGATCCAGCGTTCCACTTCATAGGACGACCCATTGCGGAAAAAACCGGCGATATTGCGTCGCGATGCCGTGGCTTCTTCCGGGCTCATAAATAATTGAAAGACGTTTTTGCCGATAACATCATGTTCGTGCAGGCCGGTGTATTCTTCGCTTAGACGGTTGAAGCGCTGGATACGCCCATGCTGATCGACGATCACAATCACGGAATTGGCTTCTGACACCACTTGCTCGGCAAAGGAGAGGCCGTGCACCAGATCGCGAGCGACCGACTGGGTATCGCTGAAGGCAGAGGCGGTGCCCGCCCATTCCAGATTGTTGATCCGACGACCGACCAGGTGCAGGTGTATTGGCTCACCGCCCAGCGTGATAGTGATATCTAAGCTGGCGGTAATACCGCTAAGGCGGCGGATTTTTGCAGCCTGCATGGCGCTGAGTGCCACAGCCATATGTGTTTTGCCTTTGACTGCCGATAACGCCAGGGCATTGCTGTCAAACGCCAACCGCCAATAAGGGCTGTTGGTGCCGAAGTGGGCGTTAAGAAGCATAGGGCCTTGGTCTGCGAACATGATGATTCCTCAAAAGGGCACGACAGCCAGATCTGTGCGATGAGCGCAACAGCAGGTTTCTGGCCCGATAGTGGCCGTAGTGCACGTATCTCCATCATATAACACGTTTTTCACCGTCGGTGGATGAAACTATTATATAAGTAATAATTAGTTTTGCCCTATAAACGACACATTGCCACCCGTTGCCTTAGAGTGTAAGTGAGAACCTGCTGATTCGAGAGGTTAGTACGATTTTTGTGCATGGATGTCTTCATCGTCTTGTTGCAGGGCGGTTGTAGCAGAGAGGGCTAAATTATAATAAAGCGAGCAGATGGCAGGAATAATCCTATAGAGCTAAACGTCATCTTGAGGTGGATGTTATGCCGGTGTGAAATCAAAATTTCCGCATAGTAGGCATCATCTTCATAATTCACTCATTATTGGCGAATAAAACTGTTTTGGGCTTTAATAAATTTACACTCCATCGCATTACTATATGTTTAGTAGCCTATTATTATCTCCGACGAAAGAAGAGCCTGTTCACGTACAGCGCTCCTGATGAAGAATAACTTTAAGGAAATGATTATGCGTAAACTGACCGCTTTATTTGTTGCCTCTACTCTGGCGCTGGGTTCTGCTTCTATGGCTTTCGCTGCGGATACGACAACGGCACCGGCGGCGACGGATTCATCTGCTGCACCGATGAAAATGATGCACCATAAAGGCGAAGGTAAGGGTGGGCCATTTGCGGGTCTGAACCTGACCGAACAACAGCGCCAACAAATGCGCGACATCATGAAAGAATCGCACCAGAAGCGCGGCGCAGGTATGAAAGAGGAACGTCAGGCCCTACATAGCCTGGTTGCTTCCGACAGCTTCGACGAAGCCAAAGCGAAAACGCAAATTGATGCCATTAGCAAAGCGCAATCTGAACATATGTTGGAACGCGCCAAAGCTGAAAATAAAATGTATAACCTGCTGACACCTGAGCAGAAAAAACAATACAATGAGAATTATCAGAAACGCGAACAGAAAATGATGGACCACATGAATAATATGAAGTCGAAAATGACGACAGCGCAGTAATAATTTCATGAGGTAAGTAAAAAGGGCCGGATTATTATCTGGCCCTTTTTATTTTTCGGGGTAAAAATATTTATTTACAGCGAGTGTGATGGGTAGCGTGTATCCAGTCCGCTGGCAATGTGCTGAAATTGCTCGGTAATAATCTGCGAAAATCGCGGGTCGTTAATATGATAATCCGTTTTTACCAACCGCCGTTTGTTTGTTGGCTGCATCGTGCATTCCAGCGCCTGAACAAAAGCGTCTAACGCCAACGGATCCCAAAAAGGCTGTCCTGGCGCATCCAGTGCGGACACACCCCCTCCGGGGATCACAAAGCGTATTTCCCCTGTACAAGCATTCATTTTTTCCCCGATCCAACGTCCTATCTGTGCATTCTCCTGTGGCGTGGTACGCACCAGTGTAACCTGGGGATTATGTCGATGGCGTAGGCGTCCGGCATAGCGTGCCGGTACGGTGTCGGGCGAAGCAAAATTGATCATGTCTATTGCGCCACAAGACAGTACGCAAGGAATACTGGTACGGGCGATGGCCCCGAAACGATCTTCATTGCAGGGTAAAACTCCGTCGAACAGATAATCGGCCACCTCAGTGATGGTCAGATCCAGCGCGGCACTGAGCAAACGGCTGTCGATCAACTTTTCCAGTGCTCTACCACCGCTGCCCGTTGCGTGGAAAACCAAGCAGTCCCAGTGGGACTCCAGTGTGGCAACAACGTTCTGTATACAGGGTGTGGTGACACCGAACATCGTCAAACCGAGCGCGGGTTTACCCCCGACTTCATCGTTGGAAGCAAAGCGTACGGCCCCTGCAATCTGGCACGCTGCATTGTTCAGGACGCGTCGTGAGATACGGTTGAGACCGGCGATATCAGTGACGGAATACAGCATGGTGATATCGCTGTTGCCGACATAGGCCGAAACGTCACCTGCCGCCATGCTTGAGACCATTAATTTTGGCAGACCAATAGGCAACTGCTGCATCGCTGGGGTGATAATGGCTGTGCCGCCGGAACCGCCCAGACCAAGCAGGGCCGCGATATCATTGCGAGTCAAAATAAAGCGTTCGAAAGCGACAGCCATGGCGGCAATAGCTTGGCCCCGGTCATGGCAAAATACGGCGTTAGCTCCCTCAGGGTGATAACGGGCAATTTCCGCTGCGCTAATATCGGTAAGTGAGCTTGTTGGAAGGAGACGTGTCGAGAGATCAACGGTCAAAGTGGATAAACCTAGGCTGGAGATAGTCTGACGAACATACTCCAGTTCTTGTCCTTTGGTATCTGCTGTGGTAGCAATGTAGATAAATGTTGAAGTATCAGCCACTGCTTATTCCTGCGGATTTTATAAATTATTTATTAAAATTATAGTGTTATTTGTTTTTTTGGATCCCTGGTGTTGGCGATTTAATACTGAATGATTAATATATCTACATAATGAGACGCTAGTGTCATTTATGCAAGGCAAGGTCAGTTCAAAATGAGATGTCAGTCTCATTTTTGACCATCTAATGTTACCGACGAAGTGGAATGCTGTCGGTTTTGTGGTTATCGCGTGTTGTCCCGGGACGGGGAAAGCGAATAAGTATGATGAGGTAGCTGTGGTAATAACTGCTTTTCCCATGAAACAGGACCAAACTCTGACATCGACTCGGGCAAGAACCCATCGCTTATTGTTGACCAGTGCCATGGCGTTGTATGACGAAGGGGTATTTCCTTCAATTACCGAGCTTGCCGCGCATGCACAGGTATCTCGTGCCACTGCCTATCGTTATTTCCCCACCCAAAGCGAATTGATTGCCGCTGTTGTGGCCGAAAGTCTGGGGCCGATTCTGGAATGGCAACCACAGGATCAGGACGCACTGAAACGCATTCAGCAACTACTCACATTCGCTTATCCCCAAATGGAGCAGCACGAAGGGGCTCTGCGTGCCGCGTTGCAACTTTCGTTACAACAGTGGGCGAAAGCGACACCGGGTGAGAAATTTGTCCGCGGTAACCGTAAGCGCCTGCTTAATCTGGCGGTTGAGCCACTCCGGGATAAACTGCCGTCTGAGGAGTTGCAACGAGTCATTCATTCTTTTTCGCTGATTTATGGCTCGGAAGTTTTTCTGGTACTGAAAGATATTTGGGGGCTGGATCTCGGCGGTATTCAGGATGTGACGCAATGGATGGCGAAAGCCATTATTCGTCAGGCCGAAGAAGATGCGATGAACAGCAGAAAACCGCTAGCATGATAGTCCAATTTTTACAGTCATTCTCGGCGAAAACCAGCAGATTTCACTGAGTGAGTATTGGCAATTGTTATAATTTAAAGTGATAAAAAGAGCGTTTTAAGCATTTTTAGATAGGCCGAAGTGGGGAGCCCCATCCGGCTTTTTTTGTTTTTATTATTTATATTTATCAGATAATTATTTCTGATCATCGACGCGAGAAACGGATCATTCCTCACCCTTTTTTGCCATTGAAGATCCTTATGTCTCCCCGCCTTATTTAGCCGTTTATTGTGTTCCCCGATTAAGTCCCCGCGCCTTTGACACATTAGGCGTGCTTGAGATTGTTGTGCTTTATTTATTTGGTGTTACGAAACTGTTACACAAAAAAATCAATAAGACATTTGCAAACAACAATGGACGGTATCTGGGATGGAAAATAGACGTAAAGGAGTCAAGCCTGTTCAGGCGGCCTTCGGCTGGCCTGAAATTGGTGTTAATCGTGCACAGTGGAGTGCGATGCTTTTTTGCCTGGTGGCGATCGGTGGGGCGCAGGCTGCCCCTTATGTTGAAAGCGGTAAACCGGGCGATCCTGCTAGCTGGCGCAGTAAAGAGTTCAACGCAGAATGGGGGCTGGGGGCGATCCACGCCGATCAAGCCTACGCCGCCGGTTATAGCGGAAAAGGCGTAAAGCTCGGCATTTTCGATCAACCGGTATATGCCAAACACCCGGAGTTTGCCAGCCAAGACAAAGTGATCAACCTGGTCACTACTGGTATTCGCGAATACACCGATCCCTACATTCCGGTGAAAAAAGGCGACGTATTCCGCTATGACGGCACGCCGAGCGTGGATTCCGACGGCACCCTGGGTTCACATGGCACCCATGTGGGTGGCATCGCTGCCGGCAACCGCGATGGTGGCGAGATGCACGGCGTGGCGTTCAACGCACAAATCATCAGCGCGGAAAACGGCGACCCTGGGCCGGAAGACGGCATCATTCTCGGTAACGATGGTGCGGTGTACCAGGCCGGCTGGGATGCGTTGATCGCCAGCGGCGCACGCATTATCAACAACAGCTGGGGCATTGGCATCACTGAGAAGTTTGATCAGGGTGGCAAGGATCCGGCTTATCCCCACTTCACGCTCGCCGACGCGCAGAAACAATTCGATCAAATCAAACAGATCCTTGGCACCAAAGCCGGTGGCGCTTATCAGGGCGCAATTGATGCGGCACGCAGCGGTATCGTCACCATTTTTGCGGCCGGTAACGACTCCAACCTCAATAACCCGGACGCCATGGCCGGTCTGGCCTATTTCGTGCCGGAGATAGCCCCCAACTGGCTGTCGGTCGCCAGTCTGCAGGATCCGAACAACACCGGCGATTACAGCATCAGTACCTTCTCCTCCCGCTGTGGCTATACCGCCAGCTTCTGCGTTGCCGCGCCGGGCACCAGGGTGTACAGCTCAATCATTGAAGGCAACAGCGTAGATAACCTGACCACCGGTTATGCCAAATACAGCGGGACCTCAATGGCGGCGCCACACGTGGCCGGCAGCATTGCGGTGCTGATGGAACGTTTCCCGTACATGACCGGCGCGCAGGTTGCCTCAGTGCTGAAGACCACCACCACCGATATGGGCGCACCGGGTATCGATGCACTGTACGGCTGGGGGATGATCAATCTGGGCAAGGCGATTAACGGGCCGGGCATGTTTGTTACCGAGCAGGATATTCCTGAAGAGTTTCGGGTTAGCGGCGCTTACGGCCCTGAGCAGTTTGTCGTGAATCTGCCGGGTGTCGGCGCGGTACTGGACAAGGGCAAACCGACCGAGCGCGTGTGTGACGATATTCATTGTGGGCTGGATGTCTGGAGTAACAACATTTCCGGTCACGGTGGCCTGATCAAACAGGGCATCGGTACCCTGGTGCTGACCGGCAACAATAGTTACGCAGGGCCGACGCTGATCAATCAGGGCCTGTTGGCAATCAACGGTTCGGTCACCTCGGACGTTACGGTGCAAAACGCCGGTGTGCTGGGCGGCTCCGGTACCCTGGGGTCATTGACGGCCCGCAGTGGCGGCACCGTGGCGCCGGGCAACTCGATCGGGACGTTGAATGTAGCAGGTAATGTCAGCTTCGAACCGGGTTCCCGCTATGCGGTAGAAGTGGCGCCAAACGGCCAGAGCGATCGGATCCAAAGCAGCGGATCGGCAACGATCGGTGGCGGTGAAGTCGTGGTGTTGCAGGAACAAAACACCAACCTGCTGTCGCAAGATAGCGTGAGCAGTTTGCTTGGCCGCCAGTACAACATTCTGACTGCCCAGCAGGGGATAAGCGGGCAGTTTTCTTCTACTTCAACTTTTTCTCCCTTCCTCGGCGCCGGGCTGACCTACCAGCCCAATCAGGTGACGTTGAACGTCGGTCGTAACGACACCGCCTTTGCCAGCGTGGCCGCCACCCAAAACGAACGTGCAGTAGCAGCCGCGGCGGATGCCCTGGCGGCGGGAAACCCGGTGTACGAGAGCATCCTCAATGCCGGTTCGGCAGGGGAGGCCCGTCAGGCGTTCCGTCAGCTGTCCGGGCAGATCCACGCGGATATTGCCTCGGCACAGGTTAACGACAGCCGTTACCTGCGTGATGCGTTGAACGGCCGACTGCGACAGGCAGAAGGACTGGCAACCTCGCCGGACATCAAGGCGGACGACGACGGAGGTGCCTGGGCGCAGTTGCTGGGGGCCTGGGACCATGCGTCGGGCGATGCCAATGCGACGGGCTATCAGGCATCGACCTACGGTGTGCTGGTGGGGCTGGACTCGGCGTTGGCGGATGACTGGCGCTTGGGTGTGGCGACCGGCTACACCCGGACGTCACTGGATGGCGGCTACGGCTCGAATGCCGACAGCGACAACTACCACC
>NZ_BCTT01000024.1 GCF_001590905.1 Serratia grimesii NBRC 13537
TGATAACGTTTGACGCGACACGCGGTAAAAGGGCATCATTTGATGCCCTTTTTCTACGCTGTGAACTAGAACCTATCTCATCAGCGATTTTGCAGTCATAATCATTGGTGAGATGGGCTCTTAAAGCCGTATTGACTGAGATACGTCATAGCGTAAAACACCGAAATGCTGCCGAGCGGCATTTGATCGGTTTGGTTTGTCTTGCTGTGCGAGGCAAAGTTGTCTGTTCTGAATTCATTGTGACAGGTTGGTTTATGAGTGCGAATACCGAGGCTCAAGGGAGCGGGCGCGGCCTGGAAACGGCTAAGTGGCTGATCGTCGCCGTTCTGTTGGTTGTAGCGATTGTCGGTAACTATTACTACCGTGATTTCAGCCTGCCATTACGTGCACTGGCTGTTGTAGTGGTTATCGCTGTTGCTGGCGCTGTAGCGCTGATGACCACCAAAGGCAAGGCCACCGTTGCGTTTGCTCGCGAAGCGCGTACAGAAGTGCGCAAGGTGATCTGGCCAACTCGTCAGGAAACGCTACATACCACGTTGATCGTTGCCGCGGTAACTGCCGTGATGTCACTGATTCTGTGGGGCCTGGATGGTATTCTGGTCCGTCTGGTATCGTTTATTACTGGCCTGAGGTTCTAAAATGTCTGAAGCTCCAAAAAAACGTTGGTACGTCGTTCAGGCGTTTTCCGGTTTTGAAGGTCGCGTAGCGCAATCGCTGCGTGAACACATCAAACTGCACGATATGGAAGAGCTGTTCGGCGAAGTCATGGTGCCTACGGAAGAAGTCGTTGAAATCCGTGGTGGCCAGCGTCGTAAAAGTGAACGTAAGTTCTTCCCAGGCTATGTACTGGTGCAGATGGTGATGAATGACGCCAGCTGGCACTTGGTGCGTAGCGTTCCACGCGTTATGGGTTTCATCGGCGGTACCTCTGACCGTCCGGCACCGATCAGCGATAAAGAAGTTGATGCGATTATGAACCGCCTGCAGCAGGTTGGTGATAAGCCGCGTCCTAAAACGCTGTTCGAACCGGGTGAACTGGTCCGTGTTAACGATGGTCCATTCGCTGACTTCAACGGTGTCGTTGAAGAAGTGGATTACGAGAAGAGCCGTTTGAAAGTTTCTGTTTCCATCTTTGGGCGTGCAACGCCGGTGGAACTGGACTTTGCACAGGTTGAAAAAGGCTGATCAATTAATCAGCAATAAGTGGTTTTTGCCGCTTGTCATAGGCGCGAAATTGAACTATAATTTCGCGCCTTTTGTTTTTATAGACCTTGCTCGTTGAGCGGGGTTAAACACGGGGAGCCTCTATTGAGGCGATATTACCCAAACCGAGGAATTGTAAATGGCCAAGAAAGTACAAGCCTACGTTAAGCTGCAAGTTGCAGCCGGTATGGCTAACCCAAGTCCGCCAGTTGGTCCAGCTCTGGGTCAGCAAGGCGTTAACATCATGGAATTCTGTAAGGCGTTCAATGCTAAGACTGACAGCGTTGAGAAAGGTCTGCCGATTCCGGTTGTTATTACTGTTTATTCTGATCGCTCCTTCACTTTCGTTACCAAAACCCCGCCAGCAGCAGTTCTGCTGAAAAAAGCGGCTGGTATCAAGTCTGGTTCAGGCAAGCCGAACAAAGACAAAGTAGGTAAAGTGACTCGTGCTCAGGTACGTGAAATCGCAGAAACCAAAGCTGCGGACATGACTGGTTCTGACGTTGAAGCGATGACTCGCTCCATCGAAGGTACTGCTCGTTCCATGGGCCTGGTAGTGGAGGATTAAGAAATGGCTAAGCTGACCAAGCGCATGCGCGTGATCCGTGACAAAGTTGATGCTACTAAACAGTATGACATCACCGAAGCTGTTGCTCTGCTGAAAGAGCTGGCCACCGCTAAATTCGTAGAAAGCGTTGACGTTGCTGTTAACCTCGGCATCGACGCTCGTAAATCTGACCAAAACGTTCGTGGCGCTACCGTTCTGCCAAACGGCACCGGTCGTTCCGTTCGCGTTGCCGTATTTGCCCAAGGCCCTAACGCTGAAGCAGCTAAAGCTGCTGGCGCAGAGCTGGTAGGTATGGAAGATCTGGCAGACCAGATCAAGAAAGGCGAAATGAACTTCGACGTTGTTATTGCTTCCCCGGATGCAATGCGCGTTGTTGGTCAACTGGGCCAGATCTTGGGTCCACGTGGCCTGATGCCAAACCCGAAAGTGGGTACCGTTACTCCGAACGTTGCTGAAGCAGTGAAAAACGCTAAAGCAGGTCAGGTTCGTTATCGTAACGACAAAAACGGCATCATCCATACCACTATCGGTAAGGTTGATTTCGAGTCAGACAAGCTGAAAGAAAACCTGGAAGCCCTGCTGGTTGCGCTGAAAAAAGCAAAACCATCTCAGGCGAAAGGCGTGTACATCAAGAAAGTTAGCCTCTCCACCACCATGGGTGCTGGCGTAGCTATCGATCAAAGCGGCCTGACTGCTGTAGCGAACTAATCGCCCTGCGATTATCGCTTTGACTTGGGGGTAAGATTTGTCTAGAATCTTATGCCCCAAGGTTTTGCTATTGGCTTGCCCATAGTGAAACAAAAGATTTTTCGGTTGGAGCCTGGCCTATCCAGGCCTCCGTCCAAGACCGCAGGTGTATCGAAAGGTACTTAATCTTTCCTGCGTAGACGGTGACAGAGCCTAAAGAAAATTTTTAAATTGTCTTTGCTGGATTCTGCTCACCGTGTTTGAACGCTCTCACTGCGTGATTTATCACAAGGTGTTGAGTGATGTGAGTGCCGGGGATTTCCCCCGGCTAAATCCAGGAGCAAAAAGCTAATGGCATTAAATCTTCAAGACAAACAAGCGATTGTTGCTGAAGTCACCGAAGTAGCCAAAGGCGCGCTGTCTGCGGTTGTTGCGGATTCCCGTGGCGTTACCGTTGATAAAATGACTGAACTGCGTAAAGCAGGTCGTGAAGCTGGCGTTTACATGCGTGTTGTTCGTAACACCCTGATGCGTCGCGTAGTTGAAGGCACTCCATTCGAATGCCTGAAAGACACGTTCGTCGGTCCTACCTTGATTGCATTTTCTCATGAACACCCGGGCGCTGCTGCTCGTCTGTTCAAAGATTTCGCGAAAGCGAATGCAAAGTTCGAGATTAAAGCTGCGGCCTTTGAAGGTGAGCTGATCCCTGCGGCACAAATTGACCGCTTGGCAACTCTGCCTACTTACGATGAAGCAATCGCACGCCTGATGGCAACCATGAAAGAAGCCGCTGCTGGCAAATTGGTTCGCACTCTGGCTGCACTGCGCGATCAGAAAGAAGCGGCATAAGCCCTTTTTCTTATCCGTTGCTTACGTATTTAAACTATTTCTGAATTTTAGGAACATTTGTTATGTCTATCACTAAAGACCAAATTATCGAAGGCGTTGCAGCTCTGTCTGTAATGGAAATCGTTGAACTGATCGCCGCTATGGAAGAGAAGTTCGGTGTTTCTGCTGCTGCTGTAGCTGCAGGTCCTGCTGCTGCTGCTGAAGCTGTTGAAGAAAAAACTGAATTCGACGTTGTACTGAAAGGTATCGGCGCGAACAAAGTTGCAGTAATCAAAGCAGTACGTGGCGCAACTGGCCTGGGTCTGAAAGAAGCTAAAGACCTGGTTGAGTCTGCACCAGCAGCACTGAAAGAAGGCATCAGCAAAGACGACGCTGAAGCACTGAAAAAAGCTCTGGAAGAAGCTGGCGCTGAAGTTGAAGTTAAATAAGCCACTGCTTTCTGAGTGCAGTCTGTTTTAACTAACAGACTGATGGCTGGTGACTTTTTGGTCACCAGCCTTTTTGCGCTGTAGGGCGTCAGTAGAGTTTCACACTGTTTGGCTACTGGCTAACCCCAATATTTCTTTCTATCGACGACTTAATATATTGCCCTCCCTGCCGCAGCAAAATCTGCCGTACAGTGCAACGAAATGATTTAAGCGTGATAGAAACGAGTATTGCGGAAAGTGTTCCCGCTTTCCGGTCGACAAAATGGTGTTGCGTGAACCGTCCTATATCCGGACGGACAGAGTGGGTCACTGATCAGCGAGCTGAGGAACCCTATGGTTTACTCCTATACCGAGAAAAAACGTATTCGTAAGGATTTTGGTAAGCGTCCACAAGTTTTGGACATACCATATCTCCTTTCTATCCAGCTTGACTCGTTCCAGAAGTTTATCGAGCAAGATCCAGAAGGGCAATACGGCTTAGAAGCCGCATTCCGTTCTGTTTTCCCTATCCAGAGCTACAGTGGCAATTCGGAGCTGCAATACGTTAGCTACCGTCTTGGTGAGCCGGTCTTCGACGTCAAAGAGTGCCAGATCCGTGGTGTGACGTTCTCTGCACCGCTGCGCGTAAAACTGCGCCTGGTAATCTATGAGCGTGAAGCTCCGGAAGGTACGGTCAAAGACATCAAGGAACAAGAAGTCTATATGGGCGAAATTCCGCTCATGACCGAAAACGGCACCTTTGTGATCAACGGTACTGAGAGGGTTATCGTATCTCAGCTTCACCGTAGTCCTGGCGTATTCTTTGACAGCGATAAGGGTAAAACCCACTCATCGGGTAAAGTGCTGTATAACGCACGTATCATCCCTTACCGCGGTTCATGGTTGGATTTCGAGTTTGACCCGAAAGACAACCTGTTTGTACGTATTGACCGTCGCCGTAAATTGCCTGCGACCATCATTCTGCGTGCACTGAACTACACTACTGAGCAGATCCTTGACCTGTTCTTTGCGAAAGTAGTTTTCGAGATCCGTGATAACAAGCTGCAGATGGAGCTGGTTCCAGAACGTCTGCGTGGTGAAACTGCTTCGTTTGATATCGAAGCTAACGGCAAGATCTACATTGAGAAAGGCCGTCGTATCACCGCTCGTCATATCCGTCAGCTCGAAAAAGACGAAATTCAGAGTATTGAAGTACCGGTTGAGTACATCGCGGGCAAAGTGGTCGCGAAGGACTATATCGATACCAATACTGGTGAGCTGATCTGCGCAGCCAACATGGAGCTGTCGCTGGATCTGCTGGCCAAACTGAGCCAGTCAGGCCACAAGCGTATTGAAACGCTGTTCACCAACGATCTGGATCATGGTGCGTACATCTCTGAGACTGTACGTGTCGATCCAACAAGTGATCGTCTGAGCGCGCTGGTAGAAATCTACCGCATGATGCGCCCTGGTGAGCCGCCAACGCGCGAAGCTGCTGAAAGCCTGTTCGAGAACCTGTTCTTCTCTGAAGACCGCTATGATCTGTCAGCGGTTGGTCGTATGAAGTTCAACCGTTCTCTGCTGCGTGACGAGATCGAAGGTTCGGGCATCCTGAGCAAAGACGACATCATTGAAGTGATGAAGAAGCTCATCGATATCCGTAACGGTAAAGGCGAAGTGGACGATATCGACCACTTGGGCAACCGTCGTATCCGTTCCGTCGGCGAAATGGCTGAGAACCAGTTCCGTGTAGGTCTGGTACGTGTTGAGCGTGCGGTTAAAGAACGTCTGTCTCTGGGCGATCTGGATACCCTGATGCCACAGGACATGATCAACGCCAAGCCAATTTCGGCAGCGGTGAAAGAGTTCTTCGGCTCCAGCCAACTGTCTCAGTTTATGGACCAGAACAACCCGTTGTCTGAGATTACGCACAAACGTCGTATCTCTGCATTGGGCCCAGGCGGTCTGACCCGTGAACGTGCCGGCTTTGAAGTTCGAGACGTACACCCGACCCACTACGGCCGTGTGTGTCCAATCGAAACGCCGGAAGGTCCAAACATCGGTCTGATCAACTCCTTGTCCGTGTACGCACAGACGAACGAGTATGGCTTCCTGGAAACCCCGTACCGCCGTGTGCGTGACGGTTTGGTTACCGATGAAATCAACTATCTGTCTGCTATTGAAGAAGGCAACTTCGTTATCGCTCAGGCGAACTCCAACCTGGATGATGACGGCCGCTTCGTAGAAGACCTGGTCACCTGTCGTAGCAAAGGCGAATCAAGCCTGTTCAGCCGCGACCAGGTTGACTATATGGACGTATCAACCCAGCAGGTTGTTTCCGTTGGTGCTTCACTGATTCCATTCCTGGAACACGATGACGCCAACCGTGCATTGATGGGTGCGAACATGCAACGTCAGGCGGTTCCAACCTTGCGTGCTGACAAGCCGCTGGTAGGTACCGGTATGGAACGTGCTGTAGCTGTTGACTCCGGTGTTACTGCCGTAGCTCGACGTGGCGGTGTGATCCAGTACGTGGATGCTTCCCGTATCGTTATCAAAGTTAACGAAGACGAGATGCACGCGGGCGAAGCAGGTATCGATATTTATAACCTGACCAAGTACACCCGTTCTAACCAGAACACCTGTATCAACCAGATGCCGTGTGTGAATCTGGGTGAGCCAATCGAGCGCGGCGACGTGCTGGCAGATGGCCCGTCCACTGACCTGGGTGAATTGGCGCTGGGCCAGAACATGCGCGTGGCGTTCATGCCGTGGAACGGCTACAACTTCGAAGACTCCATCTTGGTGTCCGAGCGTGTTGTTCAGGAAGATCGCTTCACTACCATCCACATTCAGGAACTGGCGTGTGTGTCTCGCGACACCAAGTTGGGGCCTGAAGAGATCACTGCTGACATCCCTAACGTGGGTGAAGCTGCGCTCTCTAAACTGGATGAGTCCGGTATCGTGTATATCGGTGCTGAAGTGACCGGTGGTGACATTCTGGTTGGTAAGGTAACACCAAAAGGTGAAACCCAGCTGACGCCAGAAGAGAAGCTGCTGCGTGCGATCTTCGGTGAGAAGGCATCTGACGTTAAAGATTCCTCTCTGCGTGTACCAAACGGCGTTTCCGGTACGATTATCGACGTGCAGGTCTTCACCCGCGATGGCGTGGAAAAAGACAAGCGTGCGTTGGAAATCGAAGAGATGCAGCTGAAGCAGGCGAAGAAAGACCTGACTGAAGAACTGCAGATCCTGGAAGCTGGCCTGTTTACACGTATCCATGCAGTGCTGGTTGCCGGTGGCGTCGAAGCTGAGAAGCTGAGCAAGCTGCCACGCGATCGCTGGCTGGAACTGGGTCTGACCGACGAAGAGAAGCAAAACCAGCTGGAACAGTTGGCAGAGCAGTACGACGAGCTGAAATCCGACTTCGAGAAGAAGCTGGACGCTAAGCGTCGTAAGATCACCCAGGGCGATGATCTGGCACCAGGCGTGCTGAAAATCGTTAAGGTTTATCTGGCCGTTAAACGTCAGATCCAACCGGGTGACAAGATGGCAGGCCGCCACGGTAACAAGGGTGTTATCTCCAAGATCAACCCGATCGAAGATATGCCTTACGATGAAAACGGCACGCCGGTTGACATCGTACTGAACCCGCTGGGCGTACCATCACGTATGAACATCGGTCAGATCCTGGAAACCCACCTGGGTATGGCTGCGAAAGGCATTGGTGAGAAGATCAACCAAATGCTGAAGCAGCATCAGGAAGTGGCTAAGCTGCGTGAGTTCATTCAGAAGGCTTACGATCTGGGCGACGATGTCTGCCAGAAAGTTGACCTGAACACCTTCACCGACGACGAAGTACTGCGTCTGGCAGAGAACCTGAAAAAAGGTATGCCAATCGCAACGCCGGTGTTTGATGGTGCGAAAGAGACTGAAATCAAGCAACTGCTGGAAATGGGCGGGATCCCAACCTCGGGTCAGATTACGCTGTTCGATGGCCGTACCGGTGAGCAATTCGAGCGCCAGGTTACCGTTGGCTATATGTACATGCTGAAACTGAACCACTTGGTTGACGATAAAATGCACGCCCGTTCAACCGGTTCTTACAGCTTGGTTACTCAGCAACCGCTGGGTGGTAAGGCGCAGTTCGGTGGTCAACGCTTCGGTGAGATGGAAGTGTGGGCACTGGAAGCATACGGCGCAGCTTATACCCTGCAGGAAATGCTTACCGTTAAGTCGGATGACGTTAACGGCCGTACCAAGATGTACAAAAACATCGTGGATGGCGATCACCGCATGGAACCAGGCATGCCGGAGTCCTTCAACGTACTGTTGAAAGAAATCCGCTCGCTCGGTATCAACATCGAACTGGAAGACGAGTAATCGTTTTTCCGGCTCAGGCTCCCGGCCTTAGGGAGCCTGAGGGTGGTTGTTCAGGTCACACGGGCGCGCGATTTGTCAGCGTGCGCCCAACAGGTTTAACTCCGACAGGAGCCAATCCGTGAAAGACTTATTGAAGTTTCTGAAAGCGCAAACTAAGACCGAAGAGTTTGATGCGATCAAGATTGCTCTGGCATCGCCAGATATGATCCGTTCGTGGTCGTTCGGTGAAGTTAAGAAGCCGGAAACCATTAACTACCGTACGTTCAAACCAGAACGTGACGGCCTTTTCTGTGCCCGTATCTTTGGGCCGGTAAAAGACTACGAGTGCCTGTGCGGTAAGTACAAGCGCTTAAAACACCGCGGCGTGATTTGTGAGAAGTGCGGCGTTGAAGTGACCCAGACCAAAGTGCGTCGTGAGCGCATGGGCCACATCGAACTGGCTTCACCAACTGCGCACATCTGGTTCCTGAAATCGCTGCCATCTCGCATCGGTTTGCTGCTGGATATGCCGCTGCGTGACATCGAACGTGTACTGTACTTCGAATCCTATGTGGTTGTTGAAGGCGGTATGACCAACCTCGAGCGTCGTCAGATCCTGACTGAAGAGCAGTATCTGGATGCGCTGGAAGAGTTCGGTGACGAATTCGACGCCAAGATGGGTGCGGAAGCTATTCAGGCCCTGTTGAAAAACATGGATCTGGAAGCTGAGTGCGAGCAGCTGCGTGAAGAGCTGAACGAAACCAACTCCGAAACCAAGCGTAAGAAGCTGACCAAGCGTATCAAGCTGCTGGAAGCGTTCGTACAGTCTGGCAACAAGCCAGAGTGGATGATCCTGACCGTGCTGCCGGTACTGCCGCCGGATCTGCGTCCGCTGGTTCCGTTGGATGGTGGTCGTTTCGCGACTTCAGATCTGAACGATCTGTATCGCCGCGTGATCAACCGTAACAACCGTCTGAAACGCCTGCTGGATCTGGCCGCGCCTGACATCATCGTGCGCAACGAAAAGCGTATGCTGCAAGAAGCGGTAGATGCCCTGCTGGATAACGGTCGTCGCGGTCGTGCTATCACTGGTTCTAACAAGCGTCCTCTGAAATCTTTGGCCGACATGATCAAAGGTAAGCAGGGTCGTTTCCGTCAGAACTTGTTGGGTAAACGTGTTGACTACTCTGGTCGTTCTGTAATCACCGTAGGTCCATACCTGCGTCTGCATCAGTGCGGTCTGCCTAAGAAAATGGCACTTGAGCTGTTCAAACCGTTCATCTACGGCAAGTTGGAGCTGCGTGGCCTGGCCACCACCATCAAAGCCGCCAAGAAAATGGTTGAGCGCGAAGAAGCTGTCGTTTGGGACATCCTGGACGAAGTTATCCGCGAACACCCGGTACTGCTGAACCGTGCACCAACTCTGCACCGTTTGGGTATCCAGGCGTTTGAACCGGTTCTGATCGAAGGCAAGGCAATCCAGCTGCACCCGCTGGTTTGTGCGGCATACAACGCCGACTTCGATGGTGACCAAATGGCTGTTCACGTGCCGTTGACGCTGGAAGCTCAGCTGGAAGCGCGTGCGTTGATGATGTCTACCAACAACATCCTGTCACCTGCGAACGGCGAGCCAATCATCGTTCCTTCTCAGGACGTTGTATTGGGTCTGTACTACATGACCCGTGACTGTGTTAACGCCAAAGGCGAAGGCATGGTGTTGAGCGGCCCGAAAGAAGCTGAGCGTATTTATCGCGCCGGTTTGGCCTCTCTGCATGCGCGTGTAAAAGTGCGTATCACTGAAGAGATCAAGAACACCGAAGGCGAGTCTGTTCACCAGACTTCGATCATCGACACTACCGTAGGTCGCGCCATCCTGTGGATGATCGTACCACGCGGTCTGCCGTATTCGATCGTTAACCAGCCTTTGGGCAAAAAAGCTATCTCCAAGATGCTGAACACCTGTTACCGCATCCTGGGCCTGAAGCCGACCGTTATCTTTGCTGACCAGATCATGTACACCGGTTTTGCTTACGCAGCCCGTTCAGGTGCTTCCGTAGGTATCGATGACATGGTTATCCCGGCTAAGAAAGCGGAGATCATCGAAGAAGCTGAAACCGAAGTTGCTGAAATCCAGGAGCAGTTCCAGTCTGGTCTGGTAACTGCCGGCGAACGCTACAACAAAGTGATCGATATCTGGGCTGCGGCAAACGAACGTGTTGCTAAAGCGATGATGGAAAACCTGTCGGTAGAAGACGTGGTTAACCGTGACGGCGAAGTGGAACAACAAGTTTCCTTCAACAGCATCTTTATGATGGCCGACTCCGGTGCGCGTGGTTCTGCTGCACAGATTCGTCAGCTGGCCGGTATGCGTGGCCTGATGGCTAAGCCAGATGGTTCCATCATCGAAACGCCAATCACTGCGAACTTCCGTGAAGGTCTGAACGTACTCCAGTACTTCATCTCCACGCACGGTGCTCGTAAAGGTCTGGCGGATACCGCATTGAAAACGGCTAACTCCGGTTATCTGACTCGTCGTCTGGTTGACGTGGCGCAGGATCTGGTTGTAACCGAAGACGACTGTGGTACTCACAACGGCATCATGATGACTCCAGTTATCGAAGGTGGTGACGTTAAAGAGCCACTGCGCGAACGCGTTCTGGGTCGTGTGACTGCAGAAGATGTCATCAAGCCGGGTACGGCTGACATCCTTGTACCACGCAACACCCTGCTGAACGAGAAGACGTGTGACCTGTTGGAAGAGAACTCTGTCGACAGCGTTAAAGTCCGTTCCGTAGTTAGCTGTGAAACCGACTTTGGTGTGTGTGCAAACTGCTATGGTCGCGACCTGGCACGTGGTCACATCATCAACAAAGGCGAAGCTATCGGCGTTATCGCGGCACAGTCAATCGGTGAGCCAGGTACACAGCTGACGATGCGTACGTTCCACATCGGTGGTGCGGCATCTCGTGCGGCTGCTGAATCCAGCATCCAGGTGAAAAACAAGGGTACGCTGAAGCTGAGCAATGTGAAGTTCGTAATGAACGCCGCAGGCAAGCTGGTGATTACCTCTCGTAACACCGAACTGAAGCTGATCGACGAATTCGGCCGTACTAAAGAAAGCTACAAAGTGCCTTACGGCTCTGTCATGGGCAAAGGTGACGGTGCAGAAGTTAACGGCGGCGAAACCGTTGCTAACTGGGATCCGCACACCATGCCAGTTATCACCGAAGTGAGTGGTTTCATCCGCTTCGCTGATATGGTTGACGGCCAGACCATTACACGCCAGACCGACGAACTGACCGGTTTGTCTTCTCTGGTCGTACTGGACAGCGCAGAGCGTACCGGTAGCGGTAAAGATCTGCGTCCGGCACTGAAAATCGTTGATGCCAAAGGCGACGATGTATTGATCCCAGGTACTGATATGCCTGCTCAATACTTCCTGCCAGGTAAAGCGATTGTGCAGCTGGAAGACGGCATTCAGATCGGTGCGGGTGATACCCTGGCGCGTATTCCTCAGGAATCCGGCGGTACCAAGGATATTACCGGTGGTCTGCCACGCGTTGCGGATCTGTTCGAAGCACGTCGTCCGAAAGAACCGGCAATCCTGGCTGAAATCAGCGGGATTATCTCGTTCGGTAAAGAGACCAAAGGCAAACGTCGCCTGGTAATCTCCCCACTGGACGGCAGCGACGCTTACGAAGAGATGATTCCAAAATGGCGTCAGCTCAACGTGTTTGAAGGCGAAGTTGTGGAACGTGGTGACGTTGTTTCTGACGGCCCAGAGTCTCCACACGACATTCTGCGTCTGCGTGGTGTGCATGCGGTTACCCGCTACATCACCAACGAAGTGCAGGAAGTTTACCGTCTGCAAGGCGTTAAGATTAACGATAAGCACATTGAAGTTATCGTGCGTCAGATGCTGCGTAAAGGCACCATCGTTAGCGCTGGTAGCACCGAGTTCCTGGAAGGCGAGCAGGCTGAAGTATCTCGCGTTAAGATTGCCAACCGTCAGCTTGCTGCTGAAGGTAAAATCGAGGCAACCTTCTCACGTGATCTGCTGGGTATCACCAAGGCTTCCTTGGCGACCGAGTCCTTCATCTCCGCAGCATCGTTCCAGGAAACGACGCGCGTTCTGACCGAAGCGGCAGTTGCCGGTAAGCGTGATGAACTGCGTGGCCTGAAAGAGAACGTCATCGTGGGCCGTCTGATTCCAGCCGGTACCGGTTACGCTTATCACCAGGACCGTATGCGTCGTAAAGCACAGGGTGAAGCACCAGTTGTTCCGCAGGTGAGCGCGGAAGAAGCAACGGCTAACCTGGCTGAACTGCTGAACGCAGGCTTGGGTGGCGGCAACAACGATTAATCGTTGAATGCACCATAGGTTCCGGTATTCCGTGACCTTGCCAGATAAACCGCTCCTTCGGGGGCGGTTTTTTTTTGCCTGCTCCCTCAGAGGCATTCTTTGCTACTATGAAGAAACCCGAGATAATGGCTAAAATCGCCTGTGTGCTATGCCAACCACGGATTGTACAGATATGGACAGCCTGCTCACCTTCGAAAAACTTGTCCCAAAACACCTGCCTTACCTGTATGAAATCAGATTTTCTGTCGAAGAAAATCCACTTCATCCTCACCAGATCCAATACCTTCAGAGAACCCAGGCGCTGGATGATATCAATCAGGGCGGTGGCTGGATTTGCAAATATGGTGAAGATTACGCTGGCGTCGGTTTCGGCCTCTTTATTCCAGGACCCTTGATCGGTGGGCTGTTTGTTAAGCCGGAATATCAGTCGAAAGGTATAGGCTCCGCCTTACTGAACGCTGTAACGGCATGGTTGTTTGATAATGGAGCTGAAGAAATCCATCTCACTACCGATCCGGGTTCCAGGGCTGAGGTGTTTTATCTGCGGCGCGGTTGGGTTGCCATTGGCAAGGATGAATTTGGTCAGGCGGAACTGGTTAAGCGTAAAGATGATAAGTAATGAAAATCAGAGGACTGACAGTATTATTTCTGATGTCTCTGTTTAGTGCGCCGCTCTAGGCGGGCGTTGATTATTTCTATCTTAAAAAGAACGATGGCGACCACTACATCCGGTGCCACCACATCCTCCCGTCCCAAAATCACGGTTTGTGATGCCCTGAGCGACAATGCGCTCGCCTACGCTAAAAATATGTGAGGGGAGTCATGTTAGAGGTCCCGGAGTCACGCGGGAGGGTAATCCGACGTGATCCGGGTAAGGGTAAGGCGAAGCCGCCGGGAAGGTGACGGCTCCGGCTGGCACCGGGTTTGGCAGCCAGCAGCGACACTATAGCGGGGCTGATTTGCCTTGCCAGCGATGCCGACAGCTTCTGAGTAGCGCTTCCATCACTTTTCCCACAATGTCATAGGTGTTACAGCTTATTGCTGGCTTCGCCCCAAATATCCGTCCCAGTCTTTCCACACCGGCTGCAAGCCGGCGTCACTGATGGCTTGTGCCACCTGTTGTGGCGTACGGCCATCGTGCGGTTCGAACTGTTCCAGTTCAGGCGGCACGTCGTCGGCATATCCGCCAGGCTGGGTTTTGGATCCGGCACTGACACTGTTGATTGCCACCGGGATCATATGATCGCGGAAGAACGGTGACTCACGTGTCGACAAAGACAGCTCTACGTCGGGGGCGAACAGCCGGAAGGCACAGATTAGCTGCACCAATTGCGGTTCACTCATGATCGACGCCGGTTCGATACCGCCGGCACAGGGCCGCAGGCGCGGGAACGAGATCGAGTAGCGACTTTGCCAATAGGTTTGCTGCAGGTAGAACAGGTGTTCAGCCAGCATATAGCAGTCGGTACGCCAACTATTGGACAGCCCGATCAGTGCACCGAGACCGATCTTATCGATCCCGGCCTGCCCCAGGCGATCCGGTGTGGCCAGCCGCCAATGAAAGTCCTGCTTCTGCCCACGGAGGTGGTGCTGCAGATAAGTGGTGGGATGATAGGTTTCCTGATACACCAACACGCCATCCAACCCCAGTGCTTTCAAGTCGGCATACTCTTCTTGCGCCAGCGGCTGCACTTCCATCATCAGCGAGCTGAAATGGCGCCGGATCGCTGGAATATGCTGGCGAAAATAATCCATGCCCACTTTTGTTTGGTGCTCGCCGGTAACTAACAGCAAATGCTCGAAACCCAGCGCCTTAATCGCCAGACACTCGCGTTCGATCTCGGCAGCATCCAGGGTTTTACGCTTGATGCGATTGCTCATGGAAAAGCCGCAGTAGGTGCAGTCGTTGGCGCATAGGTTGGACAGATAAAGTGGCACGTAGAAGCTGACCACATTGCCAAAACGTTGACGCGTCATCTGCTGCGCACGCTGCGCGAGCGGTTCCAGATAATTCGCAGCAGCGGGGGAGATCAATGCCATAAAATCTTCGCGTGTCAGCTTGTCCACATTCAACGCATGCTCCACGTCGCGCGCGGTTTTGCTGTTGATACGTAAAGTTATATCGTCCCAATCCAATTGCTGCCAGCGGCGACTGAAGTCATCTGCCATCACAACGTCTCCCCAGTCTGACTGAGAAAAGCAGTCAATGGGCTGGAGGCTACTGCATTGCGTTGGCTACTACCCAAACCGGCCTGACGCGCCAGTTCACCGGCTTCCAGTGCCAGACGGAATGCCCGAGCCATCTGCACTGGATCGTGTGCTACGGCGATAGCGGTATTGACCAGCACAGCATCGGCACCCAGCTCCATCGCTTCTAACGCATGGCTTGGCGCACCGATACCGGCATCCACCACCACCGGCACTTTGGCCTGCTCGATAATGATCTCCAGGAAGTCGCGGGTGCGCAAACCACGGTTGGAACCGATTGGCGCGCCGAGCGGCATTACTGCCGCACAACCTGCTTCTTCGAGACGTTTGCATAACACCGGATCAGCGCCGCAGTAAGGCAGCACCACAAAACCTTCTTTCACCAACGTTTCCGCTGCTTTCAGGGTTTCAATTGGATCCGGCAGCAGGTATTTCACATCGGGGTGAATTTCTAGTTTCACCCAATGTGTGCCAAGGGCCTCACGTGCCAGTCGGGCGGCAAACACAGCTTCTGCGGCAGTTTTTGCGCCGGAAGTATTCGGCAGCAGGCGAACACCCAGTTGCTGTAGCGGCGCCAGAATGGCGTCATTGCCACCGCGTAGATCAACACGCTTCATTGCCATGGTCACTAGCTGGGAACCGGAGGCTTGCAGGGCGTCCAGCATCAGCGTAGGGGTGGCGAATTTTCCGGTCCCGGTAAATAGGCGTGAAGTAAAAGTGGTATCGGCGATTTTTAACATGTCAGCCTCCAGCGATGGCCTGAAACAGCAGGATGTCATCACCGTCTTGCACCAAGTGGTTAACCCAGTCTGCACGCGGGATGATGGTTTGGTTGATAGCCAGTGCAGTACCTGGCTGGTGGCGTTCCAACTGCTCGAGTAGAGCGTCGACGCTCAGTGGCTGCGCCAATTCCAATGGCTGGTCATTTAGCCTGATTTTCATGCTGTCCCTCCGCACACTGCGCAGGTGCTAGCCTGGCTAAGTTGCAAGGTGCTCCAGCTTTGTTGTTTACCGTCGAATAACCGCAGTTTTCCGCTGAGTGACGGAGGCATGCCCGCTAGCATTTTGATCGCCTCCAGTGCTTGCAGCGTCCCAATGACGCCAACTACCGGACCGAGTACGCCAGCGGTTCGACAGTTGCGTTGGGGTTCCGTTTGCTCTGGATACAAGCAGGCATAGCAACCATGGGCATAGGGTGGCTCAATCACCAACAATTGGCCGCTGAAACCTACTGCACTGCCACTGATCAGCGGCTTGCCGGCTTTGATGCAGGCGGCATTCACCGCATGGCGGGTTTCCATGTTATCGCTACAATCCAAAATTAAATCAGCGCGTTGTACGGCACGCTGTAACACCTCCCCCTGCACACGCTGTTCCAGCGCGATGGATTCGACCATCGGGTTCAGCGCCTGTAGCTGGTGCTTTGCCAGAGCGGCTTTGCTTTGGGAAACGTCGGGGCTGCGATAGAGGATTTGACGCTGCAAATTGGTGACGTGCAGCCTGTCGTCATCGGCCAGCAGCAAGGTACCAACACCGGCTGCCGCTAAATAGAGTGAGGCGGGGGAGCCTAACCCCCCTAACCCGACAATCAGTGCCGTTGAACCTTTTAGTTTCTCCTGGCCTGCTGGGCCAATATCTTCCAGCAGCAACTGGCGGCTGTAGCGCAGAAACTCTTGATCGTTCAACATGGCGCTACTCCTTGCCTTCGATCAACTGCAGCAGTTGGGCGGTGGCGGCACGCCAGTCTGCGGCCTGAGTAATTGCGCTGACGACGGCCACGCTGCCAACGCCGCAGTCCAGTACGTCTGCTACGCGATCAAGACTGATCCCGCCGATCGCCACCGTCGGGTAGTCATGCAATCCTGAGATATGGCGTCTCAGTTCGACTAACCCTTGGGGTGCGGAAGGCATATCTTTGGTTTGTGTTGGGAAAATATGTCCCAGTGCGATATAAGAAGGCTTCACCGCAATGGCGCGAGCCAGCTCGGCATCATCGTGGGTGGAAACGCCCAAACGCAATCCGGCATGGTGAATAGCCGCCAGATCGGTGGTATCCAGATCTTCCTGGCCGAGATGAACGCCATAGGCACCGTGTTTAATCGCCAGCTGCCAGTAGTCATTGATGAACAACCGGGCGTTATACCGTTTACCGAGGGCAATGGCTGTGGCGATATCCTCTTCGACCTGCTCATCCGGCAAATCCTTAATCCGCAGTTGAATCGTGGTGACACCGGCTTCCAATAGACGGGCAATCCATTCAACACTGTCGACCACCGGGTATAGCCCCAACTTGTGCGGCGTGGCGGGGAAAGGTGTGTTGATATCAGTCATTGCGAAGTTCCTCCTGCAGATTACTGGCGCTGTGGTATAGCTCACTACCGCGTGAGCGGAACTCGGCCGACATTTTCTCCATACCGGTTACCCGCACTTCTATTGGTTTGGCGGCTTCCTGGGTTGCGGCATAGTCACGCACTTCCTGCGAGATTTTCATCGAGCAGAATTTGGGCCCACACATGGAACAAAAATGGGCGATTTTGCCGGATTCCTGCGGTAGGGTTTCATCGTGATAAGCACGTGCGGTCGCTGGATCGAGTGCCAGGTTGAACTGATCTTCCCAGCGAAATTCGAAGCGTGCTTTTGACATGGCGTTATCGCGGATCTGCGCACCGGGATGGCCTTTGGCCAGATCAGCAGCGTGGGCGGCAATCTTGTAGGTGATCAGTCCCTGTTTAACGTCTTCTTTGTTCGGCAGGCCGAGGTGTTCCTTTGGCGTCACGTAGCAGAGCATGGCACAGCCGAACCAGCCAATCATGGCGGCCCCAATACCGGAGGTGAAGTGGTCATAGCCCGGGGCAATGTCGGTGGTCAGAGGGCCGAGGGTGTAAAACGGTGCTTCGTGGCAGTGTTCCAGCTCTTCGGTCATGTTGCGGCGGATCATCTGCATTGGCACGTGGCCGGGGCCTTCGATCATCACCTGCACGTCATATTCCCAGGCAATTTTGGTCAGCTCACCCAGGGTGTGCAGTTCGGCGAACTGCGCCTCGTCGTTGGCGTCCTGAATCGAACCCGGCCGCAGACCGTCGCCGAGGGAGAGAGAAACGTCATAGGCGGCGCAAATCTCACAGATTTCGCGGAAGTGCTGATACAGGAAGTTTTCCTGATGATGGGACAGGCACCACTTAGCCATGATCGAACCGCCGCGAGAGACGATGCCGGTCAGGCGTTTAGCGGTCATCGGCACGTAACGCAGCAGTACACCGGCGTGAATGGTGAAGTAGTCAACCCCTTGTTCTGCCTGTTCCAGCAGCGTATCGCGGAACATTTCCCAGGTGAGGTTTTCCGCCACGCCGTTCACCTTTTCCAGTGCCTGATAGATGGGCACCGTGCCAATCGGCACCGGGCTATTACGTAAGATCCATTCGCGAGTTTCGTGGATATAACGACCGGTGGATAAATCCATCACGGTGTCCGCACCCCAGCGGGTAGACCACACCAGTTTCTCGACTTCTTCCTCGATCGAAGAGGTTACTGCCGAGTTGCCGATGTTGGCGTTCACTTTCACCAGGAAGTTACGGCCGATGATCATCGGTTCGGATTCAGGGTGATTAATATTGGCAGGAATGATGGCGCGACCTGCGGCCACTTCCTGGCGGACGAATTCCGGTGTGATGTTTTCCGGCAGGTTGGCGCCCCAGCTTTGTCCTGGATGCTGGTGGCGTAATACTTCGCCGCGGATACGTTCGCGGCCCATATTTTCGCGGATGGCGATAAACTCCATTTCGGGTGTGACAGTACCGGCACGTGCGTAGTGCAACTGGGTGACACATTTGCCAGGTTGCGCCTTACGTGGCAGCGGGAGGTGTTCAAAACGCAGGTGATCCAGACCTTCATCCGCCAAGCGCTGCTGAGTGAAACCTGAACTCACGTTTTTGAGTGCTTCGGTATCACCGCGTTCGGTGATCCAACCGGCGCGTAGCTTCGCCAGGCCGGTGTGTACGTTGAGTTCAGACTGCGGATCGCCGTAAGGGCCTGCGGTGTCATACACCGGAATAGCTTCGTTCTGTTCGTACTGCGGATTGTCTTTGTCGCCACCAATCAGCGTCGGGCTGAGCTGAATTTCACGCATCGGTACCTGCAGATCGCTACGTGAGCCCTGCAAATAAATACGGCGTGAGTTGGGAAATGAAACGCCCTGTAGAGTATCAATAAACTGTTGGGCTTCTTCGCGTTGCTCTTTACGGGCACGGGGTTTTTTAACGTTAGACATAGCAAGTTCCTACCAGTGTGTTGGGTTGGGAAAGTTGCTTGTCTGGAGCTCGGAGGGAGTAATGATGCTGGCCAGCAGGGCGGGATTGTCCCAAATTTGGGCACCTGCCTGTGGCGGTAGATTACTCTTGTTCCCTTCGCGGGTATTAACCCGATCAGGTTCCGCGGATCCCGAATTAACGGTCTCAGCCTGGCCAATTTGATGAACAAATCAGGCGCTAGGCACTCCGACAAGATGCCCCCCAGTATAGGAGGGATAATAAAAAACACTACAAAATTTTAACGGGCCTGATCCAACGTTGCGTCCGGCTGGGCTTGCTGCCAGGCTTCCGCAGCCAGTTGGATCAACTTATCTTCCAGGGTAAAACGTGCTGCCAGCGTTTCACCGATATCTGACAACGCCTGATGGAATTCCAGACACACATCCTGATCAATATCTACTTCGGTATAGCGATCATGGAATGCCATGATCTGCTCGGTATTCGCCCAAAGCTTGGGGTAGATATTAACTGCCAGAGACATTTTCGGACTGGATGCGCCTTCCACTTGTTTGATAATTCTGTCATAGATATGAAAATGGCCGGCAGAGAGATAATCCACCAGATTATGGCAGAAGTTCTCCAGCGCTTTTTCATTCAGCGGCGTATGCTTTTCTTTGTTCGGTTTGATACCAACGAGGGTGCAATAAGCGACCAGCAGTTGCTTGCGGGCCTGAAGCCATTGATCAACTAATTCATTACTACCACCAACGCGCTGAGTCAGGCTTTCCAAACGGTTGAGCATGTTTGACTCCGTAAGTAATAAAACGTAACAGTAAGTTATTAAAATGTAACAAGGCCGATTTGTAGAGTGCCAGTGAAGCTGAGGTTGTGCAACAACGATATGGAACTTGCATTAACGGGTAATGAAAATGGCTGGTGGATCGTCAGCCATGAAAGCAAACTTTGGTTACCGAACGGTGAATTACCGTGTGGTTTGGCCGCATCATTCTCCTTGCAGGGAAGAATGGCTCGTACTATTGGCGAATGGGAAGGGTTGCCGGTCTGGTTGGTCCGCCATGCGATGCCACAGGAAATGGGCTCGGTACGCCAACTGCTTGAAGTCGATCGCGGGTTGTTTCAACTCGCCGGACGCGGTGTGCAACTGGCCGAGTTTTATCGTTCTCATCGCTACTGTGGTTATTGCGGTCATGAGATGCATCTCAGCCGTACCGAGAGCGCCTGTCTGTGCAGCCATTGCCGGGAGCGTTACTACCCGCAAATAGCACCTTGCGTGATTGTCGCCATTCGGCGTGATGATGAGATCTTATTGGCCCAGCATGTGCGTCATCGTGGTGGTATTCATACCGTACTGGCTGGTTTTGTTGAGGTTGGCGAAACGCTGGAACAGGCGGCAGCGCGTGAGGTAATGGAGGAAAGTAATATTGAAATCAAAAATCTGCGTTATGTCACCTCGCAACCTTGGCCGTTCCCGCATTCGCTGATGATGGCCTTTATGGCCGATTACCACCGGGGTGAAATCCGTCACGATCCCAAAGAGCTGCTGAATGCCGGCTGGTACCGCTATGATCAGTTGCCACTATTGCCACCGCCTGGCACCGTGGCGCGCCGTTTGATAGAGGACACCGTAGCCTTATGCCGTGAGCAATAAATCGCTACAATACCGGCAGATGAATAAGGGAGCCCCATAATGAATGAGTTGAAGAACGATCGTTACCTGCGCGCGCTGATGCGTCAGCCGGTGGATGTGACCCCCGTATGGATGATGCGTCAGGCCGGTCGTTATTTGCCGGAGTACAAAGCCACCCGCGCCGAGGCCGGTGATTTCATGTCGCTGTGCAAGAATGCGGAACTGGCCTGTGAGGTTACGTTGCAGCCACTGCGTCGTTTCCCATTAGATGCTGCCATTCTGTTCTCCGACATCCTCACCATCCCAGACGCTATGGGGCTCGGGTTGTATTTTGAAGCAGGTGAAGGCCCACGTTTCTCCTCTCCTATCACCAGCCGTGCCGATGTGGATAAGCTGCCAGCGTTCGATCCGGAAGTGGAACTGGGTTATGTGATGAATGCAGTGCGCACTATCCGTCGTGAGTTGAAAGGTGAAGTACCGCTGATCGGTTTCTCAGGCAGCCCGTGGACATTGGCAACGTATATGGTGGAAGGCGGTAGCAGCAAGGCCTTTACCAAGCTGAAAAAAATGATGTACGCCGAGCCAGCCACGCTACATTTGCTGCTCGATAAGCTGGCTGACAGTGTCATTTTGTATCTCAATGCCCAAATTAAAGCCGGTGCGCAGTCTGTGATGGTATTCGATACCTGGGGCGGCGTGCTGACGGGTCGTGACTACCGTGAGTTCTCGCTGCACTACATGCATAAAATTGTCGACGGCCTGCTGCGTGAAAATGATGGCCGGCGTGTACCGGTCACGCTGTTCACCAAAGGCGGTGGTCAGTGGTTGGAAGCCATGGCGGCAACGGGTTGTGATGCGTTGGGTCTTGACTGGACGACAGACATCGCTGATGCACGCCGTCGCGTAGGGGATAAAGTGGCGCTGCAGGGCAATATGGATCCTTCCATGCTGTATGCATCGCCTGAGCGTATTGGTCAGGAAGTCGAAACCATTCTGGCGGGCTTTGGCCACGGTGAAGGGCATGTGTTCAATTTAGGCCACGGTATTCACTTAGACGTGCCACCGGAAAACGCCGGTGCATTCGTTGAAGCCGTCCATGCGCAATCAGGGAAATACCATCGCTAAGGATCTGATGTGATTGATACTCAAATCCTGCGTGCAGAGCAACTACAGCGCGCATCAGAAGTCATTCGCCAGGATGATTTTTTGGTCGATCCGCCAGCTTTTATCGCCGGTGCCGACGTGGGCTTTGAGCAGGAGGGGGCGGTGACCCGTGCCGCCATCGCCATCCTGCGCTATCCGTCGCTGGAGTTGGTTGAATACCAAGTGGCCCGTGTTGCCACCACCATGCCCTATATCCCTGGTTTTTTATCGTTCCGTGAATACCCTGCGTTGCTTGCAGCCTGGGAGCAACTGCACCAGAAGCCTGACCTGGTTTTTGTCGACGGCCATGGGATCTCGCACCCGCGCCGCTTGGGCGTGGCCAGCCATTTCGGTCTATTGGTCAATGTACCGACCATTGGTGTGGCCAAAAAGCGCCTGTGCGGTAAATTCGCGCCGTTGGGTGTCGAGGCTGGTTCGCTGTCACCCCTGGAAGACAAAGGTGAGCAGCTTGGTTGGGTGTGGCGCAGTAAAGCACGCTGTAACCCGCTGTTTATCTCCACTGGTCACCGCGTTGGGGCCGACAGCGCACTGGCCTGGGTACAACGTTGTATGGCGGGTTACCGTTTGCCGGAACCCACTCGCTGGGCTGATGCCATCGCCTCGCGCCGACCGGCCTTCCAGCGCTGGTTGCAGCAGCATCCAGAGATGTCGCAATGACCGATTTCGGGTACACTGCGGCGCAGATAACGCGTAAGAGAGTGAATAATGCTACGTAACCCGATTCATTTACGTCTGGAAAAGCTTGAAAGCTGGCAACATTTGACCTTTATGGCCAGTTTGTGCGAGCGTATGTACCCGAATTACCAGATGTTCTGCCTGCAAACCGAGTTCGGCGATCCGGCAATTTACCGTCGCATTCTGGATTTGGTGTGGGAAACGCTGGTGGTCAAGGACGCCAAGGTCAACTTTGACAGCCAACTGGAGAAGTTGGAAGAGGCGATCCCCTCGGCAGAAGATTACGATCTTTACGGCGTTTACCCGGCGATTGACGCCTGTATCGCATTAGGGGAACTGATCCATTCGCGACTCAGCGGGGAGACGCTAGAGCACGCCATCGCCATCAGTGAAACGTCAATTCGCACTGTGGCGATGTTGGAAATGACTCAGGCCGGTAAAGAAATGACCGACGATGAGCTGAAAGTTTTGCCTGCGGTAGAGGAAGAATGGGACATCCAATGGGAAATTTTCCGCCTGTTGGCTGACTGTGAAGAGCGTGATTTAGAGCTGATCAAAGGGTTGCGTTCTGACCTGCGAGAGGCGGCGGTAAGTAATATCGGGATAAATTTAACGCAATAAGGCAAGAAAACGTGATTTAACGCCTGATTTGTCATGCCTTAAGGCTTCACATCCGCACCCTGTCTGGTCTACATTTGGGGGGCGTAAAAAAAGTGGCTATCGGTGCGTGTATGCAGGGAGTGCTGTCCATCGGCATATCCGTCGCACTCGATGCTTTGCAAACGATAAACACACTGTAAGGATAACTTATGAACAAGACTCAACTGATTGATGTAATCGCGGACAAGGCTGACCTTTCCAAAGCACAAGCTAAACTGGCTCTGGAATCTACCCTGGCTGCTATTACGGAGTCTCTGAAAGAAGGTGATGCAGTACAATTGGTTGGTTTCGGTACTTTCAAGGTAAACCACCGCAACGAGCGCACTGGTCGTAACCCGCAGACTGGTAAAGAAATCAAAATCGCAGCTGCTAACGTGCCTGCGTTCGTTTCTGGTAAAGCACTGAAAGACGCAGTTAAGTAATACTGCGTGTTCGTGAAAAGATTAAACAGGGGGGCAATCGCGCCCCTTTTGTTTATCCGACAGGCGCTTATGGCCATCGGCATTGCCGGTGCCCTGAGCGCCTGCAGCAGTCATTCCGATCTTCCTGCCTTTAGTGCCAGTGGTTATGTCGCTGATCAGGGTGTTGTCCGCCTGTGGCGTAAAGACGACGATCAGCATCGCCCAGTGGTGTTGATGAGCGTCTATAGCCCTTATCGTGGCCCGGGCACCATCACCACGCTCTACGAATATCAAAATGGCACGCTGCGCCAAATTAAGCGTACCGACGCTGATGGCGATCGTGACTCTATCCAATTGCGCTTTGCCGATGACGGTAGCGTGAGCTTTATGCAGCGCCAACTGGCCACACGGCGTGAACCACTGACCGCTGACGAAATCGCGTTGTACCAGTATCAGGCGCGACGAGTGCTTGAAGTGAGCAATGCGCTGCGCGCCGGTAAGGTGAAGTTGTTACAGGGGCGTTGGCAGCAAGGCGTAGTACAAACTTGCGATGGTCAGACACTGAAACCGGGGCTGGACAGCAGTGCCGAAGCCTGGATTGCGCGACGCGCCAGCAACAGCAGTCAGCCAGTGAATATAGCCTGGTTGGAAGCGCCGGAAGGAAGCGAGTTGTTGCTGGTGGCTAACGACGATTTTTGTCGCTGGGAACCGAAAGAAGACCAGCTATAAAAAAGGCCCCGCATTGCGGAGCCTAAGCGATTTTCAGCGTTCAGATCATTTGCCGCGTGCAATCGCGCGATAGCCAATGTCCTTACGGCAGAAACTTCCCGACCACTGAATGCCTTCCGCTAGCTGATAAGCACGTTGTTGTGCTTGCGCGACAGTTTCACCGAGTGCGGTTACGCACAGTACACGTCCACCGCTGGTCACCACGTCATTGCCCTGCATGCGAGTACCCGCATGGAACACCTTGCCGTCGGCGCTTTCCTGTTGCGGCAGACCTTGAATAACGTCGCCATTGTTGTAATCACCCGGATAACCGCCAGCGGCAAGTACTACGCCTAACGCAGGACGTTCGTCCCATTCAGACGTTTTCTCATCCAGTTTGCCTTCAGCACCGGCCAGACACAGTTCAACCAGATCGGAACGTAGGCGCAGCATAATCGGTTGCGTTTCTGGATCGCCAAAGCGGCAGTTGAATTCAATCACCTTTGGCTGACCGTCGGCAGAGATCATCAGACCTGCATAAAGGAAGCCAACGTAGGTATTACCTTCCGCTGCCATACCACGCACGGTTGGCCAAATTACCTGGTCCATGGCGCGCTGGTGGATTTCATCGGTGACGACCGGAGCCGGAGAGTAGGCACCCATGCCACCGGTGTTCGGGCCGGTATCACCGTCGCCGACACGTTTGTGATCCTGACTGGTGGCCATTGGCACCACGTTCTCGCCGTCGACCATCACGATAAAGCTGGCTTCCTCACCTTCAAGGAACTCTTCCACCACGATACGGTGGCCAGCATCGCCAAATGCGTTCCCGGCAAGCATGTCCTGCACTGCGTCTTCCGCTTCCTGTAACGTCATGGCGACGATCACGCCTTTGCCGGCGGCCAGACCGTCGGCCTTGATGACGATAGGGGCACCTTTGCTGCGTACATAAGCCAGCGCCGGTTCAACCTCGGTAAAGTTCTGATACTCGGCGCTTGGGATATTATGGCGGGCCAGAAAATCTTTGGTAAAGGCTTTAGAGCCTTCTAACTGGGCTGCTGCCTGGGACGGTCCAAAGATTTTCAGACCGGCGGCCTGGAACGCGTCAACCACACCAATGACCAGCGGTGTTTCCGGCCCGACGATGGTGAGACCGATATCATGGCTCTGGGCAAAGGCAAGCAGTGCCGGGATATCGGTAGCGGAGATCGCGATGTTCTCCAAATTGCTTTCCAATGCGGTACCGGCGTTGCCCGGCGCAACATAGACTTTATCTGCCAACGGTGATTGAGCGGCTTTCCAGGCAAGTGCGTGTTCACGCCCACCATTGCCGATAATCAAAATATTCATCAGGTGCTCCACGCTAAGCGTGCGCCGTGGCGCACGCGGCAAAAGGGATTAATGGCGGAAGTGGCGCATGTCGGTAAAGATCATCGCGATAGCGTGCTCGTTGGCGGCGGCAATCACTTCATCATCACGGATCGAACCGCCTGGTTGGATCACGCAGCGGATGCCCACGGCTGCGGCAGCATCAATCCCATCACGGAACGGGAAGAAAGCGTCAGATGCCATCGCGGATCCTTTGACTTCCAGACCTTCGTCAGCAGCTTTGATCCCGGCGATCTTAGCGGAGTAAACACGACTCATCTGACCGGCGCCTATGCCGATCGTCATGTTGTCACGCGCATAAACGATAGCATTGGATTTCACAAATTTGGCGACTTTCCAGCAGAACAGCGCATCACGCAGTTCCTGTGCGGTCGGTTGACGCTCGGACACCACACGCAGATCGCTTTCATTTACCATACCTAGATCACGATCTTGCACCAGCAGGCCGCCATTGACACGTTTGAAGTCGAGAGCGGCAACGCGTTGCTGCCATTGGCCGCAGGCCAATACGCGGACGTTCTGTTTAGCGGCCAACAGAGAGCGGGCTTCCTGGCTGATGCTTGGCGCGATAATCACTTCCACAAACTGACGGCTGATGATGGCTTGCGCGGTGGCGGCGTCCAGCTCGCGGTTAAAGGCAATAATGCCACCGAAAGCAGAAGTAGGGTCGGTTTGATAGGCGCGTTCATAGGCCGCCAGAATATCTTCACCGATTGCGACACCACAAGGGTTGGCGTGCTTGACGATCACGCAAGCGGGTTCGGCGAATTCTTTGACACATTCCAGTGCGGCATCGGTATCGGCGATGTTGTTGTAGGACAGCGCCTTACCTTGTAACTGTTCCGCAGTAGCGACAGAGGCTTCCTGAACATTCTCTTCTATATAGAAGGCAGCTTGCTGGTGGCTGTTTTCACCGTAACGCATATCCTGCTTTTTAATGTAGTTGAGGTTCAGTGTCCGAGGGAAGCGCCCGGAAGGCTGTTGGGTCTCACCGTGGTAGGCTGGAACCAATGCGCCGAAGTAGTTGGCGATCATGCTGTCGTAAGCGGCGGTGTGTTCGAAGGCTTTAATCGCCAGATCGAAACGGGTGGCGTATTGCAGCGAACCGTCGTTGTTATCCATCTCGGTAATAATAGCGGCGTAGTCGCTGCTCTTAACTACGATGGCAACGTCTTTATGGTTCTTGGCAGCGGAGCGCACCATGGTTGGGCCGCCGATGTCGATGTTCTCAACAGCATCTTCCAGTGAACAGTTCGGGCGAGCTACTGTCTGGGCGAACGGATACAGGTTTACGACCACCATATCGATCGGCTTGATGTCATGCTGGCCCATAATGGCATCGTCTTGGCCGCGACGGCCAAGAATACCGCCATGTACTTTGGGATGCAGGGTCTTTACTCGTCCGTCCATCATTTCCGGGAAGCCGGTGTAGTCGGAAACTTCGGTAACAGGCAGGCCGGCATCTGCCAGCAGGCGGGCAGTACCACCGGTGGAGAGCAGTTCAACGCCACGCTGGGAAAGCGCTTCGGCGAATTCAACGATTCCGGCTTTGTCAGAGACGCTGAGCAGAGCCCGGCGGATTGGACGAGGTTGTTGCATGGTTTTATCCCTTGGCTTTGAAGTCGCAATAAAAAGAGCGTTACGTGAATTTCCACCTTCTTCTCTCTATAAAGAAAGGTTTTTCTCTATATAAAGGGGCAAGCAGGCACAAATTCAGGTAACGCCCCCATTAAAAGGGGAGCGTTTCGTCGCGGGGAATTGTAGCGAAAACGTTTGCGTGGCGCTCGTAAATTTTCCGTGCAAATGTGTTCTGTGGATAAGTTTGTGCACAACAGGGTATAAGGAGGGGTTTTGCTGTGGAATGCAGCAAACGATCGTTTTTGTCGAAAATACCTATTGCGGCCTTCTGAGAAC
>NZ_BCTT01000025.1 GCF_001590905.1 Serratia grimesii NBRC 13537
CCCGAGTTTTTTGCACAACCCCTTTTTTGATCTTTTCTTTCTGTTTGCACACTTTTCAGTCCTTTCGGGTGGATCTTGCGCGATCAGGGCCGTTTTCCGCAGGATCCATCGTTTCAGTTGGTTGTAATTCCATCGCCAACGTCTAGTATTGCCGGTAAATATGATCCCCACGTGAGGCTATACCATGTCCGATACAGTACGTTCTTATCTTCATTACTCTCCTAAACTGGGTCAACGCGTGATGATCGATCCTTCCAGCGTGGTGATCGGCAACGTAGATCTGGCCGATGACGTCAGTATTTGGCCTCTGGTTGCCATTCGTGGTGACGTGAACGCAGTCATTATCGGCGCACGCAGCAATATTCAAGACGGCAGCGTGCTCCACGTGACCCATAAATCCGAACATAACCCCGAAGGTTACCCATTGCTGATTGGGGAAGACGTGACTGTAGGGCATAAGGCAATGTTGCACGGCTGCGCGATTGGCAATCGCGTGCTGGTAGGGATGGGATCGATCCTGCTCGATGGCGCAGTAATAGAAGATGATGTGATGATTGGTGCCGGTAGCTTGGTCGCGCCGGGTAAACGTCTGGTGAGCGGTTATCTCTATATGGGTAGCCCCGCACGCCAGGTTCGTCCATTGACTGCTGCCGAACGGGAAGGACTACTTTACTCTTCTACTAACTACGTACGTTGGAAAGACGAGTATTTGTCAGAAGATATCTGACAAACGCCCGTTTCCTTATTAGGCAACGGGCTCAGCGTTACGCCGCCAGTTCGTGACGCAACTGGCGCAGCACCGGCTCAATCTCCGGCATCACACCATGCCACAACTGAAACGCATGTGCGGCCTGCCCCACCAGCATCCCTAAACCATCGGCATACTCTGTTGCGCCTTGTTGCTGCGCCCAGGCCAGAAACGGTGTTAACCCTTGCTGATAAAACATGTCATAGCAACGGGTATGGGCATTGATCGTGCCAACCGGTAACGCTGGGACCTCACCACTAATACCTGACGCAGTAGCGTTAATCACTAAATCAAACTGCTGTTGATCCAATTGATCCAGAGGTAATGCGGATATTTCACCGAGATGCTGGAAGACTTGCGCCAGCGTCTGCGCGCGACTGAAAGTACGGTTAGTGATCACCACTTCACAACCAAACGACAGCAGCGGCAAGATCACTCCACGTGCAGCACCACCAGCCCCCACCAGCAGGATGCGATCCTTTGATTGGATCAACCCTTGACGTTCAAGATCAGTCAGTAGCCCGATCCCATCAGTGTTGTCACCCAGTAGCCCTCCCTCCGGCAACACCTTCAAGGTGTTTACCGCGCCGGCTAACGCAGCACGTTCACTGAGCTCCGTCGCAACCTCGTAGGCATTCTCTTTAAAAGGCACGGTGACATTCGCGCCCTGGCCACCCGCCCGAATGAACATCTGCAGAGTTTTTTCGAAATCATCCAACGGCGCCAGCACAGTTCCATAGGGATGTTCTATACCGGTTTGGGCGGCAAATAACGCATGAATACGCGGCGATTTGCTGTGACTGATAGGATTACCGAATACCGCGAACTTCTCCATGCACATTACCTCTAGCCTTGACGAATTTGCTTGCCCGTCAGGACATCTCTGATTTCAGAAGGGTTAAGGCGGCCACCGACGCTACCATTCAACACTGGGAAAGCAGCACCAAATTGCTGTTGTACCTCATCAACACTGCGACAAGGTTCTTGCCCGCTAAGATTGGCGCTGGTCGATACCAACGGTTTACCAAACTGCCGACAAAGTTGCTGTACTAACGGGTGATCACTCACACGCACAGCCAACGAATTGAAGCGGCCAGTCAGCAAGCGCGGAGTATTCAACCGGGCAGGAATAACCCAAGTCACCGGGCCCGGCCAACTGGCGAACATCGTCACTCGCTGCTGATCACTCAGTGCGGCGTCATCTATATAAGGTGCTAACTGCGCGTAATTGGCCGCAATCAGGATCAGACCTTTTTCCCAAGGGCGTTGTTTCAGGGCCAATAACGCATTGACTGCCAGCTCGCTGTCAGGATCGCAACCCAAGCCAAACACAGCCTCGGTCGGGTAGGCAATAACCTGCTGGTTCTGCAGCGCGTCAATTATTGGCGTGAAATTAGAAGTGAATTCTGAGCTCATGATGTCGTTATTCTGTAGTTACTACGGGTTTTCCGCAAA
Organism: Serratia grimesii NBRC 13537; assembly: GCF_001590905.1. Lineage (GTDB taxonomy): Bacteria > Pseudomonadota > Gammaproteobacteria > Enterobacterales > Enterobacteriaceae > Serratia > Serratia grimesii. The sequence continues at coordinate 2,204 of NZ_BCTT01000025.1, forward strand.
GTTTACTGGCGCAGCAAAGGGTCGGCCCTTTTGCCGTGCGCTTCTCCATCAACAACGGATAGTGGCAGTAGCTGCACTCCCCGGCGACAGGTTTAAAATTGAGAACAAACTGGCATTCCGGATAGCGATCGCAGGAGTGGAAAACCTTGCCATAACGCGATTTGCGCTGAAGGAGTTTACCCTGCTCACACTGCGGACAGCTGATGCTGGTTTCGTCCGGTTTATCGATGACTTCGGTATGATCGCACTCCGGGTAGTTACTGCAAGCGATAAACATACCGTAACGGCCCTGGCGCAAGGCCAGCGTCGCCTGACACTTCGGACATTCCTGCCCATCCAGCATTTTGACGATATGGCCATCGGCCTGCGCTTTCAGCGGCCGTATATGTTGGCATTCAGGATAACGGGAACAGCCGAGGAAGGGGCCGTGGCGACCACTGCGGATCACCAGCTCGGCCCCGCATTCCGGACAGGGTTCATTTTGCCTAGCGGCAAAAATCGCTGCTTTTGTCATAACTTCTTCTATGCATGTTATCGGCTCAGTGCAGATAACCTTCGTTTACTTCAAACAACAGTTCTTCCATTTGCTGATAGGCGCTTTCATATCCGGGGATATTAAACAGAACCATCAGCACCACCCATTTCAGATCTTCGAGATCGAATTCTGTGTTATCCAAAGCCATAACACGATCGATAACCATTTCACGGGTTTCGAGGTTCAATACCTGAATCTGCTCCAGGAACAGGAGGAAACCACGGCAGCTGGCATCCAAACGCACACCTTCTTCTTCGGTGTAGATCCGCATTGCCAGCGGATCAGCATCCATAAAATACGGTGCATTTTCGCCTTCTTGTAAGTCAGCGAGTTTTTCAAGCCAATTCAACGCGTTGTAGATATCATCCCGATGAAACCCCGCCTCAGCGAGATCATCAGTCAGTTGGTCCTGATCGACGCGCATCTCTGGTTCATTGTGGATATAAGTTTCAAACAAGTACATCAGTACGTCGAACATGGCCTGCCCTCCTTATTCGGACATAGCCGCCGGGTACAGCTGCGATCCACCCTGCTAACTCCAGATCGAGTAACTTGATTACTACCTCTGGCACAGGTTGGCCGGCACGTTCAGCGACGACGTCAACAGGTGTCACCTCATCTCCTACGTTAGCCAACACATCGGCAAATGGCAATTCAACTTCAGCTTCTGACGCACAAATAGTTGTATTTTCGCTCAAGGAGAGCCAATGCAGACCACTTCCCAGTTGCTCAGCAATTTCTTTCGGCCCAGTAACCAAATAAGCGCCCTGCTGAATCAGCCAGTGCGTGCCTTCACTCATCGGATTACCCAACGCACCTGGTAAAGCGAAAATCTCACGCCCCTGCTCCAACGCATAACGGGCGGTAATCAGCGTGCCACTGCGCAAAGAGGCTTCAATCACTACCACGCCAAGACTCAAACCACTAATGATACGGTTGCGCCGGGGAAAATGGTCTGGCATCGGTAGGTCAGTGACCAAATACTCAGAAACCAATGCCCCACCACTCTCGATGATACGTTCAGCCAAGCGACGATGCTGGCGCGGGTAGACATTAGCCAAACCGCTACCGAGTACGGCGACAGTTCCCCCTTCTGCCGCCAACGCCGCACGATGGCAAATGCTATCAATCCCCATTGCCAGCCCACTGGTGATGGTAAACCCGCAATGTACCAACCCAGTGGCAAAGTAGCTGGCCCAATGCTCACCATAAGGGCTGAACTGGCGACTACCAACCATGGCAATTTGCGGCTGCCGAACCGCTTCTGGGTTACCTGCCACCATCAACAATAGTGGAGCATCGTCGATAGTGAGCAATCGCTCGGGATAATCCGCCTCACCATATATCCAAAGCGCATTACCGGGCAGCTCCAACCAAGTGAGCGTCGCGGCCAGATGACACGGATTTGCCTGGCGAAACTGAGCCTGCTGTCGATGATTTAGCCCCAATTCTCGTAACAAACGGTAAGGCTCACCGCCGACTGCCACTATCTGCCGTATTATCTGGCTGGCCTTGGCCGCGCCCAGCCCAGTGACCCCACGCATCCGTAAGCAGATTTCCTGTGCCTGCATCGCCTGTTCCCTCGCAGAAAATGGTGGTATTACCAATTCGAGCAATTGGTGCGCAATGCTGTCAATCAGGCTGGGAAATGTCTAGAATAGAAGCTAAACCTCGTTTATCACTCGGATACAGATCTCAAGATATATGTCAGTATTGCAGGTATTACATTACCCAGACGACCGGCTGCGTAAAGTCGCGGCCCCGGTAAAAGAAGTCAATGCGAATATCCAGCGCATCGTGGATGATATGTTTGAAACCATGTACGCAGAGGAAGGCATTGGCCTGGCTGCGACACAGGTGGACATCCATCAGCGCATTATCGTCATTGACGTTTCTGAGAACCGCGATCAGCGCTTGGTGTTGATCAACCCGGAACTGCTGGAAAAAAGCGGTGAAACCGGGATTGAGGAAGGTTGCCTCTCCATTCCTGAACAACGTGCTTTAGTTCCGCGCGCCGCTGCTGTGAAAGTCAGAGCACTGGACCGCGACGGCAAACCTTTCGAGCTGGAAGCTGACGACCTGTTAGCCATTTGTATCCAGCACGAGATGGATCACCTGGTAGGCAAGCTGTTCGTCGATTACCTGTCACCACTCAAGCGCCAGCGTATTCGTCAGAAACTGGAAAAAATGGCCAAGCTTAACGCGCGCGCCTAACCCATCAGGAAATCAACGTGTCTGACTCTTTACGGATTATTTTCGCCGGAACTCCAGACTTCGCAGCGCGTCATCTTGACGCGCTGTTGTCATCTGGGCACCAGATTGTTGGGGTCTTCACCCAGCCGGACCGCCCTGCGGGTCGCGGTAATAAACTGACGCCTAGCCCGGTCAAAGTCCTGGCCGAACAACATCATTTACCGGTGTTTCAGCCCAAATCACTGCGCCCGGAAGAGAACCAGCACTTGGTTGCTGATCTCAACGCTGATGTGATGGTGGTAGTGGCCTATGGCTTAATCCTGCCTAAAGCGGTGTTGGATATGCCACGACTTGGCTGCATCAACGTTCACGGCTCGCTGCTGCCACGCTGGCGTGGCGCCGCGCCAATCCAACGCTCACTCTGGGCCGGCGATAACAAAACCGGCGTTACCATCATGCAGATGGACGTGGGTTTGGATACTGGCGATATGATGTACAAAATCGCTTGTCCGATTGACGCGGATGACACCAGTGCCAGTCTATACGACAAACTGGCACAACTCGGCCCACAAGGCATGCTAACTACGCTACAGCAGATGGCGGCAGGTACGGCGAAACGTGAAGTACAAGACGAGTCGCTGGTCACTTATGCTGAGAAGCTGAGCAAAGAAGAAGCACGCCTGGATTGGAACCTATCAGCAGCACAGCTTGAACGTTGCATCCGTGCCTTTAACCCATGGCCAGTTAGCTATTTCACCATTGATGATCAACCCGTGAAAGTGTGGCAGGCGACAGTATTGGCGCAAACCACTGATGCAGAACCTGGCACCATTATCCATGCTGACAAGCACGGTATCCAGGTAGCGACCGCTGAGGGTGTTCTTAACCTGACTCAGTTACAGCCGGCAGGTAAAAAACCGATGTCAGCACAAGATCTGCTGAACTCACGCCGTGAATGGTTTACACCGGGCAACCGGCTATAAACCGCCCCCACTGCCCGGCCGATAATCGCCGGGCTGTTTCTTTCTTAACGCCGATCGTTATCAGCTTTAGCCTATGAAAAACAATTACAATCTCCGCAGCATCGCTGCCAAAGCCATCGGCCAGGTGCTGGATCAGGGCCAGTCGCTCAGTACTGTTCTGCCATCACTACAAAAGACCATTTCTGACAAAGACCGCGCGCTACTACAGGAACTGTGTTTCGGCACCCTGCGCGTATTGCCACAACTGGAATGGTGCATCCAGCAATTGATGGCAAAACCCATGACTGGCAAGCAGCGCACGCTGCACTATTTGCTGATGGTGGGTCTCTACCAATTGTTGTATACACGCATACCTGCTCACGCAGTATTGGCGGAAACCGTAGAAGGTGCCGTGGCATTGAAACGGCCTCAACTTAAAGGCCTGATCAACGGCGTATTGCGCCAGTTCCAACGTCAGCAGGAAGAATTACTGCAACGTGCTGCCAATAATGACAGCCGCTATTTGCATCCAAGCTGGCTGTTGAAACGTATTCAGCAGGCCTATCCCGCGCAGTGGGAACAGATCATTGATGCCAACAATCAAAAGCCACCTATGTGGTTACGCGTCAATCGTCTTCATCATTCCCGTGAGGATTACTTGCAGTTGATGGAGCAAGCTGGCATTGCTGCTGTACCGCATACCGAATATCGCGATGCCGTACGCCTGCTGGCGCCATGTGCCGTCACAGACCTGCCAGGTTTTGCCGATGGGTGGGTTACTGTGCAAGATGCTTCCGCTCAAGGTTGTGTCGATCTCCTTGATCCGCAGGATGGAGAGCAGATCCTCGATCTTTGTGCAGCGCCTGGTGGCAAAACTACCCACATCTTGGAAGCCGCTCCCAAAGCTCACGTGATGGCTGTCGACATCGATGAGCAACGTCTGAGTCGGGTTAAAGAAAACCTGCAACGCCTGCGTTTGCACGCTGAAGTAAAACTGGGTGATGGCCGCACGCCGCAGCAATGGTGCGGTGATAAGCAATTTGATCGCATTCTGTTGGATGCTCCTTGTTCTGCCACCGGTGTAATCCGCCGTCACCCTGATATCAAGTGGTTGCGCCGCGACAGTGATATCGCTGAACTAGCCACTTTGCAGGCCGAAATCATTGAAGCCATTTGGCCCCATCTCAAAACCGGTGGAGTGATGGTGTATGCCACCTGTTCTATTCTACCGGCAGAGAATGCTGAGCAAGTGACTGCCTTCCTTCAGCGTCATCCGGATGCTCGTCTGGTGGAAACCGGTAACGAACAACAGCCTGGCCGACAGAATCTTCCACATCCTGAGGATGGGGATGGCTTCTTTTACGCTAAGCTGATTAAAATGTAGCTGTTCAGTACTCAGGGCGCGGCTGTTGCGCCCTTTCGGATAATCTTCAGCGGTTTCAGTGTGAAGCAGAGAAGCGAATGAAAATAATTATTCTTGGCGCAGGTCAGGTAGGTGGAACACTGGCGGAAAACCTGGTGGGCGAAAACAACGATATTACCGTCGTGGATACTGATTCCGGCCGCCTACGTCAGTTACAGGATAAGTTTGATCTGCGGGTCGTTCAGGGATATGGCTCTCATCCACGCGTACTCCGTGAGGCCGGTGCTGAAGATGCCGATATGTTGGTTGCAGTCACTAATTCTGACGAAACCAACATGATTGCCTGCCAGATTGCCTACTCGCTGTTTAATACCCCAAACCGAATCGCCCGTATTCGTGCGCCGGAATATATCCGCGAGTCAGAGAAGCTGTTTCAACCGGAAGCCGTCCCCATTGATCACCTGATCTCACCTGAACAACTGGTTATCGACTACATCTACAAACTGATTGAATACCCAGGTGCGTTACAGGTGGTTAATTTTGCCGAAGGCAAGGTTAGCATCGCGGCAGTAAAAGCCTATTACGGCGGCCCATTGGTCGGTAATGCGCTGTCTTCAATGCGTGAACACATGCCGCACATTGATACCCGTGTCGCCGCGATCTTCCGCCAGGATCGTCCTATTCGCCCACAGGGCTCCACGATTATCGAAGCCGGTGACGAAGTCTTCTTTGTTGCTGCCTCGCAGCATATCCGCGCGGTAATGAGTGAACTACAACGACTCGAAAAGCCTTATAAACGCATCATGATTGTCGGCGGCGGCAACGTTGGTGCAGGTCTGGCACAACGGTTGGAAAAATCCTACAACGTGAAGTTGATCGAACGTAATCAGCAACGCGCGGCAGAACTTGCTGAACAACTGCATGACACAATTGTGTTTTATGGTGATGCCTCGGACCAAGAACTGCTGGCGGAAGAGCACGTTGATCAAGTCGACGTATTTATTGCCATAACCAATGACGATGAAGCTAACATCATGTCAGCCATGCTCGCCAAACGAATGGGTGCAAAAAAGGTGATGGTACTTATTCAACGCCGCGCCTATGTTGACCTGGTTCAAGGCAGCGTAATCGATATAGCGATTTCACCACAGCAAGCAACCATCTCAGCATTGTTAGGTCACGTGCGTAAAGCGGATATCGTTAGTGTTTCATCCTTACGCCGCGGTGTGGCAGAAGCGATTGAAGCCATCGCACATGGTGATGAAAGTACGTCAAAAGTGGTTGGCCGCATCGTAGAAGATATTAAACTGCCGCCTGGTACCACCATTGGTGCCATTGTGCGTGGTGATGACGTTATTATTGCTAATGGCAACAGTAAAATCGAACAGGGCGATCACGTCATTATGTTTATTACCGACAAGAAGTTCGTCCCTGACGTTGAACGCCTGTTCCAGCCAAGCCCATTCTTCTTGTAGAACAAATGTAGCAATGGATGGTCTATAATTACGAGGTTGTTCTCTGCCGTGGAAAGAGATAAAACTTTTCTCTCCTTTTGTGGCAAAGGGAAATTGCTTTGTTAAACTTGAGTTATTAAATTCTGCAAGGGGTGCGTTCTATGAGTATGATGAAAGAGTTCCGCGAGTTTGCCATGCGTGGCAACGTGGTTGACTTGGCGGTGGGTGTGATTATTGGTGCAGCATTCGGTAAGATCGTATCGTCTTTCGTTGCAGATATCATCATGCCACCGCTGGGCTTATTGATCGGCGGCGTTGATTTCAAACAGTTCCACCTGGTATTACGCGAAGCTCAAGGCGCAGTGCCTGCTGTAGTCATGAACTATGGTTCATTCATCCAGACCATTTTCGATTTCGTTATTGTTGCCTTTGCTATTTTCCTGGCAATTAAATTAATGAACAAAGTACGTCGTAAACAAGAAGAAGCGCCAGCAGCCCCGCCTGCGCCAACTGCTGAAGAAAAACTGTTGACTGAAATTCGTGATTTACTGAGCCAGCAGCAACAGCCAAAACTGTAAACCTGTTTATCCCGCACAAATAAAAAGCCATCTTATTCAGATGGCTTTTTAATGCCTTAAAACCAGAAGGCCAGTGGTAAATTATCGTTTGATACTTTACCACTGGCCTCCCAGCTACCACCTTTTGCATGTTTGTCTTTACGTCGGTAGCTCCCTTTCCCTTTCGTATTTTTTTCTACCCTTTGGCGGAATAATGGATCATGCAACAGCGCCTCAATGGCATTATCCTGTATCTTGCCTTTCGTATGACGGTATTGAGTCATAGTAATTTACCTTCTCTATGTATGGTTATATAACGCGATAATATTACTGCTGGCTGTATAAAAATTAAAGTATCACCGATGGTATTAAGCACCTTTTTTTACTTTTTCATCACTGGCTCCCTGCTCCAACGCTTCCAGAATTGAGCAATAACTGCTGGTATGGGCACTTCCACAGCAGGCGTCACTGAGACGTTTTAACGACTCACGCATCCGAGTTAGCTCCTTAAGCTTATTTTCTACTTCACTAAGCCGTGCATCGACGATTGACTTAGACTCCTGGCAGGTGTGATGTTCAGGATCAACACGGATCGACAACAGTTCAGCGATGGTTTCTAGCGTAAAACCAAGTTGTTTGGCATAACGTATAAAGCGCAACCGCTGCAGGTCTTGATTATTGTATAATCGATAACCACCCTCGGTCCGAATGTTATGGTCCATCATCCCTTGTTTCTCGTAGTACCGCACCGTGTCCGGCGTAACGTCTGCAAGTTTTGCAAGTTGCCCAATCTTTAACATTGCTCCTCCTCAGAAGAAAACTTATCCCCCAATGCACGTTGATATTCACCGTGCAAAAAGTCTGTGCTCATTCCTGCCTGCCGTAAGCGGTGTTCCAACAGTGCCATCCGTTTCCCTAACTCAACATAGTCCGGATGCTCGCTATTAATTTCTTGCAGTAAACGAGCGATATTCAGCGCTTCTTTACGATCCTCTAATTCCGCGGGCAAATAGCCTGCATTTTTAAGTAGACGAAAGCCTGTACGCAACTCAGCGGGAACTGCACTGTCATCATCCAACTCAAGTGGCAGCCCCTGGCCCGGTAAATTGTCCAATTCACCTTTAGCCTGGGCATCGAGAATATGACGTTCCGCCCATTGATCGAGTAACCACATAGTATGATCTCTCAGTTGACCTGATTAATAACGTCAGCATAGCGGATAGGGGCGAGGATCTTAAGTCTGGTGGGGGCAAGAACGCACGTTTAGCTGGCTATAGACGTAAAAAAACCGGGCAAGCCCGGTTTTTTCACGCGTCTACAGATTACTCTGCAGTTGCTACTTCTGCTTGAGACTCAGCACGATCAACCAGCTCGATGTATGCCATCGGCGCGTTGTCGCCTGCGCGGAAGCCACACTTCAGAATGCGAGTGTAACCACCGGCACGGCTCGCGAAACGCGGGCCCAGCTCGTTAAACAGTTTTGCCACGATCTCGTTATCACGAGTACGGGCGAATGCCAGACGACGATTAGCTACGCTGTCGGTCTTGGCAAGAGTAATCAGCGGCTCAACAACGCGACGCAGCTCTTTCGCTTTTGGCAAGGTCGTCTTGATGATCTCATGACGAACCAAAGAGCCGGCCATGTTACGGAACATAGCCTGGCGATGGCTGCTGTTACGGTTCAGTTGACGACCACTCTTACGATGGCGCATGACCTTATCCTTCTCAGTAAAACCTTAACCTGTGATCCGGTTACTCGTCAGCAATGCTTGCCGGTGGCCAGTTTTCCAGGCGCATGCCCAGAGACAGACCACGGGAGGCCAGCACGTCTTTAATCTCAGTAAGAGATTTTTTACCCAGGTTCGGCGTTTTCAGCAACTCAACCTCGGTACGCTGTACCAGATCACCGATGTAGTGGATAGCTTCTGCCTTAAGGCAGTTAGCAGAGCGGACAGTCAATTCCAGATCGTCAACAGGGCGCAGCAGAATCGGATCGAATTCTGGTTTCTCTTCTTTAACTTCTGGTTGACGTACATCACGCAAGTCAACAAAAGCTTCAAGTTGTTCAGCCAGGATGGTTGCCGCACGGCGGATCGCCTCTTCAGGATCGATCGTGCCATTGGTTTCCATTTCGATGACCAGCTTGTCCAGGTCAGTACGCTGTTCTACACGCGCTGCTTCAACATTGTAGGCAATACGCTCTACAGGGCTATAGCATGCGTCAACCAACAGACGACCGATCGGGCGCTCATCTTCTTCCGAATGAATTCGGGCAGAAGCCGGCACATAACCACGACCACGTTGAACTTTGATACGCATGCTAATAGCAGCGTTCTCATCGGTCAGGTGGCAGATCACGTGCTGAGGCTTGACGATTTCGACATCACCATCATGGGTAATGTCGGCAGCGGTCACAGGGCCAATGCCAGATTTATTCAGGGTAAGGATAACTTCATCTTTCCCTTGAACTCTCACCGCCAGCCCTTTCAGGTTGAGCAGGATCTCCAGGATATCTTCCTGTACGCCTTCTTTGGTGCTGTACTCGTGCAGTACACCATCAATCTCAACCTCGGTCACCGCGCAACCCGGCATAGATGAAAGCAGAATACGGCGCAGTGCGTTGCCAAGAGTATGGCCAAAGCCACGCTCTAACGGCTCAAGGGTCACCTTGGCGTGCGTCGAACTGACTTGCTCGATATCTACCAGGCGCGGTTTTAGAAACTCTGTCACAGAACCCTGCATTGTGTCCTCTCTTTGGTACTAAGCCTTACTTGGAGTAAAGCTCGACGATCAGGTGTTCGTTAATGTCCGCAGACAGATCGGTACGTTCAGGCATACGCTTGAACACGCCTTCCATCTTAGCAGCATCAACTTCAAGCCAGGTCGGCTTTTCACGCTGCTCAGCCAGCTCCAGAGAAGCTTTAACACGAGATTGCTTTTTAGCCTTCTCGCGGATGCTGACTACGTCATTCGGAGATACCTGATAAGAAGCGATGTTAACAACGCGACCATTTACCATAATTGCTTTGTGGCTAACCAACTGACGTGACTCTGCACGAGTAGCGCCGAAGCCCATACGGTAAACAACGTTGTCCAGACGACCTTCCAGCAGTTGCAACAGGTTTGCACCGGTGTTGCCCTTCAGGCGTGCTGCTTCTTTGTAATAGTTACGGAACTGGCGCTCCAGAACACCGTACATACGGCGAACTTTTTGCTTTTCACGTAACTGTACACCGTAGTCAGACAGACGCGGTTTACGCGCACCGTGTTGACCAGGCGGTTGCTCAATTTTACACTTGGTATCGATCGCGCGAACGCCAGACTTAAGGAACAAGTCTGTGCCCTCACGGCGGCTAAGCTTGAGCTTAGGACCCAAATATCTTGCCATTTTCTTTCTCCAACAAACCTAAAAGCTAACGTTATACGCGACGCTTTTTCGGCGGACGACAACCGTTGTGAGGGATAGGAGTCACATCAGTAATATTAGTGATGCGGAAACCTGCGGCGTTCAGTGCACGAATAGTTGATTCGCGACCCGGACCCGGTCCCTTAACCATAACTTCCAGGTTCTTGATACCGTATTCTTTTACTGCGTCAGCACAACGCTCGGCTGCAACCTGAGCTGCAAACGGAGTTGACTTACGAGAACCACGGAAACCAGAACCACCGGCAGTTGCCCAACCCAATGCATTACCCTGACGATCGGTAATAGTTACAATGGTGTTGTTGAAAGAAGCATGGACATGAGCCACGCCGTCAGAGACTTGTTTTCTTACACGCTTACGTGTACGAACAGGTGCCTTTGCCATTATTCAATCACCCTGATTATTTCTTGATTGGTTTACGCGGACCCTTACGGGTACGTGCGTTGGTCTTCGTACGCTGACCGCGAACTGGCAGACCACGACGATGACGCAAACCACGGTAAGTACCAAGATCCATCAGACGCTTGATGCTCAGGGTAACTTCACGACGCAAATCACCTTCTACAGTGAATTTGGCGACTGCTTCACGCAGCTGTTCAATTTGCTCTTCAGACAGCTCACTGATCTTAACATGTTCAGCAATACCCGTAGCAGCACAGATAGACTGTGAGCGGGTTTTACCGATTCCGAAGATCGACGTTAAGGCGATTACGGTATGTTTATGATCAGGAATGTTAATGCCTGCTATACGGGCCACTATGCACTCCTACTATTTTATACGGCAACACCATTCTGAAAAGCCCGTTTTCAGGATACTCAAATAATGTTGCAGCTACATACAAAAGATTGGCTGGCTAATCTAGCCAGCTCAACCCAACTTTGCAAGAAAAATATGCGAGATAATCAGCCTTGACGCTGTTTATGCTTCGGCTCGGCGCTGCAAATCACACGAACGACACCGTTACGCTTAACGATTTTGCAGTTACGACATAATTTCTTGACGGAAGCACGAACTTTCATTTTTACTCTCCGTAACTTCTCAAACGCACCTGAATTAGCGGTTATAGCCTTTCAGGTTTGCTTTCTTCAATGCAGACTCGTACTGACTTGACATCATCAGAGTTTGCACTTGAGCCATAAAGTCCATGATGACGACAACCACGATCAGTAGCGAGGTACCACCAAAGTAGAATGGTACTTTCATTGCATCACGCATGAACTCCGGGATCAGGCAGATGAAAGTAATGTACATCGCGCCCACCAGGGTTAAACGCGTCATTACTTTATCGATGTACTTCGCCGTTTGCTCTCCCGGACGAATTCCTGGTACGAAGGCACCGGACTTCTTCAGGTTATCTGCTGTCTCACGCGGGTTGAAAACCAACGCCGTGTAAAAGAAACAGAAGAAGATGATTGCAGACGCATAGAGTAACACATAAAGCGGTTGCCCTGGCTGCAAATACAGCGAAATCGTTGTCAGCCAGTTCCAACCGGTACCGCCCCCAAACCATGATGCAATCGTGGCAGGGAACAGAATAATGCTGGAAGCGAAGATTGCCGGGATAACCCCTGCCATATTCACTTTCAACGGTAAGTGTGTGCTCTGTGCTGCATAAACACGACGACCTTGTTGACGCTTCGCATAGTTAACGACGATACGACGTTGACCACGTTCGATGAAAACAACGAAGAAGGTTACTGCAAACACCAATACTGCAACCAACAGCAACAGGAGGAAGTGCAGGTCGCCTTGCCGGGCTTGCTCAATAGTATGGGCCACTGCCGGCGGGAGTCCCGCTACAATACCTGCGAAGATAATGATCGAGATACCGTTACCGATACCGCGTTCAGTAATCTGTTCGCCCAGCCACATCAGGAACATTGTCCCGGTAACCAGACTCACTACTGCAGTAAAGTAGAATGCAAAGCCTGGGTTTAACACCAGACCCTGCATACCAGGCATATTCGGCAGACCAGTAGCAATACCGATCGACTGGAATATGGCCAACACCAGCGTACCGTAACGGGTGTACTGGCTAATCTTGCGACGGCCAGCCTCCCCTTCTTTCTTAATTTCTGCCAACGCTGGATGAACCACCGTTAACAGCTGGATAATGATCGACGCCGAAATATACGGCATGATCCCCAGAGCAAAGATAGAAGCACGGCTGAGGGCACCACCAGAGAACATGTTAAACATTTCAATGATAGTGCCTCTCTGCTGCTCGAGCAATTTGGCAAGCACAGTGGCATCGATACCAGGAATCGGAATAAAAGAGCCGATACGGAAGACAATCAGCGCGCCGATTACAAACAAAAGTCTGCGCTTCAGCTCGCCGAGCCCGCCTTTAGCACTTTGAAAATCTAATCCTGGTTGCTTAGCCATCTGCTACTTATTCCTCAATTTTACCGCCAGCAGCTTCGATAGCAGCACGAGCGCCTTTGGTGACACGCAGACCACGCAGGGTAACCGGACGAGCGATTTCGCCTGAAAGCATAACTTTCGCGAATTCGATCTGGACACCAACAACGTTAGCGGCTTTCAGCGTGTTCAGGTCGATTACGTCGCCTTCAACAAGAGCCAGCTCAGACAGACGAACTTCTGCCGTGATCATAGCTTTGCGAGAGGTGAAGCCGAATTTCGGCAAACGACGATATAAAGGCATCTGACCACCTTCAAAACCACGACGTACGCCACCGCCAGAACGTGAGTTCTGACCTTTGTGACCACGACCAGCGGTTTTACCCAGGCCAGAACCAATACCACGACCTACACGCTTCGGCGCATGCTTGGCACCATCAGCCGGAGACAGAGTATTTAAACGCATCTGTTACTCCTCAACCTTAACCATGTAGGAAACCAAGTTGACCATACCACGTACAGCAGGAGTATCCTCACGCTCTACAGTATGACCAATACGACGCAGACCTAAACCGATCAGGGTTGCCTTGTGCTTTGGCAAACGGCCGATGCTGCTTTTTGTTTGAGTTACTTTAATAGTCTTTGCCATGGTTATTTCCCTAGAATTTCTTCGACGGACTTACCACGCTTAGCAGCGACCATTTCTGGGGATTTCATATCTTCCAAAGCAGCAATAGTTGCACGAACCACGTTGATCGGGTTAGTAGAACCATATGCTTTAGCTAATACGTTATGAACCCCTGCAACTTCCAGGACGGCGCGCATTGCACCACCGGCGATGATACCGGTACCTTCGGAAGCTGGTTGCATGAATACACGGGAACCTGTGTGAGCACCTTTTACAGGGTGCTGCAGAGTACCGCTATTCAAAGCAACATTAATCATAGCGCGACGGGCTTTTTCCATCGCTTTCTGGATCGCTGCCGGAACTTCGCGTGCTTTGCCGTAGCCAAAACCAACGCGACCGTTACCATCACCAACTACTGTCAGTGCGGTAAAGCTGAAAATACGGCCACCTTTTACGGTTTTAGATACGCGGTTTACCGCGATCAGCTTTTCCTGCAGTTCGCCAGCTTGTTTTTCGATGTGAGCCATCTTAAACCTCTTCCTTAGAACTGAAGGCCAGCTTCACGGGCAGCATCTGCCAGTGCCTGGACTCGACCATGATATTGGAAACCGGAACGGTCAAAGGAAACTTTAGAGATCCCTTTTTCCAACGCACGTTCAGCCAGTGCTTTACCTACTGCTGCTGCTGCGTCTTTGTTACCGGAATACTTCAATTGCTCTGTGATAGCTTTTTCTACAGTAGAAGCGGCTACCAGTACTTCAGAACCATTTGGCGCAATTACCTGTGCGTAAATGTGACGCGGGGTACGATGTACCACCAGGCGGGTTGCACCCAGTTCTTTGATCTTACGGCGTGCGCGGGTCGCACGACGGATACGAGCAGATTTCTTATCCATAGTGTTACCTTACTTCTTCTTAGCCTCTTTGGTACGCACGACTTCGTCGGCGTAACGGACACCCTTGCCTTTGTAAGGCTCAGGACGGCGGTAGGCACGCAGATCTGCAGCAACCTGGCCAATAACTTGTTTATCAGCGCCTTTCAGCACGATTTCAGTTTGGCTTGGGCATTCAGCAGTAATACCTGCTGGCAGCTGGTGATCGACCGGGTGAGAGAAGCCTAAGGCTAAATTCACCACGTTGCCTTTAACTGCAGCACGATAACCAACACCTACCAGTTGAAGCTTCTTGGTGAAGCCCTCGGTAACACCAACTACCATTGCGTTCAGCAGAGCGCGCGTAGTACCCGCTTGGGCCCAGGCGTTAGCAAAACCTTCGCGCGGGGCGAAAGTCAGTGCGTTAGCTTCTTGCTTCACTTCAACGGCGTCATGGACAGTACGAGTCAGCTCGCCGTTCTTACCCTTAATCGAAATAACCTGACCGTTGAGTTTTACCTCTACGCCGGCAGGAATGACGACGGGTGCTTTTGCAACACGAGACATTCTTTCCTCCCGAATTAAGCTACGTAGCAGATAATCTCGCCACCAAGACCTGCTTGGCGAGCTGCACGATCGGTCATAACACCTTTAGAGGTAGAAACAACAGCGATACCCAAACCGGCCATAACTTTTGGCAGCTCATCTTTTTTCTTATAGATGCGCAGACCTGGACGGCTGATTCGCTGAATGCTTTCTACCACTGCCTTGCCCTGGAAGTACTTCAGTACCAGTTCCAGAACAGGCTTGGCGTCGCCTTCGATTTTGAAATCTTCAATAAAACCTTCATCCTTCAGCAGTTTGGCAATTGCCACTTTCAGCTTGGAGGAAGGCATGGTGACCGCAACTTTGTTCGCGGCTTGACCGTTACGGATACGGGTCAGCATATCCGCGATCGGATCTTGCATGCTCATCTGTCTTTACTCCCGTGATTCAATTGGTAATTACCAGCTAGCCTTTTTCAAGCCAGGTACTTCACCGCGCATAGCGGCTTCACGTAACTTGATACGGCTCAACCCGAATTTGCCCACATAACCATGTGGACGGCCAGTTTGGCGGCAGCGCTTGCGCTGACGAGACGGGCTGGAATCACGCGGCAGAGTTTGCAGCTTGAGAACAGCATCCCAACGATCTTCGTCGGATGAGTTCACACCAGAAATGATAGCTTTCAGTTCCTCGCGTTTAGCGCGGTACTTGTCAGCCAGTTTCACGCGAACGACTTCGCGTGCTTTCATTGATTGCTTAGCCATCAGTAACCCTGCCTTACTTACGGAACGGGAAGTTAAAAGCAGCCAACAGCGCGCGGCCTTCATCATCAGATTTCGCAGTAGTGGTAATGGTAATATCCAAACCACGAACGCGATCGACTTTGTCGTAGTCGATTTCTGGGAAGATGATTTGCTCACGCACACCCATGCTGTAGTTACCACGGCCATCGAATGACTTAGCGGACAAGCCACGGAAGTCACGGATACGTGGAACAGCAATGGAAATCAGACGCTCAAAGAACTCCCACATGCGTTCGCCACGCAGAGTTACTTTACAGCCGATCGGATAGCCCTGGCGGATTTTGAAGCCTGCAACAGATTTGCGTGCTTTGGTGATGAACGGCTTTTGACCGGAGATAGCTGCCAGATCAGCTGCTGCGTTATCCAGCAGTTTCTTGTCAGCGATCGCTTCACCAACACCCATATTCAGGGTGATCTTCTCGACCCGAGGGACTTGCATGACAGAGTTGTAATCAAACTGAGACATCAGTTGTTTGACTACCTCGTCTTTGTAGTAATCATGCAGTTTCGCCATCGTATTACTCCAAATTACTTGATAGTTTCGCTGTTAGATTTGAAGAAACGGACTTTTTTCCCGTCTTCGAATCTAAAGCCTACACGGTCAGCCTTACCGGTAGCCGTGTTGAAGAGAGCAATGTTAGAAACCTGAATTGCAGCTTCTTTTTCAACAATGCCACCTGGTTGGTTCAGGGCCGGAACCGGCTTCTGATGTTTCTTAACCAGGTTGATACCTTCAACAATGACCTTGCCAGCAGACAGGACATTTTTTACTTTACCGCGCTTACCTTTGTCTTTCCCGGTAAGAACGATAACTTCGTCATCACGACGGATTTTCGCTGCCATGGTTCGCTCCTTAGAGTACTTCTGGTGCCAGAGAGATAATTTTCATGAACTTCTCATTACGCAGTTCACGAGTTACCGGCCCAAAAATACGCGTACCGATAGGCTGCTCGCTGTTATTGTTTAAAATAACGCATGCATTACCATCGAAGCGAATGACAGAACCGTCCGGGCGACGTACACCCTTCTTGGTGCGCACCACTACCGCCTTCAGCACATCGCCTTTCTTCACCTTACCGCGAGGAATTGCTTCCTTGATGGTAATTTTGATGACGTCGCCGATGCCTGCGTAGCGACGGTGCGAGCCACCTAGAACCTTGATACACATTACGCGACGTGCACCGGAGTTGTCGGCGACGTTCAGCATAGTCTGTTCTTGGATCATTTTAGTGCTCCGCTAATGTCAACTACTACTTTAAGACCTAAGAAAACTTTAGGCCGTTGAAAAGCCCCATTACCGAGGGCGCAGCATTATAACACCGCTTCCAGAGTATGGGTAGAAAAAATAAACGGCTCATTTTCTGAGCCGTTTATTAAGTGAGAGCCAGCTACTCTATTACAGAATCGCTTTCTCTACAACGCGAACCAACGTCCAGGACTTAGTCTTAGACAGTGGACGGCATTCGCGGATTTCTACCACGTCGCCGATACCACATTCGTTGTTCTCGTCATGTACGTGCAGCTTGGTCGTACGCTTGATGAATTTCCCGTAGATCGGGTGCTTCACCGTGCGCTCGATAGCAACAACCATGGATTTCTCCATTTTGTCACTAACAACACGACCCTGCAGGGTACGGTTAATATCAGTCATTTACACACCCGCCTTTTCAGTCAGTAAAGTCTTAACGCGTGCGACATTACGACGCACTTGTTTCAACAGGTGAGTTTGTTGCAGCTGGCCACTTGCCGCCTGCATGCGCAAGTTAAATTGCTCACGCAGCAGGTTGAGCAGCTCAGTGTTCAGCTCTTCAACGCTTTTTTCACGCAGCTCTTGTGCTTTCATTACATCACCGTCTTAGTTACAAAGGTGGTTTTGATCGGCAATTTAGCTGCAGCCAGCTTGAATGCCTCACGGGCGACCTCTTCTGGTACACCGTCCATTTCGTACAGGACTTTCCCAGGTTGGATCAGGGCAACCCAATACTCCACGTTACCCTTACCTTTACCCATACGCACTTCGAGCGGCTTCTCGGTAATTGGTTTGTCCGGGAATACACGGATCCAAATTTTACCTTGACGCTTAACTGCACGAGTCATTGCACGACGAGCTGCTTCGATTTGACGAGCAGTCAGACGGCCACGGCCAACAGCTTTCAGACCGAAAGTGCCGAAGCTAACATCCGTACCCTGCGCCAGACCACGGTTGCGGCCTTTGTGCATCTTACGGAATTTTGTACGCTTTGGTTGTAACATCAGCGACTCTCCTTACTTGCGGCCTTTACGCTGCTGCTTTTTAGGTTGAGCAGCCGGTTCCGGTTGTTCAACTGCAGCCATACCACCCAGGATCTCACCTTTGAAGATCCATACCTTAACGCCGATTACACCATAAGTGGTGTGCGCTTCAGATGTGTTGTAATCGATATCCGCACGCAGTGTATGCAACGGAACACGACCTTCACGGTACCATTCGGTACGCGCGATTTCAGCACCGCCAAGACGGCCGCTTACTTCAACTTTGATACCTTTAGCGCCAAGACGCATTGCGTTCTGTACAGCACGCTTCATAGCACGACGGAACATAACGCGACGTTCCAGCTGTGAAGTGATGCTGTCAGCAACCAATTTAGCGTCAAGTTCCGGTTTACGGACTTCGGCGATGTTAATTTGCGCAGGAACGCCAGCGATATCCGCTACGACCTTACGCAGTTTTTCGACATCTTCACCTTTCTTGCCGATAACGATGCCTGGACGAGCAGTGTGAATAGTCACACGGATGCTCTTCGCAGGACGCTCGATAACGATGCGAGAAACGGAAGCTTTCGCCAGTTCCTTAATCAGGAATTGACGAACTTTAAAGTCGCTGTCCAGGTTGTCAGCGAATTCTTTGGTATTCGCATACCAAGTAGAGTTCCAAGGTTTGACAATACCCAGGCGAATACCATTAGGATGTACTTTCTGACCCATTGCTAGTCTCCAGAGTCTCAGCGATCGGACACAACCACAGTAATGTGGCTGGTGCGCTTCAGGATGCGATCTGCACGACCTTTTGCACGCGGCATAATGCGCTTCATGCTTGGGCCTTCGTCTACGAAGATTTTCGTGACTTTCAGATCATCGATGTCAGCGCCATCGTTGTGTTCTGCGTTAGCAATGGCAGACTCCAGCACTTTCTTAACCAGACCAGCAGCTTTCTTGTTGGTGTAGGCCAGAGTTTCCAGAGCTTGCGACACTTTCTTACCGCGGATCAGGTCTGCAACAAGGCGGACCTTCTGTGCAGAAGAACGAGCGTGGCGATGTTTAGCGATAGTTTCCATCTCTTCCTCCTACCTTAGCGCTTTTTAGCTTTTTTATCAGCCGCATGGCCGCGATAAGTGCGAGTCGGCGCGAATTCACCCAGTTTGTGACCGACCATTTCATCGGAAACGAACACTGGTACGTGCTGACGACCATTATGGACAGCGATGGTCAAACCGATCATGTTAGGAAAGATCGTTGAACGACGGGACCAAGTGCGCAAAGGCTTCTTGTCACCGCTTTCCACCGCTTTCTCTACCTTCTTCAGCAAGTGCAGGTCAATAAAAGGACCTTTCTTGAGAGAACGTGGCATGGCTTATCCTCTAATTATTTTTTGCTACGGCGACGTACGATGAACTTATCAGTACGCTTGTTGCTGCGGGTTTTCTTACCTTTGGTCTGAACGCCCCATGGTGTTACTGGGTGTTTACCAAAGTTTTTACCCTCACCACCACCGTGCGGGTGATCTACCGGGTTCATCGCCGTACCGCGAACGGTAGGACGAACACCACGCCAACGTGCAGCACCTGCTTTACCCAGAACGCGAAGCATATGTTCAGCGTTACCGACTTCACCCAAGGTGGCGCGGCAATCAACTGGAACTTTACGCATTTCGCCTGAGCGCAGACGCAGAGTTACGTAGGAACCATCACGTGCAACGATCTGAACGTAGGCACCAGCAGAACGAGCCATCTGGCCGCCTTTACCTGGTTTCATTTCTACGTTATGAACCGTTGAACCCACTGGGATGTTGCGCATTGGCAGGGCGTTACCTGCTTTGATTGCAGCATCAACACCAGATTGGATCTGGTCACCAGCTTTCAGGCCTTTCGGCGCCAGGATGTAACGGCGTTCGCCGTCTTTGTACAGAACCAGCGCGATGTTCGCGGAACGGTTCGGATCGTACTCCAGACGCTCAACCACAGCAGGGATACCATCTTTGTTGCGTTTGAAGTCAACCAGACGATAATGTTGCTTGTGGCCACCACCGATATGACGGGTGGTGATACGGCCATTGTTGTTACGACCACCGCTTTTGCTCAGTTTCTCAAGCAGCGGGGCATAAGGTTTACCCTTGTGCAGCTCAGGGTTAACCACTTTAACAACGTGGCGACGACCCGGAGATGTAGGTTTACATTTAACAATTGCCATTGTTCTTACTCCTCCGACTTACTCTGCGCCGCCGATGAAGTCCAGATTCTGGCCTTCTTTCAGGGTGACGTAAGCTTTTTTCCAGTCGCTACGACGACCAACACGCTGACCGTGACGCTTCACTTTCCCTTTAACTACCAGGGTGTTAACGTCTTCGACTTCGACTTCAAACAGTTTCTGCACTGCAGCTTTAATTTCTGCTTTGGTCGCGTCTTTGGCAACTTTGAGTACGATGGTGTTGCTTTTTTCCATCGCAGCGGATGCTTTTTCAGATACGTGCGGTGCACGCAGCACTTTCAGCAAACGTTCTTCACGGATCATGCCAGCATCTCCTCAACTTGCTTCACAGCATCAGCAGTCATAACCACTTTGTCGAAGGCGATCAGGCTAACCGGGTCGATACCTGCTACATCGCGCACGTCAACCTTGTACAGGTTGCGAGCTGCCAGGAACAGATTCTCATCCAGTTCACCGGTCACGATCAGCACATCTTCCAGAGCCATATCTTTCAGTTTCTGTGCCAGCAGCTTAGTTTTAGGCGCTTCTACAGAGAACTTCTCGACAACGATCAGACGATCTTGACGTACCAGTTCGGACAGGATGCTTTTCAGCGCGCCGCGGTACATCTTTTTGTTAACTTTCTGACTGTGGTCCTGAGGCTTAGCAGCAAAGGTCACGCCACCTGAACGCCAGATCGGGCTCTTTACAGAACCTGAACGCGCACGGCCGGTACCTTTCTGGCGCCACGGTTTTTTACCGGAACCAGTTACTTCAGCACGGGTCTTCTGAGCACGAGTACCTTGACGGGCACCTGCTGCATAAGCAACAACAACCTGGTGTACCAGCGCTTCGTTGAAGTCACGACCGAAGGTAGTTTCGGAAACAGTCAGCGCGCTTTGCGCGTCTTTCAATACTAATTCCATTGCTATCCCCTTACGCCTTCACAGCTGGTTTAACGATCAGGTTGCCACCGGTTGCGCCCGGTACAGCACCCTTAACCAGCAGCAGGTTGCGCTCAGCGTCAACACGTACTACGTCCAGGCTTTGAACGGTTACACGCTCGTCACCCAGGTGGCCAGCCATTTTCTTGCCTTTGAACACTTTGCCCGGAGTCTGGTTCTGACCGATAGAACCCGGAACGCGGTGAGACAAGGAGTTACCGTGGGTAGCGTCTTGGGTACGGAAGTTCCAGCGCTTTACAGTGCCAGCAAAACCTTTACCTTTAGAAGTACCGGTAACATCGACTTTTTTAACTTCAGCGAAGATTTCTACGCTGATGTTCTGACCTGTAGTGAACTCTTCACCTTCTGCAAGGCGGAATTCCCACAGACCACGGCCAGCTTCGACGCCAGCTTTAGCGAAATGGCCCGCTTCCGGTTTGGTTACGCGGTTAGCTTTTTTGCTACCGGTAGTAACCTGAACGGCACGGTACCCGTCGTTAGCCAGGTCTTTAACCTGAGTCACGCGGTTCGCTTCAATTTCAATCACGGTTACTGGGATAGAAACGCCATCTTCAGTGAAGATACGAGTCATGCCCAATTTCTTACCGACTAAACCAATCATTGTTTCAACCTCTCAATCGCTCAATGACCTGATTAACCCAGGCTGATCTGCACGTCTACACCAGCAGCCAGATCCAGACGCATCAGAGCATCAACGGTTTTCTCGGTTGGCTCAACGATGTCAACCAGACGCTTGTGAGTGCGAATCTCGTACTGATCACGCGCGTCTTTGTTAACGTGCGGAGAGATCAGAACGGTAAAGCGCTCTTTGCGAGTTGGCAGCGGGATCGGACCACGGACTTGCGCACCAGTGCGCTTTGCAGTCTCGACGATTTCCGCGGTTGATTGATCGATAAGACGATGATCAAACGCTTTCAGGCGGATACGGATTCTTTGGTTCTGCATGAGACCAGAGCTCCAATTATTTATAAACGTAAATAATTACTCCTCACACCCATTTCGATTGATGGGGGAGTGTAATCGTCAACATATAACCCCCATATCGGGAGTATTGTTCGAAGGGCAAAACGTACCTGCCAATCGACTGATTCGCTAAAATCAGGCTTACCAAGATTAGGTAAGCCCGCGCATTATACGCAAAACAGAGCGAGAAGCAAGACACAGATGGAAATATGCTCAGGATATCGGCATCTTTTACAGATGGGCACTTTAAGTGACGAAGGGCAGAACAGAGATCGGTGTATGCGGAGGAGTACAATAACGCGTTGCCGTTGCTCCCCCGCCCTACCGGAGAAAACACTTGCCGGCCGGGGAGCATCGTCGTTGAGTGGGGAAACGGTGTTTATTTTCCTAAAGCTGTGCTTGGGCGTAGTTCTGGATACCCAGACGTGCAATCAAATCCAGTTCGGTCTCTAGCCAGTCGATATGCTCTTCTTCATCAGCCAAGATCTCTATCATCAAATCACGGCTGACATAGTCATGAATAGAATCGGCATAAGCGATGCCTTCACGTAGGTTCTTGGCGCCGCTCAACTCCAGGGCCAAATCCGAACGCAGCATTTCTTCGATATCTTCGCCAATATTCAGCTTGCCGAGATCCTGCAAATTCGGGATGCCTTCCAGAAACAGAATACGTTCGATGTAGCGATCGGCATGCTTCATTTCATCAATCGACTCGTGGTATTCCTTATCATTGAGGCGTGTTAATCCCCAATTTTTGAACATTCGGGCGTGCAAGAAATATTGATTGATGGCAACCAGCTCGTTACCGAGCAGTTTGTTGAGGTGAGCAATGATCTTTTTATCGCCTTTCATAGGTAATTCCTCCTGACCAGTTCTAAAAGTGTAGAAGCTGTAAGCCAAGAGTCAAAAATAACCTTACCTTTAGTTAGGCAACTTCGTGCATAGCAATAATGGTTCCGCTTTCCTCCACCATAATCTGTCTTGCCTGACGAATGCACTTTCCGCAATCGGTACCAATTGGCACAAGTTCACGCAGTTGTTTCATGGTATGCGGGTTGTGCTGACGCACGGCTTTACGAATCGCTTTGTCAGTCACGGCATTACACAGGCATACATACATAGAGAGACTCACTTCTTAACCAATGTTGTAAGTCTAAATAGGAATGCTTTTTATTTCAATTAAGATTTGACCAGATTGCATAAAAAAAGGGCACCGAAGTGCCCTCTTTTTTGTGTCGAAAAATTATAC
>NZ_BCTT01000026.1 GCF_001590905.1 Serratia grimesii NBRC 13537
CCCTTACGGATGGCCTTGTTGTTATATGCGAAAGTAAAAAGCTGCGCAGCTACGCTGCAGCTCGGTATTTCTATTATCAATATGTTCTCTGCGGCACACCGTCAGCCATCATCCGCCAAGAGAAAAGGCCCCGAAGGGCCTTTGATTAGGGTGTGTTTGCTTTTTTTCACTTATTATTCAGGTTAATGCGAGCTGCCTTGTGAGATCCCCAACCCGGTTTGCGAACGAACAAACTGGGCACGGAAGCGTTCACGTTCTTGCTGCCCGGCCAGAGAACTGTCGGTAACCGAGAACAGCCAAGTGCCGACAAAGGCCACGATCATCGAGAACAAGGCAGGATATTCGTAAGGATAAATCGGTTTCTCATGACCGAGGATTTGCACCCAAATGGTCGGCCCGAGAATCATCAGGATCACCGCCGTCAACAACCCTAACCAGCCGCCAATCATGGCACCACGGGTGGTCAGTCGTGACCAGTACATCGACAAAATGATGATAGGGAAGTTACAGCTGGCGGCGATGGAGAATGCCAGGCCCACCATAAAGGCGATATTCTGTTTCTCAAACAAAATCCCCAGCGCAATGGCCACAACGCCCAGTATGACTACGGTAATTTTGGACACTCGCAGTTCGTCACGCTCAGTTGCTTTGCCGTTTTTAATCACACTGGCATACAAATCATGAGATACCGCAGATGCACCCGCCAACGTTAACCCAGCGACGACGGCCAAAATGGTGGCAAAGGCGACGGCCGAAATAAAGCCAAGGAAGAAGTTACCACCGACCGCATTGGCTAAATGCACCGCAGCCATATTGGTGCCGCCCAGCAGTGCCCCTGTGGCGTCTTTGAACGCAGGATTAGGGCTAACTAACAAAATGGCACCGAAGCCGATAATAAAGGTCAGGATATAGAAGTAACCGATAAAACCGGTCGCATAGAACACGCTCTTACGGGCCTCTTTTGCGTCACTGACAGTAAAGAAACGCATCAGAATATGCGGTAGACCGGCAGTACCAAACATCAGGGCTAACCCTAAAGAAAGCGCTGAAATAGGATCGGAGACCAGCCCTCCTGGGCTCATGATGGCGATACCTTTCGGATGCACCTTCACAGCTTCGGCAAACAGGGTATTGAAGTCAAAATTCACTGATTTCATTACCATTAATGCCATGAAGCTGGCACCTGCCAACAGTAATACCGCTTTGATAATCTGTACCCACGTGGTGGCTAACATGCCACCGAATAAAACGTACAGCACCATTAAAATGCCAACCAAGATAACGGCCACGTGGTAGTTGAGACCAAACAGCAATTGGATCAGCTTACCGGCCCCGACCATCTGTGCAATCAGATAGAGCGCGACAACCACCAGTGAGCCACAAGCCGAGAGCGTGCGAATCGGTTTTTGTTTCAACCGGTAGGAAGCCACGTCGGCAAAGGTGTAACGGCCCAGGTTACGCAGGCGTTCTGCAATCAGGAACAAAATGATCGGCCAACCAATCAGGAAGCCGATGGAGTAAATCAGCCCGTCATAACCCGAGGTATACACCAGTGCAGAAATGCCGAGGAAAGAGGCCGCTGACATAAAGTCGCCAGCAATAGCCAGACCGTTTTGCAGGCCGGTAATTTTCCCGCCGGCAGTGTAGTAATCCTGGCGTGAACGGGTGCGCTTAGAGGCCCAATAGGTGATGTACAGTGTGGCGCCGACAAACAGTACGAACATGACAATCGCCTGAATGTTCAACGGTTGGCGTTTCACTTCACCACCAATGGCATCGGCAAAGGCCAGACCTGGCAGGGTAAGCAAAGCGGCAGCAGACAGTAAACGCTTCATTGCTTCACCTCACGCAGGATTTCTGCAGTCAGGCGATCAAATTCGCCATTGGCGCGGAACACGTAGATCCCTGTGAGAACGAAAGAGATCACGATCAGGCCAACGCCAACCGGGATCCCTCGGGTAATGGTCGATCCTTCGGCGATCGGTGTGCCCAACCACTGAGGATCGAAAGCGATCAATAAAATAAAGCCAACATAGAGGGCTAGCGTAATCAGCGAGAGCAGCCAGGCAAAGCGGCTACGTTTTCGCACCAACTCTATAAAGCGCGGGTTTTCCTCAATCCCTTGATAAATGGTGTCATTCATCAGAGTGTCTCCAGTAGGTATTGAACGAATGCGCCGCGCTTACGGCCGATCAGCGGGTTATTTCCCCTTTGATCGGCCTGAGGCGGCGTAAATTATGACGGCACTTTCATTGATTGTTTTTCTTCCAACAGCTTGTCGACTACGGCCGGATCTGCCAGCGTTGAGGTGTCCCCCAGGTTGCTGGTATCGCCGGCGGCAATTTTGCGCAGGATACGACGCATGATCTTGCCGGAACGCGTCTTGGGCAGCGAATCTGTCCAGTGCAGTACGTCCGGCGTGGCGATCGGCCCTATCTCTTTGCGTACCCAGTTACGTACTTCGGTATAGAGCTCTGGTGAAGGTTCTTCGCCATGATTCAGTGTGATATAGGCGTAAATAGCCTGACCTTTAATGTTATGCGGGATACCCACGACTGCGGCTTCAGCGATTTTCGGGTGTGATACCAGAGCTGACTCGATCTCGGCGGTACCCAAACGGTGGCCGGATACGTTCAGCACGTCGTCGACGCGGCCGGTGATCCAGTAATAGCCATCTTCGTCACGGCGTGCGCCGTCACCGCTGAAATACATACCTTTAAAGGTGGAGAAATAAGTTTGTTCGAAGCGGTCGTGATCGCCAAACAGAGTACGTGCCTGGCCCGGCCATGAGTCGGTGATTACCAGGTTACCTTCACAGGCACCTTCCTGCAGTGTACCTATGTTATCGACCAGCGCTGGCTGTACGCCAAAGAATGGTCGTGTCGCGGACCCAGCTTTTAACTCGGTAGCTCCAGGCAGTGGTGTGATCATAAAACCACCGGTTTCGGTCTGCCACCAGGTGTCGACGATCGGGCATTTGCCGTTGCCGATTTTATTGTAATACCACTCCCAGGCTTCCGGGTTGATCGGCTCACCGACCGACCCCATGATGCGCAGTGAGTCGCGCTTGGTACCTTCAATTGCCTTGTCACCCTCGGCCATCAGGGCGCGAATTGCCGTCGGCGCGGTATACAGGATATTGACCTGGTGTTTGTCGATGACTTGCGACAGGCGGTTTACGCCAGGGTAGTTAGGAACCCCTTCAAACATCAGAGTAATGGCACCGCAGGCGAGTGGGCCATATAACAGATAGCTGTGCCCAGTGACCCAGCCAACATCGGCGGTGCACCAGTACACGTCGCCATCATGGTAATCAAATACATACTTAAAGGTCATTGCGGCATACACCAGATAACCACCAGTAGTGTGCAGCACACCCTTGGGTTTGCCGGTCGATCCTGAGGTATAAAGGATAAACAACGGATCTTCAGCATTCATCTCTTCTGGTGGGCAATCGGCTGAAACACCTTGGGTGAGTTCATGCCACCACAGGTCACGCCCTTCCTGCCAGTAGCCTGGTTTGCCGGTGCGTTGGAACACGACGACATTGGTGATGCTTTTCACGCCTGGGTTCTTTAATGCATCATCGACATTCTTCTTCAGCGGAACGGCACGTCCAGCGCGCAGGCCTTCATCAGCCGTGATAACCAGCTTGGAATTAGAGTCGATAATACGGCCGGCTACCGCTTCCGGCGAGAAACCACCAAAGATTACCGAATGTACGGCTCCGATGCGGGCACAGGCCAGCATGGCGACAGCGGCTTCGGGTACCATTGGCATATAGATAGCTACGACGTCGCCTTTTTTGACACCCAGCTTTTTCAGCACGTTGGCGAATTGGCAGACATCGTGGTGCAGCTGTTTGTATGTCACTTTTTTTGACTGGGTGGGATCGTCACCTTCCCAGATAATAGCCGTTTGGTCACCACGCTCGGCCAGATGGCGATCGAGGCAGTTGGCTGCGAGGTTCAGCGTACCATCCTCAAACCAGCGGATGCTGATATGGCCCGGATCGAATGAGGTATTCTTTACCCGGCTATAAGGTTTCATCCAGTCCAGGATTTTTCCCTGCTCGCCCCAGAAGGCTTCTGGGTCTTGCACAGATTGTTGATAATATTGTTGATATTGTGTCGGATTAATCAGGGCGTGTTCTGCAATTGCAGAAGGAATAGCGTGTTTATGCACTTGGCTCATAGCTTTTCTCCTTGAAGTTGTTAATGATATGTCAACTGAAGGTTAAGTATAGTTTGCTCCGATTCTTTGTTTCTTTTTTGCGCGGCAGATCACGCAACGAAGATATTGATTTGTAATAGTTCTGCCTCATTTGCGTGGGGCATCTGCCTGCTTGGCGGGAGAAAACGGTTAGATAGGAAGTTTTGGTCAGAAAACGCTATCTAAAGAACTAAAAAGAATAAACAAGTCACCGGTAAATTCATTTCTATAGAGAATAGTAGACACAATACAGACTGAATTAACTGCCCTTTAAATCATTATGGAGCATAGACTTTCGTTAATATTCGATGTTGATATTAATTCTCTGCTTGCCAGAATGGTTTTTTAATAGTTAAACGGTTCTGGTTAATCTTAACTTTCTATATTTTTCATTTATTCTAGACGGTTTTCATTTTTAAAACTTTTACGCAACACAATATAAACACCCGTATCGGACTAAACATGCAAAATTAACGCATATTTGCTGAAATTAAATATCCTGCCACACTCTGGTTTCGTGATGTCCATCACATAAAATTACCCTGTTAATAACAACAAGTTATGTGCATATAAATGAAGATTAAAATTTTAATAGATTAAATTTTGCACTAAAGTCTGATAAAACAAGGCTTGCAGACCATGCCACTCAGATGGTACAGATTTAGATAGCGGCACACTAAGGGCAGGTGATCGCTTCCTGGTTATTAACATAAGCCTGTATTAGATGATTAAGTGCTTTTTTCGTCGCGTTAATATAAATACGCCGAAAAGAGCTTTTGAGGACTTTTTGGGTATGAAGAGTGTAAAAATCAGTCTTGCTTGGCAAATTCTGATCGCATTGGTGCTGGGTGTTATTGTAGGGGCGGTGCTCCATAATCAAACTGAGTCACGTGAGTGGCTGGTCAGTAATATTCTTAGCCCGGCGGGCGATATATTTATTCGTCTGATTAAGATGATTGTAGTACCGATTGTTATTTCTACATTGGTTGTGGGTATCGCCGGGGTAGGGGATGCGAAGAAGCTAGGTCGGCTCGGATTGAAAACCATTATTTACTTCGAAGTGATCACTACGATTGCCATCGTGGTGGGGCTGACGTTAGCTAATGTTTTTCAACCCGGCCATGGCATCGATATGTCGACGCTAACCGCGGTCGATATCTCGCAATATGAAAAGACCACGGAGCAGGTACAAAGTGGTTCACATAGCCTGGTGGCGACTATTTTGTCGTTGATCCCATCAAACGTCTTTGCCTCAATGGCGAAAGGCGACATGCTGCCGATCATCTTCTTCTCAGTGTTGTTTGGTCTTGGTCTGTCGTCATTACCGAAAGAAACCAAAGAGCCGTTGCTGAAGGTGTTTAAAGCCGTTTCTGAAAGCATGTTCAAAGTGACTCATATGATCATGCGCTATGCGCCGGTAGGGGTGTTTGGTCTGATCTCAGTGACAGTTGCCAACTTTGGCTTTGCCTCGTTGTTACCGTTGGCCAAGTTGGTGCTGCTGGTATATTTCGCGATTGCCTTTTTCGCACTGGTGGTTCTGGGGGCAGTGGCCCGTTTGTGCAATCTGCGTATTTGGACGCTGATCCGCATCCTGAAGGATGAATTGATCCTGGCCTTCTCCACCGCCAGTTCGGAAACGGTGCTGCCGCGTATCATTGAAAAGATGGAAGCTTATGGTGCACCGAAAGCGATCACCAGTTTTGTTGTGCCGACTGGTTACTCTTTCAATCTGGATGGTTCCACGCTGTACCAAAGCATTGCTGCCATTTTTATTGCTCAGCTATACGGAATTGAGCTATCCCTGGGTCAGGAAGTTGTCTTAGTGGTGACGCTAATGCTGACCTCGAAGGGCATTGCCGGTGTGCCGGGGGTGTCCTTTGTGGTGCTGTTGGCAACATTAGGCAGTGTTGGGATCCCACTGGAAGGGTTGGCATTTATTGCTGGCGTTGACCGTATCCTGGATATGGCGCGTACGGCGCTGAACGTAGTGGGCAACGCGTTGGCTGTGCTGGTAGTTGCCAAATGGGAGCATCAGTTCGACAGCAAAAAAGCGTTGGCCTACGAGAAAGCGTTTTTGTCCGGCCAGGCAAAGCAGATAAGCGAGTCTTAATCGCTTTTTGACGAGATGATAAAAAACCCACCTGATGGCGGGTTTTTTTATTGTCTATTCCTGGATCAGCAGGCAGGTGCAGAGCCTTGAGCTGGCAAGAAGCGGAGCGGATCTAATGCGGTGGCACGATAGCGGATTTGGAAGTGCAGCATCACCTTGTCAGTGCCAGTACTCCCCATGGTGGCAATTTTCTGTCCGGCTTTTACTTCCTGAGCATTGCTAACCAGCAGGGTATTGTTATGAGCATAAGCACTGATGTACTCATCATTGTGTTTGATCATAATCAGGTTGCCATAACCTCGCAGCTGATTGCCAACATACACCACCCGACCTTTGGCAGCAGCAAACACGGGCTGGCCGCGGTTACCGGCAATATCAATGCCTTTGTTACCGCCGTCGGCCGTAGAGTACTTACTGACGATATTGCCCTGGGTTGGCCAACGCCAGCATTTGATACTGCTACGGATTGGAGGTGGTGCCACTGCCGCGATCTGGCTGGCGGATTGTGTTTTGCGGGATTTGCCTTTCTTCGCCGTCGCGTTATTTAACGCCAGCTTTTGGCCAATCTCGAGGTTGTAAGGTTTGGGGATCTTATTGCGCCGCGCCAACTCGCTGACTTCGCTGTTGGTGATCCAGGCAATATAAAACAGCGTATCGCCGCGCTTGACGGTATAGGTGTTGCCGTTATAACTGCCTCTGGCTAACTGATCATAATCGCGATTGTAGCTGTTCGATTTCTTTCCGGAGCCGCACCCCAATAATCCCAGACTGACCACGCACACGGCGATCAGCCGCCATACAGCGAATGTGCTTCCCATACTCAAATATCGTCCTTAAACGTCGTCGCGCTTGATAGTGATCTCCATATAGTACCACCAACGGTCAGGTGGTCAAAAACGCCGCCATAGACTAAATTCTACCGGGCTTAAGCAGCAGGTTTTACCGTTCGGCTCAATAATGTTCATGGATTGGGAACAGCTAATATGCAAGAAACGTTAACGCTATCAAGCTATCTGGTACTGGCAGTCACTTTATTAGTGGCTTATGTCATCTTTGGTATAGCTGGTTTTGGTACTGCATTAGTCGCCAGCCCAGTGATGGCGCTTTATATCCCGGTTGCACAAATAGTCCCTTTGCTGGCGCTGTTGGATATGTGTGCGGCTATTATTAACGTCAGTCGCGATGGACGTAATGCACAGTGGTCGGAATTGAAACGACTGGTTCCATTGATGATCATCGGCAGCTTGTTGGGGGCGGCGATCCTGCTCAAGACTCGACCAGAAATTTTGTTGCTGGCGCTGGGAATTTTTGTGGTGGTTTACGCGCTCTATTCACTCAGTGGTTTAAAGCCCGCCCGGCAATTCTCACCCAGAGCGGCGGTACCTTTTGGTTTGGTTGGGGGGATATTCAGCGCACTATTTGGTAGCGGCGGTTTTATTTATGCCATCTATCTCAGTGGTAGAGTTGAAAAAAAAGAGGCTTTTCGCATAACCCAGACCACGCTTATTGGCATGAGCACCCTGACCCGTGTGATCATTTTTGCAGTAGCCGGCGTGTATCTGGATGTGGACTTACTGTTGTTGGCATTAGCCTTGGCGCCGGGAATGTTGGTGGGTATTACTTTGGGCCGGCATTTCACCTTGAGGATGTCGCGTGAGCAATTCCTCAAGCTCATCAATGTGATCTTGTTGGCTTCCGGAGCTATGTTGATTGTTAAGTACTTTAGTTGACGGCGATGGCGGGGCGAAGCTGAACCCCAACGGTTATAGCTCACTAGATTGCCCTCGACGATATGTCAATGGATGGGTATTTGAGGCAGAAAACAATTTCCGAATATCGTTGAGTATTCGTATGAAAGTTAAATGGATAATTGTTTTTAGACTGAATGCTTGACTGTGCAAATAATATTATTCTACGGATATTTTTATACGTAAGTAACGTATGAATCGGTATCGATTATTTTGGTTGGCTGGCAAGTTGATAATGCACCACCTATAACTAACTGGGTGTTTAATTCATAGTATTGTAAGCGTGCTAACAATTCAAAATCCATTAATATCTAATTGATGTGGTATTGATTTAAGGAATGGGAAAAATCTTAACTGACGGTGATTGAAAACATAGAACATGACATTTTAGATAAGGATTGCCGTCTTTTTTATTATAAAAATACAGTTTAAATAGTGTGTTATGCGTAAATTGCCTTTAGGTTGCAGGGGCGTTATAAGGCTTATTTTTTATTATTTTTTATTATTTTTTAATAATGATGTGATCTTGTTTTTCCTGCTTTTCCCGTAATTCTAACCGATTGAAAATAATATTTTAACCGGTGGTTTGCGTGAGTATATATCACCGAGTTAATTCTAAAACGTAATTTGCACTTTTTAGATTAGATTCTAGTCTGAATTAGAACCTAATTTAACATCTCCACTACTTCCTATGGGAGAGTGTCATGAGCAAACCGATCAAGAATATCGTCATCGTGGGCGGCGGCACTGCGGGCTGGATGTCCGCCTCTTATCTCGTCCGGGCGCTCCAACAGCAGGCGAACATTACGCTCATCGAATCTGCGACGATCCCCCGGATCGGTGTGGGTGAGGCGACCATCCCGAGTTTGCAGAAGGTGTTCTTCGACTACCTCGGAATACCGGAACAGGAGTGGATGCCTCAGGTGAACGGCGCGTTCAAGGCCGGCATCAAGTTCGTGAATTGGAGAACGTCTCCCGACCACTCGAGCAACGATTACTTCTACCATTTGTTCGGCAATGTGCCGAGCTGCGACGGCGTGCCGCTTACCCACTACTGGCTGCGCAAGCGCGAACAGGGTTTTCAGCAGTCGATGGTTTACGCCTGCTACCCGCAGCCCGGGGCGCTCGATGGCAATCTGGCCCCGTGCCTGCATGACGGCACCCGTCAGATGTCCCACGCGTGGCACTTCGACGCGCACTTGGTGGCCGATTTCTTGAAGCGCTGGGCCGTCGATCGCGGGGTGAACCGAGTGGTCGACGAGGTCGTGGAGGTCAACCTGAACGAACACGGTTTCATCTCCAGCCTGTTGACCAAAGAGGGCCGGAAGCTGGAGGCGGATCTGTTCATCGACTGCTCAGGCATGCGGGGGCTCTTGATCAACCAGGCTCTGAAAGAGCCCTTCATTGACATGTCCGACTACCTATTGTGCGACAGCGCGGTCGCGACTGCCGTACCCAACGACGACGCGCAAGCGGGGGTCGAACCCTATACCTCCTCGATCGCCATGAACTCGGGGTGGACCTGGAAGATTCCGATGCTGGGTCGGTTCGGCAGCGGCTACGTCTTCTCAAGCAAGTTCACCTCCCGCGACCAGGCTACCACCGACTTCCTCAACCTCTGGGGCCTCTCGGACAATCAGCCGCTCAATCAGATCAAGTTCCGGGTCGGGCGCAACAAGCGATCGTGGGTCAACAACTGCGTCTCTATCGGGCTGGCGTCGTGCTTTTTGGAGCCCCTGGAATCGACGGGGATCTACTTCATCTACGCGGCGCTTTACCAACTCGTGAAGCACTTCCCCGACACCTCGTTCGACCCGCGGTTGGCCGACGCGTTCAACGCCGAAATCACCTACATGTTTGACGACTGCCGAGACTTTGTCCAAGCGCACTATTTTACTTCGTCACGCGAAGACACGCCGTTCTGGCTTGCGAACCAGCACGACCTGCGGCTTTCCGACTCCATCAAAGAGAAGGTTGAGCGCTACAAGGCGGGGCTGCCGTTGACCACCACGTCGTTCGACGATTCCACGTACTATGAGACCTTCGACTTCGAATTCAAGAACTTCTGGTTGAACGGAAACTACTACTGCATCTTTGCCGGCTTGGGCATGCTGCCCGACCGGTCGCTGCCGCTCTTGCAATTGCGACCGGAGTCAATTGAAAAGGCTGAGGTGATGTTCGCCCGCATCCAGCGTGAGGCCGAGCGTCTGCGGGCGAGCCTGCCGACGAACTATGACTACCTGCGGTCGCTGCGCGATGGCGAAGTGGGGCTGTCTCGACCCGGGCCGACGCCCGCGTCGCCGGAGAGCCGGTAGTGGAGCGCGCCCTGGACCGGGCATGCGTATTCGCCGCCACGCACGCTGCCGTGGCAGCCTGCGATCCGCTGCAGGCTCGCTCGCTCGTTTTGCAACTGCCGGGCCTGAACCGTAACAAGGACGTGCCCGGTATCGTCGGCCTGCTGTGTGAGTTCCTCCCGGTGCGCGGCGTGCCCTCCGGTTGGGGTTTCGTCGAAGCCGCCGCCGCGATGCGGGACATAGGGTTCTTCCTGGGGTCGCTCAAGCGGCACGGACACGAACCCGTGGACGTGGTGCCCGGGCTCGAGCCGGTGCTGCTCGACCTGGCGCGCATGACCGACCTGCCGCCGCGTGAGACGCTCCTGCATGTGACGGTCTGGAACCCCGCAGCGGCCGACGCGCAACGGAGTTACACCGGGCTCAGCGACGAAGCACACCTGCTTGAGAGCGTGCGCATCTCGATGGCGGCCCTCGAAGCGGCCATCACGGTGACCGTCGAGCTGCACGATGTACCCTTGAGGTCGCCCGCGTTCGCGCAAGGGTGCGACGACCTGGCAGCCTATCTGCAAAAAATGGTCGAATCGATTGTCTACGCATACCGCTTCATCTCGCCGCAGGTCTTCTACGACGAGCTCCGCCCCTTCTATGAACCGATCCGCGTCGGGGGTCAAAACTACCTTGGCCCCGGCGCTGTAGAAATGCCCCTCTTCGTGCTGGATCACGTCCTGTGGGGCTCGCAATCGGACCACCCGGCTTATCAAGAATTCAAAGAGACGTACCTGCCCTATGTACTTCCCGCGTACAGGGCGGTCTACGCCCGGTTCGCTGGGAAGCCGTCGCTCGTCGACCGCGTGATCGGCGAGGCGCGAGTAGGTGCGCAAGGCGAACCTGTCCGGGCCGGGCTGGCGGCGCTCAACCGGATCTTCGTGATCCTGCTGCGCTTCCGGGCACCTCATGTTCAATTGGCGGAGCGGGTGTACGAAGCCGGGCGAAGCGGCCCGGCAATCGGCAGTGGAGGGTACGCGCCCAGCATGCTCGGCGATCTGGTCACGCTCACGCTTGCCGCGCGCTCCCGCATTCGCACCGCTCTCAACGAGTTCTGACGCGCACGGCCATCTGTTCCATCTCATTAAGGAGATTTGCCCTCATGACTCAGAACAGCCCTGCGAACGGGCGCGATAACAACCACTTCGACGTGATCATCCTCGGCTCGGGCATGTCCGGCACCCAGATGGGGGCTATCCTGGCCAAACAGCAGTTTCGCGTGCTGATCATCGAGGAGTCGTCGCACCCGCGGTTCACTATCGGCGAATCGTCGATTCCCGAGACGTCTCTAATGAACCGTATCATCGCGGATCGCTACGGTATTCCGGAGCTCGACCACATTACGTCGTTTTACTCGACGCAGCGTTATGTCTCGTCGAGCACGGGCATTAAGCGCAACTTCGGCTTCGTGTTCCACAAACCCGGCCAGGAGCACGACCCGAAGGAGTTCACACAGTGCGTCATCCCCGAGTTGCCCTGGGGACCGGAGAGCCATTATTACCGGCAAGACGTCGACGCGTACCTGTTGCAAGCCGCCATTAAATACGGCTGCACGGTCCGCCAGAAGACTAAAGTGACCGAATACCACGCTGATAAAGACGGCGTCGCGGTGACCACCGCCGAGGACGAGCGGTTCACCGGCCGGTACATGATCGACTGTGGAGGACCCCGCGCGCCGCTCGCGACCAAGTTCAATCTCCGCGAAGAGCCGTGTCGCTTCAAAACGCACTCGCGCAGCCTCTACACGCACATGCTCGGAGTCAAGCCGTTCGACGATATTTTCAAGGTCAAGGGGCAGCGCTGGCGCTGGCATGAGGGGACCTTGCACCACATGTTCGAGGGCGGCTGGCTCTGGGTGATTCCGTTCAACAACCACCCGCGGTCGACCAACAACCTGGTGAGCGTCGGCCTGCAGCTTGATCCGCGCGTCTACCCGAAAACGGACATCTCCGCGCAGCAAGAGTTCGACGAGTTCCTCGCGCGGTTCCCGAGCATCGGGGCGCAGTTCCGCGACGCCGTGCCGGTGCGTGACTGGGTCAAGACCGACCGCCTGCAGTTCTCGTCGACTACCTGCATCGGCGATCGCTACTGCCTGATGCTGCACGCTAACGGGTTCATCGATCCGCTCTTCTCCCGGGGGCTCGAGAACACTGCGGTGACCATCCACGCGCTCGCGGCGCGCCTCATCAAGGCGCTGCACGACGATGACTTCTCCCCTGAACGCTTCGAGTACATCGAACGCCTG
Source organism: Serratia grimesii NBRC 13537 (assembly GCF_001590905.1). Taxonomy (GTDB): domain Bacteria; phylum Pseudomonadota; class Gammaproteobacteria; order Enterobacterales; family Enterobacteriaceae; genus Serratia; species Serratia grimesii. Next base: position 12,655 of record NZ_BCTT01000026.1, read on the forward strand.
CAGCAAAAGCTTTTGGACCACAACGACGACTTCGTTAGCTGCTGCTACACGGCGTTCACGGACTTCCGCTTGTGGGACGCGTTCCACCGGCTGTGGGCAGTCGGCACGATCCTCGGGCAGTTCCGGCTAGTGCAAGCCCACGCGAGGTTCCGTGCTTCGCGCGACGAGGGTGACCTCGATCATCTCGACAACGATCCCCCGTACCTCGGGTACCTGTGCGCAGACATGGAGGGCTACTACCAGTTGTTCAACGACGCCAAAGCCGAGATCGAGGCCGTAAGCGCCGGGCTCAAACCGACCGGGGAGGCTGCGGCGCGGATCCACGCCCTCATCGACGAACGAGACTTCGCCAAGCAGATGTTCGGTTTCGGGTACTGCATCACCGGGGACAAGCCGCAGCTCAACAACTCGAAATACAGTCTACTGCCGGCGATGAAGCTGATGCACTGGACACAAACCAGCGCGCCGGCAGAAGTGAAAAAGTACTTCGACTACAACCCGATGTTCGCGCTGCTCAAGGCGTACATTACGACCCGTATCAGCTTGACTCGGAAGAAGTAATCGGCCGTTGAGGACACAAAATGATGAGCGACATTCAATTGGTTCAAACGAGCGTTGAGGAACATCCTTCGAGGGCATACGACGCGACCACGAGCGTGGCCGCGAGTTGGTACGTCGCGATGCGCTCGGACGACCTCAAGGATAAGCCGAAGGAGTTGACGCTCTTCGGCCGTCCGTGCGTGGCGTGGCGCGGAGCGACGGGGCAGGCCGTGGTGATGGACCGCCACTGCTCGCACCTTGGCGCGAACCTGGCCGACGGGCAGGTCAAGGACGGGTGCATCCAATGCCCGTTTCATCACTGGCGGTACGACGAGCAGGGCCAGTGCGTTCACATCCCCGGTCACAACCAGACGGTGCGCCGGCTGGAGCCCGTGCCGCGATCGGTGCGCCAGCCAACGTGGGTCACCGCTGAGCGATACGGCTACGTGTGGGTCTGGTACGGCTCCCCAGAGCCGCTGCACCCGCTGCCCGAAATCGCCGCAGCCGACGTCGACAACGGGGACTTTATGCACCTGCACTTCGCATTCGATACGACGACGGCTGTCTTGCGGATCGTAGAGAACTTCTACGACGCGCAACACGCGTCCCCCGTGCACGAGCTCCCGATTTCGGCCTTCGAGCTCAAGCTGTTCGACGATTGGCATCCGTGGCCAGAGGTTGAGTCTCTGGCACAGGCGGGCGCGTGGTTCGGTGCCGGGATCGACTTCACCGTGGACCGGTATTTCGGGGCCTTCGGCATGCTGGCACGTGTGCTCGGCCTGAATATGTCGCAGATGAACCTGCACTTCGATGGTTACCCCGGCGGGTGCGTCATGACCGTCTCCCTGGACGGAGACTTCAAATACAAGCTGCTCCAGTGTGTGACGCCGGTGAGCGACGGCAAGAATGTCATGCACATGCTCATCTCGATCAAGAAGGTGGGGGGCGCTTTGCGTCGCGCGACCGACTACGTGCTGTTCGGGCTGCAGACCCGACAGGCAGCGAAGTTTGACGTTAAAATCTGGAACGGGATGAAGCCTGACGGCGGCGGCGCGTACAGTAAGTACGATAAGCTCGTGCTCAAGTACCGTGCGTTCTACCGGGGCTGGGTCGACCGCGTTGCGAGTGAGCGGTGATGCGTAAGTCGGCGGCCCTAAACGAGCCGGTCGCGGACAGGTCGTTCCGCCAGGCGCTCACGAACCTGGCGAGCGGCGTCACGGTCATCACGGCGTATGGCGCGGCGGGTCCGCTCGGGCTCGCGGCCAGCCAGTTCGTATCAGTGCTGCTTTTTCCGAGGCATTCATGACTGTCTGGCTGTTGCAACTGGTGCTGGTGATCGCGCTCTGCAACGTCTGCGGCCGCATTGCCGAACGGCTCGGCCAGTGCGCGGTCGTCGGCGAGATCGCAGCCGGTTTGCTGTTGGGTCCTTCGCTGTTGGGCGTGATCGCACCGGATTTTTACGATGGGTTGTTCGGCCCACACACGCTGTCGGCGATGGGGCAAGTCGGTGAAGTCGGCCTGATATTGCTGATGTTTCAGGTGGGTCTGCATATGGAGTTGGGCGAGACGCTGCGCGACAGGCGTTGGCGCATGCCCGTCGCGATCGCCGTGGGTGGGCTCGTCGTACCGGCCGCGATCGGCATGATTGTCGCCACTGTCTCGAAAGACATGCTCGCCAGCGATGCGCCAGCGCTGCCTTATATACTCTTCTGCGGTGTCGCGCTTGCGATATCAGCGGTACCGGTGATGGCGCGCATCGTCGACGACCTGGCGCTCAACGCCATGGTGGGCGCGCGGCACGCCATGTCTGCCGCTATGTTGACGGATGCGCTCGGATGGATACTGCTTGCCACCATTGCTTCGCTATCGAGCGGGCCTGGTTGGGCATTTGCGCGCATGCTCGTCAGCCTGCTCGCGTATCTGGTGTTGTGCGCGTTCCTGGTGCGCTTCGTGGTTCGACCGATGCTTGTGCGGCTCGCATCGACTGCGCATGCGGCGCGCGACCGCTTGGCCGTGTTGTTATGTTTCGTAATGGCGTCGGCACTCGCGACGTCGCTGATCGGATTTCATAGCGCATTTGGTGCACTTGCGGCGGCGCTGTTCGTGCGGCGCGTGCCCGGTATTGCAAATGAGTGGCGGGAGAACGTCGAAGGTTTTGTCAGGCTTGTGCTGATGCCGGTGTTTTTCGCTTATGCGGGGCTGCATGGGTCGATCGGCACGATCGACGACGCAGCATCATGGATGTGGTTCGGCGTATTCCTCGCGGGTGGATTCATCGGCAAGTTCGGCGGCAGTTATCTGGGCGCGCGTGCCACCGGGCTTGAGCCACGCGATGCGATGTTGGTTAGCTCGCTGATGAATACACGCGGTTTGATGGAGCTCATCGTCCTGTCAATCGGTCTGCAGATGCAGATCCTTCCGCCAAAGGTCTATACGATCCTCGTGGTGTTCGCGCTGGTGACGACGGCGCTGACTGTACCGCTGGTTCGATTCACGCTGCGCGTGCAATTGCGCACGACGCCGGCAATCCCGGACGCCGATAAGTGACGCGCATCTGGCAGGTTACGCTAATTGAAAATTGCTGCCTCTGGCGGATCGCTACAGCGTGTTTTCATGCAGAATTAGTGGTGCCGGACTCGGACAACCGGCGTTTACGCCGAGTTGAACAACGCTTTAGCGTTGGCCCGCAGGGTGAGGCCTCAGGCCGAATAATCGAACCTG
>NZ_BCTT01000027.1 GCF_001590905.1 Serratia grimesii NBRC 13537
GGCCAGCCAGTCCAGCGTGTAGAGTTCCGGCTGCCAGACGGCAATTTTCCAGTGACCATGGTTCGGGTTCTTGCAAATTAACCCCGAATATCCCGTGTCAGCATCCAGTTTTTTACGTAGCGCGTTCTCTACGGCAGCGGCGTACTTCAGCGGCTTCATTTTTCCATCTGGTGCAGTGCGTATCGAGGTTTTCAGCGCATAGAGCAGGTGAGCATGACCATTTTCGGGGTTGGTGATGGTCAGCGTAGGCGCGGGCGCATTGCGATCGCTCCAGTCGATGGCGGCACCGATACGGTCAACGTCAAAACCGAGCCAGAACATGGCGTGAGGCTGGTTGAACTGGATGTATTTCGCCAGAATCGCGCGCTCCTTACCGGCAATGCGTACACCAAAGTGCAGATCGTCCGAAAAGTACGGCTTGTGCGGTAAGCGTTCGTTGAAAAGTTGGAGTGCAGCGTTATTCAAAGCGCCCTGCACTTATGGCGGGCTGTTGTCTGGCACGTTTCATGTGCTAATATCCTTTCAAGGTTTCGTACCTGGCCCTGGTTATCATGCGGATCCGCCAAGATTTGAGCATGATGCCGGGGCTTTGTTTTTTCTGTTGCCGTTAAATTACACGCGAACGGCCTCGCCTGTCGAATCCTTCTGTCACAACGGCTTAGTGCGCCGCCAGCTCCTGGAAGAATTTCGGGTTCGCCTGGATGGTTGCCAGCACCTTCGCCGCCAGTCCGGTCGGATTACGGCGTCCGGTTTCCCAGCTTTTTATGGTGTCGAGGCTGGTTCCCAGCACTTTCGCCATCTCACTCTGTGAAACGTTCAGTTGTGCCCTGATAGCCTTCACGTCTGCCAGCTCGTAACGGGTGACGCGGGCAGGCTCTCTGACGCCGTTTTTGATTTCAACGGCTTCTTCCAGCGATGCTTTCAGCTCGTCAAAAAAACTCATGTCACACCTCGTCTTTCAGTTGTTGGGTCAGCGTCTTCAGCGCGGCTTTCTCCGCGTCCGTCAGGCTGTCTTTGGTGCTTTTCGGGTAGGCCATCACCAGATAAATCACCTCGGCGGTGGCCAGAAAATAAATCACCCTCGCGCTGCCGCTTTTTCCCTGGTTGCCCGTCGCCATTCTGACTTTTCGCAGCCCGCCGGTTTTCTGGATGAGATCGCCTTTGTCCGGCGACTCAATCAGCGTCTTTTGCAGCTCCCTGAGCTCTTCATCCGTGGCGATCTGTTTTATCTGACGGGTAAACATCGGGGTCTCGATAAATTCAATCGTGTGACTCACGGTTGTCTCCTGTATTTAACGGAGTACATAGTACACTTAATTCTGATTCCGGAAAAGAGGTCACATCGAGGGGCCATAGTACCGGGTCGGCTTTTTCTGCGGCTCCGGCTGTTGCTCGCGCAGCTTTTCCGCACGGGCGCGGTCATGCTGCGCAATCAGCGCATCAAGCGGCTGACGTTCCTGCTCAAGCTCTCGACCTGCGCGCGCAAGCTCTCTACCTGACTGCTCAAGCGCTGACACACCCTGTCGCTGTGCGTCAGCGCCTGTGAGGTAGCCTCGAACATGTGCTGCAAACTGCTGTAGCTGTCCTGCCACGCCTCCTGCTGTTGCTCGTAGCTTGCCTGTAAGCTCTCTAAGGCGCTCAGAAGCTGTTTTTCCATCTCGGTCATGGTTTTGCTCATCCTCGGTGTTAAAACCGCTCAGACGCGATTCAGGGCGTTCTGATGAGGTTATTTCGCCGTGTATTTCACCACGGTATTCCCGGCCTGCGAGGTGTAGGTTTCCACGCCGTGCGCCTGCTTCGGCAGCACCGCCAGGTAGGTGTTCCGGTTCTTTTCGTCGCTGTAAATCGTCACGCCCGCGCCGCTTTTCGCTTTCAGGCTCGCCAGCAGCTGACTGTAGCTGTCCATTTCGCTCAGGCGTGAGGTGATGATCGTGCCTTGAAACCAAATTATCCCGCCCAGGATGCCAATCAGCAGGGCGAAGCAGATGAATATCCACGCCATCGCCGTTGAGACTGACGTTCTGAGCATGCCCGTCAACCTGCCGTTCTGCTCGCGGATAGCGTTGCTGATGCTCTGCGAGCTTGATTGCAGTTCCGCGCTGATAGACTTCTCCAGCCTCGCGAACTCGCGCTTCACGCTCTGCTCGGTATCCTGCGCCTGCTGCTTCGATTTCTCCTCGAAGCCCTTCGCCAAATTTAAAATCTCGCTCATAAATCATTCCTTTCAGCCGGATATTTCTGCCGCCGTCCGGATCGGCAATGCTGATGCTGCTTTTCGTTTCCCGCGCCACGGTCAGGCCGTAGCTTTCCAGCTGCGTCACCACGTCCTGCCGGCTGCGGATCACGCCCTGCTGCATCAGGTTCATCAGGCCGGCGGTGATTTTCTCTGCCGCCTGCTGTTTGTCGCGGGGCAGATCACTGGCCTGCGTAAGCGGGCGGCGGTAGGTCGGGTCATTCGGGTCGCGTAGCCCCAGCCGGTCGTTGGTCAGGGTCTGCCAGGCGTTGACGCGGGGACGGTCGGCGCGGTCGAAATAGGGTTGCAGACGTTTCCCGCTCTGTAATTCGATGTTCGGGATCACGAAGTTCAGCTCGAGGCGGCCTTTGTCCTGATGCTCAACCCACAGACAGGCGTACTGGTCTTTGTCGAGACCGGTCATCAGTGTCTGTTCCCATTCGTCCATAAGACGCGCCTTTTCAGGCTCGGCAATGTCGGCTTCCTGAAAGGACAGCACGCCGGAGGTGTAGGCACGGGCAAAGTCACAGCCGTCAATCAGTTCGCGGGTGCGTTCGGCGTCTCCCCGCAACACGCGGGCGTCACTGCGCTGGCGATCTTTGCCCAGCAGGTAATCAACGGGGCCACTGCCCGAACCGGCACCCCGTGAGTGAATTTTAACGATCACGGTGCTGCTCCAGCAGTTCACCGAGATTGCGGTCGAGGCTGTTTAACACCGCCAGCAGGGACACACGCTCAGTGGGATTCAGTCCGTCGAGCTGGTTAAGACGGCGGGCGATCTGGTTCAGGTTGTTGCCAATCCCGCTGACCTGTCGCAGCAGTTCGGGCGCCACATCGGGCAGACGGCGCTTTCTGGCGGTGTGTTCTCCCAGACCGAGCTGACGCAGCCATTCGGCCAGATGGGTTCGGTCACACCGGTCGATCAGACGCTGATGCTCTGAGTCAGTCAGGCGGATTTTGATCTCTCTCGTGCGCTTTTCCATTCTTACTCCGCTGAGAAATATTCGCACCCAAAGTGCGAAAGTTTCGCAGTGGATGCCCGGGGTTTCGGGGGGCGGCGAGCCCCCTGAACCAGTCACAGACGGCACCTCGTAGAGGGGACGCTGTGTGTACTGGCTTAAAGAGTAATGCAGTATGTCAGATTCTGTGCTGGCTGCAAAAAAAAAGCCCCGCTTATACGGGGCTGTTATCTGATATAGGTTGTTTTGTCCCAAACTACGAAAACAGTCAGGCTGGATTATAAAATGGATATATGTCTTCACTGAGGGTTTTACTGATAGTGACCGTGCGCTCGTGGAAAAATTTCAGCAGTGTATCTAGTACTTCGTTTGATAGAATTTGTTGATGGATGGGATTAACCTTCAATCCGCAAAGGTCCCCAATGACTTGATTAAGAAACCAATAACCCGACATGTTCCCTTGAGAAAACCAGCGGGTGTTATCAGATAATCTTTCCAGCATACTTTGATCATCTGTTGAATCTAGGTAGTGCTTTACAAAACCAATAACTTTAACTCTTACAGCGTCTGATTTTCTCCCATGTTCCTTAAGATAAGTAGCATTGAGAAAAAGCCCAGCGGCTAAAAATACAACACCTTCGCCATCAACGATGGTTACGCCATTAGCTTCAACTATGGCTACAACCTTCTTTGCAACACCTAGAATCTTATCGCTAACGTATAAGTCGACTTGATTGCTGCTAATTTTTTTTCTAAAAAAACCAAACATTATAACCCTCTAAAATCTCTATACCATTTAGAACGACTGATTCCTAAATTAAGCCAAGGGCTTCCGACAATCTTTGGCCTTCCCCCTCCTCGACTTTTCATTCCTCTTTTCGATTGAATTTCAGATGAGTGAGTATCTGCAACATATTGCAAAAAATTAGCTTCAGAGAAGTTTTTGTATGTCCATTTAGCAATGCTCTTAGCTATTCCACTAACTTCATTTTCATCCAGAGGGGCAGAAAATTGCAGGTTGTAAGCTCTGGCCCGCTCATAGCAGGCTTGCAGCCATTGCTCATACTGCGGCCAGCCCTGACGGATAGCGCGGTAAGCCCACTTGCGTGTTTTATCGAAAAGAGTGCAGTTACGGCCTAAGCCGTAATCGGCAACGATTTCTTTATCGTTCGCGGCGTTCAGGTCGAGCGAGTC
>NZ_BCTT01000028.1 GCF_001590905.1 Serratia grimesii NBRC 13537
CTCCATTTCCTAACATCACTTTTATTTTTATTCTATGCGTGTACGCTGAATAATTACTGCCCGCCGACTACCTAGATGATCTTAATTTTTGCGGTCATATCTTGCGGTCTGCCCAATGCTCTTGTGACCTGAAATTGCCTGCTTCTCTGTCAGTGTACCGTCCAGATTGGAAATGCCTTTTGCCTTCAGGTCGTGATAGGTGAAGTCAAAGTCTATTTCGGGATATGGAGCGATGGCTGCCAGCTTTGCATTGCGCCATTGGGTATTAAAACCGTCGCGCTGGTGGATCACGTAGACGCTGGAAATACCATCTTTAATTGGTAATGTGTCGGCTAACACCATCGCCACACGAAGGCGGTTTGGCCAGGCTTTAATTTGTTTGGAGCCGGTCTTTCCTTGGCAGGTAAAGATCCCCGGTTCTAAAATCTGAGCGCGGCACAACGCAAGAACGACGGACTGTCGAGCGCAGCATAGATACGCTATTTTCATTGCAATCTTCACCGTAATCGGTGCGATGGTATAAACAGTGTCATACTCCGCGTCGGTAACATAGCGCTCGTGAGACATCTCCTTGAACTGCCTCACACCCTTACAGGGATTTCCTTTCACATAGCCACGCTCGTAGCTCCAATCGAACCCTGCGAAATGAACGTTTTCTTGCGGTTTGCCTGGGTACCCATATATTTCCTGATGTGCTCAGGCTTAATATTGTTCGGATCCATTTTCTTAAATACAGGCATCACCTTTTTGGCATGTTTTTGGTATTCCTTCAGCGAGTCGAAAGCTAAATCGTTAAACTCTACAGAGTTGAGGAACCGATCGGCTAAATGTTGCCTTATCCTCTTTCTGGCTAATCAGCGGCTCAGTGGCCGGGCAACCAGCATACCTCCCATCAACACTATCAGCCCACGCCTTTCGGCTTCATCGCGTAGCGGAGTGGTGAAACCAACCAGCATATCGCCAAATCGGCCAAGCAGATTGATTTTGAGCAGCGGCGAGTGATGGTTGATCAGACGCACACGCTGATTGTCAATATCGACAACATCATCGCTACCGAGGGCAGTGCGATTGCTGCCGCTTGGCGCCAGCCTAATTTCGATTTTCGGGAACCGCATAAGGAGCGGGATCTAATGGTATACGCTATTTGCGGCAACTGGACGCTGAAAAAGGGATTCATGTGACCCTTGGGCGGCGGGTTATCTCGATGAAGCCACACAGCCTTGCGAAGACGCTTTTTCCGCTGCATCTCAGCTACATTTACAACGTGCACAGTCTGCCTGACGAAATGAAAGCTGATAAGTGGCGAAGGGAATTTGTCGGTCGGCGCGTTACGAACTTTCAGGGCACACGCTCAGGAGGGTAAGTGGAAACTGGCGGTGGAGCATCAAAGGTAAATGCGGTAACTATGCAGGCCGGCAGGCCTGCATATGATCTACATTAATTATTCAATTCTCTTAATTTTTCCGTTACAGGAATAATAGTGCAATTTTGCAAACAATTTTGATTACTAACCTTTACCACTGATTTATCAGTATTGATTTTAAAATTGTAATGCATTTCTTTTCTCAATGAGTCGGAAAATCCCGCTATTGCCCAAGGGATTTGAATCGATGGGGATCCAATTTCGTCATATTTTGTTTGAGAAAATACATTCCATACGGGGTTGGATATGTCAAAGATTAAATAACCGTCATAATCTTTTGAGATTTTTTCTTTGATGGCGGTTTTCAGCACCACAACCTCCTGCTTGTATTGCTCAACAAAATTTGTATTTATGAAATTTAGGCAGCTAATGAGTGAAAATGCAGCACATGCTGACAGTGCTAAGTTTTTAATGTTAAATTTATTTGTTAGGCTTGACAAACCAAAGGCCATTACGGAACCAATGCATAAATAAATGCTTACTAGAGAGCGATAGGAAACCCAATCTTCCTCTATTATTAGGTTTGGTGAAAAACTTCCTATGATAATCAGTAAGGAAAGTACAACCTTTTGCCCACCGTTTTTCTGCTTGTAAATAAATAAAATTGCCGACAAAAATACGAGTAATGAAACTAAAAAGTAAATTTTATCATGGAATATAACATAGTTTGATATGGAGTCATGTAGTGGCTTATCTAAAAACCAGATTACTTTTTCTTTTGCTGACTTTGCTAATGCGCTTCTTTGGAAGCTTTCACCATAGATTAATTTAGGCAGGGCTTTAGATAATATTAATGAGGTTAACATGCCAAGAATTATCATGATGGCATTTTTCATTACTTTCTTGAGGTTTATTTTATTATTGTTTAGGCAATTATCTATTAGCATAAACAAAGAGAAAGTCATACCTGTAGGTTGATATATTGAAAAGGATAGAGCAAGCGAAAAAAAAGAAAGTATTATTCGATAATATGGATTTAGTTTCTCGCAGTGATTCAATAAAGAATAAGAAACCCCGGCTAACAAGATTGATGTTACATATGGGAAGCAAGTTGCCCAAGCTCCAAACAACACAATAGGGGGAAGGAGGCAAAGCAACAACGGTGTTACTATCCATGAAAGAACCCCTCCGGGGAAGTTAGTTCTTTTAAGGAAAAAGTATAGGTAACAACATAATATATATATACTAATTACAGATATTATTCTGAGGGCAGTGAAGTCTGCAGTTGTGTCAATAGATTTTTGAGCAATGTAACGCATCACAGCGTACACGGGCCTGCCAGACATGACATCCCATTTAATTAAGTTGGAATGAGATAAATTAGCAACAAAGTATGTAGAATAATCATCAGAAAATCCGTAAATATTAACATATGCTGGACTATAAGCTACCATTACTACTAGAAGCAAAAATATTAATATGATGATATCTTTTAAATTTGATTTTTCAATTTTCATTGTCATATTCATGGTTGATTTATTTTTTATTAATAATGTATTTTGGTCTGCCCTTGGTTTCTATATAAATTCTTCCAATGTATTCACCAAGAACACCTATTCCAATTAACTGTACCCCACCTAAAAAAAGCATAGATACCATTATGGAAGTGTAACCCTTTACTGGGTTTCCAAATAACATGGTATCGATGAGCATGTACGCGCCATAAAAAAATGAGCAGCCTGCAACAATCAACCCTATGTAAGACCAGATCCTCAATGGGAATGTTGAGAAGCTGGTTATACCTTCCAAAGCTAGGTTCCAGAGTTTCCATCCATTGAACTTTGATATGCCCGCAACGCGCTCTGCCCGACTGTATTCAATAACATCGACCCTTCCACCTACCCAGGAAAGTATTCCTTTCATAAATAGATTTCGTTCTTGAAGGAGTTTGATATGCTCAACGGTTTCTCTGGACATGAGCCTGAAATCACCAACATTCTCCTCAATTTTTGGCGAGCTGATTTTATTGTGAAGCCTGTAAAACCATTCAGCCGTTTTACGTTTTAGATGTCCATCGGCACTTCGGTCGGTCCTTTTTGCTAGGACAACATCGGCACCAGACTGCCAATGTTCTATGAGCTTGGGGATAATTTCTATCGGATCCTGCAGATCAACATCAATTGGAATGACAGCGTCACCAGTCGCATGTTCCAAACCAGCAAAAAGAGCCGGTTCCTTGCCAAAATTACGCGTAAATGAAATGGTTTTAACGAGCTGGTCAGATGAAGCAAGTGCGTTGATAATATTCTCGGTACCATCCTTACTGCCGTCATTAACAAAGATGATTTCAACATCATAACCGGTCAACTCCCGGCGTACGGATTGATAGAATATAGGTATCGCGTCCTCTTCATTAAATACAGGAACTACAAGGGAAATCTTCATTTTCTATCCTTGAATACTACGTACTTAGAGTAAATAAAACCGCATATAAGACTAATAAATGAAAAGCTAACAAGTGTTACTATAGGATTAATATCTGTTTTATCTGCAACCCAACCAATTAGAGATGCCATAGCTCCCATGAAGAACACATACATCATATATCTTATGGTTGTAGCATCGCGTTTGAAGGTCCACTTAGCATTTGCGAAAAAAGAGATACTTACAGCGACACAGAAAGCGGCAAAATTAGAGAGCCATTGCGAGTAACCATTGGATATCATAATGGCAAACACAGTCCAATGAGCCATTGTGTTTATCAAGCCAATCGATGCATATTTTGCGAATGTTTTCAATTACTTTTTTTCTTAAAAAGATTGTTTTCAGTATTTTGCCATTGTTATTTTGAAAAGGCAACTTTACGCATTGATGTTAAACGAGATCTAAGGGCTGATGATATCAAGATCCTTATGCTCGAAAGGAAACTGGGAGGAACAATGGAAACTGATGAATAACGGGAATGTTCATAGCTAATGAGATTGGGGCTGCGGTGATCGATCTGACCGCTAATGGCATGGATGTGAATCGCCAAAACATTACCGATTCCCTTGAGATGAAGCGAAAAATTATCGGCAACATGTTTGACAAAGGTGTTCTGAGGGATGCGGCCACCTTGGTGAGAGAAAAGCAGTAAAGGGCCCCTCCTCCTGCCGCATCATGGCCTATGTCAACTTTAGAGCTCTTTTATGCAATAAACAGCTCAGAAGATAACAGAAAACCATGAATTAACCATATGAATTTAAAGTGTGCGATTATTAACCAATGCTCTGATTTTTTTACGTAATATATTATTTTTTAATATGTAAATGATG
>NZ_BCTT01000029.1 GCF_001590905.1 Serratia grimesii NBRC 13537
TCCGTAAGGATGGCCTTGTTGTTATGTGCGAAAGTAAAAAGCTGCGCAGACATGCTGCGTCTTAAGTTCAGATGCCCTCCTGGTCCCCTCCAAATACAAGTCAGTCAGTTATATTTATAATTAGCCTTAATGTTTAAAGGAAATGAGCAACTCCAGCCATATATAAACAGGACTGAATAGAATTCTTTAACCTGTGGAAATAAACGCTAATGCGAGGATATTGCTGACACTTATCATGCTGTTCATTATATTTATTTCCTTATCTCGTTAATTTATATAGAAATTACCTTATAAAACAATTAGAAGTATTTACCCTATAGATGATCTCAAGATAAAAGCAATATCAGTGAAAACAAATATTAGCCTCGAGAGCCGAATCGAGTAGACTAGGTGAAGGTTCATTTCCGTATAGGTAATTATCGTTATGTCTACTGAAAGCGCGTCATTAAAAAAACACAATACTTTTGCGCTCCAGGCCAACGCAGCGCATCTGGTCATTGCAGATACCATCGAATTAATGATCAAGGTTTGGCAGAAAACGCAGAAACGTCAAGAACCACTGCTGGTACTCGGTGAGGGGAGTAACGTCCTATTTCTTGAGGACTTTTCTGGTACGGTCATGATCAATCAATTAAAAGGCATCGATATCAGAGAAGAGAAAGATGCCTGGTTTCTCCACGTTAGCTCGGGCGAGAATTGGCATGATTTGGTCTGCCGCACTCTGGAAACAGGTATTCCTGGGCTAGAGAACCTTGCATTGATCCCCGGTTTAGTTGGTTCAGCCCCCATCCAAAATATTGGTGCTTATGGCATTGAGCTCAAGAACGTATGTGACTATGTCGATCTGCTGGATCTGAAAACGGGCGCCATCGATCGTATTTCGGCATCAGATTGTGGGTTTGGTTACCGTGAAAGTATTTTCAAACACCGTTTCCAGAAGGGCCACATTATTGTTGGTGTGGGCCTGCGTCTGAACAAGCAATGGAACCCGATGCTGAATTATGGCGATCTAACGAAGCTGGATCCGGAAACGGTAACACCACGTCAGGTGTTTGACTCCGTGTGTGCGATGCGCCGCAGTAAACTACCTGACCCTAAGGTGACGGGTAATGCCGGCAGTTTCTTCAAAAACCCACTGGTCAGCAATGAAAAGGCGGCTACGATGATTGCTCAATTCCCTGGTATGCCACATTACCCACAGCAGGATGGGCAGGTGAAGCTGGCTGCTGGCTGGCTGATTGATCAGTGTAAGCTTAAGGGGCATCAGATTGGCGGTGCGGCGGTACATAGCCAGCAGGCACTTGTTCTGGTTAATTTGGATAATGCTACCAGCCAGGATGTCGTCGCTCTGGCTCGGTATGTACGTAATACTGTAGCGGCAAAGTTCGATGTATGGTTAGAGCCCGAGGTTCGCTTTATCGGTACGGACAGTGAATTAAATGCCGTAGAGGTTCTCTCATGAAGGATACCAAAGTTCCTCTTAAGCTCATTGCAATACTAGCCGATGGCAGCTTCCACTCTGGCGAGCATCTTGGCGAATTGCTGGGTATGAGCCGTGCTGCAATTAATAAACATATCCAGACCATTCGCGAATGGGGTTTGGACGTGTTTACGGTACCAGGGAAAGGCTATAGTTTACCGAGCCCAATTCAATTGCTGGATGTTGAACGTATACTCAGCCAATTAACAGATAAGCGTGTCACTGTGCTACCTGTTGTGGATTCCACCAATCAATATCTGCTGGACCGTATCACCGAACTGCAATCGGGCGATGCCTGTGTTGCAGAGTATCAGCAAGCGGGTCGTGGTCGGCGGGGGCGTCAATGGATCTCGCCTTTTGGTGCCAACCTGTACCTCTCAATGTTTTGGCGTTTGGATCAGGGACCCGCAGCAGCAATGGGTCTGAGCTTGGTGATTGGCATCGTGATGGCTGAGGTGCTGAAAGATCTCGGCGCTGAAGATGTCAGGGTCAAATGGCCAAATGATCTATACCTCAACGATCGCAAACTGGCCGGGATTTTGGTCGAGTTAACGGGGAAAACAGGTGACGCGGCGCAATTGGTGATTGGCGCAGGTATTAATTTAGCAATGCGCGAAACCAATGCCAATGCGATTAATCAGGGCTGGATAAATCTGCAGGAAGCGGGAATCAACATTGACCGTAATGAATTGGCTGCGACCTTGCTAAATGAATTGCGTCAATCGCTGAGGCAGTTTGAGATTGATGGATTGGCACCGTTTATTGCTCGTTGGCGTGCGTTAGACAACTTTATTGATCGGCCTGTTAAGCTATTAATCGGTGAGCAACAGATTTTTGGTATTGCCAGAGGGATCGATCAACAAGGTGCATTACTGCTTGATCAAAATGGTGTAATTAAACCATTTATTGGCGGGGAAATATCTCTGCGCAGTGCTGAGTGATTATTTTTAATAAGGGGCGGTGAAGCCCCTTATTATGTATTTTATTTATTTACGTAACCGTACGTTTTCAACGGCGTGATTAGCACTTTTAGTCATGATTAGGCTAGCGCGTTCGCGAGTAGGTAGGATGTTTTCCTGTAAATTCATGCCGTTAATCTCTGTCCATAATTGTGTGGCTATATTTATAGCCTCGGGCTCAGGTAGCTTTGAGTAGTTATGGAAATAAGAGTCAGGGTTAGAGAAAGCGCCCTGGCGGAATTTAAGAAATCGATTGATATACCAGGTTTGCAGCAGCTCTTCAGGCGCGTCAACATATATTGAAAAATCAACAAAGTCAGAAACAAACACACGATGTGGATCGTGAGGATAATCCATCCCGCTTTGTAATACGTTCAGCCCTTCAAGAATAAGAATATCTGGTTGCTCGATGACTTTATTACCGTCAGGAACAACATCATAAATCAGATGAGAATATACTGGAGCGGTCACGCGCTTGGCGCCAGATTTTACTTCAGAAACGAATTTGACCAGGCTATGCATATCGTAGGACTGTGGAAAGCCCTTTTTCTTCATCAGCCCACGTTCGTTTAGCACCTTGTTAGGATGCAAAAAACCGTCAGTGGTGATCAGTTCGACGCTGCGGTGTTCCGGCCAGCTGCTGAGCAATGCCTGAAGTAAACGTGCGGTAGTGCTTTTGCCAACGGCAACGCTGCCAGCAATGCCGATAACGTAGGGGATTTTTTGTCCGTCTGTTCCGAGGAACTGCTCAAGCACGGCCTGACGGCGCAGGTTGGAACTGATATAGAAGTTCAACAACCGTGATAGTGGCAGATAAATCTGCGCTACCTCTTCCAAAGAGAGATCTTCGTTAATCCCTTTCAGTTTAACAATCTCTTCTTCTGACAGTGTCAGCGGCACCGAGTTTCGCAGCGCAGCCCATTGGGTACGATCGAACTGAAGATAAGGCGTCGCTAAAGATTGATCTCTTTTTATCATAAGCCAAATTCTGCCTGTTAACGCAGGTTGGGAAAGGCGCCGGACGCCAACTCCAGATAATAAACAAGCTGCATATTATAGACAGCTTCGTTTTTGGCGTAGACTTTTTTCGCAAAAGTTGGCGATTAGTATGAGTTTATGTCAATTGTGAGAAGCGCAACGCAGTAGAGGCGGAGTGCTTGTTAAGCGGTATCAACCAAGAGCGATACCGTTTTCATGTCGCGATGCATCCCTTTTGCACATAGGTTTACTAAGGGGTTCTTAACTGCCGCGTGGGAGAAATGTTCCATTGATTCTTGCAAAGGTAATTAGGCTATAGAAAATGACGTCTGAAATTGATTAATGTTTGCACGGCGTACACGTCAAATTGCCAGGTAGTATGCAAAATTGGGCGTTTTGTGAGCGAAAGTGCAGCTAACGCAATTTTTTTGTTGCATAGACCGTCCGCTCTACCTAGAATGCGCTGCACTTGATGCCGGCTTAGCTCAGTTGGTAGAGCAACTGACTTGTAATCAGTAGGTCACCAGTTCGATTCCGGTAGCCGGCACCAATCAAGTCACAGTAGTTAAAATCTGGTGGGGTTCCCGAGCGGCCAAAGGGAGCAGACTGTAAATCTGCCGTCACAGACTTCGAAGGTTCGAATCCTTCCCCCACCACCATATCTTGCCTTCGGCAGTTAACTGGCCAGCGATAAACTCGCAACGGTTAAATTGCAGAAGGGGAAGGCGAAAGCCTTCGGCAAGAATCGAGTTGTGCAGCGCTAGCGCAGCCGGCCCGAAGGGTGAGAGTTAAGCGACGAACAATCCTTCTCCTCCCTAAAAATTCTACAGAAAAGTCAGGTAGCCGAGTTCCAGGATGCGGGCATCGTATAATGGCTATTACCTCAGCCTTCCAAGCTGATGATGTGGGTTCGATTCCCACTGCCCGCTCCAAGATGTGCTGATATAGCTCAGTTGGTAGAGCGCACCCTTGGTAAGGGTGAGGTCGGCAGTTCGAATCTGCCTATCAGCACCACTTCTTATAATCTCGCCCCCTGATTTTCTTTCTGTTCTGGATTCAACAAGCAAATGCTTGGTTGATGTGGTGATACCACCGATTTATCCGTGTCTTAGAGGGACAATCGATGTCTAAAGAAAAGTTTGAACGTTCAAAACCGCACGTTAACGTC
>NZ_BCTT01000030.1 GCF_001590905.1 Serratia grimesii NBRC 13537
GATGGTAGTTGTCGCTGTCGGCATTCGAGCCGTAGCCGCCATCCAGTGACGTCCGCGTGTAGCCGGTCGCCACGCCCAAGCGCCAGTCATCCGCCAACGCCGAGTCCAGCCCCACCAGCACACCGTAGGTCGATGCCTGATACCCTGTCGCATTGGCGTCGCCCGACGCATGGTCCCAAGCCCCCAGCAACTGCGCCCAGGCACCGCCATCGTCGTCCGCCTTGATGTCT
The DNA here is from genome assembly GCF_001590905.1 of Serratia grimesii NBRC 13537. Lineage (GTDB taxonomy): Bacteria > Pseudomonadota > Gammaproteobacteria > Enterobacterales > Enterobacteriaceae > Serratia > Serratia grimesii. The sequence continues at coordinate 231 of NZ_BCTT01000030.1, forward strand.
TGTGCGGTCGCCAGTCCTTCTGCCTGTCGCAGTCGGCCGTTCAACGCATCACGCAGGTAACGGCTGTCGTTGACCTGTGCCGAGGCAATATCCGCGTGGATCTGCCCGGACAATTGACGGAACGCCTGACGCGCTTCCCCTGCCGAACCGGCGTTGAGGATGCTCTCATACACCGGGTTGCCCGCCGCCAGAGCATCCGCCGCCGTCGCCACCGCACGCTCGTTCTGGGTCGCTGCCACGCTGGCAAAGGCGGTGTCGTTACGGCCCACGTTCAGCGTCACCTGATTCGGCTGGTAGGTCAGCCCGGTACCCAGGAACAGGTAATTCGGAGCCACCGAATCAAACCGCCCGCTGATACCCTGCTGGGCGGTCAAAATGTTGTACTGCTGGCCAAGCAGGCTGCGAACGTCGCTTTGCGACAGCAGGTTGGTGCTGTTCTCCAGCGAGACGGCCACTTCACCGCCACCGATCGTTGCCGATCCACTGCTTTGGATCCGATCGCTCTGGCCGTTTGGCGCCACTTCTACCGCATAGCGGGAACCCGGCTCGAAGCTGACATTACCTGCTACATTCAACGTCCCGATCGAGTTGCCCGGCGCCACGGTGCCGCCACTGCGGGCAGTCAATGACCCCAGGGTACCAGAGCCGCCCAACACGCCAGCATTTTGCACCGTCACGTCTGACGTCACTGAACCATTAACTGCCAGCAGACCGGTGTTTACCCACGTTGGGCCGGTGTAGGTATTGTTACCAGTCAACACCAGCGTGCCCTTACCTTCCTTAGTCAGGCCACCGTGACCGTAAATATCATTGGAGTACACTTCCACCGAACAATGATAGTCATCACAAATACGCGCCTGCAGCGTGCCTTGATCGATTTGAGCCCCTTGGCCTGGAATATTAGCGATAAACTGTGACGAGCCGTAAGCCACGCCTGTCGGATCCGGAATGCGGAACTCTTCAGGAATATCTTCGACGGTGTAGAACATCCCCGGCCCATTAATCGCCTTACCCAGATTGATCATCCCCCAGCCGTACAGCGCATCGATGCCCGGTGCGCCCATATCGGTGGCGGTAGTCTTCAGCACATCGGCAATTTGCGCCGATGTCATGTACGGGAAACGTTGGAGTAATACAGCAACCGCACCGGTCACGTGCGGCGTCGCCATTGAGGTGCCGTTCTTATTGCCATAGTCGGAGACCAAATGATTCGGATCGGAACCGTTGGCCACGGTGCTGTAGATTTTACTGCCCGGTGACGAGACGCAGAAACTGGCCGTGTAACCGCAGCGTGAAGAGAAGCTGCTGATGGTATAAGGCACGCTGTTGGTAGAGGCTTCATCCTGTGCGACGCTGGCAACCGACAACCAGTTAGGCGCAATATCCGGCACAAAATAGGCCAGGCCGCTGATCACATCCGGTTGGTTGTAGTTACCGTCGTTACCGGCGGCGAACAGCACCAAAATGTTTTTGCGTGCCGCATCAATCGCGCCCTGATAACCCGCCCCTGCCAAACTCCCCAACAAGGGTTTCACCTGATCAAACTGTTCCTGTGCGTCTTTTAACTCAAAATGCAACGCGTCTGGCTTTTTGCCATTATCCGATAAGAAATCGGGAATGCTGACGCCCCAACTGTTATTGATCACCCGCACGCCGTTATTGATCATCGCCTGCCAACCGGCGTTGGTCACGCTGCCATCGAGCCCGAGGAACTCGCCGTAGGCCGGGCCGTCATTGTCGTTATCAACACTGATGATCTGTGAGTCAAAGGCCACGCCGTGCATGCCGGTTCCATCACGGTTGGCACCGCTGATGCCGGCAACGTGTACACCGTGATTGCTCAGCAAACCTTGAGCACCACTGTAGAAATGGAAGGTGCCGTCGAAGTAAAAACGATCGCCGGCCTTAATCCCCTCACGGTGCGGATCGGTATAGGCGCGGTAACCCTCGGTAACCACATTCACCAGTTTCCCGTCACCAGCAAATTCAGGATGTTTGTTCACTGGGGTATCGAAAATCCCTACCTTTTGCCCTTTACCGGTATAACCCGCAGCATAGGCTTCATCAGCGTGGATCGCACCCAACCCCCAGTTGGCCTTAAATTCATCGCTGCGCCAGCTTGCCGGATCGCCCATCTTACCGCCTTCCGTATAGGGCGCAGCCTGTACGCTACCGGCCGCCAACAGCGCGCACAACAAGGCGTTCAGTTTCCATGTCGGCGCCAATGCCGGTTTATTCTTTCCTGTAGCTTGCTTCATTCCCTTATCCTTTTTGTTTTAGTCAAACCGCCCCCCGACGAGGCGGCTTGTCCCTCAGTTTTTTAAGATCAGAAATTCCAGGTGAAGCCAGCATTGACGCTGTTGTCCTGGTAGTTTTGCGACAGCAACCC
>NZ_BCTT01000031.1 GCF_001590905.1 Serratia grimesii NBRC 13537
GCCAACGCCATCCGCGCACTCAGCATGGACGCCGTACAAAAAGCAAATTCCGGCCATCCGGGTGCACCTATGGGCATGGCGGACATCGCCGAAGTCCTGTGGCGTGACTACCTGAACCACAACCCGACCAACCCGCACTGGGCTGACCGTGACCGCTTCGTCCTCTCCAACGGCCATGGCTCCATGCTGATTTACAGCCTGTTGCACCTCACCGGCTACGACCTGCCGATGAGCGAGCTGGAAAACTTCCGCCAGCTGCACTCCAAAACCCCGGGTCACCCGGAATACGGCTACACCCCAGGCGTCGAAACCACCACCGGCCCACTGGGCCAGGGCATCGCCAACGCCGTTGGTTTCGCCATTGCCGAACGTACCCTGGGCGCGCAGTTCAACCGTCCTGGCCATGACATCGTCGACCACCACACCTACGCCTTTATGGGCGACGGCTGCATGATGGAAGGCATCTCTCACGAAGTCTGCTCGCTGGCCGGTACCCTCAAGCTTGGCAAACTGACCGCGTTCTACGATGACAACGGCATCTCCATCGACGGTCACGTGGAAGGCTGGTTCACCGACAACACCGCAGAGCGTTTTGAAGCCTACGGCTGGCACGTGGTGCGTCACGTCGACGGTCACAACCCGGATGCCATCAAGGCCGCGATTGAAGAAGCCCGCAAGGTTACCGACAAACCATCCCTTCTGATGTGCAAAACCGTGATTGGTTTTGGTTCACCGAACAAGGCCGGTACCCACGACGTGCACGGTGCGGCACTGGGCGCCGCCGAAGTGGCCGCCACCCGCGAAGCGCTGGGCTGGAAATACGCCGCCTTCGAAATCCCGCAGGACATTTATGCCCAGTGGGACGCCAAAGAAGCCGGCAAGGCCAAAGAAGCGGCCTGGAACGACCGTTTCGCTGCCTACGCCAAGGCCTTCCCTGAGCTGGCTGCCGAGTTCAAACGCCGTATGAACGGTGAACTGCCGGCCAACTGGAAAGCCGACGCCAAAGCCTTTGTTGAAAAGCTGCAGGCTAACCCGGCCAACATCGCGAGCCGCAAGGCGTCGCAGAACGCGCTGGAAACCTTCGGCAAGGTGTTGCCTGAGTTCCTCGGCGGCTCCGCTGACCTGGCACCGAGCAACCTGACCATGTGGTCCGGCTCCAAACCGCTGAATGAAGACCTGGCGGGTAACTACATCCACTACGGCGTGCGCGAGTTCGGCATGACCGCCATCACCAACGGCATCGCGCTGCACGGCGGCTTCCTGCCGTACTCGGCGACCTTCCTGATGTTCGTGGAATACGCCCGTAATGCGGTGCGTATGGCGGCGCTGATGAAAATCCGCAACGTGTTCGTGTACACCCATGACTCCATCGGTCTGGGCGAAGACGGCCCGACGCACCAGCCGGTTGAACAAATGGCCAGCCTGCGCGTGACCCCGAACATGAGCACCTGGCGTCCGTGTGACCAGGTGGAATCGGCGGTGGCGTGGCAGTACGGTATCGAGCGCAACGACGGCCCGACCACACTGATTTTCTCCCGTCAGAACCTGACTCAGCAACCGCGTACCGCGGAGCAACTGGCCAACGTGTATCGCGGCGGTTATGTGCTGAAGGACTGTGCCGGGACACCGGACGTCATCCTGATTGCCACCGGTTCGGAAGTGGGTATCACCGTGGAAGCGGCAGACCAGCTGACGGCGGCGGGCACCCAGGTGCGCGTGGTCTCCATGCCGTCTACCGACGCGTTCGACAAGCAGGATGCGGCCTACCGTGAATCCGTGCTGCCGGCGGCAGTGACTGCCCGTGTGGCGGTAGAAGCGGGTATCGCGGACTACTGGTACAAATACGTGGGCCTGAACGGGGCTATCGTGGGCATGACCACCTTTGGTGAGTCTGCCCCGGCAGAACAGCTGTTCAAAGAGTTTGGTTTCACCGTGGAAAACGTGGTGGCCAAGGCGCAGGCACTGCTGAAATAAGCCGTAAGCAGGGGCGCCGCATACTGCGCCCTGAACATGATGACGAAAGCCCGGCAAATTGCCGGGC
>NZ_BCTT01000032.1 GCF_001590905.1 Serratia grimesii NBRC 13537
GGTCGAGTCGGCCTGCGCGGAAGATGTAACGGGGCTAAACCATGCACCGAAGCTGCGGCAGCGACGCTTAGGCGTTGTTGGGTAGGGGAGCGTTCTGTAAGCCGTTGAAGGTGGCCTGTGAGGGTTGCTGGAGGTATCAGAAGTGCGAATGCTGACATAAGTAACGATAAAGCGGGTGAAAAACCCGCTCGCCGGAAGACCAAGGGTTCCTGTCCAACGTTAATCGGGGCAGGGTGAGTCGACCCCTAAGGCGAGGCCGAAAGGCGTAGTCGATGGGAAACAGGTTAATATTCCTGTACTCGGTGTTACTGCGAAGGGGGGACGGAGAAGGCTAGGCTAGCCGGGCGACGGTTGTCCCGGTTTAAGCGTGTAGGGGGAGTGACCTGGTAAATCCGGTTACTTATTCAACCCTGAGGCGTGATGACGATGCACTACGGTGCAGAAGTAGTTGATGCCAAGCTTCCAGGAAAAGCCTCTAAGCATCAGGTAACACAGAATCGTACCCCAAACCGACACAGGTGGTCAGGTAGAGAATACCAAGGCGCTTGAGAGAACTCGGGTGAAGGAACTAGGCAAAATGGTGCCGTAACTTCGGGAGAAGGCACGCTGGCGCGTAGGTGAAGAGACTTGCTCTCGGAGCTGAAGCCAGTCGCAGATACCAGCTGGCTGCAACTGTTTAATAAAAACACAGCACTGTGCAAACACGAAAGTGGACGTATACGGTGTGACGCCTGCCCGGTGCTGGAAGGTTAATTGATGGGGTCAGCCGCAAGGCGAAGCTCTTGATCGAAGCCCCAGTAAACGGCGGCCGTAACTATAACGGTCCTAAGGTAGCGAAATTCCTTGTCGGGTAAGTTCCGACCTGCACGAATGGCGTAATGATGGCCAGGCTGTCTCCACCCGAGACTCAGTGAAATTGAACTCGCTGTGAAGATGCAGTGTACCCGCGGCAAGACGGAAAGACCCCGTGAACCTTTACTATAGCTTGACACTGAACATTGAGCCTTGATGTGTAGGATAGGTGGGAGGCTTTGAAGTGTGGACGCCAGTCTGCATGGAGCCAACCTTGAAATACCACCCTTTAATGTTTGATGTTCTAACTCGGCCCCATAATCTGGGGTGAGGACAGTGTCTGGTGGGTAGTTTGACTGGGGCGGTCTCCTCCCAAAGAGTAACGGAGGAGCACGAAGGTTAGCTAATCACGGTCGGACATCGTGAGGTTAGTGCAAAGGCATAAGCTAGCTTGACTGCGAGAGTGACGGCTCGAGCAGGTACGAAAGTAGGTCTTAGTGATCCGGTGGTTCTGAATGGAAGGGCCATCGCTCAACGGATAAAAGGTACTCCGGGGATAACAGGCTGATACCGCCCAAGAGTTCATATCGACGGCGGTGTTTGGCACCTCGATGTCGGCTCATCACATCCTGGGGCTGAAGTAGGTCCCAAGGGTATGGCTGTTCGCCATTTAAAGTGGTACGCGAGCTGGGTTTAGAACGTCGTGAGACAGTTCGGTCCCTATCTGCCGTGGGCGTTGGAAGATTGAGAGGGGTTGCTCCTAGTACGAGAGGACCGGAGTGAACGCACCACTGGTGTTCGGGTTGTCATGCCAATGGCACTGCCCGGTAGCTAAGTGCGGAAAAGATAAGCGCTGAAAGCATCTAAGCGCGAAACTTGCCTCGAGATGAGTCTTCCCTGGGAACTTGATTCCCCTGAAGGAACGTTTAAGACTAAGACGTTGATAGGCTGGGTGTGTAAGTGCAGCGATGCATTGAGCTAACCAGTACTAATGATCCGTGAGACTTAACCTTACAACACCAAAGGTGTTTTTGATTTGAGAGATTTTCAGCGACGTTCCGAGATTGGTTCTGATGGCTACGTGAGGTAGCGGTTGGAATGAAACAGAATTTGCCT
>NZ_BCTT01000033.1 GCF_001590905.1 Serratia grimesii NBRC 13537
GTAAATAAAATTTAAAAAACGAAACTTCAGGAAAGTAAACCACTGATATTAAATACAAATCTGCAAAATTTTAATTTTGCGTAGTGTGTGGGTATTTTTAGTCGTGAGGAGCGTTCAGAGATCTGGCGATTTTTGGGAAGGTTCAGGAACTCCCCGGGATGGCCGGAGAGGAAAACTCAAGCATGGCAGGATCAGGATTTTTTCCAGAATTTCCACCACGGGGAATCGGGTGGTGAAGAAGGTTCGTGCTTGTGCTCCAGAAGCTGCATTGCCTGACGAAGGGAATCAATATGCTCATCTCGAGCCTTAACAGCCCCTTTAAGACCATCGTTTTCAGCTTCTAGTAAAGCAATTCTATGTTGTAAATCATGTAAATCAACGCTGTTAACACCTGTAGATTCTGCGTCACTTTTTACATCATATTTTACAGTATCGATGACACCATCAAGAGAACCAAACACTCTAATAAGCTCTGAAGTATCAATAATTTTAATAGCCTTCCCGTGCTTTACAACAGAGGTGTAACTTAACTTCCCACTGTTAATCATCTTGTAAATTGTGGGGCGACTAACCTTAACAAGCCGTGCCGCTTCACTAATAGACACTCTGGCCATCAGTTACCATCCTGTAATTCATCCAGTCTCGAGGACAGTGTACGGAAAAGATGCTCCGCATCATCGTGGAGTTTCTCACAAAGGTCGGCCTCAGCATCGAGATCAAGCTCGTTAAGCTTCTCCAGCAGGAGCAGAGACTGATTCTGGATGAATTTAGCCATGTTCAGCGCTGTTTTCTGTTGTTTCGTCATAAGGGACCTCAGAGCATCAGTGCTCAGTGTAAAACCGGTAAGGAGGTCGGATGTACGAATGGTTCAGAGAACGGATCTGAGGTAATCCTGTAGTTATTTTGTAGTTTATCTGTAGTCATCGCACTAAAAATCAGGATTAAGTCATCAGCTTTTGTAGTCTTTCTGTAGTTTACCTGTAGTCCGGAAAAATAATCCGTTCATGCGAGCATGAACGAGGTCGTTAATGACGTTTTTTTGTCACCGACGCCCCTTAACCTCCGCAGATCACCCGGCCAGAATGATAATTTTTTGGCCCTTAAATGGTCATACACCTAACGCAGCCGCGATTTTCATCGCAACTGCATGAATTAAAAGGTAAAAACTGGAATCTCCGTTTATTTATGTAATACGCAACGTATTACAATCACCTGTAATTACATGAAAATAAAGAAATAAAATGTAATACCGGCGTATTACCACGTACGCGGGCAAGCGAAAAAGCTATAACGCTTCCCGGCCGACAGGCGACCCAAAATCCACAGGGGCATGCAAGTTCTCTTCAGTAACCTGCGCCATTAAATCAAAAAGGTCATATTCGCCGGGAAGCTGCGTATCAGTCGAATCCAGTTGTTCATCATATTCAGATGGCATGGGGTGATATCCAGTAGCTGAGAGGTTGTTAGCGGGTTTCTGGGCGCAGCCCTGAACCAGTCAAGTAGCACTAGCGGAGTGTATACGGGCTCAATATGCTACGGTGGAGTAACACGTTATGAAAGTGCGTCATGTGACAGAGGAAAGTGCAGCGGCGGGGCGTACGGGAGAAAATGGAAGCCCGGGGATATGACGCCTCCTCGCTCACTCAGTCGCTGCCGCTCCTGCCGTTCGGCTGCGGCGGGCGTTACCTGCACACGGATAAGAGCAAAGACATACGGCATGACAAGCGGGGCAGCAAAAGAATGCGCCGCTGCCGTTTTTCCATAGGCTCCGCCCCCCTGACAAGCATCACAAAATCTGACGCTCAAATCAGC
>NZ_BCTT01000034.1 GCF_001590905.1 Serratia grimesii NBRC 13537
TTTTCGAGCATCGCTTCACGAGTTGAAGCAAATCAAGCTTTTAATTGAAGAGTTTGATCATGGCTCAGATTGAACGCTGGCGGCAGGCCTAACACATGCAAGTCGAGCGGTAGCACAGGAGAGCTTGCTCTCTGGGTGACGAGCGGCGGACGGGTGAGTAATGTCTGGGAAACTGCCTGATGGAGGGGGATAACTACTGGAAACGGTAGCTAATACCGCATAACGTCTTCGGACCAAAGTGGGGGACCTTCGGGCCTCACGCCATCAGATGTGCCCAGATGGGATTAGCTAGTAGGTGGGGTAATGGCTCACCTAGGCGACGATCCCTAGCTGGTCTGAGAGGATGACCAGCCACACTGGAACTGAGACACGGTCCAGACTCCTACGGGAGGCAGCAGTGGGGAATATTGCACAATGGGCGCAAGCCTGATGCAGCCATGCCGCGTGTGTGAAGAAGGCCTTCGGGTTGTAAAGCACTTTCAGCGAGGAGGAAGGGTTCAGTGTTAATAGCACTGTTCATTGACGTTACTCGCAGAAGAAGCACCGGCTAACTCCGTGCCAGCAGCCGCGGTAATACGGAGGGTGCAAGCGTTAATCGGAATTACTGGGCGTAAAGCGCACGCAGGCGGTTTGTTAAGTCAGATGTGAAATCCCCGCGCTTAACGTGGGAACTGCATTTGAAACTGGCAAGCTAGAGTCTTGTAGAGGGGGGTAGAATTCCAGGTGTAGCGGTGAAATGCGTAGAGATCTGGAGGAATACCGGTGGCGAAGGCGGCCCCCTGGACAAAGACTGACGCTCAGGTGCGAAAGCGTGGGGAGCAAACAGGATTAGATACCCTGGTAGTCCACGCTGTAAACGATGTCGACTTGGAGGTTGTGCCCTTGAGGCGTGGCTTCCGGAGCTAACGCGTTAAGTCGACCGCCTGGGGAGTACGGCCGCAAGGTTAAAACTCAAATGAATTGACGGGGGCCCGCACAAGCGGTGGAGCATGTGGTTTAATTCGATGCAACGCGAAGAACCTTACCTACTCTTGACATCCAGAGAATTCGCTAGAGATAGCTTAGTGCCTTCGGGAACTCTGAGACAGGTGCTGCATGGCTGTCGTCAGCTCGTGTTGTGAAATGTTGGGTTAAGTCCCGCAACGAGCGCAACCCTTATCCTTTGTTGCCAGCGCGTAATGGCGGGAACTCAAAGGAGACTGCCGGTGATAAACCGGAGGAAGGTGGGGATGACGTCAAGTCATCATGGCCCTTACGAGTAGGGCTACACACGTGCTACAATGGCGTATACAAAGAGAAGCGAACTCGCGAGAGCAAGCGGACCTCATAAAGTACGTCGTAGTCCGGATCGGAGTCTGCAACTCGACTCCGTGAAGTCGGAATCGCTAGTAATCGTAGATCAGAATGCTACGGTGAATACGTTCCCGGGCCTTGTACACACCGCCCGTCACACCATGGGAGTGGGTTGCAAAAGAAGTAGGTAGCTTAACCTTCGGGAGGGCGCTTACCACTTTGTGATTCATGACTGGGGTGAAGTCGTAACAAGGTAACCGTAGGGGAACCTGCGGTTGGATCACCTCCTTACCTAATGATATTGATTGCGTGAAGTGCTCACACAGATTGTCTGATGAAA
>NZ_BCTT01000035.1 GCF_001590905.1 Serratia grimesii NBRC 13537
AAAGACATGCAAAAGCGCCACTGGCAGCAGCCACTGGTAACTGATTTAGAGGAGATGGACTTGAAGTCATGTGCCAGTTAAGGCTAAACTAAACGAACAGTTTTGGTGACTGTGCTCCTCCAAGCCAGTTACCTCGGTTCAAAGAGTTGGTAGCTCAGAGAACCTTCGAAAAAACCGCCCTGCAAGGCGGTTTTTTCGTTTACAGAGCAAGAGATTACGATGCCAACGAAAGGATCTCAAGAGGATCCTGTTCCATATACCTTCCCCTGAAGGGAAACCAGCAACGCCAGTGAACTTACAGAAAAGCCAAACTATTTGATCTTATTAAAAAAATTAATATAGAGTAAGATTTTACACAATCAGTGGCTTTGTTGAATAAATCGAAATTTTGGTGACCTGAAGAATCAGTTCACGCATTATCCTGACTATGCAGGCAGTTCCGTGACAAAGCAGAAGTTCAAAATCACCAACTGACGCAACTACAACAAGGCCCTGATTAATCGTGGCTCCATCACTTTCTGGGTTGATGATGAGGCGACTCAGGCCTGGTATGAGTCAGCAACGCCTGCATCGCGGGGACAACCTCAGCGCTATACAGCCCCTGCCATCACAACCGTCCTGGTGATTAAACGTGTATTCCGGCTGACCCTGCGAACCGCTCAGGGCTTTATTGATTCCATTTTTGCCCTGATGGATGTCCCGCTGCGCGGTCCGGATTACACCAGTGTCAGCAAGCGGGCAAAGTCGGTTAACGTCAGTTTCAAACACCCACCCGGGGTGAAATTTCGCATCTGGTGATTGATTCCACAGGGCTGAAAGCCTTCGGTGAAGGTGAGTGGAAAGTCAAAAAGCACGGCAAAGAGCGCCGTCGTATCTGGCGAAAACTGCATCTGGCTGTTGACACGAGCAGGCATGAAGCCATCTGCGCGGACCTGTCACTGAACAACGTCACGGACGCTGAAGCTTTCCCGGGGCTTATCCGGCAGACCCACCGAAAAATCAGGTCAGCGGCGGCGGACGGCGCTTACGATACGCGGCGATGTCATGACGAACTGCGTCGCAAGAAAATCAGCGCGCTCATTCCTCCCCGAAAGGGAGCGGGCTACTGGCCGGGTGTGGGAACAGCCCTGCGAAACCTTGCAGCAGCGTTCACGCATTACAATGAAAACCACCCGCCCAGCGCGCTGGGATATCACTCTCCGAGAGAATACCGGCGGCTGCGGGCACGTAAAGGCAAGGCCAGTATCGTGTCGCCCAACAGGCTCCAGCGACAGTTCAATCCGGATGTTCCGGATGAGCGTTGGGTAACGCCCCAATAGGCAGTGTAAGTTAACTGTCGCTGCCGCGTTTTACGGCAGTGGTTGCAGACAAGCA
>NZ_BCTT01000036.1 GCF_001590905.1 Serratia grimesii NBRC 13537
AAGATTTTGCTCTTTAACAATCTGGAACAAGCTGAAAATTGAAACATGACAGCTGAAACTTACTCCTCCGTAGAAGTACTGGAGTAAGGACTAACCTGTCATAGAGTCTCTCAAATATAGCAGCACGAAAGTGGAAACACCTTCGGGTTGTGAGGTTAAGTGACTAAGCGTACACGGTGGATGCCTAGGCAGTCAGAGGCGATGAAGGGCGTGCTAATCTGCGATAAGCGTCGGTAAGGTGATATGAACCGTTATAACCGGCGATACCCGAATGGGGAAACCCAGTGCAATTCGTTGCACTATCATACGATGAATACATAGTCGTATGAGGCGAACCGGGGGAACTGAAACATCTAAGTACCCCGAGGAAAAGAAATCAACCGAGATTCCCCCAGTAGCGGCGAGCGAACGGGGAGGAGCCCAGAACCTGAATCAGTTTTTGTGTTAGTGGAAGCGTCTGGAAAGTCGCACAGTAAAGGGTGATAGTCCCGTACACTAAAATGCATTAATTGTGAGTTCGATGAGTAGGGCGGGACACGTGACATCCTGTCTGAATATGGGGGGACCATCCTCCAAGGCTAAATACTCCTGACTGACCGATAGTGAACCAGTACCGTGAGGGAAAGGCGAAAAGAACCCCGGCGAGGGGAGTGAAATAGAACCTGAAACCGTGTACGTACAAGCAGTGGGAGCACCTTCGTGGTGTGACTGCGTACCTTTTGTATAATGGGTCAGCGACTTATATTTTGTAGCAAGGTTAACCGTATAGGGGAGCCGTAGGGAAACCGAGTCTTAACTGGGCGAATAGTTGCAAGGTATAGACCCGAAACCCGGTGATCTAGCCATGGGCAGGTTGAAGGTTGGGTAACACTAACTGGAGGACCGAACCGACTAATGTTGAAAAATTAGCGGATGACTTGTGGCTGGGGGTGAAAGGCCAATCAAACCGGGAGATAGCTGGTTCTCCCCGAAAGCTATTTAGGTAGCGCCTCGTGAACTCATCTTCGGGGGTAGAGCACTGTTTCGGCTAGGGGGCCATCCCGGCTTACCAAACCGATGCAAACTCCGAATACCGAAGAATGTTATCACGGGAGACACACGGCGGGTGCTAACGTCCGTCGTGAAGAGGGAAACAACCCAGACCGCCAGCTAAGGTCCCAAAGTCATGGTTAAGTGGGAAACGATGTGGGAAGGCATAGACAGCCAGGATGTTGGCTTAGAAGCAGCCATCATTTAAAGAAAGCGTAATAGCTCACT
>NZ_BCTT01000037.1 GCF_001590905.1 Serratia grimesii NBRC 13537
GCGATTAAGCGATAACTTTAGCAACAACACCAGCGCCTACAGTACGGCCGCCTTCACGGATTGCGAAACGCAGACCGTCGTCCATCGCGATTGGGTGAATCAGGGTTACAACCATGTTCACGTTATCGCCTGGCATTACCATCTCTACGCCTTCTGGCAGTTCGATGGTACCGGTCACGTCAGTTGTACGGAAGTAGAACTGTGGACGGTAGCCTTTGAAGAATGGAGTGTGACGACCACCTTCTTCTTTGCTCAGGATGTAAACTTCTGAGTCGAATTTGGTGTGTGGCTTGATTGAACCTGGTTTAGCCAGTACCTGACCACGTTCGATGTCTTCACGCTTGATACCACGCAGCAGAACACCTACGTTCTCACCAGCACGGCCTTCGTCCAGCAGTTTGCGGAACATTTCAACGCCAGTACAGGTAGACTTAACGGTGTCTTTGATACCAACGATTTCAACTTCTTCGCCAACTTTAACGATACCGCGCTCTACACGACCGGTAACTACGGTACCACGGCCGGAGATGGAGAATACGTCTTCGATTGGCAGCAGGAACGGCTTGTCGATAGCACGCTCTGGTTCTGGGATGTAAGAATCCAGGTAGCCAGCCAGTTCGATGATTTTAGCTTCCCACTCAGCTTCGCCTTCCAGTGCTTTCAGCGCTGAACCACGAACAACTGGCAGGTCATCACCAGGGAAGTCATAAGCAGACAGAAGTTCACGAACTTCCATTTCTACCAGTTCCAGCAGCTCTTCATCATCAACCATGTCGCATTTGTTCATGAATACGATGATGAAAGGAACGCCAACCTGACGACCCAGCAGGATGTGCTCACGGGTCTGTGGCATTGGGCCATCAGTCGCAGCAACAACCAGGATAGCGCCGTCCATCTGAGCAGCACCGGTGATCATGTTTTTAACGTAGTCGGCGTGCCCTGGGCAGTCAACGTGCGCGTAGTGACGAGTCGGGGTGTCATATTCAACGTGGGAAGTGTTGATGGTGATACCACGAGCTTTTTCTTCTGGCGCGTTATCGATCTGGTCGAAAGCACGTGCAGAACCGCCGTAGGTTTTAGCCAGAACGGTGGTGATTGCTGCAGTCAGGGTAGTTTTACCGTGGTCAACGTGGCCGATAGTACC
>NZ_BCTT01000038.1 GCF_001590905.1 Serratia grimesii NBRC 13537
ATAAATCAAATTTAAAAAACAAAATTTCAGTAAAGTAAGCTGCTGATATTAAATACAAATCTGCAAAATGTTAATTTTGCGTGGGGTGTGGGTATTTTTCGTGGTGAGGAGCGTTCAGAGATCTGACGATTTTCGGGAAGGTTCAGGAACTCCCCGGGATGGCCGGAGAGGAAAACTGAAGCATGACGGGGTCAGGATTTTTTCCAGAATTTCCACCATGGCGCCGGGGATTCAGTTAATTTTCCCTGGTGATTTTCAAGAAGGAGCATGGCCTGTTTCAGGCTGTCAATGTGCGAATCCTTGGACAAAAGTAAGGTGTTCAGGTGTTCAATCTCCTGTTTCAGATGACGAATCACCTGTTCACTCTGGTCAGCAGAGGCTGTATCACGCTGTTCAGAGACCTGTCCAGAATGGTGTTCACCCTTCGGTTGCTCAAAGGGACCAAAGACACGTAAAAGCTCTGAAGTATCTACCATTTTTGCATTACGTTCACCGCTACAGGTGGACAGTTCACCTGCTGTAATTAACCTGTGCAGTGTTGTTCTACTCTTACCCGTCAGTCGGGCAGCCTCACTAATAGACACTCTGGCCATCAGTTACCATCCTGTAATGCATCCAGTCTCGAGGACAGTGTACGGAAAAGATGCTCCGCATCATCGTGGAGTTTCTCACAAAGGTCGGCCTCGACATCGAGATCAAGCTCGTTAAGCTTCTCCAGCAGGAGCAGAGACTGATTCTGGATGAATTTTGCCATATTCAGCGCTGTTTTCTGTTGTTTCGTCATAAGAGGCCTCACAGCGTCAGTGCTCAGTGTAGGGATGTTCTCTTTTCCGCTTCCTCGCTCACTCAGTCGCTACGCTCCTGCCGTTCGGCTGCGGCGAGCGGCAGGAGCATGCGTACAAAAGCTCGAGAAAACCGAGCAATCGCGTGATGGGGAAAAGGAAAGGCCGCGGCGTTGCCGTTTTTCCATAGGCTCCGCCCCCCTGACAAGCATCACAGAATCTGACGCTCAAATCAGT
>NZ_BCTT01000039.1 GCF_001590905.1 Serratia grimesii NBRC 13537
AAGACACGCAAAAGCGCCACTGGCAGCAGCCACTGGTAACTGATTTAGAGGAGTTAGTCTTGAAGTTATGCGCCGGTTAAGGCTAAACTGAAAGAACAAGTTTTGGTTACTGTGCTCCTCATAAGCCAGTTACCTCGGTTCAAAGAGCGCCAACTCTTGGAACCTTCGAAAAAACCGCCCGCCAAGGCGGTTTTTTCGTTTACAGAGCAAGAGATTACGATGCTACAGAAAGGATCTCAAGAGGATCCTGTTCCATATGCCTACTCCTGAAGTGAAACCAGCACCACTCCGCGACACCAACTATCAAAATAAAATCATTGAAACCATTGATTTTAATAAGAAAAAAAACAGATATAATCATGATCCACAATCACCCAACTTGGGTAATAAAATCAATGATTTATAGATTAGTAATTTTATCAATATCGCTGCTCGTAGTTGGTTGTGTTTCTACCAGCAATGTTCTTGAGTTAGGTAGGGATACATACACAGTTTCAGCTACTGCAGATGGTTTTAGAGATGCGGCATCAGCACGCCAAAGTGCCTTTAAAGCAGGGGCGGAGAAATGTAATAGCTGAATCGCCACGGGTTTAACAGACACCTCAGAGTCATTTAAGATGGCTTAACGCCCCAATAGGCGGTGTAAGTTAACTGTCGCTGCCGCGTTTTACGGCAGTGGTTGCAGACAAGCAGGGGGGGGGGGACAT
>NZ_BCTT01000040.1 GCF_001590905.1 Serratia grimesii NBRC 13537
GCCGTAGCCCAATGACAGCGTGGCATTCTTGTTCACCGCCACTTCCGCACTGGCCTTCAGCACCGCACCGTCACGCGAGGCCGACACGCTGTTCACCACAAACGGAGAATTGCCGCCGTTGAAGCGCAACCCGGTACCACGATCCAGATCGCCGTACTGATGCTGCCAGCCCAGTTCGCTGCGCAGCGCCACGGTGGTGGTTTTGCTCGCCTGCCACTCGGTATCCGCACGCAGCCCCAGCGTCGATACGGTGGCGTCGGTGTGCTGTTTGTCGCCGTGTAGCACCGCAGCCCCGCCGTCTTCCGCGATACCGTTGTTCTGGAAGTTGATGTACGCCAGGTTGGCGAACGGCTCCAGATTGGCCCAACCGGCCTTCACGCTGTAACCCGCTTCGGCAAACACCTGCTCGGTGCGCGCACTGTATTTCGCGGTTTCCCGATCTGACTGCATGCCGTAATTGACCGAACGTGACGTATCGAAGCGGTGCCAGGTGTAGCCACCACCGGCACGCAGCGCCAGTTCACCGAACTGTTTGCCGCCGTACACCGCCA